>NZ_JBHRYQ010000001.1:0-5085467 GCF_042649125.1 Lacihabitans lacunae
TTTTTTATGCCTCCAATACCTAGTTTTAGTCTCTTTTTTACATCTTCACTCAATTCCAGTTTGTGATCGGCAGTAAGTGAGATTCCTAATTAGCATGAAAAATACGCATTTGTGAAACCTTTTCTTCGAGCGATTTTAGACAATAGGTCATTCACTCGCTTTTCTATAGGTGCGTCAGATTTTTTGTAAACGGGAGTCTGAGCCAATAAAAGTTAGAAGTCAAAAGAAATAGAAGTACAAGAATGCTGCTTTTTTTCATTGAAATTTAATTTTAAATCTAAACTTGGGTTTTATTTATTTACTGTCAAACGGGCATATTTTTATTTTTAAAGAAAACATACCTTAAACCTACCATTGAAGCCATTTTTTAAACATTTTGAAAAACACCCCCCTTTCATTAACTGGGTCGCTTGCCAGCGGGGCCTCCATTTTTTCCGGGAGGCCGGACCCTTCAAAAAAACGGAGCAAAAAAAACTGCACCCTGCAAACTCGCACAATTAAAATTCTTATTGTCAAGGTTCTAATAAAAAATACTTCCCAAAAGAATTTAACAGTGCTCAAACAGTGCAGGGCGATCTAATGATTTATTTTCTATTTTATTTACCCGTTTGACAGTTTTTATTTATTCAAAAAATGGTTTTTAAAGGTTGTTTTTCTTCAACTCAGATACCGCATAATCTGCAGCTCGAGCGGTTTAGGGCCATATACGTGATAGAGGATTTACGCATGAAGATGGAGGTCATGGCAGCTCCATCGGTTACGAAAACGTTTTTACAGGCGTGTACTTGGTTATATTTGTTTAAGACCGAGGTTTTTGGTCGAGGCCCATTCTGGCTGTTCCCATTTCGTGTATACCAAGGCCCAAGTGCACATCGCTTCTGTTGTTCCCAACCACGTTTTTAAATCCGGCAGTTTCTAACATTTCTACGGCCGAATTCATCATGTCTTTCCTCATCTCTATTTCGTTTTGGCCAAATTGGCATCAATACAATCTGCGGAATACCCCACTGATCTTTTTTATCTTTTGATAAATACATGCGGTTATTTGGGTCAGGAAGCGTTCTCCAAAGCCGCCAAAACCAATCGTCCATTTGCCAGGATGGGTAAGGTCTTCTTTAAAAGTGGCTCCAAATCCGTTTGCCCTACGCCGCGGCTCCAGCCCGCTCTGTTTGCTCCACCTTGGTAACCAAAACCACGGATATAAGAAGTTTGGCTGTCGCTTCCCCAGTTCCTAAACCTCGGAATAAAGAGCATTTGGTCGCTGTCCGAAGATGTAGTCGTCTTCAAAACCCTCAATGCTGGCATTGGCTCCCACACCCAAGTGATGATCCATAATGTTGCGGCCACTTGGTCGCTGTCGTTTCCAAAACCGTTTTGAAATCTCGCCGATTTGGAATTTAGCATTAGCCCTGCGGTGTTCATGGCTCCGCATTTAAGAATATTATTTTAGCAAAAAACTCTTCTGTTTTGTGCGTTTTCTGATGTATGATTCTTACACCAATGGCTTTTGCTTAGCTTCGTCATAGATAATTTCAGAGGCAATACTATCGTGTAAAATCGTCAGGTTGTTGGTACGCATCGCGGCCGGTATTGAGCCCGACATAGAACTGTAATAGCCACCATATGGACAGCCGCGGCTGCATTTATTTCTGTATTGGCACGATCCACGGCCTAGTTCGGTATGTTCCTGGGTGGGTTGAGAAAGGTTGGCTACACGACCAATAGTTACCGGTCGATTAAGTTTTTCTTTCATCATTTTTTTATAATAATTTTTTTGGTTTTCTGGCGATACATCGGCATTGGCGGCAAAAAATGCCCATCAGGCAATACGTCTAGTCCTTCTTTTTGACCACTTATTCCCACAAATTTTTCTACGTGTGTATACCAGCTTTCTAGGTCTTTGTATCTGATTGGCCAGTCTACGCCTATGCCATCTTTGGCGTTTGCTTCAAAATCTTTCTCGTTCCATCTGTATGACTGTCTGCCCCAATGCATACTTCTACCTCCAGTGTGGTAGGCCCTAATCCAGTCAAATGGTTTTTCTTCTATAAAAGGATTTTCTTTATCATTTGTAAAAAAAGTCTTGGTTTCTTCTGCTGCTCCTGCAGGAAAACGGCTACTTGCCCACATTTCTTCGGCTGAGTGGAGGGTGATTTTGCCTCTATGCTGAAAGTCCCAAGGCTGCCCCATGGCAGTGTCATAGCCAGACACGTGCGGCACTTCTTTGCCTCGTTCTAACATCAGTACTTTTAGTCCTTTTTCGGTTAATTCTTTTGCTGCCATTCCGCCGGTCATTCCTGAGCCCACTACGATGGCATCGTATGTATTATTTGCTTTGGCTTTTATATTTAAATTCATGATTAGCTAAATTTTTTAAGGTTTAATAGGCAAAAGATTTTTGACTAGGCTTGATTTTTATGACTTCCAGCCTTCCGGGTACTTGGTGGTAGTCAAAGTTTTCGGTGATTCCTTTTTCAGAGGTGAAGTATCCGAGTAGTGTCATTTCTTTCACTAGTCTCCAAAACGGTATCCCTTTGCCATCAGTATCCATTAGTTCCTTGTCTTCGTTGTCTCCCATTTTGGTCTGTTTGACATTCTTTTTCTTCATCAACTCTTTGGTGTCTGCCTCAAGTTTTTTGAGGGTGGCGGTTTTCTGAGCTTGGTTTTGTTTCAAAAAGCCTAGTTTATCTAGTTCGTCAAGGCCATTTGTGAAGTTTCTTTTTTCAGCGGCTTTATAGCAATCATTAATCATCATTTCTATAAATGCCGGCACGCCAGCGTCTTTTGCCCCAGCAGTTTTAGTGCGAGGGATAATCATTTCAGCCACCTCTGCCAATATGGCTTTCTGGGTTTTGTTAAGCGAGAAAGTAGAATCAAAACCTAGTTTTTTATCTAAGTTTTCCATGGCAAAAAGGGTAGGAGCAGAGAGGGTTCCGCCCATTAAAAGTGCCACATGTTTAATCAGGTTTCTTCTATTCATAATTTTTAGATATTTATTGTTGAATAATTCTTTTTTATTGTGGTTTATATGCTAACCCAGAAAGTAGCACATACAGGTTTCAATTTCAATACGTATTGCGTGTAGTCTATACCATTTCTTTTTATATGCTTAATTCTTTTAATTTCTGATATATCGCCATTATGCGGATTCCAGTTTTCTAATTTTAGCTTACCTCTTATCAGTATCTCAGTAGATATTACATCATCAGATGAATTAGCAAAAAAGAATATATCCTTGCCGTCTTTTAGCTTGTGCACATATGAAAATACTCCTAGTTCGCTTTTAAGTTTAATATTTTCTGTGAAGATTATATCAGCGTCCGTTTGTAATTCATTAATTGCTTTTGTTAGAGCTTCGGGATTTAATGCTTTTAGAAAAATAGCTTTTCCGCCTTTGGGGTTAGTTTGCATTGAAGCGTTTTTAGCTGCATTTTCACCAAATATTTCGTTAATGATTTCTACAATTTCACCGTCTTTACCTATCTCTGCTGACTTAGAAGGCAGTAAACCTGTTGCAATTACTTTACCTCCGTTGTCATAAAACTCTTTTATTTTTTTGAGTGTTTCAAGCGAAATTACTTTTCCAGCAGGTATTATTAAAAGCTTGTAATCTTGGAAGTTTTCGGTATTGCTTAGTCGTAATTTTTCTCCTTGAATTTGATATTTGTCCGATGCTAAAAATTCAGGATGTACAAAAGTGAAATCTTGCCGAATTTCATTGGTTAGCATTTCGCTAATTTTGAGATAATCGGCTTCAGGGTAGGTGAAAGCTCCTCCTCTTTTGTTTTCAGGGGCATCGAAACGAAAATCACCCTGCAAACTGCTAATGGGATACAAAACGGCAATTTCACTAATATTTCGTCCGCCTTGAAGCATAAAGCAAGATCTAGCTGCATATTCGCTATATGTTGCCAAGCCAGGACTAAGTTTTTTGCTATATGGTGAAATCAAAGGTGGAATATTTACCGTCGTGGGGTCATACCACATGCCGTGAGGAACAATAAAGTTTATGCCTCGTGCTTGAATTTCCATGAGGGCTCGGTAAAGCATAAGTGAGTCTACGGTATTTTCTTTTAAAGCACCGTAAATTTCGGTAGCAGTAATGGGCTTGTCATAAAAATTAGAGGCAGAACTGATTAATTTGAAGCCATCTCTGCCGTGTCCATATCCAATGATAAGGTCGGCCAATGGCATGTGTGAATGGCGGTAAAACTTAAAAATATCGCCGTTCATATCTACGGGTTGCTCAGCATAATTTCCAGGAGGGTGACCTGTGCTTTTTATCCCCTGTTTGGTTGCCCACTCAGCCGCGAGCCTTGGGTAACCCTCTGCCAGTAACTCGGCTCTTGTATTGAAAAAATCAATTCGAACAGACTCTGTTTCTGGTCCAATATCATACCAAAGTGCAGGATAATAAATTGTAGGGTCATAACCATTTAGCTTTTGGAAAGCATCATTAAAGTGAGGTGTCCAAGCTTTTTCGTGTCTCCAAAATCCGACGTCATCAAAAAAAGTGAGCTGTATGGTATTCTGAAAATAAGGCTTAAAACGCCTTTCGTACTCATCAAAAGTCAAACTCATGAGGTTTTTTACCGAAGTAGTGTCGAGGTAATCTACAGTGTAAGCACCTTTGTGATAAGTAGCTGGTATACAGGTAAAAATCATTAACTTCCAATTTCCCTCAGGTACTCTCCAGGTAAGAATTTTTTCTTTGATATAAGGTGAAACGTCGATTCGCTCTAGTGTTTCGGTATTCATAGCCACAGCAGCCATCAGTGGTTCGTTTGGAAGTACCATTTTAAAATTTCGGTATCCAGCCATTGTAAACTCTCTTTTCTCCAAACTCTTTCTAATATCCTGGGGAAATTTTTCCTCAAGCATACCACCTGCATTTCCGCTAGGAAAATCAGCATCGTCGTACATGATGACGTTCATGTCTAACTTTTTTGCAGTTTTGAGGATATGGTCATACTTTTCGAAATAGGATTCGCTCAGAAAGTCTGGCTTTGTACGTGTTACGGGTAATACCGCAACACCTCCAAAATTTGCCTTTAGCTTGGCATCTCGCATTTGCTCTTCAATGCCTTCGTTGCTTAACTCACCATTGATATGCCAAAAGGGCATAGGTTTGTATTTGTTTTCGGGATTTTTGAAGCTTTCTTTTTGAATTGTTTTTTTTTGACCAAAAGAAAACATTGTAGAAAAAAAGAATACAAAACAAATGCTTTTGTTTATGTTATTTAAGCTTAAAGCTATATTAGTAAACTTATTAAGTTTAATATATGTCATTGTCAAGATTAGTTTTTTAATTTAAATTCACTACTTACCACTCAAACACATAACTTCCAGATCCTACTTCTACGTGTACCGATTTGTTTTCTGCCTTTATGTTTTTGTAAATGTCAGATTCCGTCATTATCTGGCCATCGGCAGAGATTTGGTTTACCTTTGCCTCTGGTAGCATTATGGTAGCTGTAGTGTTAGCTGGTACTTCTACTTGTAGTTTCATTTTACCGCCTTCGCGAGACCAATGCGAAACTATCTGCCCGTAACTAGACTCGAAACTGGCTTTAGCAAAGTCTAATTTAGTAGTAGGGTGTGGTTGAATCAGGATGTGTTTATAGCCTGCTTCGCCAATTTCTATTCCAGCCACCACACGATACATCCAGTCTCCGATGGCTCCGTATGCATAATGGTTAAATGAGTTCATACCTGTGGTTTGAAACGTACTGTCAGGTTTTTGTCCGTCCCAACGCTCCCAAATAGTGGTGGCCCCCATTTTGACAGGATATAACCATGATGGGTATGTTTCTTGAAATAAAAGGTCATACGCCACGTCAGTTTGTCCGTTGTCTGAAAGTACTTTGGTAATATAAGGTGTGCCCAAAAAGCCCGTAGATAAGTGGTTTTTACGCCCTTTTATATCTTCTACTAAATATCCTACAGCTTTGGGTCTTTGGTTTTCGGGTAATAGGTCAAACATTAAAGCCAGAATATATGAAGTCTGCGAGTCAGAAGCGGTACGGCCAGAAAGCGTTACATATTCGTTGTTAAACTTTATTTTTATTTGTTCAAAAAGCTCGTTGTACATTTTTGCGTCTTCGGTTTTTCCTAAAACCTGAGCGGCTTGAGCGGTAAGTTTTGTCGAATAGGCAAAAAACGCAGTAGCTATATAGTTTTGATTGGTATGGCCGTCTGCTTCACGAGTAGAACCCGATGCAGGTACATAAAACAGCCAGTCGCCAAATACACTTCCGTTTTTCCAAATTAGGTTGTTTCCTGATTTTGAACGGATATATTCTACCCATGCTTTCATGCTTCCATATTGCTCGGCAAGGAGTTTTTTGTCTCCGTAAACTTCATAGATAGTCCAGGGTGCTATTACGGCCACATCTCCCCATCCTGCTGAGGTAGGTACTGTAAGCGAACCTTGTGGATTGAGGGCATCTGGAACAACAAAAGGCACCTCGCCGCCTGGGCGTTGGTCTGCTTTTACATCTGCCAGCCATTTGGTAAAAAAGGCTGCCACATCGGCATTAAAACTGGCAGTTCTTACGAAGGCTTGGGCGTCGCCCGTCCAACCTAGGCGTTCGTCACGCTGTGGGCAATCCGTAGGAACATCCACAAAATTCCCTTTTTGACCCCATCTAATATTACTTTGTAACTGATTAATTTTAGGATTTGAACATGTGAATTCACCAGTTTCCTCAAAATCTGAATGAACAACTACTGCTGTTAAGTTATCTGGCGTAAGTTCTGTACCTGCGGGAAGGCCTTCAATAGAAAAATACCTAAAGCCAAAGAAAGTAAAACGTGGTTCGTAAGTTTCCTCCATATTGCTCTCACCAATAATATAAGTGGCGGTGGCTTTAGCTGTTCTAAGATTGGCCGTATAAAATTCGCCGTATTTATCTAAAACTTCAGCATGTTGCATTTTTATAACTGTTCCTGCTGGCCCTTTTACTTTAAGCTTTACCCAGCCTACCATATTTTGACCAAAATCTGCTACTAAAGTGCCTTTTGGAGTTCTAAAAATTCGAATAGGTTTAATCTCTTGGATACGTTTTATAGGTGCACCCATTGAGGCCACCAATACATCATTCTTATAATTTGCAACATGCACAGCGTGCCATTTGCTATCGTTAAAAGCTGGCTTGGTCCAGTCTGATATGGTTTTGGTAGCGTCATATGTTTCGCCATTGTATATGTCTGCCATTCTGATTGGGCCCGCTTGCGAAGCTTTCCAATCTGCATCTGAGGTAATTATTTCTTCAGAATTGTCGGTGTATTTCACATGGATTTGACAAAGTAAGCCTCTTTGGTTTCCATATACAGCGTATTTGTTTTGCCATCCGAGGTTACCTCTGTACCAACCGTCTGCTAGCATAGCACCAACTGCATTTTTGCCCTGATTTAGATGGTTCGTAACATTATATACTTGGTATTGCAGGCGTTTGTTATAACTGGTCCATCCTGGAGTAAGTACTTGGTCGCCTATTTTTTGGCCATTTAGATAAAGTTCATAAAGTCCGTGAGCAGTTACGTATGCTTTTGCTTCTTTTATTTTTTTCTTAATAGGAAAATCTTTTCTAAGCAAAATGGTAGGCGAAATTCGCATGGTGTCATTCGGTATCTCTATCCATTTTGCTACCCATTCTGTATTTGATAAAAAACCAGTTTCGAAAATAGAAGTGGCACTCCAAGCTGATTCTTGGTCTTGGTTATCCCAAACTTTTACTCGCCAAAAATACCTCGTTCTACTTTTTAGTGGCCCGGCATACATTTGGAGTATTGAGGCACTTGAGTTTACTTTTTTTGATGTCCAAACGATTGATTTTTTGTTAAAATCAGTAGATTCAGAAACTTCGATTAAATATGCTGTTTGTGAAGTATTGCGTTTGTCAGATTTTAATTTCCAGCTCAACCTTGGCTCTTTAACGTCAATACCTACGGGGTTGGTTAGGTGCTCGCACGTGAGGTCGTAGGTGCTCAGCTGGGCACTCGCCACGAAACTAAGCAAGATAAGTACAATTGTCTTCATCATTTTTGTTAAGGTTTGATTGAATACGTTTTAAAAACTTTTTATTTCAGTTTTATTCTTTGAAAAAAAATAGCGTCGGTAGTTTTATGAAAAGTTGTGGAGAAAAGTAGATAAATGAGCGTTTTTTTAATAATTCTTGGACAAAATGTTATCCCCAAATCTGCTCCCCGAAGGGAGTAGACTTTTTAAGTAAGGGGCATTAATCAACCTATATCAATCAATATTTTTTTTAAAATGTATTTACGTTTAGTTCTATCACATTTTTTCCTGGCGAAAGGCGGAGGTTCCTGAAATTCATATTTGCTTTATTGCCGTTTAATATCACTTCGTCTTCAGGCGAAGCCATTAATTCTATTTCAGCCGAAACATTGGCAGGGATAGTAATCTCAAAAACTTGTCTCAAGCGGCTTTCTTTTACATACGACGCCACTATGTTTCCGTGAATCGTCGGTGTAGTTAAGCTGCAGTTTGTCAAAGTTCCGAGTTGAGGTTTAATGCTCATGATACTGCCACCGGGTGTTTTTGGTTTAATGCCCCACATGTTTCGAGCCACTATGTTTGCTGGTGCTGCACCCCATGCGTGGTTCCAGTCTAGGTTTGGTTTGTATTTGTTATCCCAAGCCTCCAGGGTCATGGTAGATCCAATCGCTATCATGTTCCACCAACTGCGGTCGTGGGTGGCAGTCATGAGTTGCAATGCATAGTTAGGTTCGTTGCCATTATATAAGGCCTCCAACAAATATTGAGCTCCATATACGCTACAAGCCATACCACGCGACTTCATGTATTTTACTACGTTAGCTTTTTTATCTGCTGGACAAATATCAAATGCAAGAGCCATCATGTTTGCATGAAGCGAAGAATGATCTGTGCCTTCTCCGTCTACATAACGTTGATTTTTTTCATCAAAAAGCTTTTCGTTTATGCTTGTTTTAACATTGAAGGCCAAGTTTTTAAACATTGACTCATCTTTTGTTTTTCCTAGCACTTTGGCAAACTCTGCCATTATTTCCATGTTTTTATAGAAAAAGCAGTTTACTACGGTGTTTATTGGCATAAATTCAAAACCATCTCGCTCTCCATCTATTCCGAGGTTTAGTTCTGCTCCATTTTGTGATTTTTTTCCCGGAGGCCAATCAACGATATCTCTGAGTTTGGTTTTGGGGTCGGTGAAGCCCAAGTTTTGCATAAACTCCGCTGTGTTTTTTTCTGAAGCAATACTGATAAGTCCGTCTTCTCTACGGAGCTCCATTAAGGTTTTATATTTCAGTTGTTCATAATATTTCTCAATTAGTTCGGTATTGCCGGTGTACATATAGTCTTGGTAAAACATAAGTGCCACATGCAGCTGCCACTCAGTAGGCCAAGTAGGGTGACCCATAAAGTATTCGATGGTTTTGCGGGCAATCATATATTCGCGGTCTGTGCTGTAGTGGCTCAGTTGGTTAAGGTAAGCGTCTGCCTCATACGGAATTCGCTCACGGTCGCCATCTAAATATAAACCCGAAAATGAACTGGCTTTCATGGTGTATTTACACAATTCCCACACTTGGTTAAGGATAGTGTCAGAGCTATTAAACGAGCTTTGATCGTATTCAAAATAGCTAAAGTAAGCTACTTGTTTTATGTCCTGGGTAGAAATACTCTGTTTGGCGTTTTCTATTTCACAATACCTAAATGGCATTATTACTGGGAAAGAGTCTGGCATCACTACGGCCATCGACCTGGTATTTCTTTCGTCAGGTTTAAGTTGTAACAAATACGTGTTCGTTCCTTTTTTTGCTTCGAGCACTACCTCTTGGGCTCTGATATTGCCACTTGGCTTTCTGTTAATATGGCCGTTTTCGAGTTGTTCGCCCAACCATACCTTTATTTTTTCATTTCTTTTTGCTGTATATTTTAGTTCCAAAGTACCGAATGCATCTTTCCCAAAATCAAAAAACTGATTGCCATTTGGTAAGACTTTTGAAGCATTGGGTGCTATTTTTTCTACCTGAAAAATATTAGTAGAAGACACCAAGTCTTTTATTCCTGAGATTTTGAATTGCTGAATTTCAGAATATTCACTAGTACGATTCACGGTATCCCACAAACGGACCTTCCAATAGTACGGTTTGCCTGGGGCAAGGGGTTTTCCTTTATAGGTTATGTCAGCAGATTTTTTGCTTCTTATTTGCCCGCTATTCCACATGTCGCCAATGTTGTTGTCGGCATTTTCTTTTGAGGAAGAAACTAATATTTGATAGGCAGACTGAAAACCCAACAACTGAGGCACAATCCAACCAAATTCTGGTTCTGCATCATTTATTTGAGCATTGGCGGGTTGTCTAATAGTTTCTACCGTAAGGCCAGTTGCTACGCCCGAATATGGGTCTTTATATTTCTTGATTAGTCTTTCAGTTGCCGCTCTTAACTCTTTTAGCTTGGCTGCATAAGCTGGGTTTTTAGCCAAGTTGTCTATTTCTTTTGGGTCTTTATTGAGGTCATAAAGCTCCTCGATCGTTTTGTCGTTTATATACCTAAAGTATTTCCAGCCTAGGGTCTTAATACCTTCACTAGGTGGTATGTCTTTAAACTCCCACAAGTGCTCAATTAGAACTGTGTCACGTAAGTCGCTCGATTTTGAGCTAACTATTGGCATAAGGCTTTTTCCATGCCATTGAGCGGGTTGTTTTAAACCTGCTAAGTCTACAATAGTTGCCGGCACGTCTGTATTGAGGGCGAGTTGATTTACGTCTAAGTGCTTATTTTCTCTTGGGTCAAAAACTATCAAAGGCACTCTGATTGAGTTATCGTACATTAGCCATTTACCGGCTAACTGTCTTTCACCTTGGAAGTACCCGTTATCTCCCATTACAATAATGACGGTGTTTTTATCCAAGCCTTTTTCTTTCAATTTGGCTCTGATTTTAGCTATTTCCTGATCTACCCCTGATATCATGCGGTAGTATCCTTTTACGCTATGTTGGTATTTCTCGGGGGTGTCATATCTCCATGTCCATCTTAGTCTATTAAAACCTTGTTTTACGATTTCGGGTAGCATATCGAAAAACTTATTGTCTGAGATGTCTGGTTTTTCTATGGTTACGTTTTCTAATTGGTGCTCGGTTTCGGGTGTCCAAAAATATTGCTCAGGTGCACTATCATGAGCATGAGGGGCACTGAAGCTTAGTGACAAACAAAATGGTTTTTTACTTGGAGATTTCTCTAAAAAATCGAGTGCTTGCTGGCCTGTATATCTGGTTAAGTGAACGGTGTCTTTTCCTATAGTTTTATAAAAATACCCCCTGCGGTCGTTGTATTTATTGTTTCTATCATAATCATCGTATTCGTCAAAAAGGTTTTCTTTTTTATCGTATTTTACGCCTAGTTTTCCAAAAAAGGCTGTGTAATAACCGCCTTCTTTGAGTACTTTGGGGTAGGCATACTGCATGTATTCTTCTTTGATAGCTCCTGTCTGAAAGTTGTAGCCATGTGCTCTTTCTTGCATACCACTTAGTAGAGTAGCTCTACTGGCAGCACAAATAGGGGTGGTTACCACGGCATTTTTAAAATAAACCCCTTGCCTAGCCAAGTTGTCCATTTCGGGGGTTTGCACATATTTGTTTCCCGCATATCCCAGTGCGTCCCAACGCTGATCGTCTGTAAGTATGAAGATAATGTTAGGCTTTTGGGTTTGTTGGGCGAGTGTCCGTTGAGCAAAAGTTAAAAGTAAGAGAGCGATAAAAACGATTTTCTTCATGGTTATAAATGTTTCACAATTTATTTGCTAGTTAAGTTATTGGTTTTAATTGACTAGAAAACAGTGTTTAAATAAATGATTTGGAAAAAGTACAGGTAATTAGTAGCTAAATTGATGAAAAATATGCTGAAAATGTTTTTTTTGAATTTAAAGGATGAGTTTCTTTTTTATTCAGAAACTCATCCTTGTAGATATTTTATCTAAAATTTACCATCCTGGGTTTTGCTTAATGTTCGGGTTTTGAGCGATACTTCCCAGTGGAATAGGCCAGTAATAATGCTTACTTTCGTCAAAAACTGGGTTGGCAATATCGGTTCCTTTATACACATCTATATAGGTTTTACCACTTGCAGGGTCTATCGAAGTTTCAATTTTTGCACCCACATATTTTGCTTTTGCAGCTGCATCAAACAGAATCCCTAAAGTTGGCTGGGCAAGTTTTTTTCCTTGTTTCCATCTTTTAAGGTCATTGTATCTAAAGCCTTCACCAAACAATTCGATTCTTCTCTCTCTTCTTATTTCTACCAAAAGTGGCGATATTCCTTCGTTGGCATATCTTGGATCTACAGGTATTGCATCTAGTTTCATGTGCGGCATACCTACTCTAGTTCTTAGTTTATTGATCGAAATATCTAAGTCTGTTTGCGTAATTTTTCCAAGTTCTGCTTGTGCTTCGGCATAGTTTAGTAGAGCTTCACCAAATCTCATCACCAAGGCTGGCGTTATTCCGGTGTTAAATCCTGGTCCAATATTCGGGTTGAAATACTTAATAATGTGGTAGCCTGTAGTAGAAGTATTTCCACCTGCCATTCCGGTAATTCTTGGGTATGTACGGTTTACGTCAAATACCAAAGTAGCGTTATCTTCAGGTAGCAAAATCGTCTGACGAAGTCTCGGGTCACGATTTGCGAATACATCCTCCAATACTTTATCTCCTTTGTAAAGTGGAGAAAGCGAGATAGGAAGTCCGTCTTTGCACAGATAGTCTTCAACGAAACTTTTTGTAGCTCCGCCAATGGTTCTGTGGACCGTTCTTTCTACGTTATTAAATAAAATACCGGATGCATATTTTTTCCAGTACATTACTTCTTTATTGCCAGTAAAATCTGCCAACCTTTGGAAATTGCTGTAATCGGCATTTGGGTTTCCTGTAGTATGTAACGAATATGGACCTTTGTCAATTAACTCTTTTGAGGCAGTAGCCGCTTCTGTAAGCCATTTTTCTGGGTTAGGAAGTCCGTGATATTTTCTAAATGTACCTTCAAAAAGACAAACTCTTGATTTGATTAAAAGTGCAGCCCAACGATTTAGTCTACCCGGATTTCCACCGTCTCCCCAACTAGCCGGTAAACCAGCCACTGCGGCATTTAGGTCTTCTAGTACTTTGTCCATTACTTCTAACCTTGGTGTACGACCGCTGTAAAGCTCAGGAGAATCAATGTTTAGTGGTTTGTCTAAATACGGCACATCACCAAATTTGCTGACTTTTTCGGCATAAAACCATCCACGAAACAACCGAGCTTCTCCTATGTATTTGTTTCTGATGGCATCTGTAACTTTAGTTTTCGGGTAGTTTTCTAGTCCTACGTTTATTGCTCGTATGAAGTCCCAACCTTTGTATCCAAAAGTTTGTGAAGACGCCGTAGTGGGAACCACTTGAAGACCTGACCTAACGAGTTGCATATAACCTACACCAACCGGAGCGAAGTTGTCACTAAAATTATCCTGAAACCAGATACTTTGGATGTTATTTCCTGTAGAGTGCCCTTGAAGAATGGGTACATTGT
Organism: Lacihabitans lacunae; assembly: GCF_042649125.1. Taxonomy (NCBI): domain Bacteria; kingdom Pseudomonadati; phylum Bacteroidota; class Cytophagia; order Cytophagales; family Leadbetterellaceae; genus Lacihabitans; species Lacihabitans lacunae. The sequence continues at coordinate 13,571 of NZ_JBHRYQ010000001.1, forward strand.
CATTGTTTATGGTCATGGCATATAGTCCATTGTTATAAACGGCCATATCGGCTTCGGTATTCCAAAATGTTTCGTTCGAAATTTCATCTAATGGGTACCTTTCCAAAAAATCTTTTTCGCAGCCAGTATTTACTAACAGTAGTGTTAGGATTAGGCTTGAAAGTTTTAATATATGTTTTTTCATTATTTTAGTTCTTTTTGAATTTTATCTAAGTGATTTAAAATGAAACATTTAAGCCGAATGTTAAAAGCCTTTGCATAGGGTATTCCACATTTGCAGACCTGATAGTTTCAGGGTCTAGAGGTTTTCTAATTTTCGAAAATTCCCATACATTGGCACCATTGGCGTACACTTGAATATTTTCTAATTTAAGTCTATTAACTAAGCTTAAAGGAAGCGTATAACTTAGGTTTACGTTTTTAAGACGGATATAAGAAGCGTTTTGAACGTAACGGCTTTGAGGTTGAATGTTTTTCTTTCCTAAAAGTTCGGGAGCTCCAAAGTAAGCGTCTCTGTTGGTTTCGCTCCATGAGTCAGTTAAGTGAAATTTCTCAACATATTCCGATTGGAAAGGGTAGAACCAGCCGTAGTTAGTATTGCTAGGCAGATATTGAATTTTGGCTATTCCTTGGAAGAAAGCAGACAAACCGAAGCTTTTATATCTGATGCCTGTGTTTATTCCAAATGTATATCTTGGACTAGTGTTACCTATTATTTTCCAGTCACCAAGATTACTCAATGTACCATTTCCTCTGTCAATTTTTCCGTCTCCGTTTAAGTCTTTGTACTGCATATCTCCTGCTCTCCAGGTGTTTCCAATTGAAGATTGTAGAGGAGCGGCTTTTACTTCATCATCAGATTGGAATAATCCTACGGTTTCATATCCCCATATTTGACCCAGTTTTTGACCTACATAAAATGTAGAAATATCACCAGTTGGGTTATTATATTTTGTAATTTCAGCCTGAGCGTCTGAAAGTGCCAAAGTAACGTCATAGCTCCAATCTTTTTTGAATTTGTCTCTCCAGGTTATCGAAGCTTCCCATCCTTTAGTTCTTAGGTCAGCTCCGTTTTCTTTTGGTGCTCGAGTTCCTAATATATCTGGATAGCTTACATCCAAAAGCATGTCTTTGGTGTCTCTGGTGTAGAGATCAAATGAAGCGTCTAACTTTCCTTTAAATAGCGTAAAGTCAAGGCCTACGTTTCGAGAAGTTACACTTTCCCACGTTAGGGTAGGGCTAACCAGACCGGCTGGAGAGATAATAGGTGCTGCTCCTGTATTGAAAATATACTGTGACATTGAGGCCGATAATGTAGAAATGTATGGGTAATAATTGCTACCTAATAATTGATTTCCTAATGTACCATATGATGCTCTGATTTTTAAGTTAGTAAGCCAAGACGATGTAGACTCCATAAAGTCTTCGTTTGATATCCTCCATGCACCAGAGAAAGAAGGGAAAAACCCATAACGTGAATCTGATGGGAATCTCGATGAACCGTCGTAACGACCATTTAACTCGATTAAGTATTTTTTCTTATAATCATAATTTAACCTATAAAAGGCACCTCTAAGTGCAACATGAGATCGCGAGCCTGTGGCAATTTGAGTACCAGTAGTAGCAGAAAGGTCATTTATTCCGTTCGAAATAATGCCTCTGTTTTGGCCTCTAATCCATCTGTTTTTACCTTCCTCTTGGTTGATACCCACCATAGCAGTTACTGAATGACTTCCAAGATTTTGGAATTCATATTGAGCATAAGCGTTTAATACACTATAGGTATTGTTTGTGTTTTCACTGGCTAAGTAATCATCTCCACTGTAGCTAGTTAAAATAAAGTCAGGTGCTAATAAATTTGGGTTAATAACTTCCACTTTGCTAGCTACGTCTTGGTATATTCTGTTAAATATATTGTAAGAGAAATCTGTTCTGATTTTAAGCCCTTTCATAGGAGTTAAAGTCATGCCTTGGGTTAGCCATAAATCGTGGTTTGTAAAAGTGGTTCTACCGCCATCTCTGAAATACGGGATAGCATTTACTCCCGCCATTTGCCTGCCGATATATGGTTCATAAGTAGCTCTGTCGCCTTGATTTATGTAATATGGAAGGTCAGGAAACTCAATTAATCTAAAAGGCTCAGCTCTTAATACTGAATTAATTGCTACATCATTTGAATAAAAGTGGGCTTTGTCGCTATACTGCGTATTTAAAATTATTTTTTCATCTAATGATAACCACTTGTTTATTTTAAAATCTCCTTTTAGCATAATGTTATATCTCTTAAACTTATCATTGCCAATTCTTTGGAAACCATCCTTGTTTATATATCCAAGCGACGCATACAGCTTTGCGTTTTCTGAACCTCCAGAAACCGAAATGTCATGTTGATTACTTGGCGAGTAATCGTTTATCAGTCTGTTTTTATAATCATTATTCCCATAAAATCTAATTACTCCATTGACCACTGCATATTGAGGGGCGGTTAAAGGGTTTTCAGAATAGGCTTTTGTACCCGCTACGTAATCGTCATCCCATTTTGGTACGTTGGAGTTTCTTACGGCCGCCTTGTTTTGAGCAGTTACAAATTCATACGGATCCGTAACTAGATCTACATTAAAAATTGACTTAGAAATTGAAATCTGATTATTGAAATTCACTTTTATTTTACCAGATTCTCCTTTTTTGGTTTCTACCAAAACTACACCAAAAGCCGCTCTAGCACCGTAAACTGCCGCCGCCGCTGCGTCTTTGAGTACACTTATGCTTTTGATGTCATTTGGGTTTATTCTATTTAAGTCCATCGGAACACCATCTACTAGAATAAGGGGAGATCCTCCGTTTATAGACTCATATCCTCTGATGTTAAAGTCTACAGCTGTGGTAGGGTCACCGTTTCTAACGGTAATGTTTAGGTTTGGAATTACGCCTTGTAAGCCTTCGCCCACAGTAGATATCGGCCTGTTTTGAAGCACTTTTCCTGAGGCTACACCAACAGCACCCGTAAGGTTAACTTTTTCTTGAGTTCCATATCCAACCACTACCACTTCGCTTAGGGCTTTTATGTCTGAAAGTAAGATTACTCTTATGTTAGTGCTATTTCCTACTTCTACTTCTTTTGATTCAAAACCCACATAGCTAAATACCAATATGGTTTTATCGGTAGGCACGTCTAACTCAAAGTTTCCTGAGATGTCAGTGGTGATACCTTTAGTGGTCCCTTTTATTACAACGGACACACCTGGTATTCCTTGGTTTTGTTCATCTACAACCGATCCGGTTACTTTTTTGAGCATCATTTGAGGGTCAAAGTACTTCGGTTTGTCTAATAAATAAGATGACTTTTTGATGGGAGCCATTGCGGTTTTCTTTAGTAGAATGCGGTCTCCAAATACTTCGTATCCGATAGAAACAGGCGAAAGAATTTCATCCAAAACCTCTGAAAGCTTTGATTTATTTATGTTTAATGAAAAAACTTTGCTTGGTCTTATTTTGGTACTGTAAACAAACTTTACGCCGGTCTGAGATTCTATTTGAGACAAGATCTGTTTTAGCTCAGTTTTTTCTACTTTCAAGCTAACCGCTTTGTTTAGTACCTCTTGAGCTTCGGTGTTCTTAGCGGAAGCAATGCCTAAACTCAGCAGGACTAAGAATAATTGTATCGCAGATATTTTCATAATCTCTCTCAAATGTTTGAGAATGGGTAGTTTTTTTTTCATAAATTTGATTGTTTTATTAATTTAACTAGTTGAGAAAACAGTCTTTCCAAAACACTCGTTAGGAAAGAAAACCTAAGGACCTCAAATGTTCGCAGCATTTTTGGTCCTTTTTTATTTTAACAGCCTTCGCCATTTACAAAAATGACAGTTCCTCTTTTTTCATATTGGGCATCTATTGATTTACATATTAGTTCTAATTGAATGTACATGTGGAGGTCATTTAAATCCGCCGTTATTCGGCATTGGTTTAGCTTTTCGTTAGAAACCACAAAGTCTATTCCGTATAGTTTTGAGAGTACATTTAATACCTCTTGTAGTGGTCTGCTTTGAAATATTAAACTAATTTTTGATTGTTCGGCCTTTCCAATTGGCTTGGGTTTTTCTACCAAACTGGGTTTTATATTTTGTGTTACTTCGTCATAAATCACTTTTTGATTTGGTGTTAGTATCACCCCGTTTTTTTCGTTTTTTCTGGATTTTTTACTTGTATATACCGAAACCTTCCCTGTGTTTACTACCACCTCTATTGATTTTGACTTTTTGTTTTCGTTTATCCAAAAACTAGTTCCCAGTACCTCAGTAGACAAGTCGCCTGTGTGTACAATAAACAGTTTGGTAACGTCTCTTTTTACTTTGAAAAATGCATTTCCTCTTAGATGAACCTCACGTTTGTCAATATTGAAATTCTTATCATACGTGATACTGCTGTTTTTAGAAAGATGCACTTCCGTTCCGTCTGAAAGCAATACTATTTCTTGGTCTTTGGTGTCGTTTGATATTTCAATGTTGTCGTTTTCTAATAATGCGGTGATGTTATTTTTGTCAAAAATATTTACATTAAATAGGTAAGAAATGACCAACATAACCGATGCTGCAAGCCCTACATAAAATCCAATTCTACGTATTTTAGAGGTGCGGTGATTGTTTACTTCTTTTGATATAGAAGCCCACATTCTTTTTTTTACCACTTCGTCATTTTGCTTCATGACAAAGTTTAGGTCGTTTGCATTTTGGGCTTCGTTCCATTCTTCTAAAAGTCGATTTTCCTCTTCGGTGGTGTTGCCATCGAGGTATTTTTTTGCTAAGTTATTAAACTCTTCTAGCGTCATTTTTTTTGTATTAGTTTATATGGTATGACTTTAAGTTTTCTTGTAAAAACTTCAAAGACTTCGTTATATGATACTCCACGGCTTTTGGTGTAAGGTTTAGTTGGTCGGCTATTTCTTTTACCGATTGATCCTCAAACCTACTTTTTCTAAATACTTCCGCACTTTTTTCAGGAAGCTGATTGAGCACTTTGTCGAGGGCGTTGGTGAGTTCTTGAAAATTTACAATGTTTTCAGTGTCTCTATTTTCTTTTATCTCCTGAAAAATCAGATATTCTTGGTATTTTCTATAGCTGATTCTCGATTTTATATAATCATACACTTTGTTTTTTACAGAAAGTGTTAGGTACAAATCTAGGTTTTGAATTTGTACTTGGTCGTGTCTTTTCCAAATACTCAAAAACACCTCTTGAACCAACTCTTCGGCTTCTTCCCAAACTCCGATTTGGTTATAGGCTACAAAAAGTAGTTTTTTCCAATAGCGGTTATAAATCTCCTCGAAGGCCCATCTTTTGCCTTCATAAAGAAATGTTATTAGAGAATGGTTGTCTGTTGCTTTTTTGTTAAGCATCCGTGTAAGGTTTTTAAGGTTTACAATATAGAGTAGATTAAGTCGACTAAATCCCTAAATAATTTTATAAAATATTTGAAAAATTATTTTTTCTTGATTTTTGTCTTTTTTAATCTTTTGAAAATCATTTGGTTGAGTTTGCTCAGGATAAAAAAAATACCCCTGAAAAACTATCGATTTGACATCAATGAGTCTAACAGGGGATCCAACCTTTTCTATCTAAAAATTTAGTCCATGCGGTTAGGTTAAACTTAACCTCGCCGCAGTTTTTGATTACTACTTGCTCTTTTTCAATTATCGCTAATTGAAGGTGTTTTTCATGAGAAACTTTTGTTCTATTTTTCATATAGAGTAGTTTTTGAAGTATAAATCCCTAGTTTTTCGAAAAAAAAATATTTTTAAGGTTTGAACACTGCTTTAAATTCTTTCCAGAAAACGCAACTGAAACTTCTAATAAAACCATTTGTCAAAAAGTCTAATTTAAGCCAACAAGCGAGTTTAAGTGCTGAATGCTTGGCTTCCGATTTAAAGAGTTTTCGTATGTATATGGTGTCATTGGTTTAATTTTTAAGGTCTAATGTTTTTTTTCGAAAAAAGGTAAAACGGGCGTATTTTGATTTTGTAAAAATTGTCTAAACGCCGTCTTTTTTTTAATGTAAAAAGCACTTTTTTTAATTTTCTAATAATCAATTTGACTTTCTTTCCGTTTTTCGCTTATTCGAATTCCATATTTTATTCGATAAAAAAGCTATGGTATTTATTGATTATTTGACAAATCTAAATACTCTGTAATTGGGTTTAAATGGATGATTTGATAAATTAAATACACAAAATGATAGGTATAGTACAATTTCTGTTTTTTGTGATTGTGTTGAAAATTGAATTAAAATAAGATTTAGTTTAGCTTAATTTTGAAATTTTGTATACAGTATTCAAGTTTATTTCAATAGATTTTTTCATCAAAATTTGAAATAAAAAATAGCCCTGTTTTTTTTAGAAAAACGCCCATGAATATCTCTTAATTGGCAGTATTTTTTCGTTTTTGTGTATAAGTATTTTCGTTTTGTTTTGTTTGGACTTTCAATTGTATAAAATACAAACAAAACGGTATTTTATTTTTCACTTTTTGCCTTGCTGTTATTCGTAAAAGTTTACTTTTTTTATTCCCTTCATAGGTCTTTTTTTTGGAGTTTTTAATGAGAATTAAAAATTGTACTTTTTTAATAATTAGTTGAATGATATTTAAGTTGTTTTATCATTTTGTATAAATAAAATATCAAAATGTAGATTGTTGACTTTGTTTAATTCCTTCACATTTACAGAAATATTTGTATTTGCTTTCATGTACGCATCGCTATTTGGATCTTTACTAGGCACGTATTTTGTATATTAAGTAGCTTTATATCAGTAAATTATATTTTTTTTTCTTTAGTGATTGTTTAAGCTTATGTTATCATTATTTGTCCAACTAGCTCATTGATTTAAAAATCTAATTCTAAAATTCAAATGAAAGGTTTTCAACTTGTTTTCTTTTTCTCTGTTCTTTTTTGCTCAAACCTCACCTTCGCTCAGTCTAATAAGCACCCCGTCATATGGATAACAGAAGAGGAGAGAGAGCAGGTGATTGCCAATACAGAAAAATACGATTGGGCTAAAAGCATCTTGGGTCAGCTGCATGAACATGTAGACGCCTTTATGGTTTCTCATAAATCTAATCCAGAGGTAATTCTCAAGTCGATTCCTACCTTTGGTGGAAACCTAAATGAGCACAACCGCATATTGACTTTAGCAGCCGAATCCGGAATGCTGTATTACCTAAGCAAAGACGAAAATTATGCTCAACTTTCTGCTGATATTATTGCGGCTTATACGTATCCGTTGGCTTTAAAAACTCCCCAGACTACCCAAATAATGGGGGATGCATTTCATGATCCACGAACTTGTTACAATATGTTGGCTCTCGCTTTTGATTTTACATATACTTTCTTAAACAAGAACCAAACGCACATTTATAACTTAAATACTCGGCAATCTCAGCCTTTTCAAAACGAAATAGCTCAGCAGGCATTTAAGAATATCGTAGGGAATATATTGCAAGAGTACGGCGAAAGCGACAAGCATGGTCAGTTTATATCAAACCACCCGGTGCTCACTGCTCCTGGAGCTTTATATTCTATACTTTGCATTGACGATTCCGTAGAAAGAGAACGTCTTTTTAATGTTTTTTGGGAGAAGGGTACCAAACATCAGCCTTCATTTAAACATACCATCCTGCCTATGTTTTCGGGTCAAGGCATTTGGCCTGAATCTTTAAGTTATAGTTTTATGCCCAATATTTCTTTGGTTTTAAATATCGTGGATCGCATCAAACCAGAGATGAACATAACCAAAGATTACCAGCACATATTCAATGGCAATTTTCTGTTTACTAATCTTAGGCATCCAGATAGGCGGTTTGTACGGTTTGGCGACTCAAAAAGAAACAATGATTTTACAGAGGCCAATTATCGCTACGCTCTTCATATTGCAAGTAGGAGAGGATATACTGCCTTGGCTAAAGAATCAATGGAAGCCTTAAAGAAAAACTATGCTGCCAAAGGCGGAAGGAAGCCTAATATGAGCAACACTACTTACGATAATAGCAACTTTTTAGAACTCTTTTGGGGTGTTCCAATTCCCGAAACTAATGTAGGCGAAATATCCTACAAACCTACTGTGATAGTAGAGCACGCGGGAGTAGCCCTACAGAGAAACTACGTGAAAGAGTACAATGAGCTTTATGGATTATGTGGAATTATCGGTGGGGCACATTATGTGCATTCACACCTGACGGGTATAAGCATGGAGCTTTATGGGGCGGGCTATGTTATGGCTCCAAATGCTGGATTGCCCGCTACGGTAGAGGAAAGGCAAATACCGCTTCATGAGCATTATTATAGAATATATGCTGGCAATAACACCGTAGTAGTTAACGGAACTTCGCATGGCAGAGATGAAGGCTCGTGGAAAGGCAAAGCCAATGTTTGGCAAAATAAGACAATAAATATTGCCGCTGAACCCAAGCATTTGGAAGAGCCGATTACAGATAAGTTTAGTTTTGCTACCCAATATTTAAAAGATGAAATCAATAATGCCGATCAGGAGCGAACGCTTAGTGTAATCAGAACAAGCGATACAACTGCTTATTATTTTGATATGTTTCGGTCTAAATCATTAGGCGAAAATAAGTTTCACGACTATCTATATCATAACATTGGGGACGCAGTGCACCTCACAGACCTTAAAGCAAAGGAACTTGCACTAACCGAAACGGATCGTTATCAAAATGATATTGGCGACGTAGTCCACGCACCCGGCTGGCGGTATTTTGAAGATACCAAAACTACTGAGCAAGTTTCAGATGCCATAAAGGTTCGTTTTGATATTAAGTATGATAACCGTTATATGCACATGTTTATTCCCGGTGATGTTAGCCGTGCATATACTACGGCCTTGGCTCCGCCCACAAGAGAAGCTAAAAATGGGTATGTTAATAAGAAGACGCAAGTTTTGGCAATACGTCAAAATGGAGAAGCTTGGGACAGACCTTTTGTTTCAGTTTTTGAGCCTTCATTGAATCCAAAATCGAGCATTGAAGCTGTAGAACATTTAAAAAGTGGGACGAAAATAGTCGGGATAAAGGTAGTGACTCGTTTAGGTGAAAAAACCATTACTGATCATATTATTTCACAAGATGACTCGAAGGCTATTTACAAAAATACAAAATTAAAATTAGCTTTTAGAGGCCGTTTTGCAATTATCAGAAGTGAAGAATATAAGGGAAAAGAAAGCACGCAACTTTATATTGGAGAAGGAGAAAATTTGAAATACAAGAAGTGTAAATTAAAAAGTGATGCTTCGAAAAAAGCATTTCAAGTATTTGATAATTAGTAGTTTGTTAAAATAGATTAAAGATTTAGAATGAAAAATAAGATTACCTTCATAGCATTTTTATAACTCTTAAATAATATTGTTTTTGGGCAAAAAGTAAACGCACCTCTTGGCCGATTAGCAATAGTAGCAGATGGTAACTCTCCTGACCCTGACGACCTCGGCGGCACTGCTGTTTCATTGGCTTTGCTACGTGCTGCAGGACTAGAAAAACGCTTGGTGCATTACTCACACAGCTGCGACCTGGTGGTGCTACAAAGAATTTCAGAAGTCGCCGAAAAAGAGCGACACGCACTCATGCAAACCGCCTGTGACGTAACCGCTAGAAGGTGGGGCGGTTTCGAACATATCACTTTTATGGATGCCAAATGGCAAACCGACCAAACCATAAAACACCTCACAAAAGCTATAAACGCCTCAACGGCCGAAGACCCGCTTTGGATAGTGGAGGCTGGTGAACCAGACATCATTGGATTTGCTCTTCAGGCGGCACAAAAAGAGAAACTAAAATTTGTAAAAGTAATAACGCACCATCCTGCAAACGACAATGCCGGTGATTTTTTTAAATGGCAAGAAATTTTGGATTTTGGCGTAGAAGAAGTGCGTATTCCCGACCAAAATATTGATTTAAAAGTGGACTTATCAAAGTGGGACTGGGCGAAAAATCACGATGATGACCGCATAGAATTGATTTGGTTGATGGGTAAATTGGCAGAAGTAGACGACGTGGTGAATTTCCAAAAAGGAATGTGGGACTGTTCGGACGCTGGCATGGTGCTTTATTGGATAACAGGGGCAACAAACGGCGGGTTGAAAACAGGAAAAGTGGAGGATGTACGAAAACTGCTGCTTGATTTTGTGAAGAAGAATCCTTTGAAATGAATAAATATTTTATTTACATGAAAAAAATACAATTGTTTTTACTTATTTCCTTAAGCGTTAACTGTCTGGTTTTTGCTCAAAAGCCACCCAATGTCGTGGTTTTTCTGGTTGATGATTTACGGCCAGTTTTGGGTTGTTATGGTAATAAAGTAATCAAAAGTCCTAACATAGATGCTTTGGCCAAAGACGGTGTAAAGTTTAATAAGGCGTATGCCCAGCAGGCTATTTGTGCACCTTCTCGTATGAGTATATTAACCGGAATGCGACCTGAAAACATTGGAATTTATTCGCTTTTTACGCCCCTGCGATCTGTTCATAAAGAAATAGTGACTATGCCGCAGCTTTTTAAAGAAAATGGTTACGTGACAGTTAGTTTAGGGAAGGTTTACCACCACGTATCCGACGATAAGGAGAGTTGGAGTATGCTTTTCCCGAATGAGCCAAATGCTTATGTGAAACCTGAGAATATCGCCATTGCTGATGAAAGAAAAGGAAACGGGCCCGCTTTTGAAAATGCGGAAGTAGAAGACGAGGCCTATAAAGATGGTCGTGTGGCCAGAGATGCAGTGGAGACTTTAAGTAAAATAAAAGACGATAAATTTATGATGGTGGTAGGCTTGAGTAAGCCACATTTGCCATTCAATGCACCTAAAAAATACTGGGATTTATACAATAAAGATCAGTTTGTGGTTCCCAATACCAAGGCACCGACAAACGCCGGCAAATATGCACTTACAAATTGGGGCGAACTGCGAAACTATGCAGGCATACCGCAAGTGGGGCTTTTGGACGATGAAACTGCAAAGACTTTAATGCAGGGCTACTATGCATCTGTGAGTTATATGGATGCCCAAGTAGGAAAAGTCATGAAAGCACTAGATGATTTGGATTTACGCAAAAACACCATTGTAGTTTTTATGAGTGATCATGGTTGGAAGCTTGGTGAATATGGAGCTTGGTGCAAGCACACTAATTTTGAAATAGACGTAAATGTGCCACTGATAATAAGCCGCGAGTCGAGCTATGAAAAAAGGAAAGTAAATGCGAGTTCTGATGCTTTGATAGAAAATGTGGATGTTTTTCCGACTCTCGCTGAGGCTTGTGGGCTAAAAACACAGGAGCTAGACGGAAAGAGTTTGGTTACACTGGCCGATAATCCCAAACAGTGTTTTCACAAGGCTGCTTACAGCGTATATCCGAGAGGGAAAAATATAATGGGTTTTACATGTACCGACGGCAAGATGCGGTACACCGAGTGGTGGGACAATAAAGGCAATAAGCTCATAGAGAACGAGTTGTATTTTAATAAACAAAACTACATGAAGGTGAGCCAAAATTTTGCTCAAAGTGATAAATATCAAAAAGATGTAGAAAGGATGAAGGCCTTGTTGTCGGTTCAGTTTCCAAATGAGGAGCGAGCTAACTACCCACAATTTGACAAATGAATATTGTTACGGTTAGCATAATTTTAGGAAGTTCTAATCCTCTAACTGGTTCCTAAACTGCTTAGGTGTGATTCCTGTTTTTTGTTTAAATAATCTATTGAAATAAAAGTCAGATTCAAACCCCAGTGAATACGCAATTTCTTTTTGAGATAATTTAGTCCGTAGCAGCAACTGTTTTGATTTTTCTATTTTAAGAGAAAGATGATATTGCAATGGAGATATGCCAGTTTGTTTTTTGAAATCAATTCTGAATTTCGAATAGCTTACACCTAATTCCGCTGCAATTGCTTCTAAGTTTAAGGTTTAATTTATTTTATTATACATCAGGTGTTTCGTTTGAGAAACCATCTGATTGAGGTAGTCTTCGCTGTTGCTGTTCTGCTGAATGTTATAAAGTTCGGCCATTAACTGCATACAAATACCAGAGGCCAGTCGTTGATAGCCAAAAGGCTCATCTTCGAATAGTTGAAATAAAGTATCAAAGTAACCAAGAACAGTGCTTCGGTTACATTTTGAAATTACGGGTGATTGTGACTTGAAAAAGCCATTTGACAGAAACTGTTTTGCAATTGGTCCAGAAAAACCCACCCAGCGTTCGCTCCACCCAGTTTTTTTGTTTGGTCTGTATCTATGCCACATACCTGGAAATAGCAAAAAGCCATCTCCGGGTAAAATTTTCTTTTTGCCCGTTTCTTTACTTTCAAATTCACCTTCGCCCTCAGTGATAAGTACAAAATGAAATTCATCAAGGGTTCTTCCCTTTTCCCAAGTAAACATGTGACTTCCCGGGTGGCCCTTGGATGGATACTCAATATTTTTGTCTACAGATGCTCTTCCAAGGTTATTTATATAGAAGCCCCATTTTTCGTCTTGTTCAAATACCATGAGGTATTTTTGGTACTTTTTATTCATATCATTTTGTGTATATAATTTATCAATTTGTCAATTGATAAGGTTTAATGAAGTATGTAAATTTACAATATAAAATACAAATAGTTATATTTTTTGTTTCATATACATAAAATAGCGGGATAAAGTTATACTATTTTTTATAAATGTAATATTTCTATTGGTAGTTTATTTTTGATTAAAATAAAATCAAAAAGTGCTATTACTGTGTCAAATAGACAAATTTTGAAAAGGGGTTATTTGGCAAGAAAAAACAATAATTATTTTAAAAAAAATGAAAACTAGGTTAATCTTCAATAGTATTATTTTAGGCATATTATTGGTCTACGGAACTGCCTTTTCGCAGGCCGATAAAAAGCCAAATGTGGTATATATATTGACAGATCAGTGGAGGTCATCGGCACTTGGATATGCGGGAGATCCTAATGTGAAAACTCCCAATTTGGATAAGTTTTCAAAGGAATCGGTCAATTTTACAAACGCGGTTTCGGTTACGCCAGTTTGTACGCCTCATCGGTCGGCACTACTCACCGGGCGTTATCCAACCACCACCGGAATGTTTTTAAATGATACTTATTTGCCTTCTGAGGAGCTTTGTATGGCCGAAATTTTTAAGGCAGAAGGTTACAATACCGCATATTTAGGAAAATGGCATTTAGATGGCCACGGTAGAGAAAATAATGTAGCTCCCGAAAGACGCCAAGGGTTTGACTATTGGAAGGCTTTGGAATGTTCTCATGACTACAATCATATGCCATATTACGAAAACAATAACCCTGAAAAGAAATACTGGGAAGGCTACTCGCCATTTGCGTTAGCCGATGATGCTAAGATGTATATGGCCAATCATGCTAAAGACCAAAAGCCTTTTTTGCTATTTATTTCCATCGCTACGCCACATTTTCCGCACGACAGTGCACCAAAAGAATACAAGGCTTTATACCCAAAAGAAAAGTTAATACTTAACCCAAATGTTCCGAAAGAAATTGCCGAAAAAGTAAGAGTAGAATTACAAGGATATTACGGACATTGTACGGCCACAGATGCCGCTATTGGCCAGGTTTTGGATAAACTTAAAGACCTAAAAATAGACAAAAATACGATTGTAGTTTTTTCTGCCGACCATGGAGAAATGATGGGCGGCCACGGACTGCGACCTTTCACAAAACAGCTCGCTTGGGACGAATCTATTAAGGTGCCGTTTTTGATAAAGTATCCTAAAATTGGTAAAAATAAAGGAAAAGCAGTGCATGCACCAATAAATACTCCTGACATACTTCCTTCTATTTTAGGTCTTGCTGATATCGCTATTCCAAACACTATCGAAGGTGAAAACTTGGCATCTTTGATTAAATCTCCAAATGAAAGTGTAGATAGAGCGGCTTTGTTGTTAAACATTCATCCTTTTACGAGTGAGTTTAAATATCCCGAATATCGGGCCATACGAACAAAGCAATATTCTTATATAAAAACATTAGACGGCTCAAGTAAGCTTTTTGATAATAAAGCAGATCCTTATCAATTGCTTAACTTGTATGATAATCCGGCTTATGCAATGCTACAAAATGACCTGGAAAGTAAACTTCAAATGGCCCTTAATAAAATTGGTGATGATTTTCAGCCAAAAGAATATTATTTGAAAAAATGGAATTTTGTGCTGGATAAATCTAAAAACGCAATCGATTATTGGAGTTTTGATAAAGGAAATGGGGTAATGCAAACACCCAAATTGAAATAAAAATAGCCTGAGTTTTTGATAAAAAACTTGAAATAAATAAAATATGAAAAAAATATTTTTTCTTTTTTTACTGGGCATATCGAGTCTATATGCACAAAAAATGCCCAATATCATTTGGCTTAGTGCGGAAGATCTGAGCCCACGTCTGGGATGCTACGGCGACTATACTGTTCCTACGCCCAATATTGATAAAATTGCGAAGCAAGGAGTGATGTATACCAATGTATTTACCACAGCGGGAGTTTGTGCTCCTAGCCGAAACGCAATAGCCACGGGGCGTATTCAAACCAGCAATGGCGGACACAATATGCGAACTCAAGGCAGTACCTATCCCGAAAAAACAGGATTGCCGAAACACTATTCAGTAGTTATGCCACCTGATGTTAAGCACTTTGCGGAGCTTCTTAGGGCTCAAGGATATTATTGCACAAACAACGTCAAGACAGATTATCAATTTGAGGATATTCCGTCTATTTGGGACGAAAGCAGCACTACTGCTCACTATAAAAACAGAAAAGAAGGACAGCCGTTTTTTGCGATTTTTAACAGTACCATCACCCATGAGTCACAGGTTTGGGCGAGAAGTAAGCATCCATTGAGAGTAGATCCCAAGAAGGTAAAACTTCCTCCTTTTTACCCAGATACTGATTCTGTGAGACTAGATGTGGCACGTTTTTACTCTAATATTTCGGAACTAGACGATTGGGTAGGAGAAAAAATGAAAGAACTGGAGGAGAATGGTTTGTTAGAAAATACCATTGTGATGTTTTGGGGTGATCATGGAGACGGCTTGCCTTTTTACAAAAGAGAAGTTTATGACCGTGGACTTAGGGTGCCGTTTTTAGTTCGTTTTCCTAGTGGCTACCCAACCAAAGGTCAAAAACCTGCAAACTCTACCGATGACCGTATGATTTCTGCAATCGATTGGCCAGCTACTGTGTTGTCGTTAGCGGGTATTCCTACTCCAAAATGGATGCAGGGGAGATCGTTTTTGGGCAAATATGCCACTGTGGAAGGTCATCCGTATATATTTGGTGCAAGAGATCGCCTTGATTCAGAATACGATAGGGTTAGGTCCGTAAGTGATGGCAGTTTTCAATATATTAAAAACTTCAGCCCCGAAAAACCACTTTACATGGACATTGAGTTTAGAAAGCAACAGGCCTCAATGAGAGAAATTTTAAGAATGCGAGACAATGGGCAACTTAACGAAACTCAAATGATTTGGTTTAAGCAGACCAAGCCATCAGAAGAATTTTACGACATAAAAGCAGATCCTTTTCAATTGGTAAACCTAATTGACAATTCGAAATATGCTTCTAAAATAAGTACGTTTAGAGAGGTCTTTACAGATTGGCAAAAGGAGGTTTATGACTATGGGGAAATCGAGGAGAAAAGTTTGGTAAAGCAAATGTGGAATGGACAA
Source organism: Lacihabitans lacunae (assembly GCF_042649125.1). Lineage (NCBI taxonomy): Bacteria > Pseudomonadati > Bacteroidota > Cytophagia > Cytophagales > Leadbetterellaceae > Lacihabitans > Lacihabitans lacunae. The sequence goes on from NZ_JBHRYQ010000001.1 coordinate 29,297, forward strand.
AGCGAGCCACCTACCACTGCTAATCCAATACTTAAAATTGAAAAATCTAAGCTAATGATATCTTCAGCCACAGAGGGGGCTTCCATAGTTTATAAAATTATAAAAAACGGCATAGAACCTCAAAGTTGGGAAGTTTATTCAAAACCAATAACTATTCCTAAAAACGCAAAAGTAAAAGCAATGGCTCAACGAATAGGTTTTCAACCTAGTGAAATAATTGCCTTATGAAATATCTGATTTTTAAGTAGTTACCTTAATAAAGGAAAATCTTTCAAAAAAGTATTTATAGTATTTAAATGCAATTGGCAAAAAGCCATCGAGGGAAATCTATTGCCTATTTATTGCCAAAAAATAGTGTTTCTTTCGATTATGTATTTTGGTAATTAGTCAAAATTGGAATTAAAAAAAACTCTCCATTTTAAACAAAAAAAATGTACGCAAAAGAACAAAAATACCTAATAAGAAAATGGCTTTTGGTGCCAAAGGTTTATGTGAATATTTCGATATTTCTAAATCTCACTTTTGGTGTTTTCCTAATAAGTTTTAGTGCATATTCAAAAGTATTGCCAATTGATCTTAAGTGTGAATACAGAACCAACCCACTCGGAATTGACAATAAGACTCCTAGGCTAAGTTGGATATTGTCTGAGGCTTCACCGGTGCGTGGTCAAAAACAAACGGCGTTTCAAATAATAGTGGCCAGCAGTAAAGAAAACCTGAAGAAAAATATCGGTGACGTATGGGATTCGGGTAAAATAAAAAATAGTACTTCAGTAAATAATATTTATGCAGGGAAAGAGCTAAAGTCAGGTCAATTCTACTTTTGGAAAGTACGAGTTTGGGATGTTTCTGGTGCTATGTCAGAATGGAGCAATTCGGCAAAATTTGCTATGGGATTGCTATATCCTGAAGATTGGAAAGGCTCATGGATTTTAAAAAATGATCAGAAAAAAACAGATCACAATTGGTATAGGAAAACCTTTACTTTAAAAGATGACGCAGTTTCTGCCTTGGTTTTCGTAGCCTCGTTTGGGTATCATGAACTCTACGTAAATGGCGAAAAAATCACTGATAATGTGATGAATCCCGTAATGTCTTACATGAAAAAGCGGATTCCATATTTGACCTATGATATTAGCGACAAACTTAAAAAAGGAGACAATGTTATCGCCATTTGGCATGCTGCTGGTTGGGCTCGCTGGCAGCGAATCACCGAATATAAAAATCCCCCTTTTGTGTTTAAAGCCCAAGTAAACATAAGTTCGGAAGGAAAAGAGATTTCAATGGCAACGGACGATTCTTGGAAATGTAAAAAAAGTAATAGTGAATATTATGGAGATTGGGATATTCTGCATTTTGGTGGGGAAACCATAGACGATAGAAAAAAAGAAGACGAATGGAACACGATTGCTTATGATGATTCCAATTGGATAAATGCTAGTATTTATAAACCAACTGAAGTAAGAAACCAAAATTCATTGCCCATTATTAAAGAAGATATTCCTGTAAAAAATACCGCGAATTTTCAAATAAATAGCGAAATAACAGCTGAGTTAAGTGCTCAAATGGTAGAACCTCAGGTAAAGTTTGAAGTAGTAAAACCAATTGGAGTTACTGCAAATGTCGACGGAACTTACATGATTGACATGGGCGTAAACTATACAGGTTTTTTCGAAATGAAAATGCATAAGGGACATGAGGGCGACTCAGTGCTGTTTGAGATTAGTGATCAAACTGAAAAGGTAATGAACTGGAACCAAAAGAGTAAATATATCTACGGGAAGTCAGGTGAAGGTGTTTTTACAAATAGGTTTAATGTAGCAGGTGGCCGATGGATAACCGTTTATGGTTTAAAATATAAGCCGCAATTAGTTGATATAAAAGGTTATGTGATTACAAATGACCGAAAACGCATCAGTAAGTTTGAGTCTTCGAGCGAACTTCTCAATCAGATTTATGAAATAAACCTCGACACATATATAGCCAATACTATGGACGGTATTTTGGTAGACTGTCCGCATAGAGAAAGGCGTGGTTGGGGCGAGGTAACAGTTGCGGCTATGTATGGTGACGCCTTGCCGAACTTTGAAAGTGGAGCTTACATGGACCAGTATACCCAGTTTTTGCGGGATGCTCAAAATGAAGAAGGGCAAATAAATGCAATTATAAATGAAAACGACAGGCCATTTTTAATGTGGAAAGCCAACAGCCCAATCACCATTTGGGAGTCTTACAGAATGCTTGGGGATAAGAAGATTTTAGCTGACAATTACGAATCCATGACAAAGTGGATGACTTGGCTTTTTAATCATTCAAATTTTAATACCGGAGGTGCTTTAATAACGGGCAAGCAGGGTGTACTTAGTTTTCCGGGTCTGGGAGATTGGTGTACACCAAGGGGGAATTTCTGGACGAGTAGCAACTCGCCCGATGCCATACATTTTAATAATTCACTTTACGCTTTTATGCTTGACAATGCCTTGCAGATTGCCACTGCCTTAGGAAAAGCTGATGACGCCAAAGTATATGCAGAAAGACTAAACGTACAGCGAGAAGCCACCCACAAGATGACTTATGATTCAGTAACTGGTAAATACGGAAGCGGGCAGCAAATCAACCAAGCTTTCGCACTTATAGCAGGAGTAACACCCGCATCAGAAAAGAAGAAAGTTGAAGCCGTGTTGGTAAATAATGTGCTTTACGATTTTCCTTATTATGACACTGGGAGCTCTGGGCAGGCACTTTATACCCGATATTTTACAGAATTTGGTGAACGCATGGACCTTATTTATGAGCTCCTTCAAGACCGTCACCACCCGAGTTACGGGTATTTTATAGACCAAGGCGAAACCACTTGGCCGGAGCGTTGGTCATCGGTAGGAATGAGTAAAATACACACGTGTTATACCGGCATCGGGGGGTATTTCATTAAAGGTTTTGGTGGTATTAGGCCCAACGAAAACGCCTTTGGTATGAAAAGTATGCTCATAAAGCCAGCCTTGGTGGGCGACTTAACTTTTGCCAACACTTCGTATAAGTCTTTATACGGGAACGTAGTAGTAAACTGGACGAAAAACAAGAATACTGCTTGTTTTCATATTGAAATTCCGATTAATACCACTGCCAAAATATATTTGCCTGCCACAGATAAAAAGGTAGTTAAAGTAGGAGGTCAATTAGCCGAAAAAGTGAAAGGTATTCGCTTTTTGGGATCAGAAAAAAATGAAGCGGTAGGAAACTATGTTATTTATGAAGTTACCTCTGGGGTATATAATTTCTCTGTTAGTAATGTTCCTTTAGTTACTTTCCCAGAACCATTGCAGAAGCCAGAAAATCTATCAAAGATAGGTAGAATAAGTGCCTCCTCTATGTTTATTGAAACCGAAAAACTTCCTGGTTTCGAGGCATTTAAAGCCAACGACGAAGTTGATTCCACTTCTTGGCAAGCAAACGAAGCTAATACTCAGTATTTAGAACTGGAATGGATAAAACCGCAAATATTTAATAAAGTAGAAATAAATGAAGTAGGGGACTTAATAGGTAATTACAAAATCCAATATTGGACCGGAACGCAGTGGAAAGACTTGGTGATTGATCAAAAATGTGGAAGAGCTAAAGTACATATTTTCAAAGAAGTAAAAGCTACAAAATGCCGAATTTTTATATTAGATGCCATTAAGGCTCCATCTATTTCTGAGTTTAAAATATTTAATGATACAAAGCTAAAATGACAAAAATAGGACTATTCGGTATAGGATTAGATACGTATTGGCCTCAGTTTAAAGGCTTGTTTGAACGCTTAGAAGGTTATCAAAATCAGATAGCCGAAAAAATGCAAGAGTATGGTGCAGAAGTTATAAATGTAGGCATTGTAGATACACCAGAGAAGGCGGTAGAAACTGCTGATTTTTTGAAAAAAAATGATGTCGAGTTAGTGTTTTTGTATGTTTCAACGTATGCTTTGTCTTCCACAGTTTTGCCTTTGGCACAAAAGTTAAAATGCCCAATAGTCATTTTAAATATTCAACCTGTAGCAGCTATAGATTATGAAAAATTTAATCTACTTGGCGATAGAGGGAAAATGACAGGGGAATGGCTGGCCCATTGCCAAGCATGTTCTGTGCCTGAGCTCGCCAATTTATTCAATCGAGCAAGTATCGATTATGAAATTGTTACAGGTTTTTTGGGCGAACCATTCGTTTGGAACGAAATAAAAGGCTGGATAAAGGCTACTCAAGTAGCTGCCACTATGCGGACCAATCGCTTAGGAGTTTTAGGCAATTACTATGGAGGCATGTTAGATGTTTATTCAGATTTGACAAAGCAATCTACAGCGTTTGGTACCTACATAAAAGTCTTAGAAATGTGTGAACTTAAAGCTCTAAGAGACGATGTAACCGAGGAAGAAATACACGGAAAAGTGCAAGAGTTTAATGAAACTTTTGAGGTAATAGAAGCATGCGAACAAGTCGAGATTTTAAGAGCCGCTACCACTTCAGTTGCACTAGATAAGCTAGTAAAAGCTCATGACTTAGGTGCACTGGCTTATTACTACGAGGGACAGCCTGGAAATGAATATGAAAATATAGTGACTTCAGTAATAGCCGGAAATACCTTATTAACAGGCAAAAACATACCAGTAGCTGGCGAATATGAAGTAAAGAACGCTCAAGCCATGAAAATTATGGACGCATTTGGTTCAGGTGGTTCATTTTCAGAGTTTTATGCCATGGACTTTAACGACGATATTGTTATGCTTGGCCACGATGGACCTGCACATTTTGCTATTTCTCAAGGCAAAGTTCAGCTTGTGCCATTGCCGGTTTATCATGGAAAGCCAGGCAAAGGCCTATCTATACAAATGACCGTAAAGCACGGGCCCGTAACGCTCCTTTCCGTGGTTGAGGGCAAAGACGAAGTATTTATGTTGGTGGCCGAAGGTGAATCTGTGGAAGGGCCAACCCTTCAGATTGGTAATACAAATAGTCGTTATCGTTTCTCAGTAGGGGCGAGGATCTTTATGAATGAGTGGTCAAAAAATGGCCCGGCACACCATTGTGCCATCGGCGTAGGGCATATAGCAGACAAAATCGAAAAGTTAGGGAAAATATTAAAAATGAAAGTTGTGCGTGTTTGCTGAAAAAGAACGGCAATTTTTCGAATAAATGAATACTAAATAAAGAGTTAAATATGAAATATAGATTACTGAAATTTCTTTTTTTATTGCTTTCGTGTCTCAATTTTTCTTTTGGGCAAACTGCTCCAAAAGTCAAAGTTTCTGACTTGGCTTTTAAAGCACTCACGTGCAATACCATTTCTAATCCAAGTGCTATAGAAACTACACAGCCGGATTTTGCGTGGATAATTACTTCTAAAGGATACAATAAATCTCAATCTGCCTATCAGCTATTGGTGGCCACTAGTCCTACAAAATTAAACGTAAAAACCTCTGATATGTGGAATTCAGAAAAGGTCAAAAGCTCTAAGTCAACCTATGTAAAGTATCATGGTAAGACCTTAAAAGCAGGTGAAAAATATTATTGGAAAGTTAAAATATGGGATGAGCGAAATCAAGAGTCAGGCTGGTCTGCACCGCAAAGCTTTCAAATGGGCCTTTTAGATGAGTCAAATTGGGGAGAATCTAAATGGATTAGTCTAAACAAAGACACCCGAACTTCGGAGCACCGTTTTAGAGAATACATCACATCTAAAATGGTAACGCCCGAAATGGTAGAAGGGAAAGCTGCGGCATATTTTAGAAAGGAGGTAAATGCCCTAAAATCCATTAAAAGTGCTCAAGCATATATCTGCGGATTGGGATACTATGAGTTTTATTTAAATGGGAAAAAAGTAGGCGACCATGTGCTTGATCCAGCTCCGTCTAACTATGACAAGCAGGCGTATTATGTGCATTATGACATCACCAAAGATTTCAAACAAGGTAAAAACGCTTTGGGGATTATCGTAGCAAATGGATTTTATGGACAAGATATTTCTTGGAAAAGCGACAAGGAATCAGAGGCAAATATGGCATATGGAAATCCAGCAGTTCGGATGCTGATAAAAGTGACATTTTCAGACGGTAGTCAGACTGATTTTATCACCAATGATACATGGAAGGAGTCCACTGGCCCAGTAGTTTTTAATAATATTTATGGGGGAGATACGTACGACGCCCGCTTCGAAATTAAGGATTGGAATAAGGTGGCATTTAATGATTCAAAATGGGGCTATGCAAAGGCTATTGTGCCTGATATTGCTAAAGTTAGTGCTCAGCAGATTCCGCCCATCAGGCGACTAAAAGAGTTTAATCCTGTTCGAGTTTTTCAATCACCGCGTGGTACTTGGATTGTAGATTTTGGTCAAAACATAGCTGGATGGGTAAAAATAAAAGTACAAGAAAAGTCTGGTCAACTTATTGAAATAACCACCACAGAAGCCTTGACGCAAGACGGTCTGGATATTTTTCAAGGGGCTACGGGCGGAGGTGCCAATGGCATGCCACAAGTTTTTAAATATATCTGCAAAGGCAGCGGTGCAGAAACTTGGGAGCCGCAGTTTAGCTATCATGGTTTTAGGTATGCCGAAATAAAAGGAATAAGCAAAAAGCCCACTTCTGATATGATCAGGTCGGTTTTGGTAGCTACAGACATTCAAGAAAATGGGAGCTTTTCTAGTTCAGACTCACTGCTCAATAAAATGCACAGTATTAGCAAATGGACGATAGTAAGCAATATTCACGGAATTCCTGAAGACTGCCCGCATCGCGAAAAATGCGGTTGGCTTGGCGATGCCCACGCATTTTGTGAATACGCCCTTTATAACTATGAAATGGGTAATTTTTATAAAAAATACATGGAGGATATTCGAACTCAGCTGCGACCAGCCAAAGGTGGTGAAAATGCCAATCGTCAATACCAAGTACCTACTATGATAGCTCCCGGAAAACGAACATCTGGCCTTGCAAAATTAGACTGGGGTGTAGCTACCATGTATTTGCCGTGGTATAACTATTTGTATTACGGAGATGCCGAATTGGTAAAAGAATATTATCCAGAAATGAAAGACCTAAGTAATTATTATTTGTCTTTTAAAGATAAAGATGGCATCATTCAAAACGGTATGGGAGACTGGTGCCCGCCAAGTTGGGACAGGCTCAAAAATCCGGGTGCTATGGAGTGCGATCCTATTGTTTCAGCAAATGCCTATTTCTATGATATTTTAGGTGTCATGGAAAGGTTTGCAAAACAAAATAACGATGCATCTTTTGAAGCAATATTAAAAAAAGAAAAACAGGAACTGATGCTTGCGTTTAATAAAATGTTTCTGAAACCGATTGGCTCCACTTCTTACAAATGGTATGGCAGTCAAACCGCTACGGTTATGGCATTACAGTTTGGTCTAGTGCCACAGTCTGAGATTAATGCAGTTGTAGAAGGCCTTGCATATGATATTAAGCACGTAAAAGGCGGCCACCATTCTACAGGGATTCATGGAAATCGGTACATCTATACTGTCCTTTCAAAGTATGGCAAAGCGGATTTGGCTTATGATATTCTAACAACACCAAGTTTTCCAAGCCAAACCTATGTCATGAACTATGGTTTCACTACCTGGCCTGAGCGGCAGTTTGATTGGGATACTATGGAAGGTTTAACCAACTCGCTCAATCATCCTATGCACAGTGGTTTTGCTGCATATTTTTTCGAATCTCTTGGCGGTATAAAATCTACCACCGAGTCTGCTGGGTTTAAGGAGTTTACTGTAAACCCTATTTTTCCTGCTAAAATTACCAGCACTTCTGTTAGTTTACCGTCGCCGTATGGTCAAATTTCAAGCAGTTGGAAGTCCAACGGGATACGTTTTTCAATGAATTTAGAAGTGCCTTTTAATACAAAAGCTAAAGTGTTATTAAGTAAAAATGAGCTTGAAACGCTCAGTATAAACGGCGTTGCTTTAAAAGATTTCTTAAAAAACAACCCAATCGAAATTGTTGATTCCTCCACATTGGTGTTGGGTTCTGGTCTATATACGTTGGCTTATTTGAAACAATAAGCTTGATTCTACTAAGCGTAAAACTTAGATTTTACGAAAACACATTGCTTTGCTTTGGCCCGAAGTTAGGCGTGTAATTATCTGTTGGTTATTCTTTAAAATCAAATTTTGACTAGGCTTATTATTAGCTATAGATAGCTACTGCTTTGTCTTTTAAGTGGGTTTTGTTTTTACAAAAAAAATAAAACAACCTCAAGTTTTGACATTGAGAAAACGCAAAGTCGAGACTAAGTTTTAATTTTTTAAGGACTTTTAAATATGTGTATTATGGGCTTTTTTGGAATGTAAATTATTGTATACTAAACTTTTAACTAATTTCTTTATGAAAATTAACTTACTTTTTGAAAATTTTCTGAGTTTTAAGAAAACTTGGATAATTGCTTTACTGTATTTTTCCTGTGCCTCAGTATCTTATGCTCAGTCGGTTTCTGGAAAAGTAATAGCAGACGGTCAGCCTTTGCCCGGTGCTTCTGTTTTAATCAAAGGAACAACTCAAGGAACCACCTCCGATATTGAGGGTAAATTTACTATTGCGGCGAATCCAAACACCACGCTCGTTTTTTCTTTTGTTGGCTATACTTCAAAAGAAGTTGTGGTAGGAAATCAATCGTTAATAAATGTAGAATTGCTGTCAGATAATCTCCTTGACGATGTGGTAGTTATTGGCTACGGAACACAGAAGAAATCGGATTTGACGGGTTCGGTTTCTTCTATCAGTGCCAAAGAAATATCGCAGGTACCCAATTCTAGAGTAGACCAAGCCCTTCAAGGTAGAGCAGCTGGTGTGCAGGTGACCCAAACAAGTGGAGCTCCCGGTGCAGGCACATCTATTCGTGTACGTGGTGGTAACTCCATTACGGGAAGCAACGAGCCTCTTTGGGTTATTGACGGCATTGTGGTAGGTTCTGACTTTAACTTAAATAATATCAATAGCAACGATATCAAGTCTATTGAAGTCTTGAAAGATGCTTCTTCAATAGCAATCTATGGTTCTAGAGGTGCAAATGGGGTGGTGCTAGTAACCACAAAAAGTGGAAATAGCACTGTAGGAGGTAAGCCACAAGTTAGTGTGGGTTTATACTCCGGAATGCAATTAATACCAAAAACTCCGGCACAGCTTACCCAAGCACAACAGATAGCTTTTACTAACGAAGATGCTAAGTTTAGATCTGCCGCCCAGCCATTTCCAAACGACCCATCTACTTATCCCAATAACGATTGGTTCAACTTATTGATGGATACTTCGCCGATTTTTAATGCGGATGTTTCGGTGTCTGGCTCATCTGAAAATGGTAAAATAAGTTATTACAACTCTTTGAATCATTTTAACCAAGACGGTCTTATTAAAAATTCGGGAATTAGTAAATTTATATATCGCTCTAATTTGGATATAAAGCTAACCAATAAGCTAAAAGCCGGCTTTAGAGTTAACTATTCACGTCTACATCAAGATAACGGAACTGTGGGCTATAGTCAGTTGTTAGCAACATTGCCTACCACACCGATTTATAATGCCGACGGCACTTTTAATGGTTTTGATGAGGTTATTGGAGCACCGTTTTCTAATCCGGTGGCAAATGCAAAATTAAATACCAACGAAACCTATACAAATAACTTTTTAGGTACGGTCTATTTGCAATTTAATCCATCTAAAAACTGGATGATACGCTCTACATTTAATCCAGAATTTAACAATACAAAAAACAATCAGTTTGATTCAAGCCAACGACCAGACTACTTATTAGTGGGCGACTTAGGTATTGCCAGTGTAAACACAGTGGCCACCACAGGTTGGAACAATGAAAACACTGTTCAGTATTCGTCAGACTTTGGTACTGGGCACAATGTGACTGTTTTGGGTGGAGCTTCATTTCAAAAAGTAGTAACCGAACTCACCGGAGCACAGGCATTTGGCATTACCAGTGATGTGGCAGGGTTTAATAACTTGGCTTTTTCTGACCCAAGAAGGGCAGTGGTTACAAGTGGATACTCAGGATTTCAAATCGCTTCTTTTTTCGGTAGATTAAATTATACGTTTAAAAATAAATATCTATTTACTCTTGTAGGTAGAACAGACGGGAGTTCGGTTTTTGCTAAAGGAAATCAATTTGGTTTTTATCCGTCGGTAGCCGGTGCTTGGAAAATAATAGAGGAGCCGTTCATGCAGGATCAAAACGTTTTCTCTGACCTAAAATTACGTGCAAGTTTTGGTCGCTCAGGAAATCAGGCCATTGAACCATACAGAACTAAAGCGATTTTGGTAGAAGCGAATACTACCGTAAACGGGGTGGAAGTACCGGGTTTAACGTTGGGCAGACCAGCTAGCCCAAACTTAGGTTGGGAAACCACCACCTCTTTTGACTTGGCATTAGAAGGGGCTTTGTTAGGCGGAAGGTTATTTACAGAATTGAATTTTTATTACAAAAAAACCAAAGATTTGTTGTTAGATGTCACAATACCTCGCCAAACAGGTTTTACAAGTCAATTGCAAAACATTGGTTCGCTTCAAAACAAAGGGTTGGAGCTTCTTGTAAATTCAAAAAATGTAGCGAAAGCCAACTTCAAATGGAACACTACGTTGACCTTGTCTGGCAACAGAAACAAAGTGTTAGATTTAGGTGGGGCTCCTTTTATTGATGTGGTAGTTGATCCAATTTTGGGTTCAGGTAATACTCGAATTATTGTAGGCGAAACTGTTCCCGTTTTTACGGGTGTTAGGTATTTGGGTACTTGGAAAACTCAAGAAGAAATCAATGCTTCTGGTATGTCTTCTCAGGTAGTAGGTGGGCCAAGGTATGAGGATTTAAATGGGGATAAAATAATTTCTACGGAAGACAATGTGGTGTTGGGTAGCCCTCAGCCTGACTTTATTTATGGCCTCGAAAATTCATTCTCTTACAAAAACTTTGACTTGTCTTTTTATTTGCAAGGAACAGTTGGCAATGAAGTATACAACCTCAGAACACGTACCTCGATGTTTCAGCGTGGCGAAACCACCAAATATGCCGAAGTGGCGGATAGATGGACACCAGAAAACCCTACCTCAGATATTCCAAGAGCTGGGTCAGATGCCGTAACCAATGTAGTAAGTAACTCTGCATACGTAGAAGATGGCTCTTTTTTACGTCTAAAAACTGCACGTATCGCATATAATTTACCTACGAGCAAGATTGGAGGAAACAAAATTAAAGCCATGACGGCCTATTTTACAGGCACTAACCTGTTGTTATTTTCAAAGTTTAGATTGATTGACCCAGAGACAAGTAGGTTTGGAAGGTCGGGTCTTGGAAATATCGCTCAAGGATTTTCGAATGGCGAATATCCAAATGCAAAGGTATTAACACTGGGTCTAAACGTAACATTTTAAATTTTAATCAGATGAAAACAAGATATTTATTCCTATACATAGTTTTACTATTCTCAAGTTTTGGATGCGAGAATTTTTTAGAGGAAATTCCAAGAGACATAGTAGCACCAGAAAACTTTTTTAATTCCGAGGCAGATGCCAGGCAGGCTATTTCGGGTATTTATGCTATTTTAAAAAATAACTCGCTTTACGGGCAGGTTGGTCTTGATCACTTTTATGATAACGGAGCAGACATAATAGAGCCCAACCGAGCGGCAGATTTTGTGGAGCCTATTGGTAACTATTCCATGAACGAATCGCTCGCTGGAGTTTCTATTCAGCTTATGAGTGTTTCAGATACTTGGAAAGACTTATACAAAATCGTTTTGAATAGTAATATAATAATAGCGAGAGTTACTAACAATAGTGCGATTCCTAAAGCTGCACAAACCCAAATTGTGGCTGAGGCTACGTTTATGCGTGCTTTTGCTTATTGGCACATAACCAATTTGTGGGGCGATGCACCATATTATGAAGGGGAGCTTAAAATTGATGAAATAAAAGTTTTGGGAAGAACGCCAGAGGCTACAATTTTAGCTGGGATAATTAAAGATTTACAGTTTGCCCAAGATAACCTACCGGCTACTTTAACCGTTGCACAAAGGGGTAAAGTTACAAAATGGGTGGCTGCCACAGTTTTAGCAAAAATATACATGAAGCAGAAAAACTGGAAAGCTGGGCTTGATAAAAGTTTAGAGATAATTAATCAGTCTGGGCATAAACTTTTGCCAAATTATGCTTCAGTTTTTGATCCTTCCAATGAATATAATTCTGAAATTATTTGGTCATTAGACTTTGCCAAAGATATCGTAAGTCAATTTGAAGTAGGCGTAACAGCTTTAGCCGGAAACGGAAACTGGAGACCGAGTATGTTTAATCCTCGTTTGAGAGATGAGCCTGCCAAAACTTCAGAGAGAAACGCACTAGCAGCAGCCTTGACAGCCAGGGGCGAGGCTTTTAACGGTACTGGCCTTCAAATAACTTCAAAAGATTTTGCAGAGAAATTTCCTAAAAATGACTTGAGGAGGCCGCTAAATGTTATGCAAAACTATTTAGGTTTCGATCTAGTGTTTCCTTACATGGCAAAGTTTATGAATTTGAAACTTGATACTTCTCCCCGTTTTAATCACTCAGACAACAGGATGGTGTTTCGCTTAGCGGATATTTATTTGATGGCAGCAGAGTGTCAAAATGAATTGAGCGGACCTGCTGCAGCATATGAGTACATACATGCAGTCAGAAAACGTGCCTATGCTACTCAGGCTGAATGGGAGCTTAAAGGACTAACACAGCAACAGTTCAGAGAAAAAATGTATGACGAGCGAAAGTGGGAGCTTGCAGGAGAAGCACACAGAAGATACGATTTGATCAGATGGGGGATACTCTTAGATGTAGTTAAAAAATTGGAGTATCGATTCTGGAAGCCCAACCTTAATATTAAGCCCTACCATGTTAAGTTACCAATACCGCTGCAAGAGTTAGAGGCAAACCCAAATTTACTAAAGTCCGACCCGACAAATAATGGGTATAGAAATTAGATTGATTATAAAGATTGTTTTTTTGATTGGCCGAGGTAGTTTTACTTCGGTCAATTTTTTTGCTTGAGGGAGAGGGTTTGACTATTGTTGATTGTGCGACTTCTTCAATGAGGCTAAGATTATTGATCTGTTTTGGATTCTTTTGATTAAGCTTATTCTATTAACATTCATTAACAGAAATTTTATGTTATAATACCTTTGAATAAAATAATACAAGGATAAATAATTTTAAAAGTTGAAGAATTAATACTAAACCTAATCTAAAATTATATTTTCCCCTTGTTTACTTAATTTTTCAAGTCCATTTTTAATATCTTTTATTTGTTCGGGTGTACGTCCCTGCCAAATTTTTACTTCACCGACTACTTTAAATGGGTGTTCAGAACGGTACGACATCGTAGGATTCCCAGGGAACTTTTTATCGGTTACATTCGGGTCATCCTCAATTGCCCCCGTTGCTTCTACCAAATAAATTCGTTCCATGCCATTGCCGGAAGCAAGTTCAGCACCCAAAATCGCCGTATTTAAAGTAGCTGTAACATAAACATGTTTCAGTTTTCTATTTTCGTAATTGGACTTAAATCCTATCTGAATGTAATCACCTATTTTTAAATCTGCTTTTGTGCCGTGGAAGTATGTCTGAGAAAAAGGTTTTGGTAGATTTGAGGTGAGGTCCTCTTCTTTGTATAGGTTGTCCATAATTTTATTTTTTCTATTTCATTTTCGATTACTCGGGTTTGTTAGCTTAATTTAATAAGAATTATTTGCTCATAAATTTGTAAGCAAAGAAAGTTGATATTCTGAAATTTATCTGTATAATTCGGAATTTGTTATCAACTAATGTTATAAGTTTTATCAAGTATTAAGTTTAATTCTTAAGAGTTTGATCGATCTTATCCCTTGGCTATTAGCTATTTGAAAACTAAGAAGCAATTTAAGGTTTGGTTTTAATTTATAGGTGCATTTCTTTAGAAATTTTTTCTAGAATATCTATTTGGATTAAAACTGTTTATTTAAATTGTGATATTCGATTTTTTCCATATGTGGAAAGTAAGGCAAGATTTCTATAAGCTCCTTTGTCTTGATTTCGTCAATGTTTTGAAAAATTAAAACTGCGTCTTTTTTTGAGACTGAAATGAAAAAGCTTTCTAAAATATTCTGTTGTTTCCATTGATTGACATATTCCATTTCCTTTTTAGGTAATTCAGGATTTGATTTTATGATGTCAATTCCATTTTCTGAAAGTGTAATTAAAACTAAAATTCTATTCATTTTTTTAAATTTATTGAACAAATATAAAAATATTTAAACTTTTTGTATCACTTTCTCTTGCGAAATTATTCGATTGAAGTGTGTTTATTTTATCATAAAGCTATTTCATTTTCAATGCTATCCATCTTAATTAATTGGTTGTTTGAGTGAGTTTTTATTTAAAAAATCAGCAGAGGTATTCTATTAAATGTATTTATGAATATCAGGGTTTTAGTAGTAAAAACGTACATTTATAAATATCCCTTAGACTTGAATTGGTATTTAGCCCTTGATATTGTTTGCTAATGTGAAAAATATTGTAAATATAGCTTCAAAGGATAAGGAGCCAAAAGAATGTAAATATGTAGTTGCTTCAAGTGACATAGAAGATGTTAAGTGCTTGCGTAGTGTAAAATTCCTAATAAGCATTAGATGTCATTAAAGCTAACCTTGCACAATATATAAGACCATAGCTTAATAAGATTTGTAAATCAAAAAGCAAAAAAAAGTGATGGAAAGCATCGGGTATTTTTTGTGCATATTTTAGTCGTATCCAAATTTTTATTGTTTTGGCAAAGATGGCTTAGCTATTTTGAGTAGCTCTTTATTCTTTCGGTTTGTACAGAATAATTATCTGAACTAGTACTGCCATAATAATTAAGAATATAATTTCTCCTTGGGTATAAAGGTTGATAGTGTCTTTGGCTTTGTTACTAATTAATACTTGCTCTTTACCTTCTTGTAATTGAATTTTTGACAGCTTGTATAATTGTTCGTCTATTATTTCTATACTTTTGATTAGCTCACCGTTTGATAAATTGACATCCGACTTTTCTTTTTGTTTTAGAGTTTTTAATTCCTCTTGCAGAAGATTTAAATGGCGTTTCTCTTTTTCAGTCAATTTTGTAATTTCATACCTATCTAACAATTGATCAATTTCTTGATTAAGTTTATTGTTTTGATTCTTGAAAAAGTTAGTGTCAGAGGTCAGAATAGCTATTTGCTTTTCTTTAATTATCCTTGTAATATCGAACAAAAGGTCACTAGCCACAATTCTGTCTTCAAACATAGTCTTCACAGAATTGGTAAGTCGATTGAAATTGTCTCGGTCAATAATGTTAGTTATGAGTACAATAAAGAATACCAAAAGAATGCTTGCAACCCATCTTATTTTAGTGAAAATATTCATATGGTTAATTATTTAATTTTGCCCTACATACCTCAATTACAAAATGAAGGATTTCGGATTAATTTATTTTATTTACGCCCGACATCAAGTAGGGTTATAGTATAAATTTAATTAAATAATTTTAACCAGCAATGAGCCTTGAATAAATCGTTTGGACGAAATCGCGGGTTTATACCTGACTAAATCAAAATATTCGAATAGTCCTTCCGGAAGTAATAGTTGGATAAAATCTTGCGTCATAAAAGAGTTTTTTTTACCCAAAGTAAATATCAAATTCCTCTCCCCCAACTTTTTTGCTTGATCCCCAAAGTAAATATCAAATTCCTTTCCCCCCAACTTTTTTGCTTGATCCCCAACTTTCACTTTTGTAATGAGAATTGTAATGAGACTAAAAACAAAAAAAACCGACTCATTTCTGAATCGGTTTTGACTTCTAAGAGCCTCTTATCGGGATCGAACCAATGACCTACTGATTACAAATCAGTTGCTCTACCAGCTGAGCTAAAGAGGCGTTCTCTTTAAAGTGATGCAAAATTAATGCGTTGAAACGTTCTGTGCAAGTATTTTCGAAACTTTTTTTGAAAAAAAATACAAGACTTTGATTTTCAGTCACTTTAAATCGAAATTAATTTGCGGCAACTATTAGCTTAAGTTTGTCTTGCAATTCTTTCAGCTCAATTTCCGCTTTCGTAACTTTTTTCAGGTACTCTTCTTTTAGTTTTTCTGCTCCTTTTGAGAAACCAAAAAACTCCATATTGTTTTTTGTCAAAGAGATTTCGTCTTCAAGTCCTTTGATTTTCCTGCGAATATCGTTTTCTTGTTTGTCTAAGTTTTTAGAACCACCGCCTGACTTTAAAACCACCTCTACTTCGTTTTGAAGCATAAGTTTGTCTTTCTCCGATTTGTCTAATCCCGAAGCGGCCTTCACATAATCGTTTATGGCGTTAATAAACCTCGTCTGAATGCTCTGAATATCTTTTCTTGGCACAAATCCTATTGCACCAAAATTTTTCTTGTATTCGCTCAGTTTGGCTAGGTTTGCATCGCCTGCTTTTACTAGGTTTTCTATTTCATTGCAAATGGCTTCTTTCTTGGCCAAGTTTGCCTTAAATTCTTCGTCTTGGGCCTTGTTTTCATTTCGTTTTAAATCGAAATATTTATCACAAGCAGCTTTAAATCTATTGTAAAGAGAATCTTTGTATTTTTCAGGAACCTGACCTATTGATTTCCATTTTTTCTGAAGTTCAATAATTCTGTTTGTGTTTGGTGCAGAATGGTCTTCAGCCGCAAGTATTGCATCGGCTTCAACACAAAGTGCTTCTTTGGCTTTTAGGTTAGCTTCTCTTTTAGCTTCTAGTTTTGCAAAGAACTCACTTTTGTTTTTGAAGAAATGTTTTAGCGTTGCCCAGAAATCTTTGCTGATATCTTTGCCTTTTTCTCTTGGCATTGGGCCTTTTATAGAGTTCCATTGGTCTTGAATCGCCATTACTTCTTTTGACTTGGCATTCCATTCGTTTATGCTGTCAGAGTCAAAGCTCAAAAATGGCTTTAAGTTTTCTAGTATTTGAGCTTTAGCATTATATATATCCTCCATCAGCGACTGGTTTTCTGTCGCCAATTCTCTTTTCTTGTCATATATTAAGTCAAAAGCCTTCTTTAGTCTCGCCCAAAGTGCGTCTTGCTCTTCTCTAATGCCAGGCCCTATTTGCTTGTATTCGTTAAGCAAGTCATTGGCTTTTTTGAGAGTAGCGTTTGTAAGCGGAGCATTTTTTAGAGTTTCTGCTATTTCCTCTATCTTAACTACGGCCTCTTCTTTTAATTCAATATTTTTCTTTCTATCTAAATCTTTCAGTTCATTTTGTATACTTCTAATATCAAAATATCTGTCAACCAAAGCGTTATATGCAGACCAAAGGGTGCCATTGTGAGGAGAATTTACATTTCCTGCATTTTTCCAGTCAGACTGTAGCTTTTTGAAAGCATCCCAGTTGTTTTTTGACTCGCCTTTTTCTTCTACTTCTACAATGTCTCTCAATTGCTGAAGTAGTCTCGTTTTTATTTCGAAATAGTCTTCTCTTTCTCTTTCAAGTTTTTGGAAAAACGCATTTCTTTTTTCTCTAATTTGAATTAAAATACCCTCGAAACGGATAGCATAGTTGTCATTTTTGAATTCAAAACCTTCGTCAGAGCCATTTTCTGCCACGTATGCTTTTTTAGCGTCTTTTTTGGCTTTAATATTAATTTCATCAAATGCCGGATGGATGGCCTTGATTACATTATCGATGTTTTTAACATCCGAAACCGATAAGTTTCTAGCATTCATGGCTTCTAACATTTTGTCTGCTAGAGCTACAAAATCTTTCTTTTCAAAGTTGTCAAAGTTTTCGTCAAAATCAGGAATCTCAACTTCTTCTTCAATTTCCTCGATGTCCTCTATTTCATTTTCAGGCTTTCGTGTGACCTCAGTCATATTTTCCGAAGTAGGAATTGCCGTATTTTGCGGCTCTTCTGCAGATGCATTTGCGTCTAAAGAAGACTGCGGCGAATCAGTGGCGGCATCAGCGGATGTAGCCTCAGAAGTTTCTTCTGCATTTGCAGCAGATGATTCTAGAGTTTCCGTTTGAGCAGTACTGTTTTCAGCAGACAATTCAGTTTTTTCCGAAACTATGTTTTCGGCACCGGTGTTATTCTCAGTGTTGTTGGTCGGTTCTAATTCTTGGTCAATCATCAAAAAAATATTTTTGTAGAGGTCTAATTAAATAGGACGCAAATTTAATAATAATACGTAACAAAAAGCATAAAGGTTTATAAATATGGATAATTCATTAGTCTCTAGTCTTCGTAAATCGTACGAACTAAACGAACTTTTAGAAGAAAATGTTTCCCAAAATCCGATAGAACAATTTAGGACTTGGTTTAAAGATGCGATTGATGGCGACGTAAAGGAACCAAACGCTATGGTTTTGTCTACTATCAAAGACGGAAAGCCCTCTGCTAGGGTGGTTTTGCTTAAAGGTTTTGATACCGAAGGATTTACTTTTTTTACCAACTACGAAAGCCATAAAGGGCAGCAATTGGGCGGTTCGCCATACGCTGCACTTACGTTTTTTTGGGATGGGCTTGAGCGTCAGGTCAGAATTGAGGGCGAAGTAAGTAAGGTTTCTGAAGGAGATTCTGATGCCTATTTTTGGTCAAGGCCAATTTCTAGTCAAATAGGGGCATGGGTGAGCAAGCAGTCTGAGGAGGTTTCAGGCAGAGATGTTTTAGAGAAAAGTCAGGCTTTTTTCGAAGAAAAATTTAAAAATGTATCGCCTATACCAAGGCCGCCACACTGGGGCGGGTATGTGTTAAAGCCGAGCACCATAGAGTTTTGGCAAGGTAGGCCTAGCCGACTTCACGACAGATTGTTATATAGTTTGGAAGAAAATACTTGGAAAATAACACGTTTAAATCCGTGATTATAGCCCCGGTAATGCAAATGACCTACCATTGACGACAAGCTCCTTGGTAGGTTTTTTGTTAGACTTCCATTCAAACTTTTCTAAAGCCATGTCTGGTTTTACTATTTCTCTTGGCGGAATTAGCATTGACTCCGGATTCCCCCTAAATGTTATCTGTTTTATTTTTTTGTCTTTGAAACTAAAGTTCATGTTGCTGCACTGCACTTTGTTTAAACCCACAATCTTGTTTTTTTCATCTAAAGCAAAGTATAGCGACTCGCCATTTCCATCTACTTTTATGTCTTTTATGGCAGATGCTTTATCAAAATAAGCATCTATTTTTCGTCCTTTTATTTGGTTGAAATTCTTAATAGTATCAGATGCCACCACAAAGCTATTTTGTCTAAGCTCCATGTTGCTCAGACGATTGTTTTTCATGTAAATAACCACACTGTCGGCTTCTAATTGGTTTTGATTATTCCAAATAACAGGCGTTTGGAAAAAGAAAATTGTGGAGTCTTTAAGGTCATAAACCAATGAATCAGAGATACTTTGAAAGTCTTTTCTAAAAACCTTTACGTTTCCATCAGCTACAAGTTTCTCCATGTTTCTTCTTAGGTCATCTTTTTTTGTAGAATCCAGTGGAGTTTTTGAAGCAGTTGAAGTAAATAATGAATCTGACTTCGTTTTTTTGTCTTTTAGTAAAAGGCTATCTGTTTTTATGGGTTTAAAATTGCTTTTTAAACTGTCAGGTAAAAACTTGTCTTTTATTTTTTCATAAATCAAAAGCGTATCAGAGCTCAAGTACAAGGTGTCGGTTTTGCTGATGTAGCGAGAGAGCGTTTGTCCCATTATTTTGGTAAGACCCAACTTACCCGTTCTGATTCCTTTTTTACCTAAAATAGTGAGGCTGTCAGTAAAAGATACAAAATACACATTTCCTTTGGCCAAGCCCGACTCCGCAATGTTGTCAAACATCAAGGTGTCTGCTTCTAACGCATAATCAAGATTAGACACGCGAGCCCTTCCCTCAAAATGAGAAACTTTGGTGTTGATATTGTAAGTGCCTTTGTAAGAAGACAAATCGCCATCTTTGCTTTTTATGGTGGTAAACGACTTAAAATAAGCCATTTTAGAATATGTATCGTAGTCGAGTGAGTCGGTGCAAAGGGTATAGGATGGATTCAGGATTTCTACATCGCCTATGTAATTGAAAAACTTGGTTTTGGTATTGTAATAACCCTGATTGCTCGAGAGTTTGCTTGAGTCTTGGTTAATCGTACCGAATTTTGGATAATACGCGATGTCGTTATTGAGGTTATATAGAATTTTAGTAGTACGCAAAGTTACTTTTTTGTCTCTAAGTGTTACATTTTTGCCCAAAACCTGAGCCATGCGTTGGTTTCCGTCATAAAGCAGCGTGTCGCCTACAATCGTTAGCGTATCGCCTTGGTTTATCACTACTTTGCCGTATGCTTCTATGATATTTGAAGACTGATTATGAATAGCTTTGGTGCATCCTAAAAGTACGCCTCGGTGCTTAAAAATTACATTTCCCATAAAGGTTTGGGTTTGGCTTACGGTGTTATCTCCAACCAAACTATCGGCTCTAATTAGCTCTATACGTGACTTTGGGCCGTTGTCAGCTATTGGATTTAGAGGTTTTTGGGCCAATGCCGAAAGAGTAATACTGTATAAAAAGCCAAATAAAATCAGCTTCTGAAAATATGATTTTATGGGTCTCAATCTTGAATTTTTAATCATTAGGCAAAATTAACGTATTTTTGTCAAACTATATTTTTTTGAATGAATGGAAGAAAAGTTTTTAGCATATATTAACAAACATCAGCTTTTTACTTTGGTAGATCGGGTGATGGTGGCCGTCAGTGGCGGCAAAGACTCCATGGTTTTGCTGCACCTTTTGCATGCTTTAAAGTTTAAAATAGGAGTGGCCCATTGCAATTTTCAGTTAAGAGCCGAAGATTCAGATGGAGATGAAGCCTTTGTGAGAACATTTTGTGAGGAACATGAAATTCCTTTTTTTTCGGTCAAATTTGAAACAAAAAAATATACCGCTCGTGCAAAGGTTTCTACTCAAATGGCCGCCCGAACACTTCGTTACGAATGGTTTGAGAAGTTGCTTAAAGAAGAAAAATACGATTATTTGGCAACAGCCCACCACCTCAACGATAGCATAGAAACTTTAATTCTTAATATTTCGAAAGGAACAGGACCTAAGGGCTTAAGTTCAATCCCAAATAAGACCCAAAACATCGTAAGGCCGCTACTTTTTGCCTCATCTGAAAATATAAAAAACTATATAGATACTAATGCCATAACTTGGCGTGAAGACGTTTCGAACGCTACCACAGATTATCAACGAAACAAAATCAGACATGAGGTTATGCCTGTTTTGAAAGAAATAAACCCGGGATTGGAGCAAACGGTAAGCATAAACCTAGAGCGATTTGTCGACTTGCGGGCTATTTTTGAGCATCAACTCTCAGAATTTGAAAAGCAAGTGCTTGAAATTCAGTCTGATGGAGTTTTGATTGATTTTGAAAAGGTAATGGCTTTTGCCGGACATCCTTTGCTTTTAGAAGAATACCTAAAGCCTTTTGGGTTTAATATAAATCAAGTAAAGGACATGCTTGCGTCTAATAATTCAGGTACCAGTTTTTTATCAGAAAGTCATCAAATTCTTTGTGGAAGGAAGTCGTGGTTTTTAAGTGAAAAATCACAACATGAATTTAAGCCTTTAGTAATTAGTGGATTTGGTGAGTTTTCATTTGGGGTAAATAAGTTAATTGTAGAAAAAGTAGGATCCGACATTGCTACCGCAGATTTGAAAAACCCAAGCTTCGCTTTTTTAGAATTGGACAAAATCCAATGGCCTTTAACGCTCCGCACTTGGCAGCAAGGAGACGTATTTGTGCCTTTCGGAATGAAAGGTAAGAAACTGATTTCTGACTTTTTGATCGACCTGAAAATAGAACCACACCACAAAAAAACACAACTGCTACTGTGCGACCAAACTCAAGTACTTTGGGTTTGCAAAAGACGTATAAGCGATAACTATAGATGCTCCGAAAATAGTAAAAATGTCTTAAAGTTAACTTTTTTTTAAATATTAAATATTTGATTATTAGTATTTTGTAATCTTGATTTTCAGTAATTTTATTTTTTGGCACGCAGTTTGATAATTGATTAGGTACAAAGAAAAAAAACCTTAGTTTTTCCTAATTAATATAAATTTAAAATGCTGTCCTTAACTAGAAATACGTACGGCCTCCTCGTAGTTTGCTTGCTGATGTTTTCACAAACAATGGCACAAATGAGTCGTTTTAAAGCGGCAAACAGTGAGTTCGAAAAAATGTCCTATCCACAAGCTATCCGAAATTATGAAACCTATTTGGCTTCATCCGCAGGCAAAAATGAGCATCAAAAAGAAGCTTTGGAGAAATTGGCTTTTTGCTACCGAAAACTACAAGACACCAAAAACGCCGAGCGAGTATATAAAGACCTTTTTAAAACTTATGAAAGTAAGTTAGAAAGTGAGCAGTACTTGTTTTATGCTCAGTCGCTGGCCAACAACGGTAAATACCGCGAGTCTCAAAAATATTACAGCAAATACGGCGAACAACAAAAAGAAGACCTCCGAGGACGGAAATTTACAGTCGCCTACATGGACAACTCTATGTTTTTCAAAGATTCGGCCCTTTATAAAGTTGACTATCTGTATCCTATTAACTCCAAATATTCTGATTTTAGCCCAATGTATTACGAAAACGGCCTCGTGTTTGTTTCGGCAAGAAATGAGGGCTCAGGCATAAAACGTATTTTTAACCAAAATGAAACTCCTTTTTTAGACTTATTTCTTTTTAGTGATACCATGCAGCTAGCTCGCGAAACCAGGAAGTTAGCTTCGCTAGACGCTCAGCAAGCTACTTTGGGTTCTGGAAGTAAAGGTAATAAGCCTTCAAAAGTAAGTAACGATTCATTTGAAGAAGTAGTAGAGCCCGAAATAGACGAGTTTAGCAAAGCTCTGAATACCAAATATCACGAAGGCCCGGTTACTTTTTTCAACGATTATAAAAAACTGATTTTTACTAGAAATAACTACAATAAAGGCCGGTCAAGAAAAAGTGAGAGTGGTGTAAATATGCTCAAACTCTACATCGCTACCAAAAAAGGGAGCAAGTGGGGAGATGTAAAAGAGCTTCCATTTAACTCCGACGATTATTCTACGGGGCATCCGGCACTGTCAACGGACAACCGAAAACTGTATTTTGTGTCTGATATGGCGGGTGGCTACGGCGGCACCGATATATACGTGGTAGACTACAAAGACGGGCAATGGGGATCACCTGTAAACCTTGGCAGAGAGGTGAACACTGAAGGAAACGAGATGTTTCCGTATATGGATGAGGCTGGCAATTTCTATTTCGCTTCAGACGGTCATGCGGGTTTGGGTGGCATGGATATTTTTTACATGGAATTTAGGAATGGTTTGCCATTTGGTGAAGTAGAAAACCTTGGGTATCCGATAAACTCTACCAAAGATGACTTTGGCTTAATCACGCGAGCGGATCGTTCAAGCGGATATTTTAGTTCAAATCGTAAAAAAGGCTATTCAGACGATAATATATATGCATTCCAAAAAGGCTGCAAAATGCTTGAGCTGTTTGTCTACGACGCAAATACGCAGCAGCCAATCAGAGATACGGAGTTGAGATTGGTGAAAAATGGGGTGAACAAACAAATGTATTTGACCAATTCGAGTGGTGCCACTTCGGTGTGTTTGGAGTCCGGAGTAGACTTCTCTTTTAAGGCCTTTAAAGAGGGTTACGAAGTTGGGAGTATCACCTATGGATCTATGTCGAGTTCGCTTTCTAAAAACCAAGTGTTAAAGATATATTTGGAGCCAAGCAGAAGGCAAATGGTTAAGGGTAAAATCATTTCGGAGCTGAACCAAAAGCCTATTCCTGGAGCAGTGGTAACACTTGAAAATCAGAAAGATGGTAGCATAGAGACCGTAATAACAGGAATGGACGGACGCTACACATTTATGCCAGATCGTGACGGGAAATATTTAGTGACTGCCGTAAAAGAAAATTACGCCAAAAACACCGAAAATATAGGTAAAGTTAAGTCCTCGAGAAGAAATTCGACAATTGAACAAAACTT
Organism: Lacihabitans lacunae; assembly: GCF_042649125.1. Taxonomy (NCBI): domain Bacteria; kingdom Pseudomonadati; phylum Bacteroidota; class Cytophagia; order Cytophagales; family Leadbetterellaceae; genus Lacihabitans; species Lacihabitans lacunae. The sequence goes on from NZ_JBHRYQ010000001.1 coordinate 53,363, forward strand.
TGGCATGATTGGTGAAGGTGATATATTTAAGATAGACAATATCTATTATGATTTTAGTAAATCTGAAATAAGGGCAGACGCCAGAAAGGCCATTGACACAAAGCTTATACCGATTTTAGAAAAGTATCCAGATATTCAAATCGAAATTAGATCACATACAGACAGCAGAGCTACCTCAGAGCACAATCAAAAGCTCTCAGACGAAAGGGCTCAAGAGACTGTTAAATATTTAATCAAAAAAGGTATAGATCCTTACAGATTAACAGCCAGAGGATATGGTGAGACGGAGTTGGTAAATGTATGCGAAGACGGAATTCCGTGTTCGGAAGAGAAGCACCAAGAAAACCGAAGGACGGAGTTTAAGGTGTTGAGCATCAGAGAGGTTTATAGTTACAGAAAGTAAGATTTTTTTTCATAGTTTAGGGTTAAGGTTAATGTCATAAAAAGCATTGCCAAATTGAGCGATGCTTTTTTATCTTTCCCAAACAAAAGTTTTTTAAAGTGGTGTATTATAAATAATTGAAGTATTTAGCTCCCACTTAAAGTTAGTTTTTTTTTTCATAGTTTAAGGTTAAGGTTTATTGGAAAGGCATCAACAGTTTGCTTGATGCTTTTTTTTTCTTCTCCTTATAAGAACAGAAATATTAAAATAGGTTTTAGATAAAACCATAATTGGTTAAAACGACAAACTTATTAGAAGATAGTTTTTTTTTTCATAGTTTAAGGTTAAGGTTTATTGGAAAAGCATCATCAATTTTGAATGATGCTTTTTTTGTTTCCTACTGAATCTATCTTTAATTTTGGGGAAACCATTTTTTTAAAATGCTGACGGGTCTACTTATAAAAAACTATGCTCTTATAAAGCATCTCGAAATAGCACCTGGCAAAGGGCTAAATATTATTACGGGTGAAACTGGAGCAGGAAAATCTATCATGCTTGGAGCTCTCGGTCTACTAATGGGAAACCGAGCCGACACCAAAGCTCTTTATTCAGAAGATGAAAAGTGTTTTGTAGAAGGCAGTTTTGAAATAAAAAATTTAAGTCTGAAAAGCTTCTTTGACGAAAACGACCTCGAATACGAAGATATTTGTGTTATTAGAAGGGAAATTTCGCCAGCTGGCAAGTCACGGGCATTTGTGAATGACTCCCCCGTTACCCTCGAAATCCTCAAGCCACTTGGCGAGTTTTTGATGGATATTCACTCTCAGCATGACACCATTCAGCTCGGTTCCAATACATACCAACTTTCTATTTTAGACGCTTACGCTCAAAATTTACCACTGCTGGAAGAGTTTAAGGAGTCGTATGTGGTTTTTAGAAAAGTAGAGAAAAAACTAGTTCAGCTAAAAGAAAGTGCCACTCAATTTCAGAAAGAGTTAGACTATAATTCGTTTTTACTCGAAGAGTTAAAATCGCTTCGTTTGGAGAATTTTTCGCAAGAAGAACTTGAGGAAGAGTTGTTGGAACTCGAAAACGCTGAAGAAGTAAAACGAAGACTCTCACAATCATTTGATTTTTTAAACAATTCGGAGCTTTCTGGGCTTCAATTAGTCAAGGAAGCGGGTTTGGCCTTGGGTTTTATAAGCCAAATTTCGGATAAATATAAAAGCCTAAAAGAAAGGTTACAAAGCACATTGATAGAGCTTCAAGACATCAGCGGCGAAATAGAGCGTATTGAAGGTGCAGTGGAGGTCAACGAAGACAGAACTATTGAGGTAAAAGATTCGTTAAATCTATTGTATAAACTTCAGCAAAAGCACAGTGTAAAAACCGTGGCAGAGTTGCTCGTTTTACAAGCCGATTTTGAAGAAAAAGTAAATACAGTTGCCAACCTTTCGGAGGAGATCGCAAAGCTAGAAAAAGAAAAAGCAGCGGCTTTAGAAAAAGTTAAGACCAAAGCAGAGAAGTTAAGTAAGTCAAGGGTTTCGGTTATTGGTAAGTTTGAAAAAAACATTGAAGTGCTGCTTCACGAACTGGGAATGCCAGACGCCCAAATCAAAATCGCCAGTAAAATAAAAGAACTAGGGGCCGACGGTCAAGACGAAATCGCGTTTGAGTTTTCGGCAAACAAGGGCCTTTCGCCTAAGTCGTTAAAAGAAGTAGCTTCAGGCGGTGAGTTTTCGAGGTTAATGTTGGCTTTGAAATATATTTTGGCAGAAAAAAGAGCCTTGCCAACTATTATTTTCGATGAAATAGATACCGGAATTTCGGGTGAAGTAGCCATCAAGGTAGGTAAAATGATGGATGATATGGCCAAAAACATTCAGGTGGTAGCCATCACGCACTTGCACCAAATAGCAGGTAGGGGACAGACGCACTTATATGTTTATAAAGACAATTCAGACATAAAAACGGTCAGTTTGATGAAAAAACTAAGTCACGATGAACGTATAAATGAGTTGGCAAAAATGATTGGGGGACAAAACCCCTCAGAAAGTGCTATTCAAAGTGCAAAAGAAATGTTAGTAGATAAAAATTAATTTAAATTAAAAAATATGAAAAAGGTAAATTTATTGGGAGTAGTCTTATTATCGACAGCCTTGAGTTTAAGTAGCTGTAACAATAAATTAAAAGCGGAGCTAGAAACTGTAAATACAGAGCTAATGAAGGGTCACGACGATGTGATGCCCAAAACCATGCAAATAGCAAGTGTAAAAAAAGACCTTTTGGCGGCTGCTGAAACTTCAAATGATTCATTAAAAAATCAAGCACTTGAGATTTCTACTTCTTTACAAAAAGCCGAAGACGACATGTACCTGTGGATGGATAACTTTGGCAAAGCCATGAACGATGTAAAAAACGAAGAAGAGAAACTGAAACTATACAAAGAACTTAATACCGAAATCAAAAACATAACTACGCTAACTGACGAGTCTATTGCAAAAGCAAAAGCTTATGTTGCTACAAATTCAACTGTTAAATGAGATTTTTAAAACCAATTATATTCTTTTGTCTTATATCATTAATTTGGTCTTGTGGCGATTCTTCGCGTGAGTTGCCTATTTTGGGTCAAACTGACGTTTCTGCCTCCGGCGATACCACATATCATAAAATCCCTGATTTCGCTTTTATTAATCAAAATGGCGATAGTCTGACCCAGGATTTTGTGAAAGATAAGGTATATGTCACCGATTTCTTTTTTACCTCATGTCCTACCATTTGTCCGGTTATGAAAACCCAAATGATTCGCGTGTACGAGAAATTTCAAGACAATCCAAATTTTGGTATAATCTCACATACCATTGATCCACGCCACGACTCCATTTCGGTTTTAAAGGAATACAAAGACCGATTAGGCATAAAAGGCGATAGCTGGCAGTTTGTAACTGGCGAGCAAGAAAAAATCTACGAGATTGCTCAGAAAGACTATATGGTTTCGGCTTTAGAAGACTCTACAGCCGTAAATGAGGGCGGTTTTATACACAGTGGTGCTTTTGTGTTGGTAGACAAACAAAAAAGAATCCGTGGAGTTTATGATGGTACGAAAGAAGTTGAAGTAAATAAACTGATAAAAGATATTGAATTACTACTTAAGAAGTAAAATTTTCTTGTTTGCACTGCTCGGTGTAACTGCGTTTTCATGTACCTCCGATGATCAAATTCAATACGAACAATATGTGATTTATGGAGGCGACTTGTATATTCAACACTGCTCCAACTGCCACGGCGTCAATGGTGAAGGCCTCCGAGATTTATATCCGCCTCTAAAGGGCTCTGATTACTTAGCAAATAGGGTTAAAATAATTTGTGCCATTCAAAATGGGCTAAAAGGTGAGATAGTCGTCAATGGTAAAAAATATAATCAGGTGATGCCCAAAAACAATCAATTGTATAGCCTAGACCATGCTCAAATAGCGACTTATATCTATGACAAGTGGGGCGACGAATCAACCAAGAAACTAGTGACGGTAGAAGAAGTCGAAAAAGCCAATTGCAATTATTGAGCAGTAGTATCTACAATAGTTCGGATAGAGTCTACCATAAATACACCTTTCGGCTTTTTTAATGAATACTTTGAGAAGTCTTCGGTAGCTTCCATTCCTCCTGAGGCAGTTATAGTCTCCCTAGGTGTTTTTATAGAAACCAATTTGTCAGAATAAATCTTTTTGGTAACCGGGTTCCAGTACAATTCATTTGTAGAAAGACTCTGTTGTAGAAGTCTGTTATTAAAGAATACGTTTCCTTTTAATACATACAGGTTGTTTTCTTTCGAATATCTCCCTGAGTCGCCTCTAAGACTCGAATATTCAACCCCGTTTTTGTCTAAGAAATTAACAAATACTGCTTTGGGGTATACTTCGTCTTGGTTAACGTATTTTAATTGCTTTGCTGTAGACATTTTAACTTTTACTCGGCCAGAATCTGAGAAGTTTATGGCGAGATTGTCCACGGTCAGTATTGGCCCCTTGTAAGCAATGAATTCCTTAACTGCTTTTTTGTCTTCACAAGAAATCAATGCGGGCGAGCCAATAAGGGCTATAAAAAAAATAGCATATAAAGACTTCATTGTTATTTAGTCAATTTTTGGTTTGTTAAACCAAGTGCTCAATAGTGAGAAGTTAGCACTTATTTTCGTGTAGTTTTCAGCTATTATTCCGCCTGAGTTCACACCCCTTTGGCCAATAGCCACTCCTAAGTCTACATAACTTGGGTTTCTGAAGCCCATCGGTACAGATATTCCGAATGAGAAGCTCTTGTCTAATATTTGAGTACCGTTTACTACAAATGGCGATTGGATTTGCTTATAACCCGCTCTGTAAAATATCTGATTGATATACTTCGATGAAGAAGCATTTGGTAACCACTCAATGCCTAGGTTTAGTTCAGTGGCATCTTTAAAAGTCGCTTGAGCTACTTTGTCGTATTGGTTTATGCCTGCCCATTTGGTCATACCATAGTCAGCCGCAAACACCCAGTGATAGGCACTTTCTAAACTCACACCAAACTTTACTGAACTTGGTAGGCTAGAACTAATATTTCTGATTCCAAGCGTGTCAGGAGCTAATATGTATGCAGGTCCGTTTCCGTTGTCTCCTAGCACACTGAATGTTCTGATTTTTTCACCTTTTAGGTCTGAGCCTAAGTTATAAACAGCTCCTATATTGGCGTTCCATTTTTTGTTTATTTTGTATTGATACGCCAAGCCACCTTTTAGGTTTACTCCGTGAAGGTTGGTTCTTGCACTGTTTCTGTAGTAGGTGTTTGTTCCTACTATTACCGAAGTGGTATCTTTTACTATATTTCCAAAAAGCACCGACGCGTCAACTCCAAAATATAATCCTTTGGCTATTTGAAACGAGTGAGCCATGTTTACTTTGGTCAAACCACCCGAAGATTTGTATTCGGTTGAGTTTTTTATGGTGCTGCCATCAAATGTCTTTTCTTTAACAGCTGTGAAGTCAGCTGAAGAGTAGGGCTTTATTCCTACCGCCATCGCCCATTTTGGCTTTAGTGGGAATGCCATTGATATTCCGCTCAAGTTTAGGCCGAAATTTTCTTGGATATTGGCCCCTTGGCTCAAAACGCTGTATGCTCCTTTTAAGCCTACATTTAATGCTACGTATTTATTGAATCCGATAGACCTGTTTTTTACGATCAAAGCAGGGTTTATTTGATTTAAATAAAAAGTGTTGGTAAACGAAACCCCAGCTCCGCCCATCATATCTTGTGCCGCAACAGTTTCAGAGTTTATTTCTCCTACACCCAATGTAGCATAGGGACTACTTCCTTGGCCTTGTGACAAGGCTTTTTGTGTGGAAATTAAAACTAAAACAACAAGTAAATTTTTAACTGTTTTCAACATTATATATTAATATTCTATTCAAACCTTCCAATACCAAATTTGGAGCTGCAAAGGTCGGGTATTTTATCTTACTTTCAAAGAAAGGAGCATCTCCTCCGCAAATAATAAGCGTTAATTTATAGATTTTTAAGTATTCTTCTATTATTCCGTTTATTTCTGCGATTAAACCGTTTATAACACCACTCTGCATACAGCTTTCGGTGGAGTCTCCCACAAGTTCTGGATATTCGTCCGAATCCAATAACGGCAGTTTTTTTGTAAAAGTATGTAAGGCATTAAATCTCATTCTTTTTCCAGGAGAAATTATGCCTCCTTTAAATATTCCTTCAGCTAAAATTAAGTCATATTTGATGGCTGTGCCAAGGTCTAATACCAAACAGTTTTTCTCAGGAAAATGCACTTGTGCTCCGATAGCAGCTGCCAATCTATCATAACCGAGGGTTTCAGGTGTGGCGTAATCATTTCTGATTGGTAGGGGCGTCTGATGGTTCAGAAAAACCAAAGATTTTAGAAATTGAAGAGCGGTTTTTATGGCATCTTGGTCTAGCGTTACCGACGAAACTATGGCGTGGTCTGCTTTTTTTTGGATTAAATAAGTCACCACTTCCTCAAGATTTAAAAATCTATCAACCGCAATAAGTTTTTGATTTTCGAAAAGGCCAATTTTAATTCTGGTATTTCCGAAATCTATACAAGCATTTTTCATAAAAAAAATAAGGCCGCTCAGTTTATGAACGGCCTTACAAATATAGGGTGAGACTAAGTTACATTAAGCAGCTTTTGCCTTTTTTTGCCAGAAAAATAAAATCGTAAATGCCACTACTAAAATAAGTGGAAAAGTTAACATGGTGCCCAAAGTAGACTGACCAGCAGCCAGTTCCATTTCGTCGCCAGTTAGGCCTAAGGCAGTTTGCTCTATTTTAGCAGTATCAATCCAGCGACCGATTATCGGTTGGAAAATAGCCGTAGAGAACATACCAATACCGCCAATTACCGACATACCCAAGGCTCCACTAAGTGGAACTTTCTCCGCAACAAAACCAACCATGTTTGGCCAGAAAAGTGCAACGCCCATTGCGAAAAATACTGCTGCTACGTATGCCATTGCTCCTGTTTGGGTACTGAACAAGTAAATACCGATAGTAGCCAAAACAGCTGAACCTAATAATACTCCTGTTTGGTCAAATTTAGCTACAATAGAACCTGCGAAGAATCTAATAACAGCCATTAAACCTGTAACCAAAGCTAAAATTAACATCGGACTTGCACCTGACTTACTCATGATAAGCCCCGTCCATTGTTGCGGGCCAAACTCCGTAATAGCAGTGATGGCCATACAGATAAACATAAATATAAATAGAGGAGAAATCATTGCTTTTAGGTTTTCGCCGATAGATTTAACTCCTTCCACTTTCGGTTTCGGAAACTCTTGACCCCAGAAAAGGTATGCATATATAAGGGTAGGGATCATAATTAGCCAAATTTGTGCTTCCCAGCCCATGTTGGCATCTGTCATAAACTTAGATAATAAACTTCCGATTACGATACCGCCAGGAAACCACATGTGGAATCTGTTAAGCATTTTGCTCATGGTAGCACCTTGGTAGGTGTCTGCTATCATTGGGTTACAAGCTGCTTCTGTACATCCGTTTCCAATTCCAATTAGAAATGTAGAAACCAATAAGCCCGTGTAACCTCCCAAAATTTGGGGATAAATAGTCAATAAAATACCTAAAGTGTGAGATACAAAAGCGATCATCATGATTTTTTTTGGACCTACGGTGTGGTAAACCAAACCACCGATTATCATGGCTACCGGAAAACCGACAAACCACATAGAATTAATGAAGCCTAGCTCTTCTCCTGATAGATTAAAATCTGTTGCAAGCTGCGGCAAAATACCTGCTCTGATACTGAAAGAAAATGCGGTAGTAATCAAGGCAAAACAGCTGCCGAGAAATAATCGTTTGTCATTTACCATATACTTTAATATTTAAGGGTTGGTTGTTAAATTTTGTAAATCTACATTTTTTTTATTTTTTGATAAAGGAAAAATAAATAATTGTAGAAAAAACACTTTCAATAAATAAAAATCGCTCTCAAAACATAAAAAAAACACCCAAATGGACAAATAGCCATACAGGTGTTTCTTGTTTTTAAAGATGTTTTGACTCAATTATGCAAAAATCGAGTAAATTCCGTAGCCTATTAGTGCCAATGGAACCACCCATGCCACTATACAAATGGCGGCCCACACAAAATAGTTAGCTTTATTTTCTTGACCAGCCGGTCGTGTTAGTTTCGCTGTTAGTTCTTCTATACTCAGAGGCAAAAGCTCGTCTAAGGGTATGCCGCACGTACCTGCGTTATACATAGTTTTTCCTTTTTGAAATGCCCTGTAAGAAGCTTTGGTATAAAACATAACGCCTATGCCCATCGACCAAATGGTCAGAATCATAGGAAACCAAAGGTTCATCCAGCCACCTGCACCTATTTCCCAGCTACCGGTGCTGCTTTCGCCTTTCCAAGAAACGTCGTTTCCGGTTACTACATGCGATATGTCATGCAAATACAAATTCTCACTTCGTGAGGCTAGGTTGGGCATCGGGATGTAGATAAATCCAAACTTAAACCAAATGATTTTTTTTTCAGCTCCTCCGTCGTTTCCTAGAGCTTCGTTTTCGTAAAATTTTCCAATGGCGTCTAATGCTGTCATATTTTTTATGATTTTATGTTCATTAGTAGAAATTCAAAAACTATACCAATTTAAAATCAAGCATTTATAAACGTTTATATTTTCTCAAAAACTTATTGAAGGAAGGTTTTTTGGAGAAATTTAAACACTAGAGTTATTGGGTTCTGATAATAATCAGTTCGCTTTCTACATAAATAGAATATGTAAAGTGTCTGATATTGAAATGTTTTATTCTGTTTTATCTACCAGAAAATAAAAAGCAGAACCGTCATTTTTCAATAATTTTTAAAATTGACTTTTTATATCGCCTTAATCTATAATTTTAGAAGGTTTAATTTTTTCGACTGCCATATTTTTCATAAAATTGCATGCATAAATTTCAACCTAAATTTTAAAAATGTCACGTAAAATAAGGATGGGCATGATTGGCGGAAGCCTTGAAGCCTTTATAGGAGCTGTTCATAGGAGAGGTGCCGCACTAGACGGCGAGATTGAATTGGTATGTGGAGCATTCAGCTCTAATCCCGAAAAATCAAAGAAAACAGGAGAGGCATTGTACTTAGACCCCAAAAGGGTGTACGGCTCTTTCGAAGAAATGATTTTAACGGAAAAAGCACTTCCAGAAGGTGAGCGAATGGACTTCGTTTCTATCGTTACCCCCAATCACGTGCATTTTGAAGCTGCCAAATTTGCCTTAGAAAATGGCTTTCATGTGGTGTTGGATAAACCCATAACCCTCAACATGGAAGAAGCAAAGGAGCTGAAAACGGTGATAGAAAACTCCGGCTTGTTGTTTGCCCTAACGCACAACTACACCGCATACCCAATGGTAAAAGAGGCCAGAGCCATAGTAAAATCTGGTGCCATAGGAAAAATCAGAAAAGTAATCGTAGAATATCCCCAAGGATGGCTGTCGCAGTTAGTAGAAGCTACCGGACAAAAGCAAGCCGCTTGGAGAACCGACCCTGCCAGATGTGGAGCTGCAGGTGGAGTAGGTGATATAGGTACGCACGCCGAAAACTTGGCCGAATACATCACAGGCTTACAAATAACGGAGCTTTGTGCAGACCTGACGATTTTTGTGGAAGGACGCCAGTTAGACGACGACGCTAATATTCTCTTAAGATTTGATAACGGTGCCAAAGGGATTTTGCACAACAGTCAGATTTGTAATGGAGAAGAAAACGACCTAAACATAAGAGTTTACGGTGAGTTTGGCGGCCTCAAGTGGAGACAAATGGAGCCGAACACCTTAGAACTTACCAACCAAGAAACAGGTTCGCGGATAATTAGAACGGGAGTGGGTAACTTGTCAAAACATGCACAAGCACATACTCGTCAGCCAGCCGGCCATCCTGAGGGTTATGTGGAAACTTTTGCGAATATCTATCGAAACTTCGCTTACGCACTTCGTGCCCGCTGGGGTACCGAAGAGAGAGCCGTGGCACAAGGTACCCTAGGCGGCACTCAAGACGATGCCAACGGTTATGATCCCGAAATTCACGATTTTCCGGGTGTGGAGGCAGGTCTGAGAGGCATGGCTTTCATAAACACCGTAGTGAAATCTAACGCAAGCGAAGAGAAGTGGACCAAATTTGAAATATAAATATAACGTTATAAGATGTCTAAAATTAAAGTTGGAGTAGTAGGAACTGGTTTTATCGGACCGGCACACATAGAAGCACTAAGGCGTTTGCCCAATATTGAGGTAACGGCCCTTTGTGAAGTAAACATAGAATTAGCTACCCAAAAAGCAGCTCAGCTGGGCATTGAAAGACCTTGCACCTTTGAGCAGCTTTTGGCTATGGAAGATATTCAGTGTGTGCACATCTGCACGCCTAACTTTCTGCATTATTCGCAGTCAAAAGCTGCTTTGCTAGCCGGTAAACACGTGGTTTGTGAAAAACCATTGGCCAAAGACCTTGTAGAGGCAGAGGAATTAGTAAAAATAGCAGCAGAAACTGGACTGGTAAACGCCGTGCATTTTAATTTGAGATACTACCCCCTTGTACGTCAAATGAAAACCATGCGTGAAAAAGGCGAATTGGGCGAGATATACTCGGTTATCGGGTCATATCTACAAGATTGGCTGTTTTATGCTACAGATTACAACTGGAGACTTGAGCCAGACAAATCAGGAGACTCAAGAGCGATTGCCGATATCGGTTCGCACTTATTGGATTTGATAGAATACGTTACAGGTCTAAAAACAGTGGAAGTTATGGCGGACTTTAATACGGTTCACAAAATCCGTAAAAAGCCACTTAAGCCTGTAGAGACTTATTCGGGCAAAATGCTCCAGCCAGAAGACTACGCAGATGTACAAATAAACACCGAAGACCACGCCAACGTGTTGCTTCGTTTCGATAATGGAAACCGTGGTTCTATCACCGTTTCGCAGGTTTCGGCAGGTAGAAAAAACCAACTTAAAGTTGAGATTTCGGGTTCAGAAAAAACGGTGGCGTGGAACTCAGAGTCGCCTAATGAAATGTGGATAGGTGTAAGAGATGGTGCAAACGGTCTTTTGATGCGTGATCCTTCGTTGGTACACGAAGAGGTTCGTTCGCTTATAACCTACCCAGGTGGGCACAACGAAGGCTTCGGAGACACCTCAAAGCAATTATTTAAAGAAGTATACGAAGCCGTAGCCGCTGGAGCTCCGCCGGCATCGCCGAAATATCCGACTTTTGCAGACGGTTATAGAGAGTTATTGATTTGTGAAAGAATCTTGGATTCGAGCCGCAGCGACCAATGGACGAAGGTTTAAATCTCGGGTTTTGAAAATTTAAATTATTCAACTTAACAGCCAACGCATGTTGGTTTATTCTAAAAAAAAATATGAAAACAATAAAAGGACCAGGTATATTTTTAGCTCAGTTTATGGGCGACGAAGCCCCATTTAACTCATTAGATACCATCACAGATTATATGGCAGACCTCGATTATAAAGGGGTGCAGCTGCCTACGTGGGACCCACGTGTAATCGATATCAAAAAAGCGGCGGAGTCTCAGACCTACTGCGATGAGCTAAAAGGAAAACTTTCTGACAAAGGATTGGTCATAACTGAGCTTTCTACACATCTGCAAGGGCAGTTGATCGCCTCGCACCCTGCTTACAATACCATGTATGACGCTTTTGCTCCTGCCGAAGTGCATGGAAACGAAACTGCCAGAAGGGCCTGGGCTACCGACCAACTTAAATATGCGGCTATTGCTTCTAAAAACTTGGGATTAACCTCACATGTTGGTTTTTCGGGTGCTTTGGCATGGCCTTTTTTATATCCATGGCCACAAAGACCGGCCGGACTTATAGAAACAGCATTTAAAGAATTAGCCGCTAGATGGAAGCCTATTCTTGACATTTACGACGAAAATGGCGTAGATTACTGCTATGAACTTCACCCTGGCGAAGACCTGTTTGACGGAACCACTTTTGAGATGTTTGTGGACTATCTCGACGGACACAAACGTGCCAATATCAACTATGATCCAAGTCACTTTGTGTTGCAATGTCTTGACTACGTACAGTTTATAGATTTGTATCACGACCGTATCAAGGCATTTCACGTAAAAGATGCCGAGTTTAATCCATCGGGTAAGCAAGGCGTTTATAGTGGTTATGCGGGTTGGGCAGACAGAGCCGGAAGATTTAGGTCATTGGGCGACGGGCAAGTGGACTTCGGAGCTATATTTTCTAAACTTTCACAGTACGACTACGACGGTTGGGCGGTGTTAGAGTGGGAGTGTTGCATCAAGTCTTCTGAGCAAGGTGCGGCCGAAGGTGCTCCGTTTATCGAAAGCCACATTATAGAAGTAGCCACCAGAGCCTTTGACGATTTCGCAGCCACAGGTGCAGACGAAGCCGTTAACAAAAGAGCATTGGGCATATAAGTTATATTAAAAGCTAAATAAAAAAATAGGCAAAAATGCCAGAAGTGGTCGGGAGTATTTCCGGCCACTTTTTTTATGGCCAGTTTTCTTTTTGAAGTGAATAAAAATTGATTTAAATCAAGTGTAAATAAATGATTATTATAGTGTTAAGGAAATAGTGTTTTTGAATTTCGATTATAGTTTTTTAAAGAGAAATATTAATAATAAGTAAAAAAATAAAAATGGCGTACATATATTTACAGTAAAATTATGTCAGAAAGAAAAATCCGGAGAATTCTACAATAATTAACAACTTTAGGAGTATTCAATTTAAAATAGTAACACAAGCATCTCCCTTTAACAGCAAAAAGTCTTTACAGACTTACAAATATCCAAACACATGAAACTAAAAACACTAACCCTCGGCATTTCAGTAGCTTACCTCATGCTCAGCTGCAACCCAAAAGAGATTTTGGAGCCTGAATTAGATACAAATCTTTATCAAATCATAAACGGAGACACTATCAAGGTGAGATCAGACCAAAGTTTAGGAAATTTTGGTATTAACACCAATCCGCAAGATTTAAGAATATTTTATGGAGATACTACCGTTCATTTTAAAAAATATCCAGTTTCAGGAAATAGTACAAAAAAACCTAACATATCAAAAATAAAGAATATTTCTGCATCTAATCAGCCATTTCGCATGATTGCCGTAGGTGGAGCAGTGGCAGCTGGTGTTCGAGATGGCGGTTATTTCAATGAGGGATTAGAAACTAGTTTTCCAAACCTAATAGCTAATCAGATGGGGGTAGATTTTAAGCAACCTTATTTTTCAGCCGAAGATTATAACGGATATGGAAGGGCAGTACCTACCAATCTTAATTTAACTGGAGGCCCAGTACCTAAATTTAAGGAAGTCAGCAACAATACTGCTTATTTAAGAAAAGGCAACAATGGAGATTTTGAATTAAAGCCCTTTTTGGGAGAGCGGAATGATAATTATTCAATTCCAGAATTTAGTACTTTTAAATCTGAAATGAATGCAAAAAATACCGGATTTCAAAGGTTCAAAAACATTGATAATAAAGCAATTAATTTTACTGAATTAATATTAAAAGAAAACTTTGATTTTATTATTGTTGCTGATGGTATTGGGATGCAAAATAATGGAAACTTATTAGATATAGAACATACTTTTCCAAATGGCTTTGATGGTTATGAAAATAATAATTCAAAGCCTTGGGAAAATACTCGAAGGAGTTCTCGTTTGGAGTTTTTATTACAGGTGAAAGAAAGGAAAGGCTTAACGGGATTAATGTTTACATACCCCAATGCTTTAAAGTTCCCCTATTTGGAGTGGGTAAAAAAAGAAGGCGTTTTAAAACAATTAGATACATATACTAAGAGATCGTTATACTTTGATGAATTAAAAACTATCTTGCCAACGCCGAGGATTGATTCATTATTAGGCAAAAATGTTAATATGAATATAAAGCCGTTCATAAGTGAAAATAAAAAGCTTTTTTATTCTGAAGGTATTACTGTAGATAAGAACAGTTTCCTTAATTATTACATTAATAAGAATAGTGAAACAATAAATATTGCAAAAACATTAGACTTTGCTTTAGTGGACTTATATAATATTTATGAAAATATTTTCAATGGTACTTACACCACCCATGATGGTATTAAAATAACCTCCAAAGAATTCTTTTCGTCAGACGGAATACATCCAAGTGTAATTGGACAGGTTGTAATAGCTAATGAATCTATTACTGCTATTAACAAGTATTATGGTTTGGAAATTCCTTTACTAAACACACGCGATTTTCTAAAATAAACCAAAATCCAACTCCAAAAAAATGAAACTAAAATCACTAACCCTCGGCATTTCAATAGCTTTCCTCATGCTCAACTGCAACCCAAAAGAGATTTTGGAGCCTACTATTGATTTTCCTGCTTTCGTGGTTATTGATGGAGATACGGTGAAGACTCGGGACGATAAAGATAAGATTTCAAAAAGAAAACTTTTGAGTATTATTACAGAAGGAGATGCAGTTATATTGCCAACTGGGGCTAAACTGAAAAAACAAAAATATGATAAAAAAAATGAAGAAATTTTAAAACTTGGGATAGATGATCCTGATTTAAAATCTAAACCCTTAAGAGTGGTGGCAAGTGGTTCAGGAGGGGGGTATACTAACTATAACAACGAATCTATTGAATTTAGTTTACCTAACCTAATAGCTAATCAAATGGGAGTAGAATTTAATAACCCTTATTTTGATATCAATGATTATAATGGTGGATGGGCGTATGTTAATTCCAATGATAATTTGACAGGAGGTCCGGTTCCTAAGTTTAAAGTTGCAAGAAACAATTTAGCCGTTGAGTTTATAGATTTAGATGGGAACCCGGTGCTGACAAAAATTAAAAAAAATACTAGAATCGATAACTTTGTGGATGTAACAGGCTTTGGTAACGGTTATAATCAAGGCGGAGACTTACCTATGTCAGTGCATTATAAAAGATTTGATACTAATATGAAGTATGATCAACGAGTACTTCAAGAAAAATTTGATTTTTTAATTGATATTTCTACGAACGATGATCAAATTATCAAGAATGGGTTTGATGGATATATTCCCAGAAAAATTGAGTACGTGAGCCCTGGCGGTATTCCCTCTCAAATACCTAATGCCAAATTAGACTTTTTTAGTGATATAGCTAAGCGTAAAAACGTAAAAGGTATAATAATTAGTGGGTTAATAACTAGTCCAAATCTTTCTTTAAATATCGTTTCAGTTGATATGGTAAGAAAAGAATTAGAAAAGTATCAGAAAGGATTCTTGCTGAACCAGAATGCTATACGAATTTTGCCTGATTCAAAAATAGACTCTCTATTAGGTACAAAAGTTAATATGAACATAAAACCATTTATTAGAAACGATGAAAAAATTACAAATTATACCAATTGGGAAGCCACTGAGACAATAAAAATTTATGACAAACCAATAAAATCTAAGTTAGCAAATCAGATGCTTTGGCCAGAATTAGATTTAAACTACATTTATGTACAAGTTTATTTGGGTAAATACATCACTCATGATGAGGTGAAAATTGACTATAAAGATTTATTCGAAGATAATTTTAGGGGCAATTCGAAATTGAGAAATATCATTATCGCAAATGAAGCACTTATAGCCATAAATGCCCACTATGGAACGACATTTCCTTTATACAATACTAGAGATTTTCTAAAATAAACCAAAATCCAACTCCAAACTCATGAAACTAAAATCATTTTTCCTCGGCATTTCAGTAGCTTACCTAATGCTCAGCTGCAACCCAAAAGAGATTTTGGAGCCAACAAACTTTGTGAATTTGGAATTCAGTATTATAGACGGAGATACAGTTAAAACAAGAAAGGATAATATAAAAATACCGCAACGCCTAGGTCTAGTTGGTCTCAATGTTGGGGATACAATTGCCACATTTAAAGACTGGAATTTAACTAAGAAAAATCAAGACAAAAATGTGATTGATAAATTAAAGAAGGATATAGAAGATCCTGAATTAAAAGGCAAGCCGCTCCGAATGGTCGTGGTCGGTGGAAGCTTGGCCGCTGGTGTAAGAAATGGAGGGTACAACAATGAAAACCTAAGCACCTCTTTCCCAAACTTAATAGCTTTGCAAATGGGAATTGATTTCTATCAGCCTTATTTTGATAATGCGGATTATAATGGCTTTGGTACAAGTCTTAAAACTAATGAAAATCTTACTGGTGGGCCTTTGCCAAAGTTTAAAACTGCCACCAACAACTTGGCAATTGAAAGTATTGACTCTAAAGGTAAAATAAAACTAAAGCCTTTTAAGGGTACTCGTATTGATAATTTTAGTTTAGATACTTTCTCGGGTTTTGAATTTCCTGAGTATTTTGGGGGTATTAGACATGATGACAGTGAGCCAGTTTACAAAAGACTCTTTAATAATGAACGATATGACAAAAGAGTCTTAAAAGAGAAGTTTGACTTTATTTTAGATTGTAGTAATCTTGGTTATACTGGCTATCTGGGCATTCATTCAGGTAATAAATACTTTAAGGGAGACATGACTACTTATAGAGATGAAAGAGGGGGCGGAGGTATGTTTCCTAATTACAGCGAACATGCCAATTTTTTGTTAGAAGTAAAAAAACGAAAAGGGTTAAAAGGTGTAATTTATAATTATCCTGCTCCTGGTTACTTACCAGCAATAGCGGATTTCTTTAAAGTTGAGGATGTTAAGAAGCAATTAGCTATTTATCAGAAAACAGGTTTGTTAGAGTCTAATATTAAGTATCTTTATCCCTATCAAGCACTAGATTCTTTAATGGGAAAAAATATAAATATGAATCTGAAACCTTACATCACAACAAACAAGCAAATTTTTGGGAGTACCTTACCACCAGAAAGAGATGAACAAATGAACAAGCAAACTAGAATGTTGGCTGAATACATGAATTTTGCTTTTGTGGACATCGAGGATATTTATATTCGTGCCTATGAAGAAAGATTATTTAGTGTTGATAATCTGAAAATTTCCAAAGCAATGTTTTTTGCAGAAGATGGCATGTCTCCAACAGTTTTGGGTAATGTGATAATAGCGAATGAAACCATAAAAGTTATTAATAACTATTACGGCATAGCTATTCCGTACATCAACACACGCGATTTTTTGAAATAAACTAATAATCATTTTTTATATCAATGTACAAGTTGCTAGAAATTTTTCTTTCCAAAAAGTCCCCAAAAAACTACAATTAAATTTTACATGTTTTAATAGCTACCTTTGTGGGGAATTTAAAATATATAGAAATTGGAAAACTTCGGTCAACTTGGCGTAAATGCCAATCTAGTTAAAGCTCTAGAAGAAAATAAAATAATAAAACCCTCTGAAATTCAGCAGCAGGTAATCCCTTATTTACTAAAAAACAATACAGACTTCATAGGTCAGGCTCAAACGGGTACAGGTAAAACAGTGGCCTTCAGTATTCCGTTGCTTCAAAGGATCAAACCCAACGAAAAGCATATTCAGGTGTTGGTGCTTTCGCCTACGCGTGAGCTGTGTCAACAAATAGCCAAGCAGATTTTTAAAATGACCCGCTATACCGAAAAGGTTTTTGCGGAGGCCGTATATGGTGGTGAGAAAATAGACATCCAAATCAGGAACCTTACCCGACCTACGCAAGTGGTAGTAGCTACACCTGGTAGGTTAATGGACTTGCTAGAGCGTAAAGCATTAGACATCAGTCAGGTGAAAACCTTGGTATTGGATGAAGCAGACGAAATGCTCAGCATGGGTTTTAAAGATGCCATAGATACCATAGTGGAGCAAATCCACGAGGACAATATCAAGTGGTTATTTTCGGCTACTATGCCAGACTCGCTCATTAGGCTGACTGAAAAATACATGGCTCCAGACACGCACACGGTTTCGGTGAGCAAGTCTACCGAAATAAACTCAAAAATCGAACACCAGTTTTTTATCTGTGAAAACAAACAGAAATTTGACTATGTGCATCATTTTCTACAATCTCAAGGTGCGGCAAGGGGTATCGTATTTACAAGAACCCGAGATGACGCACAGATGGTGGCCAAAAGGCTGAAAGCCAAAGGTGTAGAAACAGAGGCGATTCACGGAGACTTGGACCAAAAAGAACGTGATAAGGTGATGAGAGCCTTCAAAAACAAGAAAATTCAGGTGTTGGTAGCTACCGATATTTCGGCAAGAGGTATAGACATAGAAGGTTTGAGCTTTGTGGTGCATTATCAGTTGCCTGACCAAATCGAATACTACACCCACCGAAGTGGAAGAACGGCCCGTGCTGGCAAAAGAGGTATCTCTATTTCGTTTGTAACAGCAGCCGAGTTAAAGATTATTTCTCAAATAGAAAAGATACTTAAAATTAAATTTCATAAGGTGTAAAATGCTTTAGTATTTAGTTTTAAAAAAAGCTTTAGAAGAATGGATTTCAGGCATTATTTTTGCCGGAAATCTATTTTTTTATTACCTACTTATCTAACTTTTAACATGTCTAAATTTTACACAATTTTAGCTTTCGTTTTCATTTCTTTTTGTGCTTCTGCCACAGATCCTTTTCAAAATGAGTCTCTTGAAAATGACTTCAAAGAGATTAACAAAGTGGAGCAGTTTGTAAATGAAAACCCAAATACCACGCTGCAAGACCTCAAAACAAATCATTCGGAGCTAGTAGAAGAAATTACGTTTGACACGCACACGAGTTCTGCTTTGATTGTAAACGACGACCTGATTGGCATTCCTCCGTTTTGGTATGGCTTCTGTTTTGGTATAATCGGCATTGTGTTGGTGTATATCCTCACCGACAACGACAAAGAACTCACGCAGAAAGCACTCAAAGGCTGCTTAGTTTCGGCGGCAGTTGGGGTAGGGCTGTATATTGTCTATGTTGCTCTTTTGGTTGGCCTTTGGTCAAGTGCTGTTTATTCGTATTAATGCACACCTACATTTTGTTTTCAAACGAAAGTAAAGTGTTATTTAGTTATTTCTCGAGGTAAACCTTCAAGTTTTCTAAACTCTGAGTCATGTCTTTTGCCAGCATTTTCTTAAATATTGGCATAAACAAATTCATCGGAAATTTTGAGGGTCCCTCAAAAGTCCATGTGACGTCTGTGCTGTTTTCGTTTATTTTCTTTATTTCAAAATAAGACGCCGCTGTGTTTTTCATCGGTTTCTCAAATCTGAGTGCAAAGTCAATTCTGTTGGTGGGTGTAATTTTTGTAATTTCCTGTTCGCCTTGCCCCACATTTTTGTTGGTTTCGCTTTTCCAGCCGTACACAAAACCCACTTCGCCGTCAGTTCCATTGTATGTTTTGGACATATTAGGATCCGCCATGTTCCACACGCTGAATAAATCTTGATTTTTCACCAATTTTAAAAAGTCAAAAACTTCTGCGTCAGACTTGTTAACATTGATCTTGTTTTCGATTTTCATAACATTGCCCATTAAGACACTGAGTCCTATCAAAATCAGGCAAATTGCAATTATTACAATTAATATAGTCATAGTAGTATAGGGGTTAAGTTTAAAGCCTTTTTTTTGGAAAAAGTACTAATAGCATCCGACTAATCTTAAATAATATCAAAAATAGGCTTAATTTTATTAATTAGGTATATTTTCGACCTCTACTCAAAAGGACCCTAAAATTTACTAAGCGTCACCTTGCCGGTGGTGCCTTACTTTTTTTTGAAAAAAAGTAAGCAAAAAAACACTCTTAAAACAATGATCCTCTCCGAAAATTTGATTTTAAATGTTTTGAAATATTTCAAATTATCGAGTTTCAAATTTTCAGAACAGACTCGCTTCGACGCCTCGATTTTAAGATTTTAAGGAATATTATTTTTACTTATTTTTTCTCGGAATTTAATGAATAAATACCATGAGGCTCCAATAGTTAAAATAATTCCTCCTAATATATATATCCAATACGTCTGCCTTTTTGGTATTTCAGTAATGACGATTGTTTTATTAATAGCCTGATTACTAATTTCTTGGGTGTGGCCGTCAGCCCAAGTTACTCTTATCTTGTCTATTTTGGTAGCGTCAGCAAGTCCAAAATGCAGTTCGGGCGAACTCTGAGACAAATGACTAGAGCCGCCACCGTCTACTTCCCTAATGTAGATTTTATCTCCTACCCAAAGTTCCACTTTAGCCCCAATACCAAAGGCCTCATGAGCGGTGCCTTTTAGCTTAATTTTAAGCCAATTGCCATGTGGGGCGTCATTCCTAATCAAACGGGTAAACGACTCTGTCGGGAAATCTAAAACGGGTATTTGATTGATAAAGAGTATGTCTAAGTCGCCGTCGTGGTCATAATCAAACACTACAGAACCACGGCCAATTCCATAATCGTTTAGGCCAAGGTCTCTTGCTTTTTCTATAAATGACTTTCCGTTTTGGTTTTCGAAATAGAAGTTTGATATAGGTACGCAGTTTGGATTTAAGTCGCCATTCGATACAAATAAATCAAGGTCACCATCGTGGTCAAAGTCCGCAAAATTGGCTCCCCAGCTGATGGCGATAAACGTCATATTAGCGGCCTTGGTCTCATTTTTAAATGGCTTGCCTTGGCCCTGGTTTAACATGAGGTTGTTAAACCGGATGTTGGTGAAGTAGTAGTCCATCAGGCCGTCGCCGTTGTAATCGCCCAGAGCAGTTCCCATGGAGTTTATCTCCAAATCCATATTGAGCTCTTTGGCCCTGTCCACAAATTCCTTTTTGGGATATAAGTTCTCAAGCAAAAGGTTAGGGGTTCGCTTATAGCCAAAATCGTGGTTGATGATGAGGTCTTGGTCGCCGTCGTTATCAAAATCAGAAAATACCCCACCAAAGCCAAAGCCTTTGTGACTAAGGCCGTATTCTTCATATTGATTTTCAAATTTTTTACCCGCTTTGTTTATCAGTAAATACCCTTTTGATATTTGGTTGGCACCCACCACGGTTGCGTCATTTATCAGACTCAGTTTTCCTTCGTATTCGTTAAAATAGTTGCCAATATACAAGTCAGGATAGCCATCCGCGTTTACATCGCCAAAGCTAGCCGCTGTGCTAAATGAATTGAGGTTTTCAAGGCCGAAAGCCTTGGTTACATCTCTAAAAGTGCCGTTTCCATTATTGAGAAACAAAAGGTTCTCGGCCCTTGGAATGGTCTGTTTTACGTTTTTGGTGGTTATAGTCGTGATAAAAAGGTCTCGAAATCCATCTTTGTTAACATCGGCCGACACTACACCTTGGGTTATAAAATTTTGGGTTTTGTGCAAACCCGACTTCTCAAATATATTCGTAAAAGTGCCATTTTTGTTGTTGAGCAAAAGCTGATCATTTCTAAGTCCGCTGGTGAGGTAAACGTCTTCCCACCCGTCGTTATTGATGTCTATCACACATGCTCCACCGCCAAACATACCTTCGTAAACCTCAAAAACGTGGTTGATGCCCGCTTGTTTGGTTACATCTACGAAAGGTTTTGGAGCCTGTGAAAAAGTAACTTTTGAAAGAAAAACTAAAGCAATTAAAAAGAGGTTTTTTATGTTGTTTTTCATCTTTTCCATTTTAGTTTAGCGATGTTTTCTGCTATTTCTTTTCCTTTTATTTGTCCAGCCAAATTATCTTGTGGCGTATGAATGCCACCATAAAACCGTGAATCGGCAGTTTCTTTCGAGATCTGATGGAAGCTTTGAAAGGTTCTAACTTTAAAGTCCACGTCTCGCACTTGGTCGCGTCGTCTGCCTACATGTAGACTGTCAGTAATTTCAAATTTTTCTCCAAAAATACCCGACAAAACCGTAGCACATGCTTTTGCCTGTATGGCATGCCCCGAAGGGAAAGCAGGAAAAGGCGGGTCAGGCCAAAATGAGGTCCAAGTAGAATCGATATTCGCTGGTATATAGGTGTTTGGTCTTTCGGTAAAAAACTCATATTTCCACTTCCAGCAGTTTCGAAATGCATCTGCGAGACTCATGCCTAACATGGCGTAGGTTTGGGCACTATGCACCAAGTCTGCGTTTGTTTTCTTGAGGACATAGGTAGCCAAATAAAAACTATGGCCGGGCGGAGTAGGGGTTTCGTCGGGGTCGTCTCCCCACCAAATGGCCGCTTCTTTTTCGGCTTGAGTCAGGCTTCTTTCTTTTTCATAAACTGCCAAAAACTGTTTGTAATAGTCGGAGTTTTTGTCAGTACTGTAGGGGATAAATTTGGGCTTTTCTAGTTGACTGTTTGTCGAAACAAAAGTTCGGTTTTGGCCCCAATAGGGATGAAGTGGAAAGTGACTAAACGACTGTGCGTATAGCGGAGGTTGCCATCCGCCGGGCTTTTGCTCGAACTCAAGTTTTTTGTCGAAGTTTTTCAAATAGCCCCTATGTCCGCCGTCAGTTTTTGACCATTCAAAAATCTGATTGGCTATAGATACTCCATAAGCTACTGATTTTTTAACTTTAGTTTCTGCTTGATTTTCCTTGAAATAATGCTCAAAATGCTGCTCAAGAGAATCTATTTTAAGTTTATTTTGGTCGGAAGTTTGATTGTAAATGTTTTTTAAAATACGGGCCGTAGCGGCATTAAATGCAAGTTCTGTCACCAAGTCGCTTGGTGATTCTTGCGTTGTATTTAGTTTTAATCCGTTTAGTTGGTTTGCTATACTCTGAAATTCTGAAGAAGAAAACACCACCGACTCGTACATAGTGAGTCCGATATATCCAAAGCAACGCGACGCATACGTGGGTGAGTTTGCGGGCGTGTTTTTTGTGATATAAATGGCCATTTCGGCCCATTTGGTAGCCAATTCATTTTGGCTTATGTGTTCTTTCGGTTTACAGTTTAGTATACAGGCAAGGCCAGTAAACAGTAAGAATATTCTTAATACTGCTTTCATTATAGTTTAGTTTTATGTTTATAGAGGGGGTAGTTTAGGTTGAGTTTTTACTTTTTTTCTGCCATATATTATGGGTTAAGTTTATATGCTTTTATTGGTACTTGGTTTATACCAAAATACAGGGTTTCGTTTATAGAAACAATATTTTTTATATCTCCCCAAATATTAAATCCAGATTGTTTTTGAGAAACATACTCAAAGTTTCCGGCACCGTTTCCTTTAAACAGCATTCCGAAGTTCGCATCAAATTTTCCGATTCTGATTTTGGCGTAGGCATTGTTTCCACAAAGAAGCAAGTCTTGGTTTCCGTCTTTGTTAAAATCAAGCACAGCAATGGCCGAAATTGGGGAATACTGAGCCTCTTTTGGCAGGGACATAAATTTGTATTTCCCGTCTTTTTGACTTAAAAAAACGCCGCTCGCCATTTCATTTGCCTCAAATTTTAGGGCACCTTCGGTTTCTCCTGATGAAAATAGTTCTTCCATGCCTTTGTCTGCATACGATTCGTAATTGGTATACTTTGATTTCTGATAGCTAAGCTGATTTTGGAGCTCATCGCGGGTGATAAACGGTATTTTTTTACCTTGAATAAAATAACTCACGATGCCATCTATGGAGCCATTGCTATCAAAGTCTTTGGCAATTAATTCCACTGGTTTATTTGGGCTGGCGTTGAGTTGATGGTTTAGCCCCAAGTTGCCAATAATCAAATCTGGTTTGCCGTCTTTGTTGAGGTCTGCACTCGCTATTTTATTCACCCATCCTTTTAGTTTTGTATCTAAATATGAGTCGCTTACGTTTTCTAACGTATTGTTTTTTATTTCAAAAACCTGAATAGGAAGGTACTCGCCTGCAAGTACTAGTTCTGGTTTTTTATCGTTGTTTAGGTCTACCCAAAGGGCATCTTTTACCAAACTCAATGTTTTAAGTTCGGGGCAAATGCTCGCCGTTTTATCTTCAAAGCCACCTTTTTTATTATTTATCAAAATATGGCTTCCTCCCGAAAGCGGGTATTCGCCTGGAAGGAAATTGCCTCCTACAAATAAATCTACGAATCCGTCAGAATTTATATCCGCTGCACGCACACATGATTTTGAACCCGAAAGGGCAGGAGTTGCTACTTTTTTGAATTCTCCTTTTCCTAAATTTATATAAAGCCTATCGTTTAGCAAAGCGTCAGTTTTGGATAGGTTGTGGTAACCGCCAGAGCTTATGTAAATATCGCTTAGGCCGTCATTATTTACGTCAAAAATGCAAATGTCGCTGTCTACAAATGCGGTGTCTTGTGCAAATACCGCAGGGCTTTTCTCTGTAAAACTTCCTCCAGTTTTTTGATAGAATATTTTGGTGCTTTGTCCTTTATTTCCACCAATGAGTATATCTTCGAGGCCGTCTTTGTCCATATCGGCTTTGCTTATGCAAGGGCCGCTATAAGAAAGCTGGTTTACCAACAATAATTGTCTTTCAAAGTCATTGAAGTTTGACTTGGGGTCAATATAGTTTATAGGTGATTTTACTTCAGCAAAGACTAGTTTTGCTTTTGGTGTTTCAAATCTGTAAATGGTGTTCGCGTTTTTTTCTTCTAAAACCATTTTTTTGTTAATCGGAGGATTGGGTATGCTCTGACTTTTGCCCGAATTCCAAATCACCGTGATTGAATCTATTTTGGTATTTTCACCCAATCCGAAATGTAACATACCAGACACCGCCGACAGATACCCACGGGCCGTATATTTTTCTAGGATTTGAGTTCCTGACTTGGTGTAGGCAATCACTTTTGCACCAAGTCCTTGGGTGTTTTTTTCTGCTCCTTTAAGGTCTATTCCCAGAAAACCTGATTTTTTTTCTGAAGTATTTTTATAAATAAAAGCGGGCTGATTGATGTTGTTAGCTATTAGATCCAGGTCACCGTCATTGTCTAAGTCTGCATAAGCGGCACCGTTTGAATTTGATGGTGTTTGTATTCCCCAGGCTTTGCTTGCATCCGTAAAACTGGTGTTTGCCGTATTTTTGAAAATGTAATTACTCACATTAGACGCTGGCATTTGTTTGATTATTTCCAAAACATCCTCTCTTTGCAGCCGACCTTTTTGCTGAACATAGTTTTCCATGTATTTTATAAAATCCATGTTGGTGTAGTCTCTCAAATATCCGTTGCTGATAAAGAGGTCCTTCCAACCGTCGTTGTCATAATCGGCCAAAAGTGCAGACCAGCTCCAGTCAGTATTCGAAACCCCGGCTATCTGCCCAATCTCCGAAAAAGTACCGTTTTGGTTCGAAAGGTGCAGCATGTTTCGCATGTATTGATAGTAAAAACCAGAGCGAACATTCTGTTCAAACTTCGCAAAATTATCGGGAGCGATAAGTAGTTTTTGTCTTTTGTTATCTTCCGGAAGCATATCTAAGGTGAAAATATCTGAGCTGCCGTCGTTATTGATATCGGCGATATCATTTCCCATAGAAAACTGGCTCGTGTGGCCAATCATGCTGCTTATTTTGTTTTGGAAAGCACCATTTTTCTGGTTGATATATAAGTAATCAGGCACAGCATAGTCATTCGAAACGTAAAAGTCTGGCCAGCCGTCTTCGTTAATATCGGATATTCCTATTCCTAAACCATAG
Organism: Lacihabitans lacunae; assembly: GCF_042649125.1. Lineage (NCBI taxonomy): Bacteria > Pseudomonadati > Bacteroidota > Cytophagia > Cytophagales > Leadbetterellaceae > Lacihabitans > Lacihabitans lacunae. Next base: position 78,805 of record NZ_JBHRYQ010000001.1, read on the forward strand.
CTTAGTTCGGAGCCATTTATGCCCGCTTTTTGGGTGATGTCTGTAAATTTTCCGTTGTTTTGTGAAAGTAAGCGTAAGCCCATTTCAGGGTTGTCAGTGGCAAAAAGTGCCGCAGTAGCTGTTTCGTTTAGTAACGGTAAGTTTTTTGGGTTGTGGTTGAGTAGCAACATGTCTAAGTCGCCGTCTTTGTCATAATCAAAGAAATAGGCTTGGTTCGAATATCCGTTGTGGTCAAGGCCAAAAGTAGCGGCTTGCTCTTCAAATATTGGATTGCCAGCAGCATCATTTCCCTGGTTTACATATAATTCGTTTTTGCGTTTTTCGGCAGGCAGTGCTCCCGAATAACACAGATAAAAATCTAGTTTGCCATCTGCGTTTATGTCTACCACATTTACACCTGTTTTCCAAGGTCCGGGGCGTCCAGCGGTTTTGCTTTGAGTGGTAATATCTTCAAATTTGAGGTTGCCGAGGTTTTTATAAAGTTTGTTTTCACCCATGTTGGAGGTGAAATATATATCCACTAGTCCATCGGCATTAAAATCTCCTGTGGCTACGCCACCGCCGTTATAAAAATATTCATACATCAGAATATTCGTATTTGGGCCTTCTTCTAGCGTATTCTGGAAATTAACGTTGGTTTCTTCTGGTTTTAAAATCTCGAAAATAGGAGAACCAAGGTTTTCAGAGCTAGTAGAATCTGATTTTGAGCATCCGAAAATCGATAGAGTCAGAAAGGTTATAAGGTATTTATTCAAGGTTGAGTTTATTTTAATCAAATCTAAAAATAAAAAAATCTATCCCCAAGGTGAGGATAGATTTTTGCTTAAAAAATGTACGATTGTTATTGGTAAGCCGGGTTTTGAATAAGTTTGGCATTTCTGCTGATCTCATTTCTACTAAACGGCCTAAAATACATCTTGTCGTTCCACTTTCGTGTTTCGTTTTCAGTGTTGTCTACTACTGTATACGTATATGTGTACACGGTAGGGTCATATCTGTATGGCTTTCTTGGAGTAGCTCCTGGTTTAAGTTTGGCCACTATATTTAAGGCTTTTATGCCTCTTCCTACTGTGGTGGGAGCTATCATCCATCTGCGAGCGTCATGGTATCTGTGCTCTTCATAAACCAATTCTATTCTACGCTCATTTCTGTATCTAGTTTTTAGTGCAGCTCCAGTTTCGGTTATGGCTGGCATACCTGCTCTAAATCTGATTTTGTTTAACCATGCTTTTGCTTCAGCGTCTTCACCAAGTTCAATACATGCTTCGGCATAATTTAACACAGCCTCAGTGTATCTGATAAACGGCCAAGGGATAGTTTGAGCACTAGACTGGTTGTCTGCCAAAGCTGGGTTTGGGTCAATAAACTTACGCGTGTAATAGTGCGTACGGCTACCGTTCCAGTTTTCTACTGCTGACTCACGTGTGTCGATACCGTTTATAGTTCCACCGGCACCGTCGTCATAGTATCCCGTCTGAATTTGGTTTGCAGGATCTAAAGCTGCTACATCAGAAGGTCTCGGTTTCCATGGTGCTCCATCGTAAAGTATAGTAGCATAGAATCTCGGGTCTCTGTTTGTGTAAGGTGCTGCTTTGTGCTCTGGTTTTGTCCAGTCAAACTTGCTTCCGTCCATCATTTCGTAGTCATCCACAAGGTTTTGGATTGGTGTATTACCTGCCCAGTTGTGGTATCCGTTTGGTCCATTGTTGATACCGTAGTGAATTCCGCCCAGTGGCCAGTTATCCTCCTCGGTATACAAAGGTGTATGTGTTCTTTGGAAAATCAGCTCCGAAGTAGCAGACGCATCACCCACGGCACTTTGACCACCAAGGGCTATTGACATGTAGTTCATTTTACCCTCCTCAGCCGAAACCGGAGCGGTTAGGTTTAATTTATAACCCGAAGTTGCATCCAAAACAGCTTTTGATGCTGCTTTAGCCGCTTGCCATCTAGTTTTTTGATCACCAGAAGCATAAGCTATTAAGTTTAAGTTTGCAAAACCACCCAAGCTTGTAGAGTTTGCTTTTACTTTAGTGGCATCGTGTAAATCACTGGCTGCATACGTTAGCACACGAGCCTTTAGGGCCATCGCACTAATTTTTGATGCTCTACCTGGAGTTTCCGGTTTTCCTTCTAAGAGTTTTATCGCTTTATCTAAATCAGCTACTATAAAGTTCACTACTTCTTCGTAGGTATTTCTAGGTGCCGAGTAGTCGTCATCTAAGCCATAAGGCTTATCGATTAGTGGAACGCCACCGTAGAATCTTAGCAACTGCTGATAGTAGTAGGCTCTCAAAAAGTGAGATTCACCCGTTAGTCTATCTTTCAAAGTAGCATTGTTAAACGTAGCTTTCGGTAGTCTGTCAAGGGCAATGTTTGCCTGGCGAATAGCCAAGTACATATTTCCCCATTCGTAGGTAGGGCTTTTCCATGCAAGGTTTGATGGGCTTTCTGCCCCCTCGGTAAAAGTATTGATATTTCTACCCGAGTGAGTAAACATCGCTTCGTCGGTATAGGCAGCTAGGGCTTGCTCTTCAAATCCTCCGTATCCTAAAAACGAATACACATTAAATACAAATGCTTCTGAAAGCGGTCCGTCACCCCAAGTTGCCTCGCTCGATATCTTGTCGAGAGGCTGGGTGTTTAGAAACTCCTTATCACAGGAGATGGCCAACACAAGAAGTGCACTGAGTAGGCCAAGTTTTAATTTTATTTTTTTCATACTGTCAATTTTTTAGAAAGTTAAACTTAAGCCGGTGTTAATTACACGCGATTGAGGGTAGTAAACTCCTCCTTGTGCAGTAGCCTCTGGATCAAAGATTTTGCTTTTGGCAACCGTAATTAGATTGAGTCCGTTTACATACACACGTAAGCCTGAAACTTTAGCCTTGTCAAGAATATTTTGCGGAAGGTTATAACCTAACTCAAGGTTCTTAAGACGGATATAATCTTTGCTAAATAAATAGTACGTATTATTTCCGAAGTTTCCTCCAGTATAGTATGTGTCACCTCTACTAGCTAATCTTGGATGCTCCGAACTTGGGTTATCTATTGACCATCTGTTGTCATAGCTATACTTTAAGAAGTTACCGATATCACCTGATTCCGTTTGGATTCTAAGTGCAGCACCTGCAGCTCCTTGCAATAGTATGTTTAGGTCAAATCCTTTGTATCTGAAGTCAAAAGTAGAACCGAAGTTAAACGTAGGCGTGATGTTTTGATCAAGTCTAATTCTATCATCCGCATTGATTTTTCCATCGTTGTTTACATCTTCAAACTTCATATCTCCAGGCAATAACTTCCCTGTTACTTCTGAATAGTTTAATGTATTTGCATCAATCTCTGCTTGGTCTTTAAATACCCCGTCAGATTTGTATACCAAATATGCATTTATCGGCTTTCCTTCTTGAAGTTGGTAGCTTGGTGCTCCCGGAATTTCGTCCATATACACCACTTTGTTTTTAGCATATCCACCATTAACTGCAGCTCTAAACTGAAGTGCCTTAGATGCTTTGTTGTTATAACCGATGTTAAATTCAAATCCGCGGTTGTCTACTTTTCCAGCATTTACAGGTGGCAATAATGAGTTAATTCCGGACGATGCAGGAGTAGAGCCAGTTTTTTGAATTAAGATTTGTGATCTACGGTTAAAGAAATACTCTAACGTCATGTCAAACATACCATTTAACATAGTTAAATCTGTACCTATGTTATAGTTGTTTGCTCGCTCCCAAGTAAAGCTTGGGTTAGCTAAGACAGTTTCCCTTAGAGTAGTAACCACTTGGTTATTAATTGGATATGCACCAAAGCCATAAGTAGAAAGATAAGCATACTCCTGAAGTGCATTGTTGTAATAAACTTGGTCATTACCCATTTGGCCATAAGAAGCTCTGATTTTCATATAATCCACCACTTCGTTTTTGAAGAAATCTTCGTTTGAGATATTCCATCCTAACAATAGACCAGGGAAGAAACCAAAACGTGAGCTTTCAGGGAAAATATATGAACCGTCGTATCTCCAAATAAACTCAGCTAGGTATTTCTCTTTGTAGTTATACTGGGCTCTTCCGTAGTATCCAAGTCTTGCTCTTTGGTATGCACTACCACCCGTGTTTTGTTGAAGCGAACCTCCCGCAAATAACTGATCTACAGCAGCAGATATATAGTTTCTTCTAAAAGCATTGAAGTTTTCACCTTCGAAGTTTTCTTTGGTAATACCCGCCAATAAACTCAAGTTGTGATCTGCACCAATCTTTTTGTCATAGGTCAACAAACCCGTCAAGTTAGTATTTAATACTGAACTGTAACCTTGATAAAGTCTCGGGTCTTTAAAATTAGATCTTACGGCACCTACTAACAACGGCGTTTTGCCATCAGCTTCGTAGCTGGTTTTGTCCCAATAATAAAGGCTCCAAGGTGTCTGCCAAGTTTTGGTTGTTTTACTGTTTTTGTCGATAGAGGCATTCAGGGTTAACTTTAAGCCGCTTATCCACGGATTCGTAATATTTACCGATCCATTGGCCTGAGTGTAATCTGTAGGCTCGTCTTGGTAACCTGTAGCATTTGTAGTAATTACATACGGGTTTTGACCATTCTCGATATCTGGACCTGGCAAACCGTTTGGCCATACTTCAGGCTCTGTCGGTCTTCCTCTCATCAACATTCTGAAAATACTTCCTGCACTTTCTGTTGGGTATCTTCTTTTTTCTCTTCTAACCATTATACCCAAACTTGTATTTACATACTTGTTTATTTTGGCATCTACGTTGGTTCTGAAGTTATATTGTTGATAGCGAGTGGCTGAGTTGTTGTAAATGGCATCTTGGTTTACATAACCAAGAGATGACATATATTTGATATTCTCAGAACCTCCAGAAAGCTGAATGTTATGTCTCGACTGCGGTGCCCAATTTTTAAATGCATCGCCAAACCAATCGGTATCGGGGTATCCCCAAGGGTCAGAGCCATTTTGGTATTTTTGAACTGCATCTGGACTATAATTTGCATTTAGGGCACTTATACCCGCAGTTGGAGATTTATAGCTTCCGGTAGTTTTTATGCTATTCCATGCATTTCCCCATTCGTTTGAAGGGATAGTTTTGTAGATAGGCAATTCGTTCATAATAGAAGCATACTCAAAAGAATTGGCCATATTAGGAATAACTCCCGGCTGTGAAAACCCTTGGTTAAAGTCATAGGTAAGGGTTGGCTTTCCTGACTTTCCTCTTTTGGTAGTTACTATAATGGCACCGTTTGCCGCTCTTGCTCCATAAATGGCAGCAGAAGCATCTTTCAATACCGAAATAGACTCAATATCTCTTGGGTTTAGTCTACCGATACCACCGTCTCTGTCCGGAATTCCGTCAATCACGATAAGCGGAGAACTGTTACCAAGGGTGTTTGTACCTCTAATTGAAATAGTAGCACCATCGGCACCTGGCTCACCAGATTGCTGAACTACCACTAGTCCGGGTAAACGGCCAGAAAGTGAGTTAGTTAAGTCAACCGAAGGAGATTTGATTAGTTTCTCACCTTGTACCGCAACCACAGCACCGGTAACTGTAACTTTTTTCTGAGTACCATAGGCTACCACTACCACTTCTTCAAGGTTACTTGCGTCAGGAGCCATCGAAATGTTAAGCATTGATTGGTTTCCAACTATTACCTCTTGAGAAGTATACCCCACAAATGAAAACACCAAAGTAGCGTTGTCATTTTTTACATTAATGGTAAATTTTCCGTCAATGTCAGTGATAGCACCATTGAACGTGCCTTTTTCGGTGATAGTTACCCCTGGAAGGCCACCACCTGTTTCGTCGGTTACTTTACCTTTAATTTCTTTGGCCATAGCCGAAGCTGTAAAGAATATAGTAAAAAGTAGGCTGAACATGAGGAAAGTCCCACTTTTGCCGGAAGTGTTTATCCACGGCAAGGAGCATTCCCTCTTTTTAAAGAGTAAATGTTTAATCATCATAAAATGATATAATTTAAGATTGAAAATAGGTTTATGGTCCTAATTTTTTACCACTTTTAATTGCCCTTTGATTTTTTACAAAGGTTAATTTAAATAGAAGAAGACTATCAGTGGGCTGTTTAAATGCGAGTAAAAGATTAAGGATTATTTCAAAGTTAAGCTTTTTAATAAAAATTAAGGGTCAAAAGAAAATGAGATAATTTTAATAAAAAATATAATTTAACTAAAAAGTGCGTTTAGGGCATTGAAATGCGTTTTATGATGAAAATGCAAATATTTGCACAACTTTGATAGAATTGCCTTTTTTTTCTTTAGATTCATTAATAAAATCTCAATCTCAATTAATAATTGATTTGTGTCAATTTGAAAGTAGATTTGTAGGTGTAAAAGCAACTTTTTCTAAAAATCAACCTTAATTAAAAAACTAAAATGAAAAACAACGTAAGCATAAAAACTATAGCGGATAAACTACAAATTTCGATGTCTACAGTTTCTAGAGCTCTACATGGCAATACGCGAATTGGTCTAAAAACCAGAGAAAAAGTAAACGAGTTAGCCAAAGAATTACACTATGTGCCTAACCCGGGCAATGTTTATTTGCAAGGCAAACAGACCTATGAGATTGGAATAATAGTGCCTGCCCTTAAAGAAGAGTTTTTTGTCAAAATAATAGATGTATTAGAAAATGAGCTGAGACCATTAGGGTATCACCTTCATATTTTTCAAAGCCAAGAAAATGAAGACTGTCAAATTAGAGCTTTGGATTATTTTAAAAAAATGCGGGTAGATGGTATCCTTTGCTCTTTGGCTTCAAATACAAAAAGGTACGACAAGTTTTTAGAGGTAGAAGAGTTTGGTATTCCGATTGTGTTTTTTGATAGAACACCACGCGGCATTTCTTCTTTTTCGGTAAAAAGTAATACCGAAGGCGGAGCTCTGAAAGTAATGGAGTTCCTGAAAAATAAAGGAATAAATAAGGTCGCATTGATAAATGGCCCTGCCAATTTAGATACTTCTGGAGATAGACTAAACGGTTATTTGATGGGGGTTGAAAAATTTAGAATGGAAAGTTCGCCTTCGCTAATAAAGAGTGTTGCCCTTACGCCAGAGTCTGTTTTGGAGGTGGTTAAAGAGTTCGTTTCGGCTAAATGTTTGCCCGAAGCAGTTTTTACGTTTAATGATTACATAGCTCTTTACCTCATGAAAGCTATGAAAAACTTGGGCTTAGAACCCAATAAAGACATGCTAATTGCCAGTTATGGGAATTTGCCTTTTATTTCGCACCTTGAAAATCCCCCGATTGTGTCTGTAGAGCAGTTTCCGGAAAGACTGGGCCTTTCGGCATTAGAGATGCTTTTAAAAAGAATTGACTCCGAAGAGCCAATGAAGCCGCATTTTAAAATGATTGACACCGAATTAGTGATTTACCCAAGAGGGTAATGGTGTTGTAACTTTTGTTACGGTATGATGGTTATTATTGTACTATTTTTGAAAAAATGAATGTAAAGATTTTGAAAAATAAAAACCTGATTCTTCTGATTTCCATCCTTATATTTTTGGCTGCTGGTAGCTATATGATCTTTTTTAAAGAAGAAAAGGTAATGCCACTGACTAAAAGTTGGGAGATTGCTATTCCAAACCAAAAGACTCCTGCGGGTTTGGTTGACCTAAGTGCAAAAAACTGCGGAACTTGCCACGTAAACCATTACAATGAATGGAAGCAAAGTACCCATGCAAACGCGTGGACAGATATGCAGTTTCAGGCGGAACTAAAGAAAGAATCGAGTCCGTTTATGTGTATCAACTGCCATATTCCCTTACAAAATCAGCAAGAATATATTGTGACAGGCTTAGTAGGTGGCGATATATATAAACCGGTAAAAGTTAAAAATGAAGCATTTGACAGAACCCTGCAGCAGGAAGGAATTACCTGTTCGAGTTGCCATGTGCGAGATGGCCATATAGTGGGGCCCACTGGAACCAGTTTGGCTCCGCATCCTGTAAAAAAAGCTCCCGCTATGTTGGATGAAAAATTGTGTATCTCCTGTCACAATGCTACTGCTGTTATTACGCCAACATTGGCGTGTACCTTTGAAACCGGCGATGAGTGGAAGAGAGGGCCTTTTTATGGAAAGAAAAATTGTATTTCATGCCACATGCCTGAAGTAGAACGAGAAATAGTGATGGGGTATCCAAAAAGGAAAAGCCATTACCATACATTTGCGGGTTCGGGTATACCAAAGCATGACACACTTACGGCTCCGATGCTAAACGGATATGGTTTTTATCCTGAAAAAGTAGCCTTGAACACTACTTTAGATAAGCCTATCAATTATACATTACGAATAAAAAATGAGTTTGCTGGCCATAGGGTTCCTTCGGGTGATCCTGAGCGGTTTGTGTTAGTAAACTATCAATTGCTTAATAGTAAAAATGAGGTGGTTGTCAAAAAACAATATAGAATAGGTGAGGAGTGGCAATGGTATCCGGTGGCGAAAAAAATAAGCGACAACAACATGGATCCAGGCGAAGAGCGACTTTATGAGTTTAATTCTAAAGTAACTGAAAAAGGTACCTACAAACTAAAAGTGGAGGTTACAAAACATAGAATGACCGATGAAACTGCCGCCTACAATAAACTCGATAAAACCTACCCTAAGTTTATTTCGGTTTATGAAAAGAGTTATGATTTTGTGGTGAAATAGCTCTGAGGATTTGTTTTTTTGATATTTTCCTTGGTAAGTGTTTTAGATTGGGCATATTTTCATGAAATTTGTTTTTTGAATTACAAACCCCTTTTGAAATGGCTACATTTGAACTCACCAAAGAATACCTAAGTGAAATAGAAGAGGCTGTCTCAAGTCAAAACATAGATTTTTTAAATACACAACTAGAAGATCTATTTCCAGCAGATATTGCTACTATTCTCTATCAATTAGAAGGGCCTGAGGCACACTCTCTTATTCGCCTTCTTGACACTGAGAAAGCCGCTGAAGTACTTTCAAATATCGACTCTGACGATCGTAAAAAGTTCATTAAAGAACAGTTTACTGTAGAGGAGATTTCAAAATACGTAAACTTATTTGACTCTGATGATGCCGTGGATTTGCTTAACGAGCAAAGCATAGAAGTCAGAGAGCAGGTGATAGCTTTACTAGAAGACCGCGAGCAAGCCCGATTCATTATTGACTTAATGCACTATCCCGAAGATGTGGCGGGTGGATTGATGCAGAAAGAGCTTATCAAAGTAAATATTTCGGATACGGTAAGCGACTGCGTGGAGGAAATAAGGGCCCAAGCAGAATCGGTAGATAAAGTATACGCCGTTTATGTAGTAGACGACGACCAAAAACTCCGCGGTATAGTTTCGCTAAAACAGATTTTGTTGACGAGGAAAAATACCAAAATCGAAAATATTTTTGAAGACGACATCGTATTTGTGGACACCACCAAAAGTGGCGATGAAGTGGCCGAAATTATGCAGCGATATGACCTTGAGGCCATACCTGTGGTAAACGCACTGGGCAGACTTTTAGGTTTAATTACAATTGATGACGTTTTAGACTTTGTAAAAGAAAAAGCAGAAGAAGACATCCAAGTGATGACGGGTATCACCGGTGAAGTAGACGAAGACGATTCGGTTTGGCTACTTGCTAAAGCCAGGATTCCGTGGTTGGTGGTGGGCGTTATCGGAAGTTTAATGGCTGCCTCGGTCATTGGTTGGTTCGAAGGCACCATGGCTAAAGTAGCCGGCTTGGCTATTTTTATTCCTTTAATGGCTTCTACAGGTGGCAACGTGGGAATTCAAACCTCATCGCTGATTGTGCAATCGCTCGCCGAGAAGTCGCAAATAAGTTTAAGTTTGGGCAAAAGACTATCCAAGGTTATTAGAGTGGCCCTTATTAATGGCTTAGTGGTGGGGATTTTAACTGGTATTTATGTGTATGCCATTGGCAAGCCCGAGTTGTTTTATGTAGTTTGTCTGTCTTTATTTTCCGTGGTTATTTTAGCGTCTTTCATGGGTACTATTACTCCCATTTTGTTAGATAAGTTTGGTGTAAATCCAGCAATGGCTTCCGGGCCATTTATTACCACTGCCAATGACCTCATCGGCATCGGAGCTTATTTTGGTATTGCATATTTGTTACTTCCTATTTAAGAAAAAAATTTATGATTGCGGTTATTCAGCGAGTATCTGAGGCTCAAGTAAAAATTGAAGGAAACATAAAAGGAGAAATTGGTTTAGGCTTTTTAGTACTTTTGGGAATCGCCGCTGACGACACTTTGGAAGATTTAGAATGGCTTTCTAAGAAAATCGTGGGTTTGCGAGTTTTTTCTGATTCAGAACAAAAAATGAATCTTGATATTAAAGATGTAGAGGGAGAGCTTTTGCTTATTTCTCAGTTTACACTTTTAGCTTCTACCAAAAAAGGAAACAGACCTTCGTTTTTAGAATCTGCCAAACCTGACATTGCCGTGCCGCTTTATGAAAAAATGATTGACACACTTTCCGGATTATTGGGGAAAGAAATAGCTACTGGTACTTTTGGAGCTGATATGAAGGTATCGCTGTGCAACGACGGCCCAGTTACAATTGTGATAGACTCCAAAAACAAAAAATGAGACCGAAGTCTCATTTTTAAATTTCAATTACATATTTCGGTAAGCCATTATTCCACCTAACACATTGTGGACCTTATCAAATCCATTTGCGAGTAAATACTGTTTGGCTCTATCGCTTCTTGCACCACTTCTACAGTGTACATAAATGTCTTGTCCTTTTAGCGGCTCTAATTCATCAAGGCTATCAGGTAAGTCGCCCAAGGGTATCAAAGTACCGTTTAGGTTATCCTCTTCAAACTCATCTGGATTTCTTACATCAATCAAATTAAACGGCTCTCCTTTTTCTATCAAAGCTTTTAACTCCTGTACGGTTATATCAAAATTCTCTTCCATATTATTAATTTTTATTATTACAGATTATCATCGCCACTGCCTTCGCCTGAGGTTACCCATAGGTTTACAGTTGAGCCTATTTTAATTTTTTCTTCATCGCCAGAGGCTGGTCTTTGTCTTAAAACTGTTCCCGGAGCTTTATCAGAAGCCTCGTAAACAATTGTGCCAACGCTTAGGCCTAATCCCGAAAGTAAAATATCAGCCTCGTCGTAGGTCATGCCCACCACATTTGGTACATCTATTTTTTGGTTTCCATATCCGTCTCCTACTACTAAGGTTATTTTTGATCCTTTTGGGATATCATCACCCGGCTGAATTTCTCTTTCTCCAATTTTAATTTTCAATACTGTGTTTTCTTCTAATGCCGGTATAAGTTCTTCTCCAGCGGCTATTAGGCCTGAACTAAGTAGTTGGTTTTTAGCACTTGAGGTAGAACGGCCAATTATGTTGGGCATCTTAACTATTGGAGCTGAAATAGAGGCTACGGTAAGGTATATTTTTCTACCAGACTTTACGTTAGAGCCTGATTTTGGGTAGTTTGCAATAATACTCAAAGGAACTGCCCCCGGTACAAATATGCTATCACTGATTTCGTAATCAAGGTCATTTTCGTCTAAAATATTCTCTGCTTCTTCGTAAGTTAAGCCCTTGAGGTTAGGTACTTTTAGTGACTCGCCGTGGTTGGTAGTCCAGGGGAGGTACACAAAGAAAAACGCAAAGAAAAATACGAGAATAATGGAAACAATAATGCCCAGATGGACTAAAACATCAGATTTCGAATTGGTGCTAAATTTGGACATTCTTTATGTTTAGATAATTTATGTAACGACAAAGTAATTTGTTTTTGTATTAAAATGCAAATGAACATTTTTAATATAGCTCTCTTAAAATTTAAGCGGGCAATGTTCGGCCCAATATTTTTTTAATATATTTTCCTAAAATATCAAATTCGAGGTTAACCGAATCGCCCACTTTAAGACTGTGGAGGTTCGTAAACTCCCACGTATAAGGTATAATGGCCACCGAAAACTCTGCGTCTTTTGAGTTTACTACTGTTAAACTTATGCCGTTTAAACATATCGAGCCTTTCTCTACGGTCAGGTTTTCTTTTGCTGGGTCGTAGGCTATCGTAATTAACCAGCTGCCGTCTTGGTCCTCTATTGCTTTACAAGTGCCTGTTTGGTCCACGTGGCCTTGTACAATGTGCCCGTCAAATCTGCCGTCAGCTTTTAGGCATCTTTCTTGGTTTACTTTATCCCCAACTTTCAGTGTTCCTAGGCTAGTTTTTTTTAGTGTTTCTTCTATGGCGGTAACTTGGTAGGTGCCTTTTTCTGCCCAAATTTTTTCGATAGTAAGGCAAACGCCATTGTGACTTACACTCTGATCTACTTTGAGTTCGCTTGTGATTGGAGATTTAAAAATGAAACTTACGTTAGTTTGGCTTATATTTTTTTCTTCTAAAATCGCCGTATTTTCTATTATTCCGGTAAACATTTTTGTTTTATTTACTTTATGCCAGCTTGCTTGCAGGCATACTACGTTTTTTGGTTTTATTTTTTAACTTCGCAAAAATATAACATTTATATCATTATGTTCAAAAATAAGTTTTTTATAGGTTTTATAGCTTTAGCAGTCGTCTTTATTTTGTTTTATTCTTTGAGAGATAAACAGACCTATGAAGAAAAAGCTTTGGCGAAAATAGAGAAATACAAATCAGACTTGGTAAATATGGAGGAAAGCCCAATCAAAGAAAATTCTACCACAGGCTTTACTTTTTTTGACCCAAACGAAAAATGGATCATTGATGCCGACTTTGTACCAAACGAAGCCAAAGAGACATTTAATATGCAAATGACCGATAAGTCAGTAGCAGAAACCAAATTGGTAGGGACAGCCAAGTTTAATCTCAACGGTAAAAATGTAGAACTTCTGATTTTTGATGAAGAATCCACATATTTACTTCCCTTTACTGACCAAACTAACGGAACCGAAACCTACGGTGGAGGTAGATATATAAATATCAGTAAAGATGCTGTTTCGGGCAATAAGATTGAGATTGACTTTAACCAAGCTCACAATTTCTATTGTGCTTACAACGAAAACTATATTTGCCCAATCCCCCCTATAAAAAATTCGATACCTGTAAAGGTAGAGGCTGGAGAAAAGAACTATCATTTATAAATCAATCAATCAAACTATGAAAAAAACGTTAATTTTTATTTTCTTCCTCGGAGTTCAATCGGTTTTTGGACAAGAGGTGGATGCCATGCTAAAAGATTCCAAAAAACTTTCGGGATTTTTTGATTTCTACTACCAAGAGTCAAAAGGGAAAGTGTATTTAGAAGTCAAAAACCTTGGAGAGGAGTTTTTGTATTACCCAAGTTTGGCACAAGGAGTGGGTTCTAATGATATCGGCCTAGACCGTGGAAGGCTGGGAGAAGAGCATATTCTTAAATTTGAGAAGTATGGAAATAAAATAATGTTGGTAGAACCTAACTATTATTTTAGAGCTATATCTACCGACCCAGTAGAACGAAAAGCGGTAGACGAATCTTTTGCCAAATCTATTCATCATGGGTTTGATGTTTTAAAGGCTACTGATGGAAGGATTTTCATAGACTTTACTCCTTTTTTATTGCGTGATGCAGTAGATGCCGCAGGAGCCATCGCTCAAACTAAGCAAGGTACCTACAGTTATGACGCTTCGAGATCTGCCGTTTTTCCTGAAATGTGCAAGTCTTTTCCTGAAAATTCGGAATTAGAAACTATAATCACCCTGTCGGGTTCAAAAGCGGGTGCATACCTTCGTTCGGTAACCCCAACCTCGGGTTTTGTGAGCATGCATCAGCATCATTCGTTTGTTAAGCTGCCCGACTTGGCTGGCTACGAACCCCGCGAATATGACCCTAGAATAGGTTATGGCGGCATAGAATTTTACGATTATTCGTCTCCTATTAATGAGCCGATTGTTAAGAAGTTTACTTCTAGGCACCGTTTACACAAAAAAGATCCAAATGCAGTTTTGAGCGAAGCCGTTGAGCCTATTGTTTATTATCTTGATCCAGGAATTCCTGAGCCAATCCGCTCGGCACTTTTTGAAGGAGCCACGTGGTGGAATCAAGCTTTTGAAGCGGCGGGCTACAAAGACGCCTTTCAGGTAAAAATGTTGCCAGCAGATGCGGACCCAATGGACGTAAGGTACAATTTGGTGCAGTGGGTGCACAGAAGCACAAGAGGGTGGTCTTATGGGGCTTCGATAATTGATCCACGTACTGGAGAAATATTGAAAGGGAAAGTTACTTTGGGTTCGTTAAGAGTGAGACAAGACTATTTGCTTGCACAAGGTTTAGCTGGTGATTATAGCCAAACAGACGATTCGAAATTAAACAAACTAGCATTTGATAGATTAAAACAACTTGCAGCTCACGAAATAGGCCATACATTAGGTTTGCCTCATAATTATATTTCGAGTATACAAGGGCGTGCTTCAGTGATGGATTATCCGCATCCTTTGGTGTTTTTAGAAAACGGTAAAGTGAACCTTTCGGAGGCTTATGCCATGGGTATTGGAGAATACGATAAATCTTCGATTATTTGGGGCTATCAGGATTTTCCTAAAGGAACAGATGTGAAAATGCAGTTGGAGCAGATCGTGCAGACAATGTTTAAGAAAAACTTGCAGTTTCTTACCGATCAAGATGCTCGCCCTGAAGGCTCGGTGCATCCTCAAACCCACCTGTGGGACAACGGTGCGGATGCTTCTATGGAACTTGACCGCCTAATTGAGTTGCGAGGAACGGTTTTAAAGAATTTTGACCTAAAAAAACTTCCTTCAGGTATGCCATTGGCTACACTTGAAGAAGTTTTGGTGCCCATGTATATGTTCCCAAGATTCCAAATTCAGGCTTCGTCTAAAAGCCTCGGAGGGGCATTTTATTCAAATGCAATAAATGGAGACAAAGCCGTGGTTTTTGAACCTGTAACAGGTGAGCAGCAACGAAAAGCTTTGACTACACTATTGAAAACCCTTACTCCTGAATACTTGGCTTTGCCGAAGCAATTGTTAGATATGATTCCGCCGCGGCCGTTTAGATACCCAGCGAATCAAAGAGAGACTTTCAAAAGAAAAACGGGAATGGCACTCGATGTGCTTTCGCCAGCGGAAGTTAGTGCCGAGCTTACACTTAGTTTAATATTGAATAGCGAACGTGCGGCTCGTATGAGTACCCAACAGATTTACGATAAAAATCTGCCTGCATTTTCAGAGGTACTACAAGTTCTTTCTCAAAAAATTATTAAAACCGAGCTGAATGCCAGAAACAACTATTTAGGTCAAATAAACAGAGTTGTGGCCGATGTTTACCTTAAAAAAATGCTTCAATTGTATTACAACGAGGGCACGGCAGTTGAGGTAAAAGCCAATCTGGCTGCAGAATTGAAAAGTATAAAACTTTATATTCAGAAAAACTCGGTTACTTTAGGAGGCTATGGAGACTTGGTTTTGGCAGACCTAAAGAGATATGAAGACAACCCGAGCCTAGTTCAAAGTATAGAGGTTTTGGTGGCCCCAGACGGTCAGCCAATCGACCAAGACTTTGATTGGTTAGGTTCGGACTGTAAAAACTAAATTTTGATTTCGGTGGTACTTTTCACTTCCGACATCACAAAAAATGAGTTTATCAAAGAAACTCCCTCTATAGCCGAAAGCTTTAGTTGGTGAAACTGATGATAGGCATCCATGTCTGAAACGGCGATTTTTAACAAGTAGTCAAAACTGCCCGAAACAAAATGGCACTCCAGTACTTCTGGGAGGTTTCTGATTTCACTGTCAAACTTACCGGAGACTTCTTTGGTTTGCTTCAATAACGTAACTTGGGAATACACCGTAAGGTCTATTCCCAATTTTTTTTTGTTTAAAATTCCCACATATTTCTCGATGATTCCTTCATTTTCCAAACGTTTGATTCTGTCATGAACAGGCGTAAGCGAGAGGTTTATTTTTTGAGCGATTTCTTTATAAGTCCACCGGCTATTTTCTTGTAGAAGCCTTAATATTTTACGGTCTATTTCGTCTATTTTTATTTTTGCAATGCTACTCATGTTTTCTCTAGTCTTAGGTTAAAAATCTTGATAATTTCTTAACAGAAAAATTTACTGTAAAATGGAATTAAAATACTTTAATAAAAGAAAATATTAGGGGTAAATCTATTAATATGATATGTTTTTTCTTTTATTTATAGCAAACATAAAAAAATATTCTTTAATATATATTTTTGTGCTGCGAATTATAAAAAATTCTAATCGGAAAGTCGCAATACAAATTATCAACAAATAAAAAATGATCGTCGGAGTACCAATTGAAATAAAAAACAACGAGAATCGTGTGGCAATTACGCCCGCGGGAGTAGTTGAGCTAGTTAAAAACAACCATGTTGTTTTAATACAAAAAGGAGCTGGAGAAAACTCTGGGTTTACTGACGACGAATTCGTTTCTGCTGGTGCAAAAATCCTTCCTACTATTGAAGAAATTTACGCATCGGCAGAGATGATAGTAAAAGTTAAAGAGCCTATCGCTGAGGAGTATGGTTTAATAAGAAAAGGACAGCTTGTCTTCACTTATTTTCACTTTGCTTCTTCGGAGCCTTTAACTCACGCAATGTTAAAAAGCGAAGCCATTTGTTTGGCTTATGAAACTGTAGAATCTGCAGATCGCTCACTTCCGTTGCTTATTCCGATGTCAGAAGTGGCAGGTAGAATGGCGATTCAAGAAGGAGCGAAGTATTTAGAAAAACCACTCAAAGGAAAAGGTGTATTGTTAGGTGGAGTGCCCGGAGTACCTCCTGGCAAAGTGCTTGTGTTAGGTGGTGGTATAGTAGGTACTCAAGCCGCTAAAATGGCCGCAGGTTTAGGTGCCAAAGTAGTAATCATGGACATAAGTCTTCCTAGATTAAGAGTCTTAAATGACATAATGCCCGCTAACGTAGTTACTATTCTTTCAAACGAATACAACATCAAAAATGCCATTAAAACAGCAGATCTAATTGTTGGAGCAGTATTGATTCCAGGTGCCAAAGCCCCTAATTTGATTACGCGTGACATGTTGAAATTAATGAGACCCGGTACTGTAGTTGTAGACGTAGCGGTGGATCAAGGCGGATGTATAGAAACCTGTAAACCAACTACCCACGAAGATCCAATTTTTATAATTGACGATGTGGTTCACTACTGTGTAGCCAATATGCCAGGTGCGGTTCCATATACCTCTACATTAGCTCTTACAAACGCAACCTTGCCCTACGTGTTACAGCTAGCCAACAAAGGCTGGAAAAACGCATGTGCTGAAAACGCTGCTTTAAAAAGAGGATTAAATGTAATAGCAGGTAAAGTTGTGTACCAAGGTGTAGCAGATGCTTGGAATTTGCCTATGAGCAAAATCGAAGATTTCTTTAATTAAGTATTTTCCCCCCAAACGTTATATTTTATTTTGGAATGAATTCTCGAATTTTCGGGAATTCATTTTTTTTTGTAGCCAGTCGCTAATTTTAAGTAGAAAGAATTTCTGTATTTTTAATATTCTATTAATTTTTTTGTACGTTTAAATACAAAAGGATTATCCTTAACCATAAGAATTTAAGAAAGATAGAAGCTTTCCTCCCCAAAATGAAGAAATTTAATTTAGTCATAATGGTTACCCTTGTATTTAGGGGGCTATTATTTGCTCAAGCCATTTCGCG
The DNA here is from genome assembly GCF_042649125.1 of Lacihabitans lacunae. Taxonomy (NCBI): domain Bacteria; kingdom Pseudomonadati; phylum Bacteroidota; class Cytophagia; order Cytophagales; family Leadbetterellaceae; genus Lacihabitans; species Lacihabitans lacunae. Next base: position 96,469 of record NZ_JBHRYQ010000001.1, read on the forward strand.
TGGCCCATACCTCCAGGTCAGAACTCAAAATAGTATACAAGTACGATATTCAACAAATGTAGGGTGCGAAACTAAAGTGAAATACGGTTTAGCTCAAAACGCTTTGACAAACGAAGTAGTGATTGGCGGCTCTCGATACATGCACACTGCGAGCATAAGTGGCTTGGCTGCAAATTCAAAATACTATTATGCGATTTATAATGGAGCAACATTAATAGAAGGCGGCTTAAATAATTTTTTTATGACCAGCCAGGCTAAAAACTCTGAACAAAAGATTAGGATTTGGGCTACTGGTGACTGCGGAACGGGTACTCCTCAGCAACTTCAAGTTAAAAACGCGTTTTTAAATTATAACAATAATCAATATGTAGATGCGTGGCTGCTTCTAGGTGATAATGCCTATTCTTCAGGTTTAGATTTAGAATATCAGGAAAAGTTTTTTAATGTCTATCAAAATGACCCAATCATGAAACAAACCGCCATTTATCCTGTGCCGGGCAATCATGATTATTATATTTCAGCAGATGCTAAGTTTAATCATTTTGTGCCTTATTATGATATTTTTTCACCGGTAGCTAATGCCGAAATGGGCGGAGTTCCGTCTGGTCATAAAGAGTATTATTCGTATGATATTGGCAATGTTCATTTTGTAGCTCTCGATTCTTACGGGAGAGAAACAGCGAATAACTACGTAATGTCTGATACCATAAGTCCTCAAATAGTATGGCTAAAACAAGATTTAGCTGCTAATACACAGAAATGGACAGTTGTATATTGGCATCACCCGCCTTATACCATGGGTACGCATAATTCAGACACAGAGCCTGATCTTACCGCAATAAGAGAAAAACTAACTCCCATTATTGAGCGATTTAATGTTGACCTGGTTTTGACTGGGCATTCGCATAACTACGAAAGGAGTAAGTTAATAAAAGGGCATGTGGGGCTTGAAAATACATTTAATCCGCTGACACATGTAGTGAATTCATCTTCTGGGTTTTATGATGGAAGCTCAAATTCGTGCCCATACCTTAAAAAAAGCGATGGGTCTATTAAAGGAACAGTGTACGCTGTGGCTGGTTCAGCAGGGGCGGTTTTGTATGGACAAGCGAGTTTTCCACATGAGGCACTACCCCATGTGGTAGCCGACTTTAGTGGAAGTTTATTGATTGAGGTAGAAGGCGACAGGCTAGATGCAAAAATGATAGGCCACGACGGAGGTGTGAAAGACAAGTTTACGATTATGAAAGACATGAACCAAACGCATGTTCTAAAAATGCCAGTTAATGCATCAAGTTTTACGCTGAAGTCTCCATACAATGCCCCAACAAACTGGAGATTTACGACGGATAAGAGTTCTTCGATGCTAATTAATACACCAGTCAATGGCATGAAGTTTCATATTTCAGACACTAAAAATTGCCTTTCAGATATTCTACTAATAACCAATCAAGACCCATGTAAACAAGTGGTCAACGTTAGTCAGCTAATAGAAGAAAATTCGAGTATTCTGCTTAAAGCTTCGGATCAGATTTTTGCTGATTCTAAAATTTTAAGCCCTGCTGATATTATTTATGATTCAAAAAAAAGTGTGGAATTAAAACCCGGTTTTGAAACTATTCCGGGTAGTGTTTTTACTGCTAAAACAGGTGGCTGCGAAAACATAAATAATTAGAATTATTCAATGGTAATAAAGCCTAGCATTTTGCTTTTTTCGTTTTTAATTGAAATTACATAATAGGCTATTCCCTTTACATTCTTTTCGAATATAACTTTCAATTGCTTATCTTCTTCTTGAGTTTTAAACGGAATTGGGCTGCCATATTTATCAAAAAATAGCATCTCTTCGAGCTCAATGCTTTGGTCTAAAAGTTTAAATACTACAAATTCATTGAGGCCATCGCCATTTGCCGAGATTCCTTCTGATATAAAAAACTGCGGATTTTCCTGATTGGCTATCGCAAAAGCTTCATTCGAATTGGTAACATTTGATTCAGTACTATTTTCCCAATATAACTCAATATTCGAGTTTGATTTTACTTCTATTTCTTTCTCATAAAATCTTTGCCCGTCCACACTCCAATAGCTTAATGTTTGCTCATTTTTAGGATTTGCAACAAGCAAAAAAGTATTATCTCGTGGGAAACTAAACTGCTCTTTAGTGGTATTAATAGTAGCAGAATTAGTTTTTGAAGCTCCCATTGAAACCAAATATGAGCCAAGTTCGGTGTTTGTATTTTTCACTAAAACAGAATCGTATAATACATCACCCGAAAGGTTCAATAAGTGTTTTTTTACAAACGCGGGTCTAGTTTTTAAATAGTCTCTTACGTAATCGCAGTTTGCTTCCCACGCTTTTTTATCAGCAATAACTTTCCATCTTTTGGTGTGAGCGTCTATTTCTGGAGCGTATTGATTTTGAAATTTATCAAATAACAATAAGGCATTTTCTGCCTTAAAAGTAGTAGTTAGTAAGAAATTAAATCTTTCTACAAACTTTGCCTTAAAAGTGGGATTGTCTAAGAGTCTGGTAAAAATAATATTTGAAGGGTGGTATCTGGCTGTATTTAGGTTGTCAAATTCTGCATTGACGGTTTCACCTAAAGACCTTTCGGCATCGAAAAATAACCATCTCCATCTTCCATCTGCATTTTTGCTTGATTCTGAGTTAACTTCTGTTTTATACCTCCAAAGTCTCACATTGTTTTGTGGCCAGTCTATGTTACCCACATAAATGTGTGCGATTTGGAAATCTATAAAATTATCAATGTCGATTAATTCTTTTGCTTTCTCAAAGTTTCCTTCATTTCTTAAATCACTGGTTTTGAAAAAAGTAATTAAATTTTGATAGGCCGTTTTGTCTCCTTGTTCAACCTCTTCTGGGCCATAAAAAACTACTTTAATTAGGTCTAAGTTATTATCCGAAACATTGTACTTTTTCGAGATGTACTCATTGTCTACGCGTTCTCTGATATTGTGGATTCCCCAATATTCGCCATTGAGAAAGAGTACGCTCGGTTGCGATTTTTGTGTTGGTATATTTAGGTCTTTTACCAAAGTGTGAATGTAGGCGTCTTTAAACAATGTTTTGTTATAGTCATTTCCGCTATTTCTTATCAAAATACTATTTTGTCTCAAGCCATTTCCTTCATTAAAAAAGTCATACCCTTGGAAGTTTTCGTCCTCATAAATCCTGAAAGATTTGTATGCAAATGCTCGTGTACACGCACCGTGTATTCGAGCCCTGATTTTGAAATTTACAGACGCTTGGTTTTTCTTTATGTATTCTATGTTGCCTATTTTTTCGTTTAAACTGCCCCTTAGGTTGTAGTTTCCTTCGGTGCAGAGGCCTATTGGGTCCAGATTATAGGTTCTAAAAGTGTCAAATATTTGCCCGGCAGTATAGATTCCTTTTTTGTAATCGAAGAGCTCATTTTCGTCAATCATTAAAGAAAGCACAGGGAAGGTATACGGTTTATCTCCGCTAGAATTTATAAAGAAGCTACTGCTTATAGGTTCACTGGGTAATCTGTTTTTCTTTACTGCTATTGCTCTTATTGTATTAGTTTTGTCTATTGCGTAGTTTGGAAAATAGTTTGGTGATCGGTGATATGTGGATGACTTTAGACTCGTTCGGTTAGGGTTTAAACTAGCGTCTTCTAATTTCAGTTTTTTGCTGTAGGTGTACGTGTCTATTTGGTCAGTTAGTAAAGGTGCATTAGCAGGGTCTGAGCTTTTTTCTCTATAACTATTTTTATAAGTGTATTTTTTGCCTTCTAAGTTATTTGGACTTGGTGTAGAAGCGTCAGTGGTATAATATATTTCAGTAAAAAGAGAGCGTTTCTTTATTTTAAGCGTGAGTGAGTTTTTGTGATAACCGCCACTTTTTGTAAAATATGGAGTTCGAGTAAAGCCTTTGTATGCAGTAGCTTCGTTGTTGGTAATGTTTGGAGTTGGAAATTCAAAATACCTCCATTTTCTGCTGCCATCTGTTTCTCTGCCGCTTGAATAGTTTGTTTTTTGAGATTTGTAAGTAATTCGGTCTATTTTTTTGCCATTCGAATCAAATAAATATAGGCGTTGGCCGCTTTTGTTTAATTTGAATCCCAAATGTTTATCACCTTTGTTAGGTTCACCACTGGCAAATAATATTAAGTATCCTTTTGCAGGAATATTTAAATTTTTGGATGTGAGCGAAAGGCTATATTTTGAGTTTTTTGATTCCCCGATTTGATATCCTGCTAGGTCAATGCTTTCATCAGATTCATTGTAGAGTTCTATCCAGTCGTAGGTTTCACCGGTGGCATCTGGTAGTGAGGTATTGTTAGATGCCAGGATCTCGTTTATGCAAACTTGACTAAATACACGCTCCGCTAAAAATAGCAGGGATATAATAAGTAGGGCTTTTTTCATATGAGTTTTAGATGTAATTACGTTTTTTTTTAAAATTGGGACTAACTTTAAAAAACCTTTTTTCAAAAGGCAGGCATAATTTTTCGATCTATAGGGGTAAACTCGAGCCCAAAAATAAGTTTTATTTTCTTATAAAAGGAAAGAAAAGCGAATGTTTTATTTTAAAACCGTGAAAAATCCGACGTAGTTATTGGGGTCAGTTTTGGTTTTGTAACTATAAAAATAAGTGCCTGAGTTTAGAATCTCAGTACCTGTTAAGTTTTGACTGCTACCGTCCCAAAGTATTTTATTGTCTAAAATATCTGTTTCTGAAAAGCCTTTGATTTTTTGACCAAAGCGATCAAATATTTCTAAGTATTCTAATACCAATCCTTTGGGAATTAAGATTTCAAAGTTGTCGTTTTTACCATCTGCATTCGGTGAAAACCCATCTCTGATTTGTATTTGGTTAAACGGTTCTACACTAAACATAAAAACAGTTGGGTCTGATAGTAAAGGAATTATGAATTTTCCAGAATTAGAAGTGTCAGAAACCCAAGTAGAAGTTGGTGTTTGAGCTTTTATGAGGCTGTTATTAAAAAATGGGCCACTGTTTTTATCGCTAGCAATTCGGAAACTAAAAAATACACTGTCGAGTTGCCCAACTTCTAAGGTGTTGGTGTAAGTACTGTCGAGTAAATTTGTATGTAAATATCCATCAAAATCGGTACTCGCTTTCAAGTTACCACTTGTGCTGACACTGGGCGTTCCGAGAATTTTAAAATTGGAATTTGGCCCAAAAGTTGATCTTAGATTTTGAGAAATATGAATATTTTTCAGAACTGTATTTCCTAAGTTTTTGATCAAAACCAATAGGGTGTACTCCGATTGGTCGTTCGTGATTTTTACAGAATCCACTATTAATTGGGAACAAGCTATGGCGGAATAAGCAGGTCCCAAATCAAACTTTATGAGGGTAGGAGCTTGGTTATTTGTGGGGTCTCCATCTTGGTCTGGATCATGGTTATTTCCGTCAGTGGAGATATCCAAAGTGCTGTTTGCTTGCTCTGCCCATGCGTTTGCATAAAAATTTGGAGTGGTAGCTTTGCTTAAGTTAACTTTAAAACTAAGAGAAATACTGTTTTTTGAACGTGCCGAAATAGTGCTAAGGCTATCAATTAAGAGACTTATTCTTTTTGTTTTGCCTTCATAAGTTGGATTTACGTATAGAGACTTATCTGCTGTAACAGTTAAGGAGTTTTCCACCAAAGAGGCTCCATTTCCAAAAGTTTTGGCTAAGTCGAGCTTAATATCTATCGGATTTATACTATTTTCAGTAATGTTATTTATGTCTATTTTGAGTACAGCAGCATAAATCCCATTTGAGATTTTCTGAGTTTCTTCTGCCCTCATATTTAAGCCCACTGCTCGAACTTCAGTTTTACTGTTTAATACCCAAAACGCTGAGTTATTTTCTTTGTTTTCGTCTATTTGATCTAATGAAATCAAGTTAGCGGAAATTTTGGTTTCTGCTTTTGCATTAAGTATCAAATTGATGGTTTTCTCTATACTAGCACTAGTTTTTAGCTCTTCTATTTTAAACACCCAATATCCGTTTTCATATTTCCCTTCAGAGCCTGTGGTCTGAATTTCGTAATTAGCTAAGATTGGCACACCTACAATTATATTCTTTGCCGAATTTTTACCTATGTTTTCAATGCTTATTTTAAGCTGGATGGGTTCATTTTTTTGAGCTATATTTTTATCTGAAGAAATTGAAATTTTTATATCTGTATAATCGCTATTGGCGGGCAATTTGATTTCATCCGTACACGGATTACTTATTGCTTTTAATTTGGAAGAATTAGAAATACAACCGCTGTTATTTCTATTAAAAATATAATATGTTCCGGCTTTTGCCAATTTCGAATTTGGGTATATGGGTGAATTCGGGTCGTTTATTTCATGAAATGTATAAAGATCGGTCTCTTTTGTATTTAGTAAGGCATCTGTAAGATTTACCGTACTGTAGCCACATACATTTGCTATTTCTACAAGGTTATCTGGCGAAGTAGGATTTTCGAAGGCTTCAATACTCGTTTCGGCAGACCAATTGCTGACACAATCGCCATCTTTTGATTTACATTTTGCTTTATATTTGGTGACACTTTTTGCGGTTGGAGTTACTTTCAAAACTTCCCCTTTAAATCCATTTGACCATTCTACTAAACCCGTGCAGCCTTCGGCGGTTAATTGAGCACTTTGACCCAAGCATATAGTCGAGCTGCTTGTTTTAATTTTAGGAGTAGGTGGCAATCCGAGTTTGAGATCTATTTTGTTTGAAACTTCACTTAAACACTGATTTGCATAGCAAGATGCTGTATAGCTAACATTTGAAGTAGGTTTTACCAAAAGTAATGCACCTTCCAGGCCATTTGACCAGATTGTTTTTCCGGCACATTCACTTACTGATAAGCTTACGGTTTCGCCCAAACATAATATTTCTTTATCTGATGAGATCAGTGGAGGTGTGGCACGTTGTGATCGTTTTATTTCTACTTCGGCAGATACGTCAGACACGCCGCAAGTGGAACTGCAATACGCAGAATATTTCCCCTCGGCCACCTGTAGTGTTTTTCCTGTTGCTCCGTTTGACCAAAATACCGTTCCGTTTATACAACCAAGTGCATTTATTTTAATTTTTTCGGTACCGCAAATAATTAATTTTTCTGCTTCAAGGGTTGGAGTTTTAGGTCGGTTTTTTGAATAATCGGCTGCTATGGAATATGTGATATTTTGAACTTTTATATGGTCGGTTTGACTTTCAGTCAATGCTGTTTTTTTATAGGAGTCAATGCTAGAAAAGCCTTCTGCTTGGGTCGCACCATATAATCCGACTTGAGGTGCCACTTTAGTTTTAAAATTAATGTCGTCTAAAGTGAGAGCGTCTCTTGCACCTGATTTACCTGAGCCGGTGTAATAATATTTCCAAAAAAACTGTACGTATGGTTTTTTGAGGGCATCGTCTGGAACTCTAATCGCGGTAAATGTTTTTGAGTCATTTTCTGTGTTAGAACCTTGGTAGGTGCTGTTTTCTATTTCTTTAAATGAACCGTTTTCGCCCACTCTATAAAACAGCGAAATTGCATATTTTCGGGTGCCAACTATGCTTGTTTTGCATGTCCATGATACATTTAGCGAGTCAAGTCCTTCGGTGTTGGCTGCCATCACGAAGCCTCCTAATTGTCCATATGGATAGCCCGTGTGCTCGTTTGGTCCCGAAGTATTGATAAATGTTACGCCATTTTGGCCTTCACCCATTATTCTACTTCTAGTGTCATAGTCAAAGAGTCCGTCTGTAAAACCAGCTATGCCTGCAGATTTGTCTGGGTCGCGTTTGTCTAAAAACACAAACTTTGAATTCGGAGGATTGCTTCCTTTAGAATTTATGGCAGCCCATTCTTCAAAAAAATATCCACAATCAGCCAATGAGGCAGGCGGTATATTTGAAATGTCGGGTAAGTTAGTTTGCTCAAAAAAGGCTTTATAACTTGTGTTTTTATTCGAAATAACCACTATGGTTTTTTCGGTAGAAATGGCTCCGTCGTGCTCCCACCTCAGAAACCTGAAACCTGGTTTTTCTTCTGCCGTTATTGTTATGGGTTTGTTTTTATAATATTTTCCTTCCCATTCTAAATTTGCATTGAGTACTACTCCATCTGTCTCAGGCGAAATCAGCATTTGATTCACGCTGGCCACGCCCATTTTTAAGTCATTGGTAGCAATTTTTAAAGTAAAAGTAGTCTCTAATCCAAAAGTTTGTTGAAGCTGCTGACGCATCGCTTCGGGCCTTTCTGAAAGATATTTCTGTACTACGTTGCATTGGCTTATCCAGTTTGTTTTACTTCCCAGTGTGTTCCAACGTTCGTTATGCTTCGTAATTTCAGAGTCGTAAAGATTTCTAAATGTCTGCAGTAATTTAAGTGAGTTTTCAGTCTTAAAAGTTGTGTTTAGTTTGTCCGAAAATCTGGCGATAAAAAGGTTTTTGAAACTTTCATTTTCTAAGAATTTCCTGAAAATGAAATTCTCTTCTTTGGTTAAGGCTTGTTGTAGGTTGGTAAAATTGGCATCTACCACCATTCCTAAACTTTTTTCGGCATCATAAAATAGATACCGCCATCTACCGTCTTGTCCATAAGCGGCAAAAGGCGAATAGGTTTCGGTTCGGTTTCTCCAAAGACGCACATTGTTTTGTGGCCAATCAATATTCCCAACAAAAATCTCCGCAATTTGATAATCAATCAGATTGTCTATGTCAAAATAAGTCTTTGCTTTTTCATAGTTTGGGGTGGTCGTTAAGTTATTGGCCTTCAAAAAAGACATCATCTCATCGTAGTGAACGCCATCGCCATATTCAATTTCGTCAGGTCCGGTCCAAACTATTTTTCTTAAGTCTATTTGGTCTGTTTTTACGCCATAATGTGTGTTTAAATAGTATTTGTCTAGCCTTTCTCTGATATTATGAATTCCCCAATATTCTCCATTTAGATATACCACAGAAGCTTTTGAGCGTTGAATTCCAAATTGGAAGTTTTGAACCAAAGTATGAATAAAGCTATCTCTGAAAAGTGTGCCGTTGTAATCATTTCCTGAGTTTCTAAGTATAATATTGCGTGATACTAGCTCAGGTGAATCATTAAAAAATGCATAGTTGTCAAAGTAGTTATTTCCATAAACCCGAAGTGATTTATAAGGCAAAGAACGCGAACATGCTCCGTGAATTTTGAAACTTAAACTCTGATTTAAAACTTGTTTTTTTTGGTCGAATAATTCAAAATTTCCTGGCATTTCCCATTCGTCTCCTTCGTTTGAGAAGTTCCCTGGCGTACAAAAGTCAGATTTTAAATTTGGGTTTACTTTTCTATAATCGTCAAAACTTTTGCCTGCGGTATAAAAACCCGAGTTGTAATCAAAAAGGTTTTTTTCTGGAATAGTTACCGATATAACCGGAAAGTCAGTTGAACTAGACCCATTGTGATTTATAAAATAACTCTGCGTAACAATGTCACTGGGCAAATATCCGGGCTTAACGGCCACCGCACGCACCACTGTGGCTTTTGCTATGTTTACTTTTGGAAAATAAGTGGGTGCGTTGTCCCAAGTACTTGAGATTAAACTTAGGCTGTTTGCGGTATTGGTTTTATCTAATACCTTGATGGGCTCAGCGTTTGTGAGCGACTTGTATATCCGAGTCAGAAGAGGCCCTTCACTGTCGCCCTGATTTTGAATATATTTGTTTTTGTAAGAATACGTTTGGGTTGTAAGGTTGGCAAGGCTTGGTTCAGAGCCATCGGTGCTTACATAAACTTTAATGTCTGTTGTTTCTGCAGATATTTTTAAATCAAATGCAGTAGTATAGAAGCCGCCTTTTTGAGAAAAAATTGGAGCAGGAGTAAAGCCTAGGTATGCCTCGTTCACGTTGTTGGTGGTTTTAGGCGTAGCTTTAGTAAAATACTTTAAATTTTGAGAGCCGTCGGGTTGTCTGCCATAGGCTACGTCTTGTCGTTGATTTTCAAAATCGATTTTATTTATGATAGTTTTTCCATCAGGTGAAACCAATAGGAAGGATTCTTTTATGGCAGAAAGAGCAAAAGGAAGGTGGGTGTTATTGACAGTAGGTGCATTACTACACCACAGAACCAGAAACCCTTTGGGTGATATTTTTAAGCTTTGACTTCCTGCTTTTAATTGAAATTTATTTAGATTTTCGGGGTCATCACTGACATAATATCCGGTGATATCCACGGTCTGATTTCCGGCATTGTAGAGTTCTACCCAATCGGAGTAGTTTCCTTTTTCGTCTTTAAAGGTTTTGCTATTTGAAGCCTGTAATTCATTAATATACAGCTGACCATGTACTACTGAATAGTAACATAAGACAATTATAATTAATATGAATCTCTTTGTTTTCATGCAATAAATTAAAACCGAACATCATATGTAAATAATATGATTATTAGAATTTATAGGTGAAAAGCACAAATGTAAAGAGCCGCTTGATAACTGATTCAAGAAGAGTATTAAATCAGCCTGGATTTTTATTTTTCGGTTATTCCGGGCCGTAAATCTGCATTAAATCAGATATTTCTTGGTCAACAGTGACGCTTGGTACTTTCAATTTACAAATATTATACCAATATCGTGCATTGAAGGCATCGCCTTCTATTCGGTGTATTAAAGCATGGAGCCTGTCAAAGTCAGGATGACCTTCTTTAGATTGTGCTATTTCGTGGGCTTCATGCCATTTTCCTTCTTTTGCAAATACAAGTCCCTTGTAGATTTTTTCATTATAATTCATAAATATCGAATTTTCTATATAAAAAAATAAGTACTGTAATTTCTGAATTTATTTACTATTTTGAATTGATTATATTTTAAATAAATATTGTAATTTCAATTTCTTCTGAAAATTAAATAATGACATTTACTTTTTCAAATACTCCTTCAAATGAGATTAGCTTTGCCTCGTAGCCAAGCTCTATTTTTCCAAATTTCCTGTTAGATTTTATCAATGAAGCAGGAGTAGAGGTGCTCATTTTTAAGGCTAGCTCTAAGGGGATATTTAAAAACTTTATGGCATTCTTAACCGCGTCTTTCATAGAGATTGCTGCCCCGGCGAGGTTTCCTTCACTGTTTGTATAGGCGTTATCCTTTAAAACTGCATCAAATTCCTCCCATTTAAATTCCTTCTTTTTGTAGTTTTGAAACAGTGCATCTGATATTAAAAACAACCCCTCTCTTTTTTCATTCAATGCCACTTTAGCCGAATTGTAACTTACATGCACACCATCTAAAATTATAGGAGCAAAAACCTGTGGGTTTAAAAATGTAGCCCCAACTAACCCTGGTTCACGATGTCCAAAAGCAGACATCGCATTAAATAAATGCGTTACCAGTTTTATTCCTTTTTTAAATGCCCGATCGGCTTCTTCAAAAGTAGCATTTGAATGCCCCGCAGAAATTTGAATATTGGAGTTCAGTAGCAATTCTAAACACTCATCGTTAAACAACTCAGGATCGATTGTAATTATTTTTATATAATCTTCGGCCGCTTTTAATATATTCTGAAGGTTGTTTAAAGAAGGTTTTTGTAGGTATTTTTCCAAATGGGCTCCTCTTTTTACAGGATTAAGGAATGGCCCTTCGAGGTGCATGCCCAATACGCCAGAATTTGTATTTTGCTTTAAATAAGATTTTATTGCGGATATTCCTGTATTTATATTTTCAAAAGAGGACGTAATTAGGGTCGGGAGCGTATGGGTAACTCCGTTTTTTAATGCTGCCGTTTCTATATCATGAATAGTTTCCTCTGTGGGTTTGTTGGTGAAGTGAAACTCTTCGCCACCATTTATATGTAGGTCAACTAGCCCTGGCGATACACATTCAAAATCAAAAGTGCTATGTTGGCTTATTTCTTTTATTGAAATGATTTTGTTGTCAGCAATTTCTATTTCTTGATTATTTAAAATCACACCATTTGAAAAGCTTTTTTTTGCTGAAACTTTCATTTTTTTACCAAGCTTTTATTTTTTCTTAATAATTCTAAAAAACTATAGACTACACCAAGCTCGCCCAAGGTATTTATTACCCTATTATAGTCAATAGCAAACATATCATAATCAAAAATGATATTTTGACTGATTAAAAAATCACTTAGAAATATAAATAGTGCGGCAACAATAAAGATAATTTTGGTGTCTGATTTTAAAGGTTTTATGTTAATGGCATAAATAATTAGTAGTGCCTCTATCATATATAATATAAATTCAAAAAGTACGCCGAGTTTAAATTCTATTTGGTCTATAATAAAGTATTGATTGCCAATAAATAGTAACGCAAATGCTAAAATGATTATATAGTTATTTATGTTTTTAAAGGCAGTTTTAAAAGGTTCGATACAGCAAAATACCGATAAAAATAAGGTTCTGACACCGATATGGATTCCGAAATAAATGAGGGGAATATTTATATCTGAATCATTTAGCGTTACATAAGTTTCGATATAAGAATAACTGGCTAAGATAAAATAACCAACAGCATAAGCGATTCTTTTTTTAGGAAAACCGAGGTTCTTTTTTGTTAAAATATAAATGCCTAAGAGTAAGTAATCATATATGTAAAGCGAGCAGTTAAGTACAAATTCGGTGATGTTTGATGGACTTAAAAGATTGGGGGTCATAAAAATATATATACTCACCAAAATGGTAGTGCTTAAGAAAAAGTATATAAATCTATTGCTCATTATAATTTTGGATTATTTTGAAAGGTTTTTAGCGAGCTTTTGTGCTTCTTTTGTACTTATCAGATAGTTGTAAGGAGACCAAAAATCAGGATTTAGTGATTTGCTTGCACTAAAATTATTGGTAGATTTTAAGATTTCTTCCTCATATATACTTGATTTGATTAGCGGAAGGTTCTCGAATGCCACGTAACGCATCAATATTTCGGAGGTTATTTTAAATTTTTTATCGAGTTTGTCTTCAAAGTTTACATTGAAAACAATTTTAGACTCTTGCAGTCGCCATTTGTTTTGAAAGAGCTGATACTGCGTATATGCATGCACCTCATTTCCGCTAATTTTAATTGGTCCGGCATTTATGTCAATCAAGTCTTTTATACCATCTTTGGTCAGAGCATACTCTATTCTCACAATAGATTTTGACTCGGGTTCTAAATATATATTGCCTTCTTTGGCTCCCTTTACTCGTTTGTTTATTGGCCAAAAGTGAATAATAAAAAGCGGCATTCCGTCGTATACGGTCATTAGAGAGTCTATTCTAAAATCGTAGCTCTTCATTTGTTTTTTCTGCAAAAACTCAGGAACTATGGTCTCCAAAGACTTACATACTATTTGAGTACCATTTTGAAAACCCCAGCCTTCAGTTTTAGATGTTTGGCCAGTCCATTCTATTCTTCGTCCTCGCAAAAGCTTCACCTTTTCGAATTTCTCTTTTTCATCAGGAAAACGCTCCACACGCACCACCGCCTCATTTACTTTTATGGCACCTACCTGCGGCAAAAGGATTTGCTCTTGATAAAAACCATTTTGGTATACGGGCTTATCTGGGTAGTTTTTTGGAATAGAATCTATAGCTGCTAAAAGCATTATTCTCACGTCTGAAAGTCCATAAGATGCATTGAAAAGTGGGACTTTTTTGAGTTGAATTAGATTATTGTCTGCGTTGAGATTTCTAGCTAAAAAACGCTTGGTTTCGTATCCGAGGCAGGTTACCACCACCTCGGAGTCAATATTAATATTCGGAAACTGAAAAATAAAGGCTCCATCTATATTTGGAGATGTTCCAAAGCCCGTTGACGGAATACCAATAAAGGCAGAAGTTAAGGGTTCCTCTGTCTCGAGGTCCATTATTTTCCCTTTAGATACAGCATAACCACCTTGAGCAGATGCTGCTACACTTAATACCAACAAACATAAGACAGCACAAAGGCTTCGCATTTTATTTTTAGTTATAAGATGAAGTTTTAAGTGAGACTATTTTAAAAAAGTCCTAGCTGACCTTCAGAATCGTGATCGTCGTCTTTCGGTTTTTTAGTTGCTTTTGGCTCCTCTTTTTCCTCGTTTTCTGACACTTCTGTTGCTTCTGACGCTGAGTCATCATCTTCTTCATTGTCGTCGCTTTGGTCTTCCAAAACTTGGTCTACTACTTCTTCATCTTCTGTTTCTTCGGGTATTTCAGGTTCTAGCATTTTAATGTCAACTATTTTTTCATAGTTAAGCTTATTTCCCAATGCTTTCCATCCTTTCACCTCAATTAACTCTTCAACTTTAAAAAGCTCAGTTTCTTGTTCTGACTTCCTAGTTTTTTTGTATTTGATTTCAATTCTCGGTTTGGCATCATACGAGGCCATCAATAACTCAGTGCGGTTATGATCGGTCAAGAACAAAAACTTCTTATCTAAAGTACTAGTCTCTATTATAAATCGCTTAATATGGTAGTTTCTTTGATCACCGTCGTAATATATACACGAAATCACGCCTTTTTCATTGTATTTGGCTATGGTATGTACTTGGCGTGGCTCATAGTGGTTGGTAAGCTCAAAATTAGTAAGCTCGTACTCACCATTTTTATAAATTACCAATACTTTGTCGTTTGGCCCAAAATTACCTAGATACTGTCCGTGCTCGTCTTTGTTTAGTCGGCCAATCATAGGTGTATACCAAATGTCTACGCCACCGAGTGTACTAACTCCAGCTGACTTCATTACGATTTTTCGTACCGAATATTTGGTAACCAAATTTCCCATTGCAGACTTATTTTTAATCAATAGATCAGCAAAGTTGAAGTCGAATATTTTCTTTTTGGCATTTGAACTTGCCGTAAGGTTTATGGTTACTATTTCGGCTTCTCCGTTTTCATTGGCAGAAAAATACAATACTTTAGATCGGCTAGACCCTTTGGTTACATCATATTCTTTGTCGCGTGTTACGCCCGTAACCGCAAAGCGTTTTCCGAAGGTTCTGCCTGAGGTTCCATCCAGATATATGACGTTATAAATCATACGCTCGTCATTTTTTCTAAATACCGAAGTATGAATTATGCCCTTGCCCACAAAGACCTTCTCTTGAATTTTTACCACTGAATATTTACCGTCAGCTTTGAAAACTATTATGTCGTCAATGTCTGAGCAATCCATCACATATTCGTCTTTTTTGAGACCATAGCCAATAAAACCGCCCTCTTTGTCTACATATAGTTTTTGGTTATTTGCTGCTACAACTGAGGCCTGCACTTCACCAAATTGCAATATTTCGGTTCTTCTTTCTCTTCCTTTCCCATATTTTTTGATAAGGTCTTGGAAGAAATCTACCGTGTATCTGATAATGTTGGCGAGGTTGTCTTCTACTTGTAGTAGTTCTTCCTCTTGCCTTTTCATCAGTTCTTCGGCCTTAAAACTATCGTACTTAGAGATTCTTTTGATTTTGATATCTGTCAATCTCAAAATATCCTCTCGGGTAATAACTCTATAGAAATCTTTTTTGAAAGGCTCTAAACCCTTATCAATAGTTTCTAGTACGGCTTCGAAGGTTTCACATTCCTCTATATCTCTATAAATTCTGTTTTCGATAAAAATCTTTTCAAGAGAGCTGTAAAGTAGCTTCTCCATCAATTCCGACTTACGAATCTCAAGTTCTCGCTTAAGTAAATGTACCGTTTGGTCGGTCGAAGATTTTAAAATTTCAGAAACACTCAGAAAGTGCGGCTTTTGGTCAATAATTACTACTGCATTTGGCGAAGCCGAAACTTCACAGTTTGTAAATGCATATAGGGCATCTATTGTAATGTCAGGAGAGGTGTTTGGAGCAAGGTGGATCAAAATCTCCACGTCGCGTGCTGTATTATCCTCAACTTTCTTGATTTTTATTTTTCCACTATCATTAGCCTTAATGATAGATTCTATAATACTACCGGTAGTAGTAGAAAACGGTATTTCAGAAATCTTAAGTGTTTTTTTATCAAGCTCCGATATTTTCGCTCGCATTTTTACTTTTCCACCACGAGCACCGTCATTGTAATGCGACACATCGATAAAACCGCCCGTTAAGAAATCGGGATAAAGTACAAATTCTTGTTTTTTGAGGTATTTGATAGAAGCTTCACAAAGTTCTATAAAATTATGAGGCAATATTTTAGTCGAAAGGCCCACCGCAATACCTTCAACTCCAAGCTCTAGCACCAGAGGAAACTTAGCAGGAAGCGTAACGGGTTCACGTTTACGCCCATCATATGACATTTGCCAGTCGGTGGTATCTTCGTTAAATAGAACCTCAAGGGCAAACTTAGATAGCCTCACCTCAATGTACCTAGGTGCCGCTGAGGGGTCGCCTGTCCTAATGTCTCCCCAGTTACCTTGAATATCGAGCAAAAGTTCTTTTTGGCCAATATTAACTATCGCGTCTCCAATAGAGGTATCTCCGTGTGGGTGATACTGCATAGTAGAGCCAATCACGTTGGCTACTTTGTTAAATCTACCATCGTCCATTTCTTTAAGGGCGTGTAGAAGTCTTCTTTGTACGGGTTTTAGTCCATCTTCTCCAGCTGGAACAGCTCTTTCTAATATTACATAAGATGCATATTCAAGAAAATATTTCTCAAACATGTCATCGATTACTTCGTTTTGTTGGGTAGGGTCGTAATTGCCTTTATCCTCACTCATAGGTTAGATTCAAATTTCTATTTACATGCTATGCAAATATAAAAAAAATGATTCTTTTTCTTTCTAATATTGTCAATTTCTCTGAATATTAAGTAGGTTTATAAGATTTTTTAAAAAATCGAAAAATCATAAAAAAGGGCAAATGTGTGTGAGTACCTGGAAGACGTTATTAATGGTAATATTTTAATAATATTTTGTAGTAATCAAATTATCAATATAAGATACTTGAATTGCAATCGTATCCGAAATAAAATTTAGTTTTTAGTTATTGATAAAAACTCCTTATTTTTGCCTGAAGACAAAATACGAAACAAATTTTTAGATGAAAAAAATAGCGGTTTTTACATCAGGTGGCGATGCTCCAGGAATGAACGCTTGTATCAGAGCTGTAGTTAGAGGTGCCATCTATCATGGATTAGAAGTATACGGAATTAGAAGAGGATATAATGGCATGATCTCAGGGGATATTATTCCAATGAATTCACAGTCAGTAAGTAACATTGTTCAGCTAGGCGGTACAGTTTTGAAATCTGCAAGAAGTAAGGAGTTTATGACTCCTGAAGGAAGAAAAAAAGCGTACGAAAACTTAATGGCTCACGGCATTGAAGGTTTAGTAGCTATCGGAGGAAACGGAACTTTTACGGGTGCAGAGGTATTTTTTAACGAATATCAATTGCCAACAGTTGGTTGTCCAGGAACTATCGATAATGATTTGTACGGAACAGACTATACCATAGGTTTTGATACTGCCGTAAATACTTCGCTTGAAGCGATTGACAAAATCAGAGATACAGCAGATTCACATGACCGTGTATTCTTTATTGAGGTGATGGGAAGAGACTCAGGCTATATCGCGATTCAGTCAGGAATAGGCGGTGGTGCCGAAATTGTAATGGTACCAGAAACCCGTACGCCTCTGAAAAAAGTGGTGGGAACACTAAAGGAAGGGTGGACGCGTAAAAAGACTTCGTCTATTATAGTAGTAGCAGAAGGCGATGAAGAAGGACACGCCGCCGAAATAGCAGATAAAATTAAGAGTCAAGTAGGAGATAAGTTAGATATCAGAGTTACTACGCTTGGGCACATTCAAAGAGGTGGTTCGCCAACGGCCTACGACAGAATATTGGCGTCAAGAATGGGCTTAAACGCAGTAGAAGGTTTAATTAAAGGTGAGAAAAACGTAATGGCGGGGATAATTAACAACGAAGTTGTGTTTACGCCT
Organism: Lacihabitans lacunae; assembly: GCF_042649125.1. Taxonomy (NCBI): domain Bacteria; kingdom Pseudomonadati; phylum Bacteroidota; class Cytophagia; order Cytophagales; family Leadbetterellaceae; genus Lacihabitans; species Lacihabitans lacunae. The sequence goes on from NZ_JBHRYQ010000001.1 coordinate 114,320, forward strand.
TTCATAGATACCATCAAAAAACAAAAGCCTATTCACGAGGACTTGCTAAGAATGGTACACATTTTAAGTATCTAATCTGAAAAGAAATATTCTAAGTCCCTTATTCATCTTGAATAGGGGACTTTTTTTTATAAGTACCCCATCAGTTTATAACTTGCTATTCCGATCCATTCATTTATCACATAGTCTAAGTTTCTTAATGCAAGTGATTTCGGAATAAAGTCTAAAATGCCAGTTTTACTCTTTCTACCCAAAAAAGCCGCACAAACGGGAGTCGTGTTTAGATTAACTTTATTAAAACACGCAGTGGCTCGTCGCATATGAAAGGCCGAAGTTATCAACGCCAAATCTCCGACTAGGTGTTCTTTTTTTAATAATTCTGCGGTGTAAAGTGCATTTTCTCTTGTATTTCTAGATTTTTTTTCTTGATAAATGTCTTCTGGTTTTACACCACTTTCTATCAGGAAGTCTCGAGCACCATCGTTTTCTAGCAATTTATTTTCATCAATTTGAATTTCAGCATCGCCGCCACTTATTATTATTTTCGAGATTTTATGTGCTCTATATAACCGCAATGCCTGATAGATTCTGTCGGCGTGGTCACCCAAGTAAATCTGGTTTTTGGTCGAAAACTCTTCCCTGATTATACCTCCAGTAAGTACAATTCCTATTTTAGCATTCGGAATATTTGTATCAGGTATAGGTTCCCATTTCGAAATCAAGTAATTGCTAAATGCCGGACAAAAGAATAAATATGTTAATGAAACTGTTAAGAATTTAACTTTTTTGGTTTTGGTATGATTTTTATTAAATATTAGATAAGACATGAAAACTAGAATTATTCCGGCTGGTTTGAGCAAAAACGCGACTAGCTTTGATAAAATAAAAAACATAATAAAAAGTTAATAATTTTAGAGTGATTGTAAAACACGTAAATTTGCAAAAATAAAGACACCCGTTTATGAAAAACATTAAGCTAATAATTTTATTCTTTTCAATTTTAAGTTTTAAGGTTTTCGCACAAACTCCCACTAAAGGTTACGATTACAAAATAAAACTAAAAGGAGTAGATTCTGACAAATACATACATTTGGCCCATTATTTTGGTTATAATCAGTATATAAAGGTCGATTCTGCGAAATCTGAAAATGGCGTATTTAACTTTAAAGGTACCGAGCCACTAAAAGGCGGTATTTATCTGATTGTGTTAAATGCCAACAAATACTACGATTTTGTGGTAAGTGGCACCGAGAATAATATAACTATAGAAGCTGATACCTCAGACTTTGTAGGCACTGTGAAGTTTACGGGTAGTAAAGAAAACGATGTTTTGTTCTCATATCGTAAGTTTTTGAACGACAAGAGCCAAGAAGCCATGGAGTTGCAGAAAATACTTAAAACAAGTACTGATGCTGCCGAAAAAGAAAAAAGCAGAGCCAAACTAGGCGGTTTGCAGCAAGAAGTGGAGGCGTATATGAAAAACACCACAGATGTAAACAAAAATATGTTTGCTGGTAAAATCATTAAGGCAAATATGGAACCGGAGCTACCAAAAGAAGCTCCAACATTGCCAAACGGAAAAAAAGATTCTACGTATTTATTTAATTTATACAAAAAGAAGTTTTTTGAAAATTTAGATTTCAATGACGAGCGTTTTATTCGTACGCCATTTATTCAGTCTAAAGTAGAGAAATATTTCAAAGACTTGGTATATCAGGTTTCGGACTCAGTTATTGTTGATGCTGATAGAGTTTTGTCTCAAGTAAAGAAAAATAAAGAAACCTATAAATATGTACTTTGGTTAATTACCTCTAAATACGAAAACATTGAAATAGTAGGGCTAGACGGCGTATTCGTTCATTTGGCTGAAAATTATTACTTAAAAGATGCAGATTGGTTAGATAGCACACAGCGAGCTAAATTTAAGGAGCGTGTTACTATTTTGAAGCCAATTCAAACAGGTTTTGTGATGCCTACCTTGATTCTTTCAGACACGCTTGGATTTGAGAAAAACCTTAAAGACATAAAAGCCAAGTACACCATTGTGTATTTTTATAGCCCTGATTGTGGCCACTGCCAAGACCATGCACCTGAGCTAGTTAAGTATTACGACGAAAACAAAAGCAAAGGCATAGAGGTAGTAAATGTGGCGATTGACTATGAAATTGACAAAATAAAGAAGTTTATTAAGAAGTATAAAACCGGTAATATGATAAACCTTTGGGATTCTAAAGGGAAATATTATTTCCGTAATAACTTCGATATATATTCTACACCTACGTCTTATATCTTAGATAGTAACAAAAGGATTTTAGGTAAAAGAATTCCGATTGATGAGTTTAATAAGTTTATCGAATTCCATGAGAAAAAAGAAGAGGCTAAAAAAGCAGCTGTTGGGAAGTAAATAATAATGAAGAAATTTATGGAAGGAGCGAGAGGTCGCTCCTTTTTTTATTTTAAAAACCACTGAACTGCAAGTTCGTAGCCTTTTAGTCCGAGGCCGCAAATCATCCCTTTACACTTTGGAGTCAAAAACGAATGCTTTCTGAACTCTTCGCGTGCATGTATATTAGATATATGAACCTCTACCGCCGGGGTGGTAACGCCACCAAGAGCATCCGCTAGCGATACCGAAGTGTGGGTTAAGCCACCTGCATTGATGATTATGCCATCATAAGAAAAACCTACTTCGTGTATTTTATCAATAAGTGCTCCTTCAAAATTTGATTGAAAATAACTAAGCTCTACTTCTAGGAACTTGCCTTTTAATAGTTCGAAATATTCCTCAAAACTCTGCGAACCGTATATTTCAGGCTCTCTTTTTCCCAGCAGATTAAGATTAGGCCCATTTATTATTAATAACTGCATTTTCTTTTGTTTAAATAGATTGTATTAAGTTTTCAAAAGTATAAAAAAAATAGGAAATGCGTGTTTAAAAGCGTGAGCGGTTTTCAATTTAAGTCATTTTAAATCCTGACTATGCTCATATTTATGCCTTTTGTGGAGGTATAGTTTTGCATTTGAAATAAAAGATTGGAATATAAACATGAGAGAAACTGCCACTTTAATAGCCAAATACAATACGCCGGGACCGCGATACACCAGTTATCCTACTGTGCCGCATTGGAACTTGCTTGACTTTAGTGCCGACAGATGGAAAACTTCAATTGCTGTTAAAGAAAACTCTTGGATAGCCGCAGACGGTGTCAGTGTGTATATTCATTTGCCATATTGTGAGAGTTTATGTACTTTTTGTGCGTGTCACAAAAGAATCACTAAAAATCATTTGGTTGAGGAGTCTTATATAGACGCTTTGATATTAGAATGGGACATGTATGTGTCACTTTTAGGTTTTTTGCCAAGACTAAAAGAGATTCACTTGGGCGGTGGCACACCAAGTTTTTTTTCGGCAAAAAACCTAGGTCGCTTGATTGAGCATATTCAAAAAAACGCAATTGTAGATGCTGAACCTGCTTTTAGCTTCGAAGGTCACCCAAATAATACCTCAGAAGAGCATTTACAAACTTTGTATGACTTAGGTTTCAGGCGTGTAAGTTTTGGGGTGCAAGACTATGATCCGGTGGTTCAGAAAGCCATTCACCGTATTCAGCCGTTCGAAAACGTAGCTTATGTAACTGAAGCGGCCCGAAAGATAGGATATACATCTCTCAGTCACGATTTGGTTTTTGGTTTGCCTTTTCAGACTATTAATTCGATAGAAAATACGATTCAAAAAACATTGGAATTAAAACCGGAGCGTATCGCTTTCTACTCGTACGCACACGTGCCTTGGATAAAAGGAACCGGTCAGCGAGGGTTCGACGAGAATGATTTACCTTCAGGAAACGAAAAAAGAGCTTTATATGAGCGTGGCTTAGAACTGTTTCAGTTAGGTGGATATGAAGAAGTAGGTATGGATCACTTTGCTTTGCCCAATGACGAGCTCTTTGAAGCCAAGCAAAACAAAACCCTGCATCGTAATTTTATGGGCTACACTACCCAAAGCACCAAGGCCATGATAGGTTTGGGGGCGTCGTCTATTAGTGACGTTTGGGGTGCATTTGGTCAAAATATCAAAGATGTGGAAGCGTATAAAAATGCGATTTTTTCTGGTGAACTACCCATAGAAAAAGGACACATATTGTCAGAAAAGGATTTGTTTATCCGTAAACAGATTTTGAATATCATGTGCAATATGGAAACCACTTGGTCGCTTAAAGAAATTTTGAATGTGGACCAAGAAAAACTTTTTTCTAAACTGCAAGATTTTCAAGATGATGGTCTTTTAACTTTTGATGTAAACGGTTTACAAGTTTTGGAAACAGGTAGGCCATTTTTGAGAAATATTTGTATGGCTTTTGATCAATATTTATTAGAAGAAGGGGCTTCAAAAGGAAGGTTGTTTTCCCAGACAATTTGATTTATAGATACTTTAAAAAACTCCAGAAGCCTCTATTTTTTAGGTAGTTAAAGTCTTTTTCGTTTTTGTAAGCTTCTTTCTCAAAAGAAATAGAAAGGTACGCTGCATTGAAGTTTCGTAATGCAATAAAACGCACGGCCCATTCAAGTATATACCAAATATAAAAAGGAATAACCAACATTTCTACCTGCTGCCTGAGGTGAATCTTTTCGTGGTTAATTATGGTTTTACCCGGCATTTTGGTTTTTACGATAATAAAAGGCCAAATGGCGATGCCGGTGATTTTGGGTAGCTTTATTCCTTTTATTATAAACACGCGTGCTTTTTTTTCTTCAAATTTAATAAAAAAGAAATAATAACTGAAAGTACGTTACGGTTGTGGGGTAAATTCGAATGTTCGCTCGCAGGTTTTATTTGAAACCGAAAGCAAAACTTTTGAATTCGCTTCTTTTTTGACGGTCATAGTCTCACTCCGTCCGATAATTTCTTCGAGGCTATTTTTCCATTTAATAATCAAATCGGGCTCTTCGTTGGTGTCAGTGGTTATTTTTAAAAACTTTGAAGACTCAAACATGGTGCATTTTACATTCGGTTTGGCGTGGATATTCAGTTCCACAAAACCTCCAATGGTTTGGTTTGGTCGTTTTATTTGTAAATAATATTTTCCTGCATTTTCCTCTTGCACATTTTCTAAAACCACCCGAGGCAAATTAGACCTAAAGCCATCTGGCCCTTCCCAAAAATATAGGGCACTCTCAAAAATCAAGGGTGATTCTAAGTACACGCGAGCACCTTCACATACCTCCAGTTTCTCATTTAGGGGTGTGTCTGGACTTATTTGGTATTCCACGGTTTTGTTTTGTTCAAAAGAAAAATAAAACGCCCGCGAAGTATCTGCTTCGCATGCGGGCGTTTCTAAAATCCTTCCGAAACAGTAGGAGGTAGTTAAAACAAATAAAAACGTTCTACTGATTTCTTTCAGGTAAATTTTTAGCATAGATTCACTTTAAGCATCTAATTGATTCGAAATTGAATATTTTAGCTCAAATATTAAGCCATTGAGCGGTGCCAAAAGGAGTGATTAAAAATGAAATTTTATTTTTTTGTGGAAAAATATAAGCAATGCCTTCCGAAGCTGATTTTAAGGGCCTTTTATCACATTTGTCTTTCATATGAAAATGCCTTTGCCTAATTTTCAAACTGTATTCAAAATATGTTGCACGAAATTTGTAATAAGCCGCTATGCTCGAAATAAAGGATTTTTCTAAATCGTATAAGTCTCAAAAAGTATTACAAATATCTGATCTTCAAATTCCTGCAGGCATTTACTGGTTTGTAGGAGCAAACGGCTCCGGTAAATCCACTTTTTTTAGGTCTGTGGCGGGTATGTTGCCTTTTGAAGGTCATCTGAAATTTGAAGGTATCGATTCTTCTTCAAATACTTATCGATTCAAAATCAACTATTCGGAGGCCGAACCGCAGTATCCAGACTTTTTGAGTGGACAAGAGATTTTAGCATATATAGCGGAAGTAAAAAAAGCTAAAAGTGGGCAATTACAAAAGCTCGTGGATCAATTTGGTGTTGGAGGTTTTTGGAAACAAAATATCGGGACTTATTCCAGCGGAATGCTCAAAAAAATCGCTTTGATTTCAGGTTTCCTTGGCGATCCTTCACTCATTATTCTGGATGAACCTTTTATCTTGATTGACCACGCTACGGTAGATTTATTGTATACCCTCATAGTAGAATATGCCGCTCAAGGCAAAAGTTTCTTTCTTTCCTCACATCAAGACTTAGCACCCGAAATGCTTACTATAGATGGGGTTTTTAAAGTAGTCAATAATACCGTCACCAAGTTATGAGAGCTACAAGACTTGTTTTTTTTAAATGTTTAGTACTTGAATATTATAAGCAAAACGCCCTATTCTTACTTGGGGTATTCTTATTGTGTTTCGGTTTTTTAAAAAGCAGCGAGCACATTGCCATCATACAGAGTGCATTGAGTTCCTATTATTTGCTGGGAGTCGTATTTGTTTTGTGGTTGTTTTATGCCTTAAAAGTAACCTTGTTTGTTACGCAGTCACTCAGTTTGCCGTATATGTCGTTTTTGAGTTTGGTCAAAATGCTGCCAAAGCCTCAACGTTTTTTGCTTTGGGCGGGTGTTCAGTTCTTAAACCTACAGCTTACTTTTTTATATGCCATTTTTATGGTTGCAGTTGCACTTCCTCAAGGCAAAGTGATTTCCGTAATTTTAATATTGGGCGTCCATCTATTTTTTGTGATCATAGGCGTGTTGTTTTTTGAAAATAAACTGAAGCAAAAAGTAAGTATACTTGATAAACTCATTCCTGACTTTAAGTTATTTAAATTTCCAATACCGCAGTTTTTATTTTATTTCAAATACCTTTTCGTTCGGCAAACTGCTCTCGTTTTGATTTCCAAAATTGGAGGGGTTTTGATCGTTTCGTTTTTCTGTTGGCTTTTCCCTACAGATGATTACGACTGGCGATTGTTTGGTTTTTGTGGAGTTTTTCTTGGAGTGGCTACTTATAATTTTTCACAGCAATGGCTTTTTTATCAAAGACAATATTTGCTTTTTGACCGAAATATGCCAGTTTCGTTAATTAAAAGATATGGAAGACTCGTGCTTACTTTTTTACTAATCCTCGTGCCAGAGGTTTTGGCTTTGGCTGTTAAGCTGCCCGAAACGCTTTCTTACCTATTTATCGCGGAGTTTTTGTTTTTTGTAATTAGCTTTTCTTTGGCTATACATTTGATGTTTTATTTATTCCCTGATTATGATCAAGAACAGTCACTCAAAGCCTTGTTTTGGTTTGCATTAGCTATTGTGTTTTTGATTTTGTTTAAAATGCCTTTATATTTTCTCAGTTCGGTTTTGATTCTGGGTTCTTGGTTTTTGTACAAAAAAAAGTATTACAATTTTGAATAAAAAAAAAGCCACTTTTTAGGTGGCTCCAATTGTATTAGATATTTGTTTTTTTTTTACAGAATTTTATGTCCTAAAGTCAGCTGCCAACCTTTTTGAGTTTGGTTAAATCTTGTGTCAGCACCAAATTGAGATTCAGAAAGGTCGCCTAAGCTTCCGATGTTTCTTAAGTCAAGATCAAAACCTAAAAGTTTTACGCCTACACCTACCTGATAACCATAAGTGGCTTTTGCAAACGCCTCGTTTACATTGCTACCTATTTTTTTGAGTTCGCTTACAAATTCTCCGTCTTCACTTAGTTTTATTGTGGCCATTGGTCCGCCTTGAATTCTAATTCGATTAAAAAGTTTAAATCCCACCAAAACAGGGATGTCAATATTGTTTGTTTTGATGTCAATCAAAACTGGCGAACCACCCCCAGTTGGTACAAATTCTACTTTGCCTCCTTTGGTAGAGAATAAAACTTCTGGTTGAAGGAAAAAATTGTTACCAATTCTACTGTAAAGACCAAAAGCATAACCAGTTTGGGTTTCTTTGCTTTCTTTGATGTTGTTTCCAAATGATCCGGCGTTAGTCACCAAGTTTGAAAAATTAAGGCCACCTTTTACTCCCAATGTAAACTGACCGTACGAAACTTGGCTGATAATGCACGCTACAATCAATAATCCGACTTTTTTCATATAATTTTAATTGATTTTAAATTCGTATTCTTAAACGTATATTGCGAAATATTAGTACAATATTAACGAGACTTTAACAAATGGCTAAGCTAAAATCAGCTTATTTCTGTCAAAACTGCGGTTATAATTCACCAAAATGGTTGGGTCGCTGCCCTTCATGTAGCGAATGGAACACCCTCGTAGAGGAAGTTATAGCAAAAGACGAACCAGAAAAAGGGAATTGGAGATTTTCTACCTCCGGAGGGCCTCGACCTACCTCAAAGCCAAAGCTGATCTCTGAAATAGATAAAACCGAAAAGTACAGGATAATCACCGAGGATCATGAGTTAAATCGGGTTTTGGGTGGTGGTTTGGTGCCGGGTTCATTGACGCTTATTGGCGGTGAGCCGGGCATAGGCAAGTCCACGCTTATGCTGCAGATTGCCCTCAGTCTGAAAGATTACATTGTGTTATATGTATCGGGCGAAGAAAGTGAGCAACAAATAAAAATGCGGGCAGAACGAATTCCGTTTGAAAATCCAAGGTGTTACGTACTTACAGAAACCGCTACGGATCAGATTTTTAAACAAATAGAGCTCATTGAGCCTGACATTGTGGTGATTGACTCTATTCAAACTTTGGTGTCTCCGCTGATAGAGAGTGGGGCAGGGAGTGTTTCGCAGGTGAAAGAATGTGCCGCCGAAATAATGCGTTTTGCCAAAGAGTCTGATGTGCCTGTAGTAATGATTGGCCATATAACAAAAGACGGTAGCCTTGCTGGACCTAAAGTACTCGAGCATATGGTAGACACGGTGCTGCAGTTTGAGGGCGATCAGTTTATGACGTATCGGATTCTTAGAACAACCAAAAATCGATTCGGTAATGCCTCTGAACTGGGTATATATGAAATGCTCAGCAATGGTTTACGGCAAGTGAGTAATCCGTCAGAGATATTGATTTCGGAGCGAAATGTGCACCTCAGCGGTATTGCGATTGCGGCCATGATAGAAGGCAATAGACCTTTGCAAATTGAGATTCAATCATTGGTGAGTACGGCAAATTATGGTACACCACAAAGAAGTAGTAACGGTTTTGACCCACGAAGGTTACAAATGCTTTTGGCTGTACTAGAAAAACGCGGAGGTTTTAGACTTGGAACTCAAGATGTTTTTTTAAATGTGGCAGGTGGCCTTAAAGTAGAGGATCCGGCGATTGACCTAGCGGTTTGTGTGTCTGTGGCTTCATCTTATGAAGACTTGCCAGTCAATAAAGCGTACTGTTTTTGTGCTGAATGTGGTCTTGGAGGTGAAATAAGAGCTGTAAATAGGATAGAAGCCCGAATTTCGGAAGCGGCTAAACTTGGTTTCGAGAAAATTTTCATCGCCAAAAATAATTTAAAAGGCATTAATCCTAAAGATTTCAAAATTGAAATAGTAGCTCTCAATAAACTAGAGGAGGTATTTTCTGAGCTTTTTGGATAAAATAAAAATTTACAGTTTTTTTCGAGAAAAGATATGGTTGGTTTAGATGATATAGATAAGAAAATATTAAAGGCTTTTCAGAAAAATAGCAGAACTACTACCAAAGAGTTATCGGTAGACTTGAAGCTGTCTTCGACGCCCATTTACGAGCGAATTAAAAGGCTGGAGCGAGAAGGTTATATCAAAGACTACGTAGCCCTTTTAGACAGAGACAAAATAGGAAAGCCCATGCTGGCGTATTGCAATGTTTTGTTAAAAGAACATGCAAAGCCGTTTTTGGAGAAATTCGAAAAAGATGTAGTGAAATTTTCGGAAGTGGTAGAGTGTTATTATATCGCCGGAAGTTATGATTATCTGCTTCGTGTAGTGGTGAAGGATATTGCCGAATATCAAAATTTTTTAGTAAACAAATTGGCCGCTTTAGACAATATCCAAAATGCCCAATCTATGTTTGTAATGACAGAAGTGAAATGGTCAACCAGCTTGCCGATAGATTAATATTCGAATTTTAAACATTTTCTTGTCCTTTTAGTTTAGGTTTCCAGTACATAATCCCAAATAAATTGGAAAAAGCTGAAAAAAAAATAATAAATAATAAAAAATCAAATCCTGATTTTTACTTTAATAATCAGGGTTTTATGGTCTTTACAAGGGAATATCACCTCAAGAGAGGGTATTGTTGCAAAAATAAATGTCTAAACTGCCCATTTGATTCCGAAAATATCAAATAGTATTTTGGTATTAAATAAATAATTCAGATATTTGCAGCCCAATTAGGTGAGTCGTTTCGTGAAAACGAATTTTAAAACATAACAGATAACAATCATGTCAAAGGTTTGTCAAATTAGCGGTAAGAGAACAAGAACAGGTAACAACGTATCGCATGCTAATAATAAAGTGAAGCGTAAATTTTACCCGAACATCAAGACTAAGAAATTTTTCTTAGAATCTGAAGGTGTATGGGTAGAGCTAAAAGTGGCTACTAGTACTATCAGAACTATCAACAAAAAAGGATTAGAAGCTACTATCCTTGATGCTGCTCGTAAAGGTACATTGTCTCTATAAAAATCATTATTTTTAATAAATTGGATTGAATTCTAGGCTATCTTAGCTTAAAATTCAATCCTTTTTTATTTTTATGCTAGATCAAATTAAAGAAACATACGATTTCCTTAGAAATCAAATTGGTGATTTTCAGCCAGCCGTAGGTATAGTACTAGGCACAGGCCTTGGAAAGTTAGTAGACGATATTGAAATCCAATATGAGGTTTCGTATGAAGATATTCCAAATTTTGTAAAACCAACCGTCGAGTTTCACTCAGGTAGGCTGCTTTTTGGTATTCTAGGAGACAAGAAAGTAGTGTGTATGCAAGGTCGTTTTCATTTTTATGAAGGCTACACCATGAAGGAAATAACTTTTCCTGTCAGAGTAATGAAACAGTTGGGCATAGAAACCCTCGTGATATCAAATGCCGCAGGAGGTTTAAATCCTGAGTTCAATGTAAGTGACATCATGATTATCGAAGATCATATTTCTTTATTATTGCCTTCAAATCCGCTTTTGGGTGAAAACATAATGGGGGATAGATTTCCGGATATGAGCGAGCCTTATACAAAAGGAATGATTACAAGGGCTTTTGAAATAGCGAAAGAGCATAATCTGAAAGGAATAGTAAAAGGTACATACGTAAGTGTGACAGGGCCGCAGCTAGAAACCAAGGCCGAATACAAGATGCTACGTAACTTTGGAGCAGACGCCGTAGGAATGAGCACGGTGCCTGAAGTGATAGTGGCCAGACAAATGAATATTCCAGTATTTGGTATTTCGGTTATTACTGACTTGTGTGATCCCGAAAATCTTGAAGTGGCAGATATAAACAAAATAATAGCAGCTGCCGGAAAAGCAGAACCTACCATGACGTTTTTGATTAAAGAAATAGTGAAAGGCTAAATTCTTAGAAAATATTATCTTTCAATAAAAAGCATTTAAGTATTCTTAAGTGCTTTTATTTTGTTAAAAATTCCCGTTTCTACAAAAGTGAATTTTTTGTGTGTGAAGAAATTGAAAACAAAGCTAAAACCCATGCCGGCGAAGTGGCTGATAGTTCCCACAGGTGAGAACGTGTGATTTACGATGGGTAAAGTATACTTAAAGTCGCCAAATAAGTAAGTCAATGCATCATACGTCAGCACAGCTCCTTTTACGGTTATTAAACCCGAAATTACAATAACCATCATAAACTTTATAAGCTCACGGCGGGTATTGCCCGATTGCTTTGCTGCAAATGCAAAAACTTTCGATAGGATAAAGCCAATAGGGAATGAGATAATGAAACCAAGAGCAACACCAGTTTCTAAAGAAGTGCCAAAATAACGGATGCAAATAATAGAACCGACGATATATTGGATGATAACCCCGTGCCTGCAGCAAAGAAATAGCCGAAAAAGGCTTTGTAACGTTTTATTAAATTAATCAAAGGGGGCTACTGTCATTTTTGTGGTACAAATATCTAAAATAAATCTGCTTTTGCCAAAAGGTTATGAATCAAAGTCCCAAGTAATACTAGGATATTTATACACATGCGACTTTTTCATTAATTATTACGTAAAAACGCTTTAAATATTACGTATTCTTTTTTTTAATTTGAACTATAAATATAAGTTTTTATACTATTTGCTTCATAAAGTGTTTGTGCTCATCCTCTTTAGTAAACTTAAGTCCGGTATTTTTGAATCCGACATTTTATGATAGTATCTTTGTAAGTTCCGTATACTAAATAATCTACTTTATTTTTTTACACTATTAAAAAGTTCATGTTTTTAAATATTTTGATGATTTTAAGTTCAGTATTTTTTCTAAATACCGATCAGTCAAATCCTTTTGCCTTTCAATTAGATAAAGATGTTTTTGTAAGATTTAAAGCCTTACTTGTGAATGTCAGAGAACAAAGAGTAAGTCCCCAAGAGGCGGAGGATTCTTTCAAGCAAATCATGCACGAGTTAAGAGAAATTTATCCAAACCAAAAAGATACAATACAAGACTCACAGATGTATTTTCCGCTTACCAAAAGCAATATTTCGGCTGTTGGGGGCAAAGGCGGGAATGGTTTTTATGTTCGGAGGTTTAACTTGTTTGACCATTCAGTAAGTGGCAGTCATCCGGCCCATGATATATTTATTTATGACAGAAACAGAGATTGTGTAGACGATCGCAAAGGCGAATATGTAGACATAGTTTCGGTTGGTGATGGTATAGTATTGGCTTCTGAAAAAAACTGGACGGATACTTCAAGTTACAAAGGAGGAAACTACGTTTGGGTATATGATATAGAAAGGGGAGGGCTTTGGTATTATGCTCACCATCGAAAAGTAGTGGTAGATGCCGGTCAAATTGTAAAAGGAGGCGACAAATTGGGCGAGGTAGGCAGAAGCGGTTTCAATGCTCTTAATCCAAGGTCTGACACGCACTTACACCTTATGTTTTTGAGTTTGGATGATGAATATTCTCCACATCCAGTTAATTATTACAGTTGGTTAAAAGACGCTTTGGTCGTCAATGAGTCTACAAATGCAAGGCCGTTACGTAAGGATTTTGAAAATGTGGAGGCCTTGGTTACCAAAAAACTTAAACCCTTAAAAACAAAGTACAGCGACTTAAATCTCAATAAAAAAATTAAGAAAAAGTAGAAGGTTAGGCTTTCAAAACTTTGAAATGAAGTAGTACAGAGAAAACCAAATACAACACAATAATGAACGGGACAGCAGCAAACTGAAAAAACGCCAATAAGCCGGCTGAAAGTGCTAAGAAAATGAATTTTACTTTGTTTTTTGCCCACGAATAATCTTTAAATTTTAAAGCAAAGAGTGGTAGCTCCATAATTAGTAAATAGCTAAAAACTACCACATAGCTTATCCAAAACCATTCGGTGCTAAGGGTTTTATTCCAAAAGTCTGAGTTATCTATCAAAAAAGGAAAAGTGGCGATTAGAATTCCATTTGCAGGTGTGGGTAAACCAATGAATGAGTCAGATTGACGCGTATCTATGTTAAATTTGGCAAGTCTCAAAGCTGAAAACATGGCCAAAAGAAAAGCACCATATTTCATATATTCATTTTCTGAAAAAGTCTCTAAGTTTTTGAATACAATAAAACTAGGCAAAACTCCAAAAGATACCACGTCGGCAAGTGAGTCTAATTGTTTACCTATTTCTGAACTAGAATGGAGCAATCTCGCTACAAAACCATCTGCAAAATCTAATAGTAGAGCAACAAATATAAAAATAGAGGCTTTTTTTAAGTCTCCTTCAAAAACCGAAATTAATCCCAAACATCCGCAAAGTAAGTTGCCTAGGGTAATAAAGTTTGGAATGGTAAAAATCTTCATTTTAGGAATGGATTATGTAATTTTTCTTCGCCAATAGTGGTGGCTTGCATGTGGCCTGCATATACCACATAATGGTCAGGAAGTGTAAAAAACTTAGTTTTTATGCTGTTTGATAATTCTTCGAAGCTACAAAATGGAAAGTCCGTACGGCCTATGCTCCTGTGGAAAAGGCAGTCGCCGCCTATAATAAAACTATGCTCATGACAAATAAACGCTACATGGCCAGGTGCATGCCCTGGTACGTGTACCACATCAAAAGTGGTGTTTCCAAATGTAAATTTATCGCCTTCGTTGAGTTCCTTGTCTGATGTTACGGGTACGTAGCCCGGTATTCCCCAAGTTTTACATCTCATTTCTACGTCGGCCAATATTACTTCGTCTGCTTTGTGTAGGTACATGTCTACGCCATAAGTTCTCTTCACAAACGCCGAACCAAACACGTGGTCAAGGTGGGCGTGAGTTTGTAGCAAAGCTTTAACCTGAAGTTTATTTTCGGTTATATAATCTTTTAGTTGATTTTTTTCTTCTTGAGCCAAACAACCCGGGTCTATAATAACGGCCTCGAGCGTGTCGTCAGATATTACGTAGGTATTTTCGGAGAAAGGAGAAAAAGTAAATGACTTTATATTGATCATGAATTCAATTTATTGTTGCACAAATATACATACAAAAACACAACTCAAATATTCAGACTTAAAAGCTAATTCATTTTTAGGTTATGAAATAGGTAAATCTACAAAAAACGTAGTTCCTACACCTTCCTCGGTTTCAAACCAAATGTTGCCTCCTGCGTGTTCTATTCCTCTTTTAGCCATGGCCAAGCCAAGTCCTGAGCCACCCACTTTAGTGCTAAAGTTAGGGATAAATACCTTTTTTCTGACCTCTTCTGCTATTCCTGATCCGTTATCTTTTATTTCTATGATGCCGTAGTTTTCTTCTTCGTTTTTATAGATTTTCACCTTAATCTGTGGCTGACGAATAGGAGGTACTGACTGAATACCGTTTAATATTAAATTAGTAATAACTCTACTCACCAATAGTCTGTCGCCATTTACAAAGACTTCTTTGTCTGAAGTGTCAAAGTCAATTTTTATATTGTTGTTTTGGGAGTATAAGTCTGTAGTTTTTTGAGAAACAGAAACCAAGTCAAAACGTTCATTTCTAGGCACAGGCATTTTGGCAAATTCCGAAAACGAATTGGCGATTTCACTGATATTGTCAATTTGCTCTGTAAGTGAGTTTAAGGCACGCTGAATCCTGTCTCTTGACTTTGGGTCATCCATTGGCAAAGTACGCTGCAGCTGCTGAATAGACAGTTTCATTGGTGTCAACGGATTTTTAATCTCATGGGCAACCTGCTTGGCCATTTCTCTCCATGCGGTTTGTTTCTCACTTTGCGAAAGAGCTATTTTACTTTCATCGAGTTTTTTTAGCATGTTGTTATATGACTTTGTCAATAGTCCAATCTCATCGTCAGATTTCCAACTTAGAGACTCGTCTAACTTATCCAAATTGGTCTTTTTTAGCTTTTGAGCGATCAGTTTTAAAGGGTGGGTTAACTGATTACTAGCAAAATACGAAAGCACCAAAAGCAATAAAAACATAAACAAGAAGATGATAAGAATGATGGTAACCACCTCTTTTACTTGCATGTCAAGCAAAGTTTTGGCATCGAAAAACGGTATGCCTACAATTCCGAAATTGTTAAGCCCGTTGCCTTTTACTGACAGATAAACAGTCTTGTAGTTTAAGGTACCCAAAGACTCATTGGTCAATATTTCGTTCTCTTTTTCTTCTATAATTTTATTGTACGCCTCAGGGTTTAGGTGCTCCGAAAGTAGTTTGTATTGATAGACCAAAGGACGAGTTGAAAACCACAATTTGCCGTCTTTGCCAAACAGATTTATGTCTACTTTGGTGTTTCTAGCTAGGTTATTTATTTCGTTTTCAAAAAACGCCTTACTTGTTTTGCCGTCTTGATAATTTTCTAAGTGAATCTGTAACGTGCTTGCAATGTTTTTTGTGTTGTCTAAAAATGATTTCTCTTGAATGGAAATCAAGGTTGTTCTTACTACACTCAAAGTAAGTATGATGATGATAATTAGCGGCAATAAAAATGCAGCATTGAGATAAAGCTGGATTTTAGTTGAGAAATTCATCGAAAACTTACCCATTCCGTATATCATTCCGAATGCAAAAAGCAATATAGAGATGCCTAAGATGGAAAGTAAAAACAAAAACGAGAAGTTAGAAAGTATCGTTTTATAATACTTTTCTTCTTGCGAAACCACTATGGTTCTGCCGTTCTGACCTTTTAATGCTAAGTGAAAGAAGTCATTGTAAGAAACCCCATCATTGTAAATCTGCTCATCGCTCAGCATTTCTTTTGGAAAGTTCATCATGTAGTTGAAACTTCCTGAGCTGTAAATAATCTTATTGTTTTTATCGAAAATACCGTAGCTGTAGTTTTTTGACTCCGGATTCTGAACAAATTTCTTGTCTAACAGTAACTCCGGATAAACACTTTCTGAATGTTCATCTTTAAGTTTTAAGTCCAAAACTATCGTTCCTACTTTCGTATTTCCTTCCGAGATATCGTTAAATGAAATATATTCTTTTATGAAATCCTTACCGGTTTCATTGAGGAAAAATACATTTTTTAGTGTTGTGCTATATTTTGGAAGTGCGTAGGTGTTTTTGTAAAATTCGAGGTTCTTTTCCTTTTCCTCATCGTTGAGATTTTGGCCAGTAGCGTCAAATGCCAAAACGCCGATGTCATATTTATCAAAATACAAATCGAGGTGATTGTCTTTAACCAGGTGCTTTAATGATTCCAAAGCCAAGGTGTTTCTTCTAAATGAGCCTACTATTTCGGGGTCATATTTTACTGAATTGGCAAATTTGTCTAAAAGTCCTTCGCCTAAAAGGTCATTGTCAGCCAAATATCTATTTGCAAAAGTCTGCTTGTCAAATATGCTTTTCTTATGTTCTTCCTTTTCTATTATTTCAATAGAAATCAATGAAAAACAGAAACAGGCTAAAATGAAATACATGAGAGTTTGGAACCTCAGTGTATAAAAATAACGTGATAGTTTAAAGTAATAAACAATCAAAAAATATAGGCCAGCCACTAAATAGGCGTATTTAGGAGTGCCTATAAATAGTATAATAATGAAACCCAAAAGGATTCCATATAGCCAATGGAAAAAGCCTGAGCGGGTGTTTCGTTGAATTCTTAAGAATATATTTATCGCTAAGTGAGTAGTGATAAAGAAAATACCTAAAATCAGGAAATAGAATAAAAATGTAAGCAGTTTTAGGTTATTTAAGCTTAAGCTCAGTGAAAGCCCCAATTGATACATGGAGTTGGAATAAATGGCGGTTATTTTTTGTGAACAAAGTGCCGTAAATAACAATACCAACAAGACCATCAAAACCGAGATAATGCTTTTCACGATTGCCGATGATTTCAGCAGGTGTAAGAAAATTCGTGATCTGAAATAATAAATGGCTACAAAAAACAAGAAAATCAACCAAAATAAGGCATTCAATATGGTGTCACCCAATGTTGGAGACCAGAAACTGCCAGAGAAAAATGAGGGATTGAAAAGCTCTTTTTTAGTAAACAAAAACGGAATGCCGGTAAAAAGCATTACCAGTCTCAGCGATAAACCAAATAATAATAAGGTAAGAAATGCAAGTCCAAATTTATGCTGTCTAAGCAGTTTTTTGAGCAATGTGAAAAGTTGGAATACCAACAATAATATACCCAAGCTGACTATTCCAAGGGTGGTTTTGGGAATAGCAGAGTTTAGTATTTTTTCATTTCCGGGTAATTGGAAATACAAAATCGGCTTTTTGTCGGCATTTAAAATCTCCTTTGAGCTTTCAAATGGCTTGTCTGAAATCTTTTTTGGAGGAAGAAAGAATATGTCGGAATTAAAGCCTGATTGTAAATAGTCGTTCTCGTTTTTGTAATGTTTGAATAAATTTATAACCGAAACCACCGTGAGGGTATCGTTTTTGAAATTGAATTTTTTTACATTAAATATTCCGTACTGTTGGTTGTACTTTTTTATTTCGCTCGAGGATATATCTTTAATGTTTTGATATTGAGGTACATAAATATTGTCTGACCAATAAAACAGCTTCGAGTTTTTGAAAATATAATAAGGAAAGTTTGATTTCGATTTTATTTGATTAAAGCTCTTCGGATTTAACGAATTGTATAAATCGACTACTTTTTTGAGGTCATCATTTGATTTATCTATCTGAAGGTTAATGTTTTTTTGAAGGCTTTGCTGATAATAACCGTCTATATTTTGAGGGCTATTTCTTTCAAAAAAGGCATAATATACTCCCGCAGCTATAAAAACTATTATAGCCAATATTAAGAAGGTAAATCTTTTAAGAAAGGATATACTTTTTTGCATTATTGATTTTTAAAACCCTTCACGAAGTTAATGATTATTCAATTATTTGAAATTTTCATCGTCAAAAGGGATTCTAATTGATTTATTGTTAAAAATCATGCCAAATAGTATCAATTAAACTATTGTTTCTCACTTCTTGAATTAAAAACTAAGTCCTGAATTTTTTGTATTCAGATAATAAAATTCAATTATTCAAATACTTACTTTAGTTTTTTGGTTAAATATGTACGCTAAAAAGTTTTAGAAAGATTAAAGAACTATACTTTTGCAGAACTTTAAATTTATATAATTACTTTTAACAGAATGAACGACAGTTTAATGATTATTTGGCCGCTTTTGTTTTTGGGCGTTATCGCATTTTTTTGGTTTAACAAAAACCAAAGTAATGAAAAACCGGATAATTCGCAGAAAGATGTCACACTACCGTTGAGGCTTCAGGCATACGAACGGATGACCCTTTTTTTAGAAAGGCTTAAGTTAGAAAACCTCGTGATGAGACAGCCAATAGATGCTCTCAGCATAATGGAGTTTCAAGGTGCTATTTTGAGCGACATAAGAAGTGAGCTAAATCATAATATTGCTCAGCAGATTTACATTTCGCATGATACTTGGGAGTTGATTACACATGCTACCAATATCACAATGGCAGAGATTAATACTGCTTTCGGTGCAAGTAAGGACTTGGGCTCAGCAAGAGAAGTAGCTAAATTTGTATTACAAAACCAAGGCGGAGAAAGTGCCAAAGCGATAAGCTTAGCCTTGGAACAATTAAAAAAAGAGGCACAGAAATTATTTTAAAACTAAAAAAAAAAGAACATTATGAGCGTAACATCAAAACACTTAGCCACATTTATATTAGGTGCAGCCGCAGGAGTTGCTTTAAACAAGTTTATCCAAACCGAAGAAGGGGAGAAACTAATGGAAAACCTAAAAACTAAGGGAAACGAACTAAAAGACGAGGCTGAGTCAGCTTTAGACAAAGCCCCTGAGTATTTCGAGGAACTTAAGTCTGGTGCTAGTTTAAAACTTTCTGAAGTGGTTTCGGGACTAAAAGAAAAGTTTCCTGAAGCTGAAAATATGATAAATGAGCTTTTCTCTACTTTAATGAACCCTAAAAAGCCTAACACTCCAAATGTTACGGATGTTACGGATGTTACGGAAGTGAAGTAAGTTAAGCGTACTATTTGTATTTAAGAGATACTTTTTTGTTTTAATATCCTTAGAGTTGTTTTATTCTTTGGGTTTTGGATAAGAAAGTATCTTTTTTTATTAATTACTATGTTTTTTTGCCAAAAGCATCTTTCTAAATTTGTAAAAAAACAAAACGATATGAAACCAAATTGGACAGGAGTTTATCCCGCAGTAACAACTAATTTTTTTGAAGACCAATCATTAGATATTCCAACTTTTGAACTAAACATCAAAGCTCAGCTTGATGCCGGCGTTCATGGAGTTATTATTTGTGGTTCTTTGGGCGAAAATGGCGTATTGTCAAAAGACGAAAAGTTGCAGCTACTAGAATCCGCTAAAAATACAATCGCAGGCAGAGTGCCAGTAATTATGACTGTGGCCGAATGTGTTACCGCAGAAGCTATATCTTTTGTAAAAGCTTGTGCAAGTGCCGGTGCCGACGGTTTTATGACTTTGCCTCCAATGAGATACCCTTCAGACGATAGAGAAACTTTGCATTACTTGCATAAAGTAGCCGATGCCACTGATTTGCCAGTTATGGCATATAACAATCCTCTGGCCTATCGTACTTTTGTGAGCATCGAAATGTTTAAAAGCCTAGCAGATAATCCGCATTTTGAAGCTATGAAAGAGTCAACAGGAGATATCAGATATATGACCGATATCATCAATACTTT
This sequence comes from Lacihabitans lacunae, assembly GCF_042649125.1. Classification (NCBI taxonomy): domain Bacteria; kingdom Pseudomonadati; phylum Bacteroidota; class Cytophagia; order Cytophagales; family Leadbetterellaceae; genus Lacihabitans; species Lacihabitans lacunae. Next base: position 134,513 of record NZ_JBHRYQ010000001.1, read on the forward strand.
TGGTGGCAGATTTAAGATACTTAGCGGTGTGGACGACCTAGCTTTTGAAAGTTTGGTAATGGGAGCTGACGGCTGGGTGGCTGGTTTGGTGGATGCCTTTCCGAGGGAAACGGTGGTTATTTATGAACTAGTGAAACAAGGAAGAATAGCAGAAGCAAGAGAAATCTACAGATGGTTTTTCCCATTGTTACATTTAGATGTGAGCACCAAGTTTGTTCAAAATATTAAATTGGCAGAAGTGGCTACAGGAATTGGAACCGAATGGGTGCGTGAGCCAAGACTTCCTTTGGTAGGCGAAGAAAGAGCCAATGTGCTTAAAGTAATAGAAGACGCTCTAAAAGTAAGACCAGTTTTACCTCAATTATAAGATATTAATATGTCCGAAGTTTCGGTTTTTCATTGTTTTGATGCCCATACTTGTGGCAATCCGGTTCGTTTGGTGGCTAAAGGTGGCCCAGAGCTAGTGGGCAAAAACATGTCAGAGAAAAGGCAGCATTTCCTGGCTGAATTTGATTGGATCAGAAAAGGGTTGATGTTTGAGCCAAGAGGCCATGATATGATGTCAGGGAGTATTTTGTACCCACCAGCAGACCCTCAAAATGACGTAGGCGTGCTATTTATAGAAACCAGCGGCTGCTTGCCCATGTGCGGTCATGGCACTATAGGTACCATTACTTTGGGAATAGAAAAAGGATATATTGTGCCCAAACAAAAAGGAAAAGTCAGAATGGAAGCTCCAGCGGGTTTGGTAGAAATATCATATACCGAAGAAGCAGGGAAGGTAAAAACCGTAAAACTAAAAAACATAGCCTCATATTTAGCTGCGGAAAACGTGCCGGTGCACAGCAGTGTGTTGGGTGACTTAAAAGTTGATGTGTCATACGGCGGGAATTTCTATGCGATCGTAGATGTGCAAGAAAATTTTCCGGGTTTGGAACATTTCACAGCGGAGCAATTGGTGGCGATGGCGAGAGAAATCAGGGCGACTTTAAATAAGACGCATGCATTTGTGCATCCCGAAAATCCGACCATATCGGGTCTTAGTCATGTATTATGGACGGGTGCTGTTTTGGATGAAAATTCAACTGCCCGAAACGCCGTTTTTTATGGCGATAAAGCCATTGACAGGTCACCTTGTGGCACAGGTACTTCGGCTAGGATGGCTCAGTGGGCAGCCAAAGGCAAACTAAAAGAAGGGGATGAGTTTGTGCATGAAAGTATCATTGGAAGTAAGTTTGTGGGTAGGATAGAAGGCAGAACCAAAGTAGGGGATTTCAATGCCATTTATCCAAGTATAGAAGGCTGGGCGAGAATCTATGGAGAAAATATTATCAGTATTGACCCCGACGATGATCCGTATGCGTATGGTTTTCAAGTTATTTAAAAGTTAAGAATTGTGAAAGAAGAAAAACCTATAATAGTGGTGGGTGCTGGTATAATAGGTCTTTTTACGGCCTATTATTTACTTCAAGAAGGTGAAAAGGTGCTTGTGTTAGACAAAGGTACAGGCCAAGACGGTTGCTCTTTTGGCAATGCAGGCATGGTTGTACCCAGCCACTTTATACCATTAGCCGCACCCGGAATGATAGAAAAAGGCATAAAATGGATGTTTGACAGCGAAAGTCCTTTTTATATTAAACCGCGTATGTCGCTATCGCTTATGAAATGGGGTTTTTCTTTTTACAAAGCCGCCAACCAAAAAAAAGTAGATAATGCTATTCCGGTTTTGCGAGATATCGGATTGTTGAGCAAAAAGCTATATCAAGACTTAAATCACAAGAAATTGTTTGATTTTTCTTTTGAAGAAAAAGGCTTATTGATGCTTTGCAAATCAGAAGAAGCACTACACGAAGAAACTGAAGTGGCAGCATTGGCAAACAAAATAGGCATAGAAGCCAGAGTTTTAACCAAACAAGAAGTTTGTGATTTAGAACCTGAGATAAAACCCGATGTTAGCGGTGGTGTGTTTTTTACGGGCGACACTCATTTGTATCCCAATCAATTGGTTGCCGAACTTCGTAAATATTTGATTGCTGCTGGCGTAGAAATAAAATTTGATACCGAGTTAATTGATATTGAATGTAACTCCACAGCAGTAGAACGCCTAAAAGTTAGGGAGTCAAATGGAGAGCCCTATTTATTAGAAGCCAAAAAAGTGGTGTTGGCGACTGGTTCGTGGTCAGAGCAAGTTGGCAAACAAATAAACCTCAATATACCGGTGCAAGCAGGAAAAGGATATAGCCTAACGAATCCCCAAGTAGCTGGCAAAGAGCTATTTACACCTAGTATTTTTGTAGAAGCACGCGTGGCCATTACACCTATGCTGGATCAAATTAGGTTTGGAGGCACAATGGAAATAGGCGGAATTAACGCTGAAATTAACAAAAATAGAGTCAACGGGATACTGAAAGCCATTCCGAAATATTTCCCAGAATATGAAGTGCCTTATCCGGCAGAAAATAAGATTTGGTCGGGGCTAAGGCCTTGCTCACCAGACGGAATGCCATACATAGGCCAACATCAAAGATACAAGAATTTATACTTCAATACGGGTCATGCCATGATGGGCATTAGTCTCGCTACAGGTTCAGGTAAGCTAATTTCGGAACTTGTGACAAATAAAAAATTAAGTATGAGCACCCAAGACTTTAGTATACATAGGTTTGATTAGTAAAATCTCTTTGCTACATTTGTTGTCGCTTTTGTGGATTTCTATACTGAAAAGGAGCAATTTTGAGACTTAAAGACCATTGGGTGGATTATGCTGATAAGCTAACCACAATACAAGAATCAATAATAAAACGACTCAATAGGGGTATTTTCTTAACTCTTCTATTCGGGTTTTTATTGGTTATTTATCAAATCGGCTTCCCTAAGGAGCCTTATGTTGTAAACTGGGTAAATAGTCTTTTGAGACAAATACCACGTCTACTCATGATACTATTTCTATCGAAATGGTTTATCAAATTTTTTATAAAAAGAGGAAAACTTATTTTAGACCGGAAATACATTACGGATCTTATCATTTTCGTATTGTTATTTTTGTTTAATGTGCTCAAAAACCTAAACGACGGATTTAAGTCAGAGTGGTTTTTGTACATTCTTATAAGTGTGTTTTTTGTTATAAGATTTATGGCAGTTTCTGCTCAGGTCAAAAACACCCTTTTAAACCCTTCTTTGCTGTTTTCAATCAGTTTTATCATGTTGATTTTAGGTGGCACAGCCATGCTGCTAATTCCTGGAGCCACTAACGGAAACCTTACGTTTATAGATTCCTTATTTACGGCCACTTCTGCGGTTTGTGTTACAGGCCTATCTACGGTAGATGTCCCTTCTAAATTTACAGACCTCGGCAAAGATATTTTAATAGTTTTGATTCAAATTGGTGGATTAGGTTTAATGACCTTTACTAACTTTTTTGCAATCTTATTTAGAGGAGGGATGTCGCTTCGTAATCACCTTATATTGAGTAATTTAATTGAGACAGATAAGCCTAATACACTATTTTCTATTTTAAAGAAAATATTGTTTTATACCGTTTTTATAGAAGTGATGGGAGCCGTGTTGATTTATCTTTTCACGCACACTACCTATACTACCAATGCTTACGACGGTTGGATGTTCTCTTTCTTTCATTCGATTTCAGCTTTTTGTAACGCAGGTTTTTCTACTGTGCCTGACGGCTTGTTTAATTTTAAACTTAGGTACAATTACAGTTTTCAGTTGGTTATATGCTTCTTAATTATATTTGGAGGTATAGGTTTTCCGGTTGTCATAGATGTGTATCATAGTTTTAAAAACTTCCTTAATTCAGCATTAAGAACTTTGTTTTTTGGGGATAGATTTGGTTTTCAAGCTAGAAACCTAACAGTTCATAGTCAGTTGGTTTTAAGTTCAACTTTTATATTGTTGGTTTCCGGCACTTTGGTTTATTATGGTCTTGAGCAAGATAATGTTTTGCGAGAGCACCCCACCACTTACGGCAAATTGGTTCAGTCTTTCTTTGGGTCAGTTACACCACGGACGGCGGGTTTTAACACAGTAGATATCAGTAAACTTACCCAAGGTACAGTTTTGGTGTATCTATTATTGATGTGGATTGGAGCCGCTCCAAGCTCTACCGGTGGTGGTATCAAAGTTACCACTTTCGTTATGGCCATATCAAATGTAGTGGCATTAGCAAGAGGAAAAGATAGGGTAGAATTGTTTAAAAGAGAGATTTCTCAGAGTTCATCATTGAGAGCATTTGCTATTATTTTTCTATCATTAATGATACTGGGTATTTCCATATTTTTAGTTTCTGTATTTAACCCTACACTTCCACTAGATAGTATAGCTTTTGAATGTTTCTCGGCGTATGGTACGGTGGGTTTAAGTAAAAACTTAACCGGATTATTATCTGATAATAGTAAAATAGTGCTTATTGTTACCATGTTTTTAGGTAGAATTGGTATGTTTACAGTTATATTTGGATTGTTTAAAAAGGTAGACTGTCAGTCGTATAGATACCCGAAAGAAAGTGTTCAAGTACTTTAATTTTCAAAAAAAGCATTTTATAAATAAATGAAATACATTGTTGTTGGATTAGGTAATTTTGGCTCCACATTGGCTGTAAGACTTACGCAGTTAGGTCATGAGGTTTTTGGAGTAGACAGTAGGTTTGAAGTGGTAGAACAGTTTAAAGATAGAATTACTCATGTGATTTGTCTTGACTCTTCGAAAGCCAAGTCTTTTTCGTCGCTTCCGATTAAAGATGTGGACATTGCGGTTATCGCTATTGGCGAAGACGTAGGTGCTTCCATAATCACTACTGCCCTAATGAAACAGCACGATGCCAAACAGATTATCGGAAGATCTATCAATCCGGTTCACCGAACGGTGTTGGAGTCAATTGGTATCGAAACTATATTTAATCCTGAGGAAATAGCTGCCGAAATGTTTGCAAAGCAATTAGAAATGCAGGGTGTAGTAGAATCTTTTGACCTTTCAGACGATTGCTCCATTATAGAAATAGAAGTGCCAGAACGATACCTTGGCCGCTATGTAGGCAGTATAGATTTTCAGGTTAAATATGACTTGAAGCTAATCGCTATCAAAAGATTTGTGGAGCGTAAAAACTTTTTGGGAATGGTTAGCCAAAAATCTACAGTTGATATGAACGTAAAAGAAGACCACATGCTGACCAATAAAGATATATTGGTGATGATGGGCGAAGTTAAAAACTTTGAAAACATGATTGGAAAGGAATTGAGAGATTAACATCGCTTAACACTTTTTAACAAAACAATATAAACTTTTAGAAAGACTGTTTCGTTTTAAAATCAGAATAACCGCTGAATTTTAAAATATGAGACAGTCTTTTTTATTTATCCTTTTATTTTCATTTTTTAGCGTATCTGCACAAGTTACGCCCAATCCATCCATTCGGAAAAAATCTACCTCTGATGTTTATATCAACAAGTTAGAGATTACAGATACCGAAACGATAGTATCCATGCAGTATGTTTCTAAGTCTGCCGAAGAAGAGCTTAAAGAATACTTTAAGAAAAATCCAGATGAAAAAGATCAGTTTAGAAGCCTAAGTCCGATGGTTCAAAAGATGCTTCTTCAAGAGTTTATGCTTCAAGGAAAAAGTAGTACCATTAGTTTTCAGCCGGGTTCATTTATAAGAACAAACGATGGGCAGAAATATAAGTTTTTGAGGGCTGTAAGTATCCCAACCGCTCCAAATAGAAAAGATGTGGAGCCAGGTAAGAAATATTTCTTTAAAGTATATTTTGAAAAAATAGCTCCTGGCTATGAGGAGGTAGATTTGGTAGAAAGCTCAAAGGAATCAGATAATAATCTTACGTATTGGAATTTTTATGGCATAAAAATAAACAATCCGAAGGACGGTAATAAGCGTGCGTTGGCAGCAAAGCCAAATGTAAAAGAAGAGATTGTAGAAGAAGAAGCACTTTCACAAGAATTTAGATTTTATGGTAGAGTAAAAGATATTGATACACAGCAAGCCATTCAGGCAAAAGTGCTTTGTATTGACCCCAAAACAAACGAGGTAATAGATTCTGTGATTACCTCTCGTTCGGGTTCATTTGAGTTTTTGGTTCCACAGTCTGATTTAGTATTTCAAGTGATTTCGGATGGATATAATGAAATGGAGGAGGCTGTTGCATCATCAGTTTTAAAGTCTAAATCTGAATACCAAAAAGATTTTTATTTAGAACAAATTTACGAAAAACCAGTTGTTAAAGTAGAAGAAAATCTAACTGATGAAAATGCGGAAAAGCCTATTAAAAAAGAAATAGGGGAGCAGTTAACCGAAGATGCTTTTAAGTTAGATAAAGTATATTTTGATTTGGGAGACGCCCGAGTTTTGCCAGAATCATACGAGCAGTTAGACAATTTGGCGGAGCATTTAAAAGAAAATCCAGAATTACAAATTCAGATTGAAGGACACACTGATAACCAAGGTGATCCAAAGGCTAATAAAAGGTTGTCATACGATAGGGCTTTTAATGTAAGAGAGTATTTAATTAAAAAAGGTATTGCAGGTGATCGAATCAAATTTATCGGTTTGGGAGATACCCAGCCAGTGGCCAAAAACAATGACGAAGAAAGTCGTCAGAAAAATAGGAGAGTAGAATATAAGATTTTAAAATAGGGTTTAGGGTTAATAGAAAACAAAAAAGAGGAGTTTTGCTCCTCTTTTTTATGTTTAATATTTAATAAATATCAATCTACATCCCAGAATAACTTCGAAGTAAATACGTTGATTTTTCCTTGTGCATTTACATTTTCAGCGTTTGATCCTGACTCTGTATTTGGGTAATATAACCTTACAGGGCGAGTTTCGTCTACTACTTGCACACTTTGAGGTGTTACCGGGTAATTGTTTCTTCTGTACTCCGTCCAAGCTTCTAAACCGTTAAAATTACATAAAGCAATCCATTTTTGGTAAGCAATAGCCTTTAGTTTATCTGAAGAAGCTTTGTAGTCGTAGTTTTGAATTCCGCTACCTATGTAGGCCGCTGCTTTGTCAGAACTTGCTCCCAAAGCTCTGTACGATTGGGTAATTCCAGCTTTGAAAAAATCTTCGGCTGTTCCACCAAACGAAACGTCAGCATATCTTTGAGAAGCTTCTGCTAAAAGTAAATTTACTTCCGCAGCAGTCATTAACACGAAAGGTCTATTGTATTCTCCTTTTACCAAAAGGCTTGGTCCCAATGAGGAGCTACCTGCTGGTAAGAAACCAGAGCTTTTTCCGAAAGGTACTCCGATATAGTTAGCTGCAACTTCAGCTTTTGTACTTACGCCAGCAGTTGCACTTTCGCCTCCAATTGCATATCCCAAACGCTTTAATCTCAAAGTATCACCGCTAGCTTTTAGGTTATTTACTAAAAACTCGGTAAGTCTAGGGTAGTTATTTAAGGCTCTTTTTGCACCGTTTGCATCGTATCCCCATCTGTCGTAAATCGGGTTTAGTTTGCCCGCAGTGGCTAAGTAGAAACCAGAACCGCCAACGCCAACTTCTTCAGTTTTAAGGAAACCAGAACCTTCAGCCGCAATTTTTGATAATTCTGTTTTTATGTATGCATCTCTACCCGAAATTTTCGCCTGATGAATTAATATTCTTAATTTTAAAGCATTTGCAAATTGAGCCCATTTGGCAGTATTTCCTTTAAAAACAATATCAGAGCCTGTAAACGCACTTGCAAAGTTATTGGCTTTAATATCTACCAAAGCTTCGTCAAGTAATTTTATCAATCCTTCATAAACTGTTTTTTGGTCATCAAATTTTGGAGCAAGCGAACCTACGCCTTTTAGTGCATTGGTATATGGGATATTTCCATACATATCTACCAACTGTTGGTAAACCAAAGCCTTCATCACTTTTGCTGGTCCTTTCAAAAATTTCTGATTGTAAGAATCTGAATTATTAATTACAAATTCGTAATCGTTAAGATTGTCATAAGCTCCATCCCAATAGTTAAAGTCACCGTTGGTAAAGTTATAAGCAAAAATGGTAGTACTTATGATGTAACCATTTGATTGAGACCATTGACCGGCCCAATATTGACCGGTTTCGTTTGAACCCAACATGTTGGTTGAGGTTGTATTTAACGCATTGGTAAATACATAGTTAGGCGAGGCAGTAGGGAGCGTGTTTGGGTTTGTGTTTATATCCAAAAAACTCTCCTTGCAGGCGGTACTTGATAGAGCCAATACTGCTAGAATTATTATCGATTTTATTTTCATTTTTTCAGTCTAATTAAAAATATTACACTATTTTTTTATAATTAAATTTCACTTTAGTGATTAAAAAGTAAAGTTTAAGTTTACACCATATTGACGTACTGGAGGGGTGTTGGTGGTGTTGTTAATACCAATGCCAACTGCTGATGAGCCACTTGGTGTAGAAATAGAACCAGGGGCAGGATTTCCTTGGTAACTAAATTCAGGGTCAGTGTAGTAGTTCTTTTTGTCTACTATAGTCAAAAGGTTTCTACCGTATAGTGAAATACTAGCTGCTGAAAATACTTTAGTTCTTTCTAAGAGACCTTTTGGTACATTATACGCCAAATTGATATCACGAAGTTTGATGAACCAACCTGGAGTTACAAAGTTTTCAGAAATCAAACGATAGTTATTTACCCATAGAGCATATTCTGGCTCACGAACTTGTACAGTTGTATTTGGTGTAACTGTGACACCATCAGCTCCAAGAATTGCAGAGTTAGGGTATATTTGTGGACTACGATTTGAAGTCCAACCACCAGCACCAGTAAATGTCATTTGACGTCCAAGGTCACTGTACATTGTGTTTCCACCTCTATATTCGAAGTTAAATGTAAAGCCAAAGTTACCTGCAGTCAGTTTAGAACCTAAACCTATTATGTGGCGAGGAAGTGTACCACCTCTAGTAGACAACGTAGTTTGTCTCAATGGATATCCGGTAGTTCCGTTAACCAAAACCATTCCTGATCCATCTGGGGCATATTGATATCCATCAGTTTTTAACATTGGGAATCTTTGACCTTTAATAACGTTGGTATTTGCATACGAATAGCCACCATATTGGAACTCATCAACTCCTGGATAAAGGTTTAATACTTTGTTGTCATTGTAAGAGTATCTCACACTGAAATCCCAACTTGTTTTTTCTTTTCTAAAAATCAGATACTTTAACTCACCTTCATATCCCCAGTTTTTAGTTTCCCCGATGTTTATTAATAGATTACTAAAACCTGTAGAGTTAGGTATTTTTGCAGTTACAACTTGACCTTTTGAAGTTTGCGTATATGCCGAAACATCTAAGTTTAATCTGTTATTAAACATTTGGAATTCGCCACCAATTTCATAAGAATACACAAGCTCGGGCTTAAGGTTAGCATCTGGCAATGTATTTCCAACGGTTAAGCCTACTGTATTTCCATAAGGGAAAGATGTTCCATTCAAGTATTGAAGATCTAAACCATAAAGTGGAATATTGTCGTTCGCATTTTTATTAGCACTTGCACGAATTTTGGCAAAGTTTAAAACGTTGCTCTTTAGGTTTGGAAATGCATCTGTGGCGATAAATGATAATGCAGCACCATAATATGGATATGAATATGCACTTTTTACACGTTCTGCTTTATAGAATCTAGAGGTCGCATCGTGTCTGTAAGTTGCATTAAAAATCAACCAGTTTTTATAGTTTGATGTCAAATCGGCATAATAGCCATATCTACGCTCCTGGGTAGTGGTTTCGCCTCCTGTTAATTCGCCTTGTCTGTTAGAAACATTGTAAACTTCCGGTACCACAATAGAGCTTGAGCCAATGGCCATTCCTTTTGTATATCTTTGGTACACGCTACTTCCTAATATTAACTTATTTGAAACTGGCCCTAAGTCTTTTGATAATTGAGCTTGGAATTCGTTATTGATTACATTTTCAGTAGAAGAATAGTCTAAAACGCTACCAAGTATGTCAGTTATAGCTCGGTAGATTCCATCATAGTCATCGTCGTGCGTCCACGGAGCCACTATGTTTGCACTTTTCTTTGCCCAGTCAGAGTATAAAAATTTACCAGTTGTATTTTTTCCAGTTCTAGAATTGTTCATAATTCCGGCTCTTTCAGTAAACTGCAACCAGCTAGCTGCTTTGTAGATAAAGCTCACATTTCCAGAAACATTAGAATCTTTATATTTCATTCTATTATTATCCGCGTTGAAATACGGGTTGTTATAATAGTCATTGTAATATCCATTTGGATTTGCAAATTCGTTGGTTTGCCAGTCTCTGTATTGGTACAAAGGAAGGTTAGCCGGTTGGTTCAATACATCATTATAAAAATCTGAAGATGTTCTGTCGTAATTGGCTTGTGTATAGTTTACATTAAAACCAGAAGTTAGTTTTCCGTAAACTTTTTCAGCTGACAATCTGATACCCGTTCTCTCACTTTTATCGTGAGGAACCACACCGTTTATTTTTTGATTTTCGAGTGACAGATAAAACTTACTTGTTTCGTCTCCGCCAGCTATGTTTACTTGATTGTTTACAGATATACCGGTGTCAAAACTTTTTCTTCTTACGTTATCTATTGCCGAATAGGGTAAAACCTGCTTGTTACCACTTTCAGCAACACGACCAATAAGCCTAGAAGTGCCATCAAATGCATCTCCATATTGTTGGTTTTCATACGGTCTCCAGTTTGCTGCTGATCTAACTTTGTAATCCGAACTATAGCCGGCTTGTCCATAAGAATACGGATAATATTGTGAACCTGATCCATATTGATTTTGAAAATCTGGTAAGAAACTAATGTTTTCAAAATTGGTACTGTTTGAATACGATACCTTTGTTTTGCCTTTAACACCACCTTTTGTGGTAATTACAATGGCACCATTGATACCAGCAGAACCATACAAAGTAGCAGCTTGTCCTCCTTTAAGGATAGTCACACTTTCGATGTCATTTGGGTTGATTAAAGCCAATACCGTAGAGGTAGTCTGCATTCCGTTTAATACAACCAATGCCTCGTTGTTGCCTGTCAATGATCTAAATCCACGTAAAACTACTTTTACGGCAGGGTCTACTGAGTTATTGACATTGTAAACCGCTAAACCTGTAACTTTACCAGATAGTGCTTGGGCTAGTTGTGGAGAACGTCCAACAGTTACGTCTTCTGTTACCACTTTCGAATACGCGTACCCAATTTCTCTGGTGCTTTTACGGATTCCCTGAGCAGTAACCACTACTTCTTCTAATTGGGAAGCATCAGCCTTTAAAGCTACGTTGATAACTTTTTCGCTTCCTACAACAACACTTTGGTTTGTAAAACCAATAAAACTAAATAACAATACATCTCCTTTTGAGGCGGTAATTTTATAATTACCTTCTCCATCAGAAGTAACACCTTTTGATGTGCCTTTTATGGCAACACTAACACCTGGAAGATCAGATTTGTCGTCGCTAGATGTAATACGACCTGAAACATTAATAGACTGGGCATAGGCTTGCCCAATCCAAATCACCAGTAAACTGACGAGTAGAGTTTTTTTCATAAAGTCTGTTATTAAAGTTTTTTAAAAATTAAAAACGAAATTTATTCTCAAATTCTAATCAGATTTTAATTTTTGTATTAAAATTTAAATAATGTTAATAAATTGTTAATTTTATTCAATTGATTGTTGGAGAAATAATAAATTAGAGAATTGGTATTTTTTTTAGGTTTAAAATATTTGTATTATATTTTATAAATTCGGATTATTCAAAATAATATTTTACAAAATAAGTAATGACTTAAATATTATTTAGTCATTATGGATATGGCATTTTTTAGGGAGAAAGTGCAATTTGGACTTAAAAGAATGATGGGATATTAAGGAACTTCAAAAGAATAGTGCCTTTCCTGGTGAAGGTCAAAATTTGCATATATGAAAAAAAAGTTCTATAAACTTTTAGTTGCTTTTTGTGAAAGTATGCTGTTTTATTATGAAAATATACGTTTTAAAAAACTCTTGTAAATAAAAATGGTCGCCCTTTTAAGTGAGCAACCATTTCTATTATTTCTTCTTAACTCTTAAAGTGCTGATCGGTATCTCTAAACAAGATATTGAAAGTGGTCATAGAGCCATAGCACCTCGAAATGTATTGCTGTAGGTCTACTTTGGTTTGGTCGTCGAGTTCTGAGGAGTTTATTTTTTGTTCCATTACGCGAAGTCGGTCACGTAGCATTACTATTTTATGGAAGAATGTCTCCACAGGTATTTCTTTTGAAGAGAGTCCCGTTTTTCCGGGCTCTAGTATCATTTTTCCGCCTTTCCATTTGTCTGCTATCGGAACTATTTCGGTAGCATCCATCCATTTTTGAAGTATTTTAGTAATCGACCGCTCCATGTCAAATATGCTCACTTTATCCGACTCAAAACCCGCATTTTCAATTACTTCAAACGCGGCATCTAATTTTACTATACGTATGCCGTCTTCTACAAACGTGACTTCGTAGCCATCTGATTTTATGTTAATTACCACACCCATGCCGTGTGTGTCGTGCTTAATTCGCGATCCAATTCCTAATAATTCCATTCTGATTTAGTTTTTACTTTTTTTAAAGAAGATTTCAAAACCTATGCCAAAGCCCACCGATTGATAATAAAATGACATTAAAGTTGTGTTTTGTTGATTATTCTATTTTTTAAATTTCTAAACAAAAAAGGTTTTACATAAAAAAAGAGAAACCGAATTGATGTTCAGTTTCTCTTAAATTGTAAATAAAAATAATCGTTTACTTTCCTTTTAAAGTTTTAAAAATCTGGTTGCCTACTTCTGTTCTAATGTTTAACGTCGATATTTTGTTATTATCCCTAGTCGGGTAAACTCGGTTACACAAGAATACATAAACTAAGTCAAATTTTGGATCAATCCATGTAAATGTGCCTGTGTAGCCCGAATGTCCAAAACTCCTTTCAGATGCCTCTTGAGGGCCATTGCTTATGTTTTTATTGAAGTCTAGTTTGTCAAAAGCGATGGCTCTGCGGTTTCCTTCATACGGGAATTGGTAGTCCGTGCATTCAGCCAAAACCTCAGGTTTGATATATTCTTTTCCACCAAAAGAACCTTTTTGAAGATACATTTGCATCAGTTTTAAGAGATCGTTTGCAGTTCCAAACAATCCAGCATGACCAGAAATTCCTTGAAGCATTCCGGCACCTTCGTCATGTACACGTCCGTGAATTTGCGTTTTTCTAAAAAGTGTATCTTTTTCGGTAGGCACTATTCTGTCTAAATCATAAAACCTTCTTGGATTGTAAGTCAATGTGCTCGCCCCAAGTGATTTATAAGTGGTTTTTAGATAAGTCTCCCAGTCTTTTCCAGTAATGAGAGGTACAAACTGTGGGTAGGTGTAATAGTGCAAATCGCTATACACATAGCCCTGTGATTTGTTTACCGGCGATTCTTTTATTTGATTCATGATAAAGGCCATTCTGTCTTTATTCATAAATAGCGTGTCAGCCACTTCTACACTATATTGCTCTGATTTTGTAGAAGAGAAAATTCCCTTTTTCCAGGTGATTGTTTTAGTGTTTAGACATTTGTTCCAAATGCTGAGGTCTTTTTTGTCTAAGGCAGCACTATAGTTTAAGGTGTATTTTGGTTCCTTTTTAAATAGTTTTTGGAAGAAATTTTGTTTTAAATATACCTTTTCAAAATTAGATGCTAAACTCGGATTTAAAGAAACCGCTTTTTGTAAAGTAGCCACACTATCTATGCAGTCCATCCAAAACGGAATCCAAGCTTTTAGACCCGATCGGTGCGTAAGCATATCTCTAAACTTCAGGTCGCCTTTGTTGCTGTCTTTAAACTCCGGATAGTAGTCTGCAAATGTTTTGTCTAAGTCAAAATGGCCTTCGCTCATGAGTTGCATAACTGCCAAAGCCGAGGTACTTACTTTGGTAACGGAGGCCATGTCGTATAGGTCGGTCATTCTCACCTCTCCTTTTTGGTAAGTTTCGGCGGTGTTAGTTTTTATGAATCCTTCGTCGTAGTTGGTGCGGTTGTCCATTACGTCAGACTTATTTCCAGTTTCGAAGTTTTGCTTCGTGTTTAGTCTTTTACGACCCTCTTTGGCTTCTTCAAAGGTTTGGTAGCCAAACGCTCTCTGATAAATCACCCTGCCGCTTTGGGCCACTTCCATTACGCCTCCCGGATATGCTTTTTCTTTTAAACCCAAGTTTATAACCGAGTCAATTCGTGTATTTAGCACGCGGGAGTCAAGACCGACCATTTCAGGTATTCCATACGAAAGTCTTTGTAGGTTTTGGGTGTTTTCTCCTGCACCAATTACATAGGTAGCATTTACCGTTACGGGGAGTTTTCCGTTGGTGTTTATTCCTCCAAAAACGGCCATAGCGGCGGCTTCTTCGGTATATTTGGTTAGCTGATTGGCCAATACAATGGCTTTGGCCTTATCTAGATTTTCGATTTTATCTAAAACATACGGATTTCCGAAAATTACAACAGTGGCAGTGTAATTGGCCAAAATCAGGTTGAGGATATTTTTGTTGGTTTCGTTGTATCCATAATTGGCTCCTGGCCTCACATTCTGCAAATGCAGCCCTACTATTAAGTTATCTGCTCCTTTAAGTTTTTGAATTCCCGCTACTATTTCCTCTCCAGTGGCTTTGGTCGAGAAGTTCACATTTTCGGTTTCGGTGTAGTTGGCGGCCATTTTCTGGAAACTACTTTCCGTTTCAGAATCGATAGAAACCACAACGGTTCTTTTGCTTAAATCTTTGATTGGTAAAATTTGCTCTTCGTTTTTAAGCGTAATCAAGGTTTTCTCGGCAAAAGTTCTGTTCAGGAAATCAGATTCAATGGTGTTTAAGTCCTCCACCAAATGCTCAATTTCTATCGGTTTGTAATTGTTTAAGCCCGCCCAAGCCTTTGCTTTCAGTATTTTTCTAACGCGAGCGTTTATTAATTCTATCGGAAGGGTTTTCTTGTTTATAGCATCTTTTATGGCGGCAACTGCTAGCGGCACATCCTCAAAAGTCTCCAATATATCATTTCCAGCAGCTAGAGCTTTTACCAGTGCTTCGCCATTGGGAAAGTTTTTGACCGCACCTTGCATATCCATGGCGTCAGTAAAAGTCAAGCCTTCAAAACCCATTTCTTTACAAAGTAACTCTGAGACTATTTTTTCTGAAAATGTAGAAGCCAGGTTTGGTGTGCTCTCTAAAGAGGGAATACTCAAATGTGCTGTCATGATGCCGCTAAGTCCGTTTTGGATCAAAAATCTATATGGATATAACTCATTTTCGGTTAAATGTTCTTTGCTATGCGTGATTACGGGCAAGTCATAATGTGAATCTACGCCAGTGTCTCCATGTCCTGGAAAATGCTTGGCAGTAGCCAAAATATGCTCGCTTTGGAGGCCATTCATATACGCAAAAGCCTTGTTTGTAACGGCTAATTTATCCTCTCCAAATGACCTGAAGTTTATTACCGGATTTTTGGGGTTATTGTTGATGTCTACCACAGGGGCGTAATTGACATGTATGCCCATTCTTTTGGAATGACGGCCAATCTCTTTTCCCATTCTATATATTAAATCATCGCCGCCTTGCATGGCTCCCAATGCCATTTGATAAGGAAACCTCACGGTGCTATCTAGTCGCATCGCCATGCCCCATTCCATGTCCATTCCTATCAGCATGGGCACTTTGCTCATGGCTTGCAGGTCGTTTACTATTTGGGCCTGCACAGTAGGTTGGCCTGCAAAAAACACCAATCCGCCAAGTTTGTAATCTCTCACCCAAGTTTTTAATTTTTCGGCATCGTAGCCTTTGCCAGAGGTATTTCCTCGGGGCATTATCAGCTGTCCTATTTTTTCCTCAAGTGTTAGGCTTTTCAGTGTGTTTTCTACCCAAAGCGAATCATAATGAACTAAAAAGTCAGTTTTTTTTTGGGAAAAAGCCTCTTTTGAAAAGAATAGTGTTAAAACTAAGATGAAACTAAGTGTATATTTCATTGGTAAGGTATTGGTTCAATGTTTCTCAAAGCTAAGAATTAAGTCATAAATAGGGAAATTTTAAAAGAAATATGAAGACAAAAGCCCCGTATTTTGCCTATAAAACGTAAGTTTTCTATATAATAATTAAAATATTTTAAAAATATGTTTCTAAATCTATTAATGCGGGCTATTTTTTTTGAAAAAACCTGTAATAAAAGAGTCCTGTTTTTAATTAAAACCCAAGAAAATTTCACATATTTGTTATAAAACTAACCTTCTAAACTTCATGAAAAAACTAAGTATACTTTTTACTTTTTTAACCATAAATTCCTTTGGACAGTCTTTCAATACATTTCCTGTTCAAACCCAAAAACCACCTTTACACGGTAAAAACTGGATGGCCATTACCGGGAAACCATTGGCTGCTACTGCCGGAGCTATGATATTTACCAAAGGCGGAAACGCAATAGATGCTTCATGTGCTATGTTGGCCGCCACTTGTACCATGTGGGATGTGCTCAGTTGGGGCGGCGAAACACAAGCTTTAATCTATAATCCGAAAACAAAAAAAGTGATTGCTATAAATGCACTCGGTGTGGCTCCTACGGGTGCTACGGCAGATTTTTATAAGTCAAAAGGATATAAATATCCCCCACAATATGGACCATTGGCGGCAGTTACCCCTGGTACCCCAGGTGGCCTTTTGACCATGCTGGCCGAATACGGCACCATGAGTTTAAAAGAAGTATTGGCACCTGCCATGGAACTTGCACAAGGCTACCCAATAGAAGGCCAAACTGCCAATGCCATAGAAAAAGGCAAAGACCAAATTAAGCAATGGCCGTATTCTAAAAAAGTATTTTTGCCGCACTTGGGCGAAGGCCGCGAGGCACCTGAGGCTGGGGAGATATTTGTGCAAAAAGAATTGTACGAAACCCTAAAAAAGTTAGTAGAAACCGAGCAGGCGGCATTGAAGAGTGGAAAGTCACGCAAGGATGCCATCTATGCGGCATACGACAGGTTTTACAAAGGAGATATAGCCAAAGAAATAGCCCGAGGCACGCAAGAGCAGGGCGGTTTAATTACCGAGCAGGACTTAGCCACATGGAAAGTGAAAATAGAAGAGCCGATGTCTACCAATTATAAAGGAATAGAAGTGTTTAAACTGCAGCAGTGGACACAAGGGCCAGTTATGTTACAGGCTTTAAATATGCTCGAAAACTTTGACTTGAAAAGTATGGGGTACAATTCTACGCGATATATTCATACACTTTATCAAACCATGAACTTGGCTTTTGCTGACCGGGATTTTTATTATGGTGACCCCGCTTTTGAACCCGAAGAGCCCATGAAAGGGTTGATGTCAAAGCAATACGCAAAGGATAGATTAAAACTAATCAATTGGGATAAAAACGACCCCAACGTAAAACCCGGCGACCCGTATCCTTACGAAAATAAAGTGAATCCGTATTTGGATCAAATTAAAGGTGAGAAGGTAGGGAAGATAAATGAAGGGCCTGTGGGCGGACAGTTTTTAGAAGATTTTACTGCCGGAACCACTTCGGTTATTTCGGCCGACAAAGAAGGTTGGGTGGTATCTATAACGCCGAGTGGCGGTTGGGTGCCGGCCTGTATAGCCGGAAACACGGGCGTGGGACTTAGCCAACGCATGCAATCGTTTGTGCTTGATGCTGCCGAAAATCCATTTAATGTGGTAGAGCCGGGCAAAAGGCCACGGGTAACTTTAACGCCAAGTATAGCACTTAAAGACGGAAAGCCTTTCTTGGCTTTTGCCAAACAAGCGGGCGATGAGCAAGACCAGCTATTGCTTCAGTTTTTCTTGAATATGGTGGAGTTTAACATGACCGTGCAAGAGGCCTGTGAGGCACCGAGCTTTAAAACTTATCAGATGTATTCGTCTTTTGGTGACCACGAAAAGAAACCTGGCTCATTGATGCTAAACGAGCAAATGCCACCTTGGATACGTAACGATTTATTAAATATGGGGTATAAATTAGAATACCAGCCCCGTACAAGTGGACCAATAAACGCTATATTTTTAGACTGGAAACACGGCACACTTTGGGGCGGGTCAAGTAACCACGGCGAAGACTACGGCCTAGGCTGGTAACTCGGTTTGGGAAGAAAACATATTTAACTCATAATATTGGCTCTGCGGCATTTGATTGTTGTGGAGCCAATTATTTTAAAAAGTATTCGGAAGATTTTTTATGAGAAGGAACAATGCCTTCTTTTTAAATTTCCTTTTATGAATGGAGGAGTATAGGCTCTTTTAAGGGTTTAGAGGTTTTTTTATGTTGAATATTTTACATTTCCCATAGAATAAAAAATGAGAATTATATTTGAGTTTCTAAGGAGTTTGGAAAAGAAAAAATAATTTAAAAAGAATTTAGTTATACCTTTTTGAACCAAATTCTTAATTTTTTGCATACCAAAATGGAATGGTGACATAGCTTGTCCATATTTTTTTAGGTAAACTATCTACTTCTAAGGCTTTAATGTGAATTAGGTTGCGGCCAATTTTGCAATTTTCCGAGCTGACATATGCACTTAAACCTTTAGATTTGGTAACTCCATGCTCAGTAAAATAGAACTCTACCGATTTTAAGGTAGAATCATTTATTGCTATTTTAAAGTAAGTATTAAAACAATCGGTGCGTGTTTTGTCTTTTAACGATCGGTTTGTCTTAACGTTATTTAACCTCATCCAAGCTCTCCAAATACTCGCCTGCTCGCTCTAAAAGGCGGGTTCTTTTCTCTTCAGGCATTTTGTCAAAACTACTTACTAACATTTTTAGTCTCGGGTTTTTATTAAAAAACGCCCTTTGTTTGTCCATAAAATGCCAGAAAAGAGCATCCCAAGTCTCAGTCCATGGAGCTTTTTTGTAATTACTCATTTTCAAAATGTAATTGCTGCCACTGATGTAAGGCTTGGTGGCCAAAAGTCCTCCATCGGCAAACTGACTCATGGCATACACATTGGGTACCATCACCCAGTCGTAGGCATCTATAAACAACTCCATAAACCAGCGGTACACTTCGTCAGGGTCAAATTCGCAGAGAATCATGAAGTTGCCTAAAATCATGAGACGCTCTATGTGATGGCAGTAGCCTGTTTTTAGTATTTTCTTTATAGTGTCATCTATGGGCTCTATGCCGGTAGTACCCTCATAAAATGCTTTGGGTATTTTCCTTTTGAAACCCCAAAAGTTCTTTGTTCGAGACTCCACACCTTTTAATTCATAAAATGCTCTGACAAATTCTCTCCAACCAATGAGTTGCCTTACGAGCCCTTCTGTGTCGTTTAATGGAGCATTTACATCTTCCGAATATCTTATTATTTGATTTATTACGTCATTAATTTCTAAAAGCCCCACATTTAATAAGGGCGACAATAAGCTGTGATGCAGCAGTATTTCCTCTTTGTGTATGGCGTCTTCATAGGTGCCAAAATCGGAAAATCTCTTTTCTAAAAAATCACTAAACCATTCTTTGGCTTCTTGGTGGGTACTTGGGTAGGTCCAAAAAGTATTTAGCTGGCCTAGGTTGTGTTCGAAGTATGTTTTGGTATAAGTTACAGCTTCGTTTAAATAAATATTTTGTAATGGAAAATTTACTGAAGGAGGTGTTTTTTGGGTAGGATACTTCTTTCTGTTTTCGTCGTCAAAGCTCCATTTGCCACCTTTAGGTTCGTTATTGGGTTCTAAAAGTATATTCCTTTGTTTGCGTTGGTTGATGTAAAACTCGGTTTGGAAAAAACGTTTTTTAGTCTTGAAATATGCAGTTAACTCTGATACGGAATTTAAAAATAGGGGAGACTCTTCAATCGTAATTTTGATCCTACTTTCGAAATATAACATTCGTTTTTTTAAGTAAAAGTCACTTGGGTCAAAGCAGTGTATTACAGAAGTGCCGACTTCTATCAAATGAGGCATTAGTTTCCTTATATCTGACAGCTCATTTTGACTTTCCACATAGGTGGTTTTATTAGGAAACTTACTAGTGATTAGGTTTTCGTAATACTTCATAGAGGCTCTATGAAATGCTATTTTAGCTTTATGAAAACTATATTGCTTAAAAAACAAGTATTCTTCTATAATATAAATAGAATCGTAATCACCCAGAAAATCAATGTCTTCAAACAAGTGATGTGGAAAAATAAGCCGAACTTTCATATGATTTTATAAAAAAAACAACCCCAATTTTGTAAAAAAAACTAATCTTAATTTCCAAATGGAAAAAAAATAAACATTATCCCTTTTGTCTCCTACATCGCTCGCTGCAGTACTTCACTTCCTCCCAGTTTTTCTCCCATTTCTTACGCCAGCTAAACTTTAGTCCACACACTGGGCAGGTTTTTTCTGGTAAATTTGCTTTAAGAACCCGTTTCATTTTAGATTTCAGTAGGCCATTTATCGGGCTTTGCATAACTAAGTCGCGAAAGTCGCTCGGTTTTATGATAGCTGTCTAAGCCACTAACGGTGAGACTTCCTGCCAGTTCAATATCTATAAATCCGTCGGTTTGAATGCACTTTTCAGGCACTTCTATTTTTACTATTTTACCGATAATCAGGCTAGTGCCATTTAGTTCAATATCTATTCTTTGCTGAAATTCACAACCAAGTTTAACTTCGCTCTCAGCCACAAAAGGTGCAAAGAAGTCATCCAAATAGCTAGTTTTCAGTTTTACGGCATCAAATTCAGAAATCTCTCTTGGGTATCTGGCGGAGGTTTGGTGGGCATTTTTATAGATACTCTCGTTGAGGTGATTGATGGTATAAAAACCCGTTTCCAATATGTTTTCTAAGGTATGACGAGGCGAAACATCAGGCCTAACGATAAAGGCACAGAGTGCCGGATTGGCTCCTATGTGAATAAACGAGTTAAAAATGGCAAGGTTAGTTTCTTTTTGTTTGTTTTGGGTTCCAACCAATATTACGCTCTTAAACCCGCCAAGTGAATTAATAAAAGACGCCCGATATCGCGTTTCCATTTGAAGTAAATCTTCGGTATCAAATACTTTTTTTTCGTGGTCTTGCATGTTTTTCTACTATTGAAGGGTTGTTTATTTTTACTGATTTGGTCTTTCTAAAGGCCCAAATCTTGTCTCTATTGTTCTTTATTTCTTTTTCAGGTTCGATTATCGGGGCCGGATATTCTGTACCTATTCTCACATTGGCGAGCTCTTGCTCCATCAGCGGCATTTTCCATGGTTCATGTATGTACTTATCGGGTACATTTTGCAGCTCAGGAATCCATTTTTTAATAAAAACACCATTTGGGTCATGCTCTTGTGATTGTTTGATTGGGTTGTAAATCCGAATCAAATTTATGCCTGTAGTGCCCGCCTGCATCTGAAACTGCGAATAGTGAATGCCCGGTTCGTAGTCTAAAAAAAGATTTGCCAAATGATAAACTCCTGACCGCCAGTCTAAAAACAAATGGTGGCATAAAAATGAAACCACCATGGCCCGCATTCTGAAATTTATCCAGCCGGTTTGCCAAAGTGCTCGCATGCAAGCATCTATGAGTGGTATACCTGTTTTTCCTTCTTTCCATGCCTGCAGAGCCTCATCGTTTTTATTCCAAACCACTTGATTGTAGGCTGCATTTAAAAAACGAGTTTCGTATTCACATTCGGTCTCGAATTTTTGAATGAAATGGCAGTGCCAGTGCAGTCTTGTGATGGCATTATCAATTGGCCGTTTGTACTTACCTGAGTTTTTTGCAGACTCCAACGCTTGATAAACCTGCTTGATTGATAAGTTTCCCCAAGCTAAATACGGAGAAAGCCTAGAGCACGATGTTCTGCTTTCTAGTGGTTTTGAAATATGCCTAGAATAATTCGCAGCTCTATGGTTAGTAAAAGTTTGGAGGTATTTTTGGCCGAAATCTTCGCCAGCAGGCTGATATTCTCTGGGGTACTTATTTAGTTCTTGTTCAAATTCGCCTGCAAGTGGAAATGGATTTACAAATTCAATAGATTTGCTTTCCGAAAATATATTTTTAAACTGCTCCGAGTGTGCCATTTGGTACCAAGCCTTATCCCAACCCGTTCTGTTTTTAATTCCTCTCAAAATTCCATCTCTCTGGAATTCTGTCCAAATTATATTATTTTCTTTTAGGAAAATTTTAACTGCCAAATCTCTATTGAAAGTAAGCTTTATACCGCTTTCTTGGTAACTAAATACTTTTTGGATCTCAAAATGTTCATTAAGATACGTAAAAGCATTTATTGCCTCGGCATACAATATATGCACTTTTTGGTTCGCAGCTTCTAATTTGCTTTGCATCTGCAAAATGCTATGATACTGAAATTGTAAATGCCTTAATGAAGTGTCAGGATAAGAAATGATAGTTGGTTCTATCAAATAGATAATGAGATATGGGGTTACCTCATATTCTGCCGCATACAATGCCGCATGGTCTTGGGTTCTCAAATCTCTTTTTAACCAAACGATATTTATTTTTTTTCTCTCCAAAACTTACATTTTGATACTCGACATACCACCGTCTACGTGCAAAATTTGTCCAGTTATCCAGCTGGACTTATCAGAGAGTAAAAAAGCCACCATTTCGGCTATGTCTTCTGGTGAGCCTATTTTCTTCAGCGGGTGGCGTTGGGCGTTGGCTTCTATTTTTTCTGGGGAGTTTAGCAGCGTTCCTGCTAAAGGTGTCTGTGTTATGGAAGGAGCGATAGCATTTACACGGATACTTGGAGCAAATTCCGCAGCCAAGGCTTTTGTAAGTCCTTCTAAGGCACCTTTTGAGGCTGCCACCAAACTATGGAAGTTAAAGCCAGACTGCACCGCAACTGTAGAAAAAAGTACGATAGAAGCTGCACCCGACTTTTTAAGTTTTGGCAAAACGGCTTGGATGATTTTGACCGCTCCTAAGACTTGTACTTCGTAATCTTCAATAAAGTCAGCTGATTTAAACCTTGTAAATGGTTTTAGATTAATTCTGCCAGGGGCATAAACAACGCCATCGAGGGTTTCCGGTAAAAAGCTCAAGTCTAAACTTTCGGCCGTTACATCTAAATGATGGTAATTTATGCTTTCTGCATCTGTTTTTTGGGAGTTAAAATAGGTTGCAAAAACCTGATTGCCGTTTTCTGCTAAAATCTTTACGGTAGCTGCTCCAATCCCCGAAGAGCCACCCACTATTAGGTAATTTTTCATATGGGGTAAACTTCCATAAAAGTGGAATTGTTTTACCCCATAGTCAAGTTTATTTTATGTATTTACTTAAGAAAAATATAGACTCTTTTTCTACTGTTTGGTAATCTTTTGAATGCACATAAGAAGCCATTACATGGTTTCCAGTATTTGGGAATGCCATTTTCTCTTTATTTTTACTGCCTAGTGTATCATACATTTTGAGTATGGCGGGTACTGACACCACCTTGTCTTGGTTTTCTTCGTCTTTGTAGTAGTAACCAACAAATACCGGTATATCTATTTTTTCAAACGTGGCAGGTACCATAAAAGTAGAAAGGAAGTTTTGGAGTTGAACCACGGCCTCTAATCTGTAGTGCATCGACCAATATTTAGGTTGAATTTCGTTTACTTTGGTGATATCGTTAAAGTTTTCGCCTTTCACCAATTTCGCTATTTGGTGTCCCCACGGTTTATCCAATAGTTTAGCGGAAGGGTCTGCTATCTCTATGCATGGGGAATATAAAGTTATTGTAGAAATTTCTGGGTGTTTTGAAGCCAAGTATAATGTTAAAGCCCCACCAAATGATGTCCCCACAATATGCACCTTTTTCCCAAGTTTTTGGGTGATTGCTAATGCCTTTTCTACTGATTCTATTGCTTTTTCGGCCGTAAAGTCAGACATGGTTTCATCTCCTAGGTCTATTCCGTGGCCTATTAGTCTGTTAAGATATAAGTTTCCTCCAAAATGCTTGGCAATATCTTGAATCACAGGGTCACCTTCCTCTTGACTAGCAGAAAATCCATGTAAATACAAAAAAGCGTTTTCAGTCATTTCTTTTTTGCTTGTGTCAGCCCAAATTATTCGAGCTTGGTTGTCAGGTTTAAGCCCCGGAGTCGATAACTCACTTTGGTTTATTAGGTCTTCTAGTTCTTGAGAAGCATCCGGTAAGTCAAACTTATACTCTTTTGTTGAAATTGAATTTGGTCTTGGCCCGAAAGCATAAATTACTCCGCCAACAACCAGGGTTGAAAGAATTATTAGAGTAGTTT
Source organism: Lacihabitans lacunae (assembly GCF_042649125.1). Lineage (NCBI taxonomy): Bacteria > Pseudomonadati > Bacteroidota > Cytophagia > Cytophagales > Leadbetterellaceae > Lacihabitans > Lacihabitans lacunae. Next base: position 158,742 of record NZ_JBHRYQ010000001.1, read on the forward strand.
TTTTCATTTTATGGTTAAAATAGGTTTGTTTTAAAAGCGATATCTGAGTTGTAATTTCATATCAGTTTTATTGTTTCCCGGCAACTGATCATTTCCGCTGCCAATATATGGCCTTTCGTTTACATTTGTATGCGAAAGTCGTATCCAAGCATCAATTTTATTGTTTATTGGCAATTTGCTAACCAAATAAAAACGCCAACCTCTACCATAATATGCCGGGAAAGAAACCGCATAAAGTACGTCATTTTCATAAGCATATATTCGACTGTTGTAATCATCTGTGTTAAAATAGGCCACTCTTGTTTTTATTTGAATTCGATTGACTTTGGCTTCAATGTCTTGGATTACAGCAAAGCCATTTGATTTTGCTCCGATTTTAAACCCGTTATATTGTATTTTGTTTTGAAGCGTTAAAAATCCCCGAAGAGTTTTGGAAGTTCCAAGCACAAGGTTGTTTCTGTATGTATCTATTAAAGTATTATAAGGTAACTCATTTTGTGGGTCGTTTCTTTGTTTTACCTCATGATGGAAAGCCAAAAATTGTGTAAAAGTTCGGTTCGGCTGTCTTGATATCCGTAGCTGATAATCATATCCTGAAGATGGGGCATCAATGCCGAATTTGAGCCAAGGGAACGTGAATTGGTCATAAAATCCAGTTAAAACCAATCCTTTTTTAGGTGTAAATTTTATGCCCGTATAAATCCCCTTTTCGTTGTTTGTTTGACTTCCTTCAGAAAAAGCCGAACCATAAAAACTGTGAAAGTTTTTTTGATAGTTTCGTGTGTTTATGGCCCATTCTATTTTTGAACTAAGGGCCGCCACTGCTCCAAGTACATATCCATACCCACCTGAACTAGACTTGGCGGCTTCGCCAAATATGTTAAAGTTTTGCCAGTTAATAGAAAAATTTGGCCCTAAAATAAAGTTAGAAGTTCCTTTAAATTGGAAATTATTGTAGGGTAAGTCTCTTTTTTGAAAATAATTGTCAAAGTTTGTTTTTAATGCAGAAAAGCCAAGTTGAATATGATCTACTCTGTACAAAACATTGGCTCCAACATTAGTTTCTGAAACAGTTTTTCTATTCGCTATTTCAGTTTCTGTTCGGTGAAAACCGCTACTCAAAATACTGCTAAAAAAAGTTTGCTCGTCTTCAGTATCAGGGTCTAGGCCAGATGCGTCTCTTTTGTTGTGGGAAACCATGGTGGTAAGTTCTACATTTCCCTTTTTTAGGGTTACTGCTCCTCCTCTCATGTTGAGGTTTTCTACCACTGAATTATATGGTTTTATGCCTAAGTTGCTTCTTCTTGTGGTATATATTGGCTCAGATCCTTTACCGGCAGCAAAACCAGCTGAAAAAATCAACCCTTGACCAAACTGGGTAAGGTAGTCGCCCAAAACTGCATTTTTTATGATTCCTTTGTTTTGTACTTGGATATGGAAATTAAAATAATCGAGCAAGTTGGTTTCTCCGGGGTCTTTTTCAGAAACAAAACCAAGACTAAAATCCTTGGAGTGGCTCATTCTAAGTCTGGTATATACCCGTTGGGGCGAACCCAAATATTTATTTTCGGTATAAGCTTTAGATTTTTGTAAAGTTTGGTCCATTCTCAAGACCAAATAGCTATCTGTAGCTCGCATTTTCAGGTTTCTAATATTTGGCGTTTTAAAAGTTGGGTTAACCACCACGAAGGGTAATAACTGGCGAATGGTTTCCATAGAAAGTCCCTCAACGGCTTGTAACTCATATATACTTAGAAAGTCTCCAAATTTCTGTCTGTGGGTCAAAATTGCATTAGTCTCTGATTCTGACAAAATAAATAAACTTTGGAGTTGATTGATGTCCGCCTTGTTTAGGTTTATCGGGTTTTGTACCAAGGTAAAAAGATTCTCATAGATATCTTCGTAGTCTACATCTTCGGTTTGAAAAGGGGTGAGTTTTAGAATGTATTCATTTAAATCAATCTCTGGTCGTTGAAAATTTTGAGCATTTGTTATTCGAGAAATACAAAAAACTAGACATATATGAAGTAAAAGTTTTTTATTCATTTGGCTTCAAAAATTGGAGTGAAACATTATTTGAAAGTCCAAAGTTTGGGTGTGTGTTTGTAGCATAATCAAATTTGAATTTTTGGAGGTTTATTCCAATTCCAAAATGAATAGAACGGACATTAGGGTCTACTCCGGAGCTGATACTCAAGTTTGGCCGAATTGTATAGCACATTCCCAGCCTGATGTTTGGTTTTTGGCTAACTGGATATATAAGTTGAGAGGTAAAATTCACTTTTTCAGAAGGCATCCAGCTTAAGCCTACGTTTATCACTGTCGGTAGTACTTGGCTGTCATAAAGTGCAGCTCTTGTTAGGTTTATTACGTGCAAACCCACATTTAATTGGCTGTTTAGTGCAGTTAAAATTCCAAATTCGCTTAATAGGGTTTGTTTGCTACTGAGTCCTTCTATTCCATTATTTAGATAGGATGCTTTTATGCCTAGAGCTATTCGGTCTATTTTTTTCGAAAACGCCATCCCGATTTGAGATTCATGATAAAGTTCATCTCCAAATTTATCGGCAGAAATTCCTATGGTTCCAACTTTTAGTGTGTATTGTCCCCACAGTCCAACAGTTTGAAATCCCGCTACAGGCAATATTTTTTGAAATCCTACCCCAATTCCATCCACTTTAAGGAAAGACATTGCCGCTGGATTAGTATAAACAGAAGCTAAACTTGGTTTGGCCACGGCGGAATTTGCCTGCCCCCAAACGTCAGCCGTTTGATAGGAATATTGAGCAGAAGTGGTCAATATTGAATGGGAAAAAAGTAGAAAGAAGTAGAGTTTCTTCAAATTGTGCTTGTGCTTATTTATGGTTTAATTTCTAAATTAATAAAAAACTCAGAATTTTAAAACAAAAAAAAGCCGATTTTTTCAAATCGGCTTTTAAATAAATACCTTGATAACTAGACGTTAAATCTAAAATGCATTACGTCGCCGTCGTTTACTATATATTCTTTTCCTTCTATTCTTAGTCTGCCGGCTTCTTTACATGCCGCTTCAGTTACATATTTAATTCTATCATCAAACGAGATAACCTCAGCTTTGATAAATCCTTTTTCAAAGTCAGTGTGAATCACACTTGCTGCTTGAGGTGCTTTCCAGCCTTTTTCTATGGTCCATGCTCTTACTTCTTGCACACCAGCTGTAAAATATGTAGCAAGATTAAGAAGTTTGTAAGCCGATCTTAATAGTCTATTTAAACCAGGTTCGGTCATTTTGTATTCTTCCATAAACATGGCTTTGTCGTCAGCGTCTTCAAGTTCAGCTATTTGTGCTTCTATTGAGTTATTTAAAATAATCATTTCAGCTCCTTCCTCATCTGCTACTTTTTGTAACATTTCTGAGTATTTATTACCCGTGTGCATCGAAGGCTCGTCTACATTGGCAACATATAGCGTTGGTTTGATGGTAAGCAAAAACAAATCAGCAATAGCCGGAAGTTCTTCTTTAACCAAACCAAGCTGTCTTACGTTTTTACCTTGCTCTAACCAAGACTTTACTCTTTCAAGTATGTCTAATTCTATTTTTGCTAAAGGATCTCCGCCTACTCTTGCTTGTTTGGCTATTTTTTGTATTTTCTTTTCAACACTTTCTAAGTCTTTCAACTGTAGTTCAGTGTCAATTATTTCTTTGTCAGATACCGGATTAATAGCTCCTTCTTCTCTCAAAACATTTTCGTCTTCGAAACATCTAACTACATGTATGATTGCATCTACTTCTCTGATGTTACCTAGAAATTTATTACCAAGGCCCTCACCTTTACTAGCTCCTTTTACTAAACCAGCAATGTCTACAATCTCAATTTGAGTAGGCACCACCTTGTTTGGTTTTACAATTTCAGCTAATTGATATAAACGGTTGTCTGGAACATCCACTAGGCCCGTGTTTGGGTCTATCGTACAAAATCTGTAATTGCTCGCTTGTGCTTTTGCACTTGTAGAAACTGCATTAAACAAAGTAGATTTTCCTACATTTGGCAATCCCACTATTCCTGTCTTAAGGGCCATATATTCTTAAATTTTCCGCAAAATTACGTCAAATTAAGTTATCCTCAAAATTAGCTGCTTGAACATGCACCGCTTTTGTAGTTTTATTTCTTAAATTAAGGTTTAAATATATCTAAAATGAAGAATAGACTGTTTTTAGCTTTTGCCGTTACTTTAATATTTATTTCAAATTCCGTGGTTTTTGGACAAAAAAGGGATCTGAAACTACAAGAGAAATTAGAATTATTAACTGCGAGCTTCGAGGGAGAAGTGGGTATTTATGTGATCAACTTAAAAACTAATCGAGTTGCTTCCATTAATCAGAAAGAAACATTCCCAACAGCAAGTATGGTCAAAGTGCCGATTATGGTAGGGGTTTTTGAAAAAATAACAAAGGGGGAATTAAAATATGATTCCGTTTTGACTTACTCGGAAGCTATCAAATACGATGATGGAATAACGGGGTCGCTGAAAGACGGCTCAAAGGTTCCGCTTGCAGAAGTGATTTGGCTTATGGAAACTTTGAGTGATAACACAGCAAGCCTCTGGTTACAAGGAATAGTAGGTGGCGAAAATATTAATAATTTGATGGATAGCTTAAACTTGAATAGCATTAAGGTAAATAGCAGAACTCCGGGCAGGAAATCCGATTGGGAAAAATACGGATGGGGGCAAACCAATCCAGAAGATATGGCAATGTTATTAGTGAAAATCAGAAATCAGGGAATGTTTTCTAAAGCTGCATCAAATAGAATGTATAGAACGCTGGGGAATCAGTTTTGGGACGGTGAAGGTTTATCTCAAATACCAGAAAGTGTAAAGTTTGCATGTAAAACTGGAGCAGTGGATGCCTCTCGCTCAGAAGTCGCTCTTATTCATGCACCTCATGGTGAATATGCCTATTGTGTGGTAACTAAAAATCAAAAAGATATTTCTTGGGAAAGGGGAAACGCTGGCTATGAATTAATCAGAAATGTAGCCGCTGTGCTTTGGAGGCATTTTGAGCCGAAGTCAGCTTGGAAACCAACGAAAGATTATGATAAATGGTACTAAACAGAAATGCTTATAAACAAAGAAAGCCTCCGTAGGAGGCTTTCTTTTGAAATATTCTTCAAAAGGAAATTAATATCTTTCTCTTCTTTGAGGTCTTTCGCCTTTAGGCTCAGCAACTTTAACAACAATTGTACGTCCGTCTAATTCGGTTTCGTTCAAAGTGTTGATTGCATTTTTCGCTTCGTCGTCATTTGGCATTTCAACAAAACCGAAACCTTTAGAACGGCCTGTGAATTTGTCAATGATAACTTTGGCTGAATCTACAGTTCCAAATTCTTCAAATGCACCTAATAAAGTGTCATCAGAAGTGTCGTAATTTAATTTTGCTACGAAAATGTTCATAAAATAAATAAATAAAAAATTAATACTAGAGCTAAAACATCGAAGCAAAATCAAAGGGAATCTGTAAATACCAAAGAGTGCAAGCGAAATAAGAACTCGAAAACGTTTCAAAGGTAACAGTTTTAATTTAATCTGCAAGCCTTTATCTAAAAATATTTAGTTTATTTTCAAAAATGTTTATTTAAAGGTCAAAGTCAATCAAAATCCTTATCTTTTACGAACTTATATTGGTTGGCTACAGACAAAACTTCCATATTTTTAAACTTTCAGATATGAAGTACTGTCTTTAATAAGTTTCGATTTTTATTTCAAATAAATATTTTTCACAACAATAAAATGCCCAAGTCGTTTTATATTTGTTTTTAGCAAAAGTTAAATTGCCTTTAATGAAACCCAATAGCATGAGTCAGAATAAAAAAGTAGTAATTAATCAAATAAAATTTTTCAGTTTTTTGATTCTTTTTTTTGTGTCGTGCCCATCATTTGCTCAAATAAAAAATTATAAGAGGGGACTAAATAGTTTTCAAAATGGATATTACGATATCGCAATCCAAGAATTTTTAAAGGTAAAAGAATTAGACACACCTCAATTGGTTGACCTCAATCTCAAAATTGCAGACGCCTACAGATTAACCAATAGGTGGATTGAAACCATACCTTACTACGAAAAAGCATTCACATTAGGTAGTACGGATGCCGATGCCATATTTAACTATGCATATGCACTTAAAGCCAACGAAGAATACACAAAAGCCAAAGCTAAATTTGAAGAATATATTGCACTAAAGCCAGATAATAAAGTATATCTAGAAAGAGCACTGAGAGAAACAAATACCCTTCAAATGATTGAAGATATTAAATCTAAGAAGACCGATTTGGAATTTAAAAACCTTACCAGCTTAAATTCGGAAGGAATTGAGTTCTCTGGAATTGTGCAGGGTGGTTATTTGGTTTATTCGGCTTCCAAAAAAGACAAAATCTATGCAAACGGACTTCCTTATTTAGGAATTTATAAATCAAAGGTGGATCCAAATTTAGAGACATTTGGCCCAGCGGAGCCATTTAGTAAAAACATAATGGATCCTGAGCGAAATGAAGGTACACCTACTTTTACGCCAGATGGCAAAACTATGGTTTTTGCTAGAGGAAATTCAGGCAAAAGAAAAGATATTTCGCCTGATGTAGACTTATATATCAGTAGATTAGTTCCTAACGAAGGTTGGACAGAACCCAAGCTAGTGAGTGCCTCTGATTCTTTGGCTTGGGACGGCTCTCCTGCATTTTCAAGAGATGGTAAAACACTTTATTTTTCTTCAAATAGAAGCGACGGTATCGGTGGGCTAGATATATATAGGGTTAACATGGATGCTTCAGGCAGATTCGGTAATCCGGTAAATATGGGCAAAGCTATTAATACTGCGGGAGATGAAATGTTTCCATTTGTAACCTCAGACGGTAAGTTATATTTTGCTTCTGATGGTCACCCTGGTTTGGGAAAGTTAGATCTTTTTGTAGCCGAAAGAAAAGCAGGAAAGATATCTGTAGACAATATGGGCCTGCCGTTTAACTCTTCAATGGATGACTTTGGTTTATCTATTGACGAAGTCGGAAATATATTTTTTACATCTAACAGGACTGGAGGAAAGGGAAACGATGATATTTATTACTACCAAGCTCCAAAAGCCCCTAAGGATGAAACTTCAGAAGCGGAGCCTTCGAATCCTTTAGCATCTATCAATGATAATCCACAAAGCGGGGACTTGAAAGTGGTTAATTACTATTTAGAAGGAGAAGTGGCCGCATTGATAAAAGACAAAAAACAACTTTTAGATTCTGCTAGAGTGAGGATTTTTAAGTTTGAAGGTGGCATAGAGGAGTTAGTTGCTCAGTTTGAAACTCAAAATGGAAAATTTGGCCCCCAAAAATTAGAAGAAGACACAGATTATATTGTATTAGTGGACAAAGCAAAATATTTAACCAAACGCGAGAACTTCTCCATGTATGGAAGGAATATCCCGCAAGCACTACTTAAAAAGCCAGTTACAGATACCACCTATCACACTAACATTAACTTAGAGCAAGTATTTATTGGTAAAACCTTTAGGCTTGAAAATATTTATTACGATCTAGATAAGTTCGACATTAGAGACGATGCTGCCAAAGAACTGGATAAACTCGTCCAGATTTTGAGAGACAATCCGAGTATAAAAATTGAGTTAGGCTCACATACTGATAGTAGAGGTACTGATATTTATAACATCAGGCTTTCTCAAAAAAGAGCGGAATCCGTTATTAATTATTTATCAATAAAAGGTATCAGCAAAGAGCGGCTATCGGCCAAAGGTTACGGTGAAACGGAGCTGATTGTTCAAAATGCCAAAACAGAAGAAGAACACCAAGTAAACAGAAGAACTGAGTTTAAAGTATTGGAGATAGACCAAACTTCAGAGATGTAGTATTAGCTCGTTTTTTATTCAACCTTTTTATATAAACCATTCATGAAACTAATTTTTAGCTTACTCATCAGTATGTTGGCCTTTGAAACTTTTGCTCAAACTGTCATTCCTTTATATTCTGATGGAGTGCCAGGTTTAAAACCGAATCTCTCTATTTCGGAAGAAAGTATTACGAATCCGAAGGATGGAATTACTCGAAAGAGACAAATTACAGAACCTTCGCTTACTGTTTTTAAACCCAAAAATAATCCTTCAAAAGCTTCTGTGATTATTTGTCCAGGAGGTGGGTATCATATTTTGGCATGGGATCATGAGGGCACTTCCGTAGGAGAGTGGTTTGCCCAGCGTGGAGTTACAGCTTTTGTTTTAAAATATAGATTGCCAGATGACGAAATGTATGAAAACGCCGAAATAAGGCCTTTGCAAGACGCCCAGCAAGCAATAGTATATGTAAGAAAAAACGCGACTAAATATGGTTTAGATGAATCAAAAGTGGGGATAATGGGTTTTTCTGCCGGTGGGCATTTAGCTTCAACTGCAGCCACGCATTTTAATACTCAAGTAGGAGAACTTACAGATGATAAAATAAGTGTGCGTCCTGATTTTACTATTTTGATGTACCCCGTAATTTCACTTTCAGACAGATATGCTCACATGGGCTCTAGAAATAATTTGATTGGAGAAAATCCGAGTATCGAGAAAATAGAATTTTATTCCAATGAACTTCAGGTTTCGGCTGAAACGCCTCCTGCTTTTTTGGTACATGCTTTTGATGATGGCGTAAGGGTAGAAAACAGTATTGAATATTACAAAGCTTTGAAAAAGTTTAATGTGCCTTCTGAAATGCACCTTTATGATGCCGGAGGGCATGGGTTTTCTATGAAAAAATCAAATAAAGGTCCAGTGGCTACTTGGCCAAATAGGCTTGAGGACTGGATGAAGGCACATAAATGGATGTGATGGCTTTTTTTGGTCAACCATTTAATAAAAAAGGGGTTTGATATTTTTATTATTATCTACTAAAGAGTAATTTTATATCAAGAAAAAAACGAAAACAACAATATTATGAAAAAAGCAATACTTACTTTAGGAATGGCCGTAGCTGTATCTTCTAGTTTTGCTCAGGTGGTAAACTCTACCAAAATCCATATCAGCGAAGGAGCATTAGTTAGTTTTGGCTCTGAGGTTGTAAACAATGGAGAAATCTCAAACAACGGTAAAGTTCACTTAAGAGGAGACTTAAAAAACAATGCTTCGTTAATCTCAAAAGGTTCTGTAGTAATAGACGGCCAAGGTGCTCAGACTATTTCTGGAACTGAAAAAGTTGAGTTTTCGAAAGTAGAAATAAACAATGATGTTAATCTTCAAACGCCAATTAAAGTAAACGAAGAGGCAGTTTTCCAAAAGGGAATAGTTTCGTCGTATAACAATTCGGGTGTTGAGTTTTCTGCTGATGCTACACATTCTGGAGCGTCTGATTATTCTCACGTAGCTGCACCAGTTTCTAAAACTGGAAATGGCTCGTTTGATTTTCCAGTTGGTGATGGAGCTTCTTACAGATCATTTAATGCATCAAACTTAAAAGGAAATACTGTAGAAGCAAGGTATGTAGCAAACAATCCTTTGGATGTTAATAACACACTTGACTACAATGTGGAAGAAATTAGCCAAACTGAATACTGGGTTTTAAAATCATCTTCTGATGAGGCAGTTAACGTGAACCTGAAAAATGGTGACGGTATAGCACACATTAAAAATGGTGTTTGGGTAAAAGACAATAATTCTTTAAAAGGCACAAAAGATGGCTCTATTTTTACTTCAGGTAAAAGTAAGGATTTTGTGAAAGAGATTGGAGTTTGGCCTAACCCTACAAAAGGTGAGTTTAACTTAAAACTAACTGGAATGAGAGATACTGACAAGATAATGGTTGATATCACAAATCAAGACGGTAGAGTGATTATGAAAATGAATGGCTCGGTAAAAGAATTGAGAAAAGCATATACTCTTCCAGCAGGAATGGTTACAACTAACCTTACTGTTAGGGTAATAAATGGAACTGAGGCAATGACTCAAAATTTGATTTTGAATAGATAATCTAGGCCAAAATTAAAATATATAAAAAGGGAGTAGCTTAAAAGTTACTCCCTTTTTTTATTTCATTTCCTTAGACAAAATCGATTGATTCGCTTTTTCTGAGAGTCTTAATACTCCGAGGTTTAAATGTTCAAACCGAGGGTCGTTTGTTAAGCCCTTTTTGTATCGGGCGTATATTTGTTGAATGATAACCGCATTTTTAAACAAGCCAAAAACATAGAAAAATAAGATATCTTTCAGGTCAATTGGGTTTATCTTTTGGTATTCGGCAATGTACTCTGTCCTTTTTAGGTTTCCAGGTAGCCAAGTTAGGTTAAAATTCTTTTCGAAAGGCTGATCGCCAGATTCTGCCCAATACGAAAGTGTAGTTCCGAGGTCCATTCTTGGGTCGCCTATGGTGGTCATTTCCCAGTCCAAAATAGCAAGTATTGCTTCCTTTTCTAAATTCAACACTACATTGTCATACTTGTAGTCGTTGTGAATCAGTGAGGGCTTTATTTCTTCTGGAATATTATGCGAAAGCCACTCATAAACACTTTCCATGTTTTGGACTTCATCTGTTTTTGAGTTAAGATATCGCTCGTGCCAGCCGTTTACTTGTCTTTTGATATACCCTTCGGGTTTCCCTAGCTGATCTAATTTTGATGCAAAAATGTCTATTTTGTGAAGTTCAGCCTGAGCTTTGCATAACTCTATTGAAAGGTTATGCATTCGGTTTTCTGACAATTCATCTTTGATGTTTTTTAGTTGAGAAGTTCTTAAAATACTTCCCACTACTTTTTCCATGATGTAAAATTCAGATCCAACTATACTTTCGTCCTCACAAAAGTGAATGGGAGTAGGAATTTGTTTAAAATTGGCATTTTTAAGTGCATCTAAGATTCCAAACTCACGTTTCATGTTATGCCCGCCCTTTATTGCCGCTGCACCAGCAGGAGCCTTTCTAAGTACATACTCCTTTTGAGGAGTTTTGATAAGGTAGGTAAGGTTTGAATAGCCACCAGCAAATTGCTTTATTTCTAAAATTTCAGATAGCTCAGTAACATTATTTTTAAAGTACTGCTTCAGTTTTTCTTGGTCTAACTCTTCTCCTTTTCTCACCTCTGAAGCTTGATCTAGGTTTTTCATGATTCAGATACAAAATTTTTAAGAATATTTTTTGCCAAAGCACTTTTATGAACCTCGTCTGCACCATCATATATACGTGATGCACGCTCGTGGGCATACCAATACGACAACAAAACGTCGCTTGTTATGCCTAGTGCTCCGTGGGTTTGAATGGCTCTGTCTACAACACGAAGCATCATATTGGCAGTAGAAAACTTGATGGCCGATATTTCGTCGCGACAAGCCGAAGCACCTAGTGCATCAATATTGTTTGCGGTATTGAGTACCAACAGTCTTGCAGCATCTATTTCAGCCTTGCTTTCAGCTATAAAACCCTGTATGAACTGCATGTCAGAAAGACGCGAGGTAGAATTTAATTCACGCGAAAGGGCATAAGAACACATCAAGTCAAAAGAACGCTGAGCAATACCAATAAAACGCATGCAATGGTGTATCCGACCCGGTCCTAGACGCTCTTGGGCTAGTTTAAATCCAGAACCCTCGGGTCCTACTAAATAGCTCTGAGGAACTCGAACGTTCTCATATTTCACTTCAGCATGACTTGCCCAGCTGTCGCCTTCATGCCCCATAATCGGAATATTTCGGATAAACTTATATCCAGGAGTATCTAACGGAACAATGATTTGGCTGGCCTGTTGATGTCTTGGGTTTTCGGGATTTGTTACGGCCATTACTACAGCAAAAGCCGCTCCGTCTGCTGACGAAGTAAACCATTTGTGCCCATTAATTATGTAATCGTCACCGTCTTTTACAGCGGTGGTGCCCATTCTGGTTGGGTTAGAACCTGCAAATTCTGGTTCTGTCATACTAAAGCAACTCCTTATTTCGCCTTTTTGTAGAGGAGCCAAAAATCTGTCCTTGAGTTCTTTTGACGCATATTTATGTAAAAGTTCACTGTTCCCAATATCGGGTGCTTGGGTGTTAAACACAAAGTGGCCAAAAGGCGAATATGCCAAAACTTCAGAAAGTTGGCCAAACTCACAAAGGGTTAAGCCCAAACCACCTTCGCTTTCGGTCAGTTGAAGGCCAAATAAACCTTGCTTTTTTAGTAAGTCTCTTTTTTGAAGTAGGGTAGGCTCTATCTTTGAAAAGTTTCCATTAATGTTTTCATACGTTTCTAAAGGATAGATGTGCTCTTTTAAAAAAGCCTTTATTTTGGGTATTAGGTTTTTAGTTTTTTCGGTTTCGAAAATATTTCGCATGATTATATGATGAAGTAAGAATTGTAATTTTAAAGGTTGTAAAACTTGACAGCGTTGTCACCAAATATTTTATTTTGTTCGTTTTGGCTTAGTTTCGAAAAATATTCTTGAACTATCCCCAGTTGTTTTTCATAAGTTGCGGCCACCAAACAAACGGGCCAATCTGAACCATACATTAGTCTGTCAATCCCAAATGACTGTAGAGCGGTATCTAAATAGATAAAGAAATCTTCTTTTTCCCAATATTCCCAGTTAGCTTCTGTTACCATTCCTGATAATTTGCAGGTTACATTTGGCATCTCTCCGTATTTCTGCATGTAGTTAGCCCAAGGCAATATTTGACCTGTTTTTACATATGGTTTTGCCATATGGTCAATCACAAAGTTAGTTTCTGGACAAGCTTTCATGAGCTGCTTTGCCTCTTTCATTTGGATTGGGAAAATCAAAACATCATATGTGAAGCCATATTCACTTAGCTTGTTTACACCCTTAATGAATTCTTCCTGAAGCATAAAGCCTTCTGGCTCTCCTTGTAAAATATGTCTAAAACCTTTAACACTTGGAATCTTTTTGTATTCCTGAAGTTTTTCGTCTAATTCTTCCGACATCAAGTCTGTCCAACCTACCACGCCTTTGATAAAATCGTGTTTTTTTGCATGTGCTGCAAAATCTAAGGTTTCTTTTTCGGTCTGGTTCACCTGAACCAATACGCAACCATCAATTTTGTTTTCTACTAAAATAGGAGCGAGGTCCTTTGGTAGGTAGTTTTTTCGAATGGCAGACATTGATTCATCTATCCAATCATAGTTCTCTTCGTCGTAAGTCCAAAAATGCTGGTGTGCGTCTATTTTCATTATTTTAAGGTTTTATTTAATTTTCAATATAATGGAAAAACCGATACTTTTTATAGGAAATCAAGGAAACTTTTAAATTAATGATAAAACAGATGTCAAGGCTTTAAATTCCTAATTTGTATTTAGATTAAAAATGAGAAAGAAAAAGAGTGTATTTTTGTAAAATAAAAATTAGTCAACCTTATAAAGTATAAATTATGGTCTATAAAGCAAGTGAGTCGAGATATGACAAAATGGAGTACAGAAGATGTGGGAAAAGTGGTTTAAAACTGCCTGCTATATCGTTGGGCCTTTGGCATAACTTTGGTAATATCGATAATATTGAAACCTCGAGAGAGATTTTAAGAACTGCATTTGATAACGGCATCACACATTTCGATTTGGCCAATAACTATGGACCGCCTGCTGGAACTGCCGAAGAGAACTTTGGGTATTTGTTTAAGCAAGACTTTAAGGCTTATAGAGACGAGCTAATTATTTCCTCGAAAGCCGGTTATGGTATGTGGCCCGGTCCTTATGGTGATTTTGGTTCAAAAAAGTATTTGGTAGCCAGTTTAGACCAAAGTTTAAAAAGAATGGGGCTCGATTACGTAGATATTTTTTATCATCATAGACCAGATCCCGAAACGCCTTTGGAAGAGACTATGGGTGCTCTAGATTTGATGGTAAGGCAAGGAAAAGCTTTGTATGTGGGCATATCGAGCTACAGTGCCGAAGAGTCTACAGCGGCGTTTAAAATTCTGAAAGAACTTGGCACTCCATGTTTAATTCATCAGCCGAAATACTCGATGTTTGAAAGATGGGTAGAAGGTGGCCTCATGGATGTTTTGGGTGACAATGGCGTTGGCTGTATTCCTTTTTCTCCTTTGGCCCAGGGCTTACTAACCAATAAGTACCTGAAGGGGATTCCGCAAGACTCACGTGCGGCGAGTGGTAGAGGAAATGGAGCCGTAGAAGGAGATAGAATCACACCCCAAGTATTGGATAAAGTACAAAAACTAAATGCTATAGCAGAAAGTAGAGGTCAAAATCTTGCTCAAATGGCCCTTTCGTGGATTATGAAAGACCCGAGGGTTAGCTCTGTGTTGATAGGTGCAAGTAAGCCTGCTCAAGTTATTGATTGTATCAAAAGCACCGAAAATTATGTTTTCTCTGCGGAAGAGTTAAAACAGATAGATGAAATTTTGAAATAATAAAAAAAAAAAACGCTTACACATGAAAAAGGCTCCTTGAATTTATCTTTAAGGAGCCTTTTTTATATAAGTTTTAAAAATAATATCCCAAAAAACAGCCATTGGTATATCCAAACTGTTTTGGCAAGGCGATTAGGAGTTTGGAAATTTTGCTTAAAAAAGTACAACAAAAGTACAAAGCTTATCAAAAACCAAGCAACATAGTTTTGAACTGGCGGAGTATCGTTTTGCCAATTCCACATGTTTTGTGCTATGGCCACGGGTTCTGCTATTAGGTCAAAAAGAGTCATGAAGGCTGCTCCTAGTGCAGATTTTAAGTAAATATTTTCGATTTGCAGACTTAAAACCAACATTCCGGTAGTGTAAATCATAATAAACCAATTAATGCCAATCATTGGAGGAGTTCCGAAAACGTTGGGTCCGAGCGTTGTCAAATACGTGTAATGTCCGAAAATCAAGCCCGTATTTACTCCCGCTACTTCTATTAAGTAGCCCAAAAGGCTTATTACAAGTGAAAATATTTGAAAACGGGAGTTTATTTTTTCATGTGTGTAAATCAAGAAAAAACAGACGCTCAATAAATGGAAAGGCGTAATGAGTTGAAAAAAAGCTTCGGTTTTCTCGAAACTTAGTCCTATTATTCCTGCCAAATACATGGACCCAAGTAAATACGAAAGTGGTTTAGTGTTTTTCATAAGCGATTACCGCCTCACAGTATTTTTTTAGATTAAATGTTTTGTCCAATTCTTTAAGAATTCCTTCATTTTTGATTGGGTCGGGCAAAAAAGCCTCAGGATCTATTTGGGCTGTTTTTCCATTTAGTATTTTATTAAAATCTACTTCAGATATTTCTTTTAAAGCCATTTCAAAAAGCTTACGTTCTTGCTCCAAACCCAACAAAACAAGCGATTGATAAATAGCTGGCACAACATCTGATGCATGCCAAAATAGCTTAAAATAGCTTCCTTTTTCTTTATATTTCAATAAAATATAAGCCAAAAAATAAAGGTAGTTTGATTGGCTTTCAGTTACTTTCTCTTTTATTTCTTTTCTGAAAAATAGCTTTATTCTCAGAAAAGCGTCACCTTCTATTTCGTTATTATGTGCTTTTAAGTCAGGTAGTTGACTTAAATCTATACATTGTTTCTTTATCCTTTGAGCTTTTTCTTTTTTGTTTAATTTCAACAATCGAAGTGCAAATACTAAGATCAGTGAAATTTTAAAAACCAAAGGAGTTTTCATGCCTGTTACATTTTTTCTTTCAGAAAATCAGCCGTATAGTTTCCTGATATTTTCACCATGTCTTCTGGTTTTCCTTCGAAACAAATGTAGCCGCCTTTGTCGCCACCGTCTGGCCCTAAGTCTATCACCCAGTCGGCACATTTTATGACTTCCATGTTGTGTTCAATCACAATAACTGTGTCTCCTTGGTCTACGAGGGCGTTTAGGGCCTTCAATAGTTTTTTGATGTCATGAAAGTGTAAACCAGTAGTAGGTTCATCAAAAATGAACAAGGTTTTGCCTTTGTCTGAGTTTCCTTTTCCTAAGAAAAACGCCAGTTTGACCCTTTGTGCTTCACCACCAGAAAGTGTGTTAGACGCCTGTCCGAGTCTTATATAACCTAATCCTACCTCCTGAAGTGGTAAGATTTTGTCTGCTAACTTGGGTTGATTTGTTCTGAAAAAGTCGATGGCTTCATCTACCGTCATGTCCAATATTTCGGAAATGTCTTTTTCATGAAACTTAACCTCTAATATCTCTTTTTTAAACCTTTTACCTTGGCAGCTTTCGCAAGTCAATTTAACGTCTGCCATAAACTGCATTTCTATGGTTTGGTGGCCTTCACCTTGACACGCTTCGCAGCGGCCGCCGTCTACGTTAAACGAGAAATGGGCAGGCTTGTAATCTCTAGTTTTCGATAAAGGTTGTTCTGACATCAAGGCCCTTATGGTGTCGTAGGCTTTTATGTAGGTTATTGGGTTTGAGCGGCTTGACTTTCCTATCGGATTTTGGTCTACCATCTCTATTTGAGAGATTCTAGACAAGCTGCCTGTAATGTCATCGTATTTACCAACGTCATCGCCAAAGTCACCTTTGAGTTTTGATATAGCCGGATACAAAACTTTTCTGATTAAAGTCGATTTTCCTGAGCCACTTACGCCCGTTACTGCTGTAAGCACACCAAGCGGAATCTTTACATTCAGGTTTTTGAGGTTGTTTTCACGAGCTCCATTCAAGGAGATAAAATCCATGAATTTCCTTCTGTGCTTTGGCACTTCTATTTTGGCTCTGCCCGTCAAAAAATCAAGCGTATGACTGTTTTTTATAGGGGCTTCTTTTTCAAACCAATCTCCTTGGAAAATCAACTCACCACCTAGGTTTCCTGCTTCAGGACCAATGTCAATTATCTGGTCTGCTGCCTTCATGACTTCTTCTTCATGCTCCACTACAATTACCGTATTGCCAATCGCTTTCAGCGACTCAAGTACAGAAACCAGCCTTTGGGTATCTCTGGGGTGAAGGCCAATACTTGGCTCATCCAAAATATACATAGAGCCCACCAATGCACTTCCAAGCGAAGTTGCTAGGCGAATTCTTTGGCTTTCTCCACCCGAAAGGGAGTTAGAAAGACGATTCAAGGTTAAATAACCCAAGCCAACTCTTTCCATATAGTCTAACCTATTGGTTATTTCAGTCAGGATTCTCTTCGCTACTTTTTCGTCGTAGACGTTTAATGTTAAGCTTTTAAAGAATTCGCTAACTTCAGAAATTGGCAACAAAACTAAGTCAATGATAGACTTGCCTCCCACTTTAACATAGGACGCATCTTTTCTTAATCGAGAACCTCTGCAGTCGGGACAAACCGTGCGGCCACGATACCTCGATAGCATCACGCGGTATTGGATTTTGTAGGTTTGTTCTTCTAAAAACTTAAAGAATTCTTCTAAGCCATTGAAGTGTTCATTTCCGGTCCAAAGTAGTTGGTATTGCTCTTCGGTTAAGTCTTTGACAGCCCTGTGTATTGGAAAGTCAAATCGTATTCCTTTTCTTACCAAAGGAAGCAACCATTCGTTCATTTTTTCTGACCTCCATGGGGCTATAGCACCCTCAAATACCGAAAGGTTTTTGTCCGGAAATACCAAGTCAGGGTCGAGGCCAAGTACAGATCCAAAGCCTTCACATCTTTTGCAAGCACCGTATGGGTTGTTAAATGTAAAAAGGTTTACAGAAGGCTCTTCGAATTGAATGCCGTCAAGTTCAAATCTGTCAGAATAGTTAAATACTTCTGCTCCGCTTTCGGCCATAACTTTGACCTGACAATCGCCTTCTCCTTCAAAAAAAGCAGTTTGCAATGAGTCTGAAATACGGAATTGGGTGTCTTCGTCAGGTTCGTTTTTATCGTCAAAATGAACAACCGCTCGGTCTATCAGTATAAATATTTCTTCTTTTGTGATTTTTCTGTTTTCTAAAACATCTTCAATCAAACATACTTCGCCATCTATCAGTATTCGGTTAAATCCTTTTTTGAGAAGTAGGTCTAATTCATCTGCTATTTTTCGGTCTTCTTTACATTTCAGCGGAGCCGAAATCATTACTTTGGTGCCTTCAGGATAACTGAATATCTGATTTACCATATCTGTCACGGTGTCTTTCTTTACCGGATGGCCTGATTTTGGCGAATAGGTAACCCCAATTCTAGCAAAAAGTAATCGGAGGTAATCGTATATTTCGGTGGTAGTTCCTACGGTAGAGCGAGGGTTTTTCGATCCTACTTTTTGTTCAATAGCTATGGCAGGCGAAATTCCTTTTATATAATCTACCTCGGGTTTTTCCATTCTACCCAAAAACTGACGGGCGTAAGAGCTAAGCGATTCTACGTACATTCGCTGCCCTTCGGCATAAAGCGTGTCAAAGGCAAGCGACGATTTTCCACTCCCCGAAAGCCCGGTAATTACCGTCAGAGAGTTTCTTTTAATGGCTACATCAATGTTTTTGAGGTTATTCACTCTCGCTCCTTTGATGATAATGTATTGCTTTGGGTCTAGATTTTCTATATTCAATGTTTCCGCTTCTATTTTGCCTATCTTCATAATACAAATTTAAACCTCTTTTGTTTGTTTTTGTAGTGTTCTTTTAGATAAATATTTAGTTTTAACCGAATACCTCCAAAGTGTGGAAGTTTAGATTTTAAAACCTTGATTTTATTCAGATTGAAGCCGCGGAGTTTATTTGTAATTAAAAATTGAAGTATTTATTAATATTTTTTAAGAAAACCAATATTGCTTTTGCGTTATGCTGAAACTTTTGGTTTTTATATACTATTTTTGATTTATGAAAAATAGTGCAGTTATTTTTGACATGGACGGGGTTATATGTCACACCAATCCATTTCATACCAAGGCTTTTGAGCAGTTTTTTGCGAAGCGAGATTTATACCCTACTTATGAGGAGTTTGCCGAGCATATGTTTGGTAAAAGCAACAGTTACATTCTAAAGCATTTTTTGAAAAGAGAAATAGTAGGGCAAGAGTTTTTAGACATGGAATTTGAAAAAGAATCGCTTTTTCGTGACATATATGCTGATCATATCGAAACTATCCCTCATTTTTTGCCTTTCTTAGAATCTCTTAAGTCACATGGTTTTAAAACTGGAGTGGCCACCTCGGCACCCAAGGCAAATTTGGAGTTAATTATGGGTAGGTTAGGTTTTGAACCGAAAATGGAATCCATATTGGCAAGTGAAAACGTAAGTAAACACAAGCCAGACCCTGAAGTATATTTAACCTCTGCTCAAAACTTGGGTATTGTCCCGGCGAATTGTATTGTTTTTGAAGACTCCTTTTCAGGCGTGAGTGCAGGGCTAAACGCCGGCATGCAGGTAGTAGGAGTTTTGAGTTCACACACTAAAGAAGAATTGCCACCGTGCACGTTTTACATCAACGATTATTCCGAAATAAGTGTGGAAACTCTAAAAGACATTCTTAAATGAGAAAACTCTATTTTTTTGTATGTTTTTTTTTAATCAATGTTGGTCTTTTTGCTCAATATAAAATAAAGAAAATAGATGCTGACATTGTAATTGATGGTAAACTTGACGAAGCAGCTTGGGCAAATGCCGCAACCATCTCAAATTTTTATCAATATTTTCCTGATGACAAAGCCAAAGCCACATACGACACCGAAGTGAAGATTTTGTATGATTCAAAAAATCTTTACATCGCAGCAAAAATGTATTCAAAAGGCTCAAAATATATAACGCCTTCATTTAAACGTGATTTTAGAGCTGGAGGTAGCGACAATATTACTTTTTGTATCGATACATTTGATGACCACACCAATGGTTTTTTGTTTGGTACCAATCCGTATGGTGTAATGCGGGAGGGTTTAATGTTTGGCGGGGCTTCAGACAATAGTTTTTTGAATATTTTTTGGGACAATAAATGGGTGGCTGAGTCAAGTTTTGACGAAAATGCTTGGTATACCGAACTAGCCATTCCTTTTAGCACATTAAGATTTAAAGAAAATAGTCAAAAGTGGAATTTTAAAACATACAGGTTTGATTCCCAGTCAAATGAAACTTCCTCATCTATACAGACTTCTCAAAATCAAATCATAATGAATTTGGGATATACAGAAGCGGTTGAATTTGAGTATCCATTGGGGAAAAACGGAGCCAATATTGCGTTTATTCCATATGTTTCGGCACGAAATGCCACTGATTTTGAAAGCAAAAATCCAAGAGAAGGTACCAAGTTTGGGATTGGTGCAGATGCTAAAGTAGCCATTACTTCAGGGCTTAATTTGGATTTGACGGTAAATCCTGATTTTTCCAATGTGGCAGTTGATAAGCAGGTGGTTAACTTGACCCGGTTTGATATTAATTTGCCCGAGCAAAGGCAGTTTTTTCTCGAAAATGCCGATTTGTTTTCTGGTTTTGGTAGCGTAATTACTAATCCATTTGTGCCCTCTACAGGTACTTTGGTAGTTGGGAATCAGCTATTTTCGCCATTTTTCTCACGAAAAATAGGTATTTCTGTCGATTCGGTTTCTGGTTTGTCTGTTCAAAGTAGGATGAACTATGGAGCACGCTTAAGCGGAAAAATTGACGACAATTGGCGAATAGGAATATTAAATACCCAAACAGCAAAAGATGAAGCTAAAAGTATTGACGCAGTTAATTACTCCGTTTTTGCTTTACAACGCAAAGTGTTTGATAGATCTAACATTGCAGCCATTTTTGTTAATAACTTCAACCCAGGTTCTGCCGTAGATGGCAAAGGGAATCTGTTTAATAGAGTAGGAGGGTTGGAGTACAACTTAACCTCCAAAAATAACGAATGGCAAGGGAAGCTTTTCTATCATAAATCTTTTGAAAACAATACACCAGCAGATTCATATGCACATGGTGGTGTTATAAATTATTCTACTAAAAAGTTTATTTTCAAGTGGTCGCATGATTACATTGGAGATGGCTTTGTGGCGGACGCAGGTTTTGTGCCAAGAAAGAACTTTTGGCATATTAGTCCTACAGTTGGGTTTAACTTTTTTCCGAAGGAATCCATTTTTAATCGATACAGTTTTGGCTTAGCATATGACCAGTATAACAGTAACAAAATAGGTCTTACAGATAGAAAAGCAGGGCCATTTGGTTTATTTGTTTGGCAAAATACCAGTAAACTTTTGGTTTCAATTAATCAAAATTATACCTATCTGTTTTCTGATTTTGATGCCTTAAGAAGCAATAAAAAATTACCTATTTTAACAAAAGGAAGCTCATTTACATATTATAACATGGAGGCTAATTTGGTTACAGATTTGAGGCAAAAGGTTTCATTGGTGTTAAATCCTTTGGTTGGCCAATATTATGATGGAAATATAAAGTCGGTTTCAGGAAATTTAAATATGAGATTTCAGCCTTATGGCATTTTGACTTTGAATTATAGTTACAATGACATTAGACTTTCTAAGGGTCAAAACAAAATTTTTATAGTGGGGCCAAACCTCGATTTGACTTTAAACAAAAAACTGTTTTGGACCAGTTATGTACAATACAATAGTCAGTTTAATAACTTAAATGTAAATTCGCGTATTCAATGGAGATTTGCTCCAGTCTCTGATTTCTTCTTGGTTTACACGGACAATTACAATACCGAAATTTGGATGCCTAAAAGTAGAGGTGTCTTTGCAAAGCTAAACTATTGGTTTAGTATTTAAATAAAACAAAATGAATACCGCTAAAGTATATTTATTGCCCATGCTCCTGGCAGAAGATACACACTCAAAAGTGTTAACTCCCTACGCCATTGATTTGCTCAGTACACTAAAAGTCTTTTTTGTAGAAAATGTAAAGACCACACGTAGGTTTTTGTCGTCTCTAAAAAAGGGTATCGTAATAGATGATTTGACTTTTTATGAAGTAGATCAAAAAACAAATTTCGAGTATTTGTTTGATTTAATGAGCCAGATAAATGAGCCCATCGGAGTGATATCGGAAGCTGGATGTGCTGGAGTAGCAGATCCGGGTGCTTTGGTAGTAGAAGTTGCTCATCAGCTACGTGTACCCGTAGAGCCGCTTATGGGGCCCAATTCGATACTTCTAGCCTTGATGGCTTCCGGTTTTAATGGGCAGTCTTTTGCGTTTCACGGTTATTTGCCAATAAAAGAAGATGAGCGAAATAAGAAGATAAAAGCTCTGGAAAATGAAGGTTTCAAAAATAAGCAAACGCAGATCTTTATGGAGACACCTTACAGAAACAATCAAATGTTGGCATCGCTCCTAAAAATTTTAAATCCCCATACTAGACTATGTATAGCGTGTGATATTACAGCTCCAACCGAATATTTTGAGTCTAAAAGTGTAGAGTCTTGGAGGCGTAATATATTGCCAGATTTGCATAAAAGACCAGCGATATTTTTACTGTATTGATATAATTTTCGGATCTAAATCCAATAAAAAAGCCTCCGAAAGGAGGATTTTTTATTATATTTTGATTTCGTTATTTTTTAGATTCATTCTTGCAGTATCCACCTTTGGTCTAATTTTTCGAAGCCTATCTATATTTAGAGTGGTATCTGAACCTAATCGGGTTCTATATTTTTCTAGTGAGTCTAATAAGCTAGTGCCGGCAGTTAAACTATCGGAGGTGACCTCGCCTTCACCGCTTGAGCTGTAACAGCTAAGGTAGTCTTTTTCTATTTTAATGCTAGGTTTCGGGAATGGCCCTGCCGTATAGTCGAGACTTTTATCTTTATAAACATTGTTCATAAAGATTCCGAAAATAGGTAAAGCAGACTTGCTGCCTTCGCCCAAGCCACCTTTAAAGTGAATACTTCGGTCGTCACCTCCTACCCAAACACCGCAAACTAAGTCTTTGGTAAAACCAATATACCAGGCGTCAGAGTTGTTTGAAGTAGTGCCAGTTTTACCGGCTACTTGTCCTCCGTTTCTAAAGAGCTGTTCGTAGTTATACATTCTTCTACCAGTTCCGCCAGCCTCTTCCACGTTTCCTCTAAGCATATATTGCATCAAGTAAGCAGATTCAGGCTTAATTGCTTCCTTGGTTTTGGGTTCAAATTCAAATATCGTTCTTCCCGAATTATCCTCTATTTTGAAAACGAAAATAGGTTCTTTATATAGTCCTTCGTTTAAGAAAATTCCGTAGGCGGCTACCATTTCATATAGTGACACGTCAGAAGTTCCTAAGCCCAGCGAAGCTACTGGCTCAAGTTTTGAAGTAATACCCATTTTTCTGGCGTATTCTACCAAGTACGAAGGCAGCATTTCAAGGGTAAGTTGAACCGCCACGCTGTTTATACTTCTTGCTAGTGCCGACCTCAGCGTTAGGTTACTATTCGAAAACTTGCCATTTGCATTTTTAGGTTCCCAAAGCTTTTCAACACCATTTTCTGTCCATTTAACTTCTTGTTTTACATCCTGTCTTTTATCGCAGGGACTAAGGTTGAGTTTTCCATCTATAGCCGCAGTATATAAAATTGGCTTAAAAACTGAGCCAGGTTGGCGTCTTGCTTGTTTTACGTGGTCGTATTTGAAGTGGTCAAAATTAACGCCACCAACCCACGATTTAATAAAGCCCGAATACGGGTCAAAAGCCATCATACCAGCTTGCAAGAAACGTTTATAGTACCTGATTGAGTCCATTGGGCTCATGTTGACTTTCTTTTCTCCTTCCCAACTGAATAACTTCATTGGGATAGGTTTATTCATTTCTTTATTGATAGAATCAACATTGTTATTATACTTAACGGCAAGTTTTTTATAAATATTGGTACGCTTAGCCACAGTATCGATAAATCCTGGAATCTCATCTCCGTTTTGATATGTCCATGGGTTTTTGTCTTTCCATTGGTTATCAAATTCCTTTTGTAGCATTCTGAGGTGTTGCTCTACTGCACCTTCGGCGTATGTTTGCATGCGGCTGTCTATGGTGGTGTAGATTTTTAGACCGTCGCGGTAAAGGTCCACATCCATGTCATTTTTCTCCGCCCATTTTTCTATAAACTTAGATAAAGCTACTTTAAAGTAGTTTCCTTGTCCGTCATTTTGTTCCTCAATATAAAGGTCAAGTTTAATGTCTTCAACTTGAAGTTTTTCTGCTTCTTTGGCGTCTAGGTGCCCTGCCTGAACTAGTCGCTGCAATACGGTATTTCTTCTCTTTTTAGAGTTTTCTGGGTTTCTTCGCGGGTTGTAATAGGTTGTGGCTTTTTGAAGCCCTACTAGCACCGACGCCTCTGAAACCGTAAGTTTATCAGGTGTTTTATTGAAATAAGTTTTTGCGGCAGTTTTTATTCCGTAAGCGTTATCTCCAAAATCCACAGTGTTGAGATAAAGCGTGGCTATTTCTCCTTTTGTAAATCTTTTTTCAAGTTCTATGGCAGTAAGCCACTCCTTGGTTTTATACGTTAGAGTTGAAAGCAAAGGAATGTGGTAAAACAAACCTTTCATTTCTTTTTTACGAATATTATAGAGGTTTTTAGCTACTTGTTGTGATATTGTACTTCCACCACCGTTATCTCTTTTTCCGGTCAAAATTCCGACCGCAACACTTGCCATACGACGTAAATCAATGCCTGAGTGCTCAAAAAAACGTTTGTCTTCAGTTGAAATAAGTGCTTTAAATACCCAAGGTGAGATCTCTGAACTGTCTACAGGAGATCTATTTTCAGCGAAATATTTTCCAATTACTACTCCATCTGCTGAGTAAATGGTAGATGCTTGCGACAATTTTGGATTTTGCAATTGTTTTATACTCGGCATACCGCCAGTAAGCCAAAGGAAGTTCGTTTTTATTAAAAACAAAAAGATTAATACACCAAAAACAAGTCTGTAAAACCATGCATACATGGTGTATAGCAGTTTGTAGTTTTTGCCAGTAGTGTCTAAATGGCTAAATAAGGTTTCGTTTACTTTGTCTCTAATGCTTCCGACAAAATCATAAAATCTATTGACTTTGGCTCTCCCAAAAATGTAATGAAGAAACAAAGTTAAGAACTTGCCAACAAAGCCTAATTTTGACCAAACTAACTTAAGAAACTGCGATACTTTCGCTAAAATGACTTTTAAAGTCTCCAACATCGATTTTGTTTATAATGTAGTTGCAAAAATATGATTCTTTTCAATACTAATGTTCTATATCCGAAATAATTATAGTACTCAGGTATTATTTTTACTTAAAAAAAATTAAATATACCTATTGGAATGGCTAAAAAGCCACAATTTTGAAATAATATCGAAGAATATCAAACCATTTAGATTGCTTGTTTGACCATTTAACCCAAAGATTTTTGAATGAAGACCAAATCAGCTATTTTTGAAAAAATTAATTTATATGACTGAAAATATACTGACTGTAGACAGAATAGTAAAAAACTATTCCAATCATAAAGCACTAGACGATGTTAGTTTAAATGTACCCAAGGGCGTTATTTATGGGCTTTTGGGGCCAAATGGTGCTGGTAAAACATCGCTAATTAGAATCGTAAATCAAATCACTGGTCCAGATAGTGGCCAAATATTATTTGATGGAAAACCACTTTCAGAAGAGCATATTTATCAAATTGGGTATTTGCCTGAGGAGAGAGGCCTTTATAAAAAAATGAAGGTGGGAGAGCAGCTTTTGTATTTGGCTAGACTAAAAGGTTTAAACAAAGCAGAGGCCATGGACAAACTCAAATATTGGTTTGAGAAATTTGATATTAAAACCTGGTGGGACAAAAGCGTGGAGGACCTTTCGAAGGGTATGCAACAAAAAATTCAGTTTGTGGCCACAGTTCTTCATCAACCCAAACTGATAATTCTCGATGAGCCATTTTCTGGTTTTGATCCTATAAATGCGAGCATAATTAAAGACGAGATTTTGGAGTTAAAAGAAAAAGGGTCTACGATTATTTTTTCTACACACCGTATGGAATCTGTGGAGGAATTGTGCGACTATATCGCTTTGATAAATAAGTCTAAGAAAGTACTAGAAGGTAAAAAAATGGACATCAAAGATGCTTTCAAAACCAATACGTTTTCGGTGTTGTATTCTGGTGTGTTGCCAACCGAAACCGATAGCTACCATTTAAAAACGAATGAGGCAAATTTAGATGGTTCTAACTTGGCAGTGCTGGAGGCCAAAGCCGGAAGTGGTGGAAATCAAATCATTGCAGACTTAATCCAAAATGCTGAAATTAAGTCTTTTAAAGAAGATATTGCTTCTATGAATGATGTATTTATAAAAGCCGTGCAAGGCTCTAACTAAACTTTTAAATTAAATTTTTATGAAAAATATTTTATTAATTATTCAAAGAGAATATCTGACTCGCGTAAAAAAGAAGTCGTTTATTATCATGACTTTGGTGGGTCCTTTATTGATAGGTTTACTTTATGGAGGTGTATTTTGGGCGGCTTTGTCTTCTGTAGACCAAAAGAAAATAGAGGTAGTAGATGAAAGTAATCTTTTTGAAGGAAAATTTAAACCTACTAATGAGTTTCTTTTTGATTTCTCAAAGTCTGACTTGGCCAGTGCAAAAGCAAATTTTAAGGAAAGTGGATATGATGCCTTGGTGCATATTCCTGCCGGTATATTTGAGAACACCGGAAAGGTGCAAATCTTCTCAGAAAAAGGGGTGGCTTTAGAGCTACAAAACAGGGTAGAAAGCACGATAGAGAGAGAAATAGAAAACATTAAATTAACCGAGGCGGGCATCACACAAAGTGTGCTAGAAAGTGCTAAAATGAATGTGAAGTCAGAAACTATAAGTCTCAAAGAAGGCACTGAAGAGAAAAGTAGTGCGGCAGCGGCGTCTATTGTAGGGGGTATTTGTGCTTTTTTGATTTACCTATCAGTATTTATCTATGGAGCTCAGGTTATGCGAGGGATTACTGAGGAGAAAACTAGTAGAATTGTTGAAGTTATCATCTCATCTGTGAAGCCTTTTCAACTTATGATTGGTAAAATAGTGGGTGTGGCTTTAGTTGGACTTACTCAATTTGGTTTGTGGATATTACTTTCGGTGGGTGTCATTACTATTGGCGGACAAATAATGGCCGATAAGTTAGCCGCTTCCCAGCAAATGATTACCGAATCACAAATGGCGAACTTACCACCCGAGGCTCAGGAAATGGCAAAAGCAAAAATGCAGAATGGCGGGGGAATGCCGCAAGGAGCACTTCCTGATATTTTTGGAGCTATAGATACATTGCCTATGGCTACTATTTTGATTTCGTTTTTCTTTTATTTCATAGGCGGTTATTTGTTGTACAGTGCACTTTTTGGTGCTGTAGGGTCGGCGGTAGATAGTGATACCGACACCCAGCAGTTTATGATGCCTATCACTATTCCCATCATAGCGGCTTTCATGATTTCTCAGTTTGTGATTCGTGACCCGCACTCAAACTTGGCCATTTGGACCTCAATGATTCCGTTTACATCACCTATTATTATGATGGTCAGAATTCCGTTTGGGGTTCCTGTTTGGCAAATTGTGGTGTCTGTTTTGCTATTGATCGGTGGATTTATATTTACCACTTGGATTGCCGCACGTATTTACCGTGTAGGTATTTTGATGTATGGCAAAAAAGTAACTTGGAAAGAAATGGGGAAATGGCTTTTTTATAAAGGCTAATTTTAAATAAAAGCATAATAAAGGGCTTGGTTTATTCGTAAATCAAGCCCTTTTCATTTGTATTTTGTCATAAGAAAGTTGGTGGTTTTGATTTTTATAGATTAAATTCGAATCTGTTCTTTAAGAAAAGACAATAATCAACAAACCAATTTTAATAAATCTAACCTAAAATGAACGAAAAAACCTTATTTGGGCATCCTAGAGGCCTATTTGTATTGTTCTTTACAGAAATGTGGGAACGCTTCAGTTATTACGGCATGCGTGCCATTTTGTTTTTATATTTAACCAAAAGTGCTCAAGAAGGAGCTCTAGGTTTGGGCGAAGACACCGCAGGTGCAGTTTATGGTCTTTATGCAGCTTCTGTTTATTTATTAACACTTCCCGGAGGTTGGATTGCAGACAACATTTTAGGACAGAAAAAAGCGATTTGGTGGGGTGGTATCAGTATTATGATAGGTCACGCTATTCTTGCTATTCCGGGTAGTCCAGGTGTGTTCTTTTTAGGATTGGCTTTTGTGGCAGTCGGAACTGGGCTTTTAAAAGCAAATATATCATCTATAGTTGGGGAGTTATACCCCGAAGGAGGAGCACAACGTGATGCGGCCTTTAGTATTTTCTATTTAGGAATTAACCTGGGTTCATTTTTAGGAATGTTTATCGTAGGATATTTGGGCGAAAAAGTGGGCTGGCATTATGGATTTGGAGCTGCCGCATTTGCCATGTTTTTTGGGTTAATAAACTTTAAAGTAAACGGCAAGTATCTTAAAAATGTAGGTGAAAAACCTGCGACTAAGTCATCTTTGACGTATTTGTATGTGGTTATCGGTATGTTAGCTTTGGCGGCTATCTCGGTTACTTCGGGTATATTAGATAGTATTCAGTTGGCTAATTCTATGAAATATATCATTTCTGGTATTACCGTTGGGTATTTCTTTTACATCGGTTTTTTAGACAAATCGCTAACTATAGTAGAGCGTAAAAGAGTAGGAGTGCTGTTTATATTGTTTGTAGCCATTGCTATTTTTTGGTCAGGTTTTGAACAAGCAGCCACTACGTTTACCATTTTTGCAGACAGACACACAGACAAAGACCTGTTTGGATTTGCATTGCCAGCATCATGGTTTCAGAACGCAAATTCGTTTTATATCCTAGTGTTTTCAGCACCCTTTGCGGCACTTTGGGTTTGGTTAAATAAGAAAAACTTGAATCCGAATGTTCCTGTTAAATTTGGTCTTGGCTTAATTCAGTTGGGTCTTGGTTTCCTTATCATGTATTTTGCAGCTCAGCGAGTGTTAGATGGCACTTTAGCAGGTATGGGATGGTTAACTTTTACCTACCTTTTGCATTCGCTTGGAGAGCTTTGTATAAGCCCTGTGGGTTTGAGTTCGTATACCAAACTTGCACCTAAAAAATACTATAGTCAAATGATGGGCTTGTGGTTTGTGGGGGCTTCATTGGGTAACCTTATTGCAGGATTATTTGCAGGAAACTTTGACGAAGGAAACGTGAACGCGATGCCGGGGCTGTTTATGCAGTTTTGTTTATACGGTGTAGGAGCAGGCTTAATAATGATACTCTTTCAGAAACAGATTAAAAATTGGATGGGAGGGATAAAATAAAAAGAAAAAGCCGGATTAACCTCCGGCTTTTTTTGCTTTATAGCTTTCTTTTAGCAAATAGGCCAATATTTTATCTCGCTGATCGCCTTGAATCAAGATTTCCATATCTTTTACACTTCCACCTGTTCCGCAGTGATTTTGTAGTTTTTTCTTTAGTTCATTTATGTCAGCAGCAGTACCTATAAAGCCTTCTACTCGACTTACTACTTTGCCGCCGCCACGCCTGTCTAACCAAATCTTAAAACTTTGTTTGTCGTTTGGAAGTGTTTCCATTTCCTCATTGTCTGAGGCATATTCGTAGTCAGGGTTTGTAGAAAAAACCACTCCGCCTTTGTTATTTTTCATAGTTTTATTTTTTTATGATTCGTATTCCCAATAATAAAAATAGGGATTTCTGCTGTATTTATTTAACCGTTACGGCCAATGAAAGTTCCAAAATGTTAAAATTCAAGGCTGTGGCGTCTAATTTAAAAGGCTCTCCATCGAGGTGAATGTTGGTGCCCGGAGCTATTTTAATTGAAAAAGATTTTCCGGTATAGCTATCTACATGTTTTGAGTTTCTAAGCTTTTTACTCATCATTAAATACGCCAATACGGGCCCGTAGATTTTAGAATGTGGCAATATTACCGAGCAGTCTAATAGCCCATCGTCTATTTTGGCATCGGGGGTTATGTATGCATTGTTTCCAAATTGATTGGCATTTCCGATAGTTAATGAAAATACCTTTTTTGTTTTATTTTCAAAAGCTATTTCTATGGGTTTAAATTTAAAATAAGCGTTTAAGGCTACTTTTATGTAGTTAGCCAAGCCGCGTTTATGGCTGTTTTGGTCAAAAACATAGGCACAATAGGCATCGAAACCGATACCAGCGGTACAGAAAAAAGGAAACTCATTGATAGTGCCGGCGTCTATTTTTTTTACTTTGTGCGTTAGGGCTACTTCCAGAGCATTTTCTATTTCTAGTGGAATTTGTAGCATACGGGCGAGGCCATTGCCCGAGCCAACTGGAATAATAGACAATACCGCGTTAGTGTGAAGGAGTGCCGTTGCTACTTCGTTTACGGTTCCGTCGCCGCCCACTGCCACAAAATGCGTGTAACCTTTGGCTAAATATTCCTTAGCCAATTCAAAAGCATGCTTTTTGTACAGAGTTTTTAGAAACTGCGTTTTTATGTTTTTTTGAGCTAAAAGCGACTTTAGCAATAACTCAATATTTTTTTTTGCACCTCCAGCTATTGGATTAATAATAAAAATGATATCTTGTTGATTCAATCGCTTAGATTTATGTGTTTTTGAAAACTTTGTACAAAAATGAAAAAAGTAATTCTATTTTTAATAATTTTTCCATTTAGTTTTAGCCTCTTCGCTCAAAAAAAATCTGAAATATTAGAAGTTTTGGCCAGGCAACAATCCAATTGGAATAAAGGAGATATTCCGGCTTTTATGGAAGACTACTGGAAATCAGAAGAGTTGAAGTTTATTGGCAAAAGCGGCGTGGTTAAAGGTTGGCAGGCCACATTGGATAGATACGAAAAGAGCTATTCAAATCGAGATAAAATGGGCACTTTAGAATTCGATATTCAGGAGGTTGATTTTATGAGTAAGACCAGTGCGTGGGTTTTGGGAAAATGGCACTTAAAGCGACCAGTAGAAGGTGATATCGGGGGATATTTTACCTTAATATTTAAGAAAATAAACGGAAATTGGGTGGTCGTAAGTGACCATACCAGCTAAACACTAATATAAACTATAATAATTAAAATTTTACATGGAAGAAAAAATACCAGTTGGAGCTGAATTTAGACATGATTTTTCATTCTCTCAAGATGACGTGATTGCCTTTGCGAATTTAACGGGAGACCACAATCCGATACATTTAGATGCGGAATATGCGGCTACCACAAAATTCAAAATTCCGATTATTCACGGTCACTTAAGTAGCAGTGTTTTTACTAAGTTTTTGGGTATGCAAAAGCCTGGTGGGCCGGGGTCTATATATATGAAGCAAGTAACCGAATATTTAAGGCCAATGCACGTTGGTGTGCCTTACGAAGTGGTTTTTAGAGTTGTGGAGGTTGAGCCTGTTAGGCATATTGCTCAGATAGCTACCGAGGTTTATAACAAAGAAACCAACAAAGTAACCATCAGAGGTACAGGGACTTTGATGAATGAAGATAACTTCTAATTAAAAATTTGGCACAAAAAAAACACCAGCTTTACAGTTGGTGTTTTTTTATAAGACTTAAAATCTAAAAATTATTCCATTCCAGCATTTTTCATTGCCTGAACTTCGGCTCTAACTTCTTTTGCCCAAGCTGCAACCTCTTGCATGCCTTTTCTAACTCTTGTACCAGCAGCTTTATTTTTTTTATCATAAAACTTGTCAAAATCGTCTTTTAATGAGGTAACTAAGTCGTAAAGTTCTGAATATTTGTCCATGAATTTAAAGGGGTTATACGTGTTTAAACTAAATTTTGACTGCAATTTAATATATTTAAACAATAAAACAATTAATTAGGAAATATTAATAAAAATTAATTTAATCCAATTAAATTCTTAATTTATTATAGTTTTACGCTTCCACCGGACGATACGCTCCATCTGTCAGTTTTTGCTTCACTATTTCAAAACTATTCATGGTATATTCCACGTCTTCTAGTGTATGAGCCGCTGTAGGGATAACCCTTAGAAGAATCACACCTTTTGGAACCACTGGATAAACGATAATCGAACAGAAAATCCCCATATTTTCTCTGAGGTCACGTATTAGATTAGTAACAGTAGGTAAGTCATAGTCTCCTTGAAGGAAAACCGGAGTTACAGGCGAGTTAGTGTTACCTATGTTAAAACCTCTTTTGCGGAAACCTTCTTGTAGGGCATTTACTATGGTCCAAAGCTGATCTTTAAGCTGTGGATTTTTCTTGATAAGCTCCAATCTTTTCATTCCACCAAGTACAAATGGCATAGGTAGAGCCTTTGCGTAAGTTTGAGATCTTAGGTTGTATTTTAAATACATAACGATTTCTTTCTTTGCTGCAATAAAAGCACCAATAGCCGCCATAGATTTTGCAAACGTACAGAAATGTAAATCTACTGCGTCTTGAACACCAAAATGCTCAGGAACTCCAGCACCTGTTTTTCCTAAAGTTCCGAAACCGTGGGCGTCGTCAACCAAAAGTCTAAACTTGTATGTTTTCTTAAGTTCTGCAATTTTATCTAAACTACCTACTACACCTGACATACCAAAAACCCCTTCAGTAATCACCATGATTCCACCTTTTTGCTCTTCGGCAAGTTTGGTAGCTCTTATTAGGTTTTTCTCAAGGCTTTCCATGTCGTTATGCTTAAAGGTATAAGACTTTCCGCCTTTGGCTCTATGAAGTCTAATACCGTCTATCAAACAAGCGTGACACTCGGCATCATAAACGATGATGTCTTTAGTATCAACCATAGCTTCAACAACAGACATAACGCCTTGGTAGCCATAGTTAAGTAAGAATGAATCTTCTTTGCCCACAAACTCGGCAAGTTCTTTTTCAAACTGCTCGTGAAGTTCTGTGTTTCCTGTCATCATTCTGGCTCCCATTGGGTAGGCAAGGCCATACTCTGCTGCAGCTTTTGCGTCAGCCTCTCTCACCTCAGGGTGATTAGCCAAACCTAGGTAATTATTAAGTGACCAGTTTAGCATTTTTTTGCCGTTAAAGGTCATATGCGGGCCTAATTCGCCAGAAAGTTTCGGAAACGAATAGTAATGGTGCGAGTAATGAGCATGTGAGCCAATAGGGCCCATATTATTAACTACTTTATCGAAAATATCTTCAATCATTTTTTGGAATAAATCGTATAATGTGACAAATGATAAATAAAAATTGAGCAAATGTAATAATTAATAATTTTATTATGTAATTATAGAAATCAAACCACCAATAGAAAGGCCTGACTCTTAGATAAGTACAATATATTATTAATTGGTGGCATGTTTTTCTTTGATAAAAACTATAAAACAGCCTGTTTTTTTCAAGAAGTTACTTGTAAATTTTTAAGATTCGATATTGTCTCTACCGGATTTTTAGAGCTATAAACAAAGCTTCCTGCTACCAATGCATCTGCTCCGGCGTTGATCAATAATTGTGCAGTTTCAAGATTTACACCTCCATCTATTTCTATTATCGTATTGGCGTTTTTCTTAGTTATCAAGGCCTTAAGTTTGGCTACTTTTTCAATAGTATGATAAATGAATTTTTGTCCTCCAAAACCTGGATTTACAGACATGATTAAAACCAAGTCGCAGTCGTGAATAATGTCTTCTAATACTGAAACTGGTGTAGCTGGATTTAAGGCCACGCCCGCTTTACAACCCAAAGATTTTATTTGCTCGATGGTTCTGTGTAAATGTGGGCATGCTTCATAATGCACAGTCAAAATTTCAGCTCCTGCGTTTTTAAAGTCTTCCAAATATTTTTCTGGTTGCACAATCATTAAGTGAACATCAAGCGGTTTAGTTGCGTGCTTGTGAAGGGCTTGGGTAACGGGTAAACCGTAAGAAATGTTAGGCACAAATACACCGTCCATTATATCCACATGAAACCAGTCGGCTTCTGAGTTATTAACCATTTCGGTGTCTCGCTGAAGGTTTGCAAAATCAGATGCGAGTATAGAAGGGGCGATAATTGGTTTAGTCATATTTTGTTTTTTTGCAAAGTTAGCCATTTGACAGATTATTTACAAAAAGAAGCCATTCACTCATTTGATTGTACTGTCTACTAAGTACCCGTTGCCT
The DNA here is from genome assembly GCF_042649125.1 of Lacihabitans lacunae. Lineage (NCBI taxonomy): Bacteria > Pseudomonadati > Bacteroidota > Cytophagia > Cytophagales > Leadbetterellaceae > Lacihabitans > Lacihabitans lacunae. The sequence continues at coordinate 192,629 of NZ_JBHRYQ010000001.1, forward strand.
TGTTTTATTTATTGTTACAACTTGAAGCTAAATCTGTATGAGAAAGGCATATTTCATAAAACATGAATCAGTTTTTCAGAAAAAACGAATTTTAGTTTATTTAAATAAAAGAAGACTATGAAAACATTTACACAATTAAAAATCAATGATCGAAAGATGTATCTCAATTATGGTAAGAAAGCGGTTTCGTTTTCAAATATCAAATATATAGAAAGCATAGCGGGTAATTATTCTATGATTAGACTGCTAGATAAAGGTTCGATTTGTTCTGCTTTTACACTCAAACATTACTATTCTCAGTTGGATACTGACCACGATTTTATACTGGTAAGAAAAGGTCTTTTGGTTAATTTAAAATACGCAAAAGAGGTGTTTGTGGAGGGCGGAATTAGGAGCTTAAAAATGTCAACTGGAGAGGTGTTTAAGCTCTCGAGAAGGCAGGGGCCGAAGGTAGAAGAATGCCTTAAAAACGCTGAAATGACATAAGTTTAGGTTGAAATAATTATGTAAAATAATCCCAAAAGCAGCTCGATTTGAAGCTGCTTTTTTTGTTTCTATTTTTTTTATTGAGTGGTAACTAATTGATTGTAAGCTAATATAATTTGTAACGTATTAGTGCATATGCTTTTGGCATAGTTTTTGCCACCGATTAATAATGATTTTAAATCCATTTTAAGTGATTTTTTCACTTGAAAAATTATTAGAAAATAGGAAAGTATAGGTGCTAATTTTACGTAAACAAATTTTAAACCCATTTAGGCATATAAATATGCTCCCTACATTGGCAATAATGTGGGTTTTCTTGTTTGTATACACAGCTCAGGCAGAAGATAAAAAAAGCACTCCGACCACTTCAGCACCAGCTCCCATAAACTTCGCCGGAGAGATTGCCGGAAACGAAGTAAGCAACGGGCCGTTTGTTCCTGGGAATATTACAAGTGTATCGAGTGCTACGGGTACAGGAGGTACTATCAGATACGAATGGCAGTACAGCACGGATTTGGTAAATTGGACTGTAATAATGACAAATACAAACCAAAGAACTTATAATCCGCCAAACACAATTACTCAAACAACATACTACAGAAGGCTTACACGAAATAGTGGAGGTTCTGGGGCTTTTGAAGGCGTCTCAAATATTATTTCAAAAGTAGTTACTAACTATAATATTACTTCTCCATCAAATGTAACCCAAGGAAGCTCGCTGGCCTTGACTGCAACTGGTGCTTTTTCAAACATGATGTTTGATGATGCACCCAACGGTAATTTTACCAATGGAGATAATGGATTCCAAACAGATGTTTCTACTAATTATTCATACGGAAGATATTCAATAGAAAACAATCCAAGAGATATTTTTAGTTGGGCCCCTAGTTTTAATGATATAAGTTTTGGAAATGGAAATTTGATGGCCGTAGATGCTCCTACACCTGCAAATTCTAGGATTTGGTATACTACTGTAAGTGTGGTGGCAGGTAATTCCTATGATCTTTCGGTGATGATGAGAGACTTTTGGGGCGGTGCTCAGATTCAATGGAATGCCAACGGCGTGGCTATTGGGTCTTCCATTACGGGGCAAGCAAATAACTGGTTAAATTTATCCACAACTTACACAGCAACTACTACTGGAAATGTCACATTTTCAATTAACAACTTAATTGGTGGCTCCAGTGGAAATGATTATGCCTTAGACGATGTCTCTATTATTGAAAATACACCAGTAACCTACCTATGGACTGGTCCAAATGGGTATTCAAGCACGCAGGCCAACCCTGTGATACCTAATGTACAGTTGGTAAACTCGGGTACCTATACCCTTACGGTTACTAAAAATGGGTACTCAGTAAGTGTTACCAAAACTATAAATGTAGACCCAATAGCTGTAGTTTGTTTGCCTCCGTCAGTATCTTTATCAAAAACTGATTTAACATGTTTTGGTGCCAATAACGGAAGTATATCTGCTGTAGGTACACTTGGAAATGGAGGTTCTGGAAATATTACGTATCAAATATGGGATAATATTGCGGGAAGTAGTGTAAGTAATTTGACTTCAAATTCAAATTATCCAAATAATCCTTTAAGTTCGAGTTATTTAGGATCAGCTAAAGCCCCTACTAATTTTCTCGATAATTATGGATCACGTATAATAGGATATATAGTTCCTCGCACATCGGGTACTTATTATTTTTGGGTTTCGTCTGATGATGCCAGTGAGCTTTGGTTAAGCACAAATAGTTCAGCAGCGAACAGAAGTTTGATAGCATCAGTATCTGGCTATACTGCAGAAGAGCAGTGGAATAAATATGCTTCTCAAAAATCGGTAGGAATAAATTTAGTTGCAGGACAAATTTATTATATAGAAGGTATTCAAAAAGAAGGCGGTGGTGGCGACAACTTCGCTATAGGGTGGTCTAAACCTGGTGAAGCCACTACAGCTCCTAGCGAGATTTTGCCTCCAAATGTTATTAGACCTTTTATTCCTGCTTCACTTACCGACCCTGTTTATCAATATAAAATAGGAAGCGGAGCATTTCAGTCATCTGGACAATTTGATAATTTGGCTGTAGGAACCTATGTTGTTACTTTGCAAGACACATATGGTTGTACGGCTACTGCAAATATCACAGTTAACCAACCTTCCTCATTTACCTCAAGTGCGAGTTCCAACTCACCTGTATGTGAAGGAGGTTCTTTAACCTTAACCGCCGCTTCGGTTTCAAGTGCTACATATAGTTGGTCAGGACCTTTAGGTTTTACATCTACTGCTAGGATCCCTACGATTTCGAATATTACGGCAAATCACGCAGGAATATATACTTTGGTAGTAACCAAAAGTGGTTGTTCGAATACATATACCACTTCTGTTGGAGTAGTGGCAAATCCGACGGCTACTATTACTACAACAGACCCAACTTGCGGCAAAAGTGATGGTACCATAACTTTTACATTTCCGGATAACCCAAATCAAACTCAAATACAGTTTAGTATAAATGGAGGATCTTCATATCCTTATTCTGTAAATGATAATGCGGGTACATATACAGTTTCGAATTTACCTATAGGAACTTATAATTTAAGGGCAAGGTGGGGCTCAGGTACACAATGTGTGGCTACATTGCCTACTACAGTTTTAACATCTAATAATGTTTTGCTAGGCTTGACCATGTCTCCAGATGTGACGTCATGTGCAGGTACGAACATTACGGTTTCGGGAGGAAGTACCCAAGGTCAAGCCCCTTATACCTACAGTTGGAGCAATGGTGGAGGAACAAATTCAAGTGCTGTTTATTCTCCAACCAATACAAGAACCTATACATTGTCAGTTACTGATAATGCGGGCTGTACGGCCACTGCCAATGTAACTATAAATGTGGTCAATACCCCAGGAGTAACAGTTACTACTCCTGATAGTTTAATTTGTGTCAATGGAAGCACAACCATAAATTCATCGATTAACGTAAGTGGTACTTATAATTATCAATGGCAGCAGTCTACTGATGGTTCAAGTGGGTGGTCAAATATTTTTGGAGCAACATCTACTACATACACAAATTCATTTTTAACACCAGGTTCTTATTTTTATAGACTTGTAGTTTCTGGTGGAAATGGGGCATGTTCAGACGGTATTTCAAATGTTTTTAAAGTAAGAGTAGTACTGACACCGAGTGCTACGGTGGTTGCACCTAGAAACGTAACCTGTTTAGGTACTCCACTGGCATTGTCTGCAAATGTGTCAAATGGAGCAGGAACTATAACCTATCAGTGGCAAAGCTCAGCAAACGGTAGTTCAGGATGGACAGACATATCGGGAGCAACCTCTCAAACTTACACGCCTGCCTCAAGTACTGCAGGAAATTACTATTTTAGAGTAATTGCGTATATGTCAGGTATAGGGTGCTCGTATGCTATTTCCAGTTCATATCTATTCACTGTATTGGTTCCAGGCACAATTTCTACTACTCCACCAACCACGAGTTTATGTCTAAATGGAACACAAGCATTAACAACCGCGGTAACAGGATCAAGTGGTTCATATACTTTACAGTGGCAAAGTTCTCCTGATTTAGGAGTATGGAGTGATATTTCAGGTGCTACGGCATCATCTTTTTCCCCAACTAATAATGTGGTGGGAAGCATGTACTACAGAGTAGTAGGAAACTTTAGTTCTTGTGGATTATTTAATGGTGGGCCAGTTCAAATACAAACTTTTGATCCGCACGTAGTTACGGCCACTATTACAAACGGAACAGTCTGTATCAGTGGTTCTACTCAGTTACAAGGTGGAGTAACTGGTACTACTGGAACAGTATCGTATCAATGGCAATTTAGAACTTCTCCAAGTGGTTCATGGTCAAATGTTTCGGGAGCAACGTCAATAAACTATACGCCGCCTACCACTACTGCTCAAGTAATTTACTATAGATTAAGGGTTTCTACCTCAGGAAATAATTGCCAATTTCAATACTCGCCTGAGCAAACTTTAAACATTGTGCCTCAAACAACGGTAACCATAGATCCATCTAATACCATTGTTTGTCAAAATGGATACTATACACTTAATTCTAATATTTCTGACGGTGTTGGGCCATTTACCTATCAATGGCAGGTTGCAACTACATCAGGAGGAACTTATACAAATATTTCAGGAGCTACTAATAGCTTTTATGTATTACCTACTGGTACTTTAAATACTAGGTACTATAGAGTAGTAGTAAATGCTTCAGGAAACGGATGTAATCCTGCCACTTCTAATATAACAGCGATTACTATCTTACCAAGGCCAACGCTTTCTGTTACGAATACGGGTATACATTGCGTAGGTTCAGTATTTAAGTTGAATGCGATACCAAGCCCAACCACACCAACTGTAATAACAGGATATGAATGGAATAGTGCAAACGGATTTTCGAGTACACAACAAAATCCTTTAGTATTAGCGAGTAGCGGATCTAGTGGAGGAGTTTATACGGTAACTGCAACTGGGGCAAACCAGTGTACAAATACAGCCACCACCAATATGACAGTTTTAACTAACTGTAATAATATTTGTAATGGACAATATATAATTGTACCAGTAAATCCGAGTTCATGTTCAAATACCAACGGGTATGTACGAGTTACAGCAACAACAGACTATGAAACAAGTATAGATGGTATAAATTGGTTTAGAGGAAGAATTGGTTATTCAACAAACTATAATGACTTTACAGGTTTAGGAGTAGGTAATTATTTATTCTTTGTTAGAGATTATGCTACGAAATATGTTTGTAAAAACGTAAATATTACATTAGTTTCAAATGAGAGCTCATTTTTTACGAGTCAGACTGTAACAGGTGCAAATGGTTGTTATGCTACAAACGGTTCGATCCAATTATCTTCAAATGTGCTTGGAACCGATCAGGTGACTTGGATTACTACATTGAATTCTACACCAGTCAATGTATCAACTTTAAGTCCAACCAGAACCATAACGGGTTTAGCTCCCGGAACTTACTATGTAAAAGTGACAAGAAATGGGCAGTATTGTTATGCAGATAGGTATGTGACGGTTCCAAATACGGGAGCTGCTTGTATTGCACCTGCTCTTTGTGATGACAGCTCAGTGCCAAATTTATTTCCTAATGGAGACTTTGGGTCTGGTGCAAATGAAAATGGTCCTGTTTATGTTGAAACACAATATGGGTATTCAAACTATACTTGTTATGCTCCTTGGGATGGGTTTTATTCAATCACTAACAATACTGATTGCGATGGTAATGGAACAAGTGCTTTCTCAAATCAGGCTTCAGGATGGTGGGATGTATTATACGAGGATCATACACCGGGAGACGTAAATGGTTATATGATGGTAGTCAATGCGGGTTACACACCTAACATTGTTACCGAAAAAGTGATTAATAATTTATGTCCGAATACACAATATAATTTTACAGCATGGCTTAAAAATATTTCTCCTACCTCTACAATTCAACCTAATGTTTCATTTATTATTGATGGAATTATTAGAGCACAATCAGGTGATGTTACGGGTGGAGCTTGGCAAAAGTTCGGATTTTCATTTAAAACAGGAGCCAATACATCCTCTGCATTATTTGCTATTCGTAACGTAGCACCAGGTGGTTTTGGTAACAACTTTATTATTGATGATATTAAAGTAAGTAAGTGTCCATTAAATATTGTTTTAAATGGAGAATCAATTGCTTGTTTGGGCGGAACTAATGAAACTATTAATGCTACCATTACGGACCCGAATCTAGAACATAAATATTATAAATGGGAGGAAAGTAATGATAACGGCGTAACATGGTCTGATGTTACGGGAGTATTAACAGGTACATTTGTTGGAACTACAATGAATGTCTCTATTAACTTACCAACTCCTATAGTTTCAGCTTTAAGTGGTAAATTATACAGAATCAGATTGGCTACAACTGCGGCTACCGTTGGCGATGCTCAGTGTTCCGTTTCAAGTTCAATAACCAAAATTATTGTACCTCCAGTTGCGGTTAGTATTACACCACCACTTACTATTTGTGCAGGTTCGTCTACCACACTAACGGCGGTAGGAAGTGGAGGTACAGCACCGTACACCTATACATGGACAAACTCTACAAGTACAACTGCTTCAGCTACCGTTTCTCCAAGTGTAACTACGGTTTATCAAGTTACAGCAAGAGACAAAGACAATTGTTCGGCAACAAATACAACGCAAGTTACTGTTACTCCTTTGCCTGTGGCAAGTGCTGCTGGTGTTACGGTTTGTACTGGTGTGCCTTTTTCGGTTACTCCAACCACAAATATCGTAGGAACAACTTATACATGGACCACAAGTGTGGTTTCTGGCACAGCTTCAGGTTATTCGAATAATGCGACTAAAACTGCAGGGCCTATTTCCCAAACCCTTACAAATACTTCGACTACAAGTGCAGTTATAAGATATACAGTGACTCCTTACAATGGAATTTGTGCAGGGGCTAATTTTACATTTGATGTTACGGTTCGCCCAGCGATAGTGATAACAAATCCAGGTCCTCTTACAATTTGTTCAGGCACTAGCTTTAGTAGAACTCCAACGTCAAACATTACTGGTACCACATACATGTGGACAGCAGTTGTATCTACCACACCAACAGGTGGAGCTATAACTGGCCTTTCTGATAATTTAACGCCTTCAGCAGCACCAATAACTCAGACATTAACCAATTCAGGAACAACAAACGGTGTTGTAACATATACGGTTACTCCAGTTGCAAATGGATGTGATGGAACACCGTTTACTTTTGCTATTACAGTACAGCCTACAATAGTTATTACTAACCCTGGCCCTCAGACTATATGTTCAGGTGCTCCATTTAGTAGAACCCCAACTTCGAATATTTCGGGTACCACTTATAAATGGACACAAGTAGTTACAACTGCTCCTACTGGTGGGTCAATTAGTGGTAACTCAAATGTTACTACTCCAATTGCGGCACCAATTACCCAGACTTTAACAAATACTGGAACTACTAATGGAGTAGTAACCTATACGGTTACTCCAGTAGCTAACGGTTGTGATGGAACACCCTTTACAATTGCTATAACTGTCCAACCTACATTAATAATTACAAACCCTGGTCCGCTGACTATTTGTTCAGGAGCAAGTTTTAGTAGAGCTCCAATTTCAAATATTGCAGGAACTGTCTATACTTGGACTTCTGCAGTGACAACTACTCCAACTTTGGGTAGTATTTCTGGTAATAATAACAATGCAACAGCATCAGCGGGTCCTATTACAGACGTTTTAACAAATTCAGGAACTTCAAATGGAGTAGTAACCTATACGGTAACACCAATTACAAATGGTTGTACTGGCCCTACTTTTACTTTTGCTATTACGATACAGCCAACACTAACCGCATCACTTAGCAATCCAGCAGTGATTTGTTCAGGAGCAAGTGTAACGGCAGTAACACCAACCAGCAATATCGCAGGAACGACATATACCTGGACCGCACCGACCATGAGTGCAGGCGTAACAGGAGGTGTGGCACAAACAACCGCTCAATCACAATTCTCGACTGGAGCCCTAAGTAACTCAGGAGCAGCAAACGGAACCGCAGTTTATACAGTAACGGCAACCAATGCAGCCGCATGTAACACGGTAACATTTACGGTAACCGTAACGATACAGCCAACATTAACTGCATCGCTTAGCAATCCAGCAGTGATTTGTTCAGGAGCAAGTGTAACGGCAGTAACACCAACCAGCAATATCGCAGGAACTACGTATACGTGGACCGCACCGACAATGAGTGCAGGCGTAACAGGTGGAGCAGCTCAAGCAGTAGGCGTAGCCCAATTCTCGACAGGAGCCTTAAGCAATTCAGGAGCAGCAAACGGAACCGCAGTTTATACAGTAACAGCCACAAATGCAGCGACATGTAACACGGTGACCTTCACGGTAACAGTAACGATTCGTCCAACCTTAACCGCATCACTTAGCAATCCAGCAGTGATTTGTTCAGGAGCAAGTGTAACGGCAGTAACACCAACCAGCAATATTTCAGGAACGACCTATACGTGGACCGCACCAACGATGAGTGCAGGCGTAACAGGTGGAGTAGCTCAAGCAGTAGGCGTAGCCCAATTCTCAACAGGAGCCTTAAGTAACTCAGGAGCAGCAAACGGAACCGCAGTTTATACAGTAACGGCAACCAATGCAGCCGCATGTAACACGGTAACATTCACGGTAACAGTAACGATACAGCCAACATTAACCGCATCACTTAGCAATCCAGCAGTGATCTGTTCAGGAGCAAGTGTAACGGCAGTAACGCCAACCAGCAATATTGCAGGAACGACCTACACGTGGACCGCACCGACAATGAGTGCAGGCGTAACAGGAGGTGTGGCACAAGCAACAGCACAATCACAATTCACGACAGGAGCCTTAAGTAACTCAGGAGCAGCAAACGGAACCGCAGTTTATACAGTAACGGCAACCAATGCAGCCGCATGTAACTCGGTAACATTTACGGTAACCGTAACGATACAGCCAACATTAACCGCATCACTTAGCAATCCAGCAGTGATTTGTTCAGGAGCAAGTGTAACGGCAGTAACGCCAACTAGCAATATCGCAGGAACGACGTATACGTGGACCGCACCGACCATGAGTGCAGGAGTAACAGGTGGTGTGGCACAAGCAACCGGAGTAGCACAATTCTCAACTGGAGCTTTGAGTAATACAGGAGCAGCCAACGGAACAGCGACCTACACCATCACTGCAACGAATGCAGCAGCCTGTAACACGGTAACATTCACGGTAACCGTAACGATTCGTCCAACCTTAACTGCATCACTTAGCAATCCGGCAGTGATTTGTTCAGGAGCAAGTGTAACGGCAGTAGCACCAACCAGCAATATTTCAGGAACGACTTATACGTGGACCGCACCGACCATGAGTGCAGGGGTAACAGGAGGTGTGGCACAAGCAACCGGAGTAGCTCAATTCTCGACAGGAGCCTTAAGTAACTCAGGAGCAGCAAACGGAACCGCAGTTTATACAGTAACGGCAACGAATGCAGCGGCATGTAACACGGTAACTTTCACCGTAACAGTAACGATACAACCAACACTAACCGCATCACTTAGCAATCCAGCAGTGATTTGTTCAGGAGCAAGTGTAACGGCAGTAACGCCAACCAGCAATAACGCAGGAACTTCGTATACCTGGACCGCACCTACCATGAGTGCAGGAGTAACAGGAGGTGTGGCACAAGCAACAGGAGTAGCACAATTCTCAACTGGAGCCTTAAGCAATTCAGGAGCAGCAAACGGAACCGCAGTTTATACAGTAATAGCTACCAATGCAGCGGCATGTAACACGGTAACATTCACAGTAACCGTAACGATACAGCCAACACTAACCGCATCACTTAGCAATCCAGCAGTGATTTGTTCAGGAGCAAGTGTAACGGCAGTAACACCAACCAGCAATATTTCAGGAACGACGTATACGTGGACCGCACCAACCATGAGTGCAGGCGTAACAGGTGGAGCAGCTCAAGCAACCGGAGTAGCTCAATTCTCAACTGGAGCCTTAAGCAATTCAGGAGCAGCAAACGGAACCGCAGTTTATACAGTAACGGCAACGAATGCAGCCGCATGTAATACGGTAACATTTACGGTAACCGTAACGATACAGCCAACATTAACCGCATCACTTAGCAATCCAGCAACGATTTGTTCAGGAGCAAGTGTATCGGCAGTAACACCAACCAGCAATATCGCAGGAACGACCTATACGTGGACCGCACCGACCATGAGTGCAGGCGTAACCGGAGGCGTGGCACAAGCAACCGCTCAGTCACAATTCTCAACAGGAGCCTTAAGTAACTCAGGAGCAGCAAACGGAACCGCAGTTTATACAGTAACAGCAACCAATGCAGCGGCATGTAACACGGTAACCTTCACGGTAACAGTAACGATACAGCCAACATTAACCGCATCACTTAGCAATCCAGCAGTGATCTGTTCAGGAGCAAGTGTAACAGCTGTAACGCCAACCAGCAATATCGCAGGAACGACCTATACGTGGACCGCACCAACGATGAGTGCAGGTGTAACAGGAGGTGTGGCACAAGCAACAGGCGTGGCTCAATTCTCAACAGGAGCCCTAAGTAATTCAGGAGCAGCCAACGGAACCGCAGTTTATACAGTAACGGCAACGAATGCAGCCGCATGTAACTCGGTAACATTCACGGTAACCGTAACGATACAGCCAACACTAACCGCATCACTTAGCAATCCAGCAACGATTTGTTCAGGAGCAAGTGTAACGGCAGTAACGCCAACTAGCAATATCGCAGGAACGACGTATACGTGGACCGCACCGACCATGAGTGCAGGAGTAACAGGTGGTGTGGCACAAGCAACCGGAGTAGCACAATTCTCAACTGGAGCTTTGAGTAATACAGGAGCAGCCAACGGAACAGCGACCTACACCATCACTGCAACGAATGCAGCAGCCTGTAACACGGTAACATTCACGGTAACCGTAACGATTCGTCCAACCTTAACTGCATCACTTAGCAATCCGGCAGTGATTTGTTCAGGAGCAAGTGTAACGGCAGTAACACCAACCAGCAATATCGCAGGAACTACGTATACGTGGACCGCACCGACCATGAGTGCAGGTGTAACAGGAGGTGTGGCACAAGCAACCGCTCAATCACAATTCTCGACAGGAGCCTTAAACAATTCAGGAGCAGCAAACGGAACCGCAGTTTATACAGTAACAGCCACGAATGCAGCCGCATGTAATACGGTAACATTTACGGTAACCGTAACGATACAGCCAACATTAACTGCAAGTTTAGCCAATCCAGCAGTGATTTGTTCAGGAGCAAGTGTAACGGCAGTAACGCCAACTAGCAATATCGCAGGAACGACCTATACATGGACTGTACCAACGATGAGTGCAGGTGTAACAGGTGGAGCAGCTCAAGCAATAGGCGTAGCCCAATTCTCGACTGGAGCCCTAAGTAATTCAGGAGCAGCAAACGGAACCGCAGTTTATACAGTAACAGCCACAAATGCAGCGGCATGTAACACGGTAACACTTACGGTAACGGTAACGATACAGCCAACACTAACCGCATCACTTAGCAATCCAGCAGTGATTTGTTCAGGAGCAAGTGTAACGGCAGTAACGCCAACTAGCAATATCGCAGGAACGACGTATACGTGGACCGCACCGACCATGAGTGCAGGAGTAACAGGTGGTGTGGCACAAGCAACCGGAGTAGCACAATTCTCAACTGGAGCTTTGAGTAATACAGGAGCAGCCAACGGAACAGCGACCTACACCATCACTGCAACGAATGCAGCAGCCTGTAACACGGTAACATTCACGGTAACCGTAACGATTCGTCCAACCTTAACTGCATCACTTAGCAATCCGGCAGTGATTTGTTCAGGAGCAAGTGTAACGGCAGTAACACCAACCAGCAATATCGCAGGAACTACGTATACGTGGACCGCACCGACCATAAGTGCAGGTGTAACAGGAGGTGTGGCACAAGCAACCGCTCAATCACAATTCTCAACAGGAGCCTTAAGCAATTCAGGAGCAGCAAACGGAACCGCAGTTTATACAGTAACGGCAACAAACGCAGCCGCATGTAACACGGTAACGTTCACCGTAACAGTAACAATACAGCCAACACTAACAGCATCGCTTTCTAATCCGAGTACAATTTGTTCAGGAGCAAGTGTAACGGCAGTAACACCAACCAGCAATATCGCAGGAACGACCTATACGTGGACCGCACCAACGATGAGTGCAGGCGTAACAGGAGGTGTGGCACAAGCAACCGCACAATCACAATTCTCGACAGGAGCCTTAAGTAATTCAGGAGTAGCAAACGGAACCGCAGTTTATACAGTAACAGCCACCAATGCAGCGGCATGTAACACGGTGACCTTCACGGTAACGGTAACAATACAGCCAACATTAACCGCATCACTTAGCAATCCAGCAGTGATTTGTTCAGGAGCAAGTGTAACGGCAGTAACGCCAACCAGCAATATTGCAGGAACGACCTATACCTGGACCGCACCGACCATGAGTGCAGGAGTAACAGGAGGTGTGGCACAAGCAACCGGCGTAGCCCAATTCTCAACTGGAGCATTAAGCAATTCAGGAGCAGCAAACGGAACCGCAGTTTATACAGTAACGGCAACCAATGCAGCCGCATGTAACACGGTAACATTCACGGTAACCGTAACGATACAGCCAACACTAACCGCATCACTTAGCAATCCAGCAGTGATTTGTTCAGGAGCAAGTGTAACGGCAGTAACGCCAACCAGCAATATCGCAGGAACGACGTATACATGGACCGCACCGACCATGAGTGCAGGCGTAACAGGAGGTGTTGCACAAGCAACCGGAGTAGCACAATTCTCAACTGGAGCTTTGAGTAATACAGGAGCAGCCAACGGAACAGCGACCTACACCATCACTGCAACGAATGCAGCGGCATGTAACACGGTAACATTCACGGTAACCGTAACGATACAGCCAACACTAACCGCATCACTTAGCAATCCAGCAACGATTTGTTCAGGAGCAAGTGTAACGGCAGTAACACCAACCAGCAATATTTCAGGAACGACCTATACGTGGACCGCACCGACCATGAGTGCAGGTGTAACAGGAGGTGTGGCACAAGCAACCGCACAATCACAATTCTCAACAGGAGCCTTAAGTAATTCTGGAGCAACAAACGGAACCGCAGTTTATACAGTAACGGCAACGAATGCAGCCGCATGTAATTCGGTAACGTTCACGGTAACCGTAACGATACAACCAACATTAACCGCATCACTTAGCAATCCAGCAGTGATTTGTTCAGGAGCAAGTGTAACGGCAGTAACGCCAACTAGCAATATTTCAGGAACGACCTATACGTGGACCGCACCGACCATGAGTGCAGGCGTAACAGGAGGTGTGGCACAAGCAACAGGCGTGGCTCAATTCTCGACAGGAGCTTTGAGTAATACAGGAGCAGCCAACGGAACAGCGACCTACACCATCACTGCAACGAATGCAGCGGCATGTAACACGGTAACATTTACGGTAACGGTAACGATACAGCCAACATTAACTGCAAGTTTAGCCAATCCAGCAGTAATTTGTTCAGGAGCAAGTGTAACGGCAGTAACACCAACCAGCAATATCGCAGGAACGACCTATACGTGGACCGCACCAACGATGAGTGCAGGTGTAACAGGAGGTGTGGCCCAAGCATCAGGAGTAGCTCAATTCTCGACAGGAGCCTTAAGCAATTCAGGAGCAGCAAACGGAACCGCAGTTTATACAGTAACGGCAACGAATGCAGCCGCATGTAATTCGGTAACATTCACGGTAACAGTAACGATACAGCCAACACTAACCGCATCGCTTAGCAATCCAGCAGTGATTTGTTCAGGAGCAAGTGTAACAGCAGTAACACCAATTAGCAATATCGCAGGAACGACCTATACGTGGACCGCACCAACGATGAGTGCAGGCGTAACAGGAGGTGTGGCACAAGCAACCGGAGTAGCACAATTCTCAACTGGAGCTTTGAGTAATACAGGAGCAGCCAACGGAACAGCGACCTACACCATCACTGCAACGAATGCAGCAGCCTGTAACACGGTAACATTTACAGTAACGGTAACGATACAGCCAACATTAACTGCAAGTTTAGCCAATCCAGCAGTGATTTGTTCAGGAGCAAGTGTAACGGCAGTAACACCAACCAGCAATATCGCAGGAACGACCTATACGTGGACCGCACCGACAATGAGTGCAGGCGTAACAGGTGGAGCAGCTCAAGCAGTAGACGTAGCCCAATTCTCGACTGGAGCCCTAAGTAATTCAGGAGCAGCAAACGGAACCGCAGTTTATACAGTAACGGCAACGAATGCAGCCGCATGTAACACGGTAACGTTCACGGTAACCGTAACGATACAGCCAACACTAACCGCATCACTTAGCAATCCAGCAGTGATTTGTTCAGGAGCAAGTGTAACGGCAGTAACACCAACCAGCAATATTTCAGGAACGACCTATACGTGGACCGCACCTACCATGAGTGCAGGCGTAACAGGTGGAGCAGCTCAAGCAGTAGGCGTAGCCCAATTCTCAACAGGAGCCTTAAGCAATTCTGGAGCAGCAAACGGAACCGCAGTTTATACAGTAACAGCCACCAATGCAGCGGCATGTAACACGGTAACCTTCACGGTAACCGTAACGATACAGCCAACACTAACCGCATCACTTAGTAATCCAGCAGTGATTTGTTCAGGAGCAAGTGTAACGGCAGTAACACCAACCAGCAATATTTCAGGAACGACCTATACGTGGACCGCACCTACCATGAGTGCAGGCGTAACAGGTGGAGAAGCTCAAGCAGTAGGCGTAGCCCAATTCTCGACAGGAGCCTTAAGTAACTCAGGAGCAACAAACGGAACCGCGGTTTATACAGTAACAGCCACAAATGCAGCGGCATGTAACACGGTAACATTTACGGTAACGGTAACGATACAGCCAACATTAACTGCAAGTTTAGCCAATCCAGCAGTGATTTGTTCAGGAGCAAGTGTAACGGCAGTAACACCAACCAGCAATATCGCAGGAACGACCTATACCTGGACTGCACCGACCATGAGTGCAGGCGTAACAGGAGGTGTGGCACAAGCAACCGGAGTAGCTCAATTCTCGACAGGAGCCTTAAGTAACTCAGGAGCAACAAACGGAACCGCGGTTTATACAGTAACAGCCACAAATGCAGCGGCATGTAACACGGTAACATTTACGGTAACGGTAACGATACAGCCAACATTAACAGCAAGTTTAGCCAATCCAGCAGTGATTTGTTCAGGAGCAAGTGTAACGGCAGTAACGCCAACCAGCAATATCGCAGGAACGACCTATACCTGGACTGCACCGACCATGAGTGCAGGCGTAACAGGAGGTGTGGCACAAGCAACCGGAGTAGCTCAATTCTCGACAGGAGCCCTAAGTAATTCAGGAGCAGCAAACGGAACCGCAGTTTATACAGTAACGGCAACGAATGCAGCGGCATGTAACACGGTAACATTTACGGTAACCGTAACGATACAGCCAACATTAACCGCATCACTTAGCAATCCAGCAGTGATTTGTTCAGGAGCAAGTGTAACGGCAGTAACACCAACCAGCAATATTGCAGGAACGACGTATACGTGGACCGCACCAACGATGAGTGCAGGAGTAACAGGAGGTGTGGCACAAGCAACAGGCGTGGCTCAGTTCTCAACAGGAGTCTTAAGTAATTCAGGAGCAGCAAACGGAACCGCAGTTTATACAGTAACGGCAACGAATGCAGCCGCATGTAATACGGTAACATTTACGGTAACAGTAACGATACAGCCAACACTAACCGCATCACTTAGCAATCCAGCAGTGATTTGTTCAGGAGCAAGTGTAACGGCAGTAACACCAACCAGCAATATCGCAGGAACGACGTATACGTGGACCGCACCGACCATGAGTGCAGGCGTAACCGGAGGTGTGGCACAAGCAACCGCTCAATCACAATTCTCGACAGGAGCCTTAAACAATTCAGGAGCAGCAAACGGAACCGCAGTTTATACAGTAACGGCAACGAATGCAGCGGCATGTAATACGGTAACATTCACGGTAACAGTAACGATACAGCCAACACTAACCGCATCGCTTAGCAATCCAGCAGTGATTTGTTCAGGAGCAAGTGTAACGGCAGTAACACCAACCAGCAATATTTCAGGAACGACCTATACGTGGACCTTGCCAACGATGAGTGCAGGCGTAACAGGTGGAGCAGCTCAAGCAGTAGGCGTAGCCCAATTCTCGACTGGAGCCCTAAGTAATTCAGGAGCAGCAAACGGAACCGCAGTTTATACAGTAACAGCCACAAATGCAGCGGCATGTAACACGGTGACCTTCACGGTAACAGTAACGATACAGCCAACATTAACAGCATCACTTAGCAATCCAGCAGTGATTTGTTCAGGAGCAAGTGTAACGGCAGTAACGCCAACCAGCAATATCGCAGGAACGACCTATACCTGGACATTGGGTACTATTACTGGTGGAATAACAGGTGCAAGTGCAGAAAGTAATCCCCAAACTCAGTTTAGTACAGGTTCATTAGTAAATACAGGTTCAAATGTAGGCAGTGTAACATTTAACTTAACCGCAGTTAATAGTCAATCGTGTAATACCGTAAGTTTTTCAATTACGGTAAATGTTAACCCTACTAACATAATGGATCCAGTGGCAAACAAAGAAGTTTGTCACACCGAAGTTATCCCAGCGATATACTTTACAGGAACATTACCAACAGGATATTCATGGACAAACAGTAATACAGCTATCGGCTTAGCAGCAAGTGGTACAGGAAACATCGCATCATTTACAGCAACAAATACAGGTTCTACTCCAATTACGGCAACTGTAACGGTTACGCCTTTAATTAACGGTTGTCCAGGTAATACACAGACATTTACAATTATTGTTAATCCAGTAATCACGATGGACCCAGTGGCAAACAAAGAAGTTTGTCATACCGAAGTTATCCCAGCGATAAACTTCACCGGAACATTACCAACAGGATATTCATGGACAAATAGCAATACTGCTATCGGATTAGCCGCAAGTGGAACTGGGAATATCGCATCATTTACGGCAACAAATACAGGTTCTACACCAATTACAGCTACTGTAACGGTTACGCCTTTAATAAACGCTTGTCCAGGAAATACACAGATATTTACAATTATTGTTAATCCAGTAATCACGATGGATCCAGTGGCAAACAAGGAAGTTTGTCACACTGAAGTTATTCCAGCGATAAACTTCACAGGGACATTATCAACAGGATATTCATGGACAAATAGCAATACGGCTATCGGTTTAGCTGCAAGTGGCACTGGTAATATCGCTTCATTTACTGCCACAAATACAGGTTCTACACCAATTACAGCTACTGTAACGGTTACGCCTTTAATAAACGCTTGTCCAGGAAATACCCAAACATTTACGATCATTGTAAATCCAGTAATCACGATGGATCCAGTGTCAAACAAGGAAGTGTGTCATACTGAAGTTATTCCAGCGATAAACTTTACAGGAACATTACCAACAGGATATTCATGGACAAATAGCAATACAGCTATCGGTTTAGCAGCTAGTGGTACAGGTAACATCGCATCATTTACGGCAACAAATACAGGTGCTACACCAATTACGGCAACTATTACGGTTACGCCTTTGATAAATAGCTGCCCTGGAAATACGCAAACATTTACAATTATTGTAAATCCAGTAATCACAATGAATTCAGTTGCAAACAAAGAAGTTTGTCATACTGAAGTTATCCCAGCGATTAACTTTACAAGCACGTTGGCAACTAGTTATTTATGGACAAATAACAATACAGCTATCGGTTTAGCCGCAAGTGGAACTGGTAATATCGCATCATTTACGGCAACAAATACAGGAGCTACACCAATTACAGCTACTGTAACGGTTACGCCTTTAATAAACGCTTGTCCAGGAAATACACAGACATTTACGATCATTGTAAATCCAGTAATCACAATGGATCCAGTGGCAAACAAAGAAGTTTGTCATACTGAAGTTATCCCAGCGATAAACTTTACAGGAACATTACCAACAGGATATTCATGGACAAACAGTAATACAGCTATCGGTTTAGCAGCTAGTGGTACAGGTAACATCGCATCATTTACCGCAACAAATACAGGAGCTACACCAATAACTGCAACTGTAACGGTTACGCCTTTAATAAACGCTTGTCCAGGAAATACGCAAACATTTACGATTATTGTTAATCCAGTAATCACGATGGGTCCAGTGGCAAACAAAGAAGTTTGTCATACTGAAGTTATCCCAGCGATAAACTTTACAAGCACGTTGGCAACTAGTTATTCATGGACAAATAGCAATACATCTATCGGTTTAGCTGCAAGTGGAACAGGTAACATCGCATCATTTACTGCAACAAATACAGGTACTACACCAATTACGGCAACTATCACGGTTACGCCATTAATAAACGCTTGTCCTGGAAATACCCAGACATTTACGATTGTTGTAAATCCAGTAATCACAATGGATCCAGTGGCAAACAAAGAAGTGTGTCATACAGAAGTAATTCCAGCCATTAACTTTACAAGCACGTTGGCAACTAGTTATTCATGGACAAATAGCAATACAGCTATCGGTTTTGCAGCTAGTGGTACAGGTAACATCGCATCATTTACAGCAACAAATACAGGTGCTACACCAATTACGGCAACTGTAACGGTTACGCCTTTTATTAACGGTTGTCCAGGAAATACACAGGCATTTACGATTGTTGTAAATCCAGTAATCACGATGGATCCAGTGGCAAACAAAGAAGTGTGTCATACCGAAGTTATTCCAGCCATTAACTTTACAAGCACGTTGGCAACTAGTTATTCGTGGACAAACAGTAATACAGCTATCGGCTTAGCCGCAAGTGGAACTGGGAATATCGCATCATTTACTGCAACTAACACAGGTGCTACACCAATTACGGCAACTATCACAGTTACGCCATTAATAAACGGTTGCCCAGGAAATACGCAGACATTTACAATTATTGTTAATCCAGTAATCACAATGAATGCTGTTTCAAACAAGGAAGTTTGTCACACTGAAGTTATTCCTGCGATTAATTTTACTGGAACATTATCGACAGGATATTCATGGACAAATAACAATACAGCTATCGGTTTAGCAGCTAGTGGTACAGGTAACATCGCATCATTTGCCGCAACAAATACAGGTTCTACACCAATTACGGCAACTATCACGGTTACGCCATTAATAAACGCTTGTCCTGGAAATACACAGACATTTACAATTATAGTTAATCCTGTAATTACTATGGATCCGGTGGCTAGTGATTCGGTTTGTAGCAATGTTACTTATCCAGCAAAAGTATTTACAGGTACACTTTCTACCGGTTATTCTTGGACAAATAATAACACTGCTATTGGCTTAGCAGCAAGTGGAAATGGTGATTTGCCAGCATTTACAGCTATCAATAACGGAACTACGCCATTAGTAGCAACTATTACGGTTACCCCATTAATTAATTCGTGTCCAGGAAATACCCAGACATTTACTATAACTGTATTGCCAAGACTTGGTGCTGATATTAATCTTTCAGATATTGTCATTTGTCAAACAGGAACTATTACTTTAAATGCCCTGGTGACTAATCAAAATGGACCTTTAAGGTATCAGTGGAAATCATCGCAAGATGGTACTTCTTGGTCACCAATATCAGGAGCGACTAATGCTACTCTGAATCTAAATGGAAGCATTGTAGATACAGTTTATTATAAAGTGAGTGTGCAAGCAGTAGGAGTGGGTTGTAATTATCAAGATTCTGACTCTAGCAAAGTTATAGTTGTACCTAACTTAACAGTGAATGTCTCGGTGCCAAGTATGATTCTTTGTGCAGATTCTAAATATACTTTAAAAGCAACTACAACAAACGGAACGGGAAATATCACATATCAATGGCAAGTGTCTAATGACAATGTAACCTTTACAGACTCATTGGGAGCTACTGCAGATAGTTTAGTGATTCCAACTCAGGAAGCAAGAATTAGGTATTATCAATTACGTGCCGCCGCCAATGGCGTAGGTTGTGGGTCGGCTACTTCAGCTGTTTCAGAAATTGAAGTAGTACCAAATTTAGAAGTAGAAGTAAATATTCCAAGTATCACGGTTTGTCAAAATGGTGACGCTACACTTAATGCAACTACAGTAAAAGGTACAGGAACAATCAGCTATCAATGGCAAAAGTCGAGTGATAAATTAGCATGGGCTAATATTCCAGGTGCTAACGGAACATCATATACACCAAACACTTCTACGCCAGATACTACTTATTATAAAATAGTGGCGTCGGCAAGTGGATATGGTTGTAGTGCAGATACTTCAGCGATTTCGACTGTAATAGTTGTGCCAAACTTGGGAGCAAGCGTAAATCTTTCAAATATTGAATTATGTAGTGGTCCAGATACATTATTAATTGGAAAAATTACTAACGGAACTGGCAACATTACGCTTCAGTGGTTACGTTCTACCAACCTGATTTCTTGGTCTCCAATTGCGGGTGAATCTAACGATAGCTTGTTGCTAAATACTACTACGCCAGGCACTACATATTATAGACTTAAAGCAACAGCTTCAGGAAATGGCTGTGGAACGGACTCGTCTGATTATGCTATTGTCAGAATTAGACCAAATCCAGTTGTAACTATTGCAGGTGGGGAGTTCTGTACCGCTACAGATATCACTCTAAACAGCACTGGAGGCGGAACCTACCTATGGAATGGCCCTTCAGCATTTACATCTACGGTTCAAAATCCAGTGATAGCAAATGCGGATAGCACGCTCAATGACGGTAAGTATTATTTAGAAGTAACTAACTCATTCGGATGTAAAACCAAAGATTCTGTACTAGTAGATATACTGCCTTTACCTGCTCCTCCAAATGTTTTAGGAGCTCAAATATGCGGACCAGGGACTCTAAGTCTTTCAGCTTCAAATTGTAATGGAAATATTAATTGGTATGACCAACAATTTTCTGGAAATATCCTACTAACTGGTACGAATTTTGTAACAAATAACTTAAGTGGTAGTAAAAATTATTTTGCTTCATGTGTTTCAGTGAAAAACTGTACAAGTCCTTATAGAAGTGTAGTAGAAGCTAGAGTAAATGTAGCCCCAGTAACGGAGCCATTAGTTTCAAACCCAACTTGTTTAGGTACTAGTGTTTTAAACAACGGAATGATAACCCTAACAAGATCTAAAGTAGGAGAAACATTCACAGTGAATTCTGGAAACACTTATAACGGAGCTAGTGCAAGTGCACCGATTTTAATTCCTTCAAACGGAATAATCAGAAGTGACTTAGCTGGGCCAGCAAAAGGAGTAAATGACTTCTATACCATAAGAATAACAAGTGCTGAAGGTTGTCCGATAGATAAGGTCATAAGTATTGCAAATTCTTGCTCTGATTGTGAACCAGGTTATTGTCCACCAGCAGTTATAAATAAATCAAAATAGTAAAAACAAATTTATCAATTAATACTTTTTATCATGAAAAACAATTACTTTAAAATTAGACCTTGGTCTGTTTTAGAAAGGGATAAAAGCATCGGGAGGGTCCTTCTTTTGCTCAGTGTCCTCATGTTGTTTGCCCATTTCTCTACCTTTGCCCAAGCCTGTGATCCTAAATTAGCGATGACAATTGTAACGGTTGATGCGACGTCAGAAACAGCAAACAATGCTAAAATTAGACTTTCTGGTCTTCCTTCTAATGCTCTAAAAGTTGGATATTCCAGCGGAACAACTTACACGGGTCCTGATTTTGCATCAGCAGATGTTTGGTCTTCACTCGATAGTGGCTATGTAACTAAAGATAGACCCACTCCAACTTCTGCTCCAGGTGCTCCATATACCGTTAGGGTATATAATGCAGGTGGTAGTTGTTTTACTGACTCTACATTTTATCTTCCGTATGTAAACTGGACATTTACTCCGCAATTTGTGGATATCATGGCCACAATTACGAGAACTCCCGCAGGAGATGTACCTATGGGTTCTGATGTATCTGTATTCGTACACGTTAAAAATGATGGATCAATAAAAGCTACGGGCGTAGAATTTACGGTTAACTATGCCGCAGGTTTAACATTTGTTTCTGATTCTGCAGCAACGGGTACCACTTACTCAGATGCAACAAAAAAATGGATAATTGGTGAACTCGCAGCAGGAGCCACCATAACATTAAAAATGGTTTATACGGTCACTACGAGAGGTATTAAAGAGGTTAACGCATATAATACTGCTCTGACCGAAATAGATGTGGATTCATCTCCTGGCTCTATTGGAGCAGTGGAAGATGATCAGGGACAAATTTGTATTTCTACCCACTTAGATTATTGTGATGGCGATGAGTTTACTTTTGAACTAGCGGGAGCTACTCCGGATTACACAGGTGTAACTTGGTTAAGAAGTGTGGATAATGGCGTTAATTTTACAGCTATTACGGGTTCAACTGCAGATTATGAAATAACAGCTGCTAATCATTTGATTATCAAAAAGCCCGGTGATTATAAATATGAAAAAACTACAGGCTCATGTCCATCTGATGGATGTTGTCCAGTAAAAGTTATACCGGGTTTACCTCCGATTTTGACAAAACCTACTGACGTAGTAATATGTTTCGGTGCACCAGATACCACCATTAGTTCAGCGAATACCCAATTAGGTTATACCACTACCTCAAATACATTGTATGGGATTCAACCAACTCTGCCTCCTTTTTTATCTGATCAAGGTGTATTTGAATACAAATGGTATAACGATAACGGATTAAGTAATCCAACTACAGATTCAATTCCTGGTCAAACTTCACTTAAGCTTACTAATCTTCCGAAAGCTGTAGGTGTTTACAATTACAAATTAATTTCGGTTCAAACAGGTCATACTTCATGTAATGATACCACAGAGGTAATTTACAAAGTGAACGAATTGCCGGTACCAGTAGCTACTATTAATTCTCCGGTTTGTCAAGAGGATACTATTTTCCTTAGGGCTACTAACACTGCGGTAAACCCAACTCCTGGCATAACTTGGTCATGGGAAGGTCCAGCATCATATACACATGCAGACAGTTCAGATAGGATTTTGAATGCTCAACCAGTCAATGCAGGTCAGTATATAGTGACAGCTGGATACACGCTTAACGGTATTGGATGTTCAAATAAAGACACTGTAGATTTAGTAGTAAATTTACTTCCTGCTCCTCCAAACGCAATAGATACCACGTATTGTCAATTAATTGACCCTAAACGTTTATCAGCTTTAGGTACAGCAGATTCATTGAGATGGTATAAGAGTCCAACCTATTTATTTACGGATAAGCCAGATACAACCACAAGAATTGGTTATAATGTTGGACCATTACCTCAAACAAATGTTTCGGCAGGTACAACTATATATTTTGTAACACAAGTTGATGCAAACGGTTGTCAATCCCATCCAGATACTTTAAAAGTTACGATTGATGAAAAACCAGCTTTACCTACAGTTAAAGATATAGCCTATTGTGAAGGGTATCCTTCCAACCCGCTCACGGCCACAACTCTACCAGGTGGGTATGGATTAATATGGTATGGATTAAATAAAACTGACAGAGATACCGCAGCTACTTATGCAGCACCTCCTACAGAAGTAATTGGAACATTTAGTTACTATGTTTCGCAGTATAATCTAGCATCAAATTGTCAGTCTGACTCAGCAAAACTAGATGTGTATATCAAAGATACGCCAGATGCTCCAGCTGTAACAGAACCAGTTTACTGTCTAAATGCAACACCGGTTGATACTCTAATAGCAGTTAGGTCTTTACCAACAAACTCTTTAAAGTATTACTTTAACGGAACAGGTACTTCGGTGAGTCCAACGCCTTCAACAGCAATGGCCGGAGCCACATGGTACTATGTAACGCAGACTACAAAATACGATACATTACTATGTGAGTCACCACAGCAACCGCTGAAAGTCTTAGTGAATCCATTGCCAGTGGCTACGATTATACCAGTAAGTGCACTCTGTTTAGGAACTGCTTCGCAAAATAACGGTTATCTAATCTTAAACAGATTTAGGGACTCAGATCAAGTGTCATGGAACGTAGGTTCAACTTACAATGGTCTTTCGGGAACGCCTGCATCAACTGCATTCGCTTCTTTACCAGCAAGTGGTATTTTTACACCGCAAAATCTTGCAAACCCTGCAGCGGCTGGTCAAGACTACACCGCTCGAGTTAAAAACTCATTCGGATGTACAATTGATGTAACTGCTACATTAACATTCAAAGATTGTACATGTCCTGGTGGATATTGTGAGCCTGCTCAAGTTACCAAGACAAAATAATTTGAATAGTATTTCATAAAGCATAAACTAAAAGTAAATACCTGCTAAAACCAGGTATTTACTTTTTTAAAATTTAAAGTAATTCTCTCAAACCATAAAAAATGTCAAAATTCTACACGAATTTTATACGATCATTTTTATTCTCTTTCGGGATGTTTTTTCTCGGAGGCTACACGCTTACTTTTGCAAAAACTATCAACCACGAAGACGATAAAAACGATACACTAAGAGTTAATTGTACATTTCCATCATACACTACAAGCAATACAGACGTAACTTCTTCTACTAACAACGACGGAAAGTTACTTATTCTAAATATCTACAATACCACACATTACGAAATTATAGAAGGTACAAATACTCCTTTTGACTTTGCCGCATCTACAGTTTTTGATCAAACTCAAAATAAGATTGAGATTAAAAACATTTCAAACCCTACCGGATACAAAATTTACCGCGTAAGGCTTTACAATGAATCGCCTACTTGTTTCAGTGAACAAACCATTGTTTTCGAGCATATGAACTTTGCTGTAAACAGAGAATATACAAGGTTAGAACTTGTGCAAGGAGTAAACAATTCTACTCCTAAATCAGGTGATTTGGTTACCTTTAGCACTATAGTTCAAAACAAAGGAACCAAAACTGCCGAGAATGTAGAAATAAAAGTGGTTTCAACCGAAACGCTCGAAACCGTTACTTTTTATACCGAAAAAGGTACTTATTCATCCCTTGGTAATACTTGGGTTATCGGTAGTTTAGAAGGTGGTAAAAGTGTCAAATTAGTTGTTACCGCCAAGGTTAGGGCCGAAGGTTTGTCATATTTTTCATCGTATATCGCCAAAGAAGGAACTTCGTCGTTTACCTATGCTCAAGCCCAATTAGATGGGGTAGAAGGATCAAAAAGAAGCGGAACGAGCTGTGTAACTGTGCCTATCGCTATTAAAAATGACGAGGTATATAATGTGGTTTTAAAAGAATACAAAAGCGTTAAATTCTATTACAAAGATGCCTCGGGCAATTTTTCGGAGATAAACGATAAAACCAACCCTGCGTTAGCAGTGATTAATAAAGATAGTTCGCTTACAGTCAAACAAAGTGGCGAGTATTCGTTTTCTAAAAAAGTAGGCGATTGCAACATTTCGAGTTGCTGTCCCATTATTGTGGAATCGTGTAGCGGCCCGGGTATTGTGGTAGACTCTATTTTTTGTAGCACAACAGTGGATAGTTACAGTATTATTGTTCACCTCAATAACGACCAGTTTAGCATTATCGAGAAAGTATTTTTTGCAATGTCAAACCTAAACTTCCCGGTGTTAACTAACTACCTAAACCGTATCAATGCCTTGCCTTTGACATCAAGTTCAGGTTTTGTGACTTCATTAGGAAATTCAAAATATAAGATAGAAAACATTCCTGCTTTTATGCCAAACGTAACCTTGGTTTCGTCTGACCTAACGGGTAAGTGTAGAAGCACCAGAATAGTAAATGCTCCTAACTGTACCGCCAAACCATTGGGTATGCCAAACTTAGCCGAGCAAGTTCAGTTTATGACTGCAGGTGAGTTTGCTCCTGCATTTAGCGTAATCTCTAAACCAAAAGGGGTAGACATCGTGTGGTTTGCAGATGACGTAGGCAACAAAGTGATTCATAAAGGCAAAAAATTTAGGCCAAAAGAGCCAGGAGACTATTATGTAGCGTTTTTTGATTCAAAAAATAACTATACGGGTCTTCTGAGAAAAGCCGAAATGCGTGAAATAAAATCGGATGCTCCGGGTAAATTTGACGGTGTAAATGTCTGCGATTGTGACAATCCATTGTTAGTACCTCAAGGTGACTTAGGCGATTTAACCATGGCTAAGGCATTTCCAAACCCGGTAAGTGACATACTTACAGTAGAATATCGGGTGCCAAAAACTTCCACAGAATCTACGCTAAACTTTACAAACGTAAACGGTAAGTTGATGAAGGTTTTACCTATCAACAAAAATACAAACCTAATAAAGGTAGATACCATTAAATGGGCAGATGGCCTATATTTTTATAGCTTAATAGTTGACGGAGTCAGAATGATAAATCAGAAAATTGTGGTTTCTCACAGCCTCTAATTTATCCTCAATTGCGTATTTGATTTAAGTATTTTGATAATTTTTTAAGCCTTTGGATTTCCAAGGGCTTTTTTTGCGTTAGTAGATTGTAAACCTGAATTTATTTGGGTTGATTTGTATAAAAAATAACCTTTAAAAGCTGGATGAATAAAACAATAGAGAATCTTACACCGGGACAAATCGTACTTGAACTTGACAAATATATAATTGGGCAAAAAGACGCAAAGAAAAATGTAGCGATTGCCCTACGAAACCGCTGGAGAAGAATGAATGCTTCTGCCGAAATGCAGGAAGAAATCATTCCAAATAACATCTTAATGATTGGCTCTACGGGAGTTGGAAAAACCGAAATAGCACGTAGGTTAGCAAAAATAGCAGACGCTCCTTTTACAAAAGTGGAGGCGTCGAAGTTTACCGAAGTGGGGTATGTAGGCCGCGATGTGGAATCTATGGTGCGTGACTTGGTGGAGCAATCTATCAACATTGTAAAAAGTCAGAAAAAAGAGGAAGTTAAAGTGAAGGCCGCCGCAGCTGTAGAAGATATTTTATTAGATAAACTTATCCCTTCGGTCAAAAGCAAGTCCAATGTAGGTTTTGAGAGTGAAGGCGACAAGTCTAACTATGAACTCAATCAAGAAACTCGCGAAGCTTTCAGAGAAAAACTAAAAAATGGCTCACTTGACGAGCGAAAAATAGAAATAGATGTATCGGGTTCTAACATGTCACCAATAGGCGTTATGGGTGGCCCTATAGACGATGTTTCGATGATGAACATTCAGGACATGATCGGAAATATGATGCCCAAAAACAGCAAAAAAAGAAAAGTAAGTATAGGCGAAGCACGTAAAATATTGATGGAAGAGGAATCTGCCAAGCTCATAGACATGGACGAGGTAAAGGAAGAAGCCATCTGGAAAGCCGAAAACTTGGGAATGATATTCATTGATGAAATAGATAAAATAGCTTCAACGGGAGGTAAGTCGGGTCCTGACGTTAGCAGGGAAGGGGTGCAGCGAGATTTGCTTCCGATTGTAGAGGGGTCAACCGTAAACACCAAACACGGAACCATCAAGACTGACCATATTTTGTTTATAGCAGCGGGAGCATTTCATGTTTCAAAACCGTCTGACTTGATACCTGAGTTACAGGGTCGTTTCCCAATCAGAGTTGAGTTAGAATCACTGACAGAAGATAATTTTTATCAGATTTTGAAAACACCTAGAAACGCATTGACTAAGCAATATGTGGCCATGTTGGCTTCTGAGGGTGTTTCCTTGACATTTACAGATGAGGCTTTGCGTGAGTTGGCTTCTTTGGCTTTTCAGGCAAATTCAGAAGTAGAAAATATAGGTGCTCGTAGGTTGCAAACGGTCATGAGTCATTTGTTAAACGACATCCTTTTTGATGTCCCTGAGCTAATTCCAGCAGGAAGCCAAATCGAGATTTCGAAAGAAATGGTAAGTGAAAAATTGGCTAGTTTAATTAAAAATAAAGATCTAAGTCAGTATATTTTATAATACTTATTGAGCAAAAAAAAGAGCGGGCATTTTTCCAAATGTCCGCTCTTTGCATGTAAGCTTTTTTGCTTTATTTTTTAAACTTGGTTTTGTAAGTACCTACTTTGTAAGACTCAAACTCCTCTTTTTTGTGGTAATTGCCACCTATATAGGTAATTATCTCATGAAATGCCTTGGCATCCATATATCCTGGAAGGGGTTGAATCATATTGAATTTTTCGTCTAAATAAACGATGCTCGGGTAGCTCATTTGACCTTGAAGTAGGGTTATTGCAGCTTCGTTTGCTTTATTGGCTTCATCAAATTTATATACTTTACCACCAACCCGTATATCTTTTCTTGATTCCGCGTCCAGTTTTACGGCATAGTAGTTATCGTTTATATATTTCACTACTGCAGGGTCTGTAAACGTGTTTTTGTCCATTACTTTACACCATCCGCACCAGCCGGTATATACATCTATTATGGTTTTTTTAGGAGCAACTTGAGACTTAGCGTATGCTTCCTCAATGCTCATCCAGTTAATTTTGTTTTGTGCAAAACTCACATTCCCAAAACCAAATATCCCTAAAACTAAAAGTGATAATAAAAGACTTTTTTTCATATTAAATTATTGATGCGTTTTCGTATTAAATAACGCAAATAGCATTCCAAAAGTGCGTTTCTCTTTTGAAATTCAATAGTTTATTCCCAAATAGTATGATATGATTTGCCCGAAGGGTCATTTCTTCGCTGATAGGTATGTGCACCAAAGAAATCTCGCTGGGCCTGGATAATATTAGCGGTTTGGGTATGATTTCTAATTCCATTCAAAAAATCGAGGGCATTTGTAAACGTCGGAATTGGTAAATCTGCCGAAAGTGAACCCATACAAAATGCTTTTAAGTCTACTTTTTGACTTTTTATAATATCCACAAAGCTCTCAGCTGCAAAAAGATCTTTCTTGATTTCAAAAATAGTGGAAATTTCTTCCATCAAACCACTTCTGATTATACAGCCATTTGTCCAGATTCTAGCTATTTCAGACAAGTTTAATTCCCAATTATATGTTTCGGAAGCGGTTCGGATCAATTCAAAACCTTGCTGGTGGTTTACCATTCGGGCTACTTCGTAGGCATTCGCTATTTCGCTGATGCTTAGTTTTTTATATTCAGAACTGTCGCTTGGTAGTTCAAGCAAATAATTATGTTTAATAGTAGAAATATAACGGGCAAAAAGTGCCGCTGTAATCATTGTGGCTGGAATACCCATTTCTGTTGCTGTCACGGTGGTCCAGTTACCGGTACCTTTGTTGCCTGCCTTGTCCAATATTTGGTCAATAATATAGGTATCTCCTTCTTTTTTGGTTAAAAGCTTCGCTGTTATTTCAAGCAAGTAGCTTTTTAGTTTTCCTTGGTTCCAAGTGTGAAAAACCTCAGAAATTTCTTCTGGATTTTGTTTTAATACATACCTAAAATATGCGTAAACTTCTGCCAATAATTGCATTTCGGCATATTCCACACCATTGTGCACCATTTTTATGAAGTGCCCCGAGCCGTCAGGTCCTATTAAAGCACAGCAAGGATTGTGGTCTTTGTCTTTTGCCGCTATTTTCATCAAAAAAGGCGTAACCAAATCCAATGCTTCTTTTGGCCCAGATGGCATTATAGAAGGACCTTCTAACGCACCTTTTTCTCCTCCAGAAACTCCCGTTCCTACAAAAAATATGCCTTTGGCTTGGAGATAATCAATGCGTCTTTTTGTATCTGCAAAATGTGAATTTCCCCCATCTATTAATACGTCGCCCTTATCCATAAAAGGCACTATTTTGTCAATAAATTCGTCCGTTTCTTTTCCGGCCTTTATCATCAAAAAAATCTTTCTTGGCGTTTCTAAGTCGTTCACAAAGGCTTCTAGGTCTTCAAACCCACTGGCATTTACAAATTCAGGATATTCGGCTATGGTTTTCTCGGCTATTTTTTCTTCTGATCCTTGTACATATCTATTATAAAGCGAAAGGCTAAAATTATTACGAGCGAGATTTCGGGCCAAACTTTTGCCCATTACACCAAGGCCTACCAAGCCAAACGACTTTTTGTTTATTTTTTGCATGATTTGAATAATGATATTTTCAGGTGATTCTAACAACGAAACGGTTATTGCGTTTTTGGGTTCTTCGAGTGCGTCAAATTGCGACTTGAGCAGGGCAGGTGGCATAAAGTGGTCTTTTCTCAGCGAAAGCCTATCGAAAACCTCTTGATAAGTGCCTTTTAAATACACGAAGTTTACATTTACGTCATTACAAAGCATTTGGCGATAGCTTTCTTTTAAAGACGAGCACGCAAATACGGCTCCTGTGTTTTTCAGTTCTATCGCTTTCGAATTCAATTTTTTGAGCCAGCCCATTCTGTCTGCATCGTCAAGGGGTATGCCGGCTGCCATTTTTGCTATATTTTCTGGTGGGTGAAAATCGTCTCCGTCTAAAAAATCGAGAGAAAGAGCTGCTGCCAATTTTGCACCTATGGTAGATTTTCCACTACCCGAAACTCCCATCACGATAAAAATATTGTTTCTCAATGCTGTGATATATTAATTACTACAAACATAGGATTTTAAAGTGTAATATGCCACTATCAGCCTTAAATCGCAGTGGGATTGTTAAAAATGCCTCAAAAGAATAGGTATAGTGAAAAGGGCCATTTAATTTTGAGAAAAAATGAGAACGGATGACACTTGTTGAAAAAATAAAAGCTCTTTCAAAAGAAAACTTTAGCCAAACAGTAAAAATCAGAAGGCACTTGCATCAAAACCCCGAACTTTCGTTTGAGGAGTTTGAAACTGCAAAGTTCATTGCAAAGACTTTAAAAGAACTCGAAATTCCTTTTCAAGAAGGCGTTGCTGGTACAGGTTTATTGGCTTTAATAAAAGGCAAGAATCCCGATAAAAAGACCATAGCCCTTAGAGCAGACATGGACGCTTTGCCAATTTTAGAAAAAAACGATGTAGATTATAAGTCTAAAAATGAGGGTGTTATGCATGCTTGCGGGCATGATGTCCATACTTCCTCTTTACTTTCGGCTGCGGCTATTTTGAATAAACTGACAGACGATTTTGAGGGTACTATAAAGTTGATTTTTCAGCCAGCTGAGGAGAAAGCACCCGGTGGGGCATCCTTGATGATTAAAGAAGGTGTATTGGAAAACCCAAAAGTAGAGGCAATACTTGGGCAGCATGTGGCTCCTAATATTCCGGTAGGGAAAATTGGTTTCAGAGAGGGCATGTACATGGCCAGCACAGATGAAATTTACATTAAAGTCATAGGCAAAGGTGGCCACGGTGCCGCTCCACATCAAACCATTGACCCAGTAGTAATCGCATCGCATATTATAGTAGGACTTCAACAGATAATTTCGCGAAACAGAAATCCAGCGTTTCCTTCTGTTTTGACGTTTGGTAGGTTTATCGCGGACGGCGTTACTAATGTGATTCCTGGAGAAGTAAACATAGAGGGCACTTATAGATGTATGGATGAAGATTGGCGTGCAGAAGGTTTACAGAAAATGGAAAAAATGGCGGTGGGCATGGCGGAAGCCATGGGAGCTGAGTGCGTGTTTTATGTAGAAAAAGGATATCCGTTTTTGAAAAATAACCCAGAAGTAACTAAAAGAGCCCGTCAAGGTGCTGCCGAATATGTAGGAGCTGAAAATATCGTAGATCTGGACCTGTGGATGGGCGGAGAAGATTTTGCCTATTACAGTCAAAAAGCCGATGCCTGTTTTTATAGATTAGGTACCAGAAACGAAGAAAAAGGAATAGTTTCGGGTGTGCATACACCAACTTTTGATATTGACGAAAACGCTCTTGAGATTGGACCCGGACTAATGGCCTATTTGGCTATCAAAGAGTTAGCTTGCTGAGAGGCTTTGCCACTTATCTGTAAAATCCTGCCACTTATCGATTTGTGTTAAGGTAAAAAAGGATGGCATAGAATTAGATGATATTTATACAAATATCATGGGTTTTATGAATTATTTATTAATCGCTCTACAATCTCTGGGGCTAATTTTTGTATTTTTTTGGTTTACTAGCAGTAGCAGGTTTTTTTACCTTTTGAAGAAATATCGTGGTTCTAACCCGCTTTTTCTGTTTTTTCTGCCTTTAAGCTTTGTTTTGTTTCCTGCTTTATTGGCATTTTGCTATAATCTTTCATGGGAATTAGTCGGGAGGAGAAGCTAATAAATGCAATGCTTATCTCTACGGTTCCAATTTTTGCTTTCTTTGTTGGCAAAAAAGTCTTCCAAATATTGGAATAATTTCCAATTATGAAATAGAAGGTAATTTTTTATCTACCTCTGCTATTCCTACCTTCTGAATTTTAGGATACGACTTACACAAGTCCGTTATTCCACAAACCTCACATTTCGGATTTCTCGCCAAACACGTATATCGTCCGTGCAAAATTAACCAATGATGGGCTTTCGGGATTACCGCATCAGAAAACATCTTCGTAAGTTCTTTTTCTACTAAAAGTGGGGTTTTTGACTTTAAGCCTACCAAACCAAGTCTGTGCGAAACCCTAAACACATGGGTGTCAACCGCCATAGTGGGTCTGTTGTGAACCACAGAGGCAATCACATTGGCAGTTTTTCTACCTACACCAGGCATTTTAGTCAGATTATCTATAGATTCAGGTACTTCTCCTTTAAATTCTTCCGTCAATATCTTAGCCATACCAACCAAATGTTTGGCTTTATTATTTGGATAAGAAATACTTCGGATATACTCAAAAACTTCGTCAGAATCGGTTTCTGCTAAAGATTTAGGATTTGGAAAACGTTGGAAAAGGGCAGGAGTCACGATGTTAACGCGTTTGTCTGTACATTGAGCAGACAAAATTACGGCTACCAATAGTTCGTATGGATTGTTGTAGTTTAATTCCGTTTCCGGATTGGGCATATTCTCTTGAAAATACGCAATCAGCTTTTCTAGTTTTTCTTTTTTAGTCATCAAATAAAATGCTTAATGCTACAAAAATAGCATTTTATATCTCAAAATTAAGGAATCTAGTTTCTCTTTATAGGAAATCTAAATTGAGATTACTTAACGTTTTTTCTTCTGTTTCTTTCAAAATCTTCTAATACAAAACCACCCAAACCGTCAAGGTTTGAATAATAGGCTCGGCCTTGATTTACCTCAGTAAACTCATGAACAAACTTTTTGAGGTAAGGGTCTGTAGCAATCATAAAAGTAGTAATCGGAATTTTAAGTCTTTTGGCTTGTGCGGCTATGTTTAGCGTTTTGTTTACAATTTTTCTATCTAAACCAAAACTGTTTTTATAATAGTTGATTCCTTCTTTGAGGCAGGTCGGTTTGCCATCTGTAATCATAAAAATCTGTTTGTTCTTGGTTTTTCTTCTTCTCAAAAGATCCATTGCCAATTCTAAACCCGCCACTGTGTTGGTGTGAAAAGGCCCCACTTCTAGGTATGGAATATCTTTAAGTTGAATTTGCCAAGCATCATTTCCGAATACAATGATATCTAAGGTGTCTTTCGGGTATCGGGTTCTGATGATTTCGGCCATTGCCAACGCAACTTTCTTGGCAGGTGTTATTCGGTCTTCGCCATATAGAATCATGGAGTGGCTGATGTCAATCATCAAAACTGTGGAGGTTTGTATATTTGACTCACGGTCAGTTACTTCCAGGTCTTTTTCGAATATCACCAAATCGTCTCCTAAGCCATTGTTAATCTGTGCATTTCGGATTGACTCGGTCATCGAAATTTGGTCCAAATTGTCGCCGAACTGAAATGCTCGCACGTCTGAACTGTTTTCGTCTGAAGTGCCTTTGTGTGGCGAGCGATGGTTTCCGCTCGATTTGGCCCTTTTTAACTTTCCAAAAATCTCTTCAAGGCTTTGTTTTCTTATGTTTCGCTCCGTTTTGGCGGTTAGCGTAAGTTCACCGTCTTGTTTTTCTTCGCTTATGTAGCCTTGTTTTTTTAGGTCATCAATAAAATCAGCGATGCCGTATTTGTCGTCGGTTAATTGATACTGACGGTCTAGGTCGCTTAGGTAGCTCAAAGCCTCAGAAACATTGCCAGCAAAAATGAGCAACAGCTGCTGAAAAATGTTCAATAGCTGCTCGAAAGTGCTTTTGTCTTTGCCTTCGTTTTTGTATTCAGAAAAATTAAATCCAATCATAGTTTCTCAACAAAAAAATAAGGATGAATGTTCTATTCCAGGCACCAAAAGCTTTTATTATATTCGTTCGGATTCGCTTATATCCTGTCTTTGAAGGTTTCGTAGCCAAATGACTTCAACAATTGAAAGGTATTGTCTTCTTTCCAAACCCCAATAGAAGGCAAGCCGACGCCATTAAAAGTCGTGGTTTTTACCATGGTATAGTGAATCATGTCATCAAATATCACAGTGTCGCCAATCTGTAGTTCTTTTTCGAAAGAATAGCCCGACATGAAATCTCCAGCCAAACATGTCATTCCGCCCAATCTATACGTAGGTTTTCCTTCGGTTTCGTCAGTGGCTCCGTGTACTTTTGGTTTGTAGGGCATTTCAAGGGTATCTGGCATGTGTGCTGCAAAAGACACATCCAGTATCGCCACGTCTATTCCTTGGGCATCTACTATGTCAAGCACTTTGCTTTTAAGGTAACCCGTTTGCCACGCAATAGCCGATCCCGGCTCCATTATTATTTTTATGTTGTAGGTCTCTTTTAGTCTTTTAATGATTTTGATTACGTGCTCGTGGTCATAACCCGCTTTGGTCATCAGGTGCCCACCACCCAAGTTTAACCATTTTACTTGGTGAAGCAAATCGCCAAATTTCTCCTCGATGTGCACCAAAGTTCTTTCAAGCACAAAAGAGTCGTTTTCGCACATGGTGTGTGAGTGAAGTCCCTCTATTCCTTCTGGCAGGGTGTCGCCCAAGGCATCGCGAGTGATTCCCAATCGGCTGCCTACCACACAAGGGTTATACATATCTGTGGCCACTTCGGCATATTGCGGGTTTATTCGGATTCCCATCGAAACCTTCCGTTCATTTGCCTCAACTTGCGATTTAAATTGATTGAACTGATTCAATGAATTAAAGGTGATGTGGCTGCTATAGCTCAATATTTCTTCAAACTCTTCGGGTTTGTAAGCAGGTGCGTAGGTGTGTGCCAAGCAATTCATTTCCTCAAAAATCAGCCTAGCCTCATTAAGCGAGCTCGCCGTGGCTCCCGAAAGGTATTGCTTTACCATCGGAAACATACTGTACATAGAAAACCCCTTCAGTGCCAAAATGATGTTAGCACCCGATCGCTCCTGCACGTTGTGCAACAGTTCAAGGTTTTTACGTAAAAGTTTTTCTTCTAATACATAACAAGGCGAAGGAATTTGAGAAAAATCGACAGACATATAAATTCTTTTTTTTGCGAAATTAATTAATCACTTTTAAATAACACGTCTTAGACCCAAAATGGCTTAAATAATCTCGTTTTTTTTCAAAATAAAAAAAAGGCCATTCTCAAATGAAAATGACCTTTCCGTATTAAAATTTAGTTTTCATAATGCGAAATTAATTCCACCTGTTAGGGTGATAGGGCGAGATTTATAACCGTAAATCTCAGTATATGTGGTATTTAATAAGTTTTGTCCGTTCACAAATATTTTAGTTTTGGCATTTACAGCGTAGCTTCCGTGTGCTCCAAGCAAAGTATATGCCTTTAAGGCTGTGGCTTGGTTGCTGTAAGTGGCATTGTCATAAAATACGTCATTTCGTTTTCCTACGTGTTGCACATTTAGGCCTAAGGTTAGTTTTTGGTCAAATGTATAGTTTCCACTTAGGTTAACTGTATGTTTTGGTCTTCTCAAAAAAGACATGATTTTGTCGTTTTCTGCCTTTAAATCCTCCGATATTAAACCTTTCAAATACGTATAGTTTCCTGAAAACGAAAATGATTGAAGTTGGTACGCTCCGTCAAATTCAATTCCTCTGTCTACTTGTTTTTTTAGGTTGGTGTAAATTCCGTAAGGAGGCTCAGATTGAGAAAGAAATACGATTAAGTTTTTGTAATCTCTGTTAAAGAATACCGCTCTTGCGAAGTTTTTCTCCGATTTTCCAAATACTTGGACGCCCAAGTCTATCGTTTGTGCGGTTTCTGGTTTTAAGTCTTCGTTTCCGTATGGCGAATAAAGTTGATACAAGGCCGGGTTTTTAAAGCTCGAAGCCAAAGTTCCGAATACTTTGATGCTTTTATTAATTCTATAGAAAGGGTTTAAAGAATACGTGGCGTTGGTACCATAAACCGAATGGTAGTTTAGTCGCGTTCCTATTTCTATG
Organism: Lacihabitans lacunae; assembly: GCF_042649125.1. Taxonomy (NCBI): domain Bacteria; kingdom Pseudomonadati; phylum Bacteroidota; class Cytophagia; order Cytophagales; family Leadbetterellaceae; genus Lacihabitans; species Lacihabitans lacunae. The sequence continues at coordinate 229,137 of NZ_JBHRYQ010000001.1, forward strand.
CCTATTCCGTTGTCGTATTTGTTAATAATCGAAGTATACATACTTGCGTTATCTATTTTTGCATTTTTAGCTAAAATAGGCTCGTCGGTATACGGCCCAAAGGCACTCACCGAAAAATAATCGTAGGCCATGTTTTGCTTTCTGTAGTCTGCACCTATCAATACGTCTAAGTTTTGATTAAGACTTAAAGTACTGTAAAGTTCTAAAAATAAGGCTTTTGAATTGTAGTTTGAATTTGAAAATTTAGCAAAAGCAGTTGGAGCTACCGAAGCCGAGTCATTAAAATAGTTTCTGTCTGTTTGGTTATAAAGACCGTTAAACTTTATTTTTCCTTTTGCCACAGTTAGGTCTATCCCGCCACCGATTTGGTTGTTTTTTGAGGTAAATTTATAATCTTTATCATCCACAAATGCTCCGTCGTCAAGGTCACTTTTGTATTGATTGTGACGGTACAAACCGTATAGGCTTAGTTTTTCGCTCAAGTCTTGGCTGATTTTTATTTGTGTATTTTGCGATTTAAAACCATCTTTTTCATAAGTGGTTTTTGCATCTTTTTCGTCAGCTGAAGAGAAACCATTTGTAGTTTGTAGGTTTTGCTCGATGTTATAATGCGTGTTTTTTAATGTTCCGCTTACTCCCACATTGGCACCCAAAGTAGCCATGTTTCCTGCTTGCAGTGAGCCATTTACGCCAATCTTCTTTGAGCTGTTTTTCTTAGTTATGATATTTATTACGCCGCCAAGTGCATCAGAACCGTATAGGGTAGATTGACCACTTTTCATGATTTCAATACGCTCTATTTGTTGCAGAGCCAGCTGATTAATATCAAAAGAACTACCAATGCCCGAAGGCTCGTTTACGGGAATGCCGTCAATCAAAATTAGGGTTTGGCCAAATGCCGAGCCACGCGTGCTAATGTTTTGTACACTTCCGGGTGTTTGGCCACTTCCAATCACCTGCATACCCACTTGGGTGTTTAGCAACTGACCCAAACTTAAACCTGCGTTTGCTTTAATCAAAGAATCAGACAAGACCGTTAGTACTTTTCCTGACTGCGATTGTTTTTGCGGGTATTTGTTTGCTGTTACGATCGTTTCTTTTAGGTCTATTTGACCAAAAGCGTTTGAGCATACCAATCCCATGCTTACAATAAGAGCATTTTTGAATGTTTTGAACATTGTTTTTTTGTAAAAAAAATAAAAAATAGGCGAACGCTCGTATGCTAAAATCCTCCGTTTAGAGCATAAAAGAATGATTTGAAGGCAGGTCTCCTGGCTTGTTTCTTGTTTTCGAACCTTCCCACCTCGCTTGTGGAGGCAGTGGCTATGGAGTGAAAACAAACAAATGAAACGCACAGTTGCGGGGACAGCTCACGACTCTTACGTGATTCCCTATTAAGTCAGACAGTTTTTACGATAAAAACTGAAGACACCTACAAACTGCCGCAAAGGTAGATTATTTTTGTTATGTTCAATACACGCATTGAAATATTGTATCATAAAAAGGCAAAAAAAGCCAGCTACGTAAATCTAGACCGCACAAAAAAAAACGGCTACTCCCAAATGAGAAGCAGCCGTTTTGATATTTTTAAGAATTACATCTCAATAGGCATGACGAAGTTCAATGTCCCTGCAGTGCGAGGGGTATTTCCTTCGTATGTGCGTATCGCGGCTTGGAGCCGTCGAAATAAAATTCAAATAAAAAATTATACTTGAAATAAATAAATGGTAAAATACAATATGTTTTACTTCGGTCAAAGACCGATTTACACACGTACGAAGGTCGGAGCCTTCGCACAGCGGGATAATGTAGCAAAAAGAGTTAAGAATATTTTAGAAGGGTTTGATGCTTCTTGGATTGTTGATGTAATTAATATTGAAACACCACAAAGGAGTGATTTTCAGTTCAATAATTCAAATGGAAAAATATTGAACTTTTGGAGTAATTCTGATTTTGTTCAATGGCTAGGAACAATGGCAGACAATGATTACAATTTCCCTTCTCAAGGCCCCATGGGCCCGAGAAAAGACCCCAAAGCCGATAAAAATTTACAATTACTTTCGAAACCAAAATTAAATTTAGAAAGTTTTGGCGGTGAAATGTTAAATTGGATAACCAATTCTGGAGGGCATAGTTTGCAGAATGATGAGTGGTATCAGTGGCAAATCCTTTTTCACTTTAATAAAAATTTCTAATATGAAAAACGTAACTTATTTAAAAACCATATTCACAATATTTGGTTATTGCTCTATTTCTTCCCTTTTTCTATTAAATGAAAAAGGAGGAGCAGATATTTTATTCTTTTTTTTGATAAACGTATCTTTCCTAATTCATATACTTTACTTTTTAATTCTATTTATAATTAATCTATGGAAGGGACAAAAAAAGTCTTTTCATTTATCCATTAATTTGCTAATCATTATTCTTGTTTATATAATATTTTTTTTTCTTATGAAATATAAAGTTTGAAGCCAGACTATTACTAGCTTTTATTGAGAGGCTGAAATTTAACGAACTTGAAAAATAGATATTAAAAATTTGATTAAATATTTATCAGAAATAAAGCCCAGCTGTGCGAATGATATTTCCTTCGCATGTGCGTATTGCGGCTTGGAGCCGCCGAAATAAAATTCAAAGAAAAAATTATTATTGAAATAAATGAATGGTCAAAAAATATATGTTTTAAGTCGGTCAAAGACCGAAATACACACGTACGAAAGTCGGTGCACAGCGGGCTAAATCAATCAAAAGCTTCTATTAAAGCCAGAAAACCCTCCAAGTTAATAACCTTGACTTTTGGAAATGATATAGTTTTTAAAATATCAAAATGCCTGTCTAATGTTAGAATGTATTCGGCATTGGCTGAAATAGCCAAATCAGAGTATTTATTGTCGTCCATATCCTCAATTATTAAATTCCAGTAATAATAAATGTCGGATTCAATAGTATTGGGTTGTTTTAAAATCAACTCAATAATATTTTCTGAAATTTCGAAAGACATTTTTTTAGAAAAAATTTTAGCGTATTCATTTAAAATGTCTGTTGAAATGACGAGTTCAAATTTGCCTTGTCGATAAGCATCAAATATTGGCCTATAAATTGATTTTTTTGGGAGAATAGCCAAAAAACAGTTTGTGTCAATTACAACTCTCATTTTTTAGGGCTGTAAGGCGTTCGGTCATGCGACTTAGTCCACTCCGAAACTTTTTCATTTACATCCCATTCATTATTATTAAATAGTTCGTCTATTCCATCATCTACTTTTTGAGCAAAATAGTCTGCCAACAACTTTTTTATTTCGAGAAGTTGACTTTCTGGCAAGGGCCTTGAAAAAGTTTTCAATAATTCTAACTGAATATTACTTAACATATTGAAAGTGTTTTATAAACAAATTTAATATTTTTTGGTGCAATTTAGAGTGATACCTTTCATTTTTCTGTTGGCAAATTTAATTAATATAATGAATCACCCATTCTCCCGCTCCAAAATATGCAGGGTTTTCTTAGTGTCTAACATATAAATTTTATTGCCTGATACTTGTGGGCGAGAATTGCCGCCCATGCAAAACTTGCCGTTTGGTTTTAGGTCTATGTAATCAATGAGTTGCTCTTTTTTTAAATCAAATATGCCTACAATTGCCGAGCTCATGGATTTGCCAAATTCAGACGCGGCAAAGTAAATGGAGTCTCCTTGTAGCGTTGCTAAATATACTTGAATGTGAACATCCTCGGTTTTGAAAACCTCAGGAAGATATTTCTCTCTTATAACCTGAAAAGTACTTAAACTAAACTCCCACAGATACTCACCAATAATGCTTACAATACTGTTATTGGCTTCATAAAAAAGCAAATTGTTATTCATTTGATACTGAGTAAGCGGTACTGTAAACAATTTGCTGCCATCTGTAATGTCTAGACCTACCAATAAAGATTTAGGACTTTTAGGCATCTCACACACCACCACCAGCACCTGCCCAAACACCCCCAGTATTCTGCTCACCTTATCAGCCCCAAGCTCCGCTACCGAATATTGCCAGAGGGTGGTTTCGGTTTTTATTTCCAGATTGGTGAGTAAAGATTGATTATTCGTTGTATTGTAAATAATACTTCCTTTATTTTCATAGTTTTGAAAAAAATTATTTTTAATTTTTACTTCAAAGGTTTTTTTTAGAGTTTCTTTTGAGAAAAATTCAAAACTCCATATATATTCGTCAGTTTTTTCATCTTTGGAAATAACTGATGACTTTCCGAATTCATCTCCAATTGTATCAGAAAGAGGAAATATTTTACCATTTTGACTTAAAGATTTTCGATTAATTTCATATTTTTCGATTTCTCCATTCAGTTTATTGAAATAAATGTTTCCATCTGAAAAATATAAGTATTTTGTATCTTTTGAGATAATTTCATTATTAATCAAAATAGTATAATCTAGTAATTGTAAAACCTCCAAATTTTTATAGAGATAATATTTTTTTAGGTTTTTAATTTCATGTAAAATTTTCATTTTGAATTATTTAATATCTATAAATGAATAAATTTTAGGATTAAAAGTTTTAACCCAACTGATAAAATCAATTTTACTTCTTTTTTCAAAGTCTTCTTCAGATTCATTCAAAAGTATTGTTCCAAACAAAGTCTCACTCAGCCCCGCATTATTCCAAAAAGTATCGAAAATGGCATAGTCGCGGGCTTGGTAGAGTTTTTGGAAGGCATTTTTTATTAAAGTTGTATTTACGTTTCCTCGGTTTTTAAAAACATAGGCTAGGTCGTTTAACCGGGTAGTTGAGGTTGTGGTATAGTGGTACACTTAAATTTTATATTTAGTGGTTGTAAAAAATGTTTTCAAAAAAAAGAGCCTCTTAATTAAGTTTAGCTTCAGTTTTTGCTGAAAGACGCTTGTCAAACTTGAACCATTTACAAGTATACCAACTCTTCGTATTTAAAACAATTTCTTTTTTTTGTAAATCAAAAAAAAAGCCCTGAATGAATATTCAGAGCTCTTTCTATAGTTTTTTTACATCTCAATACGTATGAGGAAGTTCAATGTCCACTTTCTCGTTCCACGGTAAGCCGTGGGTGTTTAGTAGGTGCATAAATGGATCTGGATTGAGTTCTTCCACGTTATATACGCCTGGTTTCATCCACTCTTCGTTGGTTAGCATAAGCATGGCACCAATCATAGCCGGCACACCTGTTGTATACGAAACCGCCTGAGATTTTACTTCTTTGTAAGCCTCGGCGTGGTGACAGTTGTTCCATATATAGTACGTACGGTCTTTTCCATCTTTTATTCCTTTTATCTGACAACCGATGGAGGTTTGACCCGTATAGTTTTCTCCAAGAGATTCGGGTGCTGGCAATACCGCCTTCAAAAACTCAAGCGGCACTATGTCCATTCCTTGAAACTTGATAGGGGCGATGCTCGTCATTCCCACATTTTCTAACACTTGTAAGTGCGTGATGTAGGCTTGACCAAATGTCATCCAAAAACGTGCTCTTTTGAGTGTAGGGAAGTTTTTAACCAAAGATTCTAACTCTTCGTGATACAGTACGTATGATTCTTTCTCACCGATGTTTGGATAATCTATCGCTTTGTGAATCGACATAGCAGGTATTTCTATCCACTCGCCGTTTTCCCAATATCTACCCGGCTGGGTAATTTCTCTGATGTTAATTTCAGGGTTAAAGTTGGTCGCAAATGCCTTTCCGTGATCACCGGCATTACAGTCGATGATGTCTAGGTAGTGCATTTCATCAAAATAATGCTTGTTGGCATAAGAAGTAAAAGCCTGCGTAACACCTGGGTCAAAACCACAACCTAACAAGGCCATTAGGCCCGCTTCTTTGAAACGCTCCTGATACGCCCACTGCCAGCTATACTCAAACTTGGCCACGTCTTTAGGTTCATAGTTAGCCGTGTCTAAATAATGCACGCCAGTTTCTAGACAAGCATCCATGATGGTCAGGTCTTGATAAGGCAATGCCACATTTATAATCATTTTTGGTCCAAAGGCTTTAATTAAAGCCACTAATTCAGGAACCTTGTCGGCATCAACTGCAGCAGTTTGTATATCTACGCCATGCATTTCTTTGATATCGCCTGCTATTTTATCGCATTTAGATTTTGTGCGGCTTGCGAGCATTATTTCAGTAAAAACATCGGAATTAAGTGCACATTTGTGTGCTACCACTGTACCTACTCCTCCTGCTCCAATAATGAGAACTTTAGACATTTGTTTGAGGTTTGTTTTGATTTAATTGCAAAAATAAGAAATCAATGAGAAATGCACTATTAATTTTTTGGTTTCCTTGAAATCTACTTTTTATAAATAGTAAAAATGTATTAAAACTCTAATCCAAATTTCTTTTTTGGCATGAATTTTTATTCTTAAAAACTCCTTTTTTTATTTATAAAACGTATTTTTTTGTAATAGATAGCCTAAATTGCCTTGTTTTTGGTGAAAAAAAGTATAAAATTGACGCACATGATTTGGACTTTTTAAATAATCTACTAAATAATTTAAAGAGATTGATTATTAAGTGGTTACAAAAAAGTCGATATTTTTTGATTGTAATTGGATGGCATTAATTTTGCAACCGAATTACTAATACCTATTGATAATATACATGTCTAGAAAATCGAAAACAATACTTCAAAATATTGAGTTTGTGATCATTTTTTTATTTTTTTCTATCGTATTTTTAACCATGATTTTTGCTAAATAAGGTTTTACTTCATGAAATTCTAAGATGTAATATCTTAACACTTGTACTTTAAAAAATAAGAAAACAAACATTCATCAATGAAAATTAAAGAAAACAATGCCTTGTAAAGGTTTTTTGTGATTATTTAATCTGAAAAGTTCTACGTCCCAAAACTACTTTATGAAATTAGAACCAAATTTTTTGTGTTCAGAAAATTTCTACAAAAAAAGAGTTTAAAACAAAAAAGACAGGGCTTCTAATTGAGGCCCTGTCTTAACTATTCTATTAATTGTATCTTAAACCAAACTAAGTGGTAGTTTTCGTTCTCTTTTGCCGGTTAGGTTAAATATTGCATTGCCAATGGCCGGAGCTATAGGAGGGAGTCCTGGCTCGCCCACGCCACCTGGTTTTTCATAGTTTTCTACAATATGAATTTCCATTTCTGGTATTTCATTGTTTCGCAATACGTTATAGTCGTGGTAGTTTGACTGCACACATTGGTTGTTTTCAAACGTGATACCACCTTTGGTTGCCGCCGAAATTCCCATCACGATATTTCCCTCGGTTTGAGCTTTTACGTTGTCGGGGTTTACATACATACCGCAGTCAATCACCGATATTACTTTGTCTATTTTTATGCCGTCATCTGTTTTCGAAACAAACACACAAGCCGCTGAAATGGAGTCAAACGAACGAAAAACAGCGATTCCTCTGGCTTTTCCCTCTGGAAGTGGAGTTTTGTAATCTGCTTTTTCGGCCAGTAGGTTTAACACATTTGTAAATCGCGGGGAGTTTTTAAGTAGGCTTAACCTAAACTCCAAAGGGTCTTTTTTAGCTTCGAGGGCCATTTCGTCTATAAAACACTCTTGTCCCCAACCAAAGTTAGAGGCATAAACCGAACGCCACCAAACTACCGGAATACTCGTTTTTACACGAGAATACGAAACCTTATTTACTCCAAAGGCATATTCGTAGTTTTCTTGGCTTAGCTCTCCGCTCAGCCATCCGTCTGCCTGTGTAGGTTTTAAACCATTAAATACTTGGCCTAATATAGACTCGCCCACAGCCTGATGGTGGAATGCAGCACCTTTTCCGTTTTCTATTACGCCTTGCAGTTTACTTAGCATGGCAGGTCTATAAGGTCCTTGCGAAATATCGTCTTCTTTGGTCCAAAGTACCTTTACGGGCTTTTTGATTTTTCTAGAAATATCACATGCTTCGTTAAGGAAATCCATGTAGGCTTTACGGCCAAAAGAGCCTCCGAGCAAGGTTACGTTTATTTTCACTTTGTCTTCCGAAATTCCCAAATAGTTGGCCACTTGGCTAAGTGCTCCGTCGGGTCCTTGTATGGGTGCCCACACTTCTACGCTGCCGTCGTCTTTGACGTGTACAGTTGTATTTACAGATTCTATGGCACCGTGAGCCAAAAATGGCGTTTCGTAAACGGCCTCAAGTTTTTGGGTGGCGGCATTAAAAGTAGCATCAAAATCTCCTTTTTCTTCTGCTCTAACTCCCGGTTTTTTGGCGGTTTCGTAAGCCGCAGCAAAATATTCGTCTGTATTTTGATTTACATATTTGATTGTTTCTTCTTTCCACGTTATTTCCAAGGCTTTTGCCCCTTTTAAGGCAGCAAACTGCGTTTTACCTATCACCGCCACAGCGTCTACTTTGGTATGTGGCATGGCTCTTTCTATTTTTAATACGTCTAGCACACCCATTACCTTTCGAGCGGCAGCGTCATTGATAGAAACAATAGAATCGTGGATTCTTGGTGAGTGCACCACTTTGGCAAACACCATGCCTGGCAACTCGATGTCTATTCCATAAACGGCCTCACCAGTTACTCTGCTGGGCACATCCAAGCGTTTGTTGTATTTACCTAATATTTTAAAATCCTTCGGATCTTTTAGTTTTGGGTTTTTAGGCACTTCGTAGGTAGAAGCCAAGTCGGCCACATCGCCATAGGAGGTGCTTTTGTCGCTGCCAGTGAGGTAAATCATACCTTCTTTGGCGTAGCAGTTGGCGGCACTTACGTTCCATTTTTCAGCGGCGGCACGAATAAGCATTTCTTTTGCAGCGGCACCTGCTTTACGGAGTGGCATCCAAAGGCCACGTACTGAGCTACTTCCGCCAGACTGCTGACTTCCGTATTTGCTTCTGCCGTCTGACTGAATAATGTTTACTTTGTCTAGGCTAACCTCCAGTTCTTCGGCTATCAAGGAAGGTACCGCTTGGGTAGAGCCTTGGCCCATATCTGGTCGGCTGTTTACCAAGGTGATTTTGCCGGTGTTGTCTATTATTATAAATGGGTTAATTTCAAGAGCAAGTGCATTGCTATCTAGCTTTTTGAGTGGTGAAGCCGCCGAAACTCCCTGCAAACCAATACTTAGCCCTAAACCAGTTAGTCCAAGTTTTTTTATAAAATCTCTTCTAGAATCTGTCATTTTTAAAGCATTGTTGCGGCTTTTTTAATTGCCTTGTTAATTCTTTGGTACGTTCCACATCTACACAAGTTGCCATTCATGGCATTGGCTATGTCTTCGTCGTTGGGGTTTTTGTTGGTTGCCAAAAGTGCCACTGCTGACATAATTTGACCAGACTGACAATATCCACACTGCGGCACTTGCTCGTCTATCCAAGCTTGTTGAACTACCGAAAGTGTATTTTCTCCGATACCTTCCACCGTAGTTATTTTAGCTTTTTTAGCAATACTGCTTATCGGTATTTGACAAGATCTAACGGGTTGGCCGTCTAAGTGCACGGTACAAGCACCACATTGGGCAAGACCACATCCAAACTTGGTGCCTTTTAGGTTAGCCAAGTCTCTAATTGCCCAAACCAAAGGCATGTCGGGGTCAGCTTCTAGCTGATAGGTTTTTGCGTTAATTTTGAGTGTATATTTCGCCATTAGGTTGATTAGTTTTATCAAATTTAATAAATTAAGTTTATATGTCTATTTTTGGCAAAAAAATAATAGAGATGTCTTTAGATTTAAGAAGCGATACACTCACAAAACCAACTAAGGCCATGCTGGAGGCCATGTTTTCGGCGGAAGTGGGGGATGATGTTTTTGGAAACGACCCAACGGTAAATGCCCTAGAAACCAAAGTTGCCAATATGTTTGGCATGGAAGCATCGCTTTTTTGTGCGTCCGGAACTATGACCAACCAAATAGCCGTGAAAGTACACACAGGCAGCGGCACAGAAGTTATTTGTGATCAGCTTTCGCATATATATCTGTATGAAGGAGGCGGAGTGGCACAAAATGCCCATGCATCTTTAAAGCTATTGCAAGGAAATAAAGGTAGGCTAACCGCGGAAATGGTAAAAGGCGGCATTAACAATCCGGACGATATTCATCAGCCTTTGACTCGCTTGGTTTCTTTAGAAAACACCATGAATAAAGGTGGAGGAGCTATTTACGATTTCGCCGAAATAGAAAAAATAAAAGCAGTATGTGTTGAAAATAATTTGGCTCTACATCTCGATGGAGCGAGGCTATTTAACGCACTGGTAGAAACCAAAGAAACTTCGCTACAATACGGACAAGTCTTTGATTCTATCTCTATTTGTCTTTCAAAAGGCCTCGGTTGCCCAGTTGGCTCGTTGATTTTAGGCTCGGCTGATTTTATCAAAAAATGCAAAAGAGTGCGTAAATCTTTTGGTGGCGGATGGCGTCAAGCGGGGTATTTGGCTGCATCGGGTATTTATGCTTTAGACCACCATGTAGACCGACTCAAAGAAGATCACCAAAAGGCCAAGCTGATTTTGGAAATGTTAGGAAATTGTAATTTTGTGGAAGAATTATACCCGGCAGATACCAATATCGTTATATTTGAGTTAAATGAAAGCTATCAAGTGGCTGAGTTTATACAGGCTTTGGCACAAAAAGACGTTCATGTAGTTCATTTTGGAGGAAAGTTAATTCGAATGGTTACCCACTTAGATATTCCTTTTGAAAGTTTAGAGACATTAAGAACTGTCTTAAAATCAATTGAAAAATAATGCAAAAAATCGTTTTCTGTTTAATATTAATTGCGTGTTCTATCACCGTTTTTGGGCAAGAACAACCCAAAAACTCCATTAAGTTTAATGTGGTGGGGCCGCTTTCGCAGCTTTATTCGTTTCAGTATGAGCGTGCATTAAACGACAAGTGGGCGTTTAATAATACCTTCTTTTATCGGCAAAAATCTTTGATTCCTTTTGGTGTACCCATAGATACTTTGGCCAAAAGGCACGGAGTAGGTTTAACAGGCATTAAGTTTGAATATATTTTTATGAACGAAGCCCGAGTAGGCGTTATGGGCTATTCGCCAGAGATTAGAAAGTATTTTGGAGAAAACAAAAATCGCTGGTTTGTTTCTGTTTTTGGTCAGTTCGAGAAATTTGACATGACGGTTCCGGCATCTTTAGCCATTAAATATCAGGGGCTTTTCTTAGATGCCAAGTCTCCGGTTGATTTTACTTTCAGGGCTAATTCCATTGGTTTGTTGGTTGGCAAGCAGTTTCGTTGGAGCAACTTCGGCGTTGATTTTGTAATTATTGGGCCACACCTTGGCTTTGCCAATACGTTCAATGCAACTGCCACAAACGAGGTTTTGGGTAAACTTTCGGAAGACGAAAAAACGTATCTGAAAGATAAGATTATTGAGCGTTTTGGCCTTTCGAATAATTACTTTTCCTTAAATATTACAGACGAAAAAGCCGAAATAAAGTCAATTCGTAGCATTCCTTACTTTAGTATTAGAGGAGCAGGGCTAAATCTTTTTTACAGGTTTTAATTAAAAATGGATATAAAGAAAGTTAATTTACACGAAAAGTTTGATTCTTTTACGGAGCATTGGAGCCCTAAAATAGTAGGTGAATTAAACGGTCAACATGTAAAAGTGGCGAAGTTTAAAGGGGAGTTTGTGATGCATAAACACGAGCACGAAGACGAAATGTTTATGGTTATAGAAGGTGCTCTTCAGATAGAATTAGAAAATAAAACCTTACACATAAATGCGGGTGAATTTGTGGTTATTCCGAAAGGAACGCTTCATAAGCCAATAGCCTTAGAAGAGGTGAAAGTCTTGCTTTTTGAGCCAAATACGACTTTGAATACGGGGAATGTTGAAAATGAGTTTACAGTAAAAGACCTCGATATTCTTTAAAAGGTAGCCTAGATTACCCTTTTTAGTTTGAAGTAAATAAATTTAAGTTCGTTGTTTCGTCTTACAAAAAGTTCCACTTCTGAGCCTTCTTTGCTACTGAGTTTTCGATAAATGTCGTTGATATTTATTTCTTTGAAATGCTTATTATTAAAGAAAACTATTTGGTCGCCTACGATTACTCCGGCTTTGTCTGCTTGTGAGCCCGGACTTACAAATGTTACTTGAAATTCATCAAAATATTGACCTGCGGCTCTTATTTCCATGCCGCTCATGTCGTGTTCAAAAGTCTCCCTATATTTGCTTTTTATTGGCTTTAATACGATGTAACTGTCTCTATAGTTGAATGTTATCACGAATCGCCTCAGAAACTCACCGCCAATGCTCCCTTGTCTTACTAAGCTTTCGGTAGTGTCAAATTTTATACTAAATGAAAGGCTGTCAGGAAATGAGGCCAAAACCTCATTAAATTCATATTTACCAATCTTAATTTTTGAAATCCGCCCAATATTTCCATTGATATTACCGTTTAGACCTCGGCCAAGATTGGCTCTAATGACTTTGTCTGGCAGTTGGATATTGGTATTTTCTTGGGAATTTAATAATAACGCATGTCCAGCACCTGTATCTATTACTAACCTCAACGGTTTAAATGGGTTTGAGTCCTGAGCGAATGCTACGTCGTCCATATATGGTTTTGATTGTGTAACTACTATCGGGTAGCGTTCGCCTTGAGACTTGCGATATTTATATTTTGTGGGTTCTTTAAGTGTGAGTATGCGTTTGGCAAAATCTACTTTAATAACAAACCTAGAGAATAAATCATGCCCAAAAATGCCATGAATGGGTATTCCCATGTATTCAGATAACTTTAGGATATCTTCGTCTAAAACTACTAAGTTTTGGTGGTATGCCCGCACAAATCCGAGGTCCACTTCATGGTTTATAGAAACGTTAGCGTTAATGCCGTTTTTTTCTCCTGCCCCGGTTATTTTTACTGTCCTTACAAAATCTAAATTTAAGGTTTTGGCTAAGGTAGGGTCGGTAATGATAATAGAGCTGACTCCTGTGTCTAATATGAAATTCAGCGAATCTGAGCCGTTTATTTTGAGTTTGATTACAATTAGGTTTGAATATACTTCGAAAGGGATTTTAGAGGTTTTCTGAAAGCGGCCTTTAAAATGAAAGCCGAATTTTTCTGGAAGTTTTTGGGCAAAAGCAGTGGTGGTGTTCCAAAGTAAAAGCTGGAACGACATGAAAACCAGAAGTTGCTTTATTCTCATGTTAGAAATCTACTATTTATTCATGGAAATAACAAATAAATTGCCTGCTTTGTTTCACCTAATTTTAAGATGCGTTATTAGTGATTTTAATTAAAAAAAGGCGAAATTTGCATTTAGTTTTTTTCGAAGAAAAATATCAACGCCAAAACGTTTTGTAAAGCGGTGTTTTCGGAAAGAAAAAGAATAAGATTATGAAAAAGTTAGATTTAAGAAAACAGAAGTTAGAAGATATAAAGGTCTGGTTAAAAGAGCAAGGCGAACCTGCTTTTAGAGCTAAACAAATTTGGGAGTGGCTTTGGCAAAAAGCATGCACAGACATAGATTTGATGAGTAACTTGTCGCTAACGCTACGTGAAAAACTCAAAGAATCATTTGAAATATTGCCCGTAAAAGTAGATAAATTGCAAATTTCATCGGATCGTACGATTAAATCTGGTTTCAGACTGCATGACGGTCACTTGGTAGAAGGCGTATTGATTCCTACTGATACGCGGATGACGGCATGTATATCTTCTCAAGTAGGCTGTTCGCTGACATGTAAGTTTTGTGCAACGGGGTATATGAATCGCGAACGAAATTTAGATGCTGCTGAAATATACGATCAAGTTATTTTAATCAAAAAACAAGCCGAAGAAAATTACCAAGCACCACTTACCAATATCGTGTACATGGGCATGGGCGAACCATTGCTAAACTATGCGGCTATGATAGAATCGGCAAATAAGATTACTTCTGAAGAAGGCCTAAACTGGTCGCCGAAGCGTATTACGGTTTCCACAGCAGGAATAGCCAAGATGATTAAAAAACTGGGTGACGACGAAGTGAAGTTTAATTTGGCACTTTCGCTTCATGCGGCCAATGACGTGAAACGAAATCAGATAATGCCAATTAATGAGTCTAATAGTATTCAGAACTTAACGGATGCTTTAACTTATTTTTATCAAAAAACAGGCAATAAAATTACGTTTGAATATATTATTTTTCATACCTTCAACGATACTTTAGACGACGCTCGTGACCTACTTAAGTTTTGTAAAAGAGTGCCTTCTAAGGTCAATATTATTGAATATAACCCAATTAACGAGGCTAACTATAAAAATGCAGACCCAGAAGCAATAGATAAATTCGCTCAATATTTAGAGAAAAATGGGGTGATAGTAAACGTTAGACGAAGCCGCGGGAAAGACATTGACGCAGCTTGTGGACAATTGGCAATAAAGGAAAATTAACAATTTGATAATATTCAAAAGTATAATTTCAGTGAATTTTCGGAAATAAGTTGTCAATTTTGCGACTTCGAAGTGAAAAAGATTAAAAATTAATAATAAACCCTATGTTCGGATTAGAAACGGATATTTTTATTTTGCTAGCAATCTCCCTAATTGCAGCTTGTTTTTTTGAATTTATCAATGGTTTTCACGACACTGCAAACGCAGTTGCTACCGTGATTTATACCAACTCACTTAAACCTACTCAGGCCGTAGTATGGTCTGGAATCTGGAATTTCCTTGGCGTAATAACCGGAGGCGTTGGTGTGGGTATGAGTATTGTAAATTTACTGCCAGTCGAGCTCCTTCTTGACCAAAACGTGTATCATGCTGTGGCAATGGTCATGGCCATGCTTTTGAGTGCTATCGTTTGGAACTTCGGTACGTGGTATTTTGGTTTGCCATCTTCTAGTTCGCATACTTTAATAGGTGCTATCATGGGAGTTGGTTTAGGATACGCTCTTTTGCCTGAAAATACATCGGGAATTGTAGCTCTAAATTGGGATAAAGTAAAAGAGATTTTTTTCGGATTAATGATTGCTCCCCTAATCGGTTTTACATTGGCGGTAGTTCTTATGTTTGTTTTAAAAGTTTCAACCTCTAAAAAAACGAGAGAGCAGATTTTTTCTGAGCCTAAAAAGAACCAAACTCCTCCAACTTGGATTCGTGCTACCTTGATAACCACATGTACGCTAGTTAGTTTTTTCCATGGTAAAAACGACGGTCAAAAAGGAATTGGTCTTATGATGTTAATTTTGATTGGAGTTTTGCCTTCTTACTTTGCAATAAACTCAGCCCAAAATTTGAA
Organism: Lacihabitans lacunae; assembly: GCF_042649125.1. Classification (NCBI taxonomy): domain Bacteria; kingdom Pseudomonadati; phylum Bacteroidota; class Cytophagia; order Cytophagales; family Leadbetterellaceae; genus Lacihabitans; species Lacihabitans lacunae. The sequence goes on from NZ_JBHRYQ010000001.1 coordinate 244,353, forward strand.
TAAAATTATTCCTGAAGTCCAACAAATAGAGCAAGTGATTTCTAAAATTGATACTACACATTTGGGTGTAAGTGAAAAAACGCACATTTCGGAAATCAAAGAAAATATTGCGGATTTACTTCCAATATTGGGCGGAAAGGAAAGTTTAAATACAACTAAATTACATTTGAGAAACGACATTTTGAAGATTTCGAGCAACGCTAAGAAAATCTTAAATGACGAAAGTGTAAGTATGAGCAAAGAAGATAGAGATATCCTAGCAAACCTAGCTACTAAAGAAGAAAAAGGAATTAGAAAAGCAACTGACTTTGCACCTTTCTGGGTTATTTTATTAATCTCACTTTCGCTGGGATTGGGTACTATGATCGGGTGGAAACGTATTGTAGTTACAGTTGGTGAGAAGATCGGTAAATCTCACCTGACCTATGCTCAAGGAGCTTCAGCTGAACTTGTGGCTGCGGTTACCATTGCTTTAGCCTCTGGATTTAAGCTTCCGGTTTCTACTACGCACACGCTATCTTCGGGTATTGCGGGTTCTATGGTGGCTTCTAAAGGTATTAAAAACTTACAAGCAGGCACTATCAAAAACATAGCAATAGCTTGGGTACTTACCTTGCCAGTTTCTATGATGCTATCTGCCGGTATGTTTTTGTTATTTAGGATGTTTTTAAGATAGAATTAAATCTTATTTTATATAAAGAATAGGTTACTTACTCGGTAGCCTATTTTTTTTTGCCTTAAAAAAAGAAAAAAGGATTTCTAGTCAGAAAAACTTATATTTTTGTGATTGTATAAAGCTTTAGTAGCCTTTTAAAACAAAACTGTCTTTTTTGAGAATTTAGAATTTTATTCATGCTTTCCAATATTTCTACGCCAACCGTACTTTTGCCCGAAGACTTAGATCAATATCTGAGTAAAGGATGGTTTAGAATGGGGCAGAGTATTTTTACCACAAATTTCCTGCATTTTAATAAAACCATCTATTCGGCTTTGTGGCTTAGGTATAGGCTTTTTGACTTTAACCTTAGTCCAAAGCAGCAAAAGCTGAGTAAGCAAAACAGTAGGTTTAGAATAGAAATAAGTAAACTAAATGTAACCGAAGAAAAAGAAGCTTTATATGCTAATTACAAATCAGGCATCACGTTTGAAACTTCAGGCTCGCTCGAAATGCTATTGGCATTAAACAAACCCAATATTTTTAACAGCCAAGAGATTTGCCTGTTTGACGACGACAAATTAATCGGAATGGGAGTATTTGATTTGGGGCAAAACGCCGCCCAAGGTATCGTTAGTTTTTATGATCCTTCATATAAAAAATATAGCCTAGGCAAATATTTAATTTTACAAAAAGTAATACATGCGAAAGCAGCGGGTTTAACCTATTTTTATCCGGGATATTATGCACCTGGCTATCCTAGTTTTGATTATAAATTAGATTTGGCAAAAGAACTGACCGAATACTACGACACTATTTATGACGTTTGGCTTAATGTGAGTGAGGCATCGCAAGTAGTTGAGCTACATAAGGTTATGTACCAAAATTTACTTTCGCTCAGTGAGCTAATGTTAGACTTTGGAATACCGCATGTGTTTTGGACGTACGATTTTTTTGATATAAACATGGTGTCTAATTTTAATGGACAAGGCTTGTTTGACTCTCCATTTTTCATTGAGTTATTCCAAAATTCAATGGGCCAAGTTGGGGTAATCTATTATGATTTAATAAAAGGAGCATTTGGGCTGATGGTTTGTAACAAATACTATCAAATTAATGAGCTCACAGAAGTAGAAGGACACTACAACCGATATATTTTGCGACCGCATAAAGTGATTTTTATGGAGCCTTCTGTAGATGGTTTTATGGATATACTTTTTGGGATTTTAGAAAAAAACAGAACAAATAATAAAATATAACAATGATTAATTCGAATTCTTATTTTGAAGGAAATGTGCTTTCGCTTGGGTATACCACTGCAGCGGGAAAGTCTACTGTAGGTGTAATGGAGCCCGGTTCTTACGAGTTTGGTACTGGAAGTGCGGAGGTTATGACCGTTATAGAAGGTGAAATGGAAGTGGTTTTGCCTGGCGAAACCGAATCTAAAATGATTGGCAAAGGTGAATTTTATGAAGTGCCTGCCAATTCGAAATTTCAAGTAACGGTAAATGTTCAGACTTCGTACTTGTGCCAGTATAGTTAATTTGTATTAACACCAATAAAGCCTCGTATTAATTTGAAAAACAATCGATGTTTTAAAAGTTTAGATGAGGCTTTTTTGGTATTTTTAAATAAAAAAATGACCGACCCAATTAAGAAAATAAAATCCTCTGAAAATCAGCAGCTGCTTAAGCTTCAGAAGATTGTGCAAAACGCCATAGAAGAGGAGAAGAGTATCATAGAAAATCTTCTAAACGAACCTGCGGAGGTTTTAACCAAAGGGCAGAGTATCTCAGACAAGGTGGCCAGTTTTGGCGGCAGTTGGAAGTTTATCATCATTTTTGCCGTCATATTATTCGTTTGGATCGTATTTAACTCGGTGGCCATTTTACATTGGCGTTTTGATCCATATCCGTTTATTTTAATGAATTTGGTACTTTCGTGTATTGCAGCACTTCAGGCTCCGATAATCATGATGAGCCAAAATAGGCAAGAAGAAAAAGACAGAAAAAGAAGCGAAAACGACTATTTGATAAACCTAAAGGCGGAGTTAGAATTAAGAAGTTTACATCAAAAAATGGACTTGCTTTTAGAGGAACACTTATCGTCGCTCATGGAGGTGCAAATAAAACAGTTAGAGATTTTGAAAGGAATTCAAAAGAGCCTTGAAAAAGGTAAATGAGACCTATTTGTAAAAAAAATAATATGGCAAAACTGCCATATTATTCTGCTTAAAATTACATATTAAACTAAAATATTAATTTCGGCTTTGATTAAAAATTAGTGAGTTTCAGCAATTTCTTTTTTTTATAAATCTCATAAAATAAGAAACCCAAAAGTATACTTAGCAAAACTACCGAAGAGCCTGTAGTGCCTAGGTTTAAGCCGCCTTTTGCGATAGGTTTTGTAAGTAAATCACCAAATGTGGCTCCAAATGGCCGAGTTAGCACAAAGGCTATCCAAAACAGGGTAGTGTGCGAAATTGGGCTAAAATAGTAAGCCAATGCGATGATCGCAATCAAACTCCCAATCAATGTCGCTCCTCCTATATATCCCATGCCTGAGCTGTCTACGAGGTAGTCGCCTAAGGCGGTTCCTAGCGTATTTGATATTAAAATAGTTAACCAGTAAAATAGCTCAGGTCTGAACGTTTTGATATCAGAAACGGAGAGCGATTTTTCGGATAAATACCAAACTGAAAGCATAGAAACTAAACCTACTACCAAAATCAATGAACCGGTGGCATAACCAAGGCCCAGAGTGCGGTCCATAAAGTCCGAAATGGTAGTGCCGGCAGTGCTGGTAGATACTATCACGGCCCAATACAAAATTGGGTTGTATTTTTTGCTTCTTAACTGTACTATTAAAGTTACCACAAAAAAACCGAGCAGAATAAGCGAGCTTTGGCCATATCCGATGCTTAAAGTCATCGACAATAAATCGCCGGCGGTTTCGCCAAGGGTGGTGGCACAAATTTTCATGAGCCAGAAAATAAAGGTTATTTCAGCTACTTTTTTCATATTTATTTTTATCTAAGTACCCTAAGTTTAATGCCGGCCATAAATTCTTCTCTCCGGTATGGTATCTGTGATTTGTAAAAAGTGGCATATGGCATCAGTTGATAAACAAGTTTGCCATATTTTTTCTCCAAGCCAGTGTTAAGCTGTATGCTGTTTATCAGTTTATTATAAACCGAAAAGCTGCTGTGACCTTCTTCAAAATGCGAGTTGTATTTTCCGTAGTCATATTTTACTTGTTGCCAAAGTTTCAGGTCTAGTATCGTACCTATTCCTAACAAGATTTTGTATTGGTTTTTAAGTGGATATTTGTAGTTTAAACCTATCGGAAGTTGTAAAATATAGTTTCTGAAATTGATGTTCAATATCTGTTGGTTTTCGCTAAGGCTAGGAGCGTAAATACTTCTAAAATCCTTTTTGGTTTCTTCTTGATATTGGTCAGCTGTGAAATAGTCTCTGCCAGGCGAAAAAGCCATTCTTACTCCCGTGGAGACAGAAAGTTTTGGGTTTAGTATCACTTCTCCTATTAGACCTGCTGCAGCTTCTTCGGTTCCAAGGTCGCCTTCTATTCCAAATCTGTATTTAAGGTTTTTCAGATCAATGTGCGGCATTTGTAAACTAAACTGGTACGGGGAAAGAGGATTTGAATGCACACTTTTTTTAGAAGGTATTTTGGGGTATAATCCATTTTTTGAAAAATTTGTAGCAAACTGTTTTCCTTCAAGGAAATCAAAATTCAGTTCTTCTGTTTGGCTTGAATCTGCATTTATTTCAACAGTTTGATTTTTTTGGTTAAAAATATTAGTAGTGTAAGCCAATTCAGCCCCAACTAAATTTTGTTTTTGCGAATATGGTATTCCTTGTGTTTTTGGTTTTGTTGTATTGGTATTTGATCTTTTAATTCCAATATTTACTCCGTTTATTTCATTTATATAGCTAGAAGCTCCATTTTCGATGTTGCTGTTAATTGCTAAAGCATCATGTTTATCTAATTGCATTTGGTTAGGATATACATATTTTATTTTTTCAATAAAAACAGTATCCGTCTTGTACACTACCTGGGTTTGTGTTTTTTGTTCCGGTTTTGTTGTAAACTGGGTTTGTTGGTTGGCGTTTTGTAGTTTATAATTCCAGAATAATGAAAGTGTAAGTAAGGTGCCTAAAGTGGCTATGAGTAAATTTTTGTATAGGCTATTTGGGGTTAAAGTTAAAGTAGAGCTATGTCCGAGCATGCCCTTTAGTTCAGTCCAATCTTTTTGCTCATACTCAGGTTCAATACTGAGTAGTTTTTTACGTATAGCGTCGTTGTATTTGTTCATTTCCATATCAAATACTTTTGGTTTTTGAGGTTGAATATTGATAGAAAAGGTCAGGGTTAATTTTCTGTATAAAACCCTGCAGTTTAAGTCTTGCTTTCATATAATTTGACTTCGAGGTGCCTTCGTTTATGTTGAGTATCTCGCTTATTTCGTGGTGGGTGTATCCGTCTACTGCATACATCACAAATACCGATCTATAAGCGGGTGTAAGTTTTTGAATTAATGCCAAAAGTTCTTCGGCCGACAGTGCGTTTATGATGCTCTCTGAATTCTCTATTTCTGGCTGGTTTTCTAAAGAAATTTCGTTCTCAAATTTTTTCTGATCGCGGTAATACGTGTGTGCTGTATTCACCAAAATAGTCCTTAACCAAGCCTTAAATGGCCTTTCGAAGGCGTACTTTTCTAAATTTTGAAAAACCTTCATAAACCCTTTCATGAGTATATCTTTGGCGTCTTCTTGACTAGACGAATATCTGAGGCATATACTTTTAGCGTATCCATAAAAAAGCTGAAAAAGCATATTTTGGGCTGTTTCGTCTTTTTTTAGACACTTGGTTAGTATTGCTTTTAAAAAAAGGTCTTCTTCCTTTTCGTTATTACTCAAATTTACTTTCATCTTAGTGTTATTGGCCTTTACTCGGAATGGGCGAAAAGGGTTGCTTTTTTAAAAAAAATAGCAGAAAAAAACATAGATTTAATTCTGCTAAAAAGTGTTTGCTTATTTGACCGGGTTTCCATTTGAGTCAAACAAGAGGTCTTTGCCACCTACTTCGGCTTCATAAAAAGTTTTGCCACCTTTTATTATAATCGCCGTTTCGCTGATTTTTTTGCCTTTTAAGGCTTTTTGAACGTTAGCGGGTAGTTTTTCTAAAGGAATATCTTTTTCGGTTTCAAGTATATTGCCTTTGGCATCAAACACTACGGAGAGGTCCTCCTTTTGATTTTTAAATGAAGCTTCAAAGTCATTTTTTTCTTTGTCCCATTTTGTTTGCTTGGCGTCGGGATACGCTTTTTCAAATGCAGTTTTTACTGCCACAGGAAGTTTATCGGCTGAAATTTTTTGAGCTTTAGTGGTACATATAGCACCCAATACGATTAATGAAACCAGACTTAAATTTTTCATAATTGTTAAATTGTTTAGGATACAATTTTACATTATGATTCTGTAGGCTTTTTGGAGGAAATAGGTAAACCTAAACAATCTAAAGTTTAGTCTGAGAAAGTTTTAAATGAAAAGCGGGTATTTTAAAACGGTAAGGTAAAGCTTAAAGGGAATTGAATAAAAATTACTAATACAAGAATAGGTTTTATTGAAAACTAATTGTGAGCAAGTGCGTGTTTTCTAGGTTTTCGTATGTGAGTGTAAATCCGTATGTTTCACATATTTGTTTCACTATCGCCAAGCCAAGTCCAATAGACTCTTTGTTTTTGTTGTCTTTTTGGAATCTTTGGAAAAGTTGCTCTGTGGGTTTGCTAAGCTTGTTTCCTAAGTTCTCTATTTTAAGGTATTTATGGGTAAGGGTTACCTTTAAACTTCCGTTTTCTAAGTTGTATTTTATTGCGTTTCCTAATACGTTGTTTAGCAAAACTTCCAATAAATAAGCATTCATTTCTATGCCAACAGAATCGTCAATTCTATATTCGGTTTGAATATTTTTACCTTCAATCCATGGCTGCAATAGTGTCAGTTTGTTCGCTAAGGTTTGGGTTAAATCTATTTTTTCGTTTTTCTCAAACTGCCGATTCTCAATTTTTGAAATAAGTAAAAGTGTTTGATTGAGCTTAGAAAGTTTACCAATAGACTCCAAAAGGTGTCCAATTTGCTGCACCTGATTTTGATTAAGGTTTTCGTCTTGAATCAGAATCTCCAAGTTAGAGCTAATAACCGCTAAGGGTGTTTGCATTTCATGAGAGGCATTCTCAGTGAATGTTTTTAGATTCTGAAAATCGCTCTGAACTTTCTTGGTTAACGTATTTATATGTGTATTCAATGATTCAAATTCATGAATATTGGTTTGTGGCAAATCCAAAGATGTATTGCTGGAGGTTTTAAAATCGGCCAATGACTCGAGTGTGCCATAAAATGGCGACCACAGTTTTTTACTGTACCAATAGTTTATCCAAAATAAAAGCACAAGTAACATAAACATAATAATGCCAAAAGTTATCAACAGCACTTCTTGGAAATCCTCAAGTTCATAAAGAGGCTTAAAAATACTTATTTGATACAGTTTGCCATTCAGGTTCTTAGTAAATGTCAGTTTTTTATAAGCAAGAACTTCTTTTTCAAGGCTATTGTAGAGTTCAATATCCGTGATGGTTTCGGTAGTCAGCTTATCTGTCGCGATTATTTGGATACTGTCTGAAAGTGAAATCCAGTTTGTATTTTCAAAAGGTTTGTCGGTTAACTCCTTGAGTAGTTTTTGTTTTGAAAGTTTTAAGTTGTCTATAGCTTCAGCTTCTGTCAAATAGTTGAGTACCAAATACCCTCCTGTGGCTCCTGCAAGGTATACGCCAAAGCTAATAAGGAGAAACATCCTTCCGGTTTTGGTGAGTAATTTCATGCTACGTTAAATTTATATCCAACGCCATACACGGTTTGTAGATAGTCGTTTCCGCCTAAGTCCAGTATCTTTTTTCTAAGATTTTTGACATGAGAATACAAGAAATTAAAACTATCGGCTTGGTCTATATCGTCTCCATACAGATGCTCGGCTATGGTGCTTTTGGTCATTATTCGGTTTTTGTTCATCACAAAATACATCAATAAATCAAACTCTTTTTTGGTCAGTATCAATTCTGAGTTATGTACTAATACCTGCATGGCTTCGGGTTTAATTATCATATCGCCGACGTTTATTTCTAAGTCTCCGTCAAATTTCCTTCGCCTCATAAGTGCCTTTAGCCGAGCATTTAGTTCGGGCAAGTGAAAGGGCTTGGTCAGGTAATCATCAGCACCAAGTTCAAGCCCCATGAGTTTATCGTCGAGGCTATTTTTGGCCGAAATGATAATTAGGCCGCTTTCTAGTTTTAAAGATTTTATATGAGAAATAATATCCAACCCCGATCCATCAGGAAGCATCAGGTCAATAAGCACACAATCGTAGGCATAAACTTCAAGTTTGTCTATTGCGTTTTTTTTATCTTTTGCCCATTCTGTAATATAGTTTTCTGATTCAAGATATTTAATAATCGCTTGTCCCAGGCCTTCTTCATCTTCAATCACCAATATTTTCATGCTGTAAATGTAATCTTCAATTCTGTAGAAATTTTGAATGCAAAAATAAATATTCTTTGGAGGCAACCCGAAGTCGTAAAATCGAGTAAAGATGGTTAATTAAGTTTATTTATTTGAAAGTATCCCTTTTTATCGTCTTTTTTTTACTTGTTTTCGTAGTTCAATACGCCAACGCCCAAACTTCTGACACCACGCAAGTGCCACTTATAGACGCATTTGATGTAATTGGGAAAGTGTTGAAACGTAAACATGAAGACACGCTTATCGAAATTAAAGAAAAACGCGTTTTTATATCCGCTATTCCGGGTTTTGGTTACAGTCAGCTCAAAGGTTTGGCTTTGGTTTTGGAAAGTAATATTTCATTTAAAACCAATAAAAACGCTAACATGTCAGTAATAGATTTTGTGCCTGAGTTTACGTTTAGAAAATACATAATACCGAGATTAACTGCCTCTATTTGGTTTAAAGACAATAAATTTAACCTCAAGACTGATTGGCGAGCCTACAAATATGTATTAAATGACTATGGAGTGGGTGGCAGCACATCCATAAATAAAGTAAACCAATATCAATGTAATTATTTTAAGGTTCACCAAGTTTTGTCTCGAACCATCAAGCCCGATTTGCTTTTGGGTTTAGGGTATTATTTTGACTACCATGGCAACTTTAAGTTATTAAATGAATACCAAGAATTGAACTCAAACAAGCAAGAGTTTACCAAACCTATGGTGTCGTCTGGGATATTAGTTAACCTTTTATTTGATAACCGTAGAAACGAGAATTTTCCGGTTATGGGAGAAACATTTTTTAACATAAATTTCATTCAAAATCTAAAACTCCTGAATTCTACTTCAAATTATAAAACACTTACTACTGACATAAGGAAGTACTATTCATTTTCACCCATAAAAAGTAACGTACTCGCTTTGCGAAGTTTTAACTGGCTAAATTTTGACGGTAAAGCTCCACTTTTTGACATGGCGGCATCGCAACTTGACTACACGGGTTCATCGAGTAGACCATTAATAGAAGGAAGATACAGGGGGCAAAATATGCTTTATTTTGAGTCAGAATATCGATTTAGGTTAACTAAAAATGAACTTTTTGGTGCTGCAATATTTACGAATCTTTCTTCTTTTTCAGAACCTACTTCATTAGCATTTAAAAAGATAATATACGGGGCAGGTGGCAGTTTTAGAATAAAAGTAAATAAAAAATCAAATGTCTATTTTGTGGCATCTTATGGTATCGGAACAGATAAGGCCAAAGGTATATTTTTTAGTTTAGGCGATATTTTTTAATCCTAAGGCAACCATTTTTATAAGATCAGAGTATTGGCAAAAAAAGAGAATGTTTAACCAATGAATAGGCTAAAAATCAAATGAATTTATTATTTGATTTTTCTTAGATAAAATTGAAAAATATAATGAAATTTGAATTGCATATTTTGAAAAAATACATTGCTGAAAAATTCGGAGTTTCGGTTCAAAACATCGGTTTGTTTTCTAGCCTAAAAGAAGATATTGGTTTAGACAAAGAGCAAGTTTTGTTGCTTATTAGATACACGGAGAGGTTTTTTGGTATACGCCTTAATCCTAAAGTTAATCTAGAAAAGTTCGAATTTATGATGGATCTTATTTATTCGGTGCAATTAAAAAAATACCAAGAAGGGTCTTTGTCGGCCTTACCCATAAATTAATATAAAAATGAACATCAAAAGCTTAAAAACTCTTTTTGTATTTGCACTTATTTTAGTCGGTTTTAATGTCTCTGCACAGTCTTCTGAGTGGAAGTTTGTGAAAGAAAGTAATGGTGTAAAAGTGTATTATAAAACCGTGGAAGGGTCGGATATTAAAGAAGTGAAAATTACCACAAGTTTTAATGCTTCCATGAATGCGATAATCTCGGTTTTGACTGATGTCGAAAATTATCCAAAATGGGTATATGGAGCGGTAAAATCTAAAGAAGTGAGCAGGCAGTCAGCTCATGATTTAAACTATTACAACAAAATTGATTTTCCGTGGCCACTTTCTGACAGAGATATCGTGATACACACACACATAACGCAAGATCCCAAAACCAAAGTTGTTCATTCGGTTTCTAATGCCAATTCGAGTTTGGTGCCACTTGAAAAAGGATATGTAAGAATGACTAAGTTTAACTCAAAGTGGACGTTTACTCCCAATGGGAACAATATAAAAGGCGAATATGAGTTCAGCTCAAATCCGGGTGGGAATATACCCTCGTGGATGGTAAATATGGCCCTTGACGAAGGCCCTGTGAAAACCATTCAAAACCTCAAAAAACTTATTTATAGTTCGGAAAGCTCAAATAAAAGTGAGTTGGTTTCATTGGAGTAAGTTTCAGTTAGTCAGATACTTGACCTATTATTTTTTTAATATTTTTAGAAATGAATACAATCTTTAATTTTTTCAATCAAAATCACCAAAATATTCAATCGGGAATATTCGTGGCTGTGTTTTTAGTGTGTTGGTTTTTGGAATATTACGTCTCAGATAGTAGCTTTTTTCCAAAGAAAATACATGTACTCAATAATTTCCTATTTTCACTTTCAGGAGCCGTGATTCAGGTTTTGGTAAGTATAGTTTTTTTGAAGATAATATTGTTTGAAAATGCCAATAATATCGGTTTGATACCTTATTTAAACTTCAAATCAGGCTATTTGAATATTCTTTTTGCTTTTATTTTCCTTGATTTTACCTATTGGTTATATCATTTTTTAATGCACAAAATTCCGGTACTTTGGCGTTTTCATTCGGTGCATCATTCAGACAGCCACCTTAATGTCAGCACGTCACTTCGCGAGCATCCATTTGAAACCATGATTAGACTTGGACATTATGTTTTGGCAGTGTCGTTTTTAGGGCCAGCCCTTTGGATCATCAGTTTGCATCAGTTTATTCAGATTATCAGCAAAATTATCATTCATGCCGACTTGAGATTGCCCGAAAAAACTGACAGGATTCTCTCATTTTTGGTATTGACACCCAACATGCATCAGGTACATCACCACTATGTTAGGCCATACACAGACAGCAACTACGGCGATCTTTTCAGTATTTGGGACAGGATGTTTAAGACCTTTTATACCCTCAAAAAAGAGGAACTAAAGTTTGGTTTAGATCAATATCCTGAAAGTGTACAACAACCCGAAGTTTGGTATAAAATGCTAGTAAGACCCTTTATTAATGCCAATTATAAATGACAGTTCATCTGGTTTCTGAAACCGAATTTGGCTCGCAAGGCATGGGTATCCATACTGCACACCGAGATTTGATTGGCTTACTCTCTATTGGCAAAAGTGTGGACTTAAAAGTTAATAATGAAGGCGTTGGAGATGTTTTTCATGCTCATACGTACGGTCCTTATTATTTTTTGAAGGGCTTAAAATACAAAGGCAGGCGTATACATACTGTACATACTATTCCTGCTACTTTAAAAGGTTCTGTGCCATTTTTTAGGTTTGTGAAGCCTTTTGCTGACCTATATTTTAAGTGGGTTTTTAACTATGCCGATGTCTGTATCGCTATTTCGCCAGAAGTAGAAAGAACCCTGAAAGAGTTAAAAGTAAAATCACGAATTGTTCGAATTAACAATCCTATAAATTTAGAAAACTGGCGATTTTCTGAAAATAAAAAAAAGACTGGAAGGTCATTTTTAGGAATAAATGAAAATGAGTTTGTGGTTTTGGGTGTAGGGCAAATGCAACAACGAAAAGGCATAGAAGATTTTATCGATTTGGCAGAGTCAATGCCACAATTTAAGTTTGTTTGGGTTGGAGGCAGGCCGTTTGGGAAACTTACCGAAGGTATTAAAAGAATAGACAAACGCATAAAAAATGCACCGAGTAATATTCTTTTTACGGGCATTGTAGGTTTAGATGAAATGCCAAATTTATATGCCGCTGCTGATGTTTTTGTGTTTCCTTCTTATCAAGAAAATAGCCCTTTGGCTCCTATTGAAGCCGCTTCGGCTGAGTTGCCGGTTATTTATCGTGACTTAGATGAATACAAAAGCCTATATACGACTGCCCATCTGAAAGCAAGTTCAAATCAGGAATTTAAAGAACAGATTTGTAGGCTTTTTGTAGATGAAAACTTCTTTAGCGAAGCCAAAGAAAATTCTAGGCAAATAGTAAAGCAGTTTGACGAAAAGTATATTCTTAAACAAATACTTGATTTATATAACCAATTGTTTGATTCCCAAAAATGGTAAAAAAACTTTCCATCATTTTGTCTTTTTTGCTCAGTATCGGACTAGTTTGGTTATTCGCTAAAAATATTGATTTTATAGAATTGAAAAACACCTTTTTAGGAGCCAATATCTATTATGTGACTTTGAGCGGAGTATTGATGCTTTTGTCTCATATTTTAAGAGCCAAAAGGTGGGTGATGCTTATTGAGCCTTTTCAAAAAGGTGTACATTTGACTGCTGCATTGGTGGCTTTTTTGTCTGGGACACTTTCTAATTTTGTGATTCCGCATTCTGGCGATGTGCTTCGGTGTAAAATTTTACAAAAAACAGAAAACTGTCAGCCCGTTTCGCTTTTCGGAACTGTACTTACCGAACGAATTTTAGATTCGTTGATATTAGGAGTTATGGGCCTTTCCGTATTTTTAATAAACCTGGTTTCTGGAGTTTCTATGCTTGACTTTTTCGCTCCATATTTTACCTCAATCAATTGGCCCATTTTGGTAGCTGGGCTATTGATTCTATTGGGAATTGTTTTTTACAAAAAAATAAAAAATATACTTCCTGGCTATTTTAAGAACACTTTAAATAATCTAAAAAAAGGAATTTTGAGTGTGAAGAAGTTAGAAAGTAAATCGGATTTTCTGATTTATTGTGTCTGTATTTGGGTATTGTATTATCTTTCTACTTTGTTGATATTAAGAGCTTTGCCTGTAGATGCATCAGTTGGACTATTACCAGTATTGGCAGTTTTGGTCATGGGTTCCATAGGTTGGGCGGGGCCAACACAAGGAGGGGTAGGTTTTTTTCATCTACTGGTGGCCAACACCCTCATGTTTTTTGGGTACACGCAAAAAATGGGTATAGAATCGGTAATATTCCTTCATGCCATTTTTACTTTTTTCGATGTCGTTTTCGGCCTTGTTGCATTGGCTTTTGTGTTCAAACAAAGTTTTGATCTTTCTACGGCTCAGTAAATCTTTACCTTATCCTTTTGCCGTTTACGCGTACCTTTTTGAGTTTAAAATTTGAAACTATCGATTTATCAAATGTTTCGTTCTGTGTATTTATTTTTAAGTTTTGAAAGGTAAAGTTTGATAACCTGTCGTTTTCAGTAATGGCTACATCAAAAAAGATTTCGCAATCCATTTTGAAGTTTTTCAATACAATATTTTCAGAATATGAAAGTGGCACATCAGGTCTGCCTTTTAGGTCAAAAAACTGTGTCCAAGGTTTTACATAAATCAGGCTGCGGGCTTTTCCCGTAATGTTTTCGAGGGTAATGTATTCGTATTTTTGAGGAGTATCGGGTCGCATTTTTAACCACAAAACTCTTACGGCATCATTTACATGGCAGTTTTTCATCAAAATATTTCGGTTATGAATGGCTTCGCTGCCGCTGGTGAGTGCCCCGTGGCAAAAGCCAAATTCGCAGTTTTCAATGATGATATTTTTATTTTCGCCATTGTTTGGGTCTTGGTCGGCATATGGGCCTTTTCCGCCTTTTAGGGCTATGGCGTCGTCATTTACGGCCATGTAGCAGTCTTTTATAAGCATGTTTGAGCAGGCGTCTATATCTATGGCGTCTGTGCTTGGTGCCTTTACTGGGCTATGAGGCGACGTGATCCTAAGGTTTAATATTTTCACATTTTCACATTTATAATAATGGCTGCTCCAAAAACCCGAATTTTGTAATCTTACATCTTGCAGTTGCACATTTTTGCAATTCCATATAAAAACCAAACGTGGTCTTGACACTTCGAGGTTGGTGCACTGCGGGTTTTCTTTTCTTCTTTCCCAAAACGCCTCCCAATATTTTAGGCCATTTCCATCGAGGGTTCCTGAGCCCGTAATCGTAAATCCGTCTACACCGTATGCATTAATCACCGCCGGGAAATAGTCTAAGTTTTGCCCTTCCATTCGTGAGGCTTGTATAGGGTAGTGGGTTATGTCGTCAGAGCCTTTTAGTTTTCCTCCCTTTTCGATGTGTAGATGTGTATTTGGTTTGAAAAATAACGCTCCAGTCAAGAAAGTACCTTCGGGCACTATTATGACGCCACCTTTTTTGCTGGCTTGGTCTATTATTTTTTGAATGGCTGTAGTTTGTATTATGGTACTGTCTGCTTTTACGCCATAGTTTGTTATGGTATATTTTTCTCCCAAAGCGTTTAAGTCAATTTTAGAATCGTCTAAAAACCAACTGGAAATAGGAGTGCCGTCAGGAAAGGTGTTTTTCTGAGCGTTGACCTGATTTTGAAATAAAAAAAAGGATATAAAAAAGAAGATATAAGCTCGCATTATATTTTTTGTAAATGGACAAATTTGATGTCACCTTAAAAATAAGCTTTCAGCCGCAATAAGCTCTCCTGCTGTATCTGTTTTCTTATAAAAAGCTGGTAGATAAAATAGCTTTTATTTAATCTAATAATTAAGAATCTACATTTTCGGAATTGGGCCATAAAGTCAAAGAGTTTCCATAATGTTTTGAGCGGTGTTTTCTTTCATATGTTTTTTAGTATTATGTTTTTTTTTCTTTAAAAAAGTTAACCAAACTATATTTTGTAAAACTAAATAATTTCGAATCAGAACTATTGTATAAGCATTTTTGGAATAGTTAAAGTTGCAGAAAATTGTAAAAAAACCTTGCATTATTTCAAGTGCTAATTGCAATTTATTTGCAAAATTTGCAGGATTTTGTTTCAAATTCTGTCAGATTTAATTGCTTTTTAATTTTATTTCTCTAAATTTTGCAGAAATAGCATTTGTTTATTTCAAAAACCATTAAACTAAAAACTAAATGATTAAAAATTTGACAATTTCTCTCAAATTTATTGGGGTATTGTTGCTAACTACAATTTTATCGACAGCAGCTTTTGCACAGCAATCGTATACGCTCTCAGGTAAAGTTAAAGATGCAACAGGGGGCGTTCCGGGCGTTTCGGTTATGTTAGAAGGTACTACTTTTGGTACTGCAACTGACATAAATGGGGACTACAAATTAAACTTAAATGTAAAGCCAGGAAACTACAAATTGGTAGTTTCATTTATTGGTTATACTACAGTTTATAAAACTTTAGACCTTGGCAATCAATCGGCATTTCAACTAGATTTTGATCTGAAAGACGATGCTATGAATTTAGACGAAGTGGTAGTGATTGGTTCAACGATCAAAGAGTCTAGAAGAACACTTGGTAATGCGATTACGACTATCAAAGCAGACCAACTGAGTCAAACAGGTTCTAACAACATCACTTCGGCACTTCAAGGAAAAGTAGCGGGTGCACAAATCACCCAAAACTCGGGAGACCCAGCAGGTGGTATCACGATCAGACTTCGTGGTGTGAAGTCACTTCAAGGTAGTTCAGATCCACTTTATGTGATTGACGGAGTTATAGCAAGTAATAATACAGTAAACGTTTCGCAGACTGCATCTGCCAATCAGATTGGTAGTTCGGTAGCTGGAACCAACCGCTTGGCTGACCTTAATCCAAATGACATTGAAAGTATAAACGTAATAAACGGTGCTGCTGCTGCTGCACAATACGGTTCGCGTGCGGCCAATGGTGTGGTTATAGTTACTACTAAGAAAGGAAAGTCGGGTGCTCCAAGAATCAATTTTACTACAAGTGTAAATATGAATCAGCTTAGAAAGAAAATGCCTTTCAGCACGTATGGAAAGCAGTTTGGTTTCACAGGTTTACGTTTACATACTATCGGAGGTATTTCGGCAGCTCAAATTGCGGCCAATCCAGGAACCACCACAGTAGGTATAGTGAGAGACGGTGTTACTGCCAATTTGGCAAGTAATATAGTAGATGTAACGCGTTACGACTACCAAGATCAGATATTCCAAACTGGAATGGGAACAGATAACGGTCTTTCTATAAATGGCGGAACTGATAAAACACAATACTACGTATCTATGAACTATACCAAAAACGAAGGTATAGTAGTAGGAACAGATTTTCAAAGATACGGCCTTCGTGCTCGTGTTGGACAGCAGTTGGCCTCTTGGGCAAAGCTGACAGTTGGTTTAAGTTATACCAACAGTTTTGCAAATGAAAAGGCAAACGGAAACGTTTTTTATAGCCCAATAAACTCAATAAATATCACAAACAATATTTATGATATTACGAAACGTGATGCCGCTGGTCAGCTACTTGCAGTAGAGCCTACTCGTGTGAATCCACTGAGTACTATTGAAGGAATGTCATTTACTCAACAGGTAAACCGCACTATTAATGATGTGCAACTTAACCTTACGCCTGTTAAAGGTTTAAGTATCGACTGGCTAATGGGGGTAGATGCTTATTCACAGCTAGGCAAAAACTTAATTAAACCATATCCATATCAGGCTGTGGCTGGTACTCCGGCAGAACGCTATCCATTGGGTTTTGCTTCGAGTACAAACAATGTTGCTATTTTTTATAACACTGATTTTAACATTGGGTATGAAAAACAACTTACAGATAAATTGAAAATGAACCTGATGACAGGTTATAGCTATCAATACGGACAGTCAGACTTTACAAGAGCAAGTGGCGAGAGGTTGGCTCCATTTATCGAGACACTTAATGGTGGTTCTATTATAACAGCTGGATATGGTATAGATAAATATGACTTATCGGGTATTTTCGGTCAAGCCACTTTTGGTTATAACAATATGGCATTCATAACGGGTGCTATCCGTCAAGACAAATCGTCTAAGTTTTCACCAAGCGAGACTAACCAAGTCTATCCTAAAGTATCGGGTAGTTTTATCGCCTCTGATTTGGCTGGATGGAAAAATGGTGGACTTTCGAATGTGATAAATTCACTTAAAATCAGATCATCATGGGGACAAGCGGGTAACTTGACGGGTATTGGTTCTTATGATCGTTTTTGGCAGTTTAATCCGATTAATTATTTAGGTCAAAACACCATAATCCCAAGCGGTCAGTTAGCCAACCCAAGAGTTAGACCAGAGCGAATGACCGAGATGGAATTTGGTATAGATGCGGGTTTATTGAATGATAAAATTGGGGTTAACTTTAGTGTCTACAACCAAAAAATCAAAGATTTGGTAGTAAATGCTGTTTCTGCTTCAACTACTGGTGGTACATCTATTGTGAACAATACTGGTGAAATGAGCAACAAGGGTATTGAACTGGGTGTAAGTTTTATGCCTATAAAAACCAAAAACTTTACGTGGGATGGTAATGTGATTTTTAACAGAAATAGAAGTGTAGTCGAAAAATTAGGAACAGCTTTGATTGGTATTTCTAATTCAGCTGGAGCACCGATATTTTTGATTGAGGGACAAGCACCTTCCGTGTTTTTTGCGGTTCCATATGCAAGAGATGCCAATGGAGAACTACTGCTTAATGCTCAAGGATTTCCTCAAAGAGAAAAAGGGATTCAAACTGGAGCTACTTTCACTCCACAACGTAGTGCTGATGGTCAACCGTCAGGAACAAACGTAAACGGAATTATCGGTAACCCAAATCCGAAATGGACGGGCTCGTTTTCTTCTAACTTCCAATACAAAAACCTTGGATTCAGATTCTTACTTGACGCAGTTCAAGGCCTAGAGGTATTTAACGCCGACTTTAGAACACGTCAGGGTGTAGGTGTAGGTGAAGTAGCTGAGCAAGAGCTTAAAGGAGAAGTGCCAAGAGGGTATATCTTTGCTAACTATTTGATAGAAGAATGGAGAATAGACAACGGCTCGTATGTGAAATTACGTGAAGCGGCTTTGACTTATAAATTGCCAAAAATGAAATATATCAATAACTGGACACTTTCGCTTATTGGTAGAAACCTTATTTCGTGGGATAAATATAGAGGATATGATCCTGAAACTAACGCAGGTGGAAACAGTGACTTATTTAGAGGAGTAGATTTTGGAAATGTGCCGATTCCAAAGACTTACCAAGCTCAATTAAACGTGTCATTTTAATTATTATCCATCTTAAAAAAACAGAAAAAATGAAGAAAAATATAATAATCTTAAGTGCTGCCTTATTGGGTCTAGGTGCATGTACTGGCGAATATCTCAATCCAGGTACGGCAAATGAGCAGCAGGTAATTACCAGTCAAACTGGGCTTATTGCGATGGTAAACGGCTTACAGCAAAAGTTTACGACTTCGAGAGCAGGAACTATTTATGCAGCAATAACAGCAGATGGTTTAACAACCAAACAACTGAAAGTGCTAAATGCAGGTAATACTGACGAGGTGTTGTTAGAATCGGGTGGTACTTCGCTCATTAATTCAAATGGGATTTTGAATAACCTTTGGAACCAAGCACATTTAACTAAGTCAAATGCGGATATCATCATAAAAAATATCAATAACGCACCAGACCCAGCTATAAAATCTGGTATTCTTGCCTATGCTCATACTTATAGGGCTTTGGCTTTGGGTACTTTGGCTACTTATTGGGAACAGGCTCCTATTCAGGTTGCTGCTAATGCACCTTTCAGCTCAAGAATCGATTTGTTAAAAGAGGCAATTAAATCGCTAGAAACTGCCGCAAGTACATTGACAGCGAATCCGCCAAGTGCTGGATTTACGAGTGGTGTAGTGGGTAGCATAAATATCACAAACACGGTTTATGCTCTACAAGCCAGATACAATTTAATGTTGGGAAATTACGATGCCGCTATTGCAGCTGCAAACAAAGTAAGTGACACTGCAAAAAGCGGGTTCAACTTTGATGATGTAAATCCAAATCCTATTTTCTTTAACACTTTTGGCAACAGAAACGTAACAGAGCCTAGTGCAGACTTTGGCTTAACGGGCACATTGGTGCCTACTGCTACGGATGGAAGAAAGGCATTTTATTATTCTGCAGGTGGTTCTACCAACCTTGGAAAAGCAAGTTTCTTTACTTCTAACACGGCAACTATTCCGGTTTATTTATTCGGTGAAATGATTTTGATCAAAGCTGAAGCGTACGCCCGAAAAAACAGTTTGACAGAAGCCGTATCAGAACTAAACAAAGTAATGACCAAAACCGTGGATGCTTGGGGAGTAGCAGCGGCTGGTACAGCATATGCAGGAGCAAATACGCAAGACGCTATATTGAATGAAATTTATCGCCAAAGATGTATCGAATTATTCTTGTCAGGAATGAGAATAGAAGATAGCCGTAGATTTGGAAGACCAGCATCAGAAAGAAGCAGGAATTTCTATCCTTATCCGCTTTCGGAGAGAAATAATAACACCAGCACACCAGCTGATCCTTCAAACTAAACAACCAAAGTGGGTCATTTTTAATTAAATGGCCCATTTTTTTTATTAATTTGCGACTTATATTTTAGCATTAATATGGTGGTATTACATAAAAAAGAGCGTAAAAGTTTAGAATTAAAACATATCAATATTCACTCCAGAGTAACCTTAAATGAGTTGGCCCAGCTTATGAATGTGTCAGAAGACACCATTAGGCGTGACATCCTTGAGCTTGCAGCTGAAAACAAAATTACCCGAATAAAAGGTGGGGCAATGGCTCTCGGAAATCAGTATATTCCAAAAAAAGACTCGGTAGGTTTTGAAGTAGAAAAGAAACAAATAATTGCTAAAAAGGCTCTTGGGCTACTCAAAGAAGGCATGCTGGTGCTTATCGGCGGAGGTACCACCATTCATGAACTCATAAATATTATCCCTGACAATTTCAAGGCCACTTTTGTAACTGCCAATCCTTTTACGAGTATTCAGTTGTTAGAAAAGCCAAACCTAGAAACAATCATTTTAGGTGGCAGAATTTCTAATTACAGTCAAACCGTAATTGGTGGCGATGCATTTTTGAAACTTGCGGAAATAAAAGCCGATTTAAGTATAATGGGAACCAACGCCATCGATGTAGAAGCTGGCGTAACGGATCTTGAGTGGGACAGTGTAGAGATAAAAAAAGCTATTTTTAGGTCATCAAAAAAAGTGGCGATTTTGGCAATCTCAGAAAAGCTAAATACCAAAATGAACCTCAGAGTATGTGGTATCAATGAAATTGACTACCTAATCACAGAGCTTGACCCCAAAGAAGCGGAACTAAAAGCCTACCAAGAAAGTGGAATTCAGATTTTATAAAGCTATTACTTAAAGTCGCGTGCAATTTTTTTATAAAAAATAAATGCATTGATAAAACTGATTTTCTTAAATTTGGTTTTATTCCAAAGCCCTGAAAAAAGCAAAACTCTTCTTATCATTAAGTTTTCGACGAAAAACACTTTTGTTGGCTTGTGTTCCATTGTCTTTATATACCTATTTGTTGATGCATTTCTTTAAGAAAAAAGCGAGGTTTGATTCTTGGAAATTGAATAGATTTGAATCAAAAAATGACTTGCAATTGGTGAAAGATATTTCGTTTGCCATAAATTTGATTGCTAAACATAGCCCTTGGGAAAACGTATGTAGGCATCAGGCTTACCAAGCCATTGTTTTGTGTAGATGGTATAAGGTTAATTCAAAAGTGTTTATTGGTTTTAAAAAAGAAGAGGATAATAAAATATCAGGACATGCTTGGACGGTGGTCAATGACACTATTATTACAGGTTTTTGTAATCCAGACGAGTATTTTATCCAAACAATTTATAGTTAAACTATGGTCTCAAAAGAACTTCAGATATTAATAGAATCTATCAAAGTGGTACTGCTCGATGGCTCAAAAGAGCACATTGAAAATCTCAGTAATGATTCCTCTATAGATTGGGATAAAGTAGATAAAATGCTGCAGTATCACCGAATAAGGCCTGTGTTTTACGAGGCTATGCGGAGAATAAAAATTCAAAACAAAGTCGTAGAATCAGCAGGGCGTTTTTCTAAAATTCAAGCCATAAAAAACCTGAATGAGATTCAAGAATCGAAACGAGTATTGCTTTTATTAAAAGCCGCTAGTATACCTGTAGTTCCTTACAAAGGGATACTTTTCTTAGAAAAGCTCTATCAAAACAATGCCCTAAGAGAGATAGGAGATTTAGATATTTTGGTAAAACCAGAAGACGCAGTTGAAGCTATGAAGGTTTTGGTGGCAGATGGGTATGAATTGGCGATAGAAAATGAAATTACAGATGCTTTATTAAATGAAATAATTGCTACTTTTCCTAGCCCTGAAATTGGATTAGATAAAACTTCAGCATTGGGAATGAATGTTCATATAGATTTCCATTGGGGAATAAATGAATATGAAGAGTATAATATAGATGCAGACAATATTTTTAACAACACAGAACTAGGGATATATCAAAAAGAGAATTTATTAATACCTGATAAATTTTCGATCTTTAAAATGCTTTTAAATCATCATGGAGGAAGAGAATGTTGGGTTAGGTTAAAGGATTTTGCTGATTTAATTGCATTTAAAAAGTCTTATCCTGAGATTACTGAAGATACTTTAATTAGTTTAGCAGCGGAATTGAAGATGAAGAAAATCTACAATGCTTCAAATTCTTTATTGAAAGTATTTTTTAGTGCCAATAATTTTAGAATTAAAGATTTGCCTGATTTCGATTCTTTGGAAAAGGTTGTATATCTATGGGAGTATAGTGTTCATTGGGATAAAGTGTGGCCCAAAATTATGGTTTTTAGAATCTATCGTAGGTTACAAGATGAATATTTAAGTTGGTATGCGTTTATTAAAAGTCAGATTTATTTTTTTTCAAAAGTTAATTTTTCTGAAAACAAAAGACCATTTGTTCTTCCCAAAAGATTCATATTTTTAAATGCAATTTCGAAATTATTAGGTTACCTAAATAGTCACTACATCCAACCCATTTTTAAGAAAAAATAATCTGGTAAATCTCCTCAACACATTCTTCGGGGTTTTTATCTTTTGTGAATATTGCCAAGTCAGCTTCTTTCGGAATGTCAAAGGGAGCACTGACGCCCGTGAAGTTTTGAATTTGGTTTGAGGCTACTTTTGAATATAAACCTTTCGGGTCTCTTTGTTGACAAACCGAAAGAGGCGTATCCACGAATATTTCAAAATACGAACCTCCTAAAATTTTACGATTGTTTTCTCTCATTTGGTCTAGGGGCGTTATCAGAGCTACTAAAACCCAATACCCTTCTGCTAAAAATAACTTTGCAGCTTCGGCAGTGCGGCGGCCATTTTCTATACGGTCTTCATCTGTGAAACCCAGATTGTTGTTTAGACCTGTTCGTAGCACGTCTCCGTCAAGCACAATGACTTTTTCGTTTTTAGAGATTTTATCTTTTAGGAGTGTAGAGAGCGTACTTTTGCCCGCTCCCGACAAACCCAAAAACCAGATGCATTTATTTTTCATCAATTAACCAATAAAAATTCTTTGTCTACAAGACTTTTTATTGAAGATTCTATAGCCAAAACACATGTTTCTTCGTCTACTTCAAATTCATTTAATAAAGATTCTTTGATGGTTTCCAGTGAATTACCATTGCTAATAGATTCGAAAATTTTAAACATGGTTTCGTTTAAAGTAACGTATTCGTTGTTTTTTTTGTCGAAGATAACGGCTTCGTCGCCTAGTTGAGAGAATAGTATTCTTTCCTCATTAATTATGTAATTCATGAGCTAAATGATTAATTAGTTAAAATGGTTTTTTTAAGAGCCTAAAGGTGCTAGTAAATCATGAATAACTTTAATTTCCATGACAGTCATTGCTGGGCTAATCCACGTTTTTTTAGAATTTGCCGACATATTTTTTATCGTTTTCATGTAAATTAACTGTTTAAACCGTCAGGTGCTAGTAAGGTTTTCCAGTCACTTTGGATTTCCATTTTCTCCATTTTAGGAGCAATCCATACCTTTTTCTTTGAAGAAATTTTGTTTTGCATAGTTTTCATTTAATTATGGTTTGAGTTATTCAAAACTATTACAAATTCCTTTATTTTGCTAATACGATACGGCATTTTGTTTCATATATTATCGAAAGGTACAATTACGTTTTTTTTTCAAAAATATAGCTTGTTTTCACGCGTTTGTGAAAATGGCTTCAGAAAATAAAGACTTTTCTGAATTTTTAAAACCTTACGTTTGGACAATAAGTTAATTAAACGATGTTACCTGAAGGGTTTTTAACTATTCTAATGATTTGTTTCACAATTCTGATGGGTCAAATTATAGCGTTCATAAATTCCTTATCTTTATTTAAATTAATTCTAAATAATGTTTGTTTTAAAATGATCCGTTCTTACATTTGTGACGTTATTTATAACAAGTCTAAATAAAATTTAAATCAAAACAGAACGAATGAAAACTTTAGTACGCCAATTAAAACTTAACTTTCTGGCACCTGCCATAGCTATATTTGCCCTAACTTCATGCGAAAAAGAAGAGGCTACGCCAAACTTAAGAGCAAACATTTCCTATACACAAGTAACTGACAGTACGCCTTACAAAAGTTTGTTTATTAGTGCCAATGGAGACTCTACAGTAGACCTAAAGTCGGGTAATGACAGATTGAAGATGTTCCAAGCAATTAACTATTACTTAGGAGAAGCCATAAGAAACAATAAAACGCTAGATGGAACTGTGATGATAAATATGTTTTCAAACACTGGAAATCCATTCTCAGATATAGCTTCTCTTAACCTTACTGGAGCAGCTCTAAATACTTCTGGTGTGCAATTAAGAAACATAACCGCAGCTTCCACAGCAGACGCAGAAACCGCCAGACTAAGACTAGAAACACTTTTTGGACAAATGGCGAATGTCAGCAAATCAGTAGGTGTAACTGCCAAAAAAGGGACTGCAGGCCAGCTAGGTAACTATTTAGTAGATGCCCAAGGAGTAGAAACCGCCCAAGTAATTCAGAAATCACTTATCGGTGCCTTTCAATTAGATTATATTTCTAATGTATTATTAGATAAAGGCTTAGACGCAGATAACTATTCACTTGTTTCTGGTAAGCCTTATACGCAGTTGGAGCATAACTGGGACGAAGCTTACGGTCTATTAACACTTAATCCTATCTATTTGGCTGGCTCTACTGATGCTGCCAGGGGAACTTCTGAGTCGTTTCTGGGTTCATATATTTGGGAATATAATAAGGCGAGCTATTCAAAAATTTATACTGCATTTTTGAAAGGACGTGTTGCTATTGTTAATAATGACAAAACAGAGTTAAAAACGCAAGCAACATTTATAAGAACAGAAATGGAAAAAGCCTTGGCAGCAGCGGCTGTTGGGTATTTGGGTAAATGGAAAACAGGAACTACGGATGCTTCAAGGGCACACGCTATAGGCGAGGGGCTTGGCTTTATATATTCATTAAGATATTGTGCACAGAACGGAGCTAATACAAAGTTTTCTGATGATATTTTAAATGCCTTGATTACGCCCACAACAGGGTTTTGGGATTTAACAAATGATAAAGTAAACGCAGCAGCAGATGCTATTACTTCAAAATTTAAATTGTAATTAATTATCAATTATATAAAATGGGGGTGGTTAACCTGCCCCCATTCTTTAAGTTTTAAGCAACTATCAACAACAATGAAAAAGTACTTTTTGCCAATAATTACTTGTATGCTTTTAAGCTGTGGCGATGGCTCAGAAACCACCACGCCTGAAACCGTAGATCAGGGAAAAGATCGAGCCTTGGTTTTGGCTCATTATGCTGACAATATTATTATTCCTGCATACACTAATTTTAAAGTAAAGTTTGATGTAATGAAAACTAAGTCAGCAGCGTTTACCGCAAAGCCTGATTTAGCCACACTCACTGAATTTCGAGCTGCTTGGATTGATGCTTACACAGAATGGCAAAAAGTAGAATTGTTTGATTTTGGCCCAGCCGAAAAAGAAACTATACGTAGTTTTTATAATATTTATCCCACCAATGTCAACAACATCCTAGAAAACATTGACAACACAAGTGCTAATCTCGAAGTGCCGGCTTCGTATGCCAATCAGGGTTTCCCTGCTCTAGATTATTTGTTAAATGGGGTAGGGGTCACAGATGCTCAAATTCTAGCTTTTTATACCGCTAATTCGGCACAAGGTCAAAAACGACTAGCATACATTACCCGTCTAACTGATAGAATGAGTTTGCTTTTGACCAAAGTCACTACAGACTGGAACGGCACATATAGAGACACTTTTGTTTCAAAAACCGGTTTGGATATCGGATCATCTACTTCATTGATGATAAATGGGTTAGTGCTACATTACGAGCGTTTTATTCGTTCAGGCAAATTTGGGATTCCTTCAGGAGCAATGCTCAATGGCGTGGTTTCACCCGAAAAGGTGGAGGCTTTCTACAAAAAAGACCTTTCAAAAACCTTGGCTTTAACTGCCCACCAAGCCTATGTAGATTATTTTAATGGGAAAAACTTTAAAACTGGAGTCGAAGGACCTTCTATTAAAACATACATGGATGAGCTAAAAGCTAAAGATGCGGTTTCTGGAAAAATGCTTTCGGAGCTAATTAATGCTCAGTTTGAAGTAAGTAAAACTAAAATAAATGCCTTGAAACCTAACTTCTACGAAGAAGTGAAAACCAATAATACGGCCATGCAGGCGGTATATACCGAAATGCAAAACGTAATAAAAATGCTAAAAGTTGACATGACTTCGGCTATGAGCATAACCATAACTTATACAGACAACGACGGTGATTAAAGCCTACTTTAGTAAAATAAGCTCTGCTGCTCCTTTAGCCGTGTTTCGAATTTGTTTTGGACTAATGCTCTTTGGAAGTATAATCCGTTTTTGGAGCAAAGGCTGGATAGCCGACTTATATATTAAACCTCAATTTTTCTTTACCTACTTCGGTTTTGAATTTGTTAAACCCTTGGGCCAATACACCTACATACTATTTTTTGTGTGTGGGTTTTCGGCTTTGTGTGTAGCGTTTGGCTTCATGTATCGCATTTTCTCGGTGCTTTTGTTTTTAAGTTTTACTTATATCGAGTTAATTGACAAAAGCACGTATCTAAACCATTATTACTTCATAAGTTTAATGTGTTTTATCTTAATGTTTTTACCCGCCAATGTATATTTTTCCGTAGATACATTTCGAAACAAAAAACTTGAAAATTCCTATATTCCCCAATGGAATATTGATGTGCTTAAACTCATGATGGCCATTTTGTATTTTTATGCGGGATTAGCCAAAATTAATTCAGATTGGCTGTTACATGCACTCCCATTAAAAATTTGGTTGCCAGCCCGAAACGATATGTCTGTCATTGGTTTCCTTTTTAACTATGCATGGGTTCCGTATTTGTTCAGTTGGTTTGGCTGTATATATGACCTCAGTATTCCTTTTTTACTTTGGAAAAATCGCACACGACCATTTGCTTATTTGGCGGTTATTGTGTTTCATTTACTAACGGCCATTTTGTTTCCAATTGGTATGTTCCCTCACATCATGATAGTGGCAGCTTTAATATTTTTCTCTCCAAATTTTCATCAAAACATTATTGATAAACTCTCTAAGTGGTTTAGATTATCGAAAACTAATAATCTGAATTTAAATACATATATAGCCCCTAGTTTCACCAAATGGGTACTTCTTGTTTTTTTTCTGTTTCAAATTGTGTTTCCTTTTCGTTATTTGGTCTACCCGGGTGAATTGTTTTGGACCGAAGAAGGCTACCGCTTTTCGTGGCGAGTGATGCTAATGGAGAAAGCCGGCTATGCTCAATTTACAGTAAAAGATGATTCAGGAAAGAAAACTGTCGTAAACAATAATAATTTTCTAACCACACTTCAAGAAAAGCAAATGAGCACCCAGCCAGACATGATGCTGCAATACGCTCATTTTTTAAGAGATTTTTATAAAAAACAAGGCTTTAAGTCGCCCAAAGTGTACGTGGATTCGTATGTAGCATTAAATGGCCGCTTGGGCAAAACGCTCATAGACCCATCAGTAGATTTAGCCAAAGAAAATGATTCGTTTAAACATAAATCGTGGATTTTACCCCTCAATGACACTATCAAAGGTTTTTAAGAGTATCGTATTTGTATGTATATGTTTTGGGGCAAATGCCCAATTCAGTATTTCGGGAGTAGTAAAAATCCGGAAAAGCAACAACCCAACACAAGGATGCCGTGTTAGTCTCAATGCAGGTTCGCCATCTACAGTTACTGACGCAAATGGCCGTTTTGTTTTTAATGACCTACAATCGGGTGCATATCAGCTTCAAACGCTATTTCCTGAGTTTCAATCTGTAAAACAAGATGTAGTTATTTCTGACCAAAATATTGAATTAGAGATCTTGTTAGATACGCTGTATAAAACCCTCGACGAGGTGGTTGTAAGCCAAAAGAAATCAGACTTTGGTTTTACCCGTATGCGTGCTGTAGAAAATATGGGGATTTACGAAGGTAAAAAAACAGAAGTAATCTTGCCCGAACAGTTGGTTGCTAACTTAGCTACTAATAATGCCCGCCAAGTATTTTCAAGGGTAGCGGGTCTTAATATTTGGGAAAATGACGGGGCAGGTCTTCAACTCAGCATAGGTGGCAGAGGTCTTGACCCAAATCGAACTTCTAATTTCAATGTCCGCCAAAACGGCTACGATATCAGTGCAGATGCCCTAGGTTATCCCGAAAGTTACTACACGCCGCCGATTGAGGCCGTGGGCAAAATTCAGATTGTGCGTGGAGCGGCTTCGCTACAGTACGGCACACAGTTTGGAGGGCTCATAAACTTCGAAATGAAAAAGCCCATTCAAGACAAAAAAATAGAATTGGTGGCTCGCCAAAGTGTAGGTTCTTTTGGCTTTTATAATACGTTTACGAGTGCCAGCGGTACGCTCAAAAAACTAAGTTATTATACTTTTTTCCAATACAAAAAATCAGAAGGGTGGCGACCAAACTCCAGTCTAAACAGTGTAAATTATTATGCTGATATTGACTATAAATTCACGGAAAACACCAGTATAGGTCTTGACTTTACCCACAGCGATTACCTCGCTCAGCAGCCCGGTGGACTAACAGACGCCATGTTTGCGGCAGATCCAAGGCAGTCAAATCGCGAACGAAACTGGTTTAAAGTAAATTGGAATCTGTGGGCGGTCCATTTTGATCATAAGTTTAATCCTTCTAACGAATTTAACCTGCGTGTCTTTGGGCTTTCAGCGTATAGATATTCATTGGGTTTTCGACCAAATCGAGTAGCAAGTGTGGACGATAATTCGGCGAGAGATCTAATAAAAGGCGATTTCCTGAACTGGGGGGCGGAGGCTCGCTATCTCAAACGATATTTTGTGGGCGACAAGCTGTTTGTTTTCTTGCTGGGCGGTAGATATTATGACGGCTTTAACCACAGTGTGCAGGGGCTTGGTAGCACAGGCAAAGATGCTGACTTTAAGTTTTCAAATTTCAATGAAGGGATAGCCAACGATTACCGTTTCCCTAATAATAATGCCTCGCTTTTTATAGAAAATATTTTTTATCTGACAGACAAGTTTTCGGTTACTCCCGGTATAAGGTATGAGTATATCCATACCAAAGCCGAAGGTTTTTACGGCAGCATTCAGTTTGATTTGGCCGGAAATATTATCTCAGCTTCGCGTACTGACGAGGTTCGGAATAACGGCAGACAGTTTGTGCTAGGCGGTGTGGGTTTAAGTTATAAGCCTACTCCACATTTAGAGATTTACAATAATATTTCTCAAAACTACAGGTCCATCACCTTTAGCGACATGCGAACCGCCAACCCTTCGGCGGTGATTGACCCCAACCTAAAAGACGAAAAAGGCTACTCACTAGACCTTGGGCTGAGAACTTACGAAACTACCTTTTACAATTTTGATGTTTCGGCGTTTTACCTCAACTACAACAACCGCATAGGCGAAGTGCAGTTTGCTGATGCCAGTAATCGTGTTTTGAGAAGAAGAGGTAACATTGGCCAAGCAGTAATAATGGGCCTCGAATCATACGGGGAAGTTGATTTTCTTAGAATCACAAACCCCAAAAATCAAAATTTGAGTGCAGTAGTTTTTGGTAATGCTGCATTTATCCATTCAAAATACAAAAAGAGCGAAATAGCAGGTATAGTAGGTAAAAAAGTTGAGTTTGTACCAAATGTAAACCTAAAAACAGGGCTAAGAGTAGGCTACAAAAAACTAAAAGGCTCGTTTCAATATACGTACCTGACCGAGCAATTCACAGAGGCTACCAATGCCCGCGAAGGCGGAGTTTCAGCAGTAGTCGGAATTATACCTTCCTATTATATAATGGACTTGAGTTTGTCGTACGAGTTCAAGAAAATCAAGTTAGAAGGAAACGTTAACAACTTAACAAATAACTTTTATTTTACACGTAGAGCCACCGGATACCCAGGTCCGGGTATTTTACCATCTGATGGCCGAAGTTTCTTCTTGAGTTTTCAGGTTAAAATATAAATAAAGAAGTTTTTTTTGTAGTAGCCATCAATGATCCAGCGGACGTTTTTTTATCATTCCGCCTTTGGTGTCTTTCACGCTATTCATCACTATAAACGCTATCGGATCTATTTTCTCAAGTTCAGTGGTTAATTTGTTTTGTTCCAAGCGAGTTATAACGGTATATATTATCTCCGCATCAATGGTTTCGCCTCGTTTGCCAAAACCTTTCTTGCCGTTGTAAATTGTTACGCCTCGTCCCATTTTATTGATTATCATCTCTCGTATTTCGTCGCTATTGCCTGAAACTATCGTCACGCCGATGTATTCCTCTATTCCTTCTACTATAAAATCCAAGGTTTTGGATGCCGCCAAATACGTAATCATGGAATATAAAGCTACCTCTATTCCCAAAAAATAGGCCGCCACACTAAATATCACCACGTTTATGGTGATAATTACGTCGCCAATTGTAGCTCCGACTTTTCTGCTCAAATATATCGCAAGCACCTCTGTTCCGTCTATTACCGCTCCGCCTCTTATAGAAAAACCGATACCAGCACCTAGAAAAAAACCTCCGAAAACTGCTACCAAAAGGTTGTCATTGGTCACGTTAGGGAAAGTCACCGTGGCCAACACCAGCGACAAACCCGCTATGGCCATAGACGTCCGAAACGCAAATCTGCTACCCACCACATGATAGCCCATCACTACAAACGGAAGATTTACACAGATAATCAGATAGTGAAGTGGAATTTTGGTCAAAGCCGAAATTAATAATGACACACCGGTGGCTCCGCCGTCTATAAAGTGGTTGGTTAGCAAGAAACCTTTAAAGCCAAATGCCGCCAAAAATACACCTATAGTAATCAGGAAAAGGTTTTTAACCTCTCGCCTAAACATAATTTGGAAGGTTCGATACCCCCGCATAAGTTCAAATTTTGTGTATTTTCGCTTCGCAATGCCATTTTCTTTTCGGTCACGCAGTACGGTTTTAGTGACGACTTTTATCCAAAATGAATTCATATTTTTCTAGTGGCTATTTGTAATTTTTATAACTTTTGTTTTTCTCAAAATGTACAACAAAAGCCTTTTTTCTCCGATTTTATAACTGAACAGATTTCCTAAACCAAATTTACAAAATCAGTAGGCTAATCTTACATTCTCTTTTAACTTAAAACGTACATTTTAATCTAATTTTTATAACGACAACCTCCAATGTTTTCAGAATTCCTTAATATCAATTTTTATTCTTCCAAAAGTTCAATTCACGCTTTAAGACAAATCAAAAGATAGGTCAAATGTGCAATTTTTTCTCCTTTAAAAAGCTTCCTCACAAAAACTTTCTGATATTCAGCATCATGCCCAAGTGCATGCCTTCGTGGTAGTTATTAAACTCAAAAGCATCAGCCACCGTAGCCAAATTAAAGCCCGTGCCGGTAGTCCGCTCATTGTATCGCTCAAACTTACCCGCCGCAAAGTCCGCCTCCGTTTGTGGAATCACCGAAAGTAGTAAATCTTTCAATACCGATACCTGCTGTTCAGTTGTTTGTCCGCTCGGTTTAGTGCCAGGTTTATACAATTCCATTAACTCAACGGGTATGTTTGCTTCCAAACCACAACCCCTGTAAATAAGCGATTGCTGAGCCACCACTATGTGCCCTAAGTTCCAAACCAAGTTATTGCTAAAACCGGCTGGTGTAAGGTTAAGCTGCTCAATGTTGTAATTTTCAATAAGGTCCGAAATGATTTTTCGATTTGTTTTCCAGATTTTTAAAGTGGCTTCCATGTGTTTTATTTTTTATTTGGGCAGCCGGGCAGGCTCTCGGCACTCGCTCTTTTATTCGGCGGCTATCGCCAGCCAAATAAAAGGAGCTCAAACAAAGCCTCCATCCTTGCTGCAATGTACAAGTGTTAAAATAACCCAATTTTCAAAAGTAAGATTCCTTTTAATAGCGGGTGTTTTTTTTTGGTATTTAAATTGGAGATTTCAGAATATCAAATCTTAAGCAAATACCATATCTATAATTATGAGAGATGGGCCAAATCGCTGAAAAATATTGGTATGAAATACCTGAACATTTCCCATTTGTAAAATTGGAGGCATTTGTGATAATGCCCAATCATGTGCATGGAATTATCGTGATTGATAATACAAATGAAGGCATGGCTGCTAATAATTCAGATAATGCTGAAAAATTAATATTGAAATCAATAATTCAAATACCACCCCACACGCAGTACAGACGCCCGACTCGGGCGTCTCTGCGTGTGGAATCATTTAATTCCCATTGCAGAATCATTTGAAAAATTCCGGAATTATATAAATACTAATCGCAAAAAATAGATTGATGATAAATTTTGCACGTGACGAAATACGAAATTTATTATTTGATATGAATATTTCCATAATTGCCAATTCACTAAAATATTCTTAAAATCAATGGCATTTTTTTTTAATATGTAGAAGAATAGAATAAGTAAAATAAAAAAAATCAAAGAAAAATAATTGGTATAATCATTGAAGCAAATTCTTTTGATACGAGTCAAAATAGATCGTTTTTTATCTTACTTGGTATTAGGTGTTTTTTTAAAAATTAATGATAAAACTATTGTTTCCTGTGAGAAAATCTAAAGCATACATCTTTCTAATATTTGTTTTCATCCTTTCTTTAGGATGTATAAATGAAAAATATGTTTCTAAAAACTATGTTCCAATAAATAAAAATACGATTGGTTTTTTAAAACCTTTAAGCCATATAGAACTCATAACCGAAAAGAATTTATTAGTTTATGACCGCGATATATCTTCAAAAGCATCAGATATTTTAATGCCCAAAATTTATGATATTATGGGAGAAAACAAGAAAAAGAAACAAGTTTTCCTGGGAAAAGATGTTTTAGAAGATCTAGCTAAAAGAATATCGAGTTTAGAGTTAAGTTTAAGTAAAGCACAAGACAAAAAAGGGAGAGAAGACATAATTGGGTCATTTATTTTGCCTGAGTCATATTCATTACTTTTTTCGGAAAATAATATTGATCAGTTGGTGATTTCTCAAATCGAAGGTTTTACAAGAACCAAGGCAAATTTTAGAAGTGAATTAGTTAAAAATATCAGTGCACAAGTTGTAACTTTAGGGGTGTATCGACCCGTATCGTACAAAGCGAATACTACCTTACATGTTTGGGTAATTAACGCTCATTCGAGGAAAATTGATTTCCGAAATATGAATAGTAATTACACAGAACCCTTGGATGAATATCATCTAACAAATAATGTTTGTGAAGTCATGCAAGGCATGTTTTCTTATAAATCAGAGCTTGGTCAATGCTTTCATTATTGAATAATTCTTAGTATGCTAACCTTTAAAAATACGAATTTCTATATTTATAATTATATTATTTTAAATCGGCGAAAACTTTTAAAGTTTAAGCATAAATGAAATCGAAGTACGTACACTTAGTTTTTGTAATTTTTGGACTTTGGTTTATTTCCTGTTCTAGTGATATTCCCGATTCTAAAAAGGTAATTGTCATTCAGCCATTCGGTGATTTTAAAACATCTATATCAAAGGAAGTTTATCGTCAAATAAAAAAAATATACCCAGCTACAGTATTAAAGAAGTCTGTTTTACTTCCCCAGCAAGCGTATTATGCTCCACGCAATCGCTATCGAGCTGATAGTCTTATACGATTTTTAGGTCAGAATAATAAAGGAGATTCAATAGTGATTGGCTTGACAAATAAAGACATTAGTACCACAAAAGGGAAAACTGCAGATTGGGGAGTTATGGGTTTAGGGTATTGTCCGGGAAGGTCGTGCGTAGTGTCTACATTTAGGTTATCAAATAAAAATGCGGCTGAACAGTTTTATAAAGTGGCTATTCATGAGCTAGGACACACACAAGGACTAAAACATTGCCCTATTAAAAACTGCTTCATGCGAGATGCAGAAGGAGGAAATCATTGCCCTATTAAAAACTGCTTCATGCGAGATGCAGAAGGAGGAAATCATTTGAATGAAGAAATTGGCTTTTGCAATGCTTGTAAGCAAACACTTTTGGAGCGTGGTTGGCTATTATAATTTTGATTTAGTTTCTATTTTTATTGGTAATGCTTTGGTTTTTAATCATTTAGCCACCTGTTTGATCTATTTTCTTCTTTTCTTGCTTTTGATAATTATATAAAAAAGTGCATTTTTGTTAAAAGAATGTATACGATTTCATTTCGAAACTATCTTATTTCGACCGCACAATGAAGCTCGTTAAATCGGAGGAATCTCTTTCAGATAGCTTCTTGAAATTTTAAAATAATCCAAACAATAAAACAAATGGCAGATAAATTTAAAAACAAATACCGAATTCCATCTTCCAGACTACAAACATGGGACTACGCTGCAAATGGTTTATATTTTGTGACGATATGCACCGCAAATCGGGAACATTTTTTTGGTGATATAAAGACAGCTGATTTTGAGGAAATAAACTCAAATTCAACCCCTTACTTAAAATTATCCGAAATGGGCCAAATCGCTGAAAAATATTGGTATGAAATTCCCGAACATTTCCCATTTGTAAAATTGGAGGCATTTGTGATAATGCCCAATCATGTGCA
The DNA here is from genome assembly GCF_042649125.1 of Lacihabitans lacunae. NCBI lineage: Bacteria > Pseudomonadati > Bacteroidota > Cytophagia > Cytophagales > Leadbetterellaceae > Lacihabitans > Lacihabitans lacunae. The sequence continues at coordinate 278,703 of NZ_JBHRYQ010000001.1, forward strand.
TGGAATTATCGTGATTGATAATACAGATGATGGCATTGCTAAAAAATCATCTGATTCGAAAAAAAATGAAATCAATAATTCGGATACCACCCCACACGCAGTACAGACGCCCGACTCGGGCGTCTCTGCGTGTGCAATGGGGACGGATTTGGCATCTTCCAATACGAAATCCACCCAAACCGCCGCGGCATCCGAAAAATGGAAACCCGGAACTTTAGGCGTGATTATAAACCAATATAAACGTATTGTGACCATAAAATCGCGGGAAATCCATGCTGATTTTGGATGGCAATCTCGATTTCACGATCATATAATTCGTGATGCAGGATCATTTGAAAGAATTAGAAATTACATAATCAATAATCCCCAAAAATGGATTGAAGACAAATTTTATACATAGCCAATTTTATATTTCGTTTTACTTACCGTGTTTACTTTAAGCTTTATTATTGCGGATATTAACAAGTATTTTTTAGATTTTTAAAAAGAAAAGTACTTTTCAAAAAATGAGCATTTAAATTATTTGTTAGTTTTAAGATATATTAAATAAAAATGGAAAAAATGGAAGTACAAAAAGCCGAAATCTCTGATTTAGAAATCATTAAAAACATAGGCAGGCTAACATTTTTTGAGACATTTGCAGAAGTTAATACTGAGGCAGATATGAACACCTATTTGGATAAAAGCTTCTCTGATGAAAAGTTAAAAGAAGAACTTTTAGATCCTAATTCTGAGTTTTATTTTGTTTTAGATGACGAAAAAGTAATTGGTTATTTGAAGATTAATTTTGGAAGTTCTCAAACCGAACAAAAGGATAAAAATAGCCTAGAGATTGAGAGAATATACGTTTTAAAGGAATATCATGGGAAAAAAGTGGGGCAAGTGTTGTATGACTGTGCCTTGAAAATTGCTAAAGAAAAGCAGGTTGAATTTGTATGGCTAGGTGTTTGGGAGAAAAACCCAAGGGCTATAAGTTTTTATACAAAAAACGGGTTTGAAGCTTTTGATAAGCATGTTTTTGTTTTAGGCACCGATGAACAAACAGATATAATGATGAAACTAACCTTATAGTCATTAAGTGTGTTTTTTAGTTTAATTCTGTTTTTTTCTATCGAATTCAAAACCCAAACCGAAAATGACAAATAAAGAAAAAGCGATCTCGTTTTTAACACTTGCTGGCACAGGTATGGTGCAAGAGGCCTATGAAGCTTATGTGAGCCCTGATTTTATACATCACAACCAATATTTTGCGGGCGACCGTGAATCACTAAAAGTGGCGATGGAAGAGGCTCACCAAAACAGTCCCAACACAGGAATTGAAATTAAAAAGGTATATGAAGATGGTTTGACTGTAATCACGCATTCGCACGTGGTTAAAACCGATATGGAAATTGCGGTTTTGCATATTTTTAGATTTGAAGAGGGCAAAATAGTAGAGCTTTGGGATTTAGGTCAGGTTATGGATGCCAATTCACCGAATGAAAATGGGGCTTTTTAAATTCAATCGTAGTTCATTTTTCAATCATTAAGGATTTATGTTTGGAATTATAAATTTCGGAGCATTTTTGTTTGCAGGTATATTGCTAAACTTGACACCAGGTGCTGACACTATGTATATATTAGGGCGGAGTATTTCTCAAGGTAAAAAAGCCGGAATTTTGTCTGCACTCGGCATTTCTACCGGCTCCATCTTTCACATAGTTTTTGCCACTTTAGGTCTGTCAATTTTATTGGCTCAGTCTGCTTTGGCTTTCGAAATTGTAAAATATTTAGGAGCAGCGTATTTGATTTTTTTAGGAGTCAAATTATTCATTCAAAAAAGCTCAAAAGGTTTTAAGTTAGACCTAGAACCCCAAACCATCAATTACAGAAAAGTATATCTTTCGGGAGTATTAACTAATGTTTTAAATCCTAAAGTAGCCTTGTTTTTCTTGGCTTTTTTACCACAATTCATCGATCCAAACTATGTAAAAAGTCCAGTACCTTTTCTGATACTCGGGCTTACTTTCTTGCTCACGGGTACTATCTGGTGCCTTATTTTAGCAATTTTCGCCTCAAAACTTTCAAACAAAATCAGGCAAAACTATAAAATCAAAACATGGATAGACCAAGTAACGGGCTGTGTCTTTATTTTGCTAGGTATTAAATTGGCGTTTTCGGAGAGGTAAATTTTAGAGATTTAAAATGAAAAAGAAATTTATTCTCTCCATACTATTTTCGTCGGTATTGTTTCTCATTGTAAGATTCAATTTTGGAGTATATGTTCATGATGAATTTTTAGAAAAGCATATATTTCTAAAACATAGACCAATCTGGAAATGGAGGTTTTATTCCCCGATTCGCCAAAGTGATCAAAAAATAGAGGACTTGTTACCAGAAAAGCAATATGAGCAAAAAATGTTCAATGAATTTGTATCGGATCAAAGCTTATCGAGGTAGTCAATCTTTAGCATAAATATTATTTTTACGAAACTAAAAAATTTAATATTCCTCACATTAAAATCTAAAATGTTTACCTACGAAAATAGTTTAAATAATCGCAGCTGACCTTTACAAATGTTATTTCTATATTAGCGTAATATATACGCATATTATTAATGGAGATTGTACAAAATATTAAAATTGCAGTAGATGCTATAGTTTTTGGTTATTCCGAAAATAAATTGAATGTTTTGCTTATCAAACAAAAGTTTGGAATTCTTAAAAACCAATGGGCATTAGTTGGAGGATTCGTAAAAAATGAAGAAACTTTATTTGAGGCGGTAAATAGAGAGTTACTAGAAGAAGCTGGAATTAAAGTAAACTATTTAGAACAACTTTTTACTTTTGGTGATGATATTAATCGCGACCCAAGGTTTAGGGTTATTTCTATTGCATATTTTGCATTGGTTAATTCAACTAAATTAATATTAACTGCAGATACTGATGCCGAAGATGCCAAATGGTTTCCTATTAATGAATTACCTACTTTGGCATTTGATCACCTTGAAATATTACAAACTGCCAAGGAAAGGCTTCAAAGTAAACTTACATATCAACCAATAGGCTTTGATTTACTTTCGAAAGAGTTCCTTTTTTCTGATCTAGAAAATTTATATTGTATTATTTTAGAAAAAGAAATAGATAGGAGGAATTTTAGAAAAAAGATATTGAGCTTTGGGATAGTAGAAGAAACAAATAAGTATGGACTTAAAACTAAAGGAAGACCTGCGAAGCTTTATAAGTTTAATAAGCTTAAATACAATAAGTTACTAAAAGAGGGTTTTTTGTTTGATATAAATTTTGCGTAATTATTACACAAAGTATTTGCTGGTAGAAATAATGATTGTATATTTGCGTAATAATTACACAAAATAAAAATAATGATATTAAATCTAGACGTAAATTTCAAACCTATAGTAGGTGATGAGATTAAATTTGAAAGCTTCACATTCTCTGGAGGGGAGCCACATATTAAAATCAATTCTGATTTTGATAAATCTAAAAATATCACAATTACTCACAGGCTAAATTCATTCAATGATTTAGGCTTACTTTGTTTAGCCGTAGATGCTCTTCGTAGAATGGAAGCTAAATTAGACACTTTAATTATTCCTTATTTCCCATCTGCAAGACAAGATAGGGTAATGGTTAGAGGTGAGGCACTTTCAGTAAAAGTTTATGCAGATATTATTAATGGATTCAAGTTTAGGAAAGTGTATGTTTTCGATGCTCATTCTGAAGTTACAGCAGCAGTTCTTAACAATTGCGAAGTAATAACAAACCACAAATTTATAGAAAAAGTAATTCAAGTAACAGGAACAGAAGTTTTACTTATTTCTCCAGATGGTGGTGCACTTAAAAAAATCTATAAAGTTTCGGAATTTTTAGGTGGGATAGATGTGGTAGAATGTAGCAAAAGTCGAAATGTTAAAACAGGAAAACTATCTGGTTTTAAAGTCTATTCAGAAGGTTTACAAAATAAAGACTGTTTAATTGTAGATGACATCTGCGATGGGGGAGGAACATTTATCGGTTTAGCTGAGGAGCTTAAAAATAAAAATGCAGGTAAACTTTTTTTAGCGATTAGCCACGGTATTTTCAGTAAAGGCTTTGATAGTTTAACGTGTTTTGAACGAGTTTTTACAACTGATTCATTCAAAACACTTGAAGGTGAATTTCTTACTCAAATAAAGCTATCTAATGAAATATTCAGTAAATAAACTTAAAGAAAATAATGAATTTCTTTTCTTTTGGGGACATACTCCTTCAAAAAGTGGAAAAGTTTCTAAATCTTGCTTCAGTCAGTGGTGGGAGGGTGCTTTTGTAGTAGAAGAAAAAGAGTATAAAACTGCTGAACATTGGATGATGGCCAAAAAAGCTGAACTTTTTAAAGACGACGAAACACTACAGAAAGTTTTAAATTCAGAGACAGCTTCGGATGCTAAAAAGGCAGGAAGGGAAGTTAAAGGTTATATTGATAAAATATGGATGAAAAATAGGTTTCAGATAGTTAAAGAAGGAAACCTTCATAAATTTAGCCAAAACCAAGAGCTTAAAATGTTTTTATTAAATACTGAAAACAAAGTACTTGTAGAAGCAAGTCCGTATGATCCATTATGGGGAATAGGTATGGCTGTAAGCCATACTGAAATAAACAAACCGGAAAAATGGTTGGGGCTTAACTTACTAGGTTTCGCACTTATGGAAGTAAGAGATGAATTATCATTATAATACTATGTTAGTAGAGGTTATAAAAGGTGATATTACGGATTTAAAAGTGGATGCTATAGTAAATGCGGCAAACTCTTCACTATTAGGTGGAGGTGGTGTTGATGGAGCAATTCATAGAAAAGGGGGAAGTCAAATTTTAGAAGAATGTATACAAATTAGGAATAAACAAGGAGGTTGTAGTATTGGAAAAGCGGTGATTACTCCTGCTGGAAATTTACCTTCTAAATTTGTTATTCATACCGTCGGTCCATATTGGAATGGCGAAAGTGTAGAAAATCGGAAATTATTGGCGGAATGCTATTTGAGTTGCTTGAACCTTGCGATTAAAAACAATATTAGAACAATTGCCTTTCCAAATATAAGCACAGGGGTCTATCATTTTCCTAAAGAAATTGCTGTGGAAATAGTGATTCAAACCATTAAAGGTTTTATAGACAAGGAAAAAATAGACAAACTAATATTTGTGTGTTTTGACGATGAGAATTTTTATTTGTACCGACAAAAAATTAAAATTATAAATAAGTAAGAAATGAACCCACTACTACTCACAGATGGCTACAAAGTAGACCATAGAAGACAATATCCAGATGGAACCACCTTAGTTTATTCAAATTGGACTCCAAGAAAGAGTCGTATAGAAGGTGTGGAAAAAGTTGTTTTTTTTGGATTACAATATTTTATTAAAAAGTACATTTTAGAAGATTTTGAAACTCATTTTTTTAATCAGCCCAAGGAAAAAGTTGTTGCAGAATATAGTCGATTAATCAATAATTACTTAGGGGAGAATCAAGTTGGTACAAAACATATTGAAGATCTTCATGACTTAGGGTATATACCAATGGTGATAAAAGCATTACCAGAAGGGGCGTGTGTACCAATTAGGATACCAATGTTTACGATGTACAATACCTTGCCGGAGTTTTTTTGGTTAACAAATTATTTCGAAACTTTGGTTTCTGCTGTAGTTTGGATGCCTTGCACTTCTGCAACTATTGCAAAACAATATAGAAAAGTGTTAGATAAATTTGCAAATGAAACCTCATCAGTTCCTGAGTTTGTAGATTGGCAAGGTCATGATTTTTCAATGAGAGGTATGGCTGGTATTGAGGCTAGTTTAATTTCAGCTTGTGGTCACTTATTGAGCTTTAGCGGTACAGATACTATTCCCGCTATTAGTTTTTTAGAGCATTATTATAATGCTAATTCAAACAATGAATTAATTGGAGGTTCAGTTTCCGCAACTGAGCATAGTGTAATGTGTATGGGAACAATTGAGGATGAAATTGGAACTTTCAGAAGGTTGATTTGTGAAGTATATCCGAAAGGAATAGTCTCTATCGTATCTGACACTTGGGACTTATGGAAGGTTCTAACTGTTTACATGCCAGAATTGAAAAATGAAATATTGAATAGAAATGGCAAAGTGGTGATTAGACCTGACAGTGGCGACCCGGTTGATATTATTTGTGGCAATCCAAATGGTATTAATGAAAATGAAAGGAAGGGGGTAATCGAATTACTCTGGGAAACTTTTGGTGGTTCAGTTAACTCTAAAGGATTCAAAGAGTTGGATTCTCATATAGGAGCAATTTATGGAGATAGTATTACAGTTGATAGAGCAACTCAAATTTGTGAACGACTTAAACTAAAAGGATTTTCATCCACAAATGTAGTTTTAGGTATAGGTTCATATACATATCAGTATAATACTAGAGATACTTTTGGATTCGCAATGAAAGCCACCTATGGTGAAGTAAATGGGGAAGGTAGGGAAATCTTCAAAGACCCTATAACAGATGATGGAACTAAAAAATCAGCAAAAGGTCTTATGAGGATAGATTTAGCAAATGAAACATATGTTCTAACCGATCAAGTTACTTGGAATGAAGAGGAACAAGGCGAACTCAAAGAGGTTTTTAGAGATGGAAAATTACTTTTAGATCAAACTTTATCTGAAATTAGATTGCGATTGAAGTAAATAGAAATTTGGTTTGAAATAAATTCTACGATACATTACTGTTTTGAAAGTAATGTATCGTTTTTTTTTTAAAAAAACCAACTCAAGCATCCTCAAGTTGGTTTTTAGACTTATTATAACCCCTTACTATCCTAGCTGAATAGATAAGTTTTTATTCTATCGCTCTGAATTTTGACCTGTAGAAAATCCAGAAGATGATAGGAAACACCAATAACGTAAGTATGGTGGCTGTTATTAGGCCGCCAATGATTACTATCGCAAGTGGTTTCTGTGACTCTGAGCCTATGCCCGTACTAATAGCTGCTGGCAATAGCCCGATTGAGGCCATTAATGCGGTCATTACTACTGGGCGTGTTCTTACTTTTACAGCTTCTAAAATTGCCGTGTCTAGTGTAAGTTTTTGCTTAATATTAGTATGAAATTCTGAAATCAGTAAAACGCCATTTTGAATACAAATACCAAATAGAGCGATAAACCCGACTCCGCCAGAAATACCAAAGTTAGTACCTGTGATGTGTAAAGCCGCGATACCTCCTATGATAGCGAAAGGCACGTTGGTAAGTACTAGTAGTGAGTCTTTTACATTGCCAAACATTATGAAAAGTAAAACGAATATTCCCGCTAAACTAATCGGTACCATCTGCCCTAAAGTACCTGTGGCACGCACCTGATTTTCAAATTCTCCGGTCCAACCTACGCTGTAGCCTTGTGGCAAATCTATGTTTTTAGCTACGTTTTTTTGAGCCTCGGCTATTGTACTTCCAAGGTCACGGTCACGCACCGAAAACTTAACGCCAATGAATCTTTTGGTGTTGTCGCGGTAAATGAATGCCGGACCCGTTAGTTTTTTGATGGTCGCAATCTCTTTAAGTGGAAACTTGTTGCCGTCTATGGTTGGCACCTTTAGGTTTCCTATGTCTTGCTCGTCTTCTCGGTATTGTTTTTGGTACCTTACTCGGATATCAAATTTTTTCTCACCTTCATATTTTTGGGTTGCAGTTTTTCCTCCGAATGCCATTTCTAACACCGCTTGGGCGTCGGCCACTTTTATTCCAAATGCCGCCATTTTTTCTCTGTCTAGCACTACGCTCACTTCGGGCTGGCCCACGTTTCTAAGTATACCTACGTCTTTGATGCCGTCTACGTGTTCTATTTGTTTGATAACCTTGTTGGCTATTTTATCAAGCTCTTCGAGGTCGTCGCCATAAATTTTCACCGCATTTGAGGCATTTATTCCGGCCACACTTTCGGCTACGTTGTCTATGATGGGCTGCGAATAGTTAAAGCCAATCCCTTGGTATTTCGACAGGGAATCGTCCATTTCTCTCACGAGGTCGTCCATGCTTATTTTACGCTTCCATTCTTCTTGGTGTTTGAGATTTACCTGCATTTGTACGTAATAAAAACCACTTGGGTCGGTACCGTCGTTGCTTCGGCCTACTTGGCTAAGTACGCCGTTTACTTCCTCAAATTTTTGAAGTTCTTTTCTCAAAATTGCCGTTTTCTTAACGGTCTCAGGCAAACTTTGGCTCATAGGAAACTTAGCTTCTACCCAAAGGGCACCTTCGTTTAGTTGAGGTAAAAATTCGGTACCCAAAAACTTTGCTGAAAATATTGCCAGTGAGATAATTACGAGGGTAACGGCCAAGGTTTTACGTTTGTGTTTGAAAGTCCAAGTGAATCCTTTTTCTACGAGTCTGTTCCAAAAGTTTACAAACGGATTGTTCTTTTCGCGTACATTTTTATTTAAGAAAATATGGCAAAGAACAGGAACCAAAGTCAAAGTGAAAATAAGAGCTCCCAACAATGCAAAACCCAAAGTGTAGGCTAGGGGAGAGAACATCTTTCCTTCTACTTTTTGAAAAGCAAAAATGGGCAAAAGGGCCGTTATAATAATCAATTTTGAAAAGAATATAGCTTTCCCGAGCTCCGTTCCAGTCTTTTTTATTACCCCGGCTATGGCCAGTTTGTTATATTTTTCCATACCTCTTTTGTGAGCTATGTGGTCTAGGGTCACAAATATCCCTTCCACCATAACTACGGCACCGTCTATGATGATGCCGAAGTCAACCGCCCCCAACGATAGCAAATTGGCACTCATGCCTTTTAGTTTTAAACACAAAAATGCAAAAAGCAAAGATAATGGAATAATGATGGACACCGTAACGGTGGTTCGCCAGTCTGCCATAAACAAAAAAACGATAACCGTCACAAACAAGATACCCTCTAGCATATTATGCATAACAGTGGTGGTCGTAAAGTTCATGAGGTTGTCACGATCATAAAACGTAACCATTTCTACGTCTTTTGGCAATACGTGTTCGTTTAGGTCCGCTATTTTTTCTTTTATTCTGCCTAATACTTCCTTCGGGTTTTCGCCTTTTCGCATCACCACTATGCCTTCCACCACGTCGTCGTTGTCGTTTAGGCCCACTTGACCCACACGAGGCATTGAGCTTTCAAAGACGTCGGCGAGGTTTTTGACCAATATTGGGTTTCCGCCTGCTTCGTCTACTATTATGTTTTCTATGTCGGCTTGGCTGCCCAAAAGACCCACACCACGGACTACATAAGCTTGTCCGTTTTTCTCAATTACGTCACCGCCTACGTTGATATTGCTCTGACTTACGGCCTCATAAACTTGCAGCGGCGTAATGTCATATTTGGCTAGTCGGTTAGGATCTACGCTTACTTCATAGGTTTTTTCTTGTCCACCAAAAGCCACCAAGTCAGCCACACCTGGCACTGCTCTCAGTTGGCGGTCAATCACCCAGTTTTGTATTGTGAGCAATTCCTTTGAATCTCTTTTTGGGCTTTTTAGGGTATATCTAAACACCTCACCCGTAGGTCCGTATGGGGGTTGCACATCCGGACTTACGCCATCAGGGAGCGATATGGTGGCGAGCTGATTGTTTACCTGTTGTCTCGCAAAAAAGTCTTCAACGCCATCGTCGAAAATGATTTTAATGACCGAAAGACCAAACATGGTGATGCTCCTTACGCTCGTTTTTTTCTGAACCGAGTTCATGGCTATTTCTACCGGAGTAGTCACGAAACGCTCAATTTCTTCGGCACTTCGGCCGTTCCATTCGGTTACAATTATTATCTGTGTGTTGGTTACATCAGGAAAGGCTTCGATTGGCATATTTTTAAATGCCACCACACCTGATATCACCAATGCACCTACCCAAAAGAAGGTGAAAGGCTTATTCTTTAAAGAAAAAGCAATTATGTTTTTTATGAACTTATTCATCTTTTAATCAATCGTTTAGGGCGTCGTAAATTAGCAATTGATTTTCGGTGATTACCTTTTCGCCAATGGCAAGGCCAGAAGTTATATACGTCACATCGCCTACTTGTCTAAACACTTCCACCTGTCTGGTTTCTATGTTGTTGCGGTCTTTAAATATCATCACGTAGCTTTTGCTTTTATCAAAAATTACGGCCTGCGAAGGCACCGATATCATCGACGTGTTTTCGTTATATGAGAGTTTTATGGTGGCTCTCATTTCTGGTTTTAGTAAAAAATCTTTGTTAGAAAGCTTAATTCTAACTTTCATGGCCTTGGTTTCAGGGTCGATGATGTTAAAGATTTTGTCTACTCGGCCATAAAACTTTTTGTCAGGATAACTCAATGTGCTCACGGCAGCGTCAATACCCAATTTTACTTGGTTTATGTCGCTCTCGTTTACGTTTGCTATGGCCCATACGTCATCTATTTCGGCTATATCGAAGATGTTGTCTGACTTGTCGCTTCTAAGTAGCATGTCAGCATTTATGTTTTTTTGGATTATAAAACCACTCAGCGGCGAACGAACCTCAAAAGTGGCTCCGCCTTTGATGTTATAAATTTTATACGTTTCCTGAATTCTGTGCAGCTGTGACTGTGCCTTGTCAAAATGGCTCTTAGCTTCCACCACATCTCTCTCAGGGCTTAGTTTGCCTTCGTAAAGTTCTTGTGCTACTTTTAGACTATTTTTTGCTACCAATAAGTCGTTTTTGGCATCGTCTAGATCTTTCTCAAAACCCGCCACTTCGGTACTTCTGATGGTTGCTAGCAGCTGTCCTTTTTTTACGTAATCGCCCAATTCCACATATACTTTGGTTACGTTTCCTCCTACAATCGGAAATATCTCGATCATTTTGTTGTTGTCTGCCGTTATTTTCCCATAAAAATTAAGCTCGTTTTTAAGAGGCAATTCTTTGGCTAAGTCAGTTTTGGTTGAGGCCAACATTTTGTCGCTCAATACAAAAGTCTCCTGTACTGTTTCTTCCTTTTTTTCTGTTTTACAGGCAGCGGTAAGGTATAAAAGACCGATAATTATATAGATTCTCATTTTCTTAAAATATTTCTTTGTTAGTGATATAGTTCAAACTGATGCTGGCCAAAATCCAGCCTTTTTTTATTTCGTTTATCTGCAAAGTAGTTTGGTTGTAACTTTCCATAAAGTCGGTAAACTCAAGCATAGAAATGTTTCTTTTTTGAAAATTAGAAACCACACCATCATATACCGCCTCGAGGTTTTTTGTGGTAGACTGCTGTATACTATTGAGCTGGTTTTGGTTCATTACATACAGCTTCCAGTATGCGTCTACTTTGGTTTCAAGTTCAAATTTCTTGTATTCGATATTTGCCTGAGTTTGCTTCACCTGTGTTTCCACTATTTTAATATTTCCTTTGTTTTTGTTCCAAAGCGGTATCGGCATGCCAAACGTGAGGTTTATTTGATTTTGGAAAGCTCCACCACGCTGGTCATAAGCTAAGCCTGCGGTTAGATCAGGCGTATTGAGTGATCTTTGCCATTGCAAAAGCAATTCCTGACTCTCCGAAATTTTCTTGGCGGTTAGGTAATCGAGGTTGTTTTGTAGGGCGTAAGCCAGTATGCTGTCTTTAGATACTTCCGTGTTTTGGAATTTCGAAACCAGCTGGATTTCATTTACCGAGGGTACTATGGTTTCGGTTACACCGGTGAGCAAAGCCAGTGTTTGCTGAGCCTCTATGGTGCTTGTTAAGAGGGCATTTTTCTCATTTTTAAGGTCAAGAATCAAACTTTGGAGTCGCACCACTTCTTTAAGGGGAATGTTTCCATTACTCACCTGTTTTTCATAATAACCATAAAGGGTCTCGAGCTTGGCTAGTTGGTTTTCTATGGCCGTTATTTTTTGGTTGTCGTAGTAAACTTCATAAAAAGTTTGGGCTAACTCATACTTAAGATTTCTGATAAGCTGCTCAAACTGAAGTTGGGCTATTCCGATGTTAGACTTGGCAAAAGCAACCTCGTTTTTCTTTTTTCCTCCTAAATATATGAGTTGCTGTACGGCAAGGCCTTTCTGACCTTTTCCTCCTACGCTAAGCACGCTTTTGTTTTGCGGGTTTATGGCATTAAACTCACCAGACACATAGGGTAATTCCCATATTTTGGCTTGGATTACGGCTGCTTCAGCTATCGGGATGTTGTATTGTTCTGCTAAAAGCAGCAGGTTGTTTTTTTGTAGTTCCTCTTCAGCTTCTTTTAGGGTAAGCGTTTTTTGTGCGAAACTTAAAGAGGTGGATAAAATTAAAAATAGAACGATGTTTTTTTTCATTTGCACTTTTGAAATGTTTTTTCAGCGTGCAAAAATGCGTTTGTGAATCTTTAAGGCGGCTTAAATATGGACTTAAAAACACCTTAAAGCTCAAAAGTTAAGAGGAAATTGTTTGATGTCTGGGTATTTGAAAAATAGAAAATACTGGCATTGTGCTGAATAAGAATCCGCTGTACGATACGCAAGCCTATACCCAGGCCCGATTTTGATTTTGCGTTTTGTCCCCGCATAAATGGCTGGAAGAGTGTGCTTTGTTCCTCGTCAGATAGCGAAGGGCCATTGTTAGAAATCCAAACTTTAAGTTCCTTTTCGTTTGATTCTATTTTGACACTCGCTTGCTTATTTTCGGAGTATAAATAGGCGTTTTTAAATAAATTATTAAATGCTATTATGAGCAAAGATTTGTTTCCTCTGACGTCTAAAGTCTCCACATTTAAGATATCAAGGTCAAGTTTAAAGTCTGGGTAAATCTTATTTATGTTTTCTAAAGCCTCAAAAATTAGCTCATCTACACGGCATTCTTCTAGGTATTTGTTGGTTTCTAAATCCAGTTTCGAAAGCAAAAGCAATGAACTGATCAGCTCCGAAAGTTGGTTTATTTCCTCAAGCAGCGATTCATAAAACTTGGTTGTAGTTCCTTCTAGTTTTGCGGCTATTATTTTATTTTCTAACTGTACAGATATCCGGGCAATGGGCGTTCTAAACTCATGCGAGGCATTTGCGGTAAATTCCTTTTGTTTTTTGTAAGAAACATCAATTCGTTCCAACATTTGATTAAACTCGTTAGCCAGCAAATCTATTTCGTCTTTTTGGTCTTTTACGGCTATTCTGGTGTCGAGGTTATTTTCGTTTATTCCTTTTATTTTATTTAAAAAAACGTGAATAGGAGTTAAAAGTCGGGCCACTAAAAAGTAGGTAATAACCCAACAAACTATAGTGAATATGATGTAGGTTATAATTAGTATTACGAGTAAGTATTCTAGTTTTCGTTTGCCGTAATTGTCTTTGGCAGACACCAACGCATAAAAATCTTTGTTATTAGTATCATAAAACACACCATAGATTTCTTGCTCTTTGTCTCTCTTAAAAAACGATTTATTTTTCTTTAAAAATTTCAGATCATCCAAGGTCCATTTTACTTCAGTGTCGTCTAGTGAGCTGTAAATTAAGTTGTAGTCTTGGTCAAAAATGAGGGTTTTCTCTTCGTAAAGTTTGTTGATATCATTTTGGTCGATTATTTTCAGAAGCTGGCGGTCAATCTGCTCTACTTCTACCAAAAGTTTGATAGAAGACATCGCTTTTTCATTAAGCCTACTTTCAAATTCTTCGGTACGAAAATCGTCAAATAAGAAGTAAATAACAGAAGCAGAGATACCAAAAATAATGGTAAACAGTAATGAAATTATTAACGAGATCTTATTTCTTAAAGACATGTTTTTAATCTTCTAATTTTAAATAATATCCGTAACCTATTTTGGTGTGAATGAGCTTTTTACCAAAATCTTTCTCTATTTTTTTTCTTAAAAAATTAATATAAACCTCTATTGTGTTTTGGTTGGTTTCTATGTGGTAGTCCCAAAGTTCGTCAGCAATCTGGCTTTTAGATAGCACCCTGCCGTTAGCTTTGGCGAGGATGTTTAGCAGTTTAAATTCCTTCGGACTTAGGCTTATCTCAATGTTATTTCTGCTGACCTTCATCTCGTCGTTATCTATCTGGAGGTCATCTATTTTTATAATATTGGTTTTGGCTTGAGGTACTTCTTTTCTTCTAAAAAGCGATTTTATTCTCACTAAAAGCTCTTCGAAGTGAAACGGTTTTACCAAGTAGTCGTCTGCTCCGGCATTGAAAGCCAATACTTTATCTTCAACTTCGCCAAAGGCGGTAAGCATCAAAATAGGAATTTTGGTGTCATTCTCTCTCAGTTCTTTGCATACTTCTGTGCCGTTTTGCCCCGGTACATTAATGTCTAATATTACGAGGTCATATTCTTTCAGTTTAAACTGACTTTTTACCAAAGAGCCATCGTACACACAGTCACAGTTGTAAGCATTGTTTGTTAGAAACGTGCTTATTTCTTTTGAAAGAATGGCGTCGTCTTCAAGTAAAAGAATGTTATAGCTCATGTTTGCTTGTTGGCCGAAGCCAAGAATATGTTAATAAGTCAAATTTACTAATGTTTGGATGCCAAAGCTAAATTATCTTTTTCGGAGGTATTTTTTTTACAATAAAAATGTTGCAAAAATATAGTTGAGTAATTACAATTTACTGTCAAACGTTTAACTTTTATTTTTAAAGAAAACATAGCTTAAACTTATCATTGAAGCCATTTTTTTAAACATTTTGAAAAACACCCCCCTTTCATTTACTGGGTCGCCTGCCAGCGGGGCCTCCATTTTTTTTCGAAAAAAAACGGAGCAAAAAAAACTGCACCCTGCAAACTCGCACAATTAAAATTCTTGTTGTCAATGTTCTAATAAAATATACCTCCCAAAAGAATTTTAACAGTGCTCAAACAGTGCAGGGCGATGTAAAGATTTATTTTCTATTTTTTTACCCGTTTGACAGTAATTACAATTTAAATAAATAATTGAATAATAATGTGAAATTGAATCTCAAATTTTTGGGGAATAGCAAGGCGTTGAATTATGATAAAAATCATTTTTTGAAAAATTCATTGGTAATATTTCAAGAATTTATTTTGGTTTTAAAAGTAATCCGAACTTTTATTTGATTTATCTAATTTATCTTTTGTCTGTTTAAAATACTCTCTTTTACTTTCGGACCTTATGCTGAAATCAATAAAAAACCAATTTTTCATTCTGCTCTGCCTTTTGGGTGTGCTTTCGCAAGTACAAGCTCACAAGGCTACGGATGGAATTAGTGGTTTTCAGATTGAGAACACAGCACCGCAAACTGAGACTACTTCTCAAAATCTTGTTCATAACCACTTTCACAGTTTATCACTTGCACATTACGAACTCACCCAAAGTGTTTTTGTCTTGGATGTGGAAGAAACCGAGGAAGAAGAAAGAGAAACTACAACGAATTTTAATTTACAAAAAGAGTATCCTGCCCAAGGTTCTATCTTTGTATTTTCGGCTTTAGTAGTTCATTTATATCATTTGAGTGGGCCTGCTCCTCAAATAAATACCCATTTTTTTTCAAAAACCAAAAGCTATATACTCCACGAAGTGTATAGAATTTGATTGTTTCTAACCTGACTTTTATCAAAGTCTGAAAGTCCTTTTTGTCGATGCTCGTTTAATCTATTTAGGTTCTAAAAACCTAAAGGAAAACGTTGCGTTTCGGCCTACCTCTATATTTCTAATTTTTATAAAAAATCATTTTATTATGAACAAAGTACTCATGGCCATGAGCATGTCTGCTCTATTGTTTGCGACAGCCTGCCATTCAGAAAAAGAAAAAGCTAAAGAAGAAGAGACGTTTTTGGTAACAAGTCCAATTCTTAGAGACACGACCGTCACCAAATCGTATGTGAGTCAGATTCATTCCATACAGCACATTGAGCTTAGGGCTTTAGAAAAAGGTTACTTACAAAACATTTACGTGGACGAAGGTCAATTTGTTAAAAAGGGCCAACTGATGTTTCAGATTATGCCTGCCCTATACAAAGCGGAGCTGCAAAAAGCAGTAGCTGAGGCAAATTATGCTGAAATAGAATATGAAAACACAAAGTCTTTGGCTTCAACTAATATCGTTTCAAAAAACGAATTGGCATTAGCAAAAGCAAAATTTGATAAAGCCAAAGCAGAGCAATCTTTGGCACAAGTTCATTTGGGATTCACCGAAATTAGAGCCCCTTTCAGTGGCATCATGGACCATTTTCAAGTAAGGCTCGGTAGTTTGGTAGACGAAGGCGACTTGCTGACTACGCTATCTGACAATAACCAAATGTGGGTGTACTTTAATGTTCCTGAGGCTGAATATTTGAACTTAAAACAACACGCAGCAAACGATAACATGTTAAAGGTGAATTTGTTAATGGCTAACAATGAGATTTTCGAATACCCAGGTGTCGTGAAGACCATCGAGGCGGATTTTAACAACGAAACGGGTAACATAGCCTTTAGAGCTACTTTTCCTAATCCAAAAGGACTGCTAAGACATGGCGAAACAGGAAATATTCAAGTTACTATTCCGCTAAAAAATGCCATGCTGATTCCTCAGAAATCTACATTTGAGGTTTTGGATAAAATATATGTATATGTTTTAGATAAAAACAATGTGCTTCATTCTAGAAATATCACAATAGCAGCCGAAATGCCACATTTATATGCGGTATCAAGTGGGTTACAAATTGGAGATAAGATTTTGTTAGAGGGATTACGTAAAGTAAAAGAAAATCAAAAAATCAAGTTTGATTTCGAAGAGCCTGCAAAAGTGATTTCGAATTTAAGTCTTTATGCTGAATGAGTTAATCCCTAAAAAAATAAAAATATGTTTAGTAATATAATACACAGGCCGGTGTTGGCCATTGTGATTTCTGTAATCATAATATTCACCGGATCCTTGGCAATAAAACAATTGCCCACCGCCCAGTTTCCCGAAATTGCCCCCACTACCGTCAATATTTTTATTGCGTATCCGGGTGCTAGTGCAGACGTTTTAGTTAAGTCGACTTTGATTACCCTAGAGAATGCCATCAACGGTGTTCAAGATGTGAGATATATGGCCACAGATGCCACCAGTGCGGGTGAGGCCACGTTGCGTATAATTTTTGAACCCGGCACAGACCCCAATCAGGCAGTAATACGGGTAAAAACCAGAGTGGATCAAGTTATGCCACTTTTGCCTGATTTGGTTCAGAGAGAAGGGGTGGTAATAACGCCCATACAGCCGAGTATGTTGATGTATGTGAACCTCTACAGTAAAGACAAAAACTTAGATGAGAAGTTTTTGTATAACTATGCCAGTATAAATATGATTCCTGAAATTAACAGGATACACGGAGTAGCAAGAACACAGATTTTGGGGAGTAGGCAATACGCCATGCGTGTCTGGTTAAACCCAGACCGCATGCGAGCGTATAGTATTTCTGCTGAGGAGGTTATGGCATCGTTGGCAGAGCAGAGTATCATCGGCCGCCCGGGCAGGTTGGGTCAAAGTTCGGGTATTCAGGCTCAGTCATTGGAGTATGTATTGACCTACAAAGGTAGATTTAGTAAGCCAGAAGAATACGAAGATGTGATTATCAGAGCCAATCCTAATGGAGAGAGCATTAAACTAAAAGACATAGGGAAAGTAGAATTGGGTAGTGAGTTTTTTGATATATATTCCAATCTTGATGGGCATCCGTCTGCGGCAATTGTCTTAAAACAAAACTTCGGTAGTAATGCCACCGAGGTAATAGCAGATGTAAAAAGCAAACTGGAAGAAATGAAGGTTAATTTCCCTCCAGGAGTTGACTACAAGATTTCGTATGACGTTTCTAAGTTTTTAGATGCTTCGGTAGAGCAGGTTACGCATACACTTAGAGATGCATTTATTCTGGTGGCCTTGGTGGTGTTCCTCTTTTTGGGAGACTGGCGATCTACTATTATTCCCATTATTGCGGTTCCGGTTTCGCTCATCGGGGCGTTTTTTGTGATGCAGCTTTTTGGCTTGTCCATTAACCTTATCACACTCTTTGCATTGGTTTTGGCTATCGGTATCGTGGTCGATGACGCCATCGTGGTGGTGGAGGCCGTCCATGCCAAGATGGAAGAAGAACACCTTTCTCCGTATAACGCTGTCAAGAAAGTAATGGGTGAAATCAGCGGTGCCATTATAGCCATCACCTTGGTTATGGTTTCGGTGTTTTTACCTATTGCGTTTATGTCTGGGCCAGTCGGTACATTCTACCGCCAGTTCTCTATCACCATGGCCAGTGCTATTATACTTTCAGCGGTAGTAGCATTAACGTTAACACCGGTTTTGTGTGGCATGATTTTGAAAAATAATCACGGTAAACCCAAGAAAAAATCACCAATAGACTGGGCCATTGATAAGTTTAATCAAGGTTTTGATAAACTTACGGGTCGTTATGTAAGTATTTTAAGGCTTATTGTAAACAAACGATTGCTCACGTTCGTGATTTTGTTTGTGTTTGGATTGGGTATTGTGTTTGTCAATAAAATACTTCCTTCTGGTTTTATTCCGGGCGAAGACCAGGGTACTATTTATGCCATTATTCAAACTCCTCCGGGAGCTACTTTGGAGCGGACCAATCAGGTTTCAAGAGAATTACAGAAAATATGTGAGGACGTAGAGGGTGTAGAGTCAGTTTCGTCACTTGCGGGTTACGAAATCATGACCGAAGGTAGAGGTTCAAATGCAGGAACGTGTTTGATTAACCTTAAACCTTGGGAAGACAGAGAGCATACCGTTCATGAGGTGATAGAAGAATTAGAAGAAAAATCAAAAGATTTGGGTGCCATTATCGAGTATTTTGAGCCGCCAGCCGTACCGGGCTTTGGTTCTTCGGGCGGTTTCTCTATGCGTCTTTTGGATAAAACTACTTCTACTGACTACCAAGAGTTTGATAAGATAAACAAAGCCTTTATGGCGGAATTGGGCAAAAGAAAAGAGCTTTCGGGGCTGTTTACATTTTTTGCAGCAAACTATCCGCAATACGAACTTGAGATAGACAATCAGGCGGCTATGCAAAAAGGCGTTTCTATCGGTAAAGCCATGGAAAATCTCAATATTTTGATTGGTAGCACCTACGAGCAGGGTTTCATTAGGTTCGGAAGGTTCTTTAAAGTGTATGTGCAGGCTGCACCCGAATTTAGGAGGCTACCTACTGATGTTTTGAATCTTTTTGTAAAAAATGACCACGGTGAAATGGTGCCCTATTCTTCATTTATGAAAATAATAAAGAAACAAGGTCCAAACGAGATTACGAGATATAACATGTATAACTCGGCCTCTATTCAAGGTTTGCCTGCCAAAGGTTATACCACAGGAGATGCCATTGCAGCTATAAAAACAGTAGCCAAAGAAACGCTGCCAAAAGGCTATGATATTGCCTGGGAGGGACTTTCGTATGATGAATCAATTAGAGGAAATGAGTCTATTTACGTTTTCTTGGTTGTTTTGATTTTCGTTTATTTGGTTTTAGCAGCTCAGTACGAGAGTTTCTTATTGCCACTTGCGGTTATATTTTCGCTTCCGGTCGGAATATTTGGTTCATTCCTTTTGCTTAAGCTCATGGGCTTGGCCAATGACGTGTATGCTCAAGTAGGATTAATCATGCTTGTGGGTCTCCTCGGTAAAAACGCCGTGTTGATTGTGGAATTTGCCGTTCAAAAACGCCAGCAAGGTTTCACCGTTTTTGAGGCAGCGATAGAAGGTGCTAAGGTGAGGTTTAGACCAATTTTGATGACTTCGTTTGCTTTTGTGGCGGGACTTATACCTTTGGTAATGGCACATGGGGCAGGTGCTATTGGTAATCGTACTATTGGTGGATCTGCAATGGGTGGTATGTTGTTCGGAACGCTCATCGGTGTGGTTATCATTCCTGGTTTGTACTATATTTTTGGTACACTTGCTGATGGTAAACACTTGATTAAAGATGAGGACGAGGAGTCATTGTCTGAGAAATTTGTGAGAGATTCAGAAGAACGTAGTTCGGTTCTTGAAGACATCAAGAATGCCAATGCTAAACTGAAAAAATTGTTGGGTTTAACAGATAAAGAAGACTAAAATTTAAGAGAAATGAAAATATCAAAAATAATAATATTCTTTAGCTTTAGTACCTTGGTGTTTAACGCATGTAAAGCACCCGAGATAGTTAGCAAAGATGCAAATAAGTATATTCCGAGCAGTTTTAATGCATCAAAAGATACCACTAATTCAGCGGCTTTGAAGTGGCAAAATTACTTTAAAGATCCGTATTTGAGTGCACTGATAGATACTGCTTTGATAAATAATCAGGAGTTAAATATCATAATGCAGGAGATAGAAATCTCTAAAAATGAGATTATGGCCAAGCAAGGGGAATACAAGCCTTTTGTAAATATTGGCGGCGGTGCAGGTCTTGACAAAGTAGCCAGATATACGTCTAGAGGTGCCATGGAGGCTAATACCGAAATGAAGCCAGGCAGAGAAATGCCAGATCCGCTCCCTGACTTTCAGTTTGGGGCGTATGCCAGATGGGAAGTAGATATTTGGCACAAATTACGTAATGGCAGGAAAGCCGCCGTGGCTCGTTATTTGGGTTCTGTAGAGGGTAAAAACTTTATGGTAACGCACCTGATAGCCGAAATCGCCAATTCATATTATGAGCTCCTTGCCTTGGATAATCAGCTTGAGATAGTAAAACAAAACGTGGAGATACAGTCAAATGCTCTTCAAATAGTGAGACTTCAAAAAGAAGCAGCTAGGGTCACGGAGTTGGCCGTGAAAAGGTTCGAGGCAGAGGTATTTAAAACCAGAAGTATGCAGTTTGAAATTCAGCAGAACATCATCGAAACCGAAAACAGGATTAACTTCTTGGTAGGTAGGTTTCCAAAAACTGTAGATAGAAACAAGGCAGGGTTAACCGATATAGTGACCGAAATAGCAAAAGTAGGGGTGCCGGCTCAATTGATTCAAAACAGACCGGATGTAAAACAAGCAGAGCTAAGGCTGCAAGCGGCTAAAATAGACGTAGAGATAGCAAGAGCTAATTTTTATCCTTCATTAGGTCTTTCGGCAGGTATAGGTCTTCAGGCCTTTAATCCACTGTATTTTGCTAAGTTGCCGCAGTCTATCCTTTCTAATATTGCAGGAGACATGATGGGACCATGGATTAATAAAAACGCAATTAAGGCGACCTATTTTAATGCCAACGCTATGCAAACTCAGGCGGTGTATGATTACGAAAGAACGGTTTTGAGTGCCTACCTCGAAGTGGTAAATCAAATGGCAAAAATCAATAACCTCAAAAGTAGTTTTGATTTAAAAAGCCAGCAGGTAGATGCTCTTACGCAATCCATTGATATTTCAAACCGATTATTTAGTTCGGCTCGTGCAGACTATATGGAGGTTTTGCTAACGCAAAGAGACGCACTAGAGTCTAAGTTTGATTTAATAGAAACTAAAAAAGCTCAAATGAATGCCTGGGTAAATGTGTACCAGGCACTGGGGGGAGGTTGGAATTAAATCTCTTGATTTCGGAACAAACAAAAAGCCTTCGAATATTATTTTCGAAGGCTTTTTCCGTTTTTATCTACGCAATAGATGGTGCTTATCTTTTACGTTTTTATGTTAAAGTATTGTTGTCGTCATAGGCGAAAGGCATTATTTGTTAAACGCTATTTTTACTAATTCTTTAAATATTTTTAGTGAGTCTTTGAATCCCAAGTTTGAACCATCTCTGTGAATCCACCTTTTGAGCGGTTGCTCACATATCATACTCGAAGATCTTTCTAGTCCAAAACTCGCATTCATTCTTTGGAATATCTCTACATCAAATAACCATTTGGTTTTAAATGGCTTCGCAAAAGTCTGGTTTATAATTTGGCGTGTCATTACTTTGGCTCCACACTGCGTGTCTTGAAAGTTTAGTTTCAAAATCGTGTTTATCATCATATTTATGCTTTTGCTAATCACGCTTCTCGACGATTTTCTTTGAATATTTGCCCCCATTCTTTCTATTCTAGAGCCGCTCA
This sequence comes from Lacihabitans lacunae, assembly GCF_042649125.1. Taxonomy (NCBI): domain Bacteria; kingdom Pseudomonadati; phylum Bacteroidota; class Cytophagia; order Cytophagales; family Leadbetterellaceae; genus Lacihabitans; species Lacihabitans lacunae. The sequence continues at coordinate 300,634 of NZ_JBHRYQ010000001.1, forward strand.
CGATTCCAAATTCAGATTTTTCTATCGTGTAAACCAGATTTTTAAGATCTTCGAAGTCCGTAGACAAATCAGCATCTAAAAAGCCGAAATGCTCTATTCTAGTATATCTTTTTATGTAGTTTATACCCGCTCTTACAGCTTCGGCTTTGCCTTTGTTTTTTAGGCAGTCTACTACTATTACTTGTTCTTTGTAAGCTATTCTTAGTTTGTTTAGTACACTTAGTGTTCCGTCTGAGCTACCATCGTTTACAAAACATAACAGGTAGTCGGGGTGGGATTCTATAAATGTTTTAAACTGCTCAGTTTCTAGTCTATCGTGTTCGTTGTAGCAAGGTATCACGATTCCGTTTTTAGGGAAAGAATACGTGATAGAAGTATTTTGACCCATTAGGTTTTTGATTTCATTTTTTCTAGCATTTAAAGAAAAAATCAAATCATCGTACACGTGTATTTCATCTTGGTTGTTGTATTTTTTAAAATTTTCTGGACTTCCTGTTTTTACATAAGTATTTCCGGTGTTGTTTTCTACCAGTCTAACATGTTTGAAATTTAAATTGTCTTTGTATTTTGGTACAAATAACGGACGCACAAAATTTGTCATAGATACTTTAAGTAATTGGTTAGTTTCTGTTTAGTATATTTTTTTGGGGATTACACCTTGGGAAAGATTTGTCTCCTGAAAAGTCTTATAATTCACAATCATTTAGTATCAAAAGGTGAAAAATCCATGCCAAAACCAGTAATTCTGTCGATAAAACTATATTGAAGCCAATGCTACCGTTTGTTAAGTTTAATTCAGAAATAATTCATTTTTATATTTCTCGGAATGATTGTTGAGACCCTAAAAGCATACACACAAACTCCATTTTTCTTACTCTTCTTTCAAAATACACATTCATTCATTTTGTCCATTTTTCTTCTAATTGCCATTTCAGATGCATTTATATTTGGTTGAAAGAATTCTTTATATATTGACTATTTGCCTTCATAAATGCCTCTAAAATGCCTTTATGTCTATAATTTTTATAGATTACAGAATTGGTGGTATTAATTGAGGTAAAAAAAAATGACCAAAGAGTTCGATTCTTTGGCCATTCTGAAGTTCGATTTATATGATTTGATTTCAAGAAAAAAATCCAGTTTCTGGAAAATCGCCTTTAACTGATTACGTCAGATCACATACTTCCTTTATTTTATCAATCAATTCTTTTTGTTTAAATGGTTTTGCTACATAAGCATTCATGCCGAGATCAAAACATTTGGTTTGTTCACCTACTAGAGAGTGAGCCGTCATTGCAATAATTGGGATGTCCATTTTGAGCTCCTGACGTATAAATGTGGTTGCTTGATACCCATCTTTTACTGGCATCTGAAGGTCCATTAATACGAGGTCGTATTTTTTCTTAACCAAAAGGTCTATGCCTTCTTGTCCATTGTTTGCGATATCTAACTCAAAACCGAAGTTTTCAATCACCTTGGCTGCTAATAGCTGATTCATTCTGTTGTCTTCACAAAGTAGCACCGATAAGCTTCTACTTGGTTTCGTAGGTTTAAAGCTCTCGGTTTGCCTTGCCTCTACTTCTGACTTGACTTTTGGAAACGTGAGCACAAAAAAGAATTCAGAGCCTTTGCCCAATGTACTATTGACTTGAATTTCCCCTTTTTGGAGCTCTATCAACTGTTTGACAATATTTAACCCTAAACCCGTACCTCCAAATTTGCGAGTAGTACTTTCTTCAGCTTGCCTAAATCTTTCAAAAATAGCAACTTGCTTGTCTTCCGGTATTCCTATTCCAGTATCTTTTACAGAGAATCTAAGTGAAACTGTTTCTTCGGCTTCTTCTACTTTTTTAACTGAAATAGTAACTTCTCCTTCCTCTGTAAACTTAAGTGAGTTTCCAGCCAAATTCATCATTATTTGGTTTAGTCGGCCTTTGTCGCCCATTACATATTCTGGCATGTCGGCGTCTAGAAGCAAATTGAAATCGAGGTTTTTGTTTGTTGCTTTATTTTTTAGTAGATCATAAACGTGTTTTAAGGTAACTTTTAGACTAAACGGCTGACTTTCTATAACCAACTGACCAGATTCTATTTTTGATGTATCTAATATGTCATTTATGATATTTAGCAAATTGTCTCCCGCCACGTGAATATGATCCACATACTCACATATAGTATCGGGAAGGTCTTGCTGCGTCAATAGTTCCGTAAAACCAATAATGGCATTCAAAGGGGTTCTGATTTCATGACTCATATTTGCCAAGAAACTGTCTTTTACTTCAGCTGCCTGAACAGCCATGTTTTTGGCGTTTAGCAAATCCAGCTCAGCTTGTTTCTTTTGCGTATAGTCTTCTGCCGCACTAAAGAATCCAATTGGTTCACCTTTGGTGTTTTTTATACAAGTGATACTCACCCAAACTGGAATATGTTTTCCAGATTTTGTAACGTATGTCCATTCATTGGCTTCGGCACCTTCTTTTTCGCAAGTTTTTGCAGCCAAAGTCATAAAGTCGGGTGTTATTTCTCGATTTAATTCTTTAGTTAGTTCATTAGCACGAGTATAAATTTCTTCTTGTAAATGAAAATCAGTGAGATTCATGTTATTTAAAATCTCTGCCTCAGTGTATCCCAATAAGTTTAAGCATGCCTTGTTTGTTCTGACAATCTTTCCTGTTAAACTTGTAAACATTACCGCATGGCTTACCCCATTAAATATCGCAATTTGGGTTTCCATCAAAGTATTTATCTGTAGGATTTTTTCTTTCTTCTCAGTTATATCAGAGCCAATAGAAATAAAGTTTTTTACTTCACCTTCTTCATTAAAAACTGGGCTAATGCCGAGTTCAAGCCAATATTTAGTGCCATTTTTACTTCTATTTTTAATTTCTCCTTTAAATGGTATATTTTGTTCTAAGCACTCCCTAATTTTGTTAATGGTTTGTGGGTCAGTGTCTTCGTATTGAACTAATTTGCCCGGGCTTGTGCCAATAAACTCTTCTAAAGTATAACCTGTTTTGGTTTCACAGGCCTTATTTACCCATTCTACTTTCCGGTATTTGTCTGTGATTATTACAATGTTATCTGTTTTTTTAGCCACTAACGAAAGCCTTTTGTTTTCCTCGTCTATGGCTCTCATTAGCGATATGTCTCTTGCGGTTGCATATAGCATCCCCGATTCTTTATCGGCAGAGGCGTGCCAGCTGAGAAGTTTATAGCTGCCGTCTTTACATTTAAATCGTGTTTCAAAATTTATAGTCGGTATTCCTAAACCCAGATTCTGAATTTCTAATTGCGTTTTTTCTAAGTCCTCTTCGTGTATAAAATCAAAGAAAGGTCTTGAAAGTAATTCATCATTAGAAAAACCCAATTCTTTTGAGAAAACATTACTTATTTTTTCAAAATAGCCTTTCGTATTTGCCAAGCAGAAATAGTCTATCGATAAGTCAAAAAACTTATCCAGCCTGTTTTCTTCAAATATCTGCTTTGTTATATCTCTTTTTATAGAGATGAACTTTAAAGGCTCATTATTTTTATCTAAAAAAGGCACCACGATAGTGTCTGACCAATAGTAAGTGCCGTCTTTGGCTTGATTGTTAATTTTACCTTTCCAGATTTTGCCCTGCATGATGGTTTCCCATAGATTGGCAAAAAAATCATCTGGGTGGAAGCCAGAATCAAAAATGGTGCTGTCTTTTCCTATAAGTTCCTCTCTTGAATATTTTGATGCCCTACATGTTTCTTCGTTTACAAATGTAATTAGCCCGTTTTTATCAGATATTATTACGCCTGCAGTTTCATCAAGGGCTATTTTATAACTATTGAGCTCGCTCGTTACGTTTTCTATTGCGGTTTCAGACAAGGCATAAACCTCATCAAGTAGTTCTGAGTTTTTCTTTCTTAATTCCAAATGTGTAATAACATGCTTTGCCAAAGTGTTTAAAGCTAGTCTTTGTACATCGGTTAGTTTTTTTGGCACTTCGTCTACCACTACCAAAGCCCCTATGTTGTAGCCTTCGGGTGTAGTTAAGGGCATGCCAGCGTAAAATCTAATGTAAGGTGAGTTTAACACCAATTGGTTGTCTCTGAAAATCTCACTTTCATGGGTATCACAAACCTCAAATATGTCTTCGCCTAAAAGTGTGTATTGGCTAAAAGAGACATCTCTCGGTAATTCCTCAAATCTCAAACCCACACGCGACTTAAACCATTGACGATTGGCATCGATGAGCGAAATGTAAGCTATTGGCACTTCGCAAATTTGTGAGATAAGCTTTGTGATATCATCGAATTTTCCTTCGGGGAAAGTATCCAGGATATTGTAGTCACGCAAAGCCTGAAGTCTTTGTTGCTCGTTTTCAGGAATTAGATTTTTAGTTATTACCATTTTTGGAAAAGGGTTTTGGTCTAAAAAGTTTTCAAAATTTCAAATTCTCAGGACTGAGTTTATCTTTAGTTTTTTTTAACTTTTACAGATTCTATTTTTAACTTTTGCAGCAAAATTTATACCGATGTATCTTTCTGTTAATAAAATACTTATTAAACGGTGTAGTAATTCATTAATATTTTTAAATCAAGACTTTATTTCTTTTTTTTCGAAGGAAAATTGATGTCTTATTTTTGGAATATTCCAATTTTGGGAAAGATTAAGTGTAATTAAAAAACCTTAAAGTGATGACTAGAAAGGTCCTTTTTTTTGAAGAGATGTGCAGGATGGTATTAAACGATTTTACTATTGCAAAAAGCTTCTTGGGCTAAAATAAAAGTATTTTATTTTAATTGAAAAAAACAAAATCAATTAGGTTCGATATGAATCAAAACCTGCCCCAACTGCGGAAACTTTAGTTTGAGGGTGTCTTTTAAATCATGTGAAATTTGGTGGCCTTCTTTTACCGAAATATGGGCGTCTACTATGGCGTGCAGGTCTACATGATAGGTCATGCCGGCTTTTCTGATGTAGCATTTTTCTGTGTCTAAAACTCCCTCAACAGTGGTTGAGACTGCTCGGATTTCTTCTAAAAGGTCGTCATACAGGTGTTCATCCATTATTTCGCCGAGAGCCGGTCTAAATATCAAATAGCTGTTATAAAGTAAAAATCCTGAAGCGAATAGTGCCGCCCAGTCGTCGGCGGTTTCGTAACCTTTTCCAAAATAAACCGCAATAGAAATTCCAATAATTGCCGCAATAGAAGTAATGGCGTCGCTTCTATGGTGCCAAGCGTCTGCTTTAAGGGCACTGCTGTTAGTTTCTTTGGCTTTTTTTGATACCAATTGATACGATATTTCTTTCCAAATAATAAGAGGAGCAAGCACCAGAAGTGTCCATGGTTTGGGTATTTCGTGGGGTGTTTGAATATTTAAAATGCTCTCATAGGCTATAACTGTAGCGGAGGTTATCAGAAAGCCTACGACCAAAAACGTAATAAGTGGTTCAGCTCTTCCGTGGCCGTAAGGATGATTTTCATCGGCAGGTCTATTAGCGTATTTTAACCCAAATAATACTAAAAATGAAGAGAAAATATCTGTGGTAGATTCTATTGAATCTGCAATTAAAGCATAAGAATTACCCAAAATACCCGCGATACCTTTTATGATAGCCAAAGCGAAATTTCCAACTATGCTGAGATAGGTCGCTTTTATAGCGATTTGTTGTGGTGTGTCATTTATTTGGGTCTGTTTTTCTTTCATAATTTGAATAGAGCCCAAATCCAAATTGAGTACTCTGCTATTATTCCTCAAAATTAATAGCCTGGCATTGTAAAAGAGAATAATTAGGAATTATTTTTAGTATTTAATTCAATTTAAGAATTAAAAAATAGTAAAAAAAAGGCCCATTTCGTAAATAAACGAAACAGGCCATATCGAATTTCAATCCAAACTTACTTCAATTTTTTTAGTAACAATTCAGCTACTAGTTCAGACGATGCAGGATTTTGTCCCGTTATAATCAGTTCGTTTTCAACTGCATACGGGTTCCAGTCTGCTTTTTTAGAATAAATGCCACCATTAGCTTTTAGCATATCTTCTACCAAGAAAGGTACTACGTTGGTAAGTTGAACAGCCTCTTCCTCTGTGTTAGTAAATCCTGTTACTTTTTGACCTTTCACAAGCGGCGTTCCGTCTGCTTTTTTGGTATGTTTAAAGATTGCAGGTGCATGACATACGGCTCCAACTGGCTTTCCGTGAGCATAAAATGCCTCGATGAGGGCAATTGAGTTTTTGTCTTCGGCAAGGTCCCAAAGTGGTCCGTGTCCGCCCGGATAAAACACTGCGTCATAGTCTGCCTGATTTACATCTGCTAGTTTTAAGGTTTTTGCCAATTGTGCTTGGGTTTCATTGTCTGCATAAAATCTAACAGTAGCAGGTGTTTGAGACTCAGGGGCTGAGCTTTTAGGGTCAATCGGGGGCTGTCCTCCTTTTGGAGAAGCGATTGTGATTTCAATACCGTTGTCTTTTAAATAATAAAAAGGAGCGGCAAATTCTTCTACCCAAAATCCGGTTTTATGTCCGGTGTTTCCTAGTTCGTCGTGGCTGGTTAATACAAAAAGTACTTTTTTCATTTTAGTTTGTTTTTGAGTGTTGTAACTATTTTCTTGAGGATTTGTAAACGAAAACAAACCCAAGGCCATGGCCATTACAATTGCGACTTTCAATAAATGTTGTTTTTAATTATGACACAAAACTAAGGCGAAGAAAATCAGGAAAAATTGATGTATGGTAAGAAACGATTATTGTGAAATTTCTTTTCTAATTCTGCTGAGGCTTTCAGTGGTTATCCCCAAAAAGGAAGCGATGTGGTAGTTTTTAACTATCTGCTCGATGTTTGGATAGGTTTCAATGAAGCTTATATAACGCTGAGTGGCCGTTTGTGAAAGTGTAGCTAATATCCGTTTTTGAAAACTAGCGAAAGCCCGCTCCATTTTCCTTCTAAAAAATGTTTCTACTTTAGGTATTTGGGCATAAAGCTGCTCCATTTGTGTGTGTGATACTTTATATAAGGTGGCGTCTTGTATGCATTCGATAAACATCATCGCTTTGCCTTCTGTGAAATATGCCGTGTAGTCGCTTATCCACCAATCGTTTATGGCAAACTGCAAGGTGTGCTCTTTGCCCGAAGGGTCAATAAAGTAGGTGCGTAAACATCCAGTTTGAACATAATATTCAAAATTTACTTGATCATGTGCTTGTAATAAAATATCTCCTTTTTTGACGCTTATTTTCTCAAAACTATCACAGACTAGGTTTACTTCAAAAGGTGTTAAATTTTCGCTTTCAAATATTTTAGTAACAATTTCGCTTTCGGGTTTCATGGGTCAATTATATAATTTGTGTATGAATTTAGAATCATTTTTCGAGTAATTAATCCTCAAAAGCTTTATCTCAACCCAACTTTTTGCTTTTGTATTCATAATATTCGCCACTTGGTAATGATTGAAATGCTGCAGTTAATTCAGCCGGTGGTAGGGTAAGCTTGCGGAGTTCTAAGTTCATCCAAGCTCCTTTTGCGGTAATGTGGGCACATTTATCGCCATTTTGATTAAAAATTTCGTGGTGTACCGTCCACCTACCTCCATCTTCCGAAATCTCTCCTTTTAGTATATTTACACGCACGGTGTCTTGTATCTTAAGTTCTTTTATGAACGTACATTCTTCTTTAAACAGGATTGGCCCAATCTGCAATTCCGCCATTTTTTCTGAATTAAAGCCGGACTCTATGAAGAAACTTACCCTGCAATGTGCACCGTAATCGTAATATTTTGAGTGTGTTACGTGTCTGTTTGGGTCACAGTCTGACCACCTAACTTCCAGTGTTTTTTCGAAGGACTTCATGCCGATTTTTCTGAGTTTGTTTTAAAAGTATTGCTTTACATACAAGATACAGCAGTTTTTAGTTTCCAAACCAATATGGCTGTTGAAGTTTTGGAAGAAAATAAGTTGAGCAATGTTTAAATGTTTCGTTTGGGATAATTCAATTTTTAAAACAAAAAAAAAAGGAAAGGGCACTTAGGCTCCTTTCCTTTTAGTTTTCTGGTGATACTGTTTTTAATCCACCTTGTTTTTTACTAAAAAATAGTATGTTAAAAAGCCAAAAGCTACCATCACCATTTCTACGCCGATGGGCAGTACTGAGTCTTCTCTCAAAAAATGTGGCAAATGGGCGATTAGCATAAATCCTATTCCGCCAAATAATAAGATGAGGCCCCATTTGAGGTTATCAAATTTGAAACTTGTAAAATTTTTCGAGATTAGCGAAAGGCTCTCTGGATCTAGCTGCTTGCTGTCTATCATTTTTCGTTTCAAAAAGAAGTTAGTGATTGTCATGGTGAACAATAATAAACTCCCAAAAATGGATGCTACTACTAATACGGTTGTTAAATCTATCATTTTGTTTTCTGGTTTAAATGTTTTGGGCAGTAGACAAACTAACTTTGAAAAATGTTGCAAAGCAGTTGGTATTATTTTTATGGAGTAAATTGGGGCCGTTTATTTTTCCAAAAATTATTTCTCACCTTGCAACATATTGGTGGAGGTCATTGTCTAATGCAATATGTTAGAAGAAAAACACGTGGTTTCGTTGGTATTGGAAGGCAATCAGGCGGCTTTTAAGAGCCTCGTGAAGCAATATGAGCGTATGGTGTTTTATATTGTATACAAGCTAACCGACAATCCTGATATAGCAAAAGATATCGCACAGGAAGTTTTTATTAAGGTTTATCGGAATATTTCGAAGTTTAAATTTGAGTCTAAACTTTCTACTTGGATTGGTAAAATAACCTATAGCGAAACCGTAAATTATCTCAAAAAAGAAAACAGATACACCACCGCAGATAGGTTAGACGAAATACACGCCACCACACTAAAAAGCGACGATAATCCGTTTGATAATACGCATAAGAACGACATTTCTTTTCACCTAAAAAATGCGATAGCCCGATTGCCTGAGCATTACAGAAGGGTTTTGGTGCTGTATCATCTGGACGAGTTTGACTATAAAGAAATAGGGGATATTTGTCAAATGCCGGAAGGCACCGTAAAAAACTACATTTTTAGAGCGAGAAAGCTACTCAAGGAAGATTTGGAATTAAACTTTAAAGAAGAATGGGTATGAAACAGAAAAAAAATATAAGTGATTTATTAAAGGAACAAGCTGAATTTGAACATGCAGCTTTTGACCCCAAAGATCAAAAAATATACGAAATGATTTTTGAGGAGCTTTCAGTTAAGCCAGAATTAGACATCGATGTGTTTTTTGCTCAGGAAGTGGTAGAGACCATAGAAAAGCAGGAAGAAGTGAAAGCCAAAATATGGATGTACGCGACTCATTCCTTGTTTTTTGTGCTGATGTGTGGCGTCATTTTCGGGACCATTTTTTATCTAAAAAAATCTTCGAATGTCTTTTTACTTGAAAGTCTAAGTGCAAATTTTGTTTACATATTATTAGTTACGTTTGTTTATTTCGTGATTCAGACCTTGGATACCCTTTTGGTAAAAAACAAAAACTCCTTCGTTTAGAGGTTTTCAGTTTTATAGTCATTCTTCAATACCGATTGCATGTTGTATTTTCCAAAACCGCAATCGGTTTTTTTTATGTGCAATCCTGCCTGATTCGCAACTTTGAATTTGTGTGATTTTTGTAGAAATTCCTTAAAAGCTATTAAATCCACCTTAAATTTTCCGTTTTAAGGTAAATTTAATCCGCCTTTTTCTACTAAAAAAAGCCTATGTAAAGCATTGATGTTAAGAAAATTGAATGTTAAATATATTGATAATGAGTATATTATGAAATTAAAATGACCTTAAAGCCATTTTTTGTTTCGATATACTTGCTATACTTTTATGCCAAGAACCAAATGAGGTTCGGAAATAAACAATATTTTAAATCACTTTAAAAAATACTCTCATGAAACATTTAATGATTATCGCTTTATTTACTTTTGGTTTAATGAATTGTGCAAAGACAAGTTCAGAGTCAAATCAAGAAAGATTAGAAACGTTAGAATTATCTAAAAGAACGGCAGACTCACTAAACGCCATCGCTGAAATCAGAATTGCAGATTCTTTGAGTACCGTGGCTGCCCAAGAGTCGGGTCAATTGAGCAGCGGGTCTGCTTCAGGCTCTGAAAATGCAGTGGCTACAGCCAATACGACTCCCGCTGCTCCTGCAAAAAAGAAATGGTCTAATAAGAAAAAAGGTGTTGTAATAGGTGCGGCTTCTGGAGCCATCACGGGTGCAGTAGTAGGCAAAAAGCCTGTTAAAGGAGCCTTGATAGGTACCGCAGTAGGTGGAGGTGTTGGTTTGGCAGCAGGTGCTATTCTTGACAAAAAAGAGAATAATAAGTAAGGATTTCGTTTCCCCATATATAAGTAAGAAGTGCTAGTCGGGTTTATCCTGATTAGTACTTTTTTTTTGGATTAATTTCTATTAAATAAATGAAAACCGTTATTCACACATTCAGACTCGTCATAAACTAAATTAGGCAGTTTGATTTTTATTAAACCTATAGTTTTGTTATAAAAAAAGGTCATTTCTATTCATTTCTGTCTTTAAATATAGGCTTTAGAATGATTTTTTTAGAAAAAATGAAACTATGAAAAATACACGCCTCACTTTAATTCTCCTCTTCACCTTTAGTCTGGTTTCTACCTTTAGTTGTAAGAAAAACTCAGATTTAGGTCCCACAGATAATGCCTTAAATATAGAATTCCAAAGCGGAGCCGTGGTTTTAGATAATTCGGTTTCTAATCCTGTAGTTTCTATAGATTCGGTAAGTCAAGTTTATGTAATGAAGACTTCGGCTTTTAAGTCAAAACCAAGCAAAGGCCAAACCATTTTAGTGCCTGGTAAATATATGCGTAAAGTTGTTTCGGTAGAGAGCACAGGTGGGAATTATAAAATAAAAACCGAAGATGCAATACTTACAGATGTAATAAAAAATGGGGAAATTAGTTGGGAGGTTTCGCCCGACTGGGATCAGGTTTCGTCTATCGTTATTGACGGAAACAAAGAGATACCATTTGCAAACTTGCGTAGAGGCGGCCCCATAGAATTTACCTACAGCGAAGGCAACGTAGATCACTTGATATCAATAGAGCCAATGCTGGATAACGGAAAAATAAATGCCTGCAAGTTTACTTTTAAAATGGCAAAAAAGGTCGGAGGCTCTGCCACAGCGGCATTTACAGTAGAAGGAACGGTAAAACTTCCAACGCAAAACACGCAGATTAATATTGAAGAAGGTAAACTCACCAAGTTTAAATCAGACAATAAAGGTATAACGGCAAACGTAAAATTGAGCTTATCGGCGGCCGGTTCAAAAAGCGGTTCTCATTCTTTAAAATTGCCGGGAGTGGCACTTAAAATTCCGATTAGTTTTATCCCTACACCTGCAGGATTGGTGCCGCTTCCTATTCCTGTTTCTATCGATATCGGCATTCAGTTTGTTACCCAAATGACCATGCCCGACGTAAATTCGTCTGCACAAGCGAGTAGCTCAGTCAGTCTTTCGGCCGATGGCGGTTTTGAGTACAAAGGCAGTTCGGTCAGTACTTCAGGAAGTATAGGGAACGATAAGTTTACTGACGGCAAATTTGATTCCGCGGCATTTATAGGAACGCCGGTGGATGTACAGTTTGGCGTTGCTTTTCCTAGAATAGGCCTAAATATTGCCGGGCAAGAGGTTGCATATATTCATACAGGTTTTACTAGTGGGAGCAGTTTGCAGTGGGGGCCTGTCTGTAAAAAAGGGTATGTAAAAATGGTGGTAGAAGGTGGTTATGAACTAAAGGTTTTGGGGCAAACACTCGCCGCAGAAAAGAAAACCTTTGCTGAAAAATCAAAAGAAGTTAAAGGTGATCAATGTCCGTAAGGTGCTGCATTACAGAGTGTTGAGTTTTTTCTAGATTTGCTTTTCTAGTTTCAGTTTGTTTTTAGTTTTTATTCTAAAAGGAGAAATCTATTTTTTTATGTGAACGCAAATCGTAAATTGAGAAAAATAATAAAACATGAAGTATAAAATTCTCTTAGTTTTAGGTTTGGTCTTTAATCTAAAAGTTTCAAACGGCCAGACGCTTTCTGCAAATGATTTTCTCAATAAAGTAATAAAACATCATGACCCGAAAGCGAAATGGGAGAAATTTAAAGGTGATATAGTGGTTACTATGTCTACGCCAAATAAGTCGGACAGAGTCACAGATATTTACATGGATAATTCGAAGGGTATTTTTATTCTTTCGAACATAAAAGAAGGCAAGAAAATTACAAGTTCAGTGGTAGGGGAGCAGGTTACGTTTTTGATGGATAAAGTTGTTGTTTCTGATGAAACAGAATTAGATGCCCAAAAGCTTACCAAAGAGAGGGCACTTTTTATGCGTAATTATTATACGTATTTATACGGTTTGCCCATGAAACTAAAAGACAAAGGCACTCAAATAGACCCGATTTTAAGTACTAAAGAATTTAAAGGGAAAACCTACAATGTAGTTAAGGTAACGTATGATAAAAGCGTAGGTAAAGACACATGGTATTTCTACTTTGACCCTAAAACCTTAGATATGGAAATCTATCAGTTTTTTCATAATGAAGCCAAAAACGACGGCGAATATATTCTGCTTTCAGATTTTATTGACATGAAAGGAATGAGAATTCCAGCCAAAAGAGCATGGTACACAAACTTAGACGATAAACTATTGGGAACAGATGTTTTAGTAGTAAAATAGGAGCTTTAAGATTTCTAAAAAGGGCCTTATGCTTTAAATATTCTTTTATCAAATGGAAACTCTTCTATACTTAAAATGTTGATTTTCTTCAGGTCTCTGTGATAGGGATTAATTAAGTAATTGTAATCTCCTTTTACCACCGCCGAAGGTACTTTTAACACACAAAACTCCATATTGTCTATAAAAGCATCTCCTATTTTTTGAGTTTCTTGTATGGGTGGGTGAGAGTTCCAGTCGGTTGAAAGGTCATTTGGGCTAAGTTTTGAAATTTTAACTTCTTCTGGTATCTCGATTTCTATCATTACATAGTCGCTAGGTAAATTTCCTAAGGGCAAATGCACGACAATTTCTGCCATGGCCAAAGCCCGACTTTCGGCGGTATAGATAATCTCCGTTCCCTTGGAGTTCCATCTATTGCCAAATTTGGCAGCACCTTTTCCATTGAGCTCACTGGCGTATTTTCTTTTAGATAGCCTAAATACCTTCATTATACGAATATTCCGTGTTCAATTCTATTCAGCTCGGCCATCACCATTTCTTTGCCATATGAGTCTTTCAATAACTCGGCTGGCTTTAGGTCGCCCATTGCAAATGATGGCGTATTTAACCAAAGATAGAATTGCTCCTTAGAGTCAAAAACCTCTTTGCCATAGTTAGTTACCTCGGCTAGTTCTATTATCTTTTCGGTATGAATCGGTTTAAAATAATAGTCGGTTTCATTGCTATGGCGTTGTAAAGTCTTTTTAGAAAGATTCAAATAGTCTGCCCAGTCATCTTCTGTAAACGGGGTTAGTTCTTTTATTTTGGTAAATAAATCATAGGGAAGCCCTTGTCTAATGGCATGGATAATCAACATTTTGTTTTCAAAAAAAGTGGTATACGTTATTTTTTCACTTTTAATGTTAAAATGAGTTTTTTTGTCGATTTTCTGCACATAAACTCGAATGGCCTTGTTTACCTCGTTAAAATCGCTCGTTTGTTTTTTTAGATCTTCAGTTACCATATTTCAGACATTTGTCTACAAATATAAGACATTTGTTTTAGGTAAGAAATATTTTAAAGATAGTTTATTAAAAAATAGTCAATTTAGGATGTTTAGATAGATTGAGTTTAAAAAATAGAGTAAGATGGTTTTGGATGAAAACATTATTTCCAACTTTTTAAAATGTTAAATTCAGAAAAATATTAGCATAAAAAATGAGGGAGAGATAGCATTTCGCTTGCTTTTTATAAGATTGATTCAAAGCTTGGTTGGCTTATGATATCAAATCTATTAAAAGGAAATTGTTTCAAAATTGATTAGGTACTGTGATTGAAGTTGGTATTTTAGTTTTTGAAAGAATGTCTTAAATGAATACATTTAAAATGGAAGTTGAATTTATTTCTTAAACATAAAATAAACAGCTAAAATAAGAAATGCGAACGAAATGAGGTGATTAAGCCTGAAGCTTTCAGTTTTGAAAACAAATAATGTAAATATCGCGAAGACTATTAAAGTGATAACTTCCTGAATAACTTTTAGTTGGATGAGGGTAAAAGGGCCACCGTTTTGGTTAAACCCGATTCTATTTGCAGGTACTTGAAACATATATTCAAATAAGGCAATGCCCCAACTGACAAATACGATAGCTACCAATCCGAGCTTATTAAACCAACTCCATTCCGAAAATTTAAGGTGCCCATACCAAGCCATTACCATAAAAGAATTGCTTAAAAATAAGAGCCCAATCGTGAGAAATGCTTTCATTAAAAAAATAAATGGTGTAAGTGTACTTAAAGTAAATTAGTGTGATTTTGATTTGAATTATTTACTTATTCTTCAAAATAGTAACCAAAAATAATTCCCATTTCGTCTTCGCTAGTAAAGCCAAAACGGACTACTTTGTCGCTGGTGTTGTTATACGTTATTCGTGAGGTTAAACCTTCGCCTTTTTTGAGCGAAATAGGAGTAGCATAGTCGGTTTTGGTGGGGTGTTCCCAGTTTTTACTTGTGTAGATTATTTCCCCATCACGTGAGCCCCCTTTAATCAGGATTTCGAATTTTTGACCCAATTTGTGTGTATGTGAAAATAGCGTAACTATTTTGACATTGCTATTAAAAGTAAATGACTTAGTGGCAACGGTAGTTTTGTTTGGTGGTAACTCAAAAGTAGTATTTCCTAGGTCAAGCACCTTCAATGGATTTTTTACTTCAGACTTTGGAACTGTATGCAGGTTAATGTTCACTTCGCCATTGTAAGGTTTAGCTCCTTTGTTGAAATAGTGCGAGTTCATGTCAAATTGCATATTAGCGGGAAGTTCAACAGCAGTTCCAGCAGGAAAATTAAAAGTAAAATTACTCTCACTACCACCAAAATAAAAAATGTGGTTCGACATTTCGGTAAATGTACTGATATTTAAAGAGTTGTCTTTATTACGTAAATCTCTAACTGCGTTTGCAATAGGTAATGTTGCGGTATTTCGGAAACCATAAAGTATAAAATGGTGGCTTCCAGGATGCATTTTTATCTGAAATTTATTCACATAAACGGTCTCGGAGTTTTGAAGTGGTTTTCTAACAAAAATCTCTCTTTCGAAATAAGGAAAAATTTCAAATGGGTCAAGTTTCATTTGAAATCCCTGCCCCACAGCTGGCGGGCTTAATGGCTCAAAGGTGGCCAATGAAGGGGTGCGGTCATCAAGTAATGCTACGTCGGCCACTATACCGGTTTTGGGTGCTCCGGCTTCTATCCATTTTCTTATAAATTCTACTTGGCCTTTAAAAAGCATGTCGTTTCCAAGAGGCATAATACTTCCAAAATTCAGTTCGCTTTCGTGGCTACTTTCAAATAATAGTTTTTGGTATAAAAGACTGTTTTCAAAGTCATAAGGAATCACTCTTTTGAGATGATGTTCTTGGGCTGTGATGTTTTCAGGAGATTTGTTTACTAGGTTTTCATAGGCTACATCTGACGTTAAAATCAGTCCGTGCTGAATAAAACTCGGATCTTTTTCTGATTGGTGGCAACCTGAAGTTGCACAACTTTTATTTAGTATTTCGGATTGTATTACACTGAAAGTATCGGCACTAGTAAGGTCAATTTCGGTAGGTTTACAGCTGTAAACCAAACAGCTTGCAAATGAAACGATCACAAATAATCGAAATATGTTTTTCATCTTAAAAATAAGGGAATAAATAAGGTATAAATGTACGCTATTCTTTTATAATTTAATTGGGGCTAATTGGAAAAAAAGTAGTCAAGGTTTGAGAATGTATTTTTTCAATAATATATCGTTCCTCTAGAGCCTTTGATATACTTGCCCCATCGGGGCAATATATCAATAGAAAGAAAAGTTAAAGGAAAGCAAAACGCTCCAGCGGAGCGTGACACTATTGCTTATGAATAGCAAATAGCACCTCCGAAATTAGAGGAAATCAATTTATGTATTGCTCCTCTGGAGCAAATTTCCTATCATGTTTGTGGTGTTTTTTTATTAATATATTGCTCCTCTGGAGCAAATTGGCATATGATATCTTGGGTATTTTCTATTAATATATCGCTCCTCTGGAGCGAAGCGAATTCTTGCCACATCGGGGCAATATATCAATAGAAAAAAAAGACCATGTAAAGCAAAACGCTCCAGCGGAGCGTGACGAAGTTGGTTATGAATAGCAAATAACATTTCCGAAATTAGAGAAAATCAATTAATGTATTGCTCCTCTGGAGCAAATGTCCAATCATTTTTATGGTGTTTTTCTATTAATATATTGCTCCTCTGGAGCAAATTGGCATATCATATCTTGGGTATTTTCTAACAATATATCGCTCCTCTGGAGCGAGGTGTATTTTTGCCACATCGGGGCAATATATTAATAGCAAGAAAAGGCAATGGAAAGCAAAACGCTCCAGCGGAGCGTGACAAATCATTTTACGAATATTATATCGCACCTCCGATTAAAGAGCTTATTTATTAATGTATTGCTCCTCTGGAGCAATTGGCATATCATATCTTGTGTATTTTCTATTAATATATCGCTCCTCTGGAGCGAAGTGTTTTTTTTGCCCTATTAGGGCAACATATTAATAGAAAGAAAAGGCAATGGAAAGCAAAACGCTCCAGCGGAGCGTGACAAAGCATTTTACGAATAGAATATCACATCTCCGAAAAAAGAGCTTGTTTATTAATGTATTGCTCCTCTGGAGCAATTGACATATCATGTATTTGGTATTTTCTATTGATATATCGCTCCTCTGGAGCGAGGTGTATTCTTGCCCCATCGGGGCAATATATTAATAGAAAGAAAAGTCAATGGAAAGCAAAACGCTCCAGCGGAGCGTGACATAGTTGCTTTGGTTTAGCTAATGATGTACGAATAATATATCTCTCCTTTGGAGCGAGTTGAATTTTATCACATCGGGGCTAAATATCAATAAAAGAGAAACTTAATCCTTGTCTTCAATATCTTTGAAAATGTATTCGGGTTTAAAGTCAATTTGATAGGCTTTTAAAAATTCTGTGTATTCTTCTTTAAAGGTCTTTTTATTGTGGTGCTCTTTTTGATTTAATATGTATTTTATGACCGCATCTATTCCTGACTGACTTACAGAAAACGCACCAAATCCTGTTTGCCACTCAAACTTTCCTACCACATGTTTATTTTCATGTATCCATTTTGTAGAAGCCACTTTAACATCCCTTATTAAGTCAGATAAATTACAATCAGGCTTCAGACCAACCAAGATATGTACATGGTCGGGCATGCCGTTAATAATCATCATTTTTTGGTTTTTATTTGAGATAGTGCCCGTAATATATTTGTAAAGTTCAGCCTCCCAAATAGGGGAAATTAAACTTGAACGACCTTTAACTGCAAAAATAATATGGGTATAAAGTTGGGTGTATGTATTTGCCATGTATCGATTTATTTTCTGAAAATTAAAGAAAAAAATCTAATTTGAGAAAAGTAGATACAAGAAAATTACTTGAAGTGTAGCCTAATAAATTGGGGGAGGCTAGTTTTTAATAATCACATTGTCAACGTTTTCTGAAACTATCCAAGGTCTCGCATCAGCTTCATTTACAGTGACTTTACAGTTTGTAAAAGTGATGTTATCAGCGTGTCTTACATAAAATCCGTGAGTTCCAGTATTTCCAAATTTGCTTCCTTCTGGGTAAGTGCCATCATATTCCATCACTTTTTTTTCAGAAGTTTTAATGCCGCCTTTCATTTGGAAGTTCAAGTTTTTAAAACTCACATTTTGAATATTATGGCCTTTTATTCCGGTGATAATGCTTGGGTAATTTTGAGTAAAATTGCTCCCATTTATATGTTCAAAACTAACATTTGAAATACTGCCAATTCGTGCTTTACGACCGGGTACGGTTCTTTTTCTGTCAGCTAAAATTATAAAAATGGCCTGTCCGCAGTTGGTAATATTGCAGTTTTTAAAGTTTAGATTATCAATAACTGCACCGTCCATAGACTCTATAACTATGGCAGAGTTTTGGAAAGCATTTTTTAAAACTAAATCAGAAACCTCGAAATTCGTAAAGCTACCTAAACCGTCGGTTCCAAGTTTAAAGCAGTTGCCGGCATTTACATTTAATTTGTCTATTGTGCAGTTTTTTACCACTATGTTATTACATCCGTATTCGCTTCCAGATTTAAAACAGATGCCGTCGTCTTCGGATTTAATTTGGGCGTTTTCTATCAATACATCGTGACAATCTACAATGTCTATGCCATCACGGTTAGGGGTCAGTTGCCCGGTGTGAACATTTATATTTTGAATTTTAATGTTGTTCGACTCAATATATACCTGCGTCCAGCATGCAGGATTCAGCATTGTAATATTTGAAACGCTAATGTTTTCACAGCCCACAAAAGCCAAAATAGAAGGGCGGTCTTTCTCGGTGCCCAGTTCCTTTACGTGCATCCAAGGTTCGTAGTCGCCTTGTCCATTAATGGTTCCGCCACCTGTTATGCGTACATTTTGGATATGGTTTCCGTACAAAAGCCTTCTCTGACAGTCTTGCAGCATGCGGTTTGGGAATTTTGTTTCTATCAAATGGTGTGGATAGTCTACTTCTTCGTTTGATTTTATCCCCAGAAGCGTGGCTGTTGACTCAATTTGTAGCGTAAGGTTGCTACAAAGCAAAAGTTGGCCGCTTATAAAATTTCCATCTTTAAGAATCACAGTTCCACCTGTTTTTTTACAGGCATCTATCGCTTTTTGAATCGCCTTTTGGTCGTTGTTAATTCCGTCACCCTTGGCTCCAAAATCCTTTACATTATATGTTTTTTGAGCAAATATAGCATATGGTAAAAGCATAACGAGGGCAGACAAAAAGTAGTTTTTCATATTTTATTCTTTTTAAGAATTAGGAATTGCCTAAAGTTAAAATATAAAATGAGTGCCAATGACATGTAGTCTACTGCTTTTTAGGAAAAATCAGCTAATTTTCAAAAGCTAGGAGGGAAATTGACTGTGAAATTAAACCGGACTTCGATATGCACCGAAGCACATATCGAAGCGATTAGAAAAAGGTTGTGAATTTAAATTTATTCTTGGCTATAATACTTTCAAAATGGTCAACAATTATTATTTTTTGTGTGTAATCTAGTCCTGTTTTTTAGTGTGATTTAATTTTAAGTTGAAATGTGAAATAAAAGCGTGAAAGGCGTAGTCGAATTTTCATTACAAATAAATAATTTCATTAAGTTTTATTTCTTTTGAATATACTTTTTGGGTTACTTATTTACATTTTATTTACTTTTTGGTTCAAAAAAATGGCATTAATGATTTTAAAACATTTATAAATATTGTGCATTAATGTCAAATCGACTATTTTGGACATGTTTTACAAAATTCAAATTATTTTTTTAATTCCTTTTTACACTAAAGTGTAGTATTTTTGGTAAATGGAAGAGACAATACAGAGCCTTTTGAGCAGAAATAGAGTAAATGAAATTACTGATAATGACAAAAGACAATATGGTTTTTATCTTGATGTGGTCAAGTCTTTTGCTCAAATAACCTATAGAAGTTTGTATGTTATTGACTACGAAAAAATGGTTTTTGAATACGTTTCTAATAATCCACTTTTTCTGTCGGGCTATACCTCAGATGAGGTCTTAGAAATGGGGTATGATTTTTATCTTAAAACCTTACCAAAAGCAGACTTGGAGCTGTTAGGTGAAATTAATATGGCAGGGTTTGATTTTTTTGACAAACTCCCCAATAACGAAGATCGAAAACTTTACAGTATCTCTTATGATTTTCATTTGAAAGGAAAATACGAGAAGCCTGTCTTGGTAAATCAAAAGTTGACGCCAATTTTTTTGAATGAGAAAGGGATGCTTTGGAAGTCACTTTGCGTCGTTTCACTTTCTCACAGTAAAACTGCTGGAAATGTAACCATAAATAAACAGGGATCTGGCCTTTGGTGGAAACTTGATATGATCACAAAAACTTGGATTCAAGTAGATAAGCCAACATTAAAGGAGCGAG
Source organism: Lacihabitans lacunae (assembly GCF_042649125.1). Classification (NCBI taxonomy): domain Bacteria; kingdom Pseudomonadati; phylum Bacteroidota; class Cytophagia; order Cytophagales; family Leadbetterellaceae; genus Lacihabitans; species Lacihabitans lacunae. The sequence goes on from NZ_JBHRYQ010000001.1 coordinate 320,841, forward strand.
AACTTGAAATTTTAAGACTTTATGCTCAAGGACTCACCATTACCGAAATAGCGGACTTGATTTGTGTTTCGCCTGATACAATAAAGTATTACCGAAGAAAAATATTTGAAGCTTTTGAGGTTAAAAGTTTTGCCGAAGCCTTGCATTTTGCGATAGATAATAAAATTATTTAGCTGTTCTGAGGCAAATAAGTCCTTTTTATCGAATATAAAAAAAGCTAAAAAGCATACTAATAAATTGCTAAAGGTCTGATAATTAGATTCTATCCATTTTGTAAGATGGTTATTACTTTCTTCGTTTTAAAAATAAATTGCCTCGTGTTTTAACTTATATTTTATTGATGCTGACTTCTGTTACGCTATCCCAAAAGTTCGGTTAGTTTCTTTTTTAATCTAAATCATTAAAGCTCATTTAGAAGGTCTTTAACCAAGTTTTCGTAATTAATTCAAGGTTTGAAAAAATGTATACCTTCTAGTTAATATTTCGCTTGCTCCATTCTGTTTCTTTTTTTAAAAAGCAATTTAGAGTCTTTTTGAAAAGAATTATTACTAAAATTGAACCCACTCAAAAGGGTTTTCACAACTAGCTTCGAGGTTTTTTTATCCATTTATATTGTTTAATTTTGATTTATTCTTAACCAAAAAAACATATATGAAAAAAACATTGATATTCACATTTGGCCTTTTGATAAGCGTTAGCTGTCTGGCTCAAATTCCTGCATATAAAGATAAAAATCTAAGCGTTAATCTGCGGGTAAAAGATTTGCTTTCGCGAATGACTGTAGAAGAAAAGGTAGGTCAGCTTAATCAAGTAAATGGGGGAGTACTTACAGGCCCAACAGTGGCAAACGACCCAGGAGCGGCAGGAAAAATGAATTTGCTTAGACAGGGTAAAGTAGGTTCTTTTCTCAACGTGGTAGGTACCGAACAAACGCTTGCGGTTCAAAAAGAGGCGATAAATAATACACGATTGGGTATTCCGCTTTTGTTTGCTTTTGATGTTATTCATGGCTATAAAACCGTTTTCCCTATTCCTTTAGCCGAAGCTTGCTCGTGGGATCTTGCAGGTGCACAAAACACCGCGGCTATAGCCGCTAAAGAGGCGTCTTCGGCGGGCCTGCATTGGACTTTCGCACCAATGATGGATGTGTCGAGAGAGCCAAGGTGGGGTAGGGTAATGGAGGGCTCAGGAGAAGATCCTTATCTACAAGCCCGATTTGCGGAGGCTAGAGTTACTGGTTTTCAGGGAGATTTGTCAGACAATGAGCACGTAATGGCGTGTGTGAAGCACTTTGCTGCTTATGGTGCTGTAGAGGCGGGCAAAGAATATAACACAGTGGATTTAAGTCGCTACGCACTTTGGAACTACTATATGCCTTCTTATAAGGCTGCGGTAAAGGCAGGTGCAGCTACTGTAATGAATAGTTTTAATATTTTAGACGGAGTACCAGCAAGCGGAAATGGCTATTTGGTAAATGACGTTTTAAAGAAAAAATGGGGCTTTGACGGTTTTGTGGTATCAGACTGGGCGTCTTTTGGAGAAATGATTGCTCATGGATACTCGGCAAACGAAACTGAAGCAGCCAAACAAGCCATAATGGCGGGGTCAGACATGGACATGGAGTCTCAGGTGTTTAATAAAACTTTGGTAAATACCGTAAATGAAGGCGATGTGCCACTTGCAAGGCTCGATGAGGCCGTAGAAAGAATATTGAGAATGAAGTTTAAATTGGGTTTGTTTGACGATCCCTATAAATATCATGATGCCGAAAGAGAAAAAAGAACGTTGTTAGCCCCAGAGCATATAAAAGTGGCAAGGGACGCGGCTTCGAGTTCAATGGTGCTTTTGAAAAATGAAATATTACCTCTTAAAAAAGAGTTAAAAAATATTTTGGTTTTGGGGCATTTGTCTGAAAGTCAAGACGACGTCTTAGATTTTTGGAAAGGCCAAGGAGACCATAAAAATACGGTCACGATTTTGGAAGGAATTAAAGCCAAATATCCAAATGCAAAAGTAAGTTTTGTGAAAACGTGTACTCGCGATGGTGAGTTTATAAAAGGTTCAGAAAAAGAAATAAAAAGCTTAGCTAAGAAAGCAGATGTGATAATCGCAACTATAGGTTTGTACGGCGACTTAGCCGGCGAGGCTCGTGCCTTAGGAAACCTAAACCCACCTGCAGGGCAAATGGAAATGTTAGCAGCCGCAAAAGCTACTAAAACTCCAATGGTGGTATTGGTTCAGGCAGGCAGGCCTTTGATTTTGACCGATGTGGTGAAAGAGTATGGTACCATATTATACACTTGGATTGGAGGTTCGCAGCATGGTAACGGGGTTGCAGATATATTGGCCGGCGACGTAAACCCTTCTGCAAAAACCGTTATGTCGTTTCCTGCTAGTTTGGGTCAGGTGCCAGTTTATTATAACCACTACAACTCGGGCAGGCCGCATTCTGATGGGCAAGAAGGTCCCGACCATTTTTGGGTGTCGAGATACAGGGATATTCCCAATGAACCATTGTTTCCTTTTGGTTATGGTTTGAGCTACTCAACGTTTGTATATAGCGACTTGAAACTATCTAAAACAGAGATTAATAAAAACGAAACGGTAACGGTAGAGGTAAAAGTTACGAATACGAGCAAAATAGATGGCATAGAAATCGTGCAGCTGTATATTAGAGATCTTGTGGCTCAGCCCATCAGACCTGTGAAAGAACTGAAAGATTTTAAAAGAATCATGATAAAAGCAGGTGAAACTGCGGTTGTTAATTTTGAGTTGCCAGCTGTTAAATTAGGTTTTTATGACGAAAACGGCGACGACCTTTTGCAGAAAGGTGCCTTTAAGGTTTTTGTTGGTACAAACTCCAAAGAGGTTTTGAGTGCTGATTTAGAACTGAAATAATTATAAAATATTTTAGAATTTGGTCTAGTCTTGTATTGGCTTTTTGCTTTCACAAGACTAGACTTTTTTTATGTAAAAAGTAAGAAAGTGTCGTTTTCTTTGGATCAAAAAAAAATATTTTAAGAATTGAAAAATATTTGATTCCAAAAAATAATATTGCTAGGGCTATTTTCAAGCAGATTACCCTTATTTTTGCACTACTTATTACAAAAATCAACAAATGAAACACTTATTCGCCATTGTTTTGGCATTCTTTTTCGTGGAGGCAGTTGCCCAAGTGCCCACTTATGATGAAATTCTCAAAAATGAAATTCTCTCTAACTCTTTAGAAAACTCAAAAGAAGGCCTCAAAAAGCCGTACGTGATTATCGTTTCTATTGACGGTTTTAGGTATGACTATGCCGAGAAATTTGGAGCAGAAAATATTTTAGATATCGCCAAAGAAGGCAGCTCGGCTAGCAGACTGATTCCTTCTTTTCCGTCAAAAACATTCCCCAATCACTACACATTGGTAACGGGGCTTTATCCTCAAAATCACGGTATAGTTTCCAATTCGTTTTATGACAAAACCATTAACGATACCTACAGCATTGGCAAAAGAGAATCTGTAGAAAATGGGTCTTGGTACGGTGGAACTCCAATTTGGAATTTAGCTCAACAGCAAGGCTTAGTGGCAGCATCTTATTTTTGGGTGGGTTCTGAGGCTAATATCAATGGTTTACATCCAAGATATTATTATCCGTATTTGAAGGTAAGCCCTATCGAGTACCGTGTGCAGCGTGTGAAGCAATGGTTGGAGTTACCAGAGAAAATTCGACCCCATATGATCACCATGTATTACTCAGACGTAGACGATAAAGGACATGCGTTTGGACCTGAATCAGAAGAAAATAAAGAAGCAGTTTTAAAAATAGATAAACAAATCGGTGAACTAAGAGCTGCCATAAAAGCTTCTGGACTACCAATTACACTGATTGTTACGGCCGATCACGGTATGGTGGAGGTTAATCAAAATATAAATGTGCACGATTACATAACCTTAGAGAAAGGCCAGTTTTATAGCGGTCCTGTGGCTATGATTTATACCAAAAACGAACTTGAGAAAGAAACGTTTTTTCAGGCTTTGAGTAAACAAAATAGATTTAAAGTTTATAAAAAAGAGGCAGTGCCAAATTACCTTAATTACAACCACGGCGACAGAATTGGCGACCTAGTTTTGGTAGCTGATGCTCCAGATGAAATCATTTATACAGAAAAAGAAATGTACCCAAAAAAGCCAGGCGGTACGCACGGATACGACCCTTTTGAAGAGAGAAAAATGAGCACTATTTTTTATATAGAAGGACCTAGAATAAAGAAAGGTTTTAAGTTGGCAGCCACAGAAAACATCCACGTGTATCCTTTGATTGCAGAGATTTTAGGATTGAAAATTACCGAACCTATTGACGGCAAATTAGAAGCCATGTCTGAGGTTTTAATAAAGGAAAAATAGGCTTAAAACTTTTTTTTAGAAAATATATATTGAAGGCCGAAGCACTTACTGTTTCGGTCTTTTTTGTTTAGGAAAAAGCAATTCTTGATTTTCTCAAAAATGTAATTGCTGTAAAAAAATCTATTTCCAACCAAGCGTGCATTTGCCAATACCAAAGAAAGGTAGACCGGTTGGTCTTGTATATTTTGCGGTATAAATTACTGTAAAAGTACCGTCAGCTTCTTCAATGGCACACAGAGGCGTTCGCATAGCGTGGTCGCCGTCGTCGCTCCATTTGTTTTGGTCGGTTTGAATTTTTACTCGGATTTCTTTTTTCCAGTTTACGCCATCTGTGGAGGTGCTGTAACCTATTTCTTGGTCGCCAAATGAATCAAAAACTATAAGGTAACGACCATCTTTAAGTCTACTAGTTACCGGGTTTTCCATAAATATATCCACGATTTTGAGTGGATTAAATGGCTCCGGCATACGTGTCCATGGCCCATTTAAATTATCAGCAACTGCCAAGCCCGTTGGCCATGGTCCGATAGGTAAATGTGTATGTCCATCATAGAAAGAGTACCATTTGTCCCCAGCTTTGTAGGGGTTAAAACTTGCCACGGCTTGCTGGCCCTCCCACGCTTGTGAGTTTTGGTCGGGTTGCAATACTATCGCCATATCTGCGTATGGTCCCGCTATGCCATCCAAGCCGTGTACCACAGATTTTGCTCGCCAAATTCTACCTGCATAGTCAGCACCTGCAATTTCGCCCTTTGTAGCGTCGCCGCCTCTATAGGCTACATAGAATATATTCCATGCGTTTTCTTCTTCATTAAAAATCACAGCAGTTACCCAAACTTCTGATCTTGGGTTGGTATGCGTTCTGCCTGGAATTGATTGCACAATTGTAGATTGTCGGTTCCAATTTACAGCGTCTGTGCTCGTCCAATACGATACTCTTAAGTCACGGTGTGGGCGGTCAAACATCTCATTGACAAACATGTGGTAAACACCTTCAAGTTTTATGACTTGCCCAGTTTCAAAACCCGATTTGTTATTTGTAGCCAAAACATCTTTGTGCATTTCGTTAATCACCGGACCTACATGTTCAGCAATTAACACTAAAGTATTTTGCTTATTTTCTTTAAGGTCACTTTTTTGACTAAATGCGTTTTTTAAAGTAATAACTAAGGTAGTTAATACAATAAAATAGAATTTCAAATGAATCTGCTTTGGCATTTTGTTTGCGTACATTTTAGCTTTTTAAAATTAATCTTCTTTTTGGTTAAAAGTCTGTTCTAGAGAGAAGATTATTTTATCTCTTTTACCAATTTTTGTTCAGGGTTTGCTATTTCGGCATTGGTCGATTTATACAGTATTATTTGCTCTTTTTTTTCATTGGGCAATTTTACTTTTTCTATTTTTAGATTTTTGACATCGTCAAATACAAAAGCAGGTCTAAAGTCTTCTGCTTCGAGGTTTAGTTTTATGTTTTTAAAAGTGATTCCATTAATGTGTCTGACATAAAAACCGTATGAGGGCAGTTCGCCAAACTTGCTAAATTCGGGATAACCGGCGATATCCTCAGGTATGGTGCTTAGTCTCCAGAGCGGCACATACGCCATGGCTTTTGAGGCTCTGCCTGGGTAGGTTATTTCTATGTTTTCCAAGCTGATATTTTCCATGTCGTGTCCGGGTATGCCTGCTATCACCATCGGGTGTATGTTATGAAAATAGGTAAGTGCTGGTCCACGCAAGTCATAGTTGAGGTCAGGTCTGCCAAAAGGTACCTGCACCTTCACGTTTTTTATGTTTACATTTTTTACATACCCAGGTTTTTCGCCTGCTCGGTGCCCAAGTCGCACAAAAACGGCGTTGCCAGTGTTTATGGCATTGATATTAGAAACTTCGATGTTTTCTATAAAGCCACCGTCTACAGCCTCAAGTGCCACTGCCGAGCGGTAGGTGTCGTATACTTCTATGTTTTTTATCGTTACGTTTTTAAAACCGCCATACGACGCCGTTCCAAATTTTACGGCACTGGCACTGCTTCTTATTCGGCAGTTTTGAATCACTACGTTATCGCTAAATTTGTCTGGAAAATAAGACTTCAGCGTGATGCCGTCGTCTGCCGCGTTTATGTCACATTTTTCTATCAAAACGTTTTTGCTGTCGGTGATGTTTATGCCGTCGTTATTCCAATAGGCGGTGCTGTTTATTCTTAGATTTCGGATAATAATGTTTTCTGACAGTTCATAGGTTTGTACCCAACTTGAGGAGTTTAAAATGCTCAAGTTTTCCACTTTTATGTTTTCACATTCCAGCACATTTATGATTTTCGGTCTGACGGTTTCGCTTGGTCTCTTGCCATAGTTTGGGTCTATCACTATGCCCGAGTGGTGTAGGCTGTCTATCGTCAAAGCCAATGCTCTGCCTTGCCCGTCTATGGTTCCTTCACCGCAAATGCTAATATTTTCCGCTTTGTAAGCCCATATCAGGGCCAGTTTGGAGTTGTCGTCGGTTTTGCTTGAAACCTCTGTGCCAGACAAGTCTAACTTTGGGTAATCTTTTGGGTCGGTGCTGCCTAGCAATGTTGCGTTTTTCTGAATGTCGAGTTCCACATTTGACTTCAAAATAAGCGTGCCCGTCAAAAAACTGCCTTTCGGAAAAATTACCTTTCCGCCTCCGCTTTTGTGAGCGGCGTCTATCGCATTTTGTATTGCTATGGTGTTTATAGTTTTGCCATCAGGCTTGGCGTTGTAGTCTAAAACATTATAGGTTTGTGCAAACACACCTGTGATTGATAGATTTATTAAAAGTAGAAGGATACACTTTTTGAGGAAAATAGCAGGCATGTTTTTTTCGGAGGAAAAAATAAAATTTAAACGATTCATATTCTTATTTAAGGCATTAAATATTATCCAAAAATAAGAATTAGTAGGGGAGTATACTTATACTTTCATCGCAAATCATGATGCATTTGCAGTTAAAAGCTTTGGTTCGACTAGCTTACTGCCAATATTTTTAAATATATCTCTGAAATGGATATGGCCACTCCGAAACTAATCAAAGTGCCTATCAGGATATATTCGGTGAGTTTTATTTCTTTATTTTCTTTTAGGTCGCCAAACCTAAAAATAGATTTTGCTGCTTATTATTGACAGTAAACTACCAGTTCAGGGAACAGTAGGCTTTTTTTGACCAATATTAATGAATTGGTTTATATTGACCAATTTGTAATGTAAGCTTTTTATTGAAAGCGTTTTTTGAGAGAATAAACACATAAAAAGAAAAGAAGTAAAAAATACATCCACAGCGGCAGAATTTGGCAATAGCAAGTATGTGATACTGAAAAAAAACAGCACCTTAAAATTAAAAACATACTCAATATGAAGGAATTACTTTTCGCTTTGGTAAATTTCTAACAAAACATTATTCATTAGCTGATTTTGAGCAGTAATCATTTTTTTGAAAAACAAACGACTGCCAATCATCCTACTTTTCATATAAACCCTAAATTTTATTTCAAATTCTTTTTCGGTAATTTCAATAAATTCATAGTTGAAATTAAGCTTGGTAAAGGGGAGTTTTTTTATTTGAAAACCAATCAAATTTTTGTGTTTTTTTACCAATGCTTGGTACCTAACTTGAATAGGAACCCAACCAAATGGCCGTTCGCTTACTTCAAATAAAGAAACTGATGCGTCTTGAGTTTTGAGTTCTTTAACGGTCCTAATAAGCGGGTGTAATTTCCCATAAACCTTTAAATCACTGAAATAGGGCTGGATTTTTGCAATTTCACCCTTGAAGTGGTACTGGCTTTTAAATTTCATAACAATTATTGTTTTTCATGTTAGCTATATTGTAAACTTATATTGGGTGTGGAACGAGGTGACAGTTGCTTATAAAAAGCAACTAAAAATTCATGCCTTTTTTATGAGAAAATTTTCAATAATTTTCAAAAAGGAAGAGGGGTATTTAACTTTTATAATGGTTTTATATAATATGGCTTATTAAACTGAGCACATATTTTGTAAGCGTGAAAGTAAGTTTTTTTAAAGGAAGTCAATGTTAAATTTTCCATAATTCATCGAATTTCCACGTTCTTTTTTTGAATAGTTATATTCAAAAATGATATAGTTAAATTTACAAGCAAAAAAAGTATTATCAAGGCTATTTCGCATTTCTGCCTTGTTTTTGGTAAGTTTTTGGCTAAAAACAAGAATGTATCCACTTAATCAGTTTTTAGGTGGTTTTGGATTTGTGAGGAAAGCGAAATATGGCGGTTATTAAAATTTTATAATAAGCAAATTAAAGGTGGTTGGTATTTTTAGATAAAATAGGCATTACTAAAACCATATCTCAACACTAAGCTTTAAGCATTTAAAACATACAATTGGAATTAAAAAAAACTCCAAATTCGTACGAAGAAATTTTCAGGTTTTTGGCTTTGCTTTTTGCTTCGCTGCAGCTATTACTTCGCTAATTCGTTTTTGTCTTGTTTCGGGTAGTTTGGCTAAAGCCAGCTTATGCAGAATTCCCTTTTTGCCGGTTTTACTTAGTGCCCAGTAAAAATTTCGGACATCAGCGTTTGCTTCAAATTCCATTTGGAGGTCAGCCGGTACTATGAGTGCTTCTGCCTCGTCAAAGATGGTCCAAGAGCCATTGGCTTTGGCTATTTTTATGCATGCGTGGCCCGCGGGCTCCATTAGGCCTTTTTCTATGAGTTGTTGAACTTTCAGTTTGTTTATTTTTGACCAGGTACTCTTTGGTTTTCTTCTGCTAAAAAACTGATGGGAAGTTTCGCTATTGATTTTTACTTTTTTGCTATCTATCCACCCAAAGCACAAAGCCACATCGACAGATTCGCTCCAAGTGATCGCCTTTTTGCCGGAAGATTTAGAATAAAAGACAAGCCAAACTGCGGATTCTGTAGCATGATTTTGTGCTAACCACGCCCTCCAATCAGCGAGGTTTGCTGGACTAAATATTTTGATTTCAGCGTCTGCCAATTTCTTTTTGAGTTTGTTTTAGAATGCTATTTTTTAATTTCATTTTTGATAGGTTCCCAAAGCTCTATTTTGTTGCCTTCGGCATCCATTATGTGCACAAACTTGCCGTAGTCGTAGGTAGCGATGCTGTCTAAAACATTTACGCCGTTGGCTTTGAGTTTTGCTACCAAACCTTCTAAGTTTTGCACCTGATAGTTAATCATAAACTCCTTTTTTGAAGGCTCAAAATAGTCACTACTTTTTTTGAAAGGCGTCCATTGCAAGGCATTTATTTCTTCAGGCTTTTTTATGTCTCTCGACTCAAAACTAGACGATCCCCAATCATTAAATTCAAACCCGAGAATTTTGGCATACCAATCTTTCATTTCTTTCGGGTTTTCTGCAAAAAAGAAGATGCCACCTACGCCCGTTACTTTTGGTGTTTGTTGGTCATCTGATGCTGCTTGGTCAGTTTGGTTTTTCATTTTTGTCTTTTTAGGTAAAGGTTTACAGTTTACACATATAAGTACCGAAATTATCAAAAAAAAGCGTTTCATACTACGGATAATTGGAAGAAATAATCAAAATGTAACGAAATATTATTAAACTAATTTATACAAAAAAAGTGAATTCATACCTGGTTTAAGACCTCCTGCATTTTTGCTATATGCTTTAGCCTTTCTTCGTCTCCATGCTGGTCTAAAATCACATTTAGTGTTTGCCTAGTCAATGCGTTTTTTGCAATATTTTTTAATTCCTCATCAATCTTGCCTTTTAATACCAGTTGCCCAAACGCTGCCGCCCAGATGGCACTGTCTTGAATAATTACATAATATAAATCTATATTCAGAGCTTTGAGTTCTACTTCATCAATACAATTTAGGTCTTTTAGTGGATAGACTTCTGTGCTTTCATTGAATATATTTAATAAAAAATCAAGAGTTTTTTTTCCGGGGTTTTCTTGGTAAAACTCTTTCAAAAATGAAAATGTATCGTCTCCTTCGTCGCTTCCAAATGGGCTAGATTCTTCAATACAACTCCAATAAAAAGGCTCATTCATTAATTTTTTAGATATTGGGCTGGCTTTTACATCCCAATTCTCTTCAAATTCTAAAATATTTAGATGAGTTTCGGCGTCCTTTATTGGCCTGTTTGAAATCAAGGTTTCTTTATATCCTTTCTTTATTTTTGAAGCTATTTGTTTTTCTGCCTCTTTTATACATTCTTCATTTGTAGCAAAGCTTTTTTCTTCTACTCTTCCTGCTGAGCCTATACGTCCAAAAAAAACTGTACTTTTAGTTTCTTTACAAACTATCTCCCAATATTTATCAGATTTTTCATCTGTAAAACGTAAGTATTTTTCCATTATTAAAATTTGATAATCAATAAACTATGTAGTCATTAATTCATTCATTTTCCTTCCAAGTAATCTCTCAAATATTCGAAGTCTGGCCCTAAGGTTTTGTTTTGAGCTATTGTGGCTTTGTTTAACATTTCGCTGTTTTCTTTCTGTAGTTCGGGCAAAACATGTGCAATAAACATATCGCCGAATGCCTCGGAGGCATCTCGCGGCAGTTCGTTCGGCAGGTTGTCTACGGTCATCATGTCTATGGTGTCGGTACCAAAAGCCGCTACTTCAGACTTAGTTTTTGGGTCGTAGCCAAACACCGGCTCTGCAATGGTGCTCGCCCTCAGCGTGGAGGGAATTGAACTTACAGGAGCTATGTCGCAGGTGACATCAGCTATAACCTTTATCTTGAAATTTGGACTTGCCATCTGATCCGCCGTAAAAAACGCAGGACCGGTGTTTGTCCAGTAAATGCCATTAATCATGATGTCAGACATCGGCAAAAAGTGGTCAAAATCGGAGTCGTAGTCTTGTGGGTTTTTATAGAAATCAAGCACTTCGTCAAACACCTCGCCGTCTTTTCTTTTGGCATAAAAAAAGCTGTTTAGCTGGGTATATACGGGCTTGTCAAATTCATTTTTTACATAATCTATTGGGCGTACTTTGGTAAAACCCATGTCGTTTAAAACCATGGCTGCACCTTTGGCCACGCGGCCCGTGCCGGTCAGCACTATTTTGATGTTCGGAAACTTAGTTTTGCCATAAACCTCCTTGGCGGCTTGGTAGTCGAAGAGGTCTTTCATGCGGGGCAACTCAAACTCGGCAGTCCGCTTGCCGTAGGTCCAGAGGGCATTGTGGGCACCCACCATTCCGGCAAATTTGCCAAAGGCGATCACACGGGCGTTGTTTTCGTTTGTCAATACTTCATAGTCTATCAGGCGTATATTTTTGTCTACTATCGCTCGCAATAGTTTTTGATTGTATACCTGTGATTTGTAAGTATGCGAAAAAAAGAAATAGGTTTTGTCGGCCAAAAGTGAGTCAATAGGCACCTCTTTTACGCCAATCAAAATGTCTCTGTCGCTCAAGTCTTCGGCCATCGGTACACCGTTTTGTAAATAATCAGCATCAGGAAAACACCTCACCGCCGAAGGCTGCACCACCAAGTCAATGCCCTGCTCAATCAATGCTATACAATGCCTCGGACTTAATGTTACCCTACTATCTGGTGGATTTTTCTCTTCTCTTATTATTCCTATTTTCATTTTTTCCCTTTGGTTAAAAGTCTCTCCTCGTTCACCTGTTTCTCACAAACTTACTAAAATAATACACGCCATTCTCGGGAGGGAATCTAGTTTTTTTGATTTTTTGGGTGAGTTTTTTGATTTTGAGCGTTTAATAGAAGGGAAAATCAATGAACAACTTTTAAATTATTAAAACTTAAATGCACTATTTTTTTCAAAATAAACATATAATCTAGTGATTAAGGGGGTATTTATTTTTAAGTTTTAATTTAATGTGTTGTTTAAATTATATAAGTTCGTGAGAGTTTCTTAAAAAAAAGATAGTTATTAAAGCCAATAGTAACTTACAATGTTTAGAAATCGACAACGTATAGAAAACAACTACACAGTTTGAAATACTAATCACATAAATATATAAAAAAATTAAAATGAGTAAAAGAAATTATTGGTGTTATAGAATTGACACAAGCAAAATTGATTTTTTCACCAACGAACTAAACGAGGGACGATTAAGACAAGGTTGGGGTTGGGATGAATCCCAAGATTTAAGAGACTTTAAGTTAGACGAAGGTGCTGGACGAAACAAGCCAATGTTTAACAGCGTTAAAAAAGGTGACATTCTCTTAATTCCTCAATTACCGAATTGGGGTGAAGTTGCTTTGGTAGAGGCAACCGAAGACTGGAACAAAGGATATTTTTTTGAAATAGACAAAAAACTTGGGGATTACGGACACATTTTCCCAGCAAAATATCTAAAAAAATTTACAAGGAACAATGAGAATGTTACAGGAAGCTTACGTTCGACATTGAAAAATCCTTCAAGATTTTGGAACATTAATCATTATTCAAAAGATGTCGATTTATTGCTGAACTTGCAAGTAACAGAACTTTCAAAAAGACAAGATTACAACAGTAGATTAGAAAGTTCAATTGGAACTGTGTTTAATGACGTTTTTGACGAAAGATTATTTTCAAATAAATTATATGAAAAATTAACAGAACAATTTACAAGAGAAGAGTGGGAATTTGCATTAGTTTATGGACTGAAACAAATGTTTCCATTTTACCAAGTTGAACGAGTTGGTGGAATGGAAGAAAAAAATCACGGTACAGACATTTTGATTAAAATTCCAAGTATTCTTTCAAATTATGGTTATGCAATTGCTATACAAGTTAAGGATTACGAAGGTTTTGTAGCTAAAGAAGTTGTTTCTCAAATAAATAAGGCTGACAATTACTGGGATAGTGAGAACTTAAAATTGATTGAAAAAATAGTAATTATCACTAAAGCAAAAAGAGACGATAATATTAGCCTTCTTGATCATGACAAGAATATAAAGTATATTTTTGCTAACGAGTTAAAACAACTATTGTCAGAAATTGGAAAATGTTTTATCGGAATGAAATAAATACGCCAGGTTACAATATATATATATTAGGCGTGATAGTATTAGCATCAAGGATTAAAGCTCGTTTCAACTTTCTTGTAACTTGAAAGATAAGTGCATTGAAATCGCTTGCTATTTATATTCTTTTCGTTACTACAAATTAAACTCCAATTTTAGTATTTACACAAAAGAAAACCCAAGCCATCTGCAATGATTTGCCTAGTAAGCGTGTTATATCAGAAGTGTCGCTTCAATCACAAACCTAAAGTTTATGTTAGCCATATTTAAAATCATTCCTTTTTTTCTTAGCTTAAGCATTATTTTTCCTCCCAAAACCACCTCCAAACCTGTTGTTGTTGCTGTAAAAGAATCATCTTTGTATGAGTCTTGTGGCCTTTCGGGTATTGTCAGTGATGCCGTTTTTGAGGAGGCTATGGCTGGCATTGAGAAATATAAACCTGAAAAGCCGGTGGTTACCATCGTAGACTTTTCGCTTCCTTCTACCGAAAAACGTTTTTTTGTTATAGATTTGGAACAGAAGAAATTATTGGTGGCTACGTGGGTGGCACATGGCAAAAACTCGGGCGACAACATGGCACGAAAGTTTTCTAACGTGATGGAGTCGCATCAGAGCAGTTTGGGTTTTTACAAGGTTGGGAGTCAAATAAATAGCCCCAAACATGGTGCAGCACTTCTGCTTCATGGCTTAGAAAAAGGCCTAAACGATAATGCCCGCCGCAGAGAAATTATTATTCATGGAGCTACCTATGTAAGTGAGTCATTTATTAAACAACACGGAAGGCTTGGCCGCAGCTACGGATGCCCGGCATTGCCAACTGACATAATACCGCAGGTAATACCTGTACTAGCAGATGGAAGTTTACTCTACATTCACGGAGCGTAAAAAATGGGCCGCAGGGGCTGTGGTTATTGCCGTTGTAGGCATTATAGCCTTTTGGTCTTTTTCGAGCTACAACAGTCGAAGAGCTCAAATCGGTATTTTACCAGACTCCACGCTTTACACCACCGAAAACTACACCGATATATTTTTGGATAGCAATGTGGTTGTCAACTTCTTAAATTCGCACCAAATATCAGACTCGGCCAAGGTGCAAGTAAGCGAGTTTTATGCCCGTAGAAACTATCAATTTGCTTGGCTAAACTCCCAGGACTTAAATAGCTCCGTCGATATATTTTTGGCCCAACTGCATAACTACGAATTTGAATTTGATGACAATAGCCTCAAAAATGCACATTTTGATAGCCTGCTGACGATTGCCCAACAAAACCCCAAGAAGTTTTTAAAAGACAAAACCCAAGCCGAGCGACTGGAGCTTTGGCTCACGAGTACATTTTTTGTGTATTCTCAAAAAGCCTTTGGTGGCACAGTCGAAAATACGCTTGACCTAGAATGGTTTATTCCCCGTAAAAAGAAAAACTACCAAACCCTGCTTGACTCTTTGGTGACAAACTCGAAAGATTTAGCTCAGCAAGAACCAGTAAATAGATATTACACGGCTCTGAAAGCCAAACTAAAACAATATAGAACCATACAGAAAGCAGGCGGCTTGCCGAAGGTCGAAAATCTTTCTGGTTCGCTTTCATTGGGCGATTCACTCCCTGGAATTGTCTCTCTTAAGAAGCTTTTGTATTTAGTGAACGACCTCCGTTTTTCGGATGATTCGCCTGTAGTAAATGAGAGTTTGTTGGCAGGAATAAAGAGCTATCAGCACCGCATGGGCTTGGTAGAAAATGGCAAATTAGACAAGAATACACTAGCCGAACTAAACAAACCGATAGATGAGCGGATTAGACAAATGATGGTAAACCTTGAGCGTCTCAGATGGGTGCCTGTGGAAGTAGAAAGCGATTATCTGTTGGTGAATATCCCGGAGTTTAGGCTGCATGTTTTTGAGAATAACAAGCAAGTGTGGGTCACCAATGTGGTGGTGGGCAAGGAGGTACACAAAACCACAATATTTAAAGGGAATATATCGCAAGTGGTGTTTAATCCGTATTGGGGAATTCCGAATAGCATCGTTCAAAATGAGATTTTGCCGAAGATTAGACGCGACCCAAATTACTTGTCTCGCAACAACATGGAGGTGGTAAATGGCTACTACAGACAAAAGCCAGGCAGAAACAATGCCTTGGGGCAAATCAAGTTTTTGTTTCCCAATCAATATTCTATTTATCTGCACGATACGCCTTCAAAAGGCCTTTTTGAATCAAATACGCGGGCGTTTAGTCACGGGTGTATTCGGGTAAAAGACCCTAAGACATTGGCGAAGTTTGTACTCAGAAACGACGATAGTTGGTCAGAAGAGCGAATGGACGAAGTGCTGAAAACTAACACAGAAACCCAAGTTAATGTAAAGCCTACGCTGCCGGTGTATATTGCGTATTTTACATCATGGGTTGACAATACCGGGCAACTGAATTTCAGAAAAGATATATATGGCTTAGATGCGAAACTGGAGAGCGATATTTTTGGAAAGAAATAAGGGATTTATTTGACTTGGATAGTGCCGTTTCTGTAAAGTGTTAAGCCTTCTTGTAAAACTTCCTTTATCGTATCAATATCCAAATCTTGGTTTGGGTTTACACTAAGAATTTTCATTCGGGCTCGGCTTCCGGCTTCTAATTTGGGGTGGGAGAGGAGCATTCCTTCTACCATCAAAATATAAGGCTCAGCGGTTTTTTTGTCGGTCCACAAATAGCAAAACATCTTCTTTTTGTAACAAAAACATGGCATTCCGTATTTGACGGTTTCTGTTATGTCTGGCGACAGTCGCAATATTATGCTCCGAAGTGCCAATAAGCAGCTTTTGTTTGGTTCAGTTTTTGAGAGATAGAAGTTTTCATTAGCTGGATTCATGGTGTCAAATTATTTTTTTTCTAAAAAATCGAGGACTCGGTTTTAGTGGTAAATTTTTCTAAGAATTTCATGCCGCGGTAAGAGTTGCCTTTGTAGTTTAGTCTTGGGCTCCACACCGCTATGCAGTATTTGCCCGGATGAATGGCTATAATGCCGCCACCGACGCCACTTTTGCCCGGCAAACCTACTCGGTAAGCAAACTCGCCCGATTCGTCATAGAAACCACAAGTTAGCATAACTGCGTTTATTCTTTTGGCTTCACTGAGTGTTAATATTTGACTTCCGTCTGCTCCTTTAAAGTTATTGTCTGCCAAAAATAAGAAAATCCGAGAAAGTTCTTGACAGCTCATCTCTAATGAACAAATAGTAAAATAAAAATCAAGGACAATGTCGGTGTCGTTGAGGATATTTCCGTACGATTTTATGAAATTACAAAGGGCAATATTTCGATATCCGACAGACTTTTCGGAGGTGGTGATTTTATCCGAATATTTAAGTTCTTGGTTGTTGGCGATGTTTTGGCAGAAACGTAAAAACTCTTCTTTGGGGTTTGATAAATTACTAATCAATATATCACAAATAACCAATGCACCCGCATTTACGAAAGGATTTCGAGGAATTCCGTTGTCGAGCTCAAGTTGTGAAAGCGAGTTAAAGGCCGTGCCCGAAGGCTCCACATCCAGCCGCTTCCAAATATCTTCTCCCACGATCTTAAATGCTAAACTAAGCGAAAGCACTTTTACAATACTCTGAATAGAAAATTTCTCGAGGTGATCGCCTGTACCAAACCCAAAGCCCTCAACGGTGGAAATATGAATACCTAATTTGTTGACATCAACGTTGGCCAGTTCAGGAATATATGACGCCAAAGCACCATCATTTTCTCCCGATTTCACTGTTTTGTGAATGTCCTCGATTATTTCTTTGTAGTTCATTTTGTATTTGTAAGTGCTTTGGGCACAAAAGTAATTCTTTAATCTAAAAAATGGCGAATAAATATAGTTTGACTGGAAACTGGATGGTGTGCAAATGTCTAAAGTGTTTCGTCTAAAGGTCACTTTTTAGTATTCTGTGGGAGGGGAGTTTTAAAATGTCGTCCCGCTGGGGCTTGTACTTTTCCTTTTAAGCTTATGGTATTACCATAATGCCGTACCTATGGTGCTGGGTGTACGTAGGTAGGTTTCGCTGTTAGTTATTAATGTATCGCCCCGCTGGGGCTGTTTTTTTGAGAGGTTTTGTTATGTTGTTAATATATCGCCCCGATAGGGCTTTTGTTTTACATACTATTTGACTTATTATTAAGATATAGCACCTCTGGTGCTAATGCTAAATTTAGATAAGTGGGTTAGAAAAGGCCCATCGGGCCGATATTTTTGTAAAAAACGTGAGTCGGTATGTGTTAGGAGCCCCATCGGGGCGGCATTTATATCTTCTGTTTTTTTACGGCTTTTCTAATACTATGCCCATCACATTGGAGTCGTAATCTTTGTAGGTGGCCCATGGCCCATTTAGCCACATGACTACTTTATATCCTTCACCTGCTACCACCATTGGTCTTAGGTTTTTGTGGTTTGAGTTTGCCGTTATTGGTTTCCATTTTATGTTTTTTATGTCAGCACCATTTTTTATTTTGGCCGTATAAATCTCATTGTTTTTTGCAAATGGTTCACCAGTTTTTGGGTTTACTTCGGTGGCTATAAATGCTCTTTTTGGATTTGTGGGGTCTAAGGTTATCAGCCCTATATAACTACTTTCTGCAGGGTAAAGGCCATCTCCAGCATAAGCTACCTCTCGGTCTATCCATTTTTTGCCGTTCCATTTGGCCATTCTATATCTGTGGTCATGGTCGTTTATGGTTACGGTGTATCCTATCACGGGATTTCCTTTTTTGTCGGTCGACATGGTGCTTGTCCAGGCACTATTTGGCACGCTGTCTGCACCTTTTGGTTTTACTTTCGTTTCGCTACCGATGTATATCTTTTCGCCTTCTTTTGTTTTTAGTGGGCCTTCAGATAGATCTTTTATTTTTTTGCCTGAAACTGTATAAAAGCCTCCGTCGTGATATTCTACGTAGTATAGACTGTTGCCATAGTCTCTAGGGTGGGCGTCTGAGTATGAAATACCGATTGTATTTTCGTCTTTTTGGAAATACCTGGCATATGGTCTCTGGAAACCAGAAACGTCATTTGCTATGAAATGGGTTCTATTTTTCCATGTCGCTCCTTCGTCTGTGGACGTTATAAATGTGGGGTTATAGTTTAAACCATCTCTGAAAATATTATATAAAAGGCCTTCATTTTTTATGGTCAAAAGGTTCATGTAAGTTACCCCTTGTTTGCCTTCATAGTCATGGGTGAATGTCTTAGTTTCGCCCCATTTTAAATAATCATTTGGGTCTGAAATACTGTAATAGTGTTTTTTCTCTACCGAGTGTTTGGCCCAAACCGCCAATATGCTTCCATCGGAGCGTACATGCAGTGCCGGCACGTTGTGGTCGTCTCTTTCAAAATCTTTGTGAAGGGTATGCTCTCCCAGCATCTTTTCATTTTTTAAGTCATATACGCCAATCCTTACATCGCCACTTACACCGCTCAGTCCTGCTATAATTAGTTTTCCTTTGCTAATTACCGCACGAGGGTCTTGGTACCAACACCAGCCTCCATCGCTCATTAGCTTCACTATTTTATTTGATTTTTTGGGAGATTTTAGGCTCTTTTTATTTTCCTTAGAAATATTATTTTGCGAATATTCCGATTGGTTTTGTGCTATACCAGTAAGCGTACAAATTCCCAAAAAAGTAGAAAGGGCAAAAGCCTTTAGACGAAATGAGTTTGTGATAAACTTTTTCATGTTTTTATTTTTAGTTGAATTTCCAGTTTTGTTATAACGTAATCAAAACCTGATAGTGGAGTAAGTTTAAGGTATTTTTATTAAGAGTACAAATTACTTTTAATATTTACCAATATTGGATAAAATCAGACTATTTTAACTTGATGCAGTTTTGATTTTTTGCATAAAATGCATACAACTTGTTTTAAGCTAATACTATTTAATTGCCGACTGTGCATTTGTGTAGGCGAATATTTTATAGCCCACAAAGCTTAGGTCATTCAATAGGCTGGGGCTTTTCTGAATGAGTTGCTGCATAAACTCTTGGTAGGCTATTTCAAAAGTTTTATTTTTCTCAAAATAGGCATGCATAAAATCTGTTTCGGCACTAAAAAGCATGACAATTTCGGGCTTTTTGCCTAGTTTTTTTGCGGCTGTAGCCATTTGAGTAAGTCTTTCTTCGGTATATGAAAACCTCGGAGCATCTGTGTAGCAATGCACCAAAATTCGGTTCATGTTATTTACCAAAAACTCAGGTTCGGCAGTGCCCAATTTGCTATTAAACCAGCCTATATACACTTCATTGGGTAGTTTGTCTTCCGGGTTTGTGGGGTTGTTGAGGTGGTCTATCATGCTTTTGGTACATTCAAAATCGCACTCGGGGTTGCTTAGCCACCACTCGTTTTCTATCGTAAAAGCATCGAATTTTTCTTCTGGAATATATCGAGAAAAATTATATGAACGCGAATATGAAAAGCCGGCCTCCGTACTATGAACCGCCGAAACAGACGACATGCCATAGGTGGTCTTGGCTTTTTTTATGAAGTTCGCCAAAGACTCATATTTACCTCTGCGGTTTGTGACAATATAAAGTCCATACAGACTCAGGTTTTTGAACCCTTGTTTTTGGCACCAGGCTAGAGCCGTATTTTCTGTGGCTGTATCGCCTAAGAAATTATTAAACCCATCGATATATATTCCCCTGTAGGAAACCTCAGGGATTGGAATAGGGACTTCTATGGTGTTTTTAGAACAACCATTAATTAATAATATAGATAAAACGCTGGCCAAAAGCCAGACGAGTTTGATGTTATATTTCATGCTGGGAAAGCTCTTTTAAAAAACAATATTTATGCAAAAAACGAGCCATTTTTATGTGCCCATCTAATCATAAAGGCAGGTTAACCTTGATTTTGTTTTTGTATAAAAGAAGCTCACGAAATCTGTTCTGAAACAGTACAACATGTGATGCAACTCATAAAAGGTTTCAAGTAGAAAATTGACATTTGTATCATAAATTTTAAGAATATGAAAAACGAAGAAAAATACATCACAGAAGAGCATCAGGACCATGTAAAATGGACGAAAGATTTAGAATTTTACACAGAAGATCTTGCTTTTTTAAGAAAGCAACTTGAAGAAGTAAGTTCAAAAAATACAGCTACCGAGGTAAAACAAGAAGTAGAAAAATATCAGAATCAATTCATCATTCAAAAAAATGAGATTGATATCCTAAACCATGCTATCAACGCAGAAGAGGAGCTTTTGGTAGAAAATGTAGTGGATAATCCTGTGGCTGTAGACCATAGAAAAGTAGAAGACAATGTATCACTTCGTGACCGTGTAGAAACGTTCGCTAAGTTATTTAAAGAAATGAAGGAGGAATTCAACACTTTCTTGGCTAAGAACTTTTAAGAGTTTTTCCTTTTATATTAAAGCCGGCATTTGTCGGCTTTTTTTATGTCTTTTTTTTGCTAAAATTGAAATGAAATTCTATTTTTATAAGGATATTTAATTTTCAAAAAATTCAACTCAACTTTATTTTTTATGAAAATCATTTTGTTTTTTATCACACTTTCCTTTTTTTCTTTTCATTCAAAAGCTCAATCTGAAAGTGAAATTAGTTATGAAGTAAGAAAAGAAATTACTGAAAAACTGCATGAGGTACACATAAAGGACCAAGAGAATAGGCTTAAAATAAATGACGTTGCAGCTAAATATGGTTGGGATTCTAAAGAAATGAAAGACTTTTGGGAAGAAATATCCCAGCAAGATGAAAAGAACTTTATAATTGTAAAGGAAATATTAGATAAATACGGTTGGGTTGGCAGTAATAAAATTGGTTCTGAAGCGAATACTACCTTGTTTTTGGTGATTCAACATGCTAATTTAGAAAAACAAGTTAAATACTTGCCGATGCTGAGAGAAGCTACTAAAAATGGGAATGCAGATTTACAAAGTTTAGCTTTACTTGAAGACAGGGTTTTATTGGCTTCAGGAAAAAAGCAACTGTACGGTACACAAATTGGCCGTGACCCGAAAACAAATACGTATTTTGTTCAACCTTTAGAAGATCCTGATAATGTGGATAAAAGAAGGGTAGAGATGAAAATGGAGCCGATTGCTAGTTACGTTAAGACATGGCATATTGCTTGGGATGTGGAAGAGTACAAAAAAGATTTAAAATTAAAAGAAAAGAACTAAAAGCTATAAAAAATTCTACTTTTGAAAATAGAAATAAAACAAAATGGAAATTAAATTTAAATCTCTTATTCCGTTTTTGGGATG
The DNA here is from genome assembly GCF_042649125.1 of Lacihabitans lacunae. Taxonomy (NCBI): domain Bacteria; kingdom Pseudomonadati; phylum Bacteroidota; class Cytophagia; order Cytophagales; family Leadbetterellaceae; genus Lacihabitans; species Lacihabitans lacunae. Next base: position 342,456 of record NZ_JBHRYQ010000001.1, read on the forward strand.
TAGAGACTTCAATGTTTCGCGAGGGTTTTACAAAGCCATGGGTTTTGAAGAAATAGTGATTGAGCCCAAAATGAGCCTTTTCAAAATCAATGAAAACCGTAGTTTTTACTTACAAGACGCCTACGTCAAAGACTGGATAGACAATACCATGCTTTTTTGGGAGGTAGAAAACTTAGAAAAAGTACAGGAACATATTAAATCCTTGGATTTAGAACAGCAATTTGAAGGTGTCAGAGTTTCTGAAATACGGTTTGATGTATGGGGCAATGAGTTTTTTGTGCATGATCCCGCTGGTATTTTGTGGCATATTGGGGAGTTTAAATAGGCGTTCTTCAGTTTTATAATAAACTCCGCATTTTCTCATTATTAAAATATTTCCGGATTCAGTACACATAAATTCATTTTCTTTTTGGTTAAAATGTAGAAATAAAATTTAGCAAATTTGCACCTAGAATTTTGCTTTGTGGGTTTTAAAACTAGCTCTAAATTTGATATTTGAGAAATTTGGCTATATTATTGTATAGTTGTGTATAGAACATCAAATTTATAGTTATGAATAATATTAAGAGAACGTTTTTGGCCATCGGTTTTATGTTTTTTGGATTGCTTGCATGTAATTCTGAACAAACCACCGAACAATCCACTGTAATTGACAATCCTTCTCCAAGTTCTGAAGCAAATGAAGCGTCTGAATATCCGCCATTGTCTTCAATTCCTGAGTCAACTCCCGTAGGACCTACGGATGTTCCAATTCCAGAATCATTGAAGCCTACACTTTCATTTGCTACTCCTGGAGCTTCTTTAAATACTGCTCAAGCTGCTACTAGTACTGCTCGCTTAAATCCTGCCCATGGACAGCCCGGCCATGATTGTGGAATACCTGTTGGTTCTCCACTGAAAGGTAGTGTGGCAGCAAAAGCAGCCCCAGCAACCGAAATGCCCGTGGCAGTTTCTTCGCCTGTAGAAACTAAGGCTGTTGATTTTTCAGGATTGAGCTCAGAACCAAAACTTGACCCCAACGTAAAGATAAATCCAGCACACGGCCAGCCCGGTCATGATTGTTCGGTAGCGGTTGGTGAACGCTTACCTGTAAAGTAAGTTCTTGGGTTTGTTCGAAATTGATTTCTTCTTTCTTAAAAGTAAAGTTTTTAATAAAAGCATCTGAGATTTCTAGGATTCTTGTAAGGCGAAATTCTGTGTAGTTTTTAAATTTCAGCAATATCTAAAATTTATGAATTTCTGAAGGGTGGTAATAAAACCTCTAAGAGATTACTTAGTGTTTTCTTTGCCTTGTTATAACAAATTTTAATTCTTTTTTGAATTGAAAGAGGAGTAATATAATCTTCACAAAGTTTTATCAAACAAGGTTATATGCTCAATATATAGCTAATGTCATCCTGTAAAAAACTCTTGCCTCGAAATAACGGTGGCCTCGAAAATATTAGCTCATCAGATTTGGTTGGATTTTCAAAATAAGGTAATGAAATAGACTCAAACGGTTCTTTGGATATTTGCAATAATTGTTGTTTGCTTACAGGTATCGTAAGGAAAGTAATGTACCCGTCTTGAGACCGAAAAAGTATAAAGTCGTTTACTTCATTGTGTTCTACAATCGAAGAACTAGCCTTTTCAAGGTTCAAATAAATTGCTTTTCCACTTTTAAAAGCTATTGATAAATAGCTTTTCTTGGATAAGTATACCTCCTTATACTCCATTGATGGAATATAAAGTCGGAAACGCATATAATATGAAGTATCAATTTTACCTACAACAATTCCAATATTTAAACCTGGGAGTTCTGTAGTTGTTGCACCCACATATTTTATTTTTGTTTCGATCTGAGAAAAACAAATCTTCGAAAAAAGTAATAAAATTATGAAAAGTAATGGGATTGATTTGATAGGATTTATAGCCAATGTTTTTCTGTTTAGATCAAGTTCAAATGGTTAAATATATTATAACCTCAAATAGATTTTTTCTCAATTTCAGCTTTTACTTGCTCAATCATTAGTTTGATTTTCTTGCCTCCTTTACTTAAAATATAAATCAAAAAAAGTGAAATAGAAATGTAAACCCACCCAAAGCCTTTTGTGAAAAAGCCATAAGCCATAACGCCTACCATAAAACCAATTAGAACCGCCGTGGAAATTTGCTGTGTTTTTAGCTTTTTTTGTTCCAAAAGTAATTCTTCCTTCGTCATTTCGGTGTATTTGATAACTTCAGCCATATATGTATTCTTTAATAAGTAAATGTTTTATTTGAAACTCAGTTTAGTTTTTCAACCAAGTACACAAATGTATTAAAAAATGCCAAAGGACACCATCAGTAGACATCTGAAAATGTAGATTAAATTTTTACTGTATTACTTGAAATAGTTTCATATTTAAAGCATATCACTGTTTTTTTACTTATTAAAATAATCTCGATTCAGCCGAAATATCCCAATCTTTGTTTTTTTTAAGAAAGTTTATTCAATCCAAATAAAATTGTTTGATAATTACTTTAGTGGGTAGAAAACTCATATTTATGGACATATTATTTCATGCTAAATCTGTTTTTATTAGTTCCCACATCCGCCAATTTTCGCTTCAAATACCACTCCTTGTTTGGCTTCAAAAACACCTTGATGGCCGTCAATTAATATAGATTTTCCCGAATTAAAAATTGTATTCGCGTTTCCTTGTATTATGATATTGGCTTTTATCTCGAGGTTAGAACTCTTGGTGACCGAGCCGCCTGAAATATCATCTGTAGGACTGCTTAAAACCAATATGCTGTTACAGTCATTGGCACCACAAGCTATTGAATTTTGGATTTCGGTGACCAATACATCATCTATAAAATAGTAGGCGTTATCGCTGTAATTGCTGTTGTATCCACCACTATTGCCTCCTGATATATCTGAAGCAGCTTGACTTATGGTATTTTTTTCACTAGAAAAATTTCCCAAAAACAAATGTGTATAGGCTTGGTCTGCCACAAATGATGCAGAAATGTTTACCCAATTTTCGGATTCAAAAATTACATTGTTTTGCGTTGGCAGTATGACTTTGTTTACTACTAAGGTATCTAAAGTAACTACGCTTTTTTCTTCTATATTTAATCCAAAACCTAAATTGTTTGAAGCATAAGCATAATAATCAGCTCGGCTTACATACATACTCAGCAGATATTTTTTTCCTATAACCAAAGGAGAAGTAAGTGGGGTGGACAAATACTCTCTGTAGCCGCTTGGCCCACCTGTAAAAATGCCTCCATTCGCAGTTCCGTTTCTTGGGTTCTGGGTTCCAAATGTATTGTTTCTTGGGTTTTCTATTGGAGCATCAAAGTCTGCACAATCGTTAAAATAATCAGATGATCCCATAGTGGGAATTTTCCAGAAGTTATTTGGAGATAACCATTGACCTGGGGTAGAAGGCGAAGGGATATAGTTAGTGGGGCAGGTTACAAAATATTCAAATCCCGGATTTGGAAGTAAATTAGTGCCTAAACAGCTCAGATCATACAATGGGTTTTCATTTGGTTCAGGGTTAGGCTCGGTATAGATTCTAAACTCAAGCGGTACTTCATAAAAGTTAGGGTAAGTGCCGGCTTCACCTGTGGTTATTACACGCACAAAATAAGTTTCTCCGACTGTAAGTGCCGAAAGGTTTAGAATATTGTTTTTTAAGGTAAAAAGTTCCGCCACATACGTGCAAGCAACCTGAGTTAGTGCTCCGCAGTTTCCTCTATAAACGGTTATGGCACTATTTGTATTTAGGTTTTCTACTATCACTTTCATTTTTGGGTGTGTGGCGGTCATGGTAAACCAAACATCAGATTTAGGTTTGTAATAACAGTCCGCTTGGTCGGCAGTAGCTAAGTTTGTGGTATGGTATGAGCCTTGCACGAGCGGAATAGCGTTAGAACATAAATCGTTTTGTGGCACCGTTGGAGTACTTACCGCAATTTTGAAATTACCGACAGCATCTACGCCACTATTACTTCCAATAGAAATGTAATATTGAGCACCTACAGTCAAACCAGATGCACTCATGGCGTTGCCATGTATGGCCGTCATACTTGCAAATGTGCTTTTGTTGACACAAGTGCCTGATAGTAAGCAGATTTTTACTCCCTGAATATAGCCTTCATAGTTTATCCTTTGGGAGGTGGCTGTGGCTGTAAATTTATAAAATACATCGGGCCCTCCAGAGCATGTTCCAGTTTCTGCTTTTGCGTTTTCGGTGTTTCCATTTACAAAATTCGGAATGTTTGTGGTGGACACATTTAAGGCTATTGCATTGTCGCAAATATCATTTAATGGGATATCGGTATCTTCAGAGAGTCCTATTTTTATGAATCCCCTAACCGTAGCTGAGTTCGCACTACTAAAAACTCGGATTAAGTAGGTTTGACCTACCACCAAATTTTCGATCACTTTATTAAGTTTTCTATCGCTCGATAAGTCAGTCTTTTGGCAGCTGTTTGACACTAAACTGCCGCAAGTTCCGCCGTAAATGGCAACGCTAGGAGAAACATAGTTAGAAGTAAGTAAAACCCTAATTCGAGATTTGGTGGCTGTGAATTTATACCAAATGTCGTCATCAGCGGTGCCAATTGAAGTACAAATTAGCCCTTCAGTGCTAGAGGTTGCTTGTATTGTATTGCCTTCTTTATAGCTAATTTGGTTTGCTTTCGGTGCTATGTGGAGTGTTTCGGCATTCATACAGTCGTCGTTACTAGGTGGAGAGGTTTGGCTGTTTACTTGTATATTGAAAAAACCTTGGTTGGCAATACTAGCAGTGCTGCTGTATACTTTTATTATATACTTTTGGCCAATGTTTAGGTTTGTTACTTTTAAAACATTTTCGCTGGCATTTGTAAATTCGGCAGATTTGCAGCTTATCGGTGTAAGTGATTCGCAGACTCCGGAGTAAACCGCCACTACCATTCCGTTTAGGTTTATATTGTTTGCTTGTTGCGAAAAAGCAATATTTTGAGTTGGATTGTTGGCTATAAATGAATAATAAACCGCATATGCATTTGCTTGGCCGCAAGTGTTTGTTCCTGGAGAAGTTATTGCGTCATGAGTGCTTCCACCTGTATTGTTTAGGCTATTCCAGGTTGCGAAAACTGTCAAAGGTGTGGCTCCTGTGCAATTATCGTTTAAAGGGGGCACTATTTTTTTTAAGCAATGTTCGAATTCTACGTTATAGTCTGAGTTGGTGTAAACACGTATAAAATAGGTTTGGCCAGGCGTGAGGTTTGAAAATGTTTTTTCAGAAAATGTGGTGATACTTGAAGGGCATTCCATAAAAATTAAAGCTCCGCAGGTGCCTCCATAGAGTTCATATTTGAAATTTTGGCCTGAGGTTTTGGCCATTCTAAATCTTTGATAAGCAGCAGTGGCGGTGAATTTGTACCAAACGTCTTTATATAGGTTACTATTTAATGAAGGCGAAGCTCCGCAATCTTTATAAAAAGATTGAGAAGAATTCTGGAAGTTGCCTTGTGCTGGAAAGCATGTGATGGCGTCACCTTTTGGTGTTAAAGTTTGTGCACCTGCACACTCGTCATTACTTACAAATGTAGGCGTAGTGATACAAATATTATAAAAATCAGAGGTGTTGCCGAAAGTAATGATTCGGATATAATAGGTTTGACCTATGGTGAGGTTTCCCAAAAAGGAATTTGTATCTAAGGATGATCGGCAGCCTAGTGTTTGGAAGTTGCCGCATGTTCCACTCAAAAAATTGGCATTAAATGAGGTGCTATTTTGACTGGCGATTTTAATCTGATGCTGTATTGCAGTTGCTACAAATTTTAAATAAATATCGTTTCCTGTATCGTAGCAGGTACCGCTTATAGTAGATGGAAGTGCAAATTTTGAGCTGACAAGGGTGTTTGTGCATTGGGAATTATTGCTAACTGAAACTAACTGTGCATCCGTACAATCGTCTATAGTAGAGATGTTTGGAGAAGTAACTGTCACCAAAAAAGAGGACTGTATGGAGGTGGTACTGGCACTATATACCCTAAAAAAATAGGTTTGGCCGGCTATTAAATTATTATAAGTGCTGATGGTGGTATCGCCTGAAAGCGAAAATCCGGTACAACCCAAAGAAACTAATGCGTTACAAGTGCCAGAGAAAGCCTCAATTCTACCGAAATTGCTCGTCCAACCTTTCAGTTTTATTCGGTGTACCTTTTGGGTGGCCGTAAATGTATACCAAACGTCATCGTCTGTGGCAGTTGAGTTATTGCAGTCGTTTGATGAAAGGGTGGCGTCTATACTATTGCCGGTTTGAGGGTTTTGAAAACCATCGACCGTACCCACGGTCAACGCTACAGCCTCGGGACAGTTATCATTTAAAGGTTTGGAAGTTATACCGATATTAAAATTCGTATTATCATTTAAACCAGAGGTATGCACGCGAATGAAGTAGGTTTGGCCAACAGTTAGTGAAGTCAGTTTAGCAGAGGCGTTTTCTGAAGTGCCAAAGCCTGAGGTGATGCATTGCTTACTAAACAAGGAACCACAAACCCCCGAAAAAACTTCTAAGATAACACCCGACGAGTTATTTGAGGTTTCTTGTACATACACCCTGTGCGAAGTCTGTGTGGCTGTAAACTTGAACCATACGTCATCGTCTGCATTTCCGCTGCATGCCGCTTGGCTTTGGGTAGCAAAATAGGTAGAACTTGTTGTTTTTACAGAGGGAACATTACTCGGGTTTACCGTTAAAGTGACAGCACCTGCACAATCATCATTGGTTGGGGTTGTGGGTGTAAACACACAAATATTAAAGGTGCCTAAGTCATCCGTAGATAAGGTCGAAACTGAAATCAAATAAGTTTTGCCTACCACCAAACCGTTTTTTACGGACTGCACCTCAGCTTCGTTGTGGGTACTGTATTCACAAAAACCTACTCTGTTATAGTTTTCACAATCTGTGCTTAGGTCTTCTTCAAAAATATCAATGAAAATGTTTTGGATTGTCCCCCTCGAAACCTGAATTACCTGTGTGGTAGCGGATGCGGTAAACTTATACCAAACCTTGTATTTATAAAAGTCGCAGCCGTCGTATGTGGTTTCGGTTAGACCCGAGCTGTTTCCAGCCGTGGGGGAGCAGCTACTGCCGGGTGTTAAAACTACAGGAGAAGCACAGGTAGCATTTGGCGGCAATTGGGCAAATGCATATAGCTGCGAACATAATAATAACAGGGTAGATATAATTCTTTTCATAGCTTTTGAATATTTTCTCAAAGCTATATAATTGGTTTTTTCGCTGGTACTACTAATGTTAGTAGGGTTTAGGTAAAGGGCTTGATTTTATGAGAATAAAGGTTTCAGTTAAAAAAATAAGTTTTCTTACCTGCATCGCTGATTTTGGGTAATAAAATAGCGTTTTCCATTTAGGTCTATTTCATTTGAAGCAGTCCGTTTGTTTATTCTAAATTCCCTTGTTAATCCATTGTTTGCTTTTAACTGGAGCGTAAAAACATTGCCATTTGTCACAACTTTCCAAGTTCCTGATCCGCCATTTGCAGTAGCCGCACTGAAGTTTCCTCCGCTGGTGTAGGAGGTGTCGTCGCCATTGGCGTAGGATCCGTCAGAGCAAAGGTCAAAAAACCATTTTTCTGAGTAGCCATTGCCAGTGTATAGGTACAAAAGTCTTTTTCCTTTTATTCGCTCTGCCCAGGGGATTGATTCTTTAGTAGTGCTTGTTGAAGTTTTTGCTACGGGTTTTGCCTTAAGTGGCGTTATTGTCTCTGAGGTTTTTAGCATCGGAATATCCACGCCTTCGGAGGTGAAATAAAATTGCCCCAAAACCTTGGAAAAAGAAAAGTTAATCGCCCTAGAATTAAAATCATAATTGCCATTAATGTAGCCCAAAACATCGGTGGCTGTTCCGCTATACAAAACCCCTTGGAAAAGTAATTTGACCTGATAGTCTTGAGTTTTTTTTCCACCGTCATTAAAAAATCATACTGTTTGTTTTCAAAAGTACCGTTAAATTTTGACTGGGCAGATGTTGAAAAATGGCATAAGAATAGCACAATGAGGGTATAATTGTTCATGGGTTTCATGGGTTTATGCAGCCGCCTATTTTTGCTTCGAAGGTTTTATTGACAGTTGCTTTTATTTCAAAGCCAGGCTGGAGTTCTATGCCTCCTTCTGAGGTGTAGCTTGCCGGATTAATTACTGATCTATTGCTTTCCAATAATTTATAAGCGAATTGTTTTGTTGGTAAATCATTCAATACACTTCCTTCAACTCCTGAAAGCGTTAAAATGTCTGCATATCGCTTTAAGTGAACCGTGCTGATTCTTGAAAAGCATGTTTTTCCCATTAATAAATACCTAAAGCTTAGTTTTATACTATCAGAAAGTACAGTTTTGAAAAATTGACTAGTTTGGCCATTTGACCACTCAAGCTGGCTAGCGTAGGAGCTGTATTGGTTGGCAGAAGGTGGGCCATATGAGTTTATCCCAGTATGGACACTTGCTGTGCTAGCACGAACAAAGACTGTTTTGCAGAATTGATTTTCATCCGGGTTTTTAAAGATTGCCTTATTTAACTTTAGTAATACAGGGTATCGCTGGTTTATTCCGCCTATATCCAGATAATTTATTGAGCAATTGAAGGTACGTGTAATTGTGGGCATGCAGAAGAGATCACCGCTTTCTGTTTCTAACAAAGGGGTTGAAACATCATAGCCGCAGCTCCCAAGTATATAATCTGTAATGATATCACCATTTTGATTCAATTCAATAAGCCATACATCTTGAACAAAGATTTCATTCAGCGAGCCATGGGAGAACCCTGGCGATTGGCGTTCAAAACTAGGAGTGATGGTTTTGGTATTTCCTAAGAATACTAGGTTTCCCTCAACAGTACTGTCCATAGCCACCAAAACCTCATCTTTGATACCACCGAGTGTTTTATCCCAAATTTTTTGCCCATTGGCGTTAGTTTTTATAACCCAAAAATCATTTTCTCCTCTTGCATTCTGACTTTTTGCCCCCGAAATTTCCGAAGCCGAATGTCCTGAGAATATGATATTTCCATCTTTTAAAACTAGGGCCTTAATAGCCGTTTCGTTGGAATTACCACCATAAACTTCTTGATGTAGGATGCTTCCGTTGGCATCAATCCATATCGCCCAATAGTCTTGGCTATTATTCAGATTGGCTACAGTTTTGTTCCCGCTTATTCCCGAGTTGGATGTGCCAAAAAGTAGAAATAAGTTATCATTAATTTTGGATATACTTTTTAACTCGTCTTTCTGGTTTCCGCCATAGGTAAACTCAGCTAATTTGTTACCGTTTGCATCAGTTTTTACAACCCAAAAATCCTCTTGTCCGAAGTTGGCTGTTGTTTTATTTCCGGAAATCCCAGAGGTGGTGGTTCCTGCCAAAAAAAGTGTACCGTTGCTTGTCTTTGTAACAGACGAAATGATATCTATTCCAGTCCCACCAAAGCGTTTGTCATAAACTTTATTGCCAGAGAAGTAATTGTATTTTATCATCCAAAAATCCAATGAACCAAATCCTGCTTGGCTAATATCTCCGCTTATCGGAGAATCAGAATACCCAAACATCAAATAGGTATGAGGCTCGGTTTCGATAAAGCCGTTCATCCAGTCGTTTCCAGAACCTCCAAAAAAGGAAAAGGTCCCGCCACTATTAGTGGTTAGGCTTTGACGAATAAAAAAGTCACTTTCGCCTTTTTGAGTAAGGTTATCAGCAAAAATTGGCCCATTAGAAGAGCCAAAGAAAAGCCTACCACCTCCAAAAAGAGACTTCATTCCTACCAACTGTGCACCATCATAGGTGTTTATGAAATCAACTTTTGATAAAGACCTGTAATTGGCCGGGAAAGGTAATGTTGCAGCTTCCAAAGGGGAAGGATTTCCTTTAAATCCATTTGAATTGGCTACTAATTGATTGCTCGTATTCCCTAAACATCCATCTGAGCATCTTGCTGTAATAAAGCTTGTTCCTTCTAAAGCATGTGTAATCGAAGGTCCGATTTTGCCATTCCACCAAATGGTTTGACTGCTACAACCTGTGGCAGATAGGTGTAGTGTGTCCCCACCACAAAAAGTAGTGCTCAGATTTTCTTGTGCACTTATGGTTGGAACCCCCACGTCTATTCCACCGTAACTTAGGTTTAGCACGGCAGAGGGTATATCCACACAAGCTCCGATACTTCCTTTAACCAAATATTGTCCTGACGAATTATTTACCATTAGTTGAGATGTAGTTTCACTTGGCAATAAAGTAGTATTCTTAAACCACTTGTAAGTAATTGTTTCCTGAAAATTATCGTTTGCCTGCAGGTTTACCGAATTTCCCGTACAAACCAGTAAGTTATTGGTACTAGTTTGAGGACTTATGGACATACTAAGGTTTCGGTTAGAAATTCTGATACTATCTGAATCAAAAGAAAGACAAGAGTTAGAGAAAATAGAAAAGTTTACCTTGGCTTTATAAACACCTGGTTGAGTGGTACTTTGAGTTGAACTACTCGAATTAACCGTTAGTGCGTTTCCATCACGAAACCACGAAAAAAGTGCAGGAATGCCAACAGGTAAGTTTGAATTGGCGGAGTCGATAGAAATCACAAGGTTCTCATTGCAAAGCATTTCAGGTTTTGAAGACTTTAGCTTAATGATTGTGCCGCCCACAATATTCACCTGCACTTCTGGAGAACTGATGTTTGAGCATTCAGCGGTAGATAACTTTACGCTGTATTTTCCACTTTCTAATGCCGTAATAGAAGAATTGGAGGAGTTTAAGGCAATTCCATTACGAAACCATGCTAAACTGCCATTGAGTTCCGGATTGGTTTTTAGGGCATTCAAGGGTAGTGGGTCTGTACATGAAAGCAAACCATTTGGAGCTGAAATGCTCACCCCGGGGCAGTTAATAAAAGACTTGTTTGCTACGATGCTCCATTTGCCATTGGCATCTTGTCCACGTAAGGTAAGCTGATGAGAGCCAAGTCCTATGGAGTTTGGAACATTAAATAGTGTATTGCCAGCACTTATTGAAAGGCCTGGGGTAATAGCAATTTGTGTACCCTGACCAAATCCTGGGTCAGCACCAATAAAATACTCAAGTTTGGTAATGTTTTGAACATTAGAAAGTTCATTTGTTATATAAAAGTTTTGAGCATGCACCACACTCCATTTGCCATTTGCATCTTTTCCTCGTATAAAAAACTTATGAAAGCCCAAGGGTAAATTCGCAGGAATGGGAATGTTTAAGGGTGTTGTTACAGATGTGGATGGCGTTATCGGAATGTCGATACCATTCCCAAATCCCGCATCGACATCAATAAAGTATTCTAGTTTTACAATGTTTTGGATTGAAGGTAAGTCATTGGTTTTGAAAAAACTCTGAGCAAATACGGTACTCCACTTTCCTGAAGCTTCTTTTGCTCTGATAAAAAATTTATGAAAACCATTAGCTAAATCAGAAGGCAATGCGATATTTAAACCTTGATTTACCGTAGTATTAGGAGTAATAGGTATATTTATTCCTTGCCCATAGCCTGCGTCAGTATCAATAAAGTATTCAAGTTCAACAATATTTTGAATTGTAGGTAAATCATTGGTTTTGAAAAAGTTTTGAGCATTTACCATACTCCATACGCCATTTGAATTTTTAGCTCTAATGTAAAATTTATGAAAACCCGATGTTAAACCAATAGAAAGTGGAATACTGAGGTTTGCTGAAACCGTACTGCCACCTGTAATTGGTACGTTTATACCGCTTCCAAATCCAGGGTCTGTATCAATAAAATACTCTACTTTTTGGATGGTTTGGGCAAAACATAACCTCGACCACCCCAAAAATAAGATGGTATATAGGATATTTTTCATGGCTATTTAGTTATTTGACTGAATAGTTATACTTCCTGAAAGCCCAGAGGTAGTTGAACCTATGGTACTTAAAAAAAAGTTTTTAATAACAGGAATACCAGCTTGACCAGACAATCTATACGGGTCAGTTCCTCCAAAAGGGCCAATATTTTGCCCTGTGTTACCAGTTCCTATGGCAGGGGAGCCAACTTTTAATCGATAGTCTTTATCAAGTAGAGGGCTTGATGATTCAAAAATATTAGCTAGAACAGCGTTCTCAATGTTATTTGAACCTGGTGTGCCGAAAACACCAGCTATCTTTATACTAAAACTAAATGTTGAATTAGTACCCACATTATAATTATTAGTTCCCACAATACTGTTGGTAAAAGTACCATTCACAATACTTTGCACTCCTCCCAGAAAACATTGGTCAACCAATGGATTAATTTGATTAAACATTATATCTTGAATAATACAATTTTTGAATATATTGCTACTCCCATTTCCATTAATATCTCCATGTCCTCCACCGTTTAAACTAAAAAAGCACTGTTCTACAATATTTGATGATGAATTTAATACTAAATTTCCGCTGCTACCTAAGGGAGTAAAAAAACATCTTTTGAATAATACATTTGGAGTATTTACAGTAATGTCACCATTAAATCGTAAACTTAAAAAAACAGAATTTGAAGCTCCGGAATTTATAGAAAAACTACCTGAAATGATGGATTCATTCAAACTAAAAGACAAGGGACTAATTAGATTGGCATTTGTACCTTTTTGATATCCATCACCTATAAAAACAATCCTTTTGACAAGTGGCCCAGTCAATGGGTAGCTTGTGGTGGAAGGTTCAACATATAAAGTATCGCCATTAGAAGCATCATTTATTGCAACATCCAGTGAGGTATAGACCAAATTGTTAACAGTTACAATTCCAGGATTATTATTAACCCGACGAATAGTGGCAAAAGCATTTGCATAAAACCCAAATGCGATAAGTGTAAAAAAAAGTTTTTTCATGATTTTTATTTTATTATTTGAATAGCATTAATTAAATCGATTCTTTTTCTTCTAGAAATAACACACTGATTATCATGTGTTAAATAAGCTTTTGTGCCGTCTATAGACTTGAGGTATCGGGTGTTTATGATATGGGACCTGTGCACCCTGACCATGTTTCTTACACCCAAAAGTCGCTCTTGTAATTTTTGAATATTAGTGCTTACTATAATCCTTTTGCCATCATTTAAATGAATATAAGAATAGCTCGTCTCCGCCGATATCATCACTATTTCGGACGAGCTCAAGTAGGTTCTGCTACCTACATGGATTTGGCTAAAAGGCGAAAGTCTTTTGTCTGTCGTCTCTATTATTTTCTTTCTCTGTGTTTTCATGTTATTGTTTTTTATCAAAGCAATTTATAGCCTCTATTATATGACCCGAAAATCGGACGCTCTCAGAGATTCCCGAATTATTAAATGCAACAGAACCCGATGCAGAATTCCTTAAAAAGTCGGTGCTATTTTATCTCCAGCATTCAGTTTTATTATAGCAGTGTAGGTATGAGAATTTTCTATGTTACTCCCTTGTCTAAAAGACAGAAATAGGGGTACACTTGGCGTATTGCCGACACCTACCGTGTAAATACCAAAGGTGAAGTTATTTGCCGATAAAAAACCACCTACAAAATCAAATTGGTAAATACCATCTACTGGAGCTCTAAAATAATGGAAGTCGTTATCGCCTTGAATATCCACAAAAACAGTGGCATCACAGATATCAAATACTTTCGTGACGAATGGTAAAAATTGGACTGTGCTGCCAGAAATATCTGCTTTTAGAGTTCTTGTAAGGGAAAAGCTACATTTGCTTATACAGTTGCCATCTGCCCATTTGGCATTGCCGGTTTCGTCTGTAGAAAATAAAATATAACCTGGTTTTTCGTTTATATTTTGAAGTCTAATGTTTCCGATTGAATTAAACTCAAATCCACTTAAGTCACTGTTTTCTAATGTAAATGCATTATCTGAACTCGAAATTCCGCCATAATATGGAAGACTCAAACTAAAACTAGGGAATGTGGCCCAAACGGCGTTTCCGTTTGCATCAGAGGAGCGGAGGTATCGGCCGGCTGCGGCACCCGTAGGAATCTGTAAACTTCCCGGAATTTTTACTTTTACTATTGGCGAGCTAGGGATTATTTCTGTGGAGGTGCTGCCTATTTGCCAAAATGCTGAGCTTAAAGGTATGGACTGCCAACTGGCATTTCCTTTGGCATCTGAAGTTAGTACTTTTCCAGAGGCTTCGTTGTGGTTTTTTATCCGAAGTTTAGAATTGATGATTGTTGAATCCGTACGTAATTCTACGGTTTGTGCTTTTGTGATGTAAACACCAATGAACACGAATAACAATATAAATGAAACTCTCATAGCTTTGTTTTGATTTGGTACAAAGCTAGTTTTGCTTATTGAGCGGTGGTACTACTAATGTTAGTAGGGTTTTATCAAATGGTTAATCTTAATAGTGGATTTGGGTTAGTTTTTCACAAAATCATGCCGTCTTCCATTTCTATTATTCGGTCCGTTTTTCGTGCGAAGTCTTCGTCGTGCGTAACTATGAGTAGCGATAGGTTTTGTTCGTGGCTGAGTTGTTTAAATATATTAAATACATTTTCGGCGTTTTTACTGTCCAAATTTCCGGTAGGCTCATCGCCCATAATAATTTTGGGGTTATTTATAAGTGCTCGGGCTATGGATGCCCGCTGCTTTTGCCCTCCCGAAATCTTCGATGCTTTTTTGTGAGCTTCATTTACGATGCCGAGCATGTCGAGCTTTTCCATCGCATTTTTTTTGATTACCGACTCACTCTCTTTGCCTAGTTTGAGGGCAGGAAGCATCACGTTTTTTAGAACGGTAAACTCCGGCAATAAGTAATGAAACTGAAACACAAAGCCAATCTTTTCGCTTCTGATACGGGCTAGTTCGTCGCGGTGGAGGTTCGTCATTTTTTGACCATCCAAAAAAAGCTCCCCCTCATAACTGGTGTCCATAGTAGAAAGTATATAGAGCAGCGTAGATTTTCCACAACCCGACTTACCCATAATAGACACAAACTCTTTGGCCTGTAGCTGAAATGTGATGTCTTTTAAAACCTGAAATTTGACAGGCTCTATAAAGTACTTATTGATATTTTTGGTTTCTAATATTGGTGTCATGCTAGGGTTTATTGTCCTCTGATTATTTCTACAGGATCTATTTTTTCGGCTTTACGAGCAGGCAGGTAACCCGCTAAAAACGTGGATATTAAGGCAAAGCCAATTCCCGCGAAATAAAACATGGGGTTGTAATTTATCGGATAGGTTTTGATGGTTGGCAGTGCTTCGGTTACAAACGGTACGTTGTCTATAAAAGCCGAGCCGCCGTAGCCAATGGCGATACCTAAACTGCCTCCTAAAAGGCCAATGATGAGGGCTTGGGTTATAAATATCCATTTGACATCGGCACCCGTAAATCCGGTCGCTTTTAATATGGCGATGTCATTCATTTTTTCATAAATAAACATGTTCAAAATATTATAAATACCAAAACCCGCTACTATCAAAAGCGTAATAGAAACTGCATAAGAAATCAGGTTTCGGATGCTTGATCCCGTGTCAAACTGAGCATTGGCAGTTTTAATATCCAAGGCATTTACTTCATACAAACTCTCTATAGTTTTAGACATGGGTACCGCCTGATTCATGTCAAAAAGTTTCACATGTATTCGGGTGATATAATTGCTTCCCATACCTAATATTTGCTGTGCCATGTCGAGGTTTACATAGCTCTGAATGTCGTCTACCTCCGCTAATCCACTCTGATAGATACCCGATATAATTAGGGAATATGTAGAACCACTTGTGTTCATCACTTGGATTTTATCACCAATAGTAAGCGAAAGTTTTTTTGCAATGCCTGATCCTAACAGTATCGCGTTTTTTCTTTTCAAAAGGCTGTTTATGTCGCCCTCAACTATATAGTCTTTAAAGTTAAAAAGTCTTGCTTCTTCGGCTACCTCAATGCCGTTTATTACACCGCCCAGTTTGTTAGAGCCCGCCAAATAAAACACTTTGCAGGTAGTTTGTAAACTTGCTCCGTTTACTTTTTTGTTGTTTCTTAGTTCGGCCAAAAGGGGCAAAGCATTGTGAATCCGTTCAAGTTTTAATTTGGGTTTTATAGAATGAATATAATTTAGATTTCCATCTATTTTGCTTAGCTTATCTATGGGTTGGGTTTCGGAAGGTTCTATTTTGTTAAAAAGCTGAATATGAGGTGTTCGGTTAAGTACAAGGCCGTCCAGGAGGTCGTTTAGCCCCGTCATGAAACTCATCAAAATAATAAACGTGCCGATACCGAAAGTCACGCCCAAAGCTGCCACAGCGGTCTGCTTTTTCTTCGAAATTAAATGTGTTTTTGATATGTCTAAAATTAGTTTTAAGTCGCTCATTATTTTTTCTGTTTTATCAAAGTGGTGGTAGAATCTATTCCTGAGATAATCTCAACAAACTCCATGTTTTTAAGTCCAGGAACCACTTCTTTTTCGCCGTCTTCGGTCATTACTTTATTTCCTGGAAGCAAATAATCTGTTGGAATAGTGAGCACACCTTTCCGCTTTGAAATAATAATATTAGCCTCTCCCGAAAGTCCGTTATAAAGTTTTGGTGGGTTTTCTACAAAATGACTTTCCACTTTAAAAGTCTGCGTGGCCTCGTCTTTTTTAGGGAATATCTTCGTGATTTTTGCTTCAAATACCTGTTTCGGATATGCATCTAGCGATATGGCGACTATGTCGCCTACATTTATTTTGGTAATGTCTATTTCATCAATATCCATTTTGATTTTAAAAGTGCTCACACTTCCTATCTCTGCAAATGGCTCTTGTTGATTTATGAGCTCGCCCACTTCTTTAAATAAATTATAAACCCTTCCCGAAATTTCAGATTTAACCGTGTATTCTTTCAAAGAAGTTCGTTCTGAACTTACTCGGTTCGCAGCCTTTTGGTACGAATTTCTGAGATTTACAGAAGTCTGTGCATATTTTTCCTGAAGCGACTTTAACGTGTTTTGTGAAGTTTTATAGGTGATTTTTGCTTTGTCAAAATCTAAGGCTGAACCAATGTTTTGTTTCCAGAGATTCTCTTGTCTTCTAAAGTTAATAGAGTCGAGTTGCAGCTTTTGTTTCTGAGTTTGAATATCAAGTTGTATGTTTTTTAAAAGACTTTCTTCTCCGTTTAGGTTTGCCTTGGTTTGGGCCAAATCTAACTGTGCGTCTATTATTCTATTGTCTACTAATGAGGTCGTTACTTTAAATAATACTTGCCCTTTTGTTACGGTGTCTCCTTCTTCTACTGCTATTTTCTCTATTACGCCCGGCATGGTTGTATACGGAAAATACGACTCCTCGGGTCCCACCGAAACGGAGGCATAGACCGACTCCGTGATATCGTTTAAGCTAGGTTTGGTTTTTTCGTTGTCAGACTTACATGCCAAAAAGAGTACCGAACTTATAATGAAAATGAAGTTTCTCATAAATGATTGTGATAAAGTATTTTTTATAATACGATTTCGAGGTTTTTTGATTCCAAAACAACAAAGTAGGCTTTGCCCTAGCCGTGTATGTAAAGCAAGCACTTTTGGGCGTGTTTTTATATGATTTTACTCATACTATCAGCTGACATGTATAGACTGCGGGTATAAACAAACGCCATAATATAAGAATGGGTAGGCAGCTTAATAGCAATAAAAACTTCAAGTTATTTCATGCCCGCGTCTACCTCTTTTATGAATTTTATTACCCCATCCATAAATACCTTTTGGTCGTCCCACATAGCGAGGTGGCTACCGTTGGGACAATAGAGATAAGAACCATTTTGCACCATTTTGCTCTGTTCTTCCATGGCTTTGGGGTCCATGGTGTCGTGTTTTGCACCTATCATTAACGTAGGTGTTGTTATTTCTTTCAGTCGGTTTTTTATGTCCCAATTGGCAAGTCTACCACTTATACCAAACTCGCTCGGTCCTTGCATAAGGGTGTAAATTTCACCGTTTACGTGTTTCATTGCTCTATTAAAGCCATCCGGCCATTCTTTAAGTCTACACAAATGCTCTTGATAAAAATTAGGGATCAGCAGTTCCATGTATCTCGGATTAGCAAAGTCTTTTTTGGCTTCCAAAGCTTTAACTTCGGTGAGTACCTCGGGTTTCATTTGCTTGCCTAGTACCTCTTCGGCGTATTTGCCATACTCAGGAGCACTTGCTACCATGTTGGCCACTATCATTCCCTTTAAATTCTTTTGATACTTTAGTGCATATTCCATGGCCAATATTCCGCCCCAGGAGTTACCCAATACATAAAAATTTGTGCTATCGGCGTTTATGGCTTTTCTGACTTGTTCTACTTCTTCCACAAACCTTTCGGTTGTCCAAAGGCTTAGGTCAGTGGGTTGGTCGCTGTAGTACGAACCCAACTGGTCGTATTCATAAAACTCAAATGCTTCTTTTTGGAAAAACGTCTCAAAGCACTCCATGTATTCGTGGGTCATAGCTGGCCCGCCATGAAGGAGCAGGATTTTGATTTTGGGGTTACTGCCAAAGCGTTTGGTCCAAACTTTAAAGTCTCCCACAGGCGTGGTTATGGGTATCATTTTTACACCGCCTGCTTCCACTTCTTCTCCATAAGAAAAGTAGGTACTAAGTGGGCTTTCTTTCTCAGTTTCGGTTTTTGGTTTACAAGAAATAAAAAAGAAAAAGCTTAAAATCAGGAGGGTTACTTTCATTTGGCTATGTCTTTAAAGTGTTTGAAATTTGAATAGGTATTTCAAATTTACAAAAAAAACACTTACTTTTTAAGAAATGATTTTAGCCAATAAGCAGATTTCTTTAGTGTTCTTTTTTGAGAAATAAAATCATTGTAGATAATTCCGAAGCGAGGTTTTATGCCATCGGCCCATTCAAAATTATCCACCAAAGTCCAGATGAAATAGCCTTTGAGTTTTATGCCTTTTTTTATCGCTTTTTTACAAATTTTAAAGGTCTTTTGAAAATACTTAATTCTGTTTTGGTCGTCTATTTCTCCATTTAAAATTTCTTCGTCAAAACATTGACCTGACTCTGTAATATAAATCTGTTTTACGTTTTCGTAAGCACTGTATTTTTCTAACATTTTCATAAGGCCTTTCGGATAAATCTCCATGCCCATGTTATTTATTTTGGCGTTTCTTTTTTCGGCGGCAATCTGGTTTGCAAATAGCAGAGGTGGGAAAAGGCTGTACTGGGCCACTATTCTGAAATAATACTGAATACCAATAAAGTCAAAGTCAAATTTCATAAGGTCTTGGTCGCCGAGCTCAAAGTATTTCTCAATTTTTTTTAGCCCCGGAATCTCATCTGTGGGGTAGCCCAAACCCAAGGCCGGCTCAATAAAAAAGCGATTTAAAAGTGCATCTAGCCTTTTGGCGGCTCCTACATGCCTTCTGAAAAAGTTCTTTGGTTTCACTACTGAACACGAAAAAGTGGTTCCCACAGAAGCCTCTTCTACGTTTTTGCGTATTATTCTGCCACCGATGGATTGGCATAAAGTAGCGTGATGTGCCGCAGGCAGGAAATTGCCCAAACCCCTACGGCCTGGGGCGTGTATGCCCATGAAATATCCCAAACCTACAAAACTCATGGGTTCGTTAAGCACCATCCATTTTTTTACTTTGGTGCCATATTCTTTGGTGCAAAACTCAGCAAAGTACGTGAACCAGTTTAGAACCTCGCGGTTTGTCCAGCCACCTTCGTTTTCCAGTACTTGGGGCAGGTCCCAGTGATATAAAGTTACCCACGGCTCTATCTCGTTTTTGAGGCAACAATCTATCACTTTGTGGTAGAATTTTACACCTTTTTTGTTTGGTTCGCCTATACCATCCGGAAATATCCGCGACCACGAGAGCGAGAAGCGAAACGCACCAAGATTTAATGCTTTGATTTTTAAAATGTCTTCTTCGTATTTAGTGTAAAAGTCTGTGGCGATGTTTCCGTTTCCTTTTGTAAATTTCTTGTCGTTTGTGAAGGTATCCCAAATCGAGTTTTTTTTGCCGTGTTTGTCAAATGCACCTTCTGTTTGATAAGCAGATGTGGCTACTCCCCACACAAATTTTTTTGGAAAATCTTTAGCCGTAATTTTACCTAAAGGCATTTTATAAATTTAAATAAAATAACGCAAATCTACACTCTATATATCTTTTTAGGCCGATTTGTATGCTATCAGAATATTAAGTTTTGGTAAATTTAATGTTAGCTCAGTAGCCAAATTTCCTTTTTTTTAATTAGTTTTTGAAAAAATAAAGAGCCTTCATTTTTTGAAAACCAATGAGCGTTTTAGAATTTCTACCGACTGCTCAAGTTGACTTTCATTTGACGAGGCAAAGCCAAGGCGTGTAGCATTTGGTTGTAGTTGCGGAGAATCAAACTGACTTCCATCTGATATATATAGGCCGTTTTTGAAGGCCAATAGGGCAGTGGCTACTAGGTCAATCTTTCTGTCAAATTTTGTCCAAATAGACATACCGCCTTCGGGCAAATCGTATTTAACAAAATCGGATAAATGTGTGTCTAACAGTTCACTAAAAACACCTCTTCTTTCGCGGTAGGTTTTCAGCGATTTTCTGAGAAATCTTTCTAAAGTTCCGTCTTTTAAAATATCGGCTACGGCCATTTCTAGCATGTTGTCACCTTGGCGGTCTATTATTCTTCTGTGAAACGCCAAGTGGTCTATGGCCTCCGTGGGTCCCACCAAATACCCAACCCTAAAGGCGGGCGAAATGCTTTTTGTAAACGAACCTGAGTAAAGCACGAGCCCTTCAGAGTCAGCACTGGCAAGTGGCAGTAGCGGCTTGCTTTGGTAGTGGAAATCGTAGTCGTAGTCGTCTTCAAAAATTATGAATCTGTATTTTTTGGCTAAATCTAATAGTTTAAGCCTTCTATCGGCTTTCATTATTACCGTGGTGGGGTAGTCGTGGTGCGGTGTTACATAGACCATTCGTAAGGGCATTTTTTTGCACACTTCTTCCAGTGCGTCTATGCACATTCCACCTTCGTCGGTAGGTATTTCTATTAAATTGGCTCCCGCTTGCTGAAAACCAATTTTACCACTTTGCCAACTCATTTGCCCCACGGCCACATTGTCATTTGGGTTAACAAAAGCCAAGTTAGATAAGTAAAAACCCATCACGGTGCCTCGCACTATCAGAATGTTTTCAGCTCCGATGTTTAGTCCTCGGGTTTTGTTTAGATATAGGGCAAGTTCAGACCGAAGTGCCAACACACCTTTGGTGTCTCCGTAGCCAAGTTTTTGGTAGAGATTTCCTTTCGAAATATTGGTTTTGTATGCTCGGCTCAGTTCAGTTAGTGGTGCCAAACGCGGGTCTGGAAAGCCATCGTCTAAGTGTAAAGCCGAACTTGATTTGACTACTGGGCGTACAATAAATGGTTTGGGTGAAAACTCAAAACCTGCTTTTATGCGTTGTTTGGGCTGTTTTGAGAAGGCCTGGGGGTTTATTTCAGGCAAGGTGTCAGATATAAAAGTTCCTTTGCCAGCAACCGAAGAAAGCCAACCTTGGAGTACCAAGTCTTCGTAAACTTTTACTACTGTTTGCCTGTGAATTTTTAGTTCATCTGCCAGAAACCTACTACTTGGGAGCTTTTGTCCGCTACTGAGAATTCCGGTTCTGATCAACTGCTGAAACTGGTTTATCAACTGCGTCTGAATGGTCTCAGTTGGCTCAATTTTTAGAAGTGAAATTATCGGATTCATGCAAAGTGGTCTATTCGATTTGTCAAAACTGGACTATTTTAATGATCCGCCAAAGGTATACTTTTGTTTCAGAAAATATAACATTTGAAATCAGAAAATTTATGAAAACAGAAAGAACCACTCCCAGCAGATACGCCAATCAAAGAATGCATTACGACGAAGCCACCTTGTATCCAATTTTAGACGAAGCACTTTTTTGCACCATCAGTTATAGTCACGGAGGCCAGCCGTTTTCTATTCCTACGGCATTTGTGCGTAAAGAAAACAAACTTTATATACACGGTTCGGTAGGGAGTCATTTTTTGAGAGAAATAGAAAAAGGTATTCCTGTTTGTATCAGCATCATGCTTACGGACGATTTAGTGGTGGCCAAATCCGCATTTCATCATTCGGTAAATTTCAGGTCGGCCATTATTTTTTCCAATGCCGAAAAAATCGAAGAATTTGAAAGTAAAGCAAACTTTTTTAGGGAGTTAACAGAGAAAATTGTACCCGGTAGCTGGCATTACCTGAGGCCCATGCGTGATTCGGAAGTAAACAAAACCATGCTTTTGGTATTTGATATTTCGGAGGCTTCTGTTAAAATTAGATCGGGTATGCCCAATAACGAAGATGACGAGCAAAATTTGCCAATTTGGTCAGGTTTGATTCCAATACCGAGCAATAGATTGACTCCTGTTCCAGACGAAAGCAGTGTGAATATTCCATTGCCTGAGCATTTGAAATATTGAAATTTTAGTTTTTTTACTGTCAAACGACTAATTTTTAATTTTAAAGAAAACATAGCTTAAACCTACCAATGAAGCCATTTTTTTAATCATTTTGAAAAACACCCCCCTTTCATTTACTGGGTCGCCTGCCAGCGGGGCCTCCATTTTTCCGGTAGGCCGGACCCTTCAAAAAAAAACGGAGCAAAAAAAACTGCACGGCAGCGGCCGACCGTCCTGCAAACTCGCACAATTAAAATTCTTATTGTCAATGTTCTAATAAAAATTTACTTCCCAAAAGAATTTTAACAGTGCTCAAACAGTGCAGGGCGATGTAAAGATTTATTTGCTATTTTTTTTACCCGTTTGACAGTAGTTTTTTTTGAAAAATAGTAGAACCAAGTGGTTACATTTTGTAGCACACTTGGTTTTTTTGTGCTATTTGATCGCTATAAAAATATCTACCTGTGCCTCTGCTGCGTTTTGAGCGGTCTGTCTATATATTTCAAAATCTGACGTGTAGGCTCTGTTGAGGTCCATTTCCCAGATATTTACCCACTGCTGATAAACTATTCCTTGTGTCAAATCACCTTTTACCTCAAATTTTGTAAACGTTTGCTTTTCTATTTTGTGCCCAACCATACCTTCAGGTATTTGACTCAAATTATGTACTTTGCAGCCCAATATGGTGGTGTAAGCACCCGTAAAATCTGATTCATAGTGGGTGTAAATCGCAATGATTTCCTCAGAGACTTTATTGGGGATTTGTTGCCCAATATTTTCCGAAAAAAATCTTTCCCACAGTTTAGGTATATCAAGGGCCGCTTTGCCTTTTTCGTTGCTAGTTTCTACGGCAATTCCTATTACCAAGATTTCTTCCATTTTTAGTTCTTCCATTTTCTTTTTTTTGATGCAAATAAAAGTCGACCTAGTGACAGCAGTATGTCATGAGTGTTCTTTTGTAAATTATAGATTTGAAAAATTAGTAATTTTCAGCAATAAAAAAAGGCGACACCCAAATGTGCCATCTCAATATATTTAAAATCAGTTTTTCTAAAAGAAAATAGCTTATTTGTTAGGGAAATTAATCATCCAGTTGATGCCAAATTTGTCTTGAAAGCTTCCGAAATAGGCACCGAAAAACATGTCTTGCATAGGCATTTCTACTACTCCGTCTAT
The DNA here is from genome assembly GCF_042649125.1 of Lacihabitans lacunae. Lineage (NCBI taxonomy): Bacteria > Pseudomonadati > Bacteroidota > Cytophagia > Cytophagales > Leadbetterellaceae > Lacihabitans > Lacihabitans lacunae. Next base: position 366,040 of record NZ_JBHRYQ010000001.1, read on the forward strand.
CGAGAGTTCATTAAACAAACGGTCGGCTTCTTCTTTTGAGTCCGGCTCAAGTTGGATGTGCATGTTATTGCCGGCCGCACAGTTAAAGCCCATTTCTTTTGGGGCATCTGTGGCTCTTAAAATATGCCCGCCCAAAATCGGTAATTCCACATGCAGCACCATGTGTTTGATATTTTCAGGCATAGGCGGATTGCTTGGGTCTTCGGGCAAATCGCCAAAGGTTTGGATACCGTTTACAAACTCAGATTTAAAAACTGCTCGGTAAAACTCAAAGGCTTCTTTGGTGTTGCCGTCGAAATTTAGGTAGGTGCCCACGCTTGCCATAATTATTTTTTTAAGTGTTATTTTCTATTGCTCAATTTGATATAAAAGTAGGATTTTAATCTAAATTTTACACAAAGAAAATGGCATTTTGATTTAGGTCAAAAATTCCAAATTCATGGGTATTCCATGGGGTGTTAAGTCTGAGCTTATCAGAGGAAATACTTTTTTTGTTTAACAGATCCTGGTAAATTGAGTAAATGTCTTTTACCAAAATCCGAATTAGCGATCCACCTAAAAGAGGATCTTCTGACGTATTTGCATGCCATTGCAAATGAACTGAAATCGTTTCTTTTTTAATCAATGCATACATGTTATCACTCCAAACCACCTCAAAACCCAGTTTAGAAACATACCAAGCCGTGTCACGGTCGATATTTTCACTAGGTAAAACTGGAATTATTTCGATTATGTTTTTGTCCAAAATTTGGATAGGTTTAGGGTATTTGAAGTAATACGTTCTCTAATTTATCAAAATTCTCTTCATTTTTTTCAGGTACAAAACTTATTAATTTTGCTCGTTCTTCTGAAGTATTAAATAACATTTTGAAAATTAATCTTGTGTTCGCTTTATCCACTTTTTCGAAAGTCAAGTGCATTTGAAATAAAGGCTGAGATATACGATTCCAGACTAGAAGTTCATTAGGTATGATTTTTAGAAAGACACATTCATTTTCATAGTTTCCTTTTTCAGGGCCGTGTATGGTAAATTTCCAAGTGCCGCCTTCTTTGAACTCAAATGTATGAAATGTGTTGCTAAAACCTTTTGGCCCCCACCAAGATTTGAGATGTTTTGGGTCGGAGAATGCTCTAAACAAAGTTTCAACATTGACCTTGAAAATCCGCGAACTCACTATTTCGGTTTCGGGAGTACTTCCTAAAATCTGCATCGGTAATTCCATATAACAGCATATTTGAATTTAAAAAACTAATGCAAATTAATGATTTCTATTGCGATGTGGTAGCGTTGCTAATCAATTATTTCATGAATTTATATCGTATGGGAGCAAACAAAGAGCCTGCATTGGCTTGCAAAATCCCGTACGTTTTAAAGCCGAGCTCTTCTGATGCGGCATCGCCATATAAAAAGTTAAAAATCAAAGAATAATCAGTCGAGTTTTTGTTTTCGGAATAAAATGAAATAACTGAATCGATATTAAGTAGGGGAGTATCGTTTGGATTTATTTTGGAGGTTTGATAGGCAAATGCCTCTTGGTCAATGTGTTCCTCTAAAGTTTTGGGAGTGCCTTTTTTAATCTGAAATACCGTTCGATAACAGGCTTGTGTAATTCTATCTCGAATTATTTTTTCAGATAATACTTCGCTACTCCAAAAAACAGGCACACAAAACCTTCGCTCCAAAAAGGCATTAAGCTTAAACTTGGCGTCATAGTCACAGGTGTATTTGCTTGTCCAGGCACCTTTTAGGTCATCGGCGAGGTTTATCACCATTTTAAATGTGGGCAGATTTTCGGACGCTAAGGTCCGATTAACTCCATCAATGACTTCCTTGGCTATTGCTTCAGCGTTTAAGTCAATTAGTTCTTGTATTTTTTCGCCTACATGCTCTTTACCCATCGGGTTATAAAACGAAACCGGCACTTGCATGTCAGCTTTGCTATCGCCATTCAATATTTTCAAATAGGCAGAAAACCTATCCATGCCTTTCGGCAGCTGATAGAAATTCAGCATTTTATCTAAAATGGGCAATACCTCAAAACTCATATCTCGGTTATTTTATTTTTTCCACCACTCAGTGCTTGCTTGCGTTATTTTTGGGTCAACTAACTGTCCTATTTGGGGGTAAATAGCCTCCAAATTATTCAAAACTGCTGACTTTGCAAATTCATCGACGGGTTCTGTCCAGGCATGTTGAGCCAAGGCGAATCCCGCCCAGTGTACAGGCATAACTTTTTTAACGCCAGCGTCTTTGGCGGCTTGCACACTTTCCTCAGGATACATATGTATGGCGTGCCATTTTTCGTTGTATTGGCCACATTCCATAAATCCAAAGTCAAAAGGTCCGAGTTTTTCGCCAATTTCTTTAAAGTGTTTTCCGTAGCCGCCGTCGCCACTAAACCAAATGCTTTCGGTCTCTGTTTTAAATACCCAACCACCCCAAAGCGACTTCTCGCGGTCAGTTATTCCCCTTCCTGAAAAATGTCGAGTGGGCGTATATGTGATTTCAATATCCGCAAAATTTGCATTATTCCACCAATCAAACTCTTTGATTTTGTCTGCTTCTATGCCCCACTTTACCAAGTGTCTTTTTACGCCTAAGGCCACATAAAACTGCTTGGTTTTTTCTTTTAACCGTAATATGCTGTCGTAGTCAAGGTGGTCGTAGTGGTCGTGACTAATTAGCAAAAGGTCTATCTCAGGAAAGTCAGTGATGAGATCAAGGGTGTTTTCAGAAAAACGTTTGGTTTTAAAAGGAGCTATTGGCGAGGCATTTGGACCTAACATGGGGTCTATCAGTATGGTTTTGCCGTTCATTCGCATTAAAATCACCGAATGCCCGTACCAAATGAACTTAAAAGTGCCATCTTTTTTGAGAAAAGCTTCTTTGTCAAACGGAACAATCGGAATTGGAGTTTCGGGCTGCCTTTTGGCTTTGTCGGTAAACTGTTTGTAGAGCATCTTGGGTATGTCTTTTACACCCATATCCATGGTGGTTACTTCCAAGTTTTTAAACTTACCATCCGACCAATTCTCCGATTCTTTATATTGATTTTGAAGTTCTTTCGTGATTTTTCCTCCAAACTGCTGTATTAACTTTCTCACCTTAATTCTTTATTAATAAATAGTACTGCTTTTGCCTAAATACATTTTTCTAGCCTTCCTGAAAACACCATTTTTTTACTTTGCATTCAAAATACCTGCATCTATTAAGGCTTGGAAAGAATCTTCCATGGTTTCTTGTAGCGGTCTAAACGACATCTTAAGTTCTTTTTTGATTTTAGAATTATCAGCTACCCAAGGAATATTGACGTTGTTTTTGATAAATCTTCGCGTAAAAAGTTTGTTGGTAATTGGTCCTATCAGCATCAATAACCACTTTGGCAATGCCTTTTTTGGAAGCGGATATTTGTCACCATATTTGGGTAAAAGCACCGTGCCCAATTCTAAAAAATCGGTATTATGTGCCGAAGTGAGGTATCGGCCAGAAGATGCGGGCGTAAAACCTGCCCTAAAGTGTGCTTCTGCTACATCGCGAACATCAACTACCCCAATTCCCATTTTAGGTGCTCCCATTTTCATTTGTCCGTCTCCTAGCATTTTAAGAATATTTATGCTTTCTGAAGTGGTGTTCTTTGGATTTAGCGGTGGACCAAATACACCCGGAGGGTTGATGCTCACAAGGTCCCAATTACTTTGTGCTTTGGCCATTTCCCAGGCTTTTCGTTCGGCTAAAGTTTTTGAATAATAGTAAGGTTGATACTCCAACGACGCCGTGGTGTTCCAAACAGCTTCTGTAAGTTTTCCACCTGGAGCATCCGCACATTCTATGGCGTCTGTATAAATAGCGGCACAACTACTTGTCAATACCACACGTTTTACTGACCCTACCTTATTCACTGAGTTCAATACATTTTCTGTGCCTTTAAGTGCTGGGTCAATCAATTCTTTTTGCGGATTTTTTACATTTATGGTATAAGGAGACGCCGTATGGAAAACAAGCTCGCAGCCTTCCATGGCTGCTTCATATGAACCAGGAGTTAACAAGTCGCCTTTGAAAAACTTAAGCTGTCCTTTCGAATTTGCAGCTGCTTTAATCAAATGTTCTACTTTTTTTGTATCCTCCGGATTTCTAACTGCCGCATGTACGGTTAGGCCTTCGTCTAAAAGTTTTTTTACCAACCAACTCGCCACATATCCGTTTGCTCCGGTTACCATTACGGGCTTTGTTTTATCTATTTCTGTCATTTTTTATATTTATGAATTATGAATGTTGATTTTTTGAATTTTAGCTTATCAATTATTGATACGCAAAAGTCGGGAAGTTTTAATGAAGTAAATAACACACAATGCTGAAGTGTAAACACAAAATGCGGTTGTTTGTTAAATGGAACTTTGTAATTGTGAATGGTTAATGGTGAATTTTTGAATGATTAATGTTTAATGGTGAATTGTGAATTGTTAATGATTTTTCTATTAATAATCATGATTCCCAATTGGTTGCTCCTGTGTTTTGTACTAAATGGCTTGTTATTTGGGTGTTAGGTTTTAGTTTTTTATAGATAAATGAGGATATCATATTAGAAAGTTTACGGAAAAACTGAAAAAAGCTTTATGCTTTCTAAATCATTATTAATTTAAGTTCCTATACTCCAAAGGTGTTTTTCCGGTTTTGGTTTTAAATAATCGGGTGAAATAATGCGGATAGTTGAAACCCAGGTTGTACGCTATTTCGCTCACAGATTGCTCTGAACTTCGGAGTAGATTTTTGGCTTTTTCAATCACAAAATCATTGATATGGTCTTTGGGACTTCTGCCCGTTTCTTTTTTAAGCAAATCACTAAAATAATGCTGAGATAAATTTGCGTTTTCGGCAAAATACTGAATGCTTGGCAAGCCAGACTCTAAATGTTGCTGTGAGGCAAAATATGCTTTTAGGTTTTTCTCAAACTGCGTTATTATGTCTTTGCTTTGGCTGGTTCTGGTGTTAAATTGTCTCTCATAAAACCGCAAGCTATAGTTAAGTAATAACTCTAGGCTCGAAACGATCACCCTTTGACTCAAATTGTCTATGCGTTGTTCGTATTCAGATTGAATATTTTTTACAATTTCTAAAACCTTCTTTTCTTCTTCTTCAGACAAATGTAAGGCCTCGAAAACTTCGTAATTAAAAAACGAATAGTCGTCTATTTCTTTTCCCAAATTGGTGTTTCTGATCAAATCAGGATGAAAAAACAACATCCAACCCTTGATGTCTCCCAATTCTACAGGTTTTGTAGGCACATACACTTGTCCGGGTGCCGAAAACACCAAAACACCTTCGTCGAAATCAAATGTATTTCGACCATATTCTACTCCACAACTTTTGTCTTTGCTGGAAATCATATAAAAATCATAGACAAATTTGTCTTTTATATCGGCTTCCGTAAGTTTTATTTCAGAGGCATCAATGAGCGAAATGAGCGGATGTTTGGGCTTCGGAAACCCCAACATGCTATGCAATTGGCTGATTGACTTAATGGATAATATTTGGTCTGACATACTTTTAGTTCTTTATTCAATGTACAAAATTCAGTTATATTTTTCACAAAAAAGAACACAAAGTGCGGAAACACTAACACAGAAAAGGGAATAGTGGGGAATTCTAAAAAATGAAGGTTGTTTTCAGTGTTTTATGCTGAAAATCTTCAATTAAACGAACGCCTAAATTCCAAAGGAGATTGGTTTGTTTTGGATTTGAATAATTTACTAAATGACTGAGAATGCTCAAAGCCAAGTTGAAATGCTACTTCGCTGACGCTGAGCTTGGTGGTAGATAAGGTTTCTTTGGCTTTTTCTATTAGTTTTTGGTGGATAATCTGCTGGGCGTTTAGGCCAGTCAGGTTCTTTAGTAAACTGCTCAAATAGTTGGGGGAGAGGTTCATTTCTTCGGCAATGAATGCCACAGTGGGCAAGCCTTCTGTCGTTATTTTTTCTGATTCAAAATAGGCGTTTAGTAGCTCTTCCACCAATTCTAAAACTTCGCTGTTGTTTTTTTTTCGGGTAATAAATTGCCGCTGATAAAAGCGGTCTGCGTAGTTAAGCAAAAGTTCTATTTGCGACACAATGATGTTTTGACTGAAATTGTCGAGGTTGTTTTCTATTTCGAGTTTAATGTTTAGCAAAATGCCTTCAATGATTTTTTCTTCTTTTTCAGACATAAAAAGAGCCTCGCTGATGGCATAGCCGAAAAACGGATATTTTTTAATGGACCGGGCCAAGGTTGTATTCCACAAAAAATCGGGATGAATAAGCAAAAGCCAACCCGAAGGTGTCAGATTGGCTCTTGAATTGGGTTCTATGCTTAGGATTTGTCCGGGAGAAATAAACGACATCAGGCCATTGTCAAAATCGTAATCTTTTTGTCCATAACGGAGCGTTCCCACGTTTCTTTTTAGGCCAATCGAGTAAAAACTAAAGTTCCAATGCTCACCCAAGTGTGCAGGCAAAACTGAGGTTTGGCTATAGTCAATTAAACTCACCAATGGGTGGAGTGGACTGCCTAATCCTCTTATTTTGTGCATCTCCGCTATGGTTTCTATTTTCCGGATGTTGTTTTGCATCGCTTTTGTTTTTAGAGCATTATACCACCCGAAACCTCAATTCGTTGGCCATTTATCCATTTTGAATCTTCGGTACATAAAAACGCCACTACGCCACCTATGTCATCTGGTTCTCCTACACGACCGAGGGCTGTAAAATTAGAAACCGCCGCTCTTTTTTGTTGGTTATGCAGGTTTTCGCCACCGCCAAAATCGGTTCCTATTGCACCTGGTGCTACTGTATTTGCCGATATTTTTCGGGCTGAAAGTTCTTTAGCTAAGTATTTTGTAAAAACTTCCACGGCTCCTTTTGCTGCTGCGTAAGCGGATGAGTTTGGCAATGAAAATCTCGTGAGGCCTGAAGAAATATTGATTATTCTTCCTCCGTCATTTAGAAACGGTATTGCTTTTTGGGTTAAAAAATAGACGCCTTTGAAGTGGATGTTCGTCATTTCGTCAAATTGAGCCTCCGTGGTTTCCAAAAACGGAATGTATATGCCTGTGCCCGCATTGTTAATCAAAAAGTCAAACTTAGACGCACCGTAGGTGTCTAGCAAGTAAGTATTTATCTCCTTAAAAAAAGAATCAAACTTGGCGGTATTGCTGCTATCTAACTGAAATGCTTTGGCTTTTTGTCCCAAATTTGTGATTTCATTGACTACTTCGACTGCTGCAGTTTTATTGGTATGGTACGTGAAAATGACGTCAATGCCTTTTTTGGCAATGTTGAGGGCCATGTCCCTTCCCAATCCTCGGCTTCCGCCGGTTATCAATGCGATTTTAGTCTTATTCATATTTTTGTTTCATTTTAATAGCACAAATCTACGCAGTTGGTTTTTGGCAATTGTAGCCAAATTCATTGACTTTGTAGCCAAACTCAGGTGCTGTTTATTATGGATTGATTTTATCAAATTTTAGGTTTTTTACTCTTCCTGCATTTGCATCAAAACCCGTTATTTTGCCATTTTTTCGTTTAAAGCTAATTCCAAATAACTCCGCTTCAAATATGTCAATATTAGTTTGCTTGAGAGTTTCGGCTGTTTTGTGTGGTATTTTTACTTTCAAAATGCCATTTTCTGAGAAAATCTTATATTCGGTTTCCAATTCAGGACAAAAATATTTCCCTTCAAATTCACCTAGGTTGCTTACCGATATCTCAAGTTTGTTGGTCTCGGTAGTTAACGGTTTTTCTTCCATTTTCTTAACAGTTTCTACTTCAGTAAAGCTATCCTTTAAAACCACATCCGCTACTTGGTAAGACAGCTTAGTTGGGTTGCCGTCTTCTCTGTTTGACAGAATTATTACCGAAACTTTTTGCTCAGGGAAACGCACCAATTGTGAGCGATAACCAGCCAAAGAACCGCTGTGGGCCACGGTTTTTACTCCTCGGTAAGTTCCATTATTTATCGCAAAGGCATAGTTAAGCACTTCGCCGCTGTTTAGTTTTCCGTTCTCATGCATTTTTTTAATAATCGCTTGTCCGCCTTTCCCCAGCTTGTTGTGGTAAAAGTTTTGGTCCCACAGAAATAGGTCTTCTATGGTTGAATATATTCCGCCCGAACCCACCAAATCATATCGCATGATGAGGTTGTCGAAGCCTGATTCGTTTTCTGATTTTTGGTAACTAAATACTTTGTTTTTTAAGAGTCCGGCGTTATCATCGTAAAACAGTGTGTTTTTCATACCCAAAGGGTCAAAAATCTGTTCTTTGGCAAATGCCCGGATAGTTTGGCCCGAGGCTTTTTCCACGATTAAAGCCAACATAAAATAACAAGAATTGCTATACAGGTATTTTTCGCCAGGAGCGAAGTTAAGCTCTTTTTGACTTTTGATTAATTCGTACACATCATCTACCTGAATATCGTCGAGGTAGTTTATGCCTTTTAGCTTTAGTAAAGTTATAAAATCGCGGATGCCGCTCGTATGGTGCACAAAATGTCGGATTGTGAGTGGTGATTCATATTCAGGGAAGTCGGGAAAGTATTTCTGAATTTTGTCGTCTAGGCTAAGTTTTCCTTGTTCTTCTAACAGCAAAATACAAAACGTAACAAACTGTTTTGAGACCGAACCAATGTAAAAAACAGAACTTGGCGTAATCGGAATATCGTGCTCTAAATCGCCGCTGCCATAACCTTTGGAGTAGATGAGTTTACCGCCTTTTACTATGCCCACTGCACCCCCAGGCGTGTCTTTGTGATTCCACTCTGCAAATATTTCGTCTATTGCTTTTGGATTTTTAAGTTGGGCGTAAGAGCTGAAAAATATTAGCAAAAGAGCTAATGAAAGAATTGCTTTTTTCATGGTAAGATAGAAATACTATGGCTAGGTTTCCTGGGTTTATATCGGAGTAATGAATGCCTAAAATTAGGCAAAAGTACCTTTGCGTACAATATTCCCAATCTATTTTAGAATGTGAAGTGGGTGTTTTTGGTGTTGTTTATTTTTAAATAAAGCGTATTTGAATTTTAGCGATTTCTTTTTTTGAAAACAAGTGTTAATTATAGTAATGAATGTTTGATTTATTTCGATTTGAATTTTGATTATTATTACTTCTTGACTCGAAATCCTCTTTTTTTGTGAAATATTCTAACATACATATCATAATCAACATGCTTGCAAGAGTGATTTTTTGGAAAATAGCAAGTAGTTCATAATCGCGAGACCCAAATAGATATAAGGTAAAATAAAATATAATTATGCAACTTACGCACAGTATTTTAAATGATTTGAGCCTAGAACGGATGATGGTTATGGTAATAAAAAACAGGCTGATTATAAACATGACGCCCACAATAGTAATCACGAGGTTATGCATAGGTGAGCAAATGAAAATTGAAAAAAACATACCCCCAATTCCCAAATATTTGATTACGTTGGAATCACTTTTTTTTGATATTTTTTTTGAAAAATTAAAGAAAAATAAAGCTAAACTTGCGGATAAAAACATCATTGCTGGGTCTGCCCAGTTTCTTGAAATGTTGACTTGTCCGTTTAGTGCTTTTTCTTGAAATAAATTACTAATGAAATTTGAAGTCCATGAAAAACCGACGGTGTTTGGGTCTTGCCAGGTGCCACCCGGGTAGAGTTTAATCGCGACAGAAAAAAGGACTATTGAAATGGTCAAGCCAAGCAGTACTAGATATTTTTTTATCATGGCCAAACAGTAATTTAGAATTAATAGGGAAACTACTATCTAATAAAAAATCAACGTGTAAGTCGCTTGTTTTGAGTAAATAAGCCGGCTGTGGGTTTGTTGTTTTCTATTAGTAATCTAAATATATACAAATGTTTCTTTTAAATAATCAAGTGGTTTGTATATTTTTTTTAACGGTTATTTTTTGTCCTTTTTTTTATCAAAAAAAGTAACGTATTGCTTTAAGATGGAAGAAAATAGACTGTTTTATTGGGATTGTTTTATGGTTGTGGGTCACTTATTTTTTAATGGTAGTGGCTTTTTTGTTTACTATTAATTAGCCACAACACGGTTTGTTTTCTTGAATTGGGGGGCAAGGTACCGTTCCGTAGGAGCAATACACGCAGCAATCGCCTTTTATCGGTTTTAAAATAGACTTGCAGTTTTCACATTCATAAAAAAACTGACAAGCATTTGTTGGCATTTCTTCTACTTTTTTATAGCCGCAGTTTGGGCATGTAAGTTTAGATATTAAATGTATTTCCATGGATTATTGTTTTTGACTTACTTGGTATCCCGTTAGTGCAACAGTTTGGGTTTGTATTTTTTTTTAAAAAGTGGTGGTTTTATTAGATTTAAATTTATTGGAATAGTTGATTCCCTACAGCTTTAAATCTGAAGTTATAATTTATTGCCATCACTTCTACTTTTGTTTATTTCTATTAATCATTTGAGCTTTGTGAGGGCTTTTGAGTTTCTTAACAAAAACACATACTGAAAATAATCGCAGGTATTGGTGCCATTTACTGGTACCATGTTTTCTCCAAAAACTCTCGATTTTACCTGAATTAGATTTTGCGATTTATAGTAGGGAGAATTAGGCGAGTTTAATTTAAAAAGCGTTAGGGTGTTTGGTTTACTTAATGCTTTTAAGTCATTTATGCCCTTTACCACCTGCAGCGGACCATCCGCGTTATACCAATCTACTTTTTCATCTTCTGGTGTAGGAAACTGCGGATTTTTGGGTAGATACATGTCGCTGTCGAGGGTGTAAGAAACCAAACTGCTGGTTTTAATTCCCGCTTTTTTTAAGTTTGAGGCAAATGTCTCTTTGCCGTTTTCTATTTTAGTTTGTAGGGTATGGAAATACCCGAAGAGTCCATAGAACTTTTCGTTCTCTAGTTTTTTTTGCTTCACTATTTGTTCGAAGTTAATAAACATAGCGGAGTCTCTTGGCAATGAAGATTCATCATCAAAGTTTTTGTCTAGGCCGATCACCGTGATTTTTAATGAATCGTTGAGGGTTTTGTTATAGTCATAAATATCATTCCATTTGTCAAACAGTTCTTGGCTCGACTGCTGCGGTATTCTGTTGCCTATCGCCAACACCACCTCTTTTAGTTTAGCTTTTTCTTTCTGACTACTATTTAAGAATTCGTTTAGTTTTTTGGCCGTGCCGCTGTCCATTTCGGCGATATAATACTTGACACCTAGTTTCCTATTTAAGAAAAAAAGCAATTCTTTGTCTAATTTTTGATTGTCCGCAAAACCGTGAACTTCTCCCAAAAGAAAAACCTTGGATTGATAAAAATCAGCATTAAAAAAGCTTTCATCCAATGTCTCGTCTATACGTGCGTTATTGTTTTTCAAATAGGCAATATTATCTTCTTTTTCGGATTCTAAAAATAATCTGTTGCTGATAAAAAAATAAAGGAAAAAAGCGAAGACCATGCTAAGCAGCGAAATGAACGTGTATTTGATTACTTTTAGAAATTTTTTCATAGTTTGTTAATTTGCCACAAAAGTATGGAAGTGTATGCGAATTTCAATTTTCTTATCTACAGTTTTACGAATTAAAGGATTAATAATTCAACGCGATAATTTATTCAGGAAGTCATTTTCTATTTAACTGAAAACATAATCGAAAACCGTTACTTCTTTCGCTGTTTAAATAGCCACTTTGGCATGGTTTCGCCCAAAATCGTGCTTGAAAAAACATTATTATGCGTGGTGCCCTTTAATTTCCAAAACAGGACTTTTTTGTGCATTTCTTTATAAAATTGTTCGTCGCTATCGATGGGGTTCTCGGTATCGTCCATGCCGTGTATTAACCAAATCGGAATTTCGGAAAGTTCAGACAATTTGTTAAACTGTGGAATGCCCGAAATGCTAATGCCTGCTGCAAATAAATCGGGTCTTGTTGACAGGGAGTTAATCACCGTAGAGCCGCCCATCGAATAGCCCACTACATAAATTCTTCGTTTGTCGATATTCAAATTAGATTTTAGGGAGTCAATTAGTTGAAAAACTGAATTAAGACAAGGTCTATGAACAGAGTAAAGCACATTTCTAACTGTAGAGTCCATGACATAGTCTGACGAACGGGTTGAAAACTGCGGGGCTAAAACGTACGCCGGATACTTACTTTGAATTTCAGGACTTGCAAACAGCTTCTGCAGTATTCCCAAGTGGGATGCATTGTCAGTGCCAATAGGCCGCCCCGAACCGTGATACACGACAACCAAAGGGTATTTTTTATTTGATTGTTTCGGTTTAAATAAGCGGTATTTTATCTCAAGCTGTTCCCTACCCGTAAATTTGCCCGCGTCAAAAATATCGGGATTTAAGCTTCTGATTTTTGATATTTCCTGCTTCGTTAAGGTGCTGTCTGCCGTGTTTTCGATAAGTATTTCACCAAATTGTTTTTTGGAAGTGGCACAAGAACTTAGTAGGGTTATGGAAATTACTAAACCTAAAAATATTTTAGTCATTGTTGAGGATTTTTCAGTTTGGTTTACTTTATGGTTATTCTTTTTTAAAGTAAGAAGAAATGGTTTTTTAAAAGAACACGAAGGTACGTGTTTTTGAATATCCGCCGCAATAGCCGAACATTTGATTTTTGTCTTTGAAATTTAACTTATTGTTTTTGTGAAAAATAAAAAGTTTAGTGCTGTGAATGTGGTTTTTAATAAGAATGGAAAAAAGCAAGCCATTAGCTTTTGGCCAATGGCTGTAAATACTACTTAAATTGGTTTTTTATTATTGGCGTCTGAATAAAAATAAACAAATATGGGTCATTATATCAGCCAGCACTGTTTGAACGCAATCGAAATTCTTTTTCGAAAATAGTCTCAATATAAACTACTGATTAAAAGAATTTTGAGTGCGTGAGTTTGCTGGATGCTATTTTTTTTGCTTCATTTTTTTTTGAAAAAAAATGAAGGCCCAGGCGGCAGCCGACACAAAGTAAATAGGGGGGCATTTATACTCAAAACAAAAAAAGTAGATTGAATTACTATTCGGGGCCGATTTGTTTTCAAAGTATATTTTGGTCGGACGCTGTTAGTTTTTTTATCATTTATCCGTAAATCTTTCCTGTTTTAGCAGCCGTCTGTGCGTGGGGCACGTTTATAAATCACTTTGCCGTTTAGCTCAACATAGTTGCCCGTTACTATGGGGTATGCATACTTGGGGGCTTTAGATATGGCATGGCTTCTGATACTTATTTTGTCGTTTACTTTTAGGCTTCGTAGTTGTTCAAATTCTTTAGAAGCTCCCGCACCAAAACTCAGAATATAATCTTCATTATCAATCTTTACCATCATCCCAAAGCCTAGTCTTGCCCCTTCTGGAAGTGTAAGTGAGCGTATCACGGCCTCCATTTTGGTATTGTTTTTAACAGAATTGCTTAATTTATCGGCACTGGCTTGTATTTTTTTACCAGCTGGCGACGCCGCCCAGTTATTGAACATAATTCCATCAGCAGAAAAATCCCATTTTCTTCGGGCCTCATACTTTTCAGCTTCAGTAAGTGGCTTCGGGCTTGGATTTTTCGGAGACTCATTTTTAAGTTCGCGTTTGGCATAAACCAGTCCGCTTACTACAAGCAGCAGGAGAATTAGTCCAGCAATGATCTTTTTTATCGGCTTAATTGGCAACATAGTTTTATCTCGTTTAAATTTTTCTGTAGCAATATTACCCTATAAGTATCCAGTGATTGGGATAAAAAGTGTAAAAAAAGTGTAAATTTTAGTAAATATAGGTAAAGGTCTCTCTAATGGTTTTTGAATAGGTCATTTACATCAACTGTATCACACGGATTGGAACCTTTAGTTAGTTTTACTCGCCTGAAATATAGAATTAGGAGTAGGTATTTTTTTCATAAAAACCTAAATATTAATATAATATATCTCACTTAGAGTTGTTGTCTTAGCTTTGAAAACCCTATATTGTTTTTCAGTTTAATTCGAAACTATAAGAATAATCAATCAGCTTTCTTTCTGGAATATTATCAAGCCAGGCTTTTTCTCTATGACTGATTTCGATTATTTCATTGGTCGATGTGGTTTTAAATCTTTCTGCTACTGACTCTAATATTTGCAATTCAATTTCAGTAAACAATTTCCTGTCAAATATTTTGTTAGGATTTGGCTTAAATTGTTCCCCTGTGCCGCCATCGCTAAAATTGATATAGTTAATATCTAATTCGTTTTTATTGGCCAAATATTCAAAAATGCTATTGAAGTTATTGGGTACAGGACCCATAGGGATTGCTCGATACTGAACACCACTCATTGAAAACCCGGATTGTCTGTGCATCATAAAATCAGCATAGAATAATAGTTTGTTCATTTTGGATTTCCACGGTTCTAGTTTTTCAGTAAAAAACACGATCATCTCCGAAAATTTCTTAAAATTAGGAGTTTTAAAACCAGTTAAATTATTGGGAAGGCATGTTCCAAAAAAGTAATTTTCTAATTGCTTTTCAAATTTGTGTTTCTTTTCATCTTCCAATAAATTTTCAATAGTCTTATATGTTTTTTCAATGATTTTCTCGTCGAGCGTGGTACAGTAATTAAGCAGTTTCTTAAACTCACGTGGGTCTTCGGCCAATTGAATTAATTTGGCGTTTGATTGGTTGGGAACTTCACCACTTTCATATTGTCGGTATCCGTTAGTGCCAAAACCTAATATCTCAGACATTTTTGTTGCTGAAAGGTTATATTTTTCTCGAATTGCAATAATTTGTTCAGGAAAGGGGATGCTGTATTTTACCCTGTATTTATTTACTAATTGATTGTAGTTCAATTGGGCAAATGCCTCATCCTCAAACTGCTCGCCTGTATCTTCACATTTGTATGCATGGAATAACACCTTGAATTCGTCTTTGCGAAAACTCATGGTTCTATACGCTTTTACAATGCTCATTTCTTTACCTGTAAATGGACTTTTCATGATGTTTGTTTTTTAAATGGATAATTCATAGCATGTTCGGCAATATGAAAGGAGATACAAATAGCTCCATTGTTTTCTAGTCCCATACTTACTTTGATGTATACTTCTTTATTTTTTACTTGTTTCCCAAATACCCACATAGGCAATATGCCTCGCATTTTTTCCTCCAAAGGGCCTTGTGAATATTCTTCGATTTTTAACGAACTTATAATTTCTTTTCGCTTGGCAGGCGAAATTTCTAAATCGTGGAGCGTTTGTTGATTTTTGCCACGGTCGTCTAGGAACAGTATGCCGAAAATTTCAATTTTCAGTTTTAGTTCCTTTAGGTATTTTTCAACTTCTTGTTTAGACGCCATTTGTAAATTTAGTTCATTGCAAAAGTATAGAGTGTTTTTGTGTTTTCCAATTATAAAGTTTATTTTGTGATTAATTTTATTGATAATTTAACTTTATAGTTGAACTCTCTGATTTTAATAGTTTGTTTTTTTTATTCTTAGTACTTTTTCCTAAATCAATACAACAGATAAGGCTCTATCTCATCTTGCCATTGCTTAGGCTTTAGGTTGGTTTGAATTTCCACGCCAGCCTTTAGGGTTTCAAACGAATTTTGGATGCCCAATAGTTTGTCTAAATGCCCTGCTCCGCTGGGGTTTGCATTTGTTTGGTAGAGCCTTTCATTGCAGGTTTGGGGATAGTTTAGAATTAATTCTTGTATCAGCTGAATACCAAATGAGACGGGACAAAATGTGTGCTTGTCGCTAATGCCCAATTGCAGGCCAAAGCAGGTTTCGCCGGCATATAATCCCCATTTTGGTATGTACTCGGTGGTAGAAATTTCAATGCCCTGTATATTGTGTTTGTCTAGCTGCTCTTTTAATGAAGGAGCATGAATCCATGGAGCACCCAAAACCTTGAAATCACGATTTGTGCCTCTTCCTTCGTTTATATTTATGCCCTCCAATAAACCTAAGCCGGGATAAAAAAACGCCGTTTCTAAGTCTTTGATAGCAGGCGATGTAGGCACGAAATTCCAGTTTGTGCCGTCTGGGAACTCATTTCTATTCCAGTTTTGTGCTTTTACTACGTGTAGCTCGAGGGTGGGAGTGTAGGTGCTGCCAAAGTACTTGGCCAACTCGCCCAAGGTGCAGCTGTGTCTGACAGGAACGCTCCATCTACCCATAAATGATGCACAAGCATTCGCCAATAATGGCCCTTCTGCCTTCTCCAAATCGCCGCCCAGCGGATTGGGCCTATCTAACACGATCAAGGTTTTATTTTGTTCGGCACAAGCTTCCATTATGTGGGTCATGGTCCATAAATAGGTGTAAAACCTACACCCCACATCGGGAATGTCAAACACTACGTTGTCTATATCTTGCAGGTCTTCTTTGCTGGGTTTCAGTTTGTCGGCATATAGGCTCACCACCGGCAAATTCGTCAAGGCGTCTGTGGCGTTTGGCACCCAAGCACCATCTGCGGCACTGGCCGACAAGCCATGCTCAGGCGAAAAAAGCTTCACAATATTAAAACCAGACTTAAGCAAAGCCACCCGCGATTTCACACCGAAAGCATCCGTGGCCACGTCATTGGTCACCAAAGCCATACGGGTATTCCGCATAGGATTTCGTAATTCACAAAAAACATCTACCCCAAAAAGTACCTTACGCATCCTGATTAGTTTTTGATAGTCAAATATAAGGGGAGAATGTTGTTATTGGGTTGGGGGATTGATGGATATAGGCTTAGTTAATGTTAATTATATTTTAATTAGACTTTGTATATTAATTAACGCACTGAGTAGTGAATTATGCTTTTAATTAGCTGAACAACTTTGCAAATTATACTAGCAGAGCTATTTCCTATTTTAAAATATTTATATCTTAAAATTCAAAATCACGACATTCTACCTCACAAATACGACAGTTGATTGCTTCTAACTTGGGTATTAGCTGATTCAAATAAAAGCTAAAGTCGGTGTATCTGTCAGCTAATAATATCCGTTTGCCGATTCCTGGACTAAAATGCAATTCATAATGTTTACCAAATGCATTATATTTATTTTCTAATGAGTAAATTAAGAGTTGAATATTTTCAGAGTAATTAGTGTCCCAAATTATAAGGGCGTTTACTTTTTTTGCCTTTTCTCTTTTATCCAGAATTTCATAGACTACTTTGGTGTCTGGAAAATCATGATATTCAAATTTGTCAATATCATCTTCAGAAATGGAGGTAACAGTACCGGTTTTACTTTTTAAGTTCCAAAAGTTTTCAGTAAAGCTTTTAATTAAATTTGATTGGCTAGTATTATCTGTGAGAATTCTAATTTTTATTGTTCTTGAAACACCCATTTATTAAGATTTTTTTTTGTGCTTAAATATTTCTATAGTTTGTGGTAAACTTGAATAGCTATTTTAATAAACTACGGTTCGATTTTTGAAAATGTATTGTTTACCTTTTTTCGGTTTGAAGACTTCATGACACTATAGCTTATATAGAAAAATAAATAGAATGTTTAATTTTTTGGGTTATTAATAAATATTCCAAAGCCAGCGTGTGCTACTTAAATTTTAGTATAGTTTTTAAATAAATTTATCTTTGTCCGTAATTTAGGGTCATGTTCAAAAGCATTTTCTTCAAATGTTTGCCTGTATTTACTGAGAATACTTTTTGGAATAGTATTATATAATTTTGGTGACATTGCCCAAAACTCCAATCGAAGTATAATGAAATCGCTAATTTCTTTGAGTACTTGTTTATTTTTAATTTTCCCAATTTTGTTTATTTTATTTATTGTCCAATCACATTGGAATTCATTAAGAAACCCAGCTATAAAAAATGACTTTGATTTATAAGGAAAAAGGCTTAAAAAAGATGTTTTGAAAGGGTTAGGCTGTTTACTTTTCCATGCTTCAAAAGTTTCTCCGTTCTCTCTTTTAGGTAACTTGTCAATATTTAGCGGAACAGAAAAGCAAATATCTATTCTTTCAATTGGTTGAGTAAGAAATGTAAATTCGCTGTAGTTTTCACTCCTGAAAGCATCTTCGAATTTTTTTTTGTAATAATTTAAATTTTGTATCCCTTCTTTCGTCCCGTCATATAATAATCTTTTTATTTCATGAGTTTGTGGATTTCCAAAGTCGGCAAGTTCATTTATGTGATCTAAAACTTCTTCTTTACGACGTATTTCTTGACATAAACCTCTATAGCAAAAAAGTGCCTGAGTCTTGGGTTCAAATAGATTCAACTTCACTCCATTTTCAATGTGTTTAAAGACTTCTACATCATGAAATGGACAAAACCCTAGAAATGCGAATGCTTTATTTATTCCAACTTTGGTAAATTTTTGAATTCCTTTTTCCTCTATCTCAAAACCATTTGTTCTTTCCAACTGAATCAAATGATTTTTTATACTCATTTCTCTTAAAATTCCATTTTTTTGTAATATATGAGAATTTATTGCTTGTTTTTCACAATCTTCAAATAAGCATATCCTTTGCTTATTTGTTACGTTTCGAAGAGCATTTGTTAATGCTAATTTATTTTCAATCTTCATTTTTATTGTGTGTTTTTTTAAAATTTTAATAATTTCTCACCATAAATTCTTAGAAATCGAATTATTTTTACAGGAAATTTTAAAGTCTACATATTCAATATTAAAAATTCAATAACCATTATTTTAGATTTTTTTCTCGACTTTTTGAGAATCAGGAGTGTTTTTTATAAACCGAACCAACATCCACCCTCCAAATCTACACCAAAATCCCAACAAACTCCCCAACCCACCCACTTATTGATTTATCGGTAAAAAAACTATGGTTTCCCCCTATATCAAAAGAACTTAACGAGGGTTCGCATGCTTAAAAATATGAGGAGTAGGCCTACCAATACGGTGATGGGTTTTCTTGGGATTTTGTTTACCAGGTATGCTCCTAGGGGTGCGGCTATTACGCCTCCTATCACCAAACCGGCTATCACTCGCCAGCCGCTGATGCCATCAAAAAGTATAAAGGTGATGCCACTCGCAAACGAAATTGCAAATTCGGCTGTGTTTACCGAGCCAATGGTATATCGCGGGTCGCCGCCGCGGCCCATCAGGGTAGAGGTCACGATGGGTCCCCAACCGCCGCCGCCCACTGCGTCCATAAAGCCGCCAAATACGGCCAATACACCTATTTTTTTGGTTTCTTTTTTTACTATTTTCTTGCGTAATCCTTTCAATATAATCACGATGGCCAGTATCATCATGTAGGCCGCTATGTAGGGTTTTATGGCGTTGCCGTCTATCACGTCTGCCAGCAGGTAGGCTCCGGTTACACTGCCCAGCACGCCGGGTATAATAAGCTGCAGTACGAGTTTTTCGTTGATGTTTTTAAACTTATAGTGCGATATGGCCGAGGCACCGGTGGTGAATATTTCGGCCACGTGTACGCTCATGCTGCTGACCACCGGACTGACGCCAAATGACAGTAAAAACGAGGTGGAAGTGGCTCCGTAGCCCATGCCGAGGGTGCCGTCCACCAACTGAGCGAAAATGCCGATCAAAAGAAATATCACGAAGTCGGAATTGAAT
The DNA here is from genome assembly GCF_042649125.1 of Lacihabitans lacunae. Classification (NCBI taxonomy): domain Bacteria; kingdom Pseudomonadati; phylum Bacteroidota; class Cytophagia; order Cytophagales; family Leadbetterellaceae; genus Lacihabitans; species Lacihabitans lacunae. The sequence goes on from NZ_JBHRYQ010000001.1 coordinate 385,559, forward strand.
CCGTTCACGATTTTGGTGAGGTTAAATTTGTCTTGGTAGTTAAACAGGATAGACAGCAGCAGGGCTATCAGGATGGTCATGGGTATGAGGTACCAGAGGCTTTTCTTAAACTTGGACTGCCCCTCAAGGGTTTCGATACGCTCTAAATGTTCTGTGCTCATTTTTTTTATAGGTTTATTTTATGATTAACGGTAAATCTGATAATGTCTCGCTCAAAAAACTGGTAGCCAGACGCCCGCTGCTGATACCAATGCAGGTACCCGAGTTCGAGGGCGAGTTTGTTTGTGAGGCTTTGTTCTATGCCCACATAGAGGCGGTTTTGGTCAAACTGATTGTACAATATTTTTTTGCCCGCATTTACCATGAGTTCGTCGCTGAGTTTTAGGGCGGTGGGATTTTTGGAGGTTTCGGGGCTAAGTTTATAGGTAGCTTGCAGTCGATATCTAAACCTAAAATTAAAGTCGTGGCCGGCAAGCAATTTGTTGCCGCTGTTTCGGTGAATAAACCGCTCGTCTATTCTAAATCGGTGTTGGAGTGTAAGCCTTTTGTTTAGGGGGTTTCGGTGGTTTATTTCTTGTACGGGCCTTATTTCGGGCACCACCAAGCTAAGGGGTGAGGCAGGGCTTTGCGGACTCTGCCTCGAATAGGTCAGGCCCACGGCCACGTCGGTGTTGGGGCTGAGTTTGTAATGCATCCGCGAATGCACAATAAGGTGATGCTGTATGTTATGCTCAAAGAATCGTCTGTCTTCGAGTTCGTTGTGCCAAGTTAGGGTTTTGTTTATGCTGAGTTGGTTGTAATACCGAAGCCAAAACAGGCTTTGGTGGCTTACCTGTTTTGACTGTGCTTTTGCTCCAACATACAGCAGCCAAAACAAGGGTAGGAGGAGGACGTTTTTAGTTCTGATAAAATTCTTTGGTTTAAATTAGAATACAAATATATATATACTCTACTTAATCTACCAAATTTATAGACTAATACTTTTCCTTTATTTTTTGAGCTTAAACTTTTTGAGGGGAAAGTGGGGGAGAAGCTACAGGAATTGTGTTTTGGTAAGTATCAAAAATACCTATTTTGGGGATCAAAACTGGGGTGGTGAACTTTTGACTGACTTCTATATATGGTAATAGGTGTTTTTACATGCTGTGTGCTATGTTAATATTGAATTTCATTTTTATTCGGAGAGTTTTTAGCCATAAAGGTGATTTCATCACTTGTCTGCTTTACCGATATTTGGTTATCGTTTGTAAATGTGTCTGCAGGCACATTCCGTGATTGGTACGTGGACCATTGCCAAATAAAAAACACGGTAACTAGGCTAAACCATATTATTCGGAAGATATTTCGTTTTTTCATTTTCATAAGTTTCCTAAGTGAAGTTCTTACTCCAATTTGCCAATAAAGTGGCAGACTTGAAAGTTTTCAAGGTCTTAGTTTCGCTAATTTTCCTAAACCAGCTTTGGGTGTTTTTCTGTTTCTGTTATTAGTTATGTACTGTCAAACGGGTAAAAAAATAGGAAATAAATCTTTACATCGCCCTGCACTGTTTGAGCACTGTTAAAATTCTTTTGGGAAGTAAATTTTTATTAGAACATTGACAATAAGAATTTTAATTGTGCGAGTTTGCAGGACGGTTGGCCGCTGCCGTGCAGTTTTTTTTGCTCCGTTTTTTTTGAAGGGTCCGGCCTACCGGAAAAATGGAGGCCCCGCTGGCAGGCGACCCAGTTAATGAAAGGGGGGGGGGGATTAAAAAATGGCTTCAATGGTAGGTTTAAGCTATGTTTTCTTTAAAAATAAAAATTAACCGTTTAACAGTATTAGTTATGTATGTATTATGCGGACAATAGCCTAATTTATTTATTGCATTTTGGCTGTTCTTTGTTGAGTATATCTGTTTTGGTAAAGGTGTTTTTGGTGCTCGGTTGCCAAGTGAAATCTTTAACTTTTATAACTGTAAATATTTTATTTGGGTCAGCATTATATAGTTGGTTAGTGAAGGTATCTTCTAATACTCTCAAGCTGTCAATGCCACATGGCGAAAGCTTTTTTTGCGTAGCCAAATTACCTAAACTGTCAATTACACTTGGTTTTATGCCACTATTTAATGAAACAGAAACTGCTTGGTTATTATCTAATCTTTGTACAATATAGAGCCCTTCTATAGCGGTGTCTACATAAAAAGTATTGAATTGGTAACGGCCGCCAGTTAGGTAAATCGCCACGTCTGTTAAGCAAGGCGAAGGCTTACTAACAATCCTTAAATTGGTTCTGTCAATAGGTTGATTGGGATATAGGGCTATTAAGGCTTGTTTCATTGCCAAAGTGCCCACCACCAATCCATCGCACAAATGTCCGTGAAATTTTTCAAGGTCTTTTATAGAAACAGTTTGTTCGTTGGTCAATCTTCCTTTTGAAAAATCGGTATCGATCGTTTTAAATGAAATGTGTTTGTTTGTGCTGCAAGCAGTGGCAACTATGACGATAATGAATAGGTATATTTTCATGTCAATTATTAAATCTATGTTTAGGCTAAAGTTTAGTTTCGATAAGAGTTATCGTCGCAATTTCCCGTTTTAATTTTCAATTTGGGTAAAAAAACACAAGTATTTGCCTTTTTGGGCTAAAAGCTACTGCAAAAGTTTATGGACAAGTGCTAATCTAAAGTTTTGATAAAGTTGTAGGCTTGTTGATTTCACAAATGGCGAGCTTTTCAGCTAACAAATTGTTTTTTAATGAAGAACATTTGGTTAATCTCGAAATTGTAGCTAATACTTACGTAATACAAATACCTCTGGTGGGGATAAAAAATCCAACTATTAGACAATTGGAGTAAAATGGAAGTAGCCGTTTTCTTAAATAGGGGTTTATTTGAAATATGTAGGTAATTCTATGTGATGTACCATTAAAATAGGCTGTGTTTCTAATCAACCTTTCTGATTTATTAAAAATAGAAAAAGGATTTATTACGCTAATAATAAACCCTTTTTCGGAATGTCAATATTTTCTCCTTTAGAAAAAACGTTTGTAACGATCTTGAGTTGAATCAATGATCTTGAAAAATAATATTCTGTTTTAAAGGGCAAAACTCCCAATAACTGAAACGAGGATAATCATAAAGGCAAAATCAGTTTGTAAAAGTACCTTTTGTACCAAAGTAACTGCCTGTTTTTAACAGATAAAACCTGCTGCCCAAATACGCTGTATTACTTGCATGATAATGATAGATTGGGGTTGAGAAATCGGCTGTGGTGCCTACATGACCACCGTTGGCATCCAAATTAGAAGGATAGGTTCCGTCGGCATCTTTTCGTGCATAAATAGGGAATCCATCTCTTAAAAAGCCGATGAGGTTGGCGTTGTCGTTACCCGTAAAATCACCTGTGCAATGGTAGTGGTAGGTGTTGCTCGGTCCTGGGTGTGCACCGGCCCTGTCGAATGCCGAAAGTACGCCTGAATCTACGGGTACGTTTCCTCCTTCTCTATCGTTGTAAATCGGTACTCCGTTTAATGCCATACCTATTGGCCCCAAAACGGTGGCTTCTTTGGTACTAGCTTCAGTAGGGTTTGTTGGTAAAGTCATCGAATAATTTTGAGTGGCAATCTTACCCGGATTTAGGTTTTGGCCTGTATAAGGTGTTTCGTATAGAGCAGCACCTGTTCCCCAATAAGGAGATACATGGTCGGGAGTACCGTTAGATTTTAAAGTGATGCTGTTATCACTTGTTGAAATGGTGACAGCACTCATGTATTTTGATTTTACAACGCTTGTGATAGAAACCCCTGTTGTAGCAGTTCCTGTACTTGGTGTAACTGTGGTATCTTCAGTAGATGACTTGCTGCATGAATACAAGGCAATACTTAAAGCAATAAAACTTGCCGGGATAATAACTTTTTTTAATTTGTTCATTTTTTTTAGTTTAGTATGAAAGAATTTCCTTTTAAAGAAGACCTGTTTATTTTTAATACGACCTTTTATTTTAATTCGTTGCTCGGTAAAATAATTTATTTAATGCCTGTTTTTTGGTGTGGCTTAGTCTGTGACTCTTTTTTTTGTAGGTAAATGAAGTTGCAGTCGCCGAATACGAAACACACATTTTAAGTGTTTAATCGTTAGTTTTGATATAGCTTTTTCAATTGTTTTATTGGGTGGAAAGCCATTTTACCAATCTGCAGAGAGTTTTTTTATGTTTAGCTATTATTCTCCTATACTTCCTAAAGGTTGGTGTGTTTATATTGTTTAAATGCATTAACTAAGCATGCATTTTTCATGTAATTTTTATTTTTTTTGTGAAAGATGTAAAAATACGCGGTTTTATAAACAGGTATTTACACTCACTTAATTATCAGGGTTTTATCAGAAATTTGTTTTAAAGGCGAAATCTGAAAAGCCTATTTAAAATAGAGTAGGAAATAATGTAAATTATTAAGGATGGAACATATACATGCTATTACAAAAACTCAAAGTCCAGTTGTACAAAAGCTAAAAATTCTTCTCGACCAAAATTTGAATTTGAAAGGTGCTCTTCTTTCTTCTTTAGTTATTGCCGCAAAAAACGCTACAGCACTTAATGACCAACTATACAAGGGTTTAAATGAAGTGTTTGAAGGCAAAGCTTGGCCCACTACACTAACAGATTATTATGAATATTTGGAGTTATATTTAAAGTTAGTTCCTAATGAAGAACTCTCTGGAAACTATCCCGACGCCTGGAAAAGCAGCCTGACCGCAAATGGGGTAAACCAAAAGGTGTATGACTTGCTGTGTCAGTTTTTTTGGTTGGTAGATCAAAAGGAGCCGGGCGAGGAAGTTACCATGCAGAGTTTTCCGGAATTTGCAGCATGGTTGGTGGAGTTTTCGGACAGTTGGGGAGACTTTTGTAGCACCACGGATTCACTAACCCCTGCATCAAAAGCATCGTTTAAAACCAATCCGATGTACAACTGGGACCTATACGCCGACAATGAAGCGAGCTGGACCACTTTCAATGCGTTGTTTTATCGCCAATTTAATGGAGCAGCTCCTGGCACTGGCATTAGCCCATTGCGACCCATAACCGATCCTACAAATAATAAAACCATAGTAGCCCCAGCAGATTGTACGTTTAAGGCGACGTATCCGATTGATAAAAATGGGAATGTTACCGAAGTAACGGGAGAGAAAGCCAAAGTGACTTTAAAACACACCCACACTATCGGTACGGTCAAGCAGCTTTTAGACGACAGCCCGTATGCCGATGCCTTTAATGGAGGAACTTATGTGCATTACTTTTTGGGGCCATTTGACTACCACCGTTTCCACACTCCGGTTTCGGGATTGGTGCTAGAAAGTAGGGCTATTTCCGGAAATGTATACTTACAAGTTGATATTAGCGACGACCAGTTTGATGCCCCTGACGGCGGCGGAAATGGCTATGAATTTAAGCAATCACGAGGTTTGGTGGTTATGGATACCAAAGAATTAGGCAAGGTGGCGATACTTCCGATAGGAATGTGCCAAGTATCTGGTGTGCTGATGAATCCCGGTCTGCAAGGCAAGGAGGTGGTAAAAGGGCAGGAGTTTGGCAAGTTTCAGTTTGGCGGCTCAGACATTATTATGTTGTTTGAGAAATGCCCCGAAGAGTTGTATTTGTATAAAGAAGACCCAAGACACAATGCCATCCATTTTCAGTATGGGCAAGCTGCCGTATTAGCCATTTGATGGGCTGATTCACTAATAAATACCCAATAAAAAAATGCGGTGTATATTTTTGATATGCATCGCATTTTGTTTGAAAATCAAGCAAGTTGTAGTTTGTACGCTATTGCGTTTAAGATTATAACAGCTGCTTTAGAGCTATAAAAGACCAGGTTAAGCGTTTTGGATAGAACATATATTTAATAATCTGCCTCATATAATCCTACTTTGCTATTGGCATCATAGTAATTAGTAGAAACGCTATTTTACTATTAATACAAAAAGCTCTTAAAAAAAATGCTCCATGCTTATCAATGCTTGTTTAATAGGTCTATGATTGTCCCCGAAAGAATTGGAATAACCCAGAAAGTAATCATGCCTAATATATAGGCAGCGAGTGCTTTAAGGTAACTACTAGCTTTTTTGTTCTCATAAAACTGCCCAATGGCCCATACACAATACGCTATGCCGATGACACCCGCAGCTGTCATAATGCTAAAGTGAGTCAAGCCCTCTAGTTTCACAAAAACTGAGAAAATCAACATACCCATTCCCATCACAAAACACAGCATAATCAGAATTTCGTAGAAGTTGTAGCTCGATTTTTTGAAAAACACTTTTAACCACAACGCTATACATACGCCCATAAAAATATTTGCGTAGCCGTAGTGGTCTTGTACCCATTTTACTGTGGAACCGATTGCACTTTGGTTTTCGCTTTCGGTGCCTTGAAATTTCACGTAGCCGTCATCCACATGGAAAAAGTGCGTTAGGAGCGTGTAAATAAGAGAAGTAATGATGATAAAAATGATTGGCTTTACCAGCCGAGTTCTATTTTCTGAGAGGTATTTTCGGATGTTTTGCCCCGGATTGATAGAGAGCTCGCGGATGGTATATAAGATGCCACGTTCAAAATGCAGAATGTGTTCAATTTCATGGACGATGTAATGTCCGTCAATTCCTTTCAGGCTTTTGGCTTGTCCGCAGTCTGGACAATATTTTGAATTTACTTCGGTGCCGCAGTTAGTACAGTTCATTTTTATGCTTAGTGTTTTATAGTTCAGTTTTTATCGAGATTGGGTAAAATGGCTATTGAGTTTTCGGTGGATTCTCAAAAATAGCAAAAGACGCTCAAATAAGTAGTATTTTACTGGGGTTTATGTTTTTTATTGGTGGTTTTGGGATGTTTTTTTTACTGAGACGTTCGTCTACTTTTTGGTAAAACCTATGGTTAGGTTTTTTGTTCTTTGAGTCTGCCATACTTTGAAATTTTGTTATTGCTCAAGTTTTTGGATATTTCAAAATGCATTGGTATTGATTTAACTTTTAAGGTTTTTGTTATGGATAGGTTATAATGGAATACTTAAGAAAACGGAAAGCCTGAATGATAAGATTATTCAGGCCTCCGAGTTTTCCAGCCCAATCTTTTAGTTTGGTGAATTTAGGGCCATCTTATTTCCTTCCGAGTCTATGAAAATCGCAAAAAAGCCACTGCCGTCTGCATGTGCTGTTTTAGGGGCAATAATTTTACCGCCATGCTCTGTCACCTTGTCAAGTATAACTTGAAGGTTGTCGCCACCGTTTAGATATATCGTTACGCCGTCTGCCGAAGGTTTGTAGCCGTCTGCTTTAATGATTACGCCTGTAACCATTTGACCCTCATAAGGCAATATGCCCATTTCCATGCCTTCAACATCCATTTTTTCAATTTTGATGTCCAATATGGCTTGATAAAAATCTACGGCTCGTGAAATATCTGTGGCAGGAATTTCGAACATTGAAATGTAGCTGTTCATATTTTTTTCTTTTGTAATTGTTAATGAATCACTTGTTGTTGCTTCTGAATTTACTTTGTTTGAATCAGGGTGTGTGCACGAGGCAAAGCAAACTCCCAAAACTGCAGAAGCGAGGGCTATTTTTTTTATTACCATTTTAATTGTTATTTATTTTTTGATAAAAGTAGGCAGTTCATTTGGGTCAAAATAGTATAAATGCGACAAGCCAAAATCTATTTGTAGAAAAGTGTAGAAAGAGCCATGTTTTCATTACCCAAAAAATCTTTTGGCCTGATACCCACAAATTCTTTGAAGTCTTTTATGAAGTGATTTTGATCAAAATATTCATTTTCGTAGGCAATGTCCGTCAATGTTTCGTTTTTTGGCTGACTAACATTTGTAAAGTGACATGTAAGCGTATTACCTTGCTCAACTGCTTTGGGCTTATTCCGATTTGCTTTTTAAAATGCCTTCCAAGTTGTCTTCTTTTAGATAAATTGTCTTTCAAAATAACATTAATTGGCGTGCTTCCTTTTGTGTTTAGAAGCGTATCAACCGTAGTTTTTACGATATTTTCTATTGTAGTTTCTTCCTTGAGTCTATTCAAAAGAAAGGTTTCAATAATCTCGATTCGTTCATTTGTGTTGGCTGCGTGTATAATGTTCTGCTCCAACTCGTTTGCCTGTATTTCATTGAACAAATCTTGGATAGGCGTCTCTTGGTCAACCAAGTTTTCGAGCGGTAAGTTTACGAAGTTTGCAAACCCATGCGGATAGAAGCAGATCGCAATAGTGTTGACATCTCCAATTGGCTCAATGTCGTATGATTTGGTCCGCTGACCCATTACCATCGCATCGGGATTAAAAATAAACTCGGTTTCAGACGTATATCTTTTGATTTTGTCGCCAAGGTTAAATGTCATTTCAATACACCCGTCAGGTACTATTTTTTGCTTTTGATTTTTTGGGTCAAAAGGCACCTCCAAAGTCCAATAGAATTTGACAATAGATGCTAGATTTTTATGTGGTGTATAGGTCTGATAGTTCATCTAAGGAATGTGTTTTATGAGGTGAGGTATTTTGGTTTATTGTTTGACACTTAGAGTTTTTAAACAACCAATTTAGCAATTAAAAACCAAATAGAAAACCCGAGAGGTTTATCGTAAGAAGGATACAACTAGCAATGAAATATTCACGGTTTGTAAGTCTTGAATGCCGAGAATTTATCCAAAAAATGGATTATCCAAAAGGTTGAAAAATTGGGCTTTACTTTTCTGCTTGAAGGGAAAACGTGACCACAAGTTTACATAAAAGCAAGGTTGGCATACTTTAACAGTAATTTGTTTTTTGAAAAATCAAAACGCTTGATAACCGAAAACTACCACAGGTTGGGACTGAACCTGTATTGCCGAGACTAAAGCGTCACTTAACCTCGACTAAAGTAAAATAATCAGCTCTTTAATTTTTCTATTTTATCTATGGTTTCATCTATTCCTTTTTCCTTGTCAATTAATGTTTTCATTTCGACCGCATTTTTATACAATTCTTTGTTTGTCAATAATTCCAAAATACTACTCATAAATGTTTTTTCTGTCATTTTACTAATTGGAACTGGTTTTATAGCAATTTTTTGTTTGTAACCGAGTTCTCCCCAAAATTGCTGATCGCCAACTGGATAAAGAATAGGGCAAATGAAAAATGGTTTTCCTGCTCTCAAGCACTCGGCTGTTGTGCCGATACCACCATGGTGAATGATGGCTCTTGTTAAAGGGAATAGTTTTTCATAAGGTGCGGCATTTATAACTTTTATTTTGGGATTGTGATCAAGCTTCTCCGTTTGGTCAAGTCCCCATCCTTTAATTACAATTATTCTTGTATTGAGCTGTTCTGTAAGTTTTATTATAGCATTTTGCAAATCAAACTTACTTTTGAAAGGCATACTGCCAAATGTCAAAAGAAGAGGTGCATCGCCGCTCTTTATAAATTCTAATACATCGTTTGGTACCATGTCATTGGAATTGCCAAACCAAAAACCGTCAAATGTGGATTGACTCGAAAAATCTTTTGGTATAGGCAAAAAACTTGGACTTAAACCATAGATGTTTTTTACCTGTGGTACTTTAAACTTTTTTGGTAATCTAAATTCGGTTCTAAATTTCCCAATCGGTTTTGACAATATTTTGATGCTCAAATTTGAAAGTGTATAGCTAATTCTATTCAAAAAATTAGGTAGGGGAAAACCGCTAAATGCGGGGTTTGCAAATTCGATTGTTGGCTCAACTATTGGCAAAACCGATGCCCGAATCATTTTTTCTGGAAATTGGTCTGCAAAACTATCTGCCAATGTTTTAACGTGATAAAGTATTAAATCACTCTCTTTTGCTAGTTTATAGAACTCAATCAATGAATTTGTGATTAATGGATAAATCCAGGTATGTAGATTTCGCCTTATTGAAAATGGATTTCCTTTCATCATTTTTTTGCCTTCGTCTGAGTCTAAAATTGCCTGAAAGTCCGCTTCCACAGGTAAAAAGTCAATGCCATAAGACAAAACTAAGCTTTCGAAATTTTTTGCAGTAGAAAGTGTTACTTGATGTCCACGATTTTTTAATGCTTGGCCTAGAACCGCATAAGGTTGTACATCACCACGGGTACCAAGAGTCAATAATGCTATTTTCATTCTTTTACGTTTTTTCTAAAAATTAAATGCCTTTTGGATTTTCGCTGACTTTCCACAACTCTCCGTGTTTTTATTTAAGGAAAAGCATTTTTTTTGTCGGAAATCGCAAAGCTCAACATAGGCTTAAGAATCTATATTTAAAACAAAAAAACATCTTAAATTCACTGAATCACAAGCGGTATGTGGCTTGTTCTGTCTTTTTTTATGAATGAAATAAGTTAAAAATCATCCAAACAAAGCAAAGATTTTCACTTTCTGATTTATTGGTTTTGTTTTAAAATATTGTGGGTCAAATTTATAGAAAACCGAAGATTTTTTGTCTAAGTTTTGAGTTTAAAAAAAACATAATTTTTGTACGTTCTTTCTTCCATTTCCAAATTTTAGAATTCTACCTTGGGAAAACGAGCGATGTTTTTTTGAGCCTCAGCGTCATGGGCCGGAACCACCAAAATTTCAGGTTTTTTCTTCATAAGGTAATGAACCTTCACTATGTTTTCCTTTACTTTTTCAGGTTCTCCATCTACTTTATTTCGAGGAATAAAATGTTTTTCTGAGGGATTAATAAATGCCTCAAGTGCCCATGTTAAATCGCCCGTAAAAAAGTAGCGTTTGCCAGATTTTAGATTAACAAACATGCCAATAGAGCTTTTTGTATGTCCGGGTAACTTTACCAATATCACCGTGCCGTCGCTAAACACGTCATAATTTTCATTAAAAACCTCATAGGTATTATCGCTAAAATCTAAGAATTTCCATTTTATAAAATCGGCATCATACTGTTCTTTTATAAATGCAGGAAGATTTGCCTCATCACTATGGGCATGTTTGTATTCTTCTTTTGTGGTCCATACTTCGGCTTGTGGAAAATCCTCAATGCCGCTTGCGTGGTCAAAATGTAGGTGCGATGGAACAATGAAGTCAATGGAATCAGGGCTAAAGCCATGCTCACGGAAGGTTTCGGTAAGCGACTTTAGTTTGGTGAATTTAAACATTTGGCGGTCTAAAAATGAAAACTTGTCGTGAAACTGTGCCTCAATATGGTTTCCCAAGCCGGTGTCAAATACGAAGGTACCTTTTGGATGCTGAATTAATATGGCTACATGCGAAAGCTTCCGTGTTTTAAATAGACTCCCTCCCCTAAAAACAAAGGCTTCGGATGTTTTGGCATATCCGGTTTCAATAATCGAAAGCGAAAAACTAACGGTGGTGTCTATTGGGTAATTGGTAGTAGAAAAACTTGGGGCAGGATATTGGCCAATGTCTATTGAGGGTTTGCACCCTTGTAAGTAAGTCAAAAAACTAAAACCAAAGGCCAGCAATAAGCTTGTTATTTTATTCTTCATTATGTTTTTTTGTTTTGAAACACAAAGAAAAATTAAACCCAATCCATCTCCATTGACATTTGTTAAGTGCTTGAAATTTCTTTTCTAATACGACTTAATGATTCAGGTTCAATACCTAAAAAACTTGCAATTTGATATTGAGGTACGTTTCGAAGTATCTTTTCATCATAGTTTTGAATAAAGTCTAAATATTTCTCTTTGGCTGTTTTTGTCTGCATGGTGTAGGTGCGGTCTAGCACACACAAATAATTTTTTTCGGCCAATATTCTTCCAAGTTTTTCAAATTTTCTTGATTCTTTGTACATCTGATTCAAAAACTGATAAGACAGTTCATAAACCACGCTATCTTGAATGGTCTCTAAAGTTTCAAAAGATGGCGATTGATTTATAAAGCTGGAAAAAGTGGAAATAAACTGATGGTCACAAGCAAAATAGGTATTGATCTCTTTGCCAGCGTGTAAATGATAGGTTCTTACCAAGCCAGATTCTATGAAATATATGTTTTTTGCTACACTGCCTTCTTTCACTATTTGTGTTTTGGCTTTGTATGCTTTGATTTTCAGATTGGTGCTAAAAAACAACCACTCACGCTCTGTTAAGTCTATTAAATCTACTACTATTTTACGAAGCTCGTTCATTTTACGGTCGTCTATCTAAATTTTAATTTTCACAAAAAAATAGTCCATTTAGCTTTGTATAGCCTCCTACACGCACAACGTTTTTTGATGGAGCAATACCTCTAAATAGCCGTATCGCTCAAAATGAGAAACAGGATACAATTTTGATAAATAACCCCAAAATACCACCGAAAATTCACATTGCAACACCTGGCCCAAGTTACTTGACTATTAATTAAAAACAGTAGGGGAAGGGGTAAAGCTTAAGCCCCAAAAGCAGCTATAAAAAGTAATTGTCTCCTTCCCGTATTTGTTTTACCATTCCCAGCTGGGATACAAGTTTGAAAAAACTAAAATCCAAGACCGTACTACAAGAGCCGTATGAATCTAGAGGTTGACGACTACGTGTCTCGGAATTTTTATGTTAGAGGTAAGGGGTGAAATTCTCCTTATCTACTCGACTGTGGTGCGTTTTTTTCTTTCAATTTCTTACACAAACTTTTTCACTGTTCGAATCTGTATCCATTACATCTAAAACATATTCCATTTTCTACATGCGAAAATTCTTGAAGGTAACCAGCACCATAACATCTCTTACAAACATTCTTTTCTTCTAAAAACTCACCATTCCTCCCTAATATCTTAATTTTAGTTTTTTTATGAAGGTTTTCGTGACATTCCCAACACAAAGTCAATAAAGCATCATTTGAATATTCCCATGCTTTATAGCCAATTTGATAATAATTGTGATGCACATGTAAATTACGTAAATGATACCATTCAACTACATTTTCTAAAGTCTCTTTAGATGGCTCACTTGTCAGCAGTTTAAATTCTTGTCTAATTAGTTTATTAAGTTTTTCTTTTCCAATTAGTACTTCTATTGCCTTATAATATCCAGTATTAATATTTTCGTAGTAGATTTTTCTAATCTCATTAACTTCATTTAGCTCTTTATTATATTTTCTTAATTGTAGATCATATTCCGTAACATTTCTTAGAGCCACATAATTTCTGACTTCATTACACTCTTCTTCTATTAAGTAAGCAAAAATAGTCTTAAAATTAGCTAATGATTTATTAATAAATATTCTACCAATTAATTTATCATCTACTTTATAAATATTAGAACTGCTAGTCTCTTCATATAATGATGCTATAACACCAATGAAATTTGTTTCATAACTACTATTGAAACAATTTTGGCATTGATGACGATCTCTCTCCAGTATTTCCAACCTTTTATTTTTCCAATTAGTTGTTTGTAGTTGTTCATAATAATTCATCGAAATCTATTTAGCATATAATTTTTATTTTTTACTACCATCTCTATTTAATGATTACTTTTTATTCTTCAATGCCCAAGAACTATAGTAATACCCCCAAATCCAGAAGTAGCACCTACATCCTTTTAGCCTAATTTAGTGTTAAATATCTAAAAATTAGGCACATATCCGTTTGTAAGCATTTGTTGTCGGATAAAACGTGTTGGTTTCTTATGTTCTAATTTTGCACAATTTACAGTTTTATTTCAAAAATAAAACCAAGGGAGTCGTTTATTGATTTATCGGTAAATTGTTTGATTTTGGTGTGTGGTTTTTGGTTGTGTTTTTTAAGTATTGGACAAGTATTCACATAAAACTTAAAGCATTTGATGTGTGGTTAAGAAATAGGTTGAGGTATTGTATTTGGACGGTCTGGAATAAGCCTGAACGTAAGCGAAAGAACCTTATTAGGCTTGGAGTGAACCAAATTCAAGGATATCGGTGGAGCGGTTCGCCGCCCGGTCGTACAAGAATGGGAGGGTGCACTGGGCGTGCCCGGCAGCTCGAAGCCCTATTCTAAAGACTACTATCACGCTTGAAAAGCTAAGATTAGGTGGTTACGAAAGTATGTTGGAGTATTATCAACGCTTGCAATCAGAGATTCAGTGAACGGGGACGCCTAGTCCGCCGTATAAAGACGGGCACGCCTAGTGCCGTACGTACGGTGGTGTGACCGGGCTGGCGAACCAGAAGCGTACTGTTGGCTTTACGGCCTACGGCCGTTTACTCGATTAGCAGCAGCCTAATTTAGTTATTCTCATCTTTCAATTCATGTTGAGCTTTACTTTTTAATAATATTATTCTTTTATGTAATTAACAATATAGTTCTTAACAAGATAAATAATAAATATTATTATAAAAGATCCTAAGGCAATATAAACGAAAATGTCTCTATATTCTATCTTGTCTAAGATAGACATAGCAATAATTATTATTAAAGAGAATATGCCAATAAGTCTTAGCATTCCAATGATTCTTTTTGTTGTCATTTTTAAATTTTTGATTTGAGTAAATTATTAGTTTTCAAGTGTTTTTAATTTTTTGCAAACATATTTGAACAAAAAACACTTGAAAAATTTAAGTTTTTCAAAGAGATATAATTTTAAACTTAATTTGTTTTGCCAATATATGTATTGATGTCTTGATTAATCGGGTTAAGTTAGTTTTTATTCAAAAATTATTTCTTGTTTATAATCTCAAAATGACATTGTCAAATCTCAAACTGTCTTGCTGATGCATATTTCAAAAAGCTTTAAATAATTTATATGTTGAGAAAAGAATAGATCACTTTTCAGGTTGTTTTAGAATTCCTTAGTTATTGCAATTTTCTAATTAATTTCTATTATTTATCTTATATAGTATTTGTCTTCAATACGTTCTGACTAACGTTTTTTTTATGCGTTGAATATCAATTGATTATCACTTCGAGGTCTTCGCTTGTCAATCCAAATTTATCAATTTGTTTTTGAATTCTTTTGACCAAGCCTAGCTTTCTTTTTTGATCTAAAAACAAATAGCCTTCGGGGTTTATGTATCTTGTACCTTTTGTTACCATATTCCATACTATTACCGCCAATTTTCGTGCAGTAGCACTAATTGCTGATACTCTTCCTTTTTTAAAGTTTATTCTCTGAAAAAAATCTCTTAAAGGAGTTGAGTCTTTTAAATTCCCAATTGCATTCGCAGCGTTCCTTAAGGCTATTTTTAGTCGATTACTTCCTTTTGGAACCTTACTTGATATTATTTTACCACCAGTTTTCTTATTATTGGGAGCTAACCTTAACCAACTTGCAAACTGTTTGGCTGTTTGGAATTTCTTTATACCTTCTAAGCCAACTTCACTTATTAAATGCAGGATTGTTCCATGCGAAAAACCTTCAATTTCCATGAGGTCAACGCCTTCAAAATATTGGTAGCCTACTATGTTTAAATCTATGTTTTTGGGAGTATTTTTATTGATCCTTTTATGTGATTTTTTGTCAATATAATGTTGCCTTTTATTATCGTCTTGATCAATAATCTTATTCAGCATTTTCTCTATTTCTGTATCACAAGCTGTGATTTTTGTTTGAATGATTTTATACATATCAAGTTCTTGCTGAAGAGCAAATAAATAGTCCATTCTACCATTAGTTTCAAGAGCTTTAGCTATTTCAGCTTCTGATTTTCTACAGTTCCCATGTCTAAGCTCTGCTAGTTTTTCAGGTTTTGTTTCGCCTTTGCAAATTGCTTCTATTATTGCCATTCCTGTAAGTCCACATATGTCATTTACTACCACGTCCAGTCTCAAATTAAGAAGTCGCAGGTATTTTTGCATCTTCTTTTGAGTGCTTGCAGCCATGTCAAGTAAGTTGGCTCTGTGTCTGCAATAAGTCCGTAGTTGCTCGGTGGCTTCATCGGGCAGAAAACTACCTGATAAAAGACCAATACTGTGGAGTTTTTGAATCCAAGCACAGTCTTGAATGTCCGTTTTACGGCCTTTAATGTTTTTGGTAAATTTACCATTACACAAAATCACCTGAAAACCGCGATTTATCAAAACTGCATAAAGTGCCTGCCAATAAGTACCCGTGCTTTCCATGGCTACAGTGGTTACTTTGTTTTCGTCAAGCCAATCGGCAATGGACTGAAGGTCTTCATTAAAAACACCAAACTCTTTGATGTCTTTTTCTTTTTGACCTACTGAGACCCAATGAGAGCGGCTACCTATGTCAATTCCTGCGGCATTAGGATTGACAATTTCCATGGATAATGATTCAGTTTTTTGATCCATAAAATTTGAGTTTTAATTTAAAAAATACTCAAAGGGAGTGCTCTTTTGGAATAATAAATATTCTGAACGGGGTTTCGTATTCTGATAGTAACCGGAACAGAACCGCCACTTAAGTTATGACACACACTCCAACCAGGATTGCCCTCGTACTATTACGCAACAGTTTAAAAATCGGCCTTGCAATGAGTTTTCAAATTTAAGGAATTGTTTCATAAGTGCTTCCACGTTAGCATACTAAGTTAATGGGCGAGGCTTATATGCTGGATTGCTGCTAACGTCCGGCAGCTTGCCGAAGTGGCGGAAATCGAAGCACAAATGTTCAATTTTGTACAAAAGTTGAATCGAAGAACTGCTTTTGAATTCAGCACTAAACCCGCCATTTTGCCAAACTGTTGTATGTGCTGTTTATTTTTACTTTATCTCGATGTCATCATATAAATTACCAACTACTTTTTCTAAAATTTCTCCCGTTCCATCAAAGCTCGCATTTGTCAATATGGATATTCCCATATTTTTTTTAGGATAAATCACAAACCAATTCTGCATTCCATATATACCTCCGTGATGTCTGAAAATTAATTCATCACCATTTTCTATGATGTACCAATGATAGCCTTCCCAAAAATCCGAACCTTCTTTAAATAATTTTTTATGAGATTCATTTACAATAGGACTCGACTTGTCGAGTTGCAATTTCATATATTTCACTAAATCCGTAGTCGTAGAGTGTAATCCTGAAATTCCACCCCATAAAGTTCTATTAAAATTAGGCATTAACTCGTTTTTACCGTTATAACCTTTTACCAATCTTTTTCTATCATTTTCATTGAGTGAAAATTTGGTTTGGTTCATTTTATTTGGTTTCAAAATATACTCTGTTACCAATTCCTCAAAAGGTTTTTGATACACTTTTTCAAGTATATATGCGGTCACCTCTGGAGCCGTGTTTGAATAGAAATATGTTTCTCCAGGTTTCGTTTCAATTTTGATTTGTTTTAATCCTTCAAAAAAAACCTTTTTATTTTCACTTTTTGGAGGCATATTAGGAAATCCACTTGTATGGGTGATGAGGTGTTGGATTGTTATAGGTTCACCTTTATATTCTAAATTGGGATAAGGTTCATCAAGATAGATTCTAATATCATCATCTAAATTTACTTTTTTTTCAAGTACCGCTTTCGCAGCTATATAGCCTGTAAAAGTTTTAGTTACAGATGCTATTTCATAAAGTGTAGAATCGTTTGGTTTGTTTCCTTTTCCGATAGTTAATTCTCCAAAATGTTTTATTGTGGCTTCTCCATCTTTATACAGTGAAATAGAAACAGAATGAAACCTTTTGTCCTCTAATAACTGAAGAGCATTTTTTGTAATCGCATTTTCAACATTTTGTTTATTGATTTGCTGAGCACTTTTACATCCAAGTAAGGCAAAAAATATAATAGTGATTAAATATTTCATTGTTATAATTTATAGTTTAATTTTTTGGTTAAGTGGTTAAATAGCACATAACGGCTAAAATATGCGAGGGCTTTTTGAGCGTTAGCCTTATGCGAGGAGGATAAAAGCTCTCGTATATTTTTGTGTTATAGCAAGTTATTTATTCATCTTTCAAAAGGCTTAATTTAAACTTGCCTCTAATATTTTGGTTATAAAATGAACCTTTAGACTTCGATTTTTTAAATGAAATCCAATAGTTCAATGGCACTCCACCATGAAAGTATTTCTTGTCCTTAACTTGTAATACGAAATATCCTGTTTTTAAGTCGCAACTATAATAAAAGCAATTCGTTATCCATGAACTATTACCTAATCCTAATTCTTCAATAAAACTAAATTCCGTATTTTCTAATTGATATTCTAACTCGACAAAAGTTGATGGTTTTTTAAGTTGGTTATCGCAAGAAACCCCATTATTACAACTAATTAAAAATAAAATTGTCAATGTGTAAGAAAGTTTCTTTAACCAATATTCTATCATTTTAATTAATTTTCATCTAAGTTAAAGTTGCCGAATACTGGGAGGACTAATGAAGAGAGAATGAATGATAATATAAAACCTAAATAAGCTATGCCGACAAAAATAGTTTTTATTGGACTTTCATCCCAAATTGTCCTTAAAAAGCTCCCATTTTGATTGCTACTTTCAATTGGATTATAATAGAAAAAATAGAGAATAGCTATTATACCTAAGATACCTGATATGGTATGTAATAAAATTATAAACTTGTTGAAGTTAAATAGTTTAAAAATGAAAATCCTCAATAAAGAAGGTATTTCACTGACAAAAACTGTGATTAGCCCATAAATCATTGAAAAACCAAGAATAAGCCAAATCCAACTAAGAGAATGTAAAAATAGAAAACCTAGGAGGCCAAAATAAATTCCATAATAAGTGAAACAATAGAATAGTAACAATGTCAGAGGAAGCAATAAAAATTTTAAGTATTTCATGTAAATTAGTTATTAATTACATTATAAATTGTTTTAAGGTCATAATTAAGTTCGTAAGAAATATTCTCTCCGTCAATTACAGACTTTAATACTATTCTTACGGTATGTTGATTAATTTGCTCAATACAGGATATACTCAAAGGGTCTATTAGTAGAAATTTTCCATCTACGCCATTAAATTGTTTGAGATTGTGTTTTTGTTTTTCGTTCGTGTCCATTTTCTTATTTTTTTAATTTGCTATAACATAAGTGTACCCCCAAATCCAGAAGTAGCCTCTATATCGTTATTGTCTTTTTTAATGTTAAATATTTAGAAAATAGACATCCATCCGTTTGTAAGCGTTTGTAAGCATTTGTAAGCATTTGTTGGCGGATAAATCGTGTTGGTTTATAATGTTCTAATTTTGCACAATTTACAGTTTTATTTTAAAAATAAAACCAAGGGTGGCGTTTATTGATTTATCGGTAAATTTTGTTTGAGTTTCATTAGGATTTGGTCCGTGTTTTGGTGGTTTTGTCTTTCGTAATAGGTTCAAGTTTTTGATTTTTATATTGAATATTCAATAAGGTCTCAGTTGAGGTTGTGGGGCATATTTCGGTTGGTGGGTTTCAGGGTTTTAGACGCAAATACCATGGCCTGCAGCACCAGTAATATGATGATGATAATCGCAAATACAAACTCGGAGGAGTTTTTGCCCGAAAGGTACAGTTTCTCCGCCTGATTCATTATTTGTTTTGACTCTTCGAGCTGTATCACAGACAGTTCGTTTAATATCGCCAATGCCTCATCTGCGGCTTTTAGTTTTTGTTGGGCTTGGTCTATTTCGGTATCCATAAACCGGTTTAAGGTCGTGGTCAGTTCCGCTGCCTTACTCTTTTCTGCTGCGGTTAATTTTGTCTTTTGGTAGGCCGCGTTTTTTTCTGAAATATTTGTATTTAGCGTGCCTATTTTATCTGTTTTTACGGTTTTTCCCCAATCGGCCTGGAGCACTTCTTTGATTCTAAAAACCTCATTTGACATTTTGAAAATGTAACCCTCGGCTATCAGCCTGTCCTCATATAAAGTACCGATGGTGTTTTTCACGTTTTCGGTATGGTTTCGGTCTATGTAGTTGCTGATCAGCACCAACACACACAGCGAAAGCAACGAAACTGAGGCTATTATTTTGTTTTTAATTCGGTAGGTCCATTTCATATCTTGTAGCGGTTGATTTTATACGAAAGATATTCTTTATTCGATATAAACCCACACCCGAAGTTTATCAAGACGGTTTTAGTAGCCCAAGTCCGTGTTTTTGTATATGTTAAGCTTTTTTATAAAAAAATAAGCAGGTAATAAGAATTTGATTTCTGTTTTACCTGCTTCAAAATGGGCGTTTATGTAATTTTTATTTCTGTCAATGTTTGTCTAGTCTTACATTTTGTCGGGAGTGATAGGGTCGGGCACAACGTTTTTGACTGGCTTTATGCTTTTTAAATAGGCAAAAATGGCGTCTGAGTCTTCGTCTTTGAGGAAGGCGTAGTTAAACCATGGCATAGGAGGCAGTAGCATTCTTTCGGTATCGAGGCCTTTGTATTTACCTTTGGTTAGGGCGTTTTTAAACTGTTCTTTGGTCCAGGTGCCTATGCCGGTGGCGTCAGGCGTAATATTGGCTGCAAACGAGACACCCCACGGTCCATTGGCTCCTGTTAAGTCGGGGTAAAACATAGAGAAGCCCTCTTTTTGGAGGGGATTGTTGAATTTGACAATCGGCCTTTCAGCCGGATAGCCAGAGAGCATTAATTCCGGAATAATTTCGGGGCCTTTGGCTCCCATTTGTTTGGGCGAGTGGCAGTCGTGACAACCCATAATCGCCACGAGGTACTCGCCTCGTTTTACGTCATTTTCTGTTTGGCCTACCACCAAAACTTGTTTTTCAGTGGCTTTTTTCTCGTCTAGTGAGCAGGAGCCTAAACTCACAGCCATAGCCACGGCCATAAAAGCGGGTAAAGTAAAATTGTTAGTTTTCATTTTCATGTATATTATAGTTCCAAAAAATTATGGCAAAGTCAATAATTAAGTCGGGCTATTTATAAGTTTTGGGCTATTATTTTCTTTAACATTTTAAAAAAATGATAAAGGTTTTTTAGTTTTTTATGGGATGTCGTTGTGTTTAATCAATTGTGGATAAGGTTAAACGTAATCAAGTTAAAAATACAAATCTTCTTCAAGAATATTATTCATGAGTTCATCTTGGGCTTGGATCATTTTTTTTAGAAATATTCTTTTCCCCAAGAGTTTACTTTTTAGGCTTAATTTAAACTCTACTTCACATTCCATTTCGCCAATATGAAGAAAATCATACTCAAAACTCACCTTAGTAAGCGGTATTTTCTTTATTTGATATTCTATTTTATTGTTTTTTTGCCTTACCACAGTCAAGTACTTCATTCTAATCGGAATCCAATTAAAAGGTTGCTCTTTGACGATATACTCGGTTTTCGATGAGTTTTTGCTGTTTACTAATATTACGTTTTTTATAAGTGGGTGATATTTTCCGTATGTTTTTAAATTGCCAAAAATATCTTTTAAATCGTTGATGTTATTTTTTAGTTTATACTTTTTCTTAAACTGCATCTCTACCTTTGGTTTGAATTAGAATTGTTCATATTTTAATTTGAATAATTATTTGAGATGAGATAATATTCAAAAAGATTTCCAAAAGAATATGGTCTTGTATGCAGTTGACTATTAGCGTAATAGTATAGTTTTTCCATTTTTTTGTTGGACTTTTTGTAAGTTGCCATGCTTGTTTAACCTATTTTCTGGATTTTAAAACGAATGTAGGTTTTTTTATGAAATTAATTCTATTATTTTTTATTTATTTATTCAAAGGTTGTGTCCATTTAATCAGTTAGCATTAAGTAGGTTTACTCTTTTAGTTTTGGGATAAAAAAAAGCAACCCACCGAAATGGGCTGCTTGTGATTTAAAAGCTAAGGTTTGGGAATATGTAAAAAGGATCTGCTAGTAATTATTGCTTCTCAAAATGGCTTTTTACACGGGCATTTTTTTCATTATCCGTCATTTTATCCGCGGCTTCTACTTCTATTTTGATATCCTTATAATGTGAGTCTTTCTGAAGGTAATTGTGTAGCTCTGTTTTGGCTTTGGTTGGGCCAAAAAGCAACACATCGTCATATTTTAAAATCACACTGCCTATCTCTTTATAAAACGCCTCGTGCATTTGCTGCTCTTTGTTGTGCATCACATGCTCACTGTTGCGAATCGCCTCGTCTTTTACTTCATAGGTAAACTTTGAGTCTATGGTGTAGCAGTTTTCTGCTGCGTTTAGGTCTATTAAGTTGGCTTCCGAATGATCCATCCAGATTCCCAATTGTTTCGTATTGTTCATAATTATTTGTGTTTTTGTTTTTGATATTTTTCAATATCAAATTAATGGTTTTGCATACGGCCTACTACCGTTTCCAGGGCGGCCTTTAGTTTGTCTATTGCACCCGAAATCGCCAAATTCATAGAATCCGCTTGCTCGCTTACCGTTATCGGGTTCTTACCTTCCACGCGGGCTTCTATCTTACAAACGATGTCATTATGACCTGCTTTTTTGCCATTTTCGTCAGTTAAAAAAACTTCTATTCTTGTTATGCGGTTTTCGAATCTTTCTAATTTCTTAGCTATTTGACCCGAAAAGTATTCCTCGTGTCTTTCGTCTCCATTTATTGATTTGTCTGTGTTAAATTGAATTTTCATTTTTAATTATTTAAGTGTTTCGTTATAATTTTAATCCTCATCGAGGTCGTTGTGGTTATCGCCGCCTATGCTGTAGTAATTATTTTCTTCGTCTTCGGAGCCTATGTCTTCCTGTGCGTCGTCGAGGTCTGCACCGTGCACGTCTAAGTCAGCTCCCAAGCGGCCATCTTCAAACCTCAACTCTTCAGTGTTTTTCTTTTTCAAATCAGCCACTTTTTTTTTGCTGATGTCTTCTGGGTTTATATCCATTTCCTTGGTGCCGCGTGCATAAATGTCTTCAGAAGGCGGATAAGCCTTATAGCCAGGAAATTCCTCCGATTCATCGGGTTCAGCCTCGTGTGTTTTGGCGTATTCCAGCATAATTTCTTGCAAAGAATTAAGATATTGCCTCAGGTTTTGCGTGTTTACCAAGTCCCCGTTTCCTGCGGTGGTGTCTATAGGTATTTCATTGATATATTTTGAAAGTTCCGGATATTCCGAATGCATTTTCATGGTGATTGTTAATATCTCTTTTTCTAATTCGGCTTTTGTTTTCATAGTATTTAGTTTTTTTGACCTTCAGAACTGTTTGTAATAATACATACGCTACTTTTTTTAGGATTTAAAAAGGGTAGTTTGTCAGACTCAGAATGAGTAGTTACTGTTTAGCGTATCTGCTTTGTGAAAAGTGCAGTTTTAACTCTTCTTTATATTTAGAAGTTACGAAGTATTGATACTACTGGATTAAGCTTAGAATACTTTTTTATTAAAGGACGTTTGGCTAAAATCTACAAATTGCCCAATTGATTGGCTTGATAAGCATTGCATTTTTTGATGTACATAAATATAACAATTTTCTTGACTTCATTGCTATGACTATGGACATGTTTTGTGATTAACTACTAAAAAAGAAGTAAAATGCTTTAGCAGAAGCTCTCAAAATTACAAGGAAGCTCTCAAAGTCAAATAAAAGGGCAATTCTATGTGCTCTTTTGAGTTGTTTTGAATCAGTTCTGCGGTTTTTTGTCCCATCAGTTGAAAATCAGTGGAGATGGTGGTGATGCCGTTAAGAATTATTTTTTTCAGAGGGGTTTCGTTATATGATATTACGCCCACGTCAGTACCGACTTTGTAAGGCGAGGCAATCGCCTTTTCTACCAAAGAAATCAAATCGTTTTCGGTTAGGCTTATGTACACTACGCCTTGCTGTATAATTTCATCTGATAAGTCGCTAATGGCTTCATAGTCAAACGAATACTCGTTACAAAACTTGGCAAGTCCGGTTAGTATTTCCTTGGGATGGTGAGCGTCTTGTGGGAATATTATCTTGATTTTTTGGTACTTAGACAAAGGTTTCAATGCCTTCACTAGGGCATTGTAAATATCTAATTTGAAGTTTTGGCACACGGCTCCATATTGACCTTCTAAGCCTAAAATGGGCTTGTCTACCACGATGAGTTTTTGACTCGGAATTACCGTATTTATCAGTTCGTGAATCTTTTCGCTTCCTTCCATAAAATGCGGAATAATCACGTAGTGCGTATAGTTCTGATTGTTGTTTTGAAGTAGTTTTTTGAAATAGTTGTAGTCGTTGTTGTATACAAAAAAATCTATGAAAACTTTTTCGTCCAGAGACGCCACCAGCGAATCATAAATCAACTTTTTGTGGGCATTGAGTTTATTGGCCAGTAGCAAAATGTTGGGATAGGCGTTAATACTGGTGTTTTTTATGAAATAGCCTTTTCCAGGTACCGAATCCAAAATGCCTATTTTTTTGAGGTATTTATAACCTTTCTCTGCAGTATCACGCGAGATATCAGACTCAAAACTCAACTCATTTATAGAAGGTAAAACCTCATCTTTGGCCATGGCCCCTTTGCCGATGGCAGACAATATCGAGTTCGCTATTTGAAGGTATTTGGGTGTAGCCGAATAACAATCTATCGAAATAAGCTCTATTAAAGGGTGTTTTTTCATTGTTAGTTAGCAATGCCTGTTTTCCTGGTAGTATGTATCAATAAAGATACTACTCTTTCCATGACTTTTCAAATACTGTTTTTATTTCTCTTCAAACTTATTTTGCAGAAAATAAGCGTCTTCTGAAATTCCATAATCAATCGTCTTCTTTGGGTGATACTTTAGATTAGGTATCATTTAGTTTTTATTTTATTTAAAAAACGTCAACAAATAAAAATTATAGAAATAATAAAAAAAAGTAATAGTGTTGAAACTACACATTTTTTTAATCAAATACAGAATATAGAATCTGGGTGATTTTCATCTAATAAGTACATTAAAGCTATATTTTGGTGTTTTTTATGATGGTTTACAAAGTTTGCCTAAAAGGTAAATAAACGAAAGTAGGAATAGTGCTGCAGGGCTTCACTCAGGATGGTTCAGGACGGCTCAGTGCCTAAGTCCTTTTACATTTGTCTTATAAATGCCATATTTTTTGACCAGAAAATCACATTTTTTAACGTAAACCTTAAAATTATGATCCCATCTTTCCCTATTCGGTACTTTCGGTACTTTTCTATTTTTTTGTTTTCTTTTTGTGCCTTGCAAGGTTTTGGGCAATCAAAACTAATTACGGGTAAAATCACCGATGAAGCTGGCGAAGTGCTAACTGGCGTTTCGGTTGCATTAAAGGCATCCACCGTCGGTACTTTTTCTGACCAAAACGGTGCCTACAGCATCTCTGTACCCGATAACGCCATTTTGGTGTTCTCATTTATTGGAATGGAAACCTCGGAATTTTCGGTGGCTGGTCAAACCAAACTAGATGTAGTCATGAAAAAAGGCCTCATAGACCTAGGCGAAGTGGTAGTAGTGGGTTACGCAGTTCAGAAAAAAGTGAACCTAACGGGTGCGGTTGACAATGTGTCGGGCAAGGTGCTGACTACTCGACCGCAAACCAACTCTGCCAATTTGCTTCAAGGTAGACTTACGGGTGTGGTGGTAACACAACCAGGTGCTGAGCCGGGTTTAGATAGCCCCAATATCCGAATCAGAGGTATGGGGTCATACGGTGCTAGTAATGATCCTTTGATTTTAATCGACGGTGTTTCGGGTTCACTAAATAACCTTTCTCCTGCTGATATTGAGACAGTTACAGTATTGAAAGATGCGTCTTCGGCGGCTATTTATGGTGCTCGTGCGGCAAACGGGGTTATTTTGGTAACTACCAAAAGAGGAAAAAAAGGAGCTCCAGTGGTTAGTTTCAATGCCAACCTTTCTATTCAGTCGCCTACGAGGTTACCTAAGTTTATAACCAATTCGGCTCAATATATGGAGATGCTAAACACGGCATCTGCAAACGACGGCAAGGCGATTCCGTTTACACAAGCAAACATAGACGCTTACAAAAACGCACCTGCAGGCAGCAAAGAGTATCCGAATTTTAATGCCTTGGATTATTGGTTTCAAAATGCGACTGTAAAAAACAATAACCTTTCAGTATCGGGTGGGGGTGAAAAAAACACATATAGTGTTTCGTTTAATGCCCTTAACCAAAACTCTATGATTCCCGGATATCGCTTTAACCGTTACAATGCTCTGATTAACAATAATCTGGAGTTAAGCAAATGGATTTCACTAGGAACTACCTTAAACCTTACCAGTAAATATACACAGCAACCGGCGGCGAACTCCTTGTTTACACCTATGTATATTTATACTACCAGCCCTTTAAACGAACCATTTTTGCCAGATGGAAGCGGTAGAGTGGTAACCCGTTCGTATGCCTCTGAGGCACCCATTCGGGGTAGGCCGGGTTTACAAGAATCGTTTTTGATGGGAGAGCAATATTACAAAGAGGTTAACCTTAACCCACAAGTTTATGTAGACATTAAGCCATTCAAAGGCTTTACTTGGACCACTAAGGCGGCCATTAACTATGTAGATATTTTCTACAAAATGCATCAGCAAAACTATACGGCGTATTCGCTTCACGAGAAAGACCCCGTTACGGGCGATTACCTGGCTATACCAAAAAATGCTGATGTGCTAGGTGTAACGGATGATTATTCAAAAGACTATATGAAAACGTTTTACTCGGTAGGTTCATACCAGACAAAATTAGGCGAAAATAATAACCTAAACGTAATGGGTGGCTATGAGCAAAACAGCTTTAGACATCAGCAGCTGAGGGCCACAAGGTCAAACACGGTAGATCCGGCTCTAACAGAACTGCAAGCTTATACGGCTACAAATCAAGAATTGTTCAAACAAACGGCACGTATGTTGGGCTACAATGCCCCTTACGAATGGTCACTACAGTCGGTGTTTGGTCGCGTAAACTATAGCTACAAAAGCAAGTATTTGTTAGAAGGAAATATCCGTTATGACGGCACTTCGCGTGTGTCGCCTAGTTATCGTTGGGGAGTTTTTCCATCGCTATCTGCTGGATGGGTGATTTCAGACGAAGACTTTGTTAAAGACAATGCAGATTGGTTACAAAACCTAAAACTTAGAGCCTCTTACGGTGTTTTGGGTAACTCCGAAATTGGAGCATATGCCTACCAAGACAACATGGATATCACGGTTTCGTATCCTTACGGTTCTACTTTGACTCAAGGAGCGGTAGTAAACACATTCAGAGACCAAAGCTTAAGATGGGAAACCACTCGAATAGCGGATATTGGATTAGACTTGGACATTAAGAACGGCCTTTTGGGGGTTACGTTTGATTGGTTCGATAAGTTTACGTATAACATTTTGGCAAAACAACCGATACCAGCAAGTATGGGATTGGCAGATCCTACACTCAATGACGGAAAGATGCGTAACCGTGGTTTTGAGTTGTCTTTAAACCACCGCAACCACATCGGAAAACTAAACTACAGTTCGTATTTCCAGATTTCACAATATAAAAACGAGGTAGTTTATATCAGTGCTCCTAGCATTGGAAATACCATCAGAGCCATTGGCCAGCCGTATAATGAAATGAACCTTTACATCTGGGATGGCATCGTGCAGCAGTCTGACTTGACAAGTGGTAAACTGCCAAAAAGTACATTGAATCCAAATCAAAAGGCAGGCGATTTAAAAATGAAAGACCTAAATAACGATGGCGTTATAGATGGAAATGACCGTCAGCCGGTGAGTGGTTTGTACCCTAAGTTTGCCTATGACTTTGGCTTTAACTTCGGTTACAAACAATTTAATCTAAATATCTTCTTCCAAGGTATAGAAGGACAGAAGTCTGTGATGTCGTTTTGGGGACCGCAGCCGTTTGCAGGTGGTATGCCTCCAATGACCAAGTGGGTTAATGCATGGACACCTCAAAATCCTACGAATGAGCTTCCGGCTCTGCATACAGACGGTTATGCAGGGGTAAATAGCTACAGCAATTCTACGTATTTTTTACAAGATGGTTCGTATTTACGTCTCAAGAGCGTCATGCTTTCGTATGCAGTGCCAGCTAAAATCGCCAACAAAATCAAAGCGAAAGATTGTTCGGTGTTTGTCTCGGGCGACAACCTCTTAACTTTTACCAAATTCGAAGGTCAGGATCCAGAGCGTTCATTGACTAGTTATCAAAACGTGTATTTGTCGTATCCGCAGGCCCGTATCCTCAACTTTGGATTAAATGTTAAATTCTAAAACGTATTAAAAATGAAGAATAAATATAAGATTTCACAATTAACGATTACCATCCTTTTGGTGTTTTTCTTCACTTCGTGTGAACAAGATTTCCTCGACAAAAATCCGTTAGACAGTGTAGCCAGTCAAGGGTTTTGGAAAACCAAAGGAGATGTGGAAACAGGGCTTGCCGGCGTGTATTCGCGTTTGCAACAGAATTTTCTGGGCTACGAAAGAATCTATTTTGAAGGCCTAACAGACAATGCCTACAGTGTAATCAATTTTAACCAGCGAAATATTTTCGAAATGACCTTGGGCAATATTTCGCCTTCTACGGGCGGTGCCATAGACAATATGTATTCGTCGCCTTACCGTGCCATCACGAGTTGCAACTTGTTTTTGGACAACGTAGACAAAGCCAAAGACAATATTTTGCCTGCACAATTAGACGCCTACAAAGCCGAAGTAAGATTCATAAGAGCCTTGAGTTATTTTGATTTGGTTCAAATATTCGGAGAGGTGCCTTTGTATAAAAAGTATTTTACTACCATAGAAGAAGGCAAAATAGCCAAAAGCACCAAGGCCGAAATCTATGCTTTTATAGAGGAGGATCTGAACTTTGCCATCTCGAAACTTCCAGATACCAAGTATTCAGGTCATGCCGTAAAAGGTAGTGCTCAGGCCTTGCTAGGAAGGGTTTTGTTGACCCAAGAAAAATGGAACGATGCGGCTACCGTATTAAAACAAGTGATAGATGGAGGTAAATTTCAACTGGCGAATAATTACAAAAACATATTTTTGGTAGACGGGCAGGCCAATCCGGCTGTAAACTGCGAAATCATGTTTTCTACCAATTATGCACCGGGCAATCCACAGCGTTCTTCGCCACAACCGGCAGGTTATGAAGTAGAAATGGCCAACTGGGGGCTTTTGCAGCCTTTCAAAGGTTTTGCTGATTCATACCAAATGACCGATGGAAAATCTGCGGCCAACTCAACTTTGCCAAATGAAAACTACGCCAACCGCGACCCGAGATTAGACATGACCATGAAACTGCCAAACGAAACCTGGAAAAACCCGAATACGCAAGTGAGTCAAGTGATTGACAATCCAAGTATTACGGGATATATCATGGAGAAGTACGTGGATTTAAATAAAGTGCCAATTTCGGGTGCTACGGCTCCTTCGTCTCACCAAGACTATGTGCATATTCGATATGCCGACGTGCTTTTGATGTATGCTGAAGCAAAAAATGAAGCATCAGGACCTGACGCTACTGTTTATGCAGCCATTAATCAAGTGCGTGCCCGTCCCACTGTAAACATGCCTGCGGTAGTGCAGTCTGAAGTAAGCACCAAAGATGCATTGCGTGAGTATATCCGCAGCGAGCGTAGGGTAGAATTATCCATGGAAGGTTTCAGATATTTTGACCTAAAACGTTGGAAAATAGCGGTGGCTAAACTTAACGGGGTAGCTACAGTAGGTACCCAACCGATGTTGTTTTTACAAAAGAATTATTACCTGCCACTGCAGCAAAGCGAACTGGATAGAAATCCAAAATTGGTTCAAAATCCGGATTATAAATAAAGGACTTTCATAAGGTTAGTTTGGTATAGATTGAAATCCGGGGAGAGCGTCAAATCTCTTCTCGGTTTTTTTAGTTTAAAAATGCTAAGTATTGACTCTGTCTTAGAAATAGCATCTGGATTTTTGATAAAAAACAATAGTTTTTAAAAGCATTTAATATGTGTTTTAGAAGTTTAATAATATACAGAATTTGTGTATTTTTATGAATATTAACACAATCGTAAAAAAAACTAAATATTAGTTGGTGTTCAAAAGTTGGATTCCTACTTTTTTGATTCCAACTAAAACAGTAAGACTTAATTTATTCAACCATTTTTACTCTTTTTCAATGATCGATTTAAAAAAAATAAGTGTATTTGTAGTAGTTTTGGTATTGCCGGCAAGCCAATTATTTGCACAAAATAAAGGTTTAACCAATACTTCTGCCAGTAAATTTTCGCAGCTTAACAGTGTAGGCTTAGGCGATGTGCAGTTCACCAAAGGTTTCATGGCAAATCGTTTTGAAGTATGTCGAAATACCATGGTGCCCACACTTTGGGAGCGATATACAGATACTACATCGTGCTACGCTTTCCGAAATTTTGAAATTGCAGCAGGGTTACAAGCAGGTACGTTTAAAGGACCCTCTTTTAACGACGGCGACTTTTATAAAACCTTAGAGGCCATGGCCAGCATGTATGCTCAAACCAAAGACCCCAAAATAGATGCTTTGATGGACAAGGCCATTGCGGTGATTGGCAAAGCCCAAAAAGCAGATGGATATATTTATACCAAATCTATAATTGAGCAAAAAGCCAGCAATAAACCCAAGATGTTTGATGACAAATTGAGTTTTGAAGCATATAATTTTGGACACCTAATGACGGCGGCCTGCGTGCATTATAGAGCCACAGGAAAGACTAATTTGTTAGAAATAGCAAAAAAAGCAACGGACTTTTTAATTGTTTTTTATAACACTGCATCACCAGAACAAGCCCGAAACGCCATTTGTCCGTCGCACTACATGGGTATCGTAGAAATGTACCGCACTACCCGCGAAACTAAATATTTAGATTTGGTTAAAAAACTTATAGATATCAGAGGACAAGTAGAGGGCACAGACGATAACTCAGACCGTGCACCATTCAGAAAAATGACCAAGGTGATAGGACACGCCGTAAGGGCAAATTACCTGTTTGCAGGTGTGGCTGATTTATATGCTGAAACTGGAGATGAAACCCTTTTGCGTACATTAGATCTTATGTGGGACGACGTAGTGAATCACAAAATGTATATCACAGGTGGTTGTGGGGCACTTTATGACGGAGTTTCGCCGGATGGCACTTCTTACAAACCAGATACAGTTCAGAAAGTACATCAGTCTTATGGAAAGGCATTTCAGTTGCCCAACCACGCTGCTCACAATGAAACCTGTGCTAACATTGGCAACCTGTTGTGGAACTGGCGAATGCTCCAAATCACGGGCGATGCCAAATATGCGGATATTGTAGAATTAGAAATTTACAATAGCATTTTATCGGGAATTAACCTCGATGGCAACAAGTTTTTTTACACCAATCCGCTGAGTGCTTCTGACGATTTTCCGTATAAATTGCGTTGGAATGGTGGCCGGCAGTCGTTTATTAGCTTGTCAAACTGCTGCCCGCCCAATGTGGTGCGTACCATTTCAGAAATGAGCAACTACTTTTATAGCCATGTAAAAAATGGCCTTTATGTAAACCTTTATGGTGGAAATAAGCTAAATACTACAACCGAAAACGGTGCACTTTTGGCTATCGAACAAGTCACCAATTACCCTTGGAATGGCTCGGTGGATATTAAAATAAATGAGATTCAGGCTGCTGAGTTTTCGTTTTTCTTACGAATTCCGGCATGGGCAAATGGGGCTCAAATAATGCTAAATGGCAAAAAACTGAACATCAATGCAACTGCAGGAACGTATGCAGAAGTAAAACGCCTTTGGAAAAAAGGCGATGTGTTATCGGTACAGTTACCTATGGAAGTGCAGCTGATGGAGTCAAATCCTTTGGTAGAAGAAACCCGAAACCAAGTGGCCGTGAAGCGTGGGCCGATCGTATATTGTTTAGAGTCAAATGATTTAGAGTCTGGCAATAAAGTAGCCAATGTGTTAATTCCTGCCGATACTAAATGGTCGCCTAAAATACGCCAAATAGCGAATACAGACGTGATGACGCTAGACGCAAATGTTAGATATGAAGCCAAAAAAGAATGGAAAAATGCCTTGTATCAACCAATCAGAACCGAGAAAGCGGCTACGGCCAATATTACCTTAATTCCGTATTTTGCATGGGCAAATAGGGGGCACTCCGAAATGAGTGTTTGGCTGCCGGTGAGTAAATAAGTTATTTTCAAATTACTGTCAAACGGTTAATATTTATTTTTAAAGAAAACATAGCTTAAACCTACCTTTGAAGCCATTTTTTAATCATTTTGAAAAACACCCCTTTCATTTACTGTGTCGCCTGCCAGTGGGGCCTCCATTTTTTTTCGAAAAAAAACGGAGCAAAAAAAACAGCACCCTGCAAACTCGCACAATTAAAATTCTTATTGTCAATGTTCTAATAAAAATATACTTCCCAAAAGAATTTTAACAGTGCTCAA
Source organism: Lacihabitans lacunae (assembly GCF_042649125.1). Lineage (NCBI taxonomy): Bacteria > Pseudomonadati > Bacteroidota > Cytophagia > Cytophagales > Leadbetterellaceae > Lacihabitans > Lacihabitans lacunae. Next base: position 417,717 of record NZ_JBHRYQ010000001.1, read on the forward strand.
ACAGTGCAGGGCGATGTAAAGATTTATTTTCTATTTTTTTATCTGTTTGACAGTATTATCAAATTAAACATTTTACGCCTTTTTTCTCTATGGAATTATGAGAAGAAAGGCGTTTTTTTTTGTGTAAAGTAATAATATGACCAATTGGAGGTTTAATTTGCGTTTACCGCAACGGCTATTTTGGAGTCTGCGGTGCCGTAATAGAGAAACCATTTGCTTTTAAAATGCACCAGTCCTTCTACAAAACAAACCTCGTTTACCTCCCCGATTTTTTCATAATCTTTGTCAGGGTGAATAAAATAGTCTTTTGTTCTATCTATCAACTTGTGCGGGGCATCTTTGTCGAATAAGGCTTGGCCAGCCGAATACGAGAATTTTGGTAGTTGTGAGTCGTTGAAGTTTGCTGCATTGCTGCCATTATAGATGAGTAGGATACCTTCTTTTTTGTATAAGGCATAAGGGCCGGGCTCCACCAATCTGCTATCGAAATAGCCCATACGTGGGTGAAGAACGGCTATTATATTTTTAGACTCATCGTTTTCGCAAATTGTCCAATTGATTAGATCATCCGAACTGGCAAGAGAGATGCTTGTGTCGCCAAAATACATCCAATATTTTCCATTTATCTTTTTGGCTATAATTTTGTCGCCCGTTTGCTCTACCACTATTGCACCGGATTTTGACCATTTGTCTTTGTATTTTTCATTTTTAAAAACCAGGCCGTGTTTGGTCCAGTGGTTTAAATCCGTAGATGAGGCAATCGCGAGTCGAGCCGTTTTTCCATCATATGCGGTGTAGGTCATTATGTATTTGTCAGGGCTTTCTATAATTCTGGGGTCTTCTACGCCATCAAAATAGGTGTCTTTGCCCGTTACATTTTCGACGGGTTTTATTAATTTTTTGTAATTCCATTCATAGACCTTCATGTCGTCATTGTCAGGAAAAAATACCGGTTTTTCTGTTTTGCTAAAGTGTAGGCCATCCACACTTTTCGCTAGACCTATTCTGGATGTGCCGAGTAGGTCTTGGGCTCTGTAAAATAGATAAACCGTATCGCCTTTTACCACCGCAGATGGATTTAAAACGTTTCGTTCTTCCCACTGGGTAGGTGTTTTGGTAATAGGACAGGTAAAAGATAAATCGGAGCTTGGGTTTAAAATTGGATTGAGGCTATCTACTTTTTCGAAAGAGTTAAACTGCCAGTTTTGCTCAGAAATTGCGATAGCATCCGTTTTGTCTTTGGTGGTTTTGTCGCAAGCCAAACAAAGACTTATTAAAGCCAAGGTGATTATCTTTTTCATATATCCTTATTTAATTTACGGAATATACAACAATAATTGGCTAAACTTTATTTGAGGGAAGCGTTTGGGTAGTTGGCTATTTATGAGGAGGTTTTGAACTCACGTAGTTCTCGAGACATGCGGTCGCAACTGCTTAACTGCTTCCGTGTTTAAATGAAGTGCTCAAAAAGTCATTAAAATATCGCTCGAAAAGACAGAACTTGTCAGGTCGAGCGGTAGCCGAGACCCATGCCAAGTTGTTCAAAATATGTTGTTTTCGAGTTCACTCGGCTCTTAAGACTTTCAGTCCCATTTTCATAACTGATATCTAGTATATATGAAGTGCTCAAAAAGTTATTAAAATATCGCTCGAAAGGTCAAAACTTGTCTGGTCGAGCGGTAGCCGAGACCCATCCTAAGTGCTTCATAATAAGTCGGTTTTAAGTCCCCTTAGCTCTTGAGACCTTCAGTCCCATTTGATATACTTCTGTCCCGATTAATTGATATGCTTTAACAGACTTTGAAAATCGCTTTGAAATTATAAATAAAATTTCCTGCTGGAAATCAAAACGATGCCGCTGCGTTAACGATTGCAGCGGCATCCTTTTTGGCTGTTTTTCAGCCGAAAAGATATAGCGGAAAGCGTGTTAAAACGCCCAAAAAACACTTTTGTTTCTTAGTTTTTTGCAAGGATAGGGGCTTTAGAGCTTCTTCCCCATGCGATAAATGCAGCAATGGCCATGATAAGGACGTTGATACCGATATTAGAAAACTCGCCTCTAGTTGCATGGAAAACTGCAGCCAAAAGCATCACTACTGCTAAGCCGATGGCCGCCCAAGTAGTCAAAAAAGGTTTGATACGAAGCAATGCTGGAAGGATAAGCCCAAGGCCACCTAATACCTCACTAAGGCCGATAAAACGGACCAATGCGATGGGAGTGGAGGTTACCCAAGGGAGCGACTGTGCGAGTACCTCAGCCGGTTGAGAAAGTTTGGTAGCACCTGCCATGATAAACATTGCTACTAATAATACTTGTGCAACCCAAAGTGTAATATTGATTGCTTTGTTGTTTGTTTGATTTGCCATTTTTTTAATGTCTTTTAGTGATTAATGACACAAAGGTCGGGCAGAAAAACAGGAAAAAAAATAAGATACCTTAAGAAATGGCTTAATGTTTGTTTTTGGCAATTTTGCGTCTGATGTCGCTCAGGTATTCGGGTGTTACGCCAATGTATGAGGCTATTAGTTTGAGTGGAAGTCGCTGAACGAGAGTAGGATATGTTTCTGTAAAGTCAAAATATCGCTGCTCTGCTGTGGCACTTAGGAGGCCGATTATGCGTTTGTTTGAGGCTATTAGGTTGTTGCGGTATTTGTTTGCGATTTCGATTACGGCCTCTTTGCTGAGGACGGTGATGTCGTCAAAGTCTTCGTTTGATATTATTTTTATTTCACTCTCTTCTATGGCTTCTATATAGACCAAAGATGGTACTTGGTTGGTGAAGCTGTCGAGGTCTGAAATGAGCCAGTTTTCGGGGGCAAACTGCATGATGTGTTCTTTGCCGGCGTGGTCTAAGGCGTAGCTTTTGAGACAACCCGAAATCACATAAAAGCCGTATTTAGCTACTTCGCCTTGCTTGAGTAAAATGTCGCCTTTTTGTACGATTTTGGTTTTAAATGTATTTAAATTAATCATTTTTAGGGTTTGTTAGAGGGTTAATCTCCTCTGGATTTTAATACTATATGAGTTAGCTAAATTATTGATTTTTCTGCGTATTACTAAAAATACACTTTGCATTTTTATTTTCTGCTCAAGCTAATAGTTTGTAAAAGGGGTGATAGGAATACTAAAGTATTTAGCAATTATTTTTTTAATGAAGTTTTCAAAAAAAGGTGACCTATTCTGAAATATTAAAGTTTTCTATCAAAGTATGAGCCCATTTTTTTGTAGTACTTATATTTTTTGAAGAAAATTATGATTTATGTGCATTACTTAAGTCGAAACTTTGGGATTTATCTACGACTGCTTTAAATGTTCAGGTCTGTGGTTCCAAATGGAAATATATTGACCAGTTGACATTTTACGGGCAGCGTTTTTTGCTTTATCTGCTGTTTCCCCCTCGAAAAGCTCGTCTATAGTTGCAAACCAAAGTTGCAGCCACATACCGAAATGCTCCTGCTCGATGGTATGGTTTAAATTTTTGTCTACCGCAATGTGTTTTTGTGTCGGATTTCCTTTGAAATTGGCTACGCCAAATAGATTAGTTTCCCAAAAATCGGTGAGTTTACTCAAGTGTTCTTCCCATTTATCATCAGGGATATGCCCATTAAAAATGGGAGCCAAAAGCTCATTTTTTCTAATTTTTGAGTAAAAAATATTAACCAAAGTGCGTATATCGTTCCTGTTTTCTATTAATTTCATCTTGATTGTTTCTAGTTTACTTTGTCCCAAAAGTTTTTAAATTAGATTTTTTGGGTAAAAACTATTTAATTCTACAATTTCGAGTCTTTTAAGCAGATAAGCTATTTCTTTGGGATGGAATTTGGGAATTGTGCTAATATGTTTTGACCTAGATAAAAATATTTTAAACGAGGTATTAATCTTGAATCAAGTTTTCCTCATTTCGATTCACTAACGATTATGGCGTCAATCAAAACACCTGGATCTATCATGCTGATCTTGATTTTATGTGGTCCTTTTTCGAGTGCTTGGAGTTTTATACCTTTAATGGTTTTATTGCTCAAGACGTTTTCTTTCCACTCCTCGCTACGGTCAAAAGTCTCAAAATCAATTATTTCTGAAGGTTTTTCATCTATTTGTAATCCTATTTTTTGACCCATTTTGCTATTTACTGGATGTAGCGGAATGGCCTGAACATTAATGTCATATTCGCCGCTCACTGGTATTTCTAACTCGTATTCTACATATGTTTCGTTTTGTAAGTTGTTTTTCAAAGGCTCTTCAAGCGTGAATGGCTTCGAAACCAAAGCATGTTTATTTATGCTAGGCTCGGATATTTTTTGCCAAAAAGTACTTGCTCCATAGCTTATTACGGTATAGTTTCCAGCTAAAATAATTATGTCTTTTTGATTGGGTGCTGCACTTGTTTTTTGGGCTACATCCTTAAGTTCTTCCGGGCTTTTAAACACAGGCAAATCTCTCGGATTCATACTCATCATGTGGTTCCATTTTCCATCTGAGATTTCCTCATTGTAGGTTTTGGTTAATTTAATAATGTCTGAATATGCCGCCAATGCCTTTTTATAATTCGGATTTTGATCATTTCGGTTTTCTGGCTTTTCGGTGTAAAATAAATCCAAATTCAAGAATTTCTGATTCATTTTACTTGCAGCCAATACTGGATATTCAACCAATTGAAAGTAAGTGTCTTTATACCTTTTTTTATTTGGCCTTTGCTTTTTTACTTGCTTTTCTAGTTCCTCAAAATCGGATCGTCTATTTTCATTTTCGCTTAGGTTAAAAGCAGTGGGAGCGGTTTTTGTGATAGGTTCCACTTTGCTCCAACCCATAAACTCGGGTTTCCTAACAAAAGAGAGGTCATAGTTTTTCCAAAGTATTTTGCCAATATTCTTATTCCCTAAGTTTTTCAGCGTCCAGTTTTGGAGGTGGCTAAGAGTAGGTTCATCTTTCAAGAATGGACTTATATTATACGCCATATCCAAAAACAGTTGCGTTGGATATTCGAGCGGTTTTATATCGCCAACATTTACCACCCACACATTTCTAGCTCCTAGTTCATAGGCTTTTTGCATTTCAAATCGCATCAAAGCGGGGTTTGTGGAGCTAATCCAAAGGTAGTCGTGCGGGCGGCCCCAATACGAAGCATGGTAATATACGCCTGAACCACCCGTGCGATCTCGCTCGGTGGCATTACTGAGATTTTTGATATATCCATAGTTGTCATCCGGCCAAATGAGCGTTACATCTTCAGGGACTTCAAGACCCACTTTGTAGAGTTCCAAAACTTCTTTATACAGGGTTAAAACCTGCGGTATTGTATTTTTGGGTTTGCCCATTTCTTTAGCCAACAGATTTTGTTGGTCTTTTATAATCGCATTGGTAAATGCCACTGCTTCTTCCTTTGATTTTATACCTTCCATGCCGCTGTCATGCTTGCCCCGCATACCGATTGAATACAGATTTTCGTAGTCTTTTATCTCATCTATTCGTTGTTTCCAATAGTCTAAAATCTTGGTTTTGTTGGTGATGTAATTGTATTGCCCCATGGTGCTGTCCACCCATTCGTCCACATTATTTCGCATCATCGGTTCGGCATGTGAGGTGCCCACTACGATGTGATATTTGTCTGCTACCTCTTTATTTTCAGGATAATAGTAAAAGGCCTTGGTGCTTGGGTGCATGGCAGGCCAAATGAGGTTGGCTTTGAGTCTGAGCAGAAGCTCAAATACTTTTGCATAAGTTTTTGGACCAATATCTTTCTTGTCCGTTTCAAAAGTTTTGGCAGCCCACGGTTGTAATCCCCAGTCTTCATCGTTTATAAAAATGCCCCTGTATTTTACTGATGGAGTTTGACTGATTGTATCAGAAATCGAGTACGCGGATTTCCTAGTTTTAATTGGTACATCTGCCCAAAAATACCAGGGACTAACGCCTATTTTTTCTGATAAATCAAAAACACCATATGCTAAACCCCTTGCGTCAGAACCACTTATTATTAAGTAGTCGATGTCTTTGGTTTTATAATTTTTATACGAAAAAATCTCCCATTTCCCAGTAAGAGAATCGTCTATTTTTTTGAAAACTTCGTCCGAGATTTCTGTAGTTTTTTCATTTATAGTTCTTAAAATTATTTTTTGTTTGAGTGTTTTTTTTCGTTTTGTACCAAAGACTTTTCGGGTATCTTCAGTTAAAAAATCGGCTAAAAGTATGCTGTAAGAATTGCTTGGATCTGCCGTGACTATCTCCACATTTCTATTTAAAGCAAATGGTTTGGGATTTTGAGCAAAACTTAAATTTGAGTAAACAAAAAATATAAAAGTAAACAGTTTGAACTTTAAGGGCATGAGTTTTCAGGTATTTTTAAAGATTTACCAAATTAGTTGGTAAAATTTGATTTTACACTTATTGAAATACTTTTTTGATTTTTTAAAGGGGTATATTTTAGATATTGAAAATTTATTTCGAATAAAAAAATATAAAAAATGCCTTGATTTTCGCAAATCATGGCATTTTTATAGGAAATATTTTAAAATATTGCATTACCAAATACTACTAAAAACCTCTTGTAATTCCATTCCATTCTAAATTCAATACTCTAGACCAACCAAATTTCTTTTCATACTGATATCTTTGACCAGAAGGAGTGGGTACTAGACCATATTTTAATGTGTAATGGATGGCTCCCATTTGAATTACCACATCTGTCTTTACAGAGCCATCACCCAAAGAAATTGAAGTATTTAAATCTTGTACCATTACCAAGCCCAATTTTGCAGTTAAAAACAGCAATGGAGGGCTTTCAACTGAATTTCTATAGAATCTAATTTCGAGATAATCTGTATGAGTTCCTTTGGCTAACATTTTGGCCAAATCTAGAATGCAAAGATTCTCTGTAAGGGTAAATGATACCTCTTTAAATGTGGCTTTTCCGGCCCCACCTCCACCTGTAACACTTCCTATATTTATATTATTTTCTAAGCCAAAATCAATGGATGTAAGTTTAATTTCACTTCTATGGCCTTCCTCTTGTATTTCATCTGGGGTAAGATCGCCTGAGGCTGAGTATAAAAAAACGGAGACAGGTTCAGTGGGTTCTACTACGGCATTTGTAAGGTTTTTCCACGCTACGTTGTCTTTGTAGTAGATATTATTGTCAGTGGCATTGTATACTACGGCACCGCTTGTGGGGTTTGTAACTTGGTTGGTGTTATTTACATTTGGCAATGTCAAAACATCTGGTGATAATGTGATATTTTGACTAAATGCTGTAAAGTTTAAAGCCATAAAAATGGCAAGAGGGAAAGTTTTGAACATTAATTGATTTATTAATTATTGGGTCATTATATGCAAAATAGACAAATATAACCATAAAGCAATATTCTTTTACTGAGTGGTAAGTGGCTTTTGAAACGTTTTACTATTATTAATCGGGTTAGAATTCGCATATAATGGGCAAATGATCGCTTAGTTTTAAACAGTCATGCACATCTCCAAATGTCATTTTTTTTAAACTTGAATTGTATTTTGAACTTCCGAAAATGTAGTCGATGTGATACGGCTTTTGGATGTTTTTGTGTAGGAAGAAAGTTGCTTGCGTTTCAGAACCTTGTGACTCATTGTGATAACGGTGATATAAACTTTGAATTCCTATTTCATTTAATTCTGCCACCACGTCGGTGTGATTCCACCACCTGTCCCATTTATCCCAGATTTTGTTGCTATTAAAGTCTCCTAATATCAAGCACTCATGCAGGTTGGATTTGTTAATTTGCAGGTATTTCCACAGCTGACCGATGTATCCAAAAGTAGGGGAGTTATTGCGGTGATTCCAAACTGCTAGTAAGTTAAAATCATCATTTACCATACACGGCAAAAAGTATTTAACCGAATGATTTTCGTATTTATCTGACCAATTTAGCCTTTTTATTTTGATGTTTTTCTTTGCAAAAATACCCAAACCTTTGCTTTTGTTATCTCCAATCCAAAGGTGGTTTTCTGCCCAATTTTTATATGCTAAATGCTTGGTTTCAGTCGGGTTTTCGCACTCTTGTATCAATACTATATCCGCATCAAAATCAGTCAAATATCCGAATTTATTTCGCAAAGCTCCATTGCAATTCCAAGTTATTATTTTCATAAATGGATTGGTTTATAGGGTGCTAATTTTTGAACTTAAATTGGAAATATTTTTAAATTTTTCATTTTTTATAAAAAAAAACAAAACTCGTAACTGTTTATTAAATAGTGGTTTAAGGTCAGTTTGTCGTTACCTCATACACTTTGCCACTTTCTGTTTTAAATATAGTCCTGAAGTATGGGTTGCCGTTAATTATTACTTTTGAAACCTCTGTTTTTGCATTTTTTATTATTAAATTTTCTTTCGTTTGAAGCACACAGGTGTTGCCGAGTTTTGATTTTATTGTGGCGGTTTTTAGTTCTCCTTTTGACCAATTCATGTTTACTTCAAAGCCACCTCTTGCCACTAAGCCACTTACGGTGCCGTCGCTCCATTGTGTGGGCAATGCCGGTAGCAGCTGCACAATGTTTTTGTAACTCTGAATTAGCATCTCTGAAACGCCGGCCGTAAACCCAAAGTTGGCGTCCATTTGAAAGGGCGGGTGGCTCCCAAATAAGTTTGGATTTGTACATTTCACCAACACTCTATTCACGTTGTCAAGGGCGTTTTCGGAATCCAGCAAACGGGCATATAGACTTATCAGCCAAGCGGCACTCCATCCCGTATGGCCGCCACCGTTTGCCAATCTAAAATTAAGCGATTTTTTCGCTGCTGCTGCCAAGTCGGGTGTATCTAAAACGTTTATTTGTGAACCCGGATGCAAGGCAAATAAATGCGACATGTGGCGGTGCCCTGCGTCTGCTTCCTCAAATGGAATCGCCCATTCCAGAAGTCTTCCATCTTCTCCAATTTTTGAGCCAAGTAGTTGCTTTTGAGCTTCTGAAACCTCATTAACAAAATCGTCTTTTATACCCAATTCTTTTGACACCAATATGAAATCATCAAATAAACTCCAAATCACCTGTTGGTCGTGTGTAGGCCCCATACTTATTTGATTTTTAGTGCCTTCTGGTGTTATAAACGAGTTTTCAGGAGACGCCGCAGGTCCTGAAACCAAGAGGCCTGTTTTGGGGTCTTTGACTAACCAACTAAGCGAAAACGCTACCGAAGATTTCAAAACTGGATACATTTTTTTAAGGAAATCTTTGTCGCCCGTAAAAGCATAGTGCTCGGCTATATGTTGGCAAATCCATGCTCCGGCTCCAGTGTGCATGCCCCAGCTGGCGGCCTCGCCTGGGGAGGTGTAGCCCCAAACATTGGTGATGGGATGCACCACCCAGCCGTTGGCGTGATAATGTGTTTTTGCGGTTTTTGTACCCGGTTCTACCAAAGACGAAATGAGATCAAATAAGGGCAAGTGCATTTCGGGTAAATTGGCTACTTCCACCGGCCAATAGTTCATCTGCAAATTGATGTTGGTGTGGTAGTCGCCGTTCCACGCGGTCTTTATTTTATTGCTCCATATTCCTTGCAAATTGGCAGGTAAAGTACCTGGGCGAGACGAAGAAATTATCAAATATCGGCCATATTGAAACATGAGTTCTACCAAGTGCGGGTCGTTTTGAGAATCCTTAAAAGCGGCGAGTCTTTCGTCTGTCGGTATCAAGTCCTTCTCCGCTTTTGATAGTTCAATATTCACTCGCGAATAGTATTTTTGGTAGTCGCTGATATGCTCTTTTAATAATTGCTCATACGTCTTTTTTGAGGATTTTTCGAGGTTTATCTTGGTGATTGTTTTATAGTCTCGCCCTTTGTAAGTCGGGTATTCAAGTTTGTAATCTGTTGATGCTGAAAGATAAAGGATTACTTCGTCTGCATTAGTAAAGGTCAATTTTCCGTCTTTACACGTGAGTGTTCCATTTTTACAAACGGCTTTTAGTCGGGCCATATATTGCAGTCCGTCACCACCTTTTCCGTCAGAAAGTGCACCGCTCATTACGAGCTCATTTCCCTCCGAAAATGTTGTGAATCTTTCGGGTCTGTCCATGCTGCATCTAAACGATATTTTGCCTTTTTTGTCGGCCGTAAACTTAGCCACCATTACCTGGTCTGGGGAGCTTGTAAATATTTCCCTTTTGAAATTTACACCGTTTTGTGTGTAGCTAACGCGTGCCACGGCATCGGTCAAATCCAGCTCTCGGTGGTAGTTTTGATAAGCATCTGTCTTATTGAAATCTAACCATAAGTCGCCCATTGTCTGAAAACTTCCAAAAGGCACTTTATAGCCTTGGCCTTTGCCTGAGCCGCTGCCGATACAAACTTGAGTTTTGTTGGTGAGTTCGGTGGCTTCTTTGTATTTGCCCTGAAACAGTAAGTTTCTGATTTCGGCCAAGGAGTTAAACGCCTCCGGATTGTCGCTATCCTGCGGGCTGCCCGACCACATACTTTCTTCGTTGAGTTGTATTCTTTCCTTGTTTACATCTCCAAATACCATCACGCCCAGAGAACCATTTCCAAGCGGTAAAGCTTTGAGCCATTCGGCGTCGTCTTTGTAGGTGCTTATATCATCTTTTATGGTAGCGTTTGCTGGAGTCTTGTACCACAGTTTCATCGATTTGCTTTTAGATGGAGATTGTGCTTGTATTTTTTCGATAGAAATTAAAACAAAAAATCCGCTAAGTAGGATTAGTAAGCTTTTTTTCATGGCTGAATGTTTTAAGGTATAAAAACTTAAAGTTATAGGTTAAAAATGGAATCACAAAAACTCGTATCTGGGTACTTTTTTTTGACATTCAAAAGTTTAGGTTCATTTTATCTTAGTAATTAGTTCATTTTTTAATAATTGTACAATTTGAATATTTCTTAAATTCAGGCTCTAATTATATTTTAGTTTTTTTATACTGTCAAACGGGTAAAAAAAATAGAAAATAAATCTTTACATCGCCCTGCACTGTTTGAGCACTGTTAAAATTCTTTTGGGTGGTATATTTTATTAGAACATTGACAACAAGAATTTTAATTGTGCGAGTTTGCAGGACGGTCGGCCGCTGCCGTGCGGTTTTTTTTGCTCCGTTTTTTTTGAAGGGTCCGGCCTACCGGAAAAATGGAGGCCCCGCTGGCAGGCGACCCAGTAAATGAAAGGGGGGTGTTTTTCAAAATGATTAAAAAAATGGCTTCAATGATAGGTTTTAGCTATGTTTTCTTTAAAAATAAAAGTTAACCGTTTGACAGTAGTTTTTTTATAAATATTAAAGCGAAGAATTTTTTCCTTTTCAATCAATTGCATTATTTAGCATAAGTTTTTTCAGAATTTAAAGTTTCTTATTTTGTTTATAGCGAAGAAATTACCTGTTTTTTTTAACGCAAATCATTTCTAAAAAGCAATCAATTATATTTTATATTTGTGCAAAAATTGGACAATGGAAAGAATTACTGCAACGTATTATATAGAAACTCCCTACGAGGTAGCGAAAGCTGCGGCGGTTTTAGCAGGTGAGCAATCTTCAGGGACTTTTGTGGCTGTTCCTAACGAAACCGAAGAGTTAAAGCAACGCTTTGCTGCTCGGGTAGAAAGTATTGAGCACCTTCAAACCGTTTGGGAGCCAGCCATACCGGGTGCAAGAAGCAAAGACGGCAATTACCGTAGGGCAATAGTAAAAGTAAGTTGGAGTATAGAAAACTTCGGGTATAATCTGCCAGTTTTGATTTCCACTCTCCAAGGAAATCTATATGAAATCACGCAGTTTACAGGTCTAAAGTTAATGGACATTGATTTTCCGGAGAGTTTTGTGAAGCACTACGCTGGGGCAAAGTTTGGCGTAGCGGGTTGTAGAGAGTTAACTAAGGTATACGAGCGTCCTTTGATAGGAACCATTATAAAGCCATCTATAGGCATGAGTCCGGAGCAAACGGCTCGTATAGTAAAAACTTTGGCCGAAGCCGGAATAGACTTTGTGAAAGACGATGAACTGATGAGCTCTGCCGCGAATTCACAATTTGAAGATCGACTAAATGCCGTAATGAATGTGATAAACGCAAATGCAGACAAGACTGGAAAAAAAGTCATGTACGCATTTAACATCAGCGGCGAAACAGACGAAATGCACGACCGCTACGAAAAGATAGTAAACGCTGGCGGCACCTGTGCCATGGTAAGCATAAACACAGTAGGGATGTCTGCCACCAAAAAGATATGCGACCAAGGAGCATTGGCCATTCACGGCCACCGAAACGGCTGGGGAATGATGAACCGACACCCGCTTTTAGGCATAGATTTCAAGGCCTATCAAAAACTTTGGCGTCTCGTTGGGGTAGATCAACTGCACGTAAACGGCATACAAAATAAGTTTTGGGAAACCGACGACAGCGTGGTAAACTCTATCCAATCGCTCAAAGAACCTTTATTTCAACATAAAAATATTTTGCCGGTGGTGTCTTCTGGGCAGTGGGGCGGACAGGCGTTTGAAACCTACCGAAGAACCCAAACTGTAGACTTGCTTTATATGGCTGGTGGCGGCATCATGGCACATCCGATGGGAGCAGCAGCTGGGGTAGTAGCCCTGCAGCAAGCATGGAAAGCCACTGTAGACGGTTTGACTTTAGACGAAGCCAGAAAACTATATACGGAATTTGATAAAGCCGCCGAAAAATTTGGAAAATAATAGAAGCATTATGAATCCATTACTTTTAGCATTTTACGGCGATGATTTTACAGGTTCAACCGACGCATTGGAATTTATTACCACAGCCGGTGCCAAAAGTATCTTGTTCATAGAGCCGCCCACGCCCGAAACTTTAGCCGCTTTTCCAAACCTCAGAGCCTTTGGTGTAGCAGGGAAAACCCGTGCTTTGGCTCCCAAAGAAATGGAGGAAGTGCTTATGGAGGCCTTTACGGCTATGAAAGTCATTAAGCCCAAACATGTGCATTACAAAGTCTGCAGTACTTTTGATTCTTCTGATTTGGTGGGCAGTATCGGCAAAGCCATAGACTGCGGTTTGGCCGTATTTCAAAATAAATTAATACCTGTAATAGGTGGCACACCCGCACTTGGTCGCTACTGCGTTTTTGGTAATTTGTTTGCTCAAATGGGCATTGGCAGTGGGGGAGAGGTGTATCGTTTAGACCGCCACCCTTCTATGAGTAAACACCCGGTTACGCCATCGTCTGAAAGCGATTTGCGGGTGCATTTGTCAAAGCAAACTTCTGAGAAAATTGGGAGCATAGACTTCGTGAAAATGCAGCTGCCATTTGTAAACTGGACAGATAAATTAGGTAACGAGAACGTGGTGTTGATAGATGCTCTCTACAACGAGCAAATGACAAAAATTGGAGCTTTTTTAGAAAATTTAGCTAAAGAAGATTCTACCTTGTTTTCGGTAGGTGGCTCCGGGGTAGAAATGGCCTTGGGAGCATTTTGGCAAGAAGAAATGGTTTTAAATCCCATGCAAGAGTGGTCGCCTATGCAGCCTTCCGAAAAACTTTTGGTGGTTTCAGGGAGCTGTTCGCCCGTGAGTGCAGGACAGATTGTATACGCAAAAAATCATAGATTTGATGAGATAATCATAGATGCGGCGGCTATTTGTGAAAATGACGAGGTTGATGCTGAGGTTTTTGAAGTTTTGAAAGCCAAGTTTAAGGTTTCGGACAAAATAATAGTACATACCGGAAATAAAAAAACGGGTAATTTGCCTTCTGAAATATTGGGCAAAGCCTTGGGTTTAATCGCTAAATATGCGGCCGAACATTGTGATATCAAACGAATAGTGGTGGCAGGTGGCGATACCAGTAGTTATGCGGCCAGGGCCATGGAAATAACAGCGGTGGAAATGATTGCCCCCGTAGTGAAAGGAGCACCACTGTGCAGGGCGTATTCGGATAATCAAGTGATAGACGGATTAGAAGTGAATTTTAAAGGCGGACAGGTTGGCGGCGAAAACTATTTTACCTTGTTTGTGTAGCAAAAGGCAGCATCTAAAAAGACATTTTTTTGATTATTAAACCAAGCCTTTCTAATCAAATTAAATTAAAAAAAATGTCTATGTCTACCGATACCCAAGTAAACCAACAAAAAACACTAGGCCTGATTCACACATCAGCTACACTTGTTCCGCTTTTTGCTGAGCTTTGTACCAAATATTTGCCAAACGTAAAGGTGTTTAACATCGTAGACGATAGCCTTATCAAAAACACGATTGCCTGTGGTGAACTTACCAAATCAACCTCCGTACGCGTTGTAAACTATGCCGAGTCCGCCAAAGAAGCAGGGGCAGACTATGTGCTATATACGTGTTCGTCTATTGGGCCAGCCGTAGAAATAGCCGCGAGTTTACAAGACATTCCGGTGCTGCGAGTAGACCAGCCCATGGCAGACAAAGCCGTGCAGATTGGAAGCAAAATAGGCGTTATAGCCACCCTTAATACTACTCTTGAGCCCACCTCAGACTTGGTGCTTAGGCGTGCAAAAGCTGCGGGAAAAGAAATAGAATTAACCGCTGTACTGTGCGAAGGAGCTTTTGAGGCCCTTATGAGTGGTGATGCAGCCACCCACGACCAAAAAGTAGGCGATGCCCTGAAAGAATTATCCCAAAAGGTAGATGTGATTTTATTGGCTCAAGCCAGCATGGCTAGGGTTGTAGACCAACTTTCAGAAGCAGATAAAACGGTGCCAATTTTGGCCAGTCCAACCATCGCTTTGGAATATTTGGCTTCGGTTATTGGCTGATTTTTATTTGTTTACATTTCATTTGTTAGCTGTCTTTTTTTTGATAAAACATTGATAGTGAGTCTTCTGTTTTGAATATTGATGTTTTTTTACTCAAAATTAATTTTGTTAAAACGCTTAGTTTTTAAAATATAACATGAAAAAAACGCAACAGGTAGGTTTAATAGTTTTTGTGATTACCTTGTTTCTTACACTAGCGGGTGTGGTACTAAACAAGCCCACGCTGTATACCTATTGCGGCCTTATTTCTGCCATTGCTTTGGCGTATGGCATCCCGGTTATAGAAACTCTTAAAGGCTATCAATACACCTTGTGGATTATTGCGGCGGTGGTGGCAGGTATGCTATTTCCGCAGGCGTTTGGTACAGTGGGTGGCATAAACCTGAGAGATAAAACCCTCATTTTGGTTATAATACAGTTGGTTATGCTCGGCATGGGAACACATATGAGTCTCCATGATTTTAAAAGTTTGGCCACTACTGGCAAAGGCGTGTTGGTAGCACTTTTCTGTCAGTTTACCATAATGCCCCTCATGGGCTTTTTGCTCACTAGAGTGTTTGATTTTGAACCCGAAATAGCAGCAGGCATAATTTTGATAGGCAGCTGTAGCAGCGGCATGGCCAGCAATGTTATGGTGTATTTGGCCAAAGCCAACCTTGTTTTGAGTGTTATCGTTACGGCCATGGCTACTTTGCTTTCCCCATTTTTAACGCCTTTTTTGATGAAAATGCTGGCAGGCACACTTATACATATCAATTTTATGGACATGATGATCGAAATTGTGAAGATAGTCTTGGTGCCCATTGGAGCTGCTTTATTTCATGATTTTCTAAAAAATGCTACATCAAACCAATATAAAAAGTCACTTTACGCGGTTATAGGCTGTGCCATCTGGATTGCTATAGTGGTGGTGTTTGTAGATCAAATTTCATCACTTGAAGCCAAACAAAGTTTTATATTGAGTGGCTTTATAGCCGGAGCCGCAGTGGCAGGTTTTGTGTATAATTTGCTTTATAAAAACTTCCTTGTTATCAATAAAATAATGCCTTACATCTCGATGTTTGGTATCATATATTTTACTACAGTAACCACCGCCGCGGGTAGAGACAACCTCATGAAAATCGGGTATTTGCTGTTTATGGCCTCTGTGATACACAACGCCGCAGGCTATTTCTTCGGGTATTGGTTTAGCCGTATGTTTGGAATGGACAAAAACAGCAGCAGGTCTATCGCGTTTGAGGTCGGTTTACAAAACGGAGGTATGGCGAGTGGCCTAGCCGGAAGTATGGGAAAACTAGGAACCGTAGGCCTGGCAGCTGCCGTATTTAGCCCGTGGATGAACATCAGCGGCAGCATATTAGCCAACTACTGGAAAAAACATCAGGTAGCAGAGGAAGGGGTAAAGTAACTGAGTTTCCTTTTTGTTCTGATGATTTTAGATGGGTTAAATTAAGAATGTTTGCTATTTTAGGATGTAATAACTCAATTTTTTACCTACACGGTTGATATTGTTTTTTTTACTTTTTGCACTTTAATACAAGAAAAAAAACCTTACTCATTTTTTACTTATCGGTTAATAATTGGCTTTTTTCGATGATATGAAAAGTCTTTATTTACCCCTAATGAAAGTTCGTTAAAACTTTTTATCGAATAGAATCTCAAAAAAGTGGTAAGTGAATTAAATTGCCTACTAACTTCAATATTTGTTTCTATAAAATGCTTGTTTAAAGTAGATTTGGCCTCGATGTTTAACCGCAATGGTATTGAAGTATTTTTTTTAAAGCCCAATGTTGGCCCATATTTTATTTTATGATCAATTTGATTTCTTAAACTCCCTAACCCAACTATAAGTCCGATTTTTTTTAAATTAAGGTCTGTCGAAAAATTAAATGTGGATAAGTCAAGTTTTTGCTCGTATTCTAATTTTTTATAATTGAAGTTTATGTCAGCATCAAAATCGCAGGTTACAAACAAGTGATAAAGTCCAATACTTCCGTTTAAATAATTGTTACGCTTGAGGTCCGACTGATAGCTGAAAAATGTTTTAATCAATGGAAGCTTTTTTAGAGGCACAAATGAAAGGTTAAGTTGCCCTCCTAAGGGTGTATTTATCAATCCACTTAATAATCCAAATCCAATATTGTGATAATCAAACCAGTCTATATTACAGCTTTCTTTTAAAATAATCGACAAATTAGATTGGCCATTTATTTTTACCTCTTTTGGTTGAAATCCAACCTCAGAAACTGTAAGGATTGCGTTTTCGTCGGTAACAGTCAATTCAAATTCTCCATAATTATTTGATATTGTTCCATTTGTTGTGCCTTTTTCAATTATCTGAGCTGGCAAACCTAGGTTGTCTGTTTTTGAAAGTACAAACCCTTTTATTTTGAACTGACAGAAACCCAAAATTGGAAACAGGAAAAGTAATATGGTATATATTTTCTTCATTTAAGAAAGTCAAGTATTTGATTTTGCATCAATCAAAGGGTAATGAACGTTAAAATAGCACAGTATAAATTGTATTTTTTTCTATACTATCATTGCTTTATCACCAAATTTAGCATTTCGAACCCTTTCTGAATAACCTTTAAAAAAGTAGGGGATATTATCTTCAATACCGTTTTCTAGTCTCATTTTTACTTTGTCGAATGCTACAATTGATATTTCGAAATTTGGTAAACCTGTAACTAATATCGGCTGATTAAGATGTTCCAACCAGAAATATTTCCCCCCAAAATTTCTTCTAGCTACTTCAAAAATATAAGAACCAGCTTGAGCAATTAAATCATTCTTCATGCTATCATCCATTTGCTCACCAAAATCGATAATGTTATCGAGAAGTTCGTCTAATGTTGCTAAACTTTCTTCTGAATAATCAAATGCTCCATTATTATTATCATTGAATGCTCGGACAATCCTTTCCGCATTAGAAATTGAATTGTCAATGAATTCTTGTTGTGCATCATCAAGCGTTTCTTTTTCTAGCGAGTGTTGATTATTCTGTATTTTATTACTGGCAATTTTATTTTTCTTGAAAAAATTAAAAAATCCCATATGTTTATTGTTTTTGTTTGATGTGTTGTTATTTATTCCGGAGGTGTTATTAGCTCTGTTATTTTTGTAAAGTATTAGTTGTCAATAGTATATGTAATATAAATCTAAGTTTACTTGGTTAGTGCTAAAACGAAATTTAGAATTGTTTAACTTCAAATAGAATGCCAATAGTGATAAGTTTTTGGTGTGTTATTAGTTTTTGATTTATGAGTAAAAAAAGCACAATGTTATATATTATTGGAAGATACTAACAGTTTAAAATCATTAAACCCAATCTCCTCAAGCCGCCGCCGCCATAGTTGCAAGTTGGTATTTGAGTGCATGGTAGGTCACGAGTAGCATTAGTTCTTTGTGTTGGATATTTTCGAAAAGCTCGGTGCATATTAGTTCATAGTCTGAATGCATTTTGTTCCATTTAAACTTTGATTTTGTGTGTATCAATTCGTTTTGGACGGCATCCAAAAGCACGAAGGTGCTGCTCAATATTCCTTTTAGTTTCAAAAGGTATTTTTTCTCTTCTCCGCCTATATTACGTTAAATATATGAGGCGTGGCGGTTTTTCAAAGCAATATAGTATCGGTTTACCACTTTGTCAAATCTGCGATTTGACTTGCAAATTTCTTCCACCAAAGCGAGTCAAATCGCAAATTTTACGGGCTGACTACGAAGAACCACCGCCTCGCCACACTACTACACCTCTATGAATTCAAATATAGTGTTACCAGCTCTTTATCATTTTTGTTTTAAATTCTTCAAGTGTTAAATATCCATTTTCAAATTTGTTTCCAAGAAACTCTTCTCTAAGTTCAGTTAAAACTATTCCGAGCCAGTTTGTTCCTTTCCATGTAAAAATTGACTTTGCCTCTTCCT
Organism: Lacihabitans lacunae; assembly: GCF_042649125.1. Taxonomy (NCBI): domain Bacteria; kingdom Pseudomonadati; phylum Bacteroidota; class Cytophagia; order Cytophagales; family Leadbetterellaceae; genus Lacihabitans; species Lacihabitans lacunae. The sequence goes on from NZ_JBHRYQ010000001.1 coordinate 436,363, forward strand.
GCTTTTCTGTTAAACCAATTCCCCAAATATTGTCATCTGGACTTGCTTCCACAATTGTCTTTCCTTTGGTAGATGAAAGTAAGTCTAGCAGCTCATTATTTTGTATAAATTTTTCTCTGTTTCCTCGATATACAATTGTCGGTGCGTGTAGGTCCCAAATTTCTTTATTAAAATTTTTTACTTGTCGACCAAGTTGTTTCTGCTCTCTAACATTATTTGTTCGTAATATTTTCGTAGCCGTTTCTTTGTCCCCAAATAACATTGCTTTTCCGTACATCATGTATTGTTCAGCACTAGTAAAGATTTTGTCTTCTAGTTCAAAACTACATTTATGCCATTGTGAAAATGGATGTTTAGTTTCCCAAAAGTAATAGTACGATTCAACTAATAAATCAGGTTGATAAAAACAAATATCACCGCCTGAAAGTCCCAATTCTATTCTTTTAGGGTTGAAATATCCAGGTTCAAAAGATTTAATTGGAAAGTCTGGTGCTGCAACTAGTGTAGTGTGTTTATTATCTCCAATATTAATTCCACGTTGAATATGCTTTGAGATCAACTTAGAATATTTATCTGAAGTAATACATTCAATAATTTGTCTACCGAAAATGGTGTCACTCAATTGTTTGTCAAAGTCAAATTGATGCAAACTGGCATGCATTTCTCCTGCAATAAATTTTGCCGTTCCGAGTCTATATTGATAATACTTTAATTCCACTCAGTTTTTTTTTATAGCTGGTAACTTGTAATGTTTACGCCTTTCCAGCCCATTTTATAGCTGATGAGTAAGGTGTCGTTTTGGTATACTTCTAAAGTGGTACCGAAAAAACCTTTGGCAGTAATGGAGTATTCGGCACTATTTGATAAGCGAATGTTTGCGTTGCTGTTGTACCATTTGGTGTAGGTCAATTCACCTAAGGATTGCTCGTTGTGAAATAATTTAAATTTTCTCGATCCCTGAAATATTACCTTGTAGCTGTTCATTTAATAGTGTTTTTTGGGTAAAAAGTATTCGCTATACTATTTTTAATCAAATATTTTCTAAACTTATTTTGCGGTTTGCAGGTCTAAAATACCAAGAGAGCACTACAAAAATGGTTTGAAACAAAGGTCCGAAAATGGCACTGCCGCCGTCGCCCATAAAAAGATGCGAAACCAAGGCTCCAGACATCAGAAAGAAAAAACCGGCGTAGGCCCATTCTTTTAAGAGTTTAAAATTCGGCATTAAAATCGCGATTACGCCCAGCACCTTCCACACGCCAATGATATACATAAAATACAAAGGATAACCCACGTGCTCGATCAAGGCATTCATATCTTCTAGGTGAAGGATTTGCGAAATGCCGCTTCCCAACATACCCAATGACAATAAGGCGGTAGATAGCCAATAGATGATTTTGTTTCTCTTTTCCATTTTTGTTTAAGGGTTTAAAATACGATAGTATCGGAAATTAAATTTATAAAAAATAAATAGACAAAAAAAGACATAAAAAACAAGGCTCAATTCTTACTAAGACGAAAGTAGTTTTAATTTTTATTATTGCGTTTAGAATTCCTAAAAAAAGCAAGTTTAGGTTTCTCTCTTTTATTGTTTAAAAATACATTTTTTAGTCTTTTTTTGAAGGGTTAGCGAATAGAATTGCATTATGTGTGGATAATTTTTTTGGCTAGTTTAAGTGACCATATATTACATGTTTTAAGCCATACATCCTTTCATAGTTTCATCTAGAAAGCTTTGATATTCTGCTAATTCATGTGGTACATCGGCGTTTTTTTCGATGTCATGAAAATGGTGCGTTGCCAAAACTTGCATGCCTGCAAACTTATTCATTTTGTGAAATCCAAACAACGGACCTTCGTCCACACTTTTTTGGTCAAAAAACTCATTTTCTAAAGTAAAAGCAGTCTTTGGTGCATTCCAGCTTGTAGTTAAAATGTATTTTTTGCCATGCATTAAGCCACCCGTGCCGTAGTTGATGTTTGGATTGGAACTGCTACGGCCGTCGCTTTTATAAATACCGTTTTGATGCCCTTCGGTAAATACTTCGTCGATGTATTTTTTAAAACCATACGGAAGTTGAAACCACCAAATAGGTGTATGATATATGATGAGGTCGGCCCACTTAAACTTATTAACCTCTGTTTTCGGGTCATAGGTGTCGCCTACACTTGTATATTTTACCTCAAAATCGGCAGTATTTTCAAAATAGGAAATTGTTTTTTCAAAAAGTGTTTGGTTAAATCGACCACCCGAATGTGCAAATGGATGAGCTCCATTAATTATAAATATGTTCTTCATTATTAAGAGATGTTTGTTTTTGTTACAAAAGTATTTTAGTTTTTGTTATTGTAAAAATAATATAAATCATAGTTTTGTATTATAATTTTAATAGTATGGTAAATCTAGAATGGTACAGGACGTTTAAAGAAATATATATAAATGGCACTTTAACAAAGGCTGCCGATGTGTTATATAGCTCACAACCCGGAGTCAGTGTACATCTAAATGCCTTGGAGGCGTATGTAAGTAAAAAACTTTTTGAGCGTACCTCTCGGAAAATGATTCCGACGGAGGAAGGTAAGTTTTTGTATGAATATATTATAGAATCTATAGATAAACTCGAGATAGCGGAGCAGCATTTTAAGAAAACTACACAAGACAAAAAGCCATCGGTAAATATTGGCATGTGCTCCGAAATGTTTCAGCACATTATAGAAGCCGAAATACCCAAGTTGAATTTTGATTTGGTGGCCAAATTTGGGGTGCATACAGATTTAATCAAAGATTTAAACAACGGACTTTTGGATTTGGTAATTACGCCAAGGGCACACACTGACCGAAAGTCTTTGGCGGTATACACGCCTTTTTCAAAAGAACGGATTATATTGGTGGCCGGCATAGATACTGATTGCTCAAAATTAGAAAAACATCTTTCCAACAATGATTGGAAGGGGTTAGAAAAGGAATTGCAGCACGAGGTTTGGTACAGTGCCTCTAACGAAATGGAGCATTTCAGACGGTTTTGGTTTGAAAATTTCGGAAATAGACCTGCTTTTAAACCCAACTATATTTTGCCAAATATCGGCTCCATAATCAGGTGTTTGAGCAATGGTAGCGGATTAGCCTTGGTTCCAGATTTTTTATGTCAAGAAGGATTGGCTAAAAGCGAAATTAAGTTGGTTTGGGAAGGGAAAGTAAAAACCGAAAATACCTTATATTTTGCCAAAAGAACGGACCTGAAATACAAAAAGGAAATAAAGATATTGGAAGGTATTTTCGAATCAAAAATGAATAGTATTTAAGACGATTTCCTCTTCAACATATAGAGGTTCAAGTAAATTTTCCTAAAAACTCAATGCAAAATCAGTTTTGGAAACCTAAAAAGAGAAGAATAATATAGGCAAGCCTTCAAATTCATTTGTTTTTTATGAAATAAAGGGCTTTGAAATCTGAAAACTAAAAAACTTCGGTGTCTACCAAAGCCTGAATGGTAAGTTTTGAGGGATTTTCAAATGCAAAACTTGCCAAATCAGCTGAGAAATATCCCTTTTTAGAAATCCATTGGTTGATTTCTTTGCCATCTATGTCAACAAACATTCTCAATAATCCAGATTGCACAAAACTTAGTTTGTTGCATTGTCTGCCTGCTTTCAAATGAACGTCATTTTTCTTTACTATTGACATTTTAAACATCGAAACAATCGTTTTGAGGTCATCCGCGTCCACTACGCCAAAATATGATTTTATATACTGCTCTAGTTCAGTCATTGTTTAAATTGTAATTCATGGATTATTTGGATGATGGTTTCTGGTATTTTTGGCCTACCATTTCATTATATTTCTTTAAAAACTTTAAATTCCTCAATGTCAAGGTGAATGATTCCCCACGTGTGGCCGTCTGGGTCTTCTAAGGTTCTAATTTGCATAAAACCTAAGTCTTGCATCGGGATTGGTTCTTTTCCGCCTGATTTTAGACCACTTTCTACCATTTGATTTACCTTATCAAGGCTTTCTACAGGTAGTGTAAAACTAGCCGATGCGTGGGTGTGTGTGGCTGCCGTAATTTTATTATTTCCAGAACCAAAAAAAGCTTTGGTTTGCAGCATAACATAAATTTGGTCGCTCCAAACCATGCAATTTTGATTTTCACCAGAAAATAAAGGTTCGTTTTTAAAGCCCAATGCCGTATAGAATACACTTGAAACCAACAGGTCATTAACGGGTAAATTGAGGAATATCTGTTTCATTTTTCAAGAGTTTTTTAGGGCAAATGCTTGGGATTTTTATTTTAATCTTATTTTTCCCATTCAGCTCTTTCCGGGTAGTTAGGCGGCAAGTATTTTCCTATTTCTTTATAAAAGTTTTTGTCTATCGTTGGTGGGTTTGCACGCCCCCAATCTTCAGAAAGTAGCTTTCGCTGTTGGTCGCTCATGAGGTCCCATTGCACCAATTTTGGGGTTACCCATTTTTTGAATTGATTTTTGGCTTTCTCGTCTTTTTTTGCAAAACGCATGCAATGTGTCGTAAAGCCATCTTGATGGTAGACTATTTTCACATGATTTTCCATGCCACGGTCAAAATATAAGGTGCTCACGTGTTTTGTTTCACCGTCTTTGCCATGTGCACTGTAGGTGGCGTGTGTGAGTTTTCCATTAGTTAGCCACACAGAGGCGTATTCCCAGTCGTGCCTGTGTGAACCCTTTAGTTCGGTGGGTGTCCAAGCGGCATATTGGTCTTTTTCGAAGTATAAAGAATACATGATTACTTCATACGTATTGCCGTTTTTTGTAATAGCTTTTGTTCTACAAAACGTGTTTGCGTTTAGGAACTGTTCGCTTTCTCTGCAATCTCCGGTTTTTAATCCTGTAGGTTTAAGTCCTCCGTTTTTTCTACCATCGCTCGAAAGGGCAGGGGCGGGGTAGCAGCTGTCGTCATCAAAATCAAAAACCACGGCCCATTTCTTTACTTTTTCAGAGGCGTTTTCAGGTAATCCACTAAAAATTTGAGCGATAGCAGTTTGGGTTTTCAGAAAAACGCTTAGAATAAAAACTAGGTAAATAGATTTCATTTATTTAATTGCCATAAAGGGCTTTAGACTTGAAACAGTTTTTAGATAACTTTAGCGTTTTTCAATAAATTGATAAACTTAAAATTTAGACTCAAAATTGAGTTGTCTACCTTCTTCAGCGGCTTTTTTGTCTAAAACACTTCCAACGGCTATTCCTATTCCCATGCCGATTGGAAAGCCAACACCAATCATGCCCATGTTTTTTATTACTGAGCCCATCACCACCCCGATTGGAACGCCAAAAACAGACATCCCAAGCACCATCCAAAGGGTCTGGTAATATCTTTTTGTAACCAATTTGAGTTGTTTTTCCAGTAGTTTTAATATTTGATTCTGCTTTTGTTTTACCAGTTTTCGAAGAGCCGAGCCAGTAAGTGGAGAGGCATTTATTTCATCAACATCATGATTTATATGATCAATTACGTCTTTCGGTAGTCTTCTTTGATTTAATTCTTGTATTAAGGATCTCAATTGGTCCAAAAGGTTTTTTAGCTTTAGATCCTCAGACTGATCTGCTCGTTCTTTTAAATGATGTAAGTTCATGATGTTTTCCGTATTAGGGCTATTGGTTTGGGCTTTGTTCTGTTGGTTTTGAATATAAAACGAAGCCTTTTATTTAAATACAGAGCTAAATTAGCAAAAAAGTGTGAATCAGGACTTTTTTATTTATTCCCTGAGCTGTTTCTATTTTGTTTGCTTCAGTTTTTGAAGAATCACATGCGTTAAAGTGAAGAATGCTTAATGCAAGAATAATATAAAGTTGTCGTTTCATATTTTTATTTCTGTTTGTTTTTTGTAAGCTTTATTTTAACCCTTCCTAGTACCTGAAAGAACAAACACTTGACCACTTTTAAAAGAGTTATTCGGTTTGAAGTTATTCACTTTGTTTTTAACTTCCTTTGAGTAAACCTACCTTTCTATATTATTAAAAAATATATTTTCTCAAGAGACTTTCTATTTAATTTCAAATCTCCACCCGGGGCCATTTCCAAGCATTATAGATTATTAAGCAAAGAATGATAACTTCAACTACGGCACCATAAAGCATGTGCAGCCATGCCTCTCCGGCCAAATTAAACAAAGAATATGGAACTAAAATTGTGGCAATTGTGATATTTAACCCGCGATTAATCTTGGCAGGTAGGGCAGCAGAAAGGAAAATCATCAGGGCAGGAATGCTCACTGAGACGAGTGCAGCCAAAAGAAAGCCCTGTGAAATATCAAAAACAAACACTTTTCCTTGTATGATTCCTGCTATCTTTTTGGGCATATATAATGCGAAGTGATCCACATAGATATACAGAAACATGAAGCTCGCCCAAAAGGCAGCAAGCTTCAGTTTTATGTTGACTTTGATGTCTTCCAATGTGTTTTGAGGTGTTTTTTGCGTGTTCATAGTGAATTAATTAAAGATTAAAGCCAAAGTGAAAGCCCGGTTCTCCTATGATGAATTTGGGCCATTTATCGTCTAGTTGTTTAAAACCATCTGGCAATTTGGTGTGATAAGCCCGGTGCGTAATGGCTAACGATGGCTGTAAGAAAAACCTGTCTTTGAATAGTTTAATGTGGTACCCAACCCGGTAGGTGTTAAAAACCTGAAAACCATTCCCAATTTTATCGCCTTCGTCATTCATGAATTTCTGTAAAGTAGGCATAACATTGAGTTCAGTATATAATCCTTTGTGCAAAAAATGCTGATATGCCACAGAAAGGCCAAACTCACGCACGTATCCGGGGAATTTTTCTTCCGGCTTTCCGTATGAATTATTAAAAAATGGATGAATGCCATTGGGCCATGCATATTTCCAGGTTTTGGGCTCTAAAATAAGCACATCTTTGCCGCTTAGTCGGTAGCCGATATTCAGCTGAGCAAAGTCAGGGGGATTTGTAGGGGCCAAATTACCCAATAAAAATACCGTACTTCCTAAGTACCAACGCTTGTAGGTGCTGTCTGCTTTTGTATATTGTGCTTTTATATTTGGTGCATTTGTTATCGTTAAAATAAAAGCGTACCATAAAATTTTCTTCTTCATATCTTTCCTATTTGTTGTTATCTGATGTGACAAAAGTATTTGGCTACCGAGCTTAAACTCGTTCACTTAAGTTAAGAAAAACCTTTTTTGTCATTTAGTACCATTTTTACCAATGGTGCGTATATCCACGGATTTTGATTTTACTTCTAAAAAAAAATCGAGCTTGATTGGGTAGTTTGGCTTATTCGCTTGCTTATGCTTAAAAGTTAAAACCAAAGTGAAGCCCCGGCTCATAGCCAAAGTATTTGGGCCATTTGCTTTCTACGGCCTTAAATGCCGCCGGCACATTGGTCCGGACTGGCCAATGTGTAAACCCAATAGAAGGCTCTATAAAGAAGCGGTTTTTAAGCAGTTTTATTTGGTAACCCAATCGGTAGGTCATGTATAAGGTGTAGCCATTTCCAATCTTTTTGTTGTCCTCATCCAGAAATTTTTCAAAGGCATTTAGTGCATGAGCGGATGTGTACACACCTTTCCACCAAAAATGCTGGTAAGCCACCGTAGGGGCAAGTATACGAACATGCCCCGGATAGTTGAGACCCGGTGCATCAAAAGATGGCCCCCAAGGAATACCCAAAGGCCAGGTATAGATGGATTTTTTAAACTCAAAGGAAACGGCATCTTTGGGGCTAAACCTGTAGCCAATGTTTATTTGGACAAATTTTGGGGGATTGGGGTCATCCGGAATAAAATTTCCCAGCATTAAAAAGGTACTGCCTACAAACCATTTTTTGTAGGTGCTGTCTGACTTGGGATGTTGAGCTTTTAGTTGTAGCAAACTTGCCATCAGTAAGACCAAACTCAGGGCTATTATTTTCTTTTGCATTTCTTTACTGTTAATGTTAATCGATGCTGCAAAAGTAGTTTGGGGAGCTACTGTAACTCGTTCACTTAAGTTAAGAAAAGAACTTAGTCTTTGCTTTTTTCAACGATTCTTGCCCGTATGCGGCTTAAAGATTGTGGTTTCATTCCTAAAAAACTCGCGAGTTGGTGTTGAGGCACACGCTGGATAAGGTCAGGCCTTTTTTCCATCAGGTTGAGGTATCGCTGCTCGGGCGATGAGGTTTTGAAGGCGTCAAAGTCTACTTGTTTTTTAGCTAGCAACTCTTCCGACAATTTTCTGCACATGACATCAAACTTTGGGAATTTGGTGTTTATTTCTACTTCCATGTCAGAATCTGAAACTAAAACTATGCTGTCTTCCACACAAGAAATGAAATATTCTGAAGGTGTTTTGTTGATTACACAGTTAGGCGTCAATGCGTCCATTTCTGTATAAAAAGCAGTGGTTTTTTCTTCACCCTCTATCACATAATAGGTTCTTATGCAGCCTTTTAAAACAAAGTAGCTGTTTTTTGTTTTTTGACCTTCGTTGAGCAAAATCATTCCTTTTTTTACCGAGCGAAATATATCCAAAGAAACGATCGCATTTTTCTCGTCTTCATTTAGCGTGATGTACTTTGAGATAAAGTCAAATAATAAGTTTTGCATTATGTTTTAAGTAGTTAAAGTATGCTTTTACACTTTGGGCTGAGAAATTTCGATTATAAAAAGCGATCAAATTGACACTTCAGTGAGGTCAAATTTATTAATTTGTTTTTGAAATCCTTAGAGTAAATCGGCCTTTCTTTTTTTTGGACTTTAAATAAATAACAAGCAAGTTTAAAAATGTGCCCGATTAAATGCTCAGAAGAATAGATTAAAATAAGATTATGTAGCTTCTTAGTTTCATTTTTGAGCGAGTAACCATTTTATTAGTTCGTCGTTGTCCACAATACTCCAGGAGTGCGGGTGTCTGCTGTTGTCGGGTTTTCGGTATCCCTTGTTTTGGGTTGTGATGAGCGTTGCCTTGGTATTTCCGAGTCTATTTAGTTCGTTTATCAGGGCCGAGCACTCCGTTGCGTTCATGCTGGTATAGTCGGCTCTGCGTTCTTTCATCCACCAATTGATATCCGGTTCGGTGTAAATTCGCAAAGGCATTTTACTTAACTTTTTTATAGCTGTTTGGGTAGTGTCTGAAAACGAATACGGCGAAAACTTATAATATTCGGATAGATAATCCGCTGGACTTCCACCGGTTTCTTTCTCGAGCCTTTCGATAATATATATGTTTTCTGGGTTGGGTTCACTTTCTTTTGAAAGGCGAATGTCTCGCTTTGCTGAGTTGTAAACCCTTTCGAAGTCTAACGGTGGGTCTATGGCAAAAATGGCCGTGGGTTTTGTGGGTGCGTTTTCAGTATATTTGAGGGTGCAGCTACCGCCTATGGAATAACCACCTACATAAAATCTAAGGTCTGTAAGCGGGTGTTTCACCCTTACGTCTTTGAGTATTCGATTGAAACTTTGCTGCGTGAGACTGTCCACGCCAAACGATAAAACGCCATCTTGAAAAGTGGGAATGATAGTCAATATGCCATTTGAGGCTAATTTAGTGGGCAAATCGGTTTGTTGCATAACCCGCTCCGCCGTTTCACCAAAACCCGGGAGTAAAAATAGGTAGCCCCGCCAAGGAAGTTTGGGTGGGTAAATGACCGTATAACAGTTTTTTGAGGAGTCCGTTTGGTCGAGGTAAACTTTTTCTATTTTGGGAATACCGGACTTTTGAGCAATGCTAGTGTTTGCAAATAAAATGAAGGTCAAAAAAGTGATTAAAAGTTTTGCCATGGGTTTACCTATTTTTTGATTCTGCGTTTTAGGACTAAATTTAGATAAATGATTTTTATGCTGCAAAGGGGAGAGAGCCCCAAAAGCAAAATCAAGTTAATGCTACTTTTATTTTCAATTAGTTATTCCTTTACCAAGCGTCAAACAAAAAGCTATGTAAAGTATAAACACGGCTAGTTCCACATAATAATTTTGTCTGAATTGGTATGTTTTGTCTATTGTGTTTTTTCTAAATTTTAAAAAAAGAATGGGTAATGAGGCCGCCATTTCGAGTAAGCCTTCTAATCCAGAATGTAGCCTGTCGGTGGCATAAAATAGGCCTGCCACAAAGGATCCGAGAGCAGCAAATATAAATGAATAGAGAATGTTATGTTTTGTTAAAGGCTCGGTTTGTTGTTCATTAGTGTCCAAACTTAGATAATAATTCAAGATGCGTAGGATCATCATGTAAAATAAGATACCTGCTGAAATTAATAAAATTTTGCTGTACGGTTCGCTTAAAAGCTCTTTCATTGCAAATGTCCAATCGCCAGTATGGCTTATTGCCGAATGTAGAATTGTTCCTGAAAACCAGAATAAATTATACGCTGTTACTTGAAATAAAAATAGCTGGGCAAAAGATGATTTGGTTAACATATAATATGACAAGCCACCAAAAAACAAATTTGCTATTGGACCGCCGATGTCTACCAAAATATTTCCTGGGGAACTTTTAAAATAGACCATCGTCAAAAGCTCAATTTTATTTCCAGTAATCAAACTAGTTCCTCCGTGTCCTATTACTTCGTGAATGATGTCAGCAACCATATAAGACAAGATGCCTATTGCCGCCAAATACCATAATTTTTTATTTTGTTTATTCATAGCTCCATGTTCATATGTTCGAATATCGGTCAGCATCACTAAAATCCTGCATCTAATTTATAGCAATTGGAGCATTATTAAATATGCATTTCAATTTAAATGCAGCCAATTTTTATTAACCACAATGAATCATGAATAAAAAGGTTAAATCAAGTCTTTTTAAAGGAAATTTAAGGGTAGATAAGGAAGTGGTTGTTGTGTTTTATTAGCCATTATCATGATATTTTATTTATGTATTTGTCTTGAGAGAAACTTGAAAGTTGTAATTATGGAGCTATTGTAGAGTAGATGAAATGTCTGAAAGAATCTCAAAATGAGGATTTTAAAGTAAAGTATTGTATTAGAAGCAAAAAAGCCACTCAAAACAAAAATGAACTACACTTAAAATCTGATCGCAATATGACGAGAAACTAACAAAGGTTAAGCTCTATCCTTCGCGGCCCGATTACTTTCATCGCTTGGCTGTTGGCCACGACTAACGCATAGCTGTTGTAAAGGGTGGTTTACTTGGTTTCCTCTTTCAATTTTTGAGGGTTCATCCTATTGTCATAAATTGTCACAATATTAATAGTTTTTGAATCAAACCGATAAAATACAGAAGTTTGCTTCGTAACAACAAGCATATACAGCCCTTTTAAAAAATCAGTTTTTTGACAGCTTTCTGGGTATTTTTGAATTTGATTAAGCGATTTGTCTAGTTTTTTTATAAATTCTAATTTAACTTTCAAAGACCATTCTGTTTCAAGATATTCAAGTAGTTTATCAAGGTTTTTTTGACGCTCTCTTGGATAATTTTATTATCCTCATTATCTATGTTTCTGCATAAAATCTTCGTAATCCACAACTTCTCCATTTTCTATTTCATTGATGCCTAGTATAATATCATCCTTTTGGTCTTTAGAAAGATTTGTCCAAAAATCCCCGGTTTTATTGGGATTAAAAAGTGCTTTTATTGATTCCAAAATGTTTGGATTATTAGTTTCTAAAACCAATTTCATTATCTCTAATTTTTCGGCCTGAATATTCATAATTTTAGTCTTTATGCAAATCTATAAATTTTATTTGAGAGTATTTTACAATGTATGAAGCCACCATTCTTTACAACGTTTTGGGGTTTTGCGATGATAGAAAAATAGAGGCACAAATGTTAACATCATCACCTATATCAAATATATAAAAAAATGTTCAAGTTTGCACAAATGCTTCACTTTTACAAAACCCATGAATATGCCATATAAATCCATAAAATGGATAATCCAAGGGGTGAAAGACTGACACGTATACGAAACCCGTACTTACGGTAGTGTTAGAGCCCCAGCCTATTTTGTTTTTTGGTGGGTCGAGATACTCGATAGTTTATGGTTTTATTTTTTCTATGCCAATACAGCAATCATATCGAATATTTTCTCACCAAGTCTTTTCTCACCGATTATTTCAGATGATTCAATGGCTTCTTTCCTTGTCATTCCTTTTGTGAATATTTTCCAAGCATGTTCAAATCCGATTCTTACTTCACTTTTAGGTTTAGCATTAATAGAGGTTAATAGTTCCCAACCATTTTCATAGTATAGAAACCAACTTTTTTCTGTTTTTCCTATAAAAGTAAATTTTATTAAATCCTTAGCTTCTCCTTTTACATTTCGATAATGATGGGGAAGGGCTCTAACTGAAGTATCTAAATATGGTAAGTACCATTTTGCTTCAAGTAACTTTTGTTCGTCACCAACGGCCAGTCTAATCTGTTGTTGATGATGCCATTTTTCGGTGTATTCCCTTGCAATGTGAAACCAATTTTTTGATTCATTCTCTCCTGCCCAAGCTACTGAGAATTCAGCTTTATCGTTGAGGTTTAAGGTGGCTAAGAAATCGCAATATTCTTTTCCCGAAGACTTTAGTAAATCAATTATGACTTTTGGGCTGAGTCTTTTAGTCGCTTTGACCCAATCAGCATTTAGTCTATTTAAGAAATCTATTAAATCTTGATATGAGTTAATATTTTCAGGTTTTTCGCCATAATATTCATCACGTAGCATTGAAAGTGTTCTCAAATTCCCGTCTAGTAAGTGGACAGCAACATCTTTCACTTTCCATTTTGGAGCGATTGTTTGTTTTTCCCAATCTTCAGCTGATAACCCTTCCAACAACTTGAAAAGCTTCTTGTCAAGTTCTGGTATCAGGGCAATTACATTAATTTTCTCTGGCTTATTCATTTTTCTTTAAATCACACACAACATTCAAGTATTCCCGAGTTATTGCGGGTGTGCGTTTAGGGTTCAATTTATGCAAATTATTTTAACCCGCAATAAGTCATCAACAAATCCAATCGACAAAGCTGCTTCGATATTTGTTGGGGTAACTTAGATTAGAAGCCTACCTATGGGATTTTTTTACTTCTTTAGCGTTCTGGTTATTTATTCAATGATAGATTTTAGGGGACTTTTTATTGTCAAAAGCTATTCTTTTTTGACTTTCAAAATTTAACTACATATACCGGAAAAAGTGCGGCCTTGTTCATGCGGAACGCCGTCCGGCTGCAAAAAAGGCACTTTAAGAACCATCTTGAGCTTTGATTATCGAGGGCCACCTAGTTTTTATCAGGAAATGTGGGCTACTATAAATTCCTCAACTCAAAAATGAGCTTGGGTAAGGGAATCTATGTCCACAGGAAAAAATAAATGAGTAACTATTGAGTAAAAAACAGCAAATAAAACACTTAAGACATTAAAACCCGAAATGCACTACTAATAAAATCAAAATCTAACATAACGAAAAACCCATAGCGGGCAAAAGTGGTGAAAAACTACCGAAGGTTAAGTTCAACATTGCTTTCATCGCATGTCCTGCGGACACGACGAAAGCTTAGCTGTTGTAAACAGTTTTTATTTTAATCTTTAAGCCTATTTTCAATGTCCATTTTTTGATGTAGAATCCTTACAATCTCGATTACATTGTCTGCTGATTTTTTAGCAAATATTAAATGTGATTTTACTTTTGTCATTCTATAACCTTCTCGGATATAGTCTATTTTACGGCTTAAATTGAAATTGTTTACCATAAATTCAATTTCATCAATTATCAGATTATGGTATCTGTCAGCTTGCACTTTTGACCATTTTTTATATGTATAAAGCCAAATTTTTTCTAAATCATTTATAGCTTTTTCGCTTATACGATATGGTTGAATCATAAATATTTCCGGTGTAAGTCGTCAAGATGTTTTTGTGCATCAAAATTTTCAATCATTTGGCTATTTTCTCCCTCAACCAATGCATTTCTTAATTCTTTAAGTTTACTTTCTTCTGATTCCAATAATCTTAACGCCGTACGAACGACCTCACTTGCAGAACTATATTTTCCTGTCGCAATCGAAGTACTAATAAAGTCCTCGAAGTGGTCTCCTAATGATATAGATGTATTTTTTCCCATTTGATTATTTTTTTTCGAAATTACCAATTCTTGGTAATTAAATCAAATAATTTTTTAGGGATTATATTAACAGTCTGTAAATCTATTGTTTTTTGTAGTTTTTTAAATTACACACACGGTTTATGTTATAGTACCATGCGGGACAACGAAGCGATTTCATATCAGTTTACACCGACCTTTTTTGCGTGCCACAAACCTTCGAAAACCTCTGAAACCTGCATGCATTATACCGCGTGTGTGTGCCTTCAATGGCGAATTTAAATCCAAATAATGGATAATCCAAAGGGTGAAAGTCTGGGGCGTCTCGGTCCGCAAGCAAGAGCTTCGTTACTTTAAGATATGCAAGTGGCAAGGTTGGAGGCTTGCTAATAAGGCAAAAAATGGCATACGAAGACCTTCTAATTTTGAGCTTTTGGGCCATGCTTTTGTGCCTACTTCCAAAAAGGGAGAGAAAGGCAAATACCAACTTGTAGTAAAAGAAAGCAGCTGGCAAAGTTTAAAACGCAAGCTAAAGGCAGCCACCAAGAAAACCAAACCATACAGTTTTGACCTGCGACTAGCCAAAATCAAAGAAGTTTATATTGGATGGGTGAATAAAACCGATTGAGCAATGCCTGTCCCGTTTTTACGGGATATTCACGGAAAACTCAAAGCACTTGATGAGTGGTTAAGAAATAGGTTGAGGTATTGTATTTGGACGGATGGGGACGCCTAGTCTGGAAAAAGCTTGAACGTAAGCGAAAGAACCTTATTAGGCTTGGAGTGAACCAAATTCAGGCATATCGGTGGACGGGGCCGCCCGTGAGGTCGTACAAGAATGGGAGGGTGCACTGGGCGTGCCCGGCAGCTCAAAGCCCTATTCTAAAGACTACTATCACGCTTGAAAAGCTAAGATTACGTGGTTACGAAAGTATGTTGGAGTATTATCAACGCTTGCAACCAGAGATTCAGTGAACGGGGACGCCAAGTCCGCCGTATAAAGACGGGCACGCCTAGTGCCGTACGTACGGTGGTGTGACCGGGCTGGCGAACCAGAGGCGTACCGTAGGCTTTATGGCCTACGGCCGTCTACTCGGTTGGGTGCTGCTGCTTTTATTCGGTATATAGATAACTTCCCTAAAAAGGCTTATTTCACCTTCTCCAAATTTGAAATTCTAAATGCCATTTTATTAGGGCAGGGAGCATCTCTATCTATGACACCACCATCAACTTTTACAA
Source organism: Lacihabitans lacunae (assembly GCF_042649125.1). Taxonomy (NCBI): domain Bacteria; kingdom Pseudomonadati; phylum Bacteroidota; class Cytophagia; order Cytophagales; family Leadbetterellaceae; genus Lacihabitans; species Lacihabitans lacunae. The sequence continues at coordinate 451,637 of NZ_JBHRYQ010000001.1, forward strand.
TCGTACTATCGGCTATTTTTTTTATTTTGATTAGATTAGTAAATATTGAGTCATTACAAACACTAAAATAAGGGCTAATATCACCGCCACCAAATTCTGGTATTAATATACCGTAAGAGTCTTTAGGGTTATTAGGAAACATAATTATTCCTTTTACTCCTTTTCGCTCAATAATTATTGGCAAGCCTTTACAGTCGCAAGGTATTAGTGTTTGCGTTATTATCTCTGTTTTCTTACAACTTACCCCCGTCAAGATAAATAATAAAATAAATTTGACTGTTCTCATGACTTTAGTGTTGAATTATGATTTGTTTGATTACTTTATTGGCATCATCTCCAACATGAAGAAAATAAGTTCCATTAGGTACTTTCTGCACATCAAATTTAACTTTTTTGTCTGTGAATTTCCCTTTCAATGCTATCAGTCCGTTTTTGCCATATAGCGAAAGGTCAACTTTCTTAATATCGTCGGTGATAAGTAGTTGTTGAGTTTTGATTAAATCGAGAGCCTCTTGCTCAGAAATCACTTCATCGGCAGATATACTCAAATCTGTACTTGCAGGGTTGGGAAAAGCAGTAAGGCTAAAACTTCTACTATAATTATAGCAGTTGAAAGTAGTGGTTGGACTATTGCCACAAATGTTGCTGACATAGCAGGATATGTTTCGATAAGCCCCTGCCGACAAATTAAGACTTGCATTTCCAGCATTAAAAGAAAAAGTAGAAGTTCCCCCACTCGATACAGTTGCCCAATTAAAAGAAGCATTAGGGTCGGTTTGTAGTAAATTTATATAAATATTGGGTGTACTACTCGAAACAGATATGCCAGTAGATGGATTGCTGATAGGATAGGTAAAAGTACCGTAGCTGTATGTTCCAGTCAGCATACTTGGCACACCTACAAACACCACCTTAGAGGCGTAATAGTAGGAGCAGCCTTGAGCAATGGTGGCAGTAATCGTTACCAAGCCATCACTAACTTTGGTTAGCACTCCACCCGAGTTGATAGTAGCCACAGCAGTATTGGAACTTGTCCATCCAATAACAGTATAGCCAGCCACCAAATTGGAACAACTAAAATTAGAAGAGCTACACACATTATTACTACCATTGACTGTGGGGAAAGCCAAACTTACAACCTCACTCGCCCCAACCAACCTATTTTTCATGGCATAAACTTGCTGTGTCGAAAACCTTGTTTTGCAAGGTGAATAAGACATAATATTTCGTGTGTCGGGATTGTAGATAACCCCATTTTGTGTCCAACCAGAGGGGTTCAAATAGTTACAATTAGCATCTACGGCTCCTAAAATAAGGTTGGGAGAAGCTGGTGTATCGCAAATTTTATCTCCACAAGTTGTGCAATTTGAACCATTAATATTCTCCATACAGCTACCTGTTCCAGTTTCAGGACTAGGTCCTAATGGATTGCCTCGATGTGTGTGATAAAGACCCAAGCAATGTCCCATTTCATGACTAACTGCATCATTAATTGCGGAGTTCACAATCCAAAAAGCTGATGATGGAATATCTTGAGCACATCCAGCAAAAGTTGGATTCGTGCCTGTATAAGAATTTAACAAATAAATGTTAATTACGTTATTGACATTTGCTGAGTATGGGCTTGTGCCTGCCCCCAAATTAAAGTAGGAGTCATTGTCTACAAAGTCAGACCCATTAGATACGAAATATATGCCGTATTGGTTAAAATCTTGATTTAGCTTTGAGGTAATATTGCATAGCAAAGAGGGGGCATATCCCCCCGTATGACTTGAAGTCCTTACGATGTGATAATACACTTTTACCCAATATTTATTTGAGTTACTTGCTGTGTTTGGCGTAGAAGTACCAGAAATACTACCACAAGCCTGAGAAAAAACAGCTATAGGTAAAAAGAACAAAAGAGCGGAGGCGATTATTTTTTTCATGCAATTTAAAGTTAGAATGAAACAAAATTTGGAAATATTTTAAAAATGATTGTTAGTCGGTTTTATTCAGTAGCACCCAACGGTCTCGTGTATGAGCAGTTGGGGATTTTACGCCCTAACTTTTCGGTTTAGCACCGACCTTTATTTTATGTTTATACTTTCGTTTTAGCACTTTTCCCGCTATTTTTTATATACATTGTGTGTGCCTTGAATGGCGAATATAAATCCAAATAATGGATAATCCAAAGGGTGAAAGACTGGTGCGTTTTAGTTCCGTAAACAAGAGCGTCGTTACTTTAAGATATGCAAGTGGCAAGGTTGGAGGCTTGCTAATAAGGCAAAAAGTGGCATACGTCGACCTTCTAATTTTGAGCTTTTGGGTCATGCTTTTGTGCCTACTTACAAAAAGGGAGAGAAAGGCAAATACCAACTTGTAGTAAAAGAAAGCAGCTGGCAAAGTTTAAAACGCAAGCTAAAGGCAGCCACCAAGAAAATCAAACCATACAGTTTTGACCTGCGACTAGCCAAAATCAAAGAAGTTTATAGAGGATGGGTGAACAACTACCGATTGGCGAGCATTCACGGAAAACTCAAAGCTCTTGACGAATGGTTAAGAAACAGGTTGAGGTATTGTATTTGGACGGATGGAGACGCATAGTCTGGAAAAAGCTTGAACGTAAGCGAAAGAACCTTATTAGGCTTGGAGTGAACCAAATTCAAGCATATCGGTGGACGGGGCCGCCCGTGCGGTCGTACAAGGATGGGAGGGTGCACTAGGCGTGCCCGGCAGCTCAAAGCCCTATTCTAAAGACTACTATCACGCTTGAAAAGCTAAGATTACGTGGTTACGAAAGTATGTTGGAGTATTATCAACGCTTGCAACCAGAGATTCAGTGAACGGGGACGCCAAGTCCGCCGTATAAAGACGGGCACGCCTAGTGCCGTACGTACGGTGGTGTGACCGGGCTGGCGAACCAGAGGCGTACCGTAGGCTTTACGGCCTACGGCCGTCTACTCGATTATGCATAGTTATTTTTCATCAGGTACAATCCAATCAGCATTTCTAACGAAAAAAACATATTGTGCATAGTCGGTTGTTGATGTACCTTCAATAATATCAAATCCTTCCCAAATTGGTATTAATCTTTTGGTTTTTGTTCCTCTTGCAGAGTACAAATAAGGCGAGTCTTTTGAGTCAAGTTTTATTAAACTAATGGTATTTGGTCTTGTCACTTTTTTATAATCAGCAATTCCTTTAATGTACATAAATAATCTATTATCGTATGAAAATTTAAATCTCGTAAAATCTTTGCCTTTATCTTGTAAAAATTTTGGAAGAGCAGCACTTTGAACAGTTAATCGTGAGTTAACATAAAGTGCATTCATACTTACCATTTTATTTTTGTACGGTAATAATGTATCTTTTTTAATTCGACCCGCTAGAGTGTAGTCATATGCTTGTAAAGTATGGGCAAAACCAAATCCACCATATATTTTTTTATTTTTCCATTCTTTTTCGAGGTAGTACCTTTTAAAGTTTTCAAACATAAATTTGTCTCGAGATTTGATTTTTGAGTTGGTTGATATATTGAATTGTATGTCTTTAAGTATGGATATTTCGTTATTTTCTGATAACCCTGATTTTATTATTTTATCTAAATTTTTTGATGACCAAACACTCCATTTTTCGTCATCTGTTGGTAATTCGGTTAGAAACTGTTCAGGTATTTTTTCTTCGACAAGTTTTCTCAACAAGGTGTAATCAGCAATTTTGTCTAATCCAACGATTTGAAATTTAGATTTTTCAGGTAATTGTGCATAATATTCTCTTAATTTAACCCATTTATTTCGATATTGGTCGGAAATACTTCCTATGTAAACCACCCAATTTTTTAAAATGTCTTTTAATTCCATTTCGTTTGAGCCTTCAATATACTTTTGCAAATAATATGCTTGGGCAATATCCATTTCTGCAAGGTATAACTCAATATTTACTTTTTCATTTAGTTGCGTAAACAATGCAAAATCAATTCTTGGAGATGTTTTTACTTCATGAATTTCTCCCACAAAAAACAAATCATTATTGTAGAAATCTGTGTTTAAGCTTGTAAATTGTAGTGAGTCTTTCATTTCTACAATTTCTACATTTGTTTTTAGGTAATTCACATATTTGCGGGAAGCACAACTCGAGAATATAATCGATACTATTGCGAGGGTTAAAATGTTTTTTATCATTGTCTGTATGTTCGTTATAATTCTGACTAACGGTCAAGTATAAGAGCAGTAGCGGATTTCAAGGCGATTACCTGTCCGCCACCACCAAAGTTTATTAAATGCACAAACCTTGATTTTACCACTTTACCCGCTATTGCTCATATACAATGTGTGTGCCTTGAATGGCGAATATAAATCCAAAAAATGGATAATCCAAAGGGTGAAAGACTGGGGGGGACCGTCCCGTAAGCAAGGGAGTCGTTACCCTAAGCTAAGTAGGAGGCAATGGTGGAGGCTCTTCAATAAGGCAAAAAGCGGTATTCGTCGACCTTCTAATTTTGAGCTTTTGGGTCATGCTTTTGTGCCTACTTACAAAAAGGGAGATAAAGGCAAATACCAACTTGTAGTAAAAGAAAGCAGCTGGCAAAGTTTAAAACGTAAGCTAAAGGCAGCCACCAAGAAAATCAAACCATACAGTTTTGACCTGCGACTAGCCAAAATCAAAGAAGTTTACAGAGGATGGGTGAATAAAACCGATTGAGAAATGCCTGTCCCGTTTTTACGGGATATTCACGGAAAATTCAAAGCACTTGATGAGTGGTTAAGAAATAGGTTGAGGTATTGTATTTGGACGGATGGAGACGCCTAGTCTGGAAAAAGCCTGAACGTAAGCGAAAGAACCTTATTAGGCTTGGAGTGAATCAAATTCAAGCATATCGGTGGACGGGGCCGCCCGTGCGGTCGTACAAGAATGGGAGGGTGCACTAGGCGTGCCCGGCAGCTCAAAGCCCTATTCTAAAGACTACTATCACGCTTGAAAAGCTAAGATTACGTGGTTACGAAAGTATGTTGTAGTATTATCAACGCTTGCAACCAGAGATTCAGTGAATGGGGACGCCAAGTCCACCATATAAAGACAGGCACGCCTAGTGCCGTACGTACAGTGGTGTGACCGGGCTGGCGAACCAGAAGCGTACCGTAGGCTTTACGGCCTACGGCCGTTTATTCGACTGTGGGCAGTTTTTATTTCAGTTCTGATAGTATTATTTTATTTTGCTGCAAGGTGTTTTTCATGGCCTTCTCTCTGACTTTAGGGTCGTCATTGTTTATTAAGTCAAAATATTCAACAGGAACAACTTGCCACGATAAACCATACTTGTCTTTACACCAACCGCAAGAACTTTCTTGTCCACCGTTTGTTGTTAAAGCATTCCAATAGTAATCTGTTTCGTCTTGGTCTTTTGTGTTGATAACAAAAGACACTGATTCATTAAATTTTTGAAATGGACCTGCTGCCAAAATACTAAATTCCATACCAGCAATTTCAATAATCGCTGTTTCAAAATTTCCGCCTCCAGCTTCTAGTGGGTTTTGGTATTTGTGATGTTCTTTTAGTTTACCATCTTTAAATATTGAAAGATAATAGTCGGCAACTGCTTTAGCATCAGTTGTTTCTACCCAAATTGAAGGAGTTATTTTTTGAGTAATCATATTTTTAGTCGTTTCAAAGGTATCATTTATTGCTACAGTCTGGCTGGTTGCTTTGTCAGTGTTATTCGATTTGGTTGAATTTGAACAAGAGGTTGTTAAACCAATAACAATTGCTCCAAGAAATAAATAATTATTCATTTTTTATTTTAAGTTTTTGTCTATTCATTAATTGTGTTTTTTTAATTGCCCATAACTTTTTGGGCTTGGCGAAGGTGGGGATTAAAAAGTACTAAAGTTTAAATTTAGCACAAAAGCTAATAGAAAGTACAAATGTTCAATTAAGCATTAAAGCCCCACTTTTGCCAAACCCATGTTGGCTGTTCGTTGTTTTTCTGTCTATATATTTTATAAGTATTTATAAATATCTTTCTCTAATAATTCGTATATGATGTGATATGTGCCCTATCATAATAAGTCCTAAAGCTCTTGCACTAAAATTATGTGTTACACCATTTCCTAAAAATTTACTTTGTTCTTCTGAAACATTTTCAAAAAGAACATTAGAATTTGCTCTGACAATTTTAAACTCTTCAAGCAAACTTTCTATAGACCTATCTGTAACTACTATATTTGACGCATATAGGTTGTCGTCCATACTATGTAATGGTGTTTTGCTGTCTCCTCTCAAACAAACAAGAGTTCTGTAAGCAAATACTCTTTCGGTGTCAATAATGTGCATCAAGACTTCTTTTATTGTCCATTTATTGTCTGCATATTTATAGTCGTGTTTTTCGTTTGGAATCGAGCTAAAAAAGTCAATCGTTTTAAGAGTATTTTGTTTGAATATAGTATGAAAATCGCCTAATTCTACCAAGTTGATGTAGTCTTGAAAATAAGGATTGTATTCAACTTCTTCTGGTCTATTCATATTTGTCCAATTTTATGTTTTTATTAATTCTATTTTGTTATTAAGTGGCTCTTGTCTGATTTGTATCACTTAAAAGTTTTCAACTAACTACAAAAGCTTTGTTTATAGAGGGTCTTCTTACAATGACAGCCAACGGTTTGTGTATGTGGCGTGGCGGACTTTTGCCCGACATGAACACATACACTTTGTGTGTGCCTTGAATGGCGAATATAAATCCAAATAATGGATAATCCAAAGGGTGAAAGTCTGAGGTGTCTCCGTGCAGTAAGCAGGGGAGTCGTTTCCCTAAGATTATTCAGGGGCAAGGGTGGAGGTTAGCCTTTGAGTCTATTTTATTTAAATTGTTTTTTTGTATAAAACAAAAATGAACTACGCCTAAAATCTAAACACAACATGCCGAAAAATCCATATAATTGAAACGGTGAAAGACTATGGGCACGCCTAGTGCGAAGGTTAAGTTCAATCCTACCTAAGCGGCCCGATTGCTTTCATCGCATGTCCTGCGGACACGACGAAAGCTTAGCTGTTAGCGGATGTTTTTTTTATTTATTGTTTTTATCTTTTAATACTAAACTTAAAACGAAAAAACTTAAAATAAACATTACTAATTGAATAATAAAAACTGGATACAATAAATCAGATTCTGCATATCTATAACCAAAGCTAATTATTGAAACAGGAAATGTAATTATTAAACCATATAATGACCATTCTCCATAAAACAAATCTTTTGGATAAATAGAACAAACTGATAAAGTTCCGAGTAACACGTAGAAAAAAGAAATCTTAAATGCTAATTTTCTATTTTCAATTATTTTCAGGAAGTTATTCATTTTTTCTATTGTGATTTATTTTTAACTGATATGCAATTTCCCAAAATATAATAGAAAATATTGCATTACTAATTATTGAAGTTAGAATATCGTATGGATCGTATTTTGAGAATATATGTAAATCGCCAAATTTCAGAGCTAAAAATAGCGATACAATAGCGATAAAAATTGATAGTAAAATATTAAAAGTTGTGTTCCATTTTGTTATGAGAAATGAGTAAAGAATATTTATTATGCTAAAACCGAAACCTAATGTTATGAAAACCTTATTAATTTTTAATATTCCGTCTAATGAAATTAATAATGAAGTTGAAAACCAATAAATGATTAACATTATCAAATAACTAATTATTCTATATTGTAACTTCATTCTTCAAAAAATTCTATTTTTACGCGATTTTTTCTCAAAATATCCGCTAACGTTTTTCACCTATACGCAGGCTGGGATTTTAACCACTGAACTTCCTACGAAGAACTGAACTTCAAATTTAGCACTTTCCTGTCCTACGAATTAAAAAAAAACTGCTTGCGTATAGGTGATGTTGGCGGTTCGTTATTTATCGATTAATTTGATTTTATGTCCTTTGTCTTTTAAAAATTCTTCGTTCAAATTTAGCTTCACCACATTTTTATTACTGAGTTTATAAGAAAGCACAAACTCCATATCTGTTAGATTAATGAATGAAGTATAAACTGTTCCTCCAACTTGATTATTTTCGTCTGCTTTTGGGGGTTGAACGGCTTGTCCAATAGTATTCCCAACTTTTAAAAGGTTGACTTCTTCTCCAGATGCTTTAAGTTTTTCTAAATTTTGCTTAATGGATTCATAACGATAGCAGGGATAATTTCCAGCACTCGTGTCTGAAAGTAAGTAGTTGGTCATTATTAGTTTGTTGTCATTTACCCAATGTAATTTTTTTTCTCCATTTACCCATTCAACTATTACCGCTTTGCCCGACTTATCACCAAACATCATATGGCTTTTTGTTAGAGCAATTTTTCTTTTCTCTAAATAAGCTAAAGCATCTTCTATTGTTTTGCAATTTGCGAGAATATCGTCTCCCAAATTACTTTTTGGATTTCCATAGCCATTTATTTTTGGTTGCTCTGGTGCTACCGCTGCATCAAAAAATAAACCTGCTTCGTTTACACCACCTTGGGCAAACTTATCCCACCCATACCAGAGGCGAGCCAATTGTTTTTTTGATTTGGGTTCAATTTTAATAAAGGCATTTACATCATACCAATAATCTTCATTGTTTACCACATATACTTTTCCAGTTGTAGAATCTACATAATATAAGACGGAACAAGCTATTGAACTATTCATTTCAAGTCCAAAAACGAAAAGCATCAATATTATGGGTCTCACCATAGTTATGATTTTGAAAAAAATAAATAAAATTTGAGGAAACTATAAGTCATGTAGCCCTATTTCTCTAAAAATTTTCAATGAACCATCAGCTTGTCTTTTCCATATCCTGATACCTTTGCCTGTAGTTTTTCCTTGAAAGTTTCCTGCCTGCCAATTAACGTTAAAGCCATTATACTCTATGAAACCATCCTCTAATTTTTCATAATCAATTGTAAAAACATTTATTTCCTTAATAGTTACATCTCCACTATTGTATTGGATAAGATAAGGCAATAAGACTTTCTTTGTGATTTTTGGGGTCTCTTCAAAAGGGAAAAAAGAAGCATCTTCAGTGAAAAATTCGGCTCTGAGTACCCCATCTCTTTTTTTTACGGCTTTTTCCATTAGGGCATTGTAAGCCATTAACTCAAAATTATCCTGAATGGGAGTATTGAATGAATCCGTTTCAATTTGGAATCGAAGTAACTCCGGGCTGATTGCTTTATGATAAAATCCAAAGGAATGACTTTGCAATACATAGACATCTTTTTCAATAAGTTTCCAAACATTCCAATACTTACCTCTTTCTCTATTATTATTTCTTTCCCAATCAAGATTTCCAATATCTATGACTACATCTTTATATAGATATGTCTCTAAAGATTTGAATCGAATATCCGAAAAAGTATTGTGCGTTAATAAACTATCTATGTAGCTTTTTATTGCGAAAGCCCCAATTATTGTGGGTTGGTAATCTATCATTAAGACAGATTCTTCATCAAACAATCTTTCGTTTACTGCACCCTTTTGATACATTTTTTCTAACATAATGTTAGACTGGTTGATGTTCTGTGCAAAACTCAAACTATTAATTAGAACAAGGAGACTTGCTACTAAATATCTCATATCATTTTATTTTTTTAAACCAAAGTCGTGTCTTTCAGCAACAATTCTTTTTAGAATTCCAATTTGTCCGCAGTGATACATGGTATGTTTAACATTCCAGTCCAAGGCTTCCAATTTGTTTTTTGCTATGGGATGAGGAACTGGACTAGGTTCAAGAGGTTGATATAAATCTTCGGATTTTAAGTTCTGAATGAGAGCTAAGGAGCTTTGTTGAATAAAGTCCAATTGTTCAAACAAGGTCTTTGAATCTACCTTTCCAATTGTTAATTCTGGGCCACCATTTGTAAAATATTCATCATACTCTTTCATTGGAATTCTTTTTATGATGTCCATTTGATGTCCTTTGATGACCATAATGGAATGGAAATAGTGGCTCATAATTAAATGACCAGCCTGCCAGTTCAGGGTAGATTTAATTACGTCTGGGCAAACATCCCATTTGTCAAAGGGTATTGTTTTCAGCAGTTCATTAGTCCAAGTGTATGAGTCACTGGTTTGTTCTAATATTAGTTCAATGTCTTTCATATTCCGTGTCTTTTATAATGACCGCCAACGGTGGTGGTATGAGAAGCTGCCGATTGCGGGCGAATTCTTTATCAAGCTACACGAGTGTTGGTGCGAGTGATGAACCTGCAATTTGTGCAACTCCCGGCAGTTTTTTATACCACGTGTTGGCAGCTGGCCTTTTTTATTTTTTTAGTTTATCAATCAATCTCTTAATAATATTTGGCTTTTGAGTCCAATCCTTATCAACAACTCTTATAGTTTCAAAAACCTTATAATCCTTACGAATCACCTTTTGATTCAATGTCAATTCAAATGTATCCAAATCAAATTCAAAATCTAAATTGGATTCATACTGATTCTCAACTGAGGCTAAATCACCTGTTACTTTTCTACCGATTTGACTTTTAAAGTAAATCCCATCAATAGTCATGTTAGGTGTAATCTCTTTGATTAATTTATCAGTATCAAATACGTAAATACTATAAAAAGTCCCTGCTATAAAATAGTCTGGGTCATTTGTCTGAATCAAACTTCCAATCATAGGATGGTCTTCTGTTTTGTGCTTAATAATCCTGTTGTTAATATCAACTAAATATCCGATTCCGCCCGACACAACAAAAGCTGATTTATTTTCTTTATCAACAAGCACTTTATTTAAAACACTCGGATAATCACTCGAAAAACAACCTAACCATTTTTCAGAATCATTATTGACAAATTTTATCCATAGCGGATGTCTAAAATGCTCTCCAAAATGAATCTCTGGAGCATTTCCTGAAGTCGGTGTAATTGTCAATATTTCAGCACTCATAATCTGTGTGTCGTGTCTTTTTTAGGCTTGCTGCCAACGTTTTCGGGCTTGGCGAAGGTGGCGATTTTCACCACAAATGTTGATGCGGAGAACCAAACTTTGATTAAACACAAAGCTTGATTTAACCACTGAACCGCCACTTTTGGGTAGGTGCTGTTGAACTAAACCTTCGGTAGTTTTTGGCATGATATTGATTTATATATAAGATTTTAATCATTAAATATTTATACTTATGACACCAAAAAAAGCCTGAGTACTTAGGCCTTCATACACTAATTGTACAAGCCCAAATGAAAGTTACGGGCTTCTTAGAATTATCCCAAAAATTTGAGAAAAAACTTTCTATTTTGGGTAGAAGTCGCAGTACTTATTTTAACTACATTCGGCATCTTGCTAAACTAGCCTTATACTTTAATTGTCTACCAACTGAACTTGATGAAGATCAACTTACTGATTATTTGAATCTAGTTAAACATGAGCACAATACGCCTTCTGAAAGTTACTTTAAGTATACCGTTTATGGACACAGAATGCTCTTTAAAATAGAAGGAATAAAACCAATCGACGCTGGTCTTCCTAGCATAAAGGCTAGTAAAAAACTACCCTCTGTATTGAGTAAAGAAGAAATGTGGCGACTTCTTCAAGCCCCTGATTTACTGAAACATAAAATCTTAATAGGTTTACTTTATGGCTGTGGCCTTCGCTGTTTTGAATCACGCAATGTCCGCCTTCGAGACTTAGATTTTGACCGTAAAATGCTTCATGTGCAACAAGGGAAGGGGAAAAAAGACAGATATGTTCCGCTAAGTGAGCACTTAATCAGAGGTATAAAGGCTTATATATCAGCAGAAAATCCATCTGATTGGCTATTTAATGGACAACCGGTAGAAAATAGAAAAGGTGGAGACTTTGATAGTAGATATAGTCAAAAAGGTGTACAATGGGCAGTTAGTTCAGCTGCAAAAAAAGCAGGTATACTAAAGCACATAAACGTGCATACATTAAGACATACTTATGCCACTCACCTCCTTGAGGACGGTACGGATATTATGACATTGAAGAGTCTCTTGGGACACGAGCGAATAGAAACTACGATGATTTACCTCCATGTAGCTCAAAGTGGGCGTATTAAGCCATTTAGTCCGCTTGATACTTTGTTTGCCGCTTGTAGCCCAGCGAGATGCACGCCAAGTACGAGGTAGCCGATGTATTAGACCGATTGGGTGCAAACATTGAACAATTAGGCCTAAATACTTGGCAACTACGCACGCTTTCGGCTATTCGAAGATGTCGGACAGCAGCCTTGGGCGGCCATATAGACGCTTGCGATGGTTGCGGTAATATCAGTATCAGCTATAACAGTTGTCGAAACCGACACTGCCCAAAATGTCAAGGCGAAAAGCGTGAGCAATGGATAAAGGCCAGGGAGGTGGACTTATTACCAGTGCCATATTTTCATGTTGTATTTACCTTACCCAGTGAGCTGAATCAGCTGGCAATGTATGAGCCAAAAATGGTTTATGACAGTCTTTTTGAGGCCACTTGGCAAACGATTCAAGCCTTTGGCAAAGATCCGAGACACCTCAACACACCTACCGATAAAGGCATAAAAAACGGTATGGTAGCCGTACTGCACACTTGGGGCCAAAACTTGAGCTTACATCCTCATTTACATTGCATAATACCCGGTGGTGGCGTAGATGATGCCGGAAACTGGCGACTTACCAAAGCTAAAGGCAAGTTTTTGTACCCTGTAAAAGCACTAGGTAAGGTATTTAGAGCAAAATATGTAGCTATTCTCAAAAAGAAACTTAACCTAGGTCGCTGCTTTTATGATAGCTTGTTTGCTAAGAACTGGATAGTATATGCAAAGCGGCCGTTCGGCAGCCCAAAATCAGTGGTAGAGTACCTAGGTAGGTATTCTCACAAGGTAGCCATAAGTAACCACCGAATAAAAAGTATAGACGATAAAACGGTAACTATAAGCTACAAAGACTACAAAACTGGAGCCCAGAAAAAGGAAATGCCCCTGAGCCATGTTGAGTTTACGAGACGGTTTAGCCAACATATTTTACCAAAAAGGCTGGTAAGAATACGGCACTACGGGATACTCAGCAGTACTTGGAAACGCGAAAAACTAAAGAACTTACAAGAAAAACTAAGCTCAAAATCCAAGCCAGCAGAAGCCAAAACGCAGAAAGTGCGTCCTTGCCCATGCTGCAAAAAAGGCACTTTAAGAACCATCTTGAGCTTTGATTATCGAGGGCCACCTAGTTTTTATCAGGAAATGTGGGCTACTCTAAATTCCTCAACTCAAAAATGAGCTTGGGTAAGGGAATCTATGTCCACAGGAAAAAATAAATGAGTAACTATTGAGTAAAAAACAGCAAATAAAACACTTAAGACATTAAAACCCGAAATGCACTACTAATAAAATCAAAATCTAACATAACGAAAAACCCATAGCGGGCAAAAGTGGTGAAAAACTACCGAAGGTTAAGTTCAACATTGCTTTCATCGCATGTCCTGCGGACACGACGAAAGCTTAGCTGTTATAGGGCGTTTTATTCATTCAGTTGTTTTTCAAAGTGAATTATAATATCGTTAAGGATTCTGTCAAATTCAGAATCAATTATATCTAGTCCATACAAGTAAACTGATATTTCTTTATTCGACTTTTTGAGCACTTCATTTCTAAGAAACTTGTCTCCAAATTTTGATTTTAAAGAAACAATAATACCATCTGCATAATCTAAATGATGCAGACTCAAACTAAATGAAATAATTGTTGCTCTCTTTATGAATTTTGCACTTATCCATTGTTGTTCTTCTTTAATTACATTTTCAGTTATAAATCCAAGGTTAGATAAATAAGGATTAATTTTTCCAATTATATTTCTTTTAAACGCTTCAAATATTTCAGTTTGTGTATTAGTCATATTTATGATTTTTTTATTTCCAATCATATGAAGCCACTCGAACAATGATGGAGATACTCTCGTCAGTTAATTTAAAAGTATCTTTTAGTCGTTGATGCGTTATTTTACAACCTAACACCAAATCAGAATCACTCCAGTTTTTAAAGTCTATTGCTGTTTTCCAAATATTGTCAAATGCATGAATATCGTTTTTTGTTAATGTTTTAGAATTTTGAATTTTTTCAATCAATTGAGAATAACAACTCACATCCTTGTTTGATACTATGACAGTTTCAAGTTCACTCATTTATCATTAATTGAATTTTATCCGGTTGTTCTATATGCCCTATAACGGTAAGTATATGCGTAGTGCGACCGATAGGGAGCATTATCGCATATACAATGTTGTAAGCAGTTATTTATTCTGTTTTAAATTCAGGACTCATTATTTCTCCCAAACAAGTAGGATTTGGTTTTTCGGCTGGGTTATTGAAAAAATCATTTGCTGCTTGCATCGCACATTGATTGCTCCAATTGGTGGTTGGTATATGTTTCCACCCTTTAAAAATTAGATGATAGCAATTAGTTAAATTTAGCATCATTGATTTTGCCCATTTTGCTGGTGTTTCGTTATCATACTCTCCACTTATGAATAAAACAGGAATATTGCTCTTGACCGCTTGGTTTTCAATCTCAGATTTTCTTTTCACACCCCATATTTTGCATATTTCATTTTCAAATACAGCAGGAGACAAACCTTTCACTTCTGGATATTTGTTTGTTTCCATCTTTATTCTTTCAACGGAGTTAAATGGGTTTTCTTCCGCACACCAAACCGAAAGACGCATTCCTATTCCTGCACCTCCACTTGGATCTTGGAAAAGATATGACAATTGTTCTTTAACCGATGTCAGGTCGTTATTCAAAAGTCTGTTTATCTCAAAAGGAATATTCGGAACGTCTCCCGTAGATGCTGAGGTGAAAACGCTTATTAAATCTTCACCCTTCAAATAAAATACCTCAGTTTTTCCATTTTTGGGATTTTCGACTTCAACTTTTAGTGGATTTTCAGTTTTTTCTCGCAAATACTCAAAAAACCTATTTTTAATATTGGGATAAGCCGAACTGCATTCTTCATTATTTTCACAATCATCAAGTAATTTTGTTACTGATTCCAAAAGATTTTGCACGCTTTCTTCATCATAGTTGACTTCTAATGGTAGAGGTGAATCCATAACAACGCTTCTGATTTTATTGGGATAATCACGCATTAAAACTTGAGCGATTTTCGTACTATACGATATAGTCAGAAGATTATATTCCTTAATTTCTAAAACATTTATCAAATCGTTTATATCTGCTGCAATTTCATTTGTGTTATAGCCATTTAAGTCTATACCTTTTTTTTCGAGTCTCTCTTTGCAAGACTTAGCCGCTTGTTCTAAAAGTTCATCATATTTGTTAGCATCAAAATTTGGTAGATTTGATTCGAAGATTGCTTTTGACCATTCAGGACAATCTAAATGTGGTCTTGCGTAATAGTTTCCACGTTGCTCCACCAAAATGAAATCTCTATCGTCTAGGTATTTGTAATAGTTCATATACTGTGCTGTCGGCATTGTGGTGGAACCTGGACCGCCAACGGTATAAATTATTGG
This sequence comes from Lacihabitans lacunae, assembly GCF_042649125.1. Lineage (NCBI taxonomy): Bacteria > Pseudomonadati > Bacteroidota > Cytophagia > Cytophagales > Leadbetterellaceae > Lacihabitans > Lacihabitans lacunae. The sequence goes on from NZ_JBHRYQ010000001.1 coordinate 467,125, forward strand.
GTCTTTCTTTGGATTTTTACTTCTACTTTTGAAAATGTAAACAGGAATTTCAATCGTTCCACTGTTTGGGTCTTGTCTATTTTCTAATACTTCCAAATATCCAAAAGTAAATAGTTGTCCATCTTTTATTTTATGTGTCGTCTTTTTTGATTCTTTAAATTTTGGATGGAATTCTGCATTTGTTTGTCCAAAAATATTTGAGCAAAGAATCAGAAATGCCATTATTGAAAAGTATTTGATTTTTATCATCATTGTTTGTTTTAATTCTGACTAACGTTTTTTTATGCGTTGAATATCAATTGATTATCACTTCGAGATCTTCGCTTGTCAATCCAAATTTATCAATTTGTTTTTGAATTCTTTTGACCAAGCCTAGCTTTCTTTTTTGATCTAAAAACAAATAGCCTTCGGGGTTTATGTATCTTGTACCTTTTGTTACCATATTCCATACTATTACCGCCAATTTTCGTGCAGTAGCACTAATTGCTGATACTCTTCCTTTTTTAAAGTTTATTCTCTGAAAAAAATCTCTTAAAGGAGTTGAGTCTTTTAAATTCCCAATTGCATTCGCAGCGTTCCTTAAGGCTATTTTTAGTCGATTACTTCCTTTTGGAACCTTACTTGATATTATTTTACCACCAGTTTTCTTATTATTGGGAGCTAACCTTAACCAACTTGCAAACTGTTTGGCTGTTTGGAATTTCTTTATACCTTCTAAGCCAACTTCATTTATTAAATGCAGGATTGTTCCATGCGAAAAACCTTCAATTTCCATGAGGTCAACGCCTTCAAAATATTGGTAGCCTACTATGTTTAAATCTATGTTTTTGGGAGTATTTTTATTGATCCTTTTATGTGATTTTTTGTCAATATAATGTTGCCTTTTATTATCGTCTTGATCAATAATCTTATTCAGCATTTTCTCTATTTCTGTATCACAAGCTGTGATTTTTGTTTGAATGATTTTATACATATCAAGTTCTTGCTGAAGAGCAAATAAATAGTCCATTCTACCATTAGTTTCAAGAGCTTTAGCTATTTCAGCTTCTGATTTTCTACAGTTCCCATGTCTAAGCTCTGCTAGTTTTTCAGGTTTTGTTTCGCCTTTGCAAATTGCTTCTATTATTGCCATTCCTGTAAGTCCACATATGTCATTTACTACCACGTCCAGTCTCAAATTAAGAAGTCGCAGGTATTTTTGCATCTTCTTTTGAGTGCTTGCAGCCATGTCAAGTAAGTTGGCTCTGTGTCTGCAATAAGTCCGTAGTTGCTCGGTGGCTTCATCGGGCAGAAAACTACCTGATAAAAGACCAATACTGTGGAGTTTTTGAATCCAAGCACAGTCTTGAATGTCCGTTTTACGGCCTTTAATGTTTTTGGTAAATTTACCATTACACAAAATCACCTGAAAACCGCGATTTATCAAAACTGCATAGAGTGCTTGCCAATAAGTACCCGTACTTTCCATAGCAACTGTGGTAATTTTGTTCTCAGCTAGCCAATCGGCTATGGCCTTTAGGTCTTCATTAAAAACACCAAATTCTTTGATGTCTTTTTCTTTTTGACCTACTGAGACCCAATGAGAGCGGCTACCTATGTCAATCCCTGCGGCATTAGGATTGACAATTTCCATGGATAATGATTCAGATTTTTGATCCATAAAATTTGAGTTTAAATTTAAAAAATACTCAAAGGGAGTGCTCTTTTGGAATAATAAATATTCTGAACGGGGTTTCGTATTCTGATAGTAACCGGAACAGAACCGCCACTTAAGTTATGACACACACTCCAACCAGGATTGCCCTCGTGCTATTACGCAACAGTTTAAAAATCGGCCTTGCAATGAGTTTTCAAATTTAAGGAATTGTTTCATAAGTGCTTCCACGTTAGCATACTAAGTTAATGGGCGAGGCTTATATTCTGGATGACGCACAACGTTTGCGATATACGAGGGCTTTTTTTGTGCGTTGGTTTGTGCGTTGAAAAAGCTCTCGGAAATCGTCTTGTTGGCAGATGTTTATTTTCTAGGTGCACTGAAAGCAGTATCCACTTACTTTGTCTTTGTCGCACCAATATATGTAACATATACCCCCCGTACCCCAAAAAAAATCACCCCCAGTATCCAATTGCATAAAAAAATCCATTTTCCCTTTACAATTTGGACAAATTAGGACTTCAGGGCTTTGAATTGCTGTTGGCTCTCCTCCAAGCCGAAATAAATTTTCCCTACTATTTGCCATTCCCCAATCTTGAATTCTCCATCTTGAAGGTGTTTGGGCAAAAGCGACCTCTCTTTCTTTATATTCATCGTCGTCGAAGTATTTTATTTCATAATTAATTCCATTATTTATTAAGGATGGTTTCCCATATGCATCATGCGTATAAAAAAAAGGGCCAAATTGTTCATTTAATAGATTTATATGTAATCCTAATGTAAGCATCTTTAAGTTTGTCACTTTTATACCCTCTGGAATTATATCGAAGGTAATAATGTGATAAAATGGGTTTTTTAAATCTTTTTCTAAATAGCCTCCAAACTTAAAAGATTTTGTTGAGGCTTTGAATTTCCAAGTTGGATGTTCAGACTTATTGTCCAACCAAATAGGTTCATTCTTTGAAAAATAATTCTTAGGGAATACAAAATGATAGGCTATATTAGGACAATAACTTACTATTGTATTTTCTTTCATTGTTAATCCAACACATTCAATATGTGTAATTAAATCCTCCATTGGATAAAGTGATTCGAACAAATTATTCTCCAATGCATACTTAAATGCAATTTCAATAGATGGTAAATTTCTAGTTTGTATTAATACTTCAAATATTTTTTGCTTTTCTATTTTGGAAATATCGGTTCTGAGAAATTTGGCAAGCAATTTTTCTATTTGTATTTCTTCAAAGTTTCGACCTGGAGTGATTGACCAATTATAATATTTTTCATTATAAAGTTCTAAAACCTCATTTAAGTTTTCAGTCATTAGCTCTGGAAATTGTAATATGGCATAATATATTACACTTTGAGCAAGTTCGTTTTCCCTTTTTTTTAGAATAACTAGAGCAATTTCTAATAGTTCTTCGAATTGGCCTTTGCTAATATAACTTAAAGAGGCGTCGAATAAAGTGGAACCAGAATGATAATTTTCTAAGTATGCTTTTGTAAAGGAATATATTTCAATAGGATTTGATGCTAATTCAAAAAGTCTTTCATAAATGCGTTCAGTGTACATTCCTCTTTCACGAAAATCTAACCAAAATTTTTCCGCTCTTTCTGTCATTCCAAGTACCTTTTAAATTTCTGCCAACGTTTAGTATATGAAAAGTAGGCGATTTAAAAGCACCAAACTTTCGGTTAAATACAAAGTTTGATACGAGCCAAAACCCTTGATTTAATTACTGTTTCGCCTATTTTTTATATACATTGTTAGAAACAGTTTTTATCCAATTTTCAATTGTTGTTAAATAATCAGGATGCAATTTAAACCAATATGGGAAATCACTTCCTCCAATATTAGACATCGAATGAGAGGCTCCTTCTAATAAAACTGTTTTATAATTATCATTACCTGATTTCTTAATTGCATCGGTAATGAGCAAATAACTATTGACTGGTATTATTTCATCCATTTTACCTTGTATAATTAAGATAGGTTGCCTTGTTTTTTCAAAGTAGGGTATTGGACTATATAGAAGTCTTTTATCTGGTTGGACTTCATCCAAATTAGGTACCCAAATATTGGCAAACCACGATGCTGATTTTTCAGAATTTATACCATTTTCTAAATCTGCTCTTGATATTTTTCCTGCCATAAATTCAAAAACTTTTCGTTGCAGTAGCGTAGCGTCATCCAAGTGATTCCCTAGTAATTTAGCATTTCTATTCCTCCAATAATTTAAATCGCTTTCTAGTAAGGTAACTCCCGGGCAACTTACTACAATCCCATAATTCAAATTCTCTAATTCATTTAAAATAGATGGTATTTTTATAGCTCCTTGACTACTCCCTTTTATTCCTATTTTCTTAAGTGGTATTCCAGTCTTCTCGGAGAAATATTCTATAGCTGTAACATCATCTGTTATATATTCCTCAATTGTTGCAGTATTCCAATCACCCTCAGAATTTCCGGTACCTCTTTTGTCATAATGAAATGTAGTAAATCCTTTTTGTGCAAGTAGTATGGCTTCTGCACGTGAAGCACTGCGGTCTTGACCTCCAGAAGAAGTCACAATTACAAGGGCTCTCCCTTTATTGTTATTGGGATACCAAATAGTTCCATTTATACGTAATCCATTGGATTTAAAACTAATCTCCTCACTTTTTGGAGTATTGCTATTATCTAAAAATTCCTTTTCCAATGTATAGAGGGTTGTAATAGTGTCAACAGTAAGTGACCCTTGAAGTTTGCTAAAATTATCAATCCATTTGTTTTTGAAAGAGTATGTGTAAAAATCGCTTTGTAACTTAAAATTTATCGAATCTCCATTTACTTCAACATTTTGAAGCGGAATTCGTTTGGCATTTTGCTCTAAACTTGAAAAGAAAACTTTGAAACTTACAGAATCTCGTTCTATTTCAAATAGGATCTTGTCGGAAAAGTTACCACTTTTAAATATTCCGCTAAAGTTCCCTGTCTTCTCATTTTTTTTATTTCCTGAATTGGGATTACAAGAAAACATTCCAAATACTAGGAATATGATAATTATTCTTTTCAAACGTAAATTTTTTAAATGCCTGTTTTTCATATTGTTACTAACGGTAAGTATATGCAAAGTAGGCGATTGCGGGCTTCAAACTTATCAAACCGTTACAATTTTGAAGCGGGCTACAGCCATTGAATTTACTACTATTTCGCCTATTTTGTATATACATTGTTACCTGCTGTTTTTCTGGTTTTCAAGATAATCTAAAATGCTAAAATATTCTTTTCCTTGTTTTACCCATTTATCAATAACAAGGTCAATATATTTATTCTTGTCAGGATTGTCTCTAAAAATATCAATTTTCTCCGTTAGCTGACGTGAAACTACAAAGTCCCAACTTGTCCCATAAAGAGTATCATAAATTTCATTTTCTCTTCGAGTAAAATCTTCAAATTTCATATTCCCTAAATCACCAAGCATATTTACCCGACTAAACAACTTTGGTAATAATTCACTATTTATCAGATTGATAATTTCAATTACATAATTATCTGGACGCATTGTTTTAGTTTTTGCAAAAAAGCTATCAAAAAGTCTGTTTTCGGAAATATAGAATTCTGATGGTGTAAAGTATTTTGAAAATGTTGTCTCATGATATTTAGGTATACAATAGACATTTATAAATCTAATGAAGTCTTTTTTCATTTTTTCAATATAGATATGAATGTCATATTTCTCATTTTCTACAAATATCAGATTTAGCTTATTTTGATTTAATTGTTTCTCAGCAATTTGACTCCAATTTTCTTTTGTTGTTTTTTCTGCTTTTTTTAAGTCAGTCCAGTAGCCTTGAAAAAATGGATATTCGTTGCCAATCAATTTGTAGATTCCATCTTTCACACCCTCTGAAATGGTATTTCTGGCATTTATAATTCTAAGCGTATGGATAATTTCAGATTTAATATCAATGCTTCTTGTCTTTTTGTAGAAATCAAGCAAAAACTGAGCTGATTTCTCGCTACCATTCAAATTCAATCCTCTGATACACCTACATACAATAAAATTATCGTTTTCAGACTCAGATTTCTTAATGAAAAAATCTTCTAATTCCTTATTGTTATAATTCGTAAGTAATCCAATAGCATAAATCTTAATTTCCCGAACTTTATTTGTCAATTCTTTAAGTTCTTCAATGTAACTTTCATCTGGTTCTATATCAGTTAAAGTGTTCAACAAATTAGAAATCTTGGCTTTTTCTTTTGTTTGCTTTATGGAGTCAAAAACTTGTTTATAATCTGTCATGCTGTTGTTTTTTAAAATAGCAGGTAACGCTCCTCATAAATGACGTGCCTGACGAATGGAAGGCATGGACATTTTATGAATTGTTCTCGGCATTTTTTTTATTTTCTCAACAAATCGTAAATCTTTCTTAAAAAACCTTTCTTTTTCTCTAAAACCCAAATCGGTCTATCTCCAAACCTTATTATCCTCGTATTAGGTCCGAATTTCGCCCAATTAAAACCAGATTTTATTGGTTGATTCTCTAAATCAATTATAACATAATCCTCTGGTAGCTGCGTTATAAATTCATCAGGAAAATCAAATTCATTTATACTTTTCTCATGATTTTCAACCTTTCCTTCATAAACATCAAATACTATCTTTTCATGAATTATATCTAAATTGGATTCGCTCCCCAACCTTCCAAACTCATCTACATGCTGAATAAATTCCGATATATTTTTTGAATGTTTTACAATAGCAGCAGGATCATGACATACAAAGTAAACTTCTTTCCATTCTCCATTATTTCCAATATCTAGAACCCAATAATTTCCAAATCCATCACTTGCTAATTGAATAGAATTTGGAAATACTTCTTCTAACCCAAAATGACCAAAGGCATTAAACGATACATCTTCAAGTCCATGAAAGTTAAATCCTTTTGAAAAACGAATTAATTCTTTTATACTTTCGTCTAAGAAGTTATTGGGCAATACTTTTACAAATGACTTAATCTCTGATTCTGTCATCCCTTCCTCTAGTTCAACTTTATACCTATCCCCATCTTCCGTTTCATATTCATTATTCAATATAGATTTTAATATATCAATAGGTTCCATCTTATTTTTTATTATCTCTCTTTATTTGCCGAGAACATTGTTGTAGATCCAAGTTTACATCGAGTAGCGTCTATATCGCATTTGTCGGAGACGGTTTCTGTTGTATTGAATCTGTTTTTTGCTCAAAAATATCTATTTTTTCTAAAAAATCAAGAGGGCTCTTCACTATTTTATTATTAATAGATAAAACATGGGTGTAAATCTCCGTGGTTTTGCTACTGCTGTGGCCTAGCATTGTTTGTATAATCCTCAAATTTACCCCTTCTTGCAATAAATGAGTAGCAAAGCTATGTCTAAGTGTATGCACTGTGCCCCAAGGATTTACACCTGAGATATCAATAGCTTTCCTCAATATTTGCTGTATGCTTTTTGTACTGTATTTTCCGCCTTCTTGTCCTTCAAAAAGCCAATAACCAGGTTTGTACTTTTTGTAATATTGCCTCAAAACGCTCAATAATATAGGTGATAATATCGTTTTTCTATCCCGTTTCCCTTTTGAATCTTTAATAAACAGATAGCCTTCGTCGCTATGAATATCATTTATTCTTAAATTAACGGCCTCGCTTACTCGAAGGCCTGCACTGTATATAGTAAGTAGAATAGCTTTGTGCTTAAGATTGGTGGTTGCAGATATAACCTTCGAAATTTCTTCTTTACTGAATATATTGGGCAGGTTCTTTGATTTTTTAGGTCTTTGTATATCATAATAAGTTCTCTCCATTCCCAAAACATGCTCATAATAAGACTTTATGGCATTAATTACCGTGTTTTGCTTCGTATCAGAGATTTTATATTTCGTTTTTAAGTGATAGACATATGCTTCTATTTCAGGTTTTTTGATTTCTTCAAATACTTTGTCTTTATAAAAAGAGAAAAAATAAGTCAAAGCCCCCAAGTAGTTTTTGATGGTAGATTGACTAAATGATTTAAGAATAAATTTCTGTTCACATTGAGCTAAAGCCTCACATATTTTTTCATTTAACGCTATTGGTTTTTGGTTAAGTGTTTGACTTTCATTGGTTTGTACTGTGTACTTGCCTTTAAATTGGCCTGCTACTAGTTTTTTATTTTCAGGCGTATTTACAAGACTCCAAAGTCGCTGCTGGGGGTGGTAAAAGGCTGTGTTTTGGCTTTTTAGCCATGTTCTTTCGTCTTTTAGATTATAGGGAATATAAATCTTAAATCTTTGACTCCTTGGCATGGGTGTATAAATAATAATCTGCTGCATTTTACTTACATTTTTAGAATTTGTAAATAAAAGAAAACGAATTTTAAATAAACGACATTAAACGTTTGTAGTCGTTTGTAAATGTTTTTAACCGTTAGTAACATTTATTGATATTTTAAAATAAAGTATTTATTTTGTGAGAGTTATAAGTAGTAGTCGTTTTGGGTTGTGCTAAATGTGGTAAAGCATTCTATGGATTTGAGCTATAGGTATTTTTGTGAATTAGGAAAGTAAAAATATGAATTGTAAAATTTGTAAAAAGAAAATTTCAGGAAGGTCTGATAAAATCTTTTGTTCTATAAATTGTAAAAATTATTATCATTTAAAGCTTAGAGAGGCCACCGCCCTCAAGGTTCGAAAATTGGATAAGATTTTGCACCGAAACAGGTCTATTTTGTTAGAAATAATGGGTAAAAAAAATGAAAAGTTAAAGGTTCCGAGGTTAACCTTAGAAGACAAAAAGTTTCAATTTAAATATCACACCCATTATCACATAAATTCAGCTGGGAAAATAATGCATTTTGTTTATGATTTCGGTTGGATGGATTTTTCTGACGACGAAGTACTTCTGGTAAAAGGTAAAACTTTGGAATAAAATATTTCAAAGTTTTACCTTCGCCTCTAATGTTTCATTTTTTTTACTTTCATACCTTTTCATCAATTTACCAAAATATTTGATTCACTTTTCCTCATTTTCACTCCCCTTTACTCACCGAACCCCAAGCAATTCTCCCTGTCTCGTTTTTCTAAGAGCAGAAATGTGAGCTTCAAGCTGCTTGTTTTCGGCTTGTATTTGGGCGGTTTGGGTGTTTAGGGTGTTTAGCTTTTGGTTGAGTTCTTTAACTGCATTTATGAGAGGTAGGCTTAGTTTGGCGTAGCGGATAGAGAGCGTCTTTTGTTCGTTTTGGTCTTCGGCTACGAGGTCAAAGTCGGGGTATTGATGATCTATTATTTCTTTTACGTCTTGGGCTATGAGGCCGTTTCTGAGGTTTTGGTTTTGGTCGGCGGTGTAGGTGAAGCTCGCGGTTTTTAATTGATTGATAAACGCAAGGCCTATTTCTTGGGTATAGACGATGTCTTTTTTGAGTCTTCGGTCTGAAAACACCGAGTAGCCGGTATGCAAGGCACCAATTTGGGTCACTTGGCTGTTGCCAAATACGTATTTGTTGCTAGCGTCTGTTATGGCTTCGTTTCCTATGGCCAGACTGTTGGTTTGTCCGGTGGCGTTGGCGGCGGTGTTGGCGTTATAGCCTATGAATATGTTATTAGTGCCCGACTGTAAGTTGCTACCTGCATTATGGCCCATGGCGGTGTTACCATCGCTGGTGCTGGCTGTGAGTGCTCGGTAGCCTATGGCGGTTTGGTATCTGCCTGTCACGTTGCTGGCCAATGCTTGGTAGCCGGCGGCAGTGTTTTTTTGGCCGGTGGTGGTTTCTTTTAGTGCTTGATAGCCAAATCCCACATTGTATTCGTCTTGGTTTTTCATGAGGCTTTCTTCGCCTATGCCTATGGAGTTTGAGCTGCCCGAGGTGTTTTTCATGGCGTTTATCCCCATCGCGATATTCTTGGTGGGGGTGGGGTCGGTGTCCATGCCACTTTTAAAAACTATGTTTAGCTGACAGTCTGAGCAGTTATTGAGCAGGCTTTGTCCAAATACGATATTGGAATACCCGGTTTGGTTGCTTGGCATCAGGTTATTTCCAAAACCGATGTTAAAATATGCATTTACGGTGCTCTGCATGTTGTCGTTTCCTATGAGGGTGTTGTAGCTGGCGGTGTGGTTATAGAGTGGGGCGTTTAGTCCACGGAGCGACTTGTTTCCTATCACCAAGTTGTAGGGGCCGCTTATGCCAGGCACGGCATAGTGCCCAACTACGAGGTTGAGGGTGCCGTTGTCGTTTTCTGAGAGTACCTTGGTGCCTATACCGATGTTGTCAAACTTGTTTCCGTTTTTGAGTAGGGCGGAGTCACCAATGGCGATGTTTCTTTCGCCGGAGTTATTGAGCGATAGGGCGGAGTTGCCAAAAGCGGTATTTTGGTTTTGAGATCTGTATATCAAGGCCAAATAGCCCACCGAGGTGTTTTCGTTTCCTACCTGACTAAAGGCACTGGCGAGGCTAAAGTTGCCGAGGGCGGTGTTGTCGCGGCCTGAAGTTATATTGGTCAGAGCCGCATACCCAAGCATGGTGTTGCTTCCGGTTTTTACGCTGAGGTTGGCTTTGGTGGTATAAAACTCACTTGGGCTAATCAAGACCGATTCCCGGCCACTGTGAAAATGATTGGTTTGTGCGTGTGCTATTCCGCTGCATATAATCAGGAGTGTTGCTAATTTTGTTTTCATGTTAATAGCTGTTTTGGTCGTTGTTAACAGTAAAAGTTTTTGGGTCAAGGGGCGTCCAGTTTTGGGTGCTTTGGGTAAGTTTTTTGTCTAAGGTCTGAACGGCATTGATGAGTGGTAGGGCGAGTTCTGCATAGGCCACACTTTTGGTTTTTTGTTTGTTGTCTGCTATTCTGAGGGCAGAAAACTGCACATTTTTTTGGTTTAAATATTGTTCGAGGTCGTCGGCCAAAATGCCCAACTGCTTGCGTTTGTTTTTGTCTGTTTTGTAAATATAAAAGGCAGGTTTTAATGCTTTTATTAATTCCAAACCCAGGGCGTCACTGTAGTTAATATTTGACTTTAGTCTCCTGTCTGAATACAGCGACCACGCTACTTTACCTTCTACTTTGTCTACGTCATCATTGCCAAAAACTATCTGGTTTGAAGCTGTGATAATGGCTCCATAGCCTATGGCGGTGCTGTTTTGAATGAAACTTGTAGTTGATGAAGCCAAGTCTGTTTCTGCTCCGATAAAGGTCATTCTTGAGTCAAAATCCGCCGTTTTTCCGGCTGACCAACCAACTGCCACATTGGCTTGAGCTAAACCATCTAAATTTTGAAGTGTTAGGCTTCCTATCGCTACATTAGCTATTATTTGATTTTTGGATCCTGCCGCTGCCCCATATCCAATAAATATGTTATTTGTTCCATTAGTAAACCCATAGGCTTGGTCGTCTCCATATCCAAAACCACCTGAATAGGCCCCTATGGCGAGGTTGTGGTTGCCATAGTTTGTATTGTAAAGCGACTCATAGCCAATGGCAATATTACTCAAACTCCCGATGTCGTTTCTCATCGTCCGTCTGCCTACCGCTATGTTTGAGTTTCCTCTTGTGTGTTTTTGCATGGCTTCGTAGCCTACCGCTATGTTTTTTGTAAATACATACGGAGGTTCGTTTGCTGACAGGGTGTTATACCCAATTCCGATGGATTCGCTGCTATTTGCTCCATATAGCAGTGCCTTGTGGCCTACGGCTATAATGTTTTGTGCACTTAAATCGCCTCCATTTCCCGGAGCTGCGTTAAGTGCTTGGGCACCAATCGCTACATTTCTTACCCCAACCAATATAGAACTGCCAGCCGAATGGCCCACCAAAACTGAATTGGTGTTAAAACCCGAATAGCCTGCCAAGCCGCCAATGGCGATGCGATTGTCAACCTGTGCCCCTGTGCCAGCCAATGTACCCAAGCTGATGTTATAGTCTACATTCACTATGTCACCTGCTGCTCCAAAACCCATGGCAATGAGGTTGTTGCCTTGGTTTGTGCCGGCCGCCAAAGCACCCAAAACTGTATTGGCATTTCCAGAATTAGCTTTTTTCATAATCCCGACGCCCACCAAGGTATTTCGTGAGCTGTTTGAGAGGTTGGTAGCATTGGAGTCGCCTACCACAGTGTTGGCTTTACCCGCGATCAGTTTTTTAAGTACGCCTACGCCCGAGCCCAAGTTACTGGAGTCGTAGGTAGGTTTGTTGTGGTAGAGTTTCACACCGTATGGTGTTATTTCTACCGATCTGCTAGAGTCTTGCAAACTGACTTTCTGAGCTTTTGCTCCGAAAAAAAACAAGCTTAAAAATAAAGTATATATAAGTTTTTTCATGGCTTTAGGTTCTTTTGGGTGAGTAATTCTAGTTCTGCTCGCAAGGCCGCGTTTGCTTCTAATGCTTCTGCGTTTTTCTGCGTGGCCACCGATATTTTTTGGTCGAGCTCTTTCACGGCATTTATAAGTGGCACGGTTAGCATTTCATAACCAATGCTGTAGTATTCGTCTGCTTGTTTGGGAATATTGAGTGCCGGAAAATCCGTTTTAGTTTCTTGCGTAAGTGCATGCAGGTCTTGGGCTATCAGGCCATATCGGGTGTACGTGGGGTCGTCTATCATTTGGTATTTGGCTGTTTTTAGTCCCAACACAAAGTCTAGTCCCGGGGTGTTTTTGTAAGATATTTTTCTTTTTAATCTTTTATCCGAAAAATTGGTAAAGTTCTGATACCCGCCAATAAATGCGACCGAAGCGTTACCGATTTTAACCGAATTGCTGGTATTCGTTACCACCGCATACCCAATAGAAGTGGCATTCGTAACCACAGTGGCAGAGTTATTTACGCCTGAAAAGGCTCCAATACTCGTGATTTTGTTATCGGTATTGGCAAAAGTACCCGAAAACCAACCGATAGCGGTATTATAGCTACTGTTAGTTAGGGAAGGAAAAGAGGCGTTGCCCACACCTGTGTTATAACTGCCGGCATCAAAATTTAACATACTCTGAGCCCCGAATATGGTGTTTTCGGTGGCAAAGCCTGCAGCGGTTTTCATAGACAAATCGCCCACCACGGTGTTTTTACCTGCTGGGGTTGTCATGTTTTGCATGGTTTCGTATCCAATGGCGGTATTGAAAACCGTATTGTTTCCGGCGTTTTTCATGGCTTTGTGGCCTATCACGGTATTTCCGGAGCTGTTGCTCGATGCCGAAATCATGACTGAGTCGCCTATGATGGTGGCATCTTTTACAAATTTGCCGCTTAGGTTACCAATGGTTACGCCCATCTGAAATGCCTCTTCGGCGGCTTTGTATCCGATAGAAACACCACGGTAACCGCCGCTTTTGGCTGAGCTGTGCCCCACGGCCACGTTTTGGTGGGAAGGATACCCGTTTTGGTTGGCCGAATTTAACATGGCATTGTGTCCGATGGCTACGTTTAAACTGTTAGAGTCTGCCGCTGAACTTACGATGCTGCCACCGTTGTGGTTGAGGGCATAGTTTCCGAGAGCCACATTGTTTTTGCCGGTTTGGCTAAAGTACATGGCATCTTTGCCTATGGCTACATTCATCGTGCCCGAAATATTGGCGTATAAAGCAGTTGGTCCTACTGCGAGGTTATGAGAACCCGAGGTGTTTTCGTACAACGCTTTGAAGCCCAAGGCGGAATTTCCTAAGCCATTTATAGTACGCCGCAGTGCTTGGCTACCCACTGCGGTATTAAAAATCGAGGTGCTGGCATCTGCTAAGGCAAAATAACCAATGGCGGTGTTGTAATTTCCCGAAAGGAGGCTTCTGCCGGCATCAAAGCCTAAAGTGTAGGTGTTTAGGTAGGTGGCACCCGTCTTTTTTGAACTTATACCTGTCGGAGTTACCTCAAATGAGGTTTGAGAGGTGTTTAAATACATGTATTGTCCAAAACCAGTTTGACTTATCAATAAGCCGAGCAAAAGCAGTAAGTTATGTTTGGTCTTCATAGTTTTTATTTAATGGACCAAACTTATTCATTTCACTTTAGAGAAAAATTACCACTTAGTTATTGACCGGTATCAGCATGTAATCTGCCACTTAGGTTTAGTTTTTGGAATGATCGGTTTTGTGTTTTCAGGATTTTAAAAACTGAGAGGGTGCAGTTTATTTTTGAAAAAATAGGTGTGGCCAAAAAGTTCTATCTTTTTTAAAATTGGCTTTTAGAGATGTGAAATTTAAGATTTTTATTCGAAAATCATGATTGCTAAAGGTAGATTTTTTGTTCGTTGTTTCTCAATATATATTTCTGTGTAGAGGATATGTGTAAATTAATATTCGAACCAATCAGTGCCCCTCGTATGTGACACTGATTGGTTAAATGAGAAATAAAGTAGGTAAAAATTATTTCCCAGAAAGGTTTGCCAGAAGGCTTTCTAAGTTTTCCAAAGATGCTGTAAAACCGAGTTTGAAGCCTTCCAATATGGCTTCCATACGTTCAAATGATTCATTGAAAATAGTGATTTGCACTTTGGTGAGGCCGTTTTGTTCACTAAATGTATAGTCCCAATCAGAGCCATGTGGGTCCGGGTTTTCGTCTTTGTCAGTAAAGACATTAAACATTTTAAAGTTCGTTTTTGGGCTGATGGAGGTATATTCTTGGAGTGCCCATCTCTCTGTACCATCTGGACTTACCATGGCATAGAATCGTTTGCCGCCAACTTCAAAATTCATATATTTTGTTTTGGATATAAATGGCTTAGGAGCCACCCATTGATCCAATAGTTCGGCTTTGGTAAAGGCATCCCAAACCATTGAAAGTTCGGCGTCAAATTCTCTGGTGATGTAAACCGTTTTTGCGGTTTTGTCAACAGTAAAATCGAAGAGCAAATTGTTTTCCATATGAGTTATTTTTTAATTGTTTTTAAAACCTCATCGAGTTGATTAAATCTTGTTTCCCAAATACTGCGGTATTGAGCTAGCCAATTATCTATTTCTTTCATTTTTTCAATTTCTAGCGAGTAAAAGATCTCTCGTCCTTGTTGCTCTTGCTTCACCAATTGGCATTCCGTAAGTATACGTAGGTGTTTTGAAACCGCCTGTCGGGTGGTATTGAAATTTTCGGCTATGGTGTTTGGCGTCATTGCCTGTAAGGCTATTAGGCCAATTATGGCCCGCCTTGTGGGGTCGGCAATCGCCTGAAATACATCTCTTCTCATTTATTTTTTAGTTATGAAACTAATTGGTTGCTAATTTATGTGCAACTTTTCGGTTTCGCAAATTTTTGAGAGATTAATTTAGATACTTGGTTTTTGCTTATTCAGAATCTCCTGTAAGGGACTCTGAATTATACTACTGCTATGGAGTTAAGTTACTTTGCAGAGTCCCTGTCGGAGACTCTGCTAAAGCCTGATTTTTTTGAGAGATTAATTTAATTGAATTGAGTTTTTTGCTTATTCAGAGTTTCCTGCAAGGGACTCTGAATTATACTTCTATAATGGGTTAAGCCACACGCAGAGTCCCTATCGGAGACTCTGCAAAAGCCTGAATAGATCATTTTTTAATAACTAGGAGATAAACTGGAATTTGAAAAAAGACGCCAATAAGAGTTCTTGACTCACCTTTGTTTTGTGCCTTTCGAATTTTTAGTTGATAAATAAACCCCTACAAATTGTCCAATTAACATGGTGTAAAAGGGGATAGTGGATATAGTTCCAGGGGCGTCCCAAGTATCGGTTTCCACTTTTTTTATGTACCAAGCCACAAAAAATATAACTAGCCCGAGCAAGGTTCCTATTAGACTAAATTTGAAAGTTTGCTTAAATGACTCAGGTTCATTAGGAATCAAAAGTTTCTTAAAAACAAAAGAAATAAAGGCCGCGGCAATTACAGTTGTACCCGTAATTATTAATAAAAGTGACAATGGGTTTTCCATGATTATGTATTTGTTAGAGATCGTTTTTTATAAGATTTTACCGTCTATTTGGTATGGCCGTTATCGGAGTATTGAAAAATGGTTTTGTAAACAATTTTCCATCAAAAGTATTTAAAAAATCTAACAGTCATTTGGCTTTTCTTTTATTATTAGAAAGTAGAATTTTGAAAAGGTCTCTTAACTTCGCTTTTTCAGAGTTTCATAAACTGTATTTTGAATTTTACTACTGTTATGTGTAAAGTTACACACGGATTCCCTGACGAAGTCTCTACCAGTGGGAAAATAGCTTTTTATCAAAAAGATATGCCTCAGTCTTAGCCTGTTTTTTACTTTTTAACTGGTATGTACCATTGGTTTTTAATCAAATCTACGCCACCGCCCATCTGTTCTTGCACTACACGATCTACTATAAAAACTCCTTTTTTTGCCATGTCCCCAAAATTATCGATTCCATTGTTTGGGAAGCCGATTCTTGTACGGTGAATATTAAACCTATCTGAAAACTTCCTTCCGAATGCATTTTCTACGCCTTCTTTGCCAAGCATAAAACCCAGCATACCGCCCCAAGTGGCAGTAGGGTTGTCAGAGTCCCAACCTGCGAGCGTACCGATTTTTATGGTTTCCACAATATCTCCTTCTCCATAAAATAAACTCACTAAACTCGACGCAAAGTTTATTCCTGCCGCAAAACAACCGTTGCAGTATCTGTTTTGAGAAGTGATGGTATAGCCATCTGCCTGCTCTACTTGGTACCTTTGGTATATTTCGTCGCGGGTTTGTTCCCATGGGATGTTTGTCAAGTATCTGCTTTTTACAAAATCATACATTTTGGCAGCATAAGAATCCTCGGGCAGAACTTTTCGAGATTCGGTAGCCATCCAAAGTACTTTTTCTTTATTCGTTTTTTTTGAATCAACTGCCGAAGCTAAGGCATACATCGAAACATAAAATTCTGAAATCCATTGGGCGTTATATCGTGCAGTGGTTTGGATTGGAAGTTGGGCCATTTTTAGAGCAATATTTGCTCGGGTAGGAGCAAAGAGACCGAAAATTTCAGTGGTAAGTTGAGCGTCAATCATTTCAAACTCGGGATTGTTTTTGGGGTCACCTGTGGCAGGTGGAACCATTCCTTCTTGCATTAGGTCAAAGGCTTTTTGGTTAGACACCCACAGGTAGTTTTCCTCTTCTTTTTTGATGTGAGACAGCCATCCTTTTCGTATTTGGTCACCCGTGAGAATCGATTGTTTGTTTTCTATCAAAAGTTCTTGATACATATATTCTATGTCGGTGTCGTCGTCAGAACCCCAAATGCTGTCGGGTTTCACAAAAACAAAATCTATGGTAGGTGATAAATTACTCGGAATGCCTTGGCCCCAAATACTCGGTTGGTCAGGTTTGCCCCAGTCATTTCGGGTGTAAAAAGCCCCCGTTTTTATTTCGCCTATTGTGCCTATTTTGTCCATTTCGGTCACAAGGCCCGTCCAATTTGCTATACACTGGCCTAGCCAAAATCCATACATTTTATCAAAGTAATTTGCTCTCGAAATCACCTTGTCGCTCTTTTGAGGTACATAGTTTTGGTAAACCAAGTCAGTATCAAGCACGACTTTCGGAGCAGTTTGTCCATATAAGTTCCCAAAAAAACCAGAAGAGAGGAGAACTATGAAAAGAGACACTTTGAGCCAAAGAGAATTTGAAGTATGTATCGGTTGAATATTTTTCATGCGTAATATTAAGAATTTGTTTTCTTGTTTCTAATTCTTACACGAAATACATTCAAGTTTTACCTTGTACAGATGTGTTTATATTATTCTTTTGCCAATTTAGAAATTAACAAATTTAAGTTTTCTAATACTAAATTTGGCTCGTCCAAAAATATGTAGTGTCCTGATTTTTTGGTGACTATATGAGTAAAGTCAGAAATGCCAACTTTGAATAATTCGTGTGCATTAAACCACTTC
The DNA here is from genome assembly GCF_042649125.1 of Lacihabitans lacunae. Classification (NCBI taxonomy): domain Bacteria; kingdom Pseudomonadati; phylum Bacteroidota; class Cytophagia; order Cytophagales; family Leadbetterellaceae; genus Lacihabitans; species Lacihabitans lacunae. The sequence continues at coordinate 484,617 of NZ_JBHRYQ010000001.1, forward strand.
TGTTTATCCGATGCGTCGTGTTCTGCATCTTCTTTCATACTAGTGATAACTACTATGGGTACATTTGGTAAGTTTTGAAGAGTCGCCATATATTGCGTGTCTTCCACTATTTGTCTAGCTTCTGTGGTTGCACCATAGTCTGCCCCATAAGCTTTTAAAAACTGACTGTATATCAAATCTTCTTGTTCTTGGGTAGGTTGATTATATGCTTCGTGTGATGGGTCAATAAGTAATATTCCTGCAATTTTTTCAGGGTTTTTTAATGCATAATCTCGAAGGATCATTCCGGCAATAGAATGTCCCACAAGGATTAGCGTTCTATTGTTTGAATACTGATCAATCACACTTCCAAGTTCGCTGCTTAGTGTTGCTATGGTTCGTGGTAGGTCACTCTTGCCCGAATTGCCATAACCTGCTCTGTCATACAATAACACATCTTGATTGGTGCTCAATAAGGAAGGTAAGTTTTTCTTATTCCAAATGGTATGGTCATCACCAAGTCCTGATTCAAACACCACCAAATATTTAGTGTTTTTAATCACTGTATAAGTTTGTAAACTGTGTGTCTGTAATTGAATAGTTTCAGTCGAAAAAATGTCAGGAGACAAGGTTTTTTTCTTACAAGAAACGAATGTCAATAATGATAGAATAAATATCGGAAGGAATTTCATGGAGTTGTTTGATTGAAATAAATTAAGGTTCAAATTTTAGACGAATGTTTTTTTGAGAACTATATATTAAACTTTGAAACAGTCGTTAACCTATGGATGCGATTACTGTACTAACGGTTGCTTTTGGAATTATGTAAATATTCGGTATATAAAATTCTTCGTCTAATATGCGTTTCCCAAAAGGACTTTAATTTTTAAAGAATGGAGTTGTATAACTTCGCAGTGTTCCAGTCGGTGAACATGCTTAATCTAATGGAATTATGATATTTCGTAGAATTTACAACTGAGTTTCACTTTAGCCCAAATTTCCTCAAAAATTATTTTGTAGCACTTATCCATTCATTTACAATGGCTACAAACTCTGATTTTGCGTTTGTGATTTCGTCTAAGCTTTTAAAAGTTATGATTGCTCTGTCATTTTCTTTCCAAACCAACAATTTACTCGGGTTGGCTATAAGTTTGGTTGCGGGTTGTATTTGTTTTTTTGCTCCTCTATGAAAAATTAGTTGTACTTTTTTTGCAATAGGCTGAACCCGAATCGTAATTCTGTCTTCGTTTTCAATGCAATAGTTTGGGCCATTCCACTTTATATTTTCAGTTAATTGGTTATTAGATGTCATTAAGTAATTTCTTAAAAGCTCTATTTCCGCTCTGAATGGATGATTTAGCCCATCTAAAAATTCGCTTACTTCAATATTTAGCATTTCTTTTTTTTATTTAAATGAAAAACCATTTTCCGTTAACACTTTCTTAAGTTTCGGAATAGAGCTTTTACCCATTCCGTGGAATTTCAAAACCTCCGTTTCACTGTATTTGGCAAGTTGTTCTATTGTATAAATTTCGTGGTTTTCTAATGCTCTTCTTGCTGGTGCCGCTATTATTTTATGGAATGGACTCGGAGCTGAACGTTGTTTTTCGCAAGTCGGACAAACCGGGCATTCGGAACTTTTATAAAATATGTGCCCGTTCACACAGATTTTTTTATCTCCCATGTTCATTTTAAATATTTAATACTTGAATGCCTACCAAGCAATTGACAGTATCGCCTGTTCAGAGTCTCCTTCAAGGGAATCTGAACTATACTAATTTTTTAGGTTTATATACTTATCAAAGTACCCAACGGAGACGTTGCTTAGGTATGAAAGAACTCTTACTTAGTATTATTTGAGGCTTATTTTTCTTGAGCTATTAATTTGTGGTAATACACATAAGACACAGCCAATATACCGAATACCACCATCGGGAAGAAGGTTTGTCCATTTATGCCGTCAACGGCTCCATGACTGATAGTGGCAAAAATAAAGTCAAAAGCAAAACCTGCATACGCCCATTCTTTTACGCGTTTGGGTATTTGGGGAATCACCAAAGCCAAAACGCCTAAAATCTTGAAGACTACCAAGGCTGTGCCGAAATACTCGGGGTAACCCAAGTGTCGGATACCTTCTTTGGCCAGCTCGGTTTGTGAAGTCAAGGCCGGCATTACCCCTTCAAACAAAGCGATAATGGTGGTGGCGGTCCAATATATGATTTTATCTTTTTTCATTTGTTCAATTGTTTTCCGTGTAAGATTTGAAATTGTTTAATATCGCTTGCCAGCCATTTCTTTGGAGTTCGATTGAGTTTTCGTCTTCTGGGTCAAAGGTAACCACTACTTCTGTTTGGTCTCTCAAATCAGTAAATTCTACCGAGACTGCTCTTCCCCCAAATTCATAAGAGAAGCTTTTGCCTTCTGCTATTTCGGTATATATGGTCTCGAAATCAAAACCGAAGCTGCCGTCTTTGGCTTCCATTCTTGCTTTGTAGGTGCCACCAATACGCATATCGTTTTCGGCACTTGGGCAATGCCAGCTCGGATCCGCAAAGTTCCAATTGACAATGTGGATCGGATTTGTGTAATAATCCCATGTTTTTTTTGCGTCAGCATTAATGCTCGCTTGTACCGTTATTTTTGAATTGCTCATTATTTTGATTTTTTAAACGCGAATTGAGAATACAAATATGCATTGATTTTTTAAACTTAAAAACGTCAATAGATATTCTGTAAAATAATCACTTTATTATTGTTTCCAATAATCTCAATTTTATGTATCTAGAAGTCAATTTTTCCTTACTGATAAGAGCTCCTCAGCCATTATGAGTTTGATGTTAATTGACCGAAATTTCAAAAGAAATTAATTGTTTAAATTTCAAAATACTTTTCCAATTCTATTAAAGTCTCGTTACTTGTGTTTGCGTCTTTTACTATCCTACCTTCCTCAAGTAGCAATATACGGCTGCAAATTTCGGTTACGTGTTTCAAATCGTGGCTTGAAATAATTACAGTTACACCTTCCTTGCTTAGGTCTTTTAACTTAGATTTTAACCAAGATTGAGAACTTGGATCTAGATTAGAAAAAGGCTCGTCGAGTATTAAAAACTCGGGTTTTGATAGAATAGAAGCTAAAATGCCCACTTTGTTCTTATTTCCAGCAGACAGTTCGCGGATGTATTTTTCTGAAAAAACATTTATGTCAAAAAAAAGCTTATTTTCTTCTAAAAAACCCAATACATCGGTTTCGTTTATTCCATGTAACCGGCCTATAAATGACAGGTATTCCACTGGGTTTAAAAATGGTATCAAGAAGCCTTCATTTAAAAAAGACCCGGTATAACTTTTCCATGCATCCGTATCTGAAACTTTAACAGATTTTGAGGTAACAAATCCTGAAGTTGGGGCTATAAGGTCTAGTATTAAACTCAATAAAGTAGTTTTTCCGGCACCATTATTTCCAACTAAGCCTACTAGCTCATTCTTATTTATTTCGAGTTTTTTAATCGAAAGTGCTACTTGGTTTCCGTATCTTTTTTGAATGTCAATTATTTCTATCATGTTTTTTTATTTTTGTCTGAATCCTAAAGCCATTTTGTATTTTCGTTTGTTAAAACGTTTCACAATCAATTCTAAGAAGTAGTTATTTAGTGCAATTCCAATTAGTCCAATTAGGGTTATTGTGTAAAAATAATAGGACAAAATTCCCAAGTATTGGTGTAAATAATAAATTGAAATTGGGATGCCAATAATAGGAATGATAAGTAAAAAATGGGTGATGTTGGTACCTTGATAGTTCATTACTTGGCTTCTTCCAAGGTCGATATATGAGGTGTTATTTGTTGAAAAGAAAACCATTAATAACGCAGTGATTCCCACATTATAGCTTAAGAATGCAATATTATAGAATACTATTTTATAGCTGATAATTGCAAATGGTAGAATAAGAATAAAACCCAAAGTATTGGCAAATGCCAATAATAAGTATTTTGATTTTAAATAATTAAAAATGGATACCTTATTTGAAAGATAGCAATCAAAAAAAGAGCTCTCCCACGAAAACAAAAACTGTCCGTAGTTTGTAGAAAAAGAAGCAGTTAAAAAAAGACTTACCAAAGACATCATCAGATAATTGTCTACTTGCTCTTTTTTAAAAAATATAAACCCATAAATGAAGAAAAAGCCACTAAAAATCAATAAAGAGCGAGGTCTTTTATTGCGTAAAATTAATTTTAATTCAACTCGGATTAATTGACCTATTTCACCGAAGTTTTCTAAAAAAGATAATCCATTCCCTTTTTTAGTGGATATTTTCTGAGCGTCTTCAATGTAGGAATGTTTTTTTAAAAAATAGTATGCCAAAATATAGCTGCCCGTAGCCAAAAGCGGTGGAAATAAAGCCCAAATCGGTGATGCAGCTAATAAATACACTCCTTTAGCAAAGTATTTAGAAACTGAAATAATCTCCGCAAAATCGAGGTAAAGTAATAGGCCAGCTCCAACAATGAAAAGAATGGAAATAGCTGCCTGTTTAGAAAAGTACTTTTTTAGAGTAAAATTCAAAAAGTTATTAGTTGCTATTAAAGACAAAACGGTCGCTAACCATAACAAACTAAACTGGACAGTTTGGGTCGGAATAATATTTTTTACATAAAATGGGATTAATAGTAATAAGGCAACTAAATTAAAAAAGCTAAAAATACTTTTTACGATCTGATAATGTAATAATGTGCTCTTTTTGAAGGGTAGTGTTAGATACGGCTGTATAGATAAAGTCGGAATCTGCTGAAATAAGAACCTTGCGATTAGGTCATATAAATAATAGTAAAACAACAGTCGAGTAAATGTTTCTACTAAGTCACAGTTTTTATAAATTTCGGACAGGATTTTATCTGCAAAATAGCTTATTACAACGAAGTTTAATAGGAGATAAAAACCTAACAAACCCAAAAGTAGGTTTATGAAAATGTTTTTTTGCCAAAAAGTAGATCTAATCTTTTCTAGCCATTGGTGGACTAATAATTTATACATATGGCTGTGCTTTAAAAGTAAGTTTATTTGTTTATTTCTTACCTTATAATAAGGTTTTAATGCCTTTAAATCAAAGAATTAAAAGGTTGTCTACATAAAAAAAGTCGAACAAATATATATTCTGGGTTTGTTATTTACAAAAGTTAAATTGTATTTCTAAAATATCTCTATGCTTATTTAAAATTCGGTATTTTTAATATTTGATACCATATCTATTTGATGTGTGGATCTGAAAGTCTTCCATTTTAGACTTAAATTAAAATGATTTAAATTTTAGTAAAATGAATGGAAATATCACTTTTTAATGACTTAACAGCTTTATTTGACAATAATTAGGTGCAGGTCTTCAATTCTTATGGTAATTTCACAAAATATATTTCATTTTCGGAAATAAGAATTCAACAAAACAAAAATGAGTAAAGAAAAAAAAGTTTGGTTTATTACGGGTGTATCATCAGGCTTAGGTAAGCAACTGGCCAACGAAGTTTTAGCACAAGGACAAATTGTGGTGGGGACTTTTAGAAAACAAGACCAAGTAGAGGCATTTAACAATGAAAACCCAGGTAATTCTTTTGGGGTACTTATAGATGTGGCTTCTACTGCAATGATAATTGAGGGAGTAAAAACTGTCATAGAGAAATTTGGAAAAATCGACGTGCTGGTAAACAATGCCGGTTACGGGGTTATGGGAAGTGTTGAAGAGATATCGGACGAAGAAGTAAGAAGACAATTTGAGGTGAATGTTTTTGGGGTTTTGACTACCATCAGAGAAGTATTGCCAATGATGCGTAAGCAACGTTCGGGTCATATTATTAACATTACGTCTATTGCGGGTCGCTTAGGCTCACAAGGTTTAGGGATTTACAACGGGTCTAAATTTGCTTTAGAAGGTATCGGTGAAGCTCTTGCCGCGGAATTGAAGCCTCTAAATATTAAAGTAACCAATGTAGAACCTGGTCCGTTTAGAACCGAGTGGGCAGGAAGCTCTGCGGCATATGACAATACAAAAATAGAAGATTATGAAAGTACAGTGGGGGAGCGTATAAGAGGCCTTCAGGCTTTAAACGGCAACCAACCTGGCGACCCGGCAAAAGCGGCCGATGCGATATATAAATTAGCGAACTTAGAAGAAGCACCGGTTCATTTGCCGTTAGGTAAAATAGCCTATGATGTTTTCGGAAAAGTAAACAATGGCCTAATAGAAGAGTTAGCCAAATTTGAACATATCGGTAAAGAATGTGATTTTTGATAATTGCTTTAAAAGATTTTTCTATACAAAAAACCGCTCGAATGGCGGTTTTTTGTTTGTTCACAGTCTTCTGCAAGGGAGGGAGTGTATTCTTTACTGAAATGTTGTAAATCGGCTCCGCAGAGTCCCTGACGGAGACTCTGCTAAAGCAAATAAACAACTTCTTCGGCCCGTTCAGAGTCTTCTGTATGGGAGTCTGAACTTTACTAAATATTTTGGTTAATCAAGTAATATTTCTGCAGGAATCTTTAAACCTTTGTAGAGAGATTTTATCATTTTAAGGGTGAGCGTTCTTTTTCTATTTAAAATTTCACTCACTCTATTTTGGCTACCGAGGTATTTTACCATCTCAGTTCTGCTAATACCCATTTGCTCCATTCGAAACTTAATTGCATCAATTGGGTCAGGTGGAGCAATCGGGTAATGTTTCATTTCATATGACTCTATTAGGGTTACTAATAAATCTAGTTCATCACCCTCAGCTGTATCTTTTTTAGCTCCCCACAGTTCTTCAACTCTTTTAATAGAAGCATTATAATCTTGTTCAGTTTTTATTGGTCTTATATTCATGTCTATATATTTTTTACGTCAATGTTGTCATATTGTTTATGTGTTCCAATGAATCGAATGAATATCACTTGAAATTCATAGTCTATTGCTACCACCAACCTATATGTATTGCCTTTAATGTTAAATACAACTCTTCCATCGCCTACAATACTCGCATTTTTATACTGCTGTTTTAGTTCGTTGGCATTTTTCCAATTCGATGTTTTAGCGTAATAATACCAAGCTCTTATAGGTATTTCAGAATCAGAATATTCAGGTTTCTCAAAAAACTCCCTTAAAGTTTTAAATGCGATTATGCTCATGTTACAAATATAAAATAAAATTCACGTAATTCCCAAATTGGGATATAAGATTGTCTTTTGTTACTCGTTTACAAAACTTCCTTAACCCGTTAAGTGTCTCCTGCAATGGGCCCTGAACTTCAATTTTAATGTTGACAAGGTGACTCCACAGAGTCCCTGACGGAGACTCTGCTAAAGCAAATTAAAAAGTTCTTAGGCAGTTATAGAGTCTTCTATATGGGAGTCTGAATGGGCCCTGAACTTCAATTTTAATGTTGACAAGGTGACTCCGCAGAGTCCATGACGAAAACTCTGTTTAGGTCACATTTATAAAATTTGTCTTAAAAGATTTTTTATATCAAAATTACCCGCGGCCCGGATAGGAGCGGCATCCTTTTGGTGGCTGGCGAAGCCGCTACCAAAAGATATAGCGGATAGCCGGATAAGCCGCCCAAAATCTAATTCATTTTGTTTGTGAGCAAAAATAAACTTACTAATTCTTTCTGAGTTTGACTATTAGGGTTTGGTTTTAATTTAGTTAATCTAGATTTTGAAGGGTTATGTTTTTATAGAATACTTCTGATCCTTCGGCTTGTAGCAGGATTTTGCCTTTGGTTAGGGGTACCCATGCTTTTTGGGTTTCGTCGTAGGTTTTCATGTCTGTGGCTTCGTTTACCAGTATGCCATTTACATAGAATTGGGCGAAATCTCCTTTTACCAGCACTTGTACTTTGTTCCAGCCGTAGTTTTCCCAGCAAAATGACCTCGGGAAGCGGTTGAAGGTTTCTTGGCTACCGATGGTTTTTAGGGTGCCTTTGGCGTTATAGTTGTGGTGGGTGGTTTCTTCTTTTACGGTGGCACGGGCTTTTACTAGCCATAAGTCGCCGGTGTCTCCTTGCTGGATTTGGCATTCAACGCCGCCGGGCCAAACCTCTTCTTTTCCGAATATGTGAAACAAAATGCCGGCATCGCGTACGTCATTGGCCCTAGGTTGAAATTTCTTTTCGCCCCATTTGTATTCCAAAGTGAGTAGGTAGTTTTCGTAGGCTTGGTCGGTAATCAGTGCTCCGAATGATTGGGTACTGTTGGCGGCTTGTTTGGCGTAGGTTCTGATTGCTCCTTTTTCTACTGTAAATAGGGTGCGGTCTGTGCCGTAGTCATTGGCTACTTGGTGCCAGCCGTCGAGGTTTTTACCGTTAAATAAGCTTATTACGGCTCCGTTTGCAAGGGGAGTTTGTGCCTTGGCAAAGCCAATGCAGGCAATAAACAAAATAAATGGGATAAGTTTTTTCATTGCTATAAGTAAGGTTTTGGTCAATTTTAAATAAAAAGTGGGAGGATTGTTTAAGGATTACGCAAAACGGAAATTACCCGTATGCGATCATCCATTGAACGTCAAATTGGTCTATACACATGCCAAAATACGCACCCCAAAACTGCTGAGCCATGGGCATTTGCACTGTGCCGTTTTCGGAGAGTTTGACAAATAATTGGTCGGCCTCTTCTTTGGTGGAAGTATTTAGCATTACATGGAAATTATTTCCGAAAGTAGGCCCTCCTGACTTCGCAGGTGTGTCGCAGCCCAAAATCGACGTATTTTCGTTGATGATTAAAGAGGCATTCATCACGTGGGTTTTGTCGGCTTCGGCATCTGAACCATTGGCTGGGAAGTCGCCGTAATGAGTAAAGGTGAGGTCGCCTCCACATACGGATTGGTAAAAATTGAATGCTTCGCGGCAGCGGCCATTAAAAACTAAATAAACGCTCAGATTTTTCATTTTTGGAAAAGAGTTTACGGTAATCGAATTATTGTTTTAAGGGTTTCTTTGCGATTCAAATAGATTGTTCCGTAATAAAAGTTAACAATTAATTGTGTTACAATCTATTTAGAAAAATCACACTTTATGAATCCTCGGTAAATGTATCTCGAATTTTGGGCTTTTACAAGTTGAATTTAATCTGTTTTTTTTAGCCATATTTTTAAGTTTAAGGCTTTTATGTGAGGACTTTATGGGTTAAAGAATTAGGAAAGTGAATAAGTCGCAATTTGATTTTAGTGTTCTTATTTTTTTCAAATTTAATTTGTTCTCAAAAAAATATTAGTCTGTGACTTTTTAATCTCAGTTTGAATAAAATTGACGGATTTTTCATAAAAACAGAAAAAGCATTTCCTTTGATGGAAATGCTTTTTTTGGGTAGTTGGATGTTATTATTTTGGAAGAACCACGCTATCTATAACGTGCACTACTCCGTTGCTACCTTTGAGGTCTGCTGCTACTACATAAGCAGTATTTCCTGCTTCGTCTGTTAGCATTACCTTGTTGTTATCTAAAGAGGCTGTTAGTTTACCTCCACTTACAGTTGTAACTACCGCTTTACCGTTTCCTGCTTTTATAGCAGCTACTACTGAGGCAGCGTCTAAATTACCAGCTACTACGTGGTACGTAAGAATTTTAGCTAATTGACCTTTATTTTCTGGTTTCAATAAAGTAGCAACTGTTCCATTTGGTAGTTTATCAAAAGCAGCATTTGTCGGTGCAAAAACCGTAAAAGGCCCAGCACTCTTTAACGTAGAGACTAAATCGGCAGCTTTAACCGCCGCTACCAAAGTAGTGTGGTCAGCAGAACCAATCGCAATATCAACCACATCTTTGGTTTGACCATATGAAGTTGATGAAATAACAAGTGCAATAAAACCTAAAAATAAATTTTTCATTATTATTTAATTGTTGATTGTAGTTAGAACCTTGCTGAAGGTCAATTGTTTACTTACACCGATTTTTTAACACTATTCTAATCTGTTTTTTATATGAAGTTTATAAAGTAATAAAGGGCCAAAAAGAATTTAGCACATACTTAAAAGGGGTTATTTAATATTTTATGTGCTTCGATAATAAATTCCTTGATTATCTTAAATCCAATATATGGGCTCTTGAATCAGGCGGATGGTCTGGTTGTGGGCAAGGTGCTATCAACTTTAAGGTGAGTACAGTCTATTTTTTTACAAAAAAGAAGCCCCCAAGCGGAGACTCCTTTATATGATTTACTTAACCGTTGTCTACTTAATGCTTACTTTTTGGTAAGTTTTTTTGTTTTTAGAAATCAGCTGAATGTAATAGTCTCCTTTCTTTAGGTTTTTAGTTTCTATTTCAGCCGTATAAGTTCCCGCTTGGTAGTTGGTGTTATCTATGATTCTTAGTTTCTCTCCTGCGAAATTGTTTAAAAGTGTCAGTGTGATGTCATCTGCATTCTCAAGTTTGAATTCAAAGAAAATCTTATCTGATGTTACCGCAGCTATCACGGTGTTTTCGTACGTAATATCAGACGAGATTAAGTTGCTTTCTACTCGTGTGGCATCGCCAAATGACGCCTTTAAGAAATTACTGGCGTCAAAGTTTTGCTTATTGTGAGTTGCAATGCTATAAGCAGTTACTGCTGGAGGACATCCTTCTATTATTGCCTTAAAAATACTGCCTGCCTTTACTTCAAAACCTGGGTTTAGAGATACTGATTTTGCGGCTTTTATGGTCACATTGCTAGGAGACACTACTTGCCCGTTTGAGACCATTATGGATTTGTGGTAGGTTCCGTCTGTTATAGCAGAGCCACTTACGTTGTTGTTAGTTAATAAAAATTCGTTTCCGCCGTTTAGACAATCGTCACCGTCATCATTTAAAATCACGCCTGTTAGAGAATAACTATTGGTAATTCCATAATCACCGCCTTCGTTTACAGTAAATATGATGGTTTCGTTCCCTTCAAAAATATTATCACCGGTTGGGTCTACTTTGACTATGGCTGTTTTTTGACCTTTCAAAATGGTTACAGTTCCAAATGTACCGTAAAATTGATTGGAGGTTATTTTTCTTCCATCAAGTCTTTGGTTAGGGAAAAAAGACACCGTATAGTCATTAGATGCATCTGCACTTCCCGAAACTGAATAGTTGATTAATATGTCATTTGGTGCATTGGCAGGAAGGGTAAAGTAAAAATCTAATGTACCGTTTGCGTTTTCTACTTGAGAAATATCAGCTACTAAAATCGATGATTTGGTGTCTGTTACGTCTGTTTTACTGCTGACACCTGCTGGTCCTGTACCAAGCGAAAGGGCAGAATTTCCAGTAGCAGCGGTAGAAGTTCCTAGAATAAATTTCCAAGAATCTGTAGATGTTTTGATGTTTCCATATACATCGGGAATATTTTGCAAGGTCACTCTTACACTGTCGTTGGTAGCTCCCATTGAAGCCAATGGCACAATCATGATTTTGTTTTGGAAACAACCGATTTGAGCATTTATTGGCGTATTAGAATTTAGATTTTTAACGATAAGATTTGCTCCCGAAATATCTCCACAACCTAAGTTTTCATTGTAAGTAGCTGAAATTTGATCTCCAATTACATAATTATCGTCAGAAGGTTCGGTGTTACCAAACAAAATGGGAGCTGAACGGTCTATTACACCTGTTACTGTTTCAGAATACACCACATTAGATGCACACAAAAGTTTAATTCTAAAGCTGTATTTGCCATCTTTTAAATTGCTTGGCAATGACCAATTTACTAAAGTTCCACTTGCATCCGTAGAAAGTTGAGCGGCAGTTTTAGTGAAACCAGTTGCCCAGCTGCTTGACCCCGTCTCTGCGTATTCCATTGACACATTGGTAAGGTTTGCCACATTATAATCTTTAATAACAATCGGAATAGTATTTTGATTTATACCAAAACCATTGTTAGGAGAAAACAAAGTAACGTCGCTACATGGGCTATTAAAAAACGCATTCAGCGGTACAGATTTACTTATGTCTCCACCACAAGCATCTGATAAAACAAACCTTAGACCTGTATAAGAGAATACATTTGCTGCTCCTTTTTTTACTTTTACTATAACTTGAACGCTACCCAAAAAGGCAATAGTATAGTTTGTAGCTCCAACTACGGGACTACCACCAATAGTTACCACGGCTCCGTCGGGGTTGCTTGATTGATCAAATGTCAAAGCATAGGTTCTAGCCTCGCCACTTTGGCTAGTGTTAGAAAGTATTAGTGTAAACTCGGCTTCGCCGTTTGCTGCGATATTTGAAATCTTGTTAACGGCACAAACTAAAGTCATTTCGTCTCGTGGCTGTGTACCTTCTTCCCAAGGGCAACTTGAGGTTCCGGCTACTAACTGAAACACCGGAGTGTCATAAACGGGATCTTTTTTGATATCTATAGAGAAATAATCGCCGTTATCGCCGTCATCTAAAACATAACCTGTCGTGGTAGTTTGTGTCTGTACGCCTGTCGTGCTACTTCCTGTTTCTAGTTTAGTGTTTATCACTACGCCTCCACTTGCTCCGCTTCCGCCAATCTCAATTCCTAGTTCGGTTGCTAACTCGGCATTGATTTCCAAACCAAATTCTATTGTGCTTGATTTGGTAGAAGAAGAGGTAGTGATAGATTCTACAGGTCCTGCGGCACCGTCAAACGAAAGGTTTTTTTCAAAAGATGCACGCTTTTTATTTTGAGCATTGTTTGATATTATTTGTTCCCAAACCGAAACTTGGTTGCTATATTTGGCTTTTTCTGGAGCGGTGTTAGCAGGGTTGTCTCTAAAAGCCCTTAGTGTAGGAATAACCGTATTGATGATATGGTCTTCAGAATACACATATTCGGTAGCAAAGCCGTCTGGAGCTATGATAAAGTCAGCCTTTAATACCAAATTACATGGATCGGTATAACTCAAAATGTGCGTTTTTGAATATAATAAATTTAAAGCGGAACCGATATAAACATCGCCTTGCGAACCTACCACTTCTTCGTTATTGGCAGTTGAAAATATCTGTGAATTCGATATCGTAAGAATAGATTCATGGTCGGTGGCATTTCTTGCACCCACTCCCAAAGCTCCTTTTATACTTCCCCATATCTCGGTCTCTACAGAAACTCCAATTCCAGCTTCAAACTCAGTACCTAATTTTATTTCTGCCCAAGCATTTATTTCATCGCTCGACTCTCTAAAGAATCTGATGGCCTCTTCGCTGGTTTTGTTTGCCTCCCAAAAACTAAAACTTAGGTCACCCTGCGGATCATGTAAGATTTTAAGTGGGATTTCTGGTGAAACAGTCGTAAATGTTCCGATGTCAGACTTTAAACCCGTAACCACCACATTTTTATTTACATCAGTGGCTAATCTATCATAAACATCCGCATAGTGAATATTGAAGGTTTTATAATAAGGACAAACAATGTTTGGCAAGCCACCCATTAATTTTGTAACAATAGTACCTGTAGTATTTTTAAATTCAAATTCTTCGTTTGCGTCATCCTTTTGAATATTACTTGCCAAGTAAATGATACTGTCTTTTGCTGGACACGTTTTGGCTACACCTTGCCAAACCTTTATGGTAAACTCAGTATAGTCATTTTGTGTCATTAAAGAGTAAGGTTGACTAGGTTTAAGAGGGTCACATACATTAGCAGTAAGCGAACAAACGGGTAATAATCCCAAAACCTCTAAAACAGGTGGGCGAGGGTAAACGAAGTTTAAAACTTTATCGGCTTCGTCTATATCTCTTATAAGTGAGTCTTGAAGTAAAATAACGTCATTCATAAAATCTTTGACAGTTATTTCATTAAGGTCGCTTCCAGATCCACTTTTTGTAAAACTACCAATACTTGCTCTATAGCGTCCAGCAGGTAAGGTGATGCTATAAGCACCGCCTACGCCAGTATTTACAGATTTAGTAAAGCATGCAGTAGGGGTTACACCTTCTACCTCTGGTAATATTTGACTAAAGACAATATTGGCTGACCCAATAAATTCATTGCAGCCGGCCGTAAAGGTTCCAGATATAGCATGCGTAGTGTTATCTACAAACTTTACGTTTTCTATGGATGGTTGGTCGCCAACGGGCAAAACTATCTGAGCAGGTGCAAAGGTGTGGTTTTTATATCTGGGCTTAATGGTGTAGTTTCTTTGCTCATCCATTGAGAGTTCGTAAACTCCATTTGCTTCGGTGTTATTTGCCAAGTAATTATTATCTATCAATAACTCCACATTAGCAATTGGGCATTCTACGGGGGTAGTAATGTCTCCACCTAAACAGTCCTCGCATTTTTGGGTTATGGTACCCGATACGCTAAAAACTGTTTTGTCTATAAAGTTAGCGTCAGCTGGTGTAGTTATTAGTTGCGTTACCGTTTTATTTAGTGAGGCAGGGTCAAAAATATGGGTATTTTTGGAAGGTGTCAATGTAAAACTTGCACTTGCACCTGAAGCCGCTGTGGTCTCTCCATAGTATACACCACCAATGGCATACGTTCCGTCAGATTCCGTTAAAACTGTATACGTTTTGTCTACTTCTCCACCTGGCAAACTTGTGTTTCTTTTGGCGGAAATGGTAACACCGCTTACGCCACCTCCTGTTTTGCTCGATACCTTTCCTTTCAGAACACCATTTGGGTTTATAACTGAAACTTGCATTGGAGTTGTATATGCCACACCTGCACAGCTGTTTACTACTTTACGTCTAAACTGGGTAGATTGTGAAATTATGGCAGGCAGTGTATACGATTGTGAATTACTACTATTATCAGCGGACACCCAGCCATTGCTGTTTACATTTTTTTCCCAAGATATCACTTGGTTAGGAGACGCACTTGCGTTTGTAACGCCACTTGTAATTGTTCCATTTAATATTTCATGGGGAAAAGGAACAGTTTTATCAGCTGAAAGTGTCCCTGCATTTATAGTAACATTGTATTTGTCAAATATTACTTGATTAGACCATACACTTGTGCCGCAGTCATTGGCTACCCTTGCTATCCAACATATTTCGGCATTTTCTATTGTTCCAAGATTTGTGGCTGATGCACCAGACCCAGCTGCAGTATAATGAACCCATCCTTGAGCAACACCATTTATACTTAACTGCTTATACCATTTATAGGTAGGAGCACTTACAGTGCTTGATGCACTCGTAACATTTGATATGGCTGGAATCGCGGCTGAGGGGCATAAAAAAATAGAAGTACCACCAGTGACTAGTTGTATTGATCCCGCTGTAACAGATATATCACTACTTGTTACAGTTAATTGAAATTTTCCGAGACGAGTGGCGGTATAACCATCTACCACAATATAATAAGTGCCAGGACAAAGGTCTTTTGTTAACAAGGAGGTATTATTTTGTCCTCCATCATCATTATAAGCGATTACGGTACTAGATGCATTTAATAAATACAAATAGCTGTCCACCATGCCTGTGTTAGTAGTGGAATTATCAGTAGAAACGGTTACCCTTTTTGTTTTTCCAGTGGGAACCACAAATTTGTAGGTTACATCGTTTCCCGGTCTAAAGTTAGTACTCCATTCGTTTGAGTAACCAAGCGAAGCATGTGCACTTGTAGGAGCATTTGCGTTCGTGTTTGTATGCGACTTTGTGCCTGTAGTCAAGGTTCCGAAATCTAGAGGCGAGGCTCTAGTTCCGTTTGTGTATCGCCAAGTACTTCTAAATCTTTCAATAGAGTTGTTATTCAAAGACCTGTCTGGGTGATCAAACCATTCTGATTGATTTTTATCACTTCCTGTAGCATATCGACTCCCCCATACATCTGAAACTCTATCATCGTCACTATCATATGCACAACTATTTCCGCCATCATCTTCCCAACTTCTAAAGCTAAAGTTAAAATATCCGTTGATACTACCATTAAGTAGTCCCATCCTTTGATTGATAGTAAACCACCTATTGGCGTCTGTAGCATCCACAGCACAAGAACCGCCTGCTCCACCTAGGTTTACTGCTGCGGAATAGTTATTATTAAGTACGGCAACGCCCGTATGGGTTTGTTCACCAACTGTAGTTGGGTCTGTTTCAATTTTACCATACGCTTGGTAATGATTTACCTCAATAGTATAATTGGAGCCATTTGTTACGTGCGTCAGGTCTTGAGCTTTTAAACTGAAATTTCCTAAAAAAAACAGGCTAAAAAATACTTTCAAAAATAAAATTCTTTTCATAATGGTTTATTTTAAAGGTTAAAAAGAGTAGGGTACAAGTCTGTAAGAAGTGTTTTTCTTCTACGGGGAATGGTGAGCGAGGAGTCGTTTTTAAGGTATATCTGTCCTTCTTTTGAAATCCAAGAAATGAATCGCCTGTTCACCAAGTTTGAACGATTTACCCGAATGAAGTTTTTGGTATCAAATAATAGTTCAAATACATTCAGACTATAGCCAGACATTTTTGTCTGACCGTTAGTTAGCCTAATAATCGTATAGTTTGAATCAGCTGTTAAGATCTGAATACTTTCGGGTGGAGTTTCCTCTAAGATTTTTGGGTTTTTCATAGCTATAGCGTTTTATTTTTTCTACAGCTGCAAGGTGTTTACTTATTACTAAGAAACTAAATTTGGAGGGTGGACAAAAAGTGGACAGATTTGAAAAGTGGCCTTAAAAGGCCAGGAAAGGCATTTTTGTCTTCAAATAATAAGTATACATCCTTATTAAAAGGTATTAAATGGAATATTTTTACTTGAATTATTAAAGAGAGAATTAACTATGGGAGATCAAAAAGGCCTGAATGTCTTCATCAGAGGGAAGTAAAAGTTTTTTACGAAGGCGATATCTCGCTTTTTTTATTCCGTCAGGTGATATGTTTAAAATATCCGCAATGTCTTTTGAAGAGATGTTCATTTTAAGTAGCGAAATTAGACGAATTTCACTTTTTGAGAAACTCCCATAGTTAGCCACTAAACTTTCCAAAAAACTAGCATGTAATATCGCAAACTCGGCTGAAAATTGCTCCCATTGTTTTTCGTCAGTGTGGTCCCTGTGTATCAGGTTTGAAATTTTTGTACTGGTTTTGTTAAGGGAGCCGTCTACATTTGTTTTTAGGTTTTCTACTTCGGTTTCTATTCTATTCAAAAACTCATTTTTTCTAGCTAATTGTAAAACCTTGGTGGTTATCTCTTTTTGCTTCAGTTCTAGTTCTAGTTCGTTGTTTTTTAGTTTTTCTGCCTGAAGTAAGCGTTCTTCTTTTCTTTTACGATTAATATTCCAATATACCAAGGCTCCCGTAGCTGATAATATTAATATTCCAAAAATCAAAAAGAGCCTTTGGAGTTTATTAAGCTCCGCGTCTTTGTTTAAAATTTTTATTTCATCAATTTTCTTTTGAGTTTCAAACTTGGAGTTCATTTGAGCTATTATACTCGTCTTTTCTATCGAAAAAAGGCTATCCTCTAAGTTTCTCACAAAATTAAAATTTTCAAAAGCTTCTTTATAGAGTCCGGCACCTTTCTGGGCAGTATATAAAGCCGAATATGCATTTATTTGACGGTGTGTGTTTTTTACTTCATTGGCTATTTGGGTAGCTTTTTTGGCAAAAATAATTGCAGTCTCAAATTCATTTTTTGCTGAATAATTATAAGAAATATTTCGGTAGGCATGTTCTTGACTGTTTTTGATATTATTTTTTTGATAGATTGAAATAGCTTCATGTAATAAAGCGATAGCACCGTCGTAGTTTTGGTCAGCCTCTCTGTATATCTGCGAAAGGTTTGCTTTTAAGATCCCCATCGAATAGCTTTTGTTTTTATTTTCATTTCCAAGTGCTATTCCTTTCAAATAGCTCACGCGAGCTTTTTCTAATTCTTTGAGGTCACGATATATGATTCCAATGTTTGAATATACCCTCAGTAAGCCTTCGATATTGTTTGCCAATTGATAATATCCCAATGCTTTTTGTTCATACTGGAGCCCTATTCTCAAAAAATCCTTTACTTTTCGGTTGTCCCCTCCGTTTATTTTATAGTTTAGGCCAAGGGTATTATATGCTTGTGCTAAGCCAAGGGTATCTTTAAGCTTTTCATATATTAATATTGCCTTTTCGCTGGCCGCCATGCTGCCTTCAAAGTCGCTTCTGTTTTGTAAATAGTTTGCTTCTGTATTATAGGTTTCGGCTATAACTTTTGGGCTTTTTACCTTTTGAATGAGTTTTTTGCTCATTTCGAGATATTTGTTTGCAGAGTCAGGTTGCAGTCTATTGTATTTTTGAGAGAGAGCTAAATAAATGCTAACTGTTTCTTCAATACTAGATTTAGGCTTTAAAAGCTTTTTTTTGAGTGCTGTTATTTCCGAATCGCTTTGGGCTAAACTACAAATTGAAAAAGTCAAAAAGCAGCCTATTATAAATAGTCTTTTAGTCATTTTTTAGGGAGGGAGTACCTTCAAATTAGTTTAATAATATGTAATTCCCTATTATTTACGTTCTATTTTCTTCTGGAATTTCTCAAAATGGGTGTTTATCTCTGATTTAAGATTTTCGAATTCAGCACAGATATTTTTTCGAAGCTTTTTGTCTTGCTTCAGTTTTTCTATTTTGTCTCTCAAATCATTTTTTTCCATTCTTCACTTTTGCTTTCCACTTCACAATAATAGATTTTGTATTTGGACTTTTAAATAAATTAAGGTGGACAAAAAGTGGACATTCAAATAAATGAGTTACAGATGCCTATTTTTTGGTAAAAAAATAGGCGGACAAAAAAAATGTCCGCCTATCATGCTTACTCCCTTTATCTCGCTTTCTTATTCACGATGTCTTCTGTTATTTTCTTCTCTATCTCTTGGCCCTCTGTGGTGGCCTTTTTTAACTTTAAAGTCAAATACCCCCAGTTTTATGCCTGAATTTACACTAAAACCGCTAAGCTGACTTGCACTTAAGGTTGAGGTTTGGTTGTCGCCGTGGCCTTCGCCCATAGCAAACCTATAGTTGGCACCTACAAACACTTTTCCATATTTAAACAAGTTAAGCTCTGTCTGTAAGCCTGGCTGAATCAACATATATGCATTTTGATTATAATCCCCTCTTTGATTGTTATTGAAGCCAACTTGTTGATTATGGTTAAAATTGCGGCCGCCTTGTATGTTTCTTGGGTCAAAGCCAAAGTTTTGGTTTCTTTGGTCCATAGAACGGTCAAAACTGCTAGCCATACCCAGCACCAACGGAAACGAGACGTGCAATAACCTATTTGGCATTACGGTATATTCTAATTTTAAACCACCAAAAACTGCATTTGAGTTGTTGCCATCGTGTCCCATAACTCCGTAGGTTGTTACTCCTGCAGACCACCGCTTATTCAATATCGCCATAGCAGACACGCCCGGCATTGGCCTAAACTCTCCGTTTATTTGCCCTGCACCCATTTCTGGAGCAATGTATATACCCACGGTTTTTACTTTCTTCATAGGTTTCCAGTTATCAAATAAAGTCTTGGTTTCTTGTGCTTTTGTAACGGCTCCTGTTAGTAGCAATCCAAAAACCATCGCATAGGTCTTAATATTCATTGTACTTGTTTTGGTTAATACTATATAATACTCGCTTTTAGCACCAAACGTTGCCTACAGTTTATATTTTTCACCAAAAGGTAATAATGCGATATTTATTAGACATTGATTACTAGACGAATAGTATAATTTTAATAATAACTATAACTCATTGAAGGAAGATTTAGCTATATCATGCTTTTAGCATAAAAGGAGGATATTTATTAAAACAAAATTAAATTTTGAAAATATTTATAGAAAAGGTAAAATATTTTTTTCTGAAGAACTTCTTCACTCTTAAACAGACTTTTGTTTGTTTTTATATTTTTTTTATTAAAGGAGTACTTTTTTGAGGTTTAATTTCAGAAAAATAACATTTTTTAACCTAAAAATCATAAAAAACGAACTTGAGATGCTCCAAGTGGGTATTTTGTGGTTTAAAAAAACTTGTATTGCTTTGTTGCATCAACAATAAGAGAACAACAAAAAACGAACTAAAAATATGAACTCAGCAGAACACATAGGAGGCAACTTATATTTAAATACAAACGAAGTAGAAGTAGTAGACTTCTTAATAGATAATAATCTTTTCCCTAAAAACTTAGGAGAGACATTCATAGCTACAAATTTTACGGGCATGGATTTCAACTTGGTTTTTTATAACAACCAAGACGAAGAGCAACGTTTCATGCACTTTAGATTTTATGATTTCGCATCAAACGTAGACACTTTCCAGTACTTGGTGTCGATGTTTAAGTTTTTGGCAGAAAAAAACTACGCACTCTACACTCCTGTGCAGCGTAAACTTGAGCAAATGATATACATGTTGCCAACTTACAAGGCTTTGTTTAAATATAAGCAAAACGAAAATTCAGACGAATATCAGTCAGAAGACAGCAGCTTGTACTGAGCAAGTCCAATTTTAAACACAAATATTTTTTAAAAATTAAAACAACAAAATCATGAAAATTTTATTATCGTCGATTTTTGCCCTAGGAATGATAGGAGAGGTCGAAGTTGAGGATAAAAATCCTTTAAAAAACAACAGGAACTATAAGGTTTCATTAAGTAAAAGAAATCCAAGCGGATCTGGCAGTGGTTTTTTCAAAACAAAAACCACGAAAGCGAGAAACTATAAAATGCCGCAAACAAAAACTGAAAGTAACACTTTACAAACATCAACAAACGTTAAAAGTGCTGCGGAATCATTAAAAGATAGAAATTATAAAAATTAATATTCTCGTTAGTATTTCTTTTATTAAAGCAAGTTCCTAGGAACTTGCTTTTTCATAAAAACACTTCCTACACAAAGCCTCGTAAATATCAGTTTCACCCAGCATCACCAATTTGTCATTTTCTACTTTTCTATGTGAAAAATGTGCGATATCGCCACAGTCAACACATATAGCATGTACTTTGGTTAAATATTCTGAGATTGCCATCAGATGAGGCATTGCCCCAAATGGCTTACCGTTTGAGTCCATATCAAGGCCTGCTACTATCACACGTTTTCCGCTATTAGCAAGCTTGTTACAAACATCTACTATTCCCATGTCAAAAAACTGAGCCTCGTCTATTCCTACTACATCACTAGCACCTGTATATAGCAATATCTCTTCTGATGTATTTACCGGCGTAGAGCGAATCACATTTTGATTGTGAGACACGATGTCGTTTTCATCATAGCGGGTATCTATTTGTGGTTTAAAAATCTCAACATTTAGTTTAGCTATCTTTGCTCGCTTTAGTCTTCTTATTAACTCTTCAGTTTTTCCTGAGAACATCGAACCAGAAATTACTTCTATCCAACCATTTTTTGTATCTTTTCCTTTCTGTCTTTTTGGTTCAATGAACATTTTTTAAATATTTTTACGTTAGTTACTTAAATGGCAAAAAAGTTGCATAGGGTTAGAGGTATTAGCCAATTAAAATACAAAAATAAAAGAATATTCTAATGAGTTACAGCGGAAGCGTTTCAGATTTTCAAAATAATGCAAATGATTTTGCGGAGGTCATCTGCAAAGAGTTTTTTATATCGAAAGAGGCCATCTCTGGAGCGGAGATTATTAACCTTACGGAAGTAAAGCAATTAAACCTTTTTATTCTTCGTGAACTATACGCCGAATGGCAAAAAGAAACAGATAAACTTAAAAGTCCATTTTTTGATTATAA
The DNA here is from genome assembly GCF_042649125.1 of Lacihabitans lacunae. Classification (NCBI taxonomy): domain Bacteria; kingdom Pseudomonadati; phylum Bacteroidota; class Cytophagia; order Cytophagales; family Leadbetterellaceae; genus Lacihabitans; species Lacihabitans lacunae. The sequence goes on from NZ_JBHRYQ010000001.1 coordinate 506,206, forward strand.
TGAACCCGAGGCAAAAAAAGCATTAGAGGATTTTATGAATGTACTTTCTCGTTATATTTTAGTTAAAAAAGACGATTTCAAGCCAATATTGCAAAAGGCAACCAAATCTACTTTAGAGTTGTATAACGACCCCAAAACTTTTTTTAATGAGCAGCTACGTGCTTTGCCTAATTTTAAGTTAGATCAAAGTTGGTTGAGCAAAAACGGAAAGTTTTTTAAAGACTACAGTTGGGTGTTAATCGAACTGTCAAATAGATTAAATGGAACTACTTTTGTGTATGTTAATGAAGCCATAGACTGGATAAACGATCTTCTGACGTCTGACAAAAAAGAAGATTTTTCTAAAAATATTAAAGATATCATGGAAATAGTTGCCTTAAATGGCAATCAGGTAGAGGAAAAAGGCAAATCATTTTTTGATTCAATAAATACACATGCCGAAAATGAGCCTCAGCCAAAAATAGAGAGAAATCTTGCCTTTGTAGCTCCCAAATTAGAGGAGGTAGTAGTTGATCCGATAGTAGAAGAAATTAAACCCGAGCCTGTTAAGTTGGTCTCGGAAGATGTTTTTGTGGAAGAGAAAAAAGATCAAATTGCATTTGCAGAGACTATCACAGAATCAATAAAAGTGGAGGTGGCAGAACCTAAAGTAGAAAACAAATTTTTGAATGAAACGCTTAACGATGTTCACAATCGTAAAAATGGAGAGACAACCTCGCTTTCAGACTTTCATGCGAAACGCAAAATAGAGTCAATCAAAGGGAATATTTCACTTAATCAGCGATTCTTATTTATAAACAATCTTTTTGGTTCTAAAAGCTCAGAGTTTGACCAGGCCATTGAAGAACTAGAAACTTGTCAAACATTTGGAGAAGCTAAAGATCAAATGATTAAGAAATATATGAGTCAATATAAGTGGGATTTGAAAAGCCCTGAGTCAGAAGAATTCTTTGATTTGCTCAAGAGAAGATATAATAATTAATTTAGTATAAGTGTAAGATTTTCAGAGTGTTGTGCTCAGGGTTTTATTCAAAAACCTGAAATTTATTTAATTCAAAGATAAAAAAAATATACTGTCAAACGGGTAAAAAAATAGAAAATAAATCTTTACATCGCCCTGCACTGTTTGAGCACTGTTAAAATTCTTTTGGGAGATATATTTTATTAGAACATTAATAACAAGAATTTTAATTGTGCGAGTTTGCAGGGTACAGTTTTTTTGCTCCGTTTTTTTTCGAAAAAAAATGGAGGCCCCGCTGGCAGGCGACCCAGTTAATGAAATGGGGGTGTTTTTCAAAATGTTTAAAAAAATGGCCTCAATGATAGGTTTAAGCTATGTTTTCTTTAAAAATAAAAGTTAACCGTTTGACAGTAAAAAAAATAGTCGACTTCTATGAAGTCGACTATTTTCAGTTAAGGCCTTTTTATTGTTAGTTGGCCATCTCCGATATAAACTTGATCCGCATCAATCGAAGCTCCTCTTCGGTTACTTCATCATCATAATCTTCAAATTCTACTAAAGCGGCCTTAATATCGTCAGATGACGATGTCATAAAGTACTCATAGATATCTTTTTGTTTTTCTTTATCTATTACCTGATTTATATAATAATCTAAGTTTAGTTTTGTTCCCGAAAAACAGATGCTTTCTATCTCAGAAATAATCTCGTCAGCTGCCATTTCTTTGGCTTCTGCTATTTCTTCTAAATCAATCTTTCGGTCAATCTGCTGAATAATGAAAATCTTCTTCTTAGACTTGTTTACGGTAGTTTTTACCATTAAGTCAGCAGAAGTTTCTATATCATTATCGTCGATGTATTTATTGATTAAAGTCAAAAACGGCTTGCCAAACTTCACTACTTTACCCATTCCTACACCATTTACCTGCGATAGTTCAAGTTCAGTAGTAGGGTAGGTGGTGGCCATTTCTTCCAAAGATGGATCTTGGAATACCACATAAGGCGGTACATTTTTCTCTTTGGCTATTTTTTTACGTAGAGCCTTTAGTAATTCTAACAAGGCTTGGTCAGAAGCACCGCCGCTGCTTGTAGGTCCGCTACTTTGTTGCAGTTCGTCTTCGCCACTACCTTCGGTTTCGTTTAGGTCGTGGTCTTCTTGGAAGGTGATCGTGTAAGGGTCTTGTAAAAACTTCTCTGCTTTTTCAGTAAGTTTTACAATTCCGTAGCTTTCTATGTCTTTTTTCAGATATCCAAATACAAGAAGCTGTCTGATGATAGAAACCCACTTATCTGCGGCAGTGATTTTACCATCGGCATTTATATCTGCTTTAGGTTTTTTGTTTACTACAATCGCATCTTCGTCTTCCTCTTCCTCTTCTTCAAACTTATCTGATAAGTTGAAGTATTTCAGCCCTTTACCAAACGAATCCAATTTGTCGTGGCCATAGCTTACTATTGCCGGGTTGTCTTTGGTGTTGGCTGTTAAAATATCTGCTATATGATTTGCTGAGAATCGTTGTTCTGTTTTTTTGATGGTATCTAAAACCAAAACAACCTCTTCTTCTCCTTTAAATGTCTTGGTAGGTTTATTGCAGTTATCACAGAAACCGCAATTTTTTTCCATTTGCTCACCAAAATAGCTCAACAATTGACGTCTTCTACATACACCCAAAGACGAATAAGCCACCATTTCCATTAGTAATGCTTTGGCGTTATCTCTCTCGGTTACGTTTTTGTCTTTGTTAAACTTCTCAAGTTTTGTGATGTCGTCCAATGCATAAAACATCAAACATGAGCCATCAAGTCCGTCTCTTCCACCTCTACCAGTTTCTTGGTAGTAACCTTCAAGCGACTTTGGAGCATCATAATGCACCACAAACCTAACATCGGGTTTGTCGATACCCATACCAAAAGCTATGGTAGCTACCACAATGTCGCAATCTTCTTTTAAAAATGCATCTTGGTTTTTCATTCTCACGTCTGAATCCAAACCTGCATGGTAAGGCAATGCCTTAAATCCATTAACAACCAAAAGCTCGGCTATTTCCTCCACTTTTTTACGGCTCAAACAATACACTATTCCTGACTTGCCTTTGTGTTGGGTCAAAAACTTGATTAATTGCTTTTTGGCGTTTTGTTTCGGACGAACTTCGTAATAAAGGTTAGTTCTGTTAAACGAAGTCTTGAAAATATGTGAATCGTCCATATTTAGACTTTTCTGAATATCTATCTGCACCTTTGGAGTGGCAGTGGCCGTTAAGGCAATAATAGGAAGATCAGGATTGATATTCTCTATTATTTCTTTGATTTTACGATATTCAGGCCTAAAATCGTGCCCCCATTCTGATATACAGTGAGCTTCGTCTACAGCTACAAAACTAAGGGTTGCTTTTTTTAGGAAAACAAGATTGTCTTCTTTGGTAAGCGACTCAGGAGCTATATATAACAATTTGCAGTTTCCTGCTATCACGTCATTTTTGACGCGATTCATTTCAGACTTATTTAGGGTAGAATTAAGAAATTGGGCATTTATTCCAAATGCTTTCAATTGGTCTACCTGGTTTTTCATTAGGGCTATCAAAGGTGATATCACGATTGCAGTTCCTTCTAATACTGTGGCCGGTAATTGATAACACAATGACTTACCTGCACCTGTTGGCATAATCACAAAAGTATTCTTTCCTGAAACAATACTTTTGATAATCTTTTCTTGCTCTCCCCTAAAATTGTCAAACCCAAAAATCTCTTTTAGGTTCTTTTTTAATTCGAAATCTATTGATTCATCAATCATAGCTAAATCACGTATTGGCGTTAAAAAAAAGCACGTTCAATAAAAACGTGGTGAATTAATTCTATAGCCAATATACAAATTTTGTTTTGTTGTACTTAAATTATCCTAAAAAAAAATCTTTAGTAAAATGGGCGTAAAGGCTTATCTTTGCGTAAAAAAAACACCCCTTTTTTACAGTGCGGACGAAATTAGATAAAAATATTATTGATATAGCCAAAAAAGTCTTAGTTGATGAGACTGAGGCTATTAAATCTTTGATAAATACAATTGACGATAAATTTGAGGCCATTATCCACGAAATATTGGCCTGTAGAGGCAAGGTTGTGATCACAGGAATAGGTAAAAGTGCCATTATTGCTCAAAAAATAGTTGCAACTTTTAACTCCACAGGCCAAAAGGCCGTGTTTATGCATGCCACCGATGCCCTTCATGGCGACCTCGGTATCATAGACGATCAAGACATCATCATGTTTCTTTCAAAAAGTGGCGACACACCCGAAATCAAGGTAGTGCTACCTATGATCAAACGCTTGGGAACCAAAATAATAGCATTGGTTTCTAACCTAGAGTCTTATTTGGCTATCAATAGCGACTTCGTTTTAAATGCCCATGTAGACAAAGAAGCCTGCCTACTTAATCTAGCTCCTACTACTTCCACCACTGCAGCATTGGCTTTGGGCGATGCAGTAGCGGTTTGTTTACTTGAAGCAAGGGAGTTCACCAAAAAAGACTTCGCCAAATATCACCCGGGCGGAAGTTTGGGTAAAAAATTATATTTAAAAGTAGCAGACATTTATCCAAATAATGCCTGCCCAGTCGTTAAAGACTCGGCGAGTATACAAGAGGTGATTTTGGAAATGACAACCAAGCGACTTGGGGCCACGGCTGTTGTAAATGCCACAAATGAGTTGATTGGAATAGTAACAGACGGTGACCTAAGAAGGATGCTGACTTCAAGCAGTGACTTTACGAGTTTGACCGCCGAAACTATTATGTCTAGAAATCCAAAATCTATCGCTCCTGATGAATATGCCGTAAATGCACTCTTACATATGCAAGAGTTAAGTATATCTCAGCTAATTGTTGCCGAAAATGGGAAAGTGTTTGGATTTGTTCATTTGCATGACTTACTTAGAGAGGGTTTAGTGTAGTTTTTTTAGAGAGAATTAAGAATATTATAATATAGAAATGAGAGAAGCAGATTTTTTGGTGATAGGTTCGGGCATCGCGGGTTTAAGTTTCGCACTTAAAGCAGCAGAAAAAGGCAAAGTGCTTATACTAACTAAAGTTAACGCCGACGAAACCAACACCAAGTATGCTCAGGGCGGTATTGCGGGAGTTTTTGACCCTGAAACCGATAGTTTCGAAAAACATATTTCTGACACCATGATAGCCGGAGACGGCCTGTGCGACAAAGAAATAGTAGAGATAGTAGTTAAAGAAGGCCCTGCTCGAATTCAAGAATTGATAGATTACGGTACCAATTTTGATAAAGAAGATTCAGGCGAATATAACCTCACTCGTGAGGGAGGGCACTCAGCCAAACGTATATTACATTATAAGGACATAACAGGTTGGGAAATTGAGCGAGCCTTGCTTGAGCAGGTACATGCCAATCCTAACATTGAAATATTGACGCATTATTTTGCAATAGAAATAATTACACAGCACCATTTGGGTAAAAACGTGGATCCTGCTGAGCAACCTGTAGAATGTTACGGTATTTATGCCTTAAATATCAATTCTGGTCAAGTGGAAACTATTCTTTCTAAACTGACCTTGATGGCCACAGGAGGAGCAGGGCATATTTATGCAGCCACTACCAATCCGGTTATCGCCACCGGAGACGGCATCGCGATGGTTTATCGTGCCAAAGGCAAAATTAGAGATATGGAAATGATGCAGTTTCACCCTACCTCTCTATATAACCCAGGTTCTTTTCCTAGTTTTTTGATTACCGAAGCCGTTAGAGGCGAAGGCGGTGTGTTAAGAAACAAGTCAGGCAAAGAGTTTATGTACGATTACGACGAACGCGGCTCTTTGGCTCCAAGAGACATAGTGGCCCGCTCCATAGATGCTGAAATGAAAAAGACCGGGGAGGAGTTTGTTTACTTAGACATTACCCACAAACCCAAAGAATTGATATTGGAGCATTTCCCTAATATTTATGAAAAGTGCTTAACCGTAGGTTTAGATATCACAAAAGACCAAATACCTGTGACTCCTGCGGCACATTACCTGTGTGGCGGTGTTTTGGTAGATGCGTATGGACGTACTTCCATAAGTAATTTATTTGCATGTGGCGAGTGTTCATCTACGGGTTTACATGGAGCTAACCGTTTGGCTTCTAATTCTTTGCTGGAGGCAGCTGTTTTCGGAAATCGTATTTCACAAATCGCTTTAGAGGCTATTTCAGATGTGCATTTTAAAGACGATGTGCCAAGTTGGAATGAGTTTGGTGCTGTACAATCAAACGAAGAGGTTTTGGTAACCCACAATACCCGTGAGCTGCAACGCATGATGTCAGATTATGTAGGTATCGTTAGGTCTGACTTTAGGCTTGAAAGAGCAGAAACTAGGCTAAATATGCTTAAAGAAGAAACAGAAGCTTTTTACAGAAAAACTAAAATTTCGGTAAAACTTTGTGAGCTTAGAAATCTAATCCTTTGTGCCGAAATGGTTATCAAATGTGCCAAAATGAGGAAAGAATCGCGAGGCCTACATTTTACAACTGATTACCCGTATAAGCTAGGTGGTGATCCCCAAAACTCAGTGATTTAGGAATAAATAATTTAAAAAGTTTTAAACAATTACACTATTTTGAGCGTATTAAGCCTTAATGCCTTGATATAAAGACCGTTTAATAGTTTTTTAACATTAAAACTTTCATTTTAAATCTTTATTTACGATTTTTGAAAACTTTATCACCCCAGAAATAAATCCAAATTCTATGAATAAGTTCAAATATTTACTCGAAAGCAATATGTTTGGTGTTTGCTCAAGACTAGGAGAGAAACTCAATTTTTCTACTGGAAGCGTGCGTAAATACTTCATTTATGCCTCATTTTTTACCTTAGGTTCACCAGTTTTAATCTACATGATCATGGCCTTTTGGATGGAAATGAGAAGACACATTCGCCGCAACCAAAACCCAAGTGTTTGGGAATTTTGATTATCGGTCTACTTCGCCCATTACAAAATCCAATGAACCTATAATGGCTATCAAATCTGCAAGCATCATTCCTCGCGAGAGCTCAGGAAGCACCGAAAGGTTGTGAAACGAACATGCCCTACACTTTAATCGTACCGGAATATCTGACCTACCGTCGGTTCTGAAAAAGAATCCCAGCTCACCTTTTGAATTTTCAGCTCTCGCATAAAAATCCATTTTTTGTGGGCGTATTTTTTTAGGTACAAATACCTGAGGGTCAAAGTCTCGTGTGCGTTTGTGGTCTTTGTTGAGTTTTTCGAGGCATTGCTCAATAATCTTTAGCGATTCCCAGCACTCCTGCACCCGCACATTGTTCCGATCCCAGCAGTCGCCCACTTTTCCTACAGTTCCTTGTCCTACCGGAATATCAAAATCCAACTCGGGATAAACCGAATATCCATCTACTCTTCTTAAGTCATGTTTTAATCCCGAACCTCTCAAAACAGGGCCTGTGCATCCGTAGTTTATGGCTAAGTCTAGATTTAATACCCCGACGTTTGCCGTTCTTTGGATAAAAATGTGGTTGTCAATTACAATCTGCTGCAGTTCCACCAATTTGGGTTTGAGGTAGGCCACAAACTCCCCGCATTTTTCTTCAAAACCAATAGGTAAATCATAAAATAGGCCACCTATCCAAATATAGTTATAAAGCATACGAGCCCCTGAAACCCATTCCAGCATACGCAAAATAGTTTCGCGGTCGCGGTTAAGCCAAAGAAAAGGTGTAGAAGCTCCAATGTCAAGAGCGTAAGTGCCAATTGCAATAAAATGAGAGGCAATTCGATTAAGTTCTGCTACCAACACACGAATATATTCTATACGCTTTGGAAGGGTATTTTCTATACCGAGCATTTTCTCTACGCCCATCACATAAGCATGCTCATTGTTCATAGAGGCTACGTAATCAAGGCGATCAACGAAAGGTATAATTTGATTGAAAGGGAGATTTTCGGCGTGCTTTTCAAAGCATCTGTGCAAATATCCCAGGTGAGGAACCAGGTCTTTGATAAGCTCTCCATCCGAAATAACTTCCAAACGCAATACGCCGTGGGTAGACGGGTGCTGCGGTCCCAAGTTGAGAAGCATCTCCTCATTTTTGAGATTTTCAACTTTAAATTTCGTCGGGTCCGATTCCCTAAGGTTTTCGGGTTTATATTTGTACTGAATATTTTGCATCGTTTCTTTTTCTGATTCAAAAATAAGCACAAAAAATTAAGATACTTTACGGACATACAAAAAATGCACGATATAGAACCGTTTTATAATTGGCAGCGATATTATGAGGGGTACAAAGACCCCAAAAATCCGTTTTTTGATAAAGAGATTGGTAGCGTTTATACCAATACTGTTTATGGGTATTACATAGACCCAAATTGGGACGAGATAGGCTCTGAGACCTTGTATTTAAAAATTTTGATGATAAATTATCAAAAAAAATATGCGGTCATAGAGCTTTTTGGCGAATGGAATGACACCCTCCATAACGACATTATGTATTTTAAAAGGTACGTAATAGATCATTTAATCAAAAATGGAATAAAATATTTCATACTTTTGGGTGATAATATTTTCCAGTTTCACGGAGGAGAAACCGATTATTACGAAGAGTGGTTTGAAGATGTAGAAGACGGATGGATAGCGGCAGTAAATCTTCGTGCTTTTATAATGGAAGAGCTCACCAAGTATCGTTTAGACTATTATTTAAACTATGGGGGTACTTTACAAATGGAAAATTGGCGAACGCTAAAGCCTGATTTATTTTTTGAACTGATAGAGAAACTCATTCAAAGAAGGCTTACGTGAACCATAAAGCCTTATTTTGGTTTATTATTTTAACAAAAAAAAAGAATTTTATAAAACATATATATAGAAATGGATAAGAAATTTTTGGAGCATATATTTTTAAAACATCAAAATACAGAAGCTGTTCCGCAGACCAAAGAGATTGCAGATTGGGCAATAAAGCTTATTCGCTTATTGTTTCCTGAGCAAGCCAAAGATTTTTTTAGAAGTGTTGACGAGATAGAAGGGGAGTTTTGGAACTTAGGAAACGAGCTGAAGTTTATATTAAACGCTACCGATCGCTGCAAAGATTGTGATTTGGAGCAAAAGACAAAGTCATTTACGGAAGCCATACCGGAATTGTTTCGAATACTAAACACAGACGTGGAAGCCATCATGAAAGGTGACCCCGCAGCCAAGTCTGAGTTTGAAATCATCAGAGCCTATCCGGGTTTTTATGCCATTTCATTTTACAGAGTGGCCCATATGTTGCATCAATTAGAAATCAATTTGATTCCGAGAATTTTAACCGAATTTGCACACTCAAGGACAGGAATCGACATTCATCCCGGGGCCAAAATTGACGAGTATTTCTTCATCGACCATGGAACAGGAGTGGTAATAGGGGAGACTTGTCACATCGGTAAAAATGTAAAAATTTATCAAGGTGTTACTTTGGGAGCCTTGAGTGTTGACAAAGATTTAGCCAATACCAAAAGACATCCAACGGTAGAAGACAACGTGGTGATTTATTCGGGAGCGACGATTTTAGGTGGTGAAACTACGATTGGTACCAATAGTATAATAGGGGGTAACGTTTGGTTGACCAAGTCAGTACCTGCCAACTCTACAGTGTATCACAGACCCGAAATTAAAGTGGTAGAAAACGAAGCGACACACTAATCTATGCTGATAAACAGGGCAGAATACGAAGCGATGTATCAGGTGGAAGAGCAGCTTTGGTGGTACAAAATACTGCACGAACGCGTTTATGAGGCCATTAAAGCTGAATTTGGTGAAAAAACTGATATCAAAATATTGGATGCAGGTTGCGGAACGGGTGGCATGCTTTCGTTTTTAGCTGCCAAAGGGTATAAGCAAATACAAGGCTTTGACTTTAATGATGCGGCAGTTGAGTTTTCTAAAAGCAGAGGGCTACATGTTAGTCAAGCCTCTATTTTAGAGCTTAAGGGTATGTTTGAAACGGGTAGTTTTGATGTCGTTATTTGCAATGACGTGTTGTATCAATTTGAGGTTGAGGAAATTAAAAAGGCATTACTAGATATTTTAAGTTTACTAAAACCTAACGGGAAGTTCATTAGCAATAACAATGCTTTTGAGGCATTCAGAGGTACGCACGATATTGCTGTAGGAAGCAAAAAGAGGTTTGTACTCGCTGATTTTAAAAAATATTTAGGTGCCCAAAAAATAGTCAAAGCTACCTATTGGTCTTTTTTCATTTCGCCCTTGATTTTCTTGGTGCGTTTTGTCCAAAGGCTTCAATTGCGATTTGGGAAGGTGAACTTAGCTGAAATCAAATCAGATGTTTCCTTGCCTTCTCCGTTTTTAAATTCATTTTTTTATCGATTGGTAAAATTTGAAAGTAGGCTTTCATCCAATTTTCCATTTGGTAGTTCGCTTTTTTTGATAATATCTAAAAACTAACAGACACTTAAAGGGCCGTAAGTTTCCTTTCTAAGGCAATTTTGCTAATTTTGCATCCCTTTTAAAAATACAAATATTTATATGAGCGTTAGAGTAAGATTTGCTCCTAGTCCAACCGGACCTTTACATATTGGTGGCGTTAGAACCGCCCTATACAACTACCTTTTTGCAAAAAAAATGGGTGGCAAAATGTTGCTACGTATCGAAGATACAGACCAGACACGCTATGTGGCAGGTGCTGAAGATTATATCCGTGAGGCTTTGGATTGGGTTGGAATAAAGATTGACGAAGGTGTGCTTGAAGGAGGACCTTTTGCTCCATACAAGCAATCAGAAAGAAAAGAGATATACAAAAAATATGCCCAGCAATTGATTGATTCGGGCAAAGCATATTATGCGTTTGATACTGCAGAAGAGTTAGATTTATTGAGAAAAACTTTGGAAGAAGCCAAAGTAGACAACATTTCATACAATGCGGTTACACGTATGCAAATGAAAAACTCACTAACACTTTCGGAAGAAGAAGTAGCTCAAAAATTAGCTTCAGGTGAGCCTCACGTGATTCGCTTAAAAGTGCCTTTGAAAGAAGAAATAAGATTCAAAGACCTTGTGAGAGACTGGGTGGCGGTACATGCATCTACCATTGACGACAAGGTTTTGATGAAATCAGACGGAATGCCCACTTATCACTTGGCCAATATCGTGGATGATCATTTGATGGAAATTACGCATGTGATTCGTGGGGAAGAGTGGTTGCCGTCTGCTCCGCTACATATTTTACTTTATAGAGCGTTTGGGTGGGAAGCCCCACAGTTTGCTCATTTGCCCTTATTGCTTAAGCCAGAAGGAAACGGAAAACTAAGTAAGCGAGATGGCTTATTGGGTGATTTTCCGGTATTTCCTTTAGAATGGAAAGATCCGGCTACAGCCGAGATTTCAAGAGGATTTAGAGAAGATGGTTATTTCCCTGAAGCGGTGCTTAACTTTTTGGCACTTTTGGGCTGGAACCCAGGCACAGAGCAAGAGATAATGTCTATCGACGAGCTTTCGGCGGCTTTTTCATTGGAAAGCATACATAAAGCAGGAGCGAGATTTGATGTAAATAAGGCCAAATGGTTTAATCAGAGTTATTTAAGAGCCAAAAATGACGAAACTTTAGCTGCTTTAATCGCAGATAAATTGCCTACTGGATTTGATGGCGTGAAAGTTGCTAAGTTGATGAAAGAGCGTGTAACTTTTGTAAGCGAATTGGTGTCTGAAGTACCGTATTTGTTTGAAGAGCCAAGTGTGTACGACGAAGAGGTTGCCACAAAAAAATGGGATGATTTGGCTAAAAAAGCGATGCCTTTAGTAGCAGATGCTTTGGGTAAGATGTCATCAGCGGATTTTGAAAGTGCCGCCATTCACGATGCTATCTTTGCAGCTTTAGAAGCAGCCGAAATAAAGCCAGGTAAAGTAATGCAAGCCTTGCGACTAGCCGTAACAGGTGATGGCAAAGGCCCTGACTTGATGTTGGTTATGGAGATTTTAGGCCAAGCCTCAACCATAAAAAGAATAAACCAAGCCCTTGAGGTTTTGGGTAAATAAATTAAAATAAAAGAGAGCGTGTATGTTTAGTTTTTTTTCTAAAAAGAATCCAACCGAAAATGCATTTGCGTTTTTAGGAACTGACATGCACGCTCATTTGGTGCCTGGCGTTGATGACGGCAGCGACAGTATAGAAACTTCTTTGAAGTTAATAGCCGGTTTGGAGCATTTGGGTTTCAAAAAGCTCATTATCACACCACACATCTACGAAACTTTTTATAAAAATTCTGAAAAAACACTCCGAAAGCCTTTTGATGAAATGAGTTCGGCACTTGCTACGCAAAGCAAAGTAGAAACTTTTTTGTCTGCCGAATATTTTGTAGATGAAGCCTTTGAGAAATTAGTAGCAAATGCAGCATTAATTCCGTTTCCTTCTAAGCATATTTTAGTAGAAATTTCTTTTGTAGGTTACAATCCACGCCTAGAACAAATCGTTTTTGATTTGGTAACCTTGGGTTACACGCCTATTTTGGCCCACCCTGAGCGTTATTTGTACTTGAGTAAAAGTCTTAAGACTTTCCAAAAGTTAAAAGACATGGGCTGCGAAATGCAATGCAACATCAACTCGTTAGGAGGATATTATGGCAAGGCTTCCGAAGAGATGGGCTGGGGGCTAATTGCGGCCGGTCTAGTAAATTATTTGGGCACGGATATGCACCATACCAAGCATTTGGAGTTTTTAAGTAATATGGCTTCTCAAAAGAAAATAATGGATAAATTAAAACGTTTTTATTGGAAGAACTCCCAACTTTAATAAAGTGAAAACACTGTGTTTGCTGCGTATTTATTATAATTAAAATCTAAAAATATTGAATACATTATTTCGGATATCTTTTTTTTTGATAATTTCTACTTCCGCTTATTCACAATTTCGGTTTCCTCAAAGAACTTATTTCTCAATTGGAGGTGGGTCTTCCGCCTATTTTGGTGACCTTTCTCCTTATAGAAGTCCTTTGAGAGGAATTGCTAAAACATTAGATAGGAATATCCAGATTGAGTTTGGACAAGATATAGTGGAACGTTGGTCTCACTCTTACAGGCTTTCTTTTATTCAATTAAGAGGGGATGATTTTTCTTATGGTAAAAATCAGCAGAACCTTGTTCGAAACTTACATTTTAAAAATAATATAATTGAGGCTTCATTTTTACAAAATTTAATGCTATCTCCATATTATGATCTCTACAACAGAGAAAGGCCAAATTTCATTCCTTATCTATCAATTGGTGTTGGTTTAATATATCATTCTCCAAAAGCAAAAACACCAGTAAACAATGGGAATGATATAAATCAAGAATGGGTTAGTCTATCTAAATTAGGTGTTGCTGGCAAAAAATATTTTCCTATAATGCCAGTTTTACCTTTAGCAATTGGCTTTAGAAAGAAGCTATCACACAATATTGATTTTAAATTTGATTTAAATTTCCGAATTACTTCAACAGATTATTTAGATGATGTCTCTGACGAGCCATATTTAAGTCGAAATAGTTTTAATTCTGATTTAGCATATCAATTGCATAATCGATCTAATGAGGAAACTGAAGCTCTAAATTTAAATTCAAGAACTGAAATTTTAACTGAAAATAAATCGAGTATTCCAGTCAAAGGTAGCAGAGGGACAAAGGGAGTTGTTTCATTTATGGATAGTTACTTAACCTCTAGTTTTAGTTTTCAATTTTGGCTAGACCGTAGAATACGTTAATTGTAAAAAAACAAGATTGTTTTCGGCTCTGACTCACATACTTTTTTGTTTTTTGCTGCCTTATTTCCTTTTTTCTCAGTTACATATAAGTTTTTTTTATTAAAGCCGTCTAATAAAAAAAAACTAATCTACTTGGATTTTTACAAGGTTAATTACTATATTGTATTAAAATTTAAGCTATGAAAAAAATATTTACCTTCGGATTAGTTTCCATATTGTTTGGGTGTCAAAACCTCCCTACTTTGACATTTGACATGTCTAATGAAGTTATTTTTGATTTAAATAAAACTGGTTTTGTTTATTCAGGTTTTAAGACAATGGATCCTACATCAAATGATGATTTTGAAAAAAATATTAATAAAATTAACAGCATTGAAGTGACTCGACTCACGTATACAATTACGGACTTCGCTGGAAAAGATACTCAAATTGCAAATGCCAATTTTAATGTAACAAATAGCCAAGGTAATAATAGTGTAAATTTTGGGTCATTTTCAAATTTAAATATAAAAGAGAAACAAAATGTTGAAATGGACCTGCCATTTGAAGCCAGTGCCTCACAGCTAATATCGAAAGTTTTAAGTTAGTTGCACCCAATACAGTTATCATAAATTATATTGGTAGTACCAATGAGTCTCCAGTAAACTTTAAAGTTAAACTAAAAGTCTACTTTAAAATCAAAGCGAGAATAATAGGTAAAACTGAAGATATTTAAGATCTCTTTTGGTTAAGTAAAAAGAGTAAATACAGAGATGTATTATTTATGGGGAAAGCAAAAAAAACGGAGACTTTGTCCCCGTTTTTTTTTTGTGAATCAGGCATGACTATAATGGGCCCCAAAATTTAGACAGGTACAATAATTGAAATCACCTTTTAAATTTAGGAATATGAGCAAGCAAAACAAACGAAGAAATTTTGATGGCAACTTTAAAGCGAATGTTGCACTAGAAGCCATCGAGGAGAAAATGACTTTGTCAGACCTGGCCGTAAAGCATGATATTTTTACCACCCAGATTACTGATTGGAAGAAAGAATTTCTTGCTAATGCCGGAAGTAAATTGTTTCCCCCCGACCAACCCCATCTTGTATAGTAACTAAACCTGCCAGAGCTTTGTCTTTAAATCAATATTATGGAAAATTGGAAGCAAATATTAAAGGATTTAAAACGGAGTGGGCAGAGTATTGCGGACTATTGTCGTGAGCACGGACATCGAACACATATAATTCTCTACTGGAAACAAAAACAAGGACAATTTCAGGGAAAGCAATCAGGATTTATTGAAGTCAAAAGTCAGACAGATTCGCCTATTGAAATAGTTTATCCAAACGGCGTTCGAATACGACTTGGAGCTGGTTGTAAAGTTACTGATATCAAAGCTTTACTTGATGTTTAGTCTTGGGTATGAGCATAGGTGTTTTCTATCCAAATGAGCTTGCGACATGCGAAAAGGTTTTGATGGTTTGGCTGGATTTGGTCAGTAATGAACTTGGTCGCAGCCTTACAGTCGGTTCTGTGTTTATTAATCATCCCAAGACTCAGATGAAGCTTCTTTATTAGGAATCTTGCGGACTTATGCTTTACCAGAAACGCCTTGAATCAGGAAAGTTTAATCTACTAAAAAATACGGAAATGGAAGGGCAGTTGAGTTGGCCTATGTTGTTCAAGAGGATGGAAGGATTCCAATATTTCGGTATCAAAAAACACCGAAGATTTCCTTTGAAAAATGCCTAATTAAAGTGTTCTTTTTTATAGTCAAATGGGACCTTTTTTGTTTTTTTATTTACTTAAAAAACAGCAAAAAAAGTGCTTTCTGAAAAGGATTAACAAGCAATTTTAGAAGAGAATATTAAGCAAAAAAAGCTTGTAGAAAAGCAGGAGATGGCCATATCGGAAAACATGGCAATTCTTTCAGAAAAAGATGCAATTCTTATCAAACAAGAAGCAGAGTTTTCCAAGCAAGAAGTAGAGATAACTCAACTAAAATCTTTGATTTAGCGACTACAAAGTATGGTTTAAAGGCAAAAGAAAGAACGCTTTTTGAATGGTGAGAATCAGTTCAATCTTTTCGAACTCATTCATGAATAAAAACGAGAAGAGTATGAAGAAAAGACGGTAGAGCAAATAAAAATTACCAATACGAAGGAGAAAAAGGCACAGCCTGGAAGAACCAAATTGGCTGAAAACTTTGAAGTGGTAAAGATTACTTTGGAGCTAGAAGGAGATTTAAGTGAAATGAAATTCTTCGGTGACAAAGTGTGCGAAGAGTTGGGCTACCAACCAGAAAAGTTTTTCCTTCATCGCATCATCCTCAAAAAATACGCACCGGAATCAAGTGAATGCAGCATCATGATTGCTAAACTTCCGAATCGAATCATTTACTAGGGAATTCCTTCAGATACATTATTGATTCAAATACTAATCAAATACATCGTCCACCTGCCATTATACCGTATCCTTCAGCGTTTTGCAAGAAGTGGCATCTTTACACTGGAAGTTACTCTAGATGTTTACGTGAAAACTTGTATGGAACGATTTTAAATCCTGTTCGATTATCAAGCCTCACTTCTCAAACAGAGCCATTACTTTCATATCGATGAAACCATGCTGAAAATTGAAGATCCCACACTTAAGGGAAAAACACACCTGGGTTATTATTGGGTCTATCATTTGCGGATAGACCACCAAGTCCTCTTTGAATACCAACCAAGCTGAGGAGGTAAATACGTATGGCAAAGCCTAAAAGATTTTTAGGGCTACCTTCAAACCTATGGCTACGCAGGTTATACTGCCATTGCTTCTCGTAAAGATATCATCGTGTGTGTGTTAGGCACATATTCGCCGGAAGTTTATGGAGGCTGAAAGTAATGATTCGAAAAGTGTATAAAAAGCCTTGCTCTATACGCTAGCTTTGTACTTATTAGAAAGACAATTCAAAGAAGAATACCTTTTGGCTGAACGAATCAAGGAAAAACGCTTGGAGAAATCCCTGCCCATTCTCAATGAAATAGGTAAGTGGTTCGCAGAAGAAAATAAAAAGTTGCTGCCCAAAAGTACCAAAGACAAAGCCTTAAATTACGTCATCCAACGATGGGACAAAATGTACAATTACCTACGCGATGGGAATATTCAAATCAACAATAACCTGATCGATAAGGCCATCAGGCCCATCGCCATTGGTCGTAAGAATTATCTCTTTGCTGGGAGTTATGAATCCACTGGCAGATCAGCAATGATTTACACCTTCTTTGCAAATTGCAAAAGGCACAATGTCGACTCAGCACAATGGTTTAAAAAAGTACTACCCAATATCCTAGATATTAAAGTAAGCCGGGTCAAAACACTTCTCCCTTCAAACTTCAATACAAACCAATAGTGCGGTTGCTTGGGGGGATACGATTAATAGGGGGTCAAATCACACAAGTATTGACGATTTTAGACATATATTCAAGATGGCAATTAGGACAACAAATAGTAAATTCAATTAAATCAGAAGGTGTAATTAACCTATTCGTACAAGTCTTTAATACTTATCCTAAGCCTCAAAAATTTGTAATCAGAAATGACGACGTATCGCACGGTGGCGACTTTTCACATTGAAGTAAAAGTTGTACAAGAGTACTTAAGAAAAAAGTGGGTAATTCAGCAGTTTACCAAACCTGCAACACCAGAACAAAATGCTCATATTGAGTCTTATTATTCAATTATGGAAATTGGACCGCTAATGCGTAGCTGTTTGTCAGAGATTTGATTTTGAAAATTTAGGAGATTTTAAACAAGCAATGAGAATACGGAAGAAATATATAATTTCGAAAGAATTCATGGCGGAATAGGCTTAAAAAACAAGTAAATTACCAATCAATTTGAGTCAAAAATTACCCAATACAGGAAAAATAAATTAATTATCGTGTACAAATAATTGTGGTTAAGACAGCTAATCGTTTAACAAATCACATGTACTAAAAGTTTTGTGTCGTGAAAGTTCGACAAAATTAGTCTTAATATAGAAATTGTATAATATTGTATTGAATTCGATTTGTTCTTAACTCGAAATTTCATTTACTATTTACTTGCAGCTATAAAATCCATATACAAACTGGGATTCTTTTCCAAAATATTTCCAACTACGCAAACGTCTGCACCAGCTTCATAAAGATTAAATAATGTTTCTGGTGTACGTATGCCACCACCTACTATAATAGGAATTTCTAAGTGATCTTTAAGTAGCTTTATCATTTCTGGATTTACGTGTTTGGGGGCACCACTTCCACAGTCGAGGTATATATATTTCATGCCCAACATTTGAGCTGCTAAAGCAGTTGCCAAGGCAATATCTGATTTCTGATAAGGAATAGGGTTTGAATTACTTATGTATGATGCAGAAGTTGCCTCACCACCATCTATTAGCATATAGGCGGTTGGAAGTATTTTAAGTTTTGATTTTCTTAACATAGGTGCCGCTATTACGTGTTTTCCTATTAAATATTCAGGGTTCCTACCTGATACCAATGATAAAAATAAAAGAGCATCAGCGTTTTCTGTAAGATGTGATGGATCAGCGGGGAAAAGTACGAGGGGTACAGAACACTGTTTTTTTATTGAGATACAAATTTGGCTTTGACGATGCATACTTACAAAACTACCTCCAATGAAGAAATAATCTGGAAGTGCTTTTTCTAAAAGAAAATTACTTGGCTCCGCTTTATCGGGATCAAGAAGTATGGCTAGGTGGCGTTTATTTTTGACAAACATATTTTTAATAAGCGTTTTCTTCTCCTTTTATGGCATTATAAACTGTTATTATAACTATTTTGATATCTAACCAAAATGTCCAATTTTCAATATACCAAATATCTAAATCTACTCTTTTTTGCATCATGTCATTAGTTTTAGTTTCTCCCCTAAACCCATTCACTTGAGCCCAACCTGTAATTCCTGGTTTGACCCAGTGACGAATCATGTATTTATCTATAACATTAAATGTTCTTAAATTGTGCTCATGTGCATGTGGTCTTGGCCCCACAACTGACATATTATTTAATAATACGTTTATAAATTGCGGAAGTTCGTCTATACTTGATTTTCTTAGAAATGCTCCTAGTTTTGTTATCCTTGGATCATTTTCTTTCGCTTGATTAAATTTTCCATTTTCAGTTACGTCTTTACTTTCCATTTTCATAGATCTGAATTTTATGCACTTAAATTTTCTTCCATTTTGCCCCCACCTATCTTGCTTAAAAAAAACGGGTCCTTTAGAATCAAATTTTATTAATAATGCTATAATAGGAAATAGCCATGAAAAAAGAATTATACACAATATAATGGAAAATGTAATATCAAAAAATCGTTTTAAATACCTCCAATGTAATTCTTGTAAAGGTTCACCCCTTACTGCTATCAATGGGTACCCCGCAAATGTTTGGAGCTCAAATCTATTTTGATATAATTTGTGAAAATTTGGAACAACTTTGGTTCTAATTGCTTTTTGATCTGCATATAATATTATTTCTTTCAACATATCGTGTGAAAGCCTATCAGAGGTAATAATGAAATCGTCGATCCTTCTACGTTTGTATTTATCAAAAAAAACGTCTAATGTTCCTAAATAAGGCATGTCATTTACTTCTGTAAGATCTCGAGTTACTATGCCTTCAAGTTTATATCCGTAGTGTGGGTTGTTTAAAATTTGCTCTACTATTTTTTTTGTAATATCGTTATACCCAATAATTATTACATTTCTTGTATTACCTCCTTTGATCCTATACCAGAGCAGAGCTTTTTTTAGAATGTAACTTTTACATAATATAGAAATTGAGAAAATAGAAATATAATAGGCCAAGAATGTACGTGCAAATTCATGAGAGTTAAATAAAAAATATAATTGGCCGGCTATTATTATTTGCACTAGAACGTTCTCTAGAAGCACTAGCATTTCACCTACAAATGTTTCAGTTCTAAACTCATCGTAAGCATTACTAATTTTTGTTGATAAATACCAACCGATAATAAAGCCAGTAAAAATGAATCTATCTTGGTAGTGTATGCCTCTCTTACTTGCAATTGATGCAACTAGAAATGAAATAGTTAACAGTACTAAATCTGTAAAGAATCGTAAGTAACCAATTTTATTAAAATGCTTGAACATATATGACTTTTATTATTTGCAGTAGCCGTCAGCATTTACATCTAGCGACCAAGTTTGTTCTTTAATTTTATAATTGTTTTGTTTGTACGGCCATGTGTTTCCTCCATCAGTACTTATTCTAAAATCGTAAACATTACCTTTTTGAAGTTTGTAAGTTTTTATTTTTGGATTTTCAAATGTAAAAGTTAATAAATCCCTCCATTGGTTTTTTTCAGGTATACTTATTTGGGTTTTTATTTGGGTTTTTAATAAAGATGGGCTTATGCTTGTTCCATTCGGACATTGTAATTTTAATTCAACTTCAACTGGATTGGGAGCTGGATTTAATTTAATGTTTATTGTTTCTTTGTTTACACTGCATGCATCTTTCTGATTTGATGTAAAAATAGCTTTTTCTAAATTCCCTTGCCTAAAGTCGCTATAGTCAAATATCTGAAGTTTTATATTACCTGTGTCATCTCCGAAATAGTTTAAATTTAGAGTACTGCCATTATTTAAACCTACATATCCTGTCCGTATAATTTTATTTTCAGAATTTAATACTCTATAAAAATATGCAATATCTAAATCTGTGTAAGTTGTGTTAAATGTGAATATGGGTCCTTCATTACATATTTTTCTGGATCCACCAAAAATCCAATAACCGCTTTTATAAATGAATTTATTTACCCACCAACTCCCATCTTTTTTAAAAACAGGTACTTTTTTATTTAAATACCATTGGTTATTAGTTTCATTTAAATTAAAAACCTCTAAGCTGTCGCCTATTTTCCAAGGCAAATTATTTGTATTATTTGAATTTTCTAATAGGGCCATTTCTAATAAAAATGGCTTTACACTTTCTGATTTTATTTCCCAGTTTTGATCAATCACTTGTATATAGACCATACCAGCAAAATCTTTTACTTCTAAACTATTTTCTGTAGAAATATTTTCAGTATTATACGGTTTGATAATTCTCCCCCCTCCAGGCACAAAGCCCCTGCCGTTTCTATTAAACTGTACAACATTTAATTCAAAATTGGTGGATTGACTATTTTTCCATGTTGTTTCTTTTTGAAAAATTAATCGTGTAACAATTTGGTCTTTCTCATTTCTTTTTTCCCATATCAATGGTTTTGAATCTACAAGTAAACTATCGCCAATTGCACCATTTTGAGTTGTTTTTTTTGAAGCTATTCTAAAGGAAAAGACTAAATTATTTTTCCCAATTGCCTCAATGTTAAAGTACTTACTTGTATAAATATCCCCTCCAATTCGGCAATTAAATTTAAATGGTGAACTTTTTGATACATTAATATTTTCAGGTATGGCTAAAGTGAATTTTCCATCTTCAGATTGAATTATTTTTGGATCTCCCAAAATATTAACAATTTTTTGTTTATCTGGTCCAATTACATCAAGGTTAATGTTTGTAGGGATATTACTTAAATAATCATAGGCAAGGAATGAAAATAAACCCTCCGCAATTGGGATTTTAAAAGTTAGCGTAAAGTTTTCTAGGGGATTTTGGCAGGATAGTGTCAATGTTAAAAATATCAAGTATATGTATTGTTTGAATCTCATATTTTTTAAAGATATTTTTCGCATTTAAAATTAAATTATAAATCAATTTGAACCAAAATTAAGTTCAATGCCCACTTGAGGATAAAAACTATAATTTCTCATATTTTTTTCAATAGTTTTTATATCAGTCTTTAAATTTGTCGTTTCTAAAAAACCGGTATAATTTACATGTAAGCTTGGATGACCCATATATGTTAAACCAAGTATTCCTCTTGTATTTATTTTGCGTATTTCTTTAATTTTACCTAAATATACTCTAAAAAAAGGTTGGATGTCACTCCAATTAATTTCTAAATTAATTGGTCCAAAATCCTTTGGTTGAATTTGTAGTCCCTCAGTGATAATTCCAGTTGTACTTTCAATTCTAATCTCATTTTTATTCCAAGCTAAAAACGTAAAACCACATTCTAATTCCAACCATTTTTTCCAATTTTTGTGAGATATGCCAAAGTCTAATCCTGTTCGTTTTATTTTCGGAAAAATACTCACATAGGTATTCTTTTCTAAATCAACTCTTTTGGGTCTATTGTATCCAATATGACTAAACTGTGAATTGAAAGTAAAATTATTTTTTAATTTTATTTTTAAAGATCCAAAAATACCTACTGATGATATACCCAAACCGTATGATTTATTTATTGAGCTCCAAGTTACTTTATCTTGAGCTAAAGTTTTAATTGGTATTAACAGGAGGTAAAATAGTATGATTTTAATATTGAAATTATGCATCATATACCGATAAATAAATTGGCTTTTTTTTTCTTGTCAATGTGAAAAAGTTTAGTAAGATTTGAGTGTTCTAATTATTTACTTATTACTAAAACTTGATACCCATGGAAGATAAATCAAACTATCTGGAAACTTTATTAGTAAGAGTATTTGTAATATTATCGCTATCCATTGTAGCATATTATTCATTTATCTAAACTGTCGGATTAAATTCCACCGAGAGCGAGTATTTAGGTTTGCATGTTGTTCTGCTTCTTTTCCGAGCACTTCTTGCATCATCTCAAATACTCGCTCTTTTAATTTTGATACATCAGCAATAGACATTCCACGGGTAGATAATGCGGGCAGTACAGTAACTTCACACGTATGTCGATAGATATATTTTTGTGGGAATTCTGGCAATATTCTGTGGTTTGTTTCCAATAAAAAAGGTACAATTGGTACTTGTTTTTTTATTGCCAATATAAATGCTCCATCTTCAAATGGTGCCATTAGGGGAGGACTTAAAGATCGAATGCCACCTTCTGGAGCAATAACAATAGACTGCCCATTATCTAAACATTTCATGGCTTCTAAAAGGCCTTTCTGTTTCGAAGTGTTGCTGTTACGATTTATTAAAATATGCATTTTAGTAAATATTCTACCATACAATGGAAGTTTGCCAATTTCTTCTAAACCAATGGTTTTAAATTGGTTTGGTATTATATTGTACATAGAAAAATTATCAAATGATGAAAAATGATTACCACAATATACATACCCTTTGTTTGGTTGTGGTTCAAAATACCAATCTATCCTCATTTTTATTCCAGATGCCTTAAGAAAAATTTTAACCCAAGTTCTGTGTAATTGCAAAAGTCTTTTTTGAGGATTAGTTCTAAAGGTAACAGAAAGCATAACTGGATATAAGCATAAAAAAACTATTACTGCGATACATACACACCAAGCCGTGAAAATTGCATGATTTAGATTTTTCAAAATTGAAATCTGTATTGAAAAAAACGACCTATAATATAGCCAACAAATGCTCCAATTAATGCAACAATTATATCGTAAATATCAAAATGACGTTGTGGTAAAAAAAACTGAACAAATTCTGCAGCAAAAACTAATACCAAAGAAAACCTTAGAAAAGGAAGAATTCCTGCAAAAATATTTGGAAGCAAAGGTGCTATTATCCCTAAAAGTAGGAAAGGAATTGAAGTTCTCCATATGCCGTGTTGATTAGTCCAAACGGATAACCAGTCAGGCAAAAACGCAGCTTGACTTAAATCAGGACTTGGTAGCCAACTAAAATAAAATACAGAGGTGATAAGGAGCAGGAAGACTGCAGTAGTTAAATTTTTCATGTTTAATTATAATTTTCATGTAATTTCCAAAAAGATTTTTTCGGAAATTTTAATCACTCTAGTTTAAGTATTATTCTTTGCAAAGTTTATTGGTTTTAATTTTAACCAATATTTCTAGAATTGATTTAAAGTGAAATTCAAAAAAAAGCACAAAACAGGTCTAATTTTAAAAACATCTAATTTTTACCTGTTTTGTATCTGTTTTTATTATTGTTTTATTTGAAATTATTTGCAATTGGCTACTTTATAAATGGCCTTGTATGTAATAATATCTTTACTTGCATTAAAAGAGGTAGTTGCCTCTATTCCATCAGATCCATATGGTATTGCTACTGATCCATTTCTGTTAAATTTTACATTTCCTCCTAATAGTTTATTGTCATAATACATGTATACTATGTAATTTAGGTCTTCTGTTACTTTAATATTTGCTTTACCTGCACTCATATAAAAGTATTGAGAAGTAGAGCCAGTAGGGTCAAGTAGGTATATCCATGCTGATGGTTTTAAAACTATGCTTTGATTTTGGCAAATTGCAGAAAAGTTTATTTCAGTTTCTACACTTTTTAATGGGGAACTAACAGTAATATCAATTGGTACATTTTTTACAGCACATGGATCGAATACTGCGGTACTTCCAATAGTTTTTCCCGTTTTGTCTTTTACCACCATTTTCATGTTTGTTCTTCTTGGATTTATTATAGTAGATTTACTTTTATTTCTGACATCAAAAAATGTGGATGAGATAAATATACCTTTTGAGTCATACAATTCACCCTTATATCCAGATTGGTATGTGTCTGTGTTAGAATTTGTGATGATATCCACATAATAGTTTGAACATTTTGGACCTAATCTATAAAAAAAATCTAAATTCCAGTAGCTAAGATGGCTGGCATAAAATGTAGCTATTAAATTCCCATTCAAATCCTTTGAAACTACGGCTTCTCCCTCTTGCTTCCATTTGCCTGTTTCAGTTTCATAGCTCCATGTTGGAATTCGTGTTCCTTCTTTTAAGTTTTCTCCGGTTTCGGGGTTAACGATAGAAGGTGATACTGCAACCTTAACCTCCAAAGGTTTTGAGAAGTTTTTTATTTCTTTTCCGTTGGCTTCCATATTCACAGCTACAAAGCCAGCTGTTACAAAATTAACAGCCTGCTCGTTTCCATTTGATAAAGTAACGTTTTCTTGGATAAAACCTCCAGGAAATGCTGCCATTGATTCAGGCTCAGAAGCATTAAAAACGACCACCTCTGCATTCAAATTTTTGGAATCTATAGCTTTGCCCGATGCATCACTTACTATTGTTCCCGTTTCCAATTTTAACTCTGCAACTTTAAGCTTTTCTGACTCTACAGTAATTTGACCACCACTAACCGGTACCACCACCTCTTTACAGGCTACACCTTTAGGTGGTTCAGTCAAATTTACAAGTTTAACTTCAAATTTTTTAGGCTCTGTATCTACAATTGTAAATGTTTGGGCTGTTTCTAAAAAACCAGGAGCACTTACAGATAGTGTAAAAACTACGGGGTTATTTTCAGAAGGGGTGGAACCATTTGTTAGAACTAAAGAAAGAGCATTACCTATAATTTTATAATTTTTTCCGCCAATGTCGTCAAGTAATAAGTCTTTTCCAGGTCCCGATAATTTGAAAATTACATTTGATGGTAGAATAATACTGTTAGCATTGGCATTTGTTAATTCTATTAATATCGGTGATTTGAAAAATTCATTGTTAACTACCAAATTTACGCCTTCAAATGGGTTTAACTTTTTACATGAATTTATTGTGACAATAAAAAGAAGGGATATATATAATAATATTTTATTTTTCATTTGAGTATGTTTATTTAGTTAATACTTTTTATTTTAAGTAAAGGCTAATTAAAGCTTTACCCTAACTTTTAAATTTAAAATAGGCCAATATCTCCAATCTCTAGTATTTTCTTCAATTTTTGTAAGTTCCTCAGACATATCTTTTAGCCTTTTTGAGCCTTCTAAAGTTATTTTAGGTTGAGATAAATAAATTGATCCAATATCAACTCCAAATCCTATACGTTTTTTCGGTATTGACCTTCCGATGCTTAGCATTCCGAAAGGAGCGAATGACTTACTATAGTCCATTTCAAATAGAACATCGCCAATTTCTTCACCTGTAAATGTATTTCCATTTACTTCATACGAACCTTTTGGCCCAAATCTCATAGAAAACTTATTGTCAAGTAAATAAGTAAAGCCACCTACTAAATTAATTAGTCCGTTTTCTTTAGGAGAATACGCTAATGATAAACTTGGTAAAGACATGTTTAATTTGCCTTTTAAACCAAGATCCTCTCCTCCCAGATTAAGTGTTTGATTTAAATTGTAAGCAAAAAACGCATAGGAAATACTTGCAGTCAATTTTGGTTTAAATTGATAAGTAAATCCAATTCCAGGGGTAGAACCGAGATTTAAAACTAGGGCAGATTTTGATTGATTTACTGGATTTTGTGCTTGTGTGAGAAATACACAAAATATTAAGCCAGATAGTAGGTATAATTTCATTTTCATAAGCTTTTTTTTATGAAAGTTATTACTAAATCTTTTTGATTTATTAAAACTTTGGTGACTTTTATTAAGCGGTAAACTTTATGTGAATTTTCTCTGAAAAAAAAATATTTTTTTTAGTAAATCTCTTTTTTAACATTAAAAAATTACTGTCAAACGGGTAAATAAAATAGAAAATAAATCATTAGATCGCCCTGCACTGTTTGAGCACTGTTAAAATTCTTTTGGGAAGTATATTTTTATTAGAACCTTGACAATAAGAATTTTAATTGTGCGAGTTTGCAGGACGATCGGCCGCTGCCGTGCAGTTTTTTTTTGGTGGTTCGCCACTCCGATTCGTTTTTTTTTGAAGGGTCCGGCCTACCGGAAAAATGGAGGCCCCGCTGGCAGGCGACCCAGTTAATGAAAGGGGGTGTTTTTCAAAATGTTAAAAAAATGGCTTCAATGGTAGGTTTAAGCTATGTTTTCTTTAAAAATAAAATTTGCCCGTTTGACAGTATTAAAAAATAAGATTGTTTTAATTAAAAAAAGAAGTTTATTTAACTTTTTAAAGAAATTTTTAGACTCTCTCTCCAATAAGGAATCTCTAAGTTAAATTTTGTTTTGATTTTGCTTTTATCCATGGCACTAAATGCTGGTCTTTTTGCTTTTGTTATGTATTCGGATGTTTTAATAGGATTTAGTTTTATAGATATGTTTGATATTTCAAATATTGCACTTGCGAAATCAAACCATGAGATTGCTCCTTCGTTGCTGTAATGGTAGAGTCCGTATTCGGTTTTGTTTGAAGTTATTATTACAAAAATAGCTCTCGCCAAATCTACACCATAAGTCGGAGTACCAATTTGATCAACTATTACACTTAATTCAGTTCGGTCATTTGCCAAGCGAAGCATGGTTTTCATAAAATTTCCGGCAAATTCAGAATACAGCCAACTCGTACGCAAAATATAATAGTTGTCTAATACTTCAGCTACCCGATGTTCACCTTCTAGTTTTGTGCTTCCATACACACTAATAGGACAGGCTATATTTTCTTCGTCTAAAAGTGCTGGAATATTCCCTTCAAAAACGAAATCAGTGGAAATGTGAATTAAAGTAGCCCCAAACGCTTTACAAACTTCGGCTACATTTTTAGCCCCAGTCTCATTTATTGCTTTGGCAAGTTCTATTTCGTCTTCTGCTTTGTCTACAGCCGTATAAGCGGCACAGTTGATTACGAAGTCAGGCTCTTCATTCGTAAATAGCGTATTTAGTATATTTTGGTCTAATATATTTCCAATGATTTCGTCAGCAAAGAAAACATGGCTTATTGTATATTCTGCCGATACTTTTGCTAAACATTGTCCGAGCTGTCCGTTTCCTCCTAGTACTAATACTCGCATTATTTTATTAAATTTAATAAGTAAGTTCCATAACCAGACTTTACCAGTGGCTTGGCTATTTCAGCCAATTCTGATTTAGATATAAACCCCATTCTATAAGCTACTTCTTCTATACAGCCTATTTTAAGCCCTTGCCTTTCTTCTATCACTTGTACAAATTGCCCTGCCTGCATCAGCGAGTTAAATGTTCCGGTATCTAGCCAAGCGGTGCCTCTGTCCATTACACCCACTTTTAATGTGCCATTTTCTAGATACACTTTGTTTATATCCGTTATTTCTAATTCTCCTCTAGGCGATGGTTTTATGTTTTTGGCTATTTCTACCACGCTATTGTCATAAAAATATAAGCCCGGTACAGCATAATTACTTTTTGGACTTTCTGGTTTTTCTTCGATAGAAATCGCCGTATTTTCAGCGTCGAATTCTACTACGCCATATCGCTCTGGGTCTTGTACGGGATATGCAAAAACTATTCCTCCTACAGGATTAGCACAAGACTGTAGCAATTTGCTTAAACCTGAACCATAAAATATATTATCGCCAAGTACCAATGCCACACTGTCAGAACCAATAAAATCAGCACCTATTATAAAGGCTTGAGCCAGGCCATCTGGGCTTGGCTGCTCTGCATACGAGAGTTTACAACCAATTTGAGAGCCATCGCCCAATAGTTTTTCAAAATGCGGTAAATCATGCGGTGTAGAAATTATCAAAATCTCGTTTATGCCTGATAGCATCAAAATAGACAAAGGATAATAAATCATCGGTTTGTCATAGACTGGCATCAACTGTTTGCTTACAGCAAGTGTTAAGGGGTGCAAGCGTGTTCCTGATCCGCCAGCTAGTATTATTCCTTTCATTTTTTTTTCGTTTTACAATGATTTATTGAGAGAATGCCTGAATGCTTGAATGCTTGAATAAAATAGCCCTCAAAAACATTCAAACCTCTCTAGCTATACATTTTTTCGTAATAAGCTTTGTAATTTCCTGAGGTAATATTTTCAAGCCAATCTTGGTTATTTAAAAACCAATCCACTGTTTTTTCTAAGCCTTCTTCAAACTGTAGCGAAGGTTCCCAGCCCAATTCATTCATGATTTTGTGTGCATCTATGGCGTACCTAAGGTCATGGCCTGCTCTGTCGTTTACATAGGTTATTAGCTGCTCCGATGTTCCTGCTGTTCTCCCTAGTTTGGTATCCATAGTCTTGCAAAGAAGCTTTACGATGTCAATATTTTTCCATTCGTTAAAACCGCCAATATTATAAGTCTCACCTAATGTACCTTTGTGAAAAACGGTATCAATGGCTCGTGCATGATCTTCTACAAATAACCAATCTCTTACGTTTTCACCTTTTCCATATACAGGTAGTGGTTTATTGTGTAAGATATTATTAATCATTAAAGGCAAAAGCTTTTCGGGGAAATGGTTTGGGCCGTAGTTATTTGAACAGTTTGTAATAACCACAGGCATTTTATACGTATTTCCGTAGGCTCTAACAAAATGGTCAGATGACGCCTTTGATGCTGAATATGGTGACCTTGGGTCATAAGGAGTAGTTTCAGTAAAAAAATCTTCGGGATTGTGTAGTTCACCGTAAACTTCATCTGTAGAAACATGATAAAAACGTTTGCCTGCGTAGCCATTCGCTTGCCAAATGCTCTTTGCTGCATTAAGCAAGTTGCAAGTGCCCACCACATTGGTATATACAAATGCCATAGGGTCTGTGATAGAGCGGTCTACATGTGACTCTGCCGCTAAGTGAATGACACCATCAAATTGATGTTCCTCAAAAAGAGCATTGATAAATTCAGCATCTACAATATCACCTTTTATGAATGTGTAGTTACTAGCTTGCTCCACATCCTTTAAGTTATCCAAATTACCCGCATACGTAAGTTTGTCTAAGTTAATTATCTGATAAGTAGGGTAGGAGTTTACAAACAAACGGACTACATGAGAGCCAATAAAACCAGCTCCACCTGTGATTAAAATTTTCATAGTATAAATTTATTTAGAAAGGAAAATCGAAATTATTTTGTAGGCAAAATTCTTTAAAAGAAGGAAGTTCAAGATCTTTTTCAGAAACTAATGGTTCAAAATCTAACGGCCATTGAATGTTTAAACTTGGGTCATTCCAAATTATTCCTCCTTCAGATTCTTTGTGGTAAGGTGCAGTACATTTATAAGCAAAAATACTATCTTCTAATGCTAAAAAACCATGAGCAAATCCTTCTGGAATATAAACCATTTTGTTTGATAAACCATCTAAGTCAAAAAACTCATATTTACCAAAAGTTTCGGATTCAGGCCGTAAATCAACGGCAATGTCTAGGACTCTGCCTGATATCACACGAACAAACTTTCCTTGAGCATAAGCACCGGTCTGAAAATGTAAACCTCTTAATACTCCTTTTTGAGAAAAGGATTGATTGTCTTGAACAAAGGAATTTGGAATGCCTATTTTCTGAAAAGTAGAAGAACTATATGTTTCAAAAAAGTATCCTCTTTCATCTTTGAAAATTTTGGGTTCAAATTTCTTTATATCTCTTAAGTTTATTGTTTCCATTATCTTCCTTTTCTTACACCTTTAGCATAAGCTGTTTTTAAATGTTCTAAATATTGACTATTAATTATTTCCCAATTGTAAAGGTTGGTGATTTTATTATTGTTGTTTTCAATTTTGATGTTCTGACTATTCTTTTCAACAGTATCAATTATTTTTTGAATGTCATCGGCATTTTTGAAATAAAACGCATCCGACCCCAAGATAGATTTATTAAAAATATTATCGTTTGCACATATTAAGCCTTGAGATCCCATCGCTTCTAGTAAAGATGGATTTGTTCCGCCAACCGAATGACCATGGAAATAGAGATTAGAATAATGGCGAATATTGTTTAGTACATTAATGTCAAATATTCCTCCTCTAAATTCTATATTATTATTTGCTTTAAATTTATCAACTAGATAGCTTCCAAATGGCGTATTTGTTCTTCCAATAATAATAAATTTCCTCTTTTGGTTTGACTTTGCATATCCATCTAAAATAGTTTCGATATTATTTTCAGGCTCCATCCTCGCTATTATCAAATCATAAGAATATGGAACTAAATCGTATTGATTTAAAATATCCAAATCTGGATTTTGAAAAAGTAAAGATCCATATGCTATGTAAGTTGACGGTATATTATAGGTTTCAGTTAAATATTGTGTTATGCCAACAGAATCTGATATCCAATGATCGCTGTACCTAACCCCCCATTTTTCCGCATATTTCAAGAAAAATCTTACCTTTTTTGAGTATTTACTTCTTTTCCATTCTAAACCATCCATATTAGTAGTAACTACGGATTTTTTTGGTAAAAGCCATCCCCACACAGTGCTACTAGTGTAACCAAGTTGTAGTACAATATCAAAGTTGTTTTTTCTTATATGTCTTATGCAATTTAAATCATAAATGAACTGTCCAACAGTTCCCCATTTGTCTTCTGGATCCCAACAATGTACTATTTTAACCCCGTTCCATTCTTTTTTTTGATAGGGATGGTTGTGTGAGTTATAAACTGTAACATCAATTTTTTTTTTCACTAAGAATACAGAAAGATATTCTGCTAACTGTTCAAACCCTCCATAATTGTTTGGTATTCCTCGGGTTCCTAAAATTACTAGTTTCATTTTATTTCGCGAATTGCATTATATAAAATTTTAATACCACTATCCCAATTATATTTACTTCTTACAGTTTGTTTTCTTTGGCTAAGAACATGCGATAAATTAGAATTGGCAAGGTTGTTTTTTAGAACATTTCTGAATTCTAAATAATCCAACGGATTAAATAAATTCCCTTCTAAAAAAGAAAAATCTGACATAGCTGTGAGGTTCGAACAAATGGTATTTACACCTAGTGAAACAGCCTCAATGGGAGGAATACCAAAGCCCTCAGCTAAACTGGGGTAGACAAATAGTTCTGCCGCATTGTAAACATGCAGTATCTCCTTATCGTCAATTGTGTCTAACCAATAAAAATGAGAGCGAGCTTCTTCATCTAATTGAGAGATATAATCAGATAAACCTTTAACTTCAATATCATTTTTTCCAACAAAAAGTAGTTGATACCCCTTTTTGCCTAAACCAAGGTCGTAAAAAACTTTCATTAATTCTAAATGATTTTTTCGAGGTTCAATTCGTGAAACATAAAGTATATATTTCGTCAGCCCGTATTTATTTCTTACATAATTCGCAGATTCTATTTTGTTTATTTCTGATAAAAAATCAGAATTTATTGCATTTGGTGTAATAAAAACTTCTTTAATTCCATAGTACTGAATAATTGAATTTAAAGAATAATGAGAAACTGTAAGTTTTATGTCACTTTTTCTAAGAGCTCTTTCAAAAAGGAAATTTCGTGATAATCGGTAAAAAAATGAAAATTTGTCTGGTAAATCTTTAAATAGTAGGTCATGAATTGTTACTATAAAAATACAATTTTTAACAAAAGGAACAATTTGCTGAAAATGTGCGAAATCAATTTTATGCTTCCTTATTACATAAGGTATTTCGAAAACCAACCTTATTGCAGAGGAGCGAAATTTTAATTTTATAAAATATTTTGGGTCAATATCGGGGAAATGAAATGCTAAATTGTCAATATCCATCGCACAGAAGAATACTTCAAATTCACCATCAAATTGCTTACAAAAAGCCGTATAGAATCCTTTAATATAAGTAGTTGTTCCCTGACGCTCTTTATCAAAAATGTGAGCATCTACAATAATTCTTTTCTTTCTCATAAGTGTAATAGAATACGTTCGACAAATTTTTTAGTTGTATACTTATCCTGATAAACATTCTTACATTGAAACTCTAACTTGTACCTAAATTCGGAATTTTCAACATCTAAATTCATCTTATTAACAACATATTCTGTATTAGTTATATTTTCAGTATCCAATTTAATAACTATTTCATCTTCCAAATAATCTTTTATTCCAGGAACATTTGAAACCAAGACAGGAATACCATTTGCCATACATTCCAATAAAACCATATGTCCTGATGAAACTTTTGAATTTGAAAGAGGCAAAATGAAAAACTTTGATTCCTGTATAAACCTTCCAAAATGAGTAGGTGTTACTGCGTAATCAATTTCTACATTAATTGGTATATATTTATTACCAATAATATAAGGCCTAGTCGCAATCTTAAACTTTAGTGAAGGAAAAGAATTAATAAGTCTAAATAAAAAATCATAATCCCTATTGCTTGCTCCACCAGATCCTATATAACCTTTTAAGGGATTTTTCTTCAACATTTCTCTTGTATTATATTGAAGAAAATCCTTGCCAAATAATATGAATGTAAATTTATTTTTTAAGTATGGAAATTCCTCACTGTAGTATAGGATTTCACTACTGCTGTAAACAACTATTTTATCAACATGGCCAAATGAAAAATTGACAAATAATTTCCGAAGCTTATAATAAACTTGATTTGACTTTGGTTCGAATAGAAAACCGCATACTATAATCCTTCTTCTATTTCGATTTAGTTTATTTATCATTCCAAGAAAAATGCCAATAATTGGATTAATACAAATTATTTCTGTTCTATTGTTTCCTTTAAACCAAATTTCAATGGCACTATTTAACGATTTAAGCCATAACCAAACATGTGAAGCTTGATTTCCAAAATATTTCCATTTGTGAAAACGAATAATTAAATTGTCTTCATATCCTTTGTTAAAAAACTGAGTTCTTTCATATTTATCACGAACAGAATTTATAACAAAGTCTTCTAATCTAGAATAACTGTCAGAATCATATATAAATTGTAAATTTTTTAATTTCACTTTAAGATAATTATTAAATTTTCAGTTATTTTTTTTGTATTTCATAGAAATCATAAGTCCATCTTTGAAGCCTCTTATGATAGAAAAAGTAGATTTATAATCCTTAATTCGCAAAAGTTTAAAACTTAGATACAATACCCATCTAGGAATAAAATAAATTATAAAAAAAGGGAAAAGTAAATTATTAAGATGTTTACGTTGTAAATAAATAATGTTTCTAGTACTTAAATAAAAGGCAAAACTTTTCCCCTTATTGGCTCGGAAAGTCTGATGAGATTTATGAAAAACAACTGAATCAGGACAGAAAATAATGTCATGACCACTCTTTATAATTCTTAAAGAGTAATCGGTATCTTCGCAGTTTGCAAAAAAGAACTCATCAAATAAACCAATTCTATTTATTGAATCTCTTGTAATTAGACAAGAACAACCGAACATAAAACCAGTTTGACTAACTATTTTGAATCTTGTTTGATCAACTTTTCCATCCCCAAAATGTTTAGCTATTCCAGAGAAAAAAGAAACATTACCTCCTGCATAATTTAAGATTTCAGGTTGATCGTAATAAAAAACTTTAGAGGTAAATGCATATGCATTAGGAAACAATTCTAATTGATTATAAAATCCATTTAGGAAATCTTCAGAAACTATTGTATCATTATTTAATAGAACAAAATATTGTGGATTATACTTCTCTTTAACATAATCAATAGCAAGATTATTACCTCTTGCAAAACCTTCATTTTTCTCAAATTTCAATAATTCTATTTCATCATTGAATAACAAATAGTCTTCTAATTGATTTATACATTCTAATCCTGAACCATTATCAACTAACAAAATTTTAAAATCTTTATTTTTTAATTTTTTAATAGAGTTAATACACTCGATTGATAAATCTGCACCGTTCCAATTTAGGATAATAATTACCGTTTTATACATAAGTTTTACTTAAATTTCTTTGACCAAACTGTGAACCCAATGTGATTATTGATAGACTAAATGCTGGATTAAAAAATCCTCCGCTCGATATTGTTGCAAAAAGAATGGCTATTGTCATTCCTAGAAAAAATCGATGTGTATTAATATTATTTTTCAATTTCTTATTATTGATTAATTTCTGAATGAATAATATAAAAAGGAATAGTCCTAAAACTCCAAATTTTAATAGAACATAGATAAATCCGTTGTGAAAAGTTGGGATAGATTGATATTCAAACTGGCCTAATTGAATTGATGTATCAAGTCTTAATCTATAACCTAGGCCATGACCTAAAAATTTCTCGATCCAGGATGAATTAGAAAAAAGTTCTAATGCTTTAAATGTTTCATAACTTCTCCATTTAGTATTAATATCGCGAAAATCAAATTGATGAACTTTATAGGAAAATAGTTCGCTGTATATTTTGGTGAATTTTGTTAAAAGTTCATTTTTGAAATTGAAAGAGTTTACTTCCTCGATTATGTTGTAAAAAATCAGCAATAAACTGAAAAATATTAAAACACTTTTAAGATTTATTTTTAAAATTCCGAAAGAGAATAAAGTCATAACTATAATAGAGATATACATTGTTCGAGAAAAATAAAATACAATCGAAATTGTTAAGAAGAAAATAGCAATGTATAAATATATATTCTTAAAATCTTGACCAAAAATAGGCCTACGTAAGATTATAATCAACATCAAACAGAATCCGAAAACTTCTATTAAAGAAGATCTACCTAATTCAAATCTGAAATCATCAATTGATACAAACGAAATTGAGGCATTGAAAATATTATATAAATGGAAGATTACAGAATAGAATGATAACAATAAAATAAGGTGATAATTACTTAGATTACGTTTGTTTAAACTTTGTAAAAGAGAACCAAAAAAAAAGAAAATGGGAACACTACTTAGTAAAAAGATATCTCTCAAGATGTCATTTAATTTTGGAGATTGCGAAATGTTAAATAATGAAAAACTTATATAGATAATCCACACCCCAATGCCAATGCCCATACTGCTATTCAAAACTTTGATAGGCTTTGTTAAGTAGACGAAAATTATATAAAGCAAGGCAACTGCCCAAATAATTTCAGCGGGCAAAAATTTATAGGTGATAAAAAGAAATAGACTAAATAGAATTTCGAATTTTCTAAACTTCATATAGACATGTATAAACGTTCATTTACTATAATTCAATAGTTTTTGGGAAAATGCTGATAAATAAACCCGTTTAAATGGACTACTCTCTCATTTTATAATTACCAATGAGAAAATCTTCTTTATAAACAAGATTTATTATGTTTATCATTTCAGTTGTGTAGATTTTCTCCACCTTTTTACCAGTTTTATTATCAAAAGGAAGAATCTCATTATTAAGAATCCCGAGTTTATTCTTAATGAAATTAAAATCATTTTGAAGGTTTTCATATTTCCCTATAAAATCCAATTCAGATTTTCCATTTAAGCTTTTGAACCAGGAAAACTGAGTTTGAAAATGTTCAAAATCTTGTAAATCATAGTCATTGAAAAAATTTAAAACAAAATCACTGTAGTCTGAATATTTTGTTAAAATATTTTGATATTTAAGGTCATTTTTGGCTTTCCTACCCCCCGTTTTCAAATAGTCATATGCGGATTCTAACCTTGTATAGGGATTACGCATTATGGTGAATTTGAATAATTTTTCCATTCTATCAGAACCTAATTTTGTTTCATATTTGGAATATTTCACATGTCCAAACTCAGTACTTTTAAAAATTCCTTTCTGAAATGATATACCTGCAGCCTTAGGGATGTGAATAAAAATTGCTCCTTTTGGTAAGAACATTTTAAGATTTTTTCTTAGAGCTATATCCTCATTTGAAGACGTCCAAACCCCAAATTTTAATAGATTGTATATATTCTTTAAAAAACTCATATTCTATATTTAATGATTTTTGCTGGAACACCTCCCACTATTGCATAAGGTGGTACGTCCTTAGTTACAACGGCATTAGCTCCGACTATCGCCCCTTTCCCTATATTTACTCCTTTTGTTATAACGGCTCCATAGCCTATCCATACATCCTCTTCTATTGTGATTGGGGAGGTAGTTATGCCCTGCTGTATCATTGGTGTGTTACAGTTTTTGAAAACATGATCGGTATCTCTTATAGACACTGTTTGAGAAATCATTACATTTTTACCTATTGTAATTCTCTCATTAATTCCAAGTACAGTAAAACTGCCTATAAAGCTATTCTCACCAATTTCAAGAGTGCCAGAACCTTGAATTATAACATTTGGAAATATTGAAGTCCTGTCTTTTAAATTTATTAATAGATTACCATACTTCTTGAATAAATTTATCCTGATAAACCCTCTAATTCTAGCATTTGGATGTATATTTAGCGTTTTGAACCAAAATATTTTATAATAATATGTCCAAAAAAAAGTAATTATTTTATTTATCATAAAAATGGAATTGTTGAAAAATTAAGTTTCTTTTTAACAAAGAACCAACTGTAAGTCATGTTTAAAAAAATGGTTATTGTTGTAGCAATTGCCGCTCCTAGAGAACCGTATAATTGTATAAAGAGGTAGTTGAGAATAATATTGAGTACCAATGTTATTAGGGTTATTCTTTGTAAAGTTTTGTCATGGTTTGTCATTATTAGTAAGTTTCCAACAGGCCCGGAGGCAATATTGAAAAATTGACCTACCGAAAGAATAACTAAAGTTGGATATGCTTCAATGAACTCTGCTCCGAATAGTGATAGAATAGACTTTCCCAGTATGATAAAAAGTATTAGACATGCAGCACCAATTATTATTAAAGTTCCAGTGATTTTTTGAATCAAACTTTTTAGTCTTAGCTCTTCCCCTTTTTGATATAATTCAACTATTTTAGGAGAAAGAGCAGAAATTGCGGCTTGCAAGAAAAAAATACTTAGCAAAGTTATTTTAGCTGCGGCATTATATAAACCGACTTCTTTGGAATTCGAAAGAATGCCAAGCATTATGGAATCTATGCTAGAAGAAATTATTAGAGAAACTGAGACAAGAAGCAGAGGGTATGAGGTTTTTGTTAAAAATTTAAGACTACCTAGATCAATTTTAGCGATTTTGAAATAGTTTTTGGATAAATAGGAAATAAAGATAGTGACGACAATTCGTCCAATGGCGTAAAAATAAACGGCGTGTAATGCAGTCATTGAAATTTCAAGAAATTCGAAAGAAATGATTAGAATAGCTACTATTGCCATACTAAGTACTTGATCGACTAAATTACTTTGCCAGATTTTTTCATTCGCAATTAGAATTGCTTGCATTATTCTTGAGACACCTTGAAAGAAAATGGCAACTACCGAAACTGTAATAAGGTTATGAAATGAGCTTTTATGATAGAAGAGATTAGATATTGTTTCTTTAATGGAATAATTAATAATAATAAAAAATGCAACAGACATGCAGACCAAAGCAAAGGATGTCATTATTAATTTATCACTTTCAAATGAATTAGATTTCACTCGAATTTGTGCTATCTGACGTGTTAAGACATTTGGTATTCCTAGAAGAGCAATAATTAAAAGAACATTTGCATATTGGAGAGCTAGGTTTATGTTCCCAAAGCCAATCGGTCCTAATAGTTGGCCCAGCTTCATATTCACAAAAAGACCTATTAGTACACCAACAATCTTCAAAAACAAAGATCTGGATGAGTGCTTGAGTACAAAGAATAAATCTTTGTTAGCCTTAATTGTGAAAACGAGTGATTTGATTTTCTCCATTAAATAAGCTGATATTTGGTGGAAAGGTAGGTATATATATGCATTTTGGATAAACTTTATTGGCCTCTTTTAATTTACTAAAAACCAGTTATTTAGAAGGTTCTCCCTATTGTAAAGTATTAAATCTTTAGTCTGCCAGTCTAAAACTTGTCTACCCGCATATAGGCAAATCCCTTGACCCGCTGCGGTATCCCATTCCATGGTGGGAGCAAATCTTGGGTAGCAGTCTGCCAATCCTTCAGCCACCATACAAAGTTTTAACGAGCTTCCTCTGGAGATAACTTCTATTTCTCCATGTTCCTTTTTCAAGTCAGCTATATAGTCTTCGGTTTCAATAGAAAGATGAGACTTGCTAGCAACCACGGTGTAGTTTTTACGTCCTGCGTCTATGGGTAATTTTTGACCTTTATCTTTAATGTCTAACAGGGAATCTTCGCCGTCAATAATTAGTGTTTTAAAAGAGCCGATACTTTTTTCTGCATAATATAATTCTCCTGTGGCGGGTGCAAAAACCACACTCAATATTGGAATTTGATTTTCAATCAAAGCAATATTAACCGTAAACTCTCCATTTTTTTTAATGAACTCTTTCGTACCATCTATTGGATCAACTATCCATAATTTTTCCCAATTTTTTCTTTCTTCATAAGGAATGTTTTTACCCTCTTCAGAGAGTACAGGAATATTTGTAATCCCTAGCTGTGCCACTATTTCTTTATGAGCGACAAGATCTGCCTTGGTTAAAGGAGAATTATCTCCTTTGGTTTCAATTCCGAAATCATCGGAATTATAAATGGTCATAATGGCGTCTCCTGCATCCATGGATGCTTTAATGGCTATGTCTAAAAGTTCTGTATTAGTCATTAAGTATTAGTTTAAAGGATAAAGCCTAAGCCAGATGTATTGTTTGTCATTGGGTCTATGAGGATAAATGCTCCATTAGCAGGGTTATCTACATATTTGTCTGCGAAAATTTCCCCAGCAAGTTTGATTTTCACTTCCCCTATTTCATTTAGTTGAATGTCGTTTCTTTCTGGAGCCTCTTCTAAAATAGTAATATCTAACACACTTTCTATAGAAAGGATCTTTGCCTTTTGTTTATTAACTCCGTGCTGAAGCAGCATGGTTTTTCCGGCGGTTAAGGAGGTGGTGTCCATCCAGCATATTCTAGCCGTTATCTCTTTCACACTATCGGGGATGTTGGTAATTTTGGCTAGCATGTTACCTCTGCTAATGTCAATATCATCTTCTAATGTAATATTAACCGAAAAACCAGCTTGAGCGGTCTCTAATTTTTCTTCAAAGCGTTCAATAGTCTTTATTTTAGAGGTTTTCCTACTTGGTAAGACAATTATTTCGTCGCCTACTTTGAATTCTCCACTGCTAATTCTACCCGAATACCCTCTAAAATCATGATAAGCTTCTGTTTTTGGTCTTATGACATACTGCACGCCAAGTCTTGCAGGAATGTTTTCCGCACTAAATCTAGCTACTTTAGATTCTATGTTCTCTAAAATTCCAAGTAGAGCATCGCCTTCATACCAGGGTGTTTTATCGGATTTTATCGTCATATTATCACCATATAACGAAGATAAAGGAATAAAGGTAATTTTCTGACCTTCAAATCCTGCCTTTCCTACTGTATTTTCAAATTCCGTTTTAATGGCATTGTACTTTTCTTCGGAGTAATCTACCAAATCCATTTTATTTACCGCCACTATTACATTCTCTATACGTAGCAGCTGGCTGATATAGTAATGTCTTTTGGTTTGTTCAGAAATACCATTTCTAGAATCGATCAAAATAATAGAAACAGACGCATTACTAGCTCCAGTAATCATGTTTCTTGTATACTCCAAATGACCAGGCGTATCCGCAATAATATATTTTCTAGTTGGTGTGTTGAAATAGATATGAGCCACATCTATAGTAATTCCTTGCTCACGCTCAGCTATTAAGCCATCAGTAAGGAGAGAGAGATCAGTAAAATCTAAACCTTTTCTTTTAGAAGCCATTTCTAGTGCTTCTATTTTGTCTTTTGTGATAGACTTGGTTTCATATAGTAACCGTCCTATTAAAGTACTTTTACCATCATCTACCGAACCTGCTGTTGCTATCTTTAAAATATCCATTTGTTTCTTCTTAGTGATCTAAAATATGTTTTAATGTCGAAAGAAGCGTCAACCTTCTTTCTCTTTAAGTCAGTTCAA
The DNA here is from genome assembly GCF_042649125.1 of Lacihabitans lacunae. Lineage (NCBI taxonomy): Bacteria > Pseudomonadati > Bacteroidota > Cytophagia > Cytophagales > Leadbetterellaceae > Lacihabitans > Lacihabitans lacunae. Next base: position 546,442 of record NZ_JBHRYQ010000001.1, read on the forward strand.
GATAGTCGAGAACTTTATTTTATTAAGTGCCTTTTGCTACAAATAATACTGTTCTCCTCAGGAACGCCCGTCGCTTCGATTAGACTGATGATATTTCTCTTTTGCACAGACAATAGGTTTTATTAGAAATACCCTTGCTGTTTACGTTTTTCCATGGCTGCTTCAGAACGTTTATCATCAATTCTGGCTCCTCTTTCAGAGATTTCAGCACTTAATATTTCATCAATAATGGTATCAATATTATCCGCTGTAGATTTAACCGCAGCGGTACAAGACATATCTCCTAAAGTTCTAAATCTAACTGTTTCCTCAAAGACCTTTTCATCCTCCATTCTATTGACAAATTCAGATTCAGACCATAACATCCCATCCCTTTCAAACACCTTCCTTTTGTGTGCAAAATATACAGATGGGATTTCTATTTTCTCTTCTTTGATATAATTCCATACATCAAGTTCAGTCCAGTTAGAAATTGGGAATACTCTTACATTCTCCCCTATTTCTATATCTCCGTTTAGCATATCAAACATTTCTGGTCTTTGCTTTTTAGCATCCCACTGTCCAAAGTCATCTCTCACACTAAAAATTCTTTCTTTGGCTCTTGCCTTTTCTTCGTCTCTTCTTGCTCCACCCAAACAGGCATCAAATTTATTAGTTTCCACCGCCTCTAAAAGAGTTACGGTTTGTAAAGCATTTCTACTGGCATATTTCCCAGTCTCCTCTTTTACTTTCCCTTCTTTGATAGATTGTTCTACACTACCTATCAAAAGATCTAAATTTAACTCTTTTACTAATTTATCTCTAAATTCGATAGTTTCTGGAAAGTTATGTCCAGTATCTACATGTAAAAGAGGAAAAGGAATTTTCCCTGGATGAAAAGCTTTTTGTGCTAACCTAACAAGTGTAATTGAATCTTTCCCACATGAAAAAAGTAAAGCTGGTTTTTCAAACTGGGCAGCCACTTCTCGCATGATATATATTGCCTCGTCTTCTAACTGTCTTGGAAAACTTCTATTCGTATCTAGCATATATTTAACCTAGTTATACCACAAATAAATCATACCTGTGGAAATGAATAATGATATTAAATTTAAAGGAATTCCGATTTTTAAATAATCTATAAATCGATAGCTACCTGGACCTTGTACCATCATGTTTGTTTGATAACCTATGGGCGTGGAAAAAGATGATGTAGCTCCAAATAACAAAGCCAAGGCAAAAGCGTGTATGGGATAACCAGTGGAAGCAGCCAAATAGGACACAACTGGAAATAAAACAGCAGCCGCAGCAGCATTGTTAAGAATTTCACTTAAAAACATTGTCATAGCAATTAAAGAAAAAATAACCCCTACAAAACCAAGATTACCCGATATTGCTATTAATGAATTACTTAAAAATAGAGGGATGCCAACCTTATCTACCGCTTTAGATATCCCCAAAGATGCTGATATGACAACCAATACCTTCCAATTAATGGCCTTCAATGATTCAGATATATTGATGATTTTAGATATAAATAAAATCCCTACACCCAAAGCTGCTGATAAGAACATAGGTAATATACCAAATACTGCTAAAAGTATCACTCCTAATAATACCGTTAAAATAATATAAATATCTCTGCTTCCTTTTTGCTCAAAATCTTCCGATTCCGTAACTAATAGAAAATCTTTGGTATGATACCATTTACGAACAAAATCTGGAGGAGAAAGTAATAATAAGGTATCCCCTTCTGTCAATAATACCTCCCCAATTTTCTGATTTAGTCTGTGACCATGTCTATGAATAGCTAAAATTACAGAGCCATAAATTTCTCTAAAATTACTATTTTTAACAAGTTTGTTTATTAGAGGTGAACCATTTGAAATAACAGCTTCAAAACACTTATATCCATTCTTACTAAACACCTCTTGATCTTTAATTAATTCCAACCCCTCATTTTTTTGTAATTCTATTATGGTAGATGGAACTCCCGTAAAGAACAAACGATCTCTTAAGCATATTTTCTCCTGAGGAGTCACTGCATTAATTATTCTACCATTGCGTTCAATTTGAAATAGATATAATCCTGTTAACTTTCTTAAACCTGCTTCTTCAATACTTTTATTTAAATTTTTAAAATTAGAATTTACTTTTAAGGCAACTACAAAATCACGAGTATTATTATCAAGCTCGATTTCCTTATCCTTAGATATTGGTAAAAATCGATACCCTAAAAATGCAATATATAATCCTCCAACTAGAACAATGACGCCTCCAATCTTAAGGGGTTCAAAAAAAGTAAAACCAATATCCCCAATATCTAATAACATACCGTGAACTATTAACACAGTAGAAGTTCCTATCAGTGTACAAGTACCACCAAGAATAGTAAAGTAAGACAAGGGTAAAAGGAATTTTGATACCGGAATATGATGACTTCTGGTCCATGTTTTAATAACTGGTATCAATAAAGCCACTACAGGCGTATTATTGATAAAAGCAGAAATAGTAGTAACAGGAATTCCCATCCTCAAAAGTGCTCTGGTGTAATTACCATTAAAGTTACCTAACAAGTGATATGAAATCTTGTCTAGTACATTTGTCTGCTTAACCGACTGAGCTATTATATACAAAAGAGCTATGGTTAACATACCTTGGTTTGAAAAGCCAAGAAGTCCCTCTTCAATACTAATTACGTGAGCTAACATTAAAATCAATAATGCAGCCACAATAGTAATAGCGGTATCAAACAGATTGAATATTAAAATAGTAATTATTCCGAGAAGGACTAAACAAACCAAAATAAGTGAAAAATCAACCAAGGTATCCATCTTTTTTTAAGAATTCAATAACTCTTTTTATTGAAAATTCAAGTTCTTCCTCATCAGTATTAATAGTTATTTTAGCAGATTTCGGTTCTTCATAAGGTTGAGAAATACCAGTGAAATTTTTGATTTCACCTTTAATTGCTTTTTCATATAGGCCTTTCACATCTCGTTTAATACATACTTCTAATGGAGTAGATACATGAACTTCAATAAAATTATCTTCTCCTATGACATCTTTTGCATTAATTCTATCTTGTCGAAAAGGCGAAATAAAGGCCGTAACTATAATGGCTCCGTGGTCTGTAAATAATTTACATACTTCACTAACTCTTCGAATATTTTCGTTTCTATCCGTCTCCGAAAAGCTTAAATTTTTATTTAATCCATGTCTGATATTATCTCCATCTAAAACCACAGCATACTTTTTCAATTCAAAAAGAGCTTTTTGCATTGCTTTGGCCAAAGTTGATTTACCAGAACCACTTAAACCTGTAAACCATAATACACATCCTTTTTGACCTAAAAGAGTATTAAAATCATTTTTATCTAGGTAATCTTCCTCCCATTTTAAGTTATTTTCGCTCATTTTAACCTATTTTTTATTTTCAATAGATAACTTGTTTTCTGTTCAGTATCCTTATTCCCATATCCATATCCATATCCATATCCATATCCATATCCATATCCATATCCATATCCAGCTGAATTTTTATAGTCTACGGCATTGAAGATTACGTGTATACTTTTGAATATCTTTTTGTTTTTAATATCTTTTACATTATTTAATAAAACTTTCGGTGATTTGTTTTGACGGATTACATAAAAACATACGTCAGCTATAGGAGCCATTATGAGTGCATCAGATACTAAAGAGGTTGGGGGAGTATCTAGTAAGATGTAATCATATTTTTTACTTAGTTCATCTATTAATTGCTTGAATTTTGGTTTATTTAATAGTTCAGAAGGGTTTGGAGGTATATTACCGGAAGTAATCATGCTCAGATTTTGGTATTGAGTGTTTTGTATTACGTCTTCCAGACTTGATTTTCCAATTAAATAATTACTCACGCCTTTATTATTATTTAAGCCTATATAATCATGGATGGTAGGTTTTCGTAGATCCAGTCCCAATAAAATAACTCTTTTATCCAATAATCCCAAAGATGCTGCAAGGTTTGCCGTTACAAAAGATTTTCCTTCGCCTGGGGCCGAGCTTGTTACTAAAATGATTTTTGCTTTTTTTTCATCTTCATTTACATTATCAAATAAGTAAGCCAAATTAGATCTAATCATTCGAAACTGTTCGGAGACAAATGATCGGCTATTTAAATTTAAAATTTCTCCTTCCTCATCTTTAGGTTTAAATGCAATTTCTCCAAAAACAGAAAGTCCAGTTTTTTCTTCAATATCCTTTTTGGTTTGGACGGTATAGGTAAGTAATTCTTTTATGTTTATTGCAGCTGCTGGTATTACTAATCCTAATAACAAACCCAAAATAAGTACTATTTTTTTCTTTGGTTTCACAGGTTCGTCTGAGGTATAAGGCTTATCTACAATACGACTATCTGTAACGGTACTAGCATAAGAAAGTGCTGTTTCTTCGCGTTTTTTTAATAGTAAAAGATATAAGTTTTCTTTAATACTCGCTTGACGTTTAATTTCGACATATTGCCTTTCTTTTTTTGGTATAGTACTGATAGCTCCCTCTAGGCGTGCATTTAAATTTTGTAGGCTATTTTGGGTGACTTGTAGACCAGACTTTTGGTTTCTTAAATTTTCTTTAATGGCCTGCTTTAAATTGCCCATTTGCGTATTAACTGTTTCGAGAAACGGGTTATTGCCCGTAGAGCTTCGGCTCAAGCGTTCTCTTTCAAGTTCCAGGGTTGAGAGCTGACCCAAATAAGCGGTTAGCACTGGGTCATTGACGCTCATGGCTGCTGGTGAAACGTTTCCAAGTTGATTTGAGGAAAGATATCGATCCACTCCGTCTAATACTTTTAGCTGTATATTTACTTCGTTAAGTTTGGTATCGTTGTCTTTTACTTTTTCTAAAAATAAGTTTGCCTCTGTACTTAGGTCAGTTATACCCGCTGAGCGGCGGTATTGCTCCACATCTTGTTCTACATCCCCAAGTTCAGATGTTATCAATTTTAATCGGTCTTCAATAAAACGAAGGGTATTGGTAGCTTCTCGGTTCTTATCTTGCAAAGATGCAAAAGCATATTCCTCTAACAAAACTGACATTACATCTTTTCCTTTTTCAGGTAAGGAATTTTCAGAACTAAGTTTTATTACTGTACTTTTTTGATTCACCAATTCCGTATTTAAAGCCTCTATCATTTCAGATACTAATGCGTCCTTTTGGTGAAAGATAACTTTTACAGGTTCGCCATCTTTTAAAGCAGATGACTCTGGAAGAGAGTCGGAAGCAAATACGCGGAATGATCCATATTTGCTTTTAATTTTATCAGAATACATAAACTCGCCCAGGCTGTTTTTATCTTCATCCAGGAGTCGGTATTTTGATGCCCCTAATAGCTCTATATAAAGTGGATTATTATATGCATAAGAATTTAAGTCAGTTGCATTTATTTTAATAGGAGAGTCTGTAAAAAGCTCAACATCTCTGATGCGACCGTCGTGCCAATAAGTAACTGTTAAGTTCAATTTATCTACTACTTTCTCAATAAGTGTTCTTGATCGTAAAACTTCAATTTCATTTTCTACCAATTTACTGCCACCCATGATGTCTAGCTCTTCTAGCATGTCGTTTCCAGCTGTGAGTCCCTTTTCCTCGTCTTTAACCAACATAGTAGCAGAAACTTCGTATATAGGGGTACTGTATCGTAAATACAAAAATGCTAATGTTATGCAAAGGAATGTAGATGCTAAAAACCAAGGCCACATACGGAGGTATTTAAACAAAAAATTACGCAAGTCGAAGTTATCTTCTTCGTTTTCTTGCCATATATCACGGTCGCTCATAGTTTTTTAAAGTTTTTTGTATTTGTGTTTGAGTAGGCTTTATTGTTAATGCTAAATGTATTGTTAATGCTAGAATGTTTTAATGCTTAAATGCTAGAATGTTTGAATGTTTGAATGCTATATTGTTTGAATGCTATAATGTTTGAATGCTAGAATGTTTTAATGTTATAATATTTGAATGCTTTAATGTTTTATACACAATAACAAAATATATGAATTTTATTTATGTTTTTGGAATGTTTATTAGTGGGTTGTAATTTCACCAATAAACAATTATTTAAATACATTGAATACAACAGTCATTAATACCGTAAGGGCTGATAGTGCACTAAGGTATAATGGAGCTAGTTGTACCTTCTGGTCCGTATATGTTGCCCTAGCTTTTACGGGTTCTACGTAAATCATATCACCGTCTTTCAAATAGTAATAGGGTGATTCAAAGATTTCTTTACTTCTAAGGTTAATTTTGACCATTTCACGTTTTCCGTAAAAATCTCTGACTACCGTTACATTTTGTCTATTCCCGAAAGGGGTTAAGTCGCCTGCCAAGGCTAAGGCTTCTGGTAGGGTAGTTTTATCATCTAATAAATTATATACGGCAGGTCGGTTTACTTCTCCTAATACCGAAAATTTATGGTTCAAGAATCTCACATTAATAGAGGGGTCTCTTAAAAGTTTTGCTACTTGGTTTCTAAGGGTATCTGCAGCATCAGACAGTAATAGGCCTTCTACTTTTACTCTTCCAATCATCGGTAATTCTACTTTTCCCTCTGCATCTACAAGGAATCCTAAAGGTTGTCCACGCTGTCCTGAATTTTGACCGGGGAAACTAGTAGTAAATAAGGGGTTAATGTTGTTAAAATTCAAAATTTCATTACTTTCCTGACTTAAGCTTCCTACGGTTATAGCTAATATATCATTTTTTCGAATGATTGAACTTGGTGCTATGTTTTCTGGCAAGAGTTGAAGTTTGGTAGAGTCTGCACTATCAAAATAAGTAATTACGGGTGTATTTACACAGCTTATTTGCATAGATGCTAAAATTATGAAGCAAATGAAAATTAGAGGCTTTGTCATGGTTTTAATCAAGTTTTTCTAGTCTGTTGGTATCTTGGTCAATTGTAATTTTCAAATCTAACTCTTCTATGTAAAGTATCACGTTTTTTCCAGAAACATTTAACACTTTGCCTTCTTTTTCAATAAAAGCTCCGGAACGAATAACCATTCTGTCTTCTAATTGAATACTTTCAACTCTAAGTTTTTCGTGATCAAAATCGTTCAGCATGGCTTTAATACGCTCTATATCGGTTTCCCTTACATCTGCCATTTCGCCTTTAAAGTTAACGAATTTAACAACTCCAGGATCCTGCAATATGTCAAATTTAAACTTAGGGTCTGTTTTTACAAAAACATAAGATTTAAATAAAGGTTCTACTACATTTTTATAGCGGTCGCTCCATTTTTTTCTTCGAGTTATTTTTGGGCAGTAAGCCTCAAAATTTCGTTCTAAAAGTGTGGCTTCAACTTTTTTTTCGAAGCGTGATCGGGTGTAGACTACATACCATTTCATATGCCGTAAGAGAGGTTAATTATCCAAGATTTACTATTTGCTGAGTATCTATATCTTTGTTGGTTTTGGAAATCTACGCGTGCCCTTAAAAATAAATCATGGGTTATTTCAAAGTCTAGTTTTCCTGAAAATGTATTAAATATATTTTGTGTGCCATATAAAAATTTTGTACCTCGCTCTGATTGTTGTAAATAGCCATCGCCCACATCACCTTTTCTTACAATTGAAAAGTCGCCGCTAATTTTTAGACCGCGTATAATTCTGTACTGCATACTTGATATCCACTGGTCAGCGTTAGGGCCAATCCAGCTTCCTAATAAATAGCCACCTGATGCATAAGTTTGTGCAGGTATAAAGTGTACATAAGCTAATGGGCGAATACGAGTGTAATCAGTTAATAAAGTTAGGTTTCTAATAGGGAAATTATAAATGTTAAATCCTACTTGATAGCCAGTTTGATTTCGCATGAGGTCTTTGTTGAAAAACTTGGAGAAACTCATTTCATCTACAAAAAACTGAAAGAACAGTTGTGTCCTAGGAATAAGATTTCGGCTGTTTAATAATAGGAAAAATTGTGAATTAGAAACAGTATTGGTTTTACCTAACTCACCGTCGTAATGGCTTTGTGCTCTAAAAAAAGACAATGGTAATAAGTACCCTAACTTAAGTCGGTTATTATATATAATTGATTCGCCAAAAGCAAAATTTAATCCACGAGTTACTTTAATATTGAATGAGTGAGTAGATAAATATTTTGGAACAAAGTCTATTTGATTTGTATTTGTGCTTGTTGGTCTAACTTGGCTGGAATCTATGACGAATGAACTAAGCCACATGTTTGTCATGTTAAAACTTATATTCTCATTTATCTTCAAATCAAGTCTCATAAATGGATAATTTGGGGCTTTGTCAGACAGAACTAATTTTCCTCTATATCCATATCCCCACTGTACTTGATCTTGTCCGACTGTAAATTGCCCCCAATTCCAATTATAGGTTGTATTGGTTTTCACCTCCGAATATTGAATTGACTTTGCACTTTTAGTACCTAAAAATCCTGTTTCTGGAGAAAATGCCCTGGTTTTATCTATTGTTTGTCCATTTTCGTTGTTTTCTGTAAAAGAAAATCCAAAACCTACTCGCTTGTGCAAATATCCATACATCGCAAAACCAGTAGTTCTTTTAAAATTCGTGCTCCCCGCAGTGTTTTGAAATCTACCACCAAGAATTGGTTGGATATTTAATGCGTAGTTTTTCTTAATAGATGCAAAAGGTCTTAATCGGTCATCTATTTTCCATTTTAAAAATCGTAGTCCGTATTTTTCTTGTTTTGTAGTGTCAATGAAGTTTCTATCAAAATAAAAATCTTTAAGGTAAAATTGCAGTTCGTTCCATTCTAATGGGGTAAGTTTATCACGTTGAATATACAGCAATGTAAGCTTTTGATAAACTACATATCTAGACAGTGGAAGCACGACATCATCAAGTTCAATTAAGCCCCTTTGACTCATTCGCGTTAAATATTCATATGAGGTTTTGTATGTGGGCTCATAAGCAACTTGTGCAATCGAGTTATTATTACATAAACTCAATGATATTATAAATATCAAGAAAGTATATTTAGAGTTTATTAATTTCAATTTATGTTTAATTATAAGGCTTCGCCCTTTCAGTCACATTCGAATGTGGCTTCCTAAGTTTATGTATCATGACCTTTATTTCAAAAATGAACCAAAATCACTTCTCGAAATAATTATATTTAAAGAAAATAAAATTTTCTAAATATTACCAATACTAAAAGAGTGATTCTTAGAAAAATCAAAACTTTAAGCTTGAAAATTATATATAAAAAATATTTCCTTTTGAATAAGTTTGTATCTATACAATATTATATGTTTACAACTTAGACTTCTTTCAGTCACAAATGTAAGCTATGTGATTGACAGAATCTAAAAAATTTATTATTCGGTAAATTTTAATAACCGTAAAGTTAGAATATGAGTCTTAAGTTTTTAGTAATGAAATAGTTACAAGTAATATTTTTTTTTTGTTAAGTCAAATTTTGTAACTGTATTAATATATTATAGCCATAAATTTATATTTTTTTGGATTAAAATAAGAATATTAAATTCTTTTTTGTGCTTAAAGTATTGATTTTGAACAAGTTGTGTGTTTTTGTCAATTTCGTTTGAAAAGTACAATGTTTCAAATTCTATAAACTGGGTGCTAATTTTTTGGAATGAATGAAAGAAATAATGAATGAATGATTGAATGAATGATTGATTGAATGAATGATTGATTGAATGTTTGAATATTTGAATGTTTTGATGTTTGAAAGCTTTATAGCTTTAATGTTTGAATGCTTTGATGGGTGAATGATTGAATGCTTTAATGTAAGAATGTTTGGATGCTTTGATGTTTGGAGGTTTGATTGATCGCAAGTCAAATCGAGCGTAGTCGCCTTTTCAAATCAAGCGTAATCGCCTTTGTCAAATTTAAAGGCGTAGTCGAGATTCAAAGGCGTTTCAAGTACCGCGGCTCTCGACTACCGCTCAAGCGGATACTTAATTCCTTTCCCCCCAACTTTTTTGCTTGATCCAAAATAGCCATCAAATTTATCCATGACTTTTTTTGTCGGGGTGGCAAGATTCGAACCGGGAGGCGTCCCTGTTGCGGCCTTCTGCTACCAATGTGAATAATGGTCTATAATTTTCTATAAAAAAAAAGTCGCCTTTTTCAAGGCAACTTTTTAAAGTTTAGTCGGGGTGGCAATATTCGAACCGGCATGCGTTCCTGTTGTGGCCTTCTGCTACCAATGTTTAGAATGAAATCAATTTTTTGAACATAAAAAAAGCCACCAAATTTATTGATGACTTTCTGTCGGGGTGGCAATATTCGAACCGGCAGGCGTCCCTGTTGTGACCTTCTGCTATTCAAATATGCCTCAAAATGAAAAATAGCAGACAAGCTGCTTTTTTGTCGGGGTGGCAAGATTCGAACCGGGAGGCGTCCCTGTTGCGGCCTTCTGCTACCAATGTGAATAATGATCTATAATTTGCTATAAAAAAAAAGTCGCCTTTTCCAAGGCAACTTTTTAAAGTTTAGTCGGGGTGGCAATATTCGAACCGGCATGCGTTCCTGTTGTGGCCTTCTGCTACCAATGTTTAGAATGAAATCAATTTTTTGAACATAAAAAAAGCCACCAAATTTATTGATGACTTTCTGTCGGGGTGGCAATATTCGAACCGGCAGGCGTCCCTTTTGCGGCTTTCTGCTACCAATGTGTATAATGCTCTATAATTTGGTATAAAAAAAAAGTTACCTTTTTCAAGGCAACTTTTTAAAGTTTAGTCAGGGTGGCAATATTCGAACCGGCAGGCGTCCCTGTTGCGGCTTTCTGCTACCAAAGTTTATAATGAAATCAATTTTTTGAACATAAAAAAAGCCACCAAATTTATTGATGACTTTCAGTCGGGGTGGCAAGATTCGAACCGGCAGGCGTCCCTTTTGCGGCTTTCTGCTACCAATGTGTATAATGCTCTATAATTTGGTATAAAAAAAAAGTTACCTTTTTCAAGGCAACTTTTTAAAGTTTAGTCAGGGTGGCAATATTCGAACCGGCAGGCGTTCCTTTTGCGGCTTTCTGCTACCAATGTGTATAATGCTCTATAATTTGGAATAAAAAAAAGTTACCTTTTTCAAGGCAACTTTTTAAAGTTTAGTCGGGGTGGCAATATTCGAACCGGAAGGCGTTCCTGTTGCGGCCTTCTGCTACCAATGTTTATAATGAAATCAATTTTTTGAACATAAAAAAAGCCACCAAATTTATTGATGACTTTCTGTCGGGGTGGCAATATTCGAACCGGCAGGCGTCCCTGTTGCGGCTTTCTGCTACCAATGTGTATAATGCTCTATAATTTGGCATAAAAAAAAAGTTACCTTTTTCAAGGCAACTTTTTAAAGTTTAGTCAGGGTGGCAATATTCGAACCGGCAGGCGTCCCTGTTGCGGCTTTCTGCTACCAAAGTTTATAATGAAATCAATTTTTTGAACATAAAAAAAGCCACCAAATTTATTGATGACTTTCAGTCGGGGTGGCAAGATTCGAACCGGCAGGCGTCCCTGTTGTGGCCTTCTGCTACCAAAGTTTATAATGAAATCAATTTTTTGAACATAAAAAAAGCCACCAAATTTATTGATGACTTTCTGTCGGTGTGGCAAGATTCGAACCGGCAGGCGTTCCTGTTGTGGCCTTCTGCAACCAATGTGTATAATGCTCTAAAATTTGGCATAAAAAAAAAGTCGCCTTTTTCAAGGCAACTTTTTAAAGTTCAGTCGGGGTGGCAATATTCGAACCGGCAGGCGTTCCTGTTGCGTCCTTCTGCTACCAATGTGTATAATGCTCTAAAATTTGGTATAAAAAAAAAGTCGCCTTTTTCAAGAGAAATTTTTAAAGTTTAGTCGGGGTAGCAAAATTCGAACCGGCAGCCGTTCCTGTTGCGGCCTTCAGCTACCAATGTGTAAAATGCTCTAAAATTTGGTATAAAAAAAAGTCGCCTTTTTCAAGGAAACTTTTTAAAATTTTGTCGGGGTGGCAAGATTCGAACCGGCAGGCGTTCCTGTTGCGGCCTTCTGCTACTCAAATATACCTTAAAATGAAAAAAAAGCAGACAAGCTGCTTCTTATGTCGGGGTGGCAAGATTCGAACTTGCGACCTTCTGCTCCCAAAGCAGACGCGATGACCGGGCTACGCTACACCCCGTGGTGTATTTTTTTGAGTGTTGTTTGTAAAAAAAAGCTCAGCTTTTCGCTGAGCTCTATTCTTGTGATCGCGATAGGATTCGAATCGGGATGCCGCACCACTATGCACCGCTGATTTTAAATCTTTCTATCTCTTGTGATCGCGATAGGATTCGAACCTATGACCCACAGATTAGAAATCTGTTGCTCTATCCAGCTGAGCTACGCAACCATTCGAAGTATTTTGATCGCTCAAATTCTTCTAATTTAAAAAAGCAGCTAGGCTGCTCTTTAGTCGGGGTGGCAAGATTCGAACTTGCGACCTTCTGCTCCCAAAGCAGACGCGATGACCGGGCTACGCTACACCCCGAGGTGCCTATCAGAATTCAGCGGAGAGAGCGGGATTCGAACCCGCGGTACCGTTACCAGTACGTCAGTTTAGCAAACTGGTGGTTTCAGCCACTCACCCATCTCTCCGTCTCTCCGAAAAGGTTTGCAAATATAGGCCTATCTTTTGAAATAGCAATAGCTTGACTTAAAATAATCTGGAAATAAATGAATGTTTTTTTTCTTTGGAATAATAAAATCTTGAATCTTAGGGTGTTAATCCATTATTGAGTTTAAGAAAAGTTTTCCACAATTTGACTGTTGCTGGTGTTTCTCTAATATTCCTAAAAAGTCTGCTTATTTTAGATGCCGAGTTTTATGAAAAAAAAGAACTTTAACTCTCTTGTGTTAAAGTTATATTGTGAATTTAAAAATAATTCGACCCAAGGTAAACGGTTTGAATTATTAATTTCTTCATGTTAAAAACGAAATGATTGCCTATATCTTGGACAAATATAAATTTTTACTTATTTCTTAAGTCTATCCGGGTTTTCTGATAAAAACGCATCCCAGCCTTTTTTACTCGATCCGCTCCCGGTGAGGGCTTTTGTTCTGGCGTGCATGTGGTGACACACACAAACAGCTAAGGCGTCGGTAGCATCTAAGAACTTTCTCTCAAGTTTTTGTCCAAACATTTGCTCAAGCATGTATGCTACTTGCTCTTTTGAGGCATTTCCGCTGCCGGTTACACTTTGTTTTACTTTTTTTGGTAAATATTCCACCGTGTTTATGTCTCTCGACAGTGCGGCGGCCATGGCAACTCCCTGAGCTCGGCCGAGTTTTAGCATAGATTGCACGTTTTCTCCATAAAAAGGGGCTTCGATGGCCATCTCATCGGGTAAATATTCGCTTATTATTTGGGTGAGTCGTTCGAATATCTTTTTAAGTTTCATTTCGTGCGAAGGTAGTTTTTCCAGGCGAAGCACGCCGTATTGTATGATTTTTAAGGCAGAGCCAGTCACAGAAATCACCGCGTAGCCCATGACTCTTGTGCCTGGGTCTACACCTAAAATGATTTTTTCCTTTAAATTTGTATCCAAAACAAAAACGATTGGTAGTAATAAAAAATAAATTAGTTGCTTTTTTTCAACATCCTAGCCTAAAAAGCTGGGTAAATATACTCTTTTTAATAGCTGCCACGGGCTTTTTGGTTCGACATTTTTATTTGTCACCGCTTCGTCTTTCAGATTTTGAGAGCTTTTTGCCGCTTAGTATCTCTCAGGTTTTCTATGTATTTCTTGTGTTGGTTTTATTGGTAGGCAACTATGTCTTGGAGTCGCTGAAGTGGTGGTGGCTGAGTAATGAAATACAAATTCGGAGTTTTGGTACTGCTTTTTACGATGTCATTCAAGGTGTGGTGATCGGGTTTTTTACACCTTTTATGTTGGGCGATTTTGTTGGGAGAAGCATGAGCTTTTCTACCAAATATAAGCCGAAAGTTATTTTTGTGAATTTATATAACGGATTAGCCCAAATAGTGGTAGCTATTTTCTTTGGTACTATTAGTTTGGGTTTTTGGTATTTTCAAATTGAGATTCCTTATCAAAAAGTAGTAGGAGGGGGCTTTTTGCTTTCTTTAATTTTGTTTGTGCTCGGGTTGCTGGTTTTGTTTTTCTTCGAGAACATACTTTTTAGATTTACCTACCTCCGAAATATGGAGTTGGTCTCTTTGCCTTTCTTACTAAAATTAAAGGTTTTGGTTTGGACAGTTGTTAAGAATATTTTGTACAATTTGCAATATATATTGGTATTCAAAATCGTGGATCAGCAGGTTTCTGTGCTCACCATAGTTATAGGTACAAATTTGCTTTTGCTAATCAAAACTTTTGGCGGCAATTTGAATTTTCTTAGCGATTTAAGTCTAAAACAACTGGTAAGTATTTATTTCTTTAAAAAATACGGTGTTGCTGAGGCGGCTATTGTTACGGCTACTTTTTTTATATGGTTTATAAATATATGTATACCCGTGGTTTTGGGTCTTTTTTTGGTACTATTAAAAAATAGGAAAACATGGTTTTGATATTTGAGGTTTTATTGGGCATATATTCGCTTTTGGTTCTTCTCTTTTTTTTGAAATGGGTCAGAATTGATTTAAATAAATCAAATGCAGCTAATAGTAATTTATTTATTACGGCTATTATTCCGGTAAGAAACGAAGGTGAAAATATTGAAAAGTTGTTATGGAGTTTTGAAAATCAGACTTTAGACAAGGCCAAGTTTGAAGTAATTGTGGTCAATGACCATTCTACTGATCATACAGAAGCTTTGGTTTTAGCATTCGCTCAAAAATCAAAGTTAAATTTAAAACTTATTCATTTAGAAAATGTGGATGGGTCGCCCAAAAAGCGGGCATTGACGCAAGCCATAGCGGAGTCAAAAGGTAACATAATTTTCACTACAGATGGCGATTGTAAGCTTTCAGAAGGTTTGTTGCTGAAATATGTACAGATTTTTGGGGATTCTAAAGTGAAATTCATTTCTGGTCCGGTTACTTTTTTTAGAGAAAAGGTAGGCTTTTGGGCTTTACTTTGGGAGCGAGTTCAGACGGTGGAGTTTGCCTCTTTGTTGGGCTCGGCGGCGGCTTCGCTGGCTTTGGGAAGTCCCAATATGTGCAGTGGAGCTAATTTGGCCTATAGAAAAAAGACTTTTTATGAACTAAACGGATATGAAGGCAACTTAAATATTGCTTCTGGAGACGATGAGTTTTTGATGCATAAGTTTTCGGCTGCTTACCCAACATCGCTGGTTTATGCCAAAGACGCTGCGTGTATAGTGCAAACAAGGGCCTGTGAGACACCAAAGGTATTTTATAAACAACGGAAACGCTGGGCGAGTAAATGGAATCAGTATAACAGCATCCTGCCTACGCTTTTGGCTGTTTTTATATTTTTGAGCAATGTAGGTATGTTAGTTTTGCTCTATGAAAATGCATATCTGTTTGTCGCTGTTCGTGTAGGTATCGAAATCTTATTTTTGGGTTCTGTATTACGTTTTTTAAGGCGAAAAGATGCTATAGTATTCATTCCTTTAGTACAAATTATTTATCCGTTTTATGTGATGTTTTTTGGTTTGGTTTCTATTTTTGCTCCAAAAGCATACGACTGGAAAGGTAGAAAATTGAAATAAATGGACAAGACAATAAAACTCTTTAATTGCTTATATCCAAAGTTTATTTGGGAAATGCCACCTGTCGAAAAGGTGATATATCTGACGTTTGATGATGGACCCATTCCCGAAGTCACACCTTTCGTTTTAGAGATTTTGGAAAAGTATAATGCTGAGGCTACTTTTTTTTGTGTAGGGCAAAATATAGAAAAGCATCCGGATGTTTTTAAACAAGTAATAGAAAAAGGGCACGCGGTTGGCAATCACACACATAGCCACATAAAAGGATGGCGGAGCCCGGTTGAAACGTACATTTCGGATTTTAAAAATTGTGACGAGCAGCTAGGTTTGCTAACTGATTTGAAAAGTAAGAAACTTTTCAGGCCGCCATATGGTAGAATTACCAGAAAGCAGGCAAAGGTTGTACGCAATACCCACGAAATAATAATGTGGTCGGTGCTTACCAAAGACTACGACATAAGGCTATCGCCTGAGCAGTGTTTAGAAAGGGCTATTAAGGCTACTGAGTCAGGTGCTATTGTTCTTTTTCATGACAGCCTGAAGGCTCAAAAAAACATGAGGTATGCTCTGCCCCAATACTTGGCTCATTTTTCAGCTTTGGGCTTTAAGTTTAAAGCCTTACATTTTGACACGTAGGCTTCTTTTGATATAAAATTGTTTCTTTATAATGGCAAATAGAGCTACAAAAATAGAGCAAACCTGCATACTGGCGAAAAAGGTTTGTTTTTGTTCGAAGGTAAAATAAGCCATAAAAACATGGCCAATCAGCATTAAAGTCCAACCGAGGTTCCAGTTTTTGTTTGCCAAAAAATATATGGCCAATATAAATAAGGTAGAGATTAAGAATTCTATCCAGGTGCTATTTTTTAAAATTACAAAAAGCAAGGCCATTAGCCCTATCATTAATATATACAGTGCTTTTTTGTTTGCGTTCGTGCCTGAATGATTCAGTAAACCAAAAATTAGGATGCAAAAGAAACCGAGTTCTAAGCCAAGGAGCAAATAAAGCTTGAGTTGTATAAAGTAGAAGATGGCAAAAATAGAAGCTAAAATTCCGATCTGCCAACCTGCCTTTTTCTCTAAACTAAGAAAAACCTTGTTGGTGAAATAAAGTAAGGCTACTGCGATTTGAAGCATAGATATATCAGTTCAATATTTGGTTTAAATTTACAACTTTTAGCGATTCATTTATCTTTTGTTCCCACCTTAATTGTTCATTTTTTATTAAGCTGTGGTTGGTCTCTCTGTCGTACTGCTCCTGCAAGTCGTGGGTCTTTCTGTAAAACTCCAAATATTCAAACTGTATCCTACTTATGAGGTCGTCGGCGGTGGGTTCTTTCAGTGATTTTATTTTCTTTAAAAATTCTATGGTCATCAAATAGCAAATGTCAAAGTGCGTTTGCTCGTGTTTGAGTGCGTAGGTATTTTTGATTTCTGGCTTTGCCCAAGAGACATTTTTGTCGGTAAAAACGTAGGGACTAATTTCTGCTCGGATAACTTGATTTTCGGTATAAATGCGAGATTGGAAACCGAAGCTCGTGTAAATGGCCGCCCCGTATCCACTGTGGCCTCTGTAGTTACCCCTGAAGTCGTCCCAAGTTACTTTTCTTTGTTGGTAAAAAACGGTATCGGGAGAAGCATGCACTAAGAATGGTTTAATGACTACCCGAGAATCAAGGGCAAATGCTTCGAGTTTCGATTTGTTTTTTTGAATGTAACTTTCTATGAAATTTAGTCCGCCGTCTAATGCCTGTTGCATTTGATTTTGAATTTTCGAATAGTTGGCATGGTCCAAGGTTCGGGTATATTGGGCCGAATTTCGGTTGGTGCATAGTTTCTTTAAACCATTTGATTCGTTTGTGTATGCGGTGAGGTTATACTGAATTTTGCCGCTTACCGTTTGGTTACTAGTCAAAGTTTCGGTGATTGATAATGCAGTAATTTCAATACTTATGTCTTTAGAAATATTGCTATTTTTGGTGTATTTACCAAAATAGGTTAGTAACTGTTTTTCTATACCAAGCTCAAAATAAACTGGAAATTTGATTTTGTTATTTTGATATATTTCTCCTATGGATGCGGTCTTTTCGGGTCTTGCATCCAATATTTTAGAGACTTTGAATTGACTCACTTTAAGATTTGGTGTAACCTGGGTAAAATTAAAGCGGACTTGAGCCATGGACGTTCCCCAAACAACAAGCAATAAAAAACTAAAAACGGTTTTTAACTTCATAGGTTTTACATATCGGATTCTTTCCGAACATTGAGTAAACGCTGAAGCCAGCTTTTCATTATTTCTTTCTCTTCATTTTCTTCATCTTCGCTGGGTTTATATTTCGGATATTCCTTCAGGTCGGGCTGCCCGGCATCTACCCAAGCAGTAAACCAAACGTCCGCTACCATTTTTACAGATGCTTTCATCTGCCGTTCTACCTGATTGTTAAGCATTTTATGATATTCTTTCGAAAAATCAAGGGCATAATTTTTAACTGTAATATTATTTCTCTCGGTTACCGTAAATTTTCGATCCTCGCCCATTTTTTGGGTAAGTTTTTTTTCAAAACTTAAAACAGAATCCAAAGCCGTGTGTGCCGTAAGAACTGCTTTCCAAGAGCGTTTCTGAATATCGTTTTCGTAATCGGCTTGGCCAACAAATAAGTCGAAGTCGCCACTAAAAAGCTCAGGTAAGCGAGACTCCCAAAAACCGTGGATACCCAGTTGATTGGTCATTTGGCCGTTGTAGTTTTCGGTTGTATGCAGCGGCACATTAGAGTCCGCAATGTAATGACCGAGGTCTGATGAAATTCGTAGAATTTGTTTCAGGTCTTTTTTTACAAACGCATTGGTAAGTTGAAATTTCATTCGCTGCACTTGCCAAGGCACAATGCCGTATGCCATCAGGGTATCTTCTGTGTATTTTTCAACGGCCTGATTCCAGTTTAATTTTGGAAAATCTAACTTGACAGAGTCGGGATAAACGTCTAAATCTATGTAGTGTCTCGGGGCTTCGCCCTCTACGGCATACCTACGCTGGTCGGGGTTTACTGCATTGTCAGTTATATATTCTATGTTGTTTTTGTAAAAGCCGATCATCTCTGGCGGTAAGCTAAAAACTGCTAGCCTATTGATAAGTCTGTGGCCATAAAAGCCCCAAAAGTTTGATTTTTTGAAAGAAAAAAAAGCCAAAATCAAAGCAATGCAGATAGATTTTTTGAGCATGAAGAGGGGATTTGTAAGTTTATTTATGTCTTATATTTTATGGTAAACAAATGTAAAAAATTGGATTTAATTTTCATAGATTTGTAATATAACATTCATCAATACAATGAAAGATTTCTTAATAAAACTAGGGATTACGCCCCAAAACAGTGGAGTTTCAACTGGTTTAAACTTTTGGGATGGCCATGGAGTAGCTTTGACTTCCTACAGTCCGGTGGATCAAACTGAGATTGCTAAAACGCAATTGGCAACTGCAGCGGACTTTGAAAAAGTAGTAGAAACTGCTCAAATAGCCTATCAAACTTGGAAAACCATGCCCGCTCCACAACGTGGCGAAATAGTCCGTCAAATGGGAGATGCCTTTAGAGCAAATAAAGATGCTTTGGGCAAGTTGGTAAGCTATGAAATGGGAAAAAGCCTGCAAGAAGGGTTGGGCGAAGTACAAGAAATAATAGATATATGTGATTTTGCGGTGGGCTTGTCAAGGCAACTTTATGGTCTCACGATGCACTCAGAGCGACGGAACCACAGGATGTATGAACAATGGCACCCGTTGGGAGTTGTCGGCGTTATTTCGGCCTTCAATTTCCCTGTTGCGGTGTGGTCATGGAATGCCATGCTGGCGTGGGTGTGTGGCAATGTGTGTATCTGGAAGCCTTCAGAAAAAACACCTATGACGGCAATCGCTTGTCAAAAAATAATAGGAGGCGTCTTAAAAAATAATAATTTACCCGAAGGGCTTTCTGGGATAATAGTAGGAGATAGAGAAATAGGGGAGGCCATGGCCAAAGACCCAAGAATAGCTTTGGTATCTGCCACCGGAAGTACCCGAATGGGAAAATTAGTCGCACAAAATGTAGCGGCACGACTTGGTAAAAGCCTAATGGAGTTAGGAGGAAATAACGCCATAATAGTTACCGAACATGCCGATTTAAAGTTGGCTATTCCTGCAATCGTATTTGGTGCTGTGGGCACTGCTGGACAGCGATGTACCACTACCCGAAGGTTGATTGTGCATGCATCAAAAGTTGAATCTTTGACAGAAAGTTTGGTGAAAGCGTTTGCCCAAATTCGTATCGGGGATCCTTTGGATTCAAATAATCACATGGGGCCTTTGATTGACGCGGATGCTGTTTCTCAGTATCAGAAGTCGATTGCTCAGGCTATTACGGAAGGAGGAGAAGTACTTTACGGTGGGCAGCCGATTCCCGAATTGGGTACTTGCTACGTGCAGCCAACCCTAGTAAAAATGAAGAGGCAGTCGGCGGTAGTCTGTCACGAGACGTTTGCTCCGATTCTCTATATTATGTCATATGAGACTTTGGATGAGGCCATTGCCCTTCAAAATGCGGTTCCTCAGGGCTTGTCATCATCTATTTTTACACTGAACATGCAAGAGTCTGAGCATTTCTTATCTGTAGCAGGTTCAGACTGTGGCATCGCCAATGTTAATATCGGAACTTCTGGGGCTGAAATAGGCGGAGCATTTGGAGGAGAAAAAGAAACGGGTGGCGGCAGAGAAAGTGGTTCAGATGCCTGGAAAGCCTATATGCGTAGACAAACGAACACCATAAATTATGGTAAGACGCTTCCGTTGGCTCAAGGGATTAAATTTGATTTTTAAGGGAGTATAACGTATAACGATTTTTCAAATCGTTTTTTTTGAGTGAGTTTAAGTTTTATTGCTTTTGACAGCGATTTGCAAAATCGCTTTACGTTTGGTTGATTACGTATAACGATTTTTCAAATCGTTTTTTTTGAGTGTGTTTTTGTTTTACTGCTTTTTACAGCGATTTGCAAAATCGCTTTACGTTTGGTTGACTGCGTATCACGTTTTTTCAAATCGTTTTTTTTGAGTGTGTTTATGTTATACTGTTTTTGACAGCGATTTGCAAAATCGCTTTACGTTTGGTTGTCTAGGTATAACGATTTTTCAAATCGTTTTTTTTGAATGTGTTTTTGTTTTGCTTTTTACAGCGATTTTAAAAATCGCTTTACGTTTGGTTGTCTGCGTATAACGATTTATCAAATCGTTTTTTTTGAGTATGTTTTTGTTTTATTGCTTTTTACAGCGATTTGCAAAATCGCTTTACGTTTGGTTGTCAACGTATAACGATTTTTCAAATCGTTGTTTTTGTTTGTTTCTGTTATACTGTTTTTGACAGCGATTTGCAAAATCGCTTTACGTTTGGTTGACTGCGTATCACGATTTTTTAAATCTTTTTTTGAGTGTGTTTTTTTTACTGTTTTTGACAGCGATTTACAAAATCGCTTTACGTTTATTGCAGCGATTTACAAAATCGCTTTACGTTTATTGTTGCGATTCGAAAAATTGCTTTACGTTTTTAGGTACTTTTCAGCTAATTCGTTTGCTAAGATTGGGGCTAATGCTACGCCCATTCCGTTCATCGCTACATTTAGGGCTATTCTAGGGCTATACATTTTTGAAATCGGAATGTGGTCTTCCGTAAATGCCATTATTCCGGTCCATCGGTGTTCAATTTTGAAGGCTTTTTCTGGTAGAATATTATTCGTTAGT
Source organism: Lacihabitans lacunae (assembly GCF_042649125.1). Taxonomy (NCBI): domain Bacteria; kingdom Pseudomonadati; phylum Bacteroidota; class Cytophagia; order Cytophagales; family Leadbetterellaceae; genus Lacihabitans; species Lacihabitans lacunae. The sequence goes on from NZ_JBHRYQ010000001.1 coordinate 567,817, forward strand.
ATTTTTTCAAGGTGCTGCTGTATAGTTTGATTTAGCTCGAAGTCAAATGAAGTTTCAGTTTCAAAGTCCATATTTCTTGCTCCTCCTATTAAAATCCTGTCATTTACATTTCTGAAATATACGAAGCCTTTATCCATATGGAAGATTCTATTCCAATTAAAGCCATTTATTGGTTCGGTTATGAGTACCTGTCCTCGGCCAGGTTTTATACGTAGTTCGGGTAATAGTTTTTGGGTAAATGCATTGGTACATATATTCAGATAACCTGCAGATAATTCTCCTAATGTATTTGTTTTTACGAGCACTTCATTTGTGTATTCTTCAAAAGACTCTACTTCACAATTTTTGAATATATTTACGCCATTAAAAACTAGAAAATTATAAAGTTCATGAAGGAGCTTTGCTGGATGAATGGCTCCTTCGGTAGTGTTACTAATGGCATATTCTAGCCCTTTAAAACCACAAGTAGTAGATAGGTTCTTATCAATAAAAAAGTTTTCAGACTTACCTGTAATTAGAGCTAAATGCTTGTTTAATTCATTTATTTGGGCATTATAGGTTTCAAATTCGGCTTTTGATCCAAATAATTCTGAAGCTCCAGAAGGCAAGTAGTCTATTTTGTTTCCAAAATGTTTTTTAATAAGTTCTATTCCTTTAAATCTTTTTTCTGTCCAATAAAATGTTTGGTCAAGGCCGATGTTTGCAATATTTTCCACGAGTTCTGATGGACTACCAAAGCACGCGAAGCCCGCATTTTTGGTACTTGCTCCTTGCGATAAATTACCTCGCTCCACTATCGCAATTTTGAGATTGGGAGATTTGGTTTTTAGAAAATAGGCCAACCACAATCCATTAAATCCTGCTCCGATTATCAGGTGGTCATATTTTTGATGATACAAGTCTTTTTCCCAGTAACTTAACATCCGTTTTTTTTATTCAAAAATACAAAAGCATTTTCAGTTTTTATCATTCCGAAAAATACATTTACATTAAAAAAGGAAGCCCAAATGAGCTTCCCTCTTAATCAAAATCTATTATTAATAACTTAGATTAATACATTTCCAGTCATTTCTGCCGGCGGCGTAATACCTAAAATAGTCAAAATAGTTGGAGCCACATCACCAAGTTTACCATCCTTAGGTTGACCTTTGTATTCAGGGTCAACCACGATAAATGGCACCAAGTTTAGGGAGTGAGCTGTATTTACTGATTTATCGTCATTTAGCATATAGTCTGCATTTCCGTGATCAGCGATTACAAGCGAGGTATAACCGTTTTCTAGGCCAGCTTCTACTACTCTTTTTAGGCAGGCGTCCACCGTTTCTACTGCTTTAACTACAGCCTCAAAAACGCCCGTGTGTCCCACCATGTCTGGATTTGCGAAGTTTAAAACCACAAAATCTACTTCGCCTTTTTTAAGTTCCGGTACTAAATTGTCAGCTAAGTCATTTGCTGACATTTCAGGTTTTAGGTCATACGTGGCCACGTCTTTTGGTGACGGCGAAAGTAATCTAGATTCGCCTTCAAAAGCGGCTTCCCTTCCTCCTGAGAAAAAGAACGTAACATGGGGGTATTTTTCTGTTTCAGCTGAGCGAATTTGTTTCTTATGATTTTTCTCTAAAACTTCGCCTAAGGTATTGGTCAAATTGTCTTTGTCGTAAATCACCTTGACGTTTTTATACGTTTCGTCGTAGTTGGTCATTGTGATATAATACAGGTCAAGGGCATGCATGTTTTGCTCATGAAAGTCTTTTTGGGTAAGCACTTCCGTGATTTCTCTTCCTCTATCGGTTCTAAAGTTGAAACACATCACTACGTCACCTGATTCTATATTTCCAATAGCGTGGCCATTTTCGGTTACTACTATAGGCTTCAAAAACTCATCCGTAATGTTTTCGTCGTAGCATTTTTGAATAGTTTCAGCTATTTGGCTTTTTTCTACCAAAAACTCACCCACGCCATTGACCATGGCATCGTAGGCCAATTTTACTCTGTCCCAACGCTTGTCGCGGTCCATAGCAAAATATCTACCTGTTAATGAGGCTATTCTACCGCCAGTTTGGTCGAGTGTATTTTGGAGGTCTGCTATAAACGCCTTTCCAGATTTAGGGTCGCAATCTCTTCCATCCATAAATGCATGGATAAATACATCCTTTACACCTGCTTCGGCGGCTATTTTGGCCAGTCCTTTTACGTGGTCAATGTGAGAATGTACCCCTCCGTCAGAGCAAAGTCCTATAAAATGTACTTTTTTGTTATTTGCTTTTGCATAGCTTAAGGCATCTACCAATACAGGTTCTTTGGCCATTTGGCCTTCTTCAAGGGCTACATTAAGTTTCTCTAGTTCTTGGTAAACTACTCTACCTGCACCTAAGTTTATGTGTCCTACTTCCGAGTTTCCCATTTGGCCGTTTGGCAAACCAACCGCTCTTCCGCAAGCTTCTAATGTACTATGTGGATATGTGGCCATTAAGTGTCTAAAATAGGGTACATTTGCGGCTTCTATTGCCGATCTCCATTCCTCACCTGGCTTTGGTAATCCCCAACCGTCTAATATGATAAGTATCGCTTTTTTGTTCACTGTTTTCTAAGTTTGGTTTAAAATCAAGCAAATTTACTCGATTTTTAAGGGTTAAAAAATGTATTTCGCTTTTTTAAAATATGATATTAATCTTATATAAAATTTTGCAATTAATTCTTTGAAAAATATTTTAATGTGGATGAGTTCGCCTCATTTAATATTTTTTGTGCCACTCGGTGAAGTGATTCAGAGCTAACCGCCTTGATTTTTTCAACATCGAGGTTGGCATAATTTACATCACCTGCATTGGCCGCAAAAGCTAAGTTCATTACTCTGTTTAGTAAGTCAACTTCGCCGAAAGCAATTGTAGAATATGCCTGATTTTTTACTTTTTCAAGTTCTTCTTCTGATAGTCGCTCTTTTGCTACTTCTGCCAATACTTTCGTAATAGCGGTATCTGCTTCGTCCATGTTTACTCCTTTGTTTAGGTTACCGCTAATTACCAACAAGCCGGGGTCAAGTGAGCCTGTTACGTAGGCCGAAATATTATTAAAAAGTTTTTGTTCTTTAACCAATTTTTGGTGTAAACGAGAGGACTTACTTCTGCCTAAAATATCACTCACTAAGTCTGCTTCCGTGTAGTTTTCTTCGTATCTGCCGGGTATATGGAAGGTTTTGTAAATGGCATCTAAAGGCACATCTGCCGTGGTTTCTAAAACTCTTTTTTCTGTTTGGATAGGTTCTTTTGGAAAATTCCTTTCTTTTACTTTTCCTGCCGGAATATCTCCAAACCATTTTTCGGACAATGCTTTGACTTGTTCCAAAGTTACGTTGCCGCCTACTACCAAAGTGGCATTGTTTGGTAAGTAATGATGAAAAAAGAAGTCTTTGACGTCATCCATAGTAGCGTTTTCTATGTGGCTGATGTCTTTGCCTATTGTTGCCCATTTGTAAGGGTGGGTGGTATATGCCAAAGGCCTTAGTTTTAGCCAAACGTCGCCGTAAGGTTGATTTAAATACCGTTGTTTAAATTCCTCAATGACCACACTTCGTTGTACTTCCAAAACTTTTGGATCGAAAGATAAACTCAACATTCTGTCAGACTCTAACCAAAACGCGGTTTCAATATTGTCTTTTGGAAGTGTAATGTAATAATTGGTAATATCAGGCGATGTAAAGGCATTGTTTTCGCCCCCTGCTTTCTGAATTGGGGTGTCAAACGAAGGGATGTTTTTAGAACCGCCAAACATCAGGTGCTCAAACAAATGGGCGAAACCAGTTTTGTCTTCGCTTTCATCTCTCGAGCCAACGTTGTAACAAATGTTAAAAGCCGCGATGCTGCTGTCTGGATCTGGATGAACATATACTTGAAGTCCGTTGTTTAGGCTAAAGTGTTCGAATGCTATCATTGGTTCTATTTAAGTGTAAAAATCAAAGCGTCCCACAAAATTATATTTTATTGTTAACTTTACGAATAAAAACTTTTAAGTATGAAGATAAGAATTGGTCACGGATACGATGTACATCAGTTAGCACCCGGATATGCCTTAAGTTTAGGCGGTATTCAGATTCCACATCACGTGGGTTCAGTTGGTCATTCTGATGCAGATGTGCTGCTACATGCTATCTGTGACGCACTTTTGGGAGCCCTTTCGTTGGGTGATATTGGAAAGCATTTTAAAAACACCGACCCGCAATGGAAAGGTATAGACAGTAAAGTTCTTTTAAAAAAAGTGTGTGAAATGATCCACCAAAAAGGATATTTGGTTGGAAATATTGACTCAACGCTGATTTTGGAAGAACCTAAAATAGGCAAATATGTGGAGCAGATGAAAGAAGCCATAGCTGCTTGTTTAGATATTGAAGCTTCTGATGTATCTATAAAAGCCACTACAGCAGAAACAATGGGGTTTGTAGGAAACAAAGAAGGCTTAGAAGCTCACGCTGTTTGTTTGCTTTTTCCGAAAGAATAATCATTTTAAATACCTAATTTGTGGTTGTTAAATCTGGAAGTTACGTTTTGGTTTAATATACTTTCTTAAATATTATTTATTATTTGTCGAATAGACACTTATTATTTTTTAACTTTGTGCACATGAAAAAAACAAATCTGTTTTCATCGATTTTTTTGCTTAGTTCAAGCTTGGTTTTTGGTCAACAAATTACCATTGGCGAAAACAAAGGTGAGCTTACTTTTGAGGCCTACGACCCTAAATCTACGCTTGTAGTGAAGGAAACGACCGTTACCAAAGCTAAGTTTCCTTTTATTGATGTCCATAATCATCAGTATGCGATGGGCGAAAAACGTGAAAACACCGATAAGCTAATACCAGAAATGGATTTGCTAAATATGCGTACCATGGTGAACCTCAGCGGAAGAGGCTGGACACGTGATACAGATAAAGCAACCCAAACGTTGATTGATAATGTTAAAAATGCGGGGCTATATCCAGGTAGATTTATCATATTTACCAACGTTGATTTTGATAGTATAAACGAACCCGGTTGGTCAGAAAAAGCGGCAAAGACTTTAGAAGAAGATGTAAAAGTAAGAGGGGCAAAAGGACTTAAAATTTATAAAAACTTAGGGTTTAGTGTTAAAAATACAGACGGTTCGCTTGTGGCGGTTAATGACCCACGCATAGACGCTGTATGGGCTAAAGCTGGCGAATTAGGTATTCCAGTATTGATTCACTCTGCTGATCCTGCTTCATTTTGGCAGCCGCTTAACCAGTTTAATGAGCGTTGGTTAGAGCTAAAAACACACCCAGGAAGAAAACGTGATGCAGACAAGGGCGATTTTTCTTTTGAAGAAATAATTGATCAACAGCATAAAATTATCAATAAGCACAAAAAGACTACGTTTATCAGTGCACACATGGGTTGGTATCCAAACAACCTGCCTAAGTTAGATAGTTTGCTTTCGGCCATGCCCAATATGTATGTAGAGATAGGTGCTGTCATAGCCGAGCTGGGCAGACAGCCACGTACTGCCAATAAGTTTTTCACGAAATGGCAAGACCGAATTTTGTTTGGGAAGGATTCGTGGGTACCGTCTGAATACAGCACGTATTTTAGAGTGTTAGAAACAGAAGATGAGTATTTTCAATATCATAAAAAATATCATGCGTTTTGGCCCATGTACGGTATCGGCCTTTCGGATGAGGTCTTGAAAAAAGTGTATTACAAAAATGCCATCAAGATAATTCCGGGAATAGACAAAACCGGTTTTCCAGATTGATTTTAACTGAATTAAGCATTATAACAAATTAATATTAACATAAGCACATGTTTTTACTCGGAATAGACCTTGGTACCTCTTCAATAAAGGCATCTATTGTAGATGCAGTTACGAAAAAAGAAATAGCGTCAGCTCAATATCCTGATATTGAAGTTGAGATCAGTTCACCACAAGCCGGATGGGCCGAACAAAGTCCTGAGCTTTGGTGGCATAACACCCAAGAGGCCATAAAAAGAGTGGTAGCCAAAGGTGGTTTTGATGCTAAAAAAGTTGGAGCCATAGGTATTTCGTACCAAATGCATGGCTTGGTAATGTTAGACAAGCAAGGCCAAGTACTTAGACCGTCTATTATCTGGTGCGACAGTAGAGCGGTAGAATATGGCGAGACTGCTTTCCAAAAAATAGGAGAAGAAAAAGCGTTAAATCATTTATTGAATTCACCGGGTAATTTTACTGCAGCTAAATTAGCCTGGGTAAAAGCTAACGAGCCTGAGATTTTTGAGAAATGTGATAAAATAATGCTTCCCGGAGACTACATCGGTTTCATGATGTCCGGTAATTTGACGACCTCAAATTCAGGTTTGTCAGAAGGTGTTTTTTGGGATTTTAAAACCAATACACTTTCTGAAGATATATTAGCAGCTTTCGGTTTTGATGCAAGCATTATTCCAAATATCCAACCGGTTTTCTCTAATCACGGTGAATTAAGTTCGGATGTTGCCGAGACTTTAGGTTTGGCTGCTGGAACTCCAATTGCGTACAAGGCTGGTGATCAACCCAATAATGCACTTTCATTAAATGTGGTTAATCCGGGTGAAATAGCTGCTACGGCAGGTACATCGGGTGTGGTTTATGCAGTAAGTGACCAAGTGGCATGTGACCCTCAGTCACGTATCAACTCATTTGCCCACGTAAATCACCAAATGGATGAGCTAAACCGTATCGGTATTTTGCTTTGTATCAATGGTACAGGCATATTGAACCGTTGGGTTAAAGAGAACTTTGCTCATGGGGTTTCGTATCAAGAAATGAACCAACGTGCTGCTAAAATTAACGTTGGGGCAGACGGGCTTTCTATTTTGCCTTTTGGAAATGGTGCTGAGCGTATGTTAGGCAACAAAATAATGGGTGCTCAAATTCAAGATTTAGATTTTAACAAACATACCCAATATCACGTATTTAGAGCGGCACAAGAAGGTATCGCGTTCTCTCTAAAATATGGTTTTGATATGATGCTAGGGCTTGGAGTGGTACCAAATGTTATTCGTGCGGGTCATGCCAATATGTTTTTGAGTGAAGTATTTACCAACGCAGTGGTGAATGCCACACAGTTGCCAGTAGAAATGTACGATACGCATGGAGCCAAGGGAGCTGCATTGGGCGGTGGAGTAGGAGCGGGAATTTTTAAGTCTATCAAAGAAGCAATGGATGGCCTTACGCTATTAAAAGTTGTGGAGCCTGATATCAAACAAAAAGACCAATATGCAAATGCCTATGCCAATTGGGAAACTAAATTAAATTCGTTTTTGTAATCTACTGTGTAGGTAGACTATTAAGTTTTGCCTAATTTTGATTTAAAATAAAAACCGAAGGTATGATTTCTCAGTTTGGGTTTATGTTGTTGTTTTTTCTGGGGGCTATCGGCATGGTGCTTACTGTGTTGGGTATTTCTCGTTTGTTACGACCCAACAGACCCAATGAAGAAAAAAACGCATCCTACGAGTCTGGTGAAGAAGCAGAAGGCACAGCCCATGTTTCTTTCAACTTGAGGTTTTATATTTTGGCCTTGGTATTTATTTTGTTCGATGTAGAATTGGCGGTGCTTTTTCCGTGGGCTACAGTATTTGGTGACAAGGACTTAGTGGCTGATTCGGGTGGTACTTGGGCGGTGTATGCTGGAGTAGAAATGTTTGTTTTTGTGTTTATATTGGCTTTGGGATTGGTTTATGCATGGGCACAGGGGCATTTAGAATGGATAGCTCCAAAACAAAAGCCAACTGACTTTAAAGGTGAAGTGCCTCAAAGCTTGTATGATAATATCAATAAAAAGTACGAGAAGAAATGAATTTCGAGAGTTTAGATGCGGCAGAAAGAGTAAAAGACGGGGGTGGAGAGGTAATCTTAACTTCGCTCGATGAGCTAACCAACTGGGCAAGAGCCAACTCACTCTGGCCTTTGGGCTTTGGTTTGGCTTGCTGTGCTATCGAAATGATGACTACTTATGCATCTAATTACGATTTAGAACGCTTTGGTATTTTTCCACGAAATTCGCCACGTCAATCTGATCTTATTATAATTTCGGGTACCGTTACTTTTAAAATGGCTGACAGAATCAAACGTTTGTATGAGCAAATGGCCGACCCGAAATATGTGATTTCAATGGGGAGCTGCTCAAACTGCGGCGGCCCTTATTGGGAACATGGTTATCACGTGGTAAAAGGTGTAGATCGGATAATTCCGGTTGATGTATATGTGCCGGGCTGCCCACCAAGGCCAGAGGCTCTTCTTGGTGGAATAATTAAACTTCAAGAAAAAATAAAAGGCGAGAAGTTTTCAGATGTAAAAGCAGATTCTTAATTCGGCTTAAAATTTAGAATGCCTCAAAAATATAAACCCGCTAACTCAATATTGACTTAGCGGGTTCTTTTATTAAAGGAGTATTAAAACTTATCCTTTCATGGTATCTTCTACTTCCGCTATTGTTTTCGGTATTGGACTACCCAAAATCTGAGGGCCGTTTTCAGTGACATGGATATTATCTTCTATTCTAATTCCTCCAAAGTTTAGGTATTCTTCCAGTTTTGAATAATTAAGAAATTCCTTAAAAATGCCCTCCGTTTTGTATTTAGCGATCAATTCTGGAATGAAATAACAACCAGGTTCTACGGTCAGCACGTTTCCTGCTTCTAATTTTTTGGCAAGACGCAATGACTTCAAACCGAGCTGGGTACTTCTTTGTACATCCGCATTATACCCAACGAAATTTTCGCCGAGGCCTTCCATGTCATGTACATCAAGGCCAATCATGTGTCCAAGGCCGTGTGGCATAAACAAGCCGCCCACCCCTTCAGTTAGCATATCATCTACGTTTCCTCGTACCAAGCCAAGCGTTTTAAAGTTTTCTAATAAAATTCTATTTGAACTTAAATGAATGTCTTTGTAATAAACCCCAGGAGCCAAACGGGCAATAGAGTCCGTTTCCATTTGAAGTACGGTTTCGTAAATTTCTTTTTGTTTAGGGGTAAAAGTGCCAGAAACAGGAAATGTACGGGTGATGTCGCCTGCGTAGCCCATTTCGGTTTCACAACCTGAGTCGTTAAGGGCAAGTTGGCCGGCATTCATGATATTGCCGTGGTAATGATTGTGAAGCGTTTGTCCGTTTACACTAAAAATAACCGGATATGCCAACTCAGCATTGAAATTATGTACGGTTTCCATTATTTTGGCTACTACTTCATATTCCATTTTGCCGGGTTTACAAGCCTTCATAGCTGCAACGTGCATAGCTCCAGTGGCATTAACAGCTTTTGTCATTTCTACCAATTCTTCCTCAGTTTTGTAAGATCTTTGGGCTATAACCGCATGTATTAGTTTTTCAGACGCTTTTAATTCTTTCGGAGAAATACCGAATATTTCTGACAATATAATTTGATTGTCGTGTCTATATTGAGGGAGGTAATGGAGGTTCTCTTTTCTAAGGTTTTGGGCTAATTCATTCGTTGGTTTTAGTATTGAAATACCCACTTTATTGGCTAAGCTTTTTAGCGTTTCTTGTTGGCCAATCCATATTATGTCGTCGATAGAATATTCATTTCCAAAAATAATTTCTTCGCCTGACTCGAGGTCTATTAGGGCTGAAAGACCGGGTAAGTTTAATCCAAAATAATATAAAAATGAGCTATCTTGACGAAACCTAAAGGTATTGTCTGTGTAGTTCATAGGCGAGTCTTGATTTCCTGAAAACAAGATTTGGCCACTGCCCATAGCTTGTTTTAACTGAGTTCTTCTTTTAATGTACGTGTCGGCTGAGAATAGTTTCATTGATGATTTTTTTTTCTTCAAAAATAAATAAAATAGTTTGTGTGAAGAATTTTATCTGAATTCTTTACTAAAAACCTTGGCTGATTCGTGTTGGATTATAGGCTGCAAATATGCCCAAACCATTTTTTATATTGGAATACACCGGCACAGGCTCTGCAAAGGGGTTGTTTGAGGTATTGTTAAATGCCCGCAGTGAATTTTGGTAATCGTAAAGCTCTTTCGAGATTTGAGAAACCTCTAAAGTGAAACTTTGCACCGAGTTTTCTATGGTTTTGTAAGGGAGACAATCGTTATTAAAATTTGACCCAAAACAAATATATATTTTTCTGAATAACAACTTGGCATTCAGTATGGTATATTTGCCTCCGTCTTTATTTTTATCCGAAAAATACCGCCCTTCTGAACTAAAGTCATTGTTAAGTTCTAGGTATCCATACGTCGGTCTTCTGTAGTAAACCACGCTGTCTTTGCTGCCCGAAGGCACATCCGAAAAGTATTTCATTTCACCCCAAACTTTATAATAATTTACTTCGTTTGGGAAGTCTGTCCAGTCAAAATTTAAAGCAAAGCCTTGGGCGGTGTCTTTACCAAAAAAAGAACTGCTGACCTCAAAATATTTTCCAATAATTAGGTTGTTGATTGTCGGTCTTTTTGATGGAACTGTGGTTTGGGCTTCCAAAACTTGGTTGTCCACTTTAACAGTAAGTGTGTAGGTTCTGCCTGATCTGATTCTGAAATCACGGGATGAAATTCCATAATAAAGTAATTCTTTGTTATAAAAAAGTTTGGCAGATGTGGTACCGTCTGAGATTGTGATAATGGCATCTTCTATTTGTTTTTCGTCTTTGGCAATCAAAACCGAATCCCCTATATTTTTATTATAAACCTTAATAAACTCTTTTTTAACAGAACCTAATAGCGGAATAGAGCGACTGACCCTAACCGTAACGGAGTCGTTAAGCGGATTAATGAAAGACGTTACCACGATTTTTTCTTGTAGTTCGGGAAATTTACTAAGGTCCACGTCACTCACGATGGTTTCACACGAAAGCGATGCCATTAAAACAAAAAGTGACAATATATAAGTAATGAATTTCATATTATTAAAATTTAAAACTATAGGTTAACGAAGGTATTATTGGAAACAGTGAGTAGCGTTTCAGTACTATTTTTGAGTCTTGGGTATTTATGCCTTGAAATCCACCAAAGAAGGCGGTCTCATTAGCACTCCCGATCGTATAAAAAAATGGGTTCTTTCGAGAATAGGCATTGTAGATGCTCAAGTCCCAAGTGCGTTCGTGTCTTTTAAGTTTTTTATGAAACTGAATTCCCAAGTCTAACCGGTTGTAAGGCTCTGCTCGGAAGCTATTTTTTTGCCCATATTCGTTTACATCAAAGCCTCTGAGTCCATCTGGGTTAGCTGAGTTTTTGTTGATGTTAGAAGAGTAGGCCGTGTATTGTGTAAGCGGAATAGTGAGGGCATTGCCGGTGCCATACACCCATGTGCCCGAAAACGTGATGCGAGGGTTGAGTTCATAAATTGCTACCACGGAGGCGTCGTGCCTTCGGTCATATTTGGGATAAAATTTCCTTCCAAAATTAAGCTCCGCAAATAGCCATTCTGTTTTAGAAAGTGTGTAACCAATCCAGCCCGAAAGTCGCCCAGTTTTTTTCTGTATCATAAATTCTATGCCATTCGAAACGCCGCTTCCCGAGGTGACTTTGTCTTCCCAATTGTTTTCTTGGGTGAAATTTGTCTGTCCACCTATGCCCAAAAAGCTAGCACCTTCTTTATAATTTATGATTTGGTCCATTTTTTTGTGATAGGCCTCTATTGTTACCGAAATTCCTGGAAAACGAGCGATGTCTTTCGCTACACCAATGGCCACCTGCTGCGATCTTTGGGGGGCAATACTGTCTGTGGTAGGTACCCAAAGGTCTGTGGGCAAGCCCAGTCCAGTATTTGATAGCAAATGCAAATATTGGTTCATTTGTGCAAATGAGGCCTTAATCGCTAAAGTAGGGCTAAGTTTTTGAGCTACCGCAATTCGAGTTTCTGGCCGTATATAATGCTTAGACTTTGTATTGAAATTACTGACTCTTAGCCCAAGATTTACTTTTAGCTTAGGATTTGGCACGTAAGTGTCTTCTACATAAATGCCTGACTCTATACTCTTTATCTTAGAAACATTATTCACGTTTAGGTTTTGGGTAGCCTCTTGTAGTACCGTTGCTGATGGCGTAAATGTATGTGAGGTAATTTGAAAGCCAGTTTTGAATGTATGAAATTGATTCATAAAAAAATCAAGGTCATATTTAAGACCGAGGTCTTTTATGCCCGAAGTGTATTGTAGAAAATACGAGTAAGCTTCAGTGGTTTGGGTTTTTAGGGTATTTTGAGAGCCTGTAATGTTAAAGTCATAGTTGCTTCTGATTAAAGAGGTATTGGCAAATAAACGTGGACTAAATTGGTGATTCCATCGGAGAGTAGCGGTAGCGTTTCCCCAGTTTATGCCATTTGAAGCTTCAGTTTCTTCGCTTTTAGAGTTTATCGCGAATTTGTCTTGTCCAAAATAAGCACTCAGGTACACTTTGTCTTTACTCGAAAACTCGTAATTAAACTTGGCATTTAAGTCATAGAAATAATAGCCTGCGGTTTCTTTACTTTCTGAGTTTTTGTTTTGTGCGGCTATGATTGGTTTTGCCACCTGGTCGAGGTAGGTTCTTCTGCCCGAAATTATGAAGGACGATTTTGCAGGTTTGTTTTTATTTAGTCGCAAAGGGCCTTCCAACACTAAGCGAGAAGAAATAAGGCCGATACCGCCTTCGCCTGAGAGTTTTTCTTTGTTTCCGTCTTTCATGTTGAGTTCTATTACCGACGAAAGCCTGCCGCCGTATCTGGCCGGAAAACCACCTTTGATGAGCTCTACACTTTTGAGTGCGTCGCCATTAAACGTAGAGAAAAAACCGAATAAATGGCTGGCGTTATAGACCACGGCGTCGTCAAGTATAATCAGGTTTTGGTCTGGTCCACCGCCACGCACATATATGCCAGATTGCCCCTCGGAGCCCTTTTGTACGCCGGGCATTAGTTGCAAAACCCGTAGCACGTCTTTTTCTCCTAACAAAGTCGGTAGTTTTTTTATTTGAGAAATAGGCACATCTATTTTGCTCATCTGTACACTTTCGCTCACTTTTGATTCCTCAGCTTTGGCCGAAACCACCACTTCGTTTAGTATATTTTGACTTTCTAGTTCTAAGTCTATTTCGTAGTTTTTATTTAGAAGGATGGTTTTTATTTGCTTTTCATAACCCACAAAAGAATATATCAGCGTTATGCTATCGGAATAGTTTAGGGTTAGGGAGTAAAAACCATATGTATTTGTGGAAGTGCCCGCTGAGCCATCGGCCAAGAGCACGTTTACTCCTATGAGCAATTCCTTAGAGCCTTTTTCTCTAACATACCCGCTTATAGTTCGTGTGGTTTGGGCAAAAGCCAAAACGCTACTCAATAGCAGAAATCCTACTAAAAGAAAAGTAGATTTTAAATTCAATATATTTTCAGGTTTATAGTCACTCTACAACGTCCAATTAGCTCGAATGTTTTAACTTCAAAGCTAATATAACACAAAATAGGAGCCCGACATGCAGATTCCTATTTTGTTGAGCTTTAAAGTTTTACAGAAAGAAAACCTTTTCGCTTTTCTTGACTTCTACTGGGGATACATTAAAAGCTAATATTTCGGTGATGTACACTTTCTTATTCTCCTTGTTAATGTAGTTTCGGGTTTGCAATTTGCCCTCGATACTTACCAATTTACCTTTTTCTATTAACTCTTCGCATTTCTCTGCAAGGTTTCCCCATGCCACTATGTTGTGCCATTGGGTGTTGGTTACTGACTCGGAGTTTTTGTTTTCAAAAGTTTCGTTTGTGGCAATGCTAAAACTCGCCAATTTGCTTTTTTCAAACTCTCTGATATTTACGTTATTGCCTACGTTTCCTATTAATTTTACTTGATTCATGATATTCTATGTTTTGAGGTTGAAATTATTATTTGTTTGATTGCATTTCTTCTATTTTAAATGCCTGAATTTCGGTGATATATACCTTTTGGTTTTGGCTATTGGTATAGTTTCTATATACTATTTTGCCTTCTACCTGTATACGTTTTCCTTTAGTTATTAGGCTTTCGCAAAGCTCGGCTGTTTTACCCCAAGCTATTACATTGTGCCATGCGGTGGTCTTTACTTCTTGTTTGTTTTTGTCTGTGTAAGCGTCTGTTGTAGCCAAGCTAAAACTCGCTTTTTTGCTTTTGTCAAAATTCATGATGTTTACTTCTGCACCTACATTCCCGATTAATTTTACTGTGTTCATATTACTTGTGTTTTTTGTGAAAGAATGATTTTTATTTTCTGTTCAGCCGATGTTGTTTCGAACTGATGATGCAAAGTTGGGGGATTGCGTTTGCTGGAGTCGGTTATTAGTCGTTTGTATACGGATGTAAGCGTTTGTAAGCGTTTGTTGTCGGATATATAGCTAGTAATGAGTTGGTTAGTAAGAGATATTTTCGTTAGGTAAAAATAAGAAAATTTCTATTTTTTAAAATTAAATGTTTCTTTTATCTAGGAATCTTAAAAAAAAAGAAATGATATGACATTGTAATTCCAACCCAATAACTGTTTTTTATTAAGAAGAAAAAGAAATCCAAACTTGATTTAAAAAGTGAATTTTAAAATTATGTCTATCTTTACAAAAGCATAAAATTTAAGAATGAAAAACAACGATATACTACGTAGATTAAGATTTACCTTCGATTTTGGTGACGACAAAATGATGAAGCTTTTTGAGAAAGGCGGAGAGACTGTAACCCGTGCCCAAATAAGCGATTGGTTAAAAAAAGAAGAAGACGAAGCCCACAAGCCATTAAACGATAGATTATTTGCCACTTTTCTAAATGGCCTAATAGAAGACAAACGCGGAGCCAAAGAAGGAGCAAAGCCGGAGCCTGAGAAGCAATTGAACAATAATATTATTTTAAGAAAACTTAAGATTGCCCTTAACTTCAAAGAAGAAGACATGCTCGAGGTTTTTGAATTAGCCGAATTTAGAATCGGAAAATCGGAGCTTAGTGCTTTTTTTAGAAACCCTAATCAGAGTCAATATCGAGAATGTAAAGATCAGTTTTTGAGAAATTTCTTAATTGGGCTACAGTTAAAATACAAGCCCAAGGATTAACTCGTATTACATTTTGTCTTCCATGAAAACATTAAAAATTCTCCTTTTTATATTTATTTCAATACATGTTTTTGCCCAAAAAGCACGTCCGCGTGAACTGGGAATAAAAATAGGTGTGTTGCCAACCGGCCTATTAAATGCCATCACAGATGTGCCAGGCGTGCAGGTAGGGCATTTTACCATTCACAATGGAACGGACGACCACACCGGAGCCACGGCAATATTGCCTATTTCGGGAAACATTTTTCAAGACAAACTTCCTGCGGCTATTTTTGTTGGTAATGGCTATGGAAAACTGGCCGGTTACACCCAAGTAGAAGAACTCGGAAGTTTAGAAACGCCAATCTTATTGACCAATACCCTGTCGGTTTCAAAAGGCATGGATGCACTTGTGGATTATACGTTCGGTTTTGCAGAAAACAAAGACGTAATGAGCGTAAATGGCGTAGTGGGAGAGACCAACGATGGCGGCCTTAATGACATCAGAAAAAGATTGCTCACTGCCGAAAATATGAAGCAAGCCATAGCTAATGCCAAAGCAGGAAAAGTGGCAGAAGGAAACGTAGGGGCGGGGGCAGGAACGGTTTGTTTGGGTTTCAAGGGCGGAATCGGAACATCTTCGAGAATATTGCCCAAAACTTTGGGTGGATACACGGTAGGGGTTTTGGTTCAGAGTAACTTTGGCGGGGTGTTACAAGTAGCTGGAGTGCCAGTTGGAGAAGAACTAGGGGTGCACAAGTTTAAAAAGTTACTCAAAGACTACGGCGAAGACGGCTCCTGTATGATGGTAGTCATTACCGATGCTCCACTGACTGCTAAAAATCTAAAACGCTTAGCGGCTAGGGCGATGCTTGGCTTGGCCCGAACGGGTGGAATTGCCTCAAACGGCAGCGGTGACTATGTGATTTCGGTTTCTACTGCCACAAGTGTGCGAATGAATGATGCCAATAATGAAATGCTTAGGGAGTCAAAAGAACTGAAAAGTGGAAATTTGGATGTGATTTTTGAGGCCGTGATAGAAGCTACCGAAGAAGCCATTATCAATTCGCTTTTTGCAGCGGAAACCGTAACGGGCTACAAGGGATATAAAGTAGAAGCTCTTCCAGTTGCCGAAACCTTACAGATATTAAAGAAATATGGCCGTTTGAATTAATTCTAAAATATGAAAAAGCTAAGCCTTCTCAGTGTCGTATTATTCTTCTTGTTTAGTTTTACTGAGCCTTCCAAAAAATGGGTAGCCATAGGCGATTCTATTACTTACCTAAATGATCATTTGGACCAAACCGAAAACCGTGTAACGAAGGGTTATTTAACCCAAGTAAAGGAAAAGTTGCCTCAAGTTGAGTTTGTAAACAAAGGATATAACGGCTGGACGGTAATAAAAATCGCAGATAATATTGAGAAGTTGGGGATTGAAAAAGCGGATATTTATTCGGTGTTTTTAGGTACCAACGACTGGTGGGGAGGCAATGCCTTGGGTACTTTTGAAGACTACAAAAATAGCACGGGTACAAAGACCGTTTTTGGAGCATATCGTCAGATTATGGATAAAATTAAAAGCCTAAATCCTGATGCTAAAGTGGTGCTGCTTACGCCAATGAAACGTATGGATTTCGTTTATTTATCTAATTTCAAAAACAAAGCTTACGGTTCGTATAAAGAAAAGAATAATCAAAGTTTGGAACAGTTTAGCGATGCTGTGGTGCAGATAGGTAGATATGAAAACGTGGAAGTAGTGGACTTATTTCACCATAAAAAACTGGATTATAGGTACCTTGTCAAGTTTAATTACAGCTTTGATAAAGAATCAGGTAAATACCTAAAACTAAAATATCCTCATAATAAGAACCTTACTTTTGATCCAGAGAAAGACAAGTACCCGTATCCTGTTGATGCAGTAGATATGACTTTTGACGGATTGCATCCATCAGACGGTGGAAACAAAGTTATTGCTAAAGAATTGGTTAAAAAGTTTAAGCTTTGGCTTTAGTTTTCTTAATGGGTTTTTCGAGGTTTTTTAACACGTTAAACTTTACCATGGCCGCTATTAAATCATACGGAATGTCGGCCGCATACGGAAATTGGATAGAGCCTTTTCCTGTTTTGTATTTTGAAAGTTCCTCTTTAAACTCCTTGTTTCCGTTTGGGGTAGCATAAAAGCCCAAGTGCTTTTTTTGTCCTGCAAAATAGCCAATAATACCATTCTGTTTGTAAGCGGGCATCATGTAGCTGATGCATTCCTCGGCATCAGGTGCAGCACTTTTAATTGTAGCTCTTACTTTGTTTAAAATCATTTTTATATCTTCCGGAAAATCCGAAATGTATTCGTCTACAGTTTGAGGAACAGGCTTGTTAGAGTTCATATTTTTTTGCATTTTAAAGTAATCAAAAATATAAAATCAGGATGGGAAAATAAATAATTGGATTATTTTTATTTCGAAAAAAAACAATCCATTTCGCTACTTCTCTAAAGTAAGCAATGCTGCACCAATAACCCCTGCACTGTCGCCAATGGCGTGTTTCAGTATTGGAGTTTTTAGCTCTTTGTTAAAAAGATACGGAATAACACTCGCAGAAATGTTTTGGTAGAGATAATCGATGTTGCTAACGCCTCCACCAAGTATAATTACATCGGGGTCTAGTACATTTATTATTTGGGAAATGGCCTTGCCAAAATAGTTTTTAAGTCGCTCTATGGTTTCTATAGCTCTGAGGTCAGTTTTGGCCAAAAAGCCTTCGTGTATTTCTTGTAAAGTTTTCCTTTGACTTGATTTTTCACTGTAAAACCGCTCAAGAGCTCCTCCTGAAATAAAAGACTCTAGGCAACCACTTTTGCCACAATGGCAGCGGTGAGTTGTAGTTTCTATAAAGTTATGCCCCCATTCGCCGGCAATGCCATGAAGGCCTTCAAAAACTTGGTTTTTTATTACGATACCTCCGCCCACACCCGTGCCCAATATTACGCCAAAAGCCAGTTGTGGTGTTTGGGGCAATGTTTTAGCTGCACCCATCAGAGTTTCTGCCAAGATAAAGCAGTTGGCGTCGTTGGCATGAAAAACTGGAAGGTTTAGCGTTTTAGACAGGTCAGCTGTAAGATTGCGGTTGTTGAGGCAAACCACATTTGCGTTTTTTAAAACTTTAGTTTCACGGTCTATTATGCCTGGTGTGCATATACCGACTGAATTTGGATTTAGTCCTGTTGATGCTTGTGCATTTGCGACAAGTAGCTTAATTTTTAATAAGATAGAATCGTATCCTTTTGTTGAGTCTGTTGGAAGTCGTTCTTTGTATAAAACTTCGTATTGGTTTTTATCTGTGAGTTTTATGATCGAACATTCTATTTTTGTTCCACCTAAATCTATTCCCCAAAGTATCATTTTACATTATTTTTGAGGTAATGCCCCAAAAGCATTCCGTGTTCAATCAATAATTTTTTAGTATCTGCCAAGGCTTGTGCCAATGACATGGGTTTGTGTATGATAGACGATACATGCACGATGCCCATATCTGTAGGAATCTGTTCTATGTCTGCAAGTGTGCCACACATAATCACAGATTTTGTTTGATTTTTATGTGCCAAATGAAGTAGTCTTGCTATTAGTTTTCCGTCCCAAGTTTGGCTATCTACTTTACCTTCGCCGGTTATTAATACATCTGTGTTTTTTAAAATTTTGTCAATGGAATTAAGTTCTAAAACCCAGTCTGCGGCAGAAAATATTTCGGCACCAAACATGGCATATAAGCCACCAGAAACGCCACCGCCTGCACCGCTGCCTTTTACAAGTGCAGGTGAGGGCAAGCCTTGTTTTTCAAAAATGCTGCAGATGTTTTTCAAACCCGCATCCAAGTGTTCTATTTCCTTGTCACCGGCACCTTTTTGTGCTGCAAATACAAAAGCCGCACCTTTTGGTCCATAAAATGGATTTTCTACATCCGTGGCTATTTTAAACTTACAGGTACTTTTATTAAAAATTGAATTAGAAAAATCAATGGAGTAAACCTTTACGAGGTTTTCGCCAGTGGGGCAAAGGCTCTTGCCGTCCATGTCTAAAAACTGCACGCCCAATGCGAAAGCGATACCCAAGGCGGCATCGTTTGTAGCAGTACCTCCGACTGTCAGAACCACTTCTTTTGCTCCTTTTTTTATGGCGTCTACTATCTGTAAACCCGTGCCCAAACTTGAGGTAAACATGCAGTTCCTTTCATGTGCCTCTAGAAGTTCAAAACCTGAGGCTCGAGACATTTCTATAATAGCTCTACTTTCTGCCTCTTGGTACAGATAAGTGGCATTTATTTTCCTAAAAAGGGGGTCTTTTGTTTCTGTTTCTATCCACGTTGCATTAAGCGATGTGGCGAGGGCCTCAAGAGTGCCTTCGCCTCCATCTGCTAGTGGAAGTACCGTAATGTTTGCTTCCGGAAAGGTTTTTTTAATACCCGTTTGAAGCGATTGTCCTACCTGTTCGGCAGAACAAGCATCTTTAAATTTGTCGGAAGCAATTAGAATGTTCATTTTTTTTTAAATAAAAGATGGTAAATTTATACAGAATAAAAGAATAGCTACAAATACTATTGCCAATATAATATTGTATTTAGTTAAGATGAGTTCTATTTTTCGGTCAAAAAACAAAGATTGGTCGTCTGTATTTTTAATAAAATAGGAAGCTGCATAAGCTACCCCAAAGCTAACAAGACAACCGATGAAGTTCCACCAAAACCAAAATACATTTGGCACAAATATCCACAAGAACATATTAACCGCCACACCTGTTAGCAAGCCGATGTTCATGGCTTTTCCGTTTACTCGGGTAGCTAAAACTGCCACTAAGAAAGTGGCCAACATAGGTCCATAAAAGACAGAGCCAATTTTATTTATCGCTTCTATCACCGTTTTGGCAATATCTCCCACATACAGACTAAAAATCAAGGTAGCCATGCCCCAAACCAATGTACTGGCTTTGCTCAAAAATATGTATTTGTCAGCGTTGAAATTTTTTCTTTTAGAAATAATCTCTTCCATAGTAACGGCACTTAGCGAGTTTAGGATTGAGCTGTAAGCTGACATAGCGGCCGCAATTATAGCTACAACTAAAATTCCGATGATGCCATTTGGCAAATAGTGTTCGATAAACAAAGGAATCATCAAGTCAGTTTTTCCTTCTGGAATCAAGTTCATGAAGGCTTGGTTTTGTAATGCAAAAGTTCCTAAAATCAATCCTCCGATACAGTAGCTTAGTGTTATAGGGAATCTCAAAAGACCATTGGCTAGTAAAATGGTTTTTAGCGTAGGCACGTCTTTCGAAGAAAGGATTCGCTGAGCCTGCATTTGGTCTGTGCCATAGTACGAAGTGTATAAAAATATACCTCCAAATAACATCGGGAAGAAACCGTATTCGCTGCCATCAAAACCCAAGTTTGAGAAATCGATCACTGTTAATCGACTTCTATCTACATGTGTGGTGAGTTGTTCCCAGCCCCCAAGGTTTTTAAGGCCATAGTAGATTATGATGAAAATACCTGTTACTTTGATTATCATCTGTAAAACTTCGCTGTATACGATGGCTTTCATGCCGCCCTCAAACGAATACACAATGGTGGAGATTCCGACAATCAGAAGGGTAGTGGTAAAAGATAGGTGAAGCAATGACGACAAAATTAACGAAACGGCGTAAACCGTAACTGCACCCGCAAATGATCTACTAAATAAAAAAACTGACGATAAAATTAGACGGGTAGAGGCTCCGAAACGTTTTTCTAAAAATGAATAAATACTGACTACACCACTTCTGTATAATATTGGGCCAATAAAAGTCATGACTAGCACCATAGCAAGCGGCACGCCTAGCTCAAATGTCAGCCATTTCATGCCGCCGCCTTGGCGGAGACCTACAAAAGCAGGAGCAGATACAAAACTGATAACTGACAGTTGTGAGGCCATAGCAGACATAGTCAGTGAAAACCATCCGAAGCTTTTGCCTCCTAAAAAATAGTCTTTGGAGCTTTCTTGTTTTTTTAGGAAATAACCTAAAACTAGCATTCCAATTATATAAACAGCGATAATACTGTAATCTAGTGCCTTCATATTATTATTCGTTTATAAAATCCAGAATGACGGCTGCGGTCCATGAAAAATCATTTCCACCGTAGCCGCCTTTTTCATCTGAATAGTTTTTGGGGTTAAAATACTCATAAAAGCCGTCCTTTTGTACCAAACTCAAAGAGTCTTGTTTCAGGCGGTCGGCCACTTCATTAAAACCGTATTGTCTAAAGCCACGCTCTAAAATCCAGTTTACTTGAAGCCAAACGGGGCCTCTCCAGTAGCGGTTATGCTCAAAACTTGGGCTAGTAACTGCTAAACTTGGACAAAGAAAACCATCAAGGCGAGGTCCTGTGAAGTCTTCTCCCATTATCTTTTTGGCCATCTCTGCAGCTTGCTCTTTGGTTGGGCTGCCTGCCATTATTGGGGTGAAACCCATAGCAGTTGGCATTGAGATATAGCACTCGTTTTTTAAATCATAATATCTATATAGCGACTGTGATGCGTCATATAGTTTGTCATTTAAACCTGCGGTGGTTTTAGCATGCCAAAACTCACATTGTGTTTTTTCATCATTCATTCCGAATAGCTCACATAGCTTAATTAAACTTTGGTTTGAAGCCGCCAAAATACCATTAAACATTGGGTCTTGAATCAGAAATGGTAGTTTCTCAAACATTTCCGCCTCGTCGTAATTGCATTGCTTTGAGATATCAATGAGGTTCAAATAGTAGTCGTAGTCTCTCTTGGTTGGCCTCTGCGACTGGTCTACGTGTGTAGTGTCTTTTCGCTCTACGTTGTACACGGGCGGTTGGTACATTTTCCAAACGTCGTCCCACACGGCAGAGTTGTCAGAACCCGACTCCCAGTTATGTCTGATATACACCAATCCTTCGTTATATGGGTCGCGGTCTGTATACAAATATCTATGAAATGAAATTATAGAAGTAATGGCACTTTTATAAAATTCTAAGTTTTCGCTTTTGTCTTTTTCTTTTTCGTATAAATACTCCAGTACAAAACCCAATACAGGCGGCTGCGTCATGCCCGTGGTTTTTACGTGGTCTGGCGAGTTTGGGCTATGGTAGGCACCATGAAACTCCGCTCCCGGGAAATACATTTTATCTGCTGAGTCATTGTGAAATGTAATGTGCGGTATTAGGCCGTTTTTCCACTGAGCAGAAAGTAAGGTTTTAATTTCGGTTCGAGCTCTTTCTAAGTCAATATTTGCCCAACCCATGGCGTTAAAACCAGAATCCCAAAGCCACTGAAAAGGATATAAACTTGAAGACGGCACAGTGAAGCTTTCTCTCCAGTTTTTGTTTAAAATTCTGCTGGCTTCAGCACTTAGGTTTAATTCTTTTTGTGTTTCCAATGTTCTAAAGATTAAATATGTGGGCGGTCTAAACAGGACCGCCCAATGTTTCTAAATATTATGAATTAAAACTCGTATTTAAGTCTTAGGAAGAAACGTCTTGGTAGTTCAGGACGACCTACAAAGTAGTTAGATCCTGCCACGTTTGCACCTCTTGGTGATCCTTCGGTAATACCTGCGGTGTTAAATAAGTTATAAACCGAAGCACCGATTCTCATTTTTTGGTTTGGAGCACCTACACTAAACGTTTTACCCAAATCTAAACGGCTGATTGTATATGAATCAAGCAAGTAAAGGTTGTCAGCAGCTGTATATTTCTTTCCTAAATAGTTAGTAGAGAAGTTAGCATCTACTTTAGAGTTGTCATATGTAAGGCCAATCATTCCCATAGTTCTTGGTTGACGTTGTAACCAGTTACCTACTAAAGCGGCATTGCTTTCGTATTTGGTATACTTGTGTTTTTGGTATGTAAAGTTTCCGTTTGCCGAGAAGTTTTTAGCGATGATATAGTTACCCGAAACCTCAAGACCATACGAAGATGTAGAAACTTTTTGAACATCGTCTATTAAACCACCTTTTCCGTCGTTTATGAAGTTGATTTCGTTTCTGTCTTTAAGGTTTATGCTGTAAACAGCTGCAGTACCCGAAAACTTAGGAGAACCAAACTTCACCCCCGCTTCAGTTGAAAGAATTTTTTCAGGATTGTAAGACGAAGTTTCGTATGCTGTCTTAAACTTAACCGATCGCAATTCTGGGAAGAAATATCCTTGAGATACGTTTGCATAAACGTTTACTTTTGGCGATATTTTGTAAAGACCAGCAAGAGCTATGGCAGTTCCAGTAGTAGATACTTTGCCGTTTTTAGTCAATTGGCCATTGCCCCAAGTTACAGAAGCTAAATTTGGAGCTAAAGTAGGGTCATTTAATACATTGTAAGTTTTGCTTCCGTATGAGGTAATAAAACCTTGAGCACGCTCTACTCTGAAACCAGCGTCAAAGTTAAACTTCTCACCTTTAAATTCGTCAGTTAGGTAAAACGCCGCCTTGTTACTGTTAATGTTTTGATCAGAATATCCAACGTTAGTACCCGAAAGTCCGTTTAAGGTATATTTTTTAGCTACACCAGCAGCGTCAGTATAGGTTAGGTTTACCAATCTTGGGTTTTCAGCAAACTCACTTAGGTATCTGTAAGTGATGTTTTTGTCACCTGCCTCTGATCTTGCCAAATATGTACCTGCTGTTACCGTATGGTTGTTTAATTGTTTTGTTAAGTTAAACTCTCCTACGTATTCAGTCAATGGTCTTTGACGATCCAATATTCTGTTTTCGAACAATAGAGCATTTGCTGGTAGAGCCTGGCCGTTGTCTACATACGTGTATTTGTAGTTAGATCCACCTGTTAAACCTCTTCCAGAGGTAGCTAGGAAAGTAGCTTGTGTTTCTACTGGGTTACCAAAACCTGCTCCGTCGAGGAATAAGTTAAAATCATGGGCATATTTTGCATATTTTATTTTTGAGCTAAATACCCAACCGTCACCAAAGTTTTGGTTCATTTTCATCATTAAGTATCCACCTTTTGTGCTTGCACCGTTTTCAATAGGCGATTGGTAAAGGCCATCTGGTGTAAGGAATGACATGTTTGCAGCATTAGAGGTCTGCATAGTTCTGATTGTTTGGCCGTTTACTTCTGGTCTAGTTTTGTCTGCAGCCGATAATGGGAAAGGAAGGTAAAACTGAGCTTTGTCGTCAATGAACTGCCCATAAAGTGTAATACTTCCATTGTCTGTTACTTTTTTGATGTTTCCTCTAAACTGAACACCTTCGGTGGGCAGACCAGTTTTTATTGGGCCTTCGTCGTATCTATAAAAACCAGAAAATGCATAATACATTTTAGAATCGCTTCCGCCTAGTTTACCGCTACTCAAGAAATCTGCCTTAATACGGCCAAGGTTTGCTGTTTCTAATTGTATCGCGTTTTTACTTACGTCAGAACCCGTTATACTGTTGTAGTTGATAATACCTGCAACTGATCCAGCTCCAAACAAAGTTGAGATACCACCTCTAACAAATTCAAGGCTTTGGATGCCGATATCGTTTCTAAAGTATACGTCATGAGCAGATGAATTCAAACCAAAAGTACTCAAAGTAGGCAATCCGTCTACTTGAAGTGGGTTAAACTGATATTGACCACCTGAAGGTAAACCTCTGATAAAGATATTGGCTGCAACTTCACCTCCACCACCTTCAGCAGTTATACCCGGAATACTTCTTAAGATATCCGCCTGACTGTTGGCAGAAAGTGTGGCAAGTTGTTTAGCACCCAAATAAGACATTGAGATCGGAGAGTCTTTTTGTGACTTTGTTCCAAAAGTAGCCGTTACCACCACTTGGTCCAATGCAAGCACGTCGTCTTCCATAAGGATATCTAATGTTTGCTGTCCGCTGCTTAGGCTAATTTCTTTTTTAAGGGTTTTGTAACCGATTCCAGTAATTACTAGATTGGCAGATGAACCCGAAAGTTCTAGTTTGTATTGACCCTCTATATCAGTAGAAGCTCCTGTTTTTGTGTTGGCTACTACTATGGTAATACCCGGTAATTTCTCTCCAGACTTGTCAGTGACAGTCCCGCTTAATGTTGTTTGGGAATAAGCCGCTTGACTCATTAGTCCCACGAATAATAATAAGGCAAATAGTTTTGTTTTCATTATTTAATGATATTAAATGAATATTTAATTGTACTTTCGCAACAAAGGTAAAGGCAATTTATATAAAAAAAAGATAAATTTGTGTTTCTAAAGTGCTGTATATAAGCATTTTGTAATGCAAACGATAACGTAAACGTTTACGTAAATGGATAAAAATAAGAAAAGAGTTAAACAATCTGATATTGCAGAGAAGCTAGGTGTGTCAGTTGCTACGGTTTCGCGGGCATTAAAAAACCGAATGGAAATAAGCGATGAGATGAAAGAGCGAGTAAAACTAGCCGCTCGAGAACTCTCTTATCAGCCAAATTTTATGGCGGCAAACTTGCGGTCGCAGAAAAACTTTTCTATTGGAGTTATCATTCCTCGAATAGTACACGAATACATGGCTTCTATTATTAAAGGTATTAGCCAAGAAGCCAGTACTTATAATTATCAGATAATGGTAAATGTTAGCGATCATTCGTATGCCAAAGAGGTAAAGGCGGTGGAGCTTTTCGCTTCTGGAATAGTGGATGGTGTGCTCGTTTGTGCCAGTAATGAAACCACGGATGTGTCGCATTTTGAAAATCTAAGAAACAATAATATTCCTTTTGTGATGTTTGACAAAGACATTCAAAAAATGGAGGCACCCAAAGTGGTGGTCGATGATTTTTCGGGAGCATATCGGGCTGTGGAGCATCTTATACAGCAAGGATACAAAAATATAGCTCACATGCAGGACAATATGATAAGCCATGGTTCTCAAAAAAGGATGAAAGGGTATTATTCGGCATTGAAAAAATATGGAATCTCTAAAAATCAAGATTATCTGGTAAGCCTACAGACCATATCTATAGAAGAAAGTAAGCGACTGACAGAGGAACTGCTTAGGACATATCCAGAAATAGATGCAATTTTTGCAATAACAGACGAAATAGCCATAGGAGCGATGCAGGCTGCACAAAAGCTAGGTAAGCGTATCCCCGAAGATATTGGTATTGTAGGTTTCAGTAATTGGCAAATATCGCAAGTGGTGAGTCCCACACTTAGTACAGTGGCTCAACCCGGTATAGAGGTAGGCAGGACGGCCCTTAAACTCTTAATGCAAAACATAGAAAATCCAAGATACTTCCAAGACAACTTCCCGATCAAAATCCTAAAGACCAAGTTATTGGTAAGAGAATCTTCGTTTCGGGGTTAAAGGGATAGTGAGTATTTAGTTTAGCGTTATGAGTGCCAAATATTCAGCATCGAGTGCGACAGCATTTTGAATTTATTCATGTATTCGTGGCAATTGATAGGGGTGGTGAGTCCCCAATATTCTGTATTGAGTGCAGCAATATTTTGAATTTATTCGTGTATTCGTTGCAATTAATAGGAGTAGTGAGTTTCGAGTATTCTATATCGAGAGCAGCAACATTTTGAATTCATTCATGTATTCGTGGCAATTGATAAGGGTGGTGAAAGTTTAATCTTTAGTATCATAGCCCCGAAGCATACGAAAGTCTCAGAAAAATGATAGACGTGCCCTTCGCCATCGGTGAGGAGTTTGCCAGTAAATGGCAGTTTTTACCTTATATAGAGCGGGGTATAACGCAGTATGCCCGCATAGACGTTTGTAACGTGGGTGGCCTCACCGAAGCTATGAAAGTAGCCGCTATGGCGGAGGCTCACTACATAGACCTCATGCCGCACAATCCGCTCGGACCCATTTGCACGGCGGCGTCTATACACTTGGCGGCGGCAAGTCCAAACTTCGCTTTTTTAGAGGAGATGCATACGCCAGTGGCCAACGCTGGCTTCGACGACCCCGCATTTTATCCTGTACAGCCGAAGCTCCAAGGCCACCGATATTCCGTTCCAACTACTCCCGGTTTAGGTGTGGAGTTTAACGAAGAACTTGTCATGCAAACGGGTTTCGAGATGTTTGATATGCCACGTCTAAAAAAACGCGATGGCTCATACACCAACTGGTAAAATGCTAAATTGATTATGTTTTATTTGGGCAGCCGGGCGGGCTATCCGTACTCGCTCTTTTTGTGCGGTCTAATTGGCCCGCACAAAAAGGAGCTCAAACAATACTCCTATCCCTGCTGCAAGAAACCCGAAGAAAAGGGAATAGGCTTAATTGTTTAGGATAGGATTGATTTCGTTACTGGTTCTTAATTTCCACAAAAGCTTATGGATAAACTTCAGTTTGTCTATTATGGCCGGCGTAAGCACAAACGGATATACTTCCAAATGTCCCATGGCTCTACTTATGCTATTTACTGCAAATGATAAGGGAACCGAAGTCTGTACTATTTTATCAAAACTCTTAACCGTGTAAGGGTCTACACTCACTTTGGTTTTTATTTCTTTGTCTAGCACCACTTTGAGTTTAAAAAAGAAGGCAGTCTCTACCATATCCATTATGTGGAGGTAATGAGCCCAAGTTTCGGCCCAGTCTTCCCAAGAGTGGGCGGTGGCGTAGCGGCTGATAAAGTTCGCTTGCCATTCTTTAGTATCAGGCTTTTTGTAATATTCGGTCAAAGAATCCGCATAGCTAATACGTTCGTCACCAAAAATACTTCTATTCTCATCCAAAACTTTTTGATCAGTATATATTATTCTTTCCCAAAAATAATGCCCCACCTCATGCCTAAGGTGACCTATTAATGTTCTATATGGTTCAGACAGGTCTTTCCTTCTTCTTTCTCTTTCTACCGAATTTGCCTCACTAATCAATATCGTAATCACGCCATTTGCGTGTCCGGTCATTAGTTTTTTGTTTGTTATGCGAGACACAAAATCAAAACACAAGCCTTCTTTTTTGTTTTTCAACTTACTAGGAAGCGGTAAACCTAACTTCTGCAATTGATAAATCAAACTGTGTTTGGCAACTTCTAGGTGCTGCCATTTTTCATTGTTTTTGGCATTGCCAAGGTTGGGAATCGTTCGGTTTAGTTTACATGCCGAACAAAACTTGTCAGCAGATTCAATCGGAATCACTCAGTTGCAGACCTCATGCTCGTGATTTTGGCAAAACTTGTATGCGATACTTTCTCTTTCAGATAATAAGGTTTGGTTTGCAGGATCAAAAGTTAACATCATTCTATCTTTTGCTCTGTAACCACAAATGTGCCCACATTTTTCGCAGCTAGTGTTTTCAAAATAGAGTGGGTGCGAACAATTTCCGCATTGAAATACCTTCATAGTTTTGTTGTATCGTATATGTTTGACAGTTTCTAAACTGCCCTGTTTTTTAAATAAAATATAAGTTAGAGATATTAATATAAAATATCGTTCCTTTCCTGATTACCTGTTTGTTCGAAATGCATTTGGACTTACGCCTTTCCACTTTTTAAATGTTCGGTTAAAATATGGAATATCCTCAAATCCACTTTCAAAAGCTACTTGGCTAATTCTAGTGTTTGTTCGTAAAAGTAGTTGAGCAGCAGCTTCTAATCTATATTCTAAAATAATCTCAAAGAGGGTTTTACCCGTTATTTTTTTGAAATATCTACAAAATGACGTCGGGCTCAACATCGCTATTTCTGCAACTTTCTCTAAGCTAATGTTTTCCCTAAAGTGTGTAATTATATACCCAAATACCTCTTGAAATCTATGTTGATCTTTGTTTTCGGTATATGTCTTATGTAAAATACTCGTTTTTTGACTTGAACTTAACTCTAAAAAAATCTCCAATAGTTTAAGGAATTGTCCCGCGGGTTTTAGTTTGTTAAGTAGTGGTATATACTTATCAAAATCATGATTTGTGAAAATCACCCCATCTTTTGAGCTCTCTAGAAGCTGTTTTACCGAATCAAACTCAGGCAAATTTAAAAGCGACTTCTCTAAAATGTCTGGATGAAACTGAATCACAAAAGCCTTTACATGCTCACCTTCGGCGAGCTCACGATTTATCCAGCAATGGGGGAGGTTGGGGCCAAGCAAAACTAATTCACCCTCTATAAATTCCTCAATTTGGCTGCCCACATAGCGTAAGCCATCTCCTTTTATTATAAACGTAAGTTCATATTCTGGGTGATAATGAAACGGTGACTCAAACGCAGGTAGGTCAAAGTGGCGGTAGGCGATTGACTGGCTAGCCCCCGGATTTATATGTTCGTAAACTGCCTTCATTTAACTATAATTTGTTCTTATTTTTTTATTAAAGATAATATAAGACAATTAAATGAAAAAAAGTAACAAGCTAAAGTTGTAGATATTTTAGAATTTTGTGTATTGTTTTTATTTAAGGTATACCTGTAAAGTTACACCAAGTAAAAACTAACGCATTGTGAATTCAAAATTTCAACCACTCTTTATAAAAAATGAAAATTTCAAAAGCCGCAGTTGCCAAAGGCGATGGCTCATATAGCATAGAAGAAATACAAATAGCTTCACCAATTGGTGACGAAATTCGTGTAAAAATGAAGGCAGCTGGCATTTGCCACACCGACTGGGATTCGCTCAATTGGGGTAAACCCATCGTAATGGGCCATGAAGGTTCAGGTATAGTGGAGGCCATTGGTCCCGAAGTAAAAGATTTAAAAGTTGGAGATGCTGTTATTTTAAATTGGGCCATTCCGTGCTATTCATGTTTTCAGTGTCAAGAAGGCAACCAACATATTTGTGAAAAGAACTCAGCCGTAACTGCCGGAAATTCGGTTTCAGGAGGTCACGCATGTTTAGAAAGTACCATGTATAACTCACTGCCTATAGAGCACGCTTTTGGATTAGGCACCATGAGCGAATACACACTAGTAAGAGAAGCTGCATGTGTAAAAATTGCCCACGATGTGCCTTTTCCGAGTGCAGCCATAGTTAGCTGTGGCGTTATGACGGGCTTTGGCTCAGTTACCAATGCCGCTAAAGTAAAAGCAGGTAGCAGCGTAGTAGTAATAGGTACGGGTGGAGTGGGTTTAAATGTAATTCAAGGAGCAAAAATAAGCGGAGCAGCAAAAATAATCGCAATTGATATTAATGCCGAAAGGTTAAAGCTAGCCGTACAGTTTGGGGCTACACATACTATTTTAGCATCAAAAGAAGATACTTTACTGAGCCAAGCAGCCGAACAAGTTAAAACCATGTGCAATGGACGGGGGGCGGATTATGCATTTGAATGTACGGCAATTCCAAGACTAGGAGCGGCACCTTTGGCTATGGTCCGAAACGCTGGAACTGCCGTGCAAGTGAGCGGCATAGAAGAAGAAATAACAATAGACATGAGTCTTTTTGAATGGGATAAAATTTATATTAACCCATTATACGGCAAAGCCCGCCCTCAAATTGATTTTCCACAAATAATCGAGCTGTACCAATCAGGTAAATTGATGTTAGACGAGATGGTTACCAGAACCTATCCGTTAGAGAAACTTCCAGAGGCATTTGCCGATATGTTGGCTGGTAAAAACGCTAAAGGTGTAATTGTTTTTGAATGAAAAGATGAAGAAGTTTTTTACTACAGAAAGAGGTAAGATTGGAGCACTAGATGTTTTTACCGTAAAAAGTAATGCACTTGGCAATCGTGCAGACCTTAGTGTCTTTAAACCTACAGGTGATTTTACTAATATGCCCATTGTAATACTGCTACATGGCGTGTATGGTAGCCATTGGGCTTGGTCCTTAAAAGCGAATGTACACCAAACACTTAAATCCATGATTGCGAATCAGCAAGTTGAACCTATGCTTCTTGTAATGCCATCTGACGGGCTTTTTCACGATGGAAGCGGCTATTTGAAACATCACAATGCGGATTATGAAAAATGGATAGTTGAAGATGTAATATCCATAGTAAAAGATAACTACAAGGAAGTGAGCGACGCTTCTCCCGTATTTTTGGCGGGGCTTTCAATGGGTGGCTATGGAGCTTTACGGCTTGGGGCTAAATATCCCAATGTTTTCAAAGCGTTCAGCGGTTTAAGTTCCATTATACGATTCGATCAGATGGGCCAGTTTGTTGAGAATTTTGACTTGCTAAAACAAGCCATAGAATCGGAGGAAAACGTAATCGATATAATGTTGGCCCATAAGGCAAGCCTGAAGCCATTTAGGTTTGACTGCGGAAAAGAAGATACACTTTTCGAAGCAAACCAGATATTAGACAAACAGCTGAACGAGCACAATATTCCCCATGAATTTTTAATCAAAGAGGGTGCTCATAGTTGGGAGTATTGGCGTGATAACATTGGGGAAACACTTCTTTTTTTTAATGAACAAATTTGAAACTGTTAAATATGAATAATAAAAACCCAAGCATATTTCCAGACCCTTTTGAGGAAGCCAGAAAAACACAGGGTTTTGGGAAAGTGGCTGATCAAGACGATGACGTAATGATACTTTTGAGGCATAAAGATGTCAGAAAAACTGCTCATAATGCCAAAACCTTTCAATCTGGTGCTACTCCTGGAAGAATAGTGGTGCCTTCGGAAGTAAAAATCAGAGATACCCGTCAGATTCCTTTTGAGGTAGATCCTCCTTTACATGGCGAATATAGAGCCATAGTGGAGGCGTGGTTTAAAAGGCCACTTCAAGCGAAATATCAGGAGAAACTAAAAGCCCAGATTGAAAAAGCGGTGGATGAAGTCTTGAACAAAGGCAATATTGAAATTATCAGTGATTTTGCTTTGCCTTTGCAGTCACGAGCCCTCACTTTATTGCTCAATACGCCTTTTGAAGAATCTGATATATGGATTTCGTGGGGAACGCATGTGTTTAGAAGCGAAGGTGAATCATTGGATGCCGATAAAGCTAATGTGTTATACGATTATATAGACGCCGAAATAGACAGGGCGATCTTAAATCCGGGTGAAGACCTGTACTCAGTTTTATTAAATTCTGATTTTCAGGGAAGAAAATTAAATAAGGAAGAGGTTAAAGGTGTGTTGATTCTGACTTTTGCGGGAGGAAGAGACACTGTTATAAATGCTGTTACAAATTCACTCTCTTATTTTGCTGAAAACCCAAAGGCTCTTTTGATGCTAAAGCAAAATCCTGAAATGATCGGCAAGGCCGTGGAAGAATTGGTGCGGTATTTTGCTCCATTGACACACATGGGCAGAGTAGTGACCGAAGACACGGTGGTGTGCGAACACGCTGCTAAGGCAGATACGCGAGTTTCATTGTGTTGGGCATCTGCTAACCGAGACGAGAACGTTTTTGAAAATCCAAATGAAGTAATGTTAGATAGAAAAATCAATCCGCATGTAGGTTTTGGTTTTAGCCATCACAATTGCCTCGGTGCTACCCATGCACGCCAAATCTTGAAAACACTTATCACCGTTTTAACAGAAAAAGTTACCCAAATGGAAGTGGTTGATTTTGAAGAAAACATAGAAGACTGGGGAGAATTTAAACGTAAAGTAGGCTTTCATAAATTGATTTTAAATATTAAATAATATCTTAACTATGGCAAAAATAACTTTTTTAACTTCTGATAATGAATCTATTACGGTAGAGGCAAGCTCTGGAAATGTAATGGAACTGGCAGTTGCAAATAATATAAAAGGCATTGATGGCGATTGCGGCGGTGTTTGTTCGTGTGCCACTTGCCATGTGCATGTTTTACCCGAGTTTTTGGAAATTGTAGGTAGGGCTAGTGAGATAGAAACCGATATGTTAGAACTCGACGACAATGCCGATGAATATAGTCGTCTTGGCTGTCAAATTAATATCACGGAAGCTTTGGATGGCGTGGTGCTAAAAGTTGCAAAATAAATGATTGAATCTAAAGAGCAAACATGCGTAGTGATAGGTGCAAGTCATGCAGGTGTAAACTTTGCGTTTTCGCTAAGAAAAGAAGGTTGGCAGGGTAAGATTATCCTTTTTGATGCTGACCCACATTTACCCTATCATCGGCCACCTTTGTCAAAAGCTTTTTTGACCTCCGAAGCGGGCATAGCAAATTATCTTTTAAAACCTGAACAAAGCTATCAAAACGAAAGTATAGAACTGCAATTGGGTAAATCGGTAACTTCAATTAATAGGGATTTAAAAGTAATTAGTCTTTCAGATGGGCATATTCAATCTTATGATAAATTGGTATTTGCCACTGGTGCTCGTGCTTTGGTACCCAATATTGTGGGTTTATCTGCTGGGGCTCATGTTTGCTATTTGAGAACAGCCGCCGACGTATTGAAAATCAAGGAAGCCTATGGTTTGTCTAAAAGCAAAAAAGTGCTAATCATAGGTGGTGGTTATATTGGTTTGGAAATAGCCGCTTCGCTTAAAAAGTTGGGGGCTTCTGTGGTTATTTTAGAAAGAGAGCGTCGCATATTGTCGCGGGTTACTTCGCCTGAAATGTCAGCGTATTTTTATAATCTACATACACAAAATGGTGTTGAGGTTTATGCCAATAAACAAGTTGTTTCTGTTGAAACTTTAGAAGAAACTAAGCAAGTTACCTGTCAAGATGGAAGTGAATATTTGGCAGATTTAATTATCGTTGGAGTGGGAGTAAGGGTTAATTTCGAATTAGCTGAAAGCATAGGCTTAGAGATAGAAAACGGTATAAAAGTAAATGAGTTTGCACAAACTTCTGATTCGGATATTTATGCCACAGGTGATTGTACCAACCATTTTAATCCTCATTATGGCCGATATGTACGATTAGAGTCTGTTCAAAATGCCGTTGATCAAGGTAAAGTGGCTGCCGCAGCTATTTCGGGTAAGTGGCAAGCCTATGACTCTATTCCCTGGTTTTGGTCTGACCAATATGACACCAAGTTACAGATCGTTGGCCTTGCAGACGGATATGATGATTTGATTATGAGAGAAGACGATAATCAAAAACGCTCGGTTTGGTATTTTAAAGCTGAAAAATTACTGTCTGTTGATGCCATCAATAATGCAAAAGCTTATGTGATAGGCACAAAAGTTATTAAGGAAAATAAACACATAAATAAAAATGTTCTTTCGGATATTTCCATCCCGCTAAACTATGATTTGCTAACGAGTTAAGGCTTAGTCTTTTTCTAGTTTTGGATTTTATCGTTTGGCGATATACCTTTTCCAAATCCAAATTCCAAGATTTTTGGAACCTATCATCCTCCCATTTTTTTGATTGTATTTTTTTACTTCTCAACTAAATAAACAATGAATATCACAGCCGGCAATAGGGCAAAATATAGTAAGCCGGAAATGTATACATAATTGTGATATTTTGAGACTAAACGATTGTTTCTATGCAGGTAAGCTAGGATTGCCATTAAAAAAGGTGCGAATAAAAATAAATAAAATGCACCTATTGATGCCATTCCGGACCACTGCATAAAAAATGAACTAACTAATAACACTAATAATCCCCCATAAGTGAAAAAAATTAGGAAAAATTCAATCACTGGAGGGTTTAGAATTTCGTTTTTATACATTTTTCTTATAAGAATAATATATTTTGTCAAACGGTTAATTTTTATTTTTTAAAAAACATAGCTTAAACCTATTATTGAAGCCATTTTTTAATCATTTTGAAAAACACCCCCTTTCATTTACTGTGTCGCCTGCCAGCGGGGCCTCCATTTTTTTTCGAAAAAAAACGGAGCAAAAAAAACTGCACCCTGCAAACTCGCACAATTAAAATTCTTATTACCAATGTTCTAATAAAAATATACTTCCCAAAAGAATTTTAACAGTGCTCAGACAGTGCAGGGCGATGTAAAGATTTATTTTCTATTTTTTTTACCCGTTTGACAGTAATTTTTTATCTAAATTTTCGAGTACTAATTTTCTGTTTTTTTCAATCAATTCTTCCGCGGCATGGGATTGTAGTGGAGCTCTTTTGTCTGGCCCTCTGGCCGACAAAAAGCGGGAACGGAAAGCCCGGTGCCTGGCTTTGCCGGCAGCCGCCCTATATATTATAATAAATAGTATTTTTTCGTGAAAAAGTTTTGTTATTAACTTTTGTTTTTTAGTTTTGTATACAAAATACAGTATACATGATAGAGCACGCAGATTTGAGCCAATTGGCCTACCAGCAAATAAAAAGTCAGATTTTGAGTGGTGAACTCGAACGGGGGCAAAAGCTCGTGCAAGAGAAAATTGCCGAAAACTTGGGCATAAGTCGTATGCCGCTACATAAAGCCTTGCAGATGCTTGAAAGTGAGTTTTTGGTGGAGTCGGTGCCTAGGAAAGGGTATTTGGTGAAAAAATTTGACCAAAAAGAGCTTATAGACGCATTTGAGTGTAGAGAGGTTTTGGAAGGTTTAGCCGCTAGAAAATTGGCTCAAAGCCCTGACCATGTGGAACTAGCTCTAAAACTAAATGCGATTTTTGAACCATTTGTGGGGCAAACTGACATTGTGATTAGCGATTACCGTATTGCCGATCAGGAGTTTCACAATGCCATTAGGCAGCTGTCTGACAATGTAGTACTCAAAAAACTGGATGCCCTCGGCAATTATTTAAAGATGACATTTAGCCTTGGTTTGGTGCGTTCGCCTCAAGAGACACTGGCCGAGCACTACGATATCATCAATGCCATTAAAGCTGGCGACGCCGAAAAAGCAGAGTATTTTATTCGTAAACATGCAAGTAATTCAATAGATATTTTAATAAATAAGCAAAATGAAAAATTATAAGATTGCCGTAGTTAATGGCGATGGTATTGGTCATGAAATAGTGCCAATGGGTGTTGAAGTTTTAGAGGCGGCATCTGCCAAATTTGGTTTTAAATTAGCTATCACCAGTTTTCCGTTTGGAGCAGGATATTATCAGGAGCACGGCGATTTTATGGCCGAAGGTGCTATGGAAGAGTTAAAATCGTTTGATGCTATTTTGTTTGGTGCGGTTGGTTTGCCAGCTGTAGACGACACGCTTCCGTTTAAGCTTTTTACTAATAAAGTAAGAACTGCATTTAAGCAGTATGTTAACTACCGACCTGTGAAATTGCTTGACGGAATTCAGAGTCCCTTGGGTACAAAAACTCAGGCGGATATAGACTTTGTGGTTATCCGTGAAAATAACGAAGGGGAGTTTGTTCAAAATGGTAGAGTCATGTACGGCGACGAACCGCACGGGTTTGCTACAGATACTAGTTTATTTACCCGTGTAGGTATCGAGCGAATCGCTCATTATTCGTTTAAGTTGGCTCGTAAAAGAAGAAGCAAAGTTACCAACGTGACGAAGTCAAATACGATGATTAATACCTTGGCCTATTGGGATAGGGTGATTGGTGAAGTGGCGGCACAATATCCAGATGTGGAATACCGCAAAATGTACATAGATGCTGCTACGGCAAATTTTGTGTTACATCCTGAGTATTTTGACGTGGTGTTGACTACCAATATGTTAGGCGATATATTGTCTGATTTGGGCGGTGCTATAATGGGAAGTTTAGGATTCGGTCCAAGTGGAAACTTGAACCCAGAAAGAACGTTTCCATCTATGTTTGAGCCTATCCACGGTTCGGCTCCAGACATCGCGGGTAAAGGTATTGCGAACCCGATCGGTCAAATTTGGTCTGCGGCTATTATGTTGGAGCACCTTGGCGAGCAAGCTGCTGCAGATGCAATAGTGGCGGCTATCAATCAAACTACTGCCGCGGGTGTGTTGACTACCGATGCAGGTGGCACTAATTCTACCAAAGAGGTTGCTCAATCTATTTTGAAGTTTTTATGAGATATATTGACCTCACCTTGGACTATTCGGCTGCTGTGGCTGGATTTAATATTTCGCCCGCCAGAGACCTCGAAACTGACGGATGGAATGCCAGCACACTACAGATATATTCGCACGCAGGCACGCATATGGACGCTCCAGTGCACTTTGGCGTAAGCAACAAAACGATAGACCAATTTGAAGTCTCAGAATTTGTTTGTGACAGAACTTGGGTGATAAACC
This sequence comes from Lacihabitans lacunae, assembly GCF_042649125.1. NCBI lineage: Bacteria > Pseudomonadati > Bacteroidota > Cytophagia > Cytophagales > Leadbetterellaceae > Lacihabitans > Lacihabitans lacunae. Next base: position 604,769 of record NZ_JBHRYQ010000001.1, read on the forward strand.
TAAGTTTTGTTACAGATTCTTACTTGATTAATATCAGTGATTTAGGTGATTTTGTGAATAGAATTAACCTAGGTGATGCCGTACTTTTTAGAACCGATTGGTATAAAAAACTGGGTACTGATGCATACCGAAACAAATTGCCACGCATCAGCGAAGACTTGGCCCGTTGGTTGGTGCAAAAAGGGGTAAAGTTGGTAGGCGTAGAGCCGCAATCGGTGGCCGATGTAAACAACCTGCCTGAGGTAACTTTAATCCATGAGATTTTATTAGACAAAATAATAATAGTAGAAGGTCTCTGCAATTTGGATCAGTTGCAAACTGATTTGGTGACGTTTATAGCTTTGCCTTTAAAAATAAAAGGAGGAGACGGTGCACCTTGTAGGGCCATAGCCATTGAAAAATAAAATGAAGGAAGTGAAAACCATAATAGTTCTCGACGACGACCCCACTGGCACGCAAACTGTGCATGGCGTGCCTGTGATTACAAATTGGGAGAAAACCACTATTGAGACTGAATACGAAAACAAAACGCCCTTATTTTATATACTGACAAATTCGCGTGCTTTAGTTACTGCCGAGGCCGAAAAAATGGCTTTTCAGATTGGAAGTACCATAAAAGAAATAGGTAAACCAACTTTTGTGATCAGCAGAGGAGACTCTACTCTTCGTGGGCATTTTCCGGAAGAGGTTACGGCTTTGGCTACAGGTTTGGGTTGGGAAAATGATTATCTGATTGTTTTGGCACCTGCTTTTTTTGAAGGAAATAGATTTACAAAAGACGACATTCATTATGTGAAAGAAGGCGAAGAATGGATTCCCGCTGCCGAAACGCCTTATGCCAAAGACAAAACTTTTGGCTACACAAACTCTAACATTAGAGAATGGGTGGTAGAAAAAAGTAAAGGTAAAATTTCTCTTTCAGAAATAGATTCGGTTTCCATTTCAGAGCTTGAAAGTTTTGATAACGACCTAATTCTAAATAAAATAGAAATAACACCAAAGGTATTGATAGTAAATGCTCTAAGTCCTGAGCATTTGGAGGGATTTGTAAAAGTTTTAGGTAAAACCAAACGCCATATAGTTTTTAGAACTGCGGCATCTTTTGTGCCTGCCATTGGCGAAATAGCCAAGAAGCCTTTATTAGAAAGAGAAGATTTTTTGCAAGGAAACTCAAATAGTGGTGGCTTGATAGTGGTAGGTTCGCACGTGCCCAAAACCACGCAGCAGCTCAATGCACTTTTTAAGTCAGATATAGAGCCGCTAGAATTTGAAGTTGAAAAATTCTTAATAGAAGGAAAAGTTTATTTTAATGAATTGTCGCGAAAATTAAATGAGATTTTAGGAAATAAAAAAGACGTAGTGCTCTACACAAGTAGACAGTTAGTGAGTAAAAGAACCGAAAATGAAAGTCTGATATTAAGTGTAAGAGTATCGCTAGGGTTAATTTTTTTAGTTCAAAATTTAGCCCAAAGACCTGCATTTTTGATAGCAAAAGGAGGTATAACCTCAAGCGATGTAGCCACTAAAGGATTGGGCATACAGCGTGCCCTCGTATTGGGGCAAATATTACCCGGCGTGCCAGTTTGGCAAGCAGACCAAAGTTCTCGTTTCCCTGACCTGACCTATGTGGTTTTTCCGGGGAATGTAGGTGACGAGTTTGGGCTGCTAGACGCTTATAATAAACTCAACCTAAAGCCATGAAAAAAACATTTCCAACGCGTTACAAATTGGTGTTTTACACCTTTTCGTTAACGATACTTTTGTACATAGACAGGGTGTGTATTTCTGCCGCCAAATCTCCCATCACAGATGCCCTTGACCTCAGCGACAAGCAGTTTGGCTGGGTGCTTTCTGCTTTTGCTTTGGGTTATGCCCTTTTGCAGACGCCTTCAGGTGTGTTGTTAGATAAAAAAGGACCTCGTACTGTGTTAACACTTATCGTATCGTTGTGGTCACTTTTTACGGCTTTTACGGGTTTGGCCTGGAACTTCGTCTCGTTGTTGGTAGTTCGTTTTTTGTTTGGGGCGGGCGAAGCTGGAGCATTTCCGGGAATTTCAAAATCAAGCATCGCCTGGTTTCCAGTAAAAGAAAGAGGCTTAGTGACGGGTATAAATTTCTCTGGAAGCAGACTTGGGGCTGCTTTTTCTATGCCTTTGGTTATTTTTCTAATAAACACATTAGGCTGGAGAAATTCATTTTTTGTTTTAGGATTTATAGGCATCGCATGGTCTATTTTGTGGTATAAATGGTACAGGGATTTGCCTGAAGATCACGCCTCGGTAAGTCACGACGAATTGGATTATATTTTGGAATACCGCCAAAAAATAAACACGGTAAATAAAAAAGAAATATCGTGGAATACAGTTCTAAAAAACAGGGAAGTATGGTACACAATGATGCAATATTTTGCTAGTAATTATATCTTTTTCTTTTGTTTAACATGGCTTTTCCCTTTTCTCAAAAACAAATATCAGATAGATGACGTAACGCTGAGTTACTGGGTCAGTATGCCGTTTTTTGCAGGAGCCTTGGGCAATTATTTCTCGGGTTATTTGGTAGATTATTTATACAAAAACAAAGGAATAGTTATTTCCCGCAGATACCCGGCTATGATCGGTTTTTCACTTATAGCTATCGGCTTAATAGCCAATTTACAAGCTGACAGTATTTATTCGTCCATTACATTTTTATCTATCGCTATTTTCGGTGCTGATATGACTTTAAGTCCGTCTTGGTCATATTGTATGGATGTTGGAAAACAGTATGCAGGGGTGTTGTCAGGTACCATGAATATGGCCGGAAACCTCGGGTCGTTTCTTACAGCACTGGCTTTTCCGTATCTGATGGCATGGACAGGCGACGAAAATACTTTTTTTTATATCGGCATAGCTTTGGCCTTTTTGGCGATGTTTTGTTGGTCAAAAATGAACCCTGTAAAATCAAGTTTTCAAGAATGAAAAAACTAAAAGGAGTAGTAGTAGGGGCAGGGTATTTTAGTGATTTTCATTATGATGCCTGGTCAAGGATATCGGAAGTGGAAATAGTGGCTTTGTCTGACTTAGATGGAACAAAAGCCAGCGAAATGCAAGAAAAGTACAATATAGCGAAGGTTTATACAGACTTTGAAGAAATGATTAGGACTGAAAAGCCTGATTTTGTGGACATTGTAACACCTCCTGCCACACATTTCGAAATAATTAAATCAATCAGTGGCTACGGTATTCCGATGATTTGTCAGAAACCTTTGGCACCTACTTTTGCTGAGTCTGAGCAGATTTTAGATTTACTAAATGCCAATAATGTGCCTTTTATGGTGCACGAAAACTTTAGGTTTCAGCCGTGGCACCGCGAAATCAAAAAGCTTTTAGATGCAAATGCAATAGGTAAACCACATAATTTTTATTTCCAAACTCGCATGGGCGATGGACACGGCGAAGAGGCTTATTTGTCACGTCAGCCTTATTTTAGAGAATATCACCGCCTGTTGATCTATGAAACTGGCATTCATTTTATAGATACTTTTCGATATTTGGGAGGTGAGATAAGTGAGGTTTTTGCTCGGCTAAAAAGATTAAATCCGGTTATAAATGGAGAGGATACCGCACAAGTTCAGTTTACTTTTGAAAACGGAGCGTGGGGCACATGGGATGCCAACCGCTACAACGAAGACGTGGTGCCTAATAAACGCTACACTTTCGGTACTTTTTTGATAGAAGGAAGCGAAGGAAGCATTCGATTAGATTTAGAAGGAAAAATTAAGATTCAAAAGCTCGGGCAAGAGCAGATGGAGCATATTTATACCCCAAGCACCGCGGGTTTTGCGGGTGATTGCTGTTTCTCTACGCATGAGCATTTCATAAAAGGGCTTCTTGAAAAAAGTGATTTTGAAACCCGTGCGAGCGACTATATAAAAAGCCTGAAAATACAGGAATTGGTATATAAATCTGCTACAGAAAATAGACCAATATTGGTCAATAACTAAGTATTTATCAACCGTAAATATTAACACTTAAAATTTGAAAATGATGTTTAAAAAAACACTGGGAATTATTGCTCTATTTGGTTGCTTAAGCCATTGGGCTTCGGCACAAATCACCGGCCAAAAGTGGGACAAAACAACGCTTGATTTTAACGGCCCTCTTACTTCCGAATTGACTCAGCCAAATCCATTTACTTATTATAAATTAGACGTCACTTTTACGCATGAGAGTGGTGCCCCTATTATGGTAGTGCCTGGTTTTTATGCGGCTGATGGCAATGCAGACAACAGCTCAGCTACAGCTGGGAATGTCTGGAGAGTGAATTTTAGTGCTCCCAAAACTGGCAAATGGAAATACAGCGTAAGTTTTAAAGCAGGCGAAATGATTGCCGTAAAAGAAGGCGGAGTTTCGGCTGGTTTTATGGATGGTCAAAAAGGCGAACTGACGATTACCGAAAATACCAAAAAACTTCCTGACAACAGTGCCAACGGAAGGTTGCAATACGTAGGAAAACGTTATTTGGAATGGGCAGAGACTCGTAAGCCTTTCTTAAAAGTAGGAGCAGATTCGCCCGAAAATATGCTACATTATGCAGATTTTGACGGTACATTAGACTGCTACGGAAAACTTGGAAAAGACTATTTTAAATTAATAAAAACGTGGGAACCTCACGCCAAAGACTTTGATCCTGCAGCACAACCATATACATGGCAAAATGGCAAAGGTAAAAACATATTAGGAACTGTAAATTACCTTTCAAGTATCGGAGTTAATGCATTTTCGTTTTTAACTTTTTCGGTAGATGGCGACGACGGCGGTGTGTATCCGTATATCACTAAAAATGATTCGGTTTTTATAGCGGCATCAAACGAGTCAAAGTCATGGGAAAAGGGCCTGCATCACGATCGTTTCGATTGTTCAAAACTGGATCAGTGGGAACGCGTATTTGCATATGCTGAAACTAAAGGAATGTATTTGCACTTCAAAACCTTTGAAAGTGAAGGCGTAAATTTGATGGGCAAAGACGAACTTACAGACGAACGCAAGTTGTATTACCGTGAGCTAATCGCTCGTTTTGGCCACCATTTGGCACTAAACTGGAACTTGAGCGAAGAAACTCGCGTAACAGTTGATCTTATCAGAAAAATAAGTAGTTATATCAGGAATTTGGATCCGTACAAAAACCACGTGGTGCAGCACACGTATCCTCCTGGTTACCCTGTTAAGAAAAGTGTTGCGTATCCAAACTACAGCTATTATTACCCAAACTTGGTTGGTTTTCAGTCGGAGTTGACGGGTGCTTCGCTTCAGTTAGATGTGCATGATGTACACGGGGAAGTGAAACATTGGGTTACCGAATCAGAAAAAAGTGGCAAGCCGTGGGTGGTAGCCAATGACGAGCAAGGTTCTGCCGACAAAGGTGTTACCGTAGATGCTAGTCACGCACTTTATACAGGTAAAATGAATACCGACAATATTGAAGATGTACGTCAGAAGGTGCTTTGGGGTACATTTATGGCAGGAGGAGCAGGTGTAGAATATTACTATGGCTACAAAACCGAGCAAAATGACCTCAATGCCGAAGACCACCGTACGCGTGAGGTAAAATATAAAGAAGCGGCTATTGCACAGCAGTTTTTTACGGCCTTGGCAGTAGAAAGTATGAAAGCAAACGATGAGCTTACGGCAAGCGAAGAAGATTATGTATTTGGAAATGAGAACCAATTAATTGTTTACCTTCCAAAAGGCGTTTCTACAGCTATCAACCTACCAAAAGGCAGTTGGTCGGCAAAAGTTTTTGATCCAATAAAAGGCGGATTCAAATCGACAAATGTAAAAATCTGTAAAACGATTTCAGGACCAGACAAATCGCAAGATTGGGTTTTGGTTTTGAATAAAAATTAAGCTGTGTTTAAACTAAATGGCAAAGCCAAAAACTTTGCAAAGCTCAAAAGGCCACCTATCGATTTAGGTGGTCTTTTTATTGTGTTTTCAAAATTATTTTTAATTTAATATTTCTTTTGGAGTGTATGGTTTTAGGGCTTGTTCTAGTCTACACAAATCGCCTTTATCTTAGCCTCAAAATGCTCTCCGTTTTCAACTTTAAAACCGGCAAGAAACTCAATGCTGTTTTCAGCCCAATAATCTATCTTACTGTTTTTAATCTTTGAACTTGATTGAATTTTTTTAGCTGAAAATGATTGATCAGAACCATAACCATGAATGCTGTTGAGTATAGCTAAATTAGGTTTAACATTTATAAAAACAGTGTCACTGGTTATAGAATGGAGAACGGGTACGTATCTAAAACATTCAAAATAAAATTTATTGCTTTGTGTTAAAGTATCTAAAGTTAAAATATTGCCAGTATAGCCTGTGTTCCATTTTATGCTGTCACAAGTACCAATAGCTTTGATAGAATATGATTCTAATGCACATATAGCCAGGCTAGACTCTTGGGTGTTGTTGACATTTGTACCTTTATAAACCAATGATGAGATATTTTGAGAAGGATTGGCGTAAAAGCTTTCATTGCCATCAAAAATATCATCAATGCCATCATAATCATTATCATAAGCAGTAACCGAAAACTCAGTACCTGGAGTTGTACCCAAAGGAATAGCATAGTTATTGGTTAAGCCTACATCAACACTGTTAGAATATTCAAAATCGGATACTTTATTGAAATATACTCTATAACCTTTTAAGTCTCCCTCTGGGTTTTGTTTCCATCTAATAACTTTTTGAGCTGCACTAGAGTCAATATAAAAACTAACAGGACTAATAGGTGCCTTGGTGTTTGGAGTACTAGAAGCGAACTGCTCATACACAAAACCATAGAACCCATAAAACCCATCGAAGTTAGGTTTGGGGATGTTTTTATAGTTATGTTTCAGAAAAATATCAAAAGTCTGTAGATTGTTTTTTATGAGGTAAGTTGACTTATTATCCATAAAAAAATTATTGGAATCAATTTTAATAGCAGATTGAGATTGAGGTCCACTATTGTTATTAACAACTTTAAAAAAAACTCATGTCAAATGACTTTTCTGGGACATTTCCAGAGAACAAATTATTTTTCACCTCCAGACTATCATTACCACTATTAATTTGCATTAAATTAAATATATCATTCCCAATAATCGTGTTACCTGTTAAATTTAAGCTTGAATTTAGGTTAAGAATATGTGGTTCGAATGTTATATTTCCACCATCAATTCCTCTTCCATTACTTGAGTTTTTATAAATAATATTTTTATTGATAATTAATTTATTTCCAGAATAAGTAGAAAAATTCTGTAAAAATATTGCCCCTTTATTTAAAGCAATAATATTTTTTGATACTTCAGAGTTAGAGCTGATCGGATAACTATAATATGTGTTTAGTCCTATTCCATAATTGGAGTTACTTATAAATTTATTACTAATTATTTCTGTTGAGAAATTCCCAAAAAGTGAAATGCCATTTTGATTATTATCTATCAGATTATTATAAAATAATAATTTCGTAATGTAATAACTAGAGGTATTAATTGGACCAAAAATTAAGCCTGAAAGATCGTTTTTTTTCAACATACTATTTTCTATTTTTGACAATGAAGCTTGATATTCAAGTCTTATAATAGGGTTAGTATCTGTGACTTTTATTCCATTTCCTTGATTATAAGAAAAGCTACTACTGTCAGCAACAATTTCTCCCTTTTCTAAAAACACACCATCGCCAAGGCAAAATTCTATTTTGGAGTTTTTAATTTTAACTCTTCTATCTAATCCATATATACCTACGTTTTTACTTTTTATTCTACAAAAATTGAATTCCATGTAAGTTTCTATGATATCGGCAGTACCTTTTATTAACCTTATGCCAGGACCATTTATGTTATTACAGTTAAAGTAAATGCTGTCTGAGCTGCTTCCGTTGGCCAAAATTTTACCTCTAATATTGAGTACTCCATCCATATTTATCACAACGCCTGCCTCTATGGTCAATATTATATTATCAGACACAAGTGTGCTCGTTTGAATATAATATGGGCTATTAGCTTTCAAAAGCGTGGTGTGTGCTGAAATAATATTTGGAAGTACTGTTTGTGAGTATCCGAAGTGAATTGAAATTATGCAGAAAAGTAAAGTTTTTGTAAAGATTGTTTTCATAGCTATGGACTTATTTAATTTGGTCTCAAATATAAGGAATACAATTTGAAAAGCTTTATTTGAAATTGTCTAAATTGAAAAGTGTGACTATAGCAAATATTAAGTTTCTAAATAGGTAAAAATTAACGTATTTTATAAGGGGTCTATATATTCGCTCTCATATTTTACTTTAATTATTAAGTGATTGTAGCGTAGTCATTTTCTTATTAAAACCAAAAAAATCTTATTATTGCTTAAAAAAAGATTTCGATATTATATTTTACAGAAGATTGCCTAACTAGTTTATGAATAAAATTTCTAAAATAAATTGTAATCTTCTTTAAGTTATGGTAGTCCAATAATTCTATGAAATTTTAGTTTTTCTCTTTATAAAAATACCTTCAATTTTTTAAAAAAATAGGACTTTTCGTCTACAGAATATCCATACATATCGCTAACAAAGTCTTTGTTGTGTTTTTAGATTAAACCTTCCAGTTTTTTAGCGGTCAAACCAAGAAAAATATACCAATTTGAAAAATTTTATATTTACGTTCTGCCTCCTTCTGCCAATTGTAGCCTTTGGTCAGTTTAATCTAAAAATTAAAATTGTAGACGATGCTGAAAAAACCGGAATTCCATCCGTGTCTTATAAGTTATTTTCTGTCGAAACCTCAAAGTCTGTAAATGCTGGTTTTTCTAGTATTGATGGTGATATAAGTGTTTCGAATTTGTCAGCAGGAGCATATACACTTTCTTTTACTTCTGTCGGGTACGATTCACTTAGTTTAAAGATAAAAATTGACCAAGCAAGTTTAGACCTTGGAACAGTAAGCATGAAGCCTTCTTTGAGACTTATGCGAGAGGTAGAGGTGCGAGCAAATGCAGACCGAGTAACCATGAAAGGCGATACTACACAGTTTAACGCGGATGCATACAAAGTAAATCCAGATGCCACTGCGGATGATTTAATTCGTAAAATGCCAACCTTAACCGTAGAAAATGGAGTAGTAAAAGCTCAAGGTGAAAACGTAAAACGTGTATTAATAGACGGAAAGGAGTTTTTTGGAACAGATCCAAGTTTGGCACTTAAAAATTTACCAGCCGAAATCATTCAAAAAATCGAAGTATTTGACAGGCTTTCTGATCAAGCTCAACTTTCGGGTTTTGACGATGGCAATTCGGAGAAAACCATCAATATTGTAACCAAGTCAGGAAAAACCAACGGTGAATTTGGCAAACTATACGCCGGAATGGGCACAAACGATAGATATGCGGCTGGGGGCAATGTCAACAATTTTAAAGGAGAAAGAAAAATTTCATTGATTGGAATTTCGAATAATATAAATCAACAGAACTTTGGTTCGGAAGATCTTTTGGGGGCACTCGGCTCTGGAAGTTCACAGCGAGGTGGCGGAGGTGGCCGTTCAGGCGGTGGTGGTAGACCTCAAGGAGGTGGAAATTCTACCGACCCAAGTAACTTTATGGTTTCTAGTCAAGGTGGAATCACTAAAACCAGTGCATTAGGTTTTAACTATATAGATAAGTGGTCAGAAAAACTGCAAGTGTCGGTATCTTATTTTTTCAATAAAATGAATAACTACTCGCAAGACTCTTCAATGAGAACCACATTTACGGGTGTAAATTCAGAGCAATATTATGGCGAAAATAGTTTCCAAAGCAATACCAACTACAATCACAGAATAAATTCGCGGTTTACATACGAAATTGACAAAAACAACAGCATCATTTTTAGTCCAAATATAAGTTTACAAGGAAATACCAAAGCCACAAATTTGGCAGGTATAACTAGCCTAGATACTTCGGATACATTAAATACAATAGACTCTGACCAAGCTTCTAAAAAAAATGGTTACAACCTTTCGGGTAACCTAAGTTTTAGACATAGATTTGAGAAAAGAGGACGTTCGTTTTCAATAGGAGTGGGCGTTAACAATCTATCTAACTTAGGTAGTGGTAGTTTGGTCTCTAAAAATCAGACTTTCTTGCCAACGCTTAGAAGTAGTTTAGTAGACCAAATAAGTGCTGATACAACTATTAATACTGGTTATAATGTAAAAGTGGATTACAACGAGCCCATTAGCGAAAACAGTGTTTTGAACTTTAGTTATACAGGGAATTTTAGTTTTAATAAAGCCGAAAAACAAACTTTGGCTTATGATAAAGTCACCGCTGATTATGATATTTTAAATACGGTTCTAAGTAATTCATTTTTAAATAACTACAACACAAATGCTGCGGGTATTGGGTATAGGTTTTCTAAAGACAGAAAGTACTTTATTACAGCAAATTTGAACTTTCAAAATGCTGAATTAGACTCTAAGCAGACTTTTCCAATAGAAAATATTATAAATAGGTCATTCTTTAATGTGCTACCATTCGTAAGTTTTAACTATAGGCCCTCTAGAAACAAGAGTCTTAGGTTAATTTATAGGTCTTCTTCGCGAGCTCCTTCTATTAATCAACTACAAAACGTAGTGAATAATACCAATCCGATTCAATTGTCAACTGGAAATCCTGATTTGGATCAATCAGTTTCAAACTTAATTACGGTAAGGTTTAATAATACCAATACCGAAAAAGGAAGTAGCTTCTTTACTTTTTTTAGTTCTGAATTGGTTCAAAACAATATCTCTACTTCGATTTTTACAGCAAGTAAAGATTCTATTTTTAGAGGAATATTATTGGCCAAGGGATCTCAATTAAGCCTTCCTAATAACTACGGAAACACGCTTTCGTTAAGAACACTCAGTACGTATGGTTTTCCAGCTAAAATCATTAAATCTAATATTAACTTAAGTGGCGGTTATACTTATACACAAACGCCGACTTTAATAAACGGCATTGAAAATTTATCAAGAAACAATAGTCTTACCTCAGGTATAGTTTTAGGAAGTAATATTTCAAAAAACGTAGACTTTACAGTCTCATATACTGGATCTTATAATATTGTAAAAAATACTGTTAATCAGAACTTAAACAATAATTACTACAGCCAATTGGTAAGTTTAAAATTGAACTTGCTTACTCCCAAAGGTCTGTTATTAAACACAGAGGGAGTCAACACTGTATTTAATAGTATCGGCAGTGATTTTGATCAGGTGTATACGTTAGTAAACTTGAGTTTGGGACAAAAATTTATGAAGAATCAGCGTGCTGAAATTAAGGTTACAGCGTTTGATATCTTTAAACAAAATAAGAGCATTAGCAGGGTCATAAATGCGAGTTATATAGAAGATACCAGGTCGCTTGTGTTGACGAGGTATTTCCTTGCTACGTTTACCTATAATATTAGAAATTTCAGATAAAAGAGATAATCTCTTTTTAAAATAGAGATTCATGAAAAATTAAATGAGTTGACAGTGGTGACCATGTTGCCACTGTTTTTTTATGTGGGATTGGGCAATATGTTATTCTTTAAACTTTGTGAAGTTATGTACTTTTCAAAAATATAAGGCATAAAAAAAGGAATCACATTTCTGCAACTCCTTTGTTTTTTGTGACCGTGTAGGGATTCAAACCCCAAACCTTCTCATCCGTAGTGAGACGCTCTATTCAGTTGAGCTACACAGCCATTCCGTATTGGAATGCAAAGGTAATGCCCTGTTTTTTAATTTCAAAACATTAAGCAATTAATTTTTTAAACTTGTTAACTCGTCTGGATTTACACTTTGGTAATGCTCCCTGATTTTCAATATGATAGCTAACGCAACGGCTATTTCAGCAGCTGCAATTAACATAATAAAAATAGAAAAAACTTGCCCTTGCTCCGGTACTGAGTCAAATTTACTAAATGCCACAAAGTTAATATTTACTGCATTTAGCATTAGTTCGGCTCCCATGAGCATCAAAACCAAGTTTTTTTTGGTAACTACCACCGCAAAGCCAATTGAAAACAAGCACGCGGCTAAAACGATATATGATTGTAAATTATTCATCTTTTTTAGCAATATAAGTGGCACCTATTAAAGCCATTAATAATAAAACACCCACTAACTCTAAAGCCAATACGGAGTCCGTCATGAGGTTGAAGCCCATATTTTTTATATGTTGCTCAGGTTTGAGATTGTGCGTGTCAAATATCAAAGGACTTACTAGAAATATCACTAAAAAACTGAGTAAAAACACGAGCAATATAGTAAGCCAAATATCTGAGTTCTCTATTTTGAGATGATCCTTATCCTTTGTTTTTTGGCTACTTAACATTATTCCAAAAATTAGCAACACCAAAATTCCACCAATGTAAATCATGATTTGAGCTGCTGCTACAAACTCAGCACCACCGAATACAAATATGCCCGCTACACCCAAAAGGCTCACCAAGAGACCATAGGCGGCAAATAATACATTTTTAGAAAATAAAACATACAAAGCACCACCGAGAGTAACTGCGAAAAATAAGCCAAATACTATATTCTGAATATCGATATTCTTTATTGTTTCTAGCATTAAGACTTAGGTTTTAGTTTAGGTACAAACTTGGCTTTTGGAGCACTTTCGGCTTCATTCATATTAGACCCTTCAGTTTTCTGTTCCTCTACTTTTGGTTTAAGTTTTGGCACAAAAGCTTTTGGTTTTGCTTGAGCTACATCTTCTGTAGTTTCAATCTCATGTTTAGGTTTTAATTTTGGAACAAATGCCTTAACCGGCTCGTTGATTTTTTCAGTTACAGCCTCATTATTTTCTGTATCTACTTTAGCTTCAGTAATTTCAGAATCCTTTTTAGGTTTTAATTTTGGAACAAATGCCTTAACCGGCTCGTTGATTTTTTCAGTTACAGCCTCATTATTTTCTGTATCTACTTTAGCTTCAGTAATTTCAGAATCCTTTTTAGGTTTTAGTTTTGGCACAAATGCTTTAACTGGTTCTCTTATATTTTCAGCAGAAACCTCTGTAGTTTTAGGTTTTATTTTTGGAACAAACGCTGGAGCTTTTGCTACTTCAGGTTCACTGTTTTCAGTGACCATTTTTGGCTTTAAAGTAGGCTGAAATGCAGGTTTCGAAGCCGATTCCGTAGATATTCCTGCTTCGGTATTATTTGTAGCGTTACTCGGCTTTATTTTCGGCATAAATGCCTTTTTCGTTTCAATGGTATCTTCTGAAGGTGCTTCAGTCTTTGGTTTAATAGTAGGCTTAAATACAGGTTTAGCCTCTGACTGTATTTCCGCAATGACTGGTTTTATTTTTGGACTAAAACTAGGTTTAACCTCAGGGCTTGATTTTATAAGTTGTGGCTTGCTTTTTGGGACAAATGCTGGCTTGGCTGTTTCAATCTTTTCTGTTTCAACTGCGGCATTTTCGCTTGGAGGCGTAGCAGGAGCCATTTTAGGTTTAAAACTAGGTTTGAAGCCTACTTTTGGACTAACTTCTGTTTCTGGTTTGGGTGTGCTCGCTTTCAATTGCTTTGCTGCTTCCTTTTCTGCCACAAACTGTTCGTATAATTCCTTTTTCTCAGTAATTTCTTCTTCGCTCAGGTTTGAGAACGCAAAGTTTAACTGTGTAATATCCAAAACTGCGTAGTCGTAATTTGAATCCATGGTAAGGCATTCTGTCGGACAAACCGTTGTACAGAGCCCACAGAAGCAACATTTGGCCATGTCAATGTCAAACTTTGCTGCATAAAGTCTAACTGGCGAACCGTCTGATGTGGTCCTAATTAACTCCGACGACTTCACGGCTTCTATTTCAATACAGTCTACAGGGCAAATTTTCGCACATTTATCACAAACAATGCAATCGTCTATTTCGCAGTCTAATTGATACCTGCCGTGGTCGGGAACTGTAATTTCCTGATGGGGATATTGTAAGGTGACATTTCCTGTACTGAGCTCAAAATAAGCATCTTCCGAAAGGTTTAAGTGACCTTTTGAAACTCTGGCTTGCCACAAATGCTTGAGTGTTAAACTCATGCCTTTTATGGTAGTTTTAATGCCTTTGCCTATATTTGAAAAATATGTCATACTGCAAATATAATTGTCAATTAAATCAATTTCATTAGTTTTGCCCAAAATTAAAGGATAAAAACCTTTCTAAGTTTTATGATAAAAAATATCACCCTTTCATTAGGTCCCGAAATAGCACTAAACTCTATAGATTTAGTAGCTTATGTTAGAAAAGAACTTAAGGTATCACCTGAAAGTTCAATCGAAATATTTAAAAAAAAACAATCTATTGATGCTCGGAAACCTAGCATAAAGGTAAACATGGAACTCGATGTTTATATAGACGAGCCCATTCCTGACAATAAAATAGAAGTTTACATTTATCCTAACGTTGCCAAAAGCAAACAAGCAATAGTGGTAGGAGCAGGGCCAGCAGGGCTTTTTGCTGCTTTGCGATTAATAGAACTAGGCGTAAAACCCATAGTGATAGAACGTGGAAAAGACGTAAGAAGTCGCCGAAGAGACATAGCGGCTATCAATAAAGCCCAAATTGTTAATCCAGAATCTAACTATTGTTTTGGCGAAGGTGGAGCAGGAACCTATTCCGACGGTAAATTATATACGCGGTCAAAAAAACGAGGGGATATTCGTAGAATTCTAGAGATATTGGTTGCACATGGGGCCACGGAAGAGATTTTAGTGGATGCCCATCCGCACATCGGAACTAATAAATTGCCAACTGTAGTAGCAGAACTTAGAGAACGAATATTAGCATCAGGAGGGGAGATTCTTTTTGATACCAAAGTTGTTGACTTTGTTCTAAAAGAAGAAGAAATTATCGGTGTAAGAACTGCTGATGAAAAAGAGATTTTAGGTGAAGGTGTTATTCTGGCAACTGGGCATTCTGCAAGAGATGTTTTTGAACTTTTACACAAAAGAAATATTAAAATAGAGCCCAAGCCTTTCGCTATGGGAGTTCGTATTGAGCATTCTCAAGCCTTCGTAGATGCCTGTCAATATCACAAAGCCGACCGTGGATTACTGCCAGCTGCATCCTATGCATTGGTGGCTCAAACTTATTTTAAGGGCATTCAGCGAGGAGTGTTTAGTTTTTGTATGTGCCCTGGTGGGTTTATTGTGCCCTCGTCAACCGAACAAAAAGAATTGGTAGTAAATGGTATGTCGCCATCGCGTCGAGATTCTAAATTTGCTAATTCGGGTGTGGTGGTCGCCATTAATCCAGTAGACTGGAAAGATTTCGAGCACTTTGGAGATTTGGCGGCACTTGAATATCAAAAACATATAGAACAAACCGCATACAACAAAGTGATGGAAAAACTCGCTTTGGATACCGAAAAAGAGTTTACCCAAGTTATGCCTGCTCAGCGAGTTTCTGATTTTTTAAAACATCGAGTTTCCAAAAGCTTAAACGAAACTTCCTATCAGCCAGGCTTAGTTTCAATGGATTTCTTTGATGTACTGCCTCCTAATATTGCAAATCCTTTGGCTGAGGCACTTCAGGTTTTTGGAAAAAAAATGAGAAAATATGACAGTGATGGTGGCCAAATGATTGGTATTGAAAGCAGGACTTCCTCACCTGTAAGAATTCCAAGAGAAAAAGAGACCTTTGAACATGTTAGTACCAAAAGGCTATACCCATGTGGTGAAGGAGCGGGCTATGCTGGAGGAATAGTTTCCGCCGCTATGGATGGCGAAAGGTGTGCTGAAGCTTTGGTGGCAAAATACTTAAACTAGGTATTTTTAGTAAGGTATTGTTTTTTTAAGTATCTCATTATCAGGTATTTTGTGGTTTAGTTTGGTTTAGTAGTATATTATTATTTCCTTTAAAAATGTTAGTTTTTATTTTGATTTTCAAAAAAATTAAAGTAAAACAATTAACTAAAAATGAAGTTTTAATCATATATTTATTAAAAAATAGCAAACTAAAACGTGGTATTCGATTCATTCATCTCAAAAGCTAGGCAAAAGCTAACACTTCCTTTGCCGGGCCACGAGGCTCACAAAAAATTAATTCACAAAGAGCGTTTTTTGTTTAAAAACTCTCCTGATAGTTCCACGCGTGAGAGTGCCGTTCTTTTACTGTTATATCCCTCTAGTGATATTGTTCAAATCCCACTAATATTAAGGCCGATGTATGATGGGCAGCATGGAGGCCAAATGGCTCTACCTGGAGGAAAAAAAGAGTATACAGATGAGAACTTGGAACGAACGGCCCTCAGAGAAACCCAAGAAGAAATTGGAATAAAAGCTCTGGACATTAAAGTTATTGGTGAGCTTACGGAGGTTTTTATACCGGTGAGTAATTTTATTGTCAAGCCCTATGTAGGATTTATCGACTACAAACCTCAATTTTTTCCCGATCAAAAAGAAGTGGATAGGATTTATGAACTTGAAATTCTTGATTTTTTTAATGATAACAACCTCGGATACAAAACCGTAACCGCAGGAGGAAAACAAATAGAAGTTCCGGGTTTCGAAATCGCCAACAGCTATATTTGGGGTGCCACAGCATTAATCATGAACGAATTTAAAGAAGCTATTCTCCAAGCTTAATTTTTTGTATAAAATTCAGTGTAAATCATTTTTGATATTTCACTTAGTATATCTACTCCTTTTTCTACATCCTTCAAGTTTTTTGACAATACTATCAATACGTAACTTCGCCCGTCAGGCAAAAAAACAATGCCAGAATCATGCTGCACGCCGGTTATAGAGCCAGTTTTATGTGCAATTTTCAGGTTTTTAGGTAGTTTTGCTGGAATAATCTCATTAAATTTTTGGTCTGCTAAAATCCCTATCATTTTATCATAATCTAAATCACCGATTTCTTTATTTGCCAAAGCTTTAAATATCAGCATTAAATCATGTGCTGTGGTGGTGTTGTTTAAACCCAGATCAAATGCTTTTGTATCTTCTACGCCTCTTCTTACTTGTATATCCATTGCTCCTAAATCTCTCATGCTTTGGGTTACTTTTTTAGGGTCTACGATGTCTATTAAAATATTTGTGGCGAGGTTACTACTTACCGTTATCATTTGATAAACTAAGTCATAAACACTCATTTTTATTCCGATTTTCTTATAAATCACATCATCGCTATCACTGCCTATGTCCATTTTGTATGGGCTTTTGTCTACTATGCTTCTAAACTCGTTTTTAATAAGAATAGAATCTTCTAATTTTAGATTTCCTTCTTTTATTTGCTTGAAAACCTCAATCATTACGGGAGTTTTCATAGTACTAGCTGCATGGAATTCGTTTTTGTCATGTATGCCAAAAGTGGTTTTGGTATTTAAATCATAAAACGAAAAGGCAAAATCCCCTTCTTGAGCATTTATTAAATTTGAAATTTTGTTTTTTAGATTGTCATTTTTTGGCATAGTTTGTCCGTTTAAAAATAGTGTTGAAGTTAAAAAAAATATGAATATTGTTAACTTGTATTGTGTCATTTTGACAGTTTTTAATTTTTTTTATAAATATTTAATAAAGCTTGTTATTTCAAAAATAATCAATGTAAATTTAAGAATAGTTATAAATACTATTGCCCTTTATACGCCATGTTAAAATTAGTTGCATTATGTTTTATTTGCATTTTGTTATTGAACTCTACTCAAAACTTTGAACCATATGTACAAAAAATACCCAATACCTCTGAAGAAATTTCTCTTGTCCCAATAAAAGGAGGAGCATTTAAAGTAGGTAGCCCAGAAACTGAAAAGTATAGGAAGTCTAACGAAGGTCCTCAGAAGACCATTCAAATAAGCGATTTTTGGATGTCAAAATTCGAGATTACTTGGGATACATATTTGGTTTTTCAGAATAAAGAACTTGAAACCGAAAAGACACTTGGTGTAGATGCCATAGCAAGACCTACAAAACCTTATGTAGAGATGTCTTTTGGGCAGGGTAAAAATGGCGGTTTCCCAGTTTGTAATGTCACACAATATGCAGCACGTGCCTACTGCAAGTGGCTTTATGAAAAAACTGGAGTTTTTTATAGGTTACCTACAGAATTAGAGTGGGAGTATGCCGCAAAGGCAGGGTCTCAATCAGCTTATTTTTTTGGAGAAAACTTAGATGATTTAAAAGACTACGCGTGGTATTTTGTAAACTCAGATGGAACTTACAAAAAAGTTGGTCAAAAAAAACCAAACAGTTGGGGGCTTTATGATATGTATGGCAATGTGGCTGAATGGACTTCGGATCAGTACGTTGCTGATTATTACTCAGGGTTAGTTGAAAACCAAAAGGACCCGAATGTTCCATCAAAAACACTTTATCCGCATACTATAAAAGGTGGGCATTGGGACGATGATGCCGATATGCTAAGGAGTGCTTCGCGTGTAGCTTCTACTCCAAAGTTAAAACAGCGAGATCCCCAAATTCCCAGGTCAAAGTGGTGGTTAACAGATGCTCCTTTTTTAGGATTTAGAATAGTGAGGCCGGTTATAATTCCGAGTAAATCAGAGATTGACCAATACTATGCAGCTCCTCCAATAGATAATTAGATACATATATAATCACTTGAAATTCATTTGTTTGTTAATATAAGTTTTTTAAAATATTTGTTTTGGGAGAATTTATGGTATGTTTTATTTAAATATTGTTTATTTTTATTTTGTAATAGGAATTTAGTGTAGTTTTCCGATTTGGTATTTAATGTTTTTGAATATTTTCGATATGATACCAATGCCGTTTAAAAACAAAAATAATAGATATGATTTCCGAAATTAAAAAATGTCTAAATTGTGTTTATTAGATGTTTTTGAAAATGTCAAATGTTTGTTTTTAAATAATCAAACAACCTTATTTAAACCAACCTTATAATTATGAAGAGAAGAAGTTTTATTCAAAAGACCGCGTTGATTTCTGGAAGTGCTTTGGCTGTAGCACCTAATATTTCTTCTGCATTTTATGCAGGTTCTGATAAAATCAAAATAGCCCTCATTGGCTGTGGTGGTAGAGGCACGGGAGCGGCATTTCAAGCATTGTCTGTAAAAGAGAATGTTGAACTAGTAGCTATGGCCGATGCTTTTTCTGATAGGATAGATTCCTGCTATTCTTCTCTAACAAATGATAAAAATCCAGCTATTAAGGCTAGAGTGAAAGTGCCAAAAGAAAATATGTTTGTGGGTTTTGATGGATATAAAAAAGCCATCGCCTTTGCAGATGTAGTTTTACTTACTACTCCGCCTGGCTTTAGACCCATTCACTTTGAAGAGGCCGTTAGGCAAAGTAAGCATGTATTTATGGAAAAGCCTGTGGCTACAGACGCTCCAGGTATACGAAGAGTGCTAGATGCTGCCGAAGAATCAAAAAAGAAAAACCTTAAAGTGGTGGTGGGTTTACAACGACATTACCAAAAATCGTATCTAGAAACCTACGACAGAGTTGTGACTCAAAAACAAATTGGCGATATAGTTTCGGCAAGGTGCTATTGGAATAACGACGGTGTTTGGGTAAAGAAACGTGAAAGTCAAATGACCGAAATGGAATATCAGATGAGAAACTGGTATTATTTTGTTTGGCTCTGTGGCGACCATATTTGTGAGCAACACATTCACAACATAGATGTTATTAACTGGTTTAAAGGTAGCCATCCTGTGGAAGCTATCGGAATGGGTGGAAGAGAAATAAGGAAAGGGAAAGAATTTGGGGAGATATTTGACCATCATTATGTGGAGTTTCAATACGGTGACGGTATGATTCTCAATAGCCAATGTAGGCATCAGCCGGGTACGGTGTCTAATGTTTCCGAGCATTTAGTCGGTACAAAAGGTAGAGCAACTGAAGGCAAAATATTTGACTTGTCAGGAAATCAGATTTGGAGATATAGAGACAAAGACGATAAAAACCCGTATCAAGTTGAGCACGATGTGTTATTTGATTGTATAAATAATAATAAACCTGTAAATGATGCAGAACTGGGAGCCACAGCAACTATGACTGCTATAATGGGAAGAATGGCGACTTATTCAGGGCAAAAAATAACATGGGAGCAAGCTATGGCTTCGAATGTAAATTTGGCACCGGATTCATTTACATGGGACACACTACCTAAAAATTTGCCAGATAGCAATGGCGAATACTATATTCCTAAACCTGGCAAAGACAAAGGCATATAATATTTTTTTTACCACTATTGATGAAACACCCTTTATAAAATGAATTATTTACTGGCAAAAAAAATAAATGAAAAGAATATTTTTATTCTTAATAGTAGTATTCGGACTTTTGGGCATTAGCCACGCGTATACAAACGATACCCAATTTCCGAAGTTCTACTTAGTGCTTTTTATACCAATGCTTACACTTTATTATTTTTTAAATGTAAAGTCAGAGTTGAAAATTAGTAAGCATAAGTGGGTATTTATAGCATTGGGTTTACTTTACATCTCGGATTTGTTAAGTTTAAACAAGCTCCTTGAATTTCAAGAATTAAAAAACGGAATACAAGTAGTCATAAATTTCGCGGTGGTCGTTATTTATATTTACATATTTAGGCTAGAAGGTGCACGTATGATTCAAGAAAATGTTAGAGATTCATTGAAAATATTTATTCCTTTCGTGTTAATCTTTATTCTTTGCGGATTTATATTAGTCGATGAAAGTAGCCTTGCATTTTATTTATTATTCACTATTTCGTCTATTAGCTCATTGTTGTTAATCATATTGGTGTTATTTAGGCCAGTTCAAAGCTATTCCTATTTTTCCGGGATATTGGGTGTAATTTTCATGTTTTTAGGGAATTTATTCTATATTTTCTATTACTTTAAGCTTAATAAGCCATTTTATTTTGTTTTGGCTCTATCTTTATATTTGTTTTCGCAAATTTTTATCTTTGAAAGTTTTGCTTCAAGCAAAATGAAATCACTAAATAATGAATAAAAAGAGTATAGTCTTCATATCCATTTTAATGCTACTAGAGATAGTGGTATATTATGTGTTTGGAGCCTCTTGGAATCTTTATTTAAAATTGCTTCCTTCTATATTCTTGTTTTTCTTTTATTTTCAACATGTCAAAGGAAATCTACAATTAATAGATAAATTTTTATTGTGTGCATTGGTTGCTAATATTTTGGGAGAGATAGCCTATGTGTTTAAAGGTAATGAGCTTGTCTTTCTTTTTATTTTGCTCTTTTATCTTGTTGAGCATCAGTTGTATATAATAATATTAAGAAAACAAAATGGCATAAATCAGTCATTGATAAATGAATCTTTTGTAAAAAAGGGTTGGCCTTATTTAGCGATTTCTTTTTTGTTTTTCGGGTTAATATTGATGAACAATGTTCCCGATATATACTTCGCATTAATAATATTATATGTAGTTCAATTTGCTGTTTTGGGAGCAATTTCCTTGCAATTGCGAAATCAACTCCCGGGCAAATTGTTCATCATAATTGGTGTGGCTATAAACGCACTTTCTGATGGCCTGACATCATGGGAGATGTTTGTTTTTCCTTTTACTGGCGACTATGTTCTAATAAGAATCACCTACGTGTCAGCCAAATATTTAATAGCCTACGGAATTTACCAAAATAGAAATCTTTTAGTGGCAACTGTTGAAGAAGAAGATTAATCTATAGGGAAAGGTAAAAAAACAAATCCTGCAAACCCTCCATCTATTACAAAAAGACAGCAGTATTCATCTGCATTTCTATAGTTTTCTTTGAATAATTCGATTGATTCTTCGCCTATCATGGTTCTTGTTACAAATTCTTCCAGATAAGAGGCGTTGTAGTTATATATTGAATTTAAATCGCCTTGTTGAAAAAGCGGTGCACCTATCTCTATCTTTTGGGTAGATACTACAAAAATTGGGCACTCAGAAAACTCTCTTTTTCTGATCTGATAAGAGGCCTCTTTGAGGTGGTCGCTTACTTTTACAAAATCTGAAGATACTTTTCCCATTAAGGCTTTGTCTATCTCTGGCGAGTTAGCATCATCCATTATGGTATTTTCGTTACTATGATTTATCATTTTTTATATAAGTTTAAAATCTGGCCGACAAAATTAAGCCTAAATCCTTGTATTTTAAATTGTATTTCTTTGCAAGATTCAAATTTGTCATCGAACCTTTGTGACAGATAACCCCTTTCATAAACCATTTGTTGTGGTACATCATTTCGGTTACACCCCCTAATCCTTCAGTTTTGATTAAAAAAGGAGCAAAAATGTTACTTAAGGCAATACTCGCTGTGTGGGCAAAGCGAGACGCAATATTCGGTACACAATAATGAATTATATCATGTTTTAAAAATATCGGTTCTTTGTGGCTCGTCATCCTTGAGGTTTCAAAACACCCACCTTGATCTATCGAGACATCAATTATTACAGAGTTTGGTTTCATTAAAGATACCATTTCTTCGGTGACCACCATCGGAGCTAAGCCTATGTCACTTCTCAAAGCTCCAATTACGACATCTGCATCTTCCAGAGCTTTTTTTAGGTTTTCCGAATCTATTATTGAAGTCGAGATTCTACTGCCAACCATATATTGGAGGCGTTGAAGTCTATATAATTGCCTATCAAAAACCTTCACTTCTGCTCCTTGTCCTATGGCTGTTCTTACCGCAAATTCGCCAACTGTGCCCGCACCCAAAACCACCACTTTGGTAGGTGGCACACCTGTAATACCTCCTAGTAGCATGCCCTTCCCTAAATGGTAACTGCTCAAATATTCGGCTGCAATAAGCAAAACGGCACTTCCTGCAATCTCACTCATAGCCCTTATGATGGGCATTTGACCTACTTTGTCTTCAATATATTCAAAAGCCAAGGCTGTAATGTTTTTAGAAAGCAGCTTTCTGAAGTAATCAACATTAAGACTCGTAATATTTAAGGTAGAAATGAGTGTAGAATTTGGGGATAAAATATCAAACTCTTCTTCTATCAAAGGCTCGATTTTTAAAACAATATCGTTTTCAAAAACTTCTTTGTGAGAATACACAATTTTGGCTCCCGCTTCTGCATAAGCCTTATCACTAAAATTTGATTTATCGCCCGCTCCAGATTCAATACTCACTTGCAAGCCATTTTTGGTTAGCAAAGAAACCGCTTCCGGCGTTAATGCTATTCTATTTTCTTGAAGAGAAAGTTCTTTTGGAAGTCCTATCGAAATTGATTTCTCGTCTTTTCTAATTGCAAAAGGGGACTCTTTCGGAGCTATAGCTGTATTTTTGGTGAGTTCTTTTATAGTTTCAGATGCCATTTTAAGATAGGTTAATAGCTATATTTCGCGTATTGTTTTCTGTATGTTCGATCTTGATTTTTAGTATTTCATTTGGCAGCAAAGGTTCTATTATTTCGGGCCATTCTATGAAACAGTATTTGCCAGAATCTAAATATTCTTCAATTCCAAAATCCATGGCTTCGTATACTGATTTTAATCTATAACAGTCAAAATGATACACTGAGTCGCCATATTCGTTTACAATTGAAAAAGTAGGGCTTTGCACCTCGTCTGTATACCCAAGTGCCTTAAGCGTAGCTTTAATAAAGGTGGTTTTACCTGCTCCGAGATTACCCTCAAAAGTCCAGATTTTCACATCTGCATATTTTTCCAATAGTGCTTTTACTATTTCTGGATATTTACTTTCGCTAATATTATTAAATTCCAAAAGCTTTTTTTCTTACAAATTTAGATATTTTTTATCTTAAAAACCTTAATTTTAAGTTATTCAAACGTACTTTTCTTTTAGACATTATTCTTTTGGGTTAGAAATATATTTGAATTTTATAAGTAAAAAAAATCAGTTTTACGAAAAAGTGCAAAGCCATGTTTGTCAATGCAGTAGCTTCGCTAAATTCAATTTTTTAAGCTATAAGTTCAATTAATATTTTTTATCGATAAACCCATAAATAGTAGAATAATATTTCGGAAATTTGTATTGTTTTTTACTCCCAAACGAAAAAATGCAAGAAAACCGTAAACAAGCTATTTTATTCTTTTTTTATATAATAGGGGCTATCTATTTATTAAGGTTATTTTACCTGCAAGTATTAGATCCCAAATATCATTCTATAGGTGCTTTAAACTCTATTCGAAGAGAAGTTAAAGTGCCGCTTAGGGGTCAAATCTATGACAGATTTGATAATTTGATAGTGGCAAATGAAGAGGTTTACGATGTTTATGTAATTCCAAAAAACGTAAGAAATATAGATACATTAGGTTTTTGTAAGCTATTTAACATTACAAGGGGTTATTTTGATAGCACTATGCAAGTTGCCACGCAATATTCTAAAAATAGAGCCTCCTTGTTTTTAAGACAACTTACTAAAGAAGAGTATGCATCTGTGGCTGATGCCATGATTCAATACCCAGGTTTTTTATTCGAACAGTCATTTTTTAGAACATATCCTGGTAACACCATGGCCAATTCGCTTGGTTATATTGGCGAGATTCCATCCAAACAGTTTGAAGAACAAGAAGAGGAATATTACAGAAAAGGAGACTACATCGGTTTGTCTGGTTTGGAGAAATTTTATGAAAATGAACTAAGGGGAATCAGAGGAGTTAAGTTTACTTTGATGAACGTAAAAATGGAAGACAAAGGCTCCTACAACGAAGGTAAATATGATACTTTATCAGTTATTGGGAAAAACCTTTACACTACAATTGATCTTAAGCTTCAACAATTAGCCGATACCTTATTTACAGGAAAAGTAGGTTCTGTTGTGGCCATAGAGCCTTCAACGGGAGAAATACTCGCTATAGGCTCTTATCCAACCTACGATCCTGCGATGTTGTCAGGCAAGGAGTTTTCAGTTAACTACAGACAATTAAGCAGAAACCCGGATAGGCCATTAAACAATAGAGCAATTTCTTCATTTTACAGACCGGGTTCTACTTTTAAATTGGTGCAAGCGGCCATTGGCCTAGACATGGGAGTTATTAACCCCAAAACCTCATTTGTGGGTGCACCTACTATGTTTAAATACCATAGTGGAGTTTTCGAAGCCTCAAATTTATATACCGCAATTCAGCTTTCGAGTAACCCTTATTTTTATAATGTTTTCAGGAAAATAATTGGAAACAATAATGAGACAAATCCATATATGTCTGCACGTGTAGGTTTAGAAAAATGGCACGACGAGGCGTTTAAGTTTGGTTTTGGCAGAAGACTCGGGATAGACCTTCCGAGTGAAACTAAAGGAGTGTTGCCCGACGTAGAACGTTATGATAAGGTTTATGGTAAAATGCAGTGGAAGTTTTCGAATATTTACTCTTTAAGTATTGGCGAAGGTGAGTATGGAGTTAATGTACTAAAATTAGCAAATTTGGCAGCAGTAATTGCAAATCGAGGTTATTGGCGAACCCCGCATTTAGTCAAGTATTTGGGAATTCAAAAAGAGACCAATAAGTATTTAAAAGTAGAAACCGTAAAAACAGGTATAGCTGCAAAGCATTTTGAGGAAATTATTCAAGGGATGTCAAATGTAGTAAAAGCGGGTACAGGTAGGTTAGCACAAGTAGAAGGTATTGAGGTTTGTGGTAAAACGGGCACCTCTCAAAACAAAAAGGGAAAAGATCACTCCATATTTATAGCTTTAGCTCCAAGATATAATCCTAAAATAGCGATAGCCGTTGTGGTTGAAAATGGAGGTTTTGGTGGAGTGGCTTCTGGCCCAATTGCAGGCCTTTTGATTGAGCAATACCTTAAAAAGACAGTTACTCGAAGAGCTATGATAGAGTCCGTGAAAAATACACGACATGCTTCGGTAGCGACAATTAATTATAAAAAATCAGCAGAAAATAAAGACTAATGGCAAGAGATATAGATATTAAGGAAGGGATTGATTGGCCTACTATTTGGATTTACATTGCCCTATTGGGTATGGGCTTAGCTAATGTTTATGCCGCCGTATATAATGTAGATAACCCAAAGTCAATATTTTCATTGGATCATAATGCCGGTAGACAAATATTGTTTATGGCCGTAGCTTTTTTGTTAATCATGGTCATTTTGTTTGTTGATTTTAAGGTTTACGATACTTTTGCCTATATTTTTTATGGGTTATGGATAGTAGTTCTAATTGCTACAATATTTTTAGGAAGTGACATCAAAGGCTCAAAGTCTTGGATAAAGTTTGGTTCCTTTTCGCTTCAGCCCGCTGAGTTTGCTAAGACATTTACAGTAATGGCCTTGGCCAAATTTTTGAGTACGCAAGGTGTTAATGTTTCAAAACTTAAATATGCCCTGCAAGCTGCGGCTCTTATTTTTGTGCCACCTATTATCATTATTCTACAAAAAGAAACCGGGTCTGCTTTGACTTTTGCTGCCCTTATAATTGTTCTTTATAGAGAAGGTCTTCCGGGAATTTATCCCGCTTTAATGATCACGTTTATTATTCTTTTGATACTGGCCCTGGTTTTCCCTAACTGGGCAGTGGTAATGGGTTTGGCTTTAGCTGCTGTTTTATTTTGGTATTTGATATTAAAAAGATATGAACGAACCACGCAAAACCTGCAACGGATGATCGGCTTCTTTCTGGTTTTTGCAAGTTTTGTGTTGACGGTAGATTTCATTATCAATAACGTATTGCAACCCCACCAACAAAAACGTATTAAGGTGTTAGTGAATCCTGAAATTGACCCTAGGGGTGCCGCATGGAATGTTACCCAGTCTAAGATTGCAATTGGTTCTGGAGGTTTTTCAGGAAAAGGCTATTTAAACGGGACTCAAACTAAGTTTGATTTTGTACCTGAGCAAAGTACCGATTTTATTTTCTGTACAGTAGGCGAGGAGTGGGGTTTTATAGGCAGTTTGGTTGTGATAGGCATGTTCTTGATTTTACTCACGCGAATACTGAGTTTGGCAGAAAAACAAAAATCCAAATTTGCTCGAATTTACGGCTATGGCGTTGCCTCTATAATCTTTTTCCACTTATTGGTTAATATCGGAATGACCATAGGCTTAATGCCTGTTATCGGTATTCCTTTGCCCTTTATAAGCTCAGGTGGCTCTTCTCTTATTTCGTTTACAATGTTACTATTTGTATTTTTAAAACTTGATGCTCACAGAAGTTACAAGGTTTAAATACTCGCTAAGTAATTATTAATGAATTCGGCACAAACCTGTGGACTTTCATACATACCTGCGTGCGAAACATTAGGCAGTGCCAAAATATGAGGATGTTGAAGCAGCAAACTTTGGTTTAAAGCGTCTTTGTAGTTTACGAAAGTATCTAAGGTCCCAATTATTTGGAAAACAGGGTATGGTAACTGTTTTAAAGTTTCTTCATGGCTTTTACGACTTTTCATTGCCAAAGTCGCGGCTAAAAGTGCCTCATTCGGTATTTTTGAGAAAAGTTGAATATTAGCCTCAATCAACTCCGTATTTTTCTTTTGAAAATCCTCATTAAACATGTTTGGGTAAAAGTGCTTAATGAACAGGTTGGTATCATGTTTTATTAAAAATTGAATGGTTTTATCTCTGTTCTCTTTTTTTTCATCACTATCTGCTGATGCGGTAGAATGAAACAAACCAAGGCCAACGGCCATTTCTGGATATTTTGCACAAAACTCTAGGGCTATATAGCCACCCATGGAGTGCCCAATTAATACTACATTTGACAGTTTTTCCTTTTCGCAATATTTGTGAAGCCACTCTGCATATTCTTCGATACTAAAGCAAGCCTTAGAAGTAGAAAAATCGGGGCAAAAGTAGCGGTGTTTTGGATCTAATAGCGGAATGAAGTGACTCCAGACTATTTTTGATTCACCAAAGCCATGTATAAGTAAAATATCCATAATTATTTAAAAATGTTTTTTAGGCGGTTTCGTCTCATGTATTTTTTTAAACCTAAATATAGGAATATAACAGAAGCTAATCCGAATAAAATCACCAATTGTGTAATGTGCAAAAATGAAAGCAAAATTGCGATGACAAGGAATACAATACCAATTTTTACTCCGTCATTAAATACCGAATTTCTCTTTTTTCTCTTTTTCTTTTTTTTAGAGGGCTTTTCCTTCTGAAAATTTGACTTTTTTTCTAAAATAGTCGCTTTATTTTCTTCTATATTCTTAATGTTTTTGAAATCGATAATTCCTGTTTTCTTATTGGATTCATTAAAATTAGATGATCCTTCTTCTGTAGAAGCAGAAAGTTGGGTTGTCTCTATTTCATCGAAAAAGAGCTCACTTTTTTGCTCTGTTACATTTAAATCATCAAAGGCATTAATTGAAGGAATGGGCTTTTTAGTTTGCGTAAAGTTTTTACGTGAGCTAGCCTGAAAGCCTCCCATTTTTTTATGGCAAGAGCTAAATATTAGGAACGATAAAAATAGGATTAGAATACGGTTGGGCATGTTTTGATACTTTTTTTGAATGGTATAAGTACGCTTATTCTTTGGTTCTATTGTCTTTGACTATTAAAAAAAAGTCATTGTCGAGCTCCAAATAGCCAAAATCATAAACAAACCTGTAGGTGCTACCTTTTTGAGTGGTTCTGATATGGGTGATTTGGTTAAAGTCAAAGTTTTTATCCATCAATGTTTTTCTTACGGTTTTGGCTTTTTCTTCTTTGCAAAGTTCATTTAGAATCCTCCTATTCCTTTTCAATATATTATTGATATTACGAATCAGGTTATTGCTTTGTGCTTTAAGTTTATTGTTGTGGTTATTTCTGCAAAGGTCTGAGCAATACTTTTTATCTTGCCTTCCTAAGATTATATTTCCACATTCGGGGCAGTTTTTCATTGTGGTTTAGGGGTTTTGGTTTTTGTCTTAAAGTTGCAAAAAAATATAAGCATTTCAAATTTTAACAATTTAAAACCTAAAAATGAATTTGGTAGTAATATTTAATTTCGTAAAAGGTAATGGTTTTGTAGTAGTAATATTCTAATTTTATAACTTTGTTTTACCTCTTAATTTCTTTCAATTAAGTAAGCGGACATATTTTCCATAATATTTATTTCATGCTCGATAGTTTAATAAACGGACTTTTTCAAAAAATATACGGCAAGAAAAGTTTTCAGCCCTTATTTCGTAAATTATATAGTTTTTCGTTGAAAGGACTAAATTATGGAATAGTTGGAAGTGGCGAAACTCAGACGATGGCGTACGTCAAGTCAAAGCTACAAGGAATCACCAATCCTGTACTTTTTGATGTAGGTGCTAACATAGGTGAATATACTCAAAACTTAGTAAACGTTTTTGGTCCAAATTGCCAAGTATTTGCTTTTGAACCCGCAAAGCTGACCTTTGAGATTTTGGTAAAAAATATAAAAAATCAGAATGTAAGCTTAGAAAACATTGGTCTGGGCTCAAAAAATGAGCAGATAAAATTCTTTTCGGACCCAAATGGAAATACACTAGGATCTGCAGTAAATAGAGATATAAAAGGAATAGAGAACAAGGTAGAGGTAGTTGAAATTCAGACTTTAGATTCTTTTTGTGAAAATAATCAAATATCGAAAATTGATTTTCTAAAAATAGATGTAGAAGGATTTGAAACCGAAGTTTTATTAGGGGCAAAGGAGATGCTCAAAAATAACAAAATGAACTTTATTCAATTTGAATTCGGCGGTACACAAATACCCGTTCGCATATTCGTGAAAGATTTCTTTGAATTACTAAATCAAGATTTTATCATTTACAGAATATTGGCCGATGGACTTGAGTTGATTTCTGAATATAATGAGCGTCTGGAGATATTTTCTTATTCTAATTTTTTAGCTGAAAGACGTTGAGTAAAAAAGTAAAAATAAGTGTGGTGCCTTTTGGTGGGCTTGGAAACAGAATGAGGGTGCTTAATTCTGCATTTTATTTAAGTAAAGATATAAATGCAGAAACCACACTAGTTTGGTTAAAAAAGGCAGAACTTAACGCTGATTTTTTTAGAATTTTTGAACATGCATCTTTTGATTTTAAACTGTTAAGAGGCTTCCGGTATAAAGTATTCCTGAAATTCGTAAAGCATATTTATATTAATCAATATCCTAAATTGTATAGATTCATATTGGGTATTTTTTTTGATAAAATACTATTTGATTCTGATGTTCAAAGTCTTTCTTCCGAAACTTTAATAGAGCAAATATCCTCATCAAAAAGTGTTTTAATAGCTACTTGCTATGAATTTTATCCATTTTCAGGTTTTGATAATTTTAAATTAAATAAGGAGTTAGAAGCTAAAATAACTTCCTTTCAGATTCCCGAAGGAAGCATTGGCGTTCACATCAGAAGAACGGATCATGTAGATATAATTAAAGAAAGTTCGCTTGATAACTATCATGTAGAGATGCGGAAGTGTATAGCTGAGAATCAAAACGTGAAATTTTATTTGGCCACTGATGATGCAGTAGTTAAGGCTGAATTTCTTAATATTTATAAATCCAGAATTATCACGCAAGATGCACCTTTAAACCGTGATTCAGAAGCTGGTATTTTTGGTGGAATAGTGGATATTTATAATTTGGCTAGGTGTTATAAGATAATTTGTAATGTAAAGAGTAGTTTTGCGGTCACAGCAAAATTAATTGGTAAAGAAAAAGAATTAATTAACGTATGAGTAAAATATTAAAGTTTGTTTTGGCGTATTTTGGGTTTTACCCAAGTCAACTTACAGGGAATCTTAAAGGAGCTCCCGGTTTTTTTAAAGATTTAAGAAAGATTAAAGGCACGTTTTCTGCTAAATATCCAAATTGGAAGTTTAAGTATTATCCAATTTTACTAGATAAACAAGATCAAAGTGGAAAAGCTCGTGGACAATATTTTTATCAAGATCTTTATGTAGCAAATCTGATTTTTAAAGCCAACCCGCACAGACATGTTGATATTGGTTCTCGAATAGATGGTTTTATAGCTCACGTGGCAAGTTTTAGGGCTGTAGAGGTTTTTGATATTAGGCCTTTGCCGGAGAATATTCAAAATGTATCTTTTGTTCAAGCCGATTTAATGAATCCAATCGAATCTTTGAAAGAATGTACAGATTCCCTTTCTTGTTTACACACGATTGAGCATTTTGGCTTAGGTAGATATAATGACCCAATAGACATAGACGGCCATTTAAAAGGCCTAGAAAGTATGTATCAATTGCTTAAAAAAGATGGCATATTCTACTTTTCAACGCAAATCGGTCCTGACACATTAGCATTTAATGCTCACCGAATTTTCAGTATATCTTATTTACTTGAGCTATTTAAAAACAAATACGAGATTTTGACTTTTTCATACATTGACGATTCAGATAAACTACATGTTGATGCCACTTTAAGCGATGAACTCATCAAATCAAATGGTGGTTGTAAAATGGGATGTGGGATTTTTGTATTAAGAAAGCTTTAATACTTTCTTAAGGAAAACAAAGCTTTGGTTTATTATTTGGTTTAAGTCAAGCGATATTTTTAATTTGTAAATTACCACCATATACAAAATTCCCGTTACTAGCGATTTGTATACAATAGTTACTGCAGAACCTATAAAGCCATCTGAAACTCGAGGTAAATATATGCCAATATAAGTGCATATAAGGCCTGTTAATAAGATCCAAACTATTTTAATGCTATAAGGATGTATTTTGAAAAGTTTATAAATCAGTAGATTTCGTATACTGTTATAATAAAAGGTTGCAATTAATGCCGCCAAACCTGCTCCAATTAATCCATAGATAGGAATCAACAAGTGATTTAGTAAAAACAAGAAGCCTATAAAAGTCAAAACTATAAATGAATCTATTTTGTAATATTTAGAATAAACCAAAATCAAGGAATTAATTCCAGATGCCAAGTCATATAGCTTTGCTATTCCAATTATTAAAATAATGTATTTTCCGGCACTGTATTCTGGTTTTATGAAAGAAAGCAGATCGTCAATGTTTATCCAAACTACAGCTAACAATATTGTACCAAATACCAATTGGGTTAAGCTACTTTTTAAAAATATTGTTCTGACTTTTTCTAAATCATTTACCGCCATGGCATCTAAAACAATCGACGTTGAGGCTTTTAGATTTACATTATAAGATATTGTCATTACGCTTCCAAAAAGCAAACAGAAGTTATAAACGGCGATGTTTTTTAATCCCAAATATTCGTAAACAAATAAGCTATCGAGTTTAGTGATAACGATAGAGGATAAGCCCGTAACAATGCTATAACCCGCAAAGCGGAAAAACTCAGTTAAGAATTTAGATTTAAATAAATAGTCAGAATAGTTTAATGAGAAATTGCCTAATCTGATTATGTGAATAAACATAAAAACCGTGGGTAGTGCCAAGGCCAATGTCCAGAGAATTACCAGGTTTTCGAAATTGTAAAATCCTAATATAAAGAATAATACAGCAAGGAATATCAAAAACCTTTGAAGAAATTGACTCAGGAAATTGCCCATTACTGTATCGTATAGGCCTTTGGCGTAGTTGTCAAAAATATTAAATAAGGCTATGGATATAGTGACAGGGAATATGTAATAATAGTATTTTTCAAACAAGACATTGCCGCCTACTGCACTACTCAAAATTTGATCTTTGAACAAAAACATGATGACAAAAACCAGCGATGAACCAATACTTAAAAAGAGTAGTCCACTAAAAAGATATCCGTTATGGCTTTTTTTAGCATCTCTAAAAAGGTCGAAAAACTTGGTGCCGGCACTGTTAAATCCCAAATTTGCGATGAATATGAAAATCATGGCCCAGTTGAAAATCATGGCAAACAATCCAGCTTCTTGGGTTTCTAAGTATTTGGTAAAAAGAATAGCTTGAGTAAGAATGCCTACAAAAACACCAACATAAGAAAATATCGTGCCTAATATAGTTTGTCTTTTTATGATACTCATAAATATTTCCTTTTGTTAAATATAGCTCTTAGTGCTTTGCTTAAGCCTTTTAATTTGATAATTTTGAAAACATTTAAACACTCGAGATTTGTTAGCCCCAATATTAGTTTTTGCCTATAACCGCCCCGATCACTTAAAACAAACTATAGCGTCTTTGTTAAAAAATCCGTTGGCCAAGTCGTCGGTATTGTATGCTTTTTCAGATGGTGCAAAAACAGATTTTGAAATCGAAAAAATAAACGAGGTTCGAGATTATCTACGCAAAGTTAGTGGGTTTGCTGATATAATTTTGGAATTTTCGGAAGAAAATAAAGGACTGGCCAAGTCCGTAATAGAAGGTGTAAGCAAGGTTATTAATTTACATGATAAAGTGATTGTGTTGGAAGATGACCTTTTGGTAAGTGCCGACTTTTTAACTTTTATGAATAATGCCTTAGATTTTTATCAAAATGAAAAAAAGGTTGGATCAGTTTCAGGATATTCTTTTGGTTTGGAGTTACACAATCTTGAACATTCTTATTTTTTTACGAAAAGAGCATCTTCTTGGGGATGGGGAACATGGAAAAATAGATGGAAAGAGGTAGATTGGGATATGAGTGGTTATAATAAATTTGTAAAAAACAAAAAGGAAATTTATGAGTTTAAAATTGGTGGAGAGGATCTTTGGGCAATGATTCAAAAACAGAAAAAAGGGTTAATAAATTCCTGGGCAATTAGATGGACTTTTTATCACTTTTTAAATAAAAGGTACTGTGTTGTACCTAAATATTCTAAAGTTAAAAATATTGGAACAGATGGGTCTGGTACAAATTTTAAAACTAGAACCAAAAGGTATGATACTGATTTGTTTTTAGGAATTCCACCTTTTATAGATGTTGTTAATCAGGATAATAAAACAGAAGAGTTTTTCCGAAAAACATTTAAAACTAGCTATTTCAGAAAAGTTATTAATTTTTTAAGATACGGTATTAAATAAGATGTGATTGAAATTTATCTTACACTTTTTTTATTTATTTTTGCAGCAAATAAGTACAATATATGAACAACTTTAAGTTCCACGCATCTAATATTATATGCATTTTGATTTTCGCTCTTTCTGCAAATGCTCAAACAAACCAAAAAGAAATAATTTATTCTAATGACTCTAAAAAAAACACATCAAATTCAATTGATGCCAATTACATTGGTACAAATGAATTCTTTTTTAAGGGTCAATATTTAGAAGCAGGTATAACTACAAACGGGACTTTTGGTACAATTACTAATACTCCGAACGATTTTGTGAATTATGGCAAAATTTCAATAATAACAGACAATGGTAAAGATGGGTGGAATGTAGGTACACCAAGCAGGTCAGGTGATTATTTTTTACCAGGTACTAGGTATGAGGGTTTTAAAATTCAATTCGGAAATTCTGTTTATTCGAATATTAATAATGGATTATTTGAAATACAAGGAGATAATGTTTCCTTAAATACGAATTCATTTGGTTATGTGGCTAATTGGCAAGGTGAAGTTGAGGGCAATTTTAAAATAACCCAAAAAATTGAGTTTGATGTTTCTGAAACTTTCTTAAAGTTCACCATTAAAGTTAAGAATATGAGTTCAAATACTGTCCCTGTATATTATTCTAAGATGTCTGATCCAGATCAAGAATATACTATATATGGCACCTATGATACCAACAATGCTATAGTTAAGCAAGCAAATGCTTCCAGTTTCGATTATACTTTACTAACCTCGAAAGGCACTACAGCCGGAATTTACCTAGGGTATTATAGTGAAGATTATCGTTCGAAAGGTGCTTTCTCATTGCCATGGGATTTGACTCCAAAACAATATTTTGAAGGTCAAGGCGGTGCTATCATTTCAGGCAACCTCAATGGTGATGTAGCCCAATCCATTACTTTTTTTGAGCCTAATTTAGCTTCTGGAGCAGAAACAGAATTTGTTTTTTATCTTTTAACAAATGAATCAGATTTGTCAAAAGTATTTTGTAATCCAAAAGGTAATATTTCGGCAGTAAGAAATACTACTTATAATGGTCAAAGTGTAGATTTAAATATTTCATTGGAAGGTAAAGGTCCATGGACATACACTATTAATGGTGTTAATTATTCAAGTTCTATTCCTAATCATGTTATTTCTGTTAGTCCTTCTGAATCTACTGAGTACATATTAAGTAACGTTGCAAATTCTTGTGGTGTTTCTTCTTTAAACAGTAAAACAACAATTTCAGTTATCGCTTGTGAGGCTATTTCCGCAGCTATATCGGGTTCTTCTACAATAACATATGGCTCAAGCACAAATTTGGCTGTGACCTTTACAGGTTCTGGTCCATTTAATTTTGAAATAAATAATGTAGCATATTCTTCGCAAAATTCTCCATTTATATTAAGTGTAAGTCCTCCAGATAATACATCTTATGAATTAAGCAATGTTTCTAATTTTTGTGGAGTAGGTACATCCTCTGGTGTGGCAAATATTAATATAAATGTACCTTGTGACAGCTATGAACCAAACAATATTTACTCTACATCTACCTCCATTACCTCTCTTCCTTTTGTAAGTAATCAAATGTGTTTTCATAGGGCAGAAGATGTAGATTGGTTTAAAATTAAAATTAAAAATAAAGATTTCTTTATTGAAGTAAAGTTTTTAAATAAAACCTCTATCGGAAATTATAGACTAAAAGTAGATCAAGTAGGAGGGTTACTTAATATAGAAACCATTTCATTAGGTGAATTTAATATTGATACCTATTTGAACTTATATGATAGTGACGGGATTTCAGTTTTAGCATCAAATGACGATGGAGGAGTTGGTTTCTTTTCAAAAATAGTATATAATATTTGTCCAACTCTATTAGAATTAAACAATATCAATTTGAATTCCGGTATTTATTTTGCACAAAATTATATTGAAAGTACATCTAATTTATCATCAAATACCTCATTCGCAGCTGGTAATTCGATTTTATTAAAACCAGGTTTTGAAGTCGGCCAAAATGAAGTTTTTATGGCAGAAATTAAAAACTGCATGTCCTTAATTCCAGAGGTAGAGAAAAAAGTTTTAACTATTCAGCCCGGACCTATAGATGGTAAGGATGCTGATGTGACGATGAATAATCCATTTCTTAATAGTGGAAATAATGCATTTGTAGATCCTTATTGTTGGACTCAAAGTGGAGATATTAATATTAAAAGAGTTTTTATAGAGTTTCCTTTAACAAGCCTACCTATAAACGCTATAATAGATTCCGCGTTTGTCAATTTTTATTTTAGTCAAACATTAGTAGAGACATTTAATTATTTTTTTCCTGGCCACACAGTTGGCAATAATAGTTTAATGATTTATCGGAATTTAAGTGCTTGGAACGAGAATAGTATTAATTGGTCAAATCAACCAGGATTTGATTCAAGTATTTCAGTTGAAATACCGGCAGCTATAAATCAAACACAGGATTATATTGACATACCAGTTACAAATCTAGTGAATGAAATGATTTTGAATGGGAACTATGGATTTCAAATTAGACATAAAATTGAGGAACCATATAAAATTACTTGTTTGACTTCAAGTGAAGAATCGAATAGTTTGAAAAGGCCTAAGCTTGTAATTTATTATCATTGATAATGTCATTATATAGGCTTTGGTATTTCAAAGCTACTTTACTCTCGTTAAACTTTTCAATTGAAATCTTTATACATTTTTCGCGTAGGTCATTGGTGGAATTTTCAAAACACCATTTAATACCCTCTGCCATATCTTTAGAATCTTTATATTTTGCTAAGTATCCTGTTTCTAAATGATCTATTATTTCTGGGATCCCACCTATATTGAAACTAACTACTGGAGTTCCACAAGAGAGAGATTCAACGATTGTATTAGGTAAGTTATCTTGAAGTGAGGGTGCGATGAATACATCCGCAAGGTTATAATATTCACATAATATATCTTCACTGATTGTTTTTGGTAGGTTAATTGATGTCTTTAACAAAGGAGAATTTATTTTGCCTACAACTAAAATTTCAAATTCAATATTAATATTTCTTAATAAAAATATTGAATCAATAAAATATTTGAAACCTTTACGCTCATCTTCAGTGTTCATTGCTAAAAATAAGATATAATTTTTATCAGGATTTAAATTATATTTTTCACGAAGTCGTTCTCTATTTAGTTTCTTAAACACACCATTATTGATTGGGTTAGGAATATTAAATATATGCCTTTTAGGTAATAAATTACTTGATTTAGCTAAATTGCTTATCCATTTACTACACCCTACAAAATAAATATTTTTGTCTTTATAAATTTTTTGTTTTTTTAGAAATATTTTATTTGATAAGTCATTTTTAAAATGATTACGCAAAAATGGTTCACAATTACCACAGTTAGTTTTAAAATTTTCACATGTTCCACTGTAATGGCAACCACCTGTAAACGGCCACATGTCATGAAGTGTCCAAACAATCGGTTTATTTAATTCAAATATTTTCTCTAAATTATTTAATGATAAAAAACCAAAATTTATCCAATGAAGATGGATTAAATCATATTCAAGAAGGTTTATTTTTTTTGTTAAGTCAATTCCAATAATAGCGGGTGAAAATAAAAAACGTATTTTTTTCTCTTTTTCATATTTTAAAAAAAAAAGTCTTTCGACAATAAAACGTAGTTTATTCTTTAATTTGTAATTATTTCCTTGTTTTATTTGGATGATATTGGAGTTGTCTAAAGTTTTATTTTGTACAAATAGTGAAACGTCTAAATTAGTATATTTTTTAAGCGAATTTAACAGTCTAATTGAGGCAATAGAAGCACCACCTAAGTTATCATCAATATTTATCAAAGCAATTTTCATTTTGTTGCTGTTATATTAATATAAGGCGAAAAAAATCTAGTCTCAATTGGGATTAGTTTGAATATAACTTTAAAAAACAGCCAAATTATGTTGAATGCTTTTTTAAAAAAAAATGATTTTTCATCAAAATTTTCTAACCAAATCATAAATGAGCCATAATAACGAACTTCGATATTTTTCAAACCAAGTTGCTCACAAATGCTATGTAATTTTTCAATATTCATGCAATCAATATTGTGCTTTTTATAATTTTCCAAATCAAAATATTTTTGTATTAGGCCGTTTAATCCTTTGAAATTTGGAATATTAATAAAGAGAACACCTTTCTCATTTAAAAAATCAGTATGCATTTTTATTATTTCAGAAGTATTTTCGAAATGCTCTATTAATCCCACTGAAAGCACTAAATCATATTTGGTTTTTATATCATAATTAAATAAATCAGCTTCTATTAATTTTACAGAATTTACATTCAGTTCATTTATCTTCAATAAGGACTCTATTTGTTTTTTTATAACTACATAATCTAATAAAGTAGATTCAATGTTTAGGTATTTTTTTAAGTAAATAGCATAATATCCAGGATAACCTCCCAACTCAATTGCCGTTTTAACTTTATTTTTAGAAGTTATTTTTTTTAAGATTTCAGATAGAATATAGTTAGGTTTAACTTTAATATTAAGATTTGTTTTGTTTTCCCAATATTTAATCCAGAAATTTTTATCCGTTAAATTCATTTTTTAATATTTACAATTAGTACTATTAAACCTAACAAAACCAACCCGATAGACGCTGCTAAATCTATTTTACCTCCAATCTCTACTGATTTAGGTTTAAATACAAATTTGACCTCATGTTTTCCTTTTGGTATTTGTATTCCTCTTAGTGTATAATCTACTTTTTGGTGATCAACGGTTTGTCCGTCAATAGTTGAAATCCAATCGATGTTTCCACGATAGTAGATTTCAGAAAATACGGCAAATTGGTCTGAGGTTGTATTTGTTTCGTAAACTAACTCATTTGGTTTATAGCTGCTCAAAACTATTTTATTAGCAGAATCTTTAGCGAAAACTTTGTTGCTTAATTTTTGGTTTTCTTGGGCTACCGCTGTGTTTTTAGGGTTAATTTTTCCTATTAATTCTATTTCAACATCAGCATTAGGCACCGAAACCAATGAATCAACAAACCAAGCATGACCTAAAGCATCAGGGTTTCTCTGAGCCATTGGCTTGTTATCAGGTCCATTTACTATCAAATATTTTGTATTTAGCATATTCAAAATAGGCAAATTGATTTTACCATCTTTTGTCATTTGATAGTCATAAAGTTCTTGTATTTTCTTGAGTTTGGCCCCATGATAACCACCAATTGACTTGTGGAAATATGAGTCTCGAGCATCTGACCAGAACCCTGTGGTTAAGTTAACTACTTTATAGTTTGGGTCCGTATCTTTCAAAATTTCTAAGTCAGCTGCAGTTGGCTCAAAAACAACTTGAGCTTGATTTTTATTCATAAAGTCATCGTTGTTGAAGTACCTTTTGTTAACCCCAAACATATCAAAAACTAGTAATAATGCGATTCCTGCAACTAAGAAAATATGTTTGATTTTTTGTTTTGAAAATAAATAAATCAAACCAATACACAATAGAACCAAAATTAAACCTCTTTGAATATCTTTAATGGCCATTGACTCTCTGTCAGAAACAAGTGCATTTAAAACTCTAGCAGAAAAATCACCTCCTAAAGATTGAGTTAGACTTTCTTTAAATGAAGCATCGTTTGCTCCTGAAAAACTTACTGAGAAATATCCAACCACAGCTAAGGCTACAATAGTTCCTAGTGAATAAAATACACTTTTCTTTAATTCTTCCCAATTGAATTTCTTATCGAAAAGTTCACTTAGCGTATTTGCAGCACCAAAAACTAATAAGAAATGTACAATAGTAAGTGTCATTGTAACTGCTCTAAACTTATTATATCCAGGCAAATTATCGTAGATGATATTATTTATCGATGGGAAATTAGAACCCCATGATAACATCAAAAAGAATAATGTCAAACCAAATGTTACCCATTTAAATTTGCTTTTTATTAAGAACAGACCTAATATAAACAAGAATATTACAATAATACCAGAATAAGAAGGCCCCGTAGTGAATGACTGATTTCCATGGTAGAGTGGTAACTGTCCAATAAATTGCTGAGCCATTCCTGCATCTACTCCGCCACTTGTTAATGTTTTGTAGGTATCTGAGTCTACACCCAAAGAACCCGACGATCCGCCTCCCATAATATCCGGAAACAGTAGGTTAAATGACTCGTCAATACCATAACTCCAACCAAATGCATAGTCGCGGTCTAAGCCAGAAGTACCAGCACTTGAGGTTTTAAGTTCTGATTTGCCTCTGGTGGTTTCAGCTGAATAAGATAGGTTATTCCAAAGTCTCATCCCGTTCATTCCAATTCCTATCAAAACACTTATCGCTAATGCACCAACTACCTTCCCAAGTTTCGAGAGTTCTCTTTTTTGAATCAATTTAATTCCTTCATATGCAGTATATGCTATCAAAATAAAGGCAAAGTAATAGGTAATTTGAAGGTGGTTGGCATATAATTCTAATCCAAAAAACAAAGCCGTTAAAAAAGCTCCCAATAAATATTTTCCTCTAAAAATATAAACAAAACCGGCCAATAATGCTGGACAGTAAGCCAATGCAAGGATTTTAGAAATATGACCAGCTTCAGTATATAAAAAATTATAAGTTCCGAAAGCATAGGCTATAGAGGCAATTATTGCCACTGCATTTGATTTTTTTAAACTTACCATTAAAATGTAAAAGCCAACCATTAGCAAGAAGATTACATTGGCTGGTGCTGGTAATGCATTTGTGAAAAATTGCCCAATTTTAGAGGACAAACTGTAAGGATAGTCACCTACAATCATAAAACTAGGCATTCCTCCAAACATCGAGTTTGTCCAGTACACCCATTCTCCCGTCTTTTCATGATAGTCCTGCAATTCTTTTGCTCCTCCTGAGGCCATGTTGATGTCATGCATTGATAAAGTCTTTCCACTTAATACTGGGCTGAAATAGATAAAAGTGATGCCCAAGAAAATTACAATTGCAATAAGGCTTGGAATGAGTTTTTTGAAATCAAATGAGTTTTTCATATGAGACGAGAATCTATTTTGAAATGGTTTTTGTTTTTTATTAGGATAATACTCTTTAATGCTGGTCTAAAAGCATGCCAAAGATAATTAAAAGCTTCTATTTTTGAATGTCATTAAGGGTTTTCATTTGCTAAAAAATCAATTTTGATTTCCTTTGGTGCTAATATTTACTTTTAAGCACAAAAACATATTTCTTACCTTTGTGTCAAATTTTCATATATGGCTTTAATAAGTATCATCACTATCACCTACAATGCTGAGAAGTTTTTGGAGCGTACTATACTTAGTATCGCTAATCAAACACTTTCTGACTTTGAGTATATTATTATTGATGGCGGTTCAAAAGACGGTACGATGGCCATAGCTGAAAAATACAAAGAACAAGTATCTTACATAAAGTCTGAAAAAGATAAAGGCTTGTATGATGCTATGAATAAGGGGATTAAAGCCGCAACTGGTAAATACATCTGGTTTATTAATGCAGGGGATGAAATTTTTGAGCGAGAGGCTATTCAAAAAATAAAAGAACTTGAAGTGGCAGCAAGTCCTGATATTGTGTATGGTGAAACCATGATTGTAGATTCAGTTAGAAAAGATTTAGGCCTACGCTCTGAAATAGGCCCTCATAAATTACCGAAAGTTTTGGACTGGAAATCCTTTAAAAAAGGTATGTTGATTTGTCACCAAGCATTTATTGTCAAAAGAGAATTGGCTCCTTTTTATATTGAAAATAACCTAAGTGCCGATATTGATTGGGAAATAAAATGTATTAAAGCTGCTCAGAAGAGCATGATATATCCTGGAGTTTTAGCAAAATACCTAGAAGGCGGTGTTTCTCACCAACAAATGGTGAAGTCTTGGCTTGATAGGTATAAAGTACTTCAAAGTCACTTTGGTTTTTTTGAAAACCTACTTAATCACATCGCTATTATTTTTCGAGCGGACTGGAAAAATATTCTACGGTTATCAAAATATGTCAAAAAGTGACTTTACCCCAATTGTTTTTGACTTAGTAAAGCCTTCACCATATTTTACGCCAATCTTGTGACCCATTTCTGCAGATCTCGATTTAATAAAATCCAAAAACTCTGGAGATGAAATATAACTTTCGGGTTCTTTGCTGTTTGGATCAAAAAATTGACTTCTAAATGCTCGAATAGCAAGTTCTTTAGTTTCCCAAAATTCACTTACATCTACCACAAAGTCAGGCTCAATGTATCGGTCTTGAATGTAATGATACACAGCCTTTGGTCTCCATGCGGCTTGTTTGTTTCCTTCCTCATCAAAAGTATCAATCATCCTAAGTCCGCTGTAAAAACATGCTTCATCTGCTAGTTGAGATGACCTTCCATGGTCAGGGTGCCTATCTTCTACCGCATTAGCCAAAACCACTTCAGGTCTATATTTTCTAATATATTTTATAATTGCTTTTTGGTGTTCTTCGTCGTTTTTAAAGAATCCATCTCGGAAGCCCAGATTTTCTCTCGCTGATAATCCTAAGATTTTCCCAGACTCATTTGCCTCTGCTATTCTGATTTCTGGCGTACCTCGGGTACCTAAATCTCCGGCTGTAAAGTCAATTAGAGCTACTTTTTTTCCTTCTTTTATGTGTTTTAGTATTGTGCCCGCACAGCTTAATTCGGCATCGTCAGGATGCACGGCCATTACTAAAATATCTACTTTGTGATCCATTATTTTATTCTAAGTCTAAATCCTGAGCGAAGTGTTTTATAAGAACTGATTTTGTTTAATCTACATATTTCCGAAACCGAAGTATGAAATTTCCGGGCTATTTCGGTTAGGTTATCTCCTGGTCTTACTTGGTACCAAACTTTTTTAGCTACTTGAACAGGAATTTCTTCTTCTTCTTCTATGTCTTCGTTGTCATCTTCTCCTTGGCCTGAACCTTGTAAGGTTGCCGGTGCATTTCCCTCTGTGTTTCCGCCAGCAGACATACTTGCAGATCTGCTAGAGCCACCTCTCAAATAATCATATAGCTTTGAAGAAAGCAAAAGTTCTTGCCCTTTTATTTCCATGGGATTAACCTTGAAATTATAGATATTTTCGGGGTCAAACTGATTTCCTTCGTACCTAGTTTCATAGTGTAAATGCGAACCCGAACTTCTTCCCGAATTTCCACCTTTTGCAATTTCTTCTCCCGCTTTTACAATTGTGTTTGGCTCAAAATTTATTTTAGAAAGGTGACCATATAATGTTTCTAGCCCGTTATAATGACGTAATATTACAGTTCGACCATACCCTGAATGCACCCCAGCTATTCTCACTATTCCGTCAAATGCGGCATAAACCGGATCACCAGTTTCTAAATCAAGGTCTGTCCCTTTGTGCCATCTTCTGCTTCTCCATCCAAAATGTGAGGTAATCACGCTTTTGTCTAAAACCGGAGCCCAATTTCTTCCTTCGCTAATTTCGTATAACTTAATTGGCACTATGTCATCAAACTCTTTTGGACTTATTCCGTATGGGTTTATAGATTTGGTATCCCAAACCGAAAAATATGAGGCAATACCAACCATATTGTCTGAACCTTGAAATTGAGCATCTTCTTCTATTTCAACAATCAAAAGTTCACCTTCATCTATACTAGAGGTATCATCTTCTACTAATCGGTTGATTTCTCTCAAAGGTTCAATTCGTATTCCATTCGAAGTTTCAGTAGTTGTTGTAGCAGAGCCTGCTTTTTTATTGAGGTTACTGTTTTCAAACTGATTAGAGAAGCGTAGTTTTGGCTCCTCTTCGAAAATAAAGTCAAACTCTTGTTTTTCTTTTGGTTTAGTTTCTGTGGTTGTGCTTTTTCCTTGTGGAATTTTTGGTGCTACCACCATTTTTCCCCTTTCTTTCTGTGCGAAAGAAGCAAATGAAAGAAAAAGTGTAAATGTATATATAGTAAGAATTCGCATGTTCAAATTATGTTTTTATTAAAACATTGCAATTTACAAAATATTATGGAAAGGCTCAGATTTTGCCCTTTTTTAACTAAAATTAGCCAAACGTATTTAAGATTTTCTGAATTTTCTGAATTGACATATCGAAGCTAAAGTTTTGAATAACTTTAGTTTGAGCATTTTTTCCAAGTTTATGGATTTGTTCACTATTAGTTGAAAGTGAAATTAGCTGTTCTGAAATCTCATCTATATTTAAATATTCAGCTAAAATGCCAGCATCAGTTCCTATAAATTCTTCTGCTCCTCCTGTGTTTTTAAAACCAACAATGGGCTTTTCACACAAAGCAGCCTCCAACATAACTAAAGGAAATGGATCCTCACGAGAACAAACCAAAAATATATCAAGGGCATTTATGAAAGATATCGCCTCAGGAGTAGGGGAGACCCAAATTATTT
Source organism: Lacihabitans lacunae (assembly GCF_042649125.1). Lineage (NCBI taxonomy): Bacteria > Pseudomonadati > Bacteroidota > Cytophagia > Cytophagales > Leadbetterellaceae > Lacihabitans > Lacihabitans lacunae. The sequence goes on from NZ_JBHRYQ010000001.1 coordinate 648,986, forward strand.
TTTGGTCAGCACCAAGTTTCTTAGCATCATATTCTAGCTGTTTGAAATATTCGGTGTCTTTTTTTATTCCAATCCAAACAAAATGTATTTTAGGGTTAATATTGGAAGTTCTTGCTGCAATTTGCACAAAGATATCGGTAGCTTTTCTCCAATCAGCATTTCCACATGCCCCTACCAGAATTTCATTATCTTTAATACCTATTTTTTCGCGAAATATCTTGGGTTTATTTTTATCTTTAACGGTTAAAACTTTTTCATTGTCTACAAATGAATGAACTACCTCAGTTTTTGACTTTAGATTTTCGTTTTCTAAAAATAAATTATGAGCTACAGCGGCAGAGCATGCGATGATTTTATCACTAAATTTTTCAAGAATGTGATACGCGTCTGTCGGGCCGTATTGACTTATAGAGTAGGATAACTCGTGAATGTGTGTAATAACTGGAACTTTAAATATCAGTTTTAATTGTTCTAATATATGCACACTCGCAATGGTATTTACATAAATGAAATCTATGTTTCTATCTGCCTTAATTTCTTCAAATACAGTTTGTTTCTCTTTAAATACCTCTTTGAACTTACTAAGTTTTGAGGTATTTGATTCTTGTTTATTTAAAATATAGGTTTTGAAGTTCTCTTGAAAAGTTGCCTTTAAATCGCCCCATTCATCTACCAATAATAGTTTAACATCGTGCCCCTCTTTTTTCAAATGAAGCATAATGTTTAGTAAAAATATTTGAGCTCCGGCCCGGTTTGCGTCGTGGCTTACAAATAGAATATTACTTTTATTGGTATTCAAAATTATAGGTTTTTATTTACTATATCTATTATTCGCTCTTGGTCTTCAATATCTAAATCGGGATATAATGGAAGCGATAAAACACGTAAAGAAATATCTTCTGATACCGGACACCTTTGGTAGGTGTTGAGATATTTAAGTTTATTTAGTGAAGGATAAAAATACCTTCTTGGAAAAATATCCACTTCATTTAATTTATCTATTATTCTAAGTGTAGTCTCTTCGTTTGGCAATACTATCGGGTAGTATGCATAGTTATAAACGAGTTCTTCAGAATTATTGCTTTTTGGTTTTTCCAGAATACTAAAATTCAATTCCCTACTGTATTTTTCAAAAATGGTTTTCCTTCCACTAATAATATCTGCTAAATGATTTAGGTTAACTAAACCCATGGCTGCATGAAATTCTGAATTTTTACCATTAATGCCGGCTACATAATATTCATCTAATACATGGCCGAAGCTTTTCATTAGTTTGATTTGCTCAAATACTTCCGTATCATTACAAACTACTGAGCCACCTTCTATAGTATGAAAAACTTTAGTAGCATGAAAACTACAAGTAGAAACGTCACCATATGAAAGCAATGACTTGCCTTTATAGTCTACGCCAAATGCGTGAGCAGCATCATATATTACTTTAAGCTTATGTTTTTTTGCTATTTCTTCAATTTTTTCAACATCGCAAGGTCTGCCATAAACATGTGTAGCAAGAATGGCCGAAGTTTTTGGTGTAATAGCGGCTTCAATAAGGTTGGCGTCAATATTTAAATCATGCTTTTGGATATCTACAAAAACTGGTTCAAGGTTTTCCCAAAGTAATGATGTGGTAGTGGCACAATAAGAAAAAGGCGTAGTAATAACTTCTCCTGTGAGTCCAAGAGCTTTTATTGCCAATTGTAGGGCAATGGTGCCATTGTTTACTATCGTGATGTTTTTGATATTAAGGTAGTTACGTAACTTCTCTTCTAGTTCTACTAATAATGGTCCGTTGTTAGTTAACCATTTTGTTTCCCAAATCCGCTTGATTTGATTTTGATACTCCTCAATAGGGGGTAAAAAAGATTTGGTAACGTTTATTCTCACTGAAGTTTGTTTATATAAAGATGTAAAATTATCATTTTTGACGATTGAAGCAAATTCCTCAATCCATAAATTCCAATTGCTTTGACTCAACTGTTATCATTTTTGGGCGAACTGCACCTGGCCATTTTCCGTACCAGTCGGTTCCTTCTCTGTAGTCTTGAATATCAAATGCCAAGGCATCCTCAAAAAAGTATACTGGAGCCAACCTATCTTTAACGATCATAACTGAAATGTAATAAGAACCGTCATTAAGGAAATCTCCCGGAATTTTGCATACCGACTTCACTATGCCTTTTTTGAAATGCTTAGCGTCATCACCTAGATTAAATACACATTCACCAATCATCGAATATAGAAAAATACTCACGTTTAATTCCGCAGTATCCATTAAGTTCCAATATTCGATACTTACAGTAAACTCAGTAGTAGTATTAAACTTTGTTTGCTCAATATTTTGCGTTGGAATAAGGCTAATAGACTTAATACGAACAAAGTCGTTTCCTGGTCCCAATTCTGGTTTTTCCCATTTTTGAAGGAGATTAAACTTTGATACGTTTTTTACATATTCATTTACAACTTCATCTATGTGGCCTGTTTTAATCAATTCACCGCCTTTGAGATAAGCACCTTTGTTACAAAGTCCTTGTACAGCCGTAAGATTATGACTTACAAAAATAAGCGTACGTCCACTTTTAGAGACATCTCTCATTTTACCAATACTTTTTTTCTGGAAATCAGCATCTCCAACGGCTAATACTTCATCTACAACCAATATTTCAGGTTCTAAGTGAGCTGCTATAGCAAAGCCCAAACGCACATACATTCCAGATGAATATCTTTTTACGGGAGTATCTAAAAACTTAGAAATACCTGCAAATTCTACGATTGCATCAAAATGTCGGTTGATTTCAGCTTTTTGCATTCCTAAAATCGCACCGTTTAAAAAAATATTTTCCCTTCCTGTCAGTTCTGGGTGAAAACCAGTTCCTACTTCAAGTAAACTGGCCATTCTGCCTTTTACCTTAACTCTACCAGTTGTTGGCTCGGTTATCTGACTTAATACTTTTAATAAGGTAGATTTTCCGGCACCGTTTGCACCTATAAGGCCCAGTCTATCGCCTTGTTTTATTTCTAAGTTTATATCTCTTAAAGCCCAAAATTCTTCTTTTTGGTTGTCTTTTTCTTTTTTAAATAAGTTTCTTGACCAGCGAGATATTGAGTCTCTTAAATCGTCGTTAGATTTATTTTTCTGGTTTAAAACATATTTTTTCGATACATTTTCTATTTCTAATACAGTCATGTTTTTTCGAATTAAATATGGTCTACAAATGAGTTTTCATGTTTTCTGAAAAAGCTAATAGACCAGAAAAACGTAATAAATATAAAAATGATAAAGGGAATAAAACTATCCCAATTAAACTTGGCAAAGTCACCTAACATACACCATCTAAGTGCATCTATAGCACCAGTAACTGGATTCAATACGAAGATTTTGTAATACCATGGGTTGTCAGAAATTGACCTAACATTGTCAGTTAAATAACCAACTGGGCTCACAAAGTATCCAAACTGTATTACGAATGGGATTATTTGGCCTATATCTCTATATTTTACATTTAGCACGGCCGAAATTAACCCAATTCCGAAAGCTGACATAAAAGATAAAAATATAAATAGGGGAGCTAAAATTATTTTCCAATCGGGCATAAATTGGTAGTACACACAAAAGAAAATAAACAATAAAACAGCTATACTGACATCTAACAAACCTAGGAAAATAGTTGACAAAGGAATAATAACCCTGGGAAAGTATACTTTAGTAACTAAATTACTATTTAAAACTATAGATTGACTTAGGGCTTGAAGGGATTGAGAGAAAAATAACCAGATAATTACACCTGGTACTACAGCCAAAGTAAAAGGTATAGAGGTGTCAACATTTAGTTTCCCAATTTTACCAAAGGCGAAGGCCATAACCAATGTAGTTACCAATGGTCTAATTGCACTCCAACCAACTCCTAGTACTGTCTGTTTATATTTTACAAGAATGTCTCTTTTTGCAAGAATCCAAAAAAGCTCTCTATATAGCCATATCTCTTTTAAGTATTCTGCAGTAGACTTTTTACCTGTGATAATTCTTTCTTTAACTTCCATTCCAAATATTCTTACGCTTTATCAGATAAAACGTCTTTTATCGATCTAATTATTAATAGTATAAATATAACAGCTAGCAAAGCTATAACTCCTCCTAATCGTGTGTTTAAACCTGATTTTTCGATCATGCCTAGTGGTAACCTTACAGGCTCAAGTATGGTAAAAATTGGAGTTTGTTCAATTATCATCCTGTTCAAAGCCTCCACATTCGCCATTTGAGTTAAATATTGATTGGTGATATAGGTGTTATCTCTGTTGGTTTGTTGCTGTTTCAAAATACCGCCCGGATCTACCACATTTGGATTGTCAAACGTTATTCGGGCAATTTTCCTATCCATGGTTTTAATTAGATAAGAAAGACTGTCTAATCTTTTTTCTTGAATAGTAAGTAGTTGACGAGTTTTCTTCGTCTTCATTTCTTTATAAAATTCTTCTGTAGATTCTAACAAAACTTCCACCCATCTTTTAGTCAAAATTTCATTTGAAGTTTGAGCGGATAATTCAAATAAACTAGAGTTATCTTGAGGATTTATTTTTGTTGTTTCATATAGCTTTGTATAAACATCTGCGAAAATCATATTTTCATATGGTGTGAACTCTGCCGCTGTTTTTTTAGTAAATCTATATTTGCAATAATCAGAAGGGCCATGAAATAAGGTTTTTCCCCATTCATTGGTTTTGATATCACTACTGTCAATAAAATAATTTATGAAAAGCTCTTTTTTATCACCTACCATTATTTCCTTCATAAAAGCTTTTTGAAAGACATTTCCAGAAGTAACAATAGCCTCAAAATTAGCCGCACCAAATAGGTCTCCGCCTCCAGCACCACCGCCGCCTCCTAAACCAAACGATGAAGCAAGGCCCCCAAGCTGGTTTGTAGCACCTCCACCTTCTAGTTCTAAATGAAAAACTATTTTTGCATCATATTTTTTTGGTGGTGCAAAAAAGAATGATTTTACAAGATCAAAAGCAGTTCCAAGTAAAAGTGCAATTAAAAGCAATTGCCAATATTTGCCTAGGTATTTGAAAACATCTACAATGCTAAGTATGAAAGCCTTGGTTGAAATTTGTTTTTCTTCCATATTATTTGATGGGGACACGCTAATTATTTTTTATTTAATTGTACCAAACCAACTATTGTTACAATAGTAGCCAATGTGCCACTTATTGTACCAATAAATGCTGCAAACTGATTAAACTGTTGTTGCGTATTCTCAGTTTTGGTTGGAATTATTATTTCACTTCCTGGCTCAACCTTTGGGAATATTTTTACAAATAAAAACTTTCTTGTTCTGTCTACTGATCCATTAGGATAAATAATAAAAGCTCTTCCTCTAGATGATTTTTTTGTAAAACCTCCCGATCGAGAAACATAATCAATAAAGTTATAGTCTGATTGGTACTTTACAGTGGTTGGATAAAGTATTTCACCTTCTATTCTCACTGTCTGTAGTCTTGTTGGAATGTTTATTTCGTCTCCATCCTGTAGGATTATATCTGCAAGAGAACCTGGGTTTTCAAGTATTTTAGCTAAATCTATTCCAATAGATTCAGTAATTAAATTTTTATCTTTTGCCTTAATAGTTGGGTCATTTAGCTGCGTTAGTTCTTCATCTTCTACAGCAGTTATGTCTTTAACTTTTGTATTTAGGTTTAAGTTTTTTAGAACATCTTCTCTTTGTGTTCTTTGAAACTCAGTAAGCAAAGTTTTTCTAACCAAAGTGGCACCTTTTGTGTAAGACAATGGTGTTAAACCACCTGCTCTATTTATTACATCAGAGATCTTTTCATCTTTATATTTGATACCATATTTGCCTGGGTAAATTACTTCACCTTTAAGCGTTATAAAGTTTTGCTTTTCGTAGTTTGGAGAAGTTCTAACAAATATCTCGTCATAAGGTACCAACGTTACCATTTTTTGGTTTGCATCTACGCTCAAGTCAGGTCTAATGTCAAATTCTATAATGTCAGATATTTGAGCATCTAATTGATTCGGTTCAACATTCCTTTTTCTTCTTACTATCTCAATTTTAGAAAGAGAAGCAGCCTCGGTTAATCCGCCTACTCTTACAAGAAGGTCTTGGATTGTCATATTTTTAATGTAAGGCACTTCTACTCCTAATTGTGCGTCGGGGTTATTGATAGCTCCTTGAATTCTAATATACGAAGCCTCTGTTAAGTTAAATATACTTGGAACTATAACGGCATCTTGTCTTTTTAAAGTTGGGTCTGGTACGTTATTTGCCCTAATATCTGATAGGTTATAAGAGATATTTGAAATAGATAAGTCATCATTGGTCCTGATTATAGTTATCCTACCTTGAAGGGCTTCGTCTTTAAGTCCTTCAGCTGAGTTGATTAATTTCATCAGGGTTGGGTTACTATCCAGTGAGTATTCTCCCGGTCTAAAAATAGCTCCTTCAATTGAGACCATATTTTCGAATCGCTCCAAAATTCGTTCTACCACAACTGAGTCTCCATTTATAATCGAAGTGTTTTTAAAACTTGTATTTACAACATCTAGAATTTTTCTCTCTTTTGACGTATTTCTGTAAACTTTAATTCTTTCCGTATATGCATATTGATTAAAACCACCAGCATAATTTAATGCTTCTTGAAGGTTTTCATTTTTTTCTATTTCAAAAAGGCCAACTCTTTTTAAATTGCCTTCTAATGCAACTCTACTTACATAGGGTCCTACATGTATTATATCCTGATCTTTCAATAAGTAATCTCCTCTCGAAAAGCCCTTGGTAATTACCTCATAAAGGTCTAAAGTAGAAACCGTACGATTACCTCTGATTAGCTTTATATCTCTGTAAGTTCCTATTTCATTTGGACCTCCACATAGGTATAAAGCATTAAGTAAACTGGTAAATGATGTAACTGTGTAAGTGCCAGGTGCTATAACTTCGCCAGTTATTTTAATTTTGATAGTTTTGTAACCTGTCAATGACAATTTAAAAAACGTGTTAGCTCCATAACCCGCTCCACCTTTTAAACCAATAAATATTCTAGAAAAGGCATTACGTATTTTATTTTCAGCTTCGTCTATGGTCAAACCAGCCACATTTACAACTCCCGCTTTTTCTAAAACTATAAATCCATCGGCATTTATGGTTGCTGTTTGTGTAAATTGAGAATACCCATAAATGTCCATTTTGAGCTTATCACCGCTTCCTAAAACATAATTGTTAGGAGTAGATATATTTGTATTTGCCGAAATGTCTACTTTGGTGTTTTCAAATAAAGAACTACCGAAAATTCTTTTTCTCAATGCCACTTTTGCTTCATCTGCCGCAAATTCAGCTTCTCTCGTAAGTCTTTGTTGTTCCTCAGCTTCCATTTGGACTGCGTCTTCTGGTGCTACGGTTATTCCTCTTGTGTCTGCTGGGGTGGTGGTAGGCACTCTATTTATAGCAGTGGTTCTATTTTTTGTTGGGGTAGCATCTTTGGTAATGTTTGTGCCTGTAGGCATTTGCTCAGTTGATGCGGGTACGTTTTGAATCTGGTTGGGGTTCGTGGTTGTTTGCGAAAAACCGTTGCTTGCTGAGGCAATTAAAATAATAAATAAAGCAAGCTCTTTCCTGAATCGAATAGTATTCCTAAATTTGGAAAATTTCATATTAAAAACGTATTTTGCTATTGTGCTAAATGGTATGTTGCACTTTATAAAATGCAAATTAACACAAGATTTTTGGTTTAATAAATTAAAGAAACTATAATTTTAAAAAGTACTTTTTTTTACAAAGTAACTTTGTTTTTTTTATAAAAAAAAATTTTACGTAAAACATGGCAGAAGAAAGCAAAGTCACCTATGACGAAGACAGTATTAGGTCCTTAGATTGGAAGGAGCACATTAGGCTCAGACCAGGTATGTATATTGGTAAACTTGGCGACGGTTCGTCTCCCGACGACGGTATTTATGTACTTTTAAAAGAGGTCATGGATAACTGTATAGATGAGTTTGCGATGGGCAATGGAAAAGCAATTGACATAACCCTAAATGACGGTAAGGTTATCATCAGAGATTATGGTAGAGGTATACCACTTGGTAAAGTAGTAGATGTAGTATCGAAAATAAATACAGGTGCCAAATATGACAGCAAGGCTTTTCAAAAATCCGTTGGTTTAAATGGTGTAGGTACTAAAGCCGTGAATGCACTGTCTTCTTATTTCAAAGTGAAATCTTTTAGAGAAGGTGAAAGTAAATTTGCGATTTTTGAACGTGGTGTATTAATCGAAGAAACTGGTATTGAGATTAGCTCTGAAAAAAATGGTACATATGTGGAGTTTATCCCAGATTCAACAGTTTTTAAAAACTATCATTACATACCGCAATATCTTGAAAATATGATTTGGAATTATTGCTATCTAAATGCAGGTTTGGCAATAAATTTCAATAAGAAAAAATATTTATCTCAAAATGGTCTTTTAGATCTTTTGTTAAGAAAAACGGATGATTCTAACCTAAGGTATGACATAATTCACCTCAAGGGTCCAGATATTGAACTCGCATTGACGCACGGCAACCAATATGGCGAGGAGTATTACTCATTTGTAAATGGTCAAAATACTACACAAGGCGGTACTCACCTTTCTGCTTTTAAAGAGGCTATTGTTAAAACAGTGAGAGATCACTTTGGCAAAGACTATGCTCCAGAGGATATTCGTCAATCCGTAATTGGAGCCATTTCTGTGAGAATTCAAGAGCCAGTTTTTGAGTCTCAAACAAAAACTAAACTAGGGTCAACCAACATATCTTTAGAAGATAATGCACCTACTGTAAGAACCTTTATCAATGATTTTATTAAGGAGCATTTGGATAACTATTTGCACATGCATGCAGATGTTAAAGATGCACTTAAGAAACGTATAGAGCAGTCGGAGAGAGAAAGGAAAGAGTTGGCAGGTGTAAAGAAAATAGCAAATGAAAGAGCAAAAAAAGCTAATCTTCATAATAAAAAATTAAGGGATTGCCGTTTTCATTATACTGACGAAAAGTATGAAGACAGGTTAGAAACTATGCTTTTCATTACGGAAGGTGACTCTGCAAGTGGATCAATTACTAAAGCAAGAAGCCCTGAAACCCAGGCTGTATTTAGTTTAAGAGGAAAACCATTGAACTGTTTTGGCTTAAGCAAAAAGGTAGTGTATGAAAATGAAGAGTTTAACTTACTTCAGCACGCACTTGATATCGAAAACGGTATAGAAGGTCTTCGTTTTAATCATATAATAATTGCTACCGATGCCGATGTAGATGGTTCTCACATTAGGTTATTGTTATTAACTTTCTTTTTGCAGTTTTTTCCAGATGTGGTGCGTGAAGGTCATTTGTTTATTTTACAAACACCACTTTTTAGAGTTAGAAATAAAAAAGAAACGCTCTATTGTTATTCTGATGAAGAAAAACAAAATGCCATCAAAAAACTAGGAGGTAAGCCAGAAATAACCCGTTTTAAAGGTTTGGGTGAAATATCTCCTCACGAGTTTGAAGGCTTTATTGGTAAAGAAATAAAATTAGATCCTGTTATTTTGGAAAAAGAATCTTCTATTCCTAAAATTTTAGGGTATTATATGGGTAAAAATACGCCTGATCGACAAAATTTCATTATTGAAAATTTAGTAATCGAAAAAGACATAATTGAGGAAAAAGAGATAATTTTGGAGGATTAATTAAATAAAATAAGGTAGTGACTTTAGAAGACGTAAGGCAAGAAATAGATAAACTGGATGATACTCTTTTGGAACTGTTAAACCAAAGGATGAATTGGGTGCATAAAGTAGGAGAGATAAAAAATAAAACAAAGGCTGTCATATACAGGCCTGAAAGGGAAAAGCAAATTATAGAGAGGCTTTTTGAGCAAAATAAAGGTCCTCTAAACAAAGATGCAATCGAAGCAATATTTTTAGAGATTTTTGCTGCAGCTCGAAATATAGAACTTCCAGAAAGAATAGCGTATTTGGGGCCAGAGGGCAGTTTTACTCACCAAGCTGCTGAAAGTAGATTTGGAGCCATGTCAGAATACGTGACTTTGCCTACGATCAAGGCCGTTTTTGAAGCGGTTGAAACTGAAAGAGTGCGTTTTGGTGTAATCCCTATCGAAAACAACCAAGAAGGTATAGTATATGAAACGGTTGATTTACTAAACGAAACCCAAGTAAATATTGCGGCTGAGTTAAAGATTCCCGTACATTTTACGATGGCGACTGAGGCTGAAAATCCTTCAAAAATTAAACGTATTTATTCTAAAGATATCGCTTTTAGACAATGTAGAGGCTTTTTAAATAAATATTTTGAACAAACACACCCAGAGGAAATTCAAGTAGAATCTACGTCTAAAGCAGCAAAGTTAGCCGCTGAGGATCCTGAGGCCGCAGCAATTTGTAGTGAAATAGCAGCAAAACTATTTAGACTTCCAGTTTTATTCAAAAACATAGAAGACAACTCAAACAACCGAACACGTTTTTTTATAATATCAAAAACTTTTGAAAATCAGCCTTCAGGTAACGATAAAACTACGCTTGTAGCAAGACTGCCAAAGACAGATGAATCAGGAGTTTTGGCGAACTTTTTAATGGATTTTAAGGAGCAAAATATTAACCTTACCAAGATAGAAAGCAGACCATACAAAGGAGACGAAGACTTTAACTTTTGGTTTTTTGTAGAACTTTTGGGATACCACAAAGACGAAAAATTCCAGGAAATATTAAATAAACATGGTGATTATATCAAAGTGTTAGGTAGCTATGTACGCAATGCCTAAAAGTTCGAAATTGTTTTTCCGGTTTCAAACTTTCGGATAGAATCCTTGGTGTATTGAATTTCAAAAAGTTTATAAGTGCCTTTAGGTACTAAAAATAGTGGGAAGGAAGCTTTTACGTTTGAATCGTAAAAGCTTTTTTGCTTTAAGAGCTGCATCGGATTATTTCTACGATGTTTGGCTGGAAAAATAAATGAAACTACCTCGTTTTCAATACTGAAATATAAACCATGAGCTTCGCATAAATCATTTTTTAAGGGATAAATGGCTTCTATAGATAATATATCATTTGTTTGATCTGTAATAAAAGTAGTACTTTTGGGCTCCACATGTAGAGTCCTATAGTCTTCCAGTTCATTTTTAGGGAAAACATAATCATTGGTCTGGTACATCTCTGTGAGCAAAGGATTCAGCAATTCCACGTGTTTCGGTATGAAATACTGGTTAGCCCATGTACCCGAATACCTCCAGTTTAATCCATCCGTTTCTGCATTTTTTCTTTTCATAATTCCCTCGTCTAGGTTGTTGTAATACGAGAGCACTAACATAAAAAAACTGAAACCACTTGCTGCTACAATAAAACTTCGATTGTTTTTAATGTTTTGAACTAAAAACAAATATACCAATGCAATAAGCATGTGAGAGTTAATAGTATAACGACTAACCATCGGAAATCCCGTGCGTGTCCAACCAATTAGAAGTCCTGTAGCGAGGAAGAATAATATGGAAGCAGTTAGGAATAAATCTGACTTTGAGTGTGCAAGTTTATTCAAATAAAGTATATAGTTTTTTGAGATAATGGTGTATTTTTTGAGAAAAAAGAATGTGAACAATATCACAATAATTAAACCTAAAGCTGTAGGTAAAATAACTCTTAATGAGCTGTTTGTAAGGCCTGTAGAGGTATCTGTTATATTTAGTGCGTATGAGCCGAGAAATTCAAAAACGTACAAAAATGCTTGAAGCGGATGTTCGGTAGGGGAGACATTTGGGTTCCATGCAGGTTTGTTATAACCTAGAAAATATACAAATACTAAAATAACGCTTAAGGCAATCCAAATTCCAAGATTTTTGTATTTCTTTTTTACTAATAAAATCAAAGCACCAAGTACTAGCATCAAAATGCCATTTCCATGTGTAAATAAGGCAATAATTGCAAATAAGAAAGAGAGTTTAAAGCCGTTTTTGGGATAATATAAAAGAAAATAAAGACTTAAAAATACATAGAAAATAACGGAGAAGTTTTGAAAAGGCACCATCAAAGATTGTAAGCTTTCAAAATATTGAGCATTGAATATCAGGAAGATAACAGGTACATAAGTCAATATATTTGCATTATACGGCCTTGTGACTTTATAAAGAACGAAGAAAATGAGAATCAAATTAATAAAGCCTAGCATAGCTAAGGTTTTCATCTCAAATACACCAAAAATCAAGTAAATTGCTAAATTGAAAAGCCGATCATTTACAACACGGTGTTCATTGTTTAATGAAACAAACTCTTGTAGTTTTTCAGAGATTGGAGCATCTGAAAATAAATGATATACCGGAAGCATGATTCCATGGAAATCATCCCACCAGGGGATATTTACGGTGATCACATATTGAAAAAACCAAAGACAGCCAATAGTTATTAAACTAATACTCCAAAATATAATCTTTGTGTTTTTTTGTGAAATCATGTTAAATGACTTTTAGTGCCTCTATACAGTCTTCCTTTATTTGATGAATTAAATTTTGAATTGAATCAAATTTTTTCTCATCTCTGATATAGGCTATAATTTCTACTTTGATAGTTTCACCATAAATATCGTCATTAAAATCGAAAATATGAACTTCTTGTGTAGTGCCTATTCCATCTACGGTTGGTCTATTCCCAATATTCATAATACCGGAATATGTGGCGTTTCTAAGGCTAACTTTTACCGCGTAAACTCCGTTTTTAGGAATCAATTTATATTCCTTCTGAATTTTAACATTGGCTGTGGGGAAACCAATAGTTCTTCCTAGTTGACGCCCTTTAACCACATGGCCTTCAAACGCATACGGTCTTCCTAATAATTCGTTGGCCACATGTACATTTCCTTTCAAAATGGCCTCCCTAATTTTAGTGGAGCTAATGGTGATATTCTCAATCTCTTGCCTAGTAATTTCTTCTATACCAATTTTGAATCTGTCGGCATTTTTAACCAAATAGTCCATGCCGCCTTCTCTATTTCTACCAAAACGGTGATCGTAACCAATTACCAGAGTCTTTGTACCTATTCCTTTAATCAAAATATCTTCTATGTACTGCTCTGAAGATAATTCTGAAAACTCTCTGGTGAAAGGTAGAATTATAAGATGATCAATTCCCACTTCTTTGAGTAATTCGGTCTTTTCATCTATAGTAGTAAGGAGTTTAAGGTTATCATTGTCTTTGGATACTATTAATCTTGGGTGTGGCCAAAACGTAAGCAACACACTTTCTCCTTTGTTCTTTTTTGAGATTTCTTTCAGCCTGCTCAGTATTTCTCTATGACCGAGATGAACTCCATCGAATGTGCCGGTGGTTACGACAGCATTTCCCAATGGTTTAAAGTCTGAAAGTTTATGATATATTTTCATAATTGTTATTCAAAATTCAAGGAAAGAAATAGCGATTAGATTTGGTTAGCTTCTTTTAGTTTTTCCACCAAATCTTCTACTGTGTAGGCATTATCAACCGAAAAGTTTCCAATTTTTGTTCTTCTTAATGAACTCAAAAAGCCTCCTGAGTTTAAGGCTTTACCAAAATCGTAAGCCAAACTTCTGATGTAGGTTCCTTTTGAGCATACCACTCGGAAACTAATTTCTGGGAAATTTTTTGTGTCAATATCAAATTCGAAAATTTCAATTTCCCTCGCTTTTAATTCTATCGTATTTCCTTTTCTGGCTTCGTCGTAAGCCCTCTTACCTTTAACTTTAATTGCCGAAAAAATAGGGGGCATCTGACTAATGACTCCCATAAAAGATAGCCTTGCTTTTTCTAGGCCTTCTTCGGTGATATGGTCCACAGGAAAGTTTGCGTCTACTTCAGTTTCTAAGTCGTATGAAGGAGTGGTTTTGCCCAATGTTATGGTTCCTGTATATTCTTTAGGTAAGCCTTGGTATAGGTCTATTTCTTTGGTTTTTTTTCCCGTGCAGAGTATTAGCAAACCTGTAGCAAGGGGGTCTAAGGTGCCCGCATGCCCAACTTTTTTAAATTTGCCTGTGTATCTCACTTTATTGACTACATCAAATGAGGTCCAAGTAAGTGGCTTGTCAAGGAGTAATACCTCGTTATTAAATGGTATTTCTATTTCCGGAATCATTATACAATTTTAAGATCTACACCTGACCACATCAGTCCAAGTAAAATTAGTCCAAGAGCAATTCTATAATATCCGAACACTTTGAATCCATGTTTTTGTAGGAAACCAATGAAGAATTTTATTGCCACTATGGAAACAATAAATGCCACCACGTTACCCACACCCAAGAGCATAAGTTGTTCTTGGTCAAAGTTTAAGTCTCCATTTTTAAATCCTTTTAGTAGTTTATAGCCTGAAGCTGCAAACATGGTAGGCACTGCCAAAAAGAACGAAAATTCAGCCGCTGATTTTCTTGATAATCCTTGAAACATTCCTCCTATAATAGTAGCCGCAGATCGAGATACGCCCGGAATCATGGCAATGCATTGGAACAAACCGATTATAAAACTGTTTTTATAATTAGCTTCCTCCTTTTGTGGTTTATCTTCAAATAGTTTATCGATAAATACCAAAACCACACCACCTAACAATAAACTTGTGGCAACAACCCACACGTTTTCTAGTATAGAATCAATGAAATCATTGGCCAAAAAACCGATGACAGCAGCTGGTATAAAAGCTACAAATAGTTTATAATAAAAATCTAACGTTTGGAAAAAACGCTTCCAGTACAATACTATTACAGCGATAATGGCTCCAAATTGAATGTTTACTTCAAATATTTTGGTAAAAGCTTGGTCAGCTATTCCCATAAAAGAAGCTCCAATGATCATATGACCCGTGGAGCTGATTGGAAGGTACTCTGTTATACCTTCAATAATGGCCAGAATTATGGCTTGGATTAGATTCATTTAATCAAGATTTTTTCTTTAAAAGAGCATAAAATTCTATCATGAAGCCAGAAAAGGCTACGATTGGCCCGAGTGTTAAACCCATAAAACCAAATCCAAACTCTTCCTTATCGAGTGACATTATAATGAAACCAATGATTATCAAGGCTACACCCGCTAACATAATCGTGAAGTTACCTTTCCCAAACGCAAGATGAGTTGGTTTTGAGTCAGCCATAACTGATTCTGTTTTTTCTTTTTTCTCTTTCATTTTTTAATATAATTTATCTAAATCTAATTTGTGATATCTAACTATGGATTGATAAGTACTCATTACCCCAATCATTGGACCCAAAATTAATAAAATTAAAAATAGCCAAATGGTATTTTGTGTATTCTGAATAATGGATAAACCTTCTATTTGACTGATGGCGACTGTTTTAGTGAAAAATACCAATAATATTGCAATTAACGCTGCCACAGTTCCTTGGAAAAAACCTTTGGCTAAAAATGGTTTTTGAATAAAATAATCTGTAGCCCCTACAAGTTGCATGGTTCTGATAATAAACCGCTGTGAATACAAAGCAAGCTTAATAGTATTGTTAATCAGTAATAAAGTAGCTATGAAAAATATTAAAACTATGGCGGCTAAGATTTTATATACTTTGTTAACATTGGAAATTATCCCATTCAAAAAATCTTTGGCATAGTCTACCTCAAAAACTCCAGGCACTTTTTCAATCTGAGTTTTCATTTCTTTGAGTCTACTCTCTGAAATATTCTCTTCTTTTAGTTTTATAGTGTAGGCGTCTCTAAATGGATTGTCGCCTAGTACCTCTTTAAAATTCTCTTTGGTATCTTTGAAAAATATATCAGCTGCAGTTTCTTTTGAGATTAAAACCACTCCAGGCCTCGATGATGTGTGCTCGGCTATTTTTAAATTGATAAGGTCTGATTTTATTTTAGCTAATTCTAAAGCATCGAGATCTCTTTCAAGGTAGACTTGGATCTCTACATTTTGCTTTACGTATTTGATAAGTTCTTTTGAAGAAATAGCTATCCAGCCACAAAAGCCAATTAAAAAAAGGGCAACAGTTAAGCTGATGATTATTAATATGCCTGGGTAACTACCTAATGTTTTATTAAAACTCATTATTATTTTGGATCCTATTCTACAAAGATAAATAATTATCTAAAGAAGCATATTAAATTGGGTTTCTTTTAAGGATTTTTAAGCTTATTCTCCGCGTTTTGCCATCTCTTTTAGTGCATTCCATTCGGCTATTTGCTCTGGCATGCTTTGTTCAATAATGTTTTGAACGATAAGCGTTATTTCTTCTAAACTTTGGCTATCGTCAAAATAGATTGGTTTTTTGAATTTTACGCTCAATTCTGTATTCCTCTTTTTGTATTTTAAGCCAGTTTTGTTAAAAGCCCTTCTGAAGCCATTTATCACCACAGGCACCACTATCGGCTTGTTTTGAAGAATAATATGTGCGGTACCTTTTCTGATAGGAGCGTATGGACTGGTAGTTCCCTGGGGGAAACTTACTACCCAACCTGCCGAAAGGCCCTTTGAAACACTATCGCCTGCTGATGTATCTACTTCTCTTTTAACATTTACGCCTTCTGCCCTCCAGCTTCTTTCTACCAAAATAGCACCTGCAAGGCTAAATAGCTTGGGAATAAAGCCCGATTTCATGGTTTCTTTGGCTGCCACATAAAACGTTTTTCCTCTTGGCGAAAATAAATATATTGGAATTAGTTTTTTCCCAAAACCCCACTTGTGATTACAGAAGATATGGTAAAATGCAATTACATCAGCAAAGTAGGTCTGATGATTGGAGATAAAGAAAACGTTTTCGTTGGGTAGGTCTTTTAAATATTCTGTCCCTTCTATTTTAAGTTTGTTAACTACCGAAAGTCTCCAATAAGTAGGCCAGCCTGCTATAAATATTATGATTCTTTTTAGTAGGAGCCAATTACCGAAGGGGTCTTTTTGGAAAATACCAAATATGTCCAAATACGTCAAAAACTTAATAAAGTTTGAGTCGCTAGGATTTGGTTTTGGTAAGAAATTTTTAAGTATTTTTATCATTTAGGTTAATTTCTGGTTATAGGTAACCTAAAGTTAATGGAATTCAGAAAAGAACGGTTAAAATGAGTGAAATTAAATATTAATTACGCTTTTCTATCTCGTCTCTGATTTTAGCAGCTTTCTCGTAGTCCTCGTTTTTTATTGCCTCTTCTAGCAAGTTTTTAAGGTCATCTACATGTAGTGATAAAATATCTTGTCCTGACTTGACGGGCACTACTATGGTTTCTTCTTCTTCAGCTTCAGTTTCTATTTGTTCACCTAAATCAGAAGCACTAATGCCCGCTTCTTTTAATACGTTTTCGTTTGTGTAAATGGCCGCATTAAATCTAAGTGCTATTGCTACCGCATCAGAAGGTCTTGCATCGATATTTTTTTGTCTGATGCCATCTGTGCATATTATTTTAGAATAAAATACACCTTCCGAAATATCAGAGATTTGGATTTCTTCTATTGAAAAGTCAAAAGACTTAGAAAATGACTTAAACAAATCGTGTGTCAGCGGACGAGTGGGTTGAATATTCTCCATTTCTATTGCGATTGCCTGAGCTTCAAACATCCCAATTATGATAGGCAAACGCCTGTCTCCATTTACTTCTGAAAGAATTAAAGTAAACGAACCTGCCTGTAGCTGGCTCGGAGATAAATCCAATATTTCTAGTTTTATTTTTTCCACGGCACAAATATAATACAATTGCGAGTTCTTAAAAATTAAAGCAATTGTAAACAGTTAAAATTTATATATTTTTGAAAATTATTCAATAGCATCGAAATATTTTTCAATTCCTAGGCCAAACAAAGCGAAATCAAACTTAACAGGATCATCTGCATCGATACTTTTTAGGTTATCAGTTATTTCTACTGCCATGCTCCAGTCTGCTTTTGGTCGCTGTGTGAGTCCCAATATTCTCGCAGATTTTTCTACGTGTACATCACAAGGACAAATCAAATGACTAGGTTTTATAGTATCCCAAATCCCAAAGTCTACATTTTTTTCATCCGACCTAACCATCCATCGCAAGTACATATTTAATCTTTTACAAGCCGAGTTTTTGGCAGGTGTAGAAATATGCTTTCGAGTTCTGTGGGGGTAGTCTTCAAGCGAAAAAACATATGAGTTAAACGCAATTAGCATTTGTTTCATTTCAAAATTTGATTCCTTTGGATAAAAAGCGTTTTCTAAACTATCAAATTTAGAATAATGAGTTTTCAGGAATTCTATCAAATAGAAAAGGTCGGTGTCATTAAAAGTTCTATGTTTAAAGCCAGCCAAAGGCTTTAAATCATTGTAGGAGTGATTCATGATGAAATCAAACGGACTGTTGCCCATTTTATGCATCAATTCTTCTAATTTCGAGATTATTGTTTTTCGCTGTCCCCAAGCCAAAATAGCAGCAAACAAACCTGAAATTTCAATATCTTGTTTTTTCGAAAACTTGTGAGGTATAGAAATAGGGTCTAGTTCAATAAAATCAAAATTATTAAACTGTATATATTTCGTTTTTAATAACTCTACAGCAGATTCAGTTAACATTTGGGCTTCAGTTCTTTTCTTTTATTTTGCTGTTTCAAAATATACTACTTCCGCTCTAATCTTTGAATCCTTTGGCTTGAGTTTATAGTATGCATAAGGCGAAAGTTTTACCAAAATTTCTTGATCTGGTCCGGTTTCAGATAGATTGCCAACCACCTTGGCAGTGATGGTAGCACCATTTGCCTCATTTGTAATTTTTATGATAGAACCTACAGGAGCAGTTCTGTGAAGTGCCAAGTAATTGTTAGACCTATTGGTAGTATTTATTACCTCTGCTACACCTTCTTGTGTGATTTTCTTTCCCACGGCCACTTGCTCTAAAGCAATAAACTTAGGTTTGTCAAGCACACTTTTTTTGAGAACTTTTTTGATTTCTTCAGGGTCAATTATTAGTTTTTGTCCCTGTCCAAGTTTATTTTCTTCAATCCCATTTGCTTCTACAAAATCTGAAATGTCAATGTTGTATTTTCTAGAAATAGAATATACTGTTTCGCCCGCAGAAACCTCATGGATGCCTTTTTTGTCTGTGATTTCTTTCTTACTTGCTTTTTCTTCTCTTTTAAACGCTTTTGCAGTTACCTGTTTTCCATTTTTCATCAAAGGAAAATACAAAACTTGATTTACTTTAATGGCTACTTGGTTATTTAAAACAGGATTGGCAGCCATTACTTCTGGCATGGTGCTGTTATACACTCTCACTAAACTATACAAAGTTTGGCCTGCTTGTACTTTGTGAAGCACAAAAACCTTATCTTTAACTATCTCAGTTTTTAAAGTGTCTTTTGTAGAACTAAGAATTTTATAATCGGAAGCGAAAGCACTGTTTGTAATACTTAAAAGTATTATTATTAATATTCTATTTAACATAGATTTGGATTTTGATCTTTGCAAATTTAACGGTTTATAACTGTTTTCTAATTATTTTTTTTTCAAACGGTCATTATTTTGTTTTCTTATATAGATTTGCATATTAATCATACAATAATTTGAAAATTCTAGGTATAATTCCAGCCAGAATGGCTTCCAGTAGATTTCCCGCCAAACTATTAAAAGAAGTAAATGGTGTCTCAATCTTGCAAATGGTTTACCAGCAGTGCCTATCAGCAAATTTGCTTTCTAAAGTTGTGGTGGCAACCGATCATGATGATATTTTTGAACACGTGAAGGCCTTTGGAGGTCATGCTATTATGACCAACACCAAACACCAAAGCGGAACCGACAGGTGTGCGGAAGCACTAGAAGTGATGGGCGGAAGTGCAAACTATGACTTTGTGGTAAATATTCAAGGCGACGAACCCTTGATTTCTCCTACAACGATAAACGACCTTTGTCTTGCCTTAGAAACAAAGTCTGAAGTTATTACGGTATGTAAAAAAATAGTAGAAACCGAAACTTTGCTTAATCCTAATGTGGTGAAAGTTGTAATAGGTGAAAACAAACAAGCCTTATATTTTAGCCGTTCACCCATTCCATTTTACCGAGAGTCAGGAATTGATTTTTGGGTAAAAGATTTTTCATACTTCCGGCACATGGGTATTTATGCTTTTAGGTCTGATGTGTTACAAGGAATAGTGAAATTGCATATGTCTCCGCTCGAAAATTGCGAAAAACTTGAGCAACTCAGGTGGCTCTCTAATGGTATCACTATCAAAGTTATAGAAACTCAGTTTGATAGCTTAGGAATAGATACCGAAGAAGATTTTGAGCAATTGAAGCAATTTTTAAATAAAAAATAACGTATTTAATAGAATACGAAACAATATAAGAAATAAACCAAATATGCAAAGATACACCATACTGTGGGCTGACGACGAAATAGAATTATTAAAACCATACATCGTTTTTTTAGAAAACAAAGGATATGACGTTACTCCGGTTCCGAGTGGTTCTGACGCTTTAGATTTAGTAGAAAAACAAAATTTTGATTTGATTTTCCTAGATGAAATGATGGCCGGAATGACGGGATTAGACACCCTAGTTCAAATCAAAAAAATAAAGCCCAATATTCCGGTTGTGATGATTACCAAGTCGGAAGAAGAGCGTATTATGGAAGAAGCCATAGGTTCTAAGATCGCGGATTATCTGATTAAGCCAATAAACCCTAATCAAATATTACTTTCGGCTAAAAAATTGCTCGAAAATAAAAGATTGGTTTCAGAAAAAACCAATTCGAGTTACATGCAAGATTTCAGACAGATTTCTATGCAGTATAATGATGACTTAGATTTTGAGGAGTGGGTAGAAATATATAAGAAATTGGTTTTCTGGGAATTAGAAATAGATAAATCTTCAGACAAATCTATGGAAGAGGTCTTTACGATGCAAAAGTCAGAGGCCAATACGAGGTTTGCAAAGTTTATAGAAGAAAGTTACGAAGGATGGATGACAGATCCCAAAGTTAAAAAACCGGTAATGTCTCATAATTTATTGAAGACAAAGGTTTTTCCTCTTTTGAAAGGAAATGACCCTTTGTTTTTTATATTAATTGATAATTTTAGATTAGATCAGTGGAAGCTGATGGAAGAGATAATCAATGATTTATTCGCTGTTGAAGCTGATGAGACTTATTATTCTATTTTGCCAACTTCAACCTCATATGCCAGAAACGCCATATTTTCGGGTATGACACCTTACGACATGGCCAAACAAACACCTGATTTGTGGGTAACTGACGAAGGAGATAATGAAGAAGGCCTAAACAAAAATGAAGAGGAATATTTGCAAAGACAAATGAAGAAAAACAATCTTCCTCATAAAATGTCTTATCATAAAATATTGAATAACAATCAAGCTAAGTCTTTGGTTGATAATTTTAGTAGACTAGCTCAAGACGATTTCGTGGTGGTGGTTTATAACTTTATTGACATGCTTTCGCATGCTCGTACAGACATGGCGGTTATTAAGGAGCTGGCTCCGGACGAAGCGGCTTATAGGTCAATCACCAAATCTTGGATTGAGCACTCGCCTATGCTGGATTTCTTAAAACTTATTGCCTCCAAAAAAGGAAGATTGGTTATTACGACAGACCACGGAATGGTTAAAGTCAAAAATGCCAAAAGAATAGTAGGAGATAGAAATGTAAACACTAATCTAAGATATAAGCAAGGAAGAAACCTTAATTTAGATGACAAGAGAGATAATGTAATTGAAGTCAGGAAGCCTGAGAATTATAAGTTGCCTTCTCCAAATATGTCGACTTCGTATTTCTTTACTACCAATGATTATTTCTTTGCTTATCCAAATAATTTCAATCACTATGTGAGTCATTACAAAGATACATTTCAGCATGGAGGGGTATCATTAGAAGAAGTGATAATTCCGTTTGTGGTTTTAAAATCAAAATAACATATGCGTAAAGGTTTAGTTATAAGTGCATTTAGTTTCATAATAAGTATTTCTGGTTTTGCTCAGTCAAAGCCAGAAATATTTTTAGATAAAGGGTTTTATGGTTTACAAGTATTGGTCAATAACCCTATAGGAAGTTTTCGGAAAGAATTTAAGTCTGACTATGTTAACACCAATGACTTAGGAGCAAGTGTCCATTATTTCTTTAATCCGAAATTTAAATCTACAACTTTAAGTAGGGTGTTTTTGGGAGGAGAATTAGGTTTTACCACAAAAAAACAAACAGAATTTTCAAAGTTTCCTACACAGGGAACATTTTACATGAAGCACAATCAAACCTGGTTAAATGCTGTTTTGAGATTTAGACCGACTTACACTGACAAAACCTTCACGCCTTTCTTTGATGCATTTGCAGGGCCAAAGTTTTATACTTCTCGTATGTTAGAGCTTTATGACCAAAACCAAGTGGATACCATTGAGTCTTACCCAACTCGCTCATTAAGTTACGGATTAACAGCAGGCTGTGGTTACAAACTAGAGGGGAGAGGCAAAAAAGCCCGATATTTAGAGTTTAGTGTTACATACGCTCAAAGCAATCCATTAAAATTGGTCAATACCAATATTAACGGTATTACCGACCAGTATACCTCTTTTGCTGCTCAAAGAGCTTATCAGCCTCAAAGCCTAATGTTCAAGTTAGGTTTTTCTAATTTTATGTAAGATCGTCAACTCTTCCATTGTCACAGAAAATAGTCCGTTTTGGGAATCGCTCTATTAAGTCTAACTCATGCGTTGCCATCAAAATGGCGGTGTTAGAAACTTCGTTTATCTTAAAAAACAATTTCAAAATCTCTATCGATTTTTCGGGATCTAAGTTACCTGTTGGCTCATCTGCCAGTATTATATCAGGGTTATTTAGCAATGCTCTGGCTATGGCAATACGCTGCTGTTCGCCGCCAGAGAGTTGATGTGGCATTTTGTGTAGTACTTCCGGAAGCCCAACTAAGTCCAAAACCTCGGTTATTCTACTTACTATTTCATTGTTTTTGCTCCATCCCATGGCTTCCATAAAGAATACTAAATTTGCCATTACGTTTCGGTCAGAAAGCAACTGGAAGTCCTGAAAAACTATACCTATTTTTCTTCTTAAAAAAGGTATTTGTTTGTGTTTGATGGTGGTTAAGTCAAAACCCGCCACTTTTCCGTCGCCTTTTTCAAGCCAAAGGTCGGCATAGAGTGTTTTTAACAATGAGCTTTTTCCGCTTCCTGTTTTTCCTATTAGAAATACGAATTCACCTTTGTGGATAGTGAAGTTTACATCAGACAAGATTAAACTTTCTTTCTGATAAATGTAAGCGTTTTTAAGGGAGATTACTTCGTTGTTCATACTGCAAATAAACAAAAAAAGGCGGACTTTAAGTCCACCTTTTCTCTATAAAAATAAAATATGATTATGCATTTACTTTTGCATGGTCAGCTAAAAATTGAGCCAATCCACTGTCAGTCAATGGGTGTTTCAATAAAGCCAAAATAGCAGAAAGTGGTCCAGTCATAACGTCAGCCCCAATTTTAGCACAACCTAATATGTGCATAGAGTGACGAACTGAAGCCGCTAATATTTGAGTAGTATATCCGTAGTTATCGTAGATAAGTCTGATATCTTCTATAAGAGTAAGTCCGTCAGTACTGATATCGTCTAAACGACCGATAAATGGCGATACATAAGTGGCACCTGCTTTGGCAGCTAAAAGAGCCTGTCCAGCAGAAAATACCAACGTACAGTTTGTTCTGATTCCTCTTTCAGAAAAATATTTGATAGCCTTGATGCCGTCTTTGATCATCGGTATCTTAACTACTATTTGGTCACTAATTTTAACCAATTCTTCTCCCTCTCTAATCATTCCTTCGAAATCAGTAGAGATTACTTCAGCACTTACATCACCGTCTACGATATCACAGATAGCCTTGTAGTGTTTCTTTACATTTTCTTCTCCTCCAATTCCTTCTTTAGCCATAAGCGAAGGGTTGGTAGTAACTCCGTCCAAAATTCCAAGGTCTTGTGCTTCCTTGATGTCTTTCAAGCTAGCAGTGTCAATAAAAAATTTCATGATTTAATAAAGATTATAACGTATGATATGAAAATAAACTGAGGAGAAAAAAAAATGGCAAATTCACCGCTACAACCACCTACCCTTGCTACCTTCCGGTCCTGGGGGATTCAGCAGGAGCTGGTAATTTGCCGTCACAAAAGTAGTAAAAAATATTTTACTGACAACCTTAGAGAAAGAAATTTTACAATAAAATTGTAAATAAATTTTTACAACTCTTTTTAGAAATAAAAATGAGTCGGAAACACTATATTTGTTTTCATGTGAATGCCAAAGGTAAATTGTAATTTTTCAAACCTGTTAACTATTAAATGTCAATGAAATACGTCTATTACTTCTTAATTCTAGTATTTGTAGCTTTTGCTGGTGTTCAATATAACGACCCAGATAGTGCACTCTGGATTTTGCTTTATTTGCTACCTATACTTTTTATTTGGAGAAAAATAAAAGGAACACAGCCTAACGAAACCCTTTATTTCGTTGGGTTAATGTATATTTTTTGGGCAATCAATCAATTTCCTCCAGAATGGGAAGGTTTGACGCTTGATGCAATGGGAATGAAAACTATCAATATTGAGTTGGGAAGGGAATCGTTGGGATTAGGATTTACAGGTTTGGTGCTTTGGGTACTAACTTTTTTGAAATAGTTAATAAACTAAAAAGAGAATCTGATGTTCTCTATTTTGTACAAAACTAAAAACAGGATTAAAAATTAATGGCCGAAATCGTTTTTGATTATAAGGATATTTTACCAATGCTTCCCGGAGAGCCTGGTATTTATAAATATTTTGATGCAGAAGACACTATTATATATGTAGGCAAAGCCAAAAACCTTAAGAATAGGGTTAGCAGTTATTTTTATAATTTTGAGAGGGCAGACAAAAAAACAAGGAGATTGGTGATGTCTATTCGCAAAATGGAGTATACAGTGGTTCCTACCGAATGGGATGCACTTTTGTTAGAGAATACACTCATAAAAGAGCATCAGCCCAAATATAATATCTTGCTTCGTGACGATAAAACATATCCGTATGTGTGTGTTACCAATGAACGGTTTCCGAGAGTAATTACCACAAGAAGGATTGAGGATAAACAAAGGGGCAAAATGTATGGCCCATATGTAAATTCTAAGGCTATGTATGCCTTGCTGGATATGTTTACGAGCTTATATACGATTAGGACATGTAAGTATGCCCTATTAGAAGAAAGTATAAAGGCTAAGAAGTTTAAAATCTGTTTGGAATATCACATCGGAAACTGCAAAGGCCCGTGCGAAAACCTCCAGACAGAGGAAAGCTACATGAAAGAAATAGACCAGGTGCATAATATTTTGAAAGGAAACTTAGCCCCTGCCAAAAGATATTTTCAAGAGCAAATGGAAATTTCAGCGGGTAAGTTGGCTTTTGAAGAAGCTCATAAGCATAAACTTAAGTTGGAGTTTTTAGAAAATTATCAGGCAAAAGCAACCGTGGTTACGCCGTCTATTCATGATGTTGATGTGTTTACGATTCAGTCTGACGAAAATACAGCCTTTGTTAATTACCTAAAAGTAATAAACGGAACCATTATTCGAACTCAAAATATTGAAGTAAAAAAACGATTAGAAGAGCCGGACGAGGAGATTTTGGGTATTGTAATCTTTGATTTACGAGCAAAATATGAAAGTGAGTCAAAAGAAATCATTTGCAACATTAACCCTGAGATTGACTTTAAGGCACAAGTCGTGATACCTCAAATAGGTGATAAGAAAAAATTGATTGAAATGTCGCTTCGCAATGTTATGTATTTTAGACATGAAAAGGCAGAGCGAGACGCTGTAGCAGCAAGTGGAGCTACAAACAAACGAGATAGAGTTTTAATAAAACTTAAACAAGATTTACATTTAAAAACTATTCCTAGGCATATCGAATGTTTTGATAACTCCAATATTCAAGGCACAAACCCAGTTTCGGCGATGGTTTGTTTTATGAATGGACAGCCTTCTACCAAAGATTACAGACATTACATACCCAAAACCGTGGTTGGCCCTGACGACTTCGCTACTATGTTTGAGGTGGTTCACCGTAGGTATGCCCGACTTTTGGAAGAAAAGTCTCCATTGCCTGATTTGATAATTATAGATGGAGGTAAAGGACAACTCTCGGCCGCTTGTAATGCACTGAAACGTTTAGGTATTTACGGCCAAATCCCGATAATCGGAATAGCCAAAAGGTTAGAAGAAATTTATTTCCCAGAAGATACACTGCCAATTTATATAGACAAAAAATCAGAGTCGCTAAAGCTCATTCAGCGAGCAAGAGATGAAGCACACCGTTTTGGAATCACGCATCATCGAAATCGCCGAAGCAAAGGTTTTCTTATCAGCAGTTTGGAGTCCGCTCCAGGAATTGGTAAAACTACCGCCACCAAAGTTTTGAATCATTTTAAGAGTATTAGCAATATAAAAAATGCATCTGAAGAAGAATTGATTGAAGTTTTGGGGAAAGATAAAGCCAGACGAATCCGTACTTTTTTGGAAAATGAAAGCTAGTTATATATTTAATGAACAATTTTTATCAACTATAAACCTAAAACCATGAAAAATAGACGCGAATTTTTAAGTAAGTCAATATTCGGGCTCAGTGTATTCTCCGCTTTTAAAAGTTTTGGAGCCTCTGCTGTCGTGAATAAACCCATTGTTATTTCTACTTGGGATAGCGGAATTCCTGTAAACGAAGCTGCCATGAAAGTCCTTTCTGTAAAAGGAACGGCTCTAGATGCTGTAGAAAAAGGAGCAAATCAAATAGAAGATACGATTAATTGTTGCGTAGGCTTGGGCGGAAATCCTGACAGAGAGGGAAAAGTTACTTTGGATGCCTGTATAATGGATGGCAAAATGAATTGTGGCGGTGTGGCTTTCATGGAGAATATCAAACATCCTATTTCGGTGGCCAGAAAAGTGATGGAAAATACTCCTCACGTTTTATTAGTAGGGGATGGTGCGAGACAGTTTGCTTTAGAAAATGGATTTAAAGCAGAACCAGATGAGCTTTCAGCTGACGCCAAAAAAGCATACGCAGATTGGCTGAAAAACTCAGAATACAAACCTGTTAAAAATATAGAATTACAACAAAATAAAGCCTTGGAGAAAGGAAGTGGACCGTTTGCTCCGCAAATGTTAGATTCAGGGGACTTTAACCACGATACTATGGCACTGCTAGCACTCGACCATTCCGGTTCTTTGTCAGGTGCATGTACCACTTCAGGTATGGGATTTAAGATGCGTGGTAGAGTAGGAGACTCGCCCATTATTGGGGCAGGCCTTTATGTAGACGGCGAAATTGGTGCTGCTACATCTTCAGGGCAAGGAGAGGAAGTTATCCGAATTGGTGGATCGCATTTGGTAGTAGAGTTTATGCGTCAAGGTAAGTCGCCGGAGTTGGCTTGTAAAATGGCAGTAGAAAGGCTAGTAAAAATTAACCCAGCCAAAGCCAAAGAGTTTCAAGTTGGTTTTATTGCATTAAACAAAAACGGCGAATATGGAGCCTATGCCGTTAATCCGGGCTTTGTGTTTTCGGTAACTACAGCACCAGGCAACGGAAAAGTGATTAAGGTAAAAAGTTATTTTAATGCTTAATTATGAATAGAGTTTTCAAATGCTCTATATCATTCATAGATTTGTATTTCAAGGTCAAAATCAATAGAAAATATCCTGATGAAAATTCAGGATTTTTTGTTTTATGAGTTCAGAAGGAAATAAGTATTACATCGTTTATAAGCCATTTCGGATGCTTTCCCAGTTTATTGGCGGGGCACCAGAGGCTAAGTTACTGAGCCACCTCAACTTTGATTTCCCCGAAGGCATCCACGCCATCGGTCGGCTTGACAATGAGTCAGAGGGCTTGCTGATTTTGACCACTGACAAACGAATCACGAAACTACTCTTTAGCTCCGCAAAACCACATAGCAGAACCTATTTGGTAAAAGTAGACCGTATTGTACAGCCTGAAACCTTGGATATTTTAAGAAACGGAATCAGTATCCGAATCCGCGGGGGCGAATTTTGGACTACCTCGCCCTGTGAAGTTGAGTTTTGCGAGGAGCCATTAAACCTCCCCGAGGTTCCTGAACGGTTGGCATATCACAGTAAAACCACTTGGTTAAAAGTGACACTCAAAGAAGGTAAATATCATCAAGTGAGAAAAATGGTGGCTGCTGTAGGCCACAAATGCAAAAGGTTAATCAGAGTTTCCATAGACCAACTCGAACTAGACGGCCTAAAAAGCGGAGAGGTAAGAGAAATAGATGAAAAGACGTTTTTTGAGGTGTTGGACTTGGGTTAAAGTTTTAAGGCTATAACCACGATTAGAACGATTAAAACAATTACGCCTAAAAAGAATAAGTTTTTACTTATTTCAGGTTTTAAATTTTTAGTTAGTCTTGAAGTTTCGGTGTTTAAAATATATTGGTAGAAGCCACTTATTCCAAAGACTTTGTCACCAACAACAAATCCGACTTTTTCATATATAGGTTCTAAAATAGTTTTTCCATTAATATCAATTATTCCAAACGTATTATTGCTTTGAGTCATAATAAATCCATTGGTAATTTTATCTGAAATTTTATCGTAGATAATTTTGCTTTTTATTGTACCAAGACTATCAACTAATCCCCATTTTTTATTTATTTCAAACTTATATGTCCCTTTACCAAGGCTTTCTATATCATTTGCATTAATTATCAGTTGTTTGTTTTTCGATGGGTTAACTCTATACCATTTATTATTTTGACTTAAAATAACAAAATTTGCGTTTTTGTCTTTTCTGATGTCGTCATACTCTAAGGGGATATTTTTATTTCCATTATAAAAATCAATAAAACCAAATTTATTATTTTTGCTAACGAGAATATTGTTTTTTAAAACAGCATAATTAAAACTTTCAAATTCTGGATCTAAAAGATTTTGACAATTAGAAGTCCAAAAGCCAACTTTGTTATTTAATTTTTTAAAAGCTCGTATCATGCCTGGGTAATCTTCATTATAAGGCTGAATATATTTATAGAATCTAGGAATTAAAGGCTCTCCTTTTAAATTTATGAAGTTTTTTGTGCCATTTGAAAAAGTTACTTCTGCAATGGTTCCTCTGAAAGGTTCAGCATATTTAAATGCTTGATTAAATTGCTGTAAACCAGTTCTATTGATATAGAACAGGTTTGAAGTAGAAAAACTGACAAGGCAATAACCAGAACTGAATCTACCTATTATTTTTTGATATTTTGGAGGTATTACCTCTACTCCTTTTTCATTTATAAAACCATGTGAATTATTTAATTGTACTACAAAACTATATTTTCCAGTATAAAAACAACTACTACAAAAATCTTTGGTTCCTAAAGTTACTTCTGCAAGCCCTTCTGAGAAATCGCCGATATCCGTATAAATTTTGGGTGTTAATTTATTTCCATGTTTATCAACAAGCCATGATTGTAAAGTATGTAAACTATCTTTCTCTAAAATCTTCTTTTTTACTACATATAAGTTTTCATTTTGTTTCCACACAAAATCATAGTTTGCAAAGATTCCGTCAGTTTTATCTTTTTTTATCCCTAATTGAGACGGAATATAACCTTGCTCAAATTTTTGTGAGAATGTTAGAGTTGAAAAGATATGTATAGTTAATAAAAAGTAAAAAAGCCGATTTCTAGTATGTTTAAACATATTGTTATGTGTTTATTAATTAAATTTTGATGATTTTTTTTAGATAAAAAAAGCATTTAATAATTTTAATTTTACGTATAGAATTTTATTTTTGTACGTAAATAAAAAGGGATTAATAAAATGGATACGAAAATAACTTTAAGTTTTGATCAAGAGGTAATTGAAAAAGCAAAAGTTTACGCAGCTTCTCAAGGTATAAGTTTGAGTAGGTTGACTGAGTTTTTGTTTGAAAAAATTACTTCAAATCCAAAGTCTTATGAGAAATTAGAAGATATACCCATTGCAGATTTTGTATATCAACTTGCAGAAGAACAGGCGGTCTATAAAACCAAAGCCAAAAGTCTTAGGTCAATGAAAAGTGAATTTTATGAATCTCGTAAATGAAAATATTCTTAGATGCAAATATTTTGATTTCTGTATTGAACCATGAGATGCCTACTTTTACTTATTCTTCCAGAATCCTAAGTTTACCTCATTTTGATTCTAATTATAAGATTTGTACTATTCCTATTTGTTTAGCAATTGCCTATTATATTGCAGAGAAAAAATGTGGCAGTAGAAGAGCCATTGAAAAAATGCAACTTTTGTCGCAAAATGTAGAAATTGTAACGATTGGTCAAAAAGAGGTGAATCAAGTAAATTCCAATAAAAAAATAAATGATTATGAAGATGGTTTGCAATATTATGCCGCACTAAATGCAGGTTGTGATCTCATAATTACAGAAAATTTAAAAGATTTTTTCTTTTCAGACATACCCGTATATACTTCTAAAGAGCTTATTATGAATGTTTTATAAATCTCGAATTATTGTTTTTTATGGATACTATTAATACACAAAAAAGCCCTTCACATTTCTGTAAAGGGCTTTCGTACTAAAAGAAATCTAATTCTTATTTGTTTGCCTCAGCTGCAATGATGTTCAATGCCGCACCTGCTTTAAACCAAGTGATTTGAGCTTCGTTGTAAGTATGGTTAACTACAATTTCGTCTTTTGTTCCATCTGCATGGTGAGCAATAACTTTAAGTGGTTTGCCAGGAGCAAAGCTTGTTAAGCCTACGATATCAAATGTATCATCTTCTTTGATTTTGTCATAATCAGCAGTGTCGTTAAACGTTAAGGCCAACATACCTTGTTTCTTAAGGTTTGTTTCGTGAATACGAGCAAACGATTTTACCAAGATAGCTCTAACGCCTAAGTGACGAGGTTCCATAGCTGCGTGCTCTCTCGAAGATCCTTCGCCATAGTTTTCATCCCCAACTACTATTGTACCTATTCCAGCCGCTTTATATGCACGTTGAGTAGCAGGTACTTCTCCAAATTCTCCTGTTAATTGGTTTTTAACTTTATTGGTAGCTTCACCAAAATAGTTAACGGCACCTATCAAAAGGTTATTTGAGATATTATCTAAGTGACCACGGAATTTTAACCATGGACCTGCCATAGAAATATGATCAGTTGTACATTTCCCTTTGGCTTTTATAAGAAGTTTTAAACCAGTAAGATCTGTTCCCTCCCAAGCTTGGAATGGAGCCAATAATTGCAAGCGGTCAGATTTAACGTTTACTTTTACCTTTACATTTTTACCGCTTCTTGCTGGTTTTTGGTATCCAGCGTCTATAACATCAAAGCCCATAGGAGGAAGTTCAATTCCCAACGGCGGTTGTAACATTACTTGCTCTCCGTTTTCATTTGTAAGTGTATCTTTCATTGGGTTGAAAGTCAAGTCACCCGCAATAGCAAACGCAGTTACGATTTCAGGTGAAGCCACAAACGCGTGTGTGTTTGGGTTACCATCAGCTCTTTTAGCAAAGTTTCTGTTAAATGACGTTATGATAGAGTTACGTTCTGCTTTTTCAGCACCATGACGAGCCCACTGACCGATACACGGCCCACAAGCGTTTGCCAATACAACTCCACCGATTTTGTCAAAGTCAGCCAAAAGGCCGTCTCTTTCTGCAGTGTAACGTACAAGCTCAGAACCTGGAGTAATCGTAAACTCCGACTTCGCTTTTACATTGTTATTGGCAGCCTGAGTAGCCACCGAAGCTGCTCTTGTAAGATCTTCGTATGATGAGTTTGTACAAGATCCTATTAGACCCACGTCAAGTTTAGAAGGCCAGTTGTTTTTCTTAACAGCGGCAGCAAACTTAGATAATGGCCAAGCCAAATCTGGCGTGAAAGGACCGTTGATTCTCGGCTCTAATTTAGAAAGATTGATTTCAATCACTTCATCGTAGTACTCAGAAGGGTTGTCAATACATTCTTGGTCAGGGCGTAAATATTCTTTTATTTTTCCAGCTGCTATAGCTACGTTTCTTCTTCCTGTTGCTTTTAAGTAGTTGGCTATTTTCTTATCGAAACCAAATACTGAAGTGGTAGCACCAATTTCAGCACCCATGTTACAGATAGTTCCTTTTCCAGTTGCCGAAAGTTTATCAGCTCCAGTTCCGAAATACTCTACAATTGCACCAGTTCCACCTTTTACAGTAAGTCTACCTGCTACTTCAAGGATGACATCTTTAGCAGAAGCCCATCCTTTAAGTGTACCTGTAAGTTTTACACCGATTAGTTTAGGCATTTTAAGCTCCCAAGGTAGTCCGGCCATAACATCACAAGCATCAGCACCACCTACACCGATGGCGATCATACCAAGACCACCCGCGTTTGGCGTGTGTGAGTCAGTACCGATCATCATTCCACCTGGAAACGAATAGTTCTCCAAAACTACTTGGTGAATAATACCCGCACCTGGCTTCCAGAAACCGATACCATATTTATTAGAAACCGACGAAAGGAAGTCATACACCTCTTTGTTGGTTTCTGTTGCTATTTTCAAATCTTCTGTTGCACCTACTTTGGCTTGTATCAAGTGGTCACAGTGAACTGTAGAAGGTACAGCTACTTTTTCACGTTGAGCTTGCATAAACTGCAACAAGGCCATTTGGGCGGTAGCATCTTGCATCGCAACTCTGTCTGGTGCAAAATCTACATAGTCTTTACCTTTTACATATGGGCTTGTAGGAAGTTCTTCCCAAAGGTGGTTGTAAAGGATTTTTTCTGCTAAGGTCATGGGACGACCCAAAAGCTTTTTAGCTGCTTCAACTCTTTCTGGCATGCGAGCATACACAGCTTTTATCATGTCTAAATCAAATACTTTCATTAACGTACTTTGTATAATTTGATTGATTAAATTTTTCTGCTTTCCAAAATTACGAATTGATTTTCAAATTGAAATAGGATTTTTCTAATTTAATTTTACTTTTCATTCAAAAAAAGACATAAAAACTCGCAATGTATTTATTATTAATATGTTATAATAAAATTTTCTTTTGAAAATCAATAGATGTATTTTTTTTAAGAGGAAAAAGTCAATTTACCCCCTACTAATTTTTTAAAAGTGAAAGCATCATAATTGAACAAAATAGTACTATTCTTATAATTCTGAAACAAAAACACATTATTTATAGTCTTAAACCTATAAGTGATTTACGTAAGTGGCCATAATTAATGGTGTATTTTACCTAGATTTAGTATCGCTGAAATGCTTTTTTAGTTTTTTTTTTCTGAATGTAGCTTTAATATACTTACTTTGTTGTTGTAAAAATAAAACTTCACAGAAGACATATGTCGAAAAATCTTGTAATTGTTGAGTCCCCAGCTAAAGCAAAAACCATAGAAGGCTATCTTGGTTCTGACTTTATGGTAAAATCTAGCTTTGGTCATATCAGAGACCTTCCGGGCAAAGAGCTGGGTGTAGACGTCGATAAAAATTTTGAACCCAAATATGAGATTTCTACTGACAAAGTAAAGGTAGTTAACGAACTCAAAAAATTAGCCAAAGGCAAGGAGGTCTGGCTAGCGACCGATGATGACCGCGAAGGAGAGGCCATTTCTTGGCACTTAAAAGAGGCTTTGGGTCTTGATGATAATACCAAAAGAATAGTTTTTAGAGAAATTACGAAAACTGCCATTAACAAAGCGATACTGTCTCCCAGAGCCATAGATGTCGATTTAGTTAATGCTCAGCAGGCCCGTCGTATATTAGATAGGTTGGTAGGTTTTCAACTTTCGCCAGTACTTTGGAAAAAAATCAGAGCAGGTGCGGATCGTAAAAACCTTTCTGCTGGTAGAGTTCAGTCTGTTACGGTAAGAATAGTAGTTGAAAGAGAAAGAGAGATAGAAAGCTTTAACAGTAAGTCGTCGTTTAAAGTAGTTGCTCATTTTTTGGTTGAAAAAAATAAAGTACTAACCGCCGAGCTATCGAAAAATTTTGAGCACGAGTCTGAGGCTACGAAGTTTTTAGATGATTGTAAAGAGGCTATTTTTAAAATAAATAGTTTGGAAGTTAAGCCAACTAAAAAATCGCCTACCGCTCCTTTTACAACTTCAACATTACAACAAGAGGCATCTCGTAAACTTGGGTTTTCGGTTTTACAAACCATGACTGTAGCTCAAAAACTATATGAATCTGGAAAGATTACTTATATGAGAACGGATTCCATGACACTATCGCAAGATGCCATGGATAATGCCAAAAATCAGATTGTGACTGCATATGGAGAAGAGTTTTCTAAGCCTAGGGTATTTAAATCAAAAGATAAAGGTGCACAAGAAGCTCACGAGGCTATAAGACCTACGGATTTTAGTGTACAAGAAGGTGGAAACGATAGAAATGAAAAAAGACTGTATGATTTGATATGGAAGCGTGCTATTGCTTCTCAAATGTCAGATGCTATTATAGAAAGAACCATTGCCAAAATTGGAATTTCTACTAGGGAAGAAGAACTTACGGCATCGGGTGAAGTAATCAAGTTTGAAGGCTTCTTGAAAGTATATCTTGAGTCTACAGATGATGAAGACGAAGACAACAAAGACATGTTACCTCCGCTTAACGAAGGGCAGATTTTGGCACTTGGTGAAATGAAAGCTACAGAGCGATTCACCAGACCACCTGCCAGATATACGGAAGCAAGTTTGGTAAAGAAATTAGAGGAACTGGGCATTGGACGACCTTCAACTTATGCTCCAACTATCTCTACAATAATAAAAAGAGAATACGTAATCAAAGAAGATAGGGCAGGATTGCAGCGAGAATATCGTGAATTTCTGTTGAAAGATAAAGTGGTTAATTCTTCTGTCGGGACTGAAAATTATGGTTCTGAGAAAGCTAAACTTTTTCCTACCAACTTAGGGATTATTGTTAACGATTATTTAGTTGAGAACTTTGAGGACGTGTTAAACTATAAGTTCACTGCTAAGGTAGAAGATGAGTTTGATGATGTTGCTGAGGGAAAGGTTTCTTGGCAGAATATGATAAAGTCATTTTATGATGAATTTCATACTAAAATAGAAGAAGCTGAAGGAGCAGATGCATCAAAGTCTGGAAGTTCATATGAGCTAGGTGTTGACCCCGAATCAGGCAAAAAGGTATTTGCAAAAATTGGTAGATTTGGCCCTTACATACAAGTAGGAGAGGCCACTGACGAAGACAAACCAACTTTTGTTTCGGTCAAAAAAGGTACTTTAATTTCGAATATTACTTACGAAGACGCTATAGCGATTCTCAAAGGACCAAAGCTTCCATTGGAACTTGGACTATATGAGGATAATCCGATAGTGGTAAACGAAGGCAGATATGGTCCTTATGTATTGTTTGATGGAAAATACATAAATTTAGACAAAGGAGAAGACCCGCTGACAGTTACCAAAGAAAGGGCGATTGAGCTTATTGAAGCTAAGAAAAATACTCCGGATGGAGCATTGCCAAGAACTATGGCAGAGGTAGACGGAGAAGCGGTTACAATTGCCAAAGGTAGGTTTGGTCCATATATTAAACATGGAGCTAAATATTATAACATCCCTAAAACAGAAGATCCTGTAACTATAGACGATAAGCGAGTGGGGGAGTTGATAATAGAAGCCAAAGAAGCTGCCGCTAAAAAAATCATCAGAGAATATCCTGAAAATGACAAAGTGAAAGTATTAAATGGTAGATATGGGCCGTATATTTCAATAGGAAAAAGAAATGTAAAAATACCGAAAGGCACTGTTCCAGAAGAACTAACGCTTGAAGATTGCCTAAAATTAGGAGAAGGTTAATCAGAAATTCGAGTATAATATTTAATTTTGAGAGCATCCATTTGGGTGCTCTTTTTTTAATGATGAAGAAAAAAATAGTAATCTTAACAGGAGCAGGAATAAGTGCCGAAAGTGGCCTCAAGACATTTAGAGATATGGGCGGGCTTTGGGAAAACTTTGCCATCGAAGATGTGGCATCGCCAGAAGGTTGGAGAAGAAACCCCGAATTGGTCCTTGATTTTTATAATCAAAGAAGAAAACAGGCGTTTGCGGCATTGCCCAACGCAGGACATTTGGCTTTGGCAAAATTAGAGGAGTTTTTTGAAGTGAAAATCATCACGCAAAATGTAGACGGACTTCATGAGAAAGCGGGCTCAAGTTTTGTGATTCATTTACACGGAGAGCTTTCAAAGGTTAGGAGCGTTCATAATGAAGCCTTAGTGAAAGATATAGGTTCTGCGTTTATTGAGTTAGGTGACTTGGCAGAGGATGGTGCACAGCTTAGACCCCACATAGTTTGGTTTGGCGAGCAAGTACCTATGATAGAAGTTGCGGCCGAAATTTGCCAAGAAGCAGATATTTTTATGGTGATTGGTACAAGTTTGCAGGTGTATCCAGCTGCGGGCTTACTTAGCTATGTGCCTAGTGGTGTGCCCGTGTATGTTATTGACCCGTCTACTCCATCGTATTCATTTAATAGTACAGATGTTAGGTTTGTGCAAAAGACAGCAGTAGAGGGCGTTCCAGTAGTAGTTGAGGAATTGATAAATACCCATAAAAAGTAAAAGCTCCAATTTCTTGGAGCTTTTAGAACTATTAGTATTGAAAAATCTCAAAGAGATTATTTTTTTGCTTCTGCACCAGCAGCTTGCATCGCACCTCTCAATGCACGTGGTATTGTTACACTTGCTACTGGGTTAGCCGGTGAATCAAGGATAGTTAATCCTGGTAATTCAATAGACTTAACTTTAATAGCTTTTCCAAGACCTAAAGTTGTAACATCTAAGTTTACAAAGTTAGGGATGTCTTTAGACGGTCCTTTTACTTTAAGAGTTATCAAAGTTTGAACCAATTTACCCCCTTGCTTAGCACCAATGGCTGTTCCAGTTAATTTAATTGGAATGTTAATAGTGATAACTTTTTCAGGAGTGATTTCAAGAAGGTCAACGTGTATCAATTGATCGTTAACAGGGTGATATTGCTTGTCTTGAAGAATAGCAGTATACTCTTTTCCTTCGATATTTAATTTAACTTCATACGCATCAGACGTAAATATTAACGGTCTGAACAAATAAGCGGGAGCATAAAATGAAACTTGTTCTTCTCCGCCATATAGGATCCCTGGTACCATGCCTTGTGCACGTAATTCTTGGGCTTCCATACGACCGAGATTCGCTCTTTTAAACCCTACAATCTCAGTTACTTTCATAATTAAAAAGTGATTTGATGTTGATAATTTATAAATAATGTACTAATAGAACCATTGTCTCTGATTCTTCCGATAGCCTTCGCAAAAAGCTCCGCAACCGAAATAACCTTAATTTTGTCATTGACTTGTCTGAGTGGAATAGAGTCAGAAACGATAACTTCTTCAAATACTGAATTGGTTATGTTTTCATGTGCTTTGTGAGAAAGTACCGCGTGCGTACATACAGCTCTAACTGACTTTGCCCCTTTTTCCATGATAATTTCGGCTGCTTTACAAATAGTGCCTCCCGTGTCTATCATGTCATCTATTAAGACCACGTTTGCGTCTTTGACGTCACCAATAAGCTGCATTGCAGCTATCTCATTGGCTTTCTTTCTTTGTTTGTCACAGATTACAATATCTGCATCAAAATATCCAGCAAACTTTCTAACCCTTGATACACCACCCACATCAGGAGATGCAAAAATCAGGTTGTCAATGTTTTTTGTTTTTAAATATGGAACAAAAACTGACGTTCCCTCCAAGTGATCAACCGGTATGTCAAAGAATCCTTGAATTTGACCTGCGTGCAAGTCCATTGTCATGATTCTGTCTGCACCTGCTGCTACTAACATATTGGCTACCAATTTGGCCCCAACGGCTACTCTAGGTCTATCTTTTCTATCTTGACGGGCATATCCATAATATGGTATTACCGCGACCACATAATGAGCAGAAGCTCTTCTTGCAGCGTCAATCATTAAGAGAAGCTCCATAAGATTATCCGCATTAGGAAAGGTGCTTTGAATTAAAAAAACATCACATCCTCTTACTGATTCGTCGTAATTTACAGAGATTTCACTGTCAGCAAATTTCTGGATAGAAACTTTTCCAAGTTCTTTTCCGTAGAAATACGCTACCTTACTTGCCAAATATCTGGAATTAGTACCAGAGAAGATTTTTACTTCTGCCATATTATTTGATTTACTCGAAAAGTTCCGCAAAATTATGAAAAATTTACTCACCAAACTATTTAAGTTTAAAAAAAAAGCTTTTATTTTGCGATGTAGAATTTAATCACAGACGAAACATTATGCAGTTATCATTAATAGACGAAGTTCCAGAGTTTTCGAAAAAATTTTTTTTGGATGTATTTGCAGAAGCTCTGTATGATTTTAAGTCTGATAAAATGAAGCTAAAGACCATTGAAGGGCAAAATATCCCTAATGATATGAAGGTTTCAATTCCAAGTAAATTCCTCTCCAAATATCCAGAAGGCACCATTTATAAGGTAGATACCAGGTTGATAGATAAGTCTGGTAAGAAACCTTATTTTGTGGCTGTAAAAAGTAAAAGTGTACAAAGAGCCATTGAATTTTTTGAATACAACCTAAAAGTTCAGTATGGTTTTGACTACAAAATGTACAAGAAAAAAGCCTAAGCGATAAAAAGACTTAGGTACCTGTGTTCCGATATTTCTCCAAAATATTGCGTTAATTTCACTTTACCTTGGCTCTCTCCAAGATTTATATTTTGAATATTTTCTTTTAAAAGCCTGTAAAAAGGTGAGTATTCGGTAAGTTCCCCAAAATATTCAACGAAAGTATTCTCCTTTTTTTTCAAACTTTCTTTCAAAAAAGAATCTATATTTCTAGAAATAAGAGGTGTGCAGTTAAAAATAAGCGTTTCTTTATTCATCGCCAAAACATACATAAACTTATCATCTACGAATATATTATTTCTGTCTTTCAGTTTGTTTCCTGCTGTAAAATGATTCAGAACCAGTGCTGGTAATGAAACTTCAAATAAGTCTTTATTAGGGTATATTTTACTAAATACTTCTGCAAAAGCAGCAGGGTATTGAGAGAGGAGGATATGTTTGTTTATTTTGTGGCTGTTTGAAATGAAATTAAAAGAATTATTTCTTGGAAAGCACGACTTTAAGAATGAAAACTCATCTCCATCATTGTTTAGGGCCTCAGAAATTAGAATAAAAAACGGGGTGTCATAGATTATTTTAATTTCTTTCCAAAAATTAGCAGCCAAAAAAGTATGATTGTTGATTATTTCAGCAACTTTATTTGCAGCATTTGTAAAACCAATATCCACACCAAGGAAATGGTCTTCCAACCAATATACAGTTTCTTTTTTCTTAATAATAAATTTAAATCGAGATACAGATATTTGCATAATTAAAACGTGCTGATCAATTTCCTCGATCTTGAACCTGTCGTCGCATATTTTAAAAACATTATCCATGTAATAAATTTAATGTGGGTTTGTGACTTACCAAATCATTAAAAGTTAAAAATGATTCCCAAAATTTTGATTTTTGATTATTCGGTAATTTTTTTATTTCTACGAAAGTTTTCCAATCTAAATCAGTAAGTATGTTTAATTCAGGGTCAAAACCCAAAATTGCCTTTTTTGATAGACTTGATACCTCAAAATACAATTCAATAGCATGAAGGGAATCATTTATATATTCTTGTAGAAAAACCAAGCGTTCTACATGTATGTCTAAACCAACCTCTTCTCTGAACTCCCTAGCAACGGCTTGCTCAGCAGTTTCATTTTCCTCGACCCCACCACCAGGCATATTCCAAAATGTATTTTCTGAATTAAGCCCTGAGTGATTCAATAACAAGATTTTTTCTTCGTGAATTAATATTCCACAAGCTCTAATTCTGATTCTTCCTCCGTATAATTCTTGTATTGCCTTATCCAATCGCTGGGCTTATTTGTGTTATGAAACGACTTATTTAGGTATTTCCTTTTTATAAGATTTACCGTATTTCCTTTTCTTTTCAGCTTCTATATTTCTCCTTACGTTTACTTTTTTATTTTTTTCTTTTTTCTCATGGAAAGCAGGGCCGATGTCCACTTTCTTTTTGGGTATTAAGACCTTCATCACAGGCTCATCTATTTCAAAAATCATCAGTCTATCCGAAACTTCAATAAATGACGGGGTTTCAGAAATCGTGAGTTTTTCACCCATGAGTTCCTCTACAGCTACTCTTAGGTCAACTTCTCTAGGGCTTATCATCGAAATCGAAGTTCCGTTTTGCTGGGCTCGTCCGGTCCGTCCAATTCGGTGAATGTATATTTCGGGGTCTTCTGGTAGCTCAAAGTTTACTACGTGAGAAACCTCTGTTAAGTCCAATCCACGAGAAACAATATCTGTGCAAATTAAAGTTTTAATCTCTCCAGATTCAAACCTTTTGATGGCGTTAAATCTAAAATTCTGTGACTTATTTGAATGAATAACATCCACGTCTTCTATTCCTCTTTCTGTCAATTCGTTTAATAAAATGTCAGCTTGAGCTTTGTTTGTCACAAAAATCAAGTTTTTAGTCATTTCCTTGTCATTGGCCAATAAAACCTCTATGAAGTTGATTTTTGTTTGAAAATTTGGAACTAAATATGCCTTTTGGTTAATGCTATCTAATGGCGAACCTGCGGTTGGCGTTTCTATTTGTACCGGACTTTTGAAAAACACATCCAAAATTTCTTCTGCATCTTTTGTCATAGTTGCCGAAAACAAGAGGTTCTGCCTTTTTTCTGGAATTTTATCAAAAATCAATTCAAGCTGAGGCCTAAATCCAAGATCAAGCATCATGTCAAATTCGTCAATCACTAGTTTTTTGATGTTTTTGACTTTTATGGCACCAGCAGCGGCTAAGTCTGTAAACCGGCCTGGAGTAGCTACCAAAAGATCACATCCATTCAAAAGCTCTGCCACATGCGTTTTCATATTGACGCCTCCATAAACACCTACTGTGTCGAAGCTCATATATGTAGTAAGCGATTGTGCCACTTCTACCACTTGTGCTACCAATTCTCTTGTAGGGACTAATATTAATATTTGAGGAAGTTTTTCTTTCGAGAAAGTCCACATTCTTAAGAGTGGTAAAAGGTACGCCAAGGTTTTTCCTGTACCAGTTTGGGCTATTCCACAGATATCTCTTCCCGACATCGCTACCGAAAATACCTGCTCCTGAATCGGCGTAGGATTTTCTAATTCTAGGTCTTCTAAAGCCCTTAATATTGATTTATTTAGATTTAATTCTTCAAACTTCATTCGTATACTTTTTTCCTTATCAATCACAAAGGTAAATTATAGTTTCTTCTCGATTTATTTTTTAACGTTATAATTGAAAATTTAATTCTATAGTAGTACTTTGCTAACTGATAAAAAATATTCAATCCAAATGAAAAACATTCTTATTCTGTTGTGTGTATTTCCACTTGTTTCCTTTTCACAAAAGAGCAAAAAAGTAGCTTTGTTTAATAAAAAAGATTTGACGGGTTGGGTGATTTACGGTACTGAAAAGTGGTATGTAAAAAATAAAAATTTGGTTTGTGAATCGGGGCCAGATAAGGGTTACGGTTATTTGGGTACAGAAAAGTCATATAAAAATTTTGAATTGACTTTGAAATTTAAACCTGAGGCTAATGGCAACAGCGGCGTGTTTTTTCATTCAAATATTACAGGAACCAAGGTAGCAGGTTGGCAAGCGGAAGTAGCTCCTCCCGGTTACTTTTCGGGTGGAATATATGAATCATATAAAAGAGGTTGGTTAATTAAGCCCGATGCATCCTTAGATAATGTAAAAATGGGCGAATGGAATAGCATGAAAATTAAAGTGCACGGTGATGAAGTTACAACTTGGGTTAATGACATTCAGATGATATTTTTAAAAGATGCCGCAATTGACTCAGATGGAAAAATAGCATTGCAGATTCATGATGGGGGAGGGATAAAAGTAATTTGGAAAGAAATATTTATAAAAGAGATGTAGTTAAGTTATTGAATATTAACAACTTACAATGATTGCTAATATTTATAGCAGAATATATCTAAAAAAATACAATATATTTGTTTTAATAATTCAAAACTAAAAAAAATGGCAGCTGAAAATTCAGATAAATTAAAAATTTTACAAAGCACACTTGACAAACTTGACAAAGCCTATGGAAAAGGTACTGTGATGCGACTAAGCGATACTAAAGTAATGGACG
This sequence comes from Lacihabitans lacunae, assembly GCF_042649125.1. NCBI lineage: Bacteria > Pseudomonadati > Bacteroidota > Cytophagia > Cytophagales > Leadbetterellaceae > Lacihabitans > Lacihabitans lacunae. The sequence goes on from NZ_JBHRYQ010000001.1 coordinate 691,183, forward strand.
TACCTGTAATTTCTACTGGTTCATTAGGTTTAGATTTAGCTTTGGGTGTTAGTGGTTTTCCTAAAGGTAGGGTCATAGAAATATATGGGCCAGAATCATCTGGTAAAACCACACTGGCCATGCACGCAATAGCCGAAGCACAGAAAAGGGGAGGGATTGCAGCTTTTGTAGATGCTGAGCATGCTTTTGATAGAATTTATGCTGAAAAATTGGGTATAGATACCAAAAACTTATTGATTTCTCAACCAGATTATGGTGAACAAGCACTTGAAATTGCCGAGCATTTGATTTCGTCAGGTGCTATTGATATTCTTGTAATAGACTCAGTAGCTGCTTTAGTACCTAAGGCCGAGTTAGAAGGAGAAATGGGAGATAGCAAAATGGGTCTTCAAGCTCGTTTGATGTCTCAAGCTTTGAGGAAATTGACAGGTACCATCAATAAAACAGGTTGTTGCTGTATATTTATTAACCAATTGAGAGATAAAATTGGTGTAATGTTTGGAAGCCCTGAAACTACCACTGGTGGTAATGCACTTAAGTTTTATGCTTCGGTGAGAATTGATATTAGAAGAATTGGTCAAATAAAAGATAATGATTCAAATATTATCGGTAACAGAACAAGAGTAAAAGTTGTTAAAAACAAAGTAGCTCCTCCGTTTAAAGTTATCGAGTTTGATATTATGTATGGCGAAGGAATCTCCAAGGCCGGAGAAGTGTTAGACCTTGCAGTTGATTTAGATATTGTAAAAAAATCTGGTTCATGGTTCTCATATTCTGACAATAAATTAGGTCAAGGTAGAGACAGTGTTAAAGGTTTAATAAAAGACAACCCGGAGCTTATGGCTGAACTTGAAGAAAAAATTAAGGCCACCGTAGCAGGAAATGCTGATGCTCTCATGGATAAAAATGTAGAAGATATAGTGGATTAATTTTCGAATAGAATGTTAATGAAATGTAAAAAAGATGTCATTAGGCATCTTTTTTTTGTTTGCGATTAACCTTTTGCATGTTTTTTGCGTCTTATTAGTATGTGTAAAACGTATTATCTATTTGACTTTATACGTTTTAACTATTAATTTTAAGAATAATTCACAATAAAAATATGAATAAATTAAAACTCTTAATTCTTGTTTTTGCATCATTCTTGATATTTTCATTTGTGGCGAACGACTATCGTTTTGTTAGCAATGGAAGTTTTAAACCAGGAGAAAGTTATGACTATAAAGTAAAATATGGATTTTTAACAATAGGTGCAGCAGATGTTGATGTAGACGAAAAGATATATTCTTTAAATGGGAGACCTTGTTATAAAGTTAATGTGCAAGGTAGAACAGCCGGCCTTACCGACATGTTTAAAGTTAGAAACACGTATAGGTCGTATGTAGATACATTGGCTTTTATTCCACATAAGTTTATTTATAGTGCTCGCGAGAAAAGTTACAAAAGAGATCAAATAATTAATTTTGATCAAACGCACAATGAGGCTGTAAAATACGAAAAAGACGAATCCAAGAAATTTGATGTACCTAACAATATTCAAGATGTTATTTCTGGGTATTATTTTTTAAGAACTGTTGATTTTTCAAAATTTGGAATAGGACATACTATTTCAACACCATTATTTTTTGATGAGGAATTGTATCAAATGAAAGTAAGATATAATGGCAAAGGAACGGTGGATACCAAGTTTGGTAAAATTAAGGTGTTAAAGTTAAATCCTATTTTGCCCAAGAACGATTTGTTTAGTGGTGAGAATGCAATCAGGGTATGGGTGTCTGATGACGAAAATAGAGTCCCTATTAAAATTGAAGTTGACTTTTCATTCGGTACAATAGATATGGAGTTGAAAAATTACAAAGGAGTTAAATATCCTTTTAGGTGGTATAAAGGATAAAGAATTATAAAAAAACTTAGTTTAAGGAGCTCATTTTTGGGCTCCTTTTTTTGTTTATATATTTTGTGTTTTATAAAGAAATATTCAGTTAATTTTTTCATACCATACATCTAAACTTCAACAAAAAGTGAACATAGAGTACTAAAAAAGTGGACTTGTGAGCAATTTTGTTTATTTATCGTATATATTTTTAAGTTTTGTGTTAATTTTTTCATGTAATTTGATAAAAAGTTATTTTTTATATTATACCTTTGTTTCAATATTAAATAATCCAAAATATAATTATGAAAATAGCCGTAGTTGGAACTGGTTACGTTGGTTTGGTTACAGGTACATGTTTTGCTGAAACAGGCAACACTGTAACTTGTATAGACATTGATGCTTCAAAAGTAGAAAGCCTATCGAAAGGTAAAATGACTATTTATGAGCCAGGCTTAGACGTACTTTTTGAAAGAAATAGAAAAGAAAATCGTTTGCTTTTTACAACCAATCTTGCAGAAGGTATTAAGGATGCTGAAGTTATATTTTTGGCTTTGCCTACACCTCCTGGTGAAGATGGATCTGCAGATTTAAAATATATATTGGGAGTGGCCAATGAGTTAGGGAAAATTTTGGATCACTATGCAGTAATTATCGATAAGAGTACTGTGCCTGTGGGTACATCCGAGAAAGTACATGCTGCTGTAGCCGCAAATGCTAAAGTAGATTTTGATGTGGTTTCTAATCCTGAATTTTTGAGAGAAGGAGTTGCCGTTGATGACTTTATGAAGCCTGACCGTGTAGTTATTGGTACAAATTCAGAACGTGCTAAAGTAATTATGGAAAAACTTTATGCTCCTTTGGTTAGACAAGGCAATCCCGTGATTTTTATGGACGAGCGTTCTGCTGAAATGACTAAATATGCTGCAAATGCGTTCTTGGCAATGAAAATTACGTTTATGAACGAAATAGCAAACCTTTGCGAAAAAGCAGGTGCTGACGTTGACAATGTTAGAAGAGGTATTGGTACCGATAGCAGAATTGGGAAGAGATTTTTATTCCCAGGTATTGGATATGGCGGAAGTTGTTTCCCTAAAGATGTGCAGGCGTTAGGCAAAACAGCTACTGAATATGGCTACGATTTTAAAATACTTAAATCGGTAATGCTAGTAAACGATAAGCAAAAAACTAAATTAATACCACGCGTTAAAGAATATTTTGGTGGTGAGTTAAAAGGTAAAACTATCGCCCTTTGGGGTCTTGCATTTAAGCCACATACAGATGACATCAGAGAGGCACCAGCTTTGTATAACATCAAGGCATTAAGAAGAGCAGGAGCCAAAGTTGTTGTTTTTGATCCTGAGGCAACTGCAAATGTCCGAAAAGAAATAGGTAAAAAAGTGAAGTATGCTAAATCTCCTTACGAGGCTGTGGAAGGTGCTGACGCTTTGATGATTATGACGGAATGGCCAGAATTTAGAACACCAGATTTCGAAAAATTGAGTGCGGCTTTAAATAATAAAGTTATATTTGATGGTAGAAACCTATATGATCTTACTGAAATGAGAACTTTGGGGTACGATTATTACTCAATTGGTAGAGAAGATATAGTTGTTTCTAAATAAAAATATCATAATTAAGAATGAAGAGAATATTAATTACAGGAGGAGCCGGATTTTTAGGTTCACATTTATGCGATAGATTTATAAAAGAAGGCTACCACGTAATAGCTATGGATAACCTGATTACAGGTGACCTAAGAAATATCGAGCATCTTTTTAAATTGCCAAACTTTGAATTTTACCACCATGATGTTAGTAAGTTTATTCATGTGCCTGGTGAATTAGATTATATTTTACACTTTGCTTCGCCAGCAAGCCCTATTGATTATTTGAAAATACCTATTCAAACGCTAAAAGTAGGTTCTTTAGGAATTCATAACTGCCTTGGATTGGCACGAGTTAAAAAATCAAGAGTTTTAATCGCTTCCACTTCAGAGGTTTATGGTGACCCTCAGGTACATCCACAAACAGAAGAATATTGGGGACATGTGAATCCAGTAGGTCCAAGAGGTGTCTATGACGAGGCCAAAAGATTCCAAGAAGCTATGACAATGGCTTATCATACCTACCACGGTTTAGAGACTAGAATCATTAGAATTTTTAATACATATGGTCCAAGAATGCGACTGAACGATGGTCGTGTTTTACCAGCTTTTATTGGCCAAGCACTTAGAGGTGAGGATATAACTATTTTTGGTGATGGTTCTCAAACGCGTGCTTTCTGTTATGTTGATGACCTAGTTGAAGGTATTTATAGACTTTTAATGTCTGATTATGCTCAACCAGTAAATATTGGTAATCCTTCGGAAATATCTATAGCCGATTTTGCAGAAGAAATAATCAAACTTACAGGAACTGATCAAAAGGTGGTTTATAAAGACCTGCCGGTTGATGATCCGAAACAAAGACAGCCAGATATTACCAAAGCAAAGGAAATATTAGGTTGGGAACCTAAAGTAGACCGAGCTGAAGGTTTGAAAATAACGTACGAGTATTTCAGAAATATGCCAAAAGAAAGACTTTTTGAAGAAGCAATTCATAGAGAGTTTTAAAATAAATATTTTATTCAAAAGAAAGCCATAGCACCTTAGTGTTGTGGCTTTTTTGATTTAAAAACAATTCTAAAATTGACTCCAATTTGTTTAAAATTAGTAACTTACTTTTTTAAACCTAATTCATCTTCACATGAACAAACTAATACTCTTTTCTTTGCTATTTTTTGGTTTTTATGCCCAAGCAAATGATTTACCAGAATTGATATCCACTTATCAAGCAGACAAGTCTGCTTTAGAGAGAAAATACCCCAATGGGCTTTCAGATATTTATTTTGAAAGGATGACTAAGTTTTATGTAGAATGGGAGAAAGATCTCGAAAAAGTCGATTTTAAGGCTCTTTCTAAAGTACATAAAATTGATTATGTTTTACTTAAAAATCAAATAAAGCGAAACGCTTATTTTCACTCCTTAGAAAAAGTTGAATATGAAAAAGTAAAAGATGTTGCAGCATTTGCCACTGATATTTATGCATTTAATGAAATTAGGAAAACAGGAAAAAATGTAAACGCAGGAGAGTTAGCTTCAAAATTTAATGATGCTAATAAAAAACTATTAGAATTAATAAAAGATTTAAAATCTAAACCTAAATATACAAGCTGGCAAGCAGCAGAACTTGCTTCTGACATCATTTTTCAACTCAAAAAAGCCACAGATGAATCGCATAAGTTTTATTTTGAATACAATCCAGAATATATGTGGTGGATGAAAACTTCGCAAGTTACACTTACCAAAAACTTAGAAAAGTATGCCGATGCCCTGAAAGGACATTTTGAAAATACACTCGTAAAAGACGATGGGAGTGGCATAATTGGTAAGCCGATAGGCAGAACGGCAATACAAAAAGAACTTGAGTTTGAATTTATTTCCTATACACCCGAGCAGTTAATAGCCGAAGCAAACAAACAATTTGCTTGGTGCGAAAAAGAAATGATTATGGCCTCAACTGAGCTAGGTTACGGAAATGATTGGAAGAAGGCTTTGGAGTTTGTTAAGCAAACGTATGTTCCACCGGGTCAGTGGCAAGAAGACGTAAATAAATTGGCTTGGGAAGCTATTGATTTTGTAGAAAAGAGAGATTTGGTAACCGTTCCGCCTCTAGCAAAAGAAACATGGAGAACCGTGATGCTTTCTGCAGATGCACAGCGTGTTAGTCCGTTTTTTTTAGGAGGTGAAGTAATTCAAGTTGCGTATCCTACAGCTGATATGGAATACGACGATAAAATGATGAGTATGCGTGGAAATAATCCGCATTTTTCGAGAGCTACAGTGCATCATGAGTTAATACCGGGTCATCACCTTCAGATGTTTATGAATCAGCGAAACAAGCCATATAGACGGTTGTTCTATACACCTTTTTGGATAGAAGGTTGGTCATTATATTGGGAGTTTAATCTTTGGGATAAAAATTTCCCGAAAACTCCTGAAGATAAAATCGGCATGTTGTTTTGGCGTATGCATAGATGTGCGAGAATAATATTCTCTTTGAATTACCATTTAGGGAAAATGACTCCACTGCAATGTATTGATCTTTTGGTTGATAAAGTGGGCCACGAGAGGGCAAACGCTGAAGCAGAAGTCAGGAGGTCGTTTACGGGGCGTTACGGTCCTTTGTATCAAATTGCGTATATGATTGGGGGGCTGCAGTTTTATAGTTTACATAAAGAGTTAATAGATGGAGGCAAAATGTCAGAAAAACAATTTCACGACACAATTTTGCAAAACAACGCCATACCGGTAGAACTGGTTAAAGCTATTTTAAAAGATGAGGAAATTGAAAGGGATAAAAAGTCTACTTGGAGATTTCTAGATTAAGATTAGCTGTTATATATAAATGAGATACTTATATTTGTGGTTAAATAAATGAGAAACCTATGAATAAATTAAAAAATAGTATCGTTTTTGTCAGTTTTGGTGCAGTCTTAATATTTGCTCAAAGTTGTAGGACAGATGAAGGAAATGAAAAACTGCAAAATGTAGGTCAAAAAGTAGGTGTATCTGCTTCTAAAGTGGTTAAAGGCGTAAAGTCGGGCATTGAGAAAGCAGTAAAAATAAATATCGGCTTATCAGAATCTTTAAAAAATAGGGGAGTAAGCTGTGGAAGAGTGGAGCTGGGCAACGAAGGCGGTAGACATAATAAACTAAGCGTTTATATGATTTTTGATAAAGCCATAAATCGTAATGTAACAGTTAAGGTTGTGGATAATCAAGGCTTAGAAGTTGGCAGGTGCAAAGCTTTACTCAAAGGTGCAGCAGGTGATACAAAATATGTAGATTTCGTGTTTGATAAAAGAACCAATATTGATCGTGATTTCGTGATTACAATGGAGTGATTCCCCGAGTTATAAAGCATAAAAAAAGAGCTGTTGAAATTTTTCAACAGCTCTTTTTAGTATTTAGCTAAAAATCATCTACTCATGTACATATTTCTCTCAGAATAAACTTGTAAGAAGAAATCGTCTGTTAAGTCATCTATGAAATAGATTCCTTCTCCAGTTGATTTCATTTCAGGTCCTAATTCTTTATTTACATTTGGGAACTTACTGAAAGAGAACACAGGGATTTTGATGGCATAACCTTTCTTAACTGGTTTGAAATCAAAATCTTTTACCTTTTTGTCTCCTAACATTACTTTGGTAGCGTAGTTAACATAAGGCTCTTGATATGCTTTGCAAATAAATGGTACTGTGCGAGACGCTCTAGGGTTAGCCTCAATTACATATACTTTTTCGTCTTTTATAGCAAACTGAATATTAATCAAACCTTGCGTTTTAAGCCCAATCGCTATCTTTTTGGTATATTCTTCTATTTGCTTGATTACGTTTTCGCTCAAATCAAAAGCAGGTAAAACTGCGTAAGAGTCACCTGAGTGAATTCCGGCAGGTTCAATGTGCTCCATGATACCAATGATATAAGCCTCTTCTCCATCACAGATTGCATCTGCTTCTGCCTCAATTGCGTTTTCAAGGAAGTGGTCAAGCAGGATATTGTTGTCAGGGATTTCATTCAAAATCTTAACAACATGTTGCTCCAGTTCTTGTTCATTGATAACAATTTTCATGCTTTGCCCACCCAATACATAACTTGGACGAACTAACAATGGAAACCCAAGGGACTTAGAAACCTCTACTGCCTTGTCTGCTGTTCTTACTGTGTCAAATTGCGGGTAAGGTATTCCTAATTCTATAAGTTTTTCTGAGAATCTACCTCTGTCTTCTGCAAGGTCAAGGGCTTCATACGAAGTACCGATGATTTTAATGCCATACTTTGTAAGTTTCTCAGCCATCTTAAGGGCTGTTTGTCCTCCTAACTGTACGATTACACCCACTGGTTTTTCATGAAGGATAATGTCATAAACATTTTCCCAGAAAACAGGCTCAAAATAAAGTTTATCTGCAATATCCGGATCTGTTGATACAGTTTCAGGATTACAGTTTATCATGATGGTTTCGTATCCACATTCCTTTGCAGCTAAAACTCCATGCACACACGAATAATCAAACTCAATTCCTTGTCCAATTCTATTTGGTCCTGATCCTAAAACCAAAATCTTTGGCTTTTCAGTAACTATAGACTCATTGTCAGGATTTGATTCAGAGGCATTAAATGTAGAATAGAAATACGGTGTTTTTGCTTCAAATTCAGCTGAACATGTATCTACACATTTAAATACTCTGTTTATTTCAAGTGATTTTCTTTTGTTGAAAACCTCACTTTCTAAACATCTCAATAAGTGAGCTATTTGACGATCGGCATAACCTTTTTGTTTTGCGTCAAGCAATAGTTCTTTTGAAATATTTTCAATCGTGTATTTTTCAATTTCGTTTTCTAAAATAATAAGATCCTCTATTTGACGTAGGAACCATTTGTCTATTTTAGTAAGTTTTTGAATGGTATTAAATGAAAGTCCCGCTTTGAAGGCATCATAAATATGGAATAGTCTATCCCACGATGGATTTGCAAGGCTATATTTTAATTTTTCTTGATCTCTTTCTTCTCTTCCGTCAGCTCCAAGTCCGTTTCTTTTTATTTCTAAAGATTGACATGCTTTTTGAAGTGCCTCTTGGAAGTTTCTTCCGATACCCATAGTTTCACCTACAGATTTCATCTGAAGACCTAATCTACGGTCACAGCCAGGGAATTTGTCAAAATTCCATCTTGGAACTTTCACAATTACATAGTCAATAGCTGGTTCGAAAAACGCTGAAGTATTTCCAGTAATTGGGTTAATTAATTCATCTAAGTTATATCCGATCGCCATTTTGGCGGCAATTTTGGCAATCGGATACCCCGTTGCTTTTGAGGCCAATGCAGATGATCTACTAACTCTTGGATTTATTTCGATTGCAATGATATCGTCGTTTTCAGGGTTAAGTGAAAACTGAACATTACAACCACCAGCAAACTGACCAATTCCATTCATCATTTTGATGGCCATGTCTCTCATTTTCTGATAAACGGTATCAGGAAGAGTCATAGCAGGTGCTACAGTGATAGAATCACCGGTATGCACGCCCATAGGGTCAAAGTTCTCGATGGTACAAATGATTACAATATTTTGATTGTTATCTCTTAGTAGCTCAAGTTCGTATTCTTTCCAGCCCATAATAGACTGCTCAACTAATACTTCGTGAACAGGCGAGGCATGTAAGCCATTGTTTAGTGCAGCATCGAATTCTTCAGCAGTGTTTACGAAGCCACCACCAGTACCACCCAAAGTATATGAAGGTCTGATTACTAGCGGAAAGCCAATTTCTTGGGCAATTTCCTTTCCTTCAAGGAATGATTTGGCAGTTCTACCTTTACAAACTCCTATACCGAGTTCAATCATTTTGTGTCTAAAAAGCTCACGATCTTCAGTAGTCTCTATAGCTTTGATATCTACTCCAATGATTTCTACACCGTATTTTTTCCAGATACCAGCTTTGTCAGCATCGATAGCGAGGTTTAGTGCAGTTTGCCCTCCCATGGTAGGTAATACATGGGTAATGGGTCTGCCCATTTCTTGGTGTATTTTCAGAATTTCAATTAAAGACTTTTTCTCAAGAGGCTTTAAATAAACAAAATCGGCATTCATGGGGTCGGTCATGATTGTTGCCGGATTGGAATTTATCAACGACACTTCAATTCCTTCCTGTCTGATTGATCTTGCTGCTTGAGAACCTGCGTAGTCGAACTCACATGCTTGTCCTATGACGATTGGTCCTGAACCGATGATTAGGACCGACTTAATGCTAGAATTTTTTGGCATTTTTGAAAGAGGGGTTTCGATTTGATTATCGAAGCACAAAGTTAAGAGATTATGTGGAACATGAAATAAATTATTTTACTTTAATCATAAAAAAGTGGCATTTTTGAAATATAGCATCAAAAAACGCTTCCTTATCATAATCATTATTTTAATTCTGGTTTTACCATAATTGTAGATTCTTTGTCCACTATTACCTTACCATCAGGCAGTCCTTTCTTTTTTCTAACATACTTTTTCAGTGTATGCATAACCGGTACTAAGCTCTCATTTTTTCTTTTTGAAAAATACGCTGCTAGAGCAGCTGCATATTCCAAAACATGATTTGGGACATTTTGAGTGCCAATTTTCTTAATAATCACGTGTGAGCCCGACACATCACGAGCATGGAGCCAAATATCTTCTTTGTGTGCATATTGAGTAGTTAATATGTCGTTGTTTTTTGCATTTTTTCCAACCATAATCGTATAACCGTCTTTTTGAAAACATTTAAATAGGTCTTCTTTGTCTGGTTTTCCTGATTGAATTGTATTTTGCGATTCACTTTTTATATAGGTTCTTAGTTCTTTAAAATCTTCTATTTGGCGTATTTTCTCTAAATCAAATATTAAACTTTCTAATTTTTCTGAATGAAAAGCTAAATTATTCTCAAGGTTTTCTATTTCTAATTTTTCGTTTTTCGACTTGCGATAATAATTCTCAGCATTTTTCTGAGCACTTAATTCTTTTTTTAGTCTAATTTTTATGTCCTCGTTGGTATAAAAATTATTTAGCACCACTTGTTCTGCACATTCTTTAACTAAATGAAGATTAGCCATTAATATGTGGCCTAACTCTTCATTTTTTGTGCTGTTTTTTAAGTTATCAAGTTTAGAAATCGAGTTTGTTATATAGTTTTCTGTTTTTTTAACCTCTTTTTCTAATCTTTTTAGTTCAATGTCCTTTAGATTGGCAAAAGTGAAATCTTTTTGATAAAACAAATAAAAAGCATTTGTGGCTTCTATGGCAGAACTAAACTGACCTTCATTTTTTTCGGTGGGAATTAAACTTAAGCAAGGAATCCCATTTTCAAATCCTATGTAAATAGGGTCGGTTTTTAGTTTTTTTTCAAAATCTTGAAGGTATTCCCACTTTCGAGATTCAGATAGGTTTAGATACTCTTCGTTTTGTTGAAAATACTTTTTTATAGTTTTACCAAAAGTGACATACAGTTTGCTGTAATCACCGTTATGGTTTTGGAAGTTTTCGAATGAAAACTCGATATGTTTTCCTAAATCTGAAAGCTTTATATCCTTATCAGAAAGTAGCTTATTATTGAAAGTATAGGTAAGCGTTTCTTTTTCGTAAATTAAAATATTTGGTCTATTTCCGAAAAATTTAAAAACCACGGAAAAGTCATTTTCAAATTCGAAACAAATGGCTCGCTCATTTTCAAATGGTTTGACATTTTTAAGCTTTTTTCCTTTTAATTCCGGCCAAAGATTAATTGTATTTTTTTTTGCTCTAGCATATTGTCTTAAAAAGTTAAGACACGAGAAAGTTGTAGTAACAGTGGCTTTTAAAAATGCCTGATTATCTCCTTCGGTTAGTTCAAAAATCACCTCATCTTTTTCCTGACTAAATATTTCCGATATTTCATATCCAAGATAAGTGCTGTTTATTTCTTCAGCAAGTCTACTTAAGAAATAATAATTAGTATGCATTTTCAGATTGTATTTTATATGCTGCTCCTTCTTTTAGAGCGTAGTTTGAAATTTTAATTTGTTCTACTCCAAAAGTTTGAATCAAATACTTTATTAAACAAACTGCCACAACTATCATATCTACTCGCAATGGAATCATGCCTTTTAATGCCATCCTTTGCTCTTTATTTGCAAACACTAGAGATTCAAATGCAATCCAAAATTCACTTAAAGGATATTCGAAACCTGCTTGGTTTTCTGGCGGAAAGTTACCTGTTGTTTTATTGAAATACAGGTCATTGAGTGTATCAAATGAGCCCGATGACCCGACCATGATTTTCGGATGATATTGGTGAATAGCATTTGCAAGAGGCAGTAATTCGGTTTGGAAATAAGTGTCCATTTTTTGAATCTCGGTAGGTGGGAGTGGGTCTTTTTTCATAAATTTTTCCATCAGTCTTAAGCCACCTATTTCAAAACTGTGTTTCCACAATATTTTTTCTGCATTACAGATTATGAATTCTACACTTCCGCCGCCAATGTCAACTATAAGCGAGTTTTCCAAAATGTTTACTGCATTTTTAACACCTAAATATATAAGGTTGGCTTCCTCTAAGCCATCTATAACGCTTATGGAAATACCTGTTTTTTCTTTGATAAAATTAACAAACTCGGTTTGATTGTCTGCATTTCTAATGGCACTTGTTCCAAAAGCATGCACATTGGTTAGGTCTACATTGAATTCCGAAAGTTTTTTTGTAAAAACCTCAAAAACACTAAGTGCTCGTTCAAACGCATCTGGTAATATTTGTTTTATTCCGATACCCCCCATGCCAATTTTGGCCGCAATGGAAGTGTTAAATAAAACTTCTTGGTTTTCTTTTATTAGCAAATGGAAGGTATTAGTACCTAGATCTATTACTGCGAATCTCATTTTTATAATTCTTAATTTTTACAAAGCTATGAAGTTTTTTAGCTCAAAAAGAGATAAAACCAGATTCCAAATGTACTTTAATTAAAGAATTTATTCTTTAAAGTTACAAAAGTCTATAATTCTGTTTAAAATAGTGATTTTAAATCAATAGTTTTAGTGTTTATTATTGTTTTAAATAAAAAAACATCTACCTTTGCAGTCCGTAAAAAAAAGAAGGAGGTGTAAATTATGCTACATATTCAAGTAAAAGAAAACGAATCAATCGATAAAGCTCTGAAACGTTTCAAGAAGAAGTTTGAAAAAACTAGAGTTTTGAAAGAGTTAAGATCGCGTCAAGCATTCGAAAAGAAATCTGTATCGCGTAGATTCGAAGTAATTCGTGCAGCGTATAAGCAGAAAACATACGGACATATAGACGATTAATCTTTTTGTTTAAGATAAAAATCGACTAATTTTGTTAATATTAATATTAATAAGGTTGGTCGATTTTTTTTTGTCATATCTCAAAAACGAAAAACGCTTAAGTGCATACACACTTAAAGCATATGCGACTGATATTAAACAGTTTGAGTCTTTTGTCCTTTCCTTTCATGAGAACTTATATTTAGAAAAAGCTTCGTACCAAGACATTCGAGCTTGGATAATAAGCCTATCCGACCAAAAGATTGACAATAAGTCTATAAATAGAAAAATAGCAACACTTCGGACTTTTTATAAATTACTTATTCAAAAAGGTAAAATCTCAGTTGATCCTACATTTGGTATAAAGTCTTTAAAAAAAGCTAAAAAGCTACCTGTCTATGTAGAAGAAACTCCAATGGAGAATCTGTTTGATATGGTTGAATATCCAAATGGCTATGTAGGATTAAGAGATAGGTTAATTTTAGAGTTATTGTATAGTACGGGAGTTCGTTTGTCTGAACTCATAAATCTAAAAACCCTTGACGTTGATTTTTCAGGCAAACAAATGAAGGTATTAGGAAAACGCAATAAATACCGCATAATTCCGGTTATTGACCAATTGATTGTGCTTTTTAAGAAGTATCAACAGGAGGTTGTAAGTCAATTTGGTCAAACCTCAGAGTTTTTTATTCTTTCTGATTCGGGCAAAAAGCTTTATCCGGTTTTTGTACAACGAAAAGTGAAGCATTATTTATCTCAGGTAACCACGATTTCAAAGAAATCGCCGCATATATTAAGGCATACGTTTGCCACTCATCTGCTTAATAGAGGAGCGGAGTTAAATTCCATTAAAGAATTGTTGGGTCATGCGAGTTTAGCCGCAACTCAGATTTATACACATAATACTATTTCACAATTAAAAGAAATACATAAAAAATCACATCCTAAAGCTTAAATAATAACATATGAAAATCAAATTTTTGCTCGTTTTATCTCTCTTTACTCCATTTATGGGTAATGCTCAAGAGACTTCTAAGTACAACCCGAATGATGTATTTAGTCCGCTTATCAATTACCAACCTTCTACAGTCTACAGAAGTGCCTCGGGTCAGCCGGGGCCTATGTATTGGCAAAATCAGGCCGATTATTTTATCAAAGCATCATTAGACGATGTTAAAGATCTGGTTTCGGGTGAAATTACTATTACCTACACCAACAATTCGCCAGATGTATTAGATTTTATTTGGCTTCAAATGGATCAAAACAAATTCAGTTCGGCTTCGAAGGGGAGTCAAACTACACCAATGGCAAGAAGTAGATATGCCGTTAGAGATTTTGAAGGCGGATATACTATTTCAAATTTTTCTACAAATAAACTTTTAAAAAGATCTAAACTAAAGGATGTTTTGAAAGCAAACAATGTGGAAGAAACCAGAATGCAAGTAAAATTAACTGAGCCTTTAAAGTCAGGAGAGAAAGTTCAAATAAGAATGAATTTCTCGTTTCCTATCCCGGAAAATGGTGCAGACCGTTTAGGGATGTTTGGTGCCAAAGCAGGAAAAATATATGAATTGGCTCAATGGTACCCACGCGTCTGTGTTTACGATGACGTAGAAGGGTGGAACACCACACCTTATATTGGTGCGGGTGAGTTTTACCTTGAATATGGTAAGTACGAGTATGAAATTACAGTACCTGCCGGGCATGTGGTGGTAGGTTCGGGAGCGTTACAAAATGCATCAGAAGTTTTAACTAAGTCTCAAATAGCGAGTTTAGATAAAGCTAAAAACTCAAACACTACCGTTGATATTATTTCTGCAAATGAAGTTAGTGCAGCAGGAACAGGTACGAAAACTTGGAAGTTTAAGTGTGAAAACTCACGTGATGTAGCTTGGGCAAGTTCGAAAGCCTTTGTGTGGGATGCCGCAAGTGCAACTTTACCCTCAGGTAAAAAAGTATTGGTTCAGTCGGTTTATCCAGCGGAGTTTGGAGGTAAAGCTGCTTGGGGAAGATCTACCGAATATTTAAAACATAGTATTGAATTTTACTCGGAAGAGTTGTATGAATATCCGTATCCAGTAGCCACAAACGTAGCTGGTATAGTAAGTGGAATGGAATATCCTGGGATTGTTTTTTGTGGAGCTGATAGTAAAGGTGAAGGCCTGTTTGGAGTTACTGATCATGAGTTTGGCCATACTTGGTTTCCGATGATAGTGGGTTCAAATGAACGGAAATATGCATGGATGGACGAAGGTTTCAATACCTATATTAATTCACTTTCTGCAAAAGCGTTTAACAATGGAGAGTATTTTTCTGAAAGAAGCGGTCAAAGAATGGCTTCGTTTTTTAGTAAAACCACGCCGGTTATGACAGAGCCAGACGCTATGGCTGAATTTGATATTGGTATCTTAGCTTATTACAAACCGGGTTACGGCTTAACTATGCTAAGAGAAACGGTAGTTGGGCAAGAGAAAATGAAATTTGCGATGCAAGAGTACATCAAAAGATGGGCATTTAAGCATCCAACTCCATTTGACTTCTTTCATACAATCGAAGACGCTACGGGTGAAGATTTAGGTTGGTTCTGGAAATCATGGTTTTTGGAAACATACAAAATTGACCAAGGCATCAGTTCTGTCAAATACGCTAACTCTAAAGTAGAAGACGGTATTGTGATAAAAATTGAGAACCTGGAGCAAATGCCAATGCCAGTAGAAATCGAAATTAAAGAAAAAGATAAACCTCTTAAGAGAGTAAAACTACCTGTTGAAATTTGGCAGAAAAAAGGTGAATGGACATTCTCTTATCCTTCAACGGGTGAAATTGAGTATGTGAAATTGAATCCGAGCGAGATTTTGCCAGATATAAACACAAAAAATAATATCTGGAGACCAGAGAAGAAAAATTAAAAAATAGTAGGTGAAAAGGAGGGAGCCAAAAGCTCCCTTTTTTTATGACTTTTTAAGTATTTCTAAAAGTAAATTTACCTCCTCCTGCTTTTCTTCCTCTCCATGTTTTTGGAAAGAATATACGAGATTGGTCAATATTCTTCTAATGATTTCAACATTTGAGCAGGAAATATAATATCTGTCTTCTTGCTCTAATTTCATCTGTTTTAGATAGTCATCGATATCGTTTCTGCTAAAAATCTGACCTTTATTAAATGCATTTACATAAAAAGTAATGCCCGGATAATTATATATTAATACAAAAAGACTAGGGAGATTGACACCGTAAATAGGTAAGTCTAGTTTTTTTGCTAATAGAATATAGATACAACACAACGCCACCGGATTTCCTTTTTTGTTTTGCAAAACCAAGTTAAACATGGAGTTTGAGGTAGAATGAAAATTTTTAACATTCGCTTCAAAGCCGTATTTTTCAAAAATAGTATGATTTAAAACTTTAATTATGTCATGTGGGTGTACCAGATCTTGAATACTTACCCAAGCATCTAAATACATTTCATTTATTATTTTCTCTAATTGAGATTTTTTCAAATCCGGATATTGATAGGTAGAGAGTAGAAAAAGGCCTTCAAGAAGGTCATCTTCATTGTTTTCTTTCCAATTTATAAGTTTCGATTTTAGTTTGGCAAATTGTAAATCATGAACTAAAAACTCTATTTTTTTCTGTAAAATGGGGTTTAAACTGTGGTTTTCCCAAGCTGACTCTAAGTGCGGAATAATTGCATCACCGAAGCTTTTTATCTTTGATTCAATAATAGACACCACCTCAGTATCTGAGTCGTCTAGTAAGGTTATCATCGCATTTAGCTCGTCATTCATATTGTTTGTTTTCTCCATTTCGAAGCAATATCATGGCTAAAGGTTTATATTCCAAACAAAATTTTTAAAAGATTAAGCTATGTACTATTTTTGTAAAAAAGAAACTGAATGAATATACTCGTAACTGGAGGTGCAGGTTTTATAGGTTCACACACCGTAGTCGAATTATTTGAGGCAGGCTATAGCCCAATTGTAGTCGATGATTTAAGTAATTCGAATGCCTCTGTTTTTGATGGTATTAGAAATATACTCGGAAAAGACATCCCTTTTTATCAAGTTGATTGTAACGATTTTGATAAAGTAAAGGAAATAATAGAAAAAGAAAAAATTGACGGCATAATTCACTTTGCTGCTTTTAAAGCAGTAGGGGAGTCGGTTCTTAAACCGGTAAAATACTATAAAAACAACTTGGGGTCATTACTCAATATGCTTGAGTTAATGGATAATACCTTAGCTAAAAAGCTAGTATTCTCTTCTTCTTGCACGGTTTATGGTCAACCTGACGTAATTCCTGTTACAGAAGGCACGCCACTAAAAAAAGCGGAGTCACCTTATGGTAATACTAAAAGTATTTGTGAGGACATTTTAACTGACACAGTTACGGCTAGTAAAGATCTTCAAATAATTTCATTAAGATATTTTAATCCTATAGGAGCACATCAATCGGCTGAAATAGGCGAATTGCCAAATGGAGTGCCGAGCAATTTGGTGCCTTTTGTGACACAAACTGCAATTGGTAAAAGAGAAAAGTTGGTAGTCTTTGGAGACGACTATAATACTCCCGATGGCACAAATGTCCGTGATTTTATTCATGTTGTAGACTTAGCGAAAGCCCACGTAGCAGCATTGAATCTACTTTTTAAGCAAACCGATAAGTTTTACGATGTATTTAACCTAGGCACTGGAAAAGGGAATTCGGTTCTTGAGGTAATTCAGACTTTTGAAAAAGTGAACAATATTAAGCTGAAATATGAAATTGGACCAAGACGTAATGGAGATGTAGAGAAAATCTATGGGAATGTAGATAAAGCAGAACAAATATTAGGTTGGAAAGCCGAAAAAACACTGTCTGAGAGTTTGAAAAACGCTTGGGCTTGGGAACTAAAATTAAAAGAAAAGAATATATGAAATTCGAAAAAACACTGTTGATTACGGGTGGAGCCGGTTTTATTGGTTCTCATGTAGTTAGATTATTCGTTACTAAATATCCAAACTATAGAATAGTAAACTTAGATAAGCTTACTTATGCTGGAAATTTAGAAAACTTGAAAGATATTGATCAGTCTGCAAACTATGTTTTTGAACATGGAGATATCGTAGACGAAGCTTATATTGACGCTCTTTTTGGTAAATATGATTTTGATGGGGTAATACATCTTGCTGCAGAATCTCATGTAGATAGATCAATTACAGACCCGATGGCTTTTGTGAAAACAAACGTGATTGGTACGTGTAATCTTTTGAACTCAGCAAAGAACTCTTGGAAAGATAAAATGGATGAAAAGAGGTTTTATCATGTTTCTACTGACGAAGTATACGGGGAACTACACGACCCAAGTACGTTTTTTGTAGAAACCACTCCTTACGACCCTAGGTCGCCTTATTCGGCTTCAAAGGCGAGTTCAGATCATTTTGTGAGAGCATACTATAATACCTTCAAACTACCTGTTGTAATTTCAAATTGCTCAAATAACTACGGGCCAAATCACTTTCCTGAAAAGCTAATACCTTTGATGGTAAATAATATTAAAACTAAAAAGCCACTTCCGGTTTATGGTAAAGGTGAAAACATTAGAGATTGGTTGTATGTAATTGATCATGCAAGAGCCATTGATGTAATATTCCATAATGGAACAAATGGCGATACATATAACATTGGTGGTAATAACGAATGGACAAACATAGATTTGGTACATTTGTTATGTGATCTAATGGACAAAAAAATGGGTAATGCTCAGGGAGAAAGTAGGAAACTAATAACTTATGTAAAAGACCGTGCGGGCCATGATCTAAGATATGCCATTGATGCTTCTAAACTTATGAACGAACTTGGGTGGGAGCCTTCTGTGACATTCGAAGAAGGTTTAGCTAAAACTGTAGATTGGTATTTTGATAACTGGAGCTGGATTGAAAATATCACTTCGGGAGATTATCAGAAGTATTACAAAGAAATGTACGCTTAAAAAAAACTAGGATTTCAATATAAAAAATATGAAAGGAATAATTTTAGCAGGAGGAAGCGGAACGCGATTGCACCCACTGACTTTGGCAGTAAGTAAGCAGTTGATGCCGGTTTTTGATAAGCCAATGATCTATTATCCATTGTCGATATTGATGCTTTCGGGCATTAGTGAGATTTTGATAATATCCACACCGCATGATTTGCCTCATTTTGAAAAACTATTGGGCGATGGAAGTCAACTAGGCTGTAGGTTTGAATATGCAGTTCAACCTAGTCCAGATGGTTTAGCACAAGCGTTTATTATAGGAGAAGAATTTATAGGAAAAGATTCAGTAGCCCTGGTTTTAGGAGATAATATTTTTTATGGTTCGGGTCTGAGCAAACTGCTTCAATCGTGTGCTGACCCAGATGGTGGTACTGTTTTCGCATACTCAGTTAATGACCCTGAGCGATATGGGGTTGTAGAATTTGATGCTGATTTTAATGCAAAATCTATAGAAGAGAAACCAGAAAAGCCTAAAAGTAATTATGCTGTTCCTGGCCTTTATTTTTATGATAACGAAGTAGTTGAGATTGCAAAAAACATAGAGCCATCTCCAAGAGGTGAACTTGAGATTACAGATATAAATAGAGTTTATTTAGAAAGAGGGAAACTGAAAGTAGGAGTAATGAACCGTGGAACTGCATGGTTAGATACCGGTACTTTTAATTCGCTTATGCAGGCAGGTCAATTTGTTCAGGTAATAGAAGAAAGACAAGGCCTTAAAATTGGTTGTATTGAAGAGGTTGCCTACAGAATGGGTTTCATTTCTAAAGAACAACTTATAAAAATAGCCCAACCTTTAGTAAAGTCGGGCTATGGTCAATATTTGCTGAATATATTGAAATAATTTTTTTACCAACCGTCGTCTACAACTGGTTTTTTAGGTTTTGCGGCGGTTGGTTTTACTACTGTTTTTGCTGCAGTCTTACCCTTTGCCACACTCGGGGTTCCATCAGAAGATGTTACTTCTTCATCCTTTTCAATTCTAGAATACACTCTACTTATTATTTTCCACTCATTGTTTACTTTAAGCAAATTGAGCATATCAATAATTTTCGATGTCTCATATTCTGTTTCTGTGATTGCCGTAGCAGCAGTGCCAGCATAACTCCAAGAAACTATGCGAGTCTCTCTGTCCATTTTTTGGTTGGGCTTAATTTTGCTCGTAAGTGCTTCAACTGTCATACCAGTTACACCCGATTTTCCCATTGATTTCTGTATGGCGTCATTTAAAAACGCACCTTTGAACCTTGCCACTTCCCCGTTAGTGCCTCCTTCTAAGAAGTCATTTAAGGTTTTCTGAATCAATTCTTCGTCGGATTGAGCGAAGGTGATTCCTGAAACAAAAAGCATTGCAATTAAAAGCTTTATTTTTTTCATTTTTGATTGTTTATAAATATAATGCAAATTAAACGAATATTTCTGAGCAATATTTTTTTCTACATTTTTTTTATTTAAAAGCTCATTTGGAATTTAGGAAAAAAATCTGTATAATTACAGTTATTCACAATTAATTAAATATTTTAACACTATGGGATTAACCTCATTTTTTAAAGGAGTAGGCGAAAAGATTTTCGGTAAAAGCGAAAAAGAAGCTGAAACTGTAGCACCTGAACTTAAAGCATCAGCTTTATTGAAGCATGTTCAAGGATTAGGACTAACATTTAAAGCTTTAACTGTAAAAGTATCTGGAGACACTGTAACTGTAGAAGGTGAAACTGCTACTCAAGAAGAGGCAGAGAAAATTGCTTTAGCTGTAGGAAACGTAGAAGGTGTAGGTGCTGTAGATAACCAAATTGTGGTTTCTGCTCCAGCTCCAGAGGCTCGTTATTATACAGTAGTAAAGGGAGATTTTCTTTCTAAAATTGCTAAAGAAATGTATGGCGATGCAAACAAGTATCCTGTTATTTTTGAAGCTAACAAGCCAATGCTTACTCACCCAGATAAAATTTATCCAGGTCAGGTTTTAAGAATACCTGAATTAGCATAATAAAAATATTTATTGTTTTATAAAAAAGGTGGCTTCGGTCACCTTTTTTAGTTTAAGATAATGTGCTTTTGAAAGGTTTGCTTTGCCGTATATACTTTAAGGATATATTTGCCTTTTAGGTGATTTGGGAAAATAATAGGTTGTGGAATATTTATTAAAAAAGTAGTACTAAAAGATAGTTTTCCATCTGTACTAATTAGCTCCACTTTTTGGATAGATTCTTTTGAATCAATTTGGATTCTTCCATCTAATACTGGATTAGGAAACACACTAAAATCATTTGTTGAAATAGGCTCGTTAGCTAATGCAAGGCCCACATTAACTTCCGCGTATCCACTTGTGGTTCCTGCTCCACACTGGTTTGCCACATTGGTAATTGAGTAGGTGGTTGACACCTCAGGGCT
Source organism: Lacihabitans lacunae (assembly GCF_042649125.1). NCBI lineage: Bacteria > Pseudomonadati > Bacteroidota > Cytophagia > Cytophagales > Leadbetterellaceae > Lacihabitans > Lacihabitans lacunae. The sequence continues at coordinate 712,344 of NZ_JBHRYQ010000001.1, forward strand.
CACAATAATTTCAGGCTTAGAATTATAAGATGTAAAAGTGCCTAAATTTGATATGGTAAATTGCCAAGGTGCTTCTCCAGTGAGGTTAAGGCTTAACTTTAAGCTATCACCATGTACTAAATAATAACTTCCATAAAGCTCGGCAGTAACTTTTGGCTTAATTACCACGTCCATTTTACTTCTTTCGCTCTCACAACCATTTGAATCTATCTGACTTACATAGTATACTTCATTTCCTTCTTTGAGCGTATTTACTTTTATTTGATTATAAAAACTTTGCCCAGTTTGACTTGTATACCATTTTAGGTTTTTTCCTTCGGCTTCCAAAATGTTTTTTGTAGCTCCAAAACATATACTATTTGGTGTTATTATTTTGGGTTGTTCGGGCTTATCACCTACCTTAAAGTAGATAGTTTGACTAAAGTTACCTTCTTGATTACCTGATATTTTTAAGGCATACCTTTGATCTGTTTGTAAGTTGGATGGAAGTATAAATCTAAATCCTGAGTTAAGTATTTCAGGGCTCAAATTATACGTTTGACCTTGAGAATTAATTATTACTTTGTAATCTGCTGTCGCTAATTGTTTCGCATCAATATTTTTAACTTCTAGAAAAACGGGGTTTGATATACAAAAAACTCTGTCGCTATTTCCGCTGATTTGTAATGAAGGAGGAATTACTGAAACGTAAATACTAGGCGTTAATGTAAGGTTGCCACAACTGTTGCTTATATCGGAAATAGTGAAAAGCCTACTTTCTGTAATGGTTGAATTAATGGTAATAACGGGGTACCGGATGTCTGTATAATAAAAGCCATTCCAATCCTTAAAACTCCATGGGCCCGTTCCGCCAAAATTTATCTTTAAAGAAATTTCTTCTCCTTGATTTACCGTGGTATTGTTAGCTGTAATAGAAGCTGACGGCCTCGATTTTATTTCAAAATGCTCACTGTTTGGGCTACTTAATATTGGATTGCTACTTGAAAGCACTATTCTATAATTGCTTCCGTCTGCAAGTCCTTGTTTTAATGTAAATTTTAATCTGTTATCGTTTATAAACGTCACATCACTAACTTTTTCAAAATTCATTCCTGATTTGTCTGATAGTAATACCGACACTTCATTATTTGGGTCAAAGTATCCATTTTTTTCATAAGCTACTTCAACTTCCTCTCCAATACAAAAGCTTTTTTTCTCGATAGACTTGATTGAAAGAGTATTTGACCCATCTTTCCAAATATTATATTCTGCATTACTCGATAGCCTTATATTTAACCCGGCTTCCATTTTTTGATATTGCATCGTAGTAAAAACATTTCCGCACTTGGTCTGATAAGACATGTAGTTGTCTACAGGAGGAGAAAATGAAGCCCCATTTTTATCTAAAATATAAGTTGGTATTATTTCGGTGCACCCTAGCGAAAATATAGAAGGGATTCTCTCATACGGGTCAGCATTAGTATCACATAATTGATCTCCTGTGTTTGCACAATTTGCACCTATGCCTCGTGTTACTAGCTCTCTTTTTGATTCATCGGGGTCGTTTGAGTCTTGGTAGGTGTGCAAAAGCCCAAAGTAATGCCCAAGTTCATGAATAAATATTTTATCTTTTAATAGGTTAAACTCAGAAGAAGTATTTTCTAAATAGCTAAAAAACATAAAGTTGGAACTTCTACTTAAGTTTGGCAGATTGGTGTATCCATTTAAAAGACTTAAATCTGGAAGTGTGAGTGTGTGAAAGAAATATATATTTATAGCTTCGCTTTTTTCATATTTAGATCTTAAATCGCTTTCATCTTGGGTTTTAAAATCATAATACTTGTCCTCATTTATGTGCTCTATTTTATTATTTAGAACTTCAAAATGAATATTTATTGGGGCAAAAATAACGTTTGCGTTGTTGATAAGTTGGTAAATCTGAGACTCTGAAAAATTTGATTCGCCAGAAGATTTGTGAACAATAGTTGGACTTACAAAAATGGTGTAGTTATTTATTTTTCGAGCATTTTTATTGCTGTTTGACAGACCTAATAACGTTTTCTTTTCTTCGTCTGTAACTTTTGGTAATCCGCAAAGCACCTGTGCGTTTGTTTTCACAAACGACAACAATAGTATAACTAAAGGCAGTATATATACCTTTTTCTTGAGCATTCCTTTTTACTTTTTGACAAATCTAGAATGCAAATATACAAAAAACCTAAATCGTTGTTTTACAATCCTTTGTATTCTTTCTTAAAGCTCTCAAATTCGCGTTTAAGTATTTCTGCTTTTTCTTCAAAGCCTTCTAGGTTTCCAGTTTTTGCTGGTACTTCTATATCTTTGGTAACTTCATGAATTTTCATCAGGCCAATAGTACCCGAATTACCTTTTAAAGTATGTAGTTCTTTCTGAATAGTAATTACATCATTTTGTTTGTAAGCCTCTATTGTGTTTTCAATTTGCTCGGTGGCTTCTTTTTCGAAATCTTCAAAAATCGAAATCACCATGTCTCTACCCACCATTTCTTTTAGGCTATTGATTACTTCCATATCAAACATCGGTATGTCAGCAGGAATTTGATAGGCAGCGGTACCAATATGCTGTACACTTTCAATCACTTCTTTTTCTTCTGCCTTTTTTAATGTCCTGTTATTTTTGCCTAAATATATTTCTTCAACTTTTTTGATTAAAATATTCGCTCTAATAGGTTTGGAAACATAGTCATCAAGGCCTTTTGAAAGGAAGTTTTCTCTATCATTTTGCATTGAATAAGCAGTCATAGCAACTACAGTTGGCAATGTGTCGCCAAATTCTTTTTTAAGCCTTTGAGTGGTTTCTATTCCATCCATTTCGGGCATTTGGATATCCATCAATATCATGTCAAAGTCTTGAATCTCTTGATAAATTTCAATGGCTTCCATGCCGCTTTCGGCTGAAATTATTTCACAATTTGCTTTTTTAAGGATCTCAGTGGCTACTTTACGATTCACAGAATTGTCGTCTACCAATAATATTTTTGGCGAAAAATCTTTAAAATAATTTAATAAAGTAATTTCTTCATGGACCTTTTCGTGACTAATTACTTGCTCGGGGTTAGTTTTTTTACTTGTTATTGTAAACCAAAAGTTACTTCCTTCGCCTTGCTTAGAAATAAGCCCAATTTCGCCGCCCATTTGTCTACTTAATTCTTTCGAAATAACTAGCCCTAGGCCAGTTCCGCCAAATTGTTTTTTGGTAGAAATATCTAACTGTTGGAAAGAATTGAATAGTTTTTCTTGATTTTCGGGCGAGATACCAATTCCTGAATCTATGATTTCAAATTTAATTTCATAGTTTTCATTCCAAACTTCTTTGGCCGTTATTCTTATGTCGATTTGACCATTTGTAGTAAACTTCAGAGCGTTTGACGTTAGGTTAGATAGTATTTGTAATAGTCTAACTTGGTCACCAATGATAAACCTAGGTGTGTTTTCGTCTAAAGTAAACCTAATGGTATTGTTTTTTTCAATAGCTCTTTGTTTAAAAAGTGCAATTAAATTGTTGATTGTCTCTTCAAGAGCAAAAGGCACCATGCACAGCTCCATTTTCCCAGCTTCTATTTTCGATAAATCCAGAATGTCATTCAGAATTGTAAGAAGGGTTTCAGAAGATTTTTTGATGGTTTGAACATAGTCTTTTTGGCTTTTTTCAAGGGGAGTTTCAATCAAAACATCTATCATTCCTATAATACCGTTCATAGGAGTTCTGATTTCGTGACTCATATTTGCCAAAAACTGCTCCTTCACCTTAAGCGAGTATTCGGCTTCCTCTTTTGCCTTTTTTAACTCTTCAGCACCTCTTTTTAGTTCTGTGATATCTCTTGCTACACCTTCTACTTCCATCGGTATACCTTTGGCGTCTTTTATCATCCTGATGTTAAGCATAAACTGTCTAAGCGTGTCGTCTTTACGTTTTACGTTTACTTCAAAATTAGTAATACTTCCCATTTTGAGTAGACCTTTTATGTCTTGAGATGAATCAATAGCGTTTTCGAAAAACTTATCTACTTTTTGGTGGATGACTTCTTGAACTGTGTATCCTGTATGTGTTAAAACTGAGGGCGAAATCATGGTTACATTTCCGGCCAAATCAGTTCGGTAGTAAATATCTATAAATGATTCAATGGTATTTCTGAATTTCTCTTCGCTCTTTTGAAGATTAATCAAGGCGTGTTTTTTCTCTGTAATATTTCTGGCTATTCCAGATACTTCTTCAATTTCTTGATTTTCAGAGGTTAATATCGGATTTAAATAGAATTCAAACCAATTATCACCACCGTCTAGAGCTCCCCAATGCATTTCAAAATACTGAGGAATTCCTTGAAATGCTAAATTATAGTGCTCACGAAGCGAAGGTTTGTCTTCAGGAGCAATTAATTTCCAGCCCAATTTTTCAAGACTTGAGCCTATCTCCGGAGCCACACCTAAGTTTTGATGTATTAAATTATAATAATTTTTGTTTAAAGAACTCAGATGGCGTTTTTGGTTTACTGTCCATATATAGTGCGTACTGCTATCGAAAATCGCATTAAGTCGGGCAGTCTGTAAAACCAAAGATTCCTCCGACTTCTTGCGTTCCATTGCAATTGCAATTTGGCCAGAAACGAACTCCAACAATTCAGAATCTCTACTTGTAAATTTATTTTCGTCAGAATATGATTTTATTCCGATTACCCCTATGGTTTTTTCATTTATTTTGAGTGGGACCAAAATCTGAATAGCGGGAAGTACAGACTCATAAATAAAGAGTTTTTCTGTTTCTATAAGTTTTTCAAGGTCTTCTTTATGCAAAATCATCGGTTTGTTCTGCACCATCGAATACTCAATTAATCCATTCCCAAGCTTTCTTTTAAGGTAGTTTTGGTCTTTTTCAAAATATTCATCTACATGATACGGGAAATAGATGGAGTTTTCTTCTCTTTCAAATACTGCCACAAAGAAATTGTTGGCATAAATATTTTTCTGAAGATTTTGATGAACCTGCGTTAAAAACTCCGTAATGTTTTTGGTGTTCAGGTTACTTTGGGCTATTGAATAATATAGGTTTTGAGCTGATTCTGCTCTTCTGCGTAAGGTAATATCTCTTAATATACACCTAAAAGACTCTGGTTTTTCTTTTACAAAACGGCAATTAATATCTCCGGACAAGTATATTTTTTTTCTGTCTTTGGTTCTAATTACCAGAAGGAATTCTGAAATGGGAGCACCCGTTTTTAAAAGGTTAAGTTGCTCTTCTATTTTGTCTTTATGTTGTGGATGCAAAATATCATGTATGGTAATTTGCTTTAGTTCTCCTCTGCTATATCCCGAAAGTTCTAAAAAAGCATTATTGACAAATTTGAATTCGCCTTCAGTAGATAGCATCAGGATTATTTCGGCGGTATTATCTACAAAATCTTGTAGCAAATCAAAAATTTCGGCTTGTGAGGTATTTGTATCTTGTTTTTTCGGAGAACCCATAATGATAGTATTGTATCTAAATTATGTCTAAAACTAACTAATAAATGTGTAATTTTGGCATTGAAAATATATTTGAAATAGAAAATTTATTGTTTTGCAAAAAGTAAGAGCCAAAAAACATCTCGGACAACATTTTTTAAAAGATCTCGATGCCGCTAAACGAATTGTAGATTTGTATAAAAATGAACAAAAAACCACCAAGTTACTTGAGATTGGGCCTGGAATGGGAGTTTTAACGCAGTATTTGATTGAAAGGGATGATATTGACCTTTCAGTAGTAGAAATTGATTTGGAATCAGTGGCTTATTTGAAAGAGCATTTTCCTACATTAAAAGACAATATTATTTCAGATGACTTTTTGAAATTTGATGTTTTGAAAAAACTCGAATTAACGGAAAATGACACTTTTGACATAATCGGGAATTTCCCGTATAATATTTCTTCTCAAATATTTTTCAGAGTTTTGGATTACAAAGACCAGGTTAGAGAGGTGGTTGGCATGGTTCAAAAAGAAGTAGGAGTGAGGTTGGCTTCAAAGCCGGGCAACAAAGATTACGGTATATTAAGTGTATTACTTCAGGCTTATTACGATATCGAATATAGCTTTACTGTGCTTCCAGGGGCATTTGATCCACCTCCGAAAGTAGACTCAGGAGTAATTAGATTGGTGAGGAATCCGGATAAAAGTCTTAACTGCGACCCAAAGAAATTTAAAACTGTAGTGAAAACTGCATTTAATCAAAGACGTAAAAAACTTTCAAATGCCCTTAAGCCTTTAGGGATTGATTTTACTCATCCGTTTTTAGACAAAAGGGCTGAAAATTTAGATTATAAAGATTTTATGGAACTAACGCATTTAATTTTTAAGACTACTTAATTTTTTGTGGTCCAATATTTTTATTTTTCCTGAAGAAATCTCAATTAATTTTTCGTCTTTAAAGTCAGACAAGGTTCTTATCGCAGTTTCTATTGATGTTCCAGCCATATTAGAAAGATCTTCTCTGCTAACTTTCAATGCCGATTCCGGGTTTTCGTCACTAGCAAAAAACTTAAGTAGGCACTCAGAAACTCTTTTTCTAACCGAATTGTAGGCCAATTTTAGCAATTGGTCTTCGTTTTCTTTGATATTTTCAGATAGCATCTTAATAAACATCTGAGATACTTGTCTGTTTTGATGTAAAAGTTTAAAAAAGTCAGATTTGGGAATTAGGATAAGTTCGGTGTCTTCCAAAGAAGCCGCAGACTCTACATATCCTTGGTTTTGCATTAGGTTTACATAACCGAAAAATTCACCTTCGCCATAAAGATTGATAATCAGCTCTTTGCCATCCTCGTTAGTTTTGTAGGTTTTTATTTTTCCTTTTTGGATGTAAAATAAATACAGCGGAAAATCTCCTTCTCTGAAAATCTCAGTTTTCTTTTTATAAACTCTTTTTTCTCTGTTTTCGGTTAGTCGTTTTAACTCTTCGTCGCCACCAACATCTCTAACCAGATTATCAAGTCCGTCGATGTTTTTAGTATATTTTTTCTTTAAAAGTTCTATTTTTTTAAATCTACTTTCTATTGCATTTAGTAAATCTAAGTCATCAAAAGGCTTGGTAATATAATCGTCAGCCCCCATTTCCATGCCTTTTCTAAAATCGCTCCTGTCTGCTTTTGCTGTCAAAAATATAAACGGAATATTCTCGGTTTCTGGGTTTTTCGAAAGTAAATGGAGAACCCCGTAACCATCTAAAACCGGCATCATGATATCACAAATTATGAGGTCTGGCTTATGTTTTGTTGCCATTTCTACACCTATCTTGCCGTTTTCAGCAGTTAAAACCTCGTAACCGTCAAGTTCTAATATTTCAGTAGTGTTTTCTCTGATATCGCTATTGTCTTCTATTAAAAGTATTTTTTTCATTTTCAATTATTTTTTGGAAGCGTCACCTTAAATGTACTTCCTTTTTTTACTTCACTGGTGTAATTGATTTTTCCTTTAAGCAAAATCAAATATTGATAAACTATACTTAAACCCAAACCGGTACCTTGAATATTTTCAGCATTAGTACATCTAAAAAACCTTGTGAAAAGTTTCTTTTGATCTTCTTCTGGAATTCCAATTCCTTGGTCGATTATCTCGATAGTCACATCATTTTCAAAATTACTTGCTTTAATTATGATATTTTTATCTTCTGGCGAAAACTTGATTGCATTAGAGAGCAAATTTATAAGAATATGCCTTACAAGTTTCGGGTCTTGATTAATATTTGATTTTAAGTCCTCAAACCCTTTGAGTAATATTTGTTGACCTGACTTCAAAATGCCATTTAGCTCGCTTACAAGTTCTTCTACAAAATATTTTAGGTTAAAACTATCTAAGTTTACCACTACTGCACCTTCCTCAATTCGGTTTACTGACAATATGTCATTTAAAATATCTGTCAGGTTTCGAATCGATTTTTTTATTCGGTCTATATGTTTGGCTCGTTTTTCAGTTTCATTTAGATTCCCATATTTTTCAACCAATGATAATGAAGACAGTACAGTGGATAATGGTGTTCGGAACTCATGAGAGGCTATAGAAATAAACCTCGTTTTCATGGAATTTAGCTCTTGTTCTCTTTTAAGAGATTGGTCCAACTCCACTTTGGTTTTTTCTAACTTCTGTATAGCTTCTTTTAAAATTAGCGTTCGTTCTTCTACCTCTTTTTCTAGTTCGTGTCTATAATTTTTTTCTGTCTCTTCCGCTTTTTTTCTATTCGTTATGTCTATCACAAAGCATACTACAAAGCTTCCATTTTCATTTTTAAATGGACTTAAACTTACTTCTACCGGAAATTCGGTACCATCTTTTTTTTGTCCAAAAAGCTCATAATTAACACCCATGCTTCTTGCTTTTGGGTGTTCTTGGTATTTTTCTCTGTGCCCAATATGTGAGGTATGATATCTTTTTGGAATTAGTACTTCTATGGGGTGGTTTTCTATTTCTTGATATTCATTATATCCAAACATTTTTATGCCAGCAGGATTTATTTTTTGAATTACACTGCTGTTGTCTGTAATAATGATGGCCTCATTTGCATATTTAAATATGGCTTCAAATTGGTTAATAATGTCTTTGTCCACTAATATTTTTTTATATTCATCAATGTCTGTATAATTCTTCATGGCAAATTATCTTAAAATAATATTCAAAAATATGATAAAAGTCAGAATCACAAGTATGAATCTAAAACTAAAAACAGTTTATTTTTTTCTTGGATGATGAAGGTCATAGTTAGAAACAGCTAAAATGTTCAATTTTGAGACTTATTAATAGAGAACATGATAGTTAAAACTGAAATAATAATAGATAAGGATATTCGGATTTCGAACTTTTTGAGAGAGTTTTCCGAGGTGTTTCCTTATTTAAAAATAGAAGTGTCTAAAAAAGGAGTGGACTATAGCCATGACTACAGAGATTTTAAGCTTTTTGAGATTTCTACTAAAAGAAAACCTGAAGGGTTTAAGATTTCAGGCGATATGAAAGTAACCGAACTGGAAGCAATATTTTGGGATAAATTGGGTCTTCAAATTTCTGTCTACAGAAAAACAGGAAGTTCTATGATAGAAACTACTTTAACCAATCAATGGACGCTTTCGCATCAAAACAATAAGAGTAAAGAGATTTTTTTTGTAAATTAAGTTAGTTTGACCACCACTCGGCCAAGTTGCTTACCCGCTTTTATTTTTTCTATTTCTGGCCACAGTTCTTCTAAACTAACCGTTTTTGTAATTTCTGAAAGTTTTTCCGGTTTCCATTCATTTGCTAATTTAGACCAAAGGTTGGCTTTCCAACTATCAGTTGCTTCGGCTGAATCTACACCTAATAAACTAATCCCTCTCAAAATAAAAGGAAAAACTGTTATATCGAAATTAGGAGATAGGGCCATTCCGCAACTAGCAACTCCACCATTTGGTAATATTTGTTTGATGATGTTACTTAAAATATTTCCACCTACTGTGTCTATACCCCCACTAAAAAGTGGTTTTAACAATACTTTTTCGTTTACCGCCATGCTGTGAATAACCTCAGTAGCCCCTAGTTCTTTTAGCCATTCTACCGAACTTTCTTTTCTCGAAAACGCAATGGGTTCATATCCCAAACGATTTAACATCATTATGGCCATACTTCCCACTCCGCCGGTAGCACCACTTACTATTACTTTCCCTGATTTTACACCGATGGTTTGCAGCTTATCAATGCACATGGCTGCTGTCAGGCCTGCTGTGCCTATTATCATGCTTTCGTGAAGCGAGAGTCCATCTGGTAATGGAATAGCCCAATGGGCGGGTACAGAAATGTATTCTGAAAAACCTCCAGAGGTATTCATGCCCAAGTCATGTCCGGTAACTATCACTTTGTCGCCGGGTTTAAATTCTGAGCTATTTGAACTTATGATTTCTCCAGCGGCATCTATGCCAGGAGTGTGTGGGTAAGTTCTAGTAACGCCTTTGTTGCCTGTAGCAGATAGTGCGTCTTTAAAGTTTAGCGAGGAGTAATGAACTTTAATTAAGAGGTCATTAGTTGGCAAATCCTCAGTTGTACTTTCTACGATTTGATTCGTAAATGTTCCGTCTAAATTTTCTGTAATTAATAACCTCTTAAAGTTCATCATATTATTTTTTTGAATAGTCCATAGCTGCTTTTACAAAGCTAATAAAAATAGGATGCGGCTGCATTACCGTACTTTTTAGCTCAGGGTGAAACTGCACCCCTATAAAAAAAGGATGAGAATCTATTTCTATTATTTCAACTAAATCATTTTCTGGGTTTGTGCCCCCGATAGTCATTCCGTTAGTTTCGTAATCTTTTCTAAACTTGTTGTTAAACTCCCATCTGTGACGGTGACGCTCCGATATTTTAGATTTACCGTAAATTTTCTTGGCCAATGATTTTTCAGCAAGTTTACAGTTATAAGCACCCAAACGCATGGTTCCACCTTTGTTTTCTACGTTTTGCTGGTCAGCCATAAGGTCAATAACCGGATACTCCGTGGTTTTTTCCATTTCGGTAGAGTGGGCACTTGGCCAGCCGATTACGTTTCTTGCAAATTCAATAACTGCCATTTGCATTCCAAGACAAATTCCAAAAAACGGAATATTATTTTCTCTTACGTATTTTACGGCCGCTATTTTACCTTCTATTCCTCTTTCGCCAAAACCTGGAGCCACCAAAACTCCATGTAATCCGGATAAACTTTCTTCGACTTTTTCAGCATCAAGCGATTCCGAATGTATCCAAACTAACTCAACTTTACATTTATTTTCGGCACCAGCATGAATAAACGATTCTATTATAGATTTATATGCGTCTTTAAGCTCTACATACTTTCCTATTAAACCAATTTTAACTGTATGCTCTGGGTTTTTGTGTCTTTTCAAGAAATCCTCCCACTTGCTCATGTCAGAGTCTTTGTCGTTGTATATGTCTAGCATATACAACACTCGCTGATCAAGTTTTTCTTTTCTCATTAAAATAGGCACATCATAAATGGTCTTAGCATCTATAGCTTCTATAACAGACTTGGTATCTACGTTACAGAACAGTGCGATTTTTTTACGGATATCTTGAGGTAAATGATGCTCAGTTCTACAAACCAAAATATCTGGTTGAAGTCCTGACTCTTGCAGCTGCTTCACAGAGTGTTGCGTAGGCTTAGTTTTAAGCTCCTCAGCTGACTTTAGATAAGGAATAAGTGTTAGGTGGATTGTTAGCATGTTGTTGTCTCCCAACTCCCATTTGAGCTGTCTAACAGCCTCCAAAAAAGGAAGAGATTCAATATCTCCAACACAACCACCGATTTCGGTAATGATGATGTCATATTTGCCAGTTGAGCCCAGAAGTAAGATATGTCTTTTGATTTCGTCAGTGATGTGAGGAATCACTTGAACTGTTTTACCTAAGAAATCACCACGACGCTCTTTGTTGAGTACGTTATAGTAAATTCTACCAGTAGTTACGTTATTTGCTTGGGAAGTTTGAACATTTAAAAAACGCTCATAGTGACCTAAGTCTAGGTCTGTTTCTGCTCCATCGTCGGTTACGTAACACTCTCCATGCTCGTATGGGTTAAGTGTGCCTGGGTCAACGTTTAGATAAGGGTCTAATTTTTGAATTGTGACTGATAAGCCTCTAGACTGCAGTAGTTTGGCTAATGATGAGGCAATAATGCCTTTGCCTAATGATGATGTTACTCCTCCTGTAACAAAAATGTATTTAGTTTTCTTTTGCTTCCCGCTCAACGACATTGTCTTTAAATATTGATTACGGGATACAAAGTTAGAAATAATTATTCATTGAAAATAAATTCTTTTCTAAATAAAATATATTAAAAAACTAAGTGGCTTATTTTGATGTTTTTACTTGTCACAATCATAAGAAAATTTTTCATAAAACTGGGTAGGGCGATTATTTGTGGTCTTTGTGTACGACATTTCGGTTGGGTAACCGTTCGTGTTATATACATAGTCAAATGCGTACGTAATTTTCTTTGTACCCTCGTATACTGTAGAGGCTTTTACGTTATTGGTATTAATATAATAGGTGAAATTGTTCCCTCCCGAAAGGATTGAATAAATCATATAATAGCTTAATATTTGACCTAAATCTTGATTTTTGTAGGGAGAAGTTTTATCGTCATATTCGGTGTTTTCTAATATGGTTTTCCATTCGTAATCTAAAAAAGCCGAAATGGTTCTAATGTTTCCATTTATGTCATAGGTAAATTTGGTCTCTACCTTACCATCAAAAGTGGGCCAAGTCAAAATTAATTTATCAATTTTATCAATGTTGTTTCTTGTAATAGTGGTTGGGTAACTAAAAAAACGACCTTGACTATCTTTTCCTTCAAAAGTTATTTTGCTTAAAAGCCCTTTTGAGTCGTATCCAAAATAAATCATGGCATTTTTATTACTAGCATGAAAAGCACTAACTATTTTACCATTTTCATACTGAAAGGTATCAAAGTCATTAAACCCTTGAATGTTTTGTAAACCAGTGGGTAAGAATGTGTAGATATAGTTTTGCCCATCCGATCTTGCATTTTGAATAATCTTACACGATGTTTTGGGTGGTACGTAGCCCTCTATACCTAAGCTTAGGTCTTTTTTGGATTCACATCCTAAAAAAAGTAAAAGAATTAACAGAATTGCGATTTTTGGCATTGTATTTTGTTATGAGTAATATTTATTCTGCAAAAATTGTGCTAAAAAAAAGAGCTCAAGTAAAAAACTTGAGCTCTTTCGAATATTAAGCGGTATAAAATTACATCATTCCACCCATTCCGCCGCCGCCTCCATGCATGTGAGGAGCGTCACCTTTTTCTTCTGGAATATCAGAAACTACAGCTTCAGTAGTTAATAATAAACCAGCGATAGATGCCGCGTTTTCTAAAGCTAAACGCGTAACTTTAGTAGGGTCAATAATACCCGCTGCAATCATATCTTCATATCTGTTATCACGGGCATTGTAGCCATAAGCTCCTTTGCCACCTTTTACTTCTTGAACCACTACTGAACCTTCGCCACCAGCGTTAGCAACGATAGTTCTCAATGGAGCCTCGATTGCATTTCTGATGATAGCAACACCAGTTTTCTCATCTGCGTTGTGAACTTCTAAAGATTCAAGAACTGACTGAGCTCTGATAAGGGCTACACCACCACCAGCTACAATACCTTCTTCAACTGCAGCACGAGTTGCGTGAAGTGCATCGTCAACTCTGTCTTTTTTCTCTTTCATTTCTACTTCTGTAGCAGCACCAATATAAATGATAGCCACACCACCAGAAAGTTTAGCTAAACGCTCTTGAAGTTTTTCTCTGTCGTAATCAGAAGTAGTAGCTTCAATCTGAGATTTGATTTGGCTTACTCTTCCTTTTATTTCTTCGTCAGAACCTTCACCGTTGATAATCGTAGTGTTGTCTTTGTCTACCAAAGCTTTCTCACACTGACCTAACATTGTGATTTCTACGTTCTCAAGTTTAAATCCTCTTTCTTCTGAAATAACTGTACCACCTGTAAGTACCGCGATGTCTTCAAGCATAGCTTTACGACGGTCTCCAAAACCTGGAGCTTTAACCGCACATACTTTCAGAGCACCTCTGATTTTGTTAACTACCAAGGTAGCTAAAGCCTCACCGTCTACATCTTCAGCGATGATCATCAAAGGACGCCCCGTTTGAGCTACTTGCTCTAAAACAGGAAGTAACTCTTTCATTGAAGAAACTTTCTTCTCTGAAATCAAAATAAACGGACGCTCTAAATCAGCTTCCATTTTTTCCATGTTAGTTACAAAATATGGAGAAAGGTAACCTCTGTCAAACTGCATACCTTCTACAGTCTTAACTTCAGTTTCAGTACCACGAGCTTCTTCTACTGTGATAACACCTTCTTTACCTACTTTATCCATTGCGTCAGCTATCATTTGACCGATTTCGTGGTCGTTGTTTGCCGAGATAGAAGCCACCTGCGTGATTTCTTTAGAAGTAGTGATAGACTTTGATTGAGCGTGAAGTTCTTTCACAACAGCCGAAACTGCCTTGTCAATACCTCTTTTAAGGTCCATTGGGTTAGCACCTGCAGCTACGTTTTTAGCACCGATAGTATAGATAGCCTGAGCCAATACAGTTGCAGTAGTAGTACCGTCACCTGCTTGATCAGCAGTTTTAGAAGCTACTTCTTTAACCAACTGAGCACCCATATTTTCTACGGCGTCAGCTAATTCGATTTCTTTTGCTACAGAAACACCATCTTTAGTGATAGAAGGTGAACCGAATTTTTTATCGATGATTACGTTACGACCTTTTGGTCCTAAAGTTACTTTTACAGCATTTGCTAAAGTGTCGATACCTCTTTTTAGTTTGTCTCTAGCGTCGGTATCAAAAATAATCTGTTTTGCCATTTTTTTTAATGTTTTTTAAATTTAAAATCTGTCTTAAAAAAGAACCTTACACAATTGCGTAGATATCAGACTCTCTCATGATCAAATATTCTTTTCCTTCTACTGAAAGCTCAGTACCCGAATATTTGCCATACAAAACTGAATCACCTACTTTAAGTGTCATAGGCTCATCTTTTTTACCAGGTCCTACTGCTACTACAGTTCCTTTCTGAGGTTTTTCTTTTGCGGTATCTGGAATTATGATTCCAAAAGCAGTTTTTTCTTCAGCTGGAGCTGCCTCCACTAAAACTCTGTCTGCTAAAGGTTTTACGTTTACTGACATAATGATATTTAAATTTTAAAAGTTTAATTAATTAACTGAAACCCTAATGAACAAGATTTTTGCCAAATAGCTAAAAGCATTCATTTACTGACATTTTTTCATGTTTGCCTGACAAAGGGTGTTTTATTAGTGAAATTTGGTGTCAGTTTTTGTCAGTAAAAACATTAGGTTTGCATAAATCTCTGCCAAAAAAAGTAAGTGTGAATTTTGAAAATGTGAAACCAGAATAATGAAACTTTTACTTTGAAAATTTAAGTTGTGAAAGAATTAAATAAATTTGGCTCATTTTTCTTAAATTTGCCCTTCAATTTTAAAATCAATACATGGAACATCGTCTTAGGGGAGTTGGAGTAGCGTTAATTACGCCTTTTACATCTGATAACAAAGTAGATTTTGAGGGTTTAAAAAAACTTATAGATTTCGTATCAGAAAATGGAACTGATTATTTGGTAGTGAATGGCACTACTGGTGAATCTGCAACTACTTCACTAGAAGAGAAGACTGCTATTTTAGATTTTTGTAAAAAGAATAACTCTAAGAACCTTCCAATAGTGTTTGGTATAGGTGGAAACAATACCGAAGATGTTTTAGAAAGAATAGCCAATACGGATTTCGAAGGAGTAGATGCTTTGCTTTCGGTTTGTCCATATTATGTAAAGCCATCTCAAGCGGGTATTATCGCTCATTTTACGGCTATTGCTAATGCGTGTCCTGTTCCGGTTATGCTTTATAATGTACCAGGAAGAACCGTTTCATCTATTGCCGTTTCTTCGGTATTAGAACTTGCCAAACATCCTAATATTATGGGGCTTAAGGACGCCACGAGTAGTCTTGAGCAAGCCATGGAATTAGCCAAAAAAGCACCGAAAGACTTTTTATTGCTTTCTGGAGATGATAATCTTGTAACTCCGCAAGTAAGTGTTGGATATCAAGGGGTGATTTCGGTAATTGCCAATGGCTTTCCAAAAGAGTTTGGTGAAATGACATGGGCTGCACTAAACGGAGATTTTAAAAAAGCGGCCAAACTTCAATATAGATTTTTAGATTTTGACAATCTATTATATGTCGAGTCTAATCCTGTAGGTATTAAAATGGTGTGTGAAATTAGAGGAATTAGCGACGGAAGAGTAAGGCTTCCTTTAGTAAAGGGTACTCCTGTACTAAAAGAGAAACTAATTGCTGCAATGCGAACTGAAGGTTTTTTAAACTAAAAAGAATGAAGCGTCTTTTTATATCTGTATTTTTTATTTGCTTTGCATTCCCTGGAAATTGTCAATTAAAAAATGCAGATATTAATTTCCTAAAATATATTAACACACACAGAAACGAAAATCTCGATAAAAGTTTTCAGTTTCTGTCTAATACCTCTGATTTTGTTGCCATTGGCGAACCTTTAGTCTTGTTAGGCGTTGGGTTTTACAAAAACGATGCATATCTCAAAAAACAGGGTGTGAATGCCGCTGTGGCTACGCTTGGAACATATTCGCTCGGATATATTGTAAAAAAATCAGTGAATAGGAATAGGCCCTATCAAACATATCCTGAAATTGAGCATTACGAAACCAAACTTGGTTCGTCGTTTCCTTCTGGTTCAACTTCATTGGCTTTTTCTGCAGCCACATCTATATCTTTAAGTTATCCAAAATGGCAAGTGATTGCTCCTGCGGCAGTTTATGCAGTGGGTGTGGGGTATTCGCGTTTGCATTTAGGTGCACATTACCCTTCTGATGTTTTGGCTGGGGCTATTTTAGGCTCAGGTTCGGCCGTGATATCGCGGTATCTTAATGGACTTTTGCTTAAGCAATACCGAAAAAAGCAAATATCTAAAAACTCTTTTTAATTTGATTTGGTTTAAAGGTAAACAAACACTTTTAAGTTAAATGACCAGAAAAGAGAAAATACTAAACTACATCAAAAAGTTAGGATGGGCTGGTTTTTTCTTTTTCCTAATAAAGGGTATTTCCCTCTACATAGTTTTGCCATATTTGCTCGCAAAAGGACTTATAACGTGTGAATAATATAAGTAATATCGAGTTTTTTATAAGGTAAAATTTCATATTCAACCTACCTTTGTGCACTATTATTTTATAAGCTATGGCACAATATCATATTTCTTTCGAGTCACCTATATCTGAAAATAAAATAGAACTGTTGTCTGAAATTCCTTTATTTGAAAAAAGTAAAGTACAATTTTCAAAACATGGTTTCGTAATTGATTCTGATGACCTTTCTGAGATATTACCAGAAGTCATTTCTGAATTAAAAAACCAAGGTATAGCGTTTGATACCGTTAAATCTAAGTTTAAAGTACTCAATTTTTCGTGTGCATCATGTGCTGTTAGTGCGTCTACAGTTTTAAAATATACCGATGGTGTCTTATTTTCTGATGCTAATTATGCCACACAATCTGCAATTGTAGAATATCTTCCGAGTTTAACTTCTCCCAAAATATTTAAAGAAAAGCTAAATGAAATTGGATTTGACTTGGTTATTGACAAGTCATTTGATTTTGATAAAAAGAAAAGGGAGCAGCTCAAAAAACAAAAAACTAACTTGATTTGGGCTGGAGCATTGGCTGTGCCACTATTTGTTTTGGGTATGTTTTTCATGAATGTGCCTTATGTTGATTATATCATGTGGGCGCTGAGTACGCCTTTGTTATTATATTTCGGGTCGCAGTTTTTCGTAGGAGCGTGGCAACAACTCAAGCAAAAAAACGCCAATATGGACACATTGGTGGCACTATCCACAGGTTTTGCTTATGTTTTTAGCGTAGTTAATATTTTGTTTCCCCATGTGTTTCATTCACATGGCAATCATGCCCAAATCTATTTTGAGTCGGCTGGTTTGGTAGTTTTCTTTATATTATTAGGGAAATATTTTGAAGACTCAGCTAAGTATCGGGCTTCGGATGCTATTAAAAAGTTAATGGATTTGACCGCTAAAAGTGTCTTTGTAATCAAAGAAAAAAAAGAAACTCTAACTCCAGTGGAAAACGTAAACGTTGGGGAGGTAATCCTCATAAAGCCAGGTGAGAAAATTCCCTTGGATGGAGAAATAATTCACGGTACTTCAAGTGTAGACGAGAGTTTTCTTAACGGAGAACCACTGCCTAAAACCAAGACTTTGAATGATTCCGTATTTGCAGGAACAGTAAACCAAGATGGCTTACTACAGGTTTTGGTTTCTAAAAACCACGACAATACTTTTCTTTCTAGCATTATAAAAAAAGTAGAAGATGCACTTTCAAGCAAAGCTCAAATACAAAATAAGGTAGATAAGATCTCAAGTATTTTTGTGCCAATTGTGATCGGAGTAGCTATTTTGAGTTTTTTGATATGGAGGTTTACATTTGATAATTCTCAAATGGCTTTTCTGAGTTTCATTACGGTTTTGGTGGTTGCTTGTCCTTGTGCTATGGGTTTGGCTACACCAACTGCCTTAATGGTAGGAATAGGCAAAGGTGCTCAGGCAGGAATATTGATTAAAAATGCCGATGCTTTAGAACGTGCGGGTGAACTTACTGACCTAGTTTTTGATAAAACGGGTACTTTGACCGAAGGTAAGCCTAAAGTTATGGATACATTTTGGAAAGAAGAAAACGAGGGGAATAAATCTATTCTATGTGCGATTGTAAATGGATCTACACATCCACTTTCAAAGGCTATTTCAGTTTTTTTGTCAGAAGAAAATAGTGTTAAAAATGTTTCTATTGAGAATATTTCGGGTAAAGGCTTAAAAGCTGTTATCAATAACCAAATCTACTTTTTGGGTAATAATAGTCTTTTAATAGAAAATAAAATTGAAATAAATAGCGATGTACAACAAGCATATGAACATATGTTGTCAAAAGGGAATTCTACGGTATTTTTTGCAAATGATAAAAATACAATTGCATTATTTTCACTAGGAGATAAATTAAAAAGCAATGTAAAAGCACATTTGGACGAGTTAAAAGAGCAACATTTAAACTTACATTTACTTTCCGGAGATAATGAAAAAGCAGTTAAACAATTGGCTCTAGAGCTTGGTATTGAGGATTATCAAGGTGGGATGCTCCCTGAAAGCAAAGCTGTTTATATAGAAAAGCTAAAAGAAAAAGGAGCAAAAGTAGGCATGTCGGGTGATGGCATAAACGACACTTTGGCATTTACAGCGGCAGATGTTTCGATAGCAATGAGCGAGGGTGCTGACGTAGCAATAGAGTTGGCGGATATTACAATTTTGGGAAATGATTTGGGAAGGGTAAAAAGAGCCATTACTTTGTCAAAAGCTACAACGAGAACCATCAATGAGAATTTGTTTTGGGCGTTTATTTATAATGTAATCGGAATTCCGATTGCCGCAGGTTTGTTATATAATTCTACTGGCTTTTTGATGAACCCAATGGTAGCAAGTGCTGCTATGGCGTTTAGCTCAATAAGTGTAGTAGGAAATAGTCTTTTGTTAAAAATTAAAAAAATATAATCATGGAGTTTAAATCTAATATTAATTGTGGGTCGTGTATTGCATCTGTTAAAAAAACAATGGATACACTCGTGGGAGAAGGAAAATGGGAGGTAGACACTGCAAATCCAGATAAAATTTTAACCGTAGCAACCACAGAAGTAACTGCAGACGAAGTAATACAAAAACTTAAAAGAGTGGGATTTACGGCTGAGTTAAAAGCTTAAACCCGTTTTATGTATTAGAGCTTCCTTTTGAGGGCTTAAATTGCAATAAATCAGACACTTAAATTTAATTTGAATAGCAGTTTATCCTGAGAGTAGCCGAAGAGCAACAGAGATTAACGGGTTAAATGTATTTTTTCCATTTGAAATAAACCCATAGTGTAATACACAAAACAAACATAACCCCCAAGGTGACAAAATATCCGTGGGGGTTGTGTAATTCGGGCATGTTTTCGAAATTCATGCCATACACACCTACAATAAATGTCAGTGGCATAAAAATAGCCGTAAAAACAGTCAGGGTTTTCATTACTGCGTTCATACGGTTACTCAACTGTGAGTGATAGTTAACCATCAGGTTTTCAATGTCTTCCCTAAGCGTATCTGTAGCGTCGATGTTTTCAAAAACATGATCCAAAACATCTCTAAAATAAACTTTTACTTCTTGCGAAACATAGTTGTAGTCTTCTCGCAATATACTCTGAATAATGTCCCTAAAGGGATTGAGGGTCTTTCTAATAAAGGCAAGCTCTCTTTTTAAATAAAAGATTTTATTTTGATGTATGTTTTTAGCCTCTTTAAGTATTTCTCTTTCAAGTGTCATCACTTTTTCTTCAATGATATCTATTACTTGGAAATAATTATCAACCACAATATCTATAAGTGAATAAAAAAGATAATCCGAATCTCTAGCCTTGGTTTTGCTATTTACTCGGTTTAGACGCGTAATAATTGTAGAAAAAACATCCACATGGTCTTGCTCCTGAAAACTGATGACAAAGTTTTGCCCCAAAACTATACATATATGTTCATTTTCAATCTCGTTAGTAGTTTCGTTATAGTTGGGTACTTTTAGGATAATAAAAAGGTGATTGTTTTTCGGAAAATATTCAATTTTGGGTTTTTGAGTGGTGTTCAATAAATCCTCTACCATAAGAGGGTGAAAATCATATTTGATACCGAGTTTCTCTATCATTTTTGGTTTATGAATACCAGATACTTCAATCCAAGTTACCATTTCCTCTGAAAAAACAGCCGGAAGTTCGCTTATTTTACTACAAGGCACAGAGTCTAAAGTTTCAGCATTGTAGGTCACTAAATTTATAGTAGGATCTACAGTTATTGCTTTTCCAATATAGTTTAGCGATCCCGCAGATGAAAATACACTGTGCTTTGTAAGTTTGCTTTTTGACATGGTATTATTTATTTTCGAAAAAAAATGGATAGAAATTTATTAAAAAAACTTCACTTATCCCACGAGTAATAGCAGTATATAGCCATCTTACTAAATCTTGGTCGATTTCCATGGTTGGCAAATAGATGGAATCTATAAAAACGGCATTCCACTGCCCACCCTGAGCTTTATGGCAGGTGAGGGCATAGGCAAATTTAACTTGTAGGGCAGACAAGTATTTGTCCTCTTTCATCAACTTTTTGCGTTCTCGTTTTGACTTTACCCAATAATAATCTTGCTGAACGCTATCATACAATTGCTTATTTTGTTCCTGACTCAAACTTGGAGCATTTGAATAAAGTGTATCTAAAAATATGAGCGATTCGAAAGGTGGTTCTTCGGGGTAATCAACCAGCTGAAGGGTTACATTAAGAAACCTAAAGCCATGCATTTCTTCTTCTCTGCCTATTCGTTTTACTTCTACAAATTCACCATTTGCTATAAATCCCGCTTCAGATTCTTCGCCTAAAATAGTATAGTTGTTTTTAACGACCATCAACAAATCGTTGGTGTCAATTTCAGATTCTGAATAGTTAATTT
Organism: Lacihabitans lacunae; assembly: GCF_042649125.1. Classification (NCBI taxonomy): domain Bacteria; kingdom Pseudomonadati; phylum Bacteroidota; class Cytophagia; order Cytophagales; family Leadbetterellaceae; genus Lacihabitans; species Lacihabitans lacunae. Next base: position 733,513 of record NZ_JBHRYQ010000001.1, read on the forward strand.
GATTTCGAATCATGCGGTTATACAAGACCGCATTTTTATTTGATCGCGTGATAATTATCGTGTTTTCTCTCCCGTATTTATCGTAAGCATAGCGTATCCCGTCTTCAATTTTTTCGCTACTCATTCTAAAGAAATCCTTTTTTCCTTTCGTTAAAAGTGAAATTTTAGGTTCTTTTTCGGTTAATTGTGTTCTGAGCTGGGTGGCATTCTCCAATATTCCGGACTCCTGTGCTTGTCGCATAACCTCAGTAAGCGTCAGCGTATAAACTTTAGAATAATACTGATTTTGAAGGTGATCTAGGTCTAATGCCGGACTTAAGTTCATAGAAACGGGAGGCAACTGGGCTTCGTCTCCAATAAAGATTATTTTATTTTCTTCTCCCTCAAAAACAAAATTTATTAAATCATTTAATAAGCCATTACTACCAAAATCTCGTGAGTCAGCGATCATAGAGGCCTCATCTACAATATATACAGTTCCTTCTTCTTTGTTTGGTTGGCGTTCAAAAATCAGGTTGCCCGAGTTACTGTCTTCCTTTTGTTTATATATTTTTCTATGGATGGTTTGTGCTTTTTTGCCTCCATACGTAGACATTACTTTAGCCGCTCTACCGGTTGGAGCAAGCAAGTGATGTTTCCAGCCAAACTTAGGGAGGGTTTTAAGCAAAGTGCCCAAGAAGGTGGTTTTACCCGTTCCAGCAAATCCTTTTAATAAAAATATGGTACGCTCTTCTTCGTCCGACAAAAAATCATCGATTAGCGTGAAAAGTCTTGCTTGTCCAGGGGTTGGTTTAAATTTAAAGCCTTTTTCTAGAGCTTCTTTAATACTTAACGTATTGGTTTCTTCCATTTTTAAGAATAAAAAAAGCCTATAATTAAATAGGCTCTCAAATGTCTATAAGGTTAGAATAAAAATTTTATCTGAGGTGTTTCAAGTTAACAAAGTACAAAACACAGAAAATAATGCTAAAAAATCCGATACCGGCTGAGGCGATGGCACTTAATATACCGTCATAAATAAATAAAGGTGCTATCACACTCACCAATGCTCCGATTAAATAGAGGTAAAAGCCTTTTTTGTTTAATCCCCACATTAAAACAGCACCTACTAGTGTCAAGATATTCGCTATGCCCGAGGCTATGGCTCCATCTCTAACTTTATCTTCGGTTAAATTGCTTTCTACAGAATCCAACATTTTATTAACTATTTCTGCACTTTTTTCATCTGCTGACTCTTCTATTTGGTCTCTCGACTGCTCCATTGCATCTTTGGTTAGTTCTGAAGTCATGCCTGCTTGGGTATAATTACTGATGGCAGAATATATACCAAAACCGCTACCAATAAAAGTCAAAATACATAAAACAGTCAAAAAAGTAGGTCTAAGATTTTCCATAAATTAAAATTTTAAATAGTTGAGTAATATTATAATTGGTAAAAAGTTACAATTGATTTTCTAAAACAAGGTCAGCTAGAGTTGTGTTTTCGTAAACTGCTAGATTGGCATCTCTTAGTTTAGCCATAAATGGCCTAATTTTACACTTTTCTTCGCTGTTGCAATCGTCACACTTTCCATAAAAATTTAGTGAAACACATAGTACGGGAGCTATTGGGCCATCTATTACACGAATTACTTTAGCCAATGAAACCTCTACAGGGGAGGTTCTCAATAAATATCCGCCCCCTTTACCTTTTTGACTGTGTAGTATTCCGTTATTTCTGAGTTCAAGCAAAATCGTTTCTAAAAACTTTTTAGGAATATTCTCTTTCTCAGCTATTTCGCTGATAAGCATCGGTTTTTTCTCCTCAAAGTTTAAGGCTAATCGGGTGAGAGCCTTTAGAGCGTATTTTGCTTTTTTTGAAATCATTAATAACTCTTTTTTGGTTTTTACTGGGGCATATATCTAGTGACAATTACAAATTTACATTAAAAATAGATATTTTATTTTTTTGATGAATAAATAAAAAAAGAATAAATCTGATTTCATTCAAATAACTGTATGCAAGTTCCTAAATTTGTACTAAGAAAAGAAATATGAAAAAAAACGAACAAAAAGGTCATAACCAAGAATCAAGGAAATTGTATTTTCCTGTAGTAGAAGGAGTATTAAAAGCCCTCAAAGAGATTTTTAACGAAAACAAAAAAGCCGATAAAGTTATATCTGGCGTGTTAAAATCCAACCCAAAATGGGGTGCAAAGGACCGTGCATTTATTGCTGAGAACACCTATGAAATTGTAAGAAACTGGCGTTTGATAAAATATTGTGCTGGCTTAGGCGACCTAAAAGTTAACGAAGAAAGGCACTTTTTAGATATTCTTGCGGCGTGGTTTGTATTGAGAAATGAAGATATATCTAACCTTCATTTTGCAAAAAATACGGATGTAAACGGGATTTGGAACCGATACGAAGATGCCCAAAAAGATAGAAAGCTTAAGTACTCGTTTACAAACTGGATGGACGAAAAACTCAGCAAAGAAACTAGAATAAATTGGGACGAAGAAGTAGAAGCCATGCACGTGCAAGCAGATGTATATTTGCGTGTAAACACACTTCGGATTTCTGCAGATGAGCTCATCGACCTATTGAAAAAGCAAGGCGTTTACACTAAAAAAGTACCGGGTGTTCCTTCTGCGTTGGTTTTAGAGAAAAGACATAATGTGTTTAGTTTAGAAGAATTCAAAAAAGGGTTATTTGAAGTTCAAGATGCTGGAAGTCAGATGATCGTTGACTTTTTAGAAGTATCGCCTGGCCAAAGGGTGGTAGACGCTTGTGCCGGTGCTGGCGGAAAAGCCTTACAAATAGCATCGTACATGCAAAACAAAGGTAAAGTCATTGCGATGGATATCGAAGAATATAAACTTGTAGAACTTAAGAAGCGTGCAAAAAGAAACGGAGCCGATACTATAGAGACTCGCTTGATCGACGCCAAAGTGATTAAGCGTTTGCATGATTCTGCTGATAGGCTTTTGTTAGATGTGCCTTGTTCGGGCTTGGGTGTTTTGAAAAGAAATCCTGACGCCAAATGGAAGTTGCAACCTGAGTTTATTGAAGAAATAAAAGTGGTTCAGCAAGAAATTTTACAAAATTACAGTAAGATGCTAAAGCCTGGTGGACAGATGGTTTATGCCACATGTTCGGTATTGTCGGAAGAAAATGAAGATCAAGTCCAGAAATTTATTTCAAACAATCCAGACTTTGAATTTGTAAGAGAACAAAGGCTAACACCAGCGGTGGAAGGCTTTGATGGATTCTATATGGCTTTAATAAAAAGAAAGTAAAAAATGAAAGTATTGATTGTAGACGAAATGCATGAATCTATTGTGCAAATGCCCGAAGAGTTGGGCTTACATGTCGACTATTTTCCAAACATAGAATATACAGAAGTTTTAGATAAAGTTTCTGATTATGAAGGGCTTATAATTAGAAGTAAGTTTAAAATAGACAAGTCTTTTTTGAGCCATGCTACCAAACTTAGGTTTATTGGTAGAGCAGGTGCAGGTTTAGATTTGATAGATATTGAAGCTTGTAAAACTCAGAATATTGAGATTTTTGCTGCCAATGAGGGTAACAGAGTAGCGGTAGCTGAGCACTTAATTGGCATGATTCTTTGTTTGTTTAATAACATAGAAAAATCGCATCAAGAGGTTAAAAATAAGCTTTGGTTAAGAGAAGAAAATAGGGGCGAGGAGCTTTTTGGTAAAACTGTAGGAATCATAGGTTTCGGTAACAATGGACAGGCTACTGCTGAGCGATTGTCAGCTTTCGGATGTAAGATTTTGGCTTATGATAAATATCGGTACGGTTTCGGAAATCACGTATTTTCGGAGGCATCAATGGATGAGATCTTTAGGGAGGCAGATATTATCAGTTTACACTTGCCGTTGACTTCGGAGTCAAATAAAATGGTTAATGCGGAGTTTCTTAATAAATTTCAGAAAGACATATATGTGTGCAATGTAGCTCGCGGCGAACTTTTGGTTTTGAATGATTTGGTACACGGTATTGAGTCAGGAAAAGTCAAAGGTGCGGTTTTAGACGTTTTAGAAAACGAAAAAATAAATGCATTAACTGATACACAGATTTCTGATTTTGAATACTTAATAAATAGCCCCAAAGTAATAATAACCCCCCACATAGCAGGCTGGACCCACGAGTCATATAAGAAAATCAACCAAGTGTTAAAAGACAAGATCAAAAGATTTTTAAATATATAGATGCAAAATATTTACGATTCGGAAGAGTTTAGAGCCCAAGGCCACCAGATTATTGATGCCTTGGCAGATTACCTAAAAAGTATTGAAGACGGCACTCTTACTGAGGTTATTCCTTATGTGGAACCCGAAGATTCGTATGATTTTTGGAAAAATGACCTTGCCGAAGGCCAAACCGGCTTAATGGATTTTGTAAATGAAACAATAAAGCGTTCCAATCATTTGCACCATCCCAAATACATGGGGCATCAGGTTTCGGCTCCATCGCCGGTGGCTGCCTTGATGGGTGTAGTTACAGGCTTGCTTAATAACGGTGGTGCGGTTTATGAAATGGGATTGGTAAATAATCCTTTAGAGCGGGTGCTGTCTAAATATTTAGCTGAAAAATTAGGCTTTGGTGACGAAAGCGACGGATTTTTAACTTCTGGAGGCACCCTTGCAAATCTAACGGCATTGTTAGCTGCTCGAGCAAAATATAGCTCTGTTTGGTCAGAGGGTACTACCGAAAAACTCGCCATTATGGTTTCAGAGGAAGCACATTATTGTGTAGACCGAGCGGCAAGAATAATGGGATTGGGAGAATCTGGGATTATAAAAATTCCGGTTAATGATAGATTTAAATTAAAAACTGAGCTACTTGAGGAGTATTATCAGGATGCAACAGCTAAGGGTTTTAGAGTTTTCGCTATCATAGGAAGTGCTTGTTCTACTTCTACCGGTAGCTACGACAATCTTCAAGAAATAGGAGAGTTTGCTCAAAAAAACAATTTGTGGTTTCACATAGATGGTGCTCATGGTGGTGCAGTAGCTTTTTCTAGTAAATATAAATCCTTGCTTAAAGGAGTTGCTCTCGCCGATTCCATTATCATCGATTGGCATAAAATGCTTTTAGCTCCGGCACTTATTACGGCCGTTGTTTTTAAGAAAGGCTCTGATGCTTATGCCACTTTTCATCAAAAAGCTCAATATTTATGGGATAATGCTTTGTCGAAAGATTGGTTTAATTCAGGAAAACGAACATTTGAATGCACAAAATTAATGATGTCTGTAAAAGTTTACGGCATGATTAAGGCACATGGCGATCTTATTTTTGAAGAACATGTTGATTATTTATACGACTTAGCAAAAACATTTGCAAACCTCATTAAGTCATTGAATGACTTTGAATTGGGTCATGAGCCAGAAGCCAATATCGTTTGTTTCAGAATGAAAACTGAAAATAGCAACGAAATAAATGCAACAATAAGGCGTAAACTTTTAGAAAAAGGTGAGTTTTATATTGTATCTACAACACTAAATGGCGACACATATTTACGCGTTTCGCTTATGAATCAAAATACCAAAGTGTCTGATTTAGAGTCACTTTTAGAAAATATCAGAGAAATAAAATCAGAATTGTAAGATTAAGGAATATTAAGGTGTTTGTGCGTTTGAACACTAATTCGCCATTTCGGATTTGCTTTTATATAATCAATGATTAATGGAAGCATTTCCTTTTGTTTATCCCATTCGGTTTGTAAATAGAGCTTACACTCAGGATTTACCAATTCCGCAAATTTCTCCGCAAACTTAAAGTCAGATTTGTTAAAAACAATGATCTTCAGCTCGTGAGCCTTTTTATATAATTCAGGAAGCGGCTCTTTAAATTTTTTCGGAGAAAAACAAATCCAATCCCATTGACCTGTCAGTGGATGAGCCCCCGAAGTCTCTATATTAGTTTCAAAACCTTCTGCTTTTAATCCAGCTGTTAACTCGTCGAGGTTGTACATTAGAGGTTCACCACCCGTTATTACCGCAAGTCTTGCCGGGTTTTCTGCTGCATCAGCAATTATTTTAGCCAGCGAAACCTTTGGATGTGCGTCTGCATCCCACGAATCTTTCACGTCGCACCATACACATCCCACATCACAGCCGCCAAGCCTGATAAAATATGCAGCTCGCCCGCTATGTGAACCTTCTCCTTGTAATGTATAAAATGCCTCCATTACCGGAAGGGTGCTTTTCTCTAATGTTTCTTTTATTATCATAATTTCATGCAAAATTAAACACAAATCGGCAGAATAATGTTATCTACAAAAGTCTATTTCTCATTCTGAAAGATTTAAAAAAAATACCTTTACTTTTGTAAATAAAACTTTTACGCTCAATATGTCATTTAAACCATCTTATTGTCAATCTTTTTCGGAGTATTCACGCAGGAAAACCAACCAAATAAACATAGGTGACCTAGGTTTAGGTTCAGATTTTCCTATTCGGGTGCAATCTATGACCACTGTTGACACCATGGATACCGAGGGGTCGATCAGGCAATCTATCAGAATGATTGAGAGCGGCTGTGAGATTGTAAGAATTACTGCACCTAGCGTAAAAGAAGCTCAAAATCTAGAGAACATTAAAAATGGTTTAAGAGCCGCAGGGTATGCTACACCTTTAGTAGCAGACATTCATTTTACGCCAAACGCTGCTGAACTCGCCGCCAGAATAGTTGAAAAAGTAAGAATCAACCCGGGGAATTACGCCGACAAAAAGAGATTTGAAACCATAGATTATTCAGACGCAGGCTACCAATCGGAATTAAATAGAATAAGAGACAGATTTGTGCCTTTGGTCAAAATATGTAAAGAATACGGAACTGCCATGCGAATCGGCACAAACCACGGTTCTCTTTCAGATAGAATCCTGAGTCGATATGGAGATACGCCACAAGGAATGGTAGAGTCTGCCTTAGAATTTTTACGTATTTGTGAAGACGAAAACTATTTTAACGTGCTGTTGAGCATGAAATCGTCAAATCCACAAGTGATGGTCCAGGCCTATAGATTGTTGGTTAAAAGGCTAGACGAAGAGGGTTTAAAGCCATATCCACTTCATTTGGGTGTGACCGAAGCCGGAGAAGGCGAAGACGGCAGAATAAAATCTGCGATGGGTATCGGTACTTTGTTAGAGGATGGCCTTGGCGATACGGTTAGGGTAAGTTTGACCGAAGATCCTGAGTTTGAAGGGCCAGTGGCAGCAAAGTTGATTTCTAGATATTTGCCAAATTCAAAGAATTTTAAGATCAATGAAATAGAAAGCTGTCCGATAGATCCATTTTCATATTCAAAAAGAAAGTCTAATGAAGTAGAAACTTTTGGAGGGACAAATGTTCCTCGAGTTATAGCTGATTTTTCTAAGAAAGAAGAGGTTAAAATTGAGGATTTAAGAGAAGTAGGGCATTTTTATTTGCCATTGCCAGACAAATGGAGAATGAATGACCTCGGCGTGGACTACATTTATTCGGGTTCAAAAGCCATTCCTTTTATGTTGCCAAATGGCTTAAAAGAAATATTAAATTACGATGCATGGCTTATACTTGAAAACAAAACGCATGTTTTCCCCTTGATTTCTGATATTAGTAAAACTGATGAGCTTCACCCAAACTTAAATTTCCTTTCTTTAAAAACAACGGAGTTAAACACCGAGTCATTTAACTTTATAATTAAAAACCCTAACGTTGTGGTGTTGCTAGAGTCAGAAAGACCAAACGCTATGCCTGACTTCAGAGCTGCTTATTTTGAAATAGAAGGAAAAAAGATTACAAACCCGGTGGTTTTAAATAAAAAATATTTGGGTTTAAGTCTTGAAGATTTTCAATTGTTTAGTGCCACAGACCTTGGTGGTGCCTATGTAGACGGATTTGGGGATGGTATCATGTTGTCTTTAAACGAAATGTCAGCCGAGGAAATAAAAACGGTAAATTCGGTTTCGTTTGGAATACTACAGGCGGCACGAACCAGAATGTCAAAAACCGAATATATTAGTTGTCCATCTTGTGGCAGAACATTGTTTGATTTGCAGGAGACCACAGCCATGATTAGAAAACGTACGGATCACCTCAAAGGTGTTAAAATTGGGATAATGGGTTGCATTGTAAATGGTCCTGGAGAAATGGCGGATGCTGATTATGGTTATGTTGGAATTGGCAAAGACAAAATTTCGTTATACAGAGGGCAAGAAGTGGTCAAAAGGTCCGTTCACTCAGACCACGCTGTGGAGCAACTGATTGAACTTATAAAAGAAGACGGCAAGTGGTTTGAGCCACAAAATATGGAAGAGTTTGCTTAATAAATAAATATATAGATAATAATGGAAAGGTTAATTTCGATTCTGAAAATAGGTCCTGTCTTTAAATATTTTGTAAGGGTATTTAAAAAAGACAAAAACGGCGAATTTCCGACAAGTTCTAACTTAAGAATGATGCACGGAATAAATAAAATTTCGATTGTGATGTTTTTGATTTGTATTGGAGTTTTAGTTTATAGAGCTTTTTTTAGAGGATGAATATTGAAGAAATACGTATTTTTTGCCTAAGCTTTAAAGGCGTCACAGAAGAAATGCCCTTTGGGCCTACTACTGCGGTGTACAAAGTCATGGGCAAGATATTTTTATTTCTTCCACTTGACACCGAAACGCAGAGTATCGCGGTTAAAAATACACCCGAAAAAAACGTAGAATTAAGGGCAGATTATGATGCCATAACTGGGGCCTTTCATCTAAATAAATTACACTGGAGTTCTATTAGATTAGAATCAAATATTAAAAGTGACTTAGTGAGAGAATTGATCACTGAGTCATATGAAATAGTGAAAAAAGGACTTACAAAAAAACTAAAAGCTGACTTAGAAGCACTTTAATAATGGAAATTCTATTATTTTTCTTTCCTAGTTTTTTGCATGCTTGGTTAATAGGAGATATCTCATTTACCAAAACTCCTGAAGATATGGCTACAAAAAACTTTAGTCAAGGTATCTCACTTTTTAAAGAAGAGCGAGTTGCAGAAGCTTTTGTGTATTTAAAAGAAAAACTAAATTTGTATCCTAAATCAGCCTATCTACATCTTTATATAGGCAAATGTCATTATTATTTTGAAAACTACGAAGAAGCCCTGAAAAGTTTTGATATGGCCTTGAGATATGACAGCACAATTTTAGATTTATACACCTACAAGGCTTACTGTCACTATCACCTCGAGCAGTGGGAAGAGGCTCACTTCCAACTAAAAAAAGCATCTAGATTTTTATTAGAAAAAAACGAAGAGATTTTGGGACTGATAAATGACGTAGAAAAAAGAACACTGCATGTTTTTTCCAAATGAAAGATTCTGAATATTTGTTTGTTTATGGCACTTTGATGTCAAAATATGGCAAAAATCCTTTCAGAAGCGAGTTAGCCGAGTTTTCTTCCTATTACGCTGAAGCGAAGGTAAAAGGTAAACTTTACATGATTGAAGACTATCCAGGTTTAATACCGAATGAAGTAGGAGAGGAATATTTTACTTTTGGAGAGGTTTTTATAATAAATGATACACTTTCGCTGTTTAAAGTGCTAGATGTTTATGAAGATTATTATCAAAACTTTGAAAAGGATTCACTTTACATTAGAAAAAAAATCGAAATTTTTGACCTTCAAAATAATCCTATTGGTATTGCTCATGCGTATTTTTATAACAAACCAGTAGAATTGCCAAATTTTATCAGAAATGGGTGCTTTTTATCCAAAATATCCTAATCTGTATTGTCATAGATAGTTTTTTTGTATTAATTTTGCACTATTACATGTTTAGAAACTAAAATAACAATTGTATATGAACCTTACCAAAAAACTAATTTATTCATCCCTAGTAGCATTAGCTTTTTCATCGTGTGTATCGAAAAAGAAATTTGCTGGCCTTCAAACAGAACTTACAGCTACAAAAGCTGACTTAGAAAAAAGAGGCGAAATTATTAATGATTTCAAAAATAAACTTGTTTCATGCGAGCAAGATAAAGAACTAATGGCTCAAAAAATGGCTTCCGCTAACGCAGCTAAAGAAGAGCAATTGGCTGGAATGAAGGCACAAATCGAAGACTTAAGAAAAGTTAGAGATACTCAAATGCAGCAAGTGGGTGGCTTAACAGTGTTGACTCAGCAAGCAAATGACAACATTAATAAAACTTTGTCTCAACTTGAGAAAAAAGACAAATACATTAATTTGTTACAAGCAGCTAAGTCTAAAACTGACTCAATGAACCTTGCTTTGGCAGTAAATCTTAAAACTGTTCTTAAAGACGGTTTAGATGATTCAGATATTGAAATCAAAGTAGACAAAACTGTCGTTATGGTTAACCTTTCTGACAAAATGTTGTTTACTTCTGGTAGCTCAAGAATCTCATCTAAAGCTTATGGAGTTTTAGAAAAAGTAGCTAAAATTATCCAATCTAGACCAGATCTAGAAATGATGGTTGAAGGTTATACTGATAACGTTTCTATCAAAACTGATTGTTTAGATGACAACTGGGATCTAAGTGTGAAAAGAGCTACAGCGGTAGTTAGAACCTTACAAACTAAGTTTGGTGTGGATCCTAACAAATTGATAGCTGCAGGTAGAGGAGAGTATAACGCTCTTACTTCAAATGATACTTCAGAAGGTAGAGCAATCAACAGAAGAACAAGAATTATCTTAATGCCTAAGTTAGATCAATTCTACGATTTGTTAAACCCTGAAAATGCGAAATAATCAAAACTGATTACAAGCTATACGAAAAGAGCTCTTTGGTTTTCCAAAGAGCTCTTTTTATTTTATAAAGAAATTTGAATTTTTAATCTTGTAAAACACCCCTTACAATTCTTTTCTTTAAATTATCAAGTTCTTCCCATTTTCCTGCTTCAGCTAGTTTAGCCTGCATAGCCCATGTACTTGGATTTTGCACTGCATATCTATTTCCAGCATTTTGAAGTACCTCTTGGAGCTTTTCTGGATTTGCACTAGCCAATTCTTTAAAATTAGAAATCTTAGCTTCATTAAGTATCTCTTCCATTTTTGGCCCTATACCTTCAATCAATTTTAAATTATCAACTGTAGATTTTAATGCTGCAACAGGCGTTGCTTTTTTAGGTAAGGGTTTTACTTCTTTTGGAGTTTTAACTTTAGGTAAAGTTTTCACCTCAACTACCTCGGTTAAGTGTTCTACTGCCGCAGCTAAATTCTTCAACTTAGGTTTTTTATAGCCTTCTTTTTTAGGTTTTTCTTTCGGCTCTTTTTTCTCTAGTTTTTTATTCTCTTTTTGAGCTTTTTCTATATTTTTTTTCAAATCCGAGATATTTCCTTTCGAATAAAATTCATCTATCACCTTTCCGTCTTTCCAGGTTCTAGATATTATCTCATGCCATTTGTGCTTTTGGCCATTTTCGTTAGAAAAAATAAACGTAAATTCAGAGTGTGACTGGTGTCCATCCAATATTGAATCATGCAGTTTTATTTTTTCAGTGTTCTTATATTCAGAGAAAAAATTCTTCAATAGGGCTGTTTTCTCAGCTTTTGTAGTAGTTTTTTGGCCATCAGAATCCCAAGTAACTACATTATCATCGAAATACTTCTGAAACGCATCTATGATTTTTCCTTTTTCTACTAGCTTATCTAAAGCTTTAAGTTGTTCTTTTAATTTCATTTTTAAAAATTTGATAGGTTTAAATTAAACAGAATTATTCAAAAAAAAAATAACATTGATCATATACCAAGAGAGACAATGATTAGGCGTATTGAAATTTCACAAAAAATACAAATTGGATTTTTAAAAGAAGCAGAATTAAAAATTATTGACTTTAATAAATCACTTAGGAACTAATTCTTTAGCTTAGGATGTTTGTTTAATATCACATAAAAATAACATAATCATGGGAGATAAAGCATTAGAAATAACAGATGCAAATTTTAAGGAATTAATAAAATCAGATAAGCCAGTTTTGGTTGATTTTTGGGCTGAATGGTGTGGACCTTGTAAAATGATAGGGCCAGTAGTAGAAGAAATCGCTGGAGAATATGAAAATAAAGCAATTATAGGCAAAATGGATGTGGATGCTAATTCTGCTACCCCTTCAGAGTTTGGCATTCGTTCTATTCCAACTTTGATGATTTTCAAAAATGGTGAAATGGTTGACAAAATCGTTGGAGCTGTTCCGAAACACATTTTGGTTCAAAAATTAGAAGCAGCAATGTAATTCTGATTTTTAAAAGATATAGAAAAAGGGCTTCAAGCCCTTTTTTTTATACAATTTTTTGTAAGACTTTTTCCAAAGTTAAAATATCATTTTCTTCTAAAATCAAAGGAGGCGAAATACGCATCGCGTTATCACAGTATAAAAACCAATCGGTAATTATCCCTTCTTCTATAAAGCCGTCTATCGTATTTTTTAATATCCCAAAATTCTCGAATTGTGCGGCTAACATATATCCTTTTCCACGTACTTCACTTACCAATGGGTGATTGAGAAACAAAGTTTTTATTCTTTCAGAAAAACCTGCCATTTTTTGATAGTCAATTTCCTCTAAAATTACATTTAGCGTAGCCAAAGAAGCTGCACAACTTACCGGATGACCTCCAAATGTGGTAATATGACCGAGAATTGGGTTTTCTTTTAACACACTCATGATACTATTTGGAGCCATAAAAGCCCCAATAGGCATGCCGCCGCCCATTCCTTTTGCTGAAAGTAAAATATCTGGGGCAAATCCATAATGCTCCAAAGCCCAAAACTTACCCGTGCGACCAAATCCGGTTTGGATTTCATCGAAAATAAGCAAGGCTCCCAGTTTTTGGCATTTTTCGGCCAAGGTGTTCATGAATTCTTTTGTGGTCTCTATAACGCCACATTCGGCTCCAATAGGCTCTATTATTACGGCTGCTGTATCTTTAGTGATTACAGAAAGCGATTCAATATTGTTACGTTCTATTTTTCTAATTCCAGGAAGTAGTGGTCTGAAACTGTTTTTGAAGTGCTCTTCACCCAATGAAAGTGCACCGTGTGTAGAGCCATGATATGCGTTTGTGCAGGCCACTATTTCGGTTTTACCCGTATATCTTTTTGCTAGTTTTAGAACTCCTTCTACTGCTTCTGTACCAGAGTTGGTAAAATATACATTATCTATTAATTCTCTTTTTAAAGTTTTAAAGCCAGCTAAGGTGTCAGTTAAGGCTTTTGCTAATTGAATTTGCGGACTTTGAAGATACTCGCCATATACCATTTGGTGTAAATATTGATCCACTTGGTCTTTTATAGCTTTTACCACTTTAGGATGCCTGTGGCCTACGTTACTTACCGATATTCCAGAAATTAGGTCTAGAAATGGCTTTTGGTTTTTATCGTATAAATAACAACCCTCAGCATACGGAAACTCTAATGCTAAAGGGAAATCTGAAGTCTGAGCTAAGTTTTTTAAAAATAATTGTCTGTTATCCAATGTTATTTATTTCAGTTTGTTTCAAAAAAAGCACCGCTGCCACCAACCCAGTCGAAATCTTTGTTAAAATCTACACCTATCATTTTACCTTTGCTAAGTCTCGCTAAGTTCGTTACCAATTTAGGGTTTTTAGCATTTTCAGGCCAGATATAGAGCATTCTTATTTCGCACTTTATGCCTTCTCCTTTGGTGTCTGTAATGCAAGGTTCGTATTTTACTTTTTGTTGAAGTATATAGTTTTCTGGGTCTTTTATAGTTTCTAAATCTTCTTTTTGAATATCAATATTTACGCCAGCCCCAGCAAATGAGAAGAGCGGTTTCAAAACATAGTTTTCTAGGTCAGTTGGGTATTCTTCAAAATCGGAAAGGTATTTTGAAAAAGGGATATAAGGCGATTTAAAAAGTGGTAAGCTATATTTCGAAACTCTATAAAACCAGTTTGGATGCGATATCCAAGTGACATCATACGGTTTTGAAAGATCAATATTTAGTTTAATGTCTGAATAGTTACGGTCTAAATCATCAAAAATTAGCCGGTTGTATATTCTTTCTATTTTTGTTTTATTTCCTTCTTTTAAATAAAAAAGCTGACTATTCTCTTCGAAAATTTTAGTAATACAAACCGCTTCAATGCCCCAATATGCCTTCGTTATGGCGAAGTCTAGCCTTGTTTTTTGTTTTTCAGGAAAAATCTCCAACAAAATTACATTTTCAGGTTTTGAGTTTCCAAGTAAGAAATTTTTCATTTCTTCTTGATAGGTTCTGCCATTCATTCTATTAAAATACTCACTGAATTTTGGACTAACCGAAAAATGCTTTTTGTATTTGGATGATAAATAAGATTGATACCCAAATAAAGAAGGAAACCCTTGAAGCTCAATAAGTTGAGGACTTAGGTGCCCGTTTTCGTCTAAAGTGATTCCAAAATCAATAGCAAGCACGCTCGGATGATCGGTTTCGTTTGGAACAAAATGCGACTTTGGTATAGCTCTTTCTGTTTTTTCTTTAAAATCAGGAGACTTTATTTTATCAATAATGGAATTACAGGCTGAAAGAATTTTTATTTTAAGATCATTTGGAACAAAAATAGGAGATTCAGCTACTCGAAAATCAAGTTGACCTGGAAATTCGGCTTCTATTTCAGCTATCATTTGCTGATATTTCTCTTCTGAAAATGATTGGTTGTAGTTTTCTCTTGCTTCTTTATTCACGATAATGAGTGATTATTGAAATTGTTGAAATTTGGCGTAAGCTTGATGAAGGAAATTTGGGATAATCGTTTTTTCGGTCAAAGCTATTTTTTCAGGATCACCTAAGCTGTTAAGCATTTCGTTATATTTTTCCTCTCCGAAATTTTCTATTACGGCTTTTTTCTTTTCCTCAGTTTTAAATAAACGTTGCATACCTTCAGCATCGGCCTCTGGGTGAAACTGCGTTCCGAATATTTCTTTGGTAAATCTTACAGCCATTATTGCTCGTTCAAGCGGAATCTGAGGTCTTTCCTTTTCGAGACAAAGAATTTCGGCTCCGACTTCTTTAAATCTTTCTATATCAGGCTGTATGGCTTGGAAATCACGCGAGTCTACACTCCAAAATGGATCTTCTAGTCCTTTAAATATCGGTTCGTTTTCTGCTCCGTTTATCATATGAACGGGCATTACACCAAATGAAGTCGATTTCCGTTTGGTGATTTCGCCAAGTTCAAAATATTGAAAAAGCATTTGAAATGAATGACAAATAGCAAACAGCTCTTTCTTTTTTTCGTTTTTAGAATTGAATTCAATTAAACTAGAAATAAATTGGAAGTAATTTTTCTCCCAAGCTAAGCCTTCTAAAATAGGACTACCAGGCCCGCCGGTAGAAATAAATGCGTCAAAATCTTTTAAATCAGGCAATTCCCCTAATTTCCTAATGTCAAAAACCGAATAAGTAAGTTCTTGGTTTATGCTTGAATAAAACTCCGCCAAAATGGCTTTAATACAACGCATACCTTCGTTAGGCACGCCGTCATACAAGTCCAAAATAGCGACTCTAAAGGTTCTCATTTATTGTTTGTGATAAGTTAAGTCGCAAATTTCGGAAAATATACCTTAAAGTCCGAATTTAGTTTCTTCAATCATGTAATCTACTACCGCTTTTAGGTCGCCACCGGTTTCTTCAAAAACCTTTAGTTGCCTATCTGCACCTGTTCCATTTTTAAGGATGGTATGTATATAGTTTATTTCATGAGCTGAACCGAGCTCATCAGCAGTATCAGAAATAAAGTCTAAAAGCTCATCTACTAGACTGTGGAAAGGTACTTCTTCCTCTTTACCAAAATCTATAAGTTTGGTATGAATACCATATCGGCCTGCACGCCATTTGTTTTCGTTAATTAATACCCTGCGGTATTTTCTAAAACTAAGGTTTTGCGTTCTTAGTTTATGTATTTTAGCTACCAATGCCTGTATGATTGCAGCCAAACAGATAGTCTCATCTGTTCGCATAGGTACATCACAAATTCTAAATTCAATGGTAGGAAAAAACGGATGCAACCTTAAGTCCCACCAAATTTTCTTGCCATTATCTATACAGCCTGTTTTTATCAAAAGATTCAGATAAGCGTCATATTCTGTGGCACTATTGAAATATTCTGGTATTCCCGTTCTCGGAAATTTATCGAAAACTTTGGCTCTATATGAGTGGAAACCTGTGTTTCTACCACACCAAAAAGGTGAGTTTACGGATAATGCAAAAATATGCGGAAGGAAATAACTCGCCTCGTTGAGTATTTTTATGGCCTCGTCTCTGTCGTCTATCCCAACATGTACGTGCAAACCAAAGATTAGGTTTCCTCTAGCTACGTCACGCATTTCGTCTATTAACTTGTCATAGCGGTCGTCTTCGGTGATGAGCTGGTGTTGCCAATCCGAGAATGGATGGGTGCCACCTGCGGCAATTTTAAGATTTTGTTTTTCAGCCAAATCCACAAGCATTTTTCTCAAGTATGTTACTTCTTCTCTGGCTTGCTGGATATTTTCACAAATATTGGTACCAACCTCTACCACAGCTTGATGCATCTCTTGCTTAATTCGCTCTTGCAAAATCACCTTTCCTCCCTCAACCAACTTAGACATGTGAGATTTGAGCTCACGAGTTTCGGGGTCAATAGACTGAAATTCTTCTTCTATTCCTAAAGTGAATAATGCCATATTACTTTTGCGTTTTTTTAGTTGTTTTTGCCGGAGCTTTTTTCGCTACCACTTTTTTGGCCGCTGCTTTTTTTACAGGAGCTGCCGACACAGATTTTTTATTAGCACTTTGGCTTATAAATGTACCCCAAGTACAATTGTCTTCACCCGGAATTTGCTCTTCCGCTTTTTCTATCGCAAATTTCGCAGCATGCTCTACTACCCATTCGAAGTTTTCGGCACCCACCGAATTTATATCAGCGTCAGGAGCGGGATTACAAAAATCTATGGCATACGGTATACCGTCTCTAACAGCAAACTCTACCGTGTTAAAGTCGTAGCCAAGTGCATGGTTAAGCTTAAGCACATACTCGTGTATCACTTTCATTAATTCCTCATGCTCTTTTCCTTCGGTTTTTGGCTGAGTAGCATATCTTAAGTGATGCGGGTTTCTTGGCTCATAAGGCATTATTTTAACATATTTTCCTCCAATACAGTAGCACCTATAATAATCGGTGAAAATTATTTCCTCTTGGAGCATCATAACCAATTGGCCCGTTTCATTGTGCTTTTGCCATAAATCTTCAGGACTTTCTACTTGATACACGCTTTTCCAACCACCGCCGGAGTGAGGCTTCATGTAGGCCGGGAAACCGATTTGTTTAAACATATATTGCCAATCAAGCGGCATTACCAAGTTTCTGAATGATTGTTCTGAAGTATCGTCAGGTCTCTCTTTAGATGGCAATAAGACAGTTTTAGGTACCGGAACACCTAATTTAACAGCAAGACAGTTATTGAAAAATTTCTCATCAGCACTCCACCAAAAAGGGTTGTTGATTACGGCTGTTCCACACAAAGCTGCATTTTTTAAATATGACCTATAAAGTGGAACATCCTGAGATATTCTATCAATTATTACGGCATATTCTGATGCCACTGCTTGTTCTATTTTATCTATTTTTACAGCCTCAGCTATAATACCTTTTCCTTTGCAAAGCGTATTTACACGGTCGATAAACGCCCAAGGGAAAGTGTTTTCCATTCCGAACAGTATTCCAATTTTTTTCATGCTGATAAGGTTTTTAGTTTATTACTTTATTTAAATATTCAGGAAAGGCCATATTCCATAAAGGCCAATCGTGCTTTGCCCATCTTTTTTCGTCAAACCAATGGTTTATTTTATTGTTTCCTAAAATCTGAGAAAGATTAAGTGTGCCGTCGCGACAAATGTCCCAATCAGATGTGCCAAGAACAATTCTCAAATGGTTGAATTTCCAAGATTCAGCATTTTGCATATAATCTACGGGATTGTTAAAATACACAAAATCATCGTAATGTCCATTTAAAAACGATTTAATGTCATATTGGCCGCTCATTCCTACAGCGAAATCGAAAAGGTCGGGATATTTTAATGCCATATTTAGGGCATGAAAAGCACCAAAACTACAGCCTGCTATGCCAATCCGGTGTGTTGAGCATTCTTTTTGAATAAATGGGATCAGTTCCTCTAACAAAAATTTGGTATAAAGTTCATAATTGTAGATTTTTTTGCCAGGGTGCATGCCTTTATTGTAAAAGCTATCGCCGTCTATGGTTTCTACATTATATACTTTAACCTTACCAATATTTATTTCATGCTCAATACTTTTCATTAAACCTGAATCTCGGTTTTGATAAACCGAGCCCATAGAAGTAGGAAACATTAATATTGGCCGACCCCAATGACCGGTAATTGCTACTTCCATAGATCTGCCTAATATATGTGAAAAGAAATGTATGGTCTGTTCTGTCATTCTTGCTATTTTTGTGAGTTATCAATAATTTTCATATAATTCTAAAAATTTTCTTCTATAGAAAAAAATTTAACCACCATTATTATCTTCAGCCATGGATATTAAAATAGAAAAGTTTAAAATTTATCGACAAAAACAATTAAAATCGAAATTTCTCCACAGAATTGTCATTTTTGACTTGATTGTACCAAGTGATTTGTTGATAAATGAAACGCTTCCATTTTTATGCATGAATGACGGTCAGGATTTTGAACAACTACGACTTGAAAAAATATATCACAATTTTTACCAAATAATAAATAAACGCCACATATATATAGGTATTCATGCAAACGAAAAGCGACTTTCTGAATACGGAACTATTGGTATTCCTGATTATAAAAATAGGGGAGACTTGGCAGCTAAACACCAAAATTTTGTTTTGGAAGAATTGCTTCCCAGTATTGAAAAGGAAATAGGAGTATATTCTAAACCTTCCGAAAATATTTATTGTGGTTTTTCCCTTGGTGGTCTTTCTGCTTTTGATTTAGCCTGGGAAAATCCCAACGTTTTTTCTAAGGTGGCTGTTTTTAGTGGGTCATTTTGGTGGCGAGACAAAAGTTACGAGGAAGGTTATGACAATGACTTGGATCGTATTTTGCACAAAAAAGTTAAAAAAGGTACCTATAAACAAAACTTGAAATTTTGGTTTGAGTGTGGCACTGAAGACGAAACCGCAGACCGTAATAATAACGGGATTATAGATGCAATTGACGACACACTAGACCTGATAAAAGAACTAAAACAACTTGGTTATACTGACGAAGCGTTAAAATATGTTGAAATAAAAGGCGGCCGCCATAACTTTGACACATGGCGAACCGTCTTTCCCGAATTCTTGGAATGGGCGTTTACGGAATGACTTAGTTCAAGCCAGCCAAAAACTCAAATGTATTTATACCATCTGCGTAGTCGTCTAGGTTTGGTTTTTGGCTATAACCATAAGCAGCTGTTGAAAAGTCTGCATGCTCATTTCCGATTACTACCTGAAGATCATCTTTGTGCTTTTCTAATATGCCTTTAAGTTCATCTATATTGTCATATTCTTGATAGAATAAGGTAGAAATAGGAGAGGCCAATCCTTCATCTTCTTTTAGAAGTATAAAGCCATTGTCGAGATGTGGTACACGGTTTACCAAATATATGGCTTTCATGTATTCGTAATTGTTTGTGTATTTGGAATGAAGCATAATGCCACTCCAAAATTCTATCGACTCAAAGAAGAAATTGAAATTATAACCTTTAGGTACATATAGCTTAGATACGTTTCTGCATCCTAAGCCAAAATAACTAAAAATATCTTGTGCTAATTCAGCAATTTGAATTTTGCTTTCAGTTCCGTCTAAAACAGCTACAGATGTTCTGTTTTTTCTAATTATATTGGGTTTCTTGGCAAAATAGTATTCAAAATATCGTGAAGAGTTTCCGCTTCCGGTAGCGATAAACGCATCTGCGTCGTTTAATTTATCTACAATGTAAAAGAACTCGGAAATATCAGGTGTGATTTCTTTTAGTCTCTTCAATATAAACTGGATTAAAATTTCGTCTTGGCTAGAGGGTTTTACCAATACAATGTGCCCACTAAGTAAAACATGAAGTATATCTTGAAAACCTACCAAGGGAATATTGCCAGCAGCTACTATTCCTACTTTTTTTATCTCAACTGGGGCGAAATGTGAAATGGGGTATTTACTAACAAAATCACGCAAGGCGTCTTCTGATAGGTAATTTTCGATTATTCCTTCGAAGGCCTGTTTGATATTATCCGAGGTAAACCATTGGTTTTTTGATTTGGCCACGAAAAACAAATCCTCTAAATTATTTTCAGATAATTCAGATTTTAACGCCTTACCTAAAGTGCTAAATAGTACTATTCTTTCTTCAATTGTCATTTTTTCGATATAAATTTCTTGCATTAGCGAAATGAACACAAAAATACGAAGGATGTTAAACTTAGAAGAATTATATTTGTTATTTAGTTTATTAACCAACGATTTTTATAGACTTATGGCTATCATTATAACGGACGAATGTATAAACTGCGGAGCATGTGAGCCTGAATGCCCAAACACTGCGATCTACGAAGGTGGCATTGAGTGGACATGGGGAGGCGGTACCAAACTAACTGAAGTAGACTTCGGCGATGGTACCATAGTAAAAGGAACTGCACCGATGAGTCCAATTTCAGACGAATTTTATTATATAGTTTCAGATAAATGTACAGAGTGTACGGGATTTCATGAAGAGCCTCAGTGTGCTGCGGTTTGCCCGGTAGATTGTTGTGTACCTGATCCTGATAACGTAGAAGATTTAGAAACGCTTACTGCTAAGAAAGCTTGGCTTCACGCAGAATAATAATATTACAGTATTATATTTTAAAAAGCCGCATCCAAAAGGGTGCGGTTTTTTTATGCCATTTACTTTTTTGAATCCATTCCAAAATAATTACAGAATTAATCTCTTCTCGACTTTCCCTCTTTCATGTGTTTTCAGACTCAATATGACTAAACTAATTTTTATCCGGATGGAATAAGGTGAATTTGGGTAAAAAACAACTAAATATTTTTTTTATTTAAAAGGAATGTTTATTGAATATCAGAATTATATTTTGAATTAATTATCAAATGCAGAATTTCTTAGATATTGAACTGAAAAACATAAAAATTCAAGTTTGGGTATATTTTTATATCACTATTTTAAGAAAAGATATATTTTTTTACAAAATATGATAAAATTTAAACTTAAATGTTTGAAATAATATATTTTTAAAGAGATGTTTGTGTCATAATTAATTAAAAAAAATTTAATTTAAACCAAAGAAAATTATGAAGAAAGTTTATTTGACAGTTTTAGGTCTGGGACTTCTATTTAACGTAAGTGCCGCTGAGAATCCAACAAAACAATCGAAAGAAGAAAAGGCTAAAGCGAAAGAAGAAGTAGCTAAAGCAAAAGCAGAGAAAGAGCTTGCGGTAAAGCCTGCTCAACCAGAAGAAGAGAAGCCCCTTACATTTAGTGGATATGTAGATACCTACTATTTTGCTAACCTTAGTGGTGCTCAAACAAACTTAGGAGCTTCAGGATTTGAAAGAATTTTTGATCAGAAAGCCAATAACTTTCAAGTAGGTTTGGCTCAAATGAAAACTACCTATACTACTGGTAAAGTAACTGGTGTAATAGATTTGACGTTTGGTAACCACGGTGACTTAGGAAACTATGGAAATACTCAAAGTCCACTAGGTGCTGGAATCGGTACAACTGGTTTGGCTATCAAACAAGCATATGCTACTTGGAATTTTAATGATAAAGTTTCATTAACTGCTGGGCAATATGGTACTAACGTAGGATATGAAGTAATAGATGCTCCAGTTAACTTTAACTACTCTCTTTCAAATCTATTCGGAAACGGACCTTTCTACCATACAGGTGTTAAGTTAGACGTAGCCGCTACTGATAAATTTGGATTTATGGTAGGATTGGTAAACGGTCTTGATAGTAAAGACGATAACAATAAGGCGAAAGGATTTCAGGCTCAGGTTTCATTGACTCCTGTAGAAAACTGGAGTGTATATTTGAACTACTTTGGATCTGATGAAGGTGGTAACGACGATAAAGGTAAATATCAAAAAAATATGCACTCATGGTTTGACTTGACTACTTCATTCCAAGTAAATGATAATTTCTTAGTAGGTCTAAACGCTGCTACAGGAAGTAACAATGTAGGAAAATGGGGCGGTGCTGCTCTTTACTTAAATGGAAACGTATCAGAGAAATTCTCAATCGGTACTAGATTAGAAGTATTTGATAATAAAGAAGGTGGTATTTATCTTGTAGATGCAAATGGTGACGGAGTAACTGCTACATCATTAACTTTCACAGGTAGCTATAAAGTTTCTGACAACTTAATGTTTAAGCCTGAATATAGATTTGATTCTTACAAAAACGCAAAAGGAACCTACCAAATTTATGACAAAGACGGTGGGTTGACTAAGAAATCACAATCGACTTTAGGTGCAGCTTTGATTTTCTATTTCTAAACTATACTTAATTTTTTGTACAACAATTTAACCATTTTATTTTATGACCGAAACTACTAAAATTAAACCATCGTATGTACCCATTGGTATATTAGGTGCAGTAACTGTTTTAGCTCTTCTTTTTCCGTCAATACCTTCAGCTATTGTAACAGAAGGTATTGATAGCGGAGACACCGCATGGATGTTGGTTGCTTCTGCTCTTGTATTAATTATGACTCCGGGCTTAGCCTATTTTTATGGAGGAATGGTAAATGCGAAAAACGTTATCTCTACTATGCTTCAGAGTTTTATCGCCATGGGCGTTATTTCTATTGTTTGGGTTGTAGTAGGTTACAGTTTGGCTTTCGGCGATAGTATTGGAGGTTTTGTAGGAAATCCATTTACACACTTCATGATGAAAGGTGTTTTGGACGCAGCTCCATGGGGAACTATCCCGGCTATTATGTTTGCATTTTTTCAGTTAAAATTTGCGGTTATCACACCGGCATTGGTAACTGGATCGATGGCCGAAAGAATCAACTTTAAATCTTATGTTTTATTTATGGTGCTATTCAGCATATTTATTTATGCTCCATTGGCACACATGACTTGGGCTTCAGGTGGTTTCCTTTTCGAAATGGGAGTTCTTGACTTTGCAGGTGGAACTGTAGTTCACATGTCTGCGGGTTGGGCTGCTCTTGCAGGTTCTATTTACCTAAAAAGACGTAGATCTCACGTAGAAGGTAGATTTTTGCCTCCAGCAAACATTCCATATGTATTGTTAGGCACAGGTTTGTTGTGGTTCGGATGGTTCGGATTTAACGCCGGGTCTGCATTAGGTGCTAATCCTTTGGCTGCTTTAGCTTTTGCTACTACTAACACTGCCGCTGGTGCTGCTGGTATAGCTTGGGTATTGTTTGATGCCGCTAAAGGTAAAAAAGTTTCTGCATTAGGTTTTTGTATTGGTGTAGTGGTTGGTCTAGTTGCGATTACGCCAGCTGCAGGTTTTGTTACAATTCCTCACGCTTTGGTAATCGGTGTTGTGGCTTCATTAATTTCGAATTACTTAGCTCACTTCAAAACTAAAACAGCTCTTGATGATACTTTGGATGTATTTCCTTGTCACGGAGTTGGTGGTATGGTAGGTATGGTATTTACAGGGGTGTTCGCTACTTCAGCAGTGAATAGTGCAGTTACTGATCAAGGCTTGTTCTTTGGTGAAACTACATTGTTTGTGAAACATTTGGTAGCATTAGTACTGGTATCTGCTTTTGCTTTTATCATGTCATTTGTTATCATGAAAATTACAGATATCATTGTTCCAATGAGAGTTTCAGAAGAAGACGAAGTGTTGGGCTTAGATTTAAGTCAGCACGATGAACAACTTCTAGAAGCTTAAAAATATTCTTTCAACAAAATCACAATTTATTGTGGTTTTGTTGTACTCCAAGATGCAAAATACCCGTCATATTGATGGGTATTTTCATTTATAAGTTATCTCAGTTTTAAGTCTAAAAGATTAACTAAGGTAAGTTAAGGAATTAATGGTGGATTAATACTTCTTGATTCTCTTCTACTTCCATCAGCATTTGATCATTGATTTGAATCAAAGAAACCGTTTTAAGGTCATTTACTAAAAGCGGGTCATACTTGGCCGAAACTTTAATGTAGTTTTCGGTAAATCCAGTCATCAATCCGTTGTTTTCTTCCTCTTCAAACAAAACGGTTTTAGTGGTTCCGATATGCTCCGTGTAGAAAGCTCTTCTTTTTTTATCAGAAAGAATATGAAGCATTTTAGAACGTTCTGCACGCTTATGTTGAGGTACTATTGGGCGAATGTCAACTGCGGCTGTATTCTCTCTCTCAGAGTACGTAAAGACGTGTAGGTAGCTGATATCAAGTTCGTTTAAGAAATTATATGTTGCTAAAAACTCTTCGTCGGTTTCGCCAGGATGCCCCACTATTACATCTACACCGATACAGCAATGCGGCATTAGTGTTTTTATGGTTTTGATACGATCTTGGTATAAGTCTCGCTTATATCTTCTTTTCATTAAAGCCAAAACCTTTGGACTGCCAGACTGAAGCGGAATATGGAAATGAGGAACAAATTTCTCAGAGGAGGCTACAAATTCAATTATTTCATTACTAAGCAGATTGGGCTCAATACTTGAAATTCTAAATCTTTCTATGCCTTGTACTTTATCCAAAGCTTGTATAAGTTCAAGGAAGCTACTTTTGCGTTCTCCGTCAATTAAGCCAAAGTCACCAATATTAACTCCTGTTAATACTATTTCTTTAACTCCGCTTGCTGCTATTTCTTTTGCGGCTGCTACTACATTGCTTACGGTGTCAGATCTTGAAGCACCTCTCGCTAGAGGAATTGTGCAGTATGAACAAGGGTAGTCGCATCCGTCTTGAACTTTTAAGAAAGTTCGGGTGCGGTCGTTTATTGAATATGAGGTATGGTATTCTAATTTTTGGTCAATACTTGTATTGAATATTTTTTCGGTGACTTTACCGCTTGATTCTTTTTTGAAATCTCCAATAAGTTCATGTAGCCTAAACTTTTCGGCAGCTCCTAATACAGCGTCAACTCCTTCTATTGAGGCTATTTCTTCTGGCTTCAGTTGTGCATAACAACCAATGATGGCAACATAGCCATCAGGGTTAATTTTTTGGGCTTCTTTTACTATTTTCTTGCATTTTTTATCCGCGTTTTCAGTCACTGAGCAGGTGTTAATAATAAAAACATCTGGGGTGTCCTGAAACTCAACTTTTTGAAAACCTTTGTCTTCAAAAGTTCTTGATATTGTTGATGTCTCTGAGAAATTGAGTTTACAACCAAGCGTATAAAATGCTACCTTTTTCATTATTAGTAAAATAAGTTGCAAAATTACAAACAAAAAACCCCCAGAACAAAGTTTTGGGGGTCTTTTAAGATTATCTTAAATGCGAATTATAATTTCGCAGTTTTAACAGTTTTGATAATTCTAGCAGCTACTTTGTAAGGATCTGCTGCAGAGTTTGGTCTTCTGTCTTCTAACCAACCTTTCCATCCTTTCTGAACAGCAGCGATTGGAATACGGATTGAAGCACCCCTATCAGAAACTCCATAAGAGAATTGATCGATAGATTGTGTTTCGTGCTTTCCTGTTAGTCTTAGGTGATTATCAGCACCATAAACTTCAATGTGCTCTTTTACAAATGGAGCAAATGCTTGACAGATTTTATCGTAAACTTCTTTGTTTCCTGCAGTTCTAAGAGCAGTGTTAGAGAAGTTTGCATGCATACCTGAACCATTCCAGTCAGTATCGCCAAGTGGCTTACAGTGGTAGTTCACCCATACATTATATTTTTCACATGTTCTTTCTAGTAAATATCTAGCTACCCATATTTCGTCACCAGCTTGAGCGGCACCTTTAGCAAAACATTGGAATTCCCATTGTCCAGCTGCTACTTCAGCATTGATACCTTCTACATTAAGACCAGCTTGTATACACCACTCTAGATGCTCTTCTATAATATGACGGCCGTATGCATTTTTAGCACCTACTGAACAGTAGTATGGTCCTTGAGGACGTGGGTAACCGTTTACAGGGAAACCTAAAGGAAGGTTTGTGTCACAGTCATAAAGGAAATATTCTTGTTCAAAACCAAACCAGAAATCGTTATCGTCGTCTTCGATGGTAGCACGACCATTTGATTCGTGAGGATTTCCGTTTGAATCTAATACTTCACACATAACTAAGTATGCAGGAGTTCCTAATAACGAACGCTCAGGATCTTTACAGATATATACAGGCTTTAGTTGACAGTCAGAAGATCCACCTGGTGCTTGCTCAGTAGAT
This sequence comes from Lacihabitans lacunae, assembly GCF_042649125.1. Taxonomy (NCBI): domain Bacteria; kingdom Pseudomonadati; phylum Bacteroidota; class Cytophagia; order Cytophagales; family Leadbetterellaceae; genus Lacihabitans; species Lacihabitans lacunae. Next base: position 759,849 of record NZ_JBHRYQ010000001.1, read on the forward strand.
GAACCGTCGAAAGACCACATATCGCAATCTTCTAATTTTCCTGAAAAATCGTTTTCTATTTTGGTTTTGCTTCTAAGGCTTTGAGTTGGTTTGTAACCATCAAGCCAGATGTACTCTAATTTAGACTTTGCCATTGTAAATACTTTGTTGTTATTAATTAGGTCCTTGATTAAGAATGATGTTACAAATATAGGGCAATTGTCAGAAGATTATTTCTATTTATTAAAAAAAGTATAGTTTTAATTCTAAGTTATTCGAAAAATACAATAAAATGTAAAAATATTAAGGTTTTGAAATATCGGTAGGTTGAGTTTTTTCTTTTTTTGCTTAAAAAGAATAGTTTTTGTCGCAAAATAGGTATTATTTTCATTTCATTTTTTCAAAAAAAATATAATTTTTAACTTTTCTAGTGAAAAAGTAATTCATGTTTCAATAAATTCACTTTTTCATTTTTTAGAAATATGCGTTTTAATTTTAAAATATTAAGACAAAAAAAGCAGCTACAAAAGCTGCTTTTGAGAATAGAACAATATAGATAGTTATCTCTTTAAGTAGTCCTCAAATGTTCGTTGTTGCATAGACTTTCCTTCTTCTATTTCTTTAGGAAGAATCTTGCCTTCAGTTTCTATGGTCCTTTTGCCAACATTGTCAAAGACCAATACTTTCTCTGGCTTGATATAACCAAAGCCATTGTTAAATGCATAAAAGGCCCAAGGCTTGGTGTTTTTGTTGAGTATGTCTTTGCTCCAAACAAATTGAGAAGCATCAAATTTTAACTGATGAAGTAGAGTAGAGGCCAAGTCTATTTGAGAACCAACTTTCATAATCTTTGAAGGAGATTTGATAGCACCACCCAGCCAAAGCATCGGAATTTTAAAATCATCCACATTTTTTTTCGTCTCGGGCAATCTATTTCCATGATCGGCTATTATGACAATGATGGTATTGTCCCACCAAGGTTGTTTTTTTGCATTTTCAATAAACTCACCCAAAACCTCGTCTGTATAATTCATTGAGTTCATGAACATGTCCAAAGTTTCATTACCTTCAATTTTTTTTGCTCTTGAAGTTTCAAAAGGTTCATGGCTTGATAGGGTAAGGAGCGTAGAAAAGAATGGTCTTTTTTGAACAAACTTATGGTCATTTAGGAATTTTTCGAATAAAAACTCATCGTGAACTCCCCATTTCGAAGTGTTTAATTCTTCTGGGAAATCATTTTTGTCAACAATTTTATTAAAATTAGCTCCAAATAAGTAGCTTTTTATATTAGCAAATTCGGTGTCTCCTCCGTAATAAAACTGATTAGTATAGCCTTTTGCTTCAAAAACTTTGGTGATTACGGGTAAGCTAGCAGACTTTAAAGGCTGCTTTATGATAGATGTAGTAGGTTGTGCAGGGTATGCACTTAGCACACTTACCAAGGCTTTGTCTGTTCGGTCACCGGAGGCATACAGATTATCGAAATAAATCCCTTCAGCACGAAGTTTATTGAAATTTGGAGTGATTTCTATGCCATTATAAGTTTCTCCTACAATTTTCTTTGTAAAGCTCTCCCACATTATAATGAGTACGTTGGGTTTGCTGCTGTTGTTTTTTAAAACATAATGCGGAGTGCCAGAGGTTTTATATAATTTATTGATATCGTTATCCAGTATTTCTTTTGGTAGGTAAGTAAATGGATTTACCTTATTAGAAGTATTGTAAAGCACTGAGCTTAGAAAATTCCAAGGAGCATTTAATGCTGAAATATTGGCAAAGTTATTATTTGAAAAATAAACCGTGCTGTGGTTCATTGGAGCTATTCCAAATCCACCTCTTATGGGTATTATCAAAGATGCCGAAAACAATAGTCCATATATAATGAAAGGGAAATTGTTGATGAATTTCCAATTGTCTATTTTGTTTGCCATGATTCTATACATGATATAGTTACTCACTGCCATTAATGCCAAAAAGCTAATCAGAAGTGCTATTACAGGAGAATTTGTAATAGATGCAATAGCCTCACGCGGACTTTTAAGATAACCTAACGGTGTAGCGTCTATTCTGAATGACCAAATATTATAAACCTCAAGATCTACTATTATTATAAGGGTAATGATAAATACCAAAATGAATGTGTAGGTGAAAATGGTACTCTGAAAAACGCTTTTTTTAATGAAATTAGAAAAAGTAACCCAAAGAAAAGGAAACAAAGAAAGGTAACCTGCCATAGATAAATCCATTCTAAAGCCATTCCAAAATATTCCGAAAACTGTTTCTAAAGTTAATAGTTTTGAATCTTCGATGTGGTACGCCAAAAATATTACTCTGGCAGCAAGGAAATAAATGGCCCAAAAGGTAAAATAGATTAAAATAAATCGGATTCTTTCTCTCATATAATTTGTTGAAATATCTTTAATAAGCAAAAACTAATGGTTAATTTGCTTCAAATATATAAAGTACAACTCATATTACGAATGATATTATGTCTGAACTAAGATGGAAAGCTCTAGATGCAGCTCAAAATAGGATTATACCTACTATAAATATACCAGAAGGTAAGGTAACTGATTTTTATGGTATTCATACTTTTACAGATGAAGCTATGAAAACTTTACTTTCGCCTGATGCATATAAGAAAGTAAGTTTCGCCATAAAAAGTGGTGAAAATATAGAAGGAAATGTGGCAGACGAAGTGGCATCAGCCATGAAGTCATGGGCTATTTCAAAAGGTGCTACGCACTACACCCACTGGTTTCAACCTCTGACAGGTGGAACTGCTGAAAAACACGATGCGTTTTTTGATATTTCATTCGATGGCCAAGCCATTGAAAAATTTAAAGGAAGTGCATTGGTTCAACAAGAATCGGACGCATCATCATTACCCAATGGTGGAATCAGAGAAACTTTTGAGGCGAGAGGATATACAGCATGGGATCCAAATTCTCCTGCTTTTATTTTATATAACACGGCCGGAACAGGTACCTTATGTATACCTTCTATTTATCTTTCTTATACAGGAGATTTACTTGACGCCAAAACTCCATTGTTAAACTCTTCGACTGTTTTAGACAAGGCAGCCACTAGTGTAGCAAATATTTTCGATAGAAATGTGGAGAAGGTTACGGCTACCTGCGGTATTGAGCAAGAATATTTCTTGGTTGACAAAGCTTTGTTTTACTCACGCCCTGACTTATTGATGTGTGGAAGAACAGTTTTTGGACATTCACCAGCCAAAGGACAACAATTAGAAGATCATTATTTTGGCTCTATTCCTCCTAGAATCAACGCCTTTATGGTTGATTTTGAGATAGAAGCCCTTAAAATTGGTATTCCGGTTAGAACCAGACACAACGAAGTGGCTCCAGGTCAATTTGAAGTTGCACCTACTTTTGAAGAAATTAATTTGGCATGTGATCATAATATCTTATTGATGGATATAATGAAAAAAACAGCGATTAAGCATAATTTCGAAGTTCTTTTCCATGAAAAACCATTCGCAGGAATAAACGGAAGTGGAAAACATAATAACTGGTCTATTTCAACAGATACAGGCGTTAATCTTTTAGGGCCAAGTTCTAAACCGAAAGAAAGCTTACGTTTTGTTACGTTTTTGATTAATATTATCAAAGCTGTACACGATCACGCTGATATTCTAAGAGCTACTGTAGCTACAGCTGGAAACGAACACAGACTGGGTGCAAACGAAGCTCCGCCAGCCATAATCTCAATATTTTTAGGAACTCAAATGACTAAAGTTTTAGAGGATATTGAAAACAAAGAAATAGTAGAAATAGAAAAAGGAGAAAACGCCTATATTAAACTTGGACTTAATAGAATCCCCTCTATTTTATTAGATAACACAGATAGAAACCGTACGTCACCTTTTGCATTTACCGGTAACAAGTTTGAGTTTAGAGCAGTTGGAAGTACGGCTAACTCTGCAACTCCTATGATGGTTCTAAATACGATAGTGGCTAATCAGCTAGAGAACTTTAGAAAAGAATACGATTTCGAAAGAGAGAATGATCCTTCTAAAAAAGAGGGGATAATTCTTAAGATTTTGAAAAGATATATCAAAGAATCAAAAGCAATTCTGTTTGAAGGAAATGGGTATTCACAAGAATGGGAAGAAGAAGCAGCTAAAAGAGGATTGTCGAACTTTAAATTGGCACCAGATGCCCTAAAGGCCTATATAAGTGATTCTACAGTTGAAATATTTGAAAAAATGAAAGTTCTCACTAAGAAAGAACTTCAGGCTCGATATGATATTCGTTTAGAGAACTACATTAAGAAAATCCAGATTGAATCTCGTATGATTGGTGATTTGGCTCAAAATCATGTGGTTTCTACTGCTGTCAAATATCAAACACGACTGGTGCAAACTTCAAAGTCACTTTTAGAAATGGAATTAAAAGATGAAGCTGAACCAATTATTCAGATAATCAAGGACATTTCGAGGCATGTTAAAATCATTTCGCTAAAAGTTGGAGAAATGACAGATGCTCGAAGAAAGGCAAATAACATAGAAAGTGTGGAAGAAAGGGCTAGACTATATAGCACAGAAGTAAAAAGCTTTTTTGATATAATTAGAAAAGAAGTAGATAAATTGGAACTAATTATTGACGATGAAGATTGGCCTTTAACTAAGTATCGCGAATTATTATTTATTAGATAAACAAAAAAAGTATGAATCCTGGATTTTCAAAAGAGGAAATTGAGAAGTTAAAAGCAGAGTGTGCAGAAGAAGGTCAGTCTTTTGTGTTAGTAGAAGACGAAGAAGATTTTGACGACTCGGGCGACTTCGCACATTTTCAGTTTATTGGTCAGTACGAAGGCAAGGAAGTAATTTATGATGCGATCATGAGCACATTGTCGCTTCACCACAATGCTTTGGTTTTTGATTATGCTGAACAAAAGGTGCAAGCGGCTTTCAAAGACTATATTCCTCTAGAAGACAGAACTGACGTTAGTAAGATTAACGAAGAAGCTGAAGAGATGTTAGAAGAAATAATGGAGGAACTTGAAGAAGAAGAAACCATAAAAGTGGCTGAATTTGTGGATGTAGATCCAGATTTTGAATTTGGCGTAGGTCTTGAAATCGCTCTAAACTTAACAGAGATCACGATTGAAGACATCGAGACTTTTATTGAAGAATTTAACGCAGGAACCATAAGTCTGGATAAGACTATGTATAGTTTTAAAAATGATTTCGAAGATTAATTTTTTATTTTATTGTCCTGATATTCAAATTACTAACTGTTTAGACACGGTTGATTCTCAGCATTGTGTAAAGGTGTTAAGGAATACTACAGGCGATAAAATTCATGTTACTGACGGTAATGGGGGTTGGTATCTGTGTCAAATCACAGATGCCAACCCTAAAAAATGTCAGCTTGTTATTCTGGAGGAAGAACAGAATTATCAAAAACCATGCAGGAAAATTTCATTGGCTATCTGCCCAACTAAAAGTGCCGATAGGATTGAATATCTCATAGAAAAAGCGGTAGAAATTGGCCTTCACGAGGTCTTTTTTGTTTCCACACAAAATACCTACCCCAAGCGAGTAAATATGGAAAGGATGACCAAGATTGCGGTTTCGGCAATGAAACAGTCATTAAAAGCATATTTGCCCATTTTACACGATTATAGTAAACTGGACGTTTTCTTAAAAAATACAAAAGGCTATAATCAAAAGTTTTTAGCTCATTTGGACCATAAAAGTCAGCCCTTAACAGCAATGAAAATTGCGGATAGTCCGTTAATATTTGTAGGTCCTGAAGGAGATTTTAGTGAAAGCGAGATTGAATTAATTAATCAAAATGGGTTTGAAACCGTCACTTTGGGGAGCTCGAGATTAAGAACTGAAACTGCTGGTGTAGTTTCAGTAAGTTTGTTGAATTTGTTGCCTTAAAAAGAACTCTGGAGAATAGAAATTAAAAACACATGAAGAAGATTTGTTCGTTTATTTTATTAGTTGCATTGCCACTATTTTCATTTTCTCAGGCATACACTGTAAAAATAGCCAAAATGAAATACAACGGTGGGGGAGATTGGTATGCAAACAAAACCTCCTTGCCTAATTTGATTTCGTTTTGTAACAAAAATCTAAAAACAAATATTTTTCCTGAGGAAGATATTATTGAGCCTGGTGATCAAAAGATTTTCCAATATCCGTTTGTTCACATGACTGGACATGGAAATGTGTTGTTTTCTGATCAAGAGGTTGCTAATCTTCGCAAATACTTATTGTCAGGAGGATTTTTACACATCGATGATAACTACGGAATGAATAAGTTTATTAGAAGAGAAATGAAAAAGGTATTTCCGGAGCATGAGTTTGTAGAAGTACCATTTTCTCATCCTATTTACCACCAAAAGTATCAGTTTGCTAAGGGCTTACCAAAAATCCATGAACATGATAACCTACCACCACAAGGCTTTGGAATTATCCATGAGGGTAAATTAGTTTGCTATTTTAGTTACGAGTGTGATCTCGGAAATGGCTGGGAAGACCGCGTAATTTATAACGACCCTGAAGCCGTTAGAATGGAAGCCTTAAAAATGGGAGCAAACCTCATTCAGTTTGCGTTTACGAGCTATTAAGCTCTATTTATATATTTCTGAAAGTATTGCCGTTCCTACCACAGGTTTAAAGTGTGATGCCTCATAGTAGTTGCTAATGTCGTTTGTATATTTATTTTTTCCAGAATAATTATAGACGTTTTCCTTTCCAAAATATATCTGAAGCACTTCTAAATCTACCGGATTAAAGTCTCTTTGGTCAAATAAAGGCGATATTATCACTTTATACTTCGTATTGTCAGCTTTAAGTATTTCTGAAATTACTTTTAAATCTGCTAAGTGATGATCTTTAATATTTACCGATTCCATTGGTGGATTTTGGAAACGATTCAGAAACTCAGGTTTTTTATAGTAATTCAGCGAATCCGCTTTTAAATCAGCAATATTTTCAGGAAAAAGAAAGTCATTGTAAGGGTCTGTATAGAAATATTTAAACTTAAAAAACTCATCCATATAAGGGCGGAAGGTTTTAAAAATTTTAAGGTCAAAATATGAAATGAAATACTGTTTTTTGAAAAAAGCCTTGAAAAAAGTCAAATGGTATGCCAAAAAGCTTTGACCTGACCAACGGTAATCCTTTAAGTGTACAATTGACTCTGACTCTTCAAATTGCTCTGAAAAAGTATCGCCATCTATTACAATTATAGCGTTTTCTATTTTGTTTCCTTGCTTTTTTATGTATTTCATTTTTCCCGAAATACCCGAAATATTGTCATTGAAAGCATCAAAATGATATGGGTTGGGGTCGCCAATAAATTTCGCCCATTCGCCAGTTTGAAAAGCACTCGACCTTGAGCTACCAAACACAAAAGACTTAAACTTGAATTCTGGATTGTGATTTAAGAAAACTTCGGTACTTATACGGTTTCTGTTATACGTTTTTAGGTAGTTACTGCCATATTTATCATATTTATAAATAACATGAAACGGGTCCATTATAAAGTATGCTGCCACCACTAGTAATATTGGACTAGTAAATAAAAGAATTTTTTTAGTAAAATATGCGAGCGTATTTTTCATGAATTAAAACTGGAAATAAATAAACTGAACTTCACCAAAATACCCAAACGTGATTAAGAAAGCCAACAAGAAATAATAGATTCCCCATCTCTTCCATCTCGGAAGTCCTTCTGCCCAAGCACCCATATCTTTGGTTCTTTGCATCCATTCTACTACTTGTAATACCAATAGTCCTACCAATATTACTACCAGTTCTTTTTCGCCAATCAGATTGATTACGTCTTGAACGCTATGGCTACTTTTAACAAAGGAGTTTTTAATGATGTATTTGGCTTCAGAAAAGGTTTTTGCTCTGAAAAATATCCAAGCAAATATCACCAAAGAAGTAGTAATTAGGTTTTCAATTAAATTAGAAATGGTTTTGTTTTTGATTAAACCAAATACTTTTTGCTGTGTTTCTTTGGTTAATTGGCCTATTACCAAATAAATGCCGTGTAAGGCTCCCCATATTACGAAATTCCATGACGCTCCGTGCCAAAGGCCGCTAATCATGAAGGTAATAAAAAGATTGAAATATCGGCGGTAAGTAGGTACTCTGTTTCCGCCCAAAGGAATATACAAGTAGTCTCTAAACCATGTAGAAAGCGAAATGTGCCATCTTTTCCAGAATTCTGAAATGTTTTTAGCGAAATAGGGTCTGTTGAAGTTTTTCATAAGGTCAAAACCCATCACGCGTGCAGAACCCAAGGCTATGTCTGAATAACCAGCAAAATCACAATAGATTTGGATTGAAAAAAACAAGGTTGCGACTACAATTGGTAGTCCTTGATAGTGCTCCGAATTGTTGTATATTTTGTCTACGAATACACTTAAATTATCCGCAATAACCACTTTTTTAAACATTCCCCAAAGCATCAGCCTAAGGCCAGACTTTACGCGGTCGTAATCAAACGTATGGTTTTCATAAAACTGATACAATACATTTTGTGGACGCTCGATAGGCCCAGCCACCAACTGTGGATAAAACATGACATAAAGAGCGTAGATTCCAAAGTTGCGTTCTACTTTATGATTTCCTCTGTACACTTCTATGGTATATGACATCGCTTGGAAAGTGTGAAACGAAAGACCGATAGGCAGTGCAAATTGCCAAAGGGGAGAATATTGTTCGTGAACACCAACTTTAAATGCGATGGCATTCATATTATCTATAATGAAGTAATAATACTTAAACATGGCCAAAACTCCCAAATTGGCCACCAAACTGACGGCGAGGGCCATTTTTCGTTTTTTACCTTCTGATTGTCCAATCCAAATACCCGCGAAATAATCGATGATAATGGTGAAAATAAGGATAAATATATATTCCCACTTAAAAAAGCTGTAAAAAAAACAACTGGCAGAAAGCAACAAAAACCATCGATACTTATGTGGAATAAGAAAGTATAGTAAAGTTACTATGGGAAAGAATAATAGAAACTCAAACGAATTAAAAAGCATACTTAAGAATTTAGATCTTTCTCCAAGTTAAAGTTTTCGAAATAATCAGATACTTCTTTTAAAAATAAACCACCTAGCGAGCCATCTACTACTCTGTGGTCATAAGAGTGAGAAATTACCATTTTTTGACGGATACCAATAAAATCTCCTTCTGGCGTTTCTATAACGGCTGGCATTTTTCTGATAACTCCAAAGGCTAAAATGGCCACCTGAGGTTGCAAAATTATGGGTGTTCCTGACAAATTTCCAAATGAGCCAATGTTTGTTACGGTGTAAGTTCCTCCTGCCAGCTCTTCAGGTTTCAATTGATTATTTCTGGCTCTATTTGCCAAGTCGTTTACTTTAAGTGCCAATTGAGCAAGCGTATATTGGTCGGCTCTATGAATAACAGGCACTATCAAATTGCCGTTTGGTAAGGCTACAGCCATTCCTATGTTAATATCATTTTTGAAAATAATATTGTCTTCACTAACCTGAATATTGATAGCAGGGAATTTTTTAATGGCTTGAATAACAGCCTGAATTAAAACCGGAGTATAAGTGAAGTTCTCTTTGTAATCATGCTTAAACTGATCTTTAACTGCTTCTCTAAACTTAACAACGTGCGTCAGGTCTGACTCTATAAATGAGGTTACGTGAGGCGAAATTCTTTTCGAATCTACCATTCGCTGAGCAATCACCTTACGCATACGGTCCATTTCTACCACTTGGTCGTTTGATGAGCTAAACGAGCTCTGAACGGCCTTGTTTGGTGGTGTAGCTTTTCCGTTCTTTTTATTTTCCAAATAAGCTAGAATATCATGTTTTGTAACACGATTTTCTAAACCTGTACCTTTGATTCTGTTTAATTCCTCTGACGAAATGTTCTCAGTTTTAGCAATATTCAATACCAAAGGCGAATAAAACTTACCGTTGCTATTGCTACTTAAGGTATGGTGCGTCTGTATTTTTTCTATATCAGAAAGTATCACTTCTGCAGCCTTTTTTTCTTCTGGAGCATCTGGTACCACTTCCTCTGACGTTACTGCTGTCGTTGAAGTTTCTAAAATGCAGATAGGTTCGCCTATAACAGCCACATCGCCTTCCTGAACTAAAAACTTTGCGATAACACCACTATGCGATGAGCCAATTTCGGTATCTATTTTGTCTGTCGCAACTTCTAGAATCATATCATCTATTGCTACAGTATCTCCTTCGTTAACAAGCCATTTTAAAACCGTACATTCAAAAATACTCTCGCCCATAGTAGGCATCAATATTTCCAACTTCGCCATATTTTTAGTTTAAGTCTTAATTTATAAATCTTCTAAGCAAATTGAGTGCTGCTACACTGCTGTACTCAATGTTTACTTCTCTTTGTTTTCCTAGTTTTAGTAAGCGTGCTTCGGTGGTTTTACCATCTGATACAGCGATCCAAACAGTGCCTACGGGTTTGTCTGCTGTGCCGCCATCTGGTCCTGCTATTCCCGAAGTGGCTATGCCATAGGTGCTTCTCATGGTAATACGCACACCTTCGGCCATTTGTTTTACTGTTTGCTCACTTACTGCCCCAAAATTAGTCAATGTTTCTTGTTTTACCTTCAAAACGTTCATTTTTGCGTCATTAGAATAACTAACTACTCCTCCTAAGAAAAACGCCGAGCTACCCGGAATAAGTGTAATCATGTGAGCAATATTTCCACCGGTGCAGCTTTCGGCTACTCCCAAAGTGGCATTTTTGCTTTTTAGCAGTTCACCTACTGCTTCGGCTATGGTTTGGTTGCTTTCGCTAAATATATAGGAAGCTATCAATGGTTTTACTTTTTCTGCTTCTATTTTAATTTGCTCTTGAATGATTTTTCGGTCATCGCCAAAACCTGTAAGACGTAATCTTACTTGCGAAAAACTTGGCAAATACGCCAATCGTATATGTTCCGGCAATTGATCTTCCCATTCTTCTATGGTTTCAGCCAAAAAAGATTCCCCAATACCAATAGTAGAAATAATATGATGCTCAATAACAGGCAGCTCAAAAAAAGCTTTTAATCGAGGAATAACTTCATGTTCTATTAAGTATTTCATCTCAACAGGTACACCGGGCATAGAAACCAAGATTTTACCATTGTGCTCAAACCACATGCCTGGAGCAGTGCCCGTTATGTTTGGTAAATAAGTGCATTTGGTGGGTAAAGCTGCCTGCTGACGGTTTATTTCTGTAAAAGGTCTACCTCGCTTTTCAAAGAAGTCTTTCACAAAAGCTTCTGCATCTTTATTTATTTCTAAAGTATCGTTAAAATACTTCGCGATGGTTTTTTTAGTGATATCGTCTTTAGTAGGTCCTAGTCCGCCTGTCATTAAGAGTATGTCTGCTCTCGAAAACCCTTCTTCCAAAATACCTAAAATTTGACTCTCTTGGTCTCCTATGGATGTTTTGCGAATGGTTTTTATACCTACTTTGTCTATCTCTGCACTGATCCACTGGGTATTTGTATCTGTTATTTGACCGTACAATATTTCGTCTCCGATGGTGATAACCTCTGCAACTATGGATTTCATTTAATAAAAAAAATATTTGTTGACGCTTGTTACTTTTAAAGTAATTTTACGTTTTGTAATTAAAGCGTTCGAAGTTCTCTATTTTATTGGGAATTTCCAATTTTAAAAAATAAATAAATGAAAAGAAATCTTATTGTAATCCTGTTTTCTACACTTGTGCTTACGGCCTGCGGTCAGAAAATAAATTTGGGTAAAGTACTAAACAGTGTAATGACCAATGCTCCATTGACAGAAAATGAAATTGGGATGGGGCTTAAAGAAGCCTTGACTGTGGGTGTAAATTTGGGAGCAGACAAAGCTTCGGCGGTAGATGGGTATTTTAACAATCCCAGAATTAAAATACCTTTTCCTCCGGAAGTGCAGAAAGTAGAGAGCACGCTTAGAAGTATCGGTCTTGGTAGTGAGGTAGACAAGTTTGTGTTGGCCCTTAACCGTGGTGCTGAGCAGGCGGCTATTCAAGCAAAACCTATATTTATTTCCGCTATTAAGCAGTTGACGCTTACCGATGTTATGAATATTTTGAAAGGAGATAAAGATGCTGCTACGCAGTTTTTGAAGAGAACTACCTCTACGCAACTGATTGCGGCTTTTGAGCCATATATGGTAAAATCGCTTGAAAATACACAAGCCACTAAATATTATACAGATATAGCTAACGTATATAACAAGGTGCCTTTTACTCAAAAAATCAATCCTGATTTGAAAGGTTACGCTACACAAAAAGCAATCGACGGTTTGTTTTTATTGGTTGCCGATGAAGAAGCTAAAATTAGAGAAAACCCATTGGCAAGAACCAGTGATTTGCTAAAAAGAGTGTTTGGTAGTATATAATTTTATTAAAAATGCTGAACCTTGGGTAAGGATTAGTTAATTTTGCGAAAAAAAACTTCAAGAATGATAAAGTCAGAAATACATTTTACGGTAGAATTAGACGATAACAGAATACCTGATAAGATATTTTGGGATGCAACAGAAAACCCAAATGAAGGCATAAACGAGACTAAAGCGATTTGTATCAGTGTGTGGGATCATTATCACAAAGGTCTTTTGGGAATAAACCTTTGGACCAAAGATATGCCTGTAGACGAAATGAACCACTTTGCGGTAGACGTACTTGGTAACCTTTCTCAAATGCTGAAAGATTCTACGCAAGACCAAAAAATGATTGCGATATTGGAAGATGCTGGTAGACAAATAACCAAACATCTAAATGAGCAAGATAAGCTAGAGAAAGAAGCGAAGAAATAATAGCTATTTTTTTGTCAGCTGAAAATATGAAAGCAGATTCTGAAAAGAGTCTGCTTTTTTAGTGTCATTTGTTTAAGTTTTTTATTGAAAAAAGAAAGAAACATAAGTGTTAAAAATGAAAAATATTTATTTTGTTTAAATAAATATTCGAATTGTTAAACAAAATAAGATAACACTCTGTTGGAAGTGAGTTATTAAACTTAAACATAAATAATAATGAACTTACTCAACGTATTAACCATTCCGAAGAACGATCCGATTGCTTTTACCTTTTTTACAGGGTATATGGCAATGTTAGCCTCCTCAGTTTTTTTCTTTGCCGAAAGAAGTAGCGTAGACGGCAAATGGAAATTATCGCTTTTAGTTTCAGCACTTATTACTGGAATCGCGGCTGTACATTATTATTACATGCGGGATTATTACTTGGCCACAGGTGAGAATCCTACTGCACTACGTTACATTGATTGGACACTAACAGTGCCCTTAATGTGTGTTGAGTTTTATTTGCTAACCAAAGCTGCGGGAGCAAAACTAAATCTTTTATGGAAACTGATTTTGGCTTCGGTTTGGATGTTAGTAACCGGCTACATTGGTGAAGCTTTCACAGATGGCTCTTCAAGCCACTCATTTATTTGGGGGGCTCTGTCTACCCTAGGTTACATCTATATTTTATATACTGCCTGGTTTGGTGAAGTGGCACAGTTAGCCAAAAGTAGTCAAAATGCCACAGTAGAGAAGGGCGTTAGAACGCTAGCTTGGTTTGTATTAGTAGGGTGGGCCATTTATCCGATTGGTTACATGTGTATGCCCGGCGGATGGCTAAATACTGCGTTTGGTTGGGAGTCGTCTAATGTAGATTTATTCTACAATATTGCCGATGCCATAAACAAGATTGGATTTGGATTAGTGGTTTATGGAATTGCTGTTAATAGCAAATCAGCAACTGCTTGAGTAATTTCAAAAAGACTTTGAAAAATAGGAGGGGCGTTTTAAAAAAAATGCCCCTCTTTTTAAATACCAATATGCCGAAGTCAACTTTAATGTTTCTAACCTTATTAGTGAGTTTGGTTCCCATCGTTTATTACACGGAATGGCTCACTTTTGATGTTCAATTACTAATTAGCGGAGTAGCTATTTCACTTTTTGGTATTCCTCATGGAGCCATAGATCATATAATTTTCCAAAAAAAGAACGAAGTAAAAAGTAGTGATTTTTATTTCTATTATTTAGGCTTAATGCTAGCTTATTTAATACTGTGGTTGGTTTTTCCAAGAATAAGCATGTTAGCTTTCATGCTTTTATCCGCTTTTCATTTTGGACAATCACAATTCTACACTTACACAATTCAAAATAAAATATTAAAAAGCTTTGTATACTTTTCTTGGGGTACAGCTCTATTATCAAGTTTAATTATTTTTAATACCGCAGAGATTTTAGATATAGCAAAACAAAATCCGGATTTAAGTATTTTTATTTCTGAAACGAGTATATACCTATATTGTTTGATTTTTATTGTTTCAATTTTCAGTTTTCTTGCTTTAAGTATATTTTTAGTGATATTTAAAACTCTATTAATGAAAGCGATAGTAAAAGAAACACTCATGCTGTCGTTGATATTGGTAAACTTCTATTGCCTTCCTTTATTATTAGGCTTTACCGTATATTTTTGCACCTTGCATTCTATGCAGGTATTGTCCGATGAATTTGATTTTTTAAAGGAAAAATTAAAAGGTTTTTCTACATTTTATTTTATCAAATTATTATTTCCATACTCAATCATCAGTGTTTTAGGAATTTTGTTTTTAATGGGTATGTCACTGTTAAAGATATTCCCCATTTCAGCCACTTTGCTTGTATTTATTGTAGTTTCCATTTTGACTTTGCCACACTCCATCGTTATGGATAATTTTTATTCTAAAAAAAAGGAGCATTAGTTAACCATAACCGGGTATTTGCATAATTCCATCAGATGTTACCCATTACTTTTCGAAAATGTTTTACTTAAATATCGACTATCCCTTTTTATAATAAGGAACCTTCCGAAGTTGATTAGGTTTTAGATAAATTTCATTTTTCTGGAAATCGAATATTACATTAAAACGCTTAAGAAGGTCATTTCCGAATACCCTCATCGGAATGTCAGAGGAGCGTGCGGCGATGCTCAGGGGTACATTTTTGATTTTTAATCCTCCAACTGTCACCTCGGGTATTTCTTTGGTTTCAATCTTGAATACATTGTTAAATGAGTCTCGAAGTTCCGATTCTTCTATGGTTTTAAGTTCTTTCATGTTGTATTTTTCTGATATTTTTGGATCAAGTAATATACTCCGCCCGTAGCCCGAATGAAACATGAACTTATCTGTGTAGGTTGACTTTCTAGATTTTATTTTCCCTTCGATAAACATACTTCCTTTTTCAAAATAAAGGTTAGATTTGCTATATCCACGTAGTTTTTTGGGTAATTTATCAGATACAATCATCTGTAAATTATCATAATCTAGAGCAACTATTTTACCTTTGAAAATATCAATCCCAAACTTACCATCGGTACCAATGCCTGAGTTGTCGTCTGAAAAAACGGTTAGGTCGCTCCACTCTAAATTATTAATATAAAATGAATGATGTTCGCTGTTTTCAGACTGAGCCATTCCTCCCCAAGTTTGGATCTGGTCAGTGTTTTCTAACTTGATTTGTATCTTGTTTTTAATAGCTTCGCGGGTTAGCGTGATGTCAGATGCCGAAGTATGAAACATCAACAAAAGGGTATCAGAATCGTCTATTCTGGCTTTGATACAAATATTGTTTTGCTTATTAAGTGTAAATGCAATCGTGTCAGTTTTTGATTGTGAAAAAACGTAGTATGGAAGTATAAGAAATAGAAGTATTGTTTTTGTCATATTATTATCGCTTAAATAGTCTGTTTAATTTACCAAAATTCGCAATTAATCCCTTGGTTTTGCTACAATTTAACAATTTTGTGTAGGTCTCAAATAATTATCCAGTTTTTATGAAAACGAAAATGTATTTCCTATAAGTCTTTAAACACTTGGTATATAATTACATGAAATTATACCACGTAAAAGAGAAGCTTATAAAGGGCTGTGATTTTTTAAGTACACTTTTGAAGCAATGTAGTTATTACCTAAATAACCTAAATAATAGTGTTTTGCTCCTATGGAGCAAATAAAATCTTTTTTTACGTTTTATTATTAATATTAGACTCCTCTGGAGCCTGAGGTTAAAACTTGAAAAGGAATTAAATGCATTTACTTGCTCCAGAGGAGCAAAATATTAATAGAAAATAATTGTTAGTTTTAGAACATTTGCCCCAGCGGGGCAATACCTTGAATCGTATTTAATGTTAACTAAAAGATCTAGTTTTGCTCCTACGGAGCAACTTAGTTCACTTTTTGCTTTATTATTATTAATATTAGGCTCCTCTGGAGCCTGAGGTTAAATCTTGAACCAGAATAATCTGCATTAACTTGCTCCAGAGGAGCAAAATATTAATAGAAAATAATTATTAGTGTTAAAACATTTGCCCCAGCGGGGCAATACCTTGAATCGTATTTAATGCTAGCTAAAAGATTTGGTTTTGTTCCTATGGAGCAACAAAGCTCACTTTTTGATTTAATATTAATAATATTAGGCTCCTCTGGAGCCTGAGGTTAAACCTTGAACCAGAATAATCTGCATTAACTTGCTACAGAGGAGCAAAATATTAATAGAAAATAATTATTAGTTTTAAAACATTTGCCCCAGCGGGGCAATACCTTGAATCGTATTTAATGCTAGCTAAAAGATTTGGTTTTGCTTCTAGGGAGCAACTAAGTTCACTTGTTGCTTTATTATTATTAATATTAGGCTCCTTTGTAGCCTGAGGTTAAAACTTGAACCGGAATTATATGCATTAGCTTACTCCATAGGAGCGAAACAAATTAAAAGCATAAAATTCTTATATTATAATAGTCCTGATATCAATAATTGATATTTTTTATTAAACTTTTTCTCATTAATTTTTTGTGATTTTTCTACACTTTGCAATCCTATCCTTTCTCTTTTTTCATTTATCTTCGGGATTAATTCAAAATTTATATAATTGTCAATTGGAATAACTGAGAATTTTTTTCTGCGTGAATTTTCTCCAAGAAAATTATATGGTAGATAATATACCCTTTCCTTGAAATTAGTGTTATGAAGTTTCATTCTATCTTTTAATAATGCATAAACCTCAGGAGATATATGCCCCTTAAATAAAAGTGAATTTGTAAAATCAATATTTTCATTAGAAAGCCAAAAGGCTAAATTATGAGAGAATAATATATATATTGCTGGATAGTAACCAATTTTAGATTCGGAAGGAAAACCTTCTGAAATAATTAAATTCTTCAGGAATAAGGCATTTTGAGTGTCAATATCTTTACTGTATACTGTCTTTTTTAATCTGTTATTCTTATTTACAGCAATGAGACTATCAATAATATTTTTTAATTTAGGATCATATTGGGATTTATCGGCATTATTATAGATTTGTATTATTTCATTTTTATCCAAAATTTTCCTTATTATCTTCTTTTTTAACACAATATCTATGTTCAACCCTGATGAAAATGACTTTGAGAGTAATTCTCGTACCACCACTTTGTTTTTACACATAGCAGCGGCTATAGTGCTATTTACTAAATCTGTTAAGCTTGGATTCAAAACTGTAAGTGCATTAAGATACTGCTGTATTGATTCTGGGATTTTTTTTTCGTAAAATAAAATTTCGGCATTATTAGTTGCCACATGATAGGATTGAAAATTCAAAGAATCACTTTTGGTAATTTGTGCTTCAGTGGTAAATGCGAGAAGTAAAACAGTAATTGAAATTTCATAGATATTATTAAAGTTAAACAAGGAGTAACTGTTCGTTAATATTCAATCCCAAAAATATACTTTATTTCTTCAGTAAAACATACTCCTCAATCATCAGAAAAACTTGTTTCAGCCTTTCTACCTCCATAAACTTGTTTCATTTGGTTTGGAGCAATAATAAAACCTTCAAATTTTTTGAATGATTCATGTTTGATTTGTTCCATAGTTGATTTGTTTAAATTATTAATTTATTTAACTGATTTTCTATTAATTAAAACTCTATTTTTGTGTCCTAATATTTATCGGGATGAAATCGTTTTGCAAAACATTATTTAAAATAAATAATGGTAAAGCCTCATTATATACTATCAAACTACCTTGCTTTTTTATTATTTTTATATATATTGTTTATGTAATAGTAATTATAGTTTTCTTTTACACTAAGGGAATAATTCTTTTAATAATTGAATTAATGCAGGGTCAGATGGCCGAGGTGCATTTGTAGATAAAATTTTACCATTTTCATCAATAATTATATACCTTGGAATACTTAAACTTTCACTATCATAAATAATTTCTTTTATAGAATTAGTTAGTTGAGTATTTGAATAAAAATTTAAACCTTCGAGATTCAATTTTTCAGTTGTTTTTTTACACTTTTCGAAATTATCTTCATCAATTGAAAAGTACACTTGTTTAATTTTATATTTCGAAAGTGTTTCTTTAAACTTTGGTGGTGTGATTGAAAATTCTAATAAGCAAGGGCCACACCATGTTGCCCAAAGATCTAAATAAACTCTTTGATTAGTAAAATTTTTTTGTATGAATGAGAAAAAATCCTCAGACGTCTCTTTTATGATTTTGATATTATTGGAAGGTGAGTTATTATTTTTTAATAATGATTCCATTTTTTTAGAATACTCATTATCTCCAAACATAGAACGATATTGAGTCAGTAATTTACTGTAATCATACATTAATGGAGCCATTTCAATATAAATTATTAAAGCCTCACCCCAAAAATGTTTTTTTAAATTTTCCGGTGAAAAATATAAGTATTGAATATCAGGTAACAATAACTCATTTTTTTTTGAATCAGGGATAAGTTTATTTTTGTTTTGATATGACAAATAAGACCATGAATAAAACATTATCCCCGCTTCTGTTTTAGTTAAATTCTTTATATCTAATTTATTTAATACTGATCTAAATTCATTATTTAATGCATGATTATTTTTATAATTTGACTCCAAAAGGTTGTGGTATTCCCAAAGAAGACTTGCTTGAATATTATTTAAAGCAAGAGTATAGTACTCATTGGTAATTAAGCTTTTTGATTTTAATGAATCTAACCAAAATGTTTGCTTTTTTAAAAAATCATTAAACCTAAAATCATGAATTTCAATATTATCTTTCAAATCATTAAATTTTTTATTTTTGTATATATTATAATTTAAATTAAAAAAATTATTTCCATGAAAATTATCTCCAAAAAACTCCAAAGAAGAAGGGTTGTTGTTTTTTATGTAAATATTTTCGTTAATACTTAAAAATAATGTTAAGGGGATATTTCCAATAATAATATCTACAGAATTAGAAGATTGTAAATTAAATTTAATCTCAAAATTACCTTCACTATCTGATTTAAAAAAAGTAGGAATAAACCTATTAGCTATATTTTCAATAGGTAAAAAAATCTGAATATTTGTTTCTTTTAAGTAAGTATTTCCTTTAATAGTATTTGTACAAAATCCATTAAAAGAAAAAAAAAGAAATGAAAATAAAAAGCTGAAAGACTTTAGCATGTTTTAGGAATTTTGTAAAGGTATCTGAATATTATTTTTCAATTGTTTAGTGTCGATTTGAAGATTCAAAAGAGTAGGGTAAAATAAATATTTCCAAATTTTTAACTTTTAAAAATTATAAGAATACTTATATTATTAATAAAACTTATCGTCAGAATTTATTTTACAATAGTTTTTTTTTCTTAAAATACTATAAATAAGAATTTTACAAAAAAACATTTCTAATAATGTCTTAAACGCAATTACTTGGACACGATAATTAATTTACTTTTCCCATTTTGGGTCAATTTTGACACCAATTGATTGGAGGAATTTACTTGGGCTTTTGTAGCCTAATCCGCCATGAATTCTTTCGAAATTATAAAATTTCTTCCATCTCGTCATTGTTTGTTTAAAGTCTTCTATATTTTCAAATTCAAATCGCTGACAAACAGCACTTTCCATAATTGAATGATAAGACTCAATATGAGCATTTTGTTCTGGTGTTGCAGGTTTGGTAAACTCCTGAATAAAGCCCATTTTTCTTAAGTACTCTTGTACAATTGTTGCTTCAAAGCGAAAGGTCGCCCCCGTGTGATCCGTTATCATTTCTGACGATAAATTG
The DNA here is from genome assembly GCF_042649125.1 of Lacihabitans lacunae. Lineage (NCBI taxonomy): Bacteria > Pseudomonadati > Bacteroidota > Cytophagia > Cytophagales > Leadbetterellaceae > Lacihabitans > Lacihabitans lacunae. The sequence continues at coordinate 779,925 of NZ_JBHRYQ010000001.1, forward strand.
TTGAGGCATAGGATAAGTATCAAAAACCTGCTCGAATAGGTTAATTACATCTTCTGATTTAATTGAATTTGCTATATATTGGCCTAATTGCCATCTTGAATATACGTCTAAAATCGTTAATACTTGTGCGTTTGAGTGCGTTCCTTGAATGTAAACATATTTAATGTCAAACTCTAAAAAGCTAAATTCACTTTGAACGTTTGGAACCAAATCTTTTACCCAATTCCTATTTGTCTTTTTAGATTTACTTCGTTGAAATTTTAATAAATTATGCTCTTTCATAAGCTTATAAGTTCTATAAGCCCCAATCTTCAAGCCTTTTTCATGGTTTAAGTAACTATATGTTTTGTAATAGCCATAATCAACAAACTCTCCATTTAATAGTGTTTTGATTTCTTTTATCACATAACTTAAGTCATGCTTATTATCCTGAATGTCGTATACAAATCGAGATGCCCTTTTACCCGGTTTCGTCCCAGTTGAGGAATAATATTAGCTACTTCTTTGTAGTCCAACATGTTTCAATACCAAGTGTTTAGGCTTACCTTGCTCCAAAAACTCATCAATTTCCATGATTTTCATTTCTTTATTGATTGACTTTTTTTTAAAAGGGAATCCTTAATCTGAATAGCTAATTCTTTCTCAGCCACAATTCTTTTTAGAGCTTCATTTTCACGACGTAACAATTTTAGCTCCCGCTCCGAGTCAGTCATCGCTCCCGATTGCAAACCACTTTTGCCTAGATGCTCTAACTTCTCTTTCCAAATGTAAATACTCACTGATGAAACCCCAAACTCCTTGGAAGCTTCACTAACGCCATGTTGAATAGAATGAAGAACTATTTTCTCCTTCTCTGTTGGCGACCATGTTTTTCGATGCATTGACATACACAAATCTAATTAATTGTTAACTTAGTTTTGTGTCCAAGTTTTAATCGACCTATCAGGGAATTTATTATTTATAACTAGACAATATTTTTTGAATCCTTTTTGGATTTTGTTTTAAATATTCCATACTTAATTTTTTATTAGAAAAATAATCTTCAATATTATTTCTAAGTAAAAAGTTATCAATCTTTTCTAAATTCATCTGACTTCTTCGTTTAGCGAGACCATTATATCTTTTTACTGGAAAAAGATATACTTTTCCATCTAAATCAGACCTAAAATACTGAGAACCATACAGCTGTTTTTTACCCATTTCGACTTTTACCCTATCATGAAAAAGTGCGAACATTTGTTTATCAAATTTATTCTCAAATGTAGCTTTTTTAAAAAATGGATAATATTTTAATCGTAATTTAGTATCCCAAGAGTGTTGTAAAACCAATAATATAACCATTTGGGCATCTTTACCTACTGAATTAATAGGAACAATTCCGTAAGTATCGATTAAACTGGTAACAAATTTTTCATGGGAAATTTGGGTTGAGTCAAATTTATATTTAGACACTTTCCAATTGCTGTCTGATTTAGGAATAGAATAAAATTGTAACATTTGTTGATCTTTTTCTTTCAATTCCAATAATGTATTTCTCAAATTAGGGTTAAAAAGCTTTTCGAAATTTCCAAAATTATGATTCCAGATACTATCATTTTTTAAATTTTTAAATGTCGAAAGAGTGAAAATTTCTACTGTATCTATTCCACAACTCAAAGCCAAGTCTAAATATCGATAAGATTCAGATTTTTTATCAATCTTGCTACAAATTGATGCAGCGTAAACAAAATCTTTACAATGAACTGTTTCTTTTTCTAAGTATTTTTTGAACAAATTGTAAGCAGAATCTAATTCAATTTTATTTACTTTTTCATAAAAACTATTTCTAAATGTTTCTAAGCTTTGTCCAAAAATTGAATTCGACCATGATACTAATAATAAACAAAATATTATATTAGTTTTAATTAATTTAGGAGACATAAAATTGGCACTTTTTTGTTTATTATCCTAGCGACTGTAACCCCAGGATAATTTAGATTAATGTTCTGGATCTGTATAACAATCTTTGTAATCATCAGGACCCCAAGGCAATCGAGTATATGTAATTGACTCATCATTTGTTTTGCTCGAAGCTCCACCTTATAAACTTCTTAACTGCGATTGTTTAATTTCAGAGTTACTAAATGCTTCTTGATCTTTTTGAATTTTCTAAATTTTTGTTTAAAATTTTAAGTTTAAAAAATATATTATTGCTTTGCAAAAACTTTTTTGAAATTATTGAATTATATCTCTAGATAAAACCAAATCTTTGTGATTAATTTTTAATAGTGGCATTTTCAATATTAAAATGATTAAGAGCTTCTGAATAAGCCACCATATAACCTTCATCAAGGCTAGTTTCCAAATACTCCAAAGCACCTCTTTCTGTATCAGGTACTTGTAACTATTTAAAGAAAAGGGTAAAAGTATCTAGGATATTATTTTTCGATTGTTTAGAGTCGATTTGAAGATTCAAAAGAGTAGGGTAAAATAAATATTTCCAAATTTTTAACTTTTAAAAATTATAAGAAAACTTATATTATTAATAAAACTTTTCGTCAGAATATATTTTACAATAGTTTTTTTTTTCTTAAAATACTATAAATAAGAATTTTACAAAAAAAAACATTGCTGATAATATAAATATCTTGAGTTTTTTAATTTAATGGTTTAGATTTGTTTTGGAAATTCAAAAATCCAAAACAACCCCAAAAAAAACATAAACATAACTTAAAATTTAAAATTTAAAACTAAATGTCCAACGAAGACTTAGGGGTACAGATCAGAAAGTATCGCCTTGCAAACAAAATTTCTCAAACAGAGCTTGGAATTATTTTAGGGGTCTCTCAACCTACCATAGGATCATGGGAAAAAGGGGCGTATATTCCAAAAGGAGATAAAAGAGATTATCTTCTTAAACTTTTAAATAAAGAGGATAAAAAAGAAATCACAGACACCATGGCTTTAAACGAGATTATCTCCCATCAAAGGACCATTATTGAACTATTGCAAGATAAAATCAAAGGCATGGGAGGAACTGTGTAATACCCAAATTAAAATAGTAAAGTATTTTTGCCTCACTCCACCACATGTTTGATGGTGTAAATTTTCTCTTCTCTTTTGATTTTGAAAAGGTATGTTCCAGATTGTGTAAAGATTGGGTTAGCGTTTAATTCAGCGTAGGTATAAGCCCCAACCCTAATACCGTTAATATTTATAACTTCTACGGTTTCATTGTTCGCTATTTCTATGTTGTTTATTTCTAATCGGATTGGATTTCGGTAGCTACTGGGGTTTGGATATACTTTAAGAGTATTAGTTTCGGGAGCCGACTTAGCTAAAACGAGGCTTTTAATGTATTCGTCTGCTAATTTTTTCGCGACTTGATATTGAGGTATACCGTATCCCAATATATTGTCGGGCGACTTATATTGCTTGCCAGATTCTATCAATATCTCTCTAAACTTCATAACAGGAATTACCTGATAATCTTGCCAAAGGCTGGCCGCAAAACCCGCCAATAGGGGAGAAGCGAATGATGTGCCGTTTGAGGTGCCAAATCCACCTTGCGGTGTGGCTATTTTGGTGCCAAGGCCTTTGGCTGCCAATTCAGGTTTTATATTGTTTTTGGCATTAGGTCCTACAGAGCTAAATGATGCATATAATCCATTTTGATCTACCGCACCTACGGATATCACTGAGTCAGCGTCGGCAGGAGTCGCTATGTATCTCCATGGGCTGTTGCCATCGTTTCCTGCAGAAACTACCACCAACATTCCGGTGGCCACGGCAAAATCTGCCGCTTTGGCACAAATGGTTTTGTCGCCATTCATATCTGCATTCACGTAGTTTTGAGCCGCATTGTCAAACTGAGAATAACCCAATGACGAGTTTATTACATCGGCTCCTACGCTATCTGCTCGCTCGGCACCTAACAGCCAATACACTTCTTCTATGCGAGTTTCGGTAAAAACGTCTTCTGTTCGGTAAAGAGCTATCTTAACATCGGGAGCGGTACCTATTAAGTTGCCTTCGCTTTTGGCGGCTATACAGCTCAATACATTGGTGCCGTGATTGTGGTCGTCAAATACATTGGAGTTTCGGGCTACAAAATCAAACTTATCTATTAATTTATTTTGCTTAAATATATGATCAAATACCGCCATTTGATCGGCATTTTGAAAACCTCCATCTAGTATTGCCACCAAAATTTCTTTTCCAGTCAAATTATCTTTGTGCATCTGATCAGCACCCAACATCGTAATTTGATTTAGCGAAGTGCCGTAGTCGTAGTTTACCTCAGTTTCCCATTTTTCTTTGGTGGTTTTTGCCGCACCTACTCTTGCACCTTTTATATCAGAATTGCTTTCAATATTTTTTACAAACGAAAGTGCCAGTAATTTGGGAAGATTGGCAGATGAAGTTTCTACTAAAACGGCATTTAACCACTTAGAACTATAGATAACCTTTATTCCTAAGCTTTTTATGTCTGAAATATATTTATCTGAAACCGGCAAGTCACGTTGCGTAAGATTGATTTGTTGCCGAATACGTCTGTTTATAGAGCGTTCGCTGAGGAATTTTTCGGGAGCAGAGAGACTATAGGTATTTTGTGCTTTGTCTTTAAGGTAAACAAAATACGTATTTTGACCGAAAAGAGCAGATGATTGAAAAATAAGAATGGAAAATAATAGAACTACGAATCGCATGGCCGTTTTTTTTAGCAATTTAAAAAAACGATGCCAAATATTGCTACGAAATAGCTTTAAAATTATTTGATTGAAACGAAAACATCCGCTCTAGGTTGAATTAGACCAGATGTTTAGAAAAAGAATAACGTGTTAACTACTAAAGGTTTATGATTCCATAAATACCCAATGATAATAAAATTATCATATTAAGTACTTTAAACCACTTTAATTGGAATACGGAAGTGTTCTTTTTTGATTTGTAATAATTTAAATGCTTCATGCTAAATTGGTTAGGTGCTAGGTTTGAGTTTTTAAAATTAACTAAGCTTATTGAATTTTCAAAATTTATTGAAAAATTATTTTGTTATTAATTTTACTGAAAATTGGTTGTTGTAAAATATCAGGCTAATTTTGTGCCAAATAACACGAATTAATGAATAAAGAGGGGAATATCCGTATAGCAATACAGAAATCAGGCAGATTGAGCGAAGATTCGATAGCACTATTCAAAGAGTGTGGAATTAAACTTGAAATGGGTAAAGGAAGACTGAAGTCTGAATCATCAAATTTTCAAGCTGAGTTTTTATTTTTAAGAGATGACGATATCCCTGGATACGTAGAAGACGGTGTAGCGGACCTAGGAATTGTAGGCGAAAACGTTTTGGTAGAGTCTGAAAAAGACGTTATTGTTTCCAAAAAGCTTGGTTTTTCTAAGTGTAGATTATCTATTGCTATACCGCGTGAGGATCCTTTTGAAGGACCTGCAGATTTAGATGGAAAAAGTATTGCGACTTCATATCCAAAGATTTTGGGACAATATCTTTCTGAAAATAATATCGAGGCTCAGATTCACGAAATCAGCGGTTCGGTAGAGATAGCCCCCTCTATAGGTTTGGCAGATGCCGTATGCGATATTGTGAGTTCAGGTAGCACACTTTTGAGCAACGGTCTCAAAGAAGTACAAAAGATATTTAAATCGGAAGCGGTTTTAATAGCCAACAATAACTTAAGCGACCATAAAAAAGCACTTCTAGACAAGATTTTATTTAGAATAAATGCGGTTCAAAAAGCACAGGACAATAAATATATTTTGCTTAATGCACCTAATGATAAATTGGATGAAATCATCACTATCATTTCAGGTATGAAGAGCCCGACCGTATTGCCCTTGGCGATAGAAGGTTGGAGTTCAGTACACAGTGTGCTAGAAGAACGTGAGTTTTGGGAAAAAATAGAAGCTCTTAGAAACGCTGGTGCAGAAGGTATTTTGGTAGTGCCAATTGAGAAAATGATTCTTTGATACTAACTTTTTGGGTAAATATTAAGTTAGACTCTAAAAGTATAAAATTAGAAAATGAATATTTACGAATATCCTTCTCGCGGTCAATATAAAGCACTTTTGGCTCGACCAACGCTTTCTTTTGCAGAAATAGAAATGCGAGTGAGGCCCATTATAGATGAAGTAGCCCAAAAAGGCGATGAAGCCCTTCGCAAGTTCGCTTTAGATTTTGATAATATTCTGTTGAATGATTTTAAAGTCACAGATGCCGAACTTCGTGATGCAGAAAATCAAATAAGTGTTGAATTAAAAAACGCCATAGATCAGGCCTATGAAAACATTTCGGTTTTTCATAAAGCTCAGCAAGTAGAAGAAGCACAAGTAGAAACTATGCCTGGCGTATTTTGTTGGAGAAAAAGCGTGGGTATTCAGAAAGTAGGAATTTACATACCGGGTGGCTCTGCACCTTTGTTTTCTACGGTTTTGATGTTGGCCATTCCGGCCCAAATAGCCGGTTGTCAGCAAATAGTACTTTGTTCGCCAAGTAACCACCCTGCCATCTATTACGCTGCTCAAAAATGTGGAATAACCGAAGCTTACAGAATAGGAGGGGCACAGGCCGTAGCCGCTATGGCTGTTGGTACAGAAACCGTACCTGCTGTTTATAAGATCTTCGGCCCAGGAAATCAATATGTAACTGCCGCTAAGCAAATAGTAAGTCAAATGGGCGTAGCGATAGATATGCCAGCTGGCCCATCTGAAGTGGCCGTTTTGGCAGACCACAGAGCCAATGCTGCATTTATAGCCTCTGATCTTCTTTCGCAAGCAGAACATGGAGCAGACAGTCAAGTGCTATTGGTGGGTACAGACAAAGACATAATTCTTAAAACTATAGAGGAAGTTAAGCTTCAATTAGCGTTTCTTCCGAGAAAAGAGTTGGCAGCCAAAGCTCTTGAAAACTCAAAGGCGATATTGGTAAAAGATTTGGATGAGGCTACGTATTTACTAAATGAATATGCAGCTGAGCATTTAATATTGTCGATAGAAAACCCGGAAGAAGTTGCAGCAAATATTGTTAACGCGGGATCAATATTTTTGGGTGATTACACGCCAGAATCTTGTGGAGATTACGCATCAGGTACCAACCATACACTGCCTACAAATGGTTATGCAAGAGCCTACAGCGGAGTATCTTTAGACAGTTTTGTAAAGAAAATTACCTACCAGAAAATCAGTAAAGCGGGATTAGAGAAACTTGGGCCAATAGTTGAAATCATGGCTGAAGCCGAACAACTTGATGCCCATAAAAACGCAGTGACTATTCGTCTCAAAAATATAAAGGACCAAGCCTAAACTTGGTCCTTCTTTCGTATTTAATCTTGTAAATTTTCTATTATCATGGCACTGGCACCGCCGCCGCCGTTACAGATAGCCGCCATTCCATATTTTCCTTTATTTTTCTGAAGAACGTTTAATAACGTTACAATTATTCTTGCACCTGAGCAACCAAGTGGATGCCCCATGGCTACTGCTCCACCGTATACATTTAGTTTTTCGCTGCTGATGCCGAAGTTTTGAGCAAAAGCCATCGGCACGGCTGCAAAAGCTTCATTAACCTCAAAGAAGTCAATGTCTGAAATTTTGAGGTTGGCTCTTTCTAAAGCTTTTTCAGCCGCAATTATAGGGGCAATTGTAAACCATTCTGGCTCGCGAGCTCCATCTCCATAAGAAATAATTTTAGCCAAAGGCTTCAGGTTATTTTTCTCTGCATATTCTTTCGAAACCAATACCAAAGCTGCAGCTCCATCATTTATGGTTGAGGCATTTGCCGCCGTAACCGTTCCGTCTTTTGTAAATACCGGCTTAAGCGTTGGGATTTTTTCAAATATAACCTTCTTAAACTCTTCGTCAGTATCTACTATCGTTTCGTTTCCTTTTCTATCTTTTAAAGTCACGGGAGATATTTCTACTGCAAAATCACCGTTTTCGGTATGGGCCGCTACTTTTTTATAAGATTCTTTGGCAAATGCATCTTGCTGCTCGCGGGTCAAGTTAAACTTAGTAGCCGTGGCATCTGCAAAGCACCCCATAACAGCTTGTGCGTACACGTCAGTTAAACCATCTTTGGCTAGTCCATCTATCAATTGTCCGTTTCCAAAACCATAACCATATCTGGCTTTTTCTAAATAAAAAGGAATCTGTGACATGTTTTCCATTCCACCAGAAACCACTACTTCGTTTTGACCCAATTGGATACTCTGAGCGGCGTGCATGGTGGCTTTCATTCCAGATGCACATACTTTGTTAATAAGCATAGCCGGAACGTTGTTTGGCAATCCAGCCTTTAACAAAACTTGCGTAGCAGGGGCTTGGCCCAAATTGGCTTGTACCACACTTCCGAAAAACAATTCGTCTACTTGTGAACCTTCAATTCCTGACTGAGCTACTGCGGCTTTCACGGCTGTGGCTCCTAGTTCTACGGCTGATGTATTAGCAAATACACCTCCAAAACTACCTAGCGGAGTTCTTTTTGCTGCAACTATAAATACTTCTTTCATTTTATATTACCGGTTTTATTGTTGAAAATGTTATTTTTAATTAATGAGCCTCTAGCCAGTTATTACCAATACCGATACCTGTGTCTATTTTAACGTTCATTTTGATGGCATTGACCATAAACTCGTGTGTTTTTTCTTTTAAGAAATCAATTTCTGACTTATGTGCATCAAAAACCAATTCATCATGTACCTGAAGAATCATCTTAGATTTCATTTTTTCTTTTTTCATGAAATCGTGGATGTTTATCATCGCCACTTTGATCATATCAGCAGCTGAGCCTTGAATAGGGGCGTTTATTGCGTTTCTTTCGGCAAAACCACGGTTCGTTTGGTTTCTTGAATTTATATCTTTCAAATATCTCCTTCTACCCAAAATCGTCTCTACATATTCCATCTCTCTTGCTTTGTTAACACAATCATCCATAAAAGTTTTCACTTTGGGGAATTGTAAAAAGTAAGAATCGATAATTTCTTTAGCTTCGCCTCTTGGTATGCCCAACCGCTGCCCTAATCCAAAAGCAGAAATACCGTAAATAATACCAAAGTTGACCATTTTGGCCTTTCTACGCATGTCTGAGTCCACATCAGCAAGGTCCACACTGAATACCTTTGCCGCTGTAGTAGAGTGAATGTCGATGTCATTATTAAATGCCTCGATCATACTTTCATCTCCACTAAATGAAGCCATAATACGAAGTTCTATCTGCGAATAATCGGCAGATAGTATCAAATGATTTTCATCTCTCGGAATAAACGCTTTTCTTATTTCTCGACCTCTTTCGGTTCTTATCGGTATATTTTGAAGGTTGGGATTTGTACTACTCAAACGACCCGTAGCCGCAACGGCTTGGTTATATGAGGTATGAATACGTCCCGTTTTTTTAGATATTAGTAATGGTAAAGCATCTACATAGGTGCTTTTTAGTTTACTAAGTTCTCTAAAGTCAAGTATCTTCTTTACAATTTCGTGTTCGGCTTCGTAGTTGGATAAAATATCTTCGCCCGTGGCATATTGACCCGAAGGTGTCTTTTTAGGTTTATCGTCAATTTTCATATGTTCAAACAAGACCTCACCGAGTTGCTTAGGAGAACCTACATTAAACTCTACACCTGCTATTTCGAAAATGTATGACTGAGCTTTTACCAGATCTTTCTGAAGTGTTTCTGATAGTTCGGCCAATGCCATCACATCCAGTTTTACACCTTCACGCTCCATAGAGCTCAATACACTCACAAGTGGAACTTCCACTGTATGCAGCAACTCTTCTTGACCTGTTTTTTTTAGTTCTAGGTCTAAAACCTGCTTAAGTTGAAACGTGATATCGGCATCCTCTGAGGCATATTCTTTGATTAGCTCATGTGGCACATCACGCATATTGCCTTGATTTTTACCTTTTTTTCCAATCAATTCCTCTATACTTACCGGCTCGTAGTTAAGGTAGATATTAGCCAAGTAATCCATGCCGTGTCTTTGCTCGGGCTCAATGATATAATGAGCGAGCATGGTGTCGTACAATTCTCCTTTTAGCTCAATATCATAATTGGCTAAAATGGTCATGTCGTATTTAAGGTTTTGTGCTATTTTTTTGATTTTATCATTTTCAAAAACAACCCTAAACTCTTCCATTACTGCTTGAGCCTCCTCTTTTTTAGGCGGAATAGGCACATAGAAACCTTCTTTAGCTCTATATGAAAAAGACAAGCCAACTATTTCGGCATCAGTAGCGTCTACATCTGTGGTTTCGGTATCAAAACAGATTTCGTCTTGTACCAAGAGATACTCCATAAGTTCTTGTCTTGCTTCTTTTCCTTCTATGAGGTGATATTCATGCACTACAGTTTTGATTGAATCTTTTTCTTTTGGCTCTTCATAATCCGGCTCCGTATTGGTTTCTGCTCCAAAAAGCGACATTTGATTCATGTCAGCCTTAGGTTTTGGCTTTGCCTCGGTTGGAGCCGGATTGCCGGCCGCATCTTTTGGTGTTCCTAATATCCTTGTTTTAAGTGTTCTAAATTCTAACTCATCTAAAATACTCGAAAGTAGCTCATTATCAGGGTCAGATATAATTAAATCTTCTTCAACAAAATCGACCGGAACGTTAATATCAATTCTAGCCAAATGTTTAGACAGTATAGCACTTTCTTTTCCTTCCCTTATTTTCTCGCCTATTTTATTTGGAATCTTATCGGCATTTTCCAGAATACCTTCTACCGAACCATATTCTTTTAAAAGTTTACAAGCAGTTTTTTCTCCTACTCCTGGTATTCCAGGTATATTATCCACTTTGTCGCCCATAAGGCCAAGCATATCTATCACTTGGTCTATTCGTTCTACATCCCATTTGGCTAAAATTTCAGCTACGCCTTGCACCTCTATGCTGTTTCCCATAAAAGCAGGTTTGTAGAGAAATATGTGTTCATCTACTAACTGTCCGTAGTCCTTATCTGGGGTATACATATATACATCAAATTCGTCTTTGGGAGCTTTCTTAGCAATAGTTCCAATAATGTCATCCGCCTCAAAACCATCTAATTCTAACAAAGGAATGTTCATGGCTTTTACAAGTTGCTTTACAAGCGGAATAGCTACTGATATATCCTCGGGTTGGGCTTCTCTATTGGCTTTGTATTCAGGAAATTCTACATGTCTGAAAGTAGGAGCCTTGGTATCAAAACATACGGCTATGTGTGTAGGTTTTTCTTTTTTTATTACCTCTAAAAGTGTATTTGTAAAGCCAAATACTGCACTTGTGTTTACTCCTTTTGAGGTTATTCTTGGGTTTTTGATAAAGGCAAAATGTGCTCTATATATTAATGCCATGGCATCAAGTAAAAACAATTTTTTTGGTCGCATAAAGCAGTTTTTAAGTAGTATTGCCTAAATTAGGCGATATGTTTATTTTTTCAAAGTAAGCTATTTTTGAGGTAGGATAAAATCAAAAGGATGAAAAAAACAATTTTAATGTTGTTGTGTGCATTTACCGCATTTGGACAGTTGCCACAGCGAAGAGAATTTCAAGAAGGAAACACAACGCAGCTCATTCTCTTTGAGAATTCATTGCCAGCAAAAAACTACGATTTAAGCACCTCTGATTTGCAAGTGAAATGGCACGTTTTGATATTGGATTTATTAGAACAAACCACGGGTTATACGCCCAATGTGGCTGCAAGAAGTTTGGCTTACACGAATTTAGCGGCTTATGAAGCGATTTTGCCCGGATATCCAAATCTACAGAGTCTTTCGGGGCAGCTGCAAGGGTATAAAAGGCCCAAAGAGTTTGAAATGGATTCGAGTAATTTCTCTGCACCGCTGGCTATGAATGCCGCCATGTATAGAATGGTAGACAAACTTTTTATAGCTGCACCATTTGTGTGGATGGAAAAAGTGATGGCATTAAAAGACTCCACAGAGAGTAATTTATCAAGAGGAAAAACGCCGATGACGGTAATGAAATCTGTAAATTATGGTATTTCAGTGGCCGATATGATTCTTAAATATTCGGATTCTGACGGAGCCAAAACTGAGATGTTTAGAAGTTACGATATGAATTATAGACTTCCGGCGTGTGAATCATGTTTTGAAATAAATAGGGTGGCAGACCTTGAAAACACAGGTCCATTGCATCCTTCGTGGGATAAGAATCGGACATTTTTGGCAGAAAACAATTCTGATTTTGATATAAAACCAGACTTTGAGTTTTCAAAATACAAAGATTCTAAATTTTACGCTTCTGCACTAGAAGTTTATAACACGTCAAAAAAGGTTGTTCCAGGTTCTGAAGAGCATTTGATTGCAAATTTTTGGGACGATGCCGCTACATATACATATACAGCCGTAGGTCATTCAGTATCTATTTTAACTCAGGTATTAAGAAATCAGCCCGTTTCTCTCGAAAAAAGTGCTCAGCTTTATGCCCGTCTGGGTATTGGGCTAAACGATGCCTTGATATGTGCTTGGAAAGGCAAATATAAATACAATTTGATACGCCCGATAGCTTATATAAAACGATACATTGATAGCCAATGGGAGCCTGTTTTGCTTACACCACCGTTTCCTGAGTTTCCTTCTGGGCACTCGGTGCAGTCAGCAGCTATGGCTACTATTTTGACAGAAACATTGGGCGATAGTATTTCTTTTACCGATTATTCAAAATATTGGGTAGGGGCACCGCGAGTTTTTTCAAGTTTTTGGACCGCAGCTAACGAAACAAGCATCTCACGACTTTATGGAGGAATTCATTTTAGACCTGCATTAGACAGGGGCCAAGACATGGGCAGAATTGTGGGGAAAAACACAATGAAATTGAAATTTGAAAAATGAAAATATTCTATTACTAGCCTTATTTTTACCGTAAAATAAAAAATGAATTTAGTGTAAAACTTTGGGCGGTTTGTTGAGTTATTTTGTATTCCCTAACTAAAGGAAATTCATGAAAACCCTGCAAAAATCGACTTTTAGTATACTATTTATATTTATTTATGGTCTACAAGCTTTTGGACAAGCTGACTTTCAAAAAAAAGCAGACAGTTTGAGCAGTTGTGGGTATTTTAAAGAAGAAATATTTTATAGAAAAAAAATATTAGATGCCCTTCCAAAAAACTCAAGTCAGTTTCGTGTAGCCAAGGTATATTTAGATATCGCCGAAATGAACCAATTAGAGAAACAATTGGATAATGACAAAGCCGGTCTTTTAAATAAATCTATTCTAAAGTATTACAACTCACTTTCGCATTCTGAAAAAAAACAAGTTGAAATTGAAATAGATCGGCTAAAAGCCAATGCTTTAAGTGCAGAAGAAAAGTTTGACGAAGCTATTTCATTATTTAATCAAGCTCTTAAAAAGGTTTCTTCTAAGTCACTAAAAGCAGCCGAATTAGAATTAAATATTGGGCAAACTTATGCATCGGCTAAAAACTATTTTGGAGCTATTACTCATTTAAGAAAAGCGATTAAAGGTTTTGAAACAAATGGCTGGGCGAATCATTACGCTACGGCTTTGGCTTATAATGACCTTGCGATGGCCTACGATTATGCCAACACCGAAAAGGAGCTGATTCCTACCTTTGAAAAAGCACTACAAATTTGGACCAAATACTACTCTGCCGACGCCGCAATTGTTTCATTGGCTTATAATGACGCCATTTTTAGTGCAATAGAATACGGCGATAGGAAAAAAGCAGCTGAATATCAGAAGCTTTTCGATGCATACATGAGCAAGTACTTAAATCCACTAAACAAAAAAAACTACAAAGATCTTAGCCTTTTTGATACTTACAATGCTCGTGCTATGTACCATCTTTCTTCTTTGCGATATTATGATTTATTTTATGATGAAGCCAAAATATTGTACCACTTAAATGCTCAAGAACAGCTATTTGCAAAGGCTCCAAAGGAATGGGTAGATAAGGAGAGACGGGTGTTGCTTTCTTCATACGATAGTGCTTCCTACACGTTTTACAATAATGAGCAATCTGACAAATCTTTGGCTTATAATAAAATATTGGAAAGTTTAACAAACGAAGACTTTTACAAAATGAAGGTATCGGCCAATCGTGCTATGCTCTATTATTATAAGTATGATTACAAAAAGTCGCTCATTCACAATCAAAAAGCGTTGGACTATTTAGAAATTTTGGGTTATAAGTCGAGTTATTTGACATTGTTAACTTTAAAGGCCGAAAATCTGGCGAATTTAGGGCGTTTTGAAGACGCAAAAGCAGCAGTAAAAGAAGTGTATTTTACAGAATTTGATAAGAATATTCCGCTAGAAAAAATCAAAATCAAAGACTTCGGCGACATAAGCAATTCGTCTTATATCAATATTTTTATTCATTCGGGTTTGGCGTATCGCCGAATTTATGATAAAAATGGTAAGTCAAAAGAGGATTTGAAAGTTATCAGAAACCTGTATAAGTTGGCGGCAGAAATGTTTAAAGACTATTATCAAAAAGGTTTTTTTAATCCTGATTTGGAAAGGCAGTTAAACAACATCAAAGAAGGCCTTTTGTACTCGGCTTTGCAAAACCCCAGCGATAAAGAATTTCTAAAAGCAAGCATAAACAGTATTGAAAATATTAGTTCTCAGCATCTTTGGAAACAGTTTTTGGCGAAGTATTCTAATAATATGAACCTCTCGAAAGAAATAATAAACCAACGGAATGAAGCGGTTATTGAACTAAGTTTTTTGAGTAAAAAAGAGGAGAAAAACAAAGCAGAGATTCAACGGGAAAAAGATTTAAACGCCAAACTTAATAGCATTGATAAAGAAATAGCCGTTAAATATCCTAATTATAACAACTTTCAATCTGCCGATTTTGATGTAAAAAACCTGCAGCTAACACTTGAAGCCAATAAGGTTTTGGTGAAATATTATGTGACAGACAGTTCTGTTTTTGCCACAACTATTACACCAAACAATGTGGATATTAATTATTTGGGTAAAAGGAAGGAAATTGAAAATCTGAGTAAAACGTATCACAAACAGATTTCAAATATAGATTTTGCCTACAAAACAAACGGCAAGCGACTTTATGATTTCCTTTTGAAACCAATTACTTTTAGCTCACAAAGTTCTGTAATATTTATACCTGAAGATTTCTTAAATTATTGCCCTTTTGAAACATTGATTGACGCCAAAGGTTTTCCGTTTGCTATGAATCACATAGTATCCTATGCAAATTCGCTAAAGTTTTCACAAAATATTACCCTAAGTCACAAACCTACGTTCAATAAATTTTTAACTGGTTTTGCTCCAAAATATAAAGATGGAATAGGCATCACTAGGTCAACAAATGGTAACTTGATTTACACTGGTGCAGAATTAAACAAGATTGCATCTATCTTTAGTAATACTTCGCTTTTTATTAACAAAAATGCCACGAAAGAGAATTTTTTACACACACTTGGAAATAGCAATGTGCATCATTTGGCTATGCATTCTACCCTTGACGAACAAGATTATGAGCACTCAAGTTTGATTTTCCAAAATAACGAAAAGCTTCATTTTTATGAATTGTATGCCCTGCACTTTCCTTCAGAAATGGTGGTGCTAAGTGCGTGCAACACAGGTGTAGGCGAATACCTAAGTGGTGAAGGCTTAATGAGTATTTCGAGGGCCTTAAACTATGCCGGCGTAAAGTCTACCGTGCATAGCCTTTGGCAAGTGCCAGACAAGGAAACCTCGGAATTGATGTCTTATTTTTATGAGTTTCTGAATGAAGGCATCTCGAAAGATTTGGCTCTCGTAAAAGCAAAACGGTTATTTATCAATAAAAATCCACTGAAAAGCCATCCTTACTATTGGTCAGGTTTTATCATCAACGGCGATGTGAGTCCACTCTCTCAAGAAAGCCAATGTAGGTGGTATATATTGGCAGGTCTACTGGCAATGTTTTTGGTTTTTGGATTCTTTTATTTTAGAAAAATGAAAAAATCAGAGCTTATTTAATAGTTCTTCGGCCTGTAGTTTTTGGCTATTTTCGGTTTTTATTAATTCTAGAAGCAGTGGTTTTGCAGCCTCTTTTTTATCTATTTTTAAATAGGCTAATGCTAAATACCACTTTCTATAGGTTTCGAATGGAATAGGCTCGTCAGTAAAGGTATTTTGATTAAAAACGTCAATAGCCTTTTCGGTTTTATCTAATTCTAAATAGCAAACCGCTTCATAAAATCTGGCGTATTCTTTGTCTTTTATTTGGTGAAATAATAAAGACGCAGCTTCAAAATTATTTGCTTCATAAGCATTAAACGCCTCCTGCGAATTGGATTGGTTATTTTCTCCCCTAACAATTGGCGAAACCACATTTGGATAGGTTTGATAATAACTTGCATATAAAGTCCGATTATCAGAATTTGAGCCGTAGAAATGATATAAACCAACAGTTCCCAATATTAAAATCATGGCAGCTGCCACATATGGCCAAATGGTTTTCTTGATAATCTTTAGATCACTTTTGGTATGTTTTGCTTCTATTTGTTTTAAAGTAAGTTTTAGCTCATTCCTTTCTTTTAAATGAATGGCTTTTTGAGCTTTGTTTTGAAATTCAAATTCTTCTCTGAATTCCTGATTGTTTGCGAGAGAGTTTTCAAACGCGATTTTCTCCACATCTGAAAGGGTATTCTCAAAATATTTATCTATTAATTCTTTCATTTCATTTTTTTAAAATCAGCTCTTTTAATTGTTTTAAACATCTCGATTTTTGGCTTTTGAGCACATCTTTTGACTGATAGGGAAGTACTTCCAAAATATCATCGAGTTTGAGATTTTCGTAATAAAACATCTTTAAGATTTTATAACATTGCTCTCCAATCTGACTAAGTTTTTTCTCCAATACTTCCAACAAATCTTCAGTTTGGTCGATGGTTTCCCATTCAAAGTTTTCGGGCAGTTTCTCTATATCGATATTGGCCGATTTGTCTTTTTTAAAACGAGCATACACCATGTATTTGCCTATAGAAAAAAGGTAGGTTTTTATCTCCGATTTCAAATCATCTAACTTTCCTTTAGCTGCATTTTCTACCAATGCCACAAAAGCATCTTGATAAATATCGAGGAGTTCGTCTGGGTCGATTTTAAATTTAGCCGCGAAACTTAAAAACGCACTTTTGTTTTCCAAATACAGCTTCTCGATGGTTTTGGGGTCCTTTTGTTTTAATTTCTGTAATTCAGTCACTTTGGATAGTTAGTATTAAAACTGTTTAAAAGTAAACATACAAATAATTTTATTTTTTGAAGGTTTACTTTTTTGATTTTTCAGAACTAATATAAAAACGTATTAAAATGAAATATCAATTTAAGAATGTGAGGGGCTTAAAAAAAGCCAGACCAGAAGACATTATTAAGGTAGAAGCAGACGTAAACTACTCTATTTTTTATCTGAAAAATGGCAAGAACTTTATTCTAGCCAAAACCCTCAAACAGTGCGAAGGCATCTTTGAACCGTTTTCTTTTTATCGTACACATCGCTCGTGTATTGTCAATCTCGACTATTGCCAAAATGTCACGAGTTCGGAAGTAATTCTTAAATACAACTTGCGGGCGAGCATTTCGCGGAGAAGACTTTCGGGTTTATTGAGTTTGTTGGAAAACACCCAAACAGAGTCCAAATAAAAAAATATAAAAATCCAGTTTACTTTTTTTAGATATAGACACTAAGCAGTAATTAAACAATTTTTAAACATGAAAAATCTAATCATACCCATTTTGCTAAGCATTAGCTTAATCGCAAATGCTCAAATAATTAAACCCAAAGAAACTGTTCAGCGTAAAGCCACAGACCGCACTAACAATGCGATAGATAGAAATATAGACAAGGGACTCGATAAAGTAGAGGAGGGAATTGGGAATATTTTTAAGAAAAAAGAAAAACCTGTAAAAGAAGAGAAGCCCAAAACTGCTGAAACTAATAATCCGGCTACTGAACCCGAATCTTCTGGCTGGTCTACAAACGAAGGTGACAATACTCCTAAAAACACAAGCAAAGGCACAAAAGATGAACCTACGAAGGTAAAGTTTTCGGCCAATTCAAAGTTTGACTTTGTGGCAGGAGAAAAAGTCATTGGATTTGATGACTTCTCAGAGACCGCAGTTGGTGATTTTCCTTTAGCCTGGAATACCAACTCAGCAGCCGAAATCATCACGTTTAATGATAGTCCTGAAAAATGGCTTTTTATGTCACAAGACGGCTTTTTTCAGCCAGATTTTGTAAAAGATATGCCAGAAAATTTCACTTTGGAATACGATATTTTTACTCGTTTTCGCAGCAATAATTTACTCAATTACAATTTTTTTATTTATGCTAGTCAGAACCCTAAAAGTGAGTTTACTGAAAAATATATCAGCAATGGTTTTTATTTTAATTGGGGCGGTGGCACTGAATTCGCAGGCTTCCAGGTTTACGAAAATGGCGAAGTTGTAAATAAGAATGAAAGTTTAGTTATCAAAAGTTTGGCTTGTAAAGGCGAAAGTAATGAAGAGCCTAGCAAAGTTCATTTTTCAATTTGGAGACAAAAAAGCAGGTTGCGAATATACGTCAACGAGGTAAAGGTGCTTGATATCCCTAAGGCTTTTGATCCAAATCTTAAATACAATGCCTTTAAGCTAGGTTCAAATTATATGAACTTTTCAGAGCAAGAAAACAAAGACGAGTACATGGTTTCTAATGTACGCTATGCGGTGGGGGCACCTGATACCCGCTCCAAACTCATTACCGAAGGGCGATTCTCTACCACAGGAATCTTGTTTGACGTAAACTCAGACCGCATCAAAGCTAGTTCAGAAGGTACGCTAAAAGAAATAGCCCAAGTGCTAAAAGAGAACCCAACCGTAAAAGTAAAAATCATAGGCCACACAGACGCCGACGGTGCGGATGCCGCAAACCAAACGCTCTCAGAGAAACGTGCCTTAAGTGTAAAGAATACACTCTCTGCTGATTTTGGAATAGCTGCTGAAAGAATGACTACAGAAGGCAAAGGCGAAAGCCAGCCCGTGGATAAAAATGATACGCCACAAGGCAAGGCTAATAACAGGAGAGTGGAATTTTTGAAACTTTAAAAATTAGGAATCATGAAATTAAGATATTTAATCATCTTTTTATTGTTAGGATATAGTTCGTATGCTCAGCAAGCTTTTGAAGTAGATTCAAAAAGTGTAATCATTCCAAGATACGCTAATTTAGCCGCTATAACTACGGCCATTCCTAGTCCTAAACAAAGCATGCTTGTCTTCAATCAAGCTACAGGCAGTAACTGGCAGTATAATGGGTCTGCCTGGGTTAACACGGCTGGTACAGTAAGTTTTCCTATAAATCATTCTGGAAATTCTACTCAACCAACCCGCATCTTAGAGCTAACTCAAGCTGGTACTGGTGGTACTTCTCTTTTCAAAATCAATAATTCCTCAAATTCTGAAAACGCCGTAGCAGGTTTAACAAATGGATCCGGAATAGCATTATATGGTTATAACAATGGCTCTGGGGCAGCTTCAGAGCTTGTGGTAGATAATAGCAATAATTTTCAAGATGCTCTTTCAGTTTATACAAATGGCTTAGGCAATGCAGCTAAATTTCAAATTGATAACATCTATAGTAATCAGAGCTCGGTTGTTGCTTTTACAAAAGGAATGGGTAATGCCGGAACTTTCTCTATTAATAGTTTAGCTAGTAATGCAAATGCCATTAATGCGGAAACTATGGGAACTGGAAATGCAGTTCATGGAGTAGCATTACAAAATGGTGCTGCTGGTTATTTTGAAAGCCTAGATGCTACAGCCACAAAATCAACGCTTGTGGCTTACAATCAAGGTCTTGGAGATACATTCATTGCCCAATCAGCTGGTACCAATGGATCAGCGGGTCGTTTTGAGAATAATCCTTATAATAATGGAAATTTAATTAGAGCAAATAATAGTGGAACAGGAGCAGGTATTTTCATTTCTAATACTTTGCCAACAAACGAGAACCCCCTATTATCGGGTTATCATTCTGGACTAGGTAGTGGACTAGATTTAAATAGTTTAAATACTAATAATCCATCTTCTGTGGTAAAAGCTTTAACCTATGGATTAGGTAAAGTTGCGGAATTTGAAATTGGGAATTTAAATAGCGTAGCTGATGTGATATTAGCTAAAACCAATGGAACGGGTAATGTTGGGAATTTCCAAATAGATAATACTTCTAGTAGTGCTAGGGCTTTAAGGGCTGAAGCTAATGGAACAGGTAATGTAATAGAAGCTATATCTTCTGGAACTGGAGATGCCATTCATGCTTTCAAGTTGGGTTCTACAGGAAATGCTGGGGATTTCGAGATTGCAAATAATTCCAATCCGTCTAGTGCAATTACAGCATTTACTAATGGTACAGGAAATGCAATTTCCGCTGCGTCTAATGGAACTGGAGCTTCAATTTCAGGAGAAAAATACAGTATTAATGGTGGGGCGGGGCAATTTTTTATAAATAATTCCAATAATTCTTCTGATGCATTTTACACCTCTACTATTGGTACAGGGCGTGCAGGTTATTTTGGTATCCTCAATACATCAAATTCATCAGATGCTCTTTTTGTGGAAACTAATGGAACAGGAAATGCTATTGAAGCTAATTCAACAGGAAATGCCCCTACCATACACGCAAGAAAAACAGGAAATTCTGGAAATGCAGGACGTTTCATTATTGAAAACAGTTCTAATAACAATGATGCAATCCTTGCTCGAACAAACGGCACAGGTTCAGCTATATATGCCGAAAGTACGGGTACAGAACGCTACACTGTTGACGCGAGGAAACTAGGTTCATCAGGAGGATCAGGAATTTTTTGGATTCAAAACAATACGAATAGCTCTGATGCTATTGATGTCTATACAAATGGAACTGGAAAAGCCAGCAAGTTTGAAATAAGCAATAGTTCGAGTTCATCGAGTGCAATTTATGGAAAAACTAATGGAACGGGCTCCACCATAGAGGCTGTATCATCGGGAACTTTAGCCTCTACACTTACAGCAAATAAGACTGGCACATCTGGCAGATCAGCAAACTTTTTTATAAATAACCCTGCTAATGACTACAGTGTAATTTATTCTGAAACAATAGGAACAGGTAACACCTTTTTAGCCAATCATAGAGGTAGCAGTGGAAATCTAGCACTTTTTCAAAATAACTACGCCAATGTAGCTCGGATAGATAAAACTGGGAAAGGTTTTTTTAACGGCGGCACACAAAGCTCCGGTGCAGATATAGCTGAAGCTTTTGAAGTAGAAGGTGGTAAGTATTTGTACGAAGAAGGTGATGTACTAGCTATTTCTTTATCCTCAGACCGTAAAGTAGAAAAATCTTCTCAGCCGTATTCTAATCTTGTTGCAGGTGTTTATGCAACCAAACCAGGGGTATTACTTACTGAAGAGCATATTGAAAGCTCACTTGAAAACCACGTGCCTATGGGCGTAGTGGGAGTTATTCCTACAAAAGTTTGTAATGAAGGTGGCATCATAAAGCGTGGAGACTTATTAGTAAGTGCCTCTAAGCCTGGGTATGCAATGAAAGCTGATCTTGATAAAGTGAAGTTAGGTCAATGCATAGGAAAATCATTGGAGAATTTTGAAGGGGTTGATGGGAAAATTAAGGTATTAGTCAATATTCAATAAGTTTAATCATGAGAAAAATATTACTTTCTTTAATCTCTTTTTGTTGCTCTAATTTCATTGTTGCTCAAAGTATAACTTTAGCTCCAGATGTAAGTACTTTTAACCAAGACAATCAAGTCTCTTCTCTTATAATAAATAGTAAAAATTATGAGCCATTTTCTATTAAAAATGATAAGCCCAGTATCTCTTTTCCACTTTTTGCCAATACCAATCAATTTCAAGGTAGCTTAATTGGGCAGGATGAAAACCTATATGTAAATGGTAAAAAAGGCTTGCTGTTTTTTACTAACAACAACCATAGAATGAGTTTATTAGCTGATGGTGTGCTAATTGGTAATGCTGGCTCTGCAAAAGCCTCTCTAGATGTTGATGAAGGAAATGGAACCCTTCGATCAAAAGAACTTGATTTCGCAGAAACAATATCCACCGAACGACGCCCGGTTTACGCCGATAAAGATGGGATCTTAAGAGTGGAAAACTCTTCAAATCACTATATGAGTTACAATTTCACGAGTGTGCAAGCTCAAAATTATGACGACCAAATTATCAGAGGAAGTGGATTTGCTTGGTTTAATACAACTACCAGCCCAAAGACTTTGTATTTGCCTGTAAACCTTCCTGATGGTGTAAAAGTGACTAACGTAAGAATGTATTTATTAGACAATTCGGCATCAAATTTATCTTTTACATTTAATAAAAATACGCATGTTACTAATACATTTACCTCGATAGCCACTGCTCAAAGTTCCACCAATACGGTAAGTATTTTCAGTATTAACAATAACGCCAACGAAACCATTGATAATGCTAACAATTCATATTACGTAAATATCTCCTCTTCGGGTAACTGGACCGGTAACACCCTTCAATTTCACAGCTTAGTAATCACCTACCAATATCAATAAATCATGAAAACTTTATTAATAACAATCCTACTTGCTTATAGCCTAATGTCCTGCCAGTCTGCTAAAGATCAGGCAAACCAAAGTGTCACTTCTGCCCTTGAGGGTGTAATTAAAAGTCAAACTGGCCAAGATATGGACATGGTGGATACTAACAGCTTTATGGATCAAAAGGTTACTGCCAGTTTTATTTACGATGGCAATGAACAATTGATCAATTCCGAAAATTTTTCTGGCTCTATAGTCATCTCTAAAAGTGCCGATGGTTTGAATATTTCCTTCCAATTGGTAAATGAAAGCGGTACCTCATTAATGGGTGTGTTCTCAAATTTTGACGAAGGTTTTAAGTTGCCTTTGGTCGCAAAGTTTACACCGTCTAACGCCCCAAGCCCCGGTTTTGCTACCGGAACCTTGGTTTTAATGAAACTCTCAGAATCTGGTATGCAGGAAGTGCCAATGCCATTTGAAGGCACCATGACTATGCTGAGTTTAAACGATAAAGTGGCGGAGTTTGAAATAAACGCAAAAGGCGGACCGTCACAAAACACCAACAAACCAGAAACTTGGAAATCTATAAATGGAAAAGTAACTATTACAAAACCAGCCATACAAAGTATGGGGATTAAAAAAGAAGAAATTTTTAAATAATAAAAATCATGAAAACAATGAAAAGTTTAATTCAAATAATTGCACTAAGCCTTTTTTTAAGCTCTTGTAGCAAATTGGCGGTGAAGCCTGACGAAGACAATGGAGTATTTGGTGGGGCAGATGCCAAAGTTACAGGCTCAATGAAAGCCAAGCTAGATGGCAAAGACTGGGAAGCTAAAAAACTTGAATTTGGTGGGGCTTTGGCCTTAGTAACTTTAAACGGAAGTATTGATACCGATAACTTTATATCGCTTGAATTTATAGACACTGATTTAAAACTAAATACGAAGTACGGCTTAGGAACCGAAAAAGGAGATAATGAGCTTCAAAATCTGTTAGTAAAAATTAAAGGAGAGATATATTTTGCCACATCAGGAGGCGTGAAGTTTACAAAATACACAAGAGGTAAAACCTTAAGTGGGGAGATAAATGGTAAGTTATATGACTATTTAAATAAAAAGGAAGTTTTGTTAGAAAACTGCACATTTTCAATGACTTATAATAATTAATCATGAAAAATCTTTTCAAATATCTACTAATATGCTTTGTATGTGGTTTTTTCATTTCGTGTGATAAAACAGAGGAAATAGCATTTAAATCAGGGGACTGTTTTATTAAATCTATAAGCTATTTTGAAAATAGTCCAGATACCGAATATGACTTTAATTCGGAAGGAAGACTTCTAGCAGCAAGGCAGTTAGGTGCTTTAGACGGTAGGCTAATCGCCACTAAAAAATATACCTATAAACCCAATGGAAAGGTAGAAACATGCACATATAATGGCATCTTAATAACAACCTATTTTTACGAAAATGAACTTTTGACTAGAACCGAAACTAAAAATAACTCGGGAGCGATTACGGCCACTCAATTAATACAGCAAAATCCAACGAGCAAGTTGATTGAAAAACTCATTAATAAAGACTATCTCGGTGAGATTACCCATAATTTTAGCTATGACGAGGATGGGAATTGCACGAAAATAGAAGGGTTTAATAAAGACGGAAAGCCACTTTACGTTTCTACATATTCAGGATTTGTAAATGGAAAAAATGCTTTTGCTACATTTAAAGGCCTCCCGTTTAGGCCGTTTGAGTTTATTATAGGCGAAATTCCCGTGCTCGGTGCTCCAGTAAACTTTGGTAAGGCAAGTAAATACCAGACAGAATCAAAAATTTTGGAAACAGCCAATCAAGGTATAAATAATCCGAGTGATTTAATAGAACGGTTTAATACTAAATGGGAATATAAATTTAATGGAAATGGTTATCCGACTATATCCACATCCTATGATATTACCGGAGGGAAAGCTCCTTCATTAAATGGCGAACGAAACTACGTGTACAGCAAATGTGATTAATATTTAACCTTAATTTTTTATTCTAAAATGAAAAAGATACTACTACTATTGGGTATTTCTAGCTATTGCTTTGCCCAAAATTCAGAGATGTCGTTTCAAAAAATGCAAACTAGAAAAGTTATCGCAGATTCTGTGATCCGAAATGTAGATTCGGTTTATATATCAAGGTTTAAAAGTCCCGCTGCAAGAATATCGGATCTTAAAACCATTGCTTTAAATGCCAACACGATTTCGGCCACTCAAATTAATGCAACAAACGCCAGACTTAACTTTTTGAATGTTGTGAATTCGGCCCAGTTTTATTCCTTTTCTAGCCCATCAGGTTTTATTGGCGAGCTGAGCTTACAAACAGCCGTAAACGCTAATCCTGTTTTTGGCGATCAAAACGGTAAACTAGGCAAAGAGTCAAATACGCAATACTTGTCTATTCCTGCTGTAGCATTTATTCCTGAAAAAATCTCTCCGTTGTCTGCTCCGCAAAGTAATTTGGCCATAGGTGGAATTCGGAGAATAGTCAACAATGGAGAAGTAGAAGGGCAATCTTTGGCAAATGACCACATGTTTAAGTTGGTGGCACCTTTGATTTTTCCATTAAATAATGCGGATAAAAATATAATTTTTGAAGATGCTAAAATATGTACCTACGACAAAGAAAACCCCCGAGACTTGGTGGCCGTGATATACGAAGTTAACTCAAGTGATGGGCAGTTTCCATTAATTGAGAATCCCAAAATGGTATTTAGAAGTAAAGGGAATAACGCATCTTACAAATGCTTTGACTTAAGTGATGGAGCCGGAAAACCTTTTGAAATAGACGGAGCAAATAATAGTTACTACTTGGCGGTTTATCCGGTTGCAGCCACGGCTACGTCGGAGCAAATCCTAAAAGACCCTGAACTATATATTGCTCCTTGGGTAGCTTCAGACAATCCTTACTTACGACTGGTTCATTTTATTGGAGCGTATAAATATCAATAATAAATAAAAAAATCATGAAAACATTTAAAAACCTAATTGGAACCGCCTTTTTGCTGTTTATTATTTCATGTTCGGGTAAATCTGAGGATACTGAATCATCATCAGAATCTGAGCCACAAGCCAGTAATAATGCTTCTTGCATTTTTTCATACATCGGAAAGTACGACCAACTTTTACCAATAGAAAACATCCAAAAGCACTATAATATTGATTTGGCAAACGCCAGAAAGAAATACCAGATCAGCAAAGATGTCAAAAGTCAGGTAAGGGATACTTATATGTATAGTTGGAAAAGCGACAGAACTAAAACAGTAGAATTTGGAGGAAATAAAATGGTTCTACCTATTAGCAATCAAATAGGCCTAAAGTGGCTAGGAGATGATTTATATAAAATAATGGACAAAGGCAACAGCTTAGCATCATTTAAAGCCTTTTATAAAAATGTATCCAAGACAGAGATGCAAGCGGCATTAAGTCAAGCAGAAAAGCAAGTGTCGAAAGACAAAAATATAGACGAAGCTACAAAAAATACCGCAATGGATATGGCACAAGGAATGGCCAAAGAAGCAAAATTTGTGGAAGTAAATGGAGTTGGCGATGCAGCAGCGTGGGTAGTCTCTGACAATAGTTTGGTGGTTTTGGTCGGAGACAAAACCTTTCAAATATTAGCCGAAATTAGTGCAGACAGCCAAGCCAACAAAAATGTGGCTATAGAACTAGCCAAAGAAGTGCTTAAGAAGTGTGAGTAAGTAATAGGGGGAGTGTTTTTTTTAAATAAGAATATTGAAATTCTTGTTTTTAGGCATTGGTATATATCTTTAGTGAAATTTTTAGAACTAGACATATGCATTCAAAATTCTCCCTATTTTTTACTTTTTTACTACTCTCTTTTTTTTCAAAAGCACAATATTATGAAGCACCAGAAATTGTCTGTTTGAGCTCAACTCGCACAATTCAATTAAAGGCAGGTGGCGGAACCAAGTTTCTTTGGAAAGGCCCCAATGGTTTTTTGTCGAGTGAAAAATCGCCTATAATAACCAACGCAAGCTTATCCAATGCGGGAGAATACCAATTGTTAATAGATGAAAAATACCCCTTTACTTTTAATATTAAAGTATTGCCTGATAGGGGGTTTCAGTTATATTCTAATTATGATTCAAAAAAAGACTTTTACATTTATACTTCATTTTATAGTACGGGTGATTTAATTGAATTTTCAGGTCCCAAAAACTTCTATTCAAATTTAAAAAACCCCAAAATATCCAATGCAGACTCAAGCAATAGTGGCGTTTACAAAGCAAAAGTTACAGATAGCTACGGCTGTGTTTATGAAAGAAGTACCAATGTAGTTATCAATGAAAATTCAATAACCAAAGTGCCATACTATGAGGTAAACACAGACACCAAATCTATAACAAAAAATAAATTATTAAATTGGGATAAAGCTACACTGCCGCAAGATAATCTTAATATTTGCAATAAATCAAGTTTAAGAGTCAGTGTGGATTCTACCCTGAAATATGACAAAAATATTATTTGGTATTTAGACGATAAGGTCATAGATAACCCTTATTTTGGACTAAACATTACAAAAAAAGGCACTTATAAAGCCGAGGTGTCTTTCAATAATCGAGTTTATTATACACCAAATTTCATTATTTCTTTTTTTGAAAGCATTACACCTTTTCTTTATGCACAAAGCGTAAACGTAATAAGAGACACCATATTTTATTGTCAAGACATTAAGCAATTCCCAGTAAAAATTCAAGATTATTCTAATTCAGTAGGTTTTGGTAGAGGCGAACGTTTTGATGTTTTTAAAGACCGCAAAATTCTATTTGAAGATATAACTAATAGTTATTTCTTTATAAAAGAAGAAGGTACCTATTCGGTGGTTGAGCGAATGGAAGGGTGTTTCGGTGTGTCAAGAGAATATGTTGTAAAAAAAACAAAGAAATCACATATTCTTTATGGGTCTTATGAGATTCCAATATCAAATAACATTAAAGCTTGCTCCACCTTATTTCCAAATGGATTTAATATCAGAGCAAGTTTTTCAGGTTCATTAAAATTAAAATTAAATGATAGCCTAGTTGTAAACGGTTTGGATTATGTTGAGTATAATATAAAAAAATCAGGTGCATACACGTTTGAAAGCGATTATTTGGGTTGTAATACAATAGATACCATTAATGTGGATTTTAGTAAATATCAAAGTTTAGGAATCTCTGAAAGCCCCTATAGTGCAGGATGTGATGTTAACAATAGCTCAATGTATACATATCCACCTAATAGTAGTTTAACTGGTAAGTTTACCTGGTATAATGCAAATCAACCTCAATTGGAAATTTACAGTAATAAATCCAACTATTTTACTCCCCAAACACCGGGTTCATATATTGTCAAGCTTCAAACAGAGAGCTGCTCAGGAGAGTCTCCTCCAAAAAAAACTCAATATCCACAAAACGTAACTTTTAAGATTAACCTGCCCAATAAAAAAGAAATATGTGAAGGCCTCGGTCAGTTAATGCTGGTAGAAGGTTGTATCCCAAAAAGTACAATAATGAATTGGTATAGAAATGGTGAGTATATAGAATCCAATGAGGCTTGTGCTTTTACTGCCACAAGGGAGGGTATTTATACCGCCAGAAGAAATTTCTGTACTGTGTCAACCAATTCGGTAGAAATTACTTTATCCAAACCAAATAAATTAGAAGTATTGGAAGACTGTTCTTTACCAAATAGTACGAGTATATATGTACAAAACGATGGATATTCTGCCATAAAATGGCAGTTAAATAATTTAGAATTAAACGCTGCAAATAATTCTTTTAAAATACCCAATCCGGAGGCTGGTATATATTCCGCTACAGTCTCAAAAGGTAGCTGTACGTGGAAAGTTACTGCTAAAGAAATTGGAATTAATAAAATCAACTCACGTTTTATTTGTAGAAATGAAACTGCGAATTTTGATGTTTTGTCCTCAAGTCAAAATACTAAGTGGTATTTTAATGAAAAGCTCATTGCAAGTGGAAATAAGCTTAGTATTGAAAAGTTTTCAAACTCAAATAACGGCAACTATACTGTAAAACTTAACTCTATTGCAGGATGTTTTTATGAGAAAAAATTTCAGTTACAAATTAGAGACAAGTCTGACTTTTCAATTGCGAAAGAGCTTAATATATGTAAAAATGAGAATCTGAATAATTATTTCACAAATGCTCTTTTAACCGATTCCACAGAAATAACACAATCGTATTTTGAAATAAAACTTGCCGCATATGACATAAATGGGTATTCTTCCATATCTGATCCTTTTTTAGTGCAATTTCCTGGAAACTATACCATTACCAACTACGGCTATCTCTATAGGTCAGACTTTCCAACCTTGCTTAGAGACCAACAATGCTCAAGTGAGATTAAAACTACAAAAATAACACTTATAGAAAATTGCGGTAAAATTACCATTCCAGATATTTCAAAAATGGTGTATTGCAAAGGTGAAAATTTTGAATTCCCTTTTTATGTATCAGGTACAAATCAATCCTCTACGGTTTATACACTTCAATTGTTTCAGCCTGTTTCATTAGCAGTTAATGCTATTCAGCCATTTTATACAGTAAATGCCAAAAACGGTATGTTTGTCATTCCAAAAGAGATAATCAGTAAAATAGGTGACTACTTTGATTTGAAAATAGTTTCTGACAATAAAAGTATAGCTACGTATTTTAAAAACAATATTAACGCGACTTTATTTAAGAAAAAAATAGATTCTAGGGTAGAGGAATCCGGAAATCAGAAAGCATTCAGTATAAATCAAACTTATGCTAATATCATTACTGATTCTATTTATTTCTATAAAAATGGAAAGTTAGCATTATCGACTACCAAGTTATCTAATTGGTTTTACGAGGTCGGGGAATATGAAGTTTTCGCAAATTTTAAATACGCTGAAAATTCAGACTTTTTACCAAAAATGAATTGTTTGGAAAAAATTAGCACATTTTCTATTTCAGAAAATCCAAAATATACGGTAAAATTAACCGCTTCTGATTACTATTTTTGTAGGCAGGGTTATGAAATTTTAATTTTGGCAGGCTCTTTTGAACAATCCAATACACAAATAAAGTGGTTCAAAGATGGTGTTCTTATAAATACGGAAATATTTGAAGCAAGTTTAAAAATAGATCAAGAAGGAATTTATCATGCCCAATTAATCATACAAAATGATACTATTTCAACCGAAAAATACACATTCAAAAAAAATAACAGAAGTTTAGGAATTGATTTTACCATAAACGGTCAAACATTTTCAATGGATCCGAATACTACTAATTTTAACCTTTGTAGTGCCAGTTCAAATTATTTGTCTTTCATAAATACGTATTACAAAAACTTTGATTTTAATATCGATTCTTTGAATTTGGTTACCTATAAAGACAGAAAGTTTAAAAGCAGTGAACGTGTCAGTCCCCAAGATAAAGTTTTAATAGAAAATTCGGGAGAGTATCAATTCCAACTTCAAAGCAATTATTGCAATGTTTCATCGCCCAAAGTATCCATTAGCATTTCTGAAACCATAACTGACCCAAACCAAACTGAGATTAGTATTTGTAAGAATTTTACCTATTATAAATATTTCGATGCAGAAAAACTAATTGGTAAATCCTCTGATATTTCTGTGAGTTCTCTTCAGGTTTTAAAAGACAACTCGGTGTATAAAACCGTAAATGAAAGTTTGTCATATTTTACCGAAAGGCTATCTGAGCCAGGCGTATATGTTCTAAAATCTGATCTTAAGTTTAAAAATGGAAAAAGCTGTACATTCTTTACCGACAAGCTAAAACTAAATTTTTCAGATACTATTTCTATCCCAAACTTAGCTCCAAGCTATCAAACATGCTCTTCGCCTTTTGTTTTAAACCAATTTTCAGAAATATTTAAATATTCTTTTGATCAATATATAAGTCGATCTTTTGGTTATTTCTTTGAAAAAAATGGTGCACCAGTTCCAATCCCTAATATCAACGAAACCTACTCAATAAATGAGCCAGGGAAATATAAAATTTCACTTAAAACCAAAGAGGGCTGCAAGATTACTTCTAACGAATTTGAGGTATCTTTTGAACACATTAAGGCCACTTTAGCTCCAATAAATGCAGCAAGAAGCTGTAAAAGTTTGTACGCAGTAACTCTAGATAACAAAAAATACTTATATGAAGTATTTAAAGTTGGGGTTTTTAAGGAAAATAAGCTACTTTTTGAAACTACCCTTAATACACCATTTGAGCTGGTAAATGACGGCTCGTACTACGCAATAGTTAGTAGCCAAACATGTTCGGATAGCACAAACTGTATCAAAATAGATAATTCCAATAAAATTGGCATTTCAGTGCCCGAAGTGGCGGATATTTGTAATGGTCAGCCTTTTACTGTTTCTTTAGTAAACGCCTCCAATTCGATAAATTCATATATTTACAACAACAAAGAATATCCTTTGAAATCGGATAAGTTTACCATCGATAAAGCGGGTAATTATAGCTTAATATCTAAAACCGAAAACTGTTTGGTTTCTTCTCCATACCTTCAGGTCGATGATATTAAACTCTCCAATAAATTAGTAAATCAGATTGACTCTATTAAATGTGGTAATCATAGTATTTTGTTTGTTGGGGATGAAAATAGAATGCCTTATACTATGAATTTGTTTTTAAACGAGAAGTTTGTAGCAAGTACAACAAAAAACAACCTTTTATATGGAGCAGATAGTAATGATGAAGGAATCTATCAAGTCATATTTGAAAAAAAGACATGTAAAGTAGCATCAGAAAAGATAAATGTTAGGAATAAATTTAATTCAAACATTACAGCTCAAGGTATAGGTTTTTGCACTGGGAAATCAACCGAGCTTTCCGTAGTGAGTGTTCCAGGTTTAACCTATGAATGGTATTACAAAGAAACATCAAATGAAAATTTCGAATTTGATAAAATAGAAAATTCAAGTAAACTAGCGGTAAATAAAACAGGATACTATAAGGCTAGGTTAATTGGACAGGGTTGTGATGTGTTTTCTAATACCATTTACATGGAAGAAATCCCTGTGTTATTAGGCTTTATGTCAGGAGATACAATTATTAATTATGGAGAAAATGCTAATCTATACTTTGTGTTCACCTCTGTGCCCCCTTTTAACGTAGAGCTAAGTAATGGACTTAGTTTTATTTCTGAAAGTGATTCTTTAAAATATTCATTTTCACCTTTAAAATCAGAAGATATTTTTTTCAAGAAAATAAGTAATAAATGCGGTGAGGGAGAATTTGATGGTTCTGCTAAAATTAAAGTCTTGGTTTTGGGCAAAGAAACAACTTCAAATATAAAAGTATTTCCAAATCCAACAACCAGTTATTTGACAATTGGAGGTTTAGACTCTGAAACATCAGTTTCATACAAAGCCACTTTGTTTGATGTAAACGGGGGTGTTTTAAAGACAATAAAATTGCCAAGTGCTGAGAGTGAACCCAAAATTAATGTTTCTGATTTAAAAATGGGAATTTATTTCTTAAAAATTGAAAACTCAGAAAGCTATTCTACTTTTAAAATTATCAAACATTAAAAACACACTTCCAAAATACTTTAGTTTTTTTTGAACCTTTTGATTCATAAAGTGTTATGTAATTATATGTATATACATAAATTATATAAAACATTAAAATCTCTAAGAATGAAAAAATTATCAACTTTAGCACTTGTAGCTGTATTTGCTTTAGCAACTTGGTCATGTACCTCAAAAACCGAAACAACAGAAGAAACTGCAGAAATGGCTGGATTGCCAGATGGTGAATTAGCAATTAACTCTGAAGGTAGCTCGGTAGAATGGAAAGGAGAAGTTTTGGGAATGAAATCTCACAACGGAACAGTGAAACTTACTGAAGGAAACTTAACTGTGGCAGATGGAAAAATCACCGGAGGAAAGTTTGTGGTAGATTTAAGTACTATTACACCCTTGGATTCTACATATGATGCGGAAAATACAAAAGAGAAGTTGGTAGGTCATTTATCTTCACCAGACTTTTTCAATGTTTCTGAATTTCCAACAGCAACTTTCGAGATCACGAGTATAGAAGGTGCTGACATAAAAGGAAATTTGACTATCAGAGGTAAGACTCACGAAGAAATGGTTAAAAATGTAAATATAGATGCTGAAACTGGAAAAGTTTCGGGAGTATTGACTTTTGACCGTAGCAAATACGATGTAAGTTTTAAAATGCCAGTTGCTGATTTAGTATTGAGCAACGAAATTCCTTTAAATATTAATCTAGCGATTGCTAAATAAAGAATATAATCTGTAAATACGTATGCCTCTTAGTGCTTGCCATTAAGGGGCATTTTTTTTACTTCAAAAATATGCTTTTAATAATATATTAAATGGTAGCAACTTTTAGTTAACAACTTCATTTTGTGTAGTTTTTGTATAAATATTTTATAGGATTTAAATTTAATTGACCGAAGAATAAAAATATTATGGCTTAAAGTGATTTTTAAAGGATATTTAGGTTTTACAAATCCTAAGTCCCTTTGAAACCATTTATCAAATTCCTTACTTTTAAAGCTATAAAAAGCAGATTTTCTTATTTTGCTTGGTTCGTTTTGATCCCACTTTTTAGCTTTTCCCAATCATTGCCATCCGGGTTTTATATCGAGGATATTGGAGCATGGAATACACCTACTTCTATAGCTTTTGATTCACAAAACAACATGTATGTAGCTGAGCGTGCCGGCAAAGTTTATGCACTTAGAAGTGGTGTTAAAACCTTGGTGGTAGATTTGTCAGAAGAAGTTTCCACTTTTAATGATCAAGGTATGTTAGGGCTCGCTCTTGACCCAAACTTTCTCTCTAACGGTAGGTTTTATGTGTTTTATAGTGTGGATAGGCATCATTTATTATATTACGGAACGCCCTCTTACAACCCCAATGCCACGTCTCAAGGGCCCACTATTTGCAGAGTTACCCGTTATGAGGTCAATACAAGTAATTACACCAGTTTAGTCGCGAACTCTCGATACATTTTAATCGGTGAAACTATAAGCACCGGAATTCCTATGGTGGGGCCATATCACGCAGGAGGAGATTTAAAATTTGCCAAAGACGGTTCCCTTCTTATTGCTGCAGGAGATGGAGCCTTAGATGGCGAAGAATTTGAGGATCAGGCATATGCCAATGGCATTATTAACTCTGACGAATATGCGGCAGGATTACGCTGGAGATGTCAAATACTTAATTCATTGAACGGAAAACTCTTACGAATAAATCCAATCAATGGTGAAGGATATCCCTCGAATCCTTATTATCAAAGCGGAAGTCCAAAGTCGCCGCAAAGTAGAACTTTTGCACTAGGGCTCAGGAATCCGTTCAGAATGAATATAAAGGCAAACACAGGAAGTTCGGATGTTACGTTTGGAGACCCTGGCATAGTATATTTGAATGATGTAGGCCAAGATACCAAAGAAGAAATAAATGTAGTTACCACAGCCGGTCAAAACTTTGGTTGGCCTCGATACGAAGGTATAGATATAATTTATGGCACCAAGCCAGCTTACCACCCCGCTTCACACGAAAGACCAAGGTTAGAATACCCTCATAGTTCAGCTTCAGTGCCTAGAGCTATTATTAATAATCAAATAGTTACTTATGGAACAGGGAGTTTTACTGGGCCAAACTTTACGGGTTCTGCCACAGTAGCATCTGCTTTTTATACGGGCACAAAATACCCAGCGGCGTATCAAGGAAAGTATTTTTTCTGTGATTTTGGTGAACAATGGGTTAAATACATTGGCATAGACCAAGACGATAATCCCGGAACGGTCTCAAATTTTAGTCCAAGTATTTTACAGTTAATTTGTTTGGTTTATAATCCCAATGACGAATACTTATATTTTGCAGCTCATAATAATAGAATTGGAAGGATAAACTACAATCCAAATGCAAATCAGCCACCAGTCGCTAATTTTTCATCTTCTAAAGCATATGGCAGTTCGCCATTGACGGTGGCTTTTGATGGCTCCTATTCGAGTGACCCGGAATTAAGTTCCTTAACTTATTCTTGGAATTTTGGCGATGGACAAACATCTACACAAAGTATAGTTAATCATACATTTACGGGCAGTGGACCTTCCGTTTTTAATGTAACTTTATCTGTTACAGATAATGCAAATAACACTTCTCAAAAAACTCAAACTATTAATATAAACAACACGCCTCCTCAAATTATAAGTACGGGTATTGATAACATAAATGTGTACGAAGGAACCACAGCACCAGCAGTGAATTTGACTTGTAACGTAGCCGATGCTGAGCATAACATAGCGAATCTGACGTATTCTTGGGAGGTGTTTTTATATCATAATACGCATAGGCATTTAGAATATTCATCACATTACCAAAACGGGGGCACATTTCAGCTTTCAAGTTTACCTTGCGATGAACAAGTTTATTTTTATCGGATATTTTTAACCGTCACAGACCCGCTCGGCTTAAGTACAGTTTTTTCGAAGGATATATATAGAAATTGTAATTCAACTGATTTGACCCCTCCCGAAAATGTAGGATTAAAAATAGAAAAATTCACTTCGAATGGATTCACCATAAACTGGAATACTCCAACAGATAATGATGCTTTAAAGTCTATTGAAGTTAAAATAAATGGTACTACAATTACACATTTGGCAAGTAGTATTACTACTTATCTTTATAAAAATAATTACAAAATAAGCGGTCAGGAATATACTGTGGAGTTAGTTTTCAGAGACAAAGCCGCAAATGTTTCTAGTTCGCCTTTGGTAAAGTTTACTGTTCCTACTATTAATTGTGCTTCAAGCACGCCCACATATTTATCTGATTTGGTACCTACAAGTTCTACAAATGGATTTGGCCCAGTTGAAATGGACCAATCGAATGGTTTTTATAATGCTAATGATGGTACGACTTTAAAAATCAACAATCAGAGTTTTGCAAAAGGAATAGGTGTCCATGCCATTTCAGAGGTCGAGTTTAATGTAGCACCTTCATCCAAAAATACTTTTTCAACTACTATTGGCATAGATGATGAAGTTGGGGACCTAGGCACGGCAGTTTTTAAAATATATAAAGACAATGTATTGAGTTTTACTTCGGGAGTTTTGAGTGGGAATGGGCCATCACAAAATGTAAGTTTGGATATCACAGGAACTCAAGTTTTAAAGCTTAGAGTTGAAGATGGTGGCGATAATATTTCACATGACCACGGCGATTGGGCAGACGCAAAAATATATACAGCTTGCATAAACCCAGACTCAGTGGCACCGAGCTTATTTTCTCAAGTTCAAATTACTGGAAATACCTTATCTTGGAATGCTTCTTCTGACGCAATAACACCTAGTGTTATGTATAAAATATATGTCGATGGCGTCTTGTTTGGTTCTACCTCCGGCTTAAACTTTAGTTTGGCGGGTGTCAGTGGCAGTGAAATCAAAATTGTTCACGTACAAGCATTCGATGATTTTGAAAATACCGCATCAAGCAAAAAACTATTTTTTAATCCTTGCCAAACAAGTAGAACCATAACCGATAATTACTCAAATATTACCGAAACACTTTTAGCCAAAGATTACATAATAGGAGGTAGTAAAATTCAAACTAACGCCAATATTATATTTTCTGCATCAAAAAGTATCAGTTTGTTGCCTGGCTTCAGTGTAGAAAACGGTTCAGTATTTAAGACTTTATTAGAAGGTTGTTTATAATTAGCTAATTCAAAGGCCTAAACAACAAAAAGCCCTCAGTTTCCTGAAGGCTTTTTTGCTTATAAATGGACACTATTAATAATTCAAAGTTGGGCTCAGCCACTTTTCTGCTTCATCAATTGACACACCACGTTTTTCGGTATAGTCTATAACTTGGTCTTTGTTTATTTTTCCTAATCCAAAATACTTCGATTGTGGATGGCTATAATAAAAACCACTTACTGCAGATGCCGGCCACATAGCTAAACTCTCAGTTAAGGTTACACCAATGGCTTTTTCTACATCTAAAAGTTTAAATAAGTCGTTTTTAAGTGTATGATCCGGACAAGCCGGGTATCCTGGTGCTGGTCTAATTCCTACATATTTTTCTTTAATCAATGACTCATTGTCAAGATCCTCAGACTGATTATAGCCCCAAAGTTCTGTTCTCACTTTCTTGTGCATCAATTCGGTTAGTGCTTCTGCGTATCTGTCAGCTAATATTTTTACCATAATTGAATTATAATCGTCGTGTTCGGCTTCAAACTTCTTTGCTATTTCATCAGCACCGAAAATGCCCACAGCAAAACCTCCAAAATAGTCTTTTTTACCCGATTCTACAGGAGCCACAAAGTCGGCCATTGAAAGGTTTGGTAGGCTGCTTCCTTTTTGACCTTGCTGACGTAAATGTTGGAATTTACAAACTACCGTATCCCTATCTTCTGTGTAGTAATCATGATTATGAGCCAAAGATGAGCAACTGCTCGTATGTTCACCTTCTTTTTTCTCAAAAGCATAAACTACTTGTGTGTCGCCGTCTTGCGTAGCAGTTGGCCAAAAACCTACTACAGCTTTGGCTACAAACCATTTTTCTTTAATGATTTTGACTAGCATGGCCTGAGCATCGTTATATAGTTTTTGAGCTTCAACCCCTACAACTTCATCCGTTAATATTTTCGGATAATGTCCGTGTAAATCCCACGATTGGAAGAATGGGGTCCAGTCAATAAACTCAGCTATTTCTTTTAAATCATTATTTTCAAAAACTTTTGTTCCTAAAAATGAAGGGCGTTTTAGTTCGCTGGTTTCCCAATCAATTTTTAGTTTATTGGCACGTGCAGCTTCTATCGAAATATAGTTTTTTGCAGTTTGTCTGCTTTCGTATTCTTCTCTGAATTTTGCGTAGTCCTCTTTTGTGTTTTTAACAAATTCTAGGCTCAGGTCTTTACTCAATAAATTACTAACCACAGGAACAGACTTAGAAGCATCTAAAACATGGACCACTGGACCACCATAGAAAGGGTCAATTTTAACTGCGGTATGCACTCTGGATGTAGTGGCTCCTCCTATTAATAGTGGTATTCTTAAATTTCTTTTTTCCATTTCCTTGGCCAAATACACCATTTCGTCAAGAGATGGGGTAATCAATCCACTCAACCCAATGACGTCTACCTGGTGTTCCACAGCAGCATCTAAAATTTTATCAGCTGGAACCATAACTCCTAAATCTACTATTTCGAAGTTATTACATGCCAAGACCACACCCACAATGTTTTTACCAATATCGTGTACATCGCCTTTTACGGTCGCCATTAGTACTTTTCCATTGTTTTTGGCTGTATCTCCAGTTCTTAGTTTTTCAGCTTCTAAAGCGGGTAGGAGGTAAGCTACTGCTTTTTTCATTACTCTGGCAGATTTTACTACCTGAGGCAAAAACATTTTACCAGAACCAAACAAATCGCCCACTACATTCATGCCGTCCATTAGTGGACCTTCAATAATATGAAGCGGTTTATCATATGTCTCGAGTGACTCCTGCATGTCCTCGTCTATAAACTCAATAATTCCTTTTACCAAGGCATGCTCAATTCTTTTAGGAAGTGAATGGCTTCTCCATTCTTGAACCGCCTTCTCGCTTTCTACAGAAGTGCCTTTTAGACTTTCAGCAAGGTCAAGCAAACGCTCCGTGGCATTGTCTCTTCTGTTAAGAAGCACATCTTCAACGCATTCCAAGAGATCCTTTGGAATATCGTCATATACCTCAAGCATAGCTGGGTTTACAATACCCATATCCATACCTGCTTGGGTAGCATGAAATAAAAACGCCGAGTGAATGGCTTCTCTCACTTTATCATTTCCTCTAAACGAAAACGAAACGTTACTAACTCCACCACTAACGTGTGCATGTGGCAGGTTCTCGCGTACCCATTTAGTGCCTTCAAAAAACGAAATAGCATTGATTCTATGCTCTTCTATTCCGGTAGCTACAGGAAATATATTTAAATCAAAAATGATGTCTTGAGGCGGAAATTTCACTTTGTCTACCAAGATATCGTATGATCTTTTTGCTATTTCTATTCTTCTGGCTGTTGTATCTGCTTGGCCGTCTTCGTCGAACGCCATCACAATTACCGCAGCTCCAAAGTTTTTAACGATTGTAGCTTGTCTGACAAACTCTTCTTCTCCTGATTTTAATGAGATCGAGTTTACAATCCCTTTACCTTGTACACATTTAAGTCCTGCCTCTATAATCTCCCATTTCGATGAATCCACCATTACGGGAATCCTTGAAATATCTGGCTCAGATGCCATCAGGTTTAAAAAAGTAGTCATGGCTTCCACGCCATCAAGCATACCTTCGTCCATGTTTACGTCTATCACGTTAGCACCGCCATCTACTTGGTCAAGAGCTACAGTTAGAGCTTCTTCGAAATTTCTATTTTTTATTAATCTCAAAAACTTTTTCGAACCTGTTACGTTAGTTCTTTCACCCACATTCACAAAACCCAACTCTTTGGTTAATGTCAATGGCTCTAATCCGCTTAGTCTAAGACTAGGTTCAATTACTGAAGGTACACGAGGAGAAAATTCTCCCGCTATTTTAGCAAACTCTCTGATGTGGTCAGGGGTAGTTCCGCAGCAGCCGCCTAATATATTGACATAACCTTCTTCTAAAAACTCTCTGACTTGCTCGGCCATGTATGCTGGAGTTTCGTCATATTGCCCCATTTCGTTGGGTAGACCAGCATTTGGGTAAACCGAAACAAAACAATCTGCCACACGCGAAAGCTCTGCTAAATATGGCTTCATGGCTCTTGCTCCCAATGCACAGTTAAGTCCGATTGACAATAGGTCTGCATGAGAAACCGAATTATAAAATGCCTCAGAAGTTTGCCCAGTTAAGGTCCTTCCAGATTGGTCGGTAATAGTACCTGAAACCATAACAGGCATATCGAACTCGGGGTTTTCCTCTTTAATTTTGTTTATTACCAACGAAGCCGCATACAATGCTGCCTTACAGTTTAAGGTATCTGTAACGGTTTCTATCAAAAGTAAATCTACACCACCTGCAATCAAGGCTTCAATTTGTTCTCTAAAAGCACCAACTAGCTCATCGAAGGTAATAGCCCTAAAACCAGGATTATTAACATCCGGAGACAGGGAGGCCATTTTGGTAGTTGGCCCAATAGAACCTGCCACAAAACGAGGCTTGTCTGGATTGGCTAGTGTATATTCATCAGCTGCTTGACGGGCTATTTTAGCACCTTCAAAATTAATTTCATACACAATATCTTCCATGTGGTAATCTGCCATAGCCACCCAAGTACCACTAAAAGTATTTGATTCTATGATATCGGCACCCGCATCAAGGTATTCTTTGTGAATAGCCAATATTACGTCTGGTCTGGTTATAGAAAGTAAATCATTATTTCCTTTTATATCATGCGGGAAGTCTTTGAATCTTTCACCCCTATAATCTTCATCGGTTAGTTTATATCTTTGGATCATGGTACCCATGGCACCGTCTAAAACCAAAATTCTTTTCTTAAGTGTTTCTCTTATGTTACTCATGCTTTTTAAGTCACTTTTTATTCAAAAACAAAATTAGTGAATAATAGATAAAAAAATAAGTGTATGCTTATAAAAATAGATAAAATATCTAAAATTATGTCCAAAAATAAATACTTTATCTATATTTGTGTTTTTTAAAACATATATCGATGGTAAAATTAGACGATACAGACAAAGACATACTTAGATATTTGCAACAAGATGCAAAGCTAACCACCAAAGAACTGGCGAGTCGCTTAAATCTTTCACCTACACCAGTTTATGAGCGAATCAGAAGATTGGAAAATGAAGGTGTCATAAAAAGATACGTGGCCATTGTAGACCGCGAAAAGGTTGGGAAAGATTTAATGGTGTTATGTAATATACGACTAAAAGAGCATGCCAGAGAAGCTGGCGAGGTTTTTGTAAAAACTATCGTAGGTATGACCGAAGTTGTAGAATGCCTAAATATTTCGGGAGATTATGATTTTCTAATAAAGGTAGTAGTAAGTGACATGAGAGAATATCAATCTTTTATAATGAATAAATTGGCCTCTTTAGAAAATATTGGCTCTACCCAAAGTATATTCGTAATGGGCGAAATAAAAGCTGAAACAGCCTATGAACCGAGTTAATTTTATTAATTTTGAAAAGTTTATTTTCGCTTTAAATGTTTTTTTATAGTTCAATACATGTTTGCCTAATATTTCACATTTTAAAAACTTTTTATGTTTAAAAATCTACTAAAAAACACATTTTCATCCACTTGGTCTTATTTTGAAGATATAACCTCTATATCTCATAATTCATGTAATAAACTTCCAACAAAACCTTTAGATCTTTCTTGATTTCTTAGACTTTTATTGCCAAATATTTATTCTAGCTCCTTATAATTAAATATTTAACTAAATATATAATTAAAGCCTAGGACTGAATAATGCTTGTGGAAGAGGTATGCCATGTTTCCTCCGGAAATTTTATGGAAATTATTCTAACTATTATATATTTTTTACCAAACTCAATTTTTTTATTTCATGAAAAACAAACAAATTATAGTTTCGATTTTCTTAACTATAGCCACAATTTCTTCATTTGCTCAAAAAGTAGATATTGACAAAGAGAAGTACTCTGTAAAACGTACATACTTGCCCACTCAACCCGTGAGTAACGACATTTATTTTTACCAAGTAGATGTAAGTTTACCTGTTTCTGTGAGTAAATACATCAAGCCTGAGCAAGTTGCTTCAAATTTCAACATTGAAGGTTTTAAGCAAGCTCAAGGTCAACCAAATTCTATAAAAATCACCTATAATACGAATGATTTTTATATCTCTAGAAATGAGATTATTTCAAGAACGGAAGACATCAAAGACAAAGACGGAAAAGTAACCGGGAAACGTACTTTATATAAAAATAAAGTAAGTTATACCTTTGGATCAAATTATGGTGTAAAAGCACCAGATGATTCGGATATCATAAAAATGACGAACTATAACAACCAAGATGTTAAGGTTTATGAGTCAAACGAATTTTCTACATCAAAGGAAGCGGCTAATAGCTGGAATGATAATGCAGATGCTCAAAAATCAAAACTAATTAATGATTTCATCAACAACAACGTGGATGGAATTAGTAGATATTTGAGAAATCAATTTGGATATACCAAGCAAACCATCAGCAGCTATCTTTGGACAATGGATTCAAAGAAACATGCAGAGAATGAAAAGTTCCAAGCAATGACAAAGCTTGTAATAGAGAAGTTGAAATCCTTAACATATGAAAAAAGACCTGAAGATCTAGAAGCAAGTCTTAAGCCTGCAATTGATTATTTTGTAACAATCAGCAAAGGAGATATGTCTGACAAAAACAACAAAAAGCTAGTTTATGCTGCTGTTTATAACCTTTCTGAAATCTACTATTATTTAGACGAACCGGTTCAATCAAAGATTTATGCGGAGCGATTGATTAACGATGATTTAGATAAAAGAGACGGCAAAGAAGCTGTTAAAAATGCCGATGATTTATTAGAAAAATTTAAGATTAATAAAACTGCAAGCACACACTTTGAGCGAGTTTTTCCGGAGATTGACCAGTCATTAGTGCCGGTAGCTGCAAGTTCATCAGCATCCACTATGGCTGCCGAAGCTCCAAAAACACCTCGTTTTTTAGAAGGAATGGTGATTACACTTGACGATAAAGAGATAGAAGGAGTGTTTATTAATGAATTTGAAAAAAGTCCATGGGAAGTTCAAGATGGAATCAGATTTATTCCCATGACTTTATTTAACGACGGCAAATATGACAAAAAATCATTGACTAAATATTCTCCAAAAGAATTGAAAGGTCTCGCTATCGCAGGTAAACTTTTCGTGCCTGTTTTATTTAGTGACATTTCAAAACTAGCAAACGGAAGCCCACTAGGTGCTACCACGAAGAAGTATTTCTTGGAAGTACAAAAAGATGGCAAGTATAAACTTTTAAAGTATTACGAATCACCAGCAAACCTAACTGCTTTTTCGGGTGAAAATAGTACTGGCCCCAAAGTGGAAGATTTAGGAACAATGGATTTAATTCTTGTTCCTGGTGAAGATAAAGCTAAAAAAGTAACGACTTCATATTTAGAAGAGTTAATTACTCCAAATGCGTCATTATTCGCTGATTATCAAAAAGGAAAATATTCAAAAGACGGAAAAGCGATAAATGTAAAAAGAGGAATGTTAGACAGAATGGCAGCTAAGACTGACTTAGATGAAAACATTGACCTTAATGCTATTATTGACGTATTGAATAAATAATATAGTCTAAAGTTGAACAAAAGGCTGGTTTGGATTCTCAAATCAGCCTTTTTTTATAGTTTTTTTGAATTTTTTATAGGTCCAAATCGTTTTAAATATACTATTTTTGTAATCAATGAAAAACAGAATAAAAAACATATTTACACTATACATGGTTTTTGCCGTTTTGGCGAGCTCTCATGCGTATGCGTATTATGAGCATTTGTGTCTGTTTACAAAAATAAAAACGGTTTCTTTGAGTCCCAAAGACTGTAGCGGCGAAGAGCCACCTGTAAAGTCGCACAAGGAGAATGATGAAACCACTCACTTCGAGAAAAAATCATGTTGTGAGTTAAGTGTTGGATTTAAAAAAGTAGATGATTCTCAAAATCATATTTCTTTTATCGGTTTAGCCGCTTCAGATTTAGTTACTTTTAATAGCCAAAACTTCAATTTTCAGCCTGAATTAATAGTATTTAGTGCTAACATCTTACATTTTGGTGATTCCTCACCGCCATTTCTTTCTCAAAAAACATATATCTCAAATTGTACGTATCTTATATGATTCTTATTTAAGTAGCTTTTTTACAG
The DNA here is from genome assembly GCF_042649125.1 of Lacihabitans lacunae. NCBI lineage: Bacteria > Pseudomonadati > Bacteroidota > Cytophagia > Cytophagales > Leadbetterellaceae > Lacihabitans > Lacihabitans lacunae. The sequence continues at coordinate 823,410 of NZ_JBHRYQ010000001.1, forward strand.
TTAGTTAAATAATAATTTATCATATGAAATACATATTTTTTATTTTAATATTTGTGGTATATTCCGCAAACGCACAAAAACTCGATGGGCGAGTTACAGATTCCAAAGGTCAAACTCTTCCAGGAGCAGTAGTTTACTGGCAATCTAATTTCAACGACGCCGTCATTTCAGACCTCGAGGGTAAGTTTTCTATCAACAAAAAAAATAATTCTAAAAATTTAATTGTCAGAATGGTGGGTTTTAATACCGACACTATTTTGGTAAAAGATGAACTTAGTTTAATCGTAATTTTAAAAGAATCAGAAAATACGCTTCAGCAAGTGGTAGTAGAAGGCAACGCCACAATTATAGATAGACTATCTGCAATTCATACTGAAGTAATTACTGCAAAATCTTTGGCCAAAGCTGCATGCTGCAACCTGTCGGAAAGTTTTGAAACAAACGGTTCAGTTAGTGTAAGTTACACAGATGCCGTAACAGGTTCAAAACAAATTCAACTCTTAGGTTTATCTGGAACTTATGTACAGACTAACATCGAAAATATCCCTAATTTGAGAGGTCTAGCTACCACTTTTGGTCTCAATTATGTGCCAGGTACTTGGATAGAATCAATCGATGTGGCTAAAGGCGTTGGTTCAGTAATAAATGGCTATGAAAACATGGCTGGGGCAATAAACGTAGAACTAAAAAAGCCTGATCACTCAGATAGGCTTTATGTAAATGCGTATGCAAATCAGTTTGGAAGGGCCGAGCTAAACATCAATTCAGCCAAAAAAATAAGTAAAAAATGGTCTACTGCTATTTTAAGTCATGGCTCATTTTTGAATAACAAAATTGACAACAACGGTGATGGATTTTTAGACTTACCCAAGTACAACCAAATAAACCTAATAAACCGTTGGAAGTACAATTCTGATAGATTTATGGGGCAGTTTGGTGTCAAGTTTTTGAAAGAAAACAGAACTGGAGGACAAGTAGATTATAAAGACCTAGCCACCACCCCAAACATTTATGGTTTCGAAAACCATACACGTAGAGTAGAATTTTTCTCTAAAACGGCCATCCTTTTTCCCGATGCACCTTATAGAGGATTGGGCTTAATCATAAGTGCAATTAATCATAATTCAGACTCTCGTTTTGGAAATAAACCATATGTAGGCATTCAAAATACGCTTTATTCCAACTTAATTTACCAAGATAAAATCGGGAACACAAACCATACTTACAAAACAGGTTTGAGTTTTATGAACGACAATTATGACGAAAAATATGCTGCTTTAACGCTCAAAAGAAACGAAATAGTGCCTGGTGCTTTTTTTGAATATACCTTCAATCATTTAGACAGAACCCTACTTATTTTGGGCTTGAGAGACGATTATCATAATCTGTTCGGGAATCAGTTTACGCCAAGGCTTCATTTTAAGCAAGACATAGGTCAAAACGATACTTACCGTTTTTCGGTGGGAAGGGGCTTTAGAGTACCTAATCCATTGGCGGAATATTTTGGCAACTTAGTTAGTAGTAGAAATGTGGTATTTTTAGATAAAATACAGCCCGAAGTTTCATGGAATTTTAGTACAAGCTATTACAAAACAATAGGTAAACTGAGTATTTCGGCTGAGTTGTATCACAATATCTTCACTAAACAGTGGGTAGCTGACATGGAACATCCTGGTTTTATATATTTTTATGGTTCAGAAAACAAACCCAAAACAACTAGCGGCTTAATAGAGGTAAACTACGGGCCAGTGAAAAACTGGGAGCTAAAAATGGCCTACAGATACGTAAATAGCAAAGTAAACCTGGGTAAACCTTACCAAGAGAATGTATTGGTAGACCGAATGTTTTTGAGCAAAGAGCGTGTTTTATTTAATGTGGCATATGCACTTCCTTACGACAAATGGAAAATAGACGGAACATTACATTGGAATGGCAAAAGAAGAATACCTAATGCAGATCCGCTCTACGATCATACTTCATACGCAGATATGCCCGTGCGTTATGCACCAAGTTTTGTAAATTTAAATGCTCAAGTTACCCGTAATTTTGTCAAATGGGAGTATTATTTAGGTGGAGAAAACCTAACAGGGTTTAAGCAATCAAACCCAATAATAGAGCCCAATAAGCCTTTTGGCAATGGTTTTGATGCCGGAATGGCCTGGGGGCCGATAGTCGGTGCTACTATATATACAGGTGTAAGATTTAAACTTATTTAATAATGGAAATAAGAATAAAAAACATGGTCTGTGATAGGTGTATTACTGTAGTGCAGAACATATTTAATAAGAATAATATCAAAGTCACAAACTTAGATTTAGGAGTGGCGTTCTTAACCGAAGAACCAAGTGATGATGTATTAGAATTATTAAAAAATGATTTAAAAGCAGAGGGTTTTGAAGTTTTAAACTCAAAATCTGAAATATTAATAGGTCAGGTTAAGGCCGAAGCCATTAAATATGTAAACGATTTGACTTTTAATAAACCTACGTTTTCTATTTTTTTAAGTAAAAATTTAGGCCAAGATTATAAAGTTATGAGTCAACTTTTTGCTGAAAACGAAGGGCATAGTATCGTAAAATATTTGACTTCACTGAAAATAGAGAAAGTTAAGGAGTTAATTGAATATGATGAATATTCGATAGCTCAAATATCGGATATGCTTGGTTACAGTAGTCCCGCGTATTTGACCAAACAATTTAAAGAGGTGACGGGCCAAAATCCATCAGCGTATAAAAATCAATTGACACCAAGAGTTTCATTGGACAAATTATAAATATTTTTAACAACAATTTAAAACAACAAAAAAGATGAAAAATTTATTAAGTGTATTCGCGTTTTTACTGGTATTTAGCTTTGGAGCAAATGCCCAAAAAGCATCAACTACCGAAGAAGTATCGTTTAAAACTTCTGCCAAATGCGGCATGTGCAAAAAGAGAATAGAAAGAGATTTGGGGTTAACTAAGGGAGTAGAAAAAGCGACACTCAACTTGGATGACAAGACAGTGAAAATTGTGTATAATTCAAAAAAGACAAATCCTGCGAAATTAAAGCAAAACATCTCTAAAATTGGGTATGACGCGGATGATGTAGTAGCTAATAAAAAATCTCATGACGCATTGCCAGAATGTTGTCAAAAAGATGCAGAAGCTCATTTAGACTAAATTGGCTATTATATTTAGCATAGATAAGGCAGGTTTTGAATTGAATCTGTCTTATTTTTGTTTTAAAGTTAATCAAAGATAAAAATATGAAAGTAGAATTAAATAGAGTAGACGACGCCTTTCATTTTGAGGCAAAAGGTGCATCAGGAATAGCAGTTAATATTGACGCAGGAGAAAACATTGGAGGCCACAACCAAGGTGCAAGACCCATGGAGTTGCTTTTGATGGGCTTAGGAGGCTGTACATCTATAGACGTTATATTGATTTTAAAAAAACAAAGACAAGCCCTCGAGGACCTGAAATTGGAGATAACGGGAGAGCGTGAAAAAATAGAAGGAACAGAAATGACTCCTTTTAGAAAAATCAACATTCACTTCGTATTTAAAGGCGAATTAGATGAAAAGAAAGTGCAAAAAGCCATAGAATTGTCGATGGAGAAGTACTGCTCTGCTACGGCTCAGTTTTCTTCGTCTGCAGAAATTACGCATACCTTTTCTATTAATTAACTTTTTGGCATAATACTTGAAAGTATTTCTTTATCAATTAAAAAAACTTGTAATATGAAAAAGTCATTAGCCGTTTTAACCGTATTAGTAGGATTAGGGATGTCATCTTTCGTGGCAGAAGCTAGTTTTAAAAGAGATAGAAAAAAGAATAAAAAAGAAAAGTGCTGCCAAGAAATGTCTAAAAAAGAATGCAAAACAGCGTGTTCTAAAGAAGAAAAAGGCTCTTGCACAAAAAAATAACAGATTTGATTGTTTTAGTTTAAAGACTTAAGAAGGTTTGGCGATTGTCAAATCTTTTTTTTATTCTAAAAAATGAATCCATATACTTTCTTAGCGAATAATAGGTTTTTATATTTGCACCGAAATCAGAACACCCATATGAAACAATACCAAGACTTACTCAGACATATTTTAGAAAACGGTACCGAAAAAACGGACAGAACCGGCACAGGCACTAAGAGTGTTTTTGGATATCAAATGCGGTTTGATTTAAATGAGGGTTTTCCGCTTGTAACTACTAAAAAAGTGCACTTGAAGTCCATTATTTATGAACTATTATGGTTTATAAAAGGACAAACAAATACGGCATATTTAAAAGAAAATGGTGTTTCTATTTGGAACGAATGGGAAGATGAGAATGGTGACCTTGGACCTGTTTATGGCAAGCAGTGGCGTTCATGGTCTACACCAGACGGAAAAAATATAGACCAATTAAAGGATGTTTTGAGTCAACTAAAAAACTCTCCTGACTCAAGAAGAATCATTATTTCGGCATGGAATGTGGGCGAATTAAGCCAAATGGCTTTGATGCCTTGTCATGCCTTGTTTCAATTTTATGTAGCTGACAATAAGCTTTCGTGTCAGTTGTATCAAAGAAGTGCCGATGTGTTTTTGGGTGTTCCATTCAACATTGCGTCATATGCCTTATTAACTATGATGATTGCCCAAGAATGTAATTTAGAACTTGGTGATTTTGTTTGGACAGGTGGCGACACTCATATTTACTCCAACCACTTTGAGCAAGTAAACAAACAATTGAGCAGAACGCCTAAAGCACTGCCAACTATGAAGTTAAATCCAGAAGTAAAGTCTATTTTTGATTTTAAATTTGAAGATTTCCAACTTGAAAACTACGATCCATATCCGGGAATCAAAGCCCCTGTGGCAGTTTAATTAATCTTTTTTATCCAAGCTGTGTCTTTGCATTCTTCTAATAATATACCCATCTTTTTCATTAAAATTGGATGAATTAATGCTGGGTTTATTTCTGCTAATGGAGCCAGGACAAATCTCCGTTCTTTTAGAAATGCGTGCGGAATTTGAAGGTTAGCAGCTGTGAAATGGTAATTTGAATACAAAAGTATATCGATATCTACCACGCGTGGTCCCCACTTTACTGTTTTGGTTCTACCCAAATGAGTTTCTAATTCTTTGATTTTCTTTAGGAGTTCAAACGGAAGAATGTCAGTACTAATTTGTACAACTTGATTGAAGAAATTTGCTTGGTTTTGATTTCCCCAAGCTTCTGTTTCATACACCGATGAAACATTTGATACTTTTCCAATATTTAGATTTAAGGCTTCAATACAGTTTTGAAGATGCATTTTGCTATCACCGATATTGGACCCTATCCCCAAATAAACCTCAAACATTAGCAGTTTCTGAGATATTAAATTTCTGAACCGCTTTAGCTACTTCATTTAAGAAACCGGGATCTTTTTCTACCGCATTTCCTATAACGATTACATCCGCACCTGCTTCAAGTGCTGCGATCGCTTTCTCTACGGTATTAATTCCACCACCTACAATCAGAGGCACGCCAACATTTTTCTTAACAGCAGCAATCATTTCTTGTTTGATAGGATTTTGAGCACCACTGCCAGCATCCATATAGATTAGTTTCAAACCAAGCATTTCACCTGCAATAGCCGTACAAGCTGCAATATCAGGTTTATTGGCAGGTAGGGGCGTAGTGTTACTGATATACGAAACCGTGGTAGCCACGCCGCTTTCCACCAACATATAACCGGTAGGCAAAATCTCTAAATTACTTCTTTTGAGTTTTGGGGCGGCAATCACATGTTGACCAATCAAAAAATCAGGATTTCTACCAGATATTAGTTGAAGTAAAAGTATGGCATCTGCATTTTCATAAATATGCATACCGTTACCAGGAAATATTATGACAGGAAGGTCGGAGTATTGTTTTAAGGAATTGATTACAAATTCAAAATTATCAGAGGAGATGAGACTTCCACCCACAAAAATATAGTCTACTGAAAGTGATTTTATAGCAAGTATTCTATCATGCAAACTGTCAGTATCAAGTTTATCAGGATCTAATAATAGTGCTAAGCTTTTCTTGCCAGCGGCTACTTTACTTTCAATATGTTTTAAAATATCACTTTTCATCCTTGGTCGTATAGTCCGCTATATAGTCTTCTACTTTACTTTTAATTACGCCTAGCAAAACTGTGGTAGCCAAACCTTTAAGTGTTGCACCTAATACCGAAGGACTTTCATCTTTTACGGGCTTTGCCGGAGTTGCTTTTTTTACAACCTCTTCGGTTCCCTCTTCTTCATCATCTTCAGAAAATACACGTGCTAGTGCATAAGCGGCTACTAAAATACCCCCAATAATTAGGGCATTTTGTCCTTTTTCTTTATAGTCTCCCAGTTGATTATTAATAGATTCTGATGTCTGCTCTATTTTTTCTTTCAAACTATTTATTTTACTCTGACGTGCGTCTTCTTTCATTGTATTACAAAAATATAGTGCAAAAATAAACTTTATATCGTCTTTCAGGCAATTAAACCCTTAATTCTTTTCATAAATCAAGCCATAATCGTCCACACCCCAAACCTGATTGTCTATTTTATATCTAAGAATTTTTATCAGAAGTTCTTTATCTTCAAAAAACGGTTCTGCTTCTAATTTATTCATAGAAACTGGCATCAAGTTTTTTATTTGTAAAGCATATTTTTCAGAAATATCATCTGACAAACCCGCTTTTTTAAGCTTCAAGCAATTGTCACAAATTCCACATGCTTGACTTGTGATTTCATCAAAATAGTCCTGAATCATCAGCATTCTACATTTTGATGTATTTAATGTATATTGACTAATGGCCCTCAAAGCTTTTTTATCATTCCGTTTCCTTATTTCCAATTCTCTGTAGTCTATTGAAAGGTTTTCCGCATCTTGCCTTGCAGATAGAAACCCAAGTTGAGGTTTACTTTTTTGCGGAACGTAATCAATCAATTTTTGATTGTGCATAAAAGTCAAAGTTTTTATAACTTCATCAAAGCTTGAAAACGTTAGGTTTCCTATTTCTATTTCAGAAATAATAAGATAGTTTGTGAAAATCTCACCTCCATATATTCTCAAAAGTGTTTTTGTAAAAGGCTCGTAGTTGGGGTTTCTCAACTGAAAACCATAAAATTCCTTTGAACTTGCAATAATCTTAACCTTAGACGGATTAAAATAGGCGTCATTTAAGAATATAATATTCTGATTTTCGAGTATTTTTAAAGCATAATGTGTGTCTCTAGGGTTAAGCCCAAATGTGGATGCAAAGTCATGAATGTCAAAATCAAAACTTTCCCATATTTCGGCTCCCCATGCCAGTTTAAAATAGTTACACAGACTTTGGTATACTTTTTTTATGAAGCTAATCTCAGGATATTTCAATTGCAAATTCTTCTCCAAATTTTCTAAATCATTTGGATTAAATAAACTCACAGCATACGCCTTTTCATTGTCTCTACCGGCTCTTCCAGACTCTTGGTAGTAAGCCTCCATGTTTTCGGGCAAATCCGTATGAATTACCACCCTAACGTCAGGTTTGTCAATGCCCATTCCGAATGCATTTGTAGAAACAATGACTCTGGTTTGGTTCTTAATCCACGCGTCTTGTTTGGTGTTACGCTCTTTTACAGATAATCCGGCATGATAAAAATCAGCCTTTACACCTAGTTTCGCCAAAGACTTGGTGATTTCAACCGTTTGTTTTCTGGTTTTAGAATAAACGATGGCTGATCCTTGAATTCTATGTAAAATTTGAGCTATTTTTTTTTCTTTATAATCGCTTTCTATTACTGAATAGCATAAATTTTTCCGGGCAAAACTTTGAACGAAAACCTCACAGTTCTTTAGGTTAAGTTGCTCAATTATTTCTTTCCTAACTAAATTGGTAGCTGTGGCAGTAAGTGCTATTGTCGGTACTTTAGGGATATATTGCTTAATTTCTTTTATCTGCATATATGCTGGTCTAAAATCATGTCCCCATTTCGAAATACAGTGTGCCTCATCAATGGCCAAAAGGCCTACTTTCATTCTTTTCAGTCTTTCTATAAAAAGCTTAGTACGAATCCGCTCAGGAGAAACATATAAAAACTTCAGATTTCCTGCCGCAGCCTCATCGAGAGTTTTGTCTATTTCCGTGAAGGGCATACCCGAAAATACCGCCTTTGCTGCAATATCTCTTTTATTGAGCTGATACACCTGATCCTTCATTAAAGCTATAAGTGGCGAAATAACAATACATACGCCATCAACCGCAAGACCTGGCACTTGGAAGCATATAGATTTGCCACCACCAGTAGGCAAAAGAGCCAAGGTGTCTGTTCCAGATAGTACAGTTTCTATAATTTCAGCTTGCAAAGGTCTGAATTGTGTGTATCCCCAATATTTTTTTAATATTTCTAAAGGTGAAAGCATACTCTTTGCTTTTATTTTACGTATTTAATTAAAATCTGGATATTATTTTTTTCTATCCAAAACAAAGTACCGTGTTTTTTAATTTTTATCTTTGAACCTGATACCATTTAAACACCGATGAAAAAAAATATTTACCTTTTAGTAGCAATTTTATCTTGCTACGGAGCTATTGCACAGCAAAGATATAATTTTAAACCTGAACATATTAAAGGACAAGACGTAGTTTGTCCGGCGAGTTTTGTTGACAGGCCTTCATTTGTAGACACGCACCCCGAGTTAAAGCAGAAAATGCAAAACAAATACGCTAAAGTTTCTGCCAATCAAGGAGCCACATTTATTGTTAAATATGTGGGTTTTCCGGACGACGCTAAAGCTGCTTTCCAAAGAGCAGTAGACATTTGGGCGGCTGCATTAAACTCAACTGTCCCAATCAGAGTAACCGCATATTGGCAAGATCTTGGAGCTAACGTATTGGGAGCCGCCAACACCAATGATTATTACCGTAATTTTATTGGAGCTAAAGAAGTTAACACGTTTTATCCGCTTGCTTTGGCAGAAAAACTAGCTGGAAAAGATTTGAATTCCATAAATGAAGATGATATATTCTGTAGGTTTAACTCTAAAATTCCTTGGTATTACGGAACAAGCGAAAATATCCCATTCGGGACATTCGACTTTACGTCAATAGTTCTTCACGAACTTGGTCACGGATTGGGTTTTGTGGGTTCAATGCGAGTTTCGGGTACTCAAGGATTTTATGGGTTTGGAACTACTCTTCATACTATTTATGATAAATACCTTGAAACAGGTACTACTGGAAAAGCATTGATTGATACTTCTACTTATAAAAACCCTTCAAACTTGCTTAAAAGTGCCTTGACGAGTGAGGACATATTTTTTGTATCTCCTAGAACGGCTACCACAGATAAATCTAAGAAAGTAGTTATATATGCACCAAACCCGTGGGAAGATGGTTCGAGTATATCACATTTAGATGATGCAACTTATGGAACCGGAGGCATAAACTCTTTGATGACACCAACAGCTTCTTTAAGAGAAAAAAATCTAGAACCAGGCCCAATTGCACTAAATATGTTTTATGACATGGGGTGGAAAGGTACCTCTATTGCACACACTCCAATCAAAGATTTTAAAGCTGTTAGTTCAGTTACCATTGAAGCTAAAGTTATCACTGACACAACATTTAACTCAGATAAAATCAAATTGGTATATGTATTAAATGGATTGAGTGCAGCTAAAGCAGTAGAAGTAAAAATGACGCCTAAAACTGCTGGTTCAAATATTTATGTGGCAAATATTACAATTCCGGCGGGTACAGGTTTGGTTCAATACTATATTACAGCTGATGACAATTATGGATTTACTGTTACTAGTCCAGCAAATGGTGGATTAACTACAGGTAAGCTTTTTTGGGAATTTGAAATTGGTAAAACCGATGTATTTGGTCCAGTAATTGAACATTATCAACCGGAAATATTACCTTCTACTTCGCCTGTTTCATTGTTAGCCAATGTGGTGGATGATTACCAAGAGGGTATTGATACCGTTTATGTAAACTATTTTGTAAATGGAGTGCAAAAAGCACCAATAGGTCTTAAGAAATATAATATTTTAACAGATAATATTTTATTCACCCAAGGTTCCGCTGACGAAAGAGCATATTTGGGAGAGAATATCATAAAAGACCTTAAAAGTGGTGATTTAGTAAAATATCAAATAATTGCAACAGACAAAAGCGGAAACAAAACTACTATACCTACGATATACGCTGGACTTAATCAAAATGACAAACCAGTTGATACATTTTATGAATTTACGGTTACTGACATTGTTGCTACACCAGTAAATGATTATTCCACTGATTTTGAGAATGCAAGTGCAGATTTCGCCACCATAGGTTTTTCGGTAAACCAACCAGCAAACTTCAGCTCTAAAGGTTTACATACTTCACATCCATATACAAACGGACTGGGTCTTTTAGATCCTGTAAGTGGTAATCCTTATTTGTCTTTTGATAAAAGTGAAATAGCGATGCTAAAAATTCCAATTGTACTAAAATCTACCGGAGCTACAATTACCTATGATGAAGTTGTTTTGGTAGAACCGGGCGATGCGGGGTCAACTTATGGAAGTACAAGTTTTTATGATTATGTAGTCGTAGAGGGCTCTTTTGATGGTTCGTTTTGGTTTCCTCTTCAAGACGGATATGACTCTCGTATAGATGCTTCATTCCAAAAAACGTACGAAGGTAGTTTCTCATCAGGAACCGCACCAAACTCTACTGCTGTAGGAACACAATCTATGGTAAAGAAAAGAACATTAAATATATACGGTGGTGATGAATTGACAACCGCAGATGCTGGCCAAACTATGCTTTTGCGTTTTAGATTACATTCTGACCAATGGACAGCCGGATGGGGATGGTCTATAGATAATTTATATGTTCAAAAAGCTGCACCTGTTATTACAGCAAACGAACCTGTAAACATCAGAGGTCTTCAGATATACCCCAACCCAAGTTCTAATTATTTGGATGTTAATTTTGAGGTAAGCAAACCGCAAACCATTAAAATGGAAATATTTAGCCTGACGGGTACTACAATGTATTCAGAAAATATTCCAGTGGTAGAAACTACTTTACAACACAGAATTAATTTAGGAAACTTTACTACAGGTACTTATTTCATTAAAATAAAAGAAAGTTCGGGTGAAGTAGTAAAAAGATTCGTAGTAAATAATTAATACTTGGAAAATAATTTTACATTGCATAAAAAGATAAACCAATGGTAAAAAAAATAATTATAGGGGTATTGATTGCTCTAATTGCGTTTCAGTTTTACAGACCTGAAAAAAACATTTCTGATGATAATACGTATGCATTTACGAACAAGTACCCAATGTCAAGCGAGGTAAAAGACATATTTGTGGTAGCCTGTAACGACTGCCACTCAAATAAAACAGAGTACCCCTGGTATGCCAATGTGCAGCCTGTGGCGTCTTTTCTTAATCATCATGTAGAAGAAGGAAAGCAGCATTTTAATATTTCTACGTTGTTAAAACTTCCTATCGCGGTTCAAAACCATAAGTTGGAGGAAACGATAGAAATGGTGAAAGAAAAAGAAATGCCTTTAGAGTCATATACTTACTTAGGACTGCACAAAGGAGCTAACCTTACAGATGCACAAAGAGAATTGATTATTGTCTGGGCACAGGCTCAAATGGACTCTTTGAAAGCGAATTATCCTGCGGATAGTTTGGTCATGAAAAAGAGAAAACCTAAAGCTTAATATTGATTAAGAGAATAAAAAAAAAGAGACTTCGGTCTCTTTTTTTTGGTTTAAAACCAAATTGAATTAGTTTCAAGTATTATAGATTTTTAAGGCTTTTATATTTCAAAAAATCGAAAAAAGGATGCTTGGCTTCACCAATAAGTTGAGAAGAGTAGATACTTGAATGTCCTGAAAAGATATATCCCACCACACAAGCAATACCGTAATAAAGCCCACCTGCTGCACCAAAAAGTTCAATAGCCATAAATGTACAGGCAAGCGGAGTGTTGGTAGCTCCAGAAAAAACTGCTACAAAGCCCATACCTGCTAAAAGCGACACAGGAAGTGGCATAAACACTGCTAATGCACTGCCTAAGGTTGCTCCAATAAAAAACAAAGGTGTTACCTCACCACCCTTAAAACCGGCACTAAGCGTGAACGCCGTAAAAAGAAGTTTTAAAACAAAAACCTGAGGAGTTTCAATATTTTTGAAAGAGGCTTCTATAAAAGGAACACCCAAACCTTGAAATTTATCTAAATCAAAAAGTAAAAAAAAGAATAACAATACAAAGCCTCCAACTAAAGGGCGAAAAGGTGGATAATTGATGTATTTCTTAAATGTATTAGCAAAAATATACGTGGCTTTTGAAAACGATAATGCCGTAATTCCAAAAATAATACCTGCCAAAATCACCCATGGGAAATATTTTAAATCGAAATAAGGAACTTCAGATACTAAATATTGGGTATGATGAATTCCCCAAGCGTCACAAACGAAGTTTGAGAAATATGCGGCAAAAAATGAAACCATGATTCCTTTATAGGAAATTTTACCAATTAAGGCTACTTCTAAAGCAAATAATGCACCTGCTAAAGGGGTGCCAAAAACAGAGGCAAAACCACCGCTAATAGCAGCCAATAAAATAAGTTTACGGTCAAAAGAGTCTATTTTAAACATACGGCTAAGTTGATCCGAAAGCGAAGCACTCATTTGAATTGCGGTTCCCTCACGCCCTGCCGAACCACCCACTATGTGCGTCATTAAGGTGGTTATTAAAACCATCGGAGCCATTTTAATAGAAATTATTTCTTTAGGCTTATGATATTCATCTATAATGAGGTTATTACCTGCGGCTACGTTAGTACCCAAAAAATGGTACCAAAGTCCAATCAATAATCCTGACAGTGGTAAAAAATAAAGTACATAAGGATTATTTAATCTATAGTTTGTGCACCATTCTAAACTAAATAAAAATAAAGCAGACCCACTACCTGCTAAAACGCCAATTACAGAAGTAATCAGTATCCATTTGAACAAGAAAGTAAGGTTTTTTATATATAAATCAAGCATTTAATAGCGTAAGTTAATTTTCAGAAAACTGATTTTTAACAAAACTATAAAAATTAAGGCAGATAATGGGTAGGACTATTTTTAGAAACTAAAAAATCGTAATTGAATTGAAATAAAAATTTTGACTTTAAAAATCCAAAACAGAATGAAATTCTAATAAATTAGGGATTTTATAAGGTGTAATGTCGTAGGCTGAAGAGCTAAAAAAATGAGGCTCAGGCACAGCTATAACTTTTGCTCCAGAAGCTACTGCACCTTTTACGCCATTTAAAGAGTCTTCAAAAATAATACAGTTACGGATTGGAACCTCCAGATATTTGGCAACGCTTAAATATACGTCAGGGTGAGGTTTGTTATTTTTTTCTAAAGTGGCCGAATGCACAAAATCAAAGTAAGGCCTGATTCCAAGTTTTTCTAAAACTATATCAATTAAAAACATGGGAGACGCAGACGCCAAACCAATTTTTAAGTTTTGAGATTTAAAAAACTCCAAAGCTTCCAATACACCCAACATAGGCTCAGAATGCTCCGCCAATAACTTCTTGATTTCAACAAAAAGGTCGCTTTCAAGCTCAGAAGTAGATTTGCCTTTCCATGGTCTTCTTTCAAACCAATATTCCATTACGTTTTTGGTTGGCAAACCGGTTGTTAACAGACAATCTTCTTCTGTGAGGGTTACGCCGACAGCTTTAAAAACTATTTTTTCAGCAATATGCCATAGCGGTTCAGAGTTGACCAATAAGCCATCCATGTCAAAGATAACGGCTTCTATATCTGACTTTTTTATCAATTCTATCATGAATATTTTTCCTCTATTAGCTCTTCACTATTGCTTTGTAATTCGTATAATTCTCTATATGCTCCAGGCGACTGAATCAAAGTTTTGTGATCTCCAAATTCTACAATTCTACCTTCGTCTAACACGATGATTTTATCAGCCAAACGTGCATTAGAAACTCTGTGAGATATCAAAATGGTGGTTTTACCTTCCATTACGCTTCTTAGGTTATTCAAAATAGTGTTCTCTGTTGTGGTATCGACAGCCGAAAGACAGTCGTCAAGAATCAATATTTTAGGGTTTTTAATAATCGCCCTAGCAAGCGATACCCTTTGCTTTTGCCCACCCGAAAGTGTTATTCCTCTTTCACCTAGTTTGGTTTCAAATTTTTGGTCAAAACGCTCAATATTTTCAAGTAAATCGGCATTTCTTGCGGCTTCTTTTACTTCTAATTCCGTTACTTCATTATTGCCAAACTTAATGTTGTTTGAAATAGTATCAGAAAAAAGAAACACATCTTGTGGCACAAATGACATTTGATTTCTTAGATACGGAATTTCGAAACTCTTTATCTCGTGATTGTCTATTTTTATAGTTCCAGAACCTGTGTTGTAAAGTCTCAAAATCAAATTCGCAATCGTACTTTTTCCTGAACCAGTTGTGCCAATAATAGCCAGTGATTCACCCGGATTTACTTCAAAAGAAATATTTTTAAGGGCTTCGATGCCGGTATCAGGATATTTGAAAGAAACATTATCGAACACTATCTTCCCTTTTACTTCTGGCTTTAAATTTTCTTCGGAAACAATATCGGTTTTCGTAAACAAGAACTCATTGATTCTTTTCTGCGAGGCAGCCGCTCTTTGTATTTGACTTGAGGTCCAACCCAATGCGGTTAGTGGCCATGTAAGCATAAAAACATACATGATAAACTCTGTAATGTTGCCCGGCGTAAGCCTTCCAGAGATAATCTCTTGGCCACCCACATACACACAGATAACTGTGCTGAGACCTATCAAAAACATGATAGATGGAGAAAACAATGAGTCTACCTTGGTAAGGTCCATAGACTTGTCTTTATAAACATTACTTTCTTTAGCGAAATCCGCAATAAATTCTTCTTCTTTTGCAAATGACTTAATCACTCTTATTCCAGAGAAGGCTTCTTGAACGAAAGTAGAGAGGTTTGAAAGGCTCTTTTGAATTTGCTCTGAACGCTTATTTACGATACTACTTACTATAAAAATACTCAAGGATAAAATAGGCATAGGTATTAAAACATACCATGTTAGCCTCGCATTAACCGAAAACATATAAGATAATACCAGAAATACCAAAATGACCATATTAATTAGATACATCAAAGATGGTCCCACGTACATTCTCACTTTGCTGACGTCTTCAGAGATTCTCGCCATCAGGTCGCCAGTAGAATTTTGCTTGTAAAAAGATAGGGGCAGGGTTTGATAATGAGCGTATATTTCGTTTTTAAGGTCGTATTCTATGTGCCTTGACATCACAATGAGCGTTTGTCTAACGGCAAACAAAAATATACCTTTCAAAATGGCCATTCCTAAGATAACCAATCCAAAAAAGGTAATGCTGTATGTAAAAAGTGAATACGTACTGTTTTGCAATTCTGCTTGATCAAACAAAAGGTAAAGGTCCACATTGGCCTTTACCATTTGAAGTGCATGCCTAACCACTTGGGCAGGAATGATACCAAAAAGATTTGAAATAAGGGTAAATAAAATACCCAGTAAAAGGTAATATTTGTACTTGAAAAAATATTTATTTAGATAAGCTAAGTGCTTCATTCACTTCCTGTGATTTTGAAATTACAGAAGCATAATATGCTTCATATTTAGGAACAATTAAATTTAAATCAAATTCTTTAGCTCTTTTCAATGCATTCGCTTTGAAAGTTTTCAAGTTTTCTTCTTGTAATATAAATATAGCGTTTTTAACCATATCATCTACATCGCCTACATTACTTAAAAAACCAGTTTCGCCATGAATGTTTAATTCGGCCAGCCCTCCCGTATTACTCGAGATTACCGGCACCTCACATGCCATCGCTTCCAGGGCGGCTAGTCCAAAGCTTTCTTTTTCAGAAGGCATAAAGAATAAATCTGCAACAGAAAGAACTTCTTCAATTGCCTCTAATTTTCCGATAAAGCGAATATCGTCACACAAGTTCAAGTTTCGGCAAAGCTCTTCCATGTTTTGACGCTCTTGGCCGTCACCTACTAATAGTAACTTACTCGGTATTTCTAATTTTATTTTTGCAAAGGCCCTTATGATATCGTCAATACGTTTAACTTTTCTAAAATTAGACGCATGCACCAATAATTTTTCTTCGTTTGGACATATGAAACGCTTAAAGTGCTCTTTCTCTTGCTTATAAAAACGTTTTAAATCCACAAAGTTGTATATAACTTCAATGTCGTTTTTAACGTCAAATGCATCGTAAGTTTCCTGACGTAAATCGCCAGAAACGGCAGTCACACCATCCGAAGCGTTTATACTAAACGTAACCACAGGCCTTAAAGATGGATCTTTTCCTACCACAGAAATATCGGTACCGTGAAGCGTAGTCACTACAGGGATATCAAGTCCTTCAGATCTTAAGATTTGTTTGGCCAAAAATGCCGAAGTAGCATGAGGTATGGCATAATGTACATGCAAAATATCCAATTTGGCGTGCTTTACCACATCTACCATTTTACCAGCTAAAGCTGACTCATAGGGAGGATATTGAAATAGCGGATAAGAAGAGATATTTACTTCGTGATAAAAGATATTTTCGTTAAAAAAATCTAATCGGATAGGTTGGGAATACGTGATAAAGTGAACTTCATGTCCTCTTTGAGCCAAGGCCTTACCTAGTTCGGTTGCCACCACACCACTACCGCCAAAGGTCGGGTAGCACACTATTCCTATTTTCATATTTCCTGATTTCAATATAATTTGCTTTTAGTCTATGCTGTTAAACAGTAAAATGCATTAAAATAATTCCAATTGAAACTCTTACAACAATAATTTAATACCCACTGTTATTCTAATTACCAAAAAAGGATTGTTAATCGTATTAGGTTTTGCAATAATCCTACCTAAAATGAGATTTATCAAACAAAATGTTGAATCCGAAAAGTAATATTGATAATTATTGATAATTTTGAATAATAAACTGTGACGCACATTAAAGCATTTTTTGATTTTATTAGGTGGAAAAACCTGCTGATTATTGCTCTTACTCAATTTGTGGTAAGACTTTTTTTGGTAGGTTGTGATTCCTATTTGACCTGCCTTTTAGATTTCAGGTTTAATATATTGGTTCTTTCTACTTTGCTAATAGCTGCCGCCGGATACGTCATTAATGATTATTTTGACGTAAAAATAGATTTGATAAATAAGCCTAATGAAGTTTATATAGGTAGATTCATCAAAAGAAGATATGCATTACTTTTGCATCAAACATTAAGTGTGATAGGCGTAATCCTTGCAGGAATATTGGGATACAAAACCTTTCTGATAGCAGTTTTCGCAGTAACTTTGTTGTGGTTTTATGCTTCTATATTTAAGAAAAAGCCTTTTTATGGAAACCTGATAGTGGCGGGTTTAACTGGATTATCACTGAGTGAAACAGCAATCTTATTTCCAGACCAATCTCAAGTAATTCATATTTATTCTTTGTTCGCGTTTTTTATTAATTTAATTAGAGAAATAATTAAAGACATAGAAGACATAAAAGGTGACAAAATGTACGGTGCCACCACGCTGCCTATTGTTTGGGGTATTAGAAAAACCAAGAAGTTGTTATTTGCATTAATTGGTGCTTTTTGTGTTTTGGTTTGTGTGTTGAGCTATCCTTTGCACAACAAAACACTTTGGTTCATATTTTCGCTATTAGGAGTAGTATTAATATATATCACAATTTTACTGGTTTCAGCAGACAGAAAAAGTCATTTCTCTAGGATAAGCAAGTGGTGTAAATGGTTGATGGTAATGGGAGTAGCAAGTATGATGGTACTCTGATAATAATAAATTTTTAGATGAAAAAGATTGCAATATTTGCTTCGGGTTCTGGTTCAAATGCCGAAAATATCGTGGAATATTTAAGAGGAAATGACGAAGCAGAAGTTAGTTTATTTTTGACCAATAATCCTACAGCTGGCGTTATCGAAAGAGGCCGAAGGCTACACATACCGATTGTAATCTTTGATAAATATCTTTTTACAAAGACGGACAAAATTCTAGAGATACTGCAAAATAACAATATCGACTGGGTTATTTTGGCAGGTTTCCTTTGGTTGATACCCGAAAACCTTACGAATGCTTTTGAAAACAAAATGATCAATATTCATCCTGCTTTATTGCCGAAATATGGCGGTAAAGGCATGTGGGGGCATCATGTGCATGAAGCGGTGGTTGCCAACAAAGAAACCGAAAGTGGTATTACTATTCACTACGTAAATGCAAACTATGACGAAGGGGAAATTATTTTTCAAGGAAAATGTGAAGTGCTCCCGAACGATTCTGCAGATGATGTTGCGGCTAAAATTCATGATTTAGAATACAAACATTTCCCAAATGTGATTTTGGAACAAATTAGAAAAAGCTAAATCACTATTTGTTAAATACACGGAAATCCATAGAAAGTCTACCGGGTCCTGTAACAAAAATCGCCAAATAAATACTTAAAAATAAAAGTGCATGCTCTTTGTCAGAAAGTGCATCTGCACCATGCACCACAAATGCTGCCACACACATTACAAACATCAACACAAGCAAGGCTGGGCGGGTTAGGAAACCAACCATAACTAGTAGCGAACAAACCACTTCGGCAAAAATGGTGGCGGTTAGCGAAAAGCCTTCACCAAGCCCAATTGGGTCTGCAAATGACCAATCTCCAGAAAATACTTTAGAAAGCTTTTGGAAGCCATGCAAAAGCATGAAAAAGGAAGGAAATACTCTTAAAATTAGAACAGCCGCATCGATAGAATACGGAATATTGAATTTTGATTTTACCATTAATTTGAAGCTTATTTTACTTCTTCGAAGTCAATATACTGACCACCAGAACTAGACGTTCCTTTGTTTTTATTCGGAATGTGATCCACTTTTATTTCACCTTCCGGTTTGAGAGAGTTTGTGTAACTCTCGTATTTTTTCTTTTCGTTAACTATTTGCCTTCCTACAACTAACCAAAAGAGAAATCTTCTTAGAGGAGCAACAAAAATTAATAATATTAGTATTAAAAAAATATATTTAAACATTCGATTTCGATTTTTTCTAATAAAACTATTTAGCTGAATATTTGATTCAAATTTAGTTAAAAAATCAACAAAGCTTGCTGTTTTTTTTCTCTATTTAGCTAACTCTAGCAGCTCCGAAAGTGTTTCAGGATTACTTGGTCGTTTAGCATCGGGTTTTACTACTGCTCCGTCTTTGTTGATAATCATATAACGGGGTATTCCGGTTATTTTAAACTTTTGCACGATTTGAGAACCCCAGCCTCCAGACGAAAAACCATGCTCAAAACCATCTAAATTTAGGTTTTGTATCGCATTTTTCCAGTTTTCCTCTTTGTCGTCAATTGAAATATAGAGAAAAACTATATTCTTTTTTTCCTTTTCGCTTAAGCTTTCGTACATTTTTTTGGAATAAGGAAATTCTGCTCTACAGGGTCCACACCAGCTAGCCCATATATCCAAATAAACTACTTTTCCTTTATATTTACTTAGGTCAAAAGACTTTCCTTCTCTGTCTAAAAACGTAATATCTATGCCGGACGATTTTGCTTTTTTTGTAGCTTCTTCTTTGGCTTTTTCTTCAAGGTTATGTTCTTTTTCTACTATTTTTGTAATGAAGTCGCCTTTGAAGTTTTGCTGAATTTTCTCTGAGTTTATTTGACTTAAAATATAACGTGCCGCACTCGAACTTATTCTGTTGCTGTTTTCTTGAAGAATATTTGCCAAAACATAATCAAGGCTTTGTTTTTGAAGATTTTGTACGGCATAGTCAGATTTGTCAACTGCAGACTGCACCATATCCGCATATTTTACAAACTTATTTTTCTCAGAATTTTGATAAATAACCCAAAAGTTAAGGAGATCTCGATAGCTTTTAACAGCTAAAAGTTCATCTCCTTTGGGCAAATCAAAACTTTTGGTCATTACTTTTGGCAACGATACCACCGTTTTGAGTTTTTGGTCGGCGTTACTTCTTAAAACCGGATATGCATAAAGCAAATGCCAATAATTAAACATCACCTCAGCTTCCAATCTTTTCAAAACTTCAGGTTCAAAATCTTTTTGTTTTTGTTTTAGGTAGTTTAGAGCCTCATTTCTTTTGTCAAAAAGATCCATTTCCCATTCATCTACATTTACATTTAGCAAAGCAGTGTATTGAGCCTTATTGTCAAACATCTTTCCAAACTTCTGTTCAAACGCCTTAAGTTCTTTATCATTGGCTTTAAAAACAACCTGATTTACTGTCAAATCTTTAAAGAATACATCTGAGCTATCGGGTGATAAAAAGCTTTGAGAGAAGCTATTTGAAGCAATAAAAAGAAGAAAGAAGATTTTTCGCATAATGATGTAGTTTCAATAAGATTAACAAAAATTGTTCCTTATTTAGTATACAGTTTTAAATTTTAATTTGAAATAAAAAAGGAGGTCTATTACAACCTCCTTTTCAATATTAAATAACCACGTTAACTATTCTTTTAGGAACCACTATGATTTTCTTAAGTGGCTTACCTTCCATCCATCTGATCACTTGCTCGTTTGCTAATACAGCTTTTTCTATTTCTTCTTTTGACGTATCAGCCGCAAAGTTCAAATTCAATCTTACTTTTCCGTTTACTTGAATCGGATATTCGAATGAATCTTCTACCAAAAATGAAGGATTCCAAACCGGGAAGCTAGCATGAGTTAAACTACCAGGAGTTTCACCTATGTGTGCCCAAAGCTCTTCGGTGATATGCGGTGCATACGGAGCCATGATGATTAGTAAATCTTTCAAAATTGCCTTATTGTGACATTTTTGGTCGGTTAATTCATTTACACAAATCATAAACGAACTCACAGAAGTATTAAATGAGAAGTTTTCAACGTCCTCTTCTACCTTTTTTATGGTCTTGTGAAGCGTTTTTAATTCGTCTTTTGTTGGCTCGCCATCCTTAAATATTGCTACACCATTTTGATCAAAAAACAACCTCCAAAGCTTTCTTAAGAATCTATACGTTCCTTCTATTCCTCGAGTATCCCACGGTTTACTTTCGGTCAATGGCCCCAAAAACATCTCATAAAGTCTCAATGTATCTGCACCGTACTTCTCTACCAAAGTATCTGGATTTACCACATTGTATTTCGACTTTGACATTTTTTCTACTTCTGATCCGCAAATGTATTTTCCATCCTCTAGTATAAACTGTGGGTCGGTTCCGATGTCGTTTCTTGTAGTTTTAAATTTTTCAACATCTAAAACATCATTGTCTACTATATTGACATCTACGTGTAATTTTACAACTTCGTATTGGTCTTTTAATCCGTGTGAAATAAAAGTAGGAGTAGGGGCGTCTTTTAGTCTATAAACAAAACTAGAACGGCCCATAATCATTCCTTGGTTGATGAGTTTTTTAGCGAACTCTTCTTTTTTTACGTAGCCAAGGTCTTTCAGTACTTTGTTCCAAAATCTTGAGTATAACAAGTGGCCCGTAGCGTGTTCAGTTCCACCTAAATACAAATCGATATCTTCCCAATAGTCCAAAGCTTCTTTAGATGCAAATTCAGTGTCGTTTTTAGCATCCATATAGCGATACCAATACCAGCTACTTCCGGCCCAACCTGGCATTGTGCTCATTTCTAAGGGATATGATTCCGTAGAGCCTTCAGGCGTGTAATTCCAGTTTTGAGCCCTTCCTAGTGGTGGTTCGCCAGTTTCGGTAGGTTGATATTTATCTATCTCGGGTAAAACCAAAGGCAAATCTTTCACAGCTACTAAATATGGTTTGGCTTTGCCAGCTTCGTTGTTTTTAAAATAAACAGGAACAGGCTCACCCCAATAACGCTGACGAGCAAAAACTGCATCACGCAAACGGTAGTTGATTTTCCCTTTTCCTATACCATTGGCTTCCATGTGGGCTACTAATTTCTCAGTAGCTTCTTGGTAAGTCATGCCGTTTATCATGCCCGAATTGATGTATTTACCTTCTTTGGTAGCATCAGCTTGGGTGTCGATGTCTATTTGTGCATCTAGAATTGGAATAATTGGCAAACCAAATTTTGTGGCAAAACCCCAGTCTCTTTGGTCGCCCGAAGGTACACCCATAACCGCACCTGTGCCGTATCCAGCCAAAACATAGTCGGCAATCCAAATCGGAACACGTTCGCCAGAGAACGGATTGATGCAATAGCTCCCTGTAAATGCCCCTGAAACAGTTTTAACGTCTGACATACGATCTAATTCTGACCTTTTCTGAGTTTCAAGAATATAATTTTCGATTTCAGATTTTTGTGTTTCTGTGGTAAGTTCTTTTACCCACTCGTGCTCGGGTGCCAAAACCATGAAACTTACCCCATAAATCGTATCTATTCGGGTAGTGAAAACTTCAATTTTTTTATCGAAATTTTCAACTTGATATTTTACCGAAGCACCGTTTGAGCGGCCAATCCAGTTTCTTTGTTGGTCTTTCAAAGATTCAGACCAATCAATCGTATCTAGGCCATTTATCAATCTGTCTGCATATGCTGTAATACGCATCATCCATTGATTCATTTTTTTCTGAATAACCGGATAACCACCTCTTTCCGAGACGCCGTCTTTAACTTCATCGTTTGACAAAACCATGCCTAATTCGGGGCAAAAGTTCACTACAGATTCTGACACATATGCCAACCTATAATCTAACGAAAGTTCGTATTTTTTATCCTCCGAAAATGCATTCCATTCTTCTGCAGAAAATACAGGTAGGTCGTCGTGACAAACTGCTTTTGCTGCTGCTGAGCCACCTTTGCTAAATAAAGCATAAAGCGTTTCTACAGATTCAGCTTTGTCAGTTTCTTTGTTATACCAGCTATCAAAAAGCTGCATAAAAATCCACTGCGTCCATTTATAATAGTCAGCCTCAGAGGTTCTGATTTCTCTTGACCAATCATATGCAAAGCCAATATTTTTTAATTGAGCTATGTAGGTATTAATGTTACTTTCGGTGGTTATGGCAGGGTGTTGACCCGTTTGAATGGCGTATTGCTCGGCTGGTAAACCAAATGAGTCAAATCCCATGGGATGTAGCACATTAAATCCTTTCAGGGACTTGTACCTTCCATAAATATCAGAAGCTATATAACCCAATGGATGCCCTACATGAAGACCTGCCCCAGAAGGATATGGAAACATATCCAATACGTAAAACTTAGGTTTCGATTTATCTATTTCTACTTTGAAGGTATTGTTTTCTTCCCAATACGCTTGCCATTTTTTCTCTATTTCTCGGTGTCTATATTCCGCCATTTCTTTTTCTAAAGTATTCAAAAATTTCCGCAAAATTACGACTTAAAAACTGAATGCCCTAATTTGGAGATTTTCAATTAAATAATATTTTTAATAATTAAATGAAAACCTGAAAAATTCGAACAAATGGAAAGTAGATTTGAAACTTTATTAGGAAGAAAGACGTATTTTAGGCTATGAAAAATAGAATATGCGTATTGTTTTTTATGCTTTTGGCTGCAAATTTTGCAAAAGGTCAAAATATCGAAGTATTAAATTATAACATTGAAATAGCAGGAATAAAAGTAGGTACTGCCAAAGCCAAGTCAAGCTTAGGGGCAAATGGTGAGCATATTTATCATTTGGTGAGCAATGTCGATATCGATTTTATTATATTCAAATTGAGGCTCAACTATGACGTAAAGAGTGTTTTTGACAAAAAATACATGCAAAGTTCAAATGTTTTAGCTAAATCAAACAAGGGTACTTTTTACACCAAAACACATCAGTCTGGTCAAGGCTACAAAATAGACAGTGAACAAAAAGATGGAAAGGTAAACAAGTACTTGGATGGATTGGCCGAAAGTTCTTCTTCAAGCTTATATTTTCATGAACCGATTGGCATTCACCAGGTATACGCTGAATATTATGGTGATTTTATAAAAATAAAAAGAATTAGAGAAGGAGTTTATGAAGGTGAACTCGGTAAAAATAAAGACGTTTACTACTATCAAAATCACAAATTAGTGAAAGTGGTAAAGAAAAACCCGATTAAGGATTTTGTCTTCATTTTAAATTGATTTTGATAAAATTGGAAACAAAAATGGATAAATAGTGATAGATTGTTTGTTTTTGAAGGCTAACCGACATTTGCTTGTTTATTATTCTATTTAATTTGTAATTCAAAACCACGAGAGATTCCTTAAAAATTAAGATATATGCAAAAACACGTATTAATAATCGGAAACGGAATAGCCGGAATAACCACTGCTATAAATCTAAGAAAACTCGATTCTGATACACTAATTACGGTTGTTTCTGAAGAAACCGAATACTTTTTTTCGCGGACGGCCTTGATGTATGTTTTTATGGGTCACATGAAATTTGAACATACCCAACCTTACGAAAATCACTTTTGGAAAGAAAACAAGATAGAACTCCTAAAGGCAACAGTTAAGTCAGTTTTGCCTAATGAAAATGCGGTAGTTTTTGAATCAAACGAAAAACTAAAATATGATCAATTGGTGATTGCCACAGGCTCTAAACCCAATAAGTTTGGTTGGCCGGGTCAAGACCTAGCAGGAGTATCGGGTTTATATCACAAAAAGGATTTAGAATATGTAAATGATCTTGCACCCAAAATAAAGAAAGCTGTAATAGTTGGTGGTGGTTTAATCGGTATAGAATTGGCCGAAATGCTTCATTCTAAAGGGAAAGAAGTAGTTTTTCTGGTTAGAGAAAGTAGTTTCTGGAATAATGTTTTATCCGAAAACGAGGCTGAAATTATAAATAAACAGATTCTTGATCACGGCATAGACCTTAGGTTATCGGCAGAGTTAGACGAAATCATAGGGCAAAGCAAGGAGGTAGCCCAAGTAAAAACCAAGTCAGGTGAACTAATAGATTGCCAATACGTGGGACTTACGGTAGGGGTTTCGCCAAACATTGAGTTTTTGAAAGATTCAGGTATTGAAACCAAACGCGGCGTAATGGTAAACAGAATGCTCCAAACTAATTTTGAGAACATCTACGCCATCGGCGACTGTGCAGAACAAAAAGAAGCCTTACCAAACAGAAGACCGATAGAGGCTGTATGGTATACAGGTAAAATAATGGGGGAGGCATTGGCTAAAACTTTAAATGGCAAACCAACCGAATATGCACCCGGACATTGGTTTAATTCTGCCAAGTTTTTTGATATCGAGTATCAAGTTTATGGCGATATGCCAGCAGTGACACCAGAGGGTCAAACCGAGTTTTTCTGGAAAAACAAAGAGAATAATAAATCGATTCGAATACTATTTGAAACCGAAAACCGAAAATTTATCGGAATCAATACCTTGGGTATACGCCTCCGACATGCTTTTTTTAATGAAGTCTTAGATAATGAGCAAACAGTAGATTATGTTCTTGATAATCTAACCAAAGCGAATTTTGACCCTGAGTTTTATAAGCGTTACGAAAAAGAAATACAATCAGCCTTTAACAAGTAAAAATATGCAAACACTCATCAACAATATTAACATCAAACAAATAGGTCGAACCTTTGGATTATTGGGACTTGGCATATTGGTTTTATCTTTATTTAACCTAGTTTCGGGAGCTGCATGGCTATATTCAGCCTTGTTTTTAATGTTTTCAGGAATCGTTTTATTCAGCATTGGCAAATACGAAAACACGCTTCCCGGCATCAAAAATAACGAAGTTTGGTTTGCCAGCCTTACCTCAAAAGGTACGTTTGCGTATATTTTAGGAGCTATTATTACCGCGTTTTATGTGGTCATATATTGGTTTCCCCAATACTTAGGTTTACATGCCGAAGGCAATACTGGCATAGTTGCGTTTTTTGATCCCTTGAGTGTTTTACTTAATGGACATCAAGCTTCGCAATGGTTTGTGTATGGTACTTTATATACTATTTCTATTTTGGGTTTTGGGGTAAAATTCATTTTAAAATATCGCCATAATGCCTATCAGATAGTGCGAACACTGTCGGTTATGTTTTTTCAGTTGGCGTTTGCTTTTCTTATTCCTGAAATTTTGGCTAAGCTAAATCCGAGTTTAGAATACTTTGCCAAAGACATGAAAAACATATGGCCACTCAACTATTACTTTTTCGAAGATTGGCATCTAAAAGCCATGCTTAGCGGCGGAAACCTGGGCATGTTTATGTTGGTTTTGGGCATCGGTATGATCTTTATCATTTCCCCTATTCTTACTTATTTTTATGGCAAAAGGTGGTATTGTTCGTGGGTGTGTGGCTGTGGTGGTTTAGCCGAAACGGCAGGAGATTCATTTAGGCAGCTTTCAGACAAAAGCACTAAAGCATGGAAAATAGAAAGATGGTTAATTCACTCCGTATTGGTTTTTATTTTTATTACTACTGTGGCAGTGATTTACTCATTTTTAATTAATGAAGGTAAAAATGATTTAGTTTCAGGACAAAATTTCATAATTGGCATTTTGGTATTCATTGCGGTTTTGGTGGGAGTTATAAGCAAGTTTTTTAAACATAAACTAGCCAAAGATGCCCAAAAAGGCATGTATATCTCTGCAGGTGTTATATTTTTAGTTTTAGGTGTAAACCTTGCTATTGGAAATCAAAACATAATGCTTTTAGACAGCTATAGCTTACGATCTTGGTATGGTTTTTTTATAGGTGCGGCCTTTAGCGGTGTTGTTGGCGTAGGTTTTTATCCATTAATGGGCAGTAGAGTTTGGTGTAGATTTGGCTGTCCGATGGCCGCAGTTTTGGGAATCCAGCAGAAGTTATTTTCGAGATTTAGAATCACCACAAATGGCTCACAGTGTATTTCATGTGGAAACTGCTCTACCTATTGCGAAATGGGAATAGACGTACGAGCATACGCCCAAAAAGGCGAAGATATTTTACGTGCTTCGTGTGTGGGCTGTGGTGTTTGTTCGGCGGTTTGTCCAAGAGGAGTTTTGAAGTTAGAAAACGGCAAAGTTGAGTTATAACAAGGAGCTTTTGGCTAGAAAAGTAATAAGTGAATTTTGGATAAATTTTCCATTTTTTACTTGAAAATAAATAAAAAGAGAAATTTTAGTTTGGTAAACTCCTCAGCATTTGAAATTAGCCAAATAGAAAAGTAACTTTGTATTCAGATAATATTTTATGCAAGAAAAAATACGGGTTATTATACCCGCATATAACGAAGAGGAGTCCATAGGTAAGGTAATAGCTGAGATTCCAAGTTTCGTAACTGAGATAATAGTAGTTAGCAATAACTCAAGCGACAATACCGAAAATGTAGCCAAAGCCGCAGGAGCAACTGTGCTCAGAGAAGGGCAAAAAGGGTACGGTTTTGCATGCCTTTTGGGCTTAGATTATATTTCGAAATTAACGGACAAAACTGATATCGTGGCGTTTTTGGATGGTGATTATTCAGACTACCCCGAAGAGTTAAGTCTGATAGTGGCACCCATCATCCATGACAACGTAGACTTGGTAATTGGAGCCCGTGTGGCGGCTTTACGATCAGCGGCCTCAATGACACCGCAGCAGGTATTTGGCAACTGGCTTGCCACTTCGCTCATGAAGGTGTTTTTTGGAGCCACATTTACTGACTTAGGGCCATTTAGGGCTATGCGATATGAAAAGCTTTTGGCATTAAACATGGAAGATAAGACCTACGGATGGACTGTAGAGATGCAGCTAAAAGCATTGAAACAAAAAATGAAATATGTTGAAATTCCGGTGAGATACCGCAAAAGAATCGGGATTTCAAAGGTTTCGGGCACTATAAAGGGCACCATTATGGCAGGTTTTAAAATTCTCTCTTGGATATTTAAATACAGTTTAAAGTAAATGGTCGGAGTGTTTGCCAAAATTATTATTTCGCTTTATTTTATTACTGTCATATTAATTTTAGGGTATACAGTAAGTCAGTTTCTTTTGTTTTTGAGTTATTATTTCAAGAAAAGAAAAACTTTCACTTTTGATGCTCAATACCTTCCTTTTGTAACGATTCAGTTACCGATTTATAACGAAAAGTATGTAGTAGAAGACTTGCTCCGAAATATAGTTGAGATAGATTATCCTTCTGAAAAACTGGAGATTCAGGTATTGGATGATTCCACTGACGACAGCTTGGCACTCACCGAAAAGTTAATTATGGAACTCCGTGCTACTGGAATTGACATAAAACATATTCATAGGTCAAAGAGGGTTCATTTTAAAGCAGGTGCACTTCGAGAAGGTTTAAATACTGCTAAAGGAGAATTTATTGCGATTTTTGATGCAGATTTTTTACCTCAAAAAGACTGGTTGTTAAAAACTGTCGGATATTTTATAAATCCAAAAATTGGCGTAGTGCAAGCCCGCTGGCAGCACACCAATCGTTATTTTTCTATTCTCACACGGGTGCAAGCCATGGCTTTGGATCATCATTTTTCTATTGAGCAGCAAGGTCGAAATACACAAAATGATTTTATAAATTTTAACGGCACAGCCGGTATTTGGAGAAAAGAATGTATCCTCGATGCAGGTAATTGGGAAGGGGACACCCTAACCGAAGACTTGGATTTAAGCTACAGAGCCCAAATCAAAAAGTGGCAATTTGTGTATCTCGAAGACCTAGAAACCCCTTCAGAATTGCCTGTGGCCATGAGTGCTATACGTTCGCAGCAGTTTAGGTGGAACAAAGGCGGTGCCGAAAATCTAGTTAAGAATTTACCCAAAGTACTGAAGGCCAAAGATTTAAACTTAAAAACTAAAGTGCAGGCAGTAGCCCATTTGTTAAACAGTTCGGTGTTTCTTTGGGTGTTTTTGTTGACTTTGCTTTCTGTGCCTTTGAGTTATGCGGCACAATTAGAACCGAAGTTTTCTCAGATTTTGGTGGTGGGTACTTTGTTAAAGCTCAATATTGTGTTATTAGGTTTGGTGTTTTATTTGACATATAGAAAATTTCAAAGCAATAAATGGCGTCACATTCCTAACTTCATAGGGCAGTTTCTGGTATTTTTTCCTGTGATACTAAGTTTGAGTTTTCATAACAGCATGGCCGTTTTAGAAGCCTATTTTGGTATCAAATCTGACTTTGTACGAACACCCAAGTTTAATCTAAAAAGTAATCAGAGTCAATGGAAGTCCAACCAATATTTGAATAAAAAAATAGGACTAAATGTGCTCATAGAGTTATTTTTGGCAATATTCTTTGCATTTGGAGTCTTTTTAGATTTCAAAATGGAAAACTATATGCTTATGCCTTTTCATGGAATATTGGTTGTGGGCTACCTATATATCGTTATCAAATCAATAAATGATTAAGTCAGAAAAATATGCGATTTATATTGCTGGAATTACTTCCGCATGTGCATATTTTATGTTGGCTCACTTTATAGAACGTACCACATTTTTCTCCCTTTTAGCGTACTTTTCAATATGCTTTGCAGGATATTATTTTTTAAGAAATATCTCATTTAAAGTAGCTCTTACATTTGGAATAGCTTTTCGAATATTGTTTTTTGTAGCCATCCCGGCCTTGTCGCAAGATTTTTATAGGTTCATTTGGGACGGCAGATTATTGGCTCTGGGCGGAAATCCTTTTTTAGATACTCCCAATCAGATTTTGAGTCAAACCCACATATATGATGCTCATTTTTTAGTCGCCAAAATGGGCGATTTAAGTGCTAATAATTTCAGCAACTATCCGCCTCTGAATCAAGCTATTTTCGGTATAACAGCATGGTTGTCAAGGGATAGTTTATTGCTAAATGTAATTCTTTTTAGAATAATCATCATATTGGCTGACGTAGGTAATTTCTTTTTTTTAAGAAAAATATTAAGCTATTTAAAAAAGCCAACACACTTCGCAAACCTTTATTTCTTAAACCCCTTAGTTATTGTAGAACTAACAGGAAATCTTCATTTCGAAGGGGTTATGATGTTTTTCTTTGCTTTAGCACTTTATCTTTTAATCTGTAAAAAATATTATTCTCTTTCAGCCTTGATGATGGCATGTAGCATCTTAATAAAGCTTTTACCACTATTACTTTTGCCTTTTATTTTAAGAAAAATAGGCTTTAAAGCATCCATTAAATATTACAGCCTTTGTATTTTAATTTCCATACTAAGTTTTGCCTTTTTTTATGATCCTTTACTCATTCAACATTACACAAAAACGGTAGGGTTGTGGTTTGGTAAATTTGAGTTTAATGCGAGTATCTATTATCTATTTAGAGAAGTAGGATTCTGGATAACAGGCTATAACATTATAGGAATATTGGGGAAACTTTTGCCGGTTTCGGTTTTGGCTTTTATGGGATATTTAAGTTTAAAGAAAGGCGAGACCCAAAACCCGCAGTTTATCACTTACATGTTGATTAGCCTTTCTGCCTACTTTTTTGTGAGTACCACAGTACACCCTTGGTACTTGATAACTTTACTTTTTTTGAATGTATTTGTAAATTTTAGATACATTTGGATTTGGTCCTACACGGTAATCTTGAGCTATTTTGCGTACAGCAATCCCGACTTTAAGGAGAGCCCTTGGCTGCTATTTATAGAGTATTTGCCTGTGTATTATTTATTCATTCAAGCAATACCTCAATATTCTCTCCCTTTCCAAACTACCTTCTTTTTAAAGAAAAAATAAATCAATTGTAAAAACCAAAAAACGGGCAGGTAAACCATGAAAATCGGCAGAAATTTCAAGTAACCTTTTAAGTTTAACCTTTTCTCAATACTAACAATCATGAAAAAATAGAGCATGAAATTGATAGCAAAATATACAAAGAAAAAAACTGGGTTTAGAAAATAGAGCCCAACATAAACTGGCAAGGTAATAGCTTGGAATATTCCCGCAAACATAGGGGCTGATTTGCTCTCAAAAGCACCTTGAATCCATCTTTTTCGCTGTTCAAAATAGTGGTCTGGTGGTAATGTATAGGCCACTACTTCGGACGTGAAAATTTGCCTGAAATCGTAGCCTTTCTCCACTATTTTGTGATAAAGTGTGTAATCTTCCACAATACTGAAACCTATTTTGTCATAACCACCGACCGCCTCGTAGGCTTCTTTGAGCACCGCCATGTTGTTTCCCATTCCGGTAGTAGGCCATTTTTTGTCGGAAAAATATTTATTTGTTCGTATCACTAAAAGCCACTCAATGGCCTGCATTGCAGCCATCATCGAGTCAGTTCGCATGCCCGTCACCCCAACTAATACGCCTACTTTGGGTATTTTTGTAGGATTTGAAATTCTCATTAACTGACTTTCGTTTAGTATTCCTTCAATCCAAGTTGGTGGAACTTCTATGTCAGCGTCTGTAAAAAATAGGTACTCGCCTTTGGCAAAATGAGCAAGTTTGGCCAAAACTCTAGTTTTCCCTTTTAAAGTTTCCCCCTCTTTTTTTTCTTCAAAATCAAATACCTCAACCCAAGGTTTGTCTTTTGCATAATTTTGCATGATGGCTAAGGTGCCATCTTCGGAGTTGTCATTTCCTAAAAGAATCTGGAGGTTTTCTTTGAGATAATTGAGCATAGAAAGCCCATCTAAGCACCTTTGAAGCACCTTTTCCTCATTGCGGGCGGGAAGCAAAATCGAGATTTTCATTATATACCTTTAAACTAAAACACAAAATCACTCAAACTCCCAAATACTTTTGTATGCGTTGATTTCTTGTGTATACGTAATAAAATCAGCGTAAAACTTATGTGAGCCTATGGTGGCACTGTCGCCAACTATAAGCAAGTGACTTTTGGCCCGTGTCATGGCCACGTTCATTCTTCGTGTATCACCCAAAAATCCAATAACACCTTCAGCATTTGAGCGAGTTAAGCTTATAAAAATCGCATCGCGTTCTTGGCCTTGGAAACTATCCACCGTATTTACAGATATTTGCTTTAAAAATGGTTTTAAAATTTCAGAATTTTGCACCAAATCATCGATAATACTAGCTTGTTTTTTATAGGGAGAAATAACCCCAATTTCAGGCAGCTTTGCGTTCTCATTCTTAGTGATTTCTTCAAAAAACGATTCGATTCTTTGCACTAAAAACAGAGCTTCTTCTGGATTTGTACTACTTGTACCTTCTAACTTTTCCTCAAAACCCTTACCGGCAGTATCTATAAACTGAAGTGCAGGCAAATTGTGCAACCTAAGATCAGCCACTGATTCATGGGCGATTAGTTTATTTTCATAAAACACTTTAGAAGAATACGCCATTATGTCTTGATGCATCCTATATTGTGTTTGTAACAAAGTTACCGCATCTTTTTGTTTCTCTACGAGCTTTTCTAATAATGTGTAGGTCAGTCCTTCTGCGGTGTTTTGAGTTGACTTTATAGTAGGCGGTAACTGACAATGGTCACCTGCCAAAACAAGCTTTTTGCCTTTTTGAATCGGAATCCAGCAAGCGGGCTCAGTCGTTTGGCCAGCTTCATCAATCACTACCGTGTCATATGTCAAATCACGCACCGTGTAATGGTTTGAACCCACCAAAGTAGCCGTAACCACCTGTGTTTTTTGACCTAAATCTTCTAAAATATATTGTTCTATTTTCTCCACTTCTTTCATAAGCTTGTAGGCCTCATCAAAAAGTGCTTTACGTTGATCTCGCTCTGCCTTTCCAAAGTTTCGCTTGTACTTATGTGCCATGTTTTTATACTCAGAAGCCTGTTTTTTCCACTTCTTTATATCTTTATATGCCGGATGGTTTTGAATTTTTCCGTCTAGGGACTGACCTTGCAAATGCTCGGAAATTCGTCCAGGATTACCCACTCGCATCACATTTAGGCCTGCTTCCGACAGTTTTTCGGTTAATAAGTCTACCGCAATATTACTTGGAGCCACCACCAAAACCTTTTCATTTTTTACTTTTACCAAATGTTGAATAACTTCCACTAAAGTAGTGGTTTTTCCAGTACCCGGAGGGCCATGCACAATAGCTAAGTGATTCGATTTTATGATTTTATTTGCTGCCGCATTCTGCGATTCATTTAGCTTCTCAAATTTTACATTTTCAAGTTCATCGTGAGCAATTGCAGGTTTTGACCCAATTATCACCTGATAAAGTTCATTTTTTTTGAGCTCATTGTGAGCAGTCTTCATAGCTGAAAACATTTCCTCATAAGAACTATTGTCAAATAAAACTTCTACGCCAAGTTTACCGTCGCTTGCCCAATCGGGCAGCTCGTCAGTACGGATATTTAATTTTAGTCTATTTCCTCCTTGATAAGTAACTAGGCCTTCTATTCGGTCTTTTTGAGGCTCATGATTTGAGAAAAATACGGCAGGTACACCAAACCTAAACTGATGGTTAATATCGTGATGCGTGGTTCTTTCAAGTTCTACATTTAAATATTCGCCGCGGGTCATTTCGGTGCCTCTGATGGCCACCGGATACCATGTTAAGCCAGCAGCTCGCCTCTCGCTAACGGAAGTGTGTTGTGTTAAAGCTTCATATTGTTTTTTATCTTCTTCTTTTTCTTGTTTTAAAAGAGCTTTTAAGTTCTCAAAATACGCCATCCAAATGTTTTTTCACAAAGATACAGTTTTGGAATGTATCTGAAATTGTTTTTTCGGTATTTCAGAAAAAGGGAAAAAGTAATTCAAAAAAGTAAATTTTGATTGGTGAATTTAGAATCTAAATGAGAAGAAATGGTTTTATGCCTATATTTGTAAATCGAAAACATAAAATCTTTAGATGAACAATACCGACCCACTTCACGGAATAACGCTTAAGCGAATTTTAGAAGAATTGCATACTAAAATCGGCTGGCAGGGGCTATATGCGTCGGTTAAAGTAAATTGTTTTCATTCGAACCCTACCATGAATTCATCCTTGAATTTCCTTAGAAAAACAGAGTGGGCACGAGTTAAAGTCGAGAATTTATACAAAAAGCTTATTCTTAAAATAGACTAAAACCTAAATTTTGAGTGCTTTAAGATACTCAGAAGGGGTTTTATGCACAATCTTCTTAAACTGATGATTAAAGTTAGAAATGGTATTAAAGCCACTTTCAAAACAAATTTCCGAAATACTGTATTTCTGCTCCCCTATCATTTTACAGGCATTCCCAATCCTTATTTCATTTACAAAATCTGTAAAGGTTTTATTGGCTCTTTTCTTAAAATACCGACAAAAAGCGGCTTCACTCATACTTATCGTTTCTGATATTTCTTGCAGTTTTATTTCAGTTTTGAAGTTTTTAAGAACAAAATCATGCACTTTTTGCATCCGTTCGGTTTCTGAGACTTTGTGGGAGTTGGCATAGCCTTCTTTGGTAATAAATGTGTAATTTTTGTCTTGAGAAAGTAGATGAAGAAGTTCCAATAACTTAAGAATTCTATCAAAACCATTTAAAATCAATATCTCCTTTAAATAACCAATTATTAATTTATTTGATTTTTCACTCCATGAAATTCCCCTTTTAGAATGTTCAAGCAAGTTTTTGATTAAATGCATTTCAGGCTTTTCAAAAAAATCTTTTCCTAAAAAATCATCGGTGAAATAAAGCACCAAACCATGTGCTTCAGAAGTAGCAGTTCCTTCAAAATATGCCTTGTCGTTTCGCCAAAGGTGAGGCAAATCTGGGCCAAGAAAAACGGTGTCGCCCGTATTGAACACTGCGATATCGTCTCCAATAAAACGAGTTCCGTTACTGTTTAAAACTGTAAATATTTGATAATGTGGATGAAAGTGCCAGTTAGGGTCAAAGTGTTTTTCATGCAATTCTTGAACTGTAATGGATGCAAAAGCATTCTCAATATCTTTTTTTAATACTACAGGCATAGCTTTTTAGCTTGGTTTCTAAAGTAAACTTACATACTCCTCCTTAAAATTATCTCTTTTCTGGTATGAATGTACATATTTATGTCAAAATACAGGAAGTATACGTCAATTTTCAGGAAGGAATTATTGATATTTCGCCATAATATTGTACTTAAATAATATACAAAAACCTTAAGCTCATTTTATTTTGAAAAATACCATTGGAATGAACCTCCTTTTATGGGGTACCGAAATCGACGAATCGCTGTTTCCAATATTGGAACAAATAAAAGAAATCGGATTTGGTGGTGTAGAAATTCCAATATTTAACACCAACCCCGAGCATTGGTATTCTTGGAGAAAAAAACTGGATGACTTAGGTTTAGAAAGAGTAGCTGTTACCATAAATGGGCCTGGAGAAAGCTTCATCATTGCCGACCCAAATGAAAGAAAAAAGACGCTTGAACGGAATAAGTTGGCCTTAGACTGTGCCATGATATTAGGATCAGACTTACTTACAGGTCCTTTTCATTCAGCATTAGGCGTTTTTACTGGAGCAAAAGCCACTCCGCAAGAAAAACTTTGGGCAAAAGAAGGCCTTTGGGACTTAGCCGAATATGCAGACACATTGGGTATTACACTTGGTCTTGAATACCTCAATAGATTTGAAAGTTATTTGGTGTCGAGCACAGACGAACTTCTGGACTTGGTAAACTATGTAAACCATCCGGCCTGCAAAATTATGTTTGATACGTTTCATGCAAATATTGAAGAGAAAAACTTGGCGGATGCCATTCGAAAAATAGGGGATAAGTTGGTTCATGTACAGCTATCAGAAAACGATAGGGGAACCCTAGGAAGTGGTCATATTGACTTCGAACCTATATTAAAAGCCTTGTATGAAGTGCATTACGAAGGTATGATAAGCATAGAAGCCTTCAGCGAAAAGTTGAGTGCAGCTAATATTTGGCGTAAAATGTTTGAATCCGAAGAGATATTGATGAAAGATAGTTTTGCTTTTCTTGACAAGTTGACAAGAAAACTTTAAATTTGTTTAAATTAAAACATCTTTATTATGAAAACAATGACAGTCGGAGACTTTAAAGCTAATTTTTCGAAAGTAGCAGAAGACGTAAAAAATGGAGAAGAAATTACTGTAACCTATGGTAAAAACAAGGAAATATTAGGGCATTTCATTCCGAAACGAACGGAGAAGCCTAAAAAACGAATACTAGGAGCTTTGGAAGGTAAAATGACAGTGGTTTTTAAGGATGATTTCAAAATAACTGAGGAGGAGTTTTTAGGAATATGAAATATCTTTTAGATACACACACGCTTATTTGGGCTATTACGAACAAAGAAAAGCTCTCAAAAAAAGTTAAAAATATTTTAGAAAGTTCAGAAACTGTGATTTACGTAAGTGCCATAAGTTATTGGGAAATTTCTCTAAAATTTGCTTTAGGAAAAATTGATTTAATAGGTGGAGATTCTCAAGATTTATTGAATGAGAGTTTAAAACTAGGTTTTACTAATATTCCATTAAAACCTGAAATATGTACAACATTTAAGAATCTAACTGCTAATTATCACAGAGATCCATTTGATAGAATGCTTATTTGGAAATCAATTTCAGAAAATTATACACTACTTACGAAAGACGAATCAATCAAATTATATAAAACAGAAGGATTAAAAACTATTTGGTAAAATGACAAAAAAAATAAACATCGCAATAGTAGGACTGGGATTTGGGGCTGAATTTATTCCTATTTATCAGAGACATCCCAATGCAAACATGAATGCCATTTGTCAGCGAAATGTAGAGAGCCTAAATAAAATAGGAGATACTTTTGGAATAGAAAAAAGATATTCGGATTACGATGAACTCCTCAAAGACCCTCAGATAGATGCAGTTCATATTAATTCTCCTATTCCAAACCATGCCGAGCAGTCACTAAAGGCACTTTATGCAGGCAAACATGTAGCCTGTACGGTTCCAATGGCGACTTCTACCGAAGATTGCATGAAGATAGTAAAAGCATGCAAAGAGACGGGTAAAAAATACATGATGATGGAAACGGTGGTATATGCCCGAGAGTTTTTGTTTGTCAAAGAAATGTATGAAAAAGGTGAGTTAGGAAAAGTACAGTTTCTGAAGGCATCGCACCAACAAGACATGGAAGGCTGGCCCGACTATTGGCCAGGATTACCGCCGATGCACTATGCCACCCACTGCGTAGGGCCTGTGGCGGGTTTATTAAAGCTGGAGGCAGAATACGTTTCATGTTTTGGTTCAGGTACTATTTCAGAAGACTTAGTAAAAATACACAATTCTCCTTTTGCTGTAGAGTCTGCCCATATTAAATTTAAAGGCAGTGACTTAAGTGCTTATGTATATCGTTCATTGTTTGATGTGGCACGCCAATATAGAGAGAGCTTTGAGGTTTATGGGTCAAAGAAGTCTTTTGAATGGCCACTAATAGAAGGAGATAAATCAGTAATACATACAGCAAAAAAGCCAGAGTCTGAAATACCAGAAGAGGTAGAAGTGCCGGATTATGCCCATTTGTTGCCCGAAGAAATACAGTCGTTTACTGGCAGAGGTGTCTATGATTCTGCTGAAAATACGCACCTAAGTTTCGCTCAGGGAGGTGGCCATGGCGGCTCGCATCCGCACTTGGCACATGAGTTTATAACCGCTTTGGTTGAAGATCGAGATCCTTTTCCAAATGCCGCCCAGTCTGCCAACTGGACTTCTGTGGGGATTTTGGCCCATGAGTCTGCCATGAATGGAGGTGTAATTGTGCATCTTCCTGATTTTTTTAATATTTAAAAATAGCCAAAACCTTTGCCATCATGAAAAAACTACTGCTTATTTTACTGTTGATTTCTTTTGGAACTTTCGCTCAAAAGGGAAGACGACTTGAGGTCCTTTTTTTAGGAGATAATGGACATCACAAGCCTATAGAACGAATTCCTGCGTTAATGGCAGCACTTGGGCCAAAAGGTGTAAATTTTACCTATACCGATAAGCTCGAAGACCTAAATCCGGTCAACTTAAATAAGTATGATGCCCTCATGATATATGCCAATTGGGACGAGATTAGCCCTGCTGGCGAAAAAGCTATTTTAGATTTTGTGGAATCGGGGAAAGGCTTTTTGCCCATTCATTGTGCTTCCTACTGTTTTCGAAACTCCGAGGCTTATGTTAAGTTAGTGGGTGGGCAGTTTTGGAGACACACCATGGATTCTGTTTCTACGAAAGCCGTAATGCCAAACCACCCCATTATGCAAGGTTTGACGCCTTTTACGGCTTATGACGAGACATATTTACATACAAAACTCGCCAACGACAATGTAGTTTTGGCTACCAGAGAAATAAAAGAAGATCAAAAGAAAGATAAGCCAAACCAGACCGAAGAGCCATATACTTGGGTTCGCACCCAAGGTAAAGGACGAATATTTTATACCGCTTATGGCCATGACGAGCGTACTTGGGACAAACCAGGATTTCATGATTTAATTTACAAAGCCATACTTTGGACCGTAAGTTCAGATGCATTGGCGGCTTTTAATGCTAGAAATCCTGTCCCTTTTACGTACAAACCTGCGAATCTTCCAAACTACGAGCAAAGGCCAGGGCAGCAGATGCAACAATATCCGCTTTCGCCTGAGGAGTCCATGAAACACATGCAAGTGCCTGTTGAGTTTAACTTGGAGCTTTTTGCGGCAGAGCCAAATGTGATGCACCCCATAGCCCTAACTTGGGACGAAAAAGGAAGATTGTATGTATTGATTACTAAAGACTATCCGAACGAAAGAAAGCCCGAAGGCGGCAGCGACTATATATTAATGTGTGAAGACACCGATAAAGACGGCAAAGCAGACAAATTTACACGTTTTGCAGAAGGCTTGAGTATACCCACCGGAATGGTGTTTGCCAATGGCGGTCTTGTGGTTTCGCAAGCTCCTGATATGTTGTATTTTAAAGATACCAATGGCGATGACAAAGCTGACGTGAAAAAAGTATTATTCTCGGGATTCGGTACATTTGATACCCACGCAGGTCCTTCAAACCTACATTATGGCTTTGACAACTGGGTGTGGGGTTGTGTAGGGTATTCGGGTTTTGAGGGTAAAGTAGGAGCAGGAGATTCACTAAAGTTTGGACAGGCATTTTTTAGATTTAAGCCAGATGGCACTCAACTGGAGTGGATGACCACCACCTCAAACAATACCTGGGGAATGGCATTTAACGAAACTAACGATGTCTTTGGCTCTACCGCAAACAATTCACACGGATGGTACATGCCCATTGCCCACAGCTATTTTAATTCAAAAAACAGAATAGATAATGGCAGTAGAAGTACAGATACCCATAGAGATATAAAACCAATCACGCCGAAAGTAAGACAAGTAGATGCATTTGGAGGTTTTACGGCCGCCGCAGGGCATAATTTTTATACCGCAAGAGCTTTCCCCAAAAAATACTGGAATAAAATTGCCTTTGTGGCGGAACCTACGGGTCATGTTTTACACCAAAACAGTATGGAGAAAAAAGGAACGGACTTCTACGACAAAGAGAGTTTTAACCTCATGGCAGGTGCTGATGAGTGGTTTTCGCCCGTATTTGCCGAAACCGGACCTGACGGAGCGGTTTGGGTAGCAGATTGGTACAGTTATATTATTCAGCACAATCCGGTTCCTAAGGGTTTTGATAATGGTTCTGGAAACGCCTATGAAACTGATTTGAGAGATTTTACGCATGGAAGAATCTATAGAGTTTCAGCAAAGGATGCACCAGTTTACAGCCCACTAAACCTTTCGAAAGATAAACCAAATGAACTGCTAGCAGCACTTAAAAACGATAACATGTTTTGGAGAATGCAAGCACAGCGATTGTTGGTAGAGCGAGCAAATATCGACGTAGTTCCCGCTTTAGAGGCTTTGGTAAAAGAATATTCAGTAGACGAAATTGGAATTAACGCACCGGCTATTCATGCCATTTGGACCCTACAAGGTTTAAATGCCTTACGTTCTACCACAATTGAGGCGGCATTGAAGCACCCTTCGACAGATGTTCGCAAAAATGCCATAAAGGCCATGGAGTTCGATGCCAATTCTGTAAAAATGATTTTGGACCATAATTTACTAAATGACAAAGAGCCTTTGGTAGTTTTAAATGCTCTGCTTTTAATGTCTAAATCGCCACTAAATATTTTAGCAGAAAATGCAATACTGACAAGACTAGAAACCGCTATAGAAGCTGACGACAGGTGGTTGCCAGATGCATTTGCTTGTGTGTTAACTGCCAACGATGGTAAGTTGATGAAAAAGTTATATGCTAAGCAAATTGCAGTGGGTAAAACTGACACCAAAACCACGGAAATGATGAATCACGACCACCACAAAATGATGGAGGAAAAGAAAGCCGAAGTGAAATCAAAAGGAGTGGACCTAGTAGTAGAAAACGTAAAATTGGAACCTGCAAATCCAGCAGTGCGAGAGCGTGTGAGTGCCATAGTAGAAATTAAAAACCAAGGCGACAAAGATTTAGCTGCTAACGAATTGGTGACGCTTGACCTTAAATTTGAAGGAATGGGCACCAAAATAGACCAAGTGAGCAGGTATTTTAAAGAAGGTATAAAGTCGGGCGAAACGGTTTCCATCACCAAAGTCAATAATGGCCCTTGGGAAGGAAG
Source organism: Lacihabitans lacunae (assembly GCF_042649125.1). Lineage (NCBI taxonomy): Bacteria > Pseudomonadati > Bacteroidota > Cytophagia > Cytophagales > Leadbetterellaceae > Lacihabitans > Lacihabitans lacunae. The sequence goes on from NZ_JBHRYQ010000001.1 coordinate 863,872, forward strand.
CATTGCCTATAACTCCGACTCAGAAGGAGAGTACACGTTAAATGTAACGATTGATAAAAACAATGAACTAATAGCGGAAACAAACAAAAAGAACAATACTTTCACCAAGAAAATCCATTACAGTGCTCCTGCCTCATTGCGTAGTTTTGCATTGGAGCGGGCTCTTAGGTCTTATGCCTCCGTAGCTCCTGTAGATTCGCTTGTAGCCACTATAAAGGCCTCACAAAAGCTTTCTAACCAAGACCAAAGTATGGTGATAAAAGCCATATCAGAAGGATGGAACTACAAAACAAAAGGAGTTAAAATTAAAGATTCGGATAAGGTTTTTCTGAAAAGCTTAAACCAAGAAACACGCCTAGTAAAACTATTAACTGCCTGGAATGTAATAGAAGAAACAAAAGCGAGCGGCGATGTGCTTAAGATCAGAATCAAGGCAGTACGCGAAGCTATGAAATTTGACATAAAAGAATTTACCGTTAAGGCAGGTCAAACCGTAGAAATCACGTTCGAAAATCCGGATGCGATGCAACACAATTTGGTAATAGTAAAACCAAAAATGATGGAAAAAGTAGGTAATCTGGCAGATAAAATGATGATGGACGAACACGGAGCAGACAAAAACTATGTACCAAGTGTGTCAGAAGTTCTGTTTTCTACCCCATTAGTAAACCCAGATACTAACTTCAAACTTACTTTCAAAGCCCCAGCCACACCCGGTATTTATCCGTACGTATGTACATTTCCGGGTCACTGGAGACTAATGAATGGCAGCATGAAAGTAATCAAATAGCTTTATTCAACCTTTCTATTCTAAACACAATCAGAGTTCGCTTCACCGCGGCTCTGATTTTTTTTGTGGTATGATATTGATCTACAGCATGTTTTGGCAAAAAAATGAAGGGATGATATAAAGCTTTGCAATTTGAAGCACATACAATACAGAACTGAAATGTTTATATTTGTAAAAACAGATTAAAAGAATAAATTCAAAACTCAAACCATCAAATAAATGAAAAAATCAGTATTCTTATTCATGCTGCTGACAAGCATCACCATGGCATGCGGAACAGATAAGGCAGAAAAAACAGAACTAAGCCAAGACCAACAATATACCTGCCCCATGGACCCAGACGTAATAGGCAAAAAAGGCGAAAAGTGTACAAAATGCGGCATGGAACTAACCGAGCTAGTAAAAGAAGAAAAATAGTAAATAGGGGAGAGCCAACACTTTTTTCAGAATCTACGCTCCCTCTTTTTTTTTAACATAGTATTTAACTACCTGAAAGAGATTTTGGGTAGTTTTTTTTGGGGGGGATAAGCTAAATTCTTTGAAACTAGCCTGTAATAAGTTTTAAGTAATATCTAAGAAGACTTTTATTTTATGCAAATCAATAGCCTACATTAAGTTATGTCTACAAAAAAAGGATTTTCAAATGCCCAAAATTTACATAATTACCTGTAATCCATTTTTTAACCTATTTCTAATATTATATTTGTAATAATTGATGATTTTTGTGGTGAAATAAGAATGTTTTAATGCTGTATTTCCTTAAAAGTTAGCGTATAGCTTTACTTTGAGAATTTTAAAATGCACTTTACAATATAAAAATCACACAAACGAACAGGTAATTAATAATACCTTATTATTTTTTCTATTAAATATGAGTTTATTCCTTAAAGAAAATAAATTAAATTTCTCAGGGCATGATTCCTTTCAATGCCGACAACTTTGGCTTAAAAAAGGGTAAACTTGAAGATATTTTCTTTTTATAAATACCAACTTTAAAATAATAAAAATGAATAATGTAGTCTTCAATAATATCAGCAAAATCATTGAACAGGATAGTAAGACTACTACTTACAAATTTGCTCTTTTGCGGGGTGTAATTGATATTATTCAAGAAAATTCACCTTATATTTCGTTTGTAGAAAGCCGTGTTCATATTCCAACTGGATTGCTTATTGAAAAATGGTTGTTGTACTACTATCCGATTTTGCAATCTCAGACCTCAATCCCTCAAATTAACGGTGAAACTAATTTAGTTTTCAGCAATCATTTAAGTAAACTAATCTTTGCCTATGAATCTCGTGGCGGTTTTTCTGCTTTTTACAATGATTTGAAGAATAGAGGAATTCCAGAGGATTTACAGAGTGATTTTTATGAACTTTCTAAAAAACTGAGAGATACGATCACTAAAATGCCAATGAAATATATTGGACGTTCTATTACCAATGAATTTTATTCCATTTTTAAATATGAAAATAAAATAGTCAGAAGAAATTTAAACTTTAACATTGAAACTTTAATTAAAGACTTCGGAACATTCTCAATTCCCTTTGAATACTATGAAGCCTTTAAAATATTGGGTAGTTTCATCAATGGACAAGATTCCATTCTGTTTAAATGGGCGGAATTTTCAGTAAATGCTTCTGGGAATAATTTATCAGTTCACAAAGTTTTAAATGAGGTATTAAAAAGTCCTATCACCTTGCGAGATATAAAGGAATCTAAAAAATTGTATAAAGAGATTCTTCAAAAAGAAGGTAAAGTTTATTGCGTTTGGACAGGTAGGAAAATTTCAAACTATGATATTGATCATTTGATTCCGTTTTCAATTTGGAAAAATAACGACCTTTGGAATTTACTTCCATCAGATTCAAAAATTAATAATCAGAAAAGAGATAAAATCCCAACACCAGAAATTATAGAAAGGCAAAAAAGTTTAATAATTGATTATTGGGGAATTATTTATGAACATCAATCTAAAAGATTCCAAAAGGAGATCCAGGTTGCACTTTTGGGCAACCATTCATTTGATACTTGGAAAAATATTGGTATTTCTAAATTACAAAATAGTTGCAATTACCTAATTGAAAGCAGAGGTTTTGAAGGATGGAAAATTTAAAAGAAAACCCAAATAGCCACTTAACCGCAAAGGAAAGAGATACCCTTTCTTTTCCAGCCAAAATTCTATTTAATAAAAATCTATTGAATGGTGAGGTTTTAGATTTTGGATGTGGTTATGGAAGTGATGTTAAATTACTTAAAGCTAAAGGAATAAATATTGAAGGTTACGATAAATATCATTTTCCTAATTATCCGAGCAAAAAGTTTGACACCATTATTTGCTTCTATGTTTTAAACGTGTTATTGCAAGAAGAACAGGCAACCGTTTTGATGGAATTATCTCAACTTGTCAAACCAACAGGGAAAGTTTATATCGCAGTAAGAAGAGATTTGCAATTTGAGGGATTTAGAATTCATAAAATTCATCGAAAGAAAACATATCAGTGTAGTGTTTTATTAAATTCAAAGTCTTTTTTTAAAAATGACTTTTGTGAAATATATGAATATCAACATTTCACCCAAATCTTTAAAGCATCAAATAGAAATTGTCAGCTATGCAATCCAAGTTCTGATATGGATTTAATTGTTGAGTCTGCAACCGCATATGCTTTATTTGATAAATTTTCTGCAAATGAGGGAGAAGCCATAATAATTCCGAAGAGACATTGTTTAAATTATTTTGAATTATCTTTCAAAGAACAATCAGCATGTATATTTATGCTAAACCAGGTAAAAAAAATATTAACTTTAAAATTTAACCCTAGTGGATTTACTGTTAAAATAGATACAATAGAAAAAAATGATATTGAAAAAAAACATACACATATTCGTTTAGTCCCAACTTATAATTAGATTTTAAGGAATAAAATGTAGAGTTGAAAAATTAAAGTTACTTTAAAATTGAATTGTTATTAAAAAAACTTAAATCCATTTTATTTTCATTAATACCAACATCAACCCAAACCCATGCCACAAGAAGACCAACCACCAATCCAACCTAGGGAAAGATATCCAAAAGCTAAATATCCACCCGAAAGAAAAGAGTTTCCACTTTTGGATAAATACAAAGCCTATGTAGCTTTTGTGTTTATATTATCAATTGCAATATTGGCTTATTTATCATTTTAGGAAAATTATATTTAATTCAACCTTTAAAGCCACACGACCCAATATTTTTGAAAAATCACATCTCCCAAGAATCAAATATTCCTTATCAGTATCAAATCACTTTTCAAATATCCAATTCTCAGGCAGAATGAAAAAGTGATAAAATTAGCGAAATGTAGGGTTTGATAGACTTTGCGGTATAAAAAGTATATAAAATTGACTAATGTAAGAAATTTAGATTTTGCCATGTCAAATTGCAAATTTCAGTATTTTGGAGTATTGCATCCAAAAAATCATAGTAATTGGATAAAATTCAAAACTTAGAAAACTTTGGATACAAAACTAAGTCAGTTTTTAGTGTGCAATTAAAAGAACCGGATAAAATATAGTGGGGATATGCCCTAAATTAAAAAATCCCAATCTTTCGGCTATCAAAAGATTGGGATTTTAAAAGTGGAGACGCAGGGACAACACCTGCCAAATTTCATTAAATTAAATGCAACCATAAACAATCTGATTATCAGTATGTTACAACATTTTTCATTGTTTACACTTGTATGTTATTTGATTAAATATGATATTTATGGGCTAGAAATGGGCTAGATATGGGCTAGATTTTTCAAGTTAATACTTAATATTTTCACTAATAATGGCAACTATCAATTTTATAATTCAGACAGCTAAAAAACCTTCTCAAATTTATGTTAGAGTGAAGGAAGGGTCTCAAGTAGACATCAAAGCAAAGACACCATTTTTCATAAATCCAGAGGATTGGAGCACCATAAAAAAACAACCTAAAAACTTAAAAGATGCTGAAGGGAAGAAAATATTTCTAGGATTACAAGAATTGAAAAATTCAATAATGAAGGAAATAAATGAAGTTAATGGCCACACAATTCTTAATTCGGAGTGGTTATACAAAATAATAAATCCGGTAAAATTCCAAGATTCTAAAGTTGTTGATAAATCACTAATCGGATATTTCGAAAAATATTATTTGGCCAAAAAAGAAGATTTGGCGAAAGAATCAATGTTAAAAAAAATCAAATCAATGGAGGCTTTAGTTAGGCGATTTGAGAAGAAACTAAAGAAACCCATTCAACTTAATGATGTTGATTCGGCATGGATGATAAACTTCGAAAAATTTATGCGAGATAACAAATATGGTCAAGGCTACATTTTTAGATCAGTGAAGTTTATAAAAACTATATGTAGAGATGCACGAGAATCTGGTTTAGAAACTAATATAAATTTAGATTCAATTAAATCAAAAGATAAAAAAGCGTATAAAATATATTTGACTGAAGAAGAGATTGAAATTCTTAAAGATACCCTATTACCTACTGAAAGTTTAGAAAACGCTAGAGATTGGCTAGTAATTAGTTGTTACCTCGGTCAAAGGGTTTCTGACCTTATGCGATGTGAAAAAGGAAAAATAAAAGAAATCGATGGTCATAAAGTAATTGATTTAAGGCAAAAGAAAACAGACAAAGCCATTATGATAGCAGTTTTTCCTGAAGTTGAAGAGTTTTTAGCGAAACGAGATGGTGATTTTCCTAGGCCAATTTCAGATGTTAAGTACAACAAATATGTTAAAGAAGTTTGTAAAATAGCAGGATTGAATGAAATAATTGAAGGCTCATTAAACGACACTGAGTTAAATAGAAAAATTGATGGATTTTACCCTAAATGGCAGCTTATAAGCTCTCATGTAGGTAGAAGGTCTTTCGCTACCAATTATTATGGCAAATACCCTACAGCACTTCTTATGGCCCAAACAGGGCATACAACTGAGAGGGCATTCCTTGAGTATATAGGAAAGGGTCAGGTAGATCAAGTATTACAGCTTTTAAAAATGATAAATAAGTGATAAATGAAAACTTCAATTCAACTATTACACGATTTGTACCCCACAGAATTATTTACCACCAATTTTGATAATGTAATGAATTCTGAAGTAGAAAAATTCAATATTGAATATTACAATAACTTTTTAGTCAAATTCACAGAATTAACCCAAAATTCGGTCTTAAAAGAATCTGATTTTAAAAGCTATTTAAGTAGTGAGGCTGATTTTTTTTATAAAGAAATATATCAAGAAAAAGCTAGTAAAACCACAGAAGCAGAGAAAGAAAAATTGTTGAATTTTAAGAAAGTTTTTTTAAAGAACGGTTTAGAATTTGATTTAGCTAGGAAACAAATAAATGATTCTTATGCATACATACTAAAACATTACAAAAATTTTTCTACCAACTTAGGTTTAGTTCTATTGAATCATAACTACATAGTTTTTTTTCTAAACAAAAATCCAGAGGAAAATTATCAAACATTAAAGAAATTTGAATCTAACATAAAGAAAACCTTAAACAATTTCCAAAAACCTACTGAAATATTAGTCGATATCGATCAATTAAGGATCCAAAATGATAATAGAGCACCTATTATAGAAAGGATTAAAAAGATGAATCAAAAACTAAATAGCTTTTATGAAATTATTAAATGGAAAATATTCTTTTTGGAAATAGTCCATGTAGTTGAAAAAAGTCATCAATCTATAGATCATTTAAAATTGAAGTTTGAAATAGGTGAATTCCTACATCAAGAAGTTTTTTCCAATAAAACAGGATTCTCTATTTTCAATGAGATGGTTGAGCAAAGTGAAATAAAAAAAGGCACAAACTTTTATAGTTTTCTTTTTAACCAATTAAAAAAGGATGGAATGATTACAAAAGGGATTACAAATGGCAATTATATAGACTGGCTGTCTTCAAATTATCAATATAAACTCTCTCGGGTAATAGAGCTGAAAGACATGAAAATTGAAAAATATATGCCATTATATGAAAAGGCAAAACACATTTATTTGGGCACTGCAAACCTTTAATATTAATATTCCAACTTAAAAATATAACTATATCCTTATAGTTATATTTTTTTTTGCTTTTTTTCTTTTGACAAATCGGAGAATTTTAGGATTCACGCTTTTTTGCAAATTTTGTTATTAATCCATATTTGAAAATTATAATATATTGAAAATTAAACTTTAATGATTTTTAAAATATAAATTTATTTATATTTATCGAAAAAAACTGACGACACCAGTTGAGCAAAATCATTAGACTTTTTTAAGGAAATCCCATATTTTCTAAAAAAAAATTTATTTTTCAATAAAAAAACACTGCCCCTAATTTGCAATCAAATAAACAAACATTTCAAATGAACAATAGACAATCACATCAAGCTGAAAACAGCTATCCAGAAATTTTAACTAGGCAACAGGCTGCTGACCTGCTTAGTATTAATCTTTCTACCCTCTGGGCTTGGACGAAGTCCAAAAAATTAACCGCTTACGGAGTTGGTAATAGAGTATACTATAAATACTCTGAGATTATCAATAAAAACCTAACGCCCCTCAACTGAGCATAATTTGTTCAAGCACTTATAGTAGTTCGTTTATCTTAACGTCGACTCTAAGTTTTTTTCAAAACATTAAAATCTAAAATTTCATGAATCACGATTTATTCGGGAACATTATAAATGTCTCCCCTGGCAAAGCTTTGCCTATTCAAAAGGAAAAACCATCAATGCTAAACGACGGAACTGAGCAGAATAAGATTATCCATTGTGCCACCATTGAGAGAAAAATGGTGATCAAAACAAACTCAATACTGATATATGATGCACATAAAAGAGAAATGATGGTTGCATTAAATCCAAGAGCCAAGGAAAATCTAAACAACCAGAATGGAAATGATTCATCTATGAATGGGTATTTATCTCATGCTAGTAGGCGACATATTGAAAGGACTTTAGCGGTCTGGTTAACCGCTATCGAATTGAAAAATATCCTAAGTCTGCAAAAAAAAGAAGTAAACGCAGAAAAAGTATTTCCAACATTCGTTACGCTCACACTCCCAAGCACTCAGATGCATGGAGATAACCAAATTAAAGCGAAGATCTTAAATCCATTTATTAAGTGGATAACGGAAAATTCAAAGGATGTTTACACTAAAGGCTCAAAAAAAGGCAAACAGAAAGGGTTTGGTGTAAAATGTTTTTTTTGGAGGGCAGAGCCCCAAAAAAATACAAGAATTCACTTTCATATTATTGCGGATAAATACGTACCGTGGGAAAGAATTAGAGAGGAGTGGAATAGGTGCTGTGAAATATTAGGGTATGTAAGTAGGTATTCTAAAGTGCAAAAAGCAAGATTTAAAAATGGCTTTGAAATTAATCAAAATCAACTGAAAGAAGACAAATTCAATATAATTCTAATATCTCAAGAACATCTAAAAAAAAGCAAATATTTAAGCAAAGAGATTAGAAATCTTATGGAAAAATACAAAGGGTATAATTTTTCTTTTAATGAAAAACTAAATATGAAAGAGGTTGAAAAAGTTTTGATTGAAAAGCAAAAAGTTACCTATCAAAAAGCATATGACACCGGTTTTACAAACCCTCCATCAACAGAGATAAGAGCAATTCAGAACTTGAAAAGTCTTACAGCATATGTTATTAAATATATAGCTAAAAAGCCTACTGAAATGGATTTAGAACCTAACCAAAGGGTCGTTTACAATGAAATAGAAAAAAAGGATATGCTACAAACATTTGAAATCATAAAAGACCCCGATACAAATGAAAAAAAAGAAGTAATAATTGATGAAGTGAAATATGTGCCAAAATTTGAAGAGAGGAAAATTAGCGGACGTATATGGGGCTGTTCTGATAATCTAAAAGGTTTTAAAATAACTGATGATTTAATTATTGAAGAAGACGAAATCGGCAGAAAATTTTTGACTGGCAAAAAAATTAAAGTAATGAAAGATGGTATAGAGATAGAAACTGAAGAAAAGCATCAAAAGATTCCAATTACGGAAATGAGATTCTTTACAAAAACTGTTTCAAAAAGAGAAGTAATGGCAGACAATAGCCATCATTTTCCAAAATATCACGTTTCGGACGAATTTGAAGTAAACGAAGCCGTAAAATCTTTTATTGAAAAAATGATAACGACTATAGGTCAAACTGCGATAGATGAAATTACCTCCAAAGCAGGTAAAGGTTTCGAAAATATTAATGGACTTATAATTCCGATAATTCCAGAAAAAATGGGCTATAAATCCAAAAATAAAGAAAAAAAGGTATCAGTACGTATAGATCAAGTATTAAAAGATTATGGTATTGACCAATACGAAAGTTATATCTTATACTATGAGCATGTGTTTAAATCAGTTTACCAAAATAAATAATAAATGAAAACAGAAAGTAAAAATTACGGTGATTGGAGCGTAGATGAAGTCGGAAAAATGACTTATAAACGTAATGGAAAGGTGTTTTATGAGATTCCGCCAGAGTTATTGAGGGATCCAGATAAAATTGCAGAAGTGCTATGTTTTGATGATATCGATTATCATGACTTTATGACTCATGTTATAATGGCATGTAAAAAAGCCGGATATAAATCGATAAACATAAACATAAGACCATAATGAAAGAAACAAAAGATGAAAAGATTACTTTCAGGCTTACTGAGCTCTTAAGGAAGAAAATAGAATCTTATTCAAACGAAAAAGACAGCACTATTTCAAAGGTGGTGGAAGAAATTGTAAAAGAATATTTTACGACAAAGGAGCTAAAAGTAGAGGTTCAAAAAGTTGAGCTATCTAAATCTAAAGCGTTAGCCCCAAAACCTATAAAAGTGGTCCCAAAGCAAGGTGCTGTGCAAATTAAAAATAATGACTATAAATTTAGTTTTTGGGGTGTTGTATTGTTACTGTTAATTTTAACTGTTACCATAATTTTATCTAACAGACCCAGTAAAAGAAAATACGGGTATATGTTAGATGAGGGGTTAAATGATTAATCCTTTAAACCGAAATACCATGTTAATATTTTTAGAAATTGCCTCTTACTTCAAGTTTGAGGCAATTTTGTTTTTAAGAAAGCCAAATAAAATAGCGATTCCGCTGAAAAAAAAACGGCTTTTAGTCCTTAAGTTGCTTAATCTTTTATTGACAAATTTGGACTTATAAAAACGTCCGACAAAAAACGTCCACAATCCATTTTTATCACTTAAATTTTATTGCTCAGGCAGGCAAGACAGTTGAGACAGTCTGTTTTGCCTGTCTGTTTTTGTTTCTGTCTCGCAATCTGTCTCGCCTTAAAATCGGCCTTTGACATACTGTCTTGGGCTGTCTCGGGTTTTGTCTCGGGTAAAAATTGAGAGAAAGTACTCAGAAATTGAAAAATCAATTAAAAGTGTCCGACAAAAGCTATTTTTTTTGAAAAAAAATAAACTAAAATTTCCTTTCTCGAATAAAATTCTCAAAAAAAACTCTATGAATTATCTCTCAATTTGCTAAAGTTGTAGATGTTTAATAGCTTGATGAAGTGATGTTTCATTTAGGATTACCTTTTAATAAATTGGCCTTAGATTTATTTGATTATCCAATTAAAATTCAGAAATTATTTTTTTAATAAACCTTCTTTCATGTGAATTGTAAAATTTTTATTTACAGAGTATGAAAAATAATTTAATTAAGTCCTTTTTATCTGGGTTACTAGTTGTATCCTCAAACGAAGAATTTCAAAAATCACTTTTCGTAGATGGTTCGCTCAAAAAAGCATTATTAGTTAGTGGTAAAATAATTTTTGAGAAAGTTGCAGCAGATAAATTTTCTGAGTTTACTTCAAAGATTTCTTACAAGAGATTGGTAAAGGAAATAGAAAATCCAAATAATTTAAATCATTTTCTTTCTGAAACGATTAAGCCATCAATAATCAAAGCCTTTCAATATACTAAAATTGGCTATTTGGAGAAGCTAAACGAATTAGGAGAGTCAAAGGAATTTATTAACAATGAAGAAATTAGGTTAGAATGGTTAGAAAAGGATTTGAAAGAATGGTTGGTAGAAGAATCAATAGATGATTCATTCATTGATGAAACTGAAAACAGTTTGATGAATATTAAAAACAAAATCCTTCTATTTCAAGGACAATATAAGAATCCAGAAGTTTGGGAGAGTATAAGCACATATTTTGATCAGAAATTATTTAGTTGGTTTGAGCTCTCATTCAAAAAAACTTTATTAAATAATGACAATGCCTTTAAAAGTTTTGAAAAATACTATCTTGAAAAGATCTATAAACAAGGAGAAATTAATACAGGTTTAATTTTGGAAGTGGATAGTAAAATTGGCTTAGTTAATGAAAATTTAGAGGCAATTACTGAATTAATAAAAAACGAGAATAGACTAAAAAATGAAAATTATTTGAATATTTATGAGAATTTATATTTGAATCTTGAAAATTCTAAACCAAAGGGAAGAACTAAAATTGACATTTTCAGGAATAGGTTATTAGGTGTTAGAGCGTCAGATGAAAATAATTTTTTTGAAGATATATATATTAAAAGAAAAATTGATAACGATTTATTTAACAATTGGAAAAATGGATTCAATACTATAATTGGAGGTAAAACTCTGTCAGGAAAATCTCGAGCATTATATGAACTCTTAAAAAAAACTACCATTGAAGAAATAAAATACTTCAAGGCAGAAGCATTTCCACCCAGTAATTTAAACAGCTTTTTTAAAATTGAAAAAGAAGTTGAAACCATATTAGTGTTCGATAATATGGAAAAAATACTACTTTGGGATAATAATAAAGTGGAAGAGTTTTTAAAGTTATTTTTCAATTACACAGATAACTTTATTGTAGGAATAACTAATAAAATATCGGAATGGGAAAATATTTGTTATAAGTATGATCAGTTCAGTATTCTTAAAATTCCTAATTTAACTGAAGATGTAATTGGTGAACTTAACAAAATTGAGCAGATAAATAATGAGCTTTTAGATGATACTATTGGTTCATATTTTTATCCTATTTCTAGTAGAGTAAGTGAATATAAAAACCTTTCTGAATATTCTAAAGGAGTGTTAAGAGCCTACCTAGAAATTAGTAAATGGCGAAAAAACCATTTAGGAGAAATTATGTTATTGTGGCAATATGTACATGATTTCGAAATTATTAAAGATGAGAATTTATTCAAAAAAGCTATCAATGAGATTTCATCACTAAAATATTGGGTAGACATCTATGAGGAAAATAAGTATATAACGTTAACAGATGAGGTTTTTAAATCTATAACAAATGAGATTTTAAAAAACTATATAAGCGATAACAGAGAATTTAAAATTTCTGATTTTTTCAAAGAAAGAGATGAAATATTGAAAATTTTCCAAAAAGAAACCGCATTTAAGATATTGAAAGTTTACAATACACCAGAAAACCACAATAAGCTCATAAGATTTGCAAAAGATGATTTAAAATTGGAGTTAATGATTAGATATTTGGAACAAGGTTTTCAAATTGACAGTCATATGTATGTTTCCATGCTAAATTTAAATGAGGAAACTTTATTTAATTTAATTGATGAAAAATCTATAACAATACCCTCTGATGATTCACATATCATAAGAGCAAAATGCAGATTTAAAAATTACCTCGAATCCAAAATAACTATTTTTGATTTTTTTGAGAAAAATTCACCTCTGCTTGAGGACAGAATTGAATTATTAAGATATTTAGCTGGAAAATGTGAAACTATAAAAGAACTTCAATTTATTTCAAATTTTGGTAAAAAAATCGGCTCTGATGATTTAAAAATCGGAAGGAAAATAATTGGAATAGCATTAAGAGCCCAAAGGAAAGGTAACAATCTTCAAAAAATCGATTTAGAGGGAGTGAGCATTGACGGCCAATTTATAAATTCTATAAATGAGACGTTTTTAGATTCTAATTCGCCAAAAGAAAAAGAAGCTTTTTCAATATTTTGGTCAATTATTATTTTTTCTTTACCTCATGAAAATAATAGATTGGTTTTTAATTTAATTGTCAAAGAAATTCTAAAGCTTAAAGAATTTGAATTAAAAGGAGTTTTCTTCACGAATGTTTTTAAATATTTGAATGACTTTGAAACCGCAATAAATTTCATTGAAATTGTTTCGGATGATAAAATAAACTCAAACAACCTTAATAAATTATTAGACCTATCGAATAAAAAGGAAGATTTAGATAAGGTAAATGATAAGTATAAAGAATTATCTCTTGAAAATGATAAAGATTTATACTACTACACGCAAATGCTCTATAAATTAAGAGTATTTAATCGAAGGAATGAGGCTTTTGAGTTTTATTTTGAACACAAAAACACAATATTTGATTTATATCTTAAAAGCCTAAAACCAATATTTAGGTTGGGCTTTTTTCGAGCTTTTTTGGATTTGAATCCAAAACTACATGATTTAAAGTTGCTAATAGATTTAGAATATTCTATTAGAGGCTTAATTCCCTCTGATTTTTCAACAGAATTATTTAAAAACTCGAAAAAAAATAAAAATCATGATATTATTGATTTGATATTCATGCTTAATAGAGAGTTTAAGTATAAAATTAAATCTGTAAATAGATTAAAGAATTTTATTGACTTTAAAGAGCTTCTGACCAATTTAATTGATTTACATCCATATATTGACCTTTCTAATCCTGAAATACATGAATTTATCAAGTTTCAGATTAAAAGTTATTTAATTAAAAAAAATATTTTATCTGAAGCTGATTTTGATAATATTATATTCTTAAATAATACGTATTTCAAAGGAACGGAGGTTTACATATCCAACTTAGAACAATTTTTATCCGTAATTATAAAAAGGGGAAATTATAGTCTTATTAAAAAAGTGTACACTTTTAGTTTGGGTAATTTCTGGGTGAAGGTTCCAAGTAAAAGTATGAAGCACTTGCTCGAGAAAAGGTTTTATATCTATTTTGATACTTTAAACAAAGAGGAATTATTGACTGAATTATGTTGGTTGAAAGACCATGAGATTAAACTAAATAACTTTAATAAGTCAAATAATTTCAGTTTGGAAAATTATGTTAACTTATTAAAGTCTATTTCAGATAAAAAAGAATTAATCCTATTTTTCGAGATTTTAAAATTTAATTTGGACGGTTTTAACAGATTAATGTTGACTGATTTTTCAAACGGGTATGAAAGGAAAAAGTGGTTCGAGAAAAGAATCTTAAAAAATTATCAAAATGAAGTTAAAAATATTGGAATAATTATTAGTAATAGGGGGCTACTTAAATGATATTCCTTTAGATTATAAAAATCTAATTTCAATATTTTAATAAACTCAAAATACGATACATTAAGCCTAGATTCTAAATATTTTAAAAGCGATAACATGCAAGATTCTCATAAGACTCCCTAAGAATCAAAAATGTCCGACAAAAAACGTCCACCATCCATTTTTATCACTTTTATTTTATTGAAAAGACAGGCAAGACAGTTGAGACAGACTGTCTTGCCTGTGTGTTTTTGTTTCTGTCTCGCGTTCTGTCTCGCCTTAAAATCGGCCTGAGACACACTGTCTTGGGCTGTCTCGTGTTTTGTCTCGGGTAAAAAATGAGTGAAAGTCCTCTGAAATTGAATTTTATTGAAATTTGTCAGACAAAATCATTTTATTTGATAGTTTATTGAATAGTTTTTGAGCCAAATCTATTTCGAGCTACACACTTTTTTATGTGATGCATCAAATGGTCCTTAATCTTAACAAATTCTGAAAGAATGAATCTGAAATTATTGGAGATTAACTTCAAAATTAAAATGTAAAATTATTTTGAAGTTACCTAAGGTGAATTTGCCTTAAAACTAATTAATTGATAAAAGCCTAAATAAAACATATTCAATATTATCACTTCACATATTTATAATGACCACAATTCAAAAACAATTCTACCGAATTTTCTGGGAAAATGTAGTTTGCCAAAATCTATTTTTATTGTCTAAAGAAGAATTACTTGAAACGCATGAAATAGGGCAGGGGCAGACAAGATTAATATATCCAACTAACAGAATAATAATATCCAACGCATTTCATAATGCTAATAAACTAAGAAGGGTACAATCAAGAAGCGAAATTTATGATATTAATGTTAAAGATTTCGCAAATGAAAAAATTGAATATTTGAGGCCGTATTTTGAAGAGATATATACTCAGAGATTAAAGTCTCCAATAGATCGAATTTCAGAAGATTTCAAAAAAAATAAAATAAATATTGTTGGGAAGCTGGGAGAAACCTTTGCAAACCCAGAAGAAATTGAACAAAAAATATTCATTCTACTTCAAGAATATGGCTTTATTGATAAAAGCTTAAATTCTTTCCAAGAAATTAAAGATTCTTTAGATAGATTTTTTATGCCAAAAAAGAACAAAGAAATCATAAATGAAATAACAGTAAAAAACCTATTTGAAATAATAAAATCTATCAAAGAGTTATATGTAAATAATTCATATAAAAGGCTTTATCAAACTAACCAAGTCTTAAAAAATTCCTTAACGGGAAATGTCGAATTTTACTCAAAACTTGCCTTGTTTACAGAACTTTATGAAGCTAAAATTTTAAATACATCAAAGGAAGACTCATTTGTAGAATGTATTCAATGTGAACACTTAACTTACAAAGGAGTTTTGCAAATAAAAACGAGCCCGCAAAACCTTGAAAACCTAAAATGCCCTTTTTGTAATACTGAACTTACATACTTTGTTCCATATGAGCTTAATACTGAGATTTATGAGGTGGTTAAAAGCAAAGATGGACTTTTACTTGATGCTTTTTGTAATACACTTTTAGAAAATGAAATTAATTTCTCAATAAATGATAAATTTCTTGGGGATATTGAAGTGGATTGTATTTTTGAAGATGAAAGTAAAAAGTATGTAGCTGAAGTTAAAATGTACAAACTAAATACAACAATTGAAAAACTAAAAAGTAAGGTAAGAAATCATTTTGGGAAACTTAAGGAAGATGCAGAAAGACTTTTGACGCTTCCTGAATTTCAAAAAAAAGAGTTGATTCCAATACTATTGATTAATTTTCAAGACAATAATTTTATTGATGAATTGCAAGCTGAGCTAAAACTAGCCAACAAGGATGAATTGAGCCAAAATATTAGAATCCTCAATCTAATACAAATAAAAGAAATGTTGATTGCATACGACTAATTCTGTTTTAATGTAAAAATGGAATATCAACAAATTTTGCTATTTTTACCAACCGCAAGCTAAACAACTCAAATCGCCTTGAATAACGAAAAATATACTCGGAAAGAAATCATAGACAACCGCTTGAAGCAGGCAGGATGGAATTTATCTGATAGGACCCAGGTTGTAGAGGAGTATAATATCATAGTAGATGGATTTAAAGTGGAAGATTCACAAGGACAATATGGTATCAAACAATTTAGTGATTACGTTCTTTTAGGTAAAAATGGTAAACCTTTGGCCGTGGTTGAAGCCAAAAAATCTTCTGTAGATGCCAGTATAGGTAAAGAACAAGCTAAACAATATTGTCATAACATTCAAAAAGAATCGGGTGGTGAATTACCTTTTTGTTTTTACACTAATGGACATGAAATTTACTTTTGGGATTTAGGAAATTATCCGCCTAAAAAAGTTTTAGGCTTTCCGACAAGAGATGACTTGGAGAGATACGAATACATAAGGAGAAATAGAAAGCCATTAGCAGCGGAATTAATCAATACTAATATTGCTGGACGAGATTATCAAATACATGCTATTCGTTCTGTTATGGAAGGTATTTCTAAAAAGCAAAGAACATTCTTACTCGTAATGGCGACCGGTACTGGTAAAACTAGAACTACCATCGCAATGGTAGATGCCTTAATGAGAGCTGGTTGGGTTGAAAGAGTTCTGTTTTTAGTTGACCGTATTGCTCTTAGAAATCAAGCTTTAGAAGCATTCAAAGAATACTTGCCAAACGAACCTGCTTGGCCAAAAATCGGAGAAAAATCAATTGCAAAAGATAGACGGATTTACACTTCGACCTATCCAACTATGTTGAATATAATTCGAGATGAAGAGAATTCTTTATCTCCTCATTTTTTCGATTTGATTGTGGTGGATGAAAGTCATCGTTCTATTTATAATACTTACCAAGAAGTACTTGATTATTTTAATACAATTACACTTGGATTGACGGCTACACCAACAGATGTAATTGACCACAATACTTTTAAACTTTTCGAATGTGAAGATGGAATTCCAACTTTCGCTTATTCTTATGAGGAAGCGGTAAATAATATTCCGCCTTACCTCTGTGATTTTCAGGTAATGAAAATTCAAACGAAATTTCAAGAAGAAGGAATAAGTAAAAGAACCATAAGCCTTGAAGACCAAAAACAATTAATCTTAGAAGGAAAAGAAGTTGCAGAAATAAATTTTGAAGGAACCGACTTAGAAAAAACGGTAATTAACAAAGGAACTAATGTTACCATTGTTAAAGAATTTATGGAAGAATGCATTAAAGACCCGAATGGCGTTCTTCCAGGCAAAACAATATTCTTTTGTGCAACGAAAGCCCATGCAAGAAGAATTGAAGCAATTTTTGATTCACTTTATCCTGAATACACCGGTGAATTGGCAAAAGTAATGGTGTCAGACGACCCAAGAGTTTATGGCAAAGGAGGTTTGTTACATCAGTTTACACATAACGACATGCCACGAATTGCAATAAGTGTGGACATGCTTGACACAGGAATTGATGTAAGAGAATTAGTAAATCTTGTTTTCGTTAAACCTGTTTTTTCATACACCAAGTTTTGGCAAATGATTGGACGAGGAACTAGGTTATTAGAAAAATCTAAAATTAAACCTTGGTGCCTTGAGAAAGATACTTTCTTAATTATGGACTGTTGGGATAATTTTGAATATTTCAAACTGAATCCAAAAGGCAAAGAATTAAAGGCTCAAATTCCTTTGCCAGTTCGATTTGTAGGAATACGAATTGACAAAATTGAAAAGGCATTAGAAAAAGGTAAAAATGAAATTGCACAAAAAGAAATTCAAAAACTAAGAATTCAAATTTCTGAACTGCCAACAAAATCAGTAGTTATACAAGATTCAAAAACTGATTTAGCAAAAGTTGAAGAGGATAATTTTTGGTTACACCTGACAGATGAAAAATTAGAATATCTAAGACACAAAATAAAACCTTTGTTTAGAACTGTATCGCAAACCGATTTCAAAGCAATGCGATTTCAAAAAGATGTCTTAGAAATTTCCCTTGCACATCTTTCAGAGGAAAAAGAAAAGTTCGATACGTTAAAGGAAAACATTAACACCATCGTAAGCGAATTGCCTTTGTCTGTTAACATAGTTGCAAAGCACACATCATTTATCAAGCAAGTTTTAACTAATCATTATTGGTCAACAATTACCGATGATGGATTTGAGGAATTAGCAGAAACTATATCGCCATTAATAAAATTCAGAGAACAACGCTTTCAATCAGATGGGCCAGCAAAATTGAATTTGCAAGATGTATTAAAAACAAAAGAAATGGTGGAATTTGGTCCACAAAACGAAGCTGTAAGCATTACAAAATATCGTGAAATGGTGGAAGCAAAAATTGCTGAACTCACAGAACGAAACCCTATTTTACAAAAACTAAAATCTGGTAATTCCATTTCTGAAGAAGAAGCCCAACAACTAGCTGAAGAACTCCATGAAGAAGATCCACATATTACTGAATCTCTTTTACGGAAAGTATATAAACATCAAAAGGCAAAGTTTATTCAGTTTATCAAACACATTTTAGGAATAGAAATTCTGGAAAGTTTTGACGAACAAGTTAGCAAAGCTGTTCAGCAATTTATTGTTGAGCACACACATTTAACAACAAGACAAATTGAATTCTTAAACTTATTGAAAAGTTACATTATTGAAAGAGGTAATATCGAAAAAAGAGATTTGATACAAGCCCCTTTTACAATCATTCATCCAAAGGGAATTCGTGGCATTTTTTCGCCATTAGAAATACAAGACATTTTAATATTAACAGAAAAATTCGCAGCATAATATGAGTTTAATAAATAGCAATCCGCAAATCGCTTCCAAAATAAATGACCTTTGGCAAAAGTTCTGGAGTGGTGGTATTTCCAATCCTTTGACAGCCATTGAGCAAATTACCTATTTGCTTTTCATGAAAAAGTTAGATGAAAACGATTTGGAAGAATTGTCAAAAAGCGAATTTTCAGGCGACCCTTTTACTTCAAAGTTTGAAGGTATTTATGTGCTTCCGCAGGATAGACCAAAAGGTGATGCTACTCCTGAACAGATTGCTGAAATCGAAAAAACAAAAGGAGTTGATAAGCATAGTTTGCGTTGGAGCCAATTTAAGAGAATTGCACCTACAGAAAACATGCTTTCTTATGTTCAGCAATATGTTTTTCCGTTTATTAAAGAATTGGACAAAGATGATGCATCATTTACCAAGCACATGGCAAATGCGGTATTTATTATTCCTAAGCCTTCACTTTTAAAAGAAGCGGTTGAAACTATAGATGCCATTTATTTAGAAATGGAAAAAGATGCCAACGAAAAAGGGCAAGATTTCCAAGACATACAAGGTGATGTGTATGAAATGTTGTTGAGTGAAATTGCAGCCGCTGGTAAAAATGGACAATTTAGAACACCGAGACATATTATAAAATTGTTAGTAGAATTGGTTGATCCACAATTAGGGCATCGTATTGCTGACCCTGCATGTGGCACAGGTGGTTTTTTATTAGGTGCTTACCAATACATGATTACGCAACTTGACAAAGAGAAAGATAAAAAAGAACCTGATGAAGATGGTTTCATTCGCAGTAGTCGAAGTGCATTATTAACAGAAGATGTAAAAGAAATCTTAGGGAAAAGTTTGCATGGATACGACATTGATCAAACCATGGTGCGTTTAGGCTTGATGAACTTAATGATGCATGGCATTGATAGTCCTCAAATAGATTACAAAGACACGTTAAGTAAAAGCTATACCGAGAATGCACAATACAAAATTGTATTAGCAAATCCACCTTTTACTGGTAACATAGATAAAGGCGATATCAATGAAGAACTAGCCTTAAAGACTACAAAAACAGAACTACTTTTCATTGAACGCATTTACAATATGCTGGAAATGGGGGGTACTGCCGGCATTGTTGTTCCACAAGGTGTTTTATTTGGGACTGGCGGTGCATTTGTAGACGCAAGAAAATTGATGATTGAAAACTCAGAATTGAAGGCGGTGATTACAGCACCTAGTGGAGTTTTTAAACCTTATGCTGGTGTAAGTACAGCATTATTAGTATTTACTAAAGGAGGTACTACGGAAAATGTTTGGTTCTACGATATGGAATCGGATGGTTATTCTTTGGATGATAAAAGAGCTAAACAAGAAGGATACGGAGACCTGCAAGACATAATTCATCAATATAAATCAAGAAACCCAGTAGCTGAATACGACAGAAAAGAAAAATTCTTTTTTGTACCTAAAAATGAAATTGTCTTAGCTGATTATAATTTGAGTTTTTCAAAATACAAAGAAGAAGTATTTGATGAAATAGTTTATGAAAAACCAGAATTAATCTTGGCTAAATTAATAGGAGAAGATGGAAATGGCGGATTGGAAAAGGAAATTAAAGATGGTTTGGTTTCATTAAAACAAAACTTTTAAAATGGAAATCACTCATCTTCCTTTTCTTGATGTAACACAAGATATTACATCCAAGTTTAATAAAATCCCCAATAAAGATTTCATTAATGAGGGTGAATATGCAATAATTGACCAAGGTGCAAATATTGTTGCAGGTTATACAAATGACAAATCAATAATAACTGATTTGGGCTATCCTGTAATTGTTTTCGGAGACCACACAAGAATTATAAAATATGTCAATTATCCTTTTGCTATTGGTGCAGATGGAGTTAAAGTCCTTTCAGTAGATACAGAAAAAGCTTATCCTCTTTATGTTTTTTACTTTCTGAAATTTTTAAAAATACCGAATGCTGGATACTCTAGACATTACAAGTTTTTGAAAGATAAGAAAATTGCACTTCCAAAAGATATTGACGACCAAAAACGAATAGCCAAAGTTCTTTCCCAATGCGAAGCATTAATCCAAAATAGAAAAGAAAGCATTGATTTGTTGGATGAGCTTTTGAGATCAACTTTTTTAGAAATGTTTGGAGATCCAGTTAGAAATGAGAAAGGATGGGATAAAGATTATTTTGACAATATTGTAGCGAAAGATTGCCCGTTAACATATGGAATTGTTCAACCTGGAATTGATTTTCCTAATGGAGTACCAATAGTAAGACCGGTTGATTTAACTAAAACATTTATTGAAAGGAAAGGCTTAAAACTGATTGATCCTTTAATTTCAGAGAAGTTTAAAAGAACTTTATTAAAAGGCAATGAGGTATTAATGTGTGTTAGAGGAACAACAGGCGTTGTTGCAATGTCTTCAAGCGAATTGGAGGGTTGCAATGTAACAAGAGGGATTGTACCTATATGGTTCACTGACGAGTATGATAAATATTTCGCTTATGGGTTACTAAAAACAAGAGCTATTAATCATGTTATTCAAGGATTAACGTATGGTGCAACTTTGCAGCAAATAAATCTAAGTGATTTGCGAAAAATTAAGCTTGTAAAACCACCAATTGAGCTTCAAAATCATTTTGGAATAATATATAAAAATGTTGAGAAAATAAGAAATCAATTTAAAGAAAGCCTAAAGGAACTTGAAAACCTTTATGGTAGTATTAGCCAAAGAGCATTTATAGGTGAACTAAATTTAAGCAAAGTAGATATTTCAGATATGGAAGATTCAAAAAAAAAAGACCTTGAAGCAGTGAAAGAAGATTTAACAGAAGAACGATTTGAGGATTTGCTAGACTCATTTGAGCACACTTTGCCAACTGGTGAAGTACCTTCAAATAGGCAAACGGATATTCGCAATATGAGTATTCGACAATACTTGCGTTTACCTGATAATGAAGAAACCGAAGGAATTGAGTTCTCATATATGAATAAGGATTTTTTCTACCAATTCATTCTTACAAAAGGCTTTGCTGATAGAACTTTTACTTTGCCCGAATTAGAGCAGTATGCAAGAAAATACATTTTAAGAGGCACAGGTTTTGAGTTTAGTTATGAAAATTGGAAAACCATCATATTCCGATTTATTGGTGCCAAGCAACCGATAATTGAGCAGTTATTTGACGAAGAAGCTAAAACCATAAAATTAAAACTGACAGATGAAGCTTTTAAGGTTTAAAGTAAATACACCCGAAGGTTTCAGGTCATTGCAAAGTGGTTTTGAAATCTATTTTCTGAGAGATTTTGACTACCAGTTATCTTATGATTTCAACCCCAATATTTTGGCTGGTAGAAATGGAAGTGGTAAGTCAAATATATTAGAAGCATTGGCGAATATCTTCTATCATTTAGACTGTATGTTCAATGATTATTTGCCTGATGGTTTTTTAATTAGTGAAGAGGATAAAAGTGGTTTTGATAATACAGTTTGTGTAGTTGATGCTTTTGAACTAGAGTATTTTATTCCAGTTCCTATTAGATTAATTGACAAGACTTTTGGTGAAATGCCAAAAGTAGTTTTTAATGACACAAAGTGTCATATAAAAATTTCAAAGCAAATAGGCCATGCACCAATTTTTGAATGGGTTAATCGAACTGAATACTCAAATAAAACTGAGCCTCTAGGTAAAATAGAAATTCAATTATTGCTGCCAAAATATGTTTTAGGTTATTCCTCGGGTGAAAATGAATTGCTCAGTCTTCCTTTTTTCAAAACTCGATTCTTGCATTTTGATGAATATGCAGATAAGCTAACCTATGAAGAGCCTTTTGGTTTTCCTCCTAAATCAGAGGGAAGATTGGTATATCTCGATAAAGAATATAGTCAAGCCATTTTGTTGGCTAATTTTCTGATGCAAGATGAAAAGATGCTTGCTCCTTTTAATGTAGAAGTTGAATTGGAAGATTTAGACGAATTCCGATTGATTATTTGCATGGATAAATATCTTGTTTTACAAGAAGATATTTTGCGTGACAGAAAAATAACAATGGATCAATTGCAGGAAGATAAAATCAATAAAGTTCAATTAACATATAACCTTA
Source organism: Lacihabitans lacunae (assembly GCF_042649125.1). Lineage (NCBI taxonomy): Bacteria > Pseudomonadati > Bacteroidota > Cytophagia > Cytophagales > Leadbetterellaceae > Lacihabitans > Lacihabitans lacunae. The sequence continues at coordinate 886,886 of NZ_JBHRYQ010000001.1, forward strand.
AAGACAGTATTGAGATTTTAAAAAAATGTGCAACTTGTTTTGAAACCCAATATATAGAACAAGAAAATAATGAAGATGGAAGAGAATACTTAATTCTTGATTACAAAGTAACCCAAGCCACAAAAGATGCTTTCCGTTTTCATTTTTCTGAAAGTCCGTTGCAATTATTTCAACTTTTTCAAATACTCCTAGAACTAAACGCTTATGTTGTTTCAGCAGAGGACAAGAAAAGAGTGTATCAGTCAAAGAACATTTTCATCAATCATGATATTTATCCAAACCCTTTAGAGGATGATAGAATTATCCGATTCAAGAATCTTTGGATCAAGAAGAAAGGATTAAGCAAACCACTTTTTACAAAAGAACTTTCTGACGGAGAACATCAGTTTCTCCATTCATTAGGGCTTTGTTTACTTTTCAAAAATGAAAGTTGCTTGTTTTTACTGGACGAACCAGAAACACATTTCAATCCAGATTGGAAAGCCAAATTCATTTCAAGCATTCGCCATTGTTTTGCTTTAGATAAATCAAGCACAATGAGGGAAATGTTGATTACAACGCATTCACCTTACTTAGTTTCCGACAGTGAATCAAAGTACGTTCATGTGTTTGTAAAAGACAATGAAACGAAAAAAGTTACTTGTGGCTTTCCTGATTTTCAGACTTTGGGCACTTCTGTAAATAAAATCACTTTAAGAATCTTCAATAAACCTGACACAATTGGGGCTTATGCGAACAGTAAGATTGATGAGTTAAAAAAGGAATTAGAAGAGACGAAAGAAAAAGAAGTGTTTCTTTCAAAAGTAAGAAAAGAGATTGGTGAATCTGTTGAAAGCATGTTATTCATTAATGATATTATAGACCAAATCGAAAGCAAATAATGATATTCACTTACCAATATATAAAACACGATATTGAGAAATTGCAAGAATTTCTTGACTTCCTATTTTATGATGTTTGGCTGGTAGCAGAAGGAACTTTTAATTTTTCCAAACTCGATAAAAATCCTGATTTAAAAAATATATGTGAAAAACTGGAATTAGAAGATACAAAATGGGGTAATTTTTTTAACAGCAGAATTGCTTGGATTTATGATGAGTTTGCAAAGATCAAGGATAACAATTTTAAACTTGATTTAATTGATTTTTACCATAACAACAATAATATTGAAGCTTTATGCTCATCTAAAACGCTTTCGCCACTGACCTATTCAGAATTAGAAGTAAAATATCCTGATTTAGAGAAAGCAATTAATAGTTTTTACTCCAAATTATACGGAAGCGAATCACCTTTTAATTTAGATGCTTTCGGACAGTTAAGTAAAAAACTATTGCAATCCCATTACAAAGCGTTTGTAGATTCTAATAATGATGGCATTTGCCCTTTCTGCGGTTTAAATTCTATTGATGGAAATATTGTATCGACAAAAGATGCTTACGACCATTTTCTACCGAAATCTATTTATCCTTTCAACTCTATCAACTTTAAAAATTTATCTCCAATGTGCTACAAATGCAACTCGGGAAATAAAAGCACAAACGACCCTATTGAACATATTAAAGGCAGAAAGCTTGCTTTTTATCCTTATTCAATAATACATCCTAAAATTGAATTTGGGTTTAAACTTTTATCAAAAAATGTAAAAGCTTTAACACCGAAGGACTATATACTTTCAATAAATTGTTTAATTAAAGCAGAAGAGATAGAAACTTGGAAAAGAGTTTTTAAGATTGATATAAGATATGATGAATTGATTTGTAATAAACATAAGGCAAAAGAATGGTATGAAGATGTTTATGATTACTTTGAGAATGCTAAAGCTTTAGTTGAAATTGAAGATGCAGAGAAATATTTTGAGAAAGTCATTAAGTCTACAACACGAAATCCAAGGTCAGTTAAGAATACAATTAAACGGAAGTTTTTAGAGGAATGTAAGGCAAATGGATTGTTTAAGAATAATACCATGTGAAGTAAATAGAATTTATATTATGAGCTCAGTCAAATCAAAATATGCACAACTAGAAGAATTTATCTTTAGAAAACTTTGGGAGGATTATAAAGTATCGGGTAAAACATTTAGTGTCAGGAAAAGTTTTGGAGATAAGAACCAAGATCGCTTTTTCATTGGAACTGAGAAGTCTAATTACTTAGGTTTTTCCTATTGGAGCATATCCTTGAAGATAAGAAACCCTATTGATGTAACCAGTTTTGTACTGGGTGAAGCCAAAGGAGGTGAGTTTTACTATAATTTTCAATTCGTTTGCCCAGGTGTACCAAAAGATGACTTAGAAAAAGCTTGTCTATTTTTAGCTCTTGATTTTGAAAGTCATGTTAAAACTAAGTTTGAGAATAAATACGGATATAAAAATTCAAAGAAGGGTTCAAAAGACTACATGTTTAGTATATATCCGCACAAAACTTTTTCTGATTTAGAATCATTATGGGTGAGTTTCACAGAGTTTTCTCAAGATATTACATCAGTTTTAGAAAACAGTATTATTGAAACAAGAGGGATATATAACGACTTAGAAACTAAAAGAATAGAAAAAGGTGAGTTTGAAAAGCAAATAGCAAACTTAGAGAAAAACAATCAAATATTTTTAAATAAGATTAAAAAGGAAGAATCAAACACAAATATGCCTTCTAAAAACACAATTCTTTATGGCCCTCCTGGTACCGGCAAAACCTATCATACAGTTGAGATGGCCTTCCAAATTGTAAATGACAATAAAAAGGTTGATTATAAAACTAGTAAAGACTGGTTTTCTAAGGAGTTACAAAAAGAAGAAGATAGGCAAGTTGACTTTATTACTTTTCATCAAAACTATAGTTACGAAGACTTTGTGATGGGTATTAAGCCAAGCTTAAATGGAGAAGAAATGAGTTTCAGAAACCATAAAGGAGTTTTTTTTGAGATATGCCAAAGAGCAAAATTAAATCTTGAACAATCGTCGGAAAAAGGAGGGGAGTTAGTTCCTGACTTCCAAACAGTATTTGATGAATTGCTAATGCCACTAACAATAGATGGCAATGAAATACCTATAAAAATGCTTAAAGAGGGTTATGAATTTAGTATATCGGGTTTAAATGAGAAAAACCTAAACTTCAAAAAGCAGAAGGGTGATTCACAGCATACTTTAAGCATTCAAACTATCAAAGACTTGTTTGAGGGTAATAGAGAGTTTAATATTCAGGGACTTGGTTCTTATTATTATCCGCTAGTAGAAGAGCTGAAAAACATTCAGGTAAAACTTACTAGAAAAGTATCTAAAGTTGATTTAAAAAACTATGTGTTAATCATTGATGAAATAAATAGAGCCAATATATCAAGAGTGTTTGGTGAGTTGATTACGCTCATAGAAGAAAATAAGCGTTGGGGAGAAACCTACCAAATGGAGGTTCGATTACCTGATGGTAAAACCAGATTTACTGTCCCTAAAAATCTTTATATAATTGGCACTATGAATACCGCAGATAAATCTATTGCACTTTTAGATATTGCTTTGAGGCGTAGGTTTGACTTTGTGGGACTTTACCCCAATTCAGATTTGGTAGTTGAAAATTGGAAGACTTTTTTTATAACGCTAAACGAAAATATAATAAGTCAAAAAGGCAAGGACTTTGCAATTGGACACTCTTATTTTATGTTAGAAGAAAATAAGTCGTTTGATTTTGTGAACGTTATGAATAAAAAGGTACTCCCTTTATTGAACGAGTATTTTTACTCCAGCAGGAATTCAGATTTAGTTAAAAATTTGATTAATTCTGCTCTAATAAAGTCTAAGTTACCTTATGAACTACTTTCGGATGGCTATTCTGATAAAATTGTTTCTTCGAAATGATAGCTACTAATCTTTTTGAATATGGTGAGTTCTTTGAAATACCATTTGACAAAGTAGATGGGTTAAAAGCCTATTTGCAAACAGTATGGGAAAGTAGACCTCAGTATTCAGAAGAAAACCAAAATGCCCAAAGGTTTATACAATTCGATGGAAATAAAATAAGAGCAAGAAACTATTCTGGATTTATACAATACGAAGATTTACACTTTAATATTTATCCCAAAGTATGTAAGTCAAATAAAAAAGAAGGTAATATCCTCAATCACGTTTTGCATTGGTTAAGCCACAGTGAAAGAATTAGGTTTCCGATAGTTAGCAATGAAATTGGCTTGCAAAATACCGATGATTGGTTTGAAGCATTAATTGCAATATTTGCAAAAGTGACGAATGATGTTTTAGAGTCGAATCCATATCAATCATACCAAGAGGTAATAGAAGAAACTCAATACTTAAGAGGGAGGTTAGCAATAAACGAGTACATAAGTCAAAATTTAGTAAAAGGGAATTGGACCAGTTTTCGATGTACACATGAGCCATTTATTTTTGATAATCTCTTTAATAGAATAGTTAAAAGTGTAACAAAGTCTTTAGCATCCAAAACTAAAAGGCCAGAAACATATGTAATATTAGATGAAATTCTATTTTTGTTGGATGAGGTTACAGATTATTTTTACAATGCTGAGGATTGTGATAAAGTAAAACTAAATCCGCTTTATCAGGAACTAGCCAAAGTTTTAGATTTGTGTAAGATGTTTCTTGAAATGCAGACTATAAGTGAAACTAACGCCCAAAATTCCAATTTCTGTTTGATGCTACCCATGGAAACAATTTTTGAAGATTATGTTTTCGCACTAATTAAAAAGCATTTACCACGGGAAAGGCCACTTGGTCAGAAAGGGAATTTTTTGGCCATAACAGATAAAGAGACTCATACATTTTTAATGAAACCAGACATTTTGCTTCAAAAAAGCAAGATTGTAGTTGATACAAAATACAAATTAAGAGATAGAGCTCTAAATAATAAAAAGGGGATCTCTGAATTGGATTTATACCAAATGATTACATATTGTACCTATCACCAATATGACAAAGCAATATTGATTTATCCTTCAGATGGCCCAGAAAGTATTGATGAATTCAGTATTAATAACTCCTCTATAAAAGTAACCGCGATTGACTTTTACATTTTTGATAATAATAACCTAAAGGTGATAAATGAAATATCTTTAGGATAAGCAGATTTTAATTTCATCCAATAGCACTTTGTGTTACTTCATATTAAAACTATCCAGAAAGAGATAATCGTTATTTCACTCTAAATAATCTACAAACATTAGGTTATTTCCCTTTTTGATTACACTGAAGAAGTTTATTCTTGGCTTTTTAATAAACAAACTCTTGTTTCTCAAAATCACCAACCTGATAGCAAATTCTAAGCATTTTCTCACTATTTTTTTTAGATTTTGGCCCTCAATTACCGGATAATAAAAATGGTTTTGTAAAAATATTCTTATTCAATATTTTCGTACCAAAGTATATAAATAAAGGCTGAGCTCAAGGTCAAAATTTTATAGATTATGATATTATTGAAATTATGTTATTGTCAATAAATATGATATGAAACATGAATCTAATTCCTAGATATTGGGCTTTATTTTAAATTAAAAAATAATTAAAAACTATTTTAATCATTGATGCTAAAAATTAAAATTAAACAATAAAAACTAAAAGTAATATGAAAAAAGTAACTGCATTTTTAACATTAATCTTTCTAACAAATTTTGTGTTTGGCCAAGTGGAAGGTACAAAAGAAATTTCTAAATCTGACGCAGAAGCGGTTGGTAATATTAAAACAAAAGGCATAAAATATGGGATTTCGTTTGGATTCAATAGAGCTTTTGATAAATTATATGATGCTAGAATCTCACCAATAGATACAACATTATTGCTGCAAAAGACATCTAATGTTTCATTTTTACTTTCGACATCAGTTTCTTTTCCTATACTTAAAGGTGTTTTCGGTGGTAAATATTATAGAAAACTTGATTTAGCAGGAAACCCTATTGGTGACCCATATTTTGTACCAACTGGTTTATCGGTGATTTCCTCTTTGAATTTAGTAACTTTTAATTCTGCTTTAGGCGGAGCTGGACTTTTCAATCAAAAATTAGATGGAGGTCTCGGTCTAGGTTATATATTTGGTGAAAATGTTCAAATAGCTATAACTTATGAAATGATTTCATTTAGGCAGCCAAGAGATTTCCTTAAAAATTATGATGGTAAAGTTATAAAAGTAAATAATCAGAATTTATCAAGCTTAGCAATTGATAATAATGACTATTTTATCGATAAATATATACCTTCAGCTTCATTTAAGGTTGTGTATATTCTCAACTAATTACATCCAAAATATACAAATATATAAAATAAACCTGGTTGGTTTCACATCTAATGAAAGGGAAGAACTAAATAAAAAACAGTGCTGCCGAAACAGGTATAAGAAGGTAAGAATAGTAAGGTGATACAAATTCCTGTCAAAGGAGGGCCACTTATTCTGGAGCATTGGGGGCCAGTTATTGAGCTGTAGTTACCTTTGACTAAAAATTTAATATTTGATTTTTTCAAAGTTAAAGTAATTAGAATAGTAATAAACCGCTTTGCTTATTCACAATGAAAAATATACTAAAATAGAACCTAAAAGCCATGAAGTATAAAAAGGCGGCTTTTAGATAAATTGGTATTCTTGATTTATCCCAAAGTCGATTCTTACAATATAATGATAAACCCAAATCTGTCGCAAATATTTACTAAATATGCGACAAAATAATTTAAATATGACACACAAAGTATTGATTTAAAGGAAATTACTATGATTTAGGCCGCGGAGAGGGGTCCGCAGTTATTATTGGAAATTTCTTGTAATTAGGAAGTGTTCTGGCTGTACCAAAGGCCATAGAATTCAAAAAACATTAAAAAAGGTATCCTTAATGAACAGAATTCCCTTTCAGGGTATGACCTAAATATCCAAATCAGCAACCTAATATGTTCTCAAATTTTTGGAGGAATTGGAAGTGCAATATATATGGCCATTTTGTCAGCTATTTATAAGAAAAATTTGAAGGCAGGTTTAGCCGTTTTGGGAAAAATATCGATAGGTGGAGCAGTGGAAAAAGCTTCCAGTTTTGCCGAAAAAGTAACGATGCTTTCAGAAAATGGAGCTAAAACCGTGTTGGTTCCAATGGATAACCTAATCGAAATGACCACCTTACCATCAAGTATTCTAGGTAAAACAGATACGCCTTTTTATGGAAATAGTCAGATGTTATTGCAGAAAGCAGTATTGGGAGAGTGAGGCTAGGAAAGGTTAACAAAGAGTGTATTGTTAAATATTTTCAAACAATTTTATCCAAAATTAGTTACCACCAAATTTTAAAACTTTACCGATAAATCAATAGTGTGAATAAAAAAGACAAGATTGTTTGGTATATAAATCTATTCTTTATTATTTGGGTATTATTAATATTCAACCATGACACCTACTATTATCACAACCACAAAAAAACTCCATTCTAGCATGTATTGCACAAGCTTGAGGAAGTATACCAATTTCTTTCGAAACTCTTCATGAGTGAAAATAGATTGCACTCTTCTAATTTACCTTTGGCCTAATATTTAAGCTGAAGTAATAAGAAGTATTTCATTATCGTCCATTTAATCACGTAATATTAATTGAAAAAACTCCGGTATCTCACCATTGAATTTGATTCAGAAATAGCCCCATACGAAGTTGCAGCTTTTAGAGGTGCAATTGCTCAAAAGGCGGGTTTCGAACACGTGTTATTTCATAATCATCAAAAAGATGGTACAGTTATATACAAGTACCCATCCATTCAATACAAAAGAATCGGTAGAAATGCCGCTATAGTCTGTATTGAAGATGGAGTAGATGAAATTCATCATTTTTTTCAAAGTCGTACATGGAATATTTTCATAGGTGACAAAGAGCTCCCACTAAAGGTGAAAAGCTTAAATATGAACCAAATCACGATGCAGGTTTGGGAAAAAACGTTTGACTATGAAATAAACAATTGGCTACCATTAAATCAGGATAACTTTAAAATCTACCTTGAAATAAAAGATCTAAAAGAGAAAATTGAGTTCCTTGAAAAAAAGCTTATTGGTAATATTATCTCTATGGCAAAGGGGATAGGGTGGGACGTAGACAAAGAAATTAAAATGAGTATCAGCAAATTAGATGAGCCTAGAATTATTAAGCACAAAAGTCAAAAGCTATTAAGTTTCAGGGCGGTATTTAGAACCAATGTTTTTATTCCGAACCATTTGGGTATAGGAAAAAGTGCGAGTACAGGATTTGGAGTAGTAAAAAGTGTAAATTCAAATTAAAGTAAAAATATACGATATATGGGAAATAGCTATTTATATGGTGCCTCTGTTCAAGGAATTCAAAGTTTTATTTTTCAGACAAATAAACTAAAAGAAATAGGGGGTGGAAGCGAGTTAGTTGAGCAGATTTGTACAACTAAGTTTTATAAGGAAGCGAAAACTGATAAAGATGATGCTAATATCATTATGAATGCAGCAGGAAATATTAAATACATTTTTGAAGATGAAGATAAATGTAAGGCTTTTGTAAGAACATTTCCAAAATTAGTATCTGAATTTGCTCCAGGCATTACAGTAAGTCAAGCTGTAGTAAAACTAGAAAAAGGCATTAAATTGATGGATGCTATTGGAGAATTAGAAGGAAAACTTAAAACTCAACGAAGTAAAATAACCAACCCCACAGAATTGGGTTTTATGGGAATTGAAAGAGCAAGACGAACAGGTGGATTGGGCATAATATATAAAGATAAAGAAAATAGAGACCTTTCAACTGAGGAAAAACATAAAGCCTTTGAAGGTAATTCTAGCCTTTATGAAAAGTTTTTTGGGAAGAAAATAAAAAATGAGACAATCCCTTTTGATTTGAATGAAATAAACGAAAGAGATAAGTCTTGGATTGCAGTAATTCATGCTGATGGGAATGGTCTTGGGATGTTGTTGCAGAAACTAGCACCAAAATTAAATGACTTAGACGATAATCAAGCAAAAAGTCAATTTAGAAGGTTTTCTCAGGCCATAGAAAATGCTACAAAAAATGCATTGCAATCCGCCTATTCAGAATTAAATATTAAAATAAAAGATAAACACCCAGTTCGTCCTATACTTATTGGTGGTGATGATGTTACTATTGTAATACGAGCTGATTTGGCTCTTCAATTCACATCTTTATTTCTTGAAAAATTTAAACAAGAAACTAAAAAAGAATTGTCGTTTTTATCAACTGCCCCTTTAAATGTTATTGATTTTAATGACGGCTTAACAGCATGTGCTGGCATAGTATATATAAAAGAGTCGTATCCAATGCACTATGCACTGCATTTGGCAGAAGAATTAACTAAAAAAGCAAAAAAAGCTTCTAAGGCTATAAGCGAAACACATCCGCCTGCTAGTCTTTCATTTTATAAAGTTCAAGCTTCGTTTTTAGAAAGTCTTAATGAAATAGAAACTAAAACTTTAAAAGCTGGAGATATAAATCTTGATTTTGGACCATACTTTATCGATTCTCAAAACTCACCAAAAATAATCGATCTATATGAAAAACTTCAAGTGTTAGAAGACTCTAAAAATGACGATTCTAAAGGTATATCCAAACTAAGAAAGTGGATTTCGGAATTATATAAAAACAAAGTGACTGCTGATTTTATGATGAAAAGAATGAAAGAAATCAATCCTGATTTTTATAAAAAAATGAAACTGGATGATGCTATAAAGGATTCGAAATCTATTATATACGATGTTTTACAATTAAAATCCCTTGATACCACATGGAAATAAATTATAAATTAACATTCCTGAGTGATTGGCATGTTGGCTCAGGGTTGTCTGGCGGTGCTGAATCGGATGCTATTGTTTTAAAAGATAAAAACAAACTACCATACATACCTGGTAAAACCATTAAAGGATTAGTTAGAGATGCTATTGCAGACATGAAAGATGCCGGTCAAATAGAATCTGAACTCGAATCCATTTTTGGCACAGAAGGCAATCACGCAATAAAAGTTGCGAGTTTTTCAAATGTAGAAATTAAAGATGAATATGAAGAAATTTTAAGTAATAATCTCAGCGATTATTTATACAGAATCATTGCTTCTACTAAAATTGAAGAAAACGGGATTGCATCTCAAGGGTCTTTAAGGAGTATAGAGGTTTGTATGCCGGTAACTATATTTGGCAAAATTTCAAATATTGAAACTGAAGAAATTAATATAATTTTTAAGAATGCTTTAAAGCTTGTTCGAAGTGTAGGAGTAAATAGGAATAGAGGTTTAGGTAGATGTAAAATAGAAATAATATGATAAAGCAAAATTATACATGTACGCTATTGTCTGACATAGTGTTAAATGCAAGCTTGGCCACAGATGGGAATATGGAAACGCTAAACTTTATTCCAGGAGCTAACTTTTTGGGAATAGTGGCAGCTGGAATTTATCAAAACCATATTGATTTTGCTTTTGATATCCTGCATTCAGATAAAGTTTTGTTTGGAAATGCATACATTTCTAACAAAGAAAATGTAAGTATACCAATGCCATTTAGCTTATTTAAAGCAAAAACAGGAACTGGACCAACTTATATACATCATGCTATTAGTGGTGACAAAGACAATGAACTTAGAAAAAAAGGCATTCAGTTAAAACAAGAACGAGCTGGCTTTTTATTGTCCGATAACACAATTATTAAGAATTTAAAGAAAAATTTCAGTTTAAAATCTAAACAAGACCGAAATACAAGAAAATCAGAGGACACTAAAATGTTTGGTATGGAATCGATTGAATCTGGTCAAATGTTTTCATTCTCAATTGAATATGCAACTGAACAACTAAAAAATATAGTCGAAAAATATTTAATAGGAAATAAGTTTATCGGAAAATCAAAATCTGCCCAATATGGTAGTGTTGATATCCAACCCGAAATAGATATAACTTTAAAAACTTTCGAAAACAATACTTATACGCTTGTATATGCTGTTAGTAATCTATGCTTTTTGGATGAAAAATTCGGATACCCAACATTTAAACCTGAGGCTAAAGATTTAGGTATTGAAGGAGGAGAAATTTGTTGGGAGCTTTCACAAATTAGATCAAAGACGCTAAGTACTTGGAATTTTAAACGAGGAACAGACAATGCTCAAAGACATTGCATAGAAGCAGGTTCTGTGTTTTACATTAAAGGAGGGAAACCTCGTATAATCACAAAACCTCTAGGTGAATATATAAATGAAGGATATGGCAAAGTAATCTATAATCCGTGGTTTTTAAATGCCAACTCAGATGGTACAATTCTAAATGAATTAACTGAATCTAAACCTGACGAGTTTAAAAATGACAACAAACCAATTACCACTGCTTTAGGCAAGTTTCTAAAGAACAAGCAAGAACAAAGGAGTATTGACCTTTCTCGTGCAATCAAAATTCATGAACTTGTATATGCAAATGGAAAGGATAATCTAAAGGCAATTTCATCTAGTCAGTGGGGAGAGATTCGAGCTAAAGCAACAAACATTAGTGAAATTGAAAACCTAAAAGCTGAGTTATTTACTGACAAAACAGGTTTTTTATGTCATGGAGTTTCTGCTGAAAAGTATTGGGACAAAAACAAGAATAGAGAAACTTTTAAATCAGATTTTGATAGTTTATCGAAACACGGAACAGCTGCCATCGCAAAATATGCAGCTGAAATGGCGAAAGAATCTATTAAACAAAAGAACAAAAGATGAGCAATAATATAAGATTTATAGCGAGAATAACATTGGAAGCTAAAACTGGACTTTTTGTTGGCTCTGGCGAAAGCTCTTTATTAAAAGATGCTTTGGTTCAAAGAGATCACTTAGGTTTACCAATGATACAAGGCACTTCATTGGCTGGGGTACTAAGACATTCTCTAGAGGAAGCATCTCCAAACCCAATATGGGATTCAATTTTTGGTTTTCAAAAAGGCGATAAAGGCAATGGCTCACGCCTAAAAATAAGTTCTGCCTATTTAATTTCAGAAAATGATGAAATTATTGAAAGCTTAGATTGTAAAATACCAGATCACATTACAAAACATTTCGAAAATTTACCTTCACGTCAACACGTGAGGATATCAGATAAAGGAGTTGCCGAAAAAAACGGTTTGTTTGATAATGAGGTAGTATATGCAGGTTGCAAATTCAAATTTGAAATTGAGCTAATTGGCACAGAAGTCGACAAAAATGCATGGAATAATATTTTAAACCAAATGTATCAACCAAACTTTAGACTTGGCTCTGGAACTAGAAATGGTTATGGCAAATTAGCTGTTGAAAAAATAGAAACAAAAACGTTTGATTTAACGCAAAAGTCAGATTTTGAATCATATTTAGCATTCGACCCTTCTTTAAATACCAAATTAGAAGGTTTTGAAACTGATTTTAATTCAAAGCAAAACATTAGTTTGGTGAATTATAGGCTTGAATTAAAACCTGATTTGTTCTTTATGTTTAGTGAAGGATCGGGAGACGACCAAGTTGATAATAAACCAACAACAGAAGAAAAAATGGTTTATAACGCAGACAAAACTATATCATTTGTAAATCATACATTAGTACCAGGATCTTCTATAAAAGGAGCCATCCGCCATAGGGTAGCTTTTCATTATAATAAGCTTTTAAAAAGATGGGCAGATCCCGGAAATGACAGAGATGGAAAAAACAACGAAGCAGTATTTGCTCTTTTTGGTATTGAATCCAAAGGAGAAACTGGTCAGAGAGGTAATATAATGATTGACGATATTTATTTTAATGAATCGGAAGTTAATAACGACAAAATTTTCAATCACGTAGCCATAGATAGGTTCACAGGTGGTGCTATGGATGGTGCATTGTTTTCAGAAAAAGTAAGTCAATTAATAGAAAACGATATTGTTTTTGAAATAAACTTAAGTTTGAATAAATCAGAATTTAATGATGAAAACATTAATCACGCTTTTGAAGCAGCCTTAATTGATATTTGTAAAGGGCTACTACCCCTAGGCGGAATGACAACAAAAGGTAATGGAATGTTTACAGGGAAATTATTTAAAAACGAAACTGAAATTTATAATTATGGAGCTTAAAGATATTCCAAACTATACCTATGATGGTTACATCTGGTTTTCTGACCAGCCTAAACCAAAGGTTTTAAGAAATGATAAATTTGACTTTGAAAATGAAGGCCAAAATCCTTTCATCATAGAGGCACTATTATGGGCAGAAAAAGAACAAATAGCCGTTCATATTAACCATACCCATAGATACTTAATACATGTATATGACCTAAAAGCATTGAAAAATGATGACAATAAAGAAATTAAATATTTAGCACATAATATTGATGGTGTTAAAAAACTAAAATTCAATCAAATATGGCAATCCGAACAGGATTCACTTTGCAATGGCATGGATGTATTAGAAATGAAAGCACAAGTATTTATAGGCTTCGAAAACAATTAAATATATGGAACAAGTAAAATCACCTTATAATTTTGTACCGGCTCCTTCTGAAAGCGAGGTATTTAAACCAGAGTGGGCTGACCTGATTAATCATGATATCCCCTTTGAAGACGGAGAAAGTGGTGAGATAGATATCACAATCACCGCTGAAACACCTATCTTTATTAGGAATGGGCACAGTCAACCCAGTGAGGGAACAAATCCTACTTCTGAGTTCTCACATATAATGGTAAACGATGAGAAGAAATACTTTATTCCGGCCACATCTATCAAAGGTATGCTCAGAAATGTATTAGAAATCATGAGTTTAAGTCGAATGAAACAGGTGGGGGATAATAAATTCTCTATTAGAGACTTGAGCTCAAATAGTAACTATTATATGTCTCAAATGAAATCGACGGATGGCAACAAAACACATTGTGGTTGGCTATCGGAAGATAGTGAAGGTAATTGGAGTATTTTAGATTGTGATGAACCAGGTAGGATAAGCCATTTAGAACTAAAAGAAAAATTTGGTCTTGGATTTCGTGACGAGTTTTTGAATAAAGAACCTAAAAATGAAGATGCAAAAACCGCTAAGTACAAATACTTAGAATCAGAGAAACAACCCTATTTTAATTTAAAAAATAAATTTAGGACTTTAAGACAAGACACAAGATTAAAAGTTTGGGTAGATACCGATGGAGATGAAACTGGGACAATTGTTTTTACTGGCCAACCTGGGAAAAGAAAAGAACTTGGAGACGATAAAAAAAGATTTAATGGCAAATTTTATGAATTTGTATTCTTAGATAAAAATTCTAAAATATTAAAACTTACTCAGAAACAAAAACAAGAGTTTCTTTATATTTATAATGATTCAGATAAAAATAATATTTCTAAAGATTGGGAGTTTTGGAGAAACAAATTAGCAAATGGAGAAAAAGTGCCTGTTTTTTTTAAAGTAAAAAAACATGAGATTTTACATTTTGGATTATCTTATCTATATAAATTGCCTTTAGAATGCTCTATACATGAAGTTACTCCATTTTCTACATATAAAAGAGAAAGCTTAGATTTAACGGAAACTATTTTCGGGGTATCCAATAATGATAGCTCATTAAAGGGAAGGGTATTTATTTCAAACGCTTTTGCACAAAATCCCAAAGAATTGTCTGAACAAAAGGAAATATTAGGTGGGCCAAAAGCATCATATCTTCCTTTTTACCTAGATCAAACTGAAAAAACAGGATTAAATTATTCAAACTATAATTCAAAATCAATCTTAAGAGGTTTTAAGAGATATCCGGTACGAAATAATATTAGAGCCCAAAAATACTCAGACTTGCAATTAAAAAATAAAAATGTTTTTTCTCATTTTATTCCATTAGAAAAAGGAACAATTTTTAAGGGGAAAATAAGATTTCATAATTTAAGAAAAGTTGAAATTGGAGCTTTGATATCAACGCTAACATTTCATAATACAGATTCTCTATATCATTCAATTGGCGGTGTCAAAGGCTTTGGTTATGGAAAAATAAAAATTGAAGTAAACAACCTTTCTGATTATTTTAAAAATTTAATGTGGTTTGAGTCAGAAATGAATTCAATATGCAAAGCAGACTGGCTAAAAACTCCCCAAATAAAAGAGCTATTTAGTATTGCTTCTAATCCGGCAGCTGATGTTGAACAAAATCTTATCTATCCAATGCTGGAAGATTCTACTAAATCAAATGAATTCGTAAAGTATAAACAAAGTGGTGAGTACTTAAAGTCATATTCTATTTATAACGGAAGTAAAAAAGTCGAAACCACTTTAGAAAATTCAGAAATTATATTATTGAAATCTGAAATTGCCAAAGCAAAGGAAATCAATGATTTAGAGAAAATCGAAACATTATATAATACTTTAAAAGAAATTGACCCTTCATTTGATTTCAAAAAAGAATTTAACGAATTACAAAACTTTAGGAAAAATTTAGAAAAGGAAAATCTAGAAAAAGAAGAAATTGACAATGGATTAAATACTAGTGATTTAGATATTATTTTGGCTTTGATTTCAAAATATCCAATAAGTGATCGCATAAAATCATTAAGAGCAAAAGAATTAGAAATTAGGCAGAATATTAAATTGGAGGAAGCTAAAAAATTAGGCGAAAATAATTTGGATTTAAAATCATTAGAATTCTCTAAAATTAAAGATTACTTAAATGGATTTTCAAAGAAAAATAGACTATTTGAGTTTTCAGAAAATCAAAAAATAGAAATAACTGAATGGCTTAAAAAATCATATAACGCAGAAAAGCAAAATAAAAAGTCTGATTGGAATAAAAATCCATATCCAAAATACCCTTGGTCTGACATTTCAAAATGGCTTGGAGATGAGCAAGCCAAGGAACTTCATAAACAATTAATAGGATGAAGATATTAATTTCATTGATTGGCAAAGAAGTAATAGGGAACTTTCGCGTCTTTAAGCATTTAAGACCTGATAAAGTTGTACACCTATATTCAGATGATACTAAAATTCACAATCAAAATCTTGTAAATACAATAGAAACTAGCTACCACGTTATGGTAGAGTCTTTTAAAGTAGAAGGGTTTGATTATGAGAATTGTATGTCAAAATTGAATTCTTTAAGTATAAAAGAAGAAGATATAATAGTTTCAAATATAAGCGGTGGAACAAAGATTATGTCTTTAGCTCTATATGCATTTGCACAAGAGATAAATCAAACTGAAAATGTTTGTTATTTTGATACTAATCAGAACCTGCATTGGCTAAATAAAAATTTAAAAGATATTATAACCACCGAAATTCTATTAGAAGAATATATAGAACTTCAAGGGCAAAAAATTAGCTCAAAAGTTGAATTTGAAATTGCATGGATAAAATTCAAAAAGTCGTTAAAATTTGTCAAATATAATTATATCAACGATCAGTGGAAAACATTTCTCAAGGAAGTAGTAACTGTTTTTAGAAAATACAGAGATAATAAAAATAATGAACAAAGTATTTTCGAAATCATTTCTAAGAAATTAATCAAAACAAACATTTTTGATTTAGATGTCCAAAATGGTCAATTTATTGTTAAGACAAAAGAATCTATATTTTTTCAAAGTAAGTTAAGTGAGTCGGATATAGACTTTTTTTATTTCAATGCAGGGTGGTTTGAGCTTTTATGTGCTCAAGCGTTACAAATGAAATATTCTAAAGACAAGATTTATTTAAGCGTTCGATTTCCTTACTTATCAAATCAATCTTCTGATAAAAATGAAGTAGATATATTGATTAACGATAGTGGTAAACTTATTTTTATTGAATGTAAATCAGGAGATGTAAAATCTGAGCATATTGATAGAATTAAAAACAGAAAAGATACTTTTGGAGGCCTTATTTCAAAAAGTATGCTTATTACTCGATTTCCTATAGAAAAAAGTTATAACCCTCATATGAGTAAAAATATAGTGGAAAAGTGTAATGAGTATGGGATTGAATACACAACTTTAAGAGAACTTCAAAATAGATAACTAAAATTAATTAAATCATTCTATACAAATGCCCCGTAAATTATTCCTTTCATTCCTAGGTACAAATAATTACGTCAATTGTAATTACATAGACGAAACAGATATCTTAAAGAAGGTAGAAAATGTCAAATATATTCAGGAAGCAATTCTGAAACTCTATTGTAAAGATTTTAATGAAAATGATAAAGCATTATTTTTTTTAACAAAAGGTGCAGAGAAACAAAATTGGGAAGATAATAGTCAATTCAATCGTGAAACCAAACAATATGATCTGCCAAATATTGGTCTAAAAGGCCAATTACAAAATTTAATTGAATTTAAAGGTTCCTATGAGGCAATTTCAATCCCAGAAGGTTTTTCATCGAGTGAGATAATGCAAATATTTCAAATTATTTTTGATTTGATTAAAGAAGACGATGAAATATATCTAGATATTACACATGCTTTTAGGTCATTGCCTATGTTAGGAATGGTGCTAATGAATTATTCGAAAACTTTGAAAAATGTAAAGTTAGTAGCTATTCATTATGGAGCTTTTGAGAAACTGGGACCAGCTACTGAAGTGATAAATCTTCCGATTGAAGAAAGAAACGCACCAATCATTGATTTGATGCCTTTAGCAAGTCTAATGGATTGGAGTATGGCTGCCAATACATTTTTAAAATATGGAATAGCTAATGATTTGAAAACTTTAGCAGATGAGGTAAAGAAAAATATGGCTATTTCCAAATCAGAAAGTAGGTCAACAATCTCGAATTTGCAAAACATTTCTAGTTCCATAGGTACGGTAACCTCAAATATTAAGACAAATAGAGGGAACGAAATAATGGATGGAGCTCAGTTTATTACAGCCAAAGCTAACATCACCAATTTCAAAGAAAATGAGAAAATAATGCCTCAAATGGTACCCATAATTGACAAGTTGGCAAGCAAGATTGAAAATTTTGAACAAAACGGCTTATTAAATTGGTTACATGCAGTTAAATGGTGTTTAGACCATGACTTGATTCAGGAGGGAATCACACAATTACATGAAGGCATTGTTACTTATTTGTGCCAAATAAATGGAAAAGATATTCAAAATGAAACTGAACGTAGGAAAATTTCTGAAATATTAATCTTGCTAGCAAATCCAAATTATCCATTTATACTCAAAGATGATTTTGTAAATAGAAGTAAATTTATGGCGTTATCTTCATCTCACGAAAGCTTAAGAGTAATTCGAAACGACATAAACCACGGTGGTAATTTAAACACATCAGGCAAGGCTGGTGATTTTAAAAAAAATCTTATGGAAAATTATAATAAAGTAAAGGAAATATGCTCCTAAATCTAACAAACCATCCTAGTAGCCAATGGTCTCAAAAACAGTTCGACTTTGCTATTGAATTGTACAAAAATGTTGTCGATTTATCTTTCCCTCTAATCTCACCTGACCTAAATTCCGATTCTCTAGACTTAGTAGTTAAAGAATTTGAAGCCAAAGTACGCGAAATGAACCCTAAAGCGGTCCATATAATGGGTGAAATGACGTTTACATACCGAATGGTAAAAATTTTAAAGAAAGCTGGTTTCACATGCTTAGCAAGTACTACTGAAAGAACAGTAATAGAAGAAAAAGATATAAAAACTTCTACTTTTAGCTTCGTACAATTTAGGGAATATTAATAGTATGTACTCATCTTTAATATCTTCTTTTTGATTATTGTTCTTAGCTCAGGCGGACTCATAACTTCTAAGTCATCTCCATAACTTAGGAGTGCACTAATTAACTCATTGTTGACATAAACATTAATTGAATAAAAAACATAATTTGGCACATTCCTTTTTTCGGAATCGGGAATTATTTCTTGTGAACTATGCAAAGGTTTAGTATCCAAATAGTTTGCTCTCTCTTTTTTTACTTTAATAATAATTAGTGTCTTTTCAGCCCTTACATTGTTTTTATAATCCTTCTTCCATGTAAAGCCTATTAAATCCTTTAGAAAATCAAGGTCATTTTGTTTAAATTCTCTATAGATTAAATTAGACTGTTCTATTTTTTTTATTCTATCTAATGGAAAATTGAATATTTCATTTTCAAGATGATTCCAGCCATAAATGTGCCATCTATTATTATACTCCTTTAACATATACGGACTAAAAGAATGGCTCGTGTTTTTACCTGAAAACTCACCATAAATAATTTTTAAAACTTTTTTTGTTTTAATTGACTCATATAGTTCATGTAATTTGTCTAATCCCCTGTATTCTTTATTTTCATCAAATTCAATGAAATTTCGCTCATTGTTATCAAATCTACTGTTAATCTTTAACTGAACATTTTCTAGTCCTTTAAACATCGGAAATTCTGCGTATTGCTTTAATAACACCATAATTTCATTCGCTAATATAACTTCATCTTTATTTAGTACTCCAAATAAAGAAAAAGGAGGCTTACTCGAATCATAATAAAATCTCATTTTAATTCTATCTATTGGAGCATTATAAGGATGATTCCTCAACGATTCTATATCTTGATAAACTATCCTCTTAACTTGTTCTAATCTCTTGTCATAATATGCGGGTATTTTTTGAATATAACTTTCGGCAATGTCTCTCCAAGTAGGCCCCTTCATCTTTGTTAGCAAACCATGTATTATATTATATCTCTCAATTGGATTTCTAAACTGGCTCATTTTAGGAATTATTAAATCGTGAAAATAGATTGCACTATTTGCGAATACTTTTGTAACATCATTTACAATTAAACAAAAATAACAACTTCAATAACACAAATGCTACTCATACAAATATATTATGTGGTCTTCCTAATGCTTTAGGAAACAGTACCTCAAGTTCGATCTACGTATTTGAACCTAAACCTTTGAAAAAAGGAATTTGGGGTAACCATAGTGATGCCATTAAATGCCAAGATTTTAATATTCTTGAAAACACTATTTCCAATATTTTAGCTAACAATTCGAGCCCCTATGCGATGTCAAACTTGATATCCTCATTAAGCCATCCAAACCATAGAAAAATGCTTTTTGGAATGTTCTTGAAAAACGAAAGTTTACAAGAGAATATGCTTCAGTCTTCTTATCAGCATGACAATGGATTTGAAAAATGGGTTTTAATTGACAACCCTTCTTACAAACTAAGATTACATATTTATGAAGACTCGCAAGCTATGCCACAAGAAAACAGGCATAATCATGCTTGGGATTTTGCTTCTAGCATAATAGAGGGCTGCCTTCAAAATAGCATTTATGCGATAGATGATGTGAATGGTAACGAAAGACTAAATCATTATCAATATAGTCCGGCAAGTGCAGATGCCTATGGTACAAAATTTATTGGTTCTAGGTTGCTGCGTAAAATGACAGATGTGCAAATGACAGCTGGAACCGCATATTTTATGCCTGCTGAGGTTATTCATAAAATTTCATACGAACAAACTTTTAAGCAGAGGACCATCACACTAATGATTACCGGTAATAGGAAAAGTTATCACTGTGATTTGTTTTCTGAACATGAATTTGCCTCAGAGAAAAACAGCATGACTAGGTTCTCAAAGTCAAAAATGATAGAAAGACTAAATGAACTAAAAAAACTCTAATATAAACATTTAACCAAATAATATTATGACAGCAATGACAGATAAAATATACATGACCCTTGAAGGTCAAACAGAATTGAGAAAAAGGATTATCACGGAAGAAAATAATCTAAAAGCTCTGCTTAAAGAAAAGGCTGTTGCTTACGAAGCATCAGGCGACGGCTGGCATGACAATCCGGGCTGGATTCAAATTGGGCAACAGGAGGAGCGAATATCGAAAGATATAAACGAAATGAAAAAGCGACTTAGAGATGCAATTATTATAAAAAATAATGCCGAAAGTTTAACTTCTGTTCAGATTGGCTCAAAGGTTAGACTAAAACAAGAGTGCAAAGGAATAGTAAAAGAGTTGATTTTAGATATAGTTGGAAATCAAGAGAGCAATTTGGCTAAAGGAAAAATTGCCTATGATACTCCTTTGGGATCTGCTATTATTGGTGCTAAAGTTGGGGAGTTGGTAAACTTAAAAGCCCCAATAGGAATAATAAAAATAGAAATTCTTGAATTACTCCACACAAATGAAACTATTTAAACAATTAAAAAATAGTGAAAATAGATTGCACTATAGCACACTACTTTTGTAACATAATAATTATTTAAAAACTAAACAATACCAATACTTTCGAAAAAACTAATGCATTAACCCAGTTCCTTTCTTTTGAGCCTACTAATGAGCAAGTAAATGCTCTAGCCTCTATCCAGACATTTATTTCAAATGATGATGACTTCATGATAGTTAAAGGTGCAGCCGGAACTGGCAAAACCTCTATTATGAAAGCAGTTGCTGATTTCCTAGAAACTAAATCCATACTTTTCCAACTTCTAGCACCTACAGGCAGAGCCGCAAAAAACATAGCTTCAAAAACCAACTTTCCCGCTAATACAATCCACAGCTCTATTTACAATGTAGAGGCTGACACTAAAAGTCTAATTGTAAGGTATTCACTAAAAGAAAATCAAAATGAGAACCACCAAGTGTTTATTGTGGACGAAAGTTCTATGATTAGTGATAGAGTTAACCATCAAGAAATGTTCAAAAGTCCTGGTAGTTTACTAGCTGATTTCATTAAATATTTTAAAAAAGGGAATGCTAGTTGCAAGGTGATTTTTGTGGGTGATGCTTGTCAGTTGCCTCCTGTTGGATATACTTTAACTGAGGTCTCTCCGGCTTTAAATGCCTTATATTTGACCAGTAAGTATGGCTTTAAAGGTTCTGAAATTGAACTTTCAAAAGTGATGCGTCAGCAAGAGGGAAGTTCTATTCTGAAATATGCCTACCAAGTAAGGGATTGTATCTTAAATCCAACTACTGGTCAACTACCCAGTCAAATAGGTCAATTTATGGGAAAACCTCAAAATGCTTGTAAGGTGTATCTTTCTAACTATAATGCTCATAAACACGACAAAGTGGCCATACTTTCTTATGGAAATCCCTATGCTTTAGAATGTAATAAGATAATCAGGAGCGAACTAGGTTTGCAAAATACTTTGACTATTGGCGATAAAATAGTTTTAAATCAAAACTACTATGGGAGTCCTACCTCATTTTTAAGCAATGGAGAAGTTGGGGTAATAAAAAGTGTAGATAGATCTAGGAAGATGGCAGGGTTAACTTTTGTGGACGCCGAAATTGAGTTTACCAATAACATTAATTTGCCTGTATTGGTGAGAAGCAAAATATTGCTTGAAACTTTAGCATGTCCGGAAGCTATCACCCACGAAAAAAAACAAGAACTTTCTGCAATGGCATTTAAAAACAATCCAACTTTTAGAAATTCTAAAAATATCTGGGATGACGAGTACCTTTCTGCTATGCAACTGAGCTATGGTCATGCATTTACCTGTCACAAAGCTCAAGGCTCAGAGTGGGATACCATTTTATTAAATTCTTGGAGTCCAAATAAGGACAGGAGGTTTTTGTATACAGGCATAACACGTGCCAGAAAAAACCTTTATACAAACGGTAGTCACAACTATTAATAATCCATTTCATTTCTTTTTTTTAACTCTAAACCTATTTCAATTATGACGGAGAACAATACTTTTTTTGCCGAAAAAACTATTACTAATTCTGATGAAATGCAATCTATTCAGGACCAAAATAGTGCTGATAAAACCGCAGCCACCATTTCTAAACCCGACTTTGGAATGGTAAAGCGTGTGGATTTAACTCAATATGCGATAGATCGCTCTATGTCACATAAAGGAGATGCACGTGCTTTAAATAATATGTTTAATGAGATCAGAAGCGGTCACTTAATAGATGAGAGTGCCGATTTTGAATACCAAGAAAAGCATAGGTTTAAGCTTACAGAGCAGATAATACAGCTTGAGAAAGAGTCGGAGGAAATGCTTGGTGAAAAACTTAAAGTTAAAGAGGTAAACATACCAAGTATAAAGGCAAAAGTGGTAAATCTAGAAAGTGAGTTGCATGATTGGAACCTTAAACTTCAGCAGCCAGCAGATAAAGATATAATGAACACTTTTTCTCTTTGGAAATACGGAATCGCTATTGTGTTAGGTTTACTATATATCTGTATGTTTTACATCAGTTGTATCTATATGGGTATGGTTAGAAACCCCATGGCAGAGGCTCAAGTATTATATGAAAATGGGGGAGATGTAAATGGCCTATTTAGTGCTATTTTTTCGATGAAAGCATTCAAAGTTTTTGACTTTCATTATGTATCGCCTATTCTGTTATTAATCTTTGCGATTTTGTTAGACTACATACACTCAAATTATGAGGGCTGGAGAAAAATCGTTGGTTTGATTTCCGCAGGTTTGATAACCTTGGTTTTGGATGCTTTTATTGCTTATAAAATAGAAAATACCAATTATGAAATGAAAAAATTGATGGGAATTGAAGACCCTTCACATGTTTGGTATTTGAGTAGTGATTTTTATATCGTGCTCATTATGGGTTTTGTAGCCACTTTGGTTTGGGGCATTCTGTTGATTGCATTTAAAAAGGAACTACAAAAAACGGATTATAAGAAGGTTATTGGCATAGAAATGTCATACGTGAAAAAACAAATTTCTGAACTTAAAGATGAGATTTCAAAATTGGAGTTGATTCTTCAAGATCTAGAAACAAGGCTAAGGAAAATCTTACTTGACATTAAAAAACTTGGAGATCGAAAAAGTGACATGCGGATAAGTATACCCGAGCTTGAAAGGTACATCGCAAAGTTTTTTGATGGTTGGATGGAAGTAGTCGCTGTATTAAAAGATGAAAACATCAAAGCCGAATGTCAGCAAGTGTACGAAAACTTCAGGTCCAATCATTTAGGGAAAAACCAACCTGCCTTGGCCGAAAATAATGACACTTTGTAATTATATAGATACTCATTTTTCCACTAAAATCATTTTCAATTATGACAAATTTCAATTTCATTTATAAGGGTACCGTTGTGTTATTTTTTTTGATGCTTGTTAATTATGTGGCATCGGCCCAAGCGAAGCCCCAAAATAACTACATCGTTTTGTTAGATCTATCAGATAGGCTACTCACAGTGGGGCAATCTGCCAGAGACAAGGCTTTGATTCAAGAAGTCTTCAAACGTTTTGAAACCGATGTTAGGCAGAAGCTAATTATTCACTCCAAAGATTGTTTTAAAGTAGTAATTGGCCCACAAATTGGCGGAGTGCAAACCGACAGGTTTGAGAATTTATTGACCATAAACATGGGAGAAATTCAGCTTGCAAACAAACGAAGTCAATTGGATGATTTTAAAGCGAAACTTCCAGCTAGATTAGATAACCTGTATAGTGCAGCATTAAAAGGTAAATCGAAATCGAGCCAATTTAAAGGCACAGATTTATGGAAATATTTCAATGATTTTTTGAGCACTGATATATCCGCTAAGCATCAAAACAAGGTGATTGTGATTTCAGATGGGTATTTTGATTTTGAATCTAATCAACCTGCATTGGTTCAAGGCAATAGGTCTACTGATACCAGAATGCTACCAAGGCTGCGTAAAGATAAAAACTGGGAACAGACACTGCAATCAGCTAATGAAGGAATGCTAAAAGTCAATAAGGTATTTATAAACACAAGTGTTTGTTTATTAGAATTAAAGCCTAAATATGCAAATCTAAATGAACAAGATATTTTGATAGCTATCTGGAAAAAATGGACGAAAGAGTTGGCGTTAGTCAAGTTTGACTTCGCTCCACATGCGTCTTTAGCTATTGCTTATAAAAAGATTAAAACTTTTTAAAAAGTGTAAATAGCTTACACCAATATGAGATACTTTTGTAACATAAATGTTTCACCTAAATAAATTAAAACTTCAATACACAAATAATATTAAGCCAGTACGGAACGCAAATTAGCGTTAGAGAAGGAAGATACTTTATTAAAAACAAGGAGCATGAAAGTTATGTACCTTTTCACAAAGTAAAAAGTATCATATTGCATTCTGCAACAGCCCTAACATATGAAGTAATAAAAGTGGCTATCGATAACAATATTGAGATATTGTTTGTAGACAAAAAAGGTTTTCCATTTAGTAGAGTTTGGAGTAATCAATTTGGGTCTATTACCACTATAAGGAAAAATCAGTTAATTTTTTCTTCGGCTCCTGAGGGTGTTGAATGGATAAGGGAAACATTGTCTCAAAAAGGCACCAACCAATTATTGGTTTTAGACTTAATCACTCACCTAACCAACCAACCCAATGCAGTTCAAACTAACAAATCAAAAATATTACTCGGAATAGAAAAAATAAAAGCCTATGAAAACATAAATAATGGGGAAACTTTCGCAAGTTTTAGAGGATTTGAAGGAAGCATGAGCAGAAACTATTTCCAAGCTTTGAGTAATTTGATACCCGAAAAATACAAATTTGATAAACGAAGCCAACACCCTGCATTTGATGGTTTTAATTGTTTATTAAACTATGCCTACGGAATGTTATATGGCACTTGCGAGTCTGCATTAATTAAGGCTGGAATAGACCCCTATATCGGTATTATGCACCGTGATGAATACAATAGGCCTGTTTTTGTTTATGATTTTATAGAACAGTTCCGACACTGGGCTGACTATGTTGTTTGTCACCTTTGCATACAGGGAATTATCGATACTGATTTTTTTGATATCTCAGAGTCCCAAGATGGTAGACATTCTGAAAAACCATATTTGCTTAACTCAATAGGAAAAAGAATACTCATACAGTCTTTTAATGACTATTTAAATGAACTTATTCATGTAAATGGTTTAAGTAGATCACGCTTAAATCACATAGAACTCACTGCACAAAAAACAGCTACAATATTTAAAAATTTTTCACCATTAAACTAAATAAATACCTTCAATATATACATCGGACAAAACATCACCCAGCACCCAGTAGAGGCACTTTCTTGTTCCACTATTGAAGATTTGGTAGCATTAATAAAAAATGACAACCAAGTATTAGAAAAAATAGCGAGGTTAAGAAAACTGCGGGCTTTGGATATAAAAGCCTATAAGTCTTTAAAAACTCAACTTCCATATTTTGTTGGATCAAAATTTAAAAATGATATAAGAAATTCAGAAAATTTTGAATCGGCTAACTACTTAATATTAGATATTGATGATTATTTCGGTGAAAATGCAAAAATACCTCAAAATATTTGCGAGCATCCAGAGGTGCTTATGGCATTTATCTCTCCAAGTGGCACCGGCTTTAAGATAGTTTTCAAATTAGAGTCTGAATGTAAAAACTTGAAAGATTTTAAAGAGTTTTACAAAAACTATGCACGAAAGTTTGCCGACCAAGTCAAACTTGAAGGAGCTATTGATTTCAAAACTTGCGATGCTACTAGGGCCTGTTTTATTAGTTCTGACAATGAGGTTGCCTATAACCCTTCTTCTTTAACCGTAAATTGGACTAATTATATTGAAAAAATTGAAGAAATAGATTTCCAAGAAAAAACCAATGAAATAAATGAGCAGGCTTATCAAAACGTTTTGAGCAAAATAAACCCAACAGCCCCAAAGAAAAAAGATAAAAACATACATGTGCCTGACCAACTTTTAGAAATGCAAGGCGACATTAGGTCACTTTGTCTTTTAAACGGACTTCAGCTTTTGGGATTAGTTCCTATAAACTATGGCTTAAAAGTCCAAGTAAAAAAAGGATATAGTACAGCTGAAATTAATGTCTTTTATGGTAAAAAAGGTTTCACCTTGGTTATGTCACCCAAAACTGGTTCTGACCCTAACCTTGCCATTATGCTCTATACAATATTAAATGACCTTCTGTTTAAAGAAACCGAAAAAGTGCCTGTATACGAAACTAAATATCAAATAAGTGTGAATTAATATGCCAAGAAAAAAAAGAGAGTTTCTAAATATAAAAGATTCAAACCTAGCAAGAAAAGCAACAGGCCTTCCTTTTTTTGATGATGATGAGGTGGAAGTGTTAGAACAGGAATTGCCGGTTGACTTTACACGGTTTTTAAATTGGTTTAAATCTAAAAAACTTAAAAATAGCAACGAAATGTACTGTCTAATCTTATATGATGTTGAAAATAATAAAATCAGAAGAGTTTTAGCTAAATTCTTGGAAAAGCAAGGCTGTATTAGGCTTCAAAAATCAGTCTTTTTTGCCCAAGTTCATAGAAAACTTTATAAAGAAATTAAAGAAATAGTTACGGAACTTCAAAGTTGCTATGAAAATAACGATACCATTATAATGCTTCCAGTTGGCGAAGATATGCTCAACAGTATAAACTGTATCGGAAAAAACTTTGATTTCGAATTACTTACTCAAAATAAGCATACCATAATCTTTTAAACAAATAATGCCTTCGATAATACAAATACATTACATATAGCAAGCCTGAGAAAAATTGGAAATATAGATTTAGCTCTGCTAAAGGCTAAGGAAGACTTCCAGTTAAACCCTGCAAATAGTTTTAAGAACCTTGCTTGGGTATATTATGACATTTGGAAAAAAGCCTTGATTGCAAAAGATTGGGAAAAAGCATTAGAAATAAAAAATGAGATGTTTAAACTCCCGTTTCAGACTGATAATTTATTAAAAAAACAAACGTATTGGTTAGTAATTAAGACTATCAGTTTATCCCAAGAATTATCAAAGGATTCTTATCATACTCAAGAGATTTTGAGTGAGATAATGAAATATGCAAGAATTACCGATACTCAACTTACAAGTGCTTTTATTTGGGCATCCTCAAAAGTAGCACCGACCTGGAAATTGTATTTAGACTTTATGTTATGGGTAAATTTCGATAAGCTTAAAGAACCTCAACAAATTGAGAAGAATGCTATTTTAATTGCTAAAAATTTATTATCTATTATCAATAAGGAAGAATCAACTACATCATATTTTACAAATTGGATTTATACATCTTCCGAACAAAATCCTGAAATGCCCTATTTAAAGTATTACGCCATAAAACTATTAATAAAGGATAAAAACATAGAAAAAGCACACAAATTAATTTTAGAATTACTTCAAGTAAAACAAAAAGAGTTTTGGGTATGGCATCTTTTAAGCTCTTGTTATCAAGAGAAACCTGATCTTCAGTTTTCCGTATTTTGTAAAGCTATAAGCTTAAACAATAAACCAGAAATGCTTCGTGGTGTAAGACAGGATTTTATGCGATTATTAATTAAAAATGAAATGTGGGCTAATGCGAAATATGAAATCGAAGAAATTATTGATATCAGAAAAAGCCATGGGTGGCAAATACCGGAAGATGTAAGAGAAAATCTATATAACCAAAACATAATAAACATAAAGTCTGAAAAAGTAGATTATAGGAAATTTGCAAAAGATGTAGAACAGGAGTTTTTACAAACACTCCCTAAAGCCGCTATAGCTATTACTAAAATAGATTTGCAAAATGGTTATGCTTATTATATAACGGAAAACCAAGTTGGAGGAAAATTCCCTTTATCAATTACAAAGGGAACCGCACTTAAAGTTGGAGACAGTTGCTATGGATATATGACAAAACATGTGCAAAAAAACTTTGATATAATTAAAAGTGTAGTCCTTTCAAAAGATTCGCATAGTTGGTTGAAGTCATTTGAAGGTGTACTAAGCATAAAAAGCTCTGGAATTGGTTTTGTGGATTGTATCTATTTATCGGAGAGGATTATTTTAAAAAATAAACTGACTAACAACGTCAAAATAAAAGGTCTAGCCATACGCTCATATGATGCTAAAAAAAGCAAGGAAGGATGGAGTGGAATTATTGTTTTTGAATAATTTTATGGCTAAAAGTATTTATCTTGCATTAACAAATAATGTTAGGAACAAAAAACGTTGGACTAAATGAAGTTCTTATATAAAATACCTCATATTTTGCTAAGTAAGTTTCATATTACTAGTAAGATAGAAAAAGGACGGACAGAACCAATAATCCAGAAGAATAAGGATTAAGACTTTTAGAATTACCACCTAAAGAAAAAGATTT
Organism: Lacihabitans lacunae; assembly: GCF_042649125.1. NCBI lineage: Bacteria > Pseudomonadati > Bacteroidota > Cytophagia > Cytophagales > Leadbetterellaceae > Lacihabitans > Lacihabitans lacunae. The sequence continues at coordinate 915,855 of NZ_JBHRYQ010000001.1, forward strand.
TAAGCGACAGAACCAATAATCCAGAAGAATAAGGATTAAGACCTTCATTAATTTCTCCACTGCAATCTCCATATCAGGACAGAACCAATAATCCAGAAGAATAAGGATTAAGACTTTTCTCTTCGGCTGTTTCCAACCTATCCCATAGTTTGACAGAACCAATAATCCAGAAGAATAAGGATTAAGACGTGTATAGACCCTTCTTTCCAATTAAAGGTCTAGAAGACAGAACCAATAATCCAGAAGAATAAGGATTAAGACAAAACGTCGCTTGTTGATACAATTTCGCTTGAAATAGGACAGAACCAATAATCCAGAAGAATAAGGATTAAGACATCCGAGATAATCAGACAGTCAAATTGGACACGACAGAACCAATAATCCAGAAGAATAAGGATTAAGACACGCTAGTGCAGCGAGTTTAGTTTCAGCACCAAAGAGACAGAACCAATAATCCAGAAGAATAAGGATTAAGACCGACGGGCATTGTACCCTCCATAACACTCTTGGCGTGACAGAACCAATAATCCAGAAGAATAAGGATTAAGACTAGAGTAACAAGACATATCCCATATATAATAAAAGGACAGAACCAATAATCCAGAAGAATAAGGATTAAGACAATATATCAAACATTCTCTCGCACGCCTGATTAATGACAGAACCAATAATCCAGAAGAATAAGGATTAAGACTCCATAGCCTTCTGTAAATGGTCAGGAGCTCTGTAGACAGAACCAATAATCCAGAAGAATAAGGATTAAGACAATTTAACGGCATCTTCAAAGGTAATTCTTTTAGAATGACAGAACCAATAATCCAGAAGAATAAGGATTAAGACTTTATCCAAAGTTATGATACAAGGTGAATTAAATGAGACAGAACCAATAATCCAGAAGAATAAGGATTAAGACCTTACCAGCTTTCACTATGGTAAGTTCACTAAATTGACAGAACCAATAATCCAGAAGAATAAGGATTAAGACGGCGACATGCCCTCAGCAAGTCTGTCTTCTGCAGGACAGAACCAATAATCCAGAAGAATAAGGATTAAGACTTGCTTGTTTAAATCTCCAAAACTCTACACACTGAGACAGAACCAATAATCCAGAAGAATAAGGATTAAGACGTTTAGTCTCTGCTCCGAAAAAGACTTTTTCGTCTTGACAGAACCAATAATCCAGAAGAATAAGGATTAAGACTTGTGACGAATTGAATCTAAGTTCAAAAACAGTATCTGACAGAACCAATAATCCAGAAGAATAAGGATTAAGACACCATTTTAATCAGTTTTTAATCAAAAATTCACATGACAGAACCAATAATCCAGAAGAATAAGGATTAAGACTTCTGGAAACTCACCTACTGTCACAGCAAATGCTAGACAGAACCAATAATCCAGAAGAATAAGGATTAAGACAAAGGGAATTTCACCCTTTAATTCTTACTTAGCTGACAGAACCAATAATCCAGAAGAATAAGGATTAAGACTGCAAGATACAGTTTCTTGCGGCAATGTATTAAGAGACAGAACCAATAATCCAGAAGAATAAGGATTAAGACTTACAGTGAACAATTCTGAAAGCTTTATGCCTTCAGACAGAACCAATAATCCAGAAGAATAAGGATTAAGACTGAACTTCCACATCATCTTCAAATTCCTCTGAAGATTGACAGAACCAATAATCCAGAAGAATAAGGATTAAGACATATTGACCTAGGTCAATATACAGTTCCGCAACCTCGACAGAACCAATAATCCAGAAGAATAAGGATTAAGACTCGTTTGGTAATAATGAGAAGTCGATTTTTGTGATGACAGAACCAATAATCCAGAAGAATAAGGATTAAGACATTATTATTTTCGAGGTCTGCAATTTTTGCCTTAAGACAGAACCAATAATCCAGAAGAATAAGGATTAAGACAAAAGTAGATTTTAGCAAATATCTTAAAATCTAACTTGACAGAACCAATAATCCAGAAGAATAAGGATTAAGACCTTTCTTGTTTTTGCCATGATTTTTAAAATTTAAATTGACAGAACCAATAATCCAGAAGAATAAGGATTAAGACTCTAATCTCTTGGCTTCTAAAGCCTTTCTTAATTTGACAGAACCAATAATCCAGAAGAATAAGGATTAAGACAATTTATCCAAAAAAGTAACACTATTATCCGAAAAAGGACAGAACCAATAATCCAGAAGAATAAGGATTAAGACAATGATGCGGTATCGTGCCTACGCACGTTTTAAAAAAGACAGAACCAATAATCCAGAAGAATAAGGATTAAGACAGCAGCACAAGCCGCCTACGAAGCATCCAAAACAGGACAGAACCAATAATCCAGAAGAATAAGGATTAAGACAATCTTGATTTGGAATACCAGACTTTGTTTTATTTGACAGAACCAATAATCCAGAAGAATAAGGATTAAGACCTTGGATGTTAATTGTTGTTCTATAAATATTAAACTTGACAGAACCAATAATCCAGAAGAATAAGGATTAAGACTACTGTTACAATAACTTTGACAATAGCATTGCCATGACAGAACCAATAATCCAGAAGAATAAGGATTAAGACATTTATCACCCTACCAACTCTACTCCAGAATTTTGACAGAACCAATAATCCAGAAGAATAAGGATTAAGACTTCAATTGCATCATTTGAATAATCAACATTTATTTTGACAGAACCAATAATCCAGAAGAATAAGGATTAAGACAGCTGAAAGAGCTACAGCTTGCTCAAAAGTAATTCTGACAGAACCAATAATCCAGAAGAATAAGGATTAAGACTTGATGTTAATTGTTTAATGGTGAATAATGTGATTGACAGAACCAATAATCCAGAAGAATAAGGATTAAGATAGGGCTACAGCTTGCTCAAAAGTAACTCTCTTTGAGTTAGACAGAACCAATAATCCAGAAGAATAAGGATTAAGACTCGTTTACTCTAAGTACGTCTGATGTTGATACTATTTGACAGAACCAATAATCCAGAAGAATAAGGATTAAGACATTACTTAGCAACTTTGGAGTGTCAACAGTTATTCGACAGAACCAATAATCCAGAAGAATAAGGATTAAGACTCAAGTAAAACAGATTCTCTCGACAAAGCTTCGTAGACAGAACCAATAATCCAGAAGAATAAGGATTAAGACGGTTTAACACGAATGCTCAATGCTAGGTTAGAGGCTTGACAGAACCAATAATCCAGAAGAATAAGGATTAAGACGTTCCTTATTTTCAAGGTCTGCAATATTCTTTTGCAGACAGAACCAATAATCCAGAAGAATAAGGATTAAGACAAAACATCTGAAGTACTTACTATTTCGCTTGAAATTGACAGACCCAATAATCCAGAAGAATAAGGATTAAGACAAAACATCTGAAGTACTTACTATTTCGCTTGAAATTGACAGACCCAATAATCCAGAAGAATAAGGATTAAGACAAATCTCCGACGGCATTATTAAAGCCTAAAAATTCGGACCGAACCAATAATCCAGAAGAATAAGGATTAAGACGTGCTAAATCCGTCCACATTCCAATACTCTTTGCCGACAGAACCAATAATCCAGAAGAATAAGGATTAAGACGTGCTAAATCCGTCCACATTCCAATACTCTTTGCCGACAGAACCAATAATCCAGAAGAATAAGGATTAAGACTAAAATTCTTTATATAGTGCAAAGAAAAAAGAGAGACAGAACCAATAATCCAGAAGAATAAGGATTAAGACGTCCTTTAAAATTAACAATTATTAAAACAAGCTTTTGACAGAACCAATAATCCAGAAGAATAAGGATTAAGACATATTAACCGTCGTCGTTTTCATAGTGTTTCAAAGGACAGAACCAATAATCCAGAAGAATGAGGATTAAGACAGTTAGGAATTTAATCATCTGTTTCAATTATTGCAAGTAGACAGAACCAATAATCCAGAAGAATAAGGATTAAGACAATTCACCTTTCGTAACAGCGTAAGCTAAAGCAGAAAGACAGAACCAATAATCCAGAAGAATAAGGATTAAGACGCAGAATTATCTGCCTTTAAGAATGTTACGTAAGGAGACAGAACCAATAATCCAGAAGAATAAGGATTAAGACTACCCTTAGTAGCACCTTCTAACTCTGGCTTTTCGACAGAACCAATAATCCAGAAGAATAAGGATTAAGACAATAAGTAATCCCATTCACCTCTTAGGTGTTTGGAAGACAGAACCAATAATCCAGAAGAATAAGGATTAAGACACCACCAGAGTTGGATTTAAGCTCTTCGCCAACAGGACAGAACCAATAATCCAGAAGAATAAGGATTAAGACATTGAATAGGCTGCATCGTGCTCAGTGAGCATCTTAAGACAGAACCAATAATCCAGAAGAATAAGGATTAAGACTCTTACTTTGAATCTGTTCTGGAATGTTTTGTAAATAACAGAACCAATAATCCAGAAGAATAAGGATTAAGACCATCAGCTGACAGTTTGATAGCTTGCTCAAAGCTAAGACAGAACCAATAATCCAGAAGAATAAGGATTAAGACGATTTGATACTTGCTCAATCAATTGCCTATCTTCAGACAGAACCAATAATCCAGAAGAATAAGGATTAAGACGTAGTAAAATTCTATTTTGATTCTTTGCTTTGATAGACAGAACCAATAATCCAGAAGAATAAGGATTAAGACAGTGAAAAATCTTCATCTATCGTACAAGATTTAAACGGTGACAGAACCAATAATCCAGAAGAATAAGGATTAAGACTACGCTGCTACAGCGTCCGCATTTACAGCCCCTTCTAGACAGAACCAATAATCCAGAAGAATAAGGATTAAGACTGTTATAGACCCGTCTGCTTGTTTAAGGTTCAAAGCAGACAGAACCAATAATCCAGAAGAATAAGGATTAAGACAGTAGTAATACTAGAGTTATGAATTTAATCATTTGTTGACAGAACCAATAATCCAGAAGAATAAGGATTAAGACTAGTGCTCCCAGCTTTGTTTCTGCACCGAAATACACGACAGAACCAATAATCCAGAAGAATAAGGATTAAGACTGGCTCTGTTTTACTCCAGTGCTTGCCGTTGATGACAGACAGAACCAATAATCCAGAAGAATAAGGATTAAGACAGTATTCTTTCAGTTCTTGTCGTCTGTTTGAATACAGACAGAACCAATAATCCAGAAGAATAAGGATTAAGACTCTCTGTTGAGAACCCGTCCACATTCCAATATTCGACAGAACCAATAATCCAGAAGAATAAGGATTAAGACCTAACTTTCCAAGGGCCTTGGCTTTTTCCAAATGGACAGAACCAATAATCCAGAAGAATAAGGATTAAGACGCTTTTTCTTTCTCTTTCTTGAGTGTCGCAGGAGCCGACAGAACCAATAATCCAGAAGAATAAGGATTAAGACTTTTATTCCTGTGCTGTTTGATAGTCGTTTTGTTTTCGACAGAACCAATAATCCAGAAGAATAAGGATTAAGACTTCTTCATAATCTGCATCAAACATTTTTGCAGAAAGACAGAACCAATAATCCAGAAGAATAAGGATTAAGACAAAAAAGACTTTTTCATCTGTATCAGATGAAAGTTGACAGAACCAATAATCCAGAAGAATAAGGATTAAGACAGGCCTTCCTGATTGCCTATTCTCTCTTGACCAAATACCGACAGAACCAATAATCCAGAAGAATAAGGATTAAGACTCTCCATATGGCGTATTTAAGGCCCACTTAAAGCGAAGACAGAACCAATAATCCAGAAGAATAAGGATTAAGACTCCTTTTGCTCCTGTGTAGGAGCTGTTACTGCTTGGACAGAACCAATAATCCAGAAGAATAAGGATTAAGACTAATATCGTCCGATGATATTTCCAAATTACATACGTGACAGAACCAATAATCCAGAAGAATAAGGATTAAGACTTTTGATTGTTATCTATTTCGATTATTTTACTCCATGACAGAACCAATAATCCAGAAGAATAAGGATTAAGACTTGAGGCAATGCATTTAAGTCTGTGATCTTAATTGGACAGAACCAATAATCCAGAAGAATAAGGATTAAGACTTCATTAACCCTTAATAGTTGGTCGGTTGAAACTATTGACAGAACCAATAATCCAGAAGAATAAGGATTAAGACTATTCTAAATTATGCTTTATTTCCTTTGTGTTTATGACAGAACCAATAATCCAGAAGAATAAGGATTAAGACTTATCAGATCATTAGCCACAAATGAGCTTTTAAACTGACAGAACCAATAATCCAGAAGAATAAGGATTAAGACTCTATTTTGAATATCCGAATATTTAACTAAAGTGCTGACAGAACCAATAATCCAGAAGAATAAGGATTAAGACGTAATGTTATTCTTAGTACAAAACATTTTGTTAAATAGAAAGAACCAATAATCCAGAAGAATAAGGATTAAGACAGCTCTCTCCTTTGCTTTATCGAATTTCTCAAGTAATTGACAGAACCAATAATCCAGAAGAATAAGGATTAAGACAACAATTCTGAAAGCTTTATGCCTTCAGGTTTTGTGACAGAACCAATAATCCAGAAGAATAAGGATTAAGACATAGCTTGCTCAAAGCTAACTCTCTTACCGTTTCCACGACAGAACCAATAATCCAGAAGAATAAGGATTAAGACATAGCTTGCTCAAAGCTAACTCTCTTACCGTTTCCACGACAGAACCAATAATCCAGAAGAATAAGGATTAAGACTAATTTTGTCTTTCTCAAATATTAAACTTGAAAACTTGACAGAACCAATAATCCAGAAGAATAAGGATTAAGACCATATTTTTATTCGTTTTCGTACTTGGCTTTTAACGACAGAACCAATAATCCAGAAGAATAAGGATTAAGACATCATCTTCTCCGAGCTTTTCAGCTCCTAAGTAAAGTGTGACAGAACCAATAATCCAGAAGAATAAGGATTAAGACCTAACTTCATTAACTTTTCGACTGTAAGTTCCATGGACAGAACCAATAATCCAGAAGAATAAGGATTAAGACGACTTACTCCCGCAGAACTTATATTCCGTTATCAGGCCGAGACAGAACCAATAATCCAGAAGAATAAGGATTAAGACACCATCTTATTCGGTCTTCTCTTCAGGAGTTATACTGGACAGAACCAATAATCCAGAAGAATAAGGATTAAGACGCACTGAGGAAGATACAAGAGACAGTTTCTTGTGGCAAGACAGAACCAATAATCCAGAAGAATAAGGATTAAGACAGGAAAAAACATAAGATAGTTAAGGCTGTACCAATGGCGACAGAACCAATAATCCAGAAGAATAAGGATTAAGACTTGTGATTACTATTTCATTAGGTAGTAATGAAAAATGACAGAACCAATAATCCAGAAGAATAAGGATTAAGACATGTTAGCTGGTACTTGTGAGGTTAGCTTACAATTGTAGACAGAACCAATAATCCAGAAGAATAAGGAATAAGACTGACTTACTACTTTTGTAGTGTTACCAATATGAATAGACAGAACCAATAATCCAGAAGAATAAGGATTAAGACACTTGTTTAAATTGTTTATTTGATTATTTTTAAGTTCGACAGAACCAATAATCCAGAAGAATAAGGATTAAGACAGTGATTTTTGCTTCTAAAATGTCCGTATTCAGTAAAGACAGAACCAATAATCCAGAAGAATAAGGATTAAGACTTTTTCAGAGTTTTGATGCCCTCAGCCCCTGAATCGTGACAGAACCAATAATCCAGAAGAATAAGGATTAAGACGCTAAAGCTGTACACAAACCTGTGTCGCATCCATACGACAGAACCAATAATCCAGAAGAATAAGGATTAAGACTTAGTAACAGCGAAACTAAGAGCAGCTAGCATAGTTTGACAGAACCAATAATCCAGAAGAATAAGGATTAAGACTAACCTGTAATGGCGTTATATGCACCCCAAACCGTATGACAGAACCAATAATCCAGAAGAATTAAGAATTTATTTCTTTCAACAGTAAAAGCTTTCATTTATAAAGATGATGAAATAGATGATCTTGAAAGTTAAAAAGACTACAACAGTAGTTATGCTGATAGTATTGGTGAAATTCTTGAAAAGCTTGATGAAAAAGAAGAAGGTACTGACTGACAACAATTTTAAGACTAATTCTAATAGCCAAGGGACTTTGCTCCTTAAAAATTGTCTCTATAGGGCTAAGAGACGCATGTTTAATTACAGTCATCAATTTCTACATACTAACCAATGTGTGAGATGGCTTTAACAAAAAAGAGAATGAATGAACCAATTTTAAGTATCTTACAATCTGTTGACAAACAAATTCAAGATAAAACTGAAGAGATGAATGACTTAAAATCATTTGCTGCAAAAATGATGGGACATGGTGGGGATCTTTATATAGAGATTCTGAAAAGAAGAGAGGAAGTTGAGAAATGTTTAAAGGAATTACATAGCAAAAAAGAAGCTTTATGCTCCCAATATTGATCAAAGGCTTGCTAGTGGGTATTATCCTGGCACTAGTAGTAGGAGGTTATATACTCATAATGTCTGGAAGAAATGGATGGATTACTCTTCATGCTTTCCTAAAACTTGGGCAAGACAGAACCAATAATCCAGAAGAATAAGGATTAAGACAACAGCATTGATGAAAATTAAAAGAAATGTAATTGTTTAAAATATTTATTCTCTTGAGATAGAGAAACTAACACCAAGGAAATATTCTATTTTCCTTCAAAAACTAAAAAAAATGTTTGATAAAATTGAGTATATCATATTCTGTTTGGGAATAGTGTTCCTAGCTATAATGGGATTTAAAAAATTGTCTTCTTTCAGAACTACCGTAAAGAGTTTCATCTTGTATTTTTTAGCCTTATGTCTGTTTTACACTGGAATATTTCACGAGTTATTTCAAGACTCTGATGATATTGAGGTTAAGTTAATGGTTGTAGTAAAGCTTTTAGTTATGTTGACTAATTATTCAATGTTTCTCACGGGTTTTATACCGGTCAGTTTATCTATTATTACAAGAAAAAAAAATGAGCAAATTAACCATGAAGAAAACTAAAAGGTTATTACTTGGCCTTCACCTTGTTCTTTTTCTGAAAATTTTAGTATTAATTAATCAGTAGAATAAAGTTTAGAAATCAATAAAATATATTCGCAAATAATAATATGGAAAAAATAACTAGTATCCTATTTTGGATTTACGCAGCTGTCTCATCTACCTTTTTTATTTTATGTTTCTTTGCTAGTGGAAAAAATATGCTGGTTTTTCATATTCTGCAAGGAATGATTTTGATATCAGTTCTATGGGTATGGAAAGCCAAACAAACTAAGGAGGTCATTGGTGATACTGAAGAGATTAGTGACTTTGAGAGAAACGAAATGCTAGAATCTACATATGGCCCAAAAATTCTAAGAAATAACTGGACCAATTTTAAAAAATTCTGAACCACTCTGAAGTAAGAAGATTAAACTATTCAATCTAAACCTACAGCTCAGATAAGATAGCATTGAGACAAACTTGGCTACTTCGTTCATTGAAGATTACGTATCCAAACTGCCAGTACAGAATAGTTAGCATTGAGACATATCCTTTCCAACGTAAAAATTCTTCCTCTCCCTCAAAATTATACTTTTCCAAGAATCAAACCTAAAAAACACTTGTCACTGAGAATTGAATATTCTGAACCATTGTAAAGTTCGTTTTTAAATAATCAATTCTCAGGCGTTTGGCAAAAAGTCTATTTTTTCATTAAAAGTTTATCAAAGAAGTTTAAGACCATTTCAGAATTAGAGTCAAAATGATAAACCTAGGTATTTCGAAATTTCTCAACGAATCTTAAAGTTTGCAAATATTTAAAATCCGATATGATTTTTAAAATCAAAATAAAAAGACTGAAAAAAATTCTTCATTGGATAGGAGTGGAGCAAGAAGAGAAGATAGAAAAATGAGCTTAAAAAATTATGGGCTAGATATGGGCTAGATTTCAAAAAAAAGCCCTCCTGAGCTATTCAAGAGGGTTTTTAGTGGAGACGCAGGGAGTCGAACCCTGGTCCGAACACGGCTACTGTCGAGCCTTCTACATGTTTATTCGGTCTTAATTTTCGTGATAGAGATGCTGTCCGACGTACCAAGCTCTACCCTTATCTTCTCGTATACTATTTAAAAGTCAGAAGTCCGCTTAAAAACGCCTCTCTATTTTCGACGCCCCAGATTCTCTCGCAACAGAGGTTAGCTAGAGTGGAACGATGGCAAATGCTAATTTACTCCGAAATTAAGCAGCCATGGCATACTGTGTATTGCCTGATATTGTTCGGTAGATTTTTTAAATGGAGACCTTCCACCAACTCCATACATGCTTATACTCGCAATGGCTTCATGCCGTCAAAACCGGTCGCCCCCATTACCTATTAACAAATGCAAATTTACTGCATTAAGTTCACTCTTTCGTTTTTTTAAAATAAAATATGTCGTTTTTTTAATCACCAAAATGTCCCACTAACTATCCTAAACTGTTATTTGCTCACTTGATCTTCATCGATGATTCTCTAATCATTAGATGCGGCACAAAGGTCTCCAAGCGATTTTTGTAGCCTTCTTGGCTGTTTAGCTGCTCTATAAATAGGCGAGCGGCCATTTTTCCCATCTCAAATGCCGGCTGAGCCACACTACTGATTGACGGACTCACCATGCTCATGATCGGTTCGTCGTTAAATCCCACTATCGCTATATCCTCCGGAATTCTTAAGCCTTTTTCTTTTATGGCTTTGTAGGCTCCGAGGGCCATTCGGTCACCCATGGCAAATATGGCGTCCGGCGGCTCTGCCAACTGAAGCAAGTCCAACATATTATTATACGCACTTTCCTTCTCAAATTCACCGTGAATAATGTATTCCGACTTTATTTCTAATCCCGCTTTTTTTAAAGCTTCGGTATAGCCTTTTTCTCTGCTGTTACTAATCGCCAAGTTGGCCTGTCCGCCCAAATAGGCAATTCTCCTACAGCCTTGATCTATCAAATGGCTCACGGCGGTTTCGGCTCCTAACTCATTGTTTAGCAAAACTTTTGAGCCTTCTAATCCAGGAAAATCCCTATCAAAAAACACAAGAGGAGATTGTTTACGCTGCACCCGCTTAAAATGTTCCACATTTTGGGTTTCTCTGCTCAACGAAACTATCAAACCTTCCACTTGGGAGTTCATGAGTCGCTGCGTGTTAGCCACCTCTCTTCCATATGATTCGTTAGATTGGCTAATCACCACCGTGTAGCCTGCTTCCATGGCAGCCTCGTCTATTCCTTTTACAGCAGTGGCAAAAAAGTAATCCATGTTGGGTACCAATACCCCAATTAGGTGCGAATTTCTTTTAACCAAACTAGTGGCTACCATGTTCGGCTGATAGTCTATTTCTTCCGAATATTTCACTATTCTTTTTCTAGTCTCTTCATTAATTTCTGGCATTCCTCTTAAGGCCCTAGATACCGTAGATACCGAAACATTAAGCTCTTTGGCGATATCTTTAATGGTGGGTAATTTACTTCTCATTTTATATTTTTTTTATTGACGGAAATTTCAAATAGTCTAATTCCAAGATTCTTTAAATATAATAAACTATTCTAAAATTAGTTCAAAACTTAGATTTCTAAATGAAATTCAAAATTACGTATAATTTTTGTAATATTTTAATAAATTGTACTTTTTATGCAAACGTTTCCGATAACGTTTCCGGTATCGTTGTAGTTAAAAAGTGCTATTTTTTCTGTATTTTTTTTAATATAAAGCTTGTTTTTGGCTAATTGTTCCTATAGTTTTGAATCAGATAGCATTATTTAAATGAATCTCTATTTTCTTGTAAATAGTACAATTTCAAGAAATAGCCTAATTTTTAAACCTTAAAATTTGAAATGAACATGATGTTAAAACTACCTATTAGGCAAGCATCTCTATTAACAACTTTTGTGTTGTTGATCTGTTGTTTTGCCAACAATGCCTTCGCTCAAGAAAGCGTCATTTCTGGGCAAGTAATTTCTACGGTCGACAATGCGGGAATTCCCGGAGCAAGTATATTAGTAAAAGGAAGCTCGCAAGGTACCATCACTGATATAAATGGAAAGTTTACAATAAAGGCGGACAAAAACGCGACCCTAGTTGTAAGTTTTATCGGTTTTCTTTCTCAATCAATTCCTCTAAATGGAAAAACACTACTTACTATATCTTTAGAAGAAGATTCCAAAGCTCTTGATGAAGTAGTGGTGGTAGGTTATGGTACTCAGAAAAAATCGCATTTAACTGGTGCAATATCGAAACTTGAGGGCGGTAGCATAGCAGCCATCCAAGCCAATCGTGTAGACGATGCCTTAGCCGGAAAACTTGGTGGTGTAAGAATACAAAACCAAAGTGGTGAGCCAGGAGCTGACCCGAAAATTCAAATTAGAGCAGCGGCTTCATTATCAGGCGATTCAAACCCCCTTGTGGTAGTGGATGGTTTTCCTATTTCGGGGAGTTTAGCCACCATAAACCCAAATGATATTGCCAGTCTAGAAGTTTTAAAAGATGCCGCATCTGCCGCTATTTATGGATCTAGAGGTGCAAATGGTGTAATATTAGTAACCACCAAAAAAGGCGGTTCTGGCAAAGCTAACTTTAGCTACAATGGTTATACAAGTATCTCAAATAAATATGTAAAAGACATCGCGATGCTCAAAACGGCTTCTGAATGGGCAAATGAATTAGTTACTGATAAATATGATCTCAGTGGCGTAAATCCGCAACTTTTAGAATATAGATTAAACGCATATAAAAATGCACCGGATGTTTTAAGTGTTGAGGATTGGTTATTTAGACAAGGGTCCACAAACAATCACGACTTAAGCGTTTCTGGTGGAAGCGACAAAGTAAAAGCTTTTGCATCAGTTGGTTACTTAAACACCAAAGGTATCGCTCAAAAACAGTCATTCGAAAGATACAATGCTCGGTTAAACGTAGATGCAAATTTGACTAAAAGATTCAGTGCTGGATTGAGCTTTAATGGAAGTTACAGCAGCAGAGAGATTTTACCAACAGATATGAGAGACCTTTTGAGGTCGTATAGCATCAGTCCTATCTATCACACTGCTGCTTCTATCAAATTTGTACAAGACCTAGACGCTCAGCGTGCAGCATTAGCAAAGTCAGGTTTAACCATTGCCAACATGGGTAGAACTTTTGACCAAGACAGAAGAGGTGCTTTAGGAAATCAAAGTATTTATACCCTACAGCCAGGAGACATCGTTCACGATTGGCATTATGGTAGAAATCAAAACGGTATCGGTGGTACTGGAGACCAAGGGCCTGCCGCTAAGTTAGATTATTCAGACCAAACAGAAAAAACTATATTTGGTAACCTAAATTCATATCTTCAGTTTAAGATTTTTGAAGGCTTGAATATTAAGACCATATTGGGTGCAGACATGAATGATGGCCAAGCATATTATTACAAAGGAGTTTTGGCAGATGCAACCCACAGATTAAACCAAACAGCTCTTGACCAAAACAGTGTAAAAAGAACCTCAATACTTAGCGAAACCACGCTAAACTATGCCAAAGTTATCGGTAAAAATGACATTTCGGCAGTAGGTGGAATAGAGTTTCAAAACTTTTATATTAAAGGTACTAGTATAACAGGAACAAACGTTCCCCTTGGTTTACCACTAAATTATTCATTTTTGGCACCAATTGATGTAAACACCAGACTAAGAGACGAAACGGTTTCAAGACAAAGTGTTTTTGGAAGAGTAACTTATGCTTACGATGACAGATATTTAGGGTCATTCTCTTTAAGAAGAGATGGAGATTCTAGATTTGGAGCCAATAACAGATTTGAGGTTTTTCCAGCGTTTTCACTGGGATGGAATGTTCATAATGAAGCTTTTTACAATTCAAAAGTACTTACCGATTTAAAACTGAGATTTAGTAGAGGTTCATTGGGTACTACCTCATTTTTAGGCTCTTACAGTTCATTGAGTCTTTTACAAGCTCAGCCTACGATTTACGGAACGGGTTTCTTGATTCCTAACAATGTGGCAAACCCTGATCTTACTTGGCAAAGCAACACTGAAACCAATTTCGGTGTAAACTTAGGATTTTTGAGAAATAGATTTACGATAGGCATTGATCGCTATACGTCAAACATCAAAGACATGTTGATTAACCAAAGCGTGTCAGAGGTTTTGGGTACTTCTTCTATAGTACTTAATCGTGGAGACGTTAAAAGCTCTGGAATTGAATTTGAATTAGGGGCCACCGTAATTAACAAATCAGATTTTAAATGGAAAGTAGCTGGTAATATTTCGTCTGTAAATACTAAAATTACGAGTTTGGGTGACCTACAATCTTTACCTTATGTAGTATATGGTGGACCAGCAGGTAGAGGACCTCAATTTAGAAACTATGTAGGCGGCCAAGTTGGCGAAATGTGGGGATACGAAACACTAGGACAGGTAGAAGCTAAATATATCAATGATCCTTCACAAAATATTGGACTTAGTAGCTCAGCTTATTATGTAAAAGACCAAAACGGTGATGGCAAAATAGACCCTGAGAATGATTATGTGAAGTTAGGAACAAACACTCCTAAATTTTACTGGGGATTAAACAGTACAATGAACTATAAAGATTTTGATTTATCACTTCAATTTCAAGGTTCTCAAGGAGCAAAAGTTTATAACATAGATCCTATATATTGGGAATCACAGTTTGGCGGAAGACTAAAGGCGAGTTTTGATAAAGAGAACGATGGCAAAGCCGATGATTCCGGGCTATTTTACCAAGAAGCAAGAAATGCCCACGGTTCAATGATGCAAGATGCTTCATACATTGCATTAAGAAATATGACATTGGGATATAATATCAACACCAAGTTAGCTAATAAAATAGGGATTGGCTCAGTAAGAGTATATGCAGCAGCAACAAACTTATTGTATATAATGGCTAAAAATTACACTTCATTTAATCCAGAAGGTGTTGAAACTACAAACTCTGGATATTTAGGACCAACTACCTACGGATATCAAGAAGGAGCTAGTCCAGTTGTAAGAAGCTATACTTTAGGCTTAAATATAAATTTTTAAATAAGTTTTAAATCGGTAGTGAAAAGTCAAAATAGGCTATCCTTTAAAGATTTAATGAATTATAAAAAATAAGAAAATGAAAAATATTTTTAAATATATCGCAATAATCTTGGTGTTCACCTCGTGTGAAAGTAACCTCAACCAAGTACCACCTTTAGAAGCCGAAGCCTCATCTTTATCTTCTTATGCAGAGGTATTAAATGCAGCGTATCACTATCAGCAGGCCTCTACTACGCCGTTAGCAGTTATGGGCGACTTTAGAGCTGATAACATGTTTATGAGAGAGGCACCTTATTCTGCTTTTGACAAATTTGACAAAGATTTGGCCGGAGGAGATTTAGTAGAACAATTTTTCCGTCCGTTCTACAGCAATTTATACAAATCTATTTTGAGTGCAAATAACGTAATTGCAAATTCAACTAATGCAACTCAAGTAGCTGAAGCTAAGTTTTTAAGAGCATTGTCGTACTTTAAATTGGTGAAGGTATTTGGTGATGTAACAATCAATTTGTCTGCAACTCCAAGTATTACAGACAAATCTATATTGGCAAGACAAGCAGCCTCAAAAGTATATGACGAGGTAATAATTCCTGATTTTCAAGCAGCTATAGCTACCTTGACAAACGCTTCGACAACCAAAGCAACCAAAATAGCTGCTCAAGGCATGTTAGCTAAGGTGTATATTCAAAGAGGTAATTTTGCAAGTGCAGCACCTCTATTGGCCGAGGTAGTAAATACCGCCACCGCAGCAAAAATTAGCCTTAGACCTAAGTTTTCTGATGTTTTTGGTGAAACCAACGACCTGAATTCAGAAATAATATATGCTACGCGTATCTCTACCTCTATTAATAACCTATATGGATTTTCTAAGTTTTCCGAATGGTTTAAAGGCACCGACACAAAGTCTCCGAATCCATTAGACCCAGCTTTAACTGCTGCTTTTGATGCAAGCCCCGGCGACTTGAGAAAAGATGTTACCATTGATGTTGCAAACAGAAAAGGTAAAAAATGGGGTAACTTAGACCAAGACTGGATTGAACTTAGATATGCAGATATCCTTTTGCTTCATGCTGAAACTTTAAATGAAAACGGTAGCCCTGCTGCAACTGTACTTAAAGTCTTGGACCCAATTAGAACAAGAGCCGGCGTTAAAGTGCTTGATCCGGTTGAACTAAATACAAAAGAAATAGTAAGAGCTGCCATTTTAGCTGAAAGAAGATTAGAACTTGCACTTGAAGGGCAAAGATGGTTTGACCTTGTAAGAACTGGTACGGTAGATTCTGAATTGAAACAGAGTGTAAATAAGAATTATTACGTATTTCCTATTCCAAGTTCAGAAGTACTTGCAAGTGGTGGCATTATCACCCAAAACCCAGGATATTAATTTATAGGTTGAATGTTTAAATAGATTGAAAAGGGGAGGAATTTTCCTCCTCTTTTAATTGCAAACTTTATTTTCATGAAAAAACTACTCGTTCTAATTTCTATTTTCTTAAGCTTCGAAACTTTAGCTAGTGATATATTAGTTAAAAACCAATCTGAATTAGAATCAGCCATAAAAACAGTAAAACCAGGCGATGCCATTGTAATGGCAAATGGAGACTGGAGAAACATAGAAATCCTTTTAGAAACAAACGGAACCGCAAAAAGTCCAATCACACTAAGAGCCCAACAAAAAGGTAAGGTGACGATCTCAGGAGAGTCAAACTTACGGATAGCAGGAAACTACTTAAACGTAGAAGGTCTTGTATTTAAAAATGGAAATTCACCTACATCAGAAATTATAGCATTCAGAAAAGATTCTAAAAAATTAGCGTACAACAGCCGATTGACGGAAGTGGTTATCGACAATTTCAATGGACCAGAGCGTAACAATGTAGAAGCATGGGTGGTATTGTTTGGTAGAAATAACAGAGTAGACCATTGTCAATTTATAAACAAAAGAAACCAAGGCGTTACGCTAACGGTAAGACTAGATACAGACGAAAGTGCTGAAAATAAGCACCAAATTGACCATAATTATTTTGGTTATAGACAAAACTTGGGTTCAAACGGCGGCGAAACCCTAAGAATAGGAACTAGCCATAACTCCATGAAAAACTCGCAAAGCATCGTAGAATATAACTATTTCGATAAATGTAACGGAGAGCATGAAATTATTTCAAATAAATCAAACCAAAACACATATCGTTTCAATACCTTTTTTGAATGTAAAGGAACACTTACCATGCGTCATGGAAACGAAACTTGGGTAGAAGGAAACGTTTTAATTGGTAATGGAGTGGCGTTTACTGGTGGTATTCGTGTAATAAATGAAAAACAAACTGTAATAAACAATTACTGTGAAGGACTAACCGGAAACAGATTTAGAGGGGCACTTACCATCATGAATGGCGTACCAAATTCTCCACTAAACAGATATGTTTCGGTAAAAGAATCAAATGTTACAAACAACACTTTTGTAGACTGTACACACATAGAACTAGGAGCCGGAAACGATAAAGAAAGAAGCGAATCGCCACAAACTTCTACCATTAAAAATAATCTTTTTTATTCAAATGGGTCGCCTCAGCATTTTGGCGTATATGCTGACTTATCAGGAATTTCATTTGAAAACAACGTTGTAAATAAAACTACTACTTTTCCGAGTAAAACCGGCTTTAAAGTAGAAGATGTAAAGCTAAACACGCTTCCAAACGGCACAAAATGTGCCAAAGGAATTGGTGCTGAAATAAAAGAGGCCGTGGCTTCAAAGGAAAATACTGGCGTGAAATGGTACTCAAAAAATACAGAATCTACAGAAAAAGCGAATATAATAAAAGCTCAACCGGGTCTAAACACTTTGTTTGATGCGGTTAAAAACTCAAAATCTGGAGATATCATTGAACTTACAGACGGAGAATATAATCATACCAAAGTTATTCACTTATCACATCCAATAACTGTTAGAGGTACAAAAGGAAGTATCGTGACTTTCGAAACAAATAATCTTTTTGTCATAGAAAACGAAGGAGGGCTAAGACTAGTTAATTTGACTATAGATGGTAAAATCTCAAACGATAGTCCACTAAATGCGGTAATTACTACAAGCAAATATTCAATGAACAAAAACTACAATCTGTTTGTGGATAATTGCACGGTTAAAAATCTAACGGCCAATAACTTCTTTAACTTTTTCAAAGTAGCCACTAGCACCTTTGCAGATACAGTTTCTATCACAAATTCATCGTTTTCTAAGATTTCGGGAGATGTTTTAGCACTCAACAAAGAAGGAGATGAAATTGGAATCTACAATGCAGAGACCATTATTATTGATAACTGTGACTTTACAGATATTGAGGGAGCTGCCATAATTTTTTACAGAGGAGGCTCTGACGAAAGCACCACAGCTGGTTACATGACTATCAATCATTCTGAATTTAAAAATGTAGGACTTGGAAAGAAAAATGCAAGCAAAGCCGCTTTAGACTTAGTGGGATTACAAAATTTAGATATTAAGAATTCTATATTCGAAAAAAGCTCAGCTATCAAAATGCTGTTAACAGTAGGGGAGCCAAAGGCAGAAGTACACCACAATGTGTTCAATCAAAGCTCAGATTTTGAAATAAAAGGAGAGGGTTTTTCTGAAAAAGAAAACAGTAAAAATATCGCTTCAAATACAAAAGTAATGGGAGACGATAAATTATCAATCGGAAGAAAATGAATAAAATAGTAACACTTATCATATCGCTAACGCTCATTACTTCTAATTACGTTAATGCTCAAACGCACCCATGTTTGACTTTAACAAAAAAAGGTATCAAAGAAATAAAGGCTAATCTAGGCAAAACGCCACTTTACGATAAGTCATTTGCAGAAGTAAAAAAAGTAGTAGATGCTGAAATTTTGAAAGAAATAGATGTGCCTATACCGAAAGAGTTAGCAGGTGGGTATTCGCACGAAGTGCACCGTAAAAACTACAATACAATGGAAAAAGCAGGATTGCTTTACCAAATTACGGGAGATGAAAAATATGCGAAATACGTAAAAAATATCTTACATAAATATGCAGACTTATATCCAACGTTAGGGCTACATCCAGCCAAAAACTCATACTCGAGAGGAAAGCTATTTTGGCAATGTCTAAATGACGCCAATTGGTTAGTAAGTGTAGCTCAAGCCTATGACTGTGTGTATGACTATTTAGGAAAATCAGACAGAGCAAGAATCGAGAAAGACCTTTTTGTGCCTTTTGTAAACTTCTTATCCATAGAAACTCCACAGTTTTTTAATAGAATTCACAATCACTCTACGTGGGGCTGTGCAGGCGTAGGTATGATTGGTTTGGTGATGAACAACGAGGATTTTGTAAAAAGAGCTTTATATGGCACCATGGATCAAACCATTACGGCAGACCAACACGATAACGATGGAGGCTTAATAAAACATCCAGGACAAGAAAAAGCCGGTTTCTTAGCACAAATAGACGGACTTTTCTCACCAGATGGTTTATATTCCGAAGGTGCTTACTATCATAGATACGGTGCATACCCTTTTTTGATATTTGCCGCTAGTCTTCAAAACACAAAGCCTGAGCTTAAGATTTTTCAATACAGAGACAGCCTTTTGATTAAATCGGTATATTCACTTTTAGATCAGACCACGTCTACAGGAGAGTTCTATCCCCTAAACGATGCTCAAAAAGGGATGTCAATTTATAATTCATCTTTGATTTCAGCAGTGGATATCGCCTATCACTTTGGCAAAAGAGATCCAAGCTTATTGACAATCGCAGCTTTACAAAATGAAGTTGTTTTAGATGAGTCTGGAATGGCCGTTGCTAAAAACATTAAGAATAAAATCCCTCTTCCAAACAAGTCTATTATATACAAAGATGGAATTGATGGAAAAGGAGGAGCGATTGGAATTTTGAGATCAAAGTCTGATTTAAACTTAGTTTTCAAATCAGGAACACACGGCATGGGCCATGGACACTTTGACCAAATGTCTTATTCTTTTTACAAAAACGGAAAAGAAGTAGTGCAAGATTACGGAATGGCACGTTTTGTAAACATAGAGCAAAAAGCTGGCGGTGTGTATTTACCTGAGAACAATACTTTTGCAAAACAAACGATTGCCCATAACACCTTGGTAATTAACCAAAAAACACAATATGGCGGCGATAGTGATGAAGCAGATAAATATTCTCCGAAGTTAAACTATTATAATTTCTCTAATCCGGAGGTGCAGTATATCAGTTCTCGCGATTCTAATGCCTACCAAGGAGTATTCCAAAACCGAACGCTAGTTTTAGTTGACTCAAAAGAATTTAAGAATCCATTTGTACTTGATGTGTTTAATGTAAATTCAGAAACTGAGAACACCTATGACCTTCCCTTATATTTTATGGGGCATTTGATGTCAATTAGCACAAAAGTTACGATTCCAAATCAAATGCAAAAGCTTGGTAAAAGCGACGGTTACCAGCATATTTGGAAAGAGGGCGATGCCAAAGCAAACGAAGGAAATACGAATTTCTCGTGGTTAGGCGATGGCGTTTTTTATACCTACATAACCGCCACCACCGGCAGCGACAGCATCTTATTAGGTAGGTCTGGTGCTTCGGACCCCAACTTCAATTTAAGAAGAGACCCGATGTTTATTGTCAGAAAAAAAACAACAGGTCCAACAACGTTTGCCTCTGTTTTAGAAGCTCACGGATCATACTCACCGGTAACAGAAAAGGCGATAAATTCTTACAGCGACATTTCGGCTGTAGAAGTATTAGTAAGCAACAAAGATTACACCATTATAAAATTAAAAACCAAGGAAAATAAAAACTGGTTAGTAGCCCTTGCTAATCAAAATGAAGAAAAACAACATGCCATAAAAGTGGAAGGGAAAGATTTAAGCTGGAATGGTCCTTTTAAATTATTAAAATTTTAAAACGTAAAAACAATTTTTAGATTATGAACTTAACAGGTAAAGTAGCAGTAGTGACAGGTGGTGGTAGAGACATTGGTAAAATGACATCTATTAAATTGGCATCATTAGGAGCTAAAGTGGTGATAAACTACTTCGACACAAAAGACGAAGCAGAAAAAACATTAGAAGAAATAAAAGCAGCAGGCGGTGAAGCGATATTGGTTCAAGGAGACATGACCAAACAAGCAGACATAGACAATATGGTAACCAAAAGCTTAGAAGCATTTGGAAGTGAAATAAATATTTTGGTAAACGTAGCTGGTGGTTTAGTAGCACGTAAAACTTTGGCTGAAATGGACGAAGATTTCATCAACTTCCTATTCAAATTAAATTTCAACACGGTATTCTTAGTAACTAAGGCCGTAGTTCCACACATGCCAGCAGGTTCATCTATCGTAAACTTTGCTTCTCAAGCAGCTCGTGACGGTGGTGGCCCAGGTGCTTCTGCATACTCTGCTTCAAAAGGTGCGGTTATGACGTTTACAAGATCTATGGCGAAAGAATTAGGACCTAAAAACATCCGAGTAAACTCACTTTGTCCGGGTATGATTGCCACTACCTTCCACGATACATTCACTAAAAGCGAAGTACGTGTTAACGTAGCAAACGGCACGCCTTTAAGAAGAGAAGGACAAGCCGCAGAAGTAGCAGACTTGGTTGCTTACTTAGCATCTGACGAGTCGTCATTTGTAACTGGAAATAACATTGATATCAACGGTGGATTAGCGTTTTCATAAAACGCTTTTCTACTTAACACAATAAAACTAATTAAATCATGATAAAAAAAGCTACGGATATTTTTATAGCTGACTCTTCGGTTGAGTGGGACCAAATAGACCCATTAGTAAAAAGAAAAATCATGTCATATGATGAAAATCTGATGTTGGTTAAGGTTGAGTTTCAAAAAGGTGGTGTAGGACCAATTCATGAACACTTTCACAGCCAAACCTCGTATGTAGAGAGCGGAAGCTTTGATGTTACCATTGATAACCAAACTAAAAACCTAAAGGCAGGAGATGTATTTTATATTCCGCCTCATGTACCACACGGTGCAGTTTGCTTAGAAACTGGCGTTTTGCTAGATTTCTTCAGTCCAATGCGTGAAGATTTTTTATAAATTTCAATTAATTGATATTGAATTGAAGACTATATTTTTATTTGTATTTGGCATCTTATTTTTTGACTGTGTAAAACATGGCTCCGACAGCAACTCGGAGCTTGTTTTACCTTCAAGTTCATTAGATCTGACCAATTGGAAACTAACACTTCCTTTTGATAAAGAAAATAAAGATGGACCAGAATCAGGTGTTGCAGCTGAGATATCGCAACCTGCATTGGCCGATTACAGCAATTCACCTTACTACTTTTACGATAAAACAAAAAGTGGTTTGGTATTTAGGGCACATGCTGGAGGAGCTCACACGAGCGGCTCGGGTTATCCAAGGTCAGAACTAAGAGAGATGACAAATGAAGGTAAAAGTCAAGCCAAATGGAATTCAGAAATTGGCAAACATTCAATGGAAATTGACCAAGCAATAACTGCACTGCCAACACAAAAAAAACACGTGGTAGCGGGGCAAATACACAGCACGGGCGACTTTGACGATGTCATCACCTGTAGAATAGAGGCCAATAAATTATTTTTGTCTCACAATGGCAAAAAAGCGACTATTCTCACAGAAAGTTATACTTTGGGTACGCGATTCAAAATAAGGTTTGAAGTTGAAAAAAATCAGATTAAAACCTTTTATAATGACTCAAAGCAACCCGTTGAAATTTACGACATTGCCTTCCCAGACGCCTATTTTAAGGCTGGTTGTTATACACAATCTGCCTCTTGGGGAAAAAACGATAACCACAATGCCGATCCAAAGGAATTTGGTGAGGTAATTATCTTCGGATTAAAAGTAAACCACGAATAATAAATTAAAGATTAAAAACGCTAATAATTGTCAACATGAAAGTTAAAGGATTAAGATGGTGGGTAATTGGTTTAATTGCATTTGCAACGATTATCAATTATATAGACAGACAAACACTAAATGTACTTTGGCCTGATATTGCGGATGATTTATATCCTGATAAAACCAGCGATGAAAGAAAAGAAATTTACTCTTACATCTCCATCATATTTGTATTTTCATATGCCTTCGGACAAGCCATATTTGGGAAAATATTTGATTGGATTGGTACTCGTCTAGGGTTTGCATTATCTATCGGAGTATGGTCTATCGCTACTGCCCTTCATGCTTTGGCTACATCCTTTGGCATTTTCGCTTTGTTTAGATCGATTCTCGGCATAGCTGAAGCAGGCAACTGGCCTGGAGCGGCAAAGGCAAATTCTGAATGGTTCCCAACAAATGAAAGAGCATTTGCTCAAGGATTATTTAACTCAGGAGCGGCCATCGGTGGTATTATTTCTATACCCTTGATCGCTTTTCTATCCATTTATTTTAGCTGGCAATACATTTTTATTCTGGTTGGACTTATAGGTTTACTTTGGTTGCTTCCTTGGTTTGTATTGGTCAAAACAACACCTGATAGCCACCCTTGGTTAACAGACGAAGAGCGTGAATATATTCTAAATGGACAGTTTAGTTTAAACGAAAAAAAGGAAAAAGAAACCAATACCTACAACCCAAGCACTAAAGAACTGTTTGGCCACAAAGAAAGCTGGGGCGTAATAGTTGCCACAGCCGCTATCGACCCAATTTGGTGGCTTTTTGTTTTCTGGATTCCTATTTATTTAAATGAGGTTTACGGAATGAACGTACAATCTATTGGCCTATATGGTTGGGTGCCTTACGTTGGAGCAATGTTTGGAGCGTGGTTCGGTGGATTATTTGCCCAAAACAGACTAAAAAAAGGCTGGAGTGTAGATAAAACTAGAAAAATGGTAATCACATTAGGCTGCGTGATTATGCTACCTGCTTTATTAGCAATGGCAAATCCAGGAGGACCAACCTCAGCTGTACTTATTATGGCTGTGATTTTATTTGGATTCCAAACCGCCATTGGTAATATACAAACCTTACCGAGTGATATTTTTAATGGAAAAACTGTTGGGACACTTTCTGGATTTTCAGGAATGGCTGCCAAGTTAGGAGCAGCAGCTTTGACTTATTTGGTTCCTTGGCTTACAAGTGGTGGAAATTATACACCAGCATTTGTGATAGGGGCAGCATTGGCTATAATTACTGCACTTAGTGTATGGTTCTTAATTCCGAATATTAAGCTTTTAAAAAAAGTAATACTGTTAAACGGGAAAGAAAAATAGAAAATAAATCTTTACATCGCCCTGCACTGTTTGAGCACTGTTAAAATTCTTTTGGGAAGTGTATTTTTATTACAACATTGACAATAAGAATTTTAATTGTGCGAGTTTGCAGGGTGCAGTTTTTTTTGCTCCGTTTTTTTTCGAAAAAAAATGGAGGCCCCGCTGGCAGGCGACACAGTAAATGAAAGGGGGGTGTATTTCAAAATGGTTATAAAATGGCTTCAATGGTAGGTATAAGCTATGTTTTCTTTAAAAATAAAAATTAACACTTTGACAGTAAAAAAAGTAATATAAAATATTAACTAAGAGACAATTAAGGTATATAGGCAAGCAATTAAGAATGAGGTTTAGTAAGCTTAAAGCTTCATTCTTAATTTAACCCAAACATTTAAAGTTTATGGCATTTAAAGCGAGTGGCATAAAAAATAAATAAAGAGTTTAGCCTAGGACTTTTCACCAACTTTAAAATCAAAAACACTTTACACAACACAAATTCTTCTAATTGAAAGAGTTTAAATATTACGGATATTTTAAATATAGCATTCTGAAAAAATAAAAAATGTAAGCTGGGTGTTTTTCGCAGACTATACATTAGTTAGAATAAAATTTCAATAGAATGAAGCTATGTTTTATTTAAAAAATGTATCAATACTTTCACCATTAAAGTGCTGATATTAAGGCAAATGTAAAATTATTTAAATTCAATTTCTTTCTATAGTTTCCTAATTACATAAAAAGGGAAGGTAGGAAAACTATGTTCTTTCAATTTTTTTTTAGACCAAAATGAATTTCAATTTAACAATTAATTAAAATCAATCGTATGTCAATTTTTTTACGAAACAATCTTAAATCGGGTTTATTGGCAGTGCTTCTGCTTATAAACTTACCTAGCCAAGCAAAAGAGCTTGTAGCTGGTGAAAAAGACCGTATTACGTCATCTTTACATGCCTCATCTCCAAAAATGACGCATGAAAAAGTTTTGAAAGAAAATAATAATGAAAAGTCTTCAATAGAAGAAATTATTGTAAAAGGAACCGTGCTAGACCAAGAAAACGGAGAAGGTCTGCCTGGTGTGAGTGTTTTAGTAAAGGGAACTCCACAAGGTGTAATTACAAATAATGCTGGTGAATATACCATTAAAGTGTCGAAAAAAACAGATGTGTTGGTTTTTAGCTATGTAGGGTATAATGCAAAAGAAGTAGTCGTTGGAAACCAATCTGTTATAAATGTTTCTTTAAGTTCAGACAACAAGACCTTAGAAGAAATAGTAGTGGTAGGTTACGGAACCCAAAAGAAAGGAGATATAACGGGAGCTGTGGCACAATATAAAAATGAAAAGTTAGACGAAGCCCCAGTAAGTAGAGTTGATCAAGCATTACAAGGTAAAATAGCCGGTGTGCAAATTCAGAACACTTCGTCTGATGCAGGTTCAGAGCCAAAAATCAGAATAAGAGGAGTGGGATCTGTAAATGCAGGAGCCAACCCATTGGTAGTAGTAGATGGTCATCCGGTGGCAGACGGTTTATCTTTTGTAAACCCAGCTGATGTGGAGTCAGTAGAGGTACTCAAAGATGCCGCTTCAGCAGCTATTTATGGCTCGCGTGGTGCTAGTGGCGTAATATTGGTTACCACTAAAAGTGGAAAAGTAGATAAGACAAAATACAGCTTAAAGTATTCGCAAGGTGTAAAGTCAGCCTATAAAAAATACGATATTCTTACTACCACAGAGTTTGTAGAAAGACTATTTAGCGAAGCTGCCATTAGAGCCAAAGACCCGGCTATTTCGGCTGCTGATTTGGCAATTTCTACTGCAGATAGAGCTGCCTATGTGTTAGAAAATGAAATTATGGGTGGAGCCACCGATTGGCAAAACGAAGCATTAAGAAACGCAAGTTTAAAAAACCTTCAAATGAGTGTTTCGGGAGGGGTCAAAAACCTAAGATATTACGTGTCTGGTGGTTATCAAAATGACCAAGGTATTATGTATCATTCTGAATATGAGAAATTTAACGTACAAACTAAACTTAATGCTACTTTAAGTAAAAGAGTAAAACTTTCTTTAAATATTAGTCCATCTTTTATTAAAAGAGAAAGACCAGGTATAGAATTTAATGATTTTGTACGTTGGAGAACTTTCCAGCCTGTTTATTTAAACGAAACTACAGCAGCTTACATCAGAGAAAATCCGTTATATGCTGACGTAAAAGCTGGCGATTATTCTCAGGCAAGGTTTTTTGCAAACCGAAAATACTCGGGTACTATGCCTGACGGAACATTATGGACTACAGGTACAAGTACAGCCAATCCATTTTCAACAAGTAATCAGCAACCTAAGTCGGTTTTAGAGTCGAGAAATTATGCAACCAATGATTATAGGGTTTTATCTTCGGGCGATATTACCATTAATATCCTTCCGGGTCTAGATTTTAAAACATTGGGAAGTGCATATATGAATAGCACAAACGGGTTAGATTTTACGAAAAGAAACTCAGCAAGAGCGGGTGATGTAAACAAAGGTCTATATACGAATAATTTGTTTTTAGATTTATTAAATGAAAATACCCTAAACTACCAAAAGCAAATTGGCCATCATTCCATAGGTGCTTTGGCAGGTTTTACTGCTCAACAAACAAGAGTCTCAGTTTCTAAAATTACAGGGCTAGATTACCCAAGTGACGAAATCACAACGTTAAACACCGCTCTATCAATTGATATCAACAACTCATTTACCACAAAAAACCAAATAGGCTTACTTTCGTACTTGGGAAGAGTTAATTACGGATATATGAATAAATACTTAGTGGCAGCAAGCTTCCGTGCTGATGGTAGTTCATATTTTGCACCAGGTAACAAGTGGGGTTATTTTCCTTCTGTATCCGTTGGTTGGGTAGTATCAGAAGAAAACTTCTTGAAAGATGCAAGTTGGGTTTCAAACTTAAAATTCAGAGGAAGTTATGGAGTTACGGGTAATAACCGAATCGTTGATTTTGCTTTTGTGGATTTGCTATACAATGCAAATTATGTAACAGGAGCAGGAAATGGAACCATCATCTCGGGTCAAGTACCATCAAATACCATTCTTTCAAACCCAAATATTACGTGGGAGCGTACTTTTCAGTATAATGGAGGTTTAGATTTATCGGTTTTGAAAAACAAAATTTCATTATCGTTAGATGTTTATAAGTCTAATACGGACCAATTGTTATTGAGACAAGCCGCTATGGGCTTTACCGGTGTGCCCCAAACTTGGAATAACATTGGTAGTCTACAAAACAAAGGTATTGAGCTTGAAATAAGTACAAACAACTTCAAAACCAAAGATTTTGAGTGGAAAACTTCTGCTAATATTTCACATAATGAAAACAAAATACTTGAACTAGGATCTGAGTCTCAGCTACTAAATCAAGGCGAGCGTACAGAACTTTACTTAAATAAAGTGGGAGCTCCGTTGGTTCAATTTTACGGATACAAAACAGATGGTGTTTGGATTTCGAAAGAACAAATTGCGGAATCTAAATTAAAAAGTTCATTGTCAAATGTATTTGTACCAGGTGGTCTGAAAATAGTAGATATTAACAATGACGGCATTATTGATATCAACGATAGAACAGTAATAGGAAACCCATATCCTGATTTTATTTGGGGATTAACCAATAGTTTTAAATTCAAAGGTTTTGACCTGAGCTTAATGTGGCAGGGATCTCAAGGTGGGCAGTTAATTAATGGTGATCCTAACTACAACGAGATCAAAAGAGGAGTAGCTGCATTTAATACAACCGACAAATGGCTAAGTCCACTAAATCCAGGTGATGGAAAAACTCCATATTATACCAACGGATTTAACTGGATGCTAACCGACTATGTAGTTGAAGATGCTTCATATCAGGCTCTTAGGGAAATAATAATGGGCTATACGCTACCAAAGTCCTTAATCAGCAAATTAAAATTAGGTTCGGTAAGGGTATATGCTACTGCACAGAATCTATTATTCTTAACAGCTAAAAGCTACAGAGGCTTAAATCCTGAGGCAGTTTATGACAACACAAACGGGGCTTCAAATACCGTGAGTGTTTACAACACGCCTTTGATAGACGGCTACCAAAGAGGAGCGTACCCAATAAATAGATCGTTCAGATTTGGAGTTGATTTGAATTTTTAACATTAAAGAAATTTTAAAATGAAATACGCAAAATATATACTCATAACGTGTTGCCTAAGCTTTACTGCTTGTAACGACGTCATTGATCTTTACCCCCAATCAAACTTAAACACGGGTACCTATTACTCTACTTTGGATGAAATAAAAACAGGACTTATGGGCTGCTACAATGGACTTCAGGCACCTATGGTAAACGAATGGCAACTAACCGAACTTCGGTCTGACAACTCAAAAATGGGCGTGCCTGCAAGTTCAAGTTCAACGAACAGAGACTTAAGTGACTTAGACATGTTTATTCCAGCTACCATACATAACGCCATGTATTCGTATTGGATCAGCACATACCTAAATATCCGTAATGCAAATATTATCATCGATAGACTTGGTGCTAATTATGACCCTGCAACAGGTTCCATTACTTTGTCTGATATAAACATACCTATGTCAGATGCTGATCGCAAGCAATTAATAGGTGAGGCTCTATTTATCAGAGGGTATCATTACTTAAACCTTGTACGTCTATTTGGAGGGGTTTTCTTGGTCCACGAGCCACTTTCAGCAGACAAAGCCAAAACCATAAACAGGTCGACAGTAGCAGAAACCTACAAACTTATAGAAAACGATTTAAAAACAGCTTCTGCGTATTTGAGTGCCTCAAAATTTGGAGCTATAGCGTCTACAAGTATAGGAAAAGCAAACCAATGGTCAGCTAAAGCACTTCTTGGGAAAATGTATTTAACACAAAATAAAAAAACAGAGGCAGCTGCTCAACTTCAGGACGTGGTGACCAATAGTGGGTATTCATTACAAAAGAAATACAGCGATGTTTTTTCTACAACCAATGAAATGAACTCCGAGATTTTGTTTACTATTCGTTACAAAGCAGGTGGTTTGGGCTTGGGGTCAGGTTTTGCAAATAACTTTGCAGCACTAAATAGTGGCTCTACTATCTTAAACGGTTCCGGTTCAGGAAACAACACTCCTACCACCGAATTGATTTCGCTTTATACAGACAAAGACACTAGGAAAGCGACAAACATTGCAGTTTTTGGTACAGGTACCGCAGCCGTTTACTATGTTCCAAAATACCTAAGTCCTGTTGTTTTATCTTTTGATGCCGAAAATGATTGGCCAATTATCAGATTCGCAGATGTATTGCTGATGTTAGCCGAAGCACAAGGATTCAAGGCTGAAAGTATTGCCTTAATAAATCAAGTAAGAGTTAGAGCGGGCTTGGCGGCATTAACAGAAACCGTAAACTCAGTAGAAACTTTTGAAAAAGCATTGGCAGACGAAAGAAGGCTTGAGTTCGCATTCGAAAACCATCGGTTCTTTGACTTAGTTAGGTATAACACTACCATGAACACTATCAAAGCAGAACAAACATTAAAGAATCATTTTGCACTGGAGTACACTTCGCATTATGCTCAATATACAGCTCCGGTTCCAACCTTGGTACAACTTCAGGGATATGTAACTACAGATAAGTTATTGTTACCAATACCCCAACGCGAGATTGACACCAACCCGTCATTGAATATTCAGCAAAACCCTGGATATTAATATTTGGGGATTTAGAACCTAGGAGGTCTTACTGAAAAAAGCTTCCTAGGTTTTATTTTTTATATTCTATTTTTTTTAGAAAAAGTAAAAATAATATTCCGAACTGATATAAATAGTGATAACTTAATTAAATAATATATTAAAAATATTTAAAAATACACAAAAAGTAAAAATTGTACTTTTCGAATATTTAACAAAAGGATATTAGATTTTTGAAATAATTAATAAAAATTAGAATAATTATATTTTGAGTAAAAAGAAAAATTTTATAACTAGTTATATACTAATGAAATATTAGTAAAAATAATTTATTCAAAATTAAATAAAACACTATACGTTATGAATTTAAAGCACCAAACCCTAGGCGAATTTATAATAGAAAACCAAGATGCGTTTTCTTATTCATCGGGGAATTATCAAAACTTTTGAACGGAATAGGCCTAGCCACCAAAATAGTTAACCACGAAGTTAACAAAGCGGGTTTAGTAGACTTAATTGGTGAAGTTGGCGAAATAAATGTACAAGGAGAAGCCCAGCAAAAATTGGACTTAATGGCGAATCACACATTTATAGAAACACTTTCAAAAAGAGAAATTGTCTGTGGAATAGCTTCGGAAGAAGAAGATAGTTTCATAAGTATCAATAGTTTTGATATGCAAAACAAAAACAAATATGTGCTTTTAATAGACCCTTTAGATGGCTCAAGTAACATAGATGTCAATGTGTCGGTAGGTACCATATTTTCAATTTATAGAAGAGTGACACCAATTGGTTCACCTGTAACCATAGAAGATTTTCTGCAAAAGGGTCGAAATCAAGTAGCAGCTGGCTATATAATATATGGAAGCTCCACAATGCTTGTTTTCACTACTGGTAAAGGGGTAAATGGCTTTACGCTAAATCAAGCATTGGGCACATTTTATCTTTCGCATCCGAATATAAAACAACCCGAAGACGGTGCCATGTATTCTATAAATGAAGGCAACGCCGATTTTTTCACCACCGGATTAAATAACTATCTGAGATACTGCAAAGCAGGCGATGACGACAAAATGCCATACAAAGCCAGATACGTTGGTTCTTTAGTGGCAGATTTTCACCGAAATCTTCTAAAAGGTGGAATTTATTTGTATCCAAAGTCTGCTTTTGACCGCCAAGGAAAACTACGATTATTATACGAATGTAACCCAATAGCCTTTATAGCCGAGCAAGCAGGTGGTGGAGAAAGCGACGGTAAAGGATCGGTATTGGATATAGAACCCACAGAACTACATCAACGTGTTCCATTTTTTACGGGAAGCAAAAACATGGTAAAAAAACTAGAAAGTTTCTTAAAAATCGATGATAATTAAAAAATAGGTATGATAAAGACCTTAAAGAAAATATTAACTGCAATAGGCCCAGGCATAATGGCCATTGGCTTCACTATCGGTACAGGCAGCGTTACGTCAATGATTGTGGCAGGAAGTCGATTCGGAATGCAGCTACTCTGGGTTTTAATACTGAGCTGTTTGTTTTCTTGGGTACTCATGAATGCCTACGGACGTTTTTCTTTGGTGAGCAATCAAACGGCCTTGAGCGGTATACGTAAAAACATAAAATACGGAAATTGGATAGCTATTTTCATTATCGTTGGTATTTCGTTTGGGCAAATAAATTCCTTAATAGGAATTTTAGGCATAGTTTCTAACTCCATTTTTGAGCTCAGCTCCTTATATGTCCCTGAACTTTCCAGGTCGTCATATTCCTTTATTTTAAGTACCTCAATCCTAATTTTACTTATTTTTTATTATTTACTTTGGAAAGGCTCATACACACTTTTCGAAAAAGTTTTGGTGGTATTTGTCGTACTGATGGGACTTTCGTTTTTGGGCTCATTATTTGTATTGCACCCATCTTTATCAGAAGTCTCACGTGGGTTTATACTCACTATTCCGCAGGTAAATGAGGGCAACACCTTGGTTGTAGCTTTTGTAGGCACCACTATGGCTGCGGCTACTTTTATTTCGAGGCCGTTATTTTTAAAAGGAAAGGGATGGAACAGTTCAAACCTAAAAGAACAAGAAAATGACGCAATGTGGTCAGCGTTATTGATTTTGATAATCAGCAGTTCCATAATGGCAGTAGCCACAGCGGCCCTTTATAGCCAAGGCAAAGTGGTAGAAAAAGTACTAGATATGATTTATACCCTTGAGCCAATCGCAGGAAGAATGGCCGTAATCATATTTTTCTTAGGTACCCTTTCCGCAGGCCTCTCTTCTATATTCCCAATACTAATGATAACCCCATTGATGATTTCAGATTTCCAAAATGGAGAAATGGATACAAACTCTAAGCAGTTTAAAATAATAACTGGAATTATCTGCGTAATCGGACTTTACGCACCTTTGGTAGGGGCAAACCCTATCAAAATTCAAATACTTTCGCAAGTATTTAATGTTTTTGTATTGCCATTGGTCATTTTAGCTATCATTATCATGGTGAATAAAAAGAGTATTATGGGCGAAAACAAAGCCGGTCTGCTTTTAAACATTGGTCTTTTTGCGGCAGGATTCTTTTCAATTTTAATCACCATCAACGGCTTAAAAGTTCTATTCTTTTAAACAAAAAAAAAGTATAGACTAACCGCGGTTAATCTATACTTTCAAAGCCTTTCTATTTTAGATTTTTATTTGATATATCTAAAATCCGTACCAGCTTTAAGATTTGTTAAAAATGCATAATAAAGTTCAATACAAGCGTTAATATCATCTTTGTGGCACATTTCTACGGTAGTGTGCATATATTTTTGAGGCAATGAAATTAAAGCCGAAGCCACACCTTCTGCCGAATAAGCAAATGAATCTGTGTCTGTACCTGTAGACCTCGTAGCAGCTGCCCTTTGGAAAGGGATTTTGTGCTCCTCAGCCAAGTCCATTATCATATTTAATAGATTATTTTGCACAGCCGGACCATACGTCAGCGATGGACCTTTACCACATGCAATATCCCCGTCTTTCACCTTGTTATACATTGGAGACTGCGTATCATGGGTAACATCTACTACCACGGCCACATCTGGTTTAAGTCTTCTAGATATCATTTCTGAACCTCTAAGACCAATCTCTTCTTGAACCGCATTTACCACATAAAGTGTAAAAGGAAGCTCTACTTTATTTTCTTTAAGCTTACGTGCTACTTCAGCGATTATATAGCCACCCATGCGGTTATCAAGTGCTCTACCGACATAAAACTTCTCGTTTAGCTCCATCAGGCCATCTTCAAAAGTAGCCACAGTACCTACATGAATACCCATTTCTTCTACTTCTGCTTTAGAAGCCGCACCTACATCTATAAATATATTTTTTAGCGTTGGTGTTTCTTCTTTGGCATTGTCTCTAACGTGAATCGCTGGCCAACCGAATATACCTTTTACAATACCTTTCTTTCTGGTATGTAAATTTACTCGCATAGATGGGGCTATCTGATGATCAGAACCACCGTTTCTGCGAACATAGATATAGCCACTGTCTGTAATATAATTTACAAACCAACTGATTTCGTCAGAATGGGCCTCTATAACTACTTTGTATTCTTTTCCAGCATTAATAACTCCCACCGCTGTACCGTACACATCAATGATGGTTTCATCGATGTATGGCTTCAAATAATCAAGCCAGATTTGCTGACCAGTTGACTCAAAACCAGTAGGAGAGGCGTTGTTGAGGTATTTATAAAGAAATTCTATGTTTTTATCCATTGGTTTTTTAAAAATTTGATTTGTTACAAAAATACAAATGTGAACGTATGATTACTATAATGAGGGTCATATTATCAAAAAAAACTCGGCTTTATGAATAAAACCGAGTTTTAATCAAAACTTAAAAACATTATTTTTTCGCCACGAACTTAAGCGAAGCCGAATTTAGGCAGTATCTCAAACCCGTGGGCTTAGGGCCATCGTTAAAAACATGCCCCAGATGCGAGTCACATCTTCGGCATCTTACTTCGTCTCGCACCATACCGTAGCTTTTATCCGTACCAACTTCTACATTACATGCCTCCAAGGGTTTCCAAAAACTTGGCCACCCTGTTCCAGACTCAAACTTGGTTTCTGAGCCAAACAAAGGCAAACCACAGCCAATACACACATACGTACCTTTTTCATGATTATCCCAGTAAATACCTGTAAATGCCCTTTCTGTACCAGATTTTCGAGCTACATCGTATTGTTCAGCTGTTAACTGACTTCTCCATTCTTTATCGGACTTCGTAATTTTGGAAATATTACAGTCTACTTCTTTCGTTTTTTTGTTTTGTGCTTGGCAACTAACAATCATAACTAGGCCAAAACATATCGCAAGGTATTTTTTCATATTATTTTAAAATTTATCTAACAGTATAACTACCTAAACTACGAAATTGATATTAAAATAGTTTTATACGTAAAAAAAACTGAAGGATTGGAACAAGAAAAGCTTATTTAGAGTTATTAAAAATAAACTATACATTCATAGATAAACCATTATCTTTGCAATAAAATTGATACAAGAAAATTATTATGCTGAAAATCAGTAATTTACAAGCAAGAGTAGAAAGTAAAGAGATTCTAAGAGGAATAAATCTAGAAATTAAGCCAGGCGAAGTACATGCTATAATGGGTCCAAACGGCTCAGGTAAGAGTACTTTAGCTTCAGTTTTGGCTGGTAGAGAAGATTATGAAGTTACCGGAGGAACGGTTGAATTTTTAGGAAAAGACTTATTAGAACTTGCTCCTGAAGAGCGTGCAGCTGAAGGAATATTTTTAGCTTTCCAATATCCAGTAGAAATTCCAGGAGTTACTACCATTAACTTCTTAAAGACTGCATTAAATCAAATCAGAAAATATCATGGTCAAGATCCGCTAGATGCTGCTCAGTTTTTGAAAAAAATGAAAGAGAAAGCGAAGTCGGTTAAAATTGACGACCAACTACTTAGAAGATCACTTAACGAAGGTTTTTCGGGTGGAGAAAAAAAGAGAAACGAAATATTCCAAATGGCCATGCTAGAGCCGAAACTTGGTATATTAGATGAAACAGATTCAGGATTAGACATTGACGCACTTAAAATAGTTGCCGATGGTGTTAACCAACTGAAAGGAACCGACCGTTCGTTTATTGTAGTTACTCACTACCAAAGATTATTAGATTATATCGTACCTGATTTTGTTCACGTGCTTTACAAAGGAAAAATCGTTAAATCTGGCACTAAGGAACTTGCTTTAGAACTAGAGGAAAAAGGATACGATTGGATAAAAGAAGAAGCTGACGCTTTAGAAGCTTCATTAAGTTAATTTTTTAGTTAAAGATTAGTTTAAAATCATTTTCTAAAAACTATTTATTAAAGTAAAAATGTCAGTACTAAATATACAAGACCAATTGCTTCAAAATTTTGAAAAACAAACAAAATTTGAAAACAATGCATTTGGCGAAACAAGAAAAAATGCTGCAGAAGCATTTTCAAAGTTGGGAGTACCTACTGTTAAAAACGAAGATTGGAAGTATTCTAATTTAAAAGGACTTTCGAAAAGAGCATATTCATTTGAATCAAAATCTGATTTAAATGTAAAGGACTTAGCAGAACTTCCTTTTGATTTTTTAAAAGGAATAAAACTAACATTTGTTAACGGAATATTTTCAGAAGAGCTTTCCGACATCAATTTTGGTGAATCAAAATTAGAGGTTTCAAATTTAGCAAAATTAAAATCAGAAGGTTCTGAGTTACTCAATGAGCACTTTGGTAAATATTTAGACCAAAAAAACGAAGGCTTATCTGCTTTAAATACAGCTTTTGCTAACGATGGAATGGTAGTGAACATACCAAAAAACACTACGTTAGACAGACCTGTAATTTTAAATTATATATCAGACGCTAGAAAAGAAAATGTCGGCTCTCTAGCTCACAACCTGATTGTGGTAGGCGAAAACTCAGAAGCAAAGTTTGTTGAGATTTTCAGCACAATAGGAGAAGAATCAGCGTTTGGCAACATTACCACCGAAATAGTGGTGAATGAGTCTGCAAGGGTAGATTACTACAAAATTCAGAATGAAAATGATGCATCTTATCATGTAGGAACTACGCAAGTTCAACAAAAAACTAAAAGTTATTTTTATTCTGCAACAGTTACCCTAAATGGTGGGTTTGTAAGAAATAATTTGAACTTAGTTTTAGACGGACAGCACATCGACAATCACATGTATGGTCTTTATATTCCTAATGGAAACCAACATGTAGATAATCATACAATAGTAGATCACCAATTGCCAAATTGCCAAAGCAATGAGCTTTACAAAGGTGTTTTGATGGGAAAATCTACAGGAGTTTTTAACGGCAAAATCTTTGTAAGAGAAGATGCCCAAAAAACAAACGCGTACCAAAACTGTAGAAACGTAATTGTTTCTGACGACGCTACAATGAACTCAAAGCCACAGTTAGAAATCTGGGCGGATGATGTCAAATGTTCGCACGGTACCACTACAGGGAAATTAAACGATGAGGCCATATTTTATATGCAGTCACGAGGAATTCCGAAAGTAGAAGCAGTAAAATTACAATTGATAGCTTTTGCTGAAGATGTTGTTTCTCAGATTAAAATCGAGGGGATAAGAGAGAAGTTGGAAGAGTTAATTCATGAAAAACTGAGTTAATTCACGTAGGATTTTCACCTGAATTAAACAAATTTCATAGTCATGTCAAAACTAAATATTCAAAAAATTAGGACAGACTTTCCGATTTTAGATCAGAAAGTTAACGGTAAGAGTTTAGTATACTTTGACAATGCTGCTACAACTCAAAAGCCACAAGTAGTTATAGATGCTATTTCGGAGTATTATACGGGATACAATGCAAATATTCACAGAGGAATCCACTATTTAGCCGAGAAAGCCACTACGGCATTTGAAGCTACTAGAACTACTGTACAAAAGTTTATAAATGCTGATTCAAAAGAAGAGGTGATTTTTACTTATGGTACTACTGACAGTATTAACTTAGTTTCTCAGACATACGGAATGAAGTTTTTGGGTAAAGGAGATGAAATCCTCATCAGTACCCTCGAGCACCATTCTAATATTGTGCCTTGGCAAATGCTTTGCGAAGCCCGTGGATGTATTTTAAAAATCATTCCGATTAATGATCAAGGTGAAATAATTTTCGAAGAATATCTAAAGCTTCTAACTGATAAAACCCGATTTGTGTCTGTAGTGCATGTTTCTAACGCACTTGGAACCATAAATCCGGTGAAACAAATAATTGAAAAAGCCCATGAATTTGGAGCCGTAGTTTTGATTGACGGTGCTCAAGCAGTTACGCACATCGAAATTGACGTTCAAGATTTAAATGCAGACTTTTATGCGTTTTCGGCCCATAAATTATTTGGACCAACGGGTATGGGAGTTTTGTATGGCAAAAAAGACTTGTTAAATGCCATGCCTCCATACAGAGGCGGTGGTGAAATGATTAAAGAAGTCACTTTCGAAAAAACAACTTATAATGAATTGCCGTATAAGTTTGAAGCGGGAACTCCCAATATAGCAGACGTTATTGCAGTTAAAAATGCAATCGACTACATTAATGCCATAGGAAAAGATAGCATAGCAGCTTATGAAGATGAACTTTTAAAATACGCTACAGAGAAGCTTTCGGCTATAGAAGGTCTTACTATTATTGGTACTGCCAAAGAGAAAGTAAGTGTAATATCCTTTATTTTGGAAGGAATTCACCCGCAAGACGTAGGTATTATTTTAGACCAACAAGGAATCGCCATCAGAACCGGTCACCACTGTACGCAGCCACTTATGCAAAGACTTGGCTTAGTAGGAACATGTAGAGCCTCGTTTTCGGTATACAACACTTTTGGAGAGATAGATTTATTGGTGGAAGGAATTAATAAAGTAAAACGAATGCTTTCGTAAAAAACTATTAATTAACTTATAAAAACGAACATTTTGAGTTCAGAAATAAATAAAATACAAGACGAAATCATTGAAGACTTTGAGCTTTTTGATGATTGGGAGGGCAAATACGAATACATCATTGACCTTGGTAAGAAGTTACCCGGCTTGTCTGATGAATTTAAAACCGAAGAAAATATAATAAAAGGTTGTCAGTCTGTAGTATGGCTTCATGCCTATTACAAAGACGGCAAATTGTATTTCGAAGGCGATAGTCAGGCAATTATTGTAAAAGGATTGGTTGGTATGTTATTAAAAGTACTTTCGGGACATACACCAAAAGAAGTGCTTGAAGCGGATCTATATTTTATTGATAGAGTAGGCTTAACTTCTCATTTAGCTCAGACGAGATCAAATGGTCTGGCTTCTATGGTTAAGCAAATGAAAACGTACGCTTTGGGATACCAAAGTTTAGAAAAGTAAAAGAAACTAAAACCAAACGCTTAATGTTTTTGGTTAGTAAATAGAAATAATAATGACAGACGATCAATTAAAAGAACAAGTAATAGAGGCTATCAAAAAGGTTTATGATCCTGAGATACCTGTAGATGTATTTGAGTTAGGTTTGATATATGACATTAAGATATTTCCTGTTCATAATGTATATGTTTCTATGACCTTAACTTCGCCTTCATGTCCTTCGGCTGAAAGTATTCCGGTAGAAATAGAAGAGAAAATAAGAGAAATACCTGAAGTGAATGATGTAAGCATAGAGCTAACTTTTGATCCGCCTTACTCTACAGAAATGATGAGTGAAGTAGCAAAGTTAGAACTAGGTTTCATGTAAGAAATAACAAATGGCCAATTTGACTCCATTGGCTTTTTGAACAATATTAATTTATTCCCCTTGGAGTCGGGGAGATTTTATTTAGAAAAAATTATGTATCCTCCTCATTTAGTAGCACCAATGAAAGCAGACCTTACAAGTGTAGGCTTTCAAGACCTTGAAACAGCTGACGATGTAGATCAGTTTATGAAAAACCAGAAAGGAACTGCTTTAGTAGTTATAAACTCCGTTTGTGGCTGTGCAGCCGGAACTTGTAGACCAGGTGTTAAGCTTTCACTTCAAATGTCTGAAAACAAGCCAGATGCTTTGAGATCTGTTTTTGCAGGCGTAGATACTGAAGCTACACAACGTATGCGTGAGTACATTCCAGTAGCTCCATCGTCGCCAGCAATAGCCCTTTTCAAAGACGGCGAATTAGTACATTTTGTTGAGAGACACCACATTGAAGGCCGTTCGGCAGATATGATTGCAGGTCACTTGGCAGCAGTTTACGAAGAAGTTTGTGTAGCTGAGTAATCGGTAAATACCAAAATATGTAAAGCGTAGGATATCCAATATCTTACGCTTTTTTTTATTCAAAAAATAAACTTGAAGTTATTCTATCGGAAAATATTCTACCCTTTTCGGTAATCACAATATTTTGAGTCCGCATAGTTACCCAACCATTCATTATGAACTCATTTAATGCCTCATAAAACTCTTTTGGCACCTCACCAGCTATTTCTTTTAATATGCTGATATTAATACCCCAAATGGTTCTTAAACCACACAAGATATAGTCGTTTACTTTGTCAGTAATACTTAAAATCTCTTCTTGAGTGGCAAGATGACCTGCATCTAAAGCTTTTATGTATTTTGCGTTATTGGCAACATTGGCAAATCGCTTTTCTAAGTCGTACGAATGAGCGGATGGGCCAATTCCCAAATAGGCTTTATTTTTCCAATATGAAGTATTGTGAACTGCGTAAGCTCCATTTTTTGCAAAATTTGAAACCTCATATTGCTCATATCCCAATTCTTTTAAAGTTTTAGTTAAAATATTAAATTGCTCTTCAGCATATTCATCTTCAACTTCTTTAAGTTTTCCCTGCTTTTTCCAAGCACCCAACACCGTTTTGTTTTCTATGGTAAGGTTGTACGCCGAAACATGGGGCAGATTATATTTGGCAATAATTTCTAAATCTTGTTTCAGAACTTCGTGGCCTAGTTCTCCATTTTGATCGATAAGCGAATAAATTAAATCTACGCTAATATTAGGCAAACCATCAGCTATGAGCATCTCTAGGGAAGTAATTGCGTCTGCCCGCGTGTGAGCCCTATTCATGAAGTTTAAAGCTGACTCATCAAAGGTTTGGATGCCTAGACTGATTCTGTTTACACCAAAGTGCTTCCAAGTTTTTATGTTTTCTAAAGAAATATCATCCGGATTTGCCTCAAGCGTAATTTCTTCTATTTGGCTTAAATCATAAATTGATTTTATTTTAGAGAAAATCAATTCAAAATCTGCAAATTCTAATAGGGAAGGAGTGCCCCCACCAAAGTAAATGGTCTTCAAACTCTTTTGTTTCAGGAAATCTTTCTGAAGTTCAAGTTCCTTAACCATCGCAGCCACCATCTCAGTTTTGCGACTGGTATTGGTCACAAAGTGGAAATCACAGTAATGGCATGCTTTTTTACAGAAAGGAACATGCAGGTATAAATGCATTATTTGGTAGCCACAAAAAAGTAATCAATACATTTTTCAGGCTCATTGCTCAGGTAATGATCATCCCAGTTAATTTCTGCTGCTAAGCCTTCAGACTGATCCAGTAGTTTGTTTCTGTTCATTCTGTTAAGAAACTCATAGGGAGCTCTGAGCATCCAAGCGGGCAGGTTGTACTGTAGATTAAAAATATCCCAACGCATAATTTTGCGAACAGAAGCCTTGTTTTGTTCGTAATATTCCCAAACTTTATCGTTTCCACCCACACCCTTTGCATCCAGAGTTTTAAAATACTTAAGCATTAAGCTTTTCAATTCCTCCGTTTTATATTCTCTAATGTGCCATGGATTTCTACTTAAAGAATACTCTTTGTTCACTGTTGTGAGCAATATCTTCCCACCTGGCTTAAGTACACGATTTGCCTCTTTCAAAAACATGTGGTCATCTTGAATATGCTCTATAACCTGAAATGTTACAATAAAATCAAAGGTGTTATCCTCAAATTCACTTAAATAAGGTAAGTTGACGGTGTTAAAATAGTGCTTTGGATATTTTTCTTGTAGAGCCTTTATCAGAGGTTCGTTTTTGTCTAAACCTGTAAAGTGATCACATGCATTTATAAGCTTTTCTACGCCACGGCCCCAACCACAACCTAGTTCAAGCACTTTTCCAGAGATAATTTTAGCGGCTTCTTCGTATGGGAAATATAATCTTTGGTGAACCGGATTATCAGATAAAATCTCAGCACTTGTTATTTCCGTGGTCGCGTATTTCATATTTTTAATTACAGTTTGAAATATAATTTGTTTGCAAGTCTTTCACCCAATCGAAATTATCGGTTGCAGTGGTAACATTGGGTACACAAATATTTAAAAGATTCGTATTGTTTTGCGTATTAAGATAAATTAAGCTCGTCAGTGGTTTTACACTTAAAGCCGTTAGTCTGTTATTTGAAACATCAATTGTTTTCAATAACAAATTCGAAGCCAAATTTACGGAGGTTAATTTATTTCCCGATACATTTAGCAATCTAAGTTTTGAATTAGAGGAAGTATTTAAAGTGGACAGTTGACAAGCCTTACATACAAAATCTTCCAAATTGCCCAAAGTTGAGATATTTATTGTAGAATATGGATTTGAACTTAGGTCAAGTGATTCAAGTTGACTTTTGGCACTTATCGAAATATTTGAAAGGCTATTAAAACTTAACCCTATGGCTTTTAGCTTGTTTAAACTATTGATATCCAGAGCCGCCAATTTATTATTATCTGCAACCAAAACCTCCAAATTAACACATTGGGTAATATTTAGTTGGTTTAAAAGATTGTTAAATACATAAAGCTCAACCAAAGATGTGTTTGGAGAAAAATTTAGATTAGTCAATTCATTCTTTCCTAAATTCAGTTTCCGAATTGCTCTATTTTGACCAAAATCAATAGTTTTTAGTTTATTATTAGAAAAATCTGCTTCAATCAAATTAATAAAATACTGCAAACCAGATGAATTTGAAATGTTGTAGCCTGATGCATCTATTTTAGAAGCCGCTTCGGCGTCAGCTTTAATCATTTTTCCATTCAAAATCCCTTCTGTGTCTTGTCCGCCTGTAATTAGTGCTTGCTCAAAACCCGCATCCGGAATCAAAATATACTCTTTTCCCGTAGTAAAAGTAAAATCCATACTTTCGGTGTCGCCCGTAGAGGCTTTTCCAACAAGAGTGCCCGTATAGGTGGTATTAAATGCTAAATTATTAATGGTGAAGGTATTTGCTGTGATGTTAGATGCAAGCTGAGAATTACCTAAAAAAACATCATATCTCACAGTACCTAGTCTGCTATCGTTTACTAAAGGCCAATCTACTCTTACCGAATTTCCGTTATCTAAAACCGTAGTAGTTATTACAAAAGGAGGTATATCTGGGGGAATTTGACACGAAAACATCGCCCAAATTAAAATGCAGGAAATGGCTTTTAAAAAAAAGTGACGCACGTGTTTTATTTTGAAATAGTTAATTTAATGACAAAAATAAGGGATAATTTTGCATTCGAGCAAAAATCAACATATTTGTGTTAGTCTTCAATTTTAGGAAATGAATAAAACAGCAAAAGAAAATCATAAAAACATAGTTAAACTATCTGCTCAGAAGTTTGGCTTTGACTTTTGTGGTATATCCAAAGCTGATTTTTTAGAGGAGGAAGCTCCATTATTAGAGAATTGGCTCAATAAAAATTACAACGGAAAAATGGCCTACATGGCCAATCACTTTGACAAAAGACTCGACCCAAGAAAACTTGTGGAAGGAGCAAAGTCTGTGATCACGGTTATTCTAAATTATTTCCCCGAAGAGCGGTTGCCTGAAGGCGAAAACGATATCAAAATCTCAAAATATGCTTACGGAACAGATTATCATTTTATAATGAAAGAAAAACTGAAAAGTATGTTTGCCGAAATACAAGCTCAAATAGGGGACATCGAAGGTCGAGTTTTTGTAGATTCTGCACCGGTTATGGATAAGGCCTGGGCTAAAAAATCGGGTGCGGGCTGGATGGGAAAAAATACAAATATTATCAATAGAAAAATCGGGAGCTTCTTTTTTATTGGTGAAATAATTTGCGATTTAGAACTTGAACCCGATGGACCAATTAAAGACTATTGCGGCACATGCACGGCATGTATAGACGCATGCCCTACAGATGCAATAACAGGTCCGTATGAAGTAGACGGCAGCAAATGCATCAGTTATTTGACCATAGAGTTAAAAGAAGCAATCCCTGCGGAGTTTAAAGGTAAAATGGGCAATTGGGCTTTCGGTTGTGATATTTGTCAGGACGTGTGCCCGTGGAATTCCTTCGCAAAACCACATAATATTACAGATTTTGAGATAAATCCGGCGTTGCAAAAGCTCGGTGACTGGGAGGAGATTACGGAGGAGATCTTTAACAAAGTTTTAAAGCTTTCGCCCATAAAAAGAACGAAATACGAAGGTATAAAAAGGAATTTTAGCTTTCTTAAGTCTTAACTCAACAACCTGCATTCAATAATTCAGACTTGCCATCTTTGAGCGTTTTGCCTGTTTTTATGTGTTTACAAGCTGAGTTTTTATCCCCGATTTTCAGATATCCTTTACCCAAAAAATAATAAATGTATTCAACGTCTGGATGTGCCTTTTCAAGATTTGTTAAGGTATTAATACCATTTTTAGCATCTCCGTAGCTTATTTCATAAATGCCTCTATTTCTTATGGTGTAAGGATTTTCGGCCGCTATACGCTCCGATTTATCCAAATAGTTTTTTGCAGTTGATTGGGAATTTGTTTCTAAATAACACAGCGTTAGGTTATTCAATATAATGATATCAATCGGATTTACTTTTTCGGCTTTTTTCAAATACTCAATTGCCTCACTGAGCTTATTTTCCTTTTCGTAAATTGTCGCTAAATTATTAAGTGCATAGGCAAAATTAGGGTTAATTTTTAATGCTTTTTCAAATTCAGTTTTTGCCTTTTGGTTTTCATTTTGAAGCGTGTACACATACCCGAGATTAGTGATTGCTTCCACATTTTGTGGGTCAAGTCTTACAGATTCAGTTAGGGCAAACAGACCTTCCGATATTTTATTCATTTTTATCGAATTCTGACCAAAATGATTCATAAAATCGCTCGAATCTTTGTATTTATGTTGAATATCTTTGAAAAGTGCCTCACTTTCGGGTAATTTATTTTGATCCGAAAATAGCTTTGCTAAATTATATTTGGCTTCAATAAAGGTAGCATCTAGGGCAATAGCCTTCTCAAAATCCTCTTTAGCTTCTTTATGTTTTTCTAATTTTAAATAAACCACCCCACGGTTATTGTAAGCATCGGCAAAGTTTCCATCTTTTTCTATAGCTTCCGAAAAGAAGGTTAAGGCTTGGTCTAATTCATTTTTTTTAAAATGATAGTTACCTCTTTTAAAAAATTCAGCAGATTCCTTCTTACTTTTGCAGCCAACAAAACCAAATACCGTAATAAGTATTAAAATATAAACTTTCATAAACAAATAAATATCAACATGAGATTCGTTAAAGAAATAGAAAACGATTATTGTAAAACACAATTATACAGTTTTAACAACAAATATATCATAAAGTTCGAAGCTGGTATGTATGAACAAATCTATAAAGTTTCAGAATTGGAAATTTCTGGAGAAGACGAGATAGACGAA
This sequence comes from Lacihabitans lacunae, assembly GCF_042649125.1. Classification (NCBI taxonomy): domain Bacteria; kingdom Pseudomonadati; phylum Bacteroidota; class Cytophagia; order Cytophagales; family Leadbetterellaceae; genus Lacihabitans; species Lacihabitans lacunae. Next base: position 960,603 of record NZ_JBHRYQ010000001.1, read on the forward strand.
ATGCTTGGAGACTCTTTTTATAAAGGAGTTGTGAAAAGATTTCAGGAAATGGAAGAAGAATTTGAGAAAATTATAGATTCTATAGATTAAAACGAACCGTTAGTCCTTTTTTTGGGCTCAATTGATAATTTTAATATATTTTTGCGAAATTAAAATTTAACCCTTCCGTAAATGGCAGAAGAAATAGAAAAAAAGAAAAAACCGAAATCGGCGTTTAGAGAATGGTGGGACTCCGTACTTTTTGCTGTAGTAGCCGCCACACTTATTAGAGGATTATTTTTGGAAGCCTACACAATACCTACTGGCTCCATGGAAAAAAGTTTATTAGTAAACGATTTCCTTTTTGTTTCTAAGGTGCATTATGGTGCTCGTACGCCTAAAACCATTTTGCAAGTTCCTTTAACTCACCAAAAAATTTGGTTTACAGATATCCCTTCATATTTAGAATGGATACAGTTACCAAACTTTAGACTCCCTGGGTTTACAAGTGTGAAAAATGGTGATGTAGTTGTATTTAACTATCCTGGCTGTCCAGAAAGACCTGATCAATATGGAGGTTATGATAAATATCCAGTAGACTTAAGAACAAACTATATCAAAAGATGTATTGGCATAGCAGGAGACGTTATAGAAAGCAAAAACACGGCTATCTATGTAAATAACGTATTGATGCCAAATCCGCCAAATTCTCAAAAATATTATAAAATAGAGACCAATACCAATGTGAATCCAAAGTTGTTTAGCAAACTGGGAATTACAGAAAGAGGTTCTAATACAGACAATGGTAAGTATTATTATGATATTAATGCAACTGAATCAGCCTTGGCTGACCTAAAAACCAATGATTTCGTGACAAACGTATATCCCGACCTAATAGCGAAAGGAGATACGATGACCTATTACAATAGTTTCCCGTATGGTTCGAAGTTGTTTCATAACAACAGAGATAACTTTGGCCCGATTACAGTTCCAAAAAAAGGAATGAAGATTGTTTTGGACGAAAGAAACCTAGCTCTTTACAAATCAGTAATAACTACGTTTGACCTAAACAAAGACGCTGTTTACAAAGACGGAAAGATTTATTTAGATGGCAAGGCGATTACAGAATATACCTTTAACCAAGACTATTACTTCATGATGGGAGATAATCGTTACGAGTCTGATGATTCGAGGTTCTGGGGATTTGTACCAGCTGACCACATCGTAGGTAAAGCAGTGTTTATTTGGATGTCATTAGACGCTGAAGGAAACTTATTCAATAAAATCAGATGGAGCAGATTATTTAGCTTAATCAAATAATCTCAGAACATAGTAGTAAAAAGGCTCGTTGAAAAGTTTTTCAACGAGCCTTTTTTTATTCCTCCATTCTACCTTCAAACATTTTGTACTGCTGAAGTCGAGCGTCAAGACCGCCATTCATAAGGTCTATTTTTTTATCGGCTCGTAATCCCAACACTTTAAGGGCTACGTGGTCAGAGCTTATAATCCAAGCCTCAAAACCCGCATATCGCTGTTTAAGCGTATCGCCTATTCTTTCATAAAAATCTTTGATATTATCCAAGCTCAAACGCTCACCATAAGGAGGGTTCAAGAATAAAAAACCATTTTCAGTACTTGGACTAGATTCGAAGAAATCCTCCTCTTTTACTTGTATGTATTCTTCCACACCTGCATTTGAAGCATTATTTGCAATTATACCAAGGCTTTCGGTAGTAATGTCGCTACAGAAAAACTTACACTCCGGATCCACAATTTGATTTTTCAATTCATCATAAACCCTATCAAACAAACGCTCATTAAAATCAGGCCATCTTTCAAAAGCAAATGACCTGTTGATACCAGGAGGAATATTAGCCGCGATATATGCAGCCTCTATGCTAAACGTGCCCGAACCAGCCATAGGGTCAAGGAACGGGGCTTTTTTATCCCATCCACTTAATAAAATTATTCCGGCTGCCAGAGCCTCGTTTATAGGTGCTTCGTTGGCATTTGTTCTGTATCCTCTACGGTCTAAACTTATACCCGTAGAGTCAAGCGAAACTGATATTTCTTGACGGTTTACGTGAATATTAATTTTTAAATCAGGATTCTTTGTATCTATGCTCGGGCGTTCACCGGTTTTGTTTCTAAATCTATCTACAATCCCATCTTTAGTTTTGAGGGCCACATATTGAGAATGCGTAAAAGTAGTACCCGAAACTATTGCGTCTATGGCAAATGTATTGCGGTTATCCATAAGGTTTTCCCAAGGATATTCGTGAATTTCTCTGTAAAGGTCATGCTCATTTTCGGCAATAAAACTATAAATAGGAACCAACACACGAAGTGCAGTCCTCAACTTAAGATTTGCTTTATACAAAATTTCGTCGGAGCCATTATAACGAACCGCTCTTTTCAAAACTTCTATTTCTTGTCCTCCTAATTCAAAAATTTCATCGGCTAATACTTCCTCTAAACCTTTAAGCGTAGTAGCTACTTGTTCGTAAATTGCCATATTCTAATATTAATAACGATTTTTTTATTACCATGAAATGGGAGTTTTCCCATTTGTGATCAAATATGTGTTGGTTTGAGAAAAGTGTTTGTTTCCAAACCAACCCCCAAAGTTAGCCGATAATGGCGAAGGATGCTTGGCCTTTAACACAAAGTGTTTGTTAGAATCGATTATTTCTCCTTTTTTCTGGGCATAACTGCCCCAAAGTAAAAAAACTACACCCGATTGACTATCGTTTATTTTTTTAATGACGGCATCCGTAAAAGTCTCCCAACCTTTTTTTTGATGTGAAGCTGCTTTTCCGGCCTCTACACTCAACGTGGCATTGAGCAATAAAACGCCTTGTTTTGCCCATCGTTCCAAATTTCCAGAAAACGGAATATCAATCCCTAAATCGGATTTTAACTCCTTAAAAATGTTTGCGAGTGAAGGAGGGAACTTAACACCGTCATTTACCGAAAAACAAAGCCCGTTTGCCTGCCCAGGTCCATGGTAGGGGTCTTGCCCAATAATTACAACTTTCAAATCACCCAACGGGAATTGATTAAAAGCATTAAAAATTAAACTTTTGGGTGGATAACATACTTGGGCACTATATTCGTTATCTATGAAACTTAAAAGCTCTACAAAATAGGGCTTGGTAAATTCTTCAGATAAATATTTTTGCCAAGAAGATTCTATGTTTAAATGCATATAATTAATAAAAAGTGAGCAAAAGTCTTGAAAAAGATAACATTTATCAATTAAAATTGAATTCTTTTAAAAATATTATTTTATTTACGTAACAAATAGTCACGTGCGGTTGTAATAAGTAAAACTAAAGTATATGGTAGCAGCAGTCACCAATGGAATTAAAGTAAGTGTAGTGACCGAATATCAACCATTTTATTCGGATCCTTCTCGATATCACTTTGCTTTTTCGTATCGAATAAAAATAGAAAATAACTCTGACGCCACGGTTCAACTTATGAGACGTAGGTGGGAGATTTTTGATGCCACCTATCACAAATACGAAGTCAAAGGAGACGGAGTAGTAGGAATTCAGCCCGTTATAGAGCCTGGCAAATCGCACGAATATGTTTCGGGGTGTAACTTTAATTCCGTAATTGGTAAAATGGAAGGTGAGTTTTATATGGAAAGACTTATAGATGGAAAACAAATAGAAGTTATAATTCCTAAATTCGTGATGATTGTACCCTATATTCTTAACTAATCTGTGTATTTAGACTTCATTAAGTATTATTTTAAGGCAAAAAATGCTCACGGCATACATTCGCCTTTTGTTTTTGATTTTTATAACAATGTTTTTAAGTCAAAAGAAAATTCGGATAAGATTGATAAAATAGAGCGTTTAAGAGAAAGAAATCTCTCAAATTCTGAAAAGATAGAAATCCAAGACTTTGGGGCGGGCTCGAGATTTTTCAATAGCAACAAAAGGTCAGTAGCTTCTATAACTAAAAGCTCTTCTAAACCACTAAAATGGGCAACTTTGATAGCCAAAATAGCCAAACATTACAATTATGATAAAATAATAGAGCTCGGCACTTCTGTTGGTTTTACTACAGCATACATATCTCAAATAAACCAAAATGCAACAATAGACACCTTTGAAGGTTGTCCAAATATCAATGCATTGGCTAAAGCGAATCACCGTGAATTGAGTATTTCAAATGTAAACTATCACGAAGGAAACATTAATGAGACCCTTCCGAAGTTATTGAGCGAAATAGAACATGTAGACCTCGTATTTTTTGACGCTAATCACCAATATGAGCCAACAATTCAATACTTTGAGTGGTGTTTAACCAAAGCTCATGAAAAGTCATGTTTTGTTTTTGACGATATTTATTGGTCAGAAGGCATGAAAAAGGCATGGAAACAAATAAAATCACATCCTCAAGTAAGAATATCGCTTGATTTTTTCTTTATAGGGATTGTGTTTTTTGACCCAAAACTATCTAAGCAAGGTTTTGTATTGAAGTAAAAATATTTTCATCTTCAAATTATTTCGTTTCATACTTTATAAGCAGCAGATTCAACTTCAAATAACCAAAGTTAAATATTTTTAAAGTACATTTAAGGTGTAAATTTATCAGTACCTTATTTTGCCTTTTAATGGTTAATCCAAAGTTTCTTTTCCTATTTATATTTTCTACCTTATTATTTGCATGTGTTGAGCCTTTTGAGATAAATTTAAATACAAAAGATAAAATTTTATTTATTGAAGCTGATTTAAACAACATTGACGATAACCAAAGCATAACCCTTCAATATAATTTCCCCTCGAATAGTAGTATCGAATATGTGGGAATAGATAATGCAAAAGTAGAAGTTATAGAAAACGGCAGCAACATAATCTCTTGCTCGTTTTCTTCGGAAGGTACATATCTTTTACCAACAAAATTTAAAACCAAAATAGGGGCAGAATATCAACTTCACTTTACGCTTGCTGATGGCAGCGAATACAAATCATCCATTGAAACTTCTCAAGATGTGCCACCTATAAGTAATGTTTACTCAAGATTTGTTTCTAAATCAATCGCATGGGAACAAAGCATGCTCGACGGTCACGAAATTTTTATTGACACCAAAGACAATCCCACTGAAGGCGACTTCTATTTATGGCAATGGAAAATGTATGAGAAGGAATCTTACTGCATATCTTGTCAAGGAGGAAAATACTACAACAACCCGCTTCCATTGGGCGTGTGTATAGACGATGCTAACTTAAAAAGAAGAAATATCACCTATGATTATCAATGTTCGGGCGATTGTTGGGATATAATATTCAGTAACAAAGTAAATATTATGAGCGACATTTATACCAATTCGGGTGAAATCAAAAACCGCTTGGTAGCTGAAATCCCATTTTTTCAGTTTAAAGAGTGCGTGGTCGAAATCCAGCAATTTTCAATTTCAAAAAGTGCCTTTGACTATTTTAATCTGATAATACAGCAAAACCAAAACAATGGCTCGCTAGCAGATACCCCCCCAGCAGGATTAATAGGCAACATAAAAAACATAAATAACTCCGTAGAAGCCGTGGGTGGCTTTTTTGTGGTCGCAGCTAAAACCACCTATAACTATTGGCTAAAAAGAGACGATTACGCGAATGGTACCGTTCCTTACGGTACACTTAATGGCAGAGCACCAAGCCCAGAATTGGCAGGAGCCGATACATCTCGACCGCCTTTTGCACCCTGTATAGAATCAAAAACAAGAACCGCCGTAAAACCCCAAGGATGGCTTAAATGAAAACTAAAACCTTATTAATTGTTGCATTTATTTTTGCAATCAGCATACCTATTGCATGTGTAGAGCCCATAAATCTCAAAATATCGACTAATGTCAGTATTTTGAGTATTGATGGAACCATAGATGATTCAGATCGTGAACAATATATCTCTATCAAAAAATCGCTACCGAGTAGCGGAAATGTCACCTATGCTCCAGAAAAACTTGCGAAAGTGAGCATTAAAGAAAATGGAAACAAAGTATACGACTGCGTAGAAAAAGCTCCTGGACTATATTATTTGCCTATTGGTTTTAAAACCATTGTAGGCAATACCTATGTTTTAAATATCACACTTAGCGATGGAAAAACGTATAAGTCAGAGGAGGAGAAAATGAGATCAACTCCTGAGATATCGCTATTAAGTGTAAAATTTGAACCTGAAGGTATCACAAGAGGAAACACAAAACTACCGGCACACGCAATCTATCTTGACAGTAAAGACTCTCCCGAAACAGGCGATTATTATCTCTGGTCATGGAAATTATTTGAAAAACAGAATTATTGCAAAACATGTGAAGGAAGTTATTACGTGACATATCCTGCCCCTCAGGGGAAATGTATTGAAACTGCAGCATTAAGAGAAGCAGAAACCATTTACGATTATGCTTGCGATGGCAATTGTTGGGATATTTTTAAATCGCAGGATATAAACATAATGAGTGATGTTTATTCGAATGGAAACGAAATAAAGAATAGGCTCATCGGTAAAATTCCGTATTTCCAAACAAATGGATTTCTGATAGAAGTCACCCAGCAAAATGTAAGTCCTTCTGCGTTTAGATATTTAAAGATACTTGCAAGCCAATCTCAAACAAATGGAACGCTTGCCGATGCACCACCAGCTGCTTTGATTGGGAACATTACCAACATAAACGATAAATATGAAAGTGTGGGAGGATACTTTAGAGTAGGAAACGCTAAAACAAAAAGACTGTGGGTAAATAGAACAGATGCTATTGGATTTACCCCACTCGGATTTTACGGAGGTAGATTAGTAAATCCCGAGCCAGCGGGTGATGACCCGAATAGGCCTCCAAGAGCAATTTGTGTAAAATCTGAAACTCGCACTCCCGTAATGCCTGAAGGCTGGAGGTTTTAATTATTGATATTTTAATAAAAACAGAAAGAATGAAAAAATATATACTTGGGATCTTTATTATCATATTGACAACTAACGCATTCGCTCAGAATATCGTAACAATTTCTGGCCAGGTTTTAGATTCATTGACTGCCGAGCCACTAATAGGAGCATCTATAAATGTCAACTATGGCCAAATGAACCTCACCACAGATAACAAAGGAAAGTTTGCTTTCTCTTTTCCCAAAAAAGAAATGGCAATAGTTATTAAATTTGTAGGTTATAGGCCTTGGAGAACTGTAATTTCTGGTCAAAGTGACAAGGTGTTTAACATTCGTCTTCAACAGGTTTCAAACGACCTTGAAGAAGTACTAGTAAGCACCAAAGGTGCCGACGCGTTGGTTAAAAGACCCATTTTAGGAGTAAATTCTCTTAATATTAAAACTTTAAGTAAAATCCCGACGGCATTGGGAGAAATAGATATTTTGAGAGGCCTACAAATGCTACCCGGTGTAACCAGCGTAGGTGAAGCTGCAAACGGCGTAAATATTAGGGGAGGAGCAACTGACCAAAATTTGATTTTGTTAGACGACGCACCTATTTTTAATCCTACCCACATGTTCGGTTTGTTTTCGGCATTTCCTTCTGAAGCAGTTTCTAGTTTTGACTTGTACAAAGGAAATGTACCCACACGTTTTGGGGGAAGAGCAGCTGCGGTTTTAGATGTAAGCTTGGCAAATCCATCCTTAGAAAAATTTAAAATGTCAGGTGGAATTAGTCTAGTTTCTAACCGCATTAGAATAGAAACCCCAATCATAAAAGATAAATTAGGTATTTTGGTTTCAGGAAGGGGAGCTTTTAATGACTTTTTGCTTCCTTTGGCATCTGACAAACTCAAAAACATAAAAGCGAAGTTTGGCGATGGCTCATCTAAGATTTTCTATAAACCCAATAACAAAAATACGTTTACGCTCTCTACTTATGTTTCCAAAGATTTTTTCCAAACTGACGTGTTGGGTTCTATAAACGAAATTAACTCAACAAATACCCAATATCAGTACCAGACGGTTAATAACACCCTAAATTGGTTTCATGCCATAAATAATAATTTAAACCTTCAAACTAAGTTAATTACCTCAAATTATAGACCTGAAACACTATTGCCAGAGTTAAATTCTGATAATAAAGTGAAAATAAAATCAGGAGTTAACTACAGACAGTTTAAGTCCAATCTTAATTATTTTAAAGGCAAACACAAATTAGAAGTAGGCTTCGACGCGATAAATTATTTGATAAACCCAGGAGAATTAGACCCAGGAGCCAACCCAAACATTACTTCGGTAAAAACCCAAAAAGAAAACGGCCTTGAAACTGGACTTTATATAGAAGATGAAATAGAACTGGGGCCAAAGCTATTGATAACGGGGGGCGTCCGATATTCTTACTTTATGAATTTGGGACCGGGTTCATACAGAGAATATGCTACAGGATTGCCACGTGACGAAATCTCACTTATTGATACGGTGTTTGTAACTGGCAAAAAAATCATGAACTCATATGGAGGTTTTGAGCCAAGATTTGGATTAAGATATCAATTAGACGAGCAAAAATCTATAAAAATCGGGTACAATTTGATGAGGCAGTATTTACAGGTTGTAACCAATACCACAACACCTTTGCCAACTTCGAGGTGGAAAACTTCTGATGGATACATAAAACCACAAGTGAGTAAACTATATACGATTGGGTATTTTCAAGAGTTGGAACAAAAAATTTATGAATTCTCAGTTGAGGCATATTTGAGGCTCACTAAAAATATAGTGGACTATAAGCCGGGTGCCGATTTCTTATTACAAGAATATCCTGAGAGTCAACTTCTACAAGGAAAAAATAGGTCGTATGGTTTTGAGTTTATGATATCGAAAAAGAAAGGTGAACTAACCGGTTGGGCAAACTATACGTATTCCAGAAGCTTAAATATGGTGAATGAGGGACCAGCGGTTTCGCAACAAATAAATTTGGGAGATTGGTACAGAGCAAATTACGATAGACCACATTCGGTAAATGCCACAGTGGTTATTAACCAAGGTTCACACCATGATTTTTCTTTTAACTTTACTTATAGTACCGGTAGACCATTTACAATGCCACAAGGCTTTATTCAGTATCAAGACAGGTCTTATCCGTTTTATTCTTTGAGAAACAATGCCCGAATTCCTGACTACCACCGCCTTGATTTCGCATGGAATATTTATAATCCATCGATGGATCCTAAAAAGCGTTGGAAAGGAAACTGGACTTTTACTATTTATAATCTTTATGGGCGAAAAAATGCGTATTCGGTATTCCTAAAACCACGCGGAAACATTATTGACGCTTACAAGCTTACGGTATTTGGAGCTCCGTTGATTTCACTTTCATATAATTTCAAATTCTTTTAATGATTAAAAAGAGAAATTTGAATTGAAAATCTGACAAAAAGACATAAAAATGCCCAGTAAGAAATTTCTCACTGGGCATTTTATTTATTTATTTCTTTACTAACAGGTTTTCTGCAATCATACATCTAGCAGAGCCACCACCCATAGTTTCTATATATCCGAGGTCTACCGCTATTATCTCAGCTTTATCTTCCAAGTTTCTGATTTGTGCTTTTGTCAAAGAATTATGAGCTTTTTCTGACATAATCAAAAAACGTTTTTCTGAAGCATTTTTTACCAAAAGCATATTTCCGGCGAAATTCTCCATTTGATCCATCGTGATTTCTATCACTTCTTTTGAGGTAGCTTCTAGTTTTTTCTTTACTTTAAGGCGTTCGTCTAAGTCAGTGATGGCATCCAAACAAATCACACAGAAAGTCTCTCCCATGCACATCATTACGTTTGTATGGTAAATAGGCACTCCGTTTCTATCATTGGCCGAAAACGTAACTACTTCGTAGCCGTTCATCTGTTTCTGCCACGCTTTTAACACATCTTGGTTTGTTCTGGTAGATAAACATGCGTACGCTACACGGTGCATTCTGTCAAATACCAAACTGCCTGTACCTTCCAAATATTTTCCTTCTTTTTCGAAGTGTGTAAAGTCCAAAATCACATCTAAATCAAAATCTTTTTTAAGATAATCCAAAATATCCGTTCTTCTTTCAGCACGTCTATTTTCTGCCTCCATTGGGTACAAAATAGCTTTTCCGCTAAAATGTAAGGAAAGCCAGTTATTTGGGAAAATGCTATCCGGAGTATGTGGCTCTAAGGTGTCTTCAAAAACTTTGACGTTAATATCTCTAAGTCTTAGTTGCTCCACAAATTCATCAAATGAGGTTTGAACTGCAATTTGAAGTTCGTTTTCATCTACTTTTACATCATTTTGAAAGGCATTTGATTCCGCAGTTTGCTTGTTACTGCAGAAGCGAACTGGCCTTATCATTATTAGGTTTGAAGTTACTTGTTCTTGCATTGTTTTATATTTGGTTTGTTGTTAGTTCTCAAAAAAAGGTTTTCTCAAAATAGGCATACTCATACAATGTGAGCCACCTCTAGCCCTCGAAAGTTCCGCCGAAGGCAACATAATTACGGTGTTTTTCATTTCAGAAGGCACTTTGCGTCCACTTTCAAAAAGCTCTAGAATATCTTCTACCCGATAGATTTCAAAGCCTTTTTCCTGAAAAGCCTCCATGGTTTTATCATTTCTGTCATAACCAACAGCTACACCCTCTTGAATTACCAAAAGGTTACAAGAGTCAGTCCATTGCTCACGAGCTCCGTATGGAAAAGCATTATTACCCGAATATATAAACTCTACAGGTTCTTTACATTTTAAATCAACTTCTGAGACATGTTTGAGCAGACTTTCTAAGTTTTCAAAAGAGCGATGTTTTACAACGCCTTCTTCTTTATAAAACTGCTTAATCAAAATTTCCTCGTGGGTAATTCTTTGGCCCAATTCGTCCCAAACGAGCTCCTTATTAGCAAATTCGTTAGTTCTGCCCAATGAACCTAATAAAACCCATACGTTTCGTTTTATTTGGGTAAAAATAGTGTCTATGTGCATGTAGTCTCTTTTGGCGGGTATTTTTACCAATGAGACTTTTTTTACGATGTCTTTTTCAAAAAGCTTATTTATCACCTGTCTGGCAGCCTCTACAGACGTTCTTTCAGAAAGGCCTATTAAAAGGTGATCGGGACCAACCATCATTACGTCTCCGCCTTCTAGCGTATCCACACGTGTGCTCTGCTCGTCTTCTGGCAATAAAAAATGATCTTCGTCTTCCTCTATTTCTATTATTTTCCCCCTTAAATCCTCAAAAAATGGGTGATTGAAAAAAATATACTTGGCCAAAAGCGATTCTCTCGAACGAGCGGCTTTGGCGGGTTTGTTTAATAATATATGGTCGTTTATTACGATACCGATATCACGCGTAAAAATTAGGTTTGGAATAGGAGGGAAAAACATTTCACCTTCGTTTGTCATTCCGGTAATCAATATTTTGGAAAGTTCGGTGGTTTCATAATCCATGAATTTCTTCATTTCCACGTATGAACATTCCTCTATTGCACTTACTGCGGCCACTAACTGTGGTTTTACCTCAGGCATTTTGAGTACATCTGCCAAAAGCGTTTCAAACTCAATAACTTTGTCTGAATTAAAATAATCAGGCGAACTTGGCTTAAAAAATCCTCTTTTAGTATCTGCCTTAATTGCAGCGGCTTTATTCTGAATTTTTTCTGGGTCCAAAAAATACAACAACAGTTTTACGTAATAGTCATATTCTTTTTTTCGCATAGTGTCAAGGTGAATAATGTCTTCAAATAGCCAATCTTGGGCTTTAGAAGGCACCACTTTACCCAATCCACTGTCAGGACTGTGTATAATTAAGCGTTCTAGTTTTGTAATTTCCGAATCTACATAGATTCTCTTCTTTTCGGTTGTATTCATTTATCTGTCTGATGAAGTTTATGTAAGGTCTTTATTTGGCTCTTAAATCGCGAGCCTTTATCTCATAGTCCCATTTTTTATTTCCTTGGCCATCCATGATATTGATTTTAAGTACACGATCAGTTCTTTTGCCTGATACTTCTAAAATACCAAAAGTCTGCGAATTGTTCACTTCCGTACCTTCAACTATTGTTTTAGTCTCGTATTCCTCTTTGATAGGTGAACCCGCCGAAGAAGTTAAAGGCGAAACCGTTAGGTCATATAAAGGATAATTTGATCCTCTTTCAAGTTTTTGAAGGTTAGTGTGATGACGATCTCCCGTAATGAAGATTACACCAGATATTTTATTTTTCTCAATTTCGGCTAAAAGTCTTTGCCTTTCACCTGGAAAGGTGGCCATATTTTCAAAAACTGGAGCAGGGTTAACAACCTGCCCGCCAACAATCACAAATTTAAACGGAGCGGTAGAAGTAGCCAAGGCCTCGATTAACCATTTAAGCTGTTTTTCGCCAAAAAAATCTTTATTTTCGTCTAACAAATTGTTTGAAGCTCTGAAATACCTATTGTCAGTTAAGAAAAACTGTACATCTTCCCACATAAAAGAACCAGTTACTCCTTCGTTCTCAAAAATATAGTTTTGATTTCCCCAGAAATTCTTAAACGACTCTAAGGTCATGTTTTTGCCCCAAAATGTTCTGTCAGAATCATTTGGACCGAAATCATGATCGTCCCAAATGGCATAGTGATGGACATTGGCCCAAAGTGGTTGCAATTCTTTTTGACTTTTAAAGTGCGTATACCTATGATTGATTCCCGTTTTAGTAAACCAATCTACTTCTCTCAAATAAATATTATCGCCACCCCAAACCATAAAATTTGGCTTTTGGTCATATATTTTTTCAAAAATACGAATATCCTTTCCGTAAGGTGTGCCGGGGCGGTCTACTTCTGTTTCATTGGTATATGTGCAACTTCCAACTGCAAATTTAAACGCAGGCGGGTCGGTTCTAAACTGCCAAAGTGTTTGGGTTTGGAACTCCATTGGGTAGTTTCTAACTACTTTTTTATTATTTACATATACCTCATAGCCGTATTTTTTTCCTGGCTGCACTTGGTCAGCTATTTGTTTGGTTACAAAAGCCGTATTTTTAGAAGTAGATGCTTCATCTGTAAAATATTTGACTGCAGGTGCTTCTTTATCCCAGTAGCAAAACTTCACTTTTGCCGCCTTTTCAGTTTGCACCCACAGCAAAACCTCTTTCATATCGGAGTACCCAAGCATGGGTCCTGACTTAATCTGAGCGTAAGCATTTTGAAGAAAAAAAGAAAATAATACTAGTAAAATTCTAAAATTTGATTTCATCTGTTGATTGTTAGTTTTTGGCAATTTACAAGAATCTTTTATAAAATATATTAGGAAAAAATTAAGAATTCACAATTTTAATCAAAGTATCAATATCTAAAGCTCTCATAATATCAAGAATATTTAATTCTAATGCCTATTTTTGCGAAAAAATAAATTTTAGATGCACTTAGCGAATAATCAATACGTAATTCAAAACACCCCAGTTTTAGACCTTTGCAATGAATTTGAAACGCCATTATATGTCTATGATGGGAGTAAAATAGAAGAAAAGGTTAACATCTTAAAAAGTACATTTTCGGATGTAAATATGAAGATTAAGTATGCGTGTAAAGCCAATACCAATATTTCAGTATTGAAACTCATGAAAACTTTGGGTGTAGAATTAGACGTGGTTTCGCCTCAGGAGATTCAACTTGGCCTAAAAGCAGGTTTTAGTCCAAAACAAATCACTTTTACCTCTAGCGGTGTATCTTTTGATGAGATAGAAAATAGTGTAGAAAATGACGTTTTGGTAAATATTGACAACTTGCCAACCCTAGAAAAGTTTGGAGAAAAATACGGCAATACCGTTCCCGTAATGTTAAGAATCAGGCCGAATGTAGTTGGAGGTGGAAACCTCAAAATTATGACGGGTCACAAGGATTCGAAATTTGGAATAGCCATAGAGCAGAAAGACCAAATTTTGGCTTTGGTAAATAAGTACAACCTTGATGTAGTGGGCTTGCACCAACATACCGGTTCTGACATAAAAGACGGACAAACATTTGTAGACGCGGCAAAAGTGATGCTGGAATTGGCGTTTTCATTTCCAGACTTGAAATATATGGATTTTGGTGGTGGTTTTAAGGTTTCCTACAAAGAAGGAGACGCCATAACCGATATGGCCGGATTGGGAAAAATATTAACCCAAGAGTTTAAAACTTTTTGTACCAAATATGGAAAAGAACTTGAACTTTGGTTTGAGCCAGGCAAGTTTTTAGTGAGTGAGTGCGGATATCTTTTTGCAGAAGCTAATGTGGTTAAAGAAAACCCAACGTTTACATTAATTGGATTAAATACAGGTTTAAATCATTTGATTAGACCGATGATGTATGATGCCTATCATGAGGTGATAAACGTTTCAAAACCTACACAAGCCAAAGACACCGAATACAATGTAGTGGGTTACATATGTGAGACAGATGATTTTGCAAAAAACAGAATGATGCCTTCGGCCGACCAAGGCGACGTATTTTGTTTTTTAAACGCAGGAGCTTATGGCTTTACTATGGCTTCAAACTATAACAGTAGATTCAAACCTGCTGAAGTTCTTATTTACAAAGAAAAAGTACACCTTGTTAGAGCAAGGGAAACCATGGAGGATATATTAAAAAATCAGATTTTAGTAGAACTATAAATTCGCTTTTCTGGTACTTTATATTAAAAATGCGATTGTAAATTTAAATTCAACCAAAAGTATATAAATATGTTAAATGTAGGATTAGTTGGTTTCGGGCTATCGGGTAGATACCTCCAAGCACCTTTTTTTCAGATTAGTAGTTACTTTAATTTAAAAAGTATAATTACTTCGCAGCCCATACCTCAGGAGTTATTTCCAGGAGTAGGGAAGGCATCCGATTTTCAAGAATTGCTTGATGACACTACCATAGAAGTGGTTTCGATTTGTTCGCCTAGTAATACACATTATGACTATGCAAAAAAAGCACTCAATGCTGGCAAACATGTTTTATTAGAGAAACCTATGACTGCTACAGCTGCAGAAGCTAAAGAGTTATTGGACCTAGCAAAAGCTAAAAATAAGGTATTGTATGTTTTTCATAACAGAAGATTTGACAGTGATCTAATGACTGTCAAAAGAGTGATAGAGTCTGGTATGCTGGGTGAAATATTGAGTTTTGAAGCTCACTTTGATAGATACAAGCCAATTTTGAATCCTAAAAAATGGAAAGAAGCAGCAACACCTGCCAACGGAATTTTATATGACCTCGGAGCTCACTTAATAGACCAAAGCATTTACCTTTTTGGAAAACCACAAAGTGTAACAGGAGAAGTATTTACTCAAAGAGAAAATTCAGAAATAGACGATGCCTTTGATTTACGATTAGACTACGGCAAACTAAAAGTTACCCTAAAGTCTAGTCTAATGGTAAAAGACCAAGGACCTAAATACGTAATAAACGGCACGATAGGCAGTTTTACCAAATACGGAATGGATGTTCAAGAAGATCACTTGGTGAGTGGCTATTGGCCTCACATGAGCGGCTTCGGAGTAGAACCGAAAGCAAATAACGGAACAGTAAAAACTAATTTGGCAGGTTTAGAAATGGAGGGAAAAATAGAAACCTTTGCAGGAAACTGGGGGTATTTGTTTGAAGACTTTGCTAGCGTAATTATCAACGGCACAGAACCTATCATAAAAATAGAACAAGTTATTGACCAATTAGAAATAATTGAATCTATAAAAGCTAAATAACAAAATAGGCCTGAGTTTCTGCTCAGGCCTATTTTCTTTACCACAACTTCGAAGGATACTTTCCTTTTTCTATCAATTTACTTAGTGCATCTTTCACTAACTCTTTATCTTCCGGATAGGTAACTCCAAACCAGTCAGAAGCACTTTCAAAAACCTTGCATTTCCCTTGTTCGGTTTCAATCAAATGACTGATTACTTTAGGTATATAAAATTCCGCTTTCGGAATATTAAAGTTTTCCTTTGCGTATGCCTCAAATAGGGTTTTAATTTCTGGAAAAACACTTGGCATAAAACCCCAGAAATTCATTGATACAGGCGTATTTTCTCCCAAAACTTCAGGCTCACCATTGTCTAGGAAAACAATCTTTCCGTCTTCTTGTCTCACAATTTGTGTTCTCTCAGTAACAATTTCTAAGAACCCATTTTCGTCGGTTACACAAACCCCTCTAGACACAGAACCATTTTCAGAAAGTGTATTTTTAATTTGATACCCAATCATACCATGTACGGTTTCATCGGTATTTGAACTTAAAAAATCTGACATGGTTTTAAACGCCTCAAAACCATAAAAGTCATCGGCATTGATAACCGCGAAAGGTGTTTTGGTGGCATCCCACGCACACAAAACCGCGTGACCTGTGCCCCAAGGTTTTGCTCTTTCTATTGTTCCTAGCTCAGTAGGTACATATGATGCATTTCCTTGTATTGCGTATTCGTAATCTATTTTCCCTTTTAATTTAGCTCCAAAAGTGCTCTCAAAATCAGCTCGTAATTCTTCTCTGATAATAAAAACTATTTTTCCAAAATCAGCCCTAATAGCATCAAAAAGAGAATAATCTATAATGGTTTCGCCATTTGGCCCGAAGCTATCTAATTGCTTTATTCCGCCATACCTACTGCCCATTCCAGCAGCTAAAATCAATAATGTTGGTTTCATTAAATATGTTTTTTTTCTCAAAACTAGTAATTTTCTCTGACAATGGCTTTCTAATATTTTAACCTTTTGTTTAAAACTACTTTTTCTTATTTAAGGGAGTCAGAATTGGTATATCCTCAAATATTGACATTACATCGATATTTTCATCGAAAAACGAACATAAATTTCTGTTTAATAGCCGATTTATATATTTTTATTAATTAATCAACTAAACTAGTTTTTATGAAAAAAATCGTACCGATTCTGTTTTTTTGGTATTTTTCTTCAATGGCAGTTTTTGGACAAGCTACTTTCCATCCAAATGGAGTTGCAGACCAAAGATCTGAATACATTTTAATAAAAAATGCCACCCTTCATGTTGACGCAACCACCATCATAACCAATGGCTGGATGCTACTCAAAAATGACAAAATTGAGAAAGTAGGCAAAGACTTTTCTTATCCTAAATCAGCTTTTGTTGTTGATTTAAGCGGTAAACATGTATTCCCTTCTTTTGTAGATGCCTATTCAGACTATGGAATGCCTGAAATCAAAAGAGCAGGTAGAAGAAGTTACTATGACATGGTCTTTGAATCAGAGAAAAAAGGAGCTTACGCTTGGAATCAGGCACTTAAGCCCGAAGTGAAAGCCGCAGAAATCTTTGTAGGAGATGCGAAAAAAGCAGGTGAATTAAGAAAACTGGGCTTTGGAGCTGTAGTTTCTCACGCTCAAGATGGTATCGTTAGAGGAACCTCTGCTTTACTTTCATTACAAGACACGCAAGATCAACTTTCATTGTTAAAAAGCGATGTCTCTAGTCATTATTCATTTTCAAAAGGATCATCTGCACAAAGTTACCCAGTTTCATTGATGGGCAGTGTGGCACTTTTGAGACAAACTTACTACGATGCTGATTGGTATACAAAAGGCGGAAGCTCGAAAGAAAGAAACCTTTCACTTGAATCATTTGCAAAAAATTTAGCTTTTCCTTCTATTTTTGATGGAAATAGTTTTGCTGATCTATTAAGAGCTGATAAAATTGGGTCAGAGTTTAATACCAAATATATTTTAAAAACAGGTGGTGACGAATACCAAAGAATAAGTGAAGTAAAAGCCTTAGGTGCTCACCTTATTGTACCGGTAAACTTCCCTAAAACACCAGACCTAGACGATCCTATGGACGCAGAAGAGGTAACGTTAGAAACTCTTAAACACTGGGAAATGGCTCCAACTAACTTAGGAGCTTTGGCTTCAAATGGCGTTAGCTTCTCTATTACTACGGCTGACTTGGTTGATAAAACCACATTTTTAACAAACATCAAAAAAGCCATTAAATTAGGTTTGACTAAAGAAGCCGCTTTGGCTGCTTTAACAAGCAATCCGGCGAAGGCCCTTAAAATTGACAATCAAGTGGGTAGTCTTAAAACAGGACTATACGCTAACTTTTTAGTTACTTCAGATGATGTATTTGCTGAAAAAAGTAAAATTTTAGAAAACTGGGTACAAGGTCAAAAATATGTAATCACTGACGAAAGCTTAAGCGAAATTAACGGTACATATAGCCTAGCATTGGGTACTGAAAGCCTAAAAATGGAAATAACAGGTGAAAATGATAAGCCAAATATTGAAATTATAGAATCAGATTCTGTTAAAATTAAGGTTACTACCAAAAGAGACCGTGATTTTTTAAATCTGACATTTAAAAGAAATCCAAAAGACGAAGGTATTTTTAGATTAACTGGATATTCTACAGATGGAAAAGTATCAGGAGAAGGAAAAACTGACAAAGGTGCTGATTTAGTTTGGACCGCAGTAAAAACCATAGGAGCCGATGCCGCGAAGGCTGATTCTGCCAAAACAGAAAAACCAGAAAAAATCGGAAACGTTATATATCCTTTCGTAGCTTTTGGAAACGAATCTCTACCAAAGTCGAAAGATATGTTGATCAAAAACGCAACTATCTGGACAAATGATAAAGACGGAAGAATAGTAGGAGATGTGTTAATCAAAAACGGAAAAATAGACGCAGTAGGTAAAAACTTAAGTGCAGCTGCTGGTGTAGAAGTTATAGACGGAACCAACAAACACCTTACAAATGGAATTATTGACGAGCACAGTCACATCGCTTTGTTTTCTATAAATGAAGTAGAATCTGTAAGTTCTGAAGTAAGACAAGAAGACGTAATTGATTCTGAAGATACTGATATTTATCGCCAACTAGCAGGTGGAGTAACTACCTCGCAACTTCTTCACGGTTCGGCTGACTGTATCGGTGGTCAATCTGCCATTATTAAACTTAAGTGGGGAGAAAACGCAAACAAGCTAATTATCCCAAATTCGCCTAAGTTTATCAAATTTGCACTTGGAGAAAACGTAAAAAGAGGAAACTCGCCACAAGCTCCAAACAGATACCCAAGCACAAGAATGGGAGTAGAGCAGGTGATTCAAGATGCTTTTGTAAGAGCAATTAACTACAAAAAAACATGGGCTGATTACAATTCCAAAAAAATTAAAACTGGCTTAGAAGTTCCTAGAAAAGACCTTGAACTTGAAACTTTAGTTGAGATTTTAGACGGCAATAGAAACATTACCTGTCACTCATACGTACAGTCTGAAATCAACATGTTGCTTAAATTAGCAGACTCACTAGGCTTTAAAGTAAACACTTTAACGCACATATTAGAAGGATATAAAGTGGCAGATAAAATGAAAGAAAGAGGCGTAAACGCGTCGACATTCTCTGACTGGTGGGCATACAAAATGGAAGTTAAAGAGGCAATTCCTTACAATGCCGCTATTATGTCAAAAGTAGGTGTAAACGTAGCCATAAACTCGGATGATGCCGAAATGGCCAGAAGACTTAACCAAGAAGCAGCTAAAACTATACTCTATGGTGGACTTTCAGAAGAAGAGGCTTGGAAAACAGTTACTTTAAACCCGGCTAAAATGCTTCATTTAGATGACAGACTTGGAACTATCAAAAAAGGAATGGATGCTGACTTAGTACTTTGGACAGATAATCCGCTTTCTATTTATGCAAAACCAGAAAAAACAATTATCGACGGTGCTGTATATTTTGACATGGCAAAAGAAGACAAAAAAATGGAAGAGTTAAACGCTGAGAAAAACAGATTAACTCAAAAAGCTTTGGCTTCTAAAACTAGTGGAGCACCAACTGCAAAGCCAAACACAAGAAAAAAACCAGCACATGTACATTGTGACAGTATGCTTGAGTTTGGTGGCATGTCAGTAGAGTTATATGAGTTAATGGACTTTTCTAACTACAATACTGAAGGTAAATAATTATTGAATTTAAAGAAGAAGAATATGAAATTAAATATAATCTCAATATCGTCTGTTTGTTTGTTCTTGTCTTCTCTGGGGTTATTTGCTCAAAACCCAGCAGTAGGTGTTCAAATGAAAAATCAGACCGCTTTTATCAACAGCGAAATATATACGGGAACCGGAGAAGTAATTAAAAACGGGATATTAGTAGTTGAAAAAGGCAAAATTTTAGATATCGGGTCTACCGATCTAATCAGTAAATATCCAAACGCTATAATAGTTGATGTGAAAGGAAAGCATATCTACCCAGGTATCATTTCACCAAATAATCAATTGGGTCTTAACGAAATAGCGGCGGTAAGAACTACGCAAGACTATCAAGAAATTGGGAAATTCAACCCTAATGTGAGAGCTTTGATAGCCTATAACACGGACTCTGAGGTAATTCCTACGGTAAGAGGTAACGGAGTTTTAATAACACAAGTTACACCAGAAGGAGGTACTATTCCGGGGCGTTCGTCTGTTATGAACCTAGACGGTTGGAACTGGGAAGATGCCGTATTGAAGGCAGACGATGGAGTGTGGTTAAACTGGCCAGCTAAAATGGCAAACAGTTTTAATATGGAAACATTTACTAGAGAACGTAAGAAGAATGAAAAGTATGCTCCTGAAATAGAAGAGTTGAATACGTTTTTTACCCAAGCTAAAAACTACCAAAGTAACCCAAAAGACTTCGACAATTTGAAGTTTTCGGCTTTGGCAGATGTATTTACGAGCACTACCAGGCTATATATTAATGTAGGTGGAGAAAAAGAAGTTCTGGACGCAATAAGTTTTTGCAAGAAATTTGAAATAAAGTATCCGGTAATAGTAGGAGAGGTTAGTTCAGAAATTGCACTTAATATGCTAAAAGAAAGTAATATTCCTGTTTTATTACCTACTACACACAGGATTCCTGAAAGTGTGGATGCTGATGTATGGGAAGCCTACAAACTTCCTGCTAAGCTATTTGCCAAAGGTATATTGGTGGGTATGTATTACAACGAATCGTATTGGAGAACGCGTAACTTGCCATATGTAGCTGGAAATGCCGCTGGACATGGCTTAACCAAAGCAGAAGCTTTAAAAATGATTACATTAAACAATGCGAAAATATTGGGAATTGATAAAATGGTTGGGTCACTTGAAAAAGGCAAAAATGCCACTTTTATAATTTCAACCGGTGACATCCTAGACATGCGTACGTCGAAAGTTGAACAAGCATTTATCAATGGTGCTGAAGTAAATCTTGACGATAAACAGAAGCGTTTAGCAGAAAAATACAATAGCAAATACGGAATAAAGTAAAGTTATTTTAAAGTTTTTAAAGGCTCTGTGTAAATGTTTACACAGAGCCTTTTTTATTATAAAGCTATTTTAATGTATTTTTGCATAGGTAGCTCATTTAAAAGTAGAATTAATGAAAATAGGGATTATTGGCCTAGGAGACATGGGAAAAATGTTTGCCAAAAGATGGTCAGGCAGCGGTTTTGATGTTTATGGATGCGACTTGCCCCAGAATATGGTGAGTATCAAATCAGAATTAGCCGAAATAAACATCACCTATCTTGATAATGCCGAAGATGTTTCGCGATTATGTGACTTTATTCTTTATGCAGTAGAGGCCGAAAATATTGACAATGTGGTAAAATCTGCTGGGCATGCTACTAAGTTTGGTGCAATAGTTACGGGGCAAACCTCAGTAAAAAATCCCGAAATTAGAGCTTTTGAAAAATACCTTCCTAATGACACTCAAATAGTAGGCTCACATGCTTTATTTGGTCCCAATGTAAATCCCGTGGGACAAACAATGGCAGTATTTAATCACAGAGCATCTAAAGAAGCTTTTGATGTAGCAATTGAAATTTTAGCCCAAATTGGTTCCAAAATAGAAATTCTAGAAAACGCCGACACCCACGATAAAATGATGGCGGACATACAAGTAGTTACCCATGTGGGTTTCGAAAGTATAGGAACGGCTTTCATGCACAGGAAGGTTTATCCTTGGGAAAACACGCAAAAAGTTAACGGAATTGATAATATCAAAATGTTGATGACTTTGCGAATTTATAGCTACAAAGCTCACGTTTATGCAGGTTTAGCATTTCATAATCCCTTCGCAAAATCTGATGTTAGAAAATATGCCGAAATAGAGAATGAGCTTTTCGGACTGATGATTTCAGAAAATAGAGAGCGTTTTATTTCAAAAATATTACGAGCTAGGGATGTAGTTTTTAAAGATCACAGTTCAAAACTAATGCTCAGTGATGAAATTATGGATGAATATACTCTAAATCCAGACGATGACCATAAACCGAACTCACACTTGAGTTTACTTGCAATGGTATGCACATGGGCGAATCTAAAAACTAATCCGTATAATAATATGGTGTGTCAAACGCCACCGTTTAAGCTGCGTGTAGGTTTGGCAGAATATTTGTTTTTAAATGAAGAGTTATTGAACGAAACCATAACCACGGCCCTCAAAGACAAGTCAATATTGAAAGATGACTTGGCGTTTCATACGGCGGTTCACGAATGGACAAACATATTGGAGCTTGGAGACATGCGGGCCTATGAAAAGCATTTTGAAGCAACGAAGCGATTCCTAAAACCAAGACTAGAAGAAGGAAGATCAAAAAGTACAGAACTTATTTCAAGATTGAATCAAAGCTAAAAAATGAAGACCGTAGATTTTAAAAATTTTAACACAGATTGGTATTATCCTGGAAATAAAGTAAAACTCTTACTTTGGTTTATTGTTGGAAGAATATTTCTAAATACCTATTTACCAATACCGGTATCGTTAAAATTAACCATTTTAAGGCTTTTTGGAGGGAAAATAGGTAAAGGAATTATGATTAAACCAAAAGTAAATATAAAATATCCGTGGTTTCTTGAAATAAAGGATTACGTTTGGGTAGGAGAAAAAGTATGGATAGATAACTTTGTAATGGTAACGTTAGAATCCAATGTTTGTATTTCTCAAGAAGCGATGCTTCTTACTGGCAATCATAACTACCGCAAAACGAGTTTCGATTTAATGCCTGCAGAAATATATATAAAACAAGGAGCTTGGATTGGAGCCAAGACAGTGGTTTGTCCAGGTGTAACTGTTGGAGAAAATGCAATTCTGACTGTTGGCAGTATAGCAACAAAAGACATGGAAACCGCTGGAATATACCAAGGGAATCCCGCGATTTTGATAAAAAAACGAATAATCGATTAAAAACAACCTTTAAATAAATTAAAGCTTCATATTCTAAAAAAATGTTTTTAGAATTATCTAAATGAGCTTATATTTGATAAATATATTAATCTTCAAACACTTATGAATTTAATATTCGAAAACCTGGTAGGAGAAAAAAGTATTCAAATTCTTATATCAATGGTTTTTGCACTTTTAGTTACTTGGAGATCAATCCCTGTAATTATTAACATTTGCAACCTGAAAGGATTAATGGTGGACCCCATAAAGAGGTCTTCACACGAAACACCTACACCTACATTTGGTGGGGTAGCAATATTTGCAGGAACTTTGATTGGCTATATGATGTGGAACTTTTTTGATGAGGGCTTCCTCCTTCACAAAGTTTTCCTTGGTCTTATGGTTTTGTTTTTTCTTGGCATCAAAGATGATATGTTCGCTTTGGCCCCATTTAAAAAATTAGCATCTGAAGTTTTAGTTGCTGTACTTGTAGTAGTTGGGAGTGACCTTAGAATTACAAGCTTCTTTGGAATATTTGGTGTTCATGAATTACCATATTTGATAAGTATACTATTTACAATCTTCCTTTTTGTCGCATTAATCAACTCATTTAATCTTATCGATGGTATCGATGGTTTATCTGGTGGTATCGGAATGATTGCAAGTGGAGGCTTTGGCCTTTGGTTTGCCATGAATGACCAATGGTCTCTTGCATGTCTAGGTTTATCTCTTTCAGCATCTTTGGTTGGTTTTTTAAGATATAATTTTTCACCCACCAATAAAATATTTATGGGTGATACTGGTTCTCTAATTGTCGGTTATATTATATCGGTTTTGGCAATTCAATTTGTACAATTCAATGTCTACAACCAAAACCCTAACTCAGTTTACAAAAACGCTCCAGTTATTGCAATTGTACTTCTGTCCGTGCCTATTTTTGATACACTAAGGGTTTTTGGCTTGCGTATATTAAAAGGAAAATCTCCATTTAAAGCAGACAGACTTCACTTACATCATCTTATGGTTGACAATGGCTTATCACATATTGGTACCTCAATAATTATGATTTGTACCACTGTTATACTTACCTCATTTACATATTTCCTTAGATCCTATTTTACAAATACAGAACTTAGTTTTTCTTTAATATGCTTATTTTTAGTTTACCTAGGTGTTTCATATAATTTAGAGATTAGAAGACTAAAATATCACAAGCAAAAAATTAACGAAAAAGAAACAAGTCCTTCTAATAACAATAACCAACAAAGACCTAAAATATCGTTTGAAGGAAGTATTAATCCGAACTAAATACTATTTAGAATAGCAATAATCAAAAAAAGGACAATCTTACGATTATCCTTTTTTTATGTCTGAAAATGAGGTTTTATTCCCACTCAATAGTTGCAGGTGGCTTTGAGCTGATGTCATAAACCACTCTATTTACACCTTTTACTTTGTTAATTATTCTGTTAGAAATTTCTCCTAAAAACTCATACGGTAAGTGTGCCCAGTCTGCTGTCATTCCATCAACACTGGTAACCGCCCTTAAAGCCACTACAGACTCATAAGTTCTTTCATCGCCCATAACTCCAACACTTTGTACAGGAAGCAACATGGCACCCGCTTGCCAAGTATCGTCATATAGACCATGTTCTTTTAAGCCATTGATAAAAATTGCATCTACTTCTTGTAGAATTGATACTTTCTCAGGCGTTACATCTCCCAAAATTCTGATTCCCAAACCTGGACCAGGGAATGGGTGTCTTGATAAAATGTTTTGGGGCATATCCAATGAAGCACCCACTATTCTAACACCGTCTTTAAATAATAATTTTAGCGGCTCTACAATTTTTAGCTTCATATAGTCAGGCAAACCACCCACATTGTGGTGCGACTTGATAGTCACAGATGGTCCTTTTACCGAAACTGACTCAATAATATCAGGATAAATAGTACCTTGAGCTAACCATTTTACATCCTGAATTTTATGGGCCTCATCATCAAAAACCTCAATGAAAGTTTTCCCTATTGCCTTTCTCTTTAGTTCAGGATCGCTTAACCCTTTAAGAGCATCGTAAAAACGCTGCTTTGCGTTAACTCCAGTTACATTAAGACCAAGACCTTTATAAGATTCCAAAACATCCTCAAACTCATCTTTTCTCAATAAACCATTATCAACAAAAATACAATACAAGTTTTTACCGATTGCCTTGTGAATCAACATTGCAGCTACTGATGAATCTACTCCACCCGATAGGCCCAAGACTACCTTATCATCACCTAATTGTGCTTTTAGCTCAGCTACACTAGATTCCACGAAAGATTCTGCAGTGTAAGTTTGCGAACATCCACAAATGCCAACCACAAAATTCTTAAGGATTTTAACTCCTTCGTCTGAGTGTGTTACCTCAGGGTGAAACTGAATAGCATGAGTAGGCTCGTTTTCAAATGAAAACCCAGCTACTTTTACTGAGCTTGTACTCGCCGTAATTTTGGAATTTGTAGGCATTTGGGTGATGGTATCTCCGTGAGACATCCACACCTGAGAATTTAAAACCACATCTTTAAACAATGGATTTTCTTTGTCAAATTCAGCTAATTTAGCTCTACCGTATTCCCTAGTATTGGAAGCTTTTACTTCACCACCGTTTTTGCTAGCTAATAACTGTGCTCCGTAACAAATACCTAAAACCGGAATTTTACCTCTAAAAGCCGACATATCAATGTTTGGTGAGTCTTCATCTCTTACAGAACACGGACTTCCTGACAAAATCACCCCTTTTATGTTTTCTCCTATTTCGGGTACATTGTGAAAAGGATGGATCTCACAATACACATTAAGTTCTCTCACTCTTCTCGCAATCAGTTGCGTATATTGTGATCCAAAATCTATAATTAGAATTTCTTCGGTCATAATTTGTTATTCGTATAGTAAATATTTCTTTCTCGTTATTTTAAATTTCTCTAAATCTGCCTGCCATTTTTTCTCAATCTCATTTGCTGACAACCCAGCTTCTATATCTTTTATTACCCAATCGTTACCAATCAATAGGTTAAAAAACTTCTTGTTTGTAAAAAAAGTAGATTGATCCGTAAAATTATGATAAAACTTACAAATAAACTCTAAACTAAATGGTTTTTGATAGGCATCTACTTGACTATAATCATCACCATAACACAATTTACCTTCATTAACGGGATTTTCGGCACCCGGCATATCTTTAGGTGTAAACAAAAATTCTCCCAAATGTGAATCTGGCCCACCTAAAATTTGAAACTGCTTGTCGGTACCCCTTCCCACACTAATTTGAGTTGGCTCCATCAAACACAGACTCGGATACAGCAAAATAGAAGTATAGTTTGGGAGATTGGGCGAAGGTTTTATTGGTAAATCATAAGGGGTTTTGTGTTTGTAGTTCTTATTTTTAATAACAGTCAAGTCACAAATAAGCTCTTTTCCAAGATAACCTTCGCCGTTATAAAGCCCTGCAAGTTCACCAATAGTAAGGCCATAAACTACAGGAATAGGAGCAATGCCCACAAAAGAAGTATATGCCATGTCTAAAACTGGACCGGCCACATAATGTCCGTTGGGATTTGGGCGATCTAAGACTATAAGTTTGATTCCGTTCTCGGCACAAGCTTGTTGCACATAAAACAAAGTACTTATGTAGGTATAAAACCTGACTCCTACGTCTTGAATATCAAAAACTACCACATCAAGCCCTTTAAGTTGACTTTGAGTTGGTTTTTTATTTTTCCCATAAAGTGAGTAAATAGGAGCTCCCGTATTTTTATCTTTCGAATTAGAAATCAAATCTCCTGCACTTGCTTCGCCCCTAAAGCCATGCTCAGGAGCAAAAATAGCCTCTATATTTATCTTTTTATTGTGCAAAAAATCAACCAAATGACCTTTTTTAGTCATAGAAGTATGATTAACCACCAAGCCCACTTTTTTATTTGATATCAAATCCAAATATTCGCTAAGGTTTTCGGCCCCAACAATTACCTTTGTATCTGCATTCGGCTTTTCTTCAGTCAATCTTTTTGTAGAAAAACTACAAGAGACAAGTAGAAAGCCTAAAATTGCCAATTTCATATGAATATAACTTTTTTTTTAGCTGAAAAAATTAAGAACACCAAGAACCAAACATTCTCTTCACTAATAATCAAAATTGGAGTAGCAAGTATTGCTATTTCTATTTCTGTGCTACTTATTTCATTTTTTGTTTTGTTTGGGTTCAAAAATACCATAAAGCAAAAGCTCTTTGGTATTTCATCACACATTCAGATAAGCAAAATTACACTTAATCGTTCGTTTGAAGAAGCGAGCATGCCTAATAATTTGCCGTTTTTAAAAAAAATAGAGAATAACCCAGAAATTAAATCTATAAATAAGGTAGGGCAAAAATCTATAATCTTAAAATCAGAAGAAGAAATATCGGGAGTAGTGCTCAAAGGAGTTGATGAAAATTACGATTGGAGCGAATTTGAAACCAATATTATAGCTGGCAGAAAACTTAATCTCGATAAAGATGAGATAAAAAACGAGGTAATTATAAGTGAAAAAATCAAAAAAGATTTAAACCTAAAACTCAACGATGACCTTTTGGTATATTTTATTCAAGATCCACCTAGAGCTAGAAAACTAAAAATTGTGGGTATTTATGACACCAATGTAGAGGAACTTGACCAAGTTTATGTTTTGGGCGATTTGAAATTAATTCAAAAAATAAACGGCTGGAACGAAGGACAATACGGTCATTTGGAAGTTTTTATAAATGACTTAAGTAAATTGGACATTTTAAAAGAACAGCTTTTGGATCAGATTCCGGTAGAATTTCAAGTTTTGAAAATCACGGAAATATTACCGCAGTTTTTCGATTGGTTTAACCTCTTAGATCGAAATATTTTGATGGTTATCGTGCTTATTTTGGTGGTAGCTGCATTTAACATGATTTCTGTGTTACTGATTATGATTATGGAAAGAACACCTATGGTTGGTCTTTTAAAATCTATCGGAACTAGTAACCGTAAAATTCAAAACATATTCTTGATAAATGGCTCCAAAATAATCATTAGAGGCATGATATGGGGAAATATTATTGGTTTTGGACTTTGTTTTTTACA
The DNA here is from genome assembly GCF_042649125.1 of Lacihabitans lacunae. NCBI lineage: Bacteria > Pseudomonadati > Bacteroidota > Cytophagia > Cytophagales > Leadbetterellaceae > Lacihabitans > Lacihabitans lacunae. The sequence continues at coordinate 988,822 of NZ_JBHRYQ010000001.1, forward strand.
AGCCAAATTTCATTTTATAAAATTAGATGCCGCTAACTATTACATGAGCTTTGTGCCCATTGAATGGGATTTTAAAGTTGCGGTTTTAATCAATATCGGAATATTCATGGCCGTGCTTTTAGTATTGATTATTCCTACGTGGTTTATTCAAAAAATCAATCCTGTAAAGGCCTTAAAATACAAAGATTGACCTTATTTCTAAAGTCAATCTTTTAAAACTAAACTTCTATAGTCTAATTAATATCTGTCAACAGTCACTGCCGAAAGGCCGCTTTTTATTTTGATGGTGATTTTGTTAGTAGCCGTATCAAAATTATCTGATTTATACCTTCCTGAGCTTTGTTTATCAAAACCATTAAAGTCTTTAGCGTTTAAGGCTCCATCAAGAACTATTTCACATGCACTTGACTTTGGTACTTTAATTTTGATTTTGGCAACGCCACTTTCTACATCAATAGCCGTTTCTTTTACAAGAGAACCAACTTTAAGGTCGATCTCAGCGGCTCCAGTTTTTACTTCTAGATTTTTTACTTTGTAATCGCTTAAGTCAAAATCCAAGTTACCTGCACCTATTTTAAGTTCCAAGTCCCAAATTGGCTTCTTGTTTAGTTTTAAATAAACGTCATTCCCTTTTCCTTTGGCCATTTTAATACTCGAATTATTTTTAGAACGCATATTAAAATTGATCTCATGAACATCGTCTTTTACTTCATCTTCAAGTTTAAAACTATTTCCAAAAATCTTGGTATCAGCTTGGAAAACATGAGCAGCGTCAGCTTCGTCTAAGTGAAACTCAGCAGCACCACCACCTATTTCTAATCTTGCTTCTTTTACAGCTGAATTGTAATCAACCTGAAAATTCTGTTCGAAATTTCCACGACTTGAAGAATCACTCGAGCTACTGTAGCTTTCGTCATCGTCAGAATCGTCATTCCATTCAAAATTCAAATCTTCATTTACATCATCTTTAAACTCATCAATGGCTTTATTAGATGCATGATAAATACCCATCGGTATCGCAAACGCCACTAAAAGTGCAGTTGTAGGATTGTAAATCGTTTTTCTTTCATTAAAAAGAACAGCCACCCCAGCCAAAATTATCATTACGGGCCAATATTTGGCAATTTCCCTCATCGAAAAGTCGATATCGAACCAATCGTTTGATACACCCAAAAATATTATTCCAAGGACCACCAAAATGGCCCCACCAAAAACGTTACCTCTATTTCTCATAATTCTCTTTTATTAAAGATTAATAATTGGTACCCGTTGGATTCTTCACATCCGAGTTACCTCCATTAAGATCATCGTCTTTATCTTTTATAATAATCCAAACACCCAAACCTATTAAAATCAAAGGCCAAAGGTTTTTCATATAAGAGAAAAGATTTATATCAAAAAACGTCTTAAAAGAGAAGATTGCTCCCAAAATGATAAGAATAAGTCCTCCTATCATATTTCCGTTTCTATTGTGGTTGCTCATATTATTAATTGGTTTAAAATTTTGATTTGCTGTTTGATATTCTGAATTTGAAAACTCTGTGACTAAAGAACTATAAGTTACGGGCAAAACAGCCCATAAAATTAGATAAATAAAAAAAACAGGGATAGGAGTAAAAAATAATACAACACTTGCTATCCTTACCAGTGTTACATCTACATTTAAATATTGGGCAAATCCACTACAAACACCCCCCAACATGCGATTTTCATCTTTGATTCGATACATTCTTTTATTCATTTTAATAATAGCTTTATTTTGATTCAAAACTATATTATTATGAAGTACTATGTTATGCAAACTACATGAATGGAAATAAATGCGGATGAATACTTCGAATTTAAATGTTAAAAAATGTTAGATTATCAATCATCTAACTTTTCTAAACAATCCATAAGCTCATCGTAAGTGCTAAATCCGGGTCTAAGCTCTTTGCTGCCATAAAAAGCGAAACCAATTTCGGAATTAATGAAAGCGTCTAAATTGTCAAAATCATAACCAACCAATATATTAGGATGCAACTCCGGCAATTTTTCTATTTTTTGGTCCGAATACACAATTATGTTGTCTACTCCCGAGACCGACTTATCCGAAATTTCGGAGAGTTTAATTTCAAACATCTTTATATCTGCCTCTACTTGCGAAATCAGACCTTCTTGAAAATCTTGAAAAATAAAACCATCGAGACTCTTCTCTTCTATAAGGTTTTGCACTTCTGCAGCATCTAGACTATCAAATAAACCTAAGATTTTTACACCACTTAACCAATTTCTTATTTCTTCAAAATGTTCTTTTTTAACAAAAGCCTCACTGTCAGGATTAAAATCAAATGAGATAAAATCCACCATCATTCCTGCACAATATCTCGCCTCAGACAAATTTGTAATACTTTTTACTAGTACTTTTTTAGAAAGCATAAATTCTTTTTTTTCGTAAAAATAACCAAGAACCAAAAGATAGTTACCATTGTTAGCTATTTTTGTAAAAATTTTTAAATATTAAACGAAGGGCCTTGAACCCTTGCAGTGACGAAATGAGTAAAAAAGGAAGAGTTTTAGTAGCTATGAGCGGCGGTATAGACAGCTCACTTGCAGCGGTATTGCTACACGAAGAAGGATACGAAGTAATAGGTATGACCATGAAAACATGGGACTACGCCTCGTCAGGAGGAAATAAAAAAGAAACAGGCTGCTGCAGTCTAGACTCGATAAACGACGCTAGAAATATTGCGGTTGATTTAGGCTTCCCACATTATATATTAGATATCAGGTCAGAGTTTGGCGATTATGTGATCGATCACTTCACAGGAGAATACCTAGAAGGCCGAACCCCAAACCCATGTGTATTATGTAACACACACATCAAATGGGATGCACTTTTGAGGAGAGCAGATAACCTAGATTGTGATTTTATAGCAACAGGTCACTACGCCAAAATTAGAGAAGAAAACGGCAGACACATTATATCTAAAGGAAAAGACACTACAAAAGACCAAAGCTATGTGCTTTGGGGAGTTTCCCAAGAGAGCCTTTCGAGGACTTTATTACCACTGGGGGATTTGACAAAGGCTGAAATCAGAGAAATGGCGGTAGAGCGAGGATTCTATGATTTAGTAAACAAATCTGAATCATACGAAATCTGTTTTGTACCCGATAATGATTACCGAGGTTTCCTAAAAAGAAGAGTGGATGGTCTTGAAGAAAGAGTAAAAGGCGGCAATTTTGTTCTTGAAAATGGTCAAATAGTTGGAAAACACGAAGGTTATCCTTTTTATACCATTGGCCAGCGTAAAGGCTTGGGTATTGCTCTTGGCTATCCAGTTTTTGTTACAGAAATTAGAAAAGACACCAATGAGGTAATTTTAGGTACAGAAGCCTACTTAATGAAAAACGCCATGCATGTAGGAAAACTTAATTTACAAAAATACGCGTCGATACCCGAAATGGGAATTTCGGCAGTAACCAAAGTTAGATACAAAGACCCCGGCACTTCATCTATGGTGAAGCAAATTGGGCCGGATAAAATTGAAATAATATTTGACGAGTCAGTTTCAGCCATCGCACCAGGGCAAGCATCGGTTTTCTATGAAGGAAACGATGTAATAGGAGGGGGCTGGATTTTGAAAAACTTTAATGTTTAATTAGAATGGATACTCCTCAGTATCGTCTTCTTTCGGTTTGGGAGACTCTGGATTGGCTTTGCTACTAAAAGTTTTAAATCCAGGGTCTACATTTTGATTTTCAAAATGGCTAAAACCTGTATTAGCAGAAAAGTTTTGGAAGGAAGCATTTGGGTTTTTAGCTTCATAATTTGTATGACTACCCAAATCGGCAAACTTGGTGTATTTACCAATAAACTGAAGTTTGATATTTTCTATAGTACCTGCACGGTTTTTGGCTATAATAACCTCACCCATACCCTCAGTAGAATTACCAAGTTCATCTTCGGTAATTTTGTAATACTCTGGTCTATACAAAAACATTACCATATCGGCATCTTGCTCTATCGAACCAGATTCTCTTAAATCTGACAGTTGGGGACGCTTGTCTCCACCACGGGTTTCCACGGCTCTACTTAACTGAGAAAGAGCCAAAACAGGCACCTCAAGTTCCTTTGCAAGGTTTTTTAATGAACGTGATATCGCCGCAATCTCTTGCTCTCTACTTCCAGCTACACCTGAACCATCGTCACCAGTCATTAGCTGAAGGTAATCAATGATAACCATCTGAATGTCATGCTGAGCTTTTAGACGTCTACATTTGGCTCTTAATTCCAAAATAGACAGAGCGGGCGTATCATCAATAAATATATTAGATTTAGAAAGTCGCTCTATTCTGTGGTGAAGCTGCTCCCATTCGTGGCCTTCCATGGTTCCTTTACGGAGTTTTTCACTGTCTATTTCTGCTTCTGCAGATATCATCCTGAGCATCAACTGAGTAGCTGACATCTCTAATGAAAATATAGCAATCGGTATATCATGATCCACAGCGGCATTTCGCATAGACGAAACTACAAAAGCGGTTTTACCCATACCAGGTCTAGCTGCAATAATCGTTAATTCTGTTTTTTGCCAACCGCCAGTTAACCTATCTAAATCTGTAAATCCACTCGGAATACCAGTTAAACCGTCTTTATTATTCTCTTTTTTATTTTCTAATTCATCAATAGTTAAACGCATAATTGTATTTGCGTCAGAATAATTTTTCTTGATGTTTTTTTCAGAAATAGAGAAAAACGATTGTTCGGTGAGGTTAAGTAGCTCAAAAATATCTTTTGATTCTTCAAAACTTGATTCCAATATTTCATTGGCTACACGTATCATGTCTCGCTTTACGGCCATTTGGGCAATAGCCATGGCGTGATATTCAATATTGGCAGAAGAATTAACTTTGCTACCCAATGCAGCTATGTATTTGGCTCCTCCAGCTTTTTGAATCAAACCATTTTTACGAAGTCTTCTGATTACATTAAGGGAATCTACAGTTTCTGATTCAGAACTAAGCTCAATGATGGTGGCAAAGATAATTTGATGGGCTTCAATGTAAAAACTACTGACTACGAGCGTTTCTGACACAGCTTGAAATGCATCTTTGTCAATGAGAATAGCACCTAAAACCGCCTCTTCCATCTCAGGAGTTTGAGGTGCTATTTTTCCACGCTGATTAGCGAGGGTCTCATTAGACAAACTTATATTTATAGATTCACTCAAAGCCTTTTTTTTCTTAATTGGTTAATTCAAATACAAAACTAGGAATAAAAAAACCAATACCTAAATTACATATTTTGTTAAAAAAATAGAACCATTTATTTATCAATCATTTATAAAATAAATACGTTTTTTTTGTGGAAAAAATGCTAAAATTGTGAATAATTTTTTTAAAATTTACAGAAATAATAAATCAGAGAAAATTTGACTGAAAAGACATTGAAGTTGGAGCTGTTTCCATTAACAGAGTTCTTAGGAATGCAAAATGGAAATATCAAAGAAGTAGCTAGAGCATACCCAAAAAGCAAAATAATCTCTAGAGGTGACGAAATTCACCTAAAAGGACCTGAAAAAGATATTGACGAAATTACCATTCTGTTTGATAACCTTACAAGTCACTTCGAAAAATTTGGCAATCTGAGCGTAGATAATGTCAAAAACTACATTCAAGGCGAAAAAAATGACATAGAAGACATCATTTACGACAAAGATGTAATTGTACATGGCAACAAAGGTCTTATCGTAAAAGCCAAAACACCCAATCAAAAACGCCTCGTAGAAGCCTCTGAGAAGCATGACATCGTTTTTGCGATAGGACCTGCCGGAACCGGTAAAACCTACACCGCGGTAGCTTTGGCAGTAAAAGCTCTCAAAGAAAAAACTATTAAAAAGATAATAATCACGCGTCCAGCAGTAGAAGCAGGTGAGAATCTTGGTTTTTTGCCGGGTGACTTAAAAGAAAAAATAGATCCCTATTTAAGGCCTATTTATGATGCTTTGGAAGATATGATTTCTTCAGAAAAGTTAAAGTCATTTTTAGAGAAAAATACGATTGAGATAGCCCCATTGGCATATATGAGAGGAAGAACCCTCGACAACGCCTTTATACTCTTAGATGAAGCTCAGAATACTACGCCCATGCAGATAAAGATGTTTTTGACGCGAATGGGACCTAGCTCTAAAATAATTATTACCGGTGACCGTTCTCAAGTAGATTTACCCAAAAACCAAAAATCGGGTTTAGAAGATGCGGTGAAAAAACTACATGCCATTAAAGGAATTAAGTTTATTGAACTTGATGGAAAAGACGTAGTAAGACACCCACTCGTGATAGAGATACTTGATGCGTATGAAAAAGCTGAGCAATAAAATTTTAGTTTTACTATTAATAAGTTTCTGGTCATACGGGCAAACTCCCAAACGCTGTGCTTTAGACGATATGCCTGCTAAATACGGCAGAAATAAAGTCAATGAGCTACAACAAAAAATTGAAGAATTTTATCTTAAAAAAGGAGGAAGACCTAGTTTTGAGAACGAGGTACTAAAAATCCCAATTGTAGTACATGTCATTCACCATTCAACTTCACCTAACCCAACTGGAGGTCAAGACGACAGCAACATTTCAGATGAACAAATAATATCTCAAATTCGGGTATTAAATGAAGACTACCGCCGGAAAATAGGTACACTTGGGTATAACAATTCTCCGGTAGGTGCCGACATGCAGATTGAGTTTTACCTTGCCACTACTGACCCAAAAGGGAATATTTCATCTGGAATAAATAGGGTGTATAACAGCAAACTAAGTTTTGATGTTTTTGAAGATTTAGAATTACTCTCAAGCTTGTCTTATTGGGATTCAAATAAATACTTGAACATTTGGGTTACGAGTCTAAAAAACTCTTACTTAGGCTATGGGCAATTTCCTGGAGCTAAAATAGACGGACTAGACTACGACGACGTAGACGAAAAAATAGACGGAGTATTTATTGAACACAGTGTATTTGGTAGCCAAACTGGAACTGCTACTACAGGCTCTTATAGCTACGGCCGAACTTTAACTCACGAAATTGGGCATTGGCTAGGTCTCCTTCACACATGGGGAGACGAATTCTGTGGTGATGATTATTGTGCTGACACACCTAGAGCTGAAAAAGGAAACAATACGCTAAATTGTAGACCCGTATTTTCAACTTGTGGGGGCACTAAAACCCAGAACATGATAGAAAACTACTTAGATTACACAATAGACTCATGCATGAATATATTCACTTCAGACCAAAAAAATCGCGTTAGAGCTGTTTTAGAGCTAAGTGCAAGACGAAAAAGACTAATCGAAAACTCTAAGTTTAGCTTACCCTCTGCATCCGAACTTTCTGTCAAAATCATCAATAACCCTTCTGGTTTAGACAAAATTGATGTGCAGGTCTTGGTTAATGATTACAAAAATATTGAGCTTGTAATATATAGTGCGGATGGGAAAATTATCCAAACAAAAAGCTTTAAAGACTCTCCGAGTAGATTAATTAGTATTCAAAAAAATGATACCGGTTCTGGGGTATTTATTCTGAAAGTAATAAGTGGGGCTGAAAATTATACTTCTAAATTTATCTTTCTATAATTTAAAAATACGCGGCCTTTCCGAAAGCCCGAAAATTAATATTCGTATATTTGGACTTTGGTTTACACAAGTTACTTTATAGGTAAGCCGTCGTTTTATAAATACAAATTTTGATTATTTTAAATGGAAAACGCAATTCGTCACAAACCAAAATTTGATGACATCTACATGGACTTGGCCGTCAATTTAGCCCAAAGGTCGCATTGTATCAAAGCTCAGGTAGGAGCGGTGTTGGTTAATGAAACAAGAATAATCTCTATTGGTTATAACGGCCCACCCGCAGGCACTCATAACTGTGACGAAGACTTTGGAAATGTAGGTTGCCCGAGAGATTCAAAAGGGAGCTGCTCATTAGCACTCCATGCAGAGCAAAATACCATTTTATATGCTGCAAAAAACGGTGCTAAAGTAGAAGGAGCTACGCTATATGTTACACTTTCGCCTTGTATATCATGTGCAAGGGTAATTTATACCATGAAAATCAAAAAAGTGTTTTTCTTAAACTCTTATGCCGAATACAAAGGAATACCTACTGACGAAGGTGTTGAGTTTTTAAGAAAATTTGGTGTAGAAGTGGTTAAATACGAAAAAGAATGAACTATTTGGCCCATTTGTTTTTAGCTGGAAATGACCCTGAGGTTATAGCGGGAGCATTTTTAGAAGATTTTATAAATGGGAATGTAGACAATCCAAAAAATGATTACCTAAGCCGTAAACATAAAGTTGGAATTAGGCTACATAGACAAATAGATACAATTACCGACAGCCACGACGAAGTAAAAAAATGCAAAGTGTTTTTTTATGAAAAATTCGGTAAATATTCGCCCATAATAGTAGACGTACTGTTTGATCATTTTTTAATAAAAAACTGGAATTCATTTTCTATCGAGCCGTTTCAAGACTTTAGAAAAAGGATTTATCGTGATATTTTGATTACAAGTGATATTCATCCAGAAAAAATGAAAAAACTAGTCTCAAGTATGATTGAGCACGATTGGCTGAAAAATTATGCTTTAGACTGGGGATTAGAAAAGGCATTTTTGAACTTGAATGCTAAGATTAAAAACCCTAAAATTGACTTAACAACCTCAATAGAAATAATGAGGGAAAATTATGAAGAAATAAATAAACACTTCCTCATTTTTTTTCAAGACCTAAAAGACTTTTGTGATAGCTTTTTAAAAGAGAATATTTAAATGGCCAATAATTTTCAAAAAATAATAGAGCAGCTAAAACCTGAAACTTTAAAACCTGTGTATTTAATACATGGAACTGAACCCTACTTTGTAGACCAGTTTGTACAAAAAGTAATCGATATCGCTATTCCTGACTTTGAAAAAGGGTTTAATGAGTATATCCTTTATGGAAAAGACATCAGCTTAGGTGATGTGATAAATTACGCTAGAAAGTTTCCGATGATGGCCGAAAAGCAACTTGTGGTGGTCAAAGAAGCACATTTGCTTTCTGATTTAAATAATAAGGATAGCCTTTCGCTTCTTGAAAACTATTTTAAAAACCCGCTTGCTTCTACTATTTTGGTTTTAAGTTTTGGAAAAGCACAAGATGAACGAAAAACCTGGGTAAAAGCAGCCAATACAAAAGGCGAAACGCATAATTTCAAAAAAATGTATGATTCTGAATTGCCAGATTTCATCATGGCTTTTTGCAATCAAAAGAATTTAAAAATTAATCCAAAAGCGGTGCAGTTGATTGCAGAGCATATAGGAAATAACCTGCAGGCCATACATAATGAAATAGAAAAAATCAGAGTTAACCTAACCGAAGGTCAAACCATAGACGCAGAGGTAATTGAGAAGTTTGTCGGCATTTCGAAAGATTTTAATGTTTTCGAACTTCAGAAGGCTATTTTAGACAAGAACGTGCAGAAATGTTACCAAATAGTAACCTATTTTGCCAGTAACCCAAAAGACAACCCGATTCAACCCAACATTATTGTACTATATAATTTCTTCTCAAAGATTCTATTTGCTCATGGCAGCAAAAGTCTAAACGATCAAGAATTGGCAAGAGCGATAGGGGTAAACCCTTATTTTTTGAAAGATTATAAAAGAGGAACGCAGGTGTATCCAATTTCTCACTTAATGCGAATTATTCATGTATTGAGAGAAGTAGACCAACGATCAAAAGGTATAGGAATGGGCTCACTAACAGAAAAAGACCTATATAAAGATTTGATTTTTAATATTCTACATTAAATCTTTTCCAACATCCTGAGGATAGAAACCTCTGACGTATAATTTTTCAAATCAGAAAAGTCAATCCATTTAAGGTCGTTACTTTCTTCATTTGCTTCAAAGGGAATTTGGGAATCTACCTCAAAAAGATACCTCACGTCATAGTGTAAATGCTCAGGAATCCCTTTTCTTTCGGGAATAGTATGAATATCCAAATCAAAAATTTCTCGATTAAAACCCGAAAAAACAATTCCAGTTTCTTCTGAAACTTCTTTTTTAGCCACGTCTAAAGTATCTGTTTCTCCGTCGCAGTGGCCGCCAGGTTGAAGCCACCGGTCAAGTTTTTTATGATGCAAAAGCAATACCTTTTCGGCCTCTAGGTCAACAATAAACGCAGAAGCAGTTACATGTCCCATCAATAATTCTCGTTTAAAACAGTCTGGATTTTCAGAAACAAAATTATAAAACGAAGTGCTGACTTCGGATTCAAGTGGTCTTTTTACTGAATAAGCTTCAATTTCCGAAAGTAAAGTATTTCTATGCACGATTTAAGGTTTAATTAAAATTCCGTTTGGTTTTTGACCCAACTGAATCGTTTTAAGTATTGAAAATGAATTTGTATCTATAATTTGAGCCGTATTATCTTTTTGATTAACCACCATAGCCTTGTTATTTGAGTCAAAAAACTTAATTTGATGCGGGTCGGCATCTGTATTAATTTGTTTTATAACCTTCCAGGTATCCGTTTTACTATAAACTAATATTTTGTTCGCAGCGGGGTTACAAACCCAAACATTTTTTTTGTCAAAATTAAAAATACTGAAGCCAGGCACAAAGTCAAAATCAATATAATCCACTACTTTTTGTTGAATCAAATCTACAACATTTAATGATTTGCGATTCCCATTCACAACAAAAACCGAGTTTTGATCGTAACCCGGCCACACAATACTGGGATTGGGGTCAACTTTAACTTCTTTAATTATTTGTTTTTGTTTGGTATCAATAATGGTCAAAAATGAGCTTTCTTCGGCTACAGTCAACGCAACTTGACCATTTTGAGCAAAAATAACTTCCGATGGATCAGCACCCACAGGAATTTCAGTCAATTGTTTTCCGCTTTTAACGTCATACACATATACCTTTCCCGAGTGAGAAACCGTAGTGGTCCACACTTCAGAACCATCAGAAGAGAAAACTGCATTGTGATTCGCAAATGGAACTTCAATGTTTAGTTCTAATTGACCTGTATTTGCATTTATTAGCTGAATTTGACCTTTAGGCGAGCTTGTATGTAAAGCCGAATGACCGTTTGAAAAATCAAAAAACGGAACTGCTAAAGCAAATTGATTAAACTCTTGGTCGGCGTAGATATGGTGCACGAATGTGCCGGATTGACTATTTAAAAAAAAGGTATTCTTAACTTCTAAAGTGCTAAGATCTATTACTTGAATGCTATTCTCGCCACCGTTAGTTACCACGGCCACATTGTTTCCTATAGATATGGAAGGAATCTCTTGGTTTGAATTACAAGAGAGAATCAGTACTAAGAAAAATGGTAGAAGGTATTTAACAAACATAAAAAAAGGCGTTGTTTAAATAAACAACGCCAAAGTTTTAAATTAGTTTTTAGATTATAAAAAACTATTAATTATTTTAATAATTAGATTTTGAGCGACTTGAAAAATGAATGAAAAAAATCTATTAATTACACTTATTTCTTTTTTTGATTTTTCAATCTTACCTTCTTCTTCCTTTGGTTCTATAACCAAAGATGCAGACTGATCAACATTTAAGTTGTCTACCTGTGACGACTTAGATTGAGCAAATTGTTTCTCTTTAACACGTGGGTTATCACTTAACCCGAAAGAACTAAGAGAAACTACGGATACGGAAAGTAGAAAATAGATAAGTGCTTTTTTCATTTTTCTGTGATTTTTTGATAAATGTATAAAATCTTTGAATCAACTCAAAAAATAGAACCTTAAATTTTACCTACCATCTCTTCAGGTTTTACCCAAGCGTCAAACTCTTCAGCAGTCAAATACCCCAAAGCAATCGCAGTTTCTTTAAGCGTACTTCCGTTTTTGTGAGCCGTTTGAGCTATTTCAGCGGCTTTATAATATCCTATTTTTGTATTCAAAGCTGTAACTAACATCAATGAATTATCTACGTGCTTTTTGATGTTTTCACGCAATGGCTCAATACCCACTGCACACTTATCATTAAACGACACACAAACGTCACCAATAAGTCTTGCGGAGTGTAAGAAGTTATAAATCATCATTGGCTTGAACACGTTCAATTCAAAATGACCGTTTGACCCTCCAATATTTATAGCTACATCATTCCCAAGAATTTGAGCTGCAGCCATAGTCATTGCCTCACATTGTGTAGGATTAACTTTGCCTGGCATAATAGAAGAACCCGGCTCATTGTCAGGTATGTATATTTCACCGATTCCCGAACGCGGACCAGAAGAAAGCATACGAATATCGTTTCCAATTTTCATCATACTCACAGCTACCGTTTTTAGAGCTCCATGAGCTTCTACGATAGCATCGTGAGCAGCAAGTGCTTCAAACTTATTTTCGGCCGTTACAAATGGCAAACCCGTAAGGTCCGCTATATGTTTTGCTACATTTTCAGAATATCCATCAGGCGTATTTATGCCCGTACCTACGGCTGTTCCACCAAGGGCAAGCTCGGATAGATGCTCCAGCGTATTTTTTATCGCTTTAAGACCATGATTAAGTTGAGACACATATCCAGAAAATTCTTGCCCAACAGTCAAAGGAGTAGCATCCATAAAGTGAGTTCTACCTATTTTAACCACATGCATAAACTCTTTAGACTTAGCAGCCAAAGTATCTCGAAGCTTCTCGATACCCGGTAGAGTCACTTCCATTAGCATTTTGTATGCCGCTATGTGCATTGCTGTAGGGAAAGTGTCATTAGAAGACTGTGACTTGTTTACATCATCGTTTGGATGTACGAATTTCTTAACGTCAGATAGTTCGCCACCTTTTAAAACGTGAGCTCGGTAAGCAATAACTTCGTTGCAGTTCATATTTGATTGCGTACCTGAACCTGTTTGCCAAACTACAAGAGGAAATTGATCGGTGTGCTTATTTTCTAAAATTTCATCACAAACTACACCAATAAGTTTTGCTTTTTCTTCATCTAAAACGCCAGCATCAAGGTTTGCCAAAGCAGCTGCTTTTTTTAGATATGCAAAAGCCGCAATAATCTCCTTCGGCATTTTGTTTATGTCCTGAGCAATTTTAAAATTCTCGATCGAACGTTGCGTTTGAGCACCCCAATAAACATTTGCGGGTACTTTCACTTCACCCATCGTATCTTTTTCAATTCTATATTCCATGTATTTTATTTTTTTAAACAAAGGTAAAATCCAAAACCTATAAATTCAAACCCTCCTGATTTTATTACTAATTAAAGGTTCGTTTTTAATTTAATATCTCTCGTATTTTCTCTAAAAAAGAAGAAAAACAAGATTAATACTGCAAAAGCGATATATGCAGGAACCATCCAAATAGAACGATAGTCATAAGTACCGTCGGCTAATTTATAGTAGTCAAGCACTATTCCCGATAGTTTTGAGCCAATTCCCATTCCAAGACCATAAGTGGCAAACGTAATTAAACCCTGAGCGGAGTTTTTTATTTTTTCTCCTGCTTTATTGTCTGTATATATTTGCCCAGTCACAAAAAAGAAATCGTAGCAAATACCATGAAGTAATATACCAATGTAAAGAATCCATTCTGAACTCAAACCATCTCCATAGCCAAAACAGATAAATCTGATAATCCATGCTACTAAGCCAAAAAGGAGGATATTTTTAACTCCAAATTTAGAAAAGGCAAAAGGTAAAATCAGCATGAAGAATATTTCGGATACCTGCCCCAATGACATCTTGTTTTCTACATTGCTCATATTAGAAGCAGTAAGCGATGGATTTGCTAACGCATAATAAAACGAAAGAGGAATACAGATTAAAATAGAGGAGATGAAGAATATTAAAAACGAACGATCCTTAAATAAAACGAAGGCGTCTGTACCCAGAATTTGAGCCACGCTCGAAGCCTTGTCGGCTTTTGGCGGAGTGTCAGGCAAAGTAAATGCATAAACCCCTAAAGCTAGCGACGAAAACATAGATATCTGGAATATTTCCACCGAGTCTCCGATATTTAATATTCCCACTATGTTTGTAACCACTATCCATGCTATAGTACCCAATACCCGAATAAAGGGAAATTCTTTCTCCGGGTTTTTCATTTGATTCATGGCAATAGAAGTACTCAAAGCCAAGTTTGGCGTAAAAGAAATAGTGTAGGCCAATATGTACCAAAAGAAAACTTCAGGGTCCGTAATTTTCACCAGAAAAAACAAAATAATAGCTCCAAGGATATTTAAAATTCCCATTACTTTTTGAGCAGAAAAAAAACGGTCGGCTATCATTCCCACAAAAAACGGAGCGATAATAGTTGCGATAGAAAAAGCTGTGTAGGCATTTCCTACTTGATCGCCATTGGCGTGGAGTGTTACAAGCATGTATTTACTCATTTGGCCATACCAAGCCCCCCAAGTAAAAAACATCAAAAACATCATCAACATCAGTTGAATTTTAACTTTAATATTCATGGTTTCTAGTTATAAGATTTTAAAATTCGCACAATCTACTTGTTTTTTTTCAATGCTTGATAGTATGTAAAGGCAATATTGGCATTTTTGCATAATTTTGCGGCATGAGATATTTTCTGGAGGTCCAATATTTAGGAACAAACTTTCATGGTTGGCAATTACAGCCAAACGCTACGAGCATTCAAGAGGAGCTTGAAAAGGCTTTGAGCATGGTTTTAAACCAAGAAATAAGGATTAATGGGAGCAGCAGAACTGACACAGGCGTACATGCAAATCAGCAATACGCACACTTTGATTCAGAATTAAACTTGGAAGAAACCAAAAAGCTAATCCAAAGGCTAAACAAAATTTTACACCCAGATATTGCGATCCGAAATATATATAAACTGGCACCGAATACAAACAGTAGGTTTGACGCTCTTTCTCGTTCTTATATATACAGAATCTCAAATCAAAAATTACCATTTCAGTATAATTTTGTTTCCATTTATTTCCAAAATTTCGATTTTGAGCAAATGAATTTAGCAGCTAAAGTTTTATATAATCACACTGATTTCCAAAGTTTTAGTAAAGTAAAAACCGATGTAAAGACATTCAACTGCACCATAGAACTAGCAGAATGGGTGAAAAATGGCGAGATTTGGGAGTTTCATATTAAAGCCAACAGGTTTTTACGGGGAATGGTCAGGGCAATAGTTGGAACATTACTTGATGTAGGAATGGGAAAAATTAGTATTGCTCAATTTGAAGCCATAATTTTAGCAAAAGACAGACGAAAAGCCGGCACAGCAGCTAAAGCAGAAGGTTTAACTTTAGAAAAAGTAACATATCCTAAAAAATATTTTGAATCAAAAATGGAATATCAAATAATAGAAGCGAAACAAGAGGATTTAGAAACTGTAAAAAGTTTGTTTAAAGAATACCAAGAATTTTTAGGTTTCTCGCTTTGTTTTCAAGGTTTTGAAGAAGAACTGAAATCTTTACCTGCACCATATAATAGCCCTACGGGTGCCTTAATTGTTGCAAAATACGAAGACGAGATTATTGGGGTAGTGGGAGTAAAAAAACTCGACGGGCAAACCTGTGAAATGAAAAGGTTGTATTTGAAACCTAAATATCAAGGTTATGGAATTGGCAAGGCTTTGGCAGTAACTATAATAGAAAAAGCTAAAGATTTAGGATACAAAACCATGAAACTTGATACCTTGATTAGATTAAAGTCTGCGGTTGAAATCTACAAAAAACTAGGTTTTGAAGAAACTGAAGCATATAACCAAAATCCAGAATCAGATATTATTTATTTAGAAAAAACACTATAATGGAAGCTCAGATTGGCACGGATATTTTGCTTTCAGAAGAACTTCTGAGAAAAGGTAAGTTGGTAGCTATCCCTACGGAAACCGTGTATGGATTAGCTGCAAATGCATTGGATATCAACGCGGTTAGCGATATTTTCAAAACAAAAAACAGGCCGAATTTTGATCCTTTAATTATTCATGTTGCCAGTTTTGAAGAAATAAATAAATACGCAGAAGACATCTCTGAGGATATTTGGAAACTTGCTGAGAAGTTTTCTCCAGGCCCGATAACCTTTTTATTAAAGAAAAAAGACATCATACCTGATTTAGTAACTTCAGGTTTAGAGCGAGTAGCCATTCGTATTCCTGACCACAAGTTAACATTGAAATTATTATCAAAACTAGATTTCCCTTTGGCTGCTCCTAGTGCCAATCCATTCGGATATGTTTCACCTACCAATGCCGAGCACGTTTACAATCAATTGGGGCAAAAAATACCGTACATTTTAGACGGTGGCCAATGTGAAGTGGGTTTAGAATCTACCATTATTGGGTACGCAGATGGTGAACTTACCGTATTCAGAAAAGGCGGTTTGGCACTCGAAACTTTGGAAGATTTTTTGGGTAAAAAAATAAAAATCAACGACCATTCTTCATCTAACCCAGCAGCACCAGGCATGCTACTAAAGCACTACTCACCAAATAAAAGAATTCAGATTTGGGAACCTGACAAAGTGCTTATTGACCCAAATAAAAAGATTGGTTTTTTAGGTTTCAAAAATGAAAACCCTGAAATAAGTTCGGAAAATCAGTATATTTTATCAAAAAAAGGAAATTTGGCAGAAGCTGCCAATAGGCTTTTCTCAGGACTACGGTGGTTTGACCAACAAGACGTAGATATTGTTTATATAGAACTAGTGCTCGAAGAAGGCCTCGGAATGGCCATTAATGATAGGTTAAAAAGAGCTGCAGCTAAATCTTAATCTTTAAAAACAGTTACCTCGATTCTTCTATTTTTGGCTTTGTTTTCTTCGCTATCATTCGGCACCAAAGGTTCAGTTGCCCCTTTGCCTTTAATCTCGATTCTTTCTGGAGATACACCTTTGTTAAATAGGTAATTTGAGACCAATTTAGCTCTAAATAAGGATAACCTCTGATTTAGCCTAACATCGTCGCCGTCATCATCTGTGTGGCCCGTTATCAAGATTTTTAGCTCTGGATGAGTTGTTAAATAATCGGCAAGTTTATCCAATTCCCCTTCACCTCCTGGTGTAAGCGTAGGTTTAGATTTCTCAAACGAAACTCCCGCTAATTCGTATTTTTCACCTTGCTTAATTTCTAAAGGAGCCTCTTTAACTGGTTCTGGTTTTTTCTGCATTTCTACATTGGTAACTTTTGGAGCGGGTGCTTCCTCAGCCAATTTAACCAGTTTTCTTGGACGTTCATCCTCTTCTTTTTTAGCAATCGGATTTATTTTTATTACATACACTAGTGACTCAGCATTGGCCTGATTTAAAGTGAAACTAAAACTATTAAAATCAAAACCTTCCAATTTAGCCGATATCAAATATGATTCTTCAGGTGCAATCTGTGCTGTAAATGTTTGAGTTCCCTCGTCAATTTTTAGCTTTTGAGATTTGCCGCTAGTTTTTTCTTTTATAATAATTTCATTTTTAGAACTTTTATTTAGGTCGTGGTCTAATTTAAACTCGATATCATAAAAATTCTTTTTTAATGGGAAAACAAAAGTCTTGGCATTCGCTTCTCTCTTATCTATCACCTTTTTAAGTTCTGAGAATCCTTCTTTATTTACTAACACAGAATAATTTTGGGTGTTAGATAAAAAACCAGTAAAGCCTTTTTCTACTTTTTCAAGTTCAATACTCACGTCTGAGGCAAGTAGCTTAAGGTCTGCATCAAGTGTTTTTTGTGTAAAGAAATCAACAGGCACAAAATTGTATTTAACCAACTCTGTTGGAGAAAGATTAAATACAACATCTCTATTGCCTCTCTGAAGCGACTGATTTTGGTTTATATATCCGTTGGCGTTAATTTCAATAGTATATAAAGAATCATCATTTATTTTTTCGGTAAAAAATGTCTGAGAATCTGGCAAATATGAGACAGGAATAGCTTTTTTGTTATTTTCAAAAATCCTTATTTTGGCATCTGAAATAGGCTTCAGCGTCTGTTGGTCCAAAATCCGAATAGTTACTTTATTAAGTTGGGCTTCTGTCTTTTTCTTTAAATAAACTGTGATATTTTTTTCAGTTGCTACGTTTGCAGTGAAATCAAAATAGCCTTTTGCCGAAACCTCAAAGAAAAACTTTTGAGATTCATCTAAAGTTACCGTTTTGGTATTTTGATTTACCTTTCCCGCTATTTCTCTCGATTGATTATTGAAAACCTTTACGATAGCAAAATTTATGGGCTTTTTGGTTTCGTCATCAAACACACTTATTATGAATTCGTTTGAACCTTTTTTAAGCCTCAAATTATAAAAAGTACTGCCTCCAGAGAGTGATTTTACAATAAAAGTCCCCGATTTGTTGGCATAGTCTTTCGAAATAGAAGAAATCTGATAAGTACCCACTATTTTAGGTGTAAACTTAACCGCATCTTTGTCAGAACTTTTTATTTTAATTTCTTTACCCGAAGGGTCCGTAATAGTTAAATCAGTGATTATTCGTTTTTCATCTAATTCATCAATAATATCAATTTCGATGGTCGTTTCTGGCGTAAGGCCATAGGTCAAATCTTTTCCATCTAGCTTAAACTCTTGACTTTCGGACTGGAAACCAGGGATGTCTGTCATAAGTGAATATTTATCATCTCTATTACCAACAAAAGTAACTTTACCATTTTCTATTTTTCCTTCAAAAACGTTTTGTTTGGTATCCAAATGCTTCACTACCACTTTTCCAACATTTACTTTAATATTGGTGGCTTTGTCAAAGAATGAGATTTTTTGTTCCAACCTATTTCTAACCATTTCTACAAGCAGCTCTGTACGCAGTTGCTCATCCGAAATGTCTAAGCTCATTTCTCTAACGTCATTTAAAAAATCTTTGGAAGTAACTTTAAGCGTATATTTTCCTTTTAAATCATAGAAATAATCGTAGCTGTTGCCATCTTCTTTTTTGACAACTCCCTTTGAATTTTGATTAAAAAATGTCACCTCAATGTTAGCATCAATAGCATCACGGCTTTGTGCGTCTATCACCCGAATCGCCAAAACACCCGATGGGCGAGGGCTTAGCCTAATTTCAATATTTTCTTCATCTCTCAGATCCGACTTAATAATCTCTTCCTTGTAAAAACCTTTGGCAATAACCTCAATTTTCAATTCTGCATCGCCTGGCACCATATAAAAACTCTCGCCTTTTTCGCGAGTAAGTTTATAGCTCACTTTGGTTTTAGAGTTCGTAACTTTTACTTCAATATCTTTTAATTCGTTTCCATTTTTATCATTAACCACATAAACATATATCTTGATATTGTCAGCGATACTAGAAGCGATAGCCGAATTTTTAGTAGTTAAAAACAGTAAGGTAAAATAAAATAGAATTTTAAAATTCATTTTTTGGAATAAATCTGATGGTATATTTGTTAGCAAAACGGAAATACTAAGCTTAAATTTCTTTGTCAATGATATTCTCCTCAAATTTTCTGCCATGTTTGGCTTATATGATTTCTATTTTGAAAGAAAACCAAATAAATATCTGGAAAAATGAGCCATTTAGAAAACAAACTTACAAAACTCGTGCTTATATATTAGGACCGCACAAGGTGGAAACCTTGAATGTGCCTGTAAAGAAGCCTCGAAATAATTGCCCGTTAGATGAGGTCTTAATAGATTATTCTGAAAACTGGCAAGTCAAAAATTGGAGAACTATTGAGACCGCTTATAAAAACAGTCCTTATTTTGAATATTACGATTATTTAATAAAACCCTTGTTTGATTCAAAAATAGAGCGTTTATTAGATTTAAATTCACTTTCTATGTCAATATGTCTTAAAATATTAAAGCTCGATAAGACAATTTGTCCGCTAGAATTTTCGTACTTTGAGAATAAGAACCAATTTATTAGCTTTAATGCAAAGAATAGGGAAGAAGACGTCATTAATTATCAAGGGGTGTCATACTACCAAAACTTTGGCTCAAAGTTTGAAAAGAACTTAAGCATTATAGATTTAATATTTTGTAAAGGCCCCGAAAGCCTTTCTATATTAAACAATTCATTAGCGGCTTCAGAAATGTTGTAACTACATAAATTGAACATTGTAAAAAAAAATATTGTTATCATTCTAAATAAAAGGAGAATACTAAATGGAACCCAAATTTTCGCAAAGAGTTAAAGAAGTAATTTCCCTCGCCAGAGAAGAAGCTTTGAGGCTTGGGCACGATTACATTGGCACTGAACACCTAATATTAGGTATGATTAGAGAAGGAGAAGGATTGGGTTTAGAATTGATTCAAAAAGCTGGTTTAAATCCAGAAGAATTAAGGACTTCTATCGAAAACTCGACTAGAGGAACAGCAACAAACACGATTAAGAACCTATCTAATATTCCGCTTACACGTCAGTCTGAAAAAGTACTAAAAATCACCCACCTAGAGGCTAAGATTTTTAAATCAGACGTAATCGGAACTGAGCACTTGTTATTGGCAGTCTTAAGAGATGACGACAACCTCGGTTGCCAAATCTTGAACAGATATCGAATTAACTATAAACTTATAAAAGAGATGTTGGAATATCAGCTAACAGGTCAAGAACCAACCATGGAAAGACCAGACACTGACGACGAAGACAAAGCTTTTGGAGGAAGTAGTTACTCGGGCCAGTCTAAAGATTCAAAAATGGGAGAAAAGTCAAGAACACCTATCTTAGACAATTTTGGTAGAGATTTAACCAAAATGGCTGAAATAGGCAAATTAGACCCTATAGTTGGTAGAGAGAAAGAGATTGAGCGTGTAGCTCAAATACTTTCGAGAAGAAAGAAAAATAACCCGATTTTAATAGGTGAGCCAGGTGTTGGTAAAACAGCTATAGCCGAGGGTTTGGCCTTGAGAATCGTTCAGAAGAAAGTATCGAGAGTACTTTTCGGTAAGCGAGTAGTAACTTTAGACCTAGCTTCTTTGGTAGCAGGTACAAAATATAGAGGTCAGTTTGAGGAAAGAATGAAAGCGGTGATGCTCGAAATTGAAAAGAACCCTCAAATCGTACTATTCATTGATGAAATACACACTATTGTAGGTGCAGGTGGAGCTAGTGGCTCACTTGATGCTTCTAATATGTTCAAGCCAGCATTGGCTAGAGGTGATATTCAATGTATTGGTGCCACCACGTTAGATGAGTATCGTCAATATATAGAAAAAGACGGTGCACTTGCCAGAAGATTCCAAATGGTGATGGTAGATGCTACTTCTATCGACGAAACTATTGAAATCATCAATAATATTAAAGGTAAATACGAAGATCACCACAATGTAACGTATTCTGACGAGGCGATTGATTCAGCAGTTAAATACTCAGAAAGGTACATAACAGATAGATTCTTGCCCGACAAAGCCATCGATGTAATTGATGAAGTTGGAGCTAGAGTACACATCAAAAATATCAATGTACCTCAAGAAGTACTTGACCTAGAAGAGTCAGTAGAGCAAATCAAACTTGAGAAAAACAAAGTAGTTAAAAGTCAACGCTACGAAGAGGCTGCTCAGTTGAGAGACAGAGAGAAGAAACTTTTGGAGCAGCTCGAAAACGCTAAACATGCCTGGGAAGAAGAAAGTAAAACTCTTAGACATGTAGTAACCGAAGATCACGTGGCCGAAGTAATCGCTATGATGACTGGAATACCAGTAAGAAAAGTGAATATGAATGATGGCGAGAAAATTCTTAAAATGGGTGATGCACTCAAAGGAAGGATTGTAGGTCAAGACAAAGCAGTTGAGAAACTTGTAAAAGCTATCCAAAGAACTAGAGTTGGACTAAAAGACCCTAAAAAACCAATCGGTAGCTTTATATTCTTAGGGCCTACTGGAGTTGGTAAAACCGAATTGGCTAAAACACTTACAGATTATCTTTTTGACAAAGAAGACGCTCTGATACGTATTGACATGAGTGAGTACATGGAGAAATTCAGTATCTCTCGCCTAATTGGGGCACCTCCCGGATATGTAGGTTACGAAGAAGGTGGTCAATTGACTGAAAAAGTTAGAAGAAAGCCGTACTCGGTAATACTTTTAGATGAGATTGAGAAAGCTCACCCTGATGTTTTCAATATCTTACTACAAGTTCTAGACGATGGACTTTTGACAGATAGTTTAGGAAGAAGAGTTGATTTTAGAAATACAATCATCATCATGACTTCAAACATTGGAGTTAGAGACCTGAAAGACTTTGGTGCTGGAATAGGTTTTGCAACAAAATCAAGAGTAGAAAACCAAGACGAAATGGTTAAGTCTACGATTCAGAATGCATTGAAGAAAACATTCTCTCCAGAGTTTTTAAACAGGTTAGACGATGTCATTGTATTTAACTCACTATCGAGAGAAGACATTCACCAAATCATCGATATATCTTTGGGTAAATTGATAAAGAGAATAACGTCTCTCGGATATACACTTGAATTGACAGAAAAAGCGAAAGATTACATGGCTGACAAGGGATATGATCAGCAATATGGAGCTAGACCTCTTAATAGAGCTATCCAGAAATATGTGGAAGATCCTCTGGCCGAAGAAATCTTAAAGGGTGTATTTGTAGAAGGAGACACTATCATCGTAGATCACGATGGAACTTCTGAGGTGCTCAATTTTGGTAAAAAACCAAAAGAGCAAGAAATAGAGCAATAATAGATTAAAATATATTCTAGAAGCACGAAATGGCAACATTTCGTGCTTTTTTATTTTATTAACTCCAAACATCACATAAAATCCGTTTGTAAGTTTTATTTTTGGTTTAAATATTAAAAAAACATTCAATGCGAAAAATATTTTCCATTTTTCTGATTCTTACTTCTACACTTGTATTTGGTCAGCAGCTTTCCAGCCAGTCTAAGGTCTCATTGATTACAATTGCTCCCGGCGAAGAACTCTATTCTTCATTTGGGCATTCGGCCATTAGAATTACAGATCCTGTAAATGCATTAGACCAAAGTTTTAACTACGGCTCATTTGATTTCAATGCTTCCAATTTCTATCTAAGGTTTTTGAGAGGTACTCTACCTTATCAAATTTCAACGCATGAATTTTACAGGGAATTTGAATACTATACCTATCAAGAAAACCGTGGAATAGAGGAGCAAGTTTTAAATTTGACTTTGGAGCAAAAACAAAAAGTTTATGACTTTCTACTCAATAATCTTCTGCCTCAAAACAAAGAATACGCATATAAGTTTTTTTACGACAATTGCTCAACACGGTTAAGAGATGTTTTTAAAACAGCATGCGGCGATAGTCTAAAGTTTGACCAACAGATTCATCCCGACAGTAGCTTTAGAGAATGGATAGATGTTTATGCAAATTCGGGCGAGTTATATTGGTCAGATTTCGGAATGGACTTAGCTATTGGAATTCCTTCGGATAGGAAAACCGGATGGAAAGACGCCATGTTTTTACCAGACAACCTCAGAGATGCTTTTGGAGCGGCTAAAATTTATAAAAATGGACAATGGGTACCCGTTGTGACCTCATTAACAAAGTTAAACCAAACTAATCCTGTCAAAACTGAAAGGCCCTTACCAAAGCCAATCAACCTTTTTTTAGGCTTATTAATTTTCGGAATAGCATATACTGCTTTTCAATATTACAAAGTGAACAAATCCAACGTATTTGATTATATCTTTTTCACTATTCTAGGCGTATCGGGTTGGATATTGTTTTTGCTTTGGTTCTTCACAAATCATGGTGTTACTAATTATAATATGAATATGCTTTGGGCTTTTCCACTGCTTTTACCTTTTATTTTTAGCAGAAAACTGCAAAAAAATCTACGCATATTTCATACAATTACAAGTAGCATATGTATAGTTGGATATTGGTTTTTACCTCAGCAACTACATCCGGCGGTACTTCCAGTCTGTATCCTGATTATAATTAGACATTTATTTTATTTAAAAAATAGCAAAGCATGAACTTGAACGAATTAATAATTGAAGTAAAAAAAGTAGCCAAAGAGGCAGGTTTATTTATAAAAAATGAGTCATTGAAATTTAACACCGATTTAGTTGAATACAAAGATGTAAATAATGTGGTTTCGTATGTAGATAAAGAAACAGAAAGACTGATTGTTGACAGATTGAGTGCAATTCTGCCAGAGGCTGGGTTTATAACTGAGGAAGGTACAGTAGAAACAGAAGACATTAATATGCTGAACTGGATAATAGACCCGCTTGATGGCACCGCCAATTTTATTCACGGATTACCGAACTATTCGGTTAGTTTGGCTCTTGCTAGGGGAAAAGACGTACTTTTGGGAGTAGTGTATAATGTATGTACAGAAGACATGTTTTGGGCTACAAAAGGGGGAGGGGCATTCAGAAATGATACGAAAATATCTGTTTCTAAAGTTGAAACATTCGGTCAAAGCTTATTAGCTACGGGTTTCCCATACTACAAGTTCGAAAATATGGACAAATACATTTTGGTATTGGAATCTCTAATGCAAAAAACACACGGATTAAGAAGATTAGGATCGGCAGCCATAGATTTGGCTTATGTGGCTTGTGGTTATTTTGATGCATTTTTTGAATATAACCTTAACTCTTACGATATGGCGGCAGGCGTATTATTGATAAAAGAAGCAGGCGGGACAGTAACGGATTTTCAAGGAGGAGACGATTATCTTTTTGGTGGAATGGTTATAGCGGGCGGAAAGGTTCATGCCGAACTTTTAGCCGAAATAAAGCGTTTTTGGAATAGCTAATAAATAGTATTAATATGGAAAATTTACAATACCCGATAGGGAGATTTGATAACACAAAAGAAGTTAGCCCAAGTGAATTAAAGAAAGCGATAGCCTATTTAGCTGACTTTCCGAAAATTTTAAATAAGTTAACTTCAAACCTGAGCGATCAGGTTTTAGATAAAACCTACCGACCAGACGGATGGAGTATCAGACAACTGGTGCATCACATTGCAGATTCTCACGGAAATATGTTTATTAGGTTTAAATGTGCACTAACCGAAGAAAATCCTACCATAAAAGGCTACTCTGAGGGTGCATGGGCAAATTTACCAGACTCAAAACTCCCAATTTCGGTTTCACTACCTATTATTGAAGGCTTACATATTAGACTCAATAGTCTATTGGATTCTATGTCAGAGGCTGATTTTGAAAAAACTTTTTATCATCCTGGCTATCAAAGAACGTATGTACTCAAAGGCGTGGTGGCACTTTATGCTTGGCATTCAGAACACCATCTTGAACATATCAAAATAGCCATTAATAACTAAATTGTCATGTGGATAGTTATAGAAAATTTAATAATAGTAAGTGTATTTGCAGCGGCTTTAAGATATTTAATTTTAAGGTTTTGGCCAACAAAAAATAACACAAACAGTTCATGCAGTTCATGCAGCGGTGGTTGTAATATTCCCTCTTTTGAGGCACCAGTCGAAAACCCTAAACATGGGTAGCCTCATGAATCATTTGATCTGAGGTTTCTTTTCCGAGATATTGGTCAATCATATAATGCACCAAATAAATTATTGGTGTCATCAATATCGCTACAAAAAACTTGTACAGATAATTCACACTACCAACAGCGACAATTTGGGACATCTCCCAATTGCCAAACAAAAAGAAAGCAATAAACAATACCACGTAGCTATCTACCAATTGCGAAAAAAGTGTAGAGCCTGTAGCCCGAAGCCAAATATGCTTATTTGAAGTCATTTTTCTTAACTTTTTGAAAACGACTGCATCTAAAAGCTGCCCAATCATAAAGGCAGTTATGCTACCTAAAATTATCCCTAAACCTTGTCTTAAAATTTTGGAGAAGGCACCGTTTATATTCATCGGATTACCCTCACTATCCAACATATTAATATCTATCCAAAACTGAGCGGGCGGGAGCATAGTGGCTCCGTATAAAACAAAAAAACTATATGCTATAAGAGCAGTAGTAAGGTAAGAAATCACTTTCACCCCTTTTACTCCATAGTATTCATTAATAATATCAGAAATTATGAACACAATTGGCCAGTTTAGCACACCTGCAGTCATATTAAAATCTAATTTGTAACCCAAAAGGTCGATTTGTGCGGGTTGAAAACCAAATATTTGCTCAAAGGAAAAGATTTTAGCCCCAATTATTTCGGCAATAATGGCATTTGTAATGAAAATTCCTGCTAATACAAGCAGTAACATTTGCTTTTTGGAAAAATCCATACTTAATTTTTTAAAAATCCATCTACTAATTCAATCTTACGGTCAGACTGCTCAGCCAAATGCTGATTATGTGTAACGATAACAAAAGAACTTTTAAACTTGTTGCGAAGGTCAAAAAACAAACTGTGGAGTTCTTCTGCATTTTTTGAATCCAAGTTACCGCTTGGCTCATCTGCAAATACGTATTCGGGTCTGTTAATTAATGCTCTCGCCACCGCAACACGCTGCTGTTCACCGCCTGACATTTCTGAAGGCAAATGCCCTTTACGGTGATCTATTCTTAGCGTTTCCATTAGTTCGGTGGCAATATTTTCAACCTCGTCTTTGTTTCTTTTTCCTACCCAAGCAGGCAAACAAATATTTTCGAAAGCTGTAAGTTCGGCCATCAAATTATGAAACTGAAAGATAAAACCGATTTTTTGATTTCTAAAATCGGAAAGTTGACGCGAATTTAAACTACCCAACTCTGTATTATCCAAAAACACCTGACCAGAATCCGCTTGGTCTAAGGTTCCTAAAATATGTAGTAGTGTACTTTTTCCGGCACCAGACGCTCCTACAATAGAAACAACCTCTGAATGGTCTATTTTAAGACTTATATCTTTCAAAACCTCTATTGAGCCATATTTTTTAAATAAATTCTTAGCCTCTAGCATATATTATTTGCTTGTTTTTTAATTGAATTAGTTTATTTTTAAAAGTATTGTTTTTAATAAGAACAATTATTTGCTAATTTGGCAAGAAATTAGAAAAGTTCAATTTTTATTTTATAATTTATGAATATTCACGAGTACCAAGGTAAAGAAATTTTATCTAAATACGGTGTTAGAGTGCAAAGAGGTGTAGTAGCCGACACCGTAGAAGGAGCCATAGAAGCATACAATCAAGTAGCGGAAATGACTAATTCTAAGTTTGCAGTTGTTAAATCTCAAATCCATGCAGGTGGTAGAGGTAAAGGCAAAATAGTAGGAACAGAGCATAGAGGAGTACAATTAGCAAAATCAGCTGATGATGTAAAAACTATAGCTACTAACCTTATTGGAAATACTCTTGTGACTATTCAAACCGGCGATGAGGGTAAGGTAGTAAACAAGATTTTAATTGCTGAAGATGTTTATTATCCTGGAGCATCTGAGCCAAAGGAGCTTTATGTTTCTATTCTTTTGGATAGAGGCAAAGCTTGCAATGTGATCATGGCATCTACAGAAGGTGGTATGGACATTGAAGAAGTAGCTGAGCACACTCCAGAGAAAATTATTAAAGAGTGGATTGACCCAAGAGTTGGTCTTCAAGGTTTTCAGGCTAGAAAAGTAGCTTATAAACTAGGTTTGACGGGTGGAGCAAACAAAGAGATGGTTGCTTTCTTAATGTCACTCTATAAAGCGTATGATGAAACAGATTCATCTATGTTTGAAATTAACCCAGTTTTGAAAACTTCTGACGATAAAATTTTGGCAGTTGATGCTAAAGTTAATATCGACGATAACGCACTTTTCAGACACAAAGACATCGCGGCTTTGAGAGACAAAGCTGAGGAAGATCCAATGGAAGTAGAAGCATCTGAAAGTGACCTTAACTATGTAAAACTTGACGGAAACGTAGGTTGTATGGTTAATGGAGCTGGACTTGCTATGGCAACTATGGATATCATCAAACTTTACGGTGGCGAGCCAGCTAACTTCCTTGACGTAGGTGGTGGTGCAAATGCTACAACTGTAGAGGCTGGCTTTAGATTAATATTAAAAGATCCAAACGTGAAAGCGATTTTTGTAAACATCTTTGGTGGTATCGTAAGATGCGACAGGGTGGCTGCAGGTATTGTTGAAGCTTACAAATCGATCGGTGAAATTCCAGTTCCGATTATCGTAAGACTACAAGGAACAAACGCCGAAGAAGGATCTAAAATTATAAACGAATCAGGATTGAAAGTTTATTCAGCTATCTTGCTTAAAGACGCTGCAGAACTTATCACCAAAGTTTTAGCTTAAGATTCAAGATTATTTTAAAATTTAAAGAGCGACCTTCGGGTCGCTCTTTTTTTTTAGTTACTAAGACAAATACTTCCCCAAATAATACTCTTCTTTCTCTCGCATAATTTTTACGTCAGCGGGCTTTTTGTCTAAATAGCCACAGAGGTGAAGTAATCCGTGCGAAAGTACTCTGATTAGCTCCGTTTCGGCACTTACATTAAATTTAAGAGCGTTTTCAGCGACACGCTCTACACTAATAAAAATATCGCCCTCTATTTTATCCTCTTGTTCAGAATTATCAAAGGTGATGATGTCGGTGTATGTATCGTGATTCAGGTATGAAACATTCATCTCGAGTAACTGCTCATCACTCAGGAATATATAGTTAAGCTCAATAATTTTAAAACCCTCTTCTTTGGCCAACTCCTTTAACCAGTTTTTCTTTTTCCTCAGATCTTTGAGCTTAAAACCATCTGTTTCTATATTAAAATTTATCATCTTACGAAGTAATGAAATAATACTAAATAAATAACTCCCACGAAATTGCCTAAAATAAATCCATATTGAACCTCAATAACTTTATGTCTACCCAAAACCACCCGTGACCATAAATTAATAAAACCAAAAAGAAAAACACCAACCGCAACCCAGAGATTTAGCGGAAAACACAAATATGCAAACAGAAAATTAAAGCTCGTATGCATAGAAACTTTAACGGACTGGTTTATTAAAAATGAAAGAATTAATTGAATACAAAACGCAAAAATTAGCAGAAGGGCTTTTAAAGGATAACCTTTAATCACCATAAATGACGCCATCAATACAAAACAAAAAATGGCGAAAACATACAATGAATTCCGCTGTTTTTGGTCTGAAACATCAAGATTGGTATACCTTTTTCGGTGCACATTTAAACCTACAAAAGCACTAATTGGTATTAAAACCAAAACTGCAAATAGTAAAGGTAAATGTTTGTAGGCGTCAGGTTCAGTATTGGAATACTGAACAAATGCACCAAAAAGGAGTCCCAAAATAATGGGATTGCCTAAAGTAGAGATAAACTTTGCTAGTTTGACGTTCAAAATGGGATATTGTCTAATGAATTTCAAAATTATACATATTTTTGCATACTACTCTTTATGAATTAATATTAAATGAAAATAGCTGCTATAGATATTGGCTCAAATGCCGCGAGGATGCAAATTTCCTCAGTTTTAAGTGATGAAGGCAAAATCTCATTCAAAAAAGTGGAATACGTTAGGTTTGCTCTCAGACTTGGACACGATGTATTTAACGAAGGAAAAATAAATTACGAAAGTGAGGCTCGAATCAAAAAGCTACTTACTGTATACAAATTATTGATGGAACTACACGAAGTAGACGCTTATTTGATTTGTGCCACTTCAGCCTTGCGAGAAGCCGAAAACGGCTTGAATATTTGTGAAAGAGTGAAACTAGAACTTGGAATGACCATTAACCTTATTTCGGGCGACAAGGAAGCTGAAATGATAAACAATGTTATTGTTCAAGAACTAAAAGATGATGTGTTTTATCTACATATTGACGTAGGCGGTGGCAGCACAGAGTTAAACTTATACCAAGGCAAAATTAAAACTACTTCGCAGTCGTTTAAAATAGGATCGGTACGTATAATGGAAAACAAGGTGCCGAAAGACATGTGGAAAAAAATGCAGAAATGGATTGGGGATAACGTACCTACGCACCAAGAGGTAGTGGCGATAGGTACTGGTGGAAACATCTCTAAGATTTTTGAATATGTAGAAACAGACACGAAAGGCTGTGCTACTTTAGAACAACTAGAAACTGCTCTTTCATATATTAAAGGATATTCGGTTGAGGAAAGAATCAACAAACTAAAAATGAACCCTGACAGGGCAGATGTGATAGAATTTGCTTCAGAAATATATTTTTCAGCAATGAAGTGGTCGAAATCTGTAAAAATGTTTGTACCTGACCTTGGGTTAAAAGACGGTATTCTTTTAGAAGTTTACCAAACACTGATGCAACAAGAAGAACACAAATAACTATGGCGAACAAAAGAGTTTTCGTACTGATATTAAATTTTGTCTTTTTTGGAATATTAACCTCAAAAGGGCAGGAGTTTTTTAGCCTAAACGGCAATATCAAAAACTTAAACGAAAATGAAATTTCTATTAGCGTTTATAAAAATTGGGTGGAACCCCCTTTGGAATATGAACTCAAGGTAGATAAAAAAGGAAACTATATTTTTCAGACACCACTTACTGAAATAGCATATGTAGATTTAAACATTGGCGAAAAGGGGTATTACTATTTAGTGATTGAACCCAAAGATAAAATTACCCTAAATGCAGATTACAACGATTTTGAAAATAGTATCGCAATTTCTGGTGATGGAAGTCAAAAATGGAAGTATTACCGCGACCTAAAGAAGTTTTTTGAAGACGATAAAGACTGGCATATTGAACTTATTAAGCTCAAAAAAATAAGTAGAAAGGGATATTTTGATTTAACTAACTATCTTTTAGAGGAGCAAATCAAAATTTTAAATACTTACAAACCTTCTGTTTCAGAAGCATTCTTCTCGCTGATGAGAGCGGACATATATGGCAAAATGAGTCAGTTTGAATTAGAATATTTAGTTGGTAAGAATATATTTTCACAGGCCGAATTTGACAGATTTCAGCTTAAAACTTTTAATAATGTAACCCAAGAGAAATCTTATTTCTTTGGAAATTTTGTAGAAAGCCTCATTGAGAAACACAACATGATGAGCAAAAAATACGAAAACGACAATCTCCTAGACTATGAAAGTATTAAGGCATATTTTGATAGAAATGATATTGTAGGCAAAAACTTGATTGACAGAATATTGGCGACTAAAATAATTAGTTATTTAGACGTAGATGGTCCTTCAGAAAAAAACAAATTGATAGTAGGGAATTATAAAGAGTTTTCTAAAAACAAAAATTATACAAATTACGTAATCAACAAGTTAAGCCGTATTCAGGGGCTTTTGCCAGGAAGTCAGGCCCAAAATTTTATTCTTGAAAATGAAAAAGGGGACTTAATATCACTGAAAGACTTTAGAGGTAAAAATATTCTGTTGAGTTTTTATACCGGCTGGTGTGGACCATGCATTGTAGACCAAAACACGATGCATATTATTAAAAACTACTTTTTGGCAAATAATGATTTGGTAATACTTTCAGTTTCATTGGATGACAGAGACGAATTTAAACGAGTTTTAGAAGCCAATAGATTTCCTGGTGTTCATCTTTTTGCTCCGAAAAATTCGAGTATTTTAAAAGATTATGTAATTGAAAGTGTGCCACAATACTATTTAATAAATAAATCTGGCATAATTATTTCAGAACAAATAATAGAACCTTCGCTTGATGAAGGGCGTGCTTTAATAAAACAAATAGAAAGACTTCTATACGGAAAATGAGAAAAATTCTTGGTGTCTTATGTTTAATTGTAATTTTTACATCCTGCAAAAGCTCAAAAGTTAAATCGAAAGGAAATTTACGAAATCAACTTTTAGTCCAAAATTGCTTTAATTATATGGGAACACCTTATAAGTTTGGTGGCACTGATAAAAGCGGAATGGACTGTTCGGGTTTGATATATACGGGCTTTAACGAACTGGGAAAGCAAATTCCGAGAGTCTCCTACAAACAAGCCGACTATTTTAATGAAGTTTCAAAAAATGCACTGGAAATAGGCGACTTGGTTTATTTTAAAGTTAATAGCCGCAGAATAAACCACACAGGGGTAATAAGTCAAATAAAATCTAGAGATGAGATTTACTTTTTGCACGCGTCGGTATCAAAAGGGGTCCGAGAAGATTTACTATTAGACGGATATTGGAAAAACAAATTTGTGAAGGCGACAAGACCAATCTGGTAATTTTTTCGTTTATTTATAACCCAACTGATACTAAATGAATAAAACTTTATTTTGGCTTGTATTATTTTCTTTAAATTGCTTTGGTCAATCTCAATATTTTGGTCAAAACAAGCCACGCAATAAAGCCAATAATTTTAAAGTTTTAGAATCTCCCCATTTTGAATTGTACCACTACCAAGAAAAACCTGAAGTCACCAAAGACTTTTTGGTTAATGCCGAAAACTGGTATAAGCTACACCAAGATGTATTTAAAATCGCTTTTGTAAGGCCCAATCCTATTATTTTATATAATTCTCATCCAGACTTTCAAGAAACTACCGCCATCGGTGGAGATATTGGAGAAGGGACCGGCGGTGTAACCGAAGGAATGAGAGTGCGTGTGGTTATGCCATTTATGTTTACCAAAAGACAAACCAATCATGTATTGGGACATGAACTTGTTCATGCATTTCAGTATCAAACCATGAATTTCGGAAGCGATTCTACTTCATTGGTTAACATTCAGAATATTCCACTTTTTATGGTAGAAGGTCTTGCTGAGTATATGTCTATTGGTAGAGTATACGCCCATACAGCCATGTGGATGCGAGATGCCGTACAAAGCGGTGATATTCCGGAAATTATAGAATTAGTAAATAAACCATACAAATACTTCCCATACCGATGGGGGCAAACATTTTGGGCGTATGTGACCGCTATGTATGGCGATGATATTATCCGTCCACTTTTTAAAGAAACCGCCATTTATGGTATTGAAAAGGCATTTGTTCGTGCATTTAATATGGATTTGGAAAGGTTTTCAATGAAATTCAAAAATGACCTTATTCAAACTTATGGAGTTTATAAAAACAGCACAGAAACTTCAGCTAGAGGTACATTATTAATTTCTGAAAAATCAGGAGCAGACATGAATATCTCTCCGGCTATTTCGCCAAACGGAAGATTTTTGGCCTATGTCTCTTCAAAAAATGTACTTTCCTTAGATATTCTGATTGCGGATGCCACAACCGGCAAAACCCTCAAAAAAATAGAAACTACAAACATTGGCTCGCACGTAGATTCATATAGTTTTATTGAAACCTCAGTTACGTGGTCGCCCGACAATAATAAAATCGGGATTGTTATTCAGTCCAAATCAAAAAACAAACTGCTTATTGTAGATGTAGTTACTGGTGAAAAACAAACGCTAGAACCCAAAGACGTTTCAGCATTTACTAATCCAGCATGGTCACCAGATGGCAGTCAGATAGCATTTTCGGGACTTAAAGACGGCACTTCTGATTTATATATTTTAAATGTTAAATCAGGTGAAATAGCAAATATAACTCAAGATAATTATTCAGATATTCAGCCTACTTGGGCTCCTGATGGTAAGTCCTTGGTATTTGTATCAGACAGAAATTCAGGAAAGGGAACTTTAGAAAAAGAGAATTTTAAGATTTACAAGATTGACTTAAGTTCAAGAAAAGTAAATCAATTCAAGTTATTTGAAACTGGTGACAACATGAATCCCGTTTTTAACGAAATCGGAGATGAGTTTTACTTTCTAAACAACGGGGATGGATTTCGAAATTTATATAAATACAATTTAGAGACAAATAAAACTTTCAAATTAACCAATTTCTTTACAGGTATAAGCGGAATAACCGAATTTTCTCCTGCTATATCTGCAGGGGGAAATGAAGTCTTTTACAACTATTTTTTCAATGGAAACTATCAAATACTTAAAGCAAATTCAAATGAATTATTGAATATTGAAATTACGGATTTATCTCCTGATAATGTAGCTGCAAACTTACCTGCTGGCACCAATCCAGGTGGTTCAAATATAGTACAGAATAACTTAGAAAATCAGAATTTACGCGTATTATCAAATGATTTTACATTAAAAGAGAAGAAGTATGATGCTAAGTTTAAATTAGATTATCTCGCAAATTCAGGATTAGGTGTTAAAACATCGAGGTTTGGAACCGGAATGGGTGGTGGCGTTATGGCTTTGTTTACAGATATGTTAAACAACAATCAGTTAATGGGAACTGTAGCTATGAACGGTGAAATTCAAGACCTCGGCGGACAGATATATTACCTAAATCAAAAAAGGCCTTTGCAGTTTGGTGCTAGTTTTTCTCACATTCCTTATAGGTTTCAAGGAACTACCGATTTTAAAATATTAGATACTTTATATACAGCCAACAATCTCAGCTATCACAATGCGGAAGTCAAACAACGTGTAAATCGATTATTGATTGATAATTTTTCAACTTTTGTATTTAGACCTTTTAGTAAATATTTAAGACTTGAGTTAGGAGCATCACTAAATTGGTATACATTTAACGTAAAAGAATATCCGCAATTAGGTGAAATTGGAATAGGATCAGATGGTAATGTATACGATTATAGAATTTTCAACAGCGGCACACCCAAGAAATTAAACCCTGCAGAATATGGCCTAAATAATTTCAAATTAGGACAAGTATACACAGCTGTTGTTGGTGATCATGCGGTTTTTGGCACCGTAGCACCACTCAAAGGTTATCGATATAGATTCGAATTGGCACAATATTTTGGAACAAGCTCTTATACATCGGTTTTGGCCGACTATAGAAAATATACTTATGCTAAACCGGTAACTATTGCTACCCGATTCCTTTACAATGGCCGATTGAATCCAACGAATTTGGACGTTTTAAACCAAATAAATCCCCTCTATCTGGGATTCCCTTGGAATATGCACGGCTTTTGGGGTAGAGCTTTGACCAATCAACAAGGCACTATCTCTCAAGAAAACCTGCAAGGTGATCAAATGTTAGTGGGCAACTTCGAAGTCCGATTACCGTTTACTGGACCTGAAAAACTTGCACTAATAAAATTTAACTACTTACCTTCTGACTTAAACTTCTTTGTGGATGCAGGTTTGGTGTGGTCAAAAAGCAATAAGATTGGTGAAACCAATGCTATCACATCATTTGGAGCAAATAATTTTAATTTTAAAACCTCACCAATAGTTACCACAGGCCTGAGTTTACGGGTAAATGTATTGGGATATGTGATTTTAGAACCTTACGTAGCTCTTCCATTTTACAACAGCAAAAAACAAGCCCTCGTAAGCGGTTTAAATTTTATGATAGCAGGTTGGTAAATTGCTTGTAAAATAAAAATCTATGATTAATTTTGCATCACAAAAAAAGGGGATGTAGCTCAGTTGGCTAGAGCGTTTGACTGGCAGTCAAAAGGTCGTCGGTTCGAGCCCGATCTTCTCCACAAAAAAGCCTTGAGTCTCAAGGCTTTTTTATTTTAGAATGTTCTTAGTGTTTCCAATAATCGTTGGTTTTCTTCGGCAGTTCCAACCGTTATTCGTAGGCAATCGTCGCAGAGAGCTACATTTGACCTATCTCTGACTATTATTTGCTTATCAAGCAAAAACTTAAATCTTTCTTTTGCTTTCTCAAATTTTACTAATATCATATTTGAATCTGAAGGAAAAACTTTAACTACTCCTTCTAATTCTGACAATTCTTTTTCAAGCTTTAGCTTATTTGATAAAATTTCAGCAACCAAGCGATCTTTCTCATCATTTTTATCCAAAGCCTCCAATAGCAAACCTTGCGTAACGATATTGATATTATACGGATATTTAATCTTGTTTAATACTTGGATTAAGGTAGGGTGTGCATAAGCAACTCCAAGCCTCAAACCGGCCATTCCCCAAGCTTTAGAAAATGTTTGAAGAACCGCGATGTTCTCATAATTCTCTAATTCAGAAATAAATGAAGGTTCTGTAGAAAAATCTATATAAGCCTCATCTATTACCACCAACTTGTCTGGAAAAGCTTTCACTATTTGTAAAATAGATGCTTTGCTCAGGATATTGCCACTCGGATTGTTTGGTGAGCATACCCATATTATTTTGGTGGCAGCGTTTACCGCATCAAAAACATTATCCAAGTCAATTTCAAAGTCTTCTGTTAAAGGAGCTTGCTGAATATTTACTTGCTGAATATCCGCACAAACCTTATACATTCCGTAGGTTGGTGGCATAATCACTATATTTTCCTCTTTAGGCTCACAAAGTGCTTTGATTAGTAAATCTATAGGCTCATCACTTCCGTTTCCTAAGAAAATACACTCAGGTTTGGTGTTTTTAAGTTCGGCTAGTTTCTCCTTTACCTCAGATTGGTATGGATCCGGATATCTGTTGAAGGGTTTTCCCAATACAGAAGAATATGGGTTTTCATTGGCATCTAAAAAAATGCCGGCCTTACCCGAATATTCATCTCTGGCAGACGAATATGGAGTTAAAGACAAAATATGCGGTCGTATAAGTTTCGTAAAATCCATAATTGTATAAATTGAGGTGCAAAAATAATCCAAAACTTTTTAAGGATAACTAATAGTTTTTTAAATCGTTTGCGTAATTATCAAATTAATGACAATTGACTACTTTTGTAGCAAATAAGATAAATTCTATGATTTCGAAAGAGCAAATAGCTGACTTTTATAAAAACTTACAAGACGATATCTGCAAAGCCATAGAAGCCACAGATGGAAAAGGTAAATTTAGAGAAGACAAGTGGAACCATACCAGCGGTGGCGGTGGCAGAACGAGGGTATTAGAAAATGGAAATATAATAGAAAAAGGTGGCGTTAATTTTTCAGCAGTAGAAGGAGAGGTTTCGGAGGCTTTGAAAAAGCAACTGCAACTCGAGCAAAATGCTTCTTTTTTTGCAACAGGCGTTTCTATCGTCATGCATACCCAAAATCCACATGTGCCGATAATTCACATGAATACGCGTTATTTCGAGCTTTCAGACGGTACTTGTTGGTTTGGTGGCGGCATTGACCTTACACCGCATTATGTAGACTTAGACCAAGCCCGATGGTTTCATCAACAACTCAAAAATACATGCGATAGCCACGATACGGGCTTTTATCCTATTTTTAAGGAATGGGCAGATAATTATTTCTTTATACCTCATAGAGACGAAACTCGTGGCGTTGGAGGCATCTTTTATGATTACATGAAACCTGACCTCGCTCACCCTAAAACAAAATTAACCCACACAAAAGAGCAGCTTTTTGAGTTTAATAAGGCTGTTGGCGAAACTTTTGCCCCAACTTATACGCATTTGATGCAACTCAATGCCAAAAAAGAGTTTTCTGAAGCTGAGAAAAAATGGCAGCTTTATAGACGAGGTAGATATGTGGAATTTAACCTTGTATGGGACAGAGGCACCAAATTTGGTTTAGAAACCAATGGTAGAACCGAATCAATTTTGATGAGCTTACCACCACAAGCCGAATGGATTTATGACCGAAAAATAGAAGAGGGATCAAAAGAAAGCGAGACTATTTCATACCTTAAAAAAGGAATTGACTTCATAAGTTAAAGAAGTCCAAGTCCCAATCTTTGGTTTTATCATAAAAAATCTCGCCTTTTTGAATAATCAAAGGCGACTCGAAGTTGTTTGTGTAGAGTTTACCGGTTCCTAGCCCTTGTGGCAGGGGATTTTTAAACTCTGCACAAAACTGACAAATGGCATTCAATCCCACGTTCGACTCCAATGCAGAGGTCATCCACCAACCAATATTTAGTTTCTCTGCTGTATTTATCCAATCTTTTGAGCCAGATAAACCGCCCATCAAACTTGGTTTGAGTATTATAAACTGAGGTTTAATTTCATTTAAAAGTGTTTCTTTCCTATCATAGTTTGGAATTAATTCCTCGTCTAAGGCTATGGGAAGAATATTTTTTTCACAAAGTTTGGCCATAGCTTCGTGTTGTCCTGCCTTAATCGGTTGCTCTATACTATGAATTTGTAAATCAGACAATCGATGTAGTTTTTGCTCTACATTATCAAGGCTAAATGCTCCGTTTGCATCCACCCTAATACACATTTCATTCTCCGAAAACTGCGAACGTATCCCTTTTATCAGCCTAAGTTCTTCTTCAAAGTCAATTGCTCCAATTTTTAGTTTAATCGTAGAATACCCCTCGTTTATTTTTTCTTTTATTTGACTTTGCATAAAATCCAAATCTCCCATCCAAATTAGTCCATTGATGGCGATTGGAGTAGATTTTTTAAAAAATGAATTATTGAAAACTAGGCCAGTTTGTTTACTTTTAAAATTCAAAAGAGCAGTTTCCAAAGCAAACTTCACACTTGAAAATGAATCTAAACTTTCAATTATAGATTCTAAATCGGCAACCTCAAGTCCTTTTTCATTTATTAATTCACAAATTAATTTTAGTTTGATTTCTGCAGTTTCAAAATCTAAGCTTAAACCAAACAATGGGCCTGCTTCGCCAATGCCAAAGGTTTCGGGGCTTTGAGAATCATAAATTTTTATAAAATAGGAATCCTTTTTTTTCAAAACTCCACGTGAAGTTCCTGCATCAAATCTAAAATTTAGCGTATGTTTGTAAAAATGAGCGTTTAAAGACATTATGCTTAGAATTATATTATTGTTTCCTTTTTCTATGGTTTACAAAGCTATTACAAGTTTTAGAAACCTTTTGTTCGATTTAAAATATTTTAAGGAAACTCCCATAAATATTCAATCTATCGGAGTAGGAAACCTCACAGTAGGTGGCACAGGTAAGACTCCAACTATAGCATATTTGATAGAAAAACTAAGTGATAAACATTTGGCTGTATTAAGTAGGGGATATGGGAGGAAAACTTCCGGTTTTGTCGAAATTAAAAACACATCAACACCAAAAGAAGTTGGGGATGAACCTTTAATGCTCTATAAGAAATACCAAAATAAAGCTAAATTTTTTGTCTGTGAAAAACGAGTGTTGGGATATCGTACCATTTTAGAAAAATATCCAGAAACCGAAACACTATTGTTAGATGATGTCTTTCAGCATCGACACATCAAACCCCAAAAGCTAATATTACTTTGCGACTATAGCCGACCGTTTTTTGAAGATTATTTACTTCCTTCCGGAAATCTCAGAGAAGCGAAGTCAGGAGCTAAACGAGCGAGTGTGGTATTGGTTACTAAATGCCCAAATAACCTTTCCGAGGATCAAAAGAAACATTTTAAAACTCAAATCGATACATACACCAAAGCCCAGAGTCCTGTTTTCTTTTCAGAATTCAAGAAAAGTGTACCAACCAATTATTTAGGCGAAAAACTAACCGCAAAAGAAAACTGCATCATAGTGGCGGCTCTAGCCAAAAACGAAGCTTTTTATGAAGAATGGAAAGACACTTATATCATCAATGAAAAGTACTTTTTCAATGATCACCACAGCTACACCAAAGAAAACGTGTTAGCAATTAGTTCAGAAAATAAAAAAGTAATAACTACCGAAAAAGACTTCGTAAAAATAGAAAATCAACTTTCAGAGGCACAAAAAAGTAATTTTTATATTGTAAAACTTAGTTTAGAAGTACAAAACGAAGAAGGATTTTTAAATGCACTTTTTGCTTAAAAAAGATTAAAGCTTAAATTTTAGATTAATATTCTAGATTTAACAGCTTTTAACAAGTTTAAAAAAG
The DNA here is from genome assembly GCF_042649125.1 of Lacihabitans lacunae. Taxonomy (NCBI): domain Bacteria; kingdom Pseudomonadati; phylum Bacteroidota; class Cytophagia; order Cytophagales; family Leadbetterellaceae; genus Lacihabitans; species Lacihabitans lacunae. The sequence goes on from NZ_JBHRYQ010000001.1 coordinate 1,028,372, forward strand.
TGCTTTTACATTTAAAATAGCGTAATTTGCAATTTAAAATTCGAAAAGTCGGAAAAATGCTAAAGTTCGCTTGGACGTTTATCTTAATAAGTTCTTTTTTATCGGTATCAGCCCAAATATTAGATGATTCTACCAAACAAGTATATGGACCATCGTCTGTGTATTTTATCTATGAAAATGAACTTTTAGAGAACCTAAATATAAAAAATCACCCGGATACACTCATAGATAAGTTTTACAAAACCAATCCCAACAATAGACTTGGTTGGTTATATCAGGACCTAGGAAACGTGGGAACTGCCTCAAAACCATTATTATTTGAGCCATTAAAAAATATCGCTACCCAAAATGGCTACGATGTTTTTTCACTATACGCTCCCAAAACAAAGAATATCAAATATTATAACACCCGCTCGCCATTTTCAAACTTAATGTATATCCAAGGTTTTAAAGGCTATAGCCAACTTGATTTTACACACAGTCAAAACATAAACGAACGTTGGAATATCACACTAGATGTAGAAAAGTACAATTCTTCAAAACAAATAGATGCCAGTACAGCAGAAGACCGCCTGGTAAACCATTGGAGTTATGATATATCGAGCAACTATATTTCTAAAAATAAAAAGTATACGTTTTTAGGAGCTTTTTATCATTTTAATCACAAACAAACCGAACAAGGAGGTATTTTAGCACAAGAGAACCTTTCTATTGAACCGAAAGAGTTATTGGCAAACTACAGAAGTAACTATTCGTCACAACTGACAACGGGAGTTTTTAGCAGCGAAAGATGGAATAATCTTCATATTTTTCAGCAATATAAACTCAAGAATGGTTTTCAAGCCTTTCATGTAATGGATTATGAAAGAAAGAAAAACTTTTTTCATGACCCAGCTTTCCAAACAAATTTTAATTCTACTGCTTACAATCTATCGCTTGACAGCACACAGATTGACACTTTAAATCAAAATAGCTTGTTTGCTGTTTTCTCAAATCAATTTGGTTTAAAAGGACGATACAGAGGTTTTGACTATAGAATGTACGCCAAACAACGATTTTTCAAGCAAACTTCGATATATGGAGACCAATATACCTCAGGACTAAAAAGTGAGTCATTTATTGGAGGACAGCTTGCGTATTATTTTAAAGACTCAACCAATAGAGTTATAGCCGAAGCAGAGTTTAGCACAAACTTGGGATATTTTTTAAATGGTGAAATCACATTTAAAAATTTCAAAGGGCAGTTTTACCAGTCATTTTCGCCCGTAGGCTTGTTTTATAGTCAATTTTATACGCCGCTTAATGAATGGCGAAATATTTTAACTAACCCTTTTAATACTTTTATAAAAGGTACTTTTGATTTTAATTATAGTGGAATTTACATTAAACCTGGTGCTAGGTATACTATCTATTCAAATTACATTTACCTTGACCAGAAACAAAAGATAACCCAAAACTCAAGTTTGTTTAATACACTCTCTTTTGATCTAAACCTTGGTTATAGTGCAAAGAGATTTAAATTCTCGAATGAATTTACACTTACTATAAATTCGGCAGAAAATATTTTGCGAATTCCAAGAATTATTAATAATTCAAATGTGGAGTTTTTGCTTAGATATGCCAAAGTGCTTAATATTTATACAGGAGCTGACATTTTTTACAGATCTGCCTACTTTGCAGATGCCTATTCTCCTGTGTTACAGCACTTTTATCTACAAGACAATATTAAGGTTTGGGGAACCGCTGTAGTGGACCCATATTTAGCATTTCAGGTAAATAGGGTCCGTTTGTCATTTAAATTTGAACACGCCAACCAAGGGCTTGGAAACCAAGGATTTTACGTAACTCCTTATTATTTGGCAATGCCAAGAGCATTCTCTATTAAAGTCAACTGGCCTTTGTTTGATTAAGCTCCTGAATCTAAAGTAAAATTAGATTATGTATTTCCGATCAAAACTTCTGAAGCAAAGTTTGGAAATATCCGTAATGTCCTGAAAACAGAATCTCAACCTGTCTTAGTATTTCAGGAAAAATATCAGCTTGGAAATCTTCATAATCTTTCATGGTATCAAAAAATATTTGAAACGAATAATTACTTGAATTTTCGTCAACTTTGTCTAAAAGCTTAAAAGTCTGAATCTCATTAGTAAGACCATTTCCTTTCATAAAAATCAAGACTTCCTTCTTTAAAAATATTTCGAAATATTCGATATGCTGATTAGAAACTGCAAAAGTGATATTAGATAAATACATAAATTTTATAAATTGGTTAAAAAAAAATGGAGCCGTAAAGACCCCATTTTAAAAATAATATTTTGAATACGATTAGCTTACTTTTCTCTGTAAACCGAAGCTTTGGACTAGGGCGTAGGTACCAAACAATATCGCTGAGTAAAACATATCACCTGTAATCATATTCCTAAAGAAAGGTAAACCTGCCTCGTATGAAGTGATAATTCCAGAAATATCGTGGCTATATTGACCAAGAGTTGGGTTAGAAACTGCAGCTACCGGATAAAAGAATGCAAAGTTGGTTACCAAGTAAAATACGATAGAACCAAACAGAGTACCTGCTACAACATTTAATATGTTGATTTTCTTTATTACTCCAAAAGCCACTAAGCCAACTAATATATAAGCTCCATACACTAACCAAGTACCAGAATGGAACCCGTAACCAGTTTTGAACTGTAGCATCAGGTCGCTCAAAAGTATAACCGCAAAAGGTATTACGATTTTCAAGGTGCGATTTTTAATAACTGCCACCGAGAATATAATGATAGCCAAAACAGGAGTAAAATTAAATGGGTGGTCCACCAACCTACTTAAAGCGGCCACAGTGATTAACCCTCCAATAATAATTCCTGATTTTAAATCTAATTTTGACATTTTTCCTTGTTTTTTTTGCAAAGTTATAAAAGACAAATCCTATTCACAATAAAATGGTCTTAATCTTTAAGTACCCATGTGTCTTTACTACCACCACCTTGAGATGAATTTACTACCAAAGAGCCTTTTTTAAGAGCCACTCTAGTAAGACCGCCTGGTGTTACATAAATTTCCTCTCCATAAATAATATAAGGTCTTAAATCCACGTGTCTAGCTTCAATATTATCATCGATTAAGCATGGTGAAGTTGACAATGAAATGGTTGGCTGAGCAATATAGTTTCTTGGATCAGCTTTAATACGCTCTCTAAACATATCTTGTTCTGCTTTTGTAGACCTTGGCCCAATCAGCATTCCGTATCCACCTGCTTCATTAGCTTCTTTAACTACCAATTTTTCTATATTTTCTAATACATATTTTTTACTATCCTCTTCACCACACAGATAAGTTTCTACGTTTGGAATAATTGGATCTTCACCAAGGTAATATTTGATAATTCTAGGCACATACGCATATACCACTTTATCATCAGCTACGCCGGTACCCAAGGCATTGGCAAGTCCTACGTTCCCTTTTTTATAAGCATCAAATAAGTGAGGAATACCAATCATTGACTTAGGATTAAAGTTCATTGGGTCAAGGAAAAGGTCATCTAACCTTCTGTAAATCATATCTACAGTTTTGTATCCTTTAGTTGTTTTCATCTTGACTATATCATTTTCAACTACCAAATCACGATAATCGACTAATTCAACACCCATTTGTTGAGCTAAGAATGAATGCTCATAATAGGCCGAATTATAAATTCCTGGAGTTAAAACCGCAATAGTGGGTTCTGATTTCCCTGAAATATAAGCTAAAGCTTCAAATAGTTTTTCCGGATACTCAGAGATTGACCTTACTTTAGATTTAGAAATAAGATTAGGTAAAATTTGTTTCGAAAGCTCTCTTCCTTGTAGCATGTAAGAAACGCCGGAAGGGCTTCTTAGGTTATCTTCTAATACTACAAACTGCCCTTTTTCGTCTCTAATTAAATCTGAACCTGTAATATGTATGAAAATATCTTTCAGAGGTTTAACGCCCATACATTGTTTTATAAAACCCTTGCTAGACAAAACAACTTCTTTCGGGATAATGCCGTCTTTTAGAATTTTTTGATCTGAATATATATCTTTTAAAAATTCATTTAATGCAAAAATTCGTTGTTTTAAGCCTTTCTCCAAAGCATCCCAATCCTTTCCACTAATCACCCTCGGAATCATATCTAACGGAATAATCCTTTCAGTACCGCCTTCTTCTGAATATACATTAAAAGTGATACCCATATTCATCATTGCTGCATCAATGGATTTTTGCTTAAAATTTAGTTCGTCGAATGATAAATTAGCTAAATAATCAAAAATAACCTCGTTTCCGTTTCTAGGTTTTTTGTTAGTCCCCACTAATTCATCAAAGTAGTGGCTAGTTTCGTAGGAATCAAAATTCATTTTCATATGTTTTCTTTGGTTTTATGTGTTAAGCTTAGAATTAATAATAATTTTGTATAAATATAATCTATTTAGCTTGAAGGCATCAAAATACAAATTAATTCTATTTATTCTTTATTCTACCAATCTTTTTTCTCAAAATTTCTTGGGAATAGCTGGGAGTAATTACGCTGGAATACATTCTACCATCCAAAATCCGGCAAATGTAGTGGACACTCGGCAGTTTATCAATATTAACTTAGGAGCAGCAGGTGTGGACCTTCAGAATAATTATGTGAGATGGAATGCTCCTTTTTCATTGTTTTCGATGATGAGTGGAACAGTTAGCGACAAATATAAACTTAGTAATGGAAAAGTCCTTTGGAAAACTGGTGATGAATATTTTAAAGTTCTAAATCAAAAAAACAGAGCCGATTTATTTGCAAATGGAGAAGGTAGAGGTCCTGCAATTAGCATAGATTTAAAAAAAATAGGATTAGGTCTTGCAGCAGGCACCAGATATAGGTTCATGAACTCGCTTACGAGTACCTCTCTAGAAGTGGGAAAAGCTTTAGTTGAAGGCACACAATCCCCAGACCTTAATGGAAACCTATACACAAACCGATCGGTGAATTTCAATAGCCTTTATTTAACGGAATATTTTGGCACAATTGGAAAAGTAATTATTCAAGACGAAGAAAGGTTCATAAAAGTAGGAGGAACCCTAAAGTACTTGGTAAGTAATATGATGGGTAACATTAAATCATCGGATTTTGACTTTATAAAAACTGCAGACCCTGTAGATACAAAAAAACAAACTATCGATTTCCCAAGAGCTACAGGAGACCTTACTATTGCTTCACCTTTTCCAAGTTTATCTATTTCTAATTTCACTAGCCAACTTACAGCATTTAATGGAATTGGAAAAGGTGTTGGGGCGGAAATTGGTGTTATTTATGAATATAGACCCGATATTAGAAAGTATTCCAGAAACAACAATGGAAAAGGGTTTGTAGACGCAACCGTAAATAAATACAAATATAAAATTGGATTTTCAATCAAAGATATCGGCTTTGTTAATTTCAAAGACCCAATTAATGTACAAACTTCAGAAATAAACTCTACTGGCACCCAGATTCTGCCAGGAGACTATAATCGAATTAAAGGAATAGAAGAGCTCATTAAAACAACCGGAGATGTATTTAATGTAAATCCAGCAAGCTATGGAAGAGCGTTTAGGGTTTATCTCCCGGTTACGAGCATCTTAACTTTCGACTATCAACTAACGGAGAAATACTATGTTAATATGGTTTATCGACAAAATTATCTACCTAGCAATAGGAGAGGGCCAATTAGCTATTCGGGGATTTCAGTGATACCTAGAATGGAAAAAAAGAATTTAGAATTATCAGCTCCGCTATCTTTAGACAATAATTTCCAAAATTTAAATCTAGGTTTTGCCTTGAGGTATTATAGCTTTTTTATAGGTTCAGATAACTTAACCGGTTTGTTTAAGTTGGTAAAGCCAAGAGGATTATCTATATATTCAGGAATTTCGATACCTATTTATCATAAGCTGCCGGACAGCCCGCTAAAATGTTTTACAGAGTTAAGACCCATCAGAAAGAAGAAATACAAAAAGGCAAGATTTAAATAAGCAAAAAGCCCTCAGAAATTAATTCTAAGGGCTTTTTTATGTGACGGGAAAGAGATTCGAACTCTCACAGGCTAATGCCCACTACCCCCTCAAAGTAGCGTGTCTACCAATTCCACCATCCCGCCATTTGCGATCGCAAAACTATAAAAACAATATTATTATTTTTAGAATTTGCTCATATTTTTTTGAATAAAAAATTGATAAATGAGTCTAAGATTCTTGGTGTTTTTGAAATTAATTCACCAAAACCCAGGTGTCATTTTTGTGTATATAGACCAGTTTTTTCTTCCAAAATACCTTTAACCATTTCTCATCTTCTCCAAAAATATTAATCTTATTTCCCTCAGAAATGAATCCAATAATGGGTGAAGCAGAGGTAGGTTCTGCCCTGATATACGATTTTTTGTTTACAATAGCTGCTTGGTAATTACTTGGTACATTGATTATTAACAATAAAAACAAAAGATAAAGTCCAGCCAAAATTTTATGTTTTTTACTTACCTCCAAATTCTTTCTGTTTTGATTAAACATAATCATAAAAATCAATACTCCGATAGCAATAAAGAAATACAAAATGTATAAATAAAACTGCTGATACAGCATAAGAAGGAAATTCAAATCGCTTCTTTCGTAGCCACCAAATTTATTTTCTAAAGCCATCTTGTGCATTTTTTCAAAAACCTCGTCGCTCGGATTTAAATTATAATAATTGTTAAGTTCATAAATAGCCCTTGGGTAATCGCCAGCATTTTCATATATAAAAGCCAACTTCAGAAATATATTCTCCCTACTTACGGCGTTGTCGCTAATTATGTTTTCATACACAATTGCAGCTTCTGTATATTTTCTTGCACTAAATAAAGAATCTGCTTCGGAGGCAATATCATTTTGAGCCTTAGAATCAGGACATTGAGAGAAAAATAGAAAAAACAGCAAAATAAATTTTGCAACAAGATTTTGCAATCTAAAATAAATCACATAATTTTGCATCCTCATTTGAAGGAGACGATAAATGATTCCGTAGCTCAGCTGGTAGAGCAATACACTTTTAATGTATGGGTCCTGGGTTCGAATCCCAGCGGGATCACTTTCAAAACAACAAATCGAATCTTTCGAGATTCCGTAGCTCAGCTGGTAGAGCAATACACTTTTAATGTATGGGTCCTGGGTTCGAATCCCAGCGGGATCACAAAGCGGTGAAAATTTCATCGCTTTTTTTTTGTCATTTTTCGAAAGAAATAAGATACTTTTCAATTGGAGCCTGTTTTTAAAAAAATTCATAATTGGGCTGCAAAATTAGGGAAATAAACCTCTTTTTTGCTCCATGAATTTAAAATAAATAAAAATTATACGTTTTTTCTCTCTTTTCGGAAAAGAGATTATTTGTAATGAAAAAAAATAGAAAACGAATATTAGAAAACATTGAGATACTAGACTTTGCTGCCGAAGGTAAATGTATCGTAAAAGATGAAGGCGAAGTTGTTTTTGTAGAAGGAAGCAATGTTTGTCCGGGAGATGAGGTTAAACTTATTATCTCAAAAGCTAAAAAAAGGTTTTCTGAAGGCAGAGTTTTAAAAATCAACAAATATTCCGAAGACAGAATTACTCCATTCTGTAGCCACTTCGGCGTGTGTGGTGGATGCAAGTGGCAACATATTCCATACGAAAAACAGCTTGAACAAAAACAAAAGCAAGTTTTTGATCAATTGACTCGAATAGGAAAGGTTAACCTAGACAATTTAAGCCCTATTTTAGGCTCTGCTAAGACCCAATACTATAGAAACAAACTGGAGTTTACATTTTCTAATTCGAGATGGTTTACCGAAGAAGAAATCCAAAATAGGAGTGAAGACGATTCTCGCAATGCACTAGGCTTCCATATTCCAAAAAGGTTTGATAAGGTTTTACCAATTACGCACTGTTATTTGCAACCAGAGCCATCTAACGAAATCAGAGATTTTTTCAAAGAATACGCGGTTAATAATGGCTTAAGCTATTATGACCACATTGAGCACAAAGGATTCTTAAGAACTTTAATGATTAGAACTACCACTAAAAATGACACAATGGTAGTGGTACAATTTGCGGAAAATAATTTAGAAGAAATATCTAAGGTTTTTGACGCTTTCTTGGTAAAGTTTCCAAACATAGCCTCATTAAGCTATATAATCAATCAAAAGAAAAACGATTCATATTTTGATTTAGAACCTGTTTGCTACTCGGGTTTGCCTTATATAGTAGAAGAAATGGAAGGCTTGAAGTTTAGAATTGGGGTTAAGTCATTTTATCAAACCAATCCAGAGCAAGCATACGAATTATATAAAATCACGCGAGAATACGCGGACATTCAAGCCGAAGACCTTGTGTATGACCTATATACAGGCACCGGCACTATCGCCAACTTTGTAGCCAAGCAAGCTAAAAAAGTAGTTGGAATAGAATACATAGAAGAAGCGATAATTGATGCTAAAATCAACTCTGAAATAAACGGTATAGAAAATACGAGTTTCTTTGCAGGTGATATGGGTAAGATTTTGAATGATGAGTTTGTAGCTCAAAACGGCAAGCCAGATGTAGTTATAGTGGATCCACCACGTGCTGGAATGGATAAATCTGTTTGTCAGGTTTTACTAAATGCCGCTCCTCGAACCATCGTTTATGTAAGTTGTAACCCAGCCACTCAAGCTAGAGATTTAGAGATTTTAAGCGAAAAATACCAAGTAACTTTAGTTAAGCCAGTAGACATGTTCCCGCATACTTTCCACGTTGAAAATGTGGTTAAATTGGTTTTGAAAAGTTAAATTGATATTTTGCTTGATAAAAATATAGAAAAGCTTGGCGATCGTGTCAAGCTTTTTTTTTGTAATTTGCTTTAAATCTCAACAATCAACGAATGAAAATATCTATAATAGATGCAGGGAATTTTAAATTAGATGGTGGGGCCATGTTTGGGGTAGTTCCTAAAACCATTTGGCAAAAACTAGTACCCGCAGACGAGAACAACCTTTGTAACTGGAAAATGAGGTGTTTGTTAATAGAAGATAATAATAAACTGATATTGATAGACACAGGAATGGGAGATAAACAACCCGAAAAATGGCAATCATACTATTATAGAAATGGCGATGCAAGCTTAATTTCATCAATAAGGCAGCAGGGATATCACGAAAGTCAGGTTACGGATGTGATTTTGAGTCACTTACATTTTGACCATTGCGGTGGTGCTGTTTCTTGGAATTCCACAAAAGATAACTATCAGCTAACGTTCCCAAATGCCCATTACTGGACGCACACAGAGCATTGGAACTGGGCCATGAACCCAAACGCAAGAGAAAAGGCGACTTTTTTAAGTGAAAACCTCAATCCAATATTCGAAAGCGGGAATTTAAATTTTATCGATAAAGCCAACAATTACTTTGGCTCAAATTTTGATTTTCTGTTTGCAAACGGCCATACAGAAAAAATGATAATGCCCGTAATAACTAAAGAAGAGCAAAAAATTATTTTCGCAGCCGATACAATTCCATCTTTTGCTCACATTCATGTACCATATTGTATGTCGTACGATGTTAGGCCTTTGGTCACCATGGAAGAAAAAGCCGATTTGGAAAATAAAATTGTGAAAGAAAACATCATTTTAATGTTTGACCATGACATAGAGAATGAAGCCGCAATTTTAGAAAAAACCGATAGGGGATTTAAACCTGTGAAAATGGGAAAGCTTAGCGAATTTATTAATCTTGGATAATGGGAAGTCTAAAATAAACAAAACATGAAAATTGGATTAGTATTATCAGGAGGGGGAGCACGAGGGTTTGTGCATTTAGGAGTATTAAAAGCCATGAACGAACTCCACATAGCTCCAAATCTAATTTCGGGCTCAAGTGCTGGGGCTCTGATAGGTGCATTGTACGCTGCCGGATATAGCCCCGAATATATTTATGATTTGATATTACAAAAAGGAATAAAAGGAAACCTAAGATTTGCACTCAACAGATTTGGGCTTTTTTCTATGACAAAGATCGAAAAGCTACTGACCGAATATATCCCCCACAATTCATTTGAACAATTAAAAGTTAAACTAACGGTTTGTGCTACAGATATAAAAAGAGGCGAGCCCAAATATTTCAATTCAGGCGAGCTAAATAAAGTGGTTTTAGCATCTTGTAGCATTCCTGGAGTATTTGCACCTATTATAATTGATGGAAAAACTTATATTGACGGCGGTGTTACAAACAATCTTCCACTAGAACCCATTGAAGAAGAATCCGACTTTTTGATCGGTGTAAATGTGATGCCACCCGAAAAAAACATGCCCATCTCTTCTGCAAAAGACATTTTGGTTAAGTGCTTATTATTATCAGTTGGACAGCAGGCTCTTGCCAAGGTAGACAAATTTGACATAATGATTCAACCCAAAGGTATTAGCCATTTTGATGGCCTCAGCCTTTCTAAATCTCAACAACTGTTTGACATTGGTTATAAAACCGCCAAAGAACAACTGCTTTGGGGCATAGAAAAACTAAACTAACACTTCGTTTTTACCATATTTTTGTTCTAATTTTGATTTTTGCCTAATCCCTAATAAAAAAACTGGCACTAAATTAGATAATTAAAGGTAAATCATCCGTTTTAAGGGTGTACCTAAAACCATCAATTACAAGTGAAATTTCTTTCTATTATTAGTACTTTCATCTTAATATGCACATCTTGCTCGCAATACTCAAATAGCCCAACGAGTAAAGCTTGGCATAATATGAATGCAAAATATAATGCTTTGCTGATAGCCAAAGATGAATACAAATTGTCAAAAGAAATAATTCGAAACATTAACAAAGATAACTTCGGCACTATTTTACCGATTTACTACAAAATAGATTCAACAAAGTTAGACTCCGCAAACCTTTTCTTAGTAGACGCCATCAAAAAATCCTCGATTGTAGCAGAGAGGCACTCAAATTCTAGATATTTAGATGAAGCCTATTTGGTTTTAGCAGATGCTCGCTTGCTCAAACAAGAATTTTATAATGCGATAGAAACCTACAAATACGTAAATACAACTGCTAAGACTAATACCGCTAAAAACTCCGCATTAATCGGACTTTTAAGAGCATACACCGAAAACGAAGACTACATTACGGCCAATCAAGTAGCTGGAATATTGAAAGGCCAAAAATTAAATAAAGAAAACAAAGCTCGCTTTTTGATTAATAAAGCATATTATCATCAAAAACTTAAAGAAGATGCCTTAGCTGTGGTATTTTTAGAAGAAGGAATTAAATATCTAAAAAAAGGCAACGAAAAAGCGAGACTACATTATATAGTGGGTCAATATTATGACAAACTAAATCAACCAGTTATGGCTAGAAAAAATTACATTTCTAGTAAAAAAAATAAACCTGGATATGATATTGAATTTAATGCCAATTTAGGGTTGCTTATGAATCAGTCTTTGGCTAAAAATACCGTGGTAGAGTTCGAAACCATGCTTTCGGATAGGAAAAACCAAGATCTGAAAGATAAGATTTATTTTAAAATGGGTGAATTAGAAGCTCAAAAGAGAAATTATTCCAAAGCGTTTGAATATTATGCAGCATCTGTATATAATGCAAATGACGACAAAGTACAAAAGGCATTTGCCTATAAGGCTATTGCAGACATCTATTTTGATCAATTAAATGACTTCGAAACTGCCGCAGTTTATTACGACAGTACGCTCATCACTATTCCAAAAGAGTTTGAGGACTATAAGAGCATAAGCCAGCGAGCACTTTCTTTAAATGACTTTATTCGTTACAAAAAATCTCTTGAACTCGAAGACAGCCTCCAGTATTTAGCCTCATTGAACCCACTAGAACTGGATTATAAAATAGAAAAGTATGTCGTAGAGAAACACCAAAAAGAGAAGCAAGTTCAGAATGCAAACGCTATACAGGCAAATGCCAACAGCTCGAGCTACAATGCATCTGGAGGCAAACGATGGACGTTATATGATCCACTAGAAATTGTAAAGCAAAAAAATGACTTTGTAAGAACTTGGGGGAGTAGACCCTTAGAAGACAACTGGAGAAGGGCAGAGAAAGAATTAGGCAGTTTTAGCCTAAAAATAGAGAGAGAGACTATCACAAATGCAAACCCTGAAGAGAAACCCAAAACTGAGGTAAAAGAAGAAGATTCGCCTGAGATAAAGGAAATGGAAAGGGAAAAACAAGAAATAATTCAGAAAATCCCTAAAACTCCTATCCAAATAGCGGCTTCAAAAAGAAAGCAAGAAGAGTCGTATTTTCAACTTGCAAAAATATATAAGCTGCAGTTTAATGAAAATGAAAAATCGGCTGCTACATTTAAAACTCTTATAGAAAAATTCCCTAACTCTGTATTTGAACCTGAAGCATTATATTTTTTAACCATACTAGAACCAAATGTAAGCTCATACTCTGCTAAATTGCTCGAAAAATACCCGTATTCATCGTTTTCAAGACAAATAAAGAAAGGGTCAACAAAAATAACAGCGAGCGGTGAAATAGAAGCGAATGCCTTATACAGCAACGCATTTAAAGTTTATGAAAGCGGACGATACAACGAAACCCTTAAAGCTTTAGACAACGGCCTTAATAACTTTTTGGGAAGCCAAATAGAAGACAAAATGGCATTTTTACGTATATTAACACTTAGCAAACTCAGCCTTAAAGACCAATACTTAATATCCTTAAACGATTTTGTTAGAAGTTACCCAACTTCGGACTTATTACCCAAAGCCAAAAAACTATTAGAAACATTAAATTAATGGATGAAAACAACCCTAATATCGACGAAAAACCGCCTTTTTTAAAAACTTGGAAGCGTGTATACTTTATGATTGTGCTTTTCTTAATTAGTCTTATTTGTTTGTTTTATTTTTTAACAAAATATTTCTCATGACACAAATAGACTGGATTTTATTATCAATTACCCTACTTTCAATCATTTGTTTCGGAATATTTAAAAACCGAAAAGATACCAATATCGATGGCTATTTACTTGGAAACAAATCGTTACCGTGGTACCACGTAGGTTTTTCGCTTATGGCCACCCAGGCGAGTGCCATTACTTTCTTATCGGCACCCGGCCAAGGCTTTACCGATGGTATGCGTTTCGTTCAGTTTTACTTCGGACTTCCGCTTGCCATGATAGTGCTAAGTATTACCTTTATTCCGATATTCCATAGATTAAAAGTATACACTGCATACGAGTATCTTGAGTCACGTTTTGATTCCAAAGTTAGAATATTTACCGCCATCTTGTTTTTAGTATCAAGAGGCTTAGCAACTGGAATCTCAATATATGCACCTTCTATAATCCTTTCTACTATTTTTGGTTGGAACATTACGGTTACAAACATTATCATGGGAGGCATAGTGCTAACCTATACGGTCATTGGTGGTACAAAGGCCATTTCCTACACGCATTTGCAACAAATGGTATTCGTTACGTTTGCCATGTTTTTTGCAGGGTATATGGTTGTAAAACTCCTACCAGGAGATATTAGTACCTTAGACGCTCTTAAAATTGCGGGTAAATCAAACCGACTAAACATTATTGATTTAGAATTTAACCCAAAAGAAAGGTATAATTTATGGTCAGGTCTAATCGGAGGTTTTTTCTTACAACTTTCGTATTTTGGTACGGATCAGTCGCAAGTAGGAAGGTATCTTACTGGAAAGTCAATAAAAGAGAGTAGAATTGGCCTCTTGCTAAATGGGGTAATCAAAATTCCAATGCAGTTTGGAATCCTACTTATTGGGGTACTGGTTTTTGTTTTTTATTCATTTAACCCTACACCGGTATTCTTTAATAAAGTAGAAACCGAAAAGATTCAGAACAGTAAATATGCTTCGGAATTTGAAATTATTGAAAAGAAAAACGAAGAAGTAAATTTCGAAAAATCAAAAGAAACTAGAGCTCTTATAACTGCAATAGACGCCAAAGATGAAGCCGAAATAACAAGAAGCCAAGGAAAGATTAAAGAGATATTAGAAGAGCAGAAAGACTTAAAAGTAGAAGTTTCTTCTCTTATTAAAAAAAATAACCCAAGTGGTGACACCAACGACGTTAATTATATTTTCTTAAGATTTATTCTCGATCACCTTCCGCATGGTTTTATAGGATTATTGGTGGCCATCATTTTTTCTGCTTCTATGGGCTCAGTGGCTTCTGCCTATAATTCGCTAGCAGCCACTACATTAATAGACGTAATAAGCAAAACCAAGTTTAAACCTGCAGATAAGCAGAAAGAACTAAAACTATCAAAGTATCTCACTATTTTTTGGGGTTTATTTTGTATTTTAGTAGCATCATTTGCCCAAAAACTAGGCAGCAGCATGATAGAACTTGTCAATATTCTAGGTTCTTGGTTTTATGGTGTCATATTAGGGATTTTCTTAGTCGCCTTTTATGTTCCCAAAATCAAAGCGAAATCGATTTTGATTGGGTCTATTTTAAGTGAAATCTTGATAATCATAATTTGGTACAACGAATGGGTTGCGTTTTTATGGTTAAACTTAATAGGCGTAGTTCTTGTCTTTATATTGAGTTGGCTGTTTCAAGCGATTCTAAAAAACAACACGATTAATGCAGAGCAATAAAAATATATTAATAATAGAAGATGACCTTCGTATAGCCCAAAACATCAGTAAAGGCTTGCAAGAAAAAGGTTATACCACAGAAGTGGCTTACGACGGCAAAATAGGCTTAAAACTCGCCTTAGGCAATGATTACGATTTGATCTTATTAGACTTAAACCTTCCCGGTTTAAACGGCTACGAAGTTTGTGAAGAAGTAAGAAAAAAGAAAAGCTCAACGCCCATAATAATGCTTACGGCATTGGGAGAAACTGAAGACAAAATTGAAGGATTTGAAAAAGGAGCGGATGATTATTTAGTAAAACCATTTGATTTTCGAGAGCTGTTAGCTCGTATCAATGTTTTTATAAAACGAAACGGAAATATTGCTCCTGAAAACCGAAATACTTTAAAGGTGGCCAATCTAGAATTAGATCCTGATTCAAAAATAGTAACGCGAAACGGTCAAAACATAGAACTCACACCAAAAGAATTCCTTTTGTTGGAGTTTTTATTGAAAAATAAAGGTAAAATTATTTCTAAAGCAGAAATCTCAGATAGCCTTTGGGAATCAAATGCTCAACAGAGCTTAAATGTGGTGGAAGTGTATATTAATTTCCTCCGTAAAAAAATAGACAAAGATTATATCCCCAAATTGATTCACACCAAAACCGGTATGGGGTATGTTTTAAAAGAAGATTCTAACAGTTAATTATGAAAATTCGGACTAAAATAGCCCTTCAATTTACTTTGATAGTGGCTACTATCTTGGTGATATTTTCAGTGTCACTGTATTATTTATTGGAGTCTTACACCAGAAAAGAATTCAATAACTACCTGGTAGATAGAGCTAAAACTACCGCCCAACTTTTAATCAAGGAAAAAAATATAGATAATAAACTACTCAAAATTTTCGATAGAAACACCCTCTCTACCCTCTATGCAGCTGATGTATTGGTTTTTAATGATAACAACGAAGTAGCCTATTCTAATTATGAAGCAGATACGATTTATTATAACCCGCAACTTCTTGAAAAAGTAAGGAAAGAGAAATTCTATGAGTCTACTTACAAAGACAAAGAAGTAGTTGGTTTAATGTATAAAAACGAAGAAAGTCAAAATTATTTGATTTTGGCTCAATCAGAGGATGTTTATGGAAAGCAAAAGCTCGAAAATATTCGAGATGCCATGACAATTGGATTACTTTCAGCTATATTATTAACCATTGTTTTCGGATTTATATTTTCGGGGCAATCGCTAAAGCCAATTTCGAGAATTAATCAGGAAGTATCAAAAATTACGGCATATAACCTTACTAAAAAGCTAAGTACCAGCAATAACAAAGACGAGATAGCCCAACTAGCGAGAAACTTCAACGAAATGCTTTCCAGAATTGAAAGATCGTTTGAGCTTCAAAAAAGTTTTGTAAGTAATGCCTCCCACGAACTTAGAACCCCACTCGCTGCCATCAAATCTGAGATTCAGGTGGCATTAGAAAAAGAAAGAAATAGCACAGAATATCAGAACATTTTAAAAACTCTGTATATTGACAACCAAAGGTTGATTCAGTTGACCAATGGGTTACTTCAGCTTGCAAAGTCAGAAAAAGGCGATGAATCAGTACAGTTGAGTCCAATCAGAATAGATGAAGTATTATTTGAAGTTCAAGATGAACTAATGCATCAACATACCAATTATCAGATTGCGATTGATTTTGAGGAAATTCCAGAAGATGACAATTGGGTGACGGTTTTGGGCAATAAACCTCTCTTAAAGACGGTTTTTAACAATCTTTTTGATAATGCTTGTAAATATTCTGAAGATAAATTAGCAACGGTAAACATTCGATTTAATCGCAGAAATTGTATAGTAATGGTTTCTGACAAAGGTATCGGAATCCCGAATGACGAATTAGATAAAGTTTTTGAGCCCTTTTACAGAACCAAAAATGCCTCAAGTTTTAAAGGCCACGGCATAGGCCTTTCGATCTGTAAGCGGATAATAGACATGCATAAAGGTAGAATAGTGGTCAAAAGTGAAGTAGGGGAAGGGAGCACGTTTAATATTATTCTTCCTCATATCTAATAATTGCATCTAACTAAGCCCTTTCATTAGGAATTAAAAGTGCATGCTCTGTTTTCCTTTTCCACACTTCTATTAGATTTGCCCTCTACATTTCTGAAAAAACTCGAAATTTAAAACACGTTCTATATTTACTTTTGAGCTATTTTTAGAAAGGATTTAATCAAGTAAATTAAACATACATAATACTGATTATCCGAGTTTTAAATAAAAAATCTAGTAAAATAATTCGCTAGATAATTGATTATTTCGGGAAAATTTTGGCACAAAAAAAAGTGCCTTAAAATAAGACACTTAATTGAGTAGCGGGAAGGGGAATCGAACCCCTGACCTCCGGGTTATGAATCCGACGCTCTAACCATCTGAGCTACCCCGCCGACTAATGAGGGTGCAAAACTATGAAACCTTTTCATAACTTCCAAAAACTTTTCGAAACTTATTAAAAAAATAAATAAATATTTTTTTTTACTTGTTTTAATTGAGCGAATCCTTTAAATCGTAAGAAAAAGTTCAAGCATATGCCAAAACATAAATATACCCAAGAATTCCCTTTTAAAACTTCGCCTAAAGTTTTATTTAACTATATAAGCACTCCTGGTGGTTTACAGCAGTGGTTTTCAGACAAAGTGGTTGTAGATAGTAATCACCTTTATAACTTTTATTGGGATGAAGAAAAACACTCGGCTGAACTAACGTCTTCTAGGCTAAATAAATCTACAAGATTCGACTTTACTGGAGAAGACGAAGGTAATTTTTTAGAATTCAAATTAATCACTTCGGAAATTGACAATTCTACTTATTTAAAAATAACGGACTGCTCAGACAATGACGACGAAGAAGATTTAGAATATCTTTGGAAAGGACTAATAGCAGATTTGAAAGAAATAGTAGGTGGCTAATTTCTTAATTAATCTTAAAGAATTTTGATTCATAGTTTTTGATATCGACTTTTGTAATTGAAAATTATTTTAATGAAGAAAATCGATAAACTTTTCGTAAAAGCATTTATAGGGCCTTTCGTATTAACCACAGCTATTGTGGTTTTTATTTTTTTGCTTAGGTTTTTGATGATGTATTTCGAAGATTTTATAGGAAAAGACCTTGGCCTTGATGTATTCGGTAAGCTTTTCTTATATTTTTCTTTAATTACCGTACCTACCGCACTTCCTTTAGCTACGCTGCTCGCCACTTTAATGTGTTTTGGCAATATGGGCGAACACTCCGAACTCACTGCTATGAAATCAGCAGGAATTCCACTAAGTAGACTAATTTTACCCACTCTGTATTTTTCAATAGTTGTCAGTATTTTTTCTTTTTTTTATAACAACTACGTTAATCCTTGGGCTAACCTGAAAGGATACTCCCTTCTTTGGGATGTAAAAAATGCGAAATTGACATTAAATATTCAGCCGGGCATATTCTACAAAGAACTACCCGGGTATCGTTTAAAGGTTCAAGAGAAGATGCCAGATGGCAATTCTATGAAAAATGTTATTATCTATGACCACACCTCTAACAATGGAAACAGAAACGTAACAATCGCAGATTCAGGTCGAATGTATTTCATGAATAATGGCTATTATTTGGTGTTTGAGCTTTTTAATGGCAAAAACTACGTAGAAAACCAGAATAATTTTAACAAATATGATGAATCGCAATTTGTAAGAAATAGCTTCAAAAAAAATAAAATAGTGTTTTCGATGGAAACCTTCGGAATTAAAAGAACAAACGAAGACCAGTTTAAATACCATGAATACATGAAAAACACGAGCGAACTATCTGCTCAAATTGATACTGTAAGAAGAGATATTCGTGCAAAAACCAAAGATCAGACGAGGCAACTGAAAAGCCAAAACGCATATTTGTTCCGAACAAACTATGGTAAAGTAGATTCAACTAAAAAAGCAGTACCCATAAAAGCAGGTAATTGGATTCAAGAAAAATTGAAGGCCTCGGAAACAAGCTATAGAGAAATGGAAATTTTAGAAACTTCTATTTCGCAGTTGAAAAATTTTATATCGACTCTAGAAACCGACAGAACTATCATTTTAAATAGGAATAAAGAGGTTTGGAGAGCAGACATAGAGCGTTGGCACAAAATAACTATGGCTTTCTCATGCATGGTCATGTTTCTAATCGGTTCGTCATTGGGCTCCATCATTAAAAAAGGGGGATTCGGAATGCCAGTTTTGGTTTCCATCAGTTTCTTTATTTTACTATATGTACTCATGCAGCTTGGAGACAAATATGCCAAAGAAGGCATAATTCCTGTGCTAGTAGGGGTTTGGATACCTAATACGGTTTTGTTACTTATAGGCATTTACCTTATGAGTAAGGCTTCTAATGACTCACGTTTATTTGAAAACGATACTTTTGTGAAATTCCAAAATACACTCTCTAATCTAAAAAGCATTTTTAGAAAGAAAAAAGCAAACACACACACCGTGTAATAATATTTTTTTGAATATTTAAATAATTTATTTTAAAATATAAGTTATCTTTGCATCTGTTTTATTTTTTAACAATTAATCTAGGTTACAATACATGTATTTAACTCCGGAAAAGAAAGAAGAAATTTTTTCAGAAAAAGGTCTTCTTAGAAAAGCAAGCGATACAGGTTCTGCGGAATCACAAATCGCATTATTTACTTATAGAATCGCTCATTTAACTGAGCATCTAAAAGCCCACAAACACGATTACTCTACACGTTCTGGACTACTTAAATTAGTAGGAAAGCGTCGTAGATTGTTGGATTACTTAGTAAAAGTTGACATCAATCGTTACAGAGCAATTATTGCCGAGCTTGGAATTCGTAAATAAATTAAATGGGAATCTAACTATGTTAGATTCCCGTTTTTGTGTGTTTTAAATTAGCAAATTATAATAAACATCCCCGCGGAATTAAAGGATTTACAAGTTGTATAGAAAGCGGAAATACAACACAAATACATTTAAATGTTTAATATTCATTCACAAACCATCCAAATGCCGGATGGTCTAGAGATATCTCTAGAAACAGGCAAATTAGCTCGCCAAGCAGATGGTTCAATTGTCTTGAGATGTGGCAATTTAGTAATGTTAGCTACTGTTTGTGCAGCAAAAGAACACAGAGAAGGTACTGACTTTTTACCTTTATCAGTTGATTACCAAGAAAAATTCGCATCAGCCGGAAAAATCCCAGGAAGTTTTCAAAGAAGAGAAGGAAGACTTTCAGACAATGAGATCTTAATCTCACGTCTAATAGACAGAGCTTTAAGACCAATATTTCCTGAAGATTACCATGCAGAGGTTCAAGTAATGGTAACTTTACAATCAGCAGACGAAAATATCCAACCAGATGCTTTAGCTGCTCTTGCCGCTTCAGCTGCAATCATGGTTTCTGATATTCCTTTTAATGGACCAATCTCCGAAGTTCGAGTATGTAAAATTGGTGGTAAATATGTAATAAACCCTCCAGTTGATCAATTAGACACCGCTGACCTTGATCTAATTATTGCAGGTTCTGCAGAAAGCATCATCATGGTAGAAGGTGAATCAAACGAGGTTTCTGAATTAGAAATGATTGAGGCTATTAAAGTAGCCCACGATGCTATAAAACTACAAGTGGCAGCTCAGAAAGAGCTAGAAGCCAAAGTAGGTAAAACAGAAAAAAGAACATACTGTCACGAAATTCATGACGAAGATCTTAAGAAAAAGATGTACGATGCACTTTTTGAAAAGGTTTATGCAGTATGTTTAGAAGGAAATGACAACAAGAGCGTAAGAAGCGAAGGCTTCTCAGCTATCTTAATAGAATATAAGGAAAGTCTTCCAGAAGAAGAAAGAGAGAATGCTCTTTTCAAAGTATATTTTGGAGATATCCAATACGATGCTTCTAGAAAAATGGTGCTTGAAGAAAGCAAAAGACTAGATGGTAGAAAACTTAACGAAATCAGACCAATCACGTGTGAGGTAAATTATTTACCTTCAGCTCACGGCTCTGCTTTGTTTACAAGAGGCGAAACACAATCGTTGTCAACTACTACTTTAGGAACAAAACTTGACGAGCAAATTGTAGATCAACCGATGTACAAAGGTTTCTCTAAGTTTTATTTACACTACAACTTCCCTGGTTTCTCTACTGGCGAGGTTAGACCAAACAGAGGTGTAGGTAGAAGAGAGGTAGGTCACGGAAACTTGGCTCAGCGTACGCTTAAAAAAGTAATGCCGAAAGAAGAAGAGAATCCATATACTATCAGAATAGTTAGTGATATTCTTGAATCTAACGGTTCATCTTCTATGGCCACTGTTTGTGCGGGTTGTTTGTCACTAATGGATGCCGGTATCCAAATCAAAGCTCCAGTTTCTGGAATCGCGATGGGATTAATCACCGATACTACTACTGGAAAATACGCGGTACTTTCAGATATATTAGGAGACGAAGATCACCTTGGAGACATGGACTTTAAAGTTACAGGTACAGCAAAAGGTATTGTCGCTTGTCAAATGGACATCAAAATAGGTGGTTTATCGTACGAAATACTTGAAAAAGCATTAATTCAAGCAAAAGAAGGACGTTTACATATCCTTTCTAAAATGACTGAAGTTTTAGATAAACCTAAAGATGAGCTTAAGCCATTTGCTCCAAGAGCACACACCATTATTATCGACAGAGAACTAATAGGTGCGGTTATAGGACCAGGCGGTAAAGTAGTTCAAGAGATTCAAAGGGAGTCAGGAGCAACTGTAAACATCGAAGAGAAAGACAATAAAGGTTATATCTCGATTTTCGCTACAAATGGTGAAAGCATGAGTGCAGCAAGAAAAAGAATAGAAGGAATAGTGAAGATGCCTGACGTAGGTGAAGTATACGAAGCCAAAGTAAAATCTATTCAAGCATTTGGGGCATTCTGCGAATTTTTACCAGGAAAAGAAGGATTACTTCATATCTCTGAAATCAGCTGGGATAGACTTCCTAGTATGGACGGAGTACTTCAAGAAGGTGAAGTTATTCAGGTGAAATTAACAGAAATAGATAAGAAAACAGGAAAATATAGACTGTCTAGAAAAATATTATTACCAAGACCTCCGAGAGAAGAAAAACCAACACAAGAACAATAATTAACAATTTTTTGTTGTTTATTAGTACCTTGTAATATCCCTTTAGTCAGGTCATTATTATTTTAGAATCTATCTTAAAAAAAGCAATATGAGACAACTCAAAATAAGTAAACAAATCACCAATAGAGAGAGTCAATCTCTAGATAAATATCTTCAGGAAATAGGTAAAGTTGACCTATTAACTCCGGATGAAGAGGTGATTTTGGCACAAAAAATTCGTGATGGAGACCAGTTATCATTAGAAAGACTTACGAAAGCCAATTTAAGATTTGTGGTCTCAGTAGCTAAACAATATCAAAACCAAGGCCTTTCGCTAGGTGACCTTATAAATGAAGGAAATCTAGGTTTGATCAAAGCCGCTCAAAGGTTTGACGAAACAAGAGGATTTAAATTTATCTCATATGCGGTTTGGTGGATACGTCAAAGTATACTTCAAGCATTGGCTGAGCAGTCTAGAATAGTAAGACTACCTCTTAACAGAGTAGGTTCACTAAACAAGATTTCCAAAACATTTTCTGAGCTTGAGCAAAAGTTTGAAAGAGAGCCATCTCCAGAAGAACTTGCTGAAGTACTTGAGATATCAGCAAACGAGGTCGTAGATACCATGAAAATATCGGGTAGACACGTATCTGTTGATGCTCCGTTTGTACAAGGTGAAGAAAACAGCCTTTTGGATGTATTGGAAAACGATACAGAAATCAGACCCGATCAGGAGTTAATGAATGACTCACTAAGAAGAGAAGTTCTTAGAGCACTTTCTACGCTAACTCAAAGAGAAGCTGAAGTAATTATGTTTTACTTTGGACTAAACGGAGAGCAAGCAATGACGCTTGAAGAAATAGGTGAGAAGTTTAACCTGACAAGAGAAAGAGTAAGACAAATTAAAGAAAAAGCGATACGAAGGCTAAGACAAACCTCCCGTAGTAAAGCTTTAAAAGCATATTTAGGATAACAGAAAAGAGGTTCAAAAATTTGAACCTCTTTTTTTTTGTTCCGTGAAACTTTTTCGTGGAACATTAATTTGAAGTTTGAAAGTTTTAAACCAAATTTGTATTTATTATAAATTATGGCAAAAAAGATAGGAATATATAGTTTGGAAGTTAGTTCAGGTAAAACCATTACCACAGCATTTTTAGCAGAAGCTTTGACCACATTAGGCAAAAAAGTATTGTGTGTAGATTTGTCTCCCAATCAGAATTTAGGAAAATATTTAAATTTGACAATTAACGATTTATTGAGTTTAGATAATTCTAGGCCTGCTGAAAGAGTTAAAAAAATTACCCAAGGTCAGTTTTCGTGGGATTACCTCAGCATTAGTACTTCAGATAATATAGAAGGAAGCTTAGGTGTTTTTGAAGGTTATAATTACGTTTTATTAGACTTCCCTAGTTTTAATACTGAAACGTCATTAGTATATTTAGAAAAAATTGACAGTGTAATTGTTCCAATAGAAAGTGAATTTTATGGTCTAGACAAAGTAAGTGAAACACTTGAATCAGTCATTAAAAATAACCTGCTAATAGATGGTTTGCTGCTTACAAAGTATGACACAAACAATGAACTTTTACAAAAATTTGAAATTCAAATAAGAGAGAACTTTAAAGACATGGTTTTCGATTCTATCATCAATAGAAGTTATTATTTGGGATTAGAAAAATTTAATATTGAAAGTTTAAATCAGGCTTCCACACATTTTGGGTTTACTGATTATTTAAAATTAGCCAACGAATTAGTTTAAAAAGTAAAAATGAGTAAGAAAAGAATGGGTCTGGGAAGAGGGTTAGGTGCATTATTGTCAGACAATAATGAGGAATCTATCGTGGTTTCCCAAAATCTAGATACAAAAGAAGAGTTCAATGAAATTTTCATTGAAAATATTGAAACAAACCCTTTCCAACCAAGAACTAGTTTTGATCCTGTAAGTTTAAATGAACTAAAAGAATCGATTCAAACTCAAGGGATTATTCAGCCGATAACGGTAAGAAGGATTTCGGGAGGATATCAACTTATTTCTGGAGAAAGAAGGTTACAAGCTTCAAAATTAGCCGGTTTAACGAGTATACCTGCCTATATAATTGAAGCTACCGACACTCAGATGTTGGAAATGGGTCTCATTGAAAATATTCAAAGAGAAAACCTAAACCCAATTGAAGTTGCATTGGCGTATCAAAGGCTAATTACTGACTGTAATCTTAAACATGAAGAGCTAGGTGGCAGAGTGGGGAAAGATAGAAGTACGGTAAATAACTACTTGAGGTTGCTTAACCTTCCGAGTCAAGTTCAAGATGGCGTTAAAGAAAAGAAAATTAGTATGGGGCATGCTAGAGCACTCCTGGGTTTGCCGTCACAAGAGTTAATGATCAAGGTATTTGGCGATGTGGTGGCTCAAGAACTTTCGGTTAGAAAAGTAGAAGAAATTGTTAGAAATTATTCAGCTGATTCAAAACCAAAACAGAAGAAAACATCTGCTGCTGAACCGAAACAAATTATTTTTCCACTACAAGAGTCGCTGAGCCAATATTTTGGAAAAAAAGTAGCTGTTACAGCAAATGACAAAAGCAAAGGAGAAATAAAAATACCATTTGCAAGTAAAATTGAACTTGAAGAAATATTAGATAAACTCAAGAAATAAGTTGAAAAACCAAAGTATTGTAATTTTACTTATTTTCCTTTTTAAACTTTCTATATCAAATGCTCAGGATAGTTTAAAAGTGAAGTTGGACTCCTTAAAAGTACCAAGCGAATCTAAGTTTGATACCTTACGAGGTCAAAAGCTTAAATCGACGCTTAGTTCTACAAAAAAAACGCTTGGTCAAGCTTTTGGAACAATTGATACAAAGCCTGAAGAAGTGCCAAAGATTGCATTTGTAAGGTCACTACTTTTGCCTGGATGGGGACAAATAACCAATAAGCAATATTATAAGTTGCCTTTTATATATGGAAGTGCAGCAGCTGGTATTTATTTTATTCATACAAATAACCAAAAGTTCAAAGAATTTAAGGGTTATCTAGTTACAATGAATGACTCAAAAACTACCGAAATACTTATAAATGAAAGGGGGCCTTATTCGTATTCGATTGTAAATACAGCAGCAAAACAATATCGACGATGGAAACAAGGCACTGTGATTGGATTTTCTTTGGGTTGGTTATTGTTTGCTGTAGAATCTAACGTGTCGGCACATTTGAAAACTTTTGATATTTCAGATGATATATCACTAAAAATGAAACCTACAGTTTTTTCTGTGGGCGGTAAAAACGCATTGGGACTAAATTTAAATATAAATATTAAATAATGAAGATCACCTTACTTGGCTATGGGAAAATGGGAAAAGCCATAGAAAAAGTTGCTTTAGAAAGAGGCCATGAAATAGTAAATACTATTGATTTAAACAATATTGCAGACCGTGAGAAAATTGGCGAGTCAGAAGCTGAAGTTGTGATTGAATTCAGTTCACCGCATGCCGCCTACGAAAACCTAAAGTCTTGTATGGCTCAGGGAGTAAAAACAGTTTCTGGCACTACCGGCTGGTTAGACCACAAAGAAGAAATAGAAAAACTTTGCGTAGAGAATGACGCGGCGTTCTTTTATGCAAGTAATTACAGCATTGGCGTAAATTTATTTTTTAAATTAAACGAAGTTTTGGCAAAAATGATGTCGAAACACAAGCAATACGAAATATTTACGAGTGAAATTCATCACACAGAAAAGCTAGATTCGCCAAGTGGAACAGCCATAACACTGGCTGAAGGAATTATGAATAACAACATTCAAAAAAGTAAGTGGGTAAACAATGAAATTCCAAAAGAAGATGAAGTGGCGATTTGGTCATCGAGAGAAGGAAAAGTACCTGGGACGCATAATGTAAAATATATTTCAGAAATCGACGAAATCGAAATCAAACATACTGCCTATAGCAGACTGGGCTTTGCTCAAGGAGCCGTGATAGCTGCAGAATGGTTGGTTGATAAAAAAGGAGTACTTGGCATGGACGATATGCTAAAACTCTAAATAATTAAGCTCATAATAAAAATGCCTTGCTGATCAATTTGACTAGCAAGGCATTTTATTTTTCCGGTGCTTATATTTATTTCTTAACGCTGTACGGAATAACTAATTTCTCACCTCTAGATGCCATGTTCTTAGTTTTACCATTTGCAGACATAAGCAAATCTACCGAAACATTATATTTTTCACCAACTACTCGCAATATATCGCCAGGTCCTACGGTGTGATAACCTTGAATCGGTATAGTGATTTTGGTTACGCCAACTTTAATTCCATTCGGATCAACTCCAGGATTTAGCTTCTTTAGGGTAGCCGCAGTTACATTAAACTTATTTCCTATTCCAAAAAATGTCTCACCTTCTTTAACTGTGTGAACGACACTCTCTCCTGAAAGCTTTACAGGCTCTGCAGCTTTAGTTTCTGCAGGTTTTGGCGTTTCAACCTTAATTTCAGGTTCTGGCGTAGGCGTAGCAGTGGCAACTTCAGTTTCTACTGGCATTTCAGTTTGTTGAGCATATTCCATGTTTTGACTAGAGTCTGCTTCTAAATATTCCTTACCATCAATACCTTCTGAGGTTGCTTCTTTTAAGTCTCCCACTTTAGAGGCATCGTCTGACATCATGTGCCAGCCAGCATATAAAAGAAGACAAATGATTCCTATTAAAATAAAAAGAACTACAGTGGGCAATCCACTGGTTTTTTCTTCAGGTTTGGGGTTTCTTTCTTCAAATTCCATTTTAATTCTGCACGTTTTTTAGTTCAATACTCATTTTATTTACTTTATCAATCAACTCGCTTTTGTAAGCGTGTAATTTTTGATTTATTTCTTTATCTGCTGTTCCTAAAATCTGAATCGCTAACAATCCAGCATTTAAAGACGCATTTAGGGCCACAGTAGCTACAGGAACACCGTTAGGCATTTGTAAAATAGACAAAACCGAATCCCATCCATCTATAGAATTGCTTGACTTTACTGGAACGCCAATAACAGGCAATACCGTACAAGAGGCAACCATTCCTGGTAAATGAGCGGCACCACCTGCACCGGCTATTATCACTTTTATTCCTCTGCTTTCGGCACCAGACGCATAATCCATCATTTTTTGAGGTGTTCTATGAGCCGAAACAATGTCGGTTTCCACCGAAACCCCAAACTCCTTCAATATATCTATAGCTCCTTGCATCACTTTCAAATCTGAGATGCTTCCCATTATGATTCCAACCATTTACTTTATTTTGAAATTACTTTTAAATTTTCTTTTACAAAATTGACCTTTTCTGTCAATTTATCAAAATCTGAATCTAAAATAGTTACATGTCCCATTTTTCTATATGGCTTGGTTATTTTTTTTCCATAAAAGAAAGGAAAAATATTTTCAACGCTTAGAATACGCTCAAGCCCTTTGTATTTCACCACACCCTCATAACCTGCTTCGCCCAAAAGATTAACCATGGCAGAAGGCATTATATTTTGTGTATTTCCAAAAGGTAAATCTAAAATGGCTCTCAGGTGTTGGTCAAACTGCGAAGTAAAGTTTCCTTTTTGAGTTTGGTGGCCACTATTATGAGGTCGAGGAGCTACTTCATTTACCAATACTTCGCCATCTTTTGTTAAAAACAACTCCACAGCTAACAAACCCACAATACCGATTTTTTCGGCGGTCATTTTAGCTAATTCTATTGCTTTAGTTTCTATTTCTGGAGAAATACTAGCAGGTGAAAATAAATACTCAACCAAATTTGCCTCTGGATGAAACACCATTTCTACTACTGGGAAAGCACTGATTTTGCCGGATTCGCTACGTGCAATTATCACAGCAAGCTCTTTTTCAAAATCAATTAGTTTTTCTAAAATCCCTCTGCCTTCAAAACCCTTTTCGATATCGGCTTCGTTTCTCAAAATCTGAACTCCTTTTCCATCATATCCGCCTACACCAAGCTTATTTACAGCGGGTAAAAATGAAATATGATTCGAGATTTCTGTATGATTATTTACTATTACAAAATCAGCCGTAGCAATACCGTTATCTTTGAAAAACTGTTTTTGAATAACTTTATCCTTAATAATTTCGATAACCTCAGGTTGAGGAAAAATCTTTTTACCTAGTTTTTGTAGGTCATGAAGAGCTTCTACGCTCACATTCTCAATTTCGATCGTAATTACATCAAGGTCTTTGCCCCAATTATAAACCGTTTGATAGTCCGTTATGCTTCCTTGTGTAAAATAGTGTGCGATTTTACTACATGGGCTTTCACCGTCGCCATCTAAACTGTGGATTTCAAGGTCTAAGTCTAGTGCTGACTGAATCAACATTTTCCCCAATTGGCCACCACCTAATATCCCTATTTTTAGGGAGTTATCAAATTCCGTCATTATTTAATTTCGAAGTCTTTTTCTTTAATTCCTTTATTAATTTTTACTGATTGCAATTCCGAAACAATCTCACCCATTTGTGTTCCTTGTTTTTTTATGGCAGGAAACAAAATTTCAGAGCCTTTAAATGTTTTGTAGTTTTCATACAGCACATTAGATTCCATTTTTCCTCTTGGGCTCTCATTTACAAAAGATGATTTTACTTTAAATCCTGTTTTAACATCAAAATAGTCTTTCCAAGTTTTTTGATTTTCATCCGTAAGTTGTACCACGTATACATCCATGTCTCCGATTTTTTCAGAAGGTAGGAGCGAAGAGGTAATATTTGCTTTTGCATATTCTAGTTCAAGAAAAGGGTGCATCCTTATGGCTTCGTTGTAGGCTTCTTTGCCAACTTTAGGCTCTTGGTTGCCATTTCCACCAAAGGAACTCTTTCTTTTTAACTTTTCTCCATCATAAATCATCCCCATTATTTCCATTCCGTTGCTGAAAACGCCCATGCTTACTTTGTAAGGAAACGCAAATTTCATCTCGGTTTCTGCCACGCCTCTTTGCGACTCAGAAGTGTAGCTCAAAACAATATCTTTGATATCCGGTGCCAAGGTTTTTATTTTAGTAACTTCCAAATATTTGTCAATTACTTGAGCAGATTCGGTAAATTCTTGGCCAAAAGAAACCTTTGTTAATAATACTGAGATAAGTATTAGATATTTTTTCATTTTTTTGTGATTTTTAAACATAAAAACATATCTCAAAGTTAAACTAAAAATACTTATTTATGAAACAACCCATTTCCATATTTTGGTTTAGAAGAGATTTAAGAATTGAGGATAACGCAGGTTTATTTCATGCCTTAAAATCAGAATATCCAACACTACCCATTTTTATTTTTGATACTGAAATACTAAGCAAGCTTCCTTCTAAACAAGATCGTAGAGTAGACTTTATTCATCAGGCTATATTAAGAATTGATAGTCAACTTTCTAAATCAGATTCTGGTGTAGAAGTGCACATCGGTAAGCCATCAGAAATATTCAAATCCCTCTTTGAAAAATATGAAATCAAAGAAATATTTACCAACAAAGACTATGAAAAATATGGGATAAAAAGAGACGAAGAAATAGCAGAATTTGCCAAGATCCATGGAGCGAAATTTCATTCATTTAAAGACCAAACCATTTTTGAGAAAAATGAAATACTGAGTGGTGCAGGAACCCCATATACGGTTTTTACGCCCTACTCTAGAAAATGGAAAGAAAAGCTTAATGATTTCTATGTAAAAGCATACCCCACCGAAAAATATTTTAAAAATTTATTATGCTTCAAATCCGAAATTCCAAGCCTTGAAAGGGTTGGCTTTGAGAAAACTGATTTAATATTTGACAAACCCGATTATAATTTAAAAATAATAGAAAACTATACTGAAAAAAGAGATTTCCCAGCGATTAATGGTACAACAAAACTAAGCATCCATCTCAGATTTGGAACGCTGAGTATAAGAGAGGCCGTAAAAGTAGCCATGCAGCATAACGACACTTGGCTCAATGAGTTGATTTGGAGAGATTTTTACATGAATATACTTGCGAATTTTCCCCAAATCGGAGAAAACAGGTCTTTCAGGCCTGAATACGACAATATAAAGTGGAGAAATAACGAGGCTGAATTTGAAAAATGGTGTAGTGGCAATACAGGTTTCCCAATTGTTGATGCCGGAATGCGAGAATTAAATGAGACAGGATTTATGCACAACAGAGTTAGAATGATAGTAGCGAGTTTTCTGTGTAAAGACTTGCTGATAGACTGGCGATGGGGCGAAGCATATTTTGCCCAAAAACTCAACGATTACGATTTTTCAGCAAATAACGGAGGTTGGCAATGGGCCTCGGGTAGCGGCTGCGATGCTGCTCCCTATTTCAGAGTTTTCAACCCTGACGCACAAGCCCTTAAGTTTGATAAGGAATTAAAATACATAAAAAAATGGATTCCAGAATTGAACTCTTTTTCGTATCCAAAGCCTATGTTAGACCACAAAATGGCCAGAGAAAGAGCTTTGAAAGTTTACAAAGAAGGACTCGCGAAAATATAAAATTTTAGATTTGGAAGTTTTGATGTTAGTTTTAGCTATTAATATAATAGTATGGATTCATTCTTAAAACTAGCATCAAAACAAATTTTCGACAGCCACAACTTAGAAGACCTTCGAAAGGTTCAGGTGATATTACCTTCACGAAGAGCAGTGTATTTTTTCAAAAAATCTCTTTCTGAAAACTCAGATAGGCCGTTTCTTTCGCCCTCGGTTATTTCTATTGATGACTTTGTGTTAGGTTTATCCAAACTTACGCCTTTAGACTCCATTGACCTGTATTACCGAATATTTGAGATATTTAAGAGACTCGACGAAAAAGCGAGTTTTGATAATTTTGTATCTATTGCACCCGTAATCCTAAATGATTTTGAGAATATTGATCAAGCATTAATTGAGCATCCACACGAGCTATTTAGATATATGAGCGAAGCCGAAGCCATAGCCCGCTGGAACCTTGAAGAAGATTTTAACTTTACCGAAAATGCACAAAGTTATTTTAGTTTTTTTGACAAAGTGGCTTTGGTTTATGAAATGCTCGGCAAAGAACTACTTGACGAAGCCAACTGCTACAAAGGCATGGCCTACAGAATAGTGGCCAACCAAGTTTTAGATTTGGTAGATACCAATTTTAATAAGATATATTTCGTTGGCTTAAATGCCCTTTCCAAAGCTGAAGAAAAAATAGTTTCTACTTTGGTTAAAAGTAATGCTGCGGTTACTCTTTGGGACACTGACAATTACTATATGGAATCCGACAATAAGGCGGGTAAAAAACTTCGTTCTTATAAAAAATCTGGAAAATATGGTGAGTGGAATTTTCAAAGTAATTTACTAAAAGAAAGTACCAAAAATGTAAATATTATTGCCGTAAATAATGAATCAGAACAAGCTAGGCTAGTTTCTACACTAATTCAAACACAAAGCGATGATCATGTTATTGTGGTATTAAACGAGAGAATGTTTCTGCCGCTTTATCTGAACCTACCAAAAGTAACGGCTTCCTATAACATAACGATGGGCCTCAAAATAAACCGTTCGGTGTTTTATGGCCTAATAGAAATACTTTTTGATAACCAAATCTCATCTTTCGGAGACAATAATGGCAACCTGAAACTTCATAATAAACGTTTTTTGAAAATAATAGAACATCCATTTATTTCTCAAATTCTGAAAAATGAATCAAAAGATGAGCTGATTATTGAAAAAATGAAAAATGAAATAAATTCTAAAAATATTGTTTTCGTAAGCCTAGCTAACCTGAATAGGATTGGTTATTCAAGTACATTTTTACATTTATTCTTTGTAGATTTCACGAATGACGTATTTCGTTTTTTTGAAATAATAGAAAAGATAAAGTCCAAAATTCATGCAGAAGTAGAGTTGCAAAGCCTTGAATATGAGTTTTTAGAAGCGTTAAATACAAAAACACTTATTCTAAAAACTATCGCGAGCAAAATCACGGATGTTACAGTAAAAAACTTGATGTACTTGTTTAAAGAGCTATTTAAGTCTGAAAGCATTCCTTTTTCGGGAAGTCCAGAAGCCTCGATTCAGATAATGAGTATGCTAGAGACCCGATGTCTGGATTACAAAAACGTAACTTTTTTAAACCTTAATGAGGGGGAGTTGCCCTCTAGCAGCAAAAACAAAACATTTATTCCTCTAGACGCAGCCGTTTATTTTGGCTTACCCATTTATTCTGACCAAGACGCCATCATGGCCTATCACTTTTTTAGAATAATGCAGCGGGCCGAAAACATCAACCTCATATATTTGACAAGTGGCAAAAGTAGCATAGGTTCAACAGAAAAAAGTAGGTTTATTACCCAAATAGAAGAAGAGCTAAGCACTTACAACAAAAACTTGGTTTTGAAGTACCCTGAGGTTATCCAAGATACGGATGAGCATATCATTGACCATGAAATCGAAATTGAAAAGTCAGATGAAACGATTGCCGATATAAAAAACTATTTGTCTAACAAAGGTCTTTATCCTTCTTCTATCAACGATTTCTTTGAATGCCAGCTAAGATTCTATTGGGCTAAAATAAAAGACATAAGAAAGCAAAATGAAATAAATGATAAGTTTGGAAATGATGTGTTTGGAACGCTCGTGCACGAAACTTTGGAGACAATTTTTAAACCTTTTCAGAAAAACAAACAAAAACTCTTTGCTGATGATTTCAAAGAAATAAAAAGTACACTGCCTGTAATAATTGAGAGCCTATTGATTGATAAATATGCAGGCTATGAAACCAAAACAGGCTTAAACTCAGTATTAAAAAAAGTAGCAGAGCGGATTTTAGAGCAATATTTTGATTCATTAGTAGAAAGTAACAGTAGTTTCGAAATAGTAGGGCTAGAAATTTTCTTAACGAACGAATTCTACGTAAACGTTAATCAAGAAGAAGTAAATGTAAAACTGTCTGGAATAGCAGATAATATTTCACTTAAAAATGACATTTTAGAGATTATAGATTATAAAACAGGAAAAGTAACGAGTGGTGATATTTCAAACACTATAAAAAACAACGAAGACCCACTGCTAAAGCCTGAAAAAGGAAAGTTAAGACAATTACTAATTTATAAATACCTTTTAGAAAAAAGCATCTCCAATAAAAAAATAGAAATTGGAAATTACAAGGGCCAAGAAGTGGTACCGAGAATAGTTTCTTTCAAAAACCTCGGAGAAAACCTTTCCTTAAATCATATTAGCGAAAATACAGAGACCATCATTAAAGAATTGACCACAGAAATAGTAGGGGACCTACTTAATAAAAATAAAAAAATAGTAAAAACACAAGATCTACTCTTGTGCACCTACTGCGATTTTAAAGAAATCTGTGGTCGTTAGATTTTTTTTCAGTCTTAAAATCTAATTTTTCAAAACCAAGGACCGAACAGACAAAAAAAGTTAGATTTTTTTTTCGAATTTACTTATCTGATAATAAAGGAGTTTGAAATTTTATTAAAAAATAAATGAGGAAAGTTTGAAATTAAACTTGACAACTAAAAAAAAGCTAGTATATTTGCATCCGAATTAAGGCCGAACATACAGAGAGATGGCAGAGCGGTCGAATGCGGCGGTCTTGAAAACCGTTGACTGTCAAAGGTCCGGGGGTTCGAATCCCTCTCTCTCTGCAAAAACCCAGATTATTCTGGGTTTTTTTTTTACCAAAATTTCAACTTAAAACTAATCAACTGAATATCAATATGTTAATAATATGTGGAAATTAGATTAGTTAAACACTTCCATATTTATCATTTAGAAAGCCACAAAACAGGATAAAAACTTCTCAATTATCTGATTATATTTATTTATGGCTAAAAAAATAATGATTACTTTTATTTTACTAATTAAAAGATATTAACAATTTGATTTTCAATAATTTGTAGACCTTGGCCTATTTCTCAACATAGAAATATACTCTTTCGGAAAAACATCATCTTTTCTATTTCCCCTTTTAATCACATAAGAAACTATAAAAGGAGACACGAAGGCTAGAAGAATTATAAAGATTATCATACTTAAATTTGGTTAGATTGAATAGCTAATTAACTAATTATAAAATAGTTGATAAAAAATATCAAAATTATTTTATTTTTTATTTTTACATTAATCGTAAATCTTGAAAAATGTCACTTGTTTTAGTACCAACACCCATAGGAAACCTCAGAGACATCACGCTTAGAGCACTTGATGAACTCAAAGCTGCCGACCTCATTTTGGCAGAAGACACCCGAAATACGGGGCTATTACTTAAGCACTTAGAGATATCAAAACCACTACAAAGTCATCATATCTTTAATGAACATAAGACTATTTTAAGGATTATTGATCAGCTAAAAGAAGGCAAAAAAATAGTTTTGGTATCAGATGCTGGTACTCCGGCTATTTCAGACCCTGGATATTTGTTGGTTAGAGAAGCCATAAAAAACGACATAGAAATTACGTGCTTGCCAGGTGCTACTGCATTTGTGCCAGCTTTGGTGGTTTCAGGACTCCCAACCGAAAGTTTTGTATTTGAGGGTTTCTTGCCAGTGAAAAAAGGCAGACAAACCAAATTAAAAGAACTCCAAGAAGAAACCAGAACCATGATTTTTTATGAATCGCCACATAGAGTACTTCGTACACTAGAGGATTTTAAAAACAATTTTGGCGAAAACAGAAGAGTTTCGGTTTCAAGAGAAATTTCTAAGCTATATGAAGAAACCCTGAGGGGCGAATTATCAGAAATTCTTACTATTTTTGCCACCAAGCTAATAAAAGGCGAATTTGTAATCATTTTAGAAGGAAAATCTAATAAGAAATTAAAGGATGAAAAATAAAAACGTATTAATCACAGGTGCATCGAGAGGTATTGGAAAGGCCATTGCCGAAGAATTTGCGAAAGCAGGGGCAAACGTAGCCTTTACCTATTTATCATCAGTAGAAAAAGGTACAGCCTTAGAAACTGAACTCTCGGCATTTGGTACAAAAATAAAAGGATATAGGTCTGATGCTTCAGATTACACAGCCGCCGAAGAGCTGATTAATCAAGTTGTGGCTGATTTCGGTAGTATCGAAGTATTAATAAATAATGCAGGCATAACCAAAGACACGCTTTTGATGAGAATGTCAGAAGAGCAGTGGGACGACGTATTGAGAATAAACTTAAAATCAATATTCAACCTAACAAAAGCCGCTACAAAACCAATGATGCGAGCAAAAACAGGCTCAATCATTAATATCTCTTCGGTAGTAGGATTGATGGGAAATGCCGGCCAAGCAAATTATGCGGCATCAAAAGCAGGTATGATTGGTTTTTCTAAGTCGATAGCGAAAGAACTAGGCTCTAGAAATATAAGATGCAACGTGGTAGCTCCAGGATTTATAGAAACCGAAATGACAGGAGAGTTAAACGAGGAGCAACTAAAAGAGTGGACCAAGTCTATTCCACTAAAAAGAGCGGGCCAAGGTAAAGATATTGCCGATGCATGTTTATTCTTAGGATCTGATAACTCAGCCTATATTACAGGCCAAGTCTTGGTAGTAGATGGCGGAATGTTAATGTAAAATAAATTCACAACTAATAAATGGCACCTGAAATCGTATTTCAAACTCCCGTTGGATATTTCTTCCTTTGTTTACTAACTGGTTTAGTTTTTTCGGGAATTTTTTATTTCAGAACCACTACATTTAACAAGAATCAAAAGGTATTATTAGCGATAATTAGAGGGGCATTGGTTACAACCATTGCCTTTTTATTGTTAAATCCCCTCCTAAAGACCATCAATAGCATCATACTAAAACCGAAGGTAGTATTGGTTTTAGATAATTCAACTTCGATGCTTTCGGCAGGCAAAAAAAATGCCGAGGAGCTTTTAAATAGCATCAAAGCACTTTCTAAGTCTCTAACCGACAAGGGCTTTGAGATGGAAGTCAATACCTTAGACGGCACCACATTAGCCAACGACATAGATTTCAACACCCAAATATTTAATCAGAAAAAAACCAACTTCTCCAATTCAATTTCAGAAATAGAAAATAACTATGAGGGCCAAAACCTAACGGACTTGATTTTGGTTTCTGATGGAATCATAAATGACGGTATTACGCCAAAACTTAGAAATGCCAATTTTAGAATTCACACCGTTGGCTTTGGTGACTCCACTATCAAAAAAGATGTTCGAATTTATGGCCTTACAGCCAATAAGTTAGCGTACTTAGGCAATAAATTTACCGTTTCAGCAGATATAAGTGCATTTGAGTTTAGTGGAAAAACAACTTCAGTTTCTATTAAAAACGGAGCAGGAAAAATCTTGAACAAGCAAAACATTACATTTAAAAGTAAAGACGATTTTCAGACCATAAATTTTGAAATTCAAGCAGACAAAATAGGAAAACAAAGATATACCGTAGAAATAGCGAGCCTTGAAGGAGAATTTACAACCAAAAATAACCGTCGCGATTTTGTAATAGAAGTTATCAACGGTAAAGAAAAGGTATTGTTTTTTGCTTTTGCCCCACATCCAGATATAAAAGCTCTGAAAGATATTATCGAGAAAAATGACCTTTTCGAGGTTAAAGTCGAGATTTTACAATCAATGGAGCCAAGCAAAATCGGTCTTGAGCCATTTGATATTCTGATTTTACACCAAGTGCCAGACGTTTATGGCTCTTCGGCCGGAATAGTAAGTACTTTACTTGCTAAACAAAAACCTACTTTCTTTTTTGTAGGGGGCAAAACCAACTTGCCTACTTTTAATGGCATGCAAAACGTAATGGGAGTGAGTTCAGATTTAAATAGATTGGATAAAGCAAACGCTTATATCAATACCTCATTTAATAGATTTACTATCGATGAGCAGTTTAAAGATGTGATAGAAAAATTACCGCCTCTATCGCTTCCTTTTGGCGATTATAAAAACCAGGTAGGTTCAGAAACGATCCTTTTCCAAAGTCTTTCAAACATCAAAACACCAAGACCTTTATTAGCACTAAACCTCAATGGCCCAAGAAAATCTGCGGTTTGGGTAGGCGAAGGCATTTTTCAATGGCGTATGGAAGAATTTGCACTTTCCGGAGCACATTTTTACGTAGATGAAGTTTTCACCAAGACTTTACAGCTAATATCTATCAAAGAAGACAAAAACAAACTTCGGGTATATCCGCTGAGTGATACTTACGGCATCGATGAAAAAGTGAGTTTTGAGGCAGAAGCTTACAATGATATTTTCGAGAAAATTTATGACCAAAAAGTTACTTTAAATATCATTGATGAAGAAAAAAAGGTAAAAACCTATAATTTCGAAATCACGAAAGATAGAAGTAGAATCGAAATTTCAGGTCTTAAAGGTGGTCTGTATACCTATAATGCCACAAGTAATATACAAGGTAAAAACCAAACGAGCTCTGGTCAGTTTTTGGTTACCGAACAAGACCTTGAAAGTTTAAATACAGTAGCAGATTTCAATTTTCTTAGAACACTCTCAAACGACCATAACGGTAAGTTTTTTAAAAACTCTGAAATTCTAGAAATAAGAAATCATCTTAAAAAAGATAATTTAGTAGATAAAATAATAAGTAACGAGGATCTTAAAGATTTCATAAACCTTAGATGGTTATTGGCTCTATTGGTGCTTTTGGCAGCCGCTGAATGGATTATTAGAAAATACTTAGGCTCGTACTAAAAAAAATGGCTGAACATTACGCTCAGCCATTTTTCTTCTTTCATTTTTTACTTATACTTTCTCAGCCTTTCTTAGTTCTTTTGGGCTAAATGCCTTTTTGACTTTCTCTCTATCAAGTTTTCCTTGAGCCTCTAATATAGTCATGGCCAAGTTCATGTTCTCAAGAAGGTTATCAATGTCCGCATACGTAATAAACCTCGACAAAGTCATTCGTAATCCCGTGTTTTTCATCGGTACGCTCGGATATGAGCACACATTAACAAACGATCCGGTTTCAATCAAATGAGCGGCTATGTTTATGATGTTTTCGGTAGTTCCGGCACCGATAAAAAATATAGGCGTTTTAAAATTACCACTTATAGGTAAGTTAAGCTGTGTGGCTTTTTTCCAGAAATATTCTATTTTCCTTTTTAAATCTAATTGTAAATCAGCAAACTGCGGCCGCATTTGAATTTCCGCAGCTTTTATTGCAGACATAACCACACTTGGGTGGGGTGGACCCGAAAAAATCATGGTTTTTCCTAAGTTCTTCACCAGCTCCTTAGTTTCTTTGTCAGGGTAAATCATAAGACCACCACCGATCCCAAAACCTTTTGACATAGATAAGCCCATAAATAATTTTGCATGATATTTGATTTCGTTCATCACATATCCAGAGCCATTTTTGCCTGTCCAGCTGGTGCCGTGGGCGTCGTCAGCATACACATAAAACTGCTCGTATGTATTCATCAATTGTTCCAATTCTTTCATTGGTGCTCCGTCGCCCATCATAGAATAAACACCATCTATCATGTACCAAATTCTATGGTGCGTTTCTTTCAAGGCTTTAATTCTATCTTCAAGCAAATCTAATCTACTGTGTCTAATTATTTCAGTGTGAATACCATCTGCGGTGCAGATCTTAAGTGCAGTTTGTAAGCTACTGTGCACCAAATGGTCGATGATAACGACATCTTTTTTACCTATCAATAAAGGCAAATTAGAGATATGTGCGAAAGTAGTGGATGTAGTTACATTGACAGGTTGCTCAAACATCTGCTCAAGTTTCTCCTCCATTTGTTCGAAAATGTCAAGTCCCATAAAAGACCTTGAAGATGAAAAATAGCAGCCGTACTTGTCAATTGCATCTTTTGCTGCTTGCCTCACTTCCATATCTTGGTCAAGGCCCATGTAGCTACAATTGCCAAAAAAGACTACTTCTTTGCCATTTAAAACTAGCTTATGTCCATCATAAGACCCATCTTCAGCTACT
The DNA here is from genome assembly GCF_042649125.1 of Lacihabitans lacunae. NCBI lineage: Bacteria > Pseudomonadati > Bacteroidota > Cytophagia > Cytophagales > Leadbetterellaceae > Lacihabitans > Lacihabitans lacunae. The sequence continues at coordinate 1,067,059 of NZ_JBHRYQ010000001.1, forward strand.
GCTTTAAATACACCAGATGATTTAGCAGTATTAAAGGTATCATTTACCCATTCTAATTCTTTACTAATCTCAAACATGTTAATTATAGTTTATTTTACCAATAATTAATCAATTGGCATACCACATTTTAAGAAAAACCTAGAAATTGACTTACATCAATGAAATACCCCCTTTAGTTCTTTTTTTAATTTAAATTAATATTTTTTACGAAATTGAAAATGTTAACTCCTTTTTTGACAAATAATTAACAATTGAAGAGGGAATAAATCCTTAATTTTGTAGTTAGTATTTATTGAAATAAACAAAGCAAAAAAATTGAAAAAGAATCTGATATTTTTTATCCTTTACATGGCCTTTTTTAAGGTTTCAGCTCAAAAAAAAGGGGATTATGCGGTAGAACAAAGCTATAAAACCGAGCACGTGGTTTTTGAAAAAAAACCTTCTATTATAAGTATTCCTTTTGACATTTCGATAGATGATATCCAGAAACAAATAAATCAAAATATGCCCGATTTGATTTATGAAGACAAAAGTTTTGAGGATAATAATAATGACGAATTTAAAGTAAAAGTGTGGCGAAAAGGAAACCTAGAGTTCACCGGAATTCAGAATAACGTACTCTCTTATGAAGTTCCTTTAAAAATTTGGGCTCAAAAAAGGATTTCAGCATTTGGAGTATCGCAGGCACCCGATACCCAGTTTGAAATTAAACTGAGATTCTCATCTAAGTTTTTTGTCAATAACGACTACGCCATTCAAACTTCTACAAATTCTACAGGTTTTGAGTGGATTACCAAACCTGTTATGAAAGCCGGTTTTTTAGAAATACCAGTAGCACCTATCATCGGAAAACTGATAGCAAACAACCAAACGATGTTTGCAAATCAAATAGATCAAGCCATTAATTCAAGTTTTAGCCTTAAACCATATATTTTAGAAGCGTGGAATACCACCAGAAAACCATTTATAGCCTCAGAAGAATATAATACTTGGGTAAAAATTGAGCCGCAAGAAGTTTTTTTGACCCCATTTAAAACAAATGGGAAAAGCTTAAAAGCTACAGTTGGTATCAAAATAGTAGCCGAAACCTTGGTAGGAGTAATAGACCAACAGTTTGAGGAAACCAAAAGTATACCAAAACTTAAAATTGTAGAGAGTATTCCAGAGATTTTCGAACTGTCTTTATATAATGTAATAACCTACGCTGAAGCTACCAAAATAAGCAAATCAATGCTGGTAGGTGAAAAATTTGAATTTAAGAAAGGGAAATACAAAATAGAACTTACCGATATGGACATTTACGGTGCAGAGGAAAATTTAGTACTAAAAATAACTACCAAAGGAAGTTTCAAAGGTGATATTTATGTAAAAGGCATACCTTATTATGACCAAGACAAGAAAATGGTTCTTTTGAAAAACACCGATTTAGACATAAAAACTAAGAACTTTTTACACAAAGCAGGAGCTTGGCTTTTAGAAGGTACTCTAGAGAAAAAAATTGAACAAGACTTTGGTTTACCTGTAGAAGACATAATAACTGCCGCTAAAGAAAGTACGCTAAAGGCACTAAACACAGAAGTTACCAAAGGAGTAATGATGAAAGCCGAAATATTGGCAATAGAACCGAAAGAGATATTTGTAAACCCACTTGGCTTGCTTGCAGTAGTAAATACCAAAGCCAAAGTAGAGCTAAATGTAAAAGGCCTTTAATTTTTAATTACCTTTGCAAAAGAAATAAGCTAACCTATCGCTGTATTGTAAAATGCAGAGGAAAGTCCGAACAGCACAGAGCATCATGCTACTTAACGGGTAGGGGAACTTCGGTTCTACAGCAAGTGCCACAGAAAATTACCGCCAAGGGCAACTTTGGTAAGGGTGAAAAGGAGGTGTAAGAGACCACCGCTTGTGCAGCAATGTATCAGGGTCAAGGTAAACCTCATGAGCTGAAAGACCAAATATACTGGCGATTAGAACTGCTCGTTCGATGCCAGAGGGTAGGTTGAAAGATGTTTTGAGCGATCAAAACACGAGATAAATGATAGGTTAGATACAGAATTCGGCTTATTAGCTTATTTCTTTTTTTAAGGAAAATGCATTATTTGCTTTTTTAGAGAAAAAAGTATAATTTTGCACTCCAATTTTTTAAAACCAGGGACGGGTTCCCTAAAACAAATTTTTAACAATGGCTGTAAAAATCAGATTAGCAAGAAAGGGTCGTAACAAAATGCCAATTTACGACATCGTAGTTGCAGATGCTAGAGCACCACGTGATGGTAAATTCATCGAAAAACTAGGGCAGTACAATCCTCACGCTACACCAGCAATCATCACTCTGAAAGATGATAGAGCATTATACTGGCTACAAGTAGGGGCTCAACCTACAGACACCACTAGAAAAATATTATCTGTAAAAGGAGTAATGTTCAAAAAACACCTTCAAATTGGTGTTGACAAAGGAGCAGTTACACAAGAACAAGCAGATGCTAGATTTGAAAGCTGGTTGGCTGAAAAAGCACAAGCTAGAGAGCAAAAAATTGCGAAATTGAATTCAGCGGCATCTTCTGTTAAATCTGCAGCGTTAGATGCAGAGCGTAAGAAAAAAGAAGATAAAGAAGCTGCAAGAAAGAAGATTGAAGATGACCTTATCGCGGCGGCTACTGCTGCTGATGAGGCTGCTGCAGCTCCGGCTGAAGAATCGGCTCCTGAAGCTGAAGTAGAAGCAGATACTACATCTGAAGCTCCTGCAGTTGAATCAACTGAAGAATAATTTTAATTCATTCTAAAGAAATCCTCGCTTAATGAGCGGGGATTTTTTGTATAAAAAGCATGCAAAAATCAGATTGTTATTTTTTAGGAAAAATCACTAAACCTCATGCACTCAAAGGCGAGGTTATTATATGGTTGGATGTAGACAATCCCGAGGACTACACCAATATGGATTCTGTTTTTGTGGAAATCAAAAACGAACTCGTACCTTTTATGATAGAAGAAATTCAAATAAGGGGTAAGAAATCAATTGCTAAATTTGAAGATATCAACACTATAGAAGCCACTGAACCCTTCATTGGCCTTGATTTATATCTACCTACCTCAGTATTACCAAAACTAAAAGGAACTCAGTTTTATTATCACGAAATAATAGGCTATACACTTTTTGACCAAACTTCACAGAAAGTAATTGGTGAAATTTTGGCGGTGTATGATAGTACAGGAAACGACCTATTTGCAGTAATGGTAAATGAAATAGAGGTACTTATACCCATAGTTGACGATTTTATCGTAGAACTCAAAAGAGAAGAAAAACAAATCATATTGAGACTTCCAGACGGATTAGTAGAGGTTTACACCAATCCTTAAAACTATGAGAATCGACATTATTACTTGCCAACCAGGACTAGTGGATGGTTTTTTGTCTCAGTCAATTGTAAAAAGAGCAATTGACAATAAACATGTAGAAATAAACCTGCACGATATAAAAGAGCAAGGCAAAGGAAAATACAGACAAATAGACGATTACCCTTTTGGAGGAGGAGCTGGCATGGTACTCATGATAGAACCAATCTCAAATATCATAAAAATCCTTCAAGCTGAACGAAAATACGACGAGGTAATCTACCTTACTCCAGACGGCACAACTTTAAAACAAGGGCTCGTAAATACACTTTCATTAAAGCAAAATTTAATCTTAATCTGTGGCCACTATAAAGGCATAGATGAACGCATAAGAGAGAAATACGTAACCCTAGAAATCTCAATAGGTGACTATGTATTATCTGGCGGAGAAATAGCCGCAGCCGTATTAACAGATGCTTTGGTTCGTCTAATACCTGGCGTCTTAAACGACGAAACCTCAGCACTTACAGATTCTTTTCAAGACAATCTTTTAGCCCCCCCAGTTTATTCTCGCCCAGCCGAGTTTGAAGGAATGAAAGTTCCTGATGTATTACTGTCTGGTAATGAGAAACTTATAAACGATTGGAGGCTAGAAAAATCGATAGAAAGAACCGAAAAAAGACGCCCTGATTTATTAAAAAAATGATTTGAATCATTTCTAATAATTTTGTATTTTTGTTAAAAAATAAATAACCTTATTACTCAAAATATTTAGAGAAATCTTCACTATAGTATGGCAGAAGAAAACGAAAATCTTGATCTTAGTTCTCCAAACAGAGGAACAATTATCCCAATAAACATAGAAGATGAAATGAGAAGTGCTTACATTGATTATTCAATGTCAGTGATTGTCTCAAGAGCATTACCAGATGTACGAGATGGTTTTAAACCCGTACACAGAAGAGTACTTTATGGTATGTCAGAATTAGGCGTTTACCATAACCGTGCTCACAAAAAATCGGCTCGTATAGTAGGAGAGGTCTTAGGTAAGTATCACCCACACGGTGATTCTTCAGTATACGATACCATGGTTAGAATGGCCCAAGAGTGGTCTTTGAGATATCCATTAGTAGATGGCCAAGGTAACTTTGGGTCTATTGACGGTGACTCACCTGCAGCCATGAGGTATACAGAAGCAAGACTGAAGCGTATAGCAGAAGAAATGCTTGCTGATATTAACAAAGAAACGGTTGATTTCCAACCCAACTTTGATGATTCATTAAATGAGCCTTCAGTTCTTCCGGCCAGAATCCCAAACCTTTTACTTAACGGTACTTCAGGAATTGCAGTAGGTATGGCCACTAACATGGCCCCTCACAATTTGACCGAAGTAGTTGACGGAATCACCGCATACATCGCAAATCCAGAAATTGAGATTGACGAACTAATGCAACATATTAAAGCTCCCGATTTTCCTACAGGAGGAATTATCTATGGGTATAGTGGTGTTAAAGCTGCTTTTGAAACTGGTAGAGGGAGGATAGTTTTAAGGTCTGTTGCAAATTTTGAAGTTTCTAAAACAGGAAAAGAGCAGATTGTAGTTACCGAAATTCCATATATGGTCAACAAGGCCAATATGATTGAAAAAACTGCTGGTTTAATCAATGAGAAAAAAATTGAAGGAATCTCTGATTTAAGAGACGAATCAGATAGAGACGGATTAAGAATTGTATATGATCTTAAAAGAGACGCAGTTCCTAATGTAGTTCTTAACAACTTATATAAATATACGCAACTTCAGTCTTCGTTTAGTATCAATAACGTAGCCTTGGTAAAAGGTAGACCATTGACCCTAAACCTTAAAGAACTTATCAAATACTATGTTGAGCATAGAATTGAAGTTATTACCAGAAAAACACAATTCGAACTTAAAGAAGCAGAAAAAAGAGCTCACATACTAGAAGGTTTACTTATCGCGTTAGACCACCTAGATGAGGTTATTGCATTAATCAGAGGCTCTAAAGACCCTGAGGAAGCTAAGCTAGGTTTGATTACTAAATTCGAACTTTCGGAACTTCAAGCAAGAGCCATCCTCGACATGAGACTTCAGCGATTAACTGGTCTTGAAAGAGACAAGATAGTAGCTGAATACAAAGAGCTAATGGCATTAATCGAAGAACTAAATTCAATATTAGCTTCCGAAGAAAAGAAAAAAGAAATAATAAAAGCAGACCTTCAAGATCTAAAAACCAAATATGGTGACGAAAGAAGATCTAAAATAGAAATGGTAGGAGCAGAGTTTAACATCGAGGATATGATCCCAGATGACGAAATGCTCGTGACAGTTTCTAACCAGGGTTATATAAAACGAACCAACTTAGCTGAATATAGAGCTCAATCTAGAGGTGGTACTGGCTCAAGAGGTGTAAAAACCAAAGATGAAGATTACACAGAGCATCTATTTATGGCTACTAACCATAACTACCTGTTGTTCTTTACTGAAAAAGGCAGATTGTATTGGTTAAGAGTATTTGAAGTTCCTGAGGGCAACAAAACTTCTAAAGGAAGAGCTATTCAAAACCTAATTAATATAGAATCAGATGATAATGTTAAAGCGGTGCTCAATGTTAAAACTTTAGTAGACGAAGACTATATCAAGAATAACTATATCGTAATGTGTACCAAAAATGGTACTGTTAAGAAAACACTTCTTGAGTTATATTCTAGACCAAGAGTTAACGGTATCATAGCAATCAACATCAACGAAGGAGATACTCTAATAGATGTAGCCCTAACAAATGGTGATGATTACATAATAATTGCAGCTAACCAAGGAAAAGCCGTAAGATTCCATGAATCTGGAATCAGGCCAATGGGTAGGGGAGCTACAGGAGTCAGAGGAATAAACTTGGCTGAATCAGATCATGTAATAGGTATGATTTGTGTTAATAGGGAAGATGCTCAACTTTTAGTGGTAACCGAAAAAGGATATGGTAAACGCTCAGATATAGGCGATTACAGAATTACCTCAAGAGGAGCCAAAGGTGTTAAGTCATTAAATATTACAGATAAAATCGGTAATCTAGTTGCAATCAAAGAAGTTACGGATGATGATGATTTAATGATTATCACCACAAGAGGAATCTTGATTAGAATGCACGTTGCAGACTTAAGAATAATGGGAAGAAACACACAAGGTGTTAAACTTATTAAATTGAGCGACAAAGACGGCATTGCTTCTGTAACCAGAATAGTAAGAGACGAAGAAGAAGAGGCATTAGAAGGAGCAGAGCTAGTAGAGGGTGCAGTGGCAATAGAGCCTAACACCGAAACTACAAGTGAAACTACTGAGCCATCGGTTGACACTGAAGAAACACCAGAAGAAGACACCGATTCTAATGAAGACGAATCTTAATAAAATGTTAAAGTATTCAAAATAAGTAAACCAATAATAAATTATCAGTCTAATAATTAAATCAATCAAAAAAAACCTCAAATGAAGAAATTATTTGTATTGGCCATTTTAGGAGCATATACCTTAAACGCCAACGCCCAAACAGACCCAATAAAAGAACTAGCATGTAAAGGATTTACAGATGCAGTTTCTAAAGCAGAATCAAATACCCAGCATGCCAAAAAAGGCCTTAAAAGTGCTACATGGGTAAGTTTAGCAGATGCATACATCGACCATGCAGGTAAATGTGGTAGCGACTCAACGGCATCTATCAAAGCGTATGAAACTCTAAAGAAAGCTTTAGAAATAGAAAACGCTGCTGGTGGAAAAAAATCTAAGTCAATCGAAGAAGAATTAGTAAGTGATAAACTATACAGTGCTTTAATGAGCCAAGGAGCTACACACTATAACACTAAAAACTTAAAGTTGGCAAGTGAAATGTTTGAATTAAGCGGTAAAGTAAAGCCAGCTGATTCAACTTCTCAATTGTATGCAGGTATTGTAAACCAATCTCTTGGTAACAATGACGGAGCAATAGAAAACTTCAAAAAGTATTTAGATAACAAAGGACAAGATCCTGCGGTGTTTTATTCTTTAGCTCAGATTTATAAAATCGAAAAGAAATACGACAAAGCGATAGAAGTACTTAGAAAAGGAACAGCTATTCACCCAAATGATAAAGACTTAAAGTCAGAAATCATCAACACATATTTGACATCAAATAACCTAGATGCCGCTATTGTTGATTTGGAAAAAATGACAATTTCTGATCCTAAAAATGTAACTAACTTAAGCAACTTAGGCCTTCTTTATGATAATAAAGCTCAAGAGTTTACTAACGAAATTTCAGACATCAAAGAAGAAGTTGAGAAAAACAACATTCAAGATTTCCAGAAAAAACTTTCTAACGAAAAAGAGAAATTAGCAATTTTTGAGAATGAACTTCAGAATCTTACCAATAACTTGAAGAAGTATCCAAAAAATGCTACTGAAACTAAGAGAAGAATAGCAGATGTAACAAGCCAAAAAATAGCTCAAGAAGAAGCTGTAGCTGAAGCAGCTAAGTCTCTTGCAAAAAAAGAAGCAGCACAAAATGGTTTAGCTGCTAAAAAAGAAAAAATGAATGAGCTAATTGCTAAACAAAAGGGTTACAAAGCGAAGGCGTTTGAATCATACAAAAAAGTTCTAGCATTAGACCCTGACAATTATGACGTTAACTTTAACATGGCCGTTATTCATTTTAACGAGGCAGTTGAAACTAAGAAAGTAATTGATGCAATGGATATGCAAGAATACCAAAAATCAGGTAAAGACATTGAGAAAAAAGCTTGTGCTCAATTCAATGTAGCGAAACCGTTTTTTGATAAGTGTAAAAGCTTAAATCCAAATGACGAGGTTGTATTAGAAAACCTTGTTAACCTTGAGAGAATATTAGAGCAGTGTAAAAACTAATCATAATAAGATATCAGAGTAAAGCCATTCCAAACAGAATGGCTTTACTTTTGAACATCTTATTTAACATAATATAAATTATACAACAAAAGGATTTCTTAATATTTTCAGAAAAAAATGAAAGTTAATTACTGTAATTGGGGAATATAGAATAGTAACTTGAGAAAAAAATCTTGTATTAAAATATAGCATTAAATTATTTCAAAGTTATTGTTGGGAAAATCCGATGAAATGAAAAACTCATAAACTAAATTACTATATGTATGCAGAGAAAATTTTTGTCAAAAGAATTCTATGATTCAAATTAACTAGTTGGGTTAAATTGCTCGAAGGTATTATCCGAATAAAAAACCAATATTTTCTGTATAGTCTTTGTTTTTCCTTGATTTGATTCAGCCTGAGAATTGTTTTTTTCCTTACCATTGCTAACAGAATTATTTTCATCCAATTCTCGAGCGTTATGAGAACCAGAGAAAAGGTAGCTAAACTCCTCTTTATGTGAAAGTTGTTCTACCACATCCATATCCAAATCTTCGTCGTCTGAGATCCAATTATAGCCCAATTCAGGAAACTTTGCCACAATCTTCTGAATAATCTCCAAGCTAGGCTTATTTCTACCTGTAAGTATATGACTTATAATAGGCCTATTAACCTCTATATAATCCGCAAAGCGTGTAGAGGTTAAACCCAAGCCAAGAATTAACTTTTCTATTTTATTATTCAATACATTAGTCACAATTGTAAACAGTAAGATTTATCTATTCACAAATGTAATTACAACTATTTACATTTGCAAATTATCTTAAAATAACAAATGTTAACTTGTAACTAATTGTAAATGTGAAAGATACAGACTACTTGGATTATTCTAAGTTTTGAAAATTTGATGAAAAAAATCTTAAAAAAATATTTAAAGAAAAATTTGGAGAAACAAAATAAAGGTGTTTACATTTGTGACAGACTTATGTGCCTTCTATAATATATCGACTCACCAAGAGTGAATCAAAAAAGAAAAGAGCCAGGATTAATATCTTGGCTCTTTTTGCATTTAAAACTATACTTATACACTAACCCAACTGACCTTTTAAATCAATAAAGATGCATTTGCTGAGAAGCCTAATTTTTAAAAGATAAGTCCTTATACCTGCAAATCTATAAATTGCTTTAAAGAGCATAAACATAAATCTTTTTCTAAATCTCCCAAAAATGATAAATTTTAAATTAATCAAATTGATATTTTTAAGGTTTCAAACAAAAAAATCATGGTAGACCTTCAGGTTGAATCTTTTATATACTGAATATTTTAGAACTTACATAAAAAACTCAAATTGGATATCCTCCTCAATGCGGATTTCTAGGTTTCAACTTTAGATTAAAATGCACAAAAAAACAGCAAAGATTTACATCAATGCTGCTAATTTGTCTTTAAAAATAAACGGGATTTAAGATTAAAACCTTAAATCAAAACACGAAAGTTACACTGTAACATTATTTTCTCTTAAAGCTTCATTTAGAGAAGTCTTTAAATCTGTAGATGCTTTTCTTTTACCAATTATTAAGGCACATGGTACGCCATATTCACCAGCAGGGAAACTTTTTGTCAATGTACCTGGAATAACTACCGAGTTTGCAGGTACTTTACCAATATATTGGATAGGTTCTGGACCTGTCACATCTATTATTTTTGAGCTTCCTGTGATCGTTACACCGGCCCCCAAAACCGCTCTTTCTCCGATATGAGCACCTTCAACCACAATACACCTTGAACCGATAAATGCACCGTCTTCGATAATTACTGGCGAGGCTTGAGCAGGCTCTAAAACTCCTCCTATGCCAACGCCACCGCTAAGGTGTACATTCTTGCCAATTTGAGCACAACTTCCTACTGTAGCCCATGTATCTACCATAGTACCTTCATCTACATAAGCACCAATATTTACGTAACTAGGCATTAAGATAACTCCTGGAGCTAAATATGCTCCAAATCTGGCAACCGCTGGAGGAACAACCCTAACACCTATTTTATCGTAATTATTTTTTAATTGCATTTTATCGTGAAACTGGAATATTCCAACTTCTTCTACAATCATTTTTCTCAAAGGGAAATATAATATAATCGCTTTCTTAATCCATTCGTTAGTAACCCACTCTCCGTTGCTACTCTTATTAGCAACACGTAATACTCCATCGTTTACTAATGAGATTATTTCATTTATTGTTTCAACTGTTTTAGCATCTTTTAGCAATTCTCTGTTTTCCCATGCTGCTAAAATTAACTCTTCTTTTTCTTTCATTTGCAATTAACTTATATATTTACAATTAACTATTACTTTTTTAATTAACCATTAAATAACTGATTTACAACTTAGTTATGTTATTAAAACCATTAAAGATTCCTAATTCGTAAATTATGTTATTTAAAGCCGAATATTATTTGGCTCGAATACTGCAATACAAAATTACTACATTTTAAGTAGTAATCAATTAGTATTTCGGGTTAAATTATGCTACTTATCTTAGTATTTAAGCGGAATTATGCTATTTTTATTAGTATTGTTTTTAATGAGGTATCCACTATTTACTAATGCATTTATTTGGAATTTCATAATTTGGCTTTAAAATTCATATCGCCTGAGAATTGAATATTTGAAACCATTCTGACCTTTGATAGGAAATATTGAAATTTCAGACGTAATAGAATTTGTAAATTATTGCCTACTAAATTGTTTATAGCCTTAATTATTTTTAATTTTGCATTTCAAATACAAATAAATATAACGCATGAAAGACATTAAAGTTGCTATTAATGGTTTCGGCCGTATCGGTCGCTTAGTTTATCGTCAAATCTACAATATGGAAGGTATTGATATTGTAGCCATCAATGATTTGACAGATCCAAAAACTTTAGCACACCTGCTTAAGTATGACACTGCTCAAGGAAGATTCGAGGAGAAAGTAGAATCTACTGAAAACTCAATTATCGTTAATGGTGATGTAATTAACATCTATGCACAAAGAGACCCTTCTCAAATTCCATGGGGAAGTCATGATGTTGATGTAGTATTAGAATGTACAGGATTTTTTGCTGATAAAGAAAAAGCTTCAGCTCATATTACTGCGGGTGCCAAGAAAGTTGTAATTTCTGCTCCTGCTACTGGTGACCTTAAGACTATCGTGTTTAATGTAAACCACGAAATTCTTGACGGTACTGAAACAATTGTTAGTGCAGCATCTTGTACTACAAACTGTTTAGCTCCAATGGCTCAAGTATTAGAGAATGAGTTTGAGATTATCAACGGTTTGATGACAACCGTTCACGCTTATACAAATGATCAAAACACACAAGATGCTCCTCACGCTAAAAGTGATTTAAGAAGAGCTAGAGCTGCTGCTCAAAATATTGTGCCGAATAGTACTGGTGCTGCAAAAGCTATTGGCTTAGTATTACCAAGCTTAAAAGGTAAATTAGATGGTTCAGCTCAACGTGTACCTACATTGACTGGTTCATTAACTGAAGTTACGGCTATCTTAGGAAAGAAAACTACAGTTGAAGAAATTAACGCAGCAATGAAAAAAGCTTCAAACGAAAGTTTCGGTTATACTGAAGATGAAATCGTAAGTAGCGACGTAATCGGTATCAGCTATGGTTCACTTTTTGATGCAACTCAAACGAAAGTTCAAAACGTTGGAGATTCTCAATTAGTAAGAGTAGTTAGCTGGTATGATAACGAAATGTCATACGTTTCTCAATTGGTTAGAACTGTAAAACATTTCGCTTCTCTTATTAAATAAGAATTGCAAAATACTAATAACAAAAAAAGCTCCTTTTTCAAGGAGCTTTTTTTATGTGTTTTGCTTTTATGTAGTGGATAGTACTGCCCTTTTCTACAAAGAGTTTTTCATAATGTGTCTTAATTTCAAAGTGCTCCTCATTTAGAGGGGAATTATATAAATCGTCTGTATAATCTAAAATTTCAAGAGCTGGATCATTCTTGATTACTTCTAAAGAGTATTCATATAAAAACGCAGAATCTGTTTTTAGGTGAAACATCCCTTCGTTTTTTAAGTAAATTTTATATATATCCAGAAACCTTTGATTGGTTAATCTTCTTTTCTCTTCTTTGTCTCTTGGTTGAGGATCAGGGTGAATCAGCCAAATTTCGTCAACTTCATCAACTTCAAAAAACTCATCTAAGAACTGAATTCCGGTCCTTAAAAAGGCGACATTTGTTAAATTTAAATTCTCGGCATTCTTACTACCTCTCGCAATACGATCGCCTTTAATATCAATCCCAATAAAATTTTTATCCGGAAAATTTTTACCTAGCCCTACAGTATATTCTCCTTTTCCGCAAGCAAGTTCTAATACCAATGGATTTTGATTTTGGAAAAATACGCTATTCCATTTCCCTTTTATTTGGGTGTATAATTCTTTACCCCTTTCTATTACATTATGGGCATTTTGATTATGTTCGAACCTATGTAATTTTTTTCTTGACAATTTTATAATTTTTTTAATTCTGCTACTAAATACGTGCTTCCACCAATAAAAATGAAATCCTCGGCTGATGCATTTTTTAATGCTGATTCTAAAGCCTCATTTACATCTTCAAAAATAGCTGCATTTAAATTATTTTCTTGGGAAAGCGTCTCCAGCTCTGAAACGTTAAGCGATCTAAAAGAATCAAAGGTGCACAAAATGTACTTGGCGTTTCTTGGAAAGTAACTTAAAATTGCTTTGGAATCTTTGTCTTTTACAAAACCCAAAATAAAAACTTTCTCTCTAGCATTTTGTGCTAATATCCTTTTGGAGGTAATTGCTATCGCGTGCTCATTGTGACCCGTATCGCAAATTACTAAAGGTTTTGAGTTCAAAGACTGCCATCTGCCTTTCAAATTAGTATTTTGAATGACACACTTAACTCCTACTAATATGTCATTTTTTGTTATCTCCCAACCTTGTTTCTGTAATTCCAAAACTGTCAAAATTACGCCTTGAATATTATGAATTTGATATTCCCCTATTAAGCCTGAATCGATATTAAAAACTTCTTTTGTTGAATTTAAAGACAAAGAAAACTTTAAGCTATCAGGTTGCATATCAATAGATTGAACTGATAATTCTTGACTTACAAATTGAATATTTGCGTTTTTCAGTTCGGCTTCTTTAATAAAAACATCTTTGGTTTCTGGATGATATTCAGAGATTATTACGGGTGTATTTTCTTTGATAATCCCTGCTTTTTCAAAGGCTATTTTTGCTAAAGTATCACCTAAAATATCCTGATGATCAAATCCAATATTTGTAATTAAACAGACCTCAGGCAAAATTACATTAGTAGAATCATATCTTCCACCCAACCCTACTTCAATAACCGCAATATCGACTTTTTCAACTGCAAAATAGCTAAACGCCAAAGCAACCGTCATCTCGAAAAACGAAGGTTTGATTTCTTCTAGTAAAGGTTTGATTTTTTCTACAAAGTCAATTACGTATGATTCGCTTACATCGAGACCGTTTATCTTAAATCTCTCTCTAAAATCTCTCAAATGAGGCGAGGTATACAAACCTACCTTGTAGCCGCTTTGCTGCAATACAGAGGCTAATAAATGTGAACTACTACCCTTTCCGTTAGTACCGGCTACATGTATTGTTTTAAAACTTTTTTGGGGATTATCTAGCCTCTCACAAAGCTCAATAATGTTGGTCATTTTGGGCTTAAGTGCCTTAGACCCAATTTTTTGAAATGCAGGAAGTTTAGAATATAGAAATTCTATAGTTTCAGCGTAAGTCATCGGTGATTAAGCTCCTCTGGTAATATTGATTGTAATGGTACCGTTAGATCGAGGCGGCGGCGTACCTTCAGGCACAAGGTTTGATTTTAACTGCCTTGTAATCTGACTTTTATAATAATTTGTAACCGAAGGACTTACTGAGGTTTCTAAAACGTCAATTTTTACTACATCGCCGTAATCGTCTATAACCACTTTAAATCTGATACGTCCAGTCTCGTTTGAATTATCTTTTGGAATATTTAATGGTCCTCTATTTTTCCAGCCCGAAATACTTACCGAAGCTCCACTGCTACCACCACCTTTACCTGGGTTCCCATAAAGGCTTTTTCCATCTAAAGTTCCTCTTGGGTCACCTTTGTCACCAACTTCACCAGGCTTTCCGTCTCCATTGTTATTTCCGCCAACTCCACTCCTAGTTCCTACAGTTCCATTAGAACTTGAACCTGAGTTTGAGCTTTTCTTAAAAATAGAGCCTTGGTCCACAGTTGGTTGTGGCTTTGGAGGTGTAGGCGTAGGACTTGATTTCGTTGAATTTGAAGAATTCGAAGTAGTTTTGGCTGGCTCAGTGGCTTTCTTATACGTAACCTTTGTGTCCTCATCAGAAGTAAGTACTGCTGCAGGTTTAGATACCGACTTTTGAGGTGTTGGTCTGCTAACTTCTGGTTTAGTATATTGGGCTTTCTGAGGTTTTGTCTCTGGTGTTTTTTCAGCTGGTTTTACATCGTAATTGTTTTTTGAGGCATTGGCTTTATTCAAGGTTTGAATATCCCCTGACCCAACTAGGTCAACTCCATAATTAAGGTCTACACCCAATGCAATCGGTTCCTCAACAGGCTCGTAAGCAATTTTAATAAAATATAATGCAGCCAAAAAAGCAGCATATATCGAAAGGCTAATTATCCAAGCCTTGGGTTTGTGATCTTTGATTTCGCTATTTTGAGAAACAGTCATTTATTGTTTTTATTTTTCAAAATCTGGCCTTACTCCTGTTAGAGCCTCAATTTTATCCATGTATTCAATTGCTTGGCTTTCAGATTTAGCATTTAAATACACTTTATACTTTCCTTTGGTAATTTCCACTTTAGCGGGCATTCCGTTTTCTGTTAAAAAAGAAGTCAGATTGTCCACATTTTCTTTATTTTTAAAAACGCCTATTTTTACTAAATATTGAGCGTTCTTAATATTATCTGAATATTTTTCAACCGGTGCTGCCTCTTTTTTTGGTGCTTTAACTTCAGGCTTTATTTCTTTTAAAGGCTCAGCTTGGCTCTCTACCTTAGGTTCTGGTATTGACTGGGCTTTGCTAGGTGTATAGTCCTGAGCTTTAGTTACCACCTCCGGCTTTTCGGTTTCTGGCAAAATATCCATATCTAACTGCACTTGGTTCAATGAATCTATTTCAGCAAAAACATCTGACGATTGATTATCGCTTGTAGCTGAATTAAGAAAAATGAGATAATATAAAGCCGCGGATAAAATCAACACCGGACTTAAATAAAGTATGGTTTTAAACAAACCTCTTTTATTGCTATACTGAATTTTTGAATATTGAGATTTAAAATCTTCTTCAATTTCAGGTTCTATTACTTCTTCGTCGTTACCCACAAAAGTAGTTGTATACGCTAGTTTTGAGGCTTCAATTACCTGAGGCTTAAAGGGTTCTACTGTTTTAGGTCTTCTTTTTTCTTCAAAAAACTGAAGTTCTTGGTCATTTTTATTGAAAAACAAACCCAAACCATCCCAGTCATACTTTTTCTGAACAATCAGAGCTTCTTTAACTTCTTTAAAAAGTTCCTTGTATTCGAGGTGAATCAGTTCTATAGGATGCCCAAGCTTTTGTGATAGAAGTTTAAAAAGCTTACCATCTATGTCTTTTTTAAACAAGCCAATAAATTCAATGCTTTTGGTCGCCTCGACTATGTCTCCATTTTTGCCAAAATGAGGCATAGAGTAGTTAGTTTGAAACGCACCCAAACCAGGGAGGACGATAAAATCCACCGAATATATGATTTGACTTATTTCATTCTTGAGGTTAATCATTAAATTTTTAGAAGTTATAGGGCCACATTTATTCCAGCTACAAAATTAAGCCCCATTTGCGGATAATTATAATATCTTTGATAATTTTGACCAAATATATTATTTAATTTAACAAAAGCAGAGAATTGTGGACTAAATAAATAAGTTATTTCTGCATTTAAGTCAGCGATATCCTTTAATTTCTTTGGCTCACCAAACTCAATGGCTTGAGCATAAATGCCCCCCATGTAATAGAAGTCGAGGCTTGACACTAATTTATTAGTCACCAAAAAAGTATTTCCCCATCTACCAGTAAATGCCGGCTTGTGATATGGTTTTGCGTATTTAATAGTTTGATAATAGTTGTAATCCATTTTGATATTTGGCTTCCAACTTTCAAAATTCATATAGCTAAATTCCGTTGAAACATTAAAGAAGTTAGTCTGAACTCCGTCATTCTCATATGAAATCGCATATTTCGTGGTATTAATTGGCTTCCCTGCTGAAGAAAGTGGCGTACCATCATAAGGCGTAAAGAAATACAAATTCTGATATTTACCGTAGCTAAACTTGGCATTATATTTTACTCCATTAAACATATCTCCACGGCTACCAATATAAAAATCTTGGTTTTTATATGTATTTCTTAAATTTACAATGTCACCCAAATATGGATTTTCATTAACAAAAGAATACAAGGTATTCCTGATCATGTCTCCATCAAAACCAGCAAAGAAGTAAATCATAGAAGGCAACTTATAAGATAAATTCACCGTCGGATAGCCTTTGGTTTCATTTATCTGTTGTTGCTGATCATATTGGTTAACTGCTTTAAATCCAACTTTTGCAGAGAATTGCTGAATATCAAACCTAAACATAGGCTCAACTCTAAAAAGATTACGCTTCACTATCTGATTTTCTCTAAAGCTGTCGTCCCACTGTGTCAAATACGATTCTGCATTTAAAATAGCCGTTACTTTATCTTCTATTATTGGGAAGAAAGCAGTGAAAGTTGTTCCCCAGTCTAATTCATAGGCACGGTAATAATCATCCATTTTTCTGATGCCCGTCACTAATTTGTAGTCAACCTTAGGTTTTGGTTTGGTGTTTTCAAACGTCGCATTGAAATTATAGATATTTATCAACTGTCTCAAATCCGCCTGACTATATTCGCCTTTAAATTGGGCCGTGTCATACCCATAAAAATAATAGTTACGTCTTTCGTAACCCATATCTAGTTTTAGCTCGTAATTTTCTTGGTGGTACTTTCCGTCAAGCTTAATTTTATTTAAACTCGAAGCAGAATTTTCCCCTTCTACAGGACCTCTTTTTGTAGAGTTATGAAGGCCCGATATGCCCCAAACCAGTTTGCTGTCTTGATTTGAGTTTATGAAAGTTTCAGCATAGAATCTACCAAAATTTCCAACTCCAATTTTAAAATAATTTTTATAACCTACCAAATCGTCCATACTCGATTTTTTAGAAACCGGGCTGACCACATTTGGCTCAAACTTGGTTTCTTCTACGGCCGTTGGTTTTCTGTCATAAAACGAATACGTCATTTTTTTGTCTGACTTTTCATTTATAACGGGAGGTATTTTATCAAAAATCCTATTGGCTTTCTGAAGTTCTATCTGTCTTTCTTTTGTAATATTTATTTCTTCGTTTACCACTTCTTTTTGTGCCAAAGCATTTGTAGCGATGGTCGAAAGGGCCGCTAAAATAATCTGTTTTTTTATGCTCATTACTTAATTCCTTTTAATTTTTGCTTAGCTGCTTCTACAGTTTGTGGGTTATCCGAATTTTCTATTATTGAATTCAATGTCGCTTTTGCCATGAAAATATCTTTTTTTGCGATATAATTATCTACAATCAACATAAAGCTTTTCTCATACCAATACACAAAGTCTGAAAAATCATTAGCAAGGCTTTGAAGAGTTTTAATAGACTCGTCATAAGCACCAGACTTATATTCCATGTCTGCAATAAAATACTTTGCTTCGGCACCATTTACGTCTTTGGCCATACTTATCACTTTCTCAAATTCCTCTTTGGCCTTTACATTATTTTTCTTTTGCATGTATGACTTTCCGATGTAAAGCGTAGCCCTATTCGCCGCACCTATTACGGTGCTTCCGCCTTCGGTTTTTATCTTTTCGGCGTATTCTATGCACTTATCATAGTTTCCAGTGAAATAATACGACTTAACCAAACCTTCCCATGCCAACAAAATCTCTCTTTGATTTGAGGTAGAACTCAACACGTTCAAGTAGTTTTTGATTGCGTCATTATATTGTTCATTTTCAACTTGAATACCTGCAGACCTTGCAGCTGATTTTGATAAATAATCAATCTGATTATTTTCAATAATAATTTGATAATACTTTAAGGCTTCATTTAGGTTTTTCAAAATATAATTAGACTCCGCTATCAAGAAGTTTGCCTCTGGAAGGTTTGATGAAGTTGGGTATGTTTTGATATAGTTTTTAAATGCCGAAATAGCCTTTTCGTATTTTTCAGCATAATAAAGGTCTTTTGCCGAGTCAAACTGCAGGTTCACAACAGAATTGGCACCCGGGTTACTTTTTCTAAACTGCTCTGCAATCTCAAAAAACTCTTCACTCCTATTTTCAGAATTCAAAGATTCTCTTAGTCCCAATAGTGCTTCTTCGGCATAACTGGTGTTGCTAAACTTGTTGATAATCAATTTGTAGTCGCCAATGGCCCTGTCGTTACTGCCTACATTGGCAAAAGATAAAGCCCTTTTAAGCAATACTTGAGGCACTAATGGGCTATTTGGCTTTTTACGAAGCAAATCTGTTAAAATGGCAATCGCATTCTCATATTTGCTTTTGTCCATTTCCATCACTGCGTTTTGGTATAAAGCATCATCTATTAGTCTTGATGAGCCATATTGTTTTACAAACTGCTCAAAAACTGCCTGTGCTTCGCTGTCTCTATCCAAATACTTTAAACAAAGGCCTTTTTGGTATAAAGCATAATCTTTGTCCGTTTTGTTTTGGCTCAACGCTTGGTTGTAATATTTCAAAGCGAGCGTGTAATCTTTTTCTATTAGGGCACAGTCGGCAAGCCTTACTAAAGCATCTTCACTATTTTGTCTTAATTTTGAATAAGAACTACTTGCAGTTATAAATTCTTGAAAATATGTCCTTGCTTTTTTATAATTCTTTTGGTTGTAAAACAAATACCCTAGGTTATATTGACTTTTAAGACGATATTCTGTATTTGAAGAACCTAGCAATTCTCTATATAGCTCTTCAGTCTCAGGTTTTTCTAATTGATAAGATGCTTCAGCTTTCCAAAATTTAGCATCTTGTTCAAGTGATTTGTCTAACGGTTTATTAATTGACTTATTGAAATAATTGATCGCACTTTCAAACTTTTCAGTATTAAAATCTACCACACCTTGGTTAAACGTAAGTTTTTGGTAGGCTGCTTCTATTTTGGGTGTTCTACGATTCAGCCCTTCTATGTATGTAATAGCTGAGAGGTAATTATTAGTTTCAAACAAAATCTCTGACAAAAGTTCGTTTGACTCATCTACGTATTTGCCTGAAGGGTATTTTTTCAAATACGCTTGAAGTTCTAATATTGCTTGTTGATTATTGGCTTTTTCCACTAAAACCTTTATTAAGTTATAAGCAGCTTCTTCTTGTATGTCTTTATCGAATTCTAGTTTTTTTGCAACCTCAAACGCAGCTAAAGCAGAGTTTAAGTCAGCACTACGCAATGATGCAATTCCCAGATAATAAGCAGATTGCTGACCTAATTCAGAGTTTTGGGAAGCAATTAGCTTAAACAACTCGGCCGACTTTGTGTAGCTTTCAACTTTATATAAACTGTATGCATGTCTAAATGTAACTTGGTCAGAAACCGACCCTCTTCTAAAACCTTTAAACTTTTCGTAATAGGCAGCTGCTCTTTCAAATCTATTTTCAAAGAAATTAACTTCTGCGGTTAATAATGTAAGCTCGTCTATCTTTCTACCATTTGGATTGGCGATAATAGGCTCAGTGTATTCCAATAAATCCGCGTATTTTTTCTGACGATACAAAATCTGTGCTATCCAGTTGGGCACCTCAATTTTGTATGGGTTTACATTTTCTACTCTTTTTAGGTCAGAAAGGGCTACATCATAGTTTTCGTTTTGAAAATTTATAACTGCCGAATAATAGGCCGCATTAATGGAGTTTGGAGCTACAGTAGACTTTACATAATCAAATTCTTTAAGGGCTTTTTTGAAATCATTGCTTAAATAATAAGCCAAACCTAACTGATACCTAAGTTCGTAAGTGTCTATGTTATCATTTCTAAACTGAAGCGACTTTTCATAATACTTGATGGCATTTGCGTAGTCTTTTTTATCAAAAAAACTTTGAGCTAAATCAGCAAAAATCAATTGTGATTTGGGATGATCGGGATTTTTTATAACAAACCTCTCTACTTCTATGTCCGCATCTTTTGATTTTGAATACAAAGAAGACAAAGCCGAGTAATACTCCGCATTGGCAATATTAAATTTGTTGGGGTTAAGAGATTTCTCTGATTTAGAGATATAATCCCTAAACTCCTTTCTGGATGCAGCGTAGGCCTTTTTTTCAAACAATTCCACACCATTGTTATAATATGCTTCGAGAGCCGTATAACTGAGGGTGTTTTGAGAAAATGATAAAAAAGGGAGAAAAACTAGGTGTAAGATTAATATTTTGATTTTCATATAAGTCTTAAGAAAGAAAAATTTCTCAAATTTAGAAAAATGTCCGGTTTTTATCCCAAACAATGAGGTGTATTTACTGTTAAAGATATTTTTTTGCTTGAAAACGTCCTATTTAAAGAAAAATTGTAGTTTTGTGCTAAATCAATAAACTTATCAAATATGAGATCAACCCCCAAAATTTTAGTTTTAATCACGGCCATTTTCCTATTCACCGGATGTGCCGTAAACAAAGTAAAAAGCCAAATGAGCACGCATCCTCTCACTTACACACTTTCAATGTCAAACCCAAACACCCACCTGTTTGAGGTTAAAATGAATTTGGATTTAAACCTAACCAAGCCCGGTCAAATAAAAAATGACTACATTGATGTCAAAATGGCAGCTTGGACTCCTGGCTCGTATTTAATGAGAGAATACGCAAAAAACGTAGAAGGATTCAGTGCAAAAGGAGCAAATGGTGCTCTGAAAAGCAAGAAAATTTCAAAAAACACTTGGAGAATAGAATTAAATGGCCAAAAGAAAGTAGAAGTAAACTATGAAGTTTATGCCTATGAGCTTACCGTTAGAACTTCGCATTTAGACGATTCGCATGGGTATGTAAACGGAGCCGCCGTCTTTATGTTTATTTCAGAACTTATGAACGAAGCCTCTACCTTAAAAATAGAACCTCACAAAAGCTTCAAAACTGTTTCTACGGCACTTCCCGAAACTACCAAAAACACCTATATTGTTGAAGATTTTGACACATTGGTAGACAGTCCAATAGAAATTGGCAACCAAGAGATTCTAAACTTTGAAGCCGAAGGCGTTAAATACACAATTGCAAACTATTCGCTTGACAGATTGGATTACAACAGAGAAAAAGTAATCGAAGATTATAAAAAAGTGGTTACCAATGCTCACAAAGTTATTGGAGGCACGCACCCTTGCAAAGAATACTTATTTATTGTTCACCACTTACCAAACATTGGCGGTGGTTTGGAGCATTTGTATTCAACTACTTGCCAGACAAGTCCTGAAACCTACACCAATCCGGCGAGATATCAGGGCTTTTTGGGTCTTTTGGCTCATGAATATTTCCACCTTTGGAACGTAAAAAGAATCAGACCAGAAGCACTTGGGCCATTTGACTATGAAGTAGAAAACTACACCAACATGCTTTGGGTTTCAGAAGGCTTTACGAGTTTTTATCAGGACGATATTTTGAGAAGAGCAGGTTTAATAGACGAAGAAACTTTCTTGAAATCGTGCCAAAACAGAATTGGAACCATCGAAAACTTACCTGGCAATTCGGTTCAGTCGGTTACGGAGTCGTCGTGGGATGCTTGGATAAAATATTACAGACCTAACGAAAATTCAAACAATTCAACTGTTTCTTACTATACCAAAGGGGGCGTTTTGGGCAGTGTTTTAAATCTAATTATAATAGGTGAAACTAAAGGCGAAAAGTCATTAGATGATGTAATGAGCTCACTTTACAATAATATTTATCTGAAAGAAAACAGAGGATATTCTGATGAGGAATTTAGAAAAACTTGTGAAAAAATATCGGGAGTTGACCTAAGTTCATTCTTTGAAAATCAAATATATGGTGTTCAACCAATAGACTATGCTAAGTATTTTGATAAAGCAGGAATCACTTTTACTGTAGAAGAAGACGCAAACGCAGGCCCATGGATGGGTGTAAGCACTAGAGGAAACCGAGTTACACGTGTAGAAAAAGGCTCTGGTGCATATTTACAAGGGATATATGTAACAGACGAAATATTGACCGTAAATGGCAAAAAGTTTACTTCTGATGATGATTTTACCGATGGTAAAAAAGTTGGAGACAAAATAAAAGTAGGCCTACTTAGATCTGGAAAGACTTTTGAATACGAAATAGATTTGGTTAAAAACCCAAAACTAAGACGGACATTAGTAAAAAGAGATAAGCTAAGCGAGGTAGAAACTAAGTGCTACAATAAGTTTATGCACTTATAAGCCTATCGCCTTGGAACAAAAAAAACTCTAGTTTACACTGGAGTTTTTTTTGTATTGTGGTTAATTTAAATATTATCTCCACATATATAATAGCATTACAAAAATGGCTACAATAGCCAATATTATATTTAAAACTAGGTTTTTTCGCTCACTTTTAAAAGTAGATATAATTGCCAAACATATCAAAGATAGCATTAAACAAAATACTCTTACACTGTTTCTGAGACTGTAAGAGGGGATTTGATAAGCAAAAAACAAAGCAAAAAAAACAGATAAAACCAGAATGGTAATTATTATTGTTTTTTTATTCCTACTAATCATATTTATTGTTGGTTATCTTCTTTCGTTGATTCATCTTCTTCTCCAATGACTTCATCTGTAAGTTCTTTTACTATTTCATCATCCATTGGTTTCATTTCTAAAAAACTCTTTTGAAATAATAAAATAGCTACTACACCACAGAATATACAAGCATCAGCAAAGTTAAATATCGGTGTTGAGTGATAGTTTCCACCAATAATTGGAATCCAATTTGGCCAAAACCCATCTGCAAAATAGAAGTAAAACATATCGATTACCTGCCCATGAAACCAAGGATAAGGAGCATCAAAAGGAGCGTTTCCTTCTATAAAAACCCCATAAAATATACTGTCAATCACATTTCCAATAGCTCCAGCTAAAATAGCTGCAATGGCCCATAACAAGCCGTTGCTTGGAGCCTTGTTAGCCTGATAGTTTAAATACCACGCGATGGCCACCATGGCTACAAGCCTAAAGGATGTCAACAATAATTTTCCGTAATCACCTCCAAGTTCTATACCAAAGGCCATGCCTTTGTTTGTCACATAATGCAGTTTAAATACTCCATTTATAATGTCAATATTGCCAAAATGCTGAGGTACAACTACATAATGCATCCAAAGCTTAATAATTTGGTCAATTATGATTAAAAGCAATGCGAATAAAAAATACTTATAGGATTTGCTCATTTACGTCTTCTTCTTTTTAATTCTTTTTTTATTAATAAAAACTCCCTACTGCTTTGACCAGCCATTGCAGTGTTTTCTTGAGCACGCCTAAACAAGTATGGCATCACGGACTCAATCGGGCCATATGGTACATATTTGGCCACATTATAATTTTCTTTTGCCAAATTAAACGAAATATTGTCACTCATACCCAATAATTGAGCAAAGTAAATACGTGAGTCGTCAACATCCAAACCTTTTTTGTTCATTTGAATTAAACATTTATTGCAGCTGAGCTCATTATGTGTACCTAAACAAAAATGCACAGTATCGATATTTTCAATACAAAACTCCATAGCGGCATCAAATTCATCGTCGGTTATTTGCTTAGTAGCATTTATTGGGCTTTCATAATTTTCGCTAAGTGCTCTTTTACGCTCTTTTTCCATATATGCACCTCTAACTAGCTTCGCTCCTATTTTAAAGCCTTGGCTTTGGGCAATCTCCACGTGATTTTTCAAAATCCCCAAAGCTGCCACTCGGTATAATTGATAAGTGTTGTGTATGATAGCAAGGTCGCCAAAATTATATTTTCGCATCATATCCAGACATAACTCGTCAATTATATCCTGAATCCAAGTTTCTTCTGCATCAAAAAATAATCTTACTTTTTTTTCATTAGCTGCTTCGCAAAGATCTTCCAATCTTGCTTTAATTCTTTCAAAGGCCTCAAGCTCTGCCACAGTAAGGCTATTAGGATTTTTCTGATATTTTTCAAGCAAATCAACAGAACCTAAGCCTGAAACTTTAAATACACAAAATGGGATTTTTTCCTCTTGTTTATCTGAATAAATAACCGTTCTAATCAATTCTTCCTTAGTTTTATCAAAATCTACCTCCGAATCTTCTCCTTCCACCGAGTAATCAAGAATGGTACCTACCTTAAAATGATAAAGCTCATTCATAGTATTTTCACAGTCATCAATGTCCTCGCCGCCACAAAAGTGTTGAAAAATAGTACCTTTGATAATTTTTTTTACGGGTAGATTTAAATTTAAAGCCATTTTAATTAAAAAAGTACCTATCTTTACGACCCAATTTAGGTTCATCAGAGCAAAAATAGCGTAAGTCTTTTTTAACCGATTGGAATCATAATGTTTAAAGGCTATTTCGGTGTTAGAAAAGTCCAAGGCTTTGTGACTTTTATTTGTTGACATATATTAATGAAGTTTTGTTTGTTAATGAGAGCACAAATTTAAGGTAAACTGATTGAGATTTTATAATGTTTAGGGATATAGTTGGGTTTTTACATACCCAGGTTTAATTAATTTAAAAATGAAAGCAAATTTAGATGTTTTACCCTTAAATAATTGGGTTGAAACCAATGGAAAACCGCTAATAATAGCTGGACCATGTAGTGCGGAGTCTGAAGAGCAGGTTCTAGAAACAGCAAGAGGCATAGCTCAAAATGGATATGCACATGTGCTAAGGGCTGGAGTATGGAAACCAAGAACTAGACCAGGTAGTTTTGAAGGAAAAGGCGAAGAAGCTCTGCCTTGGCTACAAAAAGCTAAAGCTGAAACGGGTCTTAAAACCGCCGTAGAAGTAGCAACTCCTCAACATGTTGAGCTTGCACTTAAATACGGAGTAGATATACTTTGGATTGGTGCTAGAACTACTGTTAACCCTTTTAACGTACAAGACCTTGCAGATTCACTTAAAGGTGTAGATGTACCTGTATTGATTAAAAACCCTGTAAATCCCGACCTTGCACTATGGGTAGGTGCATTTGAAAGAATAGCGGGTGCAGGTATAAACAAAATGGGAGCTATCCACAGAGGGTTCTCAAATGCTCAAGAGACAAAATATAGAAATTCGCCAATGTGGCAATTAGCGGTTGAGTTTAAAACACTCTTCCCTCAAATACCAATGATAGGTGACCCAAGTCACATGGCCGGTAAGCGTGCATACCTTGCAGAACTTACGCAAAGAGCGATGGACTTAAATTACGATGGACTTATCATAGAATCTCACCGCAATCCTGACGAAGCATGGTCTGACGCTTCGCAGCAGCTTACACCAGATGCTTTAGGCGAAATGCTTAAAAATATCGAAGTAAGAAAAGCGACTTACGGAACAGACTTCCAAAATCAATTAGACAACCTTAGAGGACGTTTAGACAATCTCGATAGAGAACTTCTTGAGGTTTTGGCTAGCAGAATGTCTGTAGTAGAGCAACTAGGCGAATACAAAAGAGACAATAACGTAGCTGTACTTCAATTAGACAGATGGAAGCAAGTTCACAATTCTCGTGCGGATTGGGCAAAAAGCTTAAACCTTTACCCAGAAGTGGTAGAAGAATTATTTAAATTGATCCACATGGAATCAATCAGAAAACAAACAGAAGTAATGAATCAGCAAAATGCTTAAATTCAGATTCTTATAAATTAAAACACCTGTTATGAAAATTTCAGGTGTTTTTTTTGTGCCAAGTTTAATTTAACTTAGTCACTTATTCAATTTTAAAAAATAAAGGACGTACCAAATTATATGCAAAAAGAGCTCGAATTCTACGAAAACAAATTTAAACATCTTTTTGAAAAAGAGCTACTTGTAGAAATGCAAGCACACGGAAACTACATGGAGATAGAGCCAGGCGGATACTTAATGCGACCGGGGGGATATATTAGATATGTGCCCATAATACTAGAAGGTAGTGTAAAAATAATGCGACAAGACAAAGACGGTAAAGAAATGCTTCTGTATTATTTGGGAGGAATGGATTCTTGTGCTATGTCTTTGACTTGCTGTTTACAGTCCAAAATCTCAGATATTTCAGCTTATGTTGAAGATAAAACCAAAGTGATCTCTATACCTTTCGAAAAGGTGGACGAATGGATGTGTAAATACACTTCATGGAAACAATATGTGTTTCAAACCTACCAAAAACGTTTTGAAGATTTATTAGAAACCATAGACTGTATTGCATTTAACAAACTAGACCAAAGACTATTATCTTTAATTAAGAAAAAAATAGCGGCATCAGGAGGCACCAAAAATTTGTATACGACTCACGAAGAACTCGCAAATGAATTGGCTACCTCGCGAGAAGTGGTCTCTAGGTTGCTAAAACAATTAGAAAAAATTGGCAAATTGAATCTTTCAAGAAATAAAATTGAGCTGATTTAAAATTTCGGAAATTGATTTTCGGCCAAAATAGCCTGCTATATTGCAAAATTTTATAAAAATAATTATACCAAATACCCGTATTCTATAAATTTTGTAACCAATATCACATACCTATATAGGGATTTAATCTTAACTTTAATTTTTAAGGTTTAAACAAAATAAATGGATATAACAAAAATACTCGCCAGGTCAATAAAATTGATATATGTTCTTTTAGGACTTTCTATAGTTACTATACTTCTTTTTCTTTTTCCTTCAATTACCGGATTGTTCACCTCTGAAAATATCAAAATAGATCCAGAAACAGAGCAAGCGAAGCAAACATTGGACTCGGCATTTACCAACCTTTGGACTGCCCCTGCTGAATGGAGACTATCTACTAAGCCAAACAAAGCTGAAATATTATACGGAAAAGAATTGATTGCTCATACTGCTCGATACTTAGGTCCAAACGGAAGTGTAATGTCTATCTCAAACGGTTTAAACTGTCAGAATTGTCACTTAGATGCGGGTTCAAAACCTTTTGGTAATAACTATTTTGCAGTAAATTCTACTTATCCAAAAATGAGAGCCCGCTCAGGTAAAATAGAAGATAAAGTAAAAAGAATAAACGATTGCTTCGAGAGGAGCTTAAATGGAAGTGGATTGGCGGCCGATTCAAAAGAAATGAAAGCCATGATAGCCTATATTGATTATTTGGGCGAAGATGTACCTAAAAAGGAGAAACCAAGAGGTACAGGTTTGTTCAAAATAAAAGAACTTAATAGAGCATTGAGTAAAACCAATGGAGAGAAAATCTACTTAGAAAAATGTCAGAGTTGCCATGGAGCTGAGGGTCAAGGAGTATTAACTGCAGACGGCAAAGAATATACTTACCCGCCATTGTGGGGAGCACATAGCTATAACGACGGTGCAGGACTATACAGAATGTCAAATTTCGCATCCTATGTAAAATATAACATGCCATTTGGCGTAAGTTATGAAAACCCACAGCTTACTGACGAAGAAGCTTGGGACTTAGCTGGATATGTAAATCAAATGCCACGACCAAGTAAAGATTTAAGCCAAGACTGGCCAGACATCAGCAAAAAGCCGTTTGATCATCCATTTGGACCGTATAAAGATCCATTTCCTGAAACTCAACATAAAATAGGACCATACAAACCAATTAAAGATTGGTACAAAAATAATTCAAAATGACAAATTCAATAAACATGAAAAAAATCGTATTTCTATTCGCATTCTTACTAAGTCTAAGTACTGTTTTTGGTCAAACAAAAACACACAAAATTGTATTTCAACTTGCAACCGGCGATACGCTGGTGCACAAAGGACTGATTAGACAGCTTAACAATGTGTTAGAATACTGGCCCACGGCCAAAATCGAAGTAGTAATACACAACGACGCCATTGGCTTTATGAGAAATACCGAAAGTGTGGTGGCCAAAGAAGTAAAAGAAATGCAGGAAAGAGGAATCACTTTTGCCGTCTGTAAAAACACGATGAAAAGAAAGAAATTAACGGAAGCCGATATATTGCCAGCGGCAGTATTTGTACCAGTTGGGATAGCCGAAATTGTTGAAAAACAAGAAGACGGTTACGCCTATATAAAGGCAGGATATTAAAAAAATCAACAAAACCCCTTAAATATGAATACTAGAAGAGATTTTATTCAAAAAACTATAGCTTCAATGACCGCAGTAGCGGTGCCTTTCGAAGAAAAAAGTATTTTTAAAGAAACGGAGAGTCAAACTGATAAACCGACTACTTCTGGTACACTTACACTTTTACAAACTACTGATATTCACTGCCAAATACACCCTCATGATGAGCTTTTTTGGGAGAATGAACAAATAACTTTTCGTAAAACTGGCGGCTATCCACAAATAGCCACTTACATTAAAAAGGAAAAAAAGAAAAACCCCAACACCATCGCCATTGACACCGGCGACATGTTTCAGGGAAGTGAGCTTTCAGTAAAAACCCAAGGGGAGGCCTTAGTTCCGATTTTAAATTACATAGACTACGACCTCTACACACCCGGAAACTGGGAAGTATTTTTCTATAAAAAAGGAATGCAACAACTATTGGGATCGCTAAATGCACCTAAAGTATGTGCAAATTTATTTCACCAAAATGAAGACGGCAGTAGAGGCGAATTGGTATTCCAACCTTATGCTATAATTAACCGCCTGGGTGTCAAAATTGGCTTTTTAGGTTACACAGACCACTTAGTACCACGAAGACAACCACCGGCACTCTCAAAGGGTTTGATGTATACAAAACCCGATGAAAACCTGAAATACTATGTAAACTTGCTTAAATCTCAAGAAAAGTGTGATTTCATAATCTTACTTTCACATTTGGGGCTTTCTCAGCAGCTAGCCCTTGGAAATAACCCCGACATAGAAGGTGTCGATTATATTTTTGGAGGTGATACCCATGAACGAGTTAGAAAACCAATCCAAACGAAGTACTGTAAAGTAGTTGAGCCTGGAGCGTTCGGTTCATTTATTGGCCGTCTAGATTTAGATATAAAAGACGGCAAAATAGTTTCGGAATCATATAAATTAATAGAAGTTGACCCAGATAAGATTAAACCAGACGCGGTAGTTTCGAAATTGATAACGGAATCTGAAAAACCGTACAGAGCTCATCTAGACAAGGTTTTGGGGTATTCTAAACTGCCTTTATACAGGTATTTTGTAGTAGAAAACACCATTGATACACTCATTGTGGACGCACTTAAGTGGAAAGTAAAAACTGACATTATAATCAGTAATGGATTCAGATTTTGCCCTCCTAAAAACATAGAGAAAAATGGCCTCGCTCCTATTACAGAGGGCTATTTATATGACATGCTTCCTATTGATGCCCTAGTAAGAACCGGTGAAGTAACGGGTGAGCAGATTTTGGCTTGGCTTGAAAGAGAATTAGAAAATGTATTTGCCAAAGAAGCCGCTAAAAGATTTGGAGGTTGGCTTATTAGGTTTAAAGGTATGGAAATAGCGTTTAAAGCTTTCGCTCCAGAGGGAGAAAAACTACAAAAAGCGACCATAAATGGCCAACCAATCGATATTAATCGAACCTATACTATCGCTGCGTGCGAAAGAGAAGGCGATCCTGAAGATGTTATTTGCAGACTAAAAGGCGTTAAAAACCCAAATTCATTAGATTTTACCTTACATCAAGCGGTTACCGACTATTTAAAAGAATTTTCTCCTGTAAATCCGGCTCCAAGACAATCAGCTAAAATACTTGATGGTCCACAAACTTTACTTTCGCAAGTGTGGGGCATTGACTATCAGTTCGTTTAAAGTAGATACACTATTTGCTGTGACAAATATCACAGTAATTCGAGACTCAAGGGTGTAAATTTGTGTTAGAACAAATAATATCCTTAAGTTGAGAAAAGTATTCCTTATCGCTTTCTTATTTATTATAAATGTAGGTTTTGGGCAATCTCAAAAAGATTCAGTCAAAACATATACCTCTATAAAATCGTATTTTCAATCTGGAAAATTTTCAGGTAGAAGCAGGCTATATTTTATGGCCACAGATAATCAAAAAGGTCTTTCAGATTATCAAGGGTTAGGCTATGGAGCAGGTTTGAATTACGAAAGCCCTGAAATCAAAGGATTTTCGTTAAAAATGGGCGGATATTTTATATTAAATCTGTTAGG
Organism: Lacihabitans lacunae; assembly: GCF_042649125.1. Classification (NCBI taxonomy): domain Bacteria; kingdom Pseudomonadati; phylum Bacteroidota; class Cytophagia; order Cytophagales; family Leadbetterellaceae; genus Lacihabitans; species Lacihabitans lacunae. Next base: position 1,097,674 of record NZ_JBHRYQ010000001.1, read on the forward strand.
AAAAGATGTAACTAAAATTGACTCAACCACTTTAAGTCCGAGTAGATATGAACTTGGCTTATTTGACATTGAAAATCCCAGTAACCCAAATCTGGTAAGGTTAGAAAATTTAAGTATCAAATATAGATACAAAAACAGCAGTGCTGAGTTGGGTCAGTTTACACCAAATTTTGCTTTTTTAAATGGACAAGATGGTCGAATGACGCCAACTATGGTAAAGGGATTGAGCATTAACACAAAGCCCGCAAAAGGCTTAAATCTTGGTCTAAATATGATAACCAAAATATCTCCACGCTCAAGTTTAAAATGGTACAGCATTGGAGAATCTATGTCATTGTATCCACAAGGTAGAAACGAAGAAGGCACCAAAAGCAATTATGTCGCAAGTATCACCTCTAAAAACTTATTAATCGTAAATGCTGATTATTCGTTTCGAAATAAAATCAATATTTCAGCAGAAAATTACTATGCCAAAAGCTTAATGAACTTAGCTCACTTAAAAGCCGAGTATAAAGACAATAGTTGGTTTTTGGGAAGTATGATTTCCTTCGAAAAAAGCTTACAACCTAATGTTACAGGCTCCTATATTCGTCATAATGCCTTGGCTTGGTCTAGTCAAATCTCAAAGAATTTCAGCAAAAATAACCTGAGTTTAAGTTATACTAATATAGGAAAACAAGGCCGCTTTCTGTTTCCGCGAGAATGGGGACGCGAACCCTTTTATACGTTTATGCCAAGAGAGCGTGTGGAAGGGAATGGTGATGTAAAAGCCATAAAAATAGGGTTAGCTAGAAGCTTAAATAAATATCAAGATCTAGACTTTTCATACGGAAGGTTCTATTTAACTTCGCCTTCTAACCCAATTCTAAACAAATATGGAATGCCGAGTTATGACCAACTAAATATTAGCTATAAACAAAAACTGCATGGTGTTTTGGATGGTTTTGATTATCAAATCCTATTTGTTAGGAAAAACAACATCTCAGGTGAAACCTTGGAGGCCAGGTATATCTTTAACAAAGTGAACTTAAACCTCCTCAATGTGATTATTAATTTCAAGTTTTAACGTAAATATCAACAATGAATTTTATCGAGTTAATTAAAAACCCATGGCCCTGGTATGTAGCTGGTCCATTTATCGGACTTACAGTTCCTGCATTATTAATTTTAGGGAACAAATCTTTCGGAATTTCATCGTCTTTAAGGCATATTTGCTCAATGTGCATGCCCGCAAATATTCCTTTTTTCAACTACAACTGGAGAAAAGAAATGTGGAATTTAGTGTTTGTATTAGGTGTTACTATTGGCGGATTTTTAGCCACATTTTTTTTAACCAACCCAAATGAAATAGAGATTTCGGAGGCTACCATTAATGACCTTAAAGGCTTAGGACTTCATAATTTTTCAGGTTTAATGCCAGTAGAGTTGTTTAGTTTTGATGCACTACTTTCCATCAAAGGACTTATCTTTTTTGTAATAGGAGGTTTATTAGTTGGTTTTGGAACAAGATACGGAGGCGGATGTACCTCTGGCCACGCAATCATGGGAATATCCAGCCTTCAATGGCCTTCTTTGGTTGCAACCTGTTGTTTTATGTTAGGCGGCTTTTTTATGACGCACCTACTTTTCCCAATTATCTTTAAATTATTTTAAATCATGGTAGAAAAAACAAATAATCAAAATTATATAGAGCCATTAGAGTGTGTGGCTCCTAATTCTCAAAAGTCTACAGAATCACCTTTGGGATATTCAAAATATCTTATTTTAGGTATATTATTCGGAATTATATTCGTAAAAGCCGAAATTATATCTTGGTTTAGAATCCAGGAGATGTTTAGATTCCAAAGTTTTCATATGTATGGTGTCATCGGAAGTGCCATCTTAACTGCAATGATTTCTATTCAAATCATTAAAAGATTCGGAATTAAATCAATAAGTGGCGAAAAAATAGTAATTCCAACTAAAGAGTTCCACAAAGGGAATGTGTATGGAGGATTTATTTTTGGATTAGGCTGGGCCATTACTGGAGCATGTCCAGGTCCATTGTTCGCTCAAATCGGCAGTGGATTCTTAACTATTATCGTAACTTTTTTGAGTGCGGTAGCAGGAACTTGGCTTTATGGATTTTTTAGAGAAAAATTACCTCATTAAGTAGTTTTGAGGTAACATTTATCACAGACAAGAGCAAACAATAACCCTAAATTTGTATAAAAAAAAGAGTAGATGACAGAGATAGTAGGTTACATTTTTTCGATCTTAATTGGAGTTAGTTTAGGACTAATAGGTGGTGGTGGAAGTATACTCACCCTTCCGGTTTTAGTGTATTTATTAGGTATTAGTCCCGTGCTTTCTACAGCATATTCATTGTTTATTGTAGGTTCCACCTCATTGGTTGGTTCATTTAGCTACATGAAAAAAGGACTAGTGAATTACAAAGCCGCCGTTATTTTTGCGATTCCTTCGTTTGTGGCAGTTTTCTTAACCAGAAAATATTTGGTACCTTCCATACCAGACCACATCATGAGTTTTGGCACGTTTGATTTGACTAAAAATATTGCCATCATGGTATTTTTTGCGGTCATAATGCTTGCGGCTTCTTATTCAATGATAAAAGACAAGAAAAAAGAAGTTGAAACTAATGAAGGTTTAAAGTTTAATTTTCCATTAATCGCTTTAGAAGGATTAGTGGTAGGAACTTTAACAGGTTTAGTTGGTGCGGGCGGCGGATTTTTAATTATTCCGGCTTTGGTCCTACTGGTTAAATTACCAATGAAAATGGCAGTCGGAACTTCATTGCTGATTATTGCAGCAAAATCACTCGTTGGATTTTTGGGCGACGTGGCCAATCAACCGATAGATTGGATGTTTTTAACAAAATTCACAGCGTTCTCTATATTGGGTATTTTTATAGGCTCATATTTGACTAAATATATACCAGGAGAAAAATTAAAAAAATCATTTGGCTGGTTTGTATTGGCCATGGCAGTATACATAATAATAAAAGAAATCGTATTGTAACATGAAAATCGAACAAATTTATACAGGATGTTTAGCACAAGGTGCTTATTTTATCCAAAGCAAAGGAGAAGCAGTAGTAATAGACCCACTGAGAGAAGTTGGTCCTTACCTAGAAAAAGCTCAAAAAGAAAGTGTGAAAATCAAATATGTATTTGAAACTCACTTTCATGCAGACTTCGTTTCAGGTCACTTGGACTTATCTTCAAAATCAGGTGCTCCAATAGTTTATGGACCAAATGCCGTAACGGGCTTTGATGCAATCATTGCCGAAGACGGACAAATATTTGAAGTTGGTGATATCAAAATCAAAGTTTTGCACACACCGGGTCACACTATGGAGTCTACATGTTTTTTACTTTTTGATGAAAATGGCAAAGAAAACGCTCTTTTCAGTGGCGATACCCTATTTATAGGTGATGTAGGTAGACCAGACCTTGCTCAAAAATCAGACATTACGATGGACGACCTTGCCGGTTTCTTATACGATTCATTAAGAAATAAAATTATGACTTTGCCAGATGATGTTACCGTTTATCCGGCACACGGTGCAGGTTCGGCTTGTGGCAAAAACATGAGTAAAGAGACCACTGACAGCCTCGGAAACCAGAAAGCAACAAACTATGCATTGAGAGCCGACATGACTAAGGAGGAGTTCATTAAAGAGGTTACTGATGGACTTGCTCCACCACCAAATTATTTCCCTCAAAACGTAATGATGAACAAGCAGGGCTATGAAAGTTTTGATGAAGTTATGGCCAGAGGTGCCCAAGCTTTGAGCCCAATTGCATTTGAAGCTGCCGCAAACGAAACAGGTGCCATAATGTTAGATACCAGAAACCCACAGGTTTTTGCCAAAGGATTTGTACCAAATTCAATCAATATTGGCTTGAATGGTCAATTTGCCCCTTGGGTTGGAGCTTTAATTCCGGATTTGAAACAAGAAATTTTACTTATTACCGAAGAAGGACAAGAAGAAGAAACTATCACAAGATTAGCCAGAGTGGGTTATGACAACTCTATCGGCTATCTAAAAGGGGGAATTGACGCTTGGAAAAACGCTGGAAACGAACTTGACACCATCGAGTCGATTTCGCCAGAAGAACTAAGCGAAAGAATGAAAAAAGACCCTGAAATGCATGTAATAGATGTAAGAAAGCCAGGTGAATACATTTCTGAGCACGTAGAAAACGTTCCTAATTTTCCTTTAGATTTTATAAATGAAAATTTTGCAGAAATAAATAAAGCAAATACCTATACTATTCATTGTGCAGGTGGCTATAGATCAATGATAGCGGCTTCAATTCTTAAGTCAAGAGGAATTGACGTAGTTGATGTAAACGGTGGATTTGCGGCTATTAAAAGCTCTGAGAAATTCACTTTGACAGACTATGTTTGTCCGAGTACAATCAAATAATTACTACTTATTGCTCTTTCGAAAAGGTTATCTTATTTTTAGGATAACCTTTTTTGTTTATATAGACCGCCGATATAGTCTAAGTCCTCCGAAATTTTATTAATTTTGAGAAATTTCAAATTTTAAGAATGGAAAACGAATTCATACCCAAAATAGGGATTACGATAGGAGATGTAAATGGAATAGGCCCTGAGGTACTACTAAAAGCCTTAGCTACAGGAAGAGTAAACAAAATTTGTATTCCGATCATATATGGTTCCGGAAAGCATCTAAGTAAATATAAGCACTTTGTGGACCAAGCCCAATGGCAATACACAGGCATAAATGACCCAAAGACAGCACTTCAGAAAAACTCAAATCTGATTAACTGCCTAAAAGGAGAGTATTTTGAAATGGAATTGGGTACTTCTGACAAAAAAGCGGGAGAATTAGCTTTTAACTCTTTAGAAAAGGCGGTAGCTGATCTAAAAGAAGGATTAATAGATGCCTTGGTAACGGCACCTATTTCGAAAGATAACATTCAATCTGAAAACTTTAAATTTCCAGGTCATACTGAATATTTAGCAGCAGCATATGATAAAAAAGACGTGCTAATGTTTATGATTTCGGAAGGACTACGCGTAGGCGTGGTTACAGGACATATTCCTTTAGAAGAAGTAAAATCAAAGTTAAGCAAAGAGATAATCACCTCTAAACTTAACATCATGATAGAATCTTTAAAAATTGATTTCGGAATTAAAAAACCCAAAATAGCGGTTTTAGGACTAAATCCTCATGCGGGTGAAAATGGTTTACTTGGGAAAGAAGAGAAAGAAATAATAGAGCCTGTTTTAGAAAAATTTAAAAACAAAGGCGAATTGGTGTTCGGTCCATTTCCTACGGATGGCTTTTTTGCAAACGGACAGTTTAAAAACTATGATGGCATATTGGCCATGTATCATGACCAAGGCTTGACACCTTTCAAGCTTTTGGCTTTCGAAACTGGTGTAAACTTTACAGCTGGACTGATGGGAATTAGGACTTCGCCCGATCATGGTACAGGATATAACATTGCGGGCAAAAACGAAGCAGACCCCACCTCAATGTTGCACGCAATTTACGCTGCTGTAGATATTTCAAAAACAAGAAATGAATACATAGAGCTTGAGAAAAACTCTATTAAGCATCAAAAAATAGATATTGATAGTTTAAGAAAAGAGAAACATTAAAGTGGAATTTCTAAATCTAATTTTTCCAGAGGAGAAATTATTTGTTCTGTTTTAATTTTCACAAACTGGTTATAAACCGAAGTCGTCTGGATATTTGTATGCCCCAACATTTGTTGAAGTATATGAATATCCAGTCCCATTTCTAAGCTATGTACTGCAAAACTGTGCCTTAGCGTGTTAAGTGTGGCTTGCTTATTTAAGCCCGACTCAGTTAATGCTTTCTGAAAAAACATCTGAATATTTCGAGAAGAATAAAAACCTTCGCCACCTGACCCAGGAAAAAGCACATCTACAGGTTCGTATTTTTTAATATATTTTTCTATAAAAACTACAATATTAGGAGACAATCTCAGCAACCTGTCTTTCTTTGAGTTTTTATGTTTTAGAGTAATCGTATATTTTTTAAAATCAATATCCGAAATCCTTAGTTTTATAACCTCGCTTATCTTCATTCCAGAATTGTATACCAAAATAAGTAAAGCCTTGTGTTTGATATTTTTTACAGTATCTATCAAAAGCTTTATCTCGGTCTGAGACAAAACATCGATAGTCTGAATCTCTTTTTCCTTGCCTGTGGCTTTTATGCTAAGCTTTCTATTGAAAATTACTTCATAAAATAATTTAATGGCCTTTCCAGCCTGAATAACCTCATGTCTCGACGATTTTTTTTCGTCTAAAAGTTTCAAATATTCAGCGATAAGCTCATCGGTAATTTTGCTTTGGGGGTAATCTCTAAAGTGGTTGTAAAACACAAAAATATCGTTTCGATACGAAGCGATAGTTGCAGAATTATATTTTCCTTTTTTTAAAAATTCAGTAAATCTTTCAATAAGATGGGTCACGGCGATAAATAGAGTTAAATAAAATCTTATTTTTGGTCTCCAAATCTACAATATTTTTTAGAGATATAAGCGTTAAATTACCGCATGTTAGTATTTTTTATCTGTATTTATCTACTTATTACCATTTTGATAGGCTGGTTCTCTTCAAAACTGGTAAAATCCTCTATAGATTATGTATTAGCAGGAAGAAAAATGCCCGTTTATATGGTTGCCTCTGGTTTGTTTGCCACTTGGTTTGGCTCCGAAACTATCCTTGGGGCTTCTTCAGAATTTTTAGAGGGGGGCATTTTAGGTATCATCGAAGACCCATTTGGAGCGGCACTTTGTTTGTTTTTAATAGGGTTATTTTACGCCAAACCACTTTACAAACTTAACCTCTATACTTTCTCAGACTATTTCAGAATCAGATTTGGCAAAAAAGTTGAATTCATTTCTGTTCTTTTTATGGTTCCCTCCTATTTTGGTTGGATTGCGGCCCAATTGGTGGCTATGGCGGTTATTTTGCAAAGTATCGCGGCTATTCCTTTCACCATAGGCATTGTGTTTTGTGGAGCTATCGTTTTGTTTTATACGTACCTGGGCGGCATGTGGTCTATTTCTATTACAGATACTATTCAAACGGTTTTGATTATTGTCGGTTTGGCTTATATTGCCTTTCAGCTATGGTCGGCTATCCCTGACCCAAATAAACTAATTTCGGATCTGCCAGCTGGCTTTTTTGATTTTACTCCAAAAAACAAAACAGGAATAGACTGGATGATATATTTTGGTGCTTGGATTACAATTGGCTTAGGTTCTATACCGCAACAAGATGTTTTCCAGCGTGTACTTTCGGCCGAATCGGAAAAAACTGCGGTACGAGGCTCCTTCATTTCGGCGTTTATGTATTTAACCGTGGCTATTTTCCCTCTAATTATCGTGCTTTGCGGAGTCTATTTATATCCCGAGGTCAAAACTGGCGACCTACAAATGATGATACCAAAGCTTATATTGACACACAGCAGCCTTTTTGTTCAAGTTATTTTCTTTGGAGCTTTGCTATCTGCCATCATGAGTACTTGTAGTGCAGCTATTTTGGCTCCATCTACAGTTATTGCTGAAAACTTAATAAAGCCATTGTTTAAAAATGAGCTTTCAGATGCCTCTCTATTACGCATTATGCGTTATTCTACTGTTTTGATTACAGTAGCTGCGATAGTGCTTTCGCTAAACCAAAGAGACATTTACGAACTTGTAGGAAGCTCATCGGTTTTAAGTTTGGTTGCGTTATTTGTTCCGCTCACTGCCGGTTTATTTCTAAAGAAAGCAAATAGCACCGGAGCCATATTGTCTATGATTTTAGGAACCGCGGTATGGATAATATGTGAATATTTTGAAACCGAATATCCAGCAAATGTTTTGGGTCTTTTGGCCTCATCTTTTGGATTAGTCCTAGGATATATTTTTCCTAATTTGATTGAAAATTCTTTTGATAAAAAGTAGTTCGTTTTTCTCTAATCAAAGTAGCCAACTCTTTTATTTCAGAAGGATAATTGCCAAACTCAAACGTAACTCTCTTTTTGGTATCATTTGCAAATACTATCTCAATCCATTCAGAACCGCCGTCTGCACAGTCTGGACAGCCATATACGTCATTGAGTTTCTTAAATGAATCAATGTTTAGCAAAGAGTTAATTTTTTGGGCATCTACTGCATCAAGCATTTCCTCGAAATTATACTCTTTATCCGCTTCGTTTGACCCTCTATTTCCTCTTTCTATTACCAAAAGCTTCATTTTATTATCAATAAACGTTAGTTCTCGATAACATTTACCTATACAAAAACCAAAACTTTGCCCACCACTGATGCTCTTTATATCGTTGCTCAATTGTTGTGGCTCAGTTTCAATTTTACTACATGAGCTTAAACCAAAGGTGTTTATTGAAATTATCACTATTACGAACTTAAATAGATAATTTTCTACATTTTTTTTAATATTATTTCTCATATCTGTAAGCATTTCTTGAAATATTTATTTTAAAAAATAGAAGCTTTTTTTTACCCTTTTTAAGGTTTTTCTTCTGATTTTTGTATCAATAAGACTACAAAAAAAACTAAAAGGTTGGAAATGACTTCGAAACAATTACAAATAATAGCTCAGACTTTAAATATTTCTCAAAATCAAGTAAAAAACACTGCTCAGCTACTGACCGAAGGTGCTACGGTTCCTTTTGTGGCTAGGTATAGAAAAGAAGTCACTGGCAGTTTGGATGAAGTGCAGATTTTAGACATAAAAAAAAGCCTTGAAAAGTTTATTGAAGCCGATAAGCGTAGAGAAGCAATCATAAAATCGATAGAAGAACAAGGCAAGATGACGCCCGAGTTAAATCAGAAACTTCAAAACGCCATGTTTTTGGCAGAATTGGAAGATTTGTATTTACCTTATAAACAAAAAAGAAAAACTCGAGCAAGTATAGCCATAGAACTTGGTTTAGAGCCTTTGGCACAGTTACTATTTAAGCAGTCTGAGAAGTCAATAGAGCCTTTAGCGGCGAAATTTATTACAGACAAAGTACACAACATAGAAGAAGCATTAGCGGGTGCTAGAGATATAATAGCCGAATGGATTAATGAAGACTTGGAAGCTAGAAATAAAGTAAGGGCTATATTTCAAAGAGAGTCGGTAGTTGAGTGCAAAGTAAAAAAAGGAAAAGAAAAAGAAGGTGAAAAATTCAAAGATTACTTTGAACATAATGAATCTTTAAAAAACATGCCCTCCCATCGCTTTTTAGCTATAAAACGAGGAGAAGACGAAGGTTTCCTTCAAGTGAAAATTGATATAGATACAGACAGAGCATATGATAGCCTAGAAAGAATTTATTTAAAAGGATTTAATGAACCGAAAGAACAAGTAGGTTTAGCCATAAAAGATTGCCTAAAAAGGCTATTGATTCCGAGTGTGGAAAAAGAATTTAATAATTCAGCAAAAGAAAAAGCCGATTTAGCCGCGATAGAGATATTTTCTACCAATTTAAGACAACTTTTGTTGGCCTCGCCTTTGGGCCAAAAACGTATACTTGCACTTGATCCAGGGTTTAGAACTGGGTGTAAAACAGTCGTATTAGACGAAACAGGCACACTTTTGAAAGATACCGTAGTGTACCCGACTTTTAAAGTTCAGGAAGCTGAGGCTACAGTTAGGCAGCTTTTAGAAAAATACAAAATAGAAGCAGTAGCTATTGGAAACGGAACGGCAAGTAGAGAAACCGAAAGTTTCATAAAGTCTACTATTGGCAGTATGCCCGAATATAAAAGTATTCCTGTTTTTGTAGTTTCAGAGCAAGGTGCTTCTATTTATTCGGCGAGCGAAATAGCCAGAGAAGAGTTTCCAGACAAAGACATCACGGTCAGAGGTGCAGTTTCAATCGGCAGACGTTTGATGGATCCATTGGCGGAATTAGTAAAACTAGACCCGAAGTCTATAGGTGTAGGGCAATATCAGCACGATGTAGACCAGAAACTACTTAAAGAAACTTTAGATGCTACAGTGGAGCTTTGCGTAAACTCTGTAGGGGTAGAAATAAATACCTCAAGCAAACATTTGCTTTCTTATGTTTCGGGCATTGGGCCTTCCATAGCCGCCAATATTGTAGCGTATAGAAACCAAAATGGCAAAATAAAAACCAGAAACGAACTTAAAAAAATACCACGACTTGGAGACAAAGCATTTGAGCAAGCAGCAGGTTTTTTAAGAATCAGAGGAGCCAAAAACCCTTTGGATAACACGGCCGTACACCCAGAAAGCTATGAAATAGTGGAACTTATGGCCAAAGATTTAGGCGTGAGTTTAGCAGAATTAATAGAAAAAAAAGAACTTAGAAAAAGTATAAATATCCAAAAATACGTAACAGCTAAAGTGGGAATACCGACGCTAAAAGACATTTTGGAAGAACTAGAAAAACCAGGTCGTGACCCAAGAGAAACCATTGAGCAGTTTGAATTTGGCAACGTAAACAGCATAGAAGACTTACGAGAAGGAATGGAATTACTAGGAATCGTGACAAATATCACTGCTTTTGGTTGTTTTGTAGACATTGGCGTTCATCAAGACGGCTTGGTGCACGTATCTCAGCTAGCCAACAAATTTGTAAAAGACCCTAACGAAATAGTTAAGGTCCACCAAAAAGTTAAAGTGCGTGTTGTGGAAATTGAAAGTAGCAGAAAAAGGATTGCTCTTAGTATGAAATTCTAATTATTAAAGAAAAAACTGAACGCCCATATATAAGTTTCTGAGGCTGACGATTATTACTAAAATACCAACAATAAGAAACATGGGCTTAATAGGAATTTTGCTGACTATGTAGGCCGCTATTGGAGCGGCTACCACTCCCCCTAACACTAGGCCTAAGATAACTTGCCAATGCGAAAAGCCTAAGAATATTATGAATGTGATAGAACTAGCGAAAGAAACAAAAAACTCGGTTAAGTTAACCGAACCTACGGTATAAATGGGATTTCGGCCATTGGCTATTAAAGTTGAACTCACAATTGGGCCCCAACCTCCCCCGCCGATGGAGTCCAAAAAACCACCTGTAGCTGCCAAGAGACCCAACTTTTTAATGGGTTTCTTTCTGATTATTTTGCCTAAACATTTTTGTAGAATTCTAATACCAAGATATAAGGTATAAGCTGCTACCACAGGTTTTATGTATACATTGTATTGCTCAAAAGATGAAAGAACATAAGCCCCTGTTATAGCCCCAAGCACACCAGGAATCAATAAAGTCTTGAAGAGCTTTTTGTTTACATTACCAAACTTTAAGTGACTCAAACCTGACACCCCACTAGTGAAGATCTCAGAAGCATGCACGCTGGCACTAGCAGCAGCGGGCGAAATACCAAATGAAAGCAAAAAAGAGGTAGCACTGACGCCATAGGCCATCCCTAGGGCACCATCGATAAGTTGTGCAATGAAGCCCGCAGCCATAAAAATAAGTATTTCGGAGTCTAGCGATGCAAATAACACTTGTGCTTGATTTCCAAAATACCTTAGAGGTAAAAAGCTAAACAATATGTAACCAGCCACCATCCATGCCAATCTACTTAGCCCAAAATAGAGATAGTTTCTAATTTTCATAGTGGTAGAGACCGCTCCAATGTCTTCCGTGGCTATGATTTTCTCTTCTATTACCGTGTCCTCTATCTTCATTTGCATTAATTTGCCTCAAAGATATAAAAGTTAATTACTCTACCAAATAGATAGACTTTGTATTTTTAATATTTTAGCATAAAAAAAAGGCGAAATTCACATTTCGCCTTTAAATATTTACATTTAATAGATTTTAATCATCCGAAAATTCACCTAAACCTTCTCTCACGAGCTCCACTTGGTCATTATCTGTACAAGCTATTACCGTAGAAGGTATAATGCCACACCAACCGCTGTCAATTATTATATCGACTTTATCTTGATTTTGATCAAAAATAACCTCAATCTCGTTTGGGTATTCCTGAATATCATCAATATCATCTTTTAAGGAAGTCGTGATAATGGGGCTACCGAGTGCTTTCACTATTTGCTGCGGAATATTATGATCAGGCACTCTAATTCCTATAGTTTTCCTATTTGTTTGCAATATTTTGGGCAAGTCGCCGGTGGTAGGAAGAATAAAAGTATAAGGCCCGGGAAGTAGCTTTTTCATTAATCTAAAGGCCACATTGGGTACTTTGGCATAAACCGAAATATCAGATAAGTCTGAACAGACAATAGAAAAGCGATTTTGGGAGGGCTTTACATTCTTCAATTTACATAGTTTCTCCACCGCCTTTACGTTTCTAGAGTCGCACCCCATAGAATAAACTGTATCTGTAGGATATATAATTACTCCCCCGTTTTTAAGGCAATCCACCACTTGTTGGATTTTCCTATCGTCGGGATTATCTGGAAATATTTCGATTATCTCTGCTTTCATTTACTTTTTTTGCCTTTTTTAGCTGATTTTGTATCTATTGGCTGGCTCATGTTTCCATAATCTACCACCATATTAGACAACGTTTTTACTCCTAATACAAATCCTGTTTCATCCAAATAAAAATCTGGTGTATGGTGCGGTGCTACTTGAGAAGGAGATTTCTTTGGATCCATTCCTCCTAAAAAGAAAAACACACCTGGCACTTTTTCTTGAAAATAACTAAAATCTTCAGCACCCATAGTTGGCGGCACTTCTACAATATTAGCCTTGCCGGCAGACATTTCTAAAGTTGGAAGCATTTGCTTCGTCAAATTCACATCATTTATGGTAACAGGATATCCATTTACAATCTCAACGTCTACATCAACACCAAGGGCCTTGCCTGTGTTTTCGGCTATTTCTTTGATTCTCCTATGAACCATTACACGTTGCTCTTTTCCTAATGTACGAATAGTTCCTATCATTTTCACCTCTTCCGGAATAATATTATGTCTTATTCCTCCATGAATTGCCCCAACTGTTACTACTGCGGGTGCTTCTGTAAGTTTTACATTTCGCGAAACTATCGTTTGTAAGCTTGTCACAATCTGACTTGCCGCCACTATTGGGTCAGCTCCTTCCCAAGGATATGCCCCATGGGTTTGTTTACCTTTAATCACGAAATTCATTTCGTCTACTGCCGCCATTATCGGGCCTGCTTTGTATGCGATTACACCTGAAGGCGTTTGCGAATTTATGTGTAAGCCAAAAATTACATCTACCTTTGGATTTTCCAATGCTCCGGCCTTTATCATACCGTCAGCACCAAAAGCTTGTCCTTTATCTGAAACACCCTCTTCAGCCGGTTGGAAAATAAACTTAACGGTACCCTGTAGTTCGTTTTTCATACCAGCAAGCACTTCTGCTACACCCATCAATATAGCTACGTGACTGTCATGTCCACAAGCATGCATTACACCCGTTTCTTGCTCATTGTATACGGTTCTCACTTTAGATTTAAACGGAACATCTACTCGTTCAGTAACAGGCAAACCGTCCATATCTGCTCTAAGAGCTATCACAGGACCCGGTTTTCCACCTTTTAAAACCCCTACCACACCCGTAAAGGAAACTTTTTCTTGAACTTCTATTCCGAGACTTCTTAAATGGTTAGCTATAATACCAGCAGTTCTCACTTCTTGATTTCCCAGCTCTGGATGTTCGTGAAAATCACGTCTCCAAGAAATAACTTTACTCTCAATTTTTTTTGACTCATCCTCAATTTTTTGATGCAAATCAGTTTGAGAAAAGGAAGCAGTTGAAACACCCAAAAGCAAGGCCGTCAAATACAGATTTTTTTTCATAGTTTGTTTTTTAGTTCGGTTAGAAAATATCCTTAAATATAAGCTTATTTCTTAAATATCCTTTAAACTATTGTTTGATTTCCTTATAAACATCAAAAGGCCTGTCAGTAGCAAAAATATCAACTCCTAATGAAGCCCAGGTAGTATAAAGCGTATTATTAGCGGCTTCTGCTTTTTTATCTAAATTGCCCAATACACCCAAAATTGTCTTGATATTTTTAGTATGTAAAAAATCAATCAATTCTTTTTTGGGCTCTCTAGTACCAATAAATGCCACCATGTTTTTATCGGGAATTCCGGCTCCGTGCAATCGTTCGTAATCTGCAACCTGCATTAAACTGACAGAAATCAACACTTTAGGATCTAACTTGTAAACCTCAACGGCTTCTTTGAGATTATAAGTGATTACAGCTGCGTAGCTGTATGCGTTTTTTTCCTTGATTTGGGCAGTCACCATTCTAAATGGCGTAGTTTTTTTTACATCTAAAGTGTAAATCACATTGTTTTTCCCCCAAGTCAAAATCGCATTTAGAGTCGGTATTTTATAAGTTGTAATATTGCCGAAATTGTCTTTAAGCGAATAGTTCAATAGATTTTTATATTCCAAAGCACTTACTTTACCTTTTCCGGTAGAAGTTCTATCTAATGTCTGATCATGCATCAATACCAAAACACTGTCTTTGCTCATTTCAATGTCACATTCAATTATACATGGCATTTTTGAGGAAACATACTGAAATGATTCTAAACAGTTCTCCGGCCACATAGGCATGTAACCTCCCCCACGGTGTACCGAAACCCTTGGCAATTTGTACTCCGGTTTTGAAAATTGATCTACCAAAGATTCCTTAGAGTTGCCTTTATTCTGATTGACAGACTTGCATGAAAACGCAAAAGAAAGAGCAATTACGCCCAAAACATATTTTTTCATTCGTATATTTGTTGATGACTTTATTGAAATGACAAAGGTGCATTTTTTGGAGAATATTGGCGAAACTGAATTGTTATTTTTTTTCGAATGTGCGTTTTTTTTAGTAAAAAAAACAAATAATCACATAAAATGAACTTAAAATCAAACCCAAGTCACTTTTTTAAGTTTTTTTCTATTAAATATTTGCATAAAGAATAGAAATACCTATCTTTGCAACCCGAATCAGAAACATAGAATTTTAGACAATATTTATATCAATGGCAAATCATAAGTCAGCGTTAAAAAGAATCAGATCAAACGAGGCAAAACGTTTGAGAAATCGTTATCAGCATAAAACTGCAAGAACTGCGATTAGAAAATTGCGTTCTCTTAAAGATGTAACAGAAGCATCTGAATTACTTAAAACTATCTCATCTATGGTAGACAAACTTGCTCGCAAGAATGTAATTCACAAAAACAAAGCTTCAAACCTTAAGTCTTCATTGACTAAGTTTGTTACTTCGTTAGCTGCATAATTATTACAATTATAATATTTTAGGCTGAACCCAAAAGGTTCAGCCTTTTTTAGTATATTCATATTTGTGATTATATTGCAAACAAAACCCATATGAACTACGACATCAAATCCAACATAAAATCTTGGGCAGAAGAAGACAGGCCAAGAGAAAAACTTCTATTAAAAGGGAAAGGCCAACTTACAGATGCCGAACATTTGGCGATTCTGATAGGATCAGGCACAAAAGAACTCTCCGCGGTTGACCTATCTAAACTCATACTCAGTCACGCAGGAAATAATTTAAATAACCTGGCAAAGCTCAGCATAAAAGACCTGATGAAATTTAAAGGAATAGGCGAAGCAAAAGCCATAACAATAGTTTCAGCTTTGGAACTCGGCAGGAGAAGAAAAGAAAGTGAAGAAGAAAAGCGTACTAAAATAACCTCTAGCTATGTGGCTTACCAATATTTTTCCAAATATCTATTGGATCTCGATCATGAAGAATTCTGGATTTTACTTTTAAATCGAAACCTCGAAATTATTAAGCCTATTCAAATTAGTACTGGCGGCGTTTCAGGAACTGTGGCAGACCCTAAAATAATTTTCAAAAACGCTATAGAGCACTTGGCAAGTGCGGTAATTTTAACTCATAATCATCCCTCAGGAAATCTTAATCCAAGTAACGCAGACATTCAGCTTACAAAACGAATAGTAGAATTAGGCACAATGCTAGAAATTACTATTTCTGACCATATTATCTTTACGAATAACGGTTTTTACAGCTTTGCAGACGACAACAAACTATGAGTGAATTAAAAGAAATAAGTATTAAGGAATTGCCTGAGTTTTTAAAACAAGACGAATGTCAACTTATTGATATTAGAGAAGTAGAAGAATTTGCTGATTTTAATATTGGAGGAATAAATGTGCCAAGTCACAAGCTAAAAGAGTTCTATGAAGATCTTTCAAAATTTAAGACCCTAATAGTTGCTTGTTCAAACGGAACTAGAAGCTATATAATAGCAAAGGTATTAGAAAAGAAGCTTCCTAATACCTTAATTTTGCACCTTCGAGAAGGAATATTTTAAATTCGAATTACTTTTTAATTATTCCTTTGTAATTTTTATCGTTTTTAACTAACCATCTGCCAACAATAGCAGCAGTAACTAGCAAAATAACAAAAAAAGCGATTGGCAAGTAAGTAGGAAATTGATGTCCGAACATTTTGTTTTGATTTAATTTTACGCAAATTTATTATAATTGACTTTAGAAACCTTATTTTTTCAGAAAACTTTTAATTTATTAAGCTTAAAACAGCAAAAATCAACAATCCAGCTACCAAAAACCATCCCAAATAGTAATAAATACTTGCTAATTTAAAATCTCCCACTATCGTCGGCCTCCTACTTGCCACCAAAACAAGCGACAAAGCGAAGGGAAGTATGAAACCATTGATATATCCAGCAAATACTAATAACCAAACCGGCTTACCAAAAGCATACAAGATTATAGCTGAGCATATTACAAATAATAAAGGAAGCACATTTGGATTTTTAAACTTAAATATCTGAAAATTCTTCACAAAACTAACGGAGGTAAATGTTGCTCCTAAAACAGATGAAAATGATGCAACCCAAATAATAATACCGAACATGATTTTCCCATACTTTCCGAAAACCGTCTCAAAAACAGAAGAGGTAGGGTTGTTTTCGTTTAAAATAGCCCCACTAAGTATCACACCAAGAATGCTAATAAAAAACATATAGCGAAAAATACCTGTAACTAATATTCCCGAATATGCACTTTTTGTTACTTTTTTGAGATTCTCAATTCCATTAATATTACTCTCTAGAAGTCTGTGTGCACCAGCAAAACTAATGTACCCTCCTACCGTGCCGCCCACCAATGTTATTGTAGATTTAAAGTCTATTTGATCTGGCATAAAAGTGCCGAATGCTAATTTATCCGTAGGTAACTTCACATTAAATGCCATATATACAATACAAAAAACCATGACAATCGCGAGAATTTTAACTAAAAAGTCAATGATTTTTAAATTTTGATTAGAAATAAAAATTATGGCTACTATTAGCCCTGAAATTAAACCTCCAAAGGAAACTTCAATTCCGAAAATTGCATTTAGGCCAAGCCCTGCTCCTGCCAAATTTCCAATATTAAAAACCAGTCCGCCAATAAAAACCACCAATGATAATATTACACCGGCACCTTTAAAAACTTCATCGGCTAACTCATGGGCACGTTTGTTGCTTACTGTTAATACCTGCCAAATGCTAATCTGAGCTACCAAATCCATTAGGATGGAAAGTACGATAACGAAGCCAAAATTGAACAATAATTGGTTGGTAAAAACAGTAGTTTGCGTTAAAAATCCGGGCCCAATAGCAGATGTTGCCATCAACAATGCAGCGGCCCAAAAATTCGATTTATTTTTTTGCATTTGATATAGGATATTTCGGTCAAAAATAGGTGTATTAAACTACATTTGAATAACAATTTCGATGTTTTTGAGTTAATTTGCCTAGGTTTCTTAAATATAGAATTTTGTCTATTCAATTCATAGTGTCATCCATTAGGGTGAACCATATAGGGCTTAAAAGTATTATTTTCATGTATTATTATTAAATAAACCTCAACAAACACATGCGTCCATTAATTATTGCGGGAATTATTTTGGTAGGTCTGATTTTAGGGAAGATTTTCTTCTGGAGCAATGACCCTGCTGATGGTTCTAAAGGTGGGGATTCAAAAGACCCAAAAGGAGCCCAAAATGCCAAGCCGATTCCAGTAAATACAATTTTGGTAGGAATCGACCAATCAAATCAAATCGTTTTTTCTTCTGGTAGTACGGTTGCCAACGAAGAAGTAGAAATAAAAAGTGAGATTTCGGGAAAAATAGTAAAACTTGTTATCCCAGAAGGAGCAGTAGTTTCTAAAGGAACTTTGATAGCTAAAATAAAGGATGATGATATTTTAGCCCAATTGAAAAAAATAGAAATCGAAGAAAAATTAGCAAATCAGATAGAAGCTAGACAAAAGAAGCTTCTTGACATCAATGCTATTTCGAGAGAAGAATACGAAATTTCTCAGAACAAGGTCTTCACACTAAATGCAGATAAAGAAATATTAAAAGTTCAGCTTTCGAGAACAGAAATAAGAGCTCCATTCTCAGGAAAGTTAGGATTAAAAAATATATCACTTGGTGCATATGTAACTCCTGCAAATGTGATTACAACTTTAGTGCAATACAATCCGATTAAAATAGATTTTTCTGTTCCTGAAAAATATTTACCTCAAATAAAACCAGGAAGAAACATCGAGTTTCAAATAGATGGCGAAAATGACAAATTCAGTGCTAGAATTTTGGCCATTGACCCACAAATAGACAACAAACTAAGAACGCTTACCGTTAGGGCTATCGCTCCAAATGCAAGTAACAGGTTATTGCCAGGTATGTTTATCAAAGTATTACTTAACCTTGGCAGCCAACAATCGATAATGATACCAAGTGAAACCGTTATACCTACTATGGAAGGTAAAAAGGTTTTTGTGAAAAGAAATGGCAAAGCCGAAGAAGTAAATGTAGTTTCTGGCCTAAGAAACGAAAGTAAATTACAGATTTTATCAGGTTTAAATGTAGGTGACTCACTTATTACGAGTGGATTAATGACTTTGAAAACAGGTACAAGCGTATTTACTAAACCCAAATAAAAATTATGTCAATTTCAACTTTATCAATAAAAAGACCCGTATTAGCAATCGTAATGAATTTGCTGATACTCCTTTTCGGGTTTATTGGATTTCAGTTTTTAGGTGTTAGGGAATACCCTTCTATTGACCCACCAATAGTTAGTGTAAGCACAAGCTATCCTGGTGCCAATGCCGACATCGTGGAATCTCAGATTACGGAGCCTCTAGAAAAAGCACTTAATAGTGTTGAAGGTATTCGTTCGATAAACTCATCGTCAAACCAAGGAAATTCAAGCATATCCATCGAATTTAATATCGGTGTTGATATGGAAAAAGCTGCTAACGACGTAAGAGACAAAGTTTCTACGGCGGTTTCTCAACTTCCGAAAGACATCGACGGCCTTCCTACGGTAAGAAAAGCAGATGCAAACGCCGAAACCATTATTTCTCTATCGCTACAAAGTGATACCAGAAGTATCTTAGAGGTGTCAGATTATGCAGAAAATGTAATTTCACCTCGTATGGAAACCATTGAGGGCGTCAGTGAAATCAGAATTTGGGGTTTTAAAAGATACTCAATGCGACTTTGGATGGATCCTGAGAAGATGGTTTCTCTTAGTGTTACCACTCAAGACGTAAAAACAGCTCTAGATAGAGAAAATGTTGAATTGCCTTCTGGAAAACTTCAAGGCGATAATACAGAGTTAGTAGTTAAAACCATCGGTAGGTTTACAAATGCCGAAGACTTTAACAACATGATTGTTAGAAACGTGGGCGAACAAATCGTTAGATTTAAAGATGTGGGTTATGCCGAGATTGAATCTGAAAATCAAGAGACTATATTACGCTGGAATGGAATTCCGATGTGTGGAATCGCGATACAACCACAACCAGGAGCCAATTATTTAGATATTGCAAAAGAAGTTTACATCAGAAAAGCAGAGATAGAAAAAACTCTTCCTCCTGATTATAAACTAGGTACTATTTTAGATTACACGGTATTTGTGAAACAATCGGTTGAAGAAGTAGCGGAAACACTAATTATAGCAATTATCCTGGTAGTAATCATCATCTTCTTATTCTTCAGAGACTGGATAGTGGCTTTCAGACCACTTATTGATATTCCGGTTTCGTTAGTAGGTACATTTTTTATCATGTATCTATTTGGATTCTCCATAAATGTATTGACACTATTGGCTATAGTTTTGGCTACAGGACTAGTGGTGGATGACGGTATAGTTGTAACTGAAAACATTTATAAAAAAATAGAAGAAGGTATGAATCCTATTGAAGCAGCTGTAAAAGGCTCGAATGAGATCATATTTGCAGTTCTTTCTACTTCCATTACACTAGCGGCGGTGTTTTTACCCGTAATCTTTATGGAAGGTTTCGTTGGTAAATTATTTAGAGAGTTTGGTGTGGTATTATCTGCTGCGGTTTTGATTTCAGCATTTGTTTCTCTTACGTTAACACCTATGCTAAATGCTTATTTAAATAGAAAAACAACCAAGAAAACCAAGTTTTATATCGCTACGGAGCCATTTTTCGAAAAAATGGAATCAAGCTATATGAATAGTTTAAAAAACTTCATTTCTAAAAAATGGCTGGTTGCACCTATTTTGGTAGTAGTATTTGGTATGGTTTATTATTTTGGTTCTGAATTAAAATCAGAGTTAGCACCTTTAGACGACAGGAGTAACCTCCAAATAAGCTTTTTAGGGCCAGAGGGCTCTTCATACGAGTATATGGATAACTATATTCAGAAAGCCGCTAAGATAACCACTGACTCCGTTCCTGAACTAAACGGTATGCTTACAGTAACTGCTCCTGGTTTTGCAGGTTCTGGCGGTGCCAATACGGGTTTTGGTAGAGTTACCCTAAAACCAAAAGACAAAAGAAAAAGATCTCAAGAGGAAGTAGCCGATTATATGACAGGTTTACTGAAAAAACTGCCTGAAGCAAGAGCATTTGTAAACCAACAACAAACTATTGCCGTAAACAAAAGAGGTGGCTTACCAGTAGGCTATGTTATTCAAGCTCCAGATTTTGCAAAACTTAGAGAATACCTTCCAAAATTTGTAGAAGAAGTTCAAAAAAACCCAACTTTTACTATTTCAGATGTGAATCTAAAATTCAGCAAACCTGAACTTTCTATTCAAATTGACAGAGAAAAAGCAAAAAGTATGGGCGTGGCTGTTGCAGACGTAGCACAAACCATGCAATTAGCCTTTGCAGGTCAACGATTTAGTTATTTCACAATGAATGGAAGACAATATCAGGTTATCGGTCAGTTTGCAAGAAACGACCGAAATGAGCCTTTTGACTTAAAAAGTATGTCCGTTAAAAACAATGTTGGCGAACTAGTGCAATTAGATAACATTGTGACAGTTGTAGAAAACAGTAGCCCACCTCAGCTTTATCACTTTGATAGATATATGAGTGCCACAGTTTCTGCCGGATTAGCTCCTGGAAAAACCATCTCAGACGGAATAGACGCAATGAATAGCATTAGAGACAAACTTAACGACGAAAAAATAAAGACGGCGTTAACAGGCTCTTCAAGAGACTTTGCTGAGAGTTCTTCAAATACCTTATTCTCTTTTGGATTAGCCCTGATTTTGGTATTTTTAATTTTGGCAGCACAGTTTGAAAGCTTCGTAGATCCATTTATAATCATGATTACGGTTCCATTAGCCATTGCAGGTGCATTGTTATCGCTTTGGTTATTTGACCAAACACTTAATATATTCAGTCAAATTGGGATGATTATGTTAATTGGCTTGGTTACTAAAAACGGTATCTTGATTGTAGAGTTTGCAAACCAACTTCGCGAAAAAGGCTTGGAAAAAGTAGACGCGGCCATAGAAGCGGCAACGCTTCGTCTTCGTCCTATTTTGATGACTACCCTTGCTACCACATTTGGTGCAATGCCTATCGCACTAGCTTTGGGGGCTGCAGGTTCAAGCAGACGCTCAATGGGAATCGTGGTGATTGGCGGGTTGTTATTATCCTTAATATTGACCCTTTACGTGATACCAGCCATGTATATTTATTTAAGTAAAAAGAAAAACTTTGAAAGAATGAAAGCCATAGACGAAATGGTGGAAATATAAGATAAACCCAAATGAAAAAAATACCTATTTTAATTATATTATTACTGAATAGTCCACTCATTTTTTCTCAGACTATGCTTTCTTTAGAGGAAGCACAGTCTATCGCAATGGAAAACAACTGGGGACTAAAAGTTTCGCAAAAACAAATAGAAGCAGCAGATAACCGAATATTTAAAGCAAATGCTGGCTATTCGCCGGTCATAGACTGGAATACAAGTTACAGTGGCTCCTTTAATCAGGTAAACCAAAAGTTCTTTGATGGCCGAAGTGTTCAAAGATTTGGTACCTCCATTACACCGAACACTAATTTGAGCTTAGCCTGGACTTTATATGATGGTAGAAGAATGCAAGCAGTGTATTCGAGATTAAACTCTCAGGGCCAACAAAGTAGAATTCAGAATCAACTATTGGTTCAAAATACGCTTAGTAATGTTATGCAAGCCTATTACGATATTCAAAGACTTCAGCAGTCCAAATCATATTTAGAAGTAATAATCGGATATTACGAAGAAAGGCTAAAAATAACGGAGGAGCGTTGGCAAATTGGTAGAGGGTCTAAGTTAGACTTTTTACAATCCAAAACTGATTATAGCACCCAAAAAGCGAATTTGGTAAATACGCTTAATGAATTAAAAGGAGCTAAAATCCGATTGAACGGTTTGTTGGCAAGAGACCCAAAAACAGAATTTGAAGTAAATGATCTTTCGGGATACACGAATTCAGATAACCTAGAAATTCTACTTGAAAATGCTCGTATGAAAAATCAAGAGTATTTA
Organism: Lacihabitans lacunae; assembly: GCF_042649125.1. Taxonomy (NCBI): domain Bacteria; kingdom Pseudomonadati; phylum Bacteroidota; class Cytophagia; order Cytophagales; family Leadbetterellaceae; genus Lacihabitans; species Lacihabitans lacunae. The sequence continues at coordinate 1,120,474 of NZ_JBHRYQ010000001.1, forward strand.
TTATTAAAGAAAAGCGAAGAAATCAATTTATTGAACCAGAAAGAAGCAAAGTCATTTAAACTTCCAAGAGTCGGTCTTACTTCTTCGTTTGGATATAATTTTAATACCAACAACGCAGGCTTAATCACTTTTAATCAAAGTGTTGGGCTTAATACTGGTATAACGGCAACTTGGCGGGTATTTGATGGGCAATTGAATAATCGGAACATTCAATTGGCAAAAATCAATGGTGAAATTATTAAAGTTCAAAAAGAAGAATGGTTAAATAATATTGAGATGGACATAACAACTGCATATTATCAAAACCAAAACGATGAAACTTTACTTAAACTTGAACTTGAAAACAAGGCACTAGCTGAAGAAAACTTAGAAATATCGCTTGAAAAGTTTAAACTTGGAGCATCTACCATTTTAGAATTGAACGATGCTCAAACCAGGTTTAACAACGCCCTAAGTAGACTTGTAAACGCACAATATAACGTAAAAATATCAGCACTAGAATTGCTTAGACTAAGTGGTCAACTGGCCCAATAATTAGTTTTTTAGGGTTTGCCATATAACTTTGGCAAACTCTAAAGCATTTGGCGTATCTCCATGAATGCACAAAGTATCTACATTAAGTTTTATTTTTTGACCAGTTAAACTAATAACTGAGCTCTCATTTTTCAAAAGCAAAATCTGCTTTTTCAATTTTTCTTCAGATTCAATTACAGCTCCCTTAATATGCCTTGGAGACAAATTTCCATCAGACAAATAAGTTCTATCTGCGAAACCTTCTTGACAAACAGTTAGGCCCATATTTTGAGCTATCGAAACACTCAAACTTCCGCTTAAAGTAAACAGTTTCAGTTTTGGATTTATCGAAAGCAAAGCCTCGCATATGGCTTCGGAATAATCCACTCTATTTGCGGCCATGTTATACAATGCACCGTGAGGTTTTACGTGATTTACAACTAAACCTTGATTTTCTACCACCTCTTGCAAAGTCAATACTTGTTTTTTGACCAAATCGAAAACTGCTTTCTTTGAAAGTTCCATATTTTTTCTTCCAAAATTCGCTTTGTCTTCAAATCCAGGATGTGCCCCTATTTTTAGGCCTTTCATACCGGCTTTTTTTACTATTTCGGTCATTATGTGGGCATCACCTGCATGTCCGCCACAGGCTACGTTAATCACGTCTACAAATTCCATTAACTCAAAATCCAAACCTGAATTTAGAGCTTCAATATTTTCTCCTAAGTCGCAGTTTATTTCTATCATTTCACATTAATTTTCAAACTAGCTTCTACTTGCTTCAAAAAAAGATTTTGATCATTTATTAAATCAAATGCCTGATCTAAAGTTATTATCTCAAAATAAAAGCTTTGACCAGAACCCATCTGAGCTAAGTAAGGTAAATCAGCTTGTGCCACAAAACCAATTACTGGATAACCGCCTGTGGTTTGAGAATCCGCCATTAATACGATCAGTTGCCCATTAGGAAGGCATTGAATAGAACCAAAACCTACCCCAAACGAAATTTTTTCCTTTAGATTTAAAAAACTAAGCGATGGCCCAGAAAGCTTATATCCCATTCTATTGCTTTCGTTTTGAATTACAAAATTATTCTTACAAAAAACAGCTTCTAAACTATTATTTGATATTGATTCAGCAAGCACAATTCTAATTATTTTTCTAAAGAAAGAATCATTTCTAAAAATACCTAAATTACTATTTTTTCTACTATCATGCTTATTTAGCAAAATCGCCGATTCCATTTTTTGAAATCCAATTTGTAAATTAGTGGCTGCAGAATTTTGCCATTTAGGCAAATCAAAACCACCTTTTACACCCAAATAGCATCTTTGACCAAAACTCCACTTCGAAAAACTTAAAACATCTCCCTTTTGAGCACCATATTGTTTTAAATGTAAAATCTCTTTCCCATTGAGTAAACAACCAAAATCAGCTCCAGAGATAGCAAAAACACATGTTTCTTCAAATTCAAAGACTGGAGCAGGAAAATGCATTTCTATAGCCGTCTCATTCTCGGTATTTTGTAAAATCAGATTTAATAACTTAAAACTATACACATCCATTGCTCCACCCACATTTACACCTTTTGACCTAGAATTTGCCCTTCCTAGATCTTGAAATGTAGATAAAACTCCTTTTTTAATGACTTTCATACCCTATTTGCAACAAATGTTAGCGTATCTCCTACTTCCAATACAGCCGGGTTTTCAAATGAAAAAAGCTCAAAGTCGGTATGACCAATAATTTGCCACCCACCCGGACTATTATGTGGATAAATACCCGTTTGGTAGCCACCAATGCCAACACTTCCTTTATTTATGATAGTTGGCACAGTGCTTTTTCGAGGCACAAAAAGGCGAGTATCCATTCCTAACAAATATGGAAAACCCGGTAAAAAACCGATTGCAGCAACTGTGTAAATGGGCTTTGTATGAAATTCTATTATCTGTTGGATAGACAATTTGGTGTAGGCAGAAACAAACTTTAAATCATCCCCTCTATAGTCCACTAATACTGAATGATGTTTGGTTTTACTTACTGCTTCGGAATGGTTTATATTTCCCCAAATTTCCTTTAAATAATTCTGAATAGCTAAAAGGTCATTTTTTGTTTGAATAAACTCTTTTTTTAAATAAAAACTAATCGAATTATAAGAAACAACCGTATCTCTTAGCCATTTTGGCTTTAATTCTTGAATACTTTGGTGGAAACCAATTACCTTTTTATGGGTTTCTAAGTCTAATTTCTCTTCAAAAAACACCCCAAAACTATACTCAGATAAAATTAAAAACGTAAAAGGCTCAGTTTGAAAATCCATGGCTATTTCAAAATTAGTTTTTTTGTCTGCCTTTTAGTGTTGTTTAATATTTCAACTATAAGCAGTTGACTATTCTGATTTTTCTCAAGGTAAATGGTCTTCTCTAATTCTTTTACCTTTATTTGCTGATTTTCAGAATACATCGTTTTTCCATCCACCGTTTTTATTGAAATTTCTAAATTCCCAGACTCCAAATTGCTTAGAGATAAATTAATTAGCCCTTCACTTGGATTAGGATAAACTTGCAGTGTTTCAGGTTCTTTTTCTGTAGCTGTGGCTAAGTTTACATCATACATACACATATAAATCTCATAGCCTTTCAGCGAAATTTCCTTTGAAAAATTATTATAATTCATTTTCAGAGTTACCACATCGTCTGCTGATTTGGCATGGGGATTTTGTGCAGCTACTAGCATTTTGCCATCTTTATAAACTCCCCTCCAAATTGGTAATTTGTTTTCGTTATAATCACGAGCCGAAATAGCCTCAACTAGCTGATAATTGCCTTCAAACATCTGTTTGTATTGCGAAACTCTGTAAAGGCCTTTCGTGAAATATTCATAATTGGAAAGATCTTCTTTTTCGGTTAAAATTCCGGTTTGCTCCCATAACCAAATGCCTTTAGCACCTCCAAAAAATGGAAAAATACCACAAGCCTCAGCCATCCATGGTTTTATGGGTTTATGAATAAAGTCTTTGTTATAGCTATATTTCAGCCAAACAAAAAGTATCAATTCTTTATCTGTCCATGCCCTGTTAGCTTCACATTGAAACAAAAGGTAAGACAAATATTCAGGAGCAAATATATGCGGATAATCATAGTAAAAATATGCCGAAGGCGTCATGTGTGTTTGCAAATTATACACCTCACCTCCTATTTTATTATTGGCAAAATCAAAAGTTAAATAATTAGTCTCTGCTATTTCAGTTTTCCATTCTTCCCACGAGTTTCCTTGAATATTTATAAATGTATTCAATATTGGGCTATCCGTATACGAACTTATTATTGAGGTATTTGCCGATAATTCTTTAGTGGCATATCTCATGGCTTCCGCGTATCGGTTTTGAAGCTCTTTTTTATATGCTAAAATAAAGTTCTGATCGCTAAGTGCTTTTATATCAGCAGGAATGGTGCTACTTGTTTTTAAAAGTAAAATAGAGTCATTTGATTTTATTTGCCTTTCTATATCAAAAACAAGCATATCAGTCTCTATTTTATCTGGACTTTGAGTATCCGATCTCATTTTGCCCAAATTCCAATCCCAGTGGTTTTTATATACTTGCAAATCATTCCCCCACGGATTCTTTTGTGTTTCCCAAGGCTGATTATTACCCGGAAAAGCGACTCCATAGTAAATATATGCCCTGTTTTTGACAGGCAAAAGCCATAGGTAATTTGGATTTGAAAAATGCGTGTATCCCCTTTTTAACATTGTCTGGTAGTCAGAAAACTGAGGTCCGCCACCATAAATCACTTTAAAAGGTAAAGTAAACTCCGGAAATTGTTTCCAATTAATATATCCCAATTGGCTCGGAGTTTGAAAAATAAAGTCGGGGTTTGGCCCACAAATTTGTGAATTTGCTAACTTCGAAGAAAAAATAAAAAAAGTGGCAATGAGAATCACATTAAAAATCATTCCTGAGCTAAACTTTCTTATTTTTGCAATCATATTATATATTCTTAAGCGTTAGATACAAAAATAATTTATTATTAATGAAAAATATCATCCTTATATTGTGTATTTCGGTTTTCATATTTTCTTGCAAAGACAAATCTGGTGTTACACCTACCAAAACCACTGCCGAAGTTTTAGTACAAAACAGCTGGCAATTAGATAGATATTCAGATGAAAATGGAAAAACGATCTCAAATTCGTCTTTGAATATTCAGGCTTTAGCACTTTATGGTCTTATTTTCGAATTTAGGGCCAATCAGGAAACTAGAGCGTCGGATAAACTGACCAAAAATATAGTTAACAAAGGCACTTGGGCGTTAAATGCTGACAGCACTCAAATGAAAATCAATATCGATGGCTTTAATGGTAACTTTGGAATAGTGTCTGCTGTTCAGGGAAAGTTAATTTTAAATTCTGGAACTGATGGTTTTTTAAGTGGTGTAGGCTCAAATATTAGATTAGAGTTTTCAGAATCTAAGTAATTTGAAATAGTTTTCAGTCCAAAAGAAAAAAACATTTTGTAGTGGTTTCGAAAAGGTTCATTTTTCGAGTAAAATTTCAGTATATTTATACCTAAATTGTTGAATAAAATACTTAATGAGCCTTAATACCGACCATATAAAATTAATTTTTGGACTAAAACTTAAACAACTTAGACAAGAAAAAGAACTATCTCTTAATGACTTATCTCAAAAATCGGGGCTTTCAATATCCTATATAAATGAGATAGAAAAAGGGAAAAAGTACCCAAAAGCAGATAAAATCTCAGCATTAGCAGATGCATTAGAAATTGAGTACGATAGTCTTGTTTCACTTAAGCTTAGCCGAAAACTTGAGCCAATTTCAAATCTTCTAAAATCAAATTTCTTGACCGAAATACCGTTTGATTTTTTTGGAATTGACCCTGCAAATCTATTAGAAATGTTATCTGATGCACCCACCAAATTGAGTGCATTCATAAATACCATCATTAAGATAGGAAGAAGTTACAGCATGAGTGTTGAGCAATTCTATTTTGCTGTGATGCGTTCGTACCAGGAAATGTACAATAACTATTTCCCCGAATTAGAAGAAATAGCCGAACGGTTTTTAGCAGAAAACAGCATACAATCTGATATTCAAATAGATGAATTTTATTTAAGCAACTATCTTTCAGACAAATACGGAATCACTATTGAGTATTTTGACGAGATTGACAATCCTACTTTGGCTACGATAAGGTCTATTTATATTCCTAAAACAAAAAAGATAAAAATCAACAAAAGGATCTCGTCTGACCAAAGGGCGTTTACTTTGGCACGCGAACTTGGATTTTTATATATGGGTATTAAAGAAAGACCATTGACTTCTTCTTGGATTCAGGTAAACTCATTTGACGAAGTATTTAATAACTTTCAGGCTTCGTATTTTGCAGGAGCCATCTTAATCAGAAAAGATAGACTAATTGAAAAGTTAACCAAGTTCTTTGCGTCTGAGACTTTTGAGTCTAAAACGCTAAAAGAAATGATTGATGGATTTCAAACTACTCCAGAAACACTTTTACATCGAATATTCAGTCTTTTACCTGAGCATTTCGGAATAGACAAACTATTTTTCTTACGTTTTGAAGCCCCTATTGGCTCAAAAAACTATAGCCTCACAAAAGAGCTACACTTAACCAAGCAACACGACCCGCAAGAAAGTAAAAACGAAAACTATTGTAGACGCTGGATTTCATTGAATATCCTAAATTCACTTTCGCTTATACAAAAGCCAGGCGAATTAGATAAACTCTTGATTGAATCTCAAATATCAAACTACATAGACGCTGGTAATCAATACTTTGTATTATCCATTGCAAGGCCAATAAATATTTTAGAAAATACAAATGTGAGTATCACAATTGGTTTTGAGATTGACGAAACGCTGAAATCAAAGATTAGATTTTTGAACGATCCAAAACTAAAAACTAGAGACGTAAATCAGACATGCGAAAAATGCTCGCTTTTTGATTGTAAAGATAGAGTTGCTGCACCAGTTATAATGCAGCAAAGAAGACATACGCAAGCAATGATAAAAGCAATAGAGGAGTTTAGTTAAACTCCTTCTGCTTCTACAAGTTTTACTTCGGGTATCATATTTGTCAGGAGACGCTCAATTCCGTCTTTGAGAGTTACAGTAGCAGATGGGCACCCACTGCATGAACCTTGTAAAAATACTTTTACTTTTCCGGTTTCCTCATCAAATGATGCGAAGTTAATAGCACCTCCATCAGATTCTACAGCCGGTCTGACGTATTGATCCAATGCTGACTTAATCTTAGAAACTATAGGACCATCGTTTTCATCTACAATTAATGTATTTGCTGTTATGGTTTTTTCTTCAAAAACCGGATGATTTTCATCAAAGTAGATTTTTATAAATTTTTTAAAATCAAAAAGCACCTCTTCCCATTCAGTATCGTCGGATTTTGTTATAGTCACAAAATTTGAAGAAATAAATACCCTTTGTACAAAAGGAAATTGAAAACAATCAGCCGCAAGTGGTGATGCTTTTCCTTCTTGTAAGGCTGAATTCATATCAGGGTAATCAAAAGACAAACCGTCAGGAACAATTTCAAAATTAAGAACGAATTTCATTGAGTTGGGATTTGGGCTCAACTCTGTATATATCATTGTATTTCTCTTCAGCATGTTATTTTCTCTTGTTTGTTTTAAAACAATATACAAATACTTTAAGTTTGGATAAATCAAAAAAAAAGAGGCAAATGCCTCTTTTAATTTTCTTTACTGTATTAAATCTTAAGCTTCAGCAGCTTCAGGCAATACGTGAACGAAAGATTTTCCATCACGACCTTTTTTGAAAGTTACAACACCAGGCTGCATAGCAAACAAAGTGTGATCACGTCCAACACCTACATTTAAACCTGGATTATGCTTAGTTCCACGCTGACGAACAATAATGTTTCCAGCAATTGCAACCTGACCTCCAAATAATTTAACTCCCAATCGCTTACTTTCCGACTCACGACCGTTTCTAGAACTACCTACACCTTTCTTATGTGCCATCGTTATGAAATTTTAAGTTTTTTCTAAATAAATAATTTAATTAAGCAACAATCTCTTCGATTTGGATTTTAGTCAATGCTTGACGGTGTCCGTTTTGCTTTTGGTAACCTTTACGTCTTTTCTTTTTAAAGACGATTACTTTCTCACCTTTAAGGTGCTCAAGTATAGTAACTTTTACAGAAGCACCAGCCACTGTAGGAGCCCCTATAGAAACTGTACCTTCATTATCAACAAGGAGCACCTTGTCAAATACAAGCTCAGCGTTCGCTTCACCAGCCAAACGGTTGGTATAAATGAAACGACCCTTTTCAACTTTAAATTGCTGGCCTGCTATCTCTACGATTGCATACATGGTTTTTGAATTTTAATTTTATTCCTAAAAAATTGGAGTGCAAAAGTAACAAATTAAAATTATTTTTAAAAGCTATGATTGAAAATTTATTTATTATACAAACATATATTTAAATGCTAATTCTAAAGAGTCCTTTTTTTTGAACCGCTAATGCGTTAAATTTGCATAAAAAAAATTAAATGTCTCCATTTAATAATCATTTAGAAGTTGCTGGATTTGAAAAAATCTTACTCCTAAAGTTTTCCATTTGTGTCCTCTTTTCAGTAGGAGTTTGGGTGATTTACACTCAAAAAGCGAGATTATCATCAATTCCTAACTCGAAAAAAGCATTATTTTTCCTGTTATCATTTATAATATTACGCATTCTCCCCTTCCTTATTATTTATGTCATTTTAGATTTCTCAGCCAGATCAGATGTGCGGATGTTTTACGACTCGGCTTTAGGAGCATTAAAACTAGGTTTTGTATATAGAGATTTTGAAACAGCCTACTCTCCTATTTTTCCTTATTTGACTGCACTGCCACTTTTAATTTGGGACTCCGCAAAAGCGATAGTATTAGAGATGGTATTAGTAGAAGGAATTATACTTTGGTTTACATATAAATATTATAAAAACTCCCTTGGTAACTATTATCTACTCTTATACCTCATGCTTCCTGCTCCTTTTGTTTTCTCTATATTAGGAGGGCAAGAAGACATTTGGATGTGGGCTTTTGTGCTTTGGACATGTTTTATATTAAGAAAAAACAGCAATTGGCTGCTTGCTGGATTAATAATGGGTCTGGGTCTATTGACCACCAAGGCATTGCTTGTGTTATATTTACCCGCACTTTTTATTTTTGCTAAAAAGCCATGGCAGTTTATGCTAGGTTTATTGATAGTAGGTATACCAAGTTTAGCGTTTATGTATTACCACAGCGAACTCTTGTTTTTATCACCAATTCAGCAAGCAAACGACCCCCGAACTCCAAATATCTGGTCGGTACTACATCCATTAACCAACGGCTTTGTGCCAATCGGTCCGAAAATATTGAACTGGGTAGGCTTGGTAAGCATTCAGGCTTTGGGGATATTTTTTGCCATCAAATCAAAAAAAACAAGCAAACCGCACTATTTTTTAGTATTTCTGTTTTTGATAATCTCTGTTTGGCTCATGATTATCCAACAAAGCTCACTATCTAATTATGCCTATGTATTTTTAATGCCTATGGTGTTTTTCTTTGGTGAACAAACTAACAAAAAATGGTTGATACTATTGCTTTTACTCAACCTGTTTGTGGTCATTCAACCGCCTATTTGGTGGGGAATAGGTATGCCAATATTTCATAGTCTTTCAGATCTAAATAGTGGATATAAAGTTTTAGAATACATCACTGAAATAGGCGTTGTGGTACTTCTATTTGCTTTTTTGAGAATAATTATTAAAAATTTTAAAACTACTAACAATAGTAACGTATGATTAATGTAGGAATGGTAGGATATGGTTATTGGGGAAATAACCTTTTGAGAAATTTCATGAATACACCCGGGTGTACATTGAAAACCGTGTGTGACTTAAGATTAGAAAGATTAAAAATTGCTCAAAAACAATTTCCTAGTATTGAAATTACGGATAAAATAGAAGACTTAATTAATGATGCTAAGATTGATGCCGTTATAGTAGCTACACCTGTTTTTTTACATTTCAAATTTGCAAAAATGGCCCTTTTAGCGGGCAAGCACGTATTGGTTGAAAAACCTCTTACGGCGTCTGTAGATGAAGCAACGGAACTCGTGAATTTAGCGAAAGATAAAAACTTAATTTTAGCAGTAGATCATACTTTTTTGTTTACAGGATCGGTTCAGAAAATCAAAAGTATGGTAGATGAAGGCTCTTTTGGTAAACTTCAATATTTTGACTCAACCAGAATAAATTTGGGATTATTTCAACCAGACATAAATGTAATTTGGGATTTGGCACCTCATGATATTTCGATATTGAACTATTTGATAGACGAAAAACCTGTGAGTGTTTCTTGTACTGGTCAATCGCATACCTCAAATAAACTTGAGAATATCGCTTACTTAACGCTGCAATACCAATCAGACTTTATCGCTCATTTTAGTTGTTCATGGGTTTCTCCTGTTAAAATCAGAAGAATATTGATAGGTGGCGACCAAAAAATGTGTTTGTACGACGATGTAGAACCAACGGAAAAAGTAAAAATTTATGATACCGGTTTTGATGTTAAAAACGAAGAAGAAAAGCATAAAATGCTAATTGACTACAGGGCTGGTGATATTTATATTCCAAAAATTGCTCAAAAAGAGGCACTTTCAGAAATGGCTAAAGACTTCATAAATGCAATTGATAAAAATCAAAGACCTTTGGTAGATGGGGAATCTGGATTAGAGGTGGTAAAAATCTTAGATGCGGCACAAAAATCTATCAATAACAAAGGCCAAGAGATAAAACTTTAAAATGTTTTAGAGCGAATTCACTTTCGACTGAGTTATATATTGAAATAATCCCTAATTTTGGGCTGAATAATTAACATTGCATGCAAATATTGACCGTAGATTCTCCAAAACAATCCCTTAATCAGGTGAAAGTGGGTGAAAATGTAAAAATTTATGACTTTGTAAATGCTTACCACTGTAGCATAGACGATGGTTCAAAAGTAGGAACATTTGTAGAAATACAGAAAGGGGTAACAATAGGTAAAAACTGTAAAATCTCTAGCCACAGTTTTATCTGCGAAGGCGTAGTAATAGAAGATGAAGTCTTTATTGGTCATAATGTCACATTCATAAACGATAGATTTCCAAGAGCAACCAATGCTGACGGCAGTTCACAAACTGAAGCTGACTGGAAATTGGAATTAACTACTATCAAAAAAAGAGCGTCTATTGGTTCAAGCGTAACCATTTTATGCGGGGTCACTGTAGGTGAAGGAGCAATTATTGGAGCTGGATCGGTAGTAACCAAAGATGTAGCTCCACACACAATAGTGGCAGGAAATCCAGCGAAATTTATTAAAAACTGTAACGAAATCTAATGGAAAATAGCATCAACATCCCTTGTCTGGATTTAAAAAAGCAATACTTAACAATCAAAGACGAAGTTCTTAAAATAACAGAGGAAGTATTTAGTCAAACGGCTTTTTCAGGAGGGCCTTTCGTTGAAAAATTTGAGAATAGTTTTGCTACTTTTTGCGATACAAAATATGCTTTAGGTTGCAATAACGGAACTACAGCTTTACACTTGGCTATGTTAGCCTTGGATATTAAACCAGGCGACGAAGTTATCATACCAGCCAATACATTTATAGCAACAGCTTGGGGTGTATCCTATGTAGGAGCTACGCCAGTTTTTGTTGATTGTGACCCAAATACTTGGGAAATAGATGTTAAAGCAGCCGAGAAGGCAATTACGCCAAAAACTAAAGCCATCATTGGCGTACATTTGTATGGCCAACCATTTGACATTGCCCCTTTAAAGGCAATATGTGACAAACACAAAATATTTTTAGTAGAAGATGCTGCTCAAGCCCAAGGAGCAAAATATAACGGAAAGCCCGTTGGAGGATTCGGAGAACTTGCCACTTTTAGTTTTTATCCAGGTAAAAACCTTGGAGCATTTGGAGAAGCCGGCGGATTAACTACAAATAATGAAGCATATCTAAAACATATGCAGAGGCTTAGAAACCACGGCATGACAGTTAGGTACTATCACGAAGAAATCGGTTATAACTACAGAATGGATGGTCTTCAAGGTGGTATTCTTGAATTTAAGCTTGGTAAACTTGAAGGCTGGAATAACCGCAGGAGAGAAATTGCAAAAATGTACCAAAACGGAATCAAAAACGAAAAAATAAAACTTCAGACACAGCCCGAAAACACCGAATCTATTTACCATTTATTTGTAGTAACCACAGAAGACAGAGACGGTTTTATGAGTTATTTGAATTCGAAAAATATATTCCCTGGACTTCATTATCCGGTTCCTTGTCACTTACAAGATGCATATAAATACTTGGGTTACAAAAAAGGGGATTTCCCGCATACAGAATACCTTTCAGAGCATTGTCTGTCATTACCGATGTTTCCTGAGCTAACAGACGAGGAAGTTAACATCGTAATAGATGCAGTAAATCTATACTAATTTAGATATAAATGACTGATAATAAACAGAGTTGGAGTATCGTAGTTTTTTGTTATAACGAAGAAGGTTCGGTTCAAAAAGTACTTTCTGATGTAGAAAATACCCTATCTCAAATGGATATCGCAGCTTATGAAGTTGTGGTAGTAGACGATGGTAGTTCGGACGGTTCTCAAACCAAAATTCAAGAATATATAAAAGGAAAAAGCCACTTTAGCTTTTTGCCTCATAGTGTAAATAAAGGCATTGGTCAAGCACTAAGAACGGGTTATTTCAATTCAAAATTCGAAAACATTTGTGCAGTTCCGGCCGATGGCCAATTCGATATTTCAGAGCTGCTTCCCTTCTCTTTTGTTCCTGATAAGACCTTTGTTTCGTTCTACAGAAAAGAAAATACAACTTATTCGATAGCCCGAAATATCCTTTCACAGGCAAATAAAGTAATCAATAAAGTCTTTAATGGCTTTTATATGTTGGATGTCAATTGGGTGAAAATCTACAAACGAAAAGCGATAGTAAACCTAAACTTAGAACTTCAAAGTTCTTTGGTAGAAAGCGAAATTTGTGCTAAGCTGATACTTTCTGGGCATGAATGTAAAGAAGTAGTTTCAAAATACTTAAGTAGAACATCGGGCGTAAGCAAAGGTGCTAGTGGTAAAATAGTAATTCAAGCAGTAAAAGACACCTATCAACTTTATAAAGTCCTAAGAAAGTTCAGAAAGAAACTTTAATTTTTTTTGTAAAGCTTCAGCATCTCTGAAAATATTTTCTTAGGAACATATTCCTTTTCCAACATTTTTTGGGCGTTTGAATTCATTATTTGGGCACTTTTTGAATTAGTCAAAATATCTATTATGGCATTTTTGATATCCATAATGTCTAATTTTACCACCTTACCAGCCTTATATTTATTTATCATTTCATCAATTCGAGTTTGATCAGAAACGACCACGGGCAAATTAGCTTCTATAGCCTCTAAAACTGCCATAGGGAAACCCTCAGAATAAGATGTAAGGCAGAACATGTCAGAAGCTTCATAAAGGGCCTTTTTGACACTCCCAGATACAGACCCGGTAAATATAATTTGATCATTAATGCCTAATTGATTAATAATAGTTTGCAGTTCCTCCTGATAATGTTCATCTGGCCCGGCAATTATTAGTTTTATAGGCACTGTTATTTCTTTAAGCACCAAAGCAAAAGCTTTAACTAAAAGATCTAAGCCTTTCTTTTTATGAATTCTTGATAAAAAAAGTATTTTTTTAGAATCATCATTTAATCCAAACTTATCCTTTACAAACTTTATCTCTTTAGGAGAAGCGGGGAGTGTTTTTTCAATGGTGTTGGGAATCACCATTATTTTTTTTGGATTTACTTTTTGGTAATCCAACACCTCTTGCTTTTCGGCTTCGGTCAAAGCAACTATTCCCGCAGCATTTTTAAGGGCCTTATTTTGAATTAAAAAACCAAAAATCTTCTTTTTTAAAGAACCTTGCTGAAGGGTCCATTTGGCCAACATGCCGTGTATTGTGATGTATTTTCGAGGTTTTTTATTAAAAATAAACGGTGCCACACTTCCCCAAAACCAAATACCGTGTACATGGATAACATCAAAAGTGTCTCCTTTTAGTTTCAGATAATCATTTAATTCAGTTGAGAAATTAGAAACATATTTAGACAAAAAGTGAGGCTTTACTAATATCAACTTCACTCCTTCTGGTGTAGGATAAACCTCCTCGCCCGGGAACTCCAAAGACAATATGGTCACTTTGTGTCCATGATGGGTTTGATAGCCAGAATGGTCAAAAACTACTTTTGCGGTTCCGCCTCTTTCGACCGTATATCCTGTAATATGTAATATTTTCATAAATTCATAAACCCATTTAAAACACGTGCACCAACATTTTCAACCTTAAATTCCGAAATAACCTCTAAAGAATTTAAGCCACATTTTTCTCTAAAGTCCGCATCTCTTGCCATCTTTTCTAAATGAGCCTCTAACGTATTTTCATCTCCAGATTGAAATATTAAACCATTATTTTTCAATAAATCACTTGAGCAGCCACATTTGTCAGAAATAATAATTGGCAAGCCACAAATCATGGCTTCGTTTACCACTAAACCCCAGGTTTCTGACTTACTTGGCAAAACAAAAACATCAGCTAAGGTGAAATATTTAGGAACCTCTTCCCACGAAACAGAAGGTAAAAAATAAACATCCGAAATATGTTTATCTGCAACATACTTTTGAAAACCCACTTTTAATTCGCCATCTCCAAGTATTATCAAACCCCAATCGTCAAATTGGATATTGTTTCTTTTAAAACTATCGAATGAATTAAAAAGCGAACCTAAATTCTTTTCTTCGATTATTCTTCCTACATAAATAAAATTCTTGGAAGTTTTAATATCTGAAACTGCAAAGTTATTTCTTTTTGCTTCTTCAAACGATTCGAGAATACGAATATCATCTACAACCGCTGCCTTATCTTCTATAATTTGGTATGGTTTTGCTCCTAGTTGAATCATATAATCTTTGGCTAATTTACCAAAACATATAAATCCACTTGAGCTTTTTACCAATATCTTTTTTATGGTTTCTTTTATGAAATTATTATTCGATTCTAAGGCTGTAGATTCATTTGAAATTACGACTTTAATACCCAATAAACGACAAAAAAGAATTATAAAAGTTATGGAAATATCCGCAGCATAACCCGTGGCATTAACTAAATCGGGTTTAAACTTCAAGATAAAACTAGCGAGGGCTTTGAACTTCTTAAATGTGCTAAGATTATCAATATAATCATCAAACAAAACTTTAAAATTATACGAATAAGGAAACTCCGTGGTTTCCATATTTTTTCTTGAAAGCTCATTCTTGGCAATTTGTAGCACCAAAACTTCATCCTCTTTGCCGGCGGCTTTTTCAATCTGCTCAAACAAAGCAGATTTATAATGAGCCCACAAAATATTATGTATAATTAAAATCTTCATTTTTCTTTTTAGGTGCCAAAATGCTTGGCAAATTTACCAATTATGATTTTTAAACTTGAATAACCTTTAAATAATAATTCGTTTTTTAATTAATAATTGGAGCAATATCTCAAAATGAAGCTTATTTTTGTGCGAATTGAAAAATATGAACATCACCGCCCTAATATTAACCTTCAACGAGTCTCAGCATATAGAACGCTGCATAAAAAGCCTTTTGCCTTTTTGTGATCGGATTTGTGTAGTAGATAGCTTTTCAACTGATGATACAGTAGAAAAAGTAAAAGCACTAGGTGCTGAAGTTTTCTCAAATAAATGGGAGAATAATTACGCCAAACAATTAAACTGGGGTCTACAAAACTGCAACATTTCGACTGATTGGACCATGCGAATTGATGCAGATGAATATATTCTGCCAGAACTTCAACAAGAAATTACTGAAAAGTTAGACAGTATACCTGAAAACGTGAGTGGCATTGAGCTCAAACGCAGGATGATTTTTAAAGGAAAATGGGTCAAAAGAGGTGGGTATTATCCAATAAGACTACTACGGATATTTAGAACTGGGATGGGAATTTGTGAGGAAAGGCTCATGGATGAGCACATCGTATTAGAAAGTGGAGACGTGATTCAGTTTGACCATGATGTGGTGGATGAGAACCTAAACTCAATTCATTGGTGGGTAGCCAAACACAATAATTATGCAAGAAGAGAAGCCACTGACATATTAAATCAAAAATATGACTTGGTATATTCAACCGACATTAATAGCACTTCTAGCGTGAAACAGGCTGTTTTAAAACGAAAAATCAAAAATAACTTCTACAACAACCTTCCACTTGGCGTACGACCTATATTATATTTTACCATTAGAATGATCCCACTTTTAGGCATTTTGGATGGTCCAAGAGGATGGATTTTTCACTTTATGCAAGGGCTATGGTACAGAATGTTGGTAGACATTAACGTGATGGAAATGGAGGAAAAATGTAAAGGAGATAAAGCTTTGATGACGGACATCATCAAAAATGATTGGAAAATAGAGTTTTAAACACCTATTATTTGTGGTTCGCTGTCTGTTTTCTTAGTTTCTACTTTTGATTTCACATAGAGCAAGCCTCCAGGTATAAACCGGGCAACTACTGCATAATAGCCCCATCGAGTATAATCCATCACGTATCCTCCTGTGAGATTGAGTATCATAAAATAAATATATCCATAAGCGATAAATTCAGCCGCTATGGAACTCGGATTTCTCATTTCGAGAATGCAGATTTTTGTGAGATAAAAATAAATGACCATGTAGAAAATGAACATAATGATACCAAAAGAGTCTAAAACCTCAAAAATAGGCACATCAACGTATAAGTTTTTATATCCATTTCCCCAAAAAACATAGCGAAGTTTACCATCCTCTACGTTTTCGGTTAAATTTTCAAAAACAGCAGAAATCAAGGATACACGCATACTAGCTGAAACGTCCACGTCCTTTTCTTTGGTAGATTCTTCTCCTGAAAGAGCACCAGTTAAAGTTCCAATTAGTTTTTCCACCCTATTAGATACAAAAATGGTCACTGGAGCAAGTGCGTCTTCATTTTCATTTATTAACACCACCACTTTATAAACTCCAAAACCTAAAACTAACAACACATACCACTTTGTCAGTAAGCTTCTTACTGATTTAAAAAGTGACTTAAAACTAAAATTAAAGATGAAGAATAACCAAAGGAAAATCGCTGAGGTTATAAAGGTTATCATGGTTTGAGTAAGAAACAAAACCACAATAAAAAGAAGCATTGTAGCTAAAGTAAATATCATTCCGGTTTTATACTTTTTTTGATATTTAAGCAACATTGTACTTAGAATTAAACCAAAAAAAGCCACTTTAGAAAAAATATGTGGATTCCCAGTATTGCCTTCTTCTTCCTCACGAAATTTGATTGCAGCCCGCTGCCCTATCACATATAGTGGGTCTTTGTAAACCGAATAAATCAACAATAAAGAACCAATTATACAAATAGTGAGTGCTATTGGCAGAAAATTATTATTGAGCGAGTCGGCACTCATCATCACGAATGCGTAGAAAATGAAAAATATAAAGGAATAAGAAAGAAGTTCATACGTACCACTAATGGGAGAGTATTTATCTCTAAAAAGTAGATATAGAAAAGTAATGATAACAAACCACATCGTAAGAAAATAAGCGAGTGGATTGGGCACATAAAGTTTTTTTAGATTTTTAAAAGGGATCGTCATAATCAAAGGCCCCAATGCACCTGCAACCGTAAAAGCTGCACTGTTTGGAGCTAATTTTAGACCATCCCTAAAAAAGTAAACGATAGGCAAGCCGCAGAATAGCATAGCCACAGCGAAAACGTCTCTATAATCTAAAAATTTCCTTATTAAAAATCTCATTCCTGTACTTTAGGATTCAAAGTTACAATATTCTTGAATTATTAAAGTACACTTGGCACCAAAATCCATTTATCTATTTAATTTCAATATCAAAATCGATATTTACATCGTCGCTTCCTGGAGTAATAGTGCCGTTTTTACTGATCATTCCATTGATAGGTGGCTGATGTCTAAGTTGCACTTTTAATTTTCCCGAACCAGCTGTAGCCAAAGTTTCAAAAGTCCCTTTTAAACCAATATTGAAACCATTTTTATCTTTATCACTGTACGTATACTTTCCTAAAGTACTAGGAGTTAATGTAAAAGCAACCAAATGTTCGTCAGCTGCATCTAAAATTTCGTCGGTAATATTAAGTACTGGCGACTTTGATTCATCGAAAAACTCAAGGGTTAAATTATACGTTTTACTTTTATCCAGCACTATCTTATCTAAAGTGGGTGATGCTCCCCCGTCTCCGTCTGGATCTTTAAAAGAAAAAGTCTTAACCACTCCCCCATTCTCAAAATTCATTTTTACGGTTGTAATCAACTCATTTTCTTCTAAAGGCTCTACGCTGGTTTTACATGACCAAGCAAACACCACTACTACAAGCAATATTTTTTTCATTAAATTTAAATATTAGTTTCTAAATGCAACAACGTTGCAAATATAAAACAAATTCTGATTTAAAAGAAAAATTGTGTCCTTAAAATGACGTTTCGACCGATTTCGTCGGCATAATACCTAAATCTATTTAAATAGTCTCGATATGCGGTATTAAGTACGTTTTTACATTCTAAGCCAAGGTTTAGCGACTTCCCTTTTTTAAACAAAAACGTTTTTTGAGAACTAATATTGAAAGTATGGTAGGCCAATGGAGTTGGTGCATAATCTCCACCGATTAGCGTAATATCTGAGGTTTGGCCTTCTAAGCTAAATACTGATTTGTCTGGCGTCCTGTTTTGCCGTGCTACATATTGCCATTCAAATTTTATTTCATCAAAAAATAGTTTCTTGTTGGCAATTAGCATTGCGTTGGTGGTTCTATTGGCAGGTATAAAAATCAAAGGTTGTTTAAAAACTAAATCATTTGCTCTAAGTAGAGAAACTTGGCTATTAAGCGTAATAAACCTGTTAAAATGTAACGATTGGCTATAATCTACTCCTGAAAACAGAGCGTTTGTCTGGGTATATCTAAACTCAGGAAATGCACCTCGAACACTCAAAACACTTAGTCCTGTAGGAGCTGCGTAGATATAATTATTAATTCTATTTAAGTAAAATTGTAAGTCAACATCTATCATTTTATGATTAAAAGCTAAACCCAAACTATTGTTTAGAGCTTTTTCTATCGTCAAGTTTTCGTCACCGACTTCATAACTAGCTGCACCGTGGTGCACTCCGTCGCTGTATAGTTCGTTTACTGTTGGTGGTTTCCAAGCCGTGGCTATATTGTATGTTATTTTAGTGGATTTGCTCAGTGTTTTTTCAAAACCTAAAGAGCCTGAAAAGTTAAAGTTTTCTTTAACGTTGTTTTTTATTTCATTCGGACTTAAAAGCCTGTAAACTGAAAGTTTTCGATAGTCTATTCTAACACCAAACTCAAAGTCTCCCCAAGAATTTAAAAGTCTTTCAACCAAAAATACCCCATTTGTGAAATTTGAAAAATTAGGGATAAGAACTTTAGAGCGTATGGGATTGAGGATAGTTCCTGTGGCTATATTTTGTTGAACAAGTCCATTAGAGCCAACATAGCCCGTTATTCTATCGAAAATAGGCAAGTGATTATAAAGCAACTCGTAGGTTTCTGAGTGAATCTTAAATACTTGGGAGGTGTTTCTATCCCCACGCAAAACATCTACTTCAGACCTGAAATTGTATTGATAACCCAACTTGGCTTCAAGTGAAGAATTGTTTTTTAGCCTTAATTTCCCTTTGTAAGAAGTCAAATTATGTTGAATATCTTGGTAAGGCCGGCCAATTTCGTAGGTAAATGCTTCCGGAGTATAAATACTCAATGGGCGTTCTGCTTCAATGGCTTTTTTAAGATCGGTGGTATTGCCAATATGAGAACCTGAAAAAATCCCAATTTTAGAGTTTACTTGTGAAAACAAAATTTTATGTTCTATTCTGTTGAGAATTACCGCCATTTCTAAAGAAAAATTAAATTCCTGAAAACCGGTATTGGCTAAATTATAGTTAGGTGTAGACAAGTTTCCTGCCTTTTTACCGGTCATTTGGGCTCTCCAACCAATTTTATTGCCTAAACCACCTTCTACAATTGCCGAAAGGGCAACATTGCGACCATTAGTCATAATGGTTTGATTTATTTCAGTTGAAATACTGTCTTTGGGAGCCAAAGGATTACTTTCTACCATTATGACACCGCCTATTGCATCTGAGCCATACCTAACGCCTTTGGCACCTTTTATTACACTTACTTTTTTGGCCATAAATGGGTCAATCTCAGGAGCATGCTCGTTTCCCCATTGTTGCCCTTCGTGTCTAACGCCGTTGTTCAAAATCAAAATCCTATTGGAATGTAAACCATGAATAACAGGCTTAGAAATAGTAGCTCCGTTTTGGAGCATCGTGAGTCCATTTATTTGACTAAGGCTAGATGCCAAAGATTCGCCTGACTTACTAAATATCGCTTTATCAGATAGTTCTTCTTTCTTGTCGCCTATGCTCTCTATTTTTTTAGCTGTAACATTTACTTCTTTGAGGTGCAATTGATTTTCATTTAAAGAAAAATCATGTTCTGTTTCATGCGTAAGGTCAATATCTATGATTTGTTCAGAATAACCCAATATCGTAACCTTCATTTTAAACTTACCCTCACACAATCCGGTGATTTTATAATTTCCATTTTCATCAGAAAAAATAGCCTTATTTTGTTCTGGTATCAATATTAATGCACCCGGAATCCCTTCTTTAGAAGTATTGTCTTTGATTATTCCTTTCACGAAACATCCACAATTCGTTTTTTGAGCGAATGCGATATTTTGAAAAATAGAAAAAACGATGAGAAGTATTATTTTAGTTTTCAATTTGTTTCCTTTTTGCAACATTATTGCAAAAGTAAAAAAAAAGCCCCTTTAAAAAATTTTAAAGGGGCTTTTTGCGAAAATTTAACGACTTATCTTAGTTGAGCCATATGGTCTTCATAAATCTTCTTATATTTTTCGGCCAAAGGTTTGTCATGTTGCTCAGCAGCTGTGTATAACAACTGAATAAGCCTCATGTCAGACTGAATGATATTTTCTATGTTTCTATCACCCCACTGCTTATCACCTTGAACTTTATTTTTCTTTATAAAATACTTCAATTCTTCATCTGCTCTGTTTACTATCACTTCCGAAATCGCCTTGGCTTTTTCTTTATTTCCTATTTCATAATAGAAAATCGGATAGTTAGCAACCAATTGATCAAATGGTATCGACTTGTCAGGCATTAGTGCCAAAGATTTGTCCAAAATAGCTTCTGCTTCTTCTTTTTTACCTTCTCTAACTAACTGATCAGCTAAACGAATAAACGCAAAACGAGCTGTTATAATAGGTACTTTAAGGTAAGTTTCGCTATCATAGTAGATATTTGCATTATCTAAACCGGTCCAAGACATTTTATTCAACAATCTGTCTTTCATTAAGTCCGTATTAGCAAAACCATCTCTTGCTCCTTCTACTTTAAACGGCATCAATCTGTACGCATAGCCTTCTAATTGGCAGTATTCTTTGAGGTTCATATATGAACTTGGAGACAACGTGCCAGAGAAATAAATTGGTCTCTTCCAGTCATTTTGTGCAATTATATCTAAAACCAAAAGGTCATTTTTCAAGATATCACGCTCTCCAAAATTCCACTCAAATCTATTTTTTATTAATGGCTTATATTGCTCGGGAATGTAAGACATTTTGCTTACTGCCTCAGCATCCATATCCAAATAGAAGTTAGCTGAAGGTAAGACATTAATCATATCACCCGAACTCACTTGCATCTGAATAGCAGGATCATTTTTTCTAACCAAATTCAAGTACTCTTTTAAGTTAATACCTGCCTGTACTTGAGGATTTGGATTTTTAACAAAAGGAATTTGATCGTTTATCCCTTTGTTATAAGAATTCATATCAAATGAAATCGGCAAAGGACTAGACTCGTAGGTTTTACGTTTCATTTGGTCGATATACCATTCGGTACCCAACAAGCTCAAATTACATACTCTTACGTCAGTTCTGAACCCTTCCACTTCTTGAACATACCAAAGTGGGAAGGTATCGTTATCTCCACCAGTAAATAATATGGCGTCTTTATCGCAAGAGTTAAGCAAGTTTTTGGCAAAGTCCATTTGGTGAACTCTTTCTGATCTGTCATGACCCGCCCAAGCTTGTTTGGCCATTATTATGGGAACTATTAAACCTAAAGCGGTAGCCAATGCAGAATTTACGGTATTGTTTTTAATAAACTTAAACACATAGTCTGTCAGAGCCATAACACCCAAACCAACCCACATGGCAAAGAAATAAAAGGATCCCACATAAATGTAGTCTCTTTCACGCGGTTCTATTGGAGGAGAGTTAAGGTAAATCACCAAACCTAAACCCGTGAAGAAAAACAGCAAGAACATTACAAATGCATCTCTTTCGCTTTTCATGTATAGATAAAACAAACCTAAGATTCCTAAAATAATAGGCAAACCATAGTAGTTTGTTCTTCCTTTGTTTGAAGCGTATAATTGCGGCAGGTCAGAAGTTTTTTCGAAAATATTAGTGGCCTTTGCCCCTTCTATATCTGAGGCTCTTCCCCAGAAATTCCAGATGAAATACCTCCAATACATATGCCCAAACTGATGTGAAAACATAAACGAAAGGTTATCGCCTAAACTAGGTCTTTGGCCTTCAGCAATATTAAGTTTGCTTCTGTAAAGCGAAATATGATTCGGATCTTGCGACCAAACCCTTGGTAACAACATTTTGCCGGCATTGTCCCACACATACTCAGGGCTGTAATCGTATATTTCGTAGCTATTTGGACCTATTTTATAGTTAGGCTCTCCTTTATTTATCGCAGTAAGCTGAGCGGTATAAATCGGACCATAAAGCAACGGTCTACTTCCGTACTGCTCTCTTTTAAGATAGTAAGTAAAGTTCATTACATTACTCGGGTTGTTCTCGTTAATCGGTGGATTGTAGTTAGAACGAATCAACGCGATTGTGTATGTAGAATAACCAATAAGAACGAAAGCAAACGATAATAAAACCGTGTTTAAAACTTCTTTCTGATGTTTTTGAGAATAATAAATACCATAAACCAATGCACCGATAAGTAAAATTACAAAGAATATCATACCTGATGAGAATGGCAATCCAAATGTATTTACGAACAGTTTATCAAAACCAAAACCAAGCGTAGGAAGTCCAGTAATAAGGCCCACCATGATAATTCCCAATACCACTAAGCCTCCCAAAAAGGCAATAAAGCCACCTTTGAAAGTAATATTTTTTGATTTTTTGAAATAATATAAAAGTGCCAAAGCTGGTAAAGCTACCAAGTTTAATAAATGGACCCCTATAGAAAGACCTACTAAGTATGCTATGAAAATCAACCATTTATTTTGAGCTGCTCCGTCTTCGATGACTTCCCATCTGAACGCCGCCCAAACTACTATTGCAGTAAAAAACGATGACATACCATAAACCTCAGCTTCGACTGCCGAAAACCAGAATGAATCTGAAAAAGTATATACCAAAGAACCCACCATAGCAGCTCCCAAAATTTTAATGGTATCCGCTAATTCAAGGTTTTCATCTTTAACTTTTACTATTTTTCTGGCTACCAAAGTGATGGTCCAAAACATAAATAGAATGGTAAAAGCACTTGCAAGTACTGAAACCATATTGACCATTAAAGCCACTTTGGTAACATCAGAACCTGCAAAAAGAGAGGCTATTCTACCAATAAGTAAGAAAAATGGTGCACCTGATGGGTGAGGTACTTCAAGTTTGTATGCACAAGCAATAAACTCGCCACAGTCCCAGAAACTTGCCGTAGGTTCTACTGTGAGCGTGTAGGTCACCAAAGCAATTAAGAAAGCGAGCCAGCCTCCAATGTTGTTTAAACTTTTAAATTTCATAAATTTTTATTAATCAGTTATATATGTGTTTATTGTTTGGGATAATTTTTAAATTCTACGTCAAAATAACAAAATTCGATTCAAAGCATTGTAATTTAAAATTATAAATAAAGTTAAATCTTCAATTGCTTCCCTATGTTTACCTGCTTTTCAAGGGTATTTCTTATAAAATCAAAGTCTTCGGGGTTTTTAACGAAGTCAATATCGTTGACATCAATCTCAATGAACTTACCGTGGTTATATTGATTTTTAAAGTCTTCATAAAGACCATTAAGGCTCACCAAATACTGCGGATCTATATTTTGCTCAAAGCCTCTATTTCTAAGTTTTATTTGCTTAACCAGTTTATTTACATCCGCTTTTAAATATATCATTAGGTCTGGCGGCGAAATAGCTTTCATGATAGTATTGAACAAACTATGATAGGTATTAAAGTCTATTTCATTCATTTTTCCACTCTCATACAAGTTTTTTGCGAATATATACGCATCTTCATAGATAGTACGATCTTGGATAATAGTGAGCTCTTGCTGCTCCTGAATTTTGAGAACTTGCTCAAATCTGCTGTTAAGAAAATAAATTTGGAGGTGAAACGACCATTGCTCCATATCGTCATAAAAAGGAGCCAAATAAGGGTTACCATCTACTGCTTCGTAAAATACCTCCCAACCATAGTAAGCGGCTAGTTTTTCGGCTAAAGTGGTTTTCCCTGCTCCTATGTTGCCCGTGATGGCGATGTGCATGCTTGTTTTTTTTTATTTAATTGGGCAAAAATAGTAGATATTGAAGCAAAAAACACAATTTTATTTAGCAGGTTTCGTAATTTTGCACGAAAGTTATAAAGTAGGCTTTAAATCGAATCTAAAAAAAGCAATGAACTTAATCCTTAATAGGTTTTGTTTTCAAAAATACTTCTTACAAAAATGAACGCATACTCAGTACTCTTATATTACATCTATAGCCCAATTGATAATGTCCTAGAATACAGAGACATCCATCACGAATATTGTGTTAAAAACAATCTGTTAGGAAGAATAATTATCTCTCCAGAAGGTCTAAATGGAACCGTTTCGGGAACGGTAGAAGCATGTGAAAATTACATGAAATGGGTAAAATCTGACCCTAGATTTCAATCGATAGACTTTAAAGTAGAAACCTATGACAAAGTAGCATTTAATAAACTTTATGTTAAAATAAAGAAAGAAATCGTGCATTCGGAGTTACCAGTAGACCCTTTGGTAAAAACAGGTAAGCATCTTGAGCCGCAACAGCTGAAAGAGATGCTCAATGACCCAAATGTAGTTTTGGTAGACATGCGGTCAAATTATGAACATGCGGTTGGCAAGTTTAAAGGTGCTGTTACCTTTGATATGGAAAACCTGAGAGATTTACCCAAACACGTATCTGAAATAGCCCATTTAAAAGATAAAACTATAGTAACCTACTGCACAGGTGGGATCAAATGCGAAAAAGCAAGTGCGTATTTATTAGATCAAGGTTTTACCGATGTGTATCAATTACATGGCGGTATCATCAAATACGGACTTGAAGTAGGTGGCGAAAATTTTGACGGGAAATGCTACGTTTTTGATGGAAGAGTTACTACTGATGTAAATAAAGTTAACCCAGAAGTGATTTCAAAATGCCATATTTGCGAAACCCCTTCTGACAGAATGGTAAACTGCTCAAATCCCGTTTGTAATGCACACTTGGCTATTTGTGAGGCATGTGGCACCGAATATGAAGGAGCATGCTCCACAGCATGTAAAGTGCACCCAAAAAAGCGTCCTTATGATGGAACGGGTGCTTATTCTAAACCCAAAGACGGATATAGACCTGACTTAGCTTTTAAAACCCGATTAAATACTAAAAAACTTGAGATTGTTGAAAATCTCGGACTTTGTGAATAACACTAAAAACTATTACTTAAATATAAATAATGAGCAAACCACTTATAGTAGTAACAAACGATGACGGTATAACTTCGAAAGGCATACGGGTTTTAATAGAAGAAATGGAAAAAATCGGGGAAGTATTTGTTGTAGCTCCTGATAGTCCAAACTCAGGAATGGGGCATGCCATAACCGTAGACTCTACCATTCATATTAAAAAATCGCCTATTTTTGGTGATATCCAATCTTACGAATGCTCAGGCACGCCCGCTGATTGTGTAAAATTAGCAAAACATGAACTATTAAAAGGAAAAACCATAGACCTTGTGGTAAGTGGCATTAACCATGGAAACAATGCATCGATCTCTGTAATATACTCTGGTACAATGTCAGCAGCCATAGAAGGTGCCATAGAAGGCATCCCTGCAGTAGGGTTTTCATTAAATGATTTTAGATACGATGCTGATTTTGAACACACAAGACCGTTTATTCAAAAAATAGTTAAAGAGGTGTTAGCTAAGGGTTTACCTAAACATGTGGCACTGAACGTTAATTTTCCAGCGGTTTCTGATAAACCTTTGGCTGGGATAAAAGTAACACGCCAAACTAATGGCTACTGGAAAGAAGAATTTGATTCGAGAAAAGACCCCCACGGAAGGCCGTATTTTTGGATGGGAGGAGCATTTGTAAATCGAGAGCCCGAATCTATGGATAACGATATAGCTCAGTTAGATCAAAACTTTGTAACTGTGGTACCTTGTAAATATGATTTAACTGACTATGAGGCATTAGAAACAATTATGAAGTGGGATTTAAACTAATTGTAAGGCATACATACGTTCTTATTTTCTAAATAATTAATAGATATGGCAGTACTTAGTAATGTTCTCAAAGGTAGTGTGAAAATTACCAGTAGAATTAAGAAATTAAATATAACAAAACCCCAAAATCAGCAAAAAAGAGTTCTAATAAAACTGTTGACTAAAGCTAGGTCTACCAAGTTTGGTGAAGCCTATGGTTTTGATGATATTTTGAATCAATTACTTTTTGAAAAGGGCAACAATCGTTTTTCGGCATTTAAAGAAAATGTACCAATTTTCGATTATAATTCCTTATATGAGCAATGGTGGCAAAGATGCCACAAAGGCGAAGAAAACATCTGCTGGCCCGGTAAAATCAAGTATTTTGCTTTAAGTTCTGGAACATCAGGAAGTCCTTCGAAGCATATTCCGGTTTCTAAGGAAATGATAAAAGCTATAAACCGAGCAGGAGTAAATCAAATAATAGCATTGGGCAATTATGACAATTTACCAGAAAACTTGTTTGACAAAAGCTACTTAATGCTCGGCGGCAGTACACAACTTGCCGAATCCGAAGGCAGATTTGAGGGCGACCTAAGTGGAATAACCACAGGAAACATACCTTTTTGGTTTGAAAACTTCTTTAAACCAGGCAGAGAAATAGCTCAGGTTAAAGATTGGGAACAAAAACTTCAAGAAATCACAAATAATGCTCCAAATTGGGATATTGGCTTTTTGGCTGGTGTACCTGCTTGGATTCAAATATTGTGCGAACGCGTTATTGAGAAATATAACTTGAAGAATATTCACGAAATATGGCCAAACTTATCAGTTTATGGCTGGGGAGGAGTTTCTTTTGAACCCTATAAAAACGGTTTTGAAAAATTGATGGGAAAACCCATGATTTACATAGAAACATATTTGGCTTCTGAAGGTTTTATTGCGTATCAGGCAAGACCTAATGCAAACCTTCAATTAATTCTAAACAATGGAATTTTCTTTGAATTTGTACCTTTTAACGAAGATAATTTTGATGAAAACGGAGATATTAAGCAAGACGCCCAAACCCTATTAATAACTGAAGTAGAACCTGATGTAGATTATGCCCTATTAATATCGACTTGCTCGGGTGCTTGGAGGTACCTTATTGGAGATACCGTTAAGTTTACAGATGTGGCTAAATGTGAGATCAAAATTACGGGTAGAACCAAACAATTCCTTAGCCTTTGTGGCGAGCACATTTCGGTAGATAACCTTAATAATGCTGTAGATGCAGCGTCTAAGCATTTTAATATTACGATTAAAGAGTTTACTGTGACGGGAATCCCACATTCGCCGCTTTTTGCACATCAATGGTACATCGGCACTGATGATGAGATTGACGAAAACGAACTAGGAAGGTTTATCGATAAAAAACTCCATGAACTAAACGACGATTATGCCGTGGAGCGTAGACATGCACTAAAAAACGTATTCTGCAAAGTATTGCCTACTGCTTCATTTTTAGACTATATGAAATCTAAAGGAAAAGTAGGTGGGCAAAACAAGTTTCCTCGTGTGTTAAAAGGTGCTCGCCAAGCAGAATGGGAAAGTTATATTTTTGAAAAAACTCTTTTAGTTTAAAAGAGTTTTTTCAATACCCCTACTTTTAGCAAACCTGCTACAGATATTGAGTCCGTTATTTTGTTTTCCATCACCATTTTTATGGCGTCTTTGATGTGTACTTTCTTTACTTGAAGGTCTTCAGTTTCTTCGGGTTTAGCTTCTGTAAATTCTAAGTCTTCGGCCAAAAAGATAAACCCTACCTCATTACAAACAGAATTAGAAGTATGAATCTTCGAAATCATCGTCCATTTTTTTGCCAAAATGCCCGCCTCTTCTTGTAATTCTCTTTTGGCAGCAACCAAAACATCCTCTGTAAACGGACAACCACCCTCTGGTATTTCCCACGAATATTCATCTAATGGAAATCTGTGCTGACCAATTAACCAGGTAAAACCATCCTTATCGAGCGGAATAATGCCCGTTGCAATGTTTTTAAAGTTAACTTGACCATAAATCCCTTCTCCTCCAGATGGATTAATCACATCGTGGTGCTCAACTTTTATCCATGGGTTTTCGTAAGCAACTTCTGTTTTAACCTTTATCCAATTCTTTTTATTTGAACTCATTTTCTATATAAATACAAAAAAATGACCTCAATAAATGAGGCCATTTCTATTTATTAATAATTTTGATAACTGCTATATGCTTTTACACTTACCATAGAATCGTAAAGCTTAATTTCGGTATCTTTGTCGCTCAAGTTTTCAAGTGAAACCCCACTTTTATTTACTTTTACTTCTAATAAAACACCGTTTATACCTATTCTAAATGCTAGTCCCTCCCAATTTGCAGGCAATTTCGGGTTTAAATGAAGTTGAGTATCTTCTACTCGCATTCCACCAAAACCCTTCACTACAGACATCCAAGTTCCTGCCATAGAAGTAATGTGTAACCCATCTTCAGTGTCGTTATTATAATCGTCGAGATCAAGTCTGGCCGTACGCACATACATTTCGTATGCCTTCTCGATTTTATCTAATTTGCAAGCCAAAATAGTATGCACACATGGCGAAAGCGATGATTCATGAACGGTCATTGGCTCATAAAAATCAAAGTTTCTTCTGTGGGCGTCGAGATCAAAGTCATTTTCGAAAAAGTAAAAACCTTGCAAAACATCCGCTTGCTTTATAAAACACGAACGTAATATTCTATCCCACGACCATTTTTGGTTGATAGGTCTATGTTCGGTAATCTGATCAACAGAAAGCAACTCTTTGTCTAAAAAACCATCTTGCTGTAAATAAACGCCTCTTTCTGAATCATACGGAAAGTACATTTTTTCAATAATATCGTTCCATAGCTTTGTTTCTTCCTCAAAATCAAAACTTAATTTGTTCGAAATTTCGGCAAATCTACTTGCGTTTTCTTTACAATATTGGATAGACTCTAACGTATATTTTAACGTCCAAACCGCCAAATAGTTGGTATAAAAATTATTATTTACATTGTTTTCGTACTCGTTTGGACCTGTTACGCCAAGCATCACATACTTATTCAAGTTTGCTGACCAATTTACCCTTTGTGCCCAGAACCTCGAAATAGAAATCAATACATCCAGCCCAAACTCATTTAGGTAGTTTTTATCTCCAGTGTAGTTTATATAATCAAAGATTGCATAGGCTATTGCACCGTTTCGGTGAATTTCTTCAAACGTAATTTCCCACTCATTATGGCATTCTTCACCATTCATGGTTACCATCGGATATAAAGCTGCACCGTTGCTAAATCCGAGCTTTTGAGCATTTTCTATGGCTTTTTGCAAATGATTATGTCTGTATACCAACAGATTGCGAGAAACTTCTGGCTCAGCTACTGACAAGTAAAAAGGCAAGCAATAGGCTTCTGTATCCCAATAGGTTACACCCCCATACTTTTCTCCTGTAAATCCTTTAGGTCCAATATTTAGTCTAGCATCTTTGCCCGTATAGGTTTGCTGCAAGTGAAATATGTTGAATCTAATACCTTGCTGAGCAGCTTTGTCACCTTCTATTTTTATGTCATTTCTGTTCCATTTTTCGGCCCAAACTTCTTTATGAAGGGTAAGCATCTTTTCAAAACCAATTTCAGAAATGTTTTTAATATAATTTTTAGCCTCTTTGGTTAATAGTGAGGTGGCGTAGTTTTCAGAAGAAATATTTACTGCATATTTGATTAAGGTAAGGGTTTCTCCCAAAATCACATGCGATTTGATTTCAGCACCGATAAACTTCTCTGCTTTTAGAGGCAAAGCTGTTACTTCTTCAGGTAGCCCATTTTTTATAACTTCATACTTCATACCCGTACAAACCTGAAAAGTAGGCACGCTCTCCCAAGTAGATTTTTTAGTTTCCATGGTCAAATATGCCTCGCCAAAAGTACTTTCTTTGGCTAATTCGTTCCAAAACACTTCTCCGTGGTTTGCATCTTTGTTTTTCACGTCGCCATCCAAAGCCGGCTTTATGCATATTTCACCCGAAAAGTTAACCGGTGTAATCGTCATTTTAAGTGCCCCAGACTCGTCATGAGCCATGCTACAAAACCTTAGTGAAGTTACTTTTACAATATTTCCAGATGGAAACTCCACCTCGCATTCGCGGCTAAGTGTACCTTCTTTCATATTAAGTACTCTTCTGAAGTTCAAAATTTTGACCTTCGCCAAATCGAACTCCTCTCCTTCCACATTAATTTCTACACTTGTCCAATCACAGGCATTTATTACTTTGGCAAAATAGTCCGGATAGCCGTTTTTCCACCAACCCACTCGTGTTTTGTCAGGAAACCATACGCCTGCTACGTAGTTACCTTGCAAGCTTTTACCTGAATAGTTCTCTTCAAAATTACCACGCTGACCCATACGGCCGTTTCCAAGGCTCATTAAGCTTTCGGTAATTTCGTTATGTTCGCTATGAAATTTGTCTTCTATAACGCACCATTCGTCGTGCACTAAATAATCTTTCATTGATTTTGTATTTATAAAAAAAGGATAAAGTATTACAATTTGGCTATCAATTCTTTGGGGTCAATCCCCACTAAGTTTTCAAAAATAATATCGGCATTTGGCAAAGCATCTGATTTACCAATTCCAACTGCTTTCATATTGGCTGCGTGAGCAGCTTCTATTCCTGCAAATGCATCTTCAAAAACCAAGCAAGTTTCTGGCTCAACATTTAAGGCTGTAGCACCATTTAAAAACACCTCCGGGTGTGGTTTGCTTTTAGAAACCTTATTTCCATCTACTATTGCATCAAAAAAGTGCATCAAATTTATTTTCTCTAAAATAATTCCAGCGTTTTTACTTGCCGAACCCAAGGCTATTTTAATACCTGCATTTCTTGTATTTTCTAAAAAATCTAAAACCCCAGGCAGGATGTCTTTCTCGGTCATTTGATTCACAAACTCCAAATACCAAACATTCTTTAGAGCCGCTAGCTCATTCTTTTTCTCATCGCTGAGTTCAACTCCTCCTTTCTCAAGAATTCTGTTTAATGAATCTACCCTACTTATGCCTTTTAAAGTTTCATTAAATTCATGGTCTATATCAAACCCAAGGGTTTGGCTCAACTTTCTCCAAGCTTGAAAGTGATATACTGCAGTGTCTACAATGACACCATCTAAGTCAAATAAAAATGCGTTTATCATTTTTTTAGGTTAATTATAAATGTTTCTTTGGTTCTTATTTTTAGTTCTTTGGCTTCTTTAAATTCTATATTTTTAACGATTTCTGTACCAGACAGGCTATTACCAATAATTTCGCTAAATCTATCCAAATTAATCGTTTTGTCAACTTTCGAGGTATTTGCAGCCACCATAACCACTTCTTTATCCGATATTCTGAAATATACATAAACACCTTCATCAAATGGTAAAAACTGTACAAGCTTTCCAAATTTTATAGCTTCTGAGTTTTTTCTAAAATTAGCTACTTTTTTAACGAAATTAAAGGCTTCATTCTCTTTTTCTGTTCTGCCTGCGGCAACAAACTTGTTTACTGAATCTCCTTCAAAACCACCTGGAAAGTCTTTTCTGACCTCAGCATCAGTCGGGTTTTTAAAGTTTTTCATCAAAAACTCAGTTCCGTAATACAACTGAGGAATACCTCTTGTCGTCAAAAGCCAAGCCAAACCCATTTTATAATTATCAAAATCTTCGCCAATTACAGAATAATACCGGTCCATATCATGATTATCCAAAAACGTCACCAACTTACTTGCGTCTTCGTATAAATAATCCTGACCAAGTACCTGATATAGTTTTTGAACACCTTCATTCCAACCATAACTTTCATTTAAAGCGGCGTTCATTGCAAATTCTAACTGAAAATCTACAGTGCCGGGCTGATTACACTTAAAAGGAACCTCAAGCTTGTTTCTTGTAAAATAAGCTTGATTTGGCACAGAATTAACCCACGATTCTCCAAAAATATGAATGTTTGGATATTCATCTAAAATGGCTTGATTACAACGATTCATAAACTCCAAATCGTTATATATATAAGTATCTATTCGCCAAGCATCCAATTTAAAATACTCGGTAAGCCAAAGTGCATTTTGGATTAAATAATTGGCCACGTATTCGTTTTGCTGGTTTAAGTCTGGCAAAAATGGCACAAACCATCCGTTTTGAACCATCTTATAATCGTATGCTGAAGCATGAGGATCAAGTAAAGGCTGGTCTTTATACGAAGTATTGGTGTAGGAGTCCCATTGATTTAACCACGATTTCATAGGTAAATCTTTTAAAATCCAATGATTAACCCCAACATGATTATATACTGCGTCGTGAATGATTTTTAAATTATTCTTATGCGACTCTTCTACTAAATCTAGGTATGCTTTATTGCCACCTAAACGTTTGTCTACTTCATAGTGGTTTGTGATTCCATAACCGTGGTACGCACTTCTCATTTGACCTCCCTCATCCGTTAGTGGCTGGTTATTTTCTAAAACCGGATTAAGCCAAAGAGCTGTAACTCCTAATTCTTTGAAATAATCTAAATGATTCTGAATGCCTTTTAAATCGCCACCGTGTCTTTGCCATGGGTTTTTCCTATCCGAATTTGGGTCCGCCATATCATCAAACTTATCATTTGAAGGGTCTCCATTCGCAAACCTGTCTGGCATTAGCAAGTATATAAAATCACTCGAATTTACCCCAGCGGTTTGATATCCTGATTTTTCTTTGATTTCAAAAGGTTGCTCAAAGGCCCCTTTGTCATTAGAAAATATTAGATTTATGTTTCCTGGCTTAGTTTTAGAACTAATAGTGAGGTCTAAAAATAGGTAATTGGGGTTTTCAACTTTGTTAATTTTTGAAAGCTTTACTCCTTTGTATTTTTTTAGTCTAACATCAGATTTAGAAATATTAGGACCGTAGACTAACAATTGGAGTTTACCACCATTCATGCCAATGTACCAGTGACTTGGCTCAAGTCTTTGGATTTCAATGTTTTGACAAAAAGCAAATGAGCTTAAGCTAAGGTATACAAACAGTACACCCAAAATACGTAAAGGAAGTTTCATTAGGTTTAAAGTATTTATTGATACAAAATAAAGCATTAAGAGTGTTTTTTCATAAAAAAAACCTATTTACCTTTGAAAACCTATACTTTAAACCTATGAATAAGATTCTTCTTATTATTTTATCTATAACTTTAGTAATGAACAAAAGCCAAGCTCAAAAAACCAAAGAGGACAAAATTGCAATTTATCAATTATTTACCCGAATTTTCGCCAACCAAAACACCACTAATAAGTTTAATGGTACTAAGGAAGAAAACGGAGTTACCAAGTTTAATGATATCAACAATGCCGCTCTAAAGTCTATAAAGTCATTGGGAATTACCCATGTGTGGTACACCGGCGTAATAGAACACGCCACCATGACCGACTACTCGGCTTTTGGAATAAAAAAAGACCATCCAGAAACTGTGAAAGGAATAGCGGGCTCTCCATACGCCATCAAAGACTATTATGATGTAAATCCTGATTATGCCGTAAATGTGGAAAACCGAATGGCGGAATTTGAGGCTTTACTGGAGCGTACGCACAAACAAAAAATGAAAGTGCTCATTGATTTCATTCCGAATCATGTAGCGAGAGAATACAATTCTGATGCTAAGCCAAAAGGTGTTAAAGACTTTGGGGCAAAAGACCAAAAAGACGGTTCTTTTCAAAATCAAAATAACTTTTACTACATAGCAAACTCAAGTTTTAAAATACCAGAGGGTGTAAAAGTGCCCATAAGTTTTGAGGGGGAATATATCGAAACACCGGCAAAGGCTACTGGAAATGATGTTTTCAATGCCAATCCAAGTATTAATGACTGGTTTGAAACTATAAAACTAAATTATGGAGTCGATTATTTAAATGGCAAAAACAAAGTCTTTGAGCCTTTGCCAGACACTTGGAAGAAAATGACGGACATCTTGTTGTTTTGGTCCGCAAAAGGTGTGGATGGTTTTAGGTGTGACATGGCCGAAATGGTGCCCGTAGAGTTTTGGGCTTACGCCATTCCGAAAGTAAAGGCTAAGTATCCCGAAGTGATATTTATTGCCGAAGTTTATAATCCTGCCGAATACAGAAATTATATATTTAATGGAAAATTTGACTACTTGTACGATAAAGTTGGCCTCTATGATGCACTTAGAAGACTAATAGAAGGACATGGAAATGCGATGGATATCTCAAGGGTTTGGCAAAATGAATCGGGAGATTTCAGTAATCACATGCTTCGTTTTTTAGAAAACCACGACGAACAAAGAATAGCTTCAGAACCTTTTGGTAAAACACCAGAAAGTGCTTTTGCGGCAATGATGCTTTCCGCTACCTTACATACGGGCCCCATTATGGTTTATTATGGACAGGAATTAGGTGTGAAACCAGTAATGGCAGAAGGATTCCAAGGAAATGACGGTAGAACTACTATTTTTGATTATTGGGGATTACCCGAATTACAAAACTGGATAAAAGGTGGAGAATTTAATGTTAAAAATTTAAGCAATGAGGAGCTGAAAATACGTTCGTTTTATGAGGCCACTTTAAAGTTTGCCCAAAAACAAGAGGCTATAAAGAATGGTGGTTTCCATGATTTACAATATCTAAATTTTGAATCTCAAGGATATGACACTACTAAATGCTACAGTTATTTAAGGTTTTCGGGGAAAGAAGTCTTACTTTTTGTGTATAATTTTGATTTACAAAACAATACCTTTTTAAAGGTAAAACTTCCTGAAAGCGTATTAAATGAAGTTCTAAACAAAAAATCTGACAAAGTACTAACCGCAGAAGAGGCGTTTGAAGGAAATGAGAAATTCAAAATTTCGGTTTCTGGAATCGTGAATGAAGGACTTCCGCTTGAAGTAAATCCAAACTCTTTTAGAATATTTAGAATAAAGTAATTTAACCTATAAATATAAAAAAATGGCCAATTCAGGTGGAATGAGTACTCAAAGTAGTACTTCAAAACCAAACTTATCCAATATCTCGATTTGGAATATGAGTTTAGGATTTCTTGGAATCCAAATGGGGTTCGCACTTCAAAACGGTAACGCAAGTCGGATTTTAATGAATTTTGGAGCAGACGTGCATGAACTTTCATGGTTTTGGATAGTAGCACCACTAACCGGAATGATTGTGCAACCGATTATCGGTAAAATGAGCGACAATACTTGGACTAAACTCGGACGAAGAAGGCCGTTTTTTCTAGTGGGAGCCATACTCGCAGCTATTGGACTTTTCTTAATGCCAAATGCAGGAAGTTTTACTGCATATTTACCAGCATTGTGGGTTGGTGCAGGCTTCCTAATGATTATGGATGCATCGTTTAATGTAGCTATGGAGCCGTTTAGGGCCTTAGTTGGCGATAAACTAAACTCAGACCAGCGTACCAAAGGTTTTGCGATTCAAACTGTATTAATAGGAATAGGTGCTGTAATTGGTTCTTGGCTACCTTATATTTTGGCCGAATGGTTTGGAATAAGCAAATCAGCTGAGGCAGGAAGTGTGCCCATGAATGTTATTTTATCATTTATTATAGGAGGCGTGACTTTATTGGTAACTATTATTTGGACCATTACTACTACGCCTGAGTACAGCCCTGAAGTGCTAAAGTCTTTCGAAACTGAAACGGTAATAGAAGAGAAAACCAATATCCTGCATGACATAGTCAATATGCCCAAAACCATGAAGCAACTTGGCTTGGTACAGTTCTTTTCTTGGTTTGCGTTGTTTTCTATGTGGGTGTATACCACTTCTGCCGTAGCTCAGCACATTTATGGACTTGACCCAACTGACAATTCTTCGGATAAATTTAACGAAGCCAGCAACTGGGTAGGCATTATTTTTGGGGTTTATAATGCCGTATCGGCCGTTTATGCATTTTTGCTTCCAAAAATCTCAAAAGCAATTGGCAGAAAAAAGACCCACGCTTTTTCGCTTCTTTGTGGTGCAGCTGGTTTAATTTCAATCTACTTTATTACAAACCCTAACTACTTAATATTTTCAATGGTGGGCGTAGGAATTGCTTGGGGAAGTATACTTGCCATGCCATACGCAATACTTGGTGGAGCTATTGCTCCAAACAAAATGGGGGTTTATATGGGGATTTTCAACCTATTCATAACCATTCCTCAAATATTCAATGCCTTAGTTGGAGGTTTATTTGTAAGGTACTTTTTTAATGACAATACAGTTTACAGTTTGATTCTTGGCGGTATTTGTTTCATTTTAGCAGCAATTTTCGTGAATTTCGTGGATGACAAAGACGAACTAATATCCGCTTAAAAACTATGTCTGAAATATGCTATCAAATTGAACCAAACCTAACAGTTGAAGAATTTAAAGAAGTTTTAATAAAATCAACTTTGGGAGAAAGAAGACCCATTGACGATGAGAATATACTCTTGAAAATGCTCGCAGGGGCTCAGTTAATTTATACAGCAAGACACAATCAGACATTGGTAGGTGTGGCTAGAAGTATCTCAGACGGGGCTTATTGTACTTATTTATCTGATTTGGCTGTGGACGAAGAATTTCAACACCGAGGAATTGGCAAAGAACTGATACGATTGTCAAAACTTGCGTTCCCTACTGCTAATTTGATTTTACTATCAGCACCAAAAGCTGTTGATTATTACCCAAAAATAGGCATGACAAGGCATGAACATGCTTTTATGTTAAAAAATACCGATGATTTAATTTAGAAAAACGATAAGAACTCTTTAACTTTTAAATTGTTCTTCCAAATAATAGAAAATAGAAATACAAAAAAAAGAGAAGTATAAAATAAGGAGTGAAATAGCGGTAAGATATTTTTTCATTCAACATGCAGTTCAAATGCCTTATATTTCTCATTTTTGTAAATATTTATGAAAACATGAATTTATTAGAAAAAATAACTGAAAATTTAGATACTGTATTTAGAGGAGATGCTTGGCATGGACCTTCAGTAATGGAGATCCTTAACAGTATTCCTGCTGAAAAAGTAGCTCAAAAGCATCAACTTTCAAAACAAACCATTACCCAGCATGTTTACCACCTTACCGCTTGGAGAAAATTTGCTCTTGAAAAACTAAACGACAACATTCACTACAGCCTCGAAACCGAGGATGATAATTGGGGAAAAGACTCGGAAACCACTCCGGAATGTTTTCCAAAATTAGTAGACGACTTAAAGAAATATCACGGTTTGTTGCTCGACGAACTTGAAAAATACAACGACGACTTGTTAACCAAACAAGTACCTGGAGAATATTATGATTACTATAAACTATTGAATGGCATAAT
This sequence comes from Lacihabitans lacunae, assembly GCF_042649125.1. Taxonomy (NCBI): domain Bacteria; kingdom Pseudomonadati; phylum Bacteroidota; class Cytophagia; order Cytophagales; family Leadbetterellaceae; genus Lacihabitans; species Lacihabitans lacunae. The sequence goes on from NZ_JBHRYQ010000001.1 coordinate 1,158,101, forward strand.
ACAACACGACACTTATCACTTAGGAATGATTTGGGTTATTTGGGAATAAACTATTATAAAAATGGCAAAAAAAGCAACTGAAAATTTATTAGTAGAGCGTATTAAGGACTTATTAAATGCTTCATTTCATGGAGGTGCATGGCATGGACCTTCGGTTTTAGAACTCACCAAAGGTATATCGGCAAAAGAAGCCGCTTTTAAAGTAGCGGATGCCCATACTATTGCAGAATTAATTTATCACATCACAAGTTGGAGAATCTTTGTATTGAAGCGTCTTCAAGGAGATTCTACTTACAATATTGAAGATGATAAGAAAAACTGGGGAAACTTTGACAAAATAGACCAGTTTGAGCTTGAAACCTTGATGATGGAAATGACCCTCAGCCAAGATGAACTAATCAAAGAACTAGAATCTAAGACCGATGCATTCTTAGAAGAGATAGTGCCAGGAAGTGAATACACATACTATACGTTAATTCACGGTATTATTCACCACGACTTATACCACAGCGGTCAAATTGCGATATTAAAGAAAATTGCAAAAAAGAGCAGAAATGATGACGATGATTTTGAAGGAAGTAGATATTTTGAAGATGGCTTCGGAGATAATCTTATCTGAAGCTATGGTCTAAAAAAGGCAAAAGCCGATGTTAATCGGCTTTTGTAAATTTTGAAGTTCTTCCAATCAAGGAAATCCCTATATATCCCCTTACGTTTAATTGTTTCGAATTTACAAGTGTCATTTCACTCGAGTATGTTTTCCCATTTTTAGGATCATAGATTTCTCCATCTTCCCACTTATTTTCTCCATCTTTTTCAAAGCCTTTTAAAAACACAAGACCCATAAGTGGGTTATTTTTTAGCTTTGCGTTTGGATTAAATTCATCCGTTCTAGGTTTTCCATCTTTTAATGGATCTTTGAGCCAAACTATTTTACCATAGATTTTATTGCCTTGCTCGTAAAATTGCACGCGGGCTGTTTTTTCTTCATTATACCAAGTTCCGCTCGTTATAGATTGAGCTTTGGCGGCTAAGGTTAATACAAAAAGTGATAATACTAAAAATACTTTCTTATTCATATATATTTAATTGGTTAATAGATTTGTTTGCGATAAATATAACTAAATAACTTAAAAAGCACCCAATTATTGCTCCGAAAAATATATCTAAAGGATAATGCACACCCACATAAATCCTACTATATGCTACAATAAAGGCCCAAATCCACAAAAAAACATTTAGCAAACGGTATTTTTTTATTAAAGCCGTAAAACTAAAAGCTAAAGCAAATGAAGTAGAGGCATGAGAAGAAACAAAACCAAATTGCCCACCACAGTCTTTGACCATATGCATTTGTATACTAACCAAAGGTTCGTAACACGGCCTCAAACGCATAAAGAAGGGTTTCATAATACCTGAAGCCACAAAGTCAGCCAAGCCAACCGAAATCAAGATAACAACCACCAGCCAAAGACCTGTTTTCACCTTGTTATTTTTAAAAATAATATAAATTAAAAACAGGTAAAAAGGTATCCAAGTACGTGAAGTGGTAATCAACAGCATGATTTTATCCCAAAATGGGCTATGAATACCATTTAAGAACAAAAAAAACTTTTGGTCGATATCTATAAAGTACTCTATCAAGGTTAATATTTATGAAAAGCCCAATAATTTTCTAGCATTTGCAATCGTCTCTTCAGCCACTACCCTAGCCTTTTTCTCACCTATAAGTAGCTTTTCTTCCAAGGCATCATTGTTATTCATATAAAAATTAAATACCTCACGCTGCTTTTCATATTTATTCCATAAAACATCAAACAGGTCTTTTTTAGCATGCCCATATCCATATCCGCCATCCAAATATTTTTTTCTTAAATCTGCAATTTGAGATTCAGTGGCCACAAGGGCATACAATTTAAACACCAAACACGTGTCTGGATTTTTGGGCTCCTCGAGCGGCGTAGCGTCTGTAACTATTTTTTTTACTTGTTTCAAAAGTTCTTTTTCACCTAAAAAAACATCAATATAGTTATTATACGACTTTGACATCTTATTTCCATCCACACCCGGAATCACCATAAGCGACTCATTAATCATAGGCTCTGGTAATACAAAACAATCTCCATAAGTACGATTAAACGCCGCCCCAATATCTTTGGACATTTCGAGGTGCTGTTTTTGATCTTTTCCGACTGGGACCAAATTAGCCTGATAAAGTAAAATGTCAGCTGCCTGAAGCACCGGATAAGTAAATAGACCCGCATTTACATCCGAAAGCTTGTCTGACTTGTCTTTAAATGAGTGTGCGTTTGCAAGCATTGGATAAGGCGTAAGGCATGATAAGTACCAAAGTAACTCCGTATGTAAACCTGCCAAACGAGACTGACGGTAGAAAAAATTACTATCCGTATCAAAACCACAAGCTAGCCATGCAGAGGCAACAGCTTTGGTATTTTCAACCAAAACCTCGGTGTTTTTTATGGTGGTCATTGAATGTAAATCTGCAATGAACAGAAATGATTCGTTTTCTTTTTTTTGTGATAACGCTACTGCGGGCTCAATAGCCCCCAAAATATTTCCTAAGTGAGGTCTTCCGCTTGCTTGTATGCCGGTTAAGATTCTTGCCATATATTTGATGAAAATTTAATCTTTACAAAATTAGGCATTAAAAGATGATACAAGAAACTACATTTCAATTTTTACGGAATTTAGAAAAAAACAATACCCGAGAATGGTTTAATGATAACAAAAACACGTACGAATATGAAAAAGCAAATTTCGTGGATTTTTGTAGCGAGCTTTTAGAAGGCCTGAAACTCATTCAAGAAAACCTATTATATACAGATGTAAAAAGTTGTATTTTCAGAATAAACCGAGACATTCGTTTTTCGAAAGACAAAAGTCCTTACAAAACCTATTTTTCGGCGGCTTTTGGACCAGGTGGAAGGAGTTCTGGACAAATAGACTTCTATATTCAACTACAAGACAACGAAACCATGCTTGGCGGTGGCATGTGGCAGCCCACTGCAGAAAACTTAGGAAAATTTAGACAAGAAATAGACTATAACCCCGAAGAACTTAAAAATATCATAAACTCTGATAATTTCAGAAATCATTTCCCGGAGGTTCATGGGCAAGAGTTAGTAACTAGTCCTAAAGGATACTCAAAAGACCATCCTGAAATAGAATTACTCAGAAAAAAAGAAATGTTCTTTGTTAAGAAATTTACCAATGGAGAAGTGCTAAAAAAAGACTTTACAGAAATAATGCTAACACACTGTAAAGTTTTAAAACCTTACCTTGATTATTTAAATGAGCTATTTGAGCCAACAAAATAAAATTTTGAATAATACAAGAATTGCAAAATATCTTAACAAAAACACAAAAAACTCATTTTTTAGAGAAAAGAGAGAAAAACGAACACCTATAAAAGCTATTTTCTACAATTATTTCTAAAATGACAAAAATACTTATTGTACTATTCTAATTTTTTTCTTTAATCTTCTAATTTAAACACATTTATAAACTTCTTTTTTTCATTTTAATCAAAATTATATTCTGATTTATTTGACAATTACAAAATAAGCATGTTATATTTGTCTTAATAAAACGAACAACAAAATGAGAAATAGCATAGACAAGCAAACTTACAGATGGTTATTTAACATACTTCACTTTTTCGGTGCTGTATTAATTCTAATTACTGGTTTATTAATGATTGACTTGAAAGGTTTTGCTCCAGTTACTTTAACTGTAACTTCAGTGCTACTTTTAATGTTACTTGCTACATATGTTTGGTTAAAAATTGACTACGCAAAACAATTCAAAAGAAAAACTTCTACCATTGGAGATTTAGCATCTGCTAAGTAATTAGAGGTCTTTGATAAGAGATATCGAAAGGAGTATTTTGCTCCTTTTTTTTGTTTTACACAATTCAAAATATTGAAAGTATCTAGACTAAATCCATAAAAAAAGGAGCTCGAAGCTCCTTTTTTTATTTATGACAAATATTATTAGTTTGAACCATTAATGGCTTGCTTAAAATCTTCGATTATATCCTCAATATCCTCTAAACCTACCGAAATACGCATTGACCCTTCAAAAATACCCAAAAGTTCTTTGTCTTGCTTTGAGACTTTAGCGTGCGTGGTGGTATCCGGATTTGTAATAGTGGTTCTACTATCGCCCAAATTTGAAGTCAAAGATGGGATGGTCAAAAGTTTCGTAAACTTAATTACTCTTTCAAATCCACCTTCTAACTCTATAGTTACCAAAGCTCCACCAGCCGACATTTGCTTTTTAGCAAGATCATACTGTGGATGCGAAGGCAAAAATGGATAATTTACTTTTTTAACGCCAGGCAGACCTTCTAATGCCAAGGCAAGTTTTTCGGCATTTTCGCAATGTTTGTCTACACGAAGCGTAAGCGTTTCAAGACTTTTAGATAGTACCCAAGCATTAAATGGAGAAAGCGATGGACCCGTTTGTCTACAAAAAAACCTTACCGGTTCTATCATCTCTTTAGTACCAACTATTATTCCACCTAAAACACGACCTTGCCCGTCCATAAACTTTGTAGCTGAATGTACCACTAAGTTGGCTCCATACGTAGCCGGCACCTGAAGCACAGGCGTGGCAAAACAATTGTCTACAAAGTATATTAAATTATGAGCTTTGGCTATTTGACCGGCCATTTCCATGTCTACTAACTCCAAACCTGGGTTTGAGGGAGTTTCAAGGTAAATCATTTTGGTATTTGGCTGGATAGCCGCTTCCCAAACCTCTTTGGGCTCACTGGCATTTACATAGGTATGGCTTATACCCCACTTGGGCAATATTTGCGTAATAATCTGATGGGCAGAACCAAAAAGAGCTTTTGAAGAAACTATATGGTCGCCGCTTTGAAGATGAGCAGCAAAACCCGCATATACTGCCGCCATACCTGTAGAGGTAGCTATACCGTCTTCCATTTCTTCGAGCATGCAAACTTTATCCACAAACTCCTGAACCGTAGGATTTGAAAATCTTGAATAAATATTTCCCTCAAGAGAATTGTCAAATAAGTCTTTTCCCATTTGGGCGTCTTCAAAACAAAAACTACTGGTCATATAAAGAGGCGTAGAATGCTCTCTAAACTGTGTTTTTTCGGTTTGAATACGAATAAGCTTGGTCTGTTTTTTCATTAAATATCAACAATTAAAAAAAACTCAATTGCGTAATTGGCTCTTTTATTATACCTTAAAAATAAAGCACAAAGGTAATGAAAATTGATATGAAACTGATAATGCGAAGGATACGAAAGTTAAAAAACTTGAATTAAAATTTCCCCGCTTTATAATTTTTAATCCAGTCTTTTTGCGGACCTTGAATTTTATCAAAGAAGTTAACGAAATATTTCTGCATATCGGCCTCAAAATCGCCAGAGGGGATAAAAGGCTCGCCTATTACCACTACTTTTCTTTTTAAATCAAAGCCAACCCTCACTATCGGGATTTGGGCCCCATTTGCCATAAAGTAAAAACCTGAACGCAATTTATCCACGTTTTTACGAGTTCCTTCAGGAGCTAAGGCAAACAGCATTTCATCTTTAGATTTAATAGCTGCCACATAGCTATCTACCATATTGTTTGAGCTCGTTCTGTAAGCAGGAGTGCCACCGAGCCACCTAAAAATAAAGCCAAACGGAGGCTTAAACAGTTCAGCTTTTCCTATATAGCCAATATTCATTCCCATTTTTGCTCGAAGGCCCAATCCTACAAAGAAATCTTTCCACGTATTGTGTGGACAAACCACAAAAGCCGCCTTTGAAAGATGGGTAGGTACATTACCTTCGATTTTCCAGCCTGAGATATCGAAAAAAAACTTAAAAATAGCGTTCATATTATATTATGGGGTTGGGCGAAAAACATAGCACAAAAATCACCAGTGCTAACCACCCAAGAATTTTCCGGGTCAAATTTAAGGGTTTGTTGTCTTCCACAGGTGGGTGATACACGCCCAATATACGACCAATTAAGAAACCAAATGCAAGAAATCCTGAATATCCTTCGATAGTAGGAAAAAACTTACTGAGTAGCAATTGGGTGAAAACCACAAAAAGAGCTAAAATCCAGTTATTCCGCTTATCATCAAATATTTTAGAAAAACAGAGATAGTTGAAGTAAATGAAAAGACCGAAGTTTAAAATTAAGGTAGTTTGTTCTTCTTGATAAACCGAAAATTCGGCAACTTTAAATAAGCCTAATCCCGAATAAAATACCAAAATCACCAATAAAACAGGCGACACTATATCAAAAGCTTTTTTGCCGATTAGTGCAAAAAGTATATGACCTCCGTCTAGCTGACCAATCGGAATAAGATTTAAGCTTGTAAATAACAAGCCCAAAAAACCCGCCACTATAATTGGATAATGCGTTAATTCGTAAGGATGAGGAATACGACTTGGATCAGCAAAAGTGGTTTCAAAAAACGAATAGAGTAAACTTTTACCCAAAACCACCACTTCGCCTGAGTTTGAAACTGTATTTAGATAATCTCTATAGTTACCTTTAAAATTGGCATATTCGGGGTGAATAGTAAAAATATATTCGTCGCCGGGTAGTGCATAAAAACCATATGCCAAAACCACACAAGCTACCACAAAACCAGCCAAAGGCCCAGCAATACCAATATCGAAATAATCAAACTTGGTTTTTATTTTTTCTTTAATTCGAATAAAAGCACCAAACGTACCGATGGTAGTGAAAACAACCAGCCAAACCGGTATATAATAAGGAAGAGAAACATCAATTTTACGGAGTTTTGCCATAAAATAATGACCAAACTCATGCGTAGTCAAAAAAGCTAAGAAGGGTATAGAAAAATAAAACCCTTGTTTAAACTCCTCAAACCCCATGGAGTCATGATGAAAGAAAAATGACCTCCCAAAAACCCACTCGGCACCTGCTACAGTGGTTGTGAGCAAGGTCAATAAAAACAGCCAAATGTGGATATAAGGAGATTTAAACATCTAAATATATTTTAGAGAGAACGTCAGTGAAACATTCGGGTGGGTTTATCTTGATAGTTTGAATACCCAAGTCACTCGCTGCTTGAATATTATCGGCATTGTCATCTAAAAAAAGCACCTCAGAAGCGTCAAGTTTTATAGATTTCAATACGTAATCATAAATTTTATAATCCGGTTTCCAAAGCTCAATTTCATAAGAAAGAAAGCTCTCTCTAAAAAGCTGTGTAAAATCAGAAATACCAAATTTAAGCCTGAAATAGCTTTTGCACTTTTTAATATGGATGCTATTGGTATTACTCAGCAAATAGATGGGCATTTTGGTTCGCAAACGCTCTAAATAATCGAACCTGTGCGAAGGAACTTCTAATAAGAGACTATTCCATGCCAAATCTATTTCATTGTCATTTAGTGGAAACCCTAATATTTGTCTAACTACATCTCTAAACTCATTCTCGTCAAAATGCCCGGTTTCAAATTTTTCAAAAAGGCTATTCTCTTCAAAAATAGCCTTTATTTTCTCCGGTTTTTTAAACGTTAGTTCAGCAAACTTTTTATAGGTAAGATTTAAATCAATATCGATTATTACATTTCCAAAATCAAAAACAATGGCCTTATAGTTATTTTCCATAATTATGAATTACTCAACCACAACACCCATTGAACAAAACTTCTCTATTCTACTATTAATCCTATCATGTGCTGATATTTTCTTAAGAGCAGTTATCTCTGATATAATCGTATTTTTTAGTTTAAGAGACATTTTGTCCCAATCTAAATGTGCTCCGCCCATAGGCTCTGCAATAATATCATCAACTAATCCATTGCCTTTCATATCTAGGGCAGTTAGTTTTAATGCTTCTGCAGCTTGCTCTTTATATTCCCAAGTTCTCCAAAGGATAGTAGAACAGTTTTCTGGTGAAATTACCGAATACCACGAATTTTCTAACATAAGTACACGGTCACCAATACCGATACCCAATGCTCCGCCTGAAGCACCTTCACCTATAATGACACAGATTACAGGAACTTTCAACCGCATCATTTCCCTAAGATTTCTTGCAATTGCTTCTCCTTGGCCTCTTTCTTCCGCTTCTAAACCAGGAAACGCACCAGGAGTATCAATAAGTGTAACGATTGGCATTCCAAATTTCTCTGCCATTTTCATTAAACGCAAAGCTTTACGGTATCCTTCAGGATTTGGCATTCCAAAGTTGCGGTATTGCCTTTCTTTGGTTTTTCTACCTTTTTGTTGCCCAATAACCATTACAGGTTGGCCATCTATATTGGCTATGCCGCCTACAATTGCTGGATCGTCTTTTACTGTTCGGTCTCCGTGAAGTTCGTGAAACTCCGAGCAAATTCTTTCTATATAATCTAACGTATACGGTCTATCTGGATGTCTTGATAGCTGAACTCTTTGCCATCTCGTCAAATTAGAAAATGTTTCTTTTCTAAGTGTTTCAATTGCCGAACTTAAGTTTCTTACTGCATCACTTACGTCCACATTGTTCTCATTAGCTAGATCTTTCATGTCTTGAAGTTTAGCTTCTAGTTCAGCAATTGGTTTTTCAAATTCTAATAAAGTTCTCATTTAAAATTGTTTACAATTCAAAAGTTTGATTTTCTTTAGGCATTTCCACATTAGGAAAACCTTTTTCGGTCAAAATATTTTTAAAATTAAGCATTGCATCCTTATCTCCGTGCACCAAAAATAGATTTTTTAATTTTTGTTTGCTTTGATTTTCTGCAAAATTTAATAAATCATCCAAATCTCCATGTCCCGAAAACACATCTATTTTCTTTAAATTTGCCCTAACTTGGAGGTTTTTGTTATTAATTTTTAGCTCTTTAACATCACCAGAAAGCAGTTTTGAACCAAGCGAATCTTCGGTTGCATACCCAATCATCAAAATGGTGGCATAGGTATTTTCTATGTTTTTTTCGATATGATGCTCTACCCTACCACCCTTGACCATGCCCGACGAAGAAATGATAATACAAGGCTCTGAATGATTGGAGACCGCCTTTGAAGCTAAATCTGACTCTAAATAATACAGATTTTCGAAGTCAAACAACGTATCGGTTTCTTCGTAAAACTCTTTTGCTTCTTTATTTAACAGTGACTTGTATTTTTCATACACTTTAGTACTTGCTCGGGCTAATGGACTATCCGTAAATACTTTGATTGGCTTAACGTTGTAGTTTTCATATAGCCTATTTAGCATATAAAGCATACACTGCGTCCTTCCCACACTAAATGCGGGAACAATCAGCCTACCAGACTTATTTACACAGGCTTCTTCTATTATCTCTTTTAAAAGTTCCTCGGGAGTTTCAGTATTGTAGTGTTTTCTGTTTCCATAGGTTGACTCCATCACCAGGTAGTCGACTTGAGGCAGAGGCTCAGGATCAACCAAAAGTGGGAAGTTTTTGCGGCCAATGTCACCCGAAAAGGCAATTTTCTTCATTTCGCCTTTGTCCATAACTTCTACCACAATGTGAGCAGCACCCAAAAGGTGGCCCGCTGGGTAAAAAGTAACATACCCATTTTCTTTGAACTTAAACCTGTGATTGAAGCTAATCGGCACAAAATTAGACAAGGCCTCGTCTACTTGTTTTCTCAAATAAAGACCCTGGGTTTCTATCGATTTCCACTTTTTAGACCTTTTGTAGCTTTTTTCAATACGCTTTATTTGTCTGGCATTCAAAGACGCAGAGTCATGTAAAAGCAAATCTGCAAGCTCTAAGGTTGGGCTTGTGCAAAGTACCTGGCCTTCAAAGCCATCTAAATATAAATTGGGTATTTGACCCGAATGATCAATGTGTGCATGTGTTAATAATACTAGGTTTATCAATGAAGCGTCGAATGGAAAATTTCCATACGGTGAGCTATGGTCTTCGGTTTTAGAACCGTCTAATACCGAACCACAGTCGATTAGAATTTTATATTCATCCTCTAATTCTAAAACTATCTTGCTTCCTGTAACTTTCTGAGCGGCTCCGTAAAAGGTAATCCTCATTAAATTTTGTATTTTTGGATAAAATTTTCAAAAGGACCACAAAGATAGCACAAAGTCCATACTATTGACCCAAATAGATAAATACTCATGAAATTATTTTGTTTTATACTTCTCCAAGTTCAAAGTTTATACTCTAATTCTTTGCAAAGTTTCGTTTCTGATTTTCAGAAAAATATGCACCCTGAGGTCCAAATTAGTGTTTTCGTGAAGAAAACATCCAACGACAGCACTATGTTTTCATATAATTCAGACTTGAATCTGCCTCCTGCTTCCACACTAAAACTTTTGAGCACCGGTTTGGCCTTTCAAAAACTAGGATCTCAATTTAGATTTAAATCAAACATTATACTTAACGGGCAATTAAATGAGGGGATTTTCACCGGCAAAATTATTATCGACACCCAAAGCGACCCAAGTTTTGGTTCGAAGAGGTTTAACCTGAATCCAGAAAGAGAAATAATTTTAGCTTTAAAAAACAAAGAAATAAAAGCCGTCAAAGGCGATATAGAAATAATTACCGACAACAATACTTTTAAGGTACCCTTATCGTGGCAAATTGGAGATATTGGCAACTATTTTGGGGCATTTCCTATGCGGTTTAATTTCGATGAAAACATCGTCAGCTATTATTTTGATGCCAAAAATATGGAAGGCCAGTCCGCCGATTTAGTTAAAACAGAGCCTTTGGCCTCAAACTGGGAAATAATAAATCAAGTAAAAATAGGGCCTAGAAATAGTGGTGACCAAGTAAATGTCATCAGCATTCCTGGTAATAATACTATAATTTTAATCGGCTCGATTCCAGCGGGAGCTCGTTCTTTCAAAATAAAAGGGGCAAATCCCACCCCAGCTTTAACCTTTAAAGAAAACCTAAAAACGGAGCTTCTAAAAAATCAGATTAGCTTCAATCAAGAAATCCCAAACGATTCTTTACTTTCAAAATTTGACACTTTAACGGTTTTAGAATCTCCAAAATTAGAGGATATAATAACCGAGTGTAATCACAAAAGCGTGAATTTTTTCGCTGATGGTTTGGGTGTTTATTTGACAGAATTAGAAAATTCAGATTTCGAATCATTTTATAGGTTAAAAGCCAAAGAAAGGGATATTAATTTTTCTAAAACTCATCTTATAGACGGAAGTGGCCTTTCGGCCTCAAATCTGATTTCTACTAGGAATATGTGTGATTTTTTACAAAAACTATCCACGATGTCAGACTTTAATTCTTTTTTGAAAACTATACCTATTGTGGGAAAGTCAGGAACCGTAAAATACCTAGATCCACGGAATAAAACGAATGGAAAAATCTATGCAAAGAGTGGCACTATTTCAGGGGTAAAGAACTATTCAGGCTATTTTTTTGACGACAAAAACGAAATTTATTCTTTTGCTTTTTATTGCTCGGGTATAAATGATACCGCACAATCAGATTTGAGAAATTTTACCAAAGATTTCTTTTCAAAATTGGTAGAAATAAAATAGATATTAGTTTTATTTGTGTTGATCATTATTTGTCCCAAAAAATAATAATTAAGACGTTCCGATGCTTTTTGCCCTTTTAATTTAAGTATTAAAAGGCTGAAAATCTTATGTGAAAATTTATAAAGAAGCTCTATGGTTTTATTTAACTTAAACAAAATAACTCCATGGCAAAATCTATTTTTGACAAAATTAAAGAAAACAAAAGCCCACTTGGGGCAGTGTCTGGCGTAGGCCATCATTATTTTACGTTTCCTGTGCTAGAGGGTGAAACAGGTCCATACATGAAATTTAATGGAAAAACCGTATTAAACTGGTCGTTAAACAACTATTTGGGCTTATCAAACCACCCGGAAGTTAGAGAGGCTGACGCAAACGCCATTATTAATTATGGTTTAAGCTACCCTATGGGCTCACGTATGATGAGTGCTAACTCGTACCAACACGAAGAATTTGAAAGGCAACTCGCCGATTTTTCTGAAAAAGAAGCTGCATTTTTAATGAATTTTGGCTACCAAGGAATCATGTCAGTGATAGAATCCGTAGTAGATCATAGAGACGTAATTGTTTACGATGCTGAATCGCATGCATGTTTAATAGACGGCATCCGACTTCATAAAGCAAAAGGTGGAATATACTACAAGTACAATCACAATGACATGGCTAGCCTAGAGCTAAATCTGAAAAGAGCAAGCAAATATGTGTCACAAACTGGAGGCGGAATATTGGTTATTACCGAAGGCGTTTTTGGTATGACAGGCCAAGTTGGTAAACTAGATGAGATAGCAAACCTGAAAGAATCGTATAATTTTAGCCTATTAGTAGACGATGCTCACGGTTTTGGAGTTTTAGGACCGAATGGCAAAGGAACTGGCGAGTTTTTTGATGTACAAGATAAGATAGATATTTACTTTGCTACTTTTACAAAAGCAATGTCTTCGATGGGAGCCTTTGTAGGTGCTAAAGAGGAAGTAATTTTATATTTAAAATACAGTGCTCGTTCTCAAATTTATGCAAAAGCCCTACCGATGGGTTATGTATTAGGCGGTATGAAAAGATTAGAAATGATCAGAACTCAGCCACATTTGAGAGAAAAATTATGGAATATTGCGAATAAGTTACAAGCAGGACTAATAAAAGAAGGGTTTAACCTCGAAACTACCAACTGTCATGTAACTCCGGTATATTTCCATCAAAATTTCACTCGTGACGAGGTTTGTAATATGGTGATTGACTTAAGAGAAAACATGAACATTTTTTGTTCGGTGGTAATTTACCCCGTAGTGGCAAAAGGCGTAATAATGTTAAGATTGATACCCACTGCAACCCATTCAGAAGCTGATGTGGAATACACTATTTTATGTTTTAAAAAGATAAGATCTAAATTAAACGCAGGATTGTATAATCATGAAATACCTTCTAGAGAGGTTTTTGCTTAAACAAAATTTTTAAAAATGCCATTTCTCGATTTAAAAAACGCTAATTATTATTACGAAACACACGGTTCAGGTTCTACCACGTTTGTACTGACGCACTGTTTGTTATGGAACAGTTTTATGTTTAAAGACCTCGTAGAATATTATAAAAATAAGTACAAAGTCATCATTTTTGATTTTCCTGGTCACGGTAAGTCTGTGTCTAAAACTGGAAAATACGACATGGAAACGCTGACTGAAGACACTATCGAAATAATAGAGACCTTAACTGACACAAATGTGATTTTGCTTGGCGTAGCTATGGGTGGCAATGTGTGCTTGAGAGTGGCAGCAAGAATGCCAGAAAAAGTAGAGAAAATGTTTATTTTGGGCACTTCTATTATGGAAGAAACCCCCGAAGATAAACTAAGGTTTAAGATGCTAAACAACCTGGCTAGAACTGTCGGTTTTTGGCCTGTTGAAAAAAACATCATGGATATGATGTTTGGAAAGACATTTCTCGAAAACAAAGAGCGAAAAGCTGACTACGACTACTTTTTAAAAAAATTGAGAGAAAACGATAGATTTAGCATAGTAAAAGCTACAGAAGGTTTAATAATGCGTGAACCTATACCAGAAGACTTAAAAAAGATAACTTGCAAAACACTAGTTATAGCTGGCGACGAAGATAAAACTTCGCCCATAGCTATATCACAGGAATTGGCAGACGACCTTGCTCATGGAGAGCTGGTGGTACTTGAAAAAACCGGACTATCTGGCATATTGGAATCCCCAGATAAATATATCCATGAGATAGATATGTTTTTAGAAGCCTAAGTTTTATTTTTGTTAAAAAAAATGTTCGGCCTTTGTTTATTTTATGTAAACAAAGGCTTTATTTATTCTTTAATGTTTTTGAGGCAAATAAAATCTCTGTTTTCGTGGTTATACCTGGCTAGTTTTCACGTTGTGTTGGCTGTTTCGGTCTGTACAATCGCTTTTTTCAAACTTCCTGATGGCCACGCTCCTATCAATTGGTGGCTGGTTTTGTTAACCTCAAACTCGGCTTGGATCATCTATATTTTAGACAGAATAATAGATAACTATTCGGCTGAAACCCAAAACACCAATCGGCATGTTTTTCATCAAAAACATCAGTATACCCTTCAAACTGCAGTTGTTTCCTTAATTATTATCAATATTTCTGTCTTGTTTTTTGTTTCTTTCGAAATAATAAAACTAGGAATTGGTACCTTACTTTTGGTAGGCTTTTACTTTTTGATTGTTCAAAAAACCAAGAAAGGAAAGTACTACAAAGAATTTATGATGCCAATTGTCTTTTGTGTGGCAATTTGTGGCGTTCCTTTTACCAATAGCTCTAGTATCAATTTGAGTTCTTGGTACTTAGCTTTTATGTTTTTTCTGATAGTAATTCAAAATTTACTGGCATTTTCATATTTTGAAAACATTGAAAATCCTGAAATTGATAACGTAACGAAAGTGATTTCACCTCAAAAAGTGAGAAAATACATTTTCAGACTTAGTGGAATCATTATTTTTATAAGTATAATCTTTTTTACGGGAGGCATTGAGTATTCAAATAAGATGGCCTTGATACTCGCTTCAATCTCGATATTGGTTTCAATAATAGTTTCAAACCCAAAATATTTTTCTTTAAACGAAAGATACCGATGGGTGATAGACTTTACTTTATTTCTTTTTCTTCTCATTTTTTGAGTCTTTCTTTTCAGAATCCTCATTCATTTTCTGAAGCCCTCTTCTGTAGGTATAATACAGAAACCCACTCACCGAAAACATTAAAAAAAAATAACTGTCTTTGAGGTCTACTCCTTTATAGATAAACTGATCAACCCACATTACCAATAAGCCGAGACTAGCAAAAAGTATTAGCGTATTTACGATTTTCATTTAAATTATATATTTTTAACGAAGTTTTCCTACAATTTCAAATTTCTCAAAAACCTTTTCAGTATGTGGAGCATCTTTAAGTTCATCGCTAAGGTCCTGCCCTGCCCAATGCTCGTAGTGTTTCCCGTTTTTCCAAAGTCTGGAAGCTGACACATCATAAATGACGCCATTTAGTGCCACCCAAATCTCCTCTTTGTCTGTACCGTTTCGCAAGGCCAATTGATTTTTGGAATATAATTTCTCATCCATAAAGGTGCTACACTTGTTATTTTAAAAAAACAAAAATACGAATAGATAGTTTTATTTTTGCTTTAGCCTAGTTTAAAAACACGTATCCATTGTAATTAAGTTATAGATATTTAAAGAAAATTATGGCATTTTTTTTGTCTTATACAACGAACTGAGATATATTCGCGTTATTATATAAAAAGAAAAATCTAATGAACAAAAAAGTCCTAACCTTTTCCTTTGCAACTCTATTAGCTCTAGTTGTTACAAGCTGCGGAACTAAAGTTGCTCCTGTTTCAGAAAGAATAGCTAAAATCTGGACTGCTTCATCTGTCAAAGAAAACAGTGTTGAAGTTTATAAATTAGGAGGAAATAGTAACACAAAACCCGGATACGCTACTTACAAACTTGATCTTTCTACACCTCCTACGGTTATATTGAGAGAAGTAGATGGTGGTACTTATACCGGTAAATATAGTATTTCGGGTGATACCAAATTGTCAATAACGGGTTTAATACCTGAGCCAACTGGAACTGGCGGAACGCTTGATTTCACCATAACCTCAATCGGTGACACCGAATTAGTTTTAACAGCAAACCAGAGCTACCCTAAAACTGGAAACACCAAAAACGTATACACATTAGCTTCTGCGAATTAATTTCTCAGAAACAACTTATTAATATTTAAGCGAGCATTGGCTCGCTTTTTTTGTTTATCCTTATTCTAAATACTACTTTTGCGAAATGGAAACACTACAAGACCTAGGGGAGTTTGGTTTGATTAACAGAATCAAGAACAACACCCAAATAAAACAAGCAAGCACTGTATATGGCATCGGAGACGATGCGGCGGTATTTGACATGGGAAGAAACTACGGTTTGATCTCAACCGACATGCTGCTTGAAGGAATTCACTTTGACTTGACGTACTGCCCGCTCAGGCACCTAGGCTACAAAGCAGTGGCCGTAAACGTGTCTGACATAGCCGCAATGAATGGAATTCCAAAGCAAATAACCGTCAGTATTGGTGTATCTAGCAAGTTTGATTTACCCGCCATAGACGAACTTTATGAAGGAATAAAAGCAGCTTGCGAGGCATATAACATCGACCTAATTGGAGGCGATACTTGCAGCAGCAGACAGGGGCTAATTATTTCTATCTCGGTACTGGGCGAAGTTGAAAAAGACAAAATTGCGTATCGGTCTGGTGCAAAGCCAAATGATATTTTATGCGTAACAGGTGACCTTGGAGCAGCTTATTTAGGTTTACAGATTTTGGAGAGAGAAAAAAGAGAATTTCTTGAAAATCCAAATATGCAGCCGAAAATTGAAGACAAAAATTACATAATTGGTCGTCAACTAAAACCTGAAGGACGAACAGACATTATCCATGATTTGAGAGAAATAAATGTGGTGCCGACATCGATGATAGACATTTCAGACGGCTTGGCATCTGAAGTTTTACATTTAAGTGCCAATTCGGGTATGGGATTCAATCTGTTCTTTGATAATATCCCGGTAGAAAATCAGACTCTTGAAACCTCTGCAGAGTTTAACCTGAATCCGATCAACTGCGTAATGAATGGCGGCGAAGACTATGAGCTTCTGATGACTTTTAGTCAGCAAGATTTTGAAAAAGTAAAAGGTATTACGGAAATCACACCGATTGGTTTTGTAACACAAGAAAAAAACAATATTTTAGTTCTTAATTCGGGCGAAAGAACTAACATTACAGCTCAAGGCTGGAACCATATAAATAAATCATGAAAAGCAAAATCCTAATTTCTTTTAGTTTACTATTATTAATTAGGATTTCTGTTTTTTCACAGAGTCAAAATATCCTCTATAAAGTAAAATCTGAGTTTGCCCCTGATAGCCGAACTGCTATTTTCGAAATAAAATATGACTCAGTTTCTGGTACTTTAAAAGGTAAAACAAATATCATAAAAGCCAAAGAGAAGTTGATTTTTGAATTTTCGAAAGCAAGCGTCAACCTTATAGATTCTGTTGAAACACTTCCAAATAAAACACTTTCAGACAATCGTTTTGGAATAGTAAATGTGTCGGTAGCAAACCTTAGAACCACGCCAAACGAATCAGCAGAACTTGCTTCACAACTGCTGCTCGGCATGCCACTCCGCCTTTTAGAAAAACACCGAGGTTGGTATCGAGTTCAATCTCCCGACCAATACATAGGTTGGGTAGACGGCAGCACAATAGAAGTATTTACTCAAAAAGCTTTCGAAAATCAGACGTCAATTCCAAAAGTAGTTTATGTACAGACATCGGGGTTCGCTCTTTCAGACTCTTTAAATTCAAATTCTCGCATTAGAGATCTATCATTTGGCAATCTTAATTCTTACAAAAAAGTTGGAGCAAACTATACTGAATTAATACTTCCTGATGGCAAGTTGGGCTTTGTAAAAAATGCAGATGTTGTTGATTCAAAACTTTGGTTAAAAAACCTCAATTCAGACATTACAAACATTAAAGAAATTACGAATACTTTTTTAGGAATCCCCTATCTATGGGGTGGCACTTCTTATAAAGGCGTAGATTGTAGTGGTTTTACCAGAATGGCGTATTTTTCGAAAGGCCTATTACTTCCCAGAGATGCCTCTCAACAGGTTTTGTTGGGAAAAGAGATTTCTATTGAAAACAATTTCAAAAACTTACAAGAAGGCGATTTACTATTTTTTGGAAATACTACCACTAAAAAAGTAACGCACGTGGCTATATGGCTAGGAGACTTAAAATTTGTACATTCGTCAGGAATGGTTAAAATCAATAGTTTCGATAAAAACGATCCTGACTTTGACTCTTATAATTTAGAAAGACTAATTGTAGTAAAACGCCTTTCAGAAAATTTACCTAAATTAGGCTGCAACAACCTATATATTTTGGATTAAATTCCAAAAAAACTATTCAACCCCTTATGAAAAAAATAATTATACTTTGCCTAAGCATAACTTTTGGCTTTATTTCAGACCAAAATCTTAGTGTAGAAGCGTATAACAAACTCAGCGAAGCCGAAAAAAGAGATCCTTCACACGCCATTGATGGACTTGACCTGCTTGACCCTGAATTAGAAATTACGCTTTTTGCGTCAGAACCTATGATGTCAAATCCAACAAACATGGATATCGACGACAAAGGCCGAATTTGGATTTGTGAAGCTTACAACTATCGAAATGCCCTTAATCCAAGAAATCCATATAACAAAAAAGGCGATAGGATTTTAATACTAGAAGACACAGATCACGATGGTAAGGCAGACAAGAGCACAGTATTTTATCAAGGAGAAGACATAAATGCAGCTCTGGGAATAGCTGTGTTAGGAAATAAAGTATATGTATCGTGCAGTCCGAATGTTTTAGTTTTTACAGATGAAAACCAAGATGATGTACCAGACTCAAAAGAAGTGATGTTTACAGGAATTGGCGGTATTCAACACGACCATGGCATGCATGCGTTTGTTTTTGGACCTGATGGAAAACTATACTTCAATTACGGTAACGAAGGTAAAGGCCTATTAACTCGTAATAAAGAACCACTAAAAGATGAATTAGGAAATATAATAAAAGGTGATGGAAAACCATATAGAGAAGGAATGGTGTACCGTTCAGAACTTGATGGAAGCAATGTTGAAATTTTAGCTTGGAATTTTAGAAACAATTATGAATTAACCTTGGATTCATACGGTACTATGTGGCAGTCTGACAATGACGATGATGGAAACCGAAGTACCCGCATAAACTATGTAATGCCACATGGCAATTACGGTTACAAAGACGAGATGACAGGAGCAGATTGGCGAGTAAGGAGAACAAACTTAGAAGATTCAGTTTATCAGCAGCATTGGCACCTAAATGACCCTGGAGTTGTACCTAATTTATTACAAACTTATGCGGGCTCACCTACCGGAATAGTATTATACGAAGGTAACCTTTTGCCTCAAATGTACCGAAATCAAATTATTCATTGTGACGCCGGCCCAAACATAGTTCGAGCATATCCTGCACAGAAAAGTGGTGCGGGTTATAAGGCCGAAATTCTTCCAATAGTAGATGGATCGAAAAAAGACAAATGGTTTAGACCTTCTGATGTAACCGTGGCTCCCGATGGCTCAATTTATATTTCGGATTGGTATGACCCCGGTGTGGGTGGACACGCCATGGGAGACTCACTTAGAGGCCGAGTTTTTAGAATTGCTCCCAAAAATCATCGCCCTACTGTTCCTAATTTCATTTACTCAGATCCGTCAGAAGCTATTGTGGCTTTACAAAATCCAAATCAGGCTGTGAGGTTCAAGGCTTTTATGGCATTGAAAAGTTTAGGCAAAGCAGCTGAAAACAATCTGAAAGAATTAGCCAAAAATCAAAACCCACGTATGGCAGCAAGAGCCTATTGGCTATTGGCACAGATAGACAATAAATACATAACTGAAGCCTCAAATAGCAAAAATGAAGACGTAAGAATACAAGCAATAAGGATGGCTTCTGAATTGATAAAAAACCCGCATGCATTTTATTTGAAAATGAGCAACGATGCCTCCATTCAGGTAAAAAGAGAAATAGCTGTTGAAATTAGACACAAAAAGTATTCGGACGTATGGTTAAAATTGGCAGAAGCTTATGATGGTGGTGACCGTTGGTATTTAGAAGCTTTAGGAATTGGAGCCGATTTAGACTGGGATAATTGTTTGAAATTATTAAAAGAAAATAACGAATCCAATTGGTTAAAAACTGACAAAACCAAAGACTTGGTATGGAGAAGTAGAGGATTAAAAACAAAGGTACTTTTGGCAGAAATAATCAAAAATAGTCCAGAAAGCCAAAAAGGAAAATATTATCGAGCTTTTGACTTTCAAGACAATACAGACAAAAATGATATTTTACTCGGTTTAATAAAAAATGCCAAAAGCACAGAAGAAAAAGTAACGATTTTCAAGCATTTCGACCAGGCTACTATACATGGCAACCCTACTTTTAATAAAGAATTACCGCTTCTGATGGCAGGAATAAAAAGTGAATTAGATTTTTTAGAAATAGTAGATAAATACAGTATTAAAAGTCAATATAGCAGACTACATAAATTAGCGATGACAAATTCAAACTCTAACATATCTACCTCTGCTGCTACCATTTGTGTGAAAAATCACGGTACTTTAGGACTTGAAACAGAACTAAAAAACAAAACAAACGCAAAAAAAGCAATTGATGTATACGGGGAAGTAGACAAGGCTAATGTTACGGCTATTTTGATTAAAACATTTACAAACAAAAAACTTAGTCATTCTTTAAGAGAGCAAGCCATTGAAGAAATGATTGGGTGGGAAAGTGAAGAAACACTATGGAAATTGACACAAGCTGGCAAAATTCCTAATGAGTTTTTACCTATAGTTGAAAACATTTTAAAACAAACCTGGCATTCGGACATACGTGTGGCGGCTTCCAAGTATTTTGTAAATGGTGAGGAGGAACAAAAAATAAACACCACCAATGTTCTCAGCCAAAGTGGAAATTTGAGCTCAGGAAAACAACTTTTTGAAACTTATTGTACCACCTGCCATGTAGCCAATAATAAGGGCACGGACTTTGGTCCGGGCTTAAGCCAAATTGGCAAAAAACTAAGTAAAGAGGGTTTGCTTAATGCGATAATAAATCCAAGTGAAGGTATTAGTTTTGGATATGAGGGTCAAAACATTACGCTTTTTGACGGCTCCATGTATCAAGGAATATTAACGTCAAAAACTGAAAATGATTTTATGATTAAATATCCGGGACAAAGCAAAGTTAATATTGTAAAAAGAAAAGATGTGAAGCAGATTTTGGCAATGGAAGAGTCAATAATGCCAAAATTTCCTTTAAAAGAGCAAGAATTAGCAGATTTGGTTGGATATCTAGAAACTCTAAAATAATAAAATTAGGTGAAAAAATTTAAGATAACGGTGGAATACTGCCCCAAATGCAAATGGATGCTGAGAGCAGCTTGGATAGCCCAAGAGTTATTGATAACTTTCGAAGAAGAGATAGACGAAATCAGTTTAAAACCCTCTGGCATTTCTGGTATTTTTAGACTTTATGTAGACGATAAAGTTGCATTTGATAGGAAAGAAAATGGCGGTTTTGCAGAACCGAAAAGATACAAACAACTAATTAGAGACCACGTAAACCCTTTGAAATCATTGGGACACAGTGAACACTAAAACTTAATAGGCTTGGAAAAATACAATTTTGATACTTTTGCTCATTTTTGGAATACTAAAGTAAAAAACCTAAGTATTGTAAAAAAAATATCAAAAAAAATACCTCAAAAATACATCGCTCGCTTTTCTGGTGAAGCTCTGCCTTTAATTGTGGGTTCAGTTTTAGTCGGTCTAATTTCTGTTTTATATGAAGAACTTTTTAAGCACGTAGAAGGCTGGTCTATTAATTTATTCAATTATTCTCCTTATTACTTTTTCATTCTATCGCCTTTGTGTTTTTTCTTGACACAATTTATCGTTACAAAATATTCAAAATACGCAAGTGGAAGCGGTATTCCGCAACTTTTAGCTGCCATAGAAATATCGGAGACCTCATTCGGCAACAAGGTGATGCACAAACTTTTGGGAATAAAAATTATCCTTTTCAAAATTCTCTCCAGCTTAATTTTGCTGTTTGGAGGTGGAAGTATAGGTAGAGAGGGGCCTACCTTGCATATTTCTGGGTCTATTTTTAAAATTATCAGTGATTTTATGCCCAAAACTAGAGCAAAAATCACGCAACAAACACTATTGATAACAGGTGGTGCTTCTGGGCTTGCGGCTGCTTTTAATACACCTTTGGGCGGAATAGTTTATGTAGTAGAGGAGCTTACCAAAGCTCACATTAACAAACTCAGAACCCCTATCTTTTCTGCGGTTATTATTGCGGGTTTCACAGCTCAGTTTTTCACGGGCTCATATCTATTTTTAGGGTTTCCAAAAATTAAAAGCTTACCCTATAACTTAATACCGATGGCAATATTAGTGTCGGTTTTAGGGGGACTTATGGCAGGTGTGTTTTGTAAAGTTGTTTTGGCGGTTATTGCTTATAGAAAAACCATCAAAAACAAAAACCTTTTTGCAATTGGGTTAGGACTAGCTTTCGCCACACTTTTATTTTTTACGGACAGTTATAGCATTGGCTCGGGCAAGCCTCTCATTAATAAAATTCTTTTTGACAAAACCGAAGCTCTCTCTTACTATTCGTTCCCGGCGAGGTTTTTCGGTAGTATACTTTCGTTTGTGACCGGAGGTGCCGGAGGTATTTTTGCTACCTCGCTTGCTTCAGGAGCCGCTTTGGGCCAGTTTGTATTGAGCTTTTTTGAATTCGCGGAAGTCCATCAAAATCTTTTGATACTTATGACCATGATTGCCTTTTTGACTGGAGTAACCCGTACCCCTTTTACCTCTGCAGTTTTGGTATTAGAGATGACAGACAGACATTCGGCTATATTTTATTTTCTAATGGCAGGTATTATTGCTCAATATTTGAGCGAATATATCCAAAAGAAACCTATCTACGAAGTCATAAAAGATGACATAATGGAGGAATTAAAAGCGAAACCTAAAACCCAAGATCCAGCCTAGACTGTTTGTCATTATTTGGAAATGCTAAGCCAGAAGGCAGCGACTTTGGTGCATACCTCTCAAGATCATGATCGTAGAGTCCATTTTTTATAAAAGCCTCTAATGCTAGTATTTCATCATCTGAAAGATTGAGCGGCTTAAATTTATCCGAAATTTTGTTGGCAGGAACTTTAACGTTTTGAGGTACTCCCTTATTTTTATAATCTAAAACCTCCTTTATGTTTGTAAAACTTGCACCATGCCCATAAAAAGGCGAGTCCTTAAGGTTATATAGTTGCGGTACTTTAAATCTGTACAAATCCTCTTGCCTTCCCGTAAAACCGCCTCTACCTTTGTGCTCAGGGTTAGCATCCGAAATATTTTGTACAGTATTGGCTCCGTAGCTTCCATTTTTAAGATCATTCATACCAAGTGCATGAAACTCCATATTGGCCAAAGATGGCCCATTATGACAACTGTAACAATTCCCTTTCGAAAAAAACACTTTAGCTCCTTCTTTCTCTTGATCAGTCATAGCATTTGCATTTCCCCTTAACCATTGCTGAAATGGCGATCTATTGGCAAGTAAAGTTCGTTCATAAGCCGCTATAGCCAAGGCTCCATTAAGAGCAAGAAGTTTGGGATTATTAAACGACTCAGCACCAAAGGCTTTTTCATACATACTTTTGTAAGTAGAAAAATGACTCATAAAAATTCGATCTATTAACAACCTGTGCACATCTCTACCCGCAATGGCCTGAGTTTCTACACCCGAATACCCAAGTTCATTTACAGCTTTGGGGGTTCCTTTTGTCCAGTTACTTTCAGTACCGATATTAAGATCTTTTCCTCCAAATTGACCATTCCAAAGTATGTTTGACTGATAAGCGATATTAAGAGCCGATGGCGTTCGGATTGGTTGAACATCTATCTGAGCTGTTTTATATAGTATATCTACAATTCTTTTTTCACCTTGAATTCCATACCCAATCCCTCCTTCACCTATCCCTTGAGGCACACAAGCCTGAAAACCCGCTTTAGCATGGTGACAACTAGCACAAGAGTAAGTTTGTACACTAGAAGAAATTATGGGATTTTGACCTAAGCCAGTTTCATGAAACAAGAGTTTACCTAACTCTACCTTTTCGACTGTTAAGGGATTTTTTAAATCTTGAGGGATTTTCTGAAAATCAGTCTCATCGGGTAAAATATAATATTCAAAACCTTTACCACCAGAGGCTTCGGCAAGGAGGTTTTGTAGTTCTAAGTCAGAATCAGAAAAAGCGGGGAGGTCTGTATTTTTGTTACAAGAACTTAAAAAATAGCAAAAACCACCAACTACCGTTAGCTTAAGTAAAATTTTTAGATTCATATTCGACAAAATTAGCATTCAAAGGAAACCACAAATCAATAAAAAAAGTGTGGAACCAAAAATGACACAAATCAATTTTTAGGTCTTTAATTTTTTCTTTTTAGCAGCAGGAAATAGCACATTATTAAGTATTAACCTATACCCAGCTGAGTTTGGATGCAGATTTAAATCTGTTGGCTCTTCATTTACAAAATGCTGGTAATCTTCGGGATCGTGGCCACCGTAATACGTCCAAAACCCTTTTCCCATAGTTCCATGTATGTACCTAGCCTCATTTGAAAGTCTATTTTCTGCTAAAACAATAACTTCTGGCTTAACCAACTCTTTTTTAAAGGCGGTAGTTTGACCCAAGAAACCCTTAATCAAATTTTGATGATTTTGAGTTAACATAGTTGGTATTGGGTCATATTTGGCCGAAAACTCAAACAATGTAAAATAATCATTTGATTCATTAACCCCTCTTTCGTTTGGCTGATTGTCTATGTTAGAAAATTCAACTTCATAGGGATCATTAACTAGCGTAAAGTCTTTAAAAGCAAATGCATTATCATAGTTTAGTTTACTTTGGGCATTTGGATCGCTTCCATCTCCGTCATAAATAGCCTCTACTATATCTACACCTTGGGCAGCCATAGAAATATCGAAGGTATCAGTAGCATTACACATAGCAAACATATAACCTCCTCCAATCACAAAATCACTTATTTTTTTGGCTACTGCACCTTTTAATTCTGAAGCCTTGGTAAACCCATATTTTCGAGCTATTACCTCCACCTCTCTTTTTTGTTCCTGATACCAAGCCGAACTTTTCATTCTGATAAACTTACCATATTGGCCTGTAAAGTCTTCGTGGTGCAGGTGTAACCAATCATACTCAGGCAGTTTGCCTTCCATCACTTCATCATCGTAAACTTTATCAAACTCTATCTCGGCATAGGTAAGTGCTAACGTAACGGCATCGTCCCATGGCATCGCACTTTTGGGTGTATACACCGCTATTTTAGGAGCTTTTTGTAGTTTAACGGCATCCATGTTCGCATCTGGATTTTTCACCAAAGTCAATATACTGGCAGCAGATGCATCCGAAATAACCTCGTAACTTATTCCTCTAATCACGCATTCGTTAATAAATGTTTGATTTACAGGAATCAAAAAACTTCCTCCCTTATAATTTAATAGCCAATCAATTTCGGTATCGTATTTTTTTAAAACCCAATAAGCCAATCCATATGCTTTTAGATGATTCTTTTGGGTTTCATCCATAGTTATTAGCAGTTGATTTGCTCTAGTTTTTAGGCATAAAGCAAAAAAAATGATAAACGGCAAAATGACCTTCTTCATTGGTTTGTTTGATTAAGATTGTATCCTCAAATTTGTATTAGAAACAAAAATACCCATAAATTATTGTATTTAATGATATATTGGGAGCTATATGGAGTAATTATATGCAAAAATGATTCCATTTTTATAACTAAAGGAGAAACATGAATTTAAAAGAAAATATACTTGAAGGACTAAGGTCTATAAAATCAAATCTACTGAGAACTGTACTTACGGCCACCATTATCATGTTTGGTATAACTGCTTTGGTAGGAATACTGACGGCCATAGAAGGCATGCAAGGTTCTGTAAACAAAAGTTTTGAAGGCCTAGGGGCAAATTCCTTCGACATAAAAATAGAAGAACAAAATGGAAGACGAATGCGGGGTTTACAAGCCAAAAGACAAAACCCAATCTATTTTAGACAAGCCATTAAGTTTAAAGATAATTTCTCAGAAAAAAATAATGCGATTGTAAGTATTTACACCTATGCTTCGCAAAATGAAACTATAAAATTTGAATCGCAAAAATCTAACCCAAATATAGTAGTAACCGGAATTGACGAAAATTTTTTAGGGCTAAAAGGTTATAAACTATTAAATGGCCGAAACATTTCTAAAATAGATAGGAACTATTCAAATCGAGTAGTGATAATAGGAAATGAAGTGGCACAGAAGTTTTTCCCAAATTCGTCTCCAGAGGGAAACATATTAACCTTAATGGGAGAAAAATATAAAATTGTAGGCGTTTTAGACAAAAAAGGAAGTATTACAGGCGGTGGCGACGACCGAGTAGTTTTAATCCCTCTGGAATCGGCCAGAAATTACGACACGCAAGGAAGATTTTCTTATGAAATATCTACTTCGGTTCCAGACGCCACAGATCTAGAGTATATAATAGGAGAAGCTACCTCTATAATGAGGGGAGTTAGAGAAGACAAAGTGACAGATGATAATTCATTTAAAATTGAACGCTCTGATGCATTATTGAAAGACCTAGAAGA
This sequence comes from Lacihabitans lacunae, assembly GCF_042649125.1. NCBI lineage: Bacteria > Pseudomonadati > Bacteroidota > Cytophagia > Cytophagales > Leadbetterellaceae > Lacihabitans > Lacihabitans lacunae. The sequence continues at coordinate 1,184,470 of NZ_JBHRYQ010000001.1, forward strand.
AGTTACAGGCTATTTGAGAATTGGAGGCTTCGGAATTTCTTTTGTTACATTATTGGGTGCGTCTATCGCATTAATGAATATCATGATGGTATCAGTAACAGAGCGAACCCGGGAAATAGGAGTTAGAAAAGCATTAGGGGCCTCTCCTACTAAAATCAGACTTCAGTTTTTGATTGAAGCCATTGTAATCTGTCTTTTAGGCGGAATTGCAGGAATCATTTTGGGAATTGGAGCTGGTAATGTAGTATCTTACTTTTTCTCAGACGGCAAGGGCTCTTTTGTTATTCCATGGAACTGGATAAGCTTAGGTTTTTCTGTCTGTGTGATTGTAGGCCTTTTTTCGGGATATTACCCTGCTTATAAGGCTTCAAAATTTGATCCGATAGAATCTTTGAGATATGAATAATAATTAATATTCTAGTATTCAATACTTTACTGAAAATATTAAAAAAAAGTAAAAAAAATGCTTGTAGCAAAGGCAATCTTATCATACTTTTGCACTCCCAACACGAAAGAACGCCCGGATGGCGGAATTGGTAGACGCGTTGGTCTCAAACACCAATGAGGTTACACTCGTGCCGGTTCGACTCCGGCTCCGGGTACAAAGAGTTCTCCTAACAGAGAGCTCTTTTTTTATGCCTAAAAATTAGATTTTGGGCAAAAAAAAAGGACTGGAATAAAATACTCCAGCCTTTCCCGCTACTAAATCCACACAACTTTTATCTTTGATGCCTTTTGAAAGGCGAATCTTCCTTATCGATTACAATACAAAAATACGGCTGATTTTTGAATTAATAAAATTTTTCGGAGAGTTTTTTTTAAAAAAAATTATTAACTCAATTTCTCTTACCTACTTTAAATTTCCTTATTGACTAATAATTAGACAATAGCATTAAAATGAAATCCTAAATGAAAGATTAAAAGTTTGAAACTTTCTTAAACCTAACCTTCAAATAATATTGACTTAACATTGGCTTAACATTGGGTTGGTAATTTTGCATCGAAATAAAAATAACCAATTTAATGAACAAGTTTAAAATTACTTTATTACTAATCTTAATAGGCCTTGCGAGTTATGCTCAATCAGGAGCAATCAAAGGAAATGTTAAAGAAAAAACTACAAACGAAGGAGCAATCGGTGCTACTGTAAAGATTTTTGGAACCACTACCGCTGTAATGACCGACATAGAAGGTAACTTCGAAATACCCCGTGTTGCGGCAGGAAGTTACAAAATTATTATTACAAGTATCGGATTTGCTGTAAAAGAAATAGAAAACGTTAGAGTTGAAGCTGACAAATCAACACTAATCAATGTAACATTAGAGGAAGACTCAAAAATGTTAGAAGGAGTTGTGATTAAAGCTCAAAGAATGACAGGAACTGAAGTTTCGGTTATTTCAGAAATCAAGCAAGTGCAAAACATTGCAGTGGGTGTTTCGTCGCAACAAATTACCAAAACACAAGACAGAGACGCATCTCAAGTAGTAAGAAGAGTACCTGGTGTTTCTATTTTTGACGATAGATTCATAATAATCAGAGGCCTTAATGAAAGATACAATACTGTATTGTTAAATGACATTATCACACCTTCTACAGAAGTAGATGTAAAATCTTTCTCTTTTGACCTAATTCCTAGTAGTGCTATAGACAGAATGATGGTGTACAAATCGCCTTCATCTGACCTTCCAGGAGATATAGCGGGTGGAGCAATCAAAATTTACACGAAAACTGTTCCAGACGGGAAAAATATCTCTGTAGGTTTTGGAGTAGGATATAGAGCCAACGCTACTGGAACTCAAACAAATGACTACTCTGGTAGCTCAATGGATGTATTAGGGTTTGGAGCTGGTTTCAGAAGTTTACCTTCTAATTTTCCCTCTACAAAAACTGTAATTAACAATGCAAGTTCAGACGGAGTTATCAATAGTTTTAAAAGCTTAAATGACTACTACCCTGCAACTGTGAAAACGGTTAATCCTGACTACAGAGGAAATATCAATTATTCAAACCGTTTTTATATTGGTTCAAAAGAGCTGACAAACATCAGTTACATAAACTATTCAAACACCAACACTTCATTTGAATCAGATCAGTTCCGTTACCTATATGATGGTTCTGTTCAAAACGATTTTCATGATGTTAGCTATTCAAACAATATCAGATTGGGAGCTATGTCAAACTGGGCATTGATTCTTAATCCGAAAAACAAAATAGAATTTAGAAATTTATTTAACCAAATAGCTTCTAAAGAAACAGTAGTAAGAAGAGGCAGACTTTACGAAAACAATCTTGAGACTTCGAATGAGTCATTTAGATATGAGCAAAAGAGTATCTTATCGAGTCAACTTGGCGGAACTCACGAGCTAACAGAAACCTCAAAACTTAAGTGGATTGCAGGATTAGGTTATACAGTAAGAAAAGAGCCTGATTACAGAAGATTTACATCATCAAGAGTATTGGGATCTAATGACCCTTTCAAAATGGACCTTCAGCAGTTTGAGTCTCCTACCCTTACACAAGCAGCGAGATTTTTCTCTAACATGGACGAATACGTTTTAACAGGTTCGGTTAACTACGAAAGAGCTTTCGGAAAAATAAACAAAGAAAAATCAGAGCTTAACAAAGTATTTAAAGTAGGAGCATATACAGAATATAAAGATAGGTATTTTGCAGCAAGATGGTTTGGAGTTGTAAACCCTAATAGAGTTACTAATGAAGTACTTAATCTTTCTCCAAGTAAGTTTTTTGATACTGCCAATTTAGCAGCCGACAAAGTGTACTACAGCGAAGGAACCAACACAGATGATAAATACGCAGCTCAAAACTTCTTAACTGCAGGTTATGTAAACTTTAACCTTCCATTTGGAGAGAAGTTTTTAGTAAACGTAGGTATCAGAGAAGAGTTTAACCGTCAGCAACTACAAAGCCAAGAGCGTGGTGGTGGAGCACCGGTAACTGTTGACAATCCTGTATTGAGCACATTGCCTTCATTAAACTCTTACTATAAGTTCAACAACAAAAATATAATCAGATTTGCGTTTGGTTCAACTGTAAATAGACCTGAATTTAGAGAACTTGCTCCATTTACATACTATGACTTCGTGTTTGATGTATCTAAAAGAGGTGAGAAAAATATCAAGACTGCCACTATTCAAAACTTAGATTTGAGATATGACTATTACCCTTCTGAAGGCGAAATAATCACTTTTGGAGCATTTTACAAAAGCTTTAAAAACCCTATAGAATCTTCAATATTTTATAACGGTAGTGCTTTAGCCTTTACTGTTGCTAATGCAAAATCAGCTTTCTCTACAGGTATTGAGTTTGAATTTAGAAAAGAAATCTCAAGAAGTTTAATGGCCATATTTAACGCTTCACTTATTAACTCAAGTGTAACCGTAAGTGGACTCTCTGACCAATCGAGATACTTACAAGGACAGTCGCCTTACTTAATTAATGCTGGTTTATTCTACAACCACAGCAAGTCGGGTATACAAGCAAACTTACTTTATAACACAGTTGGAAAGCGTATTTATGTAATCGGTGATAACGTATTGAGTTCAAATGTTTACGAAATGCCAAGACAAATTGTAGACATGAACGTTCAGAAGTCATTTGGTAAAATAGAATGCAAACTAGGTGTACAAGATATCTTAAATCAAGCATTTAGATTGATTCAAGATACAAACAGAGATAATAAGATCACAAGTGCAGACGGTATGTTCCAGACGTACAAAAGAGGATCAAATTATACAGCGTCAGTAATTTACAAATTTTAATATACTTTTTTTACTTAAACTAAATTTTTATGAAAACGCCTTTTAGGTTAATCGTACTACTTACCCTCTCTTTAGGAATTACTATTACAAGTTGCGACAGAACAACAACAACTGAAGATCCTACACCAGTTGGCACAAGTAAAACAATCAAAGGGTCAATTACAACCAATACTACTTGGAGAGCAATTGACAAAAATCTATTAGAAGGATTTGTATATGTAGAAGCTGGTGCAACTTTGACCATAGAGCCAGGTACAATTATTAAAGGTGACAAAGCGTCTAAAGCTACTCTTATTGTGAAGCCAGGTGCTAAAATTATCGCTGAAGGAACTGTGGACAAGCCTATCGTATTTACTTCAAACCAACCAAAAGGTTCAAGAAATTACGGTGACTGGGGTGGTGTAGTTATACTTGGTAAAGCACCGGTAAACAAAACTCCCGCTACAGTAGAAGGAGAAAATGTTTCTACTTTTGGAGGAACTGACGTAAACGATAATTCAGGAATTTTGAAATATGTAAGAATTGAATTTGGTGGAATTGCATTTGAAACTGACAAAGAAATTAACGGTTTGACACTTGGTGGAGTTGGTGCTGGTACCCAAATTGATTACGTACAAGTTTCATACAGTGGAGATGACTCTTACGAGTGGTTTGGTGGTACAGTAAATATGAAACACCTAATTGCTTACAAAGGTCTTGACGATGATTTTGATACAGACTGGGGATATGCTGGAAACGTTCAATATGGATACGCTTTAAGAGACCCTAAAGTTGCCGATCAGTGTTCGTGCTCTGATTCAAACGGTTTCGAATCAGATAACGACGGAACTGGATCTGACGCTACGCCTCAAACATCAGCTAAGTTCGCAAACATTTCAATCATAATCGGAAATGGTACGCCAGATGCTAAATATAGATCAGGTTTTAGATTAAGAAGAAATTCTGCACTTTCAGCTTATAACTCTTTAGTTGTAGGAGCTTATCCAAAAGGTGGTTTTGAACTAGGTGATGCTGCTACTCAAGCAAACTTTGTAAGTGGAAAAAGTGAATTTAAAGGTTTAATTTTCGCAGGTATGTCAAAAGGAATAGTAGCTGGAGATGAAGCTAAACTTAATGACGTATCAAGAAAAAATAAATTTGGAGTTGACCCAAGTACATTAGGATTAAACTCTGTTTATAATGGAATCACTGGAAAGCCTGGTTTACTTCCTGCCACAGGTTCTATTTTATTGACAAGCGGGGCTACTCTTCCTTCTGGTTTAGAAAACACTGCTTATGTAGGTGCATTCAGCTCTACTGACTGGACAGACAAATGGGCAAATTTTGACCCTCAAAACACAGAATATTAAGATTTTGAATTTCAAGTAAAAACTTGATTCATATTGGTTAAATCACATAAAAACCGAAGCGATGCTTCGGTTTTTTGTTTTTTTATTGTTTCTTTACTAAATCCATTAAAACAAATGTATTTTTATGAAGATAGCCCTACACTGGAAAATATTGATCGGATTAGTACTTGGATTACTTTTTGGTTTTTTAATGAAATCACTCAATGCCCAAGTTTTCGTAGTTGATTGGATAAAACCCTTTGGTACTATTTTCATAAACTTACTCAAAATGATTGCGGTACCACTGATTGTGGTTTCACTCATTACTGGCCTTGCAGACCTTCAAGACATTTCCAAACTGTCTAAACTTGGCGGAAGGACAGTAGCTCTTTATCTTTTCACCACATTTATGGCTGTCTCCACAGGTTTAATTTTAGCCAATATCATTAGTCCAGGAAAATACATTAAAGAAGAATCGAGAATAGCTTTATTAGAAAATTTCGCTGGTGAAGCTAGTCAAAAAATTCAAATAGCGGAATCACAAAAAAACCTTGGTCCGCTACAACCACTATTAGATTTAGTACCCGACAATATATTTGGAGCCCTATCAAACAATGGCTCTATGCTGCAAGTAATATTATTTGTAATCTTGATAGGTATTGGGCTGATTTTGATAGAACCACACAAAGCAAAACCGGTGGTAGATTTCTTTAAAGGAATGAATGATGTAATACTTAAAATCATTGACCTAATAATGCTTATGGCCCCTATTGGAGTATTCGCACTCATGGCGGCTTTGATAGTGGAAATACCAGACTTTACAGTTTTGCAAGCCCTTTTAGTTTATGCTTTTACAGTAGTATTGGGCCTAGGCTTAATGACATTAGTGGTATACCCTACTTTGTTAAAAATATTTACAAAAATCTCTATCAAAAACTTTTTCAAAGCTTTATCTCCAGCACAAATACTTGCCTTTTCAACTAGTTCAAGTGCAGCCACTTTGCCCGTAACCATGGAACGCGTTATAGAGCACGTGGGGGTTGAAGAAGAAGTAGCAAGTTTTGTTTTGCCTTTAGGAGCAACTGTTAATATGGATGGCACCAGCCTTTACCAAGCGGTGGCAGCTATTTTTATAGCCCAAGCTTTTTCAATGGATCTCAGTTTTGGTCAGCAAGCCATGATCGTACTTACAGCCACTATGGCGTCTATAGGTACCGCAGCTGTGCCAAGTGCAGGCATGGTGATGCTAGTTATTATATTAGGACAAGCCGGTATTCCTGAAGCAGGCTTAGCGTTAATATTTGCTATTGACAGACCATTAGATATGTTTAGGACTATTACCAATGTAACTTCTGATGCTACTGTGGCTACTATAGTCGCAAATTCGGTTGGAAAGCTACACGACCCAAAACCCGTAGATTGGGATGAAAGCTATAAGCATTAAGCTATCACTATTTCGTCCCCAATTTTGATTAATCCGGTTTTGTGGACCACCACATTTTGACCAAATAAAATCTTGTTGCCTACTTTTCTATAAGTTGAAAGCGTTTTAAGCGGCTCAGCTGTTTTTACTAAATCATCTGGATTTATAGTAGTAACGATACACCTGGCACACGGTTTTACTCCATATAGTTCTACCGAACCAATAGAAAAACCTTTTAGATCATCTTCAAAGTGCGGAGTTTGTTCATCAATGACGATATTTGGCCTAAAACGCTCCATGACCATAGTTTCGGGACAATGCTCATTTAGTTTATTTAAGCTTCCTTGACTTATTATCAATATCGGATAGCCATCAGAAAGGCTCGTTTCTTCGGTTTGGTTAACTGCATATTTAAAATCAATTGGACGAATAGATACTTCAGGTTGAAAAAAAAGCCTAACCTCCATACCTGTTTCTTTACTAAACCAATCATTAAAAAATGCCCCCATATTTAAAGCATTGATTTCATCATTCCAAATTTTGATTATTTCAGAATCGCTAACTGTTGGAGATTTCGGAATTTCAATTTCGTTGTTAGTCTTTTTATTTTTAACCAAAAAACTAGTTTCTAATTCTTTGACTAAAAAGTTACCTAAAACTGGCACTGTTCTTTGAGAAAGAAAGACATTATCAGGCCCTACCAAAGTCCACCTTCTATCAAAAGCTAAGCCTTTCATACCTACCTCTGCACTATTTTTCGAAATTCCCCCTAAAGATTTAATAGGATAAATAAATAAATTAGTAATTTTCATTTCGGATTTTAACTCTTGGTTTTAGAGATTTTGATAGTGAAAGTAATTCGGTAAATATAAATATTAAAAATATGATAAACTGGGAAGATTTCGAAAAAATTGACATGCGAGTGGGCACCATTCAAAAGGCGGAGGTTTTTGAAAAAGCGAGAAAACCCGCTTATAAACTATGGATTGATTTTGGAAATGAAATAGGCGTAAAAAAAACGTCCGCCCAAATAACCAACCTTTATTCTCCCGAAGAATTAATAAACAAACAGATTATTGCAGTTGTTAATTTTCCTCCAAAACAAATTGCGGATTTTATGAGCGAGTGCCTTGTGATGGGAGTTTATAACAAAAATGGAGACGTAATTTTGATAAATCCCAACCTGCCGACAGAAAATGGAAACAAAATTGGGTAGAAAACTCGCCCATTTACTTAAATATTGATATATTAACCAATAAAAGCACCTACATACCATTTTAGGTTAAAAATAGATTTCGCAAATTAAGATTCTGATGCTATTTTTGTGGGGATTTTGAATTATATAAAAATTAAAAAAGATATAAGCCAATAATAATGAGAGAAATTCAATTTAGAGATGCTGTAAAAGAAGCCATGTCGGAAGAAATGCGTCGTGATGAGACAATATTTTTGATGGGCGAAGAAGTGGCAGAGTATAATGGTGCTTACAAAGCCAGCCAAGGAATGTTGGATGAGTTTGGACCAAAAAGAGTTATTGACACCCCAATCGCAGAATTAGGTTTTGCAGGTATTGGTGTTGGTGCAGCTATAAACGGCTGTAGACCAATTATTGAATTTATGACTTTCAATTTCTCATTAGTAGCTATTGACCAAATCATAAACAGTGCAGCCAAAATAATGGCAATGTCTGCAGGACAATACTCATGTCCGATAGTATTTAGAGGACCGACTGGTAATGCTGGTCAATTAGGTGCTCAGCACTCACAAAACTTCGAAAACTGGTTTGCTAACACACCTGGACTTAAAGTGGTGGTTCCATCTAGTCCATACGAGTGTAAAGGTTTATTGAAATCTTCGATTCGTGACAATGACCCTGTGATCTTTATGGAGTCTGAGCAAATGTATGGCGACAAAGGTATGGTTCCAGATGGTGAGTACATTATTCCGTTGGGACAAGCCAATGTAATACAAGAAGGAACGGATGTTACGATAGTTTCTTTCGGAAAAATGATTCCAAGAGTGGTATTGCCTGCTATTGAAGAATTGACTAAGCAAGGAATAAGCGTTGAGCTAATCGACCTTAGAACCGTTAGACCGATCGATTACAAAACTGTAGTGGAGTCTGTAAAGAAAACCAACAGATGTGTGGTAGTAGAGGAAGCATGGCCACTAGCCGCTATTTCTTCTGAAATTACATATCACCTCCAAAGAAATGCATTTGACTATTTAGATGCACCTGTTATTCGTGTAAACAACATGGATATACCATTGCACTATGCTCCTTCACTAATTGAAGTTACTTTGCCAAGTGTGGCTCGTACTATCAGTGCAGTAAAGGAAGTGATGTACAAAAAATAATAGATACAATAAGATCTGTGTAATAAAAAAGGAGCCCAAAAGCTCCTTTTTTTTATATCTAATATCTTAATTTATTAACCTTTCTTTGGGCTAAAAATCAAATCTTTGTAATCATCCATTGATTTTTTGATAACTACTTTTGCCATTTCTTTACCATACTCGTAGGCAATCTCACAGTGCTGAGGTTCACCGGGTAGGTTTTTGTAAGTCAAAAAGTAATGCTTCAGTCTTTCTACAACTGCCTCTGGCATTTCCGAAATATCATTAAACTTACCATAGATTTGGTCTCCTAACAATACCGCGATGATTTTATCATCAGCTTCGCCTTTGTCGATAAAGCAAAAACCTCCTATTGGTCTGGCTTGAAGTAAAATATCACCATGAGAAATATGATGGCTTGAAAGCACACAAATATCTAAAGGATCGCCGTCTCCACACTCAACTTTATCAGCACCGTTTTCTCTTGCAAATGTTGCCACAGATTCACCGCAGTACGTTTGTGGAATAAACCCATAAAGAGAAGGGATAATGTTAGAATATTTTTGTGGTCTATCTATTTTAAGAAAACCTGAATCTTTGTCTATTTCATATTTTATTGTGTCAGAAGGCACAATTTCAATGAAAGTGGTAATGATATCTGGGGCATCCTCTCCAACTGGAATTCCATGCCAAGGGTGTGCTTTATAAACTGGTTTCATTCTATATTTTTATTTCGAGTGGCAAATATAATGGTAGAAATGTTAAGTTGACATTTTCACAATAATTCATAGTTCTTATTCTAATTTTGTATTGGTATACTTATGTTTTTTATTCTAATTATTAAATTATTTTTTAAGTAATTCTCAATAAATCTTTACAATATTTTTAAACTAAAAGACCAAAACGTGTGTTACGAGCATGATTGAAAAAAAAATATTCAGTTTTATTACAATTTTAATATCTTTCGCACGATTTTAGTAATACCAATAAACGAAAGACAAAACACTTAATAACATGAGCAAACCAAAGGTTATAAAAGACTACGAAAAACTTACTGAAGAACTTCAAGAAAGAATAAAATTATTTTATCCAAACGGCTTTGCAGATAATCTTATAAGATTTACTGACAAAGACGGAAAATATGTAAGTGCTTTGCCTTTTGAAGATGAGGATAAATATTATCTTTTGAGAATGACCAACGCTCAGGCTGATAAAATAATCAAAGATGATACTGACTATGACGACGATGGCAACTTGAGAGACGAAATTAAAGACGACTACGAAGACAAATACAACGACCTAGATAGTATGCATATAGGCGGAGACAAAAAAGATGACGACGATGATGAGGACTACGATTAATGTTAATTAAACGTTAAGCAAGCTTCTGAATTTAGTTTTTAACAGTTTAGAACGTTAGAATTAGAATTACAAACAATAAATAAATAGATGAAAAAATTTCTTTTTTTGTTCCTTCTTGGACTTTCTTTTATTTCCAAAGGACAACAAACAGGTATAGAGTTTGAACATACGTCTTGGAATCAGATTATTCAAAAAGCAAAGGCAGAGAAAAAATTAATATTCATGGATGCATATACAAGCTGGTGTGGGCCTTGCAAGTCTATGACGGCAAGAGTTTTCCCTGACCCTAAAGTTGGTGAGTTTTTTAACGCCAATTTTGTAAATGCCAAAATAGACATGGAACAAGGCGAAGGTCCGGCTCTCGGCTCAAAATACCCAGTGAGAGGATACCCGACATTGATGTTTATTGACCCAAATACTGGTAAAATTGTAAACCAAGCCTTGGGATACCGAACAGCGGAGCAATTGCTACAGATTGGTGAGCAAACTGCCAAGAAGAAATCTTCTTCGATATAAAATATCAGAACCTAGGAATACGTAAGAGTAGGTTGAATTACATCAACCTACTTTTTTTTGTTCTTAGTGTTCAAAAATATCTTTCTTTTTAATAAACCTCCACGCTCCCACTTGTAAATTATCAATAGAAACACCACCCATTCTTATTCGTTTCAAAACCTTCACTTCATAACCTAGCTTATAGCACATTCGCCTTATTTGGCGATTCAAGCCTTGAACCAGTATTATTTTAAACCAAAAATCACTTTCAATATGCACTTTACAAGGCAATGTTTTTTTACCCATAATGGTAATGCCATTTTGCATATTTTCCACAAAATCTGAATCAATACACTTATCAACTTTAACTAAATATTCTTTCTCAGTTTTAAATTCCTTTCGAAGGGTTTTATCATATAGCCTACCATCGTCTGTGAGTAGCATTAGTCCCTCTGAAGCCTTGTCGAGCCTTCCTACTGGGAAGATGCCTTCGAAAGGCAACAAGCTTTTTAAACTATCGGCAATGTCCTCATTGAGTGTAGTTTCTATTCCCGCAGGTTTATAAAAAGCGATATATTTAAATTCTTTTGATGCCTGAATAATAGTATTATCAAGCATAACTTCGTCTTCGGGCTCAATCGCCACATTTGCCGAGGTCACTTTCCCATTGACTTTAATTCTTTTGGCTATCAAAAGCTCCATCACTTCCTTATTAGAAATGCCTAGTTTTTTAACTAAAAAATGGGGTAATTTATTCCTAAAGCTCAAACCAAAATATGTTTACAAAATTCAAATATTACGAAACAGCAAATGTTGAAAACGCAGTTTTTCTATTAATCAAATGCAAAATTAGAGAATTATCAACCAATAACTAACCAAGACTTTTTTGTAATGATTAAGCCAAAAATGGCGTACCCGAAAGTGCCTGAAGCAATGTAAAGCTAATAAAAGCAAAGTATGCGATTGCAAATAGCCAAACCCATAATTTTGCTGAACTAATGCCTTTTTTACTAATCAAATACCCGAAAAGGGGAATTATCTGTAATGAGTGGATTCCAAAAAAATGAGCCACTCTGATATCTCCATACAAAACACTCCAATTGACAACAGGTAGCCCCTTCTCTCCTATTTGACCGCCCACTTGATGCGAGTTAATCACACTCATATAGCCACCCAAAAAGCTAAATATCACAAAAAATACAAGACCCAACTGAATAGAAAGAGAAAAAGAAGAAGAAATATCGTATTTTTTTTGAGCAATAAACCTTACGGCCAAAACCAAAGTTGCAGTGGTAAGCCATACTATCATGATTCCCATAATGCTATAGAGGATACCTCCCACAAGCTCAGTTTGGTTAAAATGCGACAACTTGCCTCGGAATGCCTGAACTGAAATAACCGCGTTTTCGTATAGCATCACCACCATGGCCAAGTACGTATAGCTTCTCACTTTTTTTTGATATTCAACAAAAGAAAGTAGATACGCCATGCTCCAAGCATATATCCAAGTACTGAGGGCAAACTTTAGAGGTTTTATCATGGAGTTTATCCCTAAAACCTCTTGAGAATTAAATGGTATGTAGAATATCAAAAGTAATGAAAACGCTAAAAATACAGTACCTAAATTGGCGAATAGTCGATTTTTAACATAAATGACTCTTAGAAATTCCAGGTTTTCGTCTTTATGGTTTTAACAATAAGGAAAATCAAATAACCCATTGGCCCGAACATAAAAGTAAACGGCAAAGCCAAACTATACAACCACCTTGAAATACCTAACGCTTTGCTTTTTCTGACGATATAAGCCCCCACAAACAGGTCGAAAGCCAAATAATGAATCCAACCAAGAGCCACGGCTTGGTCTTCGCTAAAAAGCCTCTTTACGTTTTCTAGTGTACTGAAACTATCTAAGCTAAAACTTCCGAGCCCACTAATGAGCACAAATGCATAAATGATAGATAAAACAAATACCACTCCACCTAGCACTATGGTTTGTGTATGTTTCCAATTTGGAATGGCCAATAACAATATCCAGCCGATTAAGACGAAAGAATTTCCGAAGGAGAAAATAGCAGAAGGATTCATATAAAAAGGGTTTAGTTTAAAGGTTAATTTCTTACATAAAAGTAAGCATAAGCCTATGATATAAAAAACCCGAATCGGTGAGTGGACGAATACTGCCGTTAAACTAGTCCATTTTGTAAGGCAAGCCTAATGGCTTCATTTGCAGAGTTTACGTGAAGTTTCTTGTATATATTTTTGAGGTGGAAGTTAACAGTCGGAAAACTAACCGAAAGCTCGGCAGCTATTAGTTTATAGCTGTAGCCTTTTACCAATAAGTCCAATACTTTTTTTTCGCTTGGCGTTAATTCCACAAAATCTTTGATTGCCACATTTTGATTTTGAAACATCTGCAGTACTTTCCGAGCTATCCCTGGCGACATAGGCGAACCTCCCTGAAAAGTATCTACTATGGCATTTATGTATTTTTCGGGAGAAGATGCTTTTAATATATAACCATTTGCTCCAGCACAAATAGCCGCAAAAATCCGCTCGTTGTCTTCAAAAACTGTTTGAATGCAAATTTCAACCAAAGGGTATTTTTGTTTAATCAGAATCACAGCTTCTATTCCCGAAATTCCGGGCATTTGAATATCCATCAAAACCACATTGGGTTTATCTTTTCTTACGTCTTCTAAAATGTTATTGGCGTTCGAATATGCATTTACAAATAGCAAATCCTCGGCAGACTTTACGGTATCCACCAAAAGCTCCCTGATATCTGCCACATCTTCATAAATACTTACTCGAATCATCTTTTCTTTTTTTACAAATCTCAGTTAAAATTAAGAAACCGCTACCTACTAATATTAATAGGTTTACCATTTAAGTGTTATTTCTGTGCCTTTTTCAGTTTCCAAAATAAAATCAGCCTGAATTTTAGCAGCCCTGTCTTTTATGTTTCGAATACCGTTGCCATCTTCTTCTGGGGTTGTCATAAACCCAATGCCATCGTCTTTTAGACTTATTATTAGCTTTCCATCTTTCTTGTGGGCAAATAAAACTACGGTATTGGCTTCTGAATACTTCGCAGCATTGTTCATGGCTTCCTTAAAAATCAAAAATATATCTCGTCTAAACTGGGGTGGAATTTTATTCGCATTAAAATCATCGGAGACTTCCGCTCTAAAATCAATGTTTTTTATTTCAAAAATCTCTCTCCCAAAAGCCACAACCCGCTCAAACCATGCATTGTCTTCATCGTTTTTAGGATTAATATCATACACGGCTTCTCTAACTTTAGAAAGTATATCGCGAGCCCTTAGTGCAACCACATCAAACCTTTCTATTAAATCTTCTTTGGTGTTTTTTCGCTTACTTAGTTCCGAATACATCGTCAAACTACTTAGGGAAGCCGCCAAATCGTCATGTAAGTTACTTGAAATCTCATTTCTCAACTTTTGTTGTCTTTCTTTCTCCAAATAATTCACCCTAAACTTATAGCCCAATGCAAGCGAGAAAAATACGATTTCCAACATGGAACCTACCATTATAATGTATTCTTGATAGTTTGAACCAATAATACCTGTATTTTGAATACTGACAATAAAAGTTGAAAGTGTTAAAAAAGAAATGGATATCAAATAAATGAGAAAGAGTTGGGAGCGATTTTTTAAATAGGCTAAAAGAATAAAAACAAAACAAAGAGTAAACAAAAAACCAGTAAAAATAGCCACATAATTAAGCAAAAAGTGCATATAAAACAAAGAGACTAATACGAAAAAAGTGCACCAAATCACCAAGCCGAGTTTAATCCGTTTCCAAGCTTTTTTCCATGCATTTGTGAAATCTAAAAAGCGGTCTGTGAAGAATAAAAGGAAAATATTTGAAACAAACAAAAACACTAAAAAGGCCCGCTCGTTAAATGCATTATTTGACCAAAAATACTCGTACCCAAACCCATAAACGGTAGTTTGGAATAAACCGAAAAACAGAATATACAGCGAATAATACAAATACATGATGTCTTTTATGGTAGTCCATAAAAAGATATTAAAAAGGCTTATTAATATCACAAAACCAAAATAAATCCCCCAAATGAGTTTTCGGTCACTCAGGTGTTTGATTAAGACAGATTCTTCCCAGAGAGAAATAGGCACTTTAAGGTCGCGGCTGGTGCTGGCACGCATATAAAGATCATAATCTTGATTTTCTATTAAGTCTAATTTAAAAACTGGATTGGCATTCCTTATCTCAGAAATACTCAATGGAAGCCCGTCGCCCGATTTCTTGTGCCACACAAGTTGATTCCTTTCGTATAGCCACAGGTCTAAGTCTTTTATCCGCGGATTTTCAACCTCCAAATACCATTTCCCGTTTGATAGATTCCTAAGCGGAACTCTCACCCAAATTGCATTTTCGCCGTATCCAAAATTGGGAACATTGCCATTAAATGACCTAAACTTGGCATTAAACTTTTCATTCCGCTTTTCAGGCTTTTTGTATTCATCTTTCAGTTTTTCCTCAAATGCATACTGAACCTTTGGTCTAAAAGTTAAATCATTACTCCTAATGGTATTTGATACAGAGTTTGCTAATGTGTAAATTTGATTGGGCACAAAGTAGTTCAAGCCGTTTATTCCGCCAAAAAACAATCTCCCCTCGTGATCTCTCCACGAACTATAACCGTTAAACTCAAGACCTTGCAAACCGTCGTTTAAATTAAACGGAAATACATTGCCACTCTTTGGTTCATATTTTACGATTCCCTTATTCGTGCTCATCCATACGTTGTGCTCTTTGTCTAGTTCTAAAGCATAAATAAAGTTATTCGGCAGGCCGTCTTCATTGTCAATCCAAGTATAAGAAAAATCTATAATATTTAACCTCACCAAACCTCTAGAAGTGCCAATCCACAATAAATCGCCTTGTTTTTGACTCGAAATGGGAATAGCATTAGGAAAAACTAACTTAGACTTAAAGGTTTTAAAACCATCATTTGAGGATAAAACTTGTAAGCCTTCGTTATATACCCCAACCAACATTTTATTTTCAGATAAAAAACGAATCATTGATATCCTTTTACCCGGAAGAATGACTTTCGAAGAAAAAGATTTAGTTTTTTTATCGACTTCAAAAACTCCATCTTCAGTACCTACATATATTTTTTTATTGAGCTCCGAAATAACCCGAATGAAGTTTCCTAAGGCTTGTTGTTTTGATACTTTATTTATGACTTTTTCAAACTTAGCACCATTCAATATTGCGAGACCTTCGGTGGTTCCTACCCAGAGTTTTTGCTCCGAATCATTAAATAAAAACCGTATGGTATTTGACGGCAATTCTCCGCTATAAAACCCTTGTTTAACATCAAAAGTGTTGGCGTCTAGCCTCCAAAGGCCTGTTTGCTGCGTACCTAGCCATAACTCATTTTTGATCGAATCTCCAATAATACACCGAATAGAAGAATTTATCATATCGGCACTAAAGTCATTGGATTGGTTTAGTTTAAAATAACCGAAATTTTCAGGCAATACCTGTATTTTATCAATGCCATAAGGATCCACGTTGGCCCAAATAATATCGTTATTGTCTATATAAATTTGACTGACCTCATTTACGGTAATAGTATGTGTAGAAAAATTATTAGTTTTCGAAATTTGGTTAAAAGACTGGTCTGTTGGGTTGAAAATCAGGATACCGTTTTTCTCTGTTGCAAGCCACACTTGGCCTTTTGAGTCCACATCAATGTCATAAATAAGGCCTATTTTTTTATTTTTATTAAAAAACGCCCATTCTTTTATCTCTCCCGAACTTGGATTTAAAAGAATCAACTTGTCAATACTTGCCAGCCAAATTTTATTATTAACACTCAGTACTTTTATGATTTCAATTGGTTTTCCGGCTATATTATTAGGCTGATTAGAAAAAAAATACCTAAGCTTTTTTGTTTTTAAATTATACTGAATTAGAAATGCATTGTTGTGTATCCAAATATTGTCGTTTTTGTCTATTTGGGTTGAGTTAATGTTGCTAAAATAATTGGTTTTTAAACCGTCAAAAGAAAGAATTATTCGTTGGGTATTTTTTAAAACATCGTAAGAAACCAAACCCACACCGCCTATCCAAACCAACAAGCTATCACCTGCTAATTTCAACGGAAAAACCTCCGACTTAATGACGCGACTTTTTTTGTCTCTAAAAAATATTTTATGGAAAGTTTCGCTGCTGTAATCGTATTTATTTAGACAAGTTTCAGTCCCTATCCACAGCGTCTCATTTTTATCCGAATAAATTTTCTTTATCTCAATGCCCCCAATATGTCCTTTTTTGTTTTTTGATGGCCTAAAGACCTTCATCGTTTGACCATTCCATCGGTTAAGTCCGTCTTGTGTGCCAAACCACATAAAACCTTTGGCATCGCTGTGCATCGCATAAACCGAACCTTGAGAAAGTCCATTTTCGGTGCCAATATGGGTGATACGGTACTTTAAATTTTGAGCATTAGTGGTGAAACTAGTGTAAAAGACCAGTAAAAAAAGTACGTAGGTGTGTCGTGTTTTCATTCTTAATTTACTTTCAAAGTGACACTTTGTCAGAATTTATGTCAATGGTCTAAAAATTGTAAACAAATCTAAGAAAAAAAATAAGACAAGTACTATGGCAGATAATAAGGATATGTTAGAAGAAGAACCACAAAATGAGGCACAAAACGAAGTAACCGAAGAAGTAAAAGGCGAAAACGTGGAACCACAAGAAGTTGAGCCAGAACTTTCGGAGCTTGACAAATTAAAAAAAGAAGTAGCTGAGTCAAAAGATAAGTACATCAGACTTTACTCTGAGTTTGAAAACTTCAGACGCAGAACTGCTAAAGAAAAGATAGAAACTATCATGAATGCCTCAGAAGGCCTTATTAAGGATCTAATACCAGTTCTTGATGATTTTGAAAGAGCTCAAAAATCTATAGAAACTACGGAAGATGTAAGTGCAATTAAAGAAGGCATTGATTTGATTTTTAACAAATTCCAGAAAACACTAGTTTCTAAAGGATTAAAAGCTATGGAATCGAAAGGTGAAGTCTTTGATGTTGAAAAACATGAGTGTATCACGCAGTTTGCAGCTGGCGATGACAAAAAAGGCCTCGTTATAGACGAAGTAGAGAAAGGATATTATCTAAACGAAAAAGTAGTTCGCTACGCCAAAGTAGTAGTAGGTTCATAATTTATTTTACCTTGATTGGTTATCCCTTAAAAAATTAAATATTGACTATCAGCACTATATAGCATGTTTCATGACATATGATAGTCTAAATTATAAGCAATGGCAAAAAAAGATTATTACGAGTTATTGGGTGTTTCGAAATCTGCAACTCCCGAAGAACTTAAAAAAGAATACCGAAAATTAGCTATCAAATATCACCCTGACAAAAACCCTGGTGATGCAGAAGCTGAAGCAAAGTTTAAAGAAATCGCTGAGGCCTATAGCGTTTTGTCAGACCCTGACAAAAAGGCAAGATATGACAGATTTGGTCATGAAGGCATGGGCGGTGCTAGCGGCTTTGGCGGTGGTGGTGTAAACATGGAAGATATCTTCAGCCAATTTGGAGATATTTTTGGTGACGGAAGCCCATTTGGCAGTTTCTTTGGTGGCGGTGGCAGAAGTGGCGGTGGCCGCAAAGCCGTTAGAAAAGGTTCAGACCTTAGAATTAAGCTCAAACTCAATATTGAAGAAATAGCCAACGGAGTTGAAAAGAAAATAAAAGTTAAGCGTTATGTTTCATGCAAGACATGCTCAGGAAATGGCTCAAAACATGGCACTTCGCTACAAACTTGTGGTACATGTAATGGCACAGGGCAGCTGAGACGTGTGCAGCAAACTATGCTTGGCCAAATGGTTACAACCAATACCTGTCATACATGTAATGGAGAAGGAAAAATAGTGATGGACCGCTGCGAAACTTGTTTCGGAGAAGGGCGTACACTAGAGGAAGATTTAATCTCAATCAAAATACCAGCAGGTGTAGCCGAAGGTATGCAACTCTCTATGTCTGGTAAAGGTAACGTGCCGAGTCGCGGAGGTGTGGCCGGTGACCTTTTAATTCAAATAGAAGAGGAAGAGCACCCAACACTAAAAAGAGATGGAAACAATATTATTTTTGACCTTCCATTAAACTTTGTAGATGCAATTCTAGGTAAAGAAGTAGAGATTCCGGTTATATCGGGAAAAGTGAAAATTAACATCAAAGCAGGTACACAGGGCGGCGAGGTGTTAAGACTCAAAGGAAAAGGCCTAAAAGACATAAATGGTTACGGCATAGGTGACCAATTGATATATGTGAACCTTTACACGCCCAAGTCTGTAAGTTCAGAAGAGAGAACAATTCTTGAGAAGTTAAGAGACTCTCCTAATTTTGAACCGAAACCAGGAAATGACTCTAAAAGTATTTTTGATAAAATGAAAGACTTCTTTAACTAAAAGTCTTTTTTAATCAAAACAAATAAAAAATGGCCCTTTTCGGGCCATTTTTGTTTACCAACGCTCCCAAGGGAATTTCTTTCGCATCTTTTTCTGCTTTCTGCTTTCTGCTCCTTCAAACTTAGCATCAGGATTTAAAGTACCTTTTTTAGAATCCCACAAAAAATGGATTCTCGGTGGGTACAAATATCTACCAGAAAATACTCCAGTAACTAAGTCGCCGTGCTGATGCTCGTGCCTTACGTGGCAGGTTTTTATTGGGCAGCGAGGTGCCCAACATGAGCTCATGCTTATTGCCAAAAAGAATCCTATTATTATTTTTTTCATAACGGTAATGCTAATCTAAAACCCGCTGTAGTGCTCAAATAGTAGCCACTTGTGCCTGGATTTCTTAGGTTTTTATTTGTCAAAAAGGAATAATGCAGAGGCATACTATCCGCCTCTAAATCTTGAGGTGCATCGCTCGAAAACTTGCCAAGACCCGCTCCAGCAAACACATCTAAAAACAAATAGCGATGTATGTGAATGTGTTTTCCAATTTTTAGGTGGACGGCCTGGGTTTTTTCAGAATATTTTACCTGATTAAACTTAGCAAAAGAAGGCAAAAATGCCCCTCCAACGCCAGTGGCCATTTGCAAATCTTTGTCAGATTGACTTTGAGCGTATTCTATTGCGTAATATCTACCAAATGGCTTTTTATCTAATACATAG
The DNA here is from genome assembly GCF_042649125.1 of Lacihabitans lacunae. Lineage (NCBI taxonomy): Bacteria > Pseudomonadati > Bacteroidota > Cytophagia > Cytophagales > Leadbetterellaceae > Lacihabitans > Lacihabitans lacunae. The sequence continues at coordinate 1,204,381 of NZ_JBHRYQ010000001.1, forward strand.
AAAGGATACCAGTCAGAAAAATACATTCTAATTTCGCCGCGAATCATTTTATTCTGATTCCCACTTTGATTCTGTCTGATATATTTGCTTACATTTTGACTTCCTTTGCCTTTTCCGTAATCAAAAGAAAAACTAAACTTCCCGAAAGGAGGCACTATTTCTCCTCCGTATTGAAATACATTATTATAACCCAGCATTGCCGAAGGCGTAATTTTTAAAAGCAAAAAAGGAACATGTGTAAAAGTTACAGGATCCCTTAAAGTTTTCTCTGTAGCATCTATTTCTTCAATACCTGCATTCTTTTGTGAAAAACTGGTAATTGAAACCAAAGTCAGCACTATTAGTATTCTAAATATCTTCATGTAAAGCTCAGATTTCATTTAGTTTTTGAAACGTATAATCTGCGTTAATTTTATACTGCAGATACTTATTTTTGGCCAATATCATGAGTTTATTTTTTGACCTTATTATTTTAAAATCCTCAACTCCAATACCGCTTAACTCACTCAACTGTGAAAGGCTTCCCTCTTTTGTAATCTCAAATACTTTCAAATCGCCGTTTTGTAGCTGCATGATTAGTTTATTCTTAATCACTTCTATTTTAAGAATGGCATCAAAATTTATTTGTGAAAGATATATAAGGTCGTTTGACTTTCCCAAACTAAAAACCGAAGCGGTGTTGTTTCCTAATGAGTTACAACCGCCAGAAGTTTGCGAAACCACTACAAACGTATCCACAACCGCAATTTGGTCGCAAACAGAGAAATCAAAATTCTTAAGTTTCTTCAATGTTCCATTTTTATAAGAAACTAAACCCGCATTTGTCTGTAACACTAAAGATTCGGCTGTGCCACTTAGGTTTTCTATTTCTACCGAATCAAGATTTATAGTTTTCAGCGAAAGATTAGATACCGTAGAGTTATTTAAGAAATTGACTTTTTTCTTGGTAAAAAACAACGAAGAACCGTCATTTAGTTCTTTAAAATCATGCAGTTCTGTATTACTTCCTACTATCCTTACCGAAGCCACTTCCTCAACTTTAGAGCAAGCAAAAAGAGAGAAGCAAGCCAATATTATTAATATATTTTTCATAAAATTATCTGTAACAGTTTAGCAGTTGGGTATTGGGTTTTGTCTCCCACTTAGTTACAAATCCAACCGAATCAGGGCATTGAAAATACACATTACGTACCTCCGGATAGTTTGGAAAAGTGAAGACATTGGCTTTTCTGTTGATGATACCAAAGCTACTTGGATTAGTCAATAGCGGATCTGAAAGACTAAACCCAACATTGAGATTTACCAAACCACGAACTCTGTAAGCAATCAAGTCATTGCCATTATCACTAATTATATGGCCGTCTTCTACCCTGAAGTTTCGCATGGCAGGAATATGAATAAAAGCCAAAGGAACAGGAACTGCACCTTCTGGATTTTTAAAAACATGCACACCTTGCATTTTTTCTCCGATATATAGAAAACTAGAATCTACATAGGCATCTCCTCTTTCCTCTATGGCCTTTGGTGAATCCACAAAAATATTTCCTAATTGGGCATCAGAAATAGACGCTTTGATAAAATAGGCATCTCCTGCATAGCTCGGGTCATTTGCACGAAAATCCTCATATTTTTGACAGGACAAAAGTCCGAATAATGAAAAACAAAAAATCAGGTTATGAATACGCATGTAAAGCAGTTTGGTTTTAATATGTCAAAATCAATAAACGTTCCAAAAAGATATAATCTTATGTAGGAACACAAAAAGCCTGATTATTTCTAAACAATCAGGCTTTTTATCAAATATTTAGCAGAAATTATTTATTTCCGTAGGCATAATAATATTTCATTGCTTTATCCATGTTTTTAGACAAATCCGCAATTCTAGTAGCATCCGCAGGGTGAGTAGATAACAACTGAGGCGGCTTCTGACTGTTTTTACCAGCTTCTTCCATTCTTTGCCAAAATGCAACAGCTTCGTTAGGATTGTATCCGGCCATTGCCATAAATATCAAGCCCAATTTATCTGCCTCAGACTCTTGTTTGCGGCTATTTGGCAAAACTCCACCTAGCTGAGTTCCTATACCTAATACCTGGCCAGCAGTTTGCATCACACGCTCGTCTCCTGTGGCCACACCCGCCGCAATGGCACCCACTTGGGTAAAACCTTGGGCCAACATGGCTCTGCTCATTCGCTCTCTTCCGTGTTCGGCAATGGCGTGGGCTACTTCATGCCCCATAACTACCGCTACACCCGATTCTCCTTGGCAAATAGGAAGAATTCCGGTATAAAAACACACTTTACCTCCTGGCATACACCAAGCGTTGAGCTCTTTGTTTTCAACTGTTCTAAACTCCCATTGGTAACCGTCTAAAAGATGTCCTAGATTGTTTTGAATCAAATAGTCTTCCACCGATTTTTTAATTCTATCCCCTACTCTAGAAACCATTTGGGCATTAACGTTATTGGCGTTAAGAACTTTTACTGTATCAGTAAAACCTTTATATTGTTGAAAACTCAAAGCCATCATTTGTTCGCCCGATACTAGGCCAACCAATTGTTTTCTTCCTGTTAATGGCACACGCTGACAAGATAAGCCGGCCATTAGAATTGCCAAACCTAATGTCAATAGTTTAAGATTCTTATTCATTTTATATTATTTTTGTGAAATTGTTGCTTTAAGAAACGCTAAAGTAACCGATAGCGTTTAAAGCTTAGACTCAAATTTTAAAAAAAGTTTTAAAAATAATGAAAATAATTGCGGTAGGAAGAAATTATGTAGAGCATATTCAGGAGTTAAACAACGAAAGACCAGACCAGCCGGTCATATTTTCAAAGCCTGAAACAGCCATTTTAAAAAACAACGAACCCTTTTACATTCCTTCTTTTAGTTCGGATATTCATCACGAGGTTGAGATAGTTTTGAAAATATCAAAAATAGGTAAAAACATCGAAGAGAAGTTTGCTCATAAATACTATGACGAAATAGCCCTTGGGGTTGATTTTACGGCGAGGGATGTTCAGTCTAAACTAAAAGAAAAAGGCCTCCCATGGGATTTGGCTAAAGGGTTTGATGGATCTGCCCCTATTTCAAACTTTGTTTCAAAAACAGATTTTGACTTAACTAATCTAAATTTTTCTATGGACAAAAACGGTCAAAGACAGCAGACAGGCAATACGAGCCACATGCTGTATTCGTTTGACTATTTGGTGAGCTTTATATCTCGCTATTTTACTTTAAAAACCGGCGATCTGATTTTTACAGGTACTCCAAGTGGCGTCTCTGCTGTAAAAATTGGTGACCAGCTGACAGGTAGAATAGAAGACAAAGTGATGTTTGATTTTGAGGTGAAATAAATAATAAATGAATTCTAGATTAATTACGTTTTTTTTAATAATACTTTCCTATTCAGTTTTTGGACAAAACAAAATTCCACAAGGTTACTTCATAATGCCGATTGCTCCCGGACAAATCAGTTCGCTGTCAGGTTGCTTTGGCGATATAAGAATTAACCATTTCCATGCAGGTCTAGACGTACGCACGGGCGGAGTAGAAGGCAAACCTGTTTATGCAGCCGCCGATGGCTACATTTCGAGAATAAAAATAATGAATGGTGGCTACGGAAATGCCCTGTATGTAACCCATCCAAATGGATACACTACGGCATATGCCCATTTAAAAGTATTTTCGGAAGAAATACAAGCTTATTTGGTTAGCAAACAATACGAACAAAAAACTTGGGAAATAGATTTAAGTCTTTCGCCCAATGAACTTCCGGTTACACAAAGACAAATCATAGCACTATCGGGCAATACAGGCGGTTCTGGTGGCCCGCATTTACATTTCGAGATTAGAGATCAGGCAGAAAACGTCCTTGACCCTGCACTTTTTGGTTTTAGCGAAATAACCGACAATGTATCGCCAATCATAGAGTTTATTTCTTTGAAATGCGTGTCAAAAGACGCTTCGATAAATGGCAAATTTGGCATATTTAATTTTCCAGTCATAAAATCAAAGTCAGGTTTGTATACCGTTCCCGCTAAAATTACGGCTAAAGGCAAAATAGGCCTTGAAATTTTAACGTATGACAAGACAAGTGGCAGTCCTTTTAGGCAAGGTGTAAACCAGATAAACCTCAATGTGAACCACGAAAATGTGTATAATTTCAGGTTAGAAAAAATGGCTTTTTATAATAAGCTGGACATGAATGTACATGTTAACTACGAAAAGTTAATAACCAAAAATCAGAAAATACATAAATGCTATGTAGAACCAGGCAATACCTTCGATTTTTACAAAACGAATGAACATGGCGGAGCATTTGACATAATAGATGGCGAAAACTTAGTTGAAATCAGAGTAAATGATGTTGCAGCAAATAATACAGCACTCATATTTAACATAAACAAAGAAGCTGACCAAGACGAAAAACCAGCAGTTGGCCCCTTAGATTATGATTTAAAAGTGCTCGACAATTTTGTTTATCTCAAAATTCAAAAAGCCCCAGAGGAAATTAAAAACATAATAGTCATAAAAGAAAATGAAGAGCTTGTGCTCTCTCCAAGAGCCAATGGCGACTTTGTTTATGATTTATCAGATGGTTTACCACAAAACATCAAAGTTGGAAACGCAGAAATCAAACTTCCAATCAATTACCGTTTGACTAAAAACCAGGCAACCATCAATACGAAATATTTATCGGCAGATTTTGGAAATGCCCTTTATGGTGATGCCAATGTTAAAATAGAAGCTGACGGTTCAGTTTTAGACTTATATGAAGACATTATCCCTTTAAAAAGCCCTGCAGATATCACTTGGCAAAAATCAGGTTCGGTAGATCAAAAAGAAAAGTACAAAGTATATCTGGAAGCAGGTAAACCAAAGTTTATCGGTGGGGAATGGGACGGAAACAAAATAATATTTAAAGCAAAAGAATTTGGTAAATACCAAACCAGATATGATTTTGACGCTCCTTATATCAGTGCCCGAACTGTAAACAAAGACATGCTAAGTTTTAGAATAAGCGACGCACTTTCGGGCATTAAAGAAATCAGATGCCACGTAAACGAAGAATGGACCTTGATGAACTATGAATACAAAAGCGGCTTAATTTGGTCTGAAAAACTAGATAAAACTAAACCTTTTACAGGAAAAGTTGTTTTAGAAGTGATAGACAATTGTAATAATATTCAAACATTCGAAACCAATCTACCAGAATTATGAGACCAGAAGTAGGAATGCCAGCCCCTGATTTTTCAGCCTTAAATCAAAAAGGAGAAACTATAACTTTAAGCGGCTTAAAAGGTAAAAAAGTTGTCATTTATTTTTATCCCAAAGACAATACTCCCGGATGTACAACCCAGGCATGTAATTTGAAGGATAATTACGACGCTCTTTTGGCAAAAGGTTATGTGGTTTTGGGAGTTAGCATCGACAATGCAAAATCTCATCAAAAATTCATAGACAAGTATGAATTACCGTTTGACCTTTTAGTAGATACTGAGAAAGAATTGGTTGAGAAATATGGAGTATGGGTAGAAAAAAGTATGTACGGAAAACAATACATGGGCACGGCACGCGTGACCTTTGTAATAGATGAAAACGGAATTATAACCGACGTGATAGACAAGGTGGTTACGAAAGATCATGCTGCTCAAATAGCATAAATATATTATTTAGAAGTAAAAAAGGCGGCTTGTCCGCCTTTTTTTATGCCATAAATCTTAAGTATTAACCAAAAAATAATTTTATGGAATTTTAACTCAATATTTCTTCAGGCCTTCAATCTTCCAATTGGTTTTTTATTTAAATTCACACTTTTATTCTAAAAATTTGAATTTAAGCTTTCTTAGTGGCCTATTTTTAAGAATAAAAAGACTTAAATTAATTAGGAAATAGCCGTTTATGAATCAGAAACAACAAAAAATCCTCCTTGCACTTTTTTTACTTTCTTTCACTTTTTTATCGTCCTTGTATCTCTCGAAGCCGGGCCTACAAATGGACGAAATTCTATTTGCCAATGTCTCCTTAGGCGAAATCAGCCCGACAACCTACATTGCCAAAAAATTCGGTGGAATTACCTTTTTTGTATTGTATTACATTGGGGCCTTGAAGTCATGGATATATATCCCGATTTTTAAATTATTTGGGTTTAATTATTACAGCATTCGCTTTCCTATGATTTTGCTTACCCTGGTGAGCATTACGCTATTTTTCAAGTCATTTAGATTGGCCTTTAAGCTCAAACATTTCGCTTGGCTTGCACTTTCATGTATAGTTTTTGAAGTTACCCTAATAGGTATGATCCGAACCGACGTAGCACCTATGGCGTTCGAGTATTTTTTCAAAGCGTTATCTATTTATTTACTCTTTAAATATCTAAAAGAAGAAAAGAAACTCTACTTATTTCTAATTCCAATACCCTTATTGCTAGGCATTTTCAATAAATTCAACTTTATCTGGTATTCCAATGCCTTTATTTTCAGTGCGTTCTTATTAGCTTTTTTTAACAAAAAACTAAAAAGTAAACGTCATCTTTACACTACGTTAACAGTCTCGCTTGGCTTAGTTTTCGGAATGTTATTTTTAATTCGATATTTAAATCCAGGAATGCTGGGTTCTAAAATACTAAAAGACCCAAAGCAGTTAATCGAAAAAACGAAGATGTTTTACAGTTTCTGGAAGTCCATTTTCGATGGAAATGGATTTTACGAACTTCAATATTTAAAAACCTATTTCATCACCGACCAATCTGACTTTAGGTACTATATTGACAGTGTTTTTTCATATTTTTTCGAATTAAGTTTTGTCCTCTTTTTATTGGGTATGTTTGTTGTTTTCAAGGCATTTTTACAGAAAAAAGCAGAATCAAAACACATCTACTATTTATTTTTCCTTGGTTTAATAGTTATTCAGAGCCTCCAAGTGCTCATAGTATCTAATGCCACAAACATTTGGCATTTTTATATGATATTTCCTTTTTACAGCATTTGTGTACTGTTAGGAATTTATTTTTTAACCGAAAAAAAATACCAATCTCTGAGATTTTTGTATGTAGGTCTTTTTGTGATTTATAACTTATATGGATATTCAAAATATGTAGATGCATTTATAAACAAAAAACCAACCAACCTTTGGACCAATAAAATAGAAGACTTAGCAACATATGTTAAGCCTATAAAAGGTGAATTTATTGAGCTCGAATGGGGCATGGATTCACAATTGGTATGCTTAACTAAGCAAAACAAATTCAGATTAGGTTTTCAAATGCCAGACGGATACTATATTACCGATTTAGAAAACCCCTCAAAGCTGTTTTATGATAGATTTATTAAAGATAAAAATTTAAATGAATTGTATTTTATTGGTGTGGAATCTGTTGGAAAAAATCCAAAAATGATTGCTTTATTAAAACAATTAGAAACAGAGCGGAACTTTAAAAAGAAGGTAATCAAAGAGATTCTCGAAGATGATGGCACTGTAATATTTTCTATTTTTCAATTTGTGCCAACCAATTAAGCATTTTGAGAATTCGCTGTTAACTAACCTAAAAGTAATTGTAATCAAATAAATTCAAAACTTTATACCTTTAGTAGCATCGTTAAAATTCTATTTTTATTCCATTTTCCTTATATATTTTGGTTAATGCAATAATATTCGGAATATAATGTAGTTATTTTCAGTTATTTTGCAATTAATTTAGAATTAAGTGTAACAATGACACTAAAAATATTATTTTTGCAAATGCTTAGAAATTTATAGGCTAAGCATCAATAATTTAATAAATTTGAGCTGATTTTTTAACAAAATTTTATTTTCTAAATGCAAACCCAAGAACTTCAGGACATTGCCTCACAAGTAAGACGAGATATCGTAAGAATGGTGCACGGCTGTAAGTCTGGCCACCCAGGTGGATCGTTAGGTTGTACCGACATTGTCGTTGCCCTTTATTTTCAACACATGAAAACCAACAACCGTAAAGGTAAAGGAGGTTACATTTCATTTAAGATGGATGGCACTGACGAGGACCTTTTCTTCCTTTCTAACGGACACATCTCTCCTCTTTTTTACTCCGTATTGGCTAGAAAAGGATATTTTGGGGTAGAAGAACTTTCTACGTTTAGAAAATTAAATTCAAGATTACAAGGGCATCCTACCACGCACGAAGGCTTGCCAGGAATCAGAGTTGCCTCTGGCTCACTTGGCCAAGGAATGTCGGTTGCTATAGGAGCTGCAATGGCTAAAAAGTTAAATGGTGACAAGCAGTCTGTATATGTTTTGATGGGCGACGGCGAGCAACAAGAAGGACAGGTTTGGGAAGCAGCACAGTTTGCCCCTCACCACAAAGTAGACAATCTTATAGCTATTATTGACCTTAACGGTCAGCAGATAGACGGCTCTACTGAAGAAGTAATGTCGAACAGAGACCTTAAAGCAAAATATAAGGCTTTCGGTTGGAATGTTATGGAAATCAAAGAAGGTAATAACGTAGAAGAATGTGTGAAAGGCCTTAGAAAAGCTAAGAGACTTTCGGGTAAAGGTCAACCAATTATGATCCTACTACACACTGACATGGGTGCTGGAGTAGACTTTATGATGGGAAGCCACAAATGGCATGGAATAGCTCCTAACGACGAGCAACTTGCTGCGGCATTGGCTCAGCTTCCATCTTCATTAGGTGACTATTAATCTTTAACATTATTTTAGAAATGAAAAAATATACATATACAGAATCAAAAGATACACGTTCGGGTTTTGGCGATGCCATGACTGAACTTGGCGAAAGCCATCCAAATGTAGTAGCTTTATGTGCTGACTTAGTAGGTTCACTTAAAATAGCTCCTTTCATTAAAAATCACCCTGAGCGTTTTATCCAAGTGGGTATAGCAGAAGCTAACATGATGGGTATAGCCGCTGGTTTAACTATCGGAGGCAAAATTCCTTTTGCAAGTACGTTTGCAAACTTTGGGTCAGGAAGAGTGTATGACCAAATCCGTCAGTCGATAGCTTATTCTGACAAAAACGTTAAAATAGCTGTTTCGCATGCAGGTTTAACACTTGGAGAAGACGGTGCTACTCACCAGATACTTGAAGACCTAGCCATGATGCGTTCTATGCCAAACATGACCGTCATAAACCCATGTGACTACAACCAAACCAAAGCTGCTACAAAAGCTGTGGCTGACTATGAAGGTCCAGTTTACCTAAGATTTGGTAGACCTGTAGTTCCAGTTTTTACGGATGCTGATCAAAAGTTTGAGATTGGAAAAGCTTGGATGGTAAACGAAGGAAAAGACGTAACGATTATAGCGACTGGCCACTTGGTATGGGAAGCCATAAAAGCTGGTGAAAAACTTGAAGCTCAAGGAATTGATGCTGAAATAATAAACATACATACTATTAAGCCACTTGACACTGCTGCTATACTGAAGTCTGTTAAAAAGACGAAATGTGTGGTAACATGCGAAGAGCATCAGGCAAATGGCGGACTAGGCGATGCCGTAGCTCAAACATTATCTCAAAACTTTTTAGCTCCTCAGGAATATGTAGCTGTAAATGATTCATTTGGTGAATCAGGTACACCTGAGCAACTTATGGTTAAATATGGTCTAACATCTGACGATATTGTAGCCAAAGTGTTAAAAGTTATAGCAAGAAAATAACTCAAAACTTTAAATCTCGGTTGCGGCTTCGTAACCGAGATTTTTTTTATATGGAAGATCAACAAATTATAGAACTTTTAAAAGACCCGAGTACTTACGAACAAGCATTTAGGGGAATTCTGAAAGCGTATAAAGAAAGAATCTATTTCCAGATTCGTAAAATCGTGATTGACCATGACGATGCAGATGATGTAACGCAAGAAGCATTCATTAAAATCTGGAAAAACCTTGACAAATTTAGAGGCGACTCAAAACTCTACACTTGGCTCTATAGAATAGCCACTAATGAAGCCCTAACTTTCTTACAGAAAAAGCGAAGAGACCGCTCAGTGTCCATGGATGACAACGAAATGCTACTTAATACGTTTGAATCCTCAAAAAGTGACACCTACCTCGATGGAGAAGAAATAGAAATGAAACTCCAAAAAGCAATATTACAATTAACTGACAAGCAAAGAATAGTATTTAACCTAAAATATTTTGAGGATTTAAAATACGAGGAGATATCAGAAATAACTGAGACTACAGTAGGTGGTCTAAAAGCCACATATCATTTTGCAGTAAAGAAAATTGAAGAATTTTTAAGTAAAAGTTAAACCATTTGGATTTGAGATAGTCTAAACACAAGAGCTTAAAAATCATGAATATAGAAGAAAATAAAATAAAGCACCCGTTCAAAACTCCCGAAGGATATTTCGATAACCTGGAGGATCAAATTTTGTCTGAAATAAACCTCGCCAAGATTAGTAAAAAAGAGGTTTTCAAAACCCCCGATGACTTTTTCAGTAAGTTAGAATCTGAGATACTTTCTAAAACTGTAGAAAAGCCCACACTAACTGTTACACACAGAAATTATTCTTGGAAATATATTAGAGTTGCTGCTGCAAGTTTGGTTTTTGCGGGTATGGGCTATTTGTTTTACGCAAATACGCAAGAACCTAAAAATGACTTGGCAGAAATTAGTTCTGACGATATCGTGCTATATTTGGCTACTCAGCCTATCAGTATGACAGACATAGCTCAAAATTTAGATGACAAGACTGTAGAGAATCTAGATTTAAATATGATTCCGAATTCAATAGAAATCACAGAAAATGATTTAATATTATTAACCGATGAAAATGAAATTTAAAATTACATTAAGCATAATACTAGGGGTGTTTATAAGCCTATCGTCTCTTGCCCAAGGTCCTCAACATGGTGGAAACGAACGCCTCAGAGCAATGAAAGTGGGAATGATAACCCAAGACATTAACCTTACCGAAAGCCAAGCAGAAAAGTTTTGGCCAGTTTATAATAATTTCGAAGATGAGAGAAGTCAAATTTTCAGAAAAATAAGACAGCTTTCGAGAAAAGATGAAACACTGACAAACGAAGATTTGGTAAAAAGACAAGATCAAATAATGGCATTGAGACAGCAGGAGTTAGACTTAACAAAAAGCTATAAAGAATCCTTTCTTAAAGTAATATCGATTCAGCAATACGCTAAACTGATGGATACCGAAAGGCGATTTAATCAAATGCTCTTAGAAAAACTAAAGGAAAGAAAAGGACGAAACTAAGTAAGCAATTACTTAGTTTTTTTTTATTCCTAGTCATAAAATACATTACTTTGTTTTAGAAATACGATATTATTTGGAAAAATACCCTACAATAGATTTAAAAATAGAAGCAGCAAAAATTGCAGCACAGCACAAGGGCTACAATCACACCGAATTTGCATTAAAAAATCCGCTAAATCTCGAGAAAGAACTTTTATTATTAGTATCTAATCAACTTTTATTTTTAGAAAAGCTACCAAATAAAATGCCTCAGTGGGAAGTATTTACGGGTTTGTTAGCACCTTCACGTGTTTCGTTTGAGCAAAGCTCATCTGAGTTTACAGGAAATTTCAAAAGAAGTATTTTAAATGGTAAAAAAGGAATTGACCTAACCGGTGGTTTTGGTATTGACAGTTTTCACCTTTCTCAAAACCTCGATTCATTTCTATATATAGAACAAAACACCGAATTGTCGGAAGTTGTAGACTATAACTTCAAGCTCCTTGGATTAAAAAATATAGAAATAAAAAACACGACAGCGGAAGAATTTCTATCTTCATCGACAGGTAAGTTTGATTTCGTTTTTTTAGACCCTGCCAGAAGAAATGACCAAAATAAAAAAATGGTGGGAATAGAAGATTGCCAACCAAATCTTTTGGAAATAAAAGACCAACTTTTGTCCATTTCACCTGTAATTCTAATAAAATATTCTCCTTTGTTAGACCTGAGTATTTCTATTCATCAACTAAAAAACATACACAAAATGTTCATTTTAGCGGAAAAAAACGAAGTAAAAGAAGTTTTGTTTCTTATTAAAAACAACGAAGAATTTAATCCTGAAATAGAATGTATTAATCTAAATTCTAAAAATATAGTAGAGCGATTCAATTATTATTATGAAGAAGAAAAAACTGCCATTTCAAACTTAAGTGAACCAAAAGCTTTTTTATACGAACCCAATGCAGCTATATTAAAAGCAGGTGCTTTTAAACAAATTGGCACAAAACTAAACCTAAACAAGCTGGGTGTCCACAGTCATTTGTATACCTCTGATACCGAAATAGAAGACTTTCCTGGAAGGAGTTTCAAAATAATAAATGTTATGAATTTCGATAAAAAGAAAATAACAGAGGCACTATCTGAAGGCAAAGCAAATATCACGTGTAGGAACTTTCCACTTAAACCAGAAGAAATAAGAAAAAAGATAGGAATTAAAGATGGCGGGGACCAATATCTTTTTTTTACCGAAGAAAAAAACAAGCAAAAAGTCGTAATTTTATGTGACAAATTGCATTAAAAATAATCTCAATAATAAAAATAAAACCTATGAAAAATAAACTAAGCATATTCGTACTATTAATGATCAGTACAGTTCTGGCTTTTGGCCAAACCAAAGTATTTAAGGGAGCAAACCTTTACGAAGGAAAAGCTCAAACATCTTTTTACTTATTAAGCACAAAAAGCTCAAAAGAACTTAAACGGGATTTGGAGAAATATTTCGAAAAGTCTACCAAAATTAAAGACGTTTCAAAAGAAGTATTCAGAATAGAAGACCCAAAAGGGTTGGGGATTTCGCAAGACTTATCTTATATCGATATACATATTCCAGCTACAAAAGGGGAAGGAAAGGTGATTTTTTATTTTTTAGACAAAAATCACACTGCTATGAGCTCGTTTGAGGTAAGTGACAGACTTGCGTCAAAAATGGTAAGTGAATTTGGCGACTTTAGCAGAAATGAACTTCTGAGAGAATTAGCTGAAAAAGAAGCTGATTCGGCTAGTGACGACCTTGGAAACGCCGAAAAGGAAGTTTCTAAAATTGAAAGAAAACTTGAAAAGAACTTAAAAGAGCAAGAGAAACTAGGCAAAAAACTTGATGCAAGCCCGGAAATGTTAACCAAGGCACTTTCTGAAAAAGAAGAACTTGTGAGTCAAATTTACAATACAGACACAACAACTGTATCGACTTTAAACGAAGAAGAGCTAAAAAAAGCTTCTTTGAAGAAAGAAAAAGAGATTGCCAAAATCCAGAAAGAGAAAGACAAAAACAGCTCACGATTAGAAAAGAAAGAATCTGAATTTGATTTACTTAAAAAAGAATTATTTGACGCTAAAAACTTGGTTAAAAACCTCATAATAGTAGCCAAAGATGCATCTGAGAACTTTAAAAACTTTGAGTAAGATTAAGAAAAAGGGGCGATCAAAATGTTCGCCCCTTTATTAATTATTAAACTATTACTCCACTAAAGTCATCTTCTAGGTCTATAAAAATCCCTATCGTTTGTTTCTCTTGCAATCATTCTGTTCAAAATATCCAGATCTCTTCTCAATTCCATCGCTTCACTTTTAGATATACGGCCATTTCTTAGAAAACGATTCTCCTTACGTTCAATTTGTTCGTAAAACTTCATTAATTTATTTGCTTCCGTAGCCGTTATGGTGCCTTTGGCAATACCGAAACCAATTTTTTCGCGGGCTTCTTTTTGAAAAGAATTCACCATGCCTGCTCCCGATCTAACTTCTACTCTATTCCAATGCGAATCATACGACCAATCGTTACGAGTGGCACGGCTATTATAGTCATTGCTAGACTTAATGCTTTTTGAGTTATAGGCATAATCATTATTTCCATACTTATTACCTTGAGCATTTGCACCCAATACACTCATTCCCAACACTCCTAATACTACCATTAACTTTTTCATGATTATTAATATTTAAGTTTTAAATCCAAATTTGGTAATTAGAGTATGTTTCTATCAAAAGGTTTATAAAAGCTCATTGTTAATAATTGTTAACGTTTTTTTGAGAGTTTATGCAACAAAAAAAGCTTACAAGACGTTATAATCTTATAAATGCATTTTAGTAGTTTATTAATACTTAAGAGAAATTAAGACATTTATTATAGTGGTTTATTTTAGGGGTTAGATTAAAGCTCTCGGATTTTCCGGGAGCTTTTCTTTTAGTTACTAAATGCCTATTTTTGCGAAACATTTATTCAAAAAAAATACAAACTAATAAAAATGAGAAAATTACTCATTGCTGCCCTTTTACTTCATATTGTCAATATAGGAATAGCCCAAACAAAAGAACTCCCAAAAATTTTCATTAATTGTCAGCAAACAAGGTGCTACACAGACTATATTAAAATCGAGCTTCCTGCTTTTACATTTGTGAGAGACCTTGACCAATCTGATGTAAATATTTTAATTACTTCAAATGGAAATGCATCTGGTGGTCGTACTTATCAGTTATATTTTTCTTCTAAAACCAGACCTCAAATAAAAAAAGATACAATCTCATTTTTTGTGAGACAAGATGACACCGAAGATCTAGCCAGAAAAAAGCTTTTAAATACCATCAGTTATGGCTTACTTCCTTATTTAAAAGGAACTGAATTAGAGCAAAACACCAAAATATCTTTTGCAAAAATAAAACCTGCAGCTATTGTAGAAGAAAAAGACCAATGGAATAGGTGGATATTTGGACTTGGAGCAAACGGAAGGCTAGAAGGCGAAAGCAATAGAAAAGAAGTAAGACTTGACGCTAATGTACGAGGTGGCCAAACCACCGAAAAATCTAAGTTTAGTTTTTATACTTATTTTAGCCAGAAGTCAAACAGCGTAAATGTAGACTCGGTATTAAATACAGTAAAAACCAACAATTACGGCTTCAACTCCTTGTATGTTAGGTCATTTTCTGACCATTGGTCATTAGGTGGCTTTATGAAAGGCTACCATTCTGTTTATCAAAACATTAAATTTTCAAAGAGCATCGCCCCTGCCCTAGAGTTTTCGGTATTTCCTGTAAAAGACTTTAACAGTAAGCAACTAAGGTGGATATATCAGGCTGGAGTTTTAGACCTTGATTATATAGAAACTACTATTTATGATAAAATAGAAGAAACCCTGCCTTACCAACAAGTTACTGGCATTTTGGGTTTTACCCAGCCTTGGGGGAATTTCAGTGCTGAACTAAGTGGATTCCAATACTTACATGACCTCGAACGCTACAGATTAAGTTTGGAGCTGGATCTATCACTTCGCGTAGCTCAGGGACTTTCTGTTCGATTTTATGGCAATGGCTCTCAAATTAATAATCAAATTTCTCTTGCTAAGTCAAGTGGAGACGCCTCAAGTGTACTTTTAGGCGGGAGGCAGTTGGCCACGACATTTTCGTTTAATACCTCATTTGGCCTAAACTATACCTTTGGTTCCTTAAATAACAGCATAGTGAACCCACGTTTTTCAGGTGTAAACTAAAGCCTTTAGAATTTAATTTCCATAAATATTATTTTTTTACGTATAAGTATCTTAGCTTTTTTGGTTTTAAAACACAAATGGTTTAATTTGAATTGTGATACAACAATTTCAACTTCTAGAAACTAATACAATCAAATAATGAATAATATTCAAGAGTTAATTAAGCTTATTGAGCTTGAAAAACTCAGTGAAAATATATTTTTGGGCCAAAATTATCAAGCACCTTGGAAACGTGTATTCGGAGGACAAGTATTGGCACAATCCTTAAGTGCTGCTACCCAAACCGTAGACCCAGATAGAATGGCACACTCTATGCACGCCTACTTTCTTTTGGCAGGCGACATCTCAATTCCTATTGTTTTTGAAGTAGAAAAAATCAGAGACGGCGGTAGTTTTTCAACCAGAAGAGTGGTAGCCAAGCAAAATGGAATCGCGATATTTTTTATGTCGGTTTCCTATCAAAAAGCCCAAGAAGGCTTTGACCACCAAATAGACATGCCCAAAGTGGAAGGTCCCGAAAACCTACCTTCAGACGAAGACGTAGTCAAAAAGTACAAGCTCTTTGTGCCCAATCACCTCTTTGAAGTTATAAAAACACGGCCGTTTGAATTTAGAATGGTTGAGAAAATCAATATTTTCGACCTAAAGACTAAATTGCCATTTAGGCATTTTTGGTTTAAAGCAAACGAGGCATTTGAAGCCACTCCTGCGGTTCATCAGCAGCTGTTAACGTATGTGTCTGACTACAATCTTTTGACTACTTCCATATTGCCGCATACCAAAGGTCCATTGCCGCCTAAAGGCCTCTTTATGGCTAGCCTTGACCATGGCTTGTGGTTTCATCGAGACTTTAAAATTGACGAATGGCTCCTATATGCTATCGATAGCCCTAGTGCCTCAAATTCAAGAGGTTTTAACCGAGGCAACATATTTACTCAAGATGGCGTTTTGGTAGCCTCTGTGGTACAAGAAGGCGTAATAAGAGCTGGCAAATAATTACAATCAACCTAAAAATCAATAAAAATGAATCCTTTCGAAAATTTAAAGCTGCCTTTAGTGGTAGCACCCATGTTTCTAATTTCTGGACCCGAACTCGTTATCGAATGTTGTAAAAATGGTGTAGTGGGTACATTTCCTGCTCTAAACCAACGCTCAACCGAGGGTTTTGAAGAATGGGTAATTCAAATAAAAACAGAACTAGAAAAATTTGAAAAAGAAACAGGTAAAAAACCTGCACCGTTTGGAGTAAACTTGATAGTGCATCAAAGTAATCCACGCGTGATGGCAGACATGCAAATCATAGTAAAACATCAGGTTCCTTTAGTAATAACTTCGCTGGGAGCAGTTACGCAAGTAGTGGATGCTGTGCACAGCTATGGCGGGCTGGTTTTTCATGATGTGATAAAAAAACGTCATGCAGAAAAAGCAGCAGAAGCAGGCGTAGACGGCTTAATATTAGTAACAGCAGGTGCAGGCGGTCATGCAGGCTTGCTTAATCCTATACCGTTTATTCAAGAAGTTAGAAGCTTTTATAAGAAAACCATTTTGTTGTCAGGCTGCATGAGTAGCGGACATGACATAGCTTCTGCTATGCAAATGGGAGCCGACTTGGCTTATTTGGGAACTCGTTTTATAAATACTACCGAAGCTAGAGTAGATAAAGCCTATCAAGATATGATCAGCGATAGCGGCACCACAGACATTGTTTACACAGCCGCGGTTTCTGGAGTATATGCCAATTTCATGAAGAAAAGTCTAGAAAATAACGAGATTCCACCTGAAATGTGGGAAGGAAAAGCCAAAATTGACTTTGGAAAAGAACTAGATGCAGAAAAAGCTGAAACAAAAGCTTGGAAAACGATCTGGTCAGCTGGACAGGGTGTGGCCACTATTCATGATGTAAAACCAACTGGGGAATTAATTTCAGAAATGAAAAAAGACTTCAGACACGCAATAGAAGAGCAAGCCAAACTATTGGACAAATATTAAAAAGACAAGGCATGTTATTTTGCAAAAATAAAAGGCCTCCGAAATCGAAGGCCTTTTGTTTTTTTCCTATTCTTCTTCTCCCGAATTTACTACAAAATTAACTCCCTTAGTTACTATTTTACCTTTGAGCACTTCAGGATTTAGTATTTCTACATAGCCATTTGCAGTGCCTCCCGTTTTTAGTTCCACTTGATGAAAAACCGCTCCATCTTTGGTATCTACTTTATAAATTCCATATTTACCTTCGCTATTGATCAAAATCGCAGATTCTTTTATGGCAGTAACAGGTTTACTTTTTATAAGAATTGCTCCTGACAAAAACTGACCTGGTTTCAGTGAACTTTCATAACGTTCGTCTTCGATATGTACATGAATATTCAAAGACTTTTGTGCAACATCCACCATTTTATCAATTAAATATACTTTCCCAATCACATCTTTATTGGTCTCTTTGTCTTTAAACACCACATTTTGACCTTCTTTTACGCTGTTCATGTCATCTCCAAAAACTTTTAGTTCAACATGAACGTGCTCCGTATTAATAATTTCAAAAAGTATATCTTCGGGTCTAAAGTTTTTCCCACTTGCTACATTTACAGATTTAATGAAACCACTATTTCTGGCATAAATTTGATGCGAGGCACTTATTTTAGAAGGAGTTAAACTACTGGGATTAATTCCTAGAATTTTAAGTTTTTCTTCAAAAGACCTAATTTTTATTTGATTTAACTTAAGGTTACTTTCCACCTCTTGTAATTTCCTTTTAGCAGTGGCATCGTCAGCCAAAAGAGCCTTTTGCCTGTTATATTCTAAAACTTGAAATTCTCTTTGCGTGGTTTCATTCAGATAATTTTCTTCTAGCTGAAGTAACTCCATACTTTGAATTACGGCAAGCACCTCCCCTTTTTTTACCAATCTACCTGGCAAAAGATTATGACTAATACTTGAAATATAGCCACTTACTGGATAACTTATCATAAAAACATGGTCAGGCGGCACGTCTACAATTCCGTTTGCAACTATTTGATGATCAATAGAAACTTGTTCAAGATCACCGTATTCCACCGGAAGGTTTGCCAATTGTGTTTTAGTAAAAGTAAAACCTGAAGTTTTCTCACTTGGATTTTCTTCTTCGGCTTTTTTTTCTGTCTGACATGAAAACACAGTTCCAAGCAAAACAAAAGCTATTATATATTTTAAATTATTCATTTTCTGTCAAAAATTTTAAAAGTGAAACTCTTTGATTCAAATCACGCAAAAGTTGAATTTGCTCGGTTTTATAACCCAAAAACTGATTATAGTACAAGTACCAATCGAGGTATTCGATGGCTCCGGCTTTGTATTTTTTATTAGAAATATCCATCAAAGTTTCTGACTTTGGAAGTATCTCAGTTTCTAACTCGCTTACTTTTTCTCTGTCAGAAGCAATCCATTTTAAAGTCAAATCTACCTCGTTTTTTATTTGATTTTCTAAAGAAACATACTCAGTTTCCAGGATATCTTTTTGGATTTTAGCCCCATCTACTCTAGCCTGCATAGCTTTTCTGAAAATTGGAATTTCTACACCCGCAATACCAATAAACTGATTTCTGTAGCCAAACATACTTTGGTTTATTGCTCCAAGTTTAAGACTTGGCATAAGTTTCGATTTTTCAACCAACATATTATTTTCGGCCGTAATTACCTGTGAGTTTAATATTTCAAGTCTACTGTTTGAAATTTTTGAAGAAGCAATTGTTTTAGAAAAATCAGCATCAATAAAACTCAGTTGGGGTAAACTAGTTGTAAATGTGAGAACTTTGAGTTTGCTTTTTTGCTCTTCTTCTAACTGCTCCAAAGTCTTGATTTTAATTCCAAATTCTTTAATTTTCAAACCAATTGCCAAAACATTCGCCAAATCAGACTCTCCCTCCTCAAACCTCCGTTGATATACTTTTTCTAAATCATAGAGTTTACTGGTCTCTTGTTTATATAAGCCTTTTAACCGCTCAAAATAGCCTAATTCGAAATACGCAAGACTAATTCTGTATTTTAAGTCCGTGATTGCCAATTTGCTAAACGCTTCAGACTCACTAACCAAGGCTTGCTGGTATTGCTTTTTTAACTGATAGACTTTGGGAAGTTCAAAAAACTGAGCTGCAGACAGTGAATAATCTACGATTCCTGGATTTTGAATACTTCCGACCTGCAACTCAATGTTGGTTTTAGGAACCTCGTAGGCGGTATTTATCAAAGTTTTTTGAAGGTCTATTTTTTTAATAGAAGCTTCTATGTCTTTGTTATTTTTTATTCCAATGTCTATCAATTTTTCTAAACTAAGGTCTTGAGCCTTTAGTCCAAATGATAAACATATCAAAACTATAAGTTTACTTATTTTATACATTTTCATTTTTTTTAACGCGTTTCATGAAAATTAGATAAATGATCGGTAGCACAAAAAGAGTCAGCAAAGTAGCCGAAACCAAGCCGCCTATTACCACTGTGGCCAAGGGTTTTTGAACTTCTGCCCCTGCTGAAGTTGAAATTGCCATTGGCATAAAGCCTAATGAAGCCACAAAAGCAGTTACCAAAACAGGCCTAAACCTTGCCGAAACTCCTTCTTTTATTCGGAGTAAAAGATCAGGTTCAGTAGACTGATTAAAATAGGAAATAAGCACGAGGCCATTTAATACTGCGACACCAAAAAGTGCGATAAACCCTACTCCTGCTGAGATACTGAAAGGCATGCCGCGAATTAGCAGTGCGAAAACACCACCTATAGCAGAAAAAGGTATTGCACTAAAAACCAAAGCCGCTTGTCCGAAAGATTTTAATGAGAAATAGAGCATAAAAAAGATCAAAAGCATCGCTCCCGGCACCGCAATAATTAACCTTGCTTTGGCTCTAATAAGGTTTTCGAATGAACCACCGTATTCAAAATAATATCCAGTTGGTAATTTTACTTTTGCTTCAAGTGTTTTAGCCACTTCATTTGCATAGCTTTCTACATCTCTATCAGGCGAAATTCCCACTCCAATAATTATCCTACGGTTTGACTTTTCTCTAGAAATTTGGGGAGGTGCGTTTTGATAGCCGATATCCGCTACATCTTCAAATTTTAATAATGCCCCACTTCCTGCATGAATACTTAGGTTTTTTATATGGTCTACATCGTCTCTGTTTTCAATATTGTTCCTAACTACGATATCAAATCTTTTTTCTTTTTCAAAAACTACCCCTGCTGTTTCTCCAGCAAAAGACGACTTCAATATGAAATTTAGCTCTTCCACAGTCAATCCAAATTCAGCTAACTTATCCATTCGGTATTTCACATTTATCTGTGGCATGCCTGCTATACGCTCTACTTTCACAGACTTGGTACCTGCTATTTTTGAAAGTACTTTCTCTACTTCTTGGCCTTTTTTATTCAAAAGTTCTAAATCATTTCCGAAAATCTTAATTGCAAACTCTGATTTAGAACCAGCGATCATCTCATTGAATCGCATTTGAATAGGTTGGGTAAATTCAAAGTTGGTCCCTGGCACTTCTTCAGCAAGTACTGCCGCCATTTTTTCAGAAAGTTCGCTAGGCGAACTGGCACTTGTCCATTCGCTGTGGTCTTTGAGATTAATCATTAAATCCGACATTTCTGGCGGCATTGGGTCTGTGGGCACTTCCGAAGAGCCAATTCTACCCACAATCTGGTCTATTTCAGGGAAATTTTTCATTAAAGCTTTCTGAGCTCTGGTGGTGGCATCTATGGTGGTGCTCAATGAAGAACCTTGTGGAGTTTGAAAATCTACTGCAAAATCACCTTCATCTAAACTCGGAATAAATTCGCCTCCCATATTTAAAAACAAAAGTAAACTAACCACAAAAAGACCCAAGGCTGAAAGCAGAACAACCTTATAGTTTTTGATTGCTTTTTCGAAAGCAGGAAAATAAACTGAAAACAACTTATTGATTATAGTTGAAGATAATTTAAACTCTTTCTTCCCTTCCTTTTTTAACAATAAAGAAGTAGCAGCAGGAACATAGGTGAGCGAAAGTAAAATTGCAATAACCAACGCTATGCTGACGGTCATGGCCATTGGTTTAAACATTTTCCCTTCTATACCACCTAGAGAAAGAATTGGCAGATATACGATTAAAATGATAATACCGCCAAACAATGCAGCCGATAGCACCTTGGATGAGGATCTGTAGACTAATGAATTAAACTCATCTTCGGGGATTTTGTCTACATGATATTTTTTGTTAGAATGCATTTGAAACAAAACTGACTCAACCACTATAACTGAGCAGTCTACCAATAAACCAAAATCAATAGCACCCAGAGACATCAAATTAGCAGAGATACCAAAAACCTGCATTAGCCCAAAGGTAATTAACATGGTAATCGGAATAACGGATGCCACTATCAACCCAGCCTTGATACTTCCCATGAGTAGCACCAAAACAAAAATCACGATTAAACCACCCTCTATTAGGTTATTTCGAACTGTTTTAATTGACTTATCGATTAATTTAGTTCTATCTATAAATGGTTTTACTTCTAAACCGGCTGGCAAATTCTTATTAATTTTTTCAATTCTTGCTTTTACTTGTTTGATGGTTTTCTCTGAATCCGCACCTTTAAGCATCAGCACTATGCCACCCACGGCTTCGCCATTGCCATTTTTGGTCATCGCACCAAATCTTTTGGCATGTCCAAAGTTGACACTTGCCACATCTTTGACTAACACTGGAACTCCACCACGAGACTTCACTACGATTTGACCTAAATCTTCTAAATTGGTAGCTACGCCTTCACCTCTTATGAAATAAGTTTGGTCATTTTTTTCTATGTAGCTACCGCCCGTATTGGCATTGTTCTTACTAACTGCATCAAATACCTCTGCAATTGACAAATCTAAATTTGCAAGTTTGAGTGGATCTACCGAAACCTCATATTGTTTTACAAAACCGCCGAAGCTACTTATTTCAGTAACACCTTCAATACCAAACAATTGCTTTTTTACAATCCAATCTTGGATGGTTCTCAGCTCAGTCAAGTCATATTTTAAGGGAGAATTTACAACCGGGTCTATGGTGTATTGGTATATTTCACCGAGCCCAGTAGTAATTGGGGCTAGTTCGGGTTTACCAAAATTAGATGGAATCTTTCCTTCGGCCATCTTAATTTGCTCAGCCACTAGTTGACGAGCCAAATTGATGTCAAAATCGTCTTCAAAAACTAAGGTAATGACCGAAAGGCCTTGCCTTGAAATAGAGCGAACGTCTACTATTTTTTGAATATTAACAAACTGCATTTCTAAAGGAGCTGTGATATATTGCTCCACTTCTTGAGTAGCCAAAGTGGGCGACTGCGTAAGCACCACCACTTGGTTATTTGTAACATCGGGCACAGCATCAACAGGAAGGGTTTGTAGCGAATAACCACCTGCTATAACACTCAACCCAATTATAATACCCACAACTAACTTATTATGGATACTATATTTGATTAAACTATCAAACATAATATTAATGAGAAAATAAAATAATGAATAAAATAAACCTAAGAGACTAGGCTATTCGAGGCGGATTAAGAAGGTAACTTAGATACTGAAAATTATACAAATTGGTATAATTAAAATCAATTTTAAATTCGTTGAAATTTGGAACGGAATTGCTCAAAACCGGAGTTGCCCCATCAAAAGTTGGAATACTCAAAAAAGTAGATTGGCTTTCAACAGAAGGAAGCTTTTTGTGCTCGCTGTTTTTTTTGTGTTTTGAATCCGACGAATAATGCATCCATAAAAACTTCTCAAATGAGATACCTTTTTGGTTATGCTCTAAAAAATGGCTGTAGAGTTCTCCCATTTTTGATGCTTGTGAAATACCCATACCTTTAGGCAACAGACTCTCGAGGAGAATCGTGAAAGACAGAAAAGATATCAGTATAACTTTAAACATAATGCAAATCTAAACATTAAATGAATACCAAAATGGCAATCTTATAATTTAGAAAAATTCTAAGCTATGAGTCTTTTTTTTCAATTACTCTAAACGAATACTGCATACTTAAAAAAATATTGAATGAATTAAACATTCATAATTAATTTAATATTAAGTAATTAAAAATATTACAAAAGAAATCCAGAAAAAATTACAAAAAATACATTGATTTTTAAAATCTAAACCTCTACCTTTGCATTGCTTTTTAGGAGAAAGGGTTTCAAAACACCAATTTTTAACTAGCTACGGGCCTATAGCTCATTCGGTTAGAGCAACTGACTCATAATCAGTAGGTGCCTGGTTCGATCCCAGGTGGGCCCACAAAAAAGGAGGTTTTCCTCCTTTTTTTTTTACCCGGGTTTTACTTTTTGAGACTTTTGTTTTAATCTATATCTCAAGAAATCAAATTACAATTGTGACCAACAAACGTAAAATTTTCAATGACCCAGTTTATGGTTTCGTAACCATCCCCTCTGATTTAATTTTCGAACTGGTACAGCATCCTTATTTTCAACGACTCCGTAGAGTTAAGCAACTTGGTATGTCTGAACTTGTATACCCTGGAGCCATTCATTCGCGTTTTCAGCATGCTTTAGGTGCCATGCACCTCATGAATCAAGCACTTGATACACTTCAGTTAAAAGGTATCATGATTATGGATATTGAGCGTGAAGCTGCCCAAATAGCCATACTTTTGCACGATATAGGCCACGGACCATTTTCTCATGCTCTTGAATATTCAATATTAGACAAAGTTGACCATGAAACAATTTCTTCTTTACTGATGGAGAAATTAAATAAAGAATTTAATGGAAACCTGAGCCTGGCACTAGATATGTTTAAAGGCTCTTACCATCGAAAATTCTTCAATCAACTTATATCAAGTCAGCTTGATATGGACCGAATGGATTACTTAAACCGTGATAGTTTTTTTACGGGTGTAGCCGAAGGAACTGTGGGGGTAGATCGTATCATAAAAATGCTCAATGTAGTTGACAACGAACTCGTTGTAGAAGAAAAAGGACTATTAAGTGTAGAAAACTTCCTTGTGGCACGCAGGTTAATGTATTGGCAAGTTTATTTACACAAAACGTGTATTTCCGCCGAATGTATGTTGATTAATACCATAAAAAGAGCTCGTTTTTTAATAAAGAATAATACAAAACTTGAGGTTCCTAAGCATCTATTGCCATTTTTTGAAAAATCAGTTGGAGCTGGAGATTTCAAAAACAACCCCAATATATTAGAAGCGTTTGTCAAGTTAGATGACCATGACATATGGTACATGTTAAAATCTTGGCAATATCACCCAGACAAAATCCTATCATATTTAAGCGAAAGTATACTCAATAGAAAACTTTTCAAGATAAAAATAGGAACCAATCTAGACTTTGCGGAATTAAAACAAGAAGTATTTAATGATTTCACTAAAGCGGGAATCGATTCTTCGGACTTTGAGTTTCTATATTCACAAAATGAAATAAGTAACAGCGGGTACATACCAAAATCTTCAAATATAAAAATTTTGATGAAAAATGGTACAATTCAAGAGGTATCTGAGGCATCTGACCTACCGACCATCAAGGCTTTGGGTAATATTGTCAAAAAAAATTATTTATGTTATGCCAAAGATGTATATTTACAATTTAATTAATTCGTAGGTGCGAAGTTTATAAATGGAGTTTACGATAAAACAAATTGCTCAGTTAATAGGAGGCGAAGTTAAAGGAAACGAAAACTTAAAAATCCACAATTTTGCAAAGATTGAAGAAGGAGTACCTGGAAGTATTTCATTCTTGGCAAATCCTAAATACGAAGCATACTTATAT
Organism: Lacihabitans lacunae; assembly: GCF_042649125.1. Classification (NCBI taxonomy): domain Bacteria; kingdom Pseudomonadati; phylum Bacteroidota; class Cytophagia; order Cytophagales; family Leadbetterellaceae; genus Lacihabitans; species Lacihabitans lacunae. The sequence goes on from NZ_JBHRYQ010000001.1 coordinate 1,229,642, forward strand.
TCTACAGAATCAAGTGCTGTAATAGTTTCGAATGATTTTGTGCCAAAAAAAGACACTAAATCTACACTGATAAGTGTTCCTAATCCTTATCTGTCTATCAGTCAATTAATGGCTGAATATCAAAAGCTGAGCAAACAAAAAAAAATAGGAAGAGAGGAGTTTGTTAAAGTTGCTGAAAATGCAATTATTGGCGACAATACTTACCTGGGGTCATTTTCATATATATCCGAAGGTGTAACTGTAGAAATCGGCTCTCAGATATATCCAAATACTTTTTTAGGAAAAAACGTAAAAATTGGAAAGAATACTATCATTTATGCAGGAGTAAAGATTTACGATGAATGTGTTATTGGTGACAATTGCATCATTCACTCTGGTGCAGTTATAGGTGCTGATGGTTTCGGTTTTGCTCCAGATGAGCACGGAATTTTCCAAGATATTCCACAGCTAGGAAACGTTGTGATAAACGACAACGTAAGTATAGGTGCAAACTGTACGATAGACAGAGCCACAATGGGCTCAACACTGATAGGAAAAGGAACCAAACTAGATAATTCGGTTCAGATTGGACATAATGTAGAAATTGGCCAAAACACCATTATTGCCTCGCAAACCGGTGTGGCGGGTTCTACTAAGATTGGAAATAACTGTATGATTGGCGGCCAAGTAGGTTTCGCGGGTCATTTAAAAATAGCCGACGGCACTAAGATTGGAGCACAGTCTGGCGTAGGAAAAAACATTATTCAAGAGAACCAAACCTTAGCAGGAAGGCCTCTTTTACCTTTAAAACAACACCTTAAGCTTTTGGTTAACCTCCGAAAATTAAGTGTTCAACAATAAACTTATCACTTTTTAGAATAGCGTGAAATGAATTTAAAGCAGCATACAATAAAAGAAGCAGTTTCTGTTTCTGGCAAAGGCTTACACACGGGAGAGGAAGTTACCATAACTTTAAAACCTGCGAATACAAATGCAGGTATCGTATTTCAAAGAATTGACCTTGAGAACAAACCGTTGATACCCGCTTTGGTAGAAAACGTTACGGATACATCTCGTAGTACAGTTATTGAGAAAGACGGTGGCCGAGTGGGTACTATTGAGCATTTGATGGCTGCTTTTGCTGGTTTACAAATAGATAATATTCTAATTGAAATAAATGGACCAGAAGTTCCAATATTAGACGGAAGTGCGTGGCCATTTGTAGAGCTTTTAGAAAAAGCCGAAGTTATAGAGCAAAATGCTTTGAGAAATTTCTTTGAAATTCCGGAAGCAGTTCATTTTAAAAACGAAGAAAAAAATATAGAGCTAGCAGCATTACCGCTTGACGATTATAGACTTACCGTAATGGTAGACTTTAACTCGAAAGTGTTAAATAGCCAACATGCACAGCTTCACGACCTTTCACTATTTAAAGAGCACATATCGCCTTGTAGAACATTTGTTTTTGTTCATGAGTTAGAGTTTTTAGCTAAAAATGGTCTTATCAAAGGTGGTGATTTAAACAATGCGGTAGTAATTTCAGAATCTGAACTTACACAAGAAAAAGTAGACACTTTAGGAGCACTATTAAACAAAAAAGTTGAAGCAACTGGCAAAGTAGGCATCATAAATGATGAGCCGCTTAAGTTTACAAACGAGCCTGCTAGGCACAAGCTGCTTGACTTAATGGGCGATCTTCTTTTGGTTGGAAGGCCACTTAAAGCTCATATTTTGGCTGCGAGACCGGGTCATGCTTCTAACGTAGAATTGGCCAAATTAATACAAAAGCAAATCACAGCAGCAAGCAAATCTGCTCCTTCTTTTGATGCCAACGCTGAGCCTGTTTTTAATGTTACAGAAATAGCAAAACTATTGCCTCATAGATATCCATTCCAGCTAGTAGACAAAATAATGACGCTTGATGGCACTACAGTAGTAGGTATTAAAAATATCACCATGAACGAGCCTCAGTTCACGGGCCATTTTCCTGAAAACCCTGTAATGCCGGGTGTATTACAAATAGAAAGTATAGCTCAAACAGGTGGTGTTTTGGTTTTAACATCCACAGGAGAACCTGAAAAATACTGGCCTTATCTTGTAGGAATAGATAATTGTAGATTTTATAAAAATGTTTTACCGGGAGACTCGTTAGTTATGAGATGCTCACTATTAGCTCCTATTAGGTTGGGAGTTGCCAAAATGCACGGAGAGGCGTGGGTTGGCAAAAACTTAGTGTGCTCTGTAGACATGACTGCTCGTTTAGTTAAGAAATCCCAATAAATAAAAAAATATGAATCAGCCATTGGCTTATGTTCATCCAGGAGCAAAAATTGCTCAGAATGTTGTAATTGAACCTTTTTCAACTATACAAAATGATGTAGAAATAGGAGAAGGAACTTGGATTGGACCCAACGTAACTATTTTTGAAGGTGCTAGAATTGGAAAAAATTGCAAGATTTTCCCTGGTGCTGTTATTTCTGCTGTACCTCAAGACCTTAAGTTTAATGGCGAATACACAACTACCGAAATTGGCGACAATTCTGTGATAAGAGAATGTGTAACCATAAACAGAGGAACTGTAGATAAAAACAAAACTGTAGTTGGTAAAAACTGTTTGATAATGGCCTACGTACACATCGCTCACGATTGTATATTAGGAGATAATGTTATTTTAGCAAATGGCGTACAGTTAGCCGGTCACATCACATTGGGTAACTTTGTCTTCATTGGAGGTACTTCTGCTGTTCATCAATTTGTTAATATCGGGCAGCACGCTATGATAGCAGGTGGGTCACTGGTAAGAAAAGACGTTCCTCCGTTTATCAAAGCTGCCAGAGAGCCTATTTCTTATGCAGGCGTAAATTCAATTGGCTTGCGAAGACGCGGTTTTTCAAATGAAAAAATCGAAGAAATACAGGAGATTTACAGAATGTTGTATTTAGGTGGCCTTAATAATGCCGCTGCAGTAGACAAAATAGAACTGGAATTGCCAGCGACTGCCGAAAGAGATGAGATTATTCATTTTGTAAGAAATTCTGAGAGAGGAATAGTTAAAACAGGAGTTTCGTCTAAATCAATAGATTAAATTTGTTACAGATAAAAGCAGAAGAAATTGGGAAGAAGTTTAAAAACGAATGGATTTTTAAAAATCTTTCTTTAGAAATGCAAACCGGGGTGCCAATTGCTATTGTTGGCCCTAACGGTTCTGGCAAATCAACTCTTATGCAATCTTTGTCGGGTATTATTCCTACTAATTCTGGAAAGGTATTCTATACCGAAAATAATCAAATTCTCGAAGAAGATAAATGGCATACTAAAATCTCATATGCCGCTCCCTACCTAGAACTTATTGAAGAATTCACGCTGATAGAAGCTTTAAAATTCCACATAAAATTTAAACCTTTCGTCAACAATCTCAGTATTGAAGAGTTTTTGGTGAATGTTGAACTTGAAAAACACAAAAATAAGCAGATTAAGAACTTTTCTTCGGGAATGAAACAAAAGCTCAAGTTAGGCTTGGTTTTCATGAGTCAATCTGACGTTTTCTTTTTGGATGAGCCAAGCTCTAATTTAGACCAAAATGCTTTTAATTGGTATTTTGAAAATGTCCAATTACATCTAAAGGATAAATTAGTTATTATTTCTTCTAACGAACCACGCGAATATTCTTTTTGTGAAAACCACATTAATATTCTAAATTACAAGTCCTAAACCACTTTGGGGCATGTTAAGATATGGTTTATTTTTACTAATCTTTTTTTCTAATTTGCTAAATACTTTTGGTGCTAATCCAGGAGTAAATTTTCTATTTATAGAAAACATAGGACAATGGCCTCAAAATATTTTTTACAGAGCCCATATACCGGGTGGCATAGCTTGGGTACATTCAGAAGGCATTTCTTATCAACTTTTCTCTAATATTAACCACGGCGAGCCTACTTCAAAAAATGCTAAAATCTCTCCTACCACACCCTTTGAGACTATACACTATAATTTTGGCAAAGCTTTTTCTAAAGCTGAAATAAATGCGAGTGATGATTCGGGTCAAATATTTAACTTTTATTTAGACAGCAATCCCAAAAACTGGAAGTCAGGAGTAAAGGCATTTAAAGAAATAAAAATAAGTAACATTTACCCTCAGGTTGATTTTAGGCTGTATAGCTCTGGTGAAAGTTTAAAATATGAATACATAATTAAACCTGGCGGTAAGCCCAATGATATAGCATTTACTTACGCAGGAATCAATAAAATAGAAGTTCAAAACAAGGAGCTATTAATTCACTCAACTCAGGGATTAATAAAAGAATTTGAGCCTTTTACTTTCCAGAAAAATGGAAACACAAAACAAAAAATCAATTCAAATTTTAAGATTGTAGACTCAAAAGTAAGGTTTGAGATTGGCAATTATGACACCTCCAAAGAACTAATAATTGATCCTGAATTGGTATTTTCCTCGTTTTCTGGCTCTGTATCAGACAATTGGTCGCATTCGGCCACTTATGACTCAAAAGGGAATTTATACGCCGGCGGCACCGTTTTTGGCGGTAACTACCCAATTGTGGGAGATGTCTTTCAGCCAAAAGTCGGGGGAACTACTGGCCCAAATGACCTTGCCTATAAAACGGACATCGTGATTACAAAATTCGCCTCTGAAGGTTCCAAAATCTTGTATTCTACTTTTTTAGGAGGAAATGGTTCAGAAGTACCTCACAGCTTAATCGTAAACTCAAAAGACGAATTGGTGATTTTTGGCACCACTTCGTCTAGCAACTTCCCGATAGGCACAAATGCCTACCAAAATACCTTTAAAGGCGGTCATTCCTTAGTCGGATATCCGATTACAACCGGAATTGGCTTCGAGGCTGGTTCTGATATTTTCGTGACAGTTTTGAGCGAAAATGGATCCAAACTTATTGGAAGTACCTACATTGGAGGTTCAGAAAATGATGGAATTCATGATTTTAGAGAGCTCCAAATCAGCAACTACGGCGATGAATTTAGAGGGGAGGTTTATGTAGACTCAAAAGACAACATTTATGTAGCTTCTGTAAGTAATTCCGACGACTTCCCTATCGTGAATTCTGACATAAAAAGAGGTGGCTCATCAGACGGCGTGGCCTTTCAGCTCAATAGCGATGCGAGTAAACTGGTTTTTAGTACGTATTTAAGTGGAAAAGCATATGATGCTGCTTACGGCATACGTGTGAATAGCATAGGTGAAATTTTCGTTTGTGGTTCCACCAAAAGTGAAGACTTCATTAAAAATGGTATTGGATTAAATAAATCGTTTCAAGGGATTTCCGATGGTTTTCTTCTAAAGTTTGTAAATTATAAATTAGTCGCCTCCACTTTTGTAGGCACCAAGGACGCCGATTTGGCCATGTTTTTGGACTTAGACAAAGAGAACAATCCTTATATTTTCGGGCTTACGGCAGGTGTGTACCCAATTACCGAATTAGTTTATGCCAATGCTAAAAGTGGACAATTCATTCACTCTTTTTCTAACGATTTAAGCAAAACTAGATTTTCGAGTATTTTCGGTACAGGAAGGCAAACTGGACGAATTGATTTAACACCTACTGCATTTTTAGTAAACGATTGTGGAAATATCTATATTAGTGGCTGGGGCGGAATAATTAATACCAAAAATGGGTTTAACCAAAATAGCACCACAAAAAACCTCCCGATAACCGAAAATGCCTATCAAAAAACCACAACTGGAAGTAATTATTACTTCGCAATTTTTGAAAAAGGAATGAAATCTTTGATTTATGCTACGTATTTTGGTTCTGCAGCACCACCAAATCCTGATAATGAAAGAGGAGACCACCTCGATGGAGGAACCTGTAGGTTTGATAAAAACGGTATCATCTATCATTCTGCTTGCGTTTGCAAAGCCTCTGGTGGTTATGTTTCTTTCCCTATAGAAAAAGCAGCCCAACCCACTAGCAACAACAGCAATTGCAATATGGCCGGCTTTAAGTTTAATTTAGACGCTCTTGTGGCCAAATTTGACTTAACAGACGGGAAGTCAATAACCAATCCCGAAGAAGTTTGTGCTCCAATAGACCTAAAGTTTAAAAATACCTCGGTGGGTGGTGATACATACAGATGGTACGTAAACGATGCCTTCCTTTCCTCTATAAAAGAACCCACATATCCATTTTTAAAAGATGGAATTGTAAAAATTACCCTAGTAGCTTATAATAGTTTAAACTGCAAAGCAGTGGACTCTACTTCCAGATTCATTAAAGTTACGGCATTTAATTATACCATTACAAACGATACTACGGTTTGCCAAGGCACCAAATTAAAGCTAAAAGCAAGTGGAGGTTTAGAATACTTTTGGACCGCTAACAGCAGTATCCTCAACCCGAAATCGGCACAAATAGAAATAGAAGCCAAAGAAAGCGATATCTATCAGGTTTTAATTTCAAATTCAAAATGCTCAATCAGAGTTCCTGTAAAAGTTACTGTTGACGAAAATTTAACTGATTTTCAGATTTCAAAAAATCAAACTATTTGTAAGGACCAAAGTATAGAACTAAAAGCTACAGCCTCCACAAGTAACATTACGTGGGCTCCTAATGGATTGTCAGGTCCTACCCAAAATAGTATTATAGTTAAACCCCAAACCTCCACAAGCTATACTGCAACGGCGATTTACACAAATGGATGCAAACCTCAGAAAACCGTAACTGTAAATATAGAACCTCAACCCGTTTTAAGCTTTGAACCAATTTATCAATATGCATGCAATACGCCTGTTTTTATTTCTTTTGAAACAAAAAGCGAAAATTTAGTCAGTTTTGAATGGAAACTAAATAATATTTCTTTGGCCAAAACTTTAAACTATGAAACCTCTGGATATACAGAAATAGCCGTAAACGAAGTAAAATTAATAGGAAAAAGCGAAGCCGGTTGCCTATACGAAACGAGTAAAACTTTGAACTTAAAATATTGGGATGGCATTATTCCGAATGTGATTACGCCAAACGGAGATTTAAAAAATGACACATTTGTGGTTGGGTATCCTGATTCTAAACTTGAAATATTTAATGCCTTCGGAAAAAAAATATTTGCTTCTGAAAAATATTTAAACGATTTTGGCGGTAACATTGAAACAGGTTCATATTATTATTCATTAACAATCCCTAATGGCCAAACCTGCAAAGGCTGGCTAGAAGTTTTAAAATAACAACAAACATGAAAAAATTAGTATTTGCAGTAGCCTTAAGTTTAACTGCCACATTTGCATTTGCACAAAAGTATGACTCTTTTGGTGAAAAAATTAAGCCTGCTGGAGCTGCAGAAGTATCTGTTCTAAACAATGTATCAGAAACAAAACAAAGCGATATAAAAGTAGAAGCTGAAGTAGAGTCTGTATGCCAAGCCAAAGGCTGCTGGATGAAAGTAAAATTAGCGGATGGAAACACCATGCGAGTAACCTTTAAGGATTATGGATTCTTTGTACCGAAAGATATTTCTGGCAAAAAAATCATATTTGAGGGTACTCCTGAAGTGACCACTACTTCTGTAGATGAGCAAAGACACTACGCTCAAGATGCTGGAAAGTCAAAAGAAGAAATCGCTAAAATAACGGAACCAAAGCGTGAGTTAACTTTTGTAGCTACAGGGGTGTTGGTGCCCAAAAAATAAGAAAACTAAGACTATATTAAATCAAAAAGAGCCAACAAAATTGGCTCTTTTTTTTATACTTTTTCCATTCGCTCTTTTATCTGATTCATCTCGTCTCTATATCGGGCAGCTTGTAAGAAATCTAAATCTGCTGCTGCTTCCTCCATTTTCTTTTGGGTTGATTTAAGCAATTCATCTAATTGGCCTTTGTTCATATATGCTACTACAGGATCTGCTGCAATATTTAGTCTCTCAGACTCCACAAAGTATCCTTTGGTAGTTGGTTTGAAATCCGCAATAGAAGTCTGCTCCATAATAGCCTCCTTACTTTTCAGAATAGTTGTTGGCGTAATTCCGTGTTCAAGGTTATATTCTATTTGCTTTTGCCTTCTTCTTGCTGTTTCGTCAATCGCTTTTTGCATAGAACCAGTAATTCTATCTGCATACATGATAACTTTTCCGTTTGAGTTTCTGGCTGCCCTACCAATTGTCTGAATCAATGATCGAATATCTCTAAGAAAACCTTCTTTGTCGGCATCCATTATAGCAACGAGCGATACTTCAGGCAAATCAAGACCTTCTCTTAATAAATTTACTCCAACCAAAACATCAAAAACACCTAGCCTCAATTCACGCAAAATCTCAACCCTTTCCATGGTTTTCACCTCCGAGTGAATGTATCTTCCTTTAATACCAACTCTGTCTAAATACTTACTTAGCTCCTCCGCCATACGCTTGGTTAAAGTCGTAATCAGAACTCGCTCATTTTTCTTAATTCTATCATTAATTTCTTCTAATAAATCATCTATTTGATTAAGAGAAGGCCTTACGTCTATTTCAGGATCGAGAAGTCCTGTTGGTCTAATGATTTGTTCTACCACAACACCGTCTGCCATGTTTAACTCATAGTCAGAAGGAGTAGCACTTACATATACTGTCTGTTTTGTGAGGGACTCATATTCTTGGAAGGTAAGTGGCCTGTTGTCCATCGCTGAAGGCAACCTAAAGCCATACTCTACTAAAGCGGTTTTACGCGATCTATCACCTCCATACATGGCCCTTATTTGCGGAATACTTACGTGGCTTTCGTCTACCACCATTAAGAAATCTTCTGGAAAATAATCAATCAAACAGAATGGTCTTTCACCAGGTTTTCTTTTGTCAAAATATCTCGAATAGTTTTCAATTCCACTACAGTAGCCTAACTCTCGCATCATTTCAAGGTCAAACTCCGTTCTTTCTTGAATTCTTTGTGCTTCTAATACTCTCCCTTCGCTTTCAAAATATTTGATTTGAGCCACCATGTCGTCTTGAATCTGTGTGATAGATTCTTTCATCACATCTTTACCAGTTACAAACAAATTGGCAGGAAAAATAACGACATTTTTTTCGTTTTGTATTTTCTTTCCCGAATTAGGATCAATCATTTGAATCTCTTCAATCTCATCTCCCCAAAAAATCAATCTATATGCAAAATCAGCATAGCCTGGAAAAATATCTACCGTGTCGCCTTTTACACGAAATGTTCCTCTTGTAAAGTCCATTTCGGTACGTGAATACAAGATTTCAACCAAACGATATAAAAACTGATTTCTACTTACAGTTTCTCCTACGTCCGCTTTTACTATGCTTTGTTTAAATTCATTGGGATTACCCGCACCATAAATACACGAAATAGAAGAAATTACAATTACGTCTCTCCTACCCGACATCAAACTAGAAACCGTATGTAGCCTCAGTTTATCAATCTCCTGATTTATCATCAGGTCTTTTTCTATATACGTATTAGTAGAAGCAATAAACGCTTCCGGCTGATAATAGTCATAGTATGAAATAAAATATTCAACCAAGTTATCCGGAAAAAACTGCTTAAACTCACCGTAAAGCTGAGCTGCCAAGGTTTTATTATGACTCAGTATTAAGGTTGGCCTATCAAGTTGTTGAATTACATTGGCAACTGTAAAGGTTTTTCCACTACCAGTAACCCCCAAAAGCACATTGGCTTTGTCTCCTTTATTAATAGAAGTAACCAATTCTTTTATGGCCTGAGGCTGATCTCCAGTTGGTTTATAATTTGATACTAGCTTAAAACTCATCTTTTCTATTTGACTATTTATTGCAATTTAAGACAAAAAACACACATCTAAATTATTTAGCTAAAAAGGCTATAATATTTAGAAATTTATAAGGCCATTATAATATTCAAATCTTAAACCACTAAATGGTAAGAATCATAATTAATCATAATTAATAGCCGTACCTTTACGTTATAAAACAAAATCCCTTAAAAAACGGTCTCTGAACATGAAAAATAAATATCTCCTTTTTTTATTATTATTTGGTGTCAAAACGGCTTTTAGTCAAGAAACCAAAAAAGAACAAATTTTCAAATTTCACCCATTTAGCCTTACTACAGGTGCATTGGGATTTAGTAATGAGTTTTTAAACGAAGAAAAAACCAGAAGTTTGGTCATATCGTATGCATTTCGTTATAAAAATAACTCAAGTGACCAAGTTGATTACAATGCCTCTGGAAGTAGTTATGAACAGTTTAACAACTGGAAAGGTTTAGCTTTGGGTATAGACAGGAGATTTTATGTACCTGCCTTCCAAACTGGCGACAAACTTGGTTTTATGCCAGACAAATCTAAACTTGGTGTTTACCTTTCTGCTGGTATTAAAGCAGAATACAACCACAATGATTTTGATAAAAGTTATTTTTCTCAAATTTACAACAATACGCAAGGAACTCCCACTTCGGTATTTATAAAAAACAAAGAGACTAATAGTTATTTGAGTGCCATGCCTAACGTAAACCTAGGTATTCAATTCACTTTATTTCAAAATCTGTATTTAGATGCATTTGCTGGTGGTGGGATACGGTTTATTTCTAAAAAACAGCTAGCTAGCGATAAATCAAATAGCTCAGTTGGAGGCTCATATTATAACTTAGGAAATGGATTAATAGAAAGCTTTACGCTAAAAGAAGGTGTTGTGCCAAATTTTGGATTTTCTTTGGGATTGAATTTTTAAAAGCTCTTGTTTCTAATCTATGGGGTTCTTAAATTTACTTTTAAGAACCCTATTTAGTTTATGCTTATAAAACTATCCGATTATTTTTATAATAATTTAAAGCCAAAGACATTGTTTGTGGCCGTAATAGCTCAACTTATTTTTGGTTTTTTCATTTTGCCACAAGCAGCTCATTTTATTGACCCATTCGACAAAAACGTAGTTTTAGACCTTCGTTTTGGCTTTAGTGTCGAAAAAGCCTACCAAGTATTGTCGTCTTATTCAGCTTCAGGAAGGAACATTTATTTATTTACTGAAATCATAATAGATACGCTCTATATTGCAGTATATACGGTAGCCTTCTCCTTTTTATTGAGCCTTTTCTTTCAAAAATCTTTTAGCAAAAATCACTATTTTCATAGGTTCAATATTTTCCCATTTTTACTTGGCATTTCTGATTTAGTGGAAAATTTTGGGATTGTGGCTATGTTAATAAAGTTTCCCGAAAAGTTGATTTGGGCGGCCAAACTGGCATCTGCCGCAAGTTTAACAAAATGGAGTTGTACACTGTTTAACCTGCTTTTACTATTCACCGGAATTATAGCTTGGGGATTACTTTCCCTTGTTCGTAAAAAGAGATAAGGCTACTTAAGTTTAAACTTCTTTCCGGGGCTTTGCACCACCAAATCTTGAAATTCTAAGTTTAGAAGAATAGAGGCCAATTTGTTAAGAGGTACCTGAGATTGCCAACTCAATTCGTCAATCATTACTTCTCCTTTTTGCATTAAAACACTCAGCACTTTACTTTCATCAAGTGTAAAAGAGGCTAAATCGATTTCTCTCTCAAGTTTTGGTGCTTTTTTACCTTCATCGTTTAAACCCCACTGCATCCAAGCGGCTAGGTCTTCTGTATTAGAAAAAATCTGAGCTTTATTGGTTTGAACCAGGTAATTTGGTCCTTCAGAAAACTTCTGATAGACCGAACCAGGAATTGCGAAAACGTCTCTGTTATAATTATTAGCAAACTCCGCGGTAACCATTGAACCGCCTTTTTTAGCAGATTCTACAACTAAAACCACATCACTCAGGCCTGCAATGATTCTGTTTCTTGATATAAAATATGCAGGAGCGAGTTTGCTCCCGTAGGGATTTTCAGACATGAGTAATCCATCTTCGAGTATTTCCTGAGCATATTTTTTGTGCATTGCTGGATAAACAGAATCCAAGCTGTTGGCCAATACGGCCACCGTAGAAACTTTATGCTTCAGAGCAGCTTTATGTGCTGCAATGTCTATCCCATATGCCAAACCAGAAATCACCTGAATATTTAACCCAGCTAAACCTTCAATTATCTCCTCTGTAACTTTTTTGCCGTAGTCGCTCGCTTCGCGGGTACCTACTATTGCTAAAGTTTTCTCATATTCAAGTTTACCATTTCCTTTGGTATAAAGTATTGGAGGAGCTTCATAGATTTGCTTGAGTCTCTTTGGATAGTCATCGTCTTTAAAAGTGATGGTTCTGATATTTTCCTTTTCAGATTTTTCTAAAATCACCTTTGCTTCGGCAAAAGCCTGGGTGTTTTGTTTTAATCTGTCATAGGTGGCTTTACCAAAATTCGGGATTTTCAATAGTTTTTGTGAACTGGCATTAAAAACTTCCTCTGCCGTACCAAACATATTGATTAATTGACGAAACATTATGCCTCCAATTCCATCTACCCTACTTAATGCTATTGTATAAAGTTTTTCCTCTTCTTGCATGAATTATTCTATATTTTCCTGAATTATGACCAAAGCTTTCCGGATATCTTTTAGTTTTTCTATTACCTCTTGATTACTTTTAGCCGTTGAGGTTTTTGATTTTAGTTTTGCTTTTGCACCTTCTATGGTGAAGCCTTCTTCGTTTAATAATTTTAGGATATCACCAATTTTCTCGAAGTCTTTATGCGAGAATTTACGCACACCACTAACCTTTTTTACGTTAATTCTAAACTCTTTTATATAGAAACCAAGTTTAGAAATAGGAATATCAAAATGGCCTGCTACTTCTTCTGTGGTGTAAAATAATTTCATTTTACTTTAATAGATTTTTTCTCCAAATCTACAATTAATTGTTCAAGTTCTGAAAGTTTATGTTCTTCACTTTCAAAAATATTAGGCGTGATATATGCCGTTTTAAGGTTATTTAGTTGTTTAATTTTAACCGGAACAGCCGTTAGGGCATTATTAGAAATATCAAGTTCTTGTAAGTTATTCAGTAAAAAAACATGCTCATTAATGCTTTCAAAAAGGTTATAACCTAAGTCAAGATGCCTTAAACTAGTTGGCAATATCGGAATATCTTGGAGCTTATTGTGATGGACATACAACTCTTCTAAGTTTTTTAGCATTTTTATTTCCTCGGGCATATTCCACAATGAATTGTATGCTAAAGCCAGAATTTTCAGGTTTTCTAGCTTAGAGATATCTTTATCTAAAAACTTAATATTATTGTGGTACAAATCTAAAATTTCTAGTTTTTTAAGGCGGCCGTATTTAGGTTTAAACTCCGAAATGTCATTTTGATATAGATTTAAAATTTTCAGATTCTTATTGGACTTAAATTTATTTACAGATTGAATGGCGTTATTGGCTAACAATATCTCCTCCAGATTCTTAGCTTTTCTAATTGATTTCGGAATAGCCTCAAAGTCGTTATCCATAAGATTGATAACTTTTAACTTTTTGTTTCGAGAAACTTTAAAAGTCTTTTCATTTAATACATTCCCAGTCAAAATAATACGTTCAAGTTTGGGAAACTGTTTCTTTGATATTTTGAGGTTTTTAATTTTGTTTTCGGATAAATCAAGTAAGGTTAAATTTTTGAAAGTAAACGCTTCAATTGGTATTTCTCTTAATCCATAATTGGATAAGTTTAATTTCGTTGCATTTTTATCAAGTCCATTCAAATATTTTGTTAACTCATCTTTGGTTTTAACAACTTTTCTTTCTGAAAAATAGCCTCTGAGTTTATACTTGGATATATTCTCTATTCGTGGTTTAAAATCAGCTAATAAAGTTTTAATGAAAGTTTCTAAAATATCGCGTTGTGTTGCATTCAACTCCTCCATTTTCGTATTCACAATCGTTTTACCTTTTACATTCGAACTGTTTAATTCCGGATAGGAAACCGAATATCGAACCGAATCTAGATTTTTAAAATTGTTATAAAAAAACTCTAATTCTATAGTCCTGGAGGGTTTTAACTGCAAAACTGGATAGGTATCATTTCTTTTGAACTGGTTTTTAATTGTCCTGTTTAACCTAAAGTTTTCAGTTGCTAACTGACTAAAATTAGCTTCATTTTGAAGTACATTTTTATTTTTAAGAGGTGCAGGCTCCTCTTTTTCCTTCAAAATTATCTTTTGAGAAAACCCAAAAAATAAGATGTTATTGAGAACTAGAATGAGTATTATCTTTTTCATGTTTATTTAGTTTTGAAATAAATATATAACTAAATACTTAGTTTAACTAAAAAATGTATTTTATTTTCAAATAGCAGTAAAAAAAACTAATTTTGCACCTCTTTTTTTGGTAAACAATTCTCCCAAAAACACGAATAACATACTAATTATGACATCGCATCAGATACGCAAATCATTTCTAGATTTTTTCATATCAAAAGGTCACCTAATTGTGCCTTCGGCACCCTTAGTTGCCAAAAACGACCCTACCTTGATGTTCAACAATTCGGGGATGGCACAGTTTAAAGACTTTTTTCTAGGAAATGGTACCCCTCCAAGCACTCGAATAGCCGATACTCAAAAGTGTTTGAGAGTAAGCGGAAAGCATAATGACCTCGAGGAAGTAGGTTTTGACACCTACCACCACACCATGTTTGAGATGTTGGGAAACTGGTCTTTTGGTGATTATTTTAAAAAAGAAGCTTTGCAGTGGTCATGGGAACTACTAACTGAGGTTTTTCAACTTCCAAAAGACAGAATCTATGTATCGGTATTTGAAGGAGACACTAAAGACAACGTACCTTTCGACCAAGAAGCATTTGATATTTGGAAAAGTATATTAGGCGATGATTCTAAGATAATTTTAGGAAACAAAAAAGACAACTTCTGGGAAATGGGAGACATTGGTCCATGTGGTCCCTGTTCTGAAATCCATATTGACCTCAGAGATCAAGCCGAAGTAGATTTAATATCGGGTAAAGAACTTGTTAATAAAGACCACCCACAAGTTGTTGAGATTTGGAACAACGTATTTATGCAGTTTGAACGCAAAGCAGATGGTTCACTCCTACCGCTTCCGTCAAAACACGTGGATACGGGTATGGGTTTTGAGCGTCTTTGTATGGCCATACAAGGCAAAAAATCAAATTACGATACTGATATTTTCCAAAACACGATTGAGGTTATTGAGAAAATGTCCAACAAAAAATATGGTGTAAACGGCACTTTAGGTTCAGACGACTACGTAGATGTAGCCATGAGGGTAATTTCAGACCACATTAGAGCCGTAAGTTTCGCTATATCAGATGGACAATTGCCATCTAATGCCAAAGCGGGTTATGTAATCAGAAGAATTCTTAGAAGAGCCGTAAGATACGGATATTCATATTTGGACTTTAGAGAGCCATTTATGTGTAAACTTGTTCCGGTTTTGGCTGAGCAGTTTAAAAATGTATTTCCAGAACTTCAAACTCAAGTAGAATTCGTAACACGAGTGGTAGAAGAAGAAGAAAAAACTTTTTTGAGAACACTAGAATTAGGACTTAAAAGATTAGACCATATTTTTGAAAACAATACAAGTAAAACTTTAGACGGCCAAACTGTCTTTGAACTTTCGGACACTTTCGGTTTTCCAGTAGATTTGACTGCATTGATTGCCAAAGAAAAAGGATTTGAAATAGACGAAGAAGGCTTTAAAGCTGCACTTGCAGAGCAAAAAGCACGTAGTAGAAAAGACGCTACTAAAGAAGCTGCAGATTGGATTGAATTGGGAGAAATAGATGGCGTAGAGTTTCTAGGCTATGATTTTTCTGAATCTGAAGCTCAATTGGTAAAATATAGAGTTGTAAAAACTAAGACTGGCCAAGAAGTTCATTTGGTTTTAGACAGAACTCCCTTCTATGCCGAAATGGGTGGGCAAGTAGGTGACCAAGGCACCATAAGTGTTTTGGACGAAAAACATCCTTTTAACATCAATATCAAAGATACTAAAAAGGAGAACGACCTTTTCATTCATATTAGTACGGATAAAAACTTGGTAGATCGACTAGAATCTTTTGATGGTCCCATAGCTGTTTTTGCTAAAATCAATACTGAAAGACACGAAAATATCAAGAAAAACCATACCGCAACTCACTTAATGTTGGCCGCAATGCGTGAAGTTTTGGGTAGCCATATTGTACAAAGAGGTTCTTATCAAAATGATGAAGTAACGCGTTTTGACTTTTCGCATTTTTCTAAAGTTACAGACGAAGAGCTTACTAAGATAGAAGATGTGGTCAATGAGAAAATCAGAGAAAACATTAAGTTAGACGAAAAACGTAATGTGCCGATAGACGAAGCTATGAGTCTTGGTGCAACAGCCACTTTCGGGGAAAAATACGGTGACTTTGTTAGAGTTATTACGTTTGACCCTAAGTTTTCGGTGGAACTTTGCGGTGGTAGTCACGTTCAAGGCACAGGCGAAATTGGATTATTTAAATTTACCTCCGAAGGCTCGGTTTCTGCAGGAGTTAGAAGAGTGGAGGCCGTAACTGGTCTAAAAGCCCTTGAGTTACTAAGAAGCCAAACAGCTACTTTAGACAAAATCAAAGAATTGCTTAAAGGAGCTATAGATTTACCAAAAGCCATAGAAAGTTTGATAGAAGAAAAATCTTCGCTTCAAAAGAAAATAGAAGCATTGGAAAACGAAAAAGTACAAGCATTAAAAGGTGATTTATTAAAATCTGTAAAATCTATAAGTGGTGTAAGTGTAATTTCGGCCAAAGTAGAAGTGCCTAATGCCGATTCTCTAAAGCAACTTGCATTTGAACTTAAAAACCAATTAGAAAACCCCTTTATTGTATTAGGGGCAATAGTTGGAGACAAACCACAGTTGGCGGTATTGATAGATGAAAACTTGGTGAAAGAGAAAAGTTTACACGCCGGAAATATTGTAAAAGAAGCCGCAAAACTAATGAAAGGTGGCGGTGGTGGTCAGCCTCACTTTGCCACCGCAGGTGGGAGCGATATTTCAGGATTGTCAGATGCGATATCAAAAGCGGAGAGTTTCCTTCAATAAATAGGATAATAAAAATTTAATATAAGGCTCAAGTAACATTGAGCCTTTTTTTTAGTTATTTTACACAGAAATATGCATTTGGTCGATTAACGCTTTGTATCAAACCGAATACTTATTATTTTTAAGTACGAGTTTTATTTTTCAACCTTTAAAAATATCAAATTGAACAGAAGAAATGCCTTACAAAGAGTAGCCTACCTTATGGGTGGAGCACTTTCAGCCCCGACATTAGTGGCCATGCTTGATGGTTGCAAATCGAGCAGTTCAGAAACTGGTTCGGTTTTCAGTTTAACCCCTGAATACAAATCTTTATTAGCCGAAATAGCCGAAGTAATTATCCCAAAAACAGATACACCAGGTGCCAAAGAAGCAGGTGTAGGCCCTTTTATAGAGTTAATGCTACGCGATTGTTATTCTGAACTTCAGCAAGCCCACTTCAAAGCTGGTCTTGACAAAGTAGAAGAAGAAGCCAAAAAAGTAGGTGGAAGCTTCGTAAGCCTAGCCGAAGACAAAAAAATAGAAGTTATAAAAATCATGCAAGGTTTGGCTAAAGCTGAAAACGAAGCTAATAACCAAAAGAAAAAAGCCAAAGAAGTAGATATCGAAAGTGGTTTGGTAAAAGAAAACCAAAAGAAAAAAGATGAAGCGGAAATACCTACACCATTTTTTACACTTGCGAAAGAACTAACCCTTTTCGGATACTTTACATCTGAGCCAGGTGCTACTCAGGCCCTTGACTTTGTGCCGATTCCAGGAAGATTTGATGCATGTATCAAAATAGAGCCGGGTACAAAAGCGTATGCAATTTAATTTTATTTAACCTATTCAATCTAGAAAAAATTCAACATGAATATACAAGCAAAAGGAAAGGAATCAGTTACGTATGACGCCATTGTCGTTGGATCTGGTATTTCGGGTGGTTGGGCCGCCAAAGAATTAACCCAAAAAGGCTTAAAAGTAGCCATGATAGAAAGAGGTAGAGATGTAGAACATATATCGGGTTATACTACTGCAATGCAAGAGTCGTGGGAATTTGAACACCGCGGAAGAGTAGATAACCAAGCACGCAAAGACTATTGGGCGGGCGTTAGAACAGGTTACACAGCAAACGAAGAGCACCGTCACTTTTTTGAGAAAGATATAGATAATCCGTATGAAGAAACACGTAGATTCGACTGGATCCGTGGATATCATACAGGAGGTAGATCATTATTATGGGGCCGTCAGTCATATAGATGGAATGAAAAAGATTTTACAGCAAACCTTGAAGACGGAATAGGCATCGATTGGCCAGTTAGATACAAAGAAATTGAGCCTTGGTATGCATACGTTGAAAAATTTGCTGGTATTTCTGGTTCAAAAGAGGGTTTAGATGTTTTGCCTGATTCTGAATTTCAACCAGCTATGGAACTAAACTGTGTAGAAAGGGAGGTAAAAAAAGGAATTGAGTCTAAATTTCCAGACCGTAAAATGATTATTGGAAGAGTGGCTCACCTAACTAATCCTACCGAGGAGCAAAAGGAGTTAGGACGCTCGCAGTGTCAGTTCAGAAACAGATGTATGAGAGGATGCCCTTACGGAGCCTATTTCAGTACACAAGCTGCAACTTTGCCAGCAGCTAAAAAAACAGGAAACCTAACGCTTATCAATGATAAAATCGTGTATCAAGTAATATTTGATGACGAAAAAAAGAAAGCAATTGGTGTAAAGGCAATCGATCAAAACACAAAAGAAGAAGTAGAGTTTTTCGCTAAGGTTATATTTTTAAATGCAAGTGCGGTTAACTCTGCTTGGATTTTAATGCAGTCTAAATCAAAAACTCATCCGAATGGATTAGGAAATGCTTCTGACCAATTGGGAAGAAACATCATGGATCACCACTTAGGAGTAGGTGCTGGTGGAAAATGGGACGGTTTTAAAGATATGTATTATTTTGGAAGAAGACCAAACGGTATATATATTCCAAGATTTACAAACTGGGGTAAAGACAAACGTGATTTCGTAAGAGGGTTTGGTTACCAAGGTGGTGCAAGCCGCGGAAGGGCTTCTTCTGACGGTTTTGGAAAAGAACTAAAAGATGCAAACACGCAGGTTGGAGACTGGGGTATAAATTTAGGTGGTTTTGGAGAAACTCTACCAGATCCATCAAACAGATTTACACTTACCGAAAACAAAGATAAATGGGGACTTCCTATCATTAACTTTGATGCAGCTTGGGGTAAAAACGAGTGGAAAATGCGTGAAGCAATGGAAGCAGAAGCTGCAAATATGTTGGAGGCTGCCGGAGTAAAAGATGTGCATACCTTCCATGATAAAGAAAAAGCTCCAGGTATTGGTATCCATGAAATGGGAACTGCAAGAATGGGACACGATCCAAAAACTTCAGTACTAAACAAACACAATCAAGTTTGGGGTGCTGAAAACGTTTATGTAACAGATGGAGCATTTATGGTTTCTTCTTCTTGCGTAAACCCATCGCTTACCTATATGGCCTTTACAGCACGTGCTGCAGACCATGCCGTAAACGAATTAAAGAAAATGAATCTGTAAGTTTCAAAGTTCATATAGTTTGAAAGCCATCCGAAAGGGTGGCTTTTTTGTTTTTTATAGCATCCTAAATCTTACAAAAAGTAGATACAACATACTTTTGTAAAATATTTTTATATCTATTAAAATATAAAAATTAAATAAATTTAAAAAATATACCTAATTGTATATAATTTTTCTATAATTTTGAAAATTATATTTAAATGAATATAAAAATGACAGAAAAAACACCTTTAATTAATTTTGTAAAAGACAAAAGGAAACTTACCGGAATAACACAGATAGAATTAGCCGAAAAAGCAGATGTAGGGTTAAAGTCGGTTAGAGACTTAGAACAAGGAAAAAAAACATTAAGAATGGACACTGTAAACAAAATACTAGCACTTTTTGGAGCCGAACTAGGCCCAATAGAAACCAAAAGGAAGAATGAATAGAATAGCTAAAATATGGTTTCATAGTGCATTAGCAGGACAGTTAGAAGAAACAGAAAGTGGATATAAATTCACGTATGACACAGATTATATATCTAGTAATGAAGCATTTCCAATAAGCCAAACACTAAAACTTCAAGTCCAACCTTATCAAAGTAAAGTTTTGTTTCCTTTTTTTGATGGATTAATACCAGAAGGCTGGCTACTAGATATAGCGATCGATAACTGGAAAGTAAAAGCAAATGATCGATTTGGATTATTGCTAGCATGCTGCAAAAATAGTATTGGAGCTGTGAGCGTAATTTCTGAAGAAAATGAAGAATTATAAAAACAAAAACCCACTTTATAAAACAACTGTTGGATTTGAAGTCCGAGAGCCGGAAACTCCATATCATAACTCTAGAAAAAGATGCCTTTACTGTTACAATAAATTAGAAGAAAAAGAAGAACTCTTTCATCAAGCTTGCAGCAAACGTTTTTTCGGCCAAGGGTATTTGCCTCGATTTGAATATAACAAAGAAGACTTGGCAAATTTGGCACAGCAATTTTTGAACGCAAACATGGCTGTTACTGGCGTTCAGGCAAAGGTAAGTTTAAGTTGGCACCGAAAACAAGAAAGAAATGCTTTGAAAAAACTGACAATAGTAGGACTATATGGCGACTACATACTAAAACCGCCTTCTGACTTTTACAGAGAATTACCTGAACTCGAAGATTGCACCATGAAAATGGCAGAAGTTTGTGGCTTAAAAGCTGTGCCTCATACGCTTTTTCCATTACTAGATGGTACATTGTGCTATTTGACCAAACGAGTAGACAGAAACAGAAAAGAAATGCGACACATGGAAGACATGTGCCAATTAACTGAAAGGTTAACCGAAGACAAATATAAAGGAAGTCACGAACAAGTTGCCAAGGCACTTTTGAAATATTCGGCCGCCCCCCTACTTGACGTCACTAACTTCTATGAATATGTGATTTTTAGTTTTTTGACTGGAAATGCCGATATGCACCTAAAGAACTTCTCGCTTTTAGAATCTGAACAAAAAGGCCAGTATATGTTAAGTCCGGCATACGATATGTTGAGCACAGCTTTAGTCAACAAAAGTGATAAAGAAGAGTTGGCTTTGACTTTAAATGGCAAAAAGAGCAATTTGAAATATAAAGATTTCTTAGCGGCATTTGAACTAGGAGGTCTCACAAAAAAGCAATTAGACAAAACTCTTGAAAACTTCTACTACTGTAGATACGAAATGCTTGAAGTAGTCCAAAAAAGTTTTTTAACCGACGAACTCAAATCAGAATTTGCAGAATTAATGAAAGAACGTTTTATGAGATTTGATTTTTATTAAAGCGAAATCTCAACTAAAGCCAACTTAAACCAGAAAAGATAGTTTTTTTAGATTTGACCAATTTTGAAACTTCAAAAATGGTACAAATAAAAACAGAAAGAGCCACCCAAAAATGAGTGGCTCTTTTTAGTATAAAATCTAAAAATCTTAAATGCTTGTATACTCTGCAGAAATCATTGAAACTGCTTTTGCTTCTAAGAATGAATACCCTTCGAGGAATTCATCTATAGCTCTCGCAGCTTCTCTACCTTCAGAGATAGCCCAAACCACAAGAGATTGCCCCCTACGCATGTCACCAGCAGCAAAAACTTTTTTCACCGAAGTGGCGTAGTTATTGGCGTCTACATTTCCTCTGCCGTCTAGCTTAACACCTAACTGCTCTAATAAACCTTCTTGTTGAGGATTCAAAAAACCAGCTGCGATAAGAGCTAACTCTGCAGGAATATCTCTTTCAGAGCCTTCTATTTCTTTCATTACCATTCTACCTTTTTCGCTCACCCATTCGATATCCACCAATCTTATGGCTTTAAGGTTACCGTTTTCATCACCGATAAATTCTTTGGTATTTACACTCCAAGCCCTCTCACACCCTTCTTCGTGCGAAGTAGAAGTACGAAGCATCATAGGCCAAAGTGGCCAAGGCGTGCTTTCAGCTCTTGTTTTTGGAGGCATAGGCATAATCTCAATTTGATTGATAGACTTAGCACCTTGACGGTTTGAAGTACCTACGCAGTCAGAGCCTGTGTCACCACCACCGATCACAAATACATTTTTTCCAGTTGCTAGCAATTCTCCATTTTCGAAAATTTGTCCGGTATGATCTTTAGAGTAATCTACAGTGACACCTTTTTGGGTAGCCACTCGTTTGTTAGACTGACTTAAAAACTCCATTGCAAAGTGTATCCCTTTTAACTCACGTCCTTTGATATTAATATCTCTCGGAACAGTGGAACCACCTGTGAGTAAAACCGCATCAAATTCGTCCATTAACTTCTCCGTTTTGTAGTTTACACCCACATTTGTAGAAGTTTTGAAAATAATACCTTCAGCTTTCATGACCTCCATTCTGCGGTCAATAATGCTTTTATCAAGTTTAAAATCAGGAATACCATATCTAACTAGACCACCAATTTGATCTGCTCTTTCGAACAAAGTCACCAAATGACCAGCTTTGTTGAGTTGTGTAGCAGCAGCAAGACCAGCAGGACCAGAACCTACCACAGCAACTTTTTTACCGGTACGCTTAAGCGGAGGCTTAGGTTGCACCCAACCGTTATCAAATGCTTTCTCTACAATCGATTTTTCGATGTACTCAATCGCAACAGGGTTTTTATTAATTCCTAGCACGCATGAAGACTCACAAGGTGCCGGGCAAATTCTACCAGTAAACTCAGGAAAATTGTTTGTTGAACTTAATAATTCAAAAGCATACTGCCAGTTTTCTTCATAAACGGCGTCATTAAATTCAGGAATAATATTACCCAATGGACAACCAGAGTGACAAAAAGGAATACCGCAATCCATGCATCTAGCTGCTTGGTTTTTGGTTTGCTCTTCCGAAAATCCTAATTCTACTTCGTTATAATCGTTTTTTCTTTCATTCACATCTCTTTTTTGAGATGCTTTTCTTTCAAATTCTAAGAAACCAGTTGGTTTTCCCATAACCTTAATCTTTATATTTTTAATCTGAAATTCTTTTAATTAAGCAGCTACCGACTCTGCATTTTTTCTCTCCATCAAAATCCTTTTGTAATCCGTAGGGAATACTTTAGCAAATTTCGAAATTTCGGTATCCCAGTTGTCTAAAATATATTTAGCAACATCGCTTTGTGTAGTTGCAAAATGCTTAGAAATCATTTCATGTAACAAATTGATGTCATCTTCTAAAAGTTCAGCTAGTTCAACCATTTCTTTGTTACACTTACTATCAAAGTCATTGTTTTGGTCATAAATGAATGCTAAACCTCCACTCATACCAGCTGCAAAGTTTTTACCAGTTTCACCTAAAACCACAACTACTCCACCTGTCATGTACTCGCAACCGTGGTCACCAATACCTTCAACCACTACACTAGCCCCTGAGTTACGCACACAAAAACGCTCTCCGGCCATACCTTTGATATATGCCTCTCCTGATGTAGCACCATAGAATGAAACGTTTCCTACAGCCATATTGTCACTGGCTTTGAAGGTAGCTTTACGATCTGGATATACGATTAACTCAGCTCCACATAATCCTTTTCCAAAGTAATCGTTTGCGTCTCCTTCTAGCTCAAATTTAAGCCCTTTTGTAGAAAAAGCTCCAAAGGACTGACCTGCAGTACCTCTAAACTTATAATGAATGGTTCCAGCCTCTAAGCCACCTCCATTATATTTCTTTGAAATCTCATTTGAGATCATTGCACCGATAGAGCGATTGAGGTTGTTTACCTCATATTCTCCAGTAACTTTTGTTCCATTATCAAGTGCCGCTTTCGCGTCTTTAATCAAAGTATGATCTAAAACACCTGCAATACCGTGGTCTTGCTCTTCTTGTTTATAAAGTGCTACTGAAGGATCTGCATCTTCTTTATATAATATTTTAGAAAGATCCAAGTGTTTGTATTTCCAATGGTTAATGTCTGGTCTTTTCTCAAGCATTTGAGCTTGACCTACCATTTCGTTTATAGTTCTAAAACCTAACTCGGCCATTATTTCTCTAACCTCCATAGCTAAATAGTAAAACATGTTTACAACGTGCTCAGGCTTCCCAGAGAACAATGCCCTTAACTCTTTATTTTGAGTGGCAATACCGACAGGGCAAGTATTTAAGTGACATTTACGCATTAAAATACAACCTGTAGCAACCAAGGCTGCTGTAGCCACACCAAATTCTTCTGCTCCAAGCAAAGTAGCAATCACGATATCTCTTCCCGTACGTATTTGACCGTCAGTTTGAAGCGTTATTCTACCTCTTAATTTATTTTTCACTAAAGTCTGGTGTGCTTCAGCCAAACCAAGCTCCCAAGGTAAACCTGCATGTCTGATAGACGAAAGCGGCGAAGCACCTGTACCTCCATCGTATCCCGCTATAAGAATAACGTCTGAGTGTGCTTTCGCTACACCCGATGCTACTGTACCAACACCAGCCTCAGAAACCAATTTCACTGAAATCCTTGACTCTCTATTCGCATTTTTTAGATCATATATAAGCTGAGCTAAATCTTCGATGGAGTAAATGTCGTGGTGAGGAGGTGGTGAAATCAAACCTACACCTGGGGTAGAATGTCTTACTCTACCTATCCAATCATCTACTTTATGCCCCGGTAACTGTCCACCTTCACCAGGCTTAGCACCTTGAGCCATTTTTATTTGAAGCTCAGTAGCATTTGTAAGGTAATATGAAGTTACCCCGAATCTACCTGAAGCTACTTGCTTGATGCTCGAGTTCAGGTTGTCTCCATTGTCTCTTACTTTAAACCTTATTTCGTCTTCGCCACCTTCACCAGAGTTTGATTTTCCGCCTATTCGGTTCATCGCTATAGCTAGTGTGGTGTGAGCCTCCCATGATATGGAGCCAAACGACATAGCACCTGTTGCGAAACGCTTCAAGATGTTTTCTACTGGCTCAACTTCATCAATAGAAATCGGGTTTCCTTCTTTAAATTTGAGTAAACCTCTCAATGTCAATGCATTTTCGGTTTGCTCATTCATCAGTTTTGAATATTTTTTGAATATTCCGAAGCCTTTAGATTGGTCTTCTACTCCAACTTTACACGATTGTTGAAGTAAATGGATTGTGTCTGGATTGAAAAGGTGTTTTTCTCCTCTTTGTTTCCATTGATAAACTCCCCCTACTTCTAGTCTTTTTACTGAATCAACTACCACTTTAGGAAAAGCCACCGAATGTCTTATGATACATTCTTTAGCAATTTCTGCAAGGCCCAAACCTTCAATACGTGAAACTGTGCCCGTAAAGAATTTATCAACAACCGATTTATTTAAACCTATACATTCGAAAATTTGAGCACCTCTGTATGACTGAAGTGTTGAAATTCCCATTTTAGAACATATTTTTAACAATTCTTTGTCAACAGCCTTCGAGTAGTTTTTATGTAATTGCTCGTCTGTAAACTCTCCGTCTATCATGCCTGAGGCATTCATATCAGAGATAGTTTCTAGGGCTATATAAGGGCAAATACCCGACGCACCGAAACCAATCAAAGTAGCAAAATGATGAGTTTCCCAAACATCGCCCGCCTCAACTAATATCCCTACTTTACCTCTAATTCCTTTTTTGATTAAATGGTGATGCACTGCTGCTACCGCCAAAAGCGAAGGAATTGGAGCGTGGTCAGAATCAATTGCTCTATCTGACAATATAATAATCTCAAATCCGTCATGGATTGCATCCACTGCATAGTTGCAAATACGCTCAAGTGCATATTCTAGCGACTTAGCCGGGTCTGGAGCGTCTGCATTGAAATATGTATTAATGGTTTTCGCTTGAAAACCTTCGTAATCCACAAAACGAAGTTTATCAAATTCCTTGATAGTAAGCACAGGCTGCTCTAACTGAACCTGACGACAATGCGACGGAGATTCTGTTAAAATATTATCTGCAGAACCCACAAACGAAATCAGTGACATAATAGAACGCTCACGGATAGAATCTATCGGTGGGTTGGTTACCTGAGCAAAAAGCTGCTTAAAGTAATAAGAGATATGCTGACTTTGGTGCGAAAGAACCGCCAAAGGCGAATCAATACCCATAGAACCTATTGCCTCTTTACCTGAAGTGGCCATTGGCCCCAATATCATACGAAGGTCCTCAGACGTAAAACCATTGGTTATCTGTCTTTTTAATAAAGACTTTTTATCATATTTGGTATAAGGTCTGATTGAATCAGGAAGGTCGTTAATTCTAATTTTATGCTCGTCGAGCCATTCTTGATAAGGTTTTCTTGAACAAATATCAGCTTTTAGTTTTTCGTCAGGAATAATCCTTCCTTGCTCCATGTCCACAACGAACATTTTTCCCGGTTGAAGTCTTCCTTTGTAAACTACTTTAGACTGATCTACATCTAAAACCCCTGCTTCAGATGCCATAATAACGGTATCGTCATTTAATACCCAATATCTTGAAGGTCTAAGTCCATTTCTATCGAGTGTAGCCCCTACTATTTTTCCATCTGTAAATGAAATAGACGCTGGACCATCCCAGGGCTCCATAATACTAGAGTGATACTCATAAAAAGCTTTTCTAGTTGGATCCATGTCTTCGTTTCCATCCCATGCTTCAGGAATAAGCATCATCATAACGTGAGGCAACGATCTTCCAGAAAGATAAAGAAGCTCAATGGCATTGTCTAACTGGGCTGAGTCTGAATTCCCAACTTCACAGATAGGCAAAATCATTTGCATTTCTTTTTCTGTAAAAAACTCAGAATAGAATGTGCTTTCTGCTGCTCTAATCCAGTTTACGTTTCCTTTTACAGTGTTTATCTCTCCATTGTGAGCGATATATCTAAAAGGCTGAGCCAATTCCCACGAAGGAAATGTGTTGGTAGAAAAACGAGAGTGAACAATAGCAAATGCTGAAACAACATTTGGATTGGTCAAATCAGGAAAATAATATTTTAGTTGATCAGTAGTAAGCTGACCTTTATATGAAACCGTGCTAGATGAAAGCGAACTAAAATAGAAGTGCTTTCTGGCTCCAGCTACTGATTCTTTTATGATTCTTGAGGCAAATTGTCTTAAAACGTAAAGTTTTCTTTCAAATGTTATATTACTTTGAGTTTCGTCAGTTTTTTCTATAAATACTTGCTCTACCCATGGCTCTACAGAACCCGACCCTTCTCCTAAAGTATCGTTTTGAGTAGGAACTTTACGGTATCCAATAAGTTTAAATCCAAGTAAGGCGATTTTTCTATTAAGAATTTCTTTACATTCTTCACGTTCCTCTTGGTCAAAAGGGAAGAAAATCATACCTAAGCCATAGTTACCAAGTGAAGGCAACTTAAAACCTAAGTCTAGACATTCGGCAAATAAAAACTCATGAGGAATTTGCAATAATAAACCAGCACCATCACCGGTGTTAGGATCGCATCCACATGCCCCTCTATGATCCATACGTTCTAACATGGTAATTGCATCAGCAACTATTTGATGAGACTTACGTCCTTTCAAGTGTGCTCGGAAACCGATTCCACACGCATCATGTTCAAACTCAGGAAGATAAAGGCCTTGATTTTGATTTTTTACAGTCATTTCTTAATAGATGTTGTTATTGTACTCTCACTCTATGCTATATTCAATAAGAAAAAACACAGAATGTACGATAAAATAAAAGGAATACTATTGCTGTTTTTATAGTATATTATAAAAGCAGCTACGCAATTTAATAAATAGATAATATGCAAAAGACACATTTTGCCAAATTTTATAAACCTTCACTAAAGTTGTAATTTAATTACTAGATTCTATTGAAATTATACAATTTGGCAGAAACTAAAAAAGACTACCAAAATGATAGTCTTTTAAAATTTACCCCTAAACTTAATTTTTCTTAGATCATAAAGCCTACACCTACTGTTCCGTTTGATTGCTCATCTATCAAAATAAACGCTCCGTTTGGAGGATTTACTTCAAATGGATCTGCAAATATTGGATTTGCTAACTTAAAGCTTACTACCCCAATTTGATTCAATTTGATATTTTCAGGCAGCTCTTCTTCTTCAAAATTATTGATACTCAACACACTCTGAATACCTGTTACTTTGGTTTTTTGACGATTAACTCCATGCTGAAGCAAATAGGTCTTTCCATTCTGTAGAGGTGTAGTATCCATCCAACAAACGCGTGCTTTTAACTCTTTAGATAATTCAGGTTGTTCACCTACTTTAACTAGCATATTTCCTCTAGAGATATCGATATCGTCTTCTAAAGTTATCGTAACTGAATCGTTTTTGGATGCCACTTCTACGCTATCCTGGGCTCTATAAATAGCACTTATTTTACCTATTTGCTTGCTTGGTAGTGCTTCAATCATGTCCCCAACCTTGATAGATCCCGAAGAAACTCTACCCGCGTAGCCTCTGAAATCATGAAACTCCTCCGTTTTGGGTCTGATCACCAACTGAACAGGTAACCTAAACAGCGACTTATCATCTTTTTGGTCTTCTATTTCGATATTTTCTAAAAGCTGAAGCAATGTTAAAGAATCGTACCAAGGCATTTTGTCCGATTTCTCAACTATGTTTTCACCATAAAGAGATGAGATTGGAATAAATGAAATTTTTTGTTTTGGCTTTTTTACTTGCTCAGATATTTCATTAAAATCTTGTTGAA
This sequence comes from Lacihabitans lacunae, assembly GCF_042649125.1. Taxonomy (NCBI): domain Bacteria; kingdom Pseudomonadati; phylum Bacteroidota; class Cytophagia; order Cytophagales; family Leadbetterellaceae; genus Lacihabitans; species Lacihabitans lacunae. The sequence goes on from NZ_JBHRYQ010000001.1 coordinate 1,258,214, forward strand.
TTTTCTCAAAAACAGACTGGTCATAATTAGCCAAATCCATTTTATTTATGGCCACTATTACATTTTTTATTTCTAAAAGCGAAGCTATATAAAAGTGTCTTCTAGTTTGCTCTCCTACTCCATTTCTGGCATCTACTAATATTATAGAAACCGAGGCATTAGAAGCACCCGTAACCATATTTCGTGTATATTCAAAGTGACCGGGAGTGTCGGCTATTATGTATTTACGGTTTGGTGTATTGAAATAAATATTGGCCACATCAATTGTGATACCTTGCTCTCTTTCGGCTATGAGGCCGTCAGTTAATAAAGAGAGGTCTACAAAGTCAAGTCCTTTACGCTGCGAAGCGGCTTTAAGGGCTTCTATTTTATCTTTTGTGATAGATTGAGTTTCGAACAATAATCTACCTATTAGGGTGCTTTTGCCGTCGTCTACCGATCCTGCTGTTGCTATTCTTAATATATCCATTTTACGTTTTTAAAGTTTTTTTGAAAGAGAACAATACTCGTTTTTTGATAGAATATTCAAAAATACCCTTGCTGCTTACGTTTTTCCATGGCAGCTTCTGAACGTTTATCATCTATTCGAGCTCCTCTTTCCGATATCTCAGCCTCTAATATTTCTTCGATAATCTGATCTATATGGCTTGCAGTCGATGAAACTGCGGCAGTACAAGTCATATCACCTACTGTTCTAAACCTAACGATGGTTTTATAAGGCACTTCGTCTTCTGATTTATTAATAAATTCAGAATCTGACCAAATCATACCGTCTCTGTCAAAGACTTCTCTTTCGTGGGCAAAATATATAGAAGGTATTTCAAGATTTTCTTCTTTTATGTAATTCCAAACGTCAAGTTCGGTCCAGTTTGAAATTGGAAAAACTCGCACGTTTTCGCCCAATTCTATTTTACCATTTAGCATTTCAAACAACTCAGGGCGTTGTTTTTTCGAATCCCATTCACCAAAATCATTTCTTACTGAAAATATACGTTCTTTGGCCCTTGCTTTTTCTTCGTCTCTACGAGCACCTCCAATACAGGCATCAAACTTAAACTCCTCGATAGTGTCAAGCAAAGTAACGGTCTGTAGAGCATTTCTACTCGCATATTTACCCGTTTCTTCTTTTGCTTTACCTGCTTTGATAGAGTCTTCTACATTTCTTACTATAAGCTCCACACCCAGCTCTTTCGCCAATTGATCTCTGAATGAAATAGTTTCAGGGAAATTATGACCAGTATCTACATGAACCAATGGAAAAGGGATTTTACCTGGATAAAATGCCTTTTGAGCTAACCTCACTAATGTAATAGAATCTTTTCCACCAGAAAACAATAACGCTGGACGTTCAAACTGTGCCGCTACTTCTCTAAGAATATAAATTGCCTCGTCTTCGAGTTGTTTTGGAAAATGCTTGTTAATATTCAATTTTATAAAAATTTAAGTTCCGAATTCTTTTTCAATTATTTGACTGCATGAAGGCCACATTCTTTTTGAGAAACCTCCCACCACCATCTCCCCGCTCGCGGGTCTTCACCTTTTGATATCGCTCTGGTACAAGGCTGACAGCCTATGCTAACAAAACCTTTGCTGTGAAGTGTATTTTGTGGTACATTATGCTCTTTTAAATAAGCCTCAACTTCTTCTAAAGTCCATTTTAATAAGGGATTAAATTTATAGACATTATTTGCCTCGTCGTTTTCCCAAATTGGCATATCGGCTCTGTTGGCTGACTGTTCCGCTCTTAGTCCGGTAATCCAAACTTCTGCTCCTTTTAATGCCCTCTGCAAAGGTACTATTTTACGAATATTGCAGCAGGCTTTTCTATTCTCTACAGATTCATAAAATGAATTAAAGCCTTTTTTTTCTACAAATTCTTCTATATCTATAGCATTAGGAAAATATGTTTTAAAGCTTTTCTTATACCTATTTTTTGTTTTATCCATCAGCTCATAGGTTTCTGGAAATAACCTCCCCGTGTCTAATGTAAAAATTTCAATTGGTAAATCGTTTTTAAAAATTGCATCTGTAATTACCTGATCTTCTTGACCAAATGACGATGAAAATACTACTTTACCTTGAAAGTTTTTAGAAACAAATTCTAAACCTTCAATCAAACTCATTCCACCCAATTTCTCGTTTAAATCTACCATTTTAGTATTCTTCTAAAAAAAATATTTTTATTATATAAATAACTAACTACAAATATGTTAACACCAAAACACAAAATTAACTTTACCGTAAAATAAAAAAAACTGCACGGCATTTTTATGTTTTGTAATTTTGAGTATTAAAAACATTTTAAGCCTACAAAATCCTACTTTAAAGGCCTTGGAACTCTTCCGAGGCCATATTTTTTGTTCCAATTTTAGGTTCTTTAAACCTATCGAAATACCGAACTACATCACCCACTACCACAATAGCTGGGTTTTTTAACTGATTTTGTTCCGCAATATCCAATAAGTCTTTTACTTTACCAACAGCCTTTTTTTCATTGGGTTTACTTGCGTTTTGAATTATACAAACAGCAACTTCTCCTTTATTTTCGTCTAAAAAAGCCTCTTGAATATTCTGTAGTTTAGACATAGACATCAAAAAAACGAGTGTCGCGTTTGATTTGGCAGCCAAACTCAGGTCTAGACTAAAACTTTTGTCTGACTTATGACCCGTTATGACCCAAAAACCATCTGAATATCTCCTGTCTGTAAGTGGCACAAAATGATTTCCGGTAGTGAAAACAGAAGAAATACCAGGTACGTAGTTTACCTCCAAACCTCTTTCGTGTGCGTATTCTACTTCTTCTATTCCTCTTCCAAACACAAATGGGTCTCCACCTTTAAGTCTTACCACATGGCCTCTTTCGTAGGCTTTTTCTACAATCAAAAAATTGATACTGTCTTGCGTTATACCCTTTTCATGCCCTCGTTTGCCCACATAAATTTTTTCGCAAAGTGGATGACAATATTCTAATAATTGCTCATTAACCAGAGCGTCGTACAAAACAACATCTGCAACTCTCAAAGTATTAATAGCTTTTAAAGTAATTAACTCTGGATCTCCAGGACCACCACCTACTACGCTTAACTTTGGAATATTTTTAGTATTATCTAACATACCTTTATTCAGCTTTTAATTCAGCTCTCTTTTGAGGAGCGGCTTTACAAAATGCCTCTGCAGCTTGAATATAATCAATAGCAAAAGTCTCAGTAGGTTCGTTTTTGTTTATTTGTAAAACAGACGATTCAAAATTGGCATCAAACTTTTCGCTGTAAGCCGTTATAACTTTTGTTTGTGTACTGCAATTGACATCAATATCAAGTAACAAGGCCTTCGCAGCATTTATTTGAGCCGAATAAGCATGATAAATGGCATCAGCATAGGCTTTTTGTTCAAAAGCTTCTTTTGCTAGGCTTATTTTTTCGTCTGCTTCTAAAAACAAAATTCCAATTAAATCAATCATTACTGCTGCACATTCTCCTACTCCAATAGCTGTTTCAAAAGAATCTGTTTGACCCCAATCTATAAAATCACTTTGTTGTAAATTATCTAAAACAGCCAAAGGTTTTAGTAAATCAAAGAAATAAATTTTCCCCTGTCTGTCGTAATAGTCATTGAAATACTCACCATCTGTACTATTTGAAATATAATCTTCAAAAATATGACGTAACACTTGTGGCCCTCTTTTTGAAGGGACTTTTATTACTTTTTCAGCTGCTCTGCCTTCGCCATTGCCGATTGTTCCACCACCTAAAAGCACCTGTAAAGCAGGAAGCACTTTTTTGTCAGCCGATTTTAATGAACTCCCATGAAATCCAATGTTTGCCATACCGTGCTGTCCACAAGAGTTCATGCAACCTGATATTTTAATTTTAATATCTTGATTTTTAACTAAATCTGGGTATTCTTCTTGGATAACTTTCTCAAATTCTAAAGTGATAGCTGTACTATCTGATATTGCCAAATTACATGTATCTGTACCTGGGCAAGCCGTTATATTGGCTATACTATTGGCTCCCGCTGCTGCGTATCCTACTTCTTTGAGAACAGTAAAAACATAAGAAAGATTTTGAGTAGGTACATTCCTAAAAAACAGACCTTGGTTTATGGTTACCCTAACATCGTCTCCGATATAACCCTCTAGTTTAGAAATTAATTGACGTGACTCTTCACTTGAAATATTACCAAGTGGAATTTTCACATAAATACCATGAAGCCCTTTTTCCGGCTGAGAAATAACATTGGTTGATTTCCACAATATATATTCTTTAGAATCTAATTCTTGTCCGTCATAATACTTTGTTGCCTTTGATTCTGCAACAGAAGTATATTCAACTTTAACACTTTGGTTTTTTAGGGCTAATTTTTCAGCTTCCACCAATTCCATAAAAGCATCAAACCCTATTTTAGCCAAAAGAAACTTCATTCTAGCTTTACTACGCGAATTACGCTCTCCATTTCTATCGAAAACACGTAAAACTGCTTCAGTAAATGGAATTAACTTATCTTCCTCAATAAATTCTGTGGCAACGTCCGCCATTCTTGGCTGTGCTCCTAAACCACCACCAACTACTATTTTAAACCCTCGTTTTCCATCTTTTATTTTTGGAATAAAACCTAAATCATGAATAAACGCTAAGGCTGTATCTTCTTCTGTATTTGAAAATGCAATTTTTATTTTTCTTCCCATTTCTTGACAAATAGGATTACGCAAAAAGTACTCAAACATGGCGTGGGCATAAGGCGTAACGTCAAATAACTCCTTAGCATCAATACCGGCAGTAACAGATGCTGTTATATTTCTAACCGTATTACCACAAGCCTCCCGCATTGTAACATTATCCTGCTCAAGTTTTGCCCACAATTCTGGAGTTTTATCAAGGCTCACAAAGTGAATCTGAACATCCTGACGTGTGGTTAGGTGTAAATTTCCAGTAGAATATTCATCCGAAATTTCAGAAATCCTGTGCCATTGCTTAAATGTCATTTTACCATAAGGAAGCTTAATCCTTACCATCTGAACGCCATGTTGCCTTTGGCCATATACGCCTCTTGCAAGTCTAAGACTACGAAATTTATCTTCATGGATACCTCCCTCATGAAAAAGTCTAATCTTTTTTTCAAGGTCAATAATATCTTTCTCTACTAGCGGATTTTCTAACTCAGTTCTGAAGCTTAACATGCCTAATGTCTTTTGTTTTATAAAAAATAGTAGGCAAATATATTTATTAATCTACTATTCTCATAGACTTTATAGATTTATTTAAAACTAGAATAATTCGACTTAGAAATAATTATATTTTTTAGTTAAATTATATAATTATCACCCTCTTTTGAGAGATTAACGGCATCAAAATGAATATTTGCTTCTTGTAAGTGAGAATCGGTGGTTTTGTACCGGGACGAATAATGGCCAATAATTAACTGTTTAGCGTTCGCTAAATTTGCAATTTGAGCCGCTTGAGAGGCTGTAGAATGAAACGTTTGTTGTGCACGCTGCTCATGTTCGTCTAAAAATGTGGCTTCATGATAAACCAAATCAGCGTTTTTAATGTATTCGACTATCCCGGTATCAAAAATAGTATCCGAACAGTACGCTATCTTTTTTTCGGGTTCGCCATCTACAGTGTGATTCTTATTTAAGAAAACCTCGCCTGTTAACTCATTCGTTACATCAAGGCCGTCTTTTAGGAGTTTATAATATGGTAAAGGGAAGTTTTCGGGTAAACTTTCTCTGATGACTTTTCTTTTAGACGCTTTTTTTGTGATTAAAAAACCAGTACATGGTACTCTATGCTTTAATGGAAAACTCTCAATTTTAAAAGTTTCAGTATCTAAAACCAGATTAAAAGTATCACTCTGAGTCTCAATAAAACTAAGTTCGAAATTTAATATTGTATTTGAATACTTGAACTGAAGTATCAAAATTTCATTAAGTCCTTTAGGGCCAATAATAGTCAAGGGGTCTTTTCTCTTATTTAGATTTAAAGAAGAAATAAGCCCCACAAGACCAAAATAATGATCGCCATGAAGGTGACTTATCATTATATACTTTAGTCTACTAACTTTTATTTTATGTTCTAATATCCTGAATTGAGTACCCTCGCCGCAATCTATCAAAAATAATACTTGATCGATTGTTAAGAAAAAAGCAGAAGGATTTCTATCTAACTGGGGAGTGGCAGAACCTGTACCTAATATTTTAAATTCCAATATATTATTTTTGATTAATAATCTGATTCGGCTTCAAAACCAAAATCATCTTCTTGTTCGTCTTTAAAATCATTTTCTAATTCATTCATAAAAACGGCGTCGATGGCTTCTTCCACACTAGGAAGTATCAAAATAAACTCTTGAGATCTATTTGCGATATCATCCATTAAGCTATCGTCTTGAGAAACCAACACCCACAGTCCTGATTCGTCTTTTGTGATTTTTTGAACTTTCTGCAGAAGTTTAATGCCAGCATCTGAAATGGAAGTTACATTCTTTAAGTCCAATATAAAATTTATCATGCCTGTGGTAGCATATAATACTGCAATACTTTTCTCCATTTGAGCCCCAATATTTTCGTCAAGAACTGCCGAATTAGGAGTATAGATTACATATTTTTCGTTTTTCGTAATTTCCATTTGAAATATTAGATTGATGAAAGGAACAAATTCCTGAAATATTTTTTTCACAAAAGTAAGGGATAGTATTCATATCTACGAGAATGACTTAAAAAAGGTGTTGTAAAAACCATGAATACCTACATTAAACTACATAGTAATTAGACATGTTTATATTTTTTCTAAAAAAAACATAAACATTAATGTAAAAAATATAAAATAGATGAGATAATTCTTATTTTTGAGCATAATGAAATTATAAAAAATTCGCTAACCTATATGAGCAAAAATAAACTAACAGAAAAACCTACTGAATTTCAAAATGTTGAGGCTTATTCATTACTGTCCGATTTTGATATTGGCCTATTTATGTCTGGAAAACATTATAAGCTATATGAAAAACTCGGCTCGCATGTAGTTAAAAACCAAGAGGTTCTAGGAACTTATTTTGCTGTTTGGGCCCCTAATGCCGAAACCGTTAGCGTAATAGGAGATTTTAATGGATGGAATAAAACCTCCCACCAACTATTTCCTAGGTGGGATTCTTCGGGAATTTGGGAAGGGTGGATTTCTAACATCGGAAATGGCGAGGTATATAAATATGCAATAAAATCAAAAATAGGTGGCCAAGAACTTGAAAAAGGGGATCCTTTTGCTTTAAGATGGGAAGAATCACCAAAAACGGCATCGGTTGTTTGGGATACTTGGTACGAATGGGACGATAGCGACTGGATGTCTAAACGTAAAAAGGCAAATAGTCTTGACGCCCCAATGTCAGTTTATGAGATTCACCTGGGTTCATGGAAAAGAGACCCTTCAAATAATGATAGAAGACTTGGATATAGAGAAATAGCAGACACATTGGTGCCATATATAAAGGAAATGGGCTTTACACATGTAGAGTTTATGCCTATAATGCAACACCCTTATGAGCCATCATGGGGCTATCAAATCACTGGATACTTTGCAGCGAGTAGTCGTTTTGGCACTCCTCAGGACTTTATGTATTTGGTAGAACAACTACACAAAAACGACATTGGAGTATTGTTAGATTGGGTACCTTCGCATTATCCCGGCGATGCCAACGGCATTTATAGGTTTGATGGTTCGGCCCTTTATGAGCACGAAGACCCAAGAGAAGGGTATCATCCAGATTGGAAATCATATATCTTTAATTATGGTAGATATGAGGTTCGGTCATTTTTGATTTCTAATGCTTTGTTTTGGTTAGATAGATTCCACGCAGATGGTTTAAGAGTAGATGCAGTGGCTTCTATGCTTTATAGAGATTATTCTAGAAACGATGGCGAATGGATACCAAATATGTTTGGTGGCAGAGAAAACTTAGAGGTAATTTCTTTATTTAAAGAATTGAATGAAGAGATTTACAAAAACTACCCCGATGTACAAACTATAGCTGAGGAATCAACGGCGTTTCCGGGAGTAACTAAGCCTACCTATTTGAATGGCTTAGGTTTTGGCATGAAATGGATGATGGGCTGGATGAACGATACTTTGAGGTATTTTGCTAAAGACCCCATGCACAGAAAATGGCACCAAGATGATTTGACATTCTCAACAGTATATGCATTCTCGGAAAACTTTATGCTTCCGCTTTCTCACGATGAAGTGGTTTATGGTAAAAACTCGCTTTTAAATAAAATGCCGGGCGATGAATGGCAAAAATTTGCGAACCTTAGACTTTTATATACATACATGTTTACACACCCCGGCACTAAACTGCTATTTATGGGAGGAGAATTTGGTCAGGCTGAGGAATGGAATTTTTTAAACAGTCTAGATTGGCATTTATTAGAATATGACAACCACAAAGGTATAAGTAATTTGGTGAAAGAAATAAACCATATTTATAAATCAGAGCCGGCCCTTTATGACAAACAATTTAGCCCAGAAGGTTTTGCGTGGTTAGATACCACAGATAGAGAAAACTGCGTGGTTTACTACCAAAGAAAAGGTTTAGATGAAAATGTTTTGATAATTCTAAACTTGACGCCAGTACCAAGACCTGGATATAGAATTGGGGTTCCAGAAAATAAAACTTACAAAGAAATTTTCAATTCAGACAAATCAGAATTCTGGGGTTCAGGAATTTCGAATACAAAAATAAAAACTGAAAAAATCACTTCTCATGGACAAGCACAATCTATCGAGATTTCGCTTCCACCACTCGGTGCTATCATATTGAAATAAACAAAAAAGGAGAGCTTAGCTCTCCTTTTTTTATATTAAATTCTGTAGTAAATATTCTTTAAATTCATCGTAGGAAGCTTTTATTTCTGAAGAGCTTTTTTCTAAGCCAATTAGATCGCTTAGCCTTTTTGGAATTTGAGGGGTGTATCCCAATACCTTTTCCATATCAGGTAAAAACTTTGCAAAGTGAGCAGTAGATAGAAATACGCCTATACTCCCACTATTCTCCGTTGAATATTTCTTAAGTCCTAAATAAGCAATAGCTGTATGTGGGCAAGCTAAATAATCAAATTTCTCTTTGAGTTCTTTGATACCATCTTTGGTCTCCCCGTCTGTAAAATAACACCCCTTTATAGAACTACGAAATTGATTGATATCATTATTAAATATCGACTCCATTCTTGGGAAATTACTCGGATTACCAACATCCATAGCATTTGAAATAGTTGAAATAGAAGGAGAGATTGGTAAATACTCCCCAGATTCAATAAAACTAGGAACCACTTTATTAACATTGGTAGCCGCAATAAATGTCTTCACTGGCATTCTCATTTTTTGAGCAATAAGCCCAGCAGTTAAATTACCAAAGTTACCCGATGGTACTGAAAATACTATATCTTTTCCTAAGCCTTTTAGCCTTGAATAAGCATAAACATAATAAAATGACTGTGGAATTAACCTAGCTATGTTAATTGAGTTTGCAGAAGCAAGGCCAAACTTACTCTTTAAATCTAAATCTAAAAAGGCTTGTTTAACCAAAGCCTGACAATCGTCAAAAGTGCCATCCACTTCTAATGCAGAAATATTTCCTCCTAAAGTAGTCAATTGCTTTTCTTGAATTTCACTTACTTTTCCTTTCGGATATAGAATGGTTACTGAAATATTTGCCTTATTATAAAATCCTTGAGCCACAGCACCTCCAGTATCGCCAGAAGTAGCTACCAAAATATTTAATTTTTGATCAGATTTCCTTAAAAAATATGACATAATAGATGCCATAAACCTTGCTCCAAAGTCTTTAAAAGCCATTGATGAACCATGGAACAGTTCTAAACAAAATAGGCTTTCGTTTAACTTTGCTAATGGTGCATCAAAAGTTATCGCTTCATCAATTATCTGTTGAATCACATCGTCAGACAAATCATCTTTAAAAAATGCTTTCGTAATTTCAAATGCAATTTTTTGAATCGACATCCCCTCTACTTTATCCCAAAACTCACTAGATAAAACAGGAATAGATTCCGGCATATATAAGCCATTATCAGGAGGCAAACCTTGAAATATTGCTTCTTCAAAAGTAACTAAAGGACTTGCTTTTTTTGTACTGAATAATTTCATTTCTAATTACATCATACTTACAAACTGATCAAACAAATAAACCGAATCGTGAGGACCAGGAGCCGCTTCTGGGTGATATTGCACAGAAAAAGCTGGTTTATTTAACAATCTTATACCTTCAATTGTATTGTCATTAAGGTTGATATGCGTAACCTCAACTTCAGGATTATTTTGAGCATCCTCAGGTATTACTGCAAAACCATGATTCTGTGATGTAATTTCGCATTTCCCTGTAACTAAGTTTTTAACAGGATGATTTAACCCTCTATGCCCATTGTGCATTTTGTAAGTCCCGATACCTACTGATCTACCCAAAAGTTGATGGCCTAAACAAATACCAAACAAAGGCTTATTTGTCTCTAACAACTCCTTAATAGTATCAACTGCATAATCCATAGCACTAGGATCACCAGGGCCATTGGAAATAAAATATCCATTGGCATTCCAATCTAATATTTCAGAAACTGGGGTTTTTGCATTAAAAACTTTTACATAACAATCTCTGTCAACAAAATTTCTTAGAATATTTCTTTTACAACCATAATCAATAACAGCTAACCGTTTTGTGGCAGTTTCTTCTCCTAAAAAATATGGTTCCTCAGTACTCACAAGTGAACTTAACTCTAGGCCTTCCATAGAAGGACATTCGTTTAATTGTTTCTGAAGAGCATCAATATCAAAATTCTCTGAAGAGATTAAACAGTTCATAACACCAGCATCTCTAATGTGTCTAACGATTTCTCGTGTATCTACATCAGAAATACCGACTATTCCAGCATTAACAAAATAATCTTGAAGAGAAGAGTCTGCGGTAAATCTAGAATAATTTTTATCTGCAAATTCATTACAGATCATACCTTTGATTTTGATACTTGACGATTCTTCTTCAGTATCAAACTTAACTCCATAGTTTCCTATATGAGCAGTAGTATTGATTACAATTTGGCCAAAATAAGATGGATCTGTATAGATCTCTTGGTAACCGGTCATACCAGTATTAAAACAGATTTCACCTGTGGTAGTACCAATTTTACCTAAAGCTTTGCCTTTGAAAACAGTGCCATCTTGAAGTAATAAAATGGCGTCTTGAGAAGATAGATTCATGAAGAGTTTTATTTTCCGATTACAAATGATTATCGGAGCACAAAGTTAGGCTATTTTTATTAGCATCCACATAATAATTTAAAAATGATGTTTATTATTGTCTGAAATTAAAAAAAGCCCTATTAAAATATTGAAAAAACACTCTTAGTCAAAATAAACACTTTAATCCAAAATATTATTATTTTCAAAAAAAAGAACATAAAAAAAGGGGCTAAAGCCCCTTTTTTTCTAAGATTTTCAGAAATTATTTAGTTTCTTCTTCGCCTTCAGCTGGTGTTTCAGTTTCAGGAGCAACCTCTTCAGTTGCAACTTCTTCTACTACTTCAACTGCAGATTCGCCTTCGTTAACTACTTCAGAAACAGTTTTCTTAGACTTACTTCTTCTAGATCTTTTAGCATTTCCTTCTTCTTCAGTTGGAGCAGAAGCCAATAGATTTTCGTTGAAATCAACAAGTTCAATTAACGCCATTTCAGCATTATCTCCTTGTCTTTGACCTAATTTAATGATTCTAGTGTAACCACCGTTACGCTCAGCCACTTTTTCAGCAATTTCACCAAAAAGAGATTTGATACTCTCTTTGTCTTGAAGATATGAAAAGACAACTCTTCTAGAGTGTGTATTATCTAATTTAGCCTTTGTAATAAGAGGCTCAACATACATTCTTAAAGCTTTCGCTTTAGCTACTGTAGTTTCAATTCTCTTAAATTTTACCAAAGAATTTGCTAAATTCGATAACAAAGCATCTCTGTGAGATTTTGTTCTTCCTAAATGATTTACTTTTTTTCCGTGTCTCATGTTTGTAAAATTCGTAAGTAACGGTTAAGACTTCTTCCGCACAAAAGTGCCTCACCTATTACGATTAAAAAATATTAATAATTATTTATGCGATTATCTTAAACTCAATCTTCGTCTAGCTTGTATTTAGCTACATCCATTCCAAAATGAAGTTGCTTATCAGCTATCAGCTGCTCAAGTTCTGTAAGAGATTTCTTACCGAAGTTTCTAAATTTCATCATATCTGCAACTTCTAGTCTTGCAAGATCACCCAACGTTCTGATATCCGCAGATTTCAGACAGTTATAGGCTCTCACTGAAAGATCTAGATCTTGAAGAGAAGTTTTTAGAAGTTTTCTCATGTGTAAGAACTCTTCATCAACCATATTATCTTCCTCATCTTTCTTAGAGTCAAACACCATGTTTTCATCTGTAAATTTAAGGAAGTGTTGAATTAAAATATGAGAAGCTTCTTGCAAAGCCTTCTCAGGGTGGATAGACCCGTCTGTTTTAATTTCTAAAAGTAATTTCTCGTAATCAGTTCTCTGTTCAACTCTAGTGTTTTCTACACTGAATTTAACATTTTTAACTGGTGTATATATTGAATCAATAGAAATAAAACCAATAGGAAGATCACCTACTTTGTGCTCTTCGCTTGGAACATATCCTCTACCTTTATCAACTATAATCTCGAACTCAATTTCTTTCTTAGAATCTAATCTGGCGATGACCAAATCAGGATTTAAAACCTCAAAACATGAAGTGAACTTACTGATTTCACCAGCAGTTAATTCTGTTTGATTTTTTACTTTAACGGTAATCTTATTATCAACATAATCCGAAATTTTCTTAAATCTAACTTGCTTTAAATTTAAAACTATTTCAGTTACGTCATCCACAACACCTTCAATCGAAGAAAATTCGTGAAGAACACCAGGAAACCTTACCGCAGTAATAGCAAAACCTTCTAAAGAAGAAAGCAATATACGACGAAGAGCATTACCTATAGTTACTCCATATCCTTTTTCGAGGGGTTTAAACTCAAAAAATCCATGAAAGTCGTCCGCTTTTTCCATCACGACTTTATCGGGCATTTGAAATGCTAAAATTGACATACTGTGCTGTATATTTTCGTTAACGAAATAACTCTGGGATTATCCCAAAAGTATATATGTGAAATACCACTCTCGAAAACGAGAGTGGTAAAGTATTTATTTGTTATACAATTCGACGATTGCCTGATCATTAAAGTTCTCAGGAACTTGATCTCTATCTGGGTAATTTACAAAAACACCCGTCATATCAGCATTGTTAAATTCTATCCAAGCGTACTTTTTAGATGAATTAGCACCTACACTGGTGATAACTGCTTCAAGAGCTTTTGACTTCTCTCTAACACCTACAGTTTGACCTGGCTTAATCAGTATTGAAGGAATATTAACTATTTCTCCATCTACAGTTATATGTTTGTGGGTTGCAAGTTGTCTTGCAGCTCTTCTTGTAGGAGCAATACCCATTCTATACACTATGTTGTCTAATCTAGACTCACATAATTGTATTAAGTTTTCACCAGTTTGACCTGGCCTTACAGAAGCTAATTGGAAAATTCTTGCGAATTGACGCTCTAGCATTCCATAAGTATATTTCATTTTCTGCTTCTCTTGAAGTTGCAGAGCATATTCAGATTTTTTACCTCTTCTACCTCTTCCGTGTTGACCAGGAGGATAGTTTTTCTTTTGTAATGCTTTGCTTGGTCCCATTACTGGTTCTCCAAACTTTCTTGAAATCTTCGATCTCGGACCTGTGTATCTTGCCATTATTAATAAATAAAAAATTAAAACAAATCGTTAGCCCCAATGTCCAAACTAAGATTTGTATAAAAATATAAAATTATACTCTTCTTCTTTTAGGAGGTCTACATCCATTATGAGGAAGTGGAGTAACATCAAAAATATTACCTACTTCAATTCCTACATTTTGAACAGTTCTCATAGCACTTTCTCTACCAGAACCAGGACCTTTAACAAAAATATCTGCTTTACGCATTCCTAAATCATATGCTACTTGACATGCACTTTGTGCTGCCATCTGAGCTGCATATGGAGTGTTCTTTTTAGAGCCTCTAAAACCCATTTTACCAGCAGATCCCCAAGAAATAACTTGTCCAGAACTGTTAGTTACAGAGATAATGATATTGTTGAATGAAGCTTTGATATGAACATGTCCATATGATTCAACAACTACTACTCTTTTTTTTGCTTTGTCTTTTCTTTTAGCTTGAGCCATTTTTACAAAAATTCTTTGATTAAGGCGGTTTAACAAATATTAAACCCTGATCAGTAAATCAATTACTTAGTAGCTTTTTTCTTGTTAGCTATAGTCTTACGTTTACCTTTTCTTGTTCTTGAGTTATTTTTAGTTCTTTGACCACGAAGAGGAAGACCTTTTCTGTGTCTCAAACCACGGTAGCAACCGATATCCATAAGACGTTTGATGCTTAATTGCACCTCTGATCTTAAAGCACCTTCTACCTTAACTTCATTTGTAATGACAGCACGAATTGCATTCGCTTCATCATCTGACCACTCTCCAGCTTTTTTGTCTAGAGAAATGTTAGCTTCTTGCAAAATTTTTCTTGCAGTGCTACGACCTATACCGTAAATATAGGTAAGAGAAATTTCACCTCTCTTTTTGTCCGGAATATCAACACCTGAGATCCTCATAAATATTAACCTTGTCTTTGTTTAAATTTAGGATTTTTCTTATTAATGACGTAAATTTTACCATTACGTCTGATAACTTTACAGTCTACACTACGTTTTTTAACTGATGCTTTAACTTTCATTTTAATTAGTATTAAATATTAACAACCGATTATTTATATCGGTAAGTAATTCTTGCTTTTGACAAATCATATGGAGACATTTCAAGTTTAACTTTATCTCCAGGCAAAATTCTAATATAGTTCATTCTCATCTTACCTGAAATATGAGCAATAACTTCATGCTTATTTTCTAATTCTACTCTAAACATAGCATTAGAAAGGGCTTCCACTATAATTCCGTCAACTTGTATATTTGCTTGCTTAGCCATTTTTATAAAACTTCTTGGTTATTATTTACCAAAACTTCTTCAATATATTCAAAAGTTGTTAAAACTTCACAACCATTCTTTGAAACAATAACTGTATGCTCAAAATGGGCCGCAGGTAAACGATCTTCTGTTCTTATAGTCCAATTATCATCTTCTTGAACAACAAAACGCTTTCCTAATGTTATCATAGGTTCAATGGCTATTACCATTCCTGTTTGAAGCTTCGGACCATTACCTCTTCTACCAAAATTAGGAACTTCAGGAGCTTCATGAAGACTTCGGCCAACACCATGACCTACTAATTCTCTTACTACACCATAACCTAAATTTTCTGTAAAGTTTTGAATCGCATAACTTACGTCACCAATTCTATTACCTGGTTTTACCATTTCAATCCCTTTGTAAAGAGAGGCCTTAGTATCCTTAAGCAATTTATTAACTTTAGGATCTACATTACCTATCATGTAGGTATATGCACTATCGGCATGATAACCGTTTTTATAAACTCCACAATCTATAGAAATAACATCACCATCTTTGAGCTCTCTATTGCTAGGAATACCGTGAACAACAACTTCGTTAACTGAAATACAAAGAGTAGCCGGAAAACCGTTGTAATTTTTAAAAGATGGTTTACCACCACAATCTAAAATATATTGTTCTGCGATTTTATCAAGATCTTTAGTTTTAACACCAGGCTTCAAAACTTTAGCAACTTCTGCATGAGCTTTACCCAATATTACACCATTATCCTTAATAATTTGAGCATCGTCTTCAGACTTTAGATAAATGATTCTTTTTTCAGACATTCCTTATTAGTTTCCTACTACTGAAGTTTGACGACCCTCTATCCTACCTGATTCCATCAATCCTTCATACTTCTTCATTAATAAATAACTTTCAACTTGTTGAAGTGTATCTAAAACAACACCTACTAAAATCAAAAGTGAAGTACCTCCAAAGAATGATGCAAACATTTGAGTCATTCCAAATAAACTAGCAATAGCTGGGAAAATTGCAATTGCAGCTAAAAGAAAACTACCCGGTAAAGTTATTCTATCTAATATTTGAGCTACATAATCCGAGGTAGGCTGACCAGGTTTTATACCAGGTATGAAACCACCACCACGTTTCATATCATCCGCAATTTGATTAGGATTGATAGAGATTGCAGTATAGAAAAATGTAAATGCTATAATTAATACAAGATATAACAAATTGTATTGCCACGAAGTTGGATCTGAAAAAATAGTATTTATATTTTGAGCAGTGTCACTTTTATCAGCAAACAACGATGCTACAAAGGCGGGAATAAACATTAATGCTTGACCGAAAATTATCGGCATAACACCTGAAATATTCAACTTAAGTGGCAAATATTGTCTTTGACCCGTTACAGTTTTATTACCAACAATTTGTTTTGCATATTGAACAGGAACACGTCTGACAGCTTGGGTCATTGCTACTGCAAAGATTATTACTAGGAACAAAGCAACTAATTCAAGGATGAAAAATAATATCTCACCATTTGAACCTCTTGCATTTCCTTCACCGATAATCGCACCAGGAAACCTAGAAACGATACCAATCATAATAATCATCGAGATACCGTTACCTATACCCTTTTCGGTAATACGCTCACCCAACCACATACTCATCATAGTACCGGCTACCAACATAATAACACCAGATATGTAAAACAAGGGTTGGTTAATTGTTATTGCATCTGTAGGAATTGTAGTTTTTAAGTAAGTAAAACCTTGCGTCGCAGTAACGGCAATAGTTAACCATCTTGTAATTTGATTCAATTTTCTTCTACCTGATTCACCTTCTTTCTGTAATTTAGAAAAATATGGTAAAGCTAAACCTAATAACTGAATCGCAATGGAAGCAGAGATATATGGCATGATACCTAGAGCCATGATGGAAGCATTACTAAATGCTCCACCGACTAAGGTATCTAAAAGGCCAAGTAAACCATTTCCACTCGTTAAATCTTGAAGCTTTGAAGGGTCAACACCAGGTAAAACAATATAAGATCCTAATCTAAAAATAGCAATAATTGATATAGTGGCCAGAATACGATTTCTAAGCTCCTCTATGGACCAAATATTTTTTAAAGTGTTTATTAATTTCTTCATTTTTTAAATAGGAATGTTAATTATTACTCTGGACGACCTCCGTTAAGCTTGTCTTGTAGTTCTTTTAACTCATCCCATTTTCCATCAGCAGCTAACTGAGCTTGTTGGCCCCAAGTTGCAGGATTATGAGAAGCAAAATTACTACCCGCCTCAGCTAAAATATCAGAGATACTTTGAGCCTCAGTAACAGCAAGTTTAGCAAAAGTATCAATTCCAGCAGATATTAACAAATCTGCTATTTTAGGACCAACACCTTCAATTAATTTTAAATCATCACCTTTGGCAGCCTTTTTAACAGCCTTAGGTTTGGCAGTTTCAGTTGTAGTTTCAGAAACCTCTATAGATTTAGTTCCTTTTTCAAAAACAATTGCTTTACCACCTGCTTTCTCGATTGCCTCAACAGCAGTTTTAGAGAATGCATTTACTTGTACAGTAACAGCAGAAGAAATTTCTCCTCTACCTAATATCTTAACTAAATCAAACTTAGCGATAAGTCCGTTTTTATTTAAGAAATCTAAAGTAATTGTGTTAGCTCCAGTTTTTTCAACTAAAGCTTGTAAAGTGTCAAGGTTAATACCTTTATACTCTACTCTATTGATATTATTAAAACCAAACTTAGGAACACGACGTTGTAAAGGCATTTGACCACCTTCAAAACCTCTTTTGCTACTATATCCAGATCTAGATTTAGCACCCTTGTGACCTCTTTTAGCAGTACCACCGCCTCCAGAACCTTGACCTCTACCTAATCTATCGTTATTTCTTACCGCACCGGCGGCCGGTCTCAAATTTTCTAATTTCATTGTAATTTATTTTTTCGCAGCTTTCGCCACTCGGGTTACCCTATTAACAATTTTCTACTTTAACCAAATGGCTGATTTTTCTAACCATACCTTCGATAGCAGGATTAACATCCTTTTCTACAGATTTACCTATTTTAGTTAGACCCAATGCTTCCATTGTAAGTTTTTGTCTTTTTGGTCTATCAATTAGGCTTCTAACTTGCGTAATTTTAATTTTTGACATTGTATTAAATTAATGCTACAATTAGCCGTTAAAAACTTTATTTAATTTGATACCTCTTTGCATAGAAACTTCATGCGGTGCTCTCATTTTAACTAAAGCGTCAATAGTTGCTTTAACCACGTTATGTGGATTAGAAGAACCTTTTGACTTAGCTAATACATTGTGAACTCCAGCAGCCTCAAGAACAGCACGCATCGCACCACCTGCGATAACACCTGTACCGGCAGCAGCTGGTTTTACAAATACAAAACCACCTGAATATTTACCTTCCATTTCGTGAGGAACCGTACCATTTATGATCGGAACGTTCACAAGATTTTTACGAGCATCTTCAATTGCTTTCGCTATTGCGTCAGTAACTTCATTTGCTTTACCTAAACCTTGACCAACAGCCCCTTGTCCGTCTCCTAAAACCACTATCGCTGAAAAGCTAAATCTACGTCCACCTTTCACCACTTTAGCAACTCTATTAATAGCTACAACTCTTTCTTTGAGTTCTGATTCGTTTACTTTTATTGCTTTCATTTAAAAAAAATTAAAAGTTAAGTCCAGCTGATCTTGCACCATCTGCTAAAGCCTTAACATTGCCATGATATAGATAACCATTTCTATCAAAAACACATGCTGTAATTCCAGCTTCAAGAGCTTTTTTACCAATACCCTCTCCAACTGATTTAGAATTGTTAACATTTAATGTATTCAAACCTAACTCTAAACTAGACATTGCAGCTAAAGTTTTACCTGATAAATCATCTATCAATTGAGCATATATACCTGAGTTACTACGGAATACAGTTAATCTTGGACGCTCTGCAGTGCCCTTAACTTTCTTCCTAACTCTCCATTTTATTTTTTGTCTTCTTAGAGACTTAACATTTGACATAATGAATAATGTTATAATTTTCTTAATTATTTCTTACCAGCAGTCTTACCAGCTTTTCTTCTGATAACCTCACCCACAAACTTAATACCTTTACCTTTATATGGCTCAGATTTACGTAGTGATTTAAGCTTAGCAGCTACTAAACCAATTAGTTGCTTATCTATTCCTTGTAAAGTAACAATAGGATTCTTACCTTTCTCCATTTTAGTCTCTACCTTAATTTCGGCAGGAACTACAAAGAATATATTGTGTGAATAACCTAAAGACAAATCAATAACATTACCGTTATTAGTGGCTTTGTAACCCACACCGACAAGTTCTAAATCTTTTTTATACCCAGTATGAACTCCTTCTATAAGATTGCTAAGAAGTGTTCTAGATAACCCATGAAGAGCTTTGTGTCTTTTTTGCTCTGATGGTCTTGTTACAGTTAGTATACCATCTTCAACTGTGATTCCTAATTCAGAATCAATTTTTTGTGATAGTTTCCCTAAAGAACCCGTTGCTGTAACTAAATTGTTTTTACCAATCTCAATTGAAACTCCAGCTGGTAGAGTGATTGGCTTTTTACCTATTCTTGACATTATTATACGTTTAAGGCTCTTAACGAGCGGTCAACAAAAAAAAATTAATAAACAAAACAAAGAACCTCACCACCAACGTTTAGAGTTCTTGCTTCTTTATCTGTTATCACTCCTTTAGAAGTAGATAAAATAGCAATACCTAATCCATTAAGTACTCTTGGTAATTCAGTGTTTTTAACATACTTCCTAAGACCAGGCTTAGAAACCCTTGTTAAACTAACTATTGCCGATTTCTTTGTAAGAGAATTATACTTCAAAGCAATTTTGATGATACCTTGGGTAGCATTGTCTTCGAATTTATAACTGGCAATATAGCCTTTCTCATATAACAAAACGGTAAGCTCTTTCTTCAAGTTTGAAGCTGGAATTTCGACAACTCTGTGTCTTGCGTTAATAGCATTTCTGATTCTTGTTAAAAAATCTGCTATTGGATCCGTTGTAATCATCTTAAAATTTTAATATATTTTGGATACCTTAAGCCAACATTGAACAGTATCACAGGCGTGACTTACTCAACTGGGCTGCAAAGATAGTAATTCTAAATTAGAAAAAAAAATAAATTACCAAGAAGATTTGGTAACACCTGGAATATAACCTGAATTTGCCATTTCTCTGAAGGTAACACGGTTAATTCCAAACTTTCTCATATATCCCTTAGGTCTTCCAGTCAATTTACATCTATTATGTAATCTAACTGCTGAAGAGTTTTTAGGAAGGGCATCTAAACCTTTCCAGTCTTGAGCTTCTTTTAATGCTGCTCTTTTATCAGCATATCTCGCCACAAGTCTTTCTCTTTTTCTTTCTCTAGCTTTAATCGACTCTTTTGCCATCGCTCTATTTTATTGCTTGATTATTTATTTTTAT
Source organism: Lacihabitans lacunae (assembly GCF_042649125.1). NCBI lineage: Bacteria > Pseudomonadati > Bacteroidota > Cytophagia > Cytophagales > Leadbetterellaceae > Lacihabitans > Lacihabitans lacunae. The sequence goes on from NZ_JBHRYQ010000001.1 coordinate 1,278,841, forward strand.
TTACAAAAGGCATACCTAAAGCTTTTAAAAGCTCGTAGCTTTCGGCATCAGTTTTTGCATTTGTTACAAAAGTGATGTCCATACCTTGAATCTTACTGATCTTGTCAATTGAAATTTCAGGGAAAATGATTTGCTCAGTCACACCAAATGTGTAATTTCCTCTACCATCAAAACCTTTATCTGAAATACCTTTGAAGTCACGAACACGCGGAAGAGCAACAGTAGTCAATCTATCCATAAATTCGTACATAATCTCAGAACGAAGTGTAACTTTAGCACCAATAGGCATTCCTTCTCTTAACTTAAAATTTGAGACTGCTTTCTTAGATATGGTAGCTACTGCTCTTTGTCCTGTAATAGTTGAAAGTTCTTCTACACTGCTATCAACAAGTTTCTTGTCGCCTGTTGCAGCTCCAACTCCTCTGTTAACAACAATCTTTAATAACTTAGGTACCTGCATGATAGATTTGTATTGACCTTTTTCCATCAATGCCGGTATAATTTCTTTATTGTATTTTTCTTTTAACCTTGCCATTGTAATAAAGTGGATTACCGACCCACATTTAAATTATTTATAAAAACTTACCTGAAGCTTTAGAAAATCTTTGAAGCTTACCAGCCTCGTTTAATTTTCTACCAATTCTAGATGCTTTACCTGTAGATGGATCTACAACCATAACATTAGAAATATGAATTGTTCCCTCAGTTTCTTTGATTTCTCCTTGTGGGTTTTGAGCACTAGGTTTGATATGTTTCTTTATCATACTTGCACCTTCAACAATCACGCGGTTTTTCTTAACCAAAACCTCAAGAACTTTACCTGTTTTACCTTTTGAATTTCCAGCGATAACTTGTACAGTATCACCCGACTTCACGTGTAATTTAGGTTGTTTGTTAAATTTCCTTTCCATTATTCTATTTAATTAAAATATCGCTATTCTTAGAGTACTTCCGGAGCAAGCGATACAATTTTCATGAATTGTTTTTCTCTAAGCTCTCTTGCCACAGGCCCAAAAATCCTGGTACCTCTTGGCTCATTTTGGTTGTTTAATAAAACTACTGCGTTTTCCTCAAAACGAATATAAGAACCATCTTTTCTTCTTACTTCTTTTTTCGTTCTAACCACAACTGCTTTTGAAACTGTACCTTTCTTCATATTTGAAGACGAGAGAGCCTGCTTAACTGTTACTACTACCTTATCTCCGATAGAAGCATATCTTTTTTTTGTACCACCCAATACTCGGATTACCAAAACCTCTTTGGCTCCACTATTGTCGGCAACGTTTGCTCTTGATTCTTGCTGTAACATTATACTTTGCTATTAACTTTTTGTTAAACTATGATCAGATTATTTGGCTCTTTCTAGAACTTCTACCAATCTCCAATTCTTATTCTTACTTAAAGGTCTTGTTTCGCTGATTTTTACAGTATCACCAATACCTGCATCGTTGTTCTCATCATGAAACATAAACTTTTTAGTTTTAAGCATGAATTTACCATACTTAGGGTGTTTCACTTTACGAACAACTTGAATTACACCAGATTTGTCCATCTTGTTGCTGGTAACAACTCCTATTCGTTCTTTTCTTACTTGTCTTTCCATTTGGATAAATATTAATGGTTTAAAACCATACAATTTGGTAATGAGATTTTACTATCTGCAATTTATTTCAGTTGAAAGTCTTGCGATATTTTTCCTAGTTTCAGTGATTCTTTTAGGATTTTCAATAGGTGTAATCGCATGAGCAAATTTCAATTTTACCAATCTATCTTTTTCCTCAGAAATCTGTTGCTTTAACTGCTCCACAGTAAAACTACTTAAATCATTTTTTTTCATCTTCTTATCTAATTTGAAGTGTTTTAAAATCTATGCTTCAAAGTCTCTACGCACTACAAACTTTGTTTTAACTGGCAATTTTTGTGCAGCAAGTCTAAGAGCTTCTTTAGCTACTTCAAGTGAAACACCTGTAGCTTCAAACAATACTGTACCGGGATAAATATTTGCAACCCAATATTCAGGAGCACCTTTACCTTTACCCATCCTTACTTCTAAAGGCTTTTTTGTAATAGGATTATCAGGGAAAATACGAATCCAAACTTGGCCTTCACGTTTCATAGCACGTGTAACACCAATACGGGCTGCTTCTATTTGTCTTGCAGTAATTCTACCTGGTTCTAAACTTTTTATTGCAAATGAACCAAAGGCAATTTCGTGACCTCTACTCGCAATTCCTTTTATTCTTCCCTTCTGCTTTTTACGAAATTTCGTTCTTTTCGGTTGTAACATAATTAAAACGTTTAAGGCATAATGCCATTAAAATTAATTCTTTCTTTGGCCACCTGGTTTACCACCATTGCCTCTCTTTCTTTTGTTTCTGTCACCATCTTCTTCTCTGCGTCCTTTACCGAAGCCTCCACCAGAAGGTTTCTTGCTATCTGCAGATTCTGTGGCTAAAGCCGCGACAGATGTAAGATCTCTTTTTCCATAGACTTCGCCTTTGAAAATCCAAACCTTAATACCGATAAGTCCGTAAACAGTTAACGACTCTGATACAGCGTAATCAATATCAGCTCTTAATGTATGAAGTGGAATTCTACCTTCTTTGTACATTTCAGAACGAGCCATCTCAGCTCCACCCAAACGACCTGACAACTTAATCTTGATTCCTTGAGCACCTACACGCATAGCACTTTGAATTGCTTGCTTCATTGCTCTACGGAAGGCAATTCTAGCTCTCAATTGTTGAGCGATAGTTTCACCGACTAATTTGGCATCTATTTCAGGTCTTTTTATTTCAAATATATTAATTTGAACATCTTTTTTTGTAAGTTTTTTAAGCTCTTCTCTTAGCTTATCAACTTCGCTACCCGCTTTACCTATCACAACTCCCGGTCTTGCGGTGTGTATAGTAAGGGTAATTCTTTTTAAGGTTCTTTCGATTACAACTCTAGAAACCGAACCTTTAGGGATACGAGCACCGATATACTTTCTGATTTTATCATCTTCAACAAGTTTATCTGCAAAGCTTTTACCGCCGTACCAATTCGATTCCCAGCCTCTAATATAGCCTAATCTAAAACCTACAGGATTTACTTTTTGTCCCATTTTATCTAATTAAAATATTATTCAATTTTTGATTTCCGATAAGTATTACTACTTAATTAATCTTGAGCTTTAACTTCTTGTTCTAGGCTATCTACAACTACCACGATATGCTGAGAGCGTTTTCTAACTCTATATGCTCTACCTTGAGGTGCAGGACGAAGTCTTTTTAGCATACGACCACCATTAATCATGATCGTTTTAACATACAAGTCTGCTTCTTCAATTTTGGCGTCTTCGTTTTTGTTCTGCCAGTTTGCTATAGCTGACATAAGCACCTTTTTAATAACTGGTGCCGCCTGCTGAGGCTGAAAAGAGAGTATTCCTAAGGCTTGATTAACCTTTTTACCTCTGATCAAATCGGCCACCAATCTTGCTTTTCTTGGCGACGTCGGAAAATCATTTAATTTTGCTACTGCTTCCATTTTATTTCTTATTACAAGAGAGATCCTCTCTGAAGATTATCTTTTACCTTTATCTTTTTTGTTAACGTGGCCTCTGAAGTTTCTAGTGGGTGCAAATTCACCCAACTTGTGACCTACCATGTTATCTGTTACATAAACAGGAATAAATTTATTTCCGTTGTGAACAGCAAATGTATGTCCAATAAACTCAGGGATTATCATCGATCTACGAGACCAAGTCTTGATAACAGATTTCTTACCTGAATCTTCCATTACAACGACCTTATTTTCAAGTCTAAAGTCTACGTAAGGTCCTTTTTTTAGCGAACGAGCCATTTATAAATTTATTTAGTTCTACGTGATACAATTAATCTATTTGAATACTTTTTCTTCGATCTTGTTTTCTTGCCTTTTGCAATTAAACCATTTCTAGATCTTGGATGACCTCCAGATGCACGGCCTTCCCCTCCACCCATAGGGTGATCAACTGGGTTCATAGCTACACCTCTTACTCTTGGAGTAACACCTAACCATCTCTTTCTACCTGCTTTACCAAGTCTAACGTTCATGTGATCTGGATTGGATACAGAACCAACTGTAGCAATACAAACTCCAAGAATCATTCTCATTTCGCCAGAAGGCATCTTAAGGGTAACGTATTTCACATCTTTCGCCAATACCTGAGCATAAGTTCCAGCAGAACGTGCTAATTGAGCACCTTTACCAGGAGTTAGTTCGATATTGTGAATGATAGTACCAAGAGGCATGTTTTTCAACATAAGTGCATTTCCAACTTCTGGAGCAACTTTCTCACCCGAAACTATTTTAGCACCTACCTGAAGACCTTGAGGAGCGATAATATATCTTTTCTCTCCATCTTCGTATTTAACAAGTGCAATTCTAGAGGTACGGTTTGGATCGTATTCGATTGTTTGTACTTCAGCAGACATATCAAATTTATCTCTCTTGAAATCAATAATACGGTACCTTCTTTTGTGACCACCACCAATATATCTGGCTGTACGGTGACCTTCGTTGTTTCTACCACCGGTTTTCTTGATAGACGTCGTCAAACTTTTCTCCGGTTTTGATGCCGTAATATCTGAAAAGTCTGGAGCTATTCGGTGTCTTGTCCCTGGCGTAACAGGGTTTAACTTTTTAACTGCCATTTCTAACTAATTTGCAGCCACCTAATGTGGCTATACTTTATAAATTTTTAATTTATTTTACAATTCTGCGTAGAAATCAATCATTTCGCCTGATTTAAGCGATACAATAGCTTTCTTAAAAGTGCTGGTTCTTCCTGAACTCAATTTAGTTTTAGTCATTCTTGACTTTTTCTTACCAAACTGAGTGATAGTAGAAACTTTGTCTACACTTACTCCATACATTTTCTCAATAGCAGCAGCTATTTGAATCTTGTTGGCATCACGCGAAACCTCAAAGGTATATTTACCTTTTGGGTTCATACCTTGTGATTTTTCTGTAATTATTGGTCTTTTTAAAACGATCATTTCCTTAAATTATTAATCTTTCAAAATAGTTTCAAGATGTGATATTGTACTTTCAGCCAATAAGATGGTTTCAGCATTAATCAAATCGTATGTGTTTACTGAGTCCTTCTCAACAACTTTAGTCTTAGGGATATTTCTGCTTGAAAGATAAAGATTGTTTTCATTACCATCAACAACAAAAAGAGTCTTAGATCCACCTAAATTCAAAGCACCTAAAAACTCGATGTAACTCTTAGTTTTTGGAGATTCAAAGCCGAAATCTTCAACAACTACTATCTTACCTTCAGCCGCACGAGCAGAAAGAACAGACATACGAGCTAGCGTTTTAACTTTTTTGTTTAGTTTGAAATCATAATCTCTTGGACGAGGACCGAACACTCTACCACCACCTACATAAATAGGTGCTTTTGCAGAACCGTGTCTAGCACCACCAGAACCTTTTTGACGAAGAAGCTTTTTTGTTGATTTAGAGATCTCAGCTCTTTCTTTCGACTTGTGAGTACCTTGACGCTGATTAGCTAGGTAATGTTTCACATCTAACCATACAACATGTTGGTTAGGCTCAATTGCAAAGATTTCGTCATTAAGCTCTACGCTTTTGCCAGTCTCTTTACCTTCTTTGTTTACTACTTTTAACTTCATTTTAATTAACTATTTTTTCGATGTCGTTAGTTTTCGACCTTTTTTTATTTGTGTAATGTAACTAAAGCGTTTTTAGGACCAGGTACTGAACCTGATACAACGATTAAGTTTTTGTCAGCAAAAACTTTCATCACTTTAAGGTTTTGAATAGTAACATTAGTATTGCCCATTCTACCACCCATTTTAATTCCTTTGAATACTCTTGCAGGATAAGAACACGCACCAATTGATCCTGGGTGTCTTCCTCTATTGTGCTGACCGTGAGTAGACTGTCCTACACCGGCAAACCCATGTCTTTTAACAACACCTTGAAAACCTTTTCCTTTTGTTTTTCCGCTTACATCCAAAAATTCGCCTTCAACAAAAACCTCCTCAACTCGAACTGTGTCGCCAAGAGTGAATTGCTTTTCGAATTCTTTGAACTCTACTAATTTTCTTTTTGGAGTAGTGTTAGCCTTTTTGAAGTGACCCATTAAGGCTTTTGTAGTTCTTTTTTCTTTTTTCTCACCGTATCCTAACTGTACGGCAGAATAACCATCATTTTCTTCTGTCCTGATTTGTGTTACTACACAAGGACCAGCCTCGATAAGTGTACAAGGCACCGCTTCACCATTACTGTAAATGGTAGTCATTCCGATTTTTTTTCCAATAATTCCAGACATAGTCTTTTCTTTAATATAGTCGCTAAATTTAACCAAACTTGAATTGGGCTGCGAAATTACTTATAATCAAGCAGTAATCCAAATTTTAAAACATTATTTTACTAAACACCAGAGGTTGATAAACGAACCAACATGACAAACACTATGAACCCGAAGGTAAGGCTAATTATTTTTTTTGTAGGAATATGCCTTGTTACCTCTTAGTGAACCTATAAAACAAATGCGAATCGAGACTGCCTAAATATTTTTCTCACAGTCAAAATTAAAAGGTTTCGCTATGAAAACGACTACTTTTAATTTATAATTTTGAGATACCTCTGTCGAATCGAGGTGCAAAGATATAAAAAAAACTTATAATAAAAGTTTTTACTTTAATTATTTTGTCAGAATTATTCATTCTAGGAAAAATACTATGTAGTTTTCTTTTTGAGTTTCGAAATATTGAATAAAAACCAACTGGTAAATCTCAAATATTAACACAAAAAAAAAACAGTCGAATTTCGACTGTTTTTAGACTTATCATTTATTCAACCACTCTTATAAAAACCCTTAGGTTTAAAATAGAGACTCTTTAGTCTTGTTTAAATAGAATTGAGACAGATTACTACTTTTAATTTTAGTACCAAATACAAAAGTAATTGTTTTTTTAGAATCGAAAAAACCAAAAAACAAATTATTTTTGCATATTGAAAATAAAGACACGAAATATTCACTTATGATTAATCCAAAAGAGGAAGGCTTTTACTTTCCAGCCGAATGGCATAAACACGAGGCTACCTGGTTAAGTTTTCCAAAAAATACAGATACCTGGGAAGACAGATTTGAAAAGATATACCCCTCCTATTTTAAACTTATAAAGACAATAAGCGAAAGTGAGCAAGTTAGGATAAATGCACATGACTTTGACCTTATTAAACTTATAGAAGAAAAACTAGACTTATATAGTATTGATAGAACTAAAGTAGAATTATTTGCTCATCCTACTAATGATTCTTGGTGCAGAGATCATGGCCCGGCCTTTCTGCTAAATAAAAATGATTCGAGACAATTAATAGTCGATTGGGAATATAACGCATGGGGTGGCAAATATCCACCTTATAATAATGACAATGCTATTCCCGCCGCTATTTCTAAAGCATTGGGTATACCAAGTGTGAAAGCCGGTATCGTAATGGAAGGAGGTTCTGTTGAGTTTAATGGAGTAGGCACAGTTATGACAAGTAAGTCATGTCTGCTAAATAAAAATAGAAATCCACAGCTGAAGCAACAAGAGATAGAAAAATATTTGTGCGATTTTTACGGTGTAGATCAAGTCCTTTGGATTGAAGATGGAATTGTTGGGGATGATACTGATGGCCATATTGACGATACAGTAAGATTTGTAAACAACAATACTGTTTTAACAATGATAGAAAAAGACAGGCTTGATGCAAACTACAATATTCTAAATGAAAATTTAGAAATTCTAAAGAAAATGAAACTCCTAAACGGGGAATCGTTAAATATTGTAGAAATACAAATGCCTGATGCAGTTTATGATCAAGGTGAGCGTTTGCCGGCCAGTTATGCTAACTTTTGTATGACAAATGCCAACGTGATAGTACCCACTTATCGATCAAAATATGATGATGAAGCATTGAATAAAATTCAAATGTGTTTTCCTGAAAGAAAAGTGGTAGGAATAGATTCTACAGATATTATATGGGGGCTTGGAAGCTTTCACTGTTTATCGCAGCAACAGCCTACCAATAAACTTGCTTAAAATTTTAAATAAATTGATTAGTTTTACTGTTAATAGTAAATAGGAGATTTTTGAATTTTCCGAACCATTTAAATTTAAGATTCATTTAGTATTAGAAATGAATCTTATTTGTATTAGTGCTAAATGATTGAAATCATTTTGAAGCATGAATATTGAGAAACACCATGATTAAAAACATATATATAGTTACAGTTCTTTCTTTAACATTACTTTCTTGCGACTTAATAAAAAAAACAACGAGCTTAAAAACTAAAAAAGAGCCTGTTGCAGTTGTACAAGAAACAATTAAAGCTCCGGAACCTGCAATTCAAATTAGCGACCTAGCACTGTTTACAGAAGACCTAGAGTCTGAGTTAAAACGTTCCCCAAATCTTGATTCGGCAGAAAGCCATGACATTATAGATGCCTACATCCAAAGAAAACTTTTGGTAAAGGAAGCTGAAAGTTTAGGCTATTTGGCCGACCCTGAGTTTGAAGAGGAAATTAACACATATAAAAAAATAATTCTTTCAGAATCTCTAATAAATGAGGATTTATTGACGAAACTTCAGAATGAGAGTTTTGAAAATTACAAATATGAGATTAATGCATCTCATATTTTTGTTCCCCTATCCGAGTTTGCATCTGCTGCAGACACACTAGTGCTTTATAATGAACTTTTGAATCTAAAAAAATATGCCAAAGAAAAAGGCAATTTTGAGGTTTTGGCCCAAGAATGGTCAAAAGATTTAAAGACTAGTTCAAAAGGTGGAAATTTAGGTTGGTTTACATCAATGCGGTTGATATACCCGATTGAGAAAGCAGCATTTAGTACCGCAGTAGACTCAATTTCAAACCCGGTAAGATCTGAACTCGGATATCATTTAATTAAAGTAAACGCTAAAAGGCCCAATAGTGGTTTTGTTAAAGTTCAACAAATATTAAAATTCTTGCCTACTTCTAATGAAAAGTCTACCTATGATAGTTTGTATCATTTTATGGACTCGCTTAAAGTCGAAATAGAAAAAGGAAGTAACTTCAATGAAATGTGTTTGAGGTATTCGGATGATTTAAATTCAAAAGAAACTTTTGGAGAACTGCCTGTTTTTGGCATTGGAACCAGAAATGAATCTAATTTTGAGGAAGCTTCATTTGATTTAAAACCAGGGCAGGTATCACCTGTGGTTAGGTCTGCCAGTGCCCTTCATTTAATAAAGTTAATTCAAAAATATCCAGCCTTAAGCAAAGATGAGTTTTTGAAGTCTTTTGAAGAAAAATTCACAACTGACTCAAGAGGTGAGTTTTTGAAAAATAAAAGTTTAGAAAAAATAGCAAAAGACTTAAAACTTAATGTGAATAAAGAGATATTGGAACAATGCCTTACTTATGCTGACAATAATATCTTAACCAGAAACTGGGTTTACAATGGAAGTGAATTGGATAAATTTGTTATTCTTAAAATAGGAAACAAAAACTACTTTGTAAAAGACTTTTTTGATTATGTAATGGACAAGCAAGGGTTTGAGCGATATGCTCCTACCCAAACCGCTTCTCAAGTTTTTAGGATGTTTTTTGATCAGTTTAAAAAGAAAAACTTGATAGAACAAAACGGAAAATCCATCACACAAAACAACAGTGAAATAAATACTTTATTTAATCTTCAAAAAGAAAACCTCCTGATTTCAAAACTTAGAAATGACTTAATTATTACGAAGTCATTAAATGACACTTTAGGGCGAAGGATGTTTTACTTAGCGAATGAAAAAGATTTCGTAAATGAAGAAATGGGTAAAATAAATGTTTTGTCTTTTGCTGACTCTAGTACATATTTACAGTTTGAAAATTACAAAACCACCGAAAAGCCATATAAACTTTTTAGAGGCATTAGGCCCCTATATTTTATCAAAAACGAATACGTATTGAATAATGAAGCCAAAAGAAAGTTGGTTGGGCTGATTTCCATTCTAAATAAAAAACCATATTACAAAGTCGAGATAGGTGGTCACTCAGACATTAATGAAGAAGAACAGATATCTCAGCTAAGAATAAAGGAAATCGTAAACTATTTAGTAGAAAATGGATTACCTTTGACCCGAATTTTGGAGGTTGACTACAAATCAAGCAAATTGGCCGACAGGTTTGACTGGAGTAAAAACCAACGTGTAAGCTTTCAGTTTTTTAGTGATGCCGAAGAGGACCTAGCTCAAATTTTTAACGAAAAGATTCCTGGCTCGATAATTATCATCAAAAACCAAATCAGCAAAAAAGATTTCACTAAGGCTTACCAACAAAATTGGGCAACGCAAGAGTTTACAAAAAACATAGGAGGGCGAATAGAACAAGTAAGTTTAACTTTGATAAAAAAGAACAACTCTAAAAAACCATCAAGTGCAGAAGTGATAGAAGCATACCAGAAATTCTTAGAAAAGGAACTTATAGAAAAATTAAAGACAAAATATTCCGTTAAAGTTGACGAAGATATTACCAACAAAATAATAGAGAAGATAAAAAACTAACATGATGTTTAAAAAGATTTGGATTTTAATATTACTGCCTTTTTGCAGTTTCGCCCAAAATACGAATGTCAATATTGACAAAATAGTAGCTAAAATAGACAACTACTATATTTTAAAATCAGAAGTGGAGACTTTAGTAGAAAGAGGAAAAGCTGATAACGACCCTATAGATAGATGCCAAGCACTGGAGTCATTAGCCATACAAAAATTATTAGTTGCAAAAGCGGAGATAGATTCTGTAATAGTAGAAGATGCAATGCTAGTTGAGCAACTCAATGCCAGAATGCAAGAAATGGTGAGAGCTTATGGAAGTGAGAAAAACATTGTGCAACAGTTTAATAAGTCAATTGAGACCCTTAAGTCTGAATTAAAAAATCAGGTTAAAGAGCAAATGACCGCACAAAAAATGCAAGCCACAATCACTGAAAAATCAAACATTACCCCTCATGAGGTAAAGGCATTTTTTAATAGAATTCCGAAAGACAGTTTGCCTATTATTCCTACCGAAGTAATAATTGCACAGATAGTCAGACTAGCAAAAGTAACTAAAACTCAGAAAGCGGAATTGATAGAAAGATTGACCGATATAAAGAGAAGAGTAGAACTGGGTGAAAATTTTGCGGAATTGGCCAAAGAATACTCAGAAGACCAAGGTTCAAAAATATACGGAGGTGACCTTGGTTGGTCAAAAAGAGGTCAAATGGTGCCGGAATTTGAGGCAGCAGCAATGCAACTTGACTCAGGAAAGTTATCTGATATAGTAGAATCTGACTTTGGTTTTCACCTAATTCAAACCTTAGAATTAAGAGGCCAAGAGTTTCATGCGAGACATATATTATTAAGACCTGATTATAGCAGACTCGATTTGGATGAACCCAAGCATTTTTTAGATAGCTTAAAGAAGCAAATTGAAATTGATAGTATAACATTTGCGAAAGCGATAAAACTACACTCAGAGGATAAGCAAACAGTAGATGCGGGCGGTATTATAATAGACCCACAAACTGGTAGTGATAAATTGCCTTTAGATGTAAGTATGGAGCCTAATTTATATTTTACGGTAGAACCAATGAAGCTTGGAAACATTAGTGCTCCTATGAACTACCGTACGCCAGACGGAAAAACTGGTATGAGAATTGTACTACTGAAGAAAAAAATAGAAGCCCACAAAGCAAACCTTACGGATGATTATGAAAAGCTGAAAAGTTTTGCTTTAAATAACAAACAAAGTGAGATCGTAGAGAAGTGGTTTAGAGAAGCAATAAACGAAGTATACATAAATATTGACGCTGAATACCAAGTTTGTAAATTATTTGGACAATAAAAAAAACGAGTCGTGCAAGAAGAATTCAAATCAGATGTAGAGGCAGCAGATGCCTTAAAAAATAAATTTCAAGAACTTACCACAGAAATAGGGAAAGTAATAGTTGGACAAGACGAAACCGTAAAATTACTTCTAACCGCTATATTTTGTCAAGGGCACTGCTTGCTAGTAGGTGTACCTGGCCTTGCCAAAACACTTTTGGTACAAACTATTGCCTCGGCACTTAACCTTGATTTTAATAGGATACAGTTTACGCCAGACTTAATGCCTTCTGACATTGTAGGTTCAGAAACTTTAGATAAGGACAGAAATTTCAAATTTGTAAAAGGACCTGTTTTTGCCAATATTATTTTGGCCGATGAGATTAACCGTACACCTCCAAAAACACAGTCTGCACTGCTTGAGTCTATGCAAGAGTACTCTGTGACTGTGGCGGGAGAAAGACACAATCTGGAGAAACCTTTCTTTGTATTGGCTACTCAAAACCCCATAGAACAGGAAGGTACGTATCCCCTACCTGAAGCTCAGCTTGACCGTTTTATGTTTATGGTTAGTTTAGACTATCCTACTTTCGAACAAGAAATGGCAATTGTAAAAAATACTACAGCCGATAAAAAAACGGTAGTTAATAAAGTTTTAAGTGCAGCCCAGATTTTGGAATTCCAGAAGTTGGTTAGAAAAGTACCTGTGGCAGACAATGTGGTTGAATACGCAGTGCGATTAGTTCATAAAACTAGACCAAACATTGCAAATGCTTCAGAAGAGTCAAAAAAATATTTAGAATGGGGAGCAGGTCCTAGAGCCTCTCAAAACCTAATATTAGCAGCTAAGTGTAATGCCTTGATTAAAGGAAAATATTCGCCAGATATCGAAGATGTTAAAGACGTAGCTTTTTCAGTATTAAGACATCGAATAGTACGAAACTTTAAAGCTGAAGCCGAAGGAGTTAGCATAGAGCATATCATTCAAAGCATGTTATAAAAACAAAAAATAGGGCCTCAGGGCCCTATTTTTTGTTAAACACTTTCATCACTTCTGCATACGATTTACAGTTTAAAGTCATTTCAGAACTTAACCCTGCTTTTCTTGCCACTTTTACACCATAATGCATATCGAGTAAGCCGTGCATGGTATGAGCATCTGGATTAATTGAAATCATTACGCCTTTATTAAGGCAAGCTTCTATATACCTCCAATCGATATCCAACCTATATGGGCTGGCGTTTAGCTCCATCACTACATTGTTAGCAGCACAGGCATCAATTATTTTTTGATAATGCAACGGATAGCCTTCTCGTGAAAGTAAAAGCCTTCCGCTTAAATGCCCCAAAATAGACGTGTACGGATTTTCTATTGCTTTTATTAACCTTTGGGTAGCACGATCAATATCCATGTTTAAAACCGAATGAACGGAAGCCACCACATAGTCAAACGAAGCGAGCACATCATTTTCATAATCAAGATCGCCATTAGGCAAAATATCAGATTCAATTCCCTTAATAATCTTAAAATCTGAATATTGAGCATTTAAAAGACTAATCTCCTCATGCTGCTTCAAAACAGTTTCGGGCTTAAGACCTGAGGCATAAGTAGCCGTTTGCGAATGATCGGCTATACCAAAATAGGTCAAACCGATCTCTTTGGCATAATCTGCCATTTGTTTTAACGTATTTTTACCGTCAGAATAAGTAGAATGATTATGCAATGTTCCTTTAAGGCTATCCCAAGTCACTATCTGCTCATTTTTATTTGACTTAATCCAATCTAACTCGGTAAATCCTTCACGCATTTCAGGAATTATATAAAAACTACCGAAGGCTTCGTAAATTTCTGATTCTGAACTTAGTTTAGAATTTTGGACAAATTGTAACAAATGTTCTCCTTTTTCATTTTTTAGCTTAAGATGCTCATCAGCAGAATTCCTCAGCATACGTTTCCAAACCAAATCTTTAGAAGCTACTTTTTCAACTTCAATCTTAATTTGATTTTTATTAAACGTACCTCTCCACATACTTGGCGATGATTCTTTTACATCTATTTCAAAAGGCTCAGGTAACTTAAGTGATCCAAACCCATCTTTAGGAACTATAAACTGCAATAAATCAACAGTCTGAGTGGCTCTAATCACCTGCCCTACCTCCTCAACACCTTCATATATAGAACTAAGTACGGCTAATATTTCTTGGCTTAAAACCAATGCCTTATCCATGCGAAGTTTGCCTTGTTGTGCTTGCAAAAATGCCAAAGATTCTAAAATAGAATCTTGCGTTTTTTGTCCAAAGCCCTTTTGTAAAGCTATTTTACCATTTTCGCACGCAATTTTCAGGTCGTTTATATTGTCAAGTCCAAGCTCATTCCAAAGCACTTTTATCTTTTTTACACCTAAACCCTTTACTTTAAAAATATCAAAAATACCTTGGGGAGTAAGAGCAACTAGCTCTGTCAACTCTTGCAATGTTCCTGTTTGCAAAATCTCTTCGATATTTTTTGTCATTAGCTTCCCAAAACCCCTAATCGCTGATATTTCAGATGATTGCATCGTAGATAAATCAGTCTCTAGTCTTTCTAGCGTAAAAACACTGGACAAATAAGTTTTTGACCGCATTTCGTCTTTGTCATGTAAGTCAAGTAGTTTTCCTGTTAATTCAATTATATCCGCGATTTCAGAATTACTCATATTATCTAAAAAAAATATTTAAGAATACTAAAGTTTAAAATTAAGAAAGCGAAACCCAAGAACAAAAAAAAAGACACCTTGAGGTGTCTTTTAATATTCTTAAGTTTATAAGTCTTATTTTGCAGGAGCTGCAGGCGTAGCTTCTACTGGTGCTGCTGGAGCAGGAGTAGTTGGCAAAGCAGAAGGCAATGCTGCCGGAGCAGTTGTTGATCTTTCTACATTTACATCGCTATCCGTTTGAGATGAGCTTCCATTTAATTTTGAAAGAATACCAGTTCCTAATGCCGCTACGATAATAAAAGCAAAAAATCCCCAAGTTAATTGTTCTAAAATATCACCTGTTTTCTGAACACCAAACATTTGAGTTGCTCCTCCACCAAATTCTGATGACAATCCCCCTCCTTTCGGATTTTGAATTAAAATTACAACAATCAGTAAGATTGCTACGATTACCATTAGAACTAAAATAGTTGTTATCATATCTGTATAAAAATTTATATTTCTTTAAAAAGAAATGCAAAGGTAGTAAAAATTAAATTAGGTTGTTTTTTTTAGGAAAATAAAAACTCATTTATTTTTCTTAATAAAAAGCTCCAAATACTTGGCTTGTTTTTCTAATCTCTCTGCTTTCGATTGGCATAACCAATGGCGTTGAGGCTTGGCAAACTCGGCATCCAAATCTTTCTCTGAATAAAAGCAATCTGAAATTTCTTTAAACTCATCCTTATATTGTTTGGCTTTATTCCAAAACTCAATATTGAAAATATCAGGTGGATACTGATTAAGTAAAACAAACAAAGGTTTTTGGTCAGAGAACTTATGGCAGAGTCTTACCAAAGCAGAAACTTCAATGGACTCTTTCTGTTTCTTTTTATTTAGTATTTTATGTAAAACCTCTAATGAATTCATTACCAATCTGCAGCTGTAGCTGTAAAAATATTCAATACCAACTGATCAAGGATTTTGGGTACCAAGGCTGGCTCTGCTTGCGACAAAGATTGCTCTTGAGAGAAATCTTGAAAAAAAGAAAAATCGCGTTCAAAGTTTTTACTCTCATCTATTTTGTTCACCAGCCTTACTTCTACGGTTATGGTTAGGCGGTTCATGGCGGCCTTGTCTCCAGCAGTGGCCGAAACAGGCGTCAACTCATAACCAACTATGGTGCCTTCTAAGTGTAGGTCTCCGTCCAAGTTTTTAAACTTTAGACTTGTATTTCTTTGATAATACTCTTTCAGTTTTTCATTAAAACTCAACGATAGGTTTTGTGGCCCTCCGGCGGTAGACATCGTAAAATTTTGAATAGAAAAAGTCTTTAAATTGCTATCTAATTTAGATGGTGAAAAAGAATAAACGCCACAAGACGACAAACTCAACAAAAGCCCAATAAAAAGGCTAAAATACTTTACAGATTTTAACTTATCAATTTTCATCCTCAATGTCATACTGTTTAATTTTTCTATAAAGGGTTCTTTCTGAAATCCCCAACATTTGAGCAGCATATTTTCTTTTAAAGTTATTTTTTCTCAATGCCTTAATTATCATTTCTTTCTCATTCTTCTCAAGTGATAACGACTCCTCTTCGGTTTCATGCGAAATATCCTCTACATTTTCTCTTGGTTTACCCGCATCGTCTATCATTACATAGTTTTCAGACATCGAGTGATCGTAAACCGGGTAAATAGGATCAGCACTCTGCGTAGGGCTGTTAGGAAGAGAAAGCGAACTCTCTTGTTTTAAATCATTAAATAAAGATTCTTTGGCTGCTACATCTGAAGAATCGTACGAGTTGCCTGACATTAAACTATATACCAATTTTTTGAGATCGGTTACATCTTTTTTCAAATCAAACATAACCTTATATAGAATCTCTCTTTCAGAAAAATCCTTCATAGCGTTATAATCTTTACCTGCCAAAAGTGCAGGCAAACCCGAGGCTTGGTCTTTAGGTAAATACTTTTCTAGGGTTTGAGCATTTATCAATCTGTCCTGTTCTAAGATTGTAATTTGCTCAGCAATGTTTTTTAGTTGCCTGATATTACCAGGAAAACGAAATGCTCGTAATAAAGCTCGAGCTTCGTCAGTTAATTCGACAGGATAAATCCTGTTTTTTTCTGCAAAATCGCTGGTAAACTTTATAAAGAGTAATTCGATATCAAAACCCCTATCTCGAAGAGGCGGCACCATAATAGGCACCGTGTTTAATCTATAGTAAAGGTCCTCTCTAAACTCCCCTTTTTCTATGGCATTTTGAAGGTTGACATTTGTAGCCGCCACCACCCTGACATTTGTACTTTTCATTTTAGAAGAACCTACGGGAATGTATTCTCCGTTTTCGAGAACCCGCAACAGCCTCGCCTGTGTACCGAGTGGCATTTCTGCAATCTCATCAAGAAAAATGGTACCACCATTGGTGGTTTCAAAATACCCTTTACGGTCATCTATGGCACCGGTAAACGAACCCTTTACATGACCAAATAACTCGGAATCAATAGTTCCTTCCGGAATTGCACCACAGTTAATGGCGATAAACGTTCCGTGTTTTCTTGCACTTAACCCATGGATTATCTTCGAAAAGGATTCTTTTCCGCTCCCACTTTCTCCATTGATGAGCACCGTTAGGTCAGTGGGGGCTACTTGAATGGCGATATTTAGTGCATAGTTAAGCGAAGGTGCATTTCCTATTATTCCAAACCTATTTTTAACGCTTTGTAAATCAAGTGAATTTGTCATATTACTGTTCCAATTAACGTACCGGTTGAACATGAATTTACCATAACGTTAACGTATTCTCCAATTTTGTGATTTTCCTTTGGAAACACTATTACCTTATTTTGGTCGTTTCGACCTCTCAGTTCTTCATTTGATTTTCGCGAATAACCTTCAATCAATACACGGTGTATTTTACCAACAGCTTCGTTATTGCGTATTCCCGAATGTTCTCTTTGTTTTTCTATTATATCGTTTAGCCTACTTTTTTTAACTTCTTCGGGCACATCATCTTTATATTTTTTTGCAGCCGGAGTTCCTGGTCTTTCAGAGTAATAAAACATATATCCAAAGTCAAATATCACTTCGTCCATGAGCGAAAGTGTCATTTGGTGGTCCTCATCTGTTTCAGTACAAAATCCTGCAATCATATCGTGAGAAATGCCACAATCTTCTCCAAAAATCTCTTTAATCTTAGAAATTCGCTCTAAATACCACTCTCTATCGTACGTTCTATTCATCATTTCTAAAATTCTAGAACTGCCACTTTGTGCAGGCAAATGAATGTAGTTACAAATATTATCGTATTTTTTGATGGTATACAAAACCTCGTCTGTTATGTCTTTTGGATGGGAAGTAGAAAACCTAACTCTTAGTTCAGGATTTATCAACGCGATACGCTCAAGCAGGTTTGCAAAGTTTTCTTTTTGCTCTGTTTCACCGCTTGTCCAGTTGTATGAATCTACATTTTGCCCTAAAAGCGTAACTTCTCTGTAGCCCTTCTCAAACAAGTCTCGGGCTTCATTTTCGATAGAAAAAGGATCTCTACTTCTCTCTCTACCTCGGGTCAAAGGCACCACGCAAAAGCTACACATATTATTGCAACCACGCATAATAGAAATAAATGCACTTACACCATTTGAGTCTAATCTTAGTGGCGAAATATCAGCGTATGTTTCTTCTTTCGAAAGAAAAACGTTTACCGCTTTATAGCCATCTTCTACTTCTTCTAATAACTTAGGTAGATCTCTATACGCGTCTGGACCAACTACCAAATCAACCATTTTTTCTTCTTCCAAAAACTTCTGCTTGAGTCTTTCGGCCATGCAGCCCAAAACGCCAATTTTCATTTTTGGTTTTTTCTTTTTGGCTATATTTAGGGTATGAAGTCTATTTCTAACTTTTTGCTCGGCATTATCTCTGATAGCACACGTATTTATCAAAATTAAATCTGCATCAGTAATAACCGAGGTGGTTGAATATCCATCTTCTTTGAGTATTGATGCTACCACTTCGCTATCAGCAAAGTTCATGGCACATCCGTAACTCTCAATGTAGAGTTTTTTAGAACCCAAGATTTCTTGATTTACTGATATTTTTGGCACATCAAGCTCCGCAAGTTCAGTTGGAGAAAGAGCTTTTTTAGTGTCACCAATATTGTCCATTACTTTTGTTTTTAGTTTGAAATACAAAGGTAACAAATATGACAATATGTCAGTATGTTTTTAGATATATAAAAGAAGAGAAGTCTGAAACTTTTAAAAAGGATACCCAATACCAAAGTTCCAGTTTAGACCGTATCGTTGTTTACGTTGAAGGGTAAACTCGTCTAAAACAAACCTGTCACCTTCTGCCCTACTTGGGTCAAAAACCTTGATACCCCAATCAAACCTAAACAAGAAGTAAGAAAGGTCCCATCTGATACCCACTCCGGCACCCAAAGCGATTTCTTTATAGAATCTTTTTAAATCAAAATTAGCCCTATTTACTTTTTCGGCAGCTAAACTTGGGTACCATTTCCAGACATTACCTGCATCCAAAAATGCAGCTATTTGAATGTCTCCGGCAAATCTGAATACTTTTTTTCGATATTCTATACTTGACTCAAGCAATATATCGCCAGGCTGCGGAATGGTATTTCCAGCTGCAGTGGTATCTGCAGGCGACGAGCCAGTACCCAAAGTACGCGGAGCCCAAGCCCTTACACTGTTACTACCTCCAATAAAGAAGTTTTTGTCGTATGGAAGCGAGCGGTTGGCACCGTACGGGTTAGTTACCCCCACATTAAACCTATACGCATAGCTACTTTTTTGAGAAATGTTAATATTTCTACGATAATCAGCATTGATTTTTACAAATCTAAAATATGCCCTTACGCTGTCAGGCGAATTTTGAGAAGTTTTTAAAGGGAAAAGTTTTTCTACCAAACCAATTTGATTTTTATCATTGAGCAGATTGAGCAAAGTTCCGCCGCTTTCTACAAACAGCCTAAAAAACTTAGAGCTAGAAAATACCTTGCTCAAATTTTGATTATTGTAAACGTAATTGGCATTAAAGCTCGACACAAACTGCGGGTCAAATGTTACCTTTAAGTTGTTTCCTTGTGCTTGCAGTTCTACCAGTCTGTTGTAAAATTCCTGCCCCGACGAGTTGTTTGCGTAGGAAGTATTGATCAGGTTTGCGTCTAGCATTGACAAATAAAGCACAGAGTTTTTATTTACCTGAATAGAGAAATTTGTACTCAGCTTAAAATTTAATCTTTTACCCCAAAACGGCTCCGAGTAGTTATACCCTAAACCGAGTATAGTACGTGGATTTTTTAGGTCTAGATTGGTAAGGTTATTTTTCAAAAAGAAGATATTGGGCAGCGTAACATTTAGATTTACCCCAAGTTCTAAACTTCCCCTTATGGGTTTGTCTTGCACGTTAATAGGCGATGGCTGACCCTCATAGGAAGCTCTAAAGCTCGCTTCTATGATCTCAAGTTTCTTGAAGTTATTTCGAGCAGTTAACGAAACTGGAACACCAAACCCAAAAAACGTACTACCGTCATTGTAAATATTATTTACACCGGGACTAATACCAAAAGTATACTTCTCAAGCAAAGGAGCAAAGTATTCTACCGAGAGCTTATTTTGTGAAAGTGTTTTTATTTGAGAGCTCACAAAAGCAAACTGATTGAAAAGTCCAATCTGCCTTTGGGTTTCCAAAACGTCGTTCATTCTGTAAGTAGTAGAAGGAACCGAAAGTATTCTTCCTCTAACAAGTCCCAAAGGGATTCCTTTGTCAAGCCGAATGAATTTTACTCCGTTGTAATAAACGGTGTCAGGTTTTTGAAATGCCTTTTCTACGTTTGGGTCAAATGCTTTAAAAACGACCTCTTCAAAAACAAATTTATCATGACTCTCTTTGTTATCAGGATTTAGGATTTCAAATTTCAAATAACCTCTTTTTGATTTCAAAAATATCTTCTCGTCCTCTTCTTTATTCGTTGCCGAATGCACGATGTATTTATTATTGAAATTATAATAGCCCTCGTTTTTAAGCAATTGCTCAATCCTAAGTTTTTCGGCTTCTACCAATCTTAAGTCGTATAAATCTCCACGTTTTACTTTGGCTTGTTTAATACTAAAGTTTATTAAACTGTCTATTGACGTATCGCTGATATCATAAATCACCGAATCTATTTTATACCCAATATTCTCTTCGATTTTATAGGTAACAACTAATTTTTTCGACCTTTTTAAAGTATCTATTACATAGCCTACATCTGCGTCTCTATAT
Source organism: Lacihabitans lacunae (assembly GCF_042649125.1). Taxonomy (NCBI): domain Bacteria; kingdom Pseudomonadati; phylum Bacteroidota; class Cytophagia; order Cytophagales; family Leadbetterellaceae; genus Lacihabitans; species Lacihabitans lacunae. Next base: position 1,299,694 of record NZ_JBHRYQ010000001.1, read on the forward strand.
CCGATATCGAATAAAAACTTTTTTAATTTCTGCGAAGTCTCTAAAACCTGAGATTCGTTTATTACAACTTGTTTTTCACCAATATTTCTCCACAACCAACCCGAGTTTGCATCTAAGTTTTCTTGAACTCTGTCTAGCTTTTTTTCTATTTTTTGAACTTTCCTAACCGATATTCCTTCTGAGTTTTTTAAACTTTCTAACTCCTTCAAAAAAACTTGCTGCTTTCTCGCTTGCTTTTCCTTTTTGTAATGAGTCTGTCCGAAGTTATACCACCAAACTCTTGGCGTAATAGGCAAACCAAACGGTTTTGTATTTTCTTTTTGTGCAAAAGGAATTATGGAACGAAACTCCTCTTCATTTACCTTTTGGTTTCCTTTAAAATTATATTTCCATAAAATATAGTTTTCGGAACCAGCAGGTACAGTATTTTTGCATGAGCTCAATATTTGTATTAAAAAAAGAACTCTAAGAAAATATTTTAGGTTATTTATCAAACTTTTGGTATTCAATGATTTCAAAGCAACAGCAAAAATACGTTCAATCTCTTCATAATAAAAAATACAGAAATGAATTTAAGAAATTTTTAGTAGAAGGAGAAAAAGGAATCTTAGAACTAGTAGGCAGCGATTTTGAAATAGAAAAAATTTACTGTACCGAAGATTTAGGTAATAAACTTCATACGATAAACCCCCAAGTAAGATTTGAATTAGCAAAAGAAAACGAAATAGAACAGATTTCTACTCTAAGAACTAATAAGGGTGGAGTGGCAATTGTTAATCAAAAATCGGGCAATTTAAGCTACAATACTAAAAAGCTTACCTTGGTCTTAGATGACATCAAAGACCCAGGCAATTTAGGTACCATAATAAGACTGGCCGATTGGTATGGCGTTTCTGATATTATTTGCTCTCCAGAAACTGTAGAATTTTATAATCCGAAAGTAATAATGGCCACTATGGGCTCTTTTTCAAGAGTAAGCTGTCACTACATTTCTTTGGTTGAATATTTTAAAAATAACACATTACCCGTATATGGGGCATTTCTTGAGGGCGAAAATGTACACGTAGCGAATAAAACTCTGCCGGGCATTCTTGTAATTGGCAGCGAATCTCACGGAATTGGAGCTGAAATAGAAACTTATATTTCTCAAAAACTCACGATTCCCAGACTTGGTCATGCCGAATCTCTCAATGCCGGAGTAGCCACAGGAATCCTCCTTGATAATTTTTTTAGAGATAGATGACCTCTTAACCAGTCAGACTCTAAAAGTTACCTTCCAAAACATAATCTCATAATAGATTCATTTAATAAAGTTTTTTTCCGAATTTTGCGGAAAATTTAATCAAACAGAAAATCCAAGTAATGGAAAAATTCGACAAAAATTATATAATTGGCTTTATTTTACTATTTGTAATGTATGTCACATACATGTATTTTTATCAGCCGGCAGAAGTGCCTCAGGTTACTGAAACAAGCATAAGTAAAGATAGTGTTGGTGTTTCTAAAAATCAGGTTCAGCCATTAGCTGCTCCAGTTTCGGCATTTGCTGACAGTTCGGTTGCTAGTTTTGCAGAAAAAACTATAGAAGTAGAAAACGAAAACATCAAAGCAAGCTTTACTACAAACGGAGGTATTTTAAGTAAAGTGGTTTTAAAAGATTACAAAACTTATGCTGAGTTTGAGGCAAAGTCTAAAAACGCAATGGTGATTTTTGATAATACAAAATCAAGAATAGATTTAGATATCGCAACAACTTTAGGTGTAATAAACCTAAACAGCTTGCCTTACACCACTGCATCACAAAATGCGGTGATTAAAGAAGGAGCCAATTCTGAAATAACACTTGAAAGCACCCTAAAAGGCGGAGAGAAAATTCAGAAAATATTTAAAATAGATGGTAAAGGATATGTAATCAATGAAAACATAAAGCTTGTTGGTTTTGAAGGGAAACTTTTAAAACAACCGGCTCAGTTCTCTTGGACGAACAACATTCAAGCTCTTGAAAACGATATCAAAGAAAACCGAAAGGCTGCTCAAATAAACTATTACGACAAAGAAGAAAATTTTGAAGACTTAGGTTTAGGCTCAGAAGGTGACAACGACGAGAAAGCGGATTTACCCGTTAAGTGGTTCTCATTCAAACAAAAGTATTTTACTTCTGGAGTAGTATCAGAGAATGGTTTTTTTGAGAACTCCACATTTGCATTAAAAACTCCAATAGAGTCTAATGACATTGTAAAAACCGGAATTGTGAAAGGGCAAATGCCAATAGATGAACTAACATCAGGCAAAGCGAACTTAAAATATTACTTCGGACCAAACGAATTGTCGGAACTAAAACCAGTAACTGAAGGATTCCAACAAAACCTATATTTAGGATATGACGTAGTTAAACCTATAAACAGATATGTATTCGTTCCTTTGTTTAGATGGGTTGAGTCTTTTGTATCTAATTATGGTCTTCTGATTATTTTAGTAGTTTTAATTATCAAAATTACGCTTACTCCACTTATCTACAAATCTTATGTTAGTTCTGCCAAAATGAGATTATTGGCTCCAGAAATAGCTGACATTAAAGAAAAAGTAGGTGACGATGCGGTTAAGGTACAACAAGAAACCATGAAACTCTACCAACAAGTAGGCGTTAGTCCATTGAGTGGCTGTGTTCCTTTGGTATTGCAAATGCCAATCTTAATGTCAGTTTTCTTCTTGTTTCCAAACATGATCATGTTTAGACAGAAGTCTTTCTTATGGTCAAATGACCTTTCTACATTTGATGCACCTATCAGCTGGGCTACCAATATTCCAATAATTGGTAATCACATCAGTTTATTTGTGGTATTGATGACACTTTCGAGTTTAGCGTTTACCTATTATAACAACCAAGTTACGCCAGACCAACCGGGACCTATTGATATGAAAAAGATTTCATACATATTCCCATTGGTGTTTTTCTTTGTACTAAATAGCTTCCCCGCTGCACTAAGTTTTTACTATTTAGTGTCAAACCTTGTGACTATAGCTCAGCAATTAATCGTAAGGAAATTTATCGACGAAGATAAAATAATGGGTATTCTTGAAAAAAATAGGAAGAATTATGCTACCAAGCCCCAAAAGAAAAGTAAATTCGGTGACTTCATTCAGAAACAGCTTCAAGCTTCGGAAGAAATGAAAAAACAAAGCGAAGAGCTCAAAAAAAAGGGAAAAAAGAAATAAATGAATGAAAAGTGCTCTACAATAATTAAATTTGTAGAGCACTTTTTTTTAAACTATATGTCAAAAACCTTCATTCTCGAAATGACAAAAGGAACCTTATTATTTTTAGTTTTAGTTTTCCAATCGGCCTTCGCCCAACTCGACGACCAAAAATATCTATTAGAATACAAAAAAGGGGTTCAGTTATTCGCAAACAATCAGTTTGCAGAAGCTCAGACTAAGTTTTCGAGTTTAGCTACTAGAAACTACGACAACCCTGTAGTGCCCTACGCCTATTTTTATAATGCCCTCTCGGCAAAAGAAAAAGGAAATTTATACCAAAGCAGAGTTTTGTTTAGACAGTTGTTTGAGCGATTTTATGATTGGGATAAAATAGATGACGCACGAATAATTTACACAGAACTAAATTTTGCTGAAAACTACTATGAGGAAGCACTCAAAAACCTAGAGATAATTCAAGACCCAAGTTTTGATGGTTTAAAAAATGAGATGCTTAAAAAATATATCCCAAAACTTAGAACCATTTCTAACCTCAAAGACCTGTATAACAAATTCCCTACTCAAAAGATTATAGCTCAGGAGTTAGTTTCTAAAATTCAAAGTAACAAATATAACCTCAAAGAAGACTTGGAATTGTCTGACCTATTGACAAATAGATTTGGGCTTAAAGATAAAAAAACTGGTAATGAAGCAGAAGAAAATAAAGAATCTTATAAAAGTCATACTTTAAAATTTGCTATTTTATTGCCTTTTGAACTTAGTGCAGAGCAATCCCTAATTACCGAAAATCAATATGTGTATGATTTATACGCAGGAATTCAGATTGCAAAAGACGAATTAAAACGCAAAGATATTCCGGTGGAAGTTTATGCATTTGATGTAAAAAAGTCTAAAAGTGATTTTATTAATATTGAAAAATCGGGAAATCTAAAAAGTATGGATGTGTTTGTTGGACCTTTATATCCAAACCCAAATGAGGAGGCCACGAGTTTTATTAGCACACATAATATTATACAGGTTCATCCATTGTCAAATAACTTATCACTAATTTCTGAATCAAAAAATATATTTTTAACCCAACCCTCATATACCCAACAAACCAAAAAAACGTTGGAATACATAGAGCAGCGGAATTTAGAAAAAAGCGTTAGTATTTATTATGGAGCTTCAAGGAAAGACTCAGTTTTTGCGGCGACTTATAGAAGAGAAGCTTTAAAACTGGGATATAAAATAAATGCTTTTAAACAGTTTTCGGGTAATTACACTAAACTTTTTAATGAAAAAGGCCATGTGTTCTTTACCGGAGATGAGCTAGGAGCAAAACTGATTAGAATTTTAAAAGGTCAAAAAATAGACTGTGAAGTAATAATGTCGGCAACTTCATTCAACTGGACAAACCTAAACCCTAATATCTTCACTGAAAACATTTCCTTAATTTACCCAGAGTTTATTGACCAAGAAAAAAACACTGTGGCTAATTTCAATAAAACCTATTTTGAAAAATTCGGCTCAGCACCATCTTATTATTCATGCGTAGGGCACGATATTTTATTGTATTTTTCTAAAATGTTAAAAGACGGAAAAGAAATTTTTAAACTAAATATGGAAGCAGGAGCTTATACAGACGATTATTTGCTCGGCGGATTTGATTACAGTCATCGCAAAAATGAAAACGAGATTGTTCCAATTGTAAAATACAACGGTAGTATTTTCACTGAACAACATAGATAAAATATGAAAAACAAACTAAGCACTAAGCTTTTTGAAGAAGCACAAAATTATATTCCTGGAGGCGTAAACTCTCCAGTTAGAGCATTTAAATCAGTAGGAGGAAATCCTATATTTATAAAAAGAGCCAAAGGAGCTTATCTCTACGACGAAGACTCCAACAAATACATTGACATGATAAATTCATGGGGACCCATGATTTTAGGTCATGCATTTGGGCCCATAGAAAACCAAGTCAGAAAAGCCATAAAAGATTCTTTCTCATTTGGAGCACCTACTAGAAAAGAGGTAGAAATGGCTAAAACAATCTGCAACATAGTGCCATCGATCGAAATGGTCAGAATGGTAAGTTCGGGTACAGAAGCCACCATGTCTGCCATTAGATTAGCCAGAGCATATACAGCCAAAGACAAGATAATTAAGTTTGAAGGATGTTATCACGGTCATGGCGATTCGTTTTTAATTTCGGCCGGTAGCGGAGCCATGAGCCACGGAACTCCCGATAGCCCTGGTGTAACCAAAGCGACAATAAAAGATACGCTCTTGGTTCCATATAATGACATAGCGGCTTTAAACAAAACGATAGAAGCAAACAAAGGCAAAATAGCGGGATTGATCATAGAACCTGTGGTGGGTAATATGGGTTGTGTACTCCCTAACGAAGGGTATCTAAAAGCTATTAGAGAAATATGTACGGCCAATGAAATTGTTTTGATATTTGATGAGGTTATGACTGGCTTCAGACTAGCATTAGGAGGTGCCCAAGAAAGATTTGACGTAACACCAGACCTAACCACCTTGGGTAAAATAATAGGTGGCGGTATGCCAGTTGGTGCTTATGGTGGTAAAAAAGAAATAATGAAAATGGTGTCTCCGTCTGGTCCAATGTATCAGGCAGGAACATTGTCAGGTAACCCGATAGCCATGTCGGCGGGCTTAACGATGCTTAAGCACTTAAAAAATCATCCAGAAATATACGCCAATTTAGACGCCGCTGGAGAAGAAATAGCACACGGACTACGTAAGTCTATAAAAGAAATAGGAATGGACTGTACAGTAAACCAAGTGGGCTCAATGTATACCTTGTTTTTTACAAAAGAGCAGGTTACAGATTACACCACAGCCAAAACATGTGACACAGCTTTGTTTGGAAAATATTTCCACAAAATGCTAGAGAAAGGCGTTTATTTAGGCCCATCTCAATTTGAGTCTTTGTTTATTTCTGATAAAATTGACAAAAAACTAATCAAAAAAATATTAAAAGCAAATCATTCTTCTTTAGAAGAACTTGCTAAAGAACATGCGTAAGTTTTCTGTAATTATACCAATTTACAATAGACCTGACGAGCTTCAGGAGCTTTTAGAAAGTCTAACGCAACAGAGTTACACAAATTTTGAGATTATAGTCATAGAAGACGGCTCAATGTTAAAGTGTGACACTGTGTGTGAATTCTATAAAGATAAATTAGACATTAAGTACTTCTACAAAGAAAACGGAGGACAAGGTTTCGCACGAAATTTTGGTTTCGAAAAAGCCAGTGGTGATTATTTTGTACAGTTAGACTCAGACGCTATTGTACCTGACACTTATTTTGAAATTGTTAATACCGAAATTGACAAACACGGCTTAGATGCCTATGGCGGACCTGATGCGGCTCATGTGAGCTTTACTCCTACTCAAAAAGCTATAAACTACGCCATGACCTCGTTTTTGACCACAGGAGGAACCCGAGGTAAGTCAAAAAACTTAGGTGGCAAATTTCATCCGAGAAGCTTCAATTTTGGTTTATCAAGAAAAGTTTGGGAAAAAGTGGGCGGTTATAAAATAACCAGAATGGGCGAAGACATAGAATTTAGCATTAGAATAATAGAAGCTGGATTTAAAGTAGAGCTGATTCCTGCTGCATTTATTTATCATAAAAGAAGAACAAGTTTAAGTCAGTTTTATAAGCAATTGTTCTTTTTTGGAAGAGCGAGGGTAAATATTTGGAGGTTTTTTCCGAAAGAATTAAAAATGGTACATTTGTTTCCTGTGGCTTTCACGCTATTTATATGGAGTTTGGCTTTCCAATACCTAATGTTCCCAATATTATTTTATCTATCTTTTGCTCTTTTGTTGATATTTGTTTTAGCAAATTTCGTTAAGGCTTCAATTGAAAACAAAAGCCTTAAAGTAGGAATACTAGCCATTCCGGCTTCTTTGATTCAACTTTTTGCTTACGGAATGGGTTTTATAAAAGAAATGTTTTTGAGCTCTGAAAAAAACTAAGCGTTTACCTCAATCGTATTGAGGTCTAGCTCTAGTTTGAGTACATTTATATTTATCTCAATTTCATTATACCAATCGGTATGAAGCGAAATCTTCATACAATTCTTATTTTGACAATCTGTAAATTCATGTTGATAGTTACAGTTTGGACATAAGGCCGTATTTTGAAAATGATTAAAGCTATGACCACAAAAACAGCTCCATGTAGATTGACTAGAGGGCGTAGTTTGGCAAGACGGGCAAGCGTTTTTCATTAGGTTTTCTCAATAGTAAAAGGTAAACAAAAATACATTTTTTTTTAGTTTATTCAGTCAAAAGCAGGTTTAAAAACCAAAAGTTGAATTATTAAAATTTTTAAATATTTATGGCTGAAAATTCAGATCAAAAAATAGTTGACTTTCAGATACTTAAGAGACTCTTCTCTTTCATTGGACCTTATAAAATCCGGTTTATCTTTTTGATATTTTTAATTTTAATAGGGGCAGCACTCTCTCCTGCTTTGCCTTTATTAATTCAATATACCATAGATGGCCCAATTTCGGAAGGTAATTTCCAAAAGCTAAATACGGCATTAATGCTTATGGTTGGCCTTTTGGTATTAAACTCATTGGTGTCATTCTCTAATACTTACCAAGCAGGCTGGATTAGCCAAAGAATCATTCATGATATCAGAAATGAGGTTTTCAAAAAAATAATAAACTTAAGGTTAAAGTTTTTTGATAATACACCAATAGGAAAGTTAGTTACCCGAACCATTTCAGACGTAGAAACCCTATCCGATGTTTTCAGTTCTGGCTTTGCGGCCATTGCAGGTGACATACTTCAACTGGTATTGATTATCTCGGTTATGTTTTATCTCAATTGGCAACTTACCCTAATTAGTATTTCCACTATACCATTATTATTAATAAGTACCTATGTATTTAAAGAAAAAGTAAAGAAGTCATTTGGATGGGTGAGAAATGCAGTGGCCAATTTAAACTCTTTTGTTCAAGAGCATATTTCGGGAATGAGTCTAATTCAGATTTTTAATGTTCAAGACCAAGAATTTAAAAAATTTGAAGAATTAAATAAAGCCCATAGAAATGCCAACATAAAATCAATTCTGTACTATTCGGTTTATTTTCCTGTAGCAGACGTTATCTCTGCTTTGGGAGTTGGCTTAATCGTTTGGTACGGTTCTAAAGGTATGATTCAGCATACCGTAAGTTTTGGTACCATTACGGCATTCATAATGTTTACCAATCAATTCTTCAGACCTATTAGAATGATAGCTGACCGAATCAATACTTTGCAGATGGGAGTAGTGAGTGTATCACGTATAATAGAGATATTAGATGATGATGAGTTTATAGAAACCTCTGGAAATTATAAAAACAAAGTAAAAGGAGATATCTCCTTTGAAAACGTGGACTTTAGCTATAATGAAGGCCAACCGATATTAAAAAACATAAATTTTAAGGTTTCAGAAGGAGAATCTCTAGCGTTTGTGGGTGCTACAGGAGCTGGGAAGACCTCTATTATTAATTTAATCACCAAGTTTTACCCGATTCAATCTGGCGAAATTAAAGTAGACGGTGTAAACATTGACCTCTACGACCAGAAAAGCTTGCGAAATCAAATTGGAATGGTGCTGCAAGATGTATTTCTATTTTCAGGTAGCATAGCAGATAACCTTAGAATGGGCGATGAAACTATCCGTATAGATAAAATCATAGATGCATCTAAAATGGTAGGTATCCACGACTTTATAATGCAACTTCCGGGCGGATATGATTATAAAGTAATGGAACGTGGAGCTACTTTATCAGTTGGTCAACGTCAATTACTATCATTTGTGCGTGCTATTATTCAAGACCCTAAAATCATTATTTTAGATGAAGCTACCTCTTCTGTAGACAGTGAGTCGGAGGCAATGATACAGGTTGCGATAGATAAATTGATGAAAGGAAGGACGTCGATTATCATTGCACACAGATTAAGTACCATAAAAAAGGCCACAAAAATTATAGTTTTAGACAAAGGAAGGATCATGGAAGAAGGCTCACATGATATTTTGTTGGAAAAAAATGGTTTTTATTCAAAGTTATATCAGATGCAGTTCGAGAATGCCGTTCAATAATCCGCTTGTCAAAAGTTATGCCACACTGTGGCTATTCCAAAAGTTTTGTATTTTTCCAAAATTTGGACACTGTTTTTTAAAAATTATCAAGCGGATGCATACCAAGGATTTCAAAAATAACTTTTTTTATAGGTCCAAAAAACTAATAAAAACTACCTTAATTTCTTAAAAAACGGGCATATTATCTTCCGTTAAATAATTTTCGTAATACTTATTGGTTATTTGGCATGAGATTTGGAGTTGTTAAAATATAATTAACAATTACCCCCCATGAGTCGAATCAATATTAAAACTAAACTATCATTACTTACCGTAATCTGCCTGTTAGGCTTTTCGGTATTTTCGCAATCAAAAAATAATTTTAATGCTGGGTTTAAATACTCAAATGGTTTTTCTAAAATTTCTATAGCAGGAAAATTTGGATACATCAACAAAGATGGTTCTTTGGCCATTCCTTGTGTATTTGATTACTCAAACGACTTCCAGGAGGGTTTTGCTGTTGTTAAGAAAAATAAAAAATATGCTGTAATAGCCAACACGGGCTTGATGCTTACCGACTACAAATACGATTACATAGAAAGTTTTTCCGAGGGTTTAGCCTTATTTAAACAAGGAAATAAATTTGGATACATCAACACTAAAGGTGTTGAAATAATACCCGCTACTTACGACTTTGCCATGAGTTTTTCCGAAGATTTAGCTCCAGTAGAAATAGACGGAAAGTTTGGATTCATCGATAATAAAGGAAATTTAAAAATATCTCCTAACTACGAATTTGTTTCTCCTTTCAAAAATGGAATGGCCACAGTAAAAGTAAACGGAAAGTATGGCTATGTAAATTCGAAAGGTAAATTAGTAATTCCTGCTCAATATGATATGGCTTCAATTTTTTCTGAAGGTTTAGCCACAGTTAAGCTTAACGGAAAAACTGCCCTAATAAACGAGAATAACAAAGAAATTACCAAGTTTGAATATGAAAACATTGGTGAATTTAAAGGCGGAAACGCAATATTTATCAAAGACGGCAAATTTGGAATGATGAACACCAAAGGATTTGAAATTATCAAAGACTTTGAATTCATAGAGGAGCAGTCAGAGGGAATGTTAGGATTTAAGAAATTCGGATTATGGGGTTTCATGAACACTAAAGGTGAGGTAGTTGTAGATCCAATTTTTGAAAGTGTTAGAGGCTATTCGGGTGGAATGGCCGTCGTAAGTGTAAACAAAAGATTCGGATATTTAGATAACAAAGGAAAGCTAGCGGTTCCGATCATTTATGACCGTGCTTCAGACTTTTCAGAAGGATTTGGTGCGGTAAAATATGGTGACTCATTTATCTTTATTGACAAAGGCTCTAAAGAAAGAATTGAGCTAACGTTAGACAATACCAACAAGGACCAAATCATTGTCAAAGTATTGCCAACCCACGAAAACTCTGACGTAATGATATCAAGCATTGGCTTAGAATAAGAAAACAATAATTGTTATATATAGTTAAAACCGAGTAGCTTCTACTCGGTTTTTTTTTGTTCTTCCCTGTATGCCTCCGGTGTGAATCACCACTATTTTTGCACCTTTTCTAAAGTAACCATTTTTTATTTTATCGTAAATACCATAAAAAAGCTTAGCCGTATAAACTTGTTCAATTAAAAAGCCATGCTTTGATTCAAATTCATACATAAAACTTAAAAGTTCAGAGGTAGTTTTTGCATAGCCACCAAAATCATAGTCTCCCCAAAAATCAAATCTCTCTAAATCTAAATTTGCATCTAGTTTTTTAATATCATCTAGTAAAAAAGCTCCATTTTTTAAAACCGATACTCCTATTGCACGTCCTTTAAAACGTGGATTAGAAAGCACTCCCGCTGCTGTGCCACCTGTACCCATTGCTAAGGCTATATAGTCTACATTTGAAATTTCATTTTGTATTTCATCTACCATTTCTGAGACACCCTCTAAAGCTAAAAAATTAGAGCCACCTTCTGGAATACAATAGTAGCAATGATCAGAAATAAACTGGTTTTTGTCTCTATATGCTGTTCTTGAAACAAATTGAAACACCATACCCTGTTTTGCACAAAAACTTAATGTCGGACTGCTATTTTCGCTTAACTCGTCTCCTCTAATTATCGCTTTTGATTCAAAACCCAATGCTTTAGCGGCATATGCCACAGCTGCAATATGGTTAGAATATGCTCCGCCAAAAGTTAAGATCTTAGTGAAATGTTTATTTTCCGCCTCTCTAAAATTATATTTTAATTTTCGAAATTTATTCCCGGAAACAAACGAATGTGTAAGATCATCCCGCTTTACATAGACTTCTACCTTATTTTCTATAAAAAGCACATCTTTAAGTTGTACTAATGGAGTAGGAATATCTATAAAGCTTTCTAATTCAATCATATTTTACGAAATTTGCACATATTATAAAATTATGAACCAAAATACAGAGATATTTGAAGACGACGACGATGAATTAATAGAATATTATAAAATTTCTGTTGATCCAGGTCAGACACCGATGCGAATCGATAAATATTTATCCCACCATTTAAAAAATATTTCTAGAAACAGAATTCAAGATGCAATTGAAACTGAGTCTGTAAAAGTAAATGAACAAGGCATAAAACCTAGCTATAAAGTTAAGCCGCTTGATTTAATTACCATTTCACTTGCTCATGCTCCAAGAGAACCTACAGAAGTACTTCCAGAAGATATTCCTTTAAATATCGTATACGAAGACGACGACCTGATGATAATTAACAAAGCACCCGAAATGGTGGTTCACCCGGGACATGGAAACTGGACAGGTACGTTAGTTAATGCATTAGTACATCATTTTGCACATTTACCTACGGGCAAAAATGGCAAAATACGACCAGGTCTTGTACATAGAATTGACAAAGGTACCTCTGGACTTTTGGTTATTGCCAAAACTGAATATGCCATGCAGTTTTTAGCAAAACAATTTGCAGATCATACTACTGAAAGAACATATAATGCATTAATTTGGGGTGAACCAAAAGAAGCAAAAGGAACAATAAATGCAAATATTGGTAGAGGATTTAAAGATAGAAGAGTCTCAGATGTTTTTCCAGAAGGGGATTTCGGGAAGGTGGCAATAACTCATTATGAGGTGCTAAAACATATGCGTTACGTATCTTTAATACAATGTAAGCTAGAAACTGGTAGAACACACCAAATCAGAGCTCACATGAAGTATATCGGCCACCCGCTGTTTAACGATGCCAGTTATGGTGGCGACCGCGTGTTGCGTGGTGATATGTTTTCAAAGTATAAGCAGTTTGTAGACAATTGTTTTGAAGTAATACCGAGACAAGCACTTCATGCTAAGTCTTTGGGTTTTATACACCCAACTACCAAAGAATGGATGCAATTTGACTCAGAACTTCCAGAAGATTTTCAGGCTGTGTTAGCCAAATGGGATCACTATTTACAGTTTAAATAAAATGATACAACTAAGAAAAGCACTAGCTACAGATATACCCGAAATGCTACGATTAGTAATGGAGCTGGCTATTTATGAGAAAGCTCCTGAGCAAGTTACCAACACAGAAGCCCGAATGTTAGAGGAAGGCTTTGGTGAAAATCCAGCTTTTGGATGCATTTTGGCAGAAGAAGATACTAAAATAGTAGGTTTGGCCATATATTACTACCGCTATTCTACTTGGAAAGGTAAACGAATTTATTTGGAAGACCTTATTGTGACAGAGTCGCAACGAGGAAAAGGAACAGGCAAATTGCTTTTTGATACCGTTATAGAAATAGGTAAAGAGACAAATTGCAGCGGAATGATGTGGCAGGTACTAGACTGGAACGAACCTGCTATAAACTTTTACAAAAACTACCCTACTCGCTTTGACGAAGGATGGCTAAACGCTCATTTAGATTTTTAATAAAATGAACCCACAGATAGGAAAATACTTAATTGGCTTTGGTCTTTTAATCCTAATTGTGGGTTTAATTATTTTTTTCTTTGGAGAAAAATTAAGCTGGATGGGTAAACTCCCCGGCGATATTATTATAAACAAGCCAAATTTAAAAATCTACTTTCCGGTGGCTACAATGATTCTTTTAAGTTTGGGAATAAACTTAATTATTTGGTTAATTCGGAAGTTTTTCTAAGTTCAGGAACCTGATAGGTTAACCTAGAAACATAAAAATAAACCTTACTTAGATATCCCCCGTCATTCTTTTGAGATTTTTCACCGAATGCTAAATACTTTTGACCATACCAAGCTGACAGTTCAACAGAAATATCTGAAACCACTTTTTCACCATCTATATACCGCATATCTAGAGTATTATTCTCAAGTACCTCGTTATTTCTAGAAACGGTCATTGACTTTATCAGCTCATCTTTTGGAAAAGCCACCATATAGTTTTCGCCTATTTTGGTTAGCTGAATCTTCTCATTCAAGATAGAACTTTCAAGATTTCCCATATCAAAGCTAAAATCCCATGCTTTTTTGCCTTCAAAATCAAAAACACATAACAATGCATGCGTAAACTTATAATTGTTATACTCTTTATAAAAAGGCATATTGTTTCTTAGGTCATATAGATTAGTTCTTACAATATTCGTATTAGACTTATATTCAGGATAATACACTTCAGCCACAAGGTCAATCTCGTTATTGTCTACAATTGGCTCATGCATGTTTAACCTATATTTCAAATTGTCTTTCTTACCCTTACTTCTTCGTTTTTCTAATCTGCTAAGAACCTTACTTTTTCGTTTTTCAGGCAAATAAGAAAAGAAATTCTGAAGATCCGAGAACTTATAATATTGGATTCCACCCACGCCCAAAAGTGGATAAAAATAAAACCCTGATGAATAAGCAGAACATGAAGTGGCGAAATTCCCAGCAAGAAACAGTTCCCCAGTTTTAATTTTAAGTACTTTCCCATTTAAAATGGAACGATCTTTATCTCCTAATTCTTCGGTTTTTATCAACTTCCCTTCGTAATCATACACCGAAAAAATAAAAGAACACTTCTTTTCATCTCTAAGCATCACATACAATTCCTTGGTGGCTTCATTAACTTCTATACCAGAAATGGCTACATAGTTAGAGTGTACATGTGGCAGCACTTTGGCGTTTCCATCGAATAATCGACAGAGCTCAACTACAGGCCTGTTGTTGTATGAGCCTCCTATCACTATTTTATTGTCGATAGCCGTAAAAAAGTTAATGTCCATTCTGGTAAGCATTTTTGCCTCCGATATAACTCCAAAACCTGTATTAAGATCGATTTTAAGTATCTTAATGTTTTCTTTGTCTACTTCTTTAAAAAGACAATAAAAGTGAGTTTCCCCAATAAAATATTTTTCAAGATTAAAGTTATCGCCAGGTTCAAAAGTAGTTTTCCAAACAAAATTCAAGGTAGAATCATATTTAAAAACATTAATGAGCGATTTTCTTGAATAAAATGTTTTTTGAGAATTTAAGATAATGACGCCATCTTCTTTTAAAGCATGCACGCTAAAGTCGTCTATTTTATCTATGTCAATGGGGATTTTTATTTCTTTGTCTTGAATAAGCTGTGCACAGACTTTTTTTGAGCTTAAAGAAAAGCACAGAAGCACTAATATTAACACAGTATTCAAGTAGTATTTCATCTTTTTCCTAATTCATTTACTTCTAAATTAACAACCTTTCCATCGTGCAATTCCATTTTCATAAGTGTTCGTACATGGTGAAAGCCATGCTTTCCGGCAGCCCCAGGATTAATATAAACTAAGCCTACCGTATTAGGATCTTTAATCACTTTCAAAATATGAGAATGGCCACACAAAAACAAATTAGGCGTGTGCTTTTTTAATAAAGCTTTAATTTTAGGATTATACCTAGGTGGAATAGCCCCAATATGAATAAGCATTACTTTTAAACCCTCTAAGTCAAAAACATCTACTTCAGGTAAAGTTTTTTGTAGATAAGGCGTATCAATATTACCATAAACTACCCGTAAAGGTTTAAAATTTTGTAATTCTGTGATGATACTTTCAGAGCCAATGTCTCCGAGATGCCATATCTCATCACAGTTTTCGAAATAATCAAAAACTAGTGGGTCTAAGTAAGAATGCGTATCCGAAATTAAGCCTATACGCGTCATAAATTAGTATTTAACTTTAATACCGTGGTACACGGCTTGCTCCTGATAGTCTTTTCGGAGCGGATGGCCTTCCCAGTCTGAGGGGAGCAATATTCTTCTAAGGTCAGTATGGTTTTCAAATTTAAGGCCAAACAAGTCAAAAATTTCTCGCTCATGCCAGTCAGCGGATTTCCAAATAGCTGAAATGCTATCTACAGAAATATTATTATTTAATTCTCTTGAAACTACAATTTTTAAGTGAACACTAATCTCAAAAGGAATAGATGTAAGTGTATATATTAAATCAAACGTGCCAGCTTCTACGCCATTGTCAATACAGGTAATGCTGTTCAAAAAATCAAAATACAATTTTAGCTCTTTGTATAAATATCCACATACAAGTACCAACTGATCTGCCGGAATCTCTATTTGATTTTGTAGTTCTGAGTCTTCCGAAAGTTTTAATTCCAATTTTGGAAATCGCTCTAAAATCAGAGCCGCTATTTCTTCTGTTTTTCCAAAATTCATTTTTTATTAATTGTTTTGAGATAAAAGATACAATACCGCCATTCTAACTGCAACTCCGTTTTCTACCTGATCCAGAATTATAGAATGCTCAGAATCTGCAGCATCAGAACTCAACTCCACACCACGGTTAATTGGCCCAGGGTGCATTAAGACTATTTTTTTATCTAGCTTATCTAGTTTAGCTTTATTTATTCCAAAATAGAGAGCATATTCTCTTAAAGAAGGAAAATATTTTAACTGCTGTCTCTCAAGTTGAATTCTTAAGACATTGGCCACATCGCACCAATTTAGAGCATCTTCTACCTTGTCAAATATTTTAACACCCAATTCGGGTAAATATTTAGGAATTAAAGTTTTAGGACCACAAACTCTAACATCTGCTCCGAGTTTTTGTAAGCAAAAAATATTAGAAAGTGCTACTCTAGAATGTAATATATCTCCAATAATTGCGATTTTCTTCCCTGCCAAATCCCCTATTTTTTCCTGCATTGAAAATGCATCTAGCAATGCTTGGGTAGGATGCTCATGCGTGCCATCTCCAGCATTTACGATATTGGCTTTGATTTTATTTGAAAGAAAATGCGGAGCACCCGGGCTGCTGTGTCTCATCACAATCATGTCTACTTTCATAGACAGAATATTATTTACGGTATCTAAAAGAGTCTCCCCTTTTTTGACAGAACTTCCTGCAGAAGAAAAATTGATAGTATCGGCTGAAAGTCGTTTTTCGGCTAATTCAAAAGATAGTCGAGTTCGGGTACTGTTTTCAAAAAACACATTGGCGATAGTGATATCTCTTAAAGAAGGTACTTTTTTGATTGGCCTATTGATAACCTCTTTAAATTCCTTGGCAGTATCTAAAATAAGGGAAATATCATTTTGAGTGATGTCTTTTATACCTAATAAGTGGCGAGTGCTAAGTGCTTGCATCAATTAGAAAGAAAGTTTTACAAAAATAGTAAATTTAAGGACACCGAAAATAAAAAATGATAATTCGCTTAGTTAAAAAAAGCTAGTTTGCACTTTATCAATACTTAAGTTCTGTAATTAGTTTATCGAAAACCAGAGATTTCGTTCCGAATATCTTAGCTTTTTCTCCCATTGGAGACACTAAAATTTGCAAATCTTTTTTGAAGTCTGTCAAGCAAAACTTATTAATGGCTTGTTGCAAAGTTGAAAGAATAAGCTCGCCGGCTTTGGTTAATATTCCATCTATGATAATCACCTCCGGATTAAACATATGAATAGCAATTGACAGTCCTTTGCCCAACTCTCTGCCAATATCAAAAATAAGGTCTATCGAATATTCGTCGCCTTTGAGTGCGGCTTCTATTACATCTTCTAAGCTTAACTGTCCTTGAATCAAACTTAAAGTTGAAGTTTTACCTTCTTTTATACCTTTTTGGGCCCTATTTATAAGAGTTTGTGCAGATGCCACGGTTTCTAAGCAGCCTTTTTTGCCACAATGACAAAGTTCACCTTCGGGGTCTACTTGTATATGCCCTAGCTCACCCGCAAATCCATTTTGCCCTTTAATAATTTGTCCGTTGCTCAAAATACCCAAGCCAATTCCCCAGTCTAGGTTTATTAGCAACACATTGTTTTTCCCTCTAGCCAAACCAAAATGATGCTCGCCAATCATAGATGCTTGCGTGTCATGAGCGATAAACGTTGGTATTTTTAAATGTGATTCCATAATCATAGCAATAGAGTCTTGGCCTTTGTTGTGATTCGGATATGTAAAGTTTATCCCCGAGTCTCTCCCCAATAGTCCTGGAGAGATCACTCCTACTGCACCAACCTCTTTATTCGCAATAAACTCACCAGCTTTCTTCTTGAAAATTTCAATGATATCTTCATCTCCAATATTAACCTCTAAAATAGCATGAGCCGAAATCTCATTTCTAAGATTTAGTACATAAAAGTTAGTTTGATAAACATTAATATCAATAATCAAAAACTTGATTTTGTCAGGATTTAGATCAAACAAACTGGGTCTTCTTCCTGATTTTGTTTTAGAAGAACCTACTTCAAATAACCATTTATTTGAAATTAATTCATTTATATAAACTGTAATAGAGGGTACACTAGTATGGAGTTTTTTTGCCAGTTGAGCTATGGTAATTGCTCCGCTGTCGTAGATTTCTTTTAAGATATCAACAATGTATTTGTTCTTTTTTATTTCGACTACCGAAGTCGCTGAAATATCGTCAATTTGCTGATTCATTGATGTTCTTTTTAGATTGGTTATGGTTAAGTTAAAAAGTGGGACTGCTTTTTAATAAAAATAAAGCGTTAAATATATCTTATTTTTTTCAAAACCTCTTTAAAAAGCACTATAAAATGAAATTGAAGAATCAAATTTGACCTCAAAAGTCTTCGATTACTTTCAAATAATGAATTCCTGTTTCCGTAAATATTCGGTTTGACTGTTTCTCTAACTTTGGAGTAGAACCCGAAACATTAAATTTGAAGAAATCAATACTTCCAAAGTTTTTGCCAAAATTAAGATTTTCAAATATACTCACTGCTGCATTTTGACCATTTTTATCAAAAACAATACTGCTTGGGAGCATGCCCTCTGCATCTACAGTGGCTTTAGTTGTAATATTACCACCAGAGTTAAGGTTTAAAACAGAAATAGAATACTGGTTAGACTTAATTGAAACCGGGTAATCACTCGAGCCTTTTGCGTTTGCAACCAACACCCAATTTCCGTCAGGATGAATCGCCATAGCAGTAGGGTTTTCTTGAACCTCAACTTTAGATATAAAAAAATGATTGGCCTGATCTTCTAGGTTAAATTTTATTACGAAAACCTCCCCTTTTTTTGCATTGTCTTTCGTATTTATTTCTTGTTTTTTATCCAGAAGCAAGTAGTATTTACCATCTGCAGTAAACTGCCCACTTTGTGGTAAGCCTTCCATTTTAAGGGTATTGCCATGTGTTTCTAGTCTCACTATCTTTTTAGTAGGTCCATCTCTCACTACTTTTATCAAGCCCACTTCTTTGGTTTCTTGTTTTATGTAAACCAAAAAATCACCCGATGGATGCCAGGTTATATCAGAAATCTTACCATTGCCAAATAGATTGGGTTTTGAGATAATCCTGATGGGTTTACCAAACTCATTCAACTCCAAAACCTGAAGTTCTTGGTTGTAAGCTTCGCTACTAACTGCTAGGTATTGGTCATCTTTACTTAATGAAATAGCCGTTGGATTTAAACCCACTGGAAACCTATAGTCTGGCTTAAGTTTTGAAAGATTCGATATTTCTACCACACTTACATAATTCCCTTCCGGCAAATCTTTTACATTATTTTGAGCTTCTAGATAATCCCTTTTTATGCCCCCTTTTGATTCTAAAACATAGCATATTCTACCATCTGATCGCACTGCTATGGCTTTTTGGTTATAAAAAACTGAATTAGAAACTGACTCTTCGCTTATTTCTTTTGCAGACTCATATTTGAGAGGAAACAAAACTGCCCCTATTTTATCAATATTATTTCGTGATTTTACTATTTGGCCCGAAGTGCCCGAATAATAATTAAAATCTGAATCTTGGAGAAAC
Organism: Lacihabitans lacunae; assembly: GCF_042649125.1. NCBI lineage: Bacteria > Pseudomonadati > Bacteroidota > Cytophagia > Cytophagales > Leadbetterellaceae > Lacihabitans > Lacihabitans lacunae. The sequence goes on from NZ_JBHRYQ010000001.1 coordinate 1,319,247, forward strand.
AATAAACCCTTGGCATTAAAATTAATTTGTTGACCAAAAGAAACTTGACACACAAAAAGTAGCAATAAAGATTTTCTCAAAATAAAAAACGTTTAATAGTAAGAATTAACAAGCGTCATAAACTTGCACTTTTTCCCAAAATGAAGAACAAGCATCTATAAATTTATAATGATCAGGATGAATTTGATAAGCATCTTGGTCCGCCTTATTTTTAAAAACAAAAGTAATACTGAAATCATACGAGCTATCGATAACCTCACGATTTGTATCTGCGGGTTTTCCAATATAAGCCGATTCAATAAGATCAATCTGTCCCAACTTTAATAATTCAGCCTGCATAATGCTTTTCTGCTCTTGGTTATTTTTTTCTTTAAACCAAAAATACACGGTGTGTACAAAACGATTTTCAACAATTGCCATTTTCTAATTTTTATATTTATTAAACAAATCTAAGGTTCCTAACAAAAATGTACTGATACTTGAACCGTGGTTTCCACCGTCTATAGGCACTAGGGTAACATTTGCCGCTCCTCTTTTAATCATTGCATCATATGCAGTTTTAGAATTCAAATACGGCACGTACGTATCACTCGTACCGTGATACAACCTCAAAACAGCGGTTGGTTTCCAGTCGTAAATATCGTTATCAAGAACGGCATTTAAAAACGGAGTATCTGTTTTTTGGACTAAACCTTTCACAAAAGTAGGGTTCAAAATTTCATCAAAGCTTTTAGAAATATTGGCTAAATAGCTGTCTTTCGTAACTTGACTTAAATAGGGCTCCACATAATATGAACTCAAAGGTCTATTTAGTTTATAAATACGATCATAAGTATTCAAAACCCACATATACGACCTATTATTACCCGCTTCACCACTGGTTTTTTCGGTTAAAAAAGACTCCAACGTTTTGGTTTTATTGTAAGCACCTGCACCCGAGCTCACCGCTTTTACATTAAGCTCTGACTTGTATTTCTCTTCCAGCATTTTAAAAGTGGCCATAGTAGCATACCCGCCCTCAGAATAACCTCCTAGAAGTAAGTTATTATTCCAATTTACTTTTTGGTTAGTCAAGAATTCCTTTACGGCTAAAATGAAATCAACTGATGGCTGAGCCAAACCTTCTCTATGTTCGTAAGGGTGTTTTTGTTCTTTTGAGGCACCATATCCTACATAATCAGGCATGCAAGTGATGTAACCAGTAGAAGCCAAAAAGGCTCCAATACCAAACTCTGTAGTAAGTCCAAAATAAGAAGGTGCGTCGGTTTCATTAAAAATGGTTCCGTGTTGGTAACTGGCCAAAGCCAAACTTTCCTGGTTAAGGTCTGTTGGTAAAATCAGAGCCCCAGAAGCCGAAATTTGATCGCCATTGGTATTTTTTGTTTTGTAGGTGATTTTGTAAAATTTTACTCCAGTCCTTATAAATAAGGCAACCTGACTTGAGGAAGCACCTAAAGATGTACCAAGTTGACTTGCAAGTTCAGTTTTTGAAAACTGCCCGCCTTCCTTGGCTTCGACTAAATATATATTTACGGGATCTACCTCAGTTTTGCCACAAGACAAAATCCAAAAGGACAACAGAACAAGTAGAAAGGGCCTAAAAGTACTAATTTTCATATTTTTTATCTTAATTTTCGTTGACTAACAAACGTTAAACTACCTTTCTTTATTGAACCTTTTTTCTCATTTTATCGAGTAGTTCATTGAGCGTATCGAACTCCTCATCCGTCAAAGGAGACATTTTATCTTCATTCAAATTCATATCCGTCTTCACTTCTTCTAAAAACAACTTTCCTTTTTCAGTTAAAATCACATCACATGCACGTCTATTTCCTTGACGCTGCTCTCTGCTCACCAAACCTTTTGCTAATAATTTATCTACCAAACGAGACGCATTAGACATTTTATCTAACATTCGCTCTATAATCTCATTGATAGTAATTGGCTTCCCATTTTGTCCGTTAAGAATACGTAAAACATTATATTGCTGATTACTAATGTCGTATTTCTTTAGATTTTTACTGTAATTCAGAAATATCCAATTGTTAGTATATATGATATTTACAATGGCTTTTTCTTTTTTGCTCGAAAAAGGCCTCGTTTGTTTTATTTCCTTTTCTAAACTCATACTTTTGCTAATCAAATATTATATAATATGTTATCACATTTAATACAAATGTAATATTTAATGAAAGAACCGCCAAAACAAAGATATGATTCAAAATAAAAAAATAATTCTAGCATCTGGCTCACCAAGAAGGCAAGAAATTTTAGCACAAGCGGGATTTAAGTTTGAGATTATAGTACGACCTACAACCGAGCATTTCTCTGAAAATGAACTACTTGAAAAAGTACCCGAAATACTAGCCAAAGAAAAAGCGGAACAGTTTCCTGAAATTGGAGAAGATACGATCGTAATAAGTGCAGACACCGTTGTAATAGCTAACCAGACCATTCTAAACAAACCCCAAAACAGACAAGAAGCAATAGAAATGCTTACTTTATTACAAAATAACACCCACAAAGTGGTAACTGGAGTTTGTATAAAAAATGGGGATAATTTCGATGTTTTCTCTGATACAACCGAGGTAAGGTTTTCGCCTATTTCAAATGCAGAAATAGAATATTATGTAGATGCATACAAACCTTTTGACAAAGCAGGAGCTTATGGTGTACAAGAGTTTATTGGAATGATAGGCATCGACAAAATAGAAGGATCGTTTTACACAGTTATGGGTTTGCCCATTCACAAAGTATATCAAAAACTAAAGCCATTTATCTCAATATGAAAAAGGACGAAATTACCATATTTTTAAACGAACAAGACGACAAAGTTTATGTAAGAGTTCCTGAGGGTTTTGACACTCATTTTCAACTTCAAAATTTATCGGGTAGAATTTTGCAAGAAGACAGACACGACAAATCACTTCATGACTTTGATTTGACGGGGCTGCCCGATGGGAACTATTTTGTAATAGTAGACCAAAATGACGTGATTAGGTCTAAGAAAATAACGATTGGATATCATCCTTAACTTATGAAAAAACGGATTTTAGTAGACATGGACGATGTGCTTGCAGATGCAAGTGAAAGAATTTTAGAAATTCTAAATCAAAAAAATAACCTTAGCTTAAGCAAAGACTTTTTTGAGGATAAAGACTTCTATGACTACGTAAAGTCAAATAACCTCAAATCTTATAGAGATGAACTAAATGCCCCTGGTTTTTTCGGAAATTTGAATGTGATACCGGATTCTCAAGAAGTTTTAGCTGAACTTTCAGAAAAACATGAAGTATTTATCGTTTCCGCAGCCATGGAATTTCCTAACTCTTTAAAAGAAAAGTACGATTGGATGCAGACTCACTTTCCATTTATATCTTGGAAGAACATTATGCTCTGTGGTGACAAGTCAATTGTAAAAGGTGACATTTTGATAGATGATCACGAAAAAAACCTTATCCACTTTGACGGTGAAACCATACTTTTTGATGCCATTCACAACAAAAAAATCAATAACTACAACCGAATAAGTAATTGGCTAGATATTAAAAAACATATTTTAGGATGAAGATAAATTTCAAATCAATCAGTATTGCATATTTCATACTTTTAGTGATAGAAATTTGGCTTAGCGAAAATCAAATAAAACTAGGGATTTACTTTACGAAACCACTTCTAATGCCATTTCTAATGTTTTTAGGAATGAGGCACCAACTAAAAAACAAAATCCTTTATTTGGCACTTTTCTTTTCATTTTTAGGAGACGTTTTCTTGATGTTTGACAAAGAGATTTTCTTCCTTTTGGGGCTAAGTAGTTTCTTATTAGCTCAACTTTCATATATCAAGTTGTTCGGATTGCACAAAAACCTGAAAATTATCCCTTCCCTAATATTTGCAGTGTACTCAGTTACTTATATATCAATTTTAAAACCGGCTCTTCCTAACGGAATGCTAATCCCTGTAGTTTTATACTGCATTTCATTGACACTAATGGGTATTTCGGCATTGAATAGAAACATACTTTCGAAAGGTTACTTTGCAGTATTAATTGGTGCAATTTTATTCATCATTTCTGATTCCATTATTGCCTACACCAAGTTTTTAAACCCTATTGCATTTAGCAGTTTTTGGGTAATGTCTACATATGGAATAGCTCAATGGTTAATAGTAAAAGGATGGCTAGATTATGAACTAGACCAAGAATTGAAAAGTACAAAAATGATGATTTTTTAAAGTAAATTTGTTTTGAGAAGCTTAATGGCAATTGCAATTAATATCAAACCAAAAACTTTCTGAAGCACTTCTACTGTTCCTGGTTCAATTTTCTTTTCTAACCAAGAAGAAGACTTTAATACGGCGTAAACCAATAGAAGGTTTGCCAATATGCCGACTATGATATTTTCTTGGTAATATGCAGCCTTAAGCGAAAGTAAAGAAGTCATGGTGCCAGCACCTGCTATAATCGGAAAAGCTAAAGGTACCACACTACTCCCTTTGCCTTGGTTAAGGTCATTGTGTTTAAATATTTCCCTTCCCAAAATCATTTCGAAACCAATAATCAATAATATTAATGCCCCTGCTACGGCAAATGACTCTACATCTACACCAAAGAGTTGCAGGATTTTTGATCCTAAAAACAAATATCCAAGCATCAAACCTCCAGAAATCAAAGTGATTCTTCCTGCATGAATGTTCCCTACTTTTTTTCTTAAATTTAATATTATGGGTATTGAACCTAAAATATCTATTATAGAAAACAAAATGATGGTTACTGAAAATATCTCTTTGAGGCTGAAATGCATAATTGGTTTTGATTATAGGGCGAATCTACTAAAAACTCTTTAATGATTTAAGCAATAAATCAAAGTCTGCATCAGGTATTGAAGGAAAATTAGCTATTCTGAATGAACTGGATTTCCATTCTCCATATCCTTTCCCTACTATAATATCTTTTTCTGATAGATATTTATGCAGCTCGGCAACCCTTTCCGAAGTGAAAGCCAAAACCGTATCTGATCGGGATTGAAGATTAGTAACCAAGGGTTCACAAAAACTAAATTGGCTCATTTCATTATACAAATGCTTGGCTCTAGTTTTTAAATGCGAATCAATTTCTGAAATGTGTGGTCTATTTTTAATCACCTCAGAAAACAAGAAAATACCTAAAGTGTTAGGCGTATAGTGGGTTTGATTTTTTTGGAAATTTTCTGAAATATTCAATAAACTGTTGTAATGATTCCTTTCATTTATTTCTTTAGCTTTTTCTATAGCTTTAGGAGAAACAATCATTATTCCGAGACCCGAGGGAAGCCCAAAGCACTTTTGAGAAGAGCCAAACCAAACATCTGCCAAAGAAATATCGTGAGCCATTCCTCCTAAAGAAGAAGTAGCATCGACTAAAATAAGGCTCTCAGTAGACATTTTTGCCTTTAAGTCCCGAATAGTTTGATTGCTAATCTGAGTCCCATTTGAAGTTTCGGAAGAAACGATACACAAACAGCTATTTTCTGCATCAATTTCCACTTCGTCTGCGGTTTGGTCCACAAAAAAACGAGTGCCTCTAATTGAGCTTTTAGCTTTATTTAATTCAGAAATTGCTTGTGGATTTATGACGGAATATTTAAACCATTTTTTACCAAAAGCTCCCGAATATAAAAACTGAACTTTATTGTGAAGTAAAGATTGAACGGTAATTTCCCAACACTCTGTGGCCGATGAAGTAAAAAACACTTCGTAGTTATTAGGAATAGCAAGCTTTACTTTAGTATTTTGAATGGTTTCATTCAAGAAATCCATAAAAAATGAACTCCTGTGATTGGCTTCAAGCAAACCAGAATTGTATGCGTTTTGTAAATACACATCAATGTTGGGTGCAAGCTTAGATGGACCCGGATAAAAATTACACTTTGAATTCATTTTTACTTGTTTTTAGTGAAACTTTTATCAGAAGAATTTTGATTAAGGTCTGTATTTATTACCACCAAAATCGCTTATTGACCCTGTTTTAAGTGTAATATTTGAAACTTTCCCAATTTTTTTGAGAACCGGTTTTGTATATAATTTCTTGCTCATTTATGAAGATTTTTGACAAAAAATGTCTTATATTTTTAATAATTTGTATGAATATAGCTTGCCAGTAGACGCATATACTCGTATGATATAATATTGACTCTGAAGTTCATTAATTGGCATAGTATCGAAATTGTCATTAAAAACTTTCAATATCTTACCTTGAATATCAGAAACCGTCACTTGTGAAATCTCTTTCAAATTTATGTTATTCAATTTTACAAAATCAGAACTCGGATTTGGATATAAAACCACATTTAGTTCAGACGCAAAATTAATACTATTGATTTTAGAATACTCTATTTTTCCATCAAGATCCACCATTTTAAGTCTATAATAATTTACTCCAGGTGCCGGTTGGTTATCGACAAAGATATATATGGAAGATAACCCTTTATTACTTGAAACTTTTCCTACACTTTCGAAACCTACTGCATCTTTGCTTTTTTGAATTTCAAAGTGAGAAAAATTAAGTTCTTCAGAGGTTTTCCAATCTAATATTGCAGACTCCCCATATTTAGCTACATCTAAATAAACCAACTTAACGGGAAAAGAAGTTGAGTTTGATGGCCTAACTGTGTTTAGTGCTGCTGAAGTAGTACTTACAAAATCCGCAGAATTATTATCTGTATCAACCCCATCATTTTTTCTAACAATTGAAGATGTTGAAGAGGTACTTGGTGCTGGGCTTCCTTCAGAAACATCTATTCCGGAACCATAACCTACAAAATCAACAGGGCTTGTTGGTGTTGTTGCAGTTATCAAAGTAGTTGATGACATTAAAGCTAACTTACCAGTGTTTTGATTAAGACCACTACTACCCAGTGGCCAAACTAAATCTGGAGTTGGGAGGTCTATTCCGTTTGAACCTGTACCACTAGAAGCATTTAAGTTAATAGCAATGAGATAAAATCCTTTGGCAGGAACAGAACCAGTTAAATTTATCGAAGTCCAGTTATCTGAAGGAGGAGTAGCGGACAATGGGGCATATTGCAATGAATAGCCTGAAAGCGAAACTGCCGATGAACCATCATTATAAAGGACAACGAAGTCTCGATTGTAAATAGCACTAGAATTTCCTCCTCCTCCATAAATCTGATATATTCTGAGATCATTAGCTGCAAACGAGCTGTAAGCAACCAGAAGAAATAAAATTGTACGGAAGTATTTTTTTCTCATATACATGAAATTTAATCGTACAAAAATAATAGCATTTTTTTATTATTTAAGACAATGTTGATTAAAATAAGTCACTTATTTATTGATTTAACGGTATCCTGAACCTCGGCTTTTCTGCTATTGAGTCATTTTTAAACTGATTCATCCAAAGCAATATATCGTCAAACTGCTGTAAATTAATACTATACAGCATATATTGCCCTTTCTTTTTAAACCTGACCAGTTCCGCTTGTTTCAATAAATCCAAATGATGCGAAATACTGGGTTTTGACATGTTAAATTGCTCGCTTATATCTCCCGCTGTAAGATCGCTATGTTTAAGTAATTCTAAGATATTTCTTCTGGTCTTGTCATTTAGTGCTTTAAACTGAATGTCCATAAATTAAATTTTCTATTTAGGTAATTAGACAAGAAACTAATTATCTATTTAATATCAAAATAAATCGAACGTTATTCGGCACTTTTCACAACATTTTAACAAAAAAGCAGTGATAGGGCACAAAAATTAATATCTTTGCGAATAAACCCTTTTAGAACTGAAATGTTTTAGAAGGGTTTTTAATAAAAGTCTATTTTTAAACAAATTTTAGTAATTCAGCTACATGAGAATCCTCAAATTTGGTGGCACTTCGGTGGGAACAGTGGAAAGTATAGAGCAGGTTGTAAAAATCATTGGCTCTAAAAAAGAAAACAATCAGGTTTTAGGAGTGGTTTTTTCGGCAATGGGTGGAGTCACCAATAAACTTATTGAAATAGGTGCATTGGCTTCGAAAGGTGATGTAGAATATCTCAATATTTTGAAAACCATCGAAGAGAGGCATATTTCGGCTGTTAAAAGTTTAATTGCGGTTAAAAACCAATCTGCAACAACTGCAAAAATCAAAGGACTTTTTAACGAAATAGAAGACTTATTAAAAGGAATCACATATATAAAAGAGATTTCGAACCGAACAATGGATTTACTCCTAAGTTTTGGTGAAAGGCTTTCAACTCAAATCGTAACCAGCACGCTCAATGACCGCGGAATTAAGGCGAGTTTTATTGACGGCCGAGACATTATTAAAACTGACAGTACTTTTGGTTTTGCAGAAGTTGATTTTAATAAAACAAACTCCGCTATTAATGACACCTTAAATAATGCCGACTTAATTTATTGCGTAACCGGATTTATAGGTTCTGACCAAAACCAAGTAACTACCACTTTAGGCAGAGGAGGAAGTGACTATACAGCTTCTATATTGGGTGGAGCTCTCAATGCTGAGGTTATAGAAATATGGACAGACGTAAACGGCATGATGACCGCAGACCCACGAAAAGTCAAAAACGCATTTACTATTCCAGAGATATCTTATGCAGAAGCTATGGAGCTTTCGCATTTTGGAGCTAAAGTAATTTATCCTCCAAGTTTGATTCCTGCCTTTCAAAAAAATATCCCAATTCGTATTCTTAATACATTTGATATAACTGACAAAGGAACAACGGTCTCAAAAGAAACGATTCAAAAATCATATTCAATCACTGGAATTTCTTCTATAGATGACATCTCACTTGTTAATTTACAAGGAAATGGGATGATTGGAGTTGCAGGTGTATCGGCTAAATTGTTTACGATTTTAGCTGACCATAAAATTTCAGTTATACTAATCTCTCAAGCATCATCGGAGCACTCTATCTGCTTTGCGGTAGACCCTAAGTCTTCTGAAATTGTAAAAGAAATTTTAGAGGATGGTTTCAAATTGGAAATTCAAAATGGAGAAATAGAACAAATCTCAGTTCAGCACAATTTATCTATTATAGCAGTTGTGGGTGAAGGCATGAAGGCAAGTTCTGGCACTTCGGGTAAGCTTTTTTCTGTTTTAGGAAAAAATGGAATAAACGTAATAGCAACTGCTCAGGGCTCATCAGAGTTAAATATTTCGGTTGTTATTGGCAAAAAGGATATAAGCAAGGCTCTAAACGCCATACATGAAACATTTTTCCAGATAGATGGACTTACTTTAAATCTATTCATTTTAGGTCCTACTGGTTTAATCGGAAAAACCCTTTTAAATCAAATAGAAAAGCAAAAAGAGCATCTAAAAAAACAAAAGAATCTTAATCTTAAAATCACAGGAATAGCCAATACACGAAAAATGATTTTAAATCCAGACGGAGTTTCACTTCAAAACTGGGAAGAAAATCTGATACAAAACGGAGAATTAGTAAACTTAAGTGAATTTATTGATGATATTCAAGCACTTAACTTACCCAACAGTATATTTATAGATTGCACTGCAAACAAAGACATTGTGCAATATTATGCTCCACTTTTAAATAGTAACATTTCGATAGTAACCCCAAACAAAGTTGCTAACTCAAGTTCTTTTGCAGAATATGAAACTTTGAGAAACATTACCACAAAGCGAAACGTCAAGTTCTTATACGAGACAAATGTGGGAGCTGGTTTACCAGTAATTAATACACTCCAAGGACTCATAAACTCAGGCGACACTATTATTAAAATTGAAGCGGTGCTTTCTGGGACTTTGTCTTTTATTTTCAACACTTTTGATGTAGGGCAAAAATTTGTGGATGTTGTGAAAGACGCCAAAGCTCAAGGATATACAGAGCCAGACCCAAGAGAAGACTTGAGCGGTATGGATGTAGCTAGAAAAATCCTGATTTTGGCAAGAGAGACAGGTATAAATTTAGAGATTCAAGATGTAACCATAAATCCACTACTAAGTGATGAGGCAATGCAAGCTGCCAATGTAGAAGAGTTTTATAAAGTTTTAGAAAAAGAAAATCCATTATTTGAGGCACTTATTGAAAATGCACAAAAAAATGGCGAAAAACTAAGATTTATCGCCAAACTTGAAAACGGAAAAGCAAGTATAGGATTAGACAAAGTGGACAAAAATCACCCTTTCTATAGTTTATCCGGCTCTGAAAACATAGTTTCATATACAACAGAACGTTATTTCCACAACCCACTGGTGGTTAAAGGTCCCGGTGCGGGTGCCGAGGTTACGGCAATGGGTGTGTTTGCCGATATTATTAGTTTAAGTAGTTTTTTAGCATAAAAAATAAAAAGTGGAATCAATAAAAGTTTTTGCTCCAGCCACAGTGGCCAATGTTGCTTGTGGTTTTGATATTTTTGGTCTAGCAGTCGATAATCCGGGAGACGAAGTTATCGTAACTAAGAGACAGGACGATCAAATTGTGATCCAGCAAATCACCGGAGATGATGGAAAATTAACGTTTGATATCCAGAAAAATACGGTAACAGTTCCGATTTTAAAATATTTAAGCCATTTAGATATAAAACACGGATTTGATATTATTCTAAACAAAAAAATGCCCCTTGGAAGTGGACTTGGAAGTAGCTCAGCAAGCTCGGTAGCGGGTGTTTTTGCCGTAAATCAACTTTTAAACAAACCGCTTAATACAGAAGAACTACTGCCATTCGCAATGGAAGGTGAAAGAATAGCTTGCGGTTCTGCACACGCAGATAATGTTGCCCCTGCCCTATTGGGAGGCTTCGTGATTATCAGGTCATATTCGCCTTTAGATTTCTTTAAAATAAATACACCTGCCGATCTGTATGTTTCAATCGTACACCCCGATGTAGAAGTAAATACCAAAGACGCAAGGCACATATTGAAAAATGAAGTTTCTATGAATAAAACCATTTCTCAAATGGGAAATGTAGCTGGAATGGTAGCAGGCTTAATTAGTGAAAACTACGATTTAATAGGCAGATCTATGGTAGATTATATCATTGAGCCCATTCGTTCTATACTTATACCTCAATTTTTTGAGGTACAAATGGCAGCAAAAGAAAATGGTGCCCTTGGTTGTAGTATTTCAGGAGCTGGCCCATCCATATTTGCATTTTCGAGAGGTAAAGAAACCGCTGAAAAAGTAGGCCTCGCTATGCAAAAAGAATTTACGAAAGTAAATATCCAATCAAACTTATTCGTTTCATCAATCAATCAGTCTGGTCCAAAAATATTAGACTAAAAAGACTATAAGATTCCATTCTAATGAAAGCAGAACAAATAAATAATTTATTTAAAGAAGCGATCAAGCTATACCACGTTTCAGACCATGTGGATAGTCCAATGCCCGATATTCAGTCAAAATCTCAGTTTGAGCAATTATTATTTCACAAAAATTGGATTGACACCGTGCAGTGGCACCTTGAAGACCTAATAAGGGACCCAAAAATAGCACCTGAAACTATTGTAGCACTAAAAAGGAGAATAGATGCATCAAATCAACACAGAACCGACAAAGTTGAGGAAATAGATGAGTATCTATATAAGTCCATAGAAGGAGTTACCTTAAATCCAAATGCAAGATTAAACTCTGAAACTCCTGCCTGGTTACTAGATAGAATGTCAATTTTACAGTTAAAAATTTATCACTTTCAAGAGCAACTAAACAGGTCAGAAATCGACGAAAATCATAAGATTTCCGTTACCACAAAGCTCTCAATTTTGTTAATTCAAGAGCAAGATTTGGCTCAAAGTTACGATGAACTGATTGAAGACTTAGAAGCGGGTAAAAAATATATGAAACTGTATAAACAGATGAAAATGTATAACGACCCGAACTTAAACCCGGTGCTTTATAAAAAAAATGATTAAGGATAAGAACATACTTATTTTTAGATTTTCGGCAATGGGAGACGTTGCCCTTGCTGCAGCAGCAATGAAAGAAGTGGTGCATCAAAACCCAAATAACACCTACTGGATAGTAACAAGACCTAAATTTTCTATTTTTTTTAAGAATATTCCTTTTGTAAAACTACTAGCCGTAGATTTAGAAAAAGAATTTATGGGTGCCAAAGGAATACTCAAACTTTACAGAAAAGTGGCCTCCGTAAATCCCGATATCATAATTGACCTGCATGAAAACCTTAGAACAAGGATTTTAAAGTTATTTTTTTCAATAAAAAAAACACCATTTTTAGTTTTTGACAAAGGAAGAACCGAAAAAAAATCATTAGTAAAAAACAAAAGCTTCAAGCAACTCAAACATACTACAGAGCGGTATTTGGATGTTTTCAAAAGAGCAAATATCATTACAGAAACAGAAATAAGTACTGATGTTTATCCAATTCTAGATTTCAAAAAAAAGAATGGGTTAGAAGTTTTTGAAAATAAAAAACTAATTGGAATTGCACCATTTGCTCAACACATAAACAAAATGTGGCCTTTGGGAAAGTATAAAGAACTTAGTGTAAAGATTCAAAATGAATTTCCAGGCTATGAACTTATATTTTTTGGTGGAGGGAAAAAGGAATTTGAGTTGATTGAAAGCTTTACGACCAATAATTCCAAATGGCACAATGTAATCGGAAAATTTGATTTAGAAACAGAATTGAGTTTGATTGCAAACTTGTCTGTAATGGTTTGTGGCGATTCTTCAAATATGCATTTTGCCGCACTTTCGGGTATTCCTGTAGTTTCAATTTGGGGAAGTACACACCATTTTGCAGGATTTGGACCTCTTTTTCAAAACCCAGAAAATATTGTGGAGATTAACAAAAAAGAGCTTGAATGTAGACCATGCTCTGTATATGGAAATAAACCATGTGCTCGAGGAGACTTAGCCTGCCTCGAACACATAAGTTCGGATATGGTCTTGAGCAAACTCAAAACCATATTATTTTAAGGTTATTTATCTTTTTTCAATTTACCTTTTAAATTCCCTAATAAGCCACCCCATTTTTTAGATTTTGGAGCTGTTTCAATCTCAGGGAATGTTTCTTCTACAGGTAATGCAAGTATTTCAGCACTTAAGGTATTTAAATCAGTGCCACCAAAGGTACCTGAAGACATTAAAAGTAAATTGGTTTGAAACCAATTAATTTCACCTAAAAACTTCCTTAATCCCTCACTGTCAGTAATTACTTTTAGATCTGACCTACCAAAATATTTCACAATTTCTTCTTCCGAAATCTCAGGCATATTTTTCATTTTCAGCGTATGCGGGCTATAAAAAACTACCGCTACATCGGCATCCTGAAGTTTTTGATCATACTGAGGCAAAAAATCTTTGTTTAAACTCGAAAAAGTGTGCAACTCATAGCAAGCTACCAGTTTACGAGCCCCATATAGTTCTTTTGTGGCTTGTGTAGTAGCACCTACCTTAGAAGGTGCGTGTGCAAAATCTCTGTATATGTGTGTGTTTGCATTTTGCCCTAAAGTTTCGAGCCTTTTAGAAGCACCTTTAAAGGTTTGGATAGCTTCATAAAATTGTTCTTCAGTGATACCTAATCTTTCCAAAATATGCTTTGCCCCCATGAGGTTCTTCATATTATGTTCTCCAAAGATTTTAAGTTCTACGTTTCCATTTTTTGTTTTCAAAAACACTTTACCATTATCGACCAAATAAGGATGTGCAGCGTAAGGAACTTTAACTATATCCGCTCTGTCTTTCTCTCCGATAACTTTAACTATGTCGTCAGTTTCATCGAAAACGATAACTCCAGCCTTATCCATACCATCGGCAAGTTCTTCAAATGCTCCTACATATTTATCAAAGGTTGGGAAAACATTGAAATGATCCCAAGCCACACCACTTAGTAGCATAATGTGTGGGTGATAGAATAAAAACTTCGATTTCATTTCTATTGCAGAAGACAAATATTCGTCTCCTTCAATAATCACAATTGGGGCGTCTTCAGTAAGTTTAACCATTAAGTCAAACCCTTCGATTTGAGCACCAACCAAATAATCAAAATTACGGTTATAATAAGCCAATACGTGTAGAATTATACTGGTTATTGAAGTCTTTCCGTGACTACCAGCAATAACCACTCTTTGTTTATTTTTGGTTTGTTCGTACACATACTCAGGAAACGAATACACCTTCAAACCTAATTCTATTGCTTTTGCTAATTCCGGATTATCTTTTTTTGCATGCATTCCCAAGATAATTGCATCCAAATCGGCCGTTATTTTTTCAGGAAACCAACCATTTTCTGCTGGTAAAATACCCGCGTTGGCTAATCTTGTTTTAGCTGGCTCATAAATTTCATCATCAGAACCTGTTACCAAAAAACCTTTTTTTGACAATGCCAGGGCTAAATTGTGCATTACAGCACCACCCACAGCAATAAAATGAACTTTAGTTTGTTTATTTAACATTATTGTCGTTTTTATCTAAAATTAATACTTTAAAGATTAAATAAGTTTTAAGTCTTTAAGTAAGCGTATACTTGCAAAGTTCTAAAAATTATGTCAATTTTGCACCATCTTTTTTTCAATTAAAAACCTTTAGAGTTAGCAACTTCAAAATAAATGAAGAGATACATAGACTTGATTCAGCAAACTTTTGAATTCCCTACTAGAGAATTCGGAGTTGATGCTAAAAACAATCTTCAATTTAATAACGTGCCTTTGATGGAGGTTATTAAAAAATACGGAACTCCGCTTAGAATAACGTATCTTCCTAAAATTGGGGAGCATATAGAACATTCTAAGTTGCTCTTCAAAAATGCAATGAAGAAGTATAACTTCAAAGGAAGCTACACGTATTGTTATTGCACAAAATCTTCGCACTTTAAATTTATAGTAGACGAAGCCCTTAAGCATAACATTCACCTTGAGACCTCTTCAGCTTTTGACATGCCTTTGGTTAATACATTGTTCGAAGAAGGAAAAATATCAAAAGAGACATATATAATCTGTAATGGGCACAAGCAACCCCAATATCTAGAATATATTTCACAGTTTTTAAATGATGGCTTTACTAATTGTATTCCTGTTTTAGACAACCTAAGAGAAATAGACCATTATCTAAACACAGTAACTGCTGAAAATGTAAATATAGGTATAAGAATAGCTACAGACGAAGAACCTAATTTTTCATTCTATACATCAAGACTTGGAATTAGATACAAAGATGTGGATGAGCTTTACTTGACTAAAATTAAACCCAATAAAAGGTTTAACTTAAAAATGCTCCATTTCTTTATTAATTCAGGAATAAAAGATTCAGCATATTATTGGTCAGAACTTACAAGGTTCATGTTTAAATACTGTGAAATCAAGAAGCTTTGCCCAGAACTAGATTCCATAGATATTGGTGGTGGAATGCCTATCCAGACTTCAATTGTCTACAACTTTGATTATCAGGCAATGGTTGATGAAATCATTGAAAACATTCAGTGGATTTGCCATAAAAACAATGTACCAGTTCCAAATATATTTACAGAATTTGGAAGTTACACAGTTGGAGAGAGTGGTGCAATTCTTTATAAAATAATAGACAGAAAACAACAAAACGATCGCGAGCTTTGGTATATGATTGACGGTTCGTTTATCACTCAGTTACCTGACGCTTGGGGTATCGGACAAAAATATATCATGTTGCCAATCAATAATTGGGACGCACCATATACAAAAGTTAACCTTGGTGGCCTAACTTGCGACTCAGCGGATTATTACAACACAGAATCTCATTCAGAAGACTTATATATGCCTATGCTCGACGAAACTAACGACGAAGAGCAGTACATCGGATTTTTCCATACCGGAGCCTACCAAGAGTCATTAGGCGGCTATGGCGGTATTCAGCATTGTTTGATTCCTGCACCAAAGCATGTCTTGATAGATTTAGACGAAAACGGAAACATTACAACAGAACTTTTCGCTGATCAACAAAATGCAGAATCAATGTTAAAAATCTTGGGATATCGCTCAAAAAGAAAAAAAACAGAGCGTTTAATCCTTGAAGATGAAAGTGTTGAGTTTCAAAACGAAGAAGAAAAATAAAATAATTTAAAACGTATAGCGTTTCTAATAAAAATTCTAGATTAAAATAATGAAAGTTAAAATAGTATTTGCTCTCCTAATTTGTTCATTTGTGTTTGCTTCATGTAGAAAACAGCCTTGTCCAGCATACGGAAAAAAGCAAACTAATACAGATTCAAGAGTTAATTCTTAGTTAAGATAAATTGTTTTTTAAAGGTCATGTTTGCACATGACCTTTTTGAGTTTATGGACATTTCTAAATTTTAAGCTTACCTTATAATCAAAATATCTTAAACTACATTGAATTTATAGGGTTACAGATTATCTTTGAGAAAACTATGACCCTAAAAGTTAATGGCTGTATTAATAAAGCTAAAATCTATAGAATCGCACGAAGGTATTTTATCTGTTTTTGAACAATTACTACCTGGACATATAGAAAGAGTATATTTCATTTATGGAGTTCAAACCGAAAGCATTCGAGGCGGACATAGGCATAAAGAAACTTGGCAAGGACTAATTTGCCTAAACGGCTCATGCAAAATTTATGTTCAAGATGGACACATTGAAGAAACATTTGAATTAGACAGTCCAGAGAAGTGCCTTTTATTAAAACCTACAGATTGGCATCAAATGTATGATTTTTCTATTAACTCAACATTGCTTGTCTTGGCAAACAAAAACTATGATCCCGAAGATTACATTGATGAGCCGTATATTCCTGAAAATATAATACATTGAGTTAAGATGCCGATACCTTTTTTGAACTTAAAAAAAATAAATCAAAATCTTAATTCAGAACTACAGGGAGCTTTTTTGAAATTCCTCGATTCAGGCCAATATATTTTAGGCTCTGAGGTTGCTGATTTTGAAACTAACTTTGCAAACTATTGTGAATCAAACTACTGTGTAGGTTTAGCAAATGGCTTAGATGCCTTAATCTTAGGTTTGCAAAGCTTAGACTTACCTACAAACTCAGAAATATTAGTACCTGCAAACACGTATTATGCCTCCATATTATCAATATTAAAAGCAGGGTATAAACCTGTTTTGGTTGAACCAAATATTGAAACCTATAATATTGATTCTTCAAAAATTGAATCTCATATTACTAATAACACTTCTGCTATATTGGCTGTAAACCTTTATGGAAAAATGTGTGATTTCGAAGCACTTAATCGAATTTGTAAAGACCACGATCTGAAACTTATAGTAGATGCTGCACAGAGCCATGGAGGAATATATGATGGCTCAAAAAAATGTATAGGAGCTGATGTAACCGCTTACAGCTTTTATCCCTCTAAAAACCTCGGAGCCTTATCTGATGGTGGGGCAATAGTAACTGACGATGCACAGATTTACAATAAGATAAAATCACTTCGAAATTACGGTTCAAGTATAAAATATCAATTTGAATATCAGGGAATTAATAGCAGACTAAGTGAAGTTCAAGCTAGTTTTTTAAAACTAAAACTTCGATATTTAGATGAAGAACTATTAAAAAGACGACAAATAGCACGAATATACTTAACAGAGATAAAAAACAAACTTATAAGTTTACCTAGCAAAACAAGTATTGACACAGATGCTTGGCATTTATTCGTAATCAGAACAAGCTACAGAGAAAGACTAATAAAACATTTAACAGAAAAAGAAATTGGTTTTGAGATTCATTACCCAACTCCACCACACAAACAAAAAGCATTAAAAGACTTTAACTATCTATCTTTGCCTATCACTGAAAAAATCCACGATGAAGTATTAAGTATCCCACTAAATTCAACTTTAACTAATAGTGAGTTAGCCTATATTATTGATACCATTAACAGTTTTAGAATATGATAGAATTTTCGGTAGTTATACCAGTTTATAACGGCTCAAGTAGTATTGAAAGACTAGTGGAAAGCCTAAAAGAAAATTTAAAAGGGTTTAAATTTGAAACCGTTTTGGTAAACGATGGAAGCAAGGACAATTCTGGCGAAATATGCAAAAAAATAGCCTTAAGCACTGAAAATGTAAAGTTTATAAATCTCAGAAAAAACTTTGGTGAGTTTAATGCCGTTATGTGTGGCCTTAATCACGTGCAAGGCAAATACACTGTTATCATTGACGATGACTTTCAAAATCCTCCTTCAGAAATACTAAAACTGTTAAAGACTGCAAAAGAAAATGATTTCGATGTAGTTTACAGTTATTATGAATCAAAAAAGCACCATTGGTTCAGAAATCTTGGTAGCAGTTTAGTAAATTACTTAACCACGTTTTTACTTAAAAAACCCAAAGATTTGTACTTGAGTAGTTTTAAATTAATTCATGAAGATGTGGTTAAAGAAATAATCAAATACAAAGGACCCCATCCGTATATTGACGGCATACTTTTTCAAATTACAGACAATATTGGAAAGCAAAAGGTAGATCATTTAAAAAGAGAAAACGGTGTTTCAAATTATTCATTCAGAAAACTCCTTTCTTTGTTTTTAACCATACTTTTTGGTTATTCATTGCTTCCGCTAAGGTTAACATTTTTAGCTGGAATATGCTCCATCATTTTCTCATTAATTTACATGTTGCTTTATGCAACTAACATCATTCCTGAGTGGGGATCGCCTATTGTGATATTTATGTGTGGAACTATTTTGTGTTCTATTTCTCTCGTAGGAGAGTATATTGGAAACAACTTTATGATACAAACTGGGAAGCCCCAGTTTGTAACCAAAGATATTATTTCGAAGCCTAAGGATTTATAGAAGAAACAGCTTTTTTTATTCTATTTATAGCTTCTTCAAGGTTGCTTTTTTGTGTTGCAAAATTAAGTCTAAAATAGCTTTTACCCCCAAAAATACTAGCATCTTGAACGCCAACGCCGTGCTTTTCTAATATTTCAACAAAGTTAAAGGACCCAGTCTTTTCGTAACTTATCCAAGCCAGGTAAGTGGCCTCCAATGGCTTCATTTCCAAGCCTTCTATTTTATTTATTTCATTTAATAGAAAGGCATGGTTTGCTTGTAAATATGCAATCATTTCTTTTCGCCATGGCTCACCAAATTTGTAAGCGGCCAATGCCGACTCAAAAGCAAATGCAGATAACATAGGCATCATCCCATATTTTGCCTTTTCAAAACTCGCCCTTAATTCTGCATTTGGAATTATGGCCATAGAACAACCCAATCCTGCAATATTAAATGTTTTAGACGGAGCAAGAAGGGTAATAGACCTTTGCTCGATTTCTTTGTTTAAAGTCGCTATGCTTATGTGTTTTTTGGTTTCATCCAAAATCAGATCGCAATGAATTTCGTCAGAACAAATAATCAAATCATTTTTCAAGCAAAAATCTGCAAGATGAGTAAGTTCTTCTTTTGAAAAAACTCTTCCGTTAGGATTATGAGGATTACACAATAAATAAAGCTTTGTGCTCGGATTTACAGACTTTTCCATCTCTTCAAAATCCATTTCCCATCTTTCATTTTTCCAAACAAAAGGAATATCAGATAGTCTCCTTTTTCCAAAATCTGCGGCTTCTAAAAAAGGCCTATAAACAGGAGACGAAGTCATAACAGCGAAAAAATCATCTGAGATACTTCTAGTAGCGGTGTGAATACCTGGCACCAAACCTGGCAGCCATACAATCCACTCTTTTTTAATTTCCCAATTGTGAAGCTTCTTTAACCTATCCACTACCACAGTTTCTAATTGCTCTGGAACATGCGAATAACCGATAATACCATGATCAACTATTCGGCTTAAAGCCTCCTTGATTTCAGGAATTACTTCAAAGTCCATATCTGCCACCCAAAGCGGTAACACTCCATCTGGGTACTTATCCCACTTATAACTATTCGTATTTTTTCTGTCTACTATTTTATCAAAATCAAACATAGTTCAAAATTATATTTTATTATATCAAAGTTCCTCCATCTACTTCATAAATGGTACCAGTAGTGTAAGAAGACGCCGAAGACGCTAAATACAATACCAAAGAAGCTATTTCTTCTACTGAACCCATTCTTGCAATTGGAAGGTTTCTTGTAAAATGATCTAACATTTTCGGGTTTTCCCAAAGGGCTTGACTAAACTTAGTCTTTATAAGTCCCGGGCACACTGCATTAACTCGAATGTTATCTTTGCCCCATTCTTTTGCTAATACTTTAGTGAGCATATTTAAAGCGGCTTTACTGACGCTGTACATGCCAAGCCCTGGGTCTGGAGAAAGTCCGGCTATAGAACTAATATTAACCACGCTCCCTCCTCCTCTACTCACAAAAACTGGATGAAGCAACTTAGCAAACTCAAACGGGGCCTTCACATTTACGGCCATGATTTTATCAAAAGCCTCACCACTGCAGTCAAGTGAAGGTCCAAAAACAGGATTAGTGGCGGCGTTATTAACCAAAATATCTGCCCCACCGAAAGCTTCTATGGTTTTGTCTAACAATGCCTTAAGTTGCTCAATATCTCCAGCGTGGGCCTGAACGGGCAATACCTCCGAGCCTGACTCTTTTCTAATATCCGCAGCTAAAACTTCTAAATCTTCTTGTTTTCTACTACTAATTACTACTTTGGCACCATAAGAGGCCAAAAAACGAGCGATAGACTCACCAATACCTTTACTTGCACCTGTTACTATCGCCACTTTACCAGTTAGCGAAAATGCGTTTTTATATTCCATAATTTTAATTTTGTTTATTGGGCAGATAATCCACCATCTAAAATAATGCTTTGACCCGTCATAAAACTCGATTCGTCAGAAGCTAAAAATAGTATTGCAGAAGCAATCTCAGAAGATTCTCCAAAGCGTTTCATTGGAGTTATAAACTTCAAAGTTTCCAAATAATCAGGCTCAGTGTCAGCACTTGAAAGCATTGCAGTTTGTGTAAATCCAGGACAAACGGCATTTACTCTAATATTATATTTGGCTACTTCCAAGGCAGCGGTTTTAGTCATGCCCATTACGGCATGCTTACTTGCAGAATAGGCTATGTGGCCCACCATTCCAAAGTGGCCGGCTACCGAAGCCGTATTTACAATTACCCCTTTTTTATGAGCAATGAATACTTTGAGTGTGGCTTTCATAAAATAAAAGACTCCTTTTACGTTTACGTCAATTACGTTATCAAAATCCTCATCCGAATATTCTACAACTTTTTTCCTGGGGCCTAATATGCCAGCATTGTTTATCAGGATGTCAATTACCACTCCATCAGATTCAAATGCTTGGAATAGCCCATTGACTTTAGCTGAATCGCTAACATCACACTGAAAGTACTGAAAATCCACTCCTAATGATTTCAGTTTCAATTTTAAATCGTCATTTATTTCAGGTGAAATATCGACAGCTAAAATTTTGGATTTATGTTTGGCAAAAAGCAAACATGAAGAAAAGCCTATGCCGGAATTTGCTCCGGTAATAAGGACATTTTTGTTAATTAAGGTCATTTAGTTTTTAAGGTTGGATGAAGCCCTAATATCTAAGGAAAAAAAGTTATTTCCTACAAAAATATACTATTTCGTCTTTTGGAAGTGCATATTTATTTACCGTTTCTACTGGCATTTGTTTTACAAAATCATCCTCTAAAACCTCAAAGCCAGCTCTTTTTAGTTCTTCGCCATAATTTTGACCAAATAATCTTAAATGGTCTGACTGTAAAAATACACGTTCTCTTTCTCTTGGGTCAGTTATAGTAGGGTCTTCTATAGTTTTAGGCAGTCTCATGTCTTGCGGTGACTGCATGATAGCCCAACCGCCTGGCTTTAATACTCGGTAAAGTTCGCTTGTGGCTTTGTCGAAATCATTGACATGCTCTAACACATGATTACAAAATATAACATCAAAAGTATTGTCTTCGTATTGGATTTTTTCGATATCCATTTTAACTTTGGCCAATGGTGATTCTATATCGGCAGTTAAATATTGCAGGTTTTTAAGCTTTTCGAACCTATCTATGAAGCAATATTCAGGGGCGATGTGCAAAACATACAAATCATCTTTAAAAAAATTTGTCTTTTCTTTTAAATAAAGATACATTAGGCGGTGCCTCTCTAAGGCCAAACAATTTGGACAAAGTGCATTTTCTCTTGGGTTAAGCCTTCCATATGGCAGGAATTTGGTAAAACCTTGCTCACATACTGGGCATTCTACAGCATCCCCTTTCATAAAAAATGCGTACATTTTCAATGGAATATGACTTACCAATTGAAGATACTTACGAGGTACAAAGCGTATTAAAAAGCTGATTATATTTTTCATTCGGCAAAAATAGTAACAAAAAACAATTAAATTTGTAATGGATGAAAAATAGTAAAATGGAAAACCATAAAACTATTTAAACATATAAAAATTAGAACTTAAATGATTATCAAACCAGAAGAAGCTCCCGGACAAAAAATTATAAAAAAACTACCCCTTGAAACCAAATGGATGCTGTGTAGTGCTGCTGGATTAGCATTGATAGGATTAGGCTTATGCCTTTTTAGTGAAATAGCGTATTTAAAACATCAAGGTGCTCAAACATCTACTTGGGTGATATTTGGCACATTTAGCTTGGTGATTATAAACTCAGGTATTGCTATATTTGGAAAAGCCGTAGTTTACAAAACCGAAATCAGAAGCAGAGATGCTTACCGAGAAAGACAAAAAGATATGAAGAATAGAAGAAATAAAAAGAAGACAGAGCATAAAAAAACCCTCAAAAAAGAGGGTTAATATTATTTCGCAAATTCTGCTTTGATTTCTTCAGCTGTAACCTTCTTAATTGTAGGCTTGCTTGTAAGTCTTTTAATAGTGTCCATTTTGTTATTAGCAACGGCTCTGTTTTTGCGACTTTTTCTTTTTAATTGAGTAACTCCCATTTCGAATTTATATTTTTATTTATCTGAAATCATTAAACGAGGTGCAAAGGTAAGAAAATTTCTTTTTCTTAATAATTCAATATTACTTTTTTTTCAAATAACTCTACTTTTTTTTTATCCTCCAATTACTCTACGACAAATAATATAGTTTTCAGCACGCTATTTAAAACTTAATATCCTTATTTTTGCATTTCAATTTCAAAATAAGGAAAAAACTATTATGTCAAAACCAAGTTTGGCAAGAGGCACCAGAGACTTTGGGCCAGAAACCATGGTGAAAAGGAATTTTATTTTTGACCAAATAAAAAAAGTCTATCAAAAATTTGGGTTCCAACCGTTGGAAACTCCTGCAATAGAAAACCTATCAGTTTTAATGGGTAAATACGGTGAAGAGGGTGATCAGCTGCTATTTAAAATTTTAAACTCTGGTGATTTTGCAAAAGACCTCACTTCAGATGACCTAAGTGCTGGCTCAAAAAGTATGCTTAGGAAAGTATCAGAAAAAGGTTTAAAATATGACCTCACAGTGCCTTTTGCAAGGTATGTGGTTATGAACCGACATGCACTTGCTATGCCATTTAAACGTTATCAGATACAGCCCGTATGGCGTGCTGACAGACCACAGAAAGGTCGCTACAGAGAATTTTATCAATGTGACGCCGATGTGGTAGGAACAGACTCATTGTTATGTGAGGCTGAAATAGTGGCCATGCTGCATGAGATTTTCGAAAATTTGGGTTTAAAAGAATTCACCATAAAAATAAACAACAGAAAAATACTAAGCGGAATAACCGAAACTATCGGTGCCAAAGGCAAAGAAGTAGAACTTTGTGTTGCAATAGACAAACTTGACAAAATAGGGAAAGAAAAAGTTGAAGAGGAATTGCTCCAAAGAGGCTTTACAGCCGAAAACATAAAAGAACTTCAACCGCTATTTAGTTTATCAGTAAGTCAAACAGAACTCTTTGAAAATCTAAAAACATGGTTAAAAGACTCAGAAATAGGAATATTGGGTGTAAATGAACTTGAAGCCATCTGGCAACTTGTGGATAGCCTAGGAGTTGAAAACCCAAAAATAGCTTTTGATCCATCCTTGGCAAGAGGCTTAAGTTATTATACTGGTGCTATTTTTGAAGTAAAAGCTTTGGGTGTAAGTATAGGTAGTATTTCTGGTGGTGGCCGATATGACAACCTTACGGGCACTTTCGGTATGCCAGGCCTTTCTGGCGTTGGAATTTCTTTAGGTGTAGATCGAATTTTTGATGTGATGGAGGAACTAAACATTTTCCCTACGGAGATATCGGGTTCTAGAACTAAAGTTATGGTAACCAATTTTGGGCCAGACACTTTAGCTAAAAGTTTAGAGATACTTACCCTACTCAGAAAAGAAAATATTAACGCGGAGATTTATCCAGAAGATTCTAAAATAAAAAAACAATTTGAATACGCGGACAAAAAACAAATCCCGTTTGTTATTATACTCGGTTCAGAAGAAATAGAAAAAGAAATTTATAACCTGAAAGACATGAAAACAGGTGAACAGGTTTCGATTAACAAAACTCAATTATTAGAAAAATTACATGTTTAAAAACAGAAAGGTCCTTGTTTATTTGTTAGTGATTGTGTCCACTTTGGCGGCTACATTTACTTTTTATTTTTGGCAATTGGCCAATAGTCCGAACCTCAATGTACAGGGTGAAAAGACATTTGTGCTTTATATTCCAAAAAACGCTACGTATGACACCGTTTTGGATAGCCTTAGAGCCCACAAAATGATCACCGACGAAGTATCGTTTGGCTTTTTATCGAAAAGAATGAGCTACCGTGAAAACATTAACTCAGGTAGATATGAAATACCTGCGAGCTCGTCTAATAAAGAGATATTGAGTAAACTAAAAAATGGGGAGCAAGATCCGGTTAAACTTACATTTAATAACATCAGAACCAAAGCAGATCTAATAAAAAAGCTAGGTTCGAAAATGGCTTTTAACCCCGATGAACTTTACAAAAAGCTAAATGACGAGGCGGTTTGTGAAAAATATGGTTTTACCAAAGAAACCATTATGTCAATGTTTTTGCCTGATACCTATTTTATCTATTGGGACTTACCGGTAGATGGCTTTTTAGACAGAATGAAAAGCGAATATAAGACATTTTGGAACAAAGACCGTTTGCAAAAAGCTCAGAATATTAATATGACACCAAGTCAAGTGGCTACTATGGCTTCGATAGTGCAAAGCGAGACAAACAAAACAGACGAAATGCCGAAAGTAGCTGGCGTATACGTAAACCGAATAGCTACTGGAATGCCCTTGCAAGCGGACCCAACGGTAAAATTTGCCGTGGGCGACTTCTCTATTAAAAGAATTCTTTCGAAGCACCTTTCAGTAGACTCACCTTATAATACGTATAAATATCAAGGTTTGCCTCCTGGGCCAATAGCCCTGCCAGAAAGAAAAGCGATAGATGCAGTTTTGAATTATCAAAAACACGATTTCACGTATTTCTGTGCAAAAGAAGATTTTTCAGGGTATCATAATTTTGCGGTTAATTATACAGAGCATCTTCAAAATGCCAATAAATATCAAAAAGCCCTAAACGAAAGAGGGATAATGAAATAATTATGTTTTCAGCGGAGTTTCCATACAGAGTAAGATATGCGGATGTAGACCAAATGGGCTACATGTACTATGGCAATTATGCCAAATTGTATGAAATTGGCAGAGTAGAAGCCCTCAGAAGTTTAGGGGTGCGTTATCGTGACTTAGAAGACATGGGCATTTGGATGCCCGTTTATGAAAACAAATCTAAATACATAGAACCTGCCAAATACGATGATTTGATTACCATTCGGATTTCTTTGAAAGAAATGCCGAAGTTGAGAATTGTATTCGAGGTTGCTATTTTGAACGAAGACCAAAAAATAATACACACTGGCGAAACCACGCTTGTGTTTATAGCTTCTGACACAAAGAAACTCTGTAGATGCCCAAAAGAAATAACTGAAAAGCTTAGTCCGTTTTTTGAAAAAGCATGACCAACAAAAAAAAATATCACGATATAGTAAGTCAAATTAAAGAAAGGCTTGACAATATTTATATTCTAAATACAACGGTTTCATTTTACCTGTTTTTTGTAATTCTATACAAGAAACTAATCAATTTCGATTTAGACCAAAGGGCAGCGGCTGTTTCTTTTAGTTTTTTACTAGCTGTTTTTCCAGGAATACTATTTTTATTTACCCTGATACCGTATATCCCGATTCATAATTTGGATATTCAAATCATGGGTTTCATGAAGGCCATAATGCCAGATGCCCTATTTGACAATGTGGAATCTACCATTTCCGAAATCATCAGTAGGCCGCGGATGGATATCTTATCTTTTGGTTTCTTTTTTGCTTTTTTTGCAGCTACAAATGGTATGATGTCACTCATGAGGGCGTTTAACATGGCTTTGAGACAAAGAGAAAAACGCAATTTTTTCAAGGCAAGGTGGATTGCTTTTTTACTTACGGTTATCTTGATTATAGTTTTATTAGTAGCTATCGGCGTTCTTATTATTGCCAAAATTACACTTAGCTATCTGGTCACAAAAGGCTTTTTAGCAGAGGGGTTTAACTATATTGGAATAAAGTTCATCGGTTACTTAACCGTGTTTTTAATCTTCTTTTTCGGAATTTCCTGCATTTATTATTTTGCCCCGGCCATCCACAGAAAACTGAAGTTTTTTAACTTCGGATCTATCCTATCCTCTATTTTGTGTATTGTAAGCACAAACTTATTTTCTTATTATATAGAAAACTTCAATTCATATAACAAACTATATGGCTCAATTGGAACGCTGATAGCCCTAATGGTTTGGACATATCTTATTGCATTGATACTTATACTAGGCTTTGAGGTTAACATTAGCTTCAGAAGTGCCATGTCTAGAGAATACAAAAAAACACCGTAGCAATCTGGTGCTGCGGTGTTTGTTAATAAACCTTAACCCATAAAAAAAACTCTAAAGTCATTTTGGTTATTAGGTTCCAAGTATTATGCCATCCCCTATTTTTATTTCATTTAGTTATTTAATGGTCACGTTTATATTTTTTCAAGAAAAAAAGCAGGAGTTAGGTAATGGACTATTTGAAAAACTGAGGTTAAAAAATTGATTTCACAGTTAATAAGACTAGCTATTTAGTTTATCACAATTTTAAATTATCTTGTGTGTTTAAAATTCAATCTTTTTAAAATGAAACAATCAAGAAGAAACTTTTTATTAAAAACTGGCTTATTTGCAGTTTCTGCCCCGATTTTAGGACAGTCACTATTATCATGTACTTCTGCTACCAAAACTACCGAAGTCGCAGACACTTTAAGTGGAACTGGGATAGACAAATTCGGAATTCAGCTTTGGACCGTTAAAGAAGACATGGCGAAAGACCCTTTGGCTACTCTAAAGGCACTTTCGTCAGATGGATACAAACAAATAGAAAGTTTTGGAGGTGATAAAGGTATATTTTGGGGTTATACGCCTACCGAATTCAAAAAGATACTTGACGATTTAGGTTTAGAAATAGTGAGTTCGCATGTTAACCCCGCCTACACTACTGATTTAAGTTTAGAAGAAGAATTTAAAAAACTAAGTGCTGATGCAGCGAGTATCGGCGTTAGATACCTAATAAATCCATTTCCGGGAGAACTAAAAACGGATGCCGAATGGCAAAAAGTGGCTGAAGGCCTAAACAGACAAGGACAAATCACAAAAGCAGCTGGACTAAAAACAGGGTATCACAATCACCATATTGAATTTTTACCTACTGCCGAAGGAAGTATTCCAGAGGAACTATTACTAAAAGGAACAGACAAAGACTTGGTGGATTTCGAGCTTGATTTATATTGGAATATTAAAGCAGGTCAGCAGCCAGCGGACTGGTTTACCAATTACGCCGATCGATATAAATTAGTTCATGTTAAAGACCTATATAAAGCTGAAAAAGTAGCAGAGATAGAGGCTGCAGAAAAAGCAGAAGGATTTTGGCCAGCGGGTGCTTCTACAACAATAGGAAATGGTAGAATTGATTTTCCTTCGATTTTAAAAGATGCTAAAAATCACGGAGTGGAATATTTCATCGTAGAACAAGAACGTTTCGACGACTCTACGCCACTTCAAGATGTTAAAAAAGACGCGGAATACATGAAATCGTTTAAGTTTGCTTAAAGTAACAAAGCCCTCAGAAATGAGGGCTTATTTTATATGAAAAAAATCTTTACTAACCTTACATTCTGGGTATTAACAGCAATCACTTCTGGTGCTTTGTTGGGCCATTTTGCACCCGATAAAGCAATTGAGTTTAAATGGCTTGGCACAAGATTTATCGATTTGGTAAAACTTTTTATTAACCCCATTATTTTTCTAACTATATCGCTGGGTATCAGCGGAATGGGAGACTTAAAAAAGGTAGGAAAAGTAGGAGGAAAAGCATTACTCTATTTTGAAATAGTAACTACTTTTGCTTTAATCATCGGTATTTTTGTGGCCAATATTATTCAGCCAGGCGACGGTGTGGTGACTACCGCTATAGATAGCACACAAGACATAAGCACCTACACCAGTCAATCTCAGAGTTTTAGTTGGCTAAAATTTTTAAAAGATAACATCACCATTCAGGTTCTTTTGTTTTCTATCATTTTCGGTATTTTTCTAAGCAAATTTAAAAGAAAAGAAAAAACACTTAGCGTACTTAATTTATTATCGAAATATGTTTTTAAGGCATTACACTTCGTCATGTTTTTAGCACCTCTTGGAGCATTCGGCGGAATGGCATTTACGATCGGTAAATACGGAATTAAAACACTTTTACCATTGGGTAAACTTATGATTTCGGTTTATGCTACTATGGCAATTTTCATATTTGTGATATTAAATATGATTTTGAGATATTACAAAATAAGCATCTTTAAGTTCTTGAGATACATCAGCGAAGAACTGCTAATAGTTTTAGGTACATCTTCTTCTGAAGCTGCCTTGCCTTCGCTAATGGAAAAACTTGAACGCATGGGTTGCTCAAAACCCGTAGTGGGGCTAGTTGTGCCTGCTGGATATTCATTTAACCTTGACGGCACCACTATTTACCTCTCAATGGCCACGTTGTTTTTAGCCCAAGTATATGGAATACAGCTTTCGCTCGAACAAGTTTTGACCGTTATTGGTGTTTTGATGATTACCTCAAAAGGAGCTGCTGGCGTTACGGGAAGCGGATTTGTGGTTTTAGCCTCTACCCTATCGGCCATAAAAGTAATACCCGTTGAAGGCTTGGCTTTGTTGCTCGGAGTGGACAGGTTTATGTCTGAGGCAAGAGCCATCACTAATTTTATAGGTAACGGCGTAGCCACAATTTGGATTTCGAGAAATGAGAATGAATTAGATATGGAAAAAATGGAATATGCATTTTCTCATGTCGAAGATTCTGAAAATATTTTAAAAGATAATTTCGGAATAGAATAAAACACCAAACCATGAAAAGGATAAAAATATACGCATTATTGGCTTTAATTTTAGTTTTTTGGAAAGTTTTTGACACCCTTAAAGCGGCAGGGTATTTTATAGAAATAACACCCTCTCAAAACCTAAGTGAGGAAATAATCAAAACACCACCAGGCATAGAAGACATCACCATAGACTCCGAAACATCGTTTGCCTACTTAAGCTCTCAAGATAGAAGAAATAGAGAAAAAACAGGCGATATATACTTGATGGACTTAAATAAGCCCACGGATAGCTTAATAAATTTGACCCAAAAGTTTAATTTAAAGCAATTTCGTCCACACGGTATTTCATTTATCAAATTAGGAAATGGACTGAAGTTTTTGTTTGTAATATCGCATGCTGACGCCAAACACGAAGTCCTGAAGTTTGAGATTCTCGGCGATAGCTTAAAGCTTGAAAATAAATATAGAAGCACCGAGTTTTTGTCACCAAATGATATTTTGGCTGTTGGTGAAAACCAGTTTTATCTTACAAACGACCATAAACTAAAGCCTGGAATATTAAGATCACTCGCAGACTTTGGAAGAATTGCCAATGGCAATGTGGTCTATTATGACGGAGAGCGAGCAAAGCCCGTTTCAGAAAGTATAGCCTACCCTAATGGTATCAATATTTCAGCTGACCATCGCTACATTTTTGTAGCCAGTACTTTAGATCGAAAGATATACACGTATGCTCCAGATCCAGAAACCTTTAAGTTAAACCTACTCGGGGAGTCTCCTACTAGTTATGGTCCAGACAATATTGAAATAGATTTTGACGGAAACCTATGGGTGGGTTGCCATCCTAAAATGCTTGATTTTTTAAAGCATGCTAAAAACGAAAAGGCACTTTCGCCTTCGGCCGTGATAAAGATGGATTTCAACCCCGCAGCTTCGCCAATGTTATCAGAAAACTTGGTGTACATAAATAAAGGAGAGGAAATTTCAGGCTCAAGTGTTGCGGCTCCTTACCATTTAAATACCAAGTTTTTAGTAGGAAGTGTCTTTGAATCCAAGATTTTAAGAATAAATATGATTCTTTCTGAAAAAAAATAATATTTGGTTAAGGTATTTTATTCCAAAATTCTCTAACGCATTTCAAATAAAATCTTTATATTAAATCTTAGAATTTCAATATTTCTATTTATTTAACTCGTTAACCAATTCTTATCCAAGATTTTTTATTTCAAATAAAACCTTAGTTAAATCTATTTGATGATTAGATTAGCGGTTTGAATCAACTATGATTTTATATGTCAAAAAATAACAATTTAAAAGAAGAAGCATTAAACTATCACGCTAAAGGAAGACCCGGCAAAATAGAGGTAATTCCTTCAAAAGAATACGCAAATCAAAGAGACCTATCTTTGGCTTACAGCCCAGGTGTAGCAGAGCCTTGTTTGGCTATTCAGGCAAATCCAGACGATGCCTACAAATATACCGCTAAGGGAAACCTAGTGGCCGTAATTAGTAATGGTACTGCTGTACTTGGACTTGGCGACATTGGAGCTATGGCCGGAAAACCGGTAATGGAAGGTAAGGGATTACTGTTTAAAATTTATGCAGATATCGATGTATTTGATATTGAACTAAATACCAAAGACGTCGACGAGTTTGTAAGAACTGTCAAAATAATGGAGCCTACTTTCGGAGGAATAAATCTTGAGGATATTTCTGCCCCTGAGTGTTTCGAAATAGAAGAGCGACTAAAGAAGGAGTTGAACATTCCGGTAATGCACGATGACCAGCACGGAACAGCAATTATTTCTGCTGCTTCGCTTTTAAATGCACTTTCGCTCGTTGAAAAAGACATCGAAAAAGTTAAGATAATAATAAATGGTGCAGGAGCTTCGGCGATATCGTGTACCAGGTTATATTCGGCTTTAGGAGCAAAAAGAGAAAACATTTTCATGTTTGACTCAAAAGGCCTGATTCATCCATCAAGAACAAACTTAGATGGGAAAAAAATAGAATTTGCAAACGATAAACTAGACGCAAGCACTACTCTGGCAGAAGCCATGGCAGGTGCAGATGTATTCATAGGTTTGTCAAAAGGAAATATATTGACACAAGACATGGTAAGAGCCATGGCTAAAGATTGTATTGTTTTCGCACTTGCCAACCCTACTCCTGAAATATCGTATGAGCTTGCTATGGAAGCAAGACCAGACATAATAATGGCGACAGGTAGATCAGACTATCCCAACCAAGTTAATAACGTTTTAGGGTTTCCGTATATATTTAGAGGAGCTTTAGATGTACGTTCGAGCGAAATAAATGAAGAGATGAAGCTTGCTGCCGTAAGGGCACTTGCCGATTTAGCAAAAAAACCTGTGCCAGATATCGTAAATATGGCCTATGGTGAAAACAATTTGACTTTTGGGAAAACCTACATTATTCCAAAACCTGTAGATCCACGTTTACTTACAACTGTGGCACCTGCTGTAGCAAAAGCTGCAATGGAAACTGGTGTAGCCAAATACGAAATAAAAGATTGGGATGCTTATGAATTGCAGCTTTCTAAGCGACTTGGACAAGACAACACCTTGACAAAGGTGATTATGACCAAAGCAAAAAAAAGCCCTAAACGCGTAGTTTTTGCTGATGCAGAAAACCTATCGGTGCTTAAGGCAGTACAACAAGTCTTGGAAGAGAAAATAGCATTCCCGATTCTTTTAGGTAACAAAGAAAAAATCAAACAAATACTTGAGTTAAATAGTATAGAGTTACCTGAAAGTGTAGAAGTTATAGACCCTAGAAACTACGCCAATGATGAAGAGAAAAAGAGAGCTGAAAGCTTTGGCGAGCTATTTTTTGACAAAAGGAAAAGAAAAGGTTTGACCAAGTCAGAAGCCTACAATCTGGTTTCAAGAAGAAGTTATTATGGCTCACTAATGGTAGAAACCGGCATGGCAGATACTATGATTGGCGGTCTTTCTAATAGTTACCCAGATACAATCAGGCCCGCCATTCAAGTTATTGGCCCAGGAGATGGAGTTCGAAGAATATCAGGTATGTATATTTTGATGACTAAAAAAGGGCCTTTATTTTTAGCCGATACAACCATTAATTTTGACCCTACAGTAGAAGAGTTGGTTGAAATAACTGAATTGGCTGCAAAAGAAGTGGAAAAATTCAACATCAAACCTCGAATTGCCTTACTTACGTATTCAAACTTTGGATCAGTACCAAACGGTCCGGCCGCAATGAAAATGAGACAGGCGGTTGATATATTGAAAAAGAAACATCCAAAGATGATAGTGGACGGTGAAATGCAAGCTCACTTAGCATTTGACACAGAATTGTTAAAAGAAAACCATCCGTTTAGCGACTTGGCTGATGGAGCTGCAAATACATTGATTTTCCCAAATCTATCTTCTGCTAACATAGCCTACAACCTTGTTAAAGAAGTTGGAGGAATAGAGAAAATAGGACCAATAATGTTAGGACTTAAAAAACCGGTACAAGTGCTACAACTTGGAGCCTCGGTAAGAGAAATAGTAAACATGGTGGCTATTTCTGTAGTAGATTCAGAAAAAAAATAATTCGTTTTGAAATGGGAGAGTAAAGTAATTACTCTCCTATTTTATCTACTAAGTCTTTTACCACTTGCGAAAAATAAACGCCATTTTGGTTACCATACCAAGCCATCGTGGTTGATTCATACAAATCTTCATCAAATCGTTTTTCATCGGTTACGTATCCCATATAACCTCCGTTAAAACTCGTTACAATCAGGTTATATCCTTTCGATTTGGCGTAATCGTCTAGTTCATTCATCATTTCTCCAGAAAAATCACAAGGCATACCTATCAGTATTACATTTCCTATCCGTGTTGCTTTTACATTGACCGGATAGTCTCCGAAAAACTTTTTGAACATCCACGGGCGTAGTCCCCAGTTCTTAAATATTTTAGGATTTGGTTCTCTAAGCGGCAGAGGAAGCAAATATGATTCTACTATTTTCTTTTCATTGAAAACTGGCTGCCACAGAATATCCGTAATATGAGAAAAAACGCCACCCGACTGGTGTTTCAATTCTTCAAAATCATCTTTTCCGTTTTCTACGGGTCCCATACTTCCTACAGCACCCGCCATGTACATAGCAAACTCATAGTTATGATGCTCCAATGAATCTACCAACATACCCGAATAATCGCGTGAGAGCGAAATGTTTTTAGAATCCATCACCGTAGAATGTGCCCCATAGGTAACTAAAATCGCTTTTTTACCGTCCGTTCTATTAAAAGTCAATGCTCTTATTTCAGGGTCGACTTCGGGGTTTGGCACCTCTCCCAGCCTATTTCTAATATCAAATATATCATTTATTTCACCATAACTAATAGATCCTTCCATTAGGTCTTCTTTAGCTGCTAGTACAGCCTCCGTAAATTTGGCGGCAAGTGTAATTTCCATTTCAGGATTATATTTTCCTGCGAAAAGCTCTCCAGTTAAGCTACTACCCCAAGTACCGATACTGTTATGCGAATGAATCGCCGAGATATGAACTTGAGAAGAATCAATACCTATTTTATTAAGATTTGCATAAAATAACTTCGTGACATTTGGGGGCACTATCAGCATATCAGCTGATAGTAAGAAAGTGCTCTGACTGGCATGCTCAATAGCCACTACCCTAACATACACCGAGTCTTGAACTTTGTCGTAAGACTTACCTTGCCTTTTACCATAGCCCGCTAAAGCTATCGGTTGAGGCGGCGTAATATTCACTTTTGCCCAAGCTACTTTTATTGAACTTTGACTTTCAATAGCATTAGATTTGAAGGCCGTCTTGATTTCTTGCCACTTTTTAAAATGAGCGGTTTGTTCCAAAGGTGTATCATCTAACTTTTGAAAACAAACAAGAAATATAACAAGCACTAAGCCAAGTAAAGTGCCGACAGTTATCAGTAAAATTTTAAATATTTTTTTCATTTTGACAAAACTACAAGGTAATAAAACGATTAAGAAAATAATAAGAGAATATTATCTTATTTGACTTATGCGATATAAATCATAATAAATTTTGGATTTTAGTGGTATAATTCTTAGTAAAATCAACAATTGTCACAACAATGTTTTAAAGTTCGAAATTTTAGTTATATTTTAGATAAATATATACCTATAATAAATGACCCATTCAGATAAAAGAGCTTATTTCTTTAAAATTGACTCTACAATTAAGAAGATAAGAAACTTCATGCAAAAGAACTTAACCGAAGGTAAAATAGACTTAACAGTAGACCAATGGGTGGTTTTAGACCATATAAAACCAAACCCAGGTATCACCCAAAACGAACTTGGAAACATAATTTATAAAGACGCCCCCACCATTACGCGTATATTAGACCTCTTGGTAAAAAAGAACTTAATAGAGCGTAATATGAGTAAACAAGACCGCAGAAAGTTCACTTTGAACCTGACAACTGAGGGCCTTGAACTACACAAAAAGGCTCATAGCATAATTGCATCTTCGAGAAAAAAATCTTGGGAAAAACTTAGTGACCAAGATTATGACGAGCTCGTAAGAATTATGGATACTATTTATGCAAATGTCGATTAACCTTTACCAGGACCGACTTTGCCCTTGACCTTATTCCGGCAGAAAGATGCCCTTCTTTTTCTAGTATTTCAGAAAGTACTAACTTTAACTCCTCCAATAATTCTGGATAATTGATGGCTATATTAAAACAGGTCGTCATCGAAAAAACACGCTCGGCTATACTTCTACTACTATTGATTAATTTCCCAAAACACAATTTATAACACTGCGACATATATTCTTCTGGAATAATGATATTTGAAAGTATCGCGGTTCCGTTTCTTTGGATTCCATCGTTTTTTTTAAATAAACTCATTACTTTCAAAATAGAATTAACATGAATCTCTAACAATTTGGGAGATTCTTCGGAAACCCCTTTTAAAACCCAAAAAAGATTATATACAAAAGGCAGATCCTCAGAATCTGCCTTTTGCAATAACATATCAATATCGCTCGGATTTTCTATTAATTTCATTTCAAAAGCTTCTTTCTCGAGTTTTGAAATTCTTCCAGAAAATACTTTTACATCAATATCAGAGCCCAATTTCATATTTTTCAACAAGGGCATCTACTAATTTCTCGTTACTTCTATATAAGGTTTGGTAAACTTCTTCAAAAACCTCATCACCTTCGTAGTACGGGTCTTGCACTTCATTTACTCCTCTTACAGTTGGATCATAGTCTCTTATTAAAAAAAGCTTATCAGCTGGAGGTGGAGTACCCATCTGCTCATAGTAAAAGGTATGTACGTCTTCAAAGTTCTTCTCGTCCATTACCGCAATATGTTCAAAGTTAGTCAAGTCTTCTTTCGAAAGTTTTCTACCTACATGGGTAATTTCTATTCCGTGATTTTCAGCGGTTTTTATAGCCCTTGGGTCTGCTTTTTTCCCTACATGCCAACCCATTATTCCAGCTGAATCACCTTGAAGTTCCTGCTCTAAACCTCTTTCGCTGATAATTTTATTAAAAGTGGCCTCACCTAACGGCGATCGGCAAATATTTCCCAAACACACAAACAACACTTTTTTCATAATTACTCTTCTTTTATAGGTTCATTATCTTCATCTACCAACACAAATACCGTTTCACCTTCTTTTTTCATGAGATACTTCTCTCTCGCAAATTTTTCTAATGAATTCATATCACCCAAAATCGCTTTTTCTTCTTTTTTTATAGATTCTAATTCTGATTCATAAAAAGCTTTTTCTTTAGCTAAGTTTTTAAGATCCATGGCCAAGTCTATTTGCGTAAGCAGGCTAGAACGGTCAAAGAAAACCAACCAAACTATAAACAGCCCAGCAGAAATAATGTAGAACTGATAGTCTTTAAATCGAGAAGATATTATTTTTTTCATTTTAGGATAGCATTTATATATTTCACTAAACAAATATATAATAATGTATAGAAACAAAAAAAGCGTTGGTAGTTTAATTTACCAACGCTTCTAAAAATTTAAAATTATCTTTTTATTAGAATTTTAAACCAGGGAAATAAGCGGCATCTCCTAGCTCTTCTTCAATTCTTAATAATTGGTTATACTTCGCCATTCTGTCTGAACGAGAAGCCGAACCAGTTTTTATTTGACCTGTGTTTAAAGCTACAGCTAAGTCAGCAATTGTAGCATCTTCAGTTTCACCAGAACGGTGAGACATTACACTCTTATATTTGTTTCTGTGAGCAAGGTTTACTGCATCGATAGTTTCAGTAAGTGAACCAATTTGGTTTACTTTAACCAATATAGCGTTAGCAATATTCTTGTCGATACCTTCTTGTAGACGCTTCACGTTTGTTACAAACAAATCGTCACCTACTAGTTGGATTTTATGACCCGAAAGTTTTGTCAATTCAGCCCATCCAGCCCAATCGTCTTCAGCCATACCGTCTTCGATTGACATAATCGGATATTTGTCAGCCCACTCATTCCAGTAAGCAGCCATCTCCATAGAATTCAATTGCTTTCCACTTGATTTCTTGAAAGTATAAAGACCAGTTTTGGTATCATAAAACTCAGAAGCAGCAGCATCCATCGCAATGAAAACATCTTCACCTGGCTTGTAACCTGCTTTTTCAATCGAAGTTAAAACTATTTCAATAGCCTCTTCGTTTGAACCGATATTTGGAGCAAAACCACCTTCGTCACCAACGTTAGTTGAATATCCTTTTGATTTTAAAACTTTCTTAAGATTATGGAAAATCTCAGTACCCATTCTCAATGAATCAGAAAATGTATCTGCTTTTGCAGGCATTACCATAAATTCTTGAAAATCGATAGAGTTGTCCGCATGTGAACCACCATTAAGGATGTTCATCATTGGCACAGGAAGCGTACTGGCGTTTACACCTCCAATATATCTGTAAAGTGGTAAACCAGCTTCTTGACATGCCGCTTTGGCTACTGCCATAGAAACTCCCAAAATAGCGTTAGCACCTAATTTACCTTTGTTTGCAGTTCCGTCCAAATCAATCATAACTTGATCGATAAAACTTTGTTCGAAAACATCAACTCCTAAAAGTTCGGCAGCGATTTCTTCGTTTACATTTTTAACTGCTTTCAGGACACCTTTGCCCATAAAAACTTTATCATCATCGTCGCGTAATTCTACGGCTTCGTGAATACCAGTAGAAGCTCCAGAAGGAACTGCGGCACGACCTAAATATCCATTTTCGGTTAATACATCTACTTCAACAGTTGGATTTCCTCTGGAATCTAAAATCTGTCTAGCATGAACTTTAACAATTTGACTCATTTTATAAAAATTAATTTGAAAATTTGGCTTAATTATAATTTATGTGAGAATAATACAATTCTACCATAAATCACCGTAAATCAATTACAAAGTAACGGATTATTTTGCTGAAAGTCATAATTCTAATTTCAAATTTTGCAATTATTTAAAACTACCAAACTCAGTTAGTGGTATTTATCAAAATATATCCATATAATTAAGTTGAAAATCAGAATCTTAAATATTTATATAAATAATGTGATACCTATTTATTAAGATTTTCGTTAGACAGTAAGCACATATTTTAATCCAAGATCTCTATATTTGATTTTAAAAAACCGCTATTCTTATATGCAAAAACTAATATACCCGCTTTTGTTTCTAATCTCATTTAATATTTCGGCACAGGTAAGTAAACTTGGCCCTCAAGGTTTTTATTTAGAACTAAAAAAATATTCAAATCCACAGTTATTAGATATTAGATCAAGCGACCTTTTTGAAAAAGGACATTTAAAAAAAGCGTATAACATTGACCTCGCTTCCGAAGAATTTGAAAGCTTGCTTTTGCAGTATTACGACGTAAATAAACCTCTTTTTATTTACTGCCAAACTGGCAAAAGCAGCTTACAGTCTGAAAAGTATTTTGAGGAAATGGGTTATAAAGACATCAAAATATTAGTGGGTGGCTTTGAAAAATGGACCGTTAGCTCAAAACCTTATGTTTCAAGCCAAAACACTACACGGCCATTGGCTTATATGACCATTCAAAACCTCAACGAAACTATTAAAACCAATGAATGGGTCTTGGTAGATTTTTATGCCGATTGGTGTGGCCCGTGTAAAAAAATGGAGCCTATTCTTCAGAAAATTAAAAGTGAAAACAAAAATCTTACCTTGCTAAAAATAGACTCTGACAAAAACGCTTCGATAGTAGAAAAATACGAAGTAGAAGAAATTCCGACATTTTTGATTTTTCATAATGGAAAACAAGTATGGAGAAGAACAGGCTTGCTCACAGAAAATGAAATCAAATCTTACCTTTTTTAGTCATTAATCTGTTTTTTTGGCTTAAATTTGATACTTAAACCCAATACTCAACTTAATCAGAAATACAGTTTAAAAGCTATTTTTAGATTTTTGATAAGAAGAAAACAAAAAATATGATTGCATACTTAAAAGGTAAACTCATAGAAAAAGAACCCACACATGTGGTGCTCGATGTGGCCGGTGTAGGATATTTTGTAAAGATTTCTCTCCAAACGTTTAGTGCATTAAATGTTACAGATGAGCTAGTTACCCTTCATACTATATTAATAGTTAGAGAAGACTCACATACACTTTTTGGTTTTTTCACAAAAGACGAAAGAGAACTTTTTGAGCATTTAATTAGCGTTTCGGGAATTGGGCCTAGCATTGCCTTGGTGTTTTTGTCGTCACTAAGTTCTATTGAAATCAAACAAGCAATTGTTTCTGAAGACATCAAAACCATTCAAAACATAAAGGGCATTGGAGCCAAAACCGCACAGAGGGCTGTTTTGGAACTTAAAGATAAAATAAACAAAGAAATATTGGCTGATGGTCAAAACCCAACCATGTTTGCTTCTGTAAATCATAGACTTCGCTCAGAAGCTTTGCAAGCCCTCACAACATTAGGTATAGCCAAAGCTACCGCCGAGAAGAGTATAGACACCATATTAAAACGGACGGCTGGAGACGTAACACTCGAAGAACTCATAAAACTTTCATTGAGATAGGATTATCGTTTAATAAAATTTTGCTTTTATAAAGAATAATGGCAGGATTTTAGACGTTTAGACCTAATATACTCTATAAATGCATTTCTATTGCTCTTTATGCAAAATAGTACAAAACTTAAATTTTATTTAATTCTCATAACCGTTCTTTCTTCAGGTACGCTTTTTGGACAAATTGTTGAAGAAGATACGCTTGAAAGAAAAAAGCAGAATACGTATTTCCTAAATTGGAAAGATAGTTATCTGTCGAGATTTAACTATAGGCCACTACCACTTTTAGATCTTAATCCGAGCAAATTAAATACCTCTGTTCTCTACAATTCCACAAACGGCAATTTTAGTCTTACCGAAAAACTAGATCAAAAAATAGATTTTAAACTACCTCAAAGTTTAACATTTAACGAATACTCGAGCCTTCAAAATGCCATGATACGGCAGAGCATCGTGCGAGATATAGAACGAGCACAAGATGGAAACAGCTCCACGTCTGGAAAAAGGGCAAATCCGCTTTTGGAGAAAAACCCGATAATGGACAGGCTATTTGGTGATAAGGTCCCTGAGTTTACACCAAATGGATTTGTGAGCATCGATTTACGAGCAGGAACTCAATTCATTAACAATCCACTAACTCCAATCGCCCTCAGAAGGCAACCTGTATTTGATTTTGACCAACAGATTGCCATAAACTTCAATAACCTGTTTTCTGGAGGCGGAAACTCAGCAGATGACTTTGATAAACCCAATCCAAGTTCTAACTCAAAAGTATCTGACTTAAGCAATATTTTAAAAAAAGCAGGGCAGGCTAAAGAGAAAATGAACATTCTCGGAAACTTTGATACAAAGTCTTCTTTTGGTTTTGAAAATAAATTTAAATTAAATTTTAAAAACGAACCCGAAGATATTCTCCAAAAAGTAGAACTAGGAAATGTAAGTATGCCTGTCAGAAGTCAGCTGATTCCGGGAGTTCAAAACCTATTTGGTTTTAAAGCCGGCTTGAGATTTGGCAAATTAGATATCACGACCGTAATAGCCCAACAAAGGTCAAGAACAGAGTCAATCATCATAAATGGCGGAAACCAAAGCCGTCCTTTTGAAATTAGATGTGATAATTATGATGAAAACAGACACTTCTTTGTTTCTCACTTTTTTAGAGACAAATATGAAAAGGCCCTTAAAAACCTCCCGGTAGTTACCTCTGGTGTAAGAATTACCCGTATTGAGGTTTACGTTACAAACCGAACCAACAATTTTTCTTCGATGAGAAACTTGGTTGGTTTAACTGACATAGGAGAAAACAATCCGTTTAAACCCGAAATAAATATTCCAAATGGAAGTATTGTGGCAGCTGATAACCGAGCGAATAATCTTTTTGGTAAACTAGAAAACAACAACGATTTCAGAAGAATAGACAACACTACGAATACCCTTACAAGTTTATCTTTAAAAAACGGGGAAGACTTTGAGATTTTGAGAGGAGCAAAAAGACTAACTGAAAGAGAATTTGAATTTCAACCTGAGTTGGGATATATCTCACTATTGACACCCTTAAGAAACGACGAAATATTAGCCGTAGCCTACGAATACACCTATCAAGGCAGAGCCTACAAAGTTGGGGAGCTAACCGAAGACTATGTAAACAGACGCGAAGACGAGGTGATTATGCTGAAGCTTTTGAAATCATCCACCATCAGAAACAGGCTTTCGAACCCGATGTGGGACCTGATGATGAAAAACGTCTACACTTTAGCACAAGGTCAGATTTCGAAAGAAGGATTTCAGCTGAGAATAGTTTACAAAGATGACCAAACAGGTATGGATACACCAAACCTGCAAGAAGGTCAAAACCTTAAAAACCGCCCTTTGATAGAGGCTTTGGGACTAGACAAACTAAACTATAACAATGACCCGCTAAAAGACGGAAACTTCGACTATGTAAGTGGAGTTACGATAAATGAAAAATACGGCAAAATTATATTTCCTACTTTAGAACCGTTTGGCTCTAGTTTAGAAAAGCTATTTGAACCTTCGGAAACAGCCCTGAAGCAAAAATATGTGTTTGATGAGCTCTACCGTAAAACTTTGATGGATGCTCAACAAGTTACACTCAAAAATAAGTTTTTCATATCGGGAAGTGTACAATTTGGAAGTTCAGAAATAGCTCTTCCATTGGGTGCATCAGGCAGTTCGGTAAGAATTTACGCAGGTGGCTCGGAACTACAGCAAGGAGCCGATTATACGGTAGATTCTCAGATGGGAAGAATCATAATAACCAACCAAAGTATACTGAGTTCGGGCAGACAAATTAGAGTTGATTATGAAAAGCCCGACTTATTTACTTCTCAAATTCGCCGATTATTTGGTTTAAGACTTGACTACACCGTAGGCCGATACCTTCGCTTGGGAGCCACCTTAATGAGTTTAAGAGAAAATACACCCGGTTTTATTACCAGAACTTCAATAGGAAACGAACCGGTTAATAACACCCTATGGGGCTTAGATGTAAACCTAAAGAAAGACTTTTATGGCCTCACAAAAGCACTTGATGCTTTGCCAGGTATTCAAACCAAAGAGATGTCGAGTGTTTTGCTTAATGCCGAATTTGCCCAACTTAGACCTGGCGTAAATGACAAGCGAGTAAACGGAAGCTCAATGATAGATGATTTTGAGTTTGCCAGAAACATAAATGACCTAAGCAGACAACCTACAAAGTGGCGACTAGGCTCTACTCCTGGCGAAGAACTAGAAAAAATTCCAGATTTATTTACTAATCCATATAAGTATAACTACAATAGAGCTAAGATCTCGGTTTATTCGGTAGATCCGTCGGTATATTTAAGTGCTGGCTTTGGTAGTGGTGGAAACGTAGTTCCGGACAATATAAGGGCCGATGCTGAAAGTAATATTTATGAAAAAGGATACCAGATTCAAGATATTTTCCCAGGAAGATCAAGACCTGTTTTTGGACAACAGTTACCTTCCGCTATTTTAGATATTTCGTATTTTCCACAAGAGCCCGGCATGTATAACTACAACGGAGACTTAAATTCAGAAGGGCTCCTTAAAAACCCTAAGAGTAATTTTGGATCGGTTATGCGTGGTATCACATTTGACGCTGATTTTGACAATTCAAACGTGGAGTATTACGAATTTTGGCTATTAGATCCTTTTGCCGACTTTGTAAGAGATGGAAGTTTAAACGGAAATAAAAAGAATATTACGGGTGGTAAACTTAAAATTCAGTTAGGAGATGTTTCTGAAGACGTTATTCCTGACAGCAGATATAATTTTGAGAATGGAATTAAAACATCATCCACAGGAAACTCTGACCCTGTTAGCACCAAATGGGGTTTGGCACCGCGTACACAGTTTATAACAGATGCTTTTGATAATGTAGAAAGCACAAGAGAAAAACAAGATGTAGGATTGGATGGACTATCAAACACCGATGAAAAAACTTTCCCTCATATAGAAAACTATCTAAAAGAAGTAAACTCCAAAGTAACCAATCAAGCCGCAAAAGACAGAATATTTGACGATCCATCGAAAGATGATTTTAAGTTTTTCTTAGATCCTATTTTTACAAATAGAAATGCAAGTTTCTTAGAAAGGTTTAAAGATTACTTGGGAATGGAAAACAATGCTCCATCTATAAATGCAAACCAAAATATAGCCAACAATAGCACGCAGGCCTCAACCAACCTGGCAGACAAAGAAGATATTAACCAAGACAATACCATAAACGAAATAGAAGATTATTTTGAATATGAGATAGACCTTAAACCAAACGCTTTAGACATAGGCAAAGGCTACATAGTAGACAAAGTAACTTCTGGAAATGCCACGTGGTACCTTCACAGAATTCCGATCAGAAAACCCACTAGAAGTTACCCCGCAGGAAAACAAGGCTTTAAATCTATCCGATTTGTAAGATTGGTGACCACAGAATGGGAACAGCCGGTGGTTTTGCGTTTTGCCTCTATGCAGTTGGTTTCAAACCAATATAGAGTTTACGAAAACAGCCTCTCTGACACCAGCCCAGTAGAAATACCAGAAACCGACAATACGGTAATTTTTAAAACGGCATCGGTAAATATCGAAGAAAACGGTTGCTCTGAAAATGGCGATTGTAATGTAAAAGATGGCTCCACTGCCTATGTAGTACCTCCGGGTTTTATAAGAGATAGAGACAGAACTTCACAAGCTGTAATGCAATTTAACGAGCAGTCGCTAAGCCTTTCAGTAGAAAACCTAAAAGGTGGCCAAAGCCGAGCGGTATTTAAAAACACAAAACTAGACCTCAACATGTATAAACGCCTTAAAATGTTTATTCATGCTCAAAATAAATTTAACGAAGACAAAGTGGCATCGGTGTTTTTAAGAATAGGTACGGATTTAAAAAACAACTACTATGAAATAGAGATTCCAAACCTAAAAACAACCACAAATGGCTCTTCTGATCCATTTACAGTTTGGCCCAAAGAAAACGAACTAGATATTCCTTTTGAAGTTTTAAGAAATGTTAAACTTGAGCGTAACCGTACATCATTTCCATTAACTCAAAAATATGGCGGCGATAAACTCATCGACATAATAGGTACAGCATCAGGCACAGGTACTACTTCTATCAACGACGAAGAAGTTATAACTAGACAATATAAAATATCAGTAATAGGTAATCCTGACTTAAGTAATGTACTGACGATGATGATGGGTGTTAAAAACAACGACACCATAAACAAAAACATCGGGCGTGACTTTACTGTATGGATGGATGAGATGCGAGCCTTTAAGTTTGACGAAGAAGCGGGTGAAGCGGGGATTTTATCAGCAGATATAAAACTAGCCGATGTGGCAACCGTAATGATAAACGGTAGTTTTAAAAACTACGGCTTTGGCGGCGTTCAAGACCGAATATCTTCACGATCGAGAGAGGTATCACAAGGCTTTGGAATAGCTTCAAATATACTTATCGATAAGTTTTTCCCAATGAAATGGGGCTTAAGTATTCCGCTATTTGTAAATTATGATCATCAAAAAATCACGCCTACATTTAACC
The DNA here is from genome assembly GCF_042649125.1 of Lacihabitans lacunae. NCBI lineage: Bacteria > Pseudomonadati > Bacteroidota > Cytophagia > Cytophagales > Leadbetterellaceae > Lacihabitans > Lacihabitans lacunae. The sequence continues at coordinate 1,363,684 of NZ_JBHRYQ010000001.1, forward strand.
CCCTTGACCCTGACATTAAACTTGCAGACGCCTTAGCAAACAAAGGACTCTTTCAACAAAACCTTACCAAAGAAATAGTAGAGGAAGATGCGGTAACCAAAGGTTTCAATTTTACGAATGTTAGAAAAATGAGAACAAAAGTAGGTGGCAAAACCCACTTTTATGATATTGAAAATTTCACTTTTTCATATTCTCAAAATCAAACAACTCGTAGAAATGTCGTAATTCAGGAATACCTTCAAACACAAAACAGAGCTTCGCTTGGATATCAATACCAGCCAAAAGGATTTACATGGGAGCCATTTAAAAATTCTAAAAAACTCAGTAAGCCAACCACCAGGTGGATCAAAGACTTCAATCTTTCGCCAGTGCCTACTTTGTTGGCGTTTAGAACAGACTATGACAGATCATACATAAAAACACAATACAGAAACTCAGACTTAGGTATAAGTGATATTTCGCCTAACGTTATTAAGTATTTCTTAGGTAATAGAGCCTACGACGCCCAATGGAATTTGACAAAAGCTGTGGTATTTACCTACAACGCTCAAATGAGCTCAATTCAAGACGACATCAATGAAATCACGAATGAAGAAATTAGATTTATTGACGGATTGACGACTTTGGGTAGAGCCAAAAATTACAAGCAAAAAATGCAAGCCACCTATCGATTACCATTCGATAAGTTTTTCCTTTTAGATTGGATAAAAGCAGATGCCAGATTTAATAATAACTATGGTTATACGGCAGGTTCATTCCAAATAAAAGACGAAAACGGAGCTGCATTTGGTAACATGTTAGAAAACGGACGTGAAACGTCTATTGCCGGACAAGTGGACTTGGTTAGGCTTTATAACAAACTTAAATTTTTGAGATTTGCCAATTCTCCCAATCCGCCTGTTCAGCGATTTACTAGAGCTCCAGGGGTTGAGGATGAAATAAAACTTCAGTCTACCAGCGTTACCAAAACCCTTACGAGAGTTTTGATGACCGTTAGAGGTATAAACTTTAATTACAGTCTTTTTGAGACCACACTTTTACCGGGTTTCTTGCCCTCTCCTACTTTCTTTGGTTTAGATTCTAAAAATGGTTTCGCTCCTGGTTTAGAGTTTGTGATGGGAAGCCAGAATAGGAATATTCACAAACAAGCCGCCCAGCGAAATTGGCTTTCAGAAAGTATTATTCAGAATAATCCGTTTACCCAAACACGTGGTGTAAAGTTTGACTTTGGCACAAGCCTTGAGCCATTTAAAGGCTTCAGGATGCAGATAAAAGGACATTTGAGTAGAGGTGATAGCTATCAAGAAATGTACCGTCCTGAAACTGTCGGAGGGGCATTCACTACGCTCAATCCAGTGAGAAACGGTAACTTCTCTATGTCATTCTGGTCGTTTAAAACTGGTTTTAAGAAAATGAGCAATGACTCACTTACACTTTACCAATACGATATATTTGACAACATGGTGGCAAATAGACAGAAAGTATTAGACCGACTAAACAAACTAAATCAAACGCCAGAAGGTCAGCTTTTAGGAAAATATGATTTAAATTCACAAGATGTACTGATACCGGCGTTTTTCTCAGCATACAGTGGGCAGTCACTCGATAAGATTTTCGAGAAATCAGCAAAAAGAGGTTCTAATACTTTCAATCCATTTTTAGCATTTCCTATGCCAAACTGGCGAATTGACTATCAAGGATTAGAGAAATTGCCTGTCTTTAAGCGTTTATTTAATTCCATAACCTTGAGTCACCAATACTTTTCAACGTATAGTGTTGGAAACTTCACATCCTCTTTAGAATATGGCTCGCAAGTGCTTAATTTGTTAATAAGAGATTATCCGCTTGGAAACAAAACCGTTCAAAACTACGGTACAATTCCGTATTTAGGCAGTACCTCGTTGTTTGCTCCCACGTTTATCATGAGTACTATCAGTATGGAAGAGAAATTTTCACCCCTTTTGGGAATGCAGTTTACCACAAAAAGAAACTTCACGGGTTCATTTAACTGGAACAAAGAAAGAAGAGCGGCCCTAAACCTATCAAACGCGATGGTGGCTGAATACAACTCAAACGACTACGTATTTGGTGTAGGCTATAAAAAGAATAATGTAAAACTTCCTCTCCGTAAAAAAGACGGCAATTTTATAGTACTAAAAAATGATCTAAACTTTAGATTAGACTTTACAAGCAGAGACATAAAAGCCTTACAAAGAAGGCTAGACGGTGATGTCGTACCTATTCAAGGAAACTACAACTTGCAGATCAGACCGCAGGTGCAATACCAAATTAACAAAAGAATTAACATGGGTATGTATTGGGAAAAAATGGTCAACTCGCCTTTTACCTCCCTTTCATTCGAAAGGAGTTCGGCTATATTCGGAGTTAACGCCAAATTCAACTTATCCGATTAATGATTTAATATCGAATTACGTTTTTCAAGGATATTTAAATGCTTAAAAATAAACGTTATCCTTTAAAATAGGTTGGGCTTTGAAACTAGAAACTGTAGATTAGGCATAAAAAAAGAATTGAGTGAGCTCAATCCTTTTTTTGTGGAGTTTAATTAATACTTATCTGATTTCATCTGAAACATGATTTGATTTCTTAGCAACTCCTTTATTATTAATTGCTGAATACGCCTGGTATTTAACCTCTCCTGAGTAGCTTCCTGTTATTTTCTTACCGCCACTTTCGGTCAAATCAAATGTGATTTCATAACTTGTGCCGCTTGTTTTTACAGATACTTTACCGCCCGAAATATCAAAAACAGAACCATTTCCATTATTTAAATCAAAATTTAAACCAACTAGTCCAAAATCAAATGTATTAGATAGGTAAGTTTGATTTGCATCATATATATAGTCTCCTTTCTCTAAAAGGTCTTTTATATTTGAAAATAATTCAAGATAAACTACAGTACCACTACCAGATAATGAATCTATTTTATTAGGGTTAGCTCCAATAACGTTTATACCTTCAGAAAAAAAATATGCATCAATAAGGTATCCCTCATTTGGTTGATCTTGGCCATACCCTTCAAAATAGGCCTTAGTCAGTGGATATTCTACCCCATCATAAGCGATAAAATTTTTCTTTTCTACAGCGTCTTTTGAACAAGACACAAACAAGGAACTCACAGCAAAAGTGAATAAAAGCGATTTTAGAAATTTATGCATAAAAAAAAGTTTATGTCTTTTAGTAAAAAGACGGATTAAAAAAATTCACACTTTTACTGCAAAAAATTGAAATAAAGCGGGAAGGATATTTTGAAAATAATAATTCAATATTACATAATTATTTGAATATACGGAAAAAGAGAATGAAACGAATGTCAGTGAATTAAAATAAGATTAAGTTTATTCTCTTAAAATCAAATAGAAGTGTTTTTGTTTTATTTTTCTGAAAATTGTGTTGGTTATATTAAACTACGTTTACCTTTTGCTAAACCCGAAGGCAAACGTAGTCTTTAAGTTTTTATCAATATTTAGGCATTCTTACGAAGCTCTTTCATTGTCTGTCTTTTGTCAAGCGTCATTAAGAAACAAGGCAACAAAATAAGATTAGAAACCATACCAATCAACAACGTAATAGAAACCAATAAGCCTAAAAATACGGTTCCTTTGAAGCCTGAAGCAACAAATATACCAAAACCGAAGAACAAGATTATGGCCGTATAAAACATACTGATTCCCGTAAACTTAATGGTATTCGAAACCGATTCTGATATGGTATGTCCTTTTTCGATCTCTTCTTTATATTTAGTTAGGAAATAAATAGTTCCGTCTGAGGCTATTCCAAATGCTATACTGAAAATCAAGGTAGTGGAAGGCTTAAGCGGAATTCCAAAATATCCCATAATACCAGCAGTAATTATCAATGGAATTATACTCGGAATTGTTGAAATCAAGACGGTTCGGTAACTCAAAAACTGGGTGGCCATAACCAAGGAAACTAATAGAATGGCCAGAATAGTACTGTCTCTCAAGTTACCCAATAAATAGTCATTGCCCTTTGTAAATACCACTCCATTTCCTGTCAATTTTACATCCACTTGCTTTTCGGTAGGCTTCCATTCGTTTGATGATTTATCAAAATTAAAAATGGTATCTGCTTTTGCTTGTAAGGCTGTAAACATTTCTCGCATACGAACCGTACCCACATCGGTACTTTGGAAACTTACTCGCGTATATCTTTTTGTAGAGTCAATAAAGGCTGAAAACATATTCTCTTTGCCTTTCACATCTTGGGTGTATTCGGCAAGTTTTTGCAGCTCCAAAGCAGGCGGAACTCTATAATATTTGGGATCTCCTCCCCTATATCCTTGGTAGATAAACTTTAGACCTTCTACAATAGAAAGTGGCTTAGTAAATTCAGGATATTTGGCGAACTCTCTCTGAAGCAGACGAATTTGAGTTAATAATTTCGGATTGAAAACACCATCTTTTTCTTTTGAATCAATGCTAACCTCAAAAGGCACTACGCCATGAAAATTATCTTCGATAAATTTCAAATCAGTATAAATAGGGTCTTTTTCTGGAAGATCATCTACAACATAGCCAATAGCGTTTATTTTAAATGCACCTATCACGGCTACTACTACCAAAGCAAATACAACAGTATATACTAGGTTGCGTTTATGGTGAACTACATAGTCCACTTTTTGTAAAAAATTGGAAATTTTCTTATTTTCTAGGTGTCTTACATGCTTTTCCTTCGGCTCTGAAACGTAACTAAAAATGGTCGGAATTAAAATGAGGGAAATGGCCCATGTTGCCATAACACAAACAGCCGCTACCAAACCAAACTCTAAAAGTAAAGGACTACCAGTGAAGTAAAACACAAAAAATCCGATAAACGTGGTCAAGTTGGCAATAAAGGTCGTTTTTCCGATTTTTTCTATCGAAATGCTTAGAGCTTTTACTTTGTTTTTAACTTTCAGATATTCTTCTTGATATTTGTTTATAAGAAATATAGAGTTTGGAATACCGATTACAATAATCAATGGTGGAATAAGACCTGTAAGAATAGAGATTTTATAGCCAAACAGGGCTATGAACCCTACAGACCAAAGCACCGAAATAAGCACCACCATAGTGGCATAAAACACCACTCTGAATGATCTGAAAAATAAATAAAGTATAAACGTGGTCACCAAAAAAGCCAAAACCATAAACATGCTCAGCTCATCTCTAACTTTAGACATGAAATTCGTTCTGATATAAGGCATGCCCGAATAGTGCATTTTAATTTGCTGCTTTTCTCCAAACCTTTCGCCAGCCTCTTTTACCTTGATACTCAGCGTAATTCTATCCTTACTGTTGAGCATGGTTTGGTCAAATGTAACCGCCATAAGTTGAGCGTCTAAGTTATAAACGAACCCATCATAAAATGGCAATCGGCTTATTTTCTTAAAAATGGAATCTAGTTCTACCTGAGTTTTTGGCATTTCGGCCACAACTGGCTTAAAATCAAACTTTTTAACAGAATCATTTTTAACTACTTCAAAAAGGTTGGCAATCGAAAGTACATTTTTAATTCCTTTGATACCTTTTATTTCTTTCGAAAGTGAATACCAGGCATTGTAGGTAGCTAAATCATTTACTTTTTTCGATTTAAAAGCAATCACCATTACGTTTCCGTCTTCTCCATAACGGGCCTTAAAGTCTTCGTATAATTGAAAACTTTCGTCGTTTTGAGGCAAAATTTTAGGAAGTTCGTAAGAGAGTTCTAACTGCGTAATTTGATAGCCCATAAAAAGCGTAATTATTCCAATTCCGCTTAGCCATTTAATTCTATGATTGAGGATAAGTTCTGCAATATTCTTCCAAAAATTACTGAATCTTTTTGTTTTTTTAGACATTTAGAGGGTCATTATTTTTAAAACACAAAAATAATCAATTTATTCTTAATCATTAGGAAGTAAAGCCCTCTGATTTATTCTGTAAATGTTAAATTAGTTAAATTAGAAGACGAATCACACGATTAAAATCTTTCAAAACAGAATTTAAATAATAGATATAAGTTGTAAAACGAAACCGGTTTAAATAAGGATACAAAAACTTAATTATGTAAGAGTTGCACCTTGTTTTAAACTTGTTATTTTTTAATAAAGTCCAATATGGATTGGGCAGCCTCCATAGGTCCCACTTTCAAACTTAAAATATCCTTTTCAAAATCTGAAATTAGTTTTTGTAGTTCTGTATTATTTAAATAATATTCCAATATTTTGGTCTCCGTTAGCCTCCTAAACCAAGCTTTTTGTTGATTATTTCTATTTTCTTTAAAATATCCCAAAGCCTCTGTTTTAGATTTATATTTTTCCAATTCCTCGTAAATCGAATCAAAGCCTGTTTTATTTAAAGCCGAGCACGTAAAAGCTCCAACTGTAAAGTTAGAATCTTTGGCCGGAAAAAGATGTAAGGCGTAATTAATATTGGAAATTAAACGAGACAGTTCTTTCTCTGAAACCTGATCGGACTTGTTGATAACCACCATGTCTATCATTTCCATGATGCCTCGTTTTATTCCTTGAAGTTCGTCACCAGCACCCGAAATTGTCAAAAACATCATATAATCGGTAATGTCTTTCACGATAGTTTCGGATTGACCTACCCCTACTGTTTCTACTATCACAAAATCAAAGCCAGCTGCCTCACATAGCAAAAGCGTCTCGAGGGTATTTTGTGCCACTCCTCCAAGCGAATCTCCTGCTGGACTTGGCCTTATAAACGCTCGTTTATCATTTGCAAGGCTTTCCATCCGAGTTTTATCACCCAAAATGCTTCCACCAGACACTTTACTTGAAGGATCAATAGCCAAGACTGCGAGTTTTTTACCTTGAGATAAAATATGTGAGCCAAAGCCATCTATAAATGTGCTTTTGCCCACGCCAGGTGCACCTGTGATGCCCAATCTGAAACTATTTCCAGTTAGTGGCAATATCTCGGTAATGAGCTTTTGAGCTAAAAGTCTATCCGAAACATTCTTACTTTCAATCAAAGTTATAGCCCTACCGAGTATGGTTCTATCATGGTTTTTGATACCAGCTACATATTCAGACAGAGCTAATCGTTTCATTTAATATAGGTCGGTTTTTAAAAAAGGAATTAAAGCTAGAATAACGGCTTGCACATAATATGAGGTTCTATCTATGGCATTATCTGTAAGTAAACCTGTGGAGCCCATGGCTTGTTTTGTGTTTTTTAAACCAAAAACAATCTCGTCTGCATCACCCAGTTCATACCCTTGATTTATGAGGGAAATAGTCTTTAGTGGCAAATAAAACCCAGCGGTTCTAGCTTTTCCTACTTTATGATTATCCAAAACCACTACCCATGCCATTGCTTCCATTTCAGTTTCAGAATGTTTAATATTTCCACCTTCTATGCCTATCCAAAAATCTGCATTAGGGAAATCTATTCTGGCATTGGTAGCTCTATTAAAAGCTCCTAAAAAAGTCTCCTCAGAACCCATCGGCTGATCACTTACGCCAGACGGAATACTTTTGCCTTCTACCTCAAAAGTTATGTTTTTAAACATCTGCTCAAAACCCTCTTTGGCGGCATTTACTTTAACTGGATTTTTGGAGGCTACTATTACTTTTTTGGATATCATATTTAGGTTAAAGTTTTTTTTTAAAAAGTCATTAAAAACTCCGCCAAAGCGATGTCTTCCGGTGTAGTGATTTTAATATTGGAATAATCACCTTCTACCAAATGTATGGTTTTACCGAAGTCTTCAAAAACACTCGCATCGTCTGTAAAAGTGCTCTTTTCTTCCAAAAGATAAGCTTCTTTTAAGAGTTTAAGGTCAAACGTTTGCGGTGTTTGAATAATTTTAATTTTTGATCTATCTACTGCTTCGTTACCATTTGTGGTTAGCATTCTGATGGAGTCTTTCGAATCTACATACACAACTGCCGACTGTAATTGCAGTGCGGTCTCAAATGTCTTTTCGATAGTCTCAACGGATACAAAAGGCCTAACGGCATCGTGAACAGCCACCAAACCATCATCAGCTGTAATAGCTTTTAGTCCATTTTTAACTGACTGAAATCGGGTTTTGCCTCCTTCTACCACCTGAACGTTTTGAATATCTTTACTAAAACCGCTTTTCAGATTCTCCCAATAATCAAATAAATTTTTGGGTAAAACCAAAATGACGGTATTGTCTTTTACACTTAAAAATTTCTCAAGCGTGATGATGATTATTGGCTTGCCAGCAATACTGAGAAACTGCTTCGGCATGTCGGATTTCATTCTACTACCAGACCCACCTGCTACTATTATGGAATATTTCATAAAAAAAGTGTCGGGCTTTTGACCCGACACTCCAAATATAATTTCTAAAATCTGTATTTTAAAGTATTACCGCAAAACCTTAGATGATTAACATTACATCGCCATAGGTGAAAAACTTGTATTTTTCTTTAATAGCCACTTGGTAAGCTTCTGTGATAGTCTCATATCCACCAAATGCACAAGTGGTCATAAGCAAGATAGACTCAGGCAAATGGAAGTTAGTAAGAAGAGCATTGGTGATTTTGAAATCGTATGGAGGGAAAATAAACTTATCCGTCCAAGAATTATCAATCGCTTTTAGTCTATCTCCAGCAGAAACCGAAGATTCCATTGCTCTTAATGCAGTACTACCGATTGCACAGATTCTTTTGTTGTTATCTAAAGCCTGATTAACTACTGTACAAGTTTCTTCAGGAATAAAGAAATTCTCCGAGTCAGTCTTGTGTTTCGTTAAATCTTCAACCTCTACTTGTCTAAAAGTACCGATACCAATATGCATTGTAATTGGAGCGAAATCAACACCGTTAATTTCCATTCTTCTTACAATATTTTTTGTAAAGTGAATCCCCGCAGTTGGTGCAGCAACAGCACCTTCATTTTCAGCGAAAATAGTCTGAAAACGCTCAGCGTCAGCGTCAACAACTTCTCTTTGAAGCACGTCTTTAGGTATTGGCGTTTCTCCAAGTTCGTAAATAGCCTCCATCATTTCTTCGTGATTTCCATCAAATAAGAAACGGATGGTTCTACCTCTTGAAGTAGTGTTATCGATTACTTCAGCTACAAGGTCGCTGTCTCCAAAATATAATTTATTTCCAACTCTGATTTTACGAGCAGGATCAACCAATACGTCCCAAAGACGCATTTCACGGTTTAATTCTCTAAGTAAAAAGACTTCGATTTTGGCTCCTGTTTTCTCTTTTGAGCCATATAGTCTAGCAGGAAAAACTTTTGTATTATTTGCCACCATTACATCGTCTTCACCAAAATAGTCTACGATGTCGGTAAACATTTTATGTTCAATCTTACCTGTTTTACGGTGTAAAACCATCATTCTAGCACCATCTCGTTCTTCAGAAGGGTATTGGGCTATTAAACTATGGGGTAAATCAAACTTGAATGCAGATAATTTCATAAAGAGAATTTATAGAATACGTGATAAAATATTTCTCCGAAAAGAATAGTCTAAAACATTAGAATATTCTAAAAAATAATAAGGTGGTTGGTCTATATTATGTTTGCCGGGATGCAAAGGTACAACATCCGCATAGCGGATGTCAAGTATTTTGCAAAATAACTTAAAAAAAATGACTGAAAATCAACAAATTGTAGTTATGGTGTTTCAAAAACACACTTCCCCTTTCAAATAAAGATTGGCAAATCCACCAATTAACACTCTATTGCCTTTTAGTTCGCATGAAAGTTGCCCGCCTCTTGCCGAAACTTGCAAGGCTTCGAGCTTAGATTTTCCTAACTCTGTGGCCCAATAGGGTATCAAGTTTGTGTGTGCTGAACCGGTTACTGGGTCTTCATTGATACCTACTCGCGGAGCAAAAAAACGAGATACAAAATCAACGTTAAACTTAGAAGATTCGGCTGTAACAATTATTCCTCTCGCCTCTAACGATTTAAGCTTTTCGAAATCTGGATTTAGACTTAAAATAGTTTCTTCGCTATCAAACACTAACAGATAATCTGTTTTACCTTTAAACCAAGCGATCGGAGATTTTTTCAACCCAGACTCCATTTCAAAAATGGGTTCACACGGACTTATTTCGGCAGCTGGAAAATCTAAATTAATTTTATCTTTTTGTTTGAAAACAGTCAAAAGCCCACTTCTTGATTCAAAGTGAATTTCTTCTTTTTCTATACCTTTTATATTAAATAAATAATAGGCTGTAGCTAAAGTAGCATGCCCGCAAAGGTCAACTTCTACTTTTGGTGTAAACCACCTGATATGAAAACCATCAGAAGTAGGCACAAAAAAAGCCGTTTCAGAAAGGTTATTCTGCTCGGCTAATTTATGTAAGATCTCATCTGGCAACCATTCCTCTAGTGGCATTACAGCTGCCGGATTTCCACCAAATGCTTTTTCTGAAAACGCATTTATCTCATAAATAGGGTATGTTTTCATTGTCTTTTTCTGTTTAGACTGTTATATGTCATAAAGATAAAAACAAAACTGAAACTTAATAAATAAATAAGATTTCTTGAATCTAATAATCCTTTACCCAAGGCATCAAAATGAAAATCTAAACTAAAATAAGAAAGGAAATATCCGAATGAACCACTAAAAAGCGAGGCTAACTGAGCAAAACCATCAAAGGCAAAATAACACAATATGGCAGCTGAAATAAAGGCAATAACTTGATTTTTGGTAATAGAAGAAGTGAAAATTCCGATGGCAGCAAATGCTGCAGCAAGCAAAATTAAACCAAAATACGAACCTACTACAGATGCCGAATCGATATTTCCTTTTGGATTACCTAAATAATAAATAGAAAAATAGTACACTAAAGTGGGGGCTATAGCCAAAACTATGATCCACAATGCAGCGAAATACTTGCCTAAAATAATATCGATAAGCTTTACAGGTTTGGTTAATAACAACTCCAAGGTCCCTGATTTTTCTTCTTCTGAAAACATCCGCATGGTTATGGCCGATACCAAAAATATGAGTATATATGGACAATAGTTAAAGAAAACGTCCATTTCTGCAAAGCCATAATCCATAATGTTGGTATCTGGGTAAATCCAAACTACCAAGCTTGTAAGCAATAAAAAAACGGCGATTACGATGTAGCCTATTAAAGAATTAAAGAAAGTGGAAACTTCTTTTTTGAAAATGCTTAACATAAAATATTTTTTAAGAAAAAACTGGTTTGTCTTTTTTCATAACTGCAGACATAATAAGTGAGCATAAAAACCCAAAAAGAACGATAAATAGCATACCACCAATAAAAGTTAAGCCCGAATTGTTCATCGACTCTACTCTTTGCATGGCTGCGTCTATTTGCTCTTCCGACATCCCCATTTTCTCGTATTGTTCCAAAATCATTTCGTTTTGAAGATTGAGGATATTGGTATCGATGAATTTTTTATAAAAGAAATCAAAGAATAAACTAATGATCCCTCCCGCTGTAATAGTTAGTGTGCCTAAGCCCAAACCTTCCTTAAATGACATAAAACCGCCATTTAGGGTTCTAAATTCTTTCATTGACAAATACAACACACCGAAGAAAAACAAGGTGCTCAATAAAAATGATAGGGTTTTGTTTTGCCAAAGCTCCGTATTGTACAAAATAGTAGTTAAAACTATACTTACTATTCCATAAATAACGCCCCACTTAAGGGCAATTCTAGCTGATGATACTTTTTCCATAATTTTATAAGGGTTAATTAGTTAGATAATTTCCGCAAAGCCATACTTAGTAAACTTATTGGCACTATAGCTATTTGTTTAAACATCAGGTCATCCAAGATAATCTGATATGGTTTTAAACTATCAAAAGACAACATTTGCTTTCTGAAGGTCTCATCGTTTAATATTTTACTGAAGGTTTCTTTCTCTTTGAGCATTAACGCCTTACCTTCTATTACCCACGTAGTAAAAGGCGTATAATCATAAAATTCAATAAATAAATAAACCAATACCCCTGAAACAAATGCTCCTATAATATTTGTCAAAAAACCAATCGAAAAGCCTTCGTAAAAGTGGATGAAACCTCCATGATTTCTTTTGAAATACCAGATAGCAGCCCAAATAAGTATAATATTGATTCCAATACTTGGCCTAGTAAAACTCAAGGGATTAAACTTGATATTGTACATGCCAATAAAAAACAAAAAACAACCAATACCGGCTAAACTTCCAAATATTAAGGAATAGATAATAATCTCTTTTTTCATTTATTTATTTTTAAAAGCTTGCTTGTTATTAAGTACACCAAGTGCTTTTCCTTTAAGTTCTTTCTCTATAAAAGGACTATTTTTACTCAAAGATACAATATCTTTTTCTTTAAAAACATAATTCAAAGTTGGGTCAAAAACCGTTAGGTTCGCTTTTTGGCCTACTTCGATGTTCGGCAAAGGCTGCCTCAATAGTTTTCTATTGCTAACCGTAAGCTTTTCTATTAAAGTCGAAAGCCCTAATTCGCTATGCGTATTAATTGCTCCAAATGCCGTTTGCAATCCGATAGCCCCAAAGTCTGCCAAATCAAACTCCAAGTTTTTCAACTCTTCATTTAGCGGGTTATGGTCCGTGCAAATAGTATCTATGGTTCCGTCTGCTAAGCCTGCTTTTAGAGCCTCTCTGTCAGAGGCGGCTCTGTATGGTGGTTTAGATTTTAGGTTAGTATCAAACCCTGCAAGGTCAGTATCTAAAAAAGCCAATTGATTGGCTGATATATCACAGCTAACTGGTAGTCCGTCTGCCTTTGCTTTTCTGATAAGCTCAACTGACTCGGCCGTAGATATCGTAGAAAAATGCAGTATTGGCGTTTCTGAGCTTAGATTTGCATATTTTAATAATTTCAAATCACGCATAATCATGATTTCTTCTGAAGCTGAAGGTATTCCTTTAAGTCCCAAAAGTGTACTTTGAAGGCCTTCATGCATTTGACCAAACATACTCAAGTATTTGTCTTCGGGCTTGGTAACCAAAAGAGTGTTTAGAGCATGCAAATATTGAAGTGATTTCAGCAAGATATCGGCATTTTGCAAAGCGTGATTGCCATCACTAAAGCCCACCGCACCATGATGATGTAGGTCCATCATGTCAGTAAAGTCATTGCCTTCACAGTTTTTGGTGATGGCCGCAAAATTATGAATCTGCAATAAATTTCGATCCGAAAAATTCTTAAAATACCCCATAGACTCCTTGGTCTGGATTACGGGATGGGTGTTAGGAAAACCAACAACCTCCGTAAAGCCACCCGCTAAAGCAGCAGACTGCATAGAATCTAAGGTTTCTAACCACTCGGTACCGGGGTCTTTTAGGTGTAAACTAAAGTCTAACCAACCAATAGAAACATGAGAATTATTAAACTCCCAAATCTCAGTTTCTGAGTCCGAATCTATATTTTCAGAAATATTTGCAATAATTCCATCCGACACCAAAATGTCCATCGTTTTGTTGTTAAACGAGGAGTGGGCACAGATAATAAGAGCTTTTTTAATTAAAATTTTCATTATTTATCCAAAAAAAAAGCCCATAAGGGCTATAAATATTATTGACTTAAAACGTAACGGTGTTTCTTAAATATTTAAAATTAAAACTTAATGACAGCGTTGTTTTCATTTTCAATGACCTATCAAAGTTTTGTATGCATCTACTGATAACAAACCGTCTAAGTCTGCGATATTAGCAACTTCCATTTTGATCATCCAACCTTCATTATACGGGTCGTTGTTAACCAATTCTGGCTCGTCTGCCAATTTGGTGTTAACTTCTAAAACTTTACCCGCTACTGGCAAAAACAAGTCAGAAACAGTTTTAACGGCTTCAACTGAACCAAAAATTTCATTTTCAGCTAGTTCTTCACCTTCTGTTTCTATTTCCACAAAAACGATATCACCTAATTCACTTTGAGCAAAATCTGTAACTCCTATCAAGGCGATATTGCCTTCCACTACTTTAATCCATTCGTGCTCTGCGGTATACTTTAGGTCTGCTGGAAAATTCATTTTTTGTCCGGTTTTTAGTTTGTATTAAAAAATATGATGCAAGTTAATGCAAATGATTTATATCTCAAAAATGGTAATGTATAAAAAACAAAAGTAAATAAGTAAAGGTGGCCACAATGCAACCACCTTTATCTGAAAGAGTATTATAACTCTACTTGATTGGAATCGCTTTTCAGCTTCTTTGATTTTTTTTTACCTTCTCAGTGGGTTCATTGTCCATTAAGATTCGGACAGCTGGCGAAAATGTATCGTCAAACTGACCGTCTTTTGTAGCCCAGAAAAACGCTACCAAAAAACTACCCGCCACAGCAATGGCCAATATTACTAATAAGATTATTACTTCCATTTTAAATCATTTTTTTTGTTTTGGCCAACAATAGCGTCAAACCAACTGCAAACAAAACCACAGACATGCTACTCAAAGGCATAAAGATAGCAGCCACCACAGGACTTAGATTTCCGGTCACAGCCCAAGATATGCCCATGATGTTATATACCACCGAAAGTAAAAAGCTAATTTTTACAATCTTAATGGCTTGTTTACTAAAATCTATGTATTTCCCGATATTCACAAATTCTTTGGCGTCTAAAATTGCATCACAAGCAGGCGAAAAAGCCTGAACGTCCTCAGTAAGAGCAATGCCAACTTGTGCTTCTCTGAGTGCTCCTGCATCATTAAGTCCATCTCCAACCATCAGCACTTTATGCCCTTCTGATTTCAGGGTTCTAACATAATCTAACTTTTGCTGTGGCTTTTGTTCAAATTTCATATTATCAGCAAAATATGGCTTTAACACAGCTTTACTTTGGTCAGAATCGCCAGTTAAAAGATGAATATTAAAACTACTTTTTAGTGTAGTCAAAAGCTGCTCCCATTTATTTCTAAACACCGCCACGAGGCTAAAATACCCCAACAATTCTCCATTTATGGCTACAAATACTTTGGTTTCTTTCGGAGAATTATCTTGAATATCTAAAAAGTCAGCACTTCCTATTTTAATGTTATTTTGATTTACAATTCCTTCTATTCCTTTACCTTTTACTTCGAAAAAATAATCAACTTCCACTTTTCCAACGCCATTTAAATGCTTTGCAATTGCTTTGCTCAAAGGGTGAACGGAGGCATTACACAATCCAAATATCATTTTCTTTTGTGAGGTACTTAAAGCTGTGCCTTTAAACAAAATCTGTTCTTTTCCACTTTCGGTCAAGGTACCCGTTTTATCAAAAACTATAGAATCAATTTCAGTTAAAAGGGGTATAACTTGTTGATTTTTAACGAAGAATTTATTTTTCCCAAAAATACTCATAGTGGTACTCATGGTAAACGGCAACGAAAGCGTAAGTGCACATGGACAAGCCACCATTAAAACTGCGGTGATGGTAGGCCACACTAAACTTGGGTCGTGTAACTGCCAATAAACACCCGCCAAAGCACTAATAGTTATGGTTACAATAGTGAAATATTTACTAAAAGCATCTGCCAATGCCGTAGTTTTTAGATTTTTCTCTTTAATAAAACTTTCGTTGTTCCACAGCTGGGTTAGGTAACTTGTAGAAACTGGCTTGATAACCTCTAAACTAATTTGTTCAGACATTTGACGCCCACCAGCATAAATCAAATCTCCTTGATGTTTTCTTACGGGCGTTGACTCTCCAGTCACAAAACTGTAATCCAACCAGGCATTTCCTGAAATCAAAATTGAGTCTGCCGGCACTAATTCTTGGTGATGCGTCACATAAGAATCTCCTTTTTTTAGGTCTTTGACATTTTTAAATGAATCGTCTTTCATTTTAACTGCCAATGGGAAATATGACTTATAATTTCTATCAAATGAAAGGTAACTAAACGTGGTTTGCTGCACCCATTTGCCCAAAAGCAAAAACAGCACTAAACCAGCAAGGCTGTCCCAGTAGCCGGCAGTGTGCGGAATAAATGTTTCGTAAGTGCTTCTTACAAAAAGAGCCACAACACCCATAGCAATGGGAATATCAACACTCAAAACGCTACTTTTATCAGATATCTTTTCTTTTATTGACCTGTAGGCACCTTTTAGGTAATCTTCAGCTCCATACAAAAACACGGGTATGGCAAGCAAAAAATTTAAATAAAGAAAAAAACGCTGATAGCCAGCATCTACTACATTTTCAAGATTTAAACTAAAATATTCGGGAAAGCTCAAAAGCATAATATTCCCAGAACAAAAACCTACGACTCCTATTTTGAGTAATAAACGATGCGTTTCTGGATCAATTTTCTTTTTCTTAGTGCTGCTGTCTAAATTGATATTTGGCTCATAGCCCAATGTGGCCAATAGCTCTACTATTTCTTTTAAATTAACTTCTTTGGGATCAAAATCTATTGCGAGTTCTTTCTTTACAAAATTTAGCCGTGAAGAATATACCCCTGACCTAATTTTATGGAAGTTTTCGAGCAGCCAAACACATGAACTACAGTGAATGGAAGGAATATGGAAAATTACTTTGGCGAGGCCTTCGTCCTCGTAATCTAGTATTTCGTTAACAACCGATTTTTCATTTAAATAATCAAACTTGCCTTTAAATGATTTTGCTTTTAGGCTAACTCCCGCATTTTGATTTAAATCATAATATCCACAAAGCTGGTTGTCTTCCAAGATTTCGAAGACCGTCAAACAGCCGTTACAGCAAAAATGCTTGTCTGAAACGACAATATCTTGCTCATTGCAGTCATTGCCACAATGGTAACATGAAACTTTGGTGTCTTGAACTATCAAATCAGACATTAACTTCGGATTTTACTAGCACAAAGTTGATTTTAAATGGAGGATATAAAAACGAAGCATATCATTAAAAAACATGATATAAGTCAGTTTTCTATTTTTGAAAGGGGAAATTTCCTCCTTATATTATTGATATGAAATTTCTTCTGTAAAGTAAAACTATCGGGATGGACTTGATCAAACAAGGTTTTCCAATCAAGAAAAATCGCTTTTTCAGAAGCGGAAAAAGTCTCTTCGTTTATTTTTTTTTGTAACAAATACGCACTAAAACTAAGCTCTTCCATATCTTAATCTATATAATCAATGAATTTTTTATAGCCCAAATATGGAATAAAACTGTTATACCTTCTTGTACTTAAAACCATAAAAAGGATAAATAGACTTATAAAAAACCCTTGAAGGAACACTATAAAAAACGCTAAAATAAGGCTGGAAGCCCAACCAGGTGTAGCTTGGTTTAATATAAATTTATAATACAAAACAATGCAGGAACCCACCACCGAAGAGAAAATCATGATACTTGCGAATATTAAAATTCGGACCGCTGTGAAATCTAAAAATACAGATATAGCACTCATGCCATGTAGAACCAAAGATGTAAAATTCATCTTAGATTTCCCTGCCAAACGCGTACCTCTATCAAGCGGAATAGAGTCAAAAACCAACCGAGAGCGGATAACGCCTCCAGGGTAATTATTCCAAATTTCTGAAACGTGAGCGAGTTTTTTAATATATGCTTTGGGTATTAAACTAAAGTTACCAAACGTAATAATATTACCAGTTAAGGTCTTGAAAACCATTTTGTAAATGGCATAAAAAAGCTTAAACAAAAACGACTCTGAACGCTTACTTCTTCTTGCAAATATAATTTTATTGGGCTCCTGCTCCGACTTTGAAATCAAATCTAAAATATGCTCGGGCTGATCTTCTCCATCAGAATCCATCACCACCGCTAGGTCATAATCTTCTTTGTCTGCCACATACGAAATACCGATAGCTATGGCCCTTTGGTGACTCAAATTGCTAATCAAATGCACCACTTCTATATCGAAATCTCTAAAATCTTCGGCAATATAGGGCAAACTTGAGCAATCATTGACCACCACAAACGAAAGCGTATGATTTTTATCTTTAAAAACCTGCATTGTCTTTTGCATGAGAAGTTTGAGGGCTTCCCAGTCATTAAATACAGGCGTAATAATTTTTATATTCATCAATATCTGAATTTTAATCCTTCCAAATCTGCGAGTAGCACTTTGTCTCCGTTTTCTTTTTTAATAAAAAACTTATTTGGTTCTGAAGGGTCAACCCTCTCTATGATTTTGGAATCTTTGGGCAAATATAAATTTAAATATTGGGCATCGGTATAAGTAACCGTATTTTTAAGACCAAAAGTAGTGGAATATACATCTCCGTTAAAAGATGGAATAAGTACCGTATCGCCTTTGGCGTATACTTTTTCTAAATTTTCTGCTATCCTTTTGTAGGGATTCTTAATTCTTTCTGGTACAAAAAAGGCGTAGTTATTTGACCGATCCTTGTAAAAATCGCCAATCACTCTCACTAAATTAGGGATTTGCAACAAAAAAACAATACTAATAAAAACAAAGGCTCTTTTATTGGCCACGAGTAATTCCGAAAGCCCAAAGGCAATTAAAATAGCCACAAACGGTGATGCCACTCCAATATATCTGTGAGTTAAACTAGTGGTATGACCGTTTTTGAAGGCATCATAAATCACAAAAAATATGGGTAAAAAGAGCATCAAAAGGCATACGAACACTAAGCTTGTTTTGATTACGGGTTCTTTGAAGTTCAGGTTTTTAATAACGTATTTAAAACCAAAATATAAGGCATAATAAAACACCGAGGTTATTAAAAACGAAAACGCCAAAGTGTTAAAATAAACCAGTAAGCTGAAAGCTAAAAACATGAAAGAGAATGCGACTTGCTTTTTGTTTTTTTCGTAAAAAATAAACGAAAAGCCCAACACTAAAGCAAAAAACAGCGAAATGAGCATGTTTTTAACTCCATTAAAATTTTGATAAATGCCGTTTGTGAGGGTATTTGAGTCCAGAAATAAGCTAATTGTTTTTTTAATGACAACTTCGGGCGAACTAAGCTGAATGGCACTCCCAAGTGGGTTGTCTTTCATTTGGGCCATGGCTAAATGCTTTTCGTTTTTATCTTTCAAAAAACTCATCGAAAGGTGACCTCCACCACTGGTAAACCACCACCACATAAGCACACAAGAAAAAACTCCGGCAGAGATAAAGCCTGTCCATAGTTTTTTGTCTTTTCTTGCAAACAAAAACACGATAGCGTGACTGAGAGGCACTAAGAAATTCAAATAGTGATTTAATAAACTTGCTCCTATTAAAGCTGCATATAAAAAAAATAAAAGCGTTTTCCGTTTTGTGCGAAAGTCAAGAAGTCTTAAAAATATATCTGTGGCTAAAATTACCAACAAGAATGAAAGTGTATAACTTCTTGCTATATGACTTTGTGCTATATTAAGCGGCTCTAAAGCCAACAGAAACACTGAGATAAGTGCGGGAACTTCGGACTTAAAGACTCTTTTGACAAGGCGGTAAACCACAAAAAGCATCAGAAGGTTAAACAAAACAGAGAGTAAACGAATGGCAAAGTCTGAATTTCCAAAAACAGTCATCCAAACATGGATTACGCCATTATAAATTATATGTGTACCAAAATCAGAATGAGCAATAGCCTCAAAGTAGTCATTTATTCCTTTTGATGTCCAGAAGTCTGCTGGCGTAAAATATGTTTTAGAGGTTATTTCCTCCTGATTGGCAGCACCTACCCAAAACCCGTTTGCGTTTAAGAGGGTGAATTTCTCATCTGTAAATGGACCTCTTTCGTCTAGTTTATACACTCTCAAAAAAGTGGCAAGTATCAGAATAATAAAAAGTACTATGCGACTGTTCATTTCACTTCCCTCCTATTTTTTTCTCAATAATATACCTTGGTCTGCCTTTTACTTCTTGGTAGATTTTCCCGACATATTCGCCTATCAAACCAATTGCAATCATATTAGAACCACTAAAAAATGCCATTGGCAGCACGATGGACGTCCAACCCGCAACGGTATGACCCAATGACTTAGAAATCAACACATAAAGACCAATAGCTACAGCTACAAAAAAGTTGATTATTCCGAACCAAAGCACAATTTTCATAGGAACAGTAGAAAACGAGGTGATGCCATTCCATGCAAAAACCACCATTTTTTTAAGTGGATATTTTGACTCGCCAGCTTCGCGTTCTAATCGTTTGTAATATACTTTTTCGGAGTGAAAACCAATGGTGGGAATTACACCACGAATAAACATATTTACCTCATTATATTTCTCAAATTCGTTTAGAACCTGATTATCTATCAATCTAAAATCAGCATGATTAAAAACAACGGGCACACCCAATTTTTGCATTATTTTATAAAATGCTTCCGCCGAAAACCTTTTGAAGAAACTATCTGCAGACCGGTCGTCTCTAACTCCATATACTACAGCAGCACCTTCTTTGTATTTGGCCACCATTCCGCCTATGGCATTTATGTCATCTTGGAGGTCAGCGTCTATGGTTACATAGCAGTCATATTCGTCTTTAAAAGAAAACAAACCTGCAAGTAAAGCATTTTGATGTCCGAAATTTTTGGATAATTTTATGCCTAATATTCGTGGATTTTTGGCAGAAAGTTCCTCTATTAAGTGCCATGTTTTATCTTTACTTCCGTCATTTACATAGCAAATTTTGCTTTCAGTACTAATCTCTCCTGCATCAGAAAGTTCCTGCAAATAGGCATTTAGTCTAGAATTGGTAAGTTGAAGAATTTCTTCTTCATTGTAGCATGGAACAACTAAAAGTAAACGAATAGGCATAAATGATTTTTATATTTCTGAAGGGATACACAAAGCTAACTACATTTTGGTTATAGTAAACTCCACTCTCCTATTTTTCTTTCGGGCTTCTTCTGATGAATTTCTGACCACGGGCTTGTATGGCCCCCACGATTTTATAGCGATTCTGTCTTTCGAGATTAGGTTATCTTTGGTTAAATAATCTTTTACGGCTAAAACTCTATTTTCAGCCAATTTAATATTCAACAACATATCACCCTGATTATCAGTGTGTCCCTCAAGAAGTATTTCCATATTTGGATTGGACATCATCAGATTTTTTATTTTCTCTAGCTCCTCAAAGGACTCATCCTTAATTTTATATTTACCTTGATCAAAAAACAAATTATTCAAAACCATTTTTTGACCCTTAATAAGCGGCATCAATTCATAAACTTTTTTAAATTCTCTGTAAACTGTTTCTTTTTTGAGATCAATGGTTTGTTTAAACTCCCCGTAGTTTTCTATGGTGGCCGTTAACATATACGACTTCCCTGCGGTAAGAATACTCTTAAATTCCTCTAGTTCTTCATCATAGGACCACACGATATTCTCTACAGAGTCTTTTGAGACTCCTGCATTTAAATTTTGTAAGGTAATTTTTGGATTAAGACCTTTACCAGAGATTTTGTCTTTGAACTGAAAATCAAACAAGGCCACCACTTGCGGCTTTATAGAAGGGAATAGTTTGACTTTAAAAATATCATCTGACCCCAAAGAGTTTTTTAAAGAACTGAAATAAGCGTATTCGCCCGAAGCTGGAATTGTAATATATCCGTCCCACTCCAATGAGTTTATTTTGGGACCCAAATTTATCGGCTGCGACCAGTTTGTCCATGAATCGTCGAGTCTTGTAGACACATAAATATCAGCATCGCCATAACCTGGATGACCATTTGAATTAAAATAAAGGGTGTAATTGTCTGCTGCCAAAAATGGTGAGCCTTCGTTTCCTGCTGAATTTATTATAGAACCTAGGTTTATTGGTTTCCCATACGTGCCGTCGCCTTTCTTTTTAGAAACATACAAGTCTTTATCTCCATAAGATTCGGTTCTTCTCAGTCCCATAACCAAAAAACTTTCGTCGGAGCTAATGGCGTATTCGGTAACTGTTTTTTTAGACTTCAGTTTTTCATCATAAACTTCTAAAGCCTGAAAATCTTCAATGACGATTTGCTTAGGAAGTTCCCATTTTTTTCCTTTCAGGGTAGACTTTGACAATCCTGCTACGTATTTACCATTTGGCAAATACACATTTAAAACATAGAGACTTTTTCCATCAGCAGAAATAGTAGCTGCGGCATTGTTTGAAGCATTATTGATGGGTTCTCCAATATTTTCTGCGGGTTCCCAAAATCCAGACTTACTTAATTTAGAAAACCACACATCTTGAGCTATCTCATTGGTTTTATCGTTTTTTGAGCCCCTTTCTTTTATATTATCAGGATGATTAAGTCGAGTGAAATACAAAAACTTACCATCAGGAGAGACGATAGGTGCTACTTCGCCAAATTTAGAATTGATGTTTGGCCCTAAGTTTTCTTTCTCTAAATCAGCAGGAATATTTTCGGCCAAATTTATTTTGGCTACAAATGGGGAATTTGAATTTGAAATTCCGATGGCATCATATTCTTTAATGCCTTTATTGAGCGAATGTACAATTAACAGCTTTACCGCCACAATTTCCTCTGAGGTTTCGGGTATCATTACATTCCAAAGTCTACCACTCAAACGCGGAATCCCTTCGGTGTTTTCGTATAAGAGAATCTCTTGGTTAGATTTTGTATAACCAAATATACGACCAATAGCCCCAGGTGTAACGGTTTCACCAATAACTACTTGCTTAACTTTTAAGGGTTTTTCGAATCCAACTTTTATGTAATCTTCCCCAAAACTTGAACCTGTTGGCCTCCATGAGCAGGGCGATGAAATGGTTTGAGGAAGCACATTCGGCTTTCCTAAAATTTGAACCGCACGGTGTTTGGGTGAATATATTTCGTCTACAGTTTCAGATGACTTCTCAAGTATTTTACTTGCCCATATTACTTCTTGAGCAGAAGCCAAGTGGGCGAACAGCAAATAAACACATACTCGAATTATTATCTTCATTTTTACTTAAAACAACTTTCTGGTAGTAGACTGCAATATAACTAATTAGGATTTTATACTTTTAGTGAAAGTATAAAAATGCACATTAATTTTATTTATCAAAACGAACAATACAGATAAAATCTTATTAAATGATTTAAAAATCCACAAAAAAACCTCCACAAAGGAGGTTTTTTTATGCTATTTCGAATTCATTTACATTGCTTTTACAGCAGCCGTAAGTTTCGGTAATACGTCAAATACGTCACCCACAATTCCATAATCTGCGGCTTTAAAGAAAGGTGCTTCTGGGTCTTTGTTTATCACCACGATAACTTTAGATGAGTTAACACCAGCCAAATGCTGAATAGCACCCGATATACCACAAGCGATATAAAGATTTGGGGCCACTTTTACGCCAGTTTGACCCACGTGCTCGTGGTGAGGTCTCCAGTCAAGATCCGATACTGGCTTAGAACATGCAGTAGCAGCTCCAAGAGCCTCCGCTAGGTCTAATAATGGCTGCCAGCTGTCAGGGCCTTTCATTCCTCTTCCGCCCGAAACCACAAGGTCAGCTTCAGGAAGCGAAACCGCTCCACTCGCTTTGATAGTTTCGGTCACTTTAGAACTCGCCAAAGCCGAAGCCACGTCTGCACTAAATGACTCTACGCCACAAGGAGCTCCGTTTTCTTCTGGAGTAACCACGTTTTTCTTTATTGCTAAAAACTTAATATCACTTGAAATGGTGGTTTGAGCGAAAGCTTTTCCCGTAAAAATACTTCTCTTTACGCTAAAACCTGCCGATGTGTCTGGCAACTCAACTACGTTACTTACTAGTCCAGCTTTTAGTGCTCCTGCCGCACGTGCTGTAACTGCATCCCCCAAAGAAGATTTAGCCGAAACCACTACTGTTGCACCTGAGGCTTTTACGGCTGCTACTACCAATTGGCCATACGCCATAATGTTTTGCTGGCCAAGGTCTGCTCCACTTGCATGAAGTACCGAAGTAGCTCCAAATGTACCTGCAGTGGCTAATGCATCAGCTGTAGCCTCGCCGATTGCCAATACTTTAGCATCAACTCCAAGTTGCTTTGCCACCTGAGCACCATAATAAATAGCCTCGATG
The DNA here is from genome assembly GCF_042649125.1 of Lacihabitans lacunae. Classification (NCBI taxonomy): domain Bacteria; kingdom Pseudomonadati; phylum Bacteroidota; class Cytophagia; order Cytophagales; family Leadbetterellaceae; genus Lacihabitans; species Lacihabitans lacunae. Next base: position 1,387,565 of record NZ_JBHRYQ010000001.1, read on the forward strand.
GATGTTTTCTTATATTGTCCTTCAGACAATTCTGTATATATTAAAACTGACATTTTTTTAAGATTTTTAAGGTTTTACAATACTTTCGCTTCTGTTTGTAGCAATTTAATTAAGCTACCGGCATCATCGGCATCAATCATTTTACAAGCACCTTTCGCTGGTGGCAACTCGTAGTTGGCTACCGAAGTAAGAATTTCTCCAGAAGCTGGAATAACACTTAAAGGTTTTGTTCGGGCTGACATGATACCACGCATGTTTGGAATTTTCCATTCGGCGATAGGCTCTTGACATCCAAAAACCGCAGGGAGCGTAGTTTCTATTTTTTCTTTCCCACCTTCTATTTCTCTCGACATTTTAACAGCCGAACCGTCAACGGTTAGTTCCATAACTGGTGAAAACGAAGGTAAACCCAACATTTCTCCCACCATGCCATGCACTACTCCTGAGTTATAGTCGGTAGTTTCTCTCCCCATTAATATCAGGTCAAAACCTTTATCTTTCGCATAATTGGCTATTTCTGAAGCCACAAAATATGAATCTGTAGGCTCTGCATCTATTCTTACGGCATCGTCAGCACCTATTGCTAGTGCTTTTCTTATTTGTGGTTCAGCATCAGCTCCTCCTACGTTCAAAACCGTAACAGTGCCACCATTGGCTTCTTTAAGTTCAACAGCTCTGGCAAGTGCGTAATCATCGTATGGTCCGATAATATACTGAACGCCTGCTTTGTTAAACACGGTATTGTCTGCTTCGAAAGATACTTTAGATGTGGTGTCTGGTACACTTGATATACAAACTAGTATTTTCATAAACGAATTAAATTAATATGATTACTTTTGATTTCTTTAACGCTTTTTAAAGCAATATTGTTATGCATGCATAACAATTACAAATGTAGAAACTACCAGTTTAGTATGCAAGCAGAGAGAATAAAATTTTTAATAGAAGAAATAGCACAGAACCCAGAAGACCCATTTAATCACTATGCACTGGGTTTAGAATATCAAAAAACAAAACCGCAAGAAGCCAAAGAACTTTTCGAAAAAGTTTTGCACGCATTTCCTGATTATTTGCCCGTTTATTACACAGCCGCTAATCATTTTTTTTCTTTGAATGAAAATGAAAAAGCCGATCAAACTTTTAAGAAAGGAATAGCTTTGGCAATCAAGCAAAATAACCAAAAAGCAGAAAGAGAGCTAAAAGGCTCGTATACATTATTTTTAGACGAAATCGATGACTAAGTATCCCATTCTAAATATAAATGCTGCTGAAACCAATGCGGCTAAAGTACTTATTATTTACACCGGCGGAACCTTGGGGATGGTCTTTGACCATAAAATTGGCAGTTTGGTACCTTTCAAATTTGAACAAATACTAAATGACCTTCCTGAGTTAAAACGCCTTGGCTTGAATCTTTCATTTTTGGCATTACCAGAACCTATCGATTCTTCAAATGTGTCTCCTGAGGTTTGGACCGAGCTAACCAACATAATTGAAAATTACTATAACGACTACCAAGGTTTTGTAATCTTACACGGTACAGACACAATGGCCTACACGGCGTCGGCATTGAGTTTTATGATCCAAAACCTCACGAAATCTATCGTGATTACGGGTGCACAATTGCCAATCGGAATACCCAGAACAGATGCTCGTGAAAATCTGATTACATCAATTGAAATCGCGGGATTCCAAGAGAATGGAGTAAGTAAAGTACCCGAAGTTTGTATTTATTTTAATGGGAAACTACTAAGAGGAAACCGTTCAAAAAAGCACGAAAGCAGTCAGTTTGATGCATTTGAATCAGAAAACTACCCCTACCTAGGAAACATTGGAGTTTTAGCGGAATTTAATTCAACGGCGATATTAAAGATAAAAGAAAATACAAGTCCTGTTTTTTACAAAAAACTAAATGCTTCAGTTGGGATTTTAAAACTATTCCCTGGCATAAACGAAGCATCCGTTAAGCATTTTTTATCTCAAAAAGGCCTAAAAGGAGTTGTTTTGGAAACATACGGTGCAGGAAATGCTCCATCAACCGACTGGTTTGTTTCGTTAATAGAGGAAGCTATAAAATCTGGAAAAGCGATCCTCAACGTATCGCAATGTGTGGGAGGAAAAGTCTTGATGGGAAAATATGAAACGAGCCGAAAACTAGCCGATATGGGCGTGATTTCAGGAAGCGATATGTCTACCGAAGCGGCGATAACCAAATTGATGTGGGTTTTAGAAAAAACTCAAAACCATGAAGAAATAAAGCAGTTATTAGAATCAAATATCTCAGGAGAATTAAGCTCTGACAATTAAACTTGAGTCACAGTATTAAATTAACCAAAAAGAATAGATATTTGCATCCCGAAAAGATACAGAGAGGTGTCCGAGTGGTTTAAGGAGCACGCTTGGAAAGCGTGTGTGTCGCAAGGCACCGAGGGTTCGAATCCCTTCCTCTCTGCAAAAAGGCTTCATATTTAAGTTTTTTTTTAGAACAAAGTCTGTTATTTCTATTTTATGATTGCCCCTAGGTAAAAGTAGAGGCCAATTATCATACCATTTTCCGAATACTTTTAAATCTCTTTTTTATTTATTTTAAAACTCTGTAATCCGGCAGTTTAAGACCTTACTGTCAAATAGGATTTTAAAATACTTTCTTCATCTTATAAGATTAAAATTTCATGTATCAATCTTTGGTCAAGTACATTTAAATTTAATGTTGAGTAAAGTCCCCCCCCTTCCCCCACAACCCCCACAACCCATTACATATAAAATTCAAAATCTAAGTATATAGTTATTAATGTTTAACTGTGAAACCTCTACTTGCAATACGTATTTGAAATAGTAAAATCAAGTAACTACTTTGTCATAATTTCATTAGAACAATAAGGACTAACTTATAGAAAAAATATACCTAGGAGGGGTCAACGTTGATTATGCTTTTGTTTTTATTCGGTTGCTAAAACTCCTCTATCCAGTTACGGAAACGCCAAGGAAATGTAATTCAAAGCCTCCGGCTTCAATATTTTAACATTTTCAGATTTAATTACTTATTAATATAACTTTGTGTCCAAGCTTACTAAATCTCTCTTGAAATACTCGGAATTGTATCAAATCCAAAACATATTGTTCGAAACTGAAAACTTTGGGTTGTAGAATATTATTAACTTTGGAGATATGTAAACGTAGACTTAGAATGAGGTTAAGTAGAATTTTTATTTGTGTCTTTGTCTTTTTGCTTTCTTGCACGGAGGGTAAAAAGCATCGAAAAAAAATCGGATTTTCACAAAATACTACAAAAGATAGTTGGCGAAAAAGTCAAGGTGAAGCAATGCAGCGTGAGCTGATGTTTCACCCTGAATTAGATTTTGAATTGCGTGATGCTGACGGCAGCATTGAAAAACAAAACAGAGATATTCAGCATTTTTTAGATCAAAAAGTTGACTTACTGATAGTATCTCCAATGGTTTTTGAAGCCAATACCGCCATAATTTCGAAAGTTTATGATGCTGACATTCCTGTTGTAATTTTGGATCGCAAAACATCCTCTGATAAGTATACGGCATTTGTTGGAGCCGAAAATTATCTTGTTGGTCAAAACGCGGGAGAATACACGCATTTGATACTTAAAAATGGAGGAAAAGTTACTGATTTAATCGCTGGACCAGAAAGTTCTCCCTCTATCGGTCGTCATAAGGGCTTTATTGAATCATGTCAGAAATATGCTAATCTAGATATATTAACTCCCATTATATCTGGCGATTATGACAGTCTTTACTTAAAGTCCGAGATTCAAAAAATCCCCCAAATAGACCTTATTTTTGCACACAATGATCGTTTGGCTTATACTGCCTACAAAGTTTGTAAATCTCTCAAACGCTCTACCAAAATCATAGGTGTAGACGGCTTATTTGGTCCTAACGAAGGAATTGAAATGGTTGAAAAAGGTATATTAGCTGCCACGATTTTGTATCCAACAGGCGGTGAAGAGGCCATTCGAATTGCTGCTAATATTCTAAATGGACGGACATATAATAAAGAGAATCAACTTTTTACTACGGTCATAAATCCTGAAAATGTGCGGATTATGAAACAGCAATCGCACAAAATAGAGGAACAACAGCAAAATATTGTAAGGCAATCGGATAAACTTAATAGTTTGAATAAAACCTATTCCTCACAAAAAAACACATTGTACACCACTGTTTTTTTACTCACACTTGTGATCTCTTTTGGTAGCGTTCTACTATTTCTATTTAGAGAAAAGCAACGTTCGAATAAAGTTTTGGCAGATCAAAATCTGGCCATAAAAGAACAAAAAATAGAAATCGAAAGAGTATCAACTCAGGCATTACAAGCAACAGAAGAAAAACTCAGATTCTACTCATATATTTCTCATGAATTTAAAACTCCCCTAAGTTTAATTTTAACCCCTACCGAGGATTTAATTCACAGAAACGTATTTGATAAAACTGAAGTTAAAAACACCTTAAATTTAATACAAAAAAATACCTATCGTCTATTACGATTGGTTGACCAACTATTAGATTTAAGAAAACTCGATGCGGGAAAAATGACATTGAGAACTGAATCATGCGATTTGGTACTTTTTCTGAAAGACATTATCCAAGATTTTTCGCCAACTGCTCACAAGAGAAATATTGATTTGCAATTTATTTGCCCATTCGCTGAAATAATCATGGAATTTGACCCCGAAAAACTAGACAAAGTGTTTTTCAATTTGATATCAAACGCCTTCAAATATACACCCAATGATGGCAGAATTCATATTTCTTTGCTCAAAAACATGGATTTTGTTGAAATCGTATTTTCTGATAATGGTTTTGGAATGAACCAACAAGACCGCGACCACGCTTTTGACCTTTTTTACCGTGGTAAGCAAAATGTTTCTTTAGGAACAGGATTGGGGCTTGCACTATCACACGAATTTGTGACACTTCATGAAGGCGAAATTGGTGTAGAATCTACAGAAAATAAAGGCACTACTTTCCGGGTCAAATTACCTCTGAAAGTTGATTTAACTTCTGAATTAAAAGAAAATCAAATTCATACTCCACATTTTGTAGAAGAAGATATTGTAGTAAAAAAAGAAGAGGAAAACGCTACTCTGGAGTTTGAAAATAGTATTGTTATAATAGAAGATAACGTAGAGCTATTAACATTTCTAAAAAATCGACTTTCAACCAAATACCAGGTTTTTGGAGAAGAATCTGCAGAAAAAGGATGGGAAACAATTTTAAAGAATATTCCTGACATAGTAGTGAGCGATGTAATGCTACCAGGTAATGATGGATTTTGGCTAACTAATCGATTAAAATCAGATTTCCGGACCTCACATATTCCGATAATTTTACTTACGGCAAAGGGCCAAATTGAAAGTCAAATTGAAGGGGCAAAAGCAGGTGCAGATGCCTACATTGCCAAACCTTTCAATCAACAGCTTTTAGAAGAAAAAATTAATGGGATGATTGAAAACAACCGTCGGATGAGACTTCGGTTTTCTAATGAAATCACCGATCCGCACGACGTTGAAAAAGTAGAAAGAAAGTTTTTACTAGATTTTGAATTGTTGATAGAAAAAGGTTTAAAAAACAGTACACTCTCAGTCGAAAACTTAAGCCAAGAAATGGGAATGTCTCGGGTGCAGCTTTATCGTAAAATTACTGCATTGACCGATAAAAATGTGAATGATTATATATCAGAATATAAGATAAAAAAATCAAAACAATTGCTTCAAGACCCTACGAAAAACATTAGCGAAATCGCCTATGAATTAGGCTTTAACAACCCTGGCTACTTTACTACATTTTTTAAACAAAGAACCAAACAGACGCCTTCAGAATGGAGAAATTCTTAAGGTATCAAATCTATAATAATTGTAACAAATTTTATAATAAATAAACATTACTCTTCATAACACACTAAAAAACAATCACTTAACTTTTGTAACAATTTTAAACTTCTTTGAATGAAAATTAAAAGTTAGTCCTTTAGATATATCTCACCTTTGTTGAGTAAAATCATAACAAAGGTACTATGAATCAAAACTTTAAAATTTTCTTTTGGTCGCTTTCAGCAGCATTGGGAGGCTTTCTATTTGGCTTCGACACTGCTGTAATATCAGGAGCAGAACAACACCTGCAAGAACTTTGGAATTCTTCGGCCTTTGAGCATGGACTTACTGTTTCAATAGCTCTTATTGGAACTGTTTTTGGAGCACTGTTTGGAGGCATCCCTGTAGATAAATATGGAAGACGTGCAAGCTTATATCTAGTAGGTTTACTTTATTTAATTTCTTCAATTGGATCTGCATATGCATTTGATTGGTCAACATTCTTGATTTTTAGATTTTTGGGTGGCCTGGGTGTAGGTATATCGTCTGTGGTGGCTCCCATGTATATATCTGAAATAGCCCCACCTTCCAAACGAGGCAAACTGGTAGCTCTTTTTCAATTCAATGTTGTATTGGGGATTTTGATTTCCTATATCTCGAATTACTTTTTACAAGATATTGGCGAAAATGCTTGGCGTTGGATGCTTGGCATAGAAGCAATTCCGGCCGTATTATTTTTACTTACAATTTTGGGCATCCCTGAAAGCCCTCGTTGGCTTATTTTGAATAAAGGCGAAATCGAATCTGCAAAGGCTATTTTATCCATAATAGATCCTTCAAATGTGAATCAAGTTTTAGATGATATTTTGAAAAGTAAATTAGCTAACCAAAGCAGTAGTAGCTTCACCTACTTGTTTAGACCGATCTACAAAAAGCCTGTAAAACTTGCCGTACTATTTGCCCTTTTTAATCAACTTTCGGGTATAAATGCCATTATTTATTATGCACCTAGAGTATTTGAAATGGCAGGCTTAGGCAAAGAATCTGCATTGCTTTCATCAGCCGGAATTGGTTTAGTGAATCTTATTTTCACACTTTTAGGCTTAACATTAATAGATAAATTTGGTAGAAAGTTTTTAATGAAAATTGGTTCTTTTGGCCTAATTGCCTCCCTTGGCTTAGTCGCATATGCATTTTATAGCGATTCCCTTGGAGGCATAAATGTTCCTTTCTACCTGTTTATATACATAGCGTTTTTCGCAATGTCACAAGGTGCGGTTATATGGGTATTTATTTCAGAAATTTTCCCTAATGAAATCAGAGCTTATGGGCAATCACTTGGCAGTTTTACACATTGGATAGCTGCGGCAATAATCTCATTTATTTTTCCTTTCATCGCCCAGACTTTTGGTGGCGGAAACACTTTCTTATTTTTCACTTCAATGATGGTTCTTCAGCTTGTTTTTGTACTCAAAATGATGCCTGAAACAAAAGGGACTTCCTTAGAAAATGCGAACGAAAAAACTAATGCTTAATATATGAAACAGTACAAAATGATATGTTTTGGAGAAGTATTGTGGGATATGCTCCCTACAGGTAAAATGCCTGGAGGAGCACCTATGAATGTAGGTTTTCACCTCAATAAATTCGATTTCCAAACTTCAATAATCAGCAGAATTGGAACTGATGACCTTGGCAACGAAATACTGAGTTTTATGAATAAATCAGGCTTAAACACTGAATTTGTTCAAAGGGGACAAACGCATCTTACAGGTGTTGTAAAAGTAAATTTAGATGATAGTAATGAAGTGTCTTATAAGATTGTACAACCAGTGGCGTGGGATTATATAAAGGTGGACCCTAAAGTCCTAGATTCAGTTAAAAAGTGTGACGCTTTTGTTTTTGGAACTTTAGCTGCTAGGTCAGAAGAAACATTGCATACGCTTAAGGAATACCTTAAAATAGCTCCTTTCAAAGTACTGGATGTAAACCTTAGACCACCCTACTACAACCAAGAAACACTTAGCTATTTATTAGACAAAGCGGATGTTGTAAAAATGAACCATCACGAATTAGAAGAAATTTCAGCATGGTATTTTGAAGCAACTAGTACGAATCAAAGAATAGAAATGCTATCCAAAACTTTCGATATCCCTACTATATGCGTCACACTTGGAGCCGATGGAGCTCTACTTTTTACTAAAGGCAAATTTACTCAATGCAGCGGAATACCTGTAGAAGTAGTTGACACAATTGGAAGCGGAGATTCTTTTTTAGCTGCTCTAATAAAAGGCTTAATTCAAAAACAAGACGAGACTGAGTGCTTAAATTTTGCTTGTGCCACGGGTGCATACGTAGCCACTCAAAAGGGAGCTACGCCCATAATTTCTGAAACCCAAATAAAAGCTTGGGCTAAACCTTAAACTTGGATTTCATATTCTAAACCATATTTTTCTAATATTATTTTTTAAACCAAAACAAATACTTTCTATGAAGAATTATTTATTTTTATTTCTAGCACAGCTATTTTCAATGCAGGTTGCATTGGCCCAAACCGCAGTTTCGGGCACGGTGCTGGGAGTCGACAACAACGAACCGCTTATTGGTGCGAGTGTTCTAGCAAAAGGAACACAGATTGGAACAACTACAGATGTAGATGGGCATTTTAGCTTTTCTGTACCAGCCAAAACTACCACCTTGATTTTTTCTTTTGTAGGATATACATCAAAAGAGGTAGAAATTAATGGAAAAACAAACTTTACAGTTTCGTTAGAAGCTGGCGAAGCTCTAAGCGAAGTTGTGGTGATTGGGTATACCTCTCAGCGAAAAGAAGACCTTACAGGGTCAGTAGCTGTAGTAGAAATGAAACCTATTAAAAACAACAGCTCAGGTAATGTTATGCAGGCCATGCAAGGTAGAGTACCTGGTCTATATATCGAAAAAGATGGATCTCCCAATGGCTCGAACTCTAGAATTTTAATCAGGGGAGCCAATACTTTAGGAAACAATGACCCGCTTTATATAATTGATGGTATTCCTACTACCAGACCAGAGGTATTCCAAAACATGAACCCCGCTAACATAGCATCCGTACAAGTATTAAAAGATGCATCGGCTGTTTCAATTTATGGTTCAAGAGCCTCTAACGGGGTAATAATTGTAACCACTAAAAACGGTGGCGATACAAACGGAAAAGTTGCTTTTCAGTTTAATAGCAGCATAGCGGCACAAACTGAAAAATCTATGCGATTTACAATGTTAAACGCTGTTGATAGAGGAAAAGCACTTTGGCAAGCATCTGTAAATGACGGCCAAGATCCAGCAGCAGGTTATGGTGATATATATAACTTTAATTGGAACAATGACTTTACCAATCCTGTTTTGACTGGTGTTACTTTAAAACCATTTGTTGGAGGTGACCCCAATACTCCCGTTGGAGATACAGACTGGCAATCGGTTTTATTCAAAACTGGTATTATTACTCAAAACGATTTGACCGCTTCTTATGGTAATAAAAATTCTTCAGTAGAGATTAATTTTGGTCACCTTAAAAATACGGGGATGCTTCGTTACACAGGATACGAGAGACTAAGTGGAAGCATCAATGCTCTTACGAGAGCCTTTAATGACAAGGTGAGATTTGGAACAAACCTTAGAGTAGCTAACTCAAATGAAACGCTTACAGCAAGAGATTTGGGTGGAGCTTCTACGACATTCTTGGCCGTCACTTTGGCACCTACCATTCCAGTTTATCAAGCAGACGGTGTTTCATTTGCCGGTGCCTCGGGTGGTGGATATTCTGATAGAAATAACCCGCTTCACATGCAGAATATTGCTAGATGGAACAATGCCAATCGATTAAGTGCATTTGGAAATGCCTTTTTAGAAATTCAGCCAATTAAAAATTTGTTTTTCAAATCAAATATTGGTGCTGACAATGCTACTTATCTAAATAAAATTATCACACCGACTTTCTCAGAAGGTGCTTTTAATAGAACTACAAATAGTCTTTCTTTTGATCAAAACAAATACCTAAGTACCACTTGGTCTAATACATTAAGATATGACTGGACGCTTGATACCAAAAACAATTTGAAATTTTTGGTAGGAACTGAATTTATCAAAACGGACTTTGATTTTCAGTTTACTAAAAAAGAAGGATATGCACTTCAAACAGAAGAGTATTTTACTTTAAATGCAGGTACTGGAAATACAACAGTAACTGGTGGATCTAATGGAAATAGACTTTTCTCACAATTTACAAGAATTGACTATAACCATGGGGATAAATATTTAGCTGCCGTTACATTACGTAGAGATGGTTCTTCAAGATTTGGTCAAGATAACCGCTATGGTATTTTTCCAGCAGTATCATTGGGTTGGAGACTTGACAATGAAAACTTTATGCAAAATGCCTCAATTTTTGACGAGTTAAAATTAAGAGCAGGTATTGGAAGAGTAGGAAATCAACAGATTGGTGATTTGGCTAGATTTGGTTTATTTGATACACGTTATGGCACCACTCAAGCACAATTGGTAGGTGGTTTCTGGGAGCAATACATGAACATTGGTACTGCCTATTCGCTTTCGGGAGCAAACACGGGTACACTTCCTTCAGGTTTTGTACAAACACAAGCTGCTAACTCAGGCCTGAAATGGGAGACTACAGATGAGATTAATGTCGGGATTGACGTAGCACTTTTAAACAATAAAGTATTCGGATCATTTGATTATTTTACGCGTAAAACCTCTGGAATCTTAATTACTCCACCAGTAGCAGCTACATTAGGCGAGGGTCAAACAAAAGCAGTAAACGGTGCGTCTAAATCAAATAAAGGATGGGAGTTTATTGCTGGATATAGAGGCAATTCAGATATTGGATTGAAATACAATATCACTGCGAATATTACACATTTCAGAGATAAAATCACAGAACTTCCTGAAAATGTGCGTCCTGCTTATGCTGGTAATATAGACAATACAATTATTGGTCATTCACAATTCGACATATTTGGATACAAAACGGATGGGCTGTTTCAATCCCAAGCTGAAGTAGATGCAGCTCCTACGCAAATTGGTGCAGGCCCGGGTAGAATCAAATATGTTGATTTAAATAACGACGGCGTTATCAATTCTTTAGATCAAGATTGGATAGGCACTACTTTACCAGCTGCTGAATATGGTTTAAGAGTGGACTTGACTTACAAAAAATTCGATTTTAGTGTATTCGGAGCCGGAGTTGTTGGACGTGAAGGTTTTGATGTTTATACGGTATTTAACAAGTTAATGAAAGGACGCGAAAATGTTGGCCCTGGCGTATTTGATGCTTGGACTCCTCAAAATACTGGAACTAGCGTTCCTGCACTTACACTTAAAGATAACAACGGAGAAGGACGTACTTCTGATTATTTCATAGTGAATACTTCTTATTTCAAATTAAGAAATACACAATTAGGATATAACATTACGCCTAAATCAGTATTTACAAATCTTAGAGTTTATGGAATGGCTGATAACTTATTTTGGATTAAAAGCAAAAGCTATCTAAGCCCAGATCCAGAGCGTATTGACTTAGACCCTGTTCCAATTCCTAAGACCTTTACTTTTGGAATTAATGCATCATTTTAAATCTTAAATTTTAGAAATCAATCATGAAAAAAAATATTATATTAAGCTTTTTGACAGTAGGTGTATTGGCTGTTACATCTTGTGATAAAGCCCTCGAATATACACCTACAGGTGTTCTGTCTTCTTCTGATCTTACCTCTAACAGTGCTATTGAAGGTTTGGTAACTGCGGCATACGCTGCAATTGGTAATGGCGATATGATCGGGCCAATCTATAGTAATTGGGTATACGGCAGCGTTCGCTCTGACGATACTTACAAAGGTGGTGGCGGTACTGGCGATGTAGGAGAAATAGACGCCCTTGAGCATTATAACCTTGTGCAACCTACAATGGATGCTTTTGTGACAAGAACATGGAGAAACTTGTTTAAGTCTATCTCAAGATGTAATGTTGCTTTACGTGCGGTAAATGGTTTAAATGAAACTTCTTACCCACAGAAAAAAACGCGACTAGCTGAACTGCGTTTTTTACGTGCACATAGTTATTTTACTATGAAATTGTTATACAAAAACATACCTATTTTTGATGAAAATGCCACCCAAGAAGAGATATTACAGATATCGAATGATTTAACTAATGATGCTTCTTGGAATAAAATTGGGGAAGATTTTCAATTCGCAATTGACAATTTACCTGTAAACCAACCAGAAAAGGCTAGAGCAAATAAAACTGCAGCACAAGCCTATCTGGCCAAACTTAGATTGTATCAAGCCTATGAGCAAGATGCGAGTCATAAAGTAACAAATATCAATAAAACTAGGTTACAAGAAGTAGTTATCTTGGCACAGGCAGTAGTAAATTCTGGTAAATATAGTTTGGCCGCTGATATAGCCGACAACTTTATACCTGAAACAGAAAACGGTTCAGAGTCAGTTTTTGCAATACAATTTACAATAAATGATGGCACTACTGCTGGAAGAATGAGCTATGAAGATGGCTTAAACTATCCTCATGGAGCTCCTCAATATGGATGTTGTGGATTTCATGCAGGAAGTCAGAATCTTGTAAATGCACATACAACTGACGAAAATGGTTGGCCGAAGTTTGATACTTTTAATAATCAAATAGCTGACTTGGCTACTGCTACTGTAGATCCAAGATTAGATCACACCGTGGGCATAGATGGGCACCCTTATAAATACAATAACAGCCTTCCTTTTAGTAATAGCTGGGTACGTGATGCAGGAGTTTATGGTAATTTCCATACTATGAGGTTCCAACAGTTAGCTTCAAGCAGCTCGTATTTTAAGTTAGGCCCATTTATGGGAACTGCAAAAAACTACGACATTCTTAGATATGATGATGTTTTATTGATATTAGCTGAGGCGTATATTCAACTGGGTCAACAAGACTTAGCTCTTCCAATTATCAACCAAATTAGATTACGTGCGGCAAATAGTACAGCCAAACTGAAGAAAGCTGATGGAACATTCGCATCAAAATATAATGTAAAACCATACAGTAGCACCGGATGGACACAGAGTTTCGCCCTAAAAGCATTGCAATGGGAACGAAGATTGGAGTTTGCAACAGAAGGGTCTAGGTTTTTTGACTTAGTAAGATGGGGTATTGCTGAACCTGTACTAAATGATTACATCAATAAAGAAAAAGCAAGAAGAACCTATTTAAGTACTGCTAAGTTTTCTGCCGGTCGTGACGAGTATCTACCTATCCCTCAGGCTGAAATCACGTTTACAAATGGTTTATACAAACAAAATCCAGGATACTAGATTAATATATAAAATGGAAAATATTTTATCAATGGTTAATTGATATATTGCCAAATATGATGGCGGAGTTTTCCGCCATCATTATTTAATATTATAGTTTCAAACTAAAGTTTATATCATGAGAAAAATCGCAATTGTGTTTATTTGGGCATTGATGGCGGCATGTAGCAAAAAGTCAACTTCTGATAATCAGGCTCTCAAAGTAACCGAAAAATACCGACCTGAATATCACTTTACGCCTAAAAGTGGTTGGATGAACGATCCTAACGGACTAACCTTTTTTGAAGGTGAATATCACCTTTTTTATCAGCATTATCCGGATAGTACGGTTTGGGGGCCTATGCATTGGGGCCATGCGGTTTCAAAAGATTTAAACCATTGGGAGGAATTGCCCATTGCCCTTTACCCCGATAGTCTCGGATATATTTTTAGTGGAAGTGCCGTTATTGACTATAACAACACCTCGGGTTTTGGCACAAAAGACATGCCCGCTATGGTAGCCATTTTTACTTACCACAACATGAAAGGCGAAAAGGCTAATAAAATTGATTTTCAAACCCAAGGAATTGCTTATAGTCTAGACAAAGGAAGAACTTGGACTAAATATGAGGGTAACCCTGTATTGAAAAATCCCGGTATAAAAGATTTTAGAGACCCAAAAGTCTCGTGGTATGCAGCCGAAAACAAATGGGTAATGGTGCTAGCCGTAAAAAGTCAAGCCAATATTTATTCATCAAAAGATTTGAAAAACTGGACATTAGAAAGTGAGTTCGGCAAAACCATCGGTTCGCACGAAGGCGTTTGGGAGTGCCCCGACCTATTTCCATTGAAAGACCAAAACGGTCTTGAAAAATGGGTAATGTTGGTCAGCATTAATCCAAATGGACCGCAGGGTGGGTCTGCTACACAGTATTTTGTAGGAGATTTTGATGGAAAAACGTTTACGCCTGCTGACACCACCACACGTTGGATGGACTATGGGGCAGACAACTACGCAGGAGTAACTTTTAGTAATGTCCCTGGAAAAGATGGTCGAAGAATTCTGATTGGTTGGATGAGCAATTGGCAGTATGCAAACGTAGTACCTACCGAAAAATGGAGAAGTGCCACTACTATACCGAGAGAGTTGTCGATAGAAAAAACACCTGGACACGGATTCCGACTAAACTCCACTCCTATTAAAGAAACTATCGACTGTTTTGATAAAGGGAAAACCCAAACAGAGAATAGTTTTGAATCTGAAAAAGGAAACTATTTACTTGAGCTTTCGGGAATTGGAGATGCTGCAGGCACCCTTGAGATTAGCAATGAAAAAGGGGAGCGTTTTAGCGTTAAATTTGATAAAAGTCAATTGATAACCGACCGAACTATGGCAGGAGTAAGTAGCTTTAGTAAAGAATTTGCGGCAATTCACAAGGCCCCATTACATGGAATAATAGTGAACAAAATACAAGTCTTTGTAGATGCATCTTCGGTAGAAATATTCATAAACGACGGCGAATTGGTAATGACAGAACTCATTTTCCCAAATGAACCTTTAACCAAAATTAAGTTTATGGGAAACACTCAAGATAAAAAGATTTATTACCTAAAATAATCGGTTCAAAAGTCAATTTTTAAAATAAAAATGGAGCTTGGATTTGTATATAATTCCAAGCTCTTTTTTTGTGTGTTTATAAATAGAAATAGTACCTAAATTTTAAATAAAGGTGTTTGTTTTTTTTTATTCAAAAGAGATTAATCCTCGTAGGTAACCAAAATTACAATTGGTTTATAACTAATATCGGCTCCATTAGGCAAAGTGGCATTCTTCACTGTAATTTTGGAGTTATCATAGGTATACATAAACTGTATAGTTGAAGAGGCATATTGATAATTTGGCCCTACCCAGCTGTATCCGCTATAATTAACGTGGATATCAATCGCTAAAATTTTAGCAGCCGAACTAATTCCATGTAAAATATCTACACTATCGCCTGGACCTGGACCAGTAAGTCCAGTAAGTTTTTTCATTTTTATATTAGGAGCCGTAGATCCTAATCGCGAATAACCTGCAACTGCAAAACCAGCCGGATTTGAAGTTGTACCAACAACAACAGACCCATTTGAAAGGTCATTTAAGAATAAATTAGAGCTTGCATTACCATTAAACGAGTTAATTCTACTATTATCCAAAATTAGGTGCTTGTTTTCCAATTGTCCAATTGCAGCTGCTCCAGTATTATAGCTAGTTGAATTAGTATTACTGTTAATATGAAATGGAAGTATGGGATTACTATTTAATATCCCCACATTTCCATCACCTCTTAGAGTTAAAATATTTGCCCCACTATTTTGAAAATGAAGTTTATCTTCTGATGTATTTGCACCATTTGCGAAACCGGCAACATCCCAAAAACGAGCCCCTCTAACATAAAGTAAGGGTGCTGTAGGATAACTTGGATTACTACTAACTGCATAAGATTGCCTAAATCTAAGTCGGGCAAAATCACCAGCTTGATATTCATCCAGAATTAATTGTGGCCCACCACTTGATTCATTTGAGGTGGTCGAATTATGCCTAATATGCAGCTTTCCGTCGTTTATATATGATGATGGGACAGAAAAAGTAGGAGTAAACATAGTTCCGATACCTACATTTCGGGTATAATTTAAACCAACTGGCAAAAAATTAAGTGTATTGCCATCTGCCCCAATTCCCATTTTTTTTTCTTCGCTAGTTACACTTGCTTCATCCACAGTATTGGCTGGTTTTATAACTATTTGCGAAAAAACAGCCTGTGAAAAACTTAAAAATAAGAATAGTGTTTTTGTGAGATTTTTCATGATAAATATATTTTAATTGTTTTATTTAATGGTCAATTAAAAAATACCTATTTGGAATAAGAAGACTATTTTATTATGTGGAAAAAACTTTTTTATTCGGTCACTTTTTCACGTATAAATACCCTAAAGAAAATATAATATGCCATTTTTTTTGCACCAAATCTTTCTTTTAGTAATACTTAAAACCTAAATCAACCCAAATGAAATCATCGCTTTTCAAACCTAAAAAAAGCAAAACAAAGGAAACTAGAAAATGCAGTTAACACATGCCAAATAGCGTGACCTTGCAGCAGGCCCTTAGGGTCACAATTAAGTTTTTGCACATCGTCAGTTCTTATTTTTATTGCCCACAAAACACAGGCAAAACTTAACAAAGCGATACTTAGAAAACGTTTTTTGGGTTGCTTCGCAAATACAATTATCATCCCGGCAAACTGCGTAAGAATAAGTATTGGAATCAATATTTTACTTGAAACCAAGGGTGCCAATGCATAAAAGCCGAATATTAAAGCTATCAAACCTACGATTAGGTAATTTTTTGTTTTTTTAGAAAGGCCTTTTGTGGCAAATAAATGAAATAAAACAATCGCGACTAATAAAAACGTAAGGCCATAGGTTCCGTTCATGTCTACACGCTGCCCAATAAGCGTAAGCGAGCCATGAAAAAACGAACTTCCGAAACACAAATAAACAAAACAAGCCCCAAGCAGAAACCCGAGCTCAGGGAAGTTTTTAAGGCTTATTTCTCCCGAAGCTATCTGATTATCTTTATCAAATTTACTGATGGTTAACACCAACACACCAAAGAAAAAGTAAGCAAGATTTGAGTAAGTATTTATTTTTTGATGAAAAAAACTATCGGGATTGTTATACTCGCAATATTCTACATTTACGGCGGATTGACTCAAAGCAAGGCCATTCCAAATGGCTCCTGGAATAAAACTATTGGCCAACAAATAAACCACATACATACCAAAAGTAGCCACTAAAGAAGTGAGAAATATAGTTTTTATATTATTGAAATTCATAAGTAGGACAGTTTTATTTAAAGGAATTTAAATATAGGTACTAATCCTTAATTTCTAAATAAAACTAACCAAAACCCAGAACCCCAAATTAAAAAAAAACGACCCCAAAGGGCCGTCTTTTTCTTATTCTGTTTACAATTATTTCCTAATGAGCGTAATTGTAATTGGTACACAAATTTTGGTAGGGCAACTTGAACAATTGGCAGGAGGAGCCACACTCGTAGTTAAGGTACATCCATTTGCATCGGTTATTATTATAGTTTTAGAGCCCGTGGATATCAATCCAGCATTTATAAATGGACTAGCCCCTCCATAAGTATAGGTGGCTCCTGTAGAAACTCCATCAACAGTTACTGTATATGTCGTGCCACTTCCACCTGAAGGATTTAAAACAATGTCAAACGTATCGTCAGTTGCCGAACTGGTGGTACCGGCATCGTTACAATAAGTCACCGCATTTGCTGACAAAATAGACGGATTCACATTTACTACTACCGTATCGTAGTTTACACAACCCGCGGCATTGGTTAACGAAACTATATACGTGGTGGTGGTCGTTGGAGAAACCGAAATACTGGAGGTTGTTTCGCCCGTGTTCCATAAGAAAGTTCCAGTTCCTGTGGCGGTTAAAGCTACTGCTGTGCCTGAGCACGTGATCCTGTCTACGCCTGCACTTACCACTGGCAGTGCATTTACATTGACGGTTATTGGGCAACAATTACCCAACAAACACCCAGCCGTAGAAGTGAAATTTACAGTATAATTTCCACTTTCACCCACTATTAAGTCGGCACTGGTAGCCCCCACAATCGCTATGTCATCTTTATACCATTGGTAAGTTGGTGCCACAGTTGACGACGTTAGTTTAATCGAATCTCCTAAACAAATTTGAATGGGCACCGAAACACAAACACTAGCTACGTCATCCTCAGTTGTAGATCCATTATTATATGGCGAATCTGTATCGGTTTCGTTTGCTGCTATTATTTCAGCAAAATTGGTCAATATACCTACTGAGTCTACCTTGGCTGTTATGGCAAGCGATAGGCTCGTAGTAGTTCCTCCCAACGCACTCCCAATATTCCATATACCCGACAAAGGAGTATAAAAAGTACCCGTAGGTGCCGTATGAGACACATAAGTTAAGCCCGAAGGAAGCAAATCTTTAATTTGTAAACCTGTGGCATTTAGGGTGGCGGCATCTCTGGTAGCTGTAATTGTAAAATTAACATTTGAGCCCATTGAAGGAGCTGAATTACTTACCGTCTTGGCAACTGAAATATCAATGGTATTAGAATCACACGCGTCTGGATATCCGTCTCCATCGGTATCGATCAAATCATTTCCTGTACATCTGTCCATGCAATCTGGTATTCCGTCTAAATCGGTATCGAGTTTTACATATGCGTAATAAACATCATAAGAAGCTCCCAAACCTAATGAAACCAAGCCTTGAGCTACTATTCTTATTTTATTAAATGTTTTTGTGGTTTTAAACCCAACTTGATATACCGGCGAGGAGCCATTTAATGCTAAAGCTGAGAGCAAAGAACTACCCGAAACACTTTCTTGAAGTGTACTGCCAAGATATGTTTCTACAGTTAGGCCACCAAGTAAGTTAAGCCCTAACAAACCCGAATTATCTGAAACGGCAAAACCAGCGAATGTCCCAATCGGGTAAGTAGCGGTAGTAGAAACTTCAAGATACCTAGAGCAGGCTACCCCTAACAATGGAACAGCCAAATTAGCTGCTGCTGTGGTGTCTCCTATAACATTATTTGCATTTGTGACGCCACCTCCTACACAAATTCCCGACGAACCTGTGCTTGGATTACCCGTTACTTCTGTACCTGTAAGAGCGTTTACGCAATCTTTCGGACATATAGTGGGCCCTTCAAAAGCCCCATAAACTCTTAAAGACGTTAATGCCCCCACAACCCCAACCGATACTAATCTTATTTCATCAAAATCTTTGGTTGTAACAAAACTTAATATTTGCTTTCCGCCTGATACTCCTTGCAGCACAGACAGATTTAATAAACTTCCACCGCCACTAAAAGCACCGGATTCTTGTAAAATACCGTTTCTAAAAGTTTGAACTTGAAGATTACTTAATATACTGGCGGAGAGTAGACCACCATTTGGCCCAACAATAAAACCGGCTTCATTTCCTGCAGGATAATACTGAAGTGAATCTTTGATAGCGATAATGGGAGTACCGCTTAACAAACTTACCGGAAGCGAGGCAACCACATAATTACTTTGATCCGCATCAATGACATTGGATGCCCCAACCACGCCGCAAAGTAGACAAACTCCAGCACCGCCCGAACCAGTACCCAAATAAACACCCCTGCCCGAGATAGGGTCCATACAAATCTTATTATCCTCAATAGTTTGCTGAGCACTGCCTTGAAAATAACTTATCATAAAAATGATAAAAAGGAAAGTTTTAGTTTTTGTTCTCATGTTGCGATTAGTTTAAATATTAATAATAATATGAAAATTATTAATCAAGTGACATGCCATATAAAACACTGTTTTTCATGTGATTGAGAGCAATAAAAACGGAACACTTTCGATTTTAGAATTAGATTTATACAGAACACGAAGGAAATGCAATCTTTAAATAGTTATGTATTAAATTGACATAATTATATTTTCTAACCTCATTTTAATCAAAAAATTATCAAGCGGTACCACCTATTTTTTGGCATAAAATGTGTACCAGAATTTGGTTATCGCAAAAGTTCGAAAATCGGCGAAAACAGCTCTCATTTACTCTGAATCACATTTTTTAAAATTAAGAAAAGTAGCAGAGTAGCCTTTGTGGAAAAAAAAGAGAGCCATTCAAAAGAAATTTACCGTCGTGTTTTCAATCTATTTCATTCAAAAAATGGGAAAACTCAAAACAATCCACCTTTCCTTTTTTAATAAATCCCTTCTAAAAAAATTAAATGAATAGATGACGAAAAAGCTTTCTAAATCACCCTTTTTGGAAGCTTAAAAAAGAAATACAAACCTTAACTAATCTACATAATTCCAATAAGCTAAACGTACCAAAAAATGACATTCTACACTCCTGCAAACCTGTAGCAAAATTTCCCCAAAGTGTAGAAATCGTCTTCAATTTACTGCGGAACAATATTCTATTCATATAGGAAAACAGATGGAATATGAAGAATATATTTATAGCTTTGAAATTGAGCATCGTTAACTTTTTCGATTACAAAATCCAAAAGAAAGCCGCCTCTTTGGCCTATTACACCTCTTTTGCCATTGCCCCTATTTTTTATTTTATTATAAAACTGGGGAGTATATTTTTCGGTAAAGAAATAATCAACGGACAGCTTTTTCTTAAACTTCAGACTTTCTTAGGCTTTGAAATAGCCGAAATGCTACAAAACATTTTAAGCAAAACTATTATAGAAGGGCAATCGGTAGTGGCCACAGTTGTAGGTTTGGGTGCTTTGCTTTTTGCGGCAACGGGAGTTTTTATAGAAATGCAAGACTCTATCAATGACATTTGGAAAGTTGAGGTCAATCCCAATAATAATATCTTAAGTTTTTTCAAAAATCGGCTTTTGAGTTTTTCAATAGTAGTAACTATGGGATTCTTGTTTTTGGTTGCTATGATTATCAACTCGGCTATAGAAATTCTACTCGATTCCATAAACCTTCAGCTAACAAATTTTTCCATAATATTCACCACCATTTTTAATTATCTGGTAATGACATTCATCATCAGTGTGCTTTTCTTTTTGATATTCAAAGTTTTACCTGATGTAAAGTATAACACCAAAGTCTCGTTTTCGGGTGCAGTGGTCACCACCGTATTATTTTTATTGGGAAGGTTCGGAATTGGTTTTTATCTCTCAAACTCCAATATGAATTCTGTTTTTGGGGCAGCAGGAGCATTTGTCATTTTGCTTTCTTGGGTATATTATACGTCTATTATCCTGTATTTTGGGGCAGCATATACCATGAATTTAGCCAACACAATAAAGTGTAAAATAACGACTAACGATTACGCTAAAAAGGTAAAAACCACCAAATAAAAAGGTCAATTATAAAATAAAGAGCCATGTTAGAAATAGAAATAAATATAGAAATGCCTACCGATACCAAAGGGACAAATCCAGTGCTAAACCAAGTGGTAGAGGACTGTGGCGTAAGCTGTCACACCATAAACCGCGATACATTTGCCGGAAATATAACCTCTTTTAAAACCAACGACGATATCAATACGATTATCCTGAATTTTGAGGTACATCAAGACTTCACCCTAAATCTGACAAACCCGCGAGGAATAAAAAGGACTTTCAATGCAATTTATAATTTTGCAGATCATTGTAACCTTCAATGTCCAATATTCAAATCTCCAAAAAATATAGAAGCTAATAAACTGCACGTTTGTATTCCGAACACAAACACATCATTTTCAATGAGTTTCAAGGCAAACACTCGTATAAAAGGCATGATAATTAGTTCTGATTTTGAAGCTTTAATTCAGCAAAACTTTTGTGACAAAAACAGCATCCCAAAACCATACGTAAATGCTCTAAATGGCATGTATGCCGATATTTTACAGAAAAAAGATTTTAGTATTCAAATGAAAAACTTGGTGGAGAAGTCTATTCATAATCAGCAAACGGGCCTTGAAAAAAGAATGAGCTTGGAGGCACATTGTAAAGAACTAACTTCATTGGCAATAAGCACACTTGGGAAAGTCAGTAAAACATTAGCCAAAAGTGAAACTAACATCAATCAGAATGTGAGATTTAAAGTAAATCAGGCGGCCACATACATAGAGGAGCACTATGCAGAGAACCATACCCAAGAAGAGCTTGCCAAAAAAGTAGGTTTAAATTTGACTACGCTTGCGTCTTCGTTTAAGAAAATACATGGCGTAACGCTAAATAAGTATAAACTAAAAATAAGATTAGAAAAGGCCAAAACCTATTTGATTAGTACTGAAGAGCCTGTCGTATCTGAAGCCGCCAATTTAGTAGGATTTAACAATGTGGGATATTTTATTAAAAAATTCAAAGTAGAATTCCAAAAATACCCGACTGAAGTAGCAAGTAAATAATCAGTCAGCTACACTCAAAATATTTGTCAATGATTCAACCAAACCATTAAAATTTACCGGTTTTATGAGGTAATCATGAGCACCCAAAGCCTTGGTTTTGTTGATGTCGTTGATATTAGAACTGGTAGAATAGATGATTACTTTAATACTATTTTTAAAACTAAGCTCCGAAAGCATTTTTAAGCACTCTAAGCCATTGATTTTGGGCATATTTAAATCCAGAAAAAGAAATTCTGGCTTCTTTTCTAAACTCGTCAATTGTTCTATACCAGTTGATACGTTGCTAAAGCAACACAGGTTTGCATTTATGCCAGTTTCTTCCAATGCCATCTCAAAAATCTCTTGATCCTCGAGGTCGTCATCTATCAAATAAATATTAAGTCTTGGCGATTCCAGCATTGGCAATAGTTGAATTTTCGAACAAATGTCGTGATTAAATTCTTTTTTCAATAATCCAAAATAGTATATAAATGGCACAATTCAACAATTCCACAAATATTTGAGGAAATACGGCTACACAATTCCCCATTTTAATAAAAATGATAACATTTTGATAATTATCAATTAGAAGCAGTTTTTCAATTTTTATAAAAAAAAGTACTTTTTAAATATTCTTTAAAACTAAATAAAGACCTAAGTTTTATTGTTGAAAAGGGGATTGAAATTATCTGTGATTTTAGTCCTAAAAGAGGAGATTTTGGAGAGAAAAACGCCTTAATTAACTCTTCTATTCATATTTTTTGCCTCTAAAAAAGGGAACAGGTTTTTATTTCATATTAAAAAAATAAACTTTTAATAATATGAATAAAGAAGATTTCGAAAACGCACCGAACGGAGTTTCTAAAACTAAAACTTCAGAAATTATTTTTAAAGTTTGGGCTCCACACGCAAAGTCAGTAAGACTAACCGGAACATTTAATAATTGGGACGAATCAAGTCTAAAACTTGAGGCAATTGATAACGGCCACTGGGCGATTTTGGTCAGTGACATTAAAGATGGTGACGCGTATAAATATGTGATAGAAACCCAAAACGGAACGTTGCTAAAACGAAATGACCCCCACGCAAAAAAAGTAACCAATAGCATAGGAAACAGTGTGGTTTACTTAGAAGATTTTGATTGGGACGGCACAGACCAATTTACATTAGAAAGCCATAACCAACTGGTTATTTATGAATTACACATTGGAACATTTAACAAAAAAGAAGGTCAGGAAGTAGGAGATTTTTATTCCGCCATAGAAAAGTTAGACTACCTCGTAGACTTAGGCATAAATACCATAGAGGTAATGCCGATATGTGAGTTTTCAGGTGACTTTTCGTGGGGATATAACCCTGCTCACCCCTATGCGGTAGAGAGCATTTACGGCGGCCCCGAAGGTTTTAAAATATTTGTAAAAGAAGCCCATAAACGTGGTTTAGGTGTAATTTTAGATGTGGTATATAATCATTTTGGACCAAGTGACATGGACCTTTGGCAGTTTGATGGATGGAGCGAGCATGATAAAGGAGGCATTTATTTTTATAACGATTGGAAATCTAAAACCCCATGGGGAGACACTAGGCCTGACTATGGACGTGGCGAAGTGAGAAACTACATTTTTCAGAATGCCATGATGTGGTTGGAGGAGTATAAATGTGATGGATTAAGAATGGACATGATTCCATACATGAGAAATGTGAATGCTGACGAAAGTGCCGCTAATGATATAGAAGAAGGGAAAACGTTGATTCAGTGGATTAATAAAGAAATTCACTCAAAATATCCCAACAAAATATTAATAGCCGAAGACCTCCACATGATAAATGACATTACGGCCAAGGTAGAAAACGGTGGGCTGGGATACAGCAGCCAATGGTGTGCGGCATTTGTTCATCCGGTAAGAGAAGTAATAACGACGGTAGACGATGACTCCCGCGATCTGCTAAAAATAGAACATGCACTTACCAAAAAATATAATATTGATGCTTTCGAACGAATAGTATATACGGAGTCACACGATGAAGTGGCAAACGGTAAGGCCAGAATTGTAGAGGAAATTGCGGTAGACGATGTTAATAATTATTTTTCAAAAAAAAGAGCACAAATAGCCGCCGCTCTGATATTTACCGCTCCGGGCATACCCATGATTTTTCAAGGACAAGAATTACTCGAAGATGGATATTTTGATGACGGCGACCCTATTGATTGGAAAAACCTGGATACTTATAAAAACTATGTGCATTTCTTTAAAGACCTAATAGCACTCCGAAGAAACTTAGAAGGCAACACCAAAGGATTGCAGTCGCAGCACATAGCAATTCAACATTTAGATAATAATTCCAAGATATTAGCCTTTCACAGGTTTGACAAGGGCGGCAGCCAAGACAGCGTATTTGTTCTTATAAATTTTGCCAATCGATATTTGGAAAATTATCAAGTAGAGTTTCCATCCGAAGGAAATTGGACCCTAAGACTAAACTCAGATACAACTTATTATGACCCTAAAAACAAAAACCGGGATATAAATTTGAGCATGGAAGGAAGTAAGGGACAATTAAACATCGCTGAATATCAAATATTAATATTCACTTTAGATTGACATTTACCCAAGTTTTAAAACTACAGAAACCTGGCTATCAAAGACCTACAGACACAGTAGGTCTTTTTTTTGGTACAAATCTCCACAACTTTTATACGATTTGAGGATATTTTTCCCCACAATAAGGATTTGAACAATCTTTTGATTAGCGGAATAACTTTTTTATTGTATTAAGTATTAAACATTAAAATTATGACGATTTCAGTAATGCTAATTGGTTTATTAATAATTGCTTTTTTTACTATTTACTTAGTAATAGAGTTTGTATTTGTTAGTCCGAATTCATTGAATTCAAAGAGTCAAAACAAATACCAAAACGATGGAGAATTAAGAAAGAAATTTAGCGAACTAAAACGTAAAAGTTCGTTGATAAAAATATAATATAGTTTAGGTTAGTTAAAGTTTAAAGATCGAAAAAAAGCAGCATTATGTGCTGTTTTTTTTTGTCCAAAAAATGGAGTCCATAAATAAACACAAACTTAAAAAAGTGTAGAAAATAGTATACAAATAACCTCAAAAAATATCCCAAAAGCTGGGTAACAAATACCCCAAAACCGTATAAAACCCCATGGAACACCAATTTAAGTATAACAGTATATTTTAAAATCAAAACAATACTATAATGAAAAAACTAAGCTATTTATTAATGTTTACTGCAATGGGATTCACTTTTGCATCATGTAAAACATCAAACTCAACTCCGAAAATCGCAAACTCGATTCCATCAGTTGATGTGGCTACTGTAAAAAACTATCCGTTGGCTGACACCGTTCTGAAATATTCGATGAAAGGAATTACCCATTTAAACCTTACCGAAAAAATGGGCGAACTGGGCAACGAAATCGCATCAAACATAGGGGGTAGTGCGAGCGTATTTCAATTGGGCGAAGGCGTAGTGGTATCGCTTGATAGAGGAAATGTTTTTGAAATAGGAAAGGCAGATTTAAACTCAAATACCAAGGCTATATTGGGTGGTTTGGCTTATAATTTAATGCAAAACCCAGATAACTACGTAGTAGTATTCGGAAGAACGGATAACTCGGGTTCTAAAGGATTAAACGAAAAATTAGGATATCTAAGAGGTGCAACGGTGGCCAATCATATGGCGGGATCGGGAATACCTCAAGACAGATTTTTCATACAAACTCTAGGAGAAACCTACCCAGATTTCTTTAACAATAGCAAAATGGGAAGAAACAAAAACAGAAGAGTTGATATCTTGATTATCCCCTCTAACGAACTGAGAACAAGCTTATAATTCATCAACAATACGATAACTGGTTGCCTCGGCGACCAGTTATTTTTTTGACCAAAATTTAGTAATTCAATCGGTATTTTATATTTAACTAACTACAAATAAATACTTTATACTTACCCCACCGTGACTTTTTTTATAAAGTAATAATTGAACAATCATAGATTAAAACAACAGAACAATGAGCACAGAAAATTTAAAACAAACAGAAGCAATCCTAAAATTAAAAGAACTTGCAGAAGATATCAAATTTGCATTGATGGCCACAGACCTACAAGCTAAGCCTGCACATGTGATACCCATGACCACCAAAGAAGTAGACGAGGATGGGAACATCTGGTTTTTGAGCGATAAAAACAGTACACATAATCAAAATATATTGACTGAAGGTTTTGCCCATTTGTTTTATTCCAAAGGTACTTCAATGGAGTTTCTTTCGGTATATGGACAGGCGAGCATCGTAACTGAACCTGCAATAATAGAAAAACTATACAACAAAGCTGACGATGTCTGGTTTGAGGGAGTTAATGACCCAAACATATCGGCAATAAAGATTTCGCCACTTCAGTCCCATTATTGGGATACCAAAAATGGCATAATTACTACTTTATTTAATTTAGGCTTAAATATTATTACCGGAGAAAAAAGAGACCTGGGTGCTCAAGGAGAATTGCATATTTAATACAATCTGAAACCGTAATAAAACCTAAAGAGGGTAAATATCAGCTAGATAACTACCCTCTTTTTTTTTACCAAAAAATAAAAAAATCAAGTTGAATATTTCTAGATAATAGCCTTTAAATTTCAAATGTAACCACCAAAGGCAAATGATCGCTGCCGATGTTTTCTAAGAGATTCATCTCTACTAACTTAAGATTAGGCGAACAAAAAACTTGGTCAATGGGGATTTTGAAAGGCGAAGAAGCGGGAAATGTTGAAAAGAATCCTCGGCCTACACGTGGGTCTTTCATGTTTGTGAGTTTTTTGAATATTCGAGACGATTTACTCCACGCCACGTCGTTAAGGTCGCCTACTAAAAGGCAGTTTTGATCTGCAAAATTTTTAACTATTTTTCTTGCAGTTCGTATCAACTCTTTGTCTTTGTTGGTGGCGTATTCGGCCTCACCAGGCACTGGAGGCTTAGGATGAAGCCCAAAAACTCGTAATGGGTTTCCATGAATATTCAAAAGCACCTCAGCAGAAGGAATGTTTTTACTCACAAAATAATTTATTTGAGATTCTTCAAAAGGCAATTTACTCATCATCAAAAGTCCATAGGTATCTTCTCGTATGGCTTTTACTTGATATTGATAGGTATTTTCTAACACAGACATGGCCTTCTCCCATTTTGAACATGTTTCTAGCAGAAGTACCAAATCAGGCTTGTGCTTAATAATGGCATTTATAGCATCAGCATAACGCTCATTATACTGGTAGACATTAAAAATGAAGATTTTAAGGTTACGCTCATCTTCTGCTTGCCTTTTAGATTTAGAAACCGATTTAGGCCAAAAAATAGTAAATGGCATAAACACTATAAAACTATAAATTGCTCCGCAAATAAGCAAAGACATTAAACCATAATCTGGTATACTAAGGTCTGAAAAAACAAATATTAAAACTGAAAACAAAACTGCAAAAAACGCATAAAACGTCTTGAAATAGTCTTGGCCTCTAATGAGCCAATAGTCATTATCTGTTTCGGGAACCAAGATACCTGCCAAAATCAAAACCGACAGAATATAAATCGCAATCATACTATTTTAGGGTTTGATATGCACTCACAATCAATTAGTTAAATATATTTAAGCCTTAAAACTTATTCTAATTCGGTAAAGAAGGTTTTAGCTTCTACTTTTTTTAGAAAAGCTTTACGGTAAGCGTTGCTTAGTGAACTAAAAAATATAGGCCAAAACGAAGTCTGCACTTTGTCTATGTTTCCTTTTATCGGAATTCTGCTTGCTACCTGATTCTTTTTAAAGTTCGTCAACGCTATCTTGCCTAATTCTACGCCCAGTTCCTTAACATATCGCTTAGGTGAGCGTTTTTCGTCTTCCTTAAATTTAAAAACTTTTACGCCATTTCCTATGGGTTTGAAGTACCCCAAAATCTGCTGGTCTTTAATAGCAAGCTCACTCACTAAAGATATTTTCCCTTTTTCGAAGTTTATGTCTCCGTAATATTCCGCCATCGGATTTAGCTTTACAGCCTCCATGTCCAATATTTTCAGGTCATATTCTAAATCAGGTATTTCCTTTAAAAGCTGCATATTGGCATTTAAAACCATGTTTCCGCCTAGCCCTTCAAGATCGGCCGTGGCCCTTACAGGGGAGGGTAGTTTTACGTTTTTGTCTATTACATTTCTGATATTTTCTATGGTTGCATTAAAATTGGTGAATTTCACGTCAGTGCTAGGTTCCGAAATACCATTTATGAGGTTAACAGTTCCTTTTGCTACCTCAAAACGGTTGATTTTTATTGGGAGCAATTCCTTGATCAAATTCGTCCAATCTTCCTCGGTGCCGTCTTGAGTTTTCGTGTCAGAATTAGCAAAAGCAAAGTTCACAATCGGGTTTAAACATATAACCTCCCCTACTATGGAGCCTTTAAAAACTGATTTCCATTGGATAGAGAGGTCGGTCTTTTTGATGGAAATAAACGGCAGTTTCTTTTCCCCGTTTATTTTAAAAATATTTAGATCCTTGATCACATAGGCACCTCTATACAATGCCAGGTCGATATCGTTCACATGGCCGGTGTATGACTCCATGTTTTGCAGCGTTTTATTCACATAAACTTTTACTACATACGGCAACGCGATTCTAAGCCCTACCAAAAGCACAATTATGGATATAGCTATTTTCTTTTTCATTTTCTTTT
The DNA here is from genome assembly GCF_042649125.1 of Lacihabitans lacunae. Lineage (NCBI taxonomy): Bacteria > Pseudomonadati > Bacteroidota > Cytophagia > Cytophagales > Leadbetterellaceae > Lacihabitans > Lacihabitans lacunae. The sequence continues at coordinate 1,416,431 of NZ_JBHRYQ010000001.1, forward strand.
CATTATTTCATTTACATTGCCAGAAATATTCGTTTCAAAATGGCAGCCATCTATCATTGGATTTTCGGTTAAAATAATTGCTTTGAGGTTTATAAAAAGCATGGTATTTTTCTTATTGCCAACAAAAGCAGGCAGTTTCAAAATGGCTTTCTTAACATCTACGTGCATGGGAACAGGGTAAACCCTCGCAGATTTTTGATTTATTACAATAGTTTCTGAAATAAGCCCCGTTACCACATTTTGCGTGTCGTCTACTTTAATATTAAACTTCGGATGCTTGATTTTAATGGCATTTGTATTAAAATTTGTAATTTTTAAATACGCAATAAAATTTGTATTCTTATTGCCTTTTACACGTTCCAAACGCTCAAATTCAACTTTCGGAAACTTAAAAGTAGGGAGTTTTTCGGTGTGCGAAAACTCTAGCGATTTTGGTAAATACCATGCAGGCTTATTATATATGATAGTCTCAAAAACGTACTCAGTCTCTTCGCTTGTTGTTAAATTTACATTTTTAGACTTTTCTTTGATGGCCGGTACATTAAGCTTAATCGGAAGTTTTATTTTACTACTTGATTTAGCATTTAGACTAAATGGAGCCTTATCGATGGTTTGCAGCAAAATTGTATCTTCTGTACCTATTTTAAGGGAAATTCCGTTAAAAGACATTCCGAAAGGTAGCCTGTTTTCAACCGTAACCTCAACGTTCATTTTTACGGTTTTGAGGTTTACTTGGTTATACTGCAAAATATTCACCCCCACTTTTGGGTAAAAACGAGCGAGTAAAACGCTATTATTAAAGAACAAAATTGTGGTCAAAAGTGCAAAAAGTACACCTCCAATAATCCAAGGTTTTTTATTTTTCATGGTCTGCTATTATTATTCTTATTGAGAAATCTCTGATAGCAGTTTCTCAAAATATTTATTTGAGTGTATCTTTTCCTGGTTCTATATAAAGTGAGTCACTTTTGTCGCTTTCTACTACCGAGTCTGAACTTCTGACATCTCCAAATGAGATCCAACCCGACACAAATGCGATAACCATTAATACAAGCCCGATTCCGATCGTATACATAAATATTCTCTTTAAGGGCATTAGTTGTTTTTCATTATTCTTGTCATTCATGATATACTTAGTTTTAGTTTTTCAATAATTGATTTAGACTTACTTTTCTTTTTGTTTTTCTCAGGGAACTCGCCTATCAAGTAGGCATAATGCTGCAGTTTGGGTATATTTTTACATATTTCTTTTAAAACAGCCGCAATAGGAATAGCCACCACCAAGCCCACAATCCCCCATATTTTTCCGGCCAAAAGCAAAAACACCAGAACTATAAATGAGTTAATTTTTATTTCATCGCCCACTATTTTGGGCGTAATAATATTTCCTTCTAAAAACTGTACAAATGACATCCAGCCGATAACACCCACAGCATACCAAGCACTGTCCTTGGTGATTAACGCTATAAAAGCCGGCAGCAGCGAGCCCACCAACACGCCTACATAAGGCACAATGTTAAGCAGAGAAGCCAATGCACTATAAAAAATGGCGTTTTCTATACCCAAAGCCAATAAACCGATAGAATTTAAAATGGTAAGTATGAGTATTACCTTAAAAAATCCGACAAAATAGGACTGCAAAGATTTTCTGCAAGCTGATATTATTTCTTTGATTTCAAATTTGTCATTGGGATCCACAATTTTGCTGACCGCATTAAAAAAGAAATCGGGATGCATCAAAAAGAAAAACATGTAAATCGGTAGTAAAGTAAGACTTATAAAGAAATCTACCGAGGTGTTTAGTGTGCCCATGAGTTTTTCGAGGCCCGAACTCATGTAGCCTTCTAGATTAAGGTTGCCTTTTATCATCCCTAAAAGCTTTTCTCCATTTCTGGTTTGCTTTATCGAAGCAAACATAGATTCTTTATAATCTGTAAACTTTTGCATGATTTGAGTTTGCTTATCTGCCAAATCACCAAATTCTAATAAAATAACGTATACAAAAGTCCCAAAAACAGCAATAATGGTAACGATAGATATAAAAACTGAAAGCGTCTGTGGTACTTTTTTCTTAATCAAAAAATCCACGATTGGCCTCACAATAACCGCCAAAAGAATGGAAATAAAAATGGGTGCTAGTATGGATTTTAGGTAAATCATACTGAAAATAGATACAATACCAAAAATGATGAATTCAGGTAAGCGGTTGGTTTTTATTGATGTATCTTTCATTATTAAAGGTGTTATTTTTGACCAAAATTCAAAATCTGATTTATTTCATTTAATCTAAATGGTTTTTTCAGGAAATAATCGACGCCGTTTTCTATGGCGGTGTTTTTAACGGATGTCATGGCCGAGAGCATGATAATAAACGTATTGGGCGACTGAGACTTAATTTTTTTTATGCTCGAAACCCCCAACCCATCTGGTAAGTTGTTGTCTAAAATCAAATAATCGGGCGACGTTTTTCCGAGATTTTGTAGGCCATCTTTGAGAGAACACGCATAGTTCACCTCAAAATTATTCTTCTGGAGATACGCCTTCAGCATCATACAAATGTCAATCTCGTCGTCTATTATTAGTACCTTTTTCATTTCATCATTGTCTTAGGGTCACAGGGCATAGTTTTTAATAAAAAAATCATGCCCCGTTTTGTAAATTGGTAATTCAAGAATAAAACTACTGAATTCTCTAATTTTTGCGGATTATTTAGAAAAAGTGTAGAAAAATCTCCACAAAACCTTTATGCCACAGTTTGTCTAAATCGCATGGTTGCCAGTCTGATTTGTGACTTCACGGTACCAATAGGCATCTTTAGTTCTTTCGAAATTTCCTTTACTGTCAAGTCTTCAAAGTAATACAGCTTTACTGATTTGGTTGAGGGTCTGTTTTCTAAATCCTTGTTAAATAATTCTTTTAGTAAATCACTGTGCGTTTGTTTTTCCGAATTGAAAGTTTGATCTCTCAATACATTCTCGTAGCCTTCTAAGCCCAAAACCGACACTTTTTTGTTTTTTCTTAGCCAATCTATACAAAGGTTCGAGGTCATTTTTTTTATCCAGGCGTAAATACCGCCTTTGTCGCTCTCGAAAGTGCTGATCTTATTAAAAACTTTAATCCATATCTCTTGCATCAGATCTTCTTTGTCTTGGCCGTTAATATTAAATTTTGAAACTACTAAACCTATTGCATTCTCGTAGTTTTTGATCAAATAAGAAAAATGAGCTTCTGATTTTTGCTTCAGTCCTTTTATTAATAATTCTTCTGAGTATGTTTGGGTCATTTGTACCATGTCAGTATTTGTTAAGTTTGATATAGATAAATAAAAAACCTTACCTAAAAACCCAAAACATACAAGAAAACCACTTAAATCACACAAATACAGACACTTACACAGAAGATACACAGTTTTACATAAGCTTATTTACCTCGAAAAGTGTAGAATTTATTACCCAAAATGTCTTTTTTTGCCCAAAGCATTTCAAAAAATCCACAGTTTTAATTCTTTTAAAAGCTAAAAATGAACGGAATAATGTTTTTTGAATAACAGCAAACAAACACAAATTTTAATTATGAATAATTCAGAAAAAATCAAGAGTTTACAAACTTTAGCAGAATTAAATGTAGACCGTGCGTCGGGTTACATGAAACTATCAGAAGAGACAAAAACATTAGACTTGGGCATCAAGGCCATGTTTGTGAGAATGTCTCATCAAAGCGATGACTACCGTAAAGAATTAGATGCTCACATAACCAAACTAGGAGGCGAAAAAGTAGAAATAGAAAATTCATTTCTATCTGATGTGCACCAAGCTTGGATAAAAATCAAAGCCGAAGTTAGCTCAAACGATCCTGAGACTCTTTTGTCGAGCTGTAAGTTTGGTGAGAACATCATTATTGGGGCCTACGAGTCTGTGCTTGGCGATAGCGAAATGAAAGACCTGGAAATTAGAGCTTTGCTAGAAAAACAAATAGCAGGCCTAAAAACCTCAATGTCTGTAGTGAAAGTAGTAGACGAAGTGGTGTAAAATCCACAAAAGAGAAAGATAAAGGGCCTTGAGCTCTTTATCTTTTATTTTTTTTCCAAATAAATATTAAAGATGATGGCAAAACAAAAAGAGGAAAAATCGAAAGGAAAGGTTTGGGACATAAATAATGACCCCAAAGAAAACGAAGAAGACAACGGCATTAAAGAGAAAAAAGGAAAAGGGAAAGCTCTGAAAATTAATGATGAAGACTAAGCAAAAAAACTACTATTGGGTAATATGAATCGATTTTTTGAATCATAGCATAGTAGTTTTTTATTTTTAGTTACTGTTAAACGGGTAACTTTTATTTTTAAAGAAAACATAGCTTAAACCTATCATTGAAGCCATTTTTTAACCATTTTGAAAAACACCCCCCTTTCATTTACTGGGTCGCCTGCCAGCGGGGCCTCCATTTTTTTTCGAAAAAAAACGGAGCAAAAAAAACTGCACCCTGCAAACTCGCACAATTAAAATTCTTATTGTCAATGTTCTAATAAAAATATACTTCCCAAAAGAATTTTAACAGTGCTCAAACAGTGCAGGGCGATGTAAAGATTTATTTTCTATTTTTTTACCCGTTTGATAGTAATTTTTAGTTTTAAAGTGAAGGCAAATTTAATATAAATGCCGCTCCTGCTCCCGTGTCTGAGTCTAGTTCAAGCACAATTTTATGTAGTTTCAATATATTTATACAACTCGCCAACCCTAACCCAATCCCGTTTGATTTTTTTGTAAAATATGGTTCAAATATTAAGCTTTGATCGGCTTTGGAAATGCCCGGTCCGTTATCGATAATATAAATTTTGTTGTCACTTATTTTAACTTCAATAATGGCCTCCGCCACTCCGTCTAAAGCCTCCACGGCATTTACCAAAATATTAGAAATAGCCAAAGCAAACTGCTCCTCGTTGAGATTTATCACGATATCCTCTTCGGGAAAAGAGGTAATTAACTTTATTCCTTTCAGATGAATTTTATCTTCAATAGTTTTCAAAACTTGCTTGGTTTGCTCCACTACATTGCCTTTGCTAAACATTTTATGCTCTATTTGTGAGCTATTTAGTACTTTAGTAATAATATCATCTATCCGATATGAATTCCGCTTTATTATTGGAAAATACGGCGAAGAATCCTCTGGGTCAGCCTCTGACTCCATTCCTTCTAGTGCCAAAAAAATATTAGAGAGTGGATTTCTAACTTCATGGGCAAGGGTACGCATAAAGCGAGCGGTGGCATCTAATTTTTCAAAAACCAATCGCGATTGCTCGGCTTTAATCTCCTCAGTTTTGTCAATAATAACTCCATGAACAAACTCAGCATACGGATAGCTCTCCTGAAAATTACAGGTAATAACGGCAGTTCTAACTTCGTTTGACTTGTTCAAAAGACTAAACTGAAGGTTATACACACTCTTTTGGTTTAAAATCGCTTTTTCTATAATCTGTCGTTTGTCTTCTTCTATAATGAGATCTAACAAACGAAACTTTTTTACTTCAGCAATAGCATAACCTGTAGAATTAGCCACCGAATCACTTATACTTAGGATATTAAAACTAAGGTCAGCTATAAAAATAATGTCTTTTGATTGTTTGAGCACCGCCTTGTATTTGGACTCACTCACCTTCAGGGCCGACAATATTTCGGCCTGCTTTATGGAGTATCGGATACTTCTTTCTAGGTGTATGGCGTTTATTTCACTTTTAACGATAAAATCGCTAATTCCCATATCAGAGGCCTTATTATCTATCTCCCGATTTCCTTTTCCGGTCAATAATATAATAGGAGCACTGTCGTTGGCAGATTTAATAATTTTGCATACATCCAGACCCGAATACGCCCCCAGCAGGTAGTCTACAATATAAATATCAAAAACGTTTTGCTCGGATTGGAGAATTTCGATGGCCTTTTTGTAAGAGTTGGCCCAGGTAATATCAAATTCGCGTGAATCAATTTCATTGAGATAATCTTCAAACAGTTCGAAGTCTTCTTCGTCGTCTTCAATGAGTAAAATCTTGATTTGATTCATAAAAATTTAAATAGGTAAATATATGTTAAAAACCGCCCCTTTGCCCTCTTCAGACAAGGCCACGATGGCTCCGTTGTGGTTGTCTACCACTTTTTTGCATATGGCTAACCCTATGCCAGTACCTTTAAACTCAGACCTTCCGTAAAGTCTTTTGAATGGCTCAAAAATAACATCTGCAAACTTACTTTCGAAACCAATGCCGTTGTCTTTGACCGTTATACAATAATATTCCTGAAAAATCTTTAAGTTATTATTTTGCTTGGTTACATTATCAACCAAAGCATAACTGAGCTCAATATGCGGGTTTACGCCCTCCAGTCTAAACTTAATGGCATTGCCAATCAAGTTTTGGAAAAGTTGGTACAATTGCGTTTTCACTCCGCTTACTTTTGGCAAATCGTAATCAATCGTAGTATTGGTTTCTTTAATACTAATTTCATAATCCCCTATTATTTCACCAATTACATCGTTAAGTTCAATAACCGAGGTCTCTTGGTTAGAAGCACTCAGACGCGAAAGCTTTAAGATATCGTTTATCAAGTCACTCATTCGTTGGGTAGCCCCTATAAGTTTTTCTGTGTATTTGGTAGTTTGCTCGTTTACGTTTTCACCCAGCGATTTCACGAGTCTGTTGGTGTAGGCCTCAATTTTACGAAGCGGCTCTTGCAGGTCATGGGAGGCATTGTGAGCAAATTCAGAAAGAGCTGAATTAGACTTATTTAAATCTTTCAAAAAATTGGCCTTGGCTACTTCTATGCTTCGCTCTTCGGTTACATCTTGCGACAGCCCAACCACTCTCGACACCTTGCCCTCCACGTGTTCTATCAAAATAGACTCTGATTTTATGTACTTAATGGTCTTGTTTGAAACCACAATTCTATATTCCAGGTCTTTGATGTGCTTGCTTTCGTTTATCAAATCGCCAATGGCTTTGGCAACTTTTTCCACGTCTTCGGGGTGCAGAAATTTATAAAAATCATCTGTCGTGATATATTCGTCTTCTTTGATTTGGTTTTCATAATCAAAAATCTGAAAGATATTTTTTGACCAATACACGATAGATTCCTGAGTATGAAAAAACCAAGAACCAAAATTATTGTCGCCTTTTTCGGAGGTGTTTAAATCTTTTAGTTTGGGAAAAATATTGGTAAACTCAGTCTGATACGTACATCTGTAATAATCTACGCCGTCGTAGTTTATCTTTTCCACAAAAAAACCATCGATGGAGTGTATTTTTCCTTCGGGAAGTTTGGACAGTTCGTTCTTTAATATTTGACCAATCTTGAGTGACCTATCTGTTTCAAATAGTTTGTTGTAAATTTTATTTTTAAAAATCACTTCTGAAAAATCAGCAGAGAAAAATAAAATCGGGTTATTTATAAAATCGTAAAATTTAAAATTTGTCATGTCAAACAGTTTATAAATTATAATATTTCAGCTTATTATAAAGTGTTTTTCTATCGATATTCAATTTCTGAGCGGCTTTACTTTTATTGTAATTCACCTCCTTCAGTGTCTTTATAATAAGCTCAGCCTCTGCTTCTTTGGCTGCTTCTTTTAAATCAAAATTTGGTTTTGCAACAGGTTCGTTTGGTTTTTCAGCGTTCGAATTGGCGTTTTGGTTTACACTCAAAAACTGGGCTTGTGAGGCATTGCTATCAGAATCTGAGAAAAACACATGGTTGTGATTTACTAGTTCATACGGCAGGTTGCCACCTTTATAATCTCGGCTTGGCTCAAAAGTGCCGCTCGCCTCACCACGTTTTTTAGTTCCCTTATGTTACCGTGCCACGGGTAGCTTTTAAAAACCTCCACCACCTCATCACTAAACCCTTTGATGTCTTTGTCTAAGTCCACATTTACATTTTCTAACATAAACTCGGCATACATCATGATATCGTTTTCACGATCTCTCAGCGGCGGTACTTCTATCTCAAATTCATTGAATCTGTAATAAAGATCCTCTCTAAACTTGCCCTCTTTGGCGGCATTGATTAGTTTGGTATTACTCGCCACTATTATCCTTACATCTACATCTTTTTCTTTGTTGCCTCCTATTTTCTTAATTCTACGCTCCTGCACCACACGTAGCAACGAAACTTGAATGTCGTACGGCAGGTTTCCTACCTCATCTAAAAAAAGCGTTCCGCCATCTGCGAGTTCAAACAAGCCCACTTTGTCATTTATGGCTCCTGTAAACGAGCCCTTTTCGTGACCAAAGAGTTCGCTTCCTGCCAATTCTTTGCTCACCGCACCGCAATCCATCGCCACAAAAGGCTTATTTTTCCGCTTACTTTGCAGGTGTATTTCATTGGCCACAGCCTCTTTTCCTGAGCCACTTTCGCCATAAATAATCACACTAAAGTCTGTGGGAGCCACTACGTTTATTTGGTTCACGAGGTTCTTACTCGCGAAACTCTTACCGAAAATATACTTAGGCTTATCTTTTTTAGTTTTCTTAGATTTCTCTGTTTCCACTTTTTCTTCTTTGGCTTCAGTTTTTACCGAACCCGAAACCGACTTCAAGGCTTTTTTGATGGTATCTAAAATCTCATCAGGAAAAAGCGGTTTGGTGACATAATCAAATGCTCCGTTTTTGAGCACCTCTATAGCTACCTTTATATCAGAATATCCGGTTATGATGATAACCGGAAGATTTGGAAATTTAGATTTGACATTGGTCAGCAAGTCTGCCCCGTTCATGTCTCCGAGTTTAAAGTCAGACAGTATCAAGTCGGGCTTGAAGGCCATTAGCTTTTCCATGCCTAGTTTGCCTGAGCTCGCTACTTCTACCTCATACGATTGCCTCTTAAGAAACCTGTCTAATAGCAAGCATACATCGGCGTCGTCGTCTATAATTAATATTTTTTCCATTCTTTATTTTTTCTAAAAGGCCAAAAGGTTTGAGTGGTCTTTATGATATTTTTCTTAGTTTCGAAGCCGGTATTTGACCTAAATTTCTATATTTTGTTATAGTTCTACGCGTCAATTCTATTCTTTCTTTTCTTAATATTTTCTGAATATCCAAGTCACTCAATGGATTGTGCTTGTCTTCATTTTTGACTATTTCTATCACCAAGTCTTGAATTTCTTTGTTACTTTTTCTTTCGCCACTGCTCAAGTATATGGCTTCGGTAAACAGTTCTTTTAGGTTAATTAAACCCAAAGGCGTTATAGCGTATTTGTTACTCGTGACTCTACTTACGGTAGACACATTCATGTCTATATAAGTAGCAATATCCTTCAATATCATCGGCTTAAGCGTGTTGCTATTTCCGGACAAAAAATAATCAGCCTGCAAATACACGATGGCATTGATCACCTTGGTCATGGTGTCTTCTCGCTGCTGAATAGCATCTATAATCCAATTGGCAGACTTCAGCTTTTCGGCAATATATGAATTTGTGCCGTTACGTGAATCAGTTTTTAAGCTATTTGCATAATTTGTGTTCACATTTAACGGATATGGCTTCTGGTTTATCAACTCCCCTTTTAGCTCATTGTTTACAATACTAATCTGATATTCAGGAATTATATACTCGGTATTCTCTACAATTCCATTTTCAAAACCAACTGTAGGATACATGTTTTTATTTAAAAAATAAGCAAATACATCTTCCAATTCCTTTTCGTCAATATTAAGATTTTCTTTAAAAAAGCTTTTATCTTGTATTAAAAATTTATCAAAATCTAATTGAATAACCTGAAGCAGCTTCTCTCTAAAGTCTGCACTGATTTTGGCATCGGTAGTAATCAAAATTGAAAGATAGTCTTGCATATCAAATGCCCCAAAACCTATCGGGCTGCATTGATTAATTAGAGTTTTAGCTTTCTGAATTTCCTCTTCTCCATAAAATTTCCCTTTGGCAAAGCAGATTTCATCTGTAATCGTCATCAGGTCACGGTCTAAAAAACCCGCGTCATTTGTAGAATAAACCAAGAAATGCACAATATCCAATGTCTCTTGGTCTTCCACTATATATTTTAGCTGATCAAAAACCGTGTCTCTAATGTCTTGTTGCTCTTGGATTCTTTCCATCTGTAAATCATACATAGTAGAATCTGAACTAATTTGAGCCACATATTCTTTGTAATCGCTTTGGTCGCTTTCTAGTTCGTCTTGTCCATACACTTCTTCGGCACGCATATCTCCTAAAATATCGTCAGCAAAATCTGATTCAAAATCATCTCCTTCCGAATCTGACACCGTATTTAACTCTAGAAATGGATTTTCAAGCATCTCTTGATTTACATATTGGTCTAACTCCTGTTGGTTAAGATAAAGGAAATTCAAAAACTGAATTTGCTTAATATTGACTTTTTGCCCTTGATTTAATATTTGATTTTGTGACGTATTCATATAAAAAATGTTTAAGGTGTATGCCAAGAAATAGACAATATGTATTCCAATTTCGTTAAATTGCACTACGAGGTTTTTATTTCTTTATTAAAGATTGATATTTAGCTAGTTAGAATTGAAAATATATTTTCAAAAAAAATAGACTAAAAAAAGCCAAAAATTAACTGTGGAATCGTGGGGAAACAATTCCCCAATTCGAGCAAAAAAAGCTACTATTACATGAAAACTAACTGGTTGAAATTTTTATTTGGATTATCTTTTTTAATTATTTCATACATATTATTTCTGACCTTCAACTATTTTTTTAAATCAAAAGAATACAACGAGCTCGTGGATCATACCTTCGAGGTGAGGAACATTATATCTGAAATCAGAAGCGAAATGAGATCCGAAGTGGCCCTACAAAGGTCATTTATTATTACCAAAGATTCGTCTTTTTTGATCAAATATCAAGACAGAATAAAGAGGATGGATGATAGAATGAAGGATTTGCGTGCCAACATCACCGATAATGAGGTTCAAATAAAAAACTTTGAAAAACTTGACAGCCTAATAAAGCAACGCAACCTGATATTAGAAATGGAAGTGAACAATTCTGGAGATATAGAATTGATTAAAAAAAGCATCGTTTCTACCATAAATGAGGCGGTGACCACCCTAAATCAGTTTACGCTTATGGACGAAATAGAAGCGAAACTTCTAGAAAATAGATACCAAAAACAAAAAAGCGGATATAATAACTTGCCGATTGCTCTTACGCTTTTGGGTATAATTTCACTGGCGTTGTTATATTTTATTTATACCAAACAGAAAAACGATATAGCAGAAAAACTGGTGACCATCAAAAACAAAAAAATGATAATGGATCGCTTAGTAGATTCAAACGTGAAACTAGAAAAATTTGCCAATCTAGCCTCGCACGATATGCAGGAACCGCTACGCAAAATCCAGATGTTTGTAGACACTGCACGTATAGCGTATGAAAAAAACAACAACATGGATTTTGAAAAATATCTGTCTAAAATAGAAAAAACCTCTTTAGAGGCTATAGAAACCGTAAAGAGGATTTTAGATGAAGCTCAACTTAAAGCCACAACCGGCGAAATGGCCATGTTGCGGATCTCGAGTTTGATATATGAAGTGGTGGCAGAAAATAAACTGCCAAATAACCTTAAAATTGATATCGATAAAAACCAGGACGACTTCATGCTTTTAAACAAAGAAGAGCTTAAAATCTTGTTTGAAAAAATCATCATTTTCTTAAGTTCAAAAGCCAAAGCCAACGAAGTTATTATAATAGAACAGCAACAAATTAAGGCCAAATACGAATCGTTTATAAGACTTGGGTTTTATGTAAGGCCTGAGACTTCTAAAGTGAAACCTGACCTTATTAAAGCCATAGACGGAAATATTAAACTACTGAAAGACAAAGCCTTAAAGCCTAGCGAGTATTTTGAACTTGAGCTTTTCGACTCAATCTTAAGTAAGCACAACGGCTACTTTACCTCTAATGAATCAGAAAACGGCAACAGCCTATTTATACTCGGATTTTCGGTATTGTAAAAAATACATTTTAAGGATTTGCGAGGTCTTCTAGTTCGGCCGCGAGTATAAGTGCTTCTTCGTAAGCCGATAGCTTGGTTTTCTTATTTAACCACTTAAGACCTTCTTTTAAATTAGAAACTGCCATTTTTTGATTTTCAGGTGTGTTTAGCTGCGAAAGCACAAACTCCGCCGGAAATGGCAACATAGAAGTTAACTGGGAAATAGGCATATTTACACTGTTTTTCTTACCTGAACTCGGCAATAATGTTTTAGATGAAATTACACTTCCGACTGCTTTTTTAAGTAATCCGGCACCTAAAAAGTTTTCAGAAATGGCGTTTTCTAAACGCTCTATTTTCAATTTCACATTTTCTATTTTTTGATCTATTTCAGACTTTTTAGTCTCAATTTCTGTGTAACTTATATCAGTCGTATTCATCGTAAAAAATGTTTAAAAGTGTTTCGCCAATGTAGTTTAAGAAAAGATTTTTGCCTTTTAAAAATATTAAAATTGATAGGATTAAAAAGAACCCCGAAACTATAAAGTAGCCGGCGTAGCTATTTTGGAAATAATCATTTAAAATACCAGAAACGCCTACTGCCGAAAACATTAAAGCAAGGATACCGAATATTACAAAGCTTAATCTAACTGCCAGGTTTGCAAGTATTTTAGAGGCTTTTTTTGAGGAATTTAGTATAAACAAATCTTTCCGCAATTCAATGTAATCCTCTACTTTGTCTTTCAAGGAAGATTTTTCGTGTATAGAATTCATGATAAAAAAAGTTTAAAAAAAAGGGTGGGCAAGTCGCAACTCACCCACCCTTCCTTTTGGTATGTTTTATTAGTTGCTCGCTACTTCTTTGTTGTTTGTAATTTTCGAAGTTATGCTTTCGAAGGCTTTCTTTGTTTGATCTGTAAAATCGTCCACTTTTTTGATGGCCAACTCTTTTTGCTTAAGAGCCAGTTCTTTTACTTCTTCGGTAAGTGCCAAGGTATCTTCCTTTAGATCTTCTAACTTTCCTTTGATCTTTCTTCTAGTCTTAGTTCCTTTATGTGGTGCAAAGGCTACTCCTACTGCTACTCCTACTGCCGTTGCTGCTACTAATCCTGCTATTACTTTTATTGTCTTACTCATAGTTAATAAATTTTAATTGATAAATTGGTTTCTGTATATATAACCATACTACTAAAAATATAATTCCATAGACTATTAATCTATTTTATTTAATTTTTGTAGAACACATTACTCATTATGTGGAATTTCTACAGCATAAATGCTTAAACCTCCACACTAAGTTTGGTTTCTAACTTCTCTAGTTCATCTATAGCTTTCATAGAAATATCGTTGATTGCTTTCTTTGCTTTTAGGCGAGTAATTGATCCTTTGTGAGGTGCGAATAACACACCACCTATAAATCCGAAAACTCCCGCTACTAAATATGATTTAAAATTTTTCATGTAATGTAAATTGTTTAATACCATATTAACATAAATAACCATTCCTCAAAATTTCTTTTAAAAAAATCTCATTTGGTCACCTCAGCTTACTTTTAAGTTTAGCCCGATAAATCTTATATAAAAGCGGGTATATATATTGAAGCGTATACATATAATGTATAGATCGAGTATCCAAAGACCCAAAGCTTGCAAACTGAAATTTGACTTAATGCCACATTCCCCAAAAATTGGGGAATTATATCCACAAAAAGTGTAGAACTACACACCACACTTTTCATTCTAACTTACTCAGAAAAACACCTAACTTCCTTACTATAAATACTTTAAAACATTTACCCAAAGAATAGAATGATATTTTTTAAGTAAAAGAAAATAAACAATAATAATAACGATTATGAAAACTTTAAGAAAATCAATTTTGATGCTTTTTGTAGGAACCACCATGTTTTCTATGACAAGCTGCAAAAGTTTCAAAAAACTAACGAAGCAAGAAAAAGGAATACTTATAGGTGCAGCGGGTGGAGCAGCCGCTGGTGGGGCAATCGGGTCTAAGTCTAAAAACCCTGCAGTATATGCTATAATAGGCTCAGCTGTGGGTGGCGTAGCCGGAGCAGTGATTGGAAAATATATGGACAAACAAGCCGATGAGCTAAACAAAAAATTAGGTTCAGTAGCACAGGTAGAACGTATAGAAGAAGGAATTAAAGTTACAATGTCTTCAGGTATTCTTTTTGGGTTTGATTCGCACAAGCTTTCGGAGACTTCAAAAGATAACCTTAGCAAACTGGCTACGATCTTAAAGGACTACAAAGAAACCAATATTGTAATAAATGGATACACAGACAATGTGGGTTCAGACCGATATAATAAAAATCTTTCGGTAAAGAGAGCCAAAGAGGTTTCGGATTATATGGGTCAAATGGGCATAGATTCTAAACGATTTACAGTAGTGGGCTATGGAGAAGAATTTCCTGTTGCTGACAACGAAACAGAGCAAAACAGATTAAAAAACAGAAGAGTGGAGTTGGCGATTATGGCCAATGACAACTTAAAAAATGATGCGGCTAAAGCTGGTGCATCAACAAAAAAATAATTTTCAAAAAAAAACATAAAACAAACAAAATAATGAAAAAATCAATCATAATAACCATTCTGGGCGTATTTGTAAGTACTGCCATATTTGCTCAGGCCTTTGAAATAGGCGTAAAAGGTGGCGTAAGTTTATCACAGATAAAAGGCGAAGGAAGCGGCTCTTCAAGTAACTTTTGGAACAACGAAGGCTCCAGAGCCACAGGTTTTACGGGTGGTATTTATACCAAATTTGGTAACAAATTATTCCTTCAACCCGAATTTTTAATCACCCAAAAAGGTGGATCATACAATAACGTTTTGGGCGTAAAACAATCTTTCAAACAAACCTATTTTGACATCCCGGTTTTGGTGGGATTTCAAGCAACCGAAAACGTACGCCTAATGGCTGGGCCAGTGGCTACATTTTTGGTAAACAAAGACGATTCGTTTTTGAGCAACTTAGGGCTTGCGAGCAATCAAAACGAAGGCTTTAGAAAAGCACTTTTGGGTTTTCAGACCGGCGTAGGGTTTGACATAAGTAAAATCAGATTAGACCTTAGGTATGAAGGAAACATCAACGATGTATTTAATATTGATTACAAAGATTCACAAACAGAAAACCAATTTAAAGGAAAAGGAAACGCATTTTCAGCAACTATCGGATATAAATTTTAAATGTAAAAACACATGGAAGCAAACATCGGATTAACACAAAAAGACACAAAAGAAGTAGTAGGTATTTTGAATACGCTCCTCTCAGATCAGCACATTTTGTATATGAAACTGAGAAACTATCACTGGAATATAGAAGGAGCTTCTTTTTTAGAATTACATACTTTTTTCGAAAAACTGTATAATGAACTAGAAGGAATTATAGACCTAACAGCGGAACGAATCAGAAAATTGGGTAAAAAGCCATTGGGATCATTCAAAGAGTTTTTAGAAAACGCCAATTTAAAAGAAGCGAAATCGGGCGTAAGCGATTCCAAAACAATTTTAGAAGACCTCCTTAACTCGTACGAGTCAACTATCATCTGGATGAGAGAAAATATAGAAACTGTGTCTGAAGAAAAAGATTATGGAACAGAAGATATGTTGGTAGGCATAATGAAAAGCTGCGAGGAAGCCGCCTGGATGTTACGGGCATATTTATCTAAGTAAAATCATTTTTTCAACATTAAAACAAATACAAATATGTTACGATGGTCAGTCACTTTTTTAGTAATCGCTTTGATAGCGGGAGTTTTAGGATTTGCAGGTATAGCGGCTAGTGCCGCAGGAATAGCAAAAATACTTTTCTTTGTATTTATTGTACTGTTTATTATATCGCTCATTCTCGGAAAACGAAAAGTATAAAACAAGCAGGAATCTGCTAAAAGTGAGCAACATGTTGCTCACTTTTTTTTTCTAATTAAACCTCAAACCTTATGGAGAACTTCATAAAAGATATCATACTCAAAATCAAAAGCTATTATGGCTTTTTGGTGGCAATTATGCCAAAGCTAATATTGGCCATTATTGTATTGACCATTTTCCTCACTGCCATGTATTATATAAGAAGAGTGGTGATAAAAGGGATTTGTAAAAACACCCGAGACGAACTCCTTTCTGATTTTTTAAATAAGATTTTTAGAACGATCAATATCTTACTTGGCCTTACTATTTTTTCATACATACTGGGCGGAACCGGCATCGCAGCAGGATTTTTCGGAGCGGCTGGAATATCAGCTTTTGTGATTGGTTTTGCATTTAAAGACATCGGCGAAAACTTCCTTGCAGGAATCATAATGGCTATTAACCGTCCTTTTAGTATTGGCGACATAGTGAGTAGTCAGAATATAGAAGGAAAGATAATAGGCCTAACACTTCGCGAAACCATATTATAAACCTCTGACGGAAAAGACGTATATATTCCTAATGCTCAAATCCTGAAAACGGCATTTTTTAATCATACAGTGAATGGCTATTTGAGACAAGATTTTGAGCTAATAACAGACCTAAACATTGACATAAAAGCGGCTATTGCTATTATGATAGCTGAAATATCCTCCACAGAAGGGGTGTTAAATTCGTACAAAAAACCGAGTGTTACCATAAAAAAATTAAACATTGACAGTATAGAATTCAAATGTAATTTTTGGATAGACATTCATGATAAAAGTGTGTCAACAGGAGAAATAAAAAACAGTATAATTGAGCGTATATTCGCATCATTTAGAGAAAAATCAGTGTATTCGTACTTAAATCAAACTCCCAAAATATTTGAGGACATTTCGGGCGAACAAAACTCTACACAAAAACAAGATCATGATGTGGAATAAGTCATTCGCCTAACTTTTAAATTGGGTTAATAATTCTACACTTTTACACACTTAGAGCATTTCACGCAAAAGCCTTAAAGAGGAATGATAATTTTAGAAAAATATATAAACAATAAAACATTTAATAATCATGAAAAAGAAAATTTTAACGATAGGTGCGTGTATCGCCCTTGGAGCAATTTTGATGGTGGGTGTATCTTCATGTAGCCAAACCACAAAAGATTCGGCAGAAGAAACCATGGAAAACGCCAAGGACGACATGGACGACAAAGTAGACGAGGCATATGCTGAAATAGACGATGCCAAAGAAAAGATTTCGGACCAAGGCGACGAAACCAAACGTGAACTAGAAGACGCCATGGCGAAGGTAGATGCTAAAATAGAAAAGCTACAAGCCAACATTGATAAGAACAGTAAAAAGCTCGACAAAAAGTCTGAAGAAGCTATAGCGGACCTTAACAAAGAAAAAGCTGAAATGCAGGCCAATCTTGATGAAATAAAAAATGATATGGTGAAAGATTGGAGCTCTTTTAAACAAAAAGTGGCTGATGGACTTAAAAGAACAGCCAAAAAAATCGAGGATTAATTACCGCAACTCATATGTTTTCTTGAAAAAAACTTCTCATTTGAGGAGTTTTTTTTGTGCTTTATAATTTCAAATAATACTATTCCCCTTTAAAAATTTCATATTCCTAAAATAGAAATATCCATTACTTATTTTAGAAAAAACTGAAGATATATTCAAAAGAAAAAATATACTATTCCATTCATTTTTTGGGGCAAAAAAAAGACCCCGAAAATAAATTCTGGGTCAAAAAAAAAATAATTACTATGCTGATAATCAACCATTATCCGCAAATTCGGGATAGAGCATCATGCCGCCATCAATGTAGGTAGTTTCTCCTATAATATAATCACTTTCGCTACTGGCTAGCCAACATGCCGCTTTGGCTACATCTTCTGGCTGACCTATTCTTTTATAAGGAATTAAATCCAATAGCTTCTCCATATTTTCAGAGTCGCTCCAAGCAGATTTATTTATGTTTGTTTGAATAGCCCCCGGCGATATTGCGTTTACTCTAATACCCAATGGAGCCAACTCTTGAGCTACTGACTTCATGAGCATCAAAACTCCGCCTTTTGAAGCCGCATAATTTACATGACCCGCCCAAGGAATCATGTCGTGTACCGAACTTATTGCTATTATATTCCCTCGGATTTGGCCTTTTACAGTTTCTTGTTTCATAAACTGTTTAGCGGCTAAATTCATGGCAATAAACTGCCCTGTAAGGTTTACATCTATTACTTTTTGCCATTGCGTGAGGTCCATTTTCAAAAACGGCGAATCAACCTGAATGCCGGCATTACAGACCATAATATCGAGCCTGCCAAAGTTATCAATTGTGACATCAATCAGATTTTGCATGTCAGACTCAGAGGCTACATTTGCTTTTATGGCAATTCCATCCGAATACTTTTTTATTTCTTCCACAGCCTCCAAAGCCTCCTCCTCAGAAGAAGAGTAATTCACCACCACCTTGGCCCCTTTTTGAGCCATCGCGATAGCTATGGCCTTGCCAATGCCGCCACTGCTACCTGTCACTACTGCTATTTTGTCTTTTAACATAGTCTTATTTTTCGTTTGAGTTTTCTTTATCTTTTTTCTTAAAATACCTTCTAAAAAATATATTATGCTGCAAGGCCTCCATGTTTTCGCTCAGTTTTGACGAGCTAGACGCTAAGTTACTAATCGTGTTTCGGATATTTTCAGCAGCCTTATCGTCTTTGGTTACTACACCCAAGGGACTGTTTTGGTCTGATAATAAGTTATTGATATTTTTATTCAAATCCTTTATCATGGCATTGGTTTCATCCGCAGTTTGTTTAAAAGATGCACTGGTTTCCACCAGTTTACTTGATGTCTGCGTCAGCTGCGGCATTATAGTGGTATTTCTGGTAAGTTGATATGGCAGGGTATTTTTATCAGTAAGCCCTTTGCTAAACTCGGTCATGTTATTGGCCATTACGCCAACTTGGCTAGCTGAAGCGTTGAGTTTAGCAAGTGTTTGGTCTAGGTTTTCATAGATTTTTTCGTCTTTCAATATTTTACCCAAACTCCCTTTCCCGTTTTTAATTTCATCCACTATCACCTTAACATCTGACGTTATGGCCAAAATGTTCTTATTGCTCTCTTGGAAGGTCTTTAGCATATCTTGCTGAGAATCTTCTTTGCTCACACTAAATATATGACCATCTGCAATAGCTCCCCTTTGTGGACTTCCGCCGGTGATCACCAAAAGCGGGTTACCAATTAAACCATCTGTACTTACTTTAATGATGGCATCTTTGTAGATAAACTCCTGCGAATTTTCGGTTATTCCAAATGTAACTTTTACTCCTTGATTTGGCGTGAAACTTAGTGATTCTACGGTTCCCACCTTTACACCCGCGTAGGTCACATTGTTTCCTTTAGATAATCCCGAAACATCATTAAAAGTGGCTGTGGCCTGTATTTTGGGAACAAATAACTTCCGCATACTTCCGATCAAAACCAAGCCACTAGAAAATATCAAAAGACCTATTAAGACAAATAAGCCCACTTTTGCACCTTTATTTTTCATACTCTTATTTTATAAAATTATAATTGTAAAATTCCTTTATTTCGTTATTGGCTTCTTCATTAAAAACCTCGTCAAACTTTCCTGTCTTCTTAAAATATCCGTCTAACAAAACCGAGATTCTGTCAGAGGTGTGTTTGGCACATGTCAGGTCGTGGGTAATGATAATGGCACTGGTATCGTATTCATGTTTTATTCTTAAAATCAACTCATTAACCTCCACACAGGTTATGGGGTCAAGGCCAGATGTGGGTTCATCATACAGTATTATTTCGGGATTCATCACCACGGTTCTGGCTATTCCGATTCGCTTTTTTTGACCTCCCGATAACTCGCTCGGCATTTGGTTTTTACTCCTCAAAAGCCCAACGGCCTCCAGCACTTGATCGGCTTTTTTTTGCATTTCGGCTGGCGTATCCGTTTTGAGGGCATACTTAAGCGGAAACAAGATATTTTCGTTGATAGTCATGCTATCATACAAAGCACTGTTTTGAAAACAAAAGCCCAATTTTAGCCTAAGCTGCTCAAGTTCTTTTTTTGATATATGCTCCAAGTTTTTGCCTAAAACCTCCACATGACCCTTGTCTGGCGATATTAAACCTGCAATGATCTTAATCAAAACCGATTTTCCGCTTCCTGATTTTCCAAGAACAGCCAAGTTTTCTTTGGGTTCTAGGTTTAATTCTACCCCTTTCAGCACATCGAGGGTTCCAAATGACTTGAAAAGGTCTTTTATATATATTACTGACATATTTATCTAAATGAATTTGTGATTTGGACTATAAACATTTCAAGTATAAAAATTATAAAAATCGATTTCACCACCGAAGTATTGGCTGCTTTTCCGACTCCTAAAGTGCCTTTCTCCGCATGAAAACCTGCGTAGCAACTCACCATGCCAATAGTAAAACCAAAAGAAATGGCTTTAATAAGTGCCGAGCTGATATCTAAAAAACCAATGGACTCAAATGCGGAATACAAATAAGAAATGAGGTTGGTGCTTTCGTTGGCATAAACATTAAGAAACGAACCTGTTAGAGCCACCAGTGCCGCATAAAAAGATAAAATGGGAATACAAATAGTTGTAGCCAAAACCCGATTGATAACCAGGTAATTATACGGATTTACGGCCGAAACCTCCATGGCGTCTATTTGCTCGGTTACTTTCATACTACCGAGCTCTGCACCGATATTTGACCCTACCCTGCCGGCAGCAATAATAGCCGTAACTAAGGTTGCCAAAGCACGAACTATGGCTATGGCTACCAAACTGGGCAACCATGAGGTAGCACCAAAGTCTTGAAGTGATGGCCGCGACTGCATGGTAAAAACAAACCCTGTAACAAATCCGGTGAGACTTATCAATGGAAGGGTTTTTAGGCCTATTTGGTAACATTGATTAATGAACTCGCTAAAAACCAACTTTTCGAAAGAAAAATCAGTAAAAAAACGAATTCCAAAACTGTAACCATTGTAGATTTTTATCAGCCAACTGTCAACTTTAGTAGAAATGAAAGGGTCTTCATTTGTCATCATTATAGTTTTTAATTTTTTGTCAGAATCGCATTTCATTCTTTGATAAAAACCGAAGTTTCATTTCAGAATGAATCAAAAATACCTTAACTCCACAAAGCTCATTCTTTGCGAATTCTCAATATTTCTTTTTCTCTAAATATTTAATAAAAATGCGTTCCAAAGGAAACAAATCGCTCTCAAATGAAATTGGAGCCTTCAAATCAAGCGGGAAATAAAAAGTGGGGAAATATTTCTACAGTTTGTATTGTCGTAATATTTTTATAATTCAAAATACCAAAATCGGCTTAAAGTGGAAGATAGATTTTAAAAGAGGAACCTTTTTTTTGCTCACTTTCTACCTCGATATATCCTTTGTGTGCGAGCACTATTTTTTTGACGATAGACAGCCCGATACCCGTACCGTTATACTCGGTATTTTTATGAAGCCTTTGGAAAAAATCAAAGATTTTGTCTTTGTATTTGAGGTCGAAACCTATTCCATTATCAGTTATCGAAATACAATAATAGTTTTGTTTTTGATTATCAATATCAGCTGAAATTTGCTTTGCATTTAATACAACTTCGCCCTTTATTTCGAGCCTAGGTTGGTTCATGTTGTATTTTATAGAATTAGAAATAAGGTTTTGAAACAATTGAAAAAACTGACTCGCATCTCCTTTAATTTTTCCTAACTTTTCTACAATTATTTCTGCTTTGCTATCTCTAATATTTTCAACCAAACTCTCTTTAACATCCTCTATGATAGCGTTTAAGTCGAGGGTTTTATATTTCTTTTTATCCTCATGAATAGACGCATAACTCAGTATGTCATTCACCAGCAAATGAGCACGGTCTGCACTTGATTGAATCTTATTTATTAAACTAATATCAACCGAACTTTCCGTGCTTTTTTTGATTAAAAGGTCGCTGTATAGTTTAATTTTCCGGATGGGCTCTTTGAGGTCATGGCTTGCAATGTATACGAGCTGCTCCACTTCTTCGTTTTTAGCTTTTAGTTTCTCGTTAGTAAGGATTAACTCTTTGGTTCTTTGTTTTACCTTTTTTTCTAAATTTTTCTTTATTTCCTTCCCTTTTTTCTCAGCTTCTGCATGAAAACGATGGAGCTCAAGCAACTTCATGACCTGCTTACCTAACATTTTTAAGGCTTTCTTCTGAAAATCTGTCAGATTGTGCGGCTCCATATGAAAAACACACAATGTACCCAGTGCAAAACCACTCTGATCTTTTAAAGGAACGCCGGCATAAAACTTTACTTTAGGCTCTTGGTCTACCAATGGATTATCAAAAAAACGATTGTCTTTCTCTAAATTTTCAATTTCAAAAACCTCGTCGTCGCTCACGATGGCGTGCGAACAAAAAGAGATATTTCGTGGAGATTCATAGATTTCGATGCCCGTAGAAGCCTTAAACCAGTTGCGGTCTTTGTCCAAAAAAGCTATCAGAGCCACTGGTGTATTACAAATAAGACTAGCCAAGTCGCTGATTTCGCTAAATTGAGTTTCTCTCTCCGTATCCAGAATTTGATACTCTTTTAAAACTTTTAATCTCGCTTTTTCATTTTTTGGCTCTTGAGCAAAAATCATATTGATTTATAATAATTAGGGACAAATAAAAGGTTCACACTTTAACCTGAATAGCTTAAAATATAAAATTATAAAGAATAAGCCAGTTAATTGGATTAAAGTGAATTCATTTAGTTAAATCCACTTCTTTTAATCAAACATTAGCTCACAAAATAACTATTAATTACAAGTAATTTCAAAATACTTTGTCATTCTTATATTAATTGACTTTAATCATTTTAATACTTTTTTGAATTTAATTATTTACAAAATGAAGCTAATATTGATTCGGAATAGCAAAAAATAGCATTATTTTTACCGAAATTAAAACAACCTTACTTATAATTCTAGCCAAAATGAAAAACTACCTCGCTCTTGGAATTTTGTGGATGACCCAAAACTTTGTTTTCGGACAAAGTTGGGAAGACCTAAAAACCGAAAATACGTGTACAAACAGACATGAAAATTCACTAGTTGCAATCGAAAACAATATACTATTAGTTGGTGGCCGCGGTATAAAACCCGTAGAAAGCCTCAATTTAAAGACGAACACTTGGACAAAACTAGCCGAAACGCCTTTAGAAATTAATCATTTTCAGGCGATATCATACAAAAACGAGCTTTGGGTACTCGGTGCATTCACAGGAAAATATCCGCACGAAACTCCGATTGACCATATTTTGATATTTAATCCAAAAGAAAACAAATGGAGAGATGGACCAGAAATACCTGCTGATAGAAACAGAGGTTCGGCTGGAGTTTTTGTTTATAAAAACAAAATTTACATGGTTTGCGGAATCCAAGATGGCCACTGGGACGGACACGTAGCATGGTTAGATGAATATAACCCAAAAACCAACACTTGGCGTAAGTTACCTGACGCACCACATGCAAGAGATCACTCGCAGGCAGTAGTAATTGACAACAAAATATATGTAGCAGGAGGTAGACAGTCAAGCGGAAAGATAAACCAGGTTTTCCAACTTACAGAAGCTGCGGTAGATGTCTTTGACTTTAAAACGCAAACGTGGTCTACCCTACCCGAAATCCAAAATATTCCGACTCAAAGAGCGGGTACCTCTTCTGTGGTGATAAATAAAAAATTAATAGTAATAGGTGGCGAAAGTGGCTCACAAAAGAGCTCACACAGCGAAGTGGAAGCACTAAACACCAAAACCATGACTTGGGAAAAGCTGCCATCGCTTAAGCAAGGCAGACACGGAACTTCAGCAGCCGTAGTAAATAGAAGCATATACACTGCCGCAGGGTCAGGAAATATGGGCGGCGGACCAGAACTAAATTCGGTGGAAGTTTTAAAATAAACAAAGCCTACAAAAAAAACGTACTCCAATTCTAATTTTGATATAAAAAACAAACGGCGTTAAGTTTTAAAACTTAACGCTATTTTATTAAATGGGCATTCTAAGCTTATAATGAATTCTTATTAAGAGTATCGGTTTTTACTTTTGGGGCAAAAACACACTAAAACTACTTTTAGCTTGAGTAATTTTATCCAAATGCCCCATAAAGGTATAATCGTCACTTATAAAATGTACATGCACCAAACTGCTTTTAGAAGTAAATACGCCTTGATGCTTGTTTGAGAAGAAGCCAATAAGCTCCCCGTCTTGGTCAATATTGTTATAATCTGCTTGTTTTTTACCTTCAACATATCCTTTAATGTCATTGCTTCGCGGCATCACCACATGCGTAACTATTTCATCAAAATGTCCTTTTATTCGAAATGAAAAAGGTGTGTTTAAATCGAACCCATTTTTGATAGCTAGGTCAGTTATGAGTTTCTGTATTTCAACTTCCGAATTCAAGGCTACAGAAACCTTAATTTCTTTCCACTTTGGCACATTGGCAGATACAAAAAACGGCGACTCTATTTTCCAGCTTGCGGCATTAATGGCATCACCGACCTCATTTACAGAGCTATAAAAAGGTTTGCCGTCTACTATGGTAATTTCTCCTTGCATCCGATTATAAGGCCCCATGCCGTACAAATGCTTTTTATTAGCGATGGTGTCAAGTTTTATGTGTGGGGCAAAATTCTCTTTTCCCATTTCCGACATCGAACCCACTACTTTTACTTTTTGGGCTTTCAAAAATAAGGGAGCCAATATAGCTACCCACAATAATTCAAATTTCATTTTTTTGATTTTTATTAATTTATTAAGAACCGTATTTATTAATAATCGCGATTTGGCCAGCGTGATATGCCGTGTGAGAAACTATCCTACCAAAGGCCTCAGCCTTAGTTTTTAGTCCAAATTCTTTGGTTTCTACACTTTCGACCCAATTGGCATCCGTTTGTTTTTCTATAATAGATTTGAGAGCATTAAACGATAAATCACAGTAATCCACCAATTCTTTTAGGTTGGTCCACTCGCCTGTGTCATGTTTTGCTATCACGGTTTTGGCAGAAACATTTAGGTCTTTTAAACCAAAGACATTTTTGGCAAAAAGTAACTCCACATCTCCAATATGTCGGATTAAAAACCCTACTGAATTAACAGAAGGAGTGAGTTTTTTCAATAAATCTTTTTCGGTGATTTGGGGCAATTGATTGGTAAATCTGGTGCGAGATTCTATCCAAAGTTCTAAAAATAATTCTGTTTGAGTTTTCATATTTTACGGTTATTTACTGCTTTGGAATCCTTTAATGTTTCATTTAAAAACAATTGCAAAAACCGAAATAAAAACGGTAAACACTATGATATATGTCACTGAAATATGAATTGTCCTAGATTGTAGAATTGTTTTTTTACGCTTAAGAAATTAGAAATATTCAGAAGAAATCAAAAATTCAGGTCTCTGTTATAGTGTTCTTTTAGTTTAGATAAACTAAAAATAGCTAATAAACATAAAATGGTAAGAATTAAAAAACAGGTTTTTTTATAGTCACTAAAAAAAAAATCTACCTTAGGAATTAATAAAGAAAATAGAAAAACTGAAGATCTACCCAACCCATAAACCAAGGTTGTTGCGAAAGCCCTCATTTGAGTACTGAAACTCTCAATTGAAAATAATAAAAGTTCAAATTGATATGTACCAAAAAGGCCAAATAAAAAACTAAAGAAGAGATGGAATCTAGGGGTCATTTCAACATAAAAAAAGGCAACAAATGTAACGAATAAAAGAACAATATTAAATAAAATAACCCCTTTACGACTTCTAAGTTTTTTACTGAAAACTGCAGAAAAAACTATACAAGAAATCCCACCTAAAGCGAAGTATTGAACTGAGTCTGAAATATTTAATTTTATGTCTTTAAAATACGATACACTTATAAAATTGGCACTGGCAGACATGAAATAGATTGGCAGAATCGTCAATACTAAATAGAAAAGTCCTTTAAAGTTTTTAGTTTCAAAAAAAAGGAACTCCCTTTTTGGAGACTTTTTGAATTTAATAAATATATCAGATTCAAATGTGGAAAATCTAAAAATCATTATGAATAGGCTAACCAATCCTCCAAAAATATATAGATTTTGCCATTCAACATGTTTTGCTAAAAAAGCAACTAAAAACATGGCCAAATATCCGAATATAGCCACAAAAGCAACGTAATAAGAGCGAATTTTGTTTCCATATTTTTCCACTACTATCACTAAACCTATGCCAAATTCAGAAGCTATACCAAATCCGGTTATGAATTTTAAAACCAAAAACAACTTAAAATTAGTGACAATGCCAATTAAAAAAGTACTGACTGCAAACAAAAAAACAGAAAAAAATAGAATTTTCATTCTTCCTTTTCGGTCTGCTAAAAAACCAAATACCAAAACCCCAATTAACATTCCACTATGCTGAGCTATTAAACTTTGGCTGTTTGCATGCACCATTTCTAATTCAGAAATTCTAAAAAAATCGAAAGGCCCTTTTTTTAAAACATAAGCCAAATTCACAATAAATACATTGGAGAAATAGGCACAGCAAACTGTTAAAAGTGTTATGTTTTTTTTAATAAGGTCAATTAAATTTCTAACTTTCATGGTATAGTTTACTTCTTATTGTAAAAAAATATTATTTCTCAAATTATTACACATTCAAAACGCTACAAACTTAAGCGACATATCTTTGTTTTATTTTTTCGGTATTTCTAAAATCTTTTGAAGTGCAGGTTTGGCCGTAAAATCTCTATTCCAAAGAAGCGGATAGTTCGTCCTATTTGCTATTGGATAATCATTTTTCCAGTTCATGCCATCGTGAACACCCCAAAAGGTTACGCGGTCTATCTTATCTCTTTTGTTATAAAATATTTGGAAAAGCTCCTCGTATCTGTTGGTTAACTTTTGCTGAATATCAGCCGGCAAACCTTTGGTATACGGGTCTAAGTATTCTTTAAACTCTTCTAACTGAAACTGAGGATGCAGCATTCCTTGTCCGATAATCTGCCCTTCACGCGTAAGTGGCAAAACGTCCACGTCAAGCTCAGTAATCATCACCTTTATGCCACACGCAGCATAGGCATCTATAGCTTCCTCTATGTAAGTATTCTTAGGATAATTTAGTCCCCAGTGCCCTTGTATCCCTACGCCATCTATTCTGATTCCTGCCTTTTGAAGCATTTTAACCATTCTTATAATTCCATCTCTTTTTTCTGGTCGCCAAGCGTTAAAGTCGTTATAATAAAGTTCTGTGTTTTGAGCATATTTAGCCGCATACGTAAATGCCAACCTCATCAATTCATCGCCATCGCCTATGCCATTTACCCAAGAAGTAGGTCGATAGTTTCCATCTTCTCCTATTTGCTCATTGACCACGTCCCAGGCATCTACTTTTCCGGCATATCTGCCAGCTACAAGTTTTATGTGGTCGTGCAAACGTTGTTTTACAGCCTCTTTAGCATGAAGATTCCCTTTTTCGTCTTTAAAAAACCACTCAGGGGTTTGATTGTGCCAAACCAATGTATGGCCAATAATAAACATGTTATTCGCCTTTCCGAACTGTACGTATTCGTCTGCCGGACCAAAGTTATAAACCCCAGGCTCGGGATTTATTAATGCAGCTTTCATTACATTTTCTACCGTAATGGCATTAAAATGCTCTTTTACAATCGCTTGAGACTGCTTATCAATTCCCGAAACTATCTCTGGATTTACGGCTACTCCTACTTTAAAGGTATTTTTGTAGGACTCTTTTAGCGATTTATTTTGTCCAAAACTCAAAAAACTAGACAGTAATAAAACGGCCGAACATATGATTTTTTTCATCATTTATAACAATTTTGAATAAGGTTTAAAAAATAGAACAATTATAAAATTACAGAAAAAAATATTCTGATATTTGAATTACTTAAATCCTTGGATTGGAATTAAAAAAAAATAACAAAACTAAATAAAACCTTAAAAAACTAAGAAATAAGAAATGAGGCACTTATTTTTGAATAATATATAAAAATAAACCCTATTTAATGAATTTTATAAATAATAAGAAAATCTGGAATGCATGGTCTATGTATGACTGGGCAAATTCGGTTCATAATTTGGTGATTACAACCGTCATTTTTCCTATATATTACCACGCCACAGCAGTCAATGCCCAAGGCGGCGACCTTATCGATTTTCTCGGTTTTCAGGTAAACAACGACGTTTTATATTCATACACTCTTTCTGTTGCTTCAATATTTTTGGTGATTCTCAATCCGATCTTAACAGGCATTGCGGATTATTCGGGAAGAAAAAAGATGTTTATGAAAATATTCTGCTATTTGGGCTCTGCGTCTTGTGCATATTTTTATTTTTTCACAAAAGACAATGTAACATCTGCCATAATCGCTTTTGGCTTCTCGATAATCGGTTGGGGAGGCAGTATCGTTTTCTATAACGCATTTATCCCGCAAATAGCCACCGAAGAAAACTACGACAAACTAAGTGCAAGAGGTTTTGTATTCGGATACATAGGAAGCGTTATCTTATTGATTTTTAACCTAGTAATGATTATAAAACCCGAGTTTGTGGGTTTAACCGAAGCCGACTCTAAATCTGGTTTTACCTCACGTTTAGCTTTCTTGACCGTGGGTATTTGGTGGGCAGGTTTTGCTCAAATTCCATTTTATTTTTTACCAAAAGATGAAAGCAAGTCTTTCCAGAAAAAGTGGTTAAAAAATGGTTTCTTACAACTTAAGCATGTGTTTTTAGAGACTCAAAAACAAAAATACCTGAAGCGTTTTCTAGCAGCATTTTTTATTTACGACATGGGCGTGATGACCGTTATCTACGTAGCCACCATTTTTGCAGACAAAGAACTTCAGATTCCGAGAGATGGTCTAATTGCCACACTCCTACTCATTCAGTTGGTCGCGATTCCAGGATCATATTTAGCCTCTTTTTTATCTTCTAAATACGGAAATACCATTGCACTTCGAATAGAAATAATAGTTTGGTCTGTGGTGCCTGTAGCAGCATATTTTACAACAGAAGCTACCCAATTTTATGTTATCGCAGCTATTGTAGGTTTGGTTATGGGTGGTATCCAAGCACTTTCTCGTTCTACATTTGCCAAGTTAATCCCTGATAATGAACCAAATACAGCAGCTTATTTTGCTTTTTATGACATCACTGAAAAAATGGCGATTGCCTTGGGTACATTTATTTTTGGTTTTATAATTCAGTTAACCGGAAACATGCGATATTCTATTTTATTTCTAATCGTACTTTTTGCGGTTGGTTTTATTCTTTTGACCCGAATCCCGTCTAAAAATATCTATAGAGACTAAATGAATGTTTTAATTACGGACTTAAATATTGCCCTAGACGGCCATAAACTTGGATTTGTTCAAAATACGATAAACTATATAAGCCAAAATAAGAATAAGCATAGGTTTTATATTTTGGTGAATAACAGCTCTACGTTTAAACTTTCTGACCCTGGCAAAGAATGGATTTCTATTGAATACTTAAGCACAGAAGAGCAAGGGACTATAGATTCGCAAACTGGTTTTTTGAAAAAAGCTGCGGCTCAATGGAAGTGTATCAAGTCTTTTGCGAAGCAACACAACATCAAACATTTGGTATTGTTGGAACTTGACCCTTACCAACTCGAAATTGGGAAGGCTAAAACACCTTTTACCATTGGCGGTATCTGGTTTAGGCCTTATGCCAGAATGCTCCCTGAAACAAATACTTTTAAGGCAAGACAAAAAAACAGAATAATAAGACTTCAAAAGGCTGCTACCATGAAGTTTGCACTTTCTAATTCTAAGTTAAAGCAGGTTTTTATCCTTAATGATGAAAACATGCCAAATTGGTTAAATGGCTCAAAGAAACGCTTCTTTCACCTGCCAGACCCGTGGTTTGCGTACCAAAAACTTGAGGATTATAAGCTCCGAGAATCATTTGATATTCCGGAAGACAATGTAGTTTTCCTTCAATTTGGATTTATTGACGAAAGAAAGAATACCGAAAATATCATATCTGCCCTTAACAGCCTACCAGCTGAAGTTGCAAAAAAAGTAAGCCTTTTAATAGTAGGTAAGTTTAAACCAGATTACGAAAAAGAGCTAAAAAGTCTAAAAAAAACCACCTCTAAATACCAACTTAAAACCAAAAATGAATTTGTATCAGATGAAGAAATGGAGGCAATTTTTAGCCAAAGTGACGTCATCATTCGGATGAATTTAAACTTCTATGGCTCTAGTGGCATTGTGGGCATTGCGGCGGTGCATCATAAACCTGTGATAGTTTCAGACAAAGGCGTAATGGCGGAGCAAGTAGAAAAATACAAGCTTGGAAAACTAGCAAACCCAGTAAATACAAATGAAATAGCTCAGGTAATTAGCGAATTTGTAAATGAACCTAAGCTGAGAGAAATATCGGGTAAAGGATATTTAGATAGCCATACTGTGGCGAAGTTTGCAGAAACCTTACTTCAGATTCCGTAGAAGGCCATTTACTTTGTCGAGCCAAATGTACTTGCCTTTACAGTTCCAGTGAGTATCTCCTACATCGTAAACAGAGGCCCCACCTTTCTCAAATTCAGAAATAATACTGATGATGGGAAATTGAAGATTAGGGTGATTTTCTACCCTTTTTATCAAGTCATTGTAAACGCCCAAGTCTCTACCCAAAATACTCGACTTGTTGGGAATAACACTCAAATACACTTCATCAAAGCCGAGTGATTTATAGTAAGCATACGTTTGGTTTGCATGCTGAACCAAAGTATCTATTTCGCCGTCAGAAACCGGCACAAAGCCTGAACTGATACCCGGATCAACATCTAAATAGTATAGCAAATGCTGCCCATCAGCAGATAAACGCACTTTTTCATCTGTTTTGTTAAACACATTCAGGTTAATCCATGCTTTTATTTCTTTAAAAAACAACATAAAATCAGAACCAAAAAATATGGTCTCTTCCAATTCTGCATTGTACGGCATGTCGTAGTTCATGACTTCGTCTACTAACGGCACATCTACATTAGGCACGTGCAAGGTGTCCCACCCACGCCAAGGCTGAGCAAAACGCTCTCTTAAATGACGCTCTACAGTCTCTACAATCAAGACATTTTGGGTTTGTTTGTCTAGTTCTAGAGCTTGATTTGGTTGAGCCACAAAACCTCTAGTGTAGGATTTTGAAACGAAATTTTCATTCGAAATTCTACCTTCTTCTGTAAAACTATCACCGGCTAAAAATAAATGGATTGGCTTTTTGTCTGTAATTTCTTTTTGCTCACAAACGTCTACGGGTACTCTAAATTTTCGGAGATTTGAGAGGCGGTATAAGTCGCCATATCTATAGTCGTCTTTTAATATTTTTTTGTCAAAGAGATATTTCGATGCGTCTTTAGAGCAACCTAAAAACCACAAAACAGCAAAAAATACAATGACGATATATTTGATAATTTGATTCATCAAAACTGGAAATAAATGAACTGGTTAGAGGTAAAAATACCTAAAAAATAACACGCTACTGCTAAGCCGATAAACTTCACATAAAACCCTGAGGTATTAGTGGTAGAAATTTGCCTAACATAAATGTCTTTTAGAAATAAAACTGCAATTAATATCCAGCAAAAAATAAACTCTGGGCTTGTAAATGGCATTTTGAAATCTGTATAATTTGCGGTAGGAATTAACATTTTCTTTAAAATCACTAAGGCATTGTGTAAGCCTTTTGCCCTAAAAAACACCCACGCAAGCATAACTAATCCAAATGTAGAAAGCATAGAAAGAAAAGGAATACTCGGTAATTTATTCTTAAAAATCTTATTTTTCAAATCCCCTACTACTTGAAAAAATCCGTGTAAACCTCCCCAAATAATGAACGTCCAAGCTGCCCCATGCCAAAACCCTGAAATCAAAAACACAATAAAGTAATTGAAGTATTTTCTGACATCCGAAACGCGGCTTCCACCCAAAGGGATGTAAAGGTAGTCTTTAAACCACGTAGAAAGCGAAATGTGCCACCTTCGCCAAAACTCTCCAATGCTTTTTGAAAGGTAAGGAGCATCAAAATTGTTCATCAGTTTAAAACCCATCAATCGGGCCGCACCTATGGCGATGTCAGAATAACCAGAGAAGTCGCAGTAAATCTGAATAGAGAAAAATATAGACGCCACCAAAAGCGTGAGCCCCGAATGTGCCTGTGGCTGATCGTAGCAATAATCCACCATTTGAGACAGTCGGTCAGCTATCACCACTTTTTTAAACATTCCCCAAGCCATCAGCATAAGGCCGGCTTTTATATTTTCAAAATCATATTTAAAATAGGTATGAAACTGCGGAAGTAAGTTCTGTGGCCTTTCGATAGGCCCAGCCACCAGCTGCGGATAAAACATGACATAAAGCGAATATATGACAAAATCTTTTTCTGGTTTTTGATTGCCCCTATACACCTCTATGGTATAACTCATGGCCTGAAATGTATGAAACGAAAGCCCGATTGGGAGCAAATATTCATAAAATGGCAACGGATTTTGAATCTGAAAGACACCTAAAAGTGCAGATAAATTGCCATTCAAAAAGTTGAAATATTTGAAAAAACCCAAGAAACCAATATTGGTTATTAAGCTGAGCACCAATAATAAGAGGCGTTTTTTGCCTTGGGCCTTCCCTATCCAAATACCCGCAAAATAATCAACCAAAATGGTGATGAGCAAGATAAAAATATAGATGGGCTTAAACGCCAAATAAAAATAGCAACTACCCAAAAGTAATAGCCAGATTCTGCCTCTATGGTTAAGGGAATAGTAAAGCAGACTTACTATTACGAAAAATATCAAAAACTGAAGTGAATTAAAAAGCATATTTGGGTTTACGAGGTAGCCTATTTAAAAGCCAAAAATAAGATATAAATAAACAATTTCAATTAAGACTAGAGATATTTACCAAAAAACCAGTTGAAAGCATTAATTTTGAAGAAAAAAAGCCTTGGATTTTAAAGAAACAATTTGTGCATTAGCCACCCCGCAAGGTGTAGGAGCACTAGCCATTGTGAGAGTGGCCGGACCAAATACTTTTGAGATTGTAAACAAAATCTTTAAAGGAAAAAACCTTTTAAAAGTAAAACCAAATACCGTTCATTTTGGAAGAATAATGGACGGCGAGGTCACGCTAGACGAGGTTTTGGTGAGTGTATTTAAAGCTCCACATTCGTTCACAAAAGAAGACGCCATCGAGATTTCGACACACGGCAGCGACTATATCGTAAGGCGACTGCTTCGCGTTTTGATAAAAAATGGCTGCCAAATGGCACAGCCAGGTGAGTTTACCCAACGGGCGTTTCTTAACGGACAGCTAGACTTAGCACAGGCTGAGGCTGTGGCAGATCTAATAGCGGCAGACTCAGAAGCGGCTCACCAAATAGCGATAAATCAACTAAGAGGAGGTTTTTCTAAAAAATTAGAAATACTGAGAGAAGAACTAATAAATTTTGCAAGTTTAGTAGAATTAGAACTCGACTTTGGCGAAGAAGACGTGGAATTTGCTGATAGAGACGATTTAAAGTCGCTCATAATAAAAATCCAAGGACAAATAAATCCACTCATTGACTCTTTTGAGCATGGAAATGCTATAAAAGAAGGCGTTCCGGTTGCGATTATAGGTGCTCCAAATGCGGGAAAATCTACTTTATTAAATACGCTACTTAACGAAGAAAAAGCGATAGTAACTGACATAGCCGGCACCACTCGAGATGTGATAGAAGACACGGTGATTATAGAAGGCCGAAAGTTTAGATTTATTGACACTGCCGGCATCAGAGAAACCACTGACGTGATAGAATCTATGGGCATAGAGCGTTCTATAAAAGCCATGCAGGCGGCCCAAATCATAGTATTTTTGTTTGATACTGAAGAAAATAGGTTGTTTTTAGAAAAACTGTTGGTGCAATATCCGGGTTCAAAATCTATCCTTTGGGTTCAAAACAAAATTGACATTTTGCCTGAAGAAGAAATTAGGAAAGATGCGATCGCCATTTCTGCCAAAAACCAAACCGGCATAGAAGCACTTAGCAAAGCCTTGATAGAAACTACCAAACAGCTAAGCTCACAAGATACCACCATTACAAACCTCCGCCATTTTGAGCACCTCACTAAAGCCAACGAGGCACTGACCGAAGTTTTGGAAGGACTAGACATGGGCATCACCGGCGATTTCTTGGCACAAGACATCAGACTTTCGCTGCATCACCTTGGTGAGATAACGGGGCAAATTACCACAAACGACCTTTTGGCGAACATTTTCGGGAAGTTTTGTATCGGAAAGTAAAAAAAATACCTATGCTTAACCAAATAGATAAAAAATTAATTCGAGCAGTAATAATTACCACACCCATTATATCGGT
This sequence comes from Lacihabitans lacunae, assembly GCF_042649125.1. Lineage (NCBI taxonomy): Bacteria > Pseudomonadati > Bacteroidota > Cytophagia > Cytophagales > Leadbetterellaceae > Lacihabitans > Lacihabitans lacunae. The sequence goes on from NZ_JBHRYQ010000001.1 coordinate 1,450,752, forward strand.
TTTGGTAGTTACACCTATTTATTTGGTCGCCCAAAATTTACATATTAATTATTTTTCGGCATGCGGGGCAGTAATGGTAGGGGTTCTGTTTTTTTGGTTGACCCAAATCATCATAAAAAAAATAGTAGAGGAAAGAAACCTCCACAAAAACATATACCTATTTTCGCTTTTGGCTATAATTTTAAGCATAGGATTAATCCAAAAATCTTACTTTACAGACGATAATTACCTTGAAAACTTCACAAATACCAAAATATTTTTTCTTCGAACGGCCAGCTTAGTTTCTGCCAATTGGATAATTTATATTTTAGTGAATTTTATATATTCACAGGAAAACGAACTAAACTTGAACAAAGAAAACTCAGAATTAAAATTTAATATATTAGAGTCTGAATATAAGCTTCTCAAAGAACAAATAAACCCTCATTTCATATTTAATGCACTCAGTATTTCTAAGTCATTAATAAAAAACCAACCCGCTCAAGCCGAGAGATACATCGTTCAGCTTTCTGATTTCCTTAGAGCCTCGTTTAATAATGAACAAAATGTAAATACGCTTGAAAAAGAGCTTATTATGTGTAATTCATACATAGAACTACAGAAAGTACGTTTCGGTGAATTGATTCAAATACATATTAACTGCAGTCCTAAAAAATATAATTTCAACTTGCCGTTTTTTACAATCATCACTCTACTAGAAAACGCCATAAAACACAATGGGTTTAGTGAAGATGAGCCATTAATAATCCAAATAACTACTTTAGATAACTACCTGGAGGTCAAAAATATGTTAAAGCCAATCAATGAAATGGTTTCAACCAAAACCGGTCTAAATAATCTAAACCTAAGAAGTAAACTACTCTCGGGAGAAGAAATTCAGATAATAAAATCAGAAACGGAGTTTGCTGTAAAAGTAAAATTGATAGCCGAATGAAAGTTGTAATTATAGAAGACGAAAAAATTACGGCAGAGGACCTTGTTAGCTGTATTGCTGAAGTTAGAAAGGATTATGAAGTGGTCAAAATATTGGGTTCTGTAAAAACCGCCACTAAATATTTCGAAGAAAATACTGATTTTGATTTGATTTTTTCAGATATTCAACTTAGTGACGGTGTGAGTTTCGAAATTTACAAAAATCTACAGATACAAGTGCCGGTAATATTCTGCACAGCATACGATAACTTTTCCCTTGAAGCTTTCAAAACCAATGGCATTGCGTATGTACTAAAACCCTTCTCAACACCAAACATAGCAGAAGCCATAGATAAGTTTGAACTTCTGACTAAGAAAAAAGATAACTCTTTGAATGACTTATTGGCTTATTTTGAAAATAACAATCCGAATTCAAGTATTGCAAAGTCGATATTGATTCATCAAAACGACAAAATAATTCCGCTTAACATTGATAAAATCGGGCTCATAAATCTCGAAAATGGAATTATAAAACTACACACTATAGCAGGTAAAATATTCGTTTCCTCCCAAACGCTGGAGGAGTTTGAAAAAATGAACTTACCTTATTTTTATAGAGTGAATAGGCAAATAATACTTAACAGAAACATCATAAAAGATGTATCCCAGTACTTTAATAGAAAACTGCTCATCAATATTTCTTTAGAATTTTCGGAACATATATTAGTGTCTAAGGAGAAAAGTCCCGCTTTTTTGTCCTGGCTCGCTAATTCTTAAATAATACTTTGTCCGTTTCATCCTTCATTTTGTCTGTTTCACATATTCTTTCCATATCTGATGTGTTTTTAAGTGCTTGTTTTGCACAAATATTCAAAAACACAAATGCGACAATTAACATATTTTATTTTATTACTTAGTCTGCCTACCGCACTTTCGGCACAGACTGTTTACTCCCTCAAAGAGAGCATTGCCTTCAGTTTAGAGCATCACCCATCTTTGGGCATATATCAAAATCAGGTTGAGATTGCGAATCAAAAGGCCAAGCAAAGTCTTTCAGGATACTTGCCACAAGTAACCTCATCAGCTACTATAATTGACAACCTTAATCTGCAGAAAACCATTATTCCGGCAGGAGTTTTTGGGCCAGAAGCTACTGTGGTACAGTTTGGCACTCAGTTTAACACTCAAGCAGTAGTGGATATTAACCAAACTATATTCGATATGTCTAAGATGCAGGGCATAAAAGCAAGCAAGCCCTACGCGGAGTTAAATGAACTTCAAAAAGAACAAAATAAAGAAGCAATTATCTATAATACCTCAGTAGCGTATTTTCAGGTGTTAATTATGAGAGAACAACTAAAAAATCTAGAAATAAATAAAGCCAAGTCGGTAGAGCTTCTGGAAATATTGAAAAATCAGCTTAAAAATGGTTTGATTTTAGAAAAAGATTTAGACCGAATTAAGGTTTCATTAAATAGCACCAACTACCAGATTGAAGATGCCAAAGTAAAAGAAAAAATGGCCTTAAATAATCTAAAAAACTCTATGGGTATTTCAATAGAAAACACCATAGACATTAACGTAGATATCGATTTTTCGAAATATATTCTTAAAAGCCTAAACGATAATCTTTCGGTACATCAATTGGTAGAAAACAAAATAAGTGAAACCAACTATATGCTCCAAAAAATAAGTTTAAAGAGCACACAGTCCTCATTTTTACCAACAGTATCGGCAGTGGCCAAAATTGGAACCCAAGCCCTAAACAATAGTTTTTCAACGGCATTTTCTAATTGGAATAATTTCTCTTACGTAGGTGTATCTATCAATTTACCACTTTCAACTGGTTTTAAAAGATACAGCCAAATGAAAGAACAGCAGCTCGTTTTAAACAACGCCAAACGCAACGACGAGATAAATAAAGAAAACTTAAAACTTAAGTTCGAAAACGCTAAAACAAGCATATCTACAGCATATAGCAACTACTTAAGCAGTAAAGAAAATATGGATTTGGCAAGGAAAATCGGAGACGTGAGTGAGTTTCAATATGGCAAAGGAACTGCAAATCTGTCAGACTATTTAAACGACGATACCGCTTACAAAAACGCCCAAAGTAACTATCTCAGCAGTATTTATAATTTAATGATTAGCAATCTAAATTACCAAAAATCACAAGGTACCATTACCTCATATATATCAGAATTAAATTAAAAAAGAAAATGAAAGAAAATAATAAAACTTCAAGAAAGAAGCTAATTTTTCCAATAGGAATTATGGCTGTATTGCTGTTTGGAATGGCATTTACCCTATATTCAAACAAACAAAAAATAAACGAAAGCAAAAAACCAGTTGACCGCACACAAGTACCCGTATCGGTAAATGTAACAACGGTAACCTTAGGTGTTTTGTCGCAAAACCAAAGTTTCCCGGCACTTTTAAAGCCTTTTGAAGAAGCCAATTTAACTTCTCAATCTAGTGGAATAATTAAAGGCCTTAAAATAAACTTGGGTGACAAGGTCACAAAAGGCCAAGTTCTTGGCCAAATAGACGCTGAATTGCTAAAAATAAACTTAAAGTCAGCTTTAGTAAACTTAAAAACTGCAGAAGTAAACAAACGATCAGCAGAAATAAATACTAAAAAACTGCTAACCGATTATGAAAGGGCACAAGACTTATTCGTCAATAAAGCAGGTTTAGAAACCAATATGCTTAACGCCAAAAACTCCTATGAAAACAGTATAAATACACTCGAAAACGCCAAAAACACATTCGAAGCCGCACAAGTACAAATAGATTTAATAAAACAACAGATTGCGAATATGCAGATAGTGGCACCAATTAGTGGCACTATATCTAACAAAAAACTAAACGCTGGTGAATTTACCAACCCCGGAGTGCTGATAGCTACGATTACAAACATAAATACAATGAAAGCCACAGCCTATGTAAACCAAAGTGTGGCCTATAAACTAAAACTGGGTCAAACTGCTAAAATAAGTTCAGCTGTTTTTCCAGAAATGGCATTAATAGGTAAAGTGATTTTCATAAGCCCAAATTCAGACATAAATCACAACTACCAAATTGATTTCTTAATAACACAAAATCAAGGCTCGGCTTTAAAAGCAGGTACAGATGTAGCCATTTCCTTTAAAGCGAATGCAGACAGAGATGCTCTAATAATACCAAAATCAGCCTTAGTGGTAGACCGTGCTGAACCTTTTGTATATGTAAACCAAAACGGTAAAGCGAAAGGAAAAGCTATACAAATAGGTACCATTTCAAACGATCAAGTGGAAGTACTAAGCGGCATTTCCGCTGGAGAATCAGTCATAATTAACGGCCAAATAAACCTCAAAGAAGGTAGTATTATTAACATCGTAAAATAATTAGCCATGTCATTAACAGAAATTTCAATAAAACGCCCACTCCTTATTATCACGGCCTTTGTGGCTTTGATACTGTTTGGAGTAATAGGATATAATAACCTTAACTACAACTTATTACCTTCGTTTTCGGCAGGAGTTATTAACATCCAGACCGTATACCCTGGTGCTTCACCAGACGAGATTCAAACCAAAGTAACCAAACCCATAGAGGACGCCATAAGCACAGTAGAAGGTATTGATATAATTACTTCAAGTTCTTTACAAAACGCCTCCTCTATTGTAGTAGTTTTAAAATCTGGTGTTGACGACATATTGGCTCAGCAAGACATTGAACGAAAAATAAATCAGATTAAAAGCACTTTGCCTATTGATGTAAACGACCCAATTGTAAACAGATTTAGTACAGACAATATCGCAATTTTAAATATTTCGGCAACAGCCAAACTCTCTGATGCGGATCTTTATCAACTCATTGATAAAGAAATAAAACCTAAACTGAGTAATCAAAAAGGTGTGGGACAAATAAATATCATTGGTGGCCAACCTAAAGAGATAAAGATTTTGTTGAACAACGACATGTTACAGGCATATAAACTTTCGCCCAAACAAGTTTACCAAATCATAGCTTTAAACAATATCTCTTTTCCAGCTGGAGATGTAGAAAGCTTAAACGAGAGACTGGCGATATCGCTCGATGCTAATTTTTCGGATATAAAAACATTACCAAACATAGTTATTAGAGACAACGGTCAAGGAAGCCGAATTTTGCTTTCTGACGTAGCAACTATTGGCGAAGCCCAAGGTGAAATAAGCACTTTGAACCGAATAAATGGTGTACAAGGTATAGGCATACAAATCTTTAAGACCAACGATGCCAATGCTGTAGAAGTAAGTAAACTTGTAAAGGAAGAACTAGCTAACCTAAAAACTACCTATTCTTCAAGTGGGTTCGACTACCAAATTGCTTCTGACCAGTCAGTGTATACCCTTAATTCGGCAGATTCGGTTATTCACGACTTACTCTTATCTATCCTGATAGTTGGCTTTGTAATGCTGCTTTTCTTACACAGTATTCGAAGTTCATTTTTCGTACTTATCGCTTTGCCTTCGGCTATGATTCCTACATTTATTATCATGTATATATTGGGTTATTCACTCAATCTGATGACTCTAATGGCACTTTCGTTAGTAGTAGGTATTTTGGTAGATGACAGTATAGTGGTTTTAGAAAATATATTTAGGCACCTCGAAATGGGTAAAACCAAGGAGCAAGCGGCCCTCGATGGACGTAACGAAATAGGCTTTACAGCTGTGGCCATTACTTTGGTAGACGTTGTGGTTTTCTTGCCTATGGCTTTTGCTGGTGGCCTTATTGGACACATTCTTGAAGAATTTGCAGTAGTAGTCGTAGTTTCTACCCTTATGAGCCTTTTGGTTGCATTTACGCTTACCCCACTTTTAGCCGCTAAGTTTGCAAAATTGACACACCTTACCAATTCAAACCTTTGGGGAAGAATAATTTTAGGATTCGAACAAGTGCTGAATAGTGTAAAAGAAAGATATGGGAAACTTCTAAGATGGGTACTTTCTAACAAAAGATACTTATTAATATTAGTAGTATCACTTTTATTTGCGGCTATTTCATTAGTCCCTAATGGATTTATTGGGGCATCCTTTGCTGGTAGCAGCGACCGAGGCGAACTTACAATTCAGTTAGAAACACAAGCCGACATGCCTTTATACCAAACTAACTTATTAGTAAAGCAAGCCGAAGAATTTCTACTTTCAAAACCCGAAGTAAAAAGAATATATACCTTAGTAGGAACTCAAACCGGTGCCAAAGGCAATGCCTCTAACCTTGCAGAAATAAGTGTAAGTTTGGTAGATAAAAACGAAAGAAAGCTTAATACGGATATGTTTGGGGTGTTTGCTAGAAATGAAATAGAAAAAATACCCGGCTTACAAGCAACTTCATTACCAACAGGAATAACCGGAAACGTGAGCTCCCCTATTCAGCTTGTAGTTAAAGGCTTAAACATTGACAGTGTATACAAAGCATCCGTGGCCGTAAAAAATGCTATGACAAAAACAGCCGGAACCGACTATATACGTTTTAGTACGAAAGGTGCTATAAAGCAAATAAAAGTTAGCCCAAACAGAGACAAAATCTCTGACTTAGGACTTACTCTTCCAGATGTAGCACAGTCTATACAGTTGGCATTTAGTGGAAACAACACAATCGAATTTTCGGAAGGAGAAGACACATATAACATTGAAGTAGCACTCAAAAACTCAGACAAACAAGACCTTGATGCTATAAAAAATCTTTCTATCACCAGCACAAAAGGCGAGATATACAAACTAAGCCAAGTGGCAACGGTGGAGACCGTTTTAAGTCAAAATATTTTGGAAAGAACCAACAGACAAAACTCCATTACGATATCTTCAGCAGCCGTAGGTAGACCTTCTGGGGATATAGTAACAGATATAAAAACCGAAATATCAAAGCTAAAGTTACCACAAGGAGTAGAAATAACTTTTCAGGGTGAAGCAAAAAACCAAGGTGATGCTTTTAGCAGTTTAGGGTTTGCTTTGCTAATAGGTGTAGTATTGGTTTATATGATCATGGTGGCACTTTACGAAAGCCTCGTATATCCTTTTGTCGTAATTTTCTCTATTCCAGTAGCTTTAATCGGGGCACTTTTAGCTTTGGCATTAACCATGAACCAACTCACTATATTCAGTATCATTGGTATGATCATGCTGCTGGGTCTCGTAACCAAAAACGGAATATTGATTGTAGATTTTGCAAATCAGTTAAAAAATGAAGGTAGAAACGTTACAGAGGCACTAATAGAAGCTGGGAAAGAAAGATTGAGACCCATCATCATGACCACTTTTGCTATGGTGTTAGGAATGCTGCCTTTGGCATTGTCTAGCAGTTCGGGTTCAGAATTTAAAAATGGCATGGCATGGGTACTTATTGGAGGTTTACTTTCTTCGTTTTTACTCACCTTGTTTTTGGTACCTACTGTTTATTTAATAGTAGACAAAATTCAAAATAAGATCTCAGGTAAAAAGAAAATGAAAGCGGAGAAAAAGAGAACCAACGAAGCCCTAACCGCTGAAATAACATTGAATTAAGGATAGAATGGGAGAATTCGAAGTTCTCCCATTTTATAAAAATAAAGTTAAAACTATAGTCAAATACTACTATGTCAGATCAATTGAGCAAACATATCATTAAGCTTGTTCCTTCTTTAGAAGAAGAAATAGAAGAAATAATGTCTTTTTTTGAACTCGAATATTTCGAGGAAAGAGCTCAAATATTAGAAGAAGGACACAACGTCAGCAAGTATTATTTTGTAAATAAAGGTTGTCTACATTTGTATTTCAATGACGTTTACCAAAACCAAAATACGATTTTTTATGCTTTAAAAAGGTGGTGGATAACTGAATACCACGCTTTTTTAGATAATTCGAAAGCGGAATTTGGTATTTCGGCCATTGAGCCAAGTGAGGTTTTAAGTATCACAAAATCAAATTTTGAAAAACTTTTGGTAAATCACCCATTAATGGGAATCTATTTTAATACCATACACATGCGTGCTTACGCAGAGGCGGTATTTAATTGAACTTCCATTTCTTTTTTTTAGAAGATTCTAATTTTAAAATTTACTTATCCATGAAAGGGAATTGTTTTTTTTAAATTTGATAGAATCTTCTTTTTTTTGTCCAATGAAACTAAGCTAGCTTTAATTCTTTGCATTCCTAATTAATTTGTAAGAGTCTTCGAAGGTATTTTTTTGGTTCAAAGCAGAATTTAATATTTTAATACAATAATATTGAATTACCTCAAAATGCATAAAAAAGGAATTCCCTCATTTCTTTTATTCTTAAAAATTTCACATATTCACTATTATTGACCTAATTGAGGTTTAAAGCTAATCATTGTTACATAAATTATAACTGCCGTAATACCATTGGTAATTGCTTAAAATATCATTAAAAATAAACTATCCCCTGTTTTAAACAAACAAGGATGAAAAACTATGGAGCTAAATCAAGTCAAAAAATTCGGTACTGCCCCAGTTTTTTTTACCGCTATTTCTACCATTTTAGGTGCCGTTATGTTCCTTAGGTTTGGATATGCAGTAGGCACAGTTGGGCTTTGGGGCACCATTATCTTAATCATTATTGGGCACGCGGTAACCATTCCTACTGCCATGGCGATTGCCGAAATAGCCACCAACTCAAAAGTAGAAGGAGGAGGCGAGTATTACATAATTTCCCGATCATTTGGCTTGGTAATTGGCTCCACAATCGGAGTAGCACTTTATCTTTCACAAGGCATTAGCGTAGCTTTTTACATTATAGCATTTACAGAAGCCTTTAAGCCTGTTTTTAATTATCTCTTTGAGCATTACAACTTTGTACCTTGGGCCGAATGGCTCCTTAACCAAAAGCAATTAATCGCAATTCCTGCACTAGTTATGCTTACTGCTATAGTACTTTGGAAAGGTGCTGAACTAGGTGTAAAAGCCCTCTACATAGTGGTGGCAACTTTAATTGTGGCCATGGTGGCGTTTTTTATGGGAAGTCCGGTTTCTGCCGAAATAACAAAAATAGAGCACCCTCCTCTTGATAACGTTTCACTTTTTACGGTCTTTGCCATCATTTTTCCAGCATTTACGGGTATGACCGCCGGAGTCGGACTCTCGGGCGACCTAAAAAATCCGGGTAAATCTATTCCACTCGGTACCCTATCTGCGACTGTAATCGGGATGATCATCTATATTTTCATCGCCATAAAACTGGACGCTTCGGCTTCACATGAGGTTTTGGCAGATACCTCCAGACTGGTGATGTCTGACATCGCCGTGCAAGGTTGGTGGTTAATTCCTATCGGCCTAGCAGCGGCTACTATTTCATCAGCCCTTGGCTCTATCATGGTGGCTCCACGGACCTTACAGGCCATAGCGAGAGACAACATGATTCCATTCAAAAAGCTAAACCATTGGCTATCTATAGGACGTGGCAAAGAAGACGAACCCTTTAATGCAACTTTGATAACGGTAATTTTAGCTTTAGGATTTATTATGGCAGGTGCTTTAGATGCCGTAGCCGAAATTATTTCCATGTTTTTTATGGTGACCTATGGTTCTTTGTGTTTGATCTCATTTTTGCAGCATTTTGCGGGCGATCCATCTTATAGACCGAGGTTTAAGTCGAAGTGGTTTATTTCGCTCTTTGGTGCTGTAGCCTGTTTTGGGCTCATGTTTTTCATGAATCCCGCTTACGCACTCATGTCTATATTGTTTATTGTGGCTTTATATTTTGCAATAGACTATTCTAACAAAGACAAGAAAAACATGGCGATTATATTCCAAGGAGTGATTTTCCAGCTGACGAGGAGGCTTCACGTTTTTCTACAAAAAACCGAAAAAGAAGACAGCAAAAGTTGGAGACCATCAGCAGTATGTTTAAGTTCAAATTCGTTTACTCGAATAGATAGTTTCAACCTGATAAAGTGGGTTTCTGACAAATATGGTTTCGGTACCTTTATCCACCACGTAGACGGTTATCTTTCAAAAATAGCCAATGACGAAACACAAGTGCTGCACAAACGCCTAATAAAAATGGCGAATGACAGCAGAAGCAAAGTATATGTAGACACGCTGATTAACAGAAAATTTGAGCATTCGATAAATGCCGTCATACAACTTCCGAGTATCTCAGGAACAGAAAACAACTTGCTTATTTTTGAAAACACACCCTCAAAGCCGCATGAAATAGCGAGTGTTATAGAAAACCTGAAAATCATAAAATCAGCTAAGCTGGATGTTTGCATTCTGAATCTTTCAGAAAAACAATATGGCTTCATGCGAGAAATTCACGTTTGGATTACTAAAAGTGACTTCACCAATGCCAATCTGATGATATTGATGGCCTACATTATTTCGGGTCACAGCGATTGGAAAAACGGGCACATAAAGGTGTATTCTTTGGTACCACAAGAAAGCATGATAGAAGACAGACGTAAATTTGAAGAACTGATAGAAAACGGACAGTTACCTATCTCGATGAACAATGTGGAGTTTATTTCGAGAGACTCAGACAAAGACACCCGAACCCACATAAACGAGCGATCGCAAGGTGCGGATTTGATTATACTTGGATTTATAGAAGAAGCTGTGAAGCGTTTCGGAATTGAGACCTTCCAAGGTTACGAGAATCTTTCAAATGTACTATTTGTAAATACAGTTGAAGAAAAACAGATAAAATAGAATACTCCAATAAATAGTATTTTTATAGAAAGGCAGATTCGAAAGAGTTTGCCCTTTCTTTTTCAAGCCACGTCATTAACACAAATTAACACACTCATTAACAAGCAATTAACACACACACCTTTGTATTCTAATCAACTTTGGGTTTTAGAAAACTAAACCAATTTGATATGAAAACAATTATCCTTTTATTATTCCCCTTTTTTGTATTTTCGCAAACAGCCCCTAAGCTTTTAGGTCAAACCACCATAAGTAAGCTTAGTGAGGCACCATTTGGTGAATGGTTTAATGCCGCCCATGAAAAATACGTTCCAAACGCTGCTACAATAGAACAATTAAAGCAAATACCGAAGAAAAAAGTATCGGTTCAGATTTTTATGGGGACTTGGTGCAGAGATACCCAAAGGGAGCTGCCGAGATTTATCAAAACATTAGAAACCGCCGGTTTTAAGTCCACCCAAATAGAAATAATAGCCGTAGACAATGCCCCCGAAACCTACAAACAAAGCCCCGAACATCAAGAAATAGGGAAAGGGATATACAGGGTGGCAACTTTTATTATTTTAAAAGACGGAAAAGAGCTAAACAGGATCGTAGAGTTCCCCGTGGTTTCTTTAGAAAAAGACTTATTACAAATTTTAAAAAATAAAGCATATTCTCCAAACTATGCGGCATTTAGCCAAGTAGACCAATGGTTTAAAGAAGGAATTCTGACTGACCCAAACGTATCATTTAGAGGATTAGCTAACGTACTAAAAGGTATCTCAAAAGCTGAAGGAGAATTAAACGCGATGGGTTATATTTTTTTAGGGAGAAATCAGATAAAAGAGGCCATTTCTATCCTTTCTATTAATGTTTACTTGTATCCTGAGTCGTCAAACTGTTACGACAGCTTGGCAGAGGCCTATCTCAAAAACAATCAAAAAGAAACGGCCATACACTACTACGAAGTAGCTCTAAAACTTAACCCAAAAAGCGAGACTCTAGCCAAAACCATAGCAGACTTGAAGGCGTCTCTTTGATATTACAATGACAAAAAAATAAACCTTTTACCTTAACAAAATTGAAGGTCCGATTTTCTCAAATACCTGTTCGCGATATTGCATGCCTATGGGTATTTGAGTTTGGTTATTTGTTTCAATCATATTGCCTTTTATGGACAATATTCTATTGATATTCACAAAATAAGATTTATGAATTCGAATAAAACACGATTTTGGAAAAGTATCTTCTATTTTTTTGAGTGTTAAGTAACTTACGATTGTTTTAGTGGTGGTAAAAATCTTCACATAGTCTTTCATGCCTTCAATATACACAATATCCTCGTACATAACTTTCACAAAATTACCATCTTCTTTTACAAAAACGTAATTCTCTAAATCGCCTTTTTCTACATGTTGAGTTTCACTTTTCATTTCTGAAAATCTCTGAATATTTATGTCTTTAATTTTCCGGATAGCTCTCAAAAAACGCTCAAAAGCGATAGGCTTCAATAAATAATCTATAACGTCTAAGTCGAAACCCTCCAAGGCATATTCGTTAAATGCAGTGGTTATTATCACTTGCGGGCGATTAGGCAGAGAACGCAAAAATTCAATACCAGACACTAGCGGCATTTGAATGTCACAAAATATGAGGTCAATCTGGTGTTCTGCAAGTTTTTCATAAGCCTCAAAAGCCGTATATGCCTGTCCCACAAGCTGCAAAAATGGCACTTTGGCTATGTAAGATTCCAGTACTTGGTGAGCAAGTGGCTCGTCTTCAACTATTAAGCATTTGTAGGTTTTCATTGTGAAAATATTGTGGTTTATTAAAATCTACTACCAAATTGATATGCCTTTTATCATTCTCTTCCGAAAACTGAAAAACAAAATTGTTTCCAAATTCTTTAATTAAAACTATGTCAAAATCCGAAAGTTGGTTTCCTTCTCTTAAATCAAAAGAAATCCTCAGTGTAAGCAAATGGTTTTCTAAAAATATATTTAGATCCACAAAACTGTTGGCTTTTTCTATAACCTCACTTAATAGTGGATACAATGCCAAGGACTTCATAATGTGTTGATTATTACCTGATTTTTTTATTTTATAATCTATGGCAACTTGACCTGCAAGAGCGTGTTCAGCTATTTCTAAGAAATTTACTAAGAAGTCTAGTTCAGCTTCAATAGTATTTACATTTTTCTGAGATTCGTACAGCAAATACCTTAAAAAGGAAGATAATCGGAGCACCATTTGTTGTGCCAATTCAGAGGATTCTGACTTAATATAATCAAATGCTTTGTTAACTATTTGCGGGTTAACTTTTGATTTTAGAAGTTTCAGTTTTAAAGCATTGTTTTCTGATTCTGCATTAATAAGGTCATTACTCGCATTTTTTATCCATAATATCATGTAAAAAGATATTGGTAAAATATGAAATTGGACGAAAAATGTACTTCTGCTTTTTATTTTATTTAGGACTTCATGAAATATTTCGGAATAAGAATTATTAATAAAATAAGGATCCATATAATAAGTTTCCCTGTTGCCTAAGTCTAAATTATGTAGTGCGTAATTAATTGAAAACATGCCTACAAATTTTGCAAGATTTCCTCCTAAAAATATTATAAATAATAAAGCTATGGCTTTCAACCAAAAATCAAATTCCAATTTAAAGACAATCAATATCAGGTTACACTCCAAAAAAATAAATAAACTGTAACAAAATGAAACAAACAGAAACCCAGTTTTAAAAATGTTTTCAGAATCTGCCCAAAATTTCAAATGAAAAAAATAATATAATATCCAAAATGTTACTTTTAAGAGTAAATTATAATTGTAATACAATTTCTGCTTCATAAGAATCTAGATTATTTTTAAAAATTAAGGTCGAGTTAGGATAAAGTATTTCTAAGCGTCTTTTTAAAGTTTTCAAACCTAAACCGCCTTCAATATTTTTCCTAATTGAAACACTTTTACTTTTGGAATTCACTACATTAAATTTTATGGTATTTCCATTTCTACTTAAATTTATATAAAGCTTAGATTGGCTCAATTCGTCGCTAAAGCCATGTTTAATTGCATTTTCAATCAAAGTAAAAAAAAGAAAAGGTGCAACTTCCAAATTTTCAATATTGCTATTTTCGATTTCAACAATGATCGGAATTTTTCTCCTTAAATTTTCTAATTCTATATAATTTACTATATATTTCAATTCATCTGAAAGAGGTATTTTTTCTTTAGAAATATTATCAAAGGAAAAGTTAAAAAGACTTTGAAGTTGTGTTACAAATTCTTTTGAAGTCGAATCGTTTTTTATTAATAATCCGTAAATATTGTTTAGACCATTAAAAAGGAAATGAGGACTAATTTGGTTATTTAATATTTTCATTTCCAATTTATTAGAAATTCTTTTTACCTCTATTTTTTTAGTATTTTCTTTAATCATTAGATAACAAAATAATATAAACAAAGGGAAAGCATACACCATTATAAATTCGAAAATAGAATAGTATAATGTATAACCATTTACAATCGGAGCAAAGAAATTATCTGATTCGTAAGAATCTTTTACTTCGCACTCAACTGCAACTTGACCTTTTGCTTTTAATTTAATAGATTGTTCATTTTGCACACAGAATTCTAAACAATCCAAATAAACACTATAGCTATGAAGCGTAAAAAACCATGCAATAAATGTTATAAGTAGTAATTTGAATTTTCGATTTTGAAAAAGTCTAAAAAAAATAAAATAAATTAAAAAGTATCCCAGCAACCATAAACTATCTTTTAGAAGGGAAAACTTAAAACTTGATTCTCCTGTATAGTAGTTTTTATTATTTAGTAGAAAGAATAAATAAAATTGAAAAACTAAAAACATTATTAAAATCAACACCACCTGCATCCACAGCCGCTTTCTTACAAAATCTATACATTTTGAAAGTCGCGTAAAAAAAACTAATCGTTGGTCGAGCATTGGGATATGTTGGTCTAATTTTCTTTGCAAAGTTCTGTATTAAAAGTACATTCTTAACACATGATTTCAATACAATTTCAAAATAATATTGGCAACAAATAGCTTTTTTAAATTAATATTGGAAGTTAAATGAAATTCCACCAATTTATATTTCATCTAAAAAAAACGTGCGTTGGTATAAATATTTTTAAACCATAAAATGCATGTCACAATTTTGATTCACAAAAACATATACTAAATGAAAAACACGATCCCACTTTTGGTTTATTTTTTACTTACACTCACATTTTCTGCCTTAGGCCAAGGAACTATTAAAGGCAAAGTATCTGAAACAAATACCGAAAAATCTGTGCCATTTGCCACCGTTACGCTACATATAAGTGCTGACTCTTCACTCTACAAAGCCGCTTTGAGCGATAGTGTCGGTTTGTTTGAAATTAAAGGTGTAGAGGCTGGTACTTATTTCCTTAAAATAACTTCTTTGGGCTACCAAAACCTACAGAAAAATGAAATCAACTTCGAAAACGCAGACTTAAACCTTGGTAAATTTTTTCTAAACAATGACGAAAAACAATTAGGTGAGGTAGTGGTAAAAGCAGACAAGCAGGTTTTTGAACAAAAACTTGGCATGACAATCGTAAATGTGGATTCCAAAATGTTTAAAACCTCTCAGCATGCACTCGACGTATTGAAAAGATCTCCCGGTTTGCTTGTTGACAACGCTGGAAATATAAAATTTAGAGGTACTAGCCCAAAGATTCTAATTGATGGAAAAGACCTACAAATGAGCGAAATGCAACAAAAAAACTACCTAAAAACCTTAAGCCCAGAAATGATAGAAACGATAGAGTTAATATCAAATCCATCTGTAAAATACGAGTCTGCTTTTAATACAGTTATCAATATTAAACTAAAAAGAGACAAAACCCTGGGCCTAAAAGGATCGGCATTTGTCTATTATGAAAACAATGGTTTTTTGAACCAAAATGTTGGCGGAAACTTAAGCTTTAAAACTAAAAAGTTTGGTTTCACGACTCAGGTGAGCGAATATGACAACTTTTGGTATCAATATTTGTTTCAGGACCGAACCATAAACAATGGAGACACAAAAGACGCATACAAACTCAATAGTTTCCTCAATTCACCTCAAAAAGGAGTTTCATATAACTTCGGGGTTGAATATTTGATTTCGAAAAAACAGACAATAGACCTACGACTTTCGGGAGATCAATCTGTTTCAGATGGCGTGCAAACCTCAGATGTGGAATTTAGTTTAGCAGGTAAACCACAACCTTTTTCATTTTCAAACACCACCACCTATGAAAAATCAAATGTGAATACCGTAGTGATGGGTTATAAATACAAAACCGATGTGTCTGAACTAGTGGTTGAAATGGGTCTTTCTAAGAAAACCAAACCTGGCATCGTGCATTTGCTGACCGAATATAAAAATGAGGAAAATTTGCTGCCATATGTTTCCGCTCAAAAAAACGATAATTATTCGGGGTCTAACTTTAAAACCGTAAACCTGCTTTGGAGTACCACCAAAATTGAGCATTGGAAAATAGAAGCGGGAGGAAAAATTAACTTAATAACAAATAGTGCCAAAATATCGTATGACACACTCATAGCCAAAATGACTAAAGCCGAGTCTATGGTCAGTGAAAACTATAAGAAAGACTACGAAAGGTCAAATGACTTTGCATTTGATGAAAACATCCGAATGGGCTTTGTGCAAGCAAGCAGAAGTTTTGAGAAATTAAGTTTTGAGGCAGGCCTAAGAATAGAAAACACCCAAACAGTTGGCAAGTCTTTGCAGTCAGATTCAGCAGTAAATAGAAATTACTACAACTGGCTGCCAAGCATAAACTTTAGCTATCCAATCAATGAAAAAAACAGCCTGAGTTTTGGAATCTCTCGAAAACTTGGCCGTCCCACAGTTTGGGAACTTAATCCTTTTCCATATGTGATTGACCCTTACACCTATGCAATCGGCAATCCATTTCTATATCCCCGAATTAGAAACAAAGCTGAGCTAAACTATTCCTATAAAAACAAATTTCAAATAGCTTTTACTTCAGCTTATATCCAAAACATGACCTCTCAGATAACGATTTACAACCCCGTTTATAAATCTGTAGGTTGGGTTCAAGTAAACCTAAATGGTACCAATACGGGCTTGGATATCTCGTATACAGACAAGGTCACCAAATGGTGGAATTACTTGGCTAACTTAAACCTAAACGTAGGTTCGGAGACATATTCAAACAATGGAAAACCCATAAAACAATCAGGAAGAGACGGTTACGTTTATGGACAAAATACCTTCAGTTTACCCAAAGGATTAATATTAGAACTGACGGGTTTTTATTCTTTTGGCTCTAATTCTGGTCTATTTGTTTCAAAACCTACCAAAAGTTTAAATGCAAATGCACAAAAGAGCTTTCTTGATGGCAAATGGAACATTGTGCTAAATATGAACGACATATTCTTCACAAACATTAGTCAGTTTAATTTAAAAATAAACGAGACCAATATGAAAGTAATAAACAAGCAAGGCAGCAGAGCTTTCTCGACGAGAATTACATACAATTTTGGTAAGTCAACTTACAAAGGCCAAAACAGAAAATCAAGTGTTACAGAAGATTCTAAACGATTATAAACTAAATAAAACAATGAAAAAATTAACTTTTACCTTATTTTTATTGCTTTCAATAAGCATAAAAACCATCGCACAAGTAGAAATACTCGTATTTGGCACAGCACATCAAAATTCTAGTAATAAATGGGATTCAGAAATAGCTAAACTCAAGAAATTTAACCCCGACAGAGTTTTCGGAGAAAATATACCGAGTTACGATTTCCTTAAGTTGCCGAGCTCTTATCTCGAAAATGACCCATTTTATAAAACAAGGGCATTTTTAATGAATCGCTATAAGGTTAAAAACATTCCTAAAAATCTAGATACCAAAATAGCCAAAGCCGAATACGCTTTGCTAGAAAACCCTAATTTGCACTCAGTAAGGATAGCCCTAACTAAGAATTATATAATTAAAGGAGATAGAGCCAATGCCGAATATCAGATATGGGAGTTTAAGACTCACAGATATAAATCTTTAGGGCCAAGCGAAATAAAGAAATTCAATGAAGCTTTTGTGAGTATTGATAGCCTTAAACCAATGAATCTTTACCGACCAATTTCGGAGTATACCAAAATTATTTTCCCTGTTATTTATCACCAAAAACACCAGCAAATGTATTCTATGGATTGCCAAAAATATGATGAGCCATGGAACAAAGCTTGGGAATTAACAGAAGCGAAATTTGAAAAGTTAAAGAATGAAGCGAAAGAAGACGCAACATCTGAATCTGGTGTATTAGTTGCTAATATGGATTCTTATTTTGATAGTTTAAGCACTATTTTAGAAAACTCAAAAATGGAGTTTTATGATATGATGAACCAGTCTAAAACTTATTTTGAAGCAGACGAAGCGACTAATTTTTATGGAGGAAAGCATTTTTATGGCGTAAAAAACTATCCAACAGAAGAAGTAAAAGAGATGTACAAATATTGGTTACTAAGAAATGAAGGAATGGCTAAAAACATATTGGATAGAGTTGACTTAAACTCTAAGCAAAGGATTTTAGTAGTTGTTGGATCTTCACACAAAGATATTTTAGACAAAATATTGGCTAAAAACCCAAAAGTTAAGATTATTAATTGGGAAGAATTATAAAAAACCTGTTCTTAATTTTAGAGTCCATAAAAATAAAAAAAAAGCAAAATGGAAATTTTGAAAAATATAATCGGAATTATTCATACACTAGCTGCCAGTGTCTCTATTATTGCTGGAGCATATGTATTATTAAAGATCAAAGGTGATATCAAACACAAAAAATGGGGAAAATGTTATTTCTATGCCATGCTCCTAAATAACCTTTCTGCTTTGTTAATTTTCCGCTCATTTGGATATTGGTTTTTCCCTCATTCACTAGCGGTTGTGGCTTTGGCTTTTCTGATTCCTGGGTATTTTGTGTTACGCATAAAAAACTTTCGAGCGGGTATTTTCGTGCATATTTTTTGCTTCGTGATTAGTTACTACTTGCTAATTGGCGGAGCCGTAAACGAAGCTTTTCTAAGAATTCCATCTTTACAAAAACACGACGTAGGCTCACCTGTAAACGGAATGACGCATTTTGCTGCTATGCTATATTTTATAATCCTGCTAATTTTTTATTTAGTTAAATATCGCAAATTTAAGCTGAATAGTTAATTTGTCAAAAATGGTTCTTTCCTTAAATAGGAACGAATATTAAAAAAAAATGCAGCCGCTGGATAGTGACTGCATTTTTTATTAATAATTTAAAGTATAACCCAAATTTACGGAAGTGACCCAAAAGTATTGCCCGGGGTCAAAAATACTTTCTTGATGCATGATAGAGGCTCCTATTCCAATTACGGTTTTATTGCTTTTAACCTTAAAGTTATTTACTAAACTTAATTTTTGTGATTTTAAACTCACTATTGGCTGGTTGATGGCGTCTAACCCAAACCTATTCACTTCTGGAGAGAAACCCAAACCTACGGCTACTCCAAAAAACTGCTCTTCGTTAGCACCGTATTTTCTATAGGTAAATGTAGCGGACTTACTCAAACCTTCCTCACTTGGAATCAAATACGGCACAACAAATACAAATGAGTTTCCGAAATATTTGCCAACTGATCCGGTGTAGATATTGGTATAATTTTCGCCAAACTTTAAAGAGCGAAAACCAACAGAAGCCTCAAATCCTCTGGGCAACGATTTGTACACTTGAGCACCACATCTGAACCCAGGAAAAATCGAAGATTTCGAATACCCTACATTGAGGTAGCCATACATGCCATTGGTTATACTTGGATATGCATCTATTTCAAATTGAGAACCGTAGGTATCAAACTTTTGATTTAAATTATATCTACCAATCACACTTCCGTACTTAGTTTCTTTGCCGAATTGAATATTGTAATAGTGCATCTGCCCGTAGATTTGTGAGAAATAATCTCGCGAAGCTGCTATCGAAATACTATTTGTGGCGGTAGTTTCTTTCAAGTCTTTTTTAAACTTTAGAGCTGCCTCATCTTTTGGGAAACGACCTAAATAATCATCTATGGTTTTAAATGCTGTGGCAATATCCTGATTATTTCGCTCTGCTGAAGCTTTCAAAATGGTGATTTCAACATCATCGGGCAAAATAGCTAAGCCGTCTTTAGCAAGCTCAATGGCCGTTCTATTTTGATCCGCCCACATTTCATTTTTTATATATCCTACCCAATATTCCTTTGAGGTTTTATCTTTTTGAATTAAAATTTGAAACTCTTTTCTGGCCAACTTATACTTTTCGTCCCAACCATAAACAGTTGCCAAAAACAGCCTAACTTCGTCATAATTTGGATACTTGGCCACCACTTTATTTAACAATTGCTCCGCTTCAGTTTTTTTTCCGTCAAAAGCCAAAGTACGTGCTTCTTTAAAGGCCTCGTCAGGGTCAAAGCTCTGAGCCGAGGCATTTCCAAAAAAAATGCATGTTGTTAGAATTAGGAAAGTTATTTTTTTGCACATCATATTCTCTTATTTATTGACTACTAGAGCCTCAGACTCTGCCACCTCGGTATCTTTTTCGATGACGTATTTTTTAAATCTGCCCATATCAGTAGCTACCAACTGCTGAAATTTCTTGTTATTGGGCACATTTTTCAAGGCCACCTTCGAAATCTCAACTGCCTTTCTATATTCGTCATTCCACCAATACAAATCCAAAATAGCACTGTAGGCGTCTTCGTAAAGTGGGCTTCTTTCTATCACATACGTCAATTCTCTCTCTGCGTTTACTTTGTCTTTTTCCCAACCATACATTCTCCCTTTAAGTATTCTGGCATCAAACTGATTGGGGTTTTTACTTATTATATAATCGCACAATAGATGAGCCACTTCGTATTGTTTGTTATGTGCCAAATCTCGGGCTTTAAAAAACATCTCTGTAGGGTTCATTCCTTTGAGATTTTCATCTATTATTTCTTTTTGCTCAGCCGTAAACTTCACTTCTTTTACATGATTTATAACCATGTTTTGAGGTATTATCTTGTTATTATGCGTCACATACCCGTTTATTTTTTTCTGACGATTGTACTGCTCTTTTAGCGTAGACAGCTGATTTTTATCTCCATCAGCCGAAATGCTAAGATTATCTGAAACCTTATAAAGTTCATTATTACTCAAATAAGATTTCCCTGAAACAAAATCTTTAAAACCGCCCTTGTACTGCATAAGCGGAATCTGCCTATCTCCCTCAAATGTTTCTGAAGAGCTCAAGCCCTTCCCCAACCAAGGTAAAGTTTCGGCTATAGGAGCTGCATAGTTTTTTTTCAAAAGTGAAACTAAACTTGGTGTAACATCAAAATGAGAACTAATACCCTTAAACTCTTTTGGTGCTTTTAGCATTGGGCTGTAAACCAGCAAAGGCACATGGTATCGTGTCAAAGCATCTTTTTGAGGAACAGGTATTAACCTATGATCACCTGTGATAATAAAGATAGTATTGGCATAGTTCGGATTTGATTTATAGGCTTCCATAAATGACTGAATGGACCTGTCGGTGTATATCAAACTCGCAAACACTTCTTTATACTCCGAAACGGTTTCTTTGTCGCTATTCGAATAATTCAGACCATCGGCTATTTTATTTGTTTGCCCAAGATATTTTTCTTTGTCAGGAAAACTAAACGGCTCATGGTTTGAGATAGTCATTATCATATCAAAACGCGGTTTCTCAGTAGGAACCATAAGCGTTAGTGTTTTCCTAAAAATCTCAGAATCAGGATATCCCCACGAAAAACCAGCTTCGCCTTGGGCTTTGGTGTAACCGGGTCCAAAGTTATTTTGATCCAACATATAATCGATGCCTTCTCTGTTTAGATATCTTATTTTATTATCAAAATCAGAATCTCCACCTTCAAAATAGGAGGTTTGGTAATTGTTGTTTTTCAAAATACTCAACAATGACATGTGATCAGGCAGGTCTTCAAGGTCTAAAAAACCCTTGTCGCCAAATGGTAAAGACCCCAAAATACTGGGCAAAGCACCAAACGAACGACCAGTATTACTCAAAAAATTAGACCAATATAGACTTTGTTTCGAAAGCGAATCGAGATATGGCGTGAAGCCTCCATATTGTGCATTTTGACCCATAAAATCGCTCCCAAGGCCTTCTACTACTATTAATACGATGTTTGGTTTTACATTCAAATTCAAATTAAGGTTATCTCCTAGCACGTCGTTTTCTAGTGAGTTTTTATGCAAAAGAGGGAATTTATTATCTTCCACCCACTCACCTTTAGCTGTAAGCGTGTCGCTTCTGTAAGAGATACTTTCATTGATAAAATACGTGAGGTTCGTCAATGAACCATTGCCCATAAAAACACTTCCACAAAAAACACACAGACCTACAAAAAGCGGCACAATGTTATATTCACTTTTCCCAAATTCTTTTTTCGAGAAAAAATAAATCAAGAAGAAAAACAAGGGAAGAATTAAAAACGAAAGATTTGATTTGATACTAAAATCTGCCGAAGTATTTATAATCATCTGAATATCTGAAAGCGAATATCCATACAAATCACTTCCTAACGAAAGATTAGTGGTAGCATAATATTTATTTAGCAACAAATTGGCTATAAGTACAATAGCCGCCAAAATGATTGCTAAGCCATTGGCTACATAGATGTGCAATTTACTCAACAAAAAATAAGGCAAGAGCAGGACTAAAACCACGAGTGCGGCTATTCCAAAATCGAAAAATATGACTTGGATACTTTCTAATATACTGCCCCCTATTGGTTCAGATTTGTATTTAAAAATAAAGTTAGTCAGCACGTCATTGAGCGAAAGTAAAACACCCAGAATTACTCCAAGCTTAATGATAAAATTAAATTTGGGATGGAAGGAAAGTCTTTTCATTTTATTATTTTATGTTGTTTTCATACCCTTTCTAGTCATTTCGCCCCACGAGTTATTGCCTCTCCAATAATCGTAATGGCCTTTCATGGCCGACCAAACTAAAAAAGGGTGGTATATAAGAGGTTCTAGCAAAGCACTGCCAACGAGTTTAATAATGTCAGTATATTCCTTGTATTGATAATAGGTTTTTTCTTCAGCCAAAATGGCAAACATGTTTATCATAAACACAAAACAGTAGATAAACAGTGAAACCACCACAAAAAATGGCCAGTTTACAATGCCCAATGCGGCTGCTACAAAGAGCCAAATAATTCCTAAAAACTCAATGATAGGGGCAAGAAATTCAAAGAAAAACCAATAAGGAAAACTTAATAATCCCAACACTCCGAACTTCGGATTAAAGAGCATTTTTCGGTGTGCCCAAAGAGTCTCTATAGTGCCTCGCGTCCAGCGGTTTCGCTGCCTGCCCAATATCTGTTTGCTCTCTGGGGCTTCTGTCCAACAGAGCGGATCTGGAATAAACTCAACTTTATATGGCAATTTATGCTCTATCATGTAACGGCTCATTCTCACCACTAATTCCATGTCTTCGCCCACTGTGGTAGTCAAATACCCCCTGCTTTTTTGACTATATCTTTGTCAAACATGCCAAATGCACCCGAAATAAGCAACAAGCCGTTTATTCTTCCCCAAGCCATACGGCCAAGTAAAAACGCCCTTAAATATTCCAACACTTGCATTCTGGCTATCCAATTGTCAGGTACTTTTACTTTGGTGATGGTACCGTTTTTTATTTCACACGAGTTTATGATTCTGATAACTCCACCTGTGGCAATTACACGGGTTTCTTTGTCCATAAAGGGTTTTACCAGTTTCAGAATAGAGTCTTGCTCGAGTATACAGTCCACGTCTATACATGCCACATATTTGCTCGATGACACATTTATGCCCACATTGAGGGCGTCAGCCTTTCCACCGTTTTCTTTGTCTACCAACAGCAAATTTCTAAAAGCTGGCAAGGTAGACTTATAGATATTCCTGATTTTTTTTGTTTTAATTTCTTCGTTAAAAATCATATCAACTGGCACCATTTTGTAAGCCTCCACTGCTTTTGACAGCGTATCGTCTTTACTTCCGTCGTTTACGATAATCACTTCAAAATTAGAATAATGCAAAGACACCAAAGACCGAATATTTTCTACTATATTGAGCCCTTCATTGTATGCAGGAGCTATCAGCGATACACTCGGCGAAAGAAACGAAGGCAGCAAATAATTGTATTTGGCATGCTTGCTTTCTCTCAAATATCTTTTTAAAGCAAAAAGCGAAACCAAACCCAACAGCACATAGGAAAACATGAGGACAATTGCATAAAACAAAAGTCCGGTTTGTATGAATTCGGATATGTATGAGCCTATTTGATCCATTAATTAATTCTTTCTTCTGTGAGCAAAAGCTCTTCTAATTTCGATATTTCGAGGTATTCTCCGTTTGATTGCATAATAAAATCTATGGCCTGTAGTGCCATTAATTTCTCCTCTTTATTAGTGGTTTTTATACATTTTAAGAAGAAAGGTATGTTGTTGGTTTTTCTGAAAATCTTTAACGTCTTTAATATTTCTTCTTTTACTGGGTCTGATTCGCCAAAATATATGCCAATAAGGGTATCATTAACTGACTCCGCCTCTAAAATACCCAAGGTTCTGATGGCTTCAATTTTAAGTGCGTCGTTTTTACAACTTAGCAATTCTACCAAAACAGGAATCTCTTGATGTGATTTTGAAAAAGCCACCAACCTACATCCAAAAATTGCCAATGAACCTCCTTTTTCAATCCATTTTTCTAATGGCGGATGGCTGGTATACATCAGTTCGTCTAAAATTTTGATAATTTTTAATTGATACCAGTCAGACAAATAGGTCTTTAAATTCAATAATAATTCTATGCCGTATTTCACATCAAGTTTAATAATGGCAACCACCAGCTCGTTGTTAAGCTCTGGATCTTTGGTTTTGTTAAATAGCAAATAAATGCTCCTAAGGCCACTCTTAAAGTTCATTTCAAGGTATTCCGAAAGGCCTTTTAGAATAACATCTTTCTTTTTAGAACTTATCTTCTTTACCGTTTCGCTACACAATTTGCTCTCCACATAATACTCTTCCAGTTTTAAAGCAAGTTCACCTTGTAAGTTAGCATGGAGTTTTATTATTTCACCCAAAAGAATATTCCTCCTAAAACTATTATAAAATAACAAACGCTTTAATCGTAACCCTTCTTTTGAAAGTTCTTCTTCAAAAATCAATTCTGAAATAAAAACCTGACTCTGTGCTTCTATTTTACCAATTCTAATTTTCGATGCTTTTTTATTGTTTCTACTGATGAAAACCAAAATCAAAGAACCTATCCCAAACACCATAAAAATACCACACAGTGCCAATAGCACCTCCGTATTTTCAAAATTAGAATATAGCTCAAAGAGTTGCTTCATCGAAACATTTAGGCATTAATACGAGATCGCATCGTTAATTTTTTAATTCTCATGATGAGTTCATTTGGGCTAAATGGTTTAGAAATAAAATCATCAGCACCAAGCTCAAAAGCCTCAAGAACCACTTTTTCTAGTCCTGCAGCACTTAGTACTATAATGATAACATTGCTCATCATTTCGTTTCTAACCATACTGATAATTTCGAGGCCATTTACAAAAGGCATCATAATATCTGTCACAATTAAGTCTGGGATATCGTTTTTCAAAGACTCAAGAGCATCATAGCCGTTTTTGGCGATTTCTACTTCAAAACCTTCTTTTTTTAATTTAAACTCGAGGGTTTTTAATAACAAAAGGTCATCTTCTATAAGTAATACTTTCATATATTTAGCTATTAATATTTTGTTCGTTATAATTTTCTTCTAGCTCTTTTTTGAGCAAAACCAAGGACTCATCAAAAATTTGACGGAGTCTTTCTGCAAACTGGTCTAAAACGTTACTATCTAAGGAAGAATTAGTGTCGAGCTGCTCAAGTATAGTTTCATGATTAATGCCTACTACATTAAAAGATGATTTTAACTTATGAGCCTTAGCTTTTATATCGGGGTAGTTTCTTGTGCTTATTGCTTTAAACAATAAATCTAACTCAGTAGGCAGATATTGCAAAGAAGTTTCCAAAATCTCTTTTTCAAAGTCCTTACTTCCGCCTGAAACCATCCTTAAATATGATAAATCAATTGTCATTATTGTCTTTTTTAGTGTATTCTAAAATTTTACTATGTAATAGATTTGGGTCAAACGGTTTAGGCAAATAGTCGTTCATTCCTATGTCCAAACATTTTGCTTTTTCACCTACTATTGAATGGGCCGTCATGGCAATAATCGGCGTTTGTAATTTCATCTCATTGCGAATATATGTGGTAGCCTGATATCCATCCATTTCGGGCATTTGCAAATCCATCAAAATCAAATCATATGTTTTAGTTTTTAAAATCTCTACAGCTTCAGCACCATTTTCAGCCAAGTCAGCAAGGAATCCGCGTTTTTGCAATACCCTCAGTGCTAGTTTTTGATTCAATAAATTGTCTTCGACCAACAGTATTTTGGTATCATATAGGCCAGTCTCAGGTTCTACTAATTTGATTTCGCTTTCTTCAACCTCCACCGGATTTTCAAACAAAAGATTAAAGCTAAAAGTAGAGCCTCTACCTTCTTCACTAGCTACTATTAGCTCACCACCCAATAACTCTGCCAAAGATTTAGAAATACTTAAACCTAAGCCAGTTCCGCCATATTTTCTTGTAGTATTTGTGTTTGCCTGAGTAAATCTATCAAAAATAACCTCCAATTTGTCTGGAGCAATACCTATCCCCGAATCGTTAATTTCAAACTTCACCTCCGTCTTGTTCTCAAGTTTTTTGACTACTTCAACCCTCAGCTCTACAAAACCTTCTTCAGTAAATTTTATTGCGTTGTTTAACAGATTAACCATCACCTGATTTAAACGTGTTGGGTCGCCCATAACCATGTCCGGAAGCTTTTCATCAAAGTAATATTTAAATTCAAGGTTTTTTATTTGAGCATTAAATGTTAAAATTTTCCTAACATTTTGGATTTGCTCCTTGAGGCTAAACTTAATATGCTCCATTACGATTTGTCCCGATTCTATTTTAGAAAAATCAAGGATATCATTTATGATATTCAATAAATTAGTAGACGCAATATTTATAGAATTGGTGTATTCTGCCTGCTCATTGTCAAGTTTAGTTGAGGCTAACAACCTACCAAAACCAGTGATGGCGTTCATAGGAGTTCTGATTTCGTGACTCATGTTAGATAAGAACAAGTCCTTCATCTTGGCATTCTTTTCCGCTATTTTTTTAGCTTCATGCAAGTCATTCTCCAGTTCTATTCTATCGGTTATATCCATCACATTACCAATCACGTAACGAGTGCCGTCTGCCAGTTCGGTCACTACGTTATTGTACATCCAAGTGATTCGTTTTCCCTTTTTATCCAAAATCTGCATCAAACCTTTTGACTTTCCGTTTACTTCTAACTCTTTCAAGTACTCAGGAAATTCTGATTTCGATTCAAAAGGTATGATATCAACGATATTCCTGTTTTCTATTTCATGTTTTTGGTAACCCAAAAGATAGGCTCCAACGGCATTTATTGTAATAAAATTACCCTCCATATCGTGGGTATACATAACAACTTGTGAACTATCGAAAAATATTCTCAACCTTTTTTCACTATCGAGAATTTTTAATTCTTGGCGTTTCTTTTCGGTTATATCATTAGCGATAAATAAAAATCCTAAGATATCGCCCATTTCATTGTTAATCGGAGAAATAGAAATTTCAACATCGATTTTATTTCCATCTTTTTGTACATACAAAAACTCACCTTTCTCCGACTCTCCGAGCATAGTCCTAAACGTAAACGCCTCAAAATCAGTCTTAAACGTACTACCGTATTCCTTGTAAATATTTTGATGGAGCCTATCGATATTACTTTGATCAATAAAGTGCAACAAATTCAACTTTCCCACCACCTCTTGAGCCTCATAGCCTAAAAGGTTTTCAGCACCCGTATTAAAATTGGTAATTACACCCTTCAAATCAGTTGCTATTATAGAAGTTTCAGTGCTGGCATTGAGTATTGTTTTAAGATGCCTATTGGTTTCTTCCAATGCTAGGCTACTTTGTTTGTCTTTCTCGATATCTTGAAAAGTACCGATCACCCTAACACAAGAGCCATCTAAAAATTTAGGTTTACCTATCGCCCTTATCCATTTTTCTTTACCACTTTTTGTAACAATTTGAAGTTCGGTGTCGAATGATTCATTTTGAGTAATAGCCTTGTAAATCAGATTTGAGATTTTCATTC
This sequence comes from Lacihabitans lacunae, assembly GCF_042649125.1. NCBI lineage: Bacteria > Pseudomonadati > Bacteroidota > Cytophagia > Cytophagales > Leadbetterellaceae > Lacihabitans > Lacihabitans lacunae. Next base: position 1,478,669 of record NZ_JBHRYQ010000001.1, read on the forward strand.
GATTTTTGCCTTCTTTGTAAAAGTTAATCGCCTGATCTAACTCAATGACTTCATCTTGTGAAATTTCATGAATTTCTCTTGTAACCGAAGTCCAATATAGTTTATTGGCAAGTACGTCTAAGTTCCACCCTCCTATTAGTGCCACTCTATTCGTCTCTTCAAGCATTTCTTTTGCCTGAAAGAGCTCGTGCTTAGTTTCTTCAAACTGCGTAATATCTCTACCGATGGCATAAAATAGTTTATTTCCTAAATCTGCCGAAACTACCCACTCCAGTAGCCTATAATTGTTGTTTTTTGCTCTAAATCTTAGTCTAAAATTGATATTTTTAGTGCTAATATTTATTTTTTTAAATTCAGTTTCTACCAAATGAATATCATCAGGATGAATAAAAAAATTGACTTCATTTTCTAAGAGATCATTTTCGCCCCAAAGTAAGGTTCTGCGGAAAGCCGGATTGACAGACTTAAAAAAGCCGTCAGTGCCAATTACACAAATTAAATCAGAAGAAATCTTGAAAATGTTCTCGTAATGTGACCTTTCTTTCTGATCATATTTGACTGTCAGTAGATTTCCCAGCTCAGCCAGTTCTTTTTCGATGGCACAGTTTTTAAAATCAACCTCACATTGAGTTTTAAACAAGACAATGTGCCCCATGTTTTGCTTGCTTCGGTTGTCAATCGAAATGTGCTGAATAATCCGAATTTCGGGGTGGTCATTGGCCCAAGCAAAGTTTTCGAATATCTCAGAATCTTTTTCTCTCTCAAACCTAAAAGATTCGATTTTTCCTTTAATATATTTTTGTATTCTTTTGTCACTAAAGCTCGTTGTATCGTACCCTTTAGGGCTATACAGCCACCTATTAAAAGAAAAGTCACGGCAAATCAAAACCACCTCGCTATTGGACTTTAAAGCTATCTTTTTAGAAAGCCTTAAAATAGAATTATCAAGTCTCTTATTGGTTACTTTAAAACCTTTTCTTGAGTCTCTTTTTCTAGTAGATATATCTTTTGATTGCTCCATATTATCTAAAACCGGCGAGCTATATTGGGTATTGTTCATGGTTTAACTATTTCCAATTCTAATCCAATATTTGTACCATTAAAGGCATTCGAAAAGACTATTTACCCCTAAACTTATTAAGAGGATACATTCGCATTAAAGATTTAATTTCTACAGTAAAAGTTAAAGTTTTTCGGAATGAATTTGGTTTAAAATTGCATCAAATTGAAATATTATTTACTCAGAAGTTTGAGTAAAAACAGGATAAAACAAGCTGTTTTAATAGAGTGTAAATTTGATTTCCGAGGGAGTATTTTAGGTGAGATTTAATATTGAAAATTAGAAAAAAAATGTTTAATGAAATATCCTACAAATAACAATAGGTATTTCTACCTGTTTTTTAAATCAGGTAAAAATACCGTTTTATCATATTGGCGTAATAATAAACTTTGTGAAAATTTATATCATCAAAGAAACCACTACCAATAAATTATTTTATAAAAATATAAATATGATGATTTAAAGAACGTCCTGGAGCAACTAACGTATTAAAAAATACTACGCCACAGCAACCCATTAAAATAAATCTACTAAATCATACACATACTTTTAAACCGTAGAATAATTCACTCAATAAAAAAATACGAAAAATACAGAATTTTAGAAAACTCATTATTAATTTTACAAAATAAGATATCACTAATTTATTTAATATGAATAATATCGACTACAACTACACACATTCTCTAAGTAACAATCACAATCAAAGAAAGTCAAACAAAATAGGAAACAACCGTCAGGCATCTCCATTTAACCCTATTTATTTATCTGCCTATTTTTGTATTTTTTTAAGTTTGATGACTACCAAATTTGAAGAATATTCTTGGCTTAGCCCTGTCTTATTTGCTTCATTAGGCTACCACCTTTTTTTAATATTCAAAAAGCAGAACCAAACCGGATATTTTCCTTTTTTTATTAGCCTTTCCGGTGCAGGCATTATGCTCCTAAGTATTTTTTCAACAAACGAAAAGTCAATTATTTCTTTTATTGGAATCTCGTTATTGATCATAGGTGTAACCCTTAACCTATTCGGAAGAGGTCACAAAAAATCTATTTAAATGTTAACAATTGAGTGTAAGCAAAAAGCTTACATGAGTGTGGCCGGATCTATCAGGTTGTTTTTGATCGAAAATACAACTAAACCTGCGGTGTTTTTCATGCCTGTTTTCTCAAGTAAATTATTCCTGTGACCATCTACGGTGCGGGTACTAATAAATAGTTTTTCGCCTATTTCTTGTGCGGTATATTGTTTACAAATTAAATCAAGTACTTCTAGTTCTCGTTGAGAAAGTAAAGTAGGAATAATATCCTGAAGCATTAATCGGGTTTTCTTACCCGATATTCGCTTTTGCATAGCAGACAAAAACGCTTCATTGAAATAAAAATCTTTTTCTACTACTGTCTTTATCGCACGCTCGACTTCTTCAGGCTCTACATTTTTTATTAAATAGGCATTTACCCCTATTTCCATGAGGTGCGTCACGAACCTGTCTTCACTAAAAACCGAGAGAATGATGATTTTTACATCCGGATATTTTTCATGTAAAATTTTTGTGGTGTCTATTCCGTTTAGGACCGGCATCGACAAATCTAAAATAGCAATGTCTGGAATTTCCTCTGCTTTTTCAAAAAGATCTAGTAACTCTTGCCCATCCGATGCCTCAAAAACTATCTCAATGTTTTCAAAACTGTTAATAATCCCGATAATTCCTTTTCTAAACAGAATCTGATCATCTGCTATCGCTATTTTTATTGTTTTCATGCATTTTTAATTTAAAGGTAGTTTTATAAACACCTTCAAGCCTTCATTATCACTTGTCTGAAATTCAGTTTCGCCATGAATCATTTTGGCTCTAACCTGAATATTCTTCAAACCCAAACTTCTCTTTTGATAAGCTTCGTCAAAATCAAAACCGATTCCATTGTCCTCAAATTTAAACAAAAACTCAGTATCATTTTGAATAAAATCAATACTGATTTGAGTTGCCGCTGAATGTTTAACAGAATTATTCAAAAGTTCCTGCACAATCCGATACATAGTCAATGACTTTTGGTTTGATAATTTCTCTTTTAATTTGATATTAAGCGTTATATTAATATCAGTTATGTCTACCACACTTTCGCACAAGCCCTCTATGGCATAGGCAATTCCAAATTCTTCTAAACCAGGTGGCAGCAGGTCATTTGAAATTCTCCTTACCTCTAAAATCGTATTATCAATCGTTTGCTTGTTTTTCGAAATCAGCTCTTTAATTTTTTCCTGGTTGTTGGTATCGCGTCCTATTTCATTCATTTGGAGTTTTATGGCCGACAGCGAAGCCCCAACCACATCGTGAAGGTCTCTAGCGAGCCTATTCCGCTCGTTTTCGGTGGCATTTAGGTTACCTAAAAAAAGCTCCTCGCTAAACTTTACCTCGGCTTCTTTTAAGGCCAAATCCTTTTTAATTATTCTTTTTTGATAATGTAGTGAAAATGTTATAACACCCACTGCTAACGTCAACATGGTGAAAGTACCACTAAACAAAAGGAGGTATAAATCTATTGACGACGAAGCTGCCATAAACCAAGTGAGATGAAACAATACATAATGGCAAGTAATATAGCATGAATTCCCCATGCTACCAATAATAAGTTGTTATCGCTTAAGAAATAATTGCTAAGAATAAACACTACCATGCTACCAGCAAAATAAAATAAATACCCAGCATTTATCCAAAAAACTGGGTGATAGGTGGGTTCTCTATTGTCAAGCTCAGCCAACAGCTTGTTAAATGCAAAAATGGTCAATACAATAACACCAATACTCTCTAAACCTCTAGCGTAGGTATTAAAAGTGTCAAGTTTTTGGATAAAGGCGGAGTTTAAAATAGCCAATATTACAAAAGTAACCCATACGCCTATCATGACTTTTTGGGAGTAAAAGTTTTTAAAAAAACGGTAGTAGAACCACCAAATAAAGGAAAATTCTAAAATAGTATATAAATGCAGTAGTGGCAGTGTGTTTTTAAATTTCAAGTAGCCTAAAAATCGTGAAACAAATTCGAAGAAAACGCTAAGGAGTAAAAAGTAAAAGATAACTTTCAATTCAAAGTTTAGTTTTTTAAACATAAGAATCGAAACAAAAACAGGTAAAATCAAAAAATATTGGACATAGTCTAAAAACCAGACCAAAAAATCATTCATCATAAAGAGCTTAATTAAATTAAGAAGCAAAGTGCAAAAAAACACCTTGCTTCTCAAATTTTTTTTATTCTTCTGTTGGCGGATATGGAGGAATCGGCCTGCTAAAGTCATAAATACTCGAAGAATCATCAGCAGCATCTAAGTCTATATCAGGAATAATAATATCCGAACTCGTCATCATAACACACCCAAACAGTTTTTTACCATATTTTTCAGGGTCAACTTCCTTCATACCTAGAGTGAATTTAATGTACTCCTTATCCACATTTTGATCCAAAACAATTTGGATCTCATCTCTATGAAAGTAAAATCCCTCAAAATCAGAAGGCTTGAAGTTTTTGTTTTTTAAATAATTGTCAACATAACCTTGTGCTTGTTCAGGACTAATTGGCTTGTCGTAAATTGGCTCTTTTGGTTTTTTTTCCATAGTTTTCATTTTATTAGTTTATCAAATGTACCAAATAATAAAAACTCACAATGGGTATAATTACCTGTTTTACAACCACCCCGCCTTTTTTTAAATCAAAAGTATCTTTTAAATATACCTTTAAACTAAATTTAAGTGCTCTTCTAAAGATGCGATGCACCTATCCACTACCAAATGATAAAACACATCTGGATTATTGTTTATTTGAACTTCTTGCAAGGCATTATAGTACTGAATACGCGACTCAGGATCTCCTTTTAAAATAGAAATGGTAAAACCATTTTGCAAAAGAATAAAATTCATAATAAGCCTAGATGTCCTTCCGTTTCCATCTAAAAATGGATGAATACTAACCAACCTTTCGTGCATCTCTGCAGCTAAAATGGCTGGATGCATTAGCTTTCTTTGCCTACGATAATGGATAAAGTAATCTTCCATTAGTTTTTCTAAAAGAAAAGGCTGCGGTGGCATATACTCAGAACCACCAATAGAAACCGGCACTTTCCGATATCGGCCGGCATTTTCGGGATCAATACTCTTTAAAACTAAGCGATGTAAATCCAAAAGTGACCTACTATTTAGCTCTTCTTTTTCGGTAATTAACTGCTCCAAAAAATCTATCGCTTCGGAGTGATTAATGGCTTCTAAGTGCTCTTTCATAGACTTTCCGCTTATAGTCACACCTTCCGAAACCACCAACTGTGTCTCTTGAAAACTCAAAGTGTTTCCTTCTATCCTATTGCTATCATAGGTATATTTCATAGCAAAATACCCTTTTAACTTAGTCAGCTGGGTTTTATTTAAAGGCCTGTTTTCTTGCCATTTTGCTTTTAAGGTATCCAGATGATCCAACTTTATTTTTAATGAAGAGCTAATTTCTGGAATCTCAAAAGCATTATTTGAACTCAAATAAACTGCCCGCGACTCCGCAACCACAAAAAGCTCGTGTATATTTTCCTCGTATTTGACAAGCTCTGCTATTTTCTCAATAATCATTTCTCTGCGAAGCTCACTCAATGGAATTTTGTATCCATCGGCAATCGCTAAAAGATGATTCTCAGATGGATTTCTTTTCCCTGACTCATATTTAGAAATTAAGGCTTGATCTATTCCAGTAATTGCTGACATTTCCTGAACTTTTAGCCCTAATTTTACTCGCTGATTTTTTAATATTGTATTCATAATAATATATGACATTTTTTGTCATGTCAAATTTAGTCATTTTTTTGTAGTTTTAAAATTTTTTTTTATGTTTCATCCCGACAAACAAATTTTAATAGAAATAGTAAAAACCAGAATGCCATTTGGCAAGTATAAAGATTCGCTTTTATGCGACCTACCTGTGAGTTATTTAGAATGGTTTCAGCGTAAAGGGGGCTTCCCTCCTGGCAAATTAGGCATGCAACTTGCCACCGTTTTTGAAATAAAATCAAACGGACTAGAAGAAATAATATATAAATTAAAAAAAATGAACCTAAGAGGTTAATTTCTAAATTGCGAAATGCTTCTTTATGGTTTGTTCGGCTGGTTTGCCTTGTGGCGAAAACATGTCTTTATGTCGTGGGTTTTTAGACATCACCGGAAACCATTTCCATAAAAAACCACCTGCCATCCAAGGTTCGTTCCAAACAGAAGTAAACAAAACCTCATAAGCCCTGTCTTGAAGTTGATGATTATCAGGCAGTGAAAAGTCTGTATCCCATGGCTTTTGAGTAGAAAAATCGCAACTACGGTACCCAAACTCTGTAAACAAGATGGGCTTTTGGTATTTCGAAGCTTGTTTTTTTAAACCTTTAAGGTGCTTTTCCCAACCTTTTTTAAGCTCTTTGACATCCGGGTTTTTATGGTCCGATAACGGAAAATAACCATCTACACCAATATAATCCAGTTCATTCCAAAAAGGAACTTCTTCAAAACTATCCCAATTTTCAGCATAGGTTAGCTTTCCCGAATAAACTTTTTTAACGTCAGCAATCAATTTATGCCAAAACTCAGGGCGAACTTCCACGTGCTTTTCCATTTCGGTAGCAATACAAAACAGCTCCACTCCTTCCTCTTCTGAGAGCTTCGCAAAACCTAAAATGTAGGTGGAAAATGTTTTTTCAAACTCCTCCCATTCTTTTTCCGATTTAAAAGTCATGTGCCCTGTAAACTCACCCCACCTTAACCAAATGTGCGGTTTCATCATCACTTTTAACCCTTGACCCTTTGCCAGCCTTATGCATTGCCTTACACCATTGGGAGTTTCGCCCCACCATTGGTGATTTCCTTGTGTGCTATCTTTTTCTAAACTAAAAATCAGCGTAGAGGTATTTTCTCTAACAAAACCATAAGGCATCAACGAAACCCAACCCGCATTAATATTTGTTATAGCTTTAAAGCAACTATCGCCAATGGGTTTAAAAGGAGCCACAAAAGAAACACCTTTAAGTTTTTGACCTCCATATACGTAAGTTTCGGTAGTTTGAGAACTCAAAAAATAAAAACCCACCCCAAAAAGAAATAGAAAGCCAGTAGTAAGTAGTTTTGTACCCATTATTACATTAATAAATGAAAGAAACACTCGAACAGTCACATAAATTTAACCTTTGGAAGAAAAACATCCTAAGTAATGGACTAAAAATAAACAATATTGAAGAAGTTTATTCTCGCCATAGATACAACGGAGAAGTGCTTTTTTCATTGCTGATGCTTGATGCCACTACCCCTGAAGGCGACAAAATCCCTCCTATTTGTTTTCTAAAAGGAGAAGTAGTTTGTGTAGCGATCATTTTAATAGACGAGCAAACTTCAGAGAAATATTTATTACTCGTAAAACAAAGAAGAATATCAGAAGGTGGGTACACATTTGAACACCCCGCAGGAATGGTAGACGGAACAGTAAGTCCGCTTGATATAGCGGTTCAAGAAGTAAAAGAAGAAACTGGAATCATAATAACGCCGGCCGATTTGATAAATCTTTCGCCGGAAAAAAGACTTTTCCCGAGCACCGGAACAAGCGACGAAGCCATGTATTTTTATTATTGTGAAATCACATTACCAAAAGATAAAATTGAGAGTTTCGAAAACAAAGAAATGGGAACAGAATATGAATTTGAAAGAATTAGCACCCATGTTTACCCATTTATAGCGGGACATAAATTGATAAATAATACAAACGGCTTATTGCTAAACTACTTGTATCTCAATGCCGTCAAAGATTTTGAATTAATGTCGAAACTAAAAATCTAATACCATGAGCTTACCTTCTATTTCGGAGTTTAAACCTTCTGATATAACCACACACACCGACATGTTGGAGAGTTTGATTACTCAAATAAACAAGGATCTCAACATGTTTGGTATAACTATCAATTCAGAAATAGATAAAAAAACGGCTTATGAACAACTCTTAAAAGAAATCTCACAAAACATTGAGTATTTATTAAAAACAGATTCAGGGAAAGTGGTGGCCATTTTATATCGGGTTGATATATCGGAGAAAGAACTTCTAGTGGCTGGTGTAGATTTGACCAATTATAGCCACCCTGAGATAGTGGCTCATTCTATAATCAAAAGAGAATTTAAGAAAGTACTTTTAAGAAAATATTACAAAGGAGCCTAAAAACTCCTTTGTAATATTAATATTTATGCGATACTCATATTCAAAATATCTTCAACAGCTTCAGGCGTAATGTCTTTATTTTCGCCATAAACCACCCCTCTTTCCGTAAACCTCGTCTTGATTTCTTTAATTGTATCCAAATTTATACCGTAAACAGACCCTTTGGTAGGAATACCCAATGACTCATAAAAATTAATGGTATTTGTAATCGCTTTCTCTACCAAATCATCGTCTGTGCCGGTTTCGTTCCATACATTTTTAGCGTATTGAATCAATTTACCTCTTTTATTTTCTTTTTTGTAACGCATTAGGTGAGGCAAAACCACCGCCAAGGTACGAGCATGGTCTACCCCATGAAGAGCCGTAAGCTCATGACCAATTTGATGTGTAGCCCAGTCGCTCGGTACACCCAATGAAATCCAACCATTAAGAGCCACTGTAGCCGCCCACATAAGATTTGACATTGTATCGTAATCCGTTTGATTTTCAAGAGCTTTTGGACCTACACTAATTAAAGTTCGCAACACAGACTCAGCAAACTGATCTTGAATCATGGCTCCTATCGGATATGTCATATACTGCTCCATCACGTGCGTGAACGCATCTGCGGCTCCGTTTGCTATTTGTTTTTTTGGAAGAGAAAAAGTAGTCTCTGGATCTAAAACCGAAAACTTAGGAAATAAAAGTGGGCTACTCATCGCAAACTTCTCTTTAGTTTCTGCTTTTGATATCACCGCTCCTGAGTTCATTTCAGAACCTGTGGCAGGCAAAGTCAGAACAGCCCCGAGAGGAATGGCTGCTTTTATTCTTTTCGCTTTTACAATATTTTCCCACTCATTACCTTCCGAAAAAGGTATAGCAGCCGAAATAAACTTAGTGCCATCTAAAACCGAACCTCCACCAACAGAAAGTATAAAATCTATCTTTTCGATTCTTCCAAGCTCTACCGCTTTCATAAGCGTTTCATAAGTTGGGTTTGGCTCAATACCTCCAAACTCCACCACTTCAAAACTTGTCAAAGCAACCTTAACTTGGTCATAAACACCATTTTTAAATATACTACCACCGCCGTAAGTAATCATTACTTTGGCGTCAGTAGGAATATTTTTTGCTATAAGTGCTATGGTTTCTTTTCCAAAAATTACCTTTACCGGATTGTAATACGTGAAATTGTTTATCATTGTTATTAGTTTGTTTTCTATCTTAGTAAACATACTTTTTATCTAAATGATTTAATTTTTAAAAAAAATACCCAAATAATGAGCTATTGTACTTTCTGTAAAACTCTTCCACTAGATAACCATCACCGTATCTATCACGACAAGCACTATGGCTTTACGATTAGCTCAGACAATATACTTTTTGAACGCCTTGTTTTTGAGATAAACCAAGCTGGCCTTTCGTGGGATTTGATTCTTAAAAAACAGGACAACTTTAGAGAGGCTTTTGATTTTTTCGAAATAAATAAAGTAGCACTTTATGACGAAGAAAAAATAGCGGAGCTCCTCCAAAACCCAGGAATAATACGAAATAAACTCAAAGTAAATGCGGCCATACATAATGCCAACGTGATTTTAGACCTTCAAAAACAACACGGCTCATTTAAAAACTGGATAGAACACCACCATCCCAAAACCAAGGAAGAATGGGTTAAAATATTTAAAAAGACATTTAAGTTTACAGGAGGAGAAATAGTAAATGAATTTTTGATGAGCACCGGATATTTGCCAGGAGCACATGACCCTGACTGCGAGGTGGGCTTATTTTTAAAACAAAAAGAGGTAAACCAATAGCTTACCTCTTTTTATAAAATTCAAAAAAACAATTATATCAACTTCCAGCCTTCACGATAGTTTCTTGCTACAAACTGATTGGCATCATCGTAATTCGTGATTTTCATATTTGCTCCATCCCAAAGTAACTTCTTACGACCTTCAAAATCAAGACCATTTCCAGATGCTCTTTGTTTGCCTAAACCGTAGCTTCTAATCGCAAGATTTCCCATTAGCACAGTTTCTGTTAATGGACCCGAATAATCAAACGAAGATGTCAAGGCCTTATGCTTTTTGCTTCCATAACCATCTTTTATGGCATCGCACCACGACACATGATGTCCATATTCAGGCAATTTCTCATTCGGATTTTTAGTTTTATAATCCTTCGGCATAGTAATAACGTCGCCGTTATTTTTATATACCTTGGGGTTCAATCCATACGTACCGCAAGTCATAATTCCTTTGCTACCGATCATCATAACACCGTTACCACTTCCATCTTCCCCAATAGAATCATTGGCTGGAATCAAGTCAGGGTGAAAAGGTCTTATACCTCCATCCGTCCATATCATCTTAATGTCTTTCTTGTTTTTCTTAGTGGCAGGAAACTTCAACTGCACATTGGCAGACGGCGGGCAACCTTCCGGAATATATTCAGGTACCCAGTCTTTTAAAAACACCTGCCCAACCGAACATTCTACTTCTGTCGGATATCCAAGTTCCAAAACTCTAAATGGAGGGTCAATTAGGTGACAGCCCATATCTCCAAGTGCTCCTGTACCGAAGTTCCACCAGCCTCTCCACTTAAATGGATGATATAGTGGGTGATAATCTACATAATCAGCGGGTCCAATAAAGACGTCCCAATTGGCTTTGCTCATTGTGTCTGGCAAGGCTGGCTTGGTGGTCGGAACCGGGATTCCCTGAGGCCAAACGGGTCTATTGGTCCATACATATACTGTATCCACGGTACCAATCATTCCTTTTTCAAACCAATCTATCATCTGTTGCTGACCGGGGTTCGAAGCCCCCTGATTTCCCATCTGAGAAACCATCTTATATTTACGAGCGGCTTCAGTTAGCATACGCGTTTCATAAATATTGTGCGTCAAAGGCTTTTGAACATATACATGCTTACCCATTTGCATAGCCGTCATAGCCGCCACACCATGTATGTGATCGGGAGCTGAAATAGTTACTGCATCTATCTCCCCTTTCATTTGCTCCATCATTACCCTAAAATCGGTATATAACTTCGCCTTCGGAAACTTCTCAATGGCACGTTTGCACTGGCCCGGATCTACATCACAAAGAGCTACAATATTTTCAGCACCATTGTTATAAGTATTGTTCAAATCACTCCAGCCTTTTCCTCCTGCACCTATAGATGCAATATTAAGTTTATCGCTTGGCGAAATAAAGCCTTTTCCTAAAACATGCCTAGGAACTATAAAAAAAGACCCAGCTGCAGCAAGGCCGGTTTTGAGGAATTGCCTCCTGCCGTTATCATTAGTTTTTATTGACATAAGATTATGATTGAATAGTGTACTACAATAATAATATTTTTTATTAATTAAACCCTTACCAAGTCCATATTATTTTTTGGTTAAACTAACCCTCTTTTAAACCTTTCCTAAACTTATTTTTCCAAATATCTATTTGTTTAAAGAGTCTAAAAATAATTTCATAATTTTAGTGTCATAAAATCAGAAGAACAGTATGTCTAAGAAAAAAATAGAAAAAGAAGATTTACCAAAAGTCCACAAAGACTTAGATGGGTTTGATATCAAAGTAAATTCATTTGGCGAGATTCAGATGTCGTATGATATCGAAAAAATAAATGCATTTTTAAACACAAAAGTAGAAGATAAAAAACTAAAACACTTGAAAGACGATGAGAAGTCATGAAATTGATTACAAGATAATTGGAGAAGATATCCAAGTAGTAGAAATAGAGCTAGACCCACAAGAAACCGTGGTGGCCGAGGCAGGCTCTATGCTATTTATGGAAGATGGAATCGCATTTGAAACCAAAATGGGCGATGGCTCAAACACTAGCGAAAGCTTAATGGGGAAGATTTTCAAGGCTGGCTCTAGGGTATTGATGGGCGAGTCACTATTTATGACTCACTTTACCAACCGTTCTAACATTAAGCGTCAAGTGGCTTTTGCGGCTCCCTACCCAGGTACTATCAAAGCAGTAGACTTAGCTACTATTTCTCAAAACACCCTGATTGTTCAAAAAGACGCGTTCCTTTGTGCAGCTATGGGTACCAGTATCTCTATTCATTTTAACAAGCGATTTGGGGCAGGACTTTTTGGTGGAGAGGGTTTTATTCTTGAAAAAATACAAGGAGACGGCATGGCCTTTATCCACTCGGGTGGTGTGGTAATGGAGCGTACGCTGCAAAACGAAACTTTACGAATAGACACAGGCTGTATTGTGGCTTTTGAGCCGCAACTCCACTTTGACATACAGTCAGCAGGCGGACTAAAATCGATGATATTTGGAGGAGAAGGCATGTTTTTGGCTACATTGAGTGGCACCGGAAAAGTCTGGATTCAGTCATTACCGATATCTAAACTTATCCAAAGACTTTCTCCTTATGGAGGAAACTCGAGAAAAGAAAGCGGTTCAATTTTAGGAGGACTTAGCGATATGTTTGAAGGATAAATAGAACTTTTCTTTTTTTAATACCAAAAATGAGAAACTCAGTAAAATAAAATATTTATTTTTCTTGATACCTTCCAATCAATATTAAAACACTTATAAATGAGGCAAAAACAAAGTTTTTTGTCTCTTTTTTTTTATTTGAGGTTTATTAAATTTTCTTTTTTAATTTTAAACAAAACAAGGCATATTTTTTGACAAGAAATCAAATGTTGAAAAACTAAATTTCTAGCACATTACAAATACAAAAAATACGCATGAAAAAACTTCTCCTCCCTGCTCTCATCATTTTAAATCTAACAGCATTTTCGCAAGTACCTAACATCAAATTTGGCGTTATTTCTTCAGAAGAAATCAAACAAAAAACGTATGCTATAGACACCTCGGCTGAGGCTGTGGTATTGTATGAAAAATCTGACGTTTCGTTTGGCTATGATGACAATTACGGTTTTTACATTGACTCATATTTGCACATCAGAAAAAAAGTATTAAAAAAATCAGGAATGGACCGAGGTGAAATTGTAATTCCATTTTACAGGTCATCGGCTGGAAAAGAGCAATATATTACCGATATAGACGGTGCCACTTACAACATAGAAAACGGCAGTATGGTAAAAAACGAACTAAAGAAACAATCTATTTTCTCAGAAAAAATAACCAACACCAACTATAAAATAAAAGTCAGCATGCCCAATGTGCGTGAAGGAAGCATAATAGAATACAAATACAAAAAACGCTCCTTTTTATCGGTCAAAGACAAACCTGACACTTGGTATTTCCAAGGAAATGACCCCACGCTTTGGAGTATTTATGACATCACAATTCCTTCATACTTATACTACCAGATGATTTCGGGCGGCTACTTGCCTCTAAATATTAATACCCAAGAGACGGTTTCGATAAACATGGGGCATTCAAAACTAAATGCTTCGGGACTACATTATATATTTGGGGTTAAGGACGCTCCTGCTTTCAAAAAAGAGCCTTACTTGACTTCGAGAGAAGATTACATTTCGAAAATAGAATTTGAGCTGTCTCAAACCATGATTCCGGAGCAACTTACAAAAATTTACTCCACCACATGGCCAGACCTTGACAACACCCTCAATCAACATGAGTATTTTGGCAAAAGACTAAAAAAGCAAAAGTACTTGAGCGATTTGGTAGATGCATTTAAAGTTATAGCAGACAAAAAAGAAAGGCTACAAAAAGTATACGATTATATGTCCAGAAACTTCAGTGCCGACGATAGCTACAATAGTATATATGCCGAAGACTTAAAAAAGGTATTTACTAACAAAAAGGGCTCCCCTACTGAACTAAATCTAATGCTGGTGGCACTGCTGAGAGAACTAGATTTTAATGCAAATCCAGTAATTACAAGTACCAGAGATAACGGCAGAATAAATGAATTCTTTCCATTGATTGATAGATTTAACTATACGTACTGCCAAGTAAACCTCAACGACGAAACCATCAATCTAGACCTTAGTAGTCCATTTTTGTATTTCGGAATGATACCCGAACATTGCCTAAATAGTACAGGTAGATTAATCACCGAAAAAGGAGGAGAATTTGTAAAAATTGCACCTACACACAGGTATAATACTTTGGAAGAATTTAAGGTTGAATTGCTGCCAATGGATAATAAAGCAAAAGGCACCTATAACATAAGTGGTGGCGGATATTATGCAGCCGATGTACGAACAGATTTTTTCAAAAAAGGAGAAAAGACGTATAACGAAAACCTAATTTCAGATAACAGCGAACTTAAAATAAGTAAACTGGTTAACGAAAAAATGGACAATAAAAACGAGGCCATAAAAACAAACTTCGAATTTGAATATGAAGACGGCGGAATAATGGAGGATATGATCTACTTAAATCCAAACCTGAAAGGCAGATACAAAACTAACCCGTTTAAACTTGAAGAAAGAAAATATCCGGTAGACTTTGCCTATTCACAAGACCATACCTACAAATGCGAAATTGCCATTCCAAAAGGCTTCGAAGTGGTTTCATTGCCAGCATCTATGAGCACTATAATATCTGGAAAGGCCGCTTCATTTGTCTACAATTGTGTTAAAGACGAGTCAAAAAATTCTATTATGGTGGTATCGAGATTAGTTATAAAAGATCCTATAATTAGCCCTGACTTATACCCTGACTTAAAACTGTTCTTTGACAAAGTGGTCAATAAACAAGACGAACAAATTGTTTTAAAACACAAATAATAATTCACATGAAAAAACTTATAATTGGCTTATTACTAATTGGATGTGAACCATTGGTTGCCCAAACCTCATTGGCGATTTATGCCATTCCGGCAAACTTAAAACAGAACGCCAATGCCGTAATAAGGTTCGACAATACCGATTTTTATATAGAAAGCATTGGCTCTTCGGTAACCAAAAGACATTGGGCAGTTACGATTTTCAATGAAAAAGGAGAAGAAGACTACGCATACTTTGAGGCACATTATGATGATTTTTCTAAAATAAAAAAAATAGAAGGGGAGCTATTTGATGAGTTTGGAAAATCATTGAAAAAACTAAAATCAAGCGATATAAGAGATATTGGTTATGGTAGATTTACAAATGACGTAACCGATGGTAGAATGAAAGTAGCTGAATTTAGCAAAAAGTATTATCCGTATCCTTACACAGTAGAGTTTAGTTTTGAAGAAGAAAGCAACAACATGATGTTTTATCCGAGTTGGCAACCCATTACTGAAGAAAATGTAGGAATAGAAAGCTCAAGTTTTAATGTTTACAGTCTAAACAACATCCCCTATCGAAAAATAGAAAGAAGCCTAAGCAACACATCCATAAAATCTCACGCAGATAAATACGCACTTGAATCTTGGAGCATTAAAAATGTAGAACCGCTTAAATTTGAAGAGTTTTCTCTGCATGAAACCTTACCTTTCGTGCAACTTGCCCCATCTGAGTTTAAAGTTAAAAACTACCAAGGCACTATGCGAACTTGGGAAGATATCTCAAAGTTTTACTACATTTTAAACAAAGACCGAGACCAAGTAGATCCGGAAACTATCGCTAAACTAAAAAAATATATAGGGGCAGAAAAAGACGAAATAAAACGAATAAAGTTAACCTATGAGTTTATGCAGTCCATGACCCGCTATGTGAGTATTCAATTAGGCATTGGCGGCTGGCAAACATTATTGGCTTCAGAGGTAGCCACCAAAGGCTACGGCGATTGCAAGGCTTTAACAAATTTTACAATAGCACTCCTCAAAACAGAAGGTATAAAAGCATATCCAGCACTTATAAAAGCAGGCGAACGTGAGCATTTTAAAAATGAAGAATTTCCAAGTATGCGTTTTAACCATGTTATAGCTTGTGTACCAGTCAAAAATGACACCATTTGGTTAGAATGCACCAGCCAAACCGGAGCTTTTGGTTATCAGGGAGATTTTACGGGAAACAGAAAAGCTCTTTTAATAAAAAACGACGGAGGAAGATTGGTAAATACCAAAGCGTATTTGCCAACTGACAACCTACAAATCAGGAAAATAAAAGCAGAAATTGATGTAAATGGCGATGCCAAAATTATTTCGAAAACAGTTTACACGGGAATTCAGCACGAAACTAGAGCAAATCTGTATGAAACTAAAAATGTAGAAGACCAAAAAACATGGCTTCAAAAAAGCATCACCTTGGGCACCTTTGACTTAACCAATTTTGAGGGCAAAAGAATTAAAAACAGGATTCCTGAGTTACACGAAAACATAGAAATATCAGCTAAAAAACTGGCAAGTACCAGCGGTCCTCGGATGCTCATAAAAGCAAACCTTTTGAGTGGCTTCATAGAGCCAGATCCGCAGGTTGGCCCAAGGAAAAACATGCTCTTTTTAAACCCAAATTCGTACAGCTTCTGCGACATTGATACCATTGCATTCAATCTACCTGCGGGTTATAAACCTGAGCACTTAGGAAAAACCACACATTTAGAAGAACCTTTTGGTAGCTATCACTCAGAAATCAAACAAGAAAACGAACAGATTTTTCTTTACAGAAGCCTATGTATAAAAGGCGGTTTGTATAAAAAAGAAAACTTCGAAACATGGCTAGAATTCTGCAAAACGGTAAATAAGATAGATAAACAAAAGATGGTTTTAATAAAAACCCAATAAAGTTTTAGAAAAACCTAAAAAAAACGATGGTCGATTAAAAAGGCTAAATGGTAGCATAAAATCTTTGCTTTAATAGATATGCCTCCCAAAACTAATTCTGTAAAGATTAGATTTGCAAGTCATTTATTCAACCATGAAAACGCTATAAGCCCGAAATAGTCTTTCTTTTCGGGCTTTTTTTTGTCTAAAAATGCTAAATTTTATATTAAAACTTTTTTTTACACTTCTACACTATCCTGCAACTTACTAATATTTAGAGTTTTAATATTTCGGAAAGAAAAACAGCTTGAAAAAGCAAGATTCAGATTCTAATTTTCTTTTATATATTTGTGACATGGAAAACTTCGTAGTTTCAGCTAGAAAATATAGGCCTATCACATTTGATTCTGTGGTGGGGCAGTCGCATATTACTACTACTTTACGTAATGCCATCAAATCTAACCAGTTAGCACAAGCCTTCCTTTTTACTGGACCTAGGGGTGTTGGTAAAACCACTTGTGCCCGAATATTGGCCAAGACCATAAATTGTCAAAATGTAAGCGAACAAATAGAGCCATGTAATGCATGTACTTCTTGTAAGAATTTTGACCAAAATGCTTCATTTAATATTCATGAACTCGATGCTGCTTCAAATAACTCAGTAGAAGACATCAGAAACCTGATAGACCAAGTAAGGTTCCCACCTCAAGACGGGAAATACAAGGTTTATATCATTGATGAGGTTCACATGCTCTCTCAGGCTGCATTTAACGCATTCCTGAAAACCTTAGAGGAGCCGCCTTCGTATGCCATATTTATATTGGCTACCACAGAAAAACACAAAATTCTCCCGACCATTTTGAGTAGATGTCAAATATTTGATTTCAACAGAATTCAGATAAAAGACATGGCGTCTCATTTGGCTAAAATATCAGAGAAAGAAAACATTGCAGCCGAACCTGAAGCCTTGGAGCTTATAGCTCAAAAAGCAGACGGAGGTCTCAGAGATGCACTTTCTATGTTTGACCTAAACGTTACGTTTTCGTCAAATCGTAGTTTAACATATGCCGAAGTATTAGAAAACCTCCATATTTTAGACTACGATTACTATTTAAGAATGCTTGATAGCCTTTACGCTGGAAACATATCAGAGACGCTCTTAATTTTCAACGAAATACTTGCCAAAGGTTTTGATGCTCACCAGTTTATAGCTGGTTTAAATGAGCATTTTAGAAATATTTTAGTGTGCAAAGACCCTCAGACGGTAGAACTACTAGACGTTTCCGAAAGCACCAAACAGAAGTTTTTGACTCAATCAAAAGAAACTTCAATGAGTTTCTTAATGTCAGCACTGAGTGTAGGTTCTCAATTGGACTTAAACTTTAAGGCCGCAAAAAACCAAAGGCTTCATGTTGAAATTGGTCTTTTAAAGCTTTCACAGATAAACGCAGTTCTTAGTTTAGCCAACTTGGGATCTGACGAAGGTGAAAAAAAAAAGTTGATGGTGGCTTAGAAAAGCCCTCTCAAACCAGCTCTGACAACAATTCTCAAACAGCTAACACAGGTACAGCTGCACCTTCCGCAGCTAGCAATCCAATTCCTAAACCACCGAAAAAATCTGGATTTAAGTCTTTAAAATCCATAAAAGATTTAGAAGAGGAAGTATCTCAAAGTAGCAATTCAAACTCAAACCCCTTAGTAGATTCAAGTAACAATGGATTATCGAAATCTTTTTCGAAAGGACAAGCCATAGGTGTTTTAATGGAATTTTCAGAGTTAAAATCATCCCAAACTCAAAAGATGGTTTTTACTAGCGAATTTGATTTAGAAGGCACAGCGTTTACATTTAAACTAGCCAACAAGGTAAAATTTGACATTTTTTATGAGCTTCGCCAAGACTTATTAGATTTCCTTCGGAAAAAACTTGAGAACGGCACTATTACCGCCGAAGCGATTATAACAGCAGAGCAAACCAAAGCAAAACCAAGAACCGAGCAGGAAAAATTTGAATCTATGGCAAATAAAAATCCAGCTATTTGGAAACTCAAAGAAGCCCTCGATTTAGACTTATTATTTTGATATAAACACAAAAAAAAACACCTCCGAAAAGGTGTTTTTTTTGTGTTCGAAACTTCTCTTTAAATCAAAAGTTAGGTTGTAATAAATATTTATTATAAAAATCTTCTATTACTTTAATGGCATCTTCGGCTGTGTCTACCAACTGAATCAAATTTAAGTCTTCGGCATTGATATTCATCTCGTCAAGCATTGTGGTCTTAATCCAAGTCATTAGCCCACCCCAATATTCAGAACCTACCAAAACAATCGGGAACCTCCCAATTTTCTTGGTTTGAATCAATGTTAAAGCTTCAAAAAGTTCATCGAGCGTACCGAAACCACCTGGCATTACTATAAAACCTTGGGAATATTTGATAAAACAAACCTTACGAGCAAAGAAATAATCAAAATTGATACTTTTATCTACATCTACGTAAGGATTTGGGACTTGTTCAAAAGGCAAAACTATATTTAAGCCTATTGACTTTCCTCCTTTTTCTTTGGCACCTTTGTTTCCTGCCTCCATTATACCAGGCCCACCACCTGTGATAACACCGTACCCTTTCTCCACTAATTTAGAAGCAATGGCCTCACCTAGTTTATAATATTTATTGTCTGGTTTAGTTCTTGCCGAACCAAAAATAGACACAGACGGTCCTATTTTGGCTAATTTATCGTATCCTTCTACAAACTCCGATATGGCTTTAAATATTTGCCAAGAGTCTTGACTTTGAATTTCATTCCAGTTTCTTTCTTGAAAAGCTTCTTTAATTTTAACTTCTTCGTTTTTATCGCTCATATTTATTCAGTTTTTCTGCTTGTGTTAATTTTTAAAATTGTTTGTCAATTTAAGGTCTTAAACAACGTATATTTGCAAAAATAAGTTTAATTTTTTTTTGAATCATGGCATTACGAATAGCAATTGGCGGAGACCACGCAGGATTTGAACACAAACAATTCATCCTTAAGTATTTACAAGAAAAAAACTACGGCACTTCAGATTTTGGGCCATACACTACGGAATCAATGGATTACCCAGATTCTACCCATCCTTTGGCAGCAGCAGTAGAAAATAAAGAATTTGATTTCGGAATTTTGATCTGTGGAAGCGGAAATGGCGTATGTATGACAGCAAACAAACACCAAGGCATACGAGCAGGTTTAGTTTGGAACGAAGACGTGGTGAAATTAATTAGACAACATAACGATGCCAACATAATGTGTATACCGGCAAGATTTGTTTCTAAAGAAGAAGCGTTAGCGTTCGTAAAGTTGTTTTTATCGACTGATTTTGAGGGTGGTAGACATGCAAACCGAGCAGCTAAAATACCTTGTTAATGCCTTGATTTGGAATGATTTTTGTCAAATTATATTAAAATTTAATTAATTTTCATTTTTCAGGCAACCTTTTGGGTGTTTTTGTCGTCTAATAGATTAAATATTGTATTTTTATATATATTTTTGTTTAATAAATAAAAGGAAAGCTTATACGCAAATAATTTTACCGAAGTTACATATGAAGTTCACTAATCAAATAATTGTCATTTTTATTGTAGCATTCACTACAGTATCGGCAGTATTTGGCCAAGTGTCAAGTAACAAGTCGAGACTTAATGTGGGCCAAAACCCTAAAAAAGCCAGCTTTACGCCTCCTTCAAACAGTATCTTTGATAAAGCCAATGCGGTAAAAAATCTTAATGTTGACTCAAAGTCATCAATCAATTTATTCTATAGAAATTTATTAATCAATAATACTTCCTCTAACAAGACTTCTAGTACCTCTGCAGCTAATAGCTCCATAGATAATTCAGATAAGTTATTTAAGAACGAAAAAATATCCATTTCCAATATATATCCAAACCCAGCAAACGACTACGCATTTTTAGATTATAAAATTTTAGGCAACTTCGATACTGGTAACGTATCTTTTTTCAATTTATTGGGTAAGCAAATAGCAGAATATGAAATTGGAAGAACTACGGAGAGGCTAAAAGTAAATACTTCTTCATGGGAATCAGGAATCTACATGTACCAACTAGTGATAGATGGCAAGAAAATAGCCACCAAAAAACTACTTGTACGTCACAATTAATATTTAATCTCTCTTTTTCCAATTTTTTCTACCATCACTACGTTATTATCCCTTTACATTCGTAATTTTGTTTCATGAAATTAAAGCAATCTAGATTTTTACTAATCGTTTTAGGAATAAGCGTATTATCGATATCCTGCTCAAAAAAATTCAATCAGCTGATTAAAAAAGGCACTGTAGATCAAAAATACAATGCAGCTATTGAATATTATAAAAAAGCGGATTACTATAAAGCAGGAGTGCTTTTAGAAGAAATTTCACCTTTACTTAAAGGAGACAGCACAGCAGAGCGAGCTCAGTTTTACAATGCGTATTGTAATTACTATCAAGGCCAGTTTCAGATGAGTTCATATATGTTTAAAACATTTTATGCAACGTATTCAAACAGTCCTTTTGCCGAAGAAGCCTACTATATGTACGCCTATTCGATGTTTAAAGATTCTCCTCCTCACAACCTTGATCAAACTAGTACCTTAACTGCCATAGATGCCCTTCAGACATTTATAAATACCTACCCAGACAGTAAGTATGCCGATAACTGTACCAAAGACCTTAAGGACTTAAGATTCAGACTAGAACTTAAAGCTTACGAAAAAGCCAAATTATACTTCAAAACCCGTGAGCCATCGTTTTTAGGAAGAAGTAATTATAAAGCTACGGTAGTAAGTGTTGATAATTTCAGAAAAGATTTTCCAGATTCTCAGTTCAATGAGGAATTAAGTTACATCCAAATTATTGCTCAAACTGAACTTGCAGACGTAAGCTTTTTCTTGAAACAAAGAGAAAGATATAATACGGCTATATCTTTTTACGAAAAATTCATTGACAAATACCCTTCTAGTAAATATTTAAAAGACCTTCAGAAGTTTTATGACAAATGTTTGAAAGGTTTAGAAAATGTTGCTAAAACAGAAAAAGAGATAGAAGAAGCCAAAAAGAAGGCCGAGTTAGAGAACTCGAAGTAAACAAAATCCTCAAAAATAACATTTTATGGTTTTTTTGAATTAATTTTGCAAATAATTTTAGAACAAGTAATTAAAAAATATAAGATATGGCTATTAATGCTTCAATAGTAACTAGAGATACAGACGTTTTAGCAAGTAAAACAGGAAATATTTATGAGTCTGTTTTTGTTGTATCAAAAAGAGCTCAGCAAATTGCTATCAAAACAAAAGAAGAGCTAACTCAAAAACTTAGCGAATTTGCTTCAAGCGTAGATAATTTAGAAGAAATTTTTGAAAACAGAGAGCAAATCGAAATCTCTAAGTTTTATGAAAGACAACCTAAGCCTACAAGTGTAGCTTTAGAAGAATTTTTAAATGACCAATTGGTTGTAAAATATAAAGAGACAGAAGCATAAGTTGTTTTGGTCTTGTTTTTAAGAAGCCTCAAAGTTAATTTCTTTGAGGCTTTTTTATTTCCAATTTTACCTACCCAATTCTTCGTTATAGCTAAAAACTAGACCCTCACCATACAAACCATCAATTATATCTATTTAATGATATAAATATTTTTGGGAATACTATATTTGTACTAAACCTTTAAAAATTAAAATGTTAAAATTATTCAACCTCCTTGTTCTAATTTCTATAAGTACGTATTGCTCTTACTCTCAAGAAAACAAAGTACTCGTTTTTTCTAAAACGCAAGGATTTAGACATGCCTCAATTAAAGAAGGTAAAGCTTTCTTTGAAAAAATCGGAAAAGAAGAAAACATCAGAATGACGTTTTCTGAAAACAGCGATGACTTCAATGAAGAAAACCTTAAACAGTTTAAATGTGTAGTTTTCCTTAGTACCACAGGAGACATTCTGACACCTGCTCAGCAACTTGACTTTGAAAGGTATATTCAAGCAGGCGGCGGCTACATGGGTATTCATGCGGCATCTGACACCGAATACAACTGGCCATGGTACAACAAACTTATGGGAGGGTATTTTGCAAGCCACCCGGGTGGCGACGTATCAAATGTTCAAACTGGTAAAATGACTGTGGTAAACTCAAATCACCCTTCCACGTCTCATATGCCTGCTACTTTTGATAAAAAAGATGAATTTTATGATTTCAAATCGCTACAAAAAGACATTCTAAATTTCTTAATTACAGTAGATGAGTCAACTTATAAGAAAGGCAAAATGGGCGACTTTCACCCGATGGCATGGTTTCACGAATTTGATGGAGGAAAATCATTCTATACTAACTTTGGCCACACACCCGAAACCTTCGAAGAACCATTAATGGTTAAGCACTTTACGGAAGGATTAAAATGGGCAATGGCAAACAAACTGGACTACACCAAGGCAAAGTCAAAAAGAGCCCCAGAAGAGAATAGATTTGTAAAGACTAATCTAATGAAAAATTTAGATGAGCCTACTGAATTGGTAGCAATGCCTAACGGAAAGGTAGTATTTACTGAAAGAAAAGGAGCCATCAAAATGTTTAACACCATCACCGGAAAGTCAAAAGTGGTTGGTAACTTAAACGTTTATAAGAAATTTGAATATGGCTTGATGGGTGTAGGTATAGACCCAAACTTTGAAAAAAACAACTGGATTTACTTTTATTATTCGCCAGAAACCGACCAACATACCGACCAGTTTTTATCGAGATTTACCTATGACCAACAAAAAGACACTATCCTATATGATACTGAAAAAGTAATACTTAGAGTAACTACAAAGCGAATTGAGTGTTGCCACACAGGAGGTTCAATAGATTGGGATAGCAAAGGTAACTTGTTTCTGTCTACTGGAGACGATACCAACCCATTTGCCTCAGACGGTTATGCCCCAATAGATTTTAGAGAAGACAGAAAAGGCTGGGATGCTTTACATACCTCAGGAAATACAAACGACTTAAGAGGTAAGATTTTAAGGATTACTCCACAAGCAGATGGTACATATACAATACCTGCAGGCAACTTATTCCCGGTAGGAATGGAAAAAACTAGACCTGAGATTTTTGTAATGGGAAATAGAAACCCATACAGAATATCGGTAGATAAAAAGAATGACTTTTTGTATTGGGGCGAAATAGGTCCCGATGCTGGAAAAACAAGTCCTGACCGTGGACCTGAAGGCCTTGTGGAATTTAATCAGGCTCGCAAAGCTGGCAATTACGGTTGGCCATTATTTGCAGGAAATTCTACACCATATCGTGCTTATGATTTTGAAACTAAAGTTTCGGGAGATTATTTTGACCCTTTAAAGCCAGTTAATCTTTCGCCTCATAACTCGGGTTTAACTAACCTACCTCCTACCCAAAAACCTATGATTTGGTATGGCTATGGAGAATCTAAGGAGTTTCCATTGTTGGAAAAAGGCGGTGCAAACCCAATGGGTGGGCCGGTCTATAATTTTTCAGAATATAAAAACTCAAAAGGCAAATTTCCAGCATACTATGATAACAAACTTTTTATATATGAATGGATGAGAGATTGGATTATTACCGTAGATTTAGACGAAAACGGCAATTATACGGGTATGGAGAAATTTATGCCATCTACTACCTTCTACCACCCAATGGACATGACATTTGATATCAACGGCAAAATGTACCTTTTGGAATATGGTATGAATTGGTTCTCTCAAAACGAAGAAGCTATGCTTTCATGTATTGAGTTTAACGAAGGAAACCGAAAACCTTCAGTAAAAATTGCTGCAAATATTACAGAAGGAGCATCTCCATTACTTGTAAAATTCAGTTCGGAAGGAACCGTAGATTTCGATAAAGATGCTATGACTTACACGTGGAATTTCGGGAAAGGTATACCTATTTCAAAACTTGCCAATCCGCAGACAACATTTAAAAATCCTGGTATTTATGACGTGAAAATAACTGTAAAAGATGCCGTTGGAAACCAAACTACGGAGGAAATTAGAATAAAAGTTGGAAACGCTAGCCCAGAGGTAAACATTGAATTGGTAGGAAACAAAACCTTCTTTTTTGATGATAAAATAGATTACCAAGTAAAAGTTAAAGACAAAGAAGACGGCACATTAAATAAAGGAATTAGCCCAGAAGATGTCAACGTAACCATTAACTACTTGGAGGGGTACGACAAGACCATGCTTGAGCAAGGCCACAAATCAAACGAAAGTTTTATGTTAGGAAAAAGGTTGATAGAACTTAGTGACTGTGCGGCGTGCCACTCAAAAGACAAAAAATCTATAGGGCCAGCCTACGTAGAAATAGCAGGAAAATACAAAAAAGGCTCTACTAACATCAGTAAATTAGCAAACAAAATAATTACGGGTGGCGGTGGTGTTTGGGGTGAGCAAGCCATGGCGGCCCATCCTCAGTTAAGTCTTAACGATGCCAGAGAAATGGCCGATTACATTCTCTCTATCAATGACCCGAAGCCTAGCTCTAAGCCGCTATCGGGAGTTTACCAAGTAAGTGATCATATTGGCAAAAAGAGTGGAGCTTATCTTGTACAAGCATCTTATACAGACAAAGGAGCAAATGAAATAGGACCAATCACAAGCAACAAAACAATAGCACTTAAAAGTCCAGTAGTCAGTGCAGTTTCGGCAGATCAAATTAAAGGAACAAGCACTTATGATGCTCCAGGAATAGGCAACTTACTTATTGCAAATGACAACTCATGGGCAAAGTTTACAGCCATAGACCTAACTGGAATCAAGGCATTAAAAATAAATGCATTCAGTGATGGAAAGCAATCAATAGGCGGAAAAATAGAATTGCGTTTAGGAGGGATTTCCGGTGAAAAAATAGGTGAAGCCGAAGTTTCAAGTGCAAACATGAAACCTCTGGTTATTGCTTTTAACAAATCATATTTAAAACCCGAGGACTTGTATTTTATATTTAAGAATTCAAGTGCAGACGGAAAGCCACTTTTCGGAATATCTAGTGTTGAGTTTACGAAATAAAGTTAACCTACAAGCAAAAAATCCCTATCTATTTTTTTAGATAGGGATTTTTTTTTGATATTTATGACTTAGAAAAACCACCCATATGAACTTTTTTATACAATTTTTAAGAGAAAAGTTAGACCTTACTTTTAATGAATCAAAATCTGCGTTTTATTCATTTTTGATAATTTTCATTTCTGTTACTGCCACATTTATATACAGCAGTTATAATTCTGACAAAAAAAGTCAAATTGTAATAGAAAAATATGGAGAGTTAACTGTCCCCGAGGCTGAGGAAAAAGATCCTTACACCAAATCAGAATATTCCAAATATTCTAAATATCCCAAATACAAAAAAACAGAAAGTAACATAGAAATTAAGCACTTTAGGTTCAACCCCAACACTGCCAGCAAAAAAGACCTTTTGACATTGGGTTTTTCGGGCAAGGCAGCCAATATTCTGGAAAACTATTTAGAAAAAGGTGGTAAACTTAATTACAAAGAAGACCTTAAAAAAATATACGGTGTAGACGAAGAACTTTATATATCGTTGGTAGATTTCATAGATTTGCCCGAAAAACAAACATACAGCAAAACAGATATTTCTGACTTAACATATACAGATAAACCTGAGGAAAAAACTCAGAAATATACCAAAAAAGTTATAGCTAAATTTGATATTAATACGGCAGATACTGCTACTTTAAAGCAAATCAATGGAATTGGCGAAGTTTTTGCAAGTAGAATAATAAGTTTCAGAGAAAAACTTGGTGGCTTTAATGATTTAGATCAAGTAAGTCAAACCTACGGTATTCCTTTAGAAGTGTTGCCAGAGTTAAAAAAGTATGCTTTTATTGAAAAACCAGTCTCTAAAATAAAGATTAACACAGTAAAAACTATCAGACACCCATATCTAAAATACAACCAGTCTAAAGCAATTATAGCGTATAGAAA
This sequence comes from Lacihabitans lacunae, assembly GCF_042649125.1. Taxonomy (NCBI): domain Bacteria; kingdom Pseudomonadati; phylum Bacteroidota; class Cytophagia; order Cytophagales; family Leadbetterellaceae; genus Lacihabitans; species Lacihabitans lacunae. The sequence goes on from NZ_JBHRYQ010000001.1 coordinate 1,505,502, forward strand.
CCAACACGGAGACTATAATAATGCTGATGATTTGGGAAAAATAAAGATTTTGGACAATGAGACCATAGAAAAAATTAAGCCATATTTAGAATTTTAAAAATGAAAAAAGTAGTACTTTTAGTAGCGTTAGCATCAGTTGTTTGGTCATGTAGTAAAACCGAGGATGTGGTTGAAATAGTACCAGACCCACCCAAAGAATTAGCACTTGATAATACAATCGCCATAAAATGGGCCGAAGCCACCTTATATCATATAAAACATCAGCCAAACAATAGCCCGACCTATTTGAGCAGGGCACTGGGTTATGTAGGCTTAACTATGTACGAAAGCATAGCACCAGGCAGCATTGAATACAAATCAATAGCAACAGAACTTAACGGTCTTGGAGCACTTCCGATGCCTGCCGATGCAAAAAAAATAGACTGGGAAACTTCGCTAAACGCGGGCCAAGCCTACATTATCAAAAAAATGTGGTTTAACTCTCATTCCATTTATAATACTAGAATTGACTCTTTAGAGACAGCTATAGAAAAAGAAAGACTCTTGGCAGTGAAAGACTCTAGCATTATTACTAATTCAAAGAAATACGGAATAAGTATAGCCGAAAAGATTTACCAATGGTCTGTTAACGATGGTGGACATCAAGGGAATCTGAATGTCCAAGACATGAACTATATGTACCCTCAAGGTCTTGGTTTTTGGTCGCCACCTTTTGGTGGTCAGGCGGCACTTCCTTACCCAATGCATCCAAAATGGGGGCAAAATCGAACTTTCATTAAAGCTAGCTCCGAAATTCCAGTTCCTGAAGCATTAAAATATTCAACTGATAAGTCCTCAGCGTATTATAAAGAATTTAAAGAAGTTTATGACATCACATTGGGCTTAACTCAAGAACAAAAAGAGATAGCCCTTTGGTGGGGAGACGACCCCGCTGTTTCAGCCGCTCCTCCAGGGCACTCATATAACCTTGGAAAACTTTTAATAGCACAGCAAAAGGTGAATCTATTTAAAGCTGCTGAAACATTTGCAAAGGTAGGTATGTCAGTAGCCGATGCGTTTATTTGTTGTTTCAAAGTAAAATATACCTATCACTCAGAAAGACCTACAGGTTACATCAGAAGAAACATCAACGGTTCTTTTAATCAATTTTGGCCTGAACCTCCTTTTCCAGCATTTACATCTGGCCATTCTACTCAAGCAGCAGCCAACGCCACGGTGCTAATTTCCGTATTTGGTAATGAGGTGACGTTTGAAGATAACACGCACGTAGGAAGGCCAAAAGACGAATTCAGAAATGTGGAATTCAAAAAAAGAACATTTACTAAAATATGGGATACTGCGTTAGAATGTGGGATTTCAAGACTTTATGGAGGCATACACACCAGCCAAGACAATACTTTAGGCCTAGAAATGGGAAAAACCATAGGTGAGTCTATCAATAAACTTAGCTGGAAAGTTAAATAATCATAATTTTATACCAATTAAAGGTTCTTTAACTTGTTTTTTTTGTTTATTTGAGGAGTATTTCCATGTACCAAACATCGCACATGCCTAATTAAAATATAAAACCTTATAACATTATGAAACGTACAAATATTTCTTCTTCATCACCTTGGGAAGAGAAAGTAGGATACTCTAGAGCAGTAAAAGTTGGTAGAACGATTGAAGTTAGTGGAACTGTTTCTACAGATAATAGCGGGGAAGTTGTGGGGTTAAATAATGCATATCTTCAGACCAAATTTATCCTTCTAAAACTAGAAAATACGCTTAAGCAACTTGGAGCTGAGCTTAGTCATGTAGTCAGAACCAGAATATACGTAACGGATATAAGCAAATGGGAAGAGGTAGGAAAGGCCCACGCCGAAATGTTCCTAGAAATAAAACCTGCTACTACAATGGTAGAGGTTTCCAAACTGATTGATCCAAAGTTTATGGTTGAAATAGAGGCAACTGCAATAATGAAAGAGTAAGATTGGTTACTCAACTAATCCATTCTTAATAGCATAAGCCACTAGCTTTGCGGTGTTTTTCACGCCGAGTTTTTCCATAATTCTTAGGCGATGACCTTCTACTGTACGTGGGCTAATGCAAACTTTATCTGCTATTTCGCTGGTGGTCATGCCTTCGCAAATATGGTTTAGGATTTCTAATTCTCTTTGAGAAAGGTCTGTCTTAAAATTAAATATTTTGCTTTTTGTGGTTGGGGCTTTGCTCATTTTTCTAAACATAAGCCTACTTACAAACTCAGAAAAATAAACACCCGAATCGTACACTTTCCTAATGGCAGACAGTACTTCGTCGGTATCGGTATCTTTCAGTAAATATCCGTGTGCTCCTAGCTCCATTAGATGCAGTATAAACTGATCTTCATCGTGCATAGAAAGAATTATTATCTTTAGGTCATTGTCTTTTTCTCTGATACGTTTAGTAGTTTCTATTCCATCTAAAACTGGCATTTGAATATCCAAAAGCACCAAATCAATATTCCCATATTGTTCGTGATTTAAAAATTCCATACCATTAGTAGCCTCAAAAACGATTTCTATATCATCTGATTGACTTAAAATAGAAGACAAGCCTTTTCTAAACAAGGTGTGGTCGTCGACTAAAGCAATTCTTATTTTCTTCATTTTTCTCTTGGTTTTAAAAGCTGCGAGCGTAGATTGAGCATAGTTGTCAAAGTTTATTAGACTTTCGTACTTCTCACTTAAATTTTTCATGACATTTCGATAAAATTAATAAAATTTAACCACAAACAAATCACACCATACTTACATCTTTTAAAATTGCTTCAAACTTCATTCCTTGACCCTCCACTGAGGAAATCTCTACTTCGCCTTTAATCAAAGAAAGCCTACTTTGAATATTTCTTAAACCCAATCCACCTGAAGGCGAATTCAACTCCTTTTTAAAGTCAAAACCTACGCCATTGTCTTCGAAAACTATGAAAAGTTGGTTTTTTGAATAATTTATGAAAAGTTCAATTTCTGTAGCTTGAGAGTGCTTAATGGCGTTATTAAACAATTCTTGTAGTACTCTATAAACAGCCAATTCTAGATTCACCCCAAAACGGTTAGACGCTGAAAGGTTTTCATAATTAAAATCAACCTGGATATTTGAGTTTTTATTAATCTTATTAATAAACTCTTCGATGGCATAAACCAGCCCAAAATTTTCCAAAGTTTGAGGAACCAAATCTTTCGAAATACTCCTGACTATATTTATTGATTCTTCTATTAATTCGGTATTATTTTGAACTAACAACTTTAATTTTTCAGTAATTTCAGTTGATTTATACAACTGATTATTACCCATTTTTAAAACAGACAGAATAGCACCTACTTCGTCGTGTAGATTTTTTGCCAACTTTCTTCGCTCCTGCTCTTGAACCTCCATTGAGTTTTCTAGGAGCTTTTTTTGGTATTGTAATTCTATCTTCTGTCTTTCTAAGTTTTGGCTGATCTGAAGTTTAAATTGTTTTCGCTGATAGTATACCACAAACGCAATGATTAAAATACCCAAGAAAAGTAAAATCACTGTGCCTACAACCACAAAAACCGTAGGATGAATGTTCATTTTATTTTTGACTTAAAATTCCGCTTTGAAACTACAAATGCGATGGAAATAAACAAAAATAAGGAAATATTAAGTAATTCTAAGATATTGGTAAAAAGCCTGAAATCATTTTCAGCAGAATCCATCCCTATAGTTAGGTGGTTAAATAAACTGATAAATATTGAGCTTATCGCATATATTAAAACGCCAGAGTTAAACCAAAAGAATGGAAAAAACAGAATATCATTGACTTTGAGGTCAGCCAAAAGTACATAAAAGTAGCTAATGGCGATAAATGCCGTCAATAATCTAGAAATCCACAATAAATTAGCTGCCAAGGCATGTGGCATAAACTGGCAAAACATTAGCACTATCATCACACTGAAAGTAAACCAATAAATAGATTGCCTAAATTTATTTTTACGTAAGCCGATGGCATAAACCAAAACAAGTAGAGCAAAAATTAAAGAGTCTCGAAAAGAATAATAAACGATGTTACTCATTTTTAAACCTGCAGTTACCCACAATGGAATATCTGTTAGCACAAAAACCACACAAAAAAGTGTGATGGCTTTAAGGGCTTTCCCGAAATATTTTTTATAATAATATGACAAAATAATCGGAACCAGGGGAGACAAGCTCCCTATGGCTACGATTGGGTGTGAAATAGCAATTTTAAGTATTTTTTCAAACATTCAGAATATAAATTATTGGGCACAGTCACGCGGACAAATTGGTCCTCCTGCCAGATAGTCTCCCGGCTCTCCATCCTTAAGACCCGTTTTGTCTACACCTAGTACATTCAGATCTTCGTCAGCTGCTGCCAATACAAGCGAAGGTAAACTATTACCGTCGTGTCCGTATATGATTTTAAGACCTTTACAATTAGGCTTCGAAAGTAAAGCTAAAAGTTTTTCTTTCCCAAAAAACTGAGATTTAATAGGGTCACTTTCTTTCAAAACATCTTTACGATGCTTTAAGTGTTTCTCTTGACGAATAGATGCTTCTTTTAAGGTAATATACTCACCTTCATTTCCTTTTACTTTCATGGTGTTTGTTTTTAAGTAAATTTAGTTTTTATTAGAAGTAAAGCAAAACTAACAATTTTACCAAAATCACATAAAAGACTAACATTTAATAGTTTACAAATAAACACATCCTTTAAATAGCGTATAAATACCTATTGAAACCCGTATTTTTACCGGATGAAAATCTTAAAAATTTAAATCAAATTTGAGTTACACTTTTGAATGAATTAAATTGCACTAAAAAAAAAGCACATGCAAATTATAGAAGCCAACATAGTTAACATTTTTGACAACACAGTTTTTCATGGAGAAATAAGTATTCATGAAGGCCGAATCTATCAAATAAAGAAATTAGGGGATACAAAAGAACATTTACAATACGCTATGCCTGGCTTTATTGACGCACATGTGCATGTAGAAAGCTCAATGTTAACTCCTTCACAATTTGGAAAACTTGCTGTAGTGCATGGTACAGTAGGAACGGTTTCTGACCCACACGAAATAGCCAATGTATTAGGCAAAGAAGGAGTTAAATTTATGATAGAAAACGGCAAAACCATCCCTTTTAAGTTTTGTTTCGGTGCTCCATCTTGCGTACCTGCCACAAGTTTTGAAACTGCGGGTGCCCAAATAACTTCGGAAGACATCGCCGATCTACTGGCCTCTGAAGACATCGGGTATTTGGCCGAAATGATGAATTACCCTGGTGCTATTCACGAAGACCCTGAGGTGATGTCCAAAATTGCAATTGCAAAAAAATACTTTAAGCCCATCGACGGCCACGCCCCTGGCCTGAGAGGAGAAGACGCCGTCAAATACTTTAGTCACGGAATCAGCACCGACCACGAATGTTTTACATTTGAAGAAGCAGAGGAAAAGCTAAACCTTGGTGTTAAAATATTAATTAGAGAAGGCAGTGCAGCCAAAAACTTTGATGCATTGATTGGCTTAGCCGAAAACAAGTCATCTGAAATGATGTTTTGCTCAGACGACAAACATCCCGACGACTTGGTAGAAGGCCATATAAACCTATTGGTAAAAAGAGCGGTCGCAAAAGGATTAAACCTATTTAAGGCACTCAGAATGGCCAGTTTAAACCCCGTTAGGCATTATAACCTTAAAATTGGCTTACTAAGAGAAGGCGAAGCGGCGGATTTTATAATGGTAGATAACTTAGAGGATTTAAATGTAACGCAAACCTATATTGACGGAAAACTTGTGGCTCAGGATGGGGTTTCAATGATTGAAAACATAACCTCAAAAACACCTAACCAATTTAATGCTAAAAAAATAGAGATTGGGCAGCTGGCTATGAAGTTTGAAGAAAATACAAGATCAATTAGAGTAATTCAAGTAAATGAAGGCCAGCTCGTTACCGATGAGTTTTTATTTGAAATAAATCCAAATGCCATTGGTTTCAGAGAAGATTTAAGAAAAGCAGATATACTTAAAATAGTGGTTTATAACAGATACACCAACGCCGAACCCGCAATCGGGTATATCAAGGGTTTTGGATTACGAACTGGAGCCATTGCATCTTCGGTTGCTCATGATTCTCATAATATTATCGCTGTAGGTGTAGACGATAAAGCCATAATGGATGCCATAAATTTGGTTGTCAGAGAAAAAGGTGGAATTTCAGCAGTGGGCATCGATACGATGGGAGTTTTACCACTTCCGGTGGCGGGTATCATGAGCAATAAAGACGGTTATGAAGTAGCCAAAGACTATACTCAAATAGATCAGTTTGCAAAAGACGAAATCGGTTGTGTATTAAAATCACCATTCATGAGTTTATCATTTATGGCCCTATTAGTCATACCATCGCTTAAATTGTCAGATAAAGGGCTTTTTGACGGTAACAAATTTGAGTTTGTTTCACTTGCACAATAACAAAAAAGCGAGCGATAAAACTGAATTTATCGCTCGCTTTCTTATTTAAAACTTACAAATTTTAATTCTTTCCACTTCCACCAACTGCACCAGCTTGATTTTTCAAAGCTTCTTGCATTGGGTTTGTGGCCGGAGCCGGTCTATTTTGCTTCATCAGCTGAAATTTAGTTGGCTTTTCTGGCTCTCTCGGAAATACATTATCCGAAGTATCGATATCAGGAATTTCGAAATAAGGATCTAATTTAAACTTCTCCACTTTTTTAGTGGTACTTATTGTTTTGCTTATTTCTTTGTTGTTTAATCTCCATATTTCGGCAGGGAAACGAAAATCTTGTGTAGTGCCGTCTTCAAACTGAGCTTGAATGATAATTGGCATTACCAAGCCGCCTTTGTTTTTCAACTTTAAAACATAGAAATTTTTAGTTTCGTCTAACCACTTTTTCTCATCGGCACTTAGCGTTTGTAAATATGCCTCTTGTTTTGCCTTATCTTTCTCAGTTACCTTATATGGGTCATATGAGTTATAAAAATCACGCATAGTTGGGTCAGCCTCCACTACAGACTGAGGAATATCCGTACGGTTTCTTATCGTGCTGATAGTTTCTTTTTTGCTCATATCAGAAGCCTTCTTTTCGGCCATAGCGACAGCCGGGTCTTGCTTATCTACAGCATACCACTCTACTTCTGCTATCGCTTGATCTGCCGCTTCTACACCATAAAACCATCCTTTCCAAAACCAGTCAAGGTCTACACCAGAGGCGTCTTCCATAGTTCTAAAAAAGTCAGCGGGAGTTGGGTGTTTAAAAGCCCATCTTTTGGCGTATTCTTTAAATGCATAATCAAACAGCTCTCTTCCCATCACTGTTTCTCTCAAAATATTTAGTCCAGTAGCTGGCTTGGAATAAGCATTTGGTCCAAATGTATTCGGCAAAATATTATCGCTGCTTGACATAATTGGATTTTGCTTGTCAGCATCTGACTTCATGTATGGCACTATGTATTGTGGTTCTATACCTGTAGCCGGAAAATCTCTATCCCACTCTCTACATACCACACCTTCTAAAAATGAGTTTAAGCCTTCGTCCATCCACGACCACTGACGCTCGTCTGAGTTGACTATCATCGGGAAGAAATTGTGACCTACTTCGTGAATTATAACCAAAATCAAAAAGTTTTTCACGCCTTCTGAATACGTTCCGTCTGCTTGAGGTCTCGCACCGTTAAAGCTCATCATCGGATATTCCATCCCTCCTACTGGTCCATGCACTGAGTATGCCACTGGATATGGATAGGCGATTGTTCTTTTCGAATATTGCGTCAGCGTATGAGCTACCAATCTAGTAGAATATTGTCCCCAAAGCGGATTTCCTTCTTTTGGATAAAGTGACATCGCCCAAGTTTTGGTACCTTCTACGTTTACACGCATAGCATCCCAAATAAACTTCCTCGACGCTGCAAATGCAAAGTCTCGAACATTTTTAGCAGAATACTTCCACGTTTTTTTACCCGTAGGTTTTCCTTTTTCTGCTTGGATAGCATCATCTTGAGTTACAATTACAACCGGCGTGCTTGAGTTTTCAGCGTCTTTAAGTCTTTGCTTTTGCGTAGCACTTAACACGTCACTTGGATTTTGAAGCTCACCTGTAGCACCCACTACCATGTCATTTGGTACCGTAATTTCTACATTATAATCTCCAAACGCCAAAGCAAACTCACCTTGACCAATAAACTGCTTATTTTGCCATCCGGTTACATCGTCATATACACACATACGTGGAAACCACTGTGCCATTTCATAAATATAGTTTCCGTCTTTTTCAAAAAACTCATATCCACTTCTTGCACGTGTAGCATTGGCATCTACAATGTTAAAATCCCAATCAATATTAAATGAAACACTTTGTTTTGACTGAAGTTTAGTTGGCAAATCAACTCGCATCATGGTACCGTTGATCACATAATGTAAAGCCTTACCAGACGCATCGGTTACTTTTCTAATCTTATGCCCGTAGTCTTTTGGCGTTTTTCCTTCCACGCTTTTTAGCTGACCTGCGGAAACACCACGCTCGGTATTTAAGGCTCCCGGTCTTGAAGTTGCAGCTATCGAACCTTCTGAAAAGTTGTTTTGATCCAACTGTAACCATAAATAACTCAAAGCATCAGGAGAAAGGTTATTATAGGTTATTTTTTCACTACCTATTATTCTTTGATTTTGATCATCAAGTTCTACTTTGATTTGATAGTCGGCTTTTTGTTGCCAATAGTCTTTGCCAGGTGCTCCGCTTGCTGACCTGTAGGTATTTGGTGTGGGCAATGCCGCTCCCAATTGCTCAAATACCGAATTGGCATTATAAGGAGAAGGTTGTTGTGCTTGGGCATAAAAACCCAGAAGCATTAATAAAAAGAGTTTCTTCATAAAGAGTACAGTTTATTTGATGAAAATTAAAAAATCCATTTGTCAACGATCAAAGTAAAGGTTATTCCTGCGAGGAATGCCGAGAGAATTTTAACAAAACTCACTTTTTGAACTTTAATAATTTTTATAAATATATAGTTAATTAATAAGAATACTAAAACTATTAATATTTGGCCAAATTCTAAACCTAAGTTAAAAGCCAACAATTCTGAAACTATAGAGTTTGAATTCCCCAAAAGGCTTCTCAAATAGTTAGAAAAGCCCAGCCCATGAATAAGTCCAAAAAACAAAGTAGTGGGATATCTTAAACTAAAAATAGCTGATTGCTTTTTTCCTTTATTCAAAAATAAATTACCTATGCAGGTTATCATTATAGTAACTGGAATCAAAAATTCGATAAGGTCAGTTGAAAAGTGAACCAGATTTAAAACCGAAAGTGCCAAAGTTATGGAGTGACCAACGGTGAAAGCCGTAATAGAAACCAAAACTTTTTTCCAATCATTAAGATCATAAATAGCACAAAGTGCCACTATAAATAATAAGTGATCGTATCCATTTAGGTCAGTAATGTGGTCGAAACCTAGTTTCAAAAATATTATAAATTCTTCCATGAAAATTAAATTATAAAAAATAGCCCATAGCTAAACCAACCAGTATTAGCAGATAAGAAGGCATTATTTCGTTTAACAAGATTAAAAGTGTTACAAAAACGGTAACTACGCTCGTAGTGTTGTTCATCATTGGTTGAAACAAAATAAAACCTGCGGCGATAGTCAAGCCCGTAGAAGTTGCATTTACACCTTCGAGCGATGCCCGTATGCCACGGTATTGTTTGAGTTGATCCCAAAAACGAATCACAAAAAATATTAAAAATATACCGGGTAAAAAAATACCAAAAGAAGCAACGAACGAACCCAATATTTGACCAGAAACTCCCCAGTCTCGCATTGAAAGCGAGCCAACATAAGAGGCTATAGAAAATGTAGGCCCAGGCACCATTTCGGCAAACGCTAAGCCAGAGAGGTATTCGTCAGGAGTTAAATAGTTTTTAAACTCGACAAACTCATTGAATAAGAGTGGTTTAAGAATATGCCCACCTCCAAAGGCCAAACTTCCATTTCTATAAAAATTCTCAAAAAGGCGAATAGGTAGAGATTGTGTAATTTTACCTAAAACCGCGATTCCGATAAAAACACCAGCCCAAAGTATGAAATTAGCCCACTGAATTTTAATCGGGTTTTTGGGTAACTTTTCTTGTTTGTTATATTTCAAAGAAGAAACTACACCACCCAAAAATATCCAAATTGGTGTAATGTAAGGGGAACGAAAATAAAAACCGCCTAAAGTGGCAATCAAGAGTAATGTGATGGAGGTTTTGGAGCTTATTACTTTTTTACCAATACTATACGCAGCAAATAGTATAAAACCCACCGCCATAGGTTTTATAAATTGGGTAAATTGAATTAAAGCTTGCTTGTCAATAAAAGAGATAGCTAATGCCATGCCTCCCATAAACACAGTAGCGGGTAAAATCCAAACCAATAAAGTTAAGTATGCCAAAGTAGGGCCTCCAAGCCTAAACCCTATGGCCGTGATAGTTTGTGTAGATGTAGGTCCAGGTAAAAATTGGCAGAGCGATTGGAGTTCCATTAGCTCTGCCTCTGTTATGTATCGATGTTTTTTTACTAATCGCTGAATAAACAAGGCCAAATGTGCCTGTGCTCCTCCAAAGCAAGTAATGGAAAGAAGGAAAATATCTTTTAGAAAAATAAAGTATCTAATTTTCTTAGTTTCCAAGCTTTTACGTTTTCTTAAAAATTTAAGTTTATTTTTTAAAGCCGAGTTCTCTTAACCTTTCGTCTAAAAACTCACCTGCAGTCATATCTGTATAAAGCTTTGGATATTCAGCAGAAACACAAGAATCCAGACATTTAAGGTCCATTTCACCTCTAGGATGCATAAAAAATGGAATTGAGAATCGCGATGTTCCCATTTTTTCTCTCGGCGGATTCACTACGCGGTGTATCGTAGACTTAAGCTTATGATTAGTTAGTCTATCTAACATGTCACCCACGTTAATGATAATTTGGTCAGGCAAAGCCGTTACGGCAATCCATTTTCCATCCACTCTCAATACCTCTAAACCTTCCGCTGAGGCACCCATTAGCAATGTAATAAGGTTAATATCTCCATGAGCGGCGGCTCTAACAGCACCTTCTTCTAGGGCATCAGGATTTAGAATCGGGAAATAATGTAATGCCCTCAAAATGCTATCTCCTTGATAAACCTTCGCCTCAAAATAATCTTCGGGTAGTTCAAGGTATAACGCGATAGCTCTAAGCAAAGTCTTTCCGGTATTCTCAAATATTCTATATGTTTCAGAAGTTAAAGTTTCAAACTCGGGGACTTCTTCTGGAAAAACGTTGCGAGCCATATCTTCACGTGGATTAAGTTGACCCACATGATAAAATTCTTTTAAATCTGGTTTTTTAAACCCTTTTGCTGTTTCTTTATTTTTTCCAATATATCCTCTTTGACCAGAAAGTTCTTCAAACTCATATTTACTTTTTACTTCATCAGGCAAAAAGAAAAACTTTTGGATAGTTTCGTAAAGTTTCAACCTAAGCTCCTCTGTAAGGCCGTGATTTTTAACCGCTACAAAACCAATATTATTAAAGGCTTTTCCTATTTCGGCAACAAAGTTTGCCTTTCGTTTTTCGTCTCCTGAAGTGAAATCTGCTAGATCCAACGAAGGGATTTCATCTAGCAAGTCTAATGTTTCCATTTTTTAATTTAATATTATCCTTTACAATTTTTCTCTACTTGCTCCCAGTTCACCAAATTCCAAAAAGCTTTCACATAGTCCGCTCTTTTGTTTTGATACTTCAGGTAGTACGCATGTTCCCACACATCTATACCTAAAACTGGAGTCCCTTTTTGTTCCGCAATATCCATCAAAGGGTTATCTTGATTTGGCGTTGAACATATTTTCAGTTTGCCATTCTGTAAAATTACCCAAGCCCATCCTGAACCAAATCTACTTCCTGCGGCAGCGTTAAACTCAGTTTGCATTTTATCTAAACTGCCAAAGTCTCTCACAATCATGCTCTGAAGCTTATCAGAAGGAGTAGTTGCTTTTGGAGAAAGTATTTTCCAGAAAAAACTATGATTCCAATGTCCACCGCCATTATTTCTAATGGCTGTGTTATACTTACTGATATTTTTAACTAAGCTCTCAAGCGATTTGCCGGCAGCCGAAGAGTTTTCACTAACAGCTTTATTTAGATTATTTACATATCCCTGGTGATGGCGACTATGGTGAATTTCCATAGTCATGGCATCTATATTTGGCTCAAGGTCAGTATACTTATACGGAAGTTCAGGAAGTGTAAATGCGTCGGCAGGCAAAATAAAAGATTTAGCTTGTGAAACATCTAATTTTGAAGCGAAAGCTCCAACTAAAATCGATTTTAAAAAATTATTTCTGTTCATAGTTACGTTGAATATTATATTCTTTTAATTAAACTCAATTTAGTTTTTTTAAGCAGCATAAACAAAAGAAATCGTCTATAATAGGGTTTAGAAATTAACCCGACTCACAATACTCCTTCCGAGAGTGATTTCGTCTGTATATTCCAAGTCCCCACCTATCGGAATACCCCTAGCTATGGTACTTACTTTTAGATTATACTCGCTCAGTTTTTTGCTTATATAAAATGCAGTGGTGTCGCCTTCCATAGTTGGGCTTAAGGCCAATATAATTTCCTTAATTTCTGGGTTATTCCTAACTCTTTCTACCAAACTTTCTATGTTAAGGTCATTTGGTCCAATACCTTGAATGGGTGAAATTATTCCTCCCAAAATATGATATTTGCCCGTGTATTGACCCGTATTCTCAATCGCTAACACGTCTCTAGTGTCTTGCACTATGGCCAAAATAGAATCATCACGCTTGAAAGAGCCACAGATTTGGCATATATCTCCATCGGAAATATTATGGCAAATGGTACAAAACGTGGTTTTTTCTCTGAGATTAAGCAATGCATCAGTGAGCCTATGGGTAACCCCAAGGTCCGACTTTAATAAATGGAGAGCAAGTCTCAATGCACTTTTTTTGCCAATACCGGGCAGCTTGGCTATTTCTAATACGGCTTCTTCAACTAATCTAGAAGGGTAATTCAATATCTTTTTAGTTTATCTTAATAAAATCTCAGCCGAAATGCCTCTTTTACAAATAGCATTTCTTATTGGGGTCAATTCGTCAAGGTCTCCATTTTTTACGGCACACTTTCCTTTAAAATGAATAATTAAAGTGCATTGCTCAGCTTGCTCTTTTGAATGCTCACATAGCTCCATCAAAGTGGCGATTACATGATCAAAAGAATTAACGTCATCATTAAAAACTACTATGGCGTAAAGTTTAACTTGGTCCACATCAATGTCTACCTCTTCTAAAACTTCTACGTCTGTATCTGGTGCGTACTTCATATTATTATAAAACAAACTGTTTGTGTTTACAAATTTATAAGGTTTTTAATATAACCTATCAATAAAAACCTCAAATCTTTGCTTCGGGTTTCAGAATTGATGATTAAAATTCTAAAATTTAAAATTTAGGTTTTTAAAATAATTGATTGATATTTGCTATTAGGAAACCAAATAACAAATATGACCCCCTATTTAGCCTTAAGTATACTACTGATTTACTTCATCATATTGATTGCCATATCAATCAAAACATCAAAAGGAGCAGATACAAATTCATTTTTTACCGCTAACAAATCAGTGCCATGGTATTTGGTCGCATTCGGGATGATAGGCACAAGTTTGTCAGGCGTTACATTCATTTCGGTGCCCGGAGCTGTTGGCACAAAGGCCTTTTCATATTTCCAGATGGTCTTGGGTTACACAGTAGGCTATTTCTTTATAGCAACCGTTTTGATGCCACTTTACTACAAACTTAATCTAATCTCAATTTATCAATACCTCAAAACAAGGTTTGGGTTTTGGTCATACAAAACTGGCTCAGCATTCTTTTTGCTTTCAAGAACCCTAGGCTCAGCTGTTAGGCTTTATATTGCAGCCAAGGTACTTCAAATAGCCATCTACGACCCCCTTGGTGTGCCTTTTGAAGTCTCAGTAGTGATAACAATAATGCTAATTTGGGTATACACTTACAAAGGTGGCATAAAAACAATCGTGATAACAGATACTTTGCAAACTGTATTTTTAATAACGGCAGTTGCCTTGACCATTTATTTGATTTCGAAAGAGCTTAATTTTGGTTTTGGAGAAATGATAACAAGTATCAAAGACAGTTCATATTCTGAAATTTTCTTCTTTGACGGAGGCTGGGCTGATAGTAAAAACTTCTTTAAGCAATTTATTTCTGGTGCCTTTATAGCAATCGTAATGACGGGCTTAGATCAAGATTTAATGCAAAAAAATCTTACGTGTAAAAACATTGGCGAAGCACAAAAAAACATGTTCTGGTTTACGATTACCATGGTATTCGTCACTTTTATGTTTATGTGTTTAGGAGCGTTAATGTACATCTACATGAACCAAAAAGGCTTAGCAATACCTGCTTTAACGGATGACCTTTACCCTAATTTGGCTCTTAAGATATTTAGTAACCCAAGTTTAGGCTTTAGCGGGCTATTGGTCTCTATAACCTTCTTAATAGGAATTACAGCAGCAACCTACGCTAGCTCTGACTCAGCACTAACAGCCTTAACTACAGCTTTTTGTGTAGACTTCATGAATATAGAAGACAAAGGCGAGGCTCAAAGAAAGAAGATAAAAAACTACGTTCACATCGGATTTTCGGTGTTATTTATGATAGTAATTTTCATATTCAATGCCCTGAATAGCACAGACGTGATCTCTGCAACTTTCCAAATTGCTAGTTATACCTATGGTCCACTTTTGGGTTTATTTGCATTCGGAATTTATACCAAATACGAAGTGAAAGACAAGTTTGTACCTATGATTTGTGTGCTTTCGCCGATACTAACGTATGCTTTGGTTCAACTTATCGAAACTTATGGAAACTATAAGTTTGGCTTTGAAAACCTACTTCTAAATGGCTTGATAACCATGATAGGTCTGCTTTTATTCCGAAAAAACACCATTAAATAATGTCGCTGGTCTATAGAAAATTTAAATAGAACGATACGCCCATTGGTATTTTAAAAGTTATTTACTGAAGATTTGACAGAAAAATTGGCCCAAAGAAAAAGAGATTTTCGAATTGAAGCGAGGCTGATTTGGTTTCCATGATAAGTACCAGAATATCCCTCGGTATATTAGAAGAACTAACAATGATAAACCTGATACCAAATAAAAAAGGTGAATCTTTTCAGATTCACCTTTTTTAATATATCTAAACCGGAGAGCTAATTACTTAGCTACTTCGATGTTCGCTTCTCTTGCGTTGATGGTTTTACCTCTCATTCCGTCAATAACCTTACTAACGTCTCTTTGTGGTACTTCAACAAAACTAAATTTGTCGTACATATCTATCTGACCAATCACTTTACCCGGGATTCTTGCTTCAGAAGCAATAGCACCTACTATATGATTTGGAGAAACATTGTCTTTTCTTCCTAAGCTGATAAACAATCTTACCATTCCTGGCTCAGCAGCAACCGCATCTCCTGGATTAGCACCTAGAGGCCTTCTTGGTCTAGAGCTCTCGAATTGCGGCCTATTTCCTCTAGTGTTATCGCCTCTTCTTTCAAAACTTCCATTACGAGTAGACTCGCCGCCTCTTTCGAAACCTCTTCTACCAGAATTTCTATCTCCTCCTCTGTCGTTTCTTCCACCGAATCTTGACTCATTTCTTCCGCCTCTGCTATCGTCAGATAGTTCGTCGTCTCTAAAGTTAGATTTTTTAACAGTTCCTGCTTGCATTTTGATCAATGCAGAAAGAATGTTGTGTGTATAGAAACCTTCTTCTTTAAGTTGCTCAATGATTGCCTCATATTGCTCATTACTATCTTCTGTAATGTTAGCTTTGATTTTCTCTACAAGTTTAACTTGACGAGATTTCTCCATATCAGCTTGTGTAGGTATTTCACCTTGAGGAATTTGCACTTTCGTGTAATGCTCAAGATCTCTCATACGTCCACGGTCACGACGAGTAACAAATAAGAATGCACGTCCCAATTGACCTGCTCTACCCGTACGACCGATACGGTGTACATAGTACTCAAGGTCCATCGGAAGGTCAAAGTTAAATACTGCGTCAACACCCGTTACGTCAATACCTCTAGCAGCTACGTCAGTTGCCACCAATATTTTCGTATTACCGTTTCTGAACTTGTTCATCACTTGGTTACGAGCTGCTTGACGAAGATCTCCGTGAAGTCCTTCTGCTGCGTATCCTTGAGCTTGTAGGTCTTCTACTAACTCATCTACTTTAGATTTCGTGTTACAGAAAACAAGCATTAACTGAAGATCATGTTTGTCAATAAGACGAACCATTACTTCGAACTTCGCTTCTTTTTTAACCAAATAATACGTTTGGTCAATATTTACGTTTGTAATTTCGTTTTTAGTCACTTTAATAATTTCAGGATCTTTCTGAAACTTCTTAGTGATATTCAAAATGTCTTTTGACATTGTAGCAGAGAAAAGGACAGTTTGTCTTGAAGCTGGAGCAAAAGTCAAAATTTTCTCGATATCTTCTCTAAAGCCCATGTTTAACATCTCATCTGCTTCATCTAATATAAGCATAGAGATATTATCTAACTTCAAAGTCTTACGGTCAATATGATCCATAATCCTACCTGGAGTACCAACTACTATTTGCGTACCTCTTTTAAGGTTGGCAAATTGTCTTTCGTAAGACTCACCACCGTAAATGGCAGTAACCAAAAGGCCTTTTTTGAATTTAGCTAATTTGCTAATTTGTTCTTTTACTTGAAGAGCAAGTTCTCTTGTAGGACACATAATTAGTACTTGTGTACTTCTGTCTTCTACGTTTACGTGCTCGATGGCCGGAATACCAAAGGCTGCAGTTTTACCCGTACCTGTTTGTGCTTGCCCGATAACATCTTTACCTGACATAACTGCAGGAATTGCTGCTGCTTGAATTGGAGTGGTTTCGCTGAAACCCATTTCTTCTACTGCATTCAGAATAAAATCTGAAAGAGGAAGGTCTGTAAACTTTAATGTTTGCATACTGTTTTTTGCTCGGACGTTTCGCTAACGGCCGAAAATCTTAAAAAATAAAATAATTTTGAGGCGATTGCGACACGCCCTTACGTGAACATCACGGATTAATATCCGTTGCCTGCTCTGAAGGGGAAAAAACTGAAGGGTTTTTAAAACCTTTTGCCGATTGCAGAGACTCGAACGGATAGTTCGATTTTTAACGATGCAAAGGTAAGAAAACAAATCTCTAAATCAGCACGTACATACATTTATTCTTAAAATAATACCAAGAAAGGTTAGTATTACAACAAAAAGAGCGATTTGCCCTCAAAATATTACCACTACAACAAGGAATTAGTCACACTTTTTAAGGAAATAGTAATCCTACCTATCACCTACTTTAAAAATCCTCATGAGCTTAATGACTTTTTAAGAGCTTGTGTTGGGTCAATAAAAAACCACAGACTCGAAGCTACAATCAAACATCCTGAAATCAGGAATAGGGGATAGTTAAAGTTATGTGTTAAGTGAACAATGTTTCCAAATATTATGGTAATAAAAAAACCACCCATTTGCCCTGCAAAATTCATGGCCCCGGTAACTGCTCCCGAGTTTTTTTTACCAATATCTACACAAACCGCAAAAGCAACCGGAAGAGTAAGGTCTTTTAGTAAAACACAAAGTGCCAATAAATAACCTGCCATCTGATTGTCTTTTACTAGTCCAGCAAATAGAAAACATATACTTGAAAGCCCTAAGCCAGTAACTCCAACAATTCTCCTTCCTAGCTTTAAGCCTAGTTTTTTACTCAAAATATCACTGGTGAAACCTCCAATAATACAGCCGATGGCACCTAAAAAATATGAGAGTGAAATAAAGTTCTTAGTTTGATCTTCGCTCATGCCGCGTCCTTCCTGAAAATACGTAGAAGACCAATTAGTGAAAAAGTAAGATGCATAAAAAAACAAATGGCACATGAGCATCAGCATCCACACATTTTTGTTTTTCAATATGGTCTGCCAATCTAACTTCTGATGTTCTTGAGTTTCTTTTCTACCATCTAAAATCTCCGCTTTTTCTTCATCCGAAATTCCAGGAAAATCTTCTGGGCTATCTTTAAACCAAAAATACCAAGCTGTAGCCCAAATGGCACCAACAATCCCTAACAAAACAAAAGAAAAACGCCAGCCAACCAAATGCACCAAAGGGATTATTAAAAGTGGTGTTAAAGCACCACCGATTCTACCTGCTGACCAGATTACCGACTGTGCCCGGCCAACTTCTACCGCAGGAAACCACCTTGAAATAGCGATTGAAGTATTGGGGTAGGCTCCGGCCTCTCCTACCCCAAATAAAAATCTTACGATTAACAAATGTACAAACCCAAAGGCCGAACCTGTAAGTGCAGTAAAGCCAGACCACCAAAACACAACTCTAGTTAAAACTTTACGAGGACCAATCCGATCACCCAATATACCTGTTGGCATTTCGAAAAGAGCATAAGCTAAAGAAAAAGCTCCTAAAATATAGCCAAAAGACTGATTATTGAGTTCTAGGTCTTCTTTTACATATTTGCTTACCACGTTCATACAAACACGGTCCAAAAATGTAATGATTGAAAGCAAAAACAAAAAACCGAGTACCTTGTATCTGACTTTCATTTTATTAACCTATTCTATTTTTTTTAATTCTATTTTACTAGAAAAGTAGCATTAGCAAACATCAATTTACCTGAATTCCAAAAAGCTCTGAATAAGGGACTTTCTATCATATAAATCACCTTTCCTTTTCCTAAGTCTTGAACTGAAAAAACAGGCAAATCCTTCATTGTAGTTATTAAGTTTTTTCCAACAAAACCAGACATGTGATCACCTAACTTACCTACATTCCATCCATTTTTCAGATAATCGAAATCAATCTTGTTTTTTATCATAAAATATGAACTCCCCGAATAACCGTAAGCCAAAGGATGTGTATTGTCAAGATTTATTTTAAATATAGCCCCTGGTATTTGGTCAGAAATAGCATTTCGTTCTCTATCACCATATATACCTTGTGTATTTTTCTTGTCTTTTGTTTTTGAAATTAAATTAAAGCCATCTTTTCCAGCAAAAAAATCATTCGCACTTTCTAACAATATGAGCCTTCCTCCATCGCTGATCCATCTGTTAATCTCTTTGGTATCCGAAATGATTTTACCATAATTACCATTTGGCAAAATCAAAACATCAAACGACCATAAGTCTACACTCGAAAAATAACTACCGTCTATTAGTGTAACTGGATATTTAAGCTGCTGATCAAAATAGTGCCAAACGTCTCCCACGGCGGTAGGCGTAATACCAGCACCCATCAAAAGCCCTACTTTAGGTGCATTAACCACATCCACAGAACCCGCACCCACATCCGAACCAGATTCAACCAAACCCGAATACATAGGAGTAAGGTTAATATTAAACATTTTCGCTATTTCAACTACTTTAGTTTCGAAGTTCGCCCCCAAGTTTTCATTTCCTTTCCTGGTTATTAGAAGTGTTCCTCTTTTGAAATTCTTTCCTTCGGCTTTAAAAGCATTTTCTTGAACCCTTACTTTTATTTTTTCTTTGAGCAAAGAAGCCAAAAACTTAGATTCCTCAAAAGAATTAATTTCCGAAGCAAAAGCAAATACTTTTTTACCAGCAGTGACTTCACTTATTCTTGTCCCTGTTGGCTTTGCTTCATCCCCAGTTAATTTAGCTGAAGTAGCATAAGCTTCAATATCGAATGCATATGGAAGAGACCAAGCGGTAATATCATACGTGTTTGAATCTTCCAAAACAGTTTTAGGTTCAAACAAAATCTTAGTAAAAACACCTTTGGGCTGAAAAGTACTGATAATTAAATCTTTCTCATCTATCGAAAAATTATCCTCTTTGTTTGCTTGATAGTTAAAACCAAAACCCGTTGACTTTTTTCCAGCATAACCATATTTGATTTGTAACCTATCCAATTGGTCTGTTAGTGCATTTATTTTGGCTTCATTACCCGCATATTTCAAAATATACGATTTGTATTTTCCATAACCTTTGCTTTGAGCATCATTAAAATATTTCGCAAAAGCCTTTTTAGTCTCTTCAGATTTCTCAGAAATAGCCTTAAGTGTACCTAAACTAGTAGAATACGAATGAGCTATTCTGTCAGTGAGAGTTAAAGTATCACCGTCTTGACGCTTAAATGCTAATCCAGCTGGGCCGCCACCAGCTTGTTCAAAAGTCATACCGATAGCTCCATTATATGTTGGATACGTATCTCCATAACTTGGGTATAATAAATCGTAGTTTTCTTTAGTATAATACAACCAACCTTTGTCATCAAAATTTTTCTTGTTATATTCACCTAACATTACTTGGAAATCTCTTTGATAGGTATTTATGTCCTCATGAAATGGTTTAGCAGAAGGGGCAAAATAATACGTAGAATTAGGCCCCATTTCATGAAAATCTGCATGAAGTTGAGGCATCCATGAATTATAAAATGAAATACGCTGCTGGGTTTCTTTTTGAGTTTGCCATGCAATATCTCTATTTAAATCAAAAAGATAATGATTAAACCTTCCACCTGGCCAAGGTTCGTGATGCTCAACCGAAGCTCCATGCAAATCAGGAGAAGAACCAATGTAACGATTATACCAAGTACTATATCTGTCAAATCCGTCAGGATTAACACATGGATCAATAAGTACAACTGTATTTTTTAAGACACTTTTGCTTAAGTCGGATTGCCCAGCTGCCATTTCATAAATAACCTTAACCATACATTCAGAACTAACAGATTCATTTCCGTGCACATTATAAGATAACATAGCAATAACCGGAATATTTGAGTTTGGAGTGCCATCACCCATACCAATGTTTGCAAGGTTTGCTTTTCTGATACTTTCGAGGTTTTTTATATTTTCAGGCGAACCAATTGCCACAATCAATTGAGGTCTTCCTTCCGTGGTTTTTCCAAGCGGCAAAATTTTAACATTCTCAGGTTTATTTGCCGCAACGTGTTCTACATAAGAAATCAGTTGATGATGAAAGTGAAACTTAGACCCTGTAGGCTCTCCAAAAAACTTATCTGGAGAAAGTAAACCTTGAGCGTACGTATTTGTGGCAAAAAAAATCGAAATAAAGAAAAGAGTTTTTATTATTTTCATAGTTCATTGTTTGTAATGTTTTCAAAAATAAGGATTTATTTAAAGTATGCAGATAAAACCAAAATAAATATATTCATAAATACAAATTGGGTAAAGATTTAAAAAGGCCAAAAATGCTTATTTTATGTGCAAATTTTAAACTATATCAATAAACAATAAAACTTTTAAAAGAAAAATGAGATTTTATAAACTATTTTAACCCAAAGTTAGGAACGTAAAACAAAATGCTATACTTTTGCACCACGATTTGAGAGAATCAAGTCGACATAACGTCTAAAACAAGTAAGTTTTACGCTTTTTGTAACGAATTATGGGACCAGTCGGCCCGTTCGTCTAGCGGTTAGGACACGGCCCTTTCACGGCTGAAACACGGGTTCGATTCCCGTACGGGTCACAAACCTCATTCCTAACAGAGTGGGGTTTTTGATTTTTAAGGCCAGACCAAAATTACACCTCCTTTTAAAACTCTCGATTCTTAATTATTTATATATATTTCAAGAAAATATTTTTAATCCCAAAGAATAAACAAACTACTAATCAGTCAGTTAAAAAAAAATAATTTTTTATTTGAATAGAATCTAAAAAAAGGCTTGCATACTAAGAAATAAGCGTGTAGTTTTGCACCACGATTTGAGAGAATCAAGTCGACATAAAGTCTAAAACAAGTAAGTTTTCCGCTTCTTGTAGCGAATTATGGGACCAGTCGGCCCGTTCGTCTAGCGGTTAGGACACGGCCCTTTCACGGCTGAAACACGGGTTCGATTCCCGTACGGGTCACAAACCTCATTCCTCACGGAGTGGGGTTTTTGATTTTTAAGACCATGCCAAATACAGCTTTATTAAAATTCAAGGAGCTGGTAAAAAAGGGATCAAGCAAAAAAGTTGGGGGGGGGGGGGGGGGGAAAGGAATTTGAAATTTACTTTGGGTAAAAAAACTCTTTTATGACGCAAGATTTTATCCAACTATTACTTCCTGAAGGACTATTCGAATATTTTGATTTAGTTAATGTTGAAAAATTTGACAATACATATAATATTTACATAACTGAACGTAATTCAATACCCAAAGAATTTGAAGGTCAAAAATTAGAGTCGAAAGGCTATTTTGAAGAGGAAACCATTCGAGACTTTCCTTTGCGGGGGAAGCCGTGTTTTTTAAAAGTAAAACGTAGGAAATGGCTAAATCATGATACAGGAAAAACGGTTTATAGAAACTGGAATATGGTTGCAAATGGAACGCGAATGACATCGGAATTCGCGGCTTTTTTAAAAGGAGCTTTTAGATAACACTCCAATTAGTTGTAAAATCATAGGTGATCTCTGCCAATTAGATGGTAAACGTTTAGAAGAGCAATACGCATCACATTTAAGTAACTTTACTAGCTGGAAACAGCTTGAGCATGCTCAAGCTTGGATTCTTTACCCAGATAATTTAGGGGAATTCCTTTCGATAGATGAAACTTGCCTTTCAAATGGAGAACTTTATACTATCTTAACTAACAAAGCTGCTAAAGGTCGAAAAGGAGCTTTAGTAGCAATGGTAAAAGGTGCTGTTAGCGAAAAGGTAATAGAAGTATTACATAAAATCCCCTTTAGTAAGAGGAAGAAAGTTACTGAAGTAACGTTAGACTTAGCTCCAACTATGGAAAAGATAGTCAAAAGTAGCTTTCCAAGAGCAAAACTTGTTCCAGATAGATTTCATATCCAGCAATTAGCATCTGAAGCTGTTCAAGAAATACGTATTAGTCACAGATGGAATGCGATTGAACAAGAAAACAAAGAAATTGAACTAGCAAAAGAATTAGGCAAACGATACATTGCCGAAATTTTAGAAAACGGTGATACCACCAAGCAATTATTAGTAAGAAGTCGGCATATACTTTTTAAAAGCATACATAATTGGTCGCCTTCACAAAACCATAGGGCAGAAATTTTATTTAGAAAGTATCCCGACCTAGAAGAAGCCTATAATATAAGCCAAAGTTTATCCCTAATTTTCTCAAAGAGTAAGGAAAGGTTAGTAGCATTTAAAAAACTAGCATTGTGGTACAATGAAGTAGAGAAATCAGGGATAAAATCCTTTCAAACAATATCAAGAACAATATAGAACAACTACGAAAATATCCTAAACTATTTTGATAATAGAAGTACTAATGCTTCAGCAGAATCTTTCAATGCGAAGATAAAAGGATTAAGAAGACAATTTAGAGGGGTTAGAGATATAAGTTTTTTCTTATTCAGACTACAAAAAATATACGCCTAACTCCCCCCAACTTTTTTGCTTGACCCATTAAAAAAAATCGCAGTAGTTTTTGGGCACAAAAAAACCCCAACATTTCTGTTGAGGTCTTTGTTCTTCAATAAATAACTGGCATCTACCTACTCTCCCGGGTTTGATCCAAGTACCATCGGCGGTGCGGGGCTTAACTGCTCTGTTCGAAATGGGAAGAGGTGTTCACCCGCCCTATTGACACCATGAAGGTCTTTAGTACCTTTCATTTCTCAATGGGAAGATGTGTTGCGATTCGTCGCACCGGCGAAACGTCGCATCGCCCTCCCTATTGACACCATGAAGGTCTTCAATAGTTTCTAAATCTCTTTAGAAGCTTTTAATATTTTTGACATTGCTCTGTACTACAATTGCTTGTAACACATTGCCAATAGAAAAGACTGAAAATTAAAAAAGTGAGAGTTTATCGGTTCATTAGTACTACTCGGCTGCATACATTACTGCACTTTCACCTGTAGCCTATCTACGTCGTCGTCTCCAACGTTCCTCTATGGAAGTCTCATCTTGAGGTGGGTTTCACACTTAGATGCTTTCAGCGTTTATCCCGTCCATACTTAGCTACTCTGCCGTGCCCTTGGCAAGACAACAGATACACCAGCGGTATGTCCAATTCGGTCCTCTCGTACTAAAATCAGAGCCCCTCAAACTTCCCACGCCCACCACAGATAGGGACCGAACTGTCTCACGACGTTCTGAACCCAGCTCGCGTGCCACTTTAATCGGCGAACAGCCGAACCCTTGGGACCTTCTCCAGCCCCAGGATGTGACGAGCCGACATCGAGGTGCCAAACCTCCCCGTCGATATGAGCTCTTGGGGGAGATCAGCCTGTTATCCCCGGAGTACCTTTTATCCTTTGAGCGATGGCCCTTCCATGCAGAACCACCGGATCACTATACCCATGTTTCCATCCTGCTCGACTTGTAGGTCTCACAGTCAAGCTCCCTTTTGCTATTGCACTCAACGCACGGTTACCAAGCGTGCTGAGGGAACCTTTGGAAGCCTCCGTTACTCTTTTGGAGGCGACCACCCCAGTCAAACTACCCACCAAGCGATGTCCCCCGTTCGGGGTTAGGAACCAGATATTCAAAGGGTGGTATTTCAACGTTGACTAAACTACGCCTGGCGACGCAGCATCGAAGTCTCCCACCTATCCTACACATCAAATATCCAGTCACAACGCTAAGCTATAGTAAAGGTTCACGGGGTCTTTCCGTCCCGTGGCGGGTAGACGGCATCTTCACCGTCACTACAATTTCGCCGAGCTCACGGCTGAGACAGTGCCCAGATCGTTACACCATTCGTGCAGGTCGGAACTTACCCGACAAGGAATTTCGCTACCTTAGGACCGTTATAGTTACGGCCGCCGTTTACTGGGGCTTCGATTCAATGCTTCTCTTGCGATGACATCCCCTCTTAACCTTCCAGCACCGGGCAGGTGTCAGGCCATATACGTCGACATTAATCTTCGCATAGCCATGTGTTTTTGTTAAACAGTCGCCTGGGCCATTTCTCTGCGACCAACATTGCTGCTGGTTCCCTTTATCCCGAAGTTACAGGGTTAATTTGCCTAGTTCCTTAGCCGTGATTCACTCGAGCACCTTAGGCTTCTCGCCTCGACTACCTGTGTCGGTTTGCGGTACGGTCAGTATATACCTATTCTTATTGGCTTTTCTTGGAACCTTATCCCCTCATTCGACTTGTCCGAAGACGCATCTCAACGCAGAATTCCGTCTCTACGTATGAAGCTTTAAAATCCGTCCCCACTTCGAAGTATACACTGGTTCAGTAATATTAAACTGATTCCCATCGGCTTCTGCTCTCGCATTATCCTTAGGGGCCGACTAACCCTCCGTTGATTGACGTAGCGGAGGAATCCTTAGTCTTTCGGTGTGAATGGTTCTCACATTCATTATCGCTACTTATTCCTACATTTGCTTTTCTGTACGCTCCAACACTCCTCAAGGAATATCTTCGCTGCATACAGAATGCTCCCCTACCCAAAGTATTGCTACTTTGACTATGCTTCGGTATTATACTTTATGCCCGCTTATTATCGATGCCCGCCCCGCTCGACCAGTGAGCTGTTACGCACTCTTTAAATGATTGCTGCTTCCAAGCAAACATCCTGGCTGTCTCGGCAGTCAGACTTCCTTTGTTCAACTTAGTATAAATTTAGAGACCTTAGCAGTAGTTCTGGGTTCTTTCCCTCTTGGACTCGGACCTTAGCACCCGAGCCCTCACTGCCGGCTATATCTTATCGCATTCGGAGTTCGTCTGAATTTGGTAGGATGTGACTCCCCCGCATCCAATCGGTAGCTCTACCTCGATAAGACTCAACGCCGACGCTGTACCTAAATACATTTCGGGGAGTACGAGCTATTTCCCAGTTTGATTAGCCTTTCACCCCTACCCACAGTTCATCCGAACACTTTTCAACGTATACCGGTGCGGTCCTCCAGTTGGTCTTACCCAACCTTCAACCTGACCATGGGTAGATCACTAGGTTTCGCGTCTACTCCATCGAACTACTCGCCCTATTCAGACTCGCTTTCGCTTCGGCTACGTTCCTTAAAAACTTAACCTCGCTCGATAAAGTAACTCGTAGGATCATTATGCAAAAGGCACGCCGTCACTACACAAAGTAGCTCCGACCGCTTGTAGGCGTACAGTTTCAGGTTCTATTTCACCCGGGTACTCCCCGTGCTTTTCACCTTTCCTTCACAGTACTAGTTCACTATCGGTGTCTCAGGAGTATTTAGCCTTGGCAGATGGTGCTGCCGAATTCAGAGGGGATTTCACCGGTCCCCACCTACTCAGGATACTGCTCGTCCTAGATTCTTTACGTTTACATGACTCTCACATTCTACGGTCAGGTTTCCCATCCTGTTCAACTTAAAATCTATTTCTAAATGCAGTCCTATAACCCCTAACATGCCGTAACATGCTAGGTTTGGGCTGGTCCGTGTTCGCTCGCCACTACTTACGGAATCACTCTTGTTTTCTTCTCCTATGGGTACTTAGATGTTTCAGTTCCCCACGTTCGCCTTTATACTTAGTATAAATTCTCATCCTTCAGATGAGAGGGTTGCCCCATTCGGAAATCTTTGGATTAACGGTTGTGTGCACCTCCCCAAAGCTTATCGCAGCTTATCACGTCCTTCTTCGCCTCTGAGACCCTAGGCATCCTCTGTACGCCCTTATCTAACTCTCGTTATTTCTTTTCTCAGTCTTTTCCATCATGTCAATGTACGTTCCTCTAGTTCGTTGTATTCCTACAAAACCACTAAAATTGTGATATAATATCGCTACTATACCAACATAACTTGTCGGTGGGAATATAAACTCTCCATTATACCTTTTTTTAGTCTTCAAGACCCTTCCTTTGTTTATTTCATCAATCTTGCGACCGATTATCTCTAAAAAGGAGGTGTTCCAGCCACACCTTCCGGTACGGCTACCTTGTTACGACTTAGCCCCAGTCGCTAGTTCTACCCTAACGAAGTCTTTTACCTTCCGCTTCAGGTCTACCCAACTCCCATGGCTTGACGGGCGGTGTGTACAAGGTCCGGGAACGTATTCACCGCATCATGGCTGATATGCGATTACTAGCGATTCCAGCTTCATAGGGTCGAGTTGCAGACCCCAATCCGAACTGTGATTGGCTTTTTGTGATTCGCTTACTATTGCTAGCTCGCTGCACTCTGTACCAACCATTGTAGCACGTGTGTCGCCCTAGGCGTAAGGGCCATGATGACCTGACGTCGTCCCCTCCTTCCTCTCTACTTGCGTAGGCAGTCTTGCCTGAGTCCCCAGCATAACCTGATGGCAACAGACAATAGGGGTTGCGTTCGTTGCGGGACTTAACCCAACACCTCACGGCACGAACTGACGACGGCCATGCAGCACCTTGTTTCGCGTCATTGCTGACTTATCCATCTCTGAATAATTCGCTCACATTCTAGCCTAGGTAAGGTTCCTCGCGTATCATCGAATTAAACCACATGCTCCACCGCTTGTGCGGACCCCCGTCAATTCCTTTGAGTTTCACCGTTGCCGGCGTACTCCCCAGGTGGATTACTTATCGGTTTCCCTTGGTCACTGAGTCCGAAAACCCAACAACTAGTAATCATCGTTTACGGCGTGGACTACCAGGGTATCTAATCCTGTTTGATCCCCACGCTTTCGTGCATCAGCGTCAGTATATTTGTAGCAACCTGCCTTCGCAATTGGTATTCCTTCCGGTATCTATGCATTTCACCGCTACACCGGAAATTCTAGCTGCCTCCAAATAACTCAAGCTCAACAGTATCGGTGGCATGTAAAATCGTTAAGCGACTACCTTTAACCACCGACTTACTAAGCCGCCTACGCACCCTTTAAACCCAATAAATCCGGATAACGCTCGCCACCTACGTATTACCGCGGCTGCTGGCACGTAGTTAGCCGTGGCTTATTCTAATGGTACCGTCATTACCCCTCGCAAGGAGCACATTCTTCCCATTCAAAAGCAGTTTACAATCCAGAGGACCGTCTTCCTGCACGCGGCATGGCTGGGTCAGAGTTGCCTCCATTGCCCAATATTCCCTACTGCTGCCTCCCGTAGGAGTCTGGCCCGTATCTCAGTGCCAGTGTGGGGGTTACTCCTCTCAGAGCCCCTAAGGATCGTCGCCTTGGTGTGCCGTTACCACTCCAACTAGCTAATCCTACGCATGCCCATCTGTATCCAATAAATCTTTCAAATAAAAATGATGCCATTCCTATTATTATGCGGTATTAATCCCAGTTTCCTAGGGCTATCCCCCTGATACAGGTAGGTTGCATACGCGTTACGCACCCGTTCGCCGGTCCTATTGCTAGGCCCTCGACTTGCATGTATTAAGCCTGCCGCTAGCGTTCATCCTGAGCCAGGATCAAACTCTCCATAGTAAATTACTTTAATACGAAAAGATCTCCTAACTTAAATTCTTAGTATAATTTCTTTGTTTATATCCCCAACAAGTTAATGAACTTTATTCCACTCTATATCGTGAACTTGTGCTATCTAATAGCTCCTTATTTTTTCCCTATCTCTCAACCGGGGTGCAAAGGTAATAACCTTTTTTTACATTCCAAATTTTAAGAGAAAAAAATTTAAGAATTATTATGAACTTTATTTCCCTCTTTCCGCTTTAACTCCAAGGCCTCTGCCGTTTTGGGAGTGCAAAGATACCACTTACTTTTCCGCATTTCCAAATTATACTTGCATATCTTTTTTACCCCTTTTATTAAACTTACTTAACCCCAATTACTTACATTTTTAAATACTTCATATCTCTATAAACCTTCTTTATTTAATCCTATTCTTTAACTCGCCACTTTTTGCGTAATATCGGATCAAACAAAAGCAGAGGGCATGAAATTTCATATTTCTTTTGAGTAAAAAAATATTTAATGATTCAAGATTTTATCCAAACTATTAACCGAAAGGACAATTCGAATATTATGATTTAGTTAGAGTTGACAATACGGATAATATTTACATAACTGAACTTAATTCAATTCCCAATGAATTTGAAGTCAAAAATTAGAGTCGAAATACAATTTTGAAGAGGAAAGCTTTCGGAATTTTGCTTTGAGGGATAAGCCATATGTTTTTTAAACATTATAATAAGGAAATGTATAAATAATAGTTCGAGAAAAACAAATTATGGTAATTGAAATACGTAAGCAAATGGAATTATAATATCATCTGAATTCAGGGACTTTTTAAAAGTAATTATTTAACATCGCTCAAATTTGTGTAAAACCCTCGGCAAATTCTAGCAATTAGAAGGTAAATATTAAGAAGAAAAATACCCAACACATTAAAGTAACTTTAATAGCTGTCAATAGATTTAGCATGCTCAATCTTGTATTTTGTGTCCAAAAAATTTAAGACAACCTCTTTCTATAGATAAAACATGTCTATTAAATGGAGAAGCATTTACTATGCTTAACTAACAACGCTGCTAAAGAACGAAAAGGTGCTTTAGTAGTAGAGGTAAAAGTTACTGTTAGCGAAAAGTTAATTAGTATATTTAAAATCCTTAATAACAAAATCAAGAATAATGAAGAACAATTAAAATAATATCTAAAGCTTTATCGATAATGAAAATATTAACACTCCAGGAGCATCTTTAAAACGAGGTGTCGGACAGTCAAGATTTAAAAAACTTAGAAGACAATTAAGGAGAGTTAGAAGTATAGGTCTTCACTTATTTAGAATACAAAAAAACGCCTAATTCTCTATTTTTTGTTTGATTGAAAAAAAAACAAAAACACTAAAAAAGAAAAAACCTCCGAAATCACGGAGGCCTTTCTCAACTTTATAGCCATGAAAACTAATACTTTTTATGCTAAAGCTAACTTCAGCTCATTCAATTTCTTTTTAACGCTAGTGTCAATTTGGGTATCTCCTACTCGTAGTACATATCCGCCTATTAAGCTCTCGTCTATATTTTCGTTCAATATAATATCTCTTTTTGTAACTTCAGCAACAATCTTCTTAAATTGTTCTTTTTGATCATTTGTCAGTTCTACTGCTGAGGTTACAGATATAACTTCTACACCCGTCTGAAGGTTATAAAGTTTTTGAAACTCTTTTGCTATTGGGTAAATAAGTTTTTCCCTGTTCTTTTTAGTTAAGACACCAAAAATCGTAAAAGTCACTTTATTTACATTATTTTCAAATATTTTTTTTAAAATATTCAATTTCTTATCATGTCTTACGATAGGATTAGCCATAACAGCAACGAAATTATCATTTTCTTTACATATTTGTTCAAAAAACGACATGTCTTCGTTAACCTCTTTAACTACTCCCTGCTCATTCGCTAAGTCAATCAATGCCTTGGCATAACGGTAAGCTACAACTGATTCTGACATATATACTTATTTTTTAATCTTTTGGATCAATTTAATTTTGCATCTGATATTAATTCAGAAACAAAAGTTTGTTGAGATTTTTTATCTGACAATTCTTTTCTCATTACTTTCTCAGCAATTTCAATAGAGAGTGTCGCAACTTCCTTTTTAACTTGACTAATCATAGCCACTCTTTCTTGAGCCAATGCCTCTCTAGCATCTTCCATTACTTTGTTACTTGCAGTAACTGCCTGACTTTTAGCTTCAGAAATCATTCTTTCAGAAGCCTCTTTAGCCTCTTTAATGATTGAATCTCTTTCTTTTCTTGCTTCAGCAACCAAAGTTTCGTTATCTGATTTAAGTTTAGCCATCTCGGCTCTAGTTTCCTCAGCCATTCTTAACGCCGATTCGATATCACCTTCACGTTCTTTTAAACCAGCGATGATACCTTTCCAAGCGAATTTCCAAAGAAGAAAAACTAACGAACCAAAAACAACTAATTGCCAAAACAAAAGACCCGGGCTCGGATTTAATAATTCCATGTTTTTTTTAAAAATATTATAGATAATAATTAGTAACTAAAGAAACCCAACATTAACACCTAATGTGAATAATGTTGGGATTTCAGATTCCTCAAATGGATTAAGCCATTTTGAATGAAATCAAAAGACAAATTACAGCAGCAAAAAGAGCTACGGCCTCAATCAAGGCAGCGATGATAATCATCATTGACTGGATTTTACCAGCAGCTTCTGGCTGACGTGCAACACCTTCCATTGCACTACCACCGATTTTACCGATACCAAGACCAGCACCGATAGCGGCTAAACCAGCTCCGATACCTGCACCCATAACTGCAAGACCTTTACCGTCTGCTACTGCTTGTAAGATAATGTTCAATAAAGACATAATATATTATTTTTTTCTTCCCTCAAGAAAATTTTAATTGTAAAGCTTCGCTACAGGGACTAGCAAAGAATATTTTTAATTAATGATCTGCGTGATGCTCTTCTATGGCACTTCCAATATACATTGAAGTCAACAGCGTAAAAATAAAGGCTTGTAAAAATGCAACCAAAAGTTCAATAGCACTCATAAATAATGCAAAAACTCCTACTGCTGGTGCTACTGCCCAATTTTTAAAAATAAATATCAAACCAAACAAACTCAACATAATGATGTGACCTGCTGTAATGTTTGCAAAAAGTCGTATCATTAACGATAATGGCTTCATCAAAACACCCACAACCTCTACTGGAATCATAATCGCCCACATCCATTTAGGAGTATCAGGAAGTAATATGTGTTTCCAATAATATTTGTTAGCAGAAAGGTTTGTAATCAAAAACGAAATTAATGCCAAAACTAAAGTAATTGCAATATTACCCGTTAAGTTAGCTCCACCTGGCAATAAACCTAAAAGGTTATTAATAAAGATGAAGAAAAACAATGTTAACAAGTAAGGGAAATACTTCCCATAATTTTTACCTATTGACGGCTTAACTACTTCGTCTCTCATATACACGATCAAAGGCTCCATGAACGACTGAATTCCTTTTGGTGCTTTTCCTTTATTAGTGGTATATCCTTTTGAAACTGCAGTAAAAATCAATAACAAAAGTAACGCTCCTATCATCAAGGTTGCTACATTCTTGGTTATCGAAAAATCCATTGGATGAACAGCCTCATTAACAGAACCGTCCTCGTTGATTCTTACAATATGCTCGTGATCATTTCTATACCCATTATAAACTTGACCATGATCTAACTTAGATGACGAGAATAATTCTAAACCTCTATCTGCCGTGTATAATATGACTGGCAATGGAAGTTTAACTGAGTGTGTAAATTCCCAACCATGTTCGTCAGATATGTGGTGCATGATCATGCTTCCAATATCAAATTTTTCTTCTTCATGAGTTTGCTCATGCGATGATTCAGTGTGAACGGCTTCTTCGTGCTGTGCAAAAGCTGGTGAGCCAAATAAAAATACCGAAACAAAAATTGTAAATATGTACTTAAACATGTTTTATTATTAAAATTCTTTAACTATTCTGTCTGTTTATCAAAAACGTCGCAATTTACGAAGTATAACTGAAATTTCAAAAAATGTAAAAAATAAATATAATACAAAAACGTTACCGACGAATAAGTTCTTCTGCTCAGGATATTGATAAAGACCAAAAGCAATAAAAATTAAGAGCAAAATAAACCTCAAAACAATGGTAGAAAGGTAAAATTGGATAAAGTTTTCTCTTTTATTGGCCATTCCTTGCTCTACTAAAATTTTTATTAAAAAATCTAGCGAAAAGAAAAAAGCGAATATCAACCACACCTGAGGATGCAACAGAAATGACAACTTTGTCTGACTAACTAAAAATAATACAACAAATGCAATAATAGAGGACAGATATTTTTTCAGTATCATATTTTTTGAAATTCAAGAACAAAATTATTCATTTTTATCTAAGTTCACATTTTTTTTATTGAACTTTTCTAAGTTTATATTTATCGATAATATTAATAGGTAACAGGCGTACTTGAACTTTTTGAAGTTTGCAGAAAACCTACAATAAAAGTTTAAAACAATAATTCATTTTTATGATTTCTAAACCACTTATTTTTTATATTTTTGTAACCCCAAAAACAAATCTGAGTCTAACATAAAAGAAATAATACTTTAATAATTTGGAAACCCTGGTTCAAAACGATGTAGTGAGTGTATGGCAGAATTGCCTTAAGGTGATACGTGAAAATATCACTGAGCAAAGTTTTAAAACTTGGTTTGAACCTATTGTACCCTATAAACTGATCAATAAAAGACTTATTATTCAGGTTCCAAGTCAGTTTTTTTATGAATGGTTAGAAGACAATTATGTTAAGGTACTAAGAAAAGCACTTGATTTCGCTATAGGGAAAGACGGACAACTTGAATATTCTATTATTATAGACCGAGGTGCACCAAAAGCACAAGTGACACCACTAAAAATTGTAGAGCCTCCCAAAAAAGAATATTACAACGGCGGTTTTAAGAATAAGCAAGACCCGCCAACTAATCTAAAAAATCCGTTTGATTTCAAGGCACTGACGGACGCCCAACACGAATCTTTTTTAAATAAAAGCTATTCATTCGAAAACTTTGTGGAAGGAGACTGTAACAGATTGGCTCGTGCAGCCAGTTATGCTGTGGCTCAAAAACCAAGTACGACATCTTTTAACCCACTTATGATATATGGTGGTGTTGGTTTAGGAAAAACCCATCTAGTACAGGCCATTGGAAACTACATAGAATCACAAAGCGAAACTCCGAAGTTTGTACTTTATGTGTCCTCTGAGAAGTTTACCAGCCAATTTATTAATTCCATTCGAGAAAATAGTCTTCAAGATTTCATGGCATTTTATATGCAAGTTGATGTTTTGATTTTAGATGACGTTCAGTTTTTATCAGGAAAAGAAAAAACACAGGAAACATTTTTCCATATTTTTAACCATTTACATCAATCGGGTAAACAAATAGTGATGACCTCTGATAGATCTCCAAGAGAACTT
The DNA here is from genome assembly GCF_042649125.1 of Lacihabitans lacunae. Taxonomy (NCBI): domain Bacteria; kingdom Pseudomonadati; phylum Bacteroidota; class Cytophagia; order Cytophagales; family Leadbetterellaceae; genus Lacihabitans; species Lacihabitans lacunae. The sequence goes on from NZ_JBHRYQ010000001.1 coordinate 1,539,456, forward strand.
TCGGGTATGGAAGACAGGCTTTTGTCTCGATTTAAATGGGGTTTAACTACCGATATTCAAGCACCGGACCTTGAAACCAGAATTGCCATCATCCAAAACAAAGTGGAAGAAGAAATGGCAGAAATGGATGACGAAGTCGTGGAATATTTAGCTCATTGCATTGACTCCAATGTAAGAGAATTAGAAGGCGTAGTGATTTCGCTTATAGCCGACTCTTCGCTTACAAAGAGGAAGATTGACCTTGATATGGCCAAATTTAGGGTGAAAAGTATTGTAGAAGAAAGCCAAAAAGTGATATCTATCGATAAAATCATTGAAGAAGTAACCAGTTTTTTTGAAATCAAAATTGCCGATATCAAAGGTAAAACTAGACTTAGAGAAGTGGTATTGCCTAGGCAAGTGGCTATGTATCTAGCCAAAGAAATGACTTCTCTGTCACTGAAAGCTATTGGCTACCATTTTGGTGGAAGAGACCACAGCACGGTGATTCATGCTATTCAGACTATAAATGATTTGATTGGCGTAGATAAAGAACTTGCTGCTAATGTTAAAGCTTTGAAAACTAAGTTTAAATACTAATTCCCAAAGTACTTATTGTTTTTAAAACCTGAGGGATAAGTAGAATCTTTTCGTCATTGATTATTTCAAAATCCGAAATTTCTTTAAATTCATTTTCTGTTTTTTGCTGAGCAATAATCTTTTTGATTTGCTCCTCTCCTCTATGGGTATCTCTTTTTAAAATTCTTTTAATTCGCAACTCTTCGGGAGAAGACACCCAAATGATTTTATCAAGTCCAGACTGGCGAGACATAATTGCAGCTTCTTTAATAACAATCTCTGTTTTTTGGTTATTCGCCCAGTTTTCAAAATCAAGTTTTACGGCTGGATGAACAATTTGATTTAGCTTTAAAAGTAAGTCTGGATTTGAGAAAACCTGTTTTGAAACAAATTCTCGCTGATAAACACCATCTTGGTAAGCACCATAACCAAAAAGTGAGGTTATTTCTCCTACTATTTCAGTATTACAATTCATCAGGCTCTTCGCTCTTTGGTCTGCATCATAAGTAGGAAAACCTATATGAGAGAATATCCTACGGACGATACTTTTGCCCGAACCAATCCCTCCCGTTATACCTATTTTAATCATAATTGGTTAAACGTTTTCTTACCTTTTACAAAATAGTCCCACACGATAGACGTTTTATGTAGCTTTTTGAAACCTAAAAATGAGCCATTCCTTTTTTGAATCAAATAGGGAATCATTTTATAAAACCCAAAGTGAGCTTTAATAATCGCCCAAATATTGGCATACTCCCCAGCTTTCAGAAACTTCAGTGACGAAATTCCATCTAAAATCATTCTGGTAAACAAAATAGGAACTAACCAAACAAATGGCAAATTCTTGAAAAGCATCGCTAAGTTATTTCTAAAATTCAAATACGTTTTAAAAGGATTAGACTTATGAAGCGTTCCGCCACCTACATGATAAACCGTGGATTCTGGTGTGTAAAGAATCTCAAAGCCTTTGTTTTGAATTCGCCAGCAAAGATCTATTTCTTCCATGTGAGCAAAAAATCGTGCATCGAAACCTCTCAAATCATTAAAAACCTTGGAACGCACAAAAAAACAAGCACCTGTTGCCCAAAAAATTGGGTTTGTTTGCTCATACTGCTTTTGGTCAGTTTCAACTTCATCAAAGATTCTTCCTCTACAAAACGGATAGCCCAATACATCGAGAAATCCGCCTGCAGCACCTGCATACTCAAACTTAGATTTGTTATTAAAATCTAAAATTTTGGGTTGAACAGCCGCAACATTTGGATTTGAATCTAAAATTTGCTCTAATGGTATTAGCCAATTAGTAGTTAGTTCCACATCAGAATTGATCAATGCGAAATTTTCAGCTTCAATTTGAGCCAAACCCTGATTATAACCGCCCGCAAAACCAAAGTTCGCAGGCAATCTAATTATCTCAATTTGTGGATAATTACACTCCAAAAAATTAATGGAATTATCTGTAGAGTGATTATCTATAATAAAAACAGACCCTGAAGGACAGTTTGAACACACTGAAGGCAAAAACTGCTCAAGGAAAGCTTTTCCATTATAGTTAAGAATAACAACTGCGGTTTTTAACATGCTTATTTTTTAAACATGTCACCAAGATCAAACCCTGGAATTTTAGGAATAATACCTTCTGTAACTTTTTCCATTTCTACTTTGGCTTTTCCCTCTACTGTAGACAAAGCATTATTTACCGCTGCTACTATCAAATCTGACAACATTTTCGCATCAGCTGGATTGATTAGTTCAGGCTCGATTTCGATATTCAACAATTCTTTTTTACCATTTACCAATGCCTTAACCATACCGCCGCCTGACTCTCCTTCGGCCGTGATATCGCTTAACTTGTCTTGGGCTTCCTGCATTTTAGACTGCATTTCTTTTACTTTGCCCATCATTCCCATCATATCAAACATCGACATATCTAATCTTATTTTTTTAACAAATTTAAATCATTTTAGAATAAAAATAACATTTAAAAATTATAAACTAAAACGAACCAAGTCTTTGTTTGGCTACATTCAAAAAATGAAACTTATTTTATTCAAAAAACATTAGTAAAAGGAGGCTGAAAGCTCAAATTAAAAGAAATAAAAACTAGTAATGAAAGATAAAACATTGGTACTGGGTGCAAGTACAAAAGCCGATAGATATGCCTATAAAGCGGCAAATATGCTACTTTCAAAAGGAAATAAAATTGCATTATTGGGAAACAAAACTGGGGAAGTAGCGAATCATATGATTGAAACAGATCCAAGCAAAATATCAGATATAGACACCGTAACTTTGTATTTGAACCCAAAAAACCAAGAGCAATATTATGATTTCATAAAAAACTTAAAGCCTAGAAGAGTGATTTTTAATCCAGGAACTGAGAATCCTAAATTTGAGAAAGAATTAGAATCGGAGCAAATAGAAACTATAGAAGCCTGCACCCTGGTTATGCTTAGCACAGGTCAATATTGATTTATTTAATTTTAACATCGCCGTAGTTCGAGATTATCACAATTTTGCCTTTTTGGGTGTTTGTGCCTATTTTCCCTTGGTAAAAATTAGAAGTAGACCTACCCGTGCTTGTCTTTTTATCTTTTTCTGAATTTCGGTAGAAAATTACAGACAATGCCGGATTGATCAAAAATGTACCGTGGGTGGTTTTAATATCGAAACTCCCGTTGAATTTGTTAGAAATTGGCAAATCGAGATCCGAATAATTAGACGAAATCTCCAAATTATTAATATGCTCGTCTATATTTTTAATTATTAAATTATTAGAGAAATTTAGCTTCAACTTAACTTCGTCTTTGATATTTCCCAATAAGCCTTTCGAATAATTTAAAATACCTTCGAGATCTTCCATGGTTTTTACGTTAATGCGGCCATGGTTATTATTTAATATCATATTTTTAGCTTCAGAGATATTAATATTCATAAAATTGGAATTAATATTTCCACCAGAAATAGTACCGATATCGGCAGAGCCGTAATTTAAATTTAGGCTAGACTGCCTATTTTGAATGTTATCAGCCACGAGGGTGCAATAGTTCAAATTCAGGCTCAATGGTGCCTTAAAGTCAGGCAAAATAACCTCTCCAAACGAATTAGAAAGTTTGAGTTCTAAGTCTGCTGGCATATAAATCAAATAGTCGATTCTGAAATTTGTCGGCTTGCCTTTTGACTTGCTAGACCAACTCGAAAACGAACTCGATTTATCAATGAGGGTACTAATACGAATTTGAGACCCCACTTTTTTACCACTAATATTTATTGAGCCGAAAAGCTCTTCCAACATACTGCTGTTTGGAGCATTTGCGGTGACGGTGACATTGGTTTGCACAGCGTCTTTACTCCAAAAAACCACTTTGATGTCTCCATAATGATTTGAAATATCCAAAACATCAGTCGATTTAGCCGAAAACGAATATTTAAATTCCTTTTTTTGCTCTATCATGGCTTCATCTATTGCAAAAGCAGAGCTCTGCAATAAAATTAGCCCGAGAATTATTACTATATTTTTCATTTTTCTGAATTCTAAAACTAATTAAAGGTAAAGTTCAAACTTCTCCGCTATCTGCGTTTGTTTGTTTAAAAGGTCTATCTGCAACTTTAAATTTTCTTTCATGGCTTCCAACACTTGATCTTGATTTGGATTATTATCTAATTCTATTTTCAAATACTTAAAACTCTCTTCAAGCTGAGACAAGTCTTCCATGAAAGAGGCATAAAGCTCGGGGTCTTTTCCTTTCAAAAAATCTAACTTTTCTCTTTTTTGCTCAATTGTTTTCGAAAAAGAAACCAAAGTGGTATTAGCCGCTCTATCGGCAGTGTAATACGTGTTTTGGTTCATGTTTTTTTGTCCCAAATAATACCCAAATCCTAGGCAAATCAACAACCCAGCTGCATATCTGAATATATTTTTACTACTAAACCACAGGTTTTTTTTCGGCTTTACCTCTTTCGAAATGTTTTGCCAAAGGCCTTTTGGAAGCTCGTCTTCAAAAAGTTCTTTATTTTTTTTAATTAAATCTTCTAATTTCATAGGTTTTATACTGAAAGCGATGCTAATAATTTTTGTTTTCCCCTCAAAAACTGGCTTCGTGATGTACTCTCTTTGATTCCCATTATTTCGGCTATTTCTCCATGGTCATAGCCTTCAAAAAGATATAAACTCAAAATAAGTCGGTAGCCGTCCGGCAAATCAAAGATTCCTTTTTTGATTTTCTGAACTTGAGATACATCAAAATCTTCTTGCCCTGAATAATCTTCTTCAGATTGATTAAAATGGCTCTCATTTAATTCTTCAAAAAACTGCCTCTTTTGCTTTAGTTTACCCAATGCTTTGTTTACTACAATGGTTTTTAACCAAGCCCCAAATGTGGAATCTGCTCTAAAAGAATCCAACTTAGTAAAAGCATCTAAAAATGCTTCTTGGAGCACATCTTCGGCTTCTTCTGCAAACTTAACAATACGAAGTGCGGTATTATACATAGCTTTTGCATACAAGGAATAAAGCTCATATTGAGCCTTAGGGTTGCCTTGTTTGCAGCGTTCTACCAATTCCGTATTTTTATCTAGATAACTAATAACTAACCAGATTTAAAGGTTTCGATTTAAAGATGAAAGAAAAATGGATTAGTTGCATAACGTAGCAAAAAAAATCCTTCAGTTTATATGCTGAAGGATTTTCAAATATCTCTAAATTGTTAAATTAATTCTTTCCACTGCTTCCAACTCCTGCGTCTTTGCTTTCATTGGCAATTTGCATTGGGTTTTTAGGAGCTGTGAACGAGCGTTGTTTCATCAACTGAAACTTCGTTGGTGCTTCTGGCTCTCTTGGGAAAACGTTGTTTGAGGTATCGATATCCGCAATTTGGAAATATGGATCTAAGTTAAACTTCTTAACTTTTTTCTTGGTTGCCACAGTTTTAGAAATCTCCTTATCATTCAATCTCCAAATCTCAGCTGGATATCTAAAATCTTCTTTTGTTCCGTCTTCGTACTCCGCTTGGAATATCACAGGCATAACTAGGCCACCTTTGTTTTTGATTTTAAGGGTATAATAGTTCATGCCCGTTTCTATCAAAGTTTTTTCTTCGGGAGAAAGTGAGGCTACATAAGCTTCATATTTCTTTTTATCAGATTCTGAAACCGTGAACGGATCGTAAGAATTATAAAAATCTTTCATACTAGGATCTGCTTCTACTACAGATTGAGGGATATCCGTTTTGTTTCTAATTGTACTCATGGTCTGTTTCTTAGCTTCACTTTCTGCTTTTGCTTCTGCTTTTGATATTTCAGGATTTTGAGTATCTAAAGAGAACCATTCTACTTCTACTAAGTCTTGATCCACAGGCTCGACTGTATAAAACCACCCTTTCCAAAACCAATCCAAATCCACACTTGAGGCGTCTTCTAAAGTTCTAAAAAAGTCAGCTGGCATTGGGCTTTTAAATGCCCATCTTTGAGCGTATTCCTTGAAAGCTTTGTCAAAAAGCTCTCTTCCCATCACTGTTTCTCTCAAAATATTTAAACCAGTTGCAGGTTTAGCATACGCATTAGGGCCAAAGGCCATGATGTTATCAGATGAACTCATGATAGGCACTTGCTGACTTGGATCTGTTTTCATGTAAGAAACAATATCCTGAGGCTCTCCTCTTCTGGCCGGGTAGTCTTTGTCCCATTCTTTTTCTGCCAAATACTGGCAAAAAGTATTCAAGCCTTCGTCCATCCACGACCACTGACGCTCGTCTGTGTTTACAATCATTGGGAAAAAGTTGTGCCCCACTTCGTGGATAATAACGCCAATCATACCATATTTGGTAGCCTCTGAATATGTTCCGTCTTCTTCCGGACGACCACCGTTAAAGCTGATCATTGGATATTCCATACCACCCCTTGCTGTAGAGTGACACGAGATAGCCACTGGATATGGGTATTCGATTGTACGATTACCGTACGACTTCAAGGTATGTTCTACCACGCGAGTTGAATATTTTTCCCAAAGCGGATTTCCTTCTTTTGGATAAAATGACATACTCCAAATTTTTCTACCGTTATTATACACGTCGGTTTGCATAGCATCCCAAATAAATCTTCTTGAACTCGCAAAAGCAAAATCTCTCACATTTTGAGCTGCAAATGACCATGTTTGCTTTTTAGAACTTTTAATTTTCATTCTACTCTCTGCCTCAGCTTGGGTTGCTATAATAACCGGAGTTTTTGAACTCGCGGCATCTTTCATTCTTTGTTGCTGCGTTTTAGATAATACTTTGCTATAGTTCAAACACTCTCCTGTGGCACCTACAAGGTGGTCATCAGGCACAGTTATTTCTACCTTGTAGTCTCCAAAAGGAAGCGTAAACTCTCCTTGGCCCAAAAACTGCTTGTTTTGCCATCCGCTTACGTCGTCATACACACACATACGTGGAAACCAATGAGCGATAAAGTAGTTGTAATTTCCATCTTTTTCGAAATATTCATACCCTGATCTACCGTAATATTCTGTAATGTTATATTCCCAATCGATTTTGATAGAAACCGCCACACCTGGTTTTTGAGCAATCGGCAAATCAACTCGCATCATAGTACCATTGATTGTATACGGAAGTGGGTTCCCCTTCACGTCTTTTACAAACTTGATGTCATAACCGTACTTTTTATCTGCATTAATGGTGCTATTCACGGAACTTGGCGAATTCATTCCTTTTAATTGGTTGGCAGACATTTGGGGATTAACTCCACCAGTTTTAGACAATGCGTTAATAGAGTTTTCTTGAAAAAGGTTTTGATCTAACTGAAGCCAAAGGTAACGAAGGTCATCCCCAGAAAAGTTAGTGTAGGTAATTACCTCAGAACCCACGATTCTTTGATTTACATCATCAAGTTCGGCTTTGATGGCGTAGTCGGCTTTGTTTTGAAAATAGTCTTTACCCGGAGCCCCCGATGCTGTACGAAAGGTATTGGGAGTGGGAAGTACGCTTCCTAACTGCTCAAATCTAGTGTTGGCGTTATAAGTTGAAGCGGCTGGCCTTTGAGCATTGGCAAAAGAAATGCTACCAAAAAAGCCCAAAACCATAAATAGTTTTTTAAGCATAAGTTTATTGATTAAGATTAGAAGATATGCGAAAATAAAATTTTTTTTTAATAAAACCACCAATCCACGACTTAAACGGATTTTCAATAGATAAAATCAAAAAACATGGGATTAATCATGGATTTTGGAAGGTGAAAGTTTTATTTTTTTTAGTTTCAGAATAATTAAGCATCTCTATTTTTGTTTAAAAAAAGAATAGGAAGGCACCTTTTACAATTGAAATAGGTTATAAACTCAAGAAATAAAAAATAATACATGGCAAGCATACTCGACTTAATAGGTAACACACCTTTAGCTGAAATTCAGCATTTGAATCCAAACCCTAAGGTTAAAATTTACGCCAAACTCGAAGGAAATAACCCAGGCGGTAGTGTAAAAGACAGGCCGGCTTACAACATGATTAAAAGTGCCATAGAGCGAGGAGACATTAAACCCGGCATGAAACTCATAGAGGCCACTAGTGGAAATACAGGCATAGCCTTGGCCATGATAGCGGGCCTATATGGTATTGAAATAGAACTTATTATGCCATCAAACTCTACTAAAGAGCGAGTAACTACAATGGAGGCTTATGGTGCCAAAGTAATTTTGTTAGAAGGAATAGAAGCCTGCCGTGACTACGCTGACGAAATGTCTCAAAAGGAGGACTATTTGCAACTTAACCAATTTGCAAATCCCGATAATTTTTTGGCTCATTACAAAACTACAGGCCCTGAAATATGGAGAGATACTGACCAGAAAATCACGCATTTTGTAGCCTCAATGGGTACTACAGGTACTATAATGGGTACTTCAATGTTTTTAAAAGAACAAAATCCTGATATTCAAATAGTAGGCTGCCAACCCACGGAAGGCTCTTCAATACCTGGTATTAGAAGATGGCCAACGGAATATTTACCCAAAATATTCGATCCAAAAAGAGTAGACCGAGTTTTTGATATTTCGCAGGAAGAGTCAACTAAATATGTCCGATTGTTAGCAAAAAAAGAAGCTATTTTTGGCGGCATGAGCTCAGGAGGGCAAGCAGCAGCTGCAATTAAATTAGCCCAAGAATTAGAATCAGGGGTGATCGTATTTATATGTTGCGACAGAGGAGACCGATACCTGAGTAGCGACTTGTTTGGGTGAGAAGAAAATAACCTCACAGATATTTTTAAAAGCAAAAAAGCAAGTCCGTAGACTTGCTTTTTTAGTATATTTTCTAAATTTCCTATTTACCACTTAGCAGGATTCCTCCTCCATTTCTTCAACGATTCCACATCAGAAGGTTTTACATACTCTTGTTTTAGAGCTTCGTCTATGAGGAAGTTATAGTTGCTTAATGTGACTAACTTAAGGTTTTTTTCTGCGAAATTATCATCCGCAATTTTAAATCCATAGGTAAAAATAGCAATCATGCCCACTACTTCTATTCCTTGTGCTGTAAGTGCTTCCGCGGCTTTAATAGAACTACCTCCCGTAGAAATCAAGTCCTCTAAAACCACCACTTTTTGACCTTTCTCTATTTTTCCTTCTATCTGATTTCCCATGCCGTGCTCTTTTGGCTTCGGACGTACATAGGCAAACGGCAAGTTCATATAATCAGCCACTAGAGCTCCTTGAGCAATACCCGCAGTAGCCACACCTGCTATTAAATCCACCTCCGGAAAGTTTTTCTTAATGGCTTTGGCTAGTGCTTTTTTAATAAAAGTCCTCGCCTCTACGTCCGAAAGCGTAATTCTATTGTCACAATAGATGGGAGAATTCCATCCAGAGCTCCATTTAAAAGGTTGTTCAGGACTAAGCTTCACTGCTTTAGTTTTTAATAAAAACGAGGCGATTTTTCGTGCTGTGGTCATTTTTTTTCTTCTTCTTGGTCTTCTTCTTCTATCCTAGTTACAAGCATTTTATCGATTCTGTTTTTGTCCATATCGATAATTTCGAACTTAAAATTTTTCCATTCAAAATGGTCTCCTGTGGCAGGAATCTCTTTTAAAATATCTAAGGCAAAGCCACCCATGGTATCAAAGCCGGTATATTCTTTTCTATTAGAAAGCTCTATCTCAAATTCATTTAAGAAGTCGTCAAATGGAAGTGAAGCATCTATCAAATAACTTCCGTCTTCACGTTCAAAAATCTCAAATTCGAACTCATTGGTTTCGGATATGTCTCCTACTAATGCATCCAAAATATCATTCATGGTTACAATTCCGACCACATTTCCATATTCATCAACAATTACCCCAAAATGAATTCTTTCTTCTTGAAACTTCTCAAGGACTTGATAGGCATGGTTATTTTCAGGAATATATAGTGGCGGACGAAGATTCTTTTCAAGAATCTGAAGCTCTTCATCCATATTTTTTCCTAGAAGATCTTTGATATATAGTAAACCTCGCATGTCATTTATGCCGTCTTGACAAACAGGATAAACCGAATGTTTCTTTGTAATAATTTTAACTTTATTATCAATAAAGTCGTCGTCAATATCAAGAAATGTCACTTCGTTGATATTGGTCATCAAAGATGTAATTTTTCTATCTCCCAAATGAAAAACATTCTGAACTATCTCGTGCTCAATCTCTTCAATTGTTCCACCACTTGCACCTTCTTGCATCAGGGTTCTGATTTCTTCTTCAGTAACCGAATTGTCGTTTTCGGTAAGTCCCAAAACTTTAAAAATAAGATCTGATGTTTTACTTAAAAGCCAAATAAAAGGAGATGTGATTATTGACATCACGTTCATGGGCTTGACCGCTATCATCGCGATCTCTTCAGCTTTCGCCATTCCTATCCTTTTGGGTACTAATTCACCAAAAATCAAGGTAACGAAAGTAACCATAAGCGTGATAAAAAATACAGATACGCCCTCTGAATAAGGTTTCAAAGCATCAAACTGCTCAAAAAATGGCATAATATATCCCTTAAAAGTATCACCGGAGAAAATACCGGTTAGAATACTAATTAAAGTAATACCAATTTGAACAGTAGAGAGAAATTTACCAGGAGAGTTTGCGAGCAATAAAGCTGCATGTGCCTTTTTGTTTCCGTTTTTAGCGGCAATTTCTAATTTAGTTTTTCGGGATGATACCAAGGCTATTTCGGCCATTGAAAACATACCATTAAGTAGAATTAGAAAAAATATGAGAAATATTTCCATTAAAGATTTTGATAACTAACTTTAAGTCATCTGAACTGATTTGATTGCAAAGTAACAAATTTTTTAAAAAACAAATGGGGATGTTTGCAAAAATTAATCTTAGAAAGGTATAATTTTATTTTAATGCCTTAATTTTGTCACTTAAATTAACATTATGATTCTATTTGTAAACAATATCCCGCTTAACATCGCCGAAAACACCATTCAGATTTCTAATGACTTCGCCAAATTTGATGCCAAATTTGACCTCCACGAGGACCTAGTCGAGTTTACTGAACTTAGTGGGCAAATCCTGATTAAAAACATTGATAATAAAAACTTAATCCGTTTTATATCTTATCTTCAGAAAAACAAAATTGAAGGTTTAAGGTCAATAGTTTTTATGGTTTCGGACGAAGCAAAAACAAAAAAAGAACTTAAGAAAAATTTCATTCATATAAAAGCTGCTGGGGGAATAGCTACTAATGATAAAGACGAAAAGCTGCTAATTAAAAGACTAGGTTTTTGGGATTTACCCAAAGGAAAAGCAGATCAGGGTGAAAAATCAAAACAAACCGCCAAAAGAGAAGTAGAAGAAGAATGTGGTGTTAAAGTAAAAGTAGATAAAAAAATATGCACGACTTGGCATACCTATTCCATTAAAGGAAAAATAGCCTTGAAACAAACCAAATGGTACAGTCTGAAGTCTATTTCAGATAAAAAAATGAAGCCACAACATGACGAAGGTATAGAGGAAGTAGTTTGGATGAACAACCAAGACCTGAAAAAAGCCATGGAGAATTCGTATGCATCTATAGTACACGTAGTGAAAACCTACGAAGCAGATACTGAAGCTATCGAAATAGAAGTAGAAAACTAAAAAACAAAGGGGATGAAAAAAATACGAGTACTGGTAGTAGGATGTGGAAACATGGGAACAGCACATGCTCTTGCTTATCACCAAATGGATGAATTTGAGATATGCGGCATAGTTTCTACCGGTAAAAGCAAAGAAACGCTAAACGAAAAACTTGGAGGAAGCTACCCCCTATTTGCAGACTATGAAGTTGCCCTTGCAGAAACCAAACCAGATGCCGTATGTATTTCCACCTACCCCGATACTCACGAGGCCTTTGCACTTACAGCACTAAATGCAGACTGCCACGTATTTATAGAAAAACCATTGGCAGATACTGTAGCAGGAGCCAAAAAAGTAGCGGAAACAGCATTGCGGTTAAATAAAAAACTGGTTATTGGCTACATTTTAAGGGTCCACCCATCTTGGGAGAAATTTGTAGAAGTGGCTCAAACCATGGGAAAACCCTTGGTGATGCGAATGAACCTCAATCAGCAAAGTCACGGTGTTATGTGGAATGTACACCGTAACCTCATGAAAAGTCTTAGCCCGATTGTAGACTGTGGCGTACATTATATAGATGTCATGTGTCAGATGACACGCTCAAAACCCGTGTGGGTGAGTGCCATAGGAGCACGCTTATCCGACGATATTCCGGACGGAAACTACAATTATGGACAGCTACAAATTAGATTTGAGGATGGCTCTGTGGGCTGGTATGAAGCCGGTTGGGGACCAATGATGTCTGAAACTGCGTTTTTTGTAAAAGATGTAATCGGACCAAAAGGTTGTGTTTCAATAGTGGCCAAAGATGCCGCTAAAGCCGGGCAGTCAGACAATGTAGATGCCCACACCAAAACTGAGTCGCTAAAAGTGCACTATGCAGACATTGACGCTGCAAATAATTTCACCAGAAAAGACGAGTGGATAGATCTTACTGATGAGCCCGACCACAATGAGCTTTGCAAAAGAGAGCAAACTTATTTTTTAAACGCTATTTTAGAAGACAAAGACCTTACCGACCACATTCAAGATGCCGTAAGCAGCCTAGAAGTAGCTTTTGCTTGTGATGAATCGGTAAAAACTGGAGAAGTGGTAAGAATATAAAAATTGTATGTAAGGCTAAAATAAGAAAACCGTTTTTTTAGCTTTTCAACCTTAACCTCTCATAAACTTTACCTTTAAATCAGTATTTGATACATTTTTTGTTTTTTTTTGAGAAAATAAATAAAAACAAACTTAACTTGAATTAATATTCTTTTTAAGAGAATTATTATAAGACATTTATACAAATACCTAAACACTACTCTTACCGTACAAGCAAATATGAATAGCGAAGAAAACTACATCGAAACTCAACCACATCGTTTTTTTTTCAAAGGAAAAGGATCAGCGTACTTTTCCATTGTATTTGTTAATTTCTTATTGACGATAGTTACCCTTGGCCTATATTATCCTTGGGCCAAATGTTCGAAACTCAAATATTTATACGAAAACACCGAATTTGCGGATAGTCCGTTTGCCTTTTTAGGAAATGGCAAAGAACTCTTCAAAGGATTTATAAAACTATTGGTTGCGGCTATCGTATTTTTTGGAATTTATGCTAGTCTGGCATACAATCAGCAACTTGTTTTAGCTGTCATATTTTTATATTCAGGCTTGTTTTTATTGGTCCCAATAGCACTTCATGGCAGCTACCGCTATAGACTTTCACGTACCACTTGGCGAAACATACACTTTGGCTACCGCGGCCAAATCACCGAATTGTTTTCTGAATGGATTATTGGAAGTATCCTTTCTATCCTCACGATTGGCATCTATTCGCCTTGGTTTACTACTCGTATCAGAAAATACATGATATCAAACATCAGGTTTGGAGATGTTAAATTTGACTATGAAGGAGAGGGTTCTGAGCTGTTTGTTATACATTTGAAAGGCATCTTCCTTTCTCTAATTACCTTCGGAATTTACAGTTTTTGGTATACCAAAGACCTGTATAACTATTACATAAATAACATTACGATAGAGCAAAACGACTACCTTCACCGTGTAGAATCTAAAATGACAGGTGGCGATTTCTTCGAACTATTTATCGTTAACTATATCTTATTGGTATTCACACTTGGCTTAGCGTTTCCATTTGTACAGGTTCGTACGTTCAAATATTTGGCAGAAAAACTACTCGTTGAGGGTACTTTTAACCCCGATGCTATTGTGCAAACCGAAGAAGATTACAAAGATGCTACAGGCGAAGATTTGGCCTCGTGGTTAGATATTGACTTGATCTAAAAAAATGGAAAGAGGAGTTTATTTTGACGGGAAAACCAGCAATCCCTATCCGTGTGAATTGGCTTATGATGTCACAACTAAATCTATAATAGTCAGCCCCGACGGCTTAACTAGCCAAAGTTGGCCTGTAAATTTGGTGAGCCATTCTGAATTTAAAGGTGTGGGCAAAACCACTTTGCAGTTTGGTACCTTCCCGTTTCAAAGTATAGAATACACAGACCACACGGCATTTGCCAATCAGGTAAGCCACGCTCTTCCGAAAAGAAAAGAAGGTTTTACCGCTTTTGCAAACGAATTGGTAAACTCCGGGCTATCAGGGGCAATAGTTTTAATGATTTTGGTTTCATCAGCATTGATTAGTGTATATGTTTTTGTACTTCCCTGGATGGCAGAGCAAGCTGTGCTTTCTTTACCCATGGCGTATGAAGTTCAGTTTGGCGAAAAAGTATATGAATCCTTCATAGCCAATGAAAAAATAGATAAAAAGAAAAGTAAAGCCCTAACTCAGTTTGCCCAAAACATTGATTTTGAGACTAAATACCCACTGAAATTTACGGTTATTGATGACAACCAAGTTAATGCTTTTGCATTGCCTGGTGGGCATGTGGTGGTATACACCGAAATGTTAGACAAACTTCAAAAACCAGAACAACTAGTGGCACTTCTGGGCCATGAAGTTTCGCATATTAAAAACAAACACAGCCTCAAGAACATGGGCAGGGAATTTTCGGGAAAAATATTTTTAGGTTTAATATTTGGCGATGCAGGCGGCATGCTAGACTTCGCCTTTGACAAAGCACACAGCATTGCGGGTTTATCGTATAGTCGAAACATGGAAACCGAAGCAGACCTAAAAGGCCTAGAAGTGATGAGCCACAATAAGTTAGACAGCCAAGGCATGGTAGGTTTAATGCAAATATTACAAAAAGAAGAACAAAAAACTGGCATGAGCATACCGGCATATCTGAGTACGCACCCCATGACAAAAAAGCGATTGGCCAACATTCAAAAAGCCCCGCAGCCAATCGACACCAAGCCACTTGGTGAAGACCTACTAAAAACTTGGAATGAACTCAAAAAATAGTTCAAGCTACTAAATACTAAGCAGTTAATATCAAAAATAGACCGCTCAATAACAAAACGAAATAACTGATATAGGTAAGCAAAATTTGCTCTAATTTTGGCAAATAACCTAATTAACATGCCTACCATTAGAATAAACGACTGCGATATTTATTACGAAATACAAGGCGATGGCCCCGAAACCATCGTATTCTCTCATGGCTTACTTTGGAGCACGCACCTATTTCACAAACAAGTAGAATATTTCAAATCGGCCTACAGAATTGTATCCTTTGACCACCGCGGCCAAGGTAAATCTGAGGTGACCGAATCGGGCTATGACATGGATACCCTGGCCGACGATGCAGCCAAGTTAATAGAAACCCTAAAGCTTGGCAAAGTGCATTTTGCTGGGCTTTCCATGGGTGGTTTTGTGGCGATGCGTCTCGCTGCCCGCAGGCCCGACTTACTAAAATCGTGCATAATGTTAGAAACCTCCGCCCAAAAAGAACCGCATACGGCCAACTACAAAATATTGAACACTATAGTGAGCATTTTTGGCGTAAACGTGAGCTTCGTAATTAATGCCGTAATGAAGATTATGTTTGGCAAAACGTTTTTGAATGACCCAAAGCGAGCAGACGAAATAGAAGCTTGGAAAAATGAACTCAGAAAAAACAAAAAGACGATAGTGAGGGCTGTAAGAGGCGTGATAGAAAGACCCGGTTTTGATCACGAACTCAAAGACATTAAAGGGCCAGCACTCATCATAGTTGGCCGTGAAGACGTAGCCACCGACGCCACAAAAGCACAGTATATCCATGAAAACATACCACAATCTAAACTGGTCTATATCGAAAAAGCCGGACACTCCTCTACCATAGAAGAACCCGAGCAAGTAAACATAGCCATAGAAAGTTTTTTACTAAGCTTAAAAAACTAACTTACAGTTACTTAAAATCATAAAAACACCTTAAAATCTATTTTTCGAGGTGTTTTTTTTATGTGGATTATGGGCAAAAAAAATGCCCCCAGTATTGTAAGACGAGGGCGACTTAAATGTTTTCACAACGGAATAATCCTTATTGTGATTTGCTTTCGTGCTGTAAAGGTAAATGAAAATATTTAAAATAAAAACGCGTAGAAATACCTATTTTAATTTTTTCAATTTTATAGTAGATTGCATAAAAATCCTTAAAATATAACATGAAAAAAATCCTCGGACTTGATTTAGGAACTAACTCTATAGGTTGGGCTTTAGTAAATTTAGATTTTGACACAAAAAATGGAAATATTGAAGGCCTCGGAAGTAGAATAATTCCAATGACGCAAGATGTTTTAGGAAAATTTGATTCTGGAGTTTCCATTTCACAAACTGCTGAACGAACTGGCTATAGAGGAGTCAGAAGATTAAGACAAAGACTGCTTTTAAGAAGAGAAAGACTACATAGAGTGCTGAATATCCTCGGTTTTTTGCCTGAACATTATAAAGAAAGTATTGATTTCGAAAATAAACTCGGGAAAATAAAGCCAGAATTAGAACCCAAATTAGCCTATTCTAAAGACGATAAAGGAAATTTCACTTTTCTTTTTGAATCTTCATTTTTAGAAATGGTAAATGATTTCAAATCACAGGGCAAAGAAGATTTAAAAATACCTTATGATTGGACAATTTATTATTTAAGAAAAAAAGCTTTGACAAGAGCCATTACAAAAGAGGAATTAGCTTGGTTAATTTTAAATTTCAATCAAAAAAGAGGTTATTATCAATTAAGAGGAGAAGAAGAAGCTAATGAATCATCAGGGAAAATTGAAGAGTTTTATAAGCTTAAAGTAAAAGATGTAAGGGAAAGAGAAAAAGGTAAATCAGGAATTTGGTATGATGTGATATTAGAAAATGACTGGATTTACAAACGTGAAAGTAAAACTCCGTTAAATAGCTGGATAGGAAGCGAAAAAGAATTTATAGTAACTACTGAACTAAACGAAGACGGCTCAATAAAGCGAAATAAGGAGAATGAAGAAAAAAGAAGCTTTAGAGCTCCGAAAGAAGATGATTGGAATCTATTAAAAATCAGAACAGAAAAATCTATACTCGATACTGATAAAACTGTTGGTGCATATATTTATGATAGTTTATTAGAAAACCCAAGTCAAAAAATAAAAGGCGAACTAGTTAGAACGATTGAGCGAAAATTCTATAAAAGTGAATTTATCAAAATATTGAAATCGCAAACCCAGTTTCATCCTGAATTACAAGATGAAAAGCATTTTTCTGAGTGTGTCAATCATTTATATAAAAACAACGAAGCTCATCGAAATAATATCAAAAATAGAAACTTTGAGTATTTATTTACTTCAGATATTATATTCTATCAGCGGCCGCTAAAAAGCAAAACCTCCCTCATAAGCGACTGTAAATTAGAGTTTAGAGAATTTTCAAAAAATGGAATTTTAATAAAACAACCTTTAAAATGTGTTCCAAAATCACATCCTTTGTTTCAAGAGTTTAGACTTTGGCAGTTTATCCAAAATCTTAAAATTTTCAAAAAAGATCCAATTGACGATATTGACTTAAGCTCAGATTATTTAAATAATGAAGAAGCTTTGACTCATTTATTTGAAATATTAAATGATAAAAAAGACATTACTCAAAAGCAGTTTTTAGCTATATATAAACTCAAGGAGGATAATTTTAAATGGAATTACGTAGAAGACAAAACCTACCCATGCAATGAAACAAGAAATTTGTTTCTTAGTAAAACTTTAAAAATTGAAGGCTTCGAAAAAGCTTTCTTTACCCCTAAAGTCACAGAAGAACTTTGGCACATACTATACTCAGTTTCGGATAAAATTGAAATTGAAAGTGCTATTCATAAATTCGCCTCAAAACATGGATTAACCGAAGAATTTGAAAAAATATTTTCTAAACTACCTCCATTTAAAAATGAGTATGGGGCATATTCACTAAAGGCAATCAAAAAACTTTTGCCTTTGATGAGAACTGGTAAGTTTTGGAGCAAAGAAAATATAGCCCTCAAAACATTGAATAAAATAGAGAACGTAATAAATGGGGTTTATGACGAAAAAATAAGCCTAAGGTTTAGAGAAAAAGCAGTTAACTTCACAGAAATCGACCATTTTAGAGCTCTCCCACTTTGGTTTGCCTCATACGTAGTTTATGATAGACATTCAGAAAGTAACGATCTAAAAAAATGGAACTCCCCGAATGATATTGAGAATTACTTAAAAAAAGAATTTAGACAACATTCGCTTAGAAATCCAATAGTTGAGCAAGTTATCACTGAAACCTTAAGGGTAGTTAGAGATATATGGAATGAATACGGGAACGGCAAAGCTAATTTTTTTGACGAAATACATGTAGAATTAGGCAGAGAAATGAAAAATCCGGCTGATAAAAGAAAACAGATATCAGAACAGGTTTCAAGAAATGAGAATACAAACATTAGAATTAGGGCGATTTTAGAAGAATTAAAAAGCCAAGGTTTAAAAGATATCAGGCCATATTCGCCAAGTCAACAAGAGATATTAAAAATTTACGAAGACGGAGTATACTCGAATGAAAGCAGAAAAGATGAATTAGAAACCATTGAAAAAATCAGAAGAAACAGTAAACCCACTTCATCCGAAATTCAAAAGTATAAATTGTGGCTTGACCAGGGTTATATATCGCCATACACCGGAAATATTATAAAACTAAGCGATCTTTTTACGACCAAATATCAAATAGAGCATATCTTTCCACAATCACGTTTTTTTGATGACTCTATGACCAATAAGATTATCTGTGAAAGTGAAGTTAACGCACTGAAAGACAATCAAACTGCTATGGAGTTTATCTTAAAGCACGGTGGTGAAACAGTAACACTTAATGGCGGAAAAAATGTCAAAATATCAGAAGTAAAAAAATACGAAGAGCACGTTAAGAGCTATTTCACCAAAAATAAAACTAAGCTCAAAAACCTCTTAAGCGTAGATATACCAGAGTCTTTTATAAACAGACAGCTAAATGACAGCAGATATATAAGTAAGGTGATTAAAAACTACCTGAGCAACATAGTTAGAGCGGATAATAATGAGAAATTAGAAATTGAAGCTATTTCTAAAAACGTGGTGCCAGTTACAGGAAGTATAACTTCTCAAATGAAACAAGATTGGGGATTAAACGAAATATGGAATGAACTAATAACTCCGAGATTTGAACGGTTAAATGAAATATCAAAGTCTAATGATTTTGGACAATGGGAAAACAAGCAAGGCAAAAATATTTTTCAAATATCTGTTCCAGAAAAAATAGCCAAAGGATTTTCTAAAAAACGAATCGACCATCGCCATCATGCATTAGATGCACTAGTGATTGCATGTATCACAAAAGACCATGTAAATTATTTAAACTCTTTAAACTCTAAAAATGACAATCATGGATTAGTCTCGAAGCTTAGAAAAATAGAAGAATATACAAAAGATGGCAAAACAAGAAAAGCAGCTAAAGACTACCTTAAACCTTGGAAAAACTTTACGATTGAGGCATTAGTGCATCTTTCTAAAACTATAGTTAGCTTTAAACAAAATACCAAGGTTATAAAAAAAGCTGTAAATAAATACGAAAAAATAATAGACGGCAAAAAAACAAAAGTAACCCAAACCAAAGGTGAAAACTGGGCAATAAGAAAGCCAATGCACGCAGAAACTGTAAGTGGAAAGGTTTTATTAAAGCGAGTTAAAGAAACAAAAGTGTCAATCAGTAGCGTACTTGAAGATATTAACCTCGTTGTAGATTCTGAAATAAAAAAGATACTAAAGGAAAAAGCTACCTTTTATAATGGAAACCTTAGTGGTTTCAAAAAACACCTCAAAGAATCTCCGATTATTATAGATAAAGAAAAAATAGATAAAGTTGAAATCTTTGAATTTATTGAAGCCACTGCCACACGCAAAAAACTAGATACCACTTTTGACGAAAAACGAATTTTGAAAATTACAGACACCGATATTCAGAAAATATTATTAAATCACCTCGCCCAAGGAGAATATCAAAATGTAAGAGATGAAAAGAAAAACCTAATACCCGCACACGAACTGGCATTTAATGAGGAAGGATTAGCGGCTCTTAATCAAAATATAGTAGAACTAAATGGTGGCAAGAAGCATCAACCTATTAAAAAAGTGCGAATATTTGAAGAAGGTAGTAAGTTTGCTTTGGGCGAAACAGGAAACAAAAAAGACAAATATGTAGAAGCTGCTAAAGGCACTAATTTGTTTTTTGCAGTATACGTAAACTCGGAAGGTAAAAGAAACTTTAAAACAATACCTTTAAATGAAGTTATAGAAAGCCAAAAATTAGGATTAAACATTGCACCTGAAGAAGATGAAAATTCTAATAAACTTGTATTTACATTGTCTCCAAACGACTTGGTTTATTGCCCAACTGAAGAAGAAATGGCACAACCATTCCAATTAGAAATCCATAATGCCTCCAAAACACAATCAGAAAGAATTTACAAGCTAGTTAGTTTTTCTGGCTCTCAAGCTTTTTTTGTTCAAAATAGTATCGCAACTATGATTGCAGATAAAATAGAATTTTCTGCACTCAATAAAACCGAAAAATCAATCGATGGCATTATGATAAAATCAGTTTGCTGGAAATTAAAAATAAATCGCCTTGGAAAGTTAGAGAAATAAAATTGGCATATCATTTGTAATGGCTTTATTATAAAGCCATTACAAATATGATAAAACGCACATTATACTTCGGAAATCCATCGTATCTATCGATGCGAAACGAGCAACTGGTACTAAAATACCCTGCTGTAGAAAAAAACTCGGGCAATCAGGTTCATTATAAAAAAGAAGCAGAAACTACAGTACCGATAGAAGACATCGGGATGATCATCATAGACCACAGGCAAATTACCATTACCCATGATCTGTGTGAAAAACTAATAGAAAACAATTCGGCCATAGTTTGGTGTGATGCCAAACACCATCCTACAGGCATGACTTTGCCTTTTGCGGCTAACGATACCCTCGCAGAAAAAACGAGATATCAAATTGAATCTTCTGAACCACTAAAAAAACAGCTTTGGAAACAAACCATAGAGGCCAAAATATTAAACCAAGCGGCAGTTTTAAACCACTTTGAGCTCCCAAATGCCGACCTTGGCTTTTTAGCCACACAGGTTTTAAGTGGAGACACCGGAAATATAGAAGGAAGGGCGGCTGCAAAGTACTGGAACAAACTATTGGAACCATTTGAAACTACCCGAGGCCGATTTGACGGTCCACCAAATAACTTCCTTAACTACGGCTACGCCATACTTAGAGCCACTGTGGCTCGGAGCCTAGTTGGTAGTGGCTTATTGCCGGTATTGGGCATACATCATCGAAACAAATACAACCCCTATTGCCTAGCTGACGACATTATGGAGCCCTATAGGCCGATAGTGGACCTACACGTATTTGAATATATAAACAAAGAGGAGTTTCTGCCCGAATTGCTCGGAAAGTCTGAAAAGGCTCATATTTTAAACCTGCTAAATATAGATGTAGAAATAGAAGGCAAAAAAAGTCCTTTAATGGTTGGGGTGCAACGCACCACTTCTTCCCTAATGAAATGTTTTATGGGTGAAACTAGAAAAATCTTGTATCCAACGCTCAATTAAAATGAACTTAGACAGACTAAATCAATACAGAATTATGTGGGTAATCGTATATTTTGACCTTCCGACCGAAACCAAAAAAGATAAAAAAGCCTATCAAGAGTTCAGAAAAGGTTTACAAAGAGACGGTTTTAGAATGATGCAGTACTCGGTATATTTTAGACATTGCAACAGCCGCGAAAACGCTGAGGTGCACAAACGGAGAGTGAAAAACCAAATGCCAGCCAAAGGAAACATAATCATGTTTGAAATCACGGATGCTCAATTTGGAAGAATGGAGTTTTATGAAGGCTACAAACGAAGTGCCTCAAAAGAAAACCCACAGCAATTAGAGATGTTTTAAACCAAAAAATGCCCCAAGCCGGGGCATTTAAAGCTGATACTTATTTGATTTTTTATTTCTATTTTTCGAAATAACTAACTGACTATATGATATTTACGAACTAGTATGTTGCAATAAATATCAATAAGTCAATGTACGAAAGCAAATCACAACTCAGTTCCAAAATCAGCACCAGCTCCTCCGTTGCAATAAATATCAATAAGTCAATGTACGAAAGCAAATCACAACCACTTTTTAATTGTAGTAGGCAAAGCAACTGTTGCAATAAATATCAATAAGTCAATGTACGAAAGCAAATCACAACAGAATTATCTTTCGGAAATGTACGAAAGTAGTTGCAATAAATATCAATAAGTCAATGTACGAAAGCAAATCACAACACGGTAGGTATAGTTTTACCCGATACTACCGTTGCAATAAATATCAATAAGTCAATGTACGAAAGCAAATCACAACGAGGACTTTGAAGGATTAGCAGATCGGATTGTTGCAATAAATATCAATAAGTCAATGTACGAAAGCAAATCACAACGGGTATGGAGAAGAAAATGGTACCATATAAGTTGCAATAAATATCAATAAGTCAATGTACGAAAGCAAATCACAACTATCAAAGCCTCCGCTAATTGTTTCCGCTGGTTGCAATAAATATCAATAAGTCAATGTACGAAAGCAAATCACAACACTTCGGAAAGATTGGGAGGTGCTGAAGGAGTTGCAATAAATATCAATAAGTCAATGTACGAAAGCAAATCACAACAAGAATATGATGCATTGATACAGTCAAAAGTTGCAATAAATATCAATAAGTCAATGTACGAAAGCAAATCACAACATAATATAGAAATGTTTGAAAAATGGAAACGTTGCAATAAATATCAATAAGTCAATGTACGAAAGCAAATCACAACTTTGCAGGTGCGGCAGGTGCGGCAGCCTTAGTTGCAATAAATATCAATAAGTCAATGTACGAAAGCAAATCACAACATATCCAAAATCACCCCCTACCTGTCACAGTTGCAATAAATATCAATAAGTCAATGTACGAAAGCAAATCACAACCTACTTTTCTCTTATCAGTAACCTCACGCCGTTGCAATAAATATCAATAAGTCAATGTACGAAAGCAAATCACAACTATGCCACCTTATATTATTATGAAAAAGACGTTGCAATAAATATCAATAAGTCAATGTACGAAAGCAAATCACAACGCATAATCACACTATAAGAATGCAACAAAAGTTGCAATAAATATCAATAAGTCAATGTACGAAAGCAAATCACAACGGTGTCGTATGAGTATATAGTGAACGAGATGTTGCAATAAATATCAATAAGTCAATGTACGAAAGCAAATCACAACCCAAACATCCACACACTACGAAAAGGATAAGTTGCAATAAATATCAATAAGTCAATGTACGAAAGCAAATCACAACGATTAAAGGTATCCCTTATACTTGAAATTTGTTGCAATAAATATCAATAAGTCAATGTACGAAAGCAAATCACAACCGTCTTCTATTGAATACACCTCTAAGTCTGTTGCAATAAATATCAATAAGTCAATGTACGAAAGCAAATCACAACCCTTTTACCCATACTAAAAATAAATAAGGTGTTGCAATAAATATCAATAAGTCAATGTACGAAAGCAAATCACAACAATACACCAATCATAATGCTCGGTTAGTTTGTTGCAATAAATATCAATAAGTCAATGTACGAAAGCAAATCACAACATTTTATAATGCTTTATTACGAAATTACACGTTGCAATAAATATCAATAAGTCAATGTACGAAAGCAAATCACAACACGAAAGCGAAGACCCTAGTAAGTACGATTAGTTGCAATAAATATCAATAAGTCAATGTACGAAAGCAAATCACAACAACTATCGAACTATACAACTGCTCACCTTTGTTGCAATAAATATCAATAAGTCAATGTACGAAAGCAAATCACAACAGCAACTGCCATCTGAAGTTATGTACTTGTGTTGCAATAAATATCAATAAGTCAATGTACGAAAGCAAATCACAACGGGATATTGTTACTACTCCGACTTGTTCGGGTTGCAATAAATATCAATAAGTCAATGTACGAAAGCAAATCACAACGGTATTTATATCTTATGGCCAAAATCTCAAGTTGCAATAAATATCAATAAGTCAATGTACGAAAGCAAATCACAACATAGGCTTCGAAGGTTGTTCAGGTCGAGAAGTTGCAATAAATATCAATAAGTCAATGTACGAAAGCAAATCACAACACAAACGGCTTCGAACCTTCACAAGTTTACGTTGCAATAAATATCAATAAGTCAATGTACGAAAGCAAATCACAACATAGATTCACCTTCCTCTAATTTACCTCCGGTTGCAATAAATATCAATAAGTCAATGTACGAAAGCAAATCACAACTGTTGCTACCTGCATACTTATTTTTCTTTAGTTGCAATAAATATCAATAAGTCAATGTACGAAAGCAAATCACAACTTTAATACGATAAACCCCAGCAGGGTCATTGTTGCAATAAATATCAATAAGTCAATGTACGAAAGCAAATCACAACTTCCGACGGTTTTATCTCTGCCGTGTTCACTTGTTGCAATAAATATCAATAAGTCAATGTACGAAAGCAAATCACAACGAAGGCGTGGGATGATAGGGTTAAGTAGTGGTTGCAATAAATATCAATAAGTCAATGTACGAAAGCAAATCACAACAAGAATCAATTTTTGAACTGTAAATTTCGAGTTGCAATAAATATCAATAAGTCAATGTACGAAAGCAAATCACAACGTACTAACCGTCATATAAAAAAAATTTGTTGTTGCAATAAATATCAATAAGTCAATGTACGAAAGCAAATCACAACTTTATTGCTATTCGATTTTAATTGCTTGGCGTTGCAATAAATATCAATAAGTCAATGTACGAAAGCAAATCACAACGTGCTCGTCTGAGCCTTAAATTCTGGCATTGTTGCAATAAATATCAATAAGTCAATGTACGAAAGCAAATCACAACAACGGGCAAACCGCTTGTTATATCTCTAAGTTGCAATAAATATCAATAAGTCAATGTACGAAAGCAAATCACAACGAGATTGAGAGTGGCTTACAACAATAGCTGTTGCAATAAATATCAATAAGTCAATGTACGAAAGCAAATCACAACTCTTTTGGTGTGATGTTACCGTGAACGGAAGTTGCAATAAATATCAATAAGTCAATGTACGAAAGCAAATCACAACGTATCGGTTCAGACATTCACGACTTTTTACGTTGCAATAAATATCAATAAGTCAATGTACGAAAGCAAATCACAACTTTCAAAACGTATTCTTTCGGCTCGGTTAGGTTGCAATAAATATCAATAAGTCAATGTACGAAAGCAAATCACAACGGCGTGGAATGCAGGAGATTGACATGAGTTGTTGCAATAAATATCAATAAGTCAATGTACGAAAGCAAATCACAACAAACGGCCTTTATTACGTGTAAAAATATGAGTTGCAATAAATATCAATAAGTCAATGTACGAAAGCAAATCACAACTTATTCTTCTTTGAATATTACCAGAGGTTCGTTGCAATAAATATCAATAAGTCAATGTACGAAAGCAAATCACAACTAAGGAGTTGAGGTTTTATTAATTATGGCAGTTGCAATAAATATCAATAAGTCAATGTACGAAAGCAAATCACAACTTATTACCCTAACCAACAAACAGCATAAGGTTGCAATAAATATCAATAAGTCAATGTACGAAAGCAAATCACAACGTGTTTAGCCTGGCGATTAGGTCGAATTCTGTTGCAATAAATATCAATAAGTCAATGTACGAAAGCAAATCACAACACGCCCCGTTTGCAAATCTAACCTCCATTGTTGCAATAAATATCAATAAGTCAACCGGGGTCGCGTACGACTACGAAAGCTATTCATATTCGGTTCTCGGCTACGCTCGAACTGACTGAAGCTGCAATAAATATCAATAAGTCAACCGGGGTCGCGTCCGACTACTAAAGCAAATCACATTCGGTTCTCGGCTACGCTCGAACTGACTGAAATTGTAATAAATATAAAAATATCAAAAATCCCTCAATTGACCTCAATTACCTCCCTTACCTCCCTCCAAATATAATGCAATCTACATATTTTTTGGCTTAAATTTTTCAATATTTGCCCTCCCTCCTAAGCATATTCTAATACTCAATTTGCTAGGAAAGATATTATTTCAAATAAATATTTCGGAGATTGCATTTTTTTTCTAAAACAAATTAAAAATATAAATGGGTGTATATTCATACGCTTGGCGTTTTGCGTCGATCCTACTTTTTTGCTTTCTTACTTTTGTACAGGCTGCGGCTCAGGATTCTGACGCAGGCACTTGGAATATTATCACTTTAAAAACCATCTTCTCGCCAAAATGGAGTGCATTTGCTGAGGGGCAGCTGCGGTCGCTGAGGTTTTATAATGATTTTCATTATCACGAGTTTAAGGCAGGTGCCGTCTACAAAGCCCACCCAAATGCCACCGTGGCCCTTGCCTTTGGCAAATATGACACCTATGCCTCGGGTGGAAACTTTGAAACTCCAAAAAACAATGCCGAATACCGCCTTTGGCCCCAATTTTTCGTTACCCAAAATCTGAATAAACTCAAGTTTGAGAACCGAACTCGGGTAGAATTTAGATTTACTTCAAATGGCTATCGCAACAGATTTAGAAACAGAATAGGATTAAGTTATCCCCTCATAAAAACCAAGAAAAAGGCTCCGAAACTAGAGGTAGCGATTTATAACGAATTGTTTTTTACAAATACCGAACCCTATTTTGAAAGAAACAGGGCTTCTGTAAATCTATTTTATCACCTCAATTCTAGCAGTAACATTATGCTCGGTTATTTGCAGCAGTTTGACTACAAAATAAACGACGAAACCGGAAAAGGGTTTATTCAGATGGGATATTCGAAAACCTTAAATTTTAGTAAAAAGAAATTCTAAGGGCATTCTAATTCAATTGTAATATTATTCTAACTTGGCTGGTCTATTTTTACTTTTAAATAAAGCAAAGACTCAATGAATATTGCAGGAAAAATACTAATTGTAGAAGACGAAGACAAAGTAGCGAGTTTCATAAAAAAGGGACTACAAACCCAAAACTTCGACTCCACAATAGCCTCTACCGGCGTGCAAGCCCTTTCTTTGATAGAATCAGAAAATTTTGATTTGGTGATATTAGACATTGGTTTGCCAGATATAAATGGCATAATGCTGTGTAAAACCATCAGAGCGAGCCACGAAAACATCCCGATATTGATGCTAACGGCTTTGGGCGGGGTGAGCGATAAGCTGTCTGGTTTTGAAGCTGGAACCGACGACTACCTCGTGAAACCTTTTGACTTCATGGAGCTTTTGGTACGGGTAAAAGCACTACTAAAAAGATGCTCGGACCAAAACAATGAGAGAATAGAAAAACTAACGGTAGGCGATTTGGAGTTGGATTTAAAAGAAAAAGTAGCCCGAAGAAATAAGGATGTGATCAACTTAACCGCCAAAGAATTTAACCTTTTGGAATACTTTATGCGTAACCAAGGCCGTGTAGTATCAAAAGTAGATATAGCTGAAAAAGTATGGGAAATAAACTTTGACACAGGCACAAATATTATAGAAGTATACGTAAACTACCTCCGAAATAAAGTAGACAAAGGATATACCAACAAACTCATTCATACGGTAGTGGGAATGGGCTATATGTTAAAACAAAAATGAGCATAAGACTTCAACTTATATCGTTGTATTTGATCATCATTACGGTTTTGGTTTCGCTGTTTAGTGTCTCTATTTTTTTTCAAAGCGAAAACCACCGAAAAAACGAGTTTAAAGGCCGGCTTAAAGACGAGGCCATTATGGCGAGCACCATTTTTTTCAATAAAAATGAAATAAGCCCCGAAATTCTGAAAGTATTAGACAAAAACAAACTTACCACATTGTATGACGAAGAGGTCTTTATTTTTGATAAAAATGACCAAATCGTGTACGAATCTGGAGAAGATAAAATAGCCATAGAAAAAGCTAAAATAACCGAAGTAAGAGCCTCTCGGGAAAAATATTGGAAAAACCACACCAAAGAGTTTTTTGGGATAAAAATCAAAAACGGAAGCCAAGAGTTTATTATAATATCTTCAGCAATAGACAAATACGGCAACTTAAAACAAAAAAATCTTTTATTCACTCTATTTTTTGGTGGGCTAATCGTGCTTTTATTAAGTTCTTTGGCAGGCTGGTTTTTCGTAAAAAGAATGCTGCAGCCCATACAAAGCATTATCACAAAAATAGATAATATAAAATCGCCTCAAATGGGCCTTCGGCTTGAACTGGGCAAGTCAAACGACGAATTTACTCAACTCTCTATTCGGTTTAACAGAATGCTCGATCGCCTTCAGAATGCTTTTTTGGAGCAAAAAGCATTTGTGTCGCATGCCTCACACGAGCTACGCACTCCGCTGACGTCTATCACCGGACAAATACAGGTTTCGCTATTGGCCGACGACGATCCAGATGAACTTAAGAAAATGATAAAGTCGATTCTGGAAGATGTCCAAAACCTGAACATGCTCAGCAATAACCTACTAGACTTGAGCTCTTTAAATGCCGAAAACCAAAACCATAGCTTTAGCTTAATAAATATTTTAGACAAACTCTCACGGGTACGCAATGAAATTTTAAAGAAACAGCCCAAAGCCACTATTAACCTACATTTTGAGGAAGAAAGCGATGAAATCCCAGAGCTTTTGGCGATACCGAGTTTAGCTTATACGGCGTTTTTGAACATTATAGAAAACGGCGTTAAATACGCGACAGATAAGACCTTAGATATTTGGGTGACCAACAGTAAAAAAGAAATCACAATAGCATTTCAGAATAAAACATTGGAAATAAACGAAAATGATCTTGATAAAATATTTGAGCCATTTAGGCGTGGGCCAAATTCAAAAAACAAGTCGGGGCATGGTGTAGGTTTACCATTAGTAAAAGGAATATTGGAGCTTCATGATGGAAAAATAGAGGTTAAAATGGTTTCTAATTCTGAAATATTATTTTTGGTTACATTGCCCAAGTAGCAATCTAAGTACATTCTAATTATAGCTTAACACGAGTCTAATAGTAGGGTATTAAGTTTGTATCAAAGAAAGTCAAACTTTTAAATACAAATAAAAATGAAACCGCAAACTATCATCGCATTAGGTGCAATCGCATTTTTGAGCAGCTGCACCATTATCAGACAGGGAGAAGTAGGTGTTAAAAGGTCATTCGGTAAAATAAAACAAGAACCACTTATGGAAGGTGCAAGAGGCTTTAATCCTTTTACAACAACCATCATAAAACTGCCCACCAGAACTATGAATATGGAGGTCAGGCTACCGTTACCTTCAAAAGAAGGATTAACAGTTCAGTCAGATGTGTCGATACTTTATAGACTAGATGGGAAATATGCTCCGAAAGTAATTGAAAACTTAGGACGAAATTACGAACAGGTGGTCATTTTACCAGTTTTCAGGTCCGCGGTGGCTGATATTTCTTCACAGTATTTTGCAAAAGATATGCATACTGGGCAACGCTCAGTAATAGAAAGGTCAATTAAAGAATTGATGATGAAACAGCTGAAAGAAAGAGGGTTTGAAGTAGAGGCAGTGTTACTTAAAAGTATTGTATTGCCAGCTGGACTTACTAAAGCTATCGAAGACAAATTAGAAGCAGAGCAGGATTCGCAACGCATGCAGTTTATCCTTGATAAAGAAAAACAAGAGGCACAAAGGCTCATAATAGAGGCTGAAGGAATAAGGGATGCTCAAAAAATAGTGGCAGAAGGATTGACGCCTTTGCTGCTCAGATTTAAAACTATTGAAGCATTCAATAAACTTTCCACTTCGCCTAATACCAAAGTTATAATTACGAGTGGAGAACAGCCACTTATGATTGATTCAAATATTAAATAATTAAAAAACCTTAAATATAACAGACATGACAATGCTAGAATACACCAAAATGATACTTGAAAAAGTAAGTTTTGATAGAAATATATTTAGAAAAGAATTAAAAAAAGCGACACACTATGTAAGCAAAGAAGAATACCAACACCTGAAAGATTGGTGCAAGGAGCGGTTTAGCCACATGGTTATAAGAAAGCGAGTTTTGAGTAATAGGGTAAATATGTGATTAGTTAAGTACCTTGGAGATTTTCACCAAGGTACTTTTTTTTTACTGTCAAACGGTTAATTTTTATTTTTATAGAAAACATAGCTTAAATCTACCACTGAAGCCATTTTTTAACCATTTTGAAAAACACCCCCTTTCATTAACTGGGTCGCCTGCCAGCGGGGCCTCCATTTTTTTTCGAAAAAAAACGGAGCAAAAAAAACTGCACCCTGCAAACTCGCACAATTAAAATTCTTATTGTCAATGTTCTAATAAAAATATACTTCCCAAAAGAATTTTAACAGTGCTCAAACAGTGCAGGGCGATGTAAAGATTTATTTTCTATTTTTTTAACCGTTTGACAGTACTTTTTTTTTAAGTTTAAACCCTCTCCGATAGATAATGAGACTTCGGCTAATTGCTTTATTTCAAATAGTAAATGACTTTTCAAGTATTCCTAAGATAAATAAAAGAAAAACCACCGAAGTTCATTTTTAGATAAAATAGAACAAAATGAAGTTCATTTATAACTTTTAAAACTTCAAGTAAAAATCCGTTCGCCTCACATTTTGAATCCTTTACCTTTGTAAAAAAATAACTTATGCTGAAAGCGATATTATTTGATATGGACGGGGTTATAGTAGATACTGAGCCTTTGCACAAAAAGGCCTACTATATGATGTTTGATACTTATAATATTGAAATGACCGATAGCCTCTACGAGAGTTTTACCGGAAAATCTACCAAAAACACATGCACCATATTGGTCAATCATTTTGGACTTTCGGCTACTCCTTTGGAGCTTGAACACTGCAAAAGAAACTTTTTTAATGGCCTATTTGAAACTGACCAAAGCCTCCAATTATTAGATGGGGTGCATGACTTAATCCTTGATTTTTATAACAATGGCCTTACCCTTATATTGGCATCTTCGGCCTCTATGGGTACTATTAACAAGGTTTTCAAAAGGTTTGAGTTGGAGAAATATTTCACCGCAAAAATCAGTGGAGCAGAACTAAAAGCATCCAAACCACACCCTGAAATATTTGAAAAAGCCGCCAAACTAGCAGGTACTACACCCGAGCATTGCATCGTGATTGAAGATTCGACAAACGGAATACATGCAGCCAAAGCCGCTGGATGCTACTGCGTAGGCTATGACAGTCTACATTCTAAAAACCAAGACTATAGCCAAGCAGATTTCGTGGTGACTGACTTTAAAGATTTTTCTTATTCAAAAGCCAATCAGCTGCTGCAGAAACACTTTATTTCTTAGGCTCCAATTCGTCTATCCATGCAGTGAGTAATGCCACGCCTTCCTTGTGAATACTTACGCGGCCTATTTCTGGCATCATAACGCCTGGATGCGTGCTGTTCATTCTATATGTGATGATTGACTCTTTTCCTTTGCCAGGAAAAATGTCATATTTCAGGTTACCTGCTCCCATTCCAGCAGCCACAGGAGATTTGTAAACGCCCCAATGAAACGGGTCGTTTTCTTCTACCGTGAGGCGTAAACCCGAAGAGCCCGCTGGGCCGTTTGGATTATGACAATGTCCGCAATTACTGTCTAAATATGACCTCGCTTTGTCGCTCAAACTGGCCTTAGTGTCTGTCATATAAACCATGTTTTTAACCAAAGTCAAGTCTCCTTCTCCTTTTAGCTTACCGAGTTTCATCCAATGAGCCAATTGATTTTCTGAGCCTTCGGCATATGCGTAATCGTTATTAAGCTGCTTTACTTTTAATCCAATCGGCGAAAACGTATCGCCTTGGTTATGGCAACTTTTACACTGATTTTTGTTAGGCATCGTGTAGTCAATCGAATGCGACTCTCCGGCTTCGTTTTTAAACGTCACCGGCACTTTTCCTCCAATAGATTTATAGACCGCTTCGGTTTGCTCTTTGTTCCATACATACGGATAGGCCTCCCATTTGCCACCTTTTTTTACTAAGAGTCTAGTTTCTATTATTTGCTTTTCGGCGTCCGGTTTATTAAAATCAGCTGGATAATAGAAGTTTTTGACCAAAATAGAATGCTCGGGAAAAACAAAAGCAGCATCAGGTTTATTTAAATCAAAACTCGCAGCCGAGTCCGCCGGGATGTAAACAAAACGCTTTTTGAAAGCATAGTCTGTAAAAAGAGGCATAGCGGGGGCATAAGCCAATAAATCCTTAGTTGGGACTAATTGGCTCATCTCTCCATCATAAATTCCGTACTCAGACAAGTTTGCCAAGGGAAATTTTGCATAGTCAAGTTCGGAAATACTTGGAGCCGAACTCTTCTTAAAACACGCAAATGCAACAGCCATAGTAAACACAAAAGCACTAAGGCGAAAAGCATTGTTTTTATAAATCATAGGTTAAAATGTTTTTTTGTCAATTATAGGTTTTTCAAGGCCTCGACATCAGTTTTTACCACCGATTTACCTTTAAAGTTTTCGATATCATTCTCCACTCCTATCTCAGTAATTTTGCCACTTGCGGGAATATCCAATCTAGAGAATCTCAAATCGGGCGATTTTTCATCAATAAAAATATTCATTGGATTTTTCGAAACAGCTTTACCTCTACTGTCGTCAATAATGCCGTCATACAGTACATCTTGAGATTTAAAGCATTTGGCGGCCACTAGCTTACCCAAGTCTTTGGTTAAGTCAGGCACACCAAAAGTATGCTCGTAGGTATTGTCATGAATATAAATATCAGAGACAAATGGAGTCCAACCCGGATGGTTTGGAATAGGCAACTCCGTGATGTGATACGAAGCAACAGCAACCGCATAGGTTTTGTGATCCAAAATTTTGTTGTCATACACCTCCACGTTTTTTCCTGAAAGAATTATTACGCCACTACCCGGGGGAATCATCGAAACTGGATTTCCACCTTGTGCTATCGCAAAATTGTCGTGGTTGTTTTTCTTTATTGTATTTCTATAAATTTTACAGTTTTGACCTGCCGCTTTTGGTAAACCGGGTAAGTTAAAAACCAATATTCCCCCCGTATTATTTTCAGCCACGTTGTCGTATACTTCCGCATTGTCAGAGTTTTCTATTTCTATTCCGGCTACATTCTCAAATACGTAGTTGTTTCTCACCACAATATTTTCTGATTGCCCTACATATATGCCCGCATCTCTCGAGTGCGACACTTCACAGTTTTGAACCACCACATTCTTGCATTGCACCGGATAAATGCCGTATGTACCGCTTTTTGCCAAGTCTTGGTGCGACCACGTGGTATTTACTTTGTCAAAAATAAGTCCGTCGCAATGCTGAGTTTTGATGTCATCGCCAGGAGCATCTATTACCGTAAAAGCTTCTAAACGGATATTGTTTCCTGCTATTTTTAAGCCTTCACCACCCGAAGTAAGGGTTTTAAAGGAAAGCACAGTCTCAAACATGCCGGCTCCTTTTATGGTCACTTTGTTAACATTATCCAAAATCAACTGCGTAGGCAATTCGTGAAAACCTGCAGGTATTTCTATCAAATCCCCTTCTTTGGCATCAATAAATTTAGCTATCAATGCTTCTATCTCGGCCTCTGATGCCTTTTTAAGATTGGAAACATCGAGAGATTTACTTTCGGGAGTTTTGCTACACGATAAAATTGTGAATGCAAAAACTGAAACGAGCAAGAAGATTTTTTTCATAGTAATTTATTAAGTTAGCTAACATTTAAAGGCTAGATATCAAAATTGAGAAAAAGACTTCAAGAAGACAATCATTTGTAATATTTAAAGATTTTTTATTGACATATGTCAAAAAAAAGTACAATTACAGCCGTTTAGCTCGAAGTCTACTGAGCGTTTCATTGGAAATTCCAAGATAAGAAGCTATCATTGATAACGGAATTCGGTTAAAAGTATGAGGTTTAGCTTTCAAGAGGTTCTCGAATCTCTGTTGGGCCTGAAGGTGATGAAATTCGTAATGATAGAGTTCAGTTTCTAAAAAATATTGTTCGGTTATTTGACGGCCAATACGCTCTATTTCATGAAAATCATCGTAAAGCTCGTAAAGTTTGTTTCTATTTATTTCTATAACCGATGTGGGCTCCATAGCCACAATACTGGTAATACTAGGAGACTGAGAGATAAAACTAGAAAGCGGAACAGCAAAGTCATTTTCGAAACCAAACCAAACCGATATTTCTTCGTTTTTGGGAGAAACAAAAAACTCGGTTACGCAGCCACTAATAATAAAATAGATTTGAGAGCTCACTTGACCTGAAGAAAACAGCAATTCTTTTTTCTTAAATTTCCTGAACGAAAGTGCCTCTACAAAAGCTTTTTTAGCCTCAGCAGAAAGACCGAACTTTTGTTCTAAAATAGAAATGAAACTTTTTATATGGGCCATTGGAGCGATAAATAAACCCTAAACTACTCAAATTTATGTTTTTATGAAGAAAAACTTTACCCTATTTATTTTAACCCTATTTCATATTTGTGCATTTGGTCAAAAACCTACACAAACTATACATGGCATAATAACCGACCAACAAACCTTACAAACATTACCCGGAGCAACGGTTACCATCAGCTCACCAAACTACAAAAACTCAGTAATTAGCGACTCTGCAGGTAAGTTTACTTTAACAAAAATACCTGTCGGAAGAGTAGCAATTCAGGTGCAATACATTGGCTATGAACCTTACTCTATGCCTGACTTTTTGGTCACATCTACCAAAGTGCCCTATTTGACCATTAGCCTATCGCCGGGTGCTATAGCTACCGACGAGGTGATAATTAGTGCCTCAAAAAACGCATTTGAACCACTAAATGAACTTTCTGTGGTAAGTACAAGGTCTTTTACTGCTGAAGAAACCGAACGAATGCCAGCCGGAATAAACGACCCAGCAAGAGCAGCACTTTCGTATCCGGGTGTGCAAAGAGGGCAAGACGACACCGAAAATCAGATTGTGGTGAGAGGCAACTCGCCTATTGGCATATTGTGGCGACTCGAAGGCGTTGATATTCCCAACCCAAACCACTTTGCAATCATTGGTTCGTCAGGTGGTGGAGTATCTGTTTTCTCGGCACAGTTGATCGCAAAATCTGACTTTTCTACAGGCGGTTTCTCTGCCGAATATGGCAATGCCCTTTCGGGTGCTTTTGATATTAGATTTCGAAACGGAAACTTCGAAAATCGTGAAAATAGATTTAAACTAAGCGTATTGGGGATGGATTTTTCGACCGAAGGTCCCATAAAAAAAGGACGTTCGTCATATCTAGTAAACTATAGATATTCTACTTTGGGATTGTTGAGTAGCATGGGTATCTATTTGGTTGGCGAGCGGGTAACAAACAATTTCCAAGACTTATCTTTTAACCTAACTTTTAGGTCAAAATCTGGGAAAAGTGTACAAACTGTATTTGGATTGGGAGGACTCAGCGAAGAGCGATATTTACCAGTGAGCGACCCAAACAAAAGAATAATAGGAAGTGCAAACCAATGGGAAGACCGTGTAAAACCCGCCAATATGGGAGCCATGGGCTATACCTGGACGTATTTGCCTGACACCCGCTCTTACATAAAAGCCGTGGTAGCAGTGATGGGAAGCGATATACAACGCATGAGCGACACCCTTGACTTGCAAGACCAAAGGTTCAGATTTGAAACTCAAAAATATACCGATAAGCGTCTCGTGAGTTCGGTTACCTATCAGCGAAAACTAACAAACAAAACGGTGTTAAAAACCGGGCTAATCTTTAATCAAATATTCTTTGATTTTTATAAGAACACCATTCCCCGAACCTCCGTAAATGACATAAATCAGATTCAAAGAAAAACCTCGATTCAAGGCAGCGGACAAACTCAGCAGCTGCAGCAATATGTGTCGCTTCATCATGACATTAGCCCTAAACTCTCCGTAAATGCTGGTTATCATTTTTTGATGTTGATGACAAACAAAAGTACGTCTTTAGAACCTCGAGTTTCGCTTCAACTAAAGCCCACCGCAAACCAAAGGTTAAGTTTGGCTTATGGTCTTCACGGCAGAAT
Source organism: Lacihabitans lacunae (assembly GCF_042649125.1). Classification (NCBI taxonomy): domain Bacteria; kingdom Pseudomonadati; phylum Bacteroidota; class Cytophagia; order Cytophagales; family Leadbetterellaceae; genus Lacihabitans; species Lacihabitans lacunae. The sequence continues at coordinate 1,575,670 of NZ_JBHRYQ010000001.1, forward strand.
ATTGCCTTTGATGGCGTATTACTTTAAAGACAGTCTGGGAAACTATCCAAACTTAAACCTGAAAATGCTAAAGGCACATCACGGTGTATTGGCGTATCACCTGTATACCAAATCAAAAATGAGGTTTAGTGCAGAAACTTACGTGCAACGCCTCATAAATGTACCCATAAAACCGGACGCAACCGCCACCTACTGGATGCTCAACAATAGCAGCGACTTCCCTGAATTTGCGACTGTAAGCAAAGGAAAAGGATTAAACTATGGACTTGACCTTTCTTTAGAAAAACTCTTTTCTAATTCATATTACTTTTTGGTGACGGGCTCGCTTTTAAAATCGACATATTCTACGTTGACAGGTTTAAGTTACAATTCAAGATTTAATACGGGATTTTCAACGTCATATACCGGAGGTAAAGAATTCCCTTTAAAAAACGGTGGAATACTGCAATTAGGAATGCGATATTTGCTCAATGGCGGATTTAGATATACGCCTTTTGACCAGACCTTATCAGGAATTCAGGGTAGTTTTGTTCCTCTTGAGAACGGCGATTTTAGTCAACAAGTACCTGCATACAAACGCCTTGACGGCAGAATAGCCTATAGATATAACAGAAAAAAACTTGCCGGAAACATTAGTTTAGATGTTCAGAATATTTTGAATAGAATAAACGCTACTTCAATAAGTTACAATGCTGCCACAAACTCAACCAAAATAGAATATCGTGGCAGTGGCTTTGTGCCGGTTTTAAGTTTTCAGTTCGATTTCTAAAAATAAAAGAAGCCCTAATGACGTAAATCAAAAGGGCTTCAAATTTTATTCGGCTATAAAGCTTTTAAATATTGTTATAGATAGTCTCGCCATGCTCGTAGATGTCAAGTCCTTCTTCTTCAATTCTTTCAGGAACTCTAAGTCCAACTGTCATTTGAATACCTTTAAATAGTATAAATGAGGTAGCTAACACCCAAGCCATGGTTGAAAACACACCTATTGCCTGAATTCCCAATTGTGCAAATCCACCACCAAATAGTAGTCCACCTTCAGTAGCAAATACACCTACTAGCAAAGTACCCAACGCACCACAAACACCGTGTACAGAAATAGCACCTACAGGATCGTCCACCTTAAGGGTTCTTTCGAAAAACTCAAGAGAGAAAACCAACACTACTCCACAGATAAGTCCAATAATAACTGCACTTCCTGCTGAGACTGCTGCACAACCGGCTGTAATTCCAACCAAACCTGCCAAAGCACCGTTTAGGGTTACCGAAAGCGAAGGCTTTTTGTAACGCATCCAGCTGACCATCATAGAGGCTAATGCACCTGCCGCTGCAGCTAAGTTTGTAGTAATAAAAATGTGTGCTACTGCTATGGCGTTGTCTTTACCTGTGGCTGCAAGTTGCGAACCTGGGTTAAAACCAAACCAACCTAACCATAAAATAAACACACCCAATGAACCCAATACCAAGTTATGACCCGGTATTGCCACAGGCTTTCCTTTTACGTACTTGCCAATTCTTGGCCCTAACAATGCCGCTCCTACCAATGCTGCCCAACCTCCTACTGAGTGAACAACCGTAGAACCTGCAAAGTCAATAAAACCTAGCTCAGAGAGCCATCCGCCACCCCAAGTCCAGTGACCCGAGATCGGATATATGATAAGCGTAAGCACTATACTATATATAAAGTATGCTTGAAACTTAGTACGCTCTGCCATAGCACCCGAAACAATAGTGGCCGCGGTAGCCGCAAAAACCGTTTGGAACATAAGCGTGGTATATGGAGGCAAGCCGTCCATAGAGTCGTCGCCAAACATAAGGGTGAATTTTCCGATAAAGCCAGAAACGTCTTCACCAAACATAAGGCTATAACCGATTAACCAGAATACCAATGAACCTACGGCGTAGTCCATTAAGTTTTTCATAATGATGTTCGCACCGTTTTTGGCACGCGTAAAGCCAACTTCCACAAGGGCAAAGCCAGCCTGCATAAACATAACTAAACAAGCTGCAATAAGCACCCAAAGACTGTCAATAGATGCAGCCAAATCAGTTACTGTTGTTGATAGTTCTTCCATAGTATTTTAAAATTTTCTTTGGTTTAAATTAGATTTTCAAGTTTAGGCGTAATATTAATTTAGTGCTTCAGAACCTTCTTCTGCATTTCTTATTTTAATGGCTCTTTCTACATCTGACACAAAGATTTTCCCATCTCCGATTTCTCCAGTAGCACCCGATGCCAATATGGCCTTAATAGCAGGATCCACGTATTTGTCAGAGCAATAAAACGAAACTAATATTCGCTCGATAACGCTGGTGTCGTACACTATTCCGTGATATGACCTCTCTTCAACCGCCTTGCCTTTTCCTCTCACTTCCCAGTAGGTCATGAAATCTATGCCTGCATCGTGTAGTGCATCTTGTACAGCCACAAACTTGGTTTTTCTAATGATAGCTTCAACTCTCTTCATAATTGTTTTTCCATAGTTTATTAAGTGAAAAATAAATAAAAATTCTTTTAGGGATATATATTAGATTAATACAATATTATTATTTTCAAAAAATATATTTAATAAAACCTGAGGCATTTAACCCCGCTGATCAAATAGACAAACAAACAAAGGACTAATTGCTTAAAAAACCAAATTTAATTGCATTTTAATTAATATTTAAAGAATTTTTAATTGAGATATACAATAATACAGAATTTTATATAAAAAAAATTTATCAATAAATTAAAATAATACAATTTCTATTTATAAAGTACAATTAAACATTTTTATTAATTAAAAATTAAAATTCATTAACATAAAATATATAAATAAAGAAAAAATATATTCAATATTCGAAAAACAAACACTACTTTAAGTAATTTTTAAATAAAACTAAAGAAGTCACCTCCCACCTAAACTTAAATATATCCCCTCACCAAAATATCAATTAAATACAATAAATAATACTTCCATTTGGATGGAAAATAATAAACTTATAGTTGGACTAATTTCAAAATAGTTAGTCCAAACACTATTTTCTCGAAAGTCAAATTCTCGTATTGGTAATGTTAGCCTTTCATTTATTAATACATTCTTTCCATTGGGCTAAGATTTTACTAAAAGGCTGTTTTTATTGTATAGTTAAAACCGTATTTTTGCAAAAAAATAAAAATCTTTAAATGCAGAAAGTCCTATTTATAGACCGCGACGGTACTATTATCGTTGAACCACCTATCGATTTTCAGATAGACTCACTCGAAAAACTAGCCTTTTTACCAAAAGCAATCAGTAACCTTAGAAAAATAGCGGAAGAGACAGAGTATGAACTTTCTATGGTAACCAACCAAGACGGCCTTGGCACAGATTCATTTCCTGAGGATACTTTTTGGCCAGCACATCAAAAAATGATGGACACACTCGAAGGTGAGAACATTCTGTTTAAAGATGTTTTTATAGACAAAACATTTGAACACGAAAATGCAGACTCCAGAAAACCACGAGTTGGTCTTTTGGGCAAATATTTTACGGAGGAATACGACCTCGCAAACTCATATGTAATAGGTGACAGACTCACAGATATACAACTGGCAATAAACCTAGGTGCTAAAGCCATATTTATAGGAGAAGCACTTCCTGAAGGCACTTCGGAGGCACTTGTAGAAGCTACAGCCTTCATAAGCAAAGATTGGGACAAAATATATGAGTTCTTGAAAATGCCACCGAGAACAGCATTAGTGCAACGGACAACCAAAGAAACAGACATTTTAATTAACCTTAACTTAGACGGAAAAGGGATTTCAAAAATAGACACTGGCTTAGGTTTTTTTGATCACATGCTGGACCAGTTAGCCAAACACTCAGGAGCCGATTTAGAAATAAAAGTAAATGGCGACCTACATATAGATGAGCACCATACAATCGAAGACACGGCATTGGCACTTGGCGAGGCTTACTTAAAAGCTCTCGGAGATAAAAAAGGAATAAACAGATACGGCTTTTTGCTTCCTATGGATGAATGCCTTTCTCAAGTTGCGATTGATTTTTCGGGCCGCCCTTGGTTAGTTTGGGATGCAAGTTTTAAGAGAGAAAAGATTGGCGAAATGCCAACTGAGATGTTTATGCACTTTTTTAAGTCATTCTCTGATACCTCAAAAACAAACCTAAATATTAAGTGCGAAGGAGACAACGAGCATCATAAAATAGAGTCGATTTTTAAGGCTTGGGCCAAAGCCATCAAAATGGCTACGCAACGAAACCTGAAAGAATTAGATGCATTGCCTAGTACAAAAGGTACACTCTAAAACATTCGTATGCATATTTGATTAAAAAAGTATTAATTTGCAAAATAATACGGCCGAAAATCAGTTATTTACCCAATAATTACAATATATATTATAAACATGCTCTTCAATTTAATCCTTCAAATACCTGCAGTAACTGATTCAACCGCTGCTGCCACGGCACAAAGCATCAATTATTTCTCTTTATTGCTCAAAGGTGGATTCGTAGTTTATCCTATTTTGGCATTGTTGTTAGTTACCTTATATCTATCAGCAGAGCGATATTTGTTTATCAAAGAAAATTCAAAAATAGATTTGGGATTTTTAAGATCATTAAATGACAATATTTTGAGAGGAGACGTTAGAACTGCGGCTTCGCTTTGTAAAGGAACAAACAAACCTATTTCTAGAATTTTGGAAAAAGGGATATCGAGAATAGGAAAACCTGTAAAAGACATAGAAAGTGCTATGGAGATACAGTCTAACCTTGAAATCTCTAAAATGGAGAAAAACATGGGATACCTTGGTCTAATAGCCGGTGTGGCCCCTACCTTGGGTTTCGTTGGTACTATTTCGGGTATTATCCGAATTTTCTATGAAATCTCAGTTACAGGAAATTTCTCAATAGAAACTATTTCAAATGGTCTTTATGAAAAAATGATCTCAAGTTTCTCAGGTTTGGTAGTGGGGTTAATTGCATACGCGGTTTATCATGGAATAAACATGATGATTGACAAATTTAGCATAAACCTACAAGCTACTGTAATGGACTTTTTTGATACGCTAAACGAACCTGCAAGATAAATTATGAAGTTTAAAAGACAAAGACGATTCGAAGCAGAGGTACAAACTGCGTCTCTAAACGACATCATGTTTTTCTTGCTGTTGTTTTTCTTAATTGTATCTACGCTTGGTAGTCCAAACGTAATAAAGCTAATGCTTCCAAAGTCTGAAAAATCGACGCATGACGTTAGTAAGCAACCGATTACGCTTTCGATAACATCAGATAAAAGATATTTTTTGGATAAATCTCAGGTAAATTTCCCTGATTTAGAAGGAAGGCTAATGGAACTAACCGCCGGCATGGAAGAACCCACCGTGGTGCTTAGGGCCGAGCAAGACCTTACGATTCAAGACCTCGTAGATGTGATGGCCATAGGTGCCCGACTCAGAATACGCATGGTATTGGCAACTGAACTGAACAAATAGTTCAGTTTTTTTTTGCCCAAATTTTACTTTTTAATTTCTTGATTTTACTTTCTATTTCAAAATTGGCCGAAATAAATAGTTTAGTTTAGAGAAAAAACTAATATTTTTGGCACTCAAAAAAGGAAAACAAAACCACTATGAAAAAAACAGCATTCTTTCCCGGATCATTTGACCCATTTACAAAAGGCCATGCTGACATAGTAGAAAGAGGCCTCAAACTTTTTGACGAAATAATAATTGGCATTGGTACCAACTCCAGCAAAAAGAGATATTTCGATATTGGCCTAATAGAAGCTGTTATAAAAGGAGCTTTTAAAAACAATCCGAGAGTAAAAGTTGTCTTTTATGACAACCTTACAGCCAAAATTGCGATGGAATATGGTGCACAATTTATATTAAGAGGACTTAGAAACACCACCGATTTTGAATACGAAAACACCATATCTCAGGTAAATCGCCAATTAGAAAATAGCCTCGAGACTGTATTTTTAATTACTTCCCCAACCTTGGCCCCAATTAGCTCAACCATAGTCAGAGAACTTCACAAGTACGGTGCAGACATATCGCCATATTTACCATATCCGATGGAAAAGCTTAAAACCGTAAGTGAAACTGAATAATGCCTTTAATATTTTATAAAAGGAACTGAAAGCTCTTTCTGAGCAGAAATAGCCTTTATAAAGTATTTGCCCACCGAAAGATTAGATAGCTCAAATTCGAAGGTATTTGCACCAATATTGGTGGCATTTGAGGAGATAGAAGTTAAAGAACCTCTTGCGTCAACTAAGTAAAAAGCCAAATCAGCATTTAGCATTTCGTCAGGCACAATAACCCTTGCATCCCCAATTACTGGATTTGGATAAAGATGCAATTTTTGACTTACATTTACTGGTTCAATTGCCGTAATAACCGACAAATCATAAAAATTAACACTCCAGCCTATCTCATTCAATATTGCCAAAATAATCGGCCCCGGGAAATGATTAATTTCTGCAGCTCCAATTTGAGGACTCATGAGGGCATTTGGAGTACCTTTCGGAAATTTATTTTCATCTAAGTGCGAAATACTTCCTCCACTACGAAAAGTTGAGGGAGCGTAAATTTTGGGGAATTCCGAAATTAGCGAAAGGTCTTTAATATTGAAAAATAGATTATCAGAAGTGTAGTTTGTTTTTAAATCAGCCGATGGGTTTCCAAAAATAGCAGCATCGGTCATTTTTTGCTCTGAACCATTCTGAATAAACATGTCATATATAAACGGCGTACCAGATTGTCCGTATTGTCCTTGAAGCGTATTAGAATCTCCTATTTTCATAGTAGTGGTAAATCCCAAGCCGTGAGCTATTTCATGCAAAATAACCGTCATTAAGTCATACTTAAAGGCTTGTCTTGTGCCATCTGTAAAATAAGACCAACTGATATTTTGATTAACTGTAATATTGATATCTGCTTCCGAGCCGTTTAGCTCTTTCCCTGCTATGGCTTCTGCCAAGGCTACCGGATACCAAACGTCTTTTATGGAGTTGCCTCCAAAGTTTTTATACACCTTAGTAGCTCCCGAATTAGCCAATGTGGTGGAATTGATAGACTCCCAAGTGGCTTTTATGCGAATGGGCACCCGCGTAACCATTACTTTTTGCCAAACATTAATTGCCGCCTGAAATGCCGCTTTGGCATCTGACGGAAAACCTGAATAGGTAACTACGAAACTACTTTCGCCTGCTTGTGTTCTTAGGTTTTTATACGATGCCAGTGATGATATTGGGCCATCAAAATTTTCTCCTGCTTCGCAAACGACCATGGGGCCGTCTTGAAACTCCTGCCCAAAAATGTCAAATTGAATAACTAAAAAGAAAACGATTAATAAATATTTCAAGAGTCTTTTGTTTATTAATTAACAGCCAAGCTATTAATGTATACGTAAAAAAAACATAAAATGTTTAATTGACAACTTCAAAAAGCAAAAATTAGCCCCAAATCTTGGTTCCTTCTGTGCAGTTTTTACACATTTCTATGTTTTTCCTTCCAGAAATAAGCTTTTTCCTAAAATTAAGATAAACTTCTGAATTCCATACATCGGTAAATGTTTTTTTACTGACATCGCCCATTCTATACTCGGCGTCTTTGTCAAAACAGCACGGCACCACCAAGCCATCCCAGGTAATCACGCATGAATGCCACATTTTCCAACAGTGGTCTATAAGCTTGTTTTTTATTTGAAATTTCCCGTTTGCTAATTTCTTATATCGGGCGTATTTATCGTTTTGTGGAATAAATTCTGAGCCATTTTCATAGTCATAAATCTGTGCGGTTTTTAACCTCAACTCATCTACACCCATTTCTTTAGCTAGGGCTTTTACGTCTTCTATTTGATGTTCGTTTGGTCCAACTACCAGAAACTGAAAAATAACATGAGGTGTGGAGGAATTCAAGTCTTTTTTGGCTTGAATAATGTTTTTCGTTCCGGCAATAACTTTCTTTAAATCCCCTCCTACACGATAGGCTTTGTAAGTTTCTTGTGTAGTGCCGTCTATCGATATTATTAACCTGTCTAAGCCAGACTCAACAGTTTTTACTGCATTAGCGTAATCAAGGTAGTGAGCATTTGTTGAGGTAGATGTATACACTTTTCTTTCGGCAGCAAACTTAACCATTTCCAAAAAATCAGGATGCAGATAAGGTTCTCCCTGAAAATAAAAAGTAAGATACAGCAAAGCATCTTTGAGTTCGTCAATCGTTTTTTCAAAAAGACTTTTAGAAAGCATTCCCGTTGGTCGGGTAAAAGACCGCAAGCCACTTGGGCATTCGGGACAGCGTAAATTACACGAAGTAGTAGGTTCAAATGCCAAAGCCACTGGCAAATAACTATTTTTATTTCCTTTCGAATATTTTGACCAAATAAATCCAAATACCAACCCAAGAGCATTTTTTGCTCTTTTGAAAGTAACTTTTGATAAAAAATTTAGATAGTCTTTAAACATATTTTATGGACAGAAATACACAATTACTGCCTTTATACCCAATCTTAAATTTATTTCAACTGCTGATAATAATTTAACAACCTTTCGTCTTTTTCGGTTTCTATGGCTTCTTTCAGTGCCTTTTTGGCAGCAGGAATGTCATCGGCAAGCATAGCCAAAACCTGAGCACCCGCCACTCGCACATACCATTCAGACTCCTGCGTGGCTACGTTTCTCAAAAACGGCACCGCTTGCTCCTGAAGTTGCTTATCCGACTTTACTAAATATGCTCCAAAAATGGCTAAGTTTTGATAAATCTCAAATCCTTCCATTTTGGTTAATTTATTCATAAACCAGGTATAATGCATTGGCTCGGGATTTTCCGAGTAGTAGTTTCCAACTATACCAAAAATGGTGGCATCGTCTATGTCTTTGAAAGCTTCAATCAAAATATCTTTATCTTCTACATTGTTAGAAACCAACGCCTCCAGAGCTGCCGCATTAAGTGCATACGAACTATCTTTAAGAGCAGTTCTAAATAATATATCATTTTGAGGATTTAAGAAATTCTTTGTAGACAATATAGCCTCCGCTTTTACGGCGGTTTTGGTATCATATTGCATTATATGCTGCAATGCACGCTCTACTTCTAAGAAATCTTCACCATCGTAGTTATTGAATTTTTGAACGGCCAATTGTCTAATTCTCCAAAAATCATCTTTTAAAGCCTGCAAATAAACTTCTCTAATATTTTTCTTTTGAATTGGGCGAATACCAATTTCATCATTTTCGTTTTCAGTGATAACCAAAGACTCCAAAGCCACTATTTTAGCAAAAAAGTCTTTCGAAACCTGATATTGCGTAATAAACTCTTCGTCAGACTTTGGATGATCGATTGTTCCTAAAAAATACCCCTCTGAGTTTAAAACCGCAGCTTTGAAAGCTCCTTCAAAATCAAACTCAAACTTCTTATTAGCCGTTGAGAATTCTAGAGTTTTCGATATTTTTTTATCGCCCGAATAAATATCAAGCGGCACTTTTAAATGATAAACCTGAGCATTTGTAGAATCTATAATTTGATTAACAGTCAGCACCAATTTATTTTTCTTCACTTCTTGTTTTACCATCAACCTAGGATGCCCGGGAGTTTTAAACCATTGGTCAAAAAACCACTTCAAATCTCTCCCGGTTACTTTTTCAAATGCTAATCTAAGATTTTCAACTTCGGCAGTTTGTAAAGCATTCGTTTTTAGATATACATTTAATGCTTTAAAAAACGCCTTGTCGCCCACCTCCATTCTGAGTTGGTGCAGTACTCTTCCACCTTTTTGATAAGAATGAGCATCAAACATGTCTTCTTGACTGACATAGTCAAACCTAATGAGCGGGACTTGTTTTTGGGTAGCTTCATACAAATAATCTTGTAGGGCATTCATATATACATAGTCGCCCTCTTCTTTTCCCAAATAAAAAGTAGCCCAAAGAAACTCCGAATAGTTAGCAAAAGACTCATTAAGTGGCAACTGAGACCACGACTCGCAGGTTACATAGTCTCCAAACCAATGATGAAAAAGCTCATGAGCGATTACGCCATCGTCGTTATTGTCAATTAACTGTCTGTGATTCTTCAATACATTTCTACCATGCACGGTTGCCGTAGTGTTTTCCATTGCACCTGACACATATTTCCGTACGGGTATTTGGGCGTACTTTTGCCAAGGATATTTTACACCTAGAAGTGTTTCATAAAAACGTATCATTTTGGGTGTTCTACCAAAAATCTCGTACGCATAGTTTTTATATGCCGGCTCCACATAATACGAAACCTCAAAGTCAGCGAAAGTAGAATCAACCACTTTTTCAAACTCACCAGCTGCTATCATGGTCAAATAGACCGCATGAGGTATTTTTTGTTGCCAATGATCGGTGTGAGTTCCGTTATTGTTATCTTTTTTATTCAATAAAAGCCCGTTTGAGAGCGTCGTGAATTTATTTTCTACGGTCAGAAATATATCTTGCGTGTGGTTTTGGTTGGGAGAGTCTATTGTAGGAAACCAATGTGAATTTGATTGGGTTTCGCCTTGTGTCCAAAGTTGCCTCGGAATACCATTTGCAATCTCTGTAGGATTTATAAAAAACAAACCTTTGTCGCTCAATATAGCCTCACTGCCCGAACTGACCACTTTATTGGGCTGAGCCAAATATTTAATTGCTATTTTAAGCGTATCTGATGATGTATAGTTTCCGCCAAAATCTAAGCTTAAAATCTGATTATCGTAGGTGTACTTTGATAAAACATTATTGAGTTTTACCTCTTTTATTTCGAAGCCAACGGCATTTAGTTTTAAAATGTTTTGATCATAAAAAAAAGGCTTTAATGTCAAAACAGCCTCCCCTTCAAGAGTTTGATTGTCCCATTTAGGTGTGAGCTTTAGTTCGGTATGAAGCAAGTCAAAATCTATGGGATTTGATTCTCTGGCCGTTTCTTGAGCCAAAGTCTCTCCTGACCAAATTAGTGATATAAATAAAATTAGTTTTTTCATGTTGAGATATGGTGTAAAAAGAGAAACTGTGGCTTTTATTTTCTCTTATTAAATCGTGTTAAGTCGTTATAAAACAAAGTTTTTTGATATTTCAACGTAAACTTCTGTCCCATATTTCCATCCGAAAGCCCTTCAAATGTATACGTCATTCTAACCACAAAATCGTCAATACTCGCATATCCGCCTTTTAGGGTAAGCATCAACACATTTGTATTGGGGTTGTATTGCCAGCTACTTTCGTCTAAATCGATATCCAGAAAATCTACTCCAGCACAGGCTTCAGCATCTGCCGAAGACTGATAGTCATAAGTAAACTCACCATTGGGCAGGAAAGTCCAGATCATATTGTTGATACTCAAAAGTCGCGTATCAAACTCCGCAAACTCCAAGTCACGGCCTTTATTGACCTTCATATCAGTCACCAAAATCCAATCTTTACCCTTTACTTGCTCATAAAAATCCTGAGCGAAAAGATTTTGTATATTAAAAAAAACAAAAAAAACGATTATATATTTTATCATAACAATTTAGAACCTTCCTATATTAAACCTAAAATTTCAACATATAGTTTACCGCTCTTTTGGCTGGTATAATAGAAGCCACCACCGAAATAGAAGCTACCCAGAAAACAGACCAAAAAATGTCCATCCAAGCGATTTTGACAGGATAAGCATCCACCAAGGCATATTGCATACCTAATTTTACGAAACCATATTTCTGTTGTAAAAAACAAATTGACAAGCCAATAACCAAACCCAAGACCAAACCCACACCCGAAATGATGAATCCTTCGAACAAGAAAATCTTACTTACAAAACTTGGCTTAGCACCAATAGATGAAAGTGTTTGGATGTCGTCTTTTTTATCAATAACTAACATACTCAAGGCATAGAAAATATTGAAAGAGGCGATACCTATAATGAAAATAAGGGCAATGAAAATAAACAGTTTTTCAATTTTAATTGCTTTGAGAAGGGCCTCATTTTGCTCGTCTCTATCTTTTACTATAAGGTCTTTGTTCAGAATATCCTGAATTTGACTTTTTATGCCCTGCGGATCTACCCCATCTGCTAGGGTAATCTCTATGGCGGTTCTTTTTCCAATTTTATCCGTCAAGTTTTCTACTACCTCAAGCGGCAAATACACGTAATGATCATATTGAGCCTCCAACACAAAAACGCCACTGATTTCTAAAGCAGTAGAATTTACATTCCCTTCAGGGTTCAGCACATTTAGTTTTTGGTTTTTCGGATAAGTAAGCCCCAATGGATTTAAATAGTCATCTACCCGCAAGTCTAGTACATTATACGTACCTGAGCCCACAAAAGCCATGGGTCTATTACCATTTTTGAGGGCCATCTTACCTTCTACCACAGCAGCTTTGAGGCCTACATTTTGTTCAAACGTACTATCAACACCCTTAATAACCACAATCATTTGAGCGTCTTTTGACCTAGCCAAAGCCTTGTCTTGATACACTTCAGTCACAAACTTAACGCCCTGTATTTTCTCTATTTTTTTCTTTTGATCTAAATCAAAAAAGAAACTTTTAGATTTTGTAGAAGAAATTTTCAAATCGGGATCAAATGACTTAAAAACCTGCCTGTTAAGGTCCTCTAATCCATTAAATACAGACAATATAATAACCAAAGCCATGGTACCCACACAAATGGCAACCATGGAAATAATAGAAATAAAATTAATGAAACTTCTCTTTTTTTTCGAAAAAAAATATTTCCGAGCAATAAAAAAAGGAACGTTCATGATAGGTGGGTATTAATTAGAATCTTCCTCGTCTTCTTCAGGAGCAGGAGGAATAACTAGATTGGCAAAAAGGTCTTCGATTTTTTGGGCGTATTCGGCCGTATCGTCAATATAAAATTGAAAATTAGGAATGATACGAAGTTGGCTTTTGGCTTTATTACCAAATATGCCTCTAATTTTTTTCGTATTTTCTCTAATACTTTGCAAAATAGCTTCTCTGTCTTTGGCTTTCAGAAAACTTAAATATACTTTTCCGATACTTAAATCAGGCGTCATTTTTACGTCTGTGATGGTCACGAAAGCTCCATCAAAAAGGCTTTTGAAATCTCTCTGAAAAATCTCTCCTAGATCTTTTTGTATTTGTTTGCTGACTTGTTTTTGTCTTTTACTTTCCATTTTATCTTGCGATGTTAAATCGCTCTAATTCTACAATTTACCTTCAAAAAATCTTATTTAAATTTGCTTGAAAGGTAATAATATGAGCTTAAACTATATTTTTTACAAATATCCATACTTATTTTGGTTAAACCCTAAACGAAATTCATATTTTTGCACTTCAATACCATAATAAAACAAACGCCTTGCTTACTTTTTTTAGAATAAATTCCATTTTTCAAGTAATCACTCTATTGGTTATTTTGTTTTTATTACGTTTTCCGTACATGGGAAATGCACTGCCTCTACTCACCACTGAGTTAGAATGGATGTTGGTAGGTGAAAAACTAAACGAAGGATTGTCGCTTTACAGCGGAGTACTTACGCAGGTAGGCCCGCTTTCTGCATTCTTTTATAGAATGATGGACCTTTGGTTTGGCAAAAACCAATTTATGTATGAAACGGTGGCGGCCATTTTAGTATTGATTCAGACCTTATATTTTGTATTTATAGTAAACCGCCGAAATCTACTTACCGAAAAAAACTACATCCCCGGTTTATTTTATTTGATTTTGATGAGTTGCTCATTTGATTTTCTAAAATTATCTCCAATTTTATTAAGTCAAATTTTTATGCTTATAGCACTCAACGTGGCACTTCGCCAAATAGAAAAAAGAGACGGTGTGGGCGACGATGTTTTTGAAACGGGCCTATTCATAGGAATAGCAACTTTGTTTTATTTGCCTTCTTTTGTATTTATATTTTGGGCGATATTGGTCTTGTTCTTATACACTGGTATTAACATTCGCCAAATGTTCATGGTAATATTGGCGTTTTTGCTTCCTATATTCTTCACGTATTTATTCTTTTATTTCAATAACCTTGCAGACGACTTTTTGCATATCTGGCTGTTTAACTTCGCAAATGCTTTTAGTCTGACGCTTCTAGGAATTAGAGACATTATCATTACATATTCGCTGCCGGTAGCTTTAAGTATTTTGGGTATTATCCGTATATTTAGAATGCCGCGTTATAATAACTTCCAAAACAGAGCTCACCAGCTCCTTATCATATTCGGAATATTTAGTTTTATTAGTCTGTTTTTATCTCAAAACTTTGCACCGGCAAATCTAATGTTTCTGGTGCCTTTCTTGGCGTTTTTTATAGCGGGCTTCTTTGTTCATTATAAAAAGACCTTCGCACCTGAGGTTTTATCGCTCGCGTTTTTTGTCGTGATTTTGTTTATTACGTATTTCGGAGCAAAACCTAGTTTTGGGCCTAAGCTTTTGGTTTTGGAAAAAAATAGGATTGAAGAAGAGCCTTTTTCAGACAAATACGCCAACAAACGAATATTTGTGACTGGAGAGCATATTTATGCCTACAAAAACGCAAAAATGGCAACGGGATATTTGAGTTGGAAGTTGGCGAAAAATGACTTTAAAAATCCAAACAACTACCTAAGTTTGGTAAATATATATGCCAACTTTAAAAAAGACATGCCCGAGGTAATTTTTGACAAAGAACGAGTAATGCCAAAAATACTAAAGAACATTCCAGAACTGGCGGACAAATATACCAGTCCTGAAAAAAACGTGTACGTGCTTAAGAAATAAGCTTATTGTTTTGTCCAAATTTCTTTGATTGCGTCGCCTTTTGAGCTTTTTCCTGAATGTTCCCAAACTTTATCATCAACCTTTGCAGCAAAAGTGAGGGTGGCTCCTACTCGAGAATTGTCTCTTGAGAAGAAAATAATATGCTCTGAGTAAACCCCCTTTTCTAATGTATAAGTTCCGCCACCGGTGCCAAAAAACTCCCTACTTTGAGTATTGATAGCGAACCATTGAAAATAGCCACCCGCCATTATTTTATACGTTTTGCGTGGACTTGGAACTATCTCTTCCATTGCCCCTTCTTTGTTTGCCCTTGCGGTTATTCGCCAAAGTCCGGTTAGTTTATTATCGTCAGCACTTATTTTCTTGAATTTTGAGCCGTCAAACTCAAGACCGCGTTTTTTTATCTCCATATTGTAAGACTGCGAAGAGTTCACGATATCGGGGTTTGAAGAATGAAAGTCAACTTCGATAAAAACCTCATTTGTAACGCCTAGGGTGTATTTACCGCCCCAAGTACTCATAAACTGATTTGCCTCGAACTTACTTACCGTAATGTAGCTTTCTGTAGCAATTATTAATGTGGTTTGGTTAGCGTCTACAGCTTCCCAAGCCCCTTTTAGGCCTTGAGCTTGTATTTTAAAACTGCCTAAAATTAAAAACCCTACTAAAGATAAAAATATTTGCTTCATGTTATTAAATCGATTTCAAAGCAAATTTTATTGCTTCTTGTTCAAAAAATGTTTCTTTAAATCCCTTTTGCATAAAACCCACATGACCGCCTTGTTCGGTTAACATTAGCGATACATTTGGATTAGAATTAGCATCGCCTAAGTCAAGACATTCGGGCGTGAGAAATGGGTCATTTTTAGCTTGAATGATCAAAGACGGAACTTCGATTTCACTCAAAATAGGTTTTACACTTGCTTTTAAATAAAAATCCGTGGCGTTTTCATACCCATGAAGCGGAGCCGTAAATCTGTTGTCAAAGTCTTCAAAATTCTTAATAGAGTCGTAGCCTCTCAAGTGTAGAATCGGGTGGTTGGGAAACATTTGTTCTTTTATTTCGATTTTACGTTTAAGTTTTTTGATGAAACGATTCATATAAAATCGCTTTCCAGACTTATCTAATTCGGCAACAGAAGAAGGCAAATCTAAGGGAACCGAACTCACAATAGCCGAAGAAACGGCATTTGGCAAGTCTGCTTTATGCTCAGAAACCACCCGCATGGTTAGGCTCCCTCCCATACTAAAACCTACGAGCACTATTTCTTTATAGTTAAATTTTTGTTGGGCGTATTGGATAACATACAGCAGGTCAGAGGCGTCTCCGTGATGATAAAACCTTGGTAAGAGATTAATTTCTCCTCCGCAGCTTCGGCTGTTCCATCCTAAACCGTCGTATCCTTGATCAGCAAAAACTTTAAGAGCCCCGGTTACATAATGCCTTGTGGAGTCGCCCTCAAGACCATGGGTTACGATTACGCACTTGTCGCTACCTTGATTAACCCAGTCTAACAACAGAAAGTCACCATCAGGCAGTGTGATACGCTCTCTGCTGGTTTCTATATTTATTTTTCGAAATAAACTTGGGTATATGGTCTGAAAGTGACCATTAAACTGGTATAAAGGCGGCTTAAACATGTTTTTTATTAATATGCTGCAAAATACAATTTTGACTATTTAAATCCACGAATCGTCGCTTATTTTTAATTTAATTGCTTTTTATAAGGACAGAAACTTATATTTGGTATATCTAACAAACTAAACTTATATGAGAAACCTTCTATTTTCTACTTTACTAATCCTTTCACTTACTTCCCAGGTTTTTTGCCAGCATATGCCCGTCATTCTTAACGAACAAACACGTGCAGAAGTTATAGACGAAATATTGGAAGACCGCATGCAAAACCTATTACCAAAACTCATGCGAGCAGAAGGAATAGACATGTGGGTGATTATCTCAAGAGAATACAACGAAGACCCTGTTATGAAAACCATGCTGCCAGCCGTTTGGCTTTCGGCAAGACGAAGAACTATTTTTGTGTTTTTTGATAATGGAAAAGAAGTAGAACGGCTCGCGATAGCGAGGTACGATGTGGGGCATTTGCTAAAAGGAACTTGGGACCTAAACAATTACCCAAACCAATGGGAGGCCTTGATCAAAACAATTAAAGAGAAAAATCCGAAGAAAATTGCACTTGATTTCTCGAAAAACTACGGTCACGCAGATGGGCTTACCTATACGGAGCACACTGAGTTGATGCAAATGCTACCTGAAACTGAAAAGAAAAAAATAGTTTCTGCTGAAAATCTCGCAGTAGGCTGGTTGGAGACCAGAACACCTAAAGAAATGGAGATTTACGAGCAAATAGGCCGAATTTCGCACCAAATAATAGATGAAGCTTTTTCAGAAAAAGTGATTCAACCTGGTGTTACCAGTACCGACGATGTGGTTTGGTGGCTGAGACAAAAAGTGACAGACTTGGGACTTGAGACTTGGTTTCACCCAACAGTAGACGTCCAACGCTTTGATCCTGAAAACTTTGACCACTTGAGAGCTTTTAGTAAAAAGCCAGAAAAACAAATCATAAAAGGCGGCGACTTAATCCATTGTGACTTTGGCATTAGTTATTTACGATTAAATACAGACCATCAGCAGATTGGCTACATTTTAAAGCCAAATGAAACGGAGATTCCGGAGTTTTTGACAAAAGCTTATACACAAGGAAATAGGTTACAGGAGATTTTAACCGAAAACTTCAAGGCGGGCTTAAGCGGTAATGAAATATTAAAAAATGCTTTGGCACAAAGTAAAACCGAAGGGATAAACGGAACGATTTATACTCACCCAATAGGTGTGCATGGACATGCAGCAGGACCAACCATAGGTATGTGGGACAACCAAGGTCCAACCAAAGGACCGGGAGATTACCCACTAAAACCAAATACAGCCTATTCGATAGAGCTTAACGCTGCAGTAGAAATTACCGAATGGAAAAAGACCATACGCATTATGCTGGAAGAAAACGGCTATTTTGATGGAACTGGCTTCCGATTTATTGATGGAAGGCAACGCGAAATATTACCTATACCAAGACCATCCAAAAATTATTAAAGTTAAATGGGGACTTCGGTCCCTATTTTTTTTCATTAACCAAAAAAACAATTGCTTCATAAAATCTATATCAGATTAAAATAAAGAGTTTCTATCTTTGCATATGCAAAAAATCAAATCGTTTTTTATTGTATTATTTTTGGGCCTAACCATTAGTGCGTGTGAAGGCGAAAACACAAGTTCGGTTAAGATGTATTATGACCTTGAAGGTTGGATAAATGCCCAAGCAGAAGTACTTAACAAAGAGAAACCGGAAATTACAAAAAACTGGAAAATAGCCTCAGAAAGTGAGAGCAAAAAAGTAAAAATAGCAGATTGGAAAAAAGAACTTGATATATTTATACAAGGAGATATAAACAAAAATGCGTTTGTGAGCAGTTACGAAACCAGCCAAACCGACTCAAGTGTAACCTACACATTGAAACCCAATGAAGACTTGTTGGTAAAATCTCTAACTATCAAAAAGCTACCCAATGGTGAGATCAAAGAAGTTTTTATAAAAACCTCTACTAAAAACTATTTGTATGAAAACGACACCGACTTGACCTTGATTTGTAAAAATGGAAAACTCGCTTCATATATGGTTAATACAAATCAAAAGTTAGTTTTTAACTCGCCAAAAAAATCAAGCATAGAAGGAATAATAAATTAAAGAAAACCTTTGGCTTTCAGCATCGCTTCAGACTTTTCCCATAGCTTTTCTTGATTGTCTGTATCGTGTGCTTGAAGGTCCGCACTCGCCAATTTGGCACTTTTGTAATACCCGCCGTTTTTTAGGTTTTTTATATCTTCGGTAGCTAAAAACACCGACGTCTCCGCTCCTTTTTCTGGTGTAATCAGAAAAGGCATTTTATTAAACAAACCCAAAAGACCTGTATTGTTAGACCCAAATCCAGTTCGTACCACACCTGGGTGAACCGAAAACGCATTTAAGCCTTTACTCTGATATTTATTGGCTAATGCTTTTGCAAAAACTATATTCATGAGTTTGGTATTGCCATATTGCATCCAACCCCCAAACTTCTTTTCCCCATTCAAATTATCGATATCTATTTTACCTCTTCTGTGGTATTCCGAAGAAAGGTTAATAACACGTGATTCTGTAGATTCTAACAACAAAGGCAGCAAACGAACAGTCAACAAAAAATGCCCCAAGTGATTAACTTGAAATGCTTTCTCGAAGCCATTCATGGTAATTTCACGCTCGCTAAAAATACCCCCAGCATTGTTTATGATCACATCTAATGCTTCATATTTTGATATGATATACTTGGTACCAGAAACTATTGATTGTAAATCTTCCAAATCCATTCCAATCACATCTAAGTCATAATCAGGGTGCTCTTTTTGTAGATTTTCAACTATATCCAAAGCCTTTTCCACGTTTCTACAAATCATAATGATTTTGTGTCCTTTGGCGGCCAAAATTTTGGTTGTAGCTAAACCTACACCTGAAGATGCTCCTGTGATTAATATAGTTTTCAAAAAATAAGAATGGTTATATATTTCTTAATAAAAAATGGCCTCAATTAGTTCAATAATCGTCATTCAAACCAAAAATTCTTTTGTTTGTTTTCCATTTCCCTCTCGTAAAATCAGGAACCTCAACTGGTGAACTACCTCTGGCAATCGAAAGCTCTGACAAAGGACTTATAGCACTCCATGCAGCTGCATCATACACGTCTATCGGTGGAGCTGTTTGATTTTTAATAGCTTCTAAAAATGCTCGAATTACAAAAAAATCGATACCACCGTGTCCGGCTTTTTCAGCAGCAGCAGCATGTTTGGCCCAAACCGGATGATCGTACGCATCTTGATATTTTTGAAATGGTTCAAAAACATGGGCCTTAGGACTCACATTTTGAAGGTAAATAGAATCATTATCGTCCATCCAAATGCCTTCTGTGCCTTGTGCTCTAAAACCTAAAGAATATGGTCTTGGTGAATTAGTATCATGAATAATCACAATATTTTCTCCATTTTCACATTGAATACTAGTGGTTACAATGTCTCCTAGCTTAAACTTCACTTTTGCATTCGGGTGGTCTTCACCGCCTTTGTCGACAATATGCTTATGTAATCCACGAGCTTTAGTTGCCATAGATGTGAGGTAATTAAACTTATTCCCTCTGTTAATATCTAACCAATGGGCCACAGGACCTAATCCGTGGGTAGGATAAATATCTCCATTTCTATCTATCGAATGTTGGGTTCTCCATTTCGCTTCAGAAAAACCTTTTTCCCCAAATTCTACTCCCCCACCGTAGGCATTTTTGCCGTCATTAAACTTCACTTCTCTAAGGTCATGCTGATAGCCGCAATGGGCATAAAGCATTTCGCCAAACATACCTTTTCTTATCATGTTCAAAACAGACATTACGTCTCTTCTGTAGCATACATTTTCTAAAATCATACAGTGCGAACCCGACTCTTCAGAGGCATTTACAAGATCCCATGACTCCTGTAGGGTAACTGTGGCAGAAACCTCCACAGCAGTGTACTTTCCTGCTTTCATAGAAGCCACACTCATAGGTACATGCCACTCCCACGGAGTGGAAACCACCACACCGTCAATATCATCTCGTTTAAGCATGTTTTCATAATCTTTCTCAGATTTTCCGTAAATGGCAGGAGATTTTCTTCCATTTTTAGAAATAATATCTAAAGATCTTTTTATGGCGTCTGGATCAATATCACATAGTGCAACTACTTCTACGTCGTCTCTAAACATTACTTGACTGAGGTGGTTCCTTCCACGTAAACCTACTCCAATAAAGGCAAGCCTTACTTTATCCATTTTTGGACTGGTAAACTTTTTTACAAATGGAATGGTGGAAGTAGCTAAACCTGTGGCCAAAAAATTTCTTCGATTCATCATAAATAGGAATTGAGATTTTAAATTATTTTACTAATATAATATTTATTTAATTCTGAACAATCTATTTCGTATATTCGTTAGGTATTTATTGAAATCTCCAAAGAGTTTTTGATGTGTAGTACACAGACTTTGTACAAGACTATAAAAGCTAATTAAAATTGAATAACAAAAAAGTATCTGTTTACAGAAAGGAACATTTCAACGCAGCCCACAGATTACACAATCCTGATTGGAGCGATGAAAAAAACAGTATGATATTTGGCAAATGCAATAATCCAAATTATCACGGGCATAACTATGAACTCATAGTTAAACTTACGGGAGAAATAGACCCGGGTACAGGCTATGTTTATGATTTAGGAGTTTTAAGTAATTTAATCAAAAAGGAGGTTTTAGATGTATTTGACCATAAAAACCTAAACTTAGATGTAAGTTATTTTAAAAACTTAAACCCTACGGCCGAAAATATAGTTGTAGTTATCTATGATATTTTACGTCCAAACATTGAAGAACATTTAGAACTAAAAGTACAATTATTTGAAACTGAAAGAAATTATGTTGAATACCCAGCTTAAATCAGACATAGATCAGCAGATAGGCGATGACCACGTGCTGACAAACATAGCGACACCACTTCGTGCCGATGCTTTTGAGCTGGACGACGACGCTAAAATAGAAATTATACAGAAGCATTTCAAAGAAATCATGCATACACTTGGGCTTGACATGACGGATGAAAGCCTTCAAGGTACTCCTAAAAGGGTTGCCAAAATGTATGTAAAAGAACTTTTCTCGGGATTAAAACCTGAGAATATGCCTGCCATGACTCTTTTTGAAAATGAATACAAATATTCCGAAATGTTGGTGGAGCGTGATATTACTTTTTACTCAAACTGTGAGCACCATTTTGTGCCGATAGTTGGAAAAGTACACGTAGCTTATATTTCTTCTGGAAAAGTAATTGGTTTATCTAAATTGCACAGAATTGTAAACTTCTACGCAAGAAGACCTCAGGTGCAAGAGCGACTAACTATTCAGATAGGAAATGCACTGAAAGAAGCCTTGGGAACTGAAAATGTGGCTGTAGTAGTAGATGCAGACCACTTCTGTGTTTCGTCTAGAGGAATTGCGGATCAGAGTAGCTCAACGGTAACGTCATATTTTGAAGGCGTATTTAAAAACGCAGCCAAAAAAGAAGAGTTTTTGCAATTAGTAAAATTGAAAGATTGATTTAAACATCTTACATTAAGAGCTTTGTGTTTCACAAGGCTCTTTTTTTGTCCTCCTAAATATCGGATAAGATAATTTTTTATTTATCCGATATTTTATATCTTTGTGGAAAAGAAATTAGGCATGTGGCAATTAAAAACAGATTTTTTAGCGGAAGTAACGGAGTTTATTGAAAGAATCTCCGAAAAAAAAACCGCTATAGATAAAGCAAGGCCTTTACCAACTATGGCAATAGAAAGACTGAAAGAGGAGTTGGCTATAGAATGGACCTATAATTCAAATAGCATAGAAGGAAATACCCTATCGCTAAATGAGACCCGTGTGGTCCTTGAAGAAGGCATGACTATTGGTGGCAAGTCTCTCAGAGAGCATTTTGAAACGCTAAATCATCATAAAGCTATTGGATATATTCAGAATCTAGTTTCTCCAGAATATGAATTAAGAGCGATAGACCTTTTGAATCTACATGAAATTGTAATCAAAAACATTGATGATGATTTTTCGGGCAGAATAAGAACAGGCACAGTCAGGATAATGGGAGCTAACTTTACGCCACCCAATCCAAATCTAGTTTCTGACCTTTTAGATGAATTAATAGTTTATGTCAACTCAAATCCAGACGGCTTACATCCTACCATATTAGCCACAGTTTTTCATCATAGATTTGTTTGGATTCATCCCTTTTTTGATGGAAACGGCAGAACAGTCAGACTAGCGATGAATTTGATTTTACAAAAATTTGGTTTCCCACCGGCTATTATTCTTAAAAATGACCGTAAAAAGTATTATTCGGCATTGAATAATGCAAATAAGGGTGATTATCAAAAACTTGCCTTAATGATGCTCCAAGCCACCGAACGCTCTTTAAATATATACTTAAACTTGGTGCCGAGTGCCTACCAAAACTATGAACTCCTCTCAAATATCGTAAAAGAAGAAGAAGTACCTTACGGGATGGAGTATGTGAGTTATTTGGCTCGAAATGGAAAAATAAACGCCTACAAAGAAGGCCGAAACTGGCTAAGTACAAAAGAAGACGTTTTGGCATATGCAAAGGCCCAAAACAAAAAATAGCCCCAAGAGAATTATCTCAAGGGGCTATATTTATTTATGAAGTGTAAATTACTTAACTTCCTCGAAGTTTACATCAGTAACTCCGTCGTCAGAACCAGCATCTGCTGCCGCACCTTGATCAGTACCTGCTCCGCCTGCTGCTGAAGCTGCTTGGTCTGCGTTATATATCTCTTGGCTAGCTGCTTGCCATGCTGCATTGATTTTTTCTAAAGAAGCATCAATCGCTGCAAGATCTTTGGTACCATGAGCTGCTCTTAGTTCAGCCAATGCACCTTCAATAGCTGTTTTGTTACCATCTGACAACTTATCACCGTAATCTTTCAGTTGTTTTTCAGTTTGGAATATCATGCTATCTGCTGCATTCACTTTCTCAACTTTTTCTTTTTCTAATTTATCAGACTCTTCATTTGCTTTTGCTTCATCTCTCATTTTCTGGATTTCAGCATCTGAAAGACCGCTTGAAGCTTCAATTCTGATTTTTTGCTCTTTACCTGTACCTTTATCTTTAGCCGTTACATTTAAGATACCGTTAGCATCTACGTCAAACATAACTTCGATTTGAGGAACACCTCTTGGGGCAGGTGGAATTCCATCTAAGTGGAATCTACCTAGAGTACGGTTGGCATTAGCCAATGGTCTTTCTCCTTGAAGAACATGCATCTCTACCGAAGGCTGATTGTCAGCAGCGGTTGAGAATACCTCAGTTTTACTTGTAGGGATAGTAGTATTAGCTTCTATCATTTTAGTAAATACGCCTCCCATAGTTTCGATACCCAATGAAAGAGGAATTACGTCAAGTAATAAAATATCTTTTACTTCTCCTGTCAATACACCACCTTGAATAGCCGCTCCGATTGCCACAGCTTCGTCAGGGTTAACACCTTTCGAAGGTTTTTTACCAAAAAATGCTTCCACCTCTTCTTGTACTTTAGGAATACGAGTAGAACCACCAACCAAGATAACTTCAGAAATCTGGCTGTTTGAAATGCCTGCATTTTTCATCGCTCTCTTACATGGCTCCATCATTCTTTTCCATAGTGAATCTGCAAGTTGCTCAAACTTAGCTTTTGTCAAAGTTCTAACAAGGTGCTTAGGCACACCGTCTACAGGGAATATGTATGGCAAGTTAATTTCGGCCTGAGTTGAACTCGAAAGTTCAATTTTCGCTCTTTCAGCTGCTTCTTTTAATCTTTGAAGAGCCATTGCATCATGCATCAAGTCTACACCTTCGTCTTTTTTAAACTCAGCTGCTAACCACTCAATGATCACTTGGTCAAAGTCATCTCCACCAAGGTGCGTATCACCATCAGTAGCTTTTACTTCAAAAACGCCATCTCCTAAGTCAAGGATAGAAACGTCAAAAGTACCACCACCAAGGTCAAACACAACAACTGTCATATCTTTTCCTTGCTTATCTAAACCGTATGCAAGAGCAGCAGCAGTTGGTTCGTTAATAATTCTTTTCACATCAAGACCTGCAATCAAACCCGCTTCTTTGGTTGCTTGACGCTCAGCATCGTTAAAATATGCAGGAACAGTGATAACCGCTTCTGTGATGGTTGTACCTAAATAATCTTCAGCAGTTGCTTTCATTTTTTGAAGAATGAATGCCGATATTTCTTGGGGTGTATATTGACGGTCACCAATTTTTACCCTTGGTGTGTCATTCGTACCTTTTTCTACATCGTAAGCAATAGTTTTTAATTCGCTGCTTACTTCTGAATATTTTTTACCCATAAAACGCTTTACCGAAGCAATCGTGTTTTTAGGGTTAGTGATAGCTTGTCTCTTAGCAGGTGCCCCTACTTTCTTTTCTCCATTTTCTAAGAAAGCAACAATAGAAGGGGTTGTTCTAGCACCTTCACTGTTGGCTATTACAACTGGCTCATTTCCTTCCATTACTGCCACACATGAGTTTGTGGTTCCTAGGTCAATTCCAATAATTTTTCCCATATTATTCTGTCAGTATTTATATTAAAAATAATTCGTTGATAGCTATTGAACAATTCAAGTGCCAAGGCCGAAATGGGGCATTTTTAGTGACAAATTGTCATTTCCTTAACTGTCAATTAGGACAATTTTGGATTTTAGCGGAAAAAATGACGCCCGGCTCAATACTGAAACCTGGCTTTAATAAGATAGATTGGGCAGCATTATAGTTTATTTTTGCAGCAGGTGAAAGTGTATTTTGTGCCTCTAATGTATTTGAAGAATTAAAATAAAGTGTGCCTGGGGTATTTGATAAATTGTATTTAGGAGAAACAAGATTTAAAGCAGCATGACAATTTGGAATAGTTTTTACGATAATCTCATTCGAATAATTGTAACATTGGCTTTTACGACAAGCTGCTTTATAAGTTGTGGTGTCGCTAGGAAAGGCTTGTACCGTGGCAGTGGTAGCTGCACTAAAATTCCACCACAAAGTTGCTCCGACATCACAGGTACTTGAACTTAAAACTACCAAAGAGTCTTTATTTACCAAAGTTTTATTTGAAGTAATAGTAGGCGTATTCAATGGTGGAGAAAGGGTACCCAACACAAAACCTCCAACATATATACAATCTGGCACGTTTGCTCCAAGTGTATATTGCAAATTATATACATCGTTCAATGTCGCACTAAAAGCACCCGTTGTCGTATTTACGGTAGCCCCAACGTATGTTCCATTAAAGGCAAAAGTACCTCCATTGGGAATCATATTTTTTGGCAGATAAGTTCTTCCGCTACAAAAATAACCTCCTTCATTTCCATAATCTGCGGTAATGTTACCCGGAATGTTAATGGTTTTAGTAGCCCTTATCGACTTATTATTTTTAAAGTCGAAAGCCTCTACTCCGAAAAGGATGGACTGATTTATACCCAAACCTTTAAGATAATAAGACAAAGTTGTGGCCGATACCGAATCTATCTTTATGTTATTTTTATAAATATAATATCCAGCTACGCCAATGTCATCCGTGGAAGCTGCCCAGGTGAAATTCAAGCATGTAATTGTGGTATCTTGTGCAATCAGATTGCCAGGCGAAGTCGGTTTAGTCGTATCACCATTTGCACAAAAAATAGTGGCGTCTGCCCAAATGGCTTTATTGCAAGTTGTATTAGTTGCCACTTCCTCGGTTGTTAGTTTGAGCTCTTTGTAGGCAATAATATTCAAATCTAAGTTTATCAAGGCTGAATTTCTAAAAACTGTCGGACTGGTGTAAACCAAATTTCCATCTCCGTAAACTTTATAAACCACACCTCCAGTGTTATTACACGTGCTGGAAACCTCGTCTCCAATACCAAGTTTAGCAGTTAGTTTATAAAACTGAGTCGCAGGGAGTTTGTAAACAACTTCGGAATTTCCAGAAACCCCTAAACCTTTGTCGTATGGAATCCCTTTTAAAACTATAGAAGTACCATCACCGTCAGCCTCGCCTCCGTTTGTCTTATTAAACTCTACAGGACCTTCACCATTTAGTGCCTGATAATATTTTTGCTCAGATAAATAACCATGTGCGGTACAAGTACCCGTGACCTGCCCCATTTGAAGTACTTTCGTCACATCTATCGGATTACTGATTTGCTGATTTCCCTTAGCATCAGTTACCCAGCATCTGTATGTGCCCGATGTTTTGGTTAAAGTGTTTGTCGTTCCTTCTGAAACGTTTCCAAAATTTGAATTTCCCGAAACATCTGTCCTTATCCATTTATATGAGCTATATGACCCTACTGTGGTCATTACTGCTTGGTTTGAAGCAGAAATTGTTGCAATAATAGTTGGCGAAACAGAAGCCGGAATTGGTACTGAGTTTGTAAAAAAAGCAGGATCCAAATGATTGGACCAAGCATTTGCGAGCAAAGTTAAACCTCCGCCATTTAGCGTAAAGTGTAAATCTTGTCCGTCTCTTGAGCCTGGATATGTCGTATTGTTAATTAAATCAGTATCTGGTCCAAGAAAAGTCTGACTCAGCGTGTTTGGAATATTAGTTTGTGCCGTAGTTATGGCAGAAGAAGTATAGGGCTGAAAGGCATTTTCGTAAGAAACCCTCGCAATCACCCAAGGAAGGTTATCGTTAAAATGCGTTCTTGATTTTGAAATAATGGTTTGGAGGTTTTGTGAATATGTTGATTGCGAAACACCATAATATTTATCAGTTTCTCCTTGATGCCACAGCACCGCTCTTGCACCAAACATAGAATTATATAGATTCAGTCCTTTTCTGAAGTTCAAATAAGGCATTCCAGATGTTCCATTTGGATATTGTCCAGAATCGTATTCTTTACAAAACGGCTCTCCACTAAAAGGATGATTGGTTGCCCCACCATTAGCACTTACCACCCAGTTATCAGAACTTGATCCCGCCGCACCCGAGTTAAAAAACGCCACAGGCAGACCCGTGGTGTTCACAATATTGTCTCCCAAAGCACCATAACACCACGAATCTAAACCGGCTGTACCGGGTTTGGTGGTTGAAGTAATTTGACTTAAAGAAGGAAAGGGAATATCATTGGGAGAGCAGTACATGCCATTGTTATGAGTCACCACTTTGGGCGAACTGGCTGAAGTTCCTATATAATTGTTATTAAAATATCCTTGTGCATTTGACTGACCGGCAATCATAAAAACATCACCTACACCTACACGGTTTATTGAGGAAGTTTCCATAACCAATCCAGACTTCAAACTCCTGACTTCTAATAAATACCAACCTGCCGGCACGTTAGATAGCACGCCATAAAAATACCCTTTAGACGGATTATTGATAATGGTTTTCCAGTCAAACCCCGAAATTGGCTGACTATTATCTGGATTAATAAGTCGGGCTTGGATAGAGCTCAATACACTTGAAGAATAGGTGCCGCTAATAATTAGATTTGCTGTATTGGTGGAGCTACGCTGGTATACAGCATTGTTTAGTGGAGCCGAAATGATTAATTGTCCAAAACTAATTTTAGAAATAAAAAAAACAATAATACAGCACAAAAGTCTATTCATGGCATAAAAAAAGCGTAGACTACAAATCTACGCTTTTTTAGAACATTTATTGTGTTATTTCTTACCGAAAAGTCCTCCTAAAAGACTCCCCATCATACCACCTGCCCCTTGGTTACTTTGATTTCCACCACCAGAAGCTAAGTTTATAAGGTCATTCATATCTAATTTTCCGTCAGCCATTACGTTTGCACCTTGGCTTAAGATACTTCCAAAATCAATTCCAGAAGTTTTTCCACCTGAAAGCACATTCATAATTCCGCCCATATCGATTGAGCTATCTTGTGGATCATTTGTTTTTGAAATTAATCCTCCAAGAACTGAAGGTAGCATATTAGCTACTATTCCTGAAGCCACATTGCTGTTCATTCCAAACTTCTGCATAATGTTTCCAATAATGTTTTGAGCTATAGAAGCAACCATTGGATTACTCATTAGGCTACTGCTTTGTTGAGCATTAGCAGAGTTACCTAATAGTCCAAGAAGACTTCCAACCCCACCTTGAGCATTTGCTTGGTTAGAAAGTCCGCCCATAAGGCCACTCATAATCTCACTCATTACATTTTCGTTTTGCTCATTAGGCACTTCGTTATTTTCAACTACGGCAGACTGTCCTGCTTGCTTGATTAATCCTTGCAATATGTCTTCAAACATGATTTATTATATTTAGTTTATTTAATTAAAATTACTGAACATCTTTTGATATTCAAACATTATGACGCGAGAAAAATAATAAGTAACAAAAAAAGACGCCGAAGGGCGTCTTTTTAAGGATATAATTATCTAAAAAATAATTACTTTACTTTCTCAACGATGGCTTTGAAAGCCTCAGGGTGATTCATTGCTAAATCAGCCAACACTTTACGGTTAAGTTCGATACCGGCTTGAGATAATTTGTTGATAAATACCGAGTATGATAAACCAAATGGTCTAACACCGGCATTGATACGAACGATCCACATGCTGCGGAAACTTCTTTTCTTTTGTTTACGGCCAATATATGCATATACTAGACCTTTTTCGACAGCATTCTTCGCTACTGTCCATACATTTTTTCTTCTTCCGTAATAGCCTTTGGCTAACTTCAGAACTTTTTTACGTCTTGCTCTTGAGGCAACGTGATTGACACTACGTGGCATAATTTTTTAGTTTTTTTGACTTTAGGCGTTCTTAAACCAATAAGAAACTTTTTGGCCTTGAGCCGGGTGAAACAATTGAACCAATTGTTGAATTAACCATTCAACAAAGTTTTGATACGACCTTCATCTGAAGGGCTTACGAGCGTAGACGATGCAAGAACTCTCTTACGTTTCGTCGATTTTTTGGTTAAAATGTGACTGTGGAAAGCATGCTTACGCTTGATTTTTCCAGTTCCAGTCAATTTGAACCTTTTTTTCGCTCCTGAATTTGTTTTTTGCTTAGGCATTGTACAAAACAGATTAAGTGTTTGAAAAAGTAATTTGGGTCGCAAAAGTACGACTTTTATTCTGAACTAACAAAAGTACATCACTTTATTCTTGTTCAAAACATTAATTTTATCTGACTAATAATAAGTGAACTCCATTTTTTTTGAACAATAGTGGTACCTTGTATTGTTCCTACTAACAACATCGTTAAGAATCGCGACTCAAAAACATATTTGAGAAACCCAAAAATGATGCTTTTTAATACAATTACATGCCAAAACTCTCCGAAAAAGACCGATTTATAGATTTCTCAGACTACGGAAGACCTGCCGCCCAATTTATAGTTAGAAAGCTTATACACACCAAAATATCGGCGATTGAATATACAATTGCTTTCGGAATAGTGGGTCTTGTTGCTATTTATTGTATTTACAATTCATATTTTTACTTGGCCGCTCCCCTATTAATATTAAAATCTATATTAGATGCTGCAGACGGGGAAGTGGCCCGAGTAAAAAAAACGCCAAGCTACACGGGTAGGTATTTAGACAGCATTTTTGATATTATCCTAAACTTTATTCTTTTGGCTGTTATTGCCCATATAACACTAACTCCATATTGGGTGGCATTTTTGGCTTTTGTTTGTATCCAAATCCAAGGGACGCTTTACAACTTTTACTATGTGATTTTGAGAAACAAGTCAGAGGGAGGCGACCAAACGAGCAAAGTTTTTGAAAAGAAGGCTCCAAGGGCATTTCCGCAAGAGAGCCAAAAAACTGTTAATTTCTTATTTGGCTTGTTTACACTTCTATATGGTGTATTTGATAGGTTTGTGTATAGTCTTGACAGAAAAGCCTCAAAGTCTGACAGATTTCCGAATTGGTTTATGAGTGCCCTATCGTTTTACGGTTTAGGATTTCAGCTATTGGCTGTTGCTGTTTTTTTAGTTTTAGATTTGTCACAATATATTATTCCTTATTTTATTATGAGTACCGTTGCATTTCCTTTCTTTATTTTAGTTAGAAAAATTAAATACTAGCTTTTCCTTACAAAAAACCTATATTCTCCCTGAAATCTCCTATTTTCGTGTACAATATTACACCCATCAAATGGAATTTCATTATAGAACCTGTAACCTGTGTGAGGCAATGTGCGGACTTAAAATCTCCCACGAAAATCACCAAATCATAAAAATAGAAGGCGACAAGGAAGACGTTTTTAGTAGAGGACACATTTGTCCCAAAGCGTTTGCTTTAAAAGATATTTATGAAGACCCTGATAGATTAAAATTTCCATTGAAGAAAACCTCAGAGGGATGGGAAACCATTTCATGGGAAGAAGCATATAAACTCGCTTCGGAAAAAATAAAGGACACACAAGAGAAGTATGGCAGAGATGCCGTGGGGCTTTACCACGGAAACCCAACTATTCATAACCTGGGCACCAATTTATTTGGACCTGATTTTTTCAAAATTTTACGCACAAAAAACTTTTTCACCGCTACTTCCACCGATCAACTGCCGCATCATTTTGCTTCTTGGCTTATGTACGGCCACCCAATGCTTTTGCCCGTGCCGGATATAGACCATACAGATTATATGTTGATAATAGGCGGAAACCCATTGGCCTCAAATGGAAGTATGATGAGTGTACCTGATGTAGCACATCGACTAGAGGCTATAAAAAGTAGGGAAGGAAAATACGTGGTGCTAGACCCGAGAAAAACCGAAACTGCCAAACATGCCAATGAACATTTATTTATCAAACCCGAATCTGACGCGTGGTTTTTGATGGCATTTGCCAAAGAAATAATCAAGATAAAAACTGACTGTAAACTACCCGACTATGTAGAAGGATTAGTAGAATTTAGTAAAATAGCAAAAGAGTTTGACACTAAGAGTATAGAGCAAATCACCGGAATTTCACAAGCCAACGTAACACGATTGGCAAAAGAGTTTTGTGATGCAGAATCAGCAGTTTGTTATGGCAGAATTGGCGTTTCTACTCAGCAGTATGGCGGGCTTTGTTTGTGGTTAATCAATGTAATAAATATTATTTCTGGAAATTTAGATAAAAAGGGCGGTGCTATGTTTACACTTCCTGCTATTGATTTTGTGGGTCCGGCAAAGCCAAAAGAACGCTACGACCGCTGGAGAAGTAGAGTAAGTGACTTACCTGAGTTTTTAGGAGAACTGCCTGTATCTGTTATGGCGGAAGAAATATTAACGCCAGGTGAAGGTCAAATAAAAATGATGATTACCAACTGCGGCAACCCAGTATTATCTACTCCAAATGGAGCTCAACTTGAAAAAGCTCTTGAAAGTCTCGACTTTATGATTTCGTTTGATATTTATCTAAATGAAACCACTAAACATGCCGACCTTATATTGCCTCCTGCTACTGGCGTTGAGTGTGCTCATTACGACCTTACGTTTCATAACCTTGCGGTCAGAAACACGACCAAATATAGCCCTCCCCTATTTAACAAAGCCGAAGGAGCAAAATACGATTATGAGATATTTCAAGAACTAAAAAATGTACACCTGGGAACCGAAGAAGCGATAATAACCCCGGAACAAAAACTGGATTTAGGACTGAGATATGGCCCTTACAAGTTATCAATAAATCCTCTGATAGAAAGTGTGCATGGAATAGACCTGGGTCCGTTAAAACCGATGCTACCCGAAAGACTAAAGCAAAACATCAACCTTGTGCCGGAATTGTTTGTAAAAGATTTGGAACGCCTAAAAAGTGATGCTAAAAACTTGATGAATATGGAGGAGTTTTCATTAATCGGGAGGAGGAACTTAAGAGACAACAATTCGTGGATGCATAACTCCGACAAACTACTTAAAGGAAAAAACCGATGCACGGTATGGATGCATCCTGAAGATGCCAAAACGCTTAATTTACAAGACAATGAACTGGTAAATGTTCGCTCAAGTGTGGGGCAGATCTGCCTAGAGGTAGAGATAAGTGACGAAATAATGCCCGGAGTGGTCAGTATTCCTCATGGATATGGGCATAACCGAAAAGGCACTAAAATGAAAATAGCCGAAGCACATGCAGGCGTAAGTATAAATGATATTACGGAAGAAAAAAGAATAGACAAACTTACCGGCAATTCGGCTTTTAACGGTGTAAGAGTTAGAATATCAAAGAATTAAGGAAAATAAAATACTTTATTGTATTTTTTGAAGCCTTCGGAAAGAAGTCCTTTCTGAAGGCTTTTTTTTTAATAACTAATGCCATTCCGACTTGCGGTAGGGATAGTAACGGAGCTCTTTTGGATGCTGGCGAAGCCACATACAAAAAGCGGGAGTGGATAGCCCGATGCTGACTGATAAGGAAGCAACCGCCCAAAAATATAGTTGTCTAATAATGAGCATATTTGAGCAAAATAATATAAAATGGCACAAAACTAAATTTTAAAAAAAAGGGCTTTTGGGTTATCTTTGTCAAATACTACTTATACGTTAAGACATGAAATTTTCGCATTTGCATAACCATACGCAGTACTCTCTGCTAGATGGTGCTTCTAATATTAAAAAACTATTTGCTAAAGCTGAAGCAGACGGCATGCCTGCTATGGCCATTACGGACCACGGCAATATGTTTGGGGTGTTTGACTTTGTGGCAGCATCGGCAAAGTTTAATGTGAAGCCCGTGGTGGGTTGCGAGTTTTATGTGGTGGAAGACCATACCCGCAAACAGTTTACAAAAGAACAAAAAGACATTAGATACCATCAGCTTTTGCTTGCCAAAACGCCCGAAGGTTACAAAAACCTTACGAAACTGTGTTCTTTGGGTTTTATGGAAGGGCTTTATTCAAAGTATCCAAGGGTAACAAAAGAACTGATAGACAAATACAAAGATGGACTAATAGCAACTACGTGTTGCATAGGTGCCTCTGTGCCTAAGGTAATATTAAAAAAAGGCGAAGAAGAAGGCGAAAAGGAATTTAGATGGTGGCTCGACCGCTTTGGAGAAGACTATTATATTGAGATTCAGAGGCATGATATTCCGGAACAAAACCTGGTTAACGAGATACTTTTAAAATGGGCCAAAAGATATGATGTAAAGGTGATTGCGTCGAATGATAGCCACTACGTAGATCAGTCTGACTGGGTAGCTCACGATATTTTGCTATGTGTAAATACCAACGAAAAATTGGCCACGCCATCGGCAAAAGACTTTGCAGATGATGATACCTTGAGTGCAAAAAATACGCGTTTTGCTTTTTTTAACGATCAGTTTTATTTTAAAAGCACGGCCGAAATGACGTCATTGTTTGCGGATATTCCGCAGGCGATAGACAACACCAACGAGATAGTTGACAAAATAGAGAAGCTGGACTTGAAAAAGGACATCATGCTTCCAAACTTCCCGATACCGGAGGACTTTAAAATCCACGCTGACGATAAACTAAATCAGTGGGAATACCTCAAGCATATTACCTACGAAGGAGCAAGACAACGCTATGGCGAGATAATTAGCACCACACAAGAACGACTTGATTTTGAGTTATTTACGATTAAAACCATGGGTTTTGCAGGATATTTCTTAATCGTGATGGACTTTATAAAAGCTGGGCGTGACTTGGGCGTAATGATTGGACCCGGAAGGGGCTCGGCGGCCGGTTCGGCGGTGGCGTATTGTATCGGTATCACGAATATTGATCCTATAAAATACAACTTACTTTTTGAGCGATTCTTGAATCCCGACCGTAAGTCAATGCCCGATATTGATACGGACTTCGACGATGAAGGCCGTCAAAAGGTAATAGACTATGTAGTCCAAAAATATGGCAAAAATCAGGTAGCACAGATTATTACTTACGGTACTATGGCCACCAAGTCGGCCATAAAAGATGTAGCGAGGGTGATGGATTTGCCACTGTCTGACGCCAACTACATAGCGAAATTGATTCCTGATAAACCATCCTATGGAATGAATTTCAGTAAATTGATTCACATGCCGATGGCGGGGCCGAAGTCGTTAAACGAACTTGGACTGAGTGCTGATGAGCAAGACAATGTAAGAAAAGTACGAGAGCTTTATAATGGAAACGAGCTGGCATCCAAAGTACTTAAACAAGCCGAAAAACTAGAAGGAACAGTTAGAAACACGGGTATACACGCTGCCGGGATCATTATTGCCCCCTCAGATTTGTCTGACATAGTACCGGTATGTACATCCAAAGATTCGGACTTGCTGATTACCCAATATGAAGGAAAAGTTATTGAGGATGCTGGGGTAATCAAAATGGACTTTTTGGGTCTAAGAAACCTTTCTATTATAAAGGAGGCCTTGCGGATGATCAAGGAAAACTATGGAGTAGAGATAGACATAGACTACATTCCGCTTGATGACGAAAAGACCTTTGAGTTATTTCAACGAGGAGAAACTACGGCGATTTTTCAGTTTGAGTCTGACGGAATGAAAAAATACATGAAGGAACTTAAGCCCGATAGGTTTGATGACCTCATCGCCATGAACGCCCTTTATAGACCAGGACCGATTGCGTATATTCCTAACTTTATTGCTCGTAAACACGGAACAGAAGAAATAAAATATGACTTAGCCGAAGTAGAGGAGTTTTTGGGTGAAACTTACGGAATCACGGTATATCAAGAGCAGGTGATGCTTTTGTCCCAGAAACTGGGGAATTTTACCAAAGGTGACGCCGACGTACTGCGGAAGGCCATGGGTAAAAAGCAGATTGAGGTCTTGAACAAAATGAAGGTGAAGTTTATGGAAGGCGGAGCTGCCAACGGACACGACACCAAGATTTTGGAAAAAATATGGACCGACTGGGAGGCCTTTGCTCAGTATGCATTTAACAAGTCACACTCTACCTGTTATGCGTTTGTGGCTTATCAAACGGCCTACTTAAAAGCTCACTACACCTCTGAGTACATGGCGGGGGTATTGACCTCACAACTGGGTAACATAGACAAGATTACGTTTTTCATGGAAGAATGTAAAAACCTGGGCTTGGATGTGTTGGGACCCGACATAAATGAGTCGTCAAAAAGATTTAGCGTAAACAAGAAAAAAGAGATCAGGTTTGGTCTTGGCGGTATAAAAGGAACGGGTGATGCTGCCGTAGATGCCATTATAGAAGAGCGAGAAAACAACGGGCCGTACTCCGATATATTTGATTTCATAATGCGTGTAAACCTTAGAACGGTTAACAAAAAAACGCTGGAATCGTTGGTTTATGCTGGAGCATTTGACTGTTTTGAGGACATACACCGAGCGGAGTATTTCCATGAGTCCGAGGGAAGTACATTTATCGAGAAAATAATACGCCATGCCAACAAAGTAGCAGAAGATAAGGCCTCCGCTCAAAACTCGCTATTTGGCGACATGGCCGAGGGAGATGGTTTTGAGATACAAAAGCCAAAGACGGAAAATGTGGAACCTTGGGGAAATATAGAAAAACTGAAATACGAAAAAGACGTTGTAGGCTTTTATATTTCGGGCCATCCGCTGGATCAGTTTGCCATAGAGATGTCTATTTGTAAACCCCTTGACCAAGTACTTATACCAGAAAACGAAGGTCGCGACTTGCAGATTGGTGGCGTGATAACGTCTGTGATAGTGAAGCAGTCAAAAAATGGCAATCCGTTTGGGATATTTAAAATAGAGGACTATAGCTCTTCACTTGAACTTGCTCTTTTTGGAAAAGATTATATCGAATTTTCGAGGTATTTGGCGATGGGCTTGTTTGTCTGTATCAGAGGAAAAGTACAAACCAAATGGAACCGAGACGGCGACTACGAGTTTAAGCCACTGAGCATTGACTTACTAAATGACCTAAAAGAAAAGCGATTTAAGGAAGTAAATGTAAAAATGGATTTGGCTGACGTAAACGAAACCAACATCGCAAGACTTAAAACCATTTTGACTGAAAACCCAGGAAAATTTGATTTTAAGCTAAATGTATATGACAAAGAAGAACGCTATGACATTGCAATGTTTTCGCGTTCTTCAAAAATAGAACTTAACAAAGAGATTCAGAAAATGTTATTGGAAGTAGTCGGAGAAAACAATGTTTCTTTCGGATAATGCTAGGCCCTACTCTTCTTAACAATATTAAAACCATACGGAATGCCTTCGGGCATTTCGTGTTTCCACCTTCGGTGAGACCACAACCAATACTTTGGATACTCAAGAATGTTTCTCTCCAACATTTTAGCGTGTTGCTTCATTATTTCTCCTTCGGGCATTAAAGCGGGGTCTTCCGTGATTTCCATCAAGGTTAATGTGTATTCTCCTCTCTTTTTGACAGAAACGTGTCCAAAAACCACCGGGTAGCCAAACTGAATGGCCATTTTCTCAGTTCCCACAAAAAACGAAGTATCTTGATTTAAAAACCTGGTCCAATACGCCTTATTGGGCGGTGCCGATTGGTCATTGGCCAAACCCAAAAGTATGGGTCGTTCAAATTCTCTTCTGAGCACTTTGATGGTTTCATAAGTAGGAAAAAAAACTCCTCCAAAAGCGGATCTTGATTTTTTAAACAAAGAATCAAAAGATGGATTTGACATTTCGTGATAAGGAACTAAAAACAAGTGCTTTAGCTCTAAAGAGATACTTTTGGCAATCCACTCATAGTTACCAATGTGCCCGAGCGTTAATAAAACAGACTTATTGTTTGCATAGAACTTATCTAAAAGCTCCACATTTTTATATTTTACATGTTTAGCCAGAAATTCAGGCGAAGTACTAAAACTCTTTATGGTTTCAACAAAAAGATCGCATAAATAGTGATAAAAGTCTTTCTCTATTTTGAGCTTTTGAGCATCCGAATATTCTGGTAAGGCATTGTTTATGTTTAACCTAACAACCTTGGTTCGGTAGCCCAACATCCTATATAAAACTGGATAAAGCAAATAGTCTGACAAATAATAAAGAACTCTCAGAGGTAATCTGGAAAAAATAAAAATAAACGGATAAAGAAGAAAATAGCCGAAAGCCTGCATATTTAGTTTTTAGATTGAAGAAATTCGAAATAGTCTTGTTTGGTGTCTAAGTCAACCGAACCAAGATCAAAGTCAAAACTAATGGTGTCTTTTTTGTTTGCTTGAATAATGTTTTTGGCTCCAGCTTTCGGTTCGATATCGAGCAGTTGCTCGAAAACAGACCTTTTGAAAAGTGTAGGGATACCGACTGTACCATTATATTTCGCTGCTACTATAGTTTTTTCAGGGTGTTCCTCTGCAATTTGTATCATTTTATTTAACACCTTGGCATTTACAAAAGGCATATCTGAAGTCATGAAAATAACGGCATCGACACTTTTTTCAACCATGTAGACTCCTATTAATCCCATTTTGATAGAACTCCCCATGCCTGTGGCCCAGTTTGCATTATCAATGATTGAAATAGGCATATTGTGGAGCTCAGGGACGATTTTAGATTTGTGAGCACCCAACACCACCGTAACCGGCACACAATTAGTTTCAAATGCCTCCTCTATTAAATATTTGAGCATCGATTTTCCAAAAATGGGCAAAAGTTGCTTCGGTGCACCCATCCTCGAAGACTCTCCTGCAGCTAAAATTACAAGCCCAACGTTCATTATTTGATTTTTTTTATGCAAATTTGCAATAATTTTACGTGCTTTTAAAAGTTTTGGTGCGATGTTTTCGTTTCCTAAGCTGAATACAATAAATATTATCCAAAATGAAACTAAGAAATGCTTTCTTAAGTATCAAGGCTATCGTCTTGACATTAATCCTTGTAAGTTGTGGTGGTGGTGGTGTAAATCCGAATGGATCCATATTTGAAATTTACTTAGATTTTTGGAACACTTCCGGAAAATCTCCCATGGTCAGATTTGATGCTGCTCAAACATCAAAAGAGATTAAAATAGACTTCTCAAAAAACTTTGGTGGCGAAACCGAAGGCTCTACTTTAACAAAAGTAATTATCGATAACTTTAGAATTATTGACGAATATTCTAACAATTACAACATCGAAAACATAAAAGCTTTTGAGTATAGAAATGATACCAAAGCCTGGAAAGAAGACGTCGAATTTACGATGGATTTCAAACAGTCAGAAGACATCTCAGTAGTGCTTGTGCTAGACAGAAGTGAGTCTCTAGGTGCTGACTTTGAGACTATTAAACAATATGCCGTAGATTTTATTGAAAAAATATTTACGGATAGAAAAGTTGTTAAAATGGGAATTGTAGATTTTGCAGATACAATCAATGAATTTCCGCTTACTACCGACAAAGAGGCTTTAAAAACCTACGTGAGAGGACTAAAGCAAGGGAAATTCACAGCACTATACAACGCAGTAGACCAAGGAATCGACATGTTACAGAAATCTAATTCGCAGTCTAGGGTATTATTTACCTTTACAGATGGAACAGATAACATGGCTCCACCAAATATTAACCCTGATTATTTGATTGGGAAAATTAAGTCTGACAAAAATCAATATAAAATCACAAGCTTTTTTATTGGTTTAAACGGAAATGGTGGTGTGGACAAAACTGTATTGAATAAACTAGCAAGCAATGGCGGTACAGCAAGTTTCCCTTCTACAGTTAAAGAACTAAAAGACGTATTTACAAAGTTCGGAAGAGTGATTTCGAATGTTTATAATTTGACCTACATCAGAAACCAACAGGTTATTTCGAGTTCTAGCCCAGTAAAACTTAAGTTTCAGATTGTAACTTCTAAATAGATCTTTAAAAATATTTTATTAGGAAAGACTGTCTTTTGGACAGTCTTTTTTTTGTTTGATGGGGAATTGTGAATGCTATTTTTGATTCAATTGCGAATTTAAACGTGTTGTTTTAGATTCACAAATTGTAATAACCTAGATTCGCTGGTAGCGAATCTATACCTGGGGGATTCGATTTCCTAGATTCGGTGATTGCTATTTTATAGATTCGCTGGTAGCGAATCTCTACCGGGGGAATTGCGATTTTCTAGATTCGCTGGTAGCGAATCTCTACTGGGGGGAATTTCGATTTCCTAGATTCGCTGGTAGCGAATCTCTACCGGGATAATTTGCTGCTTTTCATACTTTTGGGTCTTTTTTCGTTTGCTATGGTTACGCCTAACAAATCTCGGATAACCACTGAGGATGCTACACCTCCAAACGCGGCAGGCATGTAAGAAATAGTGCCGTAGGCAGATTGCTTAAAATTGGAACCATCTGTCATCACTAAAGAATCTTTATCCATTTCTTCGGTAGAGAAAACGCCTTTAATTCCTTTTTGAACTTGCATTTTCTTCAATCTTTTCCGGATATAAAATGCTAGCTTGCAGGTGTGGGTATCAAAAACATCCGAGACTCTAATTTTAGTTGGGTCCATTTTGCCACCGGCACCCATAGAACTCACAGTTGGGATTCCGCTTTTGTATGCCGCTTGAAGCAAGGTAAGTTTTGGCGTTATGCTGTCGATACAGTCCATCACATAATCAAACTTTTGAGTTAGCAGCTCCTCGCACCTTTCAGGCGATAAAAACTCTTGCAAAACAGTTAGTTTTAAATCTGGATTGATGGCCAAAAGTCGCTCTTTCATCCACGTGGCCTTTGGGTAACCGTGGGTAGTAAATAGTGCCGGCAACTGACGATTCCTGTTTGTTGGATCCACCACATCACCGTCTACAATGGTCATTTCACCTACTCCAGCTCTGCAAATAAACTCAGCTGCAAATGAACCTACACCCCCAAGACCAACCACGAGCACGTGGGCATTTTGAAGTTTATCTATGCCTTCCTTTCCAACCAAAAGTTCTGACCGCGAAAGCCAACTTAAATCATTCATAAAAATAGTTCGAGGTAATTATTATATATTTTTTCTTCTAATTCATTAATACTAATGCCTAACAAAGCACTTGCTTCTTGATATATGTCTTTAACATTTAAATCGGCATCATCTGTTTCAAAAAATACACGATCTAAGTCTGTTGCCAAAAAGGCCTCTTTAACATGTTTTTGGCTAAGTAAATCCTTCCCAAATGAAAGATAAAACCCTTTTTGAAGCAAGGTATGAGCCACTTCTTTCTTTTTATTGAAGCCATGAATAATCATGGGCACCTTGGGTTTTATAAGTTTTTGAATTCCTAAAAGTTCATTAAAAGCACGGACACAATGAATAATCACGGGCTTTTTAAAGCGTTCGGCTAACCTAATTTGTTTGATAAATACTTCTTGCTGAATTTTAAAATCGGGGCCTTTTATTTTATCCAAGCCGATTTCTCCCAAAAATTTCACTTGAGCAAGACCAAGGTAGCTTTCCAAAAGTTCGTATTGTTCCTTTATTCTGTCGGTTTCGATAAACCAAGGATGAATACCCACACTGAGGTAGTCAAATGCCATTAAATCATCAGATTCGGCATTTTCACCCACAGGTAGTTTTACGATTACATTAAAATGTTTTTTAACATTTTCGCTTTTTTCAATGCTATGCGTATGTATATCTATCAATCCTTTAGTAATTTTCCGTAAAAATACGATTTTATGTACAAAACAGTAAGCAAATCATTCGAGGAATTAAGCTTAAATGAACTTTATGATATCTTAGCGGCGAGACAAGCGGTTTTTGTGGTGGAACAAAACTGTCCTTTTCTCGACACTGACCATAAAGACCAAGTGGCAACTCATTGCTTGCTTTTTGACGAAGAAAACAAACTAGGAGCCTACACGCGAATTTTCGATGTGGGGGTTTACTATCCTGGTTTTGCCTCTATTGGAAGGGTATTGAGCCTTCCGCATGGTCGCGAAAAAGGTTACGGAAGGGGCATAATGAACTACTCAATAGCACAAGTGTATGACAACTTCGGGCAGGTTCCCATCAAAATAGGAGCTCAAAAATACCTTATTAAATTTTACTCTTCATTGGGGTTTGAAGAGATCGGAGAAGATTACATGGAAGATGGAATTCCACACACTATCATGGTAAAAAAACCTTAATTGCTAACTTTCAAGAGCTTCTTGAAAATAACTTCGCCACTTGGCAATTTTATTTTCATCAAAGCTACTCCCTGAATATTAAGGTTTTGAGGAATATCTATATTCAAATAGTTTTTACCTTCAACTATTTCTAGTTTTTCCGAAAGTAGCAATTTACCTGTTTGGTCAAATAGCGTAGCCTCTCCTATTGCCTTTTCTTTGGAGGTTAATTCAATTTGAATTTTATCTAAAAATGGATTCGGAAAAACACGCCAATTTTGTTCAGGTTCGGCATTTGAAGTAATCACAAATTCCTTTGGCATGTTTTCGTCCAACCATTTCAATCTCGCCGTTAACCAAGTTTTTAGTTCTAAAACCTCCCCTTCCCAGGTAGAGGCAATCGGCTGAGGATTAGGCCAAATATAGGTTCCTAATATAGGCCACTTCTGAAAGTTTCTTACTTGAGCATCTTTTATTTCTAACGCTATTTTATCAATATCGGCTATTAAGTTTTCGGTGCTTAGCTTCCCACCTGTTTTTCTTTCTTCGAAATACACATTTCGCATTTCTCCAATAAAAGCAGGGTCGTCTAACATTCTGTCCCAAAACCTTGGTACCAACCAATAGTCTGTAGGGCATATTTGATTAAACTTATAGGCAAAAAGATCGGAACGATTTCCTTGGCAATAATCGGCGTTTCCGTAGCTGATGTCATAGTCCCAAGGCGGGCCCGCCGCAAGTTTACCACCTTTAGAGTCTCGGTCTTTATATAGAAAACTCGAGATTCTATAGCCGTCAATATTTCGAGATATTTCATTGACAACAAACATCTTAACAAACGAACCCACGTCTATTAACGGCATATAACCTTTTACTGGATCTCTAAAATCAGGGCCATATACGGCATCTTCAAATTTGGTTACATACGATTTTATGTATTGCTTTTGGATGTTATTAATTGTTTTCGGAGATTCGTAAAAATAGCTCGTGTAGTTATTGTCTCTGTTGGCATATTTTGAAGTAAAGCTACCAAGATTTGTACCTGTAGATTTATCGATTTTGATAATATAACCGCCTGTAAGTTGGTCGTCAGCTACGTCTTCTACTTTAAGATTTGAAATATCTAGTCTACCTTTATCTCTTTTTATTTTTTCCATAAAAACATAAACACCCTGATACTGATCGTTAAAAATCAATTCCACGTATCTTGTTTTGGGTGCATAAATACCCAGTTTACCGGCCATTTGAAGTGTAAATACGTTATGCATTAGACTTTTCTCGTTGTAGGAGGCAAACAAAATCCAGTCAGACTCCTTGGGCATACCCAATAATTCCTTGGGGTTTTCGGAGCCATCCGCATTTCTTAATTCAAGACCGTAGGGCTTTTTTGGAAACATCTGAGAACTTGAACCTCTAAATTCTACTCCGGCGAAAGAATCATAATGGTTTGGAGCGTCGGTTACTTTATTGGTTTTTCCTTCACCATTATATATTATTTGGAACTGAACCAAGGTTTTCGGCTCGTCCACAATAGTTTTGCCTTGCGTGTTTATGATTACAATAGGAAGATTGCTACTAGTAAGCTGGGCAAAGCCAGAATATACCCATAAACACAAAAGTGTGATTTTAATTATATTCATATTGGTTGATTGTAAAAACGAATTCCTTACGAATTCTCTCGCTTCTTTTTGTATTGCTTAGCAAAAAGGTAAAGCGAAAACCCAAATGCTAATATACCTCCAAACAGGTATAAAAAGCTAATAAAATCTCGTACTACTGCCAATAATACGATGGCTACTAAAAACAAAGTAGGGAGCTCATTTAATAACCTAAACTGAAACGAATTTAGTTTGCTAATTCCTTTTTCTTGATTGACAATCACTTTTTTACAGAAAAAATGATAGCCTACCAACACAAGCAAGAGTACTAGTTTTACTTTTATCCAAGTTTGCTCCAAAACCGCTGGATTAGTAAATAACATCAACAAACCGAATGTCCACGTAAAATACATAGCTGGTGTGGCTATTATTTTAAAAACACGCCATTGCATTAAGGTAAACTGAGCTCTCCAATCTGCACGAAGTTGCTCGGGCTTTTGATCTACTTCGGCATGGTAAACAAACATACGGACCAAATAAAACAACCCCGCAAACCAAGTAACAAATCCAATGATATGAAAAGCTTTAAAATAAATATAGAATGAGGTCATAATTATTATTAACATATATAAAAATCAAAAATAAACACAAAAGCCCATCGTTTTTAGATACGAATATAAAATGTTTCTGTTTTATTGGTTTAATTTTTGATTCAACCTTAACCAAAATGTCTTTTGATGCCAAAAAATAAATTTCTTAGTATACCAATACTACTATTTATAATAATTTCGAAAATGTCTTTTGCTCAAGACAAAAAAGCCCTTATCTATTTCGAAAAAGGCAAGAAAGATTTTATGGAGCGGAAATATGAGTCTGCCACAGAAAACTTTGAAAAGTATTTGGAGCGAGACACCTCCAAAACCGAAGCGTATTTTAGATTAGGCCAAATTTCGGAGTCGTTTAGAGATGTAAACAAAGCGAGTGAATACTATAAAAAAGTAATCAGTAGAGATAGCCTAAGCCAAGTTCCTTTTGTGCAAGCCTATATGTTTTTAGGATCAAGAGCCTTAGAAAACCACGATTTTGAAGCCGCAAAGGCTTACTTAACGGTTTCAATGGCCAATACCAACAAAAACTCGATAGTCTACAAACAATTAGAAAAGCAAGTCAAAACTATAGATTTCGGAATGCAAGCCATAGGTAACCCGATAAGTATCAAACCTGAGCCACTACCAGAAATTATCAATACCAAAGCAAAGCAATATTTCCCTGTTTTGACGGCTGACAATACTACACTGATTTTTACGGCTGTAGAAAATGGAGGAGACGAAAATATATTTAAATCAGAGCTCAAAGATGGCCAATGGCAGCAGCCAGTCTCTATTTCAAATGAAATAAACAGCCCTTTTAACGAAGGTACATGCAGCATAACCACAGACGGAAAAACAATGGTTTTCACTTCTTGCGAAGGCCGCGATAGTTTTGGTAGTTGCGATTTATATATCACGAAAAAACAAGGAGACAAATGGTCAAAACCAGAAAACCTCGGCCCTAACATCAACTCAAATTTTTGGGATTCTCAACCGTCACTTTCGTCTGATGGATCTAAACTATTTTTCGCTTCAGAGCGGCCGGGAGGATTGGGCAAAA
The DNA here is from genome assembly GCF_042649125.1 of Lacihabitans lacunae. NCBI lineage: Bacteria > Pseudomonadati > Bacteroidota > Cytophagia > Cytophagales > Leadbetterellaceae > Lacihabitans > Lacihabitans lacunae. Next base: position 1,620,258 of record NZ_JBHRYQ010000001.1, read on the forward strand.
AAGACATATGGATGAGTGTGCAAGATGCAAACGGCAGATGGACCAAGGCAGTAAACATGGGAAAAAACATAAACACCTACCAAGACGAAGTGTCACCATTTATACACGCAAACGGCTATTCTTTGTTTTTTGCATCAAATGGAAAAGTAGGGATGGGTAACTTGGATTTGTACCTTACTAACCTAAAAAACATGCAAGCAGACAGTGCCATTAACCTAGGTTACCCCATAAATACAGCAGACGACGAGCTCTCGCTTTTTATAACCGCTGACGGCAAATCGGCCTATTATTCAGTAAATAAATCAGACAAGGTGAACCTCTACAAATTTAGTATTCCAGAGGTTTTATCTAAGAAATTTAATAAAACATATTTCATTAAAGGCTTTGTTTTGGATCAAAAAACCAGCAAACCTGTGCAAGCAAGTATTGAGCTCGTAAACGTAAAAACAAAAGAAAAACTCTCAAGATTTTTATCAGATGCTATCACTGGCGACTATCTAGCTACGCTACCAGGCGAAGGCCAATATGTGCTTTATGTAGAATCTGACGGTTATTTATTTAAAAGCATAAACTTTGATTTTTCGAAAGCTTATGAAAGCAAAATACTAAATATCCCAATGGTGAAAATTGAGAAAGAGACAGTTGAGGTTTTGCAAAATATTTTCTTTGACAGTGGCTCTGCCATATTGAGAGAAGAGTCTTATTTAGAACTTGACAAACTCACTGAGCTACTAGCCAAAAACCCCAAATTAAATGTTGAGATTTCAGGACATACGGATGATGTAGGGAATATTCAAACTAACCAAGACCTTTCTTTAAAAAGAGCCCAGTCGGTAGTAAAGTACCTAGAAACCAAAGGATTGGCCACACAAAGATTCATAACCAAAGGATTTGGAGAGAGCAAACCCAAAGTTAAAAATGATTCCGACGAAAACCGCCAAATTAACCGAAGAATAGAAATGCGTTTTCTGTAAATTAATTTTAAGCCCATTTCATATTTAGACAATTGTTACACCAGATAAGGTAAATCTGAGAGATAGAATGTAACAAATGTCATGGAAATTAATGCGGAATTGGCGAACTTTGCGACTTCAAAAAGTATTATAGGTAAAACGAAATATAGATGACACAAGAAAAAGTACAAGTATTAATATTAGGATCGGGCCCAGCGGGATATACTGCAGCCATTTATGCATCAAGAGCGGGTTTAAAACCGGTAATGTATCAAGGTTCACAACCGGGTGGTCAATTGACTATCACGAATGACGTTGAGAATTTCCCTGGATATCCTGACGGTGTTCAAGGTCCCGAAATGATGGAAGATTTGCGTAAACAAGCCGAAAGGTTTGGCTTAGATAACAGATACGGAATGGCTACTTCGGTAGACTTCAGCACCCCACTAGCACACAAAGTTGTGATAGACGAAATGCATGAAATAACAGCAGAAACAGTAATTATCTCTACAGGAGCCTCTGCTAAATGGCTGGGAATACCGTCTGAAACAAGACTAAACGGTATGGGAGTTTCGGCATGTGCGGTTTGTGACGGTTTCTTTTATAGAGGGCAAGACGTGGCAATAGTTGGAGCAGGCGATACCGCTTGTGAAGAAGCACACTACTTGTCTAAACTTTGTAGAAAAGTTACTATGCTAGTTAGAAGAGACGAATTTAGAGCCTCTCAAATTATGCAAAAAAGAGTTATGAGTACTCCTAATATTGAGATTATGTTTAACACAGAAACCGAAGAAATATTAGGAGCAAATGGCGTAGAAGCAGTCCGCGTTAAAAATAACAAAACAGGTGAAACCACTGAAATTCCAATTACAGGATTCTTTGTGGCTATCGGTCATCAGCCAAATACTGGCATTTTCAAAGATTACCTAAACCTTGACGAAGCCGGTTATATATTGGTAGAAAAAGGCTCAACTAAGACGAATATTGAAGGTGTATTTGCTTGTGGAGACGCCCAAGACAAAATCTACAGACAAGCAGTAACTGCGGCCGGAACGGGTTGTATGGGTGCTTTGGATGCAGAAAGATACCTTGCAGAAAAAGAATAATAATATTTTTATTTAGGAATATTGAATGAGGATTGAGCCGTGCTTGGTCCTCATTTTTTTATGTCAATTTGCTGTGTAAACTCAGCCGTTTTATGAAAAGCATTTTCCACTTTTAGTTTTACTTTATAGGTACCTACTTTTCTGAAAATGTATTTCACTTTTTGGCCATTGAGTATCTTATTATCAATCTCCCACGAATACGTATTTTCTGAAATGCCTTTAGCTTCAAAACTTGCAACCTTAGGCAATTTACCTGTAGAAACTTGATATTCAAATCTAGCAATTGGGGCAAAATGACCGTCTTTTTCGTAACTAACTTTTGTGAGTTTACCCGAACTTAAAAGCAACAACTCCCCATTTTTGTTAAAATCAAAACTTTGGATATAATCGACAATAGGTACCACAAATGGCTCACGACTAATGACTTCGTCTGTATCGTCTTTTTGCTCTATGTAAATTTTATTTTCCTTTAATACAAAATGTTTTTTATCATAATATTTTGGCAAACCGAACATATCTAAACCTTCGAAGGTATAAACTTTATCTTTCAAATTGGGCAAAGACGAAAACACGCTAAAGGAGTCAGCCACCGCCACATCTTGATTTATATGTATTCTACTTACATTGGGTAGTTCTTCTTCGGTTTTTTTATAAAAATACACATACCCATTTGTTGCATATTCAGGGTCAATCGTAAAGGCCTCAGAGCTAACTAATGAAGGAAATTTCCCTAAAATATATTTGGTGGCATTCACCGGATTATACTTGAGAAGGCTTCCGTTTTTATCAAAAATCAAAATTTGATCATCTGACACGCTTTTCAATAAAAATGCATCCGAAAGACTATCCAGTACAGTTTCTGACTTGAATTGACTAATAGATGGCAGCAAGACTTCCTCCTTATTTTCTAAAGAATCAAGAGAAACCGGCATTACATATTTGATGGCACCAATGAGTAAATTTTGGAAATTCGAATTCTCCCATGTAGCATCTGCACCTCCAAGGGAGGTATAAAAGCAGGTATTCCCAAACGAAGTTTTGTGATACCACGCAAGCGGCTTTGCCGAAATATCCATCAAGACTTTGGCATACCCTGCTTGTTGATTGTATACTACTATCGGCGAATCGGTGAGTTTCCAGAGTGGTGGCAAACTCACCCCTTTTAGCGAAAGATTTGAAATCACATTTATATCAGAAAGTGGAGCAGTTTTTGTTTTGTTGCCAAATAAATGTTCAAACCAAAGCCATTTTGGGTTTTCTTCAAAAATATCATGAACGCCAATGACACCTCCACCGGTTTTAAAATATGACAATATGGCACTGCTCTCTTCTAGGCTTAAAGAATTGATTTTAAACTTATAAAAGAACAACGCTTTATAGCTTTTAAGATTATCAAAATTTAATGCATTTGAAGAATTTGAAATTTCGATTTTCACTCCTTGCTTTTGAGCCTCGGTTTTTAATAGTGAGAGTTTTTTTATGTCCAAAGGCGATAAGTCTGCACCTAAAACCAACACCTGAGCATTGGCAGAGAAGCCAATAGAAAACAATACGATTAAGACTAAAGACTTATATTTTTTCAATAACATATTTTATTTTTTGTTCGGTGGTCAAATGATCCGGTATCCAGTCAATTTCGAATCCTTTTTTCTCTAAACTTCTAAAGAAAGTCATCTGACGCTTGGCATATCTGTGAATTTCGGTTTCTAATTTAATACACATGGCTTCGTAATCCATGACTTTGGTCAAAAAAAGCGTGATGTATTTATACTCCAAACCATAATAAATTAGGTCTTCTGCCGAAATTCCCTGAGCTAACAAACCCTCTACTTCGGCTATCATTCCTTGTTTTTCCAACCTTTCATTTAGCCTTTTGCTTATTCGGTTTCGGCGAAGTTCAACTTCCGGATTTAATCCAAAAATTTTGTACTTCATGGTATTAAAAGGCATTTCGTTTATTGCGTTACTTTCTAAGAAAGTCTGAATCTCTATTCCCCTTATCAAACGCTTCACCGTGGATGTATCGAGGTTTAGTTTTTGGGTTTTACTCTCTGAAATCTTTACTAACTCTTCTTTTGTTAGTTCTCTTAAAGTCTCTCTCAGTTCCGGGTTCTCTGGGACCTGCGTCTGCCAAAAATCTGATAAAACTGACTGAATATAAAGCCCCGTACCTCCACAGAGTATAGGTAATTTGTGCATAGTTTCAATCTCTTTTTTAGCTTCCCAAAAATCAGCTTGAAATCGAGCAAGGTTATACTTCTCGCCAGCATTTACAATATCAATCAAATAATATGGAATAGATTTACCATCGATAATATATTCATTTAAATCCTTTCCTGTGCCAACGTCCATACCTCGGTACACTTGCCTACTATCCGCACTTATTATTGCACCATTTGTTTGTGCCGCCAAGCCTGTAGCCAAATTGGTTTTTCCTGAGGCCGTAGGTCCCAATATCACCACTAATTCATTTTTATCAGGCACTTTATACATCTTTTACAAATTTAAAACTACCCGTATTAAACACTCGGTATCCTTCATTTTTTTCTACTTTTACACGTTTGCCTGATTCATTCAAATCAAAGAAAATTTGAGGTAGAGTCTCTTTCAATTCAAATCCCATTTTATAAAAATTAGCACCCGTTGACCAATCTTTGTCTACATAGGTCATCAAATTTTCTGGGGATTTATCTAACATAAAAAACTTCAATAATTTGCTAAACGCACCTTTAACTTGAAAATCTCTAAGACTCGCAAACCTGACTATTTCGTATGAATTTTTGAAAGTGTCTCCTACGTAAATTTTCCGGGCTTGCGAAACCGTCAGAACCCCAACCAGCAGATCAGACTCAGGTAAAGTAAAGCCTTGCGGCAATAATCTAAAATAGTTTTGGGGAAGAAAAAGACCGTATTTAAACTTGGCACTCACCACGCCTTGCAAGTGATTTTCAGCAAGAAAAGCATCGCTTTGAGGTTTATCAATTCGCATGATTTTACAAACTCTCGCTGGAAGCGAAAACAGAAGGCCAAGTTGAGCTTTAATCCTTGACATTACGATTTCAGGTTTGCTTATCCATTGATCTTCCCAAATATTCAAGCTAAGCTTTTCTGAGGTTTTCTTAGGGTAATTTTCAATTTTAAATCCCATTGGGAAATACCAAATATCGAAAGTTTCGGTTTCGATAATATCAAAACCTTCATTTAAATACTGAAAACCAATATTGTTTTGAGTAAAAAAATGCTTAATAAATGGTACAAATGATTGCAAATTTTTAAATATTACCTTTAGAGTCTATTGGATACAAAAATGCATAAATTTGGATGTGATTAGAAATTTTTATTGCCTTTTTACGTTATAAATAACAATGTTGGCAACAAAATTGAATACTAAAATGAAAATAGAATTCGTTCTGAACCATATTTTTCAAAAATACTATGAAGCTTAAATCACTTATTATTATATCCGGACTGTTTTTTACTTATTTAAGTAGCTCAGCTCAGTCTAAAGATTACTTACTAAAAGACGCCGATAATTATTTCAAAACCGGAAGGTATTGGGATGCCTTTTTTTTATATAGAGATATCGCTAAAATACCCGAATTTCAAGGTAATTTTCAGGTAGAAAATCAAATAAAAAACAGCTCAAGAGCTATGTATCTTTGGAAAAAAACAGAAGATTACAGAGCTTTTAAGAAATATGAAATTGCGAAAACGCATCTCTCGGAGCTATTGGCTATTAATCCTGACGACCCCAATAGAGGGCTTTTGCCAAGACTTACGCTTGAAGAAGCCTCAAATTTACAGCGAATAGCGAGTGCAAGAAACTCTTCGCAAGAGGCTGCTGATCTTCTTAAAAAAGCCGTGCAATTATATCATTTGGCTATAGAAGAAGGACTAAAAGACGAGATGGTATTTTCTTTGATAAAGCAATGTGAGTTTGCGTTAGAGAAAAACAAATATGGAAGTGCGACGCTGCCAACCACTTATGGCATTAATTACGAAAAAGACAAAGAAAGACAGGAAAGACAAAGAAATATAGAAATAATTAAGAATGAAATTTGAGAATTTCATTCAAAAATTACATGAGACTCACCCAAATTTGGTTGAGTCTTTTTTTTGGCAAAAAAACACTCGAACTATTATTAAAAAGAGATATTTTATAACAAATTATAGAAAAGTAAGACAAATAGCGTAATTTTCGAAACGTCAAGCAAATTGACAATTCAACCATAAAAAACTATTATGCTGTTACTACTTTTATTAGGAGCTATTTTGTGTATAATTATTGGTACCACAAAACTCAAAATCCACCCATTCATTGTCTTGTTTTTTGTAGCGATAGTTTTTGGTTTATCCGCCCAAATGGAGACCTCAAAAATAATAGAATCGATAAACGATGGATTTGGAAAAACACTGGGCAGTATAGGTTTGGTGATAGTTTTTGGCGTAATAATGGGTACTTTTTTGGAAAAAACGGGTGCAGCCCTCCGCATAACCACTTCTATATTGAAACTAACCGGCCCACAGCGAGTACCTTGGGCTATGGCCTTTATGGGCTATATCATATCCATTCCCGTATTTGCAGATTCAGGCTTTGTGATACTCAATGCACTTAACAAGTCATTGAGCAAAAAAGCAAAAATATCTATGGTGAGCACCGCAGTGGCACTTTCGATGGGACTGATGGCCACCCACACCATGGTGCCACCCACGCCAGGGCCAATAGCAGCCGCCGGAATAATAGGAGCCAAAATAGGTTTTGTGATCATATTTGGACTAATAATCAGCTTATTATCTTTAATTCCGGTAGTTTTTTATTGTATTTATATTGGTAAAAAATATTATTTAGAAGCCAAAGAATCAGACGTTTCTTTGCCAGAAACACCTACAGAACAGCCTTCGTTACTAAAATCAGTTTTACCAATAGTAATTCCGCTTTTATTAATTGTCTTTAAATCCTTCGAAGAGTATTTACAGTTTTTGCCCGATGGTTTTTTAAAACAAACCGTATACTTTATTGGAACTCCAGTAGTGGCCTTGTTTGTAGGTTTATTGTTGGCTTTTTTATTGCCCAAAAAACTAGAGAAATCGATGCTTTCGTCAGATGGTTGGGTGGGTTCTTCTATCAGAGATGCATCCGAAATATTACTTATAACTGGTGCAGGAGGAATTTTCGGAAAAATATTACAAAATAGCGGCTTGGGAGATTTGATAGGCGAAACGCTGAGCCAATATCACCTGGGATTGCTTTTGCCTTTTATAATAGCTGCCACCATCAAAACTGCTCAGGGCTCCTCCACCATAGGAATCATCACGGCGGCCTCTATCGTGGCTCCACTGCTGCCGCAACTTGGCTTAGATACCGAAATCTCGAAGGCTTTGGTGGTTATCGCCATTGGTGCTGGATCGGCGGTAATCTCGCATGTAAACGACAGTTTTTTCTGGGTAGTTACACAACTCACGGGCATGTCACTCCCGGTCGGCTATCGGTCTCACAGTGCTGCATCGGCCCTTTTAGGCTTTCTTGGTTTATTTTTCTCGTATGTTTTCTTTTATGTTTTAAACTAAAAAAAATTACCCAATTTCACCGGAGGTAAATCCACGAAAAAGGGTAAGTTTAAATTAATATACGTTTTAAACCAAAAAAATATATTCTAATTTTTGGCTACAGAATTCGCCGTTTTATACGTGAGTTTATGAATAAAAACGGGCACTACTCCTATAGTGATTAGCACCACACCTAAAATAAAAATAGTAGGAATGTGAGCAAAGAAACTTCCGAACGATAAAATTCCCAGAATTAATCCAGAAGAAAATGGCAACGAAAATGCAAGGATAAGCACTGCAAACTCTAAGTTAAAAGTTCGCTTTTCTTTGGCTACTTCAAGTTTATCTTCTTTTAAGTTAAAAGCTGCCATGTGGGCAAACGGCCAAAAACTAGCCGAGCTCAAAGGCAACACCAAAGCGAGCAATATCATGACGGTGTCTTGTACATTAAAAACCATGATAATTAATGCACTAAATATTACGCTTATACCTGCTCTAAAAAACAAAAGTGAGATAATGACGCGTTTTTTACTTTGTTTAAGTTCTACCGCTAATCCTATGAAAATCAGGATCAATGGCGTCATCATGGCACTGGTTTTATCAAAAATATCCGTTACTAAAGTAGGTAGAGCTTCATAGTTGATTCCGAAAAGCAACATGCCAATAGCCACTAACAAAATAGAGTTAATGGGCTCCTTAACCATACTGATTAATAAGCTTTTAACTTTGGCCCAGAGATTAGAATCTTCGCCTTTGTTTGACGCCAAAAACATGTTTAAGGCAATGATATAAAGGAAGATTAAAACAAAGAATTTGTTCCCTACGTCTGCCATGGCCGCCATTGCAAGGCTTTTTTCGCCCAAAAACTCGGCAATAAAAGGAAAACAAGACAATCCTGGAGCCAATGAAGGCAAAAGCATGCGTATGGTTCTGCCAATAGAGCTGTCTTTTTCGATGGTGAAAAAGTTTAAAACTGGTGGCAATGCCAAATATAAAAAGAAGTTAAAGATAATGGTGATTACAGGAACTAATACAAGTGTAGAGTCAAGCGGAATCTTCATTAATGCAATGAAGATAGTAGAAGGTAAAGCAACTGTAAGAACAAGTTCTTTTAGCCCATTGGTCATTTCTTTGTTCTTAAATTTTGACTTTAAAAACAGACCAATAAGTATTAAAAATATAAGTGTTAATGATTTCTGTAATGCCTCGTTCATCCCCTCAAATGGTTAAAATTAAAAAATGGAGTGCCACCACGAGAAAACTCATGGCAACACTCTTATTATTTTTAGTACTTAACTAAGCTCAGAAAAAGCTTTTACGAAAAGCTTCATTTCGTCCATAGTTCCCATACTAACTCTACAGTAGGTTTTATCAAAAATATCAAATGACCTCACGCCTACTCCTTTGTCTGCCAACTGCTTAAGCATTGCTTTTCCGTCCATTTTAATTGGAAAGAGAACAAAATTGGTATAAGAAGGAATAAAGGTATAGCCCATTTTGGTTAACTCGCCACACACGTAAGTTTTGGCTTCGCTGTTAAGTTTAATGGTCATTTTTTGGAACTCCGTATCGTCCATAGCGGCAGTAGCACCTAAAATAGACGGCAAACTGATTCCCATTCCACCTCTTGTAATCTTATTTACTATTTCGAGGGTTTCAGGCAAAGCCGCTACATAACCCACTCTGATGCCTGCCATCCCCATCACTTTAGAAAATGTACGAGCTATAATTACGTTTTTCTTTTTACCCAAAAGCGAAACCATCGATTCGGTTTTGCCATCGGCAAGTTCTAAATAGGCCTCGTCAACAAATACGGGCACTTTTTCAGAAACTCTTGAACAGAAATCTGCTAGTTTTTTTGAATCAGTCAAACTACCTGCAGGGTTATTTGGGTTACAGATGTATACCATTTTGGTTTCGCTGTCTATCGCAGCTTCCATAGCGTCTAAGTCGTGCGACCAATCTGCTTTTACTGGTACGGGCTTCCAGGTAGCTCCTACTGATTCCGCCACTCTAATAAGCGACATATAAGTAGGGTCAGCGGATACGATGTTACCGCCGTTCATAAACATTACAATTGCAAATTTCTCTAACAAATCTGACGATCCAGGCCCCATCATAATATGATCAGCAGAAACACCTTCTTTTTTAGAGATTTTGGCAACCAAGTCATACATCTCTTTCCACGCATATCTATTTCCACCTGGCACAGCTGCTCTGATAGCATCTATAGCAGTTTGAGGAGGACCGTAAGGGTTTTCGTTTGCATTTAATTTAGCTTTTAAAACCGGTGCTAAATTGGCAGAAGAAGACAAAAAGTGCTCTCTAACAAATGGACTATGTACAATTCTGTTTTTGGCATCAATTTTTACGGGAGCACCAGAAAAAGCTCCTTCTACCAAGTGTGGGGCGATTGCTACGCCACCAAGTGTCATTAATCCGTGCTTTAAAAGATTACGTCTGTTCATGTTTATTGTTATTTAAAGTTTATTTACCACTAATACTGAAATATTTTGAAAACTGTTGGTCTTTATAAGTACCAGTAGCGATGAGCTTCACGGTAGAGCCTGTTTTTGGAGCAGTTACACCTAATGAAGCCCATGAGGTAGAAAGATTTGCCATGCCCTTACTGTCAGTTGTTACTTCTTTTACCAATGCACCTGTGCTACGCAGCTTATAGGAGATTTTAATACCCGATACTGGAATAGAGTCTATGCCTATTTTGTAATCTAAAATTCCTGATTTGTCTAGTTCAAGAATTTTGATGGTTGCACCTGCGTCTGCAGTAATTGAGGCAGGCACTGTAGGTTCGGTAGTTAGTCCACTTGCGGGTACTCCGTCTATTCCTTGTACTACCACTAGCACAGGCGACACCACTCTATCTACAAAAGGATCTGCTTTTTCACATGCTGCAAAGGCAGCACCTAGAATTACTAATACAATAAAATTTAATATCTTTTTCATCTTATAATCTATTTATAATGAATTACTTATTTCTCTGTCCACCAAAGTTTAGTTTGCATGTTATCTGTACCCAAAATGCCAATACCTGCGTCAAGTTTGGTTTTATTAAGTGAGTACTCAGTAGTAGGAAAAGGCAACCTTGTAGGTATGATTCCATTGTTTTCAAATACTGCTCTTGGGTCTTTGGCTGGCATCACAGGAAAACCTGTTCTTCTGTATTCGGTCCAAGCCTCCACGCCTTGCCCAAACAATGCAATCCATTTTTGATCAAGAATTTTTTCTTTAGAAACAGCCCCCAAAGAAGTGATATAGTCACTGGCTAAAGTAGCACCAAACTGAGCATGAGAGGCGGTTATTCCAGTTTTGAAATATGCTGCAGCATCTCCCGAGATATCTCCATCTATAGCAGCCTCTGCCAAATCAAGCATAAGTTCGCTGTAAGTCATCAATACACTTGGAGAACTCGCTTTGGTAAAATATGAACCCAAGGTAGAAGCCGAGCTCAAATAAGTAGTGGCGATAGCATCTGGCAAACCATTTGGAATACCTTCGTAAGAACCTTTTACCGAGGTTGCAAAAACAGAGAGTCTGCTATCTTTTAAGCCCAAAAGCTTATCAACCAAGGTCTTACTCATGCTCCAGTCTGTTCTACTTCCTATCACCATTACTTCGTGCCACTCGTTATTAGACGGACGCGAATCTGTGTTTTTCAAAACTGCATTATCGTCATTGGAAGTAAAAACTGGGTAAGTAGCAGCATTGCCAAGTATTTCAGCCAAAATAGCTTTAGATTCAGCTGGCTTTTTAGCCGCTTGTCTGTTTGCTAGTCTAATCCTCAAAGAGTTCGCAAACTTCTTCCATTTCAGAATATCGCCGTTATACAAAATATCGCCAGAAACTGCCGGACCACCCACTTTGAGTTTTTCGTTCGCTTCTTTTAAGTCTGCCAATATACCTGCATAAACAACCTCCTGTGAGTCGTAGGCAGGATTGTAAATTGGAGCATCTGCTGTTCCTTTTATGGCTTCTTTGTAAGGAATAGGCCCGTACAAGTCTGTTAATAAAGAGAAAGTCCACGATCTCATAACCAATGCAATACCTTCGTAATTGGTATTTGGCAATTTGCCGTCAGCTTTAGACTGAGAGATAACTCGCTGATAATTGACCAAACCATCTGTATAAAATGATTTCCAGGTATTGTTATAAAAAGTAGGCGTGATACCGTAGTTGTCGCCTTCATTTGAGTAAATGTTTCTCGACAAATACTGAATCCAAAGCATGGCACCGTCGATATTAAGACGCTCAAAACGAACATTTCCACCCCAATATCTGTCTACACTTTTTTCTATTGCATAAGGCAAAAGATACTGCGGACTAATGCTAGTCGGGTTATTTGGGTCTGTATTTAATTTATCAAAACTGTCAGTACAAGCGATTGTACCAATGGACAGTAGAGCTACAAAAGATATTATTATTTTCTTCATGATTTTCTAAGTTTAGAGATACAATTAAAATCCTAGGTTTAAGTTTACACCCATGCTTCTTGAGTTGGGCAATTCGCCGTATGAGAAACCTTGAGCATTAGCACCAAAGCGGTCTACTTCAGGATCAATGTGTGGCGTATTTTTAAACAAAATCGCTAAGTTTCTTCCTACTACTGAAAATTTAGCATTTTGGATTTTTAACTTTTTGGTCAATTTTTCCGGAATTTTGTATCCGAAAGACATCTCTCTGAGCTTTACATAAGAGCCATCAAAAATGGCTGCTTCATGGTATCTTCTTGGGTTATTGTATCCATAAAACTGATTAGCAGCTATTATTACGTCATTGGCTATATATTCTGGTTTTTCTGTAGAACCGATATTTACTACACCTTTACCTATTACGCCTTCTTCTCTACCGATGGCCGTTTCTGCATATTGTCCCGTCCATCTTGCAGTAGCTGTACCTTCATCATAGAAGTCACCACCGATTTTAACGTCTATCAAACCACTTAAAACAAATCTTTTGTAAGTGAATGTGTTGCTAAAACCACCAGTCCATTTTGGCTGAACATTTCCTAAAATTTGAGGAGTATTGTCAACTACTGGCAAACCGTCTTTATACACAATTTGACCGTCTGGAGCATGTACAAATCCGATTCCATAAAGTGTACCATAAGGCTGACCTACTTTAGCTACCGATATTAGCCCTCTTCTTTCTTGTAAAGTATAGGTATCTAATCCTTCAGCTAATTCTACTACTAAGTTTCTGTTTCTTGCATAGTTTAAGCCCACTTCCCACTTAAAGCCCGAGGCTAGGTCTACGGGAGTACCAGTCAATGAAACCTCAATCCCTTTGTTGGTGATTTTACCTGCATTAAGTATACGTTTGTCGTACCCACTCGCCTTCGAAATCTCTACTCCAAGAATCTGATTTTTTGTAGTTTGGTCATAATACGTTACATCTAATCCAACTTTATTTTTGAAGAAACGTAAATCCATTCCAAATTCTTTTCCAGTTGTAATTTCTGGTTTAAGTGTAGAATTTGAAATCGTAAGGTTTTCGTAATATTCAGGAATACTTCCATTCCATGAACCAGCCGCTCTGAAGGTTTGTGTTAACTGATAAGGGTCGGCGTCGTTTCCTACTTGAGCTAGTGAAGCTCTTAGCTTGGCAAATGAAAGCACCGAACTAGAGATAGGCAAAAGGTCAGTTAAAACAGCACTCGCCGAAACCGACGGATAGAAATATGATCGGTCAACAGATGGCAATGTACTCGACCAGTCATTTCTTGCGGTTACGTCTAAAAACAAAGCGTTTTTGTAACCCATTTGGATAGAACTATATAAACTTTGTACTTGCGAACTTGTGATTGTACTAGCTACCGTATTTTGACTCGGGTTTGAGTTTCCAAGGTTATACACCCCGTCAACCACTAATTCTCCTACATACGTATAGTTTCTTTTGTAATAGTTAGTACGAATAGCACCACCACCCGAAGCGACCAATGAGAAGTTATTACCAAACATTTTGTCATAGGTCAAAAGAAAATCGTGGTTAGTCTCTTGGCTTCTAAGCACTTCTTCCGAATATCTACCTGGCGTTTTATTCCCATTTCTTACACGCTCAAAGTTTACTATTGAGATTCTAGTGTCTGACCAAACGTCAGTACCTGTACGAAGCATTGCTTTTAGATTATCGTTTACTTTGATAGTAGCCGAAATGTTACCTAATAGTCTGTCTTTATCGTTTGTATTAGGCAAATACTCTCCTGTGTAAAAAGGGTTCGTGAAATACGTGTGCTGCCAGTTGGCTGGGTCATTGTCGGGCAACTTTCCATCTACAGCTCTTTGAATATGAACTGTTTGGTAGTCTTTATAGTTAGCCAATTGATCCCACGAAACGCTTCTGTGTGACCAGATAAACTGCTGACCTTCAGAATAATTTCTATTTCCACCTGTTTTAATGTACTCGCCAGAGGCAGCTACGTTAATAAACTTATTAATATTGTAATTTGAATTTAACTTAAAGTTATTTCTGTTAAATGTATTGAAAGCAGCAATACCTTTCTGAGCTACATTGGCATACGAAAATCTGAAACTCCCTTTATCGTTTCCTCCAGATAAAGCCAAAGAATGTGTAGCCGAAGTACCCGTTTGCCAAAACTCATCCCAGTTATTTGGTTGTGGCGTAAGCGGAGCCACGTCAGTGCCGGTCCACCATTGTCTAACCAATCTACCATCCATGGGTGCACCCCAGCTTTCGTCGGTTCCTGCTGTACCTGTGGTTTTGCCTGGCGAAACCGAGCCATAAGCATTTGCATATTGTGCATACGCATCAGGCTGAATAACACCGCTCCAACCGTCGGCGTACCAAGTGCGGTAGCCGTTACCACCACCGTAGGTATTTTGAAAATCTGGTTTTACTAGTGGTCTTTCTACAGTTAGGTTGGCATTATATTCAATACCTAAACCTTTAGAGCCTGAACCGTTTTTGGTTGTAATCAAAATAACACCATTAGCCGCTCTAGAACCATAAAGTGCCGCAGCATTTGGTCCTTTTAGTACAGACATTTCTTTGATGTTATCAGGGTTTACTTCAGATATTCCTCCACCGTAGTTTTTATCAAATTGTTGTTGCATAGGTACACCGTCAATTACGATAAGCGGCTGGTTATTACCCGATACCGAAGATGAACCTCTAATTTGGATAGTAGAACCTGAACCCGGGCCACCATTGGCACTGATTCTCACTCCGGCTACTTTACCCGAAAGAGCATTTACTACGTTAGTAGAGCGTGATTCGGTCAGGCTCTCCCCTTTTACTTCTTGTTGGGAGAACCCTAAGGACTTTTTTTCACGAGAAATTCCAAGGGCTGTGACTACAACTTCGCTAAGCAATTTTGAGTCTGTTTCTAAAATTATGTCAAGTTTGGTTTTTGAGCCTACCGCTACTTCTTTAGGAGTAAAACCTATTGCACTAAAAACTAACACTGGGTTGGCACCCGAAACTTTAATCGCAAACTTGCCGTCTGCATCAGACACTGTACCTTGAGAGGTACCTTTTACTAATACCGAAACACCCGGTAAACTTCCATCAGTAAGGGAACTTATAGTACCACTTACAGCAATTTCTTGACTCCATGCCACGAGGTTTAGGAACATGGCCACTAAAAAAATCGGTAAAACTTTTTTCATAATTCTCTTGGTTATAGTTTAAGGACACTCTAAAAAAAACCACCAAAACCCATGATCTTAATCAAGACCCCGACCGCTCAGTGTACGACATAGACACATGAGATCGGTGGCAATATTTTTTAATTGCTTCAAAAAGCAATTGACGCTCTGTTTTTTAACTTCGAAATATTTTTATGCTTGTTGTACTGGTATTTATATACCTTTTCTTAGCATTCTTTTTGGTTGAGAATCCGCTTCTATTTATATGTGTGGAGAATTATTAAGTAAGCCCTTTTTGCGGTCGGAAAGGTTTACTGAAGAAAATACCAATTGTATTTTTTTAATAATTCTTAATCAATTTTAGGAAATTCTAAATTCACTACAAACATTTTAAATATATTTTTAATATTTTTTTAATAATATACCGAAATAACATAAATTGATATGGTTTTTTTACAATTTCTATGTAAATAACCGAAAACATTACCTTTAAATAAATTTTATTTTTTAAACCTATTTTTCAACTTTTTACACTTTTTTATAAAGATTTAACCAAAATTGAAACCTAATTTTTACCCATTTTGCATTTTTTAATAAAAAACATCAAAAAAATAAACCTCATTATATTTTTTTAATAATTGTACTTATCATATATTTGCATCATACTTCTTCAACAAACGAAAAACCTACCTACCCTAAACTACGAAATGCCTTGGTCTAACAGCCAAGGTTTTTTTGTGCCCAAAAAAAGGCATAAAAAAAGCCAGACAATGCTGCCTGGCTTTATACCTTGAAAATCAAACACATGTGAGTCAAGGCAATAAAAGAAGAGCCTCGATCACTAAATTTGGGTTTTAAACCCGATTTATGAATTAGAAAATCTATTACGAACTTAAATTGCTGCAAATCAGTACGTAACCCCACTTAAATTTAATCACCATAGCAGTGTCATGCTAATTAAATTTAAGTGTCTGATTTATTGCAATTTAAGCTCTCATAACGAAGTCCTAATGCATAACCCGGGTTAAACGAATCTTTAAATTATTGTAATTTTGCTACTTTTCTAATAATTGAAGCAGTTTATGTGCTGACAAACCAAACTGTTTCATTAAAGTGTGGATGTCGCCCCAAGCCGTTTGATTTTGATAATCGCCTTGCAGTTTTACTGCCGTTATCATTAAATTTTTGGGGGTATGTTCGGAATCTATAAATTCGAAGATCTTGGCTTTGTAACCAGAAGCCTCCAAAGCCATTATTCTTATGGTGTCTGTCAATATCTCCGCTTGTCTTTCTTCTATAATACCAAATCTGGCAAAGGGGCTTAAAACACCTTCCATTTTGAGACTTTTTCGTACTTGCTTATGGCAACACGGCGAAACCATAATAACCTCAGCTCCTTGCTTGATACCCATAAAAATGGCGTCATCGGTAGCGGTATCACATGCATGAAGTGCTATCAAAATATTATACGCCGAAACTTGAGACTTCTCTATTGTGCCTTGCTCAAACCTCAATCCTCCAAAACCCGCTTTTGCGGCCAGACCGTTACAGAGATCCACCATGTCTTGCCTATACTCTACACCTACCACTTCCGCTTTTTTGTGTAAAATATTGGTGATATAGTCATACATAGCAAAAGTCAAGTATCCTTTGCCTGAGCCCATATCTACCACACTAAAGTTTTCGGTAAGTGAACTCTCCTTTAATGCCTGAGCGAAAAACTCCAGGTATTTGTTTATCTGCTTAAACTTGTCTCTTTTATCGTTTTTTAACTTTCCTTCAGCTGTAAATACGCCCAAAAGACTCAAAAAGTTAGACTGTCCTTCGGTAAGAATCGTATTTTTTGTTTTGTTATGAGCCAAATCCACTTGCCTTACATCAGCCAAAGGCCTCTTATTAAACTTTGTTTTGCCTTTTTTATCTATTAAAAGATGAAAAGACTCGGTTAACAAAAACATATCGACTTGAAGAAAATATACGCCCACTATTTGATCAAAAATAGCCTTCGCTTCAGCTAAAGAGTAGTTTTGCGTAATGTCTTTGGTAGGATATCGATATAAAAAACTTAGTTTTACTTGGTCTTTAACTTTTATGGGCTTTACAAATACCGTTTTTATTTCAGAATATTCTATATTTATATTTTTTACAATACTTTCTGAATTATTACTTATTTCAGAATTAATATTTTTTTCTAAACTATCAGAATT
Source organism: Lacihabitans lacunae (assembly GCF_042649125.1). Lineage (NCBI taxonomy): Bacteria > Pseudomonadati > Bacteroidota > Cytophagia > Cytophagales > Leadbetterellaceae > Lacihabitans > Lacihabitans lacunae. The sequence goes on from NZ_JBHRYQ010000001.1 coordinate 1,637,693, forward strand.
TACTTTCCTTTCAGTATTTATTTTATTTTTAAAACTAATAGTAATTTTAGAAATTATATTATTTTCAAAATTTTCTGAAAATACACTAATAAATGTATCGTAATTTTTATCCTTCACTTTTTTTTAATTTTTAATCCTAAGCACTTCCGAAACCTTATTAATTACAATCCGGTAGTTTTTATATAGAAATTCCTATCTACGCTTAGCTCTTTCCCTTTTATGGTTTTAGTAGCTTCAGTAGGAATCAAAAACTGTTCTTTCCCGTCTATTTGTACTTTCACGGGCATCTTAAAGCCCGGCACCACATCTTTCCAACAGTAAGAAATAGTGCCTTTTTTCTTGGTTATAGCCAACACCGGCACTTTGGTATTTCTCAAATACTGATCAAAAACCTTCGACAAGTCTATGCCCGTTTTCTCCGAAATATAGTTCTCTATTTGAGCAGTAGTAACCGTTTGGTGGTAAAAAGTCTCGTTCATCCCTCTCAGTATGCCCCTAAATTTCTCGTCGTCATTCACAATTTGACGAATGGTGTGTATCATATTGCCGCCTTTGTAATACATATCGCTTGAGCCGCTGTGATTAACATCATAAGAACCAATAATCGGCTTGTCATTTTTGATATTTGCTCGCGTACCTATTACATAGTCTTGCCCTGCTTTTTTGCCATAATGATATTCGGTAAATAGTGTTTCAGAATAATTGGTAAAGCTCTCGTGAATCCACATGTCGGCAATGTCTTTATAGGTAATATTGTTGGCAAACCACTCGTGGCCCGACTCGTGTACGATTATAAAGTCCCATTTGCTCCCCCAACCTGTGCCCGAAAGATCCCTACCCAAGTATCCATTCTTGAATTTGTTTCCGTAGGTCACACTGCTTTGATGCTCCATACCCAAGTATGGCACCTGTACCAATTTATACCCATCTTCGTAAAAAGGATACGGCCCAAACCAATGCTCAAACGCCTGCATCATACGATTGGCGTCTTTAAACTGCACTTTGGCTTTTTCAAAATCTTCGGGTAACACATAGTAGTCCATGCTGAGCGGCCCTTTTTCTCCTTTATATATTTCAGAAAAGTGTACGTAGTTTCCCACATTTACATTTACACCATAGTTATTGATTGGGTTTTTCACTTCCCATTCGGTGGTTCTGGTGCCGTCTACGTTTATACACATTTGGACCAACTTTCCATTCGAAATATCCCACAGGCTATCTGGCGTGGTAACTTTTATACGCATGCTGTCAGGCTCGTCATACATGTGATCTTTGCATGGCCACCAAATGCTGGCTCCTAGGCCTTGGCATGACGTAGCCACAAATGGCTTCCCCTCTGAGTCTTCGCTCCACGAAAAACCACCGTCCCATGGGGCACGTTTGGCCTCTTGAGGTTTACCCGAAAACTTCACCAAAATAGACTGAACAGAACCTTTAGCGGGTGCAATGTCAAAAAACACATGATATACATTGGCACTAATTTTCTCAAAACGAAGGGTATTTCCGGTTTGTGAAACCGACAAAATCTGCATGGGCGGCTGAAGATCAATCTGCATCGTCTTCTTTTCTTCTAAAACCTGATACGAAATAGTATTTTGCCCCGAAATAAACTTTTCTTTTGGGTCTATTTTTACTTCAAGTTTATAGTGTTTCAAGTCCCACCAAGCCCTTTCTGGGGTTATGGAACCTCTCAAAGAGTCTTCTTTGGTAAATGTGGTTTGAGCTTTTGCAGAAAAAACAAAAAACAGTAGCCCAAGGGTAAATAACTTTTTCATTGATAAAGGAATTGATATGTACCTAAAAGTAACAAAAAACTGATTTTAGACCAAAAAAGAAATCTTTTTAAGCTAAAATCAGTTCCGGAATTTTATTAATAAAACGAGGCGTTCAAAAATAAATCCTTTTAGAAATTAAGCCTTAAACAGCCTAAACTCTAAGGCTACTCTGCTAAGGTCTTGTTCCTCATTTACAGCCAAGCCATGAATAAGGTGTGAAGAGAAAAACAATACCTGACCGTCTTTTACTTCTGCTCTTTTGAGTTTATGACTTCCTGCCCATTCTCTAATCATTCTTACGCGGTATACGTTTCCTTGTACCACTCCCCCATCAAAAGTCCTTAAAATCTCACTTTCGGGTATTTGATGGCTCTCAGGCACAACAGGTAGCGAAGAGTTTTCAGTCACGCCTGCTATCGGAATCCAAAGATTCACGAACGGCGGAATGTAGTTATTTTGATCAAACTCCTCATATATATCTTTGTGAGGTGGATTGTAGTCATTTGACTGTGGGCGATTTATCCGTACAATTATATGTAGTTTTTCGCCGCTTTTTGGATCAACATCAGAAAGTGAAAAGCCCAAAAGTTCTTCAAACTTTGGAATGATTGCTTCTATTGGGAAATTAAAATCTCCAGGAAAAAGATCTCTCGTGCGACCAACCACCTTATAATGGTCTTTATTTTCCTTTACAAAATGATGGTATTTCTCCAAAGTAAAACCTGCTGTATCTATCCCTAACTCTTGGGTGATAATCTTCTTTACACTTTCGGTAAGTCCTGATTTTAAGGAGGCAAACTCTTCTTTGCTCATAAAGTCCTGTGCCACGTATCCTTCTTTGTACCAAGGCAAATGATACACTATATCGGTATTGGGTCCTGCTAAAATGGCGTTTTCTCCAAAATTAAACTCCGGAGATCCGTCGATAGAAACTGCATATTTTTTCCCGTTTATTTCAAAATCAGTAGTTGGCATAGATGCGAAATTGTTTTAAAGTAATTTTACAAATTTATGGTATTTTTGGCTGAGGTAAAAGTTTTTTAATAAATGCACCTTTATTACCAAACCCCAATCACCCTTTTTAATATTAAAACCCCAAATTTCAATATGATACTCAGATTTACAAATGACATAAATCAGGTATTGAAAGTTTAATTTTTGAAAAAAAATATCCTATTGCTACTATCAAATTAGTAAAAATTCGGGCTTCAAAAAATGCTTGCCAAGAAATGAAATATCAATTTTAAACTTTTAAAAAGAATATTGCGTTTCTTAATTAAATAAAAATATTTAATAATGACTCGATTCCTATTATATACGGGTGTGGTACTCTCTCTGACATCATTTAATTGCTCAGGTAAACCTATTTCGGAAATAACAATAGCCTCTGAAACAGACAGTACCATCGCTCCTGTAGAAACCAACAAACCTAACGCCGATTATAAACCTGCATTTGCAGGTCAAACCCGTGTAAATGGGGTGAAAACTACTTCCAAATATGAAGTTAAAGTAATTACCGAAAACCTAAAGTTTCCTTGGGGATTGACTTTTTTGCCTGATGGGAGGTTTTTGATAACTGAAAAAGCGGGAAACCTAAGAATAGTGAAAGCAAATGGCGAAATGAGTGAAAAAATCACGGGACTGCCAGCAGTTGACGAAAACGGACAAGGTGGCCTTTTGGGAATTACGTTGGATCCAGATTTTGCATCAAACAGAATGGTGTATTGGACATTTGCAGAAAAAGTTACAGGCGGTAACCACACTTCGGTAGCCAAAGGCAGACTAAGCAACGACGAAAGCAAAATAGAAAACGCCACAGTAATATACAGAGCTACTCCCGCTCACAAAGGAAACCTACACTTTGGCGGAAGAATAATATTTGACAAAGACGGATATTTGTTTGTAAGCACTGGAGAGCGTTCTGACAAAGTAACGCGTCCGCAAGCTCAGCAGCTAAACTCTAGCCTAGGCAAAATAATCAGAATTACGAAAGATGGTCAACCTGCCCCTGGCAACGAACTTGCCAAAGTAGCAGGTGCAAGACCCGAACTATACTCATATGGACACAGAAATGTGCAAGGCTTAAGCCTAAACCCAGTAGATAGCGAACTTTGGTCTAACGAGTTTGGCCCAAGAGGTGGCGACGAGGTAAACCACATCAGCTCAGGTAAAAACTACGGATGGCCAACAATCACGTACGGAATAGAATACGCAGGACCAAAAATTGGAGATGCAATTCAACAAAAAGCAGGCATGGAACAACCTGTATATTATTGGGACCCATCTGTGTCGCCTTCGGGAATGACATTTTTTAGCGGGGTTTCTATACCAGAGTGGCAAAACAACCTGTTTGTAGGCTGCTTAAGCGGTATGCATATTGTAAGATTGGTAATCAAAGACAACAAAGTAATCGGAGAAGAAAGACTTGTGGCTGACGAATACCAAAGATGGAGAGATGTGCAACAGGGCAAAGACGGAGCATTATACGCCGTGACCGACCAAGGCAGATTATACCGAATCGGAAAGTGATTTTACTGAAAGAAATATCAAAAAAGCCGCTGAGTCATCAGCGGCTTTTTTGATGTTTATTAGTTATGCTTTAACCTCTCTTTTTTCTTTATAAAAAACATGTAACCACATGCTACGTGAAAGTCGAAACAAAACTGGGATAAGCAAAAATGTTAAAAACACATAGCCAACCATATACCACAGACTATTTACTTTGTCTTCGAAAAAAACATAGAACGCCACTGTGGCAATAACAAAAAGGGCCACATTAAGCACATAGCTGACAAACATGGCTCCATAATAATAGCCTACTTCTGGCTCAAAATTAAAATTACATTTGGGACAATACTTATTCATGGTGGTCATCTCGCCTTTTTTGTACGGATTAGTAGATACGAACATATTTCCTTCTTCGCACTGCGGGCACCTGTTTGCCAACACATTTATTATTTTTGACATATCTTTTTATTAATCTCCAAAATCGTTTCAAAATACCTCCGCCCATTCTTTAAAATGCGACGTTGATTTATTGTCACAAAACTAGCTAATTCTATAGCAATGCAATGGTAGTTATTGTGGCTATTATGGTACTTTTGAAAAATTTAGATTGAAAGAGCGTTTAAATTCCGGATTGGAAAACTGATAGTATGAAAAATAAAAACTACACTTCGTTTGATATAAGTAGCCTAGAAACTAAAAAAATATCGAACAATCACTTTAATGTAGACCGTTTTAAGGGCTACTTAGAGAAAAATCCACATATTCAGGTTACGCACAAGCACTCATTCTACCACATGGTATTTTTCACAAAAGGAAGTGGCAAACATATACTGGATTTTGAAACGTACGACATAAAAGAAGGAATAATCTATTTTATGAAACCCAACCAAGTGCACAAATGGGAATTTGACGAGCACGTAGACGGCTATGTTCTCAACTTCACCTCCACTTTTTTAGAGCAGTTTTTCATCAATCCCGAGGTTATTGCACAGTTTCCTTTTTTTAATATATTTGAGTCGAACCAAGTCATCGAACTTGATAGTGATACCCAAATCAGAATCAATGGACTTTTTGAAGATATAATCAAAGAAGTAGAAAATCTGAGTTTTTGCACACCGCTTGTTTTATCTACCTATTTATTACAGATTTTTATTTTTTCTTCGAGGCAAATACAAAACCCAGAAAATATTCCGACAAAAAACAGTCACCATAAAATTATACTAAAAAAATATTTGGAGCTCATTGAGATACATTTTAAAACCGTTAAACTCCCAAAAGAATACGCTAAAATGCTTCACATTACGCCTAGTCAGCTAAACGCCATCACCCACGAACAAACGCATGTTTCGGCGGGACAACTCATTAGAGACCGAGTATTGTTAGAAGCCAAAAGACTACTCGTAAACTTTGATTTAAACAGTACCAGCATAGCTTTGGAACTTGACTTTCATGATACTTCTTATTTCATAAAATTCTTCAAAAAACAAACTGGACTCACACCAGAAAAATTCAGAAAACAGTATTTGAGTAATGGGTGATTTAAATTTAAAAAACTTCTTTTCGGAGATAGCTATAATTCCTACTTTTGTCTTGAATTAGCCGTATTTATGAAAACTGAATTAATTATGTCGAAGTGAAGAAATATACTTAAATTTTATTCCAAAAATTCGAATTTCTGAAGATCCAAACTAAAAAAACACCCCCTTCCTATTGAAAAAACTATATTCACTAACGCTTATATTTTTATCCTTTTTAAAGCTGAATATTGCCTTAGGGCAGGTTTGCGACGGATACTCATACATTTGCTCGAGCATAAGCTCCGAAAACTTTACTCAATATAATAACATCATAAGCCTTCCGCTGGTAGAAAATGGAAACTCATGTGAGCGAGGCACATTCGATTCTCCAATATGCGGTTCTGCCAACCTTGAAAATCAAACGTGGATAATGGCGAAAGTGCTAAATCCTACTGCATATGACTTAATATTAAATTATGCGGTTTCAAGCAATCAAAACATAAGTATCTCAGTCTACGGAAACTTCAGTTATATACCTAACAATCTGTGTGCGTATATGAAGGCATTTCCGAATTTTTGTAAACCTAAAACAAAAAATTCGAGCATTTTGATTGAACATACTTTTAATGAATCTTACATATTTATTTGTATTGTAAACGAAACCAATACCCCCGGCTATGTGACATTATGGCCCGAAAACGCCAATATGGAGTTTTATCATTTTACACCAGTAAAAGACCTAACTTGCGAGAAACCTACTGCAAAACTCACAGACGAAGACCTCTTACTTAGAGAAGAGGAAACTTTTTTATTTAGACCAAAAGTAAAATTCACGGGCACACCGCCTTTTTACTACACTTTTCCTAACGGACATACCGAAATCGCCGCTTATGGAAATGACGCTGAATTACCAACCTATCTATACAGCCCAAAATCTACCGAAATTCAACTCGGCACTGTCAGAAATACCTGTGGATATGGCACCATAGATCCCAAAATTTTAAAATATTTGATATATGACAAAGACACCAATCAGGTAACATGTTTGCCTTTTGATAATGATTACATTGACCAGCAAACGGGTACTCGTTTTATGTATACATCCGGCACATTTGTGCCCGATCAAGAAAACGCACCAAATAAAGCTATAGAATTTAACGGAACTGATGAATATTTGAAGTTTCCAGGAAGGGACCTAAAAGGCGAAAACTTCGTGATGACGCTTTGGGTAAAACCCAGCTCAAACACCAACGATATCCAAACGATACTCTCACTAGGGGGAGATATACTCAGACAAAATCAACTTAGATTTAGAAAATTTGGCGAAAACCAATATCGCTATGAATTTGAACTTTACACCCGGAATGGCGAACGGTACTTGGCTATTATACCTGCCGAAATAGACAAATGGGTACACCTAACCTTAGTAAAAACAGCAACTTTAATTTTAATAAAAGACAATAACGGCCGCTCAAACGACTATACTTTTTCGGGGTTTGATGTACCTTTATTAGGCAACAACTCTATACTTTGGTTTGCATGTGACGCACAGAAAAACAACAAGTTTAGGGGAAGAATAAATAACTTCAAATATTTTACAGGTGGCTTACCAAATGCCTATTTACAAAATTTACCGAACCAAAATGACTGCTCGTTTCAGCTTTGCGATGAAATTCCTGTGGTTACATTGCCGGGGTTTATAAATCAAATACCAGGAACCACGCTAGTAAGTCTAAGTGTTAAAATTGACTCCCAACCAAATGACACCTATAAAGTAAGAACCGATGGTTCATTGCCTTATTATTTATCTAATTTTTACTCGAACACGTTTTCATTTTTATCTTACAAAAAAGACAACACTTTCTCAATTTTCGATAAAATCAGCAATAAATGCGGAAATGGAATATACAAAGACACTTTAGTGATTTCAGAAAACCCTACATTGAAATATTGCTTCAATTTTAATCAAAGCAACCGCGAATACTTTGGCACTTTTATCGGCGAAAATAACATAAATAGCTATACAGCAGATAGAAATAACAATCCAAATAAAGCAGCAAAGTTTATCAGCAATACAAGCCTAGAAATATTAAGGCCATCTGGTTTACAATCTAATAATTATACGATGGCTTTTTGGCTCAAACCAAACGCTACATTTGCTCCCAATCAAGAATTTCAAATCTTTGAATATTTTTATTTGTCCTACGATAGACTTTCATTGAGAAAAAACAATGATTTAAGTTATACCCTTACTTTTCAAAAATACAATGAAGGTAAAACCTTCAGCATAAATTTACCAAACATTTCAGACCAATGGACGCACTTTGCGATTGTATACCAATCAGGAAACTCAACAGTGAAAGGTAATCTAAGGATATATGTAAATGGAGAAGAGCTTAAAAATACCTATATTAATGGGCTCAGCTCTGACAACACTTATGCTTATTTTCGATTGGGCTCCACAAGCAATCTCGCTAGCTCTGCGTTTGAAATAGATGATTATAAAATATACTTAGGCGGGCTAAGTAAAACCGAGGTAAATAAACTTTACAGCCAAACCAGCGAATGCTTAGCCAACACCTGCGACAATGCCCCCAACTTGGCGTTTTCTTTTTTACCTCCCATTTTTGAATATGGAGAAAAACTAAAGGTACAAGGTAAATTAACCCAATACGGACCCGTCAAATACACCATGCAGCTAAATGGCTTCACCCCTAGTTTGGAACCCGAAAAGAAAAAGAGTTTCGAAGAAGAAAACAACAACTATTCCCTTTTTAAAACAGGAGATAACTTTATGAAAATTAGCGGAATATCAAATTCTTGTATGAATAGGTTAGATACCTTAAAGTACAGTTTTTACATAAAACCGAAAGTTGTAAATTGCTTACCATTTAATTCTGCAAATTGGAATACAAATACCAATACTGAAACCTTTGAGACTGAAAATTTAACTTTAACCTCAGACAGAAAAGGGTCATCCGCCAAAGCATTGGCATTTCAATCCAACTCAAAACTCTTGGTTACTAGCAATGCCTCTAAAGGACTAAGTCATTCTATTAGCTTTTGGATAAATATTAAATCAAACTCCCCAGACTCTTTTCAGGTGTATTTTGCAGGAAATGCCACAAATAATTTTCAGGTTAAACTAAAAAAAATAAGTGGCAAATATGGTATTGTGGGCATCAGAAATGGCACATTTTTAAAATATGAAAACTACAGAAGGGTAGTTTCAGCTGCCGAAATAAATCCGGAAACCTGGTCACACATTGCAGTAAGTTTTGAAAATAGCGGTATAGCAATTTACTTAAACGGGAACCTTCTAACACAAAGGTTAGACCCTGTAAATTCCTACACTTTTGTTGGAATTCTAAACCTTGATAAACTGAATTATAGAATTGGTTCTGACATAAATAATACACAAAAAATGGTGGCTGATATAGACGACTTTAAGTTTTTTGACGGCGGACTAAATGTCCATGAAGCAAAATATTTAGCAAACAGTAGCGACTGTGACTTTAACTATTGCCCAAAAAACACAATAATCACAAATGGAATAGCCTCAAATGGCGTTTACTTTGGAGGAGAGTCTATAAAAGCCACCAATACCATAAACCAACGAACAGCCTATTTTTCGGATCAAACTATTGTTTTAGAACCTGGATTTAACACCCAAAATGAAGCGATATTTAGAGCCGAAATAAAAAATTGCGGTACGCTTAATGATTAAAACGTCAGACCAGTTTTTCTCCTATCTAGTTAAATAAACTAACCAATAGTCGACCAAAATGGAGTATCTGTCAAATAACTGTTCATACATTTGATAATATTCCCTAATTTGCCAACATGAAAATTTTATCAAATCAACCTTAGTATATAAAAATGAAAAAGAACCTATTTTCAAAGGTAATAATAGCGATATTGTTGCTGTCGATTAGTGCTGCATCTTTCGCTCAGAAAAAATCGGGCGGCATGACCCTTTACACCGTCAGAAACGAAATGGGCAAAGACCCGAAAGCTACCTTAAAAGAAGTGGCAGACCTGGGCTACAAATACATAGAAGCTGTAGATTACAAAGACGGAAAGTTTTACGGAATGGCACCTGCCGAATTCAAATCTTATCTTAAAAGTTTGGGTTTAAAGCCAATATCAGTACACATGGGCAGCATGACACTAGATAACGCCGACAAGCTTGTGGCTGACGTAAAAGCGGCAGGCTTCAAATATTTTATTGCTCCAGTGCCGCCAATGGGCATGTTTAAATTTGACCCCAAAACCAGAAAATTAGGCATGGAAGGCTCAATGGAGCAATTGGCCGAAATATTGAATACAATAGCCCACAAAGCAAAAGATGCCGGTTTAGAGTTTCTTTATCACAACCATGATTTTGAGTTTCAGGCAAACAAAGACGGCGTGGTGCCAATCGACTATTTACTAGAAAAACTAGACCCAAAATATGTGAACTTCCAAATGGATTTGTACTGGGTAACCAAAGCAGGTGCGGATCCTGTGGCCTATTTTCAAAAATACCCAGGTCGTTTTAAAATTTGGCATGTAAAAGACATGGACGGACAAGGCAGATTTGCCCCTGTTGGCCAAGGAAAGATAGATTTTGCTAGAATTTTGGCGAACAAAAAGCTTTCGGGTATGAAATATTATATCGTGGAGCAAGACATGGTATTTGACGGCATGCAGCCACTTGAAGCCTTAAAAATAAGCAAAGAAGGCCTTAACAAATTTGGTTTTAAATAAATAAAACAAGTATAATACGAGTGGCGGAGTTTTGAAAAAGACTCCGCTTTTTTTTCAAAAATATATTCCTAATGTATATTGTTTGACATTGTAGTAAAATAAAACAAACTAAGGATGAAAAAATGAAACTCGAGACGATTCAAACCCTACATCCCAACCCAGAAAAAATCAACAAAAAAATTGCCCTGGAAAAATATCTGTTGATTAGAGAAGTGATTTTAGAAATTCTCAATACGCAAGAACCTACACACATGGAGCTTATGGAGGAAATCTATGAAAAAACCAAAGGAAACTTTGAAGGCAATGCCCAATGGTATGGCGAAACGGTAAAATTAGACCTAGAAGCCAGGCAAATTATATCAAGAACAAAAACAAAGCCGGTAAGGTATGTTATGCTTAGATGACGCTCAAATCAATTACACTAATGAATCCATAGCGATGCTTTTTTGTTTTTTATTTAAATATTCAAAACAAATACCATTAACTACTTGAATATTACTGTTTTATTACTGAATTTTAATAAAAAAAATAATCTAATGAAGAATTTAATATATTTAACAATACTCACCGCTGTGGGAGTAGCTTGTAGCCCCAAAACCCAAACCACCTACCGAGCAGACGACAAAAAAGTGGTGGTTATAGAAGATAGCTACTCCAAGTCTACTGGAAGAGAAAATACAGGCTCAGCTAGCGTAGTAGACGACATGCCTGTAAACACCACCCTCGATATTTATCTGAAAAATGTGGCAGGTGTAAACGTAAACGGATCGGGCAGCAGAGCGAGCGTTACTATTCGCGGTATCTCGAGCTTTGCAGGAAGCAATGAACCCCTATTTGTGGTAGACAGCGTGCCATTTTCAGACGGCTACGCAAGTCTATTTTATACCCTAAACGCCAACGACATCAAGTCGGTTTCAGTGCTAAAAGATGCCGCCAGTACTGCCATATACGGCAGCAGAGCCTCAAACGGAGTAATTGTAATAAGTATGAAAAAAGCTCCGAAGAAGTAATACAAACTACTTTATTTAAAGTATTTAGGGTTATGGAAAAAAGTATGAATTAGTGTGTCTAAGTAGGCTTATGCTGTTAGAAATGAGTTAAAATTTTTCTCTTAGGTTTTCCAGTTTTAATATTTTTTCTTCAGTATCAAAAAACCTTTATAACAAGCAACTTATACAATAATCAATACTGCTTTTTTATTTATCAAAATCAAATTTCAGTATTGGCTTTTTCATACATCCATTAATAATTTGAATAAAGGTCATTTTAAAAAAAAGCTTTACCCTATTTTACATGAAAGTAAATTCAAAGTTATTTTCTTGAAATTGACATTTTTCTAGTTTATTTTGCCAAAAAAACCGAATCAATTGGAAACATCTTCAACACGCAACTACTGCAAGATCTTAGGCTTATTATTTATCTATTTCTTTATTTTTTCTTCAAACCTAAATGCACAAACCTTAGAACTATTAAAATGTGGTTCGGCAGAACCATCAAAAGAATATTACGAATCAAGTAAGCTTTTTCTTCAAAATTCTCCAAATCTAAGAGAGCAAATAAAAAACCCAATTTCAGTGGCTATTAGTGTAAAGATGGCTAGAAAAACTGATGGAACAGGCGGTTTAAGCATTAATTTAGTTCAATCAGCAATAGATAAACTTAATCAAAAGTTTACAGGAACTAACATCAACTTTTATCTTTATAATAATGCCATTACCTTTATAGATGACGATAGGTATTATTTATTTTCTACAGAAGATGAAGGAGAAATAACCAAAAAATACGACGTTAACTATGCCGTAAATTTATATTTAGTACATAGTTTTAAAGAGTCCATTGGTGGTTACGCTTATTTTCCAAGTACCGATAAAGTTACCAACAGAGTTTTTGCTTATTATGAAAATGTGACTGACTTAATGGACAAAGTGATTCCTCATGAGTTCGGACATTATTTTGGACTATTCCATACTTTTCAAGGTAATCAATCCTCAAATGAAGAATACGTTACTAGGACTGAATTGGCTAACTGCGATTTTGCAGGTGACTTATTATGTGATACTCCAGCTGACCCTTATGGCAAATTATATATCCTTGGCTATTTGGACTGCAGTTTTCCATATACGTTCAGCGACAAATTGTCGGAGCAATATCGTCCAGCTACTGATAATCTGATGTCTTACTATAGAGGTTGTGGAAATAATTTCACAAACGGACAGATAAACCTAATGAGCTTTGGGATTTCTGAGAGATTAGCACCAAATAATAATGTTTTGAATGGTTATAATATTAGAGGTTATTCGCCTGATTCAAATATAATTCTCACCACAAAAAATTTAAAAAAAATAAATAATGAATACGCCGGAGAAAATATCTGTATCAAAGAAAAGTATTTATTAGAATATTCAAACTCATTAAATAACAACGCCGAAGTGGATGTATATGCTCTAAGTAGCGATTACAAAGTCAGACATTTAGTAGGCAAAGGTATTAAATCCCCCATTGAAATTGATTTGAGCACTATTCCCTTACTTTATTCCGATATTAATTTTCAAGTCGTTAGTTCAGACGAAAAACACTTCGGCACATTAAGTACTACCTCATATTCTGTTCTTGACATCCCCAAAGGTACAATAAGTGGAAATTCTACTATTTTTAGTGGTGAAAACGCCATCTATTTCCTCAATGTAAATGGTGGAAAGGCAGAAGTAGAAATTGAAGATTTGCAGGGCAACATTTATAAATCTTTCAAAGATTTAAGAATTAATAAACAGCAATCTTTAAAAATAAACCAAACTACAGAATTAAGAGTAAAAAGTATAAAAAATATTTGTGGTGTTGGTTCTGTTAGTGGGCTTGCAAAAGTTACTGTATCTAGTGCACCCACGGCCAATCTTATTGTTATAAATGCGGCAGACCCCGTTTGGTGTCGAGGGCAAGAAAAAAAAATTGATATTGTGGCCAACGGAACACCACCACCAATTAAAAGCCTTAACGTTTTCTCAGTAGATAAAAATGAAAAAATTACTGGAATTAGCTACGAACATATTTTTGATAAACTTGTTTTCAAACCTATAAGTGCAAACAGTCCACTACCTAATGAAGTATATATAGAAATTGAATTTGAAAACATTCCAGAAAAAATAAAAAGCAAAACATTTTACTTTGCCGAGCCTTTAAAATATGCACTCACCAAACAAATAGAGGCAGAAAGACTACAAAATATTTCAATAAAACTTGAGGATACTTTTTTTGCTGCACCAACTGAACTCGTTTTTAATGATTTTATAACAAAAACGGTATTTGGGAAAAATCCGTCTATCGATTTTGCCTCACTCGAAAATCAAAATTTCAGCCTTAGCAAAATAGTAAACCCTTCATGTCAACTTTTAGATATTGCGATAAATGTTGATTTAAAAGTAAAAGACAACCTAAAAATAGACATAGTAAGAGAACCAAATAGCTGTACTGGTGAAAAAAAATCTGTTTCTATTAATAAGTCTGAGGCTTTTGTAAGTAATACACCAGAAATATTATTTTATGATGAATTAGACAAGAACGTGGCAATTAATACAGCTCAAATAGACGGGAATAGCCTAACATTTACGATTCCGGAAAGTATTCAAAAAGAAGGGTACCACTACTTTCGAATAAAAATGCTTGGAGGTTTTTTAAGCCAAAAAAGTAATAAGTTTTTCATCTCTACGCTTCCAAATGTCGACATAAGTGGTTTTTACAACAGTTCATATGATAAAAAGAATTTAATAAAATCTATAGAAGGTTCATTCCCAATCAGCGTAAAATTTAACAATGGCCTGGAGCAATCTATTATCAATAGAGAATTCATAATTTCAAACGAGTTTTTTGCTGACGGAAACTATCAAATAGAGAAAATGAGTAATATCTGTGGGAGCAAATCCTCAGATAAAAGTTTCATTATTTCAAAAAACACATTTGCACCAAAATGCGTCGGCTACAGAACCACTGGAGATGGGACTAGCGGAAGTGTAACACTATTTACGATTAAAGAACCCGCCGGAAAAACAATTAATAAACAAGTAGGTGATAGGTTCGGAATAAATGGATACAAAGATCTAACAAACTCAGTAATTCACGTTTCAAAATATACAAAATACGCAATCGAAGCTTCAACTTGGTCTTCCAGAACACTAACTGGAGGGGGAGGAAATGGAGAAAAGCCTGTTATTTGGATTGATTATAATCGAAATGGGACTTTTGAAGAAAATGAAAGGATTCAGAATTCAGGATACTCGTATTCTTTTACGCTGGAAATTAACGATTTGGTGATGCCCGGATACTACCTTATGCGAATTTCTACAACTAATGGGGAAACTTCTGGTATAGTAGACCCTTGCTCACCAACAGAAAAATTAATTACAACCTCAGACTATACACTGAAAATAGAAAATTATGACGCTGGAAACTTACCCCGTTTAAAAATTGATATAAATAAAAAATCATACTGTTATGGCTCTTCAATAGATTTTAGTATTTATCGTGAGGGAGCCAACCTTAATGATAAAGTAAATGTAAAACTAAAGGATAGGTGGGGAAATTTACTTCAAAATTATGGAGACCTTAACTTTGGTAGTCATAGCAAAACTATTGATTACGAAATATTTGAAAATGAATCTAATCTAACATTAGAAGTTTTTGACAGTAAATCTGGTGTCATGGTAAATTCAGACGAATTTTATATAATTAAACCAGCCAAAGTAACATTTACAGGAAGTAGTTTTGGGACTAAAGGTAAAAAAAGTTTTATAACTTATAATTTAGAAGGAGGCTCAAATATAGACATAACTTTTTCAATCAATGGAGGAGAAGAAACCATAAATACAAATTTATATGTCGATGGTGACTACCTACGCACATTTTCAAGCGTGTTCAATTATTCGCAGATTGTAAAACCAATTAGAGCAATAGACAAAGTATGTGGTGTAGCTCAAGTATCAGGCTCAACTGCGGTAGCTATCCTGCAACAAAGCCAAGCACAAGCCGAAGAATTGAGTTTTTCAGGTGGTTCTGGATATACCTCTTGTGAAAGCGAATTTAGTTTTAATTATCAAAGGAAAGACAATACCGCTTTTGGAGAAAACGATTACATTACCGCACAACTGGTAGACAACAAAGGAAACTATAAAAACACCCTAGATTATTACAAAAGCCAAAACATAATATTAAGTAGCACAAAAAAGGAGCCTCCTGGACTTTATTACGTTAAGTTAATAAGTAGCCAACCCGTTCATGAATATTACTTATACCCTCTTGAACTATATTTCAAAAATAAAGTAACTGTATCAAAGAAAAGAAAATCCTTTGAAGGAAATGTAGAATATTTAGAATTACAATCTTCAAACCAAAATACACGATTTAACCTAAACAACACTCTTTTTGAGTATGCAATGTCGTTTAATTTTAGGTTACCGCTTAATTTAGCAAAAGGTAAATCTTTAAATATTACTTCGAGTAATAGTAACTATTGTTCAAATAAGTTTCCGTCAGTAGAGTATAAAACCGACCAAGTTTCGTATGTAAAAGGTGAAATCTCAATTCTTTCACCTAAAAATGTATGTGTCGGAGGTAAAGTTGAAATCCCATACTTGATAAACAAGGAACTAGAAAACAACAATACTTTTGAATTTACTATTCTAAATCAACAAAATAGAATTGTAGATACCGGGCTGGCAATTGCCGAAAATGGCAATTTGAAAATAAGTCAAAAAAACGAATTGGACCCTACAAAAAAATATCGTATTCGAGTAAACTCAACTAACCCATATATTGAAAGTAAACCTACAGAAGAAATTAGCTTCAGCCCAAAATTGGAGGCAATATTAAACGGAAGCCCTAAAAATCAGGTATATGCAGGAAGCAAAATCCCGGTAAGTATTAATCTGCGAGGAGAAGCCCCTTATGAAATTACCTTAAATAATGGACAAGTTTTTCAAAATATTAAAGATTCCGTTTATAACTTCAACGTAATAGCAGACACACTATTTTCCAAAATATTTATAAGCAAAATAACCTCCGCCTGTGGCGAAGGCCAAACTAAAGGAGAGCTAAACCTTGAAATATTTGAAATCCCTAAAATTTCGATATCCCCCATAGACCAAGGAATTTATTGTGTAGGAAGTACTTTAGGTATAGAATATGCCACAATAAAAGGAAAGTTTATAAACGACCCAAAATTAATCTTAGAGCTCGTAAATGATAAAACTGGAGAAGCGACATTCATAAAATCCATTGACAAAATAAATGGAAGTACTGAAATGAAAATACCTAAAAGCTCAATTAGAGGGGCCACATATAGTTTGCGAATAACTAATACTGAGCCATATTTTAATTCTAAAATATCTAATTCCTTTCAAATAGAAGATATTCCATCGGCAAGTATCCTAGATGACATCACAGGTTTTGAAGGATTTAATTATAAAATAATAATCCAAATTAATTCCAATACGAAAACAAAACTGACGATAGACGGTGAGAATTTTGAAACTGACCAAGAAATATTCACTAAAAACATAGAACTTTCGAATACTCAAAATAAGTATAAGTTAGATAAAATAAGCAACTATTGTGGAGAGGGACAAATAAATAAAAATACCGCAAACATTAATATTTTGCCAAATTCAGAAGCAGCTTATTACGCTACAGTTTATCCAAATCCAATATCTAACCAAAACAGTACATTTAGTATAAAACTGAAAGAACCTTTATTATATAATCCAACTGAGATACATTTGATAACTGCAAAGGGCCAATTGGTTGAAAGTAAATCAATCTCAAATGAATTTGCCAACGAAATACGTTGGGGTTTAAGCGGGCTTTCACATGGTGTCTATTTCCTAAACTTTAAGATTAAAAATCTTCAATTTACGAAGAAAATAATAATTGAGTAATATCTCAAAAAGAAGAAAACAAGTTTTTTTTTCAATAGAATGAGTATACTCATATTTTAGCAAAATACCTTAATCTACCTTTATGAAAAATTAAACCTCTCAAAAAAAATGACAAAGTTATTCTCGCTATTGGTAAATTATTCAAATGGTATTTTCATGTTGGCCTTTTTCGGATTGGTATGCGTAGGCCTTATTGCCGCGGTATTTATGCTAATGTATGGCGACAAAAAGAAGAAGGAGTAGGCGAAGATGGGTTGGCATTATTATTTGAAGTTGAATTTTAAAATTTAAACAAAATGAGACTCCCACTTTTATTCTTAGCCCTTATTATTTTATCTTGCTCAACTACTAAACCAGACATATCGCCTACAAAGAAATGTTACCTTGAATTGGCTGACAATGGAATATCTAAACACACAGGTCACTTTTTTTTACAATTCAGAAAACCAACTCACTAAATACTCCTCTGAATATAAGAAACTAGACTTTCAGGTTACCTACAATACACAGAAAAAACCGAATGTATTTGAAATATATGATTTTAACTCTTTTGCTGTAACCTATAACGACACTAACCAATTAGTTTCTGCAAATTCTACTAGTGGTAATTTTTCATTCAAATATGATAACGATAACCTAAAAGAAGTAATAGTCAGTAATTTGAGTAATATTGTATTTGGAGCCAAAAAATGGACTTTCAGTTTTGATTCCAAAATGGCAACATCAAAAAGGTATTTTTAAGTATCGAAAATTCATTTGAAAACAAATTGATTTTTAAAGGCTTAGCCAATAACGACAAAAACTCGATTTCACCTGACGTATCTAAAAATATCGATCTAATCAGAAACCTATTAAATTTTGTAAATGGGGCAGAAACTGTAGATTTCGATTATCTAAGTAAAAATAACATCCTTTCTAAAAACACATATTATATTGGCGAAACCCTCATAAAACAGGAATTCACGTACACCTATAACACAGAAGGATATCCGACTTCAGTTGAGTATATTACAAATGGCATAAAACAAAAAGTGAATTATACGTATCGATGTGAGTGAGAGGGTGAAATACCGGATAAACAAAAAAAAAACACCCCCAACTCAAAGAGCTGAGGGTGTCCTAAATCTCACTAAAACAAAAATCAATTATATCTTAGGCGATGCTTATTTCTGGTAAATTATCGAATTTATAATGACCCGCTTCGTCAACATCTAGCACTATTATGTTGTCTTTGGTTATTTGACCGCCCAATATCAGCTTAGATAACTCGTTCATGATGTTTCGCTGAATCACTCTTTTGAGTGGTCTCGCTCCATATACCGGGTCGTAGCCTTCTTCGCCAAGTTTGTCAAGTGCCGCAACTGTTGCTTCTAGCAATATACCTTGCTCGTGAAGCCTCTGCTTAATCACGCCAAACTGTATCTCTACAATCTTCCTGATCTCGCTTCTGCCCAATGGGTCAAACAATACGACCTCGTCTATTCTATTCAAAAACTCAGGCCTTACGCTTGTCTGAAGTAACTCCATCACTTGGTCTTTGGCCTCTTCTTTGTAAAATTTGTGCCATGCGTCATCGCCTTGCTTTAAAGCCTCTAAATATTTCTCCTGTATAAAGTGAGAGCCAATATTTGAGGTCATAATGATGATGGTATTCTTAAAACTAGCCAAACGGCCTTTGTTGTCTGTCAAACGTCCGTCGTCAAGTACCTGAAGCAACACATTCCATACATCGGGGTGAGCTTTTTCTATCTCATCTAACAGTATTACACTGTATGGCTTACGTCTTACGGCTTCGGTCAGTTGTCCACCTTCGTCATACCCAACGTATCCTGGAGGAGCTCCCACAAGCCTACTTACGGTGTGTTTCTCCGAGTATTCGCTCATATCTATCCGCACCATGGCCGAGTCGTCATTAAACAGATACTGAGCCAGGGTTTTGGCCAATTCGGTTTTACCAACCCCTGTGCTTCCCAAAAACAGGAAGCTACCAATCGGCTTCTTGGGGTCTTGCATGCCCGCACGTGAGCGTCTAACGGCATCAGAAACCAACTCAATGGCCTCCTGCTGCCCCGCCACTCTTTTCTGAAGTTCGTCTTCAAGGTGCAGCAACTTTTCCCTATCGCTCTGCAGCATTTTAGAAACCGGTATACCGGTCCATTTAGCCACCACCTGAGCTATATCTTCAGAGGTCACCTCCTCGTTTATAAGGTTATCCTCTCCTACCACATGCGTTTCCGAAAGTACTTTCAGCCTATTTTCGGCCTCTGGTAAGTTACCGTATCTTATTTCGGCCACTTTACCATATTCGCCACTTCTTTCTGCTTGTTCGGCTTCCAGTCTTAGTTGTTCTATTTGCTCTTTTAAAGTCCTTATTTCGTTTACTTTGCCTTTTTCACCTTCCCATTTGGCCTTAAATTCGGTATATCTACCGTTTAAGTCCTCTATTTCTTTGCTCAGCGATGTTTCCTTTTCTTTGTCATTTTCTCTTCTAATAGCCTCACGCTCAATCTCCAATTGCATGATTCTCCTGCGAAGTTCGTCCATTTCTTCTGGCATAGAATCCATTTCTAGTCGCAGCTTTGAAGCGGCTTCGTCCATTAAGTCAATAGCCTTGTCAGGCAAAAACCTATCTGAAATATACCTGCTCGAAAGCTCCACAGCGGCTATTACGGCATCGTCTTGAATACGAACTCCATGGTGCAATTCATATTTTTCTTTGATACCTCTCAAAATCGAGATGGCATCCGGAATGTTAGGCTCGTCTACCACAATAGCTTGGAACCTACGCTCTAAGGCTTTATCTTTCTCTATATATTTTTGGTACTCTTTGAGTGTGGTTGCTCCTATTGCATGCAGCTCTCCACGAGCCAAAGCAGGCTTCAGAAGGTTGGCAGCATCCATGGCTCCTTCACCTCCACCGCCGGCACCTATCAGGGTGTGAATCTCGTCAATAAACAAGATAATCTCACCGTCAGAGTCCGTCACTTCTTTGATAACCGCTTTTAGTCTTTCCTCAAACTCGCCTTTATATTTAGCTCCAGCCACTAGCAAGCCCATATCAAGTGATATAACCACTTTTGACCTCAGGTTTTCGGGCACATCGCCTTGAACAATTCGTTGGGCAAGGCCTTCTACTATGGCGGTTTTACCCACACCAGGCTCACCCAATAGTATCGGGTTGTTTTTAGTTCTACGAGACAAAATCTGAAGAAGTCTCCTGATTTCTTCGTCACGACCAATTACGGGGTCTATTTTGCCTTGCTCAGCCATCTCATTCAGATTTTTGCTGTATCTCGCAAGGGCTTGGTATTTATTTTCTGCGTTTTGATCTTTCACTGGGTTATTTTTACCTCTAAGTTCTTCTATTGCTTTTTTAAATCCTGCTTCTTTTATTCCCAAACCTTTTAACATGTCCGCCACTTTTTCGCCTCCGGGCAAAAGCCCCAAAAGGAGAAGCTCCACACTCACAAACTCGTCGCCGAAGTCTTTGAGATAAGAAAGTGCTTTGGTTAAAACTTTAGAAAGGTCGTTTCCTAGGTAAGGTTGATTGCCACCCGAAACTTTTGGATACGAAGAAATAATGGCGTCCAATTTCTGCAGAACAGTATCAGGACTTACTTCATATTTCTTCAATAAAAACGTACTTGTATTTGGCTCCTCTTCTAAAATGGCTTTTAAAAGGTGCCCCGGCTCCACGGCCTGCTGTGTAAACCCCTGAGCAATTTGTACAGCTTGCTGTATAATCTCTTGGGCTTTGATGGTATATTGATTTAAGTTCATAGCGTTTATGTAATTTATTTAATTGTATTACATCAAATCTTGTGCTGAACCCAAAAAGCAGCCATAATTTCCGAAATCAGACTGCTTTACAGTAATTTTAGTGTCAAAATGACAGTTATTTTAATAATTCCATCCAGGAGGCGGCGTTCTTTTACGACTATATGACTCTTGACAAGGATAACACTCGGTAGTTTTGGTGAACCCTATCGAATATTCCTCCACAATAATTGGCTTTGGATTAGAAATATTTCGGTTAACATTTAAATAATATTCACTGACATCAGAAACCCCAAAATAACCCAAGACCTCTTCTTTCGGATTATCTACACTTTGAAGATTCCCTTTGATAGACTTTGGAGTGGCATCAAACAAACCACCTGAGTTTTTAGACTGCTGCCTTACGGTTTCCCAAAACTTGTAAGCACTTTCGGTCATCGAGTATTGGTTTATCTGCATATAATATTTGGTAGTATTATCAAAAGGCACGGTGCCGATAAATTGTTTTTTAATGGTATTTCCATCGGTAAAACGGTCATTGCCCAAGGCATAGCAATCTTCACACGCCACTAAGTCATAACATGGTCCGCAGCATTTGTCAACAAATGCCTGAGTTACAGACCCGCCAGAGCCATAAATATACCATTCTCTGCAATATAGCTGCTCTTTAACATGAAAAGCATCCCATCTGTAGTAGTTGGTTTGGCCAGCGGGGTCTTTGGTATCTATAAAAACATTAAATTGCCCTTTGTATTTATTTGGAGGCACCAATGCCTGAAATTCGTAATAGGCGGTCGTTATGGGCACCACTGGCAATGCCAACTCTGGTTTTGAAACATATTTTTTACCGTCTACGGTTTCTACATGCAGCGTGTAGGTTCTCCCAACCACGGCTTTAAACTTATTCACGGAGCGATAATTATACCCCGCCGAAGTCTTTATTTGGTTATTGGGAGCTATTTCATCAAAAAACTCATAGCTGTTACCTTTATCATCTGTAACCGAAACTTTGGCTTTAATCACCAAGTTCTTGAATATATTTTCTTCGGAGTTATATGCTGCATCGTAGGTCAAATATACATACTGATAGTCATCTTTGGTAGTTATCAAAGACTCAACCACCAACCTTTTGGTATCGCTGGTAAGACCCGGGTCGTAAAGTTCAACGCACGAAACCAAACTAAAAAATGCAAGTATATAAAGATATCTTAATCTCATCTTTATTTAAAATTTAAAATTGTAAGTCAATGAAGGAATAATAGTACCCAATACCGAAAGTTTGTAAATATCCACTTTAGAGTAGTATTGGTTAAATGGATTTTTTGCCCTAAAAAATACGGAGTAAGCATTTTTTCTGGCCATCACATTATATAAAGAAACATTCCAAGTGCCTCTATATCCTGAGGTTCTGTAAGGATGAGTTTCGATATTCATAGAAAGATCTAAACGGAAGTAGTTTGGAATAGCGGCTTGATTTCGGCTGTTATAATAAGGCAAACTAGCTCCATTTAAATAAAATTTAGAGGCAGGGTAAGTAATTGCCCTTCCTGAACTAAAGTTAAAATTGCTGGAGAAAGAAACCTTTTTGCTCACTTGATAAGAACCGATGGCATTAAAACTATGCGGTCTATTATATATAGGTGCAAAAGGATTACCATTGTTTATGGTTTCTTCTTCGGTAGGGCCGGCTACGGTAATTCTTGCTTGCGAATAGGTATAACTTATCCACCCTGTGAGCACGCCTAGGTTTTTCTTTAAATAAAACTCAGCTCCGTACGCATATCCATTCCCTTGTAAAATGGCAGTTTCAGGAAATTTATTAAGCAGCAAGGTCCCTCCATCCTTGTAGTCAACTACATTGTATAGTTTTTTGTAAAAAACCTCCACCGAAGATTCAGAAGATTTTTCATTAAAATTTTTGAAATAACCCAACGAAAACTGATCCGAATATTGAGGCTTAATATAAGAATCAGAAAGTTTCCATCTATCGGTTGGCAAAGCCGCTGTGGTACCCGATAGCAGCTGAATAAACTGACGCATGCGGTTGGCACTTAGCTTGATACTCGAGCTTGAGTTTACATTATAGTTCAGTGAAAAACGCGGCTCTATACTTCCATAAGACTTAACAACTTTACCTTTATCGTAGCTAACAGAATCTTTGAGCGAAAGTATTGATTTGGGCTGTCCTTCTTCATAGCTGTACACGGTAGCATTGCCGAGCGACTGATAATTCACAAAACGTACCCCAACTCCGATATTTAGTTTTTTGGTTATATCTATTTTATCATTTATAAAAAAAGCAGACTCAAGCCCCTGCTCGTTATTTAGACTGATAGCGTTTTTGTTAGAAGTTGGCAAAGTAGGCACCATTGTACCTGGACTTATGGCATAGTGGTTTACCTGAAACCCTGCTTCTATCTCTTGCTTGTCTGTGAGGTTATAGACACCCAATATCTTTCCTGACTTGTAATTAATGGCGTAGTTTAGTTTATAGGCTGTAGCAGAGTCTGCATTGATGATATTGGCATTATAACTAGAAACCACCCCGATTGCTTTAAGCGTAAACTTAGGTCCAAAATAATGCGACCATGCCAAAGTCGCATTTTGGGTAGTCCAATCGTATAGGGCCTCCCCGTTATCGTCTATGGCAGAAACCGTGTCTTTGGCCAACTGAAATTTATCAGAACCCATAAAACCCGAAAGTGAGATTCTATCTTTAGTGCTTGGCCTGAACTCTAACTTGGCCGTTAAGTCATAAAAACTCGCTTTACTACCTTCTAGTTTTTTGATTTTTAATGCTTTAACCAGCTGATCCACATAAGATATTCTTCCTGCTACAAAAAAGCTCAGTTTGTCCTGAATAATAGGAGCCTCTACCATTAATCTACTCGAAATAGTCCCCACGCCTCCATTTACAGAAAGCTTGGTGGCATTGGCATCTTTTAAGTTAACATTTAAAACCGAGGATATTCTACCGCCATACTGAGCAGGAATACCACCTCTGTAAAAATTGAAATCTCTAAATGCATCTGGGTTAAAAACCGAGAAAAAGCCCATCAAGTGAGAAGAGTTAAAAATAGGAGCCTCGTCAAGAAGAATCAGGTTTTGATCAATATTTCCTCCCCTCACATTAAACCCTGAGGCACCTTCACCTACAGAGGTTACGCCGGGAAGCGTAAATAAACTTTTGATGATATCCACTTCTCCGAGCAATGAAGGCAGCTTTTTAAGGGTGCGGACATTTAAGCTTGTTACACCTGTGCCTAATCTTTTGAGGTTTTGCTCCGAACTGTTAGCACTAATTTTTAGCTCTTCCAGTTCATTAACTTTTTCATCCAAAACAAAATCTAGGTCTGTGTTTTTTTTCAAATCAATTTTAACAAACTTCTTAAAGTAGGTTTGATGCGAAATTTCTAACAAATATTGACCGGGAGGAATTATGAGTTCGTAATAACCAGATGAGTCAGTTGAACTTCCGTAACCGTTTTGGGTGACAATAACCGTAACTCCAAAAATAGGTGCATTGGTATTGTTTTGAGTGATAATCCCTTTTACTTTGACTCTACCTTGGGCATATCCTCCAATAGCAAAAAGAGCAAAAAAGACAACAAGTAGCGTTTTCTTCATAAGTGTTGATGAAATATTTTAAATGCTTAAATAGACAAAAAATGCCCGAAATCGTCTTCTATAAAGACATTGGTCTTTGAAAGGCCGCTTTTTAGAAGAACTAAAAAATCATTTTTACTAATTTCAATGGCTCCGTAACGTTTCACATTGTCATTAATAAACTGCGTATCTAATAATACAAACTCTCTCTTTTTAAGGATTTGAATCAAATGATGAAATGCAACTTTGGAGGCATTGGGCACCGTATAAAACATGGACTCCCCAAAAAATACCGACCCTATTGCTACTCCATATAGCCCACCCACAAGTTCATGGCCTTGGTAAGCTTCTATAGAATGGGCAAAACCTCTTCTGTGTAAATCTATATAAACATCAATAATTTCCTCCGAAATCCAAGTCTCGTCACCTTCAAATCTTGGATGAGCACAACTTCTTATTGTTTTCTCAAAATTTCCATTGATTTTAATCTCAAACTCCCCTTTGTTTAAAATCGGCCTGAGCGATTTAGCAGGCCTATAGGTATCAATCGGAATAATAGCTCGTGGGTCAGGCGAATACCAGTATATCTTTCCTTCATCGGGGTCTGCCATCGGAAAAATACCATTTGTGTAACCGTATATTAAGTCGTCTGCTGTTATGTCAGCCATAAAAACCTAGTCTATTAACCAAATATTATCACTTTCATTTCCTTGTTCTTTCCATTCTACCAATACACGCTGCGAGTCTACCGTGTTTACTTTTTTACCGACATAGTCAGGCTGAATAGGCAAGTCGCGGCTATATTTTCTATTTATCAAACACAACAACTCTATTTTCTGAGGTCTTCCAAAAGCCTGCATGGCGTCTATGGCAGCACGCACCATTCTGCCTGTAGCTAATACATCATCTATAAGGATTACATTTTTATCTTCGATAATAAAATCAATGTGTGTAGAGTTAGGCGTGAGAATATTTCCTTTTCGCTTAAAGTCGTCTCTATAAAAAGTTGCGTCAAGATGCCCAAGCGGAATATCTACATTAAAGTATTCCTTAAGAAAGAATTTAATTCGCTCCGCCAAAAATATGCCACGAGGTTGAAGCCCTAACAAAACGGTGTTTTCTATAGGGTCATGATTTTCTACTATTTCTTGGCAGAGTCTTTTGAGCGTAATATCTAATAAGGGTTGTTTGAGTATTAACCGTTTTTTTTGCATCCGAGAATTTATATATCAACAAAAATATTAGTTATTTTGTAAAAAACACTAATTCAAAAAATTATAAATGAAATTTTTAATAGTTGGGTTGGGCAACATTGGCCCAGAATACGCACTTACCAGACACAATGTGGGATTTATGGTCTTAGACCGGTTGGCTGCTCGCGAAAAACTCGACTTTAAACTTGACCGACTAGCCAGCGTAGCCGAGTATAAATACAAAGGAAAGTCTATAACACTAATAAAACCCACCACCTATATGAACCTTAGCGGCAAAGCCATGCAGTATTGGATGAACCAACTCAAGGTGCCTGTAGAAAACGTTATGGTAATCGTAGATGACCTCGCTTTGCCTTTTGGAAAACTTAGACTAAAAGAGAAAGGATCGAGTGCAGGACACAACGGCTTAAAAAACATTGAGAGCATTTTAGGAAATAATATTTATCCCCGATTAAAGTTTGGAATCGGCAGTGATTTCCCGAAAGGAAGACAAGTTGATTACGTATTGGGGCAGTTTCCAGAAAACGAAATGATAGCACTTCCTGAAAGGTTAGACAAGGCCATAGATTTCATTTTGCACTTTTCTACGGTAGGAACTGAACGCACTATGAATTTTTTAAACGAATGATTGTATTTTTCCAAGATTATTCACATTTACTGAAAATAAAAATTTTCAGAATATTAATCCAATAATAACAAAATAATATTCTCCACACCCCATCCTATTTGATTTAAATATCGACCATATTCTGCATTTTGGATTTTTATCAAAATTTTATTCTGTTTCACATTCCAAATAAAATTTGGCGGTTACATTTTAACCAACCAAATTTGCATCATCATAACAGGGAATAAAAATAGAAAATAACATGAGAAAGCAATTAAGAACATTAGTAACATTTTTAGTATTAGGTACATTAACAGCAAACGCACAATCAGCTTTTGCAAACGGTGAGTCAGGTGTAACAGTAAGTAACAACAACAGCACTGAGTTTACAAATTTCGTTAACACGAAGACAAAAAAGATCGCAAGAAAGAACACGAAAGATATAGAGGTATACAACGAAGTAGTTAAGATGTATTTCAATGCTCCAATCGCATTTTACAACTTAGACGAAAACACAAAGGCGTTATTCACAAACGCTTCAATGAATTTGACGGAAAAACTTTCGAATTCGCGTAAGAAAGAAGCTCAAAAATGGGCTAAAAACGTATCTCTTAATAACAACATTTTTGAGTTTATTTGGTCAAACAAAAACGCCATCTCAAGTGAAGTTATACCTACTTCAGTTCCAAAATTGGATCTTGCAGTAACAAATTTATAAGTTAAATTAAGATTTTTCATAGTTTAATAGGTTAGGGTTGAATAGATAATACTTACCCCGTTCTCCATGAGGACGGGGTTAAGTTTTTTATAGGGCCTACCTTTTTCATTTCAATATTTTGGATTTTAATTTTCAGATTTTAAAAGTAATTTTGAATCAATTTTAAAACCTCTCATTTTAAGCATTCTACTTTGAAAAACAAGTCAATACTACTAGCAGTTACTTTTATCGTTTTAATATTATCTTCTTGTAAAAAAGAAAATCTTGATTTAGAGAAAATAGTGCTTCCTGACCCTATTTTGGCATTATCTACAGAGCAAATAGCCTTGGGAGATATAACTTCGAGCTCAAAAGGAAATTTTAGAGTTAGCAAAAAAGGAGTAGGTTCTGCAAAATTTGAAATAACAAGCGACAAAAAATGGCTGATACTTTCAAAAAACAATGCAAATTTAGATTCTACCAAAAATGCTCACTTTGATTTTACCACGGATATAGAAGCCAAAGACATTATTGAAGGAGAAAACATGGCAAAAATCAGTATCAATTCTACTATAAATGGCGTAAAGTCCACAGAGAAAGTAATATTGGTAAAAGGCACATACAAAATCACCAAATTAGCAGTAAATACAAACGCAGTAGACTTCGGAACCATAAAAGACATTAAAACTACCACCATTAGCTTATCTAAAATAGGATTAGAAAATTTAACATTTGAAGCCAAAACCTCCGCTTCTTGGATTACAATAGACAAAACTTCTGGAACTTTAACTTCAAAAACTGATATAAACATAGCGGTAGATCCGAATAATTTAACAGCAGGAAAATTTGACGGGAAAATTATAATCACGCCTAAAGTAAATGGAATAAGCAAACCAGATATAGAGGTAAGCTTAACCGGGGTTTATGACGATGTGATAACAGGTACAATATCGGCTCATACACTTGCAAAAAATGAAAAGTGGGGCGGCAATATTACTTTGACTGGAACCGTGATAGTGCCCAATGGCAAAACTTTGACTATTAATCCAGGAACAAAAATCAGTGTGGTAGCCAAGTCTGGGACAAATACCAGTAGAATTACTGCTTATGGTTCACTTATTGCAAACGGAAATGTAAACAATATTATAGAATTTAAATCTGCTGAGAACTTAAGTAATGGCGACTGGGAAGGACTGGAAGCAAATGGAGATATTGAACTCTCTTATGCATATATAAAAAATGCGGTTCATGGCCTTAGTTTCTTTCAATATTCCTCACTAAACAACCCTAAAAAAGCGGCGAGCATACACCATATATTATTTGATTACAATGTATTTGGCATTTCGAATTTCCAGTCTTATTACGATAGTAAAATAAATAATATTACATTTAAAAATATTCAGCTTTTTAGCATTTTTGTAATAAGAAATCAGAAAACTCAGATTGTGGATTGTGAATTTGCATCAAAGACGTGCTACTTAGATATCGCTTCAAGGTCAGACAATGCCGACATAAACATAGAAAATTGCAATTTTGTAACCAAAACTTCGAGTGCATTTGCTCACTTAGAAATTATAGATACTTACAAAAATAACAAGGTAAGCTCGACAAACTGTTACCAACTAAACAACTACGGTGGTTTCAATAAAGATGGCAACACCTACACCATAAAAAGCACGAACAACACTCCAAATGCAAACATCGGTTGTGGATTTGACAATCGATATGCTTCAGCCAATGGCAAAATAGCTACAGTAGGAACAGGATTAAATAAGTACTTAAAAAAATAAGCCTGAAGTTTCCTCCAGGCTTATTCTATATTTTTAATAAATTCTAATTAAATAGACTCCAATATTCTTTCCATAGAAACGGCATAGCCTATTTTCTCTTTAAGCTCCGCGATAGTTACTCGCTCTTGCTCCATGCTGTCTCTGTGTCTGATAGTTACCGTTCCATTTTCCATGGTCTCGTAGTCTACCGCTATACAGTAAGGTGTTCCTATCAAGTCCTGACGTGTATATCTTTTTCCTATCGCACCACCATCGTCATAAACTGTTCTAAACGACGATTTCAATGAATTCGCAATTTCTTGAGCTTTTTCTGCCAAGCCGTCTTTCTTAACCAGTGGCAATACCGCCGCTTTTATCGGAGCCAAAGCCGGGTGAAGTTTTAGATAGGTTCTTTCTTTTTCACCTTTTTCTACGGTATACGCATTACAGAATGCCGCAAGGAACAGCCTATCAGCACCCACCGAAGTTTCAACCACAAAAGGAATATAATTTCCGATTGCCTTACCGTCTTCTCCTAGCTCAGGGTCAAAGTATTGTTGTTTCTTTTTAGAAAGGTCTTGATGACTTTTAAGGTCAAAATCAGTACGCGAGTGAATTCCTTCTATCTCTCTAAATCCAAACGGAAATTCGAACTCAATATCAACGGCCGCGTTGGCATAATGGGCCAATTTATCGTGGTCGTGGTATCTTAATTTCTCAGTTGGTAAACCTATCGCTTTATGGAATCTTAGCCTTGTTGCTTTCCAGTTTTCGTACCATTCCATTTCGGTGCCAGGGCGAACAAAAAATTGCATCTCCATCTGTTCAAATTCACGCATTCTGAATATAAACTGACGGGCCACTATTTCATTCCTAAACGCCTTCCCTATTTGAGCAATCCCAAAAGGAACCTTCATCCTACCCGACTTTTGAACATTTAAGAAGTTCACAAAAATCCCTTGAGCTGTTTCTGGTCTTAAATAAATATTGCTAGAGTCTTCAGCCACAGATCCTACTTGGGTAGAAAACATCAAGTTAAACTGACGAACTTCAGTCCAATTGGCTGTTTTAGAAATCGGACAAACGATATTTTCTTCAATGATTAACTCTCTTACTTCGTCTAATTTTTCGGCACTTAGCAAAGCTCCCATTTTGGCAAGTAAAGCCTGAGACTTCTCAAGTTCTCCATTTTTTTCATATTCTTCGGCTTTTCCTTCCAGCAACTGATCGGCTCTGTATCTCTTTTTAGAGTCCTTGTTGTCTATCATTGGATCGTTGAAACCATCTACGTGACCAGATGCTTTCCACGTAAGCGGATGCATAAATATGGCGGCATCTATACCAACTATATTATCATGTAGCTGGGTCATGGCTTTCCACCAAACCTGCTTCAAATTATTCTTAAGTTCTACTCCATTTTGACCATAATCGTAAACAGCCTGAAGTCCATCGTAAATCTCAGACGAAGGAAAAACAAAACCGTATTCTTTGGCGTGGCCAATAATATCTTGCAAAGTGGTAGTTGGAGCTGATTCTTGGCTCATATTTTTCAGTTAAATTTAAATTACCTGCAAATTTAAAGATTCTGCAGGACAAACCTTATGCCTTTTAAAAAGAGCATACGGTTTTTGTATAATTAATTGTATTGGTTTTTCGAAGAAAAGAAAATTTAGTTTTCAGAAGGTGCTGTGGCACCATCATAAACCGATTTAATATTCGCCATTTCTTTTATTAAAAAACTCTGTAATTCTTCGTTAAAACTTTTTTTCTCACTTTCAGGAAGTTGCTCATAAAAGCTTTTTAATTCTTTATTGATTGCTAATTTTTCTTCTTCAGTAGAAGCATTAATAGCTCTTATGTGATATTTTTTAAAATCAAACTTATTCATATCGACTTTAATTTAGATTCAAATTTATTTACATCTAGGCTTAGGGTTTCACCCATTCTGATTGCAAAATTGCGATTTTCATGGCCAAATTCAAAACCAAAAGCAACCGGATACGAATACTTAGAAATATGCTCGAGTATTATTTCTTGGAAGTTTTTGCCGAAAGGCTCATCGTTTTCTTTACAATCCGAAAAATCTCCGACTACCAAACCAGCAAGTTTAGCTAATTTTTCAGCTCGGCCAAGTTGAACCAACATCCTATCAATACTATATAGATATTCCGAAATATCTTCTAAAAACAAGATTTTGCCATCAAAGCTAATATCCGACTTCGAACCCACACTATTTGCTAACAAACAGAGGTTACCGCCTATAGCTTCACCTTCTGCTTTGCCTTCTATAAAATACTCAGAATTATGGGTAAACACATAGTCCACTTTTCCTCCAAAAAGCAAGTTCTTGAGACTTTCGTTTGATGGCTCATCAAACGCCATGGTTTTGGCCATAACGCCATGAATAGCCTGAAAACCCAAAGAATTAATATGTAATAAAAGGGCCGTCAAGTCCGAAAATCCACATATCCATTTGGGAGAAAAATGCTCAAAACTTAAGCTATCTAAAATTTTAGAAACACCATAACCACCACGTGCGGCTAATATTAGATTGACAGAATCGTCCTCTAAAAAACGCTGTAACTCAGAGGCTCTTTGGGCATCAGAACCTGCAAAATCATGATAAGAGGCTCCTATGGTTTCGCCCACCACAACTTGTAAGCCCCATCTTTCTTTCAAAATATTTACAGCTATCTCCACGGCAGTTGCCTCTAACTTGCTAGCAGGTGCCGTTATAGCCACTTTGTCACCAGGTTTAAGGTATGGAGGTGCTTGAAGCATATTTATATAAACACTACGTCTTGAATTATGGCCTCGCCTATTTCGGCGTTGAGGAGTTCCATTAGTTTGGATTTGGCAAGTACGAGCTCTTGCCTAAGAGGAGAAGATGATATACGAAGAAAAAGTACGCCGTTTCTGACATAAATTTTCTCCGTACGATTTGCAATACTAGCACCCATTATTTTTTCCCAATACGTAATCAAATACGTTTCATTAAACCTAGATTTTAGATTATAGGCTTTCAGGAAAGACTCAAATGCGTCTTTCATTGGGGTTGCTTTGGTATTTCTTGCTGATATTGACAATTTATTATTTTTTCTTAGCGATTGCTGATTTTTCGAAAGTCAAACGAGCTCCACCACCTGCTGAAATAGTGATAGTATCGCCATCGTTTGAAAGTACTTTTCCGTGAAGACCACCAGCTGTAACTATATCGTCACCAGCTTTCAGTTCCTCCACCATTTTTTGTTGCTCTTTTTGCTTTTTTTGCTGTGGTCTAATCATGAAAAAATACATGACTGCAAACATACCCACCATTAAAAATAGAAAACTCATGTTTCCAGAACCACCTGCTTGTAATACTATCATTATTTTTGTTCTAAATTATTTACTATAACATCAAAACTTACTACTTCTGAACTATTCACGGCATTTGAAAGTACCGTTATGTATTTTTTATTAATCCCTGACTTACCAGCAGAGTTAAAATTTACTTTAATTTCTCCTGTTTGGCCAGCACCAATGGCTTTTTCAGGCTTTTCAGCAACTGTGCAACCGCAGGTCACATTCACATCCAAAATTTGCAAAGGCATAGAACCAATGTTTTTGAACTTATATACAGTAGAAACTACCTCGCCTTCATTTATTTCACCGAAATCGTGTGTAGGATTCTCAAACTCTATTTTCGCAGAATCGCTTACAATTCCTTCGGCTTTGTCAGATCCACTGCCCGAGCATGCCCACATAGCAGCAGAAACAGCCAAAACCAGAACAAAAAAAACTTTCTTCATATTAAGATTTTGATTTGATTTGAGTCATAAGATTTTCAACATCTTCCAGTAGTCTCTCAGCTTTTTGTCTTGCCTCATTTACCACTTTTCTACCTTCAGCTTTGGCTTGACTATCGCCTCCCGACATTTCGTCTGCTACTTCTTCGCCTCTTTCTATAAGATCAGCAATAAAACCTTGTAATTGCTCTCTATATTGAGAAAGCTTCCCAGCAAGTTTATCACGTGTAATTTCTCCTTTTTCGGGTGCGTACAATATTCCGATTGCAGTTCCAGCAGCTACTCCCGCTAAAAAAGCAATAAATGATTTTGATGAACTATTCATAATATTTTGTGTAAAAAATGTGCTTAAAATTAACCTGAAAAAACAGTATAGTCAAATTCTTTCTGCTTTATTTATTGTCAATCATCCCCCTACCGGTCTTCTTAATAATATCTTTTGCGGTAAGATCTTTTATTAAAGAATCCAATACTCCATTGACAAATTGACCACTTTTTTGTGAACTAAAGTTTTTGGCAATTTCAATAATTTCATTGATTGTAACCTTCACCGGAATACTCGGAAAATGAATCAACTCAGCCGCCGCCATTTTTAATAAAATACGGTCAGTCTCTACAATTCTTTCAAAGTCCCAATTTCTAAGAAAAGGCACTAAATAAGACATCAGTTCTTTTTCTTCGTGAACCGATTTTGTAAACAATACTTTCAAAAACGACTTACTTTCTTCCCAAACATCATCTAAAACCTCGATATTGACGGTACTTAACTCTACAAAATCATTGAAAGTATGAAAAAGCATAGTACGTAAAATCTCTCTGTCTTCCTCCCAATACAAATTGGTCTTTTCAAAAATCTCATGACACACTTCGTGTTTAAGCAAAACATTTTTGATGACGTATTTCACGATAGCCAATTCTTCTTCAAATGTCCTATTGATTTTTTCCTCATACTCACGTACATGGAGGTTTTTCTTTAGGGCTTCATTGTAAATCTTATTGACATTTGCTCTTTCGCTTTCCCAATTTACACTTTTTCGTAAGCATTGGTATTCCAATTCTTTCGAAGCAGCCAATACCTTAATGGCTTTGTTTTTATGGAAATTAGAATCTTCCGGAAATTTTGTGGCTAACTCAACAAGCAACTGCAAAAGCATGAGATATTGTTCATATACTTTTTCAGCATCAATCTGACTCTGCAAACTTATATTGTCAAAATCTTTTTTATTTTTATTTCGGTAAAATTCTCTGGCTTTAGAAAGCACAGTTTTGATTTCGGGCGGAACCACCTCATCTTCAGGGGTTTTGTCATTTACTTCATCCAGAAATAGTGACTGAGCGAGTTTTTGTTTTCCCAAAAGCTTGGGTTTGTCTTGCTTCTCCATTGAATTTAGATCAGGAGCAAAAGACTCAGCTATCAGATCTAGTGCAAGTTGAACATTTGCTCCCCTACATTTTTCATAGGAGTATAACGCTTGCATAGCTCTGATTCGAATTAAACGACGATTAAGCATAGTGATTCAAAGAACTTTTTTATTCAGCCGCAAAGATAAATAAAAGATGTGTAATTTTAGGAGTCAATCCGACAATGAATAAACAAAATTTCAATTACCATTTATGAAACTAACCCTTAGATGCCTAATATTGACCGTTTTATCGTCAGGAATTTCATTTTTTAGTTTTTCTCAAAATAAAATAAGTACCGCAGCTCTTAAGGCAGACCTTGATTTAGTAAAGAAAACACTTATCAAACACCATATGGGATTTGGATACTATGAAGACACCATTACTTTTAATAAAAACATTGAGAAAATTCTTCAAAACTACCCAGACTCAATCAGCCAAAGGCAAGCTTACATTGAAATAACTGAGCTGATTGCAAGTATAGAAGACTTACACACTAGCACCCGAGCACCAAAAAGTTTTAGCTCAAAAAAACCAATCACCTTGCCTTTAATTTTGAGAAAATTTGACCAGAACTTCTATGTCCATTATAACATAGCCGCCGATAGTACGATTTTGAGAACTGCAGAAATATCAAAAATAGAAAACATGCCAGTTTGGGATTTATACCAAGATTTCAGGAAGATGTATGGCACTGACAATAACAACCCGGTAAGCAAAGACTACTATGCCGAGCGGGCTTTTTCGAGGTATTTATATGCTCAATATGGCCAAACTGACAGTACACTTGTAACTTTCAAAAACCCCAAAGACAGCGTTTTTAGGTCTATTTACTTAAAAAACATCACCTCGAAACAGAGTTTGAAAATATTAAAAAGTAGATACAAAAATGCCACCAGACAAAACCTCGGCTACCAGGTGGTAGACAGCACAAGGCACATTGCCAAACTCGACATTACAAGTTTTATGGAAAAGAAAGGCAAGTTTGATTTTAACCAAAGAGGTTTTAAAATAAAGCT
The DNA here is from genome assembly GCF_042649125.1 of Lacihabitans lacunae. Taxonomy (NCBI): domain Bacteria; kingdom Pseudomonadati; phylum Bacteroidota; class Cytophagia; order Cytophagales; family Leadbetterellaceae; genus Lacihabitans; species Lacihabitans lacunae. Next base: position 1,673,043 of record NZ_JBHRYQ010000001.1, read on the forward strand.
AAAGTCGGCCTTTAAAAAAGCTGAAAGCCAAAAGATAGAGCATTTGATAGTAGACCTTAGAGCAAACGGCGGCGGCTACATTCCAAATGTGGGCAGGCTTACATCTTATGTGGCAAAAGAGCCATACGCATTGACAGATTCTATGATTTTTAAACCAAAATCTTATTTTAAAATTTTCACCCCTTAACTATTTTCGGACCAGTGGTGGGTAGGATTATGTTTAAAAAGCAAAAAAATGGCAATTACTTTTTCACTAAAAAGAAATACAAAAAACCAGCATCCAAACATCATTTTGATGGCAAACTGTATGTTATAATGGACGGTGGGTCCTACTCTGCCACCACATTTACAATTAGCCTATGGCGAGACATGAACCTCGCTACTTTTGTAGGCTCACAGCCCGGAGGAGCCAATTGGGGAAGCTTTGCCGGCACATGGAAAGTAGTGAAGCTACCAAATACCAAGTCATATATAAGGGTGCCACTATTTAAAATTGTACACAATCAACCAAATAAAACTACTCAAACGTTTTTTGTACAGCCTGATTTTGAGGTAGACCAAAGCTTCAGTGATTTTGTAAACAGAAAAGACACCCAATTGGAGTTTATTTTGGATCTTATTAAAAATAAGTAAATCAAAAAGAATAATTTCGAATTTCTTTGGGCTTAATCAAAATTCATAATATTACTATTGGCACGAAATAAATTGACCGAAGTCATGATATCCGAAGTCGAAAATTGATTAATTTTGTGGCATAATATGGAAGAAATCAAAAATCTGATTCAAAAAGACATCATTCTAGAATGGCGACAGAAATACGCATTCAATGGAATGGTGCTGTATGTAATCTCTACGGTTTTTTTGTGCTACATGAGCTTTAAGCTCAAAACCAACCAAATTGAGCCCATAACATGGAATACCTTGTTTTGGATTATCATTCTGTTCTCTGCGGTAAATTCGGTGACTAAAAGCTTTACCCAAGAAAACGCTGGCAGACATTTATATTATTATCAAATAGCCAAACCAGAGTCTATAATCATTGCCAAAATCGTCTATAATTTTATTCTGTTGTTATTTTTAGGCCTTTTGGGCATGGTAATCTACTTTGTTTTTATGGGTAATCCCGTTGAAAACATGGTGCTATATACCATTTCTATTGTGTTGGGAGCTTTAGGTTTTTCGGCCATATTCACACTAATAGCAGGCATAGCAGCCAAATCAGACAATACCTCGGGCATAATGGCAGTATTGAGCTTCCCTATCGTATTGCCCATGCTGAGTATGTTAATTAAACTTTCTAAAAACGCCTTAGACGGCCTTGCACTTTCTGCAAGTTATGACGAAATAATGGTCATTTTAGGAATTGATTTTATAGTTATTTCGTTAAGTTATTTATTGTTCCCATATCTGTGGAAAAGCTAGAATTATGAAAAAATATTGGTGGAAGATCCTAACGGTGATCATTTTGTTTTATGTGTTAATAGCCGGCCTACTTTCTGAAGTGCCAAGACAACCGATTCTAAACGAAACCATTAGAAACGTATATTTCCATGTGCCTATGTGGTTTGGCATGATGGCACTCATGATTGCCTCTGTGGTTGAATCTATCAAATATTTAAGAAAAGGAAATATTCAAAGTGATATCAAAGCAGTAGAATTTGCAAATGTGGCCATTCTGTTTGGCGTACTAGGCTTTATTACGGGCAGCATTTGGGGGAATTTTACGTGGGGAGACCCACTACCGAAAGACCCCAAGTTAATAGCGGTGGAAGTAGGAATGCTAATTTATGCAGCATACTTTGTACTTAGAGGATCTTTTGAAGACGAACAAAAGAAAGCAAGACTTTCGGCTGTGTATAACATTTTTGCGTTTGCCTCATTTATGCCCTTGGTGTGGATTTTACCTCGCCTTACCGACTCCCTACATCCTGGCAATGGCGGCAATCCAGCTTTCGGAAAATATGATATGGACAATGCAATGCGAATGGTTTTTTATCCGGCAGTTATCGGCTGGACCATGTTGGGCTTTTGGATAAGCAACCTTAGAATTAGAATTAGTAAAGTAAAATATCAAAATCAACAATGAATATTATGAGCATTTTAATTAACATTTTACTTATGCAAGATGTTACTATGGCAGATACTTTCAGAGCAGACGGAAAAATTTATGTGGTGGTTGCCATCATTTCAGTAATTTTGGCTGGGCTATTTGCCTACTTATTTAGTTTAGATAGAAAAATTTCAAAAATAGAAAAAGAAATAAAATCATGAAAAAGACCCACATTATAGCATTAGTTGTGATTGCGGTGGCAGTCATGATGATTATCTCAACTATTGGAGATGCAAGTACGTATGCCAGTTTTAAAGATGCTACCGAAATGGCAAACAATGGCGACAAAGGTAGTATTCACGTAGTAGGCGAACTGATTAAGGATGCGTCTGGCAATCCAAAAATGAACTACGAACCATCGAAAAACCCAAACAGATTTGAGTTTATGATGCGTGACTCACTTAACAATGAATCACTTGTAGTATATAGTCAGCCAAAACCTCAAGACATAGACAAGTCTGAGAAAGTGGTGGTAGTAGGTAGCATGGACTTAGAAAACAACTGCTTTAATGCTGACCAGATTCTTCTGAAGTGTCCTTCAAAATATAACAACGGCGAACTTAAAGTAGAAGACAATCAAGCTCTAGTAAAATGATTAGCGTGGGTGTGGAACATAAGGTAACTATTGAGAAACTCATTGTGAAATGTGTGGAAGCCGCGTATCCTTTTGTCATATTTAGATACCCAAACACGGAGACATTTTATTTTCTTCTTTCAAAAAACAGAGAGACCGTTAAGCAAAAAATAGATTTTGAAGAATGCCCAGCGGGCTTTGTAGTTGCTCCTTTTCATAGCACAGTAGACTTGCCTTATCTGTATGCTGCTGATATTTTCTTCGAAATTACGGATAAAATAGATTCTGAAACAGTAGAGAAGCTTTCAGAATTTTTAGATTTTAAAGAGAATCCTCCTTACGAGAAACTATATATTAAAGAGAATTTCGAAGAAAAACCTGAGGTTAGAAATACTTACCTTGAAAAGGTTAGCAGTATCGTCGAGATATTAAAAGGAACCACCACTAATAAAGTGGTTTTTTCAAGATCGAACAAAATAGGCAAACTAGGCGGAAATGATTATTTTTCGGCCTTAAAACATCTTTCTCAAAAACACCCTTCTGCATTTATTAATTTTATAAACCTTCCCTGGAAAAATCAGATTTGGATTGGAGCCTCGCCAGAGACTTTGGTACACCAAAACCCTGAAGGAAAGTTTAGCACTGTAGCACTTGCAGGCACTCAACCAAGCGTAGATTCTGAAGGAAATGAAATCCCAACAGCAAATGCTCTTTGGTCGCAAAAGGAGATAGAAGAACAGGCTTTGGTTAGCCGATATATTATCAATTGCCTTAAGAAAATACGCGTAAGGGAATACGAAGAAAAAGGCCCTCGCTCAGTAAAAGCAGGCAACTTAATTCATCTTTGCTCTACCTATACTATTGATAGTAAATCTATTAACTTCCAAAACCTAAGTTCGGTGATGTTAGACTTGCTCCACCCTACCTCAGCAGTATGCGGCATGCCCAAGCAAGAAGCACTCGAAATATTAGACCAACTAGAAGGCTACGACCGCGAACTTTACAGCGGTTACATAGGCCCAATAAACATCCAAAACGACTCACATCTTTTTGTAAATATCCGTTCTCTGAAAATTGAAAATGACGAAATCACCCTGTTTTCAGGTGGTGGTATTACGGCCGATTCTTCACCTGAAAAAGAGTGGATTGAGACCGAAATCAAACAAAAATCTATACGAGCTATCTTCGAATAAATAGCTTATTCTAAAAATAATGTAACTTTTTTTAATTTTTTTTGTCTAAATATAAAAATTAGACAAAAAACGAATATTTATTTTTAAATAATTAAAAATCAACCACTTAATAAGTTTTTAGAGTATTTAATTTTAATTTAATTTGAATATTGAAGAAATAAATACTAGCTTGAAACACTAAATATTTTTTTTTGGCACGATAAATGACAAACCATAAGAAAGTATTCCTAATAACGCGAATGATAAAACTCTACTAAAATGCAAAAACTAGCTCTAAGTCAGTCACTACAACAGAGGCTTTCGCCGCAACAAATTCAATTTATAAAATTGCTTCAGATTCCTACGGCCGAATTGAACCAAAGGATAGAAGAGGAATTAGAAATCAATCCTGCCCTTGAAGAAGGCATGGAAATGAAAGATGACGCCCAAGATGATTTATATGGAGACGACTCATCAGACGATGACTATGAATCTTTTAGTGAGTTTGAAAGCCTTGACTCTTATGGCGACTTGGACGTAAAAGAATATATTAATCAAGATGAATATTCTGGCTACAAAATGGCTAGCGATGGCTGGGGCGAAGAAGAAAAAGATTCGATGCCAGTAGTGTCTACCGACACATTGGTAGAATCATTAAATCAGCAATTGGGGTTTTTACGACTAAACGAAAGAGAAACCCAAATCGGAGAGCAACTGATAGGCTCGATAGAAGACGATGGCTACCTAAGAAGACCCCTTAGATCTATATGTAATGACTTAGCATTTGGTCAAAACGTATATGCATCAGAAGACGAAGTCCTTGCTCTTTTACAAAAAATTCAAAAATTTGAACCTGCAGGTATTGGTGCTAGGGACTTACAAGAGTGTCTTTTGCTTCAATTAGAAAAAAACAGAAACTCACTTGAAAACAATATTGCTTTAACCATCATAGAGGACTATTTTGAAGAATTCACAAAGAAACACTTTGAGAAAATTCAGAAAAAACTAAACATAGACGAAGATACCCTCAAAAGAGCACTAGGACTTATTACTCGTTTAAATCCAAAGCCGGGTAGCATGTCAAATGGAGACAACTCTGCTGCTTATTTGATGGCTGACTTTATAGTTTCGTCAGTAAATGGAAAATTAGAAATTGTACTAAATTCAAAAAATGCACCGCAACTAAGAGTGAGTAGGTCATTTTCTGAAATGTTAGAAACTTATGATAAAAGTGATAAGCAAAACAGACAGATAAAAGAAACCGTAAGCTTTGTAAAACAAAAACTAGACGCTGCCAAATGGTTTATAGACGCCATCAAACAAAGACAGCAAACGCTCTTGAAAACCATGGAAGCTATCGTTATCTATCAAAACGAGTTTTTTGAAGAAGGCGATGAAAACAAGTTGAAACCAATGATTCTGAAAGATATTGCGGAAAGAATCGAAATGGACATCTCAACAGTTTCTAGAGTTGCCAATTCTAAGTCTGTACAAACAGATTACGGAATTTATCCCCTTAAATATTTCTTCTCAGAAGGCATCGCCACAGACTCAGGCGAAGACGCTTCAAGTAGAGAAGTTAAAAATATACTGAAAGAGTTAATCGAAAATGAGCCGAAGCATTCACCACTTTCGGACGATAAATTGGAGAAACTACTCAAAAAACGAGGCTACAATATCGCCAGACGAACGGTAGCCAAGTACAGAGAACAATTGTCAATTCCGGTGGCTCGATTAAGAAAAGAAATCTAAAATCAGTAAAATTACGTTATATTTGTAACGTAATTTTTTCATTTTCTGTAAAGCAGGAACCATCAGTGACTCAAAAAATAGCTCGACTAATATCTTACATTTTCCATCCGGTATTTATCCCGGTTTTATTACTTCTCGTAATATACGGATTTGCACCTACGCCATTTTATTTTTCATTATTTAGCCTCAAAAGCTTCTTGGCACTTTGTGGCATTGTTTTGTTGTACACGGCTATTTTTCCTGGAGCGTTTATTTATTGGTTATTTAAGCGAAAAGTAATCTCTGACGTAGAACTTCCTGAGCAAACCGAAAGACCTAAAATCTACTTAATAACATCAGGTTTTTATATTGCCCTCACCTATTTTCTGTATTCAAAAGGCGGCATGCTTAGGCCCACGTCATTTTTAATTGGCATAATGTCAGTCTCAATAATAGGTCTTGGCGTATTTACATTAAAAGAAAAAATTTCAGCACATGCCACTGCAATGGGCGGATTTGTAGGAATCTTACTCATGGTTCTATTAAAATATGGCGAAGCACATATAGAATACCCACTTTTTGGCGTAATAATAATCTCAGGCATTGTACTTTCGAGTAGACTTGCCTTACAAGTTCACAGTCTCAAACAAGTTAGCCTCGGTTTTTTATGGGGTATGTGTGTAGGACTTTTAGGAATATTTTTTTTATAAAAAACGAAAATGAAGATAAAAATAGGTACAAGAGGAAGCAAACTGGCACTTTGGCAGGCAGACTACATTCAGTCGCGTCTAAAAGCCGCTGAGATAAGCTCTGAAATAATTGTAATAGAAACAAAAGGAGATAAAATACTAGACCGAGCACTTTCTAAAATTGGTAGCAAGGGCGTATTTACTGAGGAATTAGAAGATCAACTTCACTCGGGCGACATAGATATTGCGGTCCATAGTGCCAAAGATTTGCAGTCAGACCTAGGAAACGATTTAGAAATAATAGCTTTTACTGAAAGAGAGAAAACGTGTGATGTTTTGATAAGCTTGAACCAATCGCTCAAAGTTGCGACAGACAAATCTATCACCATTGGCACCTCATCTACCCGACGAGTGGCTATGTTAAAAGCATATTTTCCGAATGTAAACATTGTAGACATGCGTGGAAACTTGCAAACCAGAATCAAGAAAATGGAGTCTGGCGTGTGTGATGCACTTATGCTGGCATATGCGGGTGTACACCGTATGAAATACAATGAAATGATTGTGCATGAGTTTGATGAAAACGAAATGGTGCCGCCAGTAGGGCAAGGAACTGTGGCGATAGAAATATCAAAAAATCTTGACCCAAGCAAAGCTGAGGCAATCAGGAGTGCTTGTAATGACCCGGAAACCGAAAAATGTTTACTTACAGAAAGATCGTTTTTGAAAGAAATAAACGGTGGCTGCTCTATTCCGGTATTTGGCAATGCAGTTTTAGAAAAAGACAAAATTGTGTTTAAGGCTGGAATAATAAGCCTTAACGGCCAAGAAAAAGTTTTTGTAGAAAAAACTCAAACCAATGAAACCCCAGAAGAACTTGGCAAACTAGTTGCAGTAGAAATACTAGCAAATGGTGGAAAAGAAATTTTAGAAACCATAAAATCACAATTATAATTCAACAAAATAATGAAGTACTTATTTATCACGTTTTTTGTGCTAAGCTTTGCATTTGAATCACAAGCACAAAAAAGAAAAGATTACATTGTAACGCTCAATACTACCAAAGGAACCATGCACATGGTTCTATATGATGAAACCCCTTTACACAAAGCGAATTTCATCAATTTGGTAAAAGAAAACTTTTACGACAGTTTGCTTTTTCATAGGGTTATGGAAAATTTCATGATTCAAGGAGGAGACCCAAACTCAAAGACCGCTAAAAAAGGAGATAAACTGGGGAACGGAGGTGCGAATCTTACCAAAATACCGTATGAATTTACAAACGAGCGTGTTCACAAAAAAGGAGCACTGGCAATGGCCAGCAACGGAAACGCCGAAAAGATGTCAAGTGGATGTCAGTTTTATATAGTTCAAGGAAGAAAATACGTGGATGAAGAACTTACTAAAGTGGAGAAAGCAAACAATGTATCCTATTCTCCTAAACAAAGAGCTGACTATATGGCCGTAGGTGGCACTCCTTTTCTAGATAACAGATACACTGTTTTTGGAGAAGTTTTGGACAATTTTGGAGTTATAGATACTATCGTGGGAGTATCAAAAGATGGCAACAACAGACCTGACGAAGATATTAAAATGTCTATGACACTTAAAAAAGTGCGTAAACGAAAAATTACAAAACTTTACGGATTCACCTATCCGAAGAAAAAATAAACCGGGTTCATTTAACCTTTCTAAATGAAAAAAAGAATATTAATTACGGGCTCTAACGGCTTACTTGGTCAAAAACTCATAGAAAAGCTAAGCAATAGTACCCAATTTGAGGTATTTGCAACCTCCCGAGGTGAAAATAGGCTAAGTAACAAGATAGGCTACACCTACCAATCGCTAGACATCACTTCAAAGGAAGATATTTTGGGAACTTTAAATACCATAAAACCTCACGTGGTGATACACACAGCAGCCATGACCAATGTGGACCAATGTGAAACCGAAAAAGAAGCGTGCTGGAATCTAAATGTAAAATCGGTAGAATATCTAATTGAAGCATGTGAACTGAACAATACGTTTTTACTTCACCTATCTACAGATTTTATTTTTGATGGAAAAGAAGGCCCGTATACCGAAGAAGGCGAGGCTAATCCGGTAAGTTTTTACGGTTGGAGCAAACTAGCGGCAGAGAAATTATTGATTCATAGCTCCATAAAGTGGGCCATAGCCCGCACGGTGTTGGTTTACGGAATTGCCGAAGACATGAGCCGCTCAAATATAATTTTATGGGTTAAAAAGTCGCTTGAGAGCAACAAAAACATTAAGGTTGTTAACGACCAATGGAGAACCCCTACCCTTGCCGAAGATCTTGCAGATGGCTGTATTTTGATTTCAGAAAAAGAAGCTGAAGGTATTTTTAATATTTCGGGTAAAGATTTATTAAATCCTTACCAAATGGCAACCATGACCGCGGACTATTTTGGTTTAGACAAAGGTTTAATCGAAGAGGTAGATGGCTCTATTTTTACTCAAACAGCCAAAAGACCTGCAAAAACAGGATTCATATTAGATAAAGCTATAGCAGAATTAGGCTATTCACCCAAAAGTTTTAATGAAGGGATTGATTTCCTTGCGAAGCAAATAGCATAATATTATACTTTAAAAGATTTTTTTACAGAAATAGCATACTTCTCCAAGTGTGCTATTTTTTTTATGTAGAAATCTCTTTAATTAGTTTCACTCCGAAAAGCTCTTTTGATTTAGAATAAATATAACCCACGACTACGAGCGTCATTACCCCACCAAAGACTACCGAATTTACCGGCCCTAAAAGTTTTGCTGCTACTCCTGACTCAAATGCCCCGAGTTCGTTTGAGGTACTCACAAAAATTCCATTGACCGAGCTTACCCTACCACGCATATTGTCTGGCGGCAATATTTGTAAGATTGTAGACCTAACTACCACACTAATACTATCAAAAGCTCCAGTTAAAAACAATGCGATACAAGAAACTATAAAGTTTTCAGAAACTGCAAAAACCAAAGTAGCTACGCCAAAACCAGCAACACCGAGTAGCATATTTCGCCAGGCTTTATTAGTTGGAGGATAATAAGCCGTACCTAACATAGTCAAAACCGCACCAATGCCCGGAGCTGCACGCATAACACCAAGCCCCTCAACGCCTACATGTAAAATATCTTTGGCATAAACCGGCAGTATAGCGATTACGCCACCAAATAGCACCGAAAACATATCTAAAACTATAGAATAGTACAGTATTTTATTTGATTTCACAAAAGTTAGGCCCTCTCTAAGGCTTTCAAAAATATTGGTTTTGGTCATGGCTTCCACCGGCTTTTTGGCAATTTGAGAAGCAAAAAATATAGTAGCAACCAACAGCACCAACACCACCCAAAGCGAATTCATTAAACCTATATACGCATATAAAAAACCGCCAATTACTGGTCCCGCGATACGGCCAACCTGCCAAAACTGAGCACTCCACGAAGCGGAGTTTGAATAGTGCTCTGGCTTCACCAAAAATGGCTTTAATGAAGACCAAGCTGGATTATAAAAGCCTCTGGCGATTCCGAAAATTAGAACACCTAAATAAATTACCCAAGGCTGATGAGCTCTATCAAGATGCAAAATGGAATTATCTCCCATAAAAACCATTAAGATTACAGTTACAAGCAAAACCACGAAGAAACTGCTTAGATAGATTTTTTTCTTTTGATATTTATCAGCGAAATAGCCGCCAAACAAAGCCAAAGAAATAAAAGGAACTGCCTCAAAAAGACCTACCAAACCCAATGAAAGTGGATCGTTGGTGATTTCGTAGAGATAATACGAGATAACAATTTCTTGGATTAAGATAGAAACGGTAAACAAAAATTGAGCAAGCACAAAAAACCGAAACTCCGGATATTTTAATGCCGCGTATGGATCATTTTTGATTTTATTTTTCATAATGCAACTTTATCCACAAATCTACCATCTTTACTCATAACTATCGATTAGTAACCTTTAATATTACTCCAGATAAAAATCTATTATTGAAATATTTCAAAAAAAATCAGGTATTCAAATAAAACTAAAAACATGAAAAACATAGTAATCGTTTTCCTTTTCGTAGTATCAATTAGTTCGTGTGAAAACATATTATACAAAGACCAGGTTCCGCCTAATGGTTTTAAAACTGAAACATTCAAGCTGGAGGCTTTTGACCGCTTAGATATTAACAATGCCTTTGATGTGAAAATAATAAAATCTAACGAATCAGAAGTAAGTGTGAAAGGTGCTGAAGATGACATCAAAGACTTAGAACTAGCCGTAAGAAATGGAAAACTTGAAATAAAATATGACAAGCGAATCAGCCTTAAGAAGATTAGACGCTACAAAATGTATGTCGAAGTAAAAACAAATGCTATAACCGAAGTGATTTCAAGTTCGGCTTCGAACACCGAACTGAGTGGTTTTGGACTTTTAGAAAAACTCAGTATTCAAATAAGTGGGGCTTCAAAATTTATACTTAACAATGAAATAAAAGAACTTAATAGCGAAATATCAGGAGCATCCAATTTAACCTTAAATGAAAACGTTTCGATTTTAGATGCTCAGGTTTCAGGAGCATCAAAACTACATACTGAAAGTTCACAAATCACCAGTGCCTATTTGGATCTTTCAGGAGCCAGTAAAGCAGAGGTAACCGTAAGTGATAAACTTGATATCGTAGCAAGCGGAGCGAGTAAGGTCAGCTACAAAGGCAACCCAGTGGTTACACAAAAGCTCTCAGGAAGTAGCTCAGTAACTAAAGAGTAAAAAAAACAGCTCCAGAAATGGAGCTGCTAAATTATAAAATTTCAGATACTTTTTTGTCTTGCAATGCAAACGGCTGACTATAAAGTCGCTTGCCAGTAGCCTTAAAAATGGCATTGGCAAGTGCACCGCCCGTAGGAGGCAAAGCTGGCTCACCTAGTCCTGTGGGGTCTATTCCGTTGTCAATAAATACCGCATCTATTTCAGGAACCTCGTTATATTTGATTAACCTGTAGCTATCAAAATTATTTTGCTTAGGCTGCCCATTTTCAAAACTTAGGTTTCCGTACATCGTGTGGCCAATACCGTCTATAACTGCTCCGTAAACCTGATTTCGAGCACCGCTTTGGTTTATAACTATACCACAATCCGTAACAGCATATACCTTACTTAAGCTGTTTGTTTTATTTTTGGTGAGCACTTCGGCTATTTGAGCCACGTAAGAATTATGAGAGAAATATACACTAAATCCTTGATGTACATTTTTAGAAACTTTACCCCATTTAGCACGCTCGGCTACCGTATTTATTACTTTTTCAAACCTTTCGGGTTCATAAGTAAGTTTACCTACTGGATTTTTCTTCGCTTTATCTAACAGTTCTAACCTAAACTTTATCGGATCTTTGCCAGCAGCAAAAGCTACCTCGTCTAAAAAAGCCTGCTCAGCATACGCCAAAAAGTTTGTAATAGGAGCTCGCCAAGGCCCAGTGGTAATATCTGACTCATAATTAACCGAATCCACTAAGACATTATCAACTGCACCTACAGGAAAATTATCTTGCCGTGTACTATTTCCAGCATTTAGGCCAACGCCACGAAGCATAAAGCCAATCATGTTTCCTTTTTCGTCTAAAGCAGCTCTAAACTTGTATCGAACGGCCGGTCTGTATATTCCACCAGACATATCGTCTTCTCTGGTCCATTGCAGTTTTATGGGCACTTTAACTAAAGAAGAAATTTCGGCAGCCTCTAATGTATAATCATTATTTAATCGCCTTCCGAAACCTCCACCCATTTTGGTGAGTTCAACCGTTATATTTTCAACCGGTATATTCAAAAGTTTAGCTACTTGATTTTGCCCTGACTGTGGCGTTTGAGTTGGACCTGCCAGTCTTACACTATTTTCTCTGACATCGGCAAAGAAATTCATCGGCTCCATAGCGTTATGCGGCAAAAACGGACATTGATATTCGGCTTCTATTACTTTGCTGGCTTTTTTGAAAGCCTCCTCCACATTTCCGTCCGCTCTTCTCACTTCTGCCTTCCCATTTTTCATTAGGTCTGTAAAAATGGTGTTGTGCGTACTGTCGCTTTCCAAAGGCTTATCGTTTGAATAGGTAACTTTAACCAACTTACGGGCTTTCATCACCTCCCAATTTGATTTTCCTACAATCGCCACCTTATTTCCAAAAGAAATCACATCTTTAATCCCTGGCAAAGCTTTTGCCTCAGCGGCATCAAAACTTACGAGTTTTTGTCCAAATGACGCAGGTCTAATCACTTGTGCATACCACATTCCGGGTACTTTAAAATCTATTCCATAAACAGGATTTCCGACCAAGACATCTTTATTGTCTACACTCTTTATAGTAGTACCAATCAGATTAAAATCTGACTTACTTTTCAATGGTACTTCGGCAGGTATTTTAACCAAAGCAGCCTCAGAGACAAGTTCGCCATATGACCAAGAACGGCCGTCTGAACTTAACACTTTACCCTTTTCAGTTTTCAGCTTATCTTTAGAAACATTGTATTTGGTAGCAGCAGCTTCTATTAATGCATATCTGGCACTTGCACCTGCTACTCGCAGTCTTTGCCACGAATGTTTGATTGCACCACTTCCGCCTGTGAGTTGTCGTTCGTATTTTTTTGTATCTAAATCAGCTTGTAAAACCGTCACTTTGGCCCAATCTACATCAAGCTCTTCGGCTACTATAACAGCAAATGCAGTTTTTATACCTTGTCCTATTTCAGGATTCGGAGAAAAAATAGTTATTAAACCGTCTTTTCCAATCACTAAATATGCATTTTTCAAATCTCCTTCCTTCGAGATGTCAATTGTGGTGGCATTAGATGCCTGTATGTCGCTAAATCCAATCACTAATCCGCCCGAAGTCAGGAGCAATTTCTTTAAAAAATCTCTTCTTGAATTTTCCATAATTGTTCTTATTTAGAAAGATTGGCGGCTAATTTAACGGCTTCTTTGATTCGGTGATAGGTACCGCATCTACATATATTTCCAGACATTGCAGTACTAATTTCTTCGTCTGAAGGGTTCTTGTTTTCTGACACAAATGCCGCCGCAGTCATCATTTGACCGGCTTGACAATAGCCACATTGAGGCACATCTAACTGATCCCATGCTTTTTGTACTGGATGAGACCCATCTGCCGAAAGTCCTTCAATTGTAGTAATTTCGCTATTTCCCAAAGCCGAAACTGGAAGCACGCACGACCGCGTAGGAATTCCGTTTAGATGGACAGTGCAAGCACCACATTGTGCTATACCACAGCCATATTTGGTACCACACATATTAAGTTCGTCTCGAAGTACCCAAAGCAAGGGCGTATCATCAGAAACATCTACACTACGCGATGTTCCGTTTATTTTAAGGTCAAATAAGGCCATATCTGGTTTGTTTTTGAAATTTAAACCAAATTAAACATTATTTGTTTAAATGTATTATCTAAGAAAAGAGAGTAGACGAAATAATTAATAATCCACTATTTAAAACGAGAATTAAGCAGATTTCTTTTTACCAAAAAATGCAATCGCAAAACCTAAAATTCCCAATAAAAGTACATAGATTATCCCTTGCATTGTGTGTAGAAAAGTCGCAAGATTTATTCCTTCTTCGTTAGATAAACCATAGAGCACCATGATTTTACCTACTAATAGATGGTACGAACCGATACCACCAATTGTAGGTGCGGCCATGCCTATTGAGCCCATTACTAAAATAGTAAGTACGGCCAAAGGCGTAACGTTTTGCCCCAAAGGCACAGCCATGCAAAGTATATAAGTAGAGAGGTAATACATGCTCCATATCAAAACTGTATGAAACACAAACATACCTGGCTTTTCCATTTTAAGAACGCTGCTGAAGCCCGCCCATAAACCCGCTAAAAAAGTAGTAATTTTCTGAAAAATCGCAAACGCCAAAATACGTTTTTTGTATTTTTTATAAATGAATACTAGGATAGAAAATAAAACAACCGCTACTATTAAAAGTAAAAGAAGAGCGTTTGTGTTTTTTAACTTGTCGCCCAAAAGCTCCATTACGAGATCCTTTATTCGATCAAATTCTAACAAAATATTTAAAACTAACAAACACAAAAGCACCAAAACATCTATTACTCTTTCGGCCAAAACAGCACCAAAAGATTTCTCAAAAGGCACCTCTTCGGTGTTTTGCAAACTTACCGAACGAGCCAATTCGCCTGCACGTGGCAATACCAAATTGGTCATATACCCTATCAAAACCCCGGCAGTGGCATTAAGAGATGAAACTTTATAGCCCATAGGCTCAAGCATGAGTTTCCACCTAACTCCCCTACTAGCATGGGCTACAAATGCAACAAACAACCCAATGCTTACCAAGAAATAGTTGGCATCTTTAAAGTTCTGGACGATACTCATCAAGTCCATGTCTTTGAAAACCCAATAAAACAAACCGAGGCCTAAAGCGATTGGGAGCAGATATTTCAGTATTTTTTTCAATATATTAGGCTACCACCTGGTTATTCTCGTCTGGAAAAACTACGATTGGTTTGTGGCTTGCTGCCTGCTCTGGGGTCATCCATGCATATGAAATGATGATAACGATGTCTCCCGGCTGAGCTTTACGGGCTGCTGCTCCGTTTAGGCAGATTATACCCGAGCCTCTTTTGCCTTTAATGGCGTATGTTTCTATACGTTCACCGTTATTATTGTTTACTATTTGTACTCTTTCGTTTTCCATAATACCGGCTGCCTCCAGCAATGCTTCGTCGATAGTGATGCTACCCACATAATTTAATTCTGCTTGCGTAACTTTTACTCGGTGTATTTTGGACTTGAAAATATTAACTAACATTAAATCTTTTTTTTATGCAAAAATACAAACCAATAATGAAATATCAATTTAAAATAAAGATTGCCAATTTAAAATGCCGCTTTTTATTAATTAACTTTGCATTTTCAAAAATCTGATTCTTATGCCAAGACCACTTTCTTATTTTACTGCCGGACCAGCAGAACTTTATCCAAAATTTGAGGAGTATCTCCAAGAGTTCGTTGATTTACAATTGGGTTCTATTTCGCACCGAAGTGGCCAATTCAAAAAAATATATCAGCATACAGACGAAAACTTGCGTCAATTGCTAAATATACCAGCTGAGCATGCCATAATGTTCACAGGCTCTGCTTCAGAAATTTGGGAAAAATTAATCCTTAGCACTGTTGAACATGAGTCATTCCATTTGGTAAATGGTTCTTTTTCAGAGAAGTTTTACAAATATTCAAAAAGCCTTAAAAAGACTGCCACTGCGTTTACAAAAGAACTAGGTGAAGGTTTTTCTTATGGAGAAATCACCGTTCCTGAATACGCTGAGCTAATATGTACCACTCAAAACGAGACCAGCACCGGTGTGCAAATGAGAGAGGCGGACATTCATAAGTTAAAAAGAAGTAATCAAAATAAAATAGTGGCCGTAGACATGGTTTCGTCTGCCCCACATCCAAATTTAGATTTTTCGGTGATAGACACCGCGTTTTTCTCTGTTCAAAAATCTTTTGGTTTACCTGCGGGTCTTGGCGTTTGGATTGCAAACGAAAAATGCCTTGAAAAAGCAACTGAATTAAAAACCAAAGGTGTAAACATTGGTGCTCACCACGACTTGCCAACACTTTGGAAAAACAGTAAAGAATTTCAAAACCCAGCTACACCAAATGTTATGGGAATATTCCTATTGGGTAAAGTAGCAGAGGATATGAACAAAACTGGCATTGAGGTTTTAAGGAAAAACACAGAAGACAAAGCTAAAAAACTATACAAGTTTTTTGAGAACCATGCCGACTATTCGCTATCTGTAGAAAACCCAGACCACCGATCAAGAACAGTGGCTGTAATCAACACCAACAGACCTTCAGCTGAAATTATTAAAATTATGAGTGAGAAAAATTTAATAATAGGCTCTGGATATGGACCAAAAAAGGACTCTCAAATACGTATATCGAACTTTATTTCAAACACTTCGGACCAAATTGATAATTTGCTTAAGGAATTTGAAAATATTTTTTGAAACCAATTTATTTATTCATAAATTTGCAGCCCGATTGAGATAGTTAAAGATTAATTTTAATAGATAGAAATGAAAAAAGACATTCATCCAAATTATAGACAGGTAGTATTCTGGGATTTAACTTCAGACTACAAGTTTTTGACACGTTCATGTGTAGAAACAAAAGAAACAATCGTTTTTGAAGACGGCGTAGAATACCCGGTTTGCAAAGTCGAGGTTAGTTCTGAGTCTCACCCGTTTTACACAGGTAAAAACGTATTACTTGATACTGCAGGTCGTGTTGATAAATTCAACAAGAGATACGGAAGAAAATAATCTTCTTTACGTATTAAGAAATTTTAAACCTCTTCAGAAATGGAGAGGTTTTTCTGTTTGAGGAAGGGCTGAACGAATATTGAACCTATCACCAGGAAAGCTCCGATATAAAACTCCAGCGACATCTTTTCCTTTTCTCCAAAAATCAAATACGCCATCACGATACCGTAAATAGGCTCCATGTTTAAACTCAGATTTATCGTAAATACTGGAATTTTACGAAGTAAACTAATCATTTGTGTATATGGATAGACCGTACACACCAAACTCAAAATCAGAATCCAAAGCAGATCGTTACTTTTAATCATAAAATCGACGTTAGTCACAACGCTAAACCCCACAAAAAATGGCAAAGAAATGAGGATAGTTAAAAATGCCCCGCCCAACTCATAAAAACCAATAACACTACTCGAAAACCTAGTGGTGAGATTAGAATTATAAATAGAAAACAAGGCCGCCAAAAAAGCACCCAAAACACCTATTAAAATCGCAGCCTTATAATCAGTTTCGAACTTAAATATCAGCCCCACACCTACTATTGCAATTAGACCCAAGAGCAAATCTGTATAGTTAATCCTAGTTTTTTTAATGAATGGCTCCAACACACTTGTAAAAAATGAGGTTGTAGAAAAACAGACCAAACTCACCGATACCGTAGAAAGCCTGGCAGAACCAAAAAAGCACAACCAGTGAATTCCTAAAAGGAAACCCACAAAAAGCAACATCTTAACATCAGCAAAGGGCAGCTTTATGCTTACTTTTTTATATTTTAAAAACAAAAACAAAGATACAGAAGCTATTAATGTTCTAAAAAACACCACACTAATGGGCGAAACCGAAATCAGGTTTCCTAAAATGGCAGTAAAGCCTAGCACAAAAACTATAAGATGCAGCTTAATGTAATCTTTATTCATTTTGAATTTTATCATAAATCTAATTCGAAATATAAACAAAAAGCCCGCAGTTACAATAACCACGAGCTTCTCTATTTTAATCTATAAGTCCTTTTATATTTTTCAGTGCTCTAACAACTCCATTTTCTTCTTCGCTGTCATCTCTACTTTTTTTTTACGTTTTTCTTCTCTGTGTAGCAATATTCGCTGCTTCACGCTCATCCACCGCTCATAAACCTTTGATTCTTTCAAAAAATCCCAGAATTCAGGCTTCTTGCCTTGCTTGGCCAATAGACTCACCTCTTGAGGGTCATATTTCATACCCGTGCACAAGCAATGGTTTCTGTTTGTTCTATTCAAGATATCGTAATTGACACAGCTGGAGCACCCTTTCCAGAAATCATCCCCTTTGGGTAATTCAGAAAATGGCACAGGAATATAACCAAGCTCCGAATTTATTTTCATAACTGCCATGCTGGTAGTTAGTCCAATAATTTTAGCATCGGGATATTTTGATCTTGAAAGATTAAATGCCTTCGTTTTGATAGCAGTAGCTATACCACTTTTTCTATGGTCAGGATGCACGATTAAACCCGAGTTGGCCACAAACTTACCATGATCCCAGGTTTCAATATAACAAAAGCCAACCCACTCTCCACTACTTGTGGTAGCGATTACGGCTTTGCCCTCCTCCATTTTTTTCATGAGGTAATCAGGAGACCGCTTAGCGATACCCGTGCCTCTAGCTTTGGCACTAAGCTCCATCTCATTGCAGATTTGCTCTGCATATGAATAATGTATTTCGCTGGCTACTTGCACAACGTAATTGCCGATAATAGTCTTTTGTAATGTATTCATCGTCGTTTGCTAAGGACTTGCCTTTTAGGAGACGGTGTATCCGTGATTTTAGGTAAAAAAATATTTAAGAGAAAATAAGATAAAGGAAGTTTACGAATTAGTAAACACCCTTCTTATTGGGTCCTTGCGGACCTAAGTCGTCGGAATGGCGATATTGGAAGGTTTATATTTCTCATTTGTTATTAAAAACGATACAAATATAGGGCTTAGTTCATTTATCCTACCATTTCTCAATATTATTTTTGTTAATAAAGTGTTAGGGAATAGTAAAATACTAAAATTCAGGCACTTCAGGAGTAAAAAAGCGACCTCAACGCCTATTGTCGTGATTGTCAAACATACTCAAATAGCTCATATAACGCGTTTCAGAGATTTCACCAGCCTCTACAGCATCTTTAACTGCACACTTGGGCTCGTTTATATGTAGGCAATTGTGAAACTTACATTCGCCCAGCAAGTCCCTAAATTCTGGAAAATAATGTGCTAACTCGGACTGACTAACATCCATCAGTCCCAATTCTTTAATACCAGGAGAATCAATAATATATGAATTGGCCTTGATTTCATACATCTCAGCAAAAGTGGTTGTGTGTACGCCTTTGTTTGCAAAAGTCGAAATCTCGTTAGTGGCTAAATCTAATTCTGGATCTAGGATATTTATCAAGGTAGACTTCCCCACCCCAGAATGGCCTGATACCAAAGAAATTTTATTTTCTAAAGCTGCCATGAGGTCGTCAGTACCTTGTAAGGTTGTAGCAGAAGTAACCAAACAACCATAACCCAATGAGGTATATAAGTCAATAAGTACATCCTGATACTCTATTCCCTCTTTAGGCAAAAGGTCTATTTTATTAAAAACTATCAATACCGGAATCCGGAAGGTTTCAGCGGTGACCAACATTCTATCTATAAAGCCTAGTGAAGTTTTGGGGTTAGCCAATGTTACGATAAGTACCAACTGGTCTAAATTGCAGGCAAGCAAGTGTCCGTGGGCAGTTTTATGTACAGACTTTCGTATGATATAATTTTTTCGAGGAGAAATTTCAAAGATTACACCTGTACCTTCTTCGCCATCTTCTATAAAAAATGACACCTCATCTCCTACTGCGAGCGGATTGGTGACCTTCAGATCTTTTATCTTAAACTTACCTTTTAGACGGCAAGAAAAGAAATCACCATTGGCGTCTCTGACTTCATACCAACTTCCGGTTGACCTATATACTAATCCCTTTTTTTCTAGCAAAATTCGCCTCTTTTTGAGGCACAAAATTAATCTAAATAATCCTTAAAATAAAATTTCAAAATTTTAATAAACTCTTAAGACTATTTTAAGCTGCTTTTAATGCGTTTGGACTAATATTTGTATTATTATTTCAATATAAAAAATTAGAAAAGTGATTTTTACCGTTAAATAATATTTTAAGAAAATTTTAAGGTGATGATGTAACTTTTTATACATTTACAACGTATATACATAAAACAATTAAACATTTACAAAAATGAAAAAAGGCGTATTATTTGGATTAGCGGCAGTAGCCATGGGAGTAGTAGTTTATACCATTGGTGGAAAAAAAACAAAACCAACAACCTACCCACAAAAACCTATATATAAGTAATTTAGCAATATTTTGAAAGAAATAAATGGGATACCTATTAACTAGGACAACATATACTTGACTAATACAAAATTAATCAAGCTGGAAATCTATGGCCTTTACATTCCACTCCGCAGTTTTACTTAAAATCCACATTCCAATAAAATCCATTTTCTTAATTTTTTCTTAAAAAAAGTACCTGCCTTATTTTAAGTTTAAATGAATCCTCGTCATCCGCTCTTTCCTCCTTTAGTTTTACTTTAAAATATTTTCTTTTTTGATTTAGGATAAAACTTCTAATAATGTTAATTTTAGAGTTAATACAATTCAACAAAATCATACTTCAAAAAACCAAAAAATATGTTTGAAACTATTATTTACAAAACCGAAGGGCCGAAAGCTTACATTACGCTCAACAGACCGGAGGTTTTTAATGCATTGAATGGCAAAATACTTGAGGAACTTCATCAAGCATTTAATAAATGTGCAGAAGACGAAACTGTCCGTGTAGTCACACTTTCGGGAGGCAACAGCAAGGCGTTTTGTTCGGGAGCGGACCTAAAAGCCGGACTTGCAGACCCAAACTTGGGCAATATTCTACTTTCGCACTATAATCCTTTGATATTGGGGATGAGAAACCTACCCAAGCCTATTATTTGTAAATTAAATGGCGTAGCCGCTGGTGCGGGAATGTCGCTTGCTCTTGCCTGTGATATCATAATAGCCAATGAAGAAACTTACCTAACTGAGCTTTTTGTGGGTATTGGGTTAATGCCAGATGCTGGATCTATGTATTTTTTACCACGTATAATAGGCAGCCAAAAAACTTTTGAGCTTTGTAGTACAGGTCGTAAGGTATTTATACCGGAAGCTGTGCAGCTTGGTATAGTATCCAAAGCAGTAAAAGCGGATGATTTAGAAGCAGAAGCAGAAAAACTTGCCGATCAATATGCTACTGCTGCTACCAAATCTATAGGTCAGATGAAAAGTGTGCTTAATAGAACGTTTGAAAACAACCTAGAAACAGTTTTGGGTTTTGAAGCAGAGGCTCAAACCAAATGTGGAAAGTCAGAAGACTTTGCAGAAGGCGTAATGGCATTTCTTCAAAAAAGACCGACTGCTTTTAAAGGAAAATAACCTTTTGCCATAAATAATTCTACTTTGAAAGTATTTTTTAGGACTTAACTAAGTTAATTTATTATTAAGAAAAAAGCACATTTTTAATCCATTAGAATTAAACTATTTTAGCTTTTTGGTACAACAACAATTACTATGTCAGAGACGGTTAAAGAAAAAGGATTGAATTTTATAGAGGAAATAATAGAAGGCGACATAAAGTCTGGAAAGCATAACGGACGTCTGCTCACAAGGTTCCCTCCAGAACCCAATGGATATTTACACATTGGGCATGCAAAATCTATTTGTTTAAATTTTGGCTTAGCCGAAAAATATAATGGAGGCACAAACCTTCGATTTGACGATACCAATCCAGTAACAGAAGATACTGAATACGTAGACGCCATAAAGCACGACCTCAAATGGCTGGGCTTTAATTGGGTTAATGAAATGTATGCTTCTGACTACTTTGACCAGTTATTTAAATATGCAAAAAAACTGATTTCGAAAGGATTAGCCTACGTAGACGACAGCAGTGCAGCCGAAATGGCAGAACTGAAAGGCACGCCCACTCAAGAAGGTAAACCAAGTCCATACAGAGACAGAACGGTAGAAGAAAACCTGAGTCTTTTTGAAGGAATGGCTAACGGCGATTTTGAAGAAGGATCAAGAGCTTTGCGTGCCAAAATAGACATGAGTTCAAATAATATGCTCATGCGTGATCCTATTATTTACAGAATAAAATACGCCAATCACCACCGGACTGGAAACAAATGGTGCATATATCCTATGTACGATTTTGCTCATGGACAGTCAGACTCTCTAGAAGGCATCACACACTCTATTTGTACCTTAGAGTTTGTAGCTCACAGAGAACTTTACGATTGGTTTATAGAAAAACTTGAGATTTTCCCTTCAAAACAATACGAATTTGCAAGACTAAACCTTACCTATACGGTAATGAGCAAGCGTAAATTGCTTCAACTTGTAAACGAAAACATCGTAGAAGGTTGGGATGACCCACGTATGCCTACTATATCGGGAATGCGAAGAAGGGGATATACGCCGAAGTCGATTGTAGATTTTTGCGATAGAATAGGTATTCAAAAAAGAGACAACCTAATAGACGTAAGTTTACTTGAGTTTTTTGTGAGAGAAGAACTTAACAAAACTTCCACTAGGGTAATGGCGGTTTTTAACCCACTGAAAGTGGTGATTACTAACTTTGAAGAAGGTCATCTAGAGCCATGTACAATGGACAACAACCCCGAAGATCCTGAAAGCGGAAGCAGAATAATAAACTTTGGTAAAGAAATCTATATCGAAAGAGATGATTTCATGGAAAACCCACCGAATAAATACTTTAGACTTTCGCCAGGCAAAATGGTGAGACTTAAAGGTGCATACATTATTCAGTGCGAAGAAGTTATAAAAGACGAAGCGGGAGAAATAATCGAACTTAGATGTACGTATGTGCCTACTTCGAAAAGTGGAAAAGACGAAAGCGGCCTAAAGGTAAAAGGTGTTTTACATTGGGTTACCATTTCTGAATCACTTGAGGCTGAAGTTAGGATATACGACAGACTATTTAAGGTAGAAGATCCAAGCAGTCAAGACGGAGATTTTAAGGAATTCATTAACGAAGATTCATTAACTATAGTAAAAGCATTTGTAGAGCCTTCATTGGCAAACGCCACTGCCGAAGATAAATTTCAATTTATTAGAAACGGATATTTTGTTCCTGATTTAAATTCAAGCCGTGAGAAATTAGTGTTTAACAAAACGGTGGGTTTAAAAGAAGGTTTTAAAGTTTCGAAATAAAAAAAATACGTATGGCAACCAATGAGGTAGAGTTTCTGGATGGACCAAGGTCAAGATGGCAAGAATTTAAATTTGCTCTTAGTGTATTTAAAGAGTTTATTGTAGGTTTTAGAGCACTCCATTTTATGGGGCCTGCCGTTACTGTTTTTGGTTCAGCCAGATTTAAAGAAGACAACCCCCATTATATACAAGCCAGAGCTCTAAGTGCCGAAATAGCCAAAATGGGCTTTACGATTTTGACCGGAGGTGGCCCTGGAATAATGGAAGCCGCAAACCGTGGAGCCAAAGACGTAAACGGCAAATCAGTAGGTTGTAATATTGTATTGCCTCACGAGCAAAACCCAAACCCATATTTAGATAAGTGGGTTGATTTTAATTACTTCTTTGTTAGAAAAACACTTCTTATCAAATACTCGCAGGCATTTATTATTTGCCCGGGAGGATTTGGCACACTCGATGAATTCTTTGAAGCAATAACACTAATTCAAACTAAGAAAATAGAATCATTCCCAGTGGTAATTTTTGGAGAAGACTTCCACACCTATATATTGGAACATATAGAGAAAATGGTGAACGAAAAAACCATTTCTCCTACAGACAAAAACCTCTACTTAGTAACTAACAATATTAGTGAAGCCTGTGATTTTATTAAATCAAAAACGGCTGCAGGTTTAGGTATAAAACACACACCAATGCCATTTTTGGGCGAAAAAAGGTAGTCATTCGAGCCTTCAAAATTCTTCTAAAAAAGATATTTCATATAAAGATTTTAAAAGCTAAATTTTTAATTAGTTTTATGTAAATCTTTATATGCTCTCATGAACCTTCAAGGAAAAACCACCAAAGAAAACACGTACGACGCCATTGTAGTAGGCTCCGGAATTTCTGGAGGCTGGGCCGCAAAAGAACTTACAGAAAAGGGTTTGAAAGTACTATTACTCGACCGAGGAAGAAACATAGAACACGTTACTGATTATGATACTGCCCTGAAAAACCCTTGGGAGTTTCCGCATCATAATGTCAAAGTAAGTAACGAAGTCAAAGCCGTTTTTCCGGTACATATTCGCTCGGGAAATACAATAACCGAAGCCACCAAAGATTTCTTTGCAAACGACACCGACCATCCCTACTTAGAAGACAAACGATTTGATTGGATACGCAGCTACCAAGTAGGAGGCAAAAGCCTTACATGGGGAAGAGTGGCATTGAGAATGAGCGACATAGACTTTGAAGCAAACATCAAAGAAGGTGTTGGAGCTGACTGGCCTATCCGCTACAAAGACATAGCTCCTTGGTATGATTATGTAGAAAAATTTGCAGGAATATCAGGTAGCTACGAAGGCCTTCCGCACTTGCCAGACGGTATTTTCCAAAAGCCATTTGAGCTAACATGCGTAGAGCAAGATTTAAAAAAGAAAGTTGCGACCAAGTTTGCAGGGAGAATAATAATGCCTCCCAGACAAGCCCACCTAACCGAGCCCACAGAGGAGCAACTTGCCTTAGGTAGAGCAAAGTGCCAAGCCAGAAACATGTGTGCTAGAGGCTGTCCATTTGGAGCATATTTTAGTACCCAAGCGGCAACATTGCCAGCAGCAAAAAATACTGGCAACCTGACCGTCAGACCGCATAGTGTGGTCAGTGAGGTAATCTATGATGAGACCAAAGCTAAAGCCAAAGGTGTAAGAGTGATAGACCAAAACACGCTTGAAGAAATTGAGTTTTATGCTAAAATAATCTTCCTAAATGCCTCTGCCATGGCCACAACCGCCATACTGATGAACTCTAAGTCATCTAGATTTCCGAACGGACTAGGGAATGACAGTGGAGTTTTGGGGCATTATTTGATGGACCACCACTTTAGAGCAGGAGCCACTGCAGACGTAGAAGGCTTTGAGGATTCCTATTATTTTGGAAGAAGACCAAACGGTTTTTATGTGCCTCGTTATAGGAACATTGGTGCCGATAAAAGAAACTATCTACGAGGCTTTGGATACGAGGGGAATAGCCAAAGGTCGCACAAATTAAATACGGACGATTTTGGAAAAGACCTTAAAAATAAAATCACAAAGCCCGGCCCGTGGAATATTAAATTAGATGGTTTTGCGGAAACGCTCCCTTATTTTGAAAACAAACTTTGGTTAGAAAATAGCCAAAAAGACAAATGGGGTTTGCCCCTGATTAAGTTTTCGGCAGAAATAAAAGAAAATGAAAAGCTGATGCGTGTAGACATGATAAATGATGCCGCAGAAATGCTGGAAGCGAGTGGCTATAAAAACGTAAAAACTTTTGATACCTATGTAGGCTTTGGCAGGTGTATTCACGAGATGGGAACCGCCAGAATGGGACATAGTCCGAAAGACTCGATACTTAACAAACATAACCAAGTATGGGGAGCCGAAAACGTGTACGTAACAGACGGAGCTTGTATGGTTTCAAACAGCTGTGCGAATCCATCATTGACCTACATGGCACTTACAGCGAGAGCTTGTGACCACGCAGTTTCAGAAATAAAAAAAGGAAACCTTTAAACCCGATTTATGCATTTGAAAATCTATTACGACCTTAAATTATTGAAAATCAACACTTAAACCCCTTGAATTTTATCATAATAGACCTGCTATGCTAATTAAATTTAAGTGTCCGATTTATTGCAATTTAAGTCCTCATTACGAAGTCCAAATACATAAACCGGGTTAAAAAACAAAAAGCTGATTTTTCAATCAGCTTTTTGTTTTATTATTTTTTTTTTAGTAGTCGCCGCTGGCTCCACCGCCACCGAAGCCACCACCTCCGAAGCCACCAAAGCCGCCGCCACCTCCGCCGCCCCAGCTAGAGCCACCTCCACCCCAGTTGCCAGACTGTCGCCCCCAACCTGAATAAGTAGAATATGGAATACCGGAGTCGCCAAATAGGCCGCCGCCACCTCTGTTGTTTTTATTTCTTCCTATTAACCAGAAAATAAAAATTATGATCAACACAAAAATAATCATGGTCATTACTCCGCCATCATCTTCTTGTGGGTCAGCTTGATACTCGCCAGATGCGTATTTCATGATCTCATCCACGCCCTGATCCAATCCTTCGTAATAGCGAAGCTCTTTAAAGTTTGGCCCGATTACATTGGTAATGATTCTTTTTGCATAGATATCTGGGAGCACGCCCTCCATACCGTTTCCGGTTTGGATGTTGACTTTTCTATCGCCGGGTGCCCACAGTAAAACCACTCCGTTATTCTTTCCTTTCTGCCCTACCCCCCATTTTACACCTAGCTGATAGGCATATTGAGAAATCTCTAAAGGCTGAACAGTTTTTACAATAACCACTACTATCTGAGTAGATGTGGAGTCATTGTAGGCTACGAGTTTATTTTCTAAAGATTGAATTTGGTCTTTGCTCAGCAAACCACCCACAAAGTCGTTGACTAATCTGGGAGGATTAGGTGCATCCGGAATATCTTGTCCAAATGCCACTAGTGAACAAAAAACAAATATAAAACTTAATATTTTTGACATTTTTTAGCGATTATTAACCAAAACTAATTTCATCTGAAATCTCGTTGGTATCATTGCTTTGGTAAGGAAAGTATTTTTTCAGTTGAAACCCAGCCTCTTCTATGGCACTGCAAAAACCCAATTCGAAATCTCCTTTCTTGAAGTTTTGAACCATGAGTTCTTTGGTAGAATCCCAAAAAGTTTGACCTACTTTTTCGTTTATGCCTTTATCGCCAATAACGGCAAACCTTTTATCTTCAAAGGCCAAATAAAATAGGACGCCATTGTGAAGGGCAGTTTTGTCAAGCAGCAAAAACTTGAATACTTCTTGAGCACGTTTATAGGGATCACCACCTTGGCAATGAGGCTCTATATGTACTTTAATTTCGCCCGAGGTTCTTGCCTCAGCTAATTTTATCTCTTGTATTATTTTTTGCTGCTGACTTTCTGAAAAAAACTGCATATGTTTTTATGTTGGCTAAATAATTAGCTCTTATTTTTTACCGAAATCGAAATTAATATCTGGTGCATTTTGAGATGCAGCAGTAGCTTCAAAGAATGCTTTTTCAGCAAATCCGAAAATCTTAGCCATAATATTAGTAGGGAAAGTTTTCACCGAAAGGTTGTAATCTTTCACTCCCGTGTTAAAGTTATCTCTCGCTACCGAAATTCTATTTTCAGTACCTTCTAATTGAGCCTGAAGCTCCAAAAAGTTCTGATTGGCTTTCAGCTGCGGATATTGCTCAACCGAAACCAACAATCGGCTAAGTGAGCCGCTCAACTGGTCTTGAGCTGCTTGATATTTTGCCATATTTTCTGGCGTAAGGTCATTTGCATCTAATTTTATTTGAGTTGCAGCCGATCTTGCTTGAATCACTTCAGTCAGTGTGCTTTTCTCAAAATCTGCAGCACCTTGTACGGTTTTTACTAAGTTTCCGATTAAGTCTGCTCTTCTTTGATATTGGGTTTGAACTTTTGCCCAAAGGTCTTGTACCGTGGTTTCTTTACCTACAAGGCCGTTATACGAATTGCAACCGTAAACACCGAACAAAAGAAAAAGTGCTACAATAGCTAGTGTACCTTTTTTCATAATTAGTTATTTTTTCATTAATTGATTAACCAAATATATAGAAAAGCCCTCCATAATAAAAAAATATTTTACAGGAGGGCTTAAAAGTATAAGGTCGGTTTATTTATGTGCTAGACTCTTTTGGGTTTTGAGATTGGCATTTTTGGATAATCTAAATCCTCGCTAAGGCTATCGCCTAGCGTCATAAATTCTATCAAGTTTTCGTTGTCAATCTGAGATAACTCTGGCAGCCAAAGCTTCATGTAGGCCGCCTCAGGGTCATATTTGCGGGCCTGATTTACCGGATTAAAATATCGATCTTCTCGTGGGTCGGTGCCTATACCGGCTATGTAATTCCAGTTTCCCCAGTTGCTACATACTTCGTAGTCTATCAAATAACTCTCAAAATACATAGCTCCCCACCACCATTCTATGGCCATGTCTTTTGAAAAATAACTTGCGGCTATTTGCCTTCCACGGTTAGATAGGTATCCGGTTTGTTTTAGCTCTTGCATGGCCGCATCTACAATAGGCACGCCGGTCTTTCCATCAATCCAGCGTTTGAAGTGATCTTTATTCCTTCTCCATTTTTTGGTAAAATCATGTTTGATACCGCAACGTTTAAATAAGCGAATACCAAACTTAAGGGCTATAAAGTGAAAATAATCTCTCCATAGAAGTTCAAAAATCAACCAATAGGTAGAATCATTGGCTCCATTTTTCTCTTCGTATTTTTTTACTTCATAATAAACGGTTCGAGGCGAAAGTGCCCCCAAACTTAGCCATGGCGAAAGCTTCGATGAATAATCTTTGCCTATCATCCCATTTCTGGTCTCTTTGTAAGTGGCAATTAGATTACTTTCCCAAATGTAGGCGTTAAGTCTTTTAAAACCATTTTGTTCGCCACCCACAAACTGATTATCATCTCTTGGGTCGATCTCAAATTCTTCAAAACCTAAATCTGCAAGTGTAGGAATGGGCCCAACTTTAATGTCGGGCATTGTGCCTAAACTCTTGGGCGTTTCATATAAAGGACGTACTTTCCATTGCCCTTCTATTCTTTTTCTGAAATCTGTAAAAATATCTGGCAAAAAATGAATTTGAAAAGGAAGGTCACGCACGTGAATCAAAGTATTCCCCCAGAAAAGGTCAATGTCGATATTAAGAGGCTTAAGTGAATATGAAAATAGCGACTCAATGCTAGTTTCCTCTTGGGTTACCTCCTTAGAAGCCACCACATGGTCAACTTCGTATTTATTGGCAATCAAAATAAGCTCCAATTCCGGAATACCAACTTTAACTATTAAATCTGAGCCGATACTTTGGAGACTCGACTTTAAGTCTTGTAAAGTTTCTAACAAAAACTTAGCTCTAAATTTCTCGGTTCGCTTAAAACCGAAACTTGTATTTTCAAACTGTCTTTCGTCTATGATGTAAACGGGTATTACATCTCCTAATTCGGCTGCTTTGATCAAAGCCTCATTATCATGAAGTCTAAGATCATTTCTAAACCAAAATAGTACTTTTTTCATATTTTTATTTTTGCATTAAAACACAAAATTGGACAAACCTTCTGAGTAATAGAAATCTTATTTTAAAAAATCGAATTAAAGTTTTCCGTTAAGTGCCCAATCGTAGGTTTTGTACGAGATGGAAGCGTTTTTATCCGCTTTTACTTTTGCATATTTATTAACCCAGTCTATTTTACTCATTCCTTTAAAGTCACCGCCATACCAATCAAACAGTTTTGACAATTCCATAGAATTTTTAGAAACTTCATTTTTGTTGGCATCGTTAATAAAATCACGCCCTTGGTCATCAAGTTGGCTGTTTAAGTTAGCTCCTGTGTAAGCCTCATTTCTCAGTGGTGGACAAGATTTGGCAGCACATACCAAAGCAAAATGAATACGTGGGTCATTGAATTGTTTTCTGATGATTCCGTGCTCGATATTGTTTAGGTCATATTTTTTACCGCCAATTTGAATAAACTTTACATCCCACGGTGTATTCACAAAAGGAATTTTTATTTTCGAACCAATATCTTTGATACTCGTAAGATTTTGATCGGCGTTGTCTAATATTAACTGAATGGTAAAGGCATTGTAGGCGTTAATCCAATACGCTAATTTATCGTTTTTGCTCCAGGATGAAGCTGGGGCGTTGCTTGAAAGCAAATCTTGGTATTTTTTAAATTCTTTTTGCTCTGCTTTAAAACCTCCATAATTTACGAAACCAGTGGAGCTTACATATTTTTTTAGTAGCTTATCAAATATTTCGTGAGAAACTGGAGCGGCATTTGACTCAGGTGTGTCTACTGCAAAACAGCTTTGAAAAAAGAAAGCAACTAATATAAAACTTAATATATTCTTCATGAGTTTATTTTTGGTATTTGTATGGCTTAATTACGAAAATATGAGCCAAATAGTTTAAAAAAACTACATATTTAACAAAAAGTTACCAATGTTTGTAAGTATTACAGTAGCAAGATATTCAAAACTAAAATTAGTATTTGGAATACTTTCTATGGCAATTTTCAATATCTATTATTTCGTTTTTCGAGCGAAAAGACCTTCTTTTTATAAACTAATGGGTACTGGCAAAAACGGCACCTTCGATATTTACCCTGACTTTGGGCAGTGGGCATACCTGAGTATTTGGGATACGGAAGAAACGAAGTACAAATCTGAGGGTAAGTTTGTGAAATGGTATATATCAAAATTTTCAAAAAGCAGCTACACAATTCGTTTAAATCCTACTAAGTCGCATGGGCTTTGGGATGGGGAAAACCCGTTTATAAAAGATAGTAAACAAACGGCCACTTCTAATAAAAATGAAAATCAAACCATGCAATTGGTAGGCGTATTGACTCGAGCGAGTATCCGATTGTCCAAGGCGTCGCAGTTTTGGCAAAATGTGCCAGAAGTTTCAAAAAAGATGCTAGAAGCAAAAGGCTATCTGTATTCTATTGGAATTGGCGAGGTGCCTTTTCTGAAACAGTCTACTTTCTCTATTTGGGAAACAGAGGCAGACATGGTGAATTTTGCATACAAACAGCGGGAACACGCAGAGGTTATCAAGAAAACAAAAAAGCTTGACTGGTACTCTGAAGAGCTATTTGCGAGGTTTGAGATAGTGAAACTAAATGGTGATTTACCTGAAAAATTAATGGAAATTAGTACTATTTTATGATTAAAATCAGATTAATTGCACATTAAAAACTACTAAAACAGTAGACTTCAATGACTTACGCTCCCTTAACAATTTCTTAATTTACCTTTACTCATATTTTACTGTAATATTTTAAGTTATAAGGATTTAGCCTCTAAGTCACCTTTTTTTCATGTAAAAATTCCGTTACTTTTGCGGCATTAGAATTTTACTAAGTTTTTAGTTAATTATTACTAACAAATCAAAAACCAAATCATTTCATTTATGAATCAAAAAACTACTTTTTTAAGAAATGCTGGAATGCTTCTTTTAGGGTTAGTTATGACGTTTACTGCATTTTCGCAAGTAACATCATCATCTATTTCAGGTATCGTTACCGACGGTGCTGGAGAAAGCCTTCCGGGGGCTACAGTAGTAGCTGTTCACATTCCGTCTGGTTCGAAATATGGAACTATGACTGACATCAACGGTAAGTACGTAATGCCTTCGGTGAGAGTTGGGGGTCCTTATAAAGTTACCGTATCTTTTGTAGGATTTAAAGATCAGACAAAAGAGGGGATTATTGCTAACTTGGGTACTACAGCCAATGTTAATTTTAAATTATCTGACAATAGTGCATCTTTAGACGAAGTAGTGGTAAGATCTACTCGCTCTGATGTATTTAGTTCTGATAGAACAGGTGCTGCTA
Source organism: Lacihabitans lacunae (assembly GCF_042649125.1). Lineage (NCBI taxonomy): Bacteria > Pseudomonadati > Bacteroidota > Cytophagia > Cytophagales > Leadbetterellaceae > Lacihabitans > Lacihabitans lacunae. The sequence goes on from NZ_JBHRYQ010000001.1 coordinate 1,704,383, forward strand.
CCACAATTGGAAAAGAAGCTATCAACGCTTTACCTACAATTGGCCGTACTATTAACGACTTTACAAGACTTACTCCACAAGCAAACGGAAAATCGTTTGGTGGTCAAGATTCGAGATTAAACAACATTACCATAGACGGTGCTGTGTTTAACAACGGATTTGGATTAGGTGATCAGCCGGGTGCTAGAACGGGTATCGCTCCTATTTCATTAGATGCTATCGAAGAAGTTCAAGTTAACGTAGCTCCATTTGACGTTCGTCAGACAGGTTTTACAGGTGCTGGCGTTAATGCCGTTACTAAATCTGGTAATAATAGATTTGAGGGTTCATTGTTTATGCTAACTAGAAATGACAAAAAAGCATTTATAGGTAGAAAAGCTAACGGAGAAGATGTTGCAATTTCTAACTTTGACAAAAAAGTTTATGGTTTTAGATTAGGTGGACCAATAATCAAGGATAAATTATTTTTCTTTGCAAACGCTGAATTCGAAAAGCAAACTTCTCCAGGAACCACTTGGTTAGCAAACCGTGGTCAATCTGGATCAAATGTTACAAGAGTAACTGCTTCAGATCTTGATTTAGTTTCAGCACAAATGGCAAAATTAGGGTTCATAACAGGACCATACGAAGGATTTAACCTAAATACAATCGGTAATAAATTCTTGGCAAGAATTGACTGGAACATCAATAATAAGAATAAATTTAACATTCGTTACTCTAAATTAGACGGAGGATCAGATAACTTGATCTCTAACTCTAACTCTGCTGGTATCGGACCAAGAAGAACAAATGCTGATGCTATGTCGTATTTGAACTCTGGCTATATCTTAAATGAAGATTTAAATTCGGTTATTGCAGAATTGAATACAACAATCAGCAACAACTTAGCCAATAACATAATTTTAGGATATACCGTTAACAACGAAGATAGAGCTTACTTAGGTGGCTCAGGTGTGATACCTACTATCGATATTCAAGAAGGTGGAAAAACTTATATTTCTGCTGGTTTTGACCCGTTCACTCCTAATAACCTTTTGAATTATAATACGCTTCAGTTTTTTGATAACCTAACTTACTACAAAGGCAAGCATACTATTACTGCTGGTTTAGCTGTAGAGAGATTTAGATCAAATAACTCATTCTACTCAGCTTCAAACGGTGTTTACGTTTATAACTCAGTTGCTGATTTTATTAAAGCAACAGATGCATATTTAGCAAATCCTTCAAATCCTGCTGCAGTAGTTTCTACAAGAAGATTTGAATACAGATATGACTTTAGTGGAAGTGCAGTACCGCCACTTCAAAAAGTAGAAGCTTGGACTCCTGGAGTTTACTTACAAGACGAATTCCAAATTAAGCCAAACTTCAAACTAAGCCTTGGTTTACGTGTTGATGTTCCAATACTGACACAAACTGCACTTGAAAATACCTATATCTCAGGTGTTTCTTACAAAGACGAGAGCGGTGCTACTGTTAAGTATAATACCGGTGTTATGCCATCAGGAAATCCTCTTTGGTCTCCAAGAGTAGGTTTTAACTGGGATGTAAAAAGCGACAAGACTTTCCAAATACGTGGTGGATCAGGAGTATTTACTGGACGTCCTCCTTATGTATGGTTGTCTAACCAAGTGGGTAACAACGGTGTATTAAGTGGATTTACAAGAACAGACAATGCAACAAACATTCCGTTTACACTTGATCCTACAAGATTCCGTCCGTCTACAGTTGATCCTTATGCTGCAGGTACTACTTTCGATATTGCAGTAGCAGATCCAAGTTATAAATTCCCTCAAGTTTGGAAAACAAATATTGCAGCAGATTACAAACTTCCTGGTGGAATAATCGCTACGGGTGAATTTATCTTCAACCAAAACATAAATGCTGTTTATTATATCAACGCTAACTTAAAAGACCCTGCTGGAAAACTAACAGGTGTTGATAACAGATTATTATATAACGGTTCTTCAACTGCTAACAGACTTGATACAAGAACTGTAAGAAACATTGTTTTGAAATCAACTAATCAAGGGTACTCTTACTCGGCAACTGCTAAATTGGAAAAGCCATTTGCAAATGGACTTTATGCAATGATAGCATACAACCACGGTGTATCTAAAGACCTAACAAGTGCTGGATCAATTGCTTCTGGTTCTTATGAAGGAAATGCTACCGTAAATGGAAACAACAAGCCGGAAATAGCATTTTCTGACAATGACCTTAGACACAGAGTGATTGGATCAGTAAGCTACAAAAAAGCATACGGTGGTCAGTTTGGTGGATCTACTCAAGTTAGTTTATTCTACGAAGGAAGAACTCAAGGACGTTACTCTTATGTAGCTGCTGGTGATTTAAATTTAGATGGAATTAGCAACAATGATTTGATATTCATCCCTAAAAATGCAACTGATATAAACTTTGCTCCTCTTACTGCTGGTGGAAAAACATTTACAGCAGCTGAGCAAGCAGCAGCATTTGACAAATTTATTGAGCAAGATGCTTATTTAAGTAAAAATAGAGGATCATATGCACAGAGAAATGGAGCATTATTACCATTCTATAATAGCGTGGATTTAGGTATTGTTCAAGAATTTTTTGTTAAAGCAGGCGATGTAAGAAATACTTTCCAAGTTCGTTTTGACATTTTAAATGTTGGTAACTTATTAAACAATAAGTGGGGTGTTTTGGACAGAATCGTTCAAAACCGTCCGCTAACTGTTAGAAGCGTTACAAATGGAGTTCCGACTTACTCATTGTCAACTCAGACTATCGACGGACAAACTGCTCTTTTACTTGATTCATTTGCTCCGAACTTATCTACAAGTTCAGTTTGGGGTGCTCAACTTGGTTTAAGATATATCTTTAACTAAGAACTGGATTACCAAAAATTATAAAAGTCCCGCTTCGAAAGAGGCGGGACTTTTGTTTTGATATGATTATCGTGTAACTTTATATCTATGACAGAAAACAAAATCAACAAAGACCTTTTACTAAGGGAAAATCTGGCTTTGCAACGTACCACACTTGCAAACCAAGCCACGTTTTTGTCTTTCCTTAGAACATCTCTATATTTTGCAATTGCAGCCCTTAGTGCTGAAAACTTGTTAAAAATAGAGCATCATCTATATGTTGAAATCCTTTTGTTTTCGATATCATTATTTATTTTTATTTATGGCATAGCCAACTATTACGTGCATAGAAAAAGAATAATCCAAAGCAGAATCCATGTGGGAGATTATAAAACCGAATATTTGAAATGAAAAACAACCTCAAAAATATAAATGCGTTTGTAGGCGGTAGCTCAAAAGGCATAGGATGGGCCACAGCTGACGAACTCGCTCAACTTGGTGCCAATGTAACTTTGGTAGGCAGAAACGAGCAAACGCTAAAGGAAAAACTTGCCTTACTGACAAAAACAGATGAGCAAACCCATGATTATATAGTTTTGGATTATACCCAAAAAGACGAACTAAGCAACTCGCTTAAAACTATCACAAAGCCGTATCAAATACTAATAAACAACTCAGGCGGACCAGCCGGAGGAAACATAGCAGAAGAAGATCCTGAAAAGTTTGAAGCCGTTTTTTCACAGCATTTGGTAATAAATCAGATGCTGGTTCAAAAGTTCTTGCCCGATATGCAAGCGGCAGGTTTTGGGAGGATAGTAAATATAATTTCAGTATCGGTAAAGCAACCCATTGTGGGACTCGGGGTTTCCAACACCATCAGATGGGCGGTAGCTTCTTGGGCCAAAACGCTGTCGAAGGAGATAGCTAAATTTGGAATAACGGTAAACAATGTATTGCCAGGATATACTTCAACAGGAAGACTAAACGAGGTTTTGGAATCAAAAGTACAAGCTACTGGCTCAAGTCGCACAGAGGTAGAAAATGCGATATTAAAAGATATTCCCACAGGAAAATTTGCTACACCTGAGCAAGTTGCAGCCGCAGTAACGTTTTTATGCTTACCTATATCGGCCTCTATAAATGGAATTAACTTACCCGTTGATGGTGGTTTATCTATGTCTTTGTAGATATTCTAATGATTACTTAATTTTAGCTTGTAAACTTTTTTAAGAATACTTGCGTTAAACTTTTAAAACAACAATAAATTTTTCAAACATGAAGAAAACACTTTTACTAGCCCTTTCTTTAATTTCGATGGGAGCTTTTGCACAAGGAATTAAAACTCCAGCTCCAAGCCCAACTCAAACTATCAAACAAGATTTTGGTCTTTCAAATGTAGAAATCACATATTCTCGTCCAAGCAAAAAAGGAAGAGCAGTATTTGGTGACTTAGTTCCTTACGGCAAAATGTGGAGAACAGGTGCTAACGGACAAACAGTTATTACTTTTGGAGAAGATGTTTCAGTAGCAGGTAAAAGCCTTAAAGCTGGAAAATATTCATTACTTACAATACCAAATAAAAATACGTGGGAAGTAGTTTTCTGCACACCAGAAGCTTCAGTATTTAATTACAAGCCAGAAAACGAAGTATTAAGAGTTTCAGCTAAATCTCAAACACTTCCGTTTGAAATCGAAACTTTCATGATAATGTTTGGAGATCAAACAGCTAACTCGGTAAACATCGACTTAGGATGGTCTAATCAAATGGTAACTATTCCGGTTACTGTAGATATCGACACAAAAATCATGTCTGACATTGACAGAGTAATGACTGCAGATAGCCGTCCTTATTTCCAAGCGGCTGCTTATTACTTCGATAATAACAAAGACAACAAAAAAGCATTGGAATGGGTAAACAAAGCAGTTGACGCTCAACCAGAGGCATATTGGGTAGCTCACCTAAAAGCTAAAATCCAAGCTAAAGCTGGAGACAAAGCAGGTGCGATAGCTACTGCAAAAACTTCAATGGAGTTGGCTAAAAAAGGCGGAAACGCTGATTACGTAGCTTTAAACGAGAAACTTATTGCAAGTTTAAAATAATATTTAGAAACTCAGTTTCTATCGAGGGAGGCCATCGGTCTCCCTTTTTTTATGCTTAAAAACCTAAACCGGTTTAATTTTATTGGGGAATATTAAGAATAACTTTGGTACCAAGCGGTTGTTGATTAGAATCATACAAATCTTCAAACACCAAAAGCATCTCTCCTTTATTGTTTTTGGCAAAATTAGCCAGTCGCTCTCGCGTTAGTTCAATGCCAATAGACTTCTGTTTTGACACCTTAGAAGCCTTTATTTCCTGTGCTTTTACCCTTCCTATTCCGTTATCAATTATTTCTATCACAATGTTATTTTCAAACCCATGTTTAATGTTTACTTGAATCTGTTTATTGCTTTCCCTGTTGCTCAAGCCGTGCCAAATAGAATTTTCGATAAAAGGCTGTAGCAGCAAAGACGGAATCTTGATTTGATTGGGATTAATTCCATTCTCAACTTTTACCGAATAGGCTATTTTGTCAGTAAAACGGATATTTTCAATATTGAGATAGAGCTCCGTGGTGTCGAGTTCTTCTTGTAAACTAATTTCTTTTTCTTGAGAATTGGTAAGAATAGTCCGGATGAGCTTCGAAAACTTATTTAGATAATAAACCGCTTTCTCTTTATCGTTATTGATGATATAAAGCTTTATGGAGTTTAGTGAATTAAACAAAAAGTGAGGGTTCATTTGAGAACGCATCATCTGCTGCTCCAGTTTAAGCATACTTTTTTCGGTGTTAAGCTCTCGCTGACGATACCAAATAAACGCCAAAATAGCCAAAAGCGAAAACAGCACTCCCGCAAAAATCAAGATACGTTGGTTTTGATTTAGCTTAATTTTCACTATTTCATTTTCTTTTTCTAGCAAAGCTATCTGACTTTCTTTTTTCTCATTGTCGTATTTTACAATTAAATCAGCCGTGTATCTCAGGTTTTCTTCATTCAAGACTTTATCCGCATATTCTTGTTTGTCTTTTAAGTATTGAAGCGAAGTTTTGTAGTCTCCTTTCATTTCAAACAAAGCAGACAAATGACTGTATGTCTCTGAAATAGAGGACTTAAAATCATTCTCCAAGTTAATTTGCAAACCTTCTTTGAGATTCTTTTCTGCATTCTCAAAATCCCGAAGTTTACTTTGTGCCCAACCCGCGTTCACCTTCGCCATTCCGATATAATACTTATCTCCGAGTTTTTCGGCAGCTGGCAGCGAAGACAAAATCAAATTAAGGCCTTCTTGCGTTTTGTTTTGTTTTATTAAAATCTGAGCGATACTGTTCTGACAAATGATATTCCCTATGGTAGAATTAATTTCGTGGTTGTATTTCAATGACCTTTTATAAAAAAACAAGGCAGAATCTAATTTCTGTTTGGCTTCGGCAATAAATCCTAGGTTTTGGTAATTGATAGCCAAACCGAGCTTATTGTTTACTTTCTCTTCGATTTTAAGCGATTGCTCAAATTGCTTTCCGGCTAAATCGTATTGTTTTAAGACCAAGTAAATATTCCCAATGCTGTTGAGCGAAACCGCTTTGCTTTTCAAAATACTCACCGATACGGGCCTGACTTTCTCGGCTATACTTAGTGCCTGTTTGTGATACTCTAAAGCCAGCCTAACCTCGTCTAAACGTCTATAAGCCACTCCAATCATGTTGAGGCTCGACACCTCCAAGTCTTTGCTTTGTATTTCTTGGGCTATATCTAAGGCTTTTTGGTGAAGAGCAATGGCAGATTTAAAATCAGACTTATTTCGGGCATTCATGCCTAAAACATTTAGTGCGAAACTTTGAGCCATCGGATTTTTATTGGAATCACTCAAAGTTTTAATAAAAACCGAGTCTTTTCTTAAAGGCTGAATAAGATGCTCAAGTGAATCGTAGGAAATGGTTTTCCCATTCTCTAAAATAGAAAGCACAGCCTCAGGAGTTTGTCCCCAAACTGAATTGACCACCAATAGCAACCCAATTAAAATACAATATGTAGTGCCTTTTCTTTTCATCATTTATCTAAAAAAAAGCCTTTTTTATTTCTTGAAACCGGAATCGACTTACCATTTGTAAGTACCACAAAACCTTCATTTTTTTGATATTCACGCACTTTATTTAGGTTTATTACATAGGAATTATGCACCCGATAAAAGATTTCTTTAGGGAGTTTTTCTTCAATACTTTTCAAAATATGCGTTATAAACAAACGCTGCCCGTTGTCGAGGTGAACCGAACAATAGTTGCCGTCGCTTTCGCAATACAGAATCTCCGAAGGCTCTAAAAAGTAGATTTTCCCATCGCACGAGATATTGATTTTTTTCTGCACCATGCTTCCTTGTCGGTTGATATTTACAAGGGCATCTTCCAGTATATCTTTTAGGTTTGTTTCTGATTTAAGGCTTTCTATTTTGTCCAAAGCCTTTATTAAATCATCCGAATCGATGGGTTTTAAGAGATAATCAATCGCTTGCTTTTTTAGTGCCTGAATGGCGTATTGATCGTAGGCGGTGGTGATAATAACCGAAAACTGTCGCTTCGGGAAGAAATCTAAAAAGCTAAAACCGTCCATTTGAGGCATTTCGATATCTAAGAAGATACAATCTATCGAGTTACCCAAAATAAAATCTCGGGCATCTAACGGATTCGTAAATGTCTTTACGATGTTTACGTTTGGGCAAAAGGTCTTGATTTCCCACTCCAAACTTTGTATGGCTTTTGACTCGTCGTCAAGTATGATTACGTTTAACATAATGGTCAGTTATTGAACTAAATATAAGCAATAGAAAAACCAAAAAGTAGAAAAATGTGTGAATGGCTAAATAAAATGTATAATCAGTAAGCAGTGACCAATAAACAGAAATCGTAAATTCAGAATTTTGGGCACAAAAAAAGCCCTCCGATTGGAAGGCTTTATATATATTTTTCGTAGAAAAATTACTTTCTTTTTCTGTGCACTTTGATCATATCAGCATCAGCCAATATACGTCCACAGTGCTCACAGATGATGATTTTTTGTTTCTCCATGATATCTGCTTGTCTTTGAGGAGGAACTACGTTAAAGCATCCACCACAAGCACCTCTATCAACAGCAACTACGGCAAGACCATTTTTGGCACCGCCTCTGATTCTGTTATAGGCTTTCAAAAGTCTTTCTTCAACTTTTTTGCTTTGCTTCTCGCTTTGCTTTAGCAATTTCTCTTCTTCGTCTTGGCTATCGCTAATTAGTTTCTCAAGTTCCTGGCGTTTTTGTTCTAAAACCTCAGCTCTTTTAGTTTTAACAGCGATTGCATCTTCAACTTCTTGGTTTTTCAAAGAAATTTTATACTCAGCCTCTCTAATTCTCTTGTCAGAAAGTTGAATTTCTAACTCCTGAAGTTCAAGTTCTTTTGAAATAGCATCAAACTCTCTGTTATTTCTAACATTCATTTGTTGGTCTTTGTATTTCAAAATTAGCTTATCTGCTTCTTTTTTATTCTGAATGTGTTGAGCTATTTCTTCTGAAAAAGCTGCTGCCTCGGCTTGGAATTTTCCGATTCTGGTTTCAACTCCAATAACCTCATCTTCTAGGTCTTTTACTTCTTCGGGAAGATCTCCGCGTAGTTTTCTTAATTGATCTAGTCTTGAATCTATCTCTTGCAATTCGAGTAGTGTAACCAGTTTGTCTGCAATTGTAATCTCCATATATGTAAAAATGTAAAAAGAACCTTTTATTCAGGTAAACTTTTAATAATAATATTTAATCGGATTGGTATCTATCTCTGATAAATAGGTCGCAAAATTAGTAAATTTTTTTGATATTTTTTCTACTAATAAATCTTTTGTATACTGTTCACTTTCAAAATGTCCAATATCAGCAATAATTATCTGTTTTTCGGCATCAAAAAACTCGTGATACTTGTAATCTGCTGTAACAAAGATATCTGCACCTGCCTGTTTGGCAGCACCTAACAAAAAACTACCCACACCTCCACAAACCGCCACGGTTTTTATTTCTGAGGTATGAAATTCGGTATGACGAATCACCTGGGCTTTCATTTTATCTTTTAAATGAGCCAAAAAATCTTGCGTGGCCATGGACTCCTCTAAAACCCCTACCGCACCCGAACCCACAAATTGATTCTGGTTTTGGAGCAGTTCTAAAAAATAAGATATTTCTTCATAGGTATGCCCAGCTCGCATACCTGCTAATACTTTTGCCTTTAAGAAAACCGGAAAAATAACCTCTATCCTATTCTCCTCTACCTGTTCATATCTTCCAGGAGTGCCTACCCAAGGCGTCGCTTTTTCGTTTGGCTTAAAAGTCCCCTTACCTTCGGTTCTGAAGCTGCAATTGCTATAGTTGCCGATTTCGCCAGCACCTGCCGCATAAAGTGCGTCGAGCATTTGACCGGAATATTCTTTGGGTACAAAAACCGTGAGCTTCATCAGCTGCTCCTCTTTGGGTGCCAATACTTTAATGTTTTTGAGGCCAAGCGTTTCGGCTATTTTGAAGTTGACGCCATCAGCCACATTGTCTAAGTTGGTATGAATGGCATACAAAGCGATATCGTTTTTGATAGCACTGATGACAGTTTTCTCTATGTAGTTTTTGCCGTTTATTTTTTTTAAGCCCTTAAAAATCACCGGATGGTGAGCCACCACCACATTGCACCCTTTGGCCACGGCCTCCGCCACTACTTCGGGCGTAATATCTAGACTGACTAATACATTTGTTATTTCCCAACTTGGGTCACCTACCAACAGTCCGCAGTTATCATAACTTTCTTGATACGACAGTGGAGCTATAGTTTCTAAGTAATTTGTGAGGTCTTTTATTATCATATTAAAAGCTTACTTTTTTTGATTTGTAAATTTATCAGATTTTAACCAAAAAAAATCAAAATACAGCATTTGGTTTATTGCGAAGGTTAGTTTTTGATGGTTTTAAGTTAAAACGCTGGGCTACAACTTAAAGTTTGTTTCGAGATTTCTTAATCTTACTAAGAGTCTCCCATACGGGATTTTGAATATGCAACAATGTGTACGGTAATCTACAGAGTCCTTGCCGGAGAATCTGCTTGAGCTCAAGGTATTTTGCAATTTAACAAAAATATTCTTCTATTATATCTTGCGGTCTGGAGAACGGTAGACACTCTTAATAATTTCTCTTTTAAAAGTTATTCATAAAAATATTTGAAGGAAGAAATCACTTCTTTTATCTTTTTATCTATTGTGCTTTTTGAAACTAACCTATTTTTCTTGTCATAGAAAAAAGACATTTCAATTACTCTCGTTTTTTTTTCTTTACTAAATAAAACAAATTTGGTTAGCAGTCCTCTTGTAAGATAGATCTCAATTTTATTTACCGTTCCTAATATGACACAATCTGTCATATAGCGACTATTTGTAATACTAAAATCTAAATTCCTTAATACAACTTTCTCTGTTTTACCTGTATTTGGGAGAATAATTCCCATGGAATTCTATAGACATAATTCACTTTCAATAAGGTTATAATTATCAAATTTGTAATACTTTTCATCACAAAGCCAATCTCTCACATAATTTTCGGAGAAAATCATATCAAAGTATCGTCCATTTTCATCAAAAAAGTAAACTGCAGAATCACTTTCAATACCATTATCTTCAAATTTTGAAAAATTATATTGAATATGCTTAACTAATTTATTGTTTTTATCATACCTAAAGCTTTCAAAACCATTCAAATAGTTAATTCTTGTTAATGAATTATCCACAAAAATTTTCTCGATACTACTATTATTAATTACATCAAATTGAATTACTTTTACATTTTGTCCAATACTTTGTATTGAAACCAAAATAAAACAAATTAAAATTTTCATTTTTTTGATTTTTTGGAATATCACCTTCGGCTGTGCAAACACTCCAACCTCCGCACCTGCCAATTTCGGTTTTTAACCAAAGAAAAACAACCGGCTTCCACCTATCATTTGATCCGAAATATGATACCCAATTTAAATGTTAGCTAATGCCATAAAAACTAAAAGTAGAACATAGCAAAGCCTCATATTTCTCCTCAAATAAGAAAAACTACAAAATCTTTTATCTGAATATTTTTATTTTAAAAGTCTGTAAACTAACAAAGCGGACCTTTGAACCAGAAGTGGATATTCTTTTATGTTCATGGTTTCGTCAGGGCTGTGTGCTCCATTTCCTGAGGCTCCAAGTCCGTCAAGGCAGTCTAAATAATCGGCGATGTACGAGATATCTCCCGCCCCTCTTGAGCCCGGGTCGCCTTCGTGTACGGCTCCCATGCCGAGGTCTTGGCTGGCTTGACTTAACACTTTCATAACATTGCGGTTTCCTTCAGTAGGTGGCATCGAGGGTATGCCATCCGAAAACTTGATGCTGGCGTAGGTTTCATTTAAGCTTTGCTTAACTATTGTTTTCATGGTTTCTCTGGCTTTGTTTTTTTGATCTTCGGTCAAAAAACGCAAGTCACCCGTTACAAAACAGCTTTTGGCCACAATGTTGGTTTTACCCAGTGAAATCCCTTTGGCCTCGGTGTCATTATAGGTTATAAACGAACCGCCCACTATTTGGCCGGGGTTAAATGTCAAATATTTTTCGGTAGAAAGTTGCTCTCTAAATTCATTCAAAATTCGGGCTGCTTCATAAATGGCTCCATAGCCAACTTTGTCAGAGAAAACCCCTGAAGAGTGGGCCTGTTTGCCAGAAACTGATAACTCCCATCCGCTGGCACCTCTACGGGCAGTAGTGGCTATACTAAAACCCGAGGTGGTTTCGTAGGCCAATGCAACATCACATGTTTTGGCTTTTTCTATAAAGTCAGAGCGGCTTATTGACGTCGGTTTCCCTGAAGATTCCTCGTCGCCGGTGAAATACACCACTATGTGTCTGTCTTTCAATAAATCTAGCTCATGCAAAGCCTTTAGCGAAGCCAAAATCATGACATCGCCGCCTTTCATATCGTTTACTCCTTGGCCAGAAGCGGTAGAATCGTTAATAACCGTAAATGGACTAAAAGGCATAGATTTCTCAAAAACGGTATCTAAGTGCCCTATAAAAAACAATTTTTTGCCTTTGGTACCCGCGTGTGTGGCCACAAAATGCCCGGCTCTATTTAACGAATCCGGCAAAGAAACCCATTCGGTTTTAAACCCTATTTTCTCAAATTCCCTTCTAAAAACCGCCCCTACTGCTTTTACGCCTTCATGATTTAGCGTTCCTGAGTTAATATTTACAACTTCGGTGAGCAAACGCATGGTTTCGGCATGGTTCTCCTGAATTTTCTTAATTAGCTTTTGTTCGGTCGCGTCTAATTTTTGAGCAAAAGAAAAACTTAAACTAAATATTAAAAAAAGGCTTAGCAGGAACTGTTTTTTCATGGGTTTTACTATTTATAACAGGGTAATTGAATTTTCTTCTATGCTTATTTTTTTGTCTTTGTATAAACTCCCAATCGCTTTTTTAAATGCTTTTTTACTCATTTCGAGCATTTCCATTATGGCAATCGGATCTGAGCTGTCTGAAAGGTGAAGCACCCCTCCTACTGCTTTGAGTTTATCCATTATCTTCTGTGAGTTTGGCTCAAGGGTATTCAAAAAACCAATCGGCTGTAGCGAAACATCTATTTTTCCATCTTCTCTAAGGGTCTTGATGTAACCTTTGGTGGTGTCGCCCCAGGCCAGTCTTTGAAAAACTTCGTTTTCGTAAACCAACCCTTTGTATTTGTTATTGATGACTACGTTTAGTCCCAAATCTGTTTTTTCAAAAACCAAAAGATCTACTTCTTGGCCTTCTTTGAGGTCTTCAGGTATAACACCTTCTTCGTTTTTAAAATATTTATTGACTTTGGCAGAAGCCACCAAACGATCGGTTTGCTCATCTAGATATAAATAAACCGGCACCCACTGCCCTTCCTGCAGTTTATGATTTTGCTCTCTAAAAGGCACAAACAGGTCTTTTTCAAGACCCCAGTCTATAAATGCCCCTATCTGAGAAGTAGCCACAACCTCTAAAACCGCAAATTGATTAAGTAACACAAACGGCTTTAAATTGGTAGCAATCAGCCTATCTTCTGAATCTCTATATATAAAAACCTCTAGTTGCTGACCTATCTCGGCAGACTCATCTACGTATTTGTGAGGCAAAAGCACATCATTGCCTTCCTCGTCTCCCAAATACATCCCTACACTTGTGCCTCTGAGTATGGTCAAAGTATTAAATTCTCCTACTTTCATTTATTGTTTTTTGTAAAATAAAATTAACATATTATGGCTTAAAAGCCTTATTGTATCACAAAAATTAGTTGATAAATATTAAAATACCACCTAAAAAGGTCAAGGCAAGTATCATTCGTCTGAATAAAACTTCGTTGATTTTGCCCACTAACTTAACGCCTATAAAAAATCCTACAATTAATGCCGGAATAAGGTAGAGGTCAATGCTCAAGGTGCTGACGTCGATGTTTTTCCAAGTGAATATCTGAAAAGGCACTTTTGAGAGGTTAATCACTAAAAATACCCAAGCGGCAGTACCTATAAAGTCGTTTTTGGACATACGGAGAGCCAAAAAATAAATATTAGAAAACGCACCGGCCAAGTTGCCTAACATGGTAGCCACACCCGATACCAAGCCCATAAAAGTAGAAAACTTATATCCTTTGGGCACTTTTAGGTCTTTGGCTTTTTCTAAAACTAACATGATAATCACCGTCAGGACTATAATGACAGCCATTATTTTTTTAAAAACGCGTTCATCCACGTCTTTTCCTATATAAACACCCAGCACCACACCTACAAACATGGGCGGCAGGAGTTTCCAGAAATGCTCCCACTGTACGTGTCTTTTGTAATAAAAAATCGCAAAAATATCGGCTAAGCACAAAAGCGGCAACACTACGCCCGTAGAAGCTTTCCCCCCGAAAACCAGGGCCATGAGGGTTACGTTGAGCATATCGATGCCTTTTATGCCTGCTTTTGACATACCAATAACGGCCGTGCCGCCAAGCATCATGAGCCACTGCAAAGCAGAAAAATCAATTTGAGAAAACATGAAAACCTTTTTTTTTGGCAAAGGTAGGCCAAAATATGCCTAAAACTAAAAAACCTCTGCTTTTGGGCAGAGGTTCTGATTTATTGATTCCAATCTATGAGAATTATCTAAGCGACACCCAACTTCCGGCATCGTATATTTCTTCAATTCCGTTTTTGGTCAAAACTCGCTTGGCGTTGGCACTTCTCATACCTGATGCACAGCACACGATTACGGGTTTCTTATACCCTTTTATTTTTGCAATGTTACTTTGCAATTTATCCAAAGGTATATTGACTGCTCCTTTGGCATGACCACCCGAAAACTCACCTGGCGTTCTTACATCTACTATTACAGCACCTTTGGCTATTATCTCTTTCAAATCTACTTTGGGGCCACCGCCACCAAAAAGGTTACTAAAAAATCCCATATCTTTATATTTATTGTTATCGTTTTTGAATGAGACAAAGGTACCAAACTATAAAAGGATAATCTGTAAGAATTGTTACATTGAAAAAGCGAATTGAAAATTATGATCTCAGAAAACTAAAAATCCTTTAGCTTATTAAAAACTAGGCAAATACCAATTAAAGCGATCGTTTTAGTATAAAAATAAACTTAAATTTATATTTTTGCATAAAAAATTAATTACCTCTAAAAACACAGATAAAAGTGAAAGGAAAAATATTTTTAATCGTAACCATACTTATTCTAGGATTAGTAGCATGGTATATCAGCATGGGTTATTTCTCATCTGGTAAAAGAGCAGGAACCATATCGAAACTTAGCGAAAGAGGCTATATTTTCAAAACATACGAAGGTGTACTTAACGAAGGGGGCTACTCAGGCGAAACGGGTACACTAACTCCAAGATATTGGGATTTTTCAGCAGCAGAAGACAGCGTAATCACTAAGCTTAACGAAGCCCTTTCTACAGGTGAAAGAGTTACTTTGGTATACCACGAAAAATTCATTAAACTTCCTTGGAACGGAGATACCAAATATTTCATAGTGGATGTATTGTTTATACCCAAACTTCGTCAACCGGAAATTGAAAGACTTCCAATGCCAGAAATGACGCAACCTGAGGCAGCTACAGTGCCAATTGACACGATAATCTAAGGAAATCAAACTATTCTATATAAAAAAAGCGAGGCCTCGGTCTCGCTTTTTTTATACTTATAATTTTTATATCCTACTGCATTTTACACTCTACTGCGGGTTTTTCGTTAGGAGCTGTGTACAGGTTTTTAATATCAAACCCGAAGCCTTTCCAAATCAACCAAACCGCCACTACCAAATAAGTAGCAGGTATAAGGTTTTTGAAGTTTTTTGAAATAAACAACCGCAAACTACTAAAGCCCAAACTCACCGGCAACATAAGCGGAATGGTTCCCAAGCCAAAGGCTGCCATATACAAGCCGGCATCGTACCAATTGGTCATGAGAAACGCACCAGAAAGTGCCGCATAGATTAATCCACAAGGCAAAAGCCCATTTACTAAGCCAAAAGAAAACTGAGAAAGTAGCTTATTTGACCCAAATAAAAAACCGAAAAAGCCTTTAACTTTGGTTAAATAAGAGTTTGCTATTTTAAGATTAGCAAGTTTATTTTTTATTTTTTCTGGAAGTAAAAAATATAAAATGATAGCAAAACCGAGCGTAAGTGAAAGTGTTTTTTGGGAAACAAAAAAGCTCGCACTTTCTCCAAAAAAACCAACCGTAAAACCCAATAACGTATAAGTAAAAACTCTGCCAGAATTATACAACACGCGTCCAAAATAATACCTAAAACTAGATGAACCCTTTGGAGCGAGCATGAGCGTAAGTGGTCCACACATACCCACACAGTGTAAACTCCCCATAAGTCCTATCAAAAAAGCGGCATAAAACATGACTTAGATTTGTATTTTTTGCTCTTTATAATAGGTTTTCCCTTCGCTAGTCCAAAGTATTTTTGCTACCCAAAGGCCTTTCTGAACACCGTCAGTTAGCATCACTATTTCACCATTTGAGTCTGCCACTAGGTTCTTTTTAAAATCCAGTTTTGGATCTGAAGGCCTATACATAGACACCTCACAGTTGGTACCCGCCGACTTGGCCGTCAGTTCTATTTTAAGGCTATCTGAATTTGTAGAGGTATAAATATTCACTTCCTCAGCCAAGCCACTTGTATTACGCATTTGCGTTAGCTTTTGCTCGTATTTCAGCTCTTGTGTATAGTAGTCTTCGCTCACAAGGTCTATGTCTTTTTGTTTCATGCATAACGTAACTAACGTTACCATAAATATCACGAAAGCCAGATAAACCAATCCTATTTTATGTCCCCAATTCATATTATTAATAATTTATATTTAAAAAAATTATGCGTTCAAGAATCAATTTGGCCCCATAAAGTTAGTCTTTACAGTTTCTATGATCTCTTTATTTTCTTTAACGTCTATTTCTATTTTTGTTTTTCTACTTTTTATACGATCCTCCGGATATTCCACAAAAAACACCACTTCGGCTTTCATACCGGGCTTTATGGTTACTTCCTGTGAATTCCCTACAATCTTCAGTGTGCCACCCTTTTCGTTTAATCCCAAAGTCACTACTTTGACATCGTTGGTTTTGTTAACCAGCTGAGCATTATACAGGTTACTGATGCCGGTTGGCGTCTCTTGGAAAAGCTGCCCAGGCACACGCATTACAGTGGTTTCTATTTCGGCTCTATTCCATAACAGAAGTCCCTCTACACCTAATAGGCCAGTCAAAACAACCGTATAGGCCAAAATTCTTACATTAAACTTAAATGGAACACCTTTTTTAATGGTATCAACTGAAGCATATTTTATTAGACCCGTAGGTTTTCCTACCTTTATCATAACCTCGTCACAAGCGTCAATACATGCGGTACAATTTACGCACTCAAGCTGTATACCGTTTCGAATGTCTATTCCGGTAGGACACACTTGCACACAAAGTTTACAGTCTACGCAGTCGCCTTTTACTTCTGTTTCTTTAGGATCAGCATTTTTCGAAATTCTTCCCCTTGGCTCTCCCCTAACGTCATCGTAAATGATGTTCATGGTGTCATTATTAACCAAAACACCTTGTAACCTTCCGTACGGACAAATGGCGATACAAACCTGCTCTCTAAGCTTAGTAAATACAAAATAAAACATGCCTGTAAATACCACGAGACCCGTGAAGCCGGCCATATTTTCAGAAGGCGGACTGGTAATAAGTTCTTGTACTCTTTCTATACCAATCAAATAAGCCATAGTTACGTGGGCTATGATGATAGAAAAAGCGATATAAATTGTATGTTTTAGCGTTTTTCTCCAGATTTTATTAAAATTCCATGGAGACTCATCAAATTTCTTTTGTGTGCGGCCGTCGCCTTCTAACCAATTTTCAATGGGTCTAAAGATCATTTCCATAAAAACCGTCTGTGGACAAAACCACCCACACCAAATACGGCCAAATGAAACAGTAAATAAAATGATAAAGACCACGAAAATGATCATTCCTAGTCCAAAAATGACAAAGTCCTGAGGTAAAAACAACTTACCTAAAATAATGAATTTTCGTTCGAAAATATTCATCATGATTAAAGGCAATCCATTTATTTTAACCAAAGGACCAGCAAAAAACAAAGCCAAGAAAACGATAGTGGCTAATATTCTTTTATTAAAAAACGAACCTGAAGGTTTTTTGGGATAAAGCCAAATTCTTTTTCCTTCGCTGTCTACTGTGGCGAGCGAGTTTCTAAACTCATCTTCTTCGCTATCAGCGTAATCGTATAAGTTGTTTATATTTTCCATTTTTATAAAGATTCCAATCTTTTTTTTATCGAATTAAAAACGGTGGCAAATCCATTTTACGCAATTTGCCACCCTATTGAAGTTTACATTTTTGTAGTTTCTGCTGTTGCAGCCGCATCAGCTGTAGTAGCGTCACCTCCACCTTCGTACTTCTCGCCTTGAGGGGCTTTCGGGTTACTTGGGTTGGTACCTTTTAATGTGATGATGTAATTTGCGACATCTTGAATTTGCTTAGGTTTTAGGGTAGCTTTCCACGAAATCATCCCTTTTTCAGGAACACCGTGCTTGATTACCCCAAAAATATCGTTGATAGAGCCCCCGTGAAGCCAATATTCGTCCGTTAAGTTTGGACCTACACCGCCTTCGCCGTTAGCACCGTGGCATGCCACACATTTTTCCGAAAAGATTATTTTACCTTCTGCAATAGCCTTTGGCGAAGCATCAACTTTAGCTGATTTCTCGTCAATACTATCTCCAAGTTTTGCTTGGTATGCTTCTACTTCGGCTTTGGCCTCGGTCATAGACAACTCATACTCTTCAGTTTGAAGTGGGCTCCATTGCCAAACGTGGTAATTTAAAATGTAGATAATACCAAAAACTATACTTCCGTAAAACAAACCCAGCCACCAAGGTGGTAAGTGGTTGTCAAGTTCTTTGATGCCGTCGTAGTCGTGGTGTAACAATACACTGTCTTCTTTATCAAGCGGAACGGCATTGGTAAGGCTACTCCAAAAGCTTCTTTCTGGCTCTGCATCTGCTGCATTGGCAGCTTCACCTTTATTAATGCGTTTCAAGATCATGAAGATATTGACTACCACTCCCAAAAGAATAAGGGTAAACAATAAGAGAATCACAATTATAAAAAACTGAAACAACTCTTCTCCGGTTTTAAATGATATATTCATAATTATTAATATTTTGCTTTAGAAAAATCTCTACCTTTTAATCTTCATTTAAAGGCATTTCTTCCATGTGTTTGATATATTTTTTGTCTGCTTTAAAAACCATTACACCAAGCATCACAAAAAACGAAACGAAGATTAACATAGAAATGATGGGAAAAATGGCCACATCAGAAATCGAGGATAAACTATTTTTAATCATAATTTTATTTTTTTTAAAGGGAAAGGCTCAACACCTTCCCCAATTTTATTTATTTCATTGCCGATTGCTCGTTTTTAATATCGGTTCCAAGTCTTTGGAGATAGGCTATCAAGGCTACGATCTCTTTGTTCTTATCCACTTTTATTTTAGCATCTTGCAGATTTTTCGAAATCTGCTCTGCTTGAGCTTCTAAATCAGCCACTGCTTGCTGGTCATACCCTTCTTCATAAGGCACTCCCAAAGTTTGCATTGCTCTGATTTTTTTCGGTGTAACTTCTTTGTTTACTTCGTCGTCAAACAACCATGGGTACGCTGGCATAATAGAACCAGGAGACATAGTGGTTGGGTCTAACATGTGGTTATAGTGCCACGAGTCTGGGTATTTGGTTCCTTCGCGGTGAAGGTCTGGCCCGGTACGTTTAGAACCCCAAAGGAATGGGTGATCGTACACAAACTCACCAGCTTTTGAGTACTCGCCATAACGCTCAGTTTCAGATCTAAACGGACGAATCATTTGCGAGTGACAGTTATTACAACCTTCTCTGATATAGATGTCTCTTCCTTCTAACTCAAGGGGAGTATATGGTTTTACAGAAGCTATGGTAGGCACATTAGACTCGATTAACCAAGTAGGTAAGAACTCAATAGCTCCACCGATAAATACCGCTACGAAAGCTAACACTGTAAACAATACTGGTTTTCTTTCTAATACTGAGTGCCATCCTTCTCCAACAATGTTTGGATTTTTGCTCAGTGCAGGAGCCTCATCATATTCTTTGGCTAAGAATGTACCTGTTTTGGCAGTTTTGATTAGGTTATAAATCATTACAAAAGTACCAATCAAATATAAAGTACCTCCAAATGCACGCGACATATACATTGGCAAAATCTGAGTTACAGTTTCTAGGAAGTTAGGATAAGACAAGAAACCGTCATTAGTGAATTCTTTCCACATTAAACTCTGTGTAAAACCAGCCCAGTATAATGGTAAGGCATAAAATATAATACCCAAAGTACCTAACCAGAAGTGCATGTTGGCAAGTTTAGTAGAGTAAAGGTTGGTCTTCCACATTTTTGGTATCAAATAATAAAACATACCAAAGGTCATGAAACCATTCCATCCAAGACCACCAATGTGTACGTGAGCGATGGTCCAGTCTGTGTAGTGAGAGATTGCGTTTACGTTTTTAAGCGAAAGCATAGGTCCTTCGAACGTAGACATACCATAACAAGTTACAGCCACAACGAAGAACTTAAGAACTGGATTTTCTCTTACTCTATCCCAAGCACCTCTAAGTGTTAGAAGTCCGTTTAACATACCTCCCCATGATGGAGCAATAAGCATGATAGAGAATACTGTACCTAAACTTTGTGCCCAGTCAGGAAGTGAGGTATATAGCAAGTGGTGAGGACCAGCCCAGATATAAATAAATATCAAGGACCAGAAGTGAATTATCGAAAGTTTGTAAGAGTAAACTGGTCTGTTTGCTGCTTTAGGCAAGAAATAATACATCAAACCTAAAATAGGTGTAGTCAAGAAAAATGCAACCGCGTTGTGCCCATACCACCATTGTACAAGTGCGTCTTGCACACCAGCGAAAGCTGAATAACTTTTAAATGCTGTTACCGGAATCTCTAATGAATTAACTACGTGTAATAATGCAATAGTAACGGCAGTAGCGATGTAAAACCAGATAGCCACATACATGTGTCTTTCTCTTCTTTTTACAATTGTTAAGATTAAATTAAGTGTAAACACCACCCAAACCACAGCAATAGCGATATCAATTGGCCACTCAAGTTCTGCATACTCTTTTGAGGTAGTAAAACCCAAAGGCAAGGTAATCGCAGCAGATAGAATGATTAATTGCCATCCCCAAAAGTGGAACCAGCTCATAAACGAACTGTACATTGGGGTTTTAAGCAAACGCTGTGTTGAGTAATAAATACCTGCAAACATACCATTACCTACAAAGGCAAATATGATGGCATTGGTGTGAAGTGGCCTTACTCTACCAAATGTGGTATAAGGAAGGTCCATGTTGGCTGCTGGCCAAAACAGCTGAGTGGCTGCTGTAAGTCCAGCTAGCATACCCACAACTCCGAAAATTATGGTCACAATAATGAATGCTTTCACAATCTTATTGTCATAATAGAAACCCTCTAGGCCTCCCGAAGATTGGGATGTGTCTGAACTAAATAGTGGTTTAAAATTTAATCGCATAGCTTATAAATGATTTTTGTAAACTTTTTAACGACCCAAAACTAAGGCTCCAAAAAAAAATAAAACATGATATACTAAGCTACAAAACATGATATCCATCAGTTTTTTAAACAAAATCTACTTAAGCGTTTAACTGAGAGCCATAAATCAAAAAGCAAAAATGATATTTATTTTAATTGAGCTGAATACCTTCAAAAAGTTGCAAGTCAAGATTTCCTAGAATAATTTTACAAATGAGAAATACTTTTGTGGTTTTATTAAAATAAACACCCTTTTTAAAACTTATTTCTTAAAAAATTGGTCAATTACTCGAAAAGATAAAATTTATTTTGAGCTCATATATTTATATCAAAAAAGCAGATTACCCCATTTAAGAATGCAAAGAAATAGCCAGTTAGAAAAACTAAAAACGGAGAATTTTGATATATGTATAATAGGTGCAGGTGCTAGCGGTGCCGGAGTGGCACTAGATGCTATTTTGAGAGGCTACTCAGTGGCAATGATTGAGAAAGTTGACTTTAGTTCTGAAACCTCATCGAAGTCTACCAAGCTGATTCATGGTGGAGTTAGGTACTTAGAACAAGCATTTAAAAAACTAGAACCCAGCTCTCTAAAGCAAGTAAAACACGGACTTGCCGAGCGTCAGTATTTATTGGCAAACGCACCACACTTGGCCAAGCCTTTGGGCATAATCACCCCCGTATTTAGCTGGATAGAAGGCCTTTACTACACCATTGGCTTAAAACTATATGGCTTATTTGCTAAAAACGACCATTTACCCAAAGCCGAATGGTTGTCTAAAAGCGAAACTTTAAGGCTTGCTCCGAGTCTTAATCCAAAGATAAATTCAGGCGTAATCTATTATGATGGACAACTCGATGACGCCCGCTATGTGATGGCACTCGTGCAGGCCGCACACGCCAAAGGCACCGTAGTAGCAAACTACGTAGAGGCTCAAAGTTTTGTTAAAAACGAAGCTGGAAAGCTAACGGAGCTTTTAGTAAAAGACACCGTAAATAACCAATCATTCGCGATAAAAAGTAAGGTTTTCATAAACTGCACAGGGCCATTTTCTGACCATATTAGACTAATGGCCAATCCGGCCGAAGAAACCAGAATAAAACCTGCCAAAGGAGTTCACATCATGCTGCCTAAAGAATTTTTCGATAGCGAAAAGGCCATGTTGATTCCAAAAACCAAAGACGGCAGACTCGTATTTGTAATTCCATTTAAATCTGAGGTGATGGTAGGTACTACAGATACACCTTATAAAAACCTTGAAAAAGAGCCACTTTTGATAAAAGAAGAGGTTAACTTTTTATTAGAAACCCTCACTCCTTTCTTGAGAAAAATGCCTACTGAAGACGACATCAAATCGGGCTTTGGAGGCGTGAGACCACTGCTTTCGGCAAAAACCAATAACCAAAACGAAACAAAAGGATTACTGAGAGACCACGAGGTAGAAATAGATGAAGCATCAGGCTTGATAAGTTTGTTAGGAGGCAAATGGACCACTTACCGACTGATGGCCGAAGATACAGTAAACAAAGTAGGTGCTATTTTGAAAAACAACAAAGAGTCTTCTACGCATTTTCATAAACTTTGGGGAGCACAAAATCAGCAGCTTAACAAAGAAAGCTTTTTGAAGTCGAACTCAAATATCGAAACGGAAACTTTGGAGCATCTATGGTCAACCTATGGCGACCAAGCCACTGAGGTTTTAAAAATAGCAGCTTCTGACAAAGCATTAGGAGAAAAAATAATAGAGGGCTACCCCTATCTCAAAGCCGAAGTTACCTACGGAAGTAGATATGAAATGGTAGAGAAGCCAAGAGACTATTTGGCGAGAAGAATCCGCGTTGAAATATTAGATTGGAACCTGACCAAGACCATGACACCCACCGTTGCCCAACTAATAGGAACAGAGTTGGAATGGACTTCTGAAAAAATAGAAAAAGAAAAAAACGAATATGAATCTTTGATTGAAGGTTTCATTTCTGCTAAAAATAAATTCGAATAAAATATACGTTACCATGCTTTTAAAATCTGGGCCTATAACACCCCATGCCCAAATAATTTTGACCGACAGTAGATTTTTATCTGATCCTTCAAATAGTATTTTTGTGGCTATTAAGGGAGAAAGACACGACGGGCACAATTTCATACAAGACCTTTACGAAAAAGGAATAAGAGAGTTTATAATTGAGAAAAACTCATTTGAAACCAACGAACCGCTTAAAGCTTTTTTAGAAAGTACGGATGCCGAAATATGGGTGGTTCAAAATGCCATAAAGGCTTTGCAAAACCTAGCTGCTACCAAAAGAAAGCAACACAAATACCCGGTTGTGGGCATAACCGGTAGCAATGGAAAAACCATAGTAAAAGAGTGGTTGAGCTTTTTATTGGAGCCGTATTTTGAAATCATTAAGTCGCCACGAAGCTATAATTCTCAGATTGGAGTAGCACTTTCGGTATGGGAAATGAGTAAAAAGCACAATCTTGGGATTTTTGAGGCGGGTATTTCGATGCAAAACGAAATGCAAAACCTCGAAGAAATAATAAAACCAGAGATTGGCATTTTTACAAACATTGGCTCAGCACATAACGAAGGATTTAGATCTTTAAAACAAAAAATAACAGAAAAATTAAGGCTTTTCAAAAAAAGCAAAGTATTGGTTTTCTGTAAAGACTACCAAGAAATAAGCGAAGAACTGAGTATTTTTTTGATGGCAGTAAATCCAAAAATAAAACTTTTGGGCTGGAGCAGCACCGCAGTTGGACCCAACTGTGTAGAAACTATCCAAAACTCTTTTGGAACCTCTGTAACATTATATTACAGCGGCGAATCTTTCGCTTTCGACTTACCGTTTAATGACCATGCCTCTGTAGAAAACGCCATTCATTGTGCCTATACAGCACTATACATGCACTTTGAAGGACATTTAGAAATAGACATCCCGGAGTTTTTAGAAAGGTTTAAACAACTAAAACCCGTAGCAATGCGATTAGAACTTAAACAAGGTTCTAACAATAACTACGTGATAGACGACACCTACAACAACGACTTAGGTGGTTTAAAAATGGCTCTAAACTTTATGAGTCAGCACCAAACCCGCAGAGACAAAACCTTGATAATAAGCGACATTCTCCAAACAGGAATACCTGAGAAAGAATTATACAAAAACCTAGCTGACTTATTAAAATCACAGCATCTAAATAGGTTAATAGCGGTAGGTACTACGATATCGAAGCACAAAAAACTCTTTGATAAAATAAGCACACAACCTGCTCAGTTTTATACAAGCACAGACGATTTTTTAAATCTGTTTGACTTCGAAAGCTTACAGAGCAATTTGATACTTGTGAAAGGTGCTCGTCCGTTTGCATTCGAAAGAATCGTGAACAAACTGGTCATGAAGGTACATGGCACTGTGTTTGAAGTTAACCTCGATGCCCTGACTCATAACCTGAATTTTTACCGAAATAAAATAGGCTCATCTACCAAAATAATGGTGATGGTGAAGGCTTTTGCCTACGGAAGCGGAAGCACCGAAGTAGCCAGTTGGCTGCAATATCACCGTGTAGACTACCTAGCTGTGGCCTATACAGACGAAGGCGTAAGCCTAAGACAAAACGGCATAAAATTGCCCATAATGGTGCTTAATGCCGAGCCAGAGACCTTTCATAAGCTTTTTGAATATGACCTTGAGCCAGAGATATATAGCATAAAATTGTTGCAGGCATTTTTGAAATTTAAGCAAAACGCATTTCCAAAAACCAAAAAGACAATCCACCTGAAGATTGACACAGGTATGCACAGGCTTGGATTTATTGAGCAAGACTTAACAGAACTCCAAGGCTTATTAAACCAGGATTTGGACCTAAAGGTAGGCAGTATATTTAGTCACCTAGTAGGAGCTGATGAAGCCGAACATGTTTCGTTTTCTAAATCTCAGATTCAGAAGTTCACCGAACTATCCGACCGCATTATTGCCAACTTGGGATACCAACCACTCCGCCACATTTGCAACTCTGCGGGTATTATCCGATATCCAGAAGCTAAGTTTGACATGGTAAGACTAGGCATTGGACTTTATGGCGTGGAGTCATCGGGAATGGAACAAAACGCACTTGAAGTAGTGGGAACACTCAAAACCACAATTTCGCAAATAAAAACGCTTTCAGCGGGTGATACCGTAGGCTATGGCAGAAGAGGTGTGATAGAAAAAGAAACCAAAATTGCGACTATTGCGATTGGTTATGCAGACGGTTTTGACCGTGGATTTAGCAGAGGAGCAGGCAAAGTAATGGTTAACGGCGTACTATGTCCGGTGGTAGGAAATGTATGCATGGACATGACCATGGTAGACGTAACCGAAGCCAAATGCCAAGAAGGTGACCAAGTGGTTATTTTTGGAAAGTCTCCTACCATATTTGAGCTTTCTGAGACTATCGAAACTATTCCTTACGAAATATTGACAAGCGTGAGCGAACGTGTAAAACGCGTATTTTATCACGAATAAATAAAGTGAGGTGTAAAATCTAATTTGGTTTTTGGAATCAAATTAGGTTTTACATTTATCTCAAATGACTCAAGAAAAGTCTGAAAAATAATTCACATTTAACCACAACCCTATTTACTTTCACAATATTTTCAAAAAAACTCTTACTAGCTTTTTGACTTTTCTAGTTCCGAGATTTTACCTTCAAGTCTTTCTTTTCATGTATTGTATTTCTTGAAATATCTCCTCATTTCATTTATTATTAAAAAACTTTTTGCTTTTTTTTAGGGTAAAATAAAGACTACTTTTTGCCGCAGTCGTAGTAATACTTTTCATCATAAAATGTATTAATTTGATGGTTCAAAAAGAACATTTGTCCCACAATGTATAAACCTATTAATAGAAAGAAAAGCTCAATTATAGCTATCTACAGGAATATATTGATACTTTTATTAGCCTTTTTGGGCAGTTAAATAAAATAGCCTCGCCTACTTAAAACTCAAACCACTTACTATCAAGCCTTTCAATGAAAAGCTATAAATTTAAGATTCTAAATTAAGAGATTTCACCCCTCTTTTTTTGAAAATACTTTTTCACCTCTGTTACTTTTCCATTTTATGCCGTATCAATAGTGATTAAAAACTTTAATCATTTTTAACTTTCAAAAAAATAAACACTTTATAAAAATGGCATTTAACATTCTTGATTTAGCAAAAGGGTATTTGACAGACGCAGTAATTTCTAAAGTAGCAGGAAGCATTAACGAGGACTCTTCTTTAGTGAGCAAAGCAATCGGAACTGCCCTTCCGGCTTTGATGGGCGGAATCCTTCAAAAAGGATCGAGTGATTCAGGTCTTTCGAGCTTAATGGGACTTTTAACCAACAACACAAACACTAGCGTATTAGACAATTTGGGAAGCGTACTGGGCGACAAAAACCAATCTGAAGACCTAATGGTGGGTGGTTCATCTTTGATTTCAAGTCTACTTGGCAACAACTCAAATTCAATAATGAATGCCGTGGGTAGTTTTGTGGGTATGAAAAACACTTCTACTGCTTCAATTTTTAGTTTTTTGGCACCCGTAGTTATGGGAATTTTAGGCAAAAAAGTAAAATCTGAAGGATTGGGATTATCTGGCTTATCGAGTTTATTAAGTAGCCAAAAAGACATCGTTTCATCTGCATTGCCAACTGGCCTTGCTTCTACTTTAGGTTTTGGAAATATGCTTTCTTCGGGAGCAAGTAAAGTTTCTGCAGCAGCAAATTCGGTAGAAAGTGAAGTGAAATCAAAAAACTGGATGCCACTTATACTTGGAGCATTAGCGATATTGGCGGCGTTGTTTTTCTGGAGAAGCTGTAGCAGCGATGTAAAAGAAGCAGCAACAGACGCAAAGAATTCGGCAATAGCAGTAACTGACTCGGCTACAAGTGTAGTAGAAAACTCAGCATCTGCAGTTCAAGACGGGCTTGCTTCATTAGGAGCGTTTTTCAAAAGAAAACTACCTAATGGAATGGAATTAAACATACCTGAAATGGGAGTTGAAAATAAACTAATCAAGTTTTTGGACGACGCTTCGGCCCCGATATCAACTGACAAATGGTTAAATTTTGACAGAATAAACTTTGCAACAGGAAGCTCTAACTTAACTGAAGAATCAATGGAGCAAGTGAGCAATATCTCAGAAATATTGAAGGCTTATCCAAACGTAAAAATGAAAATCGGTGGATATACAGACAATACTGGAAATGCACAAGGTAACCTAAAACTATCAGACAGCAGAGCAAAAGCAGTAATGGCGGCTATAGTAGCTAAGGGAATTGCGGCTTCGAGATTATCAGCTGAAGGATATGGTGACCAACACCCAGTGGCCTCAAACGATACAGAAGAAGGAAGAGCTCAAAACAGAAGAATAGCTGTTAGAGTAGACGCGAAATAATACTACATGATAATTTCCCCATCTCTTTTATAATAAAAAAACCGCCTCGGCGGTTTTTTTGCTTTTAATTCCTATTCTAAATCTTTTCAATAATCATCCATGAATGGATTCTGATTTGCCATAGTTGGCAATTATTTCAGCCTCAAAAGCAATCCATTCTCTCCAGCGTTTTTCTACATCTATTCCTTTTCCGTATTTGCGGGCATAGGTTATAAATGTGGTATAATGTCCGGCTTCACTTTCCATTAGTTCTCTGTAAAACTTGGCTAACTCTTCATCTTGAATATTTTCCGAAAGTACCTTAAATCTTTCACAACTTCGAGCTTCTATCATGGCTGAAAAAAGCAAACGCTCTACCAAACCTGACACACGCGTGCCATCGCTGCTTCTTTTCATGTATTGAGCCAACTCGCCCACATAATGGTCTTTACGCTCTCTTGAAAGCGTCAAGCCCCTTTTCTTGATGATTTCATGTACCATCTGAAAATGCTCTATCTCTTCTTTGGCCAAAGCCAACAAATCCGTAACCAAGTCCGGAAATTCAGAATTATTAGTTACAATAGTGATCGCATTGGTAGCTGCTTTTTGCTCGCACCAAGCATGATCAGAGAGAATCTCTTCAATATTTTTCTCTACAATATTTACCCAACGAGGGTCAGTAGGCAGCTGTAAGCGTAAAACGGACATGATGTATATATTTGACAATATTTAGTTCTGCTAAAATCTTAAACCTTAGAGAACCCAACTGTATTTATTTTTTGATTAAAAAAAACTACAACAACCTAAAACTCTTTAAAGAAGCCTCTACGATAGGCAAATAGTAGTCATAGTTTTTGGCTTCTGAGGCAAATGTTACGATAAACACTTTGCTGTTTTTTACGTAATAATATTGCTTCCAAGTCTGATTGAAATTGCTTTTTTCTCCGGTATATTCAATCAAGTACACGTTTGATTTCAATTTCTTCTTAGAAATAAGTTTAAAGCCTTTCACTACTTTTGGCAAATACGAAATAGAATAACTCGCATATTTATCAACCGTATAACTTGCACTTGGTAGTTTATTTACGGTAATGTTGATATTTTCTGTAAATCTATCAAAATAAGAAAGTGTATCTGCTGGAGAAAGCAAACTGCACAATTCGTCTTTGCAGCCATCTTGCACACGCCATCCTTTGGGCAGTTCCATTTTGTATGTTTTTCGGATTAACTCAGCTGGCACTTCTACTTTTACAGAATCTATACCACCCACCTGAGCAGAAACTTGATTCATTATTCCTAAAAAAACTATACAAAACAAAAACCTCTTCATCTTAATCTAAATTTTCTATTTCCACTATTTTACTCATATCCTCCCAAAAACTCGGGTAAGACTTGGCCACCACACCCGGCTCTTCAATGATTACGTCTTGCTGCATTACCAACGGGGCAAAAGCCATGGCCATGCGGTGATCGTCATAGGTATCTATAATCGGAACCGCCGATAGGTCTCTTGGAGCAACTCTTTGCACTTCGTATCTTACTTTAGCCTCTACTTCTATTAGGTCAGAACCTATCTTTTTCAATTCATTTTGTAGAGCAAGCACACGGTCCGTTTCTTTAATTTTAAGGCTTTCTAAACCCGTAAAACTCGATTTGATATCTAAAGCAGCTACTACCACAGCCACGGTTTGGGCCAAGTCCGGACAGTTAGTAAAGTCCCACGAAATATGGCTTTCAGCTGGAATCTTAGTTAGCACCACACCAGTAGCATTAAAGGTACTTTTAACGCCTAATTGCTCCATTATGGCCACTATTGCACTATCGCCTTGCAAAGAGTTCTCTTTCAAGCCCAACAGGTCTATAACGGTATTGGGATCTTGAGCCAAAGCCACCACACTGTACCAATATGACGCCCCAGACCAATCAGATTCTATCTGATACGCCGTAGTTTTATAGGTTTGGGGCTTTACGCTTAGCTTTTTATTATCCCAGTCTTCGGTAACCTCCACACCAAATGCCTCCATTTGTCGGATAGTCATCTGAATGTATGGAATAGAGCCAATTTCGCCCGTTAGGTTTATCACCAAACCATTTGGTAGCAATGGCCCAATCATGAGCATTGCAGAAATAAACTGACTGCTGACGTCACCTCTTATCGAAATTTCGTCTGATTTTTGGGTTCCAAAACCTTTAATATTTAAAGGCGGATAGCCCTCTTTATTTACATATTCTATCTCCACACCAATGGTTCTAAGTGCATCTACCAAAATCCCAATCGGACGCTCACACATACGTGGGGTACCTGTCATGGTTTTGGTTTGATTAGTAACCGAAAAATACGCCGTCAGAAACCGCATAGTAGTACCCGCATCTAGCACGTCAGCCACAGCGTCTTCTGACTTCAGCAGCCTAATCATGGTTTGGGTGTCTCTTGCTGAGGCTAAATTTTGAAGATCTCCATTTCCACCCGAAAGGGCATTTATAATTAACGCACGGTTACTTTCGCTTTTTGACGCCGCCAGTTTAATGGTTTCTTTTATTTCTCTTTGGTTGTTTTTCAGTAGAATCTTTTGCATGCAGGCAATTTTTGAATTGAATCGCAAAGATAATTCAAAGACTAGCAAATCGATAAGCTTTTTTGAAAAAGCACAAAATGAAAGCCCTTTTTAAAATCTTAAACAAAAAAAAGAACTTTAACGTCCTTTAAAAATCTTTAGTTGGGTGTTTTCGTTGAATCGCTTCCCGTTAAAATATCGGTTTCTATTCATGATTAAAATATTGGCAGCTTGTATAAGCGGAATCCCAATCAACGCACCTCGGTTTTGAGCTGGAGGAACTTTATAGTAGATCCAGTCGTAAGCCAGTGGCACAAACGCCCCTAAACTTCCCCAAGAAAGCCCCCAACGAAATTTTTCACCGTGGGTTCTTTTGTAATATTTGGTTATCTCATCGGGTCTAAAAGTAAATGTTTTGAGGTGGCGATCCATTTGGTCATAATAATATATAGAGAAAGTAGAATCTGTTATCTCAGATATTTCCTCTTGAAAAACTATGCCTGTATTTGTTTTAAATCTAAAAACATCGCCTTCATATAGTCGTGTTCTTTTGTGAGCGGTGAGTCTATCTATCACTAAATAGTTCGCTTTTTTTTGAATAGCTTGATATTGATTGGGGTTATGAACTTCTAAAAGTTCATCCACACTTTTGGCTTTTTTCTGATGTGGTTCTTGAGCAAAAGCAACGCCAAGCGTCAAGAAAAAGAATGCTAAAATTATTTTCATGTTAATTATTTTCACTAAATGATACGCCTCCCGACACTATGATTTTCATAACCTCGGCACTCGAAAGATTCAAAAGCTGCACTTGGTCCCTCGGCACTATAAACATATCGCCCGAAAACGCGTAACTATGGGGGCAATATACAGAAACCATATCGGGCAAATCTATCATATTTAGGTTTTCTTGAGTCAAAAAACCCATTTTTTTTATGCTATTTTCTTTATTTAAAGTAACCAAAACCCCTTGCTTAAACTTTTTCTTATCTCCTACAAAAGCCGAAATTAGGTCTTTGAAAGCTGAATAAAAGATTTTTACGAGAGGTAAATTTTTTATACCGTTTTCTAGCCAGTTTTGAATGGTCTGAGGAAGTAAAACCGTAAATACAAAACCGATTAAAGCAGTACCCGCAATCACTATTACGAAACCTAAACCTGGTATAAAAAATTCTTGACGAGTGGCAGGATCAAGGCTAAACTTAATTCTGACTAAGCTATCTACAAAATCGAAGGCACTGTACAAAATAAGCATAGTAAAACCCACCGGAGCCACAAAGAGCAGCCCACGCACAAAAAATCCTAAAAACTTATTCAACAACCTCCTTAGTCTGGCTTCCATTATTCTTATAAATTATTAATTCTTTTATCCTTCGGATATTTCACTGTGTAACCAAATTCTATTTCTTTACTTGCTCCAGGTGCCAAGTTTATTGTCCATTTCAGTTTTCCGGTAGCGGCGTCAAGCGTTGCTCCCTCGCTTCCATCAAAACTGACTTCTATATCACTGTCTTGAGATACGGGCACTTGATCTTCCACGATTAAATCAACGGCAACATTCTTAGTGTTTTTAATTGTGATTTTATAACCAAACGATTCTTTTACATTCGATCCGAAAGTCTTTCTAGACTTATACTTTTCTAATTCTTCTCTTTTGGTATTAATGCCATTGTCTCTGCCCAAGCTTACTGTTAACTTATTATCTACGCTACTTTCGTTTATGTATGTTTTACCCAAAAACTTTTCCATAAAATATACATTGGCTTCGCCCGAAAGCAACTTCAATTTTTCCCATTCTAAAATATCCGCAGTCAAAAAACTTGCATTATCGTATTTGGGAGCTGCGATATTATTGTATGCCGCATTGGCCGTATAATTTCTAACTTCTACTAGCTCTGGACCAACTCCACTCAATATATTGTATGGTACTTGAATTTGAAAATTTACGCTCATAGAAGTTTCAACCATTTCCACGATATTGGCTGCAGTGGCCATATCTGCGATTGGTGCTGACTCTAGAGCCATTGCTACTCCTTCTTCAGACTTTCTCATAGCACGCATCATATTGGGCTGATAAAAACTTAAATATTGCGGATAAACCTCAGGCTTTTGACCTGACTGAGACGGATTTGAGGTAGAAAGCGAAAGCTTCACGTTTTTCCAATCAATACCCGTATTTTGGTATACACTGGCCTTATAAGTCAAATTAACTGGGCTATTTGTGTCTTTTACTCGAATATCGTAGTTGGGCGACCAACCAGCATTTCGGGCAATGTATGTTATCGATATCTTGGCATTAGTATTTTTAACTGCTGAAACCGAAAGTTCAATTTGTCCCAAAGGCATTCTCAAAGAAGGGTCTTGGCTAAGCTGTTTTTCTAAGCGTGCTTTTTTGTCTTTAAGCGGCTCTATTTGTCTTGTAATCTGAAGTTTTCTTGCTCCAACTTCCGTAAGTTTTGTTCTAAAAAATTCAATCATTTCTTTCAAATCTTCGGGTAAAACCCCATCTTTTTCACTTTTGATGCTGGCATTCGCCATAATCATACGTTCCTCGTTTAAGGCCACATTTAGCAGCATATCCAGGTTTTCTATGTCCGACTTTACCATATCTATTGAGTCTTTCAAAACGGAAGCTTTTGCGTTAAGAAAATTCGGTTTGTATTTCACACCCAAAAGCGTAAAATCACCTTGCCCGCCCACCTGAATACTATTTGGGTCAATGGTATTGGCAATATTATCTAAAACTATTTTGGTACTGCCGGCCGTTAAATTCCCAGCGTACGAACTTTCTATTTGTGCTTGGTTTAAAAACACGGTAACGCGTTCAATATTGGGAGTCGCATTTTTTTGATATTGTGCAAAAGAAAAAGTGTGTAAGCTCGAAAGCAGAGCAATTGAAAATAATAATTTCATAAACGTATATTTTTAAACAAATAACGTTAAAAACCAAAAAAATGCATCAATTAGCCGTAATCTTTTTGCCCATTTTAGCTACTTACTTTTTAATTTAATAATTTTGTCACACAAAATCAGACAGGATGTTCGCTTCAGAAAAAGTAAGAAAATTTACAGAGAAAATATTTAAATCGTTGGGCTGCAGTACCAAAGACGCAAAGTTGGCTGCCGATGTACTCATTAATGCCGACCTAAACGGTGTGGATTCACACGGTGTAGCTCGCCTTGCGGGTTATGTGAGACTATATGACCACGGCCGCCTAAACCCTACTCCAAACATAAAAATAATACACGAAACACCCAGCACAGCCACTATTGACGGCGACCGCGGACTTGGGCTAGTAGTGGCTCCGTATGCTATGCAAGTGGCCAAAAAGAAAGCCAAAAAAGTAGGTAGCGGGTGGGTTTCGGTCCAAAACTCCAACCATTTTGGCATTGCAGGTTATCATGCCGCATTGGCAGTTTCTGACGATATGATTGGCTGGGCCATGACGCACTCGGCTCCATTGGTTGTACCTACTTTTTCGAAAGAAAAACTTTTGGGCACAAACCCAATAGCAGTAGCCATACCTGCCGACAAAGAGCCGTTTTTCTTGGCTGACTTTGCTACCACAGCCGTAGCCTACGGCAAAATGGAAATATTACAAAGACAAGGCAAAAAAGCACCTATAGGCTGGGTGCAAGACGAAAATGGCGACCCAACAGATAACGCAAATGCAGTAAAAGAAGGCGGCGGACTTTTGCCTCTTGGTGGAGACAGAGAACACGGGAGCCACAAAGGCTACGGCTTAGGAGCAGTAGTAGACATACTTTCGGGTGTACTTTCAGGTGCCAATTTTGGACCGTGGGTTCCGCCATTTGCCACTGCGGGTTTTCATGATGTAACTGCCCAAGAAGTGGGCAAAGGCACAGGCCATTTTTTGGGAGCGATGCGAATTGACGGATTTAGGCCTAAAGAAGATTTTAAACAAAATATGGATATTTGGATAAACAGATTTAGGTCTGCCAAACATATTGACGATAACCCCGTTCAGATTCCGGGAGATCAAGAGCGAAACTTTAAGGCCGAAAGAGAAATAAGTGGTTTGCCACTAAACGAAAAAGTGGTAGAGAGTCTGCTTGAACTTGGAGAAAGATTTAAAGTTAAATTTTGAACAAAAAAACATGACAATGAAAGATATTAATATAGGTTTGGTACAAATGAGCTGTGACTCAGATGTGCAACAAAATAAAGACAAGGCAATTTTGAAAATCAAAGAAGCCGCTGCGAAGGGTGCTCAAATAATTTGCCTGCAAGAGTTATTTACCTCGCTGTATTTTTGTGATGTAGAAGACCATGAGAATTTCAAATTAGGAGAGGCTATCCCAGGGCCAACTACGGACCTTTTACAGCCTTTAGCCAAAGAACTTGGGGTAGTTATTATTGCCTCTTTATTTGAAAAAAGAGCACAGGGACTTTACCATAACACCACTGCGGTAATTGACGCCGACGGTGAATATCTTGGAAAATACCGTAAAATGCACATTCCAGACGATCCGGGGTATTTTGAAAAATTTTATTTCACTCCGGGCGATTTAGGTTATAAGGTTTTTGAAACAAAGTTTGCCAAAATAGGCGTGCTTATCTGCTGGGATCAATGGTACCCCGAGGCGGCAAGAATCACCTCTTTGATGGGTGCTGAAATTCTATTTTTTCCAACTGCCATCGGCTGGGATATGGACGAAAAAGACCCCGTAATAAATCAGGAGCAATATGAGGCTTGGCAGACCATACAACGCTCACACGCTGTGGCAAATGGCGTTTATGTGGTATCTGTAAACCGTGTAGGCGTAGAAGCCAATCAGCAGTTTTGGGGTGGCTCGTTTGTAGCAAATCCGCATGGAAGGCTCCTGTATTTGGCATCGCACGATAAGGAAGAAACCCACGTGGAGAAGATAGATATTTCAAAAACCGAATACTACAGAACCACTTGGCCTTTTTTGAGAGATCGCCGCATAGACAGCTATCAGCCAATCGTAAAAAGATTTATAGATTAAAATTATAAATCATCTTTTTGGTTAAAAATAAAAATAGGCCTCTGATTTCTCGGAGGCCTATTATGTTTTAATGATTTTTTTATTTCAAATTTCTTCTACAATTAGCTTAATTCCATCTATTTTTCGAATAACCACTTTCGCGTTTGCGGCTATTGCTTTTCCGTTTTTTTCGAGGGCAATCCAATCGGTACCTCTGTAAAAAACCTTACCTTCTGAATCTGCACCAATCTCTAAAGAAACTATGGCGTGCTCGTCTACAAATTCAGTAAATGTTTGTCCTTTTTTTAGGAATGCATCCATGAATTTTTCTCTAAAAAGATATAAACTCAGCAGCGATACCAATCCAAAAACGCCCACTTGTGTAGGCAAGTCGTCGAAGACGCCCATATAAGTCAAAAGCCCAACGATGATTGCTGCTATTCCGAAAAAGACCGAGTAAAATGAAACTGAAATAATTTCAATTATGAGTAATATTACTCCCAACACTACCCAAGTACTTGCGGCAGACATATCCATATTATTTGCTATTTTCTTGTTTAATCACATTCATTGCTGTGGCAATAACCCCAGCCATATCGGCCATATTGGAAGGCAAAATCATTGTATTTGAAGCTTTCGCTATTTTTCCAAATTGCTCAATATAGTTTTCGGCTACTTTAAGTTGAATCGCCTCTAAACCACCTTTAGTTTGAATAGAATCTGCTACCAAACGAATAGAATCTGCAGTTGCTTCTGCTACCGCTCTCAAAGCTTGAGCCTCACCTTCTGCCCTATTTATTTGCAAAAGTTTTTGACCTTCTGACTCCAACACTACGCGTTCTTTTTCTCCTTGAGCCATGTTGATAGCCGACTGTTTTTTACCTTCTGATTCCAAAATCACAGATCTTTTCTCTCTTTCGGCTTGCATCTGTTTTTCCATGGCCTGTAAAACCGTAGCGGGAGGCGAAATATTCTTTATTTCATATCGAAGTACTTTTACTCCCCAACCTATAGCAGCCTCGTCAATAGCGGCTACCACGGCCGTGTTGATGATCATACGCTCCACAAAAGTCTTATCCAGGTCTATTTTTCCTATTTCGCTACGCATAGTGGTTTGAGCCAACTGCGTTACCGCAAAAACGTAATCGTTAATACCATACGAGGCTTTTTGAGGGTCTACTACTTGTAAAAAAATCACACCGTCTACACGTACTTGCACGTTATCACGTGTTATACAAATTTGTTCATGAATATCATATGCTTGTTCTTTTAATGAATGTTTATACGCCACTCTGTCTAAAAAAGGCATGATAAAAGTAATGCCCGGCTGCAAAACGCCGTTAAACTTTCCGAGTCGCTCTATAATATAAGCTCTTTGCTGGGGCACAACTTTAACTGACATGGTGATTACCACCACAATCAATAGGGTTACGGCTAAAATTGAATACATGTTATTAGTGATTTAATTGAATGAATAATATTTTTTTTATCAAAGTTAAGGTTTCGTGGGCCACCCGAAAGTGAATTCGGATAAATATCAATCTTTCACGTAAGATAGGCTACCCGAATGGACAAACGGTAAGTATTTGTATATTTTCTCTATTTAATTGTATTTCAATCTTTAACCAAACAAAATAATAAGCAAATAAGGCATAAATCGCTGATTTTAAATTAAATTGCAAGCTTAAATACAGTAGTGATATTGCAAAGAAAATGAAAGACAAACCATTCGGAAGAAAAAACCTATCAGGAGGTTCAAGCAAACCTGACAGTAAAAGGCCTAGGAAATTTGACAGCGACAATACTAGGAAAGTCTCTGATAAACCCCAAAGGTTTGAGGGAAGCAGAGACGACAGACCTTCAAAGTTTGACGGTAACAGAGGTGGTTCAGATAGAAAACCATCGGGAGACAGACCTTCTCGTTTTGACTCTGACAGAAAACCATCGGGAGATAGACCTTCACGTTTTGATTCTGACAGAAAACCATCTGGAGACAGACCTTCTCGTTTTGACTCTAACAGACCCAAAGGCAGAGACGAAGGCAGATCGCCAAGATACGGCGGAAACAACGACAGATCATTTGACAAAAAACCTTCGAGCGATAGATTCTCTAATGATTTTAGATCTGACTCAAACGACAGACCAAAGAGATTTGAAGGATCAAACGACAGAAAGCCAAGCAGCGACCGTCCGTCAAGATTTGATGGAAAAGGACCTACGAGCGGATTTAAAAGAGATGAATCGCGAGGAGATTTCAAAAGAGACGACTCAAGAGGAGGCTTTAAAAGAGAAGAAGCTAGAGGGAATTTTAAAAGAGACAGCAGCAGAGGCGATTTTAAAAGAGACGAAAAAGGCGAATTTAGAAGAGTAGACGAAAGAGGGAATTTTAAAAGAAATTATCCATCTACAGGAAGATACGATTCTGATAAAAAACCTGGTTTTGATAAAGAATTTTCGAAAAACCAAGGCCTTAAAGCCAAATGGGAAGACCGCCAAGTAGGCCCTAAAAGGGCTCCAAACTACAGCGAAGAAAGACTAAAGTCGCATTTACCTCCAAAAGTGAGACAAAAAGTAGAAAAAAACGAATCTAAAGTAGATTCAATCAGACTTAACAGATACATAGCAAATGCAGGATTGTGCTCAAGAAGAGAAGCAGATGAATTTATAGCTTCGGGGCAAATCACGGTAAACGGCAAAACCATTTCAGAAATGGGCTACCAAGTGCAGCCTTCTGACGTAGTAAAATATGGACGTAAGATACTTAACAGAGAAAAACTGATGTATCTTTTGCTAAACAAACCAAAAGATTTTATAACCACTACTGACGATCCCGAAGGAAGACGCACAGTTATGGAACTGGTTAACAATGCTTGCGAAGAGCGTATTTACCCAGTTGGAAGACTAGACAGGGCAACCACAGGGCTCCTTTTGATGACTAACGATGGAGAACTTGCCGATAAGCTGTCGCACCCTACTAACGATATCAAAAAAATATATCAAGTAGAATTAGACAAACCTTTAACCAACGAGCATTTTGACCAAATCTTGCTTGGAGTTGAGCTAGAAGACGGTATTGTGAAAGCAGACGAGCTTTCTGCGGTTACCCCTGACGCTGAGGTTATTGGGATAGAGATTCACAGTGGTAAAAACAGAATTGTTAGAAGAATATTTGAAAGCCTTGGTTATGAAGTTTTAAAACTTGACAGAACTACATATGCAGGTTTAACTAAAAAAGATTTACCTAGAGGAAAATGGAGATTTTTGTCTGAAAAAGAGGTAATTAGATTAAAATATTTAATCTAAAGTTTTGTATTTTTGTAATAAAACAAATCAAATCAAATGGAAGAAAACAAAAAAGACCTTACCGATCAAGCCGCTGATATGGCATCGAAAGCAAAAGAAGTAGCCTCTGAAAAACTTTCAGAAGCAAAAGAAGAAGCAGCTGAATTAATATCTGATATTAAAGAAGAAACAGCAGAGAAATTTGCTGAAGCAAAAGAAAAAGCATCTGAGCTGGCTGAAGATGCTTCTGAGGCATTTAATGCTGCCAAAGAAAAGGTTTCGGGAATGGTAGATACGGATAAAATCAAAGCTGAAGCTACTGAAAAGTTTACAGAAGCAAAAGCGAAGGCTTCTGAGCTAGCGGATGAAGCCACTGAGGCATTTAATTCAGCAAAAGCAAAAGTTTCTGAAGTGGTTAATTCTGAAAAAATGAATGAACTAAAAAATGAAGCTTCTGAAAAATTTGAAGACTTAAAAGAAGACGCTGAAGAAGCTCTTAACAAAGCAAAAAACAAAGCAGGCGAACTAGCTCACGAGGCAGAAGAGGCTGTAGAAGAAGTTACAAAAAAAGCGAAAGGATTTTTCGCTAAGCTTTTTGGAAAGTAATTTTCAAAAAATATGGTTAACAAAAAAAACACTTGGCTTGCCAAGTGTTTTTTTTATGATTTAGTCTCACAATATATCTGTTTTGCATTTGGCGGAACCTCTGAAATCTTATCTTCAAACGTGAAGTCGAGCAGGCCACCAAACAAAAGCACAAAAAACTTAACGACCATATTCTTGGCTGAGTTGTAGACTTTTTCTAAGATCCCTTCTTTTTTTTCAGAATTAGAATCTTTTAAAAAATCTCTATCATCGCCAGCTTGAATCTTTTTCTTTTTAGATTCAATCCGCAAATGATTACTATTTTCAATTAACCCGATGGCTTGAACCTCTCCAATTCCTAAAAATAACACGAGCATTAAAAATAGTTTTTTCATAGCTTTTCTGTTTGATAAAACAAATATAAAAAACATATAGTAATATGCAATACAAAGTACTGAAATTTTTATTCAATTTTGATTTTCTTTGTTTGTCCATCTTCACCTTGAGCCACTATAACCACATAAGTTCCCTTAGCTCCTTTTTTAA
Organism: Lacihabitans lacunae; assembly: GCF_042649125.1. NCBI lineage: Bacteria > Pseudomonadati > Bacteroidota > Cytophagia > Cytophagales > Leadbetterellaceae > Lacihabitans > Lacihabitans lacunae. Next base: position 1,743,815 of record NZ_JBHRYQ010000001.1, read on the forward strand.
GCTTTAACTGCCCCACATACTCACCTTTAAAGTTTTTGGCGGTGGTTTTAGCTTCTACATTCCCTTTTAAGTCCAAAACGGTTATGCTTACATCGCCTTCGCCTGGAGCATAGAATCTTACATTTAAAACATCCGTATCAGGTCTATTTGTAAAAACATCAAGCGAACGAATGGTGGCAGCATCATTAAATTTAAAAATATGATCGTCTAATTCATAAAGTCTCGCACCTTTTAACTTATTCGGCAAATCGGCCATTTTATCGTGAAGCCTTTCCATTTCAAATTCAAACTCCCCTTTTCTTCTGTTGTAATTTTCCTTTCTACTTCTCGCATAATCTCTTGATCCGTACCATCTTGGAGAGTCCCCATCGTTGTCTTCTTCCCACTCAAAATCCCTTTCGTCACTGTCTTTTATTATTACTCTGACTTGCTTCTCTCCTTTTATATCATGAATAAGCGTGTCTTGTATGTCTTCTATAAATGTCAAACTTTGGCCATTCTCAATATCTTTCGCGTCGATTTCTTTTTCAATAATCTCCACTTTGCCGTTGATGCTTTTTTCTATTCTTACACGTTTTTTCCCTGGAGTAGAGCCCTCTGTTATTTCTACTTGGGTTTTAATTTCTTTTTTTTGTTCTTTTTGAGCATTTGCAATTCCAAAAATGGATACCAAAAGGCCCATTAATATTACTTTTTTCATAACTTTAAATTTATTTTAGTTTAGTATATAGATGGTTTTATTTTACGAAGGTTGCATTTTATTGCTGATTTTTCTTTCAAAAACTCTTAATAAAAGTTAAATGTGTTTTCACAATTCTATCAACACCGACAAACAAAGTCTGGAGAAAAAATACAAAGCCAAACTGAAAGGTGAGCAGAAGCCAATATTTCATGCCAACGCATTTGAATATCAGAAATGGCCAATAATCCCTATCAAAAGTGAGTTTATAGAACAAATGAATTGGGGCCTAATACCGAGTTGGGCAGATTCGCCTTCTAAAATTCAAGAGATTAGAAGCAAAACACTGAATGCCCGCATAGAAACTATTTCTGAAAAACCTTCCTTTAAAAACGCTAAGAAATGTATTGTGCCTTCTACAGGTTTCTTTGAATGGCAACTTGTGGGCAATACCAAAATCCCCTATTTTATATTTGTACCCGAAATGCCCATTTTTTCTATGGCGGGCCTATTTGATTCGCATGTAAACACCCAAGGAGAACTTGTGAATACATTTAGTATATTGACCACAGAGGCCAATAGCTTGATGGCAGAAATACACAACACAAAAAAAAGAATGCCTGTACTTTTGGATCAAAAACAAGAACAACTTTGGCTAAATGATGAGCTTGCCGCCGAAGAGCTTTACGTGCCTTTTGATTCAAAAAAAATGAAAGCTTATACCATCGGAAATACCATTAGTTCTAAAAATCACAACAGCAAAGAAGTGAATGCACCTAAGGTGATACAAGTAAGTGAGCAACTTAATTTATTTTAAAATAAAAATGATTACAAGAATAGTTAAACTCACATTTGACCCTACCAAAGTTTCGGAGTTTCTTAGTTTTTTAGAGGAATTCAAAACCCAAATCAGGAATTTTCCCGGCTGTGAAATGTTAGAATTTCTACAAGAAGTAAACAAACCAAATGTGATTATGACGCACAGCCAATGGCAGTCAGAAAAAGATTTGGAAGCCTATAGAAATTCTGAATTTTTTAAACATGTTTGGGCCAATACAAAAATCCATTTTATAGAAAAACCCGAAGCAATCACATTAAATATCTTAGACAAACTATAGTGGCACATTTTTCGTTAGAAGATTAACGAATCATTAGTTTCATAATCATTATGCGTATCAAAAGCCTATTTATTTTATTTTTTTTAGTATTAAACATTTCAGCTTTTGCGGGCGAAAACCGCTCTTTTTCCGAAAATAAAGAAGTCAGCATTTTTGAAAAAGGCAAAAAAAACAAGAATGGCCGGTACAAAAAAAGAAAGCATCGCTTAAAAAAACTTCTTATGGGAAAGCGATATTGTGATTGTCCAAAACATTAATTCTTAGCCCAAACTAAACGTATCTCCCTCATTTTTGCTTAAATTGGCTTTCCAAAATCATTAGTCAATTTTATGGCCCCTTATTTTAGATTTACCTTTATTTTTCTTTTCGCTTTTTCGGCATTCGCCCAAAAAACAGACATAGCGAATTACGACATCCAAGCTAAATTAAATCCTGAAACTAAGACCATTATAGGTGAAGAGACCATAACGTGGACAAACACCACCAATACTCCTACCCAAGAGCTACAATTCCATCTCTATCTAAATGCCTTCAGGGACGAAAACTCTACATTTATGAAAGAGTCTGGTGGACAACTCAGAGGAGACAAAATAGACACCACCTCAAGAAAAAACTATGGAAACATATACCTGAGCAGCATAAGAATAGGCCAAAGTTCAAATCTTGTTTCTAAAATCAGGTACATTCAGCCTGATGACTTGAATTCAAAAGACCGAACAGTTATAAGCCTCGCTTTAGCAAAACCTATTTTGCCTGGAAAAACCATTCAAGTTCAAATAGGATTCAAATCCTTACTTCCTAAAATATTTGCACGAACAGGCTGGGCGAACAACGATTATTTTATGGTTGGGCAATGGTTCCCTAAAATCGGCGTATTTGAATCAAAAAACAACCAAGCTGCTCAATGGAATTGCCACCAGTTTCATGCTCATTCTGAATTTTATGCAGACTTTGGCACCTACAGAGTAAACATTAACATCCCGAAAGAATTTAAAGTTGCCGCTACTGGAGCACTAAAATCAGAGACAAACAATAAAGATAAAACCAAAAATTTGTTTTTTGAAGCAAGTAAAGTTCATGACTTTGCTTTTGCGGCATCGCCACATTTTAAAGTTTTCAAAACCTCACATTTGGGCACAGGTATTCAAGCATTTATGCAGCCTGAGCACGCCTATCAAGTAGAAAGGTATTTTTCATCTGTAAAAAATGCCATGGACTATATGGCGAAAAACGTGGGTGCATATCCACATAAAACACTTTCTTTAATAGATCCTTCACTTTCTGGTTCTGGCTCAGGCGGCATGGAGTACCCAACACTAATCACCTGCGGATCGTATTGGGGTATAGGCCAATGGGGCAAATACGCAGAAGTGGTTACCATACATGAGTTTGTACACCAATATTTCCAAGGTATTTTGGCCTCAAACGAGTTTGAAGAATCGTGGATGGACGAGGGCTTTACGCAGTTTCATGAAGGCAAAATTATGGATACATATTATCCCGATGGCTCTACCTTAAATCTTTTTGGATTTACCATGAATGACTTAGCTACCTCGAGAATGGCATATGTTTCGATGGACAATCCGAGCATTACCGAAATTAACCGCAAGTCATGGCAATATCCGGGCGGAACCTATGGAATAATGACATACCAAAAAACAGCAACTTGGCTTAAAAACTTAGAAGGGCTTTTGGGTGAAAAAACATTTAAAAATGTGATAAAAACCTATTTCGATACTTATAAATTTAGACATCCAAACATGCAGAACTTTGTGAACGTCACAAACGAAGTAGTTCAAAAAGAAGGAAAATATGAATCTATGGACTGGTTTTTCCAGCAAGCAGTTTATTCTGCTCCAACTTGTGACTATGCCATAACAAAGTTAAAAAATGCAGCGAGAAAGCTTACACCTAGCGGCAACTTTACCATAGAGCGTTTGGGCGACATGACCCTTCCTGTGGAAATTAAAGTAGTTTTTGATGACAACAAATCAGAAACAATCTATTGGGACGGAAAAGAACGCATCAAAGAATATGCATTTAAGAAAAGAATTAAGTATGCACAAATAGACCCAAGCTATAAAAACTATTTGGACATGTACATGATAAATAACAGTTACAGTTCAAAGTCTTCGACTGCCGTAGCAGCCAAATATGGCACCAAAATGATTTTTTGGGCACAACAGGTCTTTTTTAGTCTTTTTGGTTTGGTTTAAATTAATAGCCTAAGTTCTTAAGTTTACTATTTCTTAAGATCAATGACTTTGCCATTTTTCATCACAAAAGTTACAGTTTTAATGTCTGAGATATTCACCGTTGGGTCTCCTTCTACTGCAATAATATCAGCAAAGTAACCGGACTTTATGCTTCCAAACTCGGTGTCTATATGAAAAGCGGTGGCATTTACTGAAGTAGCGGCCTTTAATGCTTCCAGGGGTTTCATGCCGTAGTCAACTAACATTTCTAGCTCTCGGGCATTTTCGCCATGTGGAAAAACTCCTACGTCACCTCCAAAACAAATCTTAACGCCTGCATTTAAGGCCTCAGAAAAACTCTTTCTTTTGGCCTTAATTCTATCTGGTTCTGGATCTACTCCTTTTTTCCAACCTCTGTATTGTGTTATGGCATCGCCAGCGGCTAGGGTCGGACATAAATACACGTTTTTATCCGCCATCATTTTCCAAATTTCAGGAGTGCCACCATCTCCATGTTCTATGGTCTCTATTCCTGCCAATATAGCCCTTTTCATTCCTTCTGGAGTAGATGCATGAGCCACAACTGGCCTGCCACTACTATTTGCTACCTCCACTATTAGCTTTAATTCGTCTAAGGTAAATGTAGGCATAGCAGTGGAGTTTAATCCCCATCTATAATCAGCATATACTTTTATGAGGTCGGCACCTTTACCAATTTGCATACGTACGGCTTTTATCAAATCGTCATGGCCGTCAGCTTCTTCGGCACCTTGAGGCACCTCCATATCTGAGGTAAAACCTTTGGGGCCGTAACTGCCCGTAGCTATCAAAGCTTTGGTGGCGATTAACATTCTTGGTCCCAAAATCACGCCATCATTAATTGCTTTTTTTAGCCCAACATCATCATATTCGGCACCTTCTGTGCCTAAGTCTCTCACCGTTGTAAATCCGGCACGCAGGGTACTCTCGGCATGCTTTACTGCTCTGGCAGTTCTGTATGCTCGCGACTCTTTGAGCACTTGCTCGTCCCAAGGTGTTTCGTTATATGGATGTAAAAACAAGTGCGAATGCCCTTCTATCAAACCCGGCAACAAGGTTTTCCCTTTTAAAACTACGACTTGAGTATTTGCGGGCAACGCCGAATCCAGTGTCTTCATCAAGTCCACTTTTTCTATTTTATTGTCTTTTATAAGCACACCATAGCCCGTTAGGACTTTTTCTCCGTCAAAAACCCGGTCAGGTTTTAGATAAAAATGCGTTTGAGAAAAGACTTGGTTAAAAACTGCACAAGCAATTATAGAAAAGTAAATTTTTAGGTTTTTCATGGCATGAAGGATTGTCAATTGGTATTTAACTTGTTAATGAGGAGTATGTTTCATTATAAAAGCTCAAAAGGTATTTTTCACAAAAAAAGAATGGAGAAATCATTATTTTTCTAAATACCCCAAAATCTTTTTCATATCAAACTCATCTTCACCAGAAGCAATTAGATAATCAGACTTTATAATAGAAGGTTTCCCGAGTTTGAGATAAGATTTCCAGATGTGATCTATATACCACGTGGGTATATAACCCCAGCGAGAATCCATGGCTTTACGAATAATGAAAGTACGCTTTGATATTTTAATAAAAAGACGTTTTTCGTAAAGTGAATTTAGTTTTGGGTCAAAAAAAGCAAAAAAACCTTCCACTATAACCACATCAAACCTGTGTTTGAAATCTGTAACCACTTCAAGCAAAAGCTCATGATCTATGGAGGCCGGAGATTCCCAGTCCGTTTTATCTCTCACTTTCGGAATCTGAGTTTCGGGAAACACAAAATCGTCTTGGTGAAAAATAATGGCTTTCTTACCGTTTTTTCTAAAATAAGTCACCAGTAGGTTAGCTAACGTACTTTTACCAGACCTACTGGGACCGCCAATTCCTATTACCATATTATTAATTAGAACCAGCTTGTTTTCTTTTTACTTCTTGAACTCGTACTACTTATTCCCAAAGCACCTAAAAGTGAGCGGGTAATTATATTTGCAGCAGTTCTGCCTATTTGACGAGTAACCGAACTCGAAAGTATAGTATCTAAAGTTGACTTTTCAGCTTTTCCAGACTTAGCTGCTGGCTTTTCGGCCTCTTCTTGCTCGTTTACTAGGTCTATTTTTTTATTTAAAATCTCATATGCACTCTCACGGTCTACAAGCTCGTTGTATTTTTTTGCTATTTTTGACTGAGCCACCAATTGGTCTATTTCCGAATCGGTCAATACATCCATACGGCTTCTCGGAGGCAACATATAACTAACTGCCAATGGCGTCGGAATCCCTTTTTCGTTAAGACAAGTCACTAGAGCTTCTCCAATTCCCATTGAAGTCAATACTTCTTCAGTTTTGTAAAAATCTGTTTCAGGGTAGTTATTGGCAGCTTCTTTTATAGTTTTTCTATCATTTGCTGTAAATGCCCTTAAGGCATGTTGTACTTTTAGACCAAGCTGACTAAGCACCGAAGCGGGCACATCTTGTGGATTTTGAGTCACAAAATATATCCCCACGCCTTTTGAACGAATAAGTTTAACTACCGTTTCTATTTGTTGTAGCAAAGCTTTTGATGCCTCTTGGAAAACCAAGTGGGCTTCATCTATAAATATCACCAATTTAGGCCTATCTTCATCGCCAGCCTCTGGTAATCCTGCGTAAAGTTCAGCCAAAAGACTCAACATAAACGTTGAGAAAAGCTTGGGTCTATCCATTAAATCTAACACTCTCAAAACAGAAATAATACCTCTGCCTTGGTTGTCAATTCGCATAAGGTCGTCTACATCAAACGAAGTTTCTCCAAAAAACACATCGGCTCCTTGGTGCTGAAGTTCAATCACTTTACGCATGATGGTGCCTACAGAGGCTGAAGACATTTTGCCATACGCACTCTCAAATTCTTCCTTGCCATCTTCGCCTACATATTGCAATACTTTAATGAAGTCTTTAAGATCAAGTAATGGAAGGCCATTATCGTCACAATACTTAAACACTACAGAGACAATTCCTTCCTGTGTGTCATTTAAACCTAAAATTTTTGAAAGAAGAATAGGCCCAAACTCAGAAACTGTGGCACGAAGCCTAGTTCCTTTTTGATCCGAAAGTGTCAATAATTCTACCGGAAAACCAGATGGATTGTAGGTAATACCGGCTGCATCTGCTCTTTCTGTAATGAAAGACTTGGCTTCGCCTGGCATAGCGATTCCGCTTAAGTCACCTTTAATATCCATTAACAATACCGGAATACTGGCATCGCTCATGGCTTCTGCCAATCCTTGTAAACTTTTCGTTTTTCCTGTACCTGTGGCACCTGCTATTAGCCCGTGCCTGTTTAAAGTAGAAAGTGGTATTTTTATTTGAGTCCCAGGTACCACTTGATCATCAAGCTTAGCCGCTCCTAATATTATTGAGTCACCTTTAAAAGTGTAACCCTTGTTTATTTCTTCTTTAAACTGATCTATTTTTGACATTTTTATAGGTATTATTTTAACGCTTTATCGCAATTTCTGAAATATTGATCGATTTTTAAAATATTAAATCAATTATCGTTTTTTTGACTACTATTATAAATAAAGTAACAGTCCTAAAAATCATTTTTAAACCAATCTATTAAGTTTGCACTTATATAACCTTAAGACATAAAAAAAAATGAGATGAAAGACATTTTAAATAAAATGGGATGGGCTTTAATAGGCTTTGGGGCTTTTATGATTTGCATATTGTTTATTTTAAACTTTACAAACCTTACTGAGCAAAGGGGTGAATCAAAGGCTTTACCATTTTATTATGTAATAATGTTTGTGATGATAATATGTGGTGCTCTTTTAAGGGTTTTGAGTAACAAAATCTAAAAAAAAACAGCTTGCCTAAATCTAATTCTTTGCACAGGTCAAGCCACGGTTGCAAAATCACTTACCTATATAAATTATAGATTCCCGTTAGTCGTGGGCTACAAGTGAGGCTAATTTTCTAAAATTTTGGAATAAAACAAAATTATTTCTTAAAAATTAGAAATATGAGATTAAAAAAAACGTAAATTGGTATGTCTCAATAGAACAAATAAAGGTAAATGGCCGTTTAAGTAAAAATGGCATTTCGCATAATTCAGGTAAAGCAAATGACGAATCAAACAAAAATAATATTCCTTTCATTATTAATAAGTTCTTTTTCAGCTTTTTCACAAAAAGAAGACGAAAAAAAGCTTGAAGACACCAAAACCTTGGCTTACGGAGTTACAACCAATAACTACAGCAGTTTACTAGGTGGTGTAGTCATAAGGTCCTCTACTCCATTCAAAATAAATAAAAACAAGGCGATCAATAGATATTTGGCACTTGAGGCAGTAAACCTTAAAAACCCGAGAGAAAAAGGCATTATCAGTGCATACGGCACCAAATTTATTTTCGGCAAAACCAATTACCTCTTTTCGCTAAGACCTGAGTATGGTAGAGAGTTCTATATTTTTGATAAAGCAGGAGAAAATAGCATCGGCTTTAGTGCTATTTTAGCTGCAGGACCTTCTTTTGGTTTACAAAAACCCTATTATATAAAATATATCAATGGCAGAGGCGAATCTCCTCAAACAGTGCCTTTTAATGCAGACATTCATACTGATATTGGAAAAATAGTAGGTGCGGGAAATATACTGCAAGGTTTTTTTAACGGTTTAAAAGTTATTCCAGGAGCACACGTAAAAGCTGCTGCAAATCTCGATATGAACTCATTTAATAACAACGTCACTGGTTTTGAAATCGGTACAGTTTTAGAGTTTTTCGTTAAAGAACCCGAGATTATCGCAAGTAAATTCTCCAAAAATCCTCAGGCCTTTACCACAGTTTATTTAACTTTGTATTTTGGAAACAAAAAACTCCTAAAAAACAAAAAGATATGACAGAAGAGCTACCAGCAGTAGCAGCTGAAAATGCCAGACCTAAAAGACCAGACTGGCTTAGAGTTAAACTACCCATAGGCGAAAACTACCGTAAGGTTAGAGAAGTAGTCGACAAAAATAAGTTACATACCATTTGTCAGAGCGGAAACTGCCCTAATATGGGCGAGTGCTGGGGTGAGGGCACGGCCACATTTATGATATTGGGAAATGTCTGCACACGTAGCTGCACTTTTTGTGCGGTAGCAACGGGAAGGCCCACCGAATATGATACTGACGAGCCGCAACGAGTAGCAGAAGCGATTGCCACAATGGGTGTAAAACACGCGGTTTTGACCTCTGTAAATAGAGATGAGTTAAAAGACAAAGGTGCCGAAATATGGTACCAGACCGTAATTTTGACTAAACAATTATCTCCAAAAACTACAATAGAAACGCTAATTCCTGACACAAAAGGTAATTGGGAAGCGTTATATAGAATGATTTCTGCAGGTCAAGAGGTGGTTTCGCATAATATGGAAACTGTAGAGAGACTTTACAGGCCTGTAAGACCACAAGCGAAATATGAAAGATCGCTTGAGCAAATTCGGAGAACCAAAGAATATGGCAAAAGAACCAAAACTGGTATAATGCTTGGTTTGGGCGAAACCCAAGATGAAGTTTACAAAGCCATGGACGACCTTGCAGAAAACGGATGTGACATACTTACACTTGGTCAGTATTTACAACCAACCAAAATGCACCACGAGGTGATTGAATTTATTCACCCTGACATGTTTGATTTGTACAGAGAAGAAGGCCTAAAAAGAGGCCTAAAATATGTAGAATCTGGTCCTTTGGTAAGATCAAGCTATCACTCAGAAAGACACGTAAACGTCTAAAAAATAACACATTAGATGGAAAGCTCAGATATCATCAACTACGATTATATAATTTGTGGTGGTGGAATGTCTGGGCTTTCTTTGGCTTATCACCTTTCAAATTCGAAATTGTCGGATAAGAAAATTCTCATAATAGAGCCCGAAACCAAAAACCAAAACGACCGAACCTGGGCCTTTTGGGAACAAGGAACAAATCCGTTTGATGAAATATTGGCTGCCAATTGGCAAAACATTTTCATCACCGATAGCTCCGGAGTTAAAAAGAAAATCCCACTAAAATCTTATGCTTATAAACTAATAAGAGGAATAGATTTTTATGAATTCGTGAATGCTCACCTTGCTAAGTTTCCTAATATCACCTTCAAAAAAGATCGAGTTTTAGATATTTTAGATTTGAACTCTAGCGTTACCGTAAAAACCGAAAAAGGCAATTTTAAAGCACTACATGTTTTTGACAGCACCTTCAAATTAGACATTAATAATCCAAAAAACATTAACTTACTTCAGCATTTCAAAGGTTATGTAGTAAAATCAGATAAAGAAGTCTTTGATCTTAATACACCCGACATGATGGATTTTAGTATTCCTCAAAAAAGCCATGAAGGAAGGTTTATGTATATTTTACCTCTATCTAAAAACAAAGCCTTAGTAGAGTTTACCGTATTTTCAGAACGTCTTTTAGAGCAAAATACGTACACAAATGAGTTAGAGTGTTTTTTAACGGAGAGGTATCCCAACATAATTTTTGAGATAGAAGAAGAAGAATTTGGAGTGATTCCGATGTCAGACGTCGCTACAGCAGAATTTCCATCCAAAAACGTGAGTAGAATTGGCACCGCAGCCGGATACACAAACCCAGCCACTGGTTATACCTTTGCAAACACACAAAGAAAGCTTTTAGCGATAGTACAAAAACTAGAAAAAGGAAAACTACCCTCGGAAAAGCAAGTTTCTTGGTTTGAAAAAAGACATGAACTTTATGCGTCTACCCTACTTTATGTAATAGCCGAAGACCTTTATCCAATGTCCGAAAGTTTCAAGAGGATTTTCAACAAAAATGACATTGAATCCGTATTTCGTTTTTTAGACCAAAAGTCAAGTTTGTGGGACGAAATTAAGATAATGTGGTCTACTCCCAAATTAATTTTCGGAAAAGCATTTTTGCTCGTAGTATTTAAAAAACTAAAAGGAGCGTTTCTGTAGATTTTTTCTATTCTAGCTACCTTTAAAATATTATCATTTCAGTAATTTTCTCTACGAATAAGCAAATTTATAGATTTATTCACTATAATTTTTAATTATCACCAAAAAGCCTCAATTTTGCATTACATCAAGAGTTTCTCTCGAAAAAGAGAAAACCAACCGAGTATTTTTTTGAAACGCCGCGGTGGTAAAATAGATGTGGGTCGCCCGACCAAAATAGTTTCGGCAAAGCACCTTACAGACATTACTCTTGCATTATTTTATTAATATTTTAAATTTATAAAAAATGCCGTATTTATTTACCTCAGAATCAGTTTCTGAAGGACACCCAGACAAGGTCGCTGACCAAATCTCAGACTCACTTATCGATCACTTTTTGGCGTTTGACCCAAACTCAAAAGTAGCTTGTGAAACACTTGTTACTACTGGACTTGTGGTTTTGGCCGGAGAAGTAAACACAAAAACGTATTTAGACGTACAAACTATCGCGAGAGATGTAATCAAGAAAATTGGTTATACTAAGGCTGAATATATGTTTGAGGCTAATTCGTGTGGAATTATCTCTGCCATTCACGAGCAATCTTCTGATATCAATCAAGGAGTTGACCGTGTAGCAGCTGAAGATTTCGAAGCAAAAGCTAATGCTCAAGGTGCTGGAGACCAAGGTATGATGTTTGGTTATGCAACCAAAGAGACCGACAACTACATGCCACTTGCATTAGACCTATCTCACAAAATACTTGAAGAACTAGCAGCTTTCAGAAAAGAAGGTGATGTTATTGATTACCTTAGGCCGGATTCTAAGTCGCAGGTAACTATTGAGTATTCTGACGATAACCAACCTATCAGAATTGACACAATTGTGATCTCAACGCAACACGACGATTTCGCTGATGACGAATCTATGCTTGCTAAAATTAAAGCAGACATGGTTAATATCGTGATTCCAAGAGTGAAATCTAAGTTAAAAGCTGAAATCCAAGCCTTATTTACAGACGATATCCTGTATCACATTAACCCAACAGGTAAGTTTGTAATTGGTGGACCTCACGGAGACACTGGCCTTACGGGTCGTAAAATCATCGTAGATACTTACGGTGGTAAAGGTGCACACGGTGGTGGAGCATTTTCAGGAAAAGATCCATCTAAAGTGGATAGATCTGCAGCATATGCCACCAGACACATCGCTAAAAACTTAGTAGCGGCGGGTCTTTGTGACGAAGTGTTGGTTCAGGTTTCTTATGCAATTGGTGTTGCTACGCCTTGTGGAATTTTTGTAGATACAAAAGGCACAGCCAAAGTTGAGCTTTCAGATGGCGAAATCGCTAGAAAAGTTGAGGCTATCTTTGACATGAGACCTTATGCTATCGAGCAAAGACTTAAACTAAGAACACCTATCTATTCTGAAACTGCGGCTTATGGTCACATGGGTAGAGAATCAAAAGTAGTTACGAAGGTTTTCGAAAACGCAGGTCAAAGAGCAGAGATGGAAGTTGAACTATTTACTTGGGAAAAATTAGACTACGTAGATAAAGTAAAGGCTGAATTTGGCTTGTAAAAGTTAATTTTAGACGTTAAAATGGTACGAAGTGAGTAATTATACGTACTTTTTTATACTTTTCTAAAAAACATATTTACCTAAAAGCCTAATCTACAAAAGATTAGGCTTTTTTGAGTTAAATTTAAAACAAACTTTTTTGTATTTTTCTAATTTGAAAGGTACTTTTGGGAAAGATTTCAAGATTTAGAAATAAAATAAATAAAAGAGGTCAGTAAAGGCTTTAAATTCATAAAAATGAGCATTCTAGTAAACAAAAATTCCAAAGTAATCGTACAAGGATTCACAGGTTCAGAAGGATCTTTTCATGCCAGCCAAATGATTGAGTACGGCACAAATGTAGTAGGTGGAGTTACACCAGGAAAAGGTGGCCAAACACACCTAGACCGTCCAGTATTCAACACAGTAGAAGAAGCTGTGGTACAAGCTGGAGCTGATGTTTCTATTATTTTTGTTCCACCAGGGTTCGCAGCTGATGCTATCATGGAAGCAGCTGATGCAGGTATCAAAGTGATCGTTTGTATCACCGAAGGTATTCCTACAAAAGACATGATTAAAGCAAAAAACTACCTTGAAGGAAAAGATGTAACTTTAGTTGGACCAAACTGCCCAGGAATTATCACAGCTGAAGAGTGTAAAGTAGGTATTATGCCAGGCTTTATTTTCAAAAAAGGCACAATCGGAGTTGTTTCTAAATCAGGTACTTTAACTTACGAGGCAGTAGACCAATTGACTAAAGCAGGTTTAGGTCAAACTACAGCTATTGGTATCGGTGGAGATCCGATTATCGGAACTACTACTAAGCAAGCAGTAGAAATGTTTATGAACGACCCTGAGACTGAAGGAATCGTAATGATAGGTGAAATTGGTGGTGGAATGGAAGCTGAAGCTGCTCATTACATCCAATCAACTGGAAACAAGAAGCCAGTTGTAGGTTTCATAGCAGGTCAAACTGCACCTAAAGGAAGAAGAATGGGTCACGCTGGTGCTATCATCGGTGGTGCTGACGATACAGCTGCTGCTAAAATGGCAATTATGCGTTCATGTGGTATCCATGTAGTAGATTCTCCTGCTGAAATAGGCGTGACAATGTTGAAAGCTTTAGGAAAAGCATAAAATATTTTATAAAGTATCATAGTTTGGTACAATTTTTAGGACCTTTAGATAGACAAGACTATCAAAGGTCCTTTTTTTTGTTTTTCAAATACTAAAAACTATGTGCAATGAAAAAACTACTGATCGCCTCCGCTACCCTTTTCGCCTTAAACTCATGCGAAAAAATTGAAATAGAAAAACCAGAAACTCCTACACAAATCAAGGTAGAGGGAATAGACCTACTTACAGATGGAGATTTGAAGAAATGGTCGTTGGTTATTTATACTGAAAATAACATCAGCAAATTTGACTCCTGTGCAGCCGACGATATATTCACTTTTTCGAAATCAAAAAAAGAATACAGCTGGTTAAAAAACAACACCCCGTGTTTTGATGGGGACGTAGACCAAGTCTTCTCTTTTGAGCTAATGCCCGGAGATTCTATTTTGAAGATAAATGATTTTAACTATGCGGTTAGAAAACTAACCAAAGACTCATTAATAATAGATACCGAATTGCATAATCTGGTAGTAAAAGTTGGATACAAAGCAAAAAAATAAGGGCTAAGAAAAATCTTAACCCTTAAAGTTTTACAGATTAACTCTAAAAAAATTAAAGAGCGTCGTTCATTGCTCTTACTGCAGCAGCTGATTTTTCAAATGCCGCTTTTTCTGCGTTAGTCAATCTAAGGTTTATTATTTTCTCCCATCCATTTCTTCCGATTGTTACAGGTACTCCCATGCAAATATCTTTTTGACCATACTCGCCATTAAGATATACGCTTGAAGGAATAATTTTCTTTTCGTCTCTAAGGATAGACTCTACAATTTGGCCAATAGCCGCACCTGGAGCATACCAAGCTGAAGTTCCTAACAGACCTGTAAGTGTAGCACCACCAACCATAGTTTTAGCCGCTACATCGTCCATTTTAGCTCCGCTCAAGAATCTACTTACTGGAATACCATTCCAAGTAGCCATTCTAGTCAAAGGAATCATAGTGGTGTCACCGTGACCACCTATTACCATTCCGCTTAAATCGCTTTGAGCTACTTCCATAGCTTCAGCCAATCTATATCTGAAACGAGCAGAATCTAATGCTCCACCCATACCAATTACTTTTTTCTTAGAAATGCCCATCTCAGCTGCAATTTTGTAGGTAAGATAAGTCATTGTATCCATAGGGTTAGAAACAATGATAATAACTGCTTTTGGAGAAACAGCTAGAGCATTTGTAACTACAGTTTTCACGATTCCGGCGTTAATTCCGATAAGTTCCTCTCTCGTCATACCTGGCTTACGAGGTAAACCCGAAGTAACAACTATTACGTCAGACTTTGCAGTTCTAGCATAATCATTTGTAACTCCTACGATTTTAGTATCAAAACCTTCGATAGAGGCGGTCTGCATCAAGTCCATTGCCTTACCTTCTGCAAAACCTTCTTTGATATCCAAAATAACTACCTCAGAAGCGATTTCTTTTCTTGCGATGTTGTCAGCGGCTGTTGCTCCTACTGCACCCGCACCAATAACTGTAACTTTCATAATATTAAACTATTTCGAGATTAAACTACTTAATGATAAAATTTATAAGCAAAAATATTGTATATTTTTAATATATACCAATGAATTGAATCCGTATTTTGGTATTATTTGAATTAATAGTAATTTTAAGCAATAAATAAATGCAGAAGCGTATAAACTGCCCCAATAAAAACAAAAATGAACGAAAAAAGCCTAATAGAAAAAATCATAAATTCTATATTTTATTCAAAATCAATGTCAAAAGCCAGCAAACTGTCCAACAACACTGCTGGGATTTTAAATGTATTAAAAAAGGCTTTAAATAAAATTCAGGAGCAAGGCAAAGGGCCCATAATAGATCAAATACGAAATAAATTATTGATTTTTGGTGGTTTAATAAAGTCATACGCAACAGGAGAATATCGCGACATAGAACTTAAGAACCTGGTGATTATTTTGGGGTCAATGATTTACTTTATTTCACCCATAGATTTTATTCCAGATATACTGCCGATGGTAGGTTTTGCAGACGATATTGCACTCTTAACATTTGCATACAACTCAGTAGCAAGCGAAATAGAGAAATACGAACTTTGGTTACTAAATAAAAATTTAAATTCTTGAGAACTAGAGTTCTACCCCTAACTCAAAGTTTTAGACCAAAAAGGATTCAAATATTACAATAATTCCTTTTAATTTGGAGTTTAATTATTAAATTTGTCTTATCATTTATAAAGCACTTTACTCATGGAAATAGCAACATTATTATTTTTAGGTAATTTAGGAGGAACAGAAATCTTCGTTATCGTATTTGTTATATTATTATTTTTTGGAGCGAAAAAATTACCTGAGCTTGCACGTGGATTAGGAAAAGGAATCCGTGAGTTCAAAGACGCTACAAAGGAAGTAAAAGACAATATCGAAAAAGCTACCAACATAGAAGACTAATTTAAGTCTTTCTTTAGTCATCATTTTATAACAACAGTTTCAAATTAATACTTTGGTCCTGTTGTTTTTTATTTTTAAACCAAACGCTACAGTGGCCATTTTTTCATATTTCGACTATCGAAACCAGCTCATAAATAAAAAAACTTCCGCTTTAGAAACTGTCCAATATTTCCTTAAAAGAATTAAAGAAAACGCTGATTTAAATGTTTTTCTTGAAGTTTACGAAGAAGAGGCCATAGAAAAAGCTAAAGAAATTGACAAAAAAATAGCGAATGGACAAGGTGGTAAACTAGCCGGAATGGTCATTGGCGTTAAAGATGTTTTGGCACATAAAGATCACGGGCTGCAGGCATCTAGCAAGATTTTAGAAGGCTTTAAGTCCCAATTTACTGCAACGGCCATTCAGCGTCTGATAGACGAAGATGTTATCATTATCGGTCGCCAAAACTGCGATGAATTTGCGATGGGTTCATCCAATGAAAATTCCGCATTTGGACCAACCAAAAACTTTGCTGACAAAACCAGGGTTCCAGGAGGTTCTTCAGGTGCTTCGGCAGTAGCTGTTCAAGCAGATTTGTGCCACGCATCTATAGGTTCAGACACAGGCGGTTCGGTTAGACAACCCGCTAGTTTTTGTGGTGTTGTGGGCTTCAAACCAAGTTATGGTAGAATTTCGAGATGGGGACTAGCTGCATATGCTTCTTCATTTGACTGTATTGGACCAATCACACATAGTGTAGACGATGCCGCTTTGCTATTAGAAATAATGGCAGGGCAAGATGAATTTGACAGCACCGTTTCTACATTAGAAGTACCTAAATATTCAGAAAACCTTACCGATTCAAAAACATACAAAATCGGTTATTTTAAAGATGCTTTAGACTCAGAAGGACTTGATAATGAAACCAAAGCTGCAACTTTAGCGAAACTTGAAGAGCTGAAAAACGCAGGACATACCTTGGTAGAACTTAAGTTTCCTCAAATGAAATATTTGCTACCAACGTATTATATTCTTACAATGGCTGAAGCCAGCTCAAACCTTTCAAGGTATGACGGCATTAGGTTTGGACACAGAAATACAGAAGCAAAAAACCTAGAGGAACTTTACAAAAAAACGAGAGGGGAAGGTTTTGGTGCGGAAGTAAAAAAACGTATTATGTTGGGGAGTTTTATATTGAGTGCTGACTATTACGATGCCTACTACACCAAAGCCCAAAGGGTTAGAAGAAAGATAAAAGAACAGACCCAAGGATTCTTTGATGAGGTAGATTTTATAGTTTCGCCTACGACTCCATCTCCGGCATTCAAAATAGGTGAAAAATCTGATAATCAGATACAAATGTTTTTGGCAGACATTTTTACAGTACATGCAAATGTCATTGGATATCCATGTATCTCTATTCCAAATTCAAAAAACAAAGAAGGCTTACCTATTGGTTTTCAAATACTTGGAATGGAATTTAAAGAAGAAAAACTATTAAATTTCGCTAAACACATTCACAACTTTCAATAAATTCAATAAATTAAGGTTTTTCTGATTAAAGTATCTTTTTTTTCTAAAAATAAAACATTAGATTTGAACGTTGCTTTCTTAGTATTCCGATTAACATTTAAACACCAAGTGAAAACTTATTTTATATCATGAAAATCTCAAAATTATTTTTGACCTTTTCCCTTGCCCTTTGCTGCTCAATTTCTTTTCAAACCTACGCCCAAACCGTTGAGGAAGAATCGCAAGTAGTTTCTGAAGAAGTTGAGGAGGTTGTCGAAGAATCTAAAATCCAATATCCATTTACCCTTCAAGTTACCGACTCTAGAGATGGAAAGGTTTACCAAATTATAATGGAAGACCCAGCTCTGATAGAAAAGAGACTTCAGGAAATTCAACAAACTATGCCTTTGGTTTATAACGAAAGTGTAAAACAATGGTTAGATTTCTTTATGTTGAAAAGACCAAGTTTCACTCAGGAGATGATGGAAAAGAAAGATTTTTACTTTCCTACATTTGAAAAATACCTAAAGGCAAACAACATGCCTGAGGAGCTTAAATATCTTGCACTTTTAGAATCAGGTCTAAATCCGAAGGCAGTTTCAAGAAGTAAAGCCGTAGGTCTATGGCAGTTTATGTCATTTACAGGTAAAGAAATGGGCTTAACTATCAATGACTATGTAGATGAGAGAATGCATATCGATAAATCTACAGACGCTGCCTGTAAATATCTAAGAACATTATACAGAATGTTTGATGACTGGGATTTGGCTTTGGCATCTTACAACACTGGCCCAGGAAGAATCAGAAGAACAATAAAATCAACTGGACTTAATAACTATTGGGATTTACATCCACATATTCACAGAGACACTAGAGCATATGTGCCACAGTTTATTGCTTTAAATTATTTGATGCATTATGGAAACGATCACGGAATTTATCCTAGCAAAAAACTAGAATTTGTAGATGTAGAAAAAATACCGACTTCTGGTTATATGGACTTAAAGACTTTAGCGAATTTGAGCTGTATAGATATGGAAGAAATTAAAGCACTTAATCCGCATATTAAAACCACCTATTTGCCGGAGAGTTTTAGAGGATATGAAATCTCACTTCCAGCTAAAAAGTTAGCCTACTTTAATGCTAACAGAGCATACATACTAGACTCTGCATCTAGACAATTTAATAAAGTAGAACCAGTAATCCAGGAAGAAAACCCAACTATTTTGGCATCGAATCAAGATGACTTAAATGATGGAACGATTGTAATTGGAAGAAAAACTTTTGTGCCTGAATTGGTAGTAAACAAAAACACTTCTAATTCTTACACGAAGATAACAAAAACAGTAAAAAAATATCACAAGGTAAGAAAAGGCGAGTTTTTATCTAAAATTGCTTCAAAATATGGTGTTACTATGAGTGAAGTAAAAAAATGGAATCACATGAGATCATCTAAAGTTTTGGCTGGTGAAAGATTGGTGATTTACGTAACTGAAACTCAAAAAGTAAAATCAAACAGCTTGGCGGCTAAATCGCCATCTGAAAACATTAAGACAAATTATCACACTGTAAAGCATGGTGATACCCTTTGGAATATTTCTCAAAGATACGATGGCGTAACTATCGACGATATCAAAAAATGGAATAACATGTCTGGCAATACAGTGAAAGTAGGACAGAAAATAAAAATAAAAAGCTAATTATTAAAGCTCAATAGAAGAGGCCTCTGGCCTCTTTTTTTTTGCTTTACATATTTTCCATACTTTGATTTATTATAAAATATCATTGTTTTTTAGTAGTATTGAATTCTATTCTAAACCCTAAGCAAAATCTCAAACCATATTCAGATTTGAATTCGAGATTTTCGAAATAAATGAAAACTCTATGCCATTAGTTCTTACCCTATTAGCCATTTTGTGTTTAATAATCCTAATTTTATGGATCAAACTCGACACTTTTATTTCCTTCATTCTTGTTTCCATTGGTTTAGGCTTGATAAGTAACTTAAAAATTGAAACCATAACCAAAGCCATCCAATCAGGCGTTGGTGGCACTTTAGGAGAATTGACGCTAATAATAGGTTTTGGAGCCATGCTAGGGAAAATGGTAGCAGTAAGTGGGGCAGCTCACAAAATCACAACCAAGTTAATCAGTGTATTTGGAGAAAAATATTTACTCTGGGGGTTAGCACTTGCAGGGTTTATAATTGGAATTCCACTTTTTTACAATGCCGGTTTTGTAATCGTTGTTCCACTAATATTCAGTATCGCGGCAACAACTCGATTACCTATATTGTATTTAGCGATACCTATGTTATCTGCTTTGTCTGTGGCTCACGGCTACTTACCCCCTCACCCATCACCGGCCGCAATAGCAAGTTTACTGCACGCAAACTTAGGAAAAACATTAATGTATGGCATATTGGTGGCTATTCCGGCCATTGCTATTGCTGGACCTATATTTGGCAAAACTCTTAAAAAATATAAGCCAACAATAAACACAAACTTATTTACAGACCAAGAAGTACCCGAAGCAGAACAACCTAGTTTATTTAGAAGTATGTTTGTAGCCTTATTGCCTGTGGTATTGCTAACCGTAATGTCATTTATAAAACCTTATTTTTTAGATAATAAATTTATTCAGCTTTTTGCAGAGCCATACATTGGTATGTTGGTTTCTGTCCTTGTAGCTGTTTATTTGTTAGGGGTAAAACAAGGCAAAACCATAGGTCAGTGTAGCAAGTTGTTAGAGGAATCGTTTAAAGGCGTGGCCCCTATTTTGTTAATAATAGCGGGATCAGGAGCCTTAAAGCAAATATTTATAGAGAGCGGCACTAGTGAATACGTTGGAGAAATACTAATTCAATCAAACCTTAACCTTTTGTTTTTAGGCTGGGCCATAGCCGCATTTATTCGGGTATGCATCGGTTCGGCTACTATAGCCGGGCTTACAGCTGTAAACATATTGCTACCACTTATTCAGTCGCAAACTGGCACTTCACCTGAACTTATGGTATTGGCAATTGGAGCAGGAAGTTTAATGTTTTCGCACATTAACGATGGCGGTTTTTGGTTGTTTAAAGAATATTTCAACTTATCAATAAACGACACCTTAAAAACCTGGAGTGTAATGGAAACACTAGTTTCGGTGGTAGGCTTAGTGGGTGTCTTAATTTTACAATTCTTCATTTAAAAAAAACGATGACAGCAGATATCATTTTAGAAAAATATGCAAAGGAACTACCTCATGCTCCCAAACCGGCTGGCGTATACATTCCTTTGCTTCAAGTTGGAAACTTAATATATGTTTCTGGTCATGGGCCTAATAAAGCAGACGGCTCGCAGTTTGTGGGTAGAGTAGGAAGCGAAGTGGACCAAGAGTTTGGGAAACTTGCTGCTCGACAAGTAGGCCTAACCATATTGGCTACTTTAAAAGAAAACTTGGGAAGCCTGAACAGAGTAAAAAGAGTCATTAAAGTTTTGGGAATGGTAAATGCTGCTGACGATTTTAAAACTCACCCTTTTGTAATCAATGGCTGTAGCGAATTATTTGCCGAAATTTGGGGATCTGAAAATGGAATCGGTGTTAGAAGTGCCGTAGGAATGGGCTCTCTACCAGGAAATATCTCGGTAGAAATCGAAGCCATTTTTGAGCTTCATTGACATTAAAAAGTCAAAATACAAAGCCGCAAAAATCACACCACTACACCCTGATATTTTAAGAAAGTTATTGGGAGGTCACAGCAAATTTCGCAGAAATTTAAATTTAAAAAAATTAGTAAACGGTGGTATTTTTATTGAGCGGTAACACTTGAACTCTATATCTTACTTTTTGATCAAAAAAGACGTTTAAATGTAATAGGGGAAGTTTTTCAAAAAAAATGACCGAAGTATTGGCATGGAATTTTCATAAAATATAGTGGGACATCTTAACGATCATGCCTACTTTCCCCGAGATGAGAATTATGCTTTCCTTTTAATCTGGACCGATTCTCATTGAGGGGCAAGCAAGGCGTGCGGCCCACGCTTCAAATCAAAATAAAATTTTAGTAAAGTTTTCACTCAATAGCAATCGGCAAATGAGGGTGAGTTTTTCACCCTTATTTCTTTTATATGCAGTCTTTTCGTTGTGCGAAAGACCAAGATTTAACTTGGCGTTTTGTTTTATTTATAGATTCACTCAATAGCACTTTTCAGCACTTTCTTTTTTTTCAATATTTTCACTCAGAAATTCCCTCTTTAAATTTAGAAGTTTTTTCATTCAATAATCAATACGGCATTCCTCTGTCAAAAACAAGACAGATTTGTTGATTACCTATTTTTTCCATTGAATAGCAGCCAGCAAATGTGGTAGAAACGGGAGAAGTATATTTTTTTTGAACGTTAGTTTTGGTAGTATGTATTTTTCCAGTTGTTTTAGAAATAGTTACTTGCATAATGCTAAAGTTATAATGTTGTTGTTTTTTATAAATTGATTTATATCAATGCACAAATGTACACTAAAGTAGTGTTACAAAACAAATTTTAATTTAATAAGAATTGACATAAATCAATCTTGAAAACTTCGAACAAAATATTAATAATCAGTACTTTAAGACAAAAAAATCTACCTTTAAATGATTTTATGAGCAAAATCAGAAAATTATTTAACGGATACAATTTAGAATTTTCAAACAAGTGGCTTATTGGAAATTTTATATTTATTATAAAAATTAACATACAATACTTTTTTAGCTACAAAAAAACAGGTCAAATATTGGGCAGGGATTTAAAACATTTGGAGTATTTTTGTTTCAAATTCAGATTAAAATGAAACTATTAAAAACAGGAGCAGTAGCACTAAACCAAACTCCATTAGATTGGATTGGGAATAAAAATAACATCATAAAATCCATAGAAAAAGCAAAAGAAACTGACATTCAGCTACTTTGCTTACCAGAGCTTTGTATTTCTGGATATGGATGCGAAGACGCCTTCTATTCGCCAGACACGGCAAGGATTAGTCTAGAGATACTTCTCGATATAGTGGACTATACTCAAAACATTGCCGTTTGTATTGGTTTACCTATTTGGGTGAATAACAAAATATACAATGCAGCTTGCTTAGTAGCCAATAGACAAATTTTGGGTTTTGTTTGTAAACAAAATTTACCCAACTACGGCTTATTTTATGAAGATAGATGGTTTCAAAGATGGAAACCAGAGCATATAGATGAAATCAGTATAAATGACTTTAAATATCCGGTTGGAGATATCATTTTTGATTTCAAAGGTGTAAAAGTGGGTATGGAAATATGTGAAGACGCTTGGGTTAATAATCGTCCTGCACCAAGACTTTTTGACCGAGGGGTTGATATTATCCTAAACCCGAGTGCAAGTCCTTTTGCCTTTCACAAATACAAAATAAGAGAACAACTTGTAGCCGACGCCTCGCGTGCTTTTGGCTGTGGATACATTTATGCCAATTTATTAGGCAATGAGTCTGGGAGACTAATATTTGATGGTGATGCTTTGATAGCTTCTGGAGGCGATATAATTGCATCAAGCGATAGATTCTCTTATGCCGACTACACCTTAACTACCGCAATAATAGACATTGACACAAATAGAATAGAGCAGTCAAAAACCAAAAGCACGCCGTTAATTGGAAAAAAGACAGTAGTCTCTAATCTAGAATTTGATTTTAGTGAAACCCCGCAAATCGAACCTTTTAAACAAGAGGCATTTGAAATAGGCGGCTATATAAAGGAAGAAGAGTTTGCAAGAGCCGTCTGCTTAGCACTTTTTGATTATCTCAGAAAATCTCGCTCATACGGCTTCACTATTTCGCTTTCTGGCGGTGCCGACTCGTGTGCATGTACAGCTTTGTGCGGCTTAATGCTAAAACTAGGCGACGAAAGCATAGGTATTGAAAACTTAAAAGAAAGACTTTCTCACATTCCTGAAATTAAGGATGCAAAAACTGAAGAAGAGTTAGCAAAAAAACTAATTCTAACCGTATATCAGGGCACAGAGAATAGTTCAAAAAACACCCTAGAATCGGCAGAAGAGCTAGCAAAATCTATTGGAGCAACATTTTATAATGTAAATATTAATGGCCTTGTAGAAAATTACACCGCTATGATAGAAAGTCAAATAGGACGAGATTTGACTTGGCAAACCGACGATATCACCCTGCAAAACATTCAAGCAAGGGTACGGGCCCCAGGAGTTTGGATGTTAGCTAACCTAAACAATCATTTGCTTATTGCTACCTCAAACCGATCTGAAGTGGCGGTAGGGTACTGCACCATGGATGGAGACACCGCGGGTAGCATAAGTCCAATAGCAGGCATAGATAAATCATGGCTAAGAACTTGGCTGATTTGGTTAGAAAAAACAGGATGTGAAGTAAAGCAAAAACACATAAAAATAGAAGGTCTAAAATACGTAAATGCATTACAACCTACAGCGGAGTTAAGGCCAGCCGAAAACAAACAAACCGACGAAAAAGATTTGATGCCATATGCGTTTTTAAATCGTCTAGAAATCTTGGCCGTGAGGGAGAAAAAGTCGCCTATGGAGTGCTTTAAATATGTAGAGCATATATGTAAAGAGGAGTATGACCGAAACGATATGTATAACTGGACGGTAAGATTTTTCAAACTTTGGAGTAGAAACCAATGGAAACGTGAAAGATACGCACCAGGTTTTCATTTGGATCAACATAACCTCGACTCAAGAAGCTGGACGAGATTCCCGATTTTGAATGGTGGATATACGTATGAGTTAGAAAAACTCAAGGAATATTTTGAAGGAAATCAACAAAGAAAAAGAAGGGGCATCGGTTTTTAATCTTATTTGATTATATACCATGCTTTTACCGGATAATGGTCTGAAAAAGGCACATTACTTAAAGTTCTAAAATTAAGAATCTCTATTTTTTGATCATCAAAAAACTGATTGTCAATTCGTAAGAAACTCAAAATCTTATGATAGGTAAATCCAAAACCAAAACCTTTTTCTTCAAAAGAGTTTTTGAGTTTCGCTCTGAGTCTTCCATATGCATAGCCATATGGAAGCTCATTTAAATCTCCAGCCAATATCACCGGATACGGACTTTCGTCAATCCAGTTTTCTAACTGATTAACTTGCACTCCCCTACTTTCAAAGCCATCTTTGAGCAAACCCAAAATATTTTTGGTCTCTTCTTTATCAATTATATTATTGGCTTTCAAAATCTTCCTGATTCTAATCCCCATTGATTTTAGCTGAAAATTAATAACACGAAGGGTGTCTTTTTCTACCACAATATCTGCCGAAAGCAATCCATTGTTATTTGGCTTCCAATACAATTCTTTTTTTGAAATAATGGGAAATCTAGAAAATATAGCCAAACCGATAGCCCCTTGTCCTTTGTTATTCATATCATTAGAATGCATGTAAACATAGTAAGGGTTTTTCTTTGAAATCTTTTTTATCATGTTAAACTCCGGATATTTTTTGGTGTTGTACATTTCCTGAAAACACAAAATATCAGAGTGCAGGGTGTCCAAAGTATTGATAATACCTTTAGGGTTTTCGTTTTTATTATTGGTCAAAAAATTATGGTAGTCGCTATACATCAAATTATAGCTAGTTAGCGAAAATGAGAATCTTTCTTGAGGTGAAACCGAAGGGGGGACAATCTTTATAGTGCGGTCGGCAATTGAGTAAGTTAAAGCCAAAAGCAAAGCAGAAACCAAAAACTTATAAGAACGAACCATTAACCATGAAATCATAAAGAAAAGGTTAACAGCCAAAACTACAGGAAATGAAAGCATTAAAAATCCAGCAAGCCAATGTTTGATATTAGCCGCAAACACTATTTGGAAAACCAAAAGCGAATACAAGCCAAACAAAATATTGATTAGAAAAAAAAACTTTCGAACGAAATTAATGATTTTCAAAAGATATGGCTTAAGTTGATTTTAGGATACAATGATACGGATTTTGGGTAATTTTTTTCAAAAAAACACAGCATCATTTTTAATATTTATATTGTAAACATTTATTATCACATTATATTCTTAGTTTTTTATACTTTTTTTAAGAAAAATAAAATAAATAAGCTAATTTTGCAACATTGAAAATGAATGAGGGGGTATACAACCTCCTTTTTTGTTGTATTACACTTTAGTTCTAATATCATTTACATGCCATTAATTGACAGCATCAGAGAAATCGTCGAGAGGATTATCGCCGAAAGCGATACCTACTTGGTAGATGTGCTCGTAAGCGAATCAAAAATTCGAAAAAAAATCACTGTGTTTGTAGACAGTGATGCTGGAATATTGGTTGAAGAATGCAGCCGAATTAGCCAACAATTAGGTGTAGAACTAGATGAAATTATTGAAATAGCTTATGTTTTAGAAGTATCTTCGCCTGGTGCTGATACTCCATTAAAACTCGAGAGACAATATAGAAAAAACATAGGTAGGAGCCTTAAAGTGACTACACTTGATGGAGAGGAGTTCAAAGGTGAACTTACAGAAGTAGGTGCTGGCGAATTCGTGATTCAACCAGAAAAAAAGAAAAAAATAATACAAGAACCCAAAGCTTTTAAATATTCAGACATAAAAGAAGCTAAGGTAATCATATCATTTAAATAAATAATAGGACAGATATGCATAGTGGAGATTTAATTGAATCGTTTGCAGAATTTGCAAGAGAGAAAAACATCGACAGACCAACCATGATTGCCATCTTGGAAGATGTACTTCGCACCATGATTAGAAAGGCATATGGAGATGATCACAATTTTGACATTATATTAAATGCCGAAAGTGGAGACCTTGAAATGTGGCGTACTCGAGAAATCGTAGACGACAACTCAGAAGATATTTGGGATACAGATAAAATTCCGCTTTCTGAAGCAAAAAAAATAGAAAAAGATTTTGAAATCGGCGAAGAAGTGGCCGAAGAAGTAAAAATAGAAGACTTTGGTAGAAGAATAGTTCAAACTGCTAGACAAACCCTAATTCAAAAAGTTAAGGATTTGGAGAAAGAGATGCTATTTAATCAATATAAAGACCAAGTAGGTGAGCTAGTTACCGTAGAAGTTTACCAAATTCTTAGTAGAGAAGTAATATGTATCGATGAGGAAGGAAATGAATTATCGCTACCTAAGATAGAACAAATACCAAAAGATAGATTTAGAAAAGGAGTTAGCATAAGAGCCGTAATCCATAAAGTGGAAATAAATAACGGAAATCCAAAACTTACGCTTTCAAGAACTTCTCCCGTTTTCTTAGAAAGACTATTTGAATTAGAGATTCCTGAAATTCAAGACGGAATTATCTCTATACGTAAAATAGTAAGAGAGCCAGGCGAAAGAGCTAAAGTAGCGGTAGAATCATTCGATGATAGAATAGATCCAGTAGGTGCTTGTGTTGGTATGAAAGGGTCTCGTATTCACTCTATAGTAAGAGAATTAGAAAACGAGAACATTGACGTAATCCAATATACTGAAAACCTGAATTTGCTGATTTCAAGATCATTAAGTCCGGCTAAAATTAGTAATGTAAGAATAGACGAAAACACAGACAGAGTTTCGGTGTTTTTAAAGCCAGACCAAGTTTCCTTAGCTATTGGTAAAGGAGGTCTAAACATTAAATTGGCAAGTAAGCTAATCGGAATGGAAATCGATGTTTTCAGAGATATCGAAGGTATCGTAGAAGAAGAAGATGTAGACTTGATGGAGTTTACAGATGAAATAGAAGAATGGATATTGTTAGAATTCCGTAAGATTGGTTTAGATACAGCAAAATCTGTAATTAATGTTGGAAAAGCAGATTTAGTGAGACGAACTGAACTTGAAGAAGAAACTGTAGATGAAGTTATAGAAGTTTTAAGAAAAGAATTTGAATAATTTCAAGATTTCTATAAAAATCTAAACACATACTAACCTTAAAAAAATAAACAAGAGAAAAATCAGGCAAAATTCGTAATTTTGTTTTTTATAATATTTAGAATAATTTATGGCAGAAGAAAAAATGATGCGACTAAGCCAAGCGGCACGGAAACTTAATGTAAGTATCGTTACTATCACTGAGATTCTGAGCTCTCATGGACATCGCGTTGACAATAATCCTAACGCCAAACTTGCTTTTGACCAGCTGGAAGTGTTAGCGAAAGAACTTAACACCCCCGATCTTTTGGGTGAATCTAAGGCTGCACCCTCAAGCCAAGCTGCTACTCAATCTGAGGAAGCTCCAGAAGGAATACTATATTTCAGAGACGAGCCAGAAAAAACTGAGAAGCCTAAGCAAGTTGAACCCGAAAGAATTAATTTTCAACACAACTTAAACGGCCCAACCGTTTTAGGAAAAATTGAATTAGATGCAAAAGGGAACCCTAAGCCGGCTCCAAAACCTATAGCCAAACCAGAACCTGTAGTTGAGGAAACTCCAGAAATTCCAGTCGAGAAAACTCCAGAACCAGTTGTAGAGGCAATTAAAGAAGAATCAAAAGTGGTTGCTCCAGCCCCTACTCCAACACCTGAGCCAGTCGTAGAAAAACCAGCCGATGTACCTGTAAAAGCTCCTGAACCAGTTGTAGAAACTCCAGCTCCGGTTGTAGAGAAAGCTCCTGAACCAGTAGAAGCACCCAAAGAGGTTAAGTTTGAAGCTGTAAAGCCAATCGAACACAATAAACCTAAGGTGCAAGAAGCTCCAAAACAAGAGGCTCCCAAAGTAGAAAAGAAAGAGGAAGTTAAAAAAGATACCGAAATAGAAAAAGAAGAAGTAGCTCCACCGAAGCTTATTAAAGCCCAAGGAGACAAATTACAAGGACTTAAAGTTCTTGGTAAAATAGAGCTTCCAGCTGAAAGAAAACAGCTTACTAAAGAAGAACTCAAACAAAAGCGTAAGCGTAAGAGAGTTATTGTTGGTGGCGAAAAAGTTGGAGACACTTCGAGGTCAGGTTTTGACAACCAAAGAGACAAGCGTTTCAATCCTAATGCTCCAAAACCAGCAGCAGGTGCAAGTGCAGGTACAGCGGCTCCAGCCACAAGCACACCTAATGCAACAAGACCGGCGGATACTAGAAACGCTAACAAAAAAGGAAGAGGTAAAGATAGAAGAGAAACAGTTTCTGCTGAAGATGTAAAAGATAACATCAAAAGCACAATGTCTCGTTTACAAAACAAAACTTCTGATTTTGGTGGAAAATATAGAAAAGAAAAGAGAAGAAGTAGAGCTGAGCAACAAGATGCTTTAGATCAACAAGAAATAGAAGAAAGCAGCACAATCAAGGTAACTGAATTTATTTCAGCTGCTGAATTGGCGTCTCTTATGGACGTATCGGTTAACGAGGTAATCGCTAGCTGTATGAAAATGGGAATCTTTGCTTCAATAAACCAAAGATTAGATGCTGAAACCATCCAATTAATTGGTATGGAGTTCAACTTTGATATTGAATTTATCTCTGCTGAAGAAGAGATTTCGAGCGAATCACTTGAAATTGAAGATGCTGAGGAAGATTTAGTACACAGAGCACCAATCGTGACCATAATGGGACACGTTGACCACGGTAAAACATCCTTACTAGATTATATCAGAAGATCAAAGGTAGTATCTGGAGAAGCCGGAGGAATAACGCAGCACATTGGAGCTTATACAGCTAAAATCAGAGAAGGAGCAAACAAAGGTAAAACGCTTACATTCTTAGATACCCCAGGTCACGAAGCATTTACAGCCATGAGAGCCAGAGGAGCTAAAGTAACCGACGTTGTTATTATTGTAATATCAGCTGACGACAGTGTGATGCCTCAAACAAGAGAAGCAATAAACCACGCACAAAACGCGGGAGTTCCGATAGTATTTGCTTTAAACAAAATAGACAAACCAAACGCCAATCCTGCCAAAATCAGAGAAGATTTATCGAAAGAGAATATCTTAGTTGAAAGCTGGGGCGGTAAATTCCAAGAGCAAGAGGTTTCGGCCAAAAGCGGACTTGGTATAGATGAACTTTTAGAAAAAGTGCTTTTAGAAGCTGAGCTTCTTGAACTAAAAGCTAACCCTAACAGAAATGCAATGGGTACGGTTATAGAAGCCTCACTAGATAAAGGAAGAGGATATGTTTCTACCATTTTGGTACAAACAGGAACTCTTAAGATTGGAGATATTGTATTAGCTGGTCAATATTATGGTAGAGTAAGGGCCATGGTCAATGACCTTGGTGAGAGAATCGAAGCTGCTGGACCATCAGAGCCAGTTCAAATCCTAGGTTTGCCAGGTGCACCACAAGCAGGAGATAAGTTTAACGTAATGGAGACTGACCGTGAAGCAAGAGAAATTGCAAACAAACGTGAGCAGTTAAATCGTGAGCAAAGTATCAGAGCTAAGAAACACATTACGCTTGATGAAATTGGTAGAAGAAAAGCAATTGGATCATTTAAAGAACTTAACATCATTGTTAAAGGTGACGTGGATGGATCAGTTGAAGCCCTATCAGATTCATTATTGAAACTATCAACTGAAGAAGTTCAAGTAAGAATTATTCACAAAGCGGTTGGACAAATCTCTGAGTCTGATGTTACGTTAGCTTCTGCTGCAGATGCGATCGTAATTGGATTCCAAGTTAGACCATCTAATAATGCAAGAAAAATTGCTGAGAACGAAGAAATCGAAATCAGACTTTACTCAATCATCTATGATGCTATCAATGAGATAAAAGCTGCGATGGAAGGTTTACTTGCTCCGAAAGAAGAAGAAGTAATAACAGGTAATATTCAAGTTAGAGAAGTATTCAAGATTTCTAAACTTGGTACTGTAGCCGGATGTTATGTTACTGATGGTTACATAAAACGTAATAATAAAGTTAGAATTATCAGAGAAGGTATTGTAGTTCATGAAGGTGAAATAGCTCAATTGAAACGATTCAAAGACGATGTATCCGAGGTTAAAAACGGTTACGAGTGTGGTCTAAGTATCAAAAACTTCAATGATATTGTAATGGATGACGTTATTGAAAGTTACGAAATAAGAGAACTTAAGAGGACTTTATAATCCTTTTGAAAATAGTACCCTTCGAGGGTATTATTTTTATATATAAATTTCAATATTTTCTGAAAATATTATTTAAATAATAAATTTGGAATTTACAAAATATTATTTTTATTTTTGCATATATTAACTTAATAAAAGTATATTATCGAAGGAGTAGATTCATATTGTGCAGACCACAGCGACGGCGAACCAAAGGCACTAAAAGAGGTTAGTAGAGACACTTTTGCTAATGTTTTAAAACCCCGTATGCTCTCAGGGCATTTTCAAGGGAGGCTATTATCGTTAATATCTAGTTTGGTAAACCCTACGAACATCCTTGAGATAGGGACCTACACTGGATATTCGGCTATTTGTATGGCAGAAGGTTTAGCTGAGAATGGAAAACTTGTAACCATAGAAGCAAACGAAGAATATGAAGATCGAATTCTTAATAATTTCAGAACCGCTGGAGTTTCCGAAAAAATAGAACTGATAATTGGAAATGCTTTGGAAGAAATTCCGAAATTAGACCAAAAATTTGATTTAGTATTTATAGATGCTGATAAGCTTAACTATATTGCATACTATGACATGATATTCGAAAAAGTTAACATTGGCGGTGTAATATTATCTGACAATGTACTTTGGGATGGAAAAGTTTTAGATAACACAAAAAAAGATAAAACAACGGAGCTTTTAAGGGAATTTAACATTCACCTTAAAAATGACGCAAGAACACAAAAAGTGCTTTTACCCATAAGAGACGGACTGTTCGTTTCAAGAAAAATTAAAGAAATATGAGAAAATTGCTTAGCTTACTAGTAGCTATTTTAACCACAATTAGCCTACAGGCACAGGTACAATTAAGTATACCTGAAGCACCACAGAAAGTAGAATTCGCAAATGTACTTGTGGAATTAAGTCCAAGCGTACAAACAAAAGTAAACGAGGAAATTACCAAGTTACTTACGCCTCAAAACAAATTTTTGGAGCAAAAATTAGAGCGAATGCAATGGTACTTTCCAATAATCGAAAAAGTATTGGAAGAAGAGGATGTGCCCGAAGATTTTAAATATATAGCGGTTTTAGAGAGCTCACTCCTACCCGAAGCCATCTCAAGCTCAAATGCAGTCGGTTTTTGGCAGTTTAAAGAAGCTACAGCCAAAGAAATAGGATTACGCGTAGATAACAATGTGGATGAACGTAAAAATATTTATGAATCAACCCGTGCTGCCGCTATTTATATGAAAAGAAATAATATCCTGTATAAAAACTGGATATCATGTATGATGGCGTATAAAGAAGGTCCTACAGGAGCTCAAGCTCATGTGCCGGTGGAATGGTCTTTTGCGAGTGAAATAAAATTTGATGACAATACTCACCCTTATTTAATATCGGCGATTGCTAATAGGATTGCCTATGAGCATAGACTAAATAGACTAAAGGATTCTTCAAAGAAATTTGTAGAGTATCCAACAAGATCAAAATCTTTCGCTGAAATAGCGGTTGAATTGACGGTTGACATTAACGATTTAAGAAAATTCAACCCTTGGTTATACGCTCCAAACCTTCCTGAAGACAAAGAATCAAAGGTATTGATCCTGTCACGAGTAGAAGAAACTGAGGAGATATTAAGCAAAATTCAGAAAAGACTCGATGTAAATACTCTAGATTTGGGATACCCGCAACTGAAGCGAATCACAATGGTGTCTACTTCGCCAGATGCTCCTATATTTTATGAAATAAACGGAAAGAAAGGTATACTAGCTCAGCCTGGTGACGAAGTAGCTCAGATGGCTTCAAAATCGAAAGTGAAAATATCGAAGTTCTTGAAATATAACGACATGGGTGATCGTGACATTTCGAAAGAAGGCCAAGTATATTATCTTCAAAGCAAAAGCAAAAAAGCTAATGTACCTTTTCATACCGTAATGAGCGACCAAACCATGTGGGATGTATCTCAAATGTATGGAATTCAGCTTAAAAGACTCTACAAATACAATCGAATGAAATCTTCAGATAGACTTCAGACTGGGCGTGTATTGTGGATGCAAAAAACTAGACCTAAAAACAAAGCTATAGAGATTATTCAAGACGCTAATCCTGACAGAGGCAAGTTACCTATCAAAGAAGAGTATATTCCTACTAAAGAATCTGAAATAGCAAAAAACAAGGAAATGCCTGCTAAAGATAGATTTGAAGATTTAGAAAAAAATACGACTAGACCAAGTTCTACTAAACCTGTAGAGAAAAAAGCAGAGACAACTGTACTTAAGAAACCTACAGAAGTAGTAAGTTCAACTCCAAAACCTACTACAACTCCACCAAATAAAAACATACCATCAGAAGGAATGGATTTAAATGACCCTATATTTAATTCCAATGGTAAAACAACCCCTAAAAAGGAGGTTATAGTAGAAAAACCAAAAAATACAGCGTATGCCAAAACACATACGGTAAAGCAAGGAGAAACTTTATTTTCTATTGCTAACAAATATGACTTGAGTGTAGATCAGTTGAGAAGACTAAACGCAATGACTGCAAACGACGTTTTGCAATATAATCAGGTATTGGTTGTTAGTACTGATTTAGTTAACCCACCAAAAGTAGAACCAAAAGCAGAACCAGCTAAAGTGGTAACGGCTAAACCAGAGCGATCTGTAGAAATAGAAAAGAAGGTTATTTCAGGAAAAACTCATACTGTGAGCCTAGGAGAAACCATGTATTCAATCTCTAAAACATACGGTATCAAAGTTAAAGATATCCAGGAATGGAACGGAATCGCTGATTATTCTATTTCGGTTGGTCAGGAGCTAATTGTCTCTAATGCAACTACCGCAGCAAAACCATCTACCCAAAGTGGTTCTGCCATTAAATACCACAAAGTAGCCATAGGAGAAACACTTTATAGCATTTCAAAAAAATATGGTGTTACGGTTACCAATATAAAAAACTGGAACAATTTATCTGATAACAGCATAAAAGTAGGGGAAAACCTTATAGTTAATAAATAGTAGTTCATGATTCTAATAGATGATACCTGTGTAAGTGAGGATGTGGCAGACAAGTTTTTTGTTTGTAATTTAGATAAATGTAAAGGAGCATGCTGTGTAGAAGGTGACCTAGGTGCCCCTTTAGAAGATGCCGAACTACAAATTTTAGAAGACATCTATGAAAAAGTAAAACCTTACCTATCACCTGAGGGAATTGCGGCTATAGAAGCACAAGGCAAATACATAAAAGACTGGGAAGGAGACTATTCTACCACCACCATTGATGAAAAAGAGTGTGCCTACGCTATTTATGACGAAAAGGGAATACTTAAGTGCGGCATAGAGCAAGCCTACAATGACAAAGTAATTGATTTTAAAAAGCCGATTTCTTGTCACCTCTATCCTATCAGAATTACTAAATACGATAACTTTCATGCCATAAATTATGAGCGATGGTCCATCTGCTCAGATGCGTGTGATTTGGGAGAAAAACTAGGCGTGCCAGTTTATCAGTTTTTAAAAGACCCATTAGTAAGAGCATACGGTGAAGCTTGGTATAAGCAATTAGAATCAGAAATAAAAGATGCAAAGCTTTGAAGAAATATATGAAGTAGTAAAGCTTATTCCACGGGGTAGAGTTACGTCATATGGAGCCATAGCGAAATACCTTAGTACCGGAGCTCGGTTAGTTGGTTGGGCTATGAATGGCTCGCATGGACTCGGAATACCCGCTCATAGAGTAGTAAATTTCAAAGGTGTACTTACAGGCAAAAATCATTTCGAAGACCCTACTCAAATGCAAACACTCCTAGAAGCGGAGGGTATTGAAATAGAAAATGATCAAATAAAAAACTTCAAAAAATACAATTGGGATCCCAATATCGAACTTTTATAACTTTCGCTTTTTGTTTATTTTAACAAAATAAAATATAATTATTTTTATAGTAAAAGTGATTTTTCAAATTCAAAATAAAAAATTCAAGCATTTATTTGGAATCAATTTTAAAACTTTTATAAAATTATAATTTAAAATATTACCTTTGAGCCAAATAATATTTCGAAATCAACAAATATACAAAAAATGGCAATTGGCAAACTAGACGTAATAGACCATAAACTTTTAGAGATTCTTCAGAGTAACGGAAAAATAACAAATGCTCAACTTTCTAAAGAAATTGGTTTATCTCCCGCACCTACTTTGGAGCGAGTAAAAAAATTAGAAAATACAGGAATAATAGAGAGCTACCATGCTCAAATAGACCGTGAAAAAGTAGGTTTAGGCGTAATGACTTTCGTACAAGTTACATTGTCAGGTCACAGAAAATCTATAACAGAGGCTTTTGTAAAAACAATAGAAAATGTTTCTGAAATAATTGAATGTCACCACGTTACAGGCTCATGTGATTTCTTGTTGAAAGTTATAGCAAAAGACATAGCCTCATATCAAGAGTTGATTATGTCAACTATAAATGAAATAGAAGTTGTGGCTAACACTCAAACTATGGTAATCCTTTCTACTTTCAAAAACTCAAAGGTTTTACCTATACCTTGAAAATCATAATTTTTTTTATAATGAAAAAGGAAAGTCTCAACGCTTTCCTTTTTTCTTTTTCATGAGTTTGGTAATATCTTGCAATCGCTTTTTAGCGGTTTCGTATGAACTTGACTTTTTCTCCGCATTTTTAAGCACAATGCCATAATACTCCACTGCCGTTTTATAATCTTCTTCGGTTTCAGCAATTTTCCCAAGTGCCATATTCGACGCTAAAAAATACCCCGAATCTTGGGAATCATTATTTACCGCGTAATTGATACAAGCCACATAGTGAAACTTCGCCATTGCCAAATCATGCTTGTAGTTTTCGTTTACATAGGCCAAAATATAAGATGCATATCTGCCGTCATTATCGCCATAACCATATTTATGATCTTTCAGATTCTGCAAAAGCTCTTCTGCATAAACTTCGGCTTCGGCCAACCTGCCCAATGCAAATGAGTTTCGGGCCACATATCTATGAAAAAAAGAATTATTGGGATACAAAGCATGCATTTGCCTCGATAGCAATAACGACTTTGCCGTTTGATTTTCCATTGCATAAATTTGAACCAAAAAGTACCTCGCTTCCATTCTAGAGTAAAAAGCATTATTGGCTACATTTTCTAATTGCTTAATCCCTAAATTTTTATCTCCTTTTTTGAAAAAAGAAAGCAATGGTTTCAAAGATTTATAATTTTCATGTATCCATTTTGAATAATAATTATAAACACCGTCGCCAAAAAGCAACTCGGGATTTATGTTTTCTTCTCCTCTGCTATAATCTAAGTATTTCAAGGCCTGTTTGCCAGCCCATGCGGCTTTTACCCATTTTTCACGTTCAGCATATAGTCTACCTTTGATGGCATATGATGCACAGATAAAAAATGCCGCCTCTTTGTTTTTTTTGTTTTTATCAAAAAGATTTTCTGCTTTGTCAATCGCCTGATCCATGTACATATGGCATAGGTCGTCGTAGTTTGATTTTTTTGTATCTGGAATAATTTTCCACCACTCATTTAAACCCAACAAAAAATCGCCCAATGGATGATCTGGATATTTAACTTTTAGCCATTTGAATTCACGCTCGGCGGCATCGAAATTAAAATTATACATGTTATTTACGGCGGCGGTTGTTTCTATCTGAATACCTCGATCCATTAAAAGCAACTCGGGAGTTTCAGTTTCTTTTTTATTTCCAAACAAAGAAAAAAACTGTGCGTCTGCCGAAAAAAACGTGGCAAAAAATATTATGATTAATAGATTGAATGTCAACCTCATTTATGTACGTGATATTGATTTAAAACGTAAAATTAGATAATAAAACACCTATTGAACCTTAAAAATTGTGGAATTAACAAATTATTATTTTATTTTTCGGAAAAATATAAAATATGGTTCGAATACAGGATTTGACATTTGAAGAATACATTTCAGAAGAAAGAATATTTGCAAGAACTAGTCAGTTAGCAAAAAAAATCAATGTTGACTTCGAAGGTAAAAATCCAATATTCCTTGGAATCTTAAACGGTTCTTTCATGTTTTTGTCGGAATTATTTAAACAAATAACTATTGAATGCGAGGTGAGCTTCCTTAAAGTGAGTTCGTATGAAAACCAAACTTCTACTGGAAAAGTAAGGGAACTTATAGGATTAAACAAATCCATAGACAATCGTCCGGTTATCATAGTAGAAGATATAGTAGACACGGGTCATACCTTAGCATTTATCAAAGACAAAATCAGTTCATTTTCTCCTTCTAAAGTAAGCGTAATGACCTTACTTCACAAAGTAGCGGCCACCAAAATTCCCCATGAATTAGACTATGTAGGTTTCGAAATTGATAATATTTTTGTTGTAGGATTTGGGCTTGATTACAATGAACTAGGTAGAAACCATAGGTGTATTTTAGCTAAAAGTTAATTTATTTTAAAATCAAATAACCTTCAAAATCCAAACTAATGGCAGTTTCACTTTCTATTTTAATTTCTGATTTAAAATAATAAGCAGAATCAGGGTCATTTTCAATAGAAAACCAGATTTCAAAATGACTTCCTTTAAATATAGAATGCTTTACTCTTGCAGCTATTTTGCCTGTATTTTTAAAAAAAATATGTTCTGGTCGTAAAAGGATTTTGGAAGCTTCATTTATGTGAAGCTTTTCTAAAAGAGAGACATTATTTATAATGAAACCGTCACTAGTTAATAAGCCAACGTATTCTGACTTAGGCGAAAAGTAAATTTCTTCTGAACTTCCTTTTTGAACGATTTTTCCATTTTTCAAAATCACCAAACTATTTACTAAGCCAAGGGCATCTGTAATTTCGTGAGTCACAAAAACACAGGCTATATTTTGTTTCGAAATTATGTCTTTTAGTTCAAATAAAATCTTCTTTTTTATAATAGAATCAAGGTTGCTAAAAGGCTCATCAAGTAAAAGTACTTTGGGTTCATCCGAAATTGCTTTTGCTATTAAGACACGTTGAATTTCTCCTCCCGATAACTCTCTTGGATATTTTGAAAGCAGGTGTTTAATCTTTACTAAGTCTGCCAAGCTTTTAAGTTTTTCTTCTTGATAGCTTTTTTGATAATATCGCAGTTCATACTTAATATTTTCTGCAATAGAAATATTTGGAAAAAGTGTATTATTCTGAGTTACCGTTTTTATTTCTTTATGCCCGGGAACCAACTTTTCAGAAGCTTTTAAAATTTCTTCATTTTCAAACAAAATCTGCCCTGAATCTTGACTAAGAAGGCCTGAGAGTATCTTCAGCAAGGTAGATTTACCTGAGCCACTTTCACCAATTAAACCAAGAATTTCACCATTTTTTACCCTAAGATTGATATTTTTTAGTGCGAAATTTTTAGAATAAGAAAAATTTATTTTTTTTGCTTCTATCATACTGAAGCAAAATTAGAATGAAATATTCATTTTTTATTTATTAATTTGCAAAAAACCACTATATGTTAAATTTATATCAGCAGCAAACAAAGATTTTAGTAGCACTCGATTCCATAATTTTTGGATTTGATGGTTCTGAATTGAAGCTATTATTGGTAAAACGAGGATTGGAAGAAGACGCCAATACTTGGTCGCTAATGGGTGGCTGGCTACAGCCAGATGAGAGCTTAAGCGAGGCTGCAAATAGGATACTATTTGAACACACCGGTCTCAAAGGAGTATATCTTGAACAGTTGGCCACTTTTGGAAATCCAAATAGAGACCCTGTTAGTAGAACTGTTTCGGTTACTTTTAAAGCTTTGGTCAATATTGCAGATTACGACGAAAAGATTTCGAAGACACTAACCACGAAATGGTTTTCTTTAAATCAGCTACCTCCTCTTTTATTTGACCATGCCGAAATGGTACATGTAGCGATTGAAAGATTAAGAACTAACGCTTCGATGCATCCTATTGGTTTTGAGTTATTGCCTGAAAAATTTACCCTGCCTCAGCTTCAAACACTTTATGAGGCGATTTTCGACACCAAGTTCGATAAAAGAAATTTTAGTAGAAAAATATTAGGTACAGGATATTTTATAAAATCAGTAGAAAAGCAAAAAGGTTTCTCAAAAAAGGGTGCTTTTTATTATACACTAAACAAAGAAAAACTCACCGAGCCAACTTCATTTAACTTTCAATTCATTCCTAATTTTGAAAAGATATTGTAAGCTTTTGACTTACAATATCTTTTTTTATTTGCTCTTATTTTGACTTCTTGATATTAATCGGAATCCAAACATCACTCTTACATACACACTGAATATTTACAAATTCTACTGTATAGTCTTTAAAGCAGCCGTTGTTATTCCAAATTCTAACGGTATACTCTTGCGTAGTAATTGGGTTAGCTACATCTCTCAGTAATACACCGTCTGCTGGTATTGCTGCAATTGTGCTTGCTGAACTTTCATTAAACACCGCCCCTTTCGAAACCTGGAACTTGGTATTTGCAGGGTAGTTAGTAACCCTGATTTTACCATTATGCAATGAAGAGTCACCCACACAACCTGAGTTTATAGCTTCTAACGTAGCAATCGGTTTTGGATCTACAATCACTCGAAGTAGTGAGGTCACATTACAGCCTAAAGCGTTAGTTACTGACAATCTGTAGATTCCTCCATTTGAAATACTAACCGTGTCGATGACTAAGTCTTTCACAAGGGAAGTATAACCATTTGGTCCAACCCATGCGTATGATACGCCACCGAAAGGTTGAACGTCTAGTTTTCCACCTTCACATATAGTAACTGTATCTGGAATGGTTACCGGTAGCACACAAACTATAGCTTCGTCATCTTCTTTCACAGTTCCCGTAAAGTTAAACACTTTACTATCAGTATCTAACTGATCCAGTGCTGTGATTTCAGCTTCATTTTTATAAATCGTTGTGTCACTAGGTGCATTAACCGTTGCCTCAAATGTCAATACTAACGAATCGTTTACAGCTAACATTGGAATATTCCAAACGATTTTGTTATTCACTAATACTCCACCATTAGAAATATTCGTGAAGTTAGAATATCCATTTTGGAGGTAATCTGTAACTGCCACGTTAGTAGCGGTATCAGCACCTGCGTTAGAAACCGTAACGGTAAACTTGATTTTTTGACCAATAGCTGGATTTACAATATTCACCACTTTGGTTAAACTCAAGTCAGCTACTTGTAAATAAACTCTTGCATCATCGCCATCATCTTCATCAGCTAGATCCTTAGTGTCGTCATTATCTTGACTACCAATTCCACCCGAATTATTAGTATCAGCACCGTTGTTTGGTTTACTGTCTGGATCAAACTGATCAGCATATGTTATTTCAGCCAAGTTGATATAATTGGTTCCGTTACTCGGAGCAAGCACTTTAGCTTTATATGTCAACACTATGCTATCACCAACTGGAATATTTAAACCAGACCAAGTTAATGTATCGTTAGTCAAAATTCCAGCGTTCGAAATATTTGTGATGTTAGAATATCCATTCGGAATATAATTTCCAACTTTCGCATTGGTGGCATTTGTAGGACCGTCGTTTTTAACCACAACTGTAAATGTTACGGTGTCGCCAACAACTACGTTTGCTTTATCCACTCTTAACACCAAGTTAAGATCAGCTTCTTGATATCTAATTACGATTTTCGCAGTGTCTGACAATCCAGATGCATTTTCGATTAATACATAATCGATTGGTGTAGGCTGACCATAGAATGTTACTTCTGGGGTAAACTTAACGTTGCCTGTTATCGGGTTGTAAACGAATGTTCCTTGACCGGCTACTACTAGGGTATCTTGGATTCCTGGTAATGCTGGGTTTAGGTCTACCGTTATCTTCGTGATGTCTACAATCGGACTGCCATCGCTCAAGCTGTCGTTGCTGATGATTGGCAAGGTCACTGTGGTTCCTACCACGTTGTTTAGTGAGCTGTCGTTCACTGCTACTGGTGGCTCTTCTACATACGTGATCACAATCGTCGCCGTACTGTCTAGACCTGTTGCGTTTTCAATTAACGTGTAATTGATTGGGCTTGGGTCAGTCGTAAACCCTACTTCTGGCGTAAACTTAACGTTGCCTGTGATCGGGTTGTATACGAATGTTCCTTGGCCGGCTACTACTAGGGTATCTTGGATTCCTGGTAATGCTGGGTTTAGGTCTACCGTTATCTTCGTGATGTCTACAATTGGACTGCCATCGCTCAAGCTGTCGTTGCTGATGATTGGCAAGGTCACTGTGGTTCCTACCACGTTGTTTAGTGAGCTGTCGTTCACCGCTACTGGTGGCTCTTCTACATACGTGATCACAATCGTAGCCGTGCTGTCTAGACCTGTTG
Source organism: Lacihabitans lacunae (assembly GCF_042649125.1). NCBI lineage: Bacteria > Pseudomonadati > Bacteroidota > Cytophagia > Cytophagales > Leadbetterellaceae > Lacihabitans > Lacihabitans lacunae. Next base: position 1,784,777 of record NZ_JBHRYQ010000001.1, read on the forward strand.
CATTTTCAATTAGCGTGTAATTGATTGGGCTTGGGTCAGTCGTAAACCCTACTTCTGGCGTAAACTTAACGTTGCCTGTGATCGGGTTGTAAACGAATGTTCCCTGGCCGGCTACTACTAAGGTATCTTGGATTCCTGGTAATGCTGGGTTTAGGTCTACCGTTATCTTCGTGATGTCTACAATTGGACTGCCATCGCTCAAGCTGTCGTTGCTGATGATTGGCAAGGTCACTGTGGTTCCTACCACGTTGTTTAGTGAGCTGTCGTTCACTGCAATCGGTGGCTCTTCTACATACGTGATCACAATCGTCGCCGTACTGTCTAGACCTGTTGCGTTTTCAATTAGCGTGTAATTGATTGGGCTTGGGTCGGTCGTAAACCCTACTTCTGGGGTAAACTTAACGTTGCCTGTGATCGGGTTGTAAACGAATGTTCCTTGGCCGGCTACTACTAGGGTATCTTGGATTCCTGGTAATGCTGGGTTTAGGTCTACCGTTATCTTCGTGATGTCTACAATTGGACTGCCATCGCTCAAGCTGTCGTTGCTGATGATTGGCAAGGTCACTGTGGTTCCTACCACGTTGTTTAGTGAGCTGTCGTTCACCGCTATTGGTGGCTCTTCTACATACGTGATCACAATCGTCGCCGTGCTGTCTAGACCTGTTGCGTTTTCAATTAGCGTGTAATTGATTGGGCTTGGGTCAGTCGTAAACCCTACTTCTGGGGTAAACTTAACGTTGCCTGTGATCGGGTTGTAAACGAATGTTCCTTGGCCGGCTACTACTAGGGTATCTTGGATTCCTGGTAATGCTGGGTTTAGGTCTACCGTTATCTTCGTGATGTCTACAATTGGACTGCCATCGCTCAAGCTGTCGTTGCTGATGATTGGCAAGGTCACTGTGGTTCCTACCACGTTGTTTAGTGAGCTGTCGTTCACCGCAATCGGTGGCTCTTCTACATACGTGATTACGATTGTCGCCGTACTGTCTAGACCTGTTGCATTTTCAATTAGCGTGTAATTGATTGGGCTTGGGTCGGTCGTAAACCCTACTTCTGGGGTAAACTTAACGTTGCCTGTGATCGGGTTGTAAACGAATGTTCCTTGGCCGGCTACTACTAAGGTATCTTGGATTCCTGGTAATGCTGGGTTTAGGTCTACCGTTATCTTCGTGATGTCTACAATTGGGCTGCCATCGCTCAAGCTGTCGTTGCTGATGATTGGCAAGGTCACTGTGGTTCCTACCACATTGTTTAGTGAGCTGTCGTTCACCGCTACTGGCGGTTCTTCTACATACGTGATCACAATCGTCGCCGTGCTGTCTAGACCTGTTGCGTTTTCAATTAGCGTGTAATTGATTGGGCTTGGGTCAGTCGTAAACCCTACTTCTGGGGTAAACTTAACGTTGCCTGTGATCGGGTTGTAAACGAATGTTCCTTGGCCGGCTACTACTAGGGTATCTTGGATTCCTGGTAATGCTGGGTTTAGGTCTACCGTTATCTTCGTGATGTCTACAATTGGACTGCCATCGCTCAAGCTGTCGTTGCTGATGATTGGCAAGGTCACTGTGGTTCCTACCACGTTGTTTAGTGAGCTGTCGTTCACCGCTATTGGTGGCTCTTCTACATACGTGATCACAATCGTCGCCGTGCTGTCTAGACCTGTTGCGTTTTCAATTAGCGTGTAATTGATTGGGCTTGGGTCAGTCGTAAACCCTACTTCTGGGGTAAACTTAACGTTGCCTGTTATCGGGTTGTATACGAATGCTCCTTGGCCGGCTACTACTAGGGTATCTTGGATTCCTGGTAATGCTGGGTTTAGGTCTACCGTTATCTTCGTGATGTCTACAATCGGGCTGCCATCGCTCAAGCTGTCGTTGCTGATGATTGGCAAGGTCACTGTAGTTCCTACCACGTTGTTTAGTGAGCTGTCGTTCACCGCTACTGGTGGCTCTTCTACATACGTGATCACAATCGTAGCCGTGCTGTCTAGACCTGTTGCATTTTCAATTAGGGTGTAATTGATTGGGCTTGGGTCAGTCGTAAACCCTACTTCTGGCGTAAACTTAACGTTGCCTGTGATCGGGTTGTAAACGAATGTTCCTTGGCCGGCTACTACTAAGGTATCTTGGATTCCTGGTAATGCTGGGTTTAGGTCTACCGTTATCTTCGTGATGTCTACAATCGGACTGCCATCGCTCAAGCTGTCGTTGCTGATGATTGGCAAGGTCACTGTGGTTCCTACCACGTTGTTTAGTGAGCTGTCGTTCACCGCTACTGGTGGCTCTTCTACATACGTGATCACAATCGTCGCCGTGCTGTCTAGACCTGTTGCATTTTCAATTAGGGTGTAATTGATTGGGCTTGGGTCGGTCGTAAACCCTACTTCTGGCGTAAACTTAACATTGCCTGTGATCGGGTTGTAAACGAATGTTCCTTGGCCGGCTACTACTAGGGTATCTTGGATTCCTGGTAATGCTGGGTTTAGGTCTACTGTTATCTTCGTGATGTCTACAATTGGGCTGCCATCGCTCAAGCTATCGTTGCTGATGATTGGCAAGATCACTGTGGTTCCTACCACGTTGTTTAGTGAACTGTCGTTCACTGCTACTGGAGGCTCTTCTACATACGTGATCACGATTGTCGCCGTACTGTCTAGACCTGTTGCGTTTTCAATTAAAGTGTAATTGATTGGGCTTGGGTCAGTCGTAAAGCCTACTTCTGGCGTAAACTTAACGTTGCCTGTGATCGGGTTGTATACGAATGTTCCTTGGCCGGCTACTACTAAGGTATCTTGGATTCCTAGTAATGCTGGGTTTAGGTCTACCGTTATCTTCGTGATGTCTACAATTGGGCTGCCATCGCTCAAGCTGTCGTTGCTGATGATTGGCAAGGTCACTGTGGTTCCCACCACGTTGTTTAGTGAGCTGTCGTTCACTGCTACTGGCGGTTCTTCTACATACGTGATCACAATCGTCGCCGTGCTGTCTAGACCCGTTGCGTTTTCAATTAAAGTGTAATTGATTGGACTTGGGTCGGTCGTAAACCCTACTTCTGGGGTAAACTTAACATTGCCTGTGATCGGGTTGTATACGAATGTTCCTTGACCGGCTACTACTAAGGTATCTTGGATTCCTGGTAATGCTGGGTTTAGGTCTACCGTTATCTTCGTGATGTCTACAATTGGGCTGCCATCGCTCAAGCTGTCGTTGCTGATGATTGGCAAGGTAACCGTTGTTCCTACCACGTTGTTTAGTGAGCTATCGTTCACCGCAATCGGTGGCTCTTCTACATAGGTGATTACGATTGTCGCCGTGCTGTCTAGACCTGTTGCATTTTCAATTAGCGTGTAATTGATTGGGCTTGGGTCAGTCGTAAAGCCTACTTCTGGCGTAAACTTAACGTTGCCTGTGATCGGGTTGTATACGAATGTTCCCTGGCCGGCTACTACTAAGGTATCTTGGATTCCTGGTAATGCTGGGTTTAGGTCTACCGTTATCTTCGTGATGTCTACAATTGGACTGCCATCACTCAAGCTGTCGTTGCTGATGATTGGCAAGGTCACTGTGGTTCCTACCACGTTGTTTAGTGAGCTGTCGTTCACTGCTACTGGTGGCTCTTCTACATACGTGATCACGATTGTCGCCGTACTGTCTAGACCTGTTGCGTTTTCAATTAGCGTGTAATTGATTGGGCTTGGATCGGTTGTAAACCCTACTTCTGGGGTAAACTTAACGTTGCCTGTTATCGGGTTGTATACGAATGTTCCTTGGCCGGCTACTACTAAGGTATCTTGGATTCCTGGTAATGCTGGGTTTAGGTCTACCGTTATCTTCGTGATGTCTACAATCGGACTGCCATCACTCAAGCTGTCGTTGCTGATGATTGGCAAGGTCACTGTTGTTCCTACCACGTTGTTTAGTGAGCTGTCGTTCACCGCAATCGGTGGCTCTTCTACATATGTGATTACGATTGTCGCCGTGCTATCTAGACCTGTTGCATTTTCAATTAACGTGTAATTGATTGGGCTTGGGTCGGTCGTAAACCCTACTTCTGGGGTAAACTTAACATTGCCTGTAACTGGGTTGTATACGAATGTTCCTTGACCGGCTACTACTAGGGTATCTTGGATTCCTGGTAATGCTGGGTTTAGGTCTACGGTTATCTTCGTGATGTCTACAATCGGACTGCCATCGCTCAAGCTGTCGTTGCTGATGATTGGCAAGGTCACTGTTGTTCCTACCACGTTGTTTAATGAGCTGTCGTTCACTGCTACTGGTGGTTCTTCTACATACGTGATCACAATCGTCGCCGTACTGTCTAGGCCTGTTGCATTTTCAATTAGCGTGTAATTGATCGGGCTTGGGTCAGTCGTAAACCCTACTTCTGGGGTAAACTTAACGTTGCCTGTGATCGGGTTGTAAACGAATGTTCCTTGACCCGCTACTACTAAGGTATCTTGGATTCCTGGTAATGCTGGGTTTAGGTCTACCGTTATCTTCGTGATGTCTACAATTGGACTGCCATCACTCAAGCTGTCGTTGCTGATGATTGGCAAGATCACTGTGGTTCCTACCACGTTGTTTAGTGAGCTGTCGTTCACTGCTACTGGAGGCTCTTCTACATACGTGATCACGATTGTCGCCGTACTGTCTAGACCTGTTGCGTTTTCAATTAAAGTGTAATTGATTGGGCTTGGGTCAGTCGTAAAGCCTACTTCTGGCGTAAACTTAACGTTGCCTGTGATCGGGTTGTATACGAATGTTCCCTGGCCGGCTACTACTAAGGTATCTTGGATTCCAGGTAATGCTGGGTTTAGGTCTACCGTTATCTTCGTGATGTCTACAATTGGACTGCCATCGCTCAAGCTGTCGTTGCTGATGATTGGCAAGGTCACTGTGGTTCCTACCACGTTGTTTAGTGAGCTGTCGTTCACTGCAATCGGTGGCTCTTCTACATACGTGATTACGATTGTCGCCGTGCTGTCTAGACCCGTTGCATTTTCAATTAGCGTGTAATTGATTGGGCTTGGGTCGGTCGTAAACCCTACTTCTGGCGTAAACTTAACGTTGCCTGTGATCGGGTTGTAAACGAATGTTCCTTGGCCGGCTACTACTAGGGTATCTTGGATTCCTGGTAATGCTGGGTTTAGGTCTACCGTTATCTTCGTGATGTCTACAATTGGACTGCCATCGCTCAAGCTGTCGTTGCTGATGATTGGCAAGGTCACTGTGGTTCCTACCACGTTGTTTAGTGAGCTGTCGTTCACCGCTATTGGTGGCTCTTCTACATACGTGATCACAATCGTAGCCGTGCTGTCTAGACCTGTTGCATTTTCAATTAGCGTGTAATTGATTGGGCTTGGGTCAGTCGTAAACCCTACTTCTGGGGTAAACTTAACGTTGCCTGTGATCGGGTTGTAAACGAATGTTCCTTGACCGGCTACTACTAAGGTATCTTGGATTCCTGGTAATGCTGGGTTTAGGTCTACCGTTATCTTCGTGATGTCTACAATCGGACTGCCATCGCTCAAGCTGTCGTTGCTGATGATTGGCAAGGTCACTGTGGTTCCTACCACGTTGTTTAGTGAGCTGTCGTTCACCGCTATTGGTGGCTCTTCTACATACGTGATCACAATCGTAGCCGTGCTGTCTAGACCTGTTGCATTTTCAATTAGCGTGTAATTGATTGGGCTTGGGTCGGTCGTAAACCCTACTTCTGGGTAAACTTAACGTTGCCTGTGATCGGGTTGTAAACGAATGTTCCTTGGCCGGCTACTACTAAGGTATCTTGGATTCCTGGTAATGCTGGGTTTAGGTCTACCGTTATCTTCGTGATGTCTACAATTGGGCTGCCATCGCTCAAGCTGTCGTTGCTGATGATTGGCAAGGTCACTGTGGTTCCTACCACATTGTTTAGTGAGCTGTCGTTCACCGCTACTGGCGGTTCTTCTACATACGTGATCACAATCGTCGCTGTGCTGTCTAGACCTGTTGCATTTTCAATTAGCGTGTAATTGATTGGGCTTGGGTCAGTCGTAAACCCTACTTCTGGCGTAAACTTAACGTTGCCTGTGATCGGGTTGTAAACGAATGTTCCTTGGCCGGCTACTACTAAGGTATCTTGGATTCCTGGTAATGCTGGGTTTAGGTCTACTGTTATCTTCGTGATGTCTACAATTGGGCTGCCATCGCTCAAGCTGTCGTTGCTGATGATTGGCAAGGTCACTGTGGTTCCTACCACATTGTTTAGTGAGCTGTCGTTCACCGCTACTGGCGGTTCTTCTACATACGTGATCACAATCGTCGCTGTGCTGTCTAGACCTGTTGCATTTTCAATTAGCGTGTAATTGATTGGGCTTGGGTCGGTCGTAAACCCTACTTCTGGGGTAAACTTAACGTTGCCTGTGATCGGGTTGTAAACGAATGTTCCTTGGCCGGCTACTACTAAGGTATCTTGGATTCCTGGTAATGCTGGGTTTAGGTCTACCGTTATCTTCGTGATGTCTACAATTGGGCTACCATCGCTCAAGCTGTCGTTGCTGATGATTGGCAAGGTCACTGTGGTTCCTACCACATTGTTTAGTGAGCTGTCGTTCACCGCTACTGGCGGTTCTTCTACATACGTGATCACAATCGTCGCTGTGCTGTCTAGACCTGTTGCATTTTCAATTAGCGTGTAATTGATTGGGCTTGGGTCAGTCGTAAACCCTACTTCTGGCGTAAACTTAACGTTGCCTGTGATCGGGTTGTAAACGAATGTTCCTTGGCCGGCTACTACTAAGGTATCTTGGATTCCTGGTAATGCTGGGTTTAGGTCTACCGTTATCTTCGTGATGTCTACAATTGGGCTGCCATCGCTCAAGCTGTCGTTGCTGATGATTGGCAAGGTCACTGTGGTTCCTACCACATTGTTTAGTGAGCTGTCGTTCACCGCTACTGGCGGTTCTTCTACATACGTGATCACAATCGTCGCTGTGCTGTCTAGACCTGTTGCATTTTCAATTAGCGTGTAATTGATTGGGCTTGGGTCAGTCGTAAACCCTACTTCTGGCGTAAACTTAACGTTGCCTGTGATCGGGTTGTAAACGAATGTTCCTTGACCCGCTACTACTAAGGTATCTTGGATTCCTGGTAATGCTGGGTTTAGATCTACCGTTATCTTCGTGATGTCTACAATCGGACTACCATCGCTCAAGCTGTCGTTGCTGATGATTGGCAAGGTCACTGTGGTTCCTACCACGTTGTTTAGTGAGCTATCGTTCACTGCTATTGGTGGCTCTTCTACATACGTGATTACGATTGTCGCCGTACTGTCTAGACCCGTTGCATTCTCAATTAGCGTGTAATTGATTGGGCTTGGGTCGGTCGTAAACCCTACTTCTGGGGTAAACTTAACGTTGCCTGTGATCGGGTTGTATACGAATGTTCCTTGGCCGGCCACTACTAGGGTATCTTGGATTCCTGGTAATGCTGGGTTTAGGTCTACCGTTATCTTCGTGATGTCTAAAATCGGACTGCCATCGCTCAAGCTGTCGTTGCTGATGATTGGCAAGGTCACTGTGGTTCCTACCACGTTGTTTAGTGAGCTGTCGTTCACCGCAATCGGTGGCTCTTCTACATACGTGATCACAATCGTAGCCGTACTGTCTAGACCTGTTGCATTCTCAATTAGCGTGTAATTGATTGGGCTTGGGTCAATCGTAAACCCTACTTCTGGGGTAAACTTAACGTTGCCTGTGATCGGGTTGTAAACGAATGTTCCTTGGCCGGCTACTACTAGGGTATCTTGGATTCCTGGTAATGCTGGGTTTAGGTCTACCGTTATCTTCGTGATGTCTACAATTGGACTGCCATCGCTCAAGCTGTCGTTGCTGATGATTGGCAAGGTCACTGTGGTTCCTACCACGTTGTTTAGTGAGCTGTCGTTCACCGCTACTGGCGGTTCTTCTACATACGTGATCACAATCGTCGCTGTGCTGTCTAGACCTGTTGCATTTTCAATTAGCGTGTAATTGATTGGGCTTGGGTCAGTCGTAAACCCTACTTCTGGCGTAAACTTAACGTTGCCTGTGATCGGGTTGTAAACGAATGTTCCTTGACCCGCTACTACTAAGGTATCTTGGATTCCTGGTAATGCTGGGTTTAGATCTACCGTAATTTCAGTAGGAATTGGATTATTCCCATTCGATAAACTATCATTTGAAATAATATTTAATGTAACTGCAGTTCCAACTACATTATTCAAAAGACTATCGTTAACTGCAACCACTAATTCACCTACTTCAAGTGATTCATTTGCGGTTGGATCCACCAATGTACCTCCTACTGGCTTACCAGTTGCTGTTGCTGTATTTAGGATATTTTTATTTGCGACAATATCTTCTCTTGCAATAATATATTCTGAAGTCCAAACTGCTGTTTGACCAGGATATAATGAATCAACTATATTATCAAGAGCATTGTCAATTCCTGTGGTACTAATTAAAGTAATTATTCCTAGAGGGTTTACACCTAAATGAACATCAGAAACTTTAACATCTTTGATTAATACATTACCTGTATTTACAACTGTATATGTATAAGTAATTTTTTGTCCTTCATATACAAGAGTGGTATCATCAGCAATTTTAGTTAAACTTAAATTTGGCAATTGTCTAACTCCTGTTGCCGCGGTATCTGTTTTAACGATTGGCGTCTCCGTGGTTTTTACCGTCGCAATGTTTACTAAAGTATTGCCTGCGTCTATGTCTGCTTGGGTTACCGCATAGCTGATCGTATACGTGAACGTCTCACCTACTTCTAGGATGTTGTTGTTCGTGATACTTTCATTTGTTTTTACTAGCGTGCCAATTGTTCCGTTTGGTAAGGTATCGCTTACGGCTACGTTCGTTAGGCTTTGGTTTCCGGTGTTTACTACCACTACTTCGTAGTTGATTGTGCCCGGTGTCGTCACTGGGTTTTGGCCGCCTACTTGTGTTTTTGTGATCGTTAAGCTTGGTGCCTGGCCTACTGGCGTTGCCGCGGTATCGGTTTTAACAATTGGCGTCTCCGTTGTTTTTACCGTTGCAATGTTTACTAAAGTATTGCCTGCGTCTATGTCTGCTTGGGTTACCGCATAGCTGATCGTATACGTGAACGTCTCACCTACTTCTAGGATGTTGTTGTTCGTGATACTTTCATTTGTTTTTACTAGCGTGCCAATTGTTCCGTTTGGAAGCGTATCGCTTACGGCTACGTTCGTTAGGCTTTGGTTTCCGGTGTTTACTACCACTACTTCGTAGTTGATTGTGCCCGGTGTCGTCACTGGGTTTTGGCCGCCTACTTGTGTTTTCGTGATCGTTAAGCTTGGTGCCTGACTTACTGGCGTTGCCGCTGTATCGGTTTTAACAATTGGCGTCTCCGTTGTTTTTACCGTTGCAATGTTTACTAAAGTATTGCCTGCGTCTATGTCTGCTTGGGTTACCGCATAGCTGATCGTATACGTGAACGTCTCACCTACTTCTAGGATGTTGTTGTTCGTGATACTTTCATTTGTTTTTACTAGCGTGCCAATTGTTCCGTTTGGTAAGGTATCGCTTACGGCTACGTTTGTTAGGCTTTGGTTTCCGGTGTTTACTACCACTACTTCGTAGTTGATTGTGCCCGGTGTCGTCACTGGGTTTTGGCCGCCTACTTGTGTTTTCGTATCGTTAGCTTGGCGTTTGACTTACTGGTGTTGCCGCTGTATCGTTTTAACAATCGGCGTCTCCGTTGTTTTTACGGTCGCAATGTTTACTAAAGTATTGCCTGCGTCTATGTCTGCTTGGGTTACCGCATAGCTGATCGTATACGTGAACGTCTCGCCTACTTCTAGGATGTTGTTGTTCGTGATACTTTCGTTGTTTTTACTAGCGTGCCAATTGTTCCGTTTGGAAGCGTATCGCTTACGGCTACGTTCGTTAGGCTTTGGTTTCCGGTGTTTACTACCACTACTTCGTAGTTGATTGTGCCCGGTGTCGTCACTGGGTTTTGGCCGCCTACTTGTGTTTTCGTGATCGTTAAGCTTGGTGCCTGACTTACTGGCGTTGCCGCGGTATCGGTTTTAACAATTGGCGTCTCCGTTGTTTTTACCGTTGCAATGTTTACTAAAGTATTGCCTGCGTCTATGTCTGCTTGGGTTACGCATAGTTGATCGTATACGTGAACGTCTCACCTACTTCTAGGATGTTGTTGTTCGTGATACTTTCATTTGTTTTTACTAGCGTGCCAATTGTTCCGTTTGGAAGCGTATCGCTTACGGCTACGTTCGTTAGGCTTTGGTTTCCGGTGTTTACTACCACTACTTCGTAGTTGATTGTGCCCGGTGTCGTCACTGGGTTTTGGCCGCCTACTTGTGTTTTCGTGATCGTTAAGCTTGGTGCCTGACTTACTGGCGTTGCCGCGGTATCGGTTTTAACAATTGGCGTCTCCGTTGTTTTTACCGTTGCAATGTTTACTAAAGTATTGCCTGCGTCTATGTCTGCTTGGGTTACCGCATAGCTGATCGTATACGTGAACGTCTCACCTACTTCTAGGATGTTGTTGTTCGTGATACTTTCATTTGTTTTTACTAGCGTGCCAATTGTTCCGTTTGGAAGCGTATCGCTTACGGCTACGTTCGTTAGGCTTTGGTTTCCGGTGTTTACTACCACTACTTCGTAGTTGATTGTGCCCGGTGTCGTCACTGGGTTTTGGCCGCCTACTTGTGTTTTCGTGATCGTTAAGCTTGGTGCCTGACTTACTGGCGTTGCCGCGGTATCGGTTTTAACAATTGGCGTCTCCGTTGTTTTTACCGTTGCAATGTTTACTAAAGTATTGCCTGCGTCTATGTCTGCTTGGGTTACCGCATAGCTGATCGTATACGTGAACGTCTCACCTACTTCTAGGATGTTGTTGTTCGTGATACTTTCATTTGTTTTTACTAGCGTGCCAATTGTTCCGTTTGGTAAGGTATCGCTTACCGCTACGTTCGTTAGGCTTTGGTTTCCGGTGTTTACTACCACTACTTCGTAGTTGATTGTGCCCGGTGTCGTCACTGGGTTTTGGCCGCCTACTTGTGTTTTCGTGATCGTTAAGCTTGGTGCCTGACTTACTGGCGTTGCCGCGGTATCGGTTTTAACAATTGGCGTCTCCGTTGTTTTTACCGTTGCAATGTTTACTAAAGTATTGCCTGCGTCTATGTCTGCTTGGGTTACCGCATAGCTGATCGTATACGTGAACGTCTCACCTACTTCTAGGATGTTGTTGTTCGTGATACTTTCATTTGTTTTTACTAGCGTGCCAATTGTTCCGTTTGGAAGCGTATCGCTTACGGCTACGTTCGTTAGGCTTTGGTTTCCGGTGTTTACTACCACTACTTCGTAGTTGATTGTGCCCGGTGTCGTCACTGGGTTTTGGCCGCCTACTTGTGTTTTCGTGATCGTTAAGCTTGGTGCCTGACTTACTGGCGTTGCCGCTGTATCGGTTTTAACAATTGGCGTCTCCGTTGTTTTTACCGTTGCAATGTTTACTAAAGTATTGCCTGCGTCTATGTCTGCTTGGGTTACCGCATAGCTGATCGTATACGTGAACGTCTCACCTACTTCTAGGATGTTGTTGTTCGTGATACTTTCGTTTGTTTTTACTAGCGTGCCAATTGTTCCGTTTGGAAGCGTATCGCTTACGGCTACGTTCGTTAGGCTTTGGTTTCCGGTGTTTACTACCACTACTTCGTAGTTGATTGTGCCCGGTGTCGTCACTGGGTTTTGGCCGCCTACTTGTGTTTTCGTGATCGTTAAGCTTGGTGCCTGCCTACTGGTGTTGCGCTGTATCGGTTTTAACGATTGGCGTTTCCGTTGTTTTTACCGTTGCAATGTTGACTAAAGTATTGCCTGCGTCTATGTCTGCTTGGGTTACCGCATAGCTGATCGTATACGTGAACGTCTCACCTACTTCTAGGATGTTGTTGTTCGTGATACTTTCGTTGGTTTTTACTAGCGTGCCAATTGTTCCGTTTGGTAAGGTGTCGCTTACGCTACGTTCGTTAGGCTTTGGTTTCCGGTGTTTACTACCACTACTTCGTAGTTGATTGTGCCCGGTGTCGTCACTGGGTTTTGGCCGCCTACTTGTGTTTTCGTGATCGTTAAGCTTGGTGCCTGACCTACTGGCGTTGCTGCTGTATCGGTTTTAACGATCGGCGTTTCCGTGTTTTTACCGTTGCAATGTTGACTAAAGTATTGCCTGCGTCTATGTCTGCTTGGTTACGCATAGCTGATCGTATACGTGAACGTCTCTCCTACTTCTAGGATGTTGTTGTTCGTGATACTTTCGTTGTTTTTACTAGCGTGCCAATTGTTCCGTTTGGTAAGGTGTCGCTTACCGCTACGTTCGTTAGGCTTTGGTTTCCGGTGTTTACTACCACTACTTCGTAGTTGATTGTGCCCGGTGTCGTCACTGGGTTTTGGCCGCCTACTTGTGTTTTCGTGATCGTTAAGCTTGGTGCCTGACCTACTGGCGTTGCTGCTGTATCGGTTTTAACAATTGGCGTTTCCGTGTTTTTACCGTTGCAATTTGACTAGTTGTTCCTGCGTCTATGTCTGCTTGGGTTACCGCATAGCTGATCGTATACGTGAACGTCTCACCTACTTCTAGGATGTTGTTGTTCGTGATACTTTCATTTGTTTTTACTAGCGTGCCAATTGTTCCGTTTGGTAAGGTGTCGCTTACCGCTACGTTCGTTAGGCTTTGGTTTCCGGTGTTTACTACCACTACTTCGTAGTTGATTGTGCCCGGTGTCGTCACTGGGTTTTGGCCGCCTACTTGTGTTTTCGTGATCGTTAAGCTTGGTGCCTGACCTACTGGCGTTGCTGCTGTATCGGTTTTAACGATCGGCGTTTCCGTGGTTTTTACCGTTGCAATGTTGACTAAAGTATTGCCTGCGTCTATGTCTGCTTGGGTACCGCATAGTTGATCGTATACGTGAACGTCTCTCCTACTTCTAGGATGTTGTTGTTCGTGATACTTTCATTGTTTTTACTAGCGTGCCAATTGTTCCGTTTGGTAAGGTGTCGCTTACGCTACGTTCGTTAGGCTTTGGTTTCCGGTGTTTACTACCACTACTTCGTAGTTGATTGTGCCCGGTGTCGTCACTGGGTTTTGGCCGCCTACTTGTGTTTTCGTGATCGTTAAGCTTGGTGCCTGACTTACTGGCGTTGCCGCGGTATCGGTTTTAACGATCGGTGTTTCGTTGTTTTTACCGTTGCAATGTTTACTAAAGTATTGCCTGCGTCTATGTCTGCTTGGGTTACCGCATAGTTGATCGTATACGTGAACGTCTCGCCTACTTCTAGGATGTTGTTGTTCGTGATACTTTCATTTGTTTTTACTAGCGTGCCAATTGTTCCGTTTGGTAAGGTGTCGCTTACGGCTACGTTCGTTAGGCTTTGGTTTCCGGTGTTTACTACCACTACTTCGTAGTTGATTGTGCCCGGTGTCGTCACTGGGTTTTGGCCGCCTACTTGTGTTTTCGTGATCGTTAAGCTTGGTGCCTGACCTACTGGCGTTGCCGCTGTATCGGTTTTAACAATCGGTGTTTCGTTGTTTTTACGGTCGCAATGTTGACTAAAGTATTGCCTGCGTCTATGTCTGCTTGGGTTACCGCATAGCTGATCGTATACGTGAACGTCTCACCTACTTCTAGGATGTTGTTGTTCGTGATACTTTCATTTGTTTTTACTAGCGTGCCAATTGTTCCGTTTGGTAAGGTATCGCTTACGGCTACGTTCGTTAGGCTTTGGTTTCCGGTGTTTACTACCACTACTTCGTAGTTGATTGTGCCCGGTGTCGTCACTGGGTTTTGGCCGCCTACTTGTGTTTTCGTGATCGTTAGCTTGGCGTTGACTTACTGGTGTTGCCGCTGTATCGTTTTAACAATTGGCGTCTCCGTTGTTTTTACGGTCGCAATGTTTACTAAAGTATTGCCTGCGTCTATGTCTGCTTGGGTTACCGCATAGCTGATCGTATACGTGAACGTCTCACCTACTTCTAGGATGTTGTTGTTCGTGATACTTTCATTTGTTTTTACTAGCGTGCCAATTGTTCCGTTTGGAAGCGTATCGCTTACGGCTACGTTCGTTAGGCTTTGGTTTCCGGTGTTTACTACCACTACTTCGTAGTTGATTGTGCCCGGTGTCGTCACTGGGTTTTGGCCGCCTACTTGTGTTTTCGTGATCGTTAAGCTTGGTGCCTGACTTACTGGCGTTGCCGCTGTATCGGTTTTAACAATTGGCGTCTCCGTTGTTTTTACCGTTGCAATGTTTACTAAAGTATTGCCTGCGTCTATGTCTGCTTGGGTTACCGCATAGCTGATCGTATACGTGAACGTCTCACCTACTTCTAGGATGTTGTTGTTCGTGATACTTTCGTTTGTTTTTACTAGCGTGCCAATTGTTCCGTTTGGAAGCGTATCGCTTACGGCTACGTTCGTTAGGCTTTGGTTTCCGGTGTTTACTACCACTACTTCGTAGTTGATTGTGCCCGGTGTCGTCACTGGGTTTTGGCCGCCTACTTGTGTTTTCGTGATCGTTAAGCTTGGTGCCTGGCCTACTGGTGTTGCGGCTGTATCGGTTTTAACGATTGGGTTTCCGTTGTTTTTACCGTTGCAATGTTGACTAAAGTATTGCCTGCGTCTATGTCTGCTTGGGTTACCGCATAGCTGATCGTATACGTGAACGTCTCACCTACTTCTAGGATGTTGTTGTTCGTGATACTTTCGTTTGTTTTTACTAGCGTGCCAATTGTTCCGTTTGGTAAGGTATCGCTTACGGCTACGTTCGTTAGGCTTTGGTTTCCGGTGTTTACTACCACTACTTCGTAGTTGATTGTGCCCGGTGTCGTCACTGGGTTTTGGCCGCCTACTTGTGTTTTCGTGATCGTTAAGCTTGGTGCCTGGCCTACTGGTGTTGCGGCTGTATCGGTTTTAACGATTGGGTTTCCGTTGTTTTTACCGTTGCAATGTTTACTAAAGTATTGCCTGCGTCTATGTCTGCTTGGGTTACCGCATAGCTGATCGTATACGTGAACGTCTCACCTACTTCTAGGATGTTGTTGTTCGTGATACTTTCATTTGTTTTTACTAGCGTGCCAATTGTTCCGTTTGGTAAGGTATCGCTTACGGCTACGTTCGTTAGGCTTTGGTTTCCGGTGTTTACTACCACTACTTCGTAGTTGATTGTGCCCGGTGTCGTCACTGGGTTTTGGCCGCCTACTTGTGTTTTCGTGATCGTTAAGCTTGGTGCCTGACCTACTGGCGTTGCCGCGGTATCGGTTTTAACAATTGGCGTCTCCGTTGTTTTTACCGTTGCAATGTTTACTAAAGTATTGCCTGCGTCTATGTCTGCTTGGTTACCGCATAGCTGATCGTATACGTGAACGTCTCGCCTACTTCTAGGATGTTGTTGTTCGTGATACTTTCATTTGTTTTTACTAGCGTGCCAATTGTTCCGTTTGGAAGCGTGTCGCTTACGGCTACGTTCGTTAGGCTTTGGTTTCCGTGTTTACTACCACTACTTCGTAGTTGATTGTGCCCGGTGTCGTCACTGGGTTTTGGCCGCCTACTTGTGTTTTCGTGATCGTTAAGCTTGGTGCCTGACCTACTGGTGTTGCCGCGGTATCGGTTTTAACAATCGGCGTCTCCGTTGTTTTTACGGTCGCAATGTTTACTAAAGTATTGCCTGCGTCTATGTCTGCTTGGGTTACCGCATAGCTGATCGTATACGTGAACGTCTCACCTACTTCTAGGATGTTGTTGTTCGTGATACTTTCATTTGTTTTTACTAGCGTGCCAATTGTTCCGTTTGGTAAGGTATCGCTTACGGCTACGTTCGTTAGGCTTTGGTTTCCGGTGTTTACTACCACTACTTCGTAGTTGATTGTGCCCGGTGTCGTCACTGGGTTTTGGCCGCCTACTTGTGTTTTTGTGATCGTTAAGCTTGGTGCCTGGCCTACTGGCGTTGCCGCGGTATCGGTTTTAACAATTGGCGTCTCCGTTGTTTTTACCGTTGCAATGTTTACTAAAGTATTGCCTGCGTCTATGTCTGCTTGGGTTACCGCATAGCTGATCGTATACGTGAACGTCTCACCTACTTCTAGGATGTTGTTGTTCGTGATACTTTCATTTGTTTTTACTAGCGTGCCAATTGTTCCGTTTGGAAGCGTATCGCTTACGGCTACGTTCGTTAGGCTTTGGTTTCCGGTGTTTACTACCACTACTTCGTAGTTGATTGTGCCCGGTGTCGTCACTGGGTTTTGGCCGCCTACTTGTGTTTTCGTGATCGTTAAGCTTGGTGCCTGACTTACTGGCGTTGCCGCTGTATCGGTTTTAACAATTGGCGTCTCCGTTGTTTTTACCGTTGCAATGTTTACTAAAGTATTGCCTGCGTCTATGTCTGCTTGGGTTACCGCATAGCTGATCGTATACGTGAACGTCTCACCTACTTCTAGGATGTTGTTGTTCGTGATACTTTCATTTGTTTTTACTAGCGTGCCAATTGTTCCGTTTGGTAAGGTATCGCTTACGGCTACGTTCGTTAGGCTTTGGTTTCCGGTGTTTACTACCACTACTTCGTAGTTGATTGTGCCCGGTGTCGTCACTGGGTTTTGGCCGCCTACTTGTGTTTTCGTGATCGTTAAGCTTGGTGACTTACTGGTGTTGCCGCTGTATCGGTTTTAACAATCGGCGTCTCCGTTGTTTTTACGGTCGCAATGTTTACTAAAGTATTGCCTGCGTCTATGTCTGCTTGGGTTACCGCATAGCTGATCGTATACGTGAACGTCTCGCCTACTTCTAGGATGTTGTTGTTCGTGATACTTTCGTTGTTTTTACTAGCGTGCCAATTGTTCCGTTTGGAAGCGTATCGCTTACGGCTACGTTCGTTAGGCTTTGGTTTCCGGTGTTTACTACCACTACTTCGTAGTTGATTGTGCCCGGTGTCGTCACTGGGTTTTGGCCGCCTACTTGTGTTTTCGTGATCGTTAAGCTTGGTGCCTGACTTACTGGCGTTGCCGCGGTATCGGTTTTAACAATTGGCGTCTCCGTTGTTTTTACCGTTGCAATGTTTACTAAAGTATTGCCTGCGTCTATGTCTGCTTGGTTACCGCATAGCTGATCGTATACGTGAACGTCTCACCTACTTCTAGGATGTTGTTGTTCGTGATACTTTCATTTGTTTTTACTAGCGTGCCAATTGTTCCGTTTGGAAGCGTATCGCTTACGGCTACGTTCGTTAGGCTTTGGTTTCCGGTGTTTACTACCACTACTTCGTAGTTGATTGTGCCCGGTGTCGTCACTGGGTTTTGGCCGCCTACTTGTGTTTTCGTGATCGTTAAGCTTGGTGCCTGACTTACTGGCGTTGCCGCGGTATCGGTTTTAACAATTGGCGTCTCCGTTGTTTTTACCGTTGCAATGTTTACTAAAGTATTGCCTGCGTCTATGTCTGCTTGGGTTACCGCATAGCTGATCGTATACGTGAACGTCTCACCTACTTCTAGGATGTTGTTGTTCGTGATACTTTCATTTGTTTTTACTAGCGTGCCAATTGTTCCGTTTGGAAGCGTATCGCTTACGGCTACGTTCGTTAGGCTTTGGTTTCCGGTGTTTACTACCACTACTTCGTAGTTGATTGTGCCCGGTGTCGTCACTGGGTTTTGGCCGCCTACTTGTGTTTTCGTGATCGTTAAGCTTGGTGCCTGACTTACTGGCGTTGCCGCGGTATCGGTTTTAACAATTGGCGTCTCCGTTGTTTTTACCGTTGCAATGTTTACTAAAGTATTGCCTGCGTCTATGTCTGCTTGGGTTACCGCATAGCTGATCGTATACGTGAACGTCTCACCTACTTCTAGGATGTTGTTGTTCGTGATACTTTCATTTGTTTTTACTAGCGTGCCAATTGTTCCGTTTGGTAAGGTATCGCTTACGCTACGTTCGTTAGGCTTTGGTTTCCGGTGTTTACTACCACTACTTCGTAGTTGATTGTGCCCGGTGTCGTCACTGGGTTTTGGCCGCCTACTTGTGTTTTCGTGATCGTTAGCTTGGTGCCTGACTTACTGGCGTTGCCGCGGTATCGGTTTTAACAATTGGCGTCTCCGTTGTTTTTACGGTCGCAATGTTTACTAAAGTATTGCCTGCGTCTATGTCTGCTTGGGTTACCGCATAGCTGATCGTATACGTGAACGTCTCGCCTACTTCTAGGATGTTGTTGTTCGTGATACTTTCGTTGTTTTTACTAGCGTGCCAATTGTTCCGTTTGGTAAGGTGTCGCTTACGCTACGTTCGTTAGGCTTTGGTTTCCGGTGTTTACTACCACTACTTCGTAGTTGATTGTGCCCGGTGTCGTCACTGGGTTTTGGCCGCCTACTTGTGTTTTCGTGATCGTTAAGCTTGGTGCCTGACCTACTGGCGTTGCGCTGTATCGGTTTTAACGATCGGCGTTTCCGTGTTTTTACCGTTGCAATGTTGACTAAAGTATTGCCTGCGTCTATGTCTGCTTGGTTACGCATAGCTGATCGTATACGTGAACGTCTCTCCTACTTCTAGGATGTTGTTGTTCGTGATACTTTCGTTGTTTTTACTAGCGTGCCAATTGTTCCGTTTGGTAAGGTGTCGCTTACCGCTACGTTCGTTAGGCTTTGGTTTCCGGTGTTTACTACCACTACTTCGTAGTTGATTGTGCCCGGTGTCGTCACTGGGTTTTGGCCGCCTACTTGTGTTTTCGTGATCGTTAAGCTTGGTGCCTGACCTACTGGCGTTGCTGCTGTATCGGTTTTAACAATTGGCGTTTCCGTGTTTTTACCGTTGCAATGTTGACTAGTATTGCCTGCGTCTATGTCTGCTTGGGTTACCGCATAGCTGATCGTATACGTGAACGTCTCACCTACTTCTAGGATGTTGTTGTTCGTGATACTTTCATTTGTTTTTACTAGCGTGCCAATTGTTCCGTTTGGTAAGGTGTCGCTTACCGCTACGTTCGTTAGGCTTTGGTTTCCGGTGTTTACTACCACTACTTCGTAGTTGATTGTGCCCGGTGTCGTCACTGGGTTTTGGCCGCCTACTTGTGTTTTCGTGATCGTTAAGCTTGGTGCCTGACCTACTGGCGTTGCGCTGTATCGGTTTTAACGATCGGCGTTTCCGTGTTTTTACCGTTGCAATGTTGACTAAAGTATTGCCTGCGTCTATGTCTGCTTGGGTACCGCATAGTGATCGTATACGTGAACGTCTCTCCTACTTCTAGGATGTTGTTGTTCGTGATACTTTCATTGTTTTTACTAGCGTGCCAATTGTTCCGTTTGGTAAGGTGTCGCTTACGCTACGTTCGTTAGGCTTTGGTTTCCGGTGTTTACTACCACTACTTCGTAGTTGATTGTGCCCGGTGTCGTCACTGGGTTTTGGCCGCCTACTTGTGTTTTCGTGATCGTTAAGCTTGGTGCCTGACCTACTGGTGTTGCCGCGGTATCGGTTTTAACAATCGGCGTCTCCGTTGTTTTTACGTCGCAATGTTTACTAAAGTATTGCCTGCGTCTATGTCTGCTTGGGTTACCGCATAGCTGATCGTATACGTGAACGTCTCGCCTACTTCTAGGATGTTGTTGTTCGTGATACTTTCGTTGGTTTTTACTAGCGTGCCAATTGTTCCGTTTGGAAGCGTATCGCTTACGGCTACGTTCGTTAGGCTTTGGTTTCCGGTGTTTACTACCACTACTTCGTAGTTGATTGTGCCCGGTGTCGTCACTGGGTTTTGGCCGCCTACTTGTGTTTTCGTGATCGTTAAGCTTGGTGCCTGACTTACTGGCGTTGCCGCGGTATCGGTTTTAACAATTGGCGTCTCCGTTGTTTTTACCGTTGCAATGTTTACTAAAGTATTGCCTGCGTCTATGTCTGCTTGGTTACGCATAGCTGATCGTATACGTGAACGTCTCTCCTACTTCTAGGATGTTGTTGTTCGTGATACTTTCGTTGGTTTTTACTAGCGTGCCAATTGTTCCGTTTGGTAAGGTGTCGCTTACGCTACGTTCGTTAGGCTTTGGTTTCCGGTGTTTACTACCACTACTTCGTAGTTGATTGTGCCCGGTGTCGTCACTGGGTTTTGGCCGCCTACTTGTGTTTTCGTGATCGTTAAGCTTGGTGCCTGACTTACTGGCGTTGCGCTGTATCGGTTTTAACAATTGGCGTTTCCGTGTTTTTACCGTTGCAATATTGACTAGTTGTTCCTGCGTCTATGTCTGCTTGGGTTACCGCATAGCTGATCGTATACGTGAACGTCTCACCTACTTCTAGGATGTTGTTGTTCGTGATACTTTCATTTGTTTTTACTAGCGTGCCAATTGTTCCGTTTGGTAAGGTGTCGCTTACCGCTACGTTCGTTAGGCTTTGGTTTCCGGTGTTTACTACCACTACTTCGTAGTTGATTGTGCCCGGTGTCGTCACTGGGTTTTGGCCGCCTACTTGTGTTTTCGTGATCGTTAAGCTTGGTGCCTGACCTACTGGCGTTGCTGCTGTATCGGTTTTAACGATCGGCGTTTCCGTGTTTTTACCGTTGCAATGTTGACTAAAGTATTGCCTGCGTCTATGTCTGCTTGGGTAACCGCATAGTTGATCGTATACGTGAACGTCTCTCCTACTTCTAGGATGTTGTTGTTCGTGATACTTTCATTGTTTTTACTAGCGTGCCAATTGTTCCGTTTGGTAAGGTGTCGCTTACGCTACGTTCGTTAGGCTTTGGTTTCCGGTGTTTACTACCACTACTTCGTAGTTGATTGTGCCCGGTGTCGTCACTGGGTTTTGGCCGCCTACTTGTGTTTTCGTGATCGTTAAGCTTGGTGCCTGACTTACTGGCGTTGCCGCGGTATCGGTTTTAACGATCGGTGTTTCGTTGTTTTTACCGTTGCAATGTTTACTAAAGTATTGCCTGCGTCTATGTCTGCTTGGGTAACCGCATAGTTGATCGTATACGTGAACGTCTCGCCTACTTCTAGGATGTTGTTGTTCGTGATACTTTCATTTGTTTTTACTAGCGTGCCAATTGTTCCGTTTGGTAAGGTGTCGCTTACGGCTACGTTCGTTAGGCTTTGGTTTCCGGTGTTTACTACCACTACTTCGTAGTTG
This sequence comes from Lacihabitans lacunae, assembly GCF_042649125.1. Lineage (NCBI taxonomy): Bacteria > Pseudomonadati > Bacteroidota > Cytophagia > Cytophagales > Leadbetterellaceae > Lacihabitans > Lacihabitans lacunae. The sequence goes on from NZ_JBHRYQ010000001.1 coordinate 1,805,930, forward strand.
ATTGTGCCCGGTGTCGTCACTGGGTTTTGGCCGCCTACTTGTGTTTTCGTGATCGTTAAGCTTGGTGCCTGACCTACTGGCGTTGCCGCTGTATCGGTTTTAACAATCGGTGTTTCGTTGTTTTTACGGTCGCAATGTTGACTAGTTTTCCTGCGTCTATGTCTGCTTGGGTTACCGCATAGCTGATCGTATACGTGAACGTCTCACCTACTTCTAGGATGTTGTTGTTCGTGATACTTTCATTTGTTTTTACTAGCGTGCCAATTGTTCCGTTTGGTAAGGTATCGCTTACGGCTACGTTCGTTAGGCTTTGGTTTCCGGTGTTTACTACCACTACTTCGTAGTTGATTGTGCCCGGTGTCGTCACTGGGTTTTGGCCGCCTACTTGTGTTTTCGTGATCGTTAACTTGGCGTTGACTTACTGGTGTTGCCGCTGTATCGGTTTTAACAATTGGCGTCTCCGTTGTTTTTACGTCGCAATGTTTACTAAAGTATTGCCTGCGTCTATGTCTGCTTGGGTTACCGCATAGCTGATCGTATACGTGAACGTCTCACCTACTTCTAGGATGTTGTTGTTCGTGATACTTTCATTTGTTTTTACTAGCGTGCCAATTGTTCCGTTTGGAAGCGTATCGCTTACGGCTACGTTCGTTAGGCTTTGGTTTCCGGTGTTTACTACCACTACTTCGTAGTTGATTGTGCCCGGTGTCGTCACTGGGTTTTGGCCGCCTACTTGTGTTTTCGTGATCGTTAAGCTTGGTGCCTGACTTACTGGCGTTGCCGCTGTATCGGTTTTAACAATTGGCGTCTCCGTTGTTTTTACCGTTGCAATGTTTACTAAAGTATTGCCTGCGTCTATGTCTGCTTGGGTTACCGCATAGCTGATCGTATACGTGAACGTCTCACCTACTTCTAGGATGTTGTTGTTCGTGATACTTTCATTTGTTTTTACTAGCGTGCCAATTGTTCCGTTTGGAAGCGTATCGCTTACGGCTACGTTCGTTAGGCTTTGGTTTCCGGTGTTTACTACCACTACTTCGTAGTTGATTGTGCCCGGTGTCGTCACTGGGTTTTGGCCGCCTACTTGTGTTTTCGTGATCGTTAAGCTTGGTGCCTGCCTACTGGTGTTGCGCTGTATCGGTTTTAACGATTGGGTTTCCGTTGTTTTTACCGTTGCAATGTTGACTAAAGTATTGCCTGCGTCTATGTCTGCTTGGGTTACCGCATAGCTGATCGTATACGTGAACGTCTCACCTACTTCTAGGATGTTGTTGTTCGTGATACTTTCGTTTGTTTTTACTAGCGTGCCAATTGTTCCGTTTGGTAAGGTATCGCTTACGGCTACGTTCGTTAGGCTTTGGTTTCCGGTGTTTACTACCACTACTTCGTAGTTGATTGTGCCCGGTGTCGTCACTGGGTTTTGGCCGCCTACTTGTGTTTTTGTGATCGTTAAGCTTGGTGCCTGGCCTACTGGTGTTGCGGCTGTATCGGTTTTAACGATTGGGTTTCCGTTGTTTTTACCGTTGCAATGTTTACTAAAGTATTGCCTGCGTCTATGTCTGCTTGGGTTACCGCATAGCTGATCGTATACGTGAACGTCTCACCTACTTCTAGGATGTTGTTGTTCGTGATACTTTCATTTGTTTTTACTAGCGTGCCAATTGTTCCGTTTGGTAAGGTATCGCTTACGGCTACGTTCGTTAGGCTTTGGTTTCCGGTGTTTACTACCACTACTTCGTAGTTGATTGTGCCCGGTGTCGTCACTGGGTTTTGGCCGCCTACTTGTGTTTTCGTGATCGTTAAGCTTGGTGCCTGACCTACTGGCGTTGCCGCGGTATCGGTTTTAACAATTGGCGTCTCCGTTGTTTTTACGTCGCAATGTTTACTAAAGTATTGCCTGCGTCTATGTCTGCTTGGTTACCGCATAGCTGATCGTATACGTGAACGTCTCACCTACTTCTAGGATGTTGTTGTTCGTGATACTTTCATTTGTTTTTACTAGCGTGCCAATTGTTCCGTTTGGAAGCGTGTCGCTTACGGCTACGTTCGTTAGGCTTTGGTTTCCGGTGTTTACTACCACTACTTCGTAGTTGATTGTGCCCGGTGTCGTCACTGGGTTTTGGCCGCCTACTTGTGTTTTCGTGATCGTTAAGCTTGGTGCCTGCCTACTGGTGTTGCCGCGGTATCGGTTTTAACAATCGGCGTCTCCGTTGTTTTTACGTCGCAATGTTTACTAAAGTATTGCCTGCGTCTATGTCTGCTTGGGTTACCGCATAGCTGATCGTATACGTGAACGTCTCGCCTACTTCTAGGATGTTGTTGTTCGTGATACTTTCATTTGTTTTTACTAGCGTGCCAATTGTTCCGTTTGGTAAGGTATCGCTTACGGCTACGTTCGTTAGGCTTTGGTTTCCGGTGTTTACTACCACTACTTCGTAGTTGATTGTGCCCGGTGTCGTCACTGGGTTTTGGCCGCCTACTTGTGTTTTCGTGATCGTTAGCTTGGCGTGACTTACTGGTGTTGCCGCTGTATCGGTTTTAACAATCGGCGTCTCCGTTGTTTTTACGGTCGCAATGTTTACTAAAGTATTGCCTGCGTCTATGTCTGCTTGGGTTACCGCATAGCTGATCGTATACGTGAACGTCTCGCCTACTTCTAGGATGTTGTTGTTCGTGATACTTTCGTTGTTTTTACTAGCGTGCCAATTGTTCCGTTTGGAAGCGTATCGCTTACGGCTACGTTCGTTAGGCTTTGGTTTCCGGTGTTTACTACCACTACTTCGTAGTTGATTGTGCCCGGTGTCGTCACTGGGTTTTGGCCGCCTACTTGTGTTTTCGTGATCGTTAAGCTTGGTGCCTGACTTACTGGCGTTGCCGCGGTATCGGTTTTAACAATTGGCGTCTCCGTTGTTTTTACCGTTGCAATGTTTACTAAAGTATTGCCTGCGTCTATGTCTGCTTGGTTACGCATAGCTGATCGTATACGTGAACGTCTCACCTACTTCTAGGATGTTGTTGTTCGTGATACTTTCATTTGTTTTTACTAGCGTGCCAATTGTTCCGTTTGGAAGCGTATCGCTTACGGCTACGTTCGTTAGGCTTTGGTTTCCGGTGTTTACTACCACTACTTCGTAGTTGATTGTGCCCGGTGTCGTCACTGGGTTTTGGCCGCCTACTTGTGTTTTCGTGATCGTTAAGCTTGGTGCCTGACTTACTGGCGTTGCCGCGGTATCGGTTTTAACAATTGGCGTCTCCGTTGTTTTTACCGTTGCAATGTTTACTAAAGTATTGCCTGCGTCTATGTCTGCTTGGGTTACCGCATAGCTGATCGTATACGTGAACGTCTCACCTACTTCTAGGATGTTGTTGTTCGTGATACTTTCATTTGTTTTTACTAGCGTGCCAATTGTTCCGTTTGGAAGCGTATCGCTTACGGCTACGTTCGTTAGGCTTTGGTTTCCGGTGTTTACTACCACTACTTCGTAGTTGATTGTGCCCGGTGTCGTCACTGGGTTTTGGCCGCCTACTTGTGTTTTCGTGATCGTTAAGCTTGGTGCCTGACTTACTGGCGTTGCCGCGGTATCGGTTTTAACAATTGGCGTCTCCGTTGTTTTTACCGTTGCAATGTTTACTAAAGTATTGCCTGCGTCTATGTCTGCTTGGGTTACCGCATAGCTGATCGTATACGTGAACGTCTCACCTACTTCTAGGATGTTGTTGTTCGTGATACTTTCATTTGTTTTTACTAGCGTGCCAATTGTTCCGTTTGGTAAGGTATCGCTTACGCTACGTTCGTTAGGCTTTGGTTTCCGGTGTTTACTACCACTACTTCGTAGTTGATTGTGCCCGGTGTCGTCACTGGGTTTTGGCCGCCTACTTGTGTTTTCGTGATCGTTAGCTTGGCGTTTGACTTACTGGTGTTGCCGCTGTATCGGTTTTAACAATTGGCGTCTCCGTTGTTTTTACGGTCGCAATGTTTACTAAAGTATTGCCTGCGTCTATGTCTGCTTGGGTTACCGCATAGCTGATCGTATACGTGAACGTCTCACCTACTTCTAGGATGTTGTTGTTCGTGATACTTTCATTTGTTTTTACTAGCGTGCCAATTGTTCCGTTTGGAAGCGTATCGCTTACGGCTACGTTCGTTAGGCTTTGGTTTCCGGTGTTTACTACCACTACTTCGTAGTTGATTGTGCCCGGTGTCGTCACTGGGTTTTGGCCGCCTACTTGTGTTTTCGTGATCGTTAAGCTTGGTGCCTGACTTACTGGCGTTGCCGCTGTATCGGTTTTAACAATTGGCGTCTCCGTTGTTTTTACCGTTGCAATGTTTACTAAAGTATTGCCTGCGTCTATGTCTGCTTGGGTTACCGCATAGCTGATCGTATACGTGAACGTCTCACCTACTTCTAGGATGTTGTTGTTCGTGATACTTTCGTTTGTTTTTACTAGCGTGCCAATTGTTCCGTTTGGAAGCGTATCGCTTACGGCTACGTTCGTTAGGCTTTGGTTTCCGGTGTTTACTACCACTACTTCGTAGTTGATTGTGCCCGGTGTCGTCACTGGGTTTTGGCCGCCTACTTGTGTTTTCGTGATCGTTAAGCTTGGTGCCTGCCTACTGGTGTTGCGGCTGTATCGGTTTTAACGATTGGGTTTCCGTTGTTTTTACCGTTGCAATGTTTACTAAAGTATTGCCTGCGTCTATGTCTGCTTGGGTAACCGCATAGCTGATCGTATACGTGAACGTCTCACCTACTTCTAGGATGTTGTTGTTCGTGATACTTTCGTTTGTTTTTACTAGCGTGCCAATTGTTCCGTTTGGTAAGGTATCGCTTACGGCTACGTTCGTTAGGCTTTGGTTTCCGGTGTTTACTACCACTACTTCGTAGTTGATTGTGCCCGGTGTCGTCACTGGGTTTTGGCCGCCTACTTGTGTTTTGTGATCGTTAAGCTTGGTGCCTGGCCTACTGGTGTTGCGGCTGTATCGGTTTTAACGATTGGGTTTCCGTTGTTTTTACCGTTGCAATGTTTACTAAAGTATTGCCTGCGTCTATGTCTGCTTGGGTTACCGCATAGCTGATCGTATACGTGAACGTCTCACCTACTTCTAGGATGTTGTTGTTCGTGATACTTTCATTTGTTTTTACTAGCGTGCCAATTGTTCCGTTTGGAAGCGTATCGCTTACGGCTACGTTCGTTAGGCTTTGGTTTCCGGTGTTTACTACCACTACTTCGTAGTTGATTGTGCCCGGTGTCGTCACTGGGTTTTGGCCGCCTACTTGTGTTTTTGTGATCGTTAAGCTTGGTGCCTGGCCTACTGGTGTTGCGGCTGTATCGGTTTTAACGATTGGGTTTCCGTTGTTTTTACCGTTGCAATGTTGACTAAAGTATTGCCTGCGTCTATGTCTGCTTGGGTAACCGCATAGCTGATCGTATACGTGAACGTCTCACCTACTTCTAGGATGTTGTTGTTCGTGATACTTTCGTTTGTTTTTACTAGCGTGCCTAATGTTCCGTTTGGTAAGGTATCGCTTACGGCTACGTTCGTTAGGCTTTGGTTTCCGGTGTTTACTACCACTACTTCGTAGTTGATTGTGCCCGGTGTCGTCACTGGGTTTTGGCCGCCTACTTGTGTTTTTGTGATCGTTAAGCTTGGTGCCTGACTTACTGGCGTTGCCGCGGTATCGGTTTTAACAATTGGCGTCTCCGTTGTTTTTACCGTTGCAATGTTTACTAAAGTATTGCCTGCGTCTATGTCTGCTTGGTTACGCATAGCTGATCGTATACGTGAACGTCTCGCCTACTTCTAGGATGTTGTTGTTCGTGATACTTTCATTTGTTTTTACTAGCGTGCCAATGTTCCGTTTGGTAAGGTATCGCTTACGCTACGTTCGTTAGGCTTTGGTTTCCGGTGTTTACTACCACTACTTCGTAGTTGATTGTGCCCGGTGTCGTCACTGGGTTTTGGCCGCCTACTTGTGTTTTTGTGATCGTTAGCTTGGTGCCTGACTTACTGGCGTTGCTGCTGTATCGGTTTTAACGATTGGCGTTTCCGTTGTTTTTACGTCGCAATGTTTACTAAAGTATTGCCTGCGTCTATGTCTGCTTGGGTTACCGCATAGCTGATCGTATACGTGAACGTCTCACCTACTTCTAGGATGTTGTTGTTCGTGATACTTTCATTTGTTTTTACTAGCGTGCCAATTGTTCCGTTTGGTAAGGTATCGCTTACGGCTACGTTCGTTAGGCTTTGGTTTCCGGTGTTTACTACCACTACTTCGTAGTTGATTGTGCCCGGTGTCGTCACTGGGTTTTGGCCGCCTACTTGTGTTTTCGTGATCGTTAAGCTTGGTGCCTGACCTACTGGCGTTGCCGCGGTATCGGTTTTAACAATTGGCGTCTCCGTTGTTTTTACCGTTGCAATGTTTACTAAAGTATTGCCTGCGTCTATGTCTGCTTGGGTTACGCATAGCTGATCGTATACGTGAACGTCTCGCCTACTTCTAGGATGTTGTTGTTCGTGATACTTTCATTTGTTTTTACTAGCGTGCCAATTGTTCCGTTTGGAAGCGTGTCGCTTACGGCTACGTTCGTTAGGCTTTGGTTTCCGTGTTACTACCACTACTTCGTAGTTGATTGTGCCCGGTGTCGTCACTGGGTTTTGGCCGCCTACTTGTGTTTTCGTGATCGTTAAGCTTGGTGCCTGACCTACTGGTGTTGCCGCGGTATCGGTTTTAACAATCGGCGTCTCCGTTGTTTTTACGTCGCAATGTTTACTAAAGTATTGCCTGCGTCTATGTCTGCTTGGGTTACCGCATAGCTGATCGTATACGTGAACGTCTCGCCTACTTCTAGGATGTTGTTGTTCGTGATACTTTCGTTGGTTTTTACTAGCGTGCCAATTGTTCCGTTTGGAAGCGTATCGCTTACGGCTACGTTCGTTAGGCTTTGGTTTCCGGTGTTTACTACCACTACTTCGTAGTTGATTGTGCCCGGTGTCGTCACTGGGTTTTGGCCGCCTACTTGTGTTTTCGTGATCGTTAAGCTTGGTGCCTGACTTACTGGCGTTGCCGCGGTATCGGTTTTAACAATTGGCGTCTCCGTTGTTTTTACCGTTGCAATGTTTACTAAAGTATTGCCTGCGTCTATGTCTGCTTGGGTTACCGCATAGCTGATCGTATACGTGAACGTCTCACCTACTTCTAGGATGTTGTTGTTCGTGATACTTTCATTTGTTTTTACTAGCGTGCCAATTGTTCCGTTTGGAAGCGTATCGCTTACGGCTACGTTCGTTAGGCTTTGGTTTCCGGTGTTTACTACCACTACTTCGTAGTTGATTGTGCCCGGTGTCGTCACTGGGTTTTGGCCGCCTACTTGTGTTTTCGTGATCGTTAAGCTTGGTGCCTGACTTACTGGCGTTGCCGCGGTATCGGTTTTAACAATTGGCGTCTCCGTTGTTTTTACCGTTGCAATGTTTACTAAAGTATTGCCTGCGTCTATGTCTGCTTGGGTTACCGCATAGCTGATCGTATACGTGAACGTCTCACCTACTTCTAGGATGTTGTTGTTCGTGATACTTTCATTTGTTTTTACTAGCGTGCCAATTGTTCCGTTTGGAAGCGTATCGCTTACGGCTACGTTCGTTAGGCTTTGGTTTCCGGTGTTTACTACCACTACTTCGTAGTTGATTGTGCCCGGTGTCGTCACTGGGTTTTGCCGCCTACTTGTGTTTTCGTGATCGTTAAGCTTGGTGCCTGACTTACTGGCGTTGCCGCGGTATCGGTTTTAACAATTGGCGTCTCCGTTGTTTTTACCGTTGCAATGTTTACTAAAGTATTGCCTGCGTCTATGTCTGCTTGGGTAACCGCATAGCTGATCGTATACGTGAACGTCTCACCTACTTCTAGGATGTTGTTGTTCGTGATACTTTCGTTTGTTTTTACTAGCGTGCCAATTGTTCCGTTTGGTAAGGTATCGCTTACGGCTACGTTCGTTAGGCTTTGGTTTCCGGTGTTTACTACCACTACTTCGTAGTTGATTGTGCCCGGTGTCGTCACTGGGTTTTGGCCGCCTACTTGTGTTTTTGTGATCGTTAAGCTTGGTGCCTGGCCTACTGGTGTTGCGGCTGTATCGGTTTTAACGATTGGGTTTCCGTTGTTTTTACGGTCGCAATGTTTACTAAAGTATTGCCTGCGTCTATGTCTGCTTGGGTTACCGCATAGCTGATCGTATACGTGAACGTCTCACCTACTTCTAGGATGTTGTTGTTCGTGATACTTTCATTTGTTTTTACTAGCGTGCCAATTGTTCCGTTTGGTAAGGTATCGCTTACGGCTACGTTCGTTAGGCTTTGGTTTCCGGTGTTTACTACCACTACTTCGTAGTTGATTGTGCCCGGTGTCGTCACTGGGTTTTGGCCGCCTACTTGTGTTTTCGTGATCGTTAAGCTTGGTGCCTGACCTACTGGCGTTGCCGCGGTATCGGTTTTAACAATTGGCGTCTCCGTTGTTTTTACCGTTGCAATGTTTACTAAAGTATTGCCTGCGTCTATGTCTGCTTGGGTTACCGCATAGCTGATCGTATACGTGAACGTCTCACCTACTTCTAGGATGTTGTTGTTCGTGATACTTTCATTTGTTTTTACTAGCGTGCCAATTGTTCCGTTTGGTAAGGTATCGCTTACGGCTACGTTCGTTAGGCTTTGGTTTCCGGTGTTTACTACCACTACTTCGTAGTTGATTGTGCCCGGTGTCGTCACTGGGTTTTGGCCGCCTACTTGTGTTTTTGTGATCGTTAAGCTTGGTGCCTGGCCTACTGGTGTTGCGGCTGTATCGGTTTTAACGATTGGGGTTTCCGTTGTTTTTACCGTTGCAATGTTTACTAAAGTATTGCCTGCGTCTATGTCTGCTTGGGTAACCGCATAGCTGATCGTATACGTGAACATCTCACCTACTTCTAGGATGTTGTTGTTCGTGATACTTTCGTTTGTTTTTACTAGCGTTCCTAATGTTCCGTTTGGAAGCGTATCGCTTACGGCTACGTTCGTTAGGCTTTGGTTTCCGGTGTTTACTACCACTACTTCGTAGTTGATTGTGCCCGGTGTCGTCACTGGGTTTTGGCCGCCTACTTGTGTTTTCGTGATCGTTAAGCTTGGTGTTTGCGTTATTGTTGTAGTAGCATTGTCTATATTTGGGCCTGGTACTTCTGTCGTTACAACGCTTGCAGTATTTACTAAAGCTGTACCTGCATCGATATCGCTTTGTGTTGCAGTATAAGTTGCCTGATATACCCACGTCTCTCCTACATTTAAAACTCCGGAATCTGCAACATCTCCACTTTGCAACGTTGCACTTCCAGCTAAGTCATCACTTAAAACGACGTTAGTCAAGTTCACATTACCTGTATTTTTAACAGTAATCGAATACGTTAGTAATCCAGGAGAATTAATATTTGTTTTATCTACAATTTTATTAATAGTCAAATTTGGACTTTGAGAAATAGTAGAAACAGCCGAATCTGAGGTAGGCCCAGGATACTCTGTTGTCACTACAGTTGCTGTATTCACTATATCATCTCCAGCATCAATATCTTCTTGAGTAACATTATAGGTAGCTTGGTATACCCACGTTTCACCTACATTTAAAATATTAGGATCAGTATTGTCTCCACTTTGTAAAGTGGCTGCACCAGCTAAATCATCAGTTAAAACAACATTGGTTAAATTAATATTTCCTGTATTTACAACAGTGATAGTGTATGTTAAAATACCAGGTACAATAGTGCTTTCTTTATCAACAATTTTATCTATTGTTAAACTTGGACAAGCAGTAAATATAATTTCTGCAGAAGTGGTTGAGGTACAACCATTGCTCCCCTTTACTATGACAGTATAAATCCCTGGACCTACACCAATTAGATTTTTTGTATCGTTAAAATCTCCGGTTCCATCATTGTCCCAATCAAAAACAAAAGGAGAAGTACCTCCAGAAACTGTTAAAATAATATCTCCTGTTGGGTCAAAACAAGCTAAAGTTTCGCCAGTTGCAGAAATAGTTGGTGCTGTGATGTCTTGTGTTACCGAAGTAGTTGCACTTGTGGTACAACCGTTTGTTGTATTCGTTACCGTTACTGAATAGGTTCCAGGAGCACTTGGGTTTATGGCTGCTGTTGTCGCACTAAATGCTGAAGGACCTGACCATGCGTAGGTTCCACCACCCGTTGCCGTTCTATTTACAGTAGTTGTCGTACATGTTAAGTTTGCAGTTCCAGTTATCGTTACCGTTGGTGCTGTAATATTTTGAGTTACCGAAGTAGTTGCACTTGTGGTACAACCATTTGTCGTATTCGTTACTGTTACAGAATAGGTTCCTGGTACACTTGGGTTAATTGCTGCCGTTGTTGCACTAAAGGCCGAAGGGCCTGACCATGCGTAGGTTCCACCACCCGTTGCGGTTCTATTTACAGTAGTTGTCGTACATGTTAAGTTCGCTGTTCCTGTGATTGTTACCGTTGGTGCTGTAATGTCTTGTGTAATTGACGTAGTTGCACTTGTGGTACAACCGTTCGTCGTATTTGTTACTGTTACTGAATACGTTCCTGGCACACTTGGATTAATTGCTGCCGTTGTCGCACTAAATGCCGAAGGGCCTGACCATGCGTATGTTCCACCACCTGTTGCCGTTCTGTTTACAGTGGTTGTCGTACATGTTAAGTTCGCCGTTCCTGTAATTGTTACTGTAGGAGCTGTAATATTTTGAGTTACCGAAGTAGTGGCACTTGCAGTACAACCGTTTGTCGTATTCGTTACTGTTACTGAATAGGTTCCAGGTACGCTTGGGTTAATTGCCGCCGTTGTCGCATTAAATGCTGAAGGACCTGACCATGCGTATGTGTCACCACCTGTTGCCGTTCTATTTACGGTAGTTGTCGTACATGTTAAGTTCGCAGTTCCTGTGATTGTTACCGTTGGTGCTGTAATGTCTTGTGTTACCGAAGTAGTTGCACTTGTGGTACAACCGTTTGTCGTATTCGTTACTGTTACTGAATACGTTCCAGGTAAACTTGGGTTAATAGCCGCTGTTGTGGCACTAAATGCCGAAGGGCCTGACCATGCGTAGGTGCCACCTCCTGTTGCCGTTCTATTTACGGTAGTTGTCGTACATGTTAAGTTCGCCGTTCCTGTAATTGTTACTGTAGGAGCTGTAATATTTTGAGTTACCGAAGTAGTGGCACTTGCAGTACAACCGTTTGTCGTATTCGTTACTGTTACTGAATAGGTTCCAGGTACGCTTGGATTAATTGCTGCCGTTGACGCACTAAATGCTGAAGGACCTGACCATGCGTAGGTTCCACCACCTGTTGCCGTTCTGTTTACGGTAGTTGTCGTACATGTTAAGTTCGCAGTTCCTGTGATTGTTACTGTAGGAGCTGTGATGTCTTGTGTTACCGAAGTAGTTGCACTTGTGGTACAACCGTTTGTCGTATTCGTTACCGTTACAGAATAGGTTCCAGGTACACTTGGGTTTATCGCTGCCGTTGTGGCACTAAAGGCCGAAGGACCTGACCATGCGTAGGTTCCACCACCTGTTGCCGTTCTATTTACGGTAGTTGTCGTACACGTTAAGTTCGCAGTTCCTGTGATCGTTACCGTTGGTGCTGTAATGTCTTGTGTAATTGACGTAGTTGCACTTGTGGTACAACCGTTCGTCGTATTTGTTACTGTTACTGAATACGTTCCTGGCACACTTGGATTAATTGCTGCCGTTGTTGCACTGAAGGCCGAAGGACCTGACCATGCGTAGGTTCCACCACCTGTGGCTGTTCTATTTACAGTAGTTGTCGTACAAGTTAGGTTCGCAGTTCCAGTTATCGTTACTATTGGTGCTGTGATGTCTTGTGTTACCGAAGTTGTTGCACTTGTGGTACAACCATTTGTCGTATTCGTTACTGTTACTGAATATGTTCCAGGTACGCTTGGGTTTATTGCCGCTGTTGTGGCACTAAATGCCGAAGGGCCTGACCATGCGTAGGTGCCACCTCCTGTTGCCGTTCTATTTACGGTAGTTGTCGTACATGTTAAGTTCGCCGTTCCTGTAATTGTTACTGTAGGAGCTGTAATATTTTGAGTTACCGAAGTAGTGGCACTTGCAGTACAACCGTTTGTCGTATTCGTTACTGTTACTGAATAGGTTCCAGGTACGCTTGGATTAATTGCTGCCGTTGACGCACTAAATGCTGAAGGACCTGACCATGCGTAGGTTCCACCACCTGTTGCCGTTCTGTTTACGGTAGTTGTCGTACATGTTAAGTTCGCAGTTCCTGTGATTGTTACTGTAGGAGCTGTGATGTCTTGTGTTACCGAAGTAGTTGCACTTGTGGTACAACCGTTTGTCGTATTCGTTACCGTTACAGAATAGGTTCCAGGTACACTTGGGTTTATCGCTGCCGTTGTGGCACTAAAGGCCGAAGGACCTGACCATGCGTAGGTTCCACCACCTGTTGCCGTTCTATTTACGGTAGTTGTCGTACACGTTAAGTTCGCAGTTCCTGTGATCGTTACCGTTGGTGCTGTAATGTCTTGTGTAATTGACGTAGTTGCACTTGTGGTACAACCGTTCGTCGTATTTGTTACTGTTACTGAATACGTTCCTGGCACACTTGGATTAATTGCTGCCGTTGTTGCACTGAAGGCCGAAGGACCTGACCATGCGTAGGTTCCACCACCTGTGGCTGTTCTATTTACAGTAGTTGTCGTACAAGTTAGGTTCGCAGTTCCAGTTATCGTTACTATTGGTGCTGTGATGTCTTGTGTTACCGAAGTTGTTGCACTTGTGGTACAACCATTTGTCGTATTCGTTACTGTTACTGAATATGTTCCAGGTACGCTTGGGTTTATTGCCGCTGTTGTGGCACTAAAGGCCGAAGGGCCTGACCATGCGTAGGTTCCACCACCTGTTGCCGTTCTATTTACGGTAGTTGTCGTACATGTTAAGTTCGCAGTTCCTGTTATCGTTACCGTTGGTGCTGTGATGTCTTGTGTTACCGAAGTAGTTGCACTTGTGGTACATCCGTTTGTTGTATTCGTTACTGTTACAGAATATGTTCCCGGCACACTTGGATTAATTGCCGCTGTTGTGGCACTGAAGGCCGAAGGGCCTGACCATGCGTAGGTTCCACCACCCGTTGCCGTTCTATTTACAGTAGTTGTCGTACATGTTAAGTTCGCAGTTCCAGTTATCGTTACCGTTGGTGCTGTAATATTTTGTGTTACCGAAGTAGTTGCACTTGTGGTACAACCGTTCGTGGTATTCGTTACTGTTACAGAATAGGTTCCAGGTACGCTTGGGTTTATGGCTGCTGTTGTAGCACTAAATGCCGAAGGACCTGACCATGCGTATGTGCCACCACCTGTGGCTGTTCTATTAACAGAAGTAGTCGTACATGTTAGGTTTGCTGTTCCTGTGATCGTTACCGTTGGTGCTGTAATGTCTTGTGTAATTGACGTAGTTGCACTTGTGGTACAACCATTTGTCGTATTCGTTACTGTTACAGAATATGTTCCCGGAACACTTGGATTTATTGCCGCCGTTGTCGCACTGAAGCTCGAAGGGCCTGACCATGCGTATGTTCCACCTCCTGTTGCGGTTCTTGCTACACTTGTTGTCGTACATGTTAAGTTCGCAGTTCCTGTGATCGTTACCGTTGGTGCTGTAATGTCTTGTGTAATTGACGTAGTTGCACTTGTGGTACAACCGTTTGTCGTATTCGTTACCGTTACAGAATAGGTTCCAGGTACACTTGGGTTTATCGCTGCCGTTGTGGCACTTAAGGCCGAAGGACCTGACCATGCGTAGGTTCCACCACCTGTTGCCGTTCTATTTACGGTAGTTGTCGTACATGTTAGGTTTGCAGTTCCTGTGATCGTTACCGTTGGTGCTGTAATGTCTTGTGTAATTGACGTAGTTGCACTTGTGGTACAACCGTTCGTCGTATTTGTTACTGTTACTGAATACGTTCCTGGCACACTTGGATTAATTGCTGCCGTTGTTGCACTGAAGGCCGAAGGACCTGACCATGCGTAGGTTCCACCACCTGTGGCTGTTCTATTTACAGTAGTTGTCGTACAAGTTAGGTTCGCAGTTCCAGTTATCGTTACTATTGGTGCTGTGATGTCTTGTGTTACCGAAGTTGTTGCACTTGTGGTACAACCGTTCGTCGTATTTGTTACTGTTACTGAATACGTTCCTGGCACACTTGGATTAATTGCTGCCGTTGTCGCACTAAATGCCGAAGGGCCTGACCATGCGTATGTTCCACCACCTGTTGCCGTTCTGTTTACAGTGGTGGTTGTCGTACATGTTAAGTTCGCCGTTCCTGTAATTGTTACTGTAGGAGCTGTAATATTTTGAGTTACCGAAGTAGTGGCACTTGCAGTACAACCGTTTGTCGTATTCGTTACTGTTACTGAATAGGTTCCAGGTACGCTTGGGTTAATTGCCGCCGTTGTCGCATTAAATGCTGAAGGACCTGACCATGCGTATGTGTCACCACCTGTTGCCGTTCTATTTACGGTAGTTGTCGTACATGTTAAGTTCGCAGTTCCTGTGATTGTTACCGTTGGTGCTGTAATGTCTTGTGTTACCGAAGTAGTTGCACTTGTGGTACAACCGTTTGTCGTATTCGTTACTGTTACTGAATACGTTCCAGGTAAACTTGGGTTAATAGCCGCTGTTGTGGCACTAAATGCCGAAGGGCCTGACCATGCGTAGGTGCCACCTCCTGTTGCCGTTCTATTTACGGTAGTTGTCGTACATGTTAAGTTCGCCGTTCCTGTAATTGTTACTGTAGGAGCTGTAATATTTTGAGTTACCGAAGTAGTGGCACTTGCAGTACAACCGTTTGTCGTATTCGTTACTGTTACTGAATAGGTTCCAGGTACGCTTGGATTAATTGCTGCCGTTGACGCACTAAATGCTGAAGGACCTGACCATGCGTAGGTTCCACCACCTGTTGCCGTTCTATTTACAGTAGTTGTCGTACACGTTAAGTTCGCAGTTCCTGTGATCGTTACCGTTGGTGCTGTAATGTCTTGTGTAATTGACGTAGTTGCACTTGTGGTACAACCGTTCGTCGTATTTGTTACTGTTACTGAATACGTTCCTGGCACACTTGGATTAATTGCCGCCGTTGTTGCACTGAAGGCCGAAGGGCCTGACCATGCGTAGGTTCCACCACCTGTGGCTGTTCTATTAACAGAAGTAGTCGTACATGTTAGGTTTGCTGTTCCTGTGATCGTTACCGTTGGTGCTGTAATGTCTTGTGTAATTGACGTAGTTGCACTTGTGGTACAACCGTTCGTCGTATTTGTTACTGTTACTGAATACGTTCCAGGCACACTTGGGTTAATAGCCGCCGTTGTGGCACTAAAGGCCGAAGGACCTGACCATGCGTAGGTTCCACCACCTGTGGCTGTTCTATTAACAGTAGTAGTCGTACACGTTAAGTTCGCAGTTCCGGTGATCGTTACCGTTGGTGCTGTAATGTCTTGTGTAATTGACGTAGTTGCACTTGTGGTACAACCGTTCGTGGTATTCGTTACTGTTACAGAATAGGTTCCAGGTACGCTTGGGTTTATGGCTGCTGTTGTAGCACTAAAGGCCGAAGGACCTGACCATGCGTAGGTTCCACCACCTGTGGCTGTTCTATTAACAGTAGTAGTCGTACACGTTAAGTTCGCAGTTCCGGTGATCGTTACCGTTGGTGGAGTGATATTTTGTGTTACCGAAGTAGTTGCACTTGTGGTACAACCGTTCGTGGTATTCGTTACTGTTACAGAATAGGTTCCAGGTACGCTTGGGTTTATGGCTGCTGTTGTAGCACTAAATGCCGAAGGACCTGACCATGCGTATGTGCCACCACCTGTGGCTGTTCTATTAACAGAAGTAGTCGTACATGTTAGGTTTGCTGTTCCTGTGATCGTTACCGTTGGTGCTGTAATGTCTTGTGTAATTGACGTAGTTGCACTTGTGGTACAACCGTTCGTCGTATTTGTTACTGTTACTGAATACGTTCCTGGCACACTTGGGTTAATGGCTGCCGTTGTTGCACTAAATGCCGAAGGGCCTGACCATGCGTAGGTTCCACCTCCTGTTGCGGTTCTTGCTACACTTGTTGTCGTACATGTTAAGTTCGCAGTTCCAGTTATCGTTACTATTGGTGCTGTGATGTCTTGTGTTACCGAAGTTGTTGCACTTGTGGTACAACCATTTGTCGTATTCGTTACCGTTACAGAATAGGTTCCAGGTACACTTGGGTTTATCGCTGCCGTTGTGGCACTAAAGGCCGAAGGACCTGACCATGCGTAGGTTCCACCACCTGTTGCCGTTCTATTTACGGTAGTTGTCGTACACGTTAAGTTCGCAGTTCCGGTGATCGTTACCGTTGGTGCTGTAATGTCTTGTGTAATTGACGTAGTTGCACTTGTGGTACAACCGTTCGTCGTATTTGTTACTGTTACTGAATACGTTCCTGGCACACTTGGATTAATTGCTGCCGTTGTTGCACTGAAGGCCGAAGGACCTGACCATGCGTAGGTTCCACCACCTGTGGCTGTTCTATTTACAGTAGTTGTCGTACAAGTTAGGTTCGCAGTTCCAGTTATCGTTACTATTGGTGCTGTGATGTCTTGTGTTACCGAAGTTGTTGCACTTGTGGTACAACCATTTGTCGTATTCGTTACTGTTACTGAATATGTTCCAGGTACGCTTGGGTTTATTGCCGCTGTTGTGGCACTAAAGGCCGAAGGGCCTGACCATGCGTAGGTTCCACCACCTGTTGCCGTTCTATTTACGGTAGTTGTCGTACATGTTAAGTTCGCAGTTCCTGTTATCGTTACCGTTGGTGCTGTGATGTCTTGTGTAATTGACGTAGTTGCACTTGTGGTACAACCGTTCGTCGTATTTGTTACTGTTACTGAATACGTTCCCGGCACACTTGGATTAATTGCCGCTGTTGTGGCACTGAAGCTCGAAGGGCCTGACCATGCGTATGTTCCACCTCCTGTTGCGGTTCTTGCTACACTTGTTGTCGTACATGTTAAGTTCGCAGTTCCTGTGATTGTTACTGTAGGAGCTGTGATGTCTTGTGTTACCGAAGTAGTTGCACTTGTGGTACAACCGTTTGTCGTATTCGTTACCGTTACAGAATAGGTTCCAGGTACACTTGGGTTTATCGCTGCCGTTGTGGCACTTAAGGCCGAAGGACCTGACCATGCGTAGGTTCCACCACCTGTGGCTGTTCTATTAACAGAAGTAGTCGTACATGTTAGGTTTGCTGTTCCTGTGATCGTTACCGTTGGTGCTGTAATGTCTTGTGTTACCGAAGTAGTTGCACTTGTGGTACAACCGTTGGTAGTATTCGTTACTGTTACTGAATACGTTCCCGGAACACTTGGATTAATTGCAGCTGTTGTCGCACTAAATGCTGAAGGACCTGACCATGCGTAGGTTCCACCACCTGTTGCGGTTCTATTTACAGATGTTGTCGAACATGTTAAGTTCGCAGTTCCTGTGATCGTTACCGTTGGTGCTGTAATATTTTGAGTTACCGAAGTAGTTGCACTTGTTGTACATCCGTTTGTTGTATTCGTTACTGTTACAGAATATGTTCCCGGCACACTTGGATTAATTGCCGCTGTTGTGGCACTGAAGGCCGAAGGGCCTGACCATGCGTAGGTTCCACCACCCGTTGCCGTTCTATTTACAGTAGTTGTCGTACATGTTAAGTTCGCAGTTCCTGTTATCGTTACCGTTGGTGCTGTAATATTTTGAGTTACCGAAGTAGTTGCACTTGTTGTACATCCGTTTGTTGTATTCGTTACTGTTACAGAATATGTTCCCGGCACACTTGGATTAATTGCCGCTGTTGTGGCACTGAAGGCCGAAGGGCCTGACCATGCGTAGGTTCCACCACCCGTTGCCGTTCTATTTACAGTAGTTGTCGTACATGTTAAGTTCGCAGTTCCTGTTATCGTTACCGTTGGTGCTGTAATATTTTGAGTTACCGAAGTAGTTGCACTTGTTGTACATCCGTTTGTTGTATTCGTTACTGTTACAGAATATGTTCCCGGCACACTTGGATTAATTGCCGCTGTTGTGGCACTGAAGGCCGAAGGGCCTGACCATGCGTAGGTTCCACCACCCGTTGCCGTTCTATTTACAGTAGTTGTCGTACATGTTAAGTTCGCAGTTCCTGTTATCGTTACCGTTGGTGCTGTAATGTCTTGTGTAATTGACGTAGTTGCACTTGTGGTACAACCGTTGGTAGTATTCGTTACTGTTACTGAATACGTTCCAGGAGCACTTGGATTTATTGCCGCCGTTGTCGCACTGAAGCTCGAAGGGCCTGACCATGCGTAGGTTCCACCACCTGTTGCTGTTCTATTTACACTAGTAGTTGTACAAGTTAGGTTCGCAGTTCCTGTGATCGTTACCGTAGGTGCTGTTATGTCTTGAGTTACCGAAGTAGTTGCACTTGTGGTACAACCGTTTGTCGTATTCGTTACTGTTACGGAATACGTTCCTGACACACTTGGATTAATTGCTGCCGTTGTTGCACTGAAGGCCGAAGGACCTGACCATGCGTAGGTGCCACCACCTGTCGCCGTTCTATTTACAGTAGTTGTCGTACATGTTAAGTTCGCAGTTCCTGTTATCGTTACTGTTGGAGCTGTAATATTTTGAGTTACCGAAGTAGTTGCACTTGTGGTACAACCGTTTGTCGTATTCGTTACTGTTACAGAATACGTTCCAGGAGCACTTGGGTTTATCGCCGCTGTTGATGCACTAAAGGCCGAAGGGCCTGACCATGCATAGGTTCCACCACCTGTTGCCGTTCTATTTACAGTAGTTGTCGTACACGTTAAGTTCGCAGTTCCGGTTATCGTTACCGTTGGAGCTGTAATATTTTGAGTTACCGAAGTAGTTGCACTTGTGGTACAACCGTTTGTCGTATTTGTTACCGTTACGGAATAGGTTCCAGGAGCACTTGGGTTTATCGCCGCCGTTGTCGCACTGAAGCTCGAAGGGCCTGACCATGCATAGGTTCCACCACCTGTTGCCGTTCTATTTACAGTGGTTGTCGTACACGTTAAATTCGCAGTTCCGGTTATCGTTACTGTTGGTGCTGTGATGTCTTGGGTTACCGAAGTAGTGGCACTTGCGGTACAACCGTTTGTTGTATTCGTTACCGTTACGGAATAGATTCCAAGTACGCTTGGGTTAATAGCGGCTGTTGTAGCACTAAATGCCGAAGGGCCTGACCATGCGTAGGTTCCACCACCTGTGGCTGTTCTATTTACAGTAGTTGTCGTACAAGTTAAATTTTCAGTTCCAGTTATTGTTACAGTAGGAGCTGTAATATTTTGAGTTACTGATGTTGTAGCTGTTGCAGTACACCCGTTTGCATTTGTAACTGTAACAGTATATGTTCCCGGATTACTAATCGAAGCAACTGCAGTTGTTGCACTGTAACCAGAAGGGCCAGACCATACATAAGTACCACCACCTGAGGCTGTCCTATTTACACTTGTTGTTGTACATGTTAAATTTGTTGATCCAGAAATACTCGCAGTAGGCAAAGTATTTACTACTACCGCCACAGTTGCAGTTGCCGAACAACCCGCTGTGCTTGTAACTGTAACCGAATAGGTTCCTGCCATTGCTGTTGTTGCCGAAGCTCTAGTAGCGGTTACCGTAGAAGCAGTAAATCCGCCCGGACCTGTCCAAGCATATGTACCTCCACCAGAAGCCGTCATACTAATAGTCTGTCCAACACACGTTGCACTACTTGTTGGGTTCGGTATTGGAGATGCGTTTATTACAACTGCAGTAGTTGCAGAGGCAGAACATCCAAAATTATTTGTAGCAGTAACTGTATAAGTACCTGCGTTGGCTGTTGAAACATTAGTAATGGATGGGGTTCTAGATGTGCTAGAGTAACTATTCGGACCAGACCAGCTCCATGATACTCCGTTTACACCTGTTTCTGTTAGATTTAAAGTAGTCCCTTGACATATCGGCCCATTATTACCAGGTACCGCTGTTGGTAAGCTTGTATTTCTAATACCAAAATTTGCATTCGTTACATTAACACCAGCAACAACCACACCCGTAAGAATTCCATTTACTGTACCATCGTTTCCAGTGCCAGTTCCAAATTTCTCACCTGTGTTTGCCCATCCTGAGGGCAAACTTGCCGATGGAGGCGTGTTACCTACTACTCCTTGCGTTGTACTTAGTACTACATTATATGTTAGGTTCCCAGGAATGTTGGTAATAGAATATGTACCATTTGTAGCGACTGTGGCTACCCCTATTACTCTATTTGTAGTTGGATTTACCAAATTTGCATATAATGTTGCATTAGATGGCTTTCCTTGTCCTGTTCCGTCTACCGTGTTATTTGTTAGTGCATCACAATCGTTAAAAACTGTTCCTGCTAAATCAACAACCGCAGGACAACAAAGATTAAATGTAGAAATTCGAATAGCCTGTTGAGCTGCATTTACAGCATTTGGACCGAGAACATAATTTACTGTTAAACTTTTAATTGCCAATGTACTACTAACCACAATCTGACCAGCGGCATCTCCAGGCTCTACGTTATTATTAGCACCAGATGCCCAGTTTGCAGTTGCGGTTTGGTTATTGGTACCAGATAAAGTAATTGATCCACTTGCCGCAAGAGTTATTGTAAGTGGCACATTGTTTCCGTTAATATCTACAGCGGTAACTGTTACCTGATCTTGAAATGATGATTGCCCACCTGGTGCTCTTGACACATCTGAAGCGTCAATATCATCTATATTTAAACCATTTAATATTACTGGATATTCAAAATCAAATTTTGCAGTTATAGTGGTTCCGTTCGGAATAATTGGGTTAGTTGTTGAATTACACGTAGTACAACCGTTATCTGCGTTATCCATATACAAAGTTAGATATGGCTGACCATAAGCACCGTTAGTACCGGATCTTATAGCATCATAAGCCGCATTTGCATCTTCAGTGATGGTTGTTGTAAAATTAAACGGATTTTTACTGTTTGTATTAGTACAACCGGGTATTGCACTCGTAACAGCAGCAGGTGGACCTCCAGCAGAACTTGCTGTTGGAATCACAGTGGCAGACCCAGTGGTTGCAGTTTCCCAAGTAATAGCCGTTGACCCTAATGTACATTGTGCATAAAGGTCAATTGAAAAAGTACTTAGTACTAATAAAATTATAGTGGAAAGTGATTTCATTTATTTTACTTTTCGGTTTGTCTTATTTTTTGGATTGTGGATATTAGACCTTGATTTTCTAAAAAAGTATCACATTCTTTTAATTTTCGATGTGAACAATAAAAACTATCTAACGGTAACATAAATATCACACACATACACGTATGCAAAAATTATGCCATTTTAAAATTCTATAAAAAAAGGCCCCTCAACTATTATTGAAGAACCTCTTTTATTTTTAACATTTTTTATAACAAATACTATTTTTGTACAATTTTCATCTTTGGAAAATCGCCTCCAACACCACCAGAAACAGCATCTAAACGAATTAAATCTACTCCTTTTTTTGATAACAATTTCTTGATTGCAAATGCTCTTTTTACATTTAATTTTTCATCATTTTGAGGAGAGAAACCTGTTATTTTTATTTGAATATTTTTATCATTTTTTATTATGGAATAAAGACTATCTACTGCAGGTAAAGACTCAGGCTTCAATTCAAAACTATTCTCTAAAAATACAAAACTTTTCATTTCAAATTCTTTTCCAGCAGGCTCATTTCCAGCCACATAAGCTTTCAATTCTGTTAGATCATTATTACTTACTGGCATTACCACTTCTGCAGCCAATGAGTCTTTAATTTCAAGTGTATCGCTCATATAAGCAGACTCTTCTAATACCTCAACAGGTGTTTCTTCGCTATTAAAAATTGATATCTGATCTTTATTCTGATAAATCAAATATCCAACTAAAGCGGCTACTATTACCCCTACTAAAATTAGCAATAGTTTATTAACAGACCTTGGCTCACTATCAACCTCTATTTCATAGCTATCTTTTGCAATCTCCTCTTTTTTCTCAGATACATTTTCATTTTTTTTCTGAGAAGAAAACTTCATATTCGTAAGCTCTTGAAGTCCTAAAGCTGGAATCATTTTTTCCATTAAGGCATCCGGAGCTTTCTCAAATAAAGACTCATGGTGTTGCTTGATAAAATATGACAAATCCTCCTTGGTCATTTTTTCAGCATTAATTTTCTTTCCTAATAAATCCACTAGAATAGAAGAAATCAGACCTGAAAACATTAAGGTATTATTTTTGCTAGTGTTGGCGTATTGACCAATCATACTAAGCAAAGGACTTTTATAAGCAGGAAAAATCTGACTCAATACTTTTGAACCATCTTTTACCAATTCGTCAAATGAGCTTTTGTCTTTTAATTTTTCGTCTAAAGACTTACCTGACCCAACTTTCTGATATCTCTCGTTTACTTGATTAAATAGCATCCCAGCACTCATGTCGCTGTTTGATCTTCTGATTAAACCTGCCACAAGCGTATAGAAAATGCCTTTTGATGCAATTTCAAAATCGCCCAAATTATCAGTTGTATAGGTGTTTAACTTATCTATAAAGCTATCTGCCAAAATATTATCGAAACTTTCGAACAAATTCATATTTGAATTAAATTTATTTTTTTGGTGCAAAAAAACAAAAAAAACGTTGTTTTACCTATCTTTAAGGCATTAATATTATCTAAATAGTATTCAACCAATAAAATATAATGCAAGACCAAAACACAAAAAAACTTCGTAGCCAAGATTGGTTCGGGAAAACTGGAAAAGACGGATTCATTTATCGCTCTTGGATAAAAAACCAAGGATATCCTGCTCACCAGTTTAAAGGAAAGCCAGTAATTGGAATTTGTAACACTTGGTCAGAAACTACTCCATGTAACGGGCACTTCAGAGAAATAGCCCAATTTGTAAAAAATGGAATTTATGAGGCGGGTGGTTTTCCACTCGAATTTCCGGTGATGTCTTTGGGAGAAACCATAATAAGACCCACCGCTATGCTGTACAGAAATTTAGCTTCAATGACTGTAGAAGAAAGCATAAGAGGAAACCCTTTTGACGCTGTGGTACTCCTAACCGGGTGCGACAAAACCACGCCTTCGCTCGTAATGGGAGCAGCAAGCGTGGGCTTACCTACTATAGTGGTACCTGGCGGCCCAATGCTAAACGGACGTTTCCAAGGTAAGGCAATAGGCTCAGGAACAGACGTTTGGAGATTTGCGGATGATTTCAGAACCGGCAAAATGAGTGCAGAGGAATTTGAAGAAGCAGAGGCATGCATGAGCCGCTCAGCAGGACATTGTTCTACCATGGGTACCGCTTCTACAATGGCCGTAATGTGCGAAGCACTTGGACTAACCCTTCCCGGAATTTCGGCAATACCAGCGGTAGATTCTCGCAAAAAAATGCTTGCTCACATGACAGGTATGAGAGCCGTAGAAATGGTAAAAGAAGACCTCACTATAGATAAAATATTAACCAAAGAAGCATTTGAAAATGCAATAAAAATTAATGCTGCGGTGGGAGGCTCAACAAATTTGATTTTACACCTACTTGCTATCGCAAAACGTATTGGAGTAGATTTAAACCTTGAAGATTTCGATAGACTTGGAAGTTATATACCCCTCCTACTTAACTTAATGCCTTCGGGAAAATACCTGATGGAAGACTTTTATTATGCCGGCGGATTGCCAGTAGTTATAAAAGAATTAAGTGCAGAATTACGTCCTGAAGCTATTTCAGTAAATGGAAAAAGCATAATAGAAAATTCAGCAAAAGCTAGAAACTGGAACGAAGAGGTAATTAGCCCATTAGCTAAACCTCTAAAAGATCATGCTGGCATAACGGTAGTAAAAGGAAATCTTGCCGAAAATGGAGCTGTTATCAAAATTTCTGCGGCTTCTGAGCATCTTCTAAAACATCGAGGAAAAGCAGTTGTTTTTGAGACTATTGAAGACTACCACACAAGAATTGACGACCCCAATTTAGACATAGATAAAGACAGCATAATGGTTCTTAAAAATGTAGGGCCAAAAGGATACCCAGGGATGCCAGAAGTTGGAAACATGGCACTTCCTAAAAAACTGATAGACCAAGGCGTAACTGACATGGTCAGAATATCGGATGCCCGAATGAGTGGCACTGCTTATGGCACTGTTTTCTTACACGTTTCGCCTGAGTCAGCTATTGGAGGAACCCTCGGGTTGGTAGAAAATGGCGACTATATATATGTAGACGTAAAAAACAAAATCATCAATCTAGATGTATCTGACACAGTTCTAGCAGAAAGAAGAGCCAATTGGAAACCATTAGATCTTGGCTACGGAAGAGGCCACAACCAAATGTATATTCAGCATGTAAACCAAGCACACGAAGGTGCTGACTTTGATTTCCTTGTTGGAAACTCAGGCAGTAAAGTTTCTAGAGAATCTCATTAATATTTATGTACTTCAAAACTGATATTGAACCTAGACTAAGTGAATTTCCGATTAAATTTGGAGATAAAATACTTACTTTGGGTTCATGTTTTTCAGAGGTAATTGGTAGTTTTTTTAATAAAAACAAATTCAATTGTCTAACCAATCCTTTCGGAAATATTTACAACTTCAAGTCGCTTTTAAATGTATTAGAAGTTACATTAAAAATCAAAGAGTTAGATGTTTCTAAAATTATCGAAAGAGAGAACACTTTTTACCACTTAGATTATCATTCGGAGGTTTGTGGACTCTCAAAAGATGACTTAATTTTGCACATTAAAGAAATAAACAATGCTGTTTTTGAGCAATTAAAAAGCACAGACTACTTATTTATTACGCTTGGAACCTCCTGGGTTTATAAGCAAATAGCCACAAATCAAACGGTTTCAAATTGCCATAAATTACCTGCTAATATATTTACTAAAGAAATATTAGATCTTGAGGAACAAAAAAGTGTTTTCAAAAAACTGCATTACATCTTATCTGAAGTAAACCCCAGTCTCAAAATTATCATAACCGTTAGCCCAGTTAGGCACATTAAAGATAAAATTGAGCAAAACAGTGTAAGCAAGGCAATTCTTAGATTAGTATGCGATTTTGCTTGTAAAGAATTCCAAAATGTGGAATATTTTCCATCTTATGAAATCATGATGGACGACCTTCGAGATTACAGATATTATAAGGCAGACCTAATTCATCCAAACGAAATAGCCGAAACTTACATCATAGAAAAATTTAAAGAGCGATACTTTAATGAAAACGATTTGCTTTTATTAAAAAAATGGGACAACATAAGAAGCGGACTAAATCACAGGCCATTTAACCCAAAAAGTAATTCTCATCAAACTTTCCTTAAAAACTTAATGATTAAGCTCGAAAGCTTCGAAACATATTTTGATGTTAGTGCAGAAAAAGAAATTATACAAAATCAACTTTTGAGCGAAGCATAAAAGAACTTAAAAAAAAACATTCTTGTTAGAAAACAGAAGCAATAAAACCTAAATGGGAGAATTTAACATAAATAAAGAAAAAGTTTTAGCGGCTCTATCTACAGTAGAGGAACCAGATTTGAAGAAAGATTTGGTAACGCTAAACATGATCAAAGACATAGAAGTAGGTGTAAATCAGATTACTTTCACTGTAATATTAACCACCCCAGCTTGTCCATTAAAAGAGCTAATTAAACAGCGTTGTTTAGATGCCATCCACAGAGATTTAAGTCCTGATATAGAGGTCACTATAAATATGACATCTGATGTCACTACTAATTTAAACAAAAGTGTGGCATTGCCGGGTGTTAAAAACATCATTGCGGTTTCGTCTGGAAAAGGTGGTGTAGGAAAATCTACACTTACTGTAAACCTAGCGATGGCTTTAAAACAATCAGGTGCCAAAGTCGGAATCATCGACGCGGATATTTCGGGGCCATCTATTCCGATAATGTTTGGTGCTCAAGACATGCAACCTTTGGTGACTGTAAAAGACGGGAAAAACTACATAAATCCAATTTTACAATACGGAATCAAAATGATTTCGATTGGATTTTTAACTCCGCCAGACTCCGCAGTGGTTTGGAGAGGCCCAATGGCCAGTCAAGCTCTCAAGCAGTTTTTTAACGATGTAGATTGGGGCGAGTTAGACTACCTACTCCTTGATATGCCTCCGGGCACGGGCGACATTCACCTTACGTTGGTTCAGAGTGTGCCAGTTACGGGTGCTATCATTATTACTACGCCTCAAAAAGTAGCTCTAGCTGATGCAACCAAAGGCGGTTCTATGTTTGTACAGCCGAACATCAATGTACCTATTTTGGGTGTTATAGAGAACATGTCATACTTCACTCCAGAAGAATTGCCTGAAAACAAATATTACATTTTTGGTCAAGGCGGGGGTGAGCAAATCGCCAAGAAATTCAACGTTCCGGTTTTAGGGAATATTCCGATTGTGCAAAAAATCAGAGAAGGTGGCGATGAAGGTAGACCAATTATGATGGACGAAAATGCGATTATCTCGAAAGCATTTAAGTCAGCTGCAGAAAACTTAGCCCAGCAGATTGCAATCAGAAACGCCAATATGCCAAAAACAGAAACCGTAAAAGTAGGCGTTAACTAAGTTTACTATTGTCTTATATCACATTTAATGCTCTGAAATTCATTTATTTCAGAGCATTTTTATTTTAATGTACTTCCTATTTTTTGGAATAATTATTGCACTTCTATTTTTCTCTAAAACAGAATTAAATGCGTAAATATTTCGGACTAGCACTTCTATTTTTAATTATTTCTTGTCAAAAAAACAAGGAAGAAGTTAAAACCAAAAACTTAGTAAACAAAGATGAAGTACTGGCTGCTGTAAATAAAATCAGAAAAGCAGGCTGTAAATGTGGCGAAGTAACCTACGCTCCTACCGGACAAGTCACATGGAATCAAAACTTAGAGGACGCCGCCCTTTACCACAGCGAAGACATGAGCCAAAACAATTATTTTGCACATGTGGCACCCAATGGCGAAACACCTGCCGATAGAGTAACAAAATTTGGTTATCAATATCTGGGCTTTGGCGAAAACCTATATGCAGCATTTGGGTTTAGCCCAACTGCCACTGAAGTTGTAGAAAACTGGAAAAACAGTCAAACTCACTGCACAAACCTCATGAATCCGAAATTTAAAGAGATGGGCGTAGCTAATTTTAATAACTATTGGACGCAAATTTTAGGCTACAAATGAACATTTTGTGTCAAATCGGTGTATATTTGTAAAGAACATTTCATTCTCAAGCATGCAAGATTTACATTCGAAAATAGAAGCCGCCCTTGACACCGTTAGGCCTTACCTGATTGCAGATGGAGGAAACGTAAAAGTCTTGGAAGTTACTTCTGACCAAACATTAATTTTAGAATTTACCGGTTCTTGCGGCTCCTGCCCCATGTCTTCCATGACATTTAAAGCAGGTATAGAGGAAGCAATTTTGAAAAATGTACCCGAGATAAAAAAAGTAGAGGCCACAAATATACAAATGAGTCAAGCCTACTAATAAAAAAATATTTTTTTACTTTGCCATTTGATTCTATCAAATGGCATTTTTTTTTAAATTGCGAACTTAAAGTATCCGTTAACCCTGTAAGTCATGGACAAGAAACTTAAAGTAGGTATTTTTTTTGGTGGCCCTTCTAGAGAAAGAGAAATCTCTTTTTTAGGAGGTCGAACTGCTTATGAACATCTTGACAAAAGGTATTTTGAACCTGTGGCTATATTTGTTGACAGTATAGGAAACTTTATAAAAGTTGACCCAGAGGAGATTCTTTACCAATCTGATATTAGAAGTTTTTATCCTTCAAAAAACCAAAACAACGGCTACAAAATATATATTGAGTCTCTAGGACCGCTGAAAGACACGCAGTTATATAAATTGATCTACAAAATAGGCTCACAAGTAAAAATTGAAGACCTTAAAAACCACATGGACTTTGCGTTTGTGGTTATGCACGGGCCATATGCCGAAGACGGAAATATACAAGGATTGTTAGAGTGGGTAGGAATTCCGTACATGGGACCTGGCATTTTAGCCTCAGGAATTGGAATTGACAAATCATTTCAAAATAAGTTATTGGCGGCAGCCACTGGACAAACCAAAAAATTCAAGACAATTTCAAAACAAGAATGGGATTCTGCTGACAAATCTAAGCTTTTCTCAAATCTTATCTCGGAATTTGGATTTCCATTAGTCATCAAAGCACCTCATCAGGGTTCATCTATTGGTGTTTCTATAATTAAAAAACGTAGTTTAGAAGAATTTTCAAAAGGCATGAGCCAATGCTTCTTTGAGACACATTTTTATGCCAAAGAATGGAATAAACTAACGACAAGACAGAAGAAAAACCAAATGGAAAAACTCTCAAACCTCGACGAGGGCATTGGGTTTCCGGCGGTATTGAATAATCAAATTATCTATCACCCGGCAGTATTGCTTAAAGAATTAGATAAACATCTAAAAACAGAAGAAGTAGCCGTTATAAGCTCTACAAACTCTGAAGACCACGTATTAATAGAAGAGTTTACTACTGGGCAAGAGTTTTCGTGTGGTGTGATACAAGACGACAGCGGCAAAGCAATTGCCTTGCCACCCTCTGAAGTTTATGGCGACATACAAACATTTGATTTTAAGTCAAAATACAAATCTACAGCAAGTAAAAAAAGAATCCCTGTAGATACCAAGCATGAAAACTTAGTTAATATTCATAAAAAGATATTAGCTGGTTTTGAAATGACCAACATGAATGTCATTAGTAGAATCGATGGTTTTTTAACTGAAGACGACGAGGTGATCTTACACGACCCAAATACGATTCCAGGCATGTCTCCTGCCTCTTTTATTTTCAAACAAATGGCTGAGATTGGTTTTTCAATCACAAACTCAATCACGTATTTGATTAGGCAGTCAATAAGAGAAAGAATTAGGTCTGGAAAAAATGTATTTCAGCTAAAACAATTGCTGCAAAAAATTGATGATTTAATAGCAGAAAGTAAAAAGAAACCAAGACAAAAACTAGCCATTCTTTTTGGAGAAAATGACGAAGAATATCGCATTGCTCAAAAGAAATTTGGCCATTTTGGAGGCGATGAACGCTTTGAACCAATACCAATTTGTGCTGCAAAAAATGGTAATAGATATATTATTCCCCTAAATTTGATGTTTAAGCCAGACATAAATGAGTTTGGAACATCAATTGGCAAAACTACGCACCCATTTATTCAAGAAAACATAGCAAACACCGCCGCTATTCGTGAGTTTTATATTGGAGATGTAAATTTTAAAGTATCTAAAATCTCCGAGATGGAGTTTGATTCAATATTTAAGGCTACCTACAATTGTGCCTTAGACCAGCTGGAAGAAGTATAAATGGCCAAAAAAAACAAATACTATGTGGTTTGGAATGGCCGCGAAAAAGGAATTTTCAGGTCATGGGATGAATGCAAAGCTCAAGTAGATGGCTTTGAAGGGGCACAATACAAGTCTTTTGAATCTCAAAAAGAAGCAGAAGCTGCTTTTAAGCAAAATTTCTATAAGGTAGTGGGTGCTTCTCAAAAAGTAACCCAAACCAAACTAACAAATGT
The DNA here is from genome assembly GCF_042649125.1 of Lacihabitans lacunae. Taxonomy (NCBI): domain Bacteria; kingdom Pseudomonadati; phylum Bacteroidota; class Cytophagia; order Cytophagales; family Leadbetterellaceae; genus Lacihabitans; species Lacihabitans lacunae. The sequence goes on from NZ_JBHRYQ010000001.1 coordinate 1,835,649, forward strand.
AGGTTCTCCCATAAAAGGTTCAGTGGTAGTTGATGCGGCTTGGAACACCCGAAGCGGCGACATGGAATATCAAGGCTTTGACTTTAGCAACGGAAACCTTTTGTTTAAAAAAGGCCCATTTTTTGATGGTACTAACAATGTAGGCGAATTTTTAGCCATTGTGCATGCTTTGGCACACCTCAAAAAACACAACTTAGACACACCGATATATTCTGACTCAAAAACCGCAATTAGTTGGGTTAAAAAGAAAAAAGCCAACACTAAACTAGATCAAACGCCTAGAAATGCTGAGCTTTTTGAATTAATGGAAAGGGCAGAAAAATGGTTAAAAGACAATAATTACAAGAACCCAATCCTGAAATGGGAAACCAAAGCTTGGGGAGAGAATCCAGCAGACTTTGGAAGAAAATAATGTTTCGATTTAAGCAATTTACGGTTATTCAGGACAAAGCAGCCATGAAAGTCTGCACAGACTCTTGTTTATTCGGGAGTTTGATAAATGCGAATGAATGCCACTCAATACTAGATATTGGCTCAGGTACAGGTCTTTTGAGTTTAATGTTGGCACAAAAGTACCCAAAAGCAAAAATAACTGCAGTAGAGATTGACCCAGAAGCAAGTATTAATGCCAGAGAAAACATTGAAAATGCTTTGCCTTTATCTAAAAACATTTCGTTTGTAGAGGCAGACATCAAGACTTTTAAGGAAGACCACTTACAGAAATATGACCTTATTATTTCGAACCCACCGTTTTATCAACAATATCTAAAGTCGCCCAAGGACAAAAAAAACATTGCCCATCATAATGAACTCCTCACTTTTTCAGATTTAATAGATGCTATATTGAAGTTACTAGCTCCAAATGGCCAAGTGTGGATTTTGCTTCCGCCTTTCGAAATGAGTAGATTTGAAAGTATTTGTCTTTTAAAGGGGCTTTTGGCACAAGAAATGTTTAGTATAAAACATAACTCTGAAAAACCTCCAATTCGGATGGTGGCGAGATTTAGTGAGCAAAAAAATACCGTTGTTACCACCGAAGTGATTAACATACACGAAAAAGACAATAAAACGTATTCAGAAAGATTTATGAATTTACTAAGAGATTATTACTTGATTTTTTAGAGATTTGTAAAAATATATCACGTGCATATGGAAAAAATAGAAATTTCAGTACTAATACCACTTTACAACGAAGACGAATCATTGTCTGAATTACATGATTGGATCAAAAAAGTAATGGAAGAACATGACTTTTCATATGAAATTTTGTTTGTAGACGACGGAAGCACAGACGACTCGTGGAATGTAATAAAAGGCCTTCAAGCGAAAAACCCAAAGGTAAGAGGATTTAAATTCAGAAGAAATCAGGGTAAAACTGCGGCACTTCAGACGGGCTTTAATGCCTCTAATGGCGATGTAGTAATCACCATGGATGCTGACTTACAAGATAGCCCTGAGGAAATTCCGGAATTGTATAGAATGATTACCAAAGACGGTTACGACTTGGTATCGGGTTGGAAACAAAAACGTTATGACCCAATCACGAAGACATTGCCTACCAAACTATTTAACGCAGTAACTCGCTCAATATCTGACATTTATCTACACGATTTCAACTGTGGACTAAAAGCATATAAATCAGAAGTGGTAAAAAACATTACCATTTATGGCGAAATGCACAGATATGTGCCTGTAATAGCAAAATGGAATGGCTTCGGAAAAATAGGTGAAAAAGTAGTACAACACCAATCAAGAAAATATGGACATACAAAATTTGGTTTGGAGCGTTTTATCAACGGTTTCCTAGATTTACTTTCTATCACCTTTGTCAATAAATTTGGAAGAAGACCGATGCACTTTTTTGGTTCATTTGGTTTCATTTCCTTTTTCTTCGGAACGCTCATTACCTTATTTTTGATTTTCGAAAAAGTATACTGCATTTATACACAAAAACCATTCAGAAACGTAACCGACAATCCCCTATTTTATTTAGCCTTAGTGGCGATCATTTTGGGTAGTCAATTATTCTTAGCTGGTTTTTTGGGTGAATTATTTGTAAAACAAAATGTAGACAAAGAAGACTACACAGTGTCAGAAGAAGTTTAATCTGAGAAATAATCGTATAAATAATAGAAAAAGCTCGATTTAAGTCGAGCTTTTTTTGTTTCTATTTTCCACTCTTATCAGACTTAAACTTTTTTTATCTAAATTCACATCATCAACCCTTAAATAATATGAACCCTTATCTTAGAAATACCTTAGCTGTAATAATCGGCTGCATAGTTGGTGGAGTAGTAAATATGGCCATTGTCTTAGCAGGTCCGCACATAATACCTCCACCAGAAGGAGTAGACATGACTACTATGGAAGGTCTACTGGCTTCTATGCATTTACTTAAACCTGTCAATTTTATTATGCCATTTTTAGCACACGCTTTAGGAACTTTGGCTGGAGCATTCCTAGCTGCTAGAATAGCCGCCACCCAAAAAACTTGGATGGCACTTTTGGTAGGTCTTGGTTTTTTAATTGGAGGAATTATGAATATACAAATGCTATCTTCGCCACTTTGGTTTAGTATTCTTGATTTGGGCTTAGCTTATTTCCCGATGGCTTTTTTAGGTGGTTTCTTAAATAAAAATCAATAGCCGTACCAGTCTTTCCACCAGGTTTGCAGCGAGCGTTTTATTTCGTTTTCTCTTGCATTTTCGCCTGGCTCATATACTTTTTGACCTTTTAACTCATCTGGCATGAAGTTTTGCTGAGCAAAATTCCCTTGATAGTTATGTGAGTATTTATAATTTTTTCCATAGCCAATCTCTTTCATTAGTTTGGTTGGAGCGTTTCTTATATCTATCGGAACTGGCAAATGAGACGTTTGCTCTGCCAACGCAATGGCCTTGTCTATGGCCACGTACGAGGCATTTGACTTTGGAGAAGTAGCCAAATATATGGCAGTTTGTGACAGAATAATTCGTCCTTCAGGATATCCGATTTTCATGATGGCATCCATACAAGAATTGGCCACCATCATGGCCGTAGGATTCGCCAAACCTACATCTTCAGAAGCTAAAATGAGCATTCTGCGGGCTATAAACTTGGGGTCTTCACCGGCCACTATCATTCGGGCCATCCAATACAAAGCCGCATTGGGATCAGAACCCCTAATTGATTTAATAAAAGCCGAAATTATGTCATAATGCTGCTCACCTGACTTGTCGTACCTGGCTAAGTTCTTTTGAACTATTTCTTCTACCAGTTCATCGCTTATCCTTATTTTTTCTAAACCCACTTGAGAATTTACGACCAACTCAAGAAGATTTAATAATTTTCGACCATCTCCTCCGCTGATTCTAAAGAGTGAATCGGTAGTGACCACCTCTATATTTTTTTCTTTTAGCCATGGATCCGTGGTTAGTGCCCTATTTAAAAGTCCAGATAATTCTTCTTTTCCAAATGCCTCTAAAATATATACCTGGGTTCGAGACAATAACGCGGAATTTACTTCAAACGAGGGGTTCTCTGTAGTAGCTCCTATCAGAGTCACTTGCCCTTTTTCTACTGCCCCCAAAAGGGCGTCTTGCTGAGACTTATTAAATCTATGTATCTCGTCTATGAAAAGAATAGGCGGAAACAAGCCAGAGGGCTTAGAGAGCACTTCTCGCAAGTCTTTGACCCCGGCACTGATTGCACTTAAACTATGAAATTGCCTTTTTGTAATTTCAGCCATCATAAGTGCCAGAGTTGTTTTGCCGACTCCTGGAGGCCCCCACAAAATCATAGAAGGTACTATGCCAGACTCAAGTGCTCGTCTGAGTGGCTTTCCTTTTCCTAAAATATGTGATTGACCTATGTAATCGTCCAAGGTTCTTGGTCTTAACCTTTCGGCCAGCGGTGCATATGATTCCAATTTGCTAATGTTTATTAATCAAAGTAAAGTTGGGCAAAGCAAAATTAAATTCAAAATGAGAATGTGTTTTAAAATGATAGAAAAGTGTTTTTTTGACAATAATAAGTAACTTTGATTATTCAATCAAAACATAAAAATGAAATTTAGAACGCTAGGAAAAACAGGTATTCAGGTATCCGAAATCAGTTTGGGGACATGGCAAGTAGGTGGCAAATGGGGAAGTGATTTTGACCACAAATTGGCTCAAAAAATCCTGAACGAAGCTGCCGACCAAGGGATTAACTTTATAGACACCGCAGACGTTTACAGCGACGGCGAATCAGAAAAAGCAATTGCTGCTTTTTTGAAAACCAGAAAAGAAAGGTTTTATGTGGCCACCAAAAGTGGTAGACAAATAAACCCACATACAAACGAAGGTTACACGCCAGCAGTATTACGCAAATATGTAGAAGATAGCCTAGGCAGGCTACAAGTGGACACCTTGGACCTTTTACAACTACATTGCCCACCTACTCAAGTGTTTTATAGACCGGAGATTTTTGAAGAATTTGATAAATTAAAACAAGAGGGTAAAGTACAAAACTTAGGCGTAAGTGTTGAGAAAATAGAAGAAGCTTTAAAGGCTATCAACTACGACAACGTTACTACGGTGCAGATCATCTTCAATATGTTTAGGCAAAGACCTGCTGAGTTGTTTTTTGAACAAGCAAAAAAGAAAAACATAGGCGTGATAGTGCGTGTACCTTTGGCGAGTGGCCTATTAACCGGGAAATTCAACTCTAAATCAACCTTTAATGCAGGCGATCATCGATCATTCAACAGAAACGGTGAAATGTTTGATAAAGGCGAAACTTTCTCTGGTATAAATTATGAAACGGGATTAAGGGCGGTAGATGAGCTAAAAGCCGTTTTCCCAAAAAGAGAAAACTTGGCAATAGTAGCCTTAAAATGGATTTTGATGTTTGACCAAGTGAGCACAGTGATTCCGGGTGCTTCGAGACCAGAACAAGTAAGTCAAAACTTACAGGTCTTAAATGAGCCGCCACTAACCGAAAGCGAGATGGAAGCAGTCAAAAATATCTATCAAAAATATTTCAGCAAAACCATTGAACACTGGTGGTAATACAAAAAAAATTAGCCGAGCAATCGGCTAATTTTTTTGCTTAGGAGCAATTATTACTATTAATCTTTTTCCTTCCAATTTGGGCGGTGCCTCAGGCTTGCCTAATTCTTCGAGGTTCTTAACAAACTTATCAAGTAACTCAAACCCTTGGTTTTTGAAGACTATTTGTCTACCAATAAACTGTACGTAAGCTTTTACTTTTGAATTTTCTTTCAAAAAGTTTTCAGCATGTTTAAGTTTAAAGTCGAAATCATGATCATCTGTTTGAGGACCAAATCTGATTTCTTTGATAACAGTTTTAGACTGTTTCGCCTTTAACTCTTTTTGCTTTTTCTTAATTTCATACTTAAACTTAGAATAATCCACTACTCTACAAACCGGTGGTTTAGAGTTAGGCACTATCTCAACAAGATCTAAATTCTGATCTTTGGCTATCTGAAGGGCTTGTGCAAAAGTAAAAACGCCTTGCTCTACGTTATCACCGACAAGTCTTACTTCTGCTAAACCTCTAATCTTTTCATTAATTCTATGTTCGTCTTCTTTTCTAACCGGTGGACGATACGGTCTTCTCATGTTTTTTGCCATTAAAAATATTTAAAAGTGAGATGTTGCGATATCAAAATACCGTCAAATTTATTATTAAGTTTTTAATTATTCCCAAATTTAGGAATATTTTTATTTATTTCATTCTTAGCGAATTCCACAAATTCTGCAATTGTGAAACTCCCTAAATCTCCTTCTCCTTTTTTCCTTAGCGAAACTTTACCTTCTTCTTGTTCTTTTTCACCAACGATTAACATCAAAGGTACTTTATTTACTTCCGCATCACGAATTTTTCTTCCGATTTTTTCTGCTCTATGATCTACATATCCCCTAATGTCGTGCTCTTGCAATTCTAAAAATACTTCGTTGCAATAATCTTCAAATTTTTCAGAGATAGGCAATATCGCGATTTGCTCGGGCGACAACCAGAACGGGAAGTTACCCGCCGTGTTCTCAATCAAAATAGCAATAAAACGCTCCATAGAACCAAACGGTGCTCTGTGTATCATCACAGGTCTATGCTTGGCATTATCAGCTCCGTTATATTCTAACTCGAATCGGTTTGGCAACTGATAATCTACCTGAATAGTTCCTAACTGCCATTTACGACCCAAGGCGTCTTTTACCATAAAGTCTAACTTAGGGCCATAAAACGCGGCTTCGCCGTATTCTACAACTGTATCTAAGCCTTTGTCTGCTGCAGCATTAATAATCGCAGCCTCAGCTTTGTCCCAATCTGCATCAGAACCAATGTATTTTGATCTATTTTCTTTGCTTCTAAGCGATATCTGAGCACTATAATTTTCAAAACCTAATGATTTAAATACATAAAGCACTAAATCAATTACTTTTTTAAACTCAGCCTCTACTTGGTCGTTGGCACAGAAAATATGGGCGTCGTCTTGTGTAAAGCCTCTTACACGAGTTAAACCATGCAATTCGCCACTTTGTTCATATCTATATACAGTACCAAACTCAGCAAGTCTCAAAGGCAAGTCCCTGTAACTACGCGGGCGAGCCTTGAAAATCTCACAGTGATGAGGGCAGTTCATTGGTTTTAACATAAACTCCTCTCCTTCTTCTGGTGTTCTGATCGGCTGAAACGAATCCTCACCGTACTTTTCCCAGTGACCTGAAGTGATATAAAGCTGCTTGCTACCAATATGTGGTGTAACCACGGGCTGATAGCCAGATCGCAACTGAGCTTTTTTAAGGAAGTTTTCTAATCTTTCTCTGAGCATTGCACCTTTGGGCAACCATAGCGGCAATCCTTTCCCTACTTTATCCGAAAAAGTAAATAGATCTAACTCCGCTCCAAGCTTACGATGGTCACGGCGTTTGGCTTCTTCGAGCATAGTCAAATACTCATCCAATTCTTTTGCTTTTGGAAAAGTAATACCATACACACGAGTCATCATTTTGTTGTTTTGATCACCCTTAAAATATGCCGCAGACACGTTCATTATTTTTGCAGCCTTTATGTAACTCGTGTTCGGAATGTGCGGCCCTCTACATAAGTCGGTAAAGTTACCTTGTTTGTAAAGTGTAATTTGACCATCCTCTAAACCAGACAAAAGGTCTAATTTATATTCGTCGCCTTTTTCTTCAAAATAAGCTACAGCGTCTGCTTTCGAAATTGGAATACGCTCAAACGCACTTTTGGTACGAGCCAACTCCAACATTTTGTCTTCTATTTTTTTAAAATCATCAGATGAAATAGTTTCACCAGCGGTATCTATATCGTAGTAAAAACCATTTTCTACCGGAGGTCCAACCCAAAACTTAACTCCTGGATAGATAGCCTCCAATGCCTCAGCCATAAGGTGAGCCGATGAGTGCCAAAACGTAGATTTACCGTCGAGGTCGTTCCAAGTTAGTAACTGAACCGTGGCATCCGCCGTAATCGGGGTATTTGAGTCTTTTACTTCCCCATTTATTTTAGCTGCCAACACATTTCTGGCTAAACCTTCGCTTATAGAAAGGGCCACGTCCATAGGACTTGCACCACTTTCAAACTCTCTAACACTTCCGTCCGGTAAGGTAATTTTAATCATCTTCTATTAATTTCTTGTACTGTCTTTTCCTATTATAACCGTTGTTCTTTTCTGAATTTTCTCAATATTTCCAATTGAGCCACCAAATATTCTTCTTTCAGGCTCTGGCTTTTCTTTCAAATTAGCATTTTGGTCATTTTCTTCTTTATATTTCCTGTTTAACCTATATTGGTTTTGAGCCTCATATATCCTTGCGAGCTCATCGAGCTTATAATTATACCTATTCAAATCATATACCAAAGTCTTATTATTCGGTTCAATTTTAATAGCTTTTTCTATATTTTCTTTGGCCGCATTAAAATTATCTTGTGCTTCGTAAACTGCCGCTAATTTTTGCAAAGGTTCAATGTTTTCAGGTTCTACATTTGACCATTTATTAAAAATAGCCTGAGCACCCGAATAATTTTTTGTTTTAAAGTAAAGCATCCCTATTTTGCCCAAAACATCATTCCGATTTGGTTCTAATTTAAAAAACGCCTCAAATACATGCCTTGCAGAATCTAAAGCACCCGCTTTTTCAAGTATTAGTGCTTTGTTGTAAACCATTTCTTTTTTCTTCGGGAAGTTTTTTATCACTTGCTCATTGAGCACCAAAGCAGAGTCTATCTTATTTATACCCGTATAAATCTTAATCAGCTGATCGTAGGTTTCAAAGTTGTTCTTTTGATACGTGAGCGATTTATTTAAATTCATAATGGCAGATAAGGTATCTCCTTGCCTTGCAAGATTCTTCCCTTTTACCAAAAATATATCGTAGTTATATGGATATGTTTCATGGGCCTTTTTCAAATACTCGTCTGCTTTCGCAAAGTTTTTATTTCTACTATAAAGTTCCGCTATTAAAACATCAAGTTCAGGCTGTTCAAAATTCTGATTTTCGGCAGCAAGAGCATTTTCTAAAGCTTCTTTTTTATAGAGCTTACTTTGAATTTTTGCTTTTTCAAATAAATAAAGACCCGAATTTGGATTTAGACGCTCGGCTCTGTTTATGTCTACCAAAGCATCGGCATAGTTTTCTATTTTTTCGTGCAGCATAGCACGCTTATAATAATTAACCGGGTTGCTCGGATTGTTTTTGATCGCATCTGAAAGTATACTCAAAGCCGCCAAGTGCTGATTTTCATCGCTTTCAAGGGTAGAAGTAGGCAAAGCGAATTTGTCTCTCCCATCACTTGAGCAAGAAATAAGAAAACCTAAACACAAAAAAGTAAGAAAAAATAAACGCATCAGTGCTTTTTTACCATACAAAACACAAAAATCCGAATTTTTTAACAAATGATACACATCGAACGGATATATTATTAAAAAAAATAGAAGAAACTCTTATAAACTAAAAATTCAAGAGCCTGAAGCCACTTTTGTAAGGTAAATCGTCCTTCGGATTTGCGTATACGTATTATTTGACTTTTTAGGCTTCCTTCTTTTAGGTTTATCGTTTTCTATAGGTTTTAAAGAAATGGCCTCGACTTTATTTTTACTTCCTTCAGCCAAAAAATAATCGCCGTACCAATAATTAACGTAGTCGTAAGAAGGCAAGTAAAGTTTAGTTTTGTCTGTTATTTTCTCTTCGGTGAGTTTATATAAAATGGGTTTAGTGCCAATATTGAAATTTTGAGTAGCCAAGTTTCCTTGTGCACAATACCCAACAGAGCCATTTTGATTAAAACTGATGGTTGAGCCCAACTGCGTATTTAACAAATTGATATCTATCCTGTGTTTTTCTACCAAATCGCCTGTTTGACTGGTTATCAGCATAACTCCCGAAAGGTAATTGTAACCCGCAAAAACCGACCTAGACTGACTTCGGTTGTTACGGCCAAACAAACCGCCAACGCCGAAACTGTTTTGATTGTTGTACGCAGGATTATTATACGAACTGCTGATATTGGAATACTCTGGTTTAAAAAACACACCTCCTGAAATTATACTTTCATGGTGAACAATGGGCGTGTGAACCAAAAAACTAAATTGCGACATTATCTTTTTTATGTCATCGGCTTTAAACTGAGGTGTTCCTTCTAAAAGTTTAGTGAATGAATTGTAAGACCCTTCTCCTTTCTTGTTTAAATTTTTATCTAAGAAACTTATATAAAGGCCTTTATCACCAGTATTTGACTGATAAACTCCACTTAGCACAAACTCGCCATTGTCTTTCTCTCCTACTTTTACGGTAATCGGAAAACGTCCTTTGCTTTGCGTAATCCTAGTGGTTTTCAGGGTATCTAAATTCAAATCATATACACTTGCCACCAAAAAAGCGTCTTTGGTAAATTCTCCTTTCTTTTTCCTTTCATTTGCATACCCCACAGTTTTCACTGCCCAAAAAGCCCTGATTTTCTTTTCTTCTTCAATATATTTTATCCCTTGATTGTTAACTTTACCCAGTATTTTTCCAGAAACTAAACTTCCTTTTTCAGTTTCAAAATCGTAGATATAAAAAGCCGCTCCTTCTTGATTGCTTCCCGCCAAATATATTTTTTTATCTACCATCACAAAATCCTGATCTAAGAAATAATCTCTCAGTTCAAACCCTTTATTATAAGACTGTCCGGAATTTAAATCAAAAACAAATACTTGATAATAAAGGCCTTGGGTTTCTCTAAAAAGAAAAGTTATTTTTTCTTTATCTATAAAATACGAAGTTGATTTTCGCTCTACATCCAAAAAAACATCGGTGGCCCACTGCTGTTTTAGGTTTTCGTCAAACTTATAAATACGGGCTCGGGTAATATCTGTTTTTACAAATAATAGCACGCCTTTGTCTCCTAGCGAAATAGTCTGCTGCCATGACGGCTTGCCCACCACTTCCAATTGAACATTGTTAATCAATTGAGCATTTGCGAACGAGCCAACCAAGAAAAACAGAAGAAAAAAACGCATACTAATAGGCTATTTTTTGAATAAAGCAGTTCATTTTAAAAGAATTGCTTCCACTAGGATTTTTAACTACCCCCCAATTTAGAAAATAATTGCCGTACCAGTGTTCGAAATTGTCGAGGTCAGCTTTGCGTTTACCAACCATAGCTTCATCCAATTCTTTGGTTATAGTAGAATTCTTAATTTCGTCTCCCTGGTTATTGAGTTCTTTTACCAAAAGTTTGTCTTGACTGATATAAGACATCACCGGTTTATTGTCGTTTTCAGAAACTTTTAGGTGTGCTTTTAAATCATAATACTTTAAGTTTTTGTAAGTCACGGACTTGTCCCAAACTATATTCCCCTCGTTATTTATACTCAAAGACAAACCCTCAATATATCTGAAACCATCAAAAAACTGGCCGTTGCGAGTGTTATATCCCGACATCATGGCGTTATTGTAAAAATAATTATTTCTCAAATACTGCCTACCCCAAATAGAAGATTGATAATAAAGTGGATTACCGAAAAACGGTGACCCGTAATTATTTGAGCGATACTCGGGCACAAAAACCTCTGCCGAGATAACCAAGTTTTCGTTTATTTTCAATAATTCATTGATATGTAGACGGTAGCTAAACCGATACTCTCCCCCTTTCTTTTTTCTTTTGGCTACCTGCTTTGTGATTTTCTCTTGTTGTTTTTCACTCAAAAAGTTAAAAAAACTACTCAGTTGGTCAAAACTGTAGTACCGCGTACTAAAACCTTTTGTGGTATTGGTGATATACAAACCTTGCGAATTATTGGAATCATCTCGCGAGCTATTTGCTAAACCATAATTTCCAACTAAGAATTTTTGTCCTTCAAGTTCAAAATATTTCGTACTTAAAAACTCGAAACCATCTTTGGCTTGTAGATTTTTTGAGGCCAATAGTTTTCCCATAAAACTATAGGTTCTGACAATCAGCTCTGTTTTTTTCCGAGATTTATTTAAAAACGAAACTTGAACCGCGTCTTTGTCAATCACAATGTCTTGCACCACAGTTTGTCCCTTCAGATTGGCAGAAATGTACCTCACAGAATTGGTTGAGGGTTCGTAAAATATTAAAATGGGTTCATTTTTGACATTGCCTGATATACAAATCAAATCATCAGAGGCTTTAAAATCATTTACTTCAAGACCTTGAAGGGCTTTGATATTGAACTTTTGACTAGCTGCAAATGAGGTGGAAACTTTTATTACATTTAATGTATTTGAAGATCTGGAATCAAGCAGCAGATACATAAACTTGTCGTCAACAAATTCTTCTAAAAAATCAGCTCTATTGGGCAAGTCTGTGTCTATATCCCACAAAATGGAAAGGTTTTTGTCAAATTTCCGCATAACCAAACGGCCATCGGGTGCTTTGTCTAATACAATAAGCCCTTTTTCTTTTAAGTTAACCACCCGAACCAAATTCGAGCTTCCACTTATTCCTACTTGAACCATGTTTTGACCAAAACTTATTGTGGCCAAAAACAACATAAACACGAGTGCTTTAAACTTCATTTGCTAAATACATTATTCTATCGAACTCCTCTGGCTTTATGGGCATTACAGAAAGTCGTGATTGTTTCAAAAGCGAAATATCGCTTAGGTTTGGGTCTGTTTTTATTTTAGTTAAAGATACCGGTTCTGCAAGTTTTTTAACTGGAGCTAACTCCACCACCACCCAACGCGGATCTTCGGTGGTTGGGTCTTGGTAGCTTTCTTTTACTACTTTAGCCAGGCCTACTATTTCCATTCCTTTGTTAGAATGATAAAAAAACACCAAGTCGTTTTCTGACATGGCCTTTAGGTTATTGCGAGCCTGATAATTTCGCACTCCATCCCAAATATCTCTGCCTTTACTAACGAAAAAATCCCACGAATATGTATCTGGTTCAGATTTTACTAGCCAATAATTCATAAATATTAAAGATCAATGAGGTCCTCTTGGTTGGTTTCGTTTAAAAAGTCAACAGACCAGGTGTGGTCTGCCAGCAAAAACACTTTCGCTAAAAAGCTATTGTACGGAAACTTCCGCCCCCACTCGGTAGGCGAAACCATAGAAAGCACATCGGAGCCGTCAAGTTTTTCATATAGATAATAGGTATGATTTACAATAGGCTCAAAGCTCATTTGAGCATCATATATCCTTTCTGATACTTCTATTCGGTCGTTAATTTCTTTTGCCTGCAAACCCAAAAGCTCTATCTGTCTGTAGAGTTTCTTAAGTTGATCTTGCGTTTGTTGCCTCATGGCCATTTGGGCTTTACCTTTTACTTTACCCATGTCTTCGGGTCTAATAACGGCACTACCAGCTGTGTGTGCATAACCCAACAAGCCTGGGTTTTGGGCAACATTTAAATCTTTTAATGAATCAGTCACTTTTGTATTTGTTTTATTAGGTTCAACAATAAAACGCCTTTCTTGGTTATTTTTTGGTAAAAATAAAAAATCTTTTATGTAGAATACGCTTTCAGGCTATCTAAAAAAAATGTTCCTTTTTTTTGATGCATGATTTTAGATTACCATAATATTTTTCGTAATTCGTGAAATAATCTTCTTCTCAGAATATTATGAATAACAAACCTAAGAATATAAAAATATTATCTACGAAAAAAATGGAAATACCTAACAACACCATTGAACGTAAAGATTTCCTAAAACAAGTAGGACTCGGCTTTGGGGCAATAATGTTAATGAACTGTCTACAAGGATGCGGCGAAACCGAAATACCAGACCCAAACCCGGGAAGCAACACGGGCAAAGTAGATTTTACGATAGACATTTCAAATCCTACCTATGGTAACCTTCAAACAAAAGGAGGTTTTGTAATTGTAGCCAATCAAAAAGTAATCATTGCACGTACGCAAGCTGATAGCTGGATAGCGGTATCTTCGGTCTGCACACATGAAGGAACTCCGATAGGCTATAGAGCCGCTACGAATGATTTTCGTTGTCCAAACCATGGTGCGGAATTTACAGCTACTGGAGCAGTACAGAAAGGCCCTGCAGCAACTGCATTAAAGAAATACAACGTAACATTTACAGCCAATACTAATACCTTAAGGGTTTTTGAATAAAATACAATGCTTTTTATATCAGCTAAAGGAGATACTATAAATACTGCCCCGGATAATCCTTATTTCGATAAGGTCTTTGATCTTGTGGCGTATTGGAGTTCGAAATCAGAAATGATAGAACTGCAAACTTCAGGTTCAACGGGAAAACCTAAAACTATCATAGTGCAGCGGTCGCAAATAGAAGCTTCTATAAACATGACCAAAGAAGTTTTTAATTTAAGTGAAAACGACCTCTTTTTTTGTTGCTTAAATGTAAACTATATAGCGGGCATGATGATGGTTTTTAGAGCACTTGAAATTGGGGCTGACCTAATAGTAGTAGAGCCAACTTCAAACCCTTTTGAAAATCTTGGAAACCAGGAGCATTTGGTTTCAAAAAACCGAGGAAAAAACTTTTTCTCATTTGTGCCTCTTCAGCTTCAAACCATCATTGAGTCAGAAAAACACTTACCCCTGCTAAAAGCTTGCAAAGCTACGATAGTAGGCGGAGCTGCTCTAAACCCAAGGTTAGAAGCAAAATGCCAAGAGCTAAATATTCCGATTTATGCTACCTATGGCATGACCGAAACCATGAGTCATATAGCCATCAGAGACCTCAGAAATGAAGGTCAAACCTTTGAAGTTATCAAGGGTGTGGCAATAGAAGTAAACACAAACGACTGCCTAAGAATATGCTCGCCATCAACAAAAGATGAGTGGATTCAAACCAACGATGTAGTTGAATTGATTGACAGAAAGCACTTTAACTTAAAAGGCAGAATAGACAATGTAATAAATAGTGGCGGCCTAAAAATCCAGCTCGAACAAATAGAGTGGAAGATAGCCGAAAAGTTAGATTTACAGGAACGCTACTTCTGCTATGGATTAAAAGATGAACGTCTTGGACAAAAACTAATTTTGGTTATAGAATCAGAGGAAATAGTAGTAACGAATGAACAAATGCAAGGGATATTTGGTAAATTTGAAACTCCAAAAGAAATCTATCACCTGCCTATGTTCTTAGAAACACAGACAGCCAAGATAGACAAAAATAAAACTGTTAATGAATTTATTCGAAATTAGGTTTCAAACCTCTGAGCTTATCCCTCCTCCTTATGCACATGCTATTGAAATATTAGCCCAGAATGACCCTAAAGGTGGTTTTTCATATATTTTCGAAATTAGCTATTTAGACCGTGAGTCGCTTACCGAAGATGAAATTTTAGAAGAAGGCTTTAGCCTAAACGATGACCTGCAGCTAAAAGGCACTTTGCCTTTGGCTTGGAAATCTGCATTTGATGCACTTTTAGAAAAAACCAAAAAAACTTATCCGACTGAAATAGAAGACAAAGAAGATTTTTGGGAGATATTGACAGTAGATGAACCATTTTATCCAAAAAATACCAGAGAATGGAAGATTTTTTTGGAAGAAATGAGACAAGCAATAACTGAGCAAAATAAATTAGAATTACCGTTAAATTTTCAAATTAAACGAATAGATCAAGAGCTTACAGAGGATTATTTGGTGGAAGGAAAGTTTGAAGAACGCGTATTCCAAATCACCAAAAAAGATGGTAAAACCAAAGAATTGGAATGGATTAAGCTTAATAATTTCTTGAAAGATATTTTTTCAGGCGAGTTTGTTTACGAAAAAACCTCCACCAAAATGCCTAAACGCACGGGGTTATTCCTAAACCTTGGCGATGAAATATGGTATGAAGTGGGAAAATCTTTACTTACGCAGCCATCAAAAATCACAAAGTGGCTTGCCTATTAACCAAATCATCAATTTGGTTTTTCAAATCCGAGATTTTAGATTGAATGTCATTTAAGGGCAGTTGGGGTGAAGGGAGGCTTTTAGAAAAGTATCCTTTCACAAACCAAAGCTCCAAAATATCTGATTTTAAAAATTCAGCACTGCCTATGCTGGCTTTGTCAGCACTGGTAAGAATAGTGCCTTTTACTGAAAGCTGATTAAAAACTCTGCGATAAACCATTCCCTGACTTTTAGTAAAAATCAAGTGATTCTCCCCGTTTTTTATCAAGTCAAAGTTCTCAACTTTTTCTCCTACTATTATACTTTCTGTAATCGGAAAATCAGTATTTGATTCAAATGCTCGTAAATAACCTTTAGGAAAAAAAGGTAAAGAAAGCACCGGGTAATCTTCTAAAGACTTTTTAAGGTCTATGTCAGACAAATACTGTTTCTGAACCTCCTTAGCTATATATCTTATTTTTGTATCGGCTCCTGCTGTTTTATTTATAGCTGTTTCCTCACTTTTTGCCGAAAATAAATCAGACTGAAATGTAGCTGTTTTTTTGTTTTCTAAAAACGATGGTTTTTCTATTTTTAAATCCTCAAAAACATGCTTGGGAACATCCACCTCTCTTGCTTCTTCTATAGCTTTAGAAGCCTGCTGAATATCCGCTAGAGGAAAATCTATAAAGCTATGATTGAGCAATTGATCTAGCGAAATATCAAAGACCTGAGCCAGTTTAGCTAAGTTCTCTGCTGGAGGAACCGCCCTACCCTCTTCATAAGCACCTATTAACGAACGTTTCACACCCAAGAGCGTTGCAAACTTCTCTTGCGTAAGTCCCATTCGTTTCCTAAGAAATCTTATGTTTTGGTTTACGGTTATCATTTCTATTTTTTACAATCCAAATATACTAAAATCAGGTTGAGAAAACACACCTAAAGTGTTTCTATCATTAAGTTATGATTGGTATAAATACAAATATCAGCTGCAATGTTTAGGCCTTCTCTGACAATTTCTTCGGCGGTCATGTGCGGGGCGTGTTTTTTCATAGCCAAGGCAGCCGACTGAGCATACATACTTCCTGAACCGATTGCCGCAATCTGATTATCCGGCTCTATCACGTCACCCGTTCCTGAGATTATCAATAGTTCATCTGCATTAGCAACAATCATCATTGCTTCTAATTTCCTCAAATACCTGTCCGTTCTCCAGTCTTTGGCAAGCTCGATGGCCGAACGTTTCATATTTCCGCCATAAGAATTTAACTTTTCTTCGAACTTCTCTATGAGCGTAAAGGCATCTGCCGTGCTTCCTGCAAACCCCGCAAGAATTTTACCCCCTGCCAGTATACGCACTTTTTTTACATTTGACTTGGCTACGGTATTTCCCAAAGTGGCCTGACCGTCAGCACCTAAGGCTATTTGTCCATTATGAAAAACACCTAAAACTGTGGTTGATCTTATTTTTGTCATTTTTTTATTTCTTTTAAAAAGAAAACCCTCCGAAGGTTCACTTGGAGGGGTTTCAAATATTTCTTTAAAAACTACTAAATCAGAAGTTTGTACGGTTCTTCTAGCAACTCTTTCAAAGTTACTAAGAAAGCAGCCCCAGTGGCCCCGTCTACTACACGGTGGTCACAAGTTAAGGTAACTTTCATTACATTGGTGGCATAAAACTGACCGCCTTTTACTGCAACTATTTCTTTGATTCCACCTACCGAAAGTATACACGATTCGTTTTTAGGGTTATTGATGATTGAGTTAAACTGCTCAATTCCAAACATACCTAAGTTACTTACCGTAAATGTATTTCCTTCCCAGTCGCTTGGTTGCAATTTACCACCTTTAGCTTTTCCGCCAAGGTCTTTGGTAGTAGCAGCCAAAACTGATAATGGAAGGGTATCTGCAAATCTGATAACCGGAACTATCAAACCTTCGGCGATAGCCACCGCCATACCGATATGTACATGTTGATTTTTTCTGATGCTATCTCCTCTCCACGATGCGTTTACGTTTGGATGCTTACGAAGAGCAACACCACACGCTTTAAGCACCATGTCATTAAACGAAATTTTGACAGGAGAACTTTCGTTCATTACGCCACGAGCTTCAATTGACTTATCCATGTTAATTTCCATTGTAAGAGAGAAATCAACTGCATTTGTTTGAGAATCAGCTAGGCTTCTTGCAATTGCTTTTCTCATTTGAGTCAACGGAACTTCTTCGAAACTCTCTACACCACTTGGAGCAGCTAAAGTTACGCTTGAAGCAGCAGGAGCAGCAGTTTTTGCTGAAGGAACATAATTATCCACATCAGCTTTTACTATCCTTCCACCTTCGCCACTTCCTTTTACGTCAGCAAGCGAAATACCTTTATCTTTTGCAATGCTTTTGGCCAATGGCGAAGCTAAAATTCTACCATTTGAATTTGTAGTTTCTACTGGAGCAGCGGCAGCAGGAGCAGCAGGCGTTTCAGCTTTTGCCACAGGAGCAGCTTCAGCGGCCTTTGGAGCTTCAGCAGCAGCAGGAGCGGCAGAACCTGCAGCATGAGCTTTCAATAAAGTCTCAAAGTCTGCACCTTTTTCACCAATAATGGCAATAACAGAATTAACTGGAGCAGCTTCGCCGGCTTTAACGCCAACATAAAGCAATACACCTTCGTCGTAAGCTTCTATTTCCATAGTAGCTTTATCTGTTTCTATTTCTGCAAGCATGTCTCCTGACTTAACGGTATCGCCTACATTTTTAAGCCAAGCATGAATCACACCTTCTGTCATGGTGTCGCTCAATAATGGCATTGTAACTAAATTAGCTTTGATGTTTGAGGTATCTATAGTCTCAGCAGCAGGAGCTTTGACTTCGGCAGCGGCAGGAGCAGCTGGAGTGGCAGCTGGTGCCGGAGCAGCAGAACCTGATAATAAAGCCGAATAATCTTCGCCTTTTTCGCCAATAACTGCGATAATTGAATCAATAGGAACAGCTTGACCTTTTTCTACTCCGATATACAAAATAGTCCCTTCGTAATACGACTCCATGTCCATTGTAGCCTTGTCAGTCTCAACTTCTGCAAGTATATCTCCTGATTTAACAACATCCCCTACTTTAACATTCCATGCGGCTATTACGCCTTCTTCCATGGTATCGCTCATTTTGGGCATTCTGATAACTTCTGCCATAGTATTATATTTTTGCTTAGAATTTTTTTCGCTCCAAAAATAATAGAAACGAAGTTAAATATTAAATATTAATCACTTTAAAATCTAAAAACCAAGATAAAAAGCTTGGGATTTTCAAAATTGTATTATTCCTCAAAATAAAAGAAGAACAATATTAGCCATTTATTTTTAAAACCGCCATAAATGCTTCTTGAGGCACCTCTACGTTTCCGATTTGTCTCATACGTTTTTTACCTTTCTTTTGCTTTTCAAGAAGCTTACGCTTACGGCTAATATCACCACCATAACATTTGGCAGTAACGTCTTTTCTCATTGCTTTAACGGTTTCTCTTGCAATAATTTTCGCTCCAATGGCTGCTTGAATCGCGATTTCGAACTGTTGTCTAGGCAATAACTCTTTTAGTTTTTCACATAGTTTTTTACCCCACTCGTAGGCTTTGTCTCTGTGTACTATCGCCGAAAGTGCATCTACAGGATCACCATTTAGCAACACATCTAGTTTTACTAGTTCAGACGCTCGGTATCCGATTAATGAATAGTCAAGTGATGCATAACCTCTTGAAATAGTCTTTAATCTATCGAAAAAGTCAAAAACTACCTCCGAAAGAGGCATTTCGAAAGTTAACTCAACTCTAGTAGCTGTTAAGTAAACTTGGTTTTTTACTATTCCTCTTTTGTCCATACAGAGCTTCATGATACCGCCTACATAATCTGAGGCGGTAATTATCTGAGCGTTAATATATGGTTCTTCTATCGCGTTTATCAGGTTTGGGTCTGGCATTTCTGAAGGTGCCGAAACCTGAATCACCTCGTCTCTTTTAGTATGTACAATAAACCTTACAGAAGGAACTGTGGTAATAACCGTCATTGCAAATTCTCTTTCGAGACGCTCCTGTACAATTTCCATGTGTAGCATTCCTAAGAAACCACATCTGAAACCAAAGCCAAGGGCAGCAGAAGTTTCGGGTTCCCAAACAAGCGAGGCGTCGTTAAGTTGAAGTTTCTCCATAGACTCACGAAGTTCTTCAAAGTCAGTGGTTTCAACTGGGTAAATACCCGCAAAAACCATAGGTTTAACTTCTTGGAATCCGGTGATAATTTCTTGCGTAGGTTTATCTACGTGCGTGATAGTATCCCCTACTTTAACTTCTTTGGCAACTTTGATACCTGAAATCAGGTAACCCACATCACCACATTCTATAACATCTTTGGGTAGTTTTTTTAATTTCAAAGAACCAATCTCGTCTGCTATATATTCTTTGCCTGTGGCCACAAACTTTACTTTGTCTCCTTTTCTAACTCTACCGTTTTTAACTCTAAAAATTACCTCGATTCCTCTGTATGAATTAAATACTGAGTCAAAGATCAAACCTTGAAGTCTACCTTCTGGGTCTCCTTTTGGAGCAGGCACACGGTTAATAATAGCCGAAAGGATGTCGTCAATACCGATTCCTTCTTTGGCAGAAGCCAAGACAATATCATCAGGATCAACTCCAATGAGATCCACGATTTGGTCTTTAACCTCCTCAATCATGGCCCCTGGTAAATCTATTTTGTTGATAACCGGAATAATCTCCAGATTATTTTCTAAAGCTAAAAAAAGGTTACTAATAGTCTGTGCTTCAATTCCTTGAGCAGCGTCAACAATCAAAAGTGCACCTTCGCAGGCAGCTATGGAGCGAGACACCTCATAACTAAAATCTACGTGGCCGGGAGTATCTATCAAGTTTAGGGTATATTTTTCACCATTAAAAACATAATCCATTTGGATGGCGTGACTCTTAATAGTAATACCTCGCTCACGTTCCAAATCCATGTCATCAAGCAATTGGGCCTGCATTTCTCTGGCTGTAACGGTACCCGTAAATTCTAAAAGACGGTCGGCAAGGGTACTTTTTCCGTGGTCAATATGGGCAATAATACAGAAATTACGAATATTTTTCACCTAAAAAATTATTATATTTTGAAACCTAAAACGGTTATTTTAGTCCTTAATTTAAAAATTGCAAAATTAGCACAAAAACAGCAATTTTTCGTGTTTATGTTACCAAATATTTAAAGACAAGGATTTATGTTTTTTTGATTAACTTTTTAATACTGGAAAAAAGAAATTATTTACGATTAAAAAAGGAAATTATCTTTTCAAACAAGATAACAAAAAGAGAGGGTGAGTGTTTTACAATTTCATGGATTCTGCTGCTTAACTCTTAGTGGACTTTAGCCCCTATTCCCAAAAACGCTTAAATGTAACTGAAAAACCGTAGTTATCATTTATTAGATCGCCTTGCTCAATGCCGATACCAACATTTATTAAGCCTTTCATTTTTACTGCAGGAATGCTCGCTTTTACGGCAAAAGAAGTCTGGTCGGCAGTACCAAATTGCTCAAATCTCGGCGAACCGAAGTTTCTACTGAGTGACATTTTAAACTCTAAATCTACCGAATTTAGTTTTGTATGCACACCCGTGTAAAGTGCTTTTATCCGATTGTTATTCACCAAGAAATTATCCCAAGGGGTTCTTTTTTCACTTCTAATCTCAGGGTCCGGAATCATGAATGGCGTGCCGATAGTTTGATCATTATATGACCAACCGTCTAAATACTGCCCATGGTTAAAATAAAAATTCTGATTGGTGCCGTAATGCTTGCCATAAAAACCAATCAATCGCAAAAGTCCCGCTCTGTAAATACCTTGATTGGTGGTATGAAGAAACTCGAATACTACTTTTTTAAATATTGGATTCTCTTTTTTATTTTCAAACGAAAGGCCGTAAAGGCCGTCGTCAATATTAGTGAGACTACTAAAAGTCTGCCCAGTTTCAAAAATTATTTGTTTGTAACCCAAAATCTTAAGATTCTTAAAATTTAGCTCCCCACCCATATCTATTTGGCCTAGGTGGTTTCCAAATCTATTTTCGTAATCATATCTGCTGTAGCCCGAAGTGCTGTCGTAACCAGGATTTATCAATGGGAAAACGATATTTCTAAATGCTACCCAATCTTTGGCGAAGCCACCCTCTATGTATCTAGGATCATCTACTGGCACGGTATATTTTGGAGTGCCTCCCCACTGTGCATTATGCAAAATACCTCCATAGAGTTTTAGCTTCGAATTTGGCTTTCCGATACGAGCATACAGACTTTTTTGATGTAAAAAATAATTTTTCACATAATCTTGATTTCCAAACCAACCGTGAGAAAAATGCCCCTTAACTGCAAACCAATCAAAAAACAATCGTCTATATTCTGGAATGGAGATTTTAATTTCTGGAATAGGAAGAGCATTTCCCGACCATGAAATTGACCCACTACTGAGGGTACTGTCTACCAAACCATAAATTTGCTTTTTACGACCCGCAGTTATGGCCACTTTGCCCAAATCTATCCTGTAATATGCCTCCGGAATAATAATTTTAGCCTGTGCTCCCACTACCGTAACCATGTCGAAACAAAAGTTCTTTTTAAAAAACTTATTGCTAGTATCTAACTTAGATTCAATACTTTGCCTAAAAAGAACGGTATTGTCAGCCGTAGGAATAGCACCATATTGGTTGCTTCTTAGCCAGAAAGGGATCTTATTGTTTGTGGAGTAATACCCACCTACCTCTACCGCGTACTTAAATGTATTGTTTTGGGCATACGAATTCCCACAGCTCAATATAAAAATGAACAGTAGGAGATGTGTATTTATTTTTTTAGTAAAATTTCCCATACGGTGATGGGAATAAAATATCAAAAATCAAGCCAAGACCCAACGAATCAGTAAAGCAGTAAGATAGCCACCATATGTACCCACCGAATAACCTAGCACCGAAAAGATAACACCCACCGATACTAAAGTAGGATGAAAGGCCCCAGCTACCACTGACGCAGAAGCAGCACCGCCAATATTAGCTTGAGAACCCACTGCCATTACAAAGTATGGCACCTTAAGAATTTTAGCCGCAGTTAATACAAAAATTACGTGAATGAAAATCCAAATAATCCCTACTAAAAACAATCCTAGATTTTGAGATATAGCCAATAGATCCATTTGCATACCAATAGAAGCCACCAAAATATAAAGAATAAGTGTAGCGATTTTGGAAGCCCCCACATTTTCAAGTTCTCTGACTTTGGTTTGTGAAAGAAAAATACCAAGAGCCGTAGTAATAAAAACTACCCAAAAGAAAACAGAGGTAAGACTAAACTTGCTCCAAGAAGGATGATTGGCAGAAATATACGGAACTATGAGGTCTGCGAAAAAATACGCAATACCCATGCAAACAAAACCAACCGACAAAATAGTCAGATAGTCCATGAACTCAGGAATTCGTTCATTTTTTGTTTTATAGTCGTGAAGCTTGGCTTTCATGTCTGCCACCAAAGATTGGTCTGCCCCTAGCCAATTATCTATGCGTTTGGTATACCCTACGCCAATCAATAAAACGGCCAACCAAGTTTCAGCCACAAGTACGTCTACAGCTACACACTGAGAAAACACATAAGCTGATGGCTTCACTATCTCTTTTATGGCGGTTTGGTTAGCTCCTCCACCTATCCAACTTCCTGCAATAGTACCCAAACCTCTCCAAAGCTCGCCCCCTTCTTTTCCTGTAAAAACCTCTGGCATAATTACAGAAACTACTTTTGCCGCCAATGGCCCACCCAAAATAACACCTAACGTGCCAGCCAAAAACACCAATACAGACTTAAGGCCTAACTTTTTGAGCATATCAATATCTAAACTCAAAGTAAAGAGTAGTAAACAAACCGGAAGTAAGTATTTTGAAACAAATGGATAAATCCCTGAATGTTGACCCGAGAAAAAACCTACAGAATTAAGCACTCCTGGAATGAAATAACAAAGGAGTATAGGAGGGAATATTTTGAAAAAAGAAACTAAAAAACGGTTTGTGCTTTCGGCTAGTTTAAAAATTCCGAAAAGGATTAGAAAAAGAATACCTAGAACAACGGCGTCATTTTCGATTAGAACTTGATTGGGCATTAAAGTTTTTTTTCAAATATATAGGTTGGGAAATCTAAAAAAAAGGAAAGGGATTAAAAACAAAACACACAACCCGCAAAATGGGATTGTGTGTCGCAATTACACTTCATCAACAAACTAAAAACCAAATAATGTTTTTTGCTATACAAATATGCAAAAAAAATAGGCATGAAAAAAACAATCTCTAAAAAAATTCTTTTCACGCCTATAATGGCTGTAGGAGGGGGAGTCGAACCGCCCACGGTGCAGTTAGCCAAAAAGCAAAATTTGGTGGTCAACCCCAGTCGGAACTGAAAAACCCGTTCGGCTTTACTTTATGTTTATCCTGTTACCACCACCCCCGAGACAGGAGGGCACGGCTGCCAATTTCGTCATCCTACAGTATATTTTTGAACGCTACGCAATATCCTTTGTCTCATTATTGCTCTGCAAAGTTAAGAGGTTTTATTTTAATTATAAAAATTATTTAAAAAAAAATTGAAATATTTTGCAAACATTTAGCAATTCATTAAATTAGCTAAAGAATATTCAGAAAACTTACAAAAATTAGGATACTTACTAAACGATATATAGATGAACAAAGAACTAGTAGACGAAATAGATTTAAAAATACTCAGAATACTCAGTGATGACGCCAAAGCCTCTTACTCTGATATTGGAGAAAAGGTATTTTTAACACAAGGGGCCGTACATACCCGTGTAAAAAAAATGGAAGCCTCGGGTGTAATAATAGGCTCAGGCATAAAAATAGACACTAAAAAGTTGGGTTGGGACATATCGGCGTTTTTGGGCATTTACCTCGACAAGAGCGAAATGTATGACGAAGTGGCTAAACAAATAAAAGAGATATCAGAAATAGTGAGCATAAACTACACCACTGGAAATTATAGTATATTTGTGAAGTTAATGTGTAGAGACACCGCCCACCTGAGAAGTGTGTTGCACGATAAAATTCAAAAAGTTCAGGGAATTCAACGAACGGAGACATTTATTTCGTTAGAAGAAAGTCTATTTAGATCAGCACCCATATTTTAGTATGAAGTATTTATTTTATTTTATTTTCGGAGTTTCGTTGACTGCAAATGCTCAGTTTAACCAAAAACTTATTAGTGAGAAACTTACCCTACCTCCACAAACCAAAATAGAGGAAACCATCTGTCAGATTGGGAAGTCTTTTTTAGGAACCCCATATGAAGGCGGCACGCTAGAAGGTCCCGAAGAGAAACTAGTTTGTAAACTCGATGCTTTTGACTGCTATACCTTTGTTGAAAATGTTTTAGCCATAAGCTTAACCAAACACAGTCAAAACCCAACTTTTGAAAACTATATAGACAAACTCATCAGGCTGAGATATCGAAATGGAAATATAGATGGTTACACTTCGCGTATTCATTATTTTGCTGAATGGGCAAAACTAGCACAAGCTCAAAAGATTTTAGTGGATATGACTCCAGCTTTCGGCGAGAAAATGATTAAGCCTATAAACTTTATGGGAACCCACCGTGCCTATTACCCGTCATTTAAAACCGATAATAAAATTCACGCAGAAGTGCTTCAGATGGAGAAAAAACTGGAGAAGTATACTTTTTATTATATCAAAAAAGAAAATTTTTCTACTTACGAGGCAGGTATAAAAAATGGCGACATTATAGCATTTACTTCTAATGTGGCTGGGCTAGACGTAAACCACGAAGGGTTTGCTATTTGGCAAAACGGAAAACTAAAACTTATGCACGCATCGCTTGAACAAAAGAAAGTTATCATTTCGGATGAAACTCTTTTGGAATACATGAACCGAATAAAAAAACACAGCGGCGTAATGGTTTTACGTGTAAATCAGCCGCTTGGCTAATTACTCCGTTTTCCAACGAACCTCTACTATCCTGTTTTTTCCTACTAAAGTGGTATACTTTATATCTTTTGGCCGTTTGAGAAATGCATTCTTTTGGGGTTTTTCGCGGTAGTTTTGATCTATAACCACTTTGTCAGATATTTTATGAAATATCAAAAGCTCCTCTGAGAAGTATTCTGAAAGGTTAACTTCTTCTACACCTTCTATGTTGACTACAGCCTTGGGTTTATAGTCTCCCGAAAACACATTCGCAATTTGAATTACGTCCGGATAACCCGCTCCTATATAAGTATTTGGGACCCCAGAAAGAATTCCAGAAGATTTCAAAATGATTTTAAGTTCGTCAGAGGTTAGGTCCGGTTTAATTCCAAGCAAAGCAGCTGCTAAACCTGTAATGACAGGAGCAGAAAGCGAAGTGCCAAATTCTGAATAGGCGGTCACATCCGGTTTCACAAATGAAACAGCAGGGTTTCCTTTGGAGCTGTACCCCATTTTTAAGCCTTGCTTGTCATTTGCCCCAACAGAAAGCACCTCTTCCACATCTCCGGGCGAAGCCACTATACCTCCCCATTTTTTGTTTTCTCCTTCGTTTCCGGCGGCTACTACCAATATCATCCCTTTTTCTTTTACCGCTATTTGAGCCCCTTTGGCTATTAGGGTGGTTTTTCCGTCCATTTGGTCTGGACTATAGCTTTCAGCTGGATTTGTAAAACCCATGGTATATCCCAATGAAGAATTGGCCAAACGAACTCCTAAACTGTCCAGCCATTCTATGGCCGCAATCCAGCTATCTTCTTCTATTCTTGCCTCTTGTTTTCCAGACTCCGTTCTAGCCAAATAAAAATTAGCTTCAGTAGCTAAACCTGTATAAAGCGACCTCGAACTGTCTTTTCCGGCAATGAGCTGCCACACCGCAGTACCGTGAAAATCTCCGTCCGATTCTTTTGTGTTAAAAAAGTCTATTTTATCAGGATACAAAAAATCACGATACGCTTTTACCTTTTTTTTATCAAAAATATGTTTGAGTAAATAATTGTCAGGAGCTTCAAAAAAGCCACCATCAATAATCCCTACATCTACTTTTTGAGCTAAAAAACCTCCACGAATTAGTTCCTGCCCGTTCATTTGGGTAATGGCAAAAGGAGCTTGAAAATTTTCTATTTTAATCGATTTATTACTTTCGGAGTTATAACTCAAGTATCCAGATGAGATTGGCTCAATACTTTTTATTTCTGGTAAAAAACGTAACGAATTTGCCTGAGTGGGAGTTAGATATGCAGAAACGGCATTAAACCATCGGGAGATATTGACCGTCTCGATGTTTAGCTTTTTCAATACTTCTAAACTTTGTTTTTTGGGGCCAAAATCTGTGACTTGGTTTACCTCCAAACCCAGCATACGTCTATTTTCGACGGTTTTGGGAGAAATAACTGGATGAGAGTTTAAGTCTCTTTCATTTAAATAGACCCAATATTTTTGTTGGCCAAAAGAAAGAGATGAATATAAAAGGCAAAATAAAAGTGTTAATCTGCTCAAAATGGACTGAATTAATTAATATTGCAATATAGACCAATAATAACGAAAATGAGGTACGAAAAAATACCTAAAACCTTATTTATAAAAAACCGAGAGCGGTTCGCTCAAAAAATCAGACCGGGCTCTTTGGCTTTTTTTACATCTAACGAAACCATGCCTACCAACCGCGACGGCGTGATGGGTTTTATCCAAAACAGTAATTTATTTTATTTTTCGGGAATAGATCAAGAAGACACGCACCTGCTAATAGGCAAGCCTATAAACAGTGAACAAGTTGAAGAAATTTTGTTTATTAGAGAAACCAACGAGACCATCAAGATTTGGGAAGGTGACAAGCTTTCTATGCACAAGGCAAATGATAATTCAGGCATAGCACGCATACATTGGAGCAAAGATTTTTGGTTACAACTGGAGCAAATTTCGAAAAACTATAACCGTTTTTTGTTTTATGACGATACGGCCTCACAGGCTGAATTATGCTTTATTTCGAGAGAAACTGAATTCCAAAAACAGATAAAGAAAAGATTTCCTCATTATAAATATCAAAAAACAAACAGCATAGTTGACGCTCTCCGGGAAATAAAACAGCCCGAGGAAATAAAATTAGTAAAGCAAGCGATAGAAATAACAAGAAAAGCGTTTGAAAACATTGCGGTTATTTTGAGGCCTCAGATTCAAGAGTACGAAATAGAAGCTGAAATTAGTTATGTTTTTTTATGTAATAAATCTCGCCGCCATGCTTTTCAACCCATAGTGGCTTCGGGCAAAAACGCTTGTGTGCTACATTATGTAGAAAATAAAAAACAGTGCCTTGAAAATGAGTTGGTACTGATAGACTTTGGGGCCGAATATGGCAATTATAATGCCGACATGACCCGCACGCTGCCTGTAAACGGATTCTTTACGCCCAGACAAAAAGAAATCTATGACGCAGTTTTGCGAGTATTAGTAGCTACAAAATCAAGGATGATACCGGGTAATACGCTCGAAAATCTAAACAAAGAAGCCAAGGCCTTCATGGGACAAGAACTTATAAACGTAGGACTAATAACCGCCGAACAACTGGAAGAAGAACCTAAAATAGTTTCTACTTATTTTCCGCACAGCGTTTCTCATTTTTTGGGACTAGATGTGCATGACGTAGGCAATAAAAAACACAAGTTTGAACCCGGCATGTTACTTACCTGTGAGCCAGGAATTTATATAAAAGAAGAAAACATTGGTATCCGACTCGAAAACGACATCTTGATTACAGAAGATGGGCACCTAGATTTGATGGCACACATACCGATTACAAGTGAAGAAATAGAAAACCTTTTAGATCAATAACAATGACGCAAACATCAAAAATTACGTATTTAGGAAACCTATCGACCGAAGCAGAACATCTTAAGTCTGGGCAAAAAATAATAACAGATGCACCTACCGATAACAACGGCAGAGGCGAAGCCTTCTCTCCTACTGACTTAGCAGCCACTTCGCTTGGCAGCTGTGCTATCACGGTGATTGGCATTGCCGCTCAAAAAGAAGAGCATGAGTTTAAAAACACTGAAGTGGCCATTACTAAAATAATGAGTACGGATTCGCCAAGAAGAATTTCAAAAATAAAAGTAGAATTTAGCTTTACATGTGAACCAGCACTTACTGACGAACAAAAAAGACGCTACGAGCGAGTAGCACATACGTGTCCTGTGGCCTTGAGTTTACACCCAGACATAGAACAAGAAATGATATTTACATGGTTAAATTAATAAGAAATGGATTGGTCTTTTGAATTAAATGGCTTTAAAAACTTTTTGAAATTAGAGCGAGGCTTGGCCGAAAATTCGGTTGAAGCGTATTTGAGAGACACCCAAAAATTATTTCAATTTTCGGAGTTAAAACAACTATCGAAAAAACCAGGAGAGTTAAAAACAGATGATATTCATCTGTTTTTAGTTTTTTTAAACGAACTAGGGCTAGAAGCAAATTCGCAAGCACGGATACTGAGCGGCATAAAAGCTTTCTATGAATTTTTGAATATAGAAAAACTCGCCCAGCACGACCCCACCCAACTCATAGATAGCCCTAAAATCACACGTAAACTCCCCGAGACATTACATTATCATGAAATAGAGCAAATGCTAGGCTTGATAGACCTCAGCAAACCAGAAGGCCCAAGAAACAAGGCCATGATAGAAGTGATTTACAGTTGTGGACTTCGTGTGTCAGAACTAGTCGGTCTAAAGATTTCAGACTGTAGATTCAAAGAAGGCTTTGTAATAGTGACAGGAAAAGGAAGCAAAACCAGACTAGTACCAATTGGTCAGCAAGCCATTAAATATGCCAATATTTATTTAAACGAAATCAGGCCACAGGTAGACATCCAAAGTGGCTATGAAGATATTTTGTTTTTAAACAGAAGAGGAAAAATGCTAACACGCGTGATGGTTTTTATAATCATCAAAGACTTGGCAGAAGCAGCCGGAATCAGGAAACAAATATCTCCGCATACTTTTAGGCATAGTTTTGCCACGCACATGGTTGAGGGCGGTGCAGACCTTCGTGCCGTGCAAGAAATGCTCGGGCATGAATCTATTACCACAACTGAAATTTACACGCACTTAGACAGAGCTTTTCTGCAACAAACGCTACGGGAGTTTCATCCGAGAGGAGGAAAAATTTAGCTTAAAGCCCAATAGACAGCCAAGGCAGAAACATAAGCCAAAACACTCATGTAGGCCAACTGAATCATCGGCCATTTCCACGACTTTGTTTCCCGATAGACTACGGCTATGGTGCTCATACACATCATGGCAAAGGCATAAAATATCAATAAAGAATATGAAGTAGCAACTGAGAAAACCGGCAATCCTGTATCTGGATTTTTCTCTTTTTTCAAACGTGATTTTATGGTAGCTTCGTCAGCATCATCAGCACCTATGCTGTATATGGTAGAGATTGTTCCTACAAAAACCTCACGAGCAGCAAAAGATGTTATCAGAGCGATTCCTATTTTCCAGTCATAACCAAGCGGCTTAATGGCTGGCTCAATAAACCTACCAAATATGCCGGCATACGAGTTTTGAAGCTTTTGCGAAGCCACTTTTCTTTCCAATTCGTGGGTACTCATGGTTGGGTTTTCTTGCTTCACGTGCTCTTCTACTTTTGAGAAGTTTTCGCCTGGACCATAAGAAGAAAGCACCCAAAGTACAATCGATATAGCCACAATAACTTTTCCGGCTTCAAAAACGAAGGTCTTTACTTTTTCTAAAATTGTATAAAAAACTTGCGTCCACCTCGGTTTTTTGTAGGTAGGTAACTCCATTACGAAGTAACTCTTCTCGCTTGTTTTTAGGAAATACTTCATCATCCAACCGGCCAAAAGTGCTGAAAAGAAACCCAATAAATATAAACCCATTAGAGCCAAACCTTGATAGCCAAATATCCCGAATAGTTTTTGATCAGGCACTACAAGTGCAATTAGAATGGTATAAATAGGCAGACGAGCAGAGCAACTCATAAGCGGTGTAACCATGATTGTAATCAGTCTGTCTTTCCAGTTTCCTATAGTTCGGGCAGACATGATAGCAGGCACCGCACATGCCATACTGGAAATAAGCGGCACTACACTTTTTCCACTCAAACCAAACCTACGGATAACCCTATCCATTAAAACTACCACACGTGCCATATAACCCGATTCTTCTAAAACAGATATAAAGGCAAACAAAAATGCGATTTGAGGAATAAAAATTAATACGCCGCCAATACCGGCAATCAGTCCGTCGGTGAGTAGGTCTGTTAATTTACTTTGAGGCAGTTCATCTTTTAAGAAATTATTTAAATCTGCGATTCCGCTATCGATCAAATCCATCGGATAACCTGCTAACGAAAATACAGACTGGAAAATGAGGAATAAAATCCCCAGAAATATGACATAACCCCAAACTCGGTGAATAAGGATGTTATCTATTTTTTGAGAAAGTGTAAGCACATCGTGCTTTTCGTGCTCAACCTCCACTACTTTATCTAGCGAGGTATCTATATCTTTATATCTTTCAATTACTTCGTCTGCCTGAAATTTATCGCCATCAAAATTTATTTCTTTAGATTTTTGAAGCAAATAATCAACATCCTCGGTACTCAAGAAACTAAGTTTTGCGTTTTGTCCCAAAAACTGCATGGCTGCATATTTGGTTTTCAAGCCAAACTTGTCTTTAATTTCGGTTGCAATTTCTTGATATTCCTCCCCTACTATTTCAGGATTTACGTGAACTTTAAGGTTTGTTAAAGTCTTAAAAATCGTCAATTTTAAGCCTTCTAGTCCAATCCCTTCCCGGGCATTAACCTCTAAAACCGGTACTCCCAATATTTTTTCTAACTTGGGCGTATTTATAGTAATTCCCACCTCATTGGCCACATCAAGCATATTTAAAGCCAATATACTCGGTATACCTAAGTCATTAACTTGCTCAAAAAGCAGCAAATTGCG
Organism: Lacihabitans lacunae; assembly: GCF_042649125.1. NCBI lineage: Bacteria > Pseudomonadati > Bacteroidota > Cytophagia > Cytophagales > Leadbetterellaceae > Lacihabitans > Lacihabitans lacunae. Next base: position 1,867,003 of record NZ_JBHRYQ010000001.1, read on the forward strand.
TTTTAGGTTGGAAGCATCTGCTACCACTACAGCGAGGTCAGGAAAATCTGGATTATTTTTATTTGAGAGAACTTCTAAAACCACCTGCTCGTCAAGCGAATTTGGGTAAATACTGTAAGTACCAGGAAGGTCTATAACTTCTATGTCGCTTCCTTTGTGGATTTTGCAAAAGCCTACTTTTTTATCAACAGTCACGCCCGGAAAATTTCCGATTTTTTGACGGAGGCCTGTAAGGTGGTTAAAAAGTGATGATTTTCCGCAATTGGGGTTTCCTATAAGAGCAACTTTCATTTAAAACAAATTAACTAAGCAAAATGGTTATGGCCTCAGATTTCCGAAGTGAAAGCTGATAATTATCTCCAACAGTTATACAATACGGACAGCCCAAGGGAGCCTTATGGTCGAGCTTAATAACTGTGCCCGGCAAACAACCCATTTCCAATAGCTTTAAAGCCAATTTCGTATCCTGAAATGACGCTATCTTCCCCTTCTCTCCCTCTTTTAAATCTGCTACTGTCATCTCCTGAGTATAATAAATTAGACTGATTATAAATAAGAACACAAACATACGTGATTTTGTTCTTTACCATATTTTAATTTTCAAAAAATTGATGAGAATCATGTTTTTAATTAATTCTACAATCAATATATCAATAGAAATAAGAACATTTTTTTTATTCAAAAAATCTCACCACTCCCCTTTCAGTAGCTAATAAAATCTTACTTTTGCATAAAAAAATACGCCTAGATGATTATTGAGACGCATGCCCATATATACGACGAACAGTTTGACTTAGACCGAGACCAAATGCTGCAGAGGGCTTTTGACCTTGGCGTAGAGCAAATTTGGATGCCAAACTGTGACTCAAATACCATACCTGGCATGCTGGCTTTAGAAAGACAATATCCTGGAAAATGTATCCCGATGATGGGCCTGCACCCATGCTACGTGGCCGAAAACCCTGAAAGCGAAATGATAGTAGTGGAACAATGGCTTTCTGAAAGACCTTTTGCAATGATTGGCGAAATTGGTTTGGATTATTTTTGGGACCTTAGTTTTGTATTACAGCAAGAGTCCGTTTTTAAAAGACATCTTGAACTTGCAAAAAAATATAACCTGCCGATTTGTATCCACAGTAGAAACTCAAAAGACAACAGCCAAAATGCTATAATTCGCTGCTGCGAACTGATAGAAGAGTTTGGATGGAAAGACCTCCGCGGAATTTTTCATTGCTTTAGTGGAAATCAGCAAGAAGCCGAGCGTATTATTTCCCTAAATTTCCTTTTGGGCATAGGAGGCGTTGTAACTTTCAAAAACGGAGGCTTAGATGGTTTTCTACCAGAAATTGGCTTAGAACATTTGGTCTTAGAAACTGACGCTCCATATTTGGCTCCAGTGCCTTTCAGAGGAAAACGAAACGAGGTAAGTTATCTAGACAAAATCATAGAAAAAATAGCTCTTCTAAAAAACACCACTGAAGAAGAAGTCAGAAGACAAACTACCGAAAATGCTAAAAAGCTAATCAAGCAAAATGCTTAAAAAAATCACCCCAAGTGGCCAGTTTATTATTCTGGGCATTGTGTTCGCTATGTTTTGGTCATCAGCTTCGGTGGCAGCCAAAATCGGTGTGAGAACGATGGAGCCTCTGATGCTATTTCAGTTCAGGTTTTTTTTGGCCGGCATATTACTTCTAACTTATTCTTTCTTTTTTGAGAAATGGCGAATGCCCAACCGAACCGAATTTAAGGCCTTAGCTATTTTTGGCTTTCTAAATATCACGCTTTACTTGAGCTTGTTTGTGTTGGCTATTAAAGAAGTGGCTGCTGGCATCGGAAGTTTATCGGTTTCTTTGGGACCACTCTTAATGTCTATTATTGGAGGTTTAGTTTTGGGTAAAAAAATAAAGTTTACGCACGTTTTAGGTCTATTTCTCGGCCTACTTGGTGTATTTTTTGCAGTTTGGCCTTTACTTCAAAACAGCTTTGCGACGGTTAGAGGTCTCATTTATTTATTGATAAGTATGATGAGTTACAGTGTAGCCGCCATATATTTTTCCGAAAAAACTTGGACATTGCCACGCTTCGCTATTAATGGTTGGCAAGTGCTAATAGGCGGAATTTTCATGCTCCCATTTACTTTATACTTAAAAGAAAAACCTATTGAAATTACCCTAACTTCGTTTTTCTCAATTCTTTGGTTAGTAATTCCCGTTTCAGTTTTATCCGTAAATCTTTGGTTAAGGCTCCTAAAAATAGATTCACTCAAAGCATCTTTTTTCCTTTTTTTAAGTCCAATATTCGGCTTTATATTTTCATCTTTCATCCTGAATGAGCCTTTTACATGGCATACATTACTTGGTTTGGTGTTCGTACTTTTTGGTTTGTTTTTAGGACAAAAAAAATAGTGCGTTTTTTTTAATATCTAAGCCTTAACCAAAAACGTAACGCGACTTTTCAAGTCGCAAAGAAAAGTAATCTCAAAATATTACGCTAGCCAATAACGTAACGCGACTTTTCAAGTCGCAGAGAAAAATAACTTTCAAGTTACAATAAACCACGATTTGCAAAATCGTGATACGTTAAATTGTCTTATGACTTTGCTAGTAGCAGAGAAAAAAAACTCGAAATAACCCTAAACAATAACGTATCGCGACTTTTCAAGTCGCAGAGAAAAACAACTTTCAAAATAACAAACCACAATTTACAAAATCGTGATACGTTAAATTGTTTTACGACTTTGCTAGTAGCATGAAAATCCTTAAAACAACTCTAAACTATAACGTAATGCGACTTTTCAAGTCGCAAAGAAAAACAACTTTCAGAATAGTATTTACCACGATTTGAAAAATCGTGATACGTTAAATTGTCTTGTGACTTTGCAAGTCATATAAAAATCCTTAAAACAACGCTAGCTAAAACGTAACGCGACTTTTCAAGTCGCAGAGAAAAGAATGGCTTCTCTTTATTGCTAACCACGATTTACAAAAACGTGTTACTAAAATTTTTGGAACGCAAATGGTAAAGTCAAAAAACCTTTTTTACCGTTAAATAACTTCTTAAAAATAAAAGCTTTGTTTGCTCCGTTACACAGCTACTATAAACTTTTACGACTAAATGAAAAAACTCACACAACTAGTGGCGACTTGCCTCTTGGTAAATTTTAGTGTCCATGCCCAGCATACCATCAGTGGCTTTGTTAGAGAACAAAAGTCAAAGGAACAGCTTATTGGCGTAAATATTTACCAAAAAAATACTACTCGCGGCGTAAACTCAAATTCATATGGATATTATTCGCTTTCGCTTCCAGCTTCAGATAGCGTGACCCTTGTTTTTTCAATGGTAGGATACAAGAAAAAGTCAATTACAATTCCTTTTCAAAAAAACCAAAAGATTGATATTGAACTTGAAGACGAAAATTATTTAGAGGAAGTGGTGGTATCCTCAAAATCAGAAAAAAACAAGTTGAGTGACTCACCCAATATGTCTAAAATAGATTTACCGGTTGATCAAATCAAAAACATCCCAACGCTTTTGGGTGAAAAAGACGTACTAAAAGTTATTCAACTTTTGCCCGGAGTACAAAAAGGCTCTGAAGGCCAGTCGGGCATATATGTGCGAGGCGGCGGACCTGATCAAAATTTGATAATCCTCGACGATGCAGTGGTTTATAATGCTAGCCATTTATTTGGTTTTTTCTCCACTTTTAATGGTGACGCCCTCAAAAGCGTGGAACTAACAAAAGGCGGTTTCCCGGCGAGGTATGGTGGTAGGCTTTCGTCGGTGATAGATTTAACCATGAAAGACGGCAACAAACAAAAGCTATCAGGCGAAGGCGGGATTGGCCTTATCAGTTCGAGGCTGATGTTAGAAGGGCCGTTGCGTATTAATAATTCGAAACCGGCCAAGGGCTCATTTTTGGTTTCAGGCCGAAGAACATATGTGGACATTGTGGTGCGGCCATTTATAAAAGCTCAAAATTCAGGAAATTCAAACAATGAGAAAACAGGATATTATTTTTATGATTTAAACTCAAAGTTTAATTATGATATTAATTCCAAAAATAAAATATACTTAAGCACCTACATGGGAAAAGACAAATTCTATGACTCCTATGATTCTGAAATCAAAACATACTCAAATGGACTAAACTGGGGTAACCTGACTGGCACCTTACGTTGGAATCATCTTTTTGGAGAAAAAACTTTTGGCAATGCCTCCATAATTTACAGCAAATACAACTTCAATATTTTCTCAAATGAAACAAGTATTGACCGCACTAAACCGAATGATTTTAAGCTAAATTACAACTCAGGAATCGAAGATTTTTCATTTAAATATGACATTGACTATTTTTTAAAACCCTCCTTAAGTTTTAGGTTTGGAGCACTTGCTATTCACCATAAGTTTACGCCAGAAGCGGTTGTTGTTAAAGACCAAAATGCAAGTGTAGATATTAATAATCAAAACGCATATAAAGTCTGGGAAAATGCTCTTTATGCCGAAAATGTATGGTCTCCTACAGCAAACTTAAAGATAAATTCAGGTTTAAGACTAAGCCAATACCTAATTAAAGACGCACCTACATTAAAATTAGAGCCTAGGATTTCAGCAGCCTACAAGCTCAAAAACGCCATGGCCATTAAGGCTTCTTATGCAGTTATGAACCAATATTTGCACCTGTTAACCAACACAGGTATTGGCCTCCCTACGGATCTTTGGGTACCCGCCACCGCCAAAGTAGCACCGCAACAATCCAGTCAGTTTGCTGTTGGCATAGTGAAAGACATTGACCCCGAAAAGGGCATTTCGCTGAGTATAGAAGCATATAATAAAAAAATGAGTAATATCTTAAGTTATAAAGAAGGCTCAAGTTTTTTATCTATCGAAGACCCAAGCAACACAGATAATGGCAGTTGGGAAAACAAAGTAACAAGCGGAAATGGCACCTCTTATGGAATAGAGTTTTTGCTACAAAAAAAAGTAGGTAAGTTTTCGGGTTGGGCGGGTTATACTTGGTCAAAAACCGAATGGATATTTCCAGAGTTAAATTTTGGAAAGAAGTTTTTCCCAAAATACGACAGACGGCATGACATTTCATTAGTTGGAATATATAAGCTAAATCCGAAAATCACTTTTTCAGCAGTATGGGTCTACGGTACAGGCAATGCACTTACTATCCCAACCTCTTCGTATTCGGCTTACCAGAGTAACATAAACAAAGATTTCTATCAAAACGGAGAATTGGGCTGGTGGTCGTATAAAGTCAAAGAATACGGCCAAAGAAATAGCTTCAGGGCAGAGCCTTACCACAGGCTAGATGTAGGAATAAAAATACGCACTCAAAAAAAACGATTCGAAGGTACTTGGGACGTCAGCGTGTATAATGCTTACAGTCGAAAAAATCCATTCTTTTATACAGTGGAGTCACAGAATAACTTTACACAATCTCCTAATAGCTTTAGTACCCCTTCAAACAAACTGGTACTAAAGCGATATTCCTTGTTCCCAATTATTCCGGCCGTTACTTACAACTTTAAATTTTAATAAGATGAAAACTTCAGTTAAAACACTCGCACTTATAGCTCTCACTTATAGCCTTATATCATGTGAAACTTTGGTAGACGACCTGCCTTTATTGAGATTTCCAGAGCTCAAAGAAAAGCTGGTCTTGACGAGTTTCATTAGTCCGCAAGACACTGTTATTTTTGTGAGTTTAAACAAGTCTGTGCCACTATTTGAATCCCAAAAACTAGATACCACCAAAATTAAACTGCCAAATGGAGACTCAACTTTTTATTTGCGATTTACAGACATCGTAAAAAACGCAGAAGTATATATTTCAGACGGAGTAAAAACCGAAGTTTTGAAATTTGATGACAACCTAAGTTTTTATAAAATTTCGGCACTAAAGTTCCCAATTATTGCTGGAAAAACATACACTATTACTGCTCGTAGCGAAGGATTAGAAGTTTCTGGAACTACCACAATTCCAATTAAAAAAGTAGATATAAAAAACTTGGTGCTTTCTGAAAAGTTAGATATCAGAGATAGTTTTTATGGGAAAGATAGTATTTTAAGTTTTCAAATAGATTTTTCGTGGAAAGATGTGCCAAATGAAAATAACTATTACAAAATAAATGGAGAACTAAGCTATTTAAGCATTGATCCGATTTCAACATATGTAGAAAATAAAGTTAAAGTGGAGTATGTAGAAAAAGTTAAATACACGTATTTGGCAACAAATAACACATATGGAGCTAGTAGAGGCCAATACTACACGGATAAAAATGCCGACGGAAATGATTTTAAAATATCGAATGCAACATTAACTCAATATCCAACCCTCGCAATCTCAAACAATGAGGTATTCAAATCTAAACCAGCAAAAAATGCCAATAAAACCATAAAGCTTCAGCTTTTAAACATCAGCAAAGAGTTTTATGAGTATCAGATTTCGCTTTTTGATTTTTTTCAAGCAGAAAATAACCCATTCTCAGAGCCCGCTCCAGTATATACCAACATAAAAAATGGACTAGGATGTGTGGCAGGTTTTAATACGAATGAAGTGATAATGAAAAAATAAGGAAAAACGACATTTCGACAAAACTAAAACGTAACGCGACTTTTCAAGTCGCATAGAAAAGCAACCTTCAAAACAATAACCTAACGCGACTTTTCAAGTCGCAGAGAAAAATATGGCTTCTCTTTATTGCTAACCACGATTTACAAAATCGTGATACGTTAAATTGTTTTACAACTTTGCAAGTCGCATGAAAATCCTTAAAACAACCCTAAACAATAACGTAACGCGACTTTTCAAGTCGCATAAAAAAAATGGCTTCTCTTTATTGCTAACCACGATTTACAAAATCGTGATACGTTAAATTGTCTTGTGACTTTGCTATTAACAGAGAAAAAAAACACAAAATAACCCTAAACAATAACGTAACGCGACTTTTCAAGTCGCAGAGAAAAACAACTTTCAAGTTACAATAAACCACGATTTACAAATCGTGATACGTTAAACTGTTTTATGACTTTGCAAGTCGCATGAAAAAACTCGAAATAACCCTAAACAATAACGTAATGCGACTTTTTAAGTCGCAAAGAAAAGTATAGCTTCTCTGTAATTGCTAACCACGATTTACAAAATCGTGATACGTTAAATTGTCTTGTGACTTTGCTAGTAGCAGAGAAAAAAAACTCGAAATAACCCTAAACATTAACGTAACGGGACTTTTTAAGTCGCAGAGAAAAAACCTTCAACATGCAATAACCAAAAATTTACAAAAGCATACCACAAAAAAAGCAGAAGCTCAGTGATGAGCTCTGCTTTTTTGAAATTATTTTTTATCTGTTTTATCTTGCTCCTGCGGCACAGTTTTCTTTTAAGTATTTGGTAAACAAACCCCTAAGGTGTTCGATTGTGCCTTCGCCTTCGTTTATGCTATGCGTGCGATTTGGATAGGCCATCATGCTAAATTGTTTTTTATTTTTGATCAGTTCATTTATTAGCATCTCAGCATTTTGGTAGTGTACATTATCATCACCAGTTCCGTGAATGTAAAGTAAATTACCTTTCAGATTTTTGGCATGTGTCACAGGTGATCCTTTCACAAAAAACTCTTTGTCGCCTTCGTCTATTAGGCCCATATAACGCTCCTGATAGATATTATCGTACGTCAACTGATTAGCAACTGCCGCTACTGCGATGCCCGTTTGGTAAAGGTTTGGATACTGAAATAACAAATTACACGTACTAGAACCTCCACCACTCCAACCGTGCACAGCCACGCGAGAAGCATCTATAAAAGGAAACATCTCCATCATTTTTTTAAGGCCATTGGCTTGGTCTTGGATGTTTAGCTGTCCTATGTTTTTGTAAATCGCTTTTCTCCAAGCCGCCCCTTTTGGTGCTGGGGTGCCCCTATTATCTATCGAAGCATAGATATAGCCATCCGCGGCCATATTTCCATCATAAAGTCTATTCATTCCCGTTCCCCATCTATCTACCACGGTTTGTGCTGCAGGTTCACCATACACACTCATCACGATCGGATATTTTTTATTTGGGTCAAAATTAGCAGGCTTCACCATCCAAGCGTCTAAGCTGGTGCCGTCATCTAGTTTAATAGTGAAGAAACTCAAGTCTTGTCCTTCTTCTTTTTTGAGCTGAGAGGTAATATCTTTCCCCATGGCTTTTCCTGTTTCTAAGTTCAAAAACTCATATACATACCTTTGGTCATGGCTTGAATAAATATGAAATGCAAACTTCCCGTCTTTCGAAATATTGTACATATGCGTACCCGGTTGGTTCATTGGTGTTACACGCTTAGCATCCTCATTTTCAGAGATATTTACACTATATAAGTATTTTTGAGTGGCGTTTTCTGGCGAAGCGTAAAAATATAAAATCCCACGCTCCTTATCTATACCAGCGGGTTCCATCACATCAAAGTTTCCTTTTGTAATTAAGGTTTCTTTTCCATTTTCTTCTTTAAATATATGTCTGTAGCCATCTTTCTCCGATATCCACATGAAACCATTTTCTTGCAATAACCATCCCGACGGCTTCTCTTCGTCCCACTTGGTATTTACATCTACCCAAGTCGTATTTTTTTCCTCTAAAATTACTTTGGCTTGTGCCGACTTGGGATCAACCTCATATACCTTAGAATGGTTTTGCCTACGGTTTAGTTGTTGAACAATTAGTTTTGAGCCATTCCAATCCATTCTTGGCAAATAGTTTTGTGTAGTCTCTCCCGGAATCTGCATCCAAGTATTCTTTCCAGATTTGATATCTACCACGCCAATTTTAGCTCCCGAAGGTGCTTGCCCTACTTTTGGGTACTCAACAGGCACATTGTATGAATAAATAGAATCGGTATTGTTTATCATCATAAAATCGCGGATGGTACTCGCATCTATCTGCCAAAACGCAATGCATTTGCTGTCCGGACTCCATCTGAAGCCGTCTCTACAGTCAAATTCTTCTTCATACACCCAGTCAAAGGTTCCGTTTATTATTCTTTTGTTTTTAGAATTATCCGTTAGCTTTTTTATTTTCCCAGAAGAAAGTTGCTCCACGTACACATTATGCTCACTAACGTATGCCACGTGCTGTCCATCAGGAGAAAACTTGGCAAACATTAATGACGAAGCAGGTAGACCAATTCCGATTTGTTTCAAAGCCTTGGTTTTGGTATCAAAAAACCAATAGTCGCCTCGGGTTTCATAACGCCAAACTTTTTTGCTATTGGTGTAGACCAAAGCCATGTCTTCGTTTTCAGAAAGTACGAAATCTTTTATTTCAAGTTTTTTATCCAAAAATCCGGTGAACCAATCTAAGTTCTGTCCACTAGATAAATCTGTTTTTAAAATTTTGTTTTCTTGAATTTCATAAAAAGCTTTTTGTTTAGCGGACCATTTGATATCAAACTGGCTAAAAGTCAGATTACTTAATAAAACTAGAAAAACGAGCAGTTTAAATTTCATAAAATTTGGTATTTTGAGTGATTGACAAAAGAATCTAGTATAATTTTTCCTAATATTGATAATATTTCAGCAACAGGATACTATTTATACGCAATATTTATATTTTTGCCGAAATAAACAAACCACTTTATTCTACTATATTATGAAGATTGGAGTACTAAAAGAAACAAAAGGACATGAAACCCGCGTGGCACTAACGCCAGATGTGGTAAAACAGGTCATAAAAAAAGGATTCGAAGTCTGTGTGGAAACAGGAGCGGGAGACTTAGCGGCTATTTCAGACGCTGATTTCCAAGCGGCCGGTGCACAGGTGTGTTCGAAAGCCGAAGCAAGCCAAAGCGATGTGGTTTTAAAAGTAAATTCATTTACGGAAGAAGAAGTTGCTGGACTCAAAGAGGGCAGTATCTGTATTTCGTTTATGTATGCGTATACCATTCCTTCGGTTATCGATGCCCTTAATGCTAAGAAAATCTCGGCATTTTCTATGGATGCTGTTCCGAGAATCTCTCGAGCACAAAAAATGGATGCCCTAAGTTCACAAGCCAACCTAGCCGGTTACAAAACCGTCATATTAGGAGCAAATGCTTTGGGAAAAATATTTCCATTAATGATGACCGCAGCCGGAACCATCACTCCTACAAGGGTTTTGATATTTGGTGCTGGAGTAGCAGGTTTGCAAGCTGTAGCTACCGCAAAGCGTTTGGGTGCAGTGGTAGAAGTAACTGACGTTAGACCCGAAACCAAAGAACAAGTGGAGTCATTGGGCGGAAGGTTTTTGACTGTAGAAGGCGTAGAAGGTGTAAAAGTAGAAGGAGGATATGCCAAAGAGGTATCTGCCGAATTTTTACAAAAACAAAAAGAACTAGTAGAAGCTAAAATTAAAGACGCAGACTTGGTAATTACCACAGCTCTCGTAATTGGCAAAAAAGCTCCAGTTTTAGTAAGTGAAGACATGGTTAAATCTATGAAAGCGGGTTCAGTTATAGTAGACATGGCCGTAGAGTCTGGTGGAAACTGTGCGGTTTCGGAAATAAACAAAACGGTAGTAAAACACGGCGTTACCATCATTGGAGAGTCTAATTTGCCTGCCTTGTTGCCCGTAAATGCGAGTCAACTTTATGCGACCAATATCAGCACTTTATTGTTTCACTTGGCTGACAAAGAAGGCTTTAAATGGGAAATGGAAGAAGAAATCACCAAGGGATCTTTAATCACGCATCAGGGAGCATTGGTACATGAATTTACAAAAACCATCTTAAACAAATAAATCATGAATGCAGAAGGATTAATCATACTATTATATGTGTTGGTTTTGGCCAGCTATTTGGGTTTTGAACTTATTGCTAAAGTTCCACCTACCTTGCACACGCCGCTTATGTCGGGTTCAAATGCAATCTCAGGCATCACGATTGTGGGGGCGATATTGGCAACAAACGAACTTGGATATACGCAACTAAGCAAATGGCTGGGCATGTTGGCTTTAATATTGGCCGCTATAAACGTAGCTGGTGGCTACGCTGTGACTGACAGGATGTTGAAAATGTTTAAAAAGAAATAAATTATGAATATTTATATACAAATCGCCTATTTGGTGGCCTCGATTCTTTTTATAGCAGGTATAAAAATGATGAACAAAACCAAAGAAGCAAGAAAAGGAAACTTGGTTTCTTCGGTAGGTATGTTAATTGCCATTTTGGCAACGGTGGTGCAGGTTCAAGCCATCACGCTTGTAGACATTTTGGGATGTATGGTAGTGGGTTCTGCCATCGGTTTGTATTTTGCTTACAAAGTAGAAATGACCGAAATACCTGAAATGGTAGCACTTTTTAACGGTTTTGGAGGTTTAGCTTCAGTAGCTGTTGCTCTTTCTGACTATTGGTTAAAAACTCAAGAACAAGCTATAAATGTAGACGCTATAACAGCAGTGAGTGTTGCTTTATCCATTTTTATTGGCGGCATTACGTTCACGGGTTCTATTGTAGCTTATCTAAAACTTGGAGGAAAAATATCTGGAAAGCCAATTATGTTTGGTGGACAGCATATGGTAAACCTTCTGTTGCTAATTGCAGCTATTGGCTTAACGGTGGTTTCTATCATGAACCAAGCTGACCCAATTTTTATCTTAATTCTGGTTGCAGTTTCTTTGCTATTGGGTATTTTGACCGTTATTCCGATTGGAGGAGCAGACATGCCCGTAGTAATTTCATTGCTAAACTCATACTCAGGTATGGCGGCATGTACCACAGGTTTTGTGTTGAATAACAACGTATTGATAGTAGCAGGTGCTTTGGTAGGTGCTTCAGGAATAATCTTAACACAGATTATGTGTAAAGCCATGAACCGCTCGCTTGTCAATGTACTTTTAGGAGGCTTCGGTCAAACTGCTTCTGCTGCCGCTGCTGATGGCCCAGAAATAACGGTAAAAGAAGTTGGGGTCGAAGAAGCTGCAATGCTATTTGATTCAGCTACTTCGGTTATTGTGGTGCCGGGTTACGGTATGGCGGTTGCTCAGGCTCAGCACGTTATCAGAGAACTTTCTGAGCAATGCGAAAAGCGTAATATCGACTTCAGATTTGCGATTCACCCTGTGGCTGGCCGTATGCCAGGTCACATGAATGTGTTGTTAGCAGAAGCAAACATTTCGTACGACAAACTTATAGAAATGGACGATATAAACGACGATTTCTCAAACACTGATCTTGTGTTTGTGGTAGGTGCCAATGACGTAGTTAACCCTGCGGCTCGCACTAATCCACAGAGTCCGATTTTTGGTATGCCGATACTTAATGCCGACAAAGCCCGTACGGTTATCGTGAGTAAGCGAAGTATGGGGAAAGGATATGCAGGTGTAGAAAACGAACTATTCGGCTATCCGAACTGTCTGATGCTATTTGGTGATGCTAAACAGACCATCACCAAAGTGGTAAATGAAATGAAAGAGATGTAAAAAATCTTTCTATAATAAAACAACTAAAAAGAGTGGTGAATGTAAAAGTTCATCACTCTTTTAGGTTAAATACACATCTCAACACTATTTTTATCCAGTCGTAAAATCCCAACACCATTTATCCCAAAAAAAACTTCCTACAGAACCCTGTAACCTATTTCGTTGTTTTTAGTCTAAAGTTTTGTTTAATTTGGAACATAAAATTTAAATCACAAGAAAAATGATATTTGTAATCGGAATTGCGTTTATGCTAATCGGAATGTTTGTTTCAAGCAGACTAAAAAGCAAATTTGCCGAATATTCTAAAATCGGATTGGCCAACGGACTTTCAGGGGCTGAAATAGCAGAAAAAATGTTGCACGACAACAATATATATGATGTAAAAATCACCCACGTGGAAGGACAACTGACCGACCACTACAATCCCGCAAACAAAACTGTAAACCTGAGCACTGACGTGTATCACGGTAGAAGTGCAGCAGCCGCAGCTGTTGCGGCTCACGAGTGTGGCCACGCAGTTCAGCATGCCACTGCTTATGCAGCTTTACGTATGCGATCGGCCATGGTGCCAGCGGTAAATGTAGCCTCTAAAATGATGGGGATGCTAAACATGTTTTTAATGTTTGGTGGTATTTATATGCTTTCGCAAGGAAGTGCAATTGGCAACATCCTACTGATAGTTTTAATAGCAGCCAATGCGGCCATCGCTGCTTTTGCTACCATTACCTTGCCGGTAGAATTTGACGCAAGTAACCGTGCTCTAAAATGGATGGAAACGAGAAATATAGTGAACCAACGTGAACACGCTATGGCAAAAGACGCACTTAAGTGGGCAGCCATGACTTACGTGGTAGGAGCTTTAGCGGCAATCGCCAACTTAATGTACTATGTAATGATATTTTTAGGAAGAAGAGACGACTAATCTCTAATCTTAAAACTTCTTAAAGCCTTGACAGTGAAAACTTTCAAGGCTTTTTTTATAACTATTTTGGAGAATAAAAAAAAGATGCACCTATCAAAAAGTACATCCTCTATATTATTTCCTACAAAAAACTTAAGCTAAACTAACGGTCAAAATAACTGTAGCCTTCATTAATTTCGATATAGGGCAAATCTCTTTCGCATTGTTGGCAATTTCTTCAAACTCATCAATCGTGATATTTGGAATTGTACCTGTTAGTATTAATTCGATAGAAGGAATGGCTCCGTCTTCAAAATTTACCTTTGCTTTGGTGTCCAAATTAGTAGCCACAAAGCCCGCTTCGTTTAATAAAAAACTCAACTGCATAGTGAAACAACCCGCATGAGCTGCACCTATTAATTCCTCAGGATTGGTACCTACGCCATCCTCAAATCTTGTTTTAAATGAATATTGTGTATTATCCAAAACTGTACTTTGCGTACTTACAGTTCCCATTCCGTTTTTACCTGTTCCTTTCCAGTTTGCACTGGCCATTCTGCTAAATTTCATAATTTCTTTTTTTATTAATTAATTAAATGATTCCAAATTTTACCTCTTTCAAATTTAAGACTTTGTGCCGTGTTTTTAAAACATTTACCCATTTACTATTTTTCAAAATTTTGATAAAAAATTAATATCTCTTTTTCGAGGTTTTAAAGTAAATTGAGTAATTATTAATATTCAACCCTCATACACGCATGAAAAAGAACTTTTCCTTTTTATTCTTACTCTTATTATTGCCATTTTTGGCCATTTCACAAGGTCAACCCGAAATCCCTTTCTCGGCAGATTGGCTTCAAAAAATAGCCAAAACTGCTCCACAAAAAACGCATTTTCCGAGTTCAAAAAAACACAAAATTTTAATCTTTTCGTTGCATACGGGATTTAAACACTGGGTGATTCCCCACACAGAAGCCATAATGCAAACCATGGCCACGCAAACTGGTGATTTTGAAGTAACGGTAACCAAAGATATCGCTGCTTTTGAAAAGAAATCATTGGCTCAATATGATGCGGTAATTTTAAACAACACCTGTAGCATCGGCGATAAACGTGACATATTTTGGGATGTGCTTAAGGTAAAATATCCGAACGACAGTCTTTTGGCTAAAAAAGAAGCAAAAGTATTGGAACAAAACTTATTGAATTATGTAAAAAAAGGAGGCGGCTTGATGCTCCTGCATGGCGGCATAGTGATGCAAAATAAGTCTTTGGCTTTTGGAGAAATGGCGGGTGGGAATTTCTTTTATCACCCAAAACAACAAGAAATTACCCTGAGAATGGTAGATGAAAGCCATCCTTTGGTTAGGGCCTTTGAAGGGAAAACATTTGTGCATATAGACGAACCTTATTTGTTTAATAATGCATACGATTCAAAGAATTTTAAGCCCTTACTATACTTTAATGCTTCTGAAATAGAAGGCATAAAAGAAAAAGATGGAGACGCCATTCGATATGTGTCGTGGATAAGAAAACATGGAAAAGGCCGTGTGTTTTATTCATCGCCGAGTCACAATGCCCAAAGCTACGATGACCCTCGCCTACTGGCTTTTTTGCTTGACGGATTGCAGTTTGTGGTGGGCGATATAGCCTGCGACTTTAGCCCTATTGGCAAGTAATATGCGTTTATACTTGGACTGGCTTAAAAATTAGTCCAAGTTTTTTCTGCTCTTTGACTAACATTTTGTGTAATTTTACAGCAGAAACCCCATTTAATATTCAAAACTGATTGATGCAAAGACTAAACGGTGTAGACTTATTTCGATTCATTGCCGCATTTTTTATTCTGATTCTACATACCAACTATGGTCCACTTGAAGACACATTAGGCGTTTACGCAAAACTTTCTGCTCGCTGGGCGGTGCCTTTTTTCTTTCTTTGCAGTGGTTATTTTTTACAAAAAAAACTAGAAAAGTCAGAGCATTTCACATTTGATGTGATTCAAAAAAACGTCATCTCACTTATTTCTATTTTACTGGTTTCTTCGCTTATTTATGGCATAATAGATACAATCAGAGGCAACTACGAATTTCAGATACCGCATGTTTTAGTGGGTGCATACTTTCATCTTTGGTATATCGGAGCCATGATTTTAGCCTTTATAACCATTTGGTATTTGCACGAAGTTAAACTCCAATTTATACTTCCATATCTTTCTATACTATTGTTAGGTGGCCTTTTCCTATCAGACAATTACGATTTCTTGTTCCAAAAAGATTATAGCTTCGAAGTCTATAGATTCATGCAAGCCATACCCTTTATATATATCGGAATGAGGGTTTGTAAAATAAAAACCATAGACCATATAAAAACCGCAGGATGGTTAACGCTCATTGGCGGAATTGTCTTTTTGATACTCGAAGTCAAATTATTCAAATGGGTTATGCCTTTACTTGACTTGGTTCATGAACAAAGTATCGGAATTAGCATTATCGCCATTGGGGCATTTTTAGTAAGCCTATCGATAGATATAGACACTAATTTCTTCACAAAATTTGGACAGAAATATTCGCTATTCAGCTACCTCTATCACCCATTATTATACATGGGTTTCAGTGTTTTATTCCCTATTTTCTTACCCGAAAATGGCTTCTCGAAGCTCCTCTACCCTATTTTGGGGTATAGTTTAATCTTGGGTATTGCTTATGTTTTAGATACAAAAGCAAAGCCCGTTTTCAATTTTTTGAACGGGAAAATCAAATAATACGTAATTACGTTTATTGATCGTTTAAAAGAGGCTTGGCATATTCAAACTTTTCTTTGATGAGGTCGAGGTATTCTACCCAGTTACCACCAAATGGCAGCCAATCTAATATTTTGGAAATTACACTAGGAGCAAAAACCTCCACGTAGGCGTAAAAATGATTTTCTTTCATCCAGCTTTCGGGAAAAGTAATGGGTGTTTTAGAAAGCAGCCAAATAAATACGCTCATCACAAACATGACCGTAAAACCGCCTAAAAGTGCTCCCAAGGCTCCGTCTAAAGTACCCAAAAACGTCATTCGGAGGGCTTTACGCATTAGCCAACCGACTTTTCTAATCATAAAAATTGTGAGGAAAATTATCACCAAAAAACTCATGTATGGCGAAATACCTTTCAAGGTATCGTTGCTGATAAAAGAAGAGAGTAATTCGGTGCCAAGGCTCAAAAATTTGAAGCCAATGACAATGGCTACCACAAAAGCCGATATGCCGATGATTTCCATCAACAAGCCCTTGCGGTAGCCATTAAACGCTCCCATAAGTATAGGAACTAATAATATGAGGTCTATTATTGCCAATTTACAATTTGGCTAAAAGTGACTTCACCATTTCGCTAACTGCTCTACCTTCTGCTTTTCCAGCTACTTCTTTTGAGGCCATACCCATCACTTTGCCCATATCTGCAGGACCTTTGGCTCCTACTTTAGTGATAATGCCAGAAATGACCGTTTCAAGTTCTTCTGCTGACATAGCCGCCGGAAGATAAACTTCAATAATCGCGATTTCAGCAAGTTCTTTTTCAAGCAAATCAGGTCTGTTTTGCGTTTTAAAAATCTCCGCTGAATCTTTCCTTTGTTTTACAGCTTTTTGCAAAATCTTCATTCCTTCCTCTTCCGAAAGTTCTCCTGAACCACCCGCTTTGGTCTCTTCTATTAATATACCTTTTTTGATATCTCTAAGTGCCAAAAGTTTTACTTGGTCACGTGCTAACATCGCAGCTTTAATATCTGCATCTATCTTAGATTTTAATGACATTTTTATGTTTTTTTCAGTTTAAAATAATAATTCTAGACCTTTGCTCCGAAAAAAAATGATAATTTTGGAGATATATTCTAAAATACAAAAATGACAAAATTATCGGTCAATATCAATAAAATCGCCACTTTAAGAAATTCGAGAGGCGGAAACATGCCAAACCTTGTGCAAACCGCTATCGATTGCGAAATTTTCGGAGCTCAGGGTATCACTATTCACCCTAGGCCTGACGAGCGTCACATAAAGTATCAAGATGTTTTTGATTTAAAAAAAATAGTTAAAAACGAATATAACATAGAAGGAAACCCCACAGAAGGGCGTTTTCAAGAAGTAGTTTTGGCCGTAAAACCTGAACAAGTTACCTTAGTGCCAGATACTTTAGGAGCACTGACTTCTAACGCAGGCTGGGATACCATCACCCACAAAGCCAAGTTAAAAGAGTTGGTAAATATTTACAGATCAGAAGGAATTAGGGTTTCTATTTTTGTGGATGCCAACCCCGAGATGGTAGAAGCCGCCGCCGAGACAGGTACCGACAGAATAGAACTTTACACAGAAGCGTACGCAAAAGACTATACAGAAAGCCCCGAAAAGGCAATCTCGGCATTTGTGGCAGCAGCCGAAATGGCTCAAAAAGTAGGATTAGGCATAAACGCGGGCCACGACTTGAGTTTAGAAAACTTGGCATATTTCCACAAAAACATACCAGGTTTACTTGAGGTTTCTATCGGTCACGCCTTAATCTGCGATGCTCTTTACTATGGACTAGAAAATACGATTCAGCTGTATTTGAGACAGCTGAAAGATTAAGTTACGATGTATTTTATATCTTTTTTTATCATTGTTTCGACTCTTTACTTTATAGCACTGATTTCCATTCGAGTTCTATTTAAAATTATTAAAAGCCTATTTAAAAGACCTTGGAAATTCCCTAACCTAAGTTTTGACTTTATATTTTCTTTTTTTTGGTCTTTTTTGTTTTTGATAATATCATTTTTTCTAAGCATTAATGCTTATTTTCAAATGGGAGTTATTGACCATTATGATGTAAAAAAAGGATCTTTGAAATGGTACTTAATCATGGATGATAATACCATTTCGAACTTTCCGGTGTATAACTATACTAAAGAACCTATTTACAATCATATTGGAGGTGATTCTCCAAATATTAGTGCAGGTTATGAAATCTTATACGAAAGTAAGCTTAGCTTTAATCAGCTCTATCCAAAAATTGAAAATTATTTAAAATCTAATAATTATACCTTGAGAAAGAAAAATAAACCAGAATGTTATCATTTATACTTACAGGAATTTTCAGATGCACAAATTTACACTTCAACTGGGGAAGGATGTTTAGATCTAATTTTCACTAAAAAGTCAAACGATATCACTGAAATCAGGGCATCAATAATTTATTAAATATATCTCAGACTACAGCAAAAAAGAAATTTCAGGTCTTAGAAATGTAATCCAAGAGCCACATGTGTCCAAAATTAACTATTCCACAATCCGAAGTTTAGCGAAACTTAGCAACAGCGTCTTTTCACCTTCGCTTTTAAAGTGTATAATGGCTTTTGAAGTATTACCTTGAGCCTCCACTTTTTTGACATCGCCAAAGCCAAACTTTGGGTGTTCCACTTTGTCACCTGCTTTGAGGTTAGAAGTGTCAGATGGTTTAAAATCCTGGGTAGCTACATGAGCGGGTGCAGGCTTCGCTTGGTTCACAGGTTTAAGATGAGATATCACTTGCGAACGCGTATTGCCGGGCCTAACCGGTATCTCAGGCTTTTTGAAGGCCGGCTTCACTTGTGGTGGCGGGTTTCTTGATGTTAGGTCATAAGAAGTAGAGGCTGTAGTGATACCTACTCGTTCGTCAGACTTCAAAAACTTAGCGTCAATTTCATCTATAAAACGGCTCTTTTCGCAAAACGTCAGTTTACCCCAATTGTAGCGTTGTTCGGCATAACTCAAGGTAAGTTTTTTCTCAGCACGGGTAATGGCCACATAAAAAAGCCTACGCTCTTCCTCTAAGTCATCCCGATTTTTGAGCATCATTTGTGAAGGGAAAAGGTTCTCTTCCATACCCACCACAAATACATGGTTAAACTCAAGACCTTTAGCTCCGTGAATAGTCATCATGGTTACTTTATCAGGGTCGCCGTCTTCGTCTTGGTCGGCATTGGTTAGCAATGACACCGTCTGCAAAAACGTCCCCAAAGACACATCTTCGTTTTCAGGGTTATCGACAAACTGCTTTACGGAGTTCAAAAGCTCCTGAACGTTTTCGTGTCTGGCCATACCTTCCACGGTTTTATCCACGTAAAGTTCGTGCAAAAGCCCCGAAGTTTTGGCAATATGCATGGCCATAGTATGAGCGTCTTTGTCTTCTTCAAGCAGAATCATGTAACTCTTTATGAGCGTAGCAAAAGTATCGATGGCGTTTGTAGCTCGCCCCTCCATATACTTGTGAATATCGCCCACCACATCCCAAATAGAGAGGTTATTTTCATTAGCTGTCACTATTATTTTGGCCACAGTGGTATCGCCTATTCCTCTTTTGGGCAAGTTTATAATTCTTTTAAATGCCTCCTCGTCTTGCTGATTTACTGTAAAACGTAGGTACGCAATCAAGTCTTTGATTTCTTTCCTTTGGTAAAACGAAAGCCCACCTATAATCCTATATTTGATGTTCAGTTTACGCAAAGCTTCCTCAAAAGCCCTCGACTGAGCGTTTGTTCGGTACAAAATCGCAAAATCCTGATTTTTAAGATTTTGATTGAGTTTAGTTTCAAAAATATTATTTGCTATAATTCGACCTTCTTCATTGTCAGAATGTGCCTTTATTACCTCTATTTTATCTCCTTCTTCATTGTCTGAGAACGTATTTTTTTCGAACTGATTTTTGTTTTTCTTTATCAATGAATTGGCAGCATCTACAATCATTTTGGTAGACCTATAGTTCTGTTCCAGTTTCACGACTTTCAGTTCGGGATAATCTTTTTTGAAATTCAAGATATTCTGAATATTGGCCCCACGAAAGGCATAGATACTTTGAGCGTCATCTCCCACCACACAGATATTTTGGTGTACTGCCGAAAGCTTACGTGTAATCAGATACTGCGAAATGTTTGTATCCTGAAACTCATCCACCATTACATGCTTAAACTTGTGCTGGTATTTGTTCAAAACATCGAGGTGATCTCTAAAAAGAATATTTGTGTTAAATAGCAAATCGTCAAAATCCATGGCATTGGCAGAAAAACAACGCATAGAATACGTTCTGTATATTCGGCCAATTTCGGGCATTTGAGCGGCAGCGTCTTCTCCTCCGAAAATCGGATTTTCAAGATAGGCCTGCCATGAAATCAAGTTGTTTTTTGCTCCAGAAATCCGGTTTAATATAAAATTCGGCTTATACGTTTTATCGTCAAGTTTCATTTCTTTTACGATTGTACGAATAAGCGACTTTGAGTCGTCAGAGTCATAAATGGTAAAATTTGGCGTGTAGCCAAGCCTTCCACCTTCTATTCTTAATATTTTAGCAAAAACCGAGTGAAAGGTACCCATCCATAAATTGCGAGCCTCAGAACCGATAATTTTTTCGATACGATGACGCATTTCGCCAGCGGCCTTATTGGTAAATGTCAAGGACAAGATATTAAATGCATCTACGCCTTGG
This sequence comes from Lacihabitans lacunae, assembly GCF_042649125.1. NCBI lineage: Bacteria > Pseudomonadati > Bacteroidota > Cytophagia > Cytophagales > Leadbetterellaceae > Lacihabitans > Lacihabitans lacunae. Next base: position 1,887,823 of record NZ_JBHRYQ010000001.1, read on the forward strand.
CCCATCAAGTGGGCGATTCGGTACGTTAATACACGCGTTTTACCTGAGCCGGCACCGGCTATAATCATCAATGGGCCGTTTTCGTGTGTTACAGCTTGATATTGGGGTTCGTTTAGTTCTGCTAAGTAGTCTTTCACCTGATCCGAATTATTTTTACAAAGATAAGCAATAGAGCCCGAAGCTACAGAAAGATATAGCCACAGAAAATTGTTTTTTCCTGCAAAGTGTCCACTTTTTTTGTTTTAATTTGAATTAATAAAGATAACTGAATTGGCCTATTTTAGTTTAAAACATTCTTTTTCAGAGCAAAACTCAGACAAAACAATTGATTCTGAAACTATTACTTATGGACCAAACCAAGACCAAATATTAGAACAACACACATCAGATTTTTTATTTTTCGGAATACATCCAAAGTTAAAAATTAAGATTCAAGCAGAGGCTTTTCAACTCACCGACACTCCTGATTTTGAGTTAAACAGTGCTGCTTATGCATTTATATTTTTTGATAAAAAAAAGAATACCATTAAACTCTACCGCGATTTTTTTGGAACGTTGCCCTTATTTTTTTCGGTAAAAAACAAAACTCTTTTCGTTAGTAATTCACTTAGAAAAGTGGCTACATGGTCGGGTTTAAAAATAAACGAAAATCAAATAGCCAAATACTTTAATGCTGATTTTGAAGATAATCCGATAGATAGCGACACATTTTTCGAGAATGTATTTCGTGTGCTTCCTGGGCATTTATGTTTGATTTCAGAAAATGAAATTAAGCAACAAAAGCACTCCGAAGTAGTAATTGGAGATACGAGAAACTTCAAGAGTATATTTTTTGACAAAATAAACAAATTCAAACAGTCAGAGCAAAAACTAGGAGCTCACCTCAGCGGCGGCCTAGACTCCTCGAGCATAGTGTCGATTTTAAAAACCGAAAAGCCCGAGACTTTTTATTTTGATCCAGGAAAAGAAAACATAAATGAACACAAAATAGCCAAATGGGTGGCCGCCAAATTGGAAGTAAACTTGAATGAAATAAAATTCAAAACTGAATATTTGGACTATGCAAAGAGAAGCTGCGAGATAACTTTCCAGCCCGAGCAAATGGTGATTCCAAGTGCTACATTTTTGAAAATCCTTGAAAAAGCCCAAGACTTAGGTGTACAGCAAATGATATCGGGACATGGCGGTGACGCAATTGTGGGTTACGGATTTGAGTATTTGAATGCCCTTTTTGAACAAAAAAAATATAGCCTTTACAAAAAAGAACTAAAGAAGTATGTAAAAATTCAAAATGAGAACCAACAAAAAACAGAGATTGAAGGAAAACTAACGGTAGAGAAATTAATGGCTCAGGCCTTTTTAAAGAAACTAAAGAAGAATCTTTTAAATGGAAATGTCAAAACCGTATTTGAGTTATGCTACACATTCTTGTTTAAACTTAATGTAGGCGTATTCCCTATTTTGAAGGTAATCACAAGTCGGTTTGATAAAATTAAAGAAATACCACTTGGTAAAAAACTCAAAATAAAATCGACAAAAAAAAATGACGTGACACCACAAAGTGAAAGGCTAAACTTTGATGGAAACAAATACCAAAAGTCGCTTCTGGATTCTAATTTCGTAACGCTTTCAGCTGTAGCTCTAGAGGCCTTGTATGACCTACACCAAGCGTATGAAGTTACACCCAAATATCCTTTTCTAAACAAAGAATTGCTGGAGTCAAGTTTAAACACTCCACTTAGCAAAAAGTTTTTTGATGGTTATGGCCGAGGAGATTTGCGAGCGGCAATACAAGGAAATCTGCCAGACAAAGTAAGGTTAAGGACTAGCAAAGGGGCATTTAACAACTATCACTTGGAGCATCTCCAAATACTACATGTACAGACCGAATATGACTTAAAAACTACACATAAAGTATGGCAGTATATAAACAAAAATACATTTGAGCGTGCTATATCTATTGTTTTAAATCCTAACTTTACGAGCAAACAAAAAAATAATCAAATATGGTTTTGTTCAAAAACTATTTCTCTCGCAATCTGGCTAGACACATTGGATTCTGCGGTTTAGTAATCACTATTTTCGCTTGCCAAACTGACTCTATAGAAACCAGAAAAGACTATTTCCCGCTTAATGAAAGCTTAGTAAGAATTTACGAAGTAACCGAAAATACGTATACCGTAACAGGTGAGCCAACGCAAAAAAAATATTTCCTAAAAGAGCAAATAAGCAATATCACAAGCAGCGACGGTATTAGTTCAGATTTTATTTTACAGCGATACACACGAAATACTGCTACAGAAACTTGGGCGTTAGGAAGTATACAAAAAGGCACATTAAAGCCAGATCGCTTGACTTTTGAAGAAAATGGAGAGATAAAACCTAAGCTATTTTTTCCGCTTTATGACAAAGCTTCCTGGACTATTCCACAAAGTAATGCTAGCTCAGAACCGCTAAAAGTTACAGTAACCAAACAAAATGAATCACTAACAATAGGCAATGAGAATATTGAAGACATATTTGTGGTACAATTCAGAAACGATTCTACACTTATAGATCTTCGGCGAGAATTAGAAACTTATGCACCCAACATTGGTTTGGTTTCAGCTGAATATACGAGTTTTGACTATTGCCAGTCCACTCCAAGTTGCATCGGAAAAGGGATTATTAACTTTGGTACAAGCAAAAAAATGAAGTTAATTTCCTACTCAAAAGAATAAATCTATTCTAAAATACCAAAACCCTGCTTTTTAAAACTTCCGTTTGACCATCGGCGTGAGAAACTGTAACTTGAATAATGTAGCTACCCGCCCCCCATTTTTGTTTTAATCCCAAATAGTACTCATTTAAACCAACTGTGGCACTTGGGCTTTGGCTTTCGATGAGTTTACCATTTAGGTCATACACCATCACATTTATCGCAGACGGATTTCGGTTATCATTTACCAATAAACTTACCTTAGCAAAGTCTTGCGTTGGGTTTGGGCTTACCTTTATTTTACTCGCAGAATTACCCTTCAAAATCTCGAAATCAATCTGCTGAAGTGGCCCCGAAACATTTCCCACCATATCTTTTGCTCTCACATAAATGGAATATTTACCCGCTTGCAAATCAAGATTAGGCAAACTTAAGGTAATATCATTTGAAGTATTTCTAGTAAAAACCGCACTTTGTAAGTCTACCGTTTGTATTTCACAAGTCTCACATTTTTTAAGATACACCTCCACCAAAGATTTTTGTAAATCTAAACTTCGGTCATCCAATAGTTTTAATTTAAAACGAGCATCTAATGCCACCAAGTCTGCATTTTGGAGGATTTTGTCCCCAACGTAAAGTGTAAGTTTAGGTGAAACCTTATCAGGCAAAATACCTTCAGGAAACAACGTAAAATTCAATAACTTGTCCCAAGCCGTTTCCCCTTTAAAACTTAATTTCACTTCGTTATTTAGCTCGTTGTATTCTTCTATTTTATTGTCAGCATCTAGCTTTAGGGCTATTTCTTCTATGGTAACATCTCTTTTAAACGGCACAAAGAGCGTATCAGTAGTTTGATTTGACTTAAACTCAAAAGTTTTCGTTTGTTCTTTACCACCCGCATATTTAAGTGTAAAAGCACCCTTTATTATTTGATTAGCAGAAAGCCTACCTAGATTTTTCATAAAAACACCAAAAAGTAAACTATCAGAGGCCCCAATGGTAGTCAAACCTTGGGCAGATTGTAGAAAAACTTTATTATTTTCTACCGAGAAGTCAGGTTTTTCTATTGGAAAAAGCTTTAAAGCCGGATCACCTTGGAAGACCATTTGATGCATTTCTGCTCGTATGTAATCGCTGCCGCTTTCATTTACTAAAGCTTGGTTAACCGCCTTATGAACCTCCCCTATGGTAAGTTTTGAAAGCTCCGGGTCTACAAAAAGCTTATCGTAAAGTACCTCTAAATATCTTTGAGTAGGATACAAATAACTCCAATATGAATTTGCAAAAACGCCGATAGCCCCTTTGTTTGGAGTCACAATCCAGTCTGTGCTGAGTGTGTTGTATCTATAAAAAACATTACCAACGCCACATCCATTAAAAAACATCAATGGATATTTGCCTTTGTTGCTATAGTTTCGCTGTGGACTTGAGCTATAACCAATGTTTAAGTCAATCACATCGGTGCTTCCATGGCCAGCAAAAGACAGCATGCCAACACCTTGGTTTACTTCTTTTGAAATGTCAATCTCCTCTACTTCTGCGTCTGTTGCTTTTACTTTTGCGGTTACGCTTCCACCATACAGACCTCCAGCAACTTTTGGTGTAATAGCATTTAACAAAAACCGCAAAGAGTTTATTTCAAAGACATTTTGACCGCCGCTCAGATGCAAAAAGTTTTTTTTCCATTCTTGGGCTACTCCTGCTGCTTCAGACTCTTTTACTTTATCCAAATAAGCCAAAACTTCTTCGTTTTTAGTTGCATTTAGTCGACCTGTTGGCACGGCTTGCACATCCATACTGCCGCCCCAAAGGCCTGCTGAAAGCAGCACATCCGAACCCGGATATCCAAATGAAGGAACGGTTTCGGTTGAGTTTTTCATGGCGTCTGGAAAAGTAACCGCCTTTCCCATAAGCAACAAAAATTTCCGTGGCGAATCCTTCAAAACATCTTCAAGAAAATAAGATATCGCCTTCGGATTCTTCTCCCCATAAAAATACGCATTGTAGATATCGTCCGTATAAACCACCGCTACTTTATACTTTCCTCCTGCATCAGAGGCCCTGTAATCTGCATATTTTAAGGCAGACTCTTTTAGTGTAGGCGTTGTAATTATTACAAATTCAGGCTTGCTTGTATTTTTAGTCAAATTAAGAATTTGAGTTTTCTTAGGGCTAAGCGTCTCCGAAAAAACAAAAACTTTTTGGCTATTTGCAGTTCTATCTATAGAAAAACTTAGGCCCAAACTTGTATTGACACTACCTAACTCATTCGCTTGACTTGGGTCTGAAATCTCCCAAACTCTTGTTTTATCATTTTTTATATTCCCAAAAACATAGGTTTCTTTGGTGCCAATAGGGTTTAGCAAACTGATAGTTCTAGCTGTTTCGGATAAACTGGCATTTGACCGTGAATAAACAAACTCAAAAAACGTGGGCGAATACCAGTCGTATTGCACATTGGCATTTCTAGTTTTTAATTCTAGGTTTAGACTTGGAGCACTCTCAAATTCCGAAATATCGTAGGAATTACTATATGAATCAAATGGCCCAAATGACGCACTGCTTTCTATTTTAGTATTATTTAAAAAGAAATCTAGAGAATGACATACGCGAGACCTGCCGTTTAACTTCAGTTTTAGTATTGTATTAAAACTTGTTTTCACAAACCCAGGAAGTGTAAAAACATATTTTGAAGATGAGTCGGAAGCACTCACAAACTTACTTGTCCAGCCCTCTCCCGGTTGATAATAACTTTGCATTAACTCGGGCAAAAGTCCAATATTATTATTGAAAGAATATTGGGTGTTTGGAGCCCAAACAAATGTTTCTCGGAAATTGTTTTGAGTAGTTCCAGGGCTAGTTAAACTATTTTTTACTCGCAAAGGATTTGTATTATCTGCACACAAAAAATATGCAGAAACATCTGAAAACAAACTTTGATATGGATTGTTTCTAGCCCAAGTGGGTCTATAAACCAATGAATCTAAACTTCCCTTATTTTTCTCACCAAAAAACTCAATATACCCGCCTGCTTTGAGTTCACCATTGACTTCTCCTACTGTTTTTATGGCCATCGGCTTACCGTGATACCACAAACCAAGGTTGGTAAACCTACTGAGACCAGACTTGCTAAGTTCTTCAAAACTAATACGATACACACCATCCTTCTCAACCTCAATTTTAAGATATGATTTATTAAAATCAATCCATGAAGAAGTATTCTGGCTTTGTGCCAAGACTGAAAAACTTAAACCAATATTTAGTACAAAAAGAAGTTGAATGAGACGCATCGAAGTTTTTTTTTCAAAAATAACAAAACTCAAGATTAAAATGTTGATTAGCCATAGAATATCCTACAAATTCGCAGATTCTGATATTAGGAAATAAAAGAAAAAAGATAGAACTTTGTAAGGTATGAGCATTATGCTTTTCAACAAAACCCAGTTATGCAGAAAATTAAATTTATTAATAAATCAGAGGCTACATTTTTCACAACGCTACGCTCAAAAGTAGACAACTACTTTAAAGAAAACAACTACAGCAAAAGCGGTGGCAGTCAAATACTTACGAAAGCTATCATTATGCTTTCAATTTATTTCATACCGTATTTTATAATTCTTTTCGCTGGTCTAAATAATATCCAAAATCTTATATTGTGTGTGGTAATGGGAATTGGAGTAGCCGGCACAGGTATGAGCGTAATGCACGATGCCATCCACGGTTCATTTTCGGAAAATAAGTTAATGAATAAAATATTTGGTTCCAGCATTTATTTCCTTGGAGGCAATGCCTATAACTGGGAAGTGCAGCACAATCAACTTCATCACACCTATACAAACATACATGACCTTGACGAAGATATTACGGGTAAGTTTTTGTTGCGATTAAATGTAGAAGAAAAAAAGAAGCCGATTCACAGATTTCAACATGCATATGCTTTTTTGTTGTATAGCTTGATGACTATATCGTTTTTGTGGAAAGATTTCAAAGAAATTAAATTATTTAACTCCTTGGCCAAAGACGGAATTGTAAAATCATTTCCTACAAAAGAACTTATTATACTTATCGCCACTAAAATATTATACATCGTATTTATTATGGTGATACCTATGTTGGTTCTTCACATAGGGTTTGGCACTTGGTTTTTAGGATTTATGGCCATGCACATGACTTCTGGCTTGATTTTAAGTACTATATTCCAACTGGCTCACGTGGTAGAAGACGCCGCTCAACCTATTCCAGACGAAAACGCATGTGTGCAAAATGCTTGGGCTGTGCATCAGCTAAGAACTACCGCAAATTTTTCTGGAAAAAGCAAATTGCTATCGTGGTACATTGGGGGGCTAGATTACCAAATTGAACACCATTTGTTTCCGAAAATTTCGCATATATACTACAAGGATCTTTCTAAAATAGTAGCTGAAACAGCCAAAGAGTTTAATTTAATGTATAACTCAAAAGGAAGTTTCATGAATGCTCTTCACTCTCATATTCAAATGTTGAAAAAACTAGGCACCGCCGAAACTATTTAGTCACTCAGTGGTTTCTAAATTAAAGTATATATAAACGCTTTAAATATTTTTCAAATATGAAAACTGCTTTACTTGTTGGTGGAGTACTTGCTTTGGCTGCATTTTTTAAAAGAAATACAATTTCAAATTTGCTCAGCGACAAAAATCAAATAAAAACTTCTACTGGAAATATGGAATACCTAGGCTCTTTCTACGATTTTAAAATCAAATCGTTAGACAACAATGATTTAGATTTATCTCGATACAGAGGCAAAAAAGTAGTTTTGGTAAATGTAGCTTCAAAATGCGGATTTACACCTCAGTATGCCGATTGGGAGAAATTTCACGAAACTTATGGAGACAAAATAGTAGTAATCGGAATTCCTGCAAACAATTTTATGTCACAAGAACCCGGTTCTAATTCAGAAATTGCAGAATTTTGTCAAAAAAACTACGGTGTTAATTTTCAAATGACCGAAAAAGTTGAAGTTATTGGAGAAAAACAACATCCGCTTTATCAATGGTTAAGTAAGAAAAATCAGAACGGATGGAACGACCAAGCTCCGACTTGGAATTTTTGTAAATATGTAATCAACGAAGAGGGAAAGGTAACACACTTTTTTGCCTCTAAAATATTGCCTACAAGCGAAGAATTCAAAAAAGCAGTAGGAATCTAAATATGAAACATTGGATAGAAGCGGCTAGACCACGAACATTGCCTTTGGCTTTATCAAGTATAATTCTAGGGAGTTTTTTGGCTTATCACTCAGGTAATTTCCATTGGAAAATTTTTGGACTTGCTGTTCTAACTACTACGCTTTTACAAATACTCTCAAATTTTGCAAACGATTATGGCGACTCTCAAAACGGGGCAGACTCTAGCGATAGAGTTGGGCCAAGCCGAGCGGTGCAATCTGGTGTAATATCGCCAGCTAAAATGTTTAAAGCCGTGGTTATTTTTGCTTTTCTATCCATAATCAGTGGTGTGTTATTACTCTATGTTTCTTTCGGAAGTTTTGCTGACCCTGCCTTTCTTCGCTTTTTTGGATTAGGATTAGTCTGTATTTTAGCCGCATACTTTTATACAGCCGGTAAAAAACCTTATGGATATTCCGGATTTGGAGACATTTCAGTTTTTCTATTTTTCGGTCTGGTTGGCGTTTTAGGAAGCAATTTCCTGTTCACACATGTTTTAGATTTCAAACTATTTTTGCCCGCTTCGGCGTGTGGATTATTAGCAACAGGTGTCTTAAACCTGAACAACATAAGAGACATAGAATCTGACAAAAAAACTGGGAAAATAACTATCCCTGTTAGGTTAGGCAAAAAGAAAGCGATACTCTATCACTTTTCCCTTTTGGGTTTAGCTTTATTTTTAACAGTAATATTTTTATCAAAAATAGGTTTCTCAAACTACATTTTTTTGATTCCATTTCCTTTGATTTTGCTAAATGGTTTTCAATTATTAAAACTAGAAAACCCCGACCCACTTTTAAAGCGACTTGCATTGAGCACCCTAGTTTTTGTTATTTGTCTAGGCTTAAGCCTATAAATCTCCCCTTTTTCCTCATAAATTCTGTTTTTTGTTTGAATAGCATTTGAATTTCCTGATAAATATTATTGAAATGTTTATCTTTGAAAGTTTAATAATCTTATTTAAATGAAAAAAATATTTATCGTACTTCTCCTTCAGCTAGGAGCATTTGTATCATTTGGTCAGCAAACAGCCTCTGAACATTTCGAATTAGGCGTTTCTAAAAGTAAAGCAGGTGATTTTATTGGGGCCTTGGCTTCGTTTAGCACCGCTATTTCAATGAATCCTGAAAACCCACAGTGTTACTTTAACAGAGGCTTGGCCAAACAAGCCCTTAAAGATAACCGAGGTGCTATCTTAGATTTTGATAGATCAATTGACCTTAGTCCAAGAGACGCCATGTCGTTTTTATACAGAGGCCTAAGCAAATCATACCAAGATGACAATAGAGCCGCTCTGCAAGACTTTAACAGAGCGATTGAACTTGCCCCAGAAGATTCATATTCGTATTTACAGCGTGGATTTATTAGAGCAAAACTAAATGATTACACGAAAGCCATTCAAGACTTTTCAAAGGTAATAGAGCTCAATGCAGATAACTCTGAAAAATACCAAGCGTATTATTCAAGAGGTCTTTGCAAATCAACACTTGAAGATTACAACGGAAGTATCGCTGATTTTACGAAGTCGATAAGCATAAATCCGAAAAGAGCCCAAACATATGCTGAAAGAGGTAAAAACAGAATAAAAGTAAATGCATATACGGATGCCGTTTTAGACTTCGACGAAGCTTTAAAATTAGACATTCAAGATGCGGAGTCGTTTTATTATAGAGGATTTGCGAAAGCAAAACTTGAAGAGTACAATTCAGCTAAACTTGATTTAGATAAATGTATCCAACTTAAAAACGATTATAGAGCAGCCTACTACGCGAGAGGTTTTGTTCAATCAAAATTAAATAACTCTAAAGCCGCAATTTCAGACTTAAGTAAGGCGGTAGAAGACATTACTGAATCAAAAAAAGGGAAAGATGCTTATGTGGGTCCTATGCCTAAAAATGTAATGGAGGACTTAAAAAAGAAAGTAAGCGAAAAATCAAACATTGTGGATTTCACAAGCGACCGCTCTGAGGTTTTTTACGCAAGAGGAATGGCCGCATTTAAAGCAAACGACTATAAAGATGCTTTGGGCGACCTTAACAAATCGATTGAACTTAACCCAACTTATGCAGAAGCACATTTTGGTAGAGGACTAGTGAGATCAGGAATGGGTGACCAAAACGAAGCGGTTGTCGACTGCGGAAATGCAATCAAAATCAACCCAAAATATGCAGAGGCGTACTATGTAAGAGGATTGATTAAACTTGCCACAGGCGACCGCAACGGTGGCTGCTATGACCTTAGCAAATCAGGTGAGTTAGGTAACTCAAGTTCGTATGGAATAATAAAAGATTATTGCAACTAATAATCGACAATGGATAACATGAAAAAAGCCCTTGAAATTTAATTTCAAGGGCTTTTTTATTTTATGACTTCTGATCTTCAAACCTAAGGTGCTTAACAGACTCTCCAGAATTGGCGAGTTCATCTAATGCCTCTATACCAATTTGGATATGTTTCTCTACAAAGTTATTGGTTACTTTTTTATCACTGGCTTCAGTTTTAACTCCGTCTGGTTCCATCGGGTTGTCAGAAACAAGTAACAAGGCACCGTGAGGTATAGAGTTAACAAAACCGACTATAAATATTGTGGCAGTTTCCATATCGATACCCAAGGCTCTTATTTCTCTCAAATAAGCCTTGAATTTTTCGTCATGCTCCCAAACCCTGCGGTTAGTGGTATATACCGTACCCGTCCAGTAGTCCATGTTATGTTTAATAATCATCTCCGAAACCGAACGTTGCAATCTAAAGGAAGGCAAAGCAGGTATTTCGGGTCTAGCGTAATCGTCTGATGTACCTTCACCCCTTATAGCCGCAATAGGCAATATGAAATCTCCCAGTGCTGTAATTTTCTTTAAACCTCCACATTTACCTAAAAACAAAACCGCTTTAGGCTCGATTGCAGTTAATAAATCCATCACTGTGGCGGCCATGGCACTACCCATCCCGAAGTTAATGATGGTGATATTTCCAGCAGAAGCAGTTTGCATGGCATTACCTTTTCCTTTTACTTCTACTCCAAATTTATCCGCAAAAATCTGCACATAGTTACCAAAATTTGTCAATAATATATACGGCTTAAACTCTTCAAGTTTTGTACCTGTGTATCTGGGTAGCCAGTTCTTTACAATTTCTTCTTTACTTTGCATATAATTCTTACGTTTTTAAATATTGTAGGGATAAACCACTAATAGTTGAAAATAATTCCAACAAATAAAAAAAATGACTAACAATCTGGAATCGCGATTCAAATTTAAGGAAATTGAAGGCAAACAGCACATTTATGATACATTAAGAAATAAATACATTTTACTCACTCCTGAAGAATGGGTGCGTCAAAACATGCTGTGGTCGCTGATAAATGAACTTAAATATCCAAAATCATTAATAAAACTAGAAGGTGGTTTGAATTACAACAAACTTCAGAAAAGAACAGATATTGTAGTTTTTGACAGAACTGGGAAACCTTTTTTATTAGTTGAATGTAAAGCTCAAGAGGTGCCTATTGACCAAAAAGTAGTGGAACAAGCGAGTAGATATAACTTAATTCACAAGGCTCCATACATTTGTGTTACGAATGGCGTGAAAACATTTTGCTTTCATATAGATTTTGAAAACAATAAAACTACACAATTGAAACAGCTACCTGACTTTTAAAAAATCACATATCATTTAACCACTCCAAAAACTCCGACTTCCTTCTTCTCGAAACTGGAATCTCAACATTTAAGTCTGTCAAGATAGTGCCTCCTTCTCCTTTTGTATATTTTTTTATGTATTTTTTATTGACTAAAAACGAATGATGAATTCTAAAAAAATCATACGTTTCTAAAAGCTCCTCAAAGTCCTTGATACTTTTGGTGACTATTTTTTTTGTACCATCCTGAAGAAAAACATGCGTATAATCTTCGTCCGCTTCACAATATACGATATGATCAATCTGCACTAATTCGAGTCCATTTAGCACAGGCAAAGGTATCTTGTTTGTAGAATTTTTTGTTTTCTTGAGGGTATCTAAAAATATCTTAAAATTGCTTTTATAGTCTGCATTTTCAATATTTACAATGGCTTTATCTACTGCCATTTTGAGTTCGGCAATATTGATGGGCTTCAGTAAATAATCCAATGCACTAAATTTAATAGCAGTAATGGCATATTGATCAAAACCTGTTGTGAAAATAACCTGGAAGTCTATCTCGTCAAATCGCTCCAGCAAATCAAAGCCTGAGCCAAAAGGCATTTCAATATCTAAAAATATTACGTCAGGCTTCTTGTTTTTAATCAGCGGATAGGCATCATCAATATTATTAGCTGTAGCAAGGATCTCAAGTTTATCCTCACAATAGGTAGTAACTATTTTGCTTAAAGTTTCTACGCTTCTGTTTTCGTCATCAATGATTATACAAGTATACATCTGCCAATTTTAGTTTATAGGAAATAATATTTCTACAAGTGTGCCTTTATCTTCTTTGTCCGGATATAAGTCTTCTATCTTAAAATCAATATTACTCATATTGAGTTTATTATAATTCTCTAAGCGTTGGGTTGTTATTTTTAAGCCTTGCGATTTATAGCCTTGGTTTGTTTTCTTTCTAATCACGTCAGATTTTGCCCTACCTACACCGTCGTCTTTGATCGTAACTTTTACGTAATCCGAAATGTTTTTAAACTCAACTGTCAAACTCCCTTTTTCTTTTTTGTATCTCAAGCCGTGGTTAATCGAGTTTTCGATAAAAGGCTGAAGTAACATTGTTGGAATTTCAGCAAATATATTGATAGCTGGGTCAACTATAAAAATAACTTCAAACTTATTTTCAAACCTTAGTTTTTCGAGGTCTGCGTATAGTTTAAGCATCTTTATTTCTTCGCTGATAGAAATATACTTACTTCTCGATGAATCTAAAAATAATCTTATAAGTGAAGCAAATTTCGACAAATAAATATTAGCAAACTCCTCTTCTTTATTAATTATATAGCTCTGAATTGCATTTAAGGCATTAAAAATAAAATGTGGGTTCATTTGCATTTGCAAAGCCCTAAGTTCTAGTTCGGCGAAAGCACTTTCTGCTTGTTGTTTTTCAAGGATTGATTCTTTCGCAAATTTTTCAGCTTCTTTTATTTTAGTAATATCAGAAATCACCCCGATAAGTAACCGTTTATTTGTTTCGCTGTCGTGAATAATTTTAGTGTTAGACTTCAGCCACTTTATGGCACCACTCCTTGTTTTAATCCTATAATTACCTTGCGATTCGTTATTAATATCTAATTCCGCATAAATATTTTTCAAAACCTCTTTGTCTTCTGGTATAACCGCCTTTAAGGTAGATTTGATGTCACTTCTCCATTCTTCAGTTGATATTTCATAGATTTCACTTATCGAATTACTCACAAAAACAGGCTCTAAATCTGGGTATGTTAGGGCCCAAACCATTTCGTCGAGAGAGTTTAAAATTAAGTTTAAATGTTTTTGACTTTGACTTAAAGCCAACTCCATTTTTTTCCTTGAGTCTATATTCCTAATCACTAAAATGACCGACTCCAAAGAATCATCTTCATTGTAAAGAATATTAGGAACTATCTCATACCATTGGTATTCACCTTTAAAATTTCTTAATTTAGTTTGAAACTCAAGCACCTTTCCTCTTTCTTCTACCGACTTATTTACAAGCCCCATCACTTTAAGTTTCTCTTTTTCTTCCACATAGTCAAAAAGAGAGACACTTGGATTACCGACTATATCATCCACTTTAAATCCAAATATTCGTTCACATGAAGCTGAATAATGTTGAATTCTGGAATTTTTTATAACAATAAACCCGTCTGAGGTATTATCTGTAATAAACCTCAAACTCCTTTCGCTGTTTGAAATAAGTAACTCAGCTTGTTTACGTTTCGTTATATTATTGACGATTGAAATATATTGGATAATCTGACCTTGCTCATTTTTCACAACTGACCAAGCTACGCTAATCCATACGATTTCTCCATTTTTATCTACAAATTCTATTTCGTCATAATTATTTATTGAATTATCTTTGGTAAAATTGACACTTTTGTTAATTCCCCTTGACTTTAAAAGTTGCGATATTTTCTTACCGACTACTCTGTCAAATTGTGTTTTAAAAAGTTTAATAAAAGCATTATTGACCCAAGTTACGGTACCATCTGGATCAGAAATCAACACCGAATTGTAAATCTTCTGAGTTACGGTAGAAAGTAGTGCAACTTCCTTATTAATTTTTATTTGTTCGGTTACATCCACACTTACGCCGCTCACTTTTATGACTTCGCCATTTTCACCTAAAATAGGGAAAGTCTTCTCTGAAATATGGCGTACTTCGCCGTCAGGCCTTTTAATTCTATAGGTAATTTCACAAACTTGATTGTTTTTGTGTTTCCATTTTCTTTCTTTTATCAAATGAAAGTCTTCGCGAAGAACATTTTCTTCAACTATCTCTGGGTTTTTATTATAATCATTTTCATCGTAACCAAATACCTCCTTGCAGGCTTTACTCACGAATAAAAACTTTTTATTTGGAACATCAAAAAGCCAAAAAACATCTTTAACAGTATCACTTATTAGTTGAAGATTAAAATGATTTTCAGCGATAAGCTTTGTGTTTTCTGATCTTTCTATCGCAGCCGAAATATTTGAGGCCAAAGTTTGTAAAAATAAAAATGAATCTTCATCCCAATCATCATTACTTATTCTTCTATCAAAACCTATAACTGAGTTTAGTTTATCATTGATAAATATTGGAATAAGAACCATGGTCTTTATTCCAAATGAATGCAACAATTCTCTTACCTCTTCATTTTCTATGGTTCTCTCTTCATAAACCTGGAGTTTCTTTAGTTTTAATTTTTCAACTAAAAACTCAAAATGTGAAGGCGGAAATTCTGTCATATATGGCAGCTCAATATCCTCAGCTTCGTTTTTATCCCATAAAGCAATAGTCTCAGTAGAATTTATTTCAAAAAGCAGATTAAAATAATAAGCTCTGCATACATTTGTGGACTTACCCAAAACCTCAACTATTTGATGAATACAATCTTTTAAGTTATCATTTTTGTATAAAAGTTGCGTTATTTTTTCTACCCCTTCTAAAATCCGGCTTTTAGCTAATAGCTTATTCTCTGCTTTTCGTTTTGCATGAAATTCATATGAAGCCAAAAAGTAATTTCCAATATGCTGCCCAAACAAAATTTCTTCGTGTTTCCACTCTCTTATTTCGCTTGTTGCACAGCACAGTCCACCTATTAAATTACTTCCAATCCTTAGCGGAATATCTACTTTAGACTTAATATTTTTATTCTCAAAATAGGCCTTAATGGCAGGATTTTTAAATGGAATCTTAGACGTATCTGAAACTTCCACAACCAGTTTATCATTAAACTGCATCATGTATTCAAGCCATTCATCGAGATTCAATACTTCGGGTTCCGAAATGTCAACAATGTTGTTTTTTTCGTAAAAATATACCTTTATCTCGTTATTAGTAAGCAACCAAACCGCACCTGAGTCTAATTCTAAACCCTGAATCAAACTTTCAGATATTTTTTTTGTCACATCAAAGACACTGTCCGATTCTAAAAAGTCTAAAAATGTTAAACCAAAGGTTATATTATTTAATTTGTCTGCTAATAAAGCCTTCTCTTTAAGTTGAATATTATTTTTAACTTCATCTGTAATATCCCTGGCAAACACCAATACACAGGTGCCCTCCTCTCCCGGAATTTCAAGAGGCACTTTACTCGTTTGAAAATACCCCAAAGTACCATCACCCCGTATACCAGGCTCGTTTTCAATAAAAAGAGACTTACCCGTACTTATTACTTTTTCATCCTCAACTCTATACTTATTAATAATCTCTTGATCGTCCACTAACTCTGCATCTGTTTTTCCAATTATATCTTCAAGTTTTACCTTAAAATCATTTACAACGGCATCATTTACAAACAAAAACTCGCCTTTGCTATTTTTACAAAAGACATAGCCGTTAAAATAATTAAACAGATATTCTTTGAGAATTTCAATGTATGACAATCGAGATTTAAGGTTTTCAAACTCGGTTTCATCTCTGGTAAATATGATAGTCCTCGTGAGTTTTCCTGCTTGATTATACAGAAAAAACAGTGCGTCTTTTCGGTATGAAGTTGATTCGCTATCTACAGCTTTAAACTTTAGCTCGAGGTAGGTTTGTTTTCGCTCCAATGCCTTCTCTACACTTTCTTGCACCATAACTTTGTCAGCTTCGCTAACAAGCGAATACAAATTTTCGAGTCTGATAAGCTTAGTATTTTCAAGATAAGGCGAATATCTCTTGTATAAGTTTGCAGAAACATACACCAAAACCCAGTTTTCAATCACAAAAATTCCGTCTTTTGAACTAGACTCAAAAACAACATCTGAGTTTATCTCAAGAATATTTGGGTCAAAGGGTTTGACTTTTTGGTTAGTGTTTTTTTCAGAACGAGGTTCAATTTCCTCATCCACCAAAAAACCAGGGGCGTCGTTTAGTTCTTTTTTTAATTTTTCAAATTTATTTCTTTGAATAACTAATGCTAAAACTAGACCTCCGATTAAAAGTAATAATATGAGTAAAAAAACCATCATTGCTTTATTGGGTATGGGTTATGTAATGGGGAATCTAACTTCTACCACTGTTCCAATATCTTTTTCTGAAGTATCATTTTTTGAATATAAATCTTTAATAGAAAAGACTATGTTCGTATCGTTTATTTTGTTGTAAGTTTCAAGTCTTTCCGAGGTGATTTTCAAACCCTGAGACTTATATCCTTTCCGGGTGTTGCTTTGTACCTCTTTAGCCACTGCCCTACCCACTCCATTGTCTTCTAACCTACAGATTAAGTAATTGTTTTCTACAAAAAAAGTGATTTTCATAAAACCCATTTCGGATTTATACCGCAAACCATGGTTAATTGAGTTTTCTACAAATGGCTGAAGGATCATGGTCGGAATCTCAAAATACTTGTTTACCTCTGGGCTAACTTCAATGGTGTATTCAAACTTTCCTTCAAAACGAAGTTTTTCCATTTCTACGTACAGGTTTAACATCCTAACTTCTTCTTGGAGCGATATGTATTTACTTCTAGAGGAATCCAAAAACATGCGAATTAAATGGGCGAATTTTGAAAGATAGTTGTTAGCCGTGAGTGCATCGTGCGTCATTACATACGACTGAATAGAATTTAAGGCATTAAAAATAAAATGGGGATTCATTTGCAACTGCAGGGTTCTCAACTCCAGCTCCACTATTTGCCTGTGGTGTCGTTGCTCTTCGTCAGCCCAAAACTTCAGGAAACGCTCTCTGCCATAAAAAAGCCCAAATAATGAAACAAAGCTTGCACCCCAAAACCACCATGTACGCCACCATGGTCTTTTTACTATAACATCAAAACATGTCACCTTAGATTCTTTACCCGATTTGGTAATATATTTGACTGATATGGCATAATTGCCCGAAATAAGATCCGTGAATTTAAAGCTATTTTTGGGGGATAAAATCCAATTTGAACTGCTGTCTACAAATAAACTTTTCCTGTCTAGTTTATATGCAAAAGAAGAGATAGCCTCATTGAGCTTTGGTGGGGCTACCTCTACTTTTATTGTTCTTTCGTAATAATTTAAACTATAACTCGCCTGAAATTTATTGTCATTACCAGCAGTTTCTACATTTACTATTTTCAATGCCGGCAATTCACCCTTGGGTGCAGCATTAACCTCTCCTGAAACAAATTCAAGAAAAACGATTAATATTAAAAACGAGTTACGTAAACCAATTATTTTCAACTTAATTTTAATTCAATAGCAATATTTTGAACTTTAGATTTTAATAACTCCAAGGTTTCGTCAAACTCTTCTTTTGACTTAAGTTTTGATTTAACACCGATATAAAACTTGATTTTAGGCTCGGTGCCTGAAGGTCTACACGTAAACTTGGTGCCATCAGCTGTAAAAAACTGAAGCACATTTGAGGTTTCTATACCGAGTTTTCCTGAAGGAATATCTTCCGTTAAACCCGTTTTAAAATCTGTACGCTTAAGTAAGCCATAGTCATCCATTCTGATAACTTTAGAACCTGATATGGTTTTCGGAGGACTCGTTCTAAAATCAGTCATCAATTGCTGAATTTCTTCTGCACCTGACTTTCCTTTTTTGGTAACCGAAACTAAGCCTTCGTAATAAAATCCAAATTGCTTATACATATCGGCCAGAAAATCAAAAAGACTCAAACCCTTATGTTTCGCATAGGCTGTTAATTCAGCAATAATAGCACAGCTCGCAATAGCATCTTTATCTCTTACTTTATCTCCAATTAGATAACCGTAGCTTTCTTCTCCGCCACCTATAAAGGTCTCTTTACCTTCTAATTCTCTAATTACCTGAGCTATATATTTAAAGCCAGTTAAGGTATTGTAACATTTAACGCCGGCTTTTTCAGCCATAGCGTCTATTAAGTCAGTAGTCACGATGGTCTTACATACAAATTCGCTGCCTGTTAGTTTTTTAGCGTTTTTCCATGCTTTTAGCAAGTAGTAAATAATCAAACTTGCGGCTTGATTACCGTTTAATAACTGCCACTCGCCTTTTGGATTTTTTACAGCCATACCTACTCTGTCTGCGTCTGGATCAGTAGCTATTACCAAGTCTGCGTCTATTTCTTTTGCTTTTTTAAGCGACAAAGTCATTGCCTCTTTTTCCTCTGGATTAGGATAAACCACCGTAGGAAAATTGCCATCTGGCGTAGCTTGTTCTTCTACAATAGTTACGTTTTCAAAACCTAACTGAGCAAGTGCCAGGGGCACCATGGTTATACCAGTACCGTGAATTGGACTAAATACAATTTTGAGATCTTTCTGTTTTTTGATAATCCTTGGTGCCACCGCAATACTTTTTACGGCTTTTAGGTATTTTTTATCCAAAACCTCACCTATCATTTTAATACGTTTTTTAACGCCTTTAAACTTAATGTCTTTTACATTAGTAATGGCATTAACCTCCGCCACGATATTTTTATCGTGAGGAGCAACTACTTGAGAACCGTCGTTCCAATATACTTTGTATCCGTTATATTCTCTTGGGTTATGAGAAGCCGTGATAACTATACCTGACTGACAGCCCAACTCACGCACAGTAAATGACAATTGTGGTGTAGGTCTTAGCTCTTTATATAAATAAACCAATATGCCGTTTGCAGATAGAATATTAGCGGCTATTTGAGCAAATTCAGGAGAGAAGTTTCTACTATCATAAGCAATTGCAACTTTAATCTCTTGTCCTTCAAAACACTTGTTCAGATAATTTGCCAGACCTTGAGTGGCAGCACCTATTGTATATTGGTTCATTCTGTTTGAACCGACACCTATTTCGCCACGCATACCACCTGTGCCAAATTCCAAATTTTTGTAAAACGAATCTGTTAGCAAAGTTGCGTTTTCTTCTGCTATAAGTTTATTTATCTGAGCTTTGGTATCATCGTCATATTTGCCTTTCAACCATTTATTAATATTTTTTTCTACTGTGCTTTCCAGTTTCATTTTGCGACTTTTTAATAAGTTAATATTGTAGTAAACAAATAAAGCGATAATAATAAAATTTATCAAAAAAAATGCCGCAAATAATATTTTTGCTACCGTTTAATAAACTTTTTAGACTTATTTGAGGTGCAGAATTACAAAAAAAAAATCGTTGAGTGGGATAAAAAAAAACTCGAATAACAACATATTTGTGGTTACCCGAGTTTAAACAATGCGTATTTATAAAAAAATAAGCTAAACTTTTACGAATTAATGCTCGTGAAGATTTTCACTGTCATAACCAGATGCAAAAATACCGATCATAATAAGCGAGCCTACTATAAACGTGAACATATCTGTGAATACACCCAAAATCACTAAAATAAGTAAAAATATGGCGATCATTAACCAAGATGGAACTTTCTTTATTGCGTTTGACATGATAAATTTTTCGATTTTTTATGCAATATTAATACTTTTGTAAACAACCAAAAAATAGATTGCAAAATATTTAATCAAAATAGTAAAGCCTTGAAAAAAAATATCCTGCTAATTTTCTATTTTAGTTTATGTTCCATGTTCACATTTGGACAAGAATCACCTTATTATCAACTCCCCAAAAACCGAAAAACAGACGCAGAAGCTTTAACTTTCCCTAACCTAAAGCCTTTTGTTCTTAAATATTACATTTCAGCATCAGGAGGCTTTAAAAAAAACCTTACAAAACTCAAAACTAATGATGACAGTCCAAACATAGACACTAACAGCCCACTTTTGCTAAACTGGGAAATGGCCATAGGGCAAAACAGAAACAACGACTATTTTTGGGAAATTGGCTTGGTACAAAATTATACAAAACTCACCACTTCATTCCAAAATGTATATATTAACAGATCCCCACTTTCGTTTACTTCCGACATAAACTCCTACTACATACCTTTGAGAGTTAAGAAAAGGCTATTTTACATTGATAAAGTTGCCCGAACCACAATGTTAAATATAGGCACAGGAGTGATACTGCCCTTTGCCACCAAAAAAATAACAACGAGATCGAACGATATAAACTTTAATCCTACGAGAAACCCTACACCAGACGAAATCATACGCCTTAAATACAACATTAACCCATATTTATCAAAAGTGGGATTTGAAGCTCAATTAGATTTAAGAGGAAAAGTGACCGAACGTTTAGAGGTCAGTCTAAATAGTAAATATGTCTTTATTCCGCAGAATAAATTTTATCATGAAATACTAATTGGTAACTACGACGGTACTCAAAATGAATATAAACATATCCTGAAAAACTCGATTTTCCAGTTTGGAGTGCAAGTTCAGCTTAACTCTCCGATGTTTATAAAATATACCGACGATATTGCTGAAAAATAAAAAATGATTAATACTTATTTGTTTGGAAATGAGAATATTAAAATTTAATTTTATTAGTTACATTTTAAAAAATCCTTAATTTTATTACTATGAGTAAATTTAATGAATGTGTTGAACTTTATAAAAAGCAAAATGCAGAACTCAACCTTGGTTTAGACGAAGCACTTCTTATCGGAGTAGCAAAAGGACTAGGCCCTTCAATTTACAACAATGATTCATCAAAAGTGTCTGGTTCTGACCAAAAGGAGCTTGATACCGTAAAAAACAACTTCCTTATCAAAAAGCTTGGATTACCTGATGGTCCAAATCTTCAAGCGGCTATAGATGAAGTAATGGTACAAATGGGAACTAGCAACAAGAGCAAACACAGAGCTGTGGTTTATGCTTTGTTGGCTAAAAAATTCGGTAAAGAAGGAATGTACATTAAGTAAGGTATTTAAGACTTCTTCTATATTTAAAAATCCAGTTTCAGCTGGATTTTTTTTTGTTACACATACAGAATAAAAAATGGTATTTATAAAATAAAGCAACTAAAAACAGAACTTTGTTGGACTTTTTCAATAAATAAAGTTATTATTTGTATACTGCACAATATTCACCAATCAGATAAAAATCTAAGTTCTTATTTTAGCGAAAAAATAAAAAAATCAGAATTGTGGTAACAACTAACGAAAGAAAAATTTTTGTAATAGATTTTGACAGCACTGTAACTCAGGTAGAAGGACTTGACGAACTTGCAGCTATCGCTCTAAAAGGGCAAGCTGATGGAGCTGAAGTTGTAAAAAAAATAAAAGCACTCACAGACGCAGGTATGAGTGGTGAAATTTCTTTCTCAGAAGCACTAAAAAGTAGAATAGAGCTACTAAAAGCTAACAAATCCCACATTGAAATTTTAATTGACTTCTTAAAAACTAAAATTTCAGACTCATTTTTAAGAAACAAAAGCTTCTTAAAAGAATATAATGCAGATATATACATTGTATCGAGCGGTTTTAAAGAGTTTATTTTACCTATAACTCAGAGCCTTGGCCTAAAAGACGAAAATGTATACGCTAACACGTTTACATTTGACAAGGAAGGAAACATAACGGGAGTTGACCAAAGCAATGTTTTAGCTCAAACTGGAGGCAAAATAAAACTAATGGAAAGTCTTAAGTTTGAAGGTCACGTTTCTGTGATTGGAGACGGATACACTGACTTCGAAATAAAAAAAGCAGGCTTTGCTGATAGATTTTATGCCTTTACCGAAAATGTAGAACGTCCCAAAGTAGTAGCAGAAGCAGACTTCGCCATCAAATCTTTAGATGAGTTTTTGTTTTATAACCAGCTACCAAGAGGACAATCATATCCTAAAAGTTTAATAAAGGTACTTTTACTAGAAAACGTACACCAAGCTGCTGTGGAAGCTTTCGAAAGCCAAGGTTTCGATGTAGAGTTTCATAAAGGGGCCATGGACGAGGATGAGCTTATCGAAAAAATTAAAGATGTTTCGATTATTGGAATTCGCTCAAAAACAAACTTAACGAAAAAAGTCCTTGAAAATGCCGATAAGCTAATGGCTATTGGAGCGTTTTGTATTGGGACAAACCAAATAGACCTGAAAACCGCTACCCAAAAAGGTATCGCAGTTTTTAATGCTCCTTACAGTAACACCCGCTCTGTGGTTGAATTGGCCATTGGTGAGATGATTATGCTAATCAGAAAGATTTTCCCCAAAAGCGAAGCTATGCATAAAGGTATTTGGGACAAATCTGCTATTAATAGCTTTGAGGTGAGAGGCAAAAAACTAGGAATGATTGGTTATGGCCACATAGGTACCCAACTTTCGGTTATTGGAGAAGCACTAGGAATGGAAATTTATTTCTACGATATCGTAGATAAAATGCCAATTGGTAATGCTAAAAAATGCAAAACCATGCAGGAGGTTTTCGAAACTGCGGATGTGGTAAGCTTACATATTGACGGAAGAAAAGAAAATACAAACCTAATCGGGGCAAAGGAATTTGCTCAGATGAAAGACGGCGTTATATTTATGAACTTGGCGAGAGGCCCAGTGGTTAATATTCCTGATCTAGTGGCAGCTATAAAATCAGGCAAAATAGAAGGTGCTGGAATAGACGTATTCCCGGAGGAGCCAAAGACCAACAGCGACCCGTTTGTATCAGAACTAATGGGACTAAGCAATGTAATCTTGAGCCCGCACATCGGGGGAAGTACGGAAGAAGCTCAACAAGGAATAGGAACGTATGTACCAGAGAGGCTATTAGAATACATAAATAACGGAAGTACAACAGGAAGTGTAAACTGCCCTGAGGTTCAGCTTCCATTGCTTCAAGACTCTCATAGAATACTACACATACACAGAAATGTACCGGGTATTATGGCAAAGCTTAACAATATTTTTGCCAAGCACCATATCAATATCACGGGTCAATATCTTAAAACAAACGAGACCGTAGGATACGTTATCGTGGATATTCAGAAAGCATATTCGCGTGAATTTGTTCAAGAAATAAAAGCAATAGAAGAGACTATTAAATTTAGAATGTTATTCTAAAAATACCTTTTTTAAAATTAATAAAGGGCTGCTCAAATAGAGACAGCCCTTTATTTTTTATTCACCAATTAGAAAATACCCTTTATTTTAGAATTACTTTTTCTACATAAGTCTCCCCGCTTTCGCTAACCATCTGCACATATATCAATCCTGACTTACTTGCTTGTAATTTCTTTAAGCTGAGATCAAATAAATGCTCGCCTTCGCTTAGGTCATACGATTTCTCTTGCGAAAGATTCCTTCCGAGTTCATCCGTTATTATTAAAATATACTTAGCCGAAATCGGAGTATAAAACTTGACTTTCACGTCAGTTTCAGCTGGGTTTGGAAAAACAGACAACTGTTTTAGTTTATTAGGCTCATTGGCCAATATTATTACTTTAGGTTTTTCTTGAACCAAAAGCTTGCTAGACACTTTGGCTTCGCACCCTTTATACTTTACCGTTACCGAATAACTCCCTTCGTTTTCTTTAGAAACTTCTTTTAAAGTCAATTGGCTGGAATTATTTTCTATGGGTCCTTTTGGTCCTTCCCAAATATATTTTGCATTTGCAATAGTCGATGTATTCACAACCACATTAGAGCCAAAAGGCACTGCTGCTGTACCAAAATCAAAGGTGTTGACCTGAAAAGGCTTAACTTTTACAACAAAATCGTCTTTCAAACACCCTTTTGAGTCTTTTACCGAAAAACTGCTATTGGTATTCAAACTGTCTAATTTTAATATTTTCGTTTTAATAGCCCCGCCATTCCAAATAAAATCAGAAGGCCACGAAGCAGCTAAGCTCAATGTATCGCCACAAGCAACTTCAAATTCTTTCGTTTTATTCACGTTTTTTAACATGGTAAACTGATCGGCGATTTTACCAGTTTCTAACAAATATTTAGCCTCAAGTTTATTATTTTCTACTTTAAGTAGAAGTGCTCCTGCATCTGTCGAGTTAGAATATGCCATGGCATTGTGCGGATACCCTTCTGAAACATACCCAACCCAGCCTCCTGTACCTGCCACTACATATACAGAGCCTGAATCTTTTTTGATATAAGGGCAAGAGTCCACTGAGCCGTCATATCTCCCATTTGAGGTAGAAACTCCGTATTTTTTAATATCAAACTCCTCGTCTTTACCTCTAAAATTTGACATAAAATAAGAACGCTCATAGTTATGGCTGTGACCATTTAGCACCAAGTCTACTTTATAGTCATTTAAGATTTTAACTAAATTTAACCTAATGGCAGTTAAGTCAGTTTCAATATCTGAATTGTGAGTACCTTTTGAGAAAGGTGGATGGTGAAAATAAACCACTGTCCACATTTGCTTATTGGCAGCTAAGTCTTTTTTGAGCCAATTAACTTGAGCACTAAGTGTATCGGCCATGTTTCGGCCATCTTCAAGAGCATATGAGTCTAAAGACACAAAATGCACATTGGCATAGTCATATGAGTAGTAGGCCTCACTTTTAGAAGCCACACCTCCACACTCTGCTTGGGTAGGCATAGTAAATGCCTCGAAATAGTAGGCTTTCGCACCATAATCATTTGGCCAAATTGTCCTTCCACCATAATCGTGATTTCCGGGTGATGGCCACAATACCGTATTTTTCAAGAAACTATTCTTATATATGTCAAAAAAATTTGTACGATATTGATCTTTAAAACCGTCATTATATGCATTGTCGCCAAGCAAAAGCCACCCATCAATTGGCCTATTACCAAAATATCCATTAATAGCTTTTTCTACATTTTTTTGGCCATCGGTACCTGTACCACAGTCACCTAAAATCACCATTTCAAAAGACTCCGTGCTGCCAGTTTTAGGAGAAGTTATGAAATAATTTTTATCACCACTTTCTAGTACTACATCTTTATAACCTACTTTGTACAAGTATTTGGTTTTGGGCAAAAGATTTTTAACTCTAATTTCATGCAGTGTTTTGGGCATAGAATCTACAATAGTTTTTGTTTCCATGCTTGCAGCATTTTGATACGTAAGTTTAGATTCTGTAGGTATATCAGTTTCCCACCTTATGGTCATTTGAGACTCATTAGCCATTTGCAAGTATGGGCTTCTGCTAAGTTTTTGAGAAAAAACATGGTGCAAAACACCAAAAACAAAAACTAAAAGTGTAAAATATTTTTTAGAAAAAACGCTCATCAATTATTATTTTTTTACAAAATTACGACCTGAAAATCAAGATACTGTTAGTCTATTCCAATATTCTTTTATTTAAATTTATAAACGAACAAATCGTGGTTTTGGTTGAAAACAATAAATGGATTTTATTTCAAGTTCAAATACCTTTCTTTTATTACATTGGCGTGGTGCAGGCCATGCCCCATAATCACAAAGCCCAATGAAAGTGGTGATAAGCGAATATGATTAGCTGTTCCTTTTCGAAGTAGCATTTTTTTGTTAAAGCTTTCAAACATTAAAATATTTGATTTTCTAACAATACCAAATTCTTCCATCAGATCTTCCACAGTTCTATTTTCTAAATTGGTATTTTTAGCATATTCACCTTCATCGAAACCAGGCATCATATTTTCATCAAACCTTGCGAAGCACAATGCCCGGTATACCATTATTCTTTCAGTATCAATACAATGCTGTAGAATATCTTTTATGGTCCATTTTCCGGGAGCATATATTTTATCTTTGAGTGCGGCTAATGCATCTGTGGATGGAAATACATTATGTGGTGCATAATGATTCAAACCTTCAATCAGGTCTACATCGTCAGTAATAGAAATGTATCTATCAAAAAACTTTGGCAATTCGCCTATGTCACTTTTTTTTATCATTTCTTTGGATTTAAATTTTTCGAAAATAAACCAATAAAATTAAACATTCCAACGTATCATTAAAATATTCCTTTGGTCATATTTTGTATTATTTTAGGAGATATGTATGTAAAATTGCTTATAATTTAAAAAAAACCGATAATTTTGCACAAACTGATAGGCGGAAATGGAATTTGAAGAAGAAGAAGAATTAGAATCGAAACCGAGATATAGCCCCGAGGAGCAGTATCGCGTGTTTGACAAAGAGTTTATGCCACACATAGACTCCATGTATAACTTTGCATTTCGCTTAACTAACGACGAGGACGATGCAAATGACCTTGTTCAGGACACCTACTTAAAAGCTTACAGGTTTATTAACTCATTTCAAGAAGGAACTAACGCCAAAGCTTGGCTATTCAGAATCCTCAAGAACAGTTTTATTAACGACTACAGGAAAAAAAGCAAGGAGCCATCTAAAGTTGATTATCAAGAAGTAGAAGCGGTTTACAACTCAAATGAGGATGCTGAATTTGAAAGCACATCGGATTTAAGGATAGAAGCGGTTCAAGACTTAATTGGCGATGAAGTAGCTATGGCCCTTAATGGACTTCCAGTCGATTTCAGGACAGTTATCATATTATGTGATATCGAAGGCTTCACGTATGAGGAAATGGCTAAGATATTAGACATACCAATAGGAACTGTAAGATCAAGATTACACAGAGCTCGGAACTTATTGAAGGAGAAATTGCGTTCTTATGCTATATCAATGGGATATAAAGAATTGCGTTGAAAATTTTTACTTATTTAATAAACTTTTGAAATGTCCGAGTGCTCAAATAAAGGTGTAATGAAAGAAAAGTGTGAAAACCACTCAAACTGTATGAAGCTCATTCAAGCAGTTTTAGATGGCTCTGCTTCAAACGAAGAGATTGAGCATTTCAAGACTAATATAGAACAATGTATACCTTGTATAGAAGGTTACGAACTCGAAAAAACTATTAAAGAATCACTGAATACTAAAGTAGATAAAAAATGTTGTCCTAAATCAACTTTAGAAGCAATCAAGTCTAAAATTGGGATATCAATGGGTGTTATTTTAGTTATACTGATTGAAGTTAAATTATTCCATTTGTTTTTTAGTTAAGACTATTATTGATTTTAAATCACATTAAATATACCCACTGGAGTTCTTTCCGGTGGATTTTTTTTTATGGCAAAAGGCAAAACCATTATTTTCTGTGCACCTTCAGGTTCGGGTAAAACCACCTTAGTGAAGCACTTATTAGCCACAAACGAAAACCTCGGATTTTCAATATCGGCTTGCACTAGAGACAAAAGAGGTCGAAACGAAGAGCACGGAAAAGACTATTACTTTTTAAGTATAGATGAGTTTAAAAGCAAAATAAAAGAAAAAGCCTTTATAGAATGGGAGGAAGTTTACCCAGGAGGCTATTATGGCACCTTGAAATCTGAAATAGACAGGCTTTGGGATCAAGGAAAAAATGTAATTTTTGACGTAGACGTAAAAGGAGGCCTAAAACTTAAAGAATATTTTGGTGACGACGCCTTGGCTATATTTGTAAAAGTACCCTCGATGGAGGAACTTGAGAAAAGACTAATAAATAGAGGTACAGAAAGCGAAGAAAGTTTATCTAAAAGGTTGTATAAGGTTCAGTTTGAAATGGCCTTCCAAGATCAATTTGATGTAGTTTTACTCAATGACGACTTGGAAAAGTCTTTTGTAAAAGCTCAAAAGCTATACGATGAATTTACTTCAGGAATTCTAAAACTTGACTCGAAACCTTTAAACTATTAAAACCTTCTCTTTAAATGAAAATCGGCTTATTTTTTGGTTCGTTTAATCCTATACATGTTGGGCATTTAATAATAGCCAACAGTATGGCCAACCACACGGACCTCGAACAAGTTTGGTTTGTGGTTTCCCCCCAAAATCCTTTCAAAAAAAACAATTCCTTGCTACACGAATTTGACAGGTTTACGATGGTAGAAAGAGCAATAGCCGAAAACTTTAAGCTTAAAGCCACTGACATAGAATTTAACCTACCGAAGCCAAGCTACACCATTGACACTTTGGTGGTTTTAGCTGAAAAATACCCACAGCATGAGTTTGTATTAATAATGGGTGAAGACAACCTCGTTCAATTTGAAAACTGGAAAAACTATCAGCAGATATTAGACTATTACGCACTTTACGTATATCCTAGACCAAACACCGCACCTCATAATTTCAAGAATCATCCCAAAGTTAAGTTTGTAGAGGCTCCACTTCTTGATATTTCTGCAACTTTCATAAGAAAACTACTTCAAGAAAACAAAAGTATCAAATACTTGGTAACCGAACCGGTAGAAGATTACATCAAAATCAAAAATTTTTATAGGTAAGCGTTTCCGTACATCAAGAGCCCCTTTTGGGTAAGCTCTCTATCAATTACATCAAAAAGTGGGAAAATAC
The DNA here is from genome assembly GCF_042649125.1 of Lacihabitans lacunae. Lineage (NCBI taxonomy): Bacteria > Pseudomonadati > Bacteroidota > Cytophagia > Cytophagales > Leadbetterellaceae > Lacihabitans > Lacihabitans lacunae. The sequence goes on from NZ_JBHRYQ010000001.1 coordinate 1,916,472, forward strand.
CTGTCAATACCGAAGATAAACCACCGGTACCGACAACCGTAACATCCTCCCCTATTTCCGTTTTTATTTTACTGATCAATTCTTTTACAAGACCCTCGTAACCAATCAAAATACCAGATTGAATACTGTGCATTGAGTTTTTACCAATTACTTTTTCAGGAATCTCTAGTTTTACTTGTGGCAAAAGTGAAGTATCAGAAAACAACGATTTAATGGCAGTTTTTATGCCCGGCACTATGTTCACGCCCAATATCTCACCTTTTGAATTTACTGAAGTAAAAGTTAATGCAGTACCAAAATCAACCACAATACACGCTTTTTGATGGATTGTGTAAGCGGCCAATGCGTTTACAAATAAGTCAGCCCCCAGCTCCTCTGGATTATCAATATTGATTTTCATTAGTTTAGAAATCCCAGGATTGACCAAAATTGGGTCAAAATCTAAAAATTTATTACAAAATTCAACAAAATAAGGAGTTAGTGAAGGCACTACACTGCTAACCACACCTTTGGTATAGTCAGTTTTTGAAATACCTTTCTCCAGCATAAAATTCAATATTCGATATTCGAAATATAAAGCATTTTCATTTTTAAGAGACTTTATCCTAAGTGAATATTTGAGTATATTTGCGTCAAAAAAACCTACTACCACATCCGAATTCCCTATATCAAAAACTATCACCTTAGACATACTTTTTTAAATTAAACCATAAAGAAATGTATAATTCGGGAATTAATAAAACTAAATAGTGCATATCTAGCTAAATATTAACTCAAAAGTTTTTCTTATCAAAAAAAGGGCGTAAATTTGCAACCTTTCTGTAAAAAAGTGAATAAAGTTATAAGTAGTTTTGAGATAAATATTCATGGTTTAGAAAACAAAACCTATGAATTTGAATTTGAAGGAGGAAATACTTTCTTCGAAGCCTTTGAGCAAGACATCGTTTCAGATGGAAAGTTCAAAGTCAGGGTTACATTAGAAAAAACAGATTCATTAATTAGGCTTTTTATAAATATAGATGCCTATATTGACATGGTTTGTGACAGAAGCCTAGATGAGTTTACAGAAAATTTTAAAATTGAAGAAAAGTATATATATAAATTTGGAGAAGAAGCCAAGGAACTTTCAGAAGAAATGGAAGTAATTCCATTTGGTACTCCAAAAATAAATATCGCAAATCTTATATTTGATTTCATCAGTTTACAAATTCCAATGAAAAAGTTACATCCTCGCTTTAGAAATGAAGAAGACGATGATTCTGAAGGAGTTATGGTTTACACTGATGAAAATTTAGATATAGTAAAAGAAAAAAGTGAAGACAGTGTAGACCCAAGATGGGCGGCATTATTGAAACTTAAAAATCAAATCAAGTAAGCAAGAAAAATTTAATTATTTATTGTAATGGCACATCCTAAACGGAAAATTTCGAAAACAAGAAGAGACAAGCGTAGAACTCATGATTCATTGACATTGAAGCAATTGTCAGTAGATGCAACAACAGGAGAGATACATTTACGTCACAATGCTCACGTAAGCGAAGGAAATCTATACTATCGTGGAAAATTGGTAGTTGAAAACTATCAATAGAATTTTTAGACAATCTCGTTTTTTTAATATTATTACTCTCCGATGAAAAAAATTGCCATAGACGCAATGGGTGGCGATTTTGCCCCCAATGCAATAGTAAAAGGTGCTGTTCAGGCTGCATCATTATTACCAGATGACTATCAAATTGTACTTATCGGAAAGAAGGATGAAATGCTAAACTGTTTGCATGACTTGGAGTACCCTGCTTCAAAGATTGAAATGGTTTTTGCTACTGATGTAATAGAAATGCATGAGCATCCTACAAGAGCATTCTCTCAAAAACCCAATTCTAGTATCGGAGTTGGGTTTAAGCTTTTAAAAGAAGGTCAAGTTCAAGCTTTTTGTAGTGCGGGTAATACCGGTGCTATGATGGTAGGCTCTCTTTTTACCTTAAGAACAGTAGGTAATCTTCAAAGACCTCCAATAGTGGGATATTTCCCTCTAAAAAATGGTGGTTACAGCCTTATGTTAGACATAGGAGCCAACGCAGATTGTAAACCTGAGGTTCTTATGCAATTTGCCGAGTTAGGCAGTTTGTATGGTAAATTTGCCTTGAACATGGAAAACCCGAAAGTGGGTCTTCTGAATATCGGTCACGAGGAAGAAAAAGGAAATACAACGGCCCAGGCCACGTTTCAACTTCTTAAAAACAACAAAAAAATAAACTTTGTTGGAAATATAGAAGGAAGAGACCTTTTTGACGGATTGGCAGATATTATCGTAACGGATGGTTTTACAGGAAACATCCTTTACAAAATGGGCGAAGCCCTTTATGAATATTCAGCTACAAAGAATATTAACGACCCACTTATTAACAAAATGAACTACGAAGTAGTGGGTGGTAGTCCTATAATTGGGGTTAATGGAAACGTAATAGTTGGACACGGCATCTCTACGCCTCTTGCTATTAAAAACATGATTTTACTTGCCCAAAAGCAAATTGAATCAAAAGTTACTGAGAAAATAAAAGAAGTATTTAATAACTAGAATTGGCCCAAAGCCATCCAAATCTTTTTTTTATGAGTTTAAAAGCTGCAATCACTGGAGTACACGGTTACCTACCAGAAGATGTGATTACAAATGCCGATTTAGAAAAATTTGTTGATACAAATGACGAATGGATAACCTCCAGAACCGGAATTAAAGAAAGAAGAATACTGAAAGGCGAAGGTTTGGGAACATCTTACATGGCAGCTGAAGCAGTAAGAGGACTTCTAGAAAAAACAAATACAGACCCGAAAGATATTGACTTGGTAATCTGTGCTACAGTAACGCCAGACTACATGTTTCCAAGTACAGCCAATTTAGTTTGTACGCAAGTTGGAATACCGAATATTTGTAGTTTCGATATCCTAGCAGCATGCTCTGGATTCATATATGCTCTAAGCACTGGAGCCCAGTTTATCGAATCAGGAAGATTTAAAAAAGTAATCGTTATAGGAGCAGATAAAATGTCTGCAATTGTAGATTACACAGACCGTACTACTTGCGTATTATTTGGTGACGGAGCTGGAGCTGTATTGTTGGAACCTACCACTGAAAACGAAGGCTTGATTGACTTCGTACTACATTCTGACGGCACTGGCGAAAATCATTTGATCATGAAAGGTGGTGGAAGTAAATACCCTGCAAGCCATGAAACAATCGACCAAAAACTTCATTACATTCACCAAGAAGGACCCTCTGTGTTTAAATTTGCGGTTACTAATATGGCAGATGCTGCTGCGGATATTATGAAACGAAATAACCTCACAGGTGATGACATTAGCTGGTTAGTACCACATCAAGCGAATAAAAGAATTATTGATGCAACCGCAAACAGAATGGGCATTGGACAAGATAAGGTAATGCTTAATATTCAGAAATACGGAAATACTACAGCTGCAACTATACCATTGTGCCTTTTTGATTATGAATCTCAACTCAAAAAAGGAGACAACCTAGTGCTAGCGGCATTTGGAGGTGGTTTTACTTGGGGATCAGTTTATATTAAGTGGGCATATTAATTCCATTTTATGATAAAATTTCTAAAAGTAATATTATTGAGTTTTATCGCTTTGAATCTAAAAGGTCAAACAATCAAGGTTTATAATCAACATAGTGTTGGATTTTCCTTTTCGGATTATTCCTCTGTTGGGTCTTTTGGCATTGGGGAAATCCTTCAAGTAAATAAAAGAATACCTTTTCGGATATTGGCCAAAACTAACTATTCAGCTAATTTGTTGAAGCCAAACATTTATCATTCTACAGATAAAATTAAAGCAAACGATTTTGTATTAGAAAAAAGCTATTTCCATTCTAACATAGATTTGATGTTAGGCGGGGAGGTTTTTTATAAAAATTATGGTTTTGGAATTAGCAGCGAATTAGCGAGTTTTTCATTTGGAAAATCAATCTCTGACACCAAATACTCTGATTCAAAAATTCTGGAAGTTAATCCTATAAAATTCACCCATATTTTTTCAAATAAAGAGCAAAGAAACCTTCGGACAACCCTATATTTCGTTTATACGGTCTCGGAGTCATTTTCGGTAAAATTAGGAGCAACAAATCAAAAAAATATTCTTAAATTAACAAATATTGACAATCAAAATAGGTATGTATCTGGCGGCACTTTGGCTCCATTTATAAGCCTTAGATTCAATCTAGAAAAATAAAAATATGGCATCTACAGCAGATTTTAGAAACGGATTATGTCTAGTATGGAACAACGATCTTTATACGATAGTAGAGTTCCAACACGTTAAACCCGGTAAAGGTGGAGCATTTGTGAGAACAAAGCTTAGGAACATCAAGACTGGAAGGGTTTTAGATAACACTTTTACAGCAGGAGAAAAAGTAACTACTGCAAGAATTGAGAAAAGACCTTATCAGTTTTTATATAAAGACGAAATGGGCTACAATTTCATGAGCAATGAAACTTTCGAGCAAATTAGTCTATCAGAAGAAATGGTTCCTACCGCCGATTTGATGAAAGAAGGGACTATGATTGATATTTTGGTTCATTCAGAAACAGAAACTCCCCTTTCGGTAGAAATGCCAGCTTATGTAGAGCTAAGAATTTCCTATACTGAGCCAGGCCTAAAAGGCGATACAGCCACCAATGCATCAAAACCAGCAACTGTAGAAACTGGGGCCACCATTAAAGTGCCGCTTTTTATAAACAATGACGAACTCATTAAAGTAAACACTTCTACCTACGAATACGATTCGAGAGTAAAAGAGAAATAAACTTAATTTTTTATTAAACTGGGTGGGGTATTATTTTTACTTTTGTACTTAACCCTTTATAACCTTTTAACTTTTATGGATACTAGAGAAATTCAAAAACTTATAGATTTTATTTCAAAGTCTGACCTAAATGAGGTTAACATTGAAACAGCAGAACTAAAGCTTTCTATAAAAAGAAATGCTAATGTAGGCGTGCAATATGTTCAACAACCAGTAGTAGAGCATTCATTGCCAGCTGCTCCACAAGTTCAAACAGCAACTGCACCTTCAGCAGCACCGGCTGTGGTGGTTGAAGCGGCACCCGTAACTAACGGAAACCTAATAGAGATCAAGTCTCCAATGATTGGTACATTTTATAGATCAGCGGGTCCAGATAAACCAAACTTCATAGAAGTTGGTGACGATATCAGTTCAGGTCAAACAATTTGTATTGTAGAAGCAATGAAGCTTTTCAATGAGATTGAATCAGAAATTTCAGGTAAAATAGTTAAAGTTTTAGTTGCTGACGCTACTCCAGTAGAGTTTGACCAACCGTTATTTTTAGTGGACCCATCTTGAATGTAATTAAATATGATACATTCATTTAATGACTCGCTTATGTTTAAAAAAATATTAATTGCCAATAGAGGAGAGATTGCTCTTAGAGTAATAAGGACTTGTAAAGAAATGGGCATAAAAACTGTGGCAGTTTACTCTACTGCAGATAAAGAAAGTTTACATGTAAGATTTGCAGACGAAGCGGTTTGTATCGGACCTCCTTCGAGCAAGTTATCGTACCTTAATATTCCAAGTATTATTTCAGCAGCCGAAATAACAAATGCGGATGCCATTCACCCAGGTTATGGTTTTCTTTCTGAAAATGCTGAATTTTCGCGTATATGTGAAGATTACAAAATAAAGTTTATCGGAGCTACTGCTGACCAAATAAACCTTATGGGAGATAAGTCAACGGCTAAAGATACCATGAAAAAAGCCGGAGTTCCTGTAATTCCTGGCTCGGAAGGCTTATTGACATCAGTAGAAGAGGGAATAAGACTCTCTGAAGCTATGGGCTACCCTGTAATCATCAAAGCTACGGCCGGTGGTGGTGGAAAAGGTATGCGGATAATTCGTAAAAGTGAAGAGTTCCAAAAAATGTGGGACGATGCCAAAATGGAATCTAGTGCTTCATTTGGAAATGACGGATTATACCTTGAGAAATTCATTGAAGAACCAAGACACATTGAAATTCAAATAGTTGGAGATCAATTCGGCAAAGTTTGTCACCTTTCGGAAAGAGACTGCTCGATCCAAAGAAGACACCAAAAATTAGTTGAAGAAACACCTTCACCTGTAGTTAGCGACGAACTTAGAGAGCGTATGGGTGCAGCGGCTATTGCTGGTGCTGAAGCCATCAAATACGAAGGTGCCGGTACAGTTGAGTTTTTGGTTGACAAACACGGAGACTTTTATTTCATGGAAATGAATACCCGAATACAGGTAGAACACCCGATTACCGAAGAGGTTACAGATTTTGACTTAATAAAAGAGCAAATAAAAGTAGCTGCAGGAGTTCCTATTTCGGGCACAAACTACTTCCCGAAAATGTATTCAATGGAATGTAGAATAAATGCCGAGGACCCAAGACAAAACTTTAGACCCTCTCCAGGTACTATCAAACAAATGAATATTCCGGGTGGTCATGGCGTGAGAGTAGACTCACACGTATATGCAGGATATACCATTCCTCCCAACTACGACTCTATGATTGCCAAACTAATAGTAACAGCAAGAAGCAGAGAGGAAGTTATCGTAAGAATGAAAAGAGCACTTCAAGAGTTTATAATAGAGGGTATAAAGACCACTATTCCATTCCATTTAAAACTAATGGATGATGAAACATTCAAGTCAGGAAAGTTTAATACTGGATTCTTAGACAATTTTGATTTTTCAGATTTATAAATAAAAAAGTCGAGTTTAGAGCTCGACTTTTTTTTTGCATAATTTTTATTGAATTAAAGATTTAATAAGAATCATAAAATCTTTTTATTCGAGAAGTAAACTGATCATAAATTGGCTTGCTAAACTCAATAAACAACTGCTGCGGAGCTGGCGGCAGTTCCTCCACTTTCTTAGTCTCTTTAATATCCTGAGGCCTTAGAGCTCGCTCGTCGCCGTTATACGTTGCCCAAGTGTTTGTCCATAGAAACTCACCCGGCAATTCTTCTCTCAAAAGGTTCTTTTTGGTTTTGTAGTCGTAAATTTCCATTGACAAAATACCTCTGGAGCGAACTGTCTTTACATTTTTTATGACTGTGGCATCTACCAAACCCCAAACATCTACTTTTTTGCCGGCTATTTTTGCCTCTCCTACTTTCACGCTATCTTTTGAAGTTACCTTTTCTTTCTCTGATTTAATAAAGGTCTCCCCTACCACAAAATCTATAAATTCTAGCCTAACCACATGATCAGGGTTTAATTTGAGTTGCTTAGCCTCTTCAGGTTGATAAAATATAATGAACTTATTTAGCCTCTTATTTTTTTGCAAAAACTCATCAATCTTTGAAACAAAGAATTCGTTAGAATATTGATATAGTTTTGAATTTACAACTGGTGGCTCTAAAACCACATGATAAGAACCCGAAAAAAGCGATTCATCGAGTTTTTCACGAGCATCTTTATAATTGGGTGCATAAGAAAGAAGTATATCGAAATTTTGAAATGCTGCTCTAGCAGATTCAATTGTGCCTTTATTTAAAAGATTAACAGCAAAAGCATACCTTTCATCTGCTGCATTTAAGGTAGCACTTTCTAATTCGGAAAAATAAGCATCAGGCTCCACAATATTGCGACAAGGCACACACGTCACAATTTTATCATGAAGGTTATTCAGTTTTTTATAATCATTAACCACTCGCTCATATTTAAACTGAGCATTTGATTTTCTGGCGTTTGATATATCTTTTAGTAAGTCTTCAGAGGCATATTTATAAGCTTTGGGCAAAACTTCCAAAGCTTTAGAATTATCACTGTCTTTTTTTAACTTATCAACCGCCTGAATAACTGCATTATAATATTCACCAGATTCGAGGGCTTTAAGACCCGATTTTGAACACGAAACACCTACCAAAAATGTAAGTATGAGTGTACATGCAATTCTTATAGTTTTCATTTTTAAATAATTAGGGATACTTTATATAGGGCAAGTTTAAAACCAAATCGCAATATTATCAAAAAATAAACCAAGCATTAACAAAACCTTATCATAAAGAAAACGAGGATTTTATCCAATGGTATATTTCCAGCAGATTAGAACTAAAACAAGGCAAACTATTGTTTTATTTATGTAAATAATAAATATCATGAAAAACTGGGGCGTTTTAAGAATCTCACATTTAATCGTATCTATCATTTTAATTGGTGCGGCATTTTACTTCGACCAAAATATATTTTTATATATTCTTGGTGCAGGTTTTTTATTCCAAAGCTTAACTAACACGGGTTGTAGCAACGGTCAATGCGACAACCGTGACCAAATTAGAGCCAAATACAGAAGAAGGCACTAATCAATGAAAGAAAATGTAAGACACAAAAATGGCTGTGATAACACCCACCAAGTCTGCTAAAAGGCCAGCTACTAATGTGTAACGTGTATGCTTTATACTTACAGAACCAAAATATAGGGCTAAAATGTAAAGAATAGTATCTGAAGAAGCTTGAAAGACGCACGAAAGCCTTCCAATAAACGAATCTGCACCGAAAGTTTTCATAGAGTCAATCATCATAGCTCGAGAGCCACTTCCACTCAAAGGATGCATAAGTGCTGTAGGAAGTGCATCTGTAAAATCGGTATTTAATCCAGTAAAACTAAAAGCAAACTTAAAGCCGTCCACCACATAATCTAACGCCCCTGAATTTCGGAAAGCACTGATGGCCACCAACATTCCTACTAGGTATGGAATGACCTTTACTGATGTTTCAAAACCACTTTTTGCTCCATCAATAAAAGCCGAAAACACATCCACTTTTTTGTAAACTGCCCCACCGATGAAACCAACTATAAATAACATAAGAATGAGGTTGCTGACTACTTTAGAGGTAGTTTCTATTTCTTCTTTGGGTAAACCCGCAAAATACCACAATACAAAACCTATAAAACCCGAAATACCCAAAAGCCAAAGAAAAAGGGTCTTCTCAAAAAAGTTAATTTTTTGCTTAATACCGACAAATAAAAGCCCCGTAAAAGTGGCCATATAAACAGAAATAAGAGCAGGAATAAATATATCTGAAGGATCGGCGGCATTATAAATAGCTCGCTGAGCCATAATAGAAATCGGAATCAAAACAGGACCCGCAGAGTGCAGGACCATAAACATTATCTGTGAGTTTGAGGCAGTATCTTTACTCGGATTTAGTTCTTGTAGACTTTGCATAGCTTTCAAGCCAAAAGGTGTAGCAGCATTATCAAGACCCAACATGTTCGCCGAAAAATTCATAATCATCTGACCATTTGCGGGGTGATCTTTGGGAACTTCAGGAAACAATCTACTAAAAAATGGAGAAATAACTTTTGCCAATTTTCTGATAACACCGGCTTCTTCTCCGATTTTCAAAATACCCAAGAAGAAAGTCATTACACCAGCCAAAGGAAGGGCCAAATTCATCACCGCCGATTCGGCAGATTCAAACATACCATCTATTATCAATTTGAATATTTCGGTATCGCCAAAGAAGATTAGCTTAAACAATGCCACAATAAAGGCCACTAAAAAAAAACCTACCCAAATATAATTTAAAGCCATAAACCTTTTGTTGATTGAAAAATTTCACCAAATTATGTTTTTTATCGTAAATTTAGATGTGTATTTGGTTTAATTTTTAAAATAAAAACAATGTCAGGAACAAGGCATCCCATTTTTAATAGTTTTAAAACCCTTATCATTCACTCGTTTTGCGTATCGTCTATTTGTTTGATGGTATCTTGTAATAATGCTAAAGAAAACGAAAGCTGGGCAGAAACAGCAAAAGAGTTACCAGAAGAAGTAAAAATGCCAATTTCGGAATATGAAACTTCGATGATTAACCAAGGCTTAGTGAACTTGAAGAGCTTAGACTCTACATTAATTATAGATTTAAAATATAGCACCGAAGACAATTTTTTTGGCCAAGATGTATATGGCACCTTTGCAAACGCCTACATGCAAAAAGACCCAGCCAGTGCATTGGTACTAGCAAATAAAAACCTCAAACAAACTAATCCAAACTTACGCCTTGTGATTTATGATGCCGCCCGTCCTCACCGAATTCAGCAAATTCTTTGGGATAAACTAGACAGTATTCCACCTAAGCGACGAAAAGACTTCGTGGCAGACCCTGAAGAAGGTTCTATTCATAATTATGGCTGTGCTGTGGACCTAAGCATTTTTGATTTAACTCAAAATCAAGCATTAGATATGGGAACCAAATATGATTACTTTGGAGATTTAGCTTATCCTAGATTAGAAGAAAAACTGTTGAGTGAGGGCAAACTAACTTCAGAGCAAGTTGAAAATCGAAAAATACTCAGAAATGCCATGGAGAAAGCCGGCTATCAACCGATTTCTTCCGAATGGTGGCATTTTAATTTTTATTCGAGAAAAACCGCAAAAGCTAAATATGAAATAGTGGATTAGTTTACTAACCCTACTTTTTCGACTACCTCTTTCAGTTTCCGTCTGGAAATACTAACTTTTTCACCAAATTTTAAAAGTACAGTTGACTTACCGCCATTCAGAATTACACCTTCCGCAAAGTTGCTATTAATAAGGTGGCTTTTGTGAACCCTTACAAAGGATTTTGTTGCAAGTTTTTCTGTGTAATGCTTTAAAGTACGCGATGAAAGGTACTTTTTGCCAGATCCTGTAAATATCAGACTATAGTTTACATTTGCTTCAAATCTTACAATTTGCTCTACAGGTAAGGTAACAAAAACGTTGTTATAATGAAATGTTATGTAGTTACTTCTAGGGTTTTTATTGGGTTTATTCATGGTCTCAAATATTATTTTGTTACCCTAAATTAGGGGGTATTTACCATTAAATAAATTTCTAGCGAATTGCCATAATTCAACAAGTAACTGATTATCAGAAATATAACAAATTAACCTACCGTTAAATCAAGTATTATCCCCTTACAAAACAGGTAGAAATACCTAATTGATCAAAAACAGCATAATTTGAGATAATTTGTTTTAATTATTTCAATTTTAAGCTTTATCATATTCCTATTTTAGCAATTTTCGGTTTCAAAATATTATATTTGCGTTCTAAAAATTAACTAAGAGTGTTAGAACGTATTAATGCATTAATAAAAGAGGCGGTAGCTTACGAAGCTAAAACCAAAGAAGATATTGAAAACTTCCGTTTGAAGTACCTGAGTAGAAAAGGGCTATTAAACGAGTTATTCGATGAATTCAAGCTCGTTCCGAATGAAATGAAAAAATCGATCGGAAAGGAAATTAATACATTGAAGGTTACCCTAGAAGAAAAACTAGCTTTTCTACAAAATAGTGCTGGGTCAAATTCTAATACAGATACCGTTGATTCCACTTTAGACCTAACACTTCCAGAAATCCCTCAGGGATTAGGAAGTCTTCACCCGCTAACTATTGTTAGAAAACGTATCGTCGAGATATTTGCACGTATGGGTTTTAACACCGAAGAGGGCCCCGAAGTAGAATCTGACTGGTACAATTTCTCAGCTCTAAACTTTGCAGAAAACCATCCTGCTAGAGAAATGCAAGACACTTTTTTTGTGGATAAGGCCAAAATCCAAAAAGATGATATGCTCCTCCGTACGCACACCTCAAATGTGCAAACTAGGCTAATGGAATATAAAAAACCTCCTATTAGGTCAATAATGGCAGGTAGAGTATACAGAAATGAAGCAATTTCGGCCAGAGCCCACTGTCAATTTCATCAGGTAGAAGGCCTTTATGTTGATAAAAACGTAAGTTTCAAAGACCTAAAAGATACTTTGCTACATTTCGCAAAAGAAATGTTTGGAAAAGACACTCAAATAAGGCTTCGCCCAAGTTATTTTCCTTTTACTGAGCCAAGTGCCGAGATAGACATCTCTTGTTTTATTTGCCATGGTGAAGGTTGTAACATTTGTAAGCATTCGGGATGGGTAGAAATAGCCGGCTCGGGCATGGTTGACCCAAATGTTTTAGAAAATTGCGGAATAGATTCTGAAGAATATACCGGTTTTGCTTTCGGAATGGGAATAGAGAGAATAACGATGTTAAAATATGGAATTAATGATTTAAGACTGTTTTTTGAGAATGATGTAAGGTTTTTAAAACAATTTACTGGAGCATAAACTAAATCATTCACTATTTTTAAATACTTCATGGAATTTAAAATAAATAAATATTCAACTTTTCTAGTAACCCTTGGTCTTTTACTGTTTCTAAATACCAGGCTACTAGCACAAATAACGATAGATTTTCCTGTTGAAAGAGCTGTATTTCAGAGAGATAATAACAATAAAGGAAACATACTGATTTCAGGAAAACTGCAACAAGAAACTGACCGAGTAGAAGCAAGATTAACCCCAAGAGTTACCGGACAAGGCACTGCTACTGACTGGGTAACTATAGACAACCAGATTGATGGATTGTCTTACACAGGCAAAATAGAAGGTTTAGGGGGCTGGTACAAACTCGAGGTTAGGGCTATGAGCAATAACGTAGCTGTTTTTTCTCAAACTATACAACGTGTAGGTATTGGGGAGGTTTTTGTGATTGCTGGCCAATCTAATGCTCAAGGCGATGGCAACAACGCTAATCCAAACTCAGCTAAAGACGACAGAGTGAATGGCTTCAGTCGAAATTATTTCAATCACCAAACCTACAATTTTGTAAACTTTCCTAGTGTACTTCCGGTAGATCTTTTTAATCAAATCGAGGCCAATACAGGCGTTGGCCCAATAGGGTACACAGCTTGGTGTTGGGGCGACCTGGGAGACCAACTAGTTAGTAAACTAAATGTGCCCGTAATGTTTTTTAATGCTGCGGTATCGGGAACTTCCACCCAAAACTACATAGATGCCATCAATAATAGGCTTACTTATCACAAATACACCGTTTTTCCTTTTGATTTAGGAATGCCATATAATGCATTGAAGACTACACTTCAAAGTATGCTAAAGACATATGGAATGCGGGCTATATTATGGCATCAAGGTGAGTTTGACTTAGATGTGAGCGAAGGCACCCATGTAAACAATTTAAAATCTATAATAGCCACTACCCGAGATAATACTGGCGTAAAGATACCTTGGGTTGTGTCGAGAGTATCAAGATTAAATGGTACAAATTATTCACAAGTAATAGCAGCACAAAATAGAGTGATTGCAGAAACAGAAATGGCCTTTGCAGGGCCATCTACTGATGATATCCAACCTAACAGGCCTGATGGAGCTCACTTTGCAAATACAAACTCGGAAAAAGGGCTTACGCTTTTGGCAAATTCTTGGAATTCATCACTGAATAGCACTTTCTTTGCTAACTCTACTCCTCTATTGGCCCCAGACATTGTTGAGATTAAATACAATTGCTTATCGCAAACTTCGGTTTCTTTAAAGTTAGATAAAACCTATACTTCGTATCAATGGAATACGGGTTGGACTGGAAATACAATACAAACGAGTTCGGGTGAATATAGCGTTATTGTAAGAGATGGTTTTGGTAACTATCAATTTTCCAATGCTATTAATGCAGCCAATGTTTTCCCTAAATTTAATCCGGTTGTCAGCCCTACCGTATCACTTACTGCCTGTGTGGGCAATAGTGTGGAACTACAATCTACCACCTCAAAATACGATGTAAATTGGAACAATGGAACTATAGGCTCAAAACTGATAGTCAGCAACACAAGCCCATATTTTGCATATTTTAGAAGTGCTCAAGGTTGTCTGTCTGGTGCTTCTAACCAACTTAGAGCAAATTTTGTAGACCCTCCAGCCAAACCTAACACCACCTTATTAAATTCTGATGGATATGTGTGTGAAGGAGGCGAAATAAACCTAAAAGTTGAAAACCCGAATGGATTTGAGGTTTTGTGGAGCACAGGTGAAAAGTCAAACAACATAAAGTTACTTAGCAATTTGCCGGCACCACTCAAAGTGAAATTATTCAGTAATTTTGACTGCCCATCTCCAGAATCAAATGCGGTTTCTTATAATTTTATTAAGAACCCAACATTACCTTCAATTACAAAAACCGGCCCGTTTAGCATAAAAGCAGAAACAGAAAAAACACCGAGTAAATTTGAATGGTATTTTAATAACAGTTTAATAAGTAACCAAACGGCACAAGAAATTTCAATTTCACAAAACGGAATTTATGGAGTAAAAGCCATTGAATCTTTTACAACACCTGCGGGCAGAATACTTAATTGTATTTCGCCACTATCTACCCAAACAGACTTTACTATAAACCGTGAGCTATTCGGAATAAGTGCATATCCCAATCCGGTAAAGGATGGTATATTTTATTTAACTTCTGACCAAAACATTGAAAACATTACGGTCAAAATATATAACTCCATTGGACAAATAGTGGAGGAACGTTTTGTTGCAAATCTTTCATTACCGGTAAAATTTAGTATTAGAACCAATAAGGTTATTGGAAAGTATTTTGTCCAACTAAACTACAAGGGACTTTCGAGAACCTTTCCGTTAATTTTCGAATAAAAATCCCAAATTAATATGCCGGCCGAAACACTTACATTCAGTGAGTGTTTTGTGCCATATTGTGGAATTTCAATCACTTGATCAGACAAGGCAATAATTTCTTCGTTTACCCCAAAAACCTCATTACCTAATACCACCGCATACTTTTCTTCTGCTTTTGGCAAAAACTCGTTAAGCATAACACTTTTGTCTGCTTGTTCCAGACTAAGGATTATGAAGCCTTCAGATTTTAATTCCTTGATTAATTCAAGCACATTTTCATGATATGACCATGCAACAGACTCTGTAGCACCAATTGCTGTTTTCTCTATTTCGCGGTGAGGCGGTTGAGCTGTTATTCCACACAAGTGGATTTTTTCAACTAAAAATGCATCCGAAGTTCTAAAAACAGAACCAATGTTTGACATACTTCTAATATCATCTAAAACCAGTCTAAGCTTTGATTTCTTAGCTTCTTTAAACTCAACCACACTTTTTCTTTGGAGTTCCTCCATCGATAATTTCTTCATCTCTTATTTTGATTTTAACCCATATACCCTTACATAATCTATTATCATTTCTTGAGGAAAAATAGCATCGTCCACACCTTTTTGGCCACCCCAAGCACCACCAACTGCTAGATTAAGTAACAAATGTTGTTTTTTGTCAAAAGGCCATTGTTGCCATTGATAATCTTTTTCTTTTAAAAACTTAAAATATTCGGTTCCGTTTATTTCAAAAATAATACTATCTGGATACCAGTTTATAGCATAAATATTAAATTTTTCAGAAGCATTTGGTACCGTTATTTTATTGCCTTTATTAGTCCCAATCACGTGGTTAAATGCCTTGGTGTGTACATTGCCATGGACCACATCTTGGTCATATCCAACGTGTTCCATTATGTCTATCTCCCCATTATCTGGCCAATAAGACTCTCCATAGCTATTATCAGTACCTAACATCCATATAGCGGGCCATGTGCCAATGCCAACTGGCAACTTGGCTTTTACCTCCACTCTTCCATACAAAATATCTTTTTTGTTTTTTGTCACCAATCGGCCTGAAGAATATGCATTTTCTCCTGTTTTTTCTTTAATAGCCTTTATGTGCAACTTGCCGTTTTTTACCTCAGCATTTTTTATTTCATTGGTATAGTTTTGAAGCTCCGCATTGCCCCATCCGTTTCCTCCAAGATCATAAGACCAAATTTCAGCATTCGGCTTTCCATCTTTGTCAAATTCATCCGCCCAAATTGGCTTACTCAAATCTATTTCAAAGTCATTAACTGAATTTGAAGCAACTTTTGACTCCTTCAACTTGATTTTGGAAGTTTGACAACTGCTCAAAAATGTGGTCAGAGCAAGTGCAACCAGAAACACAATGCTTTTTATATTATTCATATTTAGGTTTTAAGGTTAAAATTTAGTTATAAATTTGAGCTGCAAATCTAAAAAATTAAAAACACGAAATGGAGACATCAAGAAGAAATGCAATAAAAAAGCTAGTAACTGCCGCTGCTATTGGCAGTTTAAGCGAAACAGCAAGTGCTGCAACTCCACACAAAGGCTTTTTGCCAAACGGAAATATTTCACAATCGGTTTGCCGATGGTGCTATGAAAGCACGCCCTATGAAGATTTTTTGAAAGAAATTAAGAATATAGGGTACACAGCGGTAGACTTAGTAGATGTAAAAGACTTTCCATTAATAAAAAAACACGGCCTCACATGCTCAATGGTAAGTATTTCTAGCTCCGAATGGGGAATTACAAAAGGCTGGAACAAAGTAGAAAACCACGCGGGACTTATTAAATGGTATACTTATTTAATAGATCAGGCGGCTTTGGCAGGCTACAAAAATGTAATTTGTTTTTCTGGAAACAGAGACGAAAGCATGAATGATGACGAAGGCTTAGAAAACTGCATTGAAGGACTTTCAAAGATTTTGGCTTATGCTACGAAAAAGAAAGTAACCCTGGTTATGGAACTTCTAAACAGCAAAGTAAACCACAAAGGCTACATGTGCGACTCTACTGATTGGGGAACGGAACTCGTGAGAATGCTCGATTCAGAACGTTTTAAACTTCTCTATGACATATACCACATGCAAATCATGGAAGGCGATATTATTAGAACTATCGAAGAGAATCATATGTATTTTGGACACTATCACACCGGAGGAAACCCAGGAAGAGCCGAAATAGACGAAACACAAGAGTTAAACTATCCAGCCATAATGAAAGCCATTGCGAAGACAGGATTTAAAGGTTTTGTGGGGCAAGAATTCATTCCAAAGAATCCAGATAAAATGGGTTCGCTGAAAAAAGCCTTTGAGCTTTGCGATGTTTAATGAAATAATGGAACATTCCTTTTTGAAACTTAGTTTTAATATTACAAGACGTATCTTTGTATAAACAAACATAAAAATCAATGGATAAAATCAGACTAGACACCATAGAATCTGCGATAGAAGATATAAAAAATGGTAAGGTTATAGTGGTGGTAGATGATGAAGATAGAGAAAACGAAGGTGATTTTATTTGTGCTGCAGAAAAAATCACTCCCGAGCTCGTTAACTTTATGGTGAAAGAAGGAAGAGGGCTAATGTGTGCTCCTTTGACCAAAGAAAGATGTGAAGAATTAGAACTAAATATGATGGTTCGCAACAATACCGCTGAGCACGAAACCGCATTTACAGTTTCGGTTGACTTACTTGGATATGGTTGCACCACAGGTATATCGGCCTCTGATAGAGCGAGTACCATAAAAGCTTTGGTTAACCCAAACACAAAGCCCTCTGAACTAGGCAGACCCGGGCATATATTTCCATTGGTAGCGGCCGAAGGCGGCGTACTAAGAAGAACGGGCCATACCGAAGCAGCTATTGATTTTGCAAAGCTTGCAGGATTACAACCAGCTGGAGTTTTAATAGAAATACTGAATGAAGACGGCACTATGTCTCGTTTGGCTGAATGTAGACAAATAGCAGACAAGTTTGATCTAAAACTAGTAACTATCAAAGACTTGATAGCTTACAGACTTCATAAAGAGAGTTTAATTAAGAGAGAAATTGGAGTAAATATGCCTACGGCGTATGGCGACTTTGAGCTAATTGCTTTCAGACAGAAAAATAATAATCAGCTTCATTTGGCGTTAATTAAAGGCAGTTGGGATGCTGACGAGCCAGTTATGGTACGAGTGCATTCTTCATGTGTAACGGGCGATATTTTTGGAAGCTGTAGATGTGACTGTGGAAATCAGCTACACACCGCCATGGAAATGGTAAATAAAGAAGGAAAAGGTGTGATAGTTTATATGAACCAAGAAGGAAGAGGCATTGGATTATTAAATAAACTGAAAGCTTACAAACTTCAAGAGCAAGGCAAAGACACAGTGGAGGCCAATATCGAACTTGGTTTTCAAGCAGACGAAAGAGACTACGGCGTTGGAGCTCAAATACTTAGAGACTTAGGTGTTTCAAAAATCAGATTGATTTCTAATAATCCTAAAAAAAGAGTAGGTTTGATGGGCTACGGTCTTGAAATCGTTGATTCTATTCCGATAGAGATAGAGGCAAACGAGCATAATGAGGGATATTTAAAAACAAAAAGAGATAAAATGGGGCACACCATATTGAAAGGATAATATTCAATTTGCGAAAGCTTCACTACGTTCGAAAAAACTTTTTAAGGAGAATTATTTATTATTAATAATTCTCCTTTATATTGTTAGAGCTTCCTGATGCACAACTATTTAATTCAACAAATAATATTTAACAACCGATCCTAATATAAAATGAAAAAGATATTTTTATTGCTTCTTTTAGTTCAATTTGCTTTTGGGCAAGAAACCATTTCGATTATTCCTAAACCTCAGAAATTAAGTGTTGGCAAAGGGAAGTTTCAGCTAAAAAAAGAAACTAAAATCGTAATCGAAGCAAACAACAATGGCCTGTCGGCAATAGCCGAACAATTAGCCCTAAAAATAAAAGTCACTACAGACTTAAACCCAACTATCACTTCGGTTTCAAGCAACAGTGACGCCATTGTTTTTAAAACAAACAAAAATCTCCCCAATGAAGGCTATACAGTTAAAATAACAAATAAATTAGCGGTAATAGAAGCCGCCAATTCTGTCGGACATTTTTATGGACTTCAAACCTTATTGCAATTATTTCCAACAGAAATATTTAGCTCTTCTTTTCAAGAAAAACTAACATTAAGCTTACCCGAGTGTAGTATTGAAGATTTTCCTAGGTTCAAATATCGCGGCATTATGCTGGATGTAAGCAGACATTATTTTCCAGTAGGTTTTATCAAAAAACTAATTGACGAAATAGCCTTTCACAAAATGAATACGTTGCATTGGCATTTAACAGATGACCAAGGCTGGAGAATCGAAATCAAAAAATACCCAAAACTTGCTGGTTTAGGCTCTATCAGGAAGGAATCAATGGTGGGCCACTACCGCGACCAAAAATTTGACGGACAACCGTATGGTGGCTATTATACGCAAGACGAGGTAAAAGAAATAGTAGAATACGCTAGCAGCAAATACGTTACGGTAATTCCTGAAATAGAAATGCCTGGACATTCATTGGCGGCATTGGCGGCGTATCCTGAACTTGGCTGCACCGGTGGGCCCTACAAAGTAGGCACAAAGTGGGGCGTAGAAGATCAAGTCCTTTGCCCAAGCGAATATACGTTTACTTTTTTACAGAATGTTTTAACCGAAGTAATGGAAATGTTTCCTAGCCAATATATACACATTGGAGGCGATGAATGTCCGAAAACCACGTGGGAAAAATCGGAACTTTGTCAAAACATAATCAAGAAAGAAGGACTTAAAGACGAACACGAACTTCAAAGCTATTTTATAAAAAGAATAGACACATTTGTCACAAGTAAAGGAAGAAAAATAATCGGTTGGGATGAAATTTTGGAGGGCGGCCTTTCGCCCAATGCAGCAGTGATGTCTTGGAGAGGCACCGAAGGCGGCATAACAGCAGCCAAACTAAAACACGAAGTGGTGATGTCACCTAACAGCTTTATGTATTTTGACTACTACCAATCTAGTCCAAGCACCGAAACTTTGGCTATTGGCGGTTACTTACCTTTAGAAAAAACATATTCATACGAACCTTTAGCTCCTGAACTTACAACCGAAGAGGCTAAATACATAATTGGTGTTCAAGCCAACCTATGGACCGAATACATAGGAACTCCAGAATACGCCGAATATATGCTTTTTCCGAGGGCATTGGCTACTGCAGAAGTGGCCTGGTCAAGTAAAGAAAAATCCTATACGGACTTCAAAAAAAGAGTAGTAAAGCACCTAGAAAGATTAAATCTTTTGGGTATTAATTATTCAAAAGCGATATATGATATAAAATTTAGTACAAGTACCAACGCATTGGGTACTCCTGTAGTTGATTTGATTTCAGACGATAAGAAAAACATAATCAGGTATACTTTAGACGGAACCGAACCTAACGAGAAGTCATTTGAATACAAAACAAATGTCAAAATTCCGATTGAAGACGACCGAACGTTAGCTGCGGCCTTGTTTTCACCAGATGGCAAAATGTTAGGCAAAGCCACTTCAAAGTCATTTTTTATATCTAAATCAACAGGTAAGTCTTATACGCTAGGAAATGAAGTCAATGAAAAATATACGGGCGGAAGCAAAAATGCACTTACAGACGGAATTAGGGGCAACCAAAACTCTAATGATTCTTGGGTAGGTTTTGCGGGAAAAGATTTGGATTTTACTATTGATTTAAAACAAGTAAGTTCAATCTCCAGGTTATCCATATCTTTTTTGAGTGCTTACACTTCATGGATTCTCCCTCCTACCGAAATAGAAATTTGGGTTTCGAAAGATGGGAAAACATTTAACTCTGTAAAAAAAATGCCACTAGGCGACAAAGCCAATAAAGAAAGTTTTGTGCAGCAAATGAACATTGACCTTGGCAATCAAACGGCCAAATATGTTAAAGTTTTAGCTAAAAACTACGGCAACTTACCAAGCGGCCACCCAGGCGAAGGAAAACCAGCCTGGCTTTTTGTAGATGAAATAATTATAAAATAATAGATAGCTAAATGCTCCATTTAAATGTGGAGCATTTATTTTTTAAAAACATACAATCACACACAAAAACAGAACAATACACCCCTAAAAGAGGTTAAAATACAAATATCAATCACATGAAAATACTCATTACAGGCGGCACAGGCTTGATCGGAACTTTATTAAGCGAAAAGCTAATCAACTCAGGACATAGCGTTAGAATTTTATCAAGATCAAAACAAGATATACCCAACATTGAGGTTTTCGAATGGAATACCTCTAAAAACTACATAGAAAAAGGTGCGTTAGAGGGAATAGACGCAATCGTACATTTGGCGGGTGCAGGCATAGCAGACAAACGATG
Organism: Lacihabitans lacunae; assembly: GCF_042649125.1. NCBI lineage: Bacteria > Pseudomonadati > Bacteroidota > Cytophagia > Cytophagales > Leadbetterellaceae > Lacihabitans > Lacihabitans lacunae. The sequence goes on from NZ_JBHRYQ010000001.1 coordinate 1,937,417, forward strand.
GACAGATGCCCGCAAAAGAGAAATTATAGACAGCAGAGTGGAATCTCTAAAATGTATCATAGCCAATTTGCCAAAAAACCATAACATAAAAACAGTGGTTGGCGGCTCTGCAATCGGGTATTATGGAGGAAATACGGGAGAAAACTTAATGGATGAAAATTCGGCAGCGGGAAAAGATTTTCTAGCCAAATGCACAATTCTTTGGGAAAAAGAAGAAGAAAAACTTGCAGAAGTATTGGAAGCCAGGTTGGTAAAAATCAGAACGGGCGTGGTGTTTAGTACCAGAGACGGAGCTTTCCCTAAATTAATAGCTCCCGTAAAATTAAACTTAGGTGCAGCATTAGGAAGCGGCAAACAATGGATTTCTTGGATTCACGAAGACGACCTAGTTGCGATGTTTGAAAAAGCAATTACAAACAACAATATAGAAGGTGTGTATAATGGAGTTGCCCCTGAACCTGTAAGAAATGATGTTTTGAACCAAATGGCGGCAAAAATATTGAACAAAGCCTATTTTTTGCCAAAAGTACCAGGCTTCGTTTTAAAACTCGCTCTAGGCGAAATGTCTGTGGTAGTGCTTGGTAGTAGTAAAGTAGAAAACAAAAGGAAGATTTTAGATCGATTTAAATATCCTACATTGCCAATGGCACTTGAAAACTTACTCAAATAGCATCGAATCTTTTTTTGCATAATATTTAAAACCTCATTAATAAAAACATGAGAAACCTGAATAATTGAAGATAAAAAAAAGATTTATTGGGGTTTCTAAAAAAAGAAGTTTTAATTTTGCACCACTTTTTAATAATCTCAAAATTAGTTTTTTATCAATGTCAATATTGAATTCTTCACCTGAAAGGGACGCCCAAATTTTTGATTTAATTCAGAAAGAACACGAGAGACAATTACACGGAATAGAGCTTATTGCCTCTGAAAACTTTGTATCGCCTCAAGTGATGGAAGCTGCCGGAAGTGTTTTAACCAACAAATATGCAGAAGGCCTACCGGGCAAAAGATACTATGGTGGCTGCGAAGTAGTAGACCAAGTAGAGCAAATTGCGATAGATCGCTTAAAGCAACTATTCAATTTGACATGGGCCAATGTGCAGCCTCACTCAGGTGCACAAGCAAACATGGCGGTATTTGTGGCTTGTCTGCAGCCTGGTGATAAAATTCTAGGTTTTGACCTTTCTCACGGTGGTCACTTATCACATGGTTCGCCTGTAAATATCTCTGGAAAGTATTTTCAGCCGTTTTTTTATGGTGTAGAAAAAGAAACAGGACTAATTAACTGGGATAAAGTTGAAGAAACTGCTTTAAGAGAAAAACCAAAAATGATCATCTGTGGTGCTTCTGCATACTCTAGAGATTGGGATTATCCAAGATTAAGAAACATCGCTGATAAAGTGGGAGCAATTTTACTTGCTGACATATCTCACCCAGCCGGTCTTATAGCAAAAGGATTACTTGCTGACCCTTTTGACCACTGCCATATCGTAACTACTACTACTCACAAGACCCTTAGAGGTACAAGAGGTGGAGTTATCATGATGAGAAATGATTTCGAAAATCCATTCGGAATTACTACTCAAAAAGGGAAAATTAGATCTATGGCTTCACTTTTAGACTCTGGGGTTTTCCCGGGTACGCAAGGCGGTCCATTAGAGCACATCATTGCGGCTAAAGCAGTAGCTTTTGGCGAGGCATTAACTGATTCTTTCGGAAACTATGCGGTGCAGGTTCAGAAAAACGCAAAAATAATGGCTCAGACATTTATGGACAAAGGCTACCAAGTAATATCTGGCGGAACTGACAACCACTTGGCACTAATTGACCTTAGACCAAAAGGCCTTAACGGTAAAGTAGCGGAAAATGCACTTATCAAAGCTGATATTACGGTAAACAAAAACATGGTTCCATTTGACGATGCATCTGCAATGACCACTTCGGGTATCAGAGTAGGTACAGCAGCCATGACTACAAGAGGCCTTGTTGAGTCGGATTTTGTAAGAGTAGTTGAATTAGTTGATAAGGTTTTGATGAACCATGACAATGAAACTATCATTACCGATGTAAGAAATGAAGTAAATGAGTGGATGAAATGGTTCCCACTCTTTAAATAAGAATATATTTTTATTAGAAAAACCTCATAGTTAAATAAACTGTGAGGTTTTCTTTTTTTATACCTACATCGTGTGCCTTAAATTACTAAATTTGTCTTTAGTTAAAATAAAATTAGAATATGGCCTTGGACCAAACTCCTTATATAGATTATGACGACGACGACGAGTCGGCTTCTGGTGAAAAAGAAATGACATTTATTGAGCATCTTGAGGAATTAAGATGGCACATAATAAGATCGGTAGCGGCTATTTTGGTTTTTATGATAGTAGCATGGGTCATGATGGGAAAAATCTTTAATTCAATTATTCTAGCACCATCTCGACCAGACTTTTGGACCTATAGAAAACTTTGTGAATTAGGAAATGCAGTAGGTATTCCGAGCTTATGTGTAGACAAGCTTAATTTCTCATTGATGAGTAGAGAGGTTTCCGGCCAATTTATGATGCAGCTTACCGCCTCAGCTATTGTAGGTTTATTGGTTGCGTTCCCATATGTTTTTTGGGAAATTTGGCGATTTATTAAGCCAGGCCTTAAAGTCTCCGAAAAAAGTGCTGCAACAGGCTCTGTATTTTTTGTAACACTCCTATTTTTTATGGGTATAATGTTTGGCTACTATGTTGTGGCTCCTTTTGCTATTAACTTTTTAGTTAACTTCACCATAGATCCAAGTATCGTAAATCAGTTTGATATCCAATCTTATATTTCGGTACTTGCTACGCTAACTTTAGCTTGTGGGGTTACATTTCAGTTACCCATGGCCATATTGGTGTTAACCAAAATCGGAGTTATTACACCTAAGTTTTTACAAGTATATAGAAAACATGCGGTTGTTGTCATATTAATAGTGGCGGCTATTATCACACCATCTCCAGACATGATCAGCCAAATTTTGGTGGCTATTCCTTTATATATCTTATACGAAATCAGTATTTTGGTTTCAATAAGAATCTATAGAAAAAAACAAGCTGAGGTAAAGAATGATTAAATTAAAAGACACTTCGCGGATACAAAACTTGGCGGCATCATTAATTGTGATAGCCTTGATAATCTATGCGTTAAGTGTCTTGAAAGATATTTTAGTTCCTTTAATTTTCGCGGGTATACTTTCATTTTTTTTACTTCCGATTTGTGAGTTTTTAGAGAAAAGAAAATTCCCAAGGGTATTGGCGATCATACTTGCTATTTTATTAGCAGCACTGATATTAAGTACTTTTATTTATTTCTCTTATACTCAGATAATTCAACTCGAAAGCCTAATTCCGGTAATGATAGAAAAAGGAACCATTCTTCTAACACATATAGAAGAAATTGGTCATAAAACTTTTAAACTTAATAAATTTGAACTTTTACAAAAAGGGCAACAATATTTAACAGAAATACTAAAAAATGCTCCTGTATTGTTGGGGAATACTTTGGGCACTACTTCTAATTTTTTATTAAATTTTTCTATTCTTCCGTTGTACATTTTCCTTTTTCTATTGTATCGAGATTTTCTTAAAGCATTTGTTTTTAAGGTATTTAAGAACGGTAACAAACACAAAATATCGGTTGTTCTAGAAAAAATAAATGACGTGGTGAGAAATTACCTAGTGGGTCTTTTACTTGTCATTATAATAATTGGAGCTTTAAATACAATTTCGCTACTAGCATTAGGTATAGAGCATGCTATATTTTTAGGTTTTTTTGCGGGTATTCTAGTTTTAATTCCTTACATCGGAATTGCTATCGGTGCCACTATTCCCATTTTTGTGGCTCTAATCACCAAAGATTCCTACTGGTATCCATTGGGTGTTGCAATAGCCTTTGCGGCCATTCAATTTTTAGAAGGCAACTTCATAACACCGTATATAGTAGGCTCTAAAGTAAGTATTAACTCACTAGCAGCTATTATCGTATTGTTGCTATTTAGCAGCCTTTGGGGAGTAGCAGGACTAGTTTTAGCCTTGCCACTGACTGCCATTTTAAAAGTTATATTTGATTCAAATGAAGACCTCAAAGCTTGGGGGTTCTTATTGGGAGACTCCGACAAATTAGACTAACAAAAGCCTAAACTATTTGGACTTTTCTAACTGATTTACCAAGACTTCAAAATCATGTGCGTATGGAGCAGTTACTTCTATCACGCTTTCATCCAAGTCTCTAAATCTAATAATATGGGCGTGTAAAGCAACTCTCTTTATTAAAGGCAGCTCTTCTGTTTCACTTTTCAGATTAAACTTTCTCTTTATTTGAGACAAAAATATCATATCACCACCGTAAGTAGGGTCACAAACGATTGGAGCCTTTAGGCATTGCAAATGAACCCTTATCTGATGCATACGTCCAGTTATAGGGATACATCTTACCAAACTGTGTTTTGAATACGACTTAACGGTAAAAAATATAGTCTCTGCCATTTTACCTTTTAGCTTATCTATTCGTACTGCAGTGCCGTCTTTTAGTGGAGCAATGGGCAAAAACACCGAGATACTATCAAAATCATGAACACCATTTACCACAGCGTGATATTCTTTTTGTACTTCGCGATGTTCAAACTGCATAGCAAGGTTTCGATAAGCGGCTGGATTTTTGGCTAACACTAAAGCACCTGAAGTTTCCTTGTCAAGTCTATGGCAAAGCTGAATATCGCCATATTTTTCACGAGCTATTTTTAATATTGATACGGACTTATCTGGGGTTCGCTCGTCAAGCGAAGGTACAAATGCGGGTTTATTGATCACGACATAATTTTCATTTTCGAAAATTATAAGGTCGTCTAAACTAATATTTCGGGGTGCTTTCTTAAATCTACTTAAATCCATGCTTGGTTTGCCTTTGAGCGGGCAAAGTTACGCAATTTCCTTTGGTGCTTTTGCCAAATGGAAAGTAAATCTTGTTCCTTTGTCTATTTTAGAAGAAACACTTATGCTGGAATCGTGAGCGTTAAGAATATGCTTAACAATGGCAAGGCCTAATCCTGTGCCTCCGGTCTCACGAGAGCGAGATTTATCAACCCTATAAAACCTCTCAAATATTCGAGGAAGTTGGTCTTGCGGAATACCTGGGCCATCATCTTCTATAGAAACCCACACCTTTTTGTCTTCCTCGGTTATGGCAACTTGAACTTTACCATTTTCTTTTCCGTATTTTATGGCGTTTTCTATCAGGTTAATTAGCACCTGAGATATCCGCTGTGGATCGGCCAATACCAAAACCTTTTCGAGCGACTTGGGCTTTAAAGACAACTTTGTGCCTCTTTTTTTTGCTTTAGTTTCTAATTGTTCAAAAATCTCATTGACTATTTCAATCAAATTTATCAATGCCAAATGCATTTTAAGGTCTCCGCTTTCAACCTGAGTAAGCACCACTAAGTCACGCACCAAAATATCTAAACCATCTAAACTTTTTGCCGCTTTTTTCAAAAACCTTTGGGCCACGTCAGGGTCTTCTATGGCTCCGTCCATCAGTGTATGCACAAAGCCTTGAGCTGCAAAAATTGGCGTTTTTAATTCGTGAGACACATCAGCCAAAAACTCTCTTCTGAAAGTCTCCATTTTTTTGAGCTCATTTATTTCTTCTTGTTTTTTACTAACGTAGTTATAAATTTCTCGGTTGAGCTTAGATAGCGGGTTAATGCTCTTAATAATTGTTTTTTTAGCAATATCAAAATCTTGGATTTTTAGCTTTTTAATAGTCGTATAAATCTTATTCACCTCACGAAAAACAAGGGTGTCAATTACATAATATATAAAGAAAAAAGAACTAATAAAGCAGCTTATGCCACCTACAAACATGATATCAGCAGATGTCTGGGGAACAAAACTTATGAAAACCACCGTGATGGTGGTAATTAACGCTGCACATAAAAGTGCAATCCACCTTGGGGAAAGAAACATATTTTTCTGAAATAAATAAAAAAGGAAAGGCCCTTTGAAGTAAAAATTGCATTTTTTTTCTCAAATATCAAATCCAAGAAAAAAAATGCATCCTGCTAGTTGTCTGTTTTAAACATATACCCCACACCTTTGAGTGTAGAAATATAGTCCTCTCCTACTTTTTCGCGTACCTTACGAATGTGAACATCAATGGTTCTTTCAACCACAAAAATGTCTGCACCCCATATTTTTTGAAGTAAACTTTCTCTTGACTGTACCTTGTTTGGATGTGAGGCTAAGTAAAATAAAATTTCAAATTCTTTTTTGGGCAAAATAACCACCGAACCGTCTCCTTTGGTTACTGAATAGTTCTCTTTGTTGATAATCAAATCAGAGATTTCAAGAACTCCGTCTTCTTGTTTTTTACCTGTCTCTTTTCTAAAAAAAGCATTTATCCTACTCAATAAAGCTCTTGGCTTAATAGGCTTGGTTAGATAATCATCCGCTCCGATTTCGAAAGCTGCTACTTCTGAGTACTCCTCGGCTCTGGCAGTTAGATACACCACATGCATGTGCTTAAGTTTCTCCGAAGTTTTGATAATTTTCCCTGCCTCTATTCCATCCATAACGGGCATCATGATATCCATCAGAATGAGGTCTGGCATGTATGTTTTGGCTAATTCTACACCTTCTAAGCCGTTTACTGCGGACTTAACTTCATAACCTTCTTTGGCCAAGTTGTAGGTCAACAATTCTAGAATATCCTCATCGTCGTCAATTACAAGTATTTTTTTAGACATTTTATTAAATTGTTATTAAACCTTTAATTTTCGATGGCAAAATTAACCTAAGATTACCGGAGGGCTGTTAAGCCAATGTTAAATTTCAATTTGATAGATTTTCCCCTGTTCGTTTGAAAAAATAATTTTATGATCGTTTTCAAACACCACAGCCTCTGTTTGGTTTTTACCAATTTTAAAACATGTTAAAGGCTCACCAAAATTTATTTTACCATTTTTTATTCCATACAAAAACAATTTGCCATAGGTTATAAGTACGTATTTAGTACCATCGGGACTAATATCTGCACCCGTAACTTGGCTTTTCAGCCAAACCGAATCCTGGGGTTTTAGCGTGTAATCACCTGGTTTATCAGGCATTACATATAGTTTTGAAATCTTTTTGCCTTTGGCCCAACTTTTAGTAAAAAGATAAAGTGAGTCATTGGCCCAAAAGAAAGCCTCGCAGTCAAAAGACAAATCTTTATTGTCTTTAAAGTCTTGGTCCGAATATCTAAAAGTTAATTTTTCTACGTTTAAATTCCCTTTTTTATAGATTACTAAATCTTTTCTTTTGTTATTATTATTTCCAAAATCTCCGATATAAATATTGCCTTTGGTATCTTTTGCCAAGTCTTCCCAATCCTTATTGTCGGCATTGGGAATTTCTAGAGTTTCATATATCAAACCTTCGGCGTCTACCATGTATAGCTGCGGCTTGCCTCCACCGTCATTGTGGGTCCAATATTTACCGTTCTCATTTGCCTTGATAAGCCCTGAGCTTTCATTTATAAGACTTGGAAACTCCCCTACTTTTTCAATATCTACTTTTTCTATTTCAAAATTTTCGGCACGATGCTCATAACTACATGAGCACGTGGCGGTTTTTATTGCAAATAATAAAAGGTAAAACTTATAAATGTACATACTCAGTTTGGGCCAATTTCTCCCCTTTGAAAAAAAACTTTACATTAAATTTAAGCTTTTCATTTTAATTTTTCTTCAAACAATTTTAATATTCTCTTGTATTCGTCTGTCCATGAACTTGGCTCTACAAAACCGTGATCTTCCATTGGGTATGATGCCAACTCCCAATTCTCTTTTTTAAGCTCAATTAGTCGCTGAGCCAGTCTCACTGCGTCTTGGTAATGCACATTAACATCTACCATACCGTGGCATATCAATAAATTATTTTTTAAGCCATCTGCAAAATAAATTGGCGAGCTGCGTCTGTATGCAAGGCTGTCTGTAAATGGCTCATTCAAAATATTAGCCGTATAGCCGTGATTATAAGCTGCCCAGTCAGTTACAGGCCTCAAAGCTGCCCCAGCCTTAAACACGTCTGGTGTAGTAAACAAAGCCATTAGCGTAATAAAACCGCCATAGGACCCGCCATAAATACCGATTTTGTTTTTATCGATTCCATATTTTTTAACTAAAAGACCAGCAGCATCTACATGGTCTGTTAAATCTTTGCCGCCCATGTGTCTGTAAATACCCGTTCTAACATCTCTGCCATATCCTGCTGAACCTCTGTAGTCAACGTCAAGTACCGTATAACCAAGGTCACACAAAAGGTTATGAAACATGTATTCTCTGTAATAATTACTCCACCATTTGTGAGCGTTTTGCAAATACCCTGCACCGTGCACAAACACTACGGCTTTGTTGTTTTTCTTTTTTGGCACATAAATTCTGCTAAAAACCTCTTGCCCATCGCGGGCCTTAAATGAGATCACCTCTGGGGCTCTCCACGCATAGGCGTTAAACTCAGCAGTGGTAGAAGTGGTAAGTTTTTGCATTTCAGCACCCGCTTTGTTTTCTTGTAGGTACAGTTCCCATGGTGTGTTTGAATTTGAATATCTTATGGCCAAATATTTTTCATCAGGAGAGACCGAAACATCATGAGCACCCACTTTGCTGGTTACTTGTGTTCTTTTTCCTCCATTTACAGACATGTGATAGAAATGTTGCTCACCAGGATGCACCTCATTTGTGGTCAAGAAAAACGTAGATTTATCTTTTGAAAGCTCAGCTTTGATAACTTCAAACTTACCCGAAGTTAAAGCAATTTTTTCTTTGGAAGTGATATTCATTTTATATAAATGCGAATATCCCGAAGCTTCCGACTGGAAATACACCTCGCTTTCAGAAATCCAACCAAAAGTTAAACCAAACCTTCCATAGCCTATTCCTGGTCCTGCTACCCAAGCTTCGTCTCTTTGCCTGTCTAAGGTTTCTACAGCCCCAGTTTTGGGGTCCACCTTCACAATCCAACGATCTTTGTTGTCGTCTGCTCTCACTATTCCTAACAAACTACTGCCTAGCGGAGACCACATAAACGTAGTCATACTTACCACTCTCGGTTTTTTCTTGGCTGTTGAATCTTTCTTTGGATAATCTTTCAAATAATCAGGCTCGTCAAAAATACCCTCAAGTTTGCTTAAGTTTACTTTAAGAACCGTGTCTGCAGCCACATTATATACATAGGAGATCGAACTTCCATTTGGCGAACCCACTTTAGTTCGGGCATTTAGATCTTCGGTATAACCTGACTCTGTCACATAACTCGGCACAATGGCCCTCTTTGCATTTTTAGGTGCTTCAAAAACCGTGTAGGCTACAAAATCTAAACGAGGACTAATTTCTAAATCACGAAGTGAACCACCATCTAAATATATTTTCTTTGGCTCTTTGGGTTTATAGGCAGACTTTTTAGCCAATTCTTTCTTTTCTTTTCGCTCAGCCAATACCTCAAACATAGCCAATTGGTCTTTTTCTAACCAATCTTCTTCCTCATTTTTCTTTTTGGGTTCTGTTTTTTTACCTGCGTCAAACTGGGTGTGTTGCTTTATGTCTCCGCCGTTAAGATTCACACTAAAAATGTCGGACCCTTCTTGGTATATAATACGTTGCCCATCGGCCGAAAACTTAGCATTTGATTTCCTAGCTGTGGTATTTGAAAGTCGTTTTTGAACTCCTGTGGCTACATAGTACAAAAATAAATCTCCACTTTTTGTGTATACTTTAAGGGCATTATCTAAGCTATACGCTCCAGAGAATGCCGGCAGTTCATACACTTCTTTGCCTGTTAGTTTCTCTATTTTTTTTGAGTTTAGGCTATACTTATATGTAGAATCCCCTTTATTTTTATCCGGATTCCAGCTAAAATAAATGTTATCATTTGACTCACTCCAGTTAATATCTGAAGGCGAGGTGCCCAACCATTTTGGGTCACGCATAATATATTCTACCGTAAGTTTTGAGGTTTGGGCAAAACCTGCAAAAAAGCAAAAGTTAAGAAGTAAAAGTAATTTAATTTTCATTTAAGAAGCGGTTAGTTTGTTAATTTTGACGCACCTAAATTATACAATTTGTTTCAATACTGCCAAAACTTTAAGACAAGCAAAGCAATGTTGGAGACGATTTAACACAAAAAAGCTAAATCGAATAAAAAAGAAGATAATATGAAGGTGCCAGGTAAAAAATAAACCGGGAGCAACTTGCTATTTCAGATTATTTTTCAAAATCAGTACAGACGGCTTGTTGGTGTTTTCGTTTCTAGTAAAGGCACCTAAAATAATATCTTTGTCGCCGTCGTTGTCAAAATCAGCTACGTCCATTGTGAGCCATTTTTGATCCGAAACATTCTTTTTAGATGAAACTTTATATTGATATTTTCCGGTGTTTTCAAAAAACAAAAAGCCCTCGTTAACTTCAATAGGAAAAACCGAAATAACCGCAAAATCAAGGTCGCCATCTAGGTCAAAATCATCTGTTATTACTTTAGAGGCCCCATTTATGCGATAAAAATATTTTTCTGAGAATTGATTTTTACCATCATTTTCATAAATTCTTAATCCATGAAAAGGCTTTTTGATGATAGACAGATCGGCATTATCGCCGTTTGTATATATAATATCCAAATCGCCGTCTTGGTCTATGTCTTTTAACTCAAAAAAAGTAGAACCAAAAAAAGAAGGAAACTCTAAAATAGTTTTAGGCTCAAACCGATGGTCGCCTTTGTTTTCAAATAAAACAATGCTTTCTTTTCCTTGTGAAAACAATACCAAAAGGTCTTTTTTATTGTCTTTATTAAAATCTACTTCGTAGGCAATTCTTGCACCAGGCTGCTTGGCAAGAACATATTTTTCAAGATTTTTACCATCGACCCACATTAAGTCACCCGCGTTATTGCCAAAGTTACATATCACAAAATCTTGGATGAGGTCGTTATTAAGATCTGACCTCAGTAGACTTACAGGCCTATGGAGGCCCTCCACTTTAGCTTTTCCACTAATTACCAATTTGCCTTTGGCTAAGTCAGAAGGATTCAAAATACCCGATTCCAATACAATAGAGCCTATTTTTGAATCAATTTTAAAATCTGTGATTGGGCTGCTGCTATTTGCCGAATCTATTTTTTTTCCCTTGTTATCTAAGGTGTACAACATGCTTGGGTTAGAAGTAGAAACTTTAAACTGCTTTTTAGTTGGCTCAAAAATAGTCATCACCACCTCTGAAGCTTCTATTGGCAACACATTTGAGTCAAAACTTAGCAATTCATTTTTCTTTTCTGCGGGCACATCCGTCAACTCCTCCGGAGAATTCTCTGAATAAAAAGCCACTATTTTATCCCAATCTTCTTTTGCGATAATGGGCTTCTCTCTGTATACCCCAGACTCCATAATGGCCAACATTTCTTCTTGCGAATACTTCATCATCTCGATCATATAGTCGCCATGACCAAGTCTTAGACCCATATTAGGCAACACTCTATTGACCCATACATTTCTTGGAAGACTAGCGGGTTCAGGAAACATGTGGCAACTGCCGCAATGCAAGGTTGCTAACTCTTTTCCTGACAAATCACTCGCAACTGGCGGTGTATACTCCTCGGTTTTAGGGGCTGAGGTACACGAATAAATAAATATTAACACTGAAACTCCTAAAAAAACTAAACGCATATTTTATTGAATTTTTAAAGATTTCGCTCCAGCAGGAATTACTACATATCGCGACGATTGCCCAAAATATGAGGAACCGTAATACAACTCTTTTTTGAATGTTTTGTTATTATACTGATACGAATATGATTGTGCATTGGGAGCTACTTTTTGTTTCTCCATAAATAAATTCGTATTAAATATTTTTAAACTTCCTCTATTTTGAGCTACCAAAATCTCGATTTGACCTTTAGAATTAAACGTACTTACCATAGCTTTTGCATCAAAAGGCACATAAAAACCTGAATTCTTTACGGTCTTAAACGTACAATCTCCATTTCCTTTTAAAAACACACCATTCGAGGCATCGTATCGGCCAGTAGATATTTCGGTGCCATAGTTATTCCCTGAGATTAAAATATCAGGAGAGCCATCTTTATCGAAGTCTTCAACTATGATTCCGTTAGTTTGGCTAAACTGTGCTTCTATAGGCAATACTATTACTTCAAATTTGCCTCCTGAGTTATTTTTTAAAACCACCGATGCAGTTGTAGTAAGGCTAAGGTCTTGGGCATCTTTTCTTTCATCGGCGGTTAAAAGATTGTCATACGTAGCATTTGCGAAGTCTTTGTATGTCGTGAATTTGCCTCTGGTACTATTAAGTTGCTTGTTCACATCGTCTTTGCCATTGAAAGGCACCAATTCTCTTTTTTTATTTGGGCCTTCGAAATATACGAATGGAATGGCGTCGTAATTTCCGTTCCCATCAAAATCCTTGGCAACTATTCTTACAGGTTCGGTTTTAGAAGCCTTGTAAAGGTTATTTAAACCCACATTGCCGAGCACGTAATCCATATCTCCATCTCCATCAAAATCTGCGGCGTTAACAGATGTCCATAATCCGTTTAGGTTTTCAAGACCCGTTTGAAGCACCTCTTCAAATTTCCCTTTTTTATTTTTGAAAAATCTCGGAGCCGCCCATTCACTAGCCACCATTATATCAATCCAACCGTCGTTGTCATGGTCAGTCCAAATCACATCACAAACCAAACCGAGGTCTTTAAATAAAGGCTCGTTTATAGCTGTAAACTTCGGTTTGCCCGTTTGTGAGTCATTTCTATATAAATATGAATCTACAAACTTTGGATACTCTCCGGGAACATTTCTGCCCGAAACAAACAAATCCAAGTCGCCGTCATGGTCAAAATCAGCCGCTCTCACACATGAAGTGCTGACTGCAAAATCAGGAATAGCAGAACTGCTTAAAGTAAAATTACCTTTTCCGTCATTTGTATAAAAGGCATCTTTAAACTGAGCATCGCCTTTGGTGGCTTCATTTCCTCCTCGGCAGATATACAAATCGAGGTCACCGTCTTTGTCTGCATCAAAAAACAATGGTCCGAGGTCTTCACCTTTTTTATCTAAACCTGTATTTTCGATTGGTCTTTGACTAAAACCTCCTGAGACGTTTCTTATTAAAAACATGCCACTGAAGCCCTTGCTGCCACCCACAAAAATATCTTCGAGGCCATCGCCGTTTATGTCGCCAACGGCCATACCAGGCCCTAACTCAGACAGTTTAAAAGGCAATAAATTTTGAATATTATAATCTATAAAGTCGGTTTCTTGGTGAACATAATTGAGTTTTAAACTATCGGTTACATCCTGAAATATCCCTTTTGATTTTAGTATTGTATGAATAGTTTCTTGCTTTGCATTTTTGATATTAACTTTTAAAACTTGATCTAACTTTAAATTAGTTAAAATCTCAGACTTGCCATTGTACCATTGAATTTCAAGGCTTTTTATTTTCTTTTGCCCAACACCAAAATGCACAAAAGGCTCAACACTAGAGAGATACCCACGATACGGATTGTTTTCATGGATAATTTTCTCTCCATTCTCAAAAGTTAGGATTGCTACTGTACCTATTCCATTTCTATTTTTTGCATCTCCTTCAAACTTTAATCTCAAAAAATGTGATTGCTTATCGGTGTCAAACTGAACCTGATTGTTTTTAAACACAAAAGCAGAATCGTTGATATTATTCACCACATAATCAAGATCACCGTCATTGTCTAAGTCTGCATAAACGGCCCCATTTGAATACGAAGGAATATTCATACCCCATTTTTCGGTTACATTTTCAAAACCGAGGTTACCGTTGTTTTTAAAAGCATAATTACTGATTTTAACTTCTGGAATTTCTTTCAAAATATCAGACCTTAAAGCCAGCCTCTCGTTGTTATTTCTAAAACTCACGAAGTCACGATCCGTTACATCTTTAGGAAAACCATTTGTTATTATTATATCTCTGTTTCCGTCGTTATCAAAATCAGCCAATGAGGGTGTCCAAGACCAGTCAGTTTCAGATAAGCCCGCCAGTAAACTAACCTCGCTAAACATGGGCTGAGAAGTGGAACCATCTATTCCATTATTTAGCTGCAAGGTATTTCGCATATACTGAAACGTATAGCCAAACTCCTTGTTGAAGTTATACATTTGATAATTATTGGGATTGGTCAAAACCTTTTTTCTAAGGTTGGTTTTGGCCAACATATCCACAGCAAAAATATCTAATAGTCCATCGTTATTGATGTCTACCACGTCATTGCCCATAGCTGAACTTCCGGTGTGTTTAAAGTATTCAGCCGCCATGTCTTTAAAAGTCCCGTTTTTCTGATTGATATACAAAAGGTCATCCGCCAAAAAGTCATTTGTAACAAAAATATCTTTCCAGCCATCATTGTTAATATCACAGATATTTACTCCTAAACCATACCCTTCAATGGTTATTCCTGCTTCTTTTGAGGCATTTACATACACCGGGTGATTTTTATCGGCATCCCACTCGCATCTATAAAAAGTATCCGTATTTGGGTTTGAACCATCTTTTATTTTAGGTCGGTATTGGTTCGGATATTGACTCGTGATATTATTTAAAACATACAAATCAAGGTCACCGTCATTGTCATAATCAAAAAAAGCAGCATTTTCGGAATGTGCACTATCATTAACGCCATATTCGGCGGCCATTTCTTTAAATGTTAGTTTACCATCTTTAAGGCCTTGATTTACATACAGAAGATTTTCTCTTTCTTTCGGATTCGAATTTACTGTGGCTGCAATGTACACGTCTTGCCAGCCGTCGTTATTGATATCTACCACAACTACTCCTGCACACCATTTGCCGTTTCCACCTATACCTGCTTGCTCTGATACATCCTCAAACTTAAACTCTCCTTTGTTGAGATAAAGTTTGTTACTAACCTGATTTCCGGTAAAAAAAACATCTTGGAGGCCATCGTTATTAAAATCACCTATCCCTACTCCTGCACCGTTGTACACGTATTCAAAATCAAGGATATTTATAGAATCTTTTTCTACTATACGGTTCGAAAATTTTATACCTGAATCTTCAGATTGAATCTGTTCGAACAGCGTTTTTTCCTTACATGAATAAAAAACAGTACCTATAATGAGTAAGAGATAGCCTTTAAGTTTCATTACTTTTTTACTTAACAATTTTAAAAATGTCTATTTTCTAAAATGGATTTAATAGTTTTCAATATTTTAATTTATTGAAAACTTATATGCTAAAGATGGAATTGGCGAACCAAAAATGATCAACTTGTAGGGATTTAGCACTTGGTTTTCTGCTCTATAAAATATTGAATATGCATTTTTAGCTCCGTAAAGGTTATAAACCGAAAACGCCCAATTTCCTTTAAATTTTTTCTTTGGATCCATTTTTGGGTTATAAATATTCCAAGCAAAATCTAACCTGTGATAGGCAGGAATTCGTTGATTGTTTCTATCTGAATAATACGGAAATAAGTTATTGTTGTATTGCACATATCCTTGAGGCGAGGTAAATGGTCTACCCGTAGAATATGTAAAATTAAACGAAAAGTCATGATGAAGGCCCTGCCCAATGACCAATGATGCATTAAAAGTATGCGGTCTGTCGTAGTTTGCTGGGTAATAAGCTCCATTATTAACCATTTCGCTATTTAGGTTCCCTTGTTTTACTTGATTTAGTGACCTGGCGTAGGTGTAATTTATCCAGCCGGTTGTTACTCCTTTTTCTTTAGCAGCCATCAATTCTATCCCGTATGATTTATTGACACCTTGCAGAAGTTCAGTCTCAGGGAAATTCTTCAAGAAGAAATCTGAACCCGGTTTATAATCAATAATAGCTTTGGTATTCCTTTGATATACCTCAAAACCTACCTGGAACTTACCTTCGGAAAGGTCTTTGCTAATGCCCGCAGTTAGCAATTGACTCACCTGAGGTCTAATGTTAGCATCCGAAAGTTTCCATCTTGAGGTGGGCAGTGGCGTAGTAGTATTAGAAATTTGTTGCAAATACTGTCTCGAAAGGTTATAACCAAACTTTAGATTTGTTTGCGGGTTTAGCTCATATTTTAATCCAAAACGTGGCTCAAAACCTCCATAGCTTTTTGCAACTTGATTTTTAGAAAAATTAGCTAAAGAAACTACGCTGCTCTCTGATTTTGGCAAATTAGCATCATAAGTTCTAACTTCGCTTGGCCCTAAATTCATAAAATAAGAATACCTTAAGCCTCCCGAAACTATAAGTTTTTGACCAATAGCTATTTCGTCTTGAATAAATAAACCACTCTCTAAGCCAAATTCTTTTTGGGTTTCTTTGGGTTGAATAGACGTACTTTGGTTTGGATTAAGCACTCCTGGATTAATATCATATTTAACTACATCTACCCCACCTTCGAAAGTATGATTATTTACAATCTGCCTGTAAGATGATTTAAATTGATTGTAAACTATTCCTTGTGAAATCTTAACTTTATTTTCAGAATTAACCTCAGGTAAAATAATATCTGGTTTGTAATTTGAATTTACATAAATGGTCTCTAAGAACCCTTTTTTGCCAATAGCAGAACTCCACTTGGCAGTTAGGTTTATGGTTTTATATCTAAATTGGGTTGCCGAAGAATTTATACCACTAAAAGTGCCTAACAGATCGGTTTGGAACTTATCATAACTCTGATAGTTTGAGATTGAAAATGTATTTTTATCGTTTATTTTATAAAAAAGCTTAGCCGCTACATCTCCAAAATTAGATTTCATTTCTTTGAATTTCGGAGAAATTATTGGCAATACAAAATCATTAAACGAGGCTCTTCCTGACACCATCAAGCCCAATTTATCTTTTATAATTGGAATATCAGCACTCAGCTTTTCTGAAACTACACTGATACCACCATTCATTTTAAACTTTTTAAGATCAGGATTTCTCAGCGATATATCCAGCACAGAAGCTGATCTACCACCAAACTTTGCCGGAATATTCCCTTTGTACAATTGCAGATTTGAAATACCGTCTGATGGAAATGCAGAAAACAACCCAAACATATGCGATGGGTTAAAAATAGGTGCATTGTCTAACAATATT
Source organism: Lacihabitans lacunae (assembly GCF_042649125.1). Lineage (NCBI taxonomy): Bacteria > Pseudomonadati > Bacteroidota > Cytophagia > Cytophagales > Leadbetterellaceae > Lacihabitans > Lacihabitans lacunae. The sequence continues at coordinate 1,954,554 of NZ_JBHRYQ010000001.1, forward strand.
AAGTTTTGATCGGTAGTTCCTCCTCTAATATTTAAGCCATTTGCCGCTTCGCCTACACTGCTTACCCCTGGTAGCATTTGAAGTCCTTTCAAAATGTCAGTTTCTCCAAGTGCAGTAGGAAGTTTATTAACCGTTTTGATATTTAAGGTATTTACACCCAATAGTGGCTTTTTAAAGCCTTGGCTACCTTCCAATGAATTAATTATGACCTCGTCTAATTGGCTATCTTCTTTTTCCAATAATATCTCAATTTCTTTAAGATCACTTGAAGATAAAACTCTCGTAACTTTTGTGCTGTAGCCGATGTATTTGCACGTAATACGAACATCAGACTTATTTACTGTAAGATTAAACTTTCCGTCAGCATCGCTAATTTTTGATTTTTCTCCAGAATCAAAGAGCAAGGTTGCACCCGGAAGTGCTTCTTTTGTATCTGCGTCTTTAACAACCCCTGATACCTTAAATTGACCATATGAAAAGGTACTTAACCCTATCATGATAGCGTATATAAAAAATAAACTTTTTCTCATTTTAATATTAATTTATCCAGCCTTCGGGTTGTTGGTTAGTACGGGTTAATGAATTTACACATGGTGCCAAAGGTGGGCGTGTGGTATTAGGGCCAGCAGGTTCTAGCTTAAGTTCTCTTCCTCCAAAAAGTCCGAGTGGACTTACTTTCGCTTCGTAAGCATCGGCTTTATCTAACCAATATTTAAATTTTGATTTACCCGCTACCACAAAAAAACCAGAGGTATTGATACTTGGATCTGTCAAACATTTGATATTCCCTGTTAACTGAGCCGGAGGGGTATCTGCCAAACCACCCGTTTGAACTCCCTGCTGAAGACTAAGATTTATGAAGTCATATGCTGTTCTTGAAATGGAATATTGACTCATTTCAACCAATGCTCCCGAAAAGGTGTACACCGGTATTTTTCCTACATATTGAGACTTTAGCGTGCCTCCATTATAAAATTCGTCACGGCTTATGAAAAGATCAGAAGATCTCACAATGTCCCAACAGTTACCTGTACAGTTATAGTCAAAAATATTGTTATATCTTTTCAAAATTGCATCCTCTACACAGCTGCCAAGTGGAGCTGGAGTAGTGTAATAGTATGAACCCGTACAAGTTTTACAAACACTTTGTCTTTCATAAATAGTCCACCCCCACATATACTGGTTGGCTTGACTGGCCGGGTCATCTACATCTACAAAAAGCTTATAACCAGCTCTGCCATTTCCTTGAGCGTCGGTTATTAATTTATCTACCAGTTGATGAGACACTTTCTTGATGCCAACAGCAACTGGCAGTGCCTCCTCTGTGGATTCATACATATTGCCATCAGCAGTAGTAAATTGAAGTTTATATTTTTTACCAATTTCGCCTTTAAACGTTGGGTCTAAATAGTATTCTCCCTCTGTTTTTTCATTTAAAGGTATCTTTGATTCACCATTAACTAAAAGGTTAACCACCGCCCCTTTTATGGGCAATAATCTACTACTTCCAGTTTCAGAAGGTACAGACTCTTTTAATAATATCGGTGTGGTAGCATAATCATTGGTAATTAAACCCTCAACTATTATTATATTACTCGAAGTCTTAAATGTTTTTTCATAAGGCTCTATACAAGAAACCATACCTAGCAAAATCAAGTATGCCAGTGCTTTTATTGTTTTTTTCATTAATTTTCATTTTACTATTTAACCTATGTATCCCAACTCACAAATAGCAACTTTACAATTGCTTCCCACCGTTTTTCTTATCAAAAACCAACATACTCGCGTTATTTCTTGAAATCAAAAGTTTGTCGCCAAACCAATTAGCATCCCTCACTTCACCCATTGCATTTAACCCCGAAGAATAGGCATTTACGAATCTAAATTTACCCGCTCCTTCACCCTTAAAATATCCTCCTTTAAGGCCATCGAGTCTACCAACTTCAGGTTTTAACCTGTAAAAATTCCCGCCTAAATAAAAATCTTTGATGCCATCGCCGTCAATATCAGAAACGGCAAACGTATAAACCGGCGAAAGCTGAGCCTCTAAAGGCAGTGGCATTAGATTTAAATTGCCGTTGTCATTTATCAAAACCGACGAACTAAAGTTCTCAACTGAATGCTTTACTGCTGCCTTTAGTTTAGATTCTTCAAATAAATCTTTAACCGTAAGCTTTGCAAACTCCTGATATTTAACCGTATTCTTCTTTAAGCCTGGCATCTGAGCAGTTAAATCCATTTTACTAGCAAATGGATATGCTATATCATCTTTCGAGGTATACCATTCCAAAATTGTATCTGGTCTTTTATTATCATCAAAGTCATATACGTAGGCATTAAATGGCTTTTGTGTACTAGCTTTAAACTTCATGTTTAAACCCCAGTTTCCTAACAAATAGTCAATATCACCGTCATTATCAATATCCGTGGCTTCTACTGTATTCCACCATCCTTTGCTCAAAGGCAAAATAGAAGGATTTGAAAAATACCCATTTTGATTGATAAAAACAGTTACGGGCATCCACTCTCCCACCACCATAAGGTCAGGAAACTTATCGTTATTAATATCTGACCAAACAGCATCAGACACCATTCCTATTGGCCCTGTAAATTCATTGGTGATATCTTCCCAGTTTCCACTTCCATTGTTTTTCAACACATAACTTCTTGGAATCAGACCATAGGCACCCGGTACTCCTCTTGCTCCTACAAACAAATCAAAATCTCCATCTAAATCAAAATCAGCAGGACTTATAGTACTAATTTGACCCGTTATATTGAAAGGGTTTATAGCCTTTAGAGAAAAATTTCCTTTTCCATCATTTTCATAGTATTCAGCCTTGAAGTTTTCAGGACCTTCTTTAAACTGATTCCCTCCCATTCCGACCAAAAAGTCTAAATCCTTGTCGCCATCCGCATCAAATAACGCTCCAGCAGTACTTTCTCTTTTTTTATGAAAATCAAATGCTGGTTGCGTTTTTTCTACAAAGCCATTTCCAGTATTAATAAATAATTTATCGGTATATCCATGTGATTGTAGCAAAATGAAATCTTCTTTGCCGTCGCCATTTACGTCTCCTTTCACCATTTTTGGTCCTTCAGTAGACATAGCATGCGGCATCAATCTTTCAAAGTCGAAATCTACATACGGGTTTTCTTGGTGCGTAGCCGTGTTGGGAAGCGTTTTAAAGTCGCTTTCTACTACATATTGCGTCGGCTTATTTTGTGGCAAATAACCACCCTTACTAGCTTTTGATATTTCTAAAACATGATTTTTATCCGCGGTAGGATTCAAAATTAGCTGCGAACGCATATCAGGCCAAACCACCCTTACAGAATCAATCTGCGTATTTTCTCCTAAACCAAAAGAAATCTCGGGTGCACTCGCACTTTGAAAACCTCTGGCATTCATGTTGTGCTGTACTTGCAAAGCACCGTTTTGGTAAAGCCAAATACTTGCACCAATTCCGAATCTGTTTTTATCTTCTCCTTTAAATGAAAATTTTATGTAGTGTTTTTTCTTGTTATCTAAAGCATTGTTTTTGTAGACAAAGGCCTCCATATTTACATTGCTAACCACCAAATCAAGGTCACCGTCATTGTCGAGGTCACCATAGGCTGCTCCGTTACTAAATGATTCCTGATCTAGATTTAAATCCCCTGAAAGGTTATCAAACTCTGGAATAAACGAATTGCTCTTATTAATAAAAGCATAATTCTTTTGTTTGTTTGGAGGCAAAAATTTCACGAAATCTCTAAAATCATACTTACCGCTTTTGGTAACTACTTTTTCTATTTCATCTTTATCTGCAATAAAGTCGGCAAAATCAGAATCTGTGATATCATGAAAAACGCCATTGCTAACAAAGATATCTTTTTTCCCATCAAGATTCATATCAAAAATCAGTGCTCCCCACGACCAATCAGTGGCCGCAATATTTGATATTTGAGAAGATTCAATAAATTTTCCGTCTGCTTGGTTAATCTGCAAACAGTTTTGTGTGTATTGATAATAGTAACTGTTTCTAAACTTTAAGTCGTATAAATAATATTCATCAAATTTGGTGGCTGCTTTAAGTCTGTAATTGTCCGGCGGTAGCATATCGGTACTGAAAATATCTAAAAGACCGTCGTTATTTAAATCTGCAATATCTGAACCCATACTCGCCAATGAAGTATATTCCATGGCATCTGTAAGGGACTCTTTAAATGTTCCATTTTTTTGGTTGATGTACAGATAATCTCTTTCCCAAAAGTCATTTGATATATATAAATCTGGATAAAAATCACCGTTGACATCTCCTACCGAAATCCCAAGACCAAAACCGACATCTGAGGAGTAAATACCGGCGTCTTTGGTTACATTTACAAATTTATTGTCTCTATTTTCATATAGCCTGTCGCCTCCTAATGCCTCAGCGTCAAAAGTATTTCTAGTGGATAATGTGATCCTCTCAGGGTCTTTGTAGCTGTTATTTAAAACGTAACAATCTAAATCGCCGTCAAGGTCATAATCAAAAAATGAAGCGTGTGTAGTTAGTCCATTATCATCTAATCCATATTCCGCTGCCTTTTCTGTAAATGTATTGTCTTTGTTGTTTATGTAGAGTTCGTTGCCTTTGTTTTCCTTTTTGTCATCACCTGAGTAGCATACATAAATATCTAAAAAACCATCAGCATTGACATCTGCCATGGTTACACCTGTGCACCACGAATCTTTCCCTTTTGTTTTAGACTTAACCGTAATGTCTTCAAACTTCAAATCACCTTTGTTTAGATAAAGCTTATTATCTCCCATATTAGAAGTAAAATAAACATCATCTAGCCCATCGTTATTGATATCACCAATAGCAACCCCACCTCCATTATAATAGTTTCTGTATGTAAGTACATTAAAATTTTCTCTATCCTCCACTAAGTTAACAAAATCAATACCCGACGATTTTGAATCAATTAGATCAAAACCCTCTTGGTTTGAACTATTTTTTGATTTACAAGAAATAAAAAACAAGAATAGAATGAAAACAGAAAATCTAGCAATCATATTATTGAAAGATAAAGGGCAGTTTTATAGATCAGAATTAGAACTTAAAAAAACAAGGGTAGGAATATCCTACCCTTGCATGTACAAAAATATTAAAAATAACTTCAATTAATTAATATCCGTCATTTTGTTTTAGCTTACCAGATGCTCTACTGATTTCAGTAGCTGGAATAGGGAAAGCGTAATTTTTAGCTGTTGGCTTTTGTGCTTGCAAAAGAACCGGAATAAGTTTCGCCTCTCTTACTGAATAATCAGAAATTGTTGCTTCTAAAATACCCCATCTTTGCAAGTCAAATATACGGTGACCTTCTGTAGCAAGTTCAAGCTTACGCTCTAATCTTACGGCATCACGAGCCACGTCTTTGTTTGTCCAAGCAGCATCATAGATACCTACATTGTACTTAGCCCAAGTGATTTCAGCGGCGTTCATAGCTACTTTAGGCGACGAACTACCTTGAGCACAGTTACCAGCACGTTTTCTAATTAAGTTAACATACTCTCTAGCTTTTTCTAAAGAACCAGCCTCCACTTCACATTCAGCAGCCATAAGCAATACATCTGAATAACGCATAAGCTCAACATTCAAAGCAGACAACTGAGCACCTGACCAAGAACCTGAAAGCGTAGAAGCAGTTTTGCTATGTGCATTTTTCTTTGGAGAATACCATCCCATGTATCCTTGTCCTCTAACCCAGCTATCTTTGTGTACACCCCAGTCAAGGTAAGGAACGTTAGTACGACCAATAGTATAATCTAATCTTGGGTCTACTAAATCAGTTGAAGTGTTTGTCAATCTACTTAGAGCAACACCTTTACTAGAGATAGGTAAACCTTTGCTATCTACTTTAAATGAATATGCAAGATCAAATGATGGAGTTTTGAATCCACAACATCCGTAAGGGCTATCACCATGAGGTAATGCTAAACGTTCACCAAAGTTAGAGTTACCACCGTCACCGTCACCGTCGTTTACTGAATTCTGTACCGCAAAAATTGATTCTGCGTTGTTATCTCCTTCAATAGAGAAGTTGTCATAAAAACAGTCAGACAGTTTATATTTTCCAGAAGAAATTACTGTATTAAATGCTGCTAATGCACCTGCATAGTCTTTGTTATAAAGCTTAGCTTTTCCTAAATAAGCAGTAGCTACTGTTTTATCAGCTCTACCAACAGACTCTTTGTTAGCAGGTAGTAAACCAATTGCTTTCTCTAAGTCAGCAATTATCAAAGGAAGCATTGGCTTATCGTTCGCTTTTTTAAAGTCAGTATCAGACTCTAAATAATAAGGAGCGTTTTTCCAAACTTTGTAAGCTTCAAAGTGATAATATGCACGTAAAAAAGTAGCTTGACCTATTACTGAATTAACAAATTTAGTATCAGCTGGATTATTTTTCAAATAGTCATTTGCTGTATTGATGGCCGAATTGGCTCTAACAACACCTTCGTAAGTTGCAATCCATTTTGATCTGATATCGCCATCAGATGGGTTCCACTGATACAACTCAAATGCAAGCTGTGAATCGCCATCACCAGGCTCAGATCCTTTATGAAATTCGTCAGATGCAATGTTAAACACCCAGTTAGAAGGAGCAGTACCCCAAGCAGTTTCGTTCCAGTTACCAGTCCATCCTACTAAACCTTTGTATGCAGAAATCAAAGTTGAGTTTACTCCATTTTGATTTGAAGCAAGGGTTGAGTTTGAAAGAGATGCCTGTGGCGGAGTGTCCAAAAATGAATCTTTACACGCGTAAAGCCCTGTTGTGAGCACTACCGCGGTTAATGATATTTTTATTAAGTTTTTCATTTTTATGTAATATTTTTTTTAATTAAAATTCAAGTGATACACCAACGTTCACCATCTTGTTTGATGGATAGTTACCATTATCAACTCCCATACTTGTATCATTGTATTGACCTGAATTACCAATGTTTGCGTTAGATATCGCAGGGTCAGTACCTATGTATTTCGTGATTGTTAATAGGTTTTGTCCTTGAACATAAACTCTTGCATTTGACATTCCAAGTTTCTTAACTAAATCATTAGAAAGGTTATAGCTTAACTGTAAGTTATTCAGACGTAAATAAGAACCTTTCTGAATATAGAAGCTAGATGAGTTACGAGAAGAAGCATCCAATTGGTTGATTTTTGGATAGTTTCCAGTTCCTTCTTTCTCTAAGATATCGTTCAATACGTTAGAGTTAAAGTTCATGAAATAAGATTGAATCCAATATCCAGTAAAGATATCGTTACCCAATGATCCAAATACGAATGCACTTAAATCGAAGTTTTTGTAATTAACAGCTAAGTTAACACCACCAGTAAGTTTTGGATGCGGATTACCAATGATCGTGATATCATCAGAGTTTACTTTTCCATCTCCATTAATATCCTTAAACTTCAATCCACCGATATACGCAGCACCTGTACCTGATTGAGCAGCTACTTCAGCTTCTGTTTTAAGTAAACCATCAACTACGTATCCATTGAATGAAGAAATTGGATATCCAACTTTGTTTATGATTGAGATACTACCGTTTGGTAAACGACCGTTTAGACCACCTGAACCGTCAGAATAGAAGAAGTCGTTGTCACCTGAAACGCTTTTTACAGTGTTTTTGTAGTGTGACAAGTTAACTGAAGCATTAAAGCCTAAATCGTTGTTAACTTTCTTTCTGTATGAAATCGAAAGGTCAAAACCTTTATTTTCCATTGCACCTACGTTAACAAACGGAGGCGAAGAAGAACCTGCTGTCCCTGGAAGTTGAGGGTTAAATAATAAGTTATTAGTAGATCTGGTGTATACATCTAAAACAACATTAATTGCATTGTTAAACAAAGAAGCGTCAAAACCTATGTTTTTGTTTATTGACGACTCCCAAACTGTTCCAGCATTACCTCTTGATCTTAAAGCATAACCTGTTGAAGGGCTTGAGTTTGTTCCGTTGATATCATAGAAAGTACTACCAACTGAACCACCGTAGATACTTGCAAAGTTGTAATCTCTCAACTGTTGGTTACCTAGTTCACCATACGATGCTCTAAGTTTCAAGTCAGATAACCATGTAAGATCTTGCATAAAGCTTTCTTGAGAAATTCTCCATCCAGCAGAGAATGCCGGGAATATACCGTATCTCACATCAGATAAGAATCTTGAAGATCCATCTCTACGAACTGTAGCAGAAAGGATATATTTGTCATTAAAGCTGTAATCCACTTTAGTGAAGTAAGAAGATAAACGTGACTCACCACCGCTAGAGTTAACCGATCTTGATGCAGGATCCGCAAGTGCAGTTTGTAAATACCATGCGTTAATATCCGTAACGAAGAAGTTTGCAAGTGAACCTGAAATACTTCTACCTTTACTAGCAACTGCCTCTTGACCAACTAAAACACCTACGTTATGCTCACCAAAAGCTTTGTTGTATTGTAATGTATTTGTCCAGTTCCAAGAATAGTTTTGGTTCCAGTTTTCATTAAATGAGTTAGCAGTCTTGTTACCCTCTACTCTGTAAGGTTGTGGATATGTAAAACCTCTGCTCCATCCATTTCCTAAATCACTACCAAAGTTTGTTCTAGCTTTTAAGCCCGATATGATATCAAACTCAGCATAAATGTTACCCAATAGTCTTCTGTAGGTATTATTGTTGTTTTTGTTATCAATTAATCTTTGAGTAGGGTTTGTAAAGTTACCTGTCTGTGCAGTCAAGTGACCACCGGGACCTCCGTTAATATCATATACTGGTACAACTGGAGTTGCTTTGATCAATTCTCCTAAAATACCACCTTCGTTGTTATTACCACCTGATGAACCAATACCTACACCATAGTTACCCGCATACATTAGGTTTTCGCCGATTTTTAATCTTTTCCCTATTTTGTGGCTTGAGTTGGCACGGATAGTTCCACGATTAAACACTGTATGGTTCAAAATACCTTCTTGGCTTAAAAATGATGCTGAAACGTTAAATACAGACACTTCATTTCCTCCTGAAAGGTTAATGCTGTGATCATGTACTTGAGCTATTCTTGTCATTTCATCCCACCAGTTAGTACCTGCTTGGTTTGTCAAACTGATTTGGTTTGTCAATGGATCGTATGTATTCAAATCCACTGAGTTAGCCATTGGCTGAATGTACGTAGTCAATTTACCTGGAGTTTGAGCAAATGCAGGAACTGCAGTTGGATCGTTACCAAACTTACGTCTCATTGCTTCAGCATAATATTCTGAAGACGTATTCAATACTTTGTCATAACCTTTTACAGCTGTAGCGAAACCGATTGAACCGTTGTAAGTCAATTTTGCTTTTCCTGACTTACCTTGTTTTGTTGTGATTACAATTACACCATTCGATGCTCTTGATCCATAGATAGAGGCTGCAGAAGCATCTTTCAAAACCTGCATAGTCTCGATATCATTTGGATTGATTGTGTTCTGGTATTTATCCAAAACTGGAACTCCATCAATTACATATAAAGGATCATTTGAAGTAAATGAACTTATACCACGAATACGAACGTTGGTGGCATCACCAGGAGATCCTGATGTAGAAACCGTAAGACCAGTAGCTCTACCTGCAAGGTTCTGAATAAATGAACTTGATTTTACTCCTTTCAATTCATCCGAATTTACAATAGTTACAGCTCCTGTGATATCTTTCTTTCTTAATTGCTGATATCCAGTAATTACAATCTCTTGTAGAGCTTGTGCATCTGTCAAAAGCGAAACATTAAGGATTGATTGATTTCCAAGAACAATTTCTTGAGACTTGTATCCAACGAAACTGAATACCAATGTAGACCCACTGTTAGCCTCGATTGAATAATTACCATCTGGATCCGTTGCCGTTCCTTTGGTAGTGCCTTTTACTAATACTGTAGCCCCAGGAACAGGAACACCATCTCCTGCGTCTACTACCTTCCCACTAATTTTCCTTGCTTGAGCAAATGCAGAAGTTGACCATGTGGCCGCACTGAGCATTACTACCAAGAAGGCTCTCAAATAAAGTTTTACTTTCATAGAACTTGTTGGTTAAAATGATTAAATAAAGATTGAAATCTTCAAACTTATTGTTTGAATAGTGCAAGATAATATTAAAAAATGAATTGTTAATATAACAATTAAAAAAAAATGCACTTTTATTAGAAAAAAAGTGATTTAACTTAAAAATGAATGATTTAAGAAATAAAAATTAAGACTTTTTTAATTTGACAATTAATAAATTATTTTAATAAATAAAAAATAATCCTAATTCAAATCAATATTTTCATAGATTAATAGTAAAAAATTTATTACTATTTTAGCATGTATTTGATTGTAGAATCTATAATGAGCCCAACACTACTTTTGAAAAATAAGTAGTAATATTATTACGTGTAAGTTTTGTGATTTTCGCCAGATAGTATCCGACAGGAAGTAGTTGACCCGCGTTATTTTTTCCATCCCAAACAAAGGCACCTTTGGTGGACAATAATGCTGACTTGGCTAAAGATTTAACTAATACGCCATTTTTGTCGAAAATCTCAACTGTTGCTTGTCCTCCAGGCTCGGCAAGTACATAGGTAAGATTTGCAACTTCATTTCCAATACCATTATGAGGATTAAATATAGGGGGCTCAAAAACAAAGCTATCTTTACTAACATTGATTGAATCTGCCTTTTGAGAATTTTCAAAACCAGGAGTTGCAAAATTAAATTGGGCAGAACTTGAAAGCCAATTACCAGGAAAGTTAGTTGGACTAAAAAATGAAGCTCTTTCTAATGAAACACCTTTCGGATTTTTTATCATTATATTATGTAAAGATTCCGAATAGTCTAACTCATCCATTATTTCTTTGCTGGCATTCATCAAAATCACCGAGCCTGCATCTAAATTATAGGCAGGCAAACTCGCTATCTCAATAATATTCTCTTTCCCGATTCCAGAATAAGTAGAAAGCAATTCGTTTTTGTTTGTGGTAAAGGCTAAATATGATTTTGGATTTAAATACAAATCTGAAGTACTAAGTGTTTTTGTACTCGATATTTCGCCTAGGTTATTTTTATTTGCCAAATACCAATTTTTAAGATTTAGTTTTTTGCTACTTACATTATATATTTCCACAAAATCATGATTTCCAGAAAAAGGATTAAATAAAACCTCCGACAATAAAACGTCGCCACTATCCGCCGGCACCAAATTAAAAAGTGAGATTTTGATGTCTTTTGCCAAATTCCCTACACAATCTTCAATACCGGAAATCTGAACTTCAAAAGAATCGTTTAACCGAATTTGATTTTTTAAATTTAGGGTAAGAGTCTTCCTTTCATATTTATCAAAAGAGATATCTTCCACTTGGTAGTATGAATCTGAAGAAACGAAACTTGAATTATCAATTGGTAGCTTTAACTTTTCATTGAAAAATAACTGCAAGTTTCTACCTCCTAAACTAAAACTATTTAATTTAGGCCCTTCCATATCTATTACTATAGATTGGTTCGAATTTACTTGCCCCGGCGTGCCGCCTAATGGGTTTACAGAAGACGACCAATTAGATTTTTCTAAACAAGGTTGATTCAAATCTTTCATTTCTAAAGAAACACCCTGGTCCAAACCTGGTGAATACCAAGAAAAATCATAATTTACAAAATGTGAAAGTGTTTTGTCCGCTTGTTCTAAGACTAATAAGGTCCCAGAATTTAAAAGCGAAAAATTTAAAAGGGGAATAACTTTGCCATAGGAGCTAAATTCAGACTCATATCCTTTGCGGCAAACAATTGCATATTCTGAGGGATTTAAAACAACATCTGGAAAAACAGCATTGGAACTGCTGTATCTTAAAGTATATCCGGATAATGAGATTACGGAGTTGGTATTGTTATAGATTTCGATAAACTCTTTTTCAGGGAGACCTTTGCTTGGTGTGGGATCGGCAAATATTTCGGTAATAAGAACGGAATTATTTTGGGCATTAGCTAATGATAGGTTAGCAAAAATCAGTACCCAAAATAAAACCTTAATATGAGTCATCAATAATTTCGAAAATTTACTTTGAAGCCTTTTTTTCTTCTTTCTTCCAAACCTTTGGCTCTTGCTTTTTTGTAGCTTTCAATGCTTTCTTCGCATTTTTATCTTCTTTCTTTTTAACTTTAATTATTTTCTTAGCAATAATTTTAGCAGCTTTTTGTACCGCTTTCTTTAAATCTTTTTTGTGTGCACCGATTGAGCCCAAAGATTCTAATTCCTTTGTTACTTCTACCTCGATTTGTTTGAGTTTATTTTTCATACTGAACTTATTTTATTTGTAATCACAAAGAATTAACAAAAAAGTAATATTAGCAAAAAATACGTGTTAAGTTTTTTATCACTTTCCAAAAAAAGGAAGATTTTGCTATTGAACAAAAATTAGACCAAAAACTTATTAAACGGGCACAAAGCCCTCATTTCTTCAAAGAACAAGGCTAATTCTCTCTTTTGATTACTTTAAATTAACCGCAATTTAGATATCAAAATCAGGCATGATTTTTGATTTATTATTATCATTCACAGTTATTGAGTTGGAATATAATAAGTTATCATAGAGCATGTCCTACAAAAATATATTAAATAGCATAATCGGTTTTACTGCACTAATGGTGTGCAGTCACATTGTTAATGCACAATATGTTACGCCTCCAAAGCCATCAATTTGCACACCTACAGGTAAGCCTGCGGGATACATAATTGCTGGTAAATTCTCATTAACACCCGGTGTAGCTTGTTATGACGGCAGTAACCCTTTATCCGTTGAGGCGGAAGTAATTAAAGACCCTAATTTCAATAATATTATTTTGGACAATCCAGTACTTTATACAAATATTGACAATAATTTTAATTTAACCACCGCGACTGGCACACCATTTCCAGCAAATAAAAAATTAAGTGTTGTACCACAAATTGGAATTAATTGGTATTTAGTAACTGGTGAAAAAAATGGTCAAAAATATTTAACTTGTCTAACACACAAGATGTTTAACACATTAGCACCAAAGGTAACTACTAAAATCTGCCCTGGCCAACCTGCCCAAATAACAATTGAGCCAGCATACGAAAACAGCTATGATAGATATCAAATAGATTGGGGAAATGGTAGTTTTGGACCTGAAATAAATACTGCTTCAGAAAGTTTACCTATTACGAGAGTCCAAAGCATTCTTTTACCATCATCTACTTCTCAAGTAACAGTTACTGGCAGGTACAACAATGGAGAGTGTCAAAATAGTATCAAAACTTTTCAAGCACCTGCTGCAGGAGCACAAGTACCTACGCTAATAACCACCTTAGAAGGTAAAAACTTAGGTGAAAGTGCTTTAATTACATTCAAAAACTCAATTCCTCAACCAGGAAAGGTATTTAAAATAGAAGGAAAAGTAGATGATGGACTAGGCGGCGGAACTTGGTCAGAATTGGCCGATGGCGTTAACGAAACTGCCACCCTAACTGGCTTAGATCCAACCAAAAGATATTGCTTCAGAACCAAAGTAATAAATACTTGTAATACCGCAGAGTATTCGAAAAATGAAATTTGCAGTATAAACCTCAAAGCAACGCTAAATAGTACCACAGAGGCGGACTTAAGATGGAACTTACCTACTTCTCCAGCTGGAATACCTCTAACATTAAAATTACAAAAAGACCAAGACGGATGTACCACATGCGGAAGCTCCCCACCATTGGCTACAAAAACTACTCTTAATTACACGGATAAATTTATTAATTGTACCAATAAATATAAATATTTTATCTCGGCAACCTATCAAAACATTGCTTTGGGAACAACTAGTTACCCAATAAAAGTGATTTCACCACAGATAACGGTAGACCCAAAATCTATGGCTACTTCAATAAAGCCTGATTACTTATTTAATGTATCTTATGATATAATAAATGACAAAGACGTTAAAGCCATTATTAATATCCCCACTAGTAGCAGTACTGGAGCGAATAAATACACATTTTTCAGAGCAGAAAATAATAGCCAAAATTTTATACAATTAACTACAACTAACGTCAATTCATATTTGGATGTATCTATTACCGATACAGAAAAAGCGTATTGTTATAAGTACAAAATTGAAGACCAATGTGGAATCACTTCTGATTTTTCAGACCCTGCTTGTACAATCCTTCTAACATCACAAACAAAGAATTTCGTTAACTGGACTCCTTATGAAATTCCAGCTTCTATGTTTACAAGTGCTACACCTCAAACTTATGATGTGGAACTATTTGATGAAGATGTGAATGCTTTCGTAGTAAAAGGAATTACAGGTGATTTAATTTACGATATTGCAAAAATTATAGAACTATCAAAATTTTCGGAAGTAAAATTCAGAGTAAGGGGTGTACAATATTATGACACAAAATACGGTAGTAACCAACAGACATATTCGTACTCAAACACTATAACCGTAAAAGTACCACCGGGCATATTTGCACCAAATGCATTTACTCCAAATGGAGATGGCAATAACGAGACTTTTAAAATATACACGAAATTCTTAGCAAGTGGTTCGTATACCATTTATGACAGATGGGGAGGCACTATTTTTAATGCCAATGCATTGACAGACGAATGGGATGGGTCAGAGAAAAATGGTGTAAATAAGGCTCCTGCTGGTGTATATAACTACGTTATTAAAGCTACGAGTGATACAGGAGACGCTGTTAAATTAGCAGGCTCTCTCCTACTATTGAGATGATTTCTTAAAGCGAATGTAGCTTTAGCTGATAAGTCTTAGGATTGATATTTGTCTTTTTAAAAAATTGTCGGTTAAAATTAGACATGTTTTGAAAGCCACTTTCATACGCCACATCGGTGATTGACTTTAGCGGATCTTGTAAAAGTGAAAGTGCGTGAGATATACGGACTTCATTTAAAAAATTAACATAAGTTTGCCCTGTATTTTTCTTAAAAAACTTACAAAAAGCATTTTCAGAATAGCCCGCTAAATCAGCCACTTCGCTAAGAGATATCTTGGACTTGAAGTTTTCAAAAGTAAACAGATACAACTTCTCCATTTTTGGATTGGGCTCTTCCATTTTATAAAGCACGTCTATTGCTAAAGCTTTATTTTTGGAAGCAATTAGGCTTTCTATAATTTCAAGAAAACATACGATTCTAGAGAAACCTTCTTTTTGTGGCAAATCACTCAGTATTTCTTTTTTGCTAAAAGAATTAAATTGCAAACCTGCTTTTGTAAGGCTTATGAAATCTTTGAATGCCGAAAGTTCTTCAATAAAAAGAATTTTATCAGAGAAAAAATCGGGAGTAAAAAAAACATTTACTGACCGAACACCCAACTGCTGGTCAGTAAAATATTTATCATCAGACATAAAAACATGGGGCAAATGACTGCCTAAAACAAACATATCGCCTTCTGCAAATCTACCGATTTTGTTTCCAATCAAATAAGTACCCGTGCCTTTTTCTATATATGTGAGCTGATTTTGAGGGTGATAATGGTATTTATTATAAAAATAGGGCAGCTCGTCCACTTGCACTCTAAATGGAACCTCAAACTGGTCTATTTTAAAATAATGTGCCTTCAAAAATCAATAATTATCTATTTCGTCATTTAAACCAAAATCATCGCTTCCTAACATACTATCGAGCAAATCCTTGAAGACCAAACCTTCATCTAACTGTTGTTTTGAAATCAATGAAAACTCTGCAATTCCATGCAGAGCAAACTCCATTAAAAATACTTTTTCGGCAGGAGTAACTTTCCCAACTATGTTATCTACCAAGTCAGAAAGCCCAGTAACGCTATTCAACTTTTTGAGGAAATCTTTCTGTGGTTCATTCGAAAGCAAATCCAAGGTATTGCCTGCACCAAACCACTCTACTACGTTTTTATACAGATTGACGCTATTCTTTGCTTTTTTGTTTTTTTCAATATCAGGAAAAACCTTCAGAAACTCTTCCCTAACAGCCTTTCCTATCAAACTTTGAGCTACGTAAGTTGGTCCTTCTAATTCACCTTCATAAACCAATTCTATTTTTCCATTTATAGCAGAAATAGCACCATAAACATCCGCCACACGAGCAATGGCCGTCTTTTCGTTATTTTGAAGTGCTCGTAACTCAGCCGAACTCAAAAGGTTTTCGAAAGCAGAAATAGTCATACGAGCCGAAACTCCTGACTTTCCATCTACATATTCGCTGCTTCGGGCCTGAATAGCCACTTGTTCTATGAGGTTATGTAATATTTCATGTACTTGCACCGTCTTTTGACCTTCTTTTACTTTGGCCTCTTGACGGGTTATATGCTTCCCTATTTCTAGCGTTTTAGGATAGTGAGTTATAATCTGCGAATCTATCCTGTCTTTAAGTGGGGTAACTATGCTCCCACGGTTGGTATAATCTTCAGGATTGGCCGTAAACACAAACTGAATATCAAGCGGTAATCTTAGTTTAAACCCTCGTATTTGGATATCACCTTCTTGCAAAATATTAAACAATGCAACTTGTATACGAGCCTGTAAATCAGGTAATTCGTTGATTGCAAAAATACATCTATTTGAACGAGGAATAAGTCCGAAATGAATAACACGTTCGTCAGAATAGGGAAGCTTTAAAGTGGCTGCTTTGATTGGGTCCACGTCACCTATTAAGTCTGCCACTGATACATCAGGCGTGGCTAATTTTTCATTGTATCTTTCTGAACGATGCACCCAAGCTATTGGAGTTTCATCACCCATTTGATCTACCGTATCTTTTCCAAATTTAGAAAGTGGAGCAAAAGGGTCATCGTTAAGTTCGCTTCCTGCCACTATCGGCATATATTCATCTAGCAAATTGACCATCATACGGGCTATCCTAGTCTTTGCTTGGCCTCTAAGTCCCAATAAATTTATGTGGTGCATTGACAAAATCGCTTTTTGTAGCTCGGGAATAACCGTATTTTCATATCCCCAAATACCTTCAAAAACGTTTATGCCATTTTTTAGATTAAAAATGAGATTCTCTCTAAGTTCCTCTTTGATGTTTTTAGACTTATATTTTGCTTTTTTTAATTCGCCGAAAGTTTTGATAGAGGTCAAGTTATTATTTTCCACAGATTTATATTGATTTTTATTTTTAAACGCAGTCGCCCTTTAAATGGTTTAAAAATACGCATCATTCAAATGCAAATATTAAAAAACGAATGAATAGCATTAAATAAAACTGAATTCGTGGTATTTTTGCAAAAAAAATAAAAACGATGTTGACTCGAACACTTGCCAAAAATAAAAGAATAGCAATGATAGCTCATGACAATAAAAAACAAGAGCTAATGGAATGGTCCAAATACAACAAAGTCACCCTGCAAAAACACGAAATATTTGCTACTGGCACTACAGGTAATTTATTGGAAGAAACACTTGACATGCGAGTAACCAAAATGTTAAGCGGCCCTTTAGGCGGTGACCAACAAATAGGGGCACTGATAGCCGAAGGCAAAATCGACATTTTGATATTTTTTTGGGACCCCATGGCAGCTCAACCACACGATCCAGACATCAAGGCTTTATTGAGATTAGGCGTAACATGGAACATCCCCATTGCTTCTGATAGATCAACTGCTGATTTTTTATTAACCTCATCGCTTTTCCATGAAACATATGAGGTCAAAATCCCGAATTATTCAGAATATCTCAAAAGAAAATTGTGAAATGACTTTATAAAAAATTTAAGTATTAATTTTGCACAAAATTTTTATTCCTTGAAATACATAATTTCCATATTATTAATCTTTAGTAGTCTCATAAACGCCTTCTGTGAAACAGTTGGGCCGAAAAATGAATATGTGGTACTTCAAGATTATAAATATCTTTGGACTACCTACGACTCCGACTTAAAGTCATTTACGCCCTATATCAAAGAAAATTCGCAAGACACTGAGGTATATTCCCTAGAAATTCCAATTTCAGATTTTCATAAAAGTTACCTTTTAATAAAATCAGATTTAGATAACACCTATTTATTTTTAGATTACAAACTAAGCGAAAAGCTAAAGAAGGATACTTGGAAGATTTTACCAATAGAAAGTTTACTTAAAACATATAAAAAA
Organism: Lacihabitans lacunae; assembly: GCF_042649125.1. NCBI lineage: Bacteria > Pseudomonadati > Bacteroidota > Cytophagia > Cytophagales > Leadbetterellaceae > Lacihabitans > Lacihabitans lacunae. The sequence continues at coordinate 1,972,671 of NZ_JBHRYQ010000001.1, forward strand.
CCTAAAGTAATTTTGAGCGTTTTTGGACATCAAAATCCGGAGCGAATCCAAGTTTACATGGCCTATCCAAAAAACGAGACCTCGATAGCCGCAGCTACAGCCAAGAAAAATCCGTTTAATTTCTTACCAAGAAACATTACTCCATACTTTAGTAGTTTGGTACTAATATTCATTATCACCACCACTATGATGACCTTTTTATCAAATAACTACACCAAGGCTTTCAGAAGGTTCTACAGTTTCAAAGACCTTACATCTTTCATGATCAAAGAGACTAGTTTCTTGGTAAACAAACCTTTGGATAGACCAAACATGATGTTTGTGATATTCTTAAGTATGATTATTGGCTTTATAACTATGATGTCATCAAACAAAGGCCTTGACATATTTTCGAGTGGATTTATATTTCAAAGTGGTGATACATTTGGCGTATATATCACTAACTTTTTCAAGGTATGTATACTTATATTTACACTTTTTGTACTTAAGTATTTCTTTATAAAAATAATCGGAAAATTATTTAATATCGAAAAAGTGGTAGACATCCATTTCTTTAAACTTATCCAAACTTCTGTTTTCTTTTTCAGTGGACTACTAATTGTATTTTTATTTGCCCAAAATATTTTTATCCCCTTAAAAGAAAACTTCCTTACAATAGCCACAGCTGTAATTTCAATATTTTATTTATTAAGAGTCTTGGTAATCTATTTTACCATAAATAGAACAAGCAATATTAAAACTCTTTATTTAATTTCTTATCTTTGCATTGTTGAATTGTTACCTACTTTAATTGGTTTAAGGTACATAACAACAAGTTTAAACATAGTTAACACTTAAATTCTTAAAAAATCTGAATAATGCATTAATGCAATTCATTCGGATTTAAATTTCAAATTTTTTCTGCATGAGCGAAACGACCGAAAACCAAACAGATAGGCTTAAAAAAGTTGAAAGCATACTGATTACACTTGACAATCCTGGAGATAGCTCCTTAACATATAATGACCTAACCGAGAAGTACAACATGAAGGTGGACTTCCGTAACTTCATAGATGTCAACAAAATAGACCATAGAGAATTCAGAAAACAAAAGATAGACATCCTTGAGCATACGGCCATAATTTTCACTAGTAGACATGCCGTAGATCACTTCTTCAAAATCTGTGAAGAGCTTAGGATAGAAATACCTATTGACATGAAGTATTTTTGCGTGACCGAACAGACCGCAAACTACCTTCAGAAATACATTACAATTAGAAAAAGAAAGATATTTTCTGGAATAAAAAAAGCGGCAGACTTAGAGCCTTATTTCTTAAAAAATAAAAACGAGAAGTACCTTTTTCCATGCTCAAATATTAGAAACAACTCGGTTCCTAACATTATGGAAAAACACAAGCTTAAATATACAGAAGCTGTCATTTACGAAACTGTACCAGCTGACTTGTCAGATCTTACAGAAGTATTTTATGATATTATCTGTTTCTTTAGCCCTTCTGGCGTACATTCGCTTTTACATAATTTCCCAGAGTGGAAACAAAACAATACACGTTTGGCGGCATTTGGCTCAACCACTGCTAAAGCTATTCGTGACCTTGGCCTTACCCTTGATATAGAAGCTCCACTTCCAAATGCCCCGTCTATGGCTGGTGCATTGGAGTTATATGTTAAAAAGGCAAACAATTTGTAGATTTTGAAGTTTCGTAATAATAAAACTAAGATTTTTTAGTTCTATTTTTACGGAATTGCGTAGATTCCTAATAAACTGTAAAAAATGAGAAAAATCACATTGACTATTTTCCTCGTTTCCGTTTCTCTTTTGGGAAAAGGACAGTCTGGCATGCAGTTTACCCAATACATTTTTAATCAGTTTTATCTAAATCCGGCTGCGGCTGGTTTATCTGGAAAAACAAATATTCAAGTTATTGGGAGATCGCAATATTCTTCTTACAATGCAGACATAGACCCAGGTGGGAGCATTTTAAACTCAGTAATATCGGCAGACTTACCCCTTACCAAACTAAATGGTGGATTAGGACTTTACTTTTCAAATAACAACACAACCAAAGTACAGAGCAATCAGGAGTTTCATTTAGCGTATTCGTTTTACAAAAAACTCAGAACCAATGTCTTGAGTTTTGGCATTGCGGGAGGTCTAAATAATAATAAGCTCAACGGTGAAAATTACCGCCCGAGAGATAAAAACGACCCTCTGATTCCGAGTACTACTTTAAATTCTTTTACACCAAATTTCAATTTAGGTGTGATGTTGTTTAATCCCAATTACCAAATTGGTTTATCAGCACGGAATATTTTAAGTTCTAAACAAACAGTTGCAGACAATCAAAGTATCACCACTGATTCAAAACAATACACACTATCCGGCAAAATGGATTTTGGAGTTACTTATACGTTAGATGTTAGTCCCATGTTTATAGTTAAAAGTGACCTAAATACCGTTTCAACAGAAATTGGTGCCTTGGCTACTTACAATCAAACCTATTGGGGCGGCCTAAATTATCGTTGGCAAGACGCTGCATCGGTATTGGTAGGAGGAAATTTTTTAAGAAATACAGTCAAAGTAGGATATGCAATAGATTTTGTAACTTTTGGAGCCTATGCCAAAGCACCATTATCCCAAGAAATTTTTCTTCGATATGGATTAAATGCTCCAAAGTTTGGAAAGAAATCGATAATTAAGACGCCTAGATATAGCTTCTGATTAAACGGCATCATTTTTGCAGACTTAAGAATACTGAAAGGATTATTAACGTTATAATTTAAAAGAGGTTGGCATGATTTATGATTTACATAAATAAGGCTTTCTTTTTTTGTTGGCATATTCAGCTAAAACACAATAAATTAAAACCCAAAGTCGTTTTTAGGCAGTTATATTTTTACATATTACAATATATTAATCATCTTGTTTTCGATTATGAACAAGCAATTTTCAAAAATTCTAGTAAAGACCCTCATCATTGTCTCTCCCTTAATGATGTTACAATCCTGTAGTTTTTTCAATAAAACTATGGAAAAAGTGGGCTTAGGTAAAGGAAAAAGCGGAGGAAGTAGCACAGACCCACTAGATGGTATTCGAAATGGAGAAGTGGTTGCAACTGCAAGAAAAGGCTTTAAACAAACCACACCTAGCGGAATGGTTTTGATTCCTTCTGGCTCATTTACTATGGGGCAAACAGATGAGGATATCATGTCAGCGAGAATAACGCTTAATAAAAGAATCACTATTTCTCCATTCTACATGGACGATACAGAGATTTCTAACCATGAATACAGAATGTTTGTAAATTCTATCATGGCAGATTCAATCTCAGTATTGGGTGAAGAGTTCATTATGACAAAACTTTATCCGGACACTACAGTTTGGAAAAAAGATTTCACCTACCATAATGGTGACCAACTAACAGAAAACTATTACAACAACCCCGCTTTTGATATGTACCCAGCTGTGGGTGTAAGTTGGGATGCTGCACAGTATTTCTGCAAATGGAGAACTCAATTATACAATAACTACAGAGCTGAAAATGAGCAATTTAAATCTCCAAGATTTAGACTACCATCAGAAGCAGAGTGGGAATGGGCTGCCAAAGGCGGTAAAGACGGTGCCAAATATCCATGGGGTAACCCTTACGTAGCAAACGGAAAAGGATGCTACTTAGCCAACTTTAAACCTTACAGAGGTAACTACCAAAAAGACGGCTACCAATACACCGCTCCTGTAAACGCATTCAATGTTAACGATTATGGCCTTTATAATATGGCGGGTAACGTAGCAGAATGGACACAAGATGCTTATTCAGAATCTTACATGCCTATCACTTGGGATTTAAATCCTCAGTATGATATCGAAGAAGAGCCTAGAAAAGTAGTAAAAGGCGGATCATGGAAAGATGTAGCTTATTTCTTAGAAACAGGTACTACAACTTTCGAATATAGATCAGCTACTCGCTCATACATAGGTTTTAGATGTGTAATGGATAGATTAGGATCAGTACCAGGAAGAGAATAAAAAAAAGTAAAATTAAATAATATTAAAAAAAGAAAATCATAATTAACTATGGCAGCAAGTAACGGTCCAAGCTTTTTTTGGGACAAATTCATACCTTTCTTTTACAGTATCGGAGCAGCAGTTGTAATTATCGGTGCAATGGGTAAAATCATGCACTACGACTGGGCAGGTATTGCACTTCCAGTTGGACTAGGAACTGAGGCGGTAATTTTCTTAATTTATGCATTACAGTCATTTTTAAGACCAACAACTGAATACCAATGGGAAAAAGTTTATCCTGAACTATCGACTGATTACAAAGGAGAACTTCCAACTAGAACTGTAGCAAGCACTCCATCTGCTGGTTTAGGTTTAACTGCCAAAATGGACGACATGCTTTCTAATGCTAAAATTACTCCAGACATTTTTGATGGATTAAAAAATAGTTTCCAAAGCCTATCTTCAACGGTTTCAAACATGGGCGAAATAGCGAATGCTACCGTTGCTACTAACGAATATTCATCTAAAGTCAAAGAAGCTTCTTCTAAGCTAACTGAAATGAATGGTTCTATAAGCACGGCTGTTAATTCGGTTATCAGCATGTCAGACGCTACCAAAGATGCTCAAGAATATAGAAATCAGTTTCAAAAGATTTCACAAAACATGGGTGCACTTAATGCAGTTTATGAACTTGAATTACAAGACACAAACAAGCATTTGAAAGCGATGAATGCTTTTTATTCTAACTTATCTTCTGCTATGCAAGACATGTCAGACGCTTCGAAAGATACGCAGCAATTCAAAAGCGAACTTGGTAAACTTACCAACAATTTGTCTAGCTTAAACAATGTATATGGATCTATGCTTTCTGCAATGAAAGGAAGCAATTCTTAATACAAACAGACACAAAAAACAACCCTTTATTTTTATTCAAAATTCAAAAATAGACAAATATGGCAGGTGGTAATGATAGTCCACGTCAGAAGATGATCAACATGATGTATCTTGTTCTGACTGCGATGCTAGCCCTTCAAGTCAGTAATGCGATATTACAAAAGTTTGTTTTGCTTAATAACTCTTTACAGCAAGCAAACAAAGCCTCTGATGACTCCAACAACAGAACATTGGCAGCTATGGACGAAGCTGTTCAAAAAGCAGGTGGTAAACCAGAATATCGCCAGTTATATACTAACGCACAAGATGTTAGAAAAAAAACAGGAGAATTAATATCTTATATTGAGGGATTAAAATCAATTATAATTCAAGAAGCTGGGGGCGGTATTGATCCAGAAACTGGTAACATTAAAAACTTAGCAGAAGAAGAGAAAGTTGCTAACATTTTTGTGGGACCAACCAAAAGTGGTAAAGGTTACGAGTTAAAAAAGAAATTAATCGACTATGTAGCTGACATTAACAAATATGTACCTTCAATGAAACTGGGTTCTTTGGCTTTAGATGGTAAAGATGACCCAGCAATGCAAAGTACCGATGCAATAACAAAAAGTAAAGATTTCGCTGAACTGCTTTTTGCTCAAACTCCGGTTCCAGCTGCATTGGCAGGTTTAAGTCAAAAGCAATCTGAAATTAGAAGATACGAATCTGAAGTTTTAGACAATTTGGCTCAACAAGTAGGTGCTAAAGAAATTAAGTTTGATAAAATATTTGCAGTAGTTATACCAGACGCAAGAACAGTAGTTGCTGGACAGACCTACAAGGCTGATATCGCGATCGGTGCTTATTCAAGTGCGATTGTACCAAGAATAAGTATTAACGGTTCTGCAATAGCAGTTAAAGAAGGAAAAGGAACCTATGAAGTTCGTACTTCTGGTGGTGCATTTGATGTAAATGGTCAATTAAAGAAAAGCTACATGGCTACCATTTCATATCCTAAACCTGATGGAACTACAGAAACCGTTCAACAACAAGAAGAATATACTGTATTAAAGCCTTCGGTACAAATTATGTCATCTTCGATGCCTCCTTTGTATTTCAAATGTGCGAATAGATTACAAGTTTCATCTCCAGGATTAGGAAACTTATTTAAACCTACATTTAATGGTTCTGGTGCTGAATTTATTGCTGGAGGTGGTGGTAAAGTTACGGTAGTACCAACATCTGCAAAGGTTAATATGGATGTTAATAACGATGGAATTACGCTAGAAACATTCCCTTTCCCAGTAAGAAAAGTACCGAAACCAACAATAGTTGCCTCTGCTAACAATTCAAGAGTAACAGATGACGTTATTAAACGTGGACTTGGAGCTACTTCTACCAGAATAATAAGCGTTTCTGCAATTTCAGATGAGGACTTTAAGATTACTAACCCAGAAGATGCTCAGTTTAGAGTTTCTAGCTTTAGTGTTTTCCTCGCAAGAGGTACTAGACCTGTAGATAAAATGGAGAATGTGTCTGGAAATGTTAACATTAGTCGTTTGGCACAACTAGCTGAAGCGGGTGATAGACTTCTTATAGTGGTTAATAAAGTAGAAAGAAGAAACTTTAAAGGAGAAATAGAAGAAGTGAATGTAGGTGAATTCAACGTCAACATTCCTCTTAAATAAATTTTAAAATTTGTCAAAAATGAAGAAAATAAAAGCATTATCTGTTCTTGCAGCCCTACTAGTAGCTAACGCTGTAAGTGCTCAAGAGAAGTCTGACAACGGCATAAACCCGCTATCGCTTAGACCGATACATGAGTCGAATGTAATGTATAAACTTACGCTTTGGAGAAGATTAGACCTAAACGAAAAGCAAAATCAGCCGCTTTTTGCACGTGGATCTGAAATCACCAAACACCTTATTGATGGTGTTAAAGCTGGAGTGTTAGAGCCTTACGATAGCGATTCTGTTAGCACTAAAATAACTTTGGAGGAATTTAACAAAAGACTTGCAAAGAAGTTTGAAGGTGGTGGTTTATCTCAAGAAGAGATAGATGCTGGATTTACAAACGACACCGAGGACGACGGCTGGGGAGGCGGTGGTGAAACCACAGCTAATACCACAGAAACAAAACCTGCAGCTACAACTGCTGTAGATGGATACGAAATGTTTGCAAGTGACTTGTATATCATTGAAATCAAGGAAGACTGGATATTTGACAAACAAAGATCAAGACAGTACTTTGATATTCAATCAATCACTATCAAAATACCAGCTGAAGCAACAAGTGAAGGTTTAGAAAAGACTTTGGCTTCGTTTAAATACAAAGAGTTAGAGTCGTATTTTAGATTAAACCCTAATTGTATTTGGTACAATGCGGCTAACACAGCTAAGCATATTAACCTTGCAGATGCGTTTGAACTTAGGTTGTTTAACGGTAGAATCGTAAAGAAATCGAATGCATTAAACAAGTATTTGGATCAAGTTTACAAAAATCCAAAACAAGCTCTTCAAAAATCTCAGGAGCTAGAGTATGAATTAATGGAATTTGAGAATAACCTTTGGGAATATTAAGATTATAAGTTTCAGAAAGATATTAAAGGGCATAGCTTCACAGCTTTGCCCTTTTTGTTTTCACATTTATGACTATTTACATATAGATACATTGGGCAAAAAAAGTTATTTTTGTCAAAATTATGAACATGGAATACGATATCGTTATAGGTCTTGAAGTACACTGTCAACTAGATACAGAAAGTAAAATTTTTGCTTCTGACCAAAATAAGTTTGGAAACGACCCAAATACCAACATCAGTGTAATCACATTGGCACACCCTGGAGTATTGCCTAAACTAAACGAAAAGGCAGTAGAATATGCGATTAAACTAGGCTTAGCATTTAATTGTGAAATAAATCAATTCAACTATTTCGATAGAAAAAATTACTTTTATCCGGACCTTCCGAAAGGCTACCAGACATCGCAAGACAAAGATCCGATATGCCTAGGCGGCGAAGTAAAATTTAAAATTAAAAAAGGAAAGACATTTACAGATCATAGCGTAAAAATCCACCATATACACATGGAGGAAGATGCCGGAAAGTCTATACATGACCTTGATCCTAATTTTACATATTTGGACTATAACCGAGCTGGCACCCCTTTGCTTGAAATGGTAACAGAACCTTGCATTGGCAGTGCCGAAGAGGCGGGTGCTTTTTTGGCAGAGGTTAGAAAAATGGTGAAGTTTCTTGGCATAAGTGATGGAAACATGGAAGAAGGTTCGCTTAGGGCTGACCTTAACGTTTCAATTAAACCCAAAGGCTCATCTACTTTAGGAACCAAAGTTGAGATTAAAAACATGAACTCTATCCGAAACCTGCAAAAGGCAGCAGATTATGAAATAGAGCGACAAACTAAAATGTTAGAAGCAGGTGAAACTATCATTCAGGAAACCAGAAGTTTTGACCCAGACTCAGGTAAAACTTCAGGCATGAGAGTGAAAGAAACCATGAACGACTACCGATATTTCCCTGAACCAGACCTCGCTCCTATTGTTATTTCAGACGAAGACTTAAGGTTGGCCAAAGAAAAAATGCCAATGCTTCCATATGAATTGTTTAAGAAATTGAGCACCGAAATGGGATTATTGGAAGAGCATGCATTTACCATAACGGAAGACAAAGCTTTTGTGGATTATTTTTTAGAAGCATGTGATTATACTAAAAACTACAAAGCAGTTTCAAACTGGTTGGTCTCAAATATTAAAGGATACCTAAACGAGAACAATCTATTATTAGAAAACTTTAGTGTAAAACCAAAGAAACTAGTAGAGCTAATAAACGCCATAGATTCAGGAGAAATAAGCAATACCGCTGCTCAAACGTTAATGACTTTGTTAATTGCCTCTCCTGATGGAAACATTTTGGACTTGGCAACGTCTAATAATTTGATACAACAAAAAAATACGGGTGCTTTAGGTGAATGGGCAGATGAAGTAATCGCTCAAAATGCACAAAAAGTAGCTGAATTTAAAAAAGGTAAAAAAGGACTAATGGGCTTTTTTGTGGGTGAAGTCATGAAAAAATCAAAAGGTTCAGCAGACCCCAAAATGGTCAATGAAATATTGACAGAAAAACTAAATTAAAATGAAAAACATCAAAAAAACAGCCTTAGCACTTTTATTTTTTGGATTATGCACTGCTTGTAATTCGCAAGTAAGTGACAGTAAGTTGCCCTTAAATATTAACGGAACCCTTACGAATGCCGTAAGTGGAAAAGTGTATTTAGAAAAAATGAATGAAAGAAACATTGGCACTAAGGTGGACAGTGTGGAAATAACAGGAAATTCTTTTAAAATAAAAACCTCAATACCCGAAGCAGGTATTTATCAGCTTAACATTGCAAATGAGCAAATCATTGGCTTAATATTAGACGGTGGCGAAACCCTTACAATTAAAGCTGACGGCTCCGCAACCCCAGACAAAGCCGCGACTTTTCAAGTGGACGGATCGCCAAACATGATGAAGTTTAACGAAGTTATGGCTTCTATGCAGGTGTTTGGTCAAAAAAGAGCCGACCTTGAGACTAAGTTTCAAGCGGCAAAAAATGAAAATGAAAGAAGTGCTTTGAGACAACAATATCAAGCTGCTGAAATAGAAAACAAAAACATTATTCTTCCAAAAATAAAAGAACTAGGAACTTCATTGGCGGGCATAATAGCTGCGAATAATTTCCTTAATCCTGAGGTTGACTTTGAATATTTGACTGAATTAAAAGATAAACTAGAAAAAGAAAATGTCAATCATTTCTTTGCAAAAATGTTTATTCAATCTATCAATCAAAAAAGTGTGGGCACCGTAGGTTCTTTGGCCCCTGATTTTGAGTTGGTAAACCTACAAGGCAAAAAAGTTAAACTATCGGACTATAGAGGCAAAACTGTTATCCTTGATTTTTGGGCTACTTGGTGTGGGCCGTGCATCATGTCATTTCCTGGAATGAAAATGGCGATGGACAAATACAAAGACAACCCAAATGTAGTATTCTTGTTTATTAACACGTTCGAAAGAGTAGGCGAAGATAAATGGGTTAAACATGTAGCTGACTTTACAAAAAACAGAGGATTTGCTTATCTAAATCCAGTATTAGACATGGGTAACCAAACGGCCATGGCATACGGTGTAGAAGGAATTCCTGCCAAGTTTTGTATTGACAAAGACGGAAAAGTAAAACACAAAGGTGCTGGCTTTGCGGGCAGTGCAGATGCCGTTTTGAAAGAAATGGTAGAATGGATTGAAAATTAAGATATTTAAATAAAACCACTAAATGCTGAATCGGAAACTATTCAGCATTTTTTATGAATACAATATGAAGATTGCAATAGTAGGATGTGGAAATATGGGAATGGCCTTCGCTAGGTCGTTTATTCAATATAATTTAGTTAAAAAAGAGGAGCTTCTTTTAATAGAAAAAAGCAAAGAAAGAAGTGAAACGCTTAAAGCCTCCAAAGAGGGAATTGTGGTAGATACCATAAATGAGCAAATCGGAGATTATGACTTGGTAATTCTTTCGGTAAAGCCACAGGACTTTTCGATGGTAGCCGCAGAATTAAGAACGGTGTTGAAAGAACCACAAATAGTACTCTCAATAATGGCCGGTATTAACATAGATCGGATTCAGCAAGAGTTGGCACACAAAATGGTAGTAAGAGCCATGCCAAACACGCCAGCTATGCTAGGAATGGGAATTACGGGCTTTTCGGCCGATGAAAGTATAGGTTTTTCGAAATTGCAAAAAATAGAAAATTTAATAAACGCAACCGGAAGGTCGGTATACATAGAAGACGAGCAAATGCTAGATGCCGTTACTGCATTGTCTGGTAGTGGTCCTGCCTATTTTTATTATGTAGTAAAACACATGATAGAAGCCGGAAAACAAATGGGTTTTGAAGACTCTATGGCTCAGCTATTGGTAAAACAAACCATGTTAGGTGCCTATCACTTGATAAACTCCGCAGAGATGAACATAGACGAATTAATTAAAGCTGTGGCCTCAAAAGGTGGCACTACCGAAGCTGCACTTAAGACTTTTGGTGAATCAGGAGTAGATACAGGATTAGTAGCAGGAATATTAAATGCAGAAAAAAGAGCAAAAGAACTTTCAAAATGAGAACATTATCACGCCTTAGTTTAATCGTATTATTTTTTGGAATCGCATGCAGACCTTCAGATGCTCAACTTTCAGTGCAAAGTGATGAACTAAAAGTTGAAGCCATTACTAAGAATGCCTATGTACACAAATCTTACCTACAGACCGAAAGCTTTGGCAAGGTGGAATGCAACGGAGCTATATTCGTTTCTAAAAACGAAGCTTTAATTATGGACACGCCGTCTGACTCTGCTACCGCGGTTTTGTTAATCGCTTTTCTTCAAAAAAATAACATTAAAATTAAAGGCGTAGTTGTTAACCATTTTCATGGCGACTGCCTTGGAGGCCTTTCAGCTTTTCATGCCATCGGCGTGCCATCTTACGCTTCAAATCTGACTATAGAGGCCGCAAAAAAAGCGAATGTAACTGTGCCACAAATTGGCTTTGATAAAATTCAAACGCTAAAAATAGGCAATAAAGAAGTTAAAAACATGTACTTAGGCGAAGCCCATACTTCCGATAACATTGTGACTTATTTTCCTTCTGAAAAAACACTGTTTGGGGGTTGTATGGTAAAAGAAGTAAATGCCACCAAAGGGTATTTGGGAGATGCCAACATTGCTTCTTGGCCAAAAACTATAGAAAATATCAAAAAGACACTTTCCGAAGCACAGTTTATTATTCCGGGACATGGTAAAATCGGCGGTCAAGAATTGCTCAACTACACCATTACGCTTTTTAGTGAAAAATAAATTTTTATTTTTTTGGGATAATAGTCTAAAATCAATCAGTTCATTATATATATTTGTCTGAATTTAATTTTCTGACAGAATATTTTTCTATGAACAATATAGATCCGGTAGATTTAAAGATTTTAAAACTTCTTAAAAAAGATGGTTTAATGACCAATAAAGAGATAGCTGCTGAGCTAAATCTTACTACTACTCCCGTACACGAAAGAATCAAAAGATTGCGAAGAGATGGCTATATTGAAAAATATACAATTGAGTTAAATCACAAAAAACTAAATAAGAATCTAATAGTCTTTTGTAATGTTTCTTTAAAAGAACACGCCCAAGCATTCTTGACAAAATTTGAAGAAGATATTCAATTAGTACCTGAAGTGGTCGAATGTTTTTGTGTGTCCGGAGGTTCTGATTTCTTGCTAAAAGTAATTGTTTCTGATATGGAAGAATACAAGCATTTTATCTTAAATAAACTCGCGGCCATTTCTAATATTGGCAGTGCACAGTCTCACTTTGTGATTACGGAAGCTAAATGCTCTTCAATTATTGGGGAGTAAGTTTCTTTTTGAATAATTTTCTGATTAGCCAAAAACAAAATAATAGGCTGATTATGCCTACGAAAAGTGGCAGCCAAAATGCCGCAAGAGAAATAATGGTAGCGGCTACGTTTTCTATAGAGGCAAATATAGAATTACCCAAACCACCCGTAAACTTGGTAGAGCCTAACCGCAAAAGCGAAGTCCCCGCCTGAACAGTTCCAGCCACTCCTCCCCCAGCCAATATCCCCAATCCCCAAAGCAACATTGGGTCGTCAACTTTAAGAAACTGAGTAGTGAGCAAAGTACCCGCAACAACTGAAGCAGGGAGTGCTATGGTATCTAGAAGATTATCTATGAAAGGAATGTAATAAGCTCCAATCTCAAAAACGCATGCCACTAAAAGCACAACTGTGGTGGTATTGGAAGCCATCCAGGCAAAGTCAGGTGAAACACTAACTAAGCCAAACTTGGTAAAAAGATTGGAGATTAAAAAAGGAACAAAAATACGGAAACCACTACCTGCACTCAATGCAACACCCAGAAATAACCCAGGAATCCATGCCAACAGTGTTTCCATATCCTTACAAAATATTCATGGTTTGCTCTTTGATTTTTTCTAGTTCATCTTTCATCTGAACCACCAAACGTTGGATTACCGAATCGTTTGCTTTTGAGCCAATTGTATTTATTTCTCTGCCTAGTTCTTGAGCAATAAAGTTTAATTTTTTACCATTTGAAGCTTCAGAAAGTTCTTTTCTAAAATAATCAAGGTGATTTTTTAAACGAACTTTTTCTTCTGAAATATCAAATTTCTCTACATAATAAATCAATTCTTGCTCAAATCTATTTTGGTCAAAATTCTCATTATTAATAAAGTCAGCGACAGATTTTTCCAAACGCTCTCTTATTACAGGCAATCGCTTAGGGTCTTGCTCTATTACAGCATCTAAATGCGTTTCTATAATATCAATATATTCTTCAAACTTAAGTTTGGTAACTTGACCTTCTTGAAGTCGAAATTCTTGACACTTTTTAATGGCATCATAAATAACACCCGAAATCATTTTCCATTCATCTTCAATCTCCTCAGAGCTTGCAGCGTTTGTATTGTAGGCATTGGGCATCATTGAAGCCATACGTAGCACCTCAGTGGGACTTGCCTCAAAACCTAACTCGTTTGAAGTAGCCATTAAGTCTTTGAAGTAGGCCTTTACCAATGCTCGGTTTACGGTTGTACCTGCCGAATTTTCGTCTTTGGGCACTACATTAAGCACTAGCTCCATTTTACCTCTTTCAAGCTCTTTTTGGAGAATATTCCTTATCTCTATTTCTTTACTCGAAAAACTTCTCGGAAGTCTGCAGTATACGTCTGAAAACTTAGAATTGAGGGTTTTAACTTCTACCGAAACAGCCATCTTCTCATTTTCTTGAGAAGCAGCACCAAAACCCGTCATTGATTGTAGCATAAAATTGTATCTTCTTTTTCTGTAAAACTAAGGAATTAATCCATTGGTAAAGGCAAAGCATCACAAAAAAGTGTAATTTTGCAAGAATTATTAAAATAACGAAAGTTAAAATGGATATCGTAAGTAAGGTAAGCGGCATCGTAAAAGTTGCTCTTGAACAGGTTTTTGAGGTAAAAGAAGAGGTAACATTGCAGCCCACAAGAAAAGATTTTGAAGGCGACTATACCTATGTATTCTTTGGTTTGGTAAAAAGTCTAAGAAAAAGTCCAGCTGAAATAGGCCAAACGCTCGGAAAGTTTTTGGAAGAAAACAATACAGAAATTGAAAGCTTCAATGTTGTTCAGGGATTTTTAAACCTAAAACTGAATCCTAATATTTGGACCGCGGCATTAATAGATCTTTCTAAAACTACTCCGGGGCACAATATCGCCAAAAAAAACACAGGGGTTTTGGTAGAATATTCATCTCCCAATACCAACAAGCCACTGCACCTAGGGCACTTGAGAAATAACTTTTTAGGTTTTTCGGTATCCGAAATATTAAAAGCAGCCGGATATGACGTAACCAAAGCGTGTTTGGTAAACGACCGTGGTATTCATATTTGTAAGTCGATGGTGGCATATCAGCATTTTGCAAACGGCGAAACACCTGAGGCGGCAGGAATAAAAGGCGACCATTTGGCAGGAAAATATTATGTAGCTTTTGACAAAGCTTACAAAGAACAGATAGCGGAACTTATGGCAAGTGGGCAAACTGAAGACGAAGCAAAGAAAAATGCTCCGATTATGCTTGAAGCCCAGGCCATGCTAATAAAATGGGAGCAAAATGACCCAGAAACCATCGCCCTTTGGAAACAAATGAATGAATGGGTATATGCAGGATTTAATGAAACCTACAAGCAAATAGGGGTTAATTTTGATAAAACATATTATGAGTCAGACACTTATTTGTTAGGAAAAGACTTGGTAGAAGAAGGCCTAACAAACGGCATTTTCTATAAAAAAGAAGATAACAGCGTTTGGATAAACTTAGAAGAGGAAGGCCTCGACCATAAGTTAGTTTTGAGAGGTGACGGAACCTCAGTATATATTACGCAAGACTTAGGAACTACTGATTTAAAATTCAAAGATTTTAATTCTTCAAAGTCAATTTGGGTAGTTGGAAATGAGCAAGACTATCATTTTAAGGTTTTGTTTGCAATCATGAAAAAACTAGGCAGAACTTACGCTGACGGCTGTTTCCACCTTTCGTATGGAATGGTAGATTTGCCAACAGGAAAAATGAAGTCGAGAGAAGGAACTGTGGTAGATGCCGACGATTTGGTATCTGAAATGATAGAAACCGCAGCAGAAACTACCAAAGAAAGAGGAAAACTAGAAGACTTTGAGTCAGAAGAAGCTCAAAACCTATTTAGGATGCTTGCTTTGGGTGCATTAAAGTATTTCCTATTAAAAGTAGAACCTAAAAAAAGAATGCTTTTCAATCCAGAAGAATCGATAGATTTTCAAGGAAACACGGGTCCATTTATACAATACACGCACGCTCGTATCAAATCAATTCTTAGAAAAGCAGAATTTTCAGGTTCTTTAGAAATTAATCCTGAAGTAGTTTTAAACAAAGAAGAAGCGGAGTTGGTATTTTTATTAAATGACTATGATACCGTAATTCAAAAAGCGGCGGCAGAATATTCACCGGCACTTATTGCAAACTTCACATATGAGCTAGCTAAAACTTTCAATGGTTTCTATGCGGTGCATTCGGTTATGAACGAACCAAACGAGGATATTAAAACAATGCGTTTAAACTTAATAAACCAAGTGGCGGGTACTATCAAACACGCAATGAGCTTATTGGGAATTGGTGTTCCAGAAAAAATGTAATAGAAAGATATATTTATATATGCAAAAAGCGTTTGATCAAATTGAATTTGGTCAAACGCTTTATTATTTAAGGTCTTTTAACCCGGTTTAATTGAATTTTTTACTTTGCCCTGATGGCAATTACTGGATCAAGGTTGGCCGCCTGACTAGCAGGAATAATGCCCGAAACTATCCCAATGATAGACGAAATGGTAATTCCGAAAATGATATTTGAACTGGTAAGCACAATATCTAAAGTACCCAAATTGATAAAACTAGCCAAATAAACGATTAGTAAACCGAAAAATCCTCCTATCAAACAAAGGAAAATAGCTTCAAAAAGAAACTGAAATAAGATAAAGGTATTTTTAGCTCCCAAAGCTTTCTGGATTCCGATGATGTTTGTTCGTTCTTTTACTGATACAAACATAATGTTGGCTATTCCAAAACCCCCAATAAGCAAAGCGAAAAGTCCAATTACGAAACCGCCCGTACGTAAAGAGCCAAATATTGCAGTTAAAAATGAGGCAGCAGCATCAGGTCTATTTAAAGCGAAGTTATCTTCTTCTAATGGCCTCAAACCCCTTATAGTTCTCATCTTGCCTCGAATCTCGCTTTCAAGTTTCTCCATGCCTAAATCAGACTCATAGGCTTGGATTGATATGGTTCCGTATAAATTACCTGAACTAAACATACGTTTATGTTTCACAAAAGGAATATAGGTTTTCGTATCTGGATTTCCCCCTACATCTACCAGTTGCTTTCCTTTTTTCTCTTGCACGCCTATGACTGTAAAGTTTTCACCTTTGAGTTTAATCTGTTTTCCCACAGGGTCTTCATCACCAAAGAGCGTTTCAGCTACATCTCCACCAATTACGGTTACATTTCGCCCTCCATCTATTTCTGAAGTAGTAAAATACCTCCCGTTAATAATTGGCACATCCGAAATAATATTATAATCGTAGGTGATTCCCTGACAAAGGGAATTAAAACTACTATTTTCTCTTCGAGCTTGGGTAATCGTATAATCTAAAATGGTCACTGCTTGAGCATTTTCTAAGTTTTCTTTCAAATATTTAAACTCCGAATATTTAGGCTTTGGCCTTCTAAAGTATCTCCACCATGGATATTCGCCATCGCCAAACTGCCACGGAAACTTATCTACGTAGATGGTTCTTTCACCCACACTGCTTAAACTATTCTTAATATTTGATTCCAATGAGTCTACCATGGTGTAAACCCCAATAATCGAAAATATACCCACCGTTACACCCAATAATGAGAGTACCGTACGGAGCAAATTGGACCTTAGGGCTTGCCATGCAAAACGAATGGCTTCTATAGCTAGTTTTATAAACAACAACATAAATTTCAATCGTATTTATAGCGTAAATATCAGGGTAAATTTTGGTATTTTTTCTGGATAATTTGCCTACAATTTTACAAATGCCCTTAATTTATTAACTTAACGGTAAATATAGCTGACCGAAGGAATAAGCAAAATCAATAAACTTAAGACTATGAATAAAAAACTCGCAATTGTAGCCCTCTTGGTGCTAAATTTTGCCTCATGTAAAACGGGCAAAACCGTTACAAAAAACAACGAAAGCAAAGATCTTTTTAACCTTTTTGAAGAAGACCTAAATGTCAAACCTTTTTACTCAGACAAAAAAGGCGTAATGGGTAAAAACGGAATGGTGGCTTCTGCACATTTCGAAGCATCTCAGGCTGGGATTAATATTTTAAAACAAGGAGGAAACGCCATTGACGCAGCCATAGCGACTCACTTTGCATTAGCCGTAGTTTTTCCCTTTGCAGGAAATCTTGGAGGGGGTGGTTTTGCAGTTATCAGAGATAAAGCAGGAAAAGCTTATACGCTTGACTTTAGAGAAAAAGCACCTCTAAAAGCCCACAGAGATATGTATTTGGATGCCAATGGCGACGTAATAAATGGTCTAAGTACCAAAGGCCACTTGGCCAGTGGGGTACCTGGTTCGGTAGATGGCATGGTGGAGCTTCATAAAAAACTGGGTAAGCTTTCATGGGCAAAGTTGCTAGAACCTGCAATAACTTTGGCAGAGAATGGCGTAGTAATGACCGAAAGAGAAGCATTTGGTTTAAATAATAACACCATCGTATTTAAAGAGGTAAATGGAACCAACACGCCGTATTTCATCAAGCCTGATGGTAGTAAATGGGCAAAAGGTGACTTACTCATACAAAAAGACTTGGCGAAAACACTCAAACTTATCCAGGAACACAAAAGAGCGGGTTTTTATGAAGGTGAAGTAGCAAAAAAAATTGTAGCAGAAATGCAAAATGGCGGTGGAATAATTTCAATGGAAGATTTAACAAAATACCATTCTGTGTGGCGTACGCCCATAGTTTCTGATTACAAAAACTACAAGATTATCACCATGCCGCCATCGTCAAGTGGTGGAGTGGCTTTGATGCAGTTACTGAGATTAGTAGAACCCTACCCAATCAAAACATGGGGGTGGAACTCGCCAAAAACCACACAAGTGATGATTGAAGCCGAGCGTAGAGTTTATGCCGACAGAGCAAAATGGATGGGAGATTCTGACTTTATTAAAGTACCTATTACTGAACTTATAAGTAGAGCTTATTTAGAAAAACGTTTTTCTGACTTCAATGAAAACTTAGCTACTAAAAGTGCCGATGTGAGTGCAGGCGTAGTGCCAGGATATGAATCTGACGAAACCACGCACTATTCGGTGGTAGACAAAGATGGCAATTCGGTATCGATAACTACAACCTTAAACGGAGCCTTTGGTAGCAAAGTAGTGGTAAACGAAGCGGGCTTTTTAATGAACAATGAAATGGAGGATTTTAGTGTAAAAGCAGGAGTACCTAATATGTTTGGTCTTACAGGTTCAAAGGCAAATGAAATAGCACCAGAGAAACGCATGTTGAGTTCTATGACTCCAACTATTGTAGAAAAAGACGGGCAGTTTTTGATGGCCGTAGGAACACCCGGCGGCAGCACAATTATTACTTCGGTATATCAGACTATACTTAACGTGATAGAGCACGGCATGACCATGCAGCAAGCCGTAAATGCACTTAAGTTTCACCATCAGTGGTTACCAGACAGAACAGTTTTTGAAAAAAATGCTTTTACCGAAAAAACATTGGACGAACTAAAAAAGAAAAGCTATCAGATGGACGAAATGTCGGGAAGCTTAGGACGAATGGATTGTATCTTAAAAAGGCCAGACGGAATTCTAGAAGGGGCCTCAGACCCAAGAGCAGACAACACAAGTGTAGGATACTAAAAAACAAAAAAGCCGAGATTCTGAACCTCGGCTTTTTACTTATCTTAATATTTGTTCCAAATTAAAGAAGTGTCCAACTTCATCGCTACCGTTTACTATAACGCGATATGCTTTTGAGGTATCCGAATTGCTAAAACTAACTTTAACCTTTCCATCCGCATCCGTTTTTAGGTTTGTAGCCCAGTGCAAGGTTTTTCTTTTGTCAATCGGTCTATTTAAAACTCGCACCTTGTAAGTAGGCGAATAAAACTCTTTCGTAGCTGCGGCTCCTAGCCAAGTGATGGTTTTAGGAGATTTAAAAACGGTATTAACATTCTTATCTTTTTTGGTCAAAATATTAACCACAGAAACCGAAGTCTCCCCCATTTTTTTAATTTTAGCCGCATTGGTGATTTTATCAATCAAAATAATATCTGAAGGTTTTACTAACGTGATAAAATCCTGTGGCACTCGTTTACCATCCATATAAACAGCCGTTTTTAGCTTTGTCTTAGTGATAGAATCTGCAGTGGAAGGATGATTCAATTCCCCTACAAAATACTCCACCAAACTGATACTTCTATCAAACTTAGATAATTCCTCCGCATTTGGTACAAACTCTGCATCCGGAAGCCAAGCATAAGCTTTCCTTCTAAAATCATTCTTTAAATCAACTGTACTTTTAACTACTATTTCTTCAAGCTGAATGGCATTTGATTTCAAATCAGCTTCAGATAATGTCTCATCATCTATTTTTTCAAAAGCTGAATTATCATACGCTACCCCTGGAACAAACTCCTCGGCAAGTTTTAAGTCCAATTGTGTACCAAAAGCATCAGTAGCTACAATCTTAACAGAGTCCATCCAAAAACCAGCGACCTTAAATACCCCTCTACCATCAGTTTCGGCTACATATGAAGACCAACCCACTTTGTCTTGAAAAAATAAGTGGCAAAGTCCAGCACCGAAAGAACGGCCGTTTAGTGAAACTTTTCCTTCAAGCATAAGCGTTTTCTCGCTTAAAAACTTTTGATCACCTGATTTTCTTGGCCATTTTAAAGTCAACATAAGGTTATCCAAATAAAACTTAGATATAGTTGGTTCAAGTGATTTAATTGAGTCGGTATTTACCGAAATCTCACCTAGGTCAGCATCAAATTTTAAATATTTCTCTAAGCTTAAATCAGATCCATTTTTAGAATATGCAATATCCTCTACAGCTACATTAAGGTCAGCATCTGAAACCGCTTTTCCGCTGTTATCAGTAACTTCTAGGTCAAAACTCACACTGCCCTTAAAAACACGTGAATTTTTATAATTAATTATTTTAGTTTTAAATGGATTGTTTTTTCTATGATAAATCAATCTCTCGTTTAAAGTTTTGCCTGATTCATCCTTAATCATGATTTGTACAATGCCATCAAATGGGATATTTTTTCCATCAAGATTAAATCTATGGAGCGTAGAGGTAGTTTCAAAAGGAATCCTCGTTAAAACTTCTCCCCTTTGCTGTGCTATCAAAGTCAGTTTTTGGGGTTCGTTTAGATTAGAATACACATCTACTAGTGCACCATCTTGAAAAACCACATTGTCAACCGCCAATACAAAACCATAAGGCTCTGCTGCGGGCAGTTCGTCTTTATATTCTTTATCTCCAAGTTTATAAACCGCAAAATACTTTTCACCCGAAACAGGCTTTAAAAACATAGTAGACAAGCCCTGGGTATCAAAAAAGAAAGTAGTAACCATTGTACCTTTTGAGTCTACTATTTTCCCTTCAAAGGTTTTGGGTATTTTACCAAACTCATGTGCTTTTAAAGCAACCTTACAAGTCAAATTATCTACGATATGACCGCCTTCAGGAAAAAACAGGACTTTAGGATTAAGCTCATTTTTAGTAGCAACTGCTGCAGGAGTTGAATTCAAAGAAATGTCTTTAACAAAAAAGTACTTCTCTTCAAAATTACGCATCACGTTTGTATATGATTTTATTTGAATTTTAGTGCCGCTTTGATTTTTAGGAATTGGATAAAAAGCATCGCCCTTACCATTTTCTAGTTTTACTTTGAGGTGAGCCAAAGGTGCATTTTTTTCATTATAAACCACTATATGAGCGATACCGCTCTGAATAGAAGGCAAAAGTGAAGTTGCATCGTAGACAGATGCTGACATCCAAATAGTGTCTCCTTTTAGGTAAGACTCTCTATCGGTCTGAATAAATACTTTTTCGGTTTGATAAATGTCTTGAGCAACAAGCTTGGAAGCCATAATCAAGAGTATGGCTATTAGTTTTATTTTTTGCATATCAGGAAATTATTTTTAGAGAAAAACTATCAAATACCCATTAATTTACAAGCACTAATGTTTTCTCTCAGACACATCATTGCAAACAAAATGCCATACTATGTCAGCTAGCAGTTTTTTTAGTTTTCAATTATCAATAAAGATATGAACAGAACATAAAAAAACCCGATAAAGTCGGGTTTTAATGTTTTTATTATGCTTTAGATTCTTCAGTAGGCTCAGTATCAGATTCCTCCTTTACTTCTGCAACTACCTCAGGCAAAACATCTTTCTTATCTATAAACTCTTGATAAACCGTAGGCTTGTCAAATGGACGTTCGCCAATAATTTCCACAAGGTCATGTTGATATAATATTTCTCTTTTTAAAAGCTCTAAAGCAAGAATATTTAATTTCTCACGCTTATCTCTTAACATTTCGAGCGTTCTCACATAAGCCGTGTCTATTAATTTCTTAACCTCGTCGTCTATCAGCTGAGCTGTTTTCTCTGAGTAAGGTTTGGTAAACGAATACTCACTTTGGCCTTTTGAATCATAAAATGAAACATTACCAAGTTTGTCATTCATACCATATATGGTCACCATACTGTAAGCCATTTTGGTGATTTTCTCAAGGTCGCTCAAAGCTCCCGTGGAAATCTTCCCAAAAACAACCTCTTCAGCAGCTCTGCCACCCAAGGCCATACACATCTCATCAAAAAGCTGCTCTGTACGATACAGATATTGCTCTTTTGGCAAGTATTGAGCATAACCTAAAGCTGCTATCCCTCTAGGCACAATACTCACTTTTACAAGTGGATTGGCATGTTCAAGGAACCAACCTGTGATCGCATGACCTGCTTCGTGGTAGGCAACAATCTCTTTCTCTTCTGGTAATATCAATTTATTTCTTTTCTCCAAACCACCTATTTCTCTATCGATGGCGTCTTGAAAATCCACCATTTCTACTTGTTTTTTGCCTCTTCTTGCCGCAAGCAAAGCAGCTTCGTTACACACATTGGCTATCTCAGCACCTGCAAAACCTGGAGTTTGAGCCGCTAATTTTTTAGGATCAACTTCTGAAGCAAACTTAATTGGTTTCAAGTGGACTTTAAAAATAGCCTCTCTTCCTGAAATATCTGGAACGTCAACACTGATCTGACGGTCAAATCTACCTGCACGAAGTAAGGCAGAATCCAATACGTCTGGACGGTTAGTAGCAGCCAATATTATAATTCCCGAGTCAGACCCAAACCCATCCATTTCTACCAGTAGGGAGTTCAAGGTATTTTCTCTTTCGTCGTTTCCGCCCGGCATTGAGCCTTTTCCTCTTGATCTACCTACAGCATCTATCTCATCTATGAAAATGATACAAGGTGCTTTTTCTTTGGCTTGCTTAAACAAGTCTCTTACTCTAGCTGCACCAACACCCACAAACATTTCTACAAAATCAGAACCAGAAAGTGAGAAGAACGGAACACTTGCTTCGCCCGCTACAGCCTTCGCCATAAGGGTTTTACCAGTACCAGGAGGGCCTACTAAAAGGGCTCCTTTGGGTATTTTACCACCAAGCTCAGTATACTTGCCTGGTTTTTTCAAAAATTCAACTATCTCCGTAAGTTCTTCTTTGGCTTCATCTAATCCGGCTACATCAGCAAATGTGATTTTTACCTTATTGTCAGCATCAAAAAGTGCTGCTTTAGATTTCCCTATATTAAATAGTGCTCCACCAGGACCACCTCCACCTGCCATACGTGACATTAGGAAATACATCAATCCAAAAATAAATATAAGGGGCAACCAGTTGAGCAACATACTCATGTAGTCACTTCTGGTAACAGGTTTTGGATAAAGATTATCTTTTACCTGAGCAGGGAGTTCTGATTTATTCAAAAACTCATTAAAATCCTGCATGAAGGTATTTTCATTAACGATAGAAACCATCAAATGAGGGCCCGTCGAAAACTTATTGTTCCCTAGTTTTTCTTTGTATTCGCCTTTTGATAGGGCGTTAGAAGTTAAACTAATCTCTACAGTATTTGATCCTTTCACTACGAAAACCTCTTCTACATCACCAGCGGTTACCATTTTCTCTAGGTCTTTGTAATCGATACTGTTCAGACGAGCAGTATTATTAAAAAACACTAGACCAATAATAGCCATGATAAGTGCAGCCACCAGCCAACCTTGTAAGCCTCCTGGATTCGGTGTTAATTTTTTCTTTGGTTTGCCTAATGGCGAATTGTTATTATCAGACATAAAACTTAATAAAAAGTGTTGTTACTAATTTAATGGTACAGACGACGGCTTAAGCGTGTCGCCATAATATGCAATTTCAGCATCTCCCCACAGAGACTCAATGTCGTAAAACTCTCTACGGTCTTTTCTAAACACGTGAACAACTACATCCACGTAATCCAATAAAATCCATTCTTTGTTTTGAATCCCCTCTTTGTGCCAAGGATCCTGATTGGAGCCTTTAAAAACTTCTTCGTCAACAGAAGAAGCGATTGCATCTATTTGCGTATCAGAACTTCCAGAACATATCACGAAAAAGTCAGTAATAGAATTATGTATTTTTCTGAGGTCCATTCGAACGATGTCAAAGCCTTTTTTTTCTTGCATCCCATTTATTACTAAATCGCAAAGTTGCTCGCTCGAAATTTGTTTTGTTTTTTTCATTAAAAGATATCTAATTGTTTATTTTTGTGAGCGGTATGGAAGTAATTTTACCCTACATCACCAAAAACATAATAAAACGCTAATTTAAAAATATTTTGCTCAAAATTCAGCCCAAAAGTTCATTTGTTGGTAAAAATCAAATATATCTGACATCTTGTCATTCTACAAACGACATTGCTTCCGAAAAGATTCAAAACCGCGAGGCAATTGACGGAACTGTCATTGTAACCGACCACCAAACAGCCGGACGCGGACAGAGAGGCAATCAATGGCAAAGCGATACAGGTAAAAACGTTTTAATGTCGATAATAGTTTTCCCAGATTTTTTAAAATTTGAAAACCAATTTAATCTTTCTATTTGTACTGCTGTTTCTATTTTTGAAACTTTATCCTTTTTTTCTAACCAAAATATAAAAATCAAATGGCCGAATGATATGTATATCAACGAAAAAAAGGTAGGAGGAGTTTTGATAGAAACCGGAATTTCTGGACAAAAATTCAGCCATGCCATTGTTGGAATCGGCTTAAATATTCTACAAACAGAATTCGAAAACCCGAAAAGTACTTCCCTGGCAGTCCAAAACCCTGAAAAGTCCTTCAATAGAGACCGTATCATAGAAAAACTTTTAGGGGTATTTGAAGAAAATTATTTTTTATTAAAAGAAAATAAAACTAGTGTTTTGAAAGAAAAATACATGGACAATCTTCTTTGGCTTAACGAAGAAAAAAAGTTTTCGGATTCAAATGGCCCCTTTGGCGGAAAAATTGTGGATGTAATAAATGACGGAAGATTAAAAATAGAAGTCGAAAACAAAATAAAGTATTACGATATCAAGGAAATAACATACCTTTTTCATGATTAGAGTCATAAAATTTGCGATAAAGGCAATCGCTTTTATTTTTGCATTTCCTATTATCTAAGAAAAGACCTATGAATACAACCGAAGAACGAAAAAGATTATTAGAAAGACCGGACAATAAAGGTTGGAAAAAATGGGGCCCATACCTATCTGAGAGACAATGGGGAACAGTTAGAGAAGACTATAGTGTATATGGCGATGCCTGGGATTATTTTTCACATGACATCTCGAGATCAAGGGCTTACCGCTGGGGCGAAGACGGCATAGGTGGTATTTCAGATAACAAGCAACACATTTGTTTTGCTTTGGCTTTTTGGAATCACAACGACAAAATTCTAAAAGAAAGGCTATTTGGCCTGACTAATAATGAAGGAAACCACGGAGAAGACGTAAAAGAGCTCTATTACTATTTAGACTCCACGCCTACCCACTCCTACATGAAGATGCTCTACAAGTATCCGATTGCCGAGTTCCCTTATGAATTACTACAGAAAACAAACAAAAACCTCAGTAAAGCTCAAGACGAATTTGAACTGCTGGATACCGGAGTTTTTGAAAAAAATAACTACTTCGATATATTTATTGAATATGCCAAAGTAGACGCTAACGATATTTGTATAAAAATAACGGCCCATAACCGAAGCTCCAAAGATGCTCCACTGACCATTTTACCAACCCTTTGGTACAGAAACACCTGGTCATGGGGCTACGAAGAGTTCGAAAAAAAACCAATTCTATCTGGCATTGCAAATAGTCAAATTGAAGTATCGCACCGTTTGTTTGACCGCATGAAACTCTACTGCAAAGATGCAGATGAGCTTATATTTTGTGAAAACGAAACAAACAAAATGCGAGTATTTGGCCGTGAAAACGATGAGCAGTTTCTCAAAGACGGCATTAATGAATATATAATAGGAGGTAAAAAAACTGCGGTTAATTCAAATAAAATAGGCACTAAGGCTTCTGCCAAATATCAAAAAAAGGTAAAAGCAGGCTCTTCTGTAACGATAGAACTTCGTTTTTCGGACAAAACCAATCTTAAAGATCCATTTGCCGATTTTGATAAAACATTTGAAGATAGACTAAAAGACGCTGACGATTTTTACGAAAAAGTACAAAAAGATATAGCTTCGCAAGAAGAAAAAGATATACAGAGACAGGCCTTTGCAGGTATGATGTGGAGTAAGCAATTTTACTATTACAACATAGAGCAATGGATGAACGGCGACCCAAAAATGCCGTTTGAGTTTAGAGGAAGGGCTTTTGAAAGAAATGGACCGTGGAAACACGCCTACATGGCAAACATCCTCTCTATGCCTGACAAATGGGAATACCCGTGGTTTGCAGCTTGGGACTTAGCTTTTCACACCGCCACTTTGGCTCGAATTGACCCTGACTTTGCCAAAAGGCAACTTGCCGTGGTACTTAGGGAATATTACATGCACCCGAATGGACAGATACCCGCTTATGAGTGGAATTTTTCTGACGTAAACCCGCCGGTACACGCATGGGCCACTTGGAAAGTTTACGAGACCGAAAAGAAAATGAACGATGGCGTGGGCGATGTGAAATTCCTGGAAAGGATTTTCCATAAACTACTGCTAAACTTCACTTGGTGGGTAAACCAAAAAGACGAAGACGGAAACAATATATTCGGTGGTGGTTTCTTAGGTCTTGATAATATCGGAGTATTTGACAGAAATGCACAGATACCTGGCGTAAAATTGCAACAAGCAGATGCCACAGGATGGATGGCGATATATACCTTAAACATGCTAAAAATAGCATGTGAAATCTCGCTAGACAGACCCGCTTATCAAGACATGGCCTCTAAGTTTTTTGAGCACTTCCTTTATATAGCAGCTGCCATAAACAAGCCCATGGACGGACAAGAAATGGGGCTTTGGGACGAAGAAGACCAGTTTTATTATGATAAAATACATACGCCTCATGCAAACACGCTGTTTCTTAAAATAAGGTCATTGGTGGGTTTAATACCGCTTTGTGCGGTGGAAGTGATAGACGAGGACTTGTTGACTAAGCTGCCTGACTTCAATAGAAGACTAGAATGGATTCTGAAAAATAGACCCGACTTGGCTTCCTTGATATCTCGCTGGCACGAACCCGGCAAAGGTGCGTCGCACTTACTTTCGTTGCTAAGAGGACATAGAATGAAAATGGTATTTAAGAGACTTTTTGACACCGAAGAGTTTCTGTCAGAATACGGCATACGCTCTATGTCTAAATTCCATAAAGAAAACCCATATCACTTTAACCTCCACGGCGAAAACCTTTCTGTAGCCTACACGCCTGGGGAGTCAGACTTGAGTATAATGGGTGGTAACTCTAACTGGAGAGGTCCAATCTGGTTTCCATTAAATTACCTTATTTTGGATTCTTTGCACAAGTATTCGCAATACTATGGCGATGATTATGAAGTAGAATATCCGACTAACTCAGGTGAGATAGTAACTATTAAAGAGGCCGCACTTAAGATTTCGCAACGATTAATAAATCTATTTAAAGCGAGTCAGGGTGGCATTAGCCCACACCATGGTAATGTCGAAACCTACCAAAAAGACCCGAATTTTAAGAAGTATTATCTGTTTTATGAGTATTTCCACGGCGATACCGGAAAAGGCCTCGGAGCAGCACACCAAACTGGTTGGACAGGCTTAGTAGCAGATTTGATTCAAGAGGTCAACGAAAACAAAAAGTAATAATTAGCCAAAGAGCCCGCCTAGCGTGGGCTCTATAAATATTTTCTTATCCGTAATTCCTGCTCTATTTTCTTCTAAAAACTCAGTAAAAAGCTCCATTTGGTGCAACATTAAACCAAAATCGAAATTATCTAAAGTGTAAACTTCCTGGTGGACTTCATTAAAATCGTAGATAATGTACTCCATTTGCTTACACCCTTTTTGAGCTAAGCCATATAAATATAAAGTCTGAAAATTAAAGGCAAATTTCTGTGGCCGATACTTGGAAGTAGTTTTGATATCAATCACTCTCCCCTCGCCTACCACATCTGCAAAGCCATAAAAGCGGATATTTTTATGAATAAAGCTTACTTTTAATTGCGTCACTTTTACCTCAGGAAGCAAAAGTTTAACTTCGTCTACCATTTTTTGGTCAAAAGCATGTGCTTTGTTTTTCAAAACAGCATCTTCAAAAGATGAACCTTTTGCAAATTTCTTTCGTGTCTCAGCATCAAAATCATTCACCCGATTTATTCTATTGAGCAGCGTAGTTTTATTATCAGGAAAAGGGGCTGCCAAATAAGTACCAAAGGCATTTAACAACGTTGGATAAAGTTGATATTTGACTTCCTCCATTATAAATAGCTTTCTAGTTCAGCCTTTTGTTTTAAATGATGTCTGGTGTGCATTTCGAGGTTCTGAAACCACTCTTTGGCATTTAAATAGCCCAATACGGGATGAGCAACTTTATACGTTTCGCTGGCAAGCTCTACTTGTGCTGTCATGGCATCTACGCCTTGCAAAATCTCTTTTATCTCAATTTTATATTGCTCTTTGGCTTGAGGTATTATTTCGGGTTCACCAAAAACTTTAGGAATTTTTATTTTCATATCCGGAAAACTCCCAAGTTTGTACATCCCAATTCCATATTCGGTCATTTCGCCGCCATCTTGACCTTTTCGCTGATCAATACACCGCTGCACATTGGCTAAGAAAAATTTCTTTGAAGCACTGCTAATATGCTCATACATTTGGCCCAAAGACCACGTACTTTCATCTTTTTTGGAAAGAAAATCAGAGTCAGAATACGAATCCAAACTTTGGTAAAGATCTGTAAATACCCGGTGAAGATCTTTTTGAATTTGATGCAGTTCCATATTATTTTAAGGTTATTTTAGTAAAAAAAGACTACTAGGCTGGCTTTCGTTATTGAGCCTATCTAGGGCTGTGACTATATAATAATAGCCCTCTGAACTTTTTGCCTCCTTGTCATTGTAACTCAATATACCTACGTTTCTAATAATTTTAATAATTTTTGAAGGATCATTTAAATTAATTCCTTCAAATTCAGAAAATCTATAAATCACAAAACTATGGACTTCTTCTTGGTCATCTGCCAAAATAGGCATTTCCCACTTTATGCTTACTTCATTTTGCCCGATTCTCTGGGCCGCCACATTTTGTGGACTATTTGGAGCCACATTGTCAATCCATGGCATGGTGGGCTGTAGAGCGGTGTTTCTATAAAACATTTTTAGAGTATCACTCAAGCCTAAGTTATTTTTCATGAGCGAAGAAGTATTGTAAAATATACTCCCTTTCAACCCTAACTCCCTGTTGATACGAAGTTGATTCCCCATTTGATTTGGATTTCTCCAGCCCAAATCTGAAGTATTGGCATCTACTCGATATGTACTATGCCCTACGTACAAATACCTTCCACCTGAGTTTTTATTCCACCATTTGACTAAAGGTTCATAAGGTACTTTTTGATTTTCTAAAGAAAAGTAAACCTGCGGAGCTACATAGTCAACCCAATTGTTTTCGACCCATTTTTTAGTATCGGCAAACAGATTATCAAAAGAATTTAGGCCGCCATAAGTCGGAGAACCTTTGCTATCGTCTGATTGATTTCGCCACACCCCGAACGGACTAATGCCGAACTTTACCCATTTTTTTTCTTGTTTTATGGCCAAAGACAAATCTCTTACTAAAATATTGATATTTTCACGTCGCCAATCTTCGATGGTACGAAAACCAGCACCATATTTCCGAAAAGAATTCTGATCTTTAAAAACCTCACCCGCAACCGGATACGGATAAAAATAATCGTCGAAATGAATGCCGTCTACATCATAAGACTTCACAATATTTACCACCACATCAATTATGTATTTCCTTACCTCCGGAATACCAAAATCGTAGAGTTTATATCCGTCGTATTCTATAAACCATTCAGGCTTTTGTTTGGTGATATTATTGTCTGAAATAGACCTGGGGCCTTTATGCACACCTCTGTTTAGATTTAACCAAGCATGAAACTCCATGTTACGAACATGCGATTCCTCAATCATAAATCGCATGGGATCATAATATGGCTCTAGCAATTTACCTTGCTGACCCGTTAACCACTCAGACCAAGGCTCAGAACCTCGTGCATAAAAAGCATCTGAAGCGGCTCTAACTTGCACCAAAACTGCATTCAAACCAATTTTTTGATGATTATTTAATATCGAAATAAACTCATCTTGTTGTTTTTTTGAAGTAAGATTTTTTTGAGAGGGCCAATCTACATTGGCGATTGTAGCCACCCACGCCCCTCTAAATTCTCTTTTGGGTGCACCCACATATTTATAAGTACCTACCGGAACTGGTTTTACGGCTGGTTTAGTCGTTGACTCAGAAACTGGCTTTGGAGTTGGCTTAGGTAGTTCATTACTAGGGATTTTAACAACTTTTTCGGCAGGCAACTTTGTCTCTTTTTTTTGAGGAACTTTCTTTTTTGAGCATTCAGAAAGAAATAAAACAACGAAAACAAAAAAACAAAACCGTATTACCTGCATATTGGCGTATTAAAATAAAGAACAAAACTACCTCAATTTGAGATTATTCCAAATAGAATGTTTTACTAAAGGGAACATTGTTTTGGGTTATGCCATTAACGGTAACTTTTATTTTTTGTTTTGGAAAATCCGATCTATACATCACACGGGCCGTACCTTTTTGATCAGTTAAGACCTCCGCATTCCAATACAAAGTCGGTTTGTTTTCGGGTTGAGTCATCTGAATTTTAGGAGATTCGAAAGGCAAAGGATTTACAAGTCCATCTACCAAAACTTTAGTAGAACCCTCGATATCCGGAATACCGTCTGAACTGATCTCGTCTTTTGTAAAAAACGAAACAATACCATTTCTACTCAAATCGCCGTACATGTTATTTACACCTGCTACAACTTCTATTTTTTCTATGGCATTAGGATTGAGACTTGACCAAGAAGCCCCTGGAATTCCATCTACCAAAATCAAAGCCGCATTGGAATTAAACGCCGAAGTAGCTCCACCTCTAATTATAAAATCACCTTGACTGTATTGCATACTGGGCACTTTCTTCAAAATACTATTGACAATTCCTGTAAGTCCGTTATTGGCATTTAGTTCTTTGTTAGCCACCGTATAGTCTGGCCTTCCATAAAGCATTTTCTTAAGGTTTTCCTTTTTAAAAGTCGAGTCTTTGGTATTTTTAGACAAATCCTTTATTTTCTGAAAAACAAGCGTATCTAGTTTAGTTTTATTTATTTCAATCGAATTCGTCAATAATTTAATTTCCGGCTTATTTTGGTCATTTTTTACAATGAAAATATTATCCTTTTGTTTTTTAGAACTTGGTTGAAGCCAAAGCACAGATTCTCCATAAAACATCAGGTTTTCTAATTTAAAATTACCGCTTTCATCAGAAACTCCTTCCACGAAGTTTTGGAATCCATTTACAAAAACATTGAAACTGCCTTTAAAAGGCGTTCTTTTTTTGTCTAAATATATTCCTTCTACGTTAATTCCTTTTTCCATTCCAAATGTCTTTTTACTTATACCCAAAGACTCAGGGCTCGGTATTTTGTACAAATCCTCCATTTTAGGTTCAGTGCTTAGTTGAGGATCATACGTTGGATTGGTAATAGAAACCGAGAAATTACTCATAACAGGCACGCCGGCTTGGTTTTTAAAACTAAATGCTAAAGCGGATATTTTACCTCCGAGCGAATCTGACTTAGTGATGTTAACCTGCACTGTTTTCTCCATTTCATGCTCTTCCTCAACTGACGATTGTGAAGCTGCAAAGTGCTCTTTATGACCTAAAACCGGTATAAGTTGCTCAAAACTAAACTTAGGATCGAAGTTTTGCATATAGTTCGTATATGCTTTCAAATAATAATTACCCGGAACCAAATCTTCCGGCAAAACCATATTTCCGTAGGCAAAGCCATTCGATATCTCTAGTTTTTGTGATTTTATAACACTTTTGTTTTGATCCACTAACATTACATGC
The DNA here is from genome assembly GCF_042649125.1 of Lacihabitans lacunae. Classification (NCBI taxonomy): domain Bacteria; kingdom Pseudomonadati; phylum Bacteroidota; class Cytophagia; order Cytophagales; family Leadbetterellaceae; genus Lacihabitans; species Lacihabitans lacunae. Next base: position 2,004,429 of record NZ_JBHRYQ010000001.1, read on the forward strand.
AAAATCTTGCTTGAAGAGTCCGCGTAGTTTCTGAAGTTATAGTTGACGTATGTTTTATACCAAATATTGTCTCCGCCATAATAGGCAGACCTGTCTGTGTGGAGCACTACTTTTTCTACCATTGCTGGTTTTTCAAACTTCAAAAAATATGCATCATTTGCATTTGATTTTGGATCATAGTCTATCGGTAGCATTCCGGCTACTTTTAGATAATCCATATCTCCAGACACCAAAATATCCTGGGAGTTAGTGGGAACACCTTGTAGATCCACTTGCACCATACCCTTGGCTGCCGTAAGCCAACTCACCGCATATGGAGTATCCGCATAAGTTTTAAGCTCCGTTTGGGCATTTTGATTGTGAATCTCAAGATTGCCTGCAATCATTATTCTTTTGAGGTTTGGGTCTGTCGTTAACTTCACCATGTCTTTGGCAACATACGGAATCACCGACTTGCCTAGTTCTACATCAAAATTATCGCTTCTGAACTCATTGATATTTTGACCCGGTTTTTCGGCATAAAGTTGATATCCGGTCTCATCTAATTTACCATCTAAAATAGATTTAAATAACGAAACGTATGACCTCTTGTAGGCTTCGGCTCTTCTTTTAAGCCACTCTTCTAGCTGTTCTTTAGTGGGAGGCTCTTGCTCCGAAAACCTAAACGTGCCTTTTATTTTATATGCATCGTTTTCAACCAAAAAGTCTTGCAAGTTAACCTCCAAATTATATCCTAAGGTATTATTTTTTATTTGGAGAGGCTGATTGGCTATTGCCTTAAAGGTGTTTTTTTCTTCTTCAAAATCTAATACCCAAGCATTTACAATCTCGCATTTGTCTGCAAAGTAACTATACCCAAAAAACTGCTTTGAAAACTTCTTGAGTTGCTTCTCCCATTTTTTATCTCTCTTTGACTTAACCTCTATTTCAGAAAGCTGAAAATCTAAAGGCTTTAAGGCCACATCTAATAGAATCTCATCTCCATCTTTTGCTATAATTCTTTTTATAAAAGACTCATAACCAATATATGAAAACACCAAGTCGAATTCTTTGAATGAGGTAACGGTCATTATAAAATTACCGTCAAGGTCTGCTCCTGTGCCAATTGTACTGTTGTTTATGTACACATTACACGCAGGTAATCCTTCTTTTAAAACAGCATCGGTTATTTTACCTTTTATTGTGATTCCTTGAGAAAAGGCAAAAAGTGAAACGAGAAATAGTGTAGTTGTAAAAATGAGACGGTGGATTGTAAATTTCATTTAAATTGTAATTTAGTTTTTCTCAAAAATATCAGAAAAATAACGCTTAAAAAAATTATTATTTCAATAATTGACACTCATAATCAAAAAAAAATGAGTCTTATGCCATAATAGTTCTATTATTTAAAAAATAGGATATCAATTTAGGGTATATTTTGCTAATTTTGCATACTTTTTATTGCAATTCAAAAATACGAAATATGCTATTAAGCGAGCAAGAGATTCTTAGAAGACAGAAAAGAGAGGAGTTAATGAAATTAGGGATAGATCCATATCCTGCAGAAGAATTTCAAACAAACACCAAAGTAAGAGATATATTACAACACTGGACACACAATAAATTCGATTTTATGGATGTGACCGTGGCCGGCCGAATGATGGGTTTTAGAATCATGGGTTCTGCCTCTTTTGCAGAACTACAAGACGAAACGGGCCGAATTCAGTTATACTTCAAACGCGACGATATATGTCCGGACGAAGACAAAACCATGTACAACACTGTGTTTAAAAAACTTTTAGACATTGGTGACATCATAGGTGTGCAAGGTTTTTGTTTCGAAACACAAACGGGCGAAATCTCGATTCATGTTCGTTCATTCAAAATTTTAACAAAGTCTCTAAGACCTCTTCCGGTAGTTAAAAGAGACGAAAGTGGCCAAGTGCACGATGGCTTCACTGACCCTGAGCAGCGTTTCCGTATGCGATATGTGGACCTTATCGTGAATCCTGAAAACCGTGATATATTTGTAAAAAGAGCCAAGATAATATCTACCATGCGTAGAGTATTTGACGATAGAGGTTGGTTAGAAGTAGAAACTCCGATTCTTCAGTCGGTTCATGGAGGTGCCACCGCCAGACCATTCAAAACTCATCACAACACGTTGGATATGCCTTTATTTATGCGTATCGCCAACGAACTATACCTAAAAAGACTTATAGTAGGTGGTTTTGATGGTGTGTATGAGTTTGGCAAAATGTTTAGAAACGAAGGTATGGACCGTACCCATAACCCTGAGTTTACGGCTCTAGAGTTTTACGTAGCATACAAAGACTACGAGTGGATGATGAAGTTTACCGAGGAACTATTTGAAAAAGTAGCAATGGCGGTTCACGAAAGCACCAAGTTTATGTTAGGCGAAACCGAGTTGAACTTTGCGGGCCCTTTTATTAGATTATCTATTACAGACGCTATTGAAAAATATACGGGTGTAAATGTAGAAAAAGCTACAGAAGAAGAACTTTTAGCAAAATGTGCCGAATGGGGTATCGAGACAGACAGCACCATGGGTAAAGCCAAGTTGATTGATGAGATTTTTGGAGAAAAGGTAGAAGAACACCTAATACAACCTACATTTATTATCGATTATCCAGTTGAAATGTCTCCATTGACCAAAAAGCACAGAAGCAAGCCAGGTTTGGTAGAACGTTTTGAGCTTTTTGTAAACGGGAAAGAAGTAGCAAACGCATATTCGGAACTTAATGACCCTCTTGACCAAAGAGAGCGTTTTGAGGAGCAACTAAGACTTGCTGAAAGAGGCGACGAAGAAGCCATGGCGATGGATGAAGATTTTATTAGAGCCTTAGAATACGGAATGCCTCCTACGTCGGGTATTGGTATCGGTATAGACAGGCTTACTATGATGCTTACTAACAATGTGAGTATACAAGAAGTATTGTTTTTCCCTCAAATGAGACCTGAGAAAAAAGTAGAAATGGCTACTGTAGCTGACTACGAGGCTGTAGGTGTGCCTGCAGTTTGGGTTCCTGCTTTACAAAAAATGGGCTTTTTTACAATACAAGCACTAAAAGAAGGAAATGCAAACAAGGTATTTAATGACCTTGGAGGAATGCGTAAAAAATTAAAAATAGATGAAAAAATGCCAAGCAAAGAAGAAGTAGAAGCTTGGATAAATCAATAAATACCTATGAAGTTTAAGTCGATTTTAGCAGTTACTCTATTAGCGAGTTTGTTTTCGTGTAATTCAAACAAAGACTGGGATATTGAAATTCCGGAAGCTATAAGTGCTTCGTCGCCTGTGGCGGTCGACTTAAATGATGATGGTATTAAAGACATAGTGATGGGGGCAGGTGGCCAAGAATGGGCAGAAACCCAAAATGGTATTCTGGCTCTAAATGGTGCCGATGGTAGTGTTCTTTGGAAAGCACCTGCCCGAAATCAAATAGTAGGCACAGCGGTATTTGCTGATTTAAATGGTGATAAAACGCCAGATGTAATTATTGGTGGTCGATCGGCCGAACTTCAAGCCAGAAATGGAAAAACAGGTGAGCTTTTGTGGGAAATTTATAGTAAAAAAGGCATGTTTTCCGCTAGAGCAGATGGCTGGTTTAACTTTTATAACGTACAAATCCTTCCTGATCAAGACCAAGATGGCGTTTCGGATATCTTAGCTAGCAATGGTGGTGATGCCATTATTCCTCCTGGAATGAAGGATAGACCCGCAGGAAAACTGTTTATTTTTAGTGGAAAAACAGGTAGAATTATCGCTAATGATGAAATGCCTGACAAACAAGAGACTTACTTTTCGCCTATTTTATTAGATGATTCAAACGACCCTCAGTTTATTTTTGGAAGTGGCGGAGAAAGTAAGGCAGGGCATTTGTATTTATGCAAACTCTCTGACCTAAAAAACAAAAACTTAGCAAAGTCCACCATTTTAGATTCGACAATAAATAAAGGCTATGTATCTCCTCCTATTTTGGCCGATTTTAATAGTGACGGCAAAAAAGATATTGTGGTGTGCACTGCCGAAGGCAAAGTAAAGCTAATAGATGGCAAAAGTCTGAAAGTAGTTTGGGAACAAAGCCAAGAAGGCACCGAAATGTACGCACAAGCAGGCATCGGGCATTTCTATGGAAATGATAAAACCTTAGATGTGATGGTGACCTTTGCCAAAGGCACCTACCCTGATTATAGCAGCACAGAGCGAGTGCTTTTGGACGGAAAAACTGGCAAAGTAGTAAAATCATTTCCAGATAAATATTTCACGTATTCGTCACCTTTGGTAGTTGACCTTGACAACAACGGCACTGACGAAGTGATTTTCAACACCGTGAAAGACACCCTGTTAAACGGCAAAGAGAGATCGTATTACCAACTGACGGTTTATGACTTTGCTAATAACACTACTCAGATTTTAGACAAAAAACATATCGGTGGTTGTTTTGCTTCAACTCCTTGGCTAGGTGACTTAAAAAACAACGGTACACTCAGTTTGATATATTCTGGCAGCCCCGCAACTTCGCCATTTTTTCCTGGAAACACTACATTTGAGAGGCCTGAGTTAAAACTTTTTGTTCATAAAATCACACTGAAAGACGTAAACCCAAAATCTGTAAAGTTGGGACAATATATGGGCTTAGAAGGTAAAAGCTGGTATTAAAAAATGAGATATTAAAGTATAAAATAATTCGAAATTTTATTCATTTTTATTGATTGACTTGTAGAGAAAGTGCATCCAAACAAAAAACACCAGGAAAAACAAGGAAATATAAAGCATCACTTTAGCCCTATATAAATTTTCGAAAAGGTCTTCTTTAAAAACCAATTCTCCGCTTTTTCTCATCTCTATTATTCCCATATTCCGGCCATCAAACCGCGGAATTAAAAATCTATCTAGCGTTAGTTCATATAAAACTTCTTCCTCTATATCTACTAAATACTGACTAGTACTTGCCTCAGATTCGGTTCCTAAATAAATACCATATATTTGGCCTTTGTCTTTAAACTTTAAGTCTACAAAAAAACTTGGCCTATCTCTCCATCTGCCACCATCCTGAGAACTGCTAACCACGGTTTTATAATCAAGCACTGCCGATTCGTGTTTATAAAACGATTCAGGCTGATATGCTTTAAATACTAAAACAAGAGAAAATAAGAGAGAAAAAACACTCAAAAACAAGAATACAGTACGAGCCTTTTTTATATTTGATAGATTATATTGAGCCATTTATAAAACTTATTTTTGCTTAAATTCCAAGCCATTTCAAAATGGGTTCGCTCCAATAATGCTTCCAAAAAACTTGGGTTGCTAAACCAATAAAACCAATCATGGCGAGCATTAAAAAAGAACCAATTGCTGCTAAATATGACTTTGTTACAAATACTTTTTTTCGGATAAAAAACTCTGCGACTAATAAATTGGGTAAGTAAAAGAAAAAGTCCATGAAGTAGTCAAAAGGCCCTGAAAATGTATCGGTGTGCCCAACTAGACCTGTGGCTGCATGCCAAAAGCCATATTCCATGCGATACAACCAAGAACCAATAGCTAAGGCATACAAACGCAAAGCCCATGCCCTGTGGTTTACAAAGTCTTTCGCACGAGCAAAACGAACCGTTTGAATAGCACAAACAAACATCAAAACGCCATATCCTGCAAAACCAACATCCATTAACCAACCGCCAATAGTACCTTTCTGAATAATAAAAATCAAACCACCAATAGATGCAAAAACACTTGCAAAAATATAAAGTCGCCCTACCCATCTATGCACCTGTGGGTAGCTTTTTCGAATTGATTTAATAAACTGAAGACTTCCTAAAATTAAAATCAACCCACCTGCGGCGAAATGCAAACCGATACCTTGGGTGGCTTGTGGCGTACTTGAGTCATACAAACCAGGCAGCACCTTATTCCACTGATCAGAATTACCATTTGTTAATGCCAATGCATAAAAAGTAAGTATATATAAGCCAAAAAGCCCAGAACTGAGCCAAACCACAACACTTAAGATTTTACTTAAAATACCAAAAAGTTTAACGCTCATTTCCGTAGATTAAATGAATACAAAAAATTTAGGGTTAAACTTATAAAAAAATACACTTAAACATAAAAAAACCGACCATTAAAATGATCGGTTTCGAAGATTATCTTTTTGTATCTCTATTTTTATTGAAAGGCCTGTTCCCTTTTGCTGCTGCTGGTCTATTTCCGCCTCCACCGCTAGGTCTTGGCTTACCGCCGCCTCCTCTGTTATCGTTTGATCTCGGAGGTCTTTGTCCGCCGCCCATTTTGGGAGGTGGCTGACGATCTACTTCTAAAGGCTCAAAACCAGAAACGATTTCAACTGGAAGTTGTAAGTCTAGCAGCTTTTCTATGCCTCTCAAGTAGTCTATTTCTTCGGCACATACCAACGAGACAGCCTCGCCACTAGCACCTGCCCTACCCGTTCGGCCAATTCTATGGACGTAATCTTCGGGCACATTTGGCAACTCATAGTTTACCACATGTGGAAGTAATGGAATATCTAAGCCTCTCGCAGCAATGTCTGTAGCTACTAAAACTCTGATTTGACCTTTCTTAAAGCCATCCAAAGCCTTTGTTCTTGCATTTTGAGTTTTGTTACCGTGTATGGCAGCCGAACTCATGCCGCTTTTTTCAAGCTTTTCGCTAAGTTTGTTAGCTCCATGTTTAGTTCTAGTAAAAATCAATACTTGCTGCCAGTCGCCTTCATCGATAAGTTTAACAATAAGGTCATTTTTCATGCCTTTGTCTACACGAATCACATTATGAATCACTTTCTCTGCAGTAGTATTCTCTGGGGTAGCTTCTACCAATTCCGGATCAAAAAGAATACCCGCAGCCATTTTCTTTATTTCAAGTGAGAAAGTAGCTGAGAATAATAAATTCTGTCTTCTTTCAGGAAGAATAGCCATTATTCTATTGATATCTTTTGCAAAACCCATGTCTAACATACGGTCTGCTTCATCGAGAACTAAGATTTCTACTGAACCAATATTTAATAATCGCTGCTGATGAAGGTCTAACAAACGACCGGGCGTAGCGATTAGAATATCAATACCATTTTTTAGGGTAGCTACTTGTGGGTTTTGATTAACACCACCAAATATTACGGTAGAGCGAATATCTAAATATGTACTGTACTCGCGAACATTTTCTAAAATTTGAGCAGCAAGTTCACGGGTTGGGGTTAATACCAAAGCCCTTATTTTTCTCCTACCTGCAGGAGGATTTTGTGATAATATCTGAAGAATAGGCAGCGTAAAACCAGCAGTTTTACCTGTTCCTGTTTGAGCCGAAGCTAATATATCTTTTCTATCTAAAATTACCGGAATGGCTTTTTCTTGTATGGGAGATGGAGTAGTATAGCCTTTTTCTTCAATGGCTTTTAGGATAGACGGAGATAATCCGAGCGTATTAAATGACATAAATTAAGTTTAAGAACAACCAAAAGCGGTTGCCTGAATAATAAAGACAAAGGTACGGCTTTAATTTAACAAAATATTATATACTAAGTAGTACTTAAAAATCAAGCCTTAATTTCATGTACAATTTAATAAAATTAAACACAGAATATCAACTCCGCCATTTAAACGCCTTAGAATCAACAGCTCTCATGGTACACAAAATGCCGTCTATGTGATCATACTCATGCTGCAAAAGTTCCGAAAGGTCATCTTCGAGGTGCCATTCGTGCTCTTGCCAATTCATATCCCTAAATTTTATTTTTAGGCTTTTATGCCTTTTTACTTTGACCAAAAGATTAGGAAAACTCATGCAGTCATCCCAAAGTTCGAATTTTTCAGGACTTAAAAAAGTAAAAACAGGATTTATAAACACCACAGGCTCATCGATATTCATATAAATCAGTCTTTTCATAATACCCAATTGAGGAGCGGCTATTGCTCTGCCAAATCCATATTTAGCCCTTACTTCAGACATTACATTGTCTAAGTCCTCCACCCAGTTTTTTACCTCCGCTAGTTCCGACTCCAGAACTTCCTCACAAGTCTGATAAAGACGCGAATCTCCTAATAAAATTAAATCAGCGAGCGTTTTCATTTTTATATTTTTTTTCAAAAATAAGCCTTAACCTTCTAAATAAAAGCAATAATTAAATTTTAAAACCACTCTTTTAAGTCTAAAAAAGTGAAATTAAACCCACTTGAGGTCAAAACTAAATATAAGCAATACAATTCCTGAATTTATGGAGAAATTTAGTTACCTTTATAAATTGTAAAAATCACCAAAATTACCCCTCAAATGAGTACAGGCACAGTCAAGTTTTTTAATGATACTAAAGGTTTCGGATTTATCACCGAAGATGGAAATGGTAAAGACCATTTTGTTCACGTATCTGGACTTGAAGACGAGATTCAAGAAGGAGACAGTGTTTCGTTCGAATTAGAACAAGGCAAAAAAGGATTAAACGCAATAAAAGTAAAGCAGTTATCTTAATAAATAACCCGCCTACTGTATATAATTCAATAGCCTATCAGCCTTGATGGGCTTTTTTTTTCAATTAAACCAAGCAAATAAGTATTTATGGGCAGATCGCAAGAAACATTTAATAAAAAAGAAGTTAGAAGCAAGAAAGAGAAGAAGAGAAAAGACAAAGAACAAAAGCGATTAGAGAAAAAAGACATGGAAACTACCTCAAAACTAGAGGATATGTTAATCTATGTAGATGAAATGGGAAATCTAACGGAGACTCCGCCAGATCCTACTCAAAAACGTAAAGTTAAACTTAGTGATATCGAAATCAGTGTTCCTAAAAAAGACAGCCTTGAAGAGGAAGACCCAACTAGAAAAGGGGTTATTACGCACTTCAATGACTCAAAGGGATACGGCTTTATCAAAGATTCTGAGAATCAAAACTCGGTATTTTTCCATGTGAACAATACCCTTGAAGAAGTAAAAGAGAACAATATGGTTACTTTTGAAATCGAGATGGGACCTAAAGGTGCCACCGGAGTTAAAGTAAAACCCATAAGGTCATAAATAGATATATTTTCAAAGCCCGATAACGTTAAGCTATTGGGCTTTTATTTTGTCTATTTCTTATTGCTTATCAAATCTACCTAAACAGGACCTTCATCTAACTTATCGTACAAAAAAAATGCTAGCCCATTTAAGCTAGCAAATTTTGTATGCCATTTTATATCACATTACATATCTACAGCCAACTTGTAGGTTGGGTCTTCTATAATATTTACATCTATAAGTTTTTCGGCGTTTTTAAGCAAACCAATACAGTCTTGACTCAGATGTTTTAAATGCACCGTTTTATCTAAAACTGCATATTTCTCTGTCAGTTTATTCAATGCTTCTATTGCACTCATATCAGACACTCGGCTTTCTTTAAAGTCAATGATAACTTCTTTTGGGTCGTTTTCGATATCAAACTTATCGTTAAAAGCTGAAATAGAACCAAAAAACAATGGTCCGAAAATTTCATAATGCTTTACGCCTTTCTCATCTATAAATTTTCTAGCACGAATACGTTTAGCACTTTCCCAAGCAAAAACCAAAGCAGAAATAATAACGCCCACCAATACGGCTAGAGCCAAGTTATGCATAAAAACCGTAACCAACATAACCACAAACATTACCAAGATATCAGACTTGGGCATTTTGTTGAGTACTTTTACACTTACCCACTCAAAAGTACCTATGGCCACCATGATCATTAAACCCGTAAGTGCTGCCATCGGAACTTTCTCTATTAAAGACGAGCCAAACATTACAAAAACGAGAAGCATTACAGATGCAAAAATTCCTGAAAGCCTTGCCCTAGCTCCAGCTGAAATATTAATCAAACTTTGACCGATCATAGCACAACCGCCCATACCAGAGAAAAAACCTGTAACTACATTGGCCACCCCTTGTGCCAAGGCTTCTTTGTTTCCTCTCCCACGGGTTCCTGTTATTTCGTCTATAAGGTTTAGCGTAAGTAAGCTTTCAATCAAACCAACTCCAGCTACTATTAAAGCATAAGGAAAAATTATTTGTAAAGTCTCCCAAGACAAATCTATACTCGGAATATGGAAGGGAGGAAAACCACCTTTTATAGAAGCGATATCGCCAACTGTGGCTGTGTCGATATTAAAACCTACAACTAAGCCGAAAATAACTAAAATAGAAGCCAACGAAGCCGGAATCACTTTGGTGATTTTAGGCAATCCCCAAATGATTAGCATCGTTAAAAACACCAAGCCTAACATTATATACAATTGATTTCCTTGCATCCAAGTAGAGGTACCAGCAGCAGACTCAGCTTTAAACTGGCTCAACTGTGACATGAAAATCACAATGGCAAGGCCGTTTACAAAACCATACATAACAGACTGAGGCACCAAACGGATAAACTTACCCAATCTAAATACACCTGCCAATATTTGTATAATTCCCGCAAGCACAACTGTGGCAAACAGATACTCAACGCCGTGAGTTTTTACAAGTGCCACTATAACCACAGCCACTGCACCAGTAGCACCGGAGATCATTCCGGGTCTACCACCAAAAATAGAGGTAATCAATCCCATCCAAAACGCAGCATAAAGACCCGTTAGTGGGCTAACTTCGGCCATAAATGAGAACGCTACTGCTTCAGGAACCAATGCTAAAGCTACTGTAAGACCAGAAAGCAACTCATTTTTATAGTTTACTTTTTGGTTAAAATCAAAGAAATTTAGGTATTTAGTCATATTTACTAATTATTCAATTTTAAGGCTAAGTGCCTAACTAGAAGACCGAAAACTATTAATTCATGGTTTTTTTGGCGTTTTCGAAACGCAAAGGTACGTCCTTAATATTTTAAAAGCCAAGATTCATAGGATTAGCCAAATTTGGCAAAGCATTAATCACTATATTTTTAAAGATTTTATTTAAATAGTCTTTTTTTTAAAAAAAATAATAAAAAAACTAGGGTTGAAATGCTCGATAATTACACGTAAGTTTATATTTGTTAGTGATTAAACCCTTGTTAGACCTCCTAATATCATAAATTAACATAAAACTAGATGAAATATAAACTAAGCAATAGCCAAGTTTCTACCACTTTGTCAGGCGACTCCGTTATTCTGAATCACAAAAAAGGTGAGTATTTTACATTAAATGAGGTTGGGAGTTTTGTTTGGGAGCAAATGCAAATGGGTCCGAAAACCAAGGAAGAACTGATTTCGGCCGTTCAATCCGAATATGAGATTTCATACGATGAATGTAAAAGCGACATTGAAAGCCTATTAAAAGACCTCACGAACGAAAACCTTGTAGAAATTGCTTAAAAAATTCTTTGGCATAAGTTATAATGAAAAAGTCACGGCCATTCGGATATTGACCAGAATGTCTTTGATTTTTTTTATGCTAAAAATCCTAAGATTTGAATATTTCAAAAAGTGGTATTCTCATTCACTCCCAAAAAACAAAAAAGCAATAGACCAAAACCTACTGATTAAGTACATTAAATCTATTGGCTCAAGACTTAATTTTACTTGTTTGCCTCAAGCACTGACGTTGAAATATTTTTTAAATAGTCAAACAGAACTGATAATAGGAGTGCAAAAACAAAACGAAAAGTTTGAAGCTCATGCGTGGGTTCAGCAGGAAAATGAGATATTAATAGGCGAATCTCCAAATGACCACTTTACCCCTATTTGGACATGGAAATGAAATACCACTTATACGGCACAAATATCACGTCCGATTTGGAACTAGACGCTCCAATGTCTAAAAATGAGTCACAGCTAAAAATTATTGAGGGAACTTTTGTAACTCCAAAGACACTCAAAACCAAGATTTACAGAGCCGATTGCAGGGCTGAAATTTATATCAATTCAGCATTTGTCATTTTACATTGGCCAGGTTTGGTGACTTTTAAAATAGATAAAAACACTATCATATATCAAAAGTTAGATTCCAGTTTAGACGAAGGACTTTTACGAATATTTATTACAAGCGAGGCATTGGGTATATATCTGTTTTTAAATGGCAGCTTCCTGCTCCATGGAAGTGCGGTTATGATAAAAAACAAAGCACATGTTTTTTTGGGAAAACCCGGTGCTGGCAAGTCAACCACAGTGGCGGCTTTTGCTAAAGCGGGATTTGAAATCATGGCAGATGACATGGTGGTAATAAAACTAAATGCCCAAAACCAACCAGAAGTACATTGGGGAGGAAACAGCATTAAAATTTGGGATAAAACCGCCGAAGGCTTAGAAATAGATATAAAAAAACTGCCGCCAGCTTGGGAAGGAAAAAACAAGTTTATTTTTGAAACAAAAAAACATTCAACTTTTGATCCGAAAGCACTTAAAAGTATTGTAGTGTTAAACGCTCCGAATACTCGAAAAAACTTGGGGAACTTGCCGCTTATTATGAGCCCTACTTTGCTTTTGCAATATTTCCCACTTGCACACCAGTTACTTAAAGATGAAAACCTCAAACGGCATTTCGAAACAAGCATTTTCATTGCCCAAAATTGTATAATTTCACAGATAAAAAGACCCAAAAATTTCAATAAGCTAGAGCAATACATTAAAACATTTTTATGAAAAAAATAATATTTCTGATTTTAATTTCATTTTCCTCTTTTGCTCAAAAAGACAAAAATGAGCTTACGGAAACAATAAATACTTTTTTTGAGGGATTAAATAAAAAAGACACAAGCCTGTTATCACGCGTTATTCATGAAGACTGTAGCCTAAATACGGTGCTAATAAAAGCAGACAATAACTCAGAACTTAAGAAAGAAGAAATAGCTAATTTCTTAAAATCCATAGGATCTATACCGGCTGGCATGAAAATAGAAGAACGAATACTGAGCATAGAACTAATGCAAGACGAAGCCTTGGCAAGTGCTTGGGTTCCGTACGAATTTTATGTAAATGACAAATTTTCGCATAAAGGCACCAACCTAATAACATTAGTAAAAACAAACGATTTCTGGAAAATAACCGCAATAATAGACACTCGAAAAAAATGAAGAAACTTTTTATTTTCGCAGCCATACTTTTAGCAAGTATCAGTTGCAAACAAGAACCAAAAGAAAATGCCAAACTGTCGGACTTATTTGACCGATATTATGAAGAAAAACTATCTTTTTTCCCTTTAGAAGCTACTTCGCAAGGTGACAATAGATTTAACGATCAGCTTCCGATTGATATTAGCACAGATTTTAGAAATAAAATAAGTGGATTTTATTCAAAATACTTAGGTGAACTTGATGAAATAGACCCAAAAACACTATCCGAAGAAGAACAGGTATATTACAACACCTTGAGGTTTGAACTAAATTCGCAATTAGAAGGACTAACTTTCCCTACTAACTTAATTCCTTTTAACCAATTTTGGGGTTTGCCGCTTACTATTGCTCAGTTAGGAAGTGGAGCCTCATCTCAGCCATTTAAAACTACCAAAGACTACGAAGACTGGCTCGTTAGGATTGACAAATTTACAGTTTGGGCCGATACCGCAATTGCGAATTTTAATGCAGGAATAAAACAACAATACGTTTTGCCAACCTCTCTGATTAAAAAAATGATACCTCAGATGAACGACTTGGCTAACACATCAGTAGAGAAAAGCCTGTTTTACGGCCCAATAAATAATTTTCCTGCAGATATGGACTCGCTTACAAAAGTGACCTTAACAGAAAAATATAAATCTGCGATTACGGAGAAAATAATTCCTACTTACAAAAAACTGGGGAGCTATTTAAGCAATGTATACCTAAAAGCGGGTCGAGCATCTAGTGGCGTGGGCATGCTACCTAAAGGCCCTTCTTTTTATGCCTATTCGGCTTACAGCTGGACCACCACCACCAAAAAACCAGATGAAATTATGCAATTAGGCTTCGGTGAGGTTTCCAGAATAAAAAAAGAAATGGAAAAGGTAAAAGAGCAAGTCGGCTTCAAAGGCACACTTGAAGAGTTTTTCACCTCCCTCAAAAACGACCCTAAACTTATGCCATACAAAGAGCCTGAGGAGATATTGGAGGCATTTAGACAAATACAAAAAAAGATAGACCCGAATTTATCTAAAATGTTTAACCTTACACCAAAGACCAAGTTTGAAATAAGAAGAACAGAAGCATTTAGAGAGGCTTCGGCAAGTGCAGAGTATATGCAAGGCTCGGCAGATGGAAGCCGTCCCGGCATTTTTTATATTCCAATACCTGACGCAAAAACATTTAATGTTACCTCTGGTATGGAGTCACTGTTTCTTCACGAAGCCATCCCTGGCCATCATTATCAAATAAGCCTACAACAAGAAAACCAAAAACTACCAAAGTTTATGCGTTTTGGTGGATACGGAGCCTATGCCGAAGGCTGGGCTTTATATTGCGAGTCACTGGGTAAAGAACTTGGACTTTACACAGACCCTTTTCAGTACATGGGAGCACTCGGTGATGAAATGCACCGTGCAATCAGATTGGTGGTAGACGTAGGTATACACGCCAAAGGTTGGACCAGAGAAGAGGCACTAAAATATATGATGGAAAATGAGGCTATTTCAGAACAAGGAGCAACCGCCGAAATAGAGCGATACATGGCATTGCCTGGCCAGGCACTTTCATATAAAATAGGAGCTATAAAAATAAGGGAACTTAGAAATAGATACACGAAACAAATGGGCGACAAGTTTAATTTGGCTGAATTTCATGACCAAATACTAAAAAACGGATGTCTGCCACTTAGTGTGTTAGAAGAAACAATGGATATTTGGGCTGGCACAAAAGGAACAGTTCAATAAATAAAGATGAAGATGAACATTCGGGAAGTGCAAGTTGGAGATTTGGAAACAGTGAAAGTTATGATTGAAGAACTGGAAGAGTTAAAGTTTGACTCTTTAGTTTTCGAAAAATACTTCATTTCAAATTTAAACGACCCGAATGTTCATTATTATATAGTTGAAAATCAAAATCAAAGCTTAGGGTTTCTAGGAATGCGGGTATTTTATCCTTTACATCATTGCGAGCCCTTACTTGAAATTACGGAGCTAATCGTGATGCCTGGTTTTAGAAATCAGAAAATTGGGGAATTGTTAATAAAGTTTGCAGTTGGTTTTAGTAAAACCCACAATTGTAGCCAAATAGAGCTTAGCTCTAACTTAAAACGTACAAAAGCCCATGCATTTTACATTAGAAATGGTTTTACAAAAGGGCATTTTAAATTCAGTAAAAGACTATAATTTAAACACTACCCTAAAGGCATATTTTTTAATACCTATTATAGGTTATAAGGTATTTAATTCCTTATATTTACTATGTATTCCATAAAGAATTATTTTTTTCTAAAATAAAAATAGCCGCTTAGGAAAAATTAATATACTACCAAAAAGCATTAAAAGGTTTCAAATTGATGAAACCCGTTTTTTTTATTTCATTCATAAAAAAATAATGAACAGGTATTATAGCACCCTAGACAGCCCTTCCAGAAAAGTTCTAAAATTAGCCTTTTTGCTAGTTTCCTTAGAAATTATCTTTTTATCCTTTTCTCAATTTAAAATAAGCTACCTGATTAGGGCTACTACATTCTTTTGCTTTTCATTACTACTTTCAAGGCTAAATAGCCTACCCAAAAGTGCTCGAATATTATTTTCTATTTCTTATTTACCATTGGTAGTGGGTCCATTACTACTATATTTTTTTTCAAGTAAAAATGCATACAACAACATCCAACTAAGCACAAACGGACTAAACTTATTATTCCAAACGGTAGGCTTAATTTTGATAAACAAAAAGTTTAAACCTGTTACAAAATTCAACCTGAAGGTATTAAACCAATATTTGTTATTTATTTCTTTGCCTATTATTTATTTCATCACAAACTTCTTGTTTATACTACCCGCTAAACAACTGACCGTAATAGTAATAATGCATACTATTTTTATCATTTGGACCATAAATTTATTAAAGCTAAACTACTTGCAAGTAAGTAACAATTTGATTTGTTTAACCTTATTTTTCTTGTTCTTTACCTACCTATTTGGTTCACAACACATATTTTCAGATGACTTTAAATTTGTATTACCAATGGTAAGGACCGCTCACTTTTGTTTTGACTTTTTATTTTTTTATACCATAGCCGAACTCAATAGCCTTAGCACAAACATTCTCACAAAAAAGTGAATTCAGCTTTTATTAAATCATTACTTTTTAATGACTTTTACCGAATAGTTTCCTACTTCAGTATTAATATTTAACAAATACACACCAGTCGATATATCTTTTAAAATCATTTGGTTTGTTAATGTTTCGATTAGTGCCTTCCCGTTTTGATCAAAAAGCACAGCCTTTATTAATTTCTCATTATTTGGTATTTCAAAAAACAGTTTCTCTTCCGTAGGGTTTGGCCAAACATTGACTTGAGGACCATTTTCCGGCTCATTAGCTAAGGCCGTAACACCAATTAAATTTGAAAAATCACTCAAGCAGCCATCTGCAGTTACATTTCTAACCGAATACGAACCAACAAAATCTTTCTTAAAAGTAGGATTAGTAGTTTGACCACCAATTGGGCTATTGTTGATATAAAACTGATACAGAGTACCTCCTGAAGCCGTAACAGTGGTGCCATTATCTACCAAACTTGGCTTTGGCGGAACTATACAAAAAGAAACCTGAGCACTTGACTCTGAATATTGTGAATTACCTAATTGGATTACCTGAATGGTAACTTTCCCTGGCGTATTTCCCAGTTTTATGGTAGTTCCGTTTATAGTCGCATCGCCTGATTTTACCACATAATTTAAGGCTAATTTAGAAGTTGTGGTTGCAACTATATTAAAACTTGCTCCGGGCTGTTTGTCTGTAATTGAGTTTACAGTTATTACTTGTTCTACTTTACTAGGCAATGCTCGGGTTCCTGCTGCAAACCAAACTGCCCATTTGGCATCAGTAAATAAAGTAACCGGAGTTCCAGAAACTGTAATTTTATCGGAGGCCATTGTAGCCGCTTTCACTATAAATGTATTTCCGTCTTTGGCATTAAAGGCCAAAAGTTTATCTGATTTATTAAAATCCGGATATCCAATCTCATTATTCTCAGCCACTACTTTAATATTGTCTGTACTTTTACCAAAGTTTATAGCCAAGACATAAAATTGATCGTCAGTAGAACTAAAATAATCAAATGCATAAATATTAGAATTGGTCTTTGCTAATGCAGGATTTCCGATATTGTCGCCTTCGTCTAAATTGGTAAACATTTTTTCGATACTACCAGTACCAAAGTCTTTTTTGCCTGCATCCCATGCTTTAAGAATACCCACATCCCAGAATTCGATATTTGAAAACAAACTTTTGGCACTATTAAAGGCATCGTAAACTATATATTCGCCCGTGTAGTCCCACTCAAAAGAGTCGGCATACTGCACCTCGCCCGTGCTAACACCGGTAGAGTATGTTGGGTTAAATAATTTAAACTTCGCATTCTTTCCATTCTCAAGATTAAAAACATACACGTTATTATCAATTTGACTTGACAAGGCCGCCAGTCTTTTCCCATCTTTCGAAATAGCCGCATTTCTCCATGAAGGAGAATCAGTAAGTTTAACCGGATTTCCTCCTTTAACAAGGTCTACTCTATAAATATGTTTGTCGTTACCAACAAAATACACGAAACTGCCATCATCTGTAACGCTTGGCTTATTTAAACATCCCAAAGCGTTTGTGATTTTTGCATAATTGGCATTATTTGTAAATGGCCCTGAATATAAACTTTGATCCACATTTCTAGGGTCAAAAACCACCAATGATTCTGTACCTGGATTTACAGGCAAAGTATTCTCATTGGTATTGTCTGTGGGAGCCGTGGTTCCACCTGTGTTTCCATTTGTATTACTCGGATCTAAAATACCTACGGCATCGAAAGCGGCCTTTGCAGCAGCAAACTCCTGTCCTTCTCCATACAGATCTTTGGCAGATTGTACCACAGCAAGTCGTAGGTCTACAAACTTAGACGTACGCGTTAGGTAGTTAGTCAAAACCCTATAATATACCTTTTCGGCTTTGTCTTTGTTCATGCCAGCAGCAGTGGCAAATCTATAAAAAGCATAGTTGGGTATACCACTATTGATATGCACACCTCCGTTGTCTTCGCTCGGTGTATCTCTTAAATATTCATATTGAGCCATGGTTTTAGGTTGATAACCCGGGTCATTTTTGCCACCTTGGTTTGGATTTTCTAGTGATCGCAATGCCCCCGAAGGAAACACATTTGATTTCACAACATCCTCGCCAAGTGTCCAATCGTCGCGGTCAATTAATGCCCCAAAAATATCTGCAAAAGATTCATTTAAAGCTCCTGACTGATTCCGATATTCTAGTTTTGCAGTATTCTCAACCACTCCGTGTGTCATTTCATGGCCAGCCACATCTAATGCTCCAGCCAAGGGCTTAAAGCCATCGCGACCATTTCCATAGCCCATAAACTGCCCATTCCAATAGGCATTGTCCATACCCTTACCATCTTCATCCGCAATATTTATCACAGAAATAATGTTTCCGCCTGAGGCATTGAGTGAGTTTCTGTTAAACTTGCTCAAATAATAGTCGTAACAAACAGAGGCATTTGTATGAGCAGATACCGCAGTAGGGCTCCAGGAGATACCATTTGAAGAAGTTATCTGCGAAAGTTGCATATTATCATCGCTAATTTTTGAGTTAGAAGCGTCGATTGTCCAAATAGCTCCCACGGGTTTATTAGGCAAAGAAGATTGCGTAGCTGCATACATTTTTTTTGTAGGGTCTACCATAAAGTAGTTTTGCCCACTTTGCACAATATTAAAAGTTTGATTTATTCCATTTAAATCTTTCGCTGTGGTTTTAAAAGTACCGTCTAAAGTACACGTATGATTATATTTTGAAAGCACTTTCCCACTTTTGGCATCTATCATATATACCCATCTTTCTAAAATATTAGGTTTCACAAAAACTTCGTAAACAAGCGTTGGTTTCTGATTTTCTATTAAAATCTTTAGCTCTGCTTTATCGGCTTCCATTTCAAGAAAACTATTGACCATACCTTTTTTTTGTACGATTGTTATCTTCTTTAAATCATTAATAGCATAGACAATAGCCTTATTTTTAGAAAACATAGGTTCTACATTAAGCTTAGGTGTTTTAAATATTTTTCCACTTAAAATCTCTAAGTTTCCTTGTTTATTGGTATGTAATATGGCCTCACCTCCATATATGGGTAGCCCTTTATAAGCTTGATTTATTCTTATGTGGGTAATTCCATCCGCATCGGTATTTTCAGCAACAAGTCTAAATTCATCTTGCGGTTTTCCGATTTTCAAATCAGCCTTTATACTTTCTAAAAAATCGACTCTTTGCTGACTTATATTTACTTTCGCATTTTTTATGTTTTTTGAAAAGCTCGGATAGCTCACAAAGATTACCGAACCGTCTTCCGGGTCTCTGATCACATTTTTCGTATTAACAACTGGAAGCGTTTTGCTAAATTTCGGACTTAAAACGGCTTCTCCTCTTCCATCGATACTTAAAAACTCACCCACAGGTTTTGTGCCAGATGAAGTCCTTTTCTTTTCTTTAAAACTATTTTGAGCAAATAATAAAGAAGTATTTAAAATGTAAAAGGTGAAGAATATATATTTTTTCATAATTTTCAATTTAAATTGAATTTTCTAAAATTATAGTATTTTTTATTATTTTTATATTTCCAATAAAATAAATAGAGATTGTGAGCTTTACAAAAATAACATATTTGTATTTGAGAGAATACATCAACTTCGATATTTATCAAATAGTCTACAAATTAGAGGAACAAATAGTGGTATTTTTCACATAAAAGTCAAATTATAGTATATTTGCATACCTTCAAATACAAAGATTTTGAATTCAAAAACTCCAATTATAATTATATGACTTTAATTCACGACGTAGGTCTCGGCACAAATCAAAAAGCATTAAAAATAAACTTAGATAGCAAAATCTATGGGACATTTGCAGAAATAGGTGCTGGACAAGATGTGGCGGCGGCTTTCTTTAAGTCTGGTGGGGCTTCAGGTACAATAGCGAAGTCGATGTCAGCCTACGATATGAAGTTTTCGGATGCCATTTATGGTCCTGTAAAAGACGGCCGATATGTATGCGAAGAGCGATTAATAAGCATGCTTGACCACGAATACAATCTTTTGATTGAAAGACTGGATGAACAGCGAGGCTCAGATACGCAGTTTTTTTCTTTCTCAAATACCGTAGTAGCACTAAACTACCACAAAACCAACCAACCGCATGGCTGGATCGGATGCAGATTTCAACTGGAACCCCAAGGCAAGTTTCACGACATCGTGATTCACGTCAGAATGTTAGATAACGACACCCTAATGCAGCAGCAGGCATTGGGAATAATAGGAGTTAACCTAATCTACGGCTGTTTTTATTACCACAAAAACCCTGAAATTTTATTAGAGTCGCTAAGAGATAACCTTTCAAAAGATAGGATTCAAATAGATATGATCCGGTTTGATGGGCCCGAGTTCAAGGATGTTGACAGTAGGCTGATGTCACTAAGATTGGTAAAAAATGGTTTTTGCGACTTGGCACTTTTTGGGCCAGATGGCAAAATCTTACAACCATCGGATTCTTTATACAAAAAACACATATTTGTACTTAGAGGTAGATTCCGCCCGATCATCAATGTGCATCTGGACATGCTCGAAAACGGCGTAAAACAGTTTATTCAAGAACCAGATGTAGACGAGTCGAAATTGGTGGTAGTTTCTGAACTTACTCTTCAGTCTCTGCAAGAAGGTGCCGAAGACCGAATCGACGAAAAAGACTTTTTGGACCGGGTAGACATACTTTGCTCGCTGGGCCAAACCGTTATGATCACCAATTATGTAGAGTATTATAAATTGGTGGCATATCTTTCAAAAATCACTCGCTTAAAAATAGGCCTTGTGATTGGTTACCCTAACCTAGAGTATATTTTTGAAGAAGAAAACTACAAAAATCTTCCAGGTGAAATTTTAGAGTCATTTGCAACGTTATTTAGCAGGAAAGTCAAACTGTTTGTGTATCCTACCATGCGAAATAACTTAATTATGAATTGCATGAAGTTTTCACCACCTGCACATTTGAATGATTTATATAGATTTTTAATAACTAACAATAAAATCGAAGATATATATCATTACAACAAATCAAACCTTAGCATACAAACCGACAATATGCTAGGCTTGATACAAAAAGGAGAAAGTGGATGGGAAGAAAACGTACCAAAAGAAGTGGTAACCATGATTCAAGACCGCTGCTTATTTGGCTTTCCGTGTGTAGTTATTCCTAAAAAAACCGAAAAGAATGCATAAAAACTTAATAAAAACACTTGTTTTTTTAATATTCATAACCTTTAATTCAATAGCTCAAAATCACCCTGTACGAATAGAACTTCCGACTCAGCCTAAATGGAATTATATACCAGAAGGCAAACTTTTTTCATTTAACTGTGCCTCACCTGTAGACACCCTAGACAATGAAGTGAAGTATAGCATTCAGCAAGGCAAACAGCCAGGCATGAGTTTAGATAGCACGGGGCTTTTTAAATGGACACCAGGTTATCACTTAGTAGATAGAATCGAAGAAGAACGAATTTTTCAAATAATTTTAGAAAGGATTTCGGGAGAAGGTCAAAAAACCACAAAAAACGTAGACTTGCACGTATTGCATGTAAATAGACCTCCGATTCTAAACGATCTGCGACCTTTCTATTTGAAATATAATACCACTAATACCTATAACATTAGTGCCGAAGAAGCCTACGACGAAGACAATGACCCCATAGCATTTATACCTACATTGGAGACACTGCCAGAAGGCCTAACCATGAGTACCAAAGGTGAAATAAAATGGTCGCCTTCGTATAATCAATTTAAGGCCATCAAAGATAAGCCTACTTATATTGAGTTTTTTGTACAAGACCAACCCTCCAAAGCTCAAACTAAAGGTAGGATAAAGCTGGAAGTAACGCAAATGGACCTGCCACCGCAGATAACCATCATACCTAAAAATGAGTATCTGAGAATAAAAGAAAATGAAAATGTCAATATAAGATTCTACCTATCAGACCCAAATGGCGATGAAGATATCGAAGTTTTTGATTTTCTAACTAATCAACCCGGATTAGATAAAGCCTCTTTGGTAAAAAACACAAACAATCAGTACGAGTTTATCTGGATGCCGGGGTATGATTTTGTGCAAGACCCAAAAGATTCCGTAAACTTTGAAATTGACTTTTTTGTATTAGACAAAACTCAAAAAAGAGAGGTAAAAAGAATGCAATTTTCGGTAAAAAACACCATAAACGAAGCCGAAACTGACAAAAAACTATATAGCCTTTATTTTGGTACTTTAACGCGTTCTTGGGAATTATTAGAACAACTAAAAGAAAAAGAAGAAGAGCTAAAAAAAGCATATAATAAAGCCAGAAAAGGAAAGAAAAACAGATCTGTGATAAATGCATCGTTGGGAGCTACCACTGGTTTGTCTTCTATATTTACTAAAAAAACACCCGATACCCAGCGTTTAATATCAACAGTGGGCGGCACTACTGTTTTAACAATCGGAACATTAGAAGCCACTGAAGTAATCGGTAGGTCTATGAAAGACCTAATAGACAGACTCAACTATGTGATAGAAAAGAAAAATGAATTACAAACCAAAGGCGACATATTTGCGAGGGATTTTTCATTGAAATCGGCAAGAAGAAATCAAGACTTTATTAGAAAAGTAGATGATTTTATGGCAACAATGAACCTAAAAGGGCTAGTTGCATTGGAATTAAATGCTACTTGGGAGGCCAAACACAAAGCCACAGAAGCAAACATTAAAAAGTCATTTAAAGATTTCAATCCTTGGTAAAACTACAGTAATATAACTACTGCCACTTATATAGCTTCTCAATGGGTAGTTCTTCAAACCAAAATGCGTATTTTATTGATTCTAAATCGATTAAATACGCATTTATTTTTAAGCTAAAAACCAACCCTACCGCTTAACTATTTTATGATAAAAAATAGCAAAAAAAGCTTGCTTCAAATTACATAATTAACTACCTTCAATTATGCGAATCACCAAAAGGTTCGTTAAAATAAATTAGTGTTTCACTTAAAAAAGAATCGCAAATATGAAGATCCAAGTTAATGCAGTGCACTTCAGTGCCGACAACTCTCTAAAGTCATTTATTGAAAGAAAATTAAATAAATTAGAAACATTTTACGACCGAATAATCGGAGGAGAAGTATTCCTCAAATTAGATAAAGGAGACAAACTTAACACACATAAAAAACAAATAGAAGTAAAGCTAAACGTACCCGGCAATACTATATTTGTAAAAGAAACCGCCGACACATTTGAAGAGGCAACAGACATCGCACTGGATACATTAACCAGAAAAGTTAAACAGTTTAAACAAAAAACAAATAGCGTAAGTAGAGAAAAACCAGAGATAGCATTGATAGAGGAAATAGAATAAAAAAAAGCCCTGAGAAATCAGGGCTTTTTTGTTTTAAACATATATTCTTTTAAATAGAATGGCTCGAACGTCACTAAATCTTCAAACTCTCCATTTTTATATTTTTCATACAATATCTTACCTGAAAACTTAGCATTAGGACTTATATTTTCACCATAAAATACGGCATTAGAATGTGTAAGTGTAGTTTTACATTTAGCAGAACCTTCGCCGAAAAATACAATTTTATTTCGAGCTAAAATATCAGCAAAACTTTCAGCATCAATAATATTTGCTGACACTTCTTCCACTACTTCGAAATTGTCCTTTTGGTAAATTCCCGAAAAAACCTCCATCCGACGTGCATCTATCATTGGGCATAACAAATAAGAGTCTAAAGGTAAATCAGCAACTTGATGCAACATCCCTTCTAATGTACCAAAAGAAAGCAATGGCTTGCCTAGGCCTACACAAAGCCCCTTAGCTGTGGAAACTGCTATACGCAAGCCAGTGTATGAACCCGGGCCTTTTGCCACCCCTATGGCATCTAACTGAGCAAACTCCACTTTAGAGATTTGCAAAACATGCTTAATCATATTAGTCAGAGACTCGGCAGAAGACCGCTCCACATTAGACTCAAAAGACGCTAGTAAAGAATCATTTTCAAAAACCGCAACCGAACACCCCTGAGTAGAGGCATCTATAGAAAGTACAATCATTACTTACCAGCTAAAATAGATTTATATTTATTCATGTCTTTAAATAATAGCAAGGCTTGTTGTACTTCCTCATCTTTTTCGAAAGAAACAAACTTCATTGCTTTTTGGTAATAAAACCTACTCAATATCTCAAGTTCAAGCTGTTCCTTTATTTCACTTCTATACTTGACCGTAAGTTTACTAGCTGATGC
This sequence comes from Lacihabitans lacunae, assembly GCF_042649125.1. Lineage (NCBI taxonomy): Bacteria > Pseudomonadati > Bacteroidota > Cytophagia > Cytophagales > Leadbetterellaceae > Lacihabitans > Lacihabitans lacunae. The sequence goes on from NZ_JBHRYQ010000001.1 coordinate 2,028,838, forward strand.
ATCTGCAATTTTATTTAACTCTGCTATTTTGCCTTTCATAGCCTCATACTCACCTTCTTTTTTGGAAACCTTCTCAAGTTCTTCTACGGCCTTTTGATTTCCGGTTTTGTATTTATTGGGCTGAGAATTGTACCAGGCATCAAATTCATTCATATCAGCATTCGATAGCGAAAAGTTTTGCTCAGGTTTTTTATCAATGTGCGTAAAATAATATTTGGTGGCGAAATCAAACAAAACCTTTTTACTGATAAGAAATTTAGTAAAATCAGACATCTCGGCACCTTTGGTTTTAATATCTGGGTCTACTCCACCACCGTCTAATACCAAACGACCATTTTTAGTTTTAAAAACACTTCTTAATGAATCAGGAAGTTTAGAAACCGACCCATCAGCACCTCGATGCCCGTAATCTACAGCTTGAATACATCTGCCCGAAGGAATATAATATTTAGAAGTAGTAATTTTCATTTTAGTATTAAAACTCAAATCGCGGGTAACCTGCACAAGGCCTTTACCAAACGAACGCTGCCCGACCAGCACACCCCTGTCGTAGTCTTGAAGGGTACCGCTTACTATCTCAGAGGCAGAAGCACTCTTGCCGTTTATTAGCACTATCACAGGCATTTCAGTATCAAGTGGATTTGCATTGGTTCCGTATTTCTTGTTCCACTCTTTTACTTTACCTTTGGTTTCTACCACTACCACACCTTTAGGAATAAAGAAATTACAGATTTCCACCGCTTGGTTTAATAGCCCACCCGGATTCCCTCGCAAGTCAAGTATAAGTTTTTTCATTCCCTTATCTTTCATTTCGAGTGTAGCGGACTTAATGTCCTTTGCTGCGGTAGCACTAAATTCCGAAAGATACACATAGCCAACTTCATCGTTTATCATTCCAAAGTGAGGCACATCTGAAGTTTTGACCACTCCCCTTGCAAGCGAAAAGTCAAGTATTTTTTTCTCTCCAAATCTCTTTACTTGTACTTTTACTGATGAACCCGTTTGGCCTTTTAACAACCTCCCAAACTCAGCATCGTTTTTGTCTGTAACATCTACATTGTTTATTTTTAAAATATCATCGCCAATCTTAATCCCCGCTTTATCAGCAGGCGAACCTTCAATTAGCATCACCACAGTGTGCTTTCCTTCAAAAAACTCCACAGTGGCTCCTATACCGTTATAAGTACCGGTATTCATAGTGAAATAGTCTTCTATATCATCTTCTGCGTAAAAAACTGTGTAAGGGTCTAATTCCTTCAGCATAGCCACAATACTCGTCTTCATGGCTTTTGTAGGATTTATCTCATCTACGTAATATGCATTTAGTTCCTTATACATGGTAGAAAAAACATCCAGATTTTTGGCTATTTCAAATAGTCTGTCCTCGACTTTATACGCCGAAAAAGCTAAACTAGCCACCAAAAAACCTACAATTATTCCTACTTTATTTTTCTTAAACATATAATTTTAATTCAATTGAGCTATTTACAGAAAACGACAAAAAAGGCAGATAGTTATTTAAACTCATATAAAATATCTGCTTTGAAATAGTTTTACCAAAATTCAGACCATTAGTGAAATTTGAATTAACTACTTTTGTGATTATTACACAAAGTAGTAGCAATCAATGAAAATACCAAAAAACAATATAGGAACTAATATTTTTATCACGGTAATTTTGAGTTTAATCCAATTACCGATTATCCATTTTGCCACAATCGTATACGTGCCGTTGTTTTTTATGCTAGTTTTTGCTTTTTTCTATGGTCTTTTGGAGCCAAAATGGGGCTGGGTGCTATCGTTTTTGCAGGTCATCATTCTGATTTCAGGCTATTGGGTCATAAATAAAATGGGATTTGAAGCTGCAAATAAGGATTACGCCATTTTTGCTACACATGTAAGTATTTTCCCCTCATTTGTTGCGGCGTTTTTCGGCAGCTTTATTTATCGGCTTTAAGTCGAGCCAATACTTTTATCATTGCTTTTTCTAAATCAGTAAATGGCAGAATTTCCTTGGCAACATAGATAAATGCGATGGCAGTAGATTGCTTGACCTCTACTTTGTTAAGACGATAAGTTTCTTTTATCCTTCGTTTAATCAAATTTCTATCTACTGCTCTTTTGAAGCGTTTTTTTGACACCGAAATAAGAACTTCAGGAAACAAACCCTTAATAGCTTCTGCGTCTTTGGTTTGGATAATCACTTTATATGGGAATACCAAAAAATCAATCTTGGCCTTACTGGTCCTGTCAAACAGACTGTCAATAGTTTGCTTGCTGCAAATCCGCTCGAGCTTACCGAAAGATTGGTCCATTTAAAAATATTGATTTGACTTGATTACAATTTCACTAAAATACAAATAAACTAGATTAAAATGAAACCAAAAAAGCCGCACCAAAAGGGCGGCTTCCATATAAGTATCAAAGCTGTCTTTTAAATAAGACTGTGCTTATTTGTGAGTTTTCTCATCAGATACTGTAAGCTTCCATCTGCCTCTAGCACGACGGGCTTTCAATACTCTGCGACCACCTGGAGTTGAGCTTCTCTCACGAAATCCATGTTTGTTGGCACGCTTTCTATTTGATGGTTGGAATGTACGTTTCATCTCTTTTTTATATTAATTTTGTCCTCGATTCGAAATAGGACTGCAAAGGTACAATATTTTTTAAAATAAAAAAACTTCCTACTAATGATTAAGTATTTTTTTTCATTTGACTCTTCAAAGCACATCGCTGAGGTGCAAATAATCTTTCCTTCAAACACTAAAAACTCACTTGAAATCAACCTTCCGGCATGGAGACCAGGCAGATACCAACTGCAAAACTTCGCAAAAAACATATTAAATTTTGAGGCATTTGACGGTAGCAACAATCCATTAGAGTGGAGAAAAACTAGCAGAAACGTATGGAAAGTAGAAAATGAGTCACAAAGGGAAGTAACTGTAAAGTATAAATACTACTCCACCGAACTAAACGCAGGAGGGAGTTTCGTAGATCAATACTTAAATTATATAAATCCAGTAAACGCTTGCATGTTTTTACCCGAATTGATGGACTCGCCTATTCAATTGCAAATTTCGAAAACCGAAAGTGACAAAATTGCAAGTGGACTTACCGTAAATGAAGACAAAGACAAATTTATCATAGACATAAAAGACACATACGAACTTTTTGACAACCCTTTTATAGTGAGTCCATACTTAGAAAGACTTGAATTCAGAGTTCAAAATGTTGATTTTTCATTTTGGATACATGGGAGAATAGACATAGACACCAAGCAACTCATAGCAGATTTAACAAAAATAGCAGATTATCAAATCACTTTGTTTGGTGAATTTCCTGAAAAGAACTACCACTTTATGCTAATTGTGCCTGAGCACACCTATTACCACGGCGTAGAACACGCTAACTCTACAATGATGGTTTTGGGAGAAAATGGTGTTTTGCCTAATAATTATTATAACGATTTATTGGGATTGGCTTCGCATGAGCTTTTCCATGCTTGGAATATCGCTAAAATAAGACCTGTGGAACTCACTCCGTACGATTTCACAAAAGAAAACTATTTTGAGACCTGTTTTGTGGCGGAAGGATTCACAACATATTATGGAGACAAGGTATTATTTGAAAGCGGAGCTATTGACCAAAAGCAATACATAAAAGAACTAGAAACCACTTATAGAAGACATTTTGAAGAAGCTAACGAAACCTCGCAATCAATTTTAGAGACTTCATTTGACCTTTGGGTTGATGGCTATGAAAAAGGAACACCTGGCAAAAAAGCTTCGGTTTATAGCAAAGGAGCGGTAGTGGCCCAGATTTTAGATTTAATTATTAAGAAAAACACAAATCAAGAAAAATCACTCGATAATGTAATGCGAATCTTATGGGATAAATTTGGAAAAACAGGAATTGGGTATAGCTACCAAGACGTGAAAGCAATTTGCGAAGACGTAAATGGAGATTCTCTTGAAGAATATTTCAATATTTGCATAGAATCTGGGGGTTCAATATTTGAGCTTTTAGCTTCATTATTAACTGAAAAAGGAGTATCATTGCAATTTACAGCTTCGAGAAGTGTGCAACTATCTATCCAAACACCAAATCATTAAGCACATAAAACACTGATAAACAACCAATAAAGACTCTAACACAATAGTCCAACTACATCTATTTGTAGATAGCCTTGGTATTTTATAGATTTTTTTTTAGTATCTTTGCACCCGAAAGATATAGTGATCGCTAAATCGCGTAAATATTATTTAGAGTTTTTTTATGAGCAAATTGCGTATTTTGTACATCTCCAGCGAAATCGACCCCTTCTTAGAAATTTCAGAAATTGCATCTTTACTTCGTAAGCTTCCGCAAGAAATGCAGGAAAGAGGTATGGAAATAAGAATATTGGTTCCAAGGTTTGGATTAATAAATGAAAGAAAAAATAGACTTCATGAAGTTGTAAGATTATCTGGAATAAACATAACTATAGGAGAAGAGGAAAAGCCATTGATTATCAAAGTTGCCTCTATTCCTTCAGCAAAGCTCCAAGTATACTTTTTAGATAACGAAGATTATTTCCAAAGAAAGACAGTTTTTACTGACAAAAAAGGAAAATTCTACGATGATAATGACGAACGTGCAATTTTCTTTTGCAAGGGTGCGTTAGAAACAGTGAAGAAATTGGGCTGGGCACCAGATGTAGTGCATTGCACAGATTGGATGACATCACTTATACCATTGTATCTTAAAACAACATATAAAAACGATCCGATTTTTAAAGATACCAAAACCATTTTTACGGTTTACAACAATGTATTTGAGCATACTTTTACAAAAGACATGCTACCAAAGGTGAAAATGATGGATATCAGCGACGAAAACCTAGCAAACTTGAGATCTCAAGATTTCTTAGGCTTTATCAAAATCGGCTGTCAATATGCAGATGTAGTGGTTACGGCCAATCCTTCGCTTAGTGACATCGTTAAGGGAGCTATAGAAGAGTCTACAGGAAAGAAAATAGATTCTTACATTGACGATGAAAATTCGCTAGAAACATTTTATAACTTATACACAGAGTTGGCAGATTAATTCTTTTTATGAAAAAAACTTTTTTAAATGTACAGATATTAACGCTTGCGTTATTGTCTGTATTTTTTTTGGCTTGCGAAAACCCTACAGAAATTGGGTACGATTTTGATGGTACTTCTTCTGGAAAAGCCTATTTCTCAGACACCTTAACTTTAGGTGCTTCTACTATTTTGTCAGACTCAATTGTAAATGGCAAAGCCAACTATTTGATGGCCGGAATTACTGAAGATCCAATTTTAGGAAAAATAAAGACAACTGCGTTTTTCCAACCGAGTTTGGTACCTGGAGCAGATGGTGTAACACCTCTCCCATTTAAAGTATTGCCAACCGCTATTGCTGATTCGGTTGAACTTAGGTTAATTAATTTTGGGCTAATTTTTGGAGATACTGTTCAGCGTCAGACTTTTTATATCCATAGACTTAACAGTTCTATGAATTATTCAAAAAACTACAATGGAGACGAAGGACTGGGTTATGAAAGCACCCCATTAACTCGTTTTATAATAAATTCTAGGTCTTTCAAAAACGATACTTCAAATGCTCCACAAGCATTTTACGTAAAGTTACCAAAAGCTTTGGCGGAGGAATTGATAAAAATAGACACCACCACTGGTAAAACAAAAGAAGCATTTAACAATAAATTCAGAGGATTTGCGATAGTGCCAGACAATAATTCCAAAGGTATTTACACGTTTAACACGGGATTATTAAATTCCGCCACTTCCACTTTTATTACCTATTGGCATTATCCCGGAGAAACCGAGGTGTACAACTACCAGTTTGACCTAAATGGCCCTCGTCATACACAAGTCATTTCAGACAGATCAGCAACGGCTTTGTCTAAGCTAACCAAAACTAACAAAGAAGTAAAAGCAAGCCTTACGAGTTCTAAAACTTACGTACAGGGTGGCACAGGCATTGGCACAAAAGTAGATTTCAGTAATGTAACATCTTATGGTTCTGGCATAAATGTAAGTAAAGCCACACTTTCATTAAAATTAGACCAAACGACATTAAATGTCTTACACCCACAAGTGTTCAATTTTGTGGTTTCAGAATTAGACGCAAATAATAATCAAGTAAGAAACAGCAGTAATAACCTCACGTACTTGACTCCATTGAGCACAAGTGCTGAAGGCTCAATAGCATCTGTAGATACTACCCAAACTATTTATATAGATGTCACCAACTTCATTCAAAAATTAATAAGTAAAAAAACTATATATAAAAGTCTTTTGATTTCGCCGGCAGCAGTTACAGCTTCGGGTGGAGGAATCTTATCAAATGACCAAATAAGAAGAGCGGTATTTTTAAAGCCCAAGCTCGAAATATACTACGCTAAATAAGTTTTTGAGTAATTTTATTCAATTAAGAGCCAGATTCAAACGTCTGGCTCTTTTTTTGTCCCTACCTTTTTTATTAAATTTATTTAAAATATCATTCCGATATTTTACCAGTATTATTTAATATTTTTGTATCTGAATATACACGAAAATTGTACTTTATAAAGAAAAAAATATGTGCGGAATAGTAGCTTACGTTGGGCATAGAGAGGCAGCCCCTTTGGTTTTAAAAGGATTAAAAAGACTAGAATATAGAGGATACGATAGCTCGGGTATAGCCCTGCTAAATGGAGACGGACTAAAAGTTTATAAAAAGAAAGGAAAAGTAGCCGACCTAGAAGGCATTTTACATGACAAAGTGCTTCATGCTACCGTAGGAATTGGCCACACCAGATGGGCCACTCATGGAGAACCAAATGACGTAAATGCTCACCCACACCAAAGTAATGGCCATAGATTGGCGATTATTCATAATGGCATTATAGAAAACTACAATACTATAAAACAGAGTTTAATCAATAAAGGCTATACGTTTCAAAGTCAAACGGACACGGAAGTTTTAGTAAACTTTATAGAAGAAATACAAAAAAGCAAAAACTGCGGAACACCAGAAGCTGTCAGAATTGCACTACAAGAAGTAGTTGGAGCTTATGCCATAGTGGTGATGGACGCTGAAAATCCGGACCAATTGGTAGCCGCAAGAAAAGGAAGTCCTTTGGTTATCGGAATTGGAGAAAACGAATATTTCTTTGCTTCAGATGCTACACCAATAATAGAGTATACCAAAGACGTAGTTTATCTAGACGACTTAGAAGTTGCGGTGGTAAACAAAGACGGCTTAAACATCACGAACCTCGAAAACGTAAAAAAGGATCCTTTTATACAGAAAGTAGAACTAGAATTAGAAGCCATTGAAAAAGGCGGATTTGATCACTTTATGTTGAAAGAGATATTTGAGCAACCAAAGTCAATCGCCGACTGCCTTAGAGGCCGTCTTTTGCCAGAAGAAGCACTGATTCAGCTAGGTGGAATTCATAATAACCTGAGCAAATTGGCCAAAGCCAAAAGAATCGTTTTTGTAGCTTGTGGTACTTCATGGCATGCAGGTTTGGTTGGTGAATATTTATTTGAAGAACTCGCGAGAATTAACGTAGAGGTAGAATACGCTTCTGAGTTTAGATACCGAAACCCGATTATAAAAGAAGGCGACTTCATAATAGCAATATCGCAATCTGGAGAAACAGCAGATACCATGGCTGCCCTGGAGCTTGCAAAATCAAAAGGAGCAATAATTCTTGGTGTGTGTAATGTGGTGGGCTCATCAATCTCGAGAATAACAGACGAAGGCGTTTATACGCACGCAGGTCCAGAGATAGGTGTAGCTAGTACTAAGGCATTTACAGCTCAAGTAACTGTACTTACTCTTATGGCACTTGCCACAGCCAAAGCAAAAGGCACTATAACAGACGATGTATTTAGAAGAATCATATTTGAACTAGATGCCATTCCAGCAAAAGTTGCAGAGATATTAAAAAAATCAGAAGAGATAAAAGACATCTCTAAGCTGTTTACATTTGCTCAAAACTTCATATTCTTAGGCAGAGGTCTTAATTTTCCTGTAGCCTTAGAAGGAGCTTTAAAGTTAAAGGAGATATCGTATATCCACGCTGAAGGCTACCCAGCTGCGGAGATGAAACATGGACCGATTGCCTTGATAGACGAAGACATGCCAGTTGTATTTATTGCTACAAAAGACAGCAGCTACGAAAAAGTAGTTTCTAATATACAAGAGGTAAAAGCGAGAAAAGGCAGGGTAATAGCCATAGTGTCTGAAGGAGACGTAGACGTTAAGAAAATGGTGGATTTTGCGATAGAAATACCAAATACCCACGAAATACTTCAACCATTACTTACGGCCATTCCTTTACAATTACTTTCGTATTACATTGCTGTTTTAAGAGGAAGAAACGTAGATCAGCCTAGAAACTTGGCTAAGTCAGTAACAGTAGAATAAATAACTCAAGAAGTATAGATTATAAAAAGTAAAAGCGGCGATTGCCGCTTTTTACTTTTTCAGAAACTCATAAATAAGAAATCAAAAGGATCTAGATATCCTTCATTTTTCTTTAAGGTATAATGCAAATGAGGCCCTGTTACTTTACCAGTCGCCCCTACTTTTCCTATTACCTGATTCTTGGTCACCGGTTGTCCCTTCTTTACATTGACCTTACTCAAATGCCCGTAAATAGCTTCAAATCCATATTTATGACGGATTTTTATATAATTTCCTAAATCGGCTTTGAAACCTGTTTCCAAAACGTATCCATTTCCGCTAGACACCACTTTCTCGCCCATCTGCCCAGCGAGATCTATTCCTCTATGAAACTTCACCACATTATGAATTGGATGGTTGCGTGCTCCATAAAAAGAATTAACCGAAATATCTCTCATAAGTGGATTCCCTGCGGGAATATTGGAAATAAAATAGGATCTAAAAGGGTCGCTATGAATGTATTGTACCACAGAATTTAGATCCGTCATATCCGTCAATTCAGTTTCCCAATAGTCTTCTTCAAAAAGCAAACTATCTAATTTTGGATTAAAAATATCAGTTTTGCTTAATTGAGCTTGAGCGAATTGTAGACTAAAGAAATAGAGAATTATAAATTTATACATTGGCATTCTTAATAAAACATACAAAAATACGGTGCATTAAAGAATTAAAGTTATTTTTAGGCACAAAACTTCAATAAAAGAAAAATGATTATTGCCCGTACTATACTAGAGACGAAAAACTACTTAAAAAGTCATTGCACCAAAACCATTGGCTTTGTGCCCACTATGGGAGCTCTGCACAACGGCCACATTGAATTGATTAAAAGAGCAGTGAATGAGAACGAAATAAGTGTGTGTAGCGTATTTGTAAACCCAACTCAATTTAATAACCCTGATGATTTAAAAAAATACCCAAGAACTCTGGAGGCGGACCTACTACTACTTGAAGCAGCCGGATGTGACTTAGTTTTCGCTCCATCGGCGGAAGAAATGTATAGCCAAAACCCAATTTTAAAACTAGATTTTGGCGACTTAGAGCACATCATGGAAGGAGAATTTAGGCCTGGACATTTTAATGGAGTAGGCATAGTGGTCAGCAAACTTTTTCATATTGTAAAACCTACCAAAGCCTATTTTGGTCAAAAAGACATTCAGCAAGTGGCCGTGATTAATAGGCTGATAAATGATTTAAGTTTTGACCTCGAAATGGTGGTTTGTGAAACCATTAGAGAAAATGACGGCTTGGCTATGTCATCTCGCAACAGACGCCTTTCAGATGATGCTCGAAAACTGGCTCCTAAAATATACGAGTCTTTATTACTAGGTAAAAAACTCCTTCAGGAGGGCAATTCGCCGGATAATACATTTTCTAAAATCAAAGAATACTACGATAACATTGAGGAAATAGAACTGGAATATTACAAAATAACAAGTGCGGAATCTTTGGCAGAACTAAGCAATTTTGACCCAAAAAATAAAACGGCATTAATATTAGCGGCATATTTAGATGGCGTTAGACTAATTGACAATCTGATTTTTTGAACCTAAATAATTTAAAAATGTTTTACCATATAAGAATATTTTAATATCAAAATGAACTGGAACACATTAAATACAATAGGACAATTAGACGAGATTAAAAAAGAATCACTAGAAACTCCCGTAGTGATTTTCAAACACAGCACCAGATGCTCGATAAGTGCAACGGCACTCGACAGATTTGAACGTGCTTGGGCTAAATCAAACCCAGACAGTACCGTAAAGCCGTATCTTTTAGACTTGATAAGCCATAGAGACATATCAGGATCCATAGCTGAAGTTTTTGAAGTTGAGCACGAGTCTCCTCAAATAATTTTGGTAAAAAACGGTTCTTCAGTGTATAATGAGTCCCACTACGGCATCAGCCTTGACGATGTATTAGAAAAAATCTAATACGCAATCACCATTAGATATTGGTCTAACATTTCAATATAAAAAGAATGCTCGGCTTCATAGTCGGGCATTTTAATTTTACCTTTCCACTGCTCATTTTCTCGCCACACTAATAGGTTTTCTTTAAAATCAACTTTTCGTTTCCCGTATAATTTATACAAAGCCTCTTTGGCAGACCAAAAAATGGTGGCATATTCTAAACTATCACCCATAAGCTCAATCTCAGAGTCAACCATCAACCTAGGAAGAACTTTTAACATCTTGTTTTGTGGCTTCTCGATGTCCATGCCTAAAGGTAACTTTTCTCTAAAAACCACTCCAATAAAGTCTACAGTGTGTGTAATTGAAATCTCCCAATGTGAATTTATCAAAAAAGGCTTTCCATGTTCGTCTTTACCTATTCCTGAAAAATCAATATTTAGACGACTAGCTAATTCTTTAATTGCTATCCTGCTAATCAAAAATTCGATTCGCTTTTGTTCGTTGGCAATACTTTCTAATTCTTGTTTTCCAAGTTCAGACAATTTGGCCAAAACAAGGGCTTCGTGATAGGTTTCTCTCACTTGCCAAACTAAAACATGAATTTGATTGTCAATTATTTTGTTAATAAAAACAGGCATTCCGACTTTTTTTATTGGAAATTTGCAAAGAATTGCCAAGATTTTAAAGCATTACAGCAAAAATGAATTTTAATATAGAAAAAATAGACAACTTCACAGGCCATAGAGATTGCATTTATAGCTTGGCCGAAGGTACTTCATCGAATACATTTTTCTCATCTGGAGGCGACGGCACGGTTGTAGAATGGAACACAGACAGCCCTGACTTAGGTAAACCATTTGTAAAAATACACAACTCAAGCTACGCCATGCACCACGACACCCATATTGGCAGGCTGTACTTGGCGAATAATTTTGAGGGGATACATGAAATAGACACCCGAACCAAAAAAGAGGTAAGATCGCTTAACTTAGGCAAGGTTTCGTTTTTTTCGATAAAATCTCATGAAGGCAACTTGTTTGTGGGCGACCTCTCAGGAATTATTCAGGTAATAGACAAAGAAAGTTTAAAGCTAAAAAAACAAATAAAAGGCAGCGAAAAAAGTGCCCGTAGTTTAGCAGTAAACACAAAATCAAACGAGTTGGCAGTAGCCTTTAGTGATCACAAAATCCGGATATTTGACCTAAGCTCTTTCCAATTAAAATTCGAATTACAAGGACACACCAATTCGGTTTTTGCTTTGCAATATACCAAAGATGGCGAAGATCTGATTTCGGGCTCACGTGATGCACACCTAATTGCATGGTCGGTCAATCACCATTATGAGATGATTCAGAATGTACCCGCTCATATTTATGCCATAAATGATATTATTTTATTAAAAGAAGAAAATTTGATTATCACTGCAAGTATGGACAAATCCATAAAGGTTTGGGATGAAAAAAACCTAAAACTCTTAAAAGTAATAGATAAAGCGAGACATGCTGGTCACGGAACATCAATAAACAAGCTTTTGTGGCTTCCTGAGAAAAAAAGATTGTTGTCTGCAAGCGACGATAGGTCTATTTCAATGTGGAAATTATTTTAAATTGTTTTCATTTTTTTGTTATTTTGTAACTTATTAAATCGTGTAAGAAATTTTATTCCTTTTCTTTCACGATTTTCTCCGAAAAACACGTTAATTAACCCAAGGCAGGTATTAGGTTTTCCTAAATAAAAAATAAAATGAAAATAACATCCTTAGAAATTAAGCAGCACGAATTCGAAAAATCTTTTAGAGGATATGATATAGAAGAAGTAAACAGTTTCTTGTCAAATCTTGCTGCAGAATGGGACCGCATGCTAAATGATAGCAAGATGTTAAAAATGCAACTTGAAATTGCAGAAAAAGAGGCTTCGAAACTAAGAGAAGTGGAGATGACCTTAATAAAAACACTTAGAACTGCCGAAGACACGAGCACTCGTATTACGGAATCTGCTGAAACTGAAGCATCTAAAAAACTTGCAGATGCCGAAAACAAAGCGAAAATAATATTAGCTGATGCCGAAAATGCTGCGAAAAACATCGTGGAAGAAGCCGAACAAAAAGCAAGCGAATTGATTCAAACATCGAAGAAGGAATTCAGTGGATTGGAAAACGAATTCAATGCTCTTGAAGCAAAAAAAGCAGCCATTCTAAATAGTTTGGCGGCAATTGCGTCTGAAACCTCAGAGGTGATTCAAAACCACGGCGGTAAAATAGAATTGCCTGTTTTTGAAATAGAAACTAAGCAGTCATTTGCACCTCAAGCAGAAACTTCTTTTAAACCAGAAATTGATGAAGAGATTTTCGTAGAAAAAGAGCTTCACATGGAGGCACCTTCACTAGCAAATGAAGAAGAGGAAGAAGAAGAAAACAGCCAATCGGTAAGTTTTTCTTCTGCTGTAAATGAAATAAATCTTGAAACTCAAGAAGAGAAAACTAACCTTGAACTAATAGAAGGTATTGGGCCAAAAATCAAAGAAATTTTAAATTCGGCAAGAATATATACATTCAGAGATTTAGCTACCACACCTATCTATCGTATCAAAGATATATTGGCAGCCGCTGGGCCACAGTTTGGCATGCACGACCCAAGCACATGGGTAGAGCAAGCACTTCTTGCCGAAGAGGGACAATGGGAGCAACTTACCGAGCTTAAAAACTATTTGGAAGCCGGCAGAGTTCCTAAAGAAGACTTGCCTAAAGAAGACATGCATGTTAGCAGACTAGAAAACTCTGAAAGTAACACAGAGGAAATGCTAGATAAGGTAAACAAAGTGAAAGCTGCAATAAGAAAGGCGATGGTTGAAAAAAATGCAGAGCCAAAAGAAATCAAGCCGGCAAGCGAATACTTAGACGAAAAAAAACAAGGCGGATCGTTTTTCGATAACCTAAACTAAAATAATGGGACAAATTGCCTTAGAAGGTATGGAGTTTTTTGCCTATCACGGGCACTTTGACGAAGAGCAAAAAATTGGAAATAAATATTCGATAGATGTTACAATAGAGGCCGACTTGTCGGCCCCTGCTTCTTCTGATAGCCTACGAGACACCATTGACTATGGTGATGTGTATCAAATGGTAAACGCCGTCATGAAAAAAAAACACCGACTGCTTGAGCACGTTGGCCACGAAATAATAGCATCGGTAAAAGCTAAATTTAAACACATCGAAAAAATAAATGTTGTAGTTTCTAAATTTAATCCTCCCATAGGTGGCGTGTGCCATAAAGCCAAAGTAGTGCTAGAGGAGGTATTTTGATGAAAGAGAAAAGTATTTTCACTTTGCAGTTTTGGCTTCTATGCCTAAGCTCATTCCTGTTTTTTTCGAGCTTTAATATGCTCATCCCCGAACTACCCGATTATCTTTCAAAAATGGGCGGCGGGCAATACAAGGGGCTTATTATAGCCCTTTTTACTTTAACAGCAGGTTTATCCAGACCTTTTAGTGGCGTTTTAACTGACAAAATCGGACGTGTACCCGTAATGGCATTGGGCTCCTTGGTATGTTTTGTCTGTGGTTTCATTTACCCCATTACCACAACTGTTTTTCCTTTTTTATTATTACGACTTTTTCATGGATTTTCTACTGGTTTTAAACCCACCGGCACTTCAGCGTATATAGCCGACATAGTTCCGGCCAACCGCCGGGGAGAGTCTATGGGCGTTCATGGGCTTATCGGAAGTCTCGGAATGGCATTTGGACCAGCTATAGGCAGCTGGATAGTATTAAAATTTGACATGAACACCCTCTTTTACACATCTTCTGCTTTGTCTTTTCTGTCAATAGCCATATTGATAAACATGAAAGAGACCCTGCAAACCAAAGAGAAATTCCAATTTTCAATTTTACTAATAAAAAGAAAAGAAATAATAGATAAGTCGGTTTTCCCGGTGGTGGTGGTTATATTCTTTACTTATTTTTGCTACGGCACAGTGGTCACTCTAGTACCTGATTTAAGCAAAAGCATTGGCATTGCAAACAAAGGATACTATTTTCTGATCTATACTTTTGCCTCTATTTTGATACGAATAGTGGCAGGCAAATGGTCGGACAAAAATGGCCGAGTTCAAGTTTTAATAATCGGCTGTTGGCTACTGATTATTAGTATGACCTCTATTGCATTTGCAAGCAACATTTATATCTTAACATTTTCTGCTATATTTTTTGGATTAAGTATGGGCATACTCTCTCCTATTTTACAGGCCTGGACAATAGACCTGTGTGAAGACCACAAAAGAGGAAAAGCCGTGGCAACTATGTATATGGCCTTAGAAGCCGGAATTGGCATCGGTGCATTTCTACCTACTTTTATTTACCAAAACAATACAGAACGATTGCCCCAAACGTTCCTCTTTTCGTGCTGTTTTATATTTATAGCACTCGTTTATTTGATTTCTTATAAAAGAAAGCTCAGGCTGTCAGTCAAATAACTTCATAAAATTTAAGCAAAACACATTTCCAAATTGACAGTATACATCAAAGAATGTATCTTTGTAAAAAAACTCTTCAATGCAGATAATAGACGGTAAACTTATTTCGGCACAAGTAAAAGCTGAACTTCAAATAGAGGTAGATAAAATTAAAGCAGAAGGTGGTAAAATACCACATTTGGCAGCGGTTTTAATAGGAGACAACGGGGCGAGTGAGACCTACGTTTCGAGCAAAATAAAATCTTGTGAGCAGATTGGTTTTAAATCGACGTTAATAAGAAGAGACTCTAGCTCAACCGAAGAGGAAGTTTTAGAAATAATAGAAGACCTTAACAATGACCCCGACATAGACGGCTTCATTGTTCAACTGCCACTACCTGACCATATCAATGTAGACAGAGTAATAGAAGCTATTGACCCTAAAAAAGACGTTGACGGTTTTCATCCGATAAATATCGGTAGAATGGCCAAAGGTTTGCCAGCATACGTATCAGCTACACCGTATGGAGTTTTAGAATTAATTAAAAGATATAAAATAGAAACCGCCGGCAAGCACTGTGTGGTAGTAGGCAGAAGCCAAATAGTGGGTTTGCCTATGAGCATTTTGATGCAAAGAAATGCGTATCCGGGCAATTGCACAGTAACGTTGGTTCATAGTCGCACCCAAAATCTAAAAGAAATATGCCTTCAAGCTGATATAATAGTAGCAGCACTAGGCAAACCTGAGTTTATCACCGCCGACATGGTTAAAGACGGAGCGGTAGTAATAGATGTAGGTCTCACACGCGTAGTAGACGAAAGCAAAAAAAGTGGTTTTGCACTCAAAGGTGATGTCAAGTTTGACGAAGTTGCACCTAAAACCTCATTCATTACACCAGTACCTGGTGGCGTAGGCTTAATGACTGTGGCGGCACTTATGTACAATACCTTATTAGCTTCTCGAAAAGAAATTTACGGATAAAATAAATCCGAAAACATATACGAAAGAGTGAATTTTATTTGAAAAAATTCACTCTTTTTTGTTTTCTTTTGTAAACAAAACAACCTTAAGCACCTAAATATTTAAACTCAAAAACCTATGGGCTTTTATTGATAAAATGGCGAGGTTATTGTTTATAGATATACAAAAAGACAAATACAATGTTTTCCGAAGCGTTTAAATTAGCATCAAAATATACATTCCCGGTTTTAGTTTCGAGCAGATTCTTTGACGGCACCGTAGAGAGCGGCATAGGTAGTTTTATTATCATCAACGAAGAAGGTTGGATACTTACTGCTGCACACATTATCGGCGGCTTAAACACACATAACCAACACCTCAAAGAAATACAAGAATATCAGAATCAAAACCAGCATTTTACAAGAACCAGCAAAGTAGTGGCTAACCCAAAATGGATGACCCATCACTCGCTTTGGTTTGGGGCCGACCATCATCAAATTAGGCAATTTCATGTTTTACCTGAAAACGATTTGGCTATAGGAAAAATAGAAAACTATGACCCCAGTTTTGTAAAAGACTACCCGGTTTTTATTAACCCAGATGATATTCATCCCGGCACGAGTTTGTGTAAACTTGGATACCCTTTTTATGATGTAAAAGCCACTTACAATTTAATCCAAAATAGATTTGTATTTGACCCGTCCATATTTCCAATCCCCACGTTTCCGATGGATGGCATAATGACCCGAAACGTAATAACTGGTCATAGCCAAGACAACGAATACACTTACAAATGGCTGGAAACCTCCACTCCTGGCTTAAGAGGCCAATCAGGCGGGCCTACATTTGACAAACAAGGAAGAGTTTGGGCCATTCAGTCGCAAACTCGGCATTTGCCTTTGGGCTTTTCGCCCAGTGTAAAGAAAGGAAACCAGGTAGTAGAAGAAAATCAGTTCTTAAATGTTGGCTGGGGAGTGCATATTGAAACAATCGTTAAATTCCTGAATAAAAATAACGTAAAGTTCAAATCTGCTTGAAATTCGCTTGTTTCTAAAAGTATTTTTTTTCAAAATGGACTTTATTTAGAAAAAATATTGTTTTATTTCGAGATAAAATCCTAATTGATAATGGAAATATCCCCTAAAATAATTAGCTTTAAGCAAATCTTTAACCTTAGAAATATATGAATTTCAACAAACAAAATACAATTCTCGATTCATTTTATCATTGGGAGAAAAACACACCCGATGCTATTTTTTTAAAACAACCTTTTGGCGACACCTTCAAAGATTTCACTTGGAAAGAAGCCGTAGGGCAAGCCAGAAAAATAGCCGCATACCTAAAGTCTTTGGGTTTACCCCGAAAGTCAAATATAGCCTTAGTTTCTAAAAACTGTGCCGAATGGATCATCAGCGATATGGCCATTTTGATGGCAGACCACGTTTCGGTGCCGCTTTACCCTACACTTACTGCCGAGCAAATAAACCAAGTTTTGGTTCATTCTGAGTCAAAAGTCGCCATTTTTGGAAAAATAGACGATTGGGAAGAAATGAAACCGGGAATCCCGAAAGATTTAAAATGCATATCGTTTCCAACGTATAATCCTGACCCCGAGCATATCCAATGGAATGCTATATTGGCAAACACAGAAGGTATCAAAGAAGACTTCAAACCCAAATTGGAGGATTTGATGACCATCATATACACTTCAGGTACCACGGGCAATCCCAAAGGCGTAATGATGGATTTCAATGCCCATACCCAAGTAATGTTAGGAGCTCGTGAATATTCAAAAATGGACAATAGAAACACCCGTTTCTTTTCATATTTGCCGCTTTGTCACATAGCTGAAAGAAACTTAGTAGAATCTACCGCGATAATATCAGGAGGAACCATATATTTTGCCGAAAACTTAGATACTTTTGCTCAAAACTTAGTTAACGCCCACCCTACTCATTTTTTGGCTGTTCCAAGAATCTGGACAAAGTTCCAACAAGGAATATTAGGAAAGCTATCACAAAGCAAACTGGATATTTTACTTAAAATCCCAATTGTCAGTTCATTGATAAAAGCCAAAGTAGTAAAAGGTTTGGGGTTACAAGATGCCTATTTGACCCTTACAGGAGCTGCTCCTATGCCTATTTCCACCATATTATGGTTCAGAAAACTGGGAATTATTATACAAGAAGCATACGGAATGACTGAAAACATGGGGGCTATGTCATGCATGCCACGTGAAAATATCAAAGACGGCTATGTAGGTAAAATTTACCCATACCAAGAAGTAAAAATAGACGAGAACTCAGGTGAAATATTAGGAAAGTCACCTTGGAATATGATAGGCTATTATAGAGAACCCGAACTAACCAAAAAGACACTAGACGATGACGGCTGGCTACACACAGGCGATGTGGGAGAACTAGACAGTAACGGATACTTAAAAATAACAGGTCGAGTAAAAGAAATGTACAAAACCTCAAAAGGTGAATACATAGCTCCTTCAAAAATAGAAGTGCTTTTTGGTGTTGATCCGGTGATAGACCAAATATGTTTAATAGGCCAAAGCTTACCTCAACCGATTGCGTTAGTGGTTTTGTCAGAAGCTGGCTTAAAACTTTCAGAAAAAGAAATAAAAGCTAACTTCATTAAACTTTTAGAAGAGATCAACCCTGTTTTAAAGACTTATGAAAGAGTAAAGAAAATAGTGATTGTAAAAGAACAGTGGACAGTAGAAAACAACAAACTTACGCCTACATTCAAAATCAAAAGAAACTTCATTGAGAAGGAATTTGCACCAAGATCAGAAGGATGGTATGAAGCCCCCGAAACAATTATTTACGAATAAAAATAGCACACAAAAATTATAAAAAAGGCACGTTTTGCAATAAAAACGTGCCTCTTTTTTATTTCTTTCAACAAGCTTCTTACTCTTACCAGAAATAAGAATAAAGGAAAGCGATAATTGCTAAAACTATAACCATACCTACTCCGAAAGTACGATCAACTTTAAACATTTGAGCGTCAATCTCAAGTCCTTTGTTTTCTTGTGGAAGTACGTATCCAAGGATAATCATAACCAACACACAGATAACGAACACCAAGCCCATTCTGTCTAGAAAAGGAAGTTCAGTCATGAAATTGTGCATTAAAAATGCCAATATAAATCCGCCTACAATCGCAAATAAAGCTCCTGCAGAATTTGTTCTTTTCCAGAAAAAACCCATAATAAAGGCTGCAAAAACTCCTGGAGAAACCAAACCGGTCATTTCTTGAATAAACTGAAAACCACCTTTTTTGTCGATTCCCATAAAATCAGAAACAGCAATAGCCAAAACCATAGCACCTAAAATAACGAAACGTCCGATTTTTACCAACTCAGCTTCTGACTTGTCTTTTCCTAAATATTTTTTGTAAATATCTAAAGTAAAGATTGTGGAGATACTGTTTGCTTTACCCGCCAACGATGCCACAACAGCAGCTGTAAGAGCAGCAAACGAAAGTCCTTTAAGACCTACAGGCAATAAACTCAATAACACCGGATAAGCCTTATCTGGATCCAAAGCTCCGTCTTTACCCAACATTTCAGCTTGAAAAAGTCCTTTGTTATATAATGCATAAGCCGCAATACCAGGTAACACTACGATGATAGGCATAAGTAGCTTTAAAAACGCAGCAAAAAGAATTCCTTTACGAGCCGTCTTTAAATCAGCACCTAAGGCTCTTTGCGTAATGTATTGGTTACAACCCCAATAGTTTAAGTTTACAATCCACATACCGCCAATTAAAACCGTAAGACCCGGCAGCTGCGAATAAAACGGATCACCTTTCTTAAATATCATATGAAAGTGATCGTCATGCGAGGCTTTCATTTGATTAAATCCATCTAAAATACCGTTAAAGCTATCACCAAAAGATTGGGTTGGGTCAGACACCAAATTAATAGCCAAATAAGTAGTTGCAAGTCCTCCAATGATCAAAAATAACACTTGAATAACGTCAGTATAGCCGATTACTTTCATACCGCCAATGGTGATAATAATGGCAAAAACAGCCAATCCCCACATACAAAGCCAAAAATCTAAACCTGAAATACCCGAAACAGCCAATGCTCCCAAATACAATATGGAAGTAAGGTTTACTAAAATATATAAGCCTAACCAGAAAATGGCCATAATTAAACTTACCGTGGGATTATACCTCTGACTCAAAAACTGAGGCATGGTAAAAATCTTGTTTTTTAAATAGATAGGCATAAAAAATACCGCCACTACAATCAGAGTTGCGGCAGCCATCCATTCATAGGTAGAAATAGCCAAACCCATAGAGAAGCCATTTCCTGACATACCTATAAACTGCTCAGCAGAAATATTAGAAGCTATCAGCGATGCTCCAATGGCCCACCAGGTGAGTGAACCTTCCGCTAGAAAAAAATCTTTGGTTGATGTTTCTGCTGTTTTCTTTTTATTGTAGATCCAATAGCCATAGCCAGCTACTACTACAAAGTAAAACAAGAACACTAGATAATCGAGTGTTTGGAGTTGTTGCATATATATAAGGGTTAAATAGTTTTTTAAAAACGTACAAAGAAAGTATTCTAAATGCACTATTTCAAATATTAGTAGGTATTCTTACAAAAACAACTACTATCTTTGTTAATATTCCTGATTTTGAACAAACTATAAAACATTACCCAATTGAGTAGAAATACAATACGGTTAGTAATAGTTTTAGGTGTTGTGGCCATAAGTGGAATTATTGCAGTTCAAGCCTACTGGGTAAAAAAAGCTTTTGATCTCAAAGATCAACAGTTTAGACAAACCGTAATGATTTCGCTACGAAATGTAGCAAACCAAATATCTAAAGCGTACAAACTCTCGTCCATCGAAAATCCAGTCAGCCAACTATCATCTGACTACTACGTAGTTAATTTACGTATTCCGCTAGAGCACAGCACATTAGAATATCTTTTAAAAGAAGAATTCAAAAAAAATAACATCAATACTGATTTTGAGTATGGCATCTATGATTGCGAAACTGACAAGATCGTATTTGGAGCCCACATAAACGAAAACTTTAAAGTAGAGCCCGTAACTGGCGATATTTTCCTTCCAAAAACTGACGAATTTTTGAATTACTTTGGTGTAAAATTCCCAAAACAAAAATCATATTTAACAGGCAAACTTGACTTTTGGATCATATCCTCCATGATTACATTGGTGGTGATGGTATTTTTCGCGTACGCCATGTTTGTGATTTTAAGACAAAAAAGACTAAGCGAAGTGCAGCGTGATTTTATAAATAACATGACGCACGAATTTCAAACGCCTATTTCTACTATAAAAATAGCAACGGATGTATTGGCACAAGCCAAAATAAGGGACCAACCTGAGCGATTAAAAAAATATGTGGAAATCATAAAACACGAAAACAATCGCTTAAAAAACCAAGTTGAGTCCGTGCTGGCAACTGCGAAAATTGGAAAAGGAAAATTAGAAATAAATACTGAGCTTCAGGAAATACATGAGCTACTCAATGATGCTACCCAAAGTGTAAGAATGGAGATTGGCGAAGGATTAAGCTTGAATCTAAAAGCTACCAAAACCAGTATATACGCCGATCGCATGCACCTTATGAACGTTATCAGAAACTTGGTAGACAATGCGATCAAGTATTCAGGAGCTAGCCCTAAAGTAACCATCAGCACTGAAAACAAAGATAAAAACCTCATATTAACCATAGCCGACCAAGGAATTGGAATAGCACCGGAATATATAGGCAAAATTTTTGATAAGTTTTATCGTGTACCTACTGGTAACTTACATAATGTAAAAGGCTTTGGGCTTGGACTTAATTATGTAAAAGAGATCGTCAGAATTCATAATTGGACGATTAAAGTGGAAAGCGAAAAAGGAGCTGGCACAAAATTCAGAATATTCATACCAATACCCGAATAAAGAAAACTATGGCAAAGATATTTTATGTTGAAGACGATCCAAACTTGGGTTTTGTTACCAAAGACAACCTAGAAGAAGAAGGATACGAAATTCATCATTTTTCAGACGGAAAAGAAGCATGGAAGCAGTTTAAAAAAGAAAAATTCGACCTTTGTTTATTAGATGTCATGCTTCCTGAACTTGACGGATTTTCGCTTGCAGAAAAAATCAGAGAGCAAAATCAACAAATTCCGATTATATTTTTGACTGCAAAAAACCTCCAAGACGATAAAATAGCAGGGCTAAAAATAGGAGGTGATGATTATATTACGAAACCGTTTAGTATAGAAGAACTCGTACTTAGAATCAAGGTTTTCTTAAAAAGAAATGCGGTTTCTGACGCTACTACCACTACTGATGTTTTTTCTATAGGAGAGTTTGAGTTCTGTTTTTCTCAACAAACACTCACTATTGATGAAAACACACAAAAGCTTACACACAGAGAGGCAGAAGTATTAAAGTTTTTGTGTGAAAGAAAAAATCAGATAGCTAAAAGAGAAGATATCCTGACCGCAATTTGGGGTAGAGACGATTATTTCTTGGGAAGAAGCATGGATGTTTTCGTGACGCGTATCCGTAAAATGCTGACACCAGACCCAGAAATAAAAATCGAAAATATACACGGCGTAGGATTTAAGTTAAACTGCTAAAACATGGTTTGGCATAAAATACTTGCATCTGTAGCATTCATATTTGCGGGCTGCTACCATTTCATAAAACCCAAGTTTTTCTTGGCCATTATGCCACCTTACCTTCCCCTTCACAAAGAAGCGGTGTTTTGGAGTGGCGTTTTTGAGGTACTTTTGGGAGTCGGGTTACTTTTCCCTTTGACACAAAAAATAGCAGCCGCGGGTTTAATATTACTTTTGATTTTAGTTTTTCCAGCTAATATTTACATGGCTACGGCCCAAAAATTTCAATATATGTCTCCTTGGATTCGTTATGGGAGATTACCTTTACAATTATTACTTATTTATTGGATTTCGAAATATTATTAATTTTTATGAAAAAAATCATTCTATTCTTTAGTTTGGGACTTATGTTATTTGGATGTAAAAAAGACGAAGGATACACATCTCCTTTTGAAGGCACCGAAGATCAACAAATTGATGCGTACGTGGCAAGCAAAAACCTGACCGTCACTTTTAAGACTGTAAGCGGCTTACGATACATACTTACAAAACCAAACCCGAGCGGAACATTGGCTACAAGTGGCAAAAAAATAACCGTAAATTATGTAGGCAAACTGTTAAACGACAGCATTTTTGATCAAGGAAATTTTGACTTCACACTTGGTGTAGGTAGTGTAATTAGAGGTTTCGACGTGGGAGTAGCCATGATGAAAGTAGGCGAAAAAGCTACGCTAGTATTTCCGTCAACATTGGGATATGGCTCTGCAGGTTCTGGATCAAAAATCCCTGGAAATGTTCCGCTAATATTCGAAATTGAAGTAGTTGCGATTAATTAATATTCAAAATCACTATTTTTAATATTTAGTCATATGAAAAAAATATTTTTAGGCATTTGTGTACTTGCGGGTTTACAAGCTTGTAACAAGGCAACCGAAGACACTACGGAAGTTGCGACAGATTCGGAATCGTTGGTTCCTACACTGACTCTTGCTTGGGAAACAGACACCATCAGTTTAATAACGCCCGAATCGGTTTTACTTTCACCTGACTCACAGTTTTTTTATGTGAGTTGTATTGGGGCGGTTCCACCAAACCAGAAAGACAACGACGGCTACATAGCCAAGGTTTCGCTTTCAGGTGAAATAATGACTGTAAAATGGGCAAACGGCATGAGTGCACCCAAAGGAATGGGGATATTTGAAAACACACTTTATGTGACAGATATTGACCGCATTTTGATGATTGATACCCAAACTGGCATGACCACAAAAGTGGTTGAGGTACCGGGAGCAGGTTTCTTAAACGATATAGATGTAGCCGCTGACGGAACCGTTTATTTCACTGATTCTGACTTTCATAAAGCATATAGCTTAAAAGATGGAAAGATTACGGAGCTTTTTGAAAATAAAGACCTAGAGCGAGTAAATGGCGTTTTTGTAGACAATGAACAGTTGGTATTTTCGAGTTCAAAATCTGGAAATGTAGTCACGTATAACTTAGCTACCAAGTCGGCTACTGTAGTGGCAGATAGTATAATGGGTGGCGATGGCGTTGAGAAAATATCAAATGGATATTTTGTTTCAAGTTGGAATGGAGAGTTATTTTATTTGGACAATGCCTGGAAAAAGACGCTTTTGCTTGACACTAAAACTCAGAATCTAAATGCTGCAGATATTGAAGTAGTGAATAGTAAAAAACTAGTAGTAGTTCCAACATTTTTTGGAAACAAACTAATGGCTTATACTTGGAAATAATTTTTTTATTGAAAATAAAATACACTAAAAAAGCCGCTTTTCAGCGGCTTTTTTGCTATCCTACAAATAAGTAATTCCTTACAATTTACCTACAGTTCTTTCGATGAATTGTGTAAGTGCATTTCCACTTAACATTCCTTGTGAAAGCAATGCAAGGTCATAGAGTTGTTTTACTAAGCCATTTTCGTTTCCTTCGGTAGCTATTTTGCTTACCAACGGGTGGTTTCCGTTTACTACCAAATTGTACATCATCGGCATATTGCCAAACATACCGCCTTGGCCGTTTACTTTTGACATATCGGCATATCTACGCATAAACTCAGGCACTACAATAGAAACCGGAATTTCATCAACTGGAAGAGCCTCTATTTGCACTATGTTAGTACCAACAAACTCTTTAAAAGCTTCTTCTACTTTCTTTTTTTCGTCTTCACTTAGCACAACTTCTGACTTTAAGCCTTTATCAATCAGCTTGTCAAAAGTATCTGCATCCACTCTTTTAAACGAAAATTTCTCGATTTTGGACTCAATGGCATTTATAAAGTGAGAATCTAAGACATCATCAAAAACGATAACATCAAACTCACGTTTTTTAGCACCCGAAATAAACGAATCTTGCTTTTCTACGTCGTTGGCATAAAGACCTACTAGGTTTCCGTCTTTGTCTTTTTGGTTTGCTTCTAATTTAGTCTTGTATTCTTCAAGCGTGAAGCACTGACCGTCAATATTTTTAAGCAAAATAAAATCTTTTGCTCTGTCATAAAACTTCTCGTCAGAGATAATTCCATATTTCACAAAAAGTCCGATACTCTCCCACTTGTCTTCAAATGCCTTACGGTCATTGTTAAACAGTTCGTGAAGTTTATCTGCTACTTTTTTAGTGATGTGTTGGTTAATACGCTTCACATTACCGTCAGACTGCAAATAACTACGCGATACGTTAAGCGGAATATCTGGAGAATCTATAACTCCGTGGAGCAGCTGTAAAAACTCAGGCACTACGTCTTTCACATCATCTGTGATAAATACTTGGCGGCTGTAAAGCTGAATTTTCTCTCTGTTTAGTTGGAAATCTTGTTTTACCTTAGGGAAATAAAGTACGCCGGTAAGGTTAAATGGATAATCTACATTAAGGTGAATCCAGAACAATGGATCTTCGCCATACGGATATAACTCTTTGTAAAATGCGATGTAATCTTCGTCTTTTAGTTCAGAAGGAGATTTTACCCAAATAGGATTCGGGTTGTTTATTATATTTTCTTTAAACTCAATTTCTACAGGTAAAAACTTACCGTATTTTACTAAAATCTGCTCAATTTTAGATTCTTCCAAGAAGTCTTCGGCATCGTCGGCTACGTGAAGTATTATGTCTGTTCCTCTTTCTGTTTTTTCTGCAGCCGAAATCTCAAACTCGGTGCTTCCGTCGCTAAACCATCTTGCTGCCGGCTCGTCTTTATATGACTTCGTGATTATTTCTACTTCTTTGGCAACCATAAATGCCGAGTAAAAACCTAAGCCAAACTGTCCGATAATCTGGCTTTTATCTGTCTGCTCGTTGTATTTTTCAACAAACTCCTTAGCACCAGAGAATGCTATTTGATTGATATATTTCTTGATTTCTTCGGCGGTCATACCCAAGCCTTTGTCCGAAATCGTGATAGTTTTTGCCTCTTTGTCTACCGAAACACCTATTTTTAAATCTCCTAGTTCGCCATCAAACTGGCCCATAGAAGAAAGTTTTTTGATCTTTTGTGTGGCATCAACAGCATTTGACACCAACTCACGAAGAAAAATCTCATTGTCAGAATACAAAAACTTCTTTATTATCGGAAAAATGTTTTCGGTATTAATCGAAATCGTACCTTTTTCTGTTACCATACTTTTACTGTTATTTTAATATTTTACACTAACCATATTTCATCAAAGGACATTCCAATGTGTTTTTTTCTGACAAATTGACAGAACTAGACTTTAGCCCACAAAAAAAGTGAACCATCTCTGATTCACTTTTCGACTGATTTAATCCAAAAATCAATATACTTTTTCGCCTGCAATAAATGTATTCACCACTTTAGTGCTTCTTATTTTATTTGGCTGAATGGTCATTATGTCATTTTCTAAAATCACAAAATCTGCCATTTTACCTTTTTCTATACTTCCTCTTTCTTTCTCTTCAAAATTAGCATAAGCACTCCAAATAGTCATAGCTCTCAAGGCCTCTTCTCGGCTAAGTGCATTCTCCATTTGAAAACCGCCTTTCGGAAAACCTGAGTCGTCTTGACGAAACACTGCCGAATGAAACCCAAAAAGTGGATTAACCATCTCTACAGGGAAGTCGCTCCCATTGGCCAAAAGCCCATTTTGTTTCATCAGTTCTTTAAACGGATACGCATGTTTCACTCGTTCTTTTCCTAACCTTGCCTCAGCCCAATACATGTCAGAAGTAGCGTGTGTAGCCTGAATAGATGGTATCACTGAATATTTCCCAAACTTGCCCATGTCCTTTGAATTAATAACTTGACAGTGCTCTATCCGCCATCTTCTATCATTTTTTCCTTTTAGATATTTACCATAAATATCCAAAACTATTCGGTTTGCAGAATCCCCGATACAGTGTGTATTGGCCTGATAACCGGACTTATAAATCTGACTCATATACAAATCCATTTCTTTTGGACTGGTAAGTAGAAAACCAACTTTGTCTTTCTGGTCATCATATGGTTTTAACATACAGGCTCCACGCGAACCAAGTGCCCCGTCAGCGTAAATCTTAAACGACCGCACATTTAACCTATCCGTTTTTATTACGCCTTTTTTTGTAAAATATTCTATATTTCTTAAGCCAATAGAAACCATCGCATAATCTCTAATTTTTAGCGATTTGTCTTTATGCATTTTGTCTAAAAGCTCAATATCACTTTGGCTAATTCCGGCATCTGAAACCGTGGTAAGTCCGTATTTTAAACATTCTTTTTGAGCAGCCAAAATCATGTTTCTTTGTTGTTTTTCATCAGGCATCGGCATTACTCTTTTGATTAGCCCCATGGCATTATCAATCAAAATGCCCGTCAGCTGCCCGTCTATAACCTCCACAGCACCACCGTCTACATGACTCGCCGGCGATATTTTGGCCAGTTGCAATGCCTTTGTATTTGCCAACAGTGCATGACCATCTATTCGGGTTATCATAACAGGTTTGTTAGGAAAAAGTTCGTCAAGAGCATCTTTGGTCGGAAACTCCTTTACGTCCCAATCATTTTGATCCCACCCTCGGCCTATTACCCAGTCGTTTTCAGGATTTTCTTTACTAAACTTTTGCAACCTGTCCAAAACCTCATTAAAAGAGGTAGTTCCTACCAAATCACATTGGCTAAGCATATAGCCCAAGCCCACAAAATGTGAGTGCGGGTCATAAAACCCTGGAAAAACAGGCTTATTATTTAAATCTAAATTTTGCGAACTGCTGTATTTGGACTTGATGTAGGCGTCAGTGCCCACATCTACAAACACACCTTTTGAAACCGCAAAGCTTTGAGCTTTATCGAAGCCTTTGTTTACTGTATACACATTGGCATTGTTTACAATCAAATCTACTTTTATCTTTTGGCTATACGCCTGAAAGCTTAGGCCAAGACCTAACACTAACCATTTTAAATTATTCTTCTTCATTTCCAAATCTTGTATTTTCGAGGGTTGATGACATAAATAAAGCGTTAAAAAAAAGTTTATTGGTTCCGAACCACGTGCCTCTAAAGTTGGGATTATCGGCAAACAATACCACGGTGCCGCCGCCAATCGATTCAGAGAAAATCGCTGTACTGTTTTTTATTTTTTTCAAATTATCGGGATGCAGATACCCCGTAAGCCAAGGCTCAGCGGTGTACACAGAAACATTTGTGCCGGGCTTTTTGCTTGTTTCAAAAGCCAAATTGCTATTTTTATAAACTGCCAGTTTTCTTTCTCCCAAACCATAGCCAATCGGGTGCGTGATGTCTACATCTGTTTCAAAAATAGCACCGCCTGTGTTTTTAGCTCCCGCCTGATTTGAAACATCTTCGAAGTTGGTTCTCGCCACAGCGGCATTTGGATTAGCAAAATCAACTAATTTTGTAGCTGCAAGTCCATTTTTTATCGCCCATTCAGCTCCCGATTTTATAGCGATTAACACACCGCCCTTTTTGACCCAATCTTTGATATGTACCACAAATTCATCACTCAGTTCGCTGTAGTTTCCGCTTACCATAACTAAGTGCGTATAGCCAAACAAATTTACTCTATTGGCTTGTCCCAAATCCACTTTAGTTATCGGCAACGAAAGTTTTGTATCTAACAAATGCCACACTTCCCCTACTTCGTATTGGCTAGTGCCTTGGCCAATCAGCATAATGGGCTTGATTGGTTTTACTGCTTTAAAGTTATTACTTCCCAAATCTATTCCAGACTGACTATATCCGGTAGAAACAGGCACAAATGGCACCTGGGCATATTCTGAGACACTTTTTAAGAAATTAAACAGTTGCTCCGAATTCATTTTTTGGGGCTGAACCGGAATCATAACGGTGCCTTGCGGCCAAGCCTTTTCTGCCAATCCGAAACTACGAGCCGCCGTTTTTGCAATAATGCCGTTGCTCAATAAAATAGAAAGGGCTTTCGGCGAATTATATAACCGCCAGTCTAGCAAATAAGCGTAGTTGCTCGGTTTAAAATCCTTGTCTATTAACTGCGTAGTTTTTATTAAGCCGTCTAGTTCAGGTTTAGCTTTCACTTCAGCATGCGGCAAACCGTAGGCCAAGGCGAGGTTCCAAGCTGAGGTATCATAAAAAATACTGTCAGCAAAAGACTTCGGCCTTTCAAAAATAGACTTTACAAACAGGTTTTTGTCTTGTTCTAAAGGAATATAAATCCCTTTGCCTTTTTCAAAAACTTGGTCGCCAATTTTTAATTCTTTTCCCAACTCATACGATTCTATCTGATGAAGTTTTAGATACGATCTAAATAAATCATTTCGGTTTACATCCAAATTATGCCCAATTATATAACCTTTTATAGCTTCTTTACTCGCTTTTTGCTTTATTTCTTTAAAAAAGTCTACTTGGTGTTTTAGTAAAAGTTCACGCTGTTCGGCTACTGCTTTTATGGTGGCAATGGCATTTACCAGTTGATTTCTTACTGCAAAGTTAAATGTCAAAACTCCGTTTTCGGACTCTTGGGCGTGGCCTCTACTGCTGCCTTGCTCAAAGAGCAAACCCAGCCCACCCAATAAATCTGGATAGGTATTTCCATAACCCGGATAAAAATTATCGAAGGCTTCTTTTGAAAAATATAGTGAGCCAATATCGTTTAATGCTTTTTCAAAATACTTGGCAAAAGTTTCATTTAGCACGCGGTAGTTACTCTGCGGCACTATTGGATTTTCGGCGTTTAGTTTTGTTGGTTCAAAGAAATGCGTGCTATTGGTGCCCATTTCATGAAAATCAGTAACTACGTTTGGCAGCCATTTGTGATAAAACGCAATGCGGTTTTGAGTTTCTTTTTGGGTAGAAAGATACCAATCTCTATTTAAGTCAAACCAATAATGGTTTACTCGGCCAGAAGGCCAAACTTCATTGTGTTCGCGGTCCAATGGGTCGGTCACGAAAGGATTACCTTTGTGCATATTTACCCAGTTACTGAATCTATCTCTACCGTCAGGATTAACGACTGGCTCCATCAGAAATACGGCATTTTTAAAAATACCAGCAGACTCTTGTCCATCTATAGCGGCTAAATAATAAGCCGTAAGTATAGCCGCTTCTGCACCTGAGGCTTCATTGCCATGTACATTGTAGCCGAGCCACACCACCACTTTTTGTTCATTAATTTCGGATTTCTTCCCGGCTACAAAATCTAAATGCTGCTCCCTGATTTTTTCAATATTCTGAAGGTTTTCTTTCGTACCAAAATGCACAATTATTTGGTCTCTATGCTCATTGGTTTCGCCAATTTTCATAACTTTCAACCTGTCTGACAAGCTTTCAAGCAGTCGCATATATTCCACCAGCTTGTCGTATCGGGTGTGGTGGCTTCCCATTTTATATCCTAAAAACGCCTCGGGCGTAGGTATTTTATCGTTCAGTTTTTTCGAAGGAAAAAAATAATCATTTTGGGAAAATGAGGAAATTGAAATGAGCACCAATGTGCAAAAAAAGAAAAGTTTTTTCATGTAAATAGGTTTGGCTTGGTTTGTAAATGAATGTTTCTTTATTCGATAAATAAAGGTATTCGAAGATAGAAAAAAAGTAATACAAATACTGATTAAATATATTCAAATGGGTCAAAAAGCAAAAAAGCCACCTTAAATAAGTGGCTTTTGGTATAAATATAAAGGACCAAATTACATAACTCCCATTTTTCCCATTTGATAATCTCGCATCGCTTCCAATATTTCGGTGGTAGTATTCATCACAAATGGACCTTGCGAAACCATTGGTTCATTGATAATATCACCCGAAGCTATTATGTACCGAGCATCTGTTTGTGCTTCTACCTCAATGTCTGCTCCTTCGGTGTCAAAAATCACCAATTGATGGTCAATCACCAGTTTTCCGTTAACTTTTAACTCCCCATTTAAAACATAAAACAAGATATTTTTGCCTGCTTCAAATGAGTAAGAATTAACGCCACCTGCTTGTGTGGAAACATTAAAAACCTCGAGACCAGTAAGCGACCGTGCGGCTCCAATTGTCCCTTGATATTTTCCTGAAACTACGGCAACTTGTGTTTTCTTGTCTGCAGTTTCTACTACAGGAATATCTTCTTTTTGCAAACCTTGGTAGTTAGGCTTGGTCATTTTGAGCGAAGCCGGGAGATTCATCCAAAGTTGAATAATCTCCATTTTACCTCCATGCTCTCGCTGATTGGCCGAAAGGTTTTCTGAGTGCACTATACCTCTGGCCGCGGTCATCCATTGCACACCACCTGCTTTTATTATGCTTTTGTAGCCTTGACTATCTGCATGTTCTATTTCTCCATCGTAAATAAATGTCAGCGTTTCAAAACCTCTGTGCGGATGCGGCCCAAAAGGCAAACCTTGATTATACGCCTGGAAATCGTGCGGCCCGTGGTGATGAAGTAACAAAAACGGATTCAACTGATCTAACCCCTGGTCAGGCAAAGGTTGATACATGCGGTGCTCGCCCATATTTTGAGCTGAACTACTTGTTATTTTTTTTATTAACTTTTTCATTTCTTTTAATTTTTTAAATCAAAAACTCATTGGAATCTCCATAAGCAAAACTTCCGCGTCTTGGCTTGATGTTATTGTCACCGCTTCCGTTTCCGTTATTCCCAATCCATCTCTTTTTGAGAGTTTTTGTCCATCTATTTCTAATTCTCCTTCTAAAACGAAAACATAAACCCCATTGTTTTTATCTTTCAGATTATAGGTTAGAGTATTTTCATTTGCTAAATCTACCAAAGAAAACCAGGCATTTTGATTTATTTTTACGCCTTCGTCAGTAGTTTCTAGGGGCGAAACCACCGTTTGAAACTTATTTTTCCGAGCTGCTAAATCAAATATTTTCTGGTCATAGCGTGGCTCAATATTTTTCTTGTCTGGAAAAACCCAAATCTGCAGAAACTTCACAGGAGCTTTGCCACTTTCATTTTTCTCCGAATGAAAAACACCTGTTCCGGCCGACATTATTTGTACTTCTCCTTTTTTAATTAAAGTTTTGTTGCCCATGCTGTCTTGGTGCTCCAATCCGCCTTCTAGAGGAATAGAAACTATCTCCATGTTGTCGTGTGGGTGTTTACTAAAGCCCATGCCAGCGTTTACGGTATCGTCATTTAAAACACGCAAAGCTCCAAAATTCATTTTGCTTGGATTGTGATATCCTCCAAAGCTAAATGTATGATAACTATTTAACCAACCATGATTGGCATGTCCCCTATCGGTGTTTGAAAAAAATATTGTTTTCATTTTAATTTACATTTGTATATAATGTAACTACATATTTAAATAATCTTAAGTTCATTTTTTTATAAAAACTAACAAATACTTTACATATTTGTAGTATCATCATTTAAACAACCAAAGCATGTACAAAATCGCCATTATCGCCTTGTTTTTATCATTTTCCGCTGCAGCACAAAAAACTTTTCCGGCAATTCAGGGTTTTGGGGCTGTATTTGAAGTACCAGAAGCCGAAGCTCTAATAGACGTAAATCAAAAATACAAAATTGTAGTAGATATTACACAAGGAGAAAAGAACCCGACCAAAGACATAAACAAAGGGTACGAGTCTGTGGCAAGGCTTTACAATTTATATGCGTTGGCTGGACTAAAAAAAGGAAACTTAGACATCGTAGTGATTATTCATTTCGAGGCTACCCCAACTATATTGAGCGACGAAGCATTTCAGTATGAATTTCAATCCGCTAATCCAAACACGCAGATAATAAATACACTTGGTGAGGCAGGTGTAAAGTTTTATGTTTGTGGGCAGTCACTTAGAGCCAGAAAACTTGTAGAGCACAAGAAAAACCAACACATAAAAGTGGCTCACGGTGCACTTTTGGCCTTATCACATTTTCAATCTCAAGGCTATAGTTTGATAAAATTATAATATTGATGCAACTATTTGCGTTTCGAAATCATCTATTTTTAAAAATCACAAAAAACTATGAAAAAATTACTTTTTGCTCTTTTATTAATCCCTAGTGCTTCATTTGCAGCAGGAGAATTTGATTATAACAATGCCGTAGAAGAAAATGCTTTTGCTGAATTATCAGATTTAGAAAAATTTGTTGAAGCAAATCCAAATCAGAGTATCACGAGCATAAAAAACAATCATTCTGAATTGGTTGAAGGGATTAACTTAGAAGAAAACACAAGTGCTACTTTAACAGCATTTACAGAAGAAATGCCGTTAGCAGGTGGCTTTTGGTGGGGATGTTGCTTAGGGATAGTTGGACTTGCCTTGGTTTACTTTATAACTGACAACGACAAAGAACAAGTAAAATCTGCTTTGATAGGCTGTGTCATTACAACAATTTTGATTGGAGTAGGTGGAATAATAAACCCTTTTGGCTGGTTCTAAAAATTAAAAAAGCTCAAATATTAACGCTTCCAATCGACATTGGAAGCGTTTTTTTTTATAACTTGAATAAAAAATAAACCCTTATGAATAAAAGACTTTTTAGAGTTACAGGCAAAGAAGCCATGTTTTTAGGAATATGTGGCGGCCTTGGTAAGTATTTTGACCTAGACCCTACTTTAATCCGAGTAGCGGTAGCCTTGATTACATTTTTTAGCTTTGGAACACTCATTATCGCCTATTTTATTTTGGCCATGATAATACCCAAAGAAGGTACTGTTTAACTTTTAATACATTTCAAAAATTAGACAAGCACTCTTTTGCGACAGGAATTAATAGCTAATTCTTACCTAAGATTAAAAAGATTATGCCTTTTGTAAAACAATTGCTTAATTTTGCATCCTAATTTTAAGAAATGATATGTTAAGAACGCATACGTGTGGTGAATTGAGATCTTCTGACGCTAACTCAGAAGTAACGCTTTGTGGTTGGGTACAACGAATTAGAGACAAAGGCGGTATGATTTGGATTGACCTAAGAGATAGATACGGCATTACCCAATTGATTTTTGAAGAAGGCAAAACTGACCAACAATTGGTTGAAAAAGTAAGGACTCTTGGAAGGGAGTTTGTGATTCAAGCCCAAGGATTGGTTGTAGATAGACTTTCTAAAAATGACAAAATAGAAACAGGCGATATAGAAGTACAAGTTAAAAGTATTGAAGTATTAAATCCTGCAAAACTTCCTCCTTTTTTAATAGAAGACGATACTGACGGTGGCGATGAGCTCCGTATGAAATATAGATATCTTGACTTAAGAAGAAATATCGTTAGAAAAAACCTTCTTTTGAGACACAAGGTTTCGCAGCAGACCCGTATTTTTATGGATGCTCAAAACTTCATAGAAGTAGAAACTCCAGTACTAATCAAGTCTACACCTGAAGGTGCCCGCGATTTTGTGGTGCCAAGCAGAATGAACCCAGGTGAGTTTTATGCATTGCCTCAATCGCCACAAACTTTTAAACAACTTTTGATGGTTTCTGGCTTTGACAGATACTACCAAATTGTAAAATGTTTTAGAGACGAAGACTTAAGAGCTGACCGTCAACCTGAGTTTACACAAATTGACTGCGAAATGTCATTTGTAGAGCAAGAGGATATCCTAAACATGTTTGAAGGCTTAATTAAGCACCTTTTCAAAACAGTAAAAGAAATCGACCTGCCGGAAGTACCAAGAATGACATATGCAGATGCTATGAAGTTTTACGGTTCTGACAAGCCTGATATCAGGTTTGATATGAAGTTTGTAGAAGTTAATGATCTTGTACAAAACAAAGGTTTCCAAGTATTTGATGACGCCGAACTTATTGTAGGTATAAATGCAACAGGCTGTGCAGAATACACACGTAAACAAGTAGACGAGCTTACCGAATGGATGAAAAGACCTCAGATTGGGGCTAAAGGCTTGGTTTACATCAGATTCAATGCAGACGGCACAATTAAGTCTTCGGTAGATAAATTCTACTCAGAAGAAGACCTTAAAGCTATCGGCGAGAGATTTGGAGCCCAAAAAGGTGATTTGATTTTATTGCTTTCAGGACAAGCAGATAAAGCAAGAAAGCAACTAAACGAACTTCGTTTAGAAATGGGAACAAGATTGGGCCTTAGAAACCCGAACGATTACAAAGTACTATGGGTAGTTGATTTCCCGCTTTTAGAATACGGCGAAGAAGAAAAACGCTGGTTTGCTATGCACCATCCGTTTACTTCACCAAAACCCGAAGATATACCTTTGTTGGAAACAGACCTTGGCAAAGTACGAGCAAACGCCTATGACTTGGTAATTAACGGAACCGAAGTAGGTGGCGGTTCGGTAAGGATATTCCAAAAACAACTTCAACAAAAAATGTTTGAAGTTTTAGGATTTACCGAAGAAGAAGCTAAAAAGCAATTTGGATTCTTATTAGATGCCTTTGAATACGGTGCACCACCACACGCAGGTATCGCATTTGGATTTGATCGCCTTTGCTCACTTTTCGGAGGAGTAGATTCTATCAGAGACTTTATAGCATTCCCGAAAAACAACAGCGGAAGAGACGTTATGATTGACTCTCCTTCGAGTATTTCGGAAGCTCAATTAAAAGAATTAAGTATCAATACTTTATAAGTTTTTTTTTAGAAAACCTAAAAGGCTGTTCTTACAAAAGAGCAGCCTTTTTTAGTATATATTGGATAGAAAAGTAAAGTAAAACTCCTATAAAAGCTCCAACGGCATCAGCCAAAGCATCAAAATGATCAAATCCTCGATGAAAACTTTCGGGCAAATTTAACTGAACAAACTCAATAAAATACCCAAAGAAAAACAAAGACACCCAAACCCAAACTGCTTTCCGAAAATACCACATCCAAAGAAATGCCATCGTGCCAAAAGATATAAAATGGGCAGTTTTATCGCTGGTTAAATCCGGAATATTAACAGAGGGCATAAAACACAGATACGCTACGGAAACTATACAAATAATGGCCAAATACGGTTTTAAGAGCCAAGAATTAAAAAGCGAAACAGTAGTTTTCATTTAATAGCTATATAATTTTCCCCATCCGAAAATATCTGAAAGCTATTTGCTCCAGCTTTGTTCGGAATCGTATTTCGGAGAGCATCTCCTTCATAAAAAGGCAAATTTAAGACTATACTTCCAGTTCCTACGTTACTGATACGCCAAATTTTTCCAGTTCTAAGATTCGGAAGTGGCAAGGTGTAAAGCACATCTCCGCCCTTATGAATATAAATCTCAACGTCATCCTGTAGCGTATGACTAGCTGTGGTAACTATAAAAGTGTGCTGCCTATCAGATAAACTAGACTTAAAAACCTCACCATCAGCATTAACGGTTAGCACTTTATTCGGCGATGATTGATTAGCCAACCCTCCTATTTTAAGAGGATTACTTTCGGCATTTATGGTGAGTTTATGCGTCACATTGGTGGTGCCCACCCCTACACTTCCTCCAAAATAATTCTTCAGCATGGTGGGTTTTATATAAACGCCCCAACCATTCTTTATTATTTGAAAATTATCACCGCGTAGGTCTTCCAGTCTGATGCCATAAAAATTATCAATTTGAGCGGTATTCCCAGGAGCAGAACCCGTAAAAAAACGAAGATTTAATAAGTCAAACTCGGTATTTCTGTAAGGCAAACCATTTTTTGCAAATGCACCTGTAACCTTCAAAGCAGAGGCTTTCGCTAAGTGCCCACCGTCATAAAACCCAAAAAGCGTGTCTGTACCTCTGAAAAAATTAATCTCACTTGTACTCGTATGCACATCAGAAAAGTACACCCCCTCTTTAAAATTGGCATAATGGTTTACCCCTAATGTCAAATGACTTTCAGAAGGAGACCTAGCCATACTTACCAAAGATGAATCAACTGCTGGACTAGGAGGAAAACCGAGATCAAAACGAGGCTCATTTAAACTTACATACATAGCTTTGTTTGACATACCTTTGTAGCGTTCGTTTACCATAAACTTATTTACATCGGGTGTGGTGAACACATCGGAAATAGCCACATTGCCATATCGATAGATATTTGAGCTGTCGGTGATGCTGTAGGTTGAGGTATTTTCTATTTTCCAGGCAGACTGACCTGAAGTGTAGAAACTGGCTAGAATAAATATAAAAGTTAGGTGTTTCATTTTTTTAAATTAACCCTAAACATAACAAAAAAGCACCGCCATTAGTAATGACGGTGCTTTTTTCTAACTCTTTTTTTATTATCTGGTAATCCAGCTAAACTCATATTCTAACTCAGGTACTTTCGTACGCTCTGCAATTCTTTTTAATCTGTTTGGCAGTGCCATCAAATAGTCTCTCGCTTTTTCAGCTGAGTCATTTAGTCCTGAAATATTTTCGATTTTCCATTCGACTAACAAATCATCCAAAATTTGAATGTAATCATTGGTAGTGTATACGCCAAGTCTTTGAGCTGAGTCAGAAAAGTGAGAAAACACCGCCCCCATTTTTTGACCTGTTTCTCTCAAAAAGTGAGCAGGCATAACTATTTTCTTTTTCATCATATCTTCAAATGCCAGCATCATTTCTGAAGGGTCAACTTCGAAAAACCGCTGAACAAACGTTTTATATGCCTTTGCATGTCTCATTTCGTCCGCAGCTATAACACCACAAATTTTCGACAAATGCTTATTCCCAAATTTCTTAGCCAAGCTTGCTGTTCTTCTATGTGAAACATTAGTTGCCAATTCTTGAAAAGAAGTATAAACAAAGTTTCTATAAGGATCCACGTCAGTTCCGATATCAAAACCATCTGCGATAAGCCACTGTGTAGAGGTTTCCATTTCTCTCATATTCACTCTTCCCGAAAGATATAGATACTTATTAAGCAAGTCTCCGTGTCTGTTTTCTTCAGCAGACCACCATCTCACCCACTTTGACCAACCTTCTTGTTTTTGATTTACTTGATCCACTCCTTCTATATTCATAAGCCAAGTAGAATAGGTAGGAAGTGCTTCTTCTGTAATACAATCACCTACTAAAACTGCCAAGTAATCATAAGGTAAATCTTTACATGCTTCTTGTAACTCTTTAATGTCTGGAATAAAATTATCCTTTGTAGCATCTGGCAAAAAGTCAGTTGGTTGCCAATTTGAATCTATTGGATTCAGAAATTCTTCCAGAAGTTCGTCGATTTTTTGACCTACAAACTTCATCACTTCAATTCTGGAATTTGGTATAAACATATTTTTATTTTTATTCTATTTTGAAAACAAATTTAAACATTAAAGTGGTATGATTTAGATTTGAGATATAATTTCTACCATAATATAAAAAGGTATTCTTTTATTAATGTTCTTAAATTTAGCAATAACCCATTAACTTTGCAGAAAACTAAAAAAGCTTTTCACTTGAAAAAAGGTCTCGACTATATACTGAGTTGTATTTTTTTACTGTATTTCGGCCTCATTTTGCTCATATTTCATGTGGTACAATATGTGGTTTACAATCTTTGGGGACAAAAAGCCCACCAAAAAATAGTAGAAGCACTAAATTTTTCTATTATCATGGGTTGGCATTTGACTGGTTCAACCTATTCGCTTACCCAACAGCAACCACTTAAAACCGACAAAACCATAATTTTCGTGGCCAATCACCAAAGTATGTTTGACATTGTTGGTATTATTTGGCTTTTAAGAAAACATACGCCACTTTTTATTTCAAAAAAAGAACTCTCTAAAGGAATACCTAGTATAAGTTACAACTTAAGAGTGGGAAAAGCAGCATTGATAGACAGAAAAGATCCAAAACAAGCCATTGGAGAAATCTTACGATTTTCTAAATACGTATATGAAAACAATTTTTCAGCTGTAATTTTTCCAGAGGGAACTCGTTCACGAAATGGACAGTTAAAGCCTTTTGCAGTTGGCGGTGTAGCTACTTTATTGAAAAAATGTCCAGAGGCACTATTGGTTCCAATTGCCATTGAAAATACTGGATTATTTAATCCCAAAGGGTTGTTTCCGTTGAGAAGTTTCACAAAAATGAGCTGGAATACCTTGATGCCAATTGCGAGAGAAGGAAAAACGGCTGAGCAATTAGTAGCTGAAGCAGAAACTCAGATTGCAACTTTTCTAAAAAAAAATCAAAAACAAATGGCATAAAATATGCTAATTATTAAAAACTTGGGTTTTTATTTATAACAAAAACCTTAAATTTTGATAACTCAAATTTTAAACTGTATTTTGTACATTAAAGTATAAAAACTTCAATATGAACTATCAAGTAAATCAAAGCGGAGAATTTAAATATATAGACGAAGGCCAAGGCCAACCGCTAGTAGTATTACACGGCCTTTTTGGGGCTTTAAGTAATTTCGACGATGTAATTTTAGGATTCAAAGACAATTTTAGGATAATAATTCCTGTTATGCCAATTTATGACATGCCCATGAGAGAGGCAAGTCTAGATGGCCTGAGAAGTTTCATTGAACGTTTCATAGCATTCAAAAACCTTGAAAACATTATTTTACTAGGCAACTCGCTTGGAGGACACGTAGGTTTACTTTACACCTTGGCTCACCCTGAAAACGTAAAGGCTCTAATTTTAACTGGTAGTTCTGGACTTTTTGAGAATACTATGGGAGGTTCGTTTCCAAAGCGAGGAAACTATGAATACATCAAAGAAAGAGTTGAATACACTTTCTATAACCCTGCTACAGCCACAAAAGAACTACTTGACGAAGTTTTTGAAATAACATCAAGTATTCCTAAGTGTATGAATATCGTTCAGATTGCGAAATCTGCACAACGACACAACATGGCAAAAGATATAACAAGCATCACTATACCAACATGCTTGATTTGGGGATTAAACGACACCATTACTCCGCCGCACGTAGGACATGAGTTTAATCGACTAATGCCTAACTCTGAGTTACACTTTATAGACAAATGTTGCCATGCCCCTATGATGGAGCAACCCGAACAATTTAATAAAATAACCAAAGTGTTTTTAGATAAAATAATGAGCTCAGAAGCCATTTTAAAATAATATTATGACCGCCAAAAAACTTATAAATAGAGATATCCCTACACTTAAAAGTAGTGATAATGTAGACAAAGCCCTTCAGATTATGTCTGAGGATCGCATGTTTATATTACCCTGTGTAGCTGAAGATACGCTCATAGGTTTTTTTTCGGAAGAACTTTTACTAAATTTTGATTACGACACCTTATTAAAAGACATAGCCCCAATACTCGAAGATGCAAGAGTTTCTGAAGAGGTACCTGAATTGGATGTAGTGCGGTCATTTATGATGTCTGAAATAGAGATACTTCCAGTTTTTGATTTAAATAAAAAATATCTCGGGGTAATAGAAAAAAATCAACTTTTATCCGACTTTATCAAAAAAATGAACCTACACCTTGTAGGAGGTATTATAGAACTTAATGTTTCCAAAAAAGAGTATTCTCTAACGGAAATAGCTCGCATAGTAGAGCAAGAAAATGCTCATATAATTTCTTTGTTTTTCAATGAGAATGAAGCAGATGGCTCAGAAAGTTTAATCTTGAAACTTGACTCTACCCAGATTAGTGCCATTCTACAGTCACTCACAAGATTTGGATACGAAGTAGAAGCATATCAATCTTCGGAACCTGTAGCTAATTTAGAAAAAGACAGATACGACCTGCTGATGAAATATCTCAGTATTTAAAAACCCTTTCTTATGGACTTTGTCATACATGGTAGACCCTTTAAGCCAGAATCTACCAATTATATCCAAGAGATATTTGATGAGCTTGCATCTAAATCTATCCCTTATCAAATCTCCCATTCATTTTCAGAAATCCTGAAAGAAGCCAACATTACCTTTAATCCTGGACAAACCTACCAAAAGCCTGCTGAAATAAAAGATGCAGACATCGCGATTTCGCTTGGTGGCGACGGTTCGTTTCTAGAAACCCTTAGCTATGTGGCAGATAGAGAAATACCTGTATTGGGAATAAACTTCGGCAGACTTGGTTTTTTGGCAGATATTCAGCCCGAAAACATCAAAGAGATAATCAATAAATTATTAGCCCGTGAATACAAAATAGACCAAAGGCTTATGGTCCGTGCAGATTCTGATACGCCTATATTTGAATCAGGCATGAATTTTGCTCTTAATGAAATAGCCATATCGAAAACAGATACTTCGTCTATGATTATTATACATGCGTATATAGACGGCGAGTTTCTGAATAGTTATTGGGCAGATGGATTGATGGTAGCCACCCCTACAGGTTCTACCGGATACAATTTGAGTTGCGGAGGGCCATTGGTGATGCCCGATTCCGAGAACTTCATAATTACGCCTATTTGCCCCCATAACCTGTACGTGAGGCCGATCATTGTTTCTAGTCAGAGTGAGATACGACTAAAAGTAGAAAGCCGAAGCAATAACTTCCTGATTTCTATGGATTCGAGAGCACAAATAGTGGGAGATGAAATAGGAGAATTGGTTATAAGTCTAGAGAAATTTAAGGCCAAATTGGTTAAAATAGATGGTTTCGATTTTCTAAATACTTTACGCGAAAAACTCAGCTGGGGCAAAGACGTCAGAAATAGAATTTAATATTTATTAAATAAAACAGAGAAGTTTTTCGTTTAAAAATAGATTTTCAAAAACTCATAATATGATAACGTCCATAAAAAAGCCAATAATCGCTATATCTTTATTTCTGATTATGATCGGCTATGCATCTTTTGCCCAAAACGGCCTCTTTAGTCGCAAAAAGGTAATAAACCAATATGCTACCGTAGGCTTAGGTGGCGGAACTTCTCACTATTTTGGAGATTTAGCACCGTATTCTTATGCATATTATGGTATTTACACCAATGTTAGGTGGAATGCAAACATAAATTATACTAGGTTTCTAACAAGCAATTTTGCTGCTAGAGTTTCACTTTCTTATATCAGGTTAGCTGGAGATGATAATACTTTTGCCAAAAGAAACCTAAATGCATTATCAGCATTATATCTAAGAAATTTATCATTCAGAAATGATCTTAAAGAATTTACTTTGACTGGATTATATAATCTATTACCCACTTATAGCAAAGGAGCAAAAGGAAGAGCACAATTTATGCCCTACATTGGAATTGGTATTGGTTTATATGGCCACAACCCATTAGCAAGAAAGCCAGTTGATTATAATACCGGAGAACTAATCAAAGGAGATTGGGTCGCTCTAAAACCTTTAAATACTTCGGGTCAAGGATTAATAGGAAGTACAATAAAACCATATTCGTTAGTACAACCTGTAATTCCACTAGTTTTTGGTCTTCGTTTTAAAATCAACCAAAACTTTGATTTCACTGCTGAAGCAGGATTCAGATATACGCCTTTCGACTATATAGATGATGTCGGCTCAACTGGCTATCCAAGCCAAACAGCACTAATTAATTCTCCAAATGGCGGAAAAGATGCTGCAAAATTCAGTTATAGAGCAAATGAATTATATGCGGCAAATACCTTGGCAAACAGATTACTTGATTTTAAAAATGCTGCTATTATCGCAAACCCTGGAAAAGCATTTGGAGCAATAGACCCCGAAAACAATGCAGGTGATGCTTATGATATTTCAAGACAAAGAGGAAACTCAATTAGGTTCGACAGCTATATCGTAACTCAGTTTACCATCAGCTACGTTTTGAGTAATAACATTAAATGCCCCGTTATTAGATAAGAGGAATTTTACGTTTTCATGTTTTTCAAAAAAAAATAGCGAACTTCGCAGTTCGATTAAAAAACGTATGCCCAAAAAGTCTAACCTATTACTTCTTTTAATACTTGTTTCATCTAACCTCTTTTCACAAAAACTAGAGGTCGGCATGGGTGTAGGCCCCACTTACTACAAAGGAGACTTACAACCAAATTTCAGAGTATTTGCACCAAGTGTAGGCACAAATGCATTTGTGAGATACAATTTTTCAAAAAGTGTGTCTATAAAAGGAAATGGAGCTTTTTTGAATATAAAAGGTAACGATGCCAAATCTGGAAACCAATACAATACCGAAAGAGGCTTTAAGTTTTCCAATACCCTCATTGACTATAACGGCCAAATAGAATACAACTTTCTTAACTTCAGAACACACAACGGCCGATACGAACACAAATGGACTCCCTACCTTTTTGGTGGCTTTGGAATGTATAAAGTTTTAGATAGTAAATTAGAAAGCCCAGAAGATACGACACCATCAGATGGAAAACAATCTCAATATAAGATGTTACCATTCGGAATTGGATTCAAAAAAATATATAAAGGAAAATGGAACTTTGGTGTGGAATTCTCTACTCGTGTTTTATTAGATAAAAACTACCAAGATAAATTTGATGGATTTGGAGGAATAAATACGAATACAAACAATCCAAATAGTAGATACAGATTACCTTCAACTGCAACACTAACTGACTCTTTCAGATACCCCAATTCTCCCCAAAAAGACCTCTATTATCACGTGAGTTTTTCGGTGAGCTATTTGTTTTATAAAGTCCACTGCCCGTAAGTTTAATAAGCACTTATTTCTTAGCATATTACTATTTAGTCAATTTAAGACATCCTCCTTTTTATTGGTGTTTCTTTTTTGTACATTTGCATTCTTTTTTGTTGCATAAAATAATAAGTTTTTGGTGATACAAGATATTGACTTAAGCAATTTACCGAAGCATGTTGCCGTTATTATGGATGGAAACGGCAGGTGGGCCAAAAAACAAGGTGCACTTCGAATTTTCGGACATCACCATGGCATAAAAGCCGTGAGAGAAACAGTTGAGGCCTGTGTAGAATTAGGCATCGGATATTTAACCCTATATACATTTTCTACAGAAAATTGGAATAGACCAAAAGCCGAAGTAGACGGTATCATGAGCCTACTAGTAAAAACTATTGGGGAAGAAATACCAGATTTACACAAAAACAACGTTAAACTAAAATGTATTGGAGATTTAAGTCAGCTTCCAGCAAAAGCCAAGAAGGAAATGGAAGATGGTGTGGAGAAAACCAAAAACAATACAGGCATGGTTTTAAACCTTGCTTTAAGTTATAGCGGCAAATGGGACATATTGCAAGCGGTTAAAAAAATAGCCGCTCAATACAAAACCGAGGAGATAAATCTTGATGATATAAATGAGAAACTTTTTGACTCACATTTAGCTACCTCGCCAGACCCTGACGTAGACCTATTGATTAGAACCGGCGGTGACCACCGCATAAGTAATTACCTGCTTTGGCAGTCTGCATATGCAGAATTACTATTTATGGATGATATATTTTGGCCAGAATTCAGGAAAAATCACCTGTTTGACGCAATCAAAACCTATCAGCAAAGAGAAAGAAGATTTGGAAAAACTGGCGAACAAGTAAAAGATAAAAAATAACTGCATGTTAAAAGATTCGAGATTTAGATTTATTGTTTTATTCATTTTTAGCACATCACTTGTTCAAGGAGTTTTTGCACAAAGAATAGGCGTTGGAAGATCAGCAAACAATACCCCTCAACCCTCAGAGCTGGTTGACTACGCAAGACCCAAAAATTACACCATAGGTGGCATTAATGTAACAGGAGCAAAATTCCTTGACCCTAATACCTTAATATCAGTTTCTGGCTTAAACGTAAACGACCAAATTACCATACCGGGTGAGAAAATTTCTAC
Source organism: Lacihabitans lacunae (assembly GCF_042649125.1). Lineage (NCBI taxonomy): Bacteria > Pseudomonadati > Bacteroidota > Cytophagia > Cytophagales > Leadbetterellaceae > Lacihabitans > Lacihabitans lacunae. The sequence continues at coordinate 2,073,314 of NZ_JBHRYQ010000001.1, forward strand.
TGCCATTAAAAGATTAATGGACCAAGGGATTATTGAGGATGTACAGGTTAATATCGAAAAAATAGAAGGTAGCAAAGTGTTTCTTGAACTTAACCTTAGAGAAAGACCGAGACTAAATAAAATAGTACTCAACGGTATAAAAAAGGGTGAACGTGAAACTGTTGAAGAAAAACTTAAAACCTACAAAGGTAAAGTTATAACAGACGCAATGGTTAAAAACCTTCAAACCACTATCAAAAAACACTTTTTAGATAAAGGTTTCTTAAATACTACTGTACAGGCTCAGCAGATAAATGATACGCTTCGTGTAAACAATGCAGCAATAGTCTTTAATATCAAAAAGAATGGAAAAGTTAGAATCAACGATATTCAGCTTAATGGTATAAAAGAAATGCCTGAATGGAAATTGCTTTCAAAAATGAAAGGAACCAAAGAAAAAGCTCCTTTGAGAATATTTACTCCTTCTAAGTTTATTGCAAAAAAATACAAAGAAGATAAAGCTAAATTAGTAGCGTTTCTAAACAAAAACGGATATAGAAACGCACAAGTAGAAAGTGATTCGATAATAAAAAGAGAAGATGGTAACATTGACATAGTCCTAAATGTGATTGAAGGAAATAGATTTTACTACCGAAACATAACATGGTCAGGAAATTACCTAAGAAATACGGACACCTTAAATCTTATTTTAGACATTAAAAAAGGCGACTTATACAATCCAGAAGAATTGGAGAAAAAGTTAAGTGGGAAGCCACAAAACGATATCAGTTCATACTACATGGATGATGGTTACCTTTATTTTAGCTGTACACCGATAGAAACCGCGATTGTGGGCGACTCAATCGATATCGAATTGAGAATAAACGAAGGCAAGCAAGCCACGATCAATAAAATTATATTGAACGGAAATACTAAAACGAGTGATCACGTAGTTTTAAGAGAAATCTTAACAAAACCAGGTCAGAAATTTAGTAAAACCGACTTAATTGAAACCGTTCAAATGTTGTCAAAACTTGGATACTTTGACCCACAAAAAATTGATCCACAGCCCAAACCTCAGTCTGATGGAACAGTGGACATAGAATATAATGTAGAAGAAAAATCGAATGATAACATAGAACTATCCGGCGGATGGGGAGGTTTACAAGGGTTTATCGGAACTTTTGGTATAGTGTTTAACAATTTCTCAATAAGAAAAATAGCAAAACTAAAAGAATACCGCCCTCTACCAAAAGGAGATGGACAGCGATTTGCAATCCGTTTTCAAGCCAATGGAGGTTTCCAAAACTATTCAGTTTCATTCACAGAACCGTGGTTAGGTGGTCGCAAGCCAAACTCATTCTCAGTAAGTTTGTTTCACTCGGTGCAAGATTATAGAAAATACTACCAAAGACTAGAGAAGTATTACGCAAATTCTAGCTATGGGAGTTTCTATTCTGGAAATTCAGCTTATACTTCAGGATATTTCAGAAACACGGGAGGGTCAATTTCTTACGGAAAAAGACTTAACTGGCCTGACAGAAACTTTAACTTAAGTGGAGCTTTTTCATACCAATACTATGATGTTAGTAACAGTTTCTTGTTAACTAACTTCCAAAATGGACAAGCACATGATGTTTCACTAAACTTTACTTTATCGCGTTATAGTTTAGATAATCCCCAGTTTACACGTAGCGGATCAAACATTTCATTAAACGGTACATTTAATCCTCCATATTCAGCTTTTGGATATAAACCTAAAACAGAAAAACTTTGGATAGAAGGTCACAAGTGGATGTTTGACGCAGATTGGTATACACCAGTAGTAGGGAAATTAATTTTCCACGCCAAAACAAACATGGGCTTTTTGGGAAGATACTCAAGCAGCAACGCATACAGTCCATTTGGTAGATTTGTATTAGGAGGAGCAGGTATGGGACTTCAAAACACAAACAGTATCGGAGTTGAATTAATTGGTTTAAGAGGATATGATGAAGGTATTGTATACGAACCAACATATGCTCAAAAGCTAAGCCAAACAACTAATTCAGGGTATTTGTCAAGAACTGGAGGTATCATTTATAGCAAGCACTCTGTAGAATTAAGATATCCGGTATCTCTTAACCCACAGGCTACTATATTCGTACTTGGATTTGCAGAAGCAGGAAATAGCTGGGGTAGTTATAAAGACTATAATCCATTTAAGCTAAGAAGGACAGCAGGTGTAGGTGCGAGAATATTTATGGCGGCTTTTGGACTACTTGGACTTGACTATGGATACGGGTTTGACCCGATACCGGGATTGCCAAACCAAGGAAGAAAATCGTTTACCTTTAGTATTGGTCAGCAAATTAGATAATTATCGAAATTTGTTAAGTAGCTGTTAATGCAGCACCTTGAGCGAAACCTTTAAAAGAACATTTAGTCAAATAGCATGTAAACCATTAAATAAAATTAGTGGGACACAAAAAAATAGAGCAAATGAAATTAAGGATATTTTTTTTACTTTTGATTTTTGCAAATTCTAGTGTTATCGCTCAAAAGTTTGGGTATATCGACAGTGAGTATATTTTGAGCAAAATGCCAGAATACAAAACTGCCACTGAGCAGATGAACCAAGTTACTGAGAAATGGTCAAAAGACATTGAGACCAAATACGGTGAAATACAAAAGCTAAAAGAGAAATACCAGCAGGAAGAAATATTATTGACTGCTGATATGAAAAAAGAAAAATTAGCTGAAATAGAAACAAAAGAAGAAGACTTTAAAAAACTAAACAATAGTGTGTTTGGTGTAAATGGACTCTTATTTCAGAAAAAAAAGGAGATATTGAAGCCAATAATGGAAGAAATATATAAATCGTCTGAAAAAATTGCTCGAAAATATAAACTTAGTTTTATCTTTGACAAAGCTTCTGACATGAGTATGATGTATGCCGACCCGCGTCATGACTATACAGATTACCTTATAGAAGAGCTAGGGCTAAACTTAAAAAAGGAAAAGTAAACCAATTTAATTATTAATTATATCAAAATGAAAATCAAACTATTTGTTACTGCTTTAACTTTATTAGCAAGTTTAAGTATTAATGCACAGTCTTTTAAATTAGGCTATACCAACATAGAGTATATTTTGCAAAACATGCCCGATTCGAAAGAAATTCAAGCGAAACTTTCGACCGAAAAAGGTCAATATGACAAACTATACCAAGATAAACTTGCTGATGCTCAAAAGCTTCTAGAAGATTATCAAAAAAACGCAGCTTCTATGTCTGCTGTAATCAAAGCTGATAAAGAAAAAAGCTTACAAAATAAGCAAAACGAACTTCAAGAGTTACAACAAAATGCTGAGAATGCATTGTCTCGTAAGCAACAAGAGCTAATTGCACCAGTTATGGATAAAATCCAAGCCGCAATTGACGCTGTAGCAAAAGAGCATGGATACACGTTTGTTCTTAACTCAGATGCTGGATATGGTACAACTCCTGTAATCTTGGTTGCTCCTGAAAGCGACAACATCACACCTCTTGTATTCAAGAAAATGGGTGTTGAAGCTCCTAAAGAAGAAGTAGCAGCTCCTGCTGTAGCTCCTAAGAAATAATATTTTAGCGAATATATTTGCCTCTATACCCAAAAGGTATAGGGGCTTTTTTATTATATGGAATACCAATACACCATACTTTCAAAAACAGCTGAGGCCGAATTTAAAGACAAAGGAAGTAAATTCATTGCATATGCATATCCGTTTGAAAACGAGAAAGAACTTAAGCCTATTTTAGAAAAACTAAGACAGGAACATTTTAAAGCTAGGCATTTCTGTTTTGCATATAGCTTAGGTGAAAGCCAAGATGTATTCAGAGCAAACGACGACGGTGAGCCTTCAGGTTCAGCCGGTAAACCTATTTTGAATGCTATTTTATCTCAAGAGATTTCGGATATTCTAATAGTGGTAGTAAGGTATTTTGGAGGAACGCTACTCGGAGTACCCGGCTTAATTAACGCCTACAAAACAGCAGCTTTGATGACCCTTGAAGCATGTGAAAGAGAAACGAAGTTTATAACAGAGCGGTATAGTTTTAGATTTGGTTTTGATAACTTGAATGACTTGATGCGGATTGTAAAGGATTTTGACCTAAAAATAATCACCCAAGAATATCACCCAGACTGCTACTTTGAATTAGAAATGAAGAAGAAACAAAGTGAGCAGATCATTCAACTTTTCGAAGACTTTAGAGCTTTTGAAATTACCGAATTATAAAAGCACCAAGTCATCGGCGTGTACCACTACCCTATTTGTTGGCCCATTTTGCAACTTTAAATCTCCTGAAGAAATTTTGGCTTGACCTACCGCGATAGTTTGAGACTCATGATTTAATATTTCAACCACTTCTCCTGACTCAAAGTCACCTTCAATACCTTTAATACCTACAGAGAGTAGACTCTTACGCATTGATATTGCCTTGCTTGCACCTTCGTCACAAATGATTTTACCGACGCTTAAACCGCCACTAGCCATCCATTTGTTTTTTGCAGATATTTTTACTTTTTGAGGTAAAAATGTAGAACCCGACTTTTGATTTAAAGCTGTTAATATCCCATCAGACTTACCCATACCAAAAATAACCACTTTAATGCCCATTTTGGTAGCTAGGTTAGTAAACGTAAGCTTAGAAGCCATACCGCCCATACCCAAGTCAGATTTAGACTTATTTACCATCCCTAGGGTTTCCTCCTCTATTTTGTTTATCAATGGCACTATCTGCCCGGCTTTATCTAACAAACCTCCAGACACTGTGCATAGCATCAAAGCTTTGGCTCCAAAGCCACCGGCTATTAAGGTAGCCAACTCGTCATTGTCAGAAAATTTCAGCTCTCTATTACTTACTACATCATTTTCGTTGGCGATAGGAATAATGTTGTTTTTCCAGAGTTCTTGATAGGTTTCTTTTAGCTGAAGAAATTGCTGGCGGTTAGCGAAATGCTGTCTTTCGCAAAGACTTTGAGCTACACGCACGCCGTATTTCTCAAACTCGTCTGCATACATTTTCAGGAGAATCGGATTGCCAATGGCAGCTGCGGCTTTTCGCTGACTGATGGTGGCTTCGTAGTTTTTTATAAAATGCTTACCCGCACCCACCGCACCCGAAGACACAATTACGATCCTAAAATGCTGTTGCAAGTCAGAAACTTGGCGGGCGATATCTGCTAATATGGCCACATCTGGCTCACCATTTACTTTGGTGATAGAGGCAGTACCAAACTTTAAAACTATTAATTCTTTTTCCATAAACACTTAAAAAGAAAACTCTTTGGGAATACTAAGTTGCTTGGCCAATGGAGCCATTAGGCCATTGTTAATATTATGCAAAATTCGATTTAAATCCGATTCAAATTCTATGAAATAATCTTCGTGCAGTTTTTCTATTAATTTCAAAATCGCCCAGACTTTTTTCAGAATATAGGTATATGCTTTTTCGTAATAAAAACTAAAGTTCCCCTCTACAAAAACGAGCTTATTGGTTTCTAAAACACAGTCTACCAAAAAAACAGCTAAACGAACCTCGCCTATTTTGTCAGATGTAATGCGTTTGTGATGCGTAATAGTGGCATTGGCTTTTCTAATGTTTTGCAGCATTGCCTTCTCTTTTTGCCCTTTAGAAATAAAAATAAGAGTAGAAATGTCAGCTTTTGCTTGTTGAAAACGCTCCTCTAAGTCTAAAACGGGATCTTCTAAAAGTTTATAGTGGAGCTGCTCAATCAAAATTGGCTTTTGTGAAATAAGTCGAAGCAAAAGTCGATCTTTCTCTTTTTGAGGTAAAGTCAAAATACTATGTTCGAGTTCTTTTACAATTGCTTTCGGCATAATTTATATAATCATAAGGATTCGCCAAAAAGCAGAAATAAGCACCAAAATCAATGAGATAGGCGTTAGCACTTTCCAACATAAATACATGAGCTGATCGATACGTAAACGTGGCAAAGTCCACCTCACCCACATTTGTAGAAACATACCAAAATATGCCTTTACAAACAGCCAAAACGCACCCCAAATATGAAAAGTCAATGTATCGGGCTGGCCGCTAGTCCAAGTGGCAAGTTTTAAACTTCCGATGTTAGGCAAGGGGGTATTCCAACCACCTAAAAACAAAACTGCGGCCATTAAGGATATTAGAAGCATCATGCCGTATTCGGCTAAAAACAAAATGGCCCACCTAAAACCCGAATATTCGGTGTGGAAACCCGCTATTAATTCCGATTCAGCTTCTGGCAAATCAAAGGGTGCTCGGTTAGCTTCAGCCAAACCTGCGATAAAAAATATGATGTAACCAATAAATAAAAATGGGCTTCTGAAAATATTCCATGTCAAAAATCCACCAACGTCTGTGGTGTTTATGCCCAAGGCTTTTATGCCCAAAAGATAATTGGCGTCAGGAGAGAAAATACCTTGCTGTGTACTGATTTCTTGCAGATCTAAACTAGAACAGGTTATTGCTACACATAGGACTATCAAACCCATCGGAACTTCATAAGAGAGCACTTGAGCCACACTTCGCATAGCACCCAAAAGTGCATATTTGTTGTTAGAAGCCCAACCTGCCATCAAAATTCCGACTATATCTAAAGATATTATTCCGAGTAAAACAAACACTCCGGTCTGTATGCCAGATCCTTGCAAGCCACCCGAAATAGGTATAAATGCAAATCCTGAAAAAATAGAGGCAAAAATCAGGTACGGAGCTAACTTAAAAAGAGTCTTGTTTACACCTGTCGGAATAATATCTTCTTTCTGAAATAACTTAAGTAAATCGGCAATTAGCTGAAGTAATCCCCATTTCCCTACTTCCATAGGCCCTAACCTGTCTTGGATAAAAGCAGAAACCTTACGCTCGAGATACACGCTCACGATTACGTTTGCTCCTACTACAGCCAAGAAAATCAGAAGTGGAATATACATATTTAGCTATTTGAGATAATTAAAATTCAGCAGTTTTTGGTGCTCTTGGGAAAGGAATCACGTCGCGAATGTTCCCCATTCCGGTTACAAAAAGAACCAAACGCTCAAAGCCTAATCCGAAACCTGAGTGAGGAGCCGAACCAAATTTACGTGTTTCTAGATACCACCAAATATTTTCTGGGTCAATACCTACTTCTTCTACTCTTTTTAGTAGTTTTTCGTAGTTGTCTTCACGCTGCGAACCACCAATTATTTCTCCAATGCCTGGAAATAGAACATCCATTGCACGAACAGTTGGGCCAGGAGCCGCTCCGTTGTCATCATCTTGCTTCATATAAAAAGCCTTGATGTCTTTCGGATAATTAGTCAAAATAACGGGCTTCTTAAAGTGTTTTTCAACCAAATAACGCTCGTGTTCTGACTGAAGGTCAATGCCCCAAGCCACTTCGTATTGAAACTGCTTCTTTTGAGCTGGCTTAGAACGAATTAAAATCTCAACCGCTTCTGTATAGGTTATTCTTTCAAAATCATTTTCGACCACAAACTTTAACTTATCCAATAGGCTAAGCTCCGAGCGATCGTTTTGTGGTTTAGATTTTTCTTCTTCCAACAAGCGTTTTTCTAGGAATGCTAGATCATCCGCACAGTTTTCTAAAGCGTATTTGATCACATATTTTACAAAATCTTCGGCCAAGTTCATGTTGTCTTCTAATTCATAAAAGGCAACCTCTGGCTCTATCATCCAAAACTCTGCAAGGTGACGTGTAGTATTTGAGTTTTCAGCTCTAAAAGTAGGTCCGAAAGTATAGATTTTAGAAAGTGCCAAAGCACCCAATTCACCTTCTAACTGACCTGAAACGGTGAGTGAAGTCTCTCTTCCAAAAAAGTCTTGTGTGTAATCTATGGAACCGTCTTCCGCCAATGGAGCCTTGTTGGCTTCAAAAGTACTTACTCTAAACATTTCACCTGCACCTTCGGCGTCAGAAGCCGTAATGATAGGCGTATGTAAATAAAAGAAACCGTTATCGTTGTAATATTTGTGTACGGCAAATGCCAAGGCATGTCTGATTCTAAAAATAGCACCAAAAGTGTTGGTTCTGAATCTTAGGTGTGCTTTTTCTCTTAAAAATTCAAGACTATGTTTTTTGGGCTGCATCGGAAAAGTCTCGTCGGCAATACCATAAACCTCTATTTCAGAAGCAATAATTTCTACAGATTGACCTGCTCCAGCAGAGGCCACAAGCTTACCCGTTACGGCAATACATGCACCTGTCGTGATTTTTTTAAGGATATCTTCTGAAATAACTCCGTCTTCTACTACCGCTTGGATATTAGAAATAGTGGATCCGTCATTTATATTTATGAAAACTATATTTGCCTGTCCTCTTTTAGTTCTTACCCATCCCTTAGCTACTATATCCTGACCATCAGGCTTTTGCAACAAAATCTCTTTAACTTGCATATACTCTTCTATCTGTTTTGTTTCGAATAAAATAATGAAATTACGAAACCGCAAAATTAAGGGTTTTGAGCCTTAAAAACTAAGAAGAATTACAAAATCGAGTTTGAATCTTAAAAAAAACAAATTATCGAATACTACTTTTTATAATTCTCCAAAAGATCTTTTTCAGAATCTTCTTTGGCGTAGGCAATTAATGCAGGAAAATCTAACTGAGTAATCACCTTTTCTTTTGAGACATCTCCAAAAATCTTATCGTAAGGTATTTTGTAGTTTGGCTTAATATTAAGCGAATAAAGGGCATTAATATCTTGCTGTGTAGAAGTTTCATGAGGTACTACTAGGCCATTTTGATTGGCATATTCAAAACGAGTTTCGTCAACAAGTAAAGGCAAAACTTTGCCATAAACTTCAAATTGTCTTTTGATAAGCACTTTTCTGCTCGGCAACTTGGCTTTTCCTGACCACCAAATATCTCTGACGGCTATCATAGCATCGTAGGTATCTTCTCTGCTCGGCACTACCTCTAATTTCTCGAGGGTTTCACTAATTAAGTCAGTCATACTTTCTTCGAATGGCTTATCAGACAATAATGATTTTATACCCAAGTGAACACCTAAAAGGTTAGAATACGCGTCTTCCAATGAAAAACTCGAATATCGCTCAGGGACCATAGGAATATATGAAGCACCATAATAAGTCGATATTTCGTGCCATACAGATAGATCATATGCGATTTTTCCAGCCAATTGGGCTGCATCATAATTTGAAATATCTGCGTCTATTTTGAATAAAACTGTTTTCATTCCGGCTTCATTTCCAAGTTTTAAGGAAAAGTTTTCATTTTCTTTTTCACTTTGAATATAGCTATACAGATACCCTGTAAAATCCGCAATGTCTCTAAGGTGACCTAAATCAATGAAACCACCGTTTTGTGTATAAACTATGCCATTATTTTCTTCTTTTGCTCCCAAAAACTTATGAGCACCTATTTTAGAAACTTCTGTTATTTCGGTGATTTTTAGAAAAGGAATACCCGCCACTTTCACATCAGCACCAAATGAGCAACAGGTGCGAATAATGCGAGGAGGAGGCGTTTTGAGGTTTTTATTTAAAATAATTGGGGCCTCAGCAAACGCATTGAAAGATAGAGCAAAAAATAAAACTTGTAAAAAGTACTTCATTATTAAATATTTATGGACGCATTTTAATAAATAACGTTTTTAAAATACAAATATTAGATGTTTTTTGTTCAAATATTACGGTTTATCTTTGGCCTTAAACACCGAACAAAGAAAACTTTTGATTATGAATCAGCATATTCCTCAACAAACCGATATAGTTGCAGCACATCAGCGAATAAAACCCTATATAGTTAAAACACCAGTACTTAGGTCTGATTTCTTGGATGAACTGTGCGGTGCTGAATTATTTTTTAAATGTGAAAACCTACAAAAAATTGGAGCTTTTAAGGCTAGAGGTGGCCTAAATGCGGCACTTTCTTTACCAAAAGAAAAGCTTTCAAAGGGAATTTGTACACATTCCTCTGGAAATCATGCCCAGGCGATAGCATTGGCCGCCAAACTATTAAATACAAAGGCTTATATAGTTATGCCAAAAAATGCTCCAGAAATAAAAATTAATGGGGTAAAAGAATTGGGTGCTGAATTGATTTTTTGTGAGCCAAATCTGGAAGCAAGAGAAAACGGTGTAAAAGAAATAATTGAAAAATACGGAGCGGAGTTTATTCATCCATTTGACAACTATGATGTGATAGCGGGTCAAGCTACAGCTTCGAAAGAGCTAATGGAAGAACAGGTAGATCTCGACTGTATTTTTGCTCCTGTTGGAGGCGGTGGTTTGTTAAGTGGAACAGGGCTTTCGGCCAAATATTTCGGCAAAAAAGTACAAGTTTACGCTGGTGAACCTGAAGGTGCAGCGGATGCTATTTTGTCTTTCAAGAGTAAAAAAATAGAGAAGGCACCTTACATAAACACCATAGCAGATGGCTTATTGACGAACCTTTCTGACAAGACATTGGAAATTATACTTGATACCGTCATTGATATTTTCACTGTGAGTGATGAAGAAATATTGGCGGCTTTAAAGTTGATATACGATAGACTTAAAATTATAATAGAGCCTTCATGTGCGGTTCCTTTTGCGGCTCTTTTGAAAAACAAAGCTGCTTTTCAAAACAAAAAAATAGGGATTATTCTTTCTGGTGGAAATGTAGATTTAGCCAAACTCAAATTTTAACCCGATTTAATTGATAAAAATTAGCTCTACGCGTCTGTTTTTACTACGGGTACTTTCTGTGGCATTGCTGGCTATGGGCTTCAAACTGCCGTAACCTTTGGTTTTGATTCTTTTGGCATCTATTCCACTTTTTACCAAAAACTCCTTAACAGCTTCTGCTCGTTCTTTTGACAGTTTCAGGTTGAGGTTAAAGTCTCCTTGGTTATCGGTATGGCCACTTAACTCGATTTTTAACTTAGGGTTTGTTTTCAAAAAACTACTCATTACCTCAAGTTCAGGGCTAGACTCCGGCAACAAAACCGATTTACTTTGTACAAAATAGAGATTTTTAAGCACACCCTCTATTTTAGATTTCTGAAGTTCTATTGGATTAGAAAAAACTTCAAATTGGTTTTTAGCAGTTTCTTCATCTATAAAAAAGTCGTAGAGTTTAATCATGGCTACCGCTCCTGAAGTAGTTTCGCGGCCCTCTTCTCTAAAAAAACTTATTTTCGCGGTGTTGTCAATCTCCATGTTATTGTCAACATCTATAAAACTAAACTTTAGTTTACCTTCCAAATAAATATTGAGCCTTTTGGTGGCGGCATCTCGTGTGGTTACCAGATGCACGTATTTACCCTGCTTTGCACCCACTTCGTCTCCAAGCAACTGACTGTAAAGCAAAAGTGAGGCTTCGTCATACCTAAAGTACATTTCGATACCATAAGAGCCGGAAATGAAATTTTTGATTTTTGAATTATCGAACATCAAACCCGAATTGCGTGGAATCAGATATACCACACGTGGTTCTTTGCCTAGTTTCTCCACTACTTCCTTTTTAAAACTTCCTCTTTGACCTTCTACAAAAAGCTCAGGAAACGCATACGAAAACTCAGCTAAGCCTTTGTCAAAATAGTATAAAGCCTCTCGCTGCGACCAGGAAGAATGAGAAATAAAAATCAGAAGGAAAGCGAATAGACGCATTGAAAACAATATTTTTGTGACCAAATATACATTTTTTTGGCGTAGCTATACTAAACAAAATCCCCGATTTTTCAACCGGGGATTTAAATTAGCTCACCACTATCGATGCGTGATCATATTTTTTATTAGGCATAACAGCCCACATAATCAGATACATAAAAACTATAGGCACGGGAGTGAAAAACATTCCAACTGCTATAACTCTTAGCAAAGTTACGTCTATCTCGAAATACTCTGATAAACCCGTCATAACTCCACCCAACATACTTTCTTGTCCTTTTATTCTGAATAACTTTTTCATTTTTTTGTTTGTTTTAATTTGATACTTCAAAACTAATACCAAACATGGTACTGTGCAATGCAAAGTAGATGAATGGTTATTTTTATTTAAGAGTGGAAGCCAGACTATTTGGCCAAAACTTTTATTTCATTTCTATTAGTGTTACGCCTTGCCCACCTCTATCTGCGTGTTCGTCTGCCACACTTTTTATCTGCGAATAGAGCTTAAGGTGGTTTCTTATGAGGTTTCTCAATATTCCGTCGCCTTTGCCGTGTACGATTCTCAGCTGCGGATACCCGAGCAAAATGGCGTCATCCATGAGGTTATCTACCAAACCGAGTGCCTCTTCGCCACGTTTTCCTCTAATATCGAGATTAAAGCTAAACTGAGACATACGCTCATTTATATTAAAACCCTTTAGGTTTTCTTTGGCTGCTTCTTTTAGTACCTCTTTAAATTCTTTCTTTGACACCTTCTCCAAACGCACCAACTTAACATTAGATTTGAGTTCTCCAATAATTATTTCTGCGTCTTTGCCTTTGAGTGCCCCTACGGTTCCTAATGTGGTTTGCCCTTTTATTCTAACCAAGTCGCCTACTTTTATTTCGCCGCTTTCTTTTTTAATAATCGGCTCTTTATTAATAAGCTTTGGCTTTTCTACCACAAGTTCTTTTTTCTCAAAATCTACCAAGTCTTCCCTTAATAACTTGGTCAGTTCTTTATCCGCTTTTCCCTCTTTAATTTCGCGAATAGTACTTTCAATCTTCTTGTTGGCTTCTTTTAATATATTCTTTGCTTGGTCTTTGGCGTCGTTTACGAGTCTTTTCTTTTCCGATTCCAGAAAATCCTTTAGTCCGTTATATTGTTCTATTTTAGATTTGAGTTCTCTTGTTTCTTTTTGCAAATCGGCATTTTGCTGCGAGAAAACCTTTTTTTCGATCTCAAGTTCCTTTAATAACTTCTCAAAATTAACTTGATTCTTACCCAACTTCCTTTTGGCATTTTGGATAATACCACTTGGCAAACCAATTTTTTGTGCCACTTCTAAGGCAAAAGAGCTTCCCGGCTGACCCGTTTCGAGTTCATAAAGTGGCTCGAGATGCTCGGCATCAAATTTCATGGCTCCATTTATCAACCCTTCATTTTTATCGGCAAAAACCTTTAGGTTAGTATAGTGCGTATTTACCACGCCAAAAGCCCTATTTTTTACCAATTGCTCCAAAATAGATTCAGCAATAGCTCCTCCCAAATTTGGCTCGGTTCCTGTTCCAAACTCATCTATCAAGAAAAGTGAACGGCTATCGGTATTCGCCAAAAAATGACGCATATTGGTCAAGTGAGAACTATATGTACTCAAATCGTTTTCTATACTTTGCTCATCGCCAATGTCTATGAAAAGGTTTTTAAAGACACCCACTTTAGAGTCAGGAGCTACAGGCACCAACAAGCCACACTGGGCCATATACTGAATGAGACCAATGGTTTTTAGCATTACAGATTTACCACCGGCATTTGGACCAGAGACAATCAAAATACGATTTTCGGCCGTCAAATTAACCTTTAGCGGAATTACAGACTTGCCTTGTTTTTGGTGTGCCAAATACAAAACAGGATGCTTTGCATTTTGCCAGTCTACTACGGTGTCTTCTACCAATAGTGGATTGGTGGCGTCTATTTTTTGTGCAATTCGGGCTTTTGCTCGTATGAAGTCCATTAACCCCAAAAAGAAATATGATTTTTCAAGAGCCGGAATATGTGGCCTAAGTCTGGCGGTGAGCTGTTCCAATATTCTGATAACCTCTCTTCGCTCTCTAATTTCGAGATCACGAATCTCATTATTGGCCTCTAAAACTTCACCGGGCTCAACAAAGGCAATCTGCCCAGTAGAGGATTCGTCATGCACGAAACCAGAAAGTTTACGCTTATGCTCTGCCAAAAGTGGCAAAACCAAACGGCCATTTCTGACCGTGAGTGTCATTTCTTCGCCTATCCACCCTGAGTTTCGGGCTGTTCGGTATATTCTCTCTAAGGTGCGTTTTACGTTTTGCTGCTCTACCGCTAGTTTTCTTCTGATTTCATAAAGTTCGCGTGAGGCATTGTCTTTCACTATACCCCGCTCGTCAATCACACCGCCTATTTCGGCAATTAAGTCGGCCCAACCAGAGGTATTATACTCTGGAATGGCAGTTTGCATTAACTCTTTTAGCCTAGGGTATCGGCCATCTTCTTTATTTTTAAAGAAATGAATAATTTGCTGAATAGTAGTTAACGAAAGTTTTATATCAAAAAACTGCTCTTCATCTAAAAAAGCACCTTCAAGGGCTGCTCTTTTGAGCGAAGCCGTCACATCTAAGTAGTTTTGATTTGGAAACGAGGACTCCAGCTGAATAATAAGTCTAAACTCAGCCGTTTGGTCAATCATTTTTTTAATCTGATCAAACTTATCTGAGAATCTGATTTTATCTACAAACGACCTTCCAAGTGAGCTCACACATTCTTCTGAAAGGAGTTCTCTTATTTTGTCGAAACCTAATTTTTGTTCTATATTTTTTGGATAAAGCATCCTAAGTCTTAAATGTTTGGTAAATTTTGTTATTCCTTAAGCAAACCAAAACTAGGCGTGTAGGGTTTGTTTTTTTGAAATAAAACACAAAGTTACGCTTTAATAAAATAAAAAGGACGATTCAAAAGCTTTGAACCGTCCTTTTTTAAATATTTTTTTGAATTACATTTAGCTCAACATAACCGCTGTACCAGAGGCCGTAACCATAAGCATACCTCCGTTTTTACCTAAACTTTCGTAGTCGAAATCTATCCCCACCACTGCATCTGCACCGAATCTTCTCGCACGGTCAATCATTTCGTTCATGGCGGTATCTTTTGCTTCTCTGAGTACTCGCTCATACGAACCTGACCTTCCTCCTACTATATCTCTAATACCCGCTAAAAAATCTTTGAAAATATTGGCTCCAATTATGGTTTCACCCGTAACTATGGCTTTATATTCTGTAATGCTGCGGCCTTCAATTGAATTTGTCGTTGTTAATAACATAGCTTTTATTTTGATTTATTTTAATGATTCAAAATAAATGCAAAAAGCATAATCCCACATTACAATTGGGATAAAAGGAAAAAAGGGATTGAAATATTTGACAAAGTCAAAGATGAACGAATTAACGCATCTTGGCTCTTTTGGCTAAAAAACTAGCCAGAATCTGATCAAAGCCTAAATTGATGTCTACCTCTATAAAATCTATCTTATACTGCCCACATTTTATTTTCAAATCGTGGGTGTAGCTATTCAAGGTATTAACGTATTGCTCTTTGACTTGATTAGGTTGCAGTTTTACTTTTTCACCAGTTTCTAAATCTACAAATTCATAAGGTCTGTCGTCAAAATCAAAATCGTGCTCGGTTTTCTTATCTACTACATGAAATAGCAAAACCTCGTGCAAGTTATGTTTTAGGTGCTGCAAAGCAGAAAATACTTTCTCAGCGTTATTAATATCCTCAAACATATCCGAAAAAATAACCACCAACGAGCGTTTGTGAATCTTTTCTGCAATGAGGTGTAAGGTTTCTACCACAGAAGTTCCTTGGTTTTTCTGAGTTCTGTCTAACACATTCTCTAATTCTACAAAAATCTTGTGAATGTGATTCGAGGTAGATTTACATTGTGTTTGCACCTCAATATGATCCGAAAAAGTGGTTAAACTCACGGCATCTCGCTGACGCTGGAGCATGTTAGCCAAAGCCGCAGAAGCCAAAACCGAGAAGTTTAATTTACCGTTGTTTTTTACGGGATAATACATCGACGATGAAACATCTAAAATGATATTACATCTTAAGTTTGTTTCCTCCTCATATCGCTTCACAAAAAGCTTATCTGTCTTGGCGAATACTTTCCAGTCCATGTGACGGGTACTTTCGCCATTATTGTACAATCTATGCTCCGCAAATTCCACAGAAAACCCGTGAAAGGGCGACTTGTGTAAACCTGTAATAAATCCTTCTACTAATTGCTTAGCCAAAAAATCTAAATGGCCATATTCCCGTACTTTAGATAAATCTAAATTTTGCATTTAATTTAAGCGTTTTGTAGAATCTAAAAGTTTCGAACTCATATCGTTTTTAAAAGGGACTTTAACTCGGGTAGAATCTCCATAAAAGAGCTCCTGCATTAAACCTGACTCAGGCCTTGTATTTAACAAGACTTCGCCGTTTTCGCCCACTATTTTAGCCTTAATTTTAATAACACCCATCATAATCATCCCCAAGCGTTTGGCGGCACCGTAAGATACGTCAATTACGCGAGCTCGCGAATAAGGGCCACGGTCATTTACGCGTACTATTACCGACTTCCCATTTTTTAGATTGGTTACTTCAAGCATCGTACCAAAAGGTAAGGTTGGGTGTGCACATGTGTAATCGAGGTTGTTCATGAGCTCCCCGTTGGCGGTTTTACGGTTATGAAACTTGGTGGCATAATACGAACAGCTACCACTAAATACCTTTCCTAACTCCACGCCTTGAGCCACAGAAATTTGGAATGAAAATAAGACTAAGAAAAACATCTTAATTCTTAAAAAATGTTTTATTGGGGTGAAGTTCATAACGGCAAAACAATGAAAAAAATAAAAATTTATTGTGATGTAAATCTAAAGTAGAACAAATAGGTCAGCAAAATACAAATATTTATTAGTTTAATTCTAAAAATCAACCATTCACGCTTCTTTTTTTAGTTTAATATTTTTTTTTTGAGTTAATAAAAACTTATTTTTGATTACTATAAAATAAACCCTAAATAACCATAAAGTGGACAGAGAAGAGCAAGACAAGATTTTTTCGAAAAGAATCCGGGCAGGAAAACGCACGTATTTTTTTGATGTGAGAGCCACCCGCTCTAATGACTATTATCTGACAGTAACCGAAAGTAGAAGATTTCTCAAAGAAGGAGATTTTGTTTACGAAAAAAGCAAACTATTTATTTATAAAGAAGATTTTGAAAAAGTGGTGGAAGCTCTCCAAGAAACCGTAGACTACATAAAAAATGAATTAATGCCTGAGGTAGACTTTTCTCAATTTCGAGATAAAGCAGAATTAGGCGATCACAAAAGCTTTGATGAAGAAATAGGCGGCTCGGACCTAAAATGGGTTTAATACATACTACCCGAAGGTATCACATTCAAACCTTTTTTATCTGAAATTGAAAAAGCCATCATAGCCTTAGCTACTTTAGTAGCCGTGATGGCTTTATAGTTTTTTGGAGTTAAAAAATCAAAAAACAACATCACTTTCTGACCTACAGACTCCATAGTTCGCTGCTCTTTGCGGTCACCTAATAACATTGAAGGTCTAAAAATGCCCAATTGTCCGAAATTAAAATTGGCAAGTGAGTCTTCAACCTTTCCTTTTACTTGATTATAAAAAAACATAGAGCTGGCATTGGCACCCATTGCAGTCACTATCAGATAGCTTTCGCAGCCATTTTGCTTGGCTAACTGAGCCACTTCCAAGGGTATTTCTTGATCTACTCTTATAAAGGCCTCTTTGCTCCCTGCTTTTTTGATGGTGGTTCCGAGGCAACAAAAAACTACGTCAATATCTTTAAAAACGGGATATGGCACATTTTTTTCGAAGGAATAAACCACCTGTTTTAACTTGGAATTTGAGATTTTAAGCTCAGAACGCGACCAAGTTTCTATTTTAGAAAACTTTTCGTTTGCGAGTAACATCTCTAATAGATTACCTCCCACCAAACCCGTAGCACCTAATACTAAAGCTTTCATATTTTATAAAAATTTAATTAGGTCGTCTATATATTCTCTTGTATTGGCTAGCCTAGGCACTTTGTGCTGCCCACCAAGTTTGCCTCGGTTTTCCATCCATCTATAAAAAGTACCGGTTTGAGCAAAATGCATTTTCGGAATATCCAAGGCCATATCATTTCTTCTTTTGGCTTCATAGTCTGAATTTAGTTCCTTTAGCTTTTCATCAAACTTAGATACAAAAAGTTGGGTATCTGCCGGATTTACCGAACACTCCACCACCCATTCGTGGCCACCTTTGTTATCGCTCTGCATATATATAGGAGCTCCCGAATATTCTTTTACGGTAACTTCACAAACCTTCGCAGCAAACGAAAATGCTTGATCTGCGTTTTCTACCATCAGTTCTTCGCCAAAGGCGTTAATAAACTGTTTGGTACGTCCACTAACTTTTACCCTAAACGGATAACGCGAAGTAAACTTGACGGTATCGCCTATTTTATATCGCCAAAGTCCGCCGTTTGTAGAGATTACCACCGCGTAGTTTTTGCCTATTTCTGCATCGTCTAAGGTAATTGCTTTAGGAAATTCCTTGTCCCATTCTTCCATGGGTAAAAATTCATAGAAAATACCGTAGTCAAGCATAAGGAGCATTTGGTCTTTAAGGTCGAAGTCATCTTGAATACCGAAGAAGCCCTCGGAAGCATTGTAGGTCTCCATGTATTTGACCTTGTTGCCTGGAAAAAACTTGGTATTAAAGAGTTCTCTGTAAGGTGTAAACGAAACCGCTCCATGAAAAAACACCTCAAAATCAGGCCAAACCTCCAGTATATTTTTAGCTCCTGTGCGTTCCATAATATTTTCTAAAAGCACCACAGTCCATGTAGGAACACCCAAAATACTGGTAACGGGCTCTTTGGAACAAACCTCTATCATATGTTCCATCTTGTCTTCCCATTTTTCTAAAAGGGCAAACTCCGCACTTGGTGTACGCATGTATTCGGCCCATTTGGGCAAATTACGCGTTATCACTGCCGAAATATCGCCTGCAATGGTATGCGTATTAAATGGATTTGGATGCAGTGAGCCACCGATAGACAAGGCTTTGCCTTCAAAAAGGAGGTTTTCCGGGAAGTTTTCTACGTATAAAGTCAAAAGGTCTTTGCCGCCCCGGTAGTGGCACTCCTCCAGTGACTCTTCGGAAACGGGTATAAATTTACTTTTGGAATTTGTAGTTCCCGAAGATTTAGAAAACCAAAGGATTTCCGAAGGCCAGAGCACATTTTTTTCGCCTTTGAGTACACGCTCTATATATGGATAAAATTCCTCATAAGTAGAAACGGGAACTCTTTCCTGAAAATCAGCGACCGAACGAATGTCTTTGAAGCTGTGCTTTAATCCAAACTCGGTATATTTCGCTCTGTCTATTAAGCCAAAAAATACTTCGTTTTGCGTCTCAATCGGAAATTCTTTGAATTCCTCGATTCGAGTTCGCCTTCGTTTGATAAAATAGCCAAGTACATCGTTAATCAGACTCAATTTTCAAAAATAAGGTTATAGGTTTATACTTTTTGCTCTATTGGGATAGTCCGTAATTAATCCATCGCATCCCATTTCTTTTACTTTTCGCATATCGTCGAGCGTATTTACCGTCCAGGGAATCACCTTGATATGCTTTTCTTTAAGTTCATTTACCATTTCTGGCTTCAAAACTTTAAAATAAGGACTCCAAATATCGGGTTTAAATCCGAGTTTGTCAATATTGTAAGTTATTTCATTGTTTTCCATAGGTTCAAGCAAAACCGAAATATCAAAAGGCTTTGTTTTTGATTTTAGTGCACACTCATTTAAATACTTCAAGACGTTAAAATCAAAGCTCTGAATAGTCAAGTTTTCTGGTTTTATTTTTTTGCCAATCGTTTTCAAAACCAAATCACAGAACTCCTTGGGCTTTGGCTGCGAAATGCCATATTCCTCCACCAAACTTTTAATTTCAATATTGTATTTTATTTCAGATCTACCTTTTGTTTTCAGATGTGCATTTACTGCTTTAATTACATCGGTGAGTAAGGGCTTGTAAACTGCCATTTTTTGTTGCTCAGGGTAGCCCGAATGCCCTTTTAAACCAACATCGTACCTTTTTATTTCATTATACGTGAGTTTGTGTAAATTCGAGTCTTGCATTTTCACAAAAAAACTCCCATCGGGTTTGGTCGTAATTTCAGGATTAAACTGTGGCTCATGGCTTACTACTACTTTGTTATCTTTTGAAATGATAACATCAAGCTCTAGCGTTTCCACGCCCTCGTCAATTGCCCGCAAAAATGCCGGTATCGTATTTTCGGGCATCAGCCCTCTACAACCTCGGTGTCCTTGAATTTCAAATTGTGCAAACCCAATATTCATGTTTAAAAAACTTAAAGAAATGAATAAAATAAATGTTTTTATCGAATACATTTTATTAAAATTTAAATGAAAGCTCTACACCACCGTTATAGTTTCGGAGCGGTGCTGGGTTATAAAATCTATTGCCGAAGGCATTAAAATCATACCCAAAACTATATGCTTGATTAAATAAATTCTCAGCTCCTACGTATACTTTGGCGGCCAATTTCCTGAAGTCCTTTTTATAACCTAACCTAAGCTGTGACATCCAAGCGGCATCGGCATAAACCGTATTGTCGTCTTTTAGTGGCATTTTTGAGAGATAATTAATTGCCAAATTTAGATACACCCCACTTTTTTGAACAAGAGAAGCACTGATAAAAAGATTCTGCTTGGCTACACCGGGAAGGTTTTTATCGTTATAATTTACAGTTGGGCTAAGTTCGTATTTTTTATAAGTAAAATCATTTAAAGTCAACGAAGCAGAAACGCTCGCATCTTGAATAAACTTCTCGGTATTTTGATTTACAATTTGATACCTAAACTGCGTCTCCAAGCCCTGTTGTACCAAATTACCTAGGTTTTTAAAATATTCGTTTCCCGTAAAATTTGTAAATCTAACCAAACCGTCTTGCACCTCAAGCGAGAAAACGGCCACATCAAAACTCAACTTTTTATCTGAATATTTTATCCCAAATTCAGTATTATTTCCTTTTTCAGGCAAAAGATCTACGTCTTGAGCGTATTGGAGTGTCGAGGTGATTTCTTGAACGGTGGGCGAAGAAAATCCAAAACTGTAACTCGCATAGGCCGAAAAATGATTACCAAGCGGCTTCAAAATCGCTATTCGCGGTGCCACGGGCACTTTAGCCGCGTAGTTTAATTTTACTAACTCCTTACCTGCCACCAAATGATCTACTTGGCTTTTTTGAGCATTAAAACTTAGGCCAGCCGTAAAAATCAAATCAGAAAAAAGCGTTTTCTCAATCTGACCAAATAGCGAACCTTGAAAAGATTTTACATCGTCATATCCTTGTAACTTTCCTTTTTGGCCTGCATTGTTATCAAAAACATCAAAACTCGAGTTGGTTTGCATTCCTTCGAAACCAAAAACTAGGTTAATACCCGTCTCTTCAAAATTCTTTTTCAATACTGACCTCGCTCCCAGCGAATGTTCTTTTCGATCTTCGAAATTGGTAATAAATGGGTTTTGCAAATGGCCCGTATTGAATGTTAGCGTAGACTGCAGCGACCAATTATTTTTAAAAAAAACCAAATCAGAAAGAGCCAAATAGGCAATCTTCTGGTCAATAGCCGCTTTTTGAGCTTCTGCACTAGGTAAGGTAGCAGTAGCCAAACGTGCCGCTTTTCTATTAGCCTGCATTTGAGCAAGGGTCAATCCTCCCGGAGTTTGATAGTTGGTTTGGGCCAAATAAGAAAAAACCGAAAGCGTATGATTCGGTTTTAAGAAAAAATCAGAATGAAGCGTAAGTCCTGCTCTTTTTAAAGCTGAATTTGCTCGATATCCATCCGATGTATTTTGAGAAAAATTAATAGTGGTATTGTTTTTTGCAGAACCAAATTGATAGCCAATTCTGGAATTGACAATACCATAACTTCCCACATGAACACCCGCAGAGGCGGTTTGACCGGCACTTGCGGCTTTGGTTTGTAGGTTTAAAACACCGCCAATACCGGCTCCGAAAATACTCCCTGAAGGCCCTTTTAATATTTCAATGCTTTGGAGGGCGTTCATGTCTATTTGGTTAAAATAGGTGATTCCGTTAGCATCCGAAATCGGGATTCCATTTAGGTACACTTTGACATTTCTAACCCCAAAAGGCGACCTTAGCGAACTGCCTCTTATAGCCAGCCTGTAACTACCCGGCGAGCGTTCTTCCATTCTGACACCCGCCTGTGAATTTATAGCATACGTCAGATTGGTATTGCCAAACTGTTCGATTTGCCGAGTCGAAATCTTTAAGACCGAAGCTGCGGTTTTTAGGTTACTTTGGTTTGTTTCAAAACCTCTGACGAGGGTTTCTTCTAAAACTATGGTAGAGTCTTTTTGTCCGAAAACAAACGAAGGCAAAACCACTAATGCTCCAAAAAATATAAATTTACTTTTCAAGATGTTTCTCCCACTCATTATAGTTTACATTGTATTTTGCCAAAACGTCGTCAGGAACCCCGTCCCACTTATTGGCTTGATTCCCGGCATAGCCTAGGTCTTTAAGCCCCATTTCTGAGGTAAAAAAGCCCGTTGCGGTCAGATTTCGCAATAAATTAAAAAAAGCAACGCCTTGTGAATGCTCAGGTTTGGATTTTTCTGGATAGGCAATCAGGTCAATTATTTGAATTCTTTGAGCGGCACTTAAAGCTGTAAACTTAACCTTAAACATTTTAATGGCCATGTTATCTACCCACATCAAACCTCCACGCATAGGCGTTTGGTGAGACGGAATATCTTTCACAATAAACTCTATAAAATCAGGCACACCTGCTTGCGTAGCCGACCCTGAAGTAGCGTCAGCAGGAATAATAATATCGACCAAAACCTTAAGCGAATCCATTTCAGCTTTTGAGAAAAACTTTTCGGCTTTTAATTTATTATCGAAAATTATTTCTTCTCTTGTTCGGCCATTGGCAGCTTCCGGAATCTCTTTTTCAACCGGAGTTTTGGGTTTGGTTTGTGCACTTGCAGTGCCAGCTACTACCACTCCGGCAGTACCTAAACCTATGTTTTTTAATATATCTCTTCGTTTCATATTTCTATATTTTTTATCCAAATGGTCTTTATTAAAAAGCTCATTTGATCAGAAAGGTTTGAAAATTATAAATTCTTGGCTTTTACTTGTTCCAAAATATAATCTGAAGTTCGCATAGATAAAGCCAAAATGGTCCAAGTAGGGTTTTTGTCTGCTTGAGAAACAAACGCTCCACCATCTACCACAAATAGGTTTTTGACATCATGAGATTGTCCGTATTTGTTTAAAACCGACCTGTTTTTATCACTTCCCATCCTTACAGTTCCCACCTCGTGAATAATTCTACCAGGAGCCAAAAGGCCGTAGTTGGTATCAGCACCTGGTTTGGGACCGTTCGGAATACCGCCCATACTATGGATAATTTCTTCGAAAGTGTCTTGCATGTGCTTGGCTTGTTTTATCTCGTAGTCGCTCCATTTGTAATGGAACCTAAGCACCGGAATCCCCCATTTGTCTACAACCTTTGGGTCTATTTCACAATAATTATCTTCTCTAGCGATGGCTTCGCCTCTACCTGCCATTCCGATATTTGCCCCATAAAAGAAACGATAATCGTCTTTGAGCGAAGCTCCATATCCTCCTGCATCTTTGGTTATACCGTTTCTGCCCGGATATTTACCGTTTTGATTCTCAATTCCAAAACCGAAACCATATGAAGGCATACCCATACCACCACCATATTCGATGTGATAACCACGAGGAAAATCTAGTTTTGCGTTGTCTAACCACCAGGGCGAATACACGTGCATACCACCCACGCCATCTTCGTTGTATCTTTTTCTATCAACCAAAGAAGGTACAAACGCTGACCTGCCAGCCCCAGTAGAATCGTGCAGATATTTACCAACCACTCCTGATGAATTCGCTAAGCCATTTTGAAAACGTGAAGACTTAGAATTTAACAACAAACGAGCTGATTCACCCGCAGAAGCTGCTAATATTACTATTTTGGCATTAACTGTGGCTTCTGTAAGTGTCAATTTGTTTACATACGAAACCCCAGTTGCTATTCCGTTTTCGTCGGTTAAGACTTCACGAACCATGGCGTTATTAATCAAGGTGAGATTACCCGTCTTTAAAGCTGGTTTCACTAAAACCGATGAAGATGAGAAATCGGCATAGGCCATACATCCGCGACTGCACTGCCCACAATAAAAACACGACCCACGCTCATCGTTGATGGGTTTTGTAAGCATTGACATTCGAGAAGGGATAGTGGTAACGCCTGTTTTTTTGTTTGCTTCCAAAAGTAAAAGTTCATGTAAACGAGGTTTTGGAGGAGGCAAAAATATAGAATCTGGATCATTTGGCAGGTTTTCTTTTGTTCCAAAAACACCTATTAATTGATCTACTTTATCATAGTACGGAGCTACATCTTCGTAGCTAATCGGCCAATCTTCGCCTAAGCCATCTATGCTTTTCCTTTTAAAATCCTTTGGTCCGAAACGTAGTGAAATACGCCCCCAGTGATTGGTTCTTCCACCAAGCATTCTGGATCTAAACCAGTCGAACTCGGTGCCGTTTTTGCGGGTATAGGGTTCCCCTTCTATTTCCCAGCCACCCCAAGCGGCATCAAAATCACCGAAGGCCCTTCTTGTACTTGCCCCTCTTCGTGGCGACTCATACGGAAACTTGAGTTGGGTGATATATTTTGGATCTGCCGGGTCATAAAATCCACCTGCTTCTAATAAGCAAACTTTGGCTCCGGCTTTTGTAAGTTGGTAGGCTGCCATACCACCACCTGCACCAGACCCCACTATGATGACATCAAATACTGTGGCTTGGTTTTTAATTTGAAAATCTTCCATTTACGTATAGAGTTGAATTATGATATACTAAAGTAGGAAGTAATTCTTATAAATGGCAGAATTAAGAGAACGAAAATAGGAGAATTATTAATTTATTTAAATAAATCAAAAAAAGCAGAAGTGGCTATTAAAAATTAAGAGAGCAAGGACTTACGGTTTGGCCTGAACTTTACTATTTTTCCGTGTAGCTCTCCATTTTTTAAAATCAGGCCACATGGGGTCAGTAAACAAAGAGATTCCATAACTGTAATATGGCCCACTAAAGGCATTGCTCAGTT
Source organism: Lacihabitans lacunae (assembly GCF_042649125.1). Taxonomy (NCBI): domain Bacteria; kingdom Pseudomonadati; phylum Bacteroidota; class Cytophagia; order Cytophagales; family Leadbetterellaceae; genus Lacihabitans; species Lacihabitans lacunae. The sequence goes on from NZ_JBHRYQ010000001.1 coordinate 2,098,215, forward strand.
CATAGATTTTAAGACTATGCCTATAACCGGCCATTACGTTAAGTCCAAGATATCGGGTTGCTTTATAGTCAACCCTAAGACCCAACTGAAGAGGCACAAACAAATCTTCTTTTTTCCATATTTGCAAATCGCTCCCAAATGACTCTTGGCTAACATCGCCAGTGCCAATACCTACCTCTACGGGCAAACTCAGCTGCCACCTGTAGGAGTTTATGAGATAATGATAATACATCAAATTAAAATAATGCAGGTCTATTTTGGTATAATAATCTAGATTAATTAAGGAAGCCCTATTTTTACTAAAATCAATAAAACGCAGATTACTTTTATAGTTTGCCCAATAATAACCCAATAGCAATTTAGATCTTTTTCGACCAAATGATATACCTCCACTTACCCCATTGATATTTACAATCTTACTATTCGAAAACGAATTTCGAGTATCTAGTTTTAGTGCCACTGAGACCTTACTATTAAGGGTAGTATCAGGAGTTAATAAAAACTTCACGACTCCTTGACTAAAGGAACCAAATGATATAAAAAATAAAAGAATTAAAAGTCTCAAAATTATGCATTGTTTAGGAAAACTGTAACAGGAAGATAAAAATAATACGACCTAAATCAAGCATTTAAATCAAATAAATAACTCAGAGGCAGTTAAAGACAAGAGGTGAAACCTATTTAATGAGCCTTGCAATATTGAGCGAAGTATCTAAAAAGACCAATTTCCCTCTGGCGTTTCGCTCAATATGAAACTGTGCCTCTGAAATTTCTTGCGTGATTTTATCGAGGTTTTCAAACTTAAATACCTTTGAAAATTTCTGTACAAAAACTAACTCTTCTCCTTCGAGTTTTATCAAAGAGTCCATTCCCACACATTGCAAATATATCTCTCTAATGATTTTTAAACCGTAATCTAAAAGGCTCTTCTGAGCCTCTTTGGTGAGTGAGTCAAAACTATCTGCCAATGGCACCAATTTAGACAAATCAAAAGCATAGCAATACCGCATCCAGTTAGCAAACCACTCTTTCTCGTTTTGGTCTTTTTGGTTAATAATAGATTTTGCATAGGCTATATTCCCTTCCGAAAGAAAGGCCACTTCTTGGGCTCTTAGCTCAGGTAGTCCCTGCGATTTTATTAAATATTCTTTGAGTTCATCGTCAGTCAAGCTCCTGACGGCAATTCGCTGTGTTCTGGAAATAATGGTGGTGAGCAAACGCTCCGTGCCATTGGAAACCATCAAAAACAAAGTTTTAGCTGGTGGTTCTTCCAGAATTTTTAAAAGTGCATTGGCAGACGCAATACCCATGTATTCGGCCATCCAGATGATAACAATTTTGTAGCCTCCTTCGTATGATTTTAAACTCAAGTTTTGAATCACCTGACGTGACTCCTCTACCGGAATATTGCCTTGTTTGATGTCTATGGCCTCCAGCCAATCCGAAATACCACCAAATGGATTTTCATTTAAAAACTCTCTCCATTGGGTAATGAAGTTTTCAGAAAGTACTTTTTTCCCTCCTGCTGTAGGGTAAACATACGTGACGTCAGGGTGGGCTAATTTCGACATTTGCACACATGAAGCACAACTTCCACAGGCGTCGTCTGCTTGCGGGTTATGGCAGTTTACGTACGTAGCAAAAGCCATGGCCATAGGCAATGCACCTCCACCCTCGGCTCCATCGAAAAGCTGAGCATGAGCTACGTGATTGTTATTCACAGCAGCAATCAGACGTTTTTTTATTTCATCTAACCCGGGTATCGCACTAAAAAGCATAGTTTTTACTTAAGATTTATTGATATTTTCTAGAATTTTTAGATCTATTTCTGTCAGTTGTTTGCCTCTGCGGGCCATTGTAGCGTTAATAACTTCTATGGCTTTATCAAATCTATATGCTTGGTATCCTTCGGAAGCTCCACCCCACGCAAAGCTCGGTATGAATTTTTCCTGAAAACCAGAACCATACACGTTTGAACTTACGCCAACTGAAGTTCCGGTGTTAAACATAGTGCTAATGCCAGCTTTAGAATAGTCTCCCATAAATGTACCACAGAAAAGTTCACCTGTAGAAACCAAACCATTGGTTACATAACTGTGTAATTTCACTTCTTTATAGTCGTTTTTGAGGTTTGAATTATTGGTATTTGCACCCAAATTACACCATTCGCCTATATATGAATTTCCTAAAAAACCATCGTGGGCTTTGTTTGAATATCCATGAAAAATAGAATTCCCGACTTCGCCCCCAACTCTACATACGGGACCTAAAGTGGTATTGGGTCTAATTTTGGCACCAAAAGCCACCATAGAATCTTCGCAGATAGCGGCTGGTCCTATTACCAAACTGCCTTCCTGTACTACCGCATTTTTTCCGATATATACTGGACCCGTTTCGGCATTTATTATAGCAGCTTTAATATTTACGCCTTCTTCTACAAACACGTTTTCTTTGCCATAAACTACGGTATGCTGATCATTGATTTCAGCAGAAACTCTTCCTTTAGTTAATAACTTAAAATCACTTTCTATCTCTTCGGCATTATTAAGAAACAAGTCGGGTAGCTGAGCAATTAACTTTACTTGGCCTACAAACTCCACTACTTCTAAACCTACGGGCAGCTCGCCAAAGGCAAATTTCAGTTCGCTTTTCCAAGCCAAAACCTTTTCGTTGTTTTTTAAAACTTGACCAGAATTTAAACCCAAAATAGCCTGCACCAAAATATCTGTTGCCAACAATGAGGCATTGACATAGAGGTTATCAGACGTATATTTTACTGGAAATTTATCGCTCAAATACTCCTCCGTCAAAAACGAAGCAGTGACAGCAAACCTTCTCTCCCATTTTTCGTGAAGACAAAGAATACCTGTTCGGATACCCGAAATTGGCCTCGTAAGCGTTACTGGCCTCAGTTGTTGGTGAACTTTTGGTTGGTCAAAAAGAATCAGATTCATTCGAAAGTGTTTTGATTTCGAATGCAAAGTTATTCCTACCTTTTAATTATCAGGTAGGAATAGCTTTTAATTTTATAAAAAAGGAAAAAACTTATTGCTTTTCCGTTATTTCAATTGCCATTTTTACGGCATTATATACATTTACAACTCCGGCAGTTTTACATAGTTCTGCAAAATCTACATCTATTTTTTCGCCTGGAAGTCTTACTTCTGTACCTGCTAAACTAACGGCCGACTCCAATATGATTTGCTTAAGTTGAGTTGCCGTTAGGCTTGGAAAATACGATTTCAACAAAGCCGCCACACCTGCTACTGCCGGTGAAGCCATACTTGTTCCTTGTTTTTCTTCGTATTTTGACCCTGGAACTGACGAGTAAATAGCTACTCCTGGAGCAAAAACGTCTACGTTCTTTTTTCCATAGTTGCTAAATTCTGCCGGCAGACTCTCTCCTTCCTCGAAATTTTGAGCTCCTACCACTATCCAGTTTGCTATTTCTTTTCCATTTTGAAGCAAACGCGTAGGAAAATGCACTTTCTCGTCTACATTAAGATTATCATTTCCAGCCGCAGAAACTAATAGCACGCCTTTGTCTTGGGCATATTGCATGGCATCGTCTACCCATTTTTTATCTGGTGAATACGGCTTTCCAAAACTCATATTAATCACTTGAGCACCATTGTCTACTGCGTATTTTATGGCATTTGCCACGTCTTTATCACGCTCATCGCCATTTGGCACACATCTGATTGTCATTATTTGAACATTATCAGCCACACCTAACACGCCCTTATTATTAGTTCTGTCGGCTCCGATAATACCCGCCACGTGCGTTCCGTGCATGGCATCTGGACCTGTCACCTCATTATTTCCATAAGTACCATATTCTAGTTTCGCTGGGTTATCGCCTATAATTGCTCTTGCGTCAAAATTTTCGTTTAGGTTATATTCCAACTGATCTTTAAAGTGATTTACCCCATCTTGAATATCAGCACGGGTTGCTCCCATGGCTATTAGGTTCAAATAGATTGCTTTTGCTTCTCTAATATTACGTGCTACACTTTCGGTTTTAATGTCCGCAACTTCGTCTTTTGAAAAGTCTTTTTTACCCAAATGCTCTGCCAAAACCTCCTCAGCCTTGCTGATTTTTTCGAGCATATTGTTGTAAAGAGGCAAATATTGCTGAGCTTCTTTTTTCTCCTCTTCTATTTCTTTTTTTAGTTTTTGAAGCAAAGCATAATCTTCTTTGTTTCTTTTAATAAGTCTTTTCTTTGGGTTTGTTCCAAACTTAGATTTTAGGTTTTTGTAAATCCTTACGCTTTCTAACTGTTCTTGATCTACATCTTTACCGTTTGCTCCACCTATAAAATCCCAGCCATACACATCGTCTATGAATCCGTTTTTGTCATCGTCAATTCCATTTCCTGCTATTTCTTTGGTATTGGTCCAAATTACCCTTTTTAAGTCTTCGTGGTTAATATCTATTCCAGAATCAATAACACCTACTATTACGGTAGTAGACTTTCTATTTTTAAGCAATTCTTGGTAGGCTTTTTCGGTGCTCATACCTCTTACGCCATCGGCTTCAAGGTCTAGGTTATGCCAGTTAAATTTGGTTTTAAGGTCTTGGCTAAAAACAGATGTAGATATAAGTGCCAAGAAAATAACTTTTTTCATTCGTTGATTTTTCGGTTGATTATTGATTTAAAAGAAAATAAACGTCAAATTAAGTACATTTATTCTATAATTTATACAAGTGCTTGGTCAAAATCCGCAATCAAGTCGTCGATTGATTCAATTCCTACTGATATTCGTAACAAATTAGGCGGACTAACAGAGTGCTCTCCTTCGGCTGACCTCCTGTGATCTACCAAACTTTCTACTCCTCCCAAACTGGTGGCGTGCTTAAATACCTTCAGTTTGGAGGCTACTTTAAGGCAATTGGCTTCGTCTCCTTTAATTATCACTGACAACATTCCTCCAAAACCATTTTTCATTTGTTTTTTTGACACCTCATATCCTTCGTTGTTTGTTAAACCCGGATAAAAGACTTTTTCTATGGCGGAATGCGAATTTAGGTATTCGGCTAAAGCGATGGCATTTTGACCATGAACAGGCATACGTACATGAAAAGTACTCAACGAACGAGACAACAACCAACAGTCTTGAGCCGAAGGGACTGCCCCACCCAATACTTGAAAATTACGAATGGCGGCTAACAATTCATTTGGAGTATTTTCGGAAGCAATTATCGCCCCTCCCAAAATATCAGAGTGCCCTCCGAAATATTTGGTAGTGGAATGCATAATTAAATCCACCCCAAAATCAAATGGTTTACAAAAATATGGCGTAGCCCAAGTGTTATCGCAGGCAGTTAGTATCCCTTTGGATTTAGCTAAAGTTGCCACAGCTCCTATATCTGTAACTTTCAGACTTGGATTTGAGGGTGATTCTATCCAGATAAGTTTTGTATTTTCTTTTACTGCAGCCTCTATGGCCGCCAAACTGGTCATGTCTACCGCGGTGTAGCTCATCCCCCATGATGCATAAAGCGTTTCGATGAGCACCTTGGTACCGTAGTAAATATCATCAGGTAAAATAACGTGGCTATTGGCTCCTAAACTGTGAAAAACAGACATAGTAGCTGCTTGACCCGAAGCAAAAGTTACCGCCTCTATGCCACCTTCTAGCAGTGCCAATTTTCCTTCTAAAGTCCTCCTGTTGGGGTTAGATGCTCGCGTATAAATATCCCGTCCTTCCGGAAAGACACCTTCTCTATTTCGCTCAAATGTGGTTGACATCACAATTGGCTCTACTACGGCTCCGTAGCCATTTTCGTCACTGGTGTTCGTTAGGTTTTGAATTATGGCAGTATTGACTTTGGGCATTAGTTTATTTTTAAGTGTTGATACGAAAATGTAAATATAAGTGAGTTTTCAAAATATCATTAAACTCAACTAGTCTAAAACCTGATTGTTTGAATTATTCGTACATAAAAAAAAGGATGCTTTTGGAGCATCCTAATTTAATATTTTTGTAAAAAAAACGAATTAATTCAATTTATATACCACACCGTTTTCGTCAGAACCCGATACCGAACTACCAACTTTAACCTGACTTTGAGGCAAACCAAGTTCAATCATTTTTTCTCGGATGGCATAAGCCCTATCTTCAGCAAGTCTAGCGTTTCCACCTTTCAGTGGCGAAATTGTAACTATCTTATTTGACTCTTTGGCTTTGTTCATAATATTTTTAATATCAGCCAAAGCCGAAACCTCCGCACTGTTTCTTTTAAAGGCAGAACCATTTAAACCAGAAAACCCACTCGGAATATTCTTTTTGGCAGGTTGCTCTTTGACAGTAGCCTCTACTTGAGGTTTATAGGCAGGTTTTGTAACCTCTTTTGGGGCTTCCACCTTTTTCTGAGGTGGAGCAGGCAAGGTACTTACCTCAGGAACTGCATTGGCTGGACTTGAAGCCTGTGCATCATTATTATCAAGTGGTTTTAAAGCATTATCTGCATTAGCAGGGTCAACTACATTTTTCTCAGGCAATTCGCCTAAAGTAGAACCATCTGGCAAAAAGTCTTCTGGCACCAAATCCTCTTCCTTTTCTTTAACTACCGTTATTTCAGACAAATCAACCTTACTATCTTTGTTTTTTTGGGAATAAAAATAAAGCGAAATTATTCCTGCTAGAATCAACAACACCCAAGGCAAGACTTGTTCCATTTTGATGGAAGATTCTTTCTTTACAGGTTTTACTTTCTTTTCTACTTTAACTTCTTTTTTAGAAGCCTTTACGGTAGATGAAGTTACTTCTTTTTTCTCTTGAAAAATATTGGTAAATACAGGCGGCAAGGCATTGATGACCCCTTCGTTTATCTCTTGAAAATAGGCAAACAAACCTGCTGCATTTAAATTATTCTCTTTTACTTTTTTACCTAAAAAACCCAATGCTATAGGAGCCGAAATACTCAACAGTGACGATGCGGAGGTTTTTTTTATTTCTGCTATGTCAGATAGTTTTTGAATAATCTGATTTGACTTGTTGCCTAAAAAATGATTGGCTATGTTGTTTCCGATAGTCACCAAGAGCTGCGTTTTCTCGAAATTTCCGGTGAAACCTTCCAAGTTATTTAGTATTTCGCCTGTGTGGCCACCGTCTTCTAAAACCTTGATTATCTTCTGTGCGTCAGCTTCGGTTTTGGAACTAGACAATAAGCCTGACATAAAGGTATTGAGCGAAAGATTGAGCCCAGATGATACGTCAGCATCTTTTTCTCCTAAATAAGAGCTAAGATTAGCGAGCGTCTTTTCTGATATTTTTTCTTTAATTGAATTTAAAAAGCCCATGACCATTATTGAATATTAATATTATGATAATTCCGATGTAAGCGAGAGTATGTCTCTTTTACACAAAAAATGTTATGTATCTATTTTGCCTGCTACAATTGATTTTCCAAAAATCATGCCTATTATTTTAAATTCAAATAGGTTTTATAAATAGAACGAAAGAATTAAAACGATAATATTTGAAGTAAACACAAATGCCTATAAACAAAAGAAAATCCCCGAATTTCAAGGATTTCTTTTGGACCACTAGGATTATTAGTCTTTGCACAAAGCCATTACTTACATCCAAATTGGTAACTGTTTACCTCCAATTTAGATTTACCGTTTTTCAACGATATGGTTTCTGATTGAACAGGCAAACCGCTGGTGTTATATACATAATTGATTTGAGTTTGTTGGTCCACACGGCCTTTGCCATCGTAAACTTTTCCCTCAATCATATTATTCTCTCCAAAATAAGAAAAGAAGTTATTTGCAATACCTACAAAACCAAGGGCCGCAGTTTTGTATACTTCTGGGCAAAACTGAAGTTTGTTGTCGTATTTGTCACCAGTAAATGCAAGCGTCTCAAGATCATCGCCGATTGCCGAATAAACTTTAGATACGTTGTTGTTTGTATATTCTATTCTTGTTTTTCCTGTTACTTTTCTTCCGAAAAGCTCAACTGTAGTTTTGATACTTGTAACCGCATATTTTTCATTGTATGAGAATTCGTTTGTCATAAACTGAATTCCGTTTAATGTTACAAGACTTTTTGTGATTGAATTTTTATCGCCGTATTGAAAAGTTACTAAATATTTTTCAGAAGAGTTTTCTGTGATCACTTCCATGGTCTCAGCTAGGTTTTTGTTATTGTATCTAAAAACCAAAGTTGTAGGAATAGAATCGTTACTGAATACTCGTACTAGTTTGTTGCCTACCCACTCATAGTTTCTGATGTTTCCTTTCGGGCCATCAACTTTCATAAGTGGACACTGAACGTTTGCAGAAGCTGGACTTGCGTTTTTCTTTTTACAAGAGAACACAAGCGTTGAGAAAAATATGATTCCGAATAATTGAATTGCTCTTTTTTTCACCTTCTTAATTTTTTATAAATTCACTCAATAACAATGATTAAACGGTTACAAAAACTATACCGCTTAATAACTTTTTATTTAATCTATGTTAGCGAATGGTGTCATAATGATTTTAAACCCTTTATTTTCAACTCATTAGATTAAGATATCTTTTTCTTTTATTTTTCTCTTTATCTAACTGGCTTCTCAAGAATTTAAGCTTTTAAGTAGCTGTAAATTAGTCTCTCAAAGTTATAAGTCGGGCTTACAACAATTATGCCAAAAAATCAGTAGTGATTTTTGCAGATGATAATGCGAGTGGTATGCCACCTCCTGGGTGCACACTTCCTCCTACGAAATATAAGTTCTGGATCTTTTTTGAAAAATTTGGGTGACGAAGGAAGGCCGCAAATTTATTATTGGAGCTATTTCCATAGAGAGCTCCTTGGCTGCTGGAGGTGCGGCTTTGAATGCGTCTTGGGTCTAAAATATCCTCACAAACTATCAGTGATTTGAAATCAACTTTTAGCACATGCGAAAGTTTCTTAATTACATTCTCTCGGGTTTCTTTTATTATTTCGTCCCAGTTTTGGCCTTTATCAGAAGGAGCGTTTATTAGCACAAACCAGTTCTCCTGACCCTCTGGAGCGTCGTTTTGCTCTATTTTAGACGTGATATTGACATAAACAGTAGGATCTTCATATATTTTCCCTTCCGAAAATTGCGATTTAAATTCAGCTTCATAATTGTTAGAAAAGATAATATTGTGAAGCCCCAGTTCCGAAAAATCGTTTTTTATACCCCAATAAAATATTAACCCCGACCCGCTTTTTTCTTGGTTCAAAATTTTATTCGGAGCTTTTTCTTTTGGCATAAGCTTTCTGTAGGTTGGCGTTACATCCATATTGCTGACCACATTCTGGAACGGAACAAATCCTTCGTTTGCCACCACGCCTGTTACTTTTTCTTTTTCAATTTTTATTTCTTTTACTTTATTATTGAAATGAAACTGCACGCCTAAATCGATTCCAAGCTTATAAATTGATTGTGGAATGGAAATCATTCCATTTTTTGGAAAGAAAGCTCCGATGTTATATTCTAAATGAGGAATGATGCCCATAGTGGCTGGAGCTTGGTACGGATCAGAACCATTGTAGGTAGCATACCTATCAAAGAGCTGCACCATCTTGTCTGACGAAAAGGTTTTACGGTTTGACTGATGGAGTGTACCAAATATCCCCATCTTACTCAAATTGAGGTAGCCTTTAAATGCGTCTTTGGAAATCCAAGTACTTAGTTTGTGCAAACTACTTTGAAGAAACAGAGCGTTGAGCGATTCATATTTAAAAGCACTCTGTTTTAGATATTCTACTACGGCTCCTTTTTTTTCCCCGAAAGTCTCGCATACGTCCGCATCAAACTTTTGTATATCTGAGGTCACGGTAAGCCTTTGGCCGTCGTCCCAAAAGTAGCGACACACCTCATCTAGTTTTTGGTATTCAAAATAATCGCTTGGATTCTTACCTGCTAAAACAAAAAGCTCGTCGACCAAACTGGGAAGTGTAAATAAAGACGGACCGGCATCAAACCTAAATCCTTCTTGCTGGATTTCACCGAGTTTACCTCCCGGATAAGCATTTGCTTCATATACATGCACCTCATGCCCTTTTACTGCTAACCTTATGGCGGTTGCTAAGCCACCAATTCCACTTCCTATTATTGCGGTCTTTGCCATTTTTGTTTTTTGTAGAATAAAATTAAATATAGAAATAAAAACTTCGCCTTGCTCTTGAAAATCAAAAATGAGAAAACAATGTTTTAGAATGAACAAAAAATATTCAAAATCGGGCTAGAAATAGATATTTTTTGCTTTTAAACCACAATTATGAAAGTTTTTGGGTAAATTGCATTTTGTATTAATAAACCTAAAACAGCAAAAACTACTCTGCACCGATGGCAAAAATTCTAGTTATAGATGATGAAAAAACAATCCGGGATGCTCTAAGAGATATCCTTGAATACGAAGGCTACGAAGTAGATGAAGCCAAAGATGGTCAGGAGGGTCTAGACATGGTTTTGGCAAGTCTTTATGATGTTGCTCTTTGTGATATCAAAATGCCAAAGATGGACGGTCTTGACGTTTTATTAAAAGCAAAAGAAGAAGGCGTAATCACTCAGTTTGTGATGGTGTCTGCTTTTGGAAATGTAGAGAACGCCGTGGAGGCTACTAAACGTGGTGCCTTTGATTTTATTACGAAGCCACCTGATCTTAATAGACTATTGGTAACGGTAAGAAACGCCATTGAGAAGAGCAATGACGTGGAAGTTATAAAAACTCTGAAAAAGAGGGTTTACAAGCTCAACGAAATAGTTGGCGATTCTCAGATTATCACAAAAATCAAAGAGACGATAGACAAGGTAGCTCCTACCGAAGCTAGAATATTAGTTACTGGGCCAAATGGTTCGGGTAAAGAAATGGTAGCGAAGCAAATTCACGAGAAGTCAAATCGTTTGAAAAAACCTTTGGTGGAAGTAAACTGTGCGGCTATTCCTTCAGAGCTAATAGAAAGTGAACTTTTTGGTCACGAAAAAGGGGCTTTTACATCTGCGATAAAGCAACGTATTGGCAAATTTGAACAAGCAGACAACGGAACTTTGTTTTTGGATGAAATAGGCGACATGAGCCTTTCAGCTCAAGCGAAAGTGTTGAGAGCTCTTCAAGAAAACAAGATTACACGTGTAGGCGGCGAAAAAGAAATAAAGATTAACGTCAGGATTATCGCGGCAACAAACAAAGACCTTAAGAAAGAAATAGCCGAAGGAAACTTCAGAGAGGATCTTTACCACAGACTAAACGTTATTCCGATTTATGTACCTGCTTTGGCCGACAGAAAAGAGGATATTCCGTTATTGGCTGAAAAGTTTTTGAGTGATATAGCTGACGACTACGGCGATCAAGTAAAATCATTCTCAAATGAGGCGATGGACTATATGGTAAATTTACCTTGGACCGGAAACGTAAGAGAGCTTAGAAACGTAGTTGAGCGTTTGGTGATCATGTGTGACCAAGTAATAAGCGTAGACGAGGTGAAATTATATGCTGGCCTGGGCTTGTAATAATTTCTAAAATATATGTATTGAGACGATTCCACCGAATCGTCTCTTTTTTTTGTCAATATTGTAGGCTCACAGGGCCCAAAAGCCCCGAAAGCACAGGTTCCCAAGCAGAAGAATCAAATGGTTTGTAATTAATATCCACCATGTTAATGTCATAAAACTTCTGCCAGTTCACTTTATTTTTGTCCAAATACCGCACTCTATTAATCGACAGGTTTTGAACGTATATTTCTATCTTGTTTTGTTGTTTCAAAATCCCCTGAGGAATATCCAACTCAAAAGGCAATGACCAGGCGGTCCCTAACTCGACGCCATTGATGACAACTTTGGCAGATTCTCGCACATCGCCCAGTAGTAGTTTTACATGTTTATTTTGAGCATCAGTCGGAACTTCAAAAGTAGACGAATATTTGCCCACACCCGAAAAATACTGAACTGTAGAATCCGGCAGTTCTGTCCATGAGCCTAGACTAATGTTTTTCTTCTCAGTTGGCATAAAAGGAGCACCAGACACAAACTCCAAGTTCCAGTTATTTGAGAGTAAAACAGTTTGTTGCAGCTCTTGACTCTCAACTTTGGCGGGTTGAATAAGTTCTTTATTTCCTAAAATCACAAAAGTACTTTTACCTGGAGCCAAATCTAAGTCAAAGCTAACTTTACCTGCACTTTGAGTGAACGAAACGTATTTTCTGGTATTGGCTAATGCGTCAAACACCTCCACCGATTTTGCCGTTCCTTTTAGACTTACCGTTCCTTTTTTGAATTCATTTTTTAGATTTGAAATAAAATAAATAGACTCGTCATTTTTGATTTTTCGTATAAAAGTCAAACCCAACGTACTAAGCTCTTCGATTCTTACATCGGCAGCTTCTAGGTCTTTTATAAGATTAGTAGAAATCGAAAAACGAGTCAGGCATTTCTCAAAAACCTTTTGGTTGTTTTCAAAATCTTTAAATCCACTTGCTAGAACAGGCTTTTTATCTGAGAATATAACTTTCATTCCTTTTCGCTGAAGTTTCTCGATGATTCTAAGCGTAGCCAAAGGCATAAACTCCATTGGAGGCAAAACCAAGGCTTTGTATCTTTTGTCATTTGCCTTAGAAATATACTCCAACTGCCTATCCGAAACAAAGTCATACATAACGCCATTGGACTGAAGCTTATCTATTACCCCTCTAAAACTTGGTGTAAAAACCCCGCTTTTTTCGATATTATGAACGTCAATCATGTGAATGGCGGCGTCAGGCATATGCCATAAATCGTGAATAGGAAAATACAGCAAGACGTCGTTGTCTGCCTGCGAATTTTGCAATTCCTCCTGAGCACGGGCTATGTAGGCATTTAGCAGTGGAAGCTGCCCCCAAAAATGACTATTGAAATTAAAATTGGTACTAGCATAAAAAAGCCAGCCGGGAAATGCCTCAGCAGGTGGCGTATAAGGTACTCCATGAAAAAACACGTGATTAATTCCACCCAAAAACGATTCGTCTATGATGGGCTTAATTTGGGATAACGAAACCTTAAAATGATTGCCAAGCCAAGTAGCGGTTTCTGAAGAGACTAGTTTTTTGTTGAAAATATGTGCCGGCGAAGATGCCAACTTCAAAACCGCAATATTGGGTTTACCAAACCTACTTTCCTCATAGTCGGGATCTTGTCTGTAACCCGGAATACCATACGGTTTTGAACCAAAAAACTCACTTTCTGGAATATCAGAAGCTGCGTATAAGTCCAAAATATTAGCAGGCGAGCCGTGTGATTCGTTCCTATTTAGCTTTTGGTATTTATGAGCAAAACTTGTATAAGGCTTTGTGAAGTTATTAAGAAGTAAATCTGACAATGTTTCAAGGTAATCGGCTTTTATTCTTCTTTCAGAAATAGTAAAGTTGTCTTTTTTTGATAAAATATTTATTAAAGGTTCAAAGTCATATCCCCTGTATTTTTTAAATTCTGTATAAAAATCGTTGGTCCAGTTTGCTCCATATACTTCGTATGAGTCGTTATAAAAAGCACGCACACCGTAGTTTTTTAAATCAAAAACCTTATCGAACCTTTCGAAATATGCACTTATTCCCGATTTTGAAAAATGATCTACCACCAAACCTTCACCGCCCGGAGCGGCTCTTTTTACCATTTGTTTGGTCAAACTCACTTTGGGCTGCAAGTTCCCATCCGAATCCTTTTCGAATTTCAACTGCTTGGCTGCATGCTCTTGGCTTACATTTGGCCCGCCATATGGCCAGCCCGTACCCAATGACATGTCTATCCCCAAGCCCAATGCTTTGGCGTCTTTTACTGTATAATCTAAAATTTGAAGCCAACGAGGACTCAGGTATTCTATAAATTTAGACTCCTCCCCTTTTATGCCATAAATGGGAATGATATGCAAACCCCCAAAACCAGCATCGGCATATTTGACCAAACTTTCGTGGATGTCTTTTTCATTAACTGCACTGCCAAGCCACCACCAATAGGCCCAAGGCTTGGCGGTATTTTGAGCAGAAGCACCTTTAAAAACAAAAAGAATTAAAAAAAGGAAAACGTATTTTTTCATAAATATTAAATAGAGCGGTTGATACTCCAAAGTAGTTAAATTCTATTTAAAAATTATCAGCTACTCTCATGCTATTGCACAAAAAAAGGCCAAATCTTTTGACTTGACCTTTTCTATATCACTATTAATATTTTTTCTTAATATTCAAACTCCCCAAACTCACTTTTGATAGTTAGTTTTTTACCTTCAAATGCCTCTACTCTTCCTATTACTTGTGCATCAATATTAAAGCTTTTCGATACATCTATTACAGTTTGAGCGTCTTTTTCTGAAAGGTAAACTTCTAAACGGTGTCCCATGTTAAAGACTTTATACATTTCCTGATAAGAAGTACCGCTTTGCTCCTGGATAAGTTGAAACAAGGGAGGCACCGGAAGCATATTGTCTTTGATTATGTGAACATTATCCACAAAATGCAAAACCTTGGTTTGAGCTCCGCCTGAGCAATGCACCATGCCGCTGATTTTACCTTTTAGTTTATCAAGCAAAACTTTTACCACTGGAGCATAAGTACGCGTAGGCGAAAGCACCAACCTACCAACATTTACCGTAAGGTTATCCGTTATTTCGACTTTGTCGGTCAGTTGTTTTTTACCACTGTAAACCAGCGAACTGTGAATATCTGAGTCAAAACTTTCTGGGTATTTCTCTGCATAACCGTTGCTGAGCACATCGTGCCTTGCTGAAGTTAAACCGTTACTACCCATTCCGCCGTTGTACTCGGTTTCGTAAGTTGACTTTCCATATGAAGCCAATCCTACGATTACATCGCCGGGCTTTATGTTATCGTTTGAAATTATATCTTCTCTTTTAGTCCGGGCTATTACCGTAGTATTTACCGTTATGGTTCTTACCAAGTCTCCCACATCGGCGGTTTCGCCACCCGTGCTGTATATTTCTACACCGTTTTCACGGAGCATAGCCAAGACTTCTTCGCTGCCGTTTATTATTTCAGCAATCACTTCACCCGGAATCTTGTTTTTATTTCTATCGATAGACGACGACATCAAAATGGGACCCGTAGCCCCTACACACAGTAAGTCATCGGTATTCATGATGATAGAATCTTGGGCAATACCTTTCCAAACTGACAGGTCGCCGGTTTCTTTCCAATATAGATACGCCAATGAAGTTTTTGTGCCTGCACCGTCAGCGTGCATAATATTGCAGTAGGCCTCATCGCCACCTAAAACATCGGGAGATATTTTACAGAAAGCCTTTGGATACAAGCCCTTATCTAGCTTTTCAATGGCTTTGTGCACATCCTCTTTTGAGGCAGAAACACCTCGCATCATATAACGGTCAGACATATTCTTATTTTTATTGAAAGTACAAAGTTAAGGATTCAGACCTTTAAAGCATGAAAATATTACATGTTTCGTTTTAAAGTCCTTTTATGAGCTTTTCTAATACGTTTAAATGTTTTTCGAAGGCTTCCTTACCCTCAGGCGTAACCGCATAATTAGTATTGGGTTTTCTGCCGATAAATTCTTTCACAAAACTTACATATCCGGCTTCGTCGAGGGCTTTGAGGTGGGTAGCCAAATTGCCGTCGGTCAAATTCAATAGCTCCTTCAAGGCACTGAAACTTAGGGTTTCATTGACCATAAGCACAGACATGATTCCCAGCCGTGCTTTGCTTTCAAATGCCTTATTGAATTTCTCTAAAATCATTTTTCGTATTTAAAATACATGATGGCTCCATATAAAATATGCAAAACACCAAATCCAAACGCCCAAAACAAAAGGGTATAACCCGTAAAAAACATGGAAACAAGACCTAAAATCACCTCAAAAATACCTAGAAAATAAACATCCCTAACTGTAAAGGTGGAGGCATTTACCAGAGCGAGACCATAAAATATCAAAGTAGCCGGAAAAGCTATCCAGATATATCCATGAAAAACCAAGCCCACAGAAAAAACACCACCAGCTAGCAACGGTACCGCCAAATGGAGCAAGAGTTTTTTTGAAAGGTTATTCCAAACCGATACGTTTTGTTTTTTGGCTTTTCTGATTGTGAAGTATACACCAAAAACCAAAGCAACCAAAAGTGTAACTACGGCTATTTGAAGCAAATAATATTTAAAATTTTGATCTGCAGGATAAGCTTGCAAAATGCCTTTTGGGTCTGTATTACCTGTAATCTCTACTTTTTTTGAGTACACCAAAAAAGCAGAAACCAAAGCAACTATACCAGCAGAAACACCTGAAAGTCCACTAAGCGATAAAAACTTAGACGAACGCTCCATCATAGACCTGATTTCTTTCAAATGCTCAATGTGCTCATTCATATCGATAATATTTTAGGTAAAAATATGATTGCGGCGGCTACCAAAGCCCCCAATGCAAAAAACAAAACTCCAGCAGCGGCCATATCTTTGACCATACCTATTTGTCTATTTTGAGTTCTATCTACTTCGTCACAAAGCTTCTCTATAGCCGAATTAAAAGCCTCAGAAGCCCAAACCGATGAAACAAACAAGAGTATAATGAGCCATTCGAAAGCAGAAATACCGTAATAAAAGCCAGCAGCCACAACCAAAAAACTCGCTAATAAATGTACCCGAGCGTTATTTTCATTTTTCACCAGAAAATAAATCCCTTGAAAGGCAAATTTAAAACTCCGAAACATTTTACGCAGATCTATCATCTTTTTGGAAATAATAAAAGGACAAATATAAGCTGATTAATACAATACTGAAAATCAAAGTATATTGAATAGCGGCCGGATTGCTTAGACTAAACCATGAATGTACCAAAAACGCCTTTGGATTTGAGAAAATATCCCAACTATTAAGCCTAACTACGCGACCCAAATACAAGCCAAAGCCACTCATAACCAAACTACTCAAAAGGGCCAACCAGGTTATTGCTTTTCCTAAAATTTGATTCCAGATATTTTGAAAAATCAATAAGGAATAAAAACCCATAGCTAAGCCTGTGAGTGCCGTCACAAAGATGCAAATAGAGTCAAACCAGATTAAGTTTTTGGGTAAATGGCTCAAATGAATCAAATCAGTGATGATGTAAGGCGAGTTTGGGAAAAATATTAACCAAAGAAATGTCAAGCCAAATACTATGATTCTGTTAAAACTGCTAGTTGTAAAAAGCCTTTTTTGGAAAACACGTTTTGCTAAAAGTATAAATACCAAAGGAAGCCAAGCTAGAAACAAATTCCAGATAAGTGAAAATCCAAAAATGCCGCCAGATAGCTTTATTCTGAATAAAAACAGCACCAAACACAACATACATAATATCAGAATCCCGGATGTTGACTTACTCATTTTCATAAAAAGTACTTTTTATTACAAAGTAAAAGATTTTTCCCTTCCTAACCAAAAAAATATTGATTTATAGCTTAACCGAAAAGTATACGTATTTTTGCAAAAAAAATACACGATGCCGAAACCGAAATCAATAAAAGAATCGATTACCATAATGACCGAAATGGTAATGCCAAACGACACCAACACACTTGGAAACCTGATGGGCGGAAACCTCATGAGAATGATGGATATAGCAGGTGCCATAACTGCACAAAAACACTGCAACCGCATAGTGGTGACGGCATCGGTAGATAATGTATCGTTTGTAAATCCTATTCCACTTGGAAACGTGGTAACTTTGGAAGGCAAAATAACGCGGGCATTTACAACCTCTATGGAGGTGGTGGTCAATGTATTTAGCGAAAACATTCCGGCTGGAACCAAAACCAAAACCAACCAGGCATTCTTGACATTTGTGGCGGTAGACCAAACCGGTAGGCCGATAGAAGTACCTGAGGCAATCATAGAAACAGAGGAAGAAAAAGAACTCTACGACAGTGCACAGCGAAGACGCGAGCTCAGACTGGTATTGGCTGGCAGGTTAAAACCCGAAGAAGCCACTGCTTTAAAGTCGATATTTAATTTGTAAATAAGATACGCTAGCTGCAAAAAATACCGTATTTTTGCGGTATATGCCTCCGTAGTTTAATGGATAAAATGTTAGATTCCGGTTCTGATGATGGTGGTTCGATTCCACTCGGGGGTACTTTTTTCTTCACACACACTTTACAATCCTTTCACTATTTCATTTTTATTTAATTGAAATAAATTCACTTTCGAAACAAATCGAAACCTAATTCACTTTCGTTTTACTAATTTTATTAACTTTATTTTATCTTTCATTAGACACTAAAACGTCTAAAGTGATTTGAGGATAAAACAATATTTTAATTCAACCATAAAGCATGAAAAGAATCTTACTAGTGGCCTTAATGGCTATTTCGCAAATAACAGTTGCCCAAACCCCGTCGCTTAAAAAGTCAAAACCGCTAGAACCTGCCACCGCCACATCACAAGGCTTGTCTGAGGAGAGATTGGGCCGCGTAACTAAAATGATACAAGGTGCCATAGACGCCGACGTGATACCGGGTGCGGTAGCTATAATATGTAAAAATGGCAAAATAGTGTACCAACAAGCGTTTGGCTATGCTGACGTACAAAACAAAAGGCCTTTTAAAACCGATGATATTTTTAGAATAGCATCACAAACCAAAGCCATAACTACCACAGCCGCTATGATGCTGTGGGAAGAAGGAAAATTTAACCTAGACGACCCGATCTCTAAGTACATTCCTGAGTTTAAAAATCCGGTGCTTTTAGATAGGTTTTACATGAAAGACAGCAGCTACACCACCAAACCCGCCGGAAAAGAAATAACCGTGAGACAGCTAATGACACACACATCTGGCTTGGGATATGGCGTAATAGACGGTGACGAAAGATTTAAGGCTATTTATAAAAAAGCAGGTATTACTGATCTATTCACCTCAGAAAACATAAGTATTGGCGAAAGCGTAAAAAAACTGGCAACCCTTCCCCTACACCATGTACCGGGTGAAGCATTTGTGTATTCTGAAGGCCTTGATGTATTGGGATATTTGATAGAGATTTGGTCTGGACAGCCGCTCGATACTTTCCTAAGTCAACGCATATTTGCACCTCTCAAAATGAACGATACGCATTTTTATTTGCCGGCCAACAAAGCCAACAGACTGGTGCCTATTCAAACCAAAAACGATAAATGGCAGCCGTTTGAAGATAATTTCTATGACCCAAATTACCCTATTAAAGGTGCCAAAAGATTTTTCTCTGGCGGTGCAGGCCTTTCAAGTACGGTGTTTGACTATGCTACGTTTTTGCAAATGTACCTCAACGAAGGCGAACTAAACGGCACCCGACTGCTGAGTAGAAAAACAGTTGAATTTTTGCTACAAAACCAAGCGGGAACACTTTTCGGTGGTCCAAATAGCGACAAAGGTTTTGGGCTAGGTTTTTCTATTTTGAATAAAAACGGCGTAATAAAAGGAGGCTTAGGCTCAGAAGGAACTTTTGATTGGGGTGGATATTTCAACACGAACTATTTTGCTGACCCTAAAGAAAAAGTGATTGGAATTATAATGAAACAAACTCAGAAAATATCTGGCGATTACACCACCGAAAAATTCAGACAGTTGGTGTTTCAAACTATTGATGATTAAATCAGAACGAATTCGATTTCAGACTACAGATTAAAATAAAAGAGGAGCGTTTTGCTCCTCTTTTGTTTTTTAGATAAACACCATTATCAAGGTCAAAACTATACCCACAAGTGTAAATATGAGGCCTTTCTTAAAAATATTAGTATTGGGTCTGAACATCCAAAAAGTAGATATTACGAAAAATAATAGCGAAGCACCGAAAAATAAATTCAAGAAATACAAAGGACTGTCTGTAGTTGCCTTGTGCATTTTCTCCATTTTCCCCAATATAAAAGGAAGCTCTTTTGTTTCATAAGCTACTGAACCTGTTGCAATCACATAGGTTCCATCTTTGAAATACATAATTCCATCCTCGATTTTATCTTCTTTCAAATTTTTCTTTCTTATTTCCTTACCCACAGCTTCAGCACTTAGGTTAGGAGCCAAAGTTTTTTCTATATGTTTAGTTTCTTTCAAAAAGTCGGTATTTCTAAAAACCATCAACATACCAGATATGGCATAAACAGTCATAATACCAGCTAAAAAGAAACCGAGGTAGCGGTGTAAAACACGCATAGAAAGAGAAGAACTTGATTTTGATGCCATAAAATGTTTTGGTTAGTTATTTTTTACAAAATTAGCCTTCAAATGGTCAAATAAAAACTACTTACTGCAGATTTTGGATAAATGCCCACTTTTAATCGACAATTAAATATTACATTAAAAAGAAACAGCAATACAGCTTATTTCTTCACGAAATATCCTTCTAAAGTTACTTTGGTGTATAAATCAAACTCGTTTTTTAAACCTATGTAGGTATTTGGTCCTAAAGCATCTTTGTTGTCTTCTAGGCTTTCTTTAACCAAAGACAAATCCTTCGAAATTTCTAACTCAGTGCTAGTCGCTTTTATGATTTTGTATTTTTGATTGAAGACCTTGCCGTTTTTTGTAAAGGTTATAAACAAAAATGAATTCAAGGTTTTCCAAGTACCGTCTATGGTTTGGATAGTAAAAATATTAAAGCTTTTATCATCTAAACCCAAGTTTATCATTTGGGCTGTTCCATCCGCTTTGAGGTTTAACACGTTTTGCCCAGGCATTGCATTTAAAGTAGCTTGTAAGGGATCAGTATTTGCTTGTTTTCTATAACTGAAATAATAATCTAAGGACCAGTTTCCTTCTACATTAAATGAAGTTTCGGGTGATGGATCAGAGCTTTTTTTACAAGAAAAAGTAAGCGTTAAGAGTAGTGCTAAAATTAAAATCTTTTGCATAAAATATTTAAGTGAATTTTACTGCAAGTAAACAAAAAAATAGACTCGAAGGGATTTTAAAAAAAATTAAATCCAAATAGCTGAATTCTAAATTATTACCGAAACTAGCGTGATAAGCTTTGAAACTAATGCCCAAAAGGCGTTTTTTTTAGCGTATCTTTGTATGAAAGAACCAAAGACAAGATGTTATTAAAAGCGAGAGCTTACTTCACTTATGAAATAATATACCCTACGCATATTATAGCCTTACTGAGCCCAAGAATTGATGTAAATGATCAAGTAATAACCCGAAACTTAGATATAACTCCCTCTACAGAAATAGATTTTTATTTCGACGTATACGGAAATGAATGCCATAGATTCTTACTAGAAGTGGGCCGTGTAGAAATCACCTCCACTTGCGAAGTAGAAGTACACGACACCATAGAGAAAAACTTTGAGGCCGCATATATTCCCATCGAATTTTTACCCTCAGAGCTGTTCCAATATTTGCTACCAAGCCGATACTGTTTTTCTGATACTTTTGAAATCAGAAACCTAGCAAGCCAAATAGTAGCAGGCCTACCAAACGGATATGCCCAAGTAGAAGCGATACGTACCTGGGTACACCAAAACATCAGCTACCAATATGGTTTCAGTTTGGTAACCACACACTCAAACCACATCTTAAAAGACAAAGTTGGTGTTTGCCGTGACTTTGCACACCTGGCAATAGCCTTATGTAGAAGTTTAAATATCCCAAGTCGAATAGTGGTGGGCTTTGCCAAAGACCTACCATTTGCTGACTTACACGCTTGGTTTGAATGCTACGTAGGCGACCATTGGTACATTTTTGATGCCGTTCAGGCCGAAACCACACCCGGCAGAATAGTACTTGCCTACGGACGAGACGCCAGCGACGTGGCATTTATCACCCAATACGGCAGCTCCCTGATGGTGGGCATGCATGTAGAAGTTACCGGGTGATACGTTTTTTTTTAGCAAAAAAGACAGTACTCCTTTTTTCGATTTTCTTTTCAATTTTACAAGAAAAACGCAAAGTCATTTCTATTTTTATGACCAAAGACGTTTTATTAAATGATATCTATTATCGAAAATGGGTATATTGAAGTCTAAATTTGCCGAAAACCAAAGAACATGACCAAAGGAATATATATAGCCACTGTAGAAGACCACAGCGGAAAATCGCTCATATCACTCGGACTGATGCATAAAATGCTCGGAAAGATGCCGAAAGTTGGATTTTTTAAACCAATCGTGGAAGACGACATATTGGACGCTCACACACAAATGATGCTCGCCAATTTTGATCTAAAAATCACCTACGAACAAGCTACGGGTATTACACGTTCTACCGCCATTCAGATGATCAACCAAGGTAAAACGGGTGAAATCATTGATATTTTAATCGAAAAATATAAGCAACTTGAAGACCAATCTGACTTTGTGTTGGTAGAAGGCACCGACTTCAAAAACGAAGGTGGATTAGCCGAACTTAATATAAATGTACTTATAGCCAAGAACTTTGGCTTACCGGTGATTCTAATCGGAAATGGCATAGAGAAAACCAAAACTGAACTTCAGGACATCATGCAGATGGCCTACAATAGCTACACCGAGAAGGATGTTCAGGTAATCGCGATAATAAACAACAAGATTCTGCCTGAGAACCGCGAGGTGGCCATAGCTGCCATGAAAGAGTTTTTACCAACTAATATTGAAGCATATTCTATACCGCGAATAGGTACTTTACTTAACCCCACCATGCGTGAGATTGTAGCAGAACTTGACGGCAAGGTGCTATTTGGTGAAGAATACCTCGAAAACCAAGTGGGTTCTATGGGCGTAGGTGCTATGCAGCTCCGCAACTATTTGCCACAAGTTAGACCTGACAATTTGGTAATAACACCCGGAGACAGAGCCGACATTATCCTCGGGGTTTTACAAGCGAATATTTCAAAAAACTATCCGCAAATAGCGGGGATAATATTAACTGGCGGCATTATTCCCGAAGAACCGATCATTAGGCTTATTGAAGGTTTATCGCTTATTGTTCCTATTATTTCGGTGGAAGAAGGCACTTTTCAGATAGCCAATGAAGTGGGTGCCATTAAATCTAAAATATTTGCGAATAGCCATAAAAAAATCCAAACTTCTATTGAGGTTTTTGAAGAGAACGTACCGATTAGTCCTTTGCTAGAAAAGCTGATGAATTTCGAAAATCAGATTTTAACTCCTAGGATGTTTCAGTATAGTTTAATCAAAAAAGCAAGAACTAGCAGAAAGCACATCGTATTGCCTGAAGGCACTGACGAACGGATAGTTTTGGCAGCTGCCAGACTTATTACCGCTAACTTGGTAGACCTTACACTTTTGGGCGATGTTCAGAAAATCAAAGATAAGATTCTTTCATTGGGCATTATATTGGATTTCGATAAAATAAATATCGTTAACCCGGTTGATTCTGAGCATTTTGATGACTACGTAAAAACTATATATGAGCTAAGAAAACACAAAAACATCAACATGGATGTAGCCCGAGATTTGATGTTGGATGTTTCGTATTTTGGCACCATGATGATTTACAAAGGACATGCAGACGGCATGGTGTCTGGTGCGGCTCATACTACCCAACATACCATACGACCGGCTCTTCAGTTTATCAAAACCAAACCGGGCATCAACTTGGTTTCGTCGGTATTTTTTATGTGTTTAGAAGACCGAGTGGTGGTCTTTGGCGACTGTGCCATTAACCCCAACCCTACCGCAGCAGAATTGGCAGAAATAGCTATATCATCAGCTGAAAGTAGCCTAGCGTTTGGTATTGAACCCAAAATCGCCATGTTATCGTATTCTTCGGGCAGCTCAGGCAAAGGCGAAGAAGTAGAAAAAGTAAGAGCCGCCACCGAAATAGTAAAAGCCAAAAGACCTGACTTAAAAATAGAAGGACCCATTCAATATGACGCAGCAGTGGACATGGAAATAGGGCAAAGCAAAATGCCAAATTCGGAAGTGGCAGGCCAAGCGAGTGTGTTGATTTTTCCTGATTTAAATACTGGAAATAACACCTACAAAGCCGTGCAAAGAGAAACCGGTGCTGTGGCGATCGGGCCAATGCTGCAGGGACTCAATAAACCTGTAAATGACCTCAGCAGGGGCTGCACGGTCGATGATATTTTTAATACGGTTATCATAACGGCCATACAAGCACAAGGAATATAAAAACTGACTATGAAAAAAATACTCGTTATAAACGCCGGAAGTTCATCGCTTAAGTTTCAGTTAATTGCCATGCCTGAGCGAGAGGTTTTAGCCTCAGGCTTGGTAGATAGAATTGGTCAAGAAACTTCTACGTATTCATTTCTGACAACTGATATTAAAATAGAAGAATCTGAGATAATTCCTGATCACGAATATGCCATGGCTTTGGTGGCGGAGCAACTCCTTGACCCCATTTATGGCGTTATTGACACACCTTCACAGATTGACACAGTAAGCCACAGAGTGGTGCACGGAGGAAGCATCTTTAAAGAACCGACTCTGATAAACGAAACGGTCAAAGAAAAAATCAAAGAATTATTTAGCCTAGCTCCTTTACACAATCCTGCAAATTTAACAGGAATTGAGGTTTCGGAACAAATTTTTCCAGATGCAATTCAGATTGCGGTATTCGATACGGCATTTCACCAAACGATACCCGAGCATGCATTCAGATACGCTATTCCGAATGAATTATATGAACAGCACCAAATCAGAGTTTATGGTTTTCATGGTACAAGCCACAAATATGTAAGCAAAAAAGCTATCGAATATTTAGAAAACCCAGAGGCCAAATTGGTGGTTTTGCACCTTGGAAATGGATGTAGTGCCACAGCTATTGTAAATGGCGAAAGTGTGGATCATTCGTTGGGATTTGGTCCAGTGCCGGGCTTAATAATGGGAACACGAAGCGGCGACATTGACCCTGCAGCGGTTCTGTATTTGATAGACAAACTTGGTTATTCTGCTGAAGAAGTCAATCATATTCTAAACAAAAAAAGCGGGCTTTTGGGATTAACTGGCCATAGCGATTTGCGAGAAATTCAAAAAGGAGTAAGCAATGGAGACGCGGCCTGCATATTAGCTTTAGAAATGACCGCCTACCGAATACGCAAATATATAGGGGCATACACGGCAGCCATGAATGGCATAGATGCTTTGGTTTTTACGGCAGGCATAGGCGAAAACAGTGCTCTATTGCGTGAAAAAGTCTGCGAAAACTTAGATTTCTTAGGCATATGTATAAACAACGATAAGAACGAAAACACGGAGAAGGGAATTAGGGAAATTCAAAATGGGTATACCAAAATATTGGTAATACCAACCAACGAAGAACTAGAAATAGCGATACAAAGCTACGAGCTCATGGAAGCCTAAAGTCCTGCTTGCGATAGGGATTGGAGCGGCATCCTTTTATTGTGCGGCTGCTTTGTGTGTCGGCCAAATAAAAGATATAGCGGAAAGCCCGGTTTCTTTGTTTTTTTTTGAGAAAAACAAAGAAAATCGCCCAAATAAAAACTTGCTAAACACGAAAAAAGGCCATCCTTCGAAAAGAATGGCCTTTTGAAATTAAAGCAAATAAGGCTTAATTGGTTCTTATAGTAATTATTTTCTGATTTGAAATCAATCCGTTAGAAGTTGTAATATCGCCTGCAATTTGTAAAGTAGCTTTTGCGGTCGAAGGGGCAGTTACATTAAAAACTGCGACCATGTTTCTTAAATCTGCATTGTAGGTAGGTTTAGCTACCTCGTTTGCTACCTTGGTCAAAGGCACAAATGTACCCGTAGTGCCTGGTCTGCTATACAAATTAAACTCCTTAATAGGCTCTTCGGAGATGTACTCGATAGTGACCGCCACCGTGGCTCCCGGATTTACCGTGACCGTGGTGGGAGGCTGAGAAGTAGCCGTGGTACGAACTGGACCTGTCCACATGAGGGCAATATTGGCAGTGCGACCCATACTTGTTAACAAGCCTGGCACTACCTCGTCTTGGGTGTAGCAAGACATTTGGCTTAAAGCCACGCCTGCTAACAACACAAGGTGTAAGGTGTATTTTTTTATTTTTATTAAATTCATCTGTATCAATATTTTATAAGATTAAAACAACCACATTTTGTCAGTTAAGTTCTTAAAGTTTTTCTGAGCTACTGCTGAGTTCCTAGCAGTTTCAGAGGATGGGTAACGCATTCTTTGAATCCATTTGCCGTTAAGATCTACATTGTGCTGCTCAGGCAATGACAAACTAAAATAGTCATATCTGCGGTAGTCTGTCCAGATATCGCCGATTAAAAACATCGCCACAAACTTTTGATTTAGGATATTTTCTAATTTCAGCTTTTCGGCTTTCACTGCTACGGCTTCTTTGGCAAGAAATGCCGCCTTTGCTGTAGCCGAAACCCCTAGTTTGCTCATGCTAGCGTCTATCATGGCTATGTATGCATCGTATGCTTTTGCGGTAGAACCCACAGAAGTTTTGGTACCACCGTTTAGTATAAAGTTAGCTTCTGCTTCTATGGCTTTTGCTTCAGCAAATGTAGACATTTGAATAGGTGAGTTTACGTTTGAGTACCAACCTGCTGTAGTGAAGTCTACCGTAGCACCTGAGCCTCTACCAGGCAAAACACCCGCATATACCGTCTGATTCTTACGTAAAGTGGCCATAATTGGCAGACGTGGATCAGCTAAATCGTTCATTTTAGAAACCAAGGTATTACTAAACGTGACTGTAAGGTTCCCCGTATTGTTTGCCAACGCCACACGGCTGTACCATGGACTTAGGTTTCTAGAATTATACATCAATTGGAAATCATCTGCATTACTCGTAAAACCTTTGCTCAATGCCGCAAGGGCATCTGTAGCTGCCTTTGTAGGGTTTTTAGCCGATTGATGCATGGCATATCTGGCTTTCAACGTATAGGCAAGTTTGGTCCATTTGGTCAAATCACCACCATATATCAGGTCATCGGTAGTTGGTTTTGAGCCTGTGTTTTTTGCTAAGTCAGCTATTCCCGCATCTAGCAAAGTATTTATTTGGCCATAGATAGATTCTTGTGAATCATAATTTGGGGCAAAGTTTAACTTATCTGCTTCAGTAAAAGGAATATTTTCCCAGTTTACAGTTGCTATGCCTAAATTATACGCTAACAGTACTTTGGCAATACCACCATACGCAGGGGATGCTTGTGCATCGCTTTTCTTTATTAGCGTATTGAGATTTGGCAATACGTTCAAATAAAAATTTGACCATCCGCCGCTATTGTCAGTCTCAGCTTGAGCGTCAATGCCGTTTTGACCAACATTACTTCCAATTTGCTGAATATATTGACACGTAATGTACGCCTGCGAATAGCTCAATTCACTGGTATAAAACTGGGCCGTGGGCAATATCTCGGCCATGGTTACATCGCTTTTTAGTATTGGATTTACATTGATATCCAAGTACTTTTCGCAACTGCTCATGCCTAGCAGTAAGCTTAGGCCAAGCATTGTTTTTAGTGTTTTCTTAAATCTATATTTCATAAAATCTCTAAATTAAAGTGTGATATTTACTCCAAACTGATAGCTTTTGGTCATTGGCGTGGTATTACCTACAAAGCCAATGATGTTAGAACCAGAACCAAACGAAAGCGACTCAGGGTCATAACCACGGAATGGTGTATTTACCCAAAGATTATTAGCTGTTAGGCTAAATCTGATACCACCTTTAAATGGTGTTTTAGCTGCCAACTCTTTTGGAAGTGAATAGTTAAAGTTTACGTTTCTAAGTCTCAACCAAGAGCCGTCTTGCACAGTATAGCCTTTGTATCTATAAAACTGAGCCGAACTTCTGTAGAAGTTATCGTCTAAAAACACAAGGTTAGTGTTTGGCGAGAAAGAACCGTCTGCGGCTTTAACTACACCATCAAAAATCACTCGTTCATAACGCTGACCAGTTAAAGCCGTTATACCGTTTCTTACTGAGTTATTTTCAGAATTATCGGCTACATCGCCTCCATGTCTTTGTTCTAATAAAAACGAGAACGACATATTCTTATAGCTAAATGTGTTTGTTAAACCTCCCAACCAATCTGGCATTGCATTTCCAGCCAACACTGTTTTAGAGAAATCTACGTTCGGGAATCCGTTTGAGCCAATTAGCACTTGGCCGTCAGGAGCTCTTTGGTAATCGTAGGCATACAAATCTCCCAATCTGCTACCTTCTTGCACCCTAAGTTGCACACCGCCGTTGTCATAATATACAATCTCTTGTAACTCTTTCGGCATCTCTATAACAGTTCCACGCTGTTTTGACCAGTTTAAACTAGCCTCCCAACCAAACTTCTTGTTTTTAATAATTTTACCCGTAATCAATAGCTCAACACCTTTGTTACGAATAAGACCAATATTAGTAAAGTATCTCGAATAGCCTGAACCATTGCTCACAGGAGCATTAACAATTTGATCTTTCGAATCCATGGTATAGTACGTGGCATCTATCAATATTCTGTTTTTCAAAAGTCTCAGTTCGGTACCAATCTCTTTCGAGGTAGTTCTTTCTGGCTTTAGGTTGGGATCTGCCGTGGTAGAAACTCGGTTATATCCCGGCACTGTGCCTCCATAAGGGAAGTTATCAACCACATTGTAGTAAGACCCCGTTACGTAAGGCGATGTACCTTTACCTACTTGTGCCCACGAAGCTCTGATTTTACCAAAAGTCAAGAAGTTAGTCTTTGGAAGTAACTCTGTAAAAATAAAACCAAGGTTAGCTGAAGGATAGAAAAACGAATTGTTTTGAACAGGAAGTGTTGAAACTTTATCGTTTCTACCGGTTAGGTTTAAGTAAATCATATCCTTATAGTTCAGTTTTGCATCAGCAAAAACACTCACAATACGGTAATGCTCAGGAGAATAAGGTCTGTTTGTGACATTTCGATAACTGCTTATATTTCTATCAAAAGGAGCTTTCCAACCTTCGCCACGCTCAAAATAGCTATCGGGAGACTGACTATCAACAATAGAGTTACCAAACATAAACGAACCGCTAAAATCTTCATTGAAGGTTTTTTGTGCGGTCAAATAAAGGTTAGAGTTAACTTCTCTAAAATTCAAATATTCGTTTACTAAAAAACCTTTAACCTGGGTACCTACGTCAAATGTGCTGTCTACTTGACGGCTGCGGGTTTCTTTGTAGGTATCTAAGGTAACCTGATACTTAGCAGTTAACCAAGATGTTAAATCGTAGCTCAGGTTAATATCACCGATAAAACGGTTGTTATTATCTACCCTCGCACTTTTAGCCATCAAATATTTGGGATTATCCACTACTCCTAGTGTAATGTTATTTTGAGAACCATCGGCTTTGATGTAGTCATTTACATCATAAGAGTTTGGCCAATACGATAGTGAACTATAGATTGACTTGTCGCCTGATGGGGGTCTATTTCCGCCAGAGTTAACATAGTTTAAGGTTGTTCCTACTTTAAACTTAGAGGTTACATTATAATTAACCGCCGCCTTGGCTGAATTACGCGAAAAATCAGAAAAAGGCACGATACCTTTTTGGTAGTTTCTTCCCAAAGAGAAATACACACTGTATTTGTCAGTTCCTTTCGTAAGTGTAATGTTATTGTTGTTTCTTAGACCATTTTGATAAAAAGTTCGGAAGTTATCATATACTTTGTCATTTGAACCTTCAACTAAAGGACCAAACGACCTAAAGATACTACGTGTTGTAGGGTCATTTTCAGCAATAAACTCTCCGTTTCTACCTTGAATAAAACGATCTTGAATATACGGTGATTTGCCCAATTGGTCTAAACCTATGCTTGAAGATATTGAAACACCCAATTTTCCTGACTTTGCCCTTTTTGTGGTAATAATAATAGCTCCGTTAGAAGCCCTAAGACCATAAAGAGCGGTAGCTGCTGGTCCTTTAAGAACCGAAAGCGACTCAATATCATCGGGGTTTATATCTGCACCTCTGTTGGTGTTAGAAAACTGCTCGCTAGCCCCTGGTGAGTTAGAACCCGCACTTGGAAGTGGATTTCCGGCCACAGTATTGTTACTGATAATGATACCGTCAACTACGAAAAGCGGCTGATTACTAGAACCACTACTCAAAGATGTGATACCTCTAAGAATGATGTTTGTACCACCACCTGGAGCACCACCTGAGCTCGTAATAATAGCACCTGCAATTTTACCTTGCATGGCATTAATCACATTTGGCTCGCCCGAATTTTTAATACTTTCGGCTTTTAGTTCTTGTACCGCATATCCCAATGCTTTTTTCTCTTGTGTAATACCTAAGGCAGTAACCACCACTTCGTCTAAAGAAGATGTAGCACTATTCATTACCACATTTAGAATTGTTTGTCCATTGAGTTTTATGGTTTGGCTTTCCATTCCAATAAAACTAAAAGTAAGTGTAGCACCGTTTTCTACAGAAATAGCATAAAAGCCTTCTGCGTTTGAGGTTGTACCTATGGAGGTTCCTTTTACAGAAACACTCACTCCGGGCACGGCCTGTCCGTCATCTGATGAAGTAATTTTACCTTTAACATTTATTTTTTGACCAAAAGCAAGTATGCTTAGCATCATAAATGGAAAAAATAAAACCTTTTGTAGATTTTTTTTCATAAAAAACATAATCTGTTTAAAGTGTTTGACTAAGTGATAAATATAGGCACAAATTGACTTTCTAAAATAAATTAATAAATAATTAATTTCATTTTATTCATAATATTTATAATTCTGTTTATTAAAATTCCCCTTAAGCAATTGTTAAAAAACATTTTAAACTCAAAATAAATCCATAAAACATTTAGATTAAATGAGCGAAATCACAAAAAAGAGGATAACTAAATAAAAAATAAAGCGATTATGTGGTTTACTTTATCGATTTTTGGAAACAAATAGTTTTATTTGAGTTTATATTCATCAATATTTTATGATAAAAGATATATTTAGAAAGAAGCAAATTGGTCAAATTCTCATAGAGTCTGAGAGCAGCAAAAACAGCCTTAACAAAATACTTACCCTTAGAGACCTCACTTTTTTTGGTATAGCGGCAATCATTGGTGCCGGAATTTTTAGTACCATCGGTCGAGCAAGTTTTAATGGCGGACCTGCCGTTTCTCTGCTTTTTGTATTTACTGCTATCGCATGCGTTTTTACTGCATTGAGCTATGCACAGTTTGCATCTACAGTTCCTGTGAGTGGAAGTGCCTACACTTATGCATACGTGTCTTTTGGTGAGCTTTTCGCTTGGATAATAGGCTGGGCCTTAATATTAGAATATGCGGTTTCAAACATGGTAGTGGCCATTTCGTGGTCCGAATACTTCGTCAGTATGTTGCAAAACGTTTTTCATGTCCATTTTCCAAGGTATTTAGCTATAGATCACGGAACAGCCAAAACTGCATTTGAGCAAGTAACAAATGCTGTAGCAGCTGGCACCACCTCTAGTTTGCCTTCAAATACATTTGAACTAGCCAAAATCTATGAGATAGCACCTATGATTGGTGATTTAAAAATTATATTTAATCTTCCGGCAGGCATAATAACTACACTTGTAACTGCACTTATCTATATCGGGATAAAAGAGTCTAAAAACGCAACCAACATATTGGTATACATCAAAATGGGAGTAATACTTTTGGTAATAGTGGGAGGCGTATTTTATGTAAAAACAGACAACTGGGTTCCATTTGCACCTAACGGCATGAACGGCGTAATGCTCAGCGTGGCCTCCGTTTTCTTTGCATTTATTGGTTTTGACTCTATTTCTACCACTGCCGAGGAATGCGTAGACCCGCAGCGAGATCTACCAAGAGCCATGATATATTGCTTAGTCATTTGTACTATTCTGTATATCGTTATTTCGCTTGTATTGACTGGCATGGTGAGTTATAAAGAACTTGGTGTTAATGATCCGCTAGCTTATGTTTTCGAAAAATTAGAAATAAACTGGATGGCAGGTATCATTTCAGTAAGTGCCGTTATTGCTATCACAAGTGCACTTTTGGCATACCAATTGGGACAGCCGAGAATCTGGATGGTTATGAGTAGAGATGGTCTTTTACCAAAAAAATTCTCTAGCGTACATCCAAAATATAAGACTCCTGCTTTTGCTACAATTATTACTGGACTTTTGGTAGGTATTCCTTCATTGTTTATGAATATGCAGTTTTTTATAGACTTAACTAGTGTCGGTACTTTCTTCGCGTTTATATTGGTTTGTGCGGGTATCTTGTTCATGGATTACAAAGGATTGAGCAAAGAAAGCAAATTCAAAGTGCCTTATTTAAACGGAAAATATATCATCGGCACATTATTTATATTAGCCGCAGTTTGGGTACAATATAGCTTTGGTTTTGATACGCTTCTTGCTGAAAAACCACTTCTTGGAGTTTTCTGGTCTGCTTGGCTTATACTTTCTATTCTTGGTTTCAAATATAACTTCTCAATAATTCCTGTTTTGGGTATTTTAACTAACCTGTATTTGATGTCAGAACTAGGCTGGACAAACTGGCGTATGTTCTTAATTTGGTTAGCAATAGGAATGGTAATTTACATTTCTTATGGCCATAAAAACAGCAAACTCAACCTACCTAAATTATAAAACCCAAATGGCGGAATTTAAACGAGAATTTAAACTTTTTGATGCCGTCATGCTTGTAGCGGGCTCAATGATTGGCTCTGGAATCTTTGTAGTAAGTGCCGATGTAGCCCGACAAGTTGGCTCCACAGGCTGGCTTTTAGTGTCCTGGTTAGTGGCTGGAGGTATCACCATGGTAGCCGCCTTGTGTTATGGAGAACTCACCGCCATGTTTCCTCAAGCAGGAGGCCAATACGTATTTCTATCAAAAGCATACTCAAAACTAGTGGGCTTTTTATACGGCTGGTCGTTTTTTGCGGTTATTCAAACAGGCACTATAGCTGCCGTAGCAGTGGCATTTGCCAAGTATACGGGTGTTTTAATGCCAAAAATCATCAACGATAACATCACTTTTTTTACATTAGGAGATACTTCATTTAAACTAACCTCTCAGAGACTTTTGGCCATAGGTAGCATATTGTTACTTACTTGGGTAAATACTCGAGGAGTAAAAGAAGGGAAAATACTTCAGAATATTTTCAGCAGTACCAAATTATTGGCTATCGCGTTAATTATCATCATCGGCTTGTTTTTAGGAGCAAATATGGAAGTGGTCAAAATGAACTTCTCGCACCTTTTTGAAGGAGAGCAGCTCACTAAAATCGGCGACGTATGGAACAAAGTACCACTATCAGGAATTGGAATAATTTTGGCCATCGGCGTTACACAGGTAGGTACGCTCTTCTCAAGCGATGCTTGGAATGGACTAACATTTGCGGGTGACGAAGTAGTAGAACCGCACAAGACTATACCAAGAGGAATGGCTATCGGTACATTATTGGTTACCGTGCTTTACCTTTTAGTCAACATTACGTATTTATGTATTCTCCCATTAAAAGGATCCCCAGATGGTATAGACGCTTTTAGTAGAGGAATCCAGTTTGCTTCAGAAGACCGAGTGGCAGCAGCAGCCGCAACTGTGCTGGGTGGCGAGCAGTTCTCTATTGTGGTAGCTATTTTGATTATGATTTCTACTTTTGGCTGTAATAACGGCCTGATACTTTCGGGTGCAAGGGTATATTATCAAATGGCCAAAGACGGCATATTTTTCAAAAGTTTCTCTACTTTAAATTCAAACGGTGTACCTAAAACCGCACTTTGGTGGCAAGGGATTTGGGCGAGTTTTTTGTGTTTGACAGGTAAATATGGCGATTTACTAGACTTCTTGATGGGAGTCGTTATCTTGTTTTATGTATTTACAATTTTGGGTGTTTTTGTTTTAAGAAAAAAAATGCCCGATCAACCAAGACCTATCAAAGCTCCACTTTATCCGATATTGCCTTTGATATATATAGTGGTAGCCTCAGCTTTGGTTGTAATTTTAATTATAGAAAAACCGCAATTCACTTTCCCAGGATTGGGAATAGTGGCACTCGGAGTGCCGGTGTATTATGCATTTAAAAGAACTGCGAAATAGAAATAATCTTCCTATTGAAATTTCAGAAAACAGATGCTCACGTATCTGTTTTTTTTGTTTAAACTATTATTAAGTTCAAAAACACAAGGTTTCACATTTTTCAATAAAACTTTAATTCTATTTTTAATTTATATTATTATGTCAAAATTCATTTTAAACGTATATTTATGCAAATTCCTTTGTTCAAAAAAGTAAAAAAATGCATAAAA
This sequence comes from Lacihabitans lacunae, assembly GCF_042649125.1. Lineage (NCBI taxonomy): Bacteria > Pseudomonadati > Bacteroidota > Cytophagia > Cytophagales > Leadbetterellaceae > Lacihabitans > Lacihabitans lacunae. The sequence goes on from NZ_JBHRYQ010000001.1 coordinate 2,132,332, forward strand.
TTTATCTACTTGCCCTACTAACCTTTGTTTTCTCTTGCACTACAAAAGAAGTAAAAAAAGATGTATTTGTACCCGTAACAGTAGATACAAAACCCACTATAGATACAGATACAATACCCGTAAAGGCTGTTGCTGAGTATGGTCAACTAAGCATAGTTAATAATAAAATAGTAGACAAAAATGGCAAACCTGTTCAACTTAGAGGAATGTCATTATTTTGGTCGCAATGGATAGGAAAATATTACAATGCAGACGTAGTAAATTGGCTAAAAAAAGATTGGCAATGTAATGTGATACGTGCAGCTATGGCCATAGAAAGCGGTGGATATCTGGAAAACAAGGCAGTGGAAAAAGCAAAAATATATACCGTGATAGACGCTGCCATAAAAGAAGGCATTTACGTAATTGTGGATTGGCATGATCACAATGGCGAAAAACACCTTGAAGCAGCGAAAGCATTTTTTAGCGAGGTGGCACAAAAATATAAAGATGTTCCTAATATTATTTATGAACCGTATAACGAACCCTTAAATGTTTCATGGACAAGTGTATTAAAACCCTACCATGAAGCCGTAATAGCGGAAATTAGAAAACATGACCCCGATAATCTAATCATCTGTGGAACTAGAAACTGGTCGCAAAATGTAAATGATGTCATTAATAATAAAATCGCTGACCCAAATGTGGCCTATACGCTACATTACTATTCGGCTACCCACAAACAAAACCTTAGGGATATAGCCAAGGCTGCAATAAACGCTGGAGTACCCCTATTTGTAACAGAATACGGAGTTTCTGAAGCCTCTGGAGATGGTTCAATAGATACTGAAGAAGCAGCCAAATGGTGGGCTTTTTTAGATGAGAATGGAATTTCTCATTGCAATTGGTCCATAGCCGATAAATCAGAACTGTCAGCAGCCCTAAAACCAAACGCAAATCAAAATGGCAGTTGGGCTCTCAGCGACCTAAGCACCTCAGGATTGATGGTAAGAAAAGAAATTCGAGCGAAGAATTAAATGAAATATTAAAAGCGAAATTTTCTACACGAATAGTTATTTCGCGTTTTTAAATTTATCATAAAAAAAAATTATAGTGCTGCAAATCAAGTTAAAGAAGTAACAGTTTTGCGTTCAAAATCATATTAAAGAATTGCAGTTTTCTTCTATTTCCTTATCAAACAAATTAATATTAAGAAGGTTGTTTTAGTATTGAATTAATGGTAAAAAAAACAAACACCGTAGACCATTTTTTGTAAAAAAACTAGAAGCATGTATGGCTCGAGTATCCAGCTTTAGCAAACAAAAAATTACAAAAAAACTCCACTAATGATTGGAAAAAGCGATTTGAAAAATCGCTCTACTCTCTTCTTTACTCCACTCTTACTAAATAAATAAGTTCTATCAGCTGAAAATCATCATAGCTTAAAACGCTCCAAGCGAAATAATCCCAATACCCACAGATCCAAACTAGGCATGTGTAGGCCAAAATATTACATTAACGGGTACAAACGCCCCAGCAGGCTACATCTACAAATGGTACGTACTCAAAGACGAAGCAGCAAAAGAAACCTTTAGGCAAAACTCCGCTTCGGTAAATCTTTTTGAAACCGCCGGTCATCTGTTTAACACATACCTTACTCCAACTATAACCGTCACCGGACCTGGAACGTATTATTTGCAGTGCATTAGCCCCAACAACTGGAAAAATTCCGTGAGGGAGTTTAAGGTGGCCAATTTGATACTACCAACTGTGTGGCAGAAGCCCAAGTAAACGCCAAACCCTGCAATAACTACGGTGAAGTGGCATGCGGAGCACCGGTAGACGTACACCTGCCCGACATACAAGCGGCCGGAGTTAGCCTAGCCCCGGGCGACAAATTTACGGCAGGAGACTACACCGTAGTAATAACCGAAATAAGCTCAGGTGACCCAAGTGGCTACATAGGCACCGGTTATGTAGAGATGCGACTGGTAGCCGAAATAGTAGCCAAAAAAATAGCCGTAGACTTCACAAATCTAGTAGTAAACACCTGCTACGAAATGGCAGCAGGAGATGTGGTTACGCAGTATGATCCGAATTGGGGTAGGATTTTGGATGTGGATTTGGTTATTGCTGACGCTTTAACCGCTTATGAAAAAGTATCCAATATATTGGGAGATTTATTTTCAGCTTTAAATGGCACTTGTGCAGAAATAATTAAAATAGAGAAAGAAATTAATAATTTAGAAACAGCTTTTGCTTTAGATCCTACTCAAAGTAATGATGTATCAACATCAATAGCAGAATTAAAAGCTTCCCCCAATCATTAAAAGCTTGTGCAAGCTGTGGAAGTTCATATATAAATCAAAATACATCATCTGGAAGAATAAGTGCAACTCAAAATTGTAATTCTATTTTTAAAACCTGCGAAGAAAAGAAGGCGGTATTTGATCAATTAACTATTTTGAATTCAACATTTATTGCTAATATTACATGCGAGAAGCTTACCAAAATTTTAGTTATACCTTGTTCACAAACAGATAATGATAATTGTGTCTTAAAAGGAGAAGTAAGGGTTAATATTTCAAAGAAATACCGACCCGATATATTAAAATGTGCATTTTGGCTTGAAGATGGACAATGAATTGTTTGGACAGATACAGGTTCTAAGTTATTCAACGTTCCAATTGGAGATAATTATGATGAAGAACCAATTTCATTTGATAAAGCCGCAAGGTATAATATTGCAAATAATTTATACCTTAACTATCCAAATATAGGTAGTAGACATGCTTGGTACAGTTGGGCTGATAAAATTACTAAACCGAGCCCACACCGTCAAATCGAGCGGAGACTAGATTCATTGGCGATTAAAGTACCGCAGCTCTAGACTAACGCTCGAGCAGACAAGATTGCCAAACCGAGCCCACACCCTCAAATCGAGCGGAGGCCCTTGTCAAATCGAACGGAGACGAGATTAATTAACGATTCAAGTACCAAAAACTCTCGACTACTACTTGCTTCGAAAAAGATTCAGTATAACCTATAAACAAGCACTAAATGGGAACCAAACTTAAACAGCGATTTAAAAAATCGCTTTACATTTTAGGCACAAAAAAACTCACCATTTCTGCTGAGAATTTTGACCTTAATAAACTACCTGCCACTTACTGGAATGCCACACCACTGATACACCAGCACGTTACTCTCCTGGATTTAGCTCAAAATATAACTTTTAAAATCCCTACCCAGCGAATAAAAAAATCGCAGTAGTTTTTGGGCACAAAAAAACCCCAACATTTCTGTTGAGGTCTTTGTTCTTCAATAAATAACTGGCATCTACCTACTCTCCCGGGTTTGATCCAAGTACCATCGGCGGTGCGGGGCTTAACTGCTCTGTTCGAAATGGGAAGAGGTGTTCACCCGCCCTATTGACACCATGAAGGTCTTCAATAGTTTCTAAATTTCTTTAGAAGCTTTTAATATTTTTGACATTGCTCTGTACTACAATTGCTTGTAACACATTGCCAATAGAAAAGACTGAAAATTAAAAAAGTGAGAGTTTATCGGTTCATTAGTACTACTCGGCTGCATACATTACTGCACTTTCACCTGTAGCCTATCTACGTCGTCGTCTCCAACGTTCCTCTATGGAAGTCTCATCTTGAGGTGGGTTTCACACTTAGATGCTTTCAGCGTTTATCCCGTCCATACTTAGCTACTCTGCCGTGCCCTTGGCAAGACAACAGATACACCAGCGGTATGTCCAATTCGGTCCTCTCGTACTAAAATCAGAGCCCCTCAAACTTCCCACGCCCACCACAGATAGGGACCGAACTGTCTCACGACGTTCTGAACCCAGCTCGCGTGCCACTTTAATCGGCGAACAGCCGAACCCTTGGGACCTTCTCCAGCCCCAGGATGTGACGAGCCGACATCGAGGTGCCAAACCTCCCCGTCGATATGAGCTCTTGGGGGAGATCAGCCTGTTATCCCCGGAGTACCTTTTATCCTTTGAGCGATGGCCCTTCCATGCAGAACCACCGGATCACTATACCCATGTTTCCATCCTGCTCGACTTGTAGGTCTCACAGTCAAGCTCCCTTTTGCTATTGCACTCAACGCACGGTTACCAAGCGTGCTGAGGGAACCTTTGGAAGCCTCCGTTACTCTTTTGGAGGCGACCACCCCAGTCAAACTACCCACCAAGCGATGTCCCCCGTTCGGGGTTAGGAACCAGATATTCAAAGGGTGGTATTTCAACGTTGACTAAACTACGCCTGGCGACGCAGCATCGAAGTCTCCCACCTATCCTACACATCAAATATCCAGTCACAACGCTAAGCTATAGTAAAGGTTCACGGGGTCTTTCCGTCCCGTGGCGGGTAGACGGCATCTTCACCGTCACTACAATTTCGCCGAGCTCACGGCTGAGACAGTGCCCAGATCGTTACACCATTCGTGCAGGTCGGAACTTACCCGACAAGGAATTTCGCTACCTTAGGACCGTTATAGTTACGGCCGCCGTTTACTGGGGCTTCGATTCAATGCTTCTCTTGCGATGACATCCCCTCTTAACCTTCCAGCACCGGGCAGGTGTCAGGCCATATACGTCGACATTAATCTTCGCATAGCCATGTGTTTTTGTTAAACAGTCGCCTGGGCCATTTCTCTGCGACCAACATTGCTGCTGGTTCCCTTTATCCCGAAGTTACAGGGTTAATTTGCCTAGTTCCTTAGCCGTGATTCACTCGAGCACCTTAGGCTTCTCGCCTCGACTACCTGTGTCGGTTTGCGGTACGGTCAGTATATACCTATTCTTATTGGCTTTTCTTGGAACCTTATCCCCTCATTCGACTTGTCCGAAGACGCATCTCAACGCAGAATTCCGTCTCTACGTATGAAGCTTTAAAATCCGTCCCCACTTCGAAGTATACACTGGTTCAGTAATATTAAACTGATTCCCATCGGCTTCTGCTCTCGCATTATCCTTAGGGGCCGACTAACCCTCCGTTGATTGACGTAGCGGAGGAATCCTTAGTCTTTCGGTGTGAATGGTTCTCACATTCATTATCGCTACTTATTCCTACATTTGCTTTTCTGTACGCTCCAACACTCCTCAAGGAATATCTTCGCTGCATACAGAATGCTCCCCTACCCAAAGTATTGCTACTTTGACTATGCTTCGGTATTATACTTTATGCCCGCTTATTATCGATGCCCGCCCCGCTCGACCAGTGAGCTGTTACGCACTCTTTAAATGATTGCTGCTTCCAAGCAAACATCCTGGCTGTCTCGGCAGTCAGACTTCCTTTGTTCAACTTAGTATAAATTTAGAGACCTTAGCAGTAGTTCTGGGTTCTTTCCCTCTTGGACTCGGACCTTAGCACCCGAGCCCTCACTGCCGGCTATATCTTATCGCATTCGGAGTTCGTCTGAATTTGGTAGGATGTGACTCCCCCGCATCCAATCGGTAGCTCTACCTCGATAAGACTCAACGCCGACGCTGTACCTAAATACATTTCGGGGAGTACGAGCTATTTCCCAGTTTGATTAGCCTTTCACCCCTACCCACAGTTCATCCGAACACTTTTCAACGTATACCGGTGCGGTCCTCCAGTTGGTCTTACCCAACCTTCAACCTGACCATGGGTAGATCACTAGGTTTCGCGTCTACTCCATCGAACTACTCGCCCTATTCAGACTCGCTTTCGCTTCGGCTACGTTCCTTAAAAACTTAACCTCGCTCGATAAAGTAACTCGTAGGATCATTATGCAAAAGGCACGCCGTCACTACACAAAGTAGCTCCGACCGCTTGTAGGCGTACAGTTTCAGGTTCTATTTCACCCGGGTACTCCCCGTGCTTTTCACCTTTCCTTCACAGTACTAGTTCACTATCGGTGTCTCAGGAGTATTTAGCCTTGGCAGATGGTGCTGCCGAATTCAGAGGGGATTTCACCGGTCCCCACCTACTCAGGATACTGCTCGTCCTAGATTCTTTACGTTTACATGACTCTCACATTCTACGGTCAGGTTTCCCATCCTGTTCAACTTAAAATCTATTTCTAAATGCAGTCCTATAACCCCTAACATGCCGTAACATGCTAGGTTTGGGCTGGTCCGTGTTCGCTCGCCACTACTTACGGAATCACTCTTGTTTTCTTCTCCTATGGGTACTTAGATGTTTCAGTTCCCCACGTTCGCCTTTATACTTAGTATAAATTCTCATCCTTCAGATGAGAGGGTTGCCCCATTCGGAAATCTTTGGATTAACGGTTGTGTGCACCTCCCCAAAGCTTATCGCAGCTTATCACGTCCTTCTTCGCCTCTGAGACCCTAGGCATCCTCTGTACGCCCTTATCTAACTCTCGTTATTTCTTTTCTCAGTCTTTTCCATCATGTCAATGTACGTTCCTCTAGTTCGTTGTATTCCTACAAAACCACTAAAATTGTGATATAATATCGCTACTATACCAACATAACTTGTCGGTGGGAATATAAACTCTCCATTATACCTTTTTTTAGTCTTCAAGACCCTTCCTTTGTTTATTTCATCAATCTTGCGACCGATTATCTCTAAAAAGGAGGTGTTCCAGCCACACCTTCCGGTACGGCTACCTTGTTACGACTTAGCCCCAGTCGCTAGTTCTACCCTAACGAAGTCTTTTACCTTCCGCTTCAGGTCTACCCAACTCCCATGGCTTGACGGGCGGTGTGTACAAGGTCCGGGAACGTATTCACCGCATCATGGCTGATATGCGATTACTAGCGATTCCAGCTTCATAGGGTCGAGTTGCAGACCCCAATCCGAACTGTGATTGGCTTTTTGTGATTCGCTTACTATTGCTAGCTCGCTGCACTCTGTACCAACCATTGTAGCACGTGTGTCGCCCTAGGCGTAAGGGCCATGATGACCTGACGTCGTCCCCTCCTTCCTCTCTACTTGCGTAGGCAGTCTTGCCTGAGTCCCCAGCATAACCTGATGGCAACAGACAATAGGGGTTGCGTTCGTTGCGGGACTTAACCCAACACCTCACGGCACGAACTGACGACGGCCATGCAGCACCTTGTTTCGCGTCATTGCTGACTTATCCATCTCTGAATAATTCGCTCACATTCTAGCCTAGGTAAGGTTCCTCGCGTATCATCGAATTAAACCACATGCTCCACCGCTTGTGCGGACCCCCGTCAATTCCTTTGAGTTTCACCGTTGCCGGCGTACTCCCCAGGTGGATTACTTATCGGTTTCCCTTGGTCACTGAGTCCGAAAACCCAACAACTAGTAATCATCGTTTACGGCGTGGACTACCAGGGTATCTAATCCTGTTTGATCCCCACGCTTTCGTGCATCAGCGTCAGTATATTTGTAGCAACCTGCCTTCGCAATTGGTATTCCTTCCGGTATCTATGCATTTCACCGCTACACCGGAAATTCTAGCTGCCTCCAAATAACTCAAGCTCAACAGTATCGGTGGCATGTAAAATCGTTAAGCGACTACCTTTAACCACCGACTTACTAAGCCGCCTACGCACCCTTTAAACCCAATAAATCCGGATAACGCTCGCCACCTACGTATTACCGCGGCTGCTGGCACGTAGTTAGCCGTGGCTTATTCTAATGGTACCGTCATTACCCCTCGCAAGGAGCACATTCTTCCCATTCAAAAGCAGTTTACAATCCAGAGGACCGTCTTCCTGCACGCGGCATGGCTGGGTCAGAGTTGCCTCCATTGCCCAATATTCCCTACTGCTGCCTCCCGTAGGAGTCTGGCCCGTATCTCAGTGCCAGTGTGGGGGTTACTCCTCTCAGAGCCCCTAAGGATCGTCGCCTTGGTGTGCCGTTACCACTCCAACTAGCTAATCCTACGCATGCCCATCTGTATCCAATAAATCTTTCAAATAAAAATGATGCCATTCCTATTATTATGCGGTATTAATCCCAGTTTCCTAGGGCTATCCCCCTGATACAGGTAGGTTGCATACGCGTTACGCACCCGTTCGCCGGTCCTATTGCTAGGCCCTCGACTTGCATGTATTAAGCCTGCCGCTAGCGTTCATCCTGAGCCAGGATCAAACTCTCCATAGTAAATTACTTTAATACGAAAAGATCTCCTAACTTAAATTCTTAGTATAATTTCTTTGTTTATATCCCCAACAAGTTAATGAACTTTATTCCACTCTATATCGTGAACTTGTGCTATCTAATAGCTCCTTATTTTTTCCCTATCTCTCAACCGGGGTGCAAAGGTAATAACCTTTTTTTACATTCCAAATTTTAAGAGAAAAAAATTTAAGAATTATTATGAACTTTATTTCCCTCTTTCCGCTTTAACTCCAAGGCCTCTGCCGTTTTGGGAGTGCAAAGATACCACTTACTTTTCCGCATTTCCAAATTATACTTGCATATCTTTTTTACCCCTTTTATTAAACTTACTTAACCCCAATTACTTACATTTTTAAATACTTCATATCTCTATAAACCTTCTTTATTTAATCCTATTCTTTAACTCGCCACTTTTTATAAAATTCTTGCCTTTTTAATCCAAAATAGCGTTCTCCTACCTTTTTGGCCTTGATATTTTAACTTCAAACTTTTTTGAAAGTATTTTCTCTAACCATAAAAATAATTATACGTGAGAGCTTTTGCTCTTTCTTTTATTCATAATGCCAAATTCCAAAAATATAAGAGCCTTTTGTATTTCAAAAAACTCGAACAAACTAAAAATCTTGGTTTATATATAACTGAAATTAATATCCATATTTTAAGATATCCTTGATTTGTGACTCTCTAAATTATAATAGCTAATTAATAGATCTTGGAGAAGGAAATTTAGCTTCAACTTATTTTGCAAAAAACTAATATATATAGGTAAGGCAAATTCGATATATAGGTTAGTATTTTCATTGCCTCTCTTAAACTCCTACATATATATAAGGTCTATCTTTCTATTCTGTATTTATACAATCAATAATTCTTTAAAAGGTAACTAATCTGAAAACAAAAAAGACAGACCCAAAAGTCTGCCTTAAAAACCATGTATGATTTAGGGGATTTATTTCTTATATAAATAAACAGATGAAGCAGCGGCAAGACTTTGGTTCATTTTGGGGGCCATGTCGCCATTGGCTGTAATGTTTGTGTATGACAATATTCTACCTCCGCCATTACCAGCTTCTGCTATATAGACTGTTTTGGTTTCTCCATCGTAAGCTACATCTACAGGATTGCCCAAGTTAGACATAGGGCCACTTACTCTAATCATATCTTTTGCGGCTATTGTTCCACTATTTGAAACTGAATTGAATTTTGATTTAAAACCTGTGATAACCTGAAAGCCTCCGTCTGATTGGGTATTTGTGGCGTCACCTATATCGGTTAACACCATTGTGTCTGTACTCGCGTCATAATCTAAGCCATGCGTTCTAACTATTCCTTCAATCGCTACTTTTTTAGATGTAGTCAACGTCATATTTGAGGTATTACTTAAGAAGTTGGTGTAAACCCCAAGTTTATTGTCAGCATCTGCTACTGCATAAAGGTCATTGCCTATAAATGTGATACCCCAAAGCTTAATATCTGTTGTGATTACATTTCTTAAAGAAAAACTATTTCCATTTCTTTGGTAAATAAATAGCCTTCCGTCTGGCGTAGCGGTGTTTTTGTCTACATCGGCATTGTCTGCAACTACATAGAAGTTTCCACTGACGGCCATTTCTCTTGGACTTTCCATGTCTTTTGATCCGTCAATATCTAAGGCTACGTTTAAAATGCCTCCTAAATTAACTGAAGATGTAACTTTAAAACCTTCAATACCCTTAGATGAACGAGAAACTTGAAGGAGTGTGCCTGTACTTCCATCAAAATAGACACCGTCTGCAGCAGTAGAACTGGTGGCAAATGTGGTGGTCATCATATTTGAGCTTTTTAGATCATATGCCGAAATATCGCCGTTGGAATTATTAGTAGCATATAATACCGCTGACTGGGAAGGGGTAACCATGGATTCCATGGAATCGGTTTTTTCACATGCTGAAAATGCCAATGCTGTGGCGGCTAGGAAAAATAGTCTTGCGTGTTTTTTCATTTTTTAGCGAATTAATGTTTGTCAATTTTTTAACTTGAAACATCTACGCTTTTGAAAAAGAAAAAGATTGAAGAGTTTTAAAAAAAATGAATTATTAAAAGAGAATTATGCTTCTATACATTGAAATTTCACTGTGGAGACCTTAATGTCCATTTCTATTTTGTTTCGAAATGGTCACTTCTTGAGAATAGGTATTGTTTTTCCTGTTGCTTTCTTTATATTTTTTTTCTGGATCTATTTCTATTTCCAATGTATACACCCCGTTTTTAAGGTTTTTGGGCAAATCTAAATATTGCCCTTCATAGAGCATACCGTAGGTATCATAACCTCCAACACTGATACCTTGATTGCCAGACTTACAATCGGCGAAGCTACCGAAGCCATAGTTTAATAGATTTTGAGAAGTATAAACTTGCCCTTGAACTTTGCAAAGACTGTCTACACCGTTACAAATACCATTATCAAACAAGCAATAACTTACTTTTGTACCTTCACAAATGATTTTGCGTTTATTGAAAAACGTCTTTTTTAGCAGCCTAAATTCTACCCATGAGTCTACATGGAAGTGATTATGCCCTGGTTTTGAATCATAATAATTTGAACCTGCTTCTACTAAAGTGCTTGTTATTTTTTGATTGTGTAACTCATAAACTTTTTGCGTTAACTTTTGTCTTGAATATTCTCCATTAGGGCAAACTATTGAACCTTCCACTTTTTGATCGCCGCAAAACCATTGATTATTTCCACTTACTTCTATCGGACCTGAACCAATGTTGGCAATGGTGGCGGCAAAACGCAGTTGACCCGGATATTCTTTGTCATCAAAGGCATATTCTTTTATTTGACTTTGAGTAAATCTTTCTAAAATAGCCAAATCAGGTAATAATACGCAATCAAAAGTGCCGTCTGGGCATTTGCATGCTGCTGGGTTGGTTTCACTGCATCCCGATTGTGCAGAGTTTGGATTAGGGTCTTTTTCGAACTGTAAAGAGAAATAATTTAAACTTCCGGTGTTCCCTTCTCTAAGATCGGCAATCAGGATTTTCCATTCGCCATTTGGGTTTTGTCCGTTATTTATAAATTCTAATCTGCCGTCTGGAATATATTCACCTGTAAAAGGATATTTACCTTGGTGAACAAAGCCTGAGAAACCATTTGAAGCAAAACAGGTATTAAAATAAAGAGTGGCACTTTCGTCGCCGTTTCTATTTGTTAGCCATACTCTGGTGCCATCTGGAGCAAGAATTTCTATTTTTAGATCGGAAATTTTTTCGTGATAAATATTGATGCAGACTTTTGACAGGCCGAATGTTGGGCTTAAGTTTTCTTTTACATTATTTACTTGTACTCTAAAAGTGTCGGTTCTGACGATACCATTGAAATCAGTAATGGCTCCACCTTGTGAAAAAATCACTTGAGAAAACGAGCAAAAAGGCAAGAAGAAAAAGAGAAATACAAATAGTTTCATAAAAAAAGTTTGTCTGAAAATCTAAATTAGAGATTTTCAGACAAACATACTATTCAAAAATCAGCCTTTTTGAAAATGATTCATACAAACCTCCTATTTTTAAAACCAATAATGTAGGAGAAGTTCTTTGGACTGTTAATTCAAAGCCATTTGAAGTTTGCTTATATACATAAAAAACCTCTCTACCGATAATGTCTCTTAACACTACAGTTGGGTTCTCAATATTGGTTTTTACGCTAATCGTTCTGTTTTGAATCGGATTTATGATTTCGACAAATTCATTGAATTCGTTAAACCTTTCAGAAACTATTTTAGAGTAATCTATTATGTTGTTTTTGCTAAGAAGTTTAAGTCTGTAATAGTTTACGCCATACTTTGGATTTAGATCAAAAGTAGAATAAGCAGCTTTATCGGCATCATAATTTACACTTTCTATGGTCTCAAAGCTTTTGGCATCAAAGGATTTTTGAACTTCAAAACTTTCAAAATCCAAAGCATCAGAGGTAAACCACGATAACTTAACCTTATCTTTCTGATTTTCAGCTTTAAAACTTTGCACTTTTATAGGAAATGCAGAATTAGCGGTATAAAAACAATCAACAGTGGCATTATAAGTCCCCGCGTTAGCACACTGAGAATCAGGACCATTTCCTGCAGTATTTACATCACAAAATTTAAGATTTGTTCCGAAATACTTACCACCACATTGAATGGTGGAAGTTCCAGCGGCTACATGTATCCAACCATTGGTACCTGAAATTTCTTTTGATATATTTAAGTTTCCCCCTTGTATATCGATACTGCCATTATTAACCATATTACCGGCGATATCAGCACCTCCAGTTTTAACAATAATGAATTTATTATTTGTCATGGGAAGTGCTTTATCCGTTACTTTAAGGTTATTTACCTCTATTAGACCATTGTTAATTAGACCTCCGTGGTTATAATATTCGGTATTTACTTTTAAATATGAATAGTTATTAACTTGTCCTTCTGCATTTTCCATCTTTGAAACATACATATTTCCATTATTTGTGACAGTGGCAGCATTTCCAATATTAAACAAAGAAGTATTTAAAGCATTTAAAGTTCCACCTGCTTCATTACTTAAAAGCATAGTTTGGCCGCCATTCTGAGAGAAGTTTATGGCGTTGGTAGTAGTGAAATTAAATGTTCCTCCTGATTTATTATTTAATATTAAAGTTCCTTGCCCCCCATTTAAGGAAGTATTAATAGTTCCATAATTGTTTATAGTCCAACCTGAATTGGCACTTAGGCCGTCCCACTGTAAGGTAACACCCGTAGCTACGCAAATGGTACCATTGCCACCATTGATAGTAGGATTTGTCAAATTTGAAGTAATACACAAAGTTTCTCCAGTGTTCACAGTAAAACTGGTCCCTGGGCCTCCACTATATGTATATGTACAAGAAGTACATTGACCAAATGAATTTTCACTAAGAATTAGTAATATTCCGAATATGAGTAATATTTTCTTCATTTTATGCGATATTTTATGGTGTATACTTATTTCCTCCAAAGTCAGACAAAGAGCCTGTTTTGAGTGTGAGATTATTTACACTTCCTAGCTTTTTAAGTTTCGGTTTTGTGTATTTTTTTTTGCTTGGGGCATCTTGATTTTTCATACGGAAACATTTTTATTAAAGTATATCTTGGTAAAACCTCCAAGTATTTGAATGTCAGACAAATAAACAATGAAAATTTTATTAAATAGTTATACAATTTAAATGCCAAAAAGTTTACTTCAGACACCAAATAAATAAAATATTTATAAAAAAAAGAAAAAAAAACAAAAGTATAATATGCTAATATCCAATAGATTATAGCAAAACATACCCATTTAATAATTTTATTTGGAATATTCTAAAATAATTATGTCAAAAATAAATTAAATATAAAACACCTGTTGGAAATAATCCATATTTTGGAAAACATTCCAAAATATAAATAAAAATCCTTTTTGTGGACTTTTCCCGAACGATAAAAAGAAGAAAAAAAGTATGTTATTTTTAGATAAAACAAGAAATAGAATTAGGGAACAAAAAGAAGAATATCACTAGAATTACCATTCCGTAAAAAAAATAAAGATTGAAGGATTTGATTGTAATGATCAGATTTATATCTAAGTGAAGCAAATGTCAAAATATTAGAGGCTACATCAAACTCCACTTTTTTGATTTGTTGGTGGCTCCATTTTTTCTCATTGGTGTAATATGGAATCATCCAATCTAAGGCACTTTTAATGCTCTTTTCGTTTTCAGTTTGATAGCTCCATAGGTCTACACCTAGGTTTTCGGCCAATCTGGCGATAGTCATAAAGCCCAGCAGGTTCATGTTTGCGTAATTCCACGATGCGGTTCTTGCCAATTCGTGTGGTTGACTTCCGTCTTTTTCTAGTTGTGTTTCTAATCTTTTCTTACTGATTTCTATTTGCGATTTTGCCAGCGAATTATTCCCCACAAAAAGAGCATAATCTATCACTTGAACGTCATAATAGGTACCATGGTTGTTGTGTTCGTCGGATTCGTCTATACCAATTGGACTGGTAATTAGCCAGTTTAAGTATTCTGAAAACCATTTTTTCAATAAAACATCGTCATTGTTTGACCAAAACTTTGAACCTTTGATTAAAATAGAAGCATCAATGGCTTTGGTGAAATTTCTAGATTCAATAATTCCTATACCCCTACCGGTGTTAATTCCGGGAATGCCTTGACCAAAATTCAAATTCGGATTCTGCCTCGTATTTTCATCTAAAAACCATGTTTTTAATAATTTGGCTGCATGTGAAGCATATTTATCTTTCTCCGAAAAATAATAAGCTAATGCTAAAATTTGGGCGTCGTCTATCATGTAATCCATATAGTCAGTATCTGTAATGGTATGATATTCTGGGTTTACCTGTCCATCTTTTCTGATATAGGGTAGCCCATTTGCTTTGGTGGTGTCTGGCCACCAATATGGCCCAATACTCATGTAGTCGTGCTTATCTCCGCTTGGAGGAACTTGGTTCTTGTCCATCACCGAATACACCTTATTTTCAGCCAAAAGTTTATCTGCTTTTTTAATCAAATCATTGTATTGAACAGATAAATCAGCTGAAATTGCGTTTTTAATGGCTATCAAATGATTACCATCTAACTCAATGGTTTGTGGAATTTGGGCAAAAGAATCGCTTTTTTGAATTATAAAAAATAATAAAAGGACAATTACTTTTGAATAAAAACTACACTTTGTTTTCATTATTGCTTCAACGATTTACTTCTTAACAGTGCTTCTAAATAATAATAATCTGCATATACGATAGGTACATTTATTTCATGATTGCCGGGCAAATGCCCGGTACTGTTGTCTAAAAGAAAGCCGCCTTTTGTACCTATTTTGCACCAATGTTTGGTATCAATATTTTTTAATATCAGCTCCGCTACGTTTCTATATTTTTTACTATTGAGAGTTGTAAACGTACTCAACTCAAACAGTGCTGAAGCCGTTATTGCGGCTGCTGAAACGTCTTTGGGGGCATTCGGGATTTTGGGATCATTGTAGTCCCAATACGGAATAAGGTCTTGGGGCAATGCCGGATTGTTTAATATAAAATCTGCGATTCGTTCGGCATGCTGTAGGTATTTCATGTCGCCGGTTTCTCTGTAACACATACTATAGCCATACAAACCCCAGGCTTGCCCACGAGCCCAAGAAGACTCATGACTGTAGCCTTGGTGGGTGTTTTTTTGGAGCACCTCCCCGGTTTTAGGATTATAGTCTATCACATGATACGAGCTCCCGTCTGCCCTAAAATGATTTTTCATGGTGGTGTTTGCATGACTTACAGCCACTTTATAAAAAAGCGAATCGTTGGTTTCTTTAAACGCCCAAAACAACATTTCGAGGTTCATCATGTTATCGATGATTACCGGAAATACCCATTTGTCGGTGCTGTGATTCCACGATTTAAGTGACCCAACAACTGGCGAAAACCTAGAACAAAGCGTATATGAAGCTTGAATAATAATGTCTCTGTAAGCTTTATTGGGTGCTATTCGGTTTCCGTTTCCGAAACTGCAAAACAACTTAAAACCAAGGTCGTGGGTGGTACTGTCAAATTTCTCTTTTTCAATCGGAGCCGTAAATTCTATTGCTTTTTGTTTCCAAAATGGATTTTGCGTTAGCTCGTATGTATACCAGAGGTTTCCGGCATAAAAACCCGAAGTCCAGTCTTTTGAAGGAACCATAAAAAGTGTATCTTCTCTCATTGACCTCGGACTTACGCCTTTCGGGTTTCGTTTTTGAGATTTCTCTATTTCGGATAAGGAATACTTTAATTGACTTTCTATTTTACTTTCTAGTTTTTGGGCAAAGCCAAAACCTGAAGAAATCAGAATAAAGAGAAAAAAACAAACCGTTTTTTTAGACATTTTATATTGACAGTTAAGGTTTTAATTAAAGTTGTGTGGAAATAAATAGACTATTTAGTACCCTGGGTTTTGTGGACCCAAGTTTGGATTTATTGCGATTTCGGTGCTTGGTATTGGCATCAGGTAGTCTCTGCTGGCGTCAAATGCAGAGCGTGGCTCGAGCGAATTTGGCCCTTTAAAAACTACGTCACCGAGTTTTCTTCTTTTTATGTCGTACCATCTTTTAAACTCAAACGCAAGCTCAAGCCTACGCTCCTCCAAAACTAAATTAATAAAATCAGCTTTGTTAAGGTTTGTGGGCACATTTTCGGGAAAAGTCCTCAGTTTTCCTGCTGCATTTCTTGCTCGGCTTCTTATTTGGTTTAAGTATCCATAGGCTTCTTCATTTGGGCCTGAAAGCTCTCCGATAGCTTCGGCAGCTATTAAAAGTACCTCTGCATAACGCATGTCGTTATAGTTAAAATCAGAATATCTGGCTCCTGCACCGGCATTTCCAGGGAAACGTCTCCATTTGTCTATGTGTGGTCTTGGGTCAGGAAAACCCGTGTATGGCACAACTTTGGTAGGCAAAACAAGTGTATCTTGAAAGCTTACTTTTTTTCTATAATCTCTGCTGTCCCAAGTACTATAAACCTTAAGAGAAGGCACCAATACACCAAAACCGCCCACTTCTGGCAGCCTGTTTCCTACCATTGGCCCCATGAGGTCGTCATTAAAACTTCCTGAGTTAATATTCCCCAAAAAATCTACCGCAAAAATGGTCTCCTTGATTACATCGGCCTTAGTAGCCACAAATAAGTCTTGGTAGTCGGCCTCCAACCTGTAACCAAATTTATCTTTATTATCTATTACATATTTAGCTTCTGCATAGGCTTTTTGATAGTTTCCTAACGTCATGTAAATAGAAGCCAAATATGCCGCCGCTGCACCTTTTGAAGGTCTACTTCTTACATCGCCTACTTGCTTGTCAGGAAGCCATTGCTTCGCAAACTCAAGATCCGTAATAAGTTTTTTGTAGATTTCTTCTTCTGAAGTTTTGCCTACGGTCTTTACGCTTTCAGGATCACTTACGAAACTATCGAGATACGGAAGTGCACCAAAACACCTCACCAAATGGAAGTAACTAAAAGCCCTGATAAACTTGGCTTCGCCAATGAGCGGGTTAATTTCGTTTTCTGACAAACCCAAAGATTTGGCCCCTGCCTCGGCAGAATTGGCAGCACTGATAACCTGAAACCAAATGGGCCAAAACCTAGCCACCATACCGTTTGAGGCATCCATCGTAAAGTCATTTACTTGAATACGCTCAGCTGATGTTCCCCTGTTTCCAATATCTACCATGTCGCTTCTCAGCATTAGAGCAGACAAAAACTGTCTTCCAAAAAGTGGCTCAGAGGCAATGCTGCCATAGGCTCCGAAAATAGCACTTTCTACGTCTTTTTTTGATTTATAAAAACCCTCAGGAGAAAGTAAACCTACCGGATTTTCGGCCAAGTCTGCACAAGAGAAAGTCAGATTTGACACAAAGGCGATTACGAATATATATACTAATTTTTTCATTTTTTTCTTTGTTTAAAAACCAACATTTAATCCTATTGTATACGACTTTGCATTTGGATAACTGCCGTAGTCTAGCCCCAAGTTTCGGTTGGCATTACTTCCGCTACCCGACGAATTATAGTTAACCTCAGGGTCATAGCCCGGATATTTGGTAAACGTCAAAATATTTTGAGCACTACCGTATAGCCTAATTTTGTTTACGCCGTTTATTTTGACTTTGTTCATCGGTAGGTTATATCCAAGTGCAAGGTTTTTTAGTCTGGCGTAACTGCCGTCATACACCCATCTGGTAGACACACGTTGGGTTCTCGAAAGCGAGCGTTTGGGCACGTCAGTGTTGGTATTGGTTGGCGTCCATCTATCGAGGGCCCTCGTGGTAGAATTATATGGACTCGCCATAGATTCTATCTCTAACAATGTAAAACTCAAGAGGTCGTTTCCTTGCGAACCCTGAAAGAAAATATTGAGGTCAAAGTTTTTGTATTTAAAATCACTGTTTAAGCCCCATATAAACTTAGGATTTGGGTTTCCTACAATCTGGCGGTCATTGGCATCTAGTTTTCCATCGCCGTTTAGGTCTTTAAACTTCTCTCCACCTACCACAGTTTCAAATCCCCCACCAGGCAAAAACGCATCGCCGGTTTGATAAACGCCGTCATACACCCAGCCGTAAAAACTACCCACAGGCTCCCCTACTCGAAGTATTTGGGTATTTCCCAAACCAATCATATGGCCAGGACCTGCTCCATATTGTATGTCTGCATTGTCGGGCAACTCGAGCACTTTGTTTTTGTTTGCCGAAAGGTTTACGTCTACATTCCACTTAAAATCTCCCGTAAGTATTTTAGAATTTAGACCAATCTCAAATCCTTTGTTTTCTACTTTACCGATGTTTTTTAGCTGTGTCTGAAAACCAGAATATTGTGGCAATGGCACACTAAAAAGAAGGTTACGTGTTACTCGGTTGTAATAGTCAAAAGTAAGATTGAACCTGTTGTTTAAAAATCCAATATCGGTACCGATGTCAAACTGAGCAGTGGTTTCCCATGTCAAATTATCGTTGGCAACCGTAGTTGGACGAACGGCATTCACCTGTTTGCCATTTATGATGGCCAAAGTAGAAGAGAACCTCGCCAAGGTTTGATACGGACCGATAGCCTGATTACCCGTTAAGCCATAACTTGTTCTGATTTTCCAAGAATCGAAGATTTTTACGTCTTTCATAAAGTCCTCGTTCATGATATTCCATGCAGCTGCTCCAGAAGGGAAAAACGCCCATTTTTGGTTTTTACTAAAATTAGAAGAACCGTCATATCTGGCATTAAAAGTCAGTAAATATTTATCTTGAAAACCGTAGTTTATTCTTCCAAAATAAGAAGACAACTGGGTTTCAGAAAGGTTAGAATTTGGTGCCTGAAAAACAGCCGCAGACCCTAAGTTCCAAAACGAAACGGCATTGGTGATAAACGACTGAGCTCTTGCTCCCCAACTTTCACCCGTAAACTTCTGGAATGAATAGCCACCCAAAACACTTAAATTATGAACTCCGCCTATTGTTTTGGTATAAGTCAAATAATTTTCATTGATTACATTGGTATTTTTATCGCCGTCTTGAGTGGCATCACCACCGACTGTTCTCCCTTGATTAAGCGTAGTTGGCTGAAAACTCGCGTCTCTTTGGTTATTGATAGAAGCACCAAAAGTAGTTCTGAATTTTAGGTCTTTAAAAACATCATAATCCAAAGAGAAATTTGCTTGCAGCCGGTCATTCACTGTTTGGTTTTGCAACTCCGTCACAATTGCAAAGGGATTGTCGATAGGGTCACCCTGTAAAGCCAATGTATATGTGCCGTCGGCATTGTAAATTCCCTGGTTGGGCATAAATTTAAACGCCGAAGAAACCGCACCGGCAGTATTGGCACCACCCGAAGCTTCTTGCGTACGGGTACCGTTTCTATTGGTTCTTTGGGCAAATAAATTCATGCCGATCCTCATTTTTTCATTTACCTTAAACGATAAATTGTTTGTCAATGAGTATCTATTAAAATCGGTTCCTTTTATGATTCCATTTTGGTCAAAAATAGAACCCGAAACGTAGTATTTGATAGAAGAATTTCCACCTGAAAAAGACAACTGATGATTTTGAATGGCTCCTGTTTTGAAAATTTGGTCTTGCCAATCTGTGTTTTCACCGGGTGAAACATAGTTTGGCAGCACTTCTTTCATGTAGTCTGTATACTGCTGTCCGTTTAGTAAGACTAGTCTATTTATCTCATTTTGAAAAGAATAAGAAGTATTAAAATCTACCCTCGTTTTACCTTCTTTTCCTTGTTTGGTGGTTACCATTACCACACCGTTTGCTCCTCTTGAACCGTAAATGGCCGTAGCCGAAGCATCTTTTAGCACTTCTATGGACTCGATGTCTTCGGGAGGAGGCAGTGTGCCACCCACAAAACCATCAACCACAAAAATGGGATCACTGCTGGCATTAATCGAGCTACCACCTCTAATTCTGATTTTAAATGAAGATCCCGGGTCACCGTTATTTGACTGGATTTGCACTCCAGCCGCTCTTCCTTGCAAAGCTTGGGTAAGTCCACCTGCCGGATAGGCCGATATTTGTTCGGCTTTAACAGAAGAAACCGAACCCGTCAAGTCACTCTTTTTCACGGTGCCATAACCTACTACCACCACTTCTTCGAGGGTTTTGTTGTCCACTCCCAAAGACACATTTATGACGGTGTTTGCACCTACCACCACTTCTTTAGGCAAATAACCTACAAAACTAAAAACCAACACCGACGAATTGTCAGGTACACTTAAGGTATACTCTCCGCTACTGTTTGTGGTGGTACCTTGCGAAGTACCTTTTATACTGACACTTACGCCCGGCAGACCGCCGCCATTGTCGGCATCGCTAACTTTTCCGCTTATATTTTTAGCTACAAAAAGTGGACTCGAATAAGTGTTTTGATTTGTGATTAAAGACACCTTCTTTTCGTTTTTTTGGTATCTCAATATAATCTTATTGCCTGTTAATCTATATTTGATTTGAAGCGGATCAAGAAATGAATCCAACACCTCTTTGAGAGTTTTGTTTGAGACATTTACAGACACTTTTCTGTTGGCTTCTATGGCCGTTGGGCTATATACAAACTTTACCTTTACTTCAGATTCTATTTCAGAAAGGACAGTTTTAATGGTTTTCTCTTCAGCTTTTAACGATAGCCGTTTCTCTAAAAATTCCTGAGCACTAAGGTCTTTAGCGTAGGTAATTCCGATAAACATCACCGCCAAGCAAATTTGCGTAATTGATATTCTCATGATTTTGAGGAATACTCCATTCCATTGTAATTTTTTTTTCATTACTTTTGATTGTTTTTGTAAGGTTTCGTAAGAATTTAAACAAAGACATCTCTTATCTTTTTTGGGAAATTGAGATAAGAAGAAAGCCTAAGTCGGTGATGGTGCAAACATCATCGACTTTCTTTTTTTTAAGGTTGTTATTTTTTAATCATACTGACTAATTTTAGGTTAAAATGATTGAACGATCGTTTATTATTCTGTAGGTTTTCCAAAAATCATTTGCAGCCTCTAGCATAAATAACTATCTGACCATCAGCTATTTCGTATTTAGCTTGAATAGTTTCACAGATAATATCTATTTTGTCATAAAGGGGTTCGTTACCGAAAGCAGCAGTGAGGTTACAGTTTGCCAAAAGCTCGGCATCAAATACCATTTTTACGCCATAAGCGTCTTCTAGTTGGCTCAACACGGTTACAATCGGTGTCTCGTTATAATCAAATTTGAGTAGCTCTTCTTTTTTGTTTAAAAGCATTGGTTTTTCTACCAAAGTCTTAACTATTTTACCATTTCCTTTCTCAAAAATCGCCTGCTGATTTGGCGTCAACAAAATCTGATCGGGATGGTTGCTTTGCTTCATACTTTTTTCTTGGTAAACTGTTACTTTTCCAGTTTTTACGGCTACCGAAGTTTTGGTCTCGCCTTGGTATGCCCTTACGGTAAAGCTAGTTCCCAAAACCTTCGTAACCACACCCCCCGCAATCACTAAAAATGGATGTTCAGGGTCTTTTTTTACTTCAAAAAACGCTTCTCCGCTTAAAGTAACTGTTCTAAACTGCCCGCCAAAATCTTCAGAAACTTGCAGTTTACTGTCTTTTTTGAGTGTAACCACTGTGCCATCCGAAAGCGTCATTACCAAAGTGCTTGGGCTTTTATTTTCGGTTTCATTGTTACTTATTTGTTTGTTAAAGGGCATGTTTAAACTACCGGAGTATTTCAGGAAAACACCCAAAACAATAACAACAGAAGCGGCTATTGCAACAATCTTTCTGTATTTCAGCCATTTATTTATGGGCTTTATTTGGCTCATTATATTAGCAATACCTTCTGTATTTTCATGGTTATAATGTTCCAATTCATTTATACGAGTGGCCACCACCAAGGTTTTGGCTTCTTCTACCATACTTGCTTTTTGAGGGTTATCTGCCAACCAGTCTTCCCAAAAAGTGTCTTTTTGAGGCAGTTTGCCCAGTACCCATTTCCTGAAATTGAGGTCTTGGACGAAATCTTCAGTGGTGTAAAAATTTATATCTTTCATGTTTTTTAACTACAAATTATGGAAGGCGATGCATACCGGAACTAACACAGACATTACCCAATTTTTTCGCATAGATTTTAGGGCTTCATACACTAGATTGATGGAAGAATGATGATTAATATCCATTATTTTTGATATTTCATCGTATTCTAATTCTTGGTAAAACCGAAGGTAAAGTGCCTCTCTTTGTCGCTTGCTGAGGCTTGCGAGTTCTTTTTCGAGCCTAATGAGGGTTTCATGCTCTATCTCGTTATTTATTAAATAAGACTCAATATTAAATTGGACTTCAATATCTATATCGTCGTTAAGTTGGGTGGTGTTTTTATTCCAAAAATTCTTGCCTTTTTCTTTAAGTAATCTTCTTTTATAAGAAGCCAACAAATAGGCTTTTATAGACTGAGGCGTGTCCAAAAACTGGCGTCTATTCCAGAGTTCCACAAAAAAATCTTGGATACAGTCATAGGCAAGGTCTTTGTTTTGAACCAGACGATACCCATAGTTTAGCATTGCATGATAATGCTGCTCAAGAATCTGCTCAAATGCACTCCTATCGCCCGATTGGAAGGATTGCCATAGTTTGCTATCAGATTGTTGATTTAACATACGCTACTAAATACTATTCGTTTAAATTTTGTTTAAAAATTGCAATATTTTGAGTAAATATAAAACTATTTTAACGTTTAAACAGATAGAGGCGATGCACTATAATTAATCCTCAAAAAAATTTACTTTTTTTTATAAATACCTACAAAAACAACAGCAAACTTCAGCAAAGACAAAGCTAAATTTCTGATAATAAATAAATTACAGAAAGCTAAACCTTCACATTAATTTTCAAACAAAACCTGAGAGATAGCTCTGGCTTTTGATACGTTTTCAGGAGTTGCTATTAAATCTTTGGCTCTGTAAGGAATCATTTGGGTGAAGATATCTTGCCATTCTTTGCTGTGATATTCTGGAAAACATTTTTCTAGCACATCGAGCATAATAGAAACCGCTGTAGACGCACCCGGCGAAGCACCCAAAAGTGCAGCCAAAGTACCATCAGCACAGTGAACAACCTCCGTTCCGAAACCTAAAATACCTACTTGCTCATCATCTTTTTTAATAACTTGCACACGCTGTCCGGCCACTTTTATTTCCCAGTCTTGGTTTTTCGCCTCCGGAAAATACTCCCTAAGAGCATCCATGCGGTCTTCAAACGAAAGTCTAACTTGGTCTATGAGGTATTTGGTGAGTTTAACTAACGAATTGTAAGCTCAAAATAAGGGCAACTCTTGCCGAGTTTTACCCATTTATTAAGTTTATTGGTAATAAACACCGGATATTGGTCTCTGGACTCAATTGTCCCGATTAGGGGGCTATATTTTTCATTTAAGATTAAATTTCCTGTACTAGGATTAATGAGCTCCAAAGCCACACAAAGCTTATCCTGATTAAGGAGCAATTCTTGGTTTTCCAGATCCACACTTTTCCATTCGTACTTGTTTGTAGTGGGAATGATGACCTCTTTTTTCAATAGGTTCTCTTTCGGGAAGCCCCTTTCATCCAAACTAAATACACCCAATCTGAGAGCCAAGGGAGGGCTACCACGAAAACCGGCTTTAAAGCGAACGGCAAGCAATTGTTTATTTTTTAAGCTTTTATTCAAGTAAACAGTGCCATGCCAAAAATTACTAGTCATCCTATAGCCATGCCTAATAATTCGTTTCTTCCGTGAGTTTAGAGTTTCCATCGGTGCATTTGTCACGACAAGCTCTCCCAAATTATAGGAGATGCTATCAAGTACAATAATATTGTTATTCTTGGTAATTTCACTCACACTTTTACTGCTGTGCACATATCCCACAGAACTAAAGTACAAGCTGTCGTCTAGACCAGCATTAATTATAAATTCACCCTTCTCATTCGCTATGCAGCCATATTTGTTTTTTGTTGAAACGGAGGCAAAGGGAATTCCTACACTACTTGTATTTAAAATTTTACCTTGAACTCGAATCAATTCTTGGGTAAAAACATTACCGTAATGCAACAGCAATATGATGATTAAAGTAAACTTATTGATATGCACCTTGACACTCGACTGTATTCTCATCATTTCTTGTACGGAAAACTATTCCAAAAAAAAACCTGTATTCTTGAGGTTGATAAACCACACAATTGCCATTTGTTCCATTTCCGTTACCCTCAAAAGTTACTGGTGGTGCCGAGTCACACCATCCAAACCAACAGGAATCTTACCTAAAACTACTCAATATCACTAGAAGCAATAGACCAACAAAGATAATCACTTTACCAGACGGCAACTTACTTTTTTTTCATAATGAAAGATTTTTATTTCAGCACATTATATATATCGGTGATGTATTTTTTTAAAATATTTTCAAAATATTTTATTTTTCAGTAAATAACTGAGTTAATAATATTCATCTTAGACTCTGATTATATGATAATTAAAGTAGAAAAGACAAAATATTTAGCAATAAAAGCTAAATATTTGAGCTAAAGGAACACCTCAGTACATTTGCTTCGAAACAAGAAATAGGGGCTGAAATGGCCTTATCTCACAATAACTTTTAAGAAGTCTTTAATCACTTGTAGATGAGCCTTTGGAAGCTCGCTTATTATATATCTCAATTGTCACACATACTACACCCTTCGTTATGGTACCTTCTCTGAAAAAGAACTATTGGTCATGGGCCAAACTCATGGTTTGGATGTGATGGCTTTGACCGACATCAACAACACCTCGGCTTGCCTGAGCTTTGTGAGGCTTACCTCAAAGTATGGGATTCAGTCTGTGCTGGGTGTTGACTTCAGAAATGGAGCAAGGAGGCTTTATGTCGCGTTGGCCGAAAACAATACGGGCTTTGAAGAGCTTAACCGCTTTCTATCAAAGCACTCTCATCAAAAAACAGAATGCCCGCGAATATTTATTTCAAAAAAATAGTGTCTGATATATATTGAACCTTAAAAAATGGCACGATCGGTTTAAGTATTTTTTCCAAAAAACATCTTAAAAGCTAATTTAAGTTTATGCCTTATGGATTTTAAACTTGCATAGACTTCTCTAAAATTAAAATAATGCCTTTTACAACAAAACCACAACCAAATAAGTATACTTGTATATTGTCAAACCTTAAAACCTTAAAACTAATGGGAAATAGAATCTTATTGAGCATCGCATATATAGTCATGTTGGGCTGCAACGGCTTGGCAAACGGACTGCCGCTAAATGGCAAAAACACAGGCGAACTTTCAGATCAATACCCCAATCTCTTTGTTCCGGCAGGACTAACGTTCTCTATTTGGGGCGTTATATATTTACTATTGCTGGCTTTTGTGGTAAATGTTTGGATAAAAAAGAAAGAAGTCAGTAAATGGATAATTATCAACTTTTTCGCAAATGCGAGCTGGATATTTGCTTGGCATTATGAAATACTTTGGCTCTCGCTTGTCATAATGTTAGTGATTCTCGGTTCATTAATATTGATAAATCAAGAAAACAAAACCTCCGATACGCTCTCAAAAGCATCCTTTGGTGTATATTTAGGATGGATTTGCGTAGCAACAATTGCCAATGTAACTGCACTTTTGGTTGGTTCAGACTGGCAGGGAGGTTTTATGTCAGAAGCAAACTGGACGTTTATTATGATAGCCATCGGCGGAGTCATTGGGGCATTTGCAATCACCCAACTGAAAAACTCGTTTATTGCAGCCGCTATTTTGTGGGCTTTTTTGGGTATTTATATCAAAAGAAGTGCGGCATTAGAACAATATCCAATTATCACCATCGGCATATTATTTGGTGGAGCTTTTGTGTTAGTAGGCGTATTTCTTCACTTAAAAAACAAAAGACTAAACGTGTAGATTTTGATATCAGCATATATGAAATGTGGCTTGGATAAAACTTTAGGTTTGGGCAACTGACTTTTTTGCTCTAAATTCAAGCTACATTTCATCCTTTAAAACTCTGATCTATGTATAAGACCATTCTTTTAGTCCTGATTTCGTTTGTGGGTTTTTCCCAAAAGTTCACAAAAAACGAAGTTGAAAAATGGAAAGAACAAGCTCAAAACGTAACTATCACCCGCGATAACTGGGGTATTCCACACATAGAGGGTGTTACTGACGCCGATGCCGTATTTGGCCTTATGTATGCCCAATGCGAAGATGACTTCAAAAGAATAGAGCTCAATTACCTCGAAAAACTGGGAAGACTCTCAGAAATATATGGCGAAAGCAAACTCTACGACGACCTTCAAATTCGTATTTTGATAAAAGAAAGCGATGCCAAAGCAGACTACAAAAATGCACAACCTTGGATGAAAAAACTCCTCGATTCTTTTGCAGCCGGCATGAATTATTACTTATATACACATCCCGAAACCGCTCCAAAGCTTTTAACGAGATTTGAGCCTTGGTACCCTTTACTATGGACAGACGGGAGCATCGGAGCCATCAGCACCGCCGACTTGAGTATTGGCGACTTAAAGGCATTTTATGCTGGAGAAAGCAAAGTGGGTGCAGTTAAGAAATTAAATGAAGACTACGAACAAACTGGCTCAAATGGCTTTGCGATAGCACCAAAACTCAGCAAAAGTGGCTATGCAATGTTATATATAAACCCACATACTACGTTTTATTTTAGGCCTGAAGTACACGTAAAAAGTGGCGAAGGGCTTAACGCATACGGAGCCGTAACTTGGGGGCAATTCTTTATTTACCAAGGCTTTAACCCCTACTGTGGGTGGATGCACACCTCATCAAATGCCGATGTGGCAGATACTTATTTAGAGAAAGTTACCACTCGTAAAAATAAACTTTATTACCAGTACGAAAACACGCTTAAACCCATAAAAACAGAGGAAATACAGATAAAATATTTGGAAAATGATAAAATAAAAGTTAAAATCTTCAAAGAATATACCACCCATCATGGCCCAATAATGGCCATAGAAGGCGACAATTGGGTAAGTTTGAAATCATACAACAGGGCGGCCAAAAGCTTAGAACAAAGCTGGATTAGAACCAAAGCCAAGGGCATGCAAGACTACATGGCAGCCATGAATTTAAAGGCGAATACCTCAAACAACACCGTTTTTGCAGACAATAAAGGAAATATTGCCTATTGGCACGGAAACTATATGCCGATTAGAGACTTTAAACTCAATTGGTCGAAACCCGTAGATGGAAGCACAAAAGAGACCGAATATAAAGGCCTACACGAGGTTTCGGAAACCGTGCACGTTTACAACCCAGATAACGGCTGGATACAAAACTGTAACTCTACACCTTTTACTTCTGCCGGAAACAATAGTCCCATCAAAACCAACTACCCCTCTTATATGGCTCCAGATGGCGAAAACTTTAGAGGAGTTAATGCCACAAGATTGCTCAGCAAAGTGGACAGCATAAACCTCGATGAGCTTATAAAACTTGGTTACGATAACTTTTTGCCGGCTTTTGAGGTACTGATTCCGGGTTTTGTAGAAAAAACCAAAGACAAAGTAGACCTTGAGATTATGCCCATCAGAGACATGTTTAAAGATTGGGATTATAGGGTTGACGAAAACTCCATTGAGGCACTATTGGCTATAGAATGGGCACAAAGATTAAACCCCAGTATCCGTAAAATATATGTAGACCAAGGCGAAATGGACCAAGTGGAAAGCACCAAGTATTTTATAGCCAACGCCTCACCCGAAGAGCTGATAGCCGCTATGAAAGATGTAATTAACACCTTGAAGCAAAACTTTGGAACATGGGGCGTAACCTGGGGTGAGATTAACAGATTTCAGCGATTAAATAACAATATCCCAACCGAAAACGACGATAGCCAACCAAGCTTTGCTATGAGAAATGCGTCGGCACTGTGGGGTTGCTTGCCATCATTTAATAGCAGGACAGTAAATGGCTCAAAAAAACGCTACGGCTATAGTGGAAACAGTTTTGTGTGTGCGGTAGAATTTGGAGAAAGAATAAAAGCGAAGTCGCTATTGGCAGGTGGTGTGAGTGGCGATGTAAACTCAAAAAACTTCAACGACCAAGCCGAAATGTTTGTAAATGGGCAGTTTAAAGATGTGCTTTTTTACCCAGAAGACATAGAGAAAAACGCAGTTAGAAAATACAATCCGGGGCAATAATGATCCTCAACTCATCAGTGTGAGCACCAGCGTTCTGCCTGTGTCGTGGTTGCGGTGTTCACACAGATATATTCCTTGCCAAGTGCCGAGATTTAATCTTCCTTTGGTGATTGGAATCATCACTTGGCAGCCCAAAGTCGAAGATTTTAAATGAGCAGGCATATCATCTGAACCTTCATAATCGTGCTGGTAGTGCTGTGCATCTTCAGGAAAAAGCAAATTAAAATGCCGCTCAAAATCGCCTCTTACGGTGGGGTCGCAGTTTTCGTTTATCGTTAAACTCGCAGAAGTATGTTTAATAAAAACTTGAAGAAAACCCACCTCAATAGTTTTCAGCTCAGGTAGGTGACCCACGATGGTGTCGGTGACGATATGAAACCCTCTTCGGTAGGCTGGCAGTCTTATTTCTTTTTGATGAAAACTCATGAAATTACGCTTTTATAAATCTCACCACATTGCTTACAAATTCCGCTGGTTTTAAGGCATGTACCCAATGGTTAGCACCTTCAATGGTGACAAGTTCGGCATTTGGAAAACTTTGTTTGAATTGTTCAAAATCATCTTCTTTTACATAGCCAGAATCGCTCCCTCGCATGATCATGGCTGGTTTTTGAGATATTCTGTCGAATGTAATTTCCTCTCCAATTTTATATATCTCTTTGCTTATTACCGGAATATTTATTCGCCAAGCAAATTTATTATCGTCTGTTCTGTATAAGTTTTTGAGGATAAATTGTCGCTCGCCAAAGTCAGAAACATATTGAGAAAAAATATCATCCGCGTCTTTTCTACTTTTAAGTTCGTCGAGTTTAATAGCCGCAAGTCCTGCTAAAATGTGATTGTGGTGGGTTGGATAAAACCTCGGGGCTATGTCTACAACAATAATCTTTTCGAAGTTATCGTACTTGGCGGCGAAGTTCATAACGGTTTTCCCGCCCATTGAATGCCCTAAAATTACGGGATTTTGAATATCGTGCTGATTCAAAAAGTCATTCAAATCTGCTGCCATCACATCATAATCAAATACGTCAGACCAAGGAGATTGCCCGTGATTTCGGGCGTCGAGGGTGTAAACGGCATAGCCTAGATCTGCAATGTTTTTTGAGACTGTATATAAATTATCAGACGACCCAAATACGCCATGCAATACCACCAATGGTTTTCCCTCACCTATTTTCCTAAAAAAAAGCTCCATGTCTTTCAGTTTTTTTGATTCGGTACAAATTTAAAGGGAAAGGCTTAGAAAAGGGTTAAATCATTGAAAAAATACTTTTTTGCACTACCCTTGTTATTAATGGTTAATGCTGAATGGTTAATGCTCATTACTTGTTTCACTACTACTCGTTACATTGTACTAAATACTTGCTGCTTTATACATGCTACTCAATGATCACTTTTTTTCTCCCCAAAAAACAGTTTAGCTTATACTCAATACATTAACCTAGGGAAATTTATAACCTAACTAAGTTTATTTAAGATTATTTTCAAGAAAAAGTCTACGCAAAAGCCATTCATCACAAATAGTTCGCCTCGTATATACTTTTATGGGCACCTTTATGGTTATAATTTTTATTAAGAATAAAAAGCGAGTTAAAAATGACTATACTAGATAAATTACAGGCATTTTTTTCGAAAGAAAATAAAGAAGAAAGCTTGGAGACTGACACAGTTTTCACCCAAGAAATCCTCCCTGAAGAATTGCCTAAACTTTCACAAGAACCCATCGCAGAGGTTAACTTTCCGCATTGGTTGGCCAACGAAGAAGCCCTTCGCGACGAAGGCGTACTTTTTGGTTTGTCGGAGGCAAACATGGACGATAAACTTCAGATCATAAGTGCGTATTTCAACCAAAAGACGGCTAAACTGCAGAAAACCAAAGAAGAACTGGCAGAAAAAATAGGTGAGCTAAATCTTTTTATTGAAAAAAAGCACAATGAATTGCAGGCCATTATCCAAAAAAGCGAAGCAACTACTGCGGCAGATTTTCAAGACGAGCAACTTTGGCGTGTGGCTATCGGCCTGTTAATATCGCTCGGCATGTGCTTTGGAAACTATTTTTTAATAGACCAAAGTCTCCAAATCAGCTTTCCTGAATCGCACAGATATATTTCGTGGGGTGTGTTTTTGACGGGTATGTTTTCGCTTTATAACCCACTTTCAGTATTACACCAAAGTGAGCAAAAACTGACTTGGAAATCGCTTCTTGAAGAATTTGGGGTGCCTTTTGCGGCATCGTTATTTGTATTTGTGCAGGTTGTAGAAAATCAGGCCATCTACAAGGCCATCGCACTTTTTGTTTTTGTGTTTTTCATGTTTATGGTTTCGGGAAAAATACTCCTGAGCAGCATAACTAAACTCAAAACAGAATGGCGATTGTTTGCAAAAAACAACACACTCAAAGGCGACAAAAAAGCAGTGAGCACCACCTGGACCACAGACAAAAACAAGCTGGAAGACGAAATAGAGGCACTTAGAATTAAGAAATGGAAAATAGTGCCTGAACTAAATCATGCAGAAGGGGAAATAAACGCATTGCTGAGTCAAAAAGAAACGCTAATAGGCTTATTTGTAAGTGAATACAATTTAGCCAAAGCATACAAAAATAAATTAAGCAAGTCACAGATATCTAATATTTTAGAAAAATGACATTAGAAAATAACAACGAAGATTTTGATAAAGGCTTTGAAAATGGGCTTGAAAACCTCGAAAAGTCAAATTACGAAGGGTTCCTGTCGAGCGAAGTGAGTTTTGATTGGCTCACAGAAACCAAACAGTACTACCAAGAGCAGCTTGTAGAAACAAATGAAACCATAAGCAAAACAAAAGCAGAGACTCTTGAAATATTAAAAGAAAAACAAGTCAAAGGACAGCTTTTTGAAGAACAGGACCATTTGGTAAAACACCAAGAAAATGAGATTGCGTTTCACCAAAACCGCATAGCAGAAATTAAAGAAGAAAAAGCAAAGACCCATACTTCGTATCCGTTTTTGGCTGGCATTCTATATTTCGTGGCTGGGGCTACTTTTATTGCTGGCGATTTAATCATTTCACATGAAATTGTGGCTTATGCACTTAACATCCGAAATACCTTTGAGGCCTGGGCTTTTGCGGTAGGTTTGGCATCGGTTTCGGTGTTACTAAAACCGGCTTACGAACGCCTCATAGAACAGCCGTATTTGAATAACTACAATGAAAAAACTAAAAAGAATTACGGTTATTTTCAGATTATTCTCTTGGTGATTTCTATCAGTACACTTACCATTTTAGGTTGGTTTAGGTACGAAGCCTACAAAACCGACAAGCTAAAAGAAAGTATAAACAGAGAAATTAAGTCGCTGCAGTTAGAAAATACGCCTTTGGTGGCGGATGCGGGTGCGGTAGCGAATCCGGTTATCACTCAAAAAATAGAAGAAAAACTAAAAGCATACGACCTACTGAATCAAAAACTAGTGGATAGCCCTTGGGCACTGCTTTCTTTTGTGCTAAGCGGGGTGTTATTTGCCCTAGCGGGAGCCATTTGCTTGGGCATTGCCTTTCCTATTTTGCACGTATATTGGAAACGTTGGCTACAGCTGCACCCTGTCCGGAACCGAGCCCAGCGAAAAATCAGAAAACATACAAAGGTTTTAAATGAAATTAAAAAACCATGGATAACGGCAAAAAAAGCCTTGGAATATGAAGACGCACGCTTGGCACTTTTCCCTAATTTAGAAGAACTTTCGGTCAAAAAACAGAAGTTAGAAGCAGACCTATTGGCCATAAACGAAAAAATAAAACTAACGATAGAATCTGGCAGAGTGAGCAGCTACAGTGACGGCTACGACAGTGGCGTAAACAACCGAAATAGCATGAGCAACGAAGAATTTGAAGAATATCGCAAAAAGCTCCTTGAAAAAGTACAAACTGGCAGAGAAAATCGAGACGAAATAACACCTAGAACAGTCAGAAACAACGGTTTAAGACCTCACCAAGCACTAAGAAAAGCTATATCTGAAGGTTTTAATGAAAATTAAAGCCTGATTTTAAATCTAATTTCCGATTTTTGTGAAAGAAAAGAATTAGAAATATGCAGATAAACGTAATAAAAATAGGAGGAAACATAATAGATCACGAAGAAAAACTCGCTTCTTTTCTTCGTGATTTTAGTAAACTACAGGGCCCCAAAATATTGATACACGGCGGTGGCAAAATAGCCACAAAATTAGCCGAACAACTGGGCATAAAAACCACCATGGTAGAAGGCCGAAGAATCACCGACGAACCAATGCGAGATGTGGTCACGATGGTATACGGTGGCTTAGTTAATAAAAAAATAGTGGCTGCACTTCAAGGAAACAATTGTAACGCCATAGGCCTTACTGGAGCTGATGCTCAGGTAATTATAGCAAAAAAACGACCCGTAAAAACCATCGACTACGGTTTTGTGGGAGACATAGAAAAGGTAAACGACACTTTTATCCTTTCACTTATCAATCAAAACATCACCCCTATTTTTGCTCCACTAACATTTGACCCACAAGGTTTTATGCTAAATACCAATGCCGATACGCAAGCGTCAGCGGTGGCTACAGCGTTAGCTTCGCATGCAGACGTAAATCTGGTATATTGTTTTGAGAAAAAAGGCGTTTTGTCGAACCCCGAAGACGACGACTCCGTTATATCAAAGTTGGTGCCCGAAACCTACGAAAAATACAAATCTGAAGGGGTGATTTATGAAGGAATGATTCCTAAACTTGACAATGCATTTGCAGCCGTGAGAGCCGGTGTAAAAAATGTTATCATTTGTCAGGCGGAGCAACTTCATGAAGCCATAGAACAAGGGCAGGCCGGCACATACATTTCGCTAAAATAACAAGAAATTGAAAGAAGAAAAACCAGCTTCACTAAAGGCCGAAATCGCAAATTCACTTTCGCACGGTTTTGGAATACTATTTGCCGTAATAGCGAGCCCACTTTTGATAAGCTTGGCAACCAAAAACAACAACGATTCTTTTGTGTTTGCTGTGGCGTTTTATTCCTTTACGATGCTTTTGGTTTTTACCACCTCCACACTTTACCATGCTTTTGACAATCCCAAAGTCAAAAAAACACTTCGGATGTTTGACCACATCAGTATATTTTTCTTAATAGGAGGCTCCTATGTGCCTTTTGTAGTTAAATATACCCCAAACAACACGGCGGTTTGGTTTCTAAGTATTCAGTGGACGCTCATTGCTTTGGGCATAATCAAAAAGATATTTTTCACCGGAAAATTCAGATTACTCTCTAGCCTAATTTACATTTTCATTGGCTCTATGGTGGTGTTTTTAGGTACCGACTTTTGGCACAGCATACCGCAGAAAGCCATTTATTTTATACTAGCTGGTGGGCTTTCCTACCTAATAGGCGTAATATTCTATCAAAACAGAAAGATTCCGTACAATCATTTCATTTGGCACATGTTTGTATTGGCGGCCGCCATACTTCATTGGGTGGGTGTGCTTGTTATTCTGTAATTATTTTGCTCGCACATAGGTGTGCCCAAAACCATCATAAACCTCGTCAAATAGATATAAAGTATCGCTCGAGATGTGATATGACATTTTTCCTATTCCGTTTGAACTAAGTTCTATGAGCGGCACAACTTCGGTGCTTGTGATTGATTTTCCTGTGGTTAGCTTATAGGTACCTGAACTTTTTTCTACCCCATTTTCAAAAAAACGGTAGGTTAAGTCACCTCCGTAAAACATAGTTCGCTTGTTGTTTTCGTTTGCTTTTATGGTTACTCCGGCTATTCCCCCTTGGCTTTGTACCCAATTCCAGTTTCCTACAATCCCATCGGCGGCAACTTCTACTTTGGTGCAAGCCACCATTCCCAATAACAATACGCCAATTAAATACTTCATTTGATTTTGGATTTTTATTAAAAAAATAATTTCAACAGCTGTTATTAAAAAACTTTACTGATATACTATAGATTCTTTAAGAAAGAAATAGGTTGGAATGTAAGTAAATTTTACTTTTGCCAATAAAAAAAATAACGAATGGATAGTCAAAGATTAGAAGAATTAAACAGTTTTGCAGTCGATTTTCTCAAAAAATTAATAGAAACACCCTCGCTTTCTCGCGAAGAGTCACAAACTGCAGATCAGTTTACCGATTTTTTTAATCAAAAAAACATACCATTTGAGCGTATTAAAAACAATGTTTTTGCAAAAAATAAAAACTTCGATGCTGCCCTTCCGACTATACTTTTAAACTCTCACCACGACACCGTAAAGCCAAATATTTCTTATACCAAAGACCCGTTTAAAGCTCAAATAGCAGACGGGAAACTTTTCGGACTTGGTAGCAACGACGCAGGCGGACCATTAGTAAGCCTTTTGGCCACTTTTTTATATTTTTATGAGAAAGAAAATCTAGCATTCAACCTCGTGTTTGCGGCATCAGCCGAAGAAGAAATATCGGGAGTAAACGGCATGGAATTGCTGGTAAAACACCTTCCCAAAATAGACCTCGCCATAGTGGGCGAACCTACTTTGATGGATATGGCTGTAGGCGAAAAAGGCTTGCTAGTCTTAGATGTTACAGCAAAAGGAATAGCGGGGCATGCCGCCAGAAATGAAGGCAAAAATGCTATTTATGAAGCTCTAGAAGACATTGAGTGGTTTAAGAAATACGAATTTGCTAAAGTATCCAAAAGCCTTGGGCCCATAAAAATGAGCGTAACCCAAATAAATGCAGGCAGCCAGCACAACGTGGTGCCTGACGTTTGCAGTTTTGTGGTAGACGTAAGAGCCACTGACGCTTATACACTTGAAGAGACTTTAGAAATAATAAAAAGCAGTGTAAAATCTGAAGTGAAACCTCGCTCAGTACGTTTACAGCCTTCAGGAATAGCCATGGAGCACCCGATTGTGCAAAAAGGACTAAGTCTCGGAATGAAAGCATACGGTTCGCCTACGCTGTCTGACCAAGCTTTGATGCCTTATAAAAGTATAAAAATTGGCCCAGGAGATTCTGCTCGCTCACACACAGCCGATGAGTTTATCTACCTACAAGAAATCAAAAGCGGAATTGAAAAATACATCGAATTGCTAGAAGCTCTCTCACTGTAAAATCAATCAGGCTGAATGCCCACGCTGGTCCAGCCGCCGTCTACCACGAGGCTTTGGCCGGTGATGTGTTTTGCGGCATCTGAACAAAAAAAACAAACGGCCTCTGCTATGTCATTTACCTCTGCAGGTATGCCCAATGGCGTTATTTGTGACCAGGTTTTAT
This sequence comes from Lacihabitans lacunae, assembly GCF_042649125.1. NCBI lineage: Bacteria > Pseudomonadati > Bacteroidota > Cytophagia > Cytophagales > Leadbetterellaceae > Lacihabitans > Lacihabitans lacunae. Next base: position 2,167,892 of record NZ_JBHRYQ010000001.1, read on the forward strand.
GATAGGCTTGATCTTCCAAGGTGCGTTCGGTAAGTGTAGCTCCAGGTGCTACCGTATTTACCCTTATTTTATATTTAGAAAGCTCCACCACTAGGTTTTTAGCCAGCATTTCTATGGCGGCTTTGGTCATGGCATATGCTGCCAAGTTTTTATGAGCCAAGTGTCCCACCACGCTAGACATCAGCACGATACTGCCACCTCCGCCTTGCTTAATCAATTGAATAGCCGCTTTTTGGCATAAAAAAAATGTCCCTTTTAAGTTAACCTCACTCACGTCTTCAAAGTCTTTTTCGGAGAAAGTCAAAAAATCGCCGAAACGAGTAATTCCCGAATTTGCAACTACAATATCTAGGCGACCGAAGTTTTTTACTGCCTCAAAAATCATGGAATCAATCACTGAAACCTCGGCACTATTTCCTGCAACCGCAAGGGCCATATTTGGGTAGGTGTTATTAATAGAATGGCATGCAGTCGAGCACAAATCAGCATCAAGGTCATTTAAAACCACTTTTACTCCCTCAGAAGCAAATTTGAGAGCCACCGCCAAGCCGATACCTTGCCCTGCCCCTGTCACTATCGCTACTTTTTGAATTCCCAATGCGTGTTATATTTTTTAGGTTGAAATTAATGCTCAATTTAAAGAATTAATCGGAATTTCCGTGATGCTGCTTTCCTAAGTTAAAGGTGATTTTTAACCTAATTTTTTGAAATATCATATCGGCTAAACCAAAAAAGATAATACATTTTTTTTACCCAAATTAGAATTTGAAAACGATTTTTGAAATGAAAACTGGAATTTAAACTTCAAACTTTAGATATTTGGCATTTTAAAAATTAACCCATCGAATAATTGGACACTTCTCTTTTAGTAAAAGCTGCGAACTACTGCGTTTATCAAGAACGCACACAAGCAGAAGTGAGAAAAAGACTCCGCGAGTGGGAAGTGTTTGGAGACAAAGCAGAACAGGTGATTGCCTACCTAATCACCGAAAACTACATAAACGAGGAGCGATATGCGAAGGCTTTTGCAGGAGGAAAATTTCGCGTAAAAAAATGGGGAAAAAGAAAAATACTTTTTGAGTTAAAAGGCAAAGGCCTAAGTAAGTATTGTATAGAATCTGGCATGAAAGAAATAGACGACCAAGACTATTTTGACACGATAGATCAGTTAATCGCATATAAAAAAAACGACCTTAGAAACGAGCCAAACCGCTTGATTAAAAAACAAAAGACGGTTAAATATTTGGTAGGAAAAGGTTTTGAAATGAACTTGGTTTTAGACCAATATCAAGACGATTAATCAATCTTTATTTTTGAGTACTTGCCAAAACCTCCCCATTATCGGAATTGTGATAATGGCCAACATAAAAGCCGCCAACACCTTTTTTTCTATGCCAAAGTCTCCTAAAAAAAAGTACTTTACGGCAGCATAAAGCAAGCCTACAACTATTGCAATGGCAATTCCCACAAAAAACTTAGCAACAAACTTCATTTATCTTTTTTCTTTCAAAATTACGATTATTTACCAATATAGTAAACTAGAGTTTCTGAAACAGCGAATTTTAAAATTTAAGTACTATAAAATAAAAGGCATTTGGATAAAAAATAAGGCGAACTTATTTGTTAGACTCATCTAAGTTTGTATTTTTACTGAAATAATTTTAGCAAAGCGATATTCATGAAGTCAGAGTCATTAAGCGAGGTACATTCGAGTGTAAATACTAATAAAAAAGGCTGGAGAAAAATATTGGCGTTTTTGGGACCTGCATATTTGGTCAGTGTGGGATATATGGATCCGGGTAACTGGGCCACAGACATTGCCGGAGGTTCTCAGTTTGGTTACAAGCTCATTTGGGTTTTACTTATGTCAAACCTCATCGCGGTGCTTTTGCAGTCTTTGAGTGCCCGTTTGGGCATAGTCAGGGGCTTAGACCTCGCCCAAGCCTCAAAATATGCGTATCCAAAATGGGCGAACATCCCCCTGTATATTCTGGCTGAAATAGCAATAGCGGCCTGCGACTTGGCCGAAATAGTCGGAATGGCGATCGGACTAAATCTTCTTTTTGGCTTTCCATTGATTTGGGGAATAGCCATAACTGCCCTTGACACTATTCTTCTGCTGTTTTTATTAGACAAAGGCATGCGGGTAATGGAAATTTTCATTATTTCCATGGTTTCCATTATCGGATTTTCGTTTTTGGTAGAAATGTTTATTGTCTCGCCCGTATATTCCGATGTTATCACGGGTTTCGTGCCTTCTAATCTTTCAGGAGATGCACTTTATATCGCCATCGGAATCATTGGAGCTACTGTGATGCCGCACAACCTGTATTTACACTCTTCGCTGGTACAGACTCGGAAATTTGACAAAACGAGCGAAGGAATGAAAAACGCCATAAGATTCAACTTTTTTGATACTGTCATAGCCCTAAACTTGGCTTTTTTTGTAAATGCCGCCATCCTGATTTTGGCTGCAGCCGCCTTTTATGTAAACGGATATTATCACATCGCTGAGATTCAGGATGCTTCAAAACTCTTATTTAATCTTTTTGGAAAAGCAGCACCTATGTTTTTTGCGATAGCCCTAATAGCAGCCGGACAAAGTTCTACCATAACCGGAACATTGGCAGGCCAAATAATAATGGAAGGCCACTTAAATCTAAGAATACGCCCTTGGCTAAGAAGACTGATAACGAGACTATTAGCTATAGTGCCGGCCATGTTTACCATTTTATATTTTGGAGACGAGGCTTTGGGTAGTCTACTGATATTAAGTCAGGTGGTGTTGAGTTTACAACTAGGCTTTGCTGTGATTCCGCTGATACATTTTAATTCAGACAAAAAACTCATGAAAGAGTTTGCCATCAAAACCTGGGTTAAAGTTTTGGCATGGCTTAGTGCTGCTATAATAGTATATTTAAACATTCACTTGGTTATAGACGAAATATCAGGCTGGATAGGCAGTGCAGGAGAAAACAAAATCTGGATTTACCTTTTCGTAATTCCGCTTGCATTGGCATGCTTTGCCTTATTGGTTTATGTTTTTGTGCATCCATTTATCAGTAAAACCGGAGAAAAAGACATCACCATTCCGCATGGACAAGCTCTAAATCTGGAAGTAATAGAGAAAATGAGTTATAAAAATATAGGTATCGCTATTGATTTTACTGGAAACGATCAGGAGATAATAAGAAGTGCCTTAAACCAAGGAGGAAAACAATCACAATATATATTTATTCATATAGTAGAAAGTGCCGCTGCTAGGTATTTGGGAAAACACACCGACGACCACGAAACCCAACTGGATAAAGACAGCCTACTCAAATACCAAGAAACCTTAATAAACTTAGGCTATCAGGTAAAAATAGAGATAGGCTTTGGAAACCCTTCGAATGAAATCTCAAGAATAGCAAAAGCGAATGAAATAGACCTACTTATAATGGGTGTGCATGGCCACAAGGGTATCAAGGACCTGATATTTGGAAGTACCGTAGACAATGTACGCCATAGACTAAAAGTACCGCTGTTAGTAGTTGCATAACTTATAGATGACTTTATAAAATAAAGCAGAGGAAATAATACATATTGGAATGATTTTGGCTTAGGTAATTTGACCGTTAAATCAATTACCCATAAAAATTGAAGGCTAAAAAAAGACGCTTTCCAATGAATAAAACTCTCTTTAAGACACTACTATTATTATTTAGTATGCTGTCTACTTATTTATTTGCTCAATCTGTAGAGCCTTGTGGCACCGACCTCGTGCATAAAGAACTGCTAAAGTCGTCTGAAACTTACAGAAGTAACTTTTTAGATGGACAAAATCAGATAAAAACTTTTATAGAAAAAGCTAAAAAATCACGTGTAAACGCTACCGAAACTGTTTATACCATTCCATTAGTGATTCACATTCTTGAGCCATCTAACACCAGCACCTTGCTGACCGATTCCGAAATAAATACCATAATAGCAAACCTCAACAATCAGCTTAGGGCAGGTACAGGATATACCCTTAGCCAAAATATTAACGTACAGTTTGCTTTGGCCAAAAGAGACCCAAACTGCCAAGCCACTACGGGCATAAACCGCATAAACATGAGTAGTAATGCCGGCTATGTGGCAAATGGCCTAAACTATGCAAACAGCAACGGCATTGACGAAGAAGTGGCAAAAGCGGTATCGAACTGGGGAAATGTAAACTATTATAACCTATGGATAGTAAACGAAATAGATGGTAAAGTAAACAACGGCGTAGTAGGTTATGCATATTTTCCAGGTGCTCCTGCAAGTGTAGATGGAGCCATTATGATAGCCCCTAGACTGAAAGATAACGGAAGTACTTTGCTAATTCATGAACTTGGTCATGCCTTCAATATTTATCATACCTTTAATGGCTCTGGAGGCACAAAACCTAACTACACTTGCCCAGCAAACACAAACCCATACAGCGATGGCGACGCTTGTGCAGACACAGACCCCATGCATGTAGGCGGTACTTTTATTAGCTCAAACTGCCAAACATCATACAATGCCATAAACCCATGTACTGGAAATCCGTATGGAAATTTGAGCTATAACATCATGAACTATACCTACGATGCTTGCTCCCTGTTATTTACAGCAGATCAAAAAGATAGATTTAGGGCAAGTTTATTAACAACGCGATCAAGTCTTTTAACTTCACAAGCGTTAACTCCTCCTCCGAGCACTGCTATTGCAGCGGCATGCATACCAACTGTAGGAGGGTCAACCAATTATTCTTACGGAGTAACGGAGTTTAGTTTTAACAACCAGGTGATTTCAAAGAGTTCTGTAACGGGCGTAGACGGCTATTTCTATATAGACAATGCCTGCAATCAGATGATAACCGTATCAAGAGGGCAAAGCTATCCGGTTACAGTAAAAACATTAAATCAAAACCCCGTAAGAGTATATATTGACTACAACAACGATGGCGATTTTACAGATGCCAATGAAACCATTGCGTCAGGAACCACCTCGGGCTCTCCTAGGCAACTGGCATTTACTTACACGCCACCCAACTCGGGTGTATTGACCAACCAACCCTTAAGAATCAGAGTGATGAGCGACCCTTCCTCAACTTTAAATTCTTGTTCGCTACCCGGAAACGCTACAGGATCAGGCCAAGCCGAAGATTATAGCATCATGATTTCGGTACCATGTACGCCACCATCGGCACCAACCGTAAGCTCCACCACCGTAAACAGTGGTCAAACGGCCACATTAACAGCAACAAACTGTACCGGCGGAACAGTAAAATGGTATTCGGCAGCTACAAACGGCACACTATTGGCCACTGCAAACTCGTATACAAGCCCCGCATTGGGCCAAACTACGAGCTATTATGCAAGCTGCACCGTAAACTGCGAAAGTACAACTCGATCACAAGGTACTGTGACGGTTATAACCTGCCCTACAAATTTAACCCTGGCTTCGTCTGTTGACGACATAAAGGGAGGAGTAGTTACAAAAGAAAGTTCGAGCAAAATTGCCGCTACAAATGCCATACTGAGTGGAAAAGCGACCTACTCGGCAGGCAAAACAGTGGAATTATTACCTGGATTTAAAACAAATGAAGGAACAGTTTTTACGGCTACCACAGGAGGTTGTGTAAACTAAAGTTCTTTATCTTTTTTAGCTTTATAATATCGGATCATTTCTCCATAGCCCAATTCTCGGTTTAGGCCTTCAATGGCCATAGAGATTCGTTTTGTTCGGGTTTCGATGGTTTTGGCTGAAGAAATCCAATTACTAAAATATCTTTGGTGCCCTTTGGGCAAAGTTTCAAAAAAACGCAAAGCGTGTGGCTCTAACTCAAGAGTAGCTAAAAAATCACCGTCAAGACTTCGCTCCTCTGTGTCTTCTTCTAATGAAAGAATAACTTTTTCACCTAAATTAACGTGCAAGGTTTTTCTAATTTCGGCATTCAAGGGCAATATAAAATCCCCGTTGCCCATCGGCAATAACGCCAAAAATGAGATTTTGGTGGAGCCAATAAACCCTTTTACTCTAAAACTGGTCTTGGTATCGGGCTTTATTTGTCTCGCAATTTCGGCTTCAACCTCCAGGTACGTCCACCCAGTTTTCTCCCCCATTTTCTCAAACTTTTGAAAAACCGATTCAAAACTTACTTTTGCCATAATTCATTGAAAATTTACAAATACTTATTTCGCCACTTATATTATCATCTTACCTTTTGATAAATAATATAGTTTAGCTACTTTTCGCCTTCCTACTTTTGATTTACTTTTAAAAATAACACTAATAATTATCACATGTTACAGTTTTTGAAATATGTTTTGGCCACCATCATAGGCATGTTCCTATTTTTTGTGGTTTCAGTTTTAATCCTGGCCGGAATCGGCTCAATGCTATCTAGCGGTTCAGACACAACTACAGTAGATGCAAATTCAGTCTTAAAAATAGACTTAAACAGTACAATAACCGAAACTTCTACAAAAGACGACCCTTTTACGGAGTTATTGGGAAATTCAGATCCAAAAATTGGCTTAACCCAAATAAAAGAAGCGATTGCCAATGCTGCCCTTGACCCCAACATCAAAGGTATCAGCATAAAACTAGAAAACCCAATGGCGGGCTTTGCGGCTTTAGAAGAGGTTAGAAGTGCACTAATAGACTTTAAAAAATCAGGGAAATTTGTAAATACCTATGCTGAAATAATGACCGAAAAAGCGATTTATTTGGCATCTGTGGCAGACAAAAGCTACATAAACCCAGCAGGAGGCATCGAATTTAACGGACTTGACTCTGAAGTAACATTCCTGAAAGGCATGTTTGACAAGTTGGGTGTAAAACCCGTAATATTTAGAGTGGGAGAATTTAAAAGTGCTGTGGAGCCTTATTTCTTAAAACAAATGAGCCCTGAGAGCAAAATGCAGGTTTCTTCTTACCTTAATTCAATAGCAGACCGTATTTATGGACAAATAGCCGAGTCTAAAAAAATGACTCGTGCCGAAATAGATGTGATTCTAAACAAAGCCTTGATACAGTCTCCAGCTGACGCCGTAAAATATAAAATATTGACAAACGTAGGCTACGAAGACGAATACGAAGCAAGCATTAAAAAAGAACTTGGCGTTAAAGATTCGGGTAAAATATCTTATGTAAAACTAGGTGCTTATGCCAAAGCCAAAAAGTTTGTAAAAGAAGGTTCAAGAGACAATAGAATAGCCGTGATAGTAGCCGAAGGAGAGATATTTTCAGGGGAAGGCGAAAACGGAAGCATAGGTTCTGAAAGCTTTTTGAAAGAAATAAGAAAGGCTCGTAAAGACAAGAAAATCAAAGCGATAGTACTTAGAATCAACTCTCCGGGAGGGAGTGCATTGGCCTCTGACGTAATGTGGAGAGAGATAGAACTTACCAAAAAAGTAAAGCCAGTGATAGCTTCAATGGGAAATGTGGCCGCTTCGGGTGGATATTACATGGCGATGGGCTGCGACACTATAGTGGCTCAACCAAGCACTATTACGGGCTCTATCGGAATTTTCGGAATGCTGTTTAATGCCCAAGACTTGCTTAATAATAAACTTGGATTAACCTTTGACGGTGTAAAAACCCACGAGTTTGCGGATAGCCCAGCCCTAACGAGAGAAATGAGCGATGCCGAAAAAATGATGATTCAAAACATGGTAAATAGAGGCTACGAAACCTTTACGAGCAAAGCCGCTATGGGAAGACACATGCCGATAGACAAACTGAAAGCCATAGCAGGTGGCCGAGTTTGGACAGGTGCCCAAGCCAAAGAAAACGGCTTAGTGGATGTATTGGGCGGCATAGACGACGCCATTGCGATAGCAGCCAAAAAAGTAAAACTAAAAGCAGGCGATTATCAAGTAAAATACTATCCGTATCCAAAATCTGATTTTGAGCAAATAATGTCAAAAATCAACAAGTCGCAGGAAGATGCTAAGGTGAAAGAATACTTAGGGGTATTTGCTCCATTGGCCACTGAAATCAAAAACTTACAACGTATGGATAAGCTACAGGCGAAACTTCCGTATAGTTTTGAAATAAAATAAACGTATATTTTTATTGATATACATTTTGCCCGAGGATTAACATCTTCGGGCATTTTGTTTTTTTGGTAGAAAAATAATGGGTATGTGTCGATAATACACTTAAAATCAGCCAAAAAAATAATATATTTACAACTTATATATTCAACCAAAATACATGTTCTATTCTAAAAAACTACTTCTTTCGTGGGGAGCCCTATTTCTATTGAGTCTTAATGTCTTGGCTCAAAACTCCGGAATTCTAAAAGGTCAAATTGTGGACAGTCAAACCTCCGAACCTATGAGTTTTGCGAGTGTAAAAATATTTCAAAATCAAAAACTTATCACCGGCAATGTTAGCAACGACAAAGGAGACTTTGAGTTTACACTTCCAAAGGGTAAATATACTTTCGAGATAGAATTTGTGGGCTACAGAAAATACACGAGCCCTGAAATAGAACTCAACTCATCCATACTAGAAGTAGGTCAAGTAAAACTATTTAGCTCAGACAAAGCTTTAGATGAATTGGTAGTGCAAGCCGAAAAGAGCAGCATGGAGCTTTCGCTTGATAAGCGAGTGTTTAATGTAGGCAAAGACCTAGCCAACCGAGGAGGCTCTGCATCAGACATACTGATGAATATCCCGTCAGTTACGGTGGAGCCAGATGGCGGAATAAAGCTTCGCGGTAGTCAAAACGTACGAATACTAATAGATGGCAAACCTTCGGGAATGGTTTCGTTTAAAGGTGGAGCAGGCCTAAGACAACTACAAGCCAGCATGATAGAACGTGTGGAAGTAATCACCAATCCATCAGCAAGATACGAAGCAGAAGGACAAGCCGGAATTATAAATATTATTCTAAAAAAAGACTCAAAAAGTGGTTTTAATGGCTCGTTTGAAGTTATTACGGGCAATCCTGCAAACTTTGGAATTGGAGCGAATGTAAACTACAGACACAAAAAGGTCAATTTCTTTGTAAACTATGGCCTCGCCTACCGCAAAAACCCATACCGAGGCGATACCTATCAGGAAGTCACTGTTCAGGATTCAGTGAAAATTTTAAGCCAAACAAACTCAGGAACTGTATCTGGTTTTGACAATAACATCAGAGGAGGTTTAGATTATTATTTCTCCGAAAAAAGTATACTTACGGCTTCATACTTATTTAGTAGAGCTGGCGGAAAAAGACATACACTCAATATTTATGACGACTATTTAAACACTCTAAGTAATCCATTGCGATCTATCGGCAGGATACAAAACGAGCAAGAGAAAGAGCCAATGTCAGAATATGTGCTGAGCTACAAGAAAGAATTTAATAAAAAAGGACAAGAGCTAAATGCACAATTTCGATTTTTAGATCACTTCGAAAATTCAGACCAAGTTTTTACTCAAAATAGCACGCTTCCAAATGGAAGTATGGATACACCCAATACATTTGTGCAAACTTCGGTAAACGACGAGTTTGAGAAACAATATTTGCTTCAGCTAGATTATGTTCATCCGTTTGCCAAAGACGGAAAATTTGAGATGGGAGCCCGAACTTCGCTACGAAACATGGTGAATGATTATGTAGTAAACGACGTCACCCCTACCGGCGAAGTGCCCATAGCTTGGCTTGATAATTATTTTATTTACAAAGAAGACATCAGTGCGGCCTACGGGATTATTTCAAACAAAACTAAAAAGGTGTCGTATCAGATAGGCCTTCGAGCCGAAACCACCAACGTGAGTACCACACTGAGAAAAACGAATGAGGTAAACCCAAGAAACTACGCCAATTTGTTTCCCAGTGCACACTTTACCTATTCCCTAAATAAAGACAACTCTTTACAGCTATCGTATAGCAGACGCATCAGAAGACCCGTTTATAACGACTTAAGTCCATTTATGACGCTTTCTGATAGCCGAAATTTCTTTTCAGGAAATCCAAATCTTAATCCCGAATATAGCGACGTAATAGAACTTGGGCATTTGGTGAATTTTGAAAAAGGATCGGTAACATCATCGGTATATTATAGAAACACCAAAGACAATATTTTCAGCATAAGAAGAGTAGACAGCAATGGCTTTTCAACCTCAATGCCCGAAAACTTGAATTCTGAGAAAGCCTATGGTCTGGAATTTACGAGTAATTATGCCCCCGTAAAATGGTGGAAACTGGACTTCAACTTCAATTTGTTTCATGCCGACATTGACGGCAGCAATATTGAAGCTCAGTACGTAACAAAAACTAACAGCTGGTTTGCTCGCCAAACGTCGAGGTTTATATTGCCTAAAGGATTCGACATGCAGCTGAGAACCAATTACGATGCCGCCCAAAAAACGGCTCAAGGAAGCAGAAAAGGGATCTTGTTTTTTGATTATTCACTCAAAAAAGACATATGGAACAAAAAAGGCTCGCTTAACTTCTCTGTGTTAGACATATTTAACAGCCGTTGGATGCGAACCATTAGCAAAGGCCCTGGGTTTTATACCGTAAGCAACAGGCAGTTTAGACCTAGACAAATCAACCTAACTCTAAGTTACAGACTTAAACAATAGTTTTATTTGGAACATTTATTTAACATAGACCTCAATCTCTGGCAGTTTCTCATATTTATGGTGGTAGGTGTGCTAACTGGCATTATCAATACCATTGCGGGTAGTGGCTCACTCATTACGCTCCCGATTTTTATTTTTATGTGCGGCCTTAGCCCATCTGTGGCCAATGCTACAAACCGGATTGGAGTTTTTCTCCAAAGTTTAGTTGCAACTACTACTTACGCCAAATCTAAACCTGAGATATTCAAGGATTCGCTTTGGCTTATCATACCCTCGGTGTTAGGTGCTATTTTAGGTTCGAAAATAGCGGTAGACTTAGACGAAAAAACCATGAACTACACCATAGGTGGCCTGATGGTTTTCATGTTGCTTATTTTACTTTTCAAACCTGACAAATGGCTCATTACAGATAAAGACATAAGCAAAAATCAGAATAAGACCATCGGTTCTTTTATCGTGTTTTTCTTAATAGGAATCTACGGTGGTTTTCTGCAAGCCGGGGTCGGTTTCTTTTTGTTGGCGGGCTTAGTTTTGGTCTCTAAATATTCCCTCACACAAAGCAATGGGCTCAAACTTGCTTTAGTTTTAGCATTTACAGCTCCAGCACTTGCACTTTTTATTTTTTATGGAAAAGTGCACTTCGGTTACGGCATATTGATGGGTGTTTTCCAAGCCATTGGTGCATGGATTGGGGTAAAATACATCTCCAAAATCCCAAACGCAAACCTCTGGATTTACCGACTTCTTATTGTGATCGTAGCTGCTTCGGCTTTGAAATTTTTCTTGTAGAGCAGAAAATAAAGCCTTGATAAGAGGAGAAATAAAACTTCTTTTTTTATGAAAGGAGAATGAATCACCTATTCACTATGCCAAAAAATAAACGTAAATTACGCCTCGAAATAATAAACACGATATAAATGGCAGATTTTGAGAAAGAAGTAAAGGAAAGAGGTGCGGGAGTATGTGAATTATGCGGAGCAACAGACAGCCTCCAAGTATATGAAGTGAGCCACGCTCCTTCTGATTCAGCAGACAGCTATGCTTTACTTTGCGAAACATGCATTGAGCAGATAGACGACAAAAACCTCACAGATGCCAACCATTGGAGATGCCTAAACGACAGCATGTGGAGCACCGTGCCTGCAGTACAAGTTTTGGCTTACCGCATGCTCGACAGACTTAGACCAGAAGGCTGGTCGGGAGATTTGATAGATATGATGTATCTGGAAGATGAAAATATGACATGGGCACAAGCAGGACTTGACGTACCCGAAGGTGAAGGCGACCCTGTGCACAGAGATAGCAACGGAGCCTTACTTACCGACGGCGACACCGTCGTTCTCACCAAAGACCTTAACGTAAAAGGAACGACATTTACCGCCAAAAGAGGTACAGCCGTAAGAAACATTAGATTAGTATTTGACAATCACGAACATATCGAAGGAAAAGTAAACGGAACACAAATTGTGATTCTAACGAAATTCACTAAGAAATCATAATAGGAATATCAAAAAGGGCTTCGGCCCTTTTTTTTATGTTAGAGTGGACAAACTCCGTAAAGTCGAGCGTAGACGAGACTCAAGCAAAGGTTCAATTTTATTAGGCTTTGCTAAACAAATCAGATTCTCAAATGCCAAATGAACGGACAGAGAATTACAAAAAATTAATAGTAATTCCCAAGAAAAAAAATTTTAATTAATAGCCTTACACATTGCTTAATTTTTGAATAAAATATTTCGAACAAAACGCTTTAGATTTAAACTTTAGGCTTAAATTGGGGTACAATTTCGCAAACTTATTTTTTCATAAATGGATTTTTTAAATACCCTAGAACCACTACTTCGCACTTTTTGGTATATCGCGATACCCATAAGCCTAATTTTTGTAATTCAAACCATCATCACTTTTCTTGGTGCAGACGCCACAGATGGCTTAGAACCAGATTTTAATGGCGATATGGACGGAGCAGATGCCCCATTTCAGTTGTTCTCTCTTCGAAATCTTATTAACTTCTTATTGGGTTTTAGCTGGACAGGAATCTCTTTTTTCTCATTAATCCAAAGCCCTATATTGCTTATTTTGATTTCCATTTTAATTGGAGTTTTATTTGTGGCTGCATTCTTTTTTATCATAAAACAACTACTCAAACTTTCAGAAGACAATAGCTTTAAAATAGAAAACACGCTAAACAAAACCGCAGAAGTTTATCTCAACATTCCGGCAAACAAAAGCGGACATGGCAAAATATTGATAAGCGTAAATGGCTCAAGCCATGAGCTGATGGCAATGACAGAAAATAATGAGGAAATAAAAGCCAATTCTTTGGTGGTGGTTTCTAAAATAGAGCACAATGACCTTGTAATAGTAAACAAAATATAAACCTAAAAAATGAGCAGTCCACTAATTATTATCGTAGTATTCGCGGTAGTTATTTTCGTAACTATTACCGCCCTCATCTCTCGCTACAAGAGATGCCCTTCAGACAAGATTTTGGTAATTTATGGTAGAACAGGTGGTACCTCTGCCAAGTGTATTCACGGTGGTGGAGCTTTTGTGTGGCCCGTTTTCCAAGACTACGCGTTTTTGGATCTAAAACCACTTTCTATTGAAGCCAATTTAACGAATGCATTAAGTCGCCAAAACATCAGAGTGGACGTTCCATGTAGATTTACTATCGCTATTTCTACCGAATCTGACAACATGAACACGGCTGCAGAAAGACTATTGGGCCTATCATATGAGCAAATTCAAGAATTAGCCAAAGACATTTTATTTGGTCAGTTGAGATTGGTTATTGCCACCATGACTATCGAAGAAATAAACTCAGACAGAGACAAGTTTTTAGATAATATTTCGAAAAACGTAGACAGCGAACTAAAGAAAATCGGCTTAAAGTTAATAAACGTTAACGTTACGGATATAAAAGACGAGTCGGGTTACATAGAAGCATTGGGTAAAGAAGCAGCTGCAAAAGCCATAAACGAAGCCAAAATTAGCGTAGCCGAACAAGAAAAAATCGGTGAGACAGGTAAGGCACTTGCTGACAGAGAAAAAGATACCCAAATAGCTGAGACGCACAGAGACAGGGACGTAAAAATTGCCATCACGCAAAAAGATAGAGAAATAAGTATCGCTTCGGCTGCAAAAGACGAGTCGATAGGTAAAGCAGAAGCTGAAAGAGACACGAGAGTGAAGATTTCGGAAGCAAACGCTATAGCCGTAAGAGGAGAAAACGAGGCCAAAATAGCAATTGCACAATCAGACGCACTCAGAAGAGAAAGGGAAGCAGAGGCCATGCGAACCGCCATAGCATCAGAAAAAGTACAACAAGCTAAGGCCTTAGAGGAATCATACGTGGCAGAGCAAAAAGCAGAAGCCGCAAGGGCGGAAAGAGAGCGTTCTACTCAAAATGCCAACGTGGTAATACCGGCACAAATAGCCAAACAAAGGGCCATAATAGACGCACAAGCCGAAGCGGAGCGAATCAGAGAACAAGCCAAAGGTGAAGCCGATGCTATTTTTGCTAAAATGGAAGCAGAGGCAAAAGGACTTTTTGAGATATTGACCAAACAAGCAGAAGGATATAAGCAAGTGGTAGAAGCAGCAGGCGGTGATCCATCAAAGGCTTTCCAGTTGCTATTGATTGAAAAGTTACCTGAGCTTGTAAAAACGCAAGTAGAAGCTGTTAAAAACATCAAAATAGACAAAATCACGGTGTGGGACTCTGGAAATGCAGACACAGGAAATGGCCAAGGTTCTACCGCAAATTTTGTATCAGGCATGATGAAAACCGTACCACCGCTAAATGATTTGTTTGAAATGGCAGGCCTTAACCTACCCAATTACTTAAAAGGCGACCCAAAAGAAATAGAGAAAACAGACACCGGAAAAGGTAAAACTGAGAAATAAGTAATTCTTAAAAAAAGCGAGCAAAAGTACCTTCATTATCCGCAGAGTTTCCGGAAGAGACTTTGCGGATTTGAATTTATTTACGGTTTCATTGAAGCTATTTCGAACGGACGAATTTCCGTCAAGTCGAGCGTAAAAGAGACTCACGCAAAGGTTTGATTATTATTGGTATTGAAAATCTCACATAGTTCTCGGCTACCGCTCAAACAAACAAACTCCGTCTAGTCGAGCGTAGACGAGACTCATGCAAAGGTTTGATTATTATTGGTAATGCCAAACTCATCTGGTTCTCGTCTTCGCTCGAACAGACAGAAGACGCCACCTCGAACAGACAAAAATAAACTCATTAAGGCATCACTTTCATTCCTTCCATTTTTACAGTCCAGCCTTTTGGAAACATGGGCGTTGGCTGATCTTTTGAGCCAGCAGAAAGTAAGGCCAATGCAGTCAAAAAACCGCCGTTTCCGGGTAAATAAAGCCTTAACCTTTCGTCTTGGTAATTATGTCCGTTTTTTAAATAAGTATTGGTTCGTATTGGCATCAGCAAGGCTTCTATTGCTTTTTCGGGATTTTTAAGTCTTGCAGCGGTCAGTGCCGCTAAAGGAAAATCCCAGCCCCAGGTGTCGTTCCAATGCCACGACTTCCATATCAAATCAAAGGTATTTTGCATGATTTTGGGGTCTAAGTCTTTTGTGGCAGGCAACATACCGTATGCACCCAGCACCGAAGGGTGGTCTGTCATTAAATATGGGTTGGTATATGAATCTGTAGCACTTTCAGCACCTAAATAAATATCTTCTTTAACTGGCAAAACCGAAAGATTATCCAGCACTTCATCCCATTTTTGATTTCTTTTTTCGCCTAGTTTTTGTCTAAAATCTTGTGCTTTTTCTAACGCCCACCTCCAGTATGTCAGTTCATAAGTAGGATTAAAAGTCACCTTTGGGTCAAAGCGTTCTTGGGCGGCAATCACACCGGGACCTAAAATGTACCGCTCTAACTTAGGATCAAAATAGGCAAAGTCAGTCATAAAATCGGCCGTTTTTTCTACCAAACTTTGATATTTCTCCAATACCTTTTTATCTGAATTTTCATTATAAAGCAAATCCACAAAATAGATGAGGTGTGGCTGCTGCCAAATCAGATATGACCCTACTGACGAAGGCGTCTCTTGGCCTTCATTGTCTGTCATTTTTTGCCACCTTAGGCCCACAAATCCCTGCCTTTGAGCTATTTTTTTAGCACCTTCTTCTGCTCTACCATACCACGAAATTTGCTTTTCCAATATTTGAGGTCTACCCCAAAGGGCAAAATGTACGCCATGCCACCAAATCATTTCCATGTGCGGCTTTCCATACCACGAGTTATAGGTAAGGCCAGTTTCTTGGGGAGGAGAATCTCCACCGCAGTTAATTTTAGTCAAATAAAGCGAAAGCACCATTCTACGTTCTATCTCGTGAGCTCTTGGGTCTTTTGTTTTTCCAAAATCTAACATGGCTCCAGTATTCCAGAAGTTTTTATAATATGTCTTTGTATTATTTCTGATAGTCTCAAAACTTTGGTTCGTTGTACCTTTCGTACCTTTTCTAAAGTCACACGAAAAAGCCCATTCCTCAGATTTGGTTTTAGGTGCTATTACATACCCATATTTACCCAAAACAGGATCAATAGCTACATTTTCAGAATAAATTTGAATAGAATAACTCAAATCATCCAGCTTTCTGGAAAGAGTAAGATTGGAGGTATTTTGCATTGAAAACGACAAACGCTTAGGCTCGTTTGTATCATAAAAAGCGGCTTCGTCTTCAAATTTGTTAGTAGGATACGGAAATTTGACTTGCAGTTTTAATCGGCCCGCTTTTAGCAACGGACTGTTTACTTTTACAGCCACAAGGTCATTGTTTTGGTCTACCAAGGTAATTACCCGTACTTTTTCTCCTTCCACCTCAAATTCACTGATAAGCTCACCCGACCACATGTCTAATCTTTGGTTTATAGCTTTTATATCCGGTGGCATTGCAGCGGTTCCGTCTTTTTTAATTATTTGCCAACCTATATTAGCCAAATGTATACGATGCGGATTTTGTCTGATGTAATTAGTAGCTTCGGCCTCAGCACTGCCAGCAGGCCATTGTTTGGCATAAAGCACCTCACGCCCGTGCGATTTTATTGGAGCGAGTGTTTGTTCAATCGTATATTTTTTTGAGGTAGGAAAACTGTGCCATCCCCACTCCGACTGCGTGCCGAGTGGCATACCTTTTTTGTAAAATTCTGGAAAAGTCTGTAGGCCGGTCACGTCCATAGTCATAGCAAACTTACCATTTCCAAGGCTCAGGCTGTTGAGCGTATCAACTTCGTTAATGTGAACTTCGTGTCTTTTGAAAACCTCTTCTCGGTTTATTTTTTGAGAAAATACTACCGTAGACCATAAACAAAAACCCAAGAGTGTTACTTTACTGCACATTCCTTTTCATTTTTTTTAAATAAAAATAAAGAAAAGCAAACACTAAACAGTTAGGTACTCTTGGGTTTCGTTTTTATTTCTTTTTGGTGGTTATGTATATTAAGCCATTGGCCCCTTTTTCACCTTTGGCTTTTATAGCATCTTCGCCTTTTAAAACCGATATACTTACGATTTCATCCGGATTTATCTTTTTAACTTCTTCATTCGAAATCTCTTCGTTATTTAAATAATATACCGGATTTCCGAAATTGTTTCCTCTTATGCTAAATGAGTTAGCGTCTGTTCTAAGTTTTATAGTGGACTCTTCGGGTTGTTTATTGGGTTCATCGAGTTTTGAATTTACCGATAACTTAAACACTACGGGCATGTTATAATAGACCGCTACAGGTTTCCCATTTTGATATCCTGGCTTCCACTTAGGCATAGATTTTATTACACGAATAGCTTCCTCGTCGCAACCGCCTCCTATTCCTTTCAACAAATATACTTGGCCAATTGACCCGTCTCTTTCTACCACAAACTTCACAAAAACACGGCCTTCCACACCATAAATTTGAGCTTCTTTCGGGTAGTTAATATTGTTTCCCATCCATTTATACATCGCTGAGGTTCCTCCCTCGAATTCCGGATTCTGTTCTACAGCCGTAAAAATTTCATTATAGCCTTTTGGCGAATCAGACGGATTTTTCTGAGGAAAAGTGTCCGCCTTTATACGAGGCATTGTTAAGTTTTTTGCCAACAATTTCATACCTGAAAACATGTCAAAAAGCTTATTGGAACTTTCTTCTTCCACATAATCTATCTTTGCCTCTTCCTTAAAACTTGGCGAAGGCAATAACTCCCCTAAACTCACTTTCTCCGGAACACCATTTACCGTTATCTGAAATCGAGAAATGGGTATTCCTGCCATTTTATCCTGCATTTCTATTTCCATGGCACTCATTCGAGCCAAACGCTTTACGTTTTCATCTTTTAAAACAGTAAGCGAACTGAGTGTCATCAGAGCTAAAAACAAAGGTAAAAGAAGGCCATACTTCAAGACCGAGGCCTTCTTTGAGGGATTTTTCATGAGCATCCCGATGCGTGTTTTCAGTATTGACTGATTAAAAAAGGGTTGTATAAAAATAGTAGATTTTGGAGTATTAAAATGACTTTGAAACAACAACCCGGCGTAGTCGGCACGGTTATCTAGCATTTGACAGGCTACTTGGTCAGCCAAAAACTCATGGATGATACCGATACTTTTGTGAGCAAAATGAACTACTGGATTAAACCAGAATACCACCTTGGCTATTTCAAAAAGGATAAGGTCTACATAGTGCATTTGAGCACTGTGTGTATATTCGTGCATCCAGATGGTGTCTTCTTCGCTTAGGTTTTCTTCTAAATATACGGTGCCAAAAAACGAAAAAGCAGGTTGCCCATTAAACTTGCCGTTTTTAACCACCAATATAGTTTTAATCAATTTATAAAGAGATATTGAGGCAAAAACCACAAAGCCTGAGAAATAAATGATCTGTAAAACATCTAAAATACTAAACGTACTTACCTGCGGACTGAGCACCATAACCTCAGCCAAAGTATAATAATTTATTACTGGTGCTTGTACTTCTGACTGAAAAAGCCAAGCCAAAATACTGTCGAAATGAACGGTAGGAAGCACCACCGAAATAAGTAAAGAACCTACTAGGAACACCCTATTTAGCTTGTGAAAAGTTTCGTTTTTCAACAAAAAATAATAAAAAGCATAAAAAGCCAAAAGAAAAACATTGACCTGAATAAAGTAAACTAAAGTGCCCATAGTATTGTCGTGTTAAAAATGTTACTTTGCTATTTCCTCTGCCGGCTGAAAAGCCACTTGTAAATTGTGATATACTGCCACCGCCTTGCCGTTTTGCTTTCCTGGAATCCAGTCTGGCATGGCTCTGATAACTCTAACTGCCTCAGCATCACAACCGAAGCCCAATCCTTTTTTAATGTAAACGTCTTTTATTTTTCCGTCGGTATCTACCAAGAATCTCACAAACACCAAGCCTGATATATTGTTATCTGCGGCTTCTTTGGGGTATTGGGTCTGAGACTTCATAAACTTATACATGGCACTTCTACCCTCTGCATATTCAGGTTGGTTTTGCGAAATTTCCAAAGCCTCTATGCCTTCTATTTTAGTAGGGGCATATCTTACGCCTTTTTCGGTAATTTCTTTACCTTCTTCTAGTTTTTGAGCGTCCGTCTTTTCGGCGGTTTCGCCACAAGCAGACATAACAAACAAACAAAGCACTGAACCCAAAAAACCTAAAACCGAACTTCTTTTTAGCATAATCTTTTTATTGAAATGAATAATTATTTTTTGGAATATACAGCATTATCTCAAAATTTTAAAGGCATTTTGGCTTATCCTTTTAAAATTTCAGTAAACCTAAAAAATACACACACTGTTTTTCTCACAAAAAACGATTAATAAAGTCATTTCTTATTTCTCATTTCTTCTATCATTTTCAAAATCGCGTCAGCTTCTTTGAGGTTTATTTGCTCGTTTTCCACAAAAAAAGACATCATGGCTCCCACGGAGTTATCAAAGTACCCTGACTTTAATTTTTCTGTAACAAAACCTCGGTACTCTTCTTTGCTTACTTCAGCAAAATATCGGTGAGTTTTGCCAAAAGCTTCGTGACCCACAAAACCTTTCTGAGCCAATATTCTTACTATGGTAGAAACCGTATTGTAAGCGGGTTTTGGTTCGGGCATAACCTCTATTATGTCTTTTACATAAGCCTTTTCAAGATCCCACAGTATCTGCATGATCTCTTCTTCTGCTTTGGTTAATTCTTTCATTGTTAAGCTTTAAATATTAATATTGAGTCAAACATAAAACTATTTTTTTAGTTCTACAACTAAATACTTAGTTTTTTTTCTAAATTTATTACAATTAATGTTTCTTTTAATTCTATTCTTTGCTTAAAAAGCAACTGCTTTTCTTAATTTTCAAATAGAGCAAATAGAAATAAAAAGTATTCATAAAAAAAACTTAATTTTGCCAGACAAACAAAAAGTTGTTTTACAAAAAACAACGGTACTCTAAACGTTAAGCATGCAGACATTATCTATCGTAATACCGGCTTATAATGAAGCCAGAACCATCCATTTGATATTAAATAAAATCAAGAACGTTTCTTTGATAAATGAGATCAAAAAAGAGATTATAATAGTTAATGACTTTTCTACCGACAATTCAGACGAGGTAATAGCAAACTACCAATCTGAAAATCCCGAAGTTCAGATAAAATATGTAAAACATCCAGAAAACAGAGGCAAAGGTGCTGCATTGCACACCGGAATAGCCTTTGCCACAGGAGACTATATCGTAATACAAGACGCTGACTTAGAGTACGATCCAGAAGAATACAACTTATTGCTTAAACCTATAGTGAATGGCCACGCCGATGTGGTATTTGGCTCAAGATTTATGGGTGGCAAGCCGCACCGTATTTTGTTTTTCTGGCACACGCTGGGAAATAAATTCCTTACGTTTTTGTCTAATATGTTTACCAATCTGAACCTAACAGATATGGAGACTTGCTACAAATTATTTAAGTCTGACATCATAAAAAATATCGATTTAAAAGAAAACAGATTTGGGTTTGAGCCTGAGGTGACATCTAAAATATCACGGATTCCGAACATCAGAATTTATGAAATTGGAATATCTTATTATGGAAGAACTTACCAAGAAGGCAAAAAAATAAACTGGAAAGACGGCTTTAGGGCCATCTATTGCATTTTGAAATACAATTTATTTTAAAAAACACGCAACAAAATCTAAATCGCTACAAGAAAACTGGTACCCAAACCACTTGACATTCTGATTTAATGATATAATCTCTTAAATTTATAATTCCATCTAAATTAATACTCAATAGATGGCTTAATTATTTTTTTAAATAAGATAAACCCTTCGTTGGTTTTACTTTTTTTAGATATTTATCAATATGTCATTAGCCCAAGGTCCGAGTGAACTAACTGGTATAAAACAAGAGTCTCAAACTCCAAAAATGGCCGTAGGAACACCTGCGATTTGGTCAAGTGTAAAACACGTGTTTGGAGCAATGTCGGTTGGCAATGGCCTAAAAGCCCTCCTAAATCTTAATCAAAAAGGCGGAATAGATTGCCCCAGTTGTGCATGGCCCGACCCCGACAAGCACCGCTCACCAATAGGCGAATTTTGTGAGAATGGAGCAAAGGCAATTGCCGAAGAAGCTACCAACCTTAAAGTGGGCCCCGCTTTTTTTCAAAACTATACGGTAAACCAAATGGCAGCCAAGTCCGACTTTTGGATAGGCAAACAAGGGCGACTAACCCACCCCATGTACATTGGCGAAGGCAGTCAACACTACGAGGCCATTAGTTGGGAAGAGGCATTTAAGCTAATAGCAAAAGAACTTAATACTTTAAACTCACCAGACGAAGCGGTATTTTACACCTCCGGAAGGTCGAGCAATGAGGCGGCGTATCTATACCAACTATTCGTAAGGGCATTGGGCACAAACAATCTCCCCGACTGCTCCAATATGTGCCACGAGTCAAGCGGTGTAGCCCTAACCGAAACCTTGGGATTAGGAAAAGGTTCGGTTACACTTGATGACTTTAACCAAGCAGAAGTCATTATAATAATGGGGCAAAACCCCGGCACCAACCACCCCAGAATGCTGACGGCATTAGAAAAAGCCAAACAAAATGGAGCCAAAATAGTGAGTATAAATCCTTTAATAGAAACGGGCTTATTGGGCTATAAAAACCCACAAACCATACAAGGTATGCTAGGCGGCGGTACTACATTGACGGACATATACATCCAAATAAAAATCAATGAGGACTTAGCTCTGCTTCAGGCTTTATCAAAAACATTGATAGAAAAACACAGTGTAGTAAACCAAGTATTAGATACCGATTTCATTGAAAAAAATACGGAGCAGTTTGAACTATATAAAAGCCATTTAGAAAAATTAGACACTAAAGAACTTTTGGCTGACTCGGGAGTACCTCAGGAACAATTTACCGCTTTGAGCCAATTACTGACAGAAAAATCAAAAATAATAGTGTGCTGGGCGATGGGCCTTACACAGCACGAAAATTCCGTGGCTACTATACAAGAAGTAGTAAACCTTTTGCTACTCAAAGGCTCCATAGGCAAGCCAGGAACAGGTACTTGTCCGGTTAGAGGCCACTCAAATGTGCAGGGAGATAGAACAGTAGGCATACTGCATAAACCCTCGGAAGCATTAAATGTGGCACTTGAAAAAAAATATAATTTTACACCTCCACAAAAACACGGATTTGATGTAGTGGAAGCCATAGAAGCCATGTACAATGAGAAAGCATCTGTTTTTGTGGCCTTGGGTGGCAACTTTCTTTCGGCTGCACCTGACACTGAATACACAGCCGAAGCTCTTAAAAAATGCAGCTTAACTGTTCAGATTTCAACAAAGCTAAACCGCAGCCATTTGATCCACGGCAAAAAAGCCTTGATATTGCCGTGTCTTGGCCGTACAGACCGTGACCTCCAAAATGAGGTTTCGCAGTATGTCACCACCGAAAACAGTATGGGAGTGGTTCAAAAATCAGAAGGGGTTCTTACGCCTCCGTCTGAGCACATTATGAGCGAACCGGCTATTATTGCCAACTTGGGTCATTATACATTTGGAAACCGTTTTGAGATTCCTTGGCTAACCTATGCCACCAACTATGGCAAAATAAGAGCAGATATATCAGAAACTATCAGTGGGTTTAAAGACTACGAACAAAAACTGAAGCAAGACGGCGGTTTTTATCTACCGAATGGCCCACGTGAAGGTGTATTTACTACCGATACTGGCAAAGCTAAGTTTACGGTAAACAACTACGCTAGGAAAGATTTAAAACCAGGTGAGTTTTTGATGATGACCATCAGAAGCCACGACCAGTTTAATACCACCATTTATGGTTTAGATGATAGATATAGAGGAATATTTAACGAAAGAAGAATAGTAATGATGAACCCGGAAGATATGCTCCAAAAAGGTTTTTCTAACTACCAAAAAGTGAATATATTTAACCGTTTTGGAGGGGTAGAAAGGAAGGCAGAAGGATTTATAGTGGTACCTTATAATATTCCGAAAGGGTGCGTAGCCACATATTTTCCAGAAGCCAATGTGCTAGTGCCATTAAAGCAAATAGCTATCGGAAGTCAAACTCCTGCAAGTAAGAGTGTTGTGGTATCAATTATCAAACAATAATCAAAAAAAAAGCACTAAGTAAACTAGGTTACAAAGTGCAGTTTAACGCTTTTTTACTTTTTGGATTTTTGTGCGAGAAAGAACCTATTAATTATGGTTTTACAAAGTTATAACTTTAATTTGTACAAAAAGAAGGAGAGTCCTTCAAATTAAAAAAAATCCCAATATGAAGCTCATAGAAATTTACAAAAATGCAATGTCTATTTTAGACAGTTTTTATCCAAATGATTCTAATTATACGCCTCTAATTAGCCCAGAAACCCAATTTGAGGAGTTAAAACAACTAAACCAAACCATCAAATACGAGCAATTTTATTTCGTCTTGGACCTTGTAGATAAAAAAATAAAAAACGTATCGGGACTTTCTGACTGGTTAGAATATCCCAATGAGACATTTGACATCATGGAATATTTGAGAATAATGCATCCAAGGCATAGGCTATCTATTTTCAACTCCGCCATTTCAGCTTTTCAGCTAGCCAATTCCTCAGACTTCATGCTTAAATTCATGAATCAAAGATTGGTGGCACAACTTCCACTATTACATAAAAACGGCAAATATTATGTATGCAAACGCTCACTTTACCCATTTCAAATAAGTGACACAGGGCAAATAATGGCATATCTAAACCACTTTGTGATTATCAAAGAATATGATGAGTTAGACACCCTCGATTTAAGAATAGGCAATAATGCCGTAATAAAACAAGGCTTTGAGATGGATGCCTACCAAAAAGGTTTAAGCATATTTAATAAAGAAGCGAGTCTGAATTTTGGATTTAATAAAAAAGAAATTTTGATTTTAGAAGCACTAGCGAATGACGCAAGCCTCGGGCATGCTGAACTAGCAAAACTTTTAGATATCAACCTTTCTACATTAAAGAAAACTTACAACTCTAGGATTCTGAACAAAGCCAGAAGTTATTTTAACATTGAGTCTTTTTCTAATATCAAAGAAGTGGCCCAGTTTATGCGAAGAGAGGGTTTATTCTAACAAAAAAAAGAGTAGACCATAAGCCTACCCTTAATTAATATACCTATGAAAGTACTTTTAGTTTAAAACAAACTCGGCACTTGTTCTCAACTCTACCTCGTCGCTAACTACGGCAGAAGGCATAGCTCCTACTCCAAAATCAGTACGATTAATGGTTCCGGTAGCTTTAAATCCTGCCAATTTTTTCCCTTGACGGTTTACGCCATTTCCTATATGCGTAAGTTCTAAAGTAATAGGCTTAGAAACACCTTTGATTGTCAGGTTTCCTTTAAGCTCATATTTTTTTCCACCTAAACTCTTGATAGAAGTACTTTTAAAACTCAAAGTCGGAAACTTCTCGGTGTTAAAGATGTCTTCTTTTTGAAGGTGGCCATCACGCATGTCGTTATTAGTAGTTACTTGCTTAAGGTCAGCTGTAAGTTCAAAAACAGCGTCAGAAAAATCTTCTTTTGAAGAAGTAATGTTGGCATCAAAAGACTTAAAAACACCGTCTACTTCTGACATCAGAAGGTGAGTAACCGTAAAGGTCATTTTTGAGTGAGCCTTGTCCATGCTCCATTTTTGAGCGGAAACAGAAGCTGAAATCAACAAAGCAACTAAAAACACACTGATTTTTTTCATAAAAAAATATTTAATTAAATTAAAAAATTAATTCCCCGTATCTCCACCCGAAGACATCACGTCGTCATTGCTAACGCCTTTGGTTTTCTTTTTTTCTACAAACTTCATGTTACCGATTTTGTAACTAAACGTAACTCTTACATTCGAATTGTACATATACTGCGTGGTGTTTTGTTTTAGCTGAGGGCTCAACAGGTTAGATCGCATGGTCATTCCGCCAAAGAAGTTGTCGGCCGAAAGCCCAAGGCTCGATTTTTTATTAAACTCTTTTCTAGCTCCTAGCGAGTACATGCCCATACCGCCTTGCGAACCCAAAAGGTTCACTCTATTTCCTCTCATTCCACCATTTGCTTGCACTGCCCAACCGTTTTTGAGTTTATATGTACTCATCACACGGCCACTTATCACAAACCCTTGATTACTTATAGTTTTGGAAATTCCATCTAAGCCCGCTTGCTGACCTTCAAGGTATCTGTAGTATATATCTACTCCACCGTTTAGCGTCCAGTTTGTGTTCAAGAAAATATTCCCGAACAAATTGGTTCCCACAGTTTGTTCTTTTCCTGTATTGAAATAGGTGGTTTGTATGGCCCCAGCCAAAGTGTCGGAAGCAAAACTTACGCGGTTAATTGCGTTATTTGACTGACGAGCAAATACTGCTACTGTCAAATACGATTTTTTAATAGCTCCACTCACCGAAAACTCTACATTGTTTGTCAATTCAGGCGATAAACTTGGGTTACCATAACTTATATCGAATGGATTAGATAAGTTAAAATTGGGGTTTAATTGCTGTAAACCAGGCCTTTGAATTCTTCTGTTATACGCTAGTTTTACGGTTGATTTTTGAAGTTTTTTCGAAATATTTATGCTAGGTACAAGGTTATTATAGGCCGGAATATTAATATTTCCAGTCCTATCTTCTGCTGTAATAGAGGTCAATTCGTATCTCAAACCAGACTTAACGGTGTATTTGTTTTTTGTGGTAAACATATACGAAAGATATCCTGCAAAAACGTTTTGGCTGTAATTAAGAAAACCACTTGGTCTGCTATTATCAACTAAATACTCTTGTGAAGGCAAAGCTTTTAAATAGTTAAAATCTGAATTAACTTGACGCAACACTCCTTTACCACCAAACTCTATTTGTTGTCTTTTTCCTATTGGAGAAACAAAATCAGACTGAAGTGTCATTTCTTTGTTTGTGTTTCCATTTATGTTTCTTTGCATATTAAGCACCATGTTATCAGGGCTTAAAAGGTCAGAATCAAAGTTATTTATCAAGTTATTTAAACTATATTGAGAAGACACATACCACTCTTGGCCCGGCTTAAATGTCCTCAAATAATCTAAGTTAATATCATACGAATCCGAATTGTCGATACTATTTACGTCTCTAATAGACTTTGAAAACTGAGCATCGTCTTTAAATGTAGTAGACGTTAATATTTGCGTTCTATCAAACCTACGAGTACCAAAGGCCACACCAGCTGAAAGCGATTGTTTACTTGAAATATCGTAGTCAAAACCGAGGTTGTATCTTCCGAACATACCAAAGTGTTTCCCGGTATTATCTTGCACGGTATTTAGATTATTAGCAAACGTAAACTGCTCCGAAGTTCCCGCAGATTTGTTATAGAATGCTCTTCCGTATCCACCAATAGTTACGCCTAACTTACCAGTTCTATAGTTTCCATTAAGACCCAAGTTGGAGCCTCTTAAACCCGCACCTGTGTCAAGGTTAAGATTTAAACCTTTTAATGTTGATTTTTTAGTGATAATATTTATAATACCGGCAGTTCCTTCTGCATCGTATTTTGCAGATGGCGAAGTGATTACCTCCACACTTTTAATCAAATCAGCTGGGAGCATTTTAAGGGCATCTGCTATACTGCTAGCTACTATAGTTGAGGGTTTATTGTTAATTAATACTCTGATATTTTCGCTTCCTCTCAATGACACATTTCCTTCTAAGTCTACGCTAAGCATGGGTACATTTCTAAGTATATCGGCTGCGTCGCCACCTTTAGCTGAAAGGTCTTTTTCGGCATTGTAAACCAATCTATCTACTTTTTCTTCGATCATAGAGGCTTGGCCTGACACCACCAATTCGTCTAGCTGCTTGGTGCTTTGCTTGAGTTTAATAACTCCCAAATCCAAATCATTTCCTTTTTCAATCACAATATTAGGGATAATCAAAGGCTCGTAACCAATAAACGAAACTTGGATACTGTATTTACCATCGCCAATTTTTTTCATCTCAAACTTACCGTTTTCGTCGGCCATTGTACCGTCTACTGGCTTTTTGGTTTTGGTATAAATAAGGGCAATATTAGCAAACTCTACAGCTGTAGTAAGAGCTTCGTCTACCACGTTACCGTATATTTTAGCATTGCCTTTAGGTTTGTCACCTTCAAGGTCAAGCGAAGTGGCCTGCGAGTTTTGTGGGCGAGAGCGTTCGCCATCTCCACCACGGCCGCCACCTGGGCCATACTGAGCATAACCACCTAAGGATGAAAGTAGTAAAGTGAGTATAATTAAAGTGTAATTTGCCTTTTTCATAAAACTATATGTCTTTTGTACCTTTAGAAATTTTAAGCTTTCGTAGATTAAGACACAAAGTAACCCATAAAGTTTAGGTCAGTTTTTTTGCAATAGACCAAAAGGGTAATTAATTCGACAACTCCCCTTAAAACCTATAAAAATCCAAAAAAAAGCTTAAACTGGCTTTGGTCGAAAAAAAAGGCGTAAGTATAGTGTTTTTACCGAGAAGCAAAGAATAGCAGAGTCCATTATCTAAACAGAAACAAATCCAAGGGTTATATTCGTGTCTACTTTAAAGAGATGCTAAAAAACTTTATAAATTAAGGTTAAGTAAAAATGCCAAAAGCAATTGTCAAAAATCGTGTAATTCTGATATTTCACCTGTCGTTTTGGTGCTTATATTTTTCTTTCTTTTTTTACCAAATTACTTTTTTTAGACATAAAGAAAATATTGACTGGATTCGCTCATTAATTGATGCCGTTTCTCATGTATTATTTATGGCTTTGGTAAGTTATCTTAATTATTTTATTTGGCTGCCGCGTTTTTTAAAACGCCGCAAAATAGGTCCTTACCTCCTCGAGTTTTTTGTATCCTTGATCATTATCGTTAGTTTACATATTTGGGTTAAAAGGCTCATTTATGCCGATATGATAAATTTCGGAAAGCAATTTTTATACTCCGAAAAATTCGTATTCCAACACATCGTCATTACGCTTTTCATTGTATTTTTTGTGGGTATGCTAAAATTTGTAGAGGATTGGTTTGCCCTTGAAGCCAAGAAAAAAGAAATAGAAAACGAAAAACTAAGCACCGAATTAAGATTCCTGAAAGCCCAAATTAACCCTCATTTTCTGTTTAATACGCTCAATAACCTCTACTATTTGGCTATGACAAACTCGCCAAACACTACGGAGGTAATAGAGAAACTTTCGCACATGATGCGGTACATGCTGTATGACTCTAACCACAACAAAGTGCCACTAGAGAAAGAAATAGCCTACATGCAAAACTACATCAGCCTAGAAAAGCTCCGCCTTGAGAATCAGGTTCCGGTTGAATTTGAGGTGATAGGCGAAACCAACGGCGTGCAAATATTGCCTTTGGTATTCATTACTTTTCTTGAAAATGCCTTTAAACATGGCGTCAGCAATGAATTTGAAGGCTCATTTGTATCTATTAAAATAGAGGTTTTTCCATCCAAGATTATTTACAGCGTAAAAAACAGTAAACTCCCCAAAGAAACGCTTTTAGAAAAGTCAGGAATAGGCTTGGTAAATGTTAATAGAAGGCTGGAGCTTTCGTACCCTGATAAATTTACCTTAGAAAAAAAGGAAACAGATACAGTATATGAAGTAAAAATAAGCTTAGATTTAAGTTGAAAAAACAAGCTAGAGTATGAGGAAATACACCTGTATAATATTAGAAGACGAACCACTTGCCCGTAATTTGATAGAAGCTTACGTATCTAAACTATCTCAAATAGAGCTAGTTAAATCTTTTGGCAGGTCCATGGCAGCCTTAGATTATTTGAGAGAAAACGAGGTGGACCTTTTGTTTTCAGACATACAGATGCCCGAAATAACGGGAATATCCCTACTTAAACTCTTGAAAAACAAGCCGCTTGTGATTTTGACCACTGCATATTCTGAATATGCCCTGGAAGGTTATGAACTCGAGGTATTTGATTATTTGTTAAAACCAATCAGTTTTGAGCGTTTTTTGAAGGCTACAGAAAAGGCTATTATCAGGCTAGACGAAATTCAGGCAGCGAAAGGAAATACGCAGTCGGCTACAATAATAGCTGAACCAACGCTTTCACCAGAAAGCCAAATAATATTTGTGAAAGACGGCACCAAGCTGGTAAAAGTTAGACTAGATGAAATCCAATATATAGAAAGCCTGAAAGATTATGTTTGCATACACACCCCTAGCAAAAAAATAGTAAGCTTACAAACCATGAAGTCGCTGGAGGCAAGTTTGCCCAGTAGCCGATTTATACGTATTCACAATAGCTTCATCATCGCTTATGATGCTATTGATATCATAGAAAAAGATAGGATAGTAATCCAAAAAACTACTATCCCTATCAGTGATTCTTATAAAAAAGCCTTTAAAGAATTTGTAGATTCTAAAAAACTCGGCATTTAATTTATTCTTAAAATACCCAATTATTTAAACTTCGTGCTCAATGTTATGATATTGGCAACCATGCCGTTTGTTCGGGTATAGTGCCCGTATCTGATTTCCATGGTATTCCACCATCTGTTACCTAATATTCCACCTGGAGGAGCTATTCGAAGACCTGCTCCATAAAATGAGCTACTGAAAGCCGAAATGTCAAAATCTGAGGTATAATAAGTTTGGCTTAATATATGTTTTTGGTAGTCTGCAAAATACTTAACAGCCGTTTGAGTATTATACCTAATATGTGGCGTAACTGACAAAAATGAATTGATTTTGTACGGGATTTCTATACTTGCCGTATGGGCTTTCATGCCCCAGTCGTCTACATAAAATCTATAAAAAGATCGGATAATAAACTTGTCTCCCAAAAAATAATTGGCCCTAATGCTCATCGGCAGTTTCATTCTTTGGCCGGGCAGTTTTTCTATTTTCATGGTATTGTCAGTAAAGTATACCCTATGAAATGGTGTGCTCAACAGCCCCTCTTGATAAGCCGGCTCAACCATAAGCATCATTTGGAGGCGTTTGGTCATAACATGTGAAAG
Organism: Lacihabitans lacunae; assembly: GCF_042649125.1. Taxonomy (NCBI): domain Bacteria; kingdom Pseudomonadati; phylum Bacteroidota; class Cytophagia; order Cytophagales; family Leadbetterellaceae; genus Lacihabitans; species Lacihabitans lacunae. Next base: position 2,198,007 of record NZ_JBHRYQ010000001.1, read on the forward strand.
CCCAACAGACAAATTGTACGAATTTCGAGGTTTAAAGTCTACATTCTGATCTCCCTCTGCCCCTGACCCATAGCCAGCTGGCCGAACTTCATAAGGCAAAATGGCCATCCAAGTATCAAAAAACGCTCCTGCACGTAAGGTCAGCTCGGTATTATTGTCTTTTGATGACTTCGAATAATTTACATTTCCGCCATAAGACTGGTAATCCCATTCGGTAGAATAGGCTACACCTGCACCTATTTGAGAATGCGTTTTGTCGTCTTTTCTACTCCACGAAAGACTCGGGTAAAAGTGGAGATCACTCATAGAAGCCGAAGAAACCGAACGAGGGTCTATTTTGTCAGAAGAAGCCGACGAATAATAGTCCATAGCAGCATCAAAAACCAGTGAATTTATACGTTGGGCTTTGTCTTTGTATGAAAGTTTAAGATCTATCCCTTGGGCTATATCATAGAGCTTTTCTGTACCAATACCGCCTGTTACAGCAGAATGGTTACCATTTTGTTGGTAATAACTCGACACAAAATTCACTTCGTCAAGCTGCAAGGTTCTAAAACCCGACGAGGTGGAGTCTTCGCGAGCGGCTTTGGTGCCGATTCTAAACTGTGCCTGAGCAGCAGACCATGCCATGCAGTATATGCCTACGCTTATGAGTATTTTTTTCATTTAGGGGAATTTAGATTTTAAATAGAATTAGTTACACCCGCAGCCACCGCCGCTTTTACCGCCATTGGCACCTGCTGCACCCTCGCGATAGAGGTAAAAATTGGTCTCAAACTTTTCTACTTTTCTATTTGCCAGTTCCATCTCTGAGTCGTTTATTCTGCTTTTTTGGTATTCTTTCACCGAAACACACGAACTCATTCCGAGCAAAACTCCCGCACTAATTATGATTACTTTCTTCATTATATTATCCAATAGATTTTATACAAGATTTATGTTTTTAGAGGTGTGAAGCGTATTGGTATCGTCTATGATGACACAGGCAATTCCCTTCATTTGATTTATAAGCCCCAAACCTGCCTTTACTCCCAAAATGGTAACTGGCGTAGCCATGGCGTCAGCAAGTTCGGCTGATGTACATATCACACTTACGCTTTTTATGCCGGTAATGGGCAAGCCCGTTTTGGGGTTAATAGTGTGGCTATATTTTTTGCCGTTGATCATCACAAACTTTTCATAGTTGCCCGAAGTGGCCACTGCCAAATTACTGATATCTAGACTCGAAAATGCCTTATTTTTTATGTCAGGATGTGCCAATGCTATGGTCCAAGGCTTACCGCTTGCTTGGTTCCCCCAAGTAGTGAGGTCGCCACTTGCGTTTACTATTCCGCTGTTTACGCCGTTTTCTATCAGAATAGCTTTGGCTTTGTCTGCCGCATATCCTTTTCCTATTCCACCAAAACCTATTCGCATTCCTTTTTCTTTCAAAAAAACAGAACGGAAGTTTTCGTCTAAAACAATATTTTGATAGTTTATCAGCTTTACCATTTCAGCGGCTGTTTCATCGCTCGGTAGGGCAGTCATGCTTTGGTCAAAATTCCAAAGACTTTTTTCTAATGACCCATAACTAAGGTCAAATGCCCCATCTGTAAGTTTCGATATTCCTTGAGCACGCTTGATTAGTTCAAAAACCTCAGAATCAACCACTACGGGTTTTATACCCGCATTTAGATTTATTTCGGCAGTTTGACTATCGTCTGTATAAGTCGTTAAAAGCTTTTCTATTCGGCTTATTTCGGCTACCGCAAGGTCTATTTTTTCATTTGCCCAAGTTTCGGTAGGCCCCACTACGGTAATCGTGAATCGGTTTCCCATGAGTTTAAGGGTTCTCGAAAAACTCCTTTCCGTCATAAATACGCCTTAATTTCTTCTTTTAAAGAAGCTATGCTCAGGTCTTTCGGGTAGCCGTCCCATTCTTTTAGCACTTTGCCATCGGCATTTATTAGTACACTGAAAGGAAACTTGCCTTTATTGTTATATTTTTCGGCGAGGGCCTCGTTGTGTTGCGTTTGTTTTTTATCTAATTGATTCTTTTTTTGACGGGGAAAATCCGCTTTTACCAAAACCAAATGCTCGTTTGCAAACGCACCAAATTCCTCTGACTCGTAAATGTCTTTTTTGAGTTTAATGCACGGCCCACACCAATCTGAGCCCGAAAAATAGAGTAAAATAAGCTTATGCTCTGCTTTTGCTTCAGTTTTGGCTTGCTCCATGTCAAGCCCCCAACCTGGTGAAAACAAAGCGAAAACAGAAAATAGGGTTACAAATAAGAATTTCATATTTTTTATTAAAATCAATATACTACAACTTTGTTACCGTTGGTTGCCACTTTATATACCGTCAGGCCTTTGGAGCCTTTAGAGTTTAAACCTACGCCTGCCTGAGAAAAACGGGCACTGTGAGCGGTGCAATACCATTCTTCGTTCGAAAAAATTACTTGTTTTTTAGGTTCGTGGGTACACGTAACGGTGGCCGCAACCAGTTTTCCCGATTTGTTTAAAGCCACTACAATGTTAGAAGCTATCACATATGCATTTCTATTTTTGAGGTTTGCATAAGTAGACGAGCTCAAATCGAGGACAAGTAAGGTGTTTTTTATACTATTAAGACTCTCCGTTGAAATCAAAGTAGAGCTATCTATTCCCGTAGTTGAACTTGTTGTTGTTGGCGTGGTGGCGGTTGTCGTGGTAGTCCCAGTAGTGCTGCTTGTACTGCCAGTTTGACTACCTGAAACTGCTGATGCCGAGGTGCTTCCGTCCGGGTTTTGGACCAAGGCTTCTATATAGGTATCTTCCTTATTTACACATGAAGCCAACAAAGCAACCAATGCACCTCCTGTAAAGCCAGAAGTCTTCAAAAATTCAAACCTGGTCATATATGTTTATATTTTTCGTCTTTTGATTATCCATACGAAATAGGCTATCAAAATGTTGCCTTTCCGTTAGATAAAAAAAACAATATTAATGTATTTCACAGAATATTATTCTACTTATTAGATAAATCCCAAACAAAAAAAATGAGGGAACCAATACGGAACCCTCATTTTGAATATTGATTATATTTCTGTTTTTACAAACCCAATAAACCGCCAATCTTTATAGAAAGTGATAGATTTGTTTGAGCTCCTGCTCCTACTCCAACAGCCTTTAAATTTGTGCTACTGCTGGCCTCTAAAAGTGTGTTTACACCTAAAGCTAAATCAGAACCTGACTTTGGCTTGTCGCAATAAATCTCGTATTCGCCTTGTTGTAAAAATGCTAAAGTAAAGTTGCCTGAGCCATCGCATTTGCTACTTGTTACAGCATTGGCAAATTTAATATCGCTAGAACCTTGGCCTTTGATTTCGCTGCTTTGGTTAAATGTACCTTTCTTGTACACATACACTATCACGTTAGACCCTACTGCCCCGTAGTTTTCTACTTTTCCCTTAATCATACCAGTATTCGACTTGTTTTCAGCTCTTACCGCAGCCGAAAGCTCACTTTTACTTACAAACGAATAGTCACTATTGTTAGACTTGATTGCTTTTCTTAAGTCAAAATCCACCACGATTTCGGTATTTCCATTTTCAGAAATTACAAAATTCTGTGGTTTCATCTCGATTTCGGTTTGCGTACCGCTCGAAAACTCAAGTTTTTCTTTTGTACCATCTGACTTTAAAACATAACAACCTGGACCAGACGAAGCTGCATCTTTTTCTGAATCTAACACAAATGAAATTTTAGAATAACTATCGGCCGCCACTGAACTTTGTCCCAAGTTAAGGGCATTCCCATTTTGAAGCTCCAACACGTTTACAGTTTTAGGTCCTTTAAATCCATTAAATACCTGACCATCTATTTTTACTTCTGTAATTGTCACAAAGGCACCTTTTACTTCAGCATTGTCTATTGGAGCGTCGGTGATACTTACCGTTAAATTACCTTGTGCTGCATTAGGATCATTGATGTCAGTTTTTGGTCCAAAAATGCCATTTTCGCATGACATATTTACTAGTGAAACCAAAAGAGCAAGTGAAAGTGTTTTGCTTACGTTTTTCATAATTAAATGGAGTTTTTGTTTTTACTTTTTTTAGATATTGAAATAATGAAACAACCTATACCTGAATGTTTCGATACCCAAAAGTGAGCTCACAAAATTAAACCCTTATTAAATAGAAATTAAATTAGCCTTAAAATAACTAATCAACTAATAATCAGTAATTTAAATTAAAATAAAAATGAATATATTAATAGAAAGCAATAAAGAAGTTAAAACTTATGCAGGATTTTGAAGGACTTTTTTGAAGCAAATACTACTGCCAAAACCTTGATAATGACCATAATTAGGGATAATATGATATCCTCTTTTAAAATATAATTTGACCGAATCATTTTGGACGATACCGGTTTCACAGATAGAATTTTTATATCCTAGTTCTACCGTCCATTTTTCTAGTTCGTCCATTACCTGACTGGCAGCTCCTAGCCTTCTGGCCGTTTCAAGTACAAAAATTCGTTTTATTTCCATGGTTTCGGCATCAAAACTCTCCATGGCACCACTGCCTATACATTCGCCATCTTTGTAGGCTAATACTACGTAGTCGAGGTTATTATTGTGATTAAACTGCGAGAAGAAGTCATGCTCGTCTCCGTCTATTTCCTCTAAATAGTTATCAAGTAACGTAACTAAACGTTGAAAATCCAAATTTGAAGAATCAGTACGAGTAAGCGTAATCATCAGATAGTATTTTTTTATATTTAGGGACACAAAGAAAAGCACAAAATACCGTATACCGCAATATTATAAACTACAAAAAAATAGAACTGCCAAAGGTATATAGGTATTTTAATATTTTTAACAAATATTATGCTATTAGCTTCAATATAAAAAAAATATTTTTTCTCTAATACAAAATAGCCCAATCCGGAGAGGAATGGGCTATATAGTAATATTTAAAATTCGTTCCGCTTATTTACACTGTTCCAAAAAATAATTAGATTCTACTTTTCCCCAGTTTGGGTGCAAATTAGACTGCGACTTAAAGGCTTCAAACTTCATAAGTGCTTTTTCGAAAAACGGTTTAGCTTTTGCTTTGCCACCACCAAAGTTTTCGGGTGTATAAAACATATTTGTTCCTTGTAGATAATAAATTCTCGGGTTTTCAGGATTCAGCTTTGTGGCTTTTTCAATGGCCTCGCTGTACTTTGCACCGTATGTTTGCCACCTGTCCATCGGACTTACAGACATTCTCGCTGAGGCATATTGAGCCGTCAAAACCTCCAATTCGTCATTTTCAACCAAAGCTTTCGCTTTATTTAGAGCTTTTTCAGCCAAATCTAACACTTGATCTTTTTCGCCCGGAGTGGCTTTTTTAAACGAATCAGAAATATAACCGAATGCCACCCAATAGTTTGGCAGCCATTCTGTTGGCTCAGCTGCGGCTATTCGCTCTAACTTGTTTACGGTTCCCTGTAGCGGTGCCTCATAAGAAGCAGTTTGCATTTCAGCTACAAGGCTGGTCATCGCTTTTTCATAAGCGGGCTTTTGAGCAAACACAACAGACTGAGACAAAAAACACATGGCGGCGATAATGAATACTTTTTTCATGATAATTATCTATTTTATTTTATGTTTTAAAAAAATTAATGCGATTAAAAATTAAGATCTGCTTCTTTTGAGCGGCCATTTAGCTTACCCAAAGTCCAACTCACCCCAAAAAACACCGTACGATACATCGGAGGCTTAACCTCAAACCTTTGGCTTCCATCTGGTGAATACCTGTAGCCAAACACATTTTTTCGACCCAAAATATTGTCCATGATAAAGTAAAATACCACAAACTGTTTTTTGATTTGACGCACGTGGCTGCCCATAAAACTGAAGTTTTGAAAAGCTTTGGTATAGCTAGCCGTCTGAAAAGTTTCGCCCATGGCGTATATAGGCCTGCCAGAGGTATGCGTAAACGTGAAACCGATATTGGTAGAAATTGGTGTTATAAACTGCTTATAAACCAGACTTAAATTATGTTTTGTGACAAAATACGGCGTGGTCATGACTGGGTAGTTTTTAAACTTTCTTTCAGAATCAAGAAAAGAGTAAGTCAACCAAATGTCACCATTCTTCAATGATTTTTGGTCTCTAAAAAACACATCGAACCCTTGGGCGTAACCTTTACCCGAGTTATTGGTAAGTCCGGTTGGAAACCTGTATGGATTAGGATCAAAAGATGGCGTTTGTTCTACTACTAAGTCGCTGTATTTTTTATAGAAAGTTTCTATTCTAAAGGTGCGTTGGTCTTTAATAACTTGATAGTTAAGTATCAAATGGTCGGCCATTTCGAAACCCAGGTTCTTGTTTATATACAGATATTCTTTCTCTGGATTTTGGTAAAACCTACCCGCTGCCAGCGAAAACTGAGCAAATTCGCCAGACTTTACTGCTACCGAAAACCGAGGAGCAAGGTTAAATTTATTTAAAACCGAAGTGTGCTCTGACCTAAGGCCAAACCTACCTGCTATTTTAGAAGAAACATAAAACTCAGACTCTGCAAATAAACTGGCGTAGTGGTCGGTTAAGCTAAGCGTGTTAGCACCATACATATTAGACAATGCTATGTTGTGGTATTCGGCTCCTAAAGTTAAAGTGTTTTGTTTTTGCCCTCCAAAAAGCTTATTTACCACCGACCGCAACTGCGTTCTTTTGTCTGAGCGGTTGGCATCTACACCGTTTAGCTTAAGCAAATCGCGATTGTCAGATACCGAAATGCCGGATAGCCACACCATGTCTCCTTCGCCAAAAATGTGTTTGTAAGAAGCATTGCAGAAGAAATTTTTGTTTTGATTGCTAAACACATACGAACTATTCTCAGCATCGAAAGTTGGAAGTTTAATAGCAGACGAATTATCAGAATAGGTGGCGTAGGCCTTTAAAACCCCATTTTTAGATACATTTTGATTTATGGTCAAAGACGAACCGATACCTTGAGGCACCTTATCGAAGTTGAAATTATTTTTTACCAACCCAATAAAAGGTTTGATGTTAGAATAATTAATGGATCCCGTTATCCAGCCTTTGTGGGTATAAGAAGCCCCAAGTCCGGCTAGATTGGCAGAAAGATTTAGATTTGAATTAGAACTGACTTTGTCGACTGTATTCAGTAACAAAACCGACGAAAGTGCTTGGCCATATTGAGCCGAATAACCTCCGGTGCTAAATGCAGTGCCTTTAAACATAAACGGGTTAAACCTACCTCGCTGCGGAATATCGGGCGTGCTACTAAAAAACGGATTTTGGACAATCATGCCGTCAATCACCGTTTTGGTTTCATTGGCAGAGCCACCTCGCACAAACAGCCCCTCCTGCTCCCCTACTCGGTTTGCACCTGGCAAAAACTGCATTACAGCCACTATATCGGCACCTGCACCGGCCGTGGTCACGATGTCCATAGGCTTGAGCATCACCATTTTTTTCTCGTCAGAGGCTTCAAACATCCCCGCCGAAACCACCACAGCATTAAGTGAATTGATGGACTCTTTGAGTTTGACATCTATTATCAAAGGCACCTTAGTTTCTAGTGTTATCTCTTTTTTGAAAGGCTCATAGCCCATCATGGTAACCGATATCACTTGAGGACCCACTTCTTCTGTAATGAACTCAAAATTTCCGTTTTCGTCTGATGTGCCGCCGTCGTAAGTTCCTACTAACGAAATATTTGCAAACGCAATGGCTTCGCCTTTGGCATCGGCTACTTTGCCCGAAATTTTGGACTGACCAAATGCCAGCGATGTGCTTATGAGTAATAAAAGAGTAAATAGCTTTTTCATATATTCTTGTGATTTGATGTTACAAAACTGCATCAAAGCACCTCCAAAAAGGAGAGAATATCGATAAGCTATATGTTTTTTGGGGTTAAATAAATGTTTTACTCAGGTAAAAGAAATCTTAAGTTACTTGTCGGCATTATTTGCCTGTTCTAATATAATATTCAATTACGCCGTGACAGCCAGCGGCCATCATCAGTTGTTTTTCGTTTTCTGGCACTTTTCTTACTCTGGCACTCATTCCGAGGTCATTTATAAAAATGGTGCGTTCTATATCTCTTATGTTAGGCGGGCTCACGTTTCGCATAATAATGGCCGAAAGGGCATCCATATACGTACCAAAGTCAGAGATATCGTGCGGAGCAAGGCCTTCTTTCTGGTATAATTCGTGGTCTATTTGCAGGCAGCTTTCTAGTCTAAACCCTAAAGTCTGAGGATTAAAAATAGGCTCACTTTTAGCCGAGTCCATGTATTTTGTATTATCAAAAATATCAATTGGAAAATTGGCTAACAAACCGCCGTCTACATATAAACTGCAATTTTCACCTTTTTGAGGTTCATTAAATACCCTTCCGTCATCGGTTAGCCACACGCCTTTGTAGTATAGAGGAATAGACATTGATACCCGTACGGCATCTGCTATTCGCATATTCGGGTGAGTTTCGTGAGAAAACACCACGAGTTTTTGTTTAGAAAGATTAACACCTGTAACATACAAATCTCGAAATGGATAAGACGAGGCCAATTTATGTAAATCCGCAAAAGTTAGATTAGCATTTCCTGTTCTGTTGAAAATCACCTCTTCCATTTTGGCCAAAAAACTATCTCCCCTAAACCAACCGAACTCTTTAAACATCCGCTTGGCACCACGCACCACAAAGCCGTCGTCGTTAAAAGACTCCACGGGGGTGTTGGTAATAATTTCAACGATTTCTTCGGGCGTATATCCAATGGCAAGTAAACTCGCCTGAATGGCTCCTGCCGAAGTACCTGCCACACGTGTTACATCTTTTAGCACACCACGGGTTTCTAATTCCAAAAGTGCCCCTCCATAGGCAATACCTTTTATACCTCCACCTTCAAGCACGAGGTTACGGATTACTTTTTGTTGAGCAAATATTTGTTTACTGAAAACTACATTTAAAAGAAAAAATACTAAAACTATAGAACTAAAATGTATGCTTTTTTTCATGGGAATTATGACTTTTTATCAATCTTTACAAATATCCTAAATTATAAACGCATTAGCACAAGCAAAAAAGGTCTTTGAGACAAAAAATTGGTAAATTGCACCCCAAATTAAAAGTGGCGTTTACTCATAAGCATGAAATTTAGTATCATCACGGTTTGCTATAACAGCAAAGACACCATTGAACAGACCATAAATAGTGTTCTTAATCAGACTTTTAAAGATTTTGAATACATCGTTATAGATGGCGGTTCTAAAGACGGCACGGTAGATATTCTACAAAAATATCAAAACCAAATCACCTTCATTTCAGAAAAAGACAAGGGCATATACGACGCCATGAATAAAGGCCTCAAGTTGGCAAAAGGCGAAGTAATAGGCATGATAGGTGCCGATGATTTTTACCCAAGCAATGACGTCTTGGAAGCTGTGAACGCGGCATTTGACACTTATAAAACAGATGCCATATACGGCGACAAGCAATACGTAAACCCGGAAGATACCGAAAAGATAGTCCGCTACTGGACCGTAGGCAGCTACAAAAAAGAAAACTGGCTAAACGGCTGGATGCCACCACACTTGTCATTTTATCTAAAAAAATCGGTATACGACGCCTACGGACACTATCGCACTGACTTTACGTGTTCAGCAGACTATGAGCTAATGCTCAGAATGTTATACAAAAACAATGTATCGGCTCACTACCTACCCAAAGTAGTGATGACCATGCGAAACGGCGGCACAAGTACTGCCTCGTGGAAACACCGCATGGTAGCCAACCAAGAAGACAGAAAAGCCTGGAAAATTAATAATCTAAAACCAAGGTGGTACACACTTTGGTGGAAACCACTCTCAAAAATCACTCAATTATTTATCAAAAAATAATATGCGAATTGTAATCCTTACCCAAGACGACCCTTTTTATTTAGCCGAAAATATTGATTTTTTAATCAAAAACCTGCCTCCGTATGCCGAGGTGGTGGGCACTGTACTGTTTGAAGTTTCTCCTTTCGGAAAAAGAGAGTCTTTTACTGACAAAATGAAGAAGACGTATTCGGTCTTTGGACCCACGTTTTTTGCATATTATGGCCTTAAATTTTTGGGTTCAAAACTAAATTCTAATAAGTCTATCGTAAAAGTTTTGGCGAGACACAATGTGCCTTTGATTCAAATAGATGGCAACATAAACAGCAAAGAAAACAGAGCAAAAATAAAGTCGTACGATCCAGACCTTTTGGTCTCTATCGGTGGCAACCAAATATTTAAAAGACCGCTGCTTGACCTTGCCACCAAAGGTTGCATAAACCTACACACGGCGTTATTGCCTAAGTACCGTGGCCTGATGCCCTCTTTTTGGGTATTGAGACATAACGAAAAATACACGGGAGTTTCGGTATTTTTTGTAGACGAAGGTATTGACACCGGCCCGATATTGGTACAAGAAAAAGTGGAGATTGGCAACCGCAGCCAAGAGGCACTAATCAAACATACCAAGCAAATAGGCATGGAATGCATCATTAAAAGTGTGGAAAAAATCAACAGCGGCGACTACACGCTCATCCCAAATCCGGACGAAGACATGACCTATTTTACGTTTCCTACAAGCGAAGACGTTAAAGCATTTTATAAAGCAGGCAAAAAGTTTTTTTGATGAATATCCTCAGTTTCGACATAGAAGAATGGTTTCATATACTAGACAATGACGCCACCAAGTCTGAGGCAGACTGGGCGAATTTTCCGGAGCGAATCTATCAAAATATGGACCTCATCCATGAGCTTTTGGGCGACCAAAAGGCTACTTTTTTTTGCATAGGCTGGGTGGCACGTAAATATCCCGATGTGATAAAAAGAATAGCAGCCGCTGGCCACGAAATAGCTACGCACTCAGACTTACACCAACTGGCCTATGAGCAGTCGCATCGTGTATTTAACGAAGACCTTTCGCGTTCCATCCAGCATTTGGAAGCCCTAACGGGCAAAAAAGTAAAGGCTTACAGAGCTCCTGGGTTTTCTATTATGGAAGAAAACAAGTGGGTATTTGAAAGCCTCATTAACCACGGCATAGAAATAGACTGTTCGGTTTTTCCAGCAAAAAGAGCCCACGGAGGCTTTGAAAACTTCGGAACAGCGGAACCCTGCTGGATAGACATAGACGGTCATAAACTAAAGGAATTCCCGATAAACTTAGAAGTAATAGGCGGCAAACCGATGATTTTTTCGGGCGGTGGATATTTTAGGCTTTTGCCGTACGCAGTGCTTAATCATTTTTTCAAAAAATCAGATTATGTGATGACGTATTTTCATCCGAGAGATTTTGATGCTCAGCAGCCTATGGTGCCGGGTCTTAATGCCTTCCGTAAATTTAAATCTTATTACGGTCTAGCACATACAAAAGGGAAACTTGAAAAACTCATAAAAAACCATAACTTCGTAGACTTAAAAACCGCTGACAGTCAAATAGATTGGTCAAAAGCGAAGGTTGTCCGAATTTAAACAATTAACCAATAATTATTATAAAATGAACTATGCTTTGCAGTTGGAGCAAACGCTTATTAAGCTCTCCATTCCATTTTATGCCATTCTAATTTTAACCGAAATAATTGTAAGTAACTACCAGCATAAAAAGTATTATTCTATCAAAGAAACACTAATGAACGCTGTTTTGACAGTTTTTAACGGTGGCATCGACTTACTTTTTAGGGGCGTGTATGTGTTGATTTTACTTTGGTTTTACGAGCACAAACTCGTTTCTATCCAAAACCCCTATTGGTATTGGTTTGCTTTATTTTTCTTTCAAGAGCTGGCGTTTTATACCCTGCACTATGTAGACCACTATTGTCGTTTTTTCTGGGCGGCACACGTAACCCATCATTCTTCTGAATATTTTAATATCACGGCGGGTTTCAGGTCGTCGGTTTTTCAGCCCTTGTATAGGTTTATATATTTCATTCCTTTGGCAGCGGCGGGGTTTGAGCCAGCAGATATTATTCTAATGTATGCAATGACCCAGCTGTATGGGGTTTGTGTACATACCAAATACAAGATTTCATATGGGTGGTTGAGTTATATTTTTGTGGACCCTTCGCACCACCGTGTGCACCATGGCTCCAATGTGGAGTATCTAGACAAAAACATGGGCATGTGTTTGATAATTTTCGACAGGCTTTTTGGCACTTACCAAGACGAACTTGAAGAAGTACCCGTAACATACGGCACCACGCAAGTAATAGAAGACAAGTCTATTTTGAATACCATTTTCCACGAATACAAAGCCATAGTGCGAGACTTCAGGGCTGCACCTGACTTACTGACGGGACTGAAATACGTATTTTTCGCTCCGGGCTGGTCACACGATGGCCACACTTTAACGAGTAATCAGTTAAGAAAACAAAAGGAATCAGGAAAGGCATAAAATAGAAAAAGCAGCTCGATGAGCTGCTTTTTGATTTTAAAACTACTTAATATTTATTCTGCCAAAAACGGATATTTATAATCCGTAGGCGACACAAATGTTTCTTTAATAGTTCGGGCATTTACCCATCTCAACAAGTTCAATTTAGAACCCGCCTTATCGTTTGTACCCGAGGCTCTTGCTCCACCAAATGGCTGCTGACCCACAACTGCCCCCGTTGGTTTGTCGTTGATATAAAAATTACCAGCGGCGTCTACCAATTTAGCTGTTGCTTGGTTAATTGCATACCTGTCTTGAGAAAACACAGCTCCAGTTAATGCGTATGGTGAAGTGGTATTTACCAACTCAAGTGTTTCTTCCCACTTGTTTTCATCATAAACATATACGGTAAGTACCGGTCCAAAAATCTCCTCGCACATGGTCGTGTATTTTGGGTCTTTGGCTTGAATAACAGTCGGCTGAATAAAGTAACCTTCTGATTTATCGAAATTACCACCGGCTATTATCTGCACATCAGCATCTGTTTTAGCATCTGAAATATATTTTGAGATTTTATCAAATGCTTTTTCGTCAATAACGGCATTTACAAAATTAGAGAAGTCTTCTGTAGGCCCCATTTTAATTTCAGCCAGGTCAGCTAGCATATATTTTTTAACGTCTTCCCAAAGATTAGAGGGAATATAGGCACGTGAAGCCGCCGAACATTTCTGTCCTTGAAACTCAAATGCTCCCCTTACTAGGCCAACGGCTACGGCTTTTGCGTCAGCAGATTTGTGTGCAATCACAAAGTCCTTTCCGCCTGTTTCGCCTACTATTCTTGGGTAAGCTTTGTATTTATTGATGTTTTGACCAATGGTTTTCCAGATACTTTGAAACACCGCCGTGCTACCAGTAAAGTGAATACCCGCAAAGTCAGGATGAGAGAAGGCGATATCGCCAGCCAAAGGGCCGTCTACATAAATAAGGTTGATAACCCCATCAGGCAGACCTGCTTCTCTGAATACCTCCATGATAACTTGAGCCGAAAATATCTGCGTGTAAGCAGGTTTCCAAACACACACATTACCCATTAAAGCCGCAGAAGCTGGCAAATTACCCGCAATAGCCGTGAAGTTAAATGGCGTTAAAGCATATACAAAACCCTCAAGAGGACGGTATTCTGACTTATTCCAAATACCTTTGGCAGACTGTGGCTGCTCGGCCATTATCTCTTGATAAAAGGCAACGTTAAATCTCAAAAAATCTATTAGTTCACATGCCGCGTCTATCTCCGCTTGGTAAGCATTTTTAGACTGACCCAGCATAGTAGAGGCGTTTATTTTCGCTCTATAAGGCCCTGATAACAAGTCAGCTGCTTTTAAAAATATAGCAGCACGCTCGTTCCAAGGCAAACTTGCCCAGTCAGTTCTCGCTGCCAATGAGGCATTTATAGCCGCGGTAACGTGCGAAGCATCTCCTTCAGATGCATACCCCAATATGTGTTGGTGATCATGCGGGGGAGAAAGTTTTATTTTTTTATCGGTAAATACTTTTTCTGAACCTATGTACATAGGCACTTCTATCTGCGTAGCTCTCATTTCAGCCAAGGCTTTCTTTACACTTTCTCTTTCAGGAGAACCCGGTGCGTAGTTAAGTACAGGCTCGTTTTGAGGAAGCGGAACTTGATAAATGGCATTATGCATAATATTCTTTTGTGTTTTATTGATGAATGAATATTGCAAGTTCGGAAGTATTGGGTATTTAAACAAAAAAAACACCTTTCATTTTGATTTGAAAGGTGTTTTGATTAAATCTAATACTTACATGGAAGTTTTATTTGATTATTGTTCATAAGTTAAAAGAACTTTATAAGCTCTTCCTTGCAAACTTGATCCAACAAAGTTCAATTCTATATTAGCTCCATTAATTTTCCAAGCAAAATTAAATCCTGAACCATATGCACTATTTGGGCCATAATAATCACCTGTACTACCAAGAACATGAACATCTACTGACAATATTTTTGAATCAGTTAGCCCATGTGGGATAGTTGTAGTGGCAGTTGCGGCAGTTGTTCCTGTTAATTTCTTCATTTTTATAGCAGGTGCACCATCGCCTAAGTTGCTAAAGCCGTTAACATCTAAATTTCCCGTTGAACCATTTCCAATTTGTACCTTAGCATTACTGTAATAATTTAGATATAAAACAGAACCTGATGTATTGTTCCAAGCCTCTATATTATTTCGATCAAAGGTAGAGTGAAAACTATTTGTTTCACCAATTGCAAAAGCACCCGTGGTACTACTAGTAGTAGAAGTTGATGAAGTCACATGCAATGGAAAGTCTGGACTATTGGCAGCAGAACTTCCTACACCCACTCTACCATTGACAACCGACATACCCAAAACACTCCCAGTTTTGTTTGCAGAGGTAGTTCCGTTTGTGAAAAAATCTAACCTACCTGTAAATGTGCCATTGTCCCCACTTTCTATATATCCTGGTCGCCATTCATTCACAGTGTTTCTATCAGACCATATACTCAATCTACCACTACCAAAACCAGCTCCTAATTTAGAAATATTAATTCCATTATCAGCAGAACTACTTGCAACTTCAAATGTAGTACCTGGGGTAGCAATTCCTATTCCAATTCTTCCTTGGTTAGTAATCCTCATTCTTTCAATATTACCAATAGTTTCAGCAGTCGAAAATCTTATAAAAGCTGGATTTACTGCACCATTCCAGTCCGAACTAGCTACCATTTCGATGCTAGCACCATCATCAATTAAACCACCTGATCCCCATTGACCTTTACCTTCAATTCTCAATAGCGTTTGATTGGCTAAAGTAGTAGTGGGTGCCGCCAAAGTACCGTTTCTCCTTAAACCTATAATTACTGGATTAGAAACACTCTCCAATACCAATTGATCTGAAGTGGAAGACTTATTCTGAATATTTTGGGGAAGTATAGTAACACTTTGCGAGAAAGCAAAATAGGAAACACCGAAAAAGATGCTTACAAATAATAAATATTTTTTCATAGTTGAAAACATTTTAAGAGTAAAGAGATATATAACTTGATTCAAATGTATATGGTAAAACTATAGACCCAAAAGAGGTTTTATCTAATGGCGAAGTGTTTTATTTTATGGTATACACCAAGTTATCTAATTCATTACTAAGCAAATACTCCACAAATGCACGTCCCTTCCTACGAGAGAGCATGTGCTGATTCCCGTCTTTCATTTTGGCATAATACACCCCGTCTTTTTGAAAAACGTTTTCTAAATAATCGATATTTATGAGTAAACCCTTCCGCGGAGAAAAGAAATTTTGGAAAGAACCCAGGCTGTCAGAAAACAGCCTCAATGTAAACGAACTGAGCAAAACTCCTTGGGTCTTGGTGGTAATTGAACTGTAATTGCCATCGCCCACTATGTATTTAATTTCTTTGGTAAGCAAAGCCTGTTTTCCGTAGTTCAAAACAAGGCATGGATTTCCGGCGTGAGTAAAAGTAGTTTTCATAGCATTCTTTTTGGTTATAATTGTGTTAATAGAAAAATCGAACTGACTTAACTATGAAACAAACCTAAAAAATAATGAAACGCCAGATTTCACAACTTCGTAAACTGTACAAAAAAAGGAGTAAATGGTATCAAATTTAAAATAAATGGTAAGTCCCAAAACTAGCAAAAGGCTTTTTCGGGACAAACCCATTACGTAGAAATACCTAATAATCAATTAGATAAACCAGCCTCTGCAACCAAAATCAGCATCGCCAATTTGATGGCAAGTGCCCCCGTCTCGTCATTGATATACCATTCGTCAAGTGCGTGTGCATTGTCAGATTTACCTCCTCTGCCAATCGTAATAGCAGGTACGCCCAAGGCAATCGGAATATTAGAATCTGTGGAACCACGTGTTAGCGTAGGCTGAGCATCAAAATATGAAGTAGCGGCTATGGCTTTTAGTATCAGCGGCAGGTTTTCACCCAATTCGCCTGAGGGTCTTTCGCCTATTTTTTCCAAGTTTAAAGTCAAAAGGTCTCCCTTTTTAACTTTCTTATTATAATCATCTAAGGCTCTCTGCATTTGCTCTTTCAAAATTCGCTCTATACCCAATAGCTTCTCTGGACTCACCGATCGCATGTCTATTTCCATCCAAGACTCAAAAGGTATGGAGTTCACTGAGGTTCCACCACCTACTCTACCCACGTTATATGAGGTCTTAGGTCCATTCGCCACATAGGCTCCAGCAGCAGTATCAAAATAGTCAATAGCTTTACCAATAGCATGGTGCGGATTTGCAAGTCCAAAAGCTCCCCACGAATGACCACCCGGGCCGTTAAAAGTGGCTCTATATCGCAAAGAACCCAAAGCCATATTGTTTATTCTACCAATGTCTCCACCGTCTATGGCTATATATGCGTCTATTTTTCTGTTTCCGTTTTTAAACAAATGCTTAACCCCTCTCAGGTCTCCAAGGCCTTCTTCGCCAACTACACCAATAAATATCACGTCGGCGTTTGTCATTACTTTAGCTTTTTTCATGGCTTCCATAATAGTCAAAACCATGGTCAAACCTCGGGTGTCATCACCAATACCGGGAGCGTAAAGCGTATCGCCTTTATATTTTACTTTCACATCGGTTTCTATCGGAAAAACCGTATCTAAATGTGCCTCCAAAACCACCGTTTTGCCTTTTATTTTTCCTTTTCTAAGTGCCAAAACATTGCCCACTTCGTCTACCCAAATAGAATCCGCTCCCGCGGCTTTCATCATTTGCATAAAACGCTCTCCTCTTTTTTGTTCCATAAATGGCGGAGCTGGAATCTCAGTAAGCTCCACGAGGTTTTTCATGGTTTGAGGTTCCAAATCCTGAATAATCTTAAACGCCGCTTGCACTCTTTTGTCTTTGGCGATGGCTTCTATTTCAGACTTATAAACGGCTTGAACCGAAACTTTTTTGTCGTCTTGAGCTTGAGAATAAAAACATACGAATAGTAAAATAGAGAGCAGGAGAAGTTTTTTCATGTTTAGGGTAAATCTTTGATTGATAAAATGGTTGGTCAAAAATAGAAATTTACTTTAAAAAACATACCTACAAACAAATTCATTTTGAAAAAAAAGAAAATTTCAATCCAAATGAAGCATTCTACTCTAAATGAGAGAAAAGTATTACAAAAAACGAGAAGTAAGTTTGGGGTCTGGCATCATGCAGCTCTCTTGCTTACCGAACCAGCGATAGCGGTTTTTAGCGATAATGTCGTAGACAAAATCTGTGACAGAAACAGGTAAAATAGAAAAAACCTTCAGGAACCGATAGTTTGGAAGGGAATCGATTATCTTAAAAACAGCTTGTGACTTTACGTAAACTTTGTTTTCATCCAAAAGAATAATGGAGTCGAGGGATTGTGGTATATTGGGTAACGACTTACGTGCGTTTTGGGAAAAATCAGATTGAAGTGAAGAAAATTTAAAGACGGAATTTGTGTCTTTTTTGATGATAAACTGCACAGCCCCGTTGCACAGGTTACAAACGCCATCAAATAATATTACAGGACTTGACATAAACAAAAAAGCCCCTTGCGGGGCTAATAATTAAAATAACTTTTCGAATGGCAATCTACTCAAAATCAAAACTAGAGCAAGACCAAAAAATATCATAGATACTTTAAACTTACGGCCATTGCCTATCGCTTTTTTAGACTTAGCATTACCAATTGTAGCTAACACCACCGCAATAATATTTGTAAACGGATGCTCTACCACAGCTTTTCTTAGTACGCTGTCTTTCATGGCAGCTCCCATGTCAGCAAAAGCAACTTCCGCAATAGGCGAAACCGCCAAAAGGATCAAACCTAGCAGCAACATGGTGTGGCAAGAAATCAAAGCAAAAACGTTTATTTTGCGGTGAGACTCTTCAAAAACTTTCTCCGAACTGGCACCAATGGCACCGTTTATGGTAGCATAAGCTAAAAGAAGTATCGCAATAAAAGCAATATAATGATGAAGCATCAAAATGGTACTGTACATATTTTGTTGGGTTTAAATTTGAACCAAAATTAAAGTTTTATTTCAAAAAACTCGACTAATGATTATGTTTTAGCTTAAAATTTAAATTAAAATCTATAAATCGGACATAATTGGCATTTATTAAACATATTTGAGTAACCAATGTTCGAGTTTTATTTAAAATTACCCTAAAAGAAATACGCTTATATGAAAAAATGGTATGAGTACATTCCTCATCCAGTCATAATGCTTTTTGGCATGGTGGTCATGGCCACATTATTGACACACCTAATACCAGCAGGAACGTATCAACGCACCGAAGTGGATGGCCGAATGCTGGTAGTGGCAGGTTCGTTTGGATATATTACGGGCAAAGGTTTATCTATTTTTCATCTATTTTTTGCTTTTCCAAAAGGATTTAAAACCGCAGTTGATGTGGTTTTTATTATACTTTCTAGCGGCATAATGTTTGGTTTCCTACAAGCCTCAGGTGCCATAGAAAACGCAGTTGGTACTCTGGTAAAAAAACTCGGAGACAAAAACAAAAACACCATTGTGGTGCTCATGACTTTGCTTTTTGGTATGCTGGGTGTGTTTATGGGTTATGAAAACAATATCGCCCTAATTCCGATTGCCGCACTTTTAAGTTTAGCCATCGGTGGCGACTTGGTTTTGGCGGCGGGCATAGCCGTAGGTGGCGTAACCATTGGCTTTGGCCTTTCACCTTTTAACGCCTACACCATCGGTACCGCTCACAAAATAGCTAACTTACCCATGTTTTCGGGTGCAACATTGCGGAGTGTGCAATGCGTGGTGGCATTAGTGGCTTTGGCTTGGTACAATGTGCGGTACTATAAAAAACTACAGCTAAACCCCGAAAAAGCCATAGGTTTTGGTTTAGACCAAGAGGGTTTATCGCTTTCGAAAAGTGTAAGTGAATATCATTTAAGCACAAAAGACATCCTAATTTTGCTCCTTTTTGTGGGCATGATTGCAGGCATGCTCATAGGGGTTTTTAAGTACAATTGGTATTTATCCGAAATCTCAGGTTTGTTTTGTTTTATGTCTGTGGTTATTGCCGCAATAAGTAGATTAGACACCGACACAATCGGCGAGATCACCTTAAAATCCGTGGCTGTGGTAGCACCTGGAGCATTTATGGTGGGCTTTGCTTCTACCATAAAAGTAATATTAGAGGATGGTCAAATAAACGATACTATCGCTCATCATTTGTCGCAAATACTAGTTGGTTTACCTACTTATTTAACCGCCATTGGCATGGTAATTACACAATCTATCATGAACTTTGCCATTCCTTCGGGTAGCGGACAGGCATTGGCTACTTTACCCGTGCTATTGCCTGTGGGCGAGGTTCTGGGCTTAACCAGACAAACTGTGGTATCGGCTTTTCAGATGGGCGACGGGCTCACAAACCTCATAAACCCGGCTTTGGGAGGGCTAATCGCCATGATAGGCATGTGTAGAGTTCCTTTTGACAAGTGGGTCAGGTTTATTTTGCCACTTTTAGGATTACTTATAATTTTAGGATTTATATTTATTTGCATAGCAGTAGCTATTGATTTTGGACCAAAATAAAAAAGAATGAAACTTCAAAAAACTAAAGAAATATTAACAGACCTCGTAGCTTTTGACGTCTTAGGAGGCCAAAGTAACTTGAGTATTTTAGCATATATAAAAAACTTTTTGAGCGAGCGAGGCATTGACTTTCAGTTGGTACCTAATCCCGAAGGAACCAAAGCATCACTGCATTGCAGAATAGGACCTGCTGTAGACGGCGGCGTGATACTCTCTGGTCATACGGACGTGGTGCCCGTAAAAGGCCAAGACTGGCAAACGGCTCCCTTTGAGCTCATTGAAAAAGAAGACAAACTGTTTGCCCGCGGCTCATGCGACATGAAGGGTTTCTTGGCGTGTTGCCTTGCCTCGGTAGAACTGTTTCAAAAAACAGACCTAAAAAAACCAATTTACTTTGCGTTTTCGTATGACGAAGAAATAGGCTGCTTGGCAGCACCAGAGCTAGCTAGAGCCATAAAAAGTCATTACACAGAAAATATAAAATATGCACTCATTGGCGAACCTACTATGATGGTGCCCATGGTTGGCCAAAAAGGGATTTGTGTATTAAAAACTACCGTAAAAGGCTCGGCAGGGCATAGCAGCAGAATAAAACAAGAAGTGAGTGCCATACATGTGGCGGCAAAACTGGTGGTTTGGCTGGAAAACAAAATGGACGAATTGGTAGCCAAAGGCGAAACCGACGACCGCTTCAAACCCAATCACACGTCTATTCATATTGGTAAATTTAACGGTGGCATTGCACCCAACGTTATTGCAGACACATGCACCTTTTATTGGGATGTACGCACAATTCCCAAAAGTAGCCTAACCGAAATCATGGCGGACTTTGAGGCGTATTGTGAAACGCTAAAATCAACGCTAAAAGAAAGGTTTGCTGGTGCTGAGATTATTACCGAAATAGATCATCCGGCGGTGCCACCTCTTGACACACCCGAGCACCTTTCGGTGGTAGCTTTGATAAAGAAAATATCAGAAAACAATACTTTAGATACTGTATCTTATGCAGCAGAGGCGGGTCAATTTGCCGAAGTGGGATTTGAGGCCGTGATTTGTGGCCCCGGAGATATAGCTCAGGCTCACCGTGCAAACGAATTTGTGGCTATTTCTCAATTGGAGAAATGCCTAAAAATGTTAGAAAACTTGGCGGTAGAGCTTTCATAGTCTCAATCCATTTAATAAATATGTAAAGAAAGTGAAGGTATCTAAAGCCTAAAAGGCCAATTTTTCGTATTTTCAATATTAAATCACTTTAAAAAATACGTTCTTAAGTACGCCATAAATAAATTGATGACTGATTTTCAGGAAATAAATGATATAATAAATAGATTTGAACCCATTTTTTTGGAAGAGCTCGGTGCGGCCAATCTGCAAAACAGAGTAGACACCAAATACATGATTCCTTTCGTTGAAATACAGGATATATTGCTCCAATGTGAAGGAAAGTTTAAGATTTTCGAAATAAACAAACAGCGGCTGTGTGGTTATGAGTCCCTATATTTTGACACCGAAGATTTGCTTTTTTATCAGCACCATCAGCGACAAAGAGCAAACCGATACAAGGTTAGAAAAAGGCGGTATTTGAGCAATAACTTGAGTTTTTTGGAAGTAAAGTTTAAAAATAATAAAAATAAGACCTCTAAAAAGCGAATAGAGACTGAAACTGAAGAGATAGGGATTCTAAATTCAAAACAGCTCGATTTTTTAGACCAAACGGTGAATCATGAAGCCTTAGATTTAAAAAAACAAATCTGGGTTAACTATAACCGCGTGACCTTGGTAAACCCTGAAAAAACCGAACGAATAACCTTAGATTTTAATTTAAATTTCAAAAACAGTACAGATACTATCACGCTTTCGGATATCGTGATTGCTGAAGTAAAACAGGCCAAAGTTTTTGACTCTTTTTTCCCTAGTTTATTAAAGAAAAAAGGAATCAGACCGGGAGGTATTAGCAAATATTGCCTCGGAACCATTAGTCTTAACAAAGATATAAAGCATCATACTTTTAAACCGAAATTGCGAATTTTAAAAAAAATAAGCCAACAATATGCTCAATACGTTTAATATACTTTTACAAGGAACAGACATTTCCTCTAGCATTTTCTCAGATTTGCCCAATGCTTTTTTCCTTCGGTTTGCGATAGACCTAGTCACGGTTTTTGTACTAATCAGAGGGATATATTACACAAGCTATAAAAAAACTGACCTTTTCCTTACGTTTTTCTCTTTTAACCTTGTCATTTTTTTGGTGACATTTATGCTTAACAAAGTTAACCTCAGCATGGGAGCTGCGTTTGGTTTATTTGCGGTATTTTCTATTCTTAGATTTAGAACAGAGGGTATCGGCTCCAAAGACATGACCTACCTATTTTTGGTGATTGCTTTAGGCCTAATTTCCGCCGTAAGTGTAGGTACGCCGCTTGAGCTTTTGCTGCTCAATAGTGTAATATTAGTAGTGGTAGTTTTCATAGAAAAGAAAATATTTTTTCAAAGAGAAGCACATAAGAAGCTGATATATGACCGACCAAAACTATTGGCTCCAAACCTCAAAGCTGAACTTTTAGAAGACATAAAAACCAAAACTGGGTTTCCGATTCACCGGGTAGAAGTTTTGGAAATTGATTTAATAAAAGACTCGGCACATATTTTGATTTTTTACTACGATTAAGTTTTTTTTGGCATTAATTAAAAATACGGACACAATAATGAAAACTACAAATTTCAGTTCTTGGAGAATGTTGACAGTGGCACTTGCCCTAATGACGTTTTCGGCAAAAGCACAGTTGGGCTCTCGGTTTGTGATAGAAGCAGATAAGCGGATTACAAAAAAAATAAAACTAGATGGAAACTTACAGATGCGAAATGTGGACTTCGCATTTCCTGCTGACAAATACATTGGCGAATTGGGTGTTGTATTCAACCTTCCAAAGGGATTTGAAGCCGATGTGTACTACAGATATATTCACGACTATAAACCCAAAAAGGAAACCTACAGCCCCAAGCACCGTTTTTATGGCGATGTGAGCTATAAAAGAGACCTTACAAAGAGTATAGAACTTCAATATAGAGTTCGTTATCAAAATCAGTTTAAAGACACTGACGGAGAGTTTGCTAATGATAAAAGTTATGTTAGAAACAAACTGGAGATAGCCTTTCCAAATAAATCAAAATTTAAGCCTTCGCTCTCAGCAGATTTGTTTTACCAGTTGGGATATACCTTTGACCAAGTCAGAATTAAAGCAGAGACCAATTACAAAGTAAAAAAGGGTCAAAAAATTCATGCAGCGTTTTTTACAGACCGCTCACTTAACAATGATTTCAACACAAACTATGTGATGCAGCTCGGCTATAGTTTTAGTTTCAAATAAATTTCATTGTACTTTATTGAAAAAATAACACCACTTAATTATTTTTTATTCAAAATATTGCTAATCAGCGAATTGCTAGGTATATTCAGCATCAAAACAGATGAATATGCAAGCAAAATCTACCCTCCAATGGTTTTTAGTGACCTTAGTGATTTCAGTTTTGGCTTTAGTGGGCATGCTCGCTATTTTTCCTGAGCTTGGCCTCCATGACAGACTCCGGTTTATCAGCAGCGGAATCTACGGAAAAGATGCCTTAGATGGCCCTTTTAGTATGGTTACCCAAGGTTTTTTATTTCACTTTATCATCACATCTATCTGGACAGGAAGTTTCTTTATGCTTTACCCGGGTTTTAATTTTCAGCAACCAAACTGGATTAAAACAGGCGTAGTATTTGGCTTGTTGGTTTGGGGAATCATGAATTTTGCGGTTGTGCCTATTGCCATCACCAAAGACTTCCCTAAAGCATTGGATTTTCTCGGTAAAAGCCTCGCCATGCATATCTTGTTTTTCGGCCTGCCTTTAGCTTTAATTTATATCAAATATTTATATCCCAAAAAACTTAAGATAAGTTAATCTTTCGGATTAAAAATATGCACATCTCGCTGAGGGAAAGGAATAGAGATTTTGTGTTTCCTAAATTCATCATCGATGTCAAATCTGAGTTCAGACTTAATAGAAGGTGCCGAAAACGCATCTGCTACAAATATATACAACACAAAAATCAGGGCAGAATCACCGAAGTCGGAAAACTCCACTTTGGGACTTGGTGTGTTTAATATATAATCGTGTCTTGTAGCAACTTTTAACAGAATCTCTTTAACCAATTTCGTATCTGAACCATAAGCTACCCCGATTGTAAGGTCTTCTCTTACTATGGCACTATTTTGTGTCCAGTTAAAAAGCACTTCGGTCAAAAACATGTGGTTTGGAATCACCATTACTCGTTGGTTACGCGTAACGGCTTTGGTAGACCGCAGACTAATTTTTTCAACTTTGCATACTTTCCCGTTAATTTCTATCACATCGCCTACATGGAGCGACTGATCGATAATGATCAAAACACCTGAAATAAGATCTTGGAAAAGCTGCTGCAATGCAAAACCCAAACCTATGAAAAGAGCCGCAGAAGCAGTCAAAAACACGCTAATGTTTACCCCTGTGGCGTTGAGGGTAAACATTATCACGAAAATATAAACGAGATACTGAATAAACTGAAATATACTGATAAACTTATTTTTGTCTTCAGCAGGCAGATTTCGCGTTACAACTAAGCGAATTAATTTTAGAATCAAATTAGTAAGTACAAATGCTACAATCAAAGCAGTCACAAGACCAATCGTAATGTTGATGTTGCTGGACTTGTAAATACTGTAACTTAAAATACTTTTTATTTGATTCAAAAATTCCATGTTTAGGGGCTTTGGATTATAGATTAAGAAAATCAGTTTAGCGATCTTCAACAATTAAATAAAGCCAATTTAAATCAAAAAGTTCTATTTTAATCTTATTTCTACGCTTTCGTTTATTTTTAAAAATCACAAAGGGATGTTTCCGTGTTTTTTCTTTGGTAAATGGTCGACTTTGTTTTCTAACATAGTAAAGGCCTTTATGAGCTTGGTGCGGGTTTGACTTGGCAAAATCACTTCATCAATAAATCCACGCTCGGCTGCTTGAAAAGGAGTAGCAAACTTCTCGGCATATTCATGTTCTTTCTTTATAAGCTTTTGCTCCGGATTCTCAGCTTCCGATATTTCTTTTTTAAATATAATTTCAGAAGCACCTTTGGCACCCATTACGGCGATTTCGGCTCCCGGCCACGCAAAGTTTAAGTCTGCTCCGATATGTTTTGAGTTCATTACATCATACGCACCACCGTAGGCTTTTCGAGTGATAACCGTTACTCTTGGCACTGTGGCCTCACTTAGGGCATACAATAACTTGGCTCCGTTGGTGATAATTCCGTGCCACTCTTGGTCGGTACCCGGCAAAAAACCAGGAACATCAACCAACACACAAAGCGGAATATTGAAACAGTCGCAAAAACGAGTGAATCTCGCTGCTTTTTTTGAACTGTCTATATCTAAAACCCCCGCTAAACTTATCGGTTGATTAGCCACTATACCGATGCTTCTTCCGCCTAAACGAGCAAAACCAACTACTATATTTTCTGCGTAGTCTTTGTGAACTTCCATGAAACTTTCGGCATCAAAAACCTCCGAAATAACCTCACGCATGTCATAGGGTTGGTTGGCATTTTCGGGTAAAATAGTATCTAGAGCAGGTCTTGTTTCGTCTTTGAGTTCATAAGGTAATTTAGCAGGCGAGTCCTCACAGTTTTGGGGAATATAACTGATTAACTTTTTGATATTCTGAATACACGCATAGTCATTGGGCGAAGTAAAATGCGTGACGCCAGACTTGGTAGCATGGGTACTTGCTCCACCTAGTTCTTCCGAGCTTACTTCTTCATTCGTTACGGTTTTTACCACATTGGGCCCTGTCACAAACATGTAACTGGAGTTTTCTACCATCATAATAAAATCTGTAATGGCTGGCGAATACACCGCACCACCCGCACATGGCCCCATTATGGCAGATATTTGGGGGATTAGACCTGAAGCACGTACATTTCTATAAAAAATATCGGCATAGCCGCCCAAAGACCGTACTCCCTCTTGGATTCTGGCACCGCCCGAGTCATTTAATCCGATTATGGGAGCTCCATTTTTCATGGCCATGTCCATAATCTTACATATTTTTTCGGCGTGGGTTTCTGAAAGTGACCCTCCAAAAACTGTAAAGTCTTGTGAATACACATATATCAAGCGGCCGTCTACGCTTCCGTATCCGGTAACTACTCCGTCGCCATAAAAAACCTGATCTTCCATGCCGAAGTCTTTGGTTCGGTGTGTGACCAAGGCACCAATCTCTTCAAAAGAGTTTTCGTCGAGCAAAACTTCAATTCGCTCCCTGGCAGTCAGTTTGCCTTTTTTATGCTGCGAGGCTATTCTTGCTATGCCTCCACCAAGTTTTGATTCTGCTAACTTTGACTCTAGTATATCTATTTTCTGCTTCATTTTCTTAAATTTCTTTTAGCAATAAACTAATAATATCAACCCCTGCTTGTGCAATAGGCGTACCCGGGCCGAAGACCCCTTTTACCCCTGCTTTGTATAAGTAATCATAATCTTGCGGCGGAATAACCCCACCAACAATTACATAAATGTCTGGTCTACCCAGTTCTGCCAATTTGCTTATTACTTCAGGCACTAAGGTTTTATGCCCCGCCGCCAGCGAGCTAATACCCACCACGTGCACATCGTTTTCTATGGCTTGATTTGCCGCCTCTTCGGGGGTTTGAAACAAGGGACCTAAGTCTACATCAAAACTAATATCTGCAAAACCAGTAGCAATTACTTTGGCTCCTCTGTCGTGACCGTCTTGCCCGAGTTTAGCTATTAAAATTCGAGGCCTTCTGCCTTCTTTTTCAAAAAACTCAGCACTCAAAGCTTTCGCTTTTTCAAATACTTCATTGTTGTTCATAGCTTTTGAATATACCCCTTTCACTGACTGAGAAATAGCTTTATATCTTCCAAAAGAAACTTCAAGTGCATCTGAGATTTCGCCCAGCGTACATCTGTGCCTGGCGGCTTCAATGGCAAGTGCCAACAAATTCCCCTCGCCGGTGCTGGCCGCCTGCGTTAAGTTTTCCAAGGCACGTAAACAAGCCTCTTGATTTCTTTCTTTTTTTATTTTTTCTATAAGAGCTATTTGACCTTCTCTTACTGCTACATTATTTACTTCTAAAGTACTTAAAACAGTGTCGTCGTTTGTTTTAAAACAATTTACACCTACAATATTAAGCGAGCCGTTATCTATACTTGCTTGTTTGCGGGTAGCTGCTTCTTCTATTTTTAGTTTCGGAATTCCCTTTTCTATGGCTTCTGCCATTCCACCTACTTCTTCTACTTCCTCTATTAAATCCCAAGCCTTTTTTACCAGTTCTTCGGTAAGTTTCTCTACATAGTAGGAGCCCGCCCATGGGTCTATGGCGTTTACAATTCCACATTTGTCGCTTTGTAGATATTTCTGAGTTTCTCGGGCTATTTTAGCCGAAAAATCTGTTGGCAAAGCAATGGCCTCATCTAGGGAGTTAGTATGCAAAGATTGAGTTCCACCAAAAACGGCTGCCATGGCTTCTACCGTGGTTCGGGCAATATTATTGAAGGGGTCTTGGGCCGTTAGACTCCAACCCGAGGTTTGGCTGTGGGTTCTAAGTGCCATCGACTTTTTGTTTTTCGGACCAAAGTCACGTACGATTTTTGACCAAAGCAAACGTGCCGCACGCATTTTGGCTATTTCCATGAAAAAGTTCATGCCTATTCCCCAGAAAAACGATAACCTAGGAGCAAAATCGTCGATATCAAGACCCGCTTTTACGCCTGTTTTAAGATATTCTAATCCGTCTGCAAGCGTATACGCCAGCTCAATATGAGCAGGAGCACCAGCCTCATGCATGTGATATCCGCTTATACTAATTGAATTATATTTGGGCATATTTTGAGACGTAAACTCAAAAATATCCGCAATGATTCGCATAGAAGCTTTGGGAGGATATATGTAGGTATTCCGTACCATAAACTCCTTCAAAATATCGTTTTGGATAGTTCCGCTGAGTTTGTCCATCGAAACTCCTTGCTCTTCGGCTGCTACTATAAAAAACGCTAGAACCGGCAGCACAGCCCCGTTCATAGTCATAGAAACCGACATTTGATCCAAAGGAATTTGGTCAAAAAGGATTTTCATATCCTCTACAGAATCTATCGCCACACCTGCCATTCCAACATCACCTTTTACACGCGGATGGTCAGAATCATACCCCCGATGCGTAGCTAAGTCAAACGCCACAGAGAGCCCTTTTTGGCCTTGAGCCAGGTTTCTTCTGTAAAATGCATTGCTTTCTTCTGCCGTAGAAAAACCTGCATATTGACGGATTGTCCACGGTCGGTTTAGATACATACTGGCATATGGACCACCCAAATAAGGCGGAACGCCAGACTTAAACCCCAAGTGACCGAGACTTTCGAATGTATAGTTTTTCTGAATATCTATACCTTCAAAAGTATCCGATGCTTTGCCCATTATAATTTCTGGAGCAGGAAGTGTAATGTCTATATGTTCGAAACTTGGCCTTTTCATCTTGTTTTCCATTTTGAATCGCCCATTTCAGGAACAACCACTTTTTTGTTAGCGGCATTCCAATAGGCAAAAGCTAAGAGAGCGGCTTGTTCGGCTTTGCCTTTTTGCCAAGCTTGTGCCTGCTCTTTACTAAAATATTTTTTAACAAAATGCGTATCAAAATCTGCTGAAATAAACGCCGGATGGTCCATCACAAAGTGCCCAAAAGGCAGCGTAGTGAAAAAGCCCTCTATTTTGTACTGACTAATTGCTTCCTTCATTTTTTGAATAGCCTCATTTCTAGTGCTGCCATAGGTAACCAGTTTTGCTATCATGGGGTCATAGTATATCGGAATATCCATGCCCGACTCGTACGCATCGTCAAGTCTGATACCTTCGCCTTCGGGTCTCTCGTATTTGGTAATGGTACCCGTAGATGGAAGAAAATCGTTCAGCGGATCCTCGGCATAAACCCTTAGTTCCATCGCATGTCCTTTGATTTTTAAGTCTTCTTGTTTAAAAGCCAAGACTTCACCTTGAGCTACTTTTATTTGTTGCTCTACCAAATCTACACCTGTAATATACTCGGTAACAGGATGTTCTACTTGAAGTCGGGTATTCATTTCTAAAAAATAAAAATTTAAGTTTTCATCTAAAAGAAACTCTACGGTGCCCGCTCCCACATAATTACATGACTTGGCTACTTTAACAGCCGCCTCCCCTATTTTTTTTCTTATTTCTGGGGTCAAAATTCCTGAAGGAGCTTCTTCTATTACTTTTTGATGCCTACGCTGAATACTACACTCTCGCTCAAATAGATGCACAATATTGCCGTGCTTGTCGCCCAACACCTGCACTTCTATGTGCCTTGGTGAGCCTACATATTTTTCAATAAAAACTGAGCCATCTCCAAAAGCAGAAACCGCTTCAGAAATAGCTCGGGTCATTTGTTCTTCAAACTCTGCTTCGTTTTCTACCACACGCATACCTTTACCTCCGCCACCGGCACTCGCTTTTATCAGTATTGGAAAACCGATTTCTTTGGCTATTTTTTTAGCGGCAGGTATATCATCAATGGCTTGATCGGTGCCCGGCACCATCGGTATATCGTATTTTTTGACGCATTCTTTGGCGGCAAGTTTTGAGCCCATCAGGGTGATAGAATCAGGATTTGGCCCAATAAACGTAATTCCCGCTGCTTCTACTTTCTCTGCAAAAATGGCATTTTCACTTAAAAACCCATAGCCAGGATGGATACCGTCTACCCCAAGCGAGAGAGCTTCTGCGATGATTTTATCCATGTTTAAATATGACTTGCTAGAAGCGGCTTCGCCCAAACAAACGGCCTCGTCTGCAAAACGAACATGAAGGGCATTTTGATCAGGTTCTGAATAAACGGCAACCGTTTTAATACCCAGCTTTTTTATGGTTCGCATTATTCGCAGAGCTATTTCACCCCTGTTTGCCACCATTATTTTTTTTAAATTCGTCATATATAATTTTCAAATTAAATATTATCCTAATTTTCTAAATTCAGCCCAGACTTTTTCATTGAGTTCCGATGCCAAATTGTCTATAAAATAACTCCCCACTGAAGCATCTATTACCTCTTCTATGAGGCTCTCTTGTTGCAAAACATGTTGGATATTTCGGGTAATTCTACTTGCAAACTGAGACCCATATTGGGTTTGATCATAATTTAAGTCTTCAAAACTGAGCATATCGGCTCCACCGATAACCGATGAAATGGCGATTTGAGTATAGGCGATGGCTTGAGCATTCGGGTCGGCTTCTTGGTTATTGGCTTCGATTATCACCAATAGATTTTGTACCGTAGGTTTATTATACGTTTCTGCGATTTTGAACCACAAATGCTTCAGAACTTTTACTTGAACAAGATTTAAATAAAAATTCTCTCTTGATTTTAAGGCTACAATTGGTTTTGAAATAGATTCGGTAAGTAAGATATTTTTTTCTAACTGAAACAAAACCTGAGCTAAATCTGCATGAATGTTATCAGTTTGAGGCATAGAAACTTCTAAATTTACCTTTGTATCAAAAAAAGAAAGATTGCTAAATGAATAATTTAGAGCATCAAGTTTTAAGTCATTACTTTTTATAAAATCTAAAAAGTTATTAGAAAATTCTTGGTGCCAATTAGCTTCTGAAACAAATACAAATCTCAAATATATAAACTCTAAAATCACACTATCAAACACTTGCTCAAAATCCTGAACGGACCAAAGTTTATCTATTTTAATGGCTAACGCTGAAGCACCGCCAGCCAGCGATTCTAGAATAGTTGCGTTTAAATTTCCTAAATCTACTGGGTCAATCTCTTGGCAAATCCACCACGGCTTGGCTCTACTTATAACTCTAATCGGGTTTTCAACACGCTTCTCAAAACTTTGAGCCCCGTTGAGACTCAAACCCTTCACCGCTGGTTTTTCTCTGTAATCTGAGCCTAGCTCTTTTTCTAAAATAGTTTCCCATTTGGCGAGTGGCATATTTTCAAAATCTACAAATAAGTCTCTCATGCTAACTCAATCATTATTTGGCCTTTGGTAATTGCCTGCCCTTTGGCAACATGAATTTTCTTCACTACGGCTTCATGCGGCAACTTGATCACATTTTCCATTTTCATGGCTTCCAAAACCAAAACGTTTTCATTTTCAGCTACCGTTTGACCTTCTTCTACAAAAACATCTATAACCAGTCCCGGCATTGGAGCTTTAAGTACTTTTATTTTGTTGGCTTTGGCCGAATTAAAACCTAATGTTTCAATCATCAAGTCAGTTTCTGATTTTATTTCCACCAAAAACTCTTCACCATTTAAATCTACTAGGAGCTGACGAGCCACCATAGCGTCCACACTCACTTTTCCTTTTATTATTCTTTTATCAACCAAAACTTCAGTTGAATCTGCGGAAGTCTTTAAAATACCCATTTCATTAATCTTTTGGGTATCAAATGAAAACTCATAGCCTCCAGATTTTATTTTTATTTGATTCATCAGTTAAAATTTAACTCGTTTTGAAATCATTTCTCTAAATACATTACACCGCTAAGGACAAAAAAACTAGAATTGACAGCTAAAATCAAGATTCAAGAAAAACTACTGCTTTCCTTCTTCAACCTCAACCGTTGTATTATTCACATTTAGTCAATTTTATCTATTTATCAGATTTTAAGCCATTTACATAAAAAACAGAAAATACCAACTTGTCATTTATTAAAATAATACAATTTTAAAATTATATTAACCTGTTTTATTATTGCCAACAAAAACTCTTAATCTTTAAATAAACAGAACAAATATTAGTAAAATCATATTTAAAAACAATATTTTTTGAATAAATGTTTAATTTATGCTAATAGCGAAGTTTCGCAAATACCAAAAATATAAAAAAAATGCAACTTTGAAAATGACAATTATCATAAAACCTTTGTCATTAAATTCAAAAAGTATCGAAATGATCTTCGTTCGATTTTCATTTTTAAGAAAACGCAAAAAACACAGATTGTAATACTATAAATTTAGCCAAATATTTAAAATATCCAACTTCATACTTCAAATATTAATATTTAAAAATAAAACAATTGAATAAACAAAAACTTGCATTATTATTGTAGCGTGCAAACTATAAAACAAGATAAATGAGCACTATTTCTTCATTGAAAAGTTACCGTTATTTATCCCTCATACTTTTACTTAATTTGGCGTTTTTCATATTCAATTTGATATATGATACGCACGGTGCTATTCAAGTAATGTGCAACTGTCTTGTGGTTTTCTTGACCCCAGTGGCATTTAATTTAAGCACTAAAAACAAAGACCAGCAGTTATTAAAAAACACGTTCCTATTGCCAACACTTTTCTGTATCACAGAAATCCTGCTTAATACCATAGTGGATGGACAATACTCGAGAACCTATATCATAGTAAGAATGATATATTTCATCGTATTTTTAATAGTTTGGATATCCACGTTTTTTAAAGAGGGCATTAACTTTTCGAACAGAAAACGTTTTGGCACACTTAAAAATCTAGTAATGGTTTTGATTCCATTATCAATACTTTGGCTAATGATTTCTGAAAACCAAAACGACGAATT
This sequence comes from Lacihabitans lacunae, assembly GCF_042649125.1. NCBI lineage: Bacteria > Pseudomonadati > Bacteroidota > Cytophagia > Cytophagales > Leadbetterellaceae > Lacihabitans > Lacihabitans lacunae. Next base: position 2,230,667 of record NZ_JBHRYQ010000001.1, read on the forward strand.
GATTTATTTATTAGCGATGACAATAGCAGTTCTATCTACGTTTAATTTTAACATTATTTTAAACAGAAAGTATACAAATAGGGCAAATTACTTCTTCGGACTATTAGGAGGACTCTCGCTTTTAAGCATTTCTTTCTTCTCTGCAACCTATTTTTACCTCTATAATGAAATGACTGTAATGCATTTCACTAAGTTCATGTTTTACAATACTATAATTTTCTACATGTTTGGAATTGACTGGAAAGTTGTTCTCATAAAAGAAAATGAAAAAGTAATAAATATTACCACTGCGGAAATAATTGGCGAAAAAGATTTCTCCTTGTGAATTGTTTTTTTTATTAGGCCTAATGTAAAAATATCCATTTTTAATCGTAAAAGAATATTCAGAAATTAGGCCAATTTGTTTTAAATTGTGTTTTTAATTAATAGAAAAAATACACTAGTGCAGCATATACTACAAGCATTTAGTTTAGAATCAAATGATTCGGAAATCCAAAAATTTGGGTCTGGACTTATAAATGACACTTTTTTGATTGTAGCTGCCAATGAAAAATATATACTTCAGAAAATAAACACAGAAGTCTTCCAAAATCCTGAAATAATAGGTAAAAACCTCTATGAGGCTGACAAACACTTAAAAACACTTTACCCAACGTACTTATTCATATCTCAGATAAAGACCTCAGACGGAGAAAACTTCTTTGTGGAAAATGGAAATTATTGGCGTTTAACCAAATTCATAGACAATTCGTACTCCATAAACACTGTAAATGAGCCCGAAATGGCTTTTGAAGCTGCACGTGCATTTGGAGAACTGACAGTAAAACTACAAGGCTTAGATTTAACTAAACTCAAACCAAGCATCCCCCGTTTTCATGATTTGTCGCTGCGATATGAACAGTTTAAACTTGCTTTACAAAATGCCAGCCCAGCATTAAAAGCCGCTTCCAAAACGGAAATTGACTTCTATGAATCTAACAATGGATATGTAGAAACCTTCCGAAAAATCCAACAAGACGAAACTTATCCGAATAGGATGATTCACCATGACACTAAAATAAACAATGTGCTTTTTGATAAACAGACTCAAAAAAGCCTTTGTGTATGCGACTTGGACACACTTATGCCCGGCAAAATAATTTCGGACTTGGGTGATATGGTCCGAACGTATTCTTCAGCGGAATCAGAGGAGAGCACAGAATTTGAACATGTAAAAATCAGACTAACTTACATAGAAGCACTCATGAATGGCTACCTAGGAAAACTTAAAAAAAACCTTACGCCTTCAGAAAAAGAAAGCCTCATATTTGCCGGTCCATTTATGATTTATATGCAAGGCTTAAGATTTTTGACTGACCACCTGAACGGTGATGTTTATTATCAGATTTCATACAAAAACCAAAACTTAAATAGGGCAAAAAACCAACAGGCCCTTTTGGAAGACTACCAATTGAACCAAACAAAAATAGCGACCATAATAGCCGCTACATTGTCTTAAAAAAGGAAAACTTATTTCTTGTAACGTGTTATTAAATTAAACTTTATAACCGAGGTTTCTATTTCAGCCATCACTTGTTCCACCGTAAACCCAAAGGCTTTCAAATAGTCTTTTTGTGCCTCGACTTGTTTTCTCACTGAAGCGATATAAAGTGGCCTATCAACCTCCAAGGCAAGTGTATTATCGGTTCCGTACGTAATTTTGTATAAATTATCTAAGGCCGGGTTTGTTAATTTCACTGCCATCATACCGTTTGTCAAAGTGTAAGTTCCTTTGTTTGAGTCGAAGAAATTTTTGTAATCTAGTCCTAAACTCTCCACTTCAGCTTTCGCTTTGGCATCTGCCGTAAAATCTACATTGCCATCTTGTGTAAACGAGACCGTGGCTTTACCTTCTTTCATAAGCAGGGTTACATTTTGAGAAGGTTCGTCTTTTATTTCAGCTACCATTTTGGTACTTACAAACTGCCAAGTACCTACCAAAGCGTCTTTCTCTGAGACTTCGTTTGACTCGCATGAACTTAATAAGAAGGTGGAAACAATAAAAAATACCAGTGTGAATGATTTCATTTTTTTTGATTTAAATTTCCAAAATACGCTTCAAAAATTATACCATTTCAAACACAAAACATTTAGGTTAAACAAATTATTTCTTAGCCAAATCCTATGGGACTTAGAACAAAACGATTTACCTTCAAAATCCCGTTTGGGTTAGCCATAAACACGTAGTATCTTTGTATAAAAACTATCCAAGTTTAATGTTAAAATATACTTTTGCTCTCCTTTCAACCTTATTTTTTTGGTCATGCCAAAAAAACGAAAACGATAAATTTGATAGATTTCCAGAAGGAAAGACTAAAAAATTTATTACGAAAGAGGGTATTCAGCTAAACGACACAGATTTAGAGCTCACGTTGTTCGCATCTGAGCCTGATTTTGCAAACCCTACCAATATGGACATTGACCATAAAGGAAGAGTGTGGATTTGCGAAGCTTATAACTACAGAAATGACGTAAACAACGTGCCTTACAAAAAAGAAGGCGACCGCATATTAATATTAGAAGACACCGACGGCGACGGCAAATCAGATAAAACCAAGGTATTCTATCAAGGAGAAGACATTAACTCCGCACTCGGAATCGCTATTTTGGGAAATAAAGTAATAGTTTCGTGTAGCCCTAACGTATTGATTTTCACAGATACAAACAACGACGACATACCCGATAGTAAAGAAATCCTATTTAAAACCAAAGGTGGCTACCAAAGTGACCACGGTCTCCACTCCTTTGTATTTGGACCAGACGGAAAACTTTACTTTAACTTCGGAAATTTTGTAGAAGAACTTCTTGATAAAAACGACCAGCCCATAAAAGACATTTACGGCAATGTCATTCATAACGACATGCACCCTTACCAAGACGGCATGGCCATCAGGTGTGATATAGATGGCAAAAACTTTGAGGTTTTAGGTTCGAATTTTAGAAATAATTATGAACTAGCTGTGGATTCCTATGGCAGAGTTTGGCAGTCAGACAACGACGACGACGGCAAGAGAGGCAACAGACTAAATTACGTATTGCCACATGGAAACTATGGTTATAAAGACGAAATGACAGGAGCCGATTGGCGTGTAAGTAGAACCAATATAGAAGATAGCGTATATCTAAGACATTGGCACCAAAACGACCCCGGCGTTATACCCAACTTACACCAAACCTACGCTGGCTCGCCAACGGGTATCATTTTTTATGAAGGAAACCTACTTCCAAGCAGATACAAAGAGACTATTTGGCTAGGCGATGCCGGTACAAATGAAGTAAATGCTTTTGTGCCAGAAAAATCAGGAGCTGGTTTTAAACTAAGCACTCATACGGTATTAGACGCAGCTCAAAAAGACAAATGGTTCAGACCCTCGGACGTATGTGTATCGCCCGACGGAGCTGTTTATGTGGCCGACTGGTACGACACCGGCGTGGGTGGCCACTTTATTGGTGACCTAGACAGAGGTCGTGTATATAGAGTTGCTCCCAAAGACTACAAAACCAAGAAAATAACTTACGACTATACCAAAACAGCAGATTGCATAGAAGCACTAAAAAACCCTTCGGTTTCGGTTAGATATTTGGCTTTTACGGCTTTAGAAAAACAAGGCAAAAAAGCAGAAGCGGCACTTTATGAATTATTCAAAAATAAAGCTGAGCCTACTTTTCAAGCCCGAGCACTTTGGTTATTGGCCAAAATAGACTCTAAGTATGTGATAGAGGCATCAAAAAATAGCAACGAAGACTTACGAGCAACAGCCGCCAGGATATTTAGTCAGAAACCAAACGAAAACAAGAATGCACTTTTGGCTTTAGCGGCAGACCCATCGCCTCAAGTAAAATTGGCGGTAGCAACTGGGATATTTAACTCAAACCAAGTGGATACATGGACTACCTTGGCAAACACATACAAGTCGGGCGACAGATGGTACTTAGAAGCACTGGGAATTGGAGCAAATGGTCAATGGGACAAATACTTACCTAATTATTTAGCTCAAAAAGGCACAAACTGGCTCAACAATCAAGAAGCCAAAGATATAGTTTGGAGAAGCAGAGCTTTGCAAACCTCCACATTATTGGCCCAAATAATAAAAAATACGAATTTCCAAGATGCTCAGAAATATTACCGAGCATTTGACTTTCAGAAAGCTGAGGAGAAAAACATAGCACTTTTAGACTTACTTACTTTTGTAAAAACTCAAGAAGAGAAAGTGCTTATTTTTAAACTTTTTGACCAAAACCTAATTAGTCAAAACCGACGATTCAAAGAGCTTTTGCCCAAAATATTGAATCAAATTACGAATGACAAAGATTTCATTGAGATCGTGGCCAAATACGGCATTGCTGAACAAAAACCGCGACTGACGAAAATCATGATGAATTCAAAAGATAAGCCTGTTATAGAACTTGCGGCAAATACCCTCACCCAACTTTTTGGAATAAGTCCTATAAAAGATGTATTGAATAAAAAGCCATTTGTGACAAGCGAGGTCGTGAATTTTATAGAACGCATTGGTTTGGTTGATAATGAAACCATAACCCGACAATTAATCCTGATTTTTTCTAATTCGAAATACCCATTTAAAGTTAGGGAGGCCGCCATGCTAGCCATGGAAGGTTACCATAGCGATGTGAAACTTTGGAATCTCATAAAACTAAACAAAGTAAGTGTTGATTTGATGCCCGCGGCTAAGATAGTTTTAGCTAAAACTTTCCATGCGGATTTAAAAGTGGAATTTGAACAGAAATACAGAAAGCCGAAACAAAATATAAAACCTCTGAAAGAAGGCTTTTTAGCAAAAAGAGGCGACATAGAAAAAGGGAAAGAATTATTTAGCATGTATTGTACGGCCTGTCATATGGTAGGTAAGCAAGGTATGGACTTTGGACCTGCACTTACCCAAATTGGCAAAAAACTTACCAAAGAGAGCATTTACAGTGCAATTGTAAACCCAAGTCAAGGCATCAGTTTTGGTTATGAAGGGTACACCATTAACCTAGCAGACGGCTCACTGATGCAGGCAATAATCACAAGTCAAACCTCAGAAGGTTACATGATAAAGCAACCAGGACAATCAGAAGTTATTTTTTATGAAAAAGCTAAAGTTAAGTCTGTAGAAAAAATGACAGAATCGATGATGCCGGCGTTTCCATTACAAGAAACAGAATTCACGGATTTAATTGAATACCTGATTAGTTTAAAATAAAGAGGATCTTTATAGGTGAAGATGTAAGTCTTCTAACTTATAAATAACGTGTGCCCCTTCGGCCTGTTTAGTTTCGTCTAGATGTATCGCCTTTAGGCCTGCTTTGTTAGCACCTTCAATATCGGCAATGGCGTTGTCGCCTATCATGAGAGCATCGGAAACAGAAGCTCCTGAAACCTGCAGGGCAAAGTCAAAAATAGCTCGATCTGGCTTTCTAGCGTTAGCCACATCGTTGGTTACAATCTTGTCAAAAAAGTGCAAAATACCGCCACTTTTCATTTTCTTGGTTTGTATTGGCAAATAACCGTTCGAAATAATATGGAGTTGATACTTCCCTCGAAGGTTTTCTAACAAGTCTTCGGTACCCAAAATCAAATGAGATTTGGTGGGCAAAAGTTCTAAAAAAGTATCGTTCATAGCCAATGAGGCCTCTGCCGAAACTTTAATGTCAAGTTTTTCGAATGCCGTAAGAAAACGGGTGGTTCTGAGGTAGTCGTGTGTGATTAAGTTTAAATCTAACTGATGCCAAAGAGCTTTATTTACCACCGAAAAAGTGGAGAAGAAATCAGCAAAAGTTAAAGAAGGACTAATATGATGCTGAAAACGGAGGAAAATCTCTTGTAGACATTCCTCCGCATTTTTTTCAAAGTCCCACAAGGTGTGGTCTAAGTCAAAAAATAAGTGTTTGTATTTCAAAATATCTTAAGCAATTACCAAACGCTCCACCGGCTTGTCACCCACAAGGTGGCTTTCGATTATTTCGTTTACGTCATCTAAAGTTACAAAGCCATAAAAAACACCTTCAGGATAAACCACCACAGAAGGGCCTTTTCCACAGGTATCTAAACAACCAGCTCGCTGTGCTCTAATTTCGATATTTAGTCCACGCTCTGTCAGTCCAGCCTTAAAAGCTTCAACTAACTTCATTCCGTTTTCGCTTCCACAGCATTTTTTGGGAGCATCTTTATCGTTTGTACAAACAAATACGTGTTTTGTATATTTCATATTAGAATTTTATTTAATGTTGATTTTAATGACTTTTATATTCGATATGTCATTGCTAATTAGACAAAAAAACTTGCTTAAGAATTCCAAATCTCCCAAGACTTTTCGGCTTGGTGCACGAGCATCTCATATCCATTTTTTGCTTTTGCACCTCTTTTAATTCCATTGGCCATAAACATAGTCACTTCCGGATTATAAACTAGGTCGTGCAAGAAATGTTCTGAAGTCAATGCCTCATAGTCAATATCAGGGCATTGGTCCACATTCGGATATGTACCTAAAGGTGAAGTATTTACGAGCAAATGATGGGTAGGTAATAGTACGTTAGCCTCATCGTAGGTAATGGTAGTTTCGCTTTTTGTGCGAGAAACCAATTTATATTCAATTCCTAGATCTTCTAATGCCACCATTATAGCTTTGGCTGCCCCTCCATTGCCCAACACCAAGGCTTTCATATTTTCCTTCGGGCCAATGAATTCTTCTACCGATCGCTTAAAGCCGTAATAGTCCGAGTTGTATCCTTTAAGTGATTTATCAGGATTGACTTTTATTACATTTACTGCACCTATTTTTTTAGCTGCGGGGTCTATGTCGGTCAAAAACTGCATTACATTTACCTTATGAGGAATGGTAACATTGATGCCAACTACGTCTGCATTCTGAGCCAAAAGCTCAGGAAATTTAAGGATATCTGAGAGTTCGAATAAATCATATTGATTAGAACCAGAAATACCTAAATCGGCGAACTTTTCAGTAAAATATTTTTTAGAAAAAGAATGAGTAAGCGGAAACCCAATCAATCCAAACTTCTTCATTATGCTTCTTTCTTTTGAAATTTCATTTTAACTACCCCAATGATCATAGGTAAAATAGAGATAAATACAATTCCTAAAACCACTTTTTCGAAGTTAGCTTTCACAAACTCGTTGGCACCCAGAAAATACCCTAAAAGCGTAATAGAAGTAACCCAAAGTATAGCTCCAATCACACAATTAGTGATGTATTTTGTATATTTCATGCTACCAGCACCTGCTACAAATGGGGCGATGGTTCTGATAATGGGCATGAAACGAGCCAATATTACGGCCTTACCTCCGTGTTTTTCATAAAACTCTTCGGTTTGGGTGATATATTCTTTTTTCAGGAAGAGAATCTTTTCTTTTGATTTTATCAAAGTACCAAAACGTCTGCCAATGTAATAATTGACGTTGTCGCCTAAAAGAGCGGCAAAAATCAACAATGGAATTACAATCGAAATCTCAAGTTTTCCGGTAGTGGCTGCCAAAAGTCCAACTGCAAAAAGCAATGAATCTCCAGGTAAAAGTGGCATTACAATTAAGCCGGTTTCTACAAAAATCACCAAGAATAAAATCGCATAGGTAAGCGTATCGTATTCGGCTAAGAAACCCTGCAAAGTAGTAAGTGGGTCCTTTAAAAACTCAAGTAAGAAGTGAATTAATTCCATGGTTGCTATTTAGTCGTTTTGTCTGATTCTATCGTCTTGATAGTATTTTCCTAATTTGTATTTTTGCTTAACGTCATCAGTCAAAAAAGTTGCGAAAGTATCGCCTCTTAGTCCCAAACGAATGGTTTCTAAAGGAATAATCTCGTTTGGAGCTATGTTTCCTAAGTTTACGTTAGTTCCTACCAACTTCACAAAATACACTTGCTGCGACTTCTGAGGAGCCTCCCAAATGATTTTTTCGGCCGAAATGGCATGAATTATTTCATCTACAAGTCCTTGACGCACCTCTCCTGAACTTCTGTAAAGACCGATATTACCACCTTCTCTAGCTTCACCGATAACTTTCCAAGCACCAGCATCAAGTTCTGCTTGCATCATTTCTATCCATTTGTATGGAGCAAAAATCTTCTCAGCGTCTTTTGAGCCAACTTCAGATAGCACTTTGCCCCTTTCTGCTAATCTTTTAATATACATGCATTTTTCGTCATGAGGCAAGGTTATAGAACCGTCAGAAACTTCGGCATATTCTAAACCAAACTTATCTAAGACCCTAATATAATCTTCAAACTGACCTCTAACTACAAACGCTTCAAAAAGCGTACCACCAAAATAAACTGGAATATTGGCATTTTTATAAATAGCGAGTTTATCCTGAACATTAGGCGTTACAAAAGAAGTAGCCCATCCTAATTTTACAATATCTATATAATCTGAAGAAGTGCTAAGCATATCTTCGGTTTCGCGTAAACTAAGCCCTTTGTCCATAACCATGGTTAATCCAGAGTTTCTTGGCTGAGTTGTACGTTCGGGTACTTGCGAAAGCGAGTAATTCATCTATTAAATCGACTTTTAGTTTATAATCGGCAAAAATACTAAATCTATACTAAGGAATCATTTTTTGGCGTACAAAAAGCTTTTGTGTTATCATAAATTATATTTCATAACGGTATTGTGCTATTACCAAAATTAGCCGCTTATCAGTGTCCGCCTCCAAAATTTATATTTTCATTAATTTCTTTGGGCGGTTTTGCTTTAATTAAAACGGTGGCAACAGCAGCAATCAAAAGCAACACACCGGCAAAAGTTATGGCTTTTCCTGGGTCATCATTTAGGAAGTTTTCTAAAATATATCCGAATGATACCGTTTGCAAAAGCATCGGAATCACAATCATCATGTTGATAATTCCCATATAAACGCCGTATCGCTCCTTCGGAATTTCGCTCACTACGATCAGGTAAGGAATACCCATCATACTGGCCCAACCAATACCAAAACCTGTGATTGCGGGAAAAAGCAAGTATTTATTTTCTATCATTGGGAATGCCAAAAGGCCTATCCCGGCCAACATCAAACAAAACACATGGACCATTTTGGGTGTATATTTTTTGGCAAAATAAACCAAGCTAAAAGCCACAATAAACATTACGATGTTGTACCAACCATTAACCAAACCCGACCAACTGACAGCCTCACTGTAAGTTGGATTGTTTTGATACACATTGGTTTTATATACTGACTGAGCGATGCTTTTTGCAGAATTTTGCCAAAAACAAAACAAAGCATACCACTGAAAAAGGTACACCAATGCAAGCTGCCAAAGTACTTTGGGCATGTCTTTGATAGCAGAGGCAATGTCAATAATTGGACTAAAAATACTCAGAGGTGAGTTTTTCATTTCTTCGAGTTCTTCGGGCGTAGGTGGAATCTCGGGAGTGGTTTTCATACTCCACCAAACAGACCCAATGGAGCAGGCAGCACCGAGAAAAAACGAGGCATAAATCCAAGTAGGCAAGGAGCCTGTGGTTCCTAAAAATAACATTGGAAAAATAAAAATGGATAAGTTAACCAAGGTTTGCCCAAGTCCTGTAAAAAAACTTTGTGCCTGAAAGCCAGTAGGCTGTTGGTCGTCATTTAACTTATCTGCAATAAAAGCCCTGTAAGGCTCCATGGCGGTATTATTTCCAACATCTAAAATCCATAGCAAACCTGCGGCCATCCAAAGTGAGCTACTAAAAGGATAAATCAAAAGTGCGATGCTGCACATCAAAGCTCCAATGAAAAAGTAAGGTTTTCTTCTTCCAAACCTTGGCGACCAAGTTTTGTCAGAGAGTGCTCCAATAATTGGTTGAATCAAAAGGCCAGTCATAGGCCCAGCTAAGTTTAAAAGTGGTATTTCATGAGGGCTGGCTCCTAGCATGTCGTAAATTGGATTTACGGCTGACTGCTGAAGCCCAAAACTGTATTGGATACCGAAAAAACCGACATTCATATTTATAATGTCGATAAATTTTAATTTAGGCTTTATATTCATATTCATAGGTAAGTAATTGTATTTGCACAAAACAAGTAAATTTTATTAAATTCTTAATGCTATTCTTGAATTATTATTCATTTAAATAATCTATTTTTGTATTTTTTGGGTCGAAAATTATTTATGTCTACTACTAAAAAACTTCTTGTCTGTTTGGCTATTTTGAGTGGGTGCTTTTTTAAAGCAAGTGCTCAAAAAGTGACGGTGTGCAACATTCTGGTAAGTGGAAACCACAAAACCAAAACGGATATAATAATAAGAGAATTGGGATTTGACAATGACGATAGCCTTACGGTAAATAACCTCAAAAAAACACTTGAAAGAAGCAAGCAAAATATCATTAACACCAACTTATTTTTAAATGTAGAATATACCTACACCGTAAAAAACGACACATTAGACTTACATATAGGCGTAAAAGAGCGACTTTACACAATTGCACTTCCCATATTTTATTTAGCTGATCGAAATTTTAATGAGTGGTGGTATGACAGAAACCGAGATATAACCCGGGTAACCTATGGCATAAATGCAAAGCACTTTAACCTAACCGGAAACAACGATCAGCTCCGAGTTAAGGCCTACGGAGGCTTTATTCCCTATTTTGAACTTTCTTATGGCAAACCGTACATAGACAAGCGAAAGCGGATTGGGCTAAGTGGTGGGGTATTTTATTCTACCCAGAGAACAATGCCTTACCAGTTAAAAAATGACAAACTCAATTTTTACAATTCTGAGGAGCGAATACGAAAACGCGTGGGTGCTTTCACTGAATTTACCTTGAGAAATGCCCTGTACCATTTTCATTCCATATATGTGGGTTTCACCTCTATTTCTATATCAGATAAAATTGCCGAATTAAACCCAAACTACTTCGGCGATGGCGATGTAAAGCAAAACCTAGTTTCGTTTATTTACGATTATAAATTTGACAAAAGAGACAACCGACAGTATCCGTTGCACGGTCATGTTTTTTTGGCAAGGCTATCAAACAATATCATAAGAACGAGTAAAACTTACGACCAAACATCCCTTTACTTGCTTTATAGTCAATATTTTCAACTAAAACCACGCTTGTTTTTAGAGAGTAGCTTGCGAGGCCGAGTGTCTAGCCCGAGAGAGCAACCCTTTGCCATACAAGGCGGCTTAGGATATGGCAATAACCTCGTGAGGGGATATGAATTGTATGTAATAAATGGCAATCAAAGTTTTGTTTCAAAAACCACCTTAAAGCACCAATCCTTTAAGAAAACCTTCGACATCAGCAGAATTATTAAAATGAAGCAATTTAATAGTTTCCCCTTGGCGGTGTACCCCAATGTGTTTTTTGATTTTGGGTATGTAAAAAACAATTTTAAAGAAGCTCAGTTTTCAAAACTTTCTAATAAAACACTGACAGGCAGTGGCTTTGGCCTTGACTTTGTCACATGGTATAACACCAACATAAAAATGTACTACTCATTCAATAACATTGGCGAAAAACGTTTCTTCTTTGGTATTCAACAAGATATCTAATTAAAAACGAGGATTTATTAGTTAGAAATTCAAAAAAAAGTTAATATTGCTATTCCATTTTTCTATCCAAAAAGTAAAAAATAAAAAGTTTGGCTACCCCTAAGCTAAAGGCTACTCGTGTTAGCCCTAATATTAAGAAGTTCTTTGATAAAATCATTGAGCCCAAAACAGCATTTTTCAGAGGATTTCACCTAGGAATCGAGACGAAAGAAATAAAGACAAAAGAGAAGTTTAAGCTTTTCGAAAAAGACTCCGACCATGTAGGCTACTCCTACGAAACCTCCAATTTTGAGATGGTGGATATCTTGTATTTTGAAGACGTCTTTAAGCGTTTGCACAAAATACATGTAGACATATATATGAACGATGAAAAAACCTCGGGTGAATTGTATGGCCTGTTTTACGCCCATTTTGAAGAAGCCCATGGCACACCTAAAAAATATAAAGACCAGCAAGTTTTTGTAAGCGAAGAATACGGCACCGTGCGACTCACACATATCATCAGCAGTGTAGAGCATGGCATAAGCATAGAGTTTTCGAAATGAAAAAAAATATAAACCAATGAACAGCCTTTGACAAAAAAATCAAAGGCTATTTTTTTTAGAAATAACTCAAGAATCTATTTTTAATTGGGAATTAAAAATCAAAAGCCCCAACTTTGCAACTTACTTTTTTGAGAAAACTTCGCTATGGATATTATTCAATTACTTTCTGATTCTATCGCCAACCAAATAGCTGCCGGGGAGGTAGTGCAGCGACCTGCATCAGTGGTAAAAGAGCTGATGGAAAACGCCATCGATGCCCATGCAAAGCATATTCAGCTAATAATAAAAGAAGCGGGCAAAACCCTCATTCAGGTAATAGATGATGGCTCAGGAATGTCAAATACTGACGCCAGAATGTGTTTTGAAAGACATGCTACCTCTAAAATCAGAGAATCTGGTGATCTTTTTGCGATAAAAACCATGGGCTTTAGAGGTGAAGCTTTGGCCTCTATAGCCGCTGTGGCTCAAGTAGAACTAAAAACAAAGTGTGCCGAAGACGAGCTTGCTACCAGCATACGAATAGAAGGCTCCGAATTTAAATCTCAGGATTTTGTTCAAGGACCAACCGGCACAAATTTTATCGTAAAAAATCTCTTTTTTAATGTACCCGCTCGAAGAAACTTTTTAAAGAGCAATCCGGTGGAGATGAAACACATCATAGAGGAGTTTCAACGTGTAGCTTTGGCACATCCCGAAATCAAGTTTTCGCTTTATCACAATGACATCGAAATCTATAATTTGCCCGAATCCAAACTGAGCAAAAGGATTATAGATACTTTAGATAAAAACTACAGAGACCAGCTGGCCACTTGCCAAGAAGACACGCCGCTAATAAAAATCAGCGGCTACGTAGGCAAACCACAACTGGCGGCAAAACGCCGTGGCGACCAATATTTTTTTGTAAACCATCGGTTTATCAAAAGTTCATACCTTAACCACGCAGTTACCAGTGCCTTTGAAGCTACTATAGCCCAAGGAACTCACCCATTTTATGTGATATTTATGGAGATAGACCCAAGTCATATTGATATAAATATTCACCCGACCAAAACCGAGATAAAGTTTGACGACGAAAAAGCAATTTATGCGATTCTGAGATCCGCGGTTAAACAGGCCATTGGGGTTTACAATTTAACGCCAACCATAGATTTTGAGTCAGACATTAACTTTGGAAACATTACGCCACCGCCGGCATTGAAGTCTACCAAATTTGATTTTAACACTTCGAGTTCAATCTCAAATTTTGAGAGTAGGCCTAAGTTTGAGAAAGACCCACTGCAGACCGACAACCGCGACAACTGGCAGAAAGTATTTGAAGGCTTACCAAACAGAAGAGACCACGAAACAGAAGACTCTGAAAATCAGCAAGTCATATTTGGAAGCAAAGCCAACAAATTGGCTGAAACCTCTCGCCTACCCATAGATGGCAAAGAAATTAATGCGATTCAGATTCATCAGCGGTATATTTTGACCCAAGTAAAAAGTGGCATTATGTTGATAGACCAACTGTATGCACATGAGCGGATTTTCTATGAAAAATATTTAAAAGAAATAAATACTCAACCGGGTGTATCGCAGCAGTTGTTGTTTCCCAAAACCGTTACCTTAAGCCCGATAGACTATGAAGTCAGCTTCGAAATCATCGATATGATCAGAATGATTGGATTTAATGTGGAAGAATTTGGTCAAAACACCTACTTGATAAATGGCGTGCCCATAGAATATATGGACGAAGACGAGGCGGTGGCGTTTAAGGGAATAATAGAGCAATATAGAATAAACGAGAACCAAAAAGATACGAAAGAGGCACTTTCAAAGACTTTGGCAAAACGGGCCGCAAACAAATCTCAAAAAACGCTAAACAAAGAAGAAATCTCAAATTTGATAAATAAACTATTTGAAACTTCTATGCCTTCGATAAACCCCGAAGGTAAGTCCACTATGAAAATATTGGATTTAAGTCAGATAGGAGCTTTAATTTCAAATTAATACTATTTTTTTGTGTGAGTGAAAGCCAAAAAGAACTTATAAAACGTTATATTGTTTTATAAACAAGCAATTTAATATTTAAGGACAAATTCCTTCAACAAAAAAATCAAAAACAGAACAACAAGGCATGTTTGATAGATTAACCCCCTTAGTAAAAAACCTATTATTAGTAAACGTAATCATACATGTAGTAAGCATGATGTTACCCAGAGAATTTGTTTTCTCTCAGTTTGCGTTTTTTAACCCTTTACTACCAAACACGGCAGATATTATAAACCCAAACTTTAAACCTTGGCAGTTTATATCGTACATGTTTTTACATGGAGGTTTTAATCACCTTTTTAGCAATATGTTTGCTTTGTTTATTTTCGGTCCGGCTCTAGAGGCCTTTATGGGCTCCAAAAAGTTCTTTGTTTATTATATGCTAACTGGTATTGGGGCTGCGTTTTTAAACACTACGCTCAATTTTTATGAAATGAGCCAAATGATGGTTGACTCCGAACAATATTGGAGAGAAGCCGTAACACCAATGGTAGGGGCTTCTGGTGCGATTTTTGGTATATTGATGGCATTCGGTTTTTTGTTTCCAAATGTAGAAATGATGCTTTTGTTTTTTCCGTTTCCGATAAAAGCCAAATACTTTGTAACAATGTACGGTGTATTTGAGTTAATTCAGGGCACCGCAGGACTAGAATCTGGCATCGCCCACTTTGCACATTTAGGCGGATTATTAACCGGTTTTATTTTATTGAAGTTTTTTGGTTTTGGCAAACGATTTTATCATTAAATTCGTACATAATAATATACAATTAAGAAAATGAGAAGTGTCTTTGATGACATATTAAACGCATTTAGAAGAAAAGATAATCAAGTCATGCAGATTATCTTAATAGGACTATTTGTGTTCCTTCTAAAAACCATTTTAGACTTCGCGGTATCTTTTATGCCAGAGCCCGGCGTTTATCTTACTTTTTTACAACAAAACATAATACTCAACTCCAATGCAAAGACTTTTCTAAGTCACCCTTGGACTTTGGTATTTTTCCCTTTTACCCACCACGGAGTTATCGATTTTCTATTTTCGGCATTGGCTTTATATTGGTTCGGTAGTCTTTTAAGTGATTTTTTGGGTGGACGAAAAACATTAGTCATCTATTACTCTGGGGCCATTTTTGCCGCCTTGGCCTTCATTGTTATGCATTATATAGGCAATCTAATGAAAACTACCCCACAGGTTGACTTATATTTATATGGAAGCTCCACGGGTATGTATGCAATCCTTTTTGCTGCTGTTGCACTATTGCCCGATTATGAGATTAGTTTTTTTAGAATATTTATTAAACTAAAATATCTAGCCTTAGCATTCTTATTGCTTTCATTTTTAAACCCAACTAGTGGTTTATTAAATTTAATGGCAGCTACCTTCGGGTATCTACATGTTAAATTTCTGAGAACAGGCTGGAACCTAACTTCGCCTTTAGAATCCCTTATTGACTGGTTTAATGGACTGGGGAAGCCTAAGAAAAAAACGATGCATAAGAGTTTTTATAAAACTACCGTGGGAGGAAACCAAGCCAATATGCAACTAGAAAACGAAGATTTATATCCCAATCAAGAACAAGTTGATTATCTCCTTGATAAAATCAGTGTAGGCGGGTACGACAGTCTTAGCAAAGACGAAAAAAACATTTTGCACAAAGCCAGCCAAAAAAAATAAGGCTAAAACTTAGCCGTAAAATCAAAATATTAGCACTTTACTAAGACAGGTACAAATTTATATTTTATATATTGTACTTTTGCCTACATTTGTTTAGTTATTTTAAACAAAATCAATAAATTTAAAGTTGATTTGAAATAAATAATACATTAGTATGCTTATCAAACAAGGACCACTTCTCAACAATATTCAGTACCCTGAAGACCTCAGAAAACTAAAGCCCGAACAACTACATGAAGTAGCTGAGGAGCTTAGACAATATATCATCGATATGGTGTCGGTTCACGGCGGTCATTTCGGTGCGAGTTTGGGAGTTGTGGAACTTACAGTAGCACTTCACTATGTATTTAACACACCAGATGATCAGCTGATCTGGGATGTGGGGCACCAAGCCTACGGACACAAAATACTTACTGGCAGAAAAGACAACTTTTACAGCAATAGAATTTATGGCGGTATTTCGGGTTTTCCGAAAAGAAAGGAAAGCGAATACGATGCGTTTGGCGTAGGACACTCTTCTACCTCCATATCGGCGGCATTGGGAATGGCCATGGGCTCTATGCACAACAACGAACCCAATAGACAACATATAGCAGTAATAGGCGACGGAGCATTAACAGCTGGTTTGGCATTTGAAGGTATGAATCACGCTGGGTCTATTAAAGACGCTAACATACTGATTATCCTTAACGATAACTGTATGGCCATAGACCCTAATGTGGGAGCCTTGAAAGAATACCTAACGGATATAACCACCTCTCCTACTTACAACAAAGTAAAAGACGATATATGGAATTTGCTTGGCAAAATGAGTCGTTTTGGTAAAAGTGCAAGAGATATAGTAGGCAAAGTAGAAAATGCCATGAAAGGGGCGTTATTAAGTCAAAGCAATTTCTTTGAAGCCCTTAACTTGAGATATTTTGGCCCGATTGATGGACATGATATTGATCACCTAACAGAAGTACTAAAAGACCTAAAAGATATACCAGGACCGAAAATATTACACTGCCTAACCGTTAAAGGCAAAGGTTATGGCCCTGCAGAAGTAGACCAAACCAAATGGCATGCACCAGGCCTGTTTGACAAAGTAACAGGTGAAATCCAGAAAAAAGTAAACGACAAACCTGTAGCCCCTAAGTTTCAGGATGTGTTTGGTCATACGATAGTAGAACTTGCAGAGAAAAATAAGAATATAGTAGGAATAACTCCCGCAATGCCTTCTGGCTCATCGCTCAATATAATGATGAAAGCAATGCCAGACAGGGCGTTTGATGTGGGTATAGCGGAGCAGCATGCAGTTACACTTTCGGCCGGAATGGCAACTAGAGGCCTTGCGGTATACTGCAACATTTACTCTACATTTATGCAAAGAGCCTACGACCAAGTAATACACGATGTATGCTTGCAAGAATTGCCGGTTATTTTCTGTTTAGATAGGGCGGGATTTGCGGGAGCTGATGGTCCAACGCACCACGGAGCATACGACATCGCCTATATGAGGTGTATTCCAAATATGATTGTGGCATCGCCTATAAACGAAGAAGAGCTAAGAAATATGATGTTTTTGGCTCAGTCAGACGAAGTACAAACAGGCAAACAAGCCTTTACGATAAGATACCCAAGAGGAGAAGGCGTGATGCCGGATTGGAGAAAGCCTTTCTCTAAAATAACAATTGGTAAAGGTCAAAAACTTAAAGATGGGGAAGATTTAGCGATATTGAGTTTCGGCCCAATCGGAAACCAAGCTACTTTAGCTATCAAAGACCTTGAAAAAGAAGGCATTTCTACCGCACACTACGACATGCGATTCGCCAAACCACTTGACGAACAAATGCTCCATGAAGTATTCAGAAAATTTGATAAAATCATTACACTTGAAGACGGTTGCCTACAAGGTGGAATCGGATCTGCTGTCTTAGAATTTATGGTAGATCATGGATACACGGCTCAGCTAAAACGCCTTGGAATGCCCGACAGACTAGTAGAGCACGGTGAACAATATCAACTTTATGCAGAATGTGGCTACGACGCAGCCGGAATTTTCAAAACTGCAAAGTCATTGACAAAGAAAGAACTTACTGTAAAATACTAAGTTTAGACGCACTTTAATGGCTTGACAGACCTAGTACGGTAATATTATCACGATATTTGTGCATAATTCTATTGTTCAAATTCTGCTGATGAATATTTTTCGTACTTATAAAAGCAACCTTTTCTTAAATCTCTTACTTGTATACATAGTTTGGGGTAGCACCTACCTAGGTGTCAAAATAGGCATAAAAGAGCTTTCTCCTATGTTTCTGACGAGCCTTCGTTTTTTAGGAGGGGGAGTTTTACTCTTTATATTTACCCTTTTTGTAAGTGGTTTACCGAAATTTAAAGAAGCCAAAGGAAGTATTTTCATCGGAATATTACTTACAGGTTTTGGCACTACGGCAGTTTCCTACGGTATCAAATACATACCTTCGGGTGTAGTAGCACTTTTAGTGGCACTTTTACCTATCTGGACTTTCCTTCTCGACTTTTTTTTCTTTAGCAAAAAAGGCCCAAGTAAACTTGCTGCCAGCGGAATGCTACTCGGACTTTGTGGCGTACTTTTGTTATTTAACCCTTTTAAACAAGGCGACGACGCCGGACTCACACAAGTGTTTCCTATTTTGGTTATATTTTTAGGTTCTATCGCTTGGGGCTTGGGTTCATTGCTCACCACACGCATAACACAGTCAAAAGGATTAACAGGCGTAAGTCTCCAAATGATGGCAGGTGGATTTGTTGCACTTTTGGCTTCTTTTATATTTGAGAATAACCACATCGAATCCTTAAAAAATATTCATCTTGAGACCATCGGGGCATTAACTTATCTGATACTCATTGGTTCATATGTGGGTTACACGGCATATATTTGGTTAATAAATAATGCTCCACCCTTACTGACTTCGTCATACGCCTATGCCAATCCGGTGGTGGCCATGATTTTGGGTTATTACTTAGCAGATGAAGAGTTGAGCACCATGTCAGCAATGGCGGGTGTTTTGATACTAATAGGCGTGGTATTTATGACTTTAGGAAGAAAGAAAAAAGGAGAATTTTAACCTGAATATAAAAATATGATTATACAATCAGTAGGACTTAGGAATTTACCAGAGACAGAGGCATTTCCTTTTAACTTAGACTTAATCAAAAACTTAGAAACCATAAAATTCAGCTCAAATGTAACATTTTTGGTTGGAGAAAACGGATCAGGCAAATCCACACTTTTAGAGGCAATCGCGTATGCATCGAGAGTGCCAACAGCAGGAGGAATATCGATAGAAGACGACCCCCTAATGGAAGCAGCACGGAGCCTAGGAAATATGCTTTCGATACGCTATCAAGACCGAACAAGTGCTGGCTTTTTTACCCGTGCAGAAGACTTTATTGGTTTTGTAAAAAATATCCTTCGAAACTTGGCAGAGATAGACACCGAAATGCAGGAGATAAAAGACACCTGGAATGGAGGCGACCTAAACTTAGCACTTAAGCCATTTTTAGGCGAAAGAAAAGCCATAACCGATCGCTACTCGGAAAACCTCGATGCGATGAGTCACGGCGAAGGATTTCTTAAGTTTTTTATGGCTCGAATAACCGGAAAAGGCCTTTACCTGATAGACGAACCTGAAGCGGCCCTTTCGCCTCAGAGACAGCTTTCGCTTATCTCGCTAATATTAGAAAAAGTAAAAACCGTAGACGCCCAGTTTATAATTGCTACGCACAGCCCACTCATAATGGCCATACCAAACGCCAATATCCTAGAAATAAAAGAAGGGAAGATAAGCCCAATAGCATACAAAGACACCGAACACTACAAACTTACTCGCTCATTTTTAGACAATCCGGAGGTGTTTTTGAGGGAGTTATGAGCGTGGAGCAAATAAGAAATCATAAAAGATGAACAATTCTTCACCCTAAATACCTGTTGCGATACCCAGCAAATGCTGCAAACAGAAGCATAATGAACGTAAATATAAAGCCTAGTGAAAGGGTGTATTGCTCCGAAATAAAACCTATGATTGATGGCCCAGCTAAAAAGCCAACCAAACCGCCCGTGGTTATCATGCCGTAACCTTGCACGGCGGGCACATTCGGAATTTTAGAGGCAGTGGCAAACAAAACCGGCACTATGCAACAGCAGCCAATTCCGGTTAAAATAAAACCAAAAATCACAAGGGGTATTATACTATTGATGGCTACCATCAAAATACCAAAAGCGGCTATCAGGCTACCGTAAATTATTATTTTCTTGTCTCCCAATTTAGGAATAATGATATCGCCGTTTAGTCGGCCTAAAGTCATGGCCACAGAAAAGCCCCCGTAACCCAAACTGATATAGAATAAAGGAGCCAATAGCTCTCTTTTCATATAAATGGAGCTCCAGTCTACAATACTCCCTTCGGTCATGAAAATCACCATACAAATAAACGACAAGCCCAGTATACTTTTGTTTGGCAACTTAAAGCCTGATTTTGAGTGTATAAAATAGTCGTGCTTGAGGTAAAAAGGTCGAAGCGAAAAGACTGTAATGGTAACCAAAACATACATGCCCAATATTTGGTATAAACTTTTGATTTCAAAACCGAAAAGTATGGCCGTGTAAGCTGCTCCAATGGCCCCGCCTATGCTATACATGGCATGACAAGTACTCAAAAACTTTCGATTATATTCATTCTCTAACCGCGAAGCCACCATGTTGTTTGCTACGCCATTTAAAAAACCAAAATAACCCCTCAAAAACAACGCTCCACTAAACCAGATAACATTGGGAGAGTAGACCTCTAAACAAAACAGTGTGCACTGAGCCAAGTTGCCCATGCCGAGCCAGTTTCCAATTTTTATTTTAGAAAAAACAGTGGTAGATGTCAAAACGCCCACAATAGATCCCAATGGGGCAAATAGTAACAAAAGACCCAATTGGGAATCGTTGAGCCCTAGTCGAAGTTTAATAAAAGGCAAAGCAGAGGCCCAAACAGCCACCAACAAACTAGAAGTAGCAAACAAAAAACCAACCGCTACTACGGGTTTTAACCTAAAAAACTGAATGGTATTTCGAAGGAGCATCAGAAATATTTTTCTCTTAAATAAACCGCAAAGGTAAGCGAAATATTAAAGTAAAATAAAATAAAAAAAATGCTAATATTTGGAAAAGAACGCCTCTTTATTTTGTCTTAAACATTAATTTTTAATGATTCGAACTACCTCCTGAAACTCCCTAGTTTTTAGGCGAAGGAAATAAATGTCATTTCTCAACTGACCAAAACTAAGCTCAATCTCAGCCTCTCCAGGTGTAATACCTACGTGAGTTTCCTGAATTACTTCACGGCCTTTTAGGTCAAATAATTGATATGAAACTTCGGACGATAAACTTCTAAACGAAAGCGAAATACGCTCCACAAATGGATTTGGAAAGGCTTTTACTTTTACATTTAAGTCAGGTTCTGTGGCTGTCAAATACCCACACACCGAAGGCGAAACTATCGCGAGTGTTTCGAAGTCTTTGAAAAGTACATTTTTCAATTCTGTATTTTCAGAACAAAACCAATACTTAAGCACTGATGCATATACCGCCCTGAAATCAAACTGCATCGGTATGTTGTCATTATTACTCACCGTGGCAGATATGCTCATTGGCTTACCAAAATACGCCGGATTTACTTTTTCTCCGAAGAAAAACATAGGGGCAGCTGCTCCGTGGTCGGTACCGAGACTGGCATTAGATTTTATACGCCTTCCAAACTCCGAGTAAGTCATACCAAGCACTTTGTTTTGAATACCTAAAAACTTCAAGTCGTCTTGAAAAGCCTTTATGGAATCACTCAAATGAGCCATAAGGTTTGCGTGCGTTCCCGTAGATGTATCCGAAGCATTTGCTTGAGCACTGTGGGTATCAAAACCACCAAGTTTTACGTAATATATCTTGGTTTTTAAGCCCCCTGCTATCAACCTAGCCACCGTCTTTAATTGGGTAGCCAAACTCAAATTTGGGTATTCTTTTTGTTGTTTTACTTTCAAAGCGGCATTTTGAACCGTATCAAAATAGGTGTTCGATTGTTTTGAAATTCGCTTTAAAAAACTCAACTCTTTACTCGCCAAGGCATTTAAAGTAGGCTGGTCAGGATTTTCGAGCAAATCGTAAAAGTTACTTGTATCTGAAATAGACATACCCATGCTATAGATGGGCCCCTGAAGTGCTGTGGTAATTACAGAGCCAATTTGAATTGCAAGCGGATCTGGGTATTTGTCTGAAGGATATCCATTCGGAAAATTTGGATGTTTCAAAGCTAAATATCTCCCTGCCCAACCCGATTCCAATGTTTGGTTTGAGTCCGAAGCTGAATTCCATATATCGGTTGCCTTAAAATGCGAAAAACTAGGATTTGGATAACCTACATCCTGCACAATTCCCCCTTTACCATCTTTCATCAGTTCAGCCAAACCGCTCAATGACGGATGTAGCCCAATTAAGTCAGACTGAGGTATTTTCAGAACTTTGTTTTCGGCAATGGCAATATTGCTACGGGCGTTTTTATAGTTTGCATATTGACTCACCGGAATAACGGTATTTAAGCCGTCATTTCCTCCGGTCAACTGTATCACTACCAAGACGTTATCATTTTCAAGAAGCATAGGACTAATATTCCCCATCCCCCACATACTCTGCTTACCTATCACAAATGGACTAAGAGCTCCCAAAGCCGAATTGCGTATAAAATCTCTTCTTTTCATGTTTAGCTTAATTGAAATTCGGGTAAATCCATCAAATAGGTAATCAGCTTTTTGAGCCTCGTAGTGACCATTGCAAGCGAAGCATTTGTTGGTTTATTTATGGCTTCGTCCCATATTTCTGTCCAATAATAATCAGATGCTTGGCCTTCCAAAAGAATATCTTTCTTAAGGTCAAGCAGTAGTTTGGGCGAAAGTGGCACATGGAAAAACAAAAACACCAACTCTGATATTAAGGCATTGGGATCAGCGGGCTTTTTTAGCTTTTTAGCCATACTAAATGAATCAAACACGATAGCCTGATTATTTCGTTTTAAGCCTTTGGCTATCATATTGTCGGTAAACTTGGCTCGCTCGGGCAGTGTGCTTGCATTAATCCAAATTTCGTGGAAAACAGGTGCTTGGTAATAAGCCGGCCAACCTGCCACATTAGGAGGATCAAGGAGCGACTGTTGACCTTTGTCAGTAACAGCTACTAGGTCGTTTGCCAGTAAATAAGACTCATAAATAAAATTCTGAAACACAGGCCACGACGGTTCCAAGAGCTTCATTGAGCCTACCAAATGATCTACAGGGCTTTTGATAAGGCAACCTCTAAGTTCTAAATCAAAAAAATGCTTACTGGCAAACATCACTTTCAGAACTGGTAAAATTTCGTAGTTACTGTCTTTAAATATTTTGGCCAATGGCACTATAAAATTCTTCTCTACTTCGTCTGTAATGTCATAATAAAAAAAGAAAATATATAACCTCCGCATAATATAAAGACTTACCTCGTTAGTGGCAAATATCATCGTCAGCAGTTCGTCTAATTCATTTTTACCCGCATCGCCAGACTGGCCTTTTATTACTTTATTTCCAAAAAAATCAGAGAAAGTTTTATCGGTAGTATCGTGTTTTGTGGAATCAAAATATGAACTCACTGGCTCTCTAAGCACCCGATAACCCGTTAATACTTTGGCCGCCATTTTTACATCACTTTCGGTATATTTTGAGTTGGGTCCTTTACCTAATGTAAACAGCTCTTGCAGTTCCCTGCCGTAGTTTTCGTCTGGGGCAGTCTTGGTATTTGAGTTACCGTTGAGGTAGAGCAGCATTGCTGGGTCAAGCGTAATTTCTTTAACCATGCTCTTAAAATCTCCCAAGGCATTCTTACGAATCACCTCCAAAAACTTATACCCCATGCGGGCATCTCCATAGGAATTCAATTCTGTTGAAAAATGATTTTGCCAAAACAAGATCATTTTTTCATTTATGGTAGTTTCTTGATTGAGCATTAGCTGCATCCACCAAGCTTTAAGACTTATTTTTCTTCTGGTATTTATTGTGCCGTCGCCATAAGTAGCATTTACCCAGGTTTGACCCAAAGCTACGCCGGTGGTATCTTTGGTTACACTTTCATAATAATTTATGGGCGGAAGTGCCGTCGGGCTCTTTTTAATTATAGCGTCGATAGCCTGCGTCAAGGTGTTACCCGAGAACTGCGTTATATTTTTAGGCGAAAACCCAAAAAGCGTCCTACTAAGCAGGTGTTTAATGGCATCATCGTCGAGTTTTCCTTGAAATTTATCAATAGAAACACTTCCGAAATTCTTCATGTTATAGAGAGTTTTGGCTTAGACGTATTTATGGGTAAATAGTTTAAAAACAGTGCCAAATATAATTCAATGAACTCAAATAAATATAAAATTATTTTTTCTTGAAAAATTAACATTTTGAGTTCAAATAAACATCCAACACATCCTCCTAAAACACAAAAAAAGGCACCAAGTGCCTTTTTTATAAATTTTATATTTTTCAGAAAAAACCTTAAGCCGTAATCTCCACTATATGGTTTTTCTTTCCTTTACCTATTAAAATAAAGCGACCATTTAACAATGAAATTTCCGAAACCGGCATTTTCTCGTCTTTAACTTTTTCTTTATTAATACTCACTGCATTTCCTTGCAATGCTCTTCTAGCCTCTCCTTTCGATGCGTATATTTCATTGTTTGTCAATACCGAAATCAAATCTATCAGGCCTTCACAGGCATCAAAATCGGCTTTCGAAACCGAAGTTTGCGGCACACCATCAAAAACCTGTTGGAAAGTCTTAATATCTAAACTTTGTAAAGTCTCCAAAGTAGCTTTGCCATATAATACTTCCGATGCTTTCACTACTAATTCGTAGGCTTCTTGCCCATGTACCCTTACAGTCACGTCTTTTGCTATGGCTTTCTGCACCGCTCTTAGGTGCGGAGCTTCTGCTTGTTGGGCTTCCAAAGCATTGATTTCTTCCTCTGACAAAAGCGTAAACACCCTAATCAATCGCTTACAGTCTTCGTCTGCTTGGTTTATCCAAAACTGATAAAACTCATACGGCGAAGTCATCTCAGGATCTAACCACACATTTCCAGCCTCTGACTTACCAAACTTGGTGCCGTCTGACTTCGTAACCAAAGGTGTAGTCAATGCATAGGCCGAATATTGAGCGTCTTCGTTGTTATCCGAACCATCGTTTGCTTCTTTTCTTCTGATTAGCTCGGTACCGGTAGTGATATTTCCCCACTGATCCGAACCTCCCATTTGAAGTTTGACACCGCGGTTTTTATACAAATGATAAAAATCGTAACCTTGAAGCAACTGATAGGTAAACTCCGTGTAGGATATTCCAGTCGTAATTCTGTTTTTCACCGAATCTTTTGAGCTCATATAGTTAACCGTCAGGTATTTTCCTACCTCACGCAAAAACTGCAAAAAGCCCATTTCTTTAAACCAGTCATAGTTATTCACCATCTCGGCAGAATTATCACCACAGTCGAAATCCAAAAATTTCTCTAACTGTTTCTTAATTCCATCCTGGTTTTCTCTTAGTATACTTTCATCCAGAAACTGCCTCTCAGCAGCTTTCCCTGACGGGTCGCCCACCATTCCGGTGGCACCACCTACCAAAGCAAACGGCTTATGACCGCTTCTTTGCAAATGCACCAAAAGCATGATTGTGGCCAAGTTTCCGATGTGCAGCGACTTTGCCGTTGGATCAAAACCAATATATGCCGATGTTAATTCTTTTTTGAGTTGCTCTTCCGTACCTGGCATGAGCTGATGGAGCATACCTCTCCACTTTAGTTCTTCTATAAAATCCATGAGAGTAAATTATTTCTTTTTAACGCCAAACTTCTTTTTCCAAAGGTAGTATTCCGAAAAAGTATACGTAAACGAAAGCTGAACGCTTCTGTTTCTGTAGTCAAGTGGCGTAAGTCCTGATTTTGAAGTGGAAACGTTTTTAAGGCCATGTGTGTATCTGATGTTCATACTCACAAGCGAAAACATATCCAACATATTTATTCTGGTGCCAACTACCCAAGAATAATCTCTTGCGGCGTCAGGTCCATAAATAGAAACCCCTTCTTTTTTGTAGCCTTGGTTTAAAGCTAAGCTAAACTCAGGACCAGTCTCAAAGTAAATTCCTTTTAGTGGCGTATAGCCTAACAGTATCGGTGTAGAAAAATACTTATACGAATATTTAGCCGAAGGAGTGGTAAAGGTCCCCCTTTTACCTGATAAATAAACTCGGGCTGGAGGCTAAACTTTTTATAGTTAAATCGTGTAAAAATACCTCCCTGATAGTTAAAAGACACTTTTTTGTCTACGGCTACGGTATCAAAATTGGCTATCCCTGTCACTTGAACACCTACTTTAGGTCCAAACTCAAAAAGCCTCGGAGTGATCTGCCCATACGACTGCGAAGCAATCAATACTATACTAAAAATCTTAAGTGCGTTTTTTATCATTTTATTTAGTTTTTTCTGAAACGCTGGTTTCCGAATAAAAAGTCTGCAAATGTACGAATTTTTAACCCTCAATTTCAGATTAAATAAAAAATCCTGCCTTTTGAAAACCAAAAAAGCAGGATTCTTTAAATATTAAGCCTTCTTATTTTTTCAAACCATATTTTATAGAGAAGTTAACACCTACTCTTTTGTTATTTAACAAACTATTGGTAGACCTAAACGGAAACTCAAAGTACGGATTAACCTGTCCATAGAATCGGCCTTGCTGATACTGCAAACCCATGCCATAAAACAGACTGTTAAAAAACTTCGGCTTGTACGAGTTCTCAAATTTGGCAAAATAAGTCTCGCCAGCAGTTTCGGTTTGATACTTCACTCCTTCTATAACAGACAAGTCAAACTTGGTGCCGGTAGTCACCAAAAACGTCAGTTTGTTTCTCAGTGGTACATAAAAATTAAAGTATAACGGCAATTTTATAATCGAAGTCTCAATTTCAATGTTCTTGATTTTAGGTGGCGGTCCAACGGGGTTGAAATGTTTCACATACCTATCTTCAAATCTATTTCCGGTGTTATTATTAAAATCTTTCGGTAGACCAAATTGCATTTGTCTTCCCTTCGAAATCAACACACCTGAGTTTATACTAAACTTATCGTTTAAAAACACCTCAAGTGTAGGCCCCAAATTAACCCCTCTGTTTCCGGCCATTTCTGCTGACATTCCAAACCTGGCGTTAATTTTCTTCAAAAACGAAGACTCTTTTTTAGGTTCTTGCTCAGGAAAAACTCGCTCAGGCACCACCAATTCTGCCACTTTTGGCGTTTCTGCCTTTGCTGTCTCTTTGGCATTATTTACTTCATTATCTTCATACGAAGTTTTAGGCAATTCCGACTTAGTATAGCTATTGGCACCCTCATTTTTGGGCTGAGCATCGCTCACTTGGTTACTTATTGGGTCTTCATTTTTGGTTCCTTCTGGCGTAGACTTACTGTAAGTCTCTGCTTTAGATGTGGTATTTAGACCTGTATTTTCTGCCTTATTACCTTTAACTTCACTTGTGCTAGCCTTATCACTGATGTTAGCTTTACTTTTCTTAGAGAACACCACCTTACTTTCATCCTCAGTTTTTACACCCGCCTTTTGTGACCCAACACCTTTTCTAAAGGTATTGCTGCGTATAGCGTCAGTGGTATTTTCATTACCTGTAGTGGTTTGCTCTCCATTTTTATTTAAAGCAAAATTTTCGTCCGTATTATATGCCGACGGTCCACGTTGCGTCCTGTCCACGTATACTTTTTGGGTAATTACCTTAGTAACCCAAACAGTATCTGTCTTCTGACTTTGCAGGTATACGGTATCCGTTTTTACTTCTGGCGTTTGAACACTTAGTGTAGAAATCTTATCATTCAGTAATTCGTTTTCTTGTTTTAAATTATGGTAAAAATAGTAAGTTGTCAGCAGTGCCGTAGTGGCTACTCCGCCATATATCCACTGACCGAAGTCTCGAAATAGTGCCACATACCAAGGCACCGGAAGCGACTTTCGCAGCTTTTCCCATGCGGCTTTCTCAAACTCGGGTCGTATAGACTCCAGTTTTTGCCGTATTTTATTATCAAAATTTTGTTCAGACATGATTATCTTGATTTACAGTCTCATCTAAATATCTTTTTACCCACTCTTGCAGTTTCATTCGAGCCTTGGCTAGGTTTGACCGCGAAGTCCCCTCATTTATGCCAAGCATCTCTCCTATTTCAGCATGTGAATATCCCTCCACCACGTTTAGCGAAAACACCATTCGATACGATGGGGGTAATTTTTGTACTAATTCTAAAATTTCCTCTGCAGACAGCCGCTCCAAAAGGTAGTCGTTTTGCTCTAAGTACCGGGCCTCCTGCACATCTATAAAACTCACTTTCGGACTATTTTTTCGGTAATAATCTATACAAGTTCTTACCAAAACCGTCCTAAACCAAGCCTCAAAAGATTGCTTGCGATCGTAAAATGAAATTTTAGCGAAGATTTTCAAAAAACCATCATTAATCATTTCATCTACTTCGTCGCTATTAGCGGCGTACCTCAGACAAATCCTTTTTGCTAAGCCATAGTAATTCTCGAAAAGTTGTTTTTGAGCAGACGCTTTGTTTGCTTCACAACCCTCCAAGACTTTTAGCAGATTAAAAGTTTTATCTTTTTTAAATAACACTAAAACATTTTTTTTTACGAAAGTAGCACATTCTACATTTTTATATACGAAAAACTCAAATTGATTCGTTGCCTACCTTCTGTTATTAATTTATTTTTAATTAAAAACCTCCTATTTATATAGGGCAGCCGGGCAGGCTATCCGCACTCGCTCTTTTTTTTCGGCCAAGGCCAGAACAAAAAAGGAGCTCAAACAATGCTCCTATCCTTGCTGCAACATACCAGATCTAAAAAACCTGACTCAAAAAAAATATTTTTTAAAAAAAACAGAACATCAAGGCAACGAACAAAAAAACAAAGGCGTATAGTATTTTAGAAAGCAACACAATCACATTTTGATTTCAAAACAAAACATTTTTCTATTAATGATTTAACTCTACCTGTAAGCACGCTTACTCTAAAACTTATTTTAAAACTAAAATTTATTAATTTTTATGAAAAATCTAAAATTTTTAATTCTCTCATTATTTGCAATCTCAATCGGTTTCACATCATGCGACAAGTCTGACGTATCACCAAGCACAGACGAGTCAGCATATGTAGACTTTATGTTTTTAGCCACTACTGCCGATAGCTCAAAAACTACCCATAATGGCAAAAAATGCAACCTTACCGAAGTAGCTGTAGCCTCATTGCCAGCGACAATCACGAGTTATGTTAGCACAAACTATGCAGGTGCTACCATAGACAGAGCAGGCACTACCACTGAAGGTAATTATGTACTACATATTGTAAAAGCAGACGGCACTCACGCTGGCTTAATTTTCGATAGCAAAGGTGCATTTGTAGAGGTAAGACAAGGCAAAGGCGGCAAAGGAACCGAAGTGGCTTTGGCAGATCTTCCAGCAGCAATCACGAGCTATATTTCTACTAACTACGCGGGTTCTACTACCGTAAAAGCAATGACTAACCCAGAAGGCAAGTTCGGTGTATTGATAACAAAAGCAGATGCAACCAAACTTATGTTAGGCTTTAACGCTGATGGATCTTTCGTAGGTGAACTATCTATGGACAGGAAAGGTGGAAAAAGAAAAGGCGGAAAAAGAAATTAATAATACCCCAAAATTTGAGCTGCCATCAGAACTGGTGGCGGCTCTTTTATTTATATACACAATCATCATGGAAATTAGAATCTCTCAAACAGACCAATCGCTGAGCGAAAACTCAAGAAGAGTTTATGAGGTCCCTAAAACAGCCATAAAAAAAGGGCTGATTATTCAAATTAAAACAGACGACAATCACCAAATAAAAGTGGTGCTATAAGTCTCATTCGGCTATGAGCGGGATTCATTCCGCTCAAAAATCTCTTCATTCATATTTATTATAGAAGCAATTTCTAGAAAAAAATAATTTCGGTAAAAAAAAGGTTAAATTTGTAATCTAAATAACCCACTTATTTCATTTTTAGGTTTAGTATCAAGAGTTTTAGAACTTAAAATGAGATTTTACATGTATTTACTATTTTGATGAACACCGAAGAATACTCCTTTGAACTAAGCAAAAATCGCTGGTCAAACCCAATTCCACTTGAATTTAAGTTTGCAACCGACGGAACACCCTCAGAAAGCAGAACCGAACTCAGCCTAAGCTACACCGGAAATTTCTTTCATATAGATTTTAACTGCTTTGACAACCCAAACGTTGACGAAAACTATTATAAGGTATCTAACGAGCCACTTTATAACCAAGAGGTTTTTGAGGTTTTTATATCAGGAGGAAGCGAAGACCCAAAGTCATATTTAGAAGTAGAAATAAACCCAAACAATGCGATTTGGGTAGGCGAAATAGACAATCCATCGCTTGGCGAGCAAATGCAAAGCATCAAGCAGATGATTGACCCCAAAGAATCTAAAATAGAACATACGGTAGAAGCCACAAAAGATTCATGGAAAGGCCGTTTGAGTATTCCGTGGGACCTAATCGGTAGAAG
Source organism: Lacihabitans lacunae (assembly GCF_042649125.1). Lineage (NCBI taxonomy): Bacteria > Pseudomonadati > Bacteroidota > Cytophagia > Cytophagales > Leadbetterellaceae > Lacihabitans > Lacihabitans lacunae. Next base: position 2,261,123 of record NZ_JBHRYQ010000001.1, read on the forward strand.
CGAAGACAATCAATATCGTATTAATTTTTATCGTGTACGCTCTATTAAAGCTCAACACAACAAAAGAGATTGGGTATGTGATTTAGAAAACTGTGAGTTTCTGTGCTGGAGCCCGACCCTGTCGGGAGAATCGCCGGCGTTTCATAGACCAAAAATGTTTGGTCACATGAAACTAAACGGTTAAAGAAAACCTCACTTACGAGGTTTCCACGAAATTTCGGGTGCATTTTGCTCCTGAGTAATCTTTCTAGAAAGCATAAAAAGATAATCAGAAAGCCTATTTAAATATTGGATTACCAACGGATTTACCTCCTCTTGCTTGGCTAATTTAATTACCTGTCTTTCTGCTCGCCTACAGACCGTGCGGGCCACATGTGCCCACGACACTGCCGGATGACCGCCTGGCAACACAAATGCACGCAAAGGTGGCACTAACTTGTCCATTTCATCCATCAGTTTTTCCAATGCCTCCACGTCTGACTCAAATAAATCGGGTAGTTTTTTCTTGGTATAAGTGGTTTCTGAAGCTAAGTCTGCACCTATAGTAAAGAGTCTGTCCTGAATTTCCTTTAGATCAGCTTGTCTTTGGCTGTTTTCAGGCGAATCTGACAAAACACCTATCCATGCGTTGAGTTCATCAACTGCACCATAAGCTTCTATTTTATCATGATCTTTGCTCAAACGTGTGCCTCCCACCAATGAAGTAGCACCTAAATCTCCTGTTTTTGTATAAATTTTTGACATTTTTTTTGATTAAAAACCTTATGCAAGCCACAAGTGTTCTAACTTTGCGAAATATTTTAAAGATAAATATAAAATAACTCCCTGAGGTATTTCAGGGCATATTATACAATGATAAACATATTCTTTGGATTCTGGAAAAAATTTTCAATTGTACTTTTAGCCATTGTGGTCTTATACTGTTACGCAAGTTTACCCGAATCTATCGCCATTACGCACGATAGCCAAGGCAAGCCTATACGATTTATAGACAAACAAGTCTATTTTTATGTGGCAAGTGCAGTTGGTTTTCTATTCAATTTATTAATGACGCTTTTGGGCAACCAACTTCAAAAAGCCGAATTTTCTAAAATATTCCCAAACAGCGAATGGGCTCAAAAGCCCCTGGCACTAAGAGAACTTTTAAGAGGATGGCAAAGTGCGTTTGTTGCAATCATTAACACGTTTTTGATTTTTGCTATTTTGGGACTAAACAATATCAACGCAGGCAAAAACCAAACGTTAGATTTTAACTACAATTGGATGTTACTATTAGGCGGAGCCTTATTGATGATATTGATATTTGTAGTGCCTCTTCGTTTATTATTTTCTACCCCTAGAAACATAGAAGACTAATGGCTGACTTTAAGGCTATTGATATAAAAACCTACACCTACGAGCTCACAGACGACCGAATAGCCAAAAAGCCCGTAGAACCTCGCGATAGTTCAAAACTTTTGGTCTATCAAAATGGTGAAGTTAAACATCAGCAGTTTACAGACCTTTCCGACTTTTTACCTTCAAATAGTACCTTGGTATTTAATGACACCAAGGTTATTCCCGCACGTTTGCATTTTTCTAGAAGCACAGGAGCCCTCATTGAAGTATTTTTGCTTAACCCAATGTTGCCAAGCTCGGTTATGGCAGTGGCCATGGAAGCAAAAAACACCGCAGTGTGGAAATGCGTAGTAGGAAACAAGAAAAAATGGAAAACAGACGAAGTACTTACCATAAGCCATCAAATTTCTGATCAAGAAATCACACTTTCGGTTTCGTGGGAAAACCAAGACGAGAATCGAGTAAGGTTTAGGTGGAATTCAAACCTGCAGTTTTCAGAAATAATTGAAGAATTTGGCAAAATACCGCTTCCCCCTTATCTAAATAGAGCAGCCGAAAATTCGGATATAGAAGACTACCAAACGGTTTATTCCAAAATAGAAGGTGCTGTGGCAGCCCCCACCGCAGGCCTACACTTTACCGACAGCGTGCTTAACAAAATAGCCGCGAAAGGCATAAAAAACGTATACATTACGCTCCATGTGGGTGCAGGTACATTTATGCCCGTCAAACACGAAAATGCCTTGGAACACCCCATGCATAATGAGCAGTTGGTATTTACAAAGGAGGCTATTCAAGGCTTAATTGAAAACATTGATTCGTTAATACCCGTAGGCACTACTTCTATGCGTTCGCTTGAGAGTTTGTATTGGTACGGCGTAAAACTGATTCAAAACCCGGGCAGTGAGTTTTTTATTGAAAAACTATTTCCCTACGAAGATCAAATATTACCAACCTCAAAAGAAGCACTTGAAGCTGTCTTGGCTAAATTTGACGGACAAAACACCCTAGTGGGCCAAACCGAAATTTTGATTTTCCCTGGATACGAATTTAAACTTTGCAAAGGATTGGTTACGAATTTCCACCAACCGCAATCTACCTTATTATTATTGGTAGCGGCTTTGGTTGGCGAACCCAAATGGAAAGAAATATACCAAGAAGCCTTGCAAAATGACTATAGATTTTTGAGCTTTGGCGACTCTAGCCTTTTAATTCCTGGGTGATTTTTTTTACCAAAAAAAAGAAGAAATATGAAAAAGATAGGTGTTTTAATAATTTCTTTAGCGTTTACAGCTTGTGGCAATGTGCAACGAGTAGATACCGCCGCAGTGAAACAAAAAATGGGCGATTATAAAATAAAAAAAATCAACCAAGAAGAAATTCAAAATCAAGTTAATTTACTTGGCAGCAGCTACGCAAAAGCCATTGCTCAAACCAATGTGTGCGACAGCACTCTTGCGATAAAAGAAGCAAATACAGTTACATTACTTAACAACGAAGAACTAAGTAAAGGATTGAACCTTACGGGAAAGGCAAAGGAAACCATGGAAGCACTCAGCTATGGTGTTACACACGGCGAAGACATTGGCTTAAATACCCAAAGGATAAACGACACCACGTATATGTTTTCGTTTAGCTTAACCAACCTAAAGCCCGAACTGAACCCATGTAAAAAGACAATCGGCTTGGTGTTTTTCGAAAAAGCAAAAATAATAAAGTCACTTTAAGCCCTCTAAAACAGAAGCAAAATTTATAATTCTGTAATTTTTCAATTACTTTTTTGGCATATTTATTGATTTTTCAACTTAAATGGTTGTAAATTCGCAGCTTGTTAATGAAGAAAAAGAATATCATATCGAGTTTTTTTAGCGTCATGCTTCTCATATCTGTGTTTTCGGCACATGTTATGGGAAATCTGTATGTACAGCCTGAAGTAACAAAAAAAGCCAAAGCAGACACTGAGAAGCAGCAAGAGCAGCCTCAACTGCAGCAACTTAGTCATGAAATAGTAGTTCCTACGTTTGATTTTCATTTTGGCGAAATCACTTTTCAAGGATTTAATAATCTTGTCATATTTTATGCAGAATGTGTCCCAGGCACTATAATTCAGCAGTTTGTTTATCATCATTCTTTCTTTGATAAACTATTTGAGCATCATATTGCCATAAATGCCCCTTGAGGCACCTTCTCTTCGTACTTTTTAATTCTTAATCATTTTATATTTATTTAAAAAAATTAGACACACGTCAATTTTGTGTGCTACCCTATAATAAATTTCTCTGAAGGGGCAGAGAGTAAATTATTCATATGAAAAATAAAGGTGGAATATTAGCACTTTTAATCACTTTTGTACTCATAAGTGGTTACTACCTGATCAGAACTTGGAAAGTAAACCAGATCAGAAAAGAAGCTTCTGCATTTGCACTTGGAAAAGATGGCAACGTAGATACAGCAAAAAAACAAAGGTATTTGGACTCACTTTGGAAACAAGACGTATTCTTGGGTTCATCGCTTGAAGACCTTACCAAACAAGAACTTGGACTTGGTCTTGACCTTCAAGGAGGTATGCACGTAATCTTAGAGGTTTCTCCAACCGAAATCGTAAGAACACTTGCAGCTGGATCGCGTGACCCGAGAATCGGCCAAGCAATAGCTAAAGCAAAAGAACTATCAGTAACGAGTAGTTCAAATTTTGTAGACCTATTTGTAGGAGAGTACAAAAAATTAGCTCCAGACGTTAAGTTAGCTTCTGTATTTTCAACTACCTCAAACCGTGACGTACTAAACCTAACATCGAGCGATGCTGAGGTTATTCGTTATATCAAATCTGAAGTAGACGGAGCATTTGATAGATCATTTAGAGTTATCCAAACCCGTGTTGATAAATTCGGAGTTGCTAACCCTAACCTGTCTCGTATACCAGGAACAAACCGTATTCAGGTTGAGCTTCCGGGTATTGATAACCCTGAGCGTGTTCGTAAATTATTATCAGGAGCTGCAAAACTACAGTTTTGTGAAGTATTTTCTATCCAAGAAATCGGACCATCACTTGATGCTTTCTATGGTGTTTTAAACAAAATAGAAATTGAAGAGAAGCTTGCAAAAGGTCTAAGCAGTGCAAACAAGAAAGATACTACTTCGAGTGCTTTGGCTTCGGCTCTAAAAAGCACAAGTGATTCATCTAAAACAGATTCACTTAACCGTTCAAACAGCTTGACAAACATGTTGATCATGGGTCAAAATGGAGAAATGAACATTCGTACAAAAGATACTGTAAGATTCAACGGACTTCTTAGAAGACCAGACGTTCAGAATCTTTTCCCTGCTAACCTTTCGTTTATGTATGACGTAAGTCCAGTTGTAAACGAAACTACGAAAGAAGAATTTGTGGCTATCTACCCAGTTAAAGACGCAGGAAACGCTCCATTAGAAGGAGACGTGATCACAAACGCAAAGCAAGACTATGACCCTACTACTGGTAAGCCAGATGTAAGTATGCAAATGAATGCTTTGGGTGCTAGAAAATGGAAAGCCCTTACAGGAGCAAACGTAGGCAGAAGAATCGCGATATTACTAGATAACTACGTATACTCTGCACCAAACGTAAACGGTGAGATTGCAGGTGGTAACTCAAGTATCTCAGGTGGATTTAGCATAGAGCAAGCAACTGACCTTGCAAACGTATTGAAAGCAGGTAAATTACCAGCTCCAACTAACATTATTGAAGAAGCCGTAGTAGGTGCATCAGTAGGTTCAGAGGCTTTAAATGCCGGTGTTATATCTTCATTAGTAGGTTTATTGGCTGTGTTATTATTTGTATTGATTTACTATAGCCAAGCAGGTTGGATAGCTAACGCCGCTCTATTGGTGAACTTAATATTGCTTCTTGGAGTAATGGCTTCGTTTGGAGCTACTATGACTTTACCTGGTATTGCAGGTCTTGTACTTTCGGTAGGTATGTCGGTTGATGCCAACGTACTAATTTATGAGCGAGTAAAAGAAGAACTTGCAGCTGGCAAAAGTTTTATAACGGCTATTGCAGAAGGTTTCAGAAACGCCATGCCTTCTATCATTGACTCTAACGTAACTACTTTAATTACGGGTATTATCCTTTTTATATTCGGAACAGGTTTAGTTAAAGGATTTGCTACTACGTTATTGATTGGTATATTCACTTCGTTATTCTGTGCGGTATTTGTATCTCGTTTGATATTTGATTATTTCATCAAAAAAGGAAAAACTGTAAACTTCAAAACAGCTTGGACTGAGAAACTTTTCAACGATTCGAACATCGACTTTATCAAAAAACGTAAAGTATTCTATTCTATCTCTGCTATCATCATCATTGCTGGAGCTATCTCTATCGGTGTAAAAGGATTTGGATTAGGAGTAGATTTCAAAGGTGGACGTACATACGTAGCACGTTTTGAGAAAACAGTTAAAACTGAAGACGTAAGAGCAGCGGTGGAAAAAGCATTTGCGGGTGCTGCTGTAGAGGTTAAAACATTTGGTGGATTTGACCAAGTGAAAATCACTTCAGCTTTCAAAATTGAAAACACTGAGCCAGAAGTAGAAGAAACAATCAAAACAGACCTAAACGCTGCATTGAGCTCGATACCTGGAAACAAGGGAACGGTAATGTCATCATCAAAAGTAGGTCCTACTATTGCCAATGACACCATCTGGTCATCTTTAAAAGCCATCCTTTACTCAATCTTGCTAACATTCCTTTATATCTATATCAGATTTAGAAGTGTAGCCTTTGGTTTTGGTGCGGTAATGGCCCTATTGCATGACGTACTAGTGATTTTAGGTATATTCTCGTTACTAAACGGTTTATTGCCATTCTCACTTGATATCGACCAAGCATTTGTGGGTGCAGTGTTAACTTTGATGGGTTACTCTATGAACGATACAGTCGTTGTATTTGACCGTATCAGAGAGTATCTAAGCGAAAAAGGTGCTAAAAAAGAGCCAATAGAAACAACAATTAACAACGCCCTAAACAGCACGTTAAGTCGTACAGCTGTAACAGGTGTGGCTACGTTATTGGTACTATTGATCTTGTTAGTATTTGGTGGAGAAACCATTAGAGGATTTATCTTCTGTATGTTCTTAGGTGTAATAGTAGGTACGTACTCGTCGCTATTTATTGCGGCTCCTATCGTAGTAGATGCTATGCAACGTAGATTAGAATCAGAAGGTGACGCTTTAAAAGTAGCTCCTGCTGTAGATAAAAAATAAGGTTTTATCAAACCTATAAAATATGAAGAAAGGCTAGCCATTGCGGTTAGCCTTTTTTTTGTTTCGAAAACAATTTTAATTCCAAGCTTAACACAAACTTAAGCCACACATAACTTTTTACTAATTTTGGTTTTCGACTTTTGGAAAAACAAAGCCGAATGCTCGAAAAAAAACTAGCCGAAAACAACTTACTATTTATTACCTGGACCATCATTGCCGCCTTTGGGGCATATTTTTGTACATACGCATTCCGTAAACCTTTCGCTGCTGGCATATTCGAGAATCAATATCTGTTTGGAATATCGTATAAATCTGTCTTGATAATTTCGCAAGTAATCGGCTATGTTTTATCTAAATTTATTGGAGTAAAAATAGTTTCAGAACTGAAAGCCTCAAACCGTAAAGGTCTTATCATACTTTTGATTTCTGTAGCACAGCTATCACTTATTGCTTTTGGATTGGTACCGAAGAAATTCGGCTTCATTTTTTTATTTCTAAACGGTTTACCACTGGGCATGGTTTGGGGCATAATCTATAGCTACTTAGAAGGTCGCCGATTCACAGAACTACTCGCCATGGGTCTAAGCCTAAACATGATAGTAACAAGTGGGATATTAAAGACATGCTATAAATTCCTGCAAGGCAAATTTAATATTTCAGAGTTTTGGATGCCTTCTTTTATAGGTTTTATAGCATTTCCTTTATTTTTAGGGTTTGTTTGGATGCTCTCAAAAATCCCACCTCCCACTTCGAGCGACGTTTACCTAAAAACTAGCCGAAAACCCATGAGCAAAAAGCAAAAACGCTTGGTACTCAAAAAATACTTCCCAGGCATAGCTTTCGTAGCTATTTCTTATACCTTTTTAACCGGAATCAGAGACTTTCGCGACAACTTCATTATTGAAATTTGGAATCAAATAAACCCCGAAATTTCATATACTATTTTTGCTAAAACAGAATCTATAGTTGGTTTAGTTGTCATGATTGCCATCGCAAGTTTGGTAATAATAAAAAGTAACAAAAAAGCCTTTCAGCTTTCGTCAGTCTTAATGCTTATTTGTATGGCACTGCTTGGTGTAGTAACCAATAACTTTAAAAACAACCTACTCGACCCTGAACTTTGGATGGTACTTTCCGCAGTGTTTTTCTATTTGCCTTATCTCATTATTCAAATTGCTTTTTTTGATCGAATAATTGCTTACTTACATATAAAAGCCAATGCGGGCTTCTTTGTCTACATCTGTGATTCTATGGGGTATTTGGGTAGCGTGGCCATCATATTGTATAAAGAATTTGCTGCCGCTGAGCTAAACTACCTCGACTATCTCATCACATATGCATTTGTTGTGGCAATTTTAGGTTTTTTGTTTATAGCTCTACAGTTTTTATTTTTTACAAGCAAAGACTCAAAAGTCAAATTTAGCATGGAGTATTAATATTTGCGATTTCTTTGATTCTCCTTATATATATCGGCTTTAAAAATGTCGCCCCGCTGGGGCTTTTGTTACCCTTTCAACATCTCTTCTTTACTATTAATATTTAGCCCCGATGGGGCTATCGTTATTCACTTCTTTTCTATTAATGTTCCGCCCCGCTGGGGCTATCGATAATACTTAGATTTCACTCTTTACTATTAATATTTAGCCCCGATGGGGCTATCGTTATTCACTTCTTTTCTATTAATGTTTCGCCCCGCTGGGGCTTATGAATAATGGTTGATAGACTAATCAAGGCCCATCGGGCCGTAATTTTGGTAACTATGTAAAATAGAAATGGATATATAGCCCCAGCGGGGCGGCACTTCCTTATTTACATTAATCTTTTATATGGTATTCGCAAAAAAATATCGCCCCGACGGGGCTATGATGACTTTGTTTGCATAAGATTATTTACCATAATGTCGCCCCGATAGGGCTTTTGTTTCTATTAATATATCGCCCCGATGGGGCTATCGTTATTCACTTCTTTTCTATTAATATTTAGCCCCGCTGGGGCTTGTGAATAATTATTGGGTAAATAATCAAGGCCCATCGGGCCGTAATTTTGGTAACTATGTAAAATAGAATTGGAAATATAGCCCCAGCGGGGCGGCATTCCCTTTTTTTTTATATTCTTTTTATGAGGTATTAGCAAAAAATGTGGCCTCGATGGGGCTTTTGTTACCCTCTCAACATCTCTTCTTTACTATTAATATTTAGCCCCGATGGGGCTATCGTTATTCACTTCTTTTCTATTAATGTTTCGCCCCGCTGGGGCTTATGAATAATGGTTGATAGACTAATCAAGGCCCATCGGGCCGTAATTTTGGTAACTATGTAAAATAGAAATGGATATATAGCCCCAGCGGGGCGGCACTTCCTTATTTATATATTCTTTTTATGAGGTATTAGCAAAAAAAATGTCGCCCCGAAGGGGCTTTTGTTACCCTCTCAACATCTCTTCTTTACTATTAATATTTAGCCCCGCTGGGGCTTTCGCTACACTCATACCATCTCTTCTTTTCTATTAATATATAATATATCGCCCCGCTAGGGCTTGGAATATTATTTTGAAACCACTCAATACATTACTATTCTTTAGCCCCGATGAGGCTATTTTACTTTTCTAAAATAAATATTGCTTTAAAATCCGGCTGCCTCTATTTTCATTTCTGTATATCCGGCTCCTGAAGTCATGCCTTTACCACCTATACCCGTGCAAATGTGAATCCTTTTTGATACATCATACTCAAAAACTTCGTCTTTGTGTTGACTGTATCTCCCAATCCAGCGGCGAGAAATGGCAGACTTTGGAAAATCTAAAATTCGCTGAGCTTCAACTATCATCAACTCGTCAATGATCTCTTTTGAACCTAAGCCAAGCTTCTCCATTTCATTACAAGAGGCATATTCGTGCGAATCACCAATAATTACGCTGCCATCCGCTTCTTGTTTAAAAAGTATATGAATACCATATTTCTGCAGCAATGCATAATGAGAAAGCTTACTCAATTTCGAAAACGAAGGACACTCCTCAAATGCTTCGTACCTCCTAATAGTTAAGCCCGTAAGGATATTTGATTTTAAGTTATAATTATGCAGCGGCAATGTCTTTAGCATTTGAAGCTGACTAACTACCAAACCACTATTTTGAAACACTTCGGGATACAATAAATTAAACACATAGCCAGAATGTACCCAAACGCGGTCGCCCAAAAACTTTTTGCCGCTTGAGGTTTGCACACCCACCTCTGCCGAGGACTCTTCAATAGCAATAACCGTTTCATTACTTTTGAAAACCAAACCCATTTGAGCCACCATATATGCTTGCAACTTGTGTATCATTTGGCTTGGATCTACACTTGCGTCATCTCTAAAGAAAAGTCCTTCTCTACCATAAGTTGCTTTAAAGTCCGGAAAACGATGAGCTAACTGCTCTTTTGAGAGTAGCTCAGAGGCATATCCGTTTGTATCTTGAATTTGATGCAACTCATGTATAAGTTGACATTCCTCAGCATCAGAAGCGATGTAAACACTACCATTTTGTGTGAATGTAATATCCACTTTTTCCTGAATCTCCCCATAGGTTTCCAAGCTTCGTCTGCCTATATTACACCATTTTTTTCCAAATCCTGATGGCACCACTTGCCCAAAGTTTTGAACAGTAGAGCCCGATGCTTGATTATCTTTTTCTACCAATAAAACTGAAAGCCCTTTTTTTAGAGCATGATAGGCACTAAATGTACCCAAAACACCTCCACCTACTACTATTAAGTCGTATTTCATCAGTTGTTCAAAGATTTTATTTCCGTGATTAATTCTGAAAGATTAGACAAAATACCATCATTTTCGGTGAAACTTAGTTGCTCAAGCGTATGTGTTCCGTTTGATAAGCCATAACTTTTTAAGCAACCCGCATTTATACCAGACAACAAATCAGAAGGAGTATCGCCAATATTTATCACTTTTTTGGGATCTTCTACCCCTAATTGTTTCATAACCTTTTGAATCATATATGGAGCTGGTCGGCCTTTTTCTACCATATCAGAAGTAACCGAACAGTCTATAATGCTTTGTTCACCTGAAACAGACAGATAGTTCTCATCTAAGCCTTTAAGCCATCCTAGTTTTTCTAATATTATATCTGCAACTTTTCTATAAAAACCAGTAGTGAGTCCTATTTTTATGCCTTCTGTATTTAAATATTCAAAAACTTCGAGACAGCCCAAAGTTGGAATTACTGGGCTTTTGTAATAATGTTCTTCCAAAATTTCACAGAACAAGTCATACGATGTAAAAACATTTTCTACATATTCGGGGTGGTCTGAGCCAATTTTTTCATCCCATAAAAGTCTAAAAACTTCGATTTTAGAATATCCCTGCAAAGCCAATATTCGCTCCTCACTTACCGCCAACCTACTATTTTTGCATGCTTCTGCAAAACAGCTTTCTACCTCTTTCCTGTCTGTAACGGTAGTTCCTGCCATATCAAAAACCACCAACTCTATCTTTGCCATACTATCGTTTGTTTTGTAACGCAATGATAAACACACCAAAAAGAAATTCGGCATTTCCCTTGTTAAGAAATGGTTACCAAAAAAGGCTAATTCTTAAAAAGATTTAAAAATTACTTTACATTAAAAAAACATTGGCTTTGCAATAGTTTAAGACTTTTGTGGCGACAAAAAAAAGGGCTAGACTTTTGGCAAAAAGTAATAACAACATGAAGAATAAGACATATAAAACCTTCATTTACAAAAACTTAAAACCATTCTTTAGCTCACCTGGATTTTGAATCTTAAACTACAAACCTCTTTATTATGCAAAGAAAACTATTACTTCAATTTTTAAATACTGCAAAAAAAAGCACGTATTTATTCACTTTTCTTTTTTGCTTTTCGGCAAGCGTTTTCGCTCAAAAAACCATTACAGGAAAAGTAAGCGACATCAAAAACTCGGAGATTCCGGGTGTAAGTATCTTAATAAAAGGTACCTCAAACGGTACTACAACAGATGCTAGCGGAAACTACAAAATCAGTATACCTTCTACCGAAACCGTATTGGTGTTTTCATCTATTGGTTTTACTACGAAAGAAGTAAAAGTAGGCAACCAAAGTATTTTAAACATAAATATGGCAGAAGACGCCAAAGCACTTGACGAGGTAATCGTTACAGCTCTTGGTATCAAAAAAGATTCAAAAAGAATCGGGGTATCCATACAGTCGGTTGACGGATCTGCGGTGATAAAAGCCAGAGAACCAAACGCGATCAATGCATTGGTAGGTAAAGTGGCTGGCTTGACGATAGGTGCTCAACCTGAGCTCTTAAGAAAGCCAAACATCTCACTTAGAGGAAACTCTGACGTGCTATATGTAGTAGACGGTGTACCTGTAAACTCTGACACATGGAACGTAAGCCCTGACGATATCGAGACCTATTCGGTACTTAAAGGGGCTTCGGCATCTGCACTTTATGGTTTTCGAGGAAAAAACGGAGCTATCTTGATTACCACCAAAAGAGGTTCAAAAAACCAAAGGGGATTCCAAGTAGATTTTAACTCTAGCACCATGATGGACAATGGCTTCATAGCCATACCGAAAGTGCAAGACGAATATGGCCCGGGAGACCACGGAAAATATGCGTTCGTAGATGGAAAAGGTGGCGGTCTAAACGACGGCGACTACGACGGTGGATGGGGACCAAAATTTGACGGTCAGCCAATTGCTCAATATGACTCACCGATTGACCCAATTACCGGCCAAAGAATCCCTACGCCATACATAGCAAGAGGAAAAGACAATTTGAAGCGTTTTTTACAACCGGGAATCCTAAGTACCAACAACGTCTCTATCTCGGCTTCGGGCGAAAAATATAACATTCGTCTTTCGGGTTCTAACACCTTTCAAAAAGGATTGGTACCTAACACAAAGTTAGATATCGTGAACTTTAACATGACGACAGATTATAAGTTTTCAGAGAAATTGAAGTTCGCTTCGAGTTTGCAATATAACCGCCAAATGTCTCCGAACTTCCCAGACATCAACTACGGTCCAAACTCCATAATCTATAACATGATATTTTGGGGTGCAGCTGACTGGAGTGTAGACGATATGAAAAACTACTGGCAGCCAGGCAAAGAGGGTATCCAACAGATATATGCAGAATACCAAAGATATAACAACCCGTATTTTATGAGTTACGAATGGCTTAGAAGTCATAACAAAACTGATATAATTGGCCAAGCATCTATGAACTATCAGATTGCCCCTTCATTAGATGTAACGCTTCGTAGCCAAGTGACTACTTGGGACTTAAAAAGAACCGAAAAACTTCCTTACTCGGCGGGTGCATATGGCAGAGACGAACGCCGAGGTGACTACAGAGAAGACTCAAGAAGTTTATTTGAAAACAACACAGACATCCTTTTCAAGTTTGATAAAGACATAGTTTCGGGTTTAAATGCTAAAATATGGGCCGGTGGAAACATACGTACCTTTAATTATACGTCACAGTTTGGTACTACAGATTACCTAAACGTGCCGGGACTTTATAACTTTAATAACTCAGCCAATCCAGTAAAAATAGCCAATTTTAACTCAGACATGCGTGTTAACTCGGCGTATTATTCGGCTGACTTTTCTTTAAAAAACTACGTAACGCTTTCTACCACAGGGCGTATGGATAAACTTTCTACACTTCCTCAAGGAAACAATACGTTCTTTTACCCATCTGTGGCAGTTGCTACTTCTTTGACTGACTACATTAATTTACCTGAGTTTATCAGTTATGCCAAAGTTCGTGGATCGTATGCAAACGTGAAAGACGGTTTAACTCAGTCGTCTATTGGAGCTACGCCAGTTTCGTCTTATCCATTGGGCTATGGCGACCAATATTACTCGCCTTACGACGGACCTTCTTACCAAAACTCAGCGGTATATTCTATTTTGACTACCTATAACAATGAACCTTCGGCTGTATTTACAAATGCACTTAACAATCCAAACCTTAAACCAAGTTCTACTTCACAAACGGAAGTGGGTATTGATTTAAAATTCTTGAAAAACAGATTGTCATTTGACGCCACGTATTTTATTTCAAACGAAGGACCAAAAATATTCCAATTGCCTATCTCGAGTATGTCGGGATACACTTCGGCTTTGGTTAATGGAATCAAAACGCGTAAAAACGGTGTAGAACTATCACTTTCGGGCTCGCCAATCCAACATGCCGGTGGTTTTAACTGGGACATAGTAGCAAACTGGTCTACCTACAAAGAAATCTTAACAGAGATATATCCAGGAGTAGATAACCTAAATACATTCTTAAAAGTGGGCGACAGAGTAGATAAGTTTTACGGAAGAGCATTTGTAAGAACTCCGGACGGTCAAATCATAAATGATGCTTCTGGAAGACCGATTTACGCTCCAGTAAACCAATACTTAGGAAACATGAACCCCGATTTTGTATTCGGAATAAATAACAAATTGAACTACAAAAACATCAGTTTAAGCTTCCAGTTTGATGGGCGTATCGGTGGTGTAATATCTAACTATGTTCAAAAACAAACATTTAGAGGCGGTAGAAATATTGCAACTGTAGAAGGCGAAATGGGTGTGGCTCGTTATCAAGACTATTTAGGTGTAAAATCTTACGTAGGCGAAGGCGTACAAGTAGCAAATGGTGCGGTTATTAACTTTGATTTAGACGGAAAAGTAACCAACTACAACGAGCTTACTTATACACCAAATACCACAAAACAATACCTACAAGACTGGGTAAGCCGCTACTACAACTCAGACGAAGGAAACCTAATGAGCCGTTCGTTTGGCATGCTTCGCGAAGTGGTGATTGGGTATAACATTCCTACAAGTTTATTCGGAGGTAAAATCCAAAATGCTTCGGTATCATTAGTTGGTAGAAACCTATTGTATTTTGCTGAGAAAAAAGATATCGACCTTAACCAATACATTGGCGGTGGTTCTTCGAGCGTGCAAACCCCTTCTACCAGAAGATACGGTATCAACTTAAACTTTACATTCTAAAAAACTGAAAGTAGCACCAGCTATAAGTAAGCAATACATTAACATTAAAGTAGATATGAAAAACAAAATAATATTATTAGGACTAGTACTGATAGCTTCCCTTAGTGGATGCGAAAAATCTTTCTCTGACTTGGAGCAAGACCCTAACAGACCGGTATCGGCACCTGCATCGCTGGTTTTGAAACAAATACAATTTGAGATGTATAACAACACTGGAAGGCCGTTTAGCGACGAGATGATCTGGAACCAGTTTTACTGCTCAAACTATAACTACTACGGCACCAATGAATACGATTGGACCGAAATGCCCAATCATTTTTTAACCCTAAAAAATGTAGTTAAAATGGAAGCAGAAGCCAAAAGAGCAGGAGCAAAAGACATAAACCCTTACGCTGCTTTAGGTAAATTCTACAAGGCATTTTATTATGACCAAATGAGCAAAAGAGTGGGTGATTTACCATTGACGGAGGCTCTGAAAGGAACCGAAAACTTTACGCCGGCCTATGATAGCCAAAAAAATATCTATGTACAGATACTAAACTGGCTAGACGACTCAAACAGCGATTTAACCAAACTTATAGCAGCTGGAGAAAACACGGTAGCTGGAGATATATATTTTGGAGGAGACCTAAAAAAATGGCAAAAAGTGGTCAACGCATTCCAGTTGAGAATCTTGACCACTTTAAGTGAAAAAGTAAGCGATACAGACCTAAATGTAAAAGGCCGTTTTGCCCAAATAATTTCGAATCCAGCTAAATATCCATTACCAACTGCAAACAGCGAAAGCTTACAGTTTATATGCAACAATGTAAACAAATACCCTTCTAACCCAGATAACTTTGGTTTTGATGCTACACGTCAAAACATGTCTAAAGCATACATAGAAAGACTAACTGAACGCAAAGACCCGAGAGTATTTGTAACGGCAGAGCCAGCGGGTGCGAGTTTGAAGGCAGGCAAGTTACCAAGCGATTTCACGGCATATATAGGAGCTAGCTCAGGCGAAGACCTTGCCGACATGTCGTTTAAAGCGGGGGTTGACAATGGTACATTTGCTCCAGGTCAATATTCGTTTCAAAGCCGTAGCAGATATTACACCAACTACATCGGTGAGAGTGTATTTTTGGTAGGATACCCTGAGCTTTGCTTTAACATAGCCGAAGGCGTACACAGAGGCTGGGCAACAGGAAATGCAGACGAATGGTACAAAAAAGGAGTTAAAGCTTCGCTTGATTTTTATGGAATCAAAGAAGGTTCAAACACCTTCACCTATTCAAAAAACGGAGGAAGAAACGCATCTGATTTTCAGACTTTTAGCTACACATTTAGCTTAAACGACTATTTAGCACAGGCAAATGTTAAATATACAGCAGACTCAAAAGGTTTAGAGCAAATCATCACGCAGAAATACTTGGCGTTTTTTATGAACTCAGGTATGGAAGCTTACTTTAACTGGAGACGTACAGGCTTCCCTACTTTTTATGCAGGCGTGGGCACGGGTAACTCGGGCCGAATCGCCACCAGATGGCAATATCCGCTAACCGAAAGAACCACCAATGCCGTAAACTACAAAAAAGCCATTGACAATCAGTTTGGCGGCAAAGATTCAATTTTAGACAAGCCATGGATTTTAAAATAAACCTTAAAACCACAACTTATTAAATCGGGGTATATGGCCCCGATTTTTCTTTTTCAAATAAATAAAAATGGTAAAAGTAGACATTCTATCCGAGATAAGAGAGTTATTTATTTCGCAGGGAAACGAGGCATATTTTGGAGAAGAAGTAAGTCAGTTTCAGCATGCTGCTCAGGCTTTAGTTTTGGCCAAAAACCAAGGCGAAGACTTAGAAATGCAGACGGCGGCTTTTTTACATGACATTGGCCACCTTTTGACAGACCCAACTAAACAAAACAGCACAAAATATGGACGAAAAGACCACGAATGGGCGGCTTCTGAGTGGCTTAGAAAAAGGAAATTTTCGGAGCGAATAATAAAATCCGTAGAAAACCACGTAGCAGCAAAAAAATACCTGTGCTTTAAAGAGCCCGACTATTTTCATGAACTTTCGGATGCTAGTAAAGCCACTCTGCTATTTCAGGGGGGAGTTATGACGGAAAGCGAGGCAGAGGCTTTTGAAAAAAAGATGTATTTTAGAGAAATGATTGCCCTCAGAAAATGGGACGACCAAGCCAAAGAAGTGGATTTTGAGACCCCCACATTAGACGAATGTCTGGACATTATAGAAAAATATTTTATACAGAAATCATGAAAAAACTAATAATCTTAACCGTACTATTGGGCTCATTGAACACCTCAGCTCAAAAAGTAGAAAACATAATAATAGTAACCACAGATGGCCTTCGATGGCAAGAAGTGTTTGGAGGAGTTGATAGCAGTTTGCTTCACAATGCAAAATACACCCAAAACCCAGAAGGCCTCTACAAAAAATTTGGAAACGAAAACCCAAAAGTCAGCAGAGAAATGTTATTGCCATTTTTTTGGTCAAAAGTAGCATCTGAAGGCAGCATATTTGGCAATAGAAATTTCGGAGCAAACGCCAACATCAAAAACCAGTATGGGTTTTCATATCCTGGATATAACGAAATACTAACCGGATACCCCGACGACACCGTAGACTCAAACGATAAAAAATACAATAAAAACTTAACCGTTTTGGAGTATTTAAACCAAAAACCAGCTTTTAAAGGCAAAATAGCGGCTTTCGGCACTTGGGATGTTTTTCCGTATATCATTAATGACCAAAGAAGCCAAATACCTGTAAATGCAGGTCAAATGCCTCAAAAAGCTCCTTTAAACGAAACGCAGGCATTGCTAAACGATATACTCAAAATGGTGCCAAGCCACGCCAGTGACCGCAACGACTTCGTGACTTATTTTATGGCCAGAGAATACCTCAAAAAAGAACAGCCCAAAGTCCTTTACATTGCATTTGACGAAACCGACGAGTTTGCTCATGAAGGCAACTACGGGCAGTACCTACATGCCGCACATAATTTTGATACATTTTTAAAAGACCTTTGGGATTATGTGGAGTCAAATCCAAAATATAAAGGTAAAACAGCATTGGTGCTCAGCACTGACCACGGCAGAGGCGACGTAAACAAAGACCAATGGACCAGCCATGGACAAAAAGTACCCGATTGTAACCAGATTTGGATGGCATACATGGGACCAAACCTCAAAAACCTGGGCGAGATAAAAACAGAAACACAAGTATACCAAAATCAGATAGCAGCCACTGTAGCGAAAATTTTAGGCGAAAACTTTAAACCAAAAACCGAAACAGGCTTGCCTATCGTACAAATATTCAAATAAACCCCTATTCTATTTTAAGTTCGATCATAGCCGGCATTTTGCCGGCTATTTGTGTTTTCAAGGATATACTAAGTATTTTAACCTACTTTAAATTAGTACTTCTACTTCTTTCTATTCAAATAAAAATAAGTATCAAATAAAAAATGTGAAGTGTTAATCATAAAGTATTTGCAATTATATCACATGAAATAAATAAAATCTTTTTCACCTAGGCCACAAGTTTTACTAATAAAACGTATCTAACCTGTAAACGCGATAAAAGATACAATTATGAAAGATTTCAAAAACAAACGATCAACTATCACTTACTTGGGACTTATTGCTACTGCTTTGACAATGGTTTCTTGCTCTACCTCTGAAGACGCAAGCCCAGAAACTGAAGTAAGTACATCTTCTACGATTACAGAAGTTGTAAAAAGTAACTACAAAAGCATGGTAACGGTGTCAACTAGTGGCACAAGTATAACACTAAAATCACAAGGAATTCCTGACCACAAAACCGCATATTGGGGAGTAGGAAATTCACTTTACGAAGCACAGGTAAACGGCCAAACGGTAACACCTGGGAGCCTAACCACCCAAAATTTTGTAATGACCTTAACTACTAACCCTTCCGAAGCAAGCACCAAAGAAGCCACTTCACTAGGACCAATAGGAATGGCACTAAATGGCGTAGCCATTTACAATGACCGTGAAGGTGGAAACGTAGCCGTAGATGCTGGCACACTTACTACTTTTGACTTAGGCGGTGGCCACAGCGGACCAGGAGGATTATATCACTACCACTTTGATGGTAAATACACGTCTTATGACGACGCCAAACTAATCGGATTTTTAAGAGACGGTTTTCCTATTTATGGTAGAAAAGACAAGGACGGCACATACCCTTCTAACTTAGACTCAAATGGCGGTCACGTGGCAGCAACGGCAGATTTCCCTAGCGGAATTTACCACTATCATTCATCTAAAACGAGCTATTTGAATTCAGCTTTTTATGTTTTAAAATCAGGCAGTTATCATGGAACCAAAGGCACGTTTACATTTTAATAAATTAGGGGTATTTCTGATACCCCTAATGTTTTTTGCATGTAATAATACTCCGAAAAAAGAATCAAAAAAATCAATGGAGCAGGTTTCACTTTTGGTAGATACTAGCATGATACCCAATGACACGGTTTTGGTTTCAAATAAAAACTTGGTATTAGACAATGGCGTTTATTTTTTAAATAAAGTGGCGTTTACGGGTTATATCAAAGAATTACACGAAAATTCGTCGAAAATAAAAAGCGTAGGTGCTTACCTGAATGGAAAACAAGAAGGCGAAACCATAACCTATTTCTTAGACGGTTCGCTAAGAGATAACCGCAGCTACAAAGAAGGAAGAGCATACGGAAGACACATAGGCAATTGGGAAAATGGAAACCCAAAATTTGATTTTGTATATATCAACGACAAAAGAGAAGGCCTACAAAAACAGTGGTATGAAAGCGGAGCGAGATATGCGTTTTTGACATTTAAAGATGACACCGAAGATGGCATGCAAAAAGCATGGCGAGAAAACGGCAAACCGTATATCAACTACGAAGCCAAAAATGGTTTTAGATATGGATTACAAAAAGCGGCTTTATGCTACACGCTACGAGACGGAAAATTAAAAACAGAACAAAAATGAGGGGACTATTTCATATCATACTAAGTATTGTTTTTTTGGTTTCTTGCACAGAAAAAACAACCGAAGTCAGAAAACTCCCTTACTATAACACCTCCGATTTCACCCCGGTTTGGGAGCTGCCTAAAGACACGGCTTTTCACAGTATAAGACCATTTAGTCTGGTAGACCAAAAAGGAGAAGAATTTACCGAAGCAAACTTGGAAGGAAAAATATGTGTCGTAGATTTTTTCTTTACTACTTGCCCCGGCATTTGTCCCAAAATGACAAATAATATGGCAATCCTACAGAAAGAATTCTTGGAGGACGACAATATTTTATTGCTTTCGCATTCGGTCACTCCTGAGCGAGACAGCATTTCTGTTTTAAAAAAATACGCCATAGCAAAAGGAGTAGATTATAATAAATGGAAGCTATTGACAGGAAAAAAAGACGAGATTTATGACCTTGGCCGCAAATACTATTTTGTAGAAGAAGACCTAGGCGAGAATAAAGACGTCTCTATTTTTCTTCACACCGAAAACTTCGTTTTGATAGACAAAAACAGAATAATCCGCGGCATCTACAATGGCCTCGACCCAAACAGCATAACAGCCTTAACCGCTGATATTAAAGAACTTGAAAAGGAATAAAACCAAGAACATTTAAATTTAAAAGCTTTATTAATTTTATTGACTTAGGCACATTATTTGTCAAACATTTAATGTGCCTTTTTTCGTAAAAAAACAGGCTATTTTTTTATTCTAAATAAACCTTAACGCGTTTATTGAATCAAAGGTCAAAATATTCGAATGTCATGAATCTAAAAAAACTAATCTTGGTTGTTTTTCCTTTTGTACTATTAGCTTGTGCCAAAAGTGATTCACCAATTCCGAATGAGAATAATTCTGCATTTTACTTCCCTTCTATTGATGGTTCTAAATGGGAAACAACCTCACCAACATCGCTTAAATGGAAAGAAACCGAAATAGTTGCTCTCAAAACATATCTTAGGCAAAAAAACACCAAGTCTTTCATGATTTTGGTAAATGGCCGCATAGTGATGGAGGAATATTTTGATGGGCATACTGCCTCAGATACTTGGCAGTGGAACAGTGCTGGTAAAACCCTCGTGGCCACAACCACCGGCATAGCCCAGCAAGAAAAGCTACTCAACATAAATACTAAAGTATCCCAATATTTGGGAGAAGGCTGGACAAGCGAAACGCTCGAAAAAGAAAACCTAATTACGCCCAAGCACTTGCTCACCATGACCTCAGGAATAAACGACGAAAGCGACTTGATCATAAAACGTAACCTCACCTACTTAGCTGACGCAGGCAAGCGATGGTCATATCACAATGTTTTTCAGCGACTTATGGACGTAGTGGCCGCAGCCAGCAAACAAGACTTTGAAGCTTATTTCAATTCAAAACTGAAAGAAAAAATTGGCATGGAGGGCTTTTGGAATAACGGCCTGATTTTTAAAATATACCACAGCAACACCCGCAGCATGGCCCGCTTTGGCCTTTTGGCCCTCAACAAAGGAAAATGGCAAAACGAACAAATCATTAACGAGGCCTATTTCACGGAAAGCACAAACACTTCGCAAAACATTAATCCTTCGTATGGGTATTTGTGGTGGCTCAACGGAAAAACCAGCTATATGATACCCGGGGCACAGACGGTATTTCAAGGTCAATTGATACCCAATGCCCCCAAAGACATGTATGCCGCCATGGGAGCCGAGGACCAACGCCTCTATGTGGTTCCGAGTAAAAACATGGTGATAGTCAGAATGGGAAACTCATCTGACCCTAAAAACCCGAGTTTCGCCGTTTCAGGATTTGACAATGAACTCTGGGCTAAAATAAATGCGGTTATTCAATAGTCTAAAACTGAGAAAGACCTGAAAATCAGCATTTGACCTAATTTAATCCTCAAAAACATCATTTGAAAAAATATCGGGAGATAACCTTTATTATTTAACAGAAAAATATTTAAGTTTACCTGATTGAAAAAAACATAAACCATCTAACACAATCCAATACCATGAGCTTTTTATTCCCTTTTTTCCCAATCGTGTTAATACTAATTTATCTCTCGCTTATATTTGGTGTATTTTATTTGATATATAAATGGGTAAACAGATTCATTTCGCTCAAGGAAGAACAGAACGATTTATTAAGAGAAATAATAAAAAAAATGAACTCAAATTCTTAATAAAACTTAATTCCTAAACACATGACAACTTTACTTTGGGCTTTGCTAAACACCGCTTTTTGGTTTTATTTTATTTACCTTTTGATTGGTTTCATCTTTATTAAAAGCAAGGTTTTTCCACAGAAATTTAAAACTTTATCCAAAAGTGTATTTGCTATTGGCTTTGTAGGAATACTCATAAGTGCCACCTCAAAAGAAAGAGAATCAAATACGCTTCATTCTCCTTCATCAGAAAAGTTAATTAAACTAAATATCAAAAAAGGAGCTTCCTTGTCTATAAACGGCGTGATAGAGCTAGCTCAAAAAGACAATAAATGGACGGTAAAAAATGAAAAAACTTGGCTGACAGGAATGGTAATGGGCTTTCACTTAAAAAACAACACCGTTTTAATAAAAGACTCTACGTATACTTACCAAAGAGGACTTGTGTGGAAGTTTTTAAACATTCCCATTTTCACTGAGAAAATTATACAAACTGGCAGTTTGGAGTAACACTGATAGTGCTATCATAAAATGAATTTCAATCTATTCTTTTTCTCATAAAAAAAAGGCTTACCCTCGCGGATAAGCCTTTTATTTTTTTTGTTTAAAACTTAAGTTATTTCAAACTACTCAAAAACTCTACTACGTCTCTAATCTCTCTTTTTGACAGTAAACTACCCATTGGAGGCATACTAGACGGCATATTGTCTCTTTTTGCAATTCTAGTTTTCTGTATTTTAGTCGGCTCAGCATCCGAAGTCGTGATGATAATCTCATCGTTGGTTTCTCCGGCAAGAGTACCGTAAATCTCCTGTCCGTCTTTGAGCGTGATGTTCACTTGACCAAAACCAGGGGCTATTCTACCACTTGGATTTACCAAAGCCTCCAATAGACTTTCTCTGTCTAAACTGCCGCCAATGTGTTGCAGCGAAGGCCCTACATTTCCGCCCGTTCCGGGTCCGATAGCATGGCACCTCACGCACTGAGCGGTAGAGTTTGTATTGAAAATCTTACGTCCTTCCCAGGCGTTTCCGCCAAACAGAGCCGCAGAAAACTCTTCTTTCCAATCCCCAGATTTTTGATTTTCTTTAAACTTATTTATCAAAGTTTCAGACTTACTGTTATTAATTGTTTCTGACAAGTCTAAAAGCACTTCTTTGTCTAATTTACCCGCATTTGACATATCAATAATGCTCGAAAGAACTTTCTCCGTTTTCTGAATCGGCAATGCCGAAAGAATATTGATCAGCCTTTGTTTTTCTCTGATACTGCCTTTTGCAAATATTGGCTTTACTACTTCTTCTAATCCGTTTTCGTCCAAATCTAAACGATTTAAAGAACCGATTGCAGCCGTTCTAACATCGCCTTTTACGTCTTGCATTCCTACTTTTACGATATCCGCTATTTGGGGATAATTAAGGTTAGCCAAGGCTTCCAGTGTAGCTATTCTCACTTTTTCGTCGGCAGATGTTCTGAAAATTTTCGCTAGGTCTTCATTAAAGTCTGAGATTTGAAGGTTGTTTAACAAACCACTCACGGCTATCAGGGTTGCTCCATTTTTTTCTTTCAAAAACTCAGGTATAGAAGCCATAACTGCACCCTTTACCACCTGAGGATCACGCGAAACCGCTCCTCTAAATCTGCCATCTACCCGATCTAAAACCGAAGGCTCAGACCAAGTAGCCAAAGTAGCGATGGCCTCAGCACGCATATCGTCCGAAATATTGTTGTTTTGAGCATATTTCACCAGCATTTGCATGGTTTCGTTTGTACCCACTCGCAATGCCGCATTAATGGCTCTTCTTACCAAAGGCTCACTTTTAAACTTCTCTTGCTTTAGCATATTGGCCAAAGCTGGCAAAGCCTCTGGAATAGAAGTATCGTCATTTATTCCTCTAGCGGCTTCGGTGGCGATATACTCGTCTGAATCATTTAAAAACTGTGCAATAGCCGGATTCTTGGTTCTTCTCAACACCAAAACCGCTGCCGTACGCAAAGCAATACTTGGGCTATTTTTAAGATTTATAGCCGCCTCATCTGCTCCAAAACGCGACAAAGCCAATACACCCGCATGACGCAAATACACATCTTGGTCGTTGTTTACTTCTATCATTTTAATTATATCTGCCGTAGCGGCTGTGTACTTTAGTCTACCCAAAGCCTCCGCTGCAAAAAACTTCACGCGGTCGTTTGCATTAGTAAGTAAGGGCACAAGGTCAGCAGCTGCCGCCTGATATTTAACATCGCCTATTAGTTTAGCAGCCTGAGCAATAATTTCAGCATCTTTGTCTTTCAAAAAAGTCGTAAATACCCCGCCCAATGCATTGTTTTCTCTGGCCAACTGGGCCATTCCCCACATGGCGTGAATTCTAGCAAATTGGTTATTTGAGTTTTGAGCAACCGATTTCAAAATATCAAAACCCTTCACTCCCCTATCTACAAGTTCAAACTGAGCTTTTTGTCTAATTCTCATATCGGCATTCGCCAACAGTTCTTCCAACATTTTCTCTGTCAAAAGTGGGTACTTCATCTGCATGAGCCTTTGCGTTTCCACCCTTTCTGCTTCTAAATCATTTTTATCAGCCGAAACGTCTATTTTCCAAACTCTACCGTAGTTTTTAGTATCCCAACCGTTAATCCAGTCTGCCGCATAAAGAGCACCGTCTGGACCAAACTTAATACCTGTAGGCAAAATGCCACTCACCACGTCGGTTTCGCCGTCGAGGTCAAAAGACGCCCCTTTTGGTTTTAGGCCAAATGACCAAATGTGAGATTTTGAAGGATTACCCACAAACTCTACCAAGAAAAACTTATTCAACCAGTCTTTGCCCAAAGCCGTGCCGGGGTTAAACTGCATACCTGTAGGCCCATTGTGATAGTTCATAATCGGCGGAATAATATACGCCGCTTGACCTTCCCATCTAGGTTTAAACAGTTTTTCGTCCATCCAAACCTTATATTTGTTATTCTTAGGATCGGTATATTTTCCATACTGCCAGTTGGCTCTCCAACCCGCGTCTGAACCTTCCACTATATGTACCAAACGCTCGCTTTCGCCCGGGTGATCGCCGTCATTGTCTGACGAAATAATGTTTCCGTAGGCATCAAACACAAACTCGTGGGTGTTTCTTAGTCCTGAAGCAAACACCTCAAAATTAGACCCATCCGGATTGGAGCGTACAATAACGCCTTCGTTTGGATACTCATGTTTTTTGCCGGTTTGGTCTACCAAGTTGGCTCCAATATCCCCGATTCCCCAATAAATCCTACCGTCAGGTCCTTCTATGGCACCGCTCATGCCGTGGCCACCAAAACCGATGTGAACCGCATAACCATGCGATATTGACTTCTTTTTGTCCCAAATACCATCTTTGTTGGTGTCAGTCAATCGCCACATGTCAGGTCCTACACCTATGAATGCATCTTTTTCTCTTACCAAAAGTGCACCCGCTACGTCGGTTATTTCTTCGTTGAATCCTTTAAATACGCGTTTTGACACATCCGCGATGCCGTCTTTGTTGGTGTCTTCTATTTTCCACACTTCCTCTTCTTCTACGGCTAAGTCTTTCCAGTCGTGCGAGCCATCGCCGTTTAGGTCTTCTAGCCACGCGTTTTCCTCGCTTTTTTCTGGAGCAAAAGTCTCCTTCAAAAACTTACGACGCTCTTCTACACTTTGTAAAGAAATAGAAGCCGTCATCCAATTTTGATGCCCTCTGATATCAAATTCTGAATGTTTTTGTCTGTTTGTTCGGGTCAAATAAACGGCACCGGCATCGTCAATAGACATAGCGATGGGGTCAGGAGCAAGCGAATCTGTGGCCCAAAGGGTGATTTCTAAACCGTCGGCAATTTTGATGGGTGTTTTGGTCCTAATTTCTTTGACACGTTCGGCCAAACCTTGCTGGATTTCTGAAACTAGAAGGGCCGGCGACTGCTTGGTTTTCTGAATACAAGAGAGTATTCCTACACATACCAACGCACCCAAACCTAGCCTTTTTGTAAAGGGAGTGATCATGTTTTTTATGTTTATCGGTTGAATTTTCTGTTCTAATCCCAAAAATATCAAAATTTAAAGAATATAAGCGTCTAATTGACATTAATTTAGGATAGTTTTTTGTGCAAATATTTGCAATTTTAGGCTTTACTTAAAAAATGTAGATAAAGGCTAAATGTATGCCTCCTGACTTTTAGAGCTTTTTTTTAGTTAAAATCAAAACCATTTTCTCCGAATATCTGTAATATTGTGAAATCAACAGTCTAATAACAATTAAAAAACAGAGAAGCTACTTGAGCTTTTTAAAACATACCAATTACGAACATGAAAGCTATTTTTATAAACAAATTGTTCTTTTTGCTAGCACTTTCGGCAAGTATTATCTCGTGCAAACCAACTGCCGAAAGCATTGTGGAAGAAACCATTACGGCTCATGGAGGGCAGAAATACGAGCAATGCGACATAGAATTTGACTTTAGAGATATGCACTACCGCATACAAAAAAATGGAGGCGACTACACCTACACCCGCACGCAGAAAGACAGCACCGGAAATGTAATAATGGATGTGGTGAACAATGCTGGTTTTGAGCGATTAATAAACAACGAGAAAACCACAGTGGCAGACACCATGGCGGCCAAATATATGAATTCTGTGAACTCAGTGGCGTATTTTTTCTTACTTCCAAAACCGCTGCAAGACCCGGCGGTAAATAAAACCCTACTGGGCGAAAGCACCATAAAAGGCCAAACTTACCATAAAATAAAAGTAACGTTTAGCAAAGAGAATGGAGGAAAAGACTTCAATGACGAGTTTTTGTATTGGATAAACAAAGAAACCAAGTTTGTGGACTATTTGGCTTATTCGTATGAAACAAATGGCGGCGGAGTTAGATTTAGAGAAGCATTTAATCCACAAACACAAAACGGAATCCGCTACGTAGACTACAGAAACTACGGCTACGAAGACCTAAAAACACCGATAGAAGACCTAGACAAAGACTTTGAGTCAGGCAAAATGCCCCTAAAGTCAGAGATAGTTAACCAGAATGTGGTGGTGAAGTAAGTTTGTCTTTGACCAATTTTGGAGAGAGATGATAACGAAATGAGTATAATCCAAAGGTATTCTTTCATATGTTTTGTTAGGAGAACTACAATGCTAAATAGATTTTCTTTAGTCTAGACTAGTTTAGTTTTTTTTCAAAAAAAAGTTGATCTGCCAAAACAATATTTTAAAAGTTGTTTTCTGGACAAAATCTATGATTAATGTAGAAATCCTGAAAATCGCGTTGATATTAGGGAAAAGTTTAGGAGCGAAAGCACCTTAAAAAACTTGAAAATAATTTTGATTTAACTTACCTTTGATAGTATCATATGATACTATCAAATATTTTCAAATGAAACCTCCTTACGAAATTTCAAATACAATTCTGAGCTTAGTAGCAGCAATTTCCGAAAAAATTGGAGAGGTAAATGCGGCCCATTTATACAAACCACCTACCGAACTCCGAAAAAAAAACAGAATAAAGACCATTCAGTCTTCACTAGAAATTGAGGGAAATACACTTTCAGAATCTCAAATCACAGATTTACTAAATAACAAAAGGATTATAGCTTCGCTAAAAGATATAATTGAGGTAAAAAATGCGATAGCGGTATATTCAGAACTAGAAAAACTAAATGTATTAAAAGTTAAATCCCTGTTAGAGGCTCATCGCATATTGATGAAAGACCTTATAAAGGATGCCGGAAAACTAAGGGACAAGGCCGTGGGAATAGTAAAAGGAGATAAAATTACCCATATGGCTCCTCCCGCCCACTTGGTTCCTACCCTTTTAGAAGATTTGTTTCAATACCTAAAAAACGACGAAGACCTACTGCTCATAAAGAGTTGCGTGTTTCATTATGAATTTGAGTTTATTCATCCTTTTTCGGATGGAAATGGTAGAATGGGAAGGCTCTGGCAAACTTTGATACTAAAAAAACATGCTCCTGTTTTTGAATTCTTACCCATAGAAAGTTTAATAAAAGAAAGACAAACGCAGTATTATGGAGCTCTTTCAAAGTCAGACAGCATAGGAAAATCAACGCCGTTTATAGAATTTATGCTTGAGGTTATCAAAGATGCACTTGAAGATTTACTACAAAACCAAAACATAAGCTTTACAAACATAGAAAGAATTGAAACCTTTAAGTTGAATATTGGAACGGCTACATTTTCACGACAAGACTATTTACGTGTGTTTAAAAATATTTCTGCTCCAACTGCCAGCCGAGACCTCAAGGAAGCGGTAGACAACGGAATACTTATCAAAAGTGGTGACAAAAGAAATACTACCTATTCGTTTAAATGACACTTTCTCTTCTTTTTAAAAAAAACACAAAACTAAAATAAAACTATGTTTATACTAGATCTACTTTGGGGCAAAAAAAGCATAATTCATGACGGCTATTTTGGAAAAATGACGAGCAATCGCTCTAAACAAAAGGACTTAAACAAGGAAGTTACGTGGTATTGTGAAAAACAAATTCACCCATTTAATACAGCTACTTTTATTATTTTAGAAGGAAACTATTGCGAGCCAAACCCGACGCAAAAACAAACTTTCTATGACTTTTTCGAAGGCTTTAACGCTACACATTCAATCCAAATAGATGCATTGATAGCCAAAGATGAGAGATTTAATCCTATAAAAAACTGGAGGTCTACGTATTTTCTTAGCCAAATAACACCAATAATTAACACCAAAAATCAATTTGAAATTTGCTTTGAACATAATGACACGAAGAACAATCTCGGCTTTTTTAGCTTCCAATTACATGACAAATCCATTCTGAATTTAAGTTTATAAAATCCTCCTTTGCAGATACTTATTCCACGATTTATACTAAATTTGAATTCACTTTAACACCTTGGCAAAAAGCAAAAAAAGTTTTAGCCAATAAAAATAAACCTATGAAAAATAAAACTTTGGCAGCCCTATGCCTTGGAATCGCCTTTTTGGGCTGTTCCAAATCTTCCCAAAACAAAAAAACAGACTACCCTTGGTGGAAAGAAACGGTTATTTATCAGATCTATCCGAGAAGTTTTAAAGATACAAACGGTGACGGAATAGGTGACCTAAAAGGTATCATCGAAAAACTCGATTACATCAAAGACTTGGGTGTGGGTGCGGTTTGGCTTAATCCAGTCTATAGCTCACCAAATGCCGACAACGGATATGACGTAAGCGACTATAAAAACATAATGACAGATTTTGGCAGTATGGATGATTTTGATTTACTGCTTTCTGAAATGCACAAAAGAAACCTCAAACTTATAATGGATATCGTGGTAAACCACAGCAGCGACGAGCATGAGTGGTTTAAGAATTCCCGAAGTTCGAGAAACAACCCCTACCGTGAATATTACCATTGGTGGCCAGCAGAAAAAGGAAAACCAAACTACAGATATAGCTTATTTGACGTTAAAGGCGATGCATGGAAATACGACTCACTTACCAATGCCTATTATTTACATTATTTTTCTGAAAAACAACCCGACCTTAACTGGAACAACCCTAAACTGAGAAAAGAAGTTAATGACATTATGATTTTTTGGGCTAAAAAAGGTGTGGATGGTTTTAGACTAGATGCATTTCAGTTTGCGGCAAAAGACCCAAATTTCCCCAAATTTCCGGATGGATACGAGAAAAATTTCATCCAATATTACGCCATGCAAAACGGCTTGCATGGCTACTTAAAAGAAATGAATTCAGAGGTTTTTACACCATTTAACACCATGAGTGTTTCAGAAGGTGCTGGCCGAAATTTTGTCGATGCACATGAATTGGTAGATGAAGACCGAAATGAATTAAATATGGCATACGCGTTTGAAGGTGTGGATATTGCAAAATACGAAGGCTACAAATTGACTGACCTAAAAAAGGTATTTTCCAAATGGGACAGTGCCTTTGCTGAAAAAGGATGGCTTTCTGTGTTTTTGGCAAATCACGACCAAGCACGCATGCTGAGTAGATTTGGAAACGATAGTCCTGACTTTAGAAACCCTTCTGCCAAAATGCTCCAAACCTTTATCTTGAGTATGAGAGGTACGCCGTATTGTTATTATGGAGATGAACTGGGCATGAGTAATTTGAATTTCAATAAAATAGAACAATACCAAGATATTCAAGCCAAAAACTCTTATGCAAAGGCACTTTCTGAAGGGCAAGACATGGGGTATTTTATGAAAAAACTAAGTTTTGAGTCAAGAGATAATGGTCGCTCACCTATGCAGTGGACCTCAGAACACGAAGCAGGTTTTACCACAGCAAAACCCTGGTTACCAGTGAACCCAAACTTCAAAACGGTCAATGTAAGCTCAGAGGAAAAGGATGCCGCATCAAATTTGAATTATTTCAAAAAAATGGTTAACCTTAGAAAAGAAAACCCGATTTTGATTCACGGCAAATACGAACTATTGTTAAAAGACCATCCTAATATATATGCATATACACGTACTTTAGGAAAAGAAAAAATACTGGTTTTGCTTAATTTTTCTAAAGAAAAAAGTAGCGTTCATATAAAAGAAATGAGCCAACAGCCTGATATTTGGATTAATAACTACCAAAGCTTAGAGTCTAAAAATCAAACAGTTAGCTTATTACCTTACCAAGCATGCATAATGAAATTATAAATAACTCAATTTTGTATTTTAAATTTACGAGAGGCATTCAGTCTCTCGTTTTTTTTTTAAGCAAACATCTTTCACAACAAAGGAAAAACCGTGGACCGCTTCACTTCGTTGAGCACAAATGTGCTTTTGATTTGAGCCACGTTTGGTAATGCCGCCAACTTACCTGACGAAAATTGGTGGTAGGCGTTGAGGTCTTCTACGGCTACTTTTAGTAAAAAATCATTGGCTCCGCCCATCAAGTAACACTCCATCACCTCCGGAATATTCTCAACTGCGGCACTAAATTTTTCAATCTCTTCCAGCTTTTGGCTATCCAAAGAAACCGAACAAAAAACCACCATCGGTGTCTTGATAGATTCCTTGTTTAAAACCGCCACATATTTCTCAATAACGCCCTCTTTTTCAAACCGCTTTATCCGTTCATAAATTGGCGTTTTGGTTAATTTTAACTTTGCCGAAATCTCTTTAACGTTCAGCTTAGAATCTGCCTGAAGAATTTCGAGAAGCTGCTTATCTATCGAATCTAATTTTACCATAGGAAAATTTCCTTTTTTGAGTTATTTCACCCTAAACATAAAACACTATTTCCTAAAACAAATACACATTCAGGAATAATTAACGATTTAAATACAAAATAAATAGTATTTTCCTAAAGTAAGTACTTTTGTAGTAACATCAACATTCACTTTAAATATACCAATCATGAAAGACAATATGCATCCCGAAAGCCTTATTATGAGCCACGGATACCAATCCGCTTTGTCAGAAGGAGCAGTAAAACTCCCTTTGTTTTTAACGTCCACGTTCGTGTTTCAAAATGCCGAAGAAGGCAAAGCTTTTTTTGAGATAGCGTATGGCTTACGCAAGAAAGAAGACAACGAGCAACTTGGACTAATTTATAGCCGAATAAACAACCCAAACCTAGAGGTTTTGGAAAACAGGCTGTGCCTTTGGGACAAAGCCGACGACTGTGCGGTTTTTGAGAGTGGCATGTCTGCTATCAGCACCGTGCTGTTGGAGTTTCTAAAACCCGGCGACATGCTGCTTTATAGCTCGCCTACCTATGGTGGCACCGATCATTTTATCCATCATTTTTTGAATACCATCGGCGTTGACTGCGTATGTTTTACAGCAAATGACTCCAAAGAAGACATCATAAACCGGATTAACGAAACACAAAAGGCAGACAAGCTGAGCTTTATATATTTAGAAACACCTGCAAATCCGACCAACGACCTGATAGACATAGAAATGTGTAGGAAAATAGCCAACCACTTTGGCACCGAAACAAAAAAAGTAATCGTTGGCGTTGACAATACCTACATGGGGCCGCTTTGGTGCAGTCCCTTAGCCCACGGAGCAGACATCGTGATGTATTCTGCTACCAAATACATAGGCGGCCACTCTGACCTAATAGCGGGTGCGGTACTCGGCAATGCTGAAAACATAAAACGTGTAAAAACCTTGCGTACGTTTTTAGGCAATATGGCAAGCCCACATACGTGTTGGCTCCTGTTGAGAAGCTTGGAAACTCTTAAAATACGTATGGAACAGCAAGCTCGAAATGCGGCCGACGTAGCCAAGTTTTTAAGTGCTCAGCCTAAAGTCAAAAAAGTACTTTA
Source organism: Lacihabitans lacunae (assembly GCF_042649125.1). NCBI lineage: Bacteria > Pseudomonadati > Bacteroidota > Cytophagia > Cytophagales > Leadbetterellaceae > Lacihabitans > Lacihabitans lacunae. The sequence continues at coordinate 2,293,208 of NZ_JBHRYQ010000001.1, forward strand.
CTTGGGAAATATCCGCGATAATCATGCTTCTTATGCTTTATTTAAAAGGCAGTACAGCTCGCCGGGAGCTATGATATCTTTTGAAGTAGAAGGAGGCGAAAAAGAGGCATTTAAGTTTTTGAATAACTTAAAACTGATAAAGTTAGCGGTGAGTTTGGGCAGCACTGAAAGTTTAGTGCAGCACCCTGCCACAATGACGCACGCAGGAGTAGATCCGCAAACTAAAAAAGAAATGGGCATATCGGAGAGTTTGGTGAGGCTGTCAGCAGGTGTAGAAAACAGCGAAGATCTAATTTGGGATATCAATCAGGCACTTGAAGCCGCCTATAAGGTTTCGTAAAAGTATTAGGCTCTTTGGCTTGTTTGGTAAAGGCAAGCTGAAGAGCTGATTTACAATAAAAAGTGCAATAAAATACACTAAAATTAGATTTAATTAAAATATTGTTTATTTTTACATAAAAAAATGCAATATAATGCACTTTACAGAATTAGTTTTAGAAATAAAAAGCCGACGGGAAATGCTACAAGTGACTCAAGAAACACTTGCAGAATTGTCTGGTGTCAGTCTCAGGACTTTAAAGCAGTTTGAGTCTGGCAAAGGAAACCCCACCTTACTTACTGTCAAAAAACTAGCAGACGTACTTGGTTTAGAATTGCATCTGAAATTAAAAAATCTAAACGCATAAAAAGATGAGAGAAGCTAAAATTTATTTCAAAAATGAGGAGGCTGCTACACTTAGGCAGCTAGATGACGGCTCATTTGTCTTTGAATATAACAAAGCATGGTTTATTGATAATTCGAAACCTGCGATTAGTCTGACTTTGTCCAAAAATAAAATCAATTACACGTCTGCTTTCTTGTTTCCATTTTTCTATAATATGTTACCCGAAGGCATAAACAAGCAACATATTTGCTCTCGATTTAGAATAGAAAAAGACGATAACTTTAGTCTCTTATTGCAAGCAGCCAAAAATGATACAATAGGAGCCGTGACCATTCAAAAAGTTAAATCCACATGAAAATCCTAGATATTAAATACTGTCCGGGCACTTTGGCCGATGGTTTTGAAACCTATAGTAGACTATGTCTAACGAAAATGTTTAATGGCAAAAAAGTGTCTCACATTTTACCCTACGACTCCCCTACCCATACTTTTTCAGAAGACGATATTTATGAAAATAACCAAATTCAGATTTCGATTTCGGGTGTACAAGAGAAGTTCTCTGTAATACTAGAAAAAAACAAACTAAGACTTACCCTTGAAGGAGAAAAAGGCACTTACATACTAAAACCTGCACCGAATTTCGGAAAAAATGCAGAGCAAATGCCCGCAAACGAACACCTGACTATGCAAATAGCCAAACAGGTCTTTGGGATAGAAACAGCAGAAAACGCTTTGATTTTCTTTAAAAATGGAGCCTCTGCTTACCTTACCAAACGCTTTGATGTTAAAGCAAATGGCGAAAAATGGGCACAAGAAGATTTTGCATCTTTAGCAAATAGAGCACCGCAAACACACGGTGAGCATTATAAATATGCAGGAAATTATTTGGAACTTTTTGACCTCATGAAGGCCTATTTACCTGCTTACACATTAGAAGCCATAAAACTTTTGAAGCTTCTGATATTCAACTACCTTTTTTCAAACGGAGATGCACATTTCAAGAATTTTTCACTTTTGGAAACACCCTTGGGCGACTACCGATTAAGCCCAGCCTACGATTTATTAAATAGTCGAATTCATATAGAAGACCAAGACTTTGCTTTAGAGGACGGTCTCTTACCAAAAAACATTACCCAAGGAAAAATAAAAGACCAATTTGCAAGATTAGCAAAAGAAGCTGAAATAAAGGAAACTACATTTATCGCAATCTTAAATCAGTTGACATCAAGTTCAGACAAAGTCACAAAACTCATAAACGCCTCGTTTCTCTCAGATTCACCAAAAAGAAACTATCTACAGGCTTACCAAACCCGACTGAAAAAGCTAATGTAGCGTTTCAATATATTCCTTCAGAATATTCCATCATAGCTTATCAAAATGCTTCGTAAATATTTGCAGTATATACTTCAAAGAACATAGATATTTTATATATATTATTGGGTATGTTAAATCTAAATTAACTTGAATTTCTAAACCTAACAATCTGTCTTCGATATCGAGAAGTTGTCGATAATTAAAAAGTTGAGAATTCTATTTTTTGGCATATTACTTGATAAAAAATAAAATAAAAACCACATTTGAAAAATAGACTTCCTTATTTCCATGACATCCTTATCCTTCTTCTACTATTTACATTAGGAGTTGTTGCTGTTTTTATATCTTTTAAAATATTCCAAAATTCTGATCAATTATTTTCATTAAGTTATCTAACATTAATGATCGGCTTATTATATGAAAGCTTTAGAATCACAAAAAACTGGAAAACCTTGTTATATATTTTATTGGGGTCTTATATATTAAGTTTCTTTTTTTTATTACCCGGAAAAAGGGAAATTGATTACAACTTTCATAATCGATTACTTTCATTGCCTTATGCATTTACATGTACATTTTGTTTTATTATTGCGATAACCTATGAAAAAGTTACAACTATTAAGCTTACTGAGGGCATCACCTTACTCCAATCCATGGCATTTTTATACTGGACAATCGACACAAACATTTGGTCTGCAAGTAATATTTTCATAAAAGCATTGGTCGTGATATCTATAATCCTATCTGTCTTTTCAATCTTTAATTCCTTAACCTATTTTATACTTTCTAAAACCATAAGGCTTTTACTTAGTATTTGGAGTTCATCAATAATGCTTGTTTTTTCAGCAGAAAACATTTTTAGAATATATAGAAATGAAACAATTATTAAATCAACTTTCACCTTTAGTACTATTGGGGAATTACTTCAGTATTTCTTACTAGGAATTTCAGCTATTTATTTTACTCAAAATTTAATCCTGCTATTACGTTTTTTACCTGGAAAAGGCTATTTTTCAGACCTCGAAGAGTTAAAAAAAGCTCACATTGATAGATATTCTGATCTTCAAGTACATTTCATTGATTCCCTGATTTGTATTTTATTATCTTCTTTATATTACTACTTAAACTATAAAAAACAATTCTTCACAATTCATACCGCAATTTGGGTTTGGTTTATTATGTTCCCAATAATCATAAACTTAAAATCTGTGGCTTTTTCATGGTTGAAGAAAATTTGAAAAAGTAATATATTTCTGAGTGCCTAGTAACAAAACTCATAAACGCCTCGTTTCTCTCAGATTCACCAAAAAGAAACTATCTACAGGCTTACCAAACCCGACTGAAAAAGCTAATGTAGCGTTTCAATATATGCCTTCAGAGCTTATCAAAATGCTTTGTTAATATCCACAGCACATACTTCAAAGAACATTTACTCATATTAAGTATTCCCAAATATATTACGCTGTCGATTAGTAATAGTAAATGGTCTATTTTTATTAAAACTGTCGTAAATATTTATAAAATGCTCTTATTTTTGAAGTTAATAAACAACCTTCATATTCTGAGTTACATGAAATTAAGTACGTCTAAGTTTTCTCTCAAAGTTATTGTATCAGGGCTATCATTGTTATTATTAGGTTTTAGCATTGTAGCTTTTGAAGAACCAAAAATCTCTCTCGATGGATATAAAATAGAGGAGGGTTTTGATCTACAAATAATTGCGGCTGAACCAAACCTGAAAGCTCCTGTGAGCATGGATTTTGACAACAAAGGGCGAATGTGGGTAGTAGAAATGATAAACTACATGCCCAACTTAGAAGGCATCGGCGAAGAAGAACCCACCGGCAGAATCTCTATTTTAGAGGACTTAGACCACGATGGCACTATAGACCACCGAAAAACTTTTCTGGATAAACTAGTACTGCCCAGAGCCTTGGCTCATGTATATGGCGGCTTGCTGTATGTAGACGGCCCGAAGTTATATTTTGTAGAAATAAAAAATGACAAGCCCGGCAAAAAAACCTTGGTAGACCCACTCTATGCCGATGGAGGCAATGTGGAGCATTCCTCAAATGGCTTGATGATGAACATAGACAACTGGATTTACAACTCCAACTGGAACTTCAGATATCGCCTAAAAAATGGTGTTTGGTTAAAAGAACCTACCTCAAACCGGGGTCAGTGGGGCATCACAAAGGATAACTTTGGGAGGTTATACTACAACAACAACTCCACTAACCTACAAGCAGATTTTGTGTTACCAAACAAAGTCACTAGAAACAGATTTTACAAGCCTTCTGTGGCAGAAAACAAGAAAATAGCGAGTGATTTGGTGTATCCAATCTCTAAAGCAGACGTGAATAGAGGCTACCAAAAAGGCGTTTTGAATGAGGAAGGATATCTAGTAAGCGTAACTGCGGCTTGCGGGCCCTTGGTTTACAGAGGCGGAGCATTTCCGGCAGGATATAAGCAGAATGCCTTCGTATGTGTGCCTGAGGCAAACCTCATCAAACGTAATATTTTAAATTTTGGAAAGACCCAAACCGTGGCCATCCAAGCCGAAGTGGGCAGAGAATTTTTAGCTTCTACAGACGAAGGGTTTCGCCCAGTCAACTTATTCACTGGCCCTGACGGAGCCATGTATGTAGTGGATATGCACCGCGGCATAATTCAACACAAAGCGTACATTTCGCAGTTTTTGGCAGAAAAACTCGCATTAAAACAAATGGACACGCTTCAGAATGCAGGGAGAATACTTAAAATAACAAGCAAAGAAATTAAAGGATTTCAGATTCCGGACTTTTCAAAAGCGAGTTCAAAAGAACTAGTGGGATACCTGAGTCACCCGAATGGCTGGTTGAGAGACCGCTCGCAGCAACTGCTCATACAAAAGAAAGACCTTTCGGTGGTAAAAGATTTGATTGCCCTCAGCAAAACTAATAGCGAAACCGGAAACGGTCTTCACGCACTTTTTGTATTGGAAGGCTTAAATGCACTGAATTTCAATATCATTTCAGATATAATTACCAACAGCACCCAGCCCGAAACCATAGCCCATGCTTTGGGTTTGGCGGAGCGTTTTGCCATTGCCGCCAATGTGCCTAAAATGAAAACTATTTGTGATAATCTTTTAGCTCGAAATGATGAGGTAGTTGATTTATACATTCCATTATCGTTACAAAATTGGTTGAAAATATCGGAGAAGACTTTCATGCCTATTTTAGCTAAAATAGACCAAAAATATATCGACCAAAAAATATATCAAGAGGCCATTGTGAGTAACCTAGAAGGTAAAGAAGAGAAATACCTGAGCACAATGAACCCTTCTAAAAACCTAAAGAATTTCTTAACCACAGCCATAGACAACCACAAGAAAAACGAGATGAACAGCATCTACGTTAAAGTCAAAAAAGACACCGACAACAGAACCAAAGGCTTGATGCTATTTAGGTCAATTTGTGCTACTTGCCATGGAGCAGACGGCAAAGGAATCCAAGATTTGGCTCCTCCACTAAAAGGCTCAGAATACATTGACGGCTCCATTCATCGTTTGGCGGCTATTATTTTGCACGGAATCAGTGGGCCAATAAGTGTGGGCGGAAAACAATATTTGCTAAATAACGACATGCCAGGTATGATCAATAACACCTCAGTTAGCGACGAAGATATAGCTGATATAATAAGATTTACCCAAAACGCTTACGCCAAAGAAGGAAAAAACATAACAGCCAGTGAGGTCAAAAAACTAAGAGCCCAAAAGCCCGAAGGCAGCGGCATATTTAGTGAAAAACAATTATTGGAGACTGAGTTTGAAAGATAAAAAAAATGGAAAGAGCCTGATGTAAAAATAAATAGCATCCTCCAAACTTCAGAGTCCCTGATGGAGACGCTGAGAAAGCATTTTCAAATGATATACATAAAATTTTGGAGCTGCTCTAAGACATTTTCAGGTTTAAGCAAATGTGTTTTTCCAGCATTTAGCAAATATATTTTATCAGAGATATCTATAACATGTTGGTATTGATGGTCTGAAATAATGATACCTTTTGTTGATGTATATTCTTTGATTTCAATTTTTAGGGCGTCAATTTGTATTGGCGATAAATGGGTAAAAGGCTCATCCAAAATTACAAATGGGCATGAACAATTTAATATTATTAAAATTTCCGCCATCCTTCTTTGCCCCCCAGATAAGTCATAGAATTTACTGCTTATCGGGATATGGAATTTATCAAACTTCTCCGAAATATTTTCTATATCAAGTTCAAAATATTCAGCCGCATTACTTAAACGCAGGTTTGATGGAAAAAGAAAAGTTTGAGGCAAATATTTCAATAAATTCGACTTAAATAATGAAGGATAATAGCATTTATCTACTCTTACCGAAGCATATTGCGATTTGAGCGAACCTATAATAATATTAAAAAGACAGGATTTACCTGTACCGTTTCTGCCTAACAAACTACCAACTTCGCCAGTTTCGAAACCCATATATACATCACTCAATACTACATGATCTCCAAATCTTAGATTTACGCTATCAACTTCTAGTTTCATGTTTAAAAAAGTAAGATAGAAAATGGAAAAATGAATAGATCAACAGAAAAAGTGATAGCCCATAAAAAGGTTTTACTGATACCTAAGTTATTATAAAAAAGAAAAATATTTTTGGATTTCATCAAACTGAAAATCCCAAAAATAGCAGCATTGGTGAGTATTTTAATTAAAAGTAAAATAGAGAGAAATGAACGCATGCTAAATTCGTTTTGGAAATAAACCGTGGACCAAAGAATCAAAGAAAGCAAAAATGTAAACACCCAAATCATTTTACAAAAACTGAAAATAATTTTAGACTTAAGTAATAGGTTTGAAAGCATACAATTGTTTTTTTTCTAAAATTGCATCTTTTAGCATTATCAAAAAAATCAAGTGCTTGTTTTTAGGAAAATTTAACTAAACGCTATTAGTTTCGAAATCAAGCAATTATGAAAAAACCAACCAATCATTCCCCTCACTCCGAAACCAAATCTTCTTTCTTTAATATTAGCGTGTCTTTCTCAAAAGTGGGCACTTGATAGTTTCCAGAGTCTAGTTGTGTTTTCGGGAACATCGCCTTTAGTTTTGGCCAATCTGTTTTGCTTATTTTTGAGCTAAACAAATAGATACTGCGTAGGCTTTTGAGGTTTTTTAATGCTTCTAACCCTTGCAAACTGACGTTTGTGTAGTTTAAATTGAGAACACGAAGATTCTTTAATTCAGCAAGTTTAGACAAGTCTTCATTTTTAATATCTGACCCACTCAGGTCTAATTGACACAGGTTTTTCATTGACTGTATAACTTCCAAATTCCCATTGCCTACAGTTAAGTTTTTGGCTTTCAACCAAACTACATTATCCCCTATTTTTTTGAGATTCTCCCAAACCGTCTCCTTCACTTTTCGCCCATTGAAATTAACCAACAGATAATTAGAATTTATCGCCACTGGCACTATCGCCACCCCCTCGTTTTTAATCAAGGCTATCACTTTTTCGTCTGCGGCATCTATGTTTTCTTTTGGCACATCAGGCTCAGCCTGAGAGATTGAGGGTGTACTTAAATTTGCTAAAATCGATTTTATTTCGGCCGTAGCCTTAAGTTCTTTGACTTTTTTATTAAAATCAGCACCTTCGTTTATCCACCATGCTATTAACTTTATTTCTTTCTCCGTCAACTGCGGCTTACCTGCAGGAGGCATATGTTCCTCGTCTTTTTCGTTTAGTTGAGCTCTTAGTATTATTCTACTTTTGGCCGCCTGATGTGCTAAAAATGCAGCACCATCTTCACCGCCTTTGGTGATAAACGCTTTGCCATCCATTCTCAATCCGCCTTTTTGTTTTTTGGCCGAATGGCAAGACCAGCATTTTTCGGCAAAAATTGGTTCTATTATCTCCGTATAAACTTTAGCTTCAGGCAGATTTACGATTACAGGTTTTTGATATTTTTCTTCTGAAAAACTCAAGAAATTTTCGCCGTGCGTGAGGCTTCCGCCTAAATGCCCCGTAATTCCCAACAGCCCAGCAGATACTATCCAAAACACGTTCTGAAGGGATTTTATTTTATTTTTGGTCACCAAAAAATACAACACTCCCGTTAAGACAGTCAGTGCTATTCCGGCCCATTGGTGGTAGCCGAGCAGGTCTTTTTCATAACCGCCAGAGAGCGAAAGCAAATAGCCACTCCCAGCCGAAAACACGCTACTCACAAACGAGGCAAGCAACACCGCCGGCAGTATAGCTTCATAAATAGGATTTTCGGATTTAAGGCTAATGGCTTTAAACAAAAGACCCACAACCAAAATACCGATGGGTAAGTGAACAAAAAGTGGATGAAAATGCCCTAAAAATGAAGTCATGCGTATCTTTCTTTTAACAATTTAAGCATATACACATTTATTTCCCATTGGTTTGCCACGGGCTGTTTGGTGTATGGTAAAGTGGGCATATAGTTTGGCGGGCCAAATTCAGTCAAAAATGTAATGCGTTTATCGCCCGATTTTTCGCGGTGTTTGATTACACTGTCCCACCAAGTGAGGTGCCGCTCCATAGCGGTTGCCCATTCGGGAGCTCGCGGGTCGCTTACCTGCGGACCTTCCTGATGGCCTACCCGAGCGTGGATATGTTTTACCCTACTAAAAGCCAAATCCAAGGTTTCGGATTGGTCTTCCAAAAGCGACTCGTGTACATTGCACCAGTGCGAAATATCTAGCGTCAGATTCATTTTGGGGTGTTTTTCTAAAAACTGACGCGTAATATGTGCCGCAAAACACATACGACCTCTGTGCGTTTCATGCAAAATCTCGATTCCGCTTTGCTGCGTTTTGTCAATGGTGTAGGCAATAATCTGACTATTTTGGTCTTGCGAAAAATAGTCTTTCCCCGAGTGGCAATTGATATATTCTGGTTTTTCGGGCCAATTGGCCAAAATATCATCTAAGTTATTTTTAAAACTTGCAAGGTGTGCATCAAAGGTTTGCCCGGAGCCACTGACCAAAAAACCGATTTTTAAATTATGCTTTTTGAGCAATTCAAAGAGCGACTTTTGCTCCTCTTTTTTGGCTGGCCACCAAAGTTCAACACCGTCAAATCCTTCTTTTTTTAGTTTAGAAAAAAGCAAATCATTTCCGCCCTCAAAACCCCAGCTGGTACCCATCACTAATACTTCAAGGGAGGTTTTGTGCGAAACACTTTCTACAGTTTCTGATTTAAAACCCAAAGCAGGAACAGCCGTTACTGTATTTTTTATAAAATTTCTTCTCTTCATTTATCTTTTCTCTAAATATTTAGGCCAATATTTCATTAATGACTCTACCTTCCACATCGGTCAGTCTGAAGTTTCTTCCCTGAAACTGGTAGGTCAGTTTTTCATGATCAAAACCCAGCTGATTCAAAATCGTAGCTTGAATGTCATGTGGGGTTACTTTTCCATTCACCACGGTGTAGCCTATTTCGTCAGTTTCGCCAAAAGTGGTCCCTTTTTTTACGCCTCCACCGGCCATCCACATCGTAAATGCCTCCGCGTGGTGGTCACGGCCTTTAAAGGCGTTTGGCTTGCCTTCTCTGTTTTCGGCCATGGGTGTTCTCCCAAATTCTCCACCCCATACTACCAAAGTATCTTCGAGCATTCCTCGTTGTTTCAAATCCAGAATGAGGGCCGTAACTGCCTTGTCAGAAGCCCGGCATTTGTTTACCAAACCTATGTCAATGGCTCCGTCTTCTGCAGTGCCGTGGGTGTCCCAGCCCCAATCAAAAAGCTGCACAAATCGCACGCCTTTTTCTACTAATTTTCTAGCCAAAAGCAGGTTATTGGCGATTGATGCTTCGCCTGGTTTAGTACCATACATTTCGTGGATGTAGGCAGGCTCGTCGTTGATATTCATTACCTCAGGCACCGAAACCTGCATTTTAAATGCCATTTCGTACTGACTGATTCTACTCAAAGTCTCGGGGTCACCGTATTCTTTAAATTCTTCTTGATTTACTTTATTAATGGCTTCAATAGACGCTTTTCTCAAGTCTCGGGTAATGCCGTCGGGGTCTTGCAGAAATAAAACGGGATCGCCCACAGACCTACACTGAACTCCCTGATAAACAGAAGGCAGAAATCCACTCCCCCAAATACTTTTACCCGCATCGGGGTTGTTTCCGCCTGAAGTCAACACCACAAAACCCGGTAAATCGGAATTTTCGGAGCCGAGGCCATACGTGACCCAAGTGCCTATGCTCGGCCTGCCTAAACGGGCACTTCCTGTATGCATCATAAGCTGAGCAGGAGCATGATTAAACTGATCGGTGCTTACACCTTTCAAAAAAGTGATTTCATCGGCTATGGTCTGCAAATGCGGCATATAGTCGCTGATATAGGCTCCGCTTTGACCGTTTTGTTTAAAACTTGCCGTGGACGCTAACATTTTAGGTACACCTCTTATAAATGCGAACTTTTTCCCTTCCAAAAACGACTGCGGACAGTCCTTCCCATCCATTTTTGCGAGTTCAGGTTTATAGTCAAAAAGCTCCAACTGAGAAGGTGCTCCGGCCATGTGAATATAGATAACCGAACGAGCCTTTGGAGCAAAATGCGGCGGCCGAGGCATCATCGGATTAGCGAAATCGATATCGAAGTTTTTGGCAGCCATGCTTTTTCCTCCGCAAGAAGACAGCAGTGAGCCCATAGCCAAACCGCCCAGTCCCAAAAAAGATTCTTTCAGGAAATTTCTACGTGTTTGCTGTTCCAGTTTTTGTCTAATGGCCTCTTGGGCTATTCGGTCTATGTAGTCTTTCATTAGCTTTTGGTTAAAACTTCGTCTAGATTTAAAATAGCATTTGTAACTAAAATAAGAGCCTTTTTCTCGGGTTCAGGGGTCTTTTTCTTTTTATATGATTTCAAAGACTCGTCATACAATTTTATCAACACCTTCAACTTAGCCTCATTTATCTTTCTTCCTGAGGCCAATTCATATGCTTTTGTTATACAAATTTCAGGCTTTGCAATACCCGTTTTATTTACAAATTTGGCAAATAGGTCAATGTAAACCGAATCGTTTAAAGTGGTAAGAGCCTGCAAAGGTGTATTGGTAATAATCCTCCTCGAAGAGCAAGTTTCACGTCCAGCGGCATCAAAGTTTGTCATAGACGGATACGGACTCGTGCGTTTCCAATAGGTATAAATGGCCCGGCGATATTGCTGATTGCCTTCACTGATTTTCCATTTTTGACCATCATAAGGTGACCCCCACACCCCAGCAGGCTGATACGGCATAACGGGCGGCCCAAACATCTGAGCATTTAGCATTCCATACGCCACCAATGCCTGATCTCTAACTTGCTCAGCACTTAAGCGAACCCGCGGACCTCTCGCCATAAATCTATTGGATGGGTCTTTTTCTAACTGTTCAGCATTAATTTTAGAATCTTGTCTGTAACTGGCACTCATAACCATTTCTTTAAGCACTTTTTTTAGGCTCCACTTGTACTCATTCATGAGTTTATAGCTCAAGTAATCCAATAAGGCTTGGTTACTCGGTGCGGCTCCTTGGGTGCCTATGTCTTCGAGGGTTTCCACTATGCCTACTCCCCAAACTTGCTCAAAAAGCCTGTTAATAATGGTTCTCGAAAGAAGTGGATTATCGTTTGCGGTCATCCATTTGGCTAATCCTAATCTGTTTTTTTGGGCAGAAGCAGGAAATTTATTCAGCGAAGCCGGCACATCGGGACTCACTTTTTTGCTTTTGGCTAGCCAACTTCCACGCTCAAAAAAATAGGTCTGCCTAAACATCCTCTCCGTGTTTTCTAACATTATGGGCGTGGTTTCAGTATTGGCATTTAACAGGCCCCAAAAGTTTCGTTTCGCCTCTGCTGATTGCTTTGAAGCCACATTTGGCCAAGACTCCGTAAAATGAAACCAGTCGAACACAATTCCCGTTTTGAGCGGATCCGTTAGTTCTTTGCTTTCAAATGTGAGGTATATATCATATTTGCCTTCCACTTTTTTAAGTGGAATCTCGGTAATTTCCCAGCTTTGGGTTGGTTTTGTGATGTTAAATTGCCCTAAAACTTCCCCTTTTGTATAATTTAATCTAAATTTCAGATTACCAGACTTAAGTCCCGACCTATATCTAAATATTAAGGAATTCTCATTTTTTAAAACAAAACCGGGTAGCCTGGCTTCGCCCCTGTTTCGCATGGCCAACCATTTGGTATCTGACAATTCACTGTTTATAAAACTATCGGTTTCGAGCGAATTAATGGCCGGTTGCAAAGTCTTAAGAAAATGTAAAACTTCGGTAGTTTTCTCAGGGCTTGTGTTGGTTTTCAGCCAACCATTTAGAGCCGAAAGTTTGATTTGAAGTGAATCATTAAAATGGCGAAAAATGGGATAGTCGCCGTTGCTATCGGCATCACGGGTATTATTAAAAAACGCCATAAACTTATAATAATCGTCGTGTTTAAATGGGTCATAGGGATGGCTGTGGCACTGCACACAACTGTAAGACGTACCCAAAAGGGTTTCCCAAGTGGTATTTACACGATCCAAAACAGCGGCGGTTCTAAATTCTTCATTGTCTGTGCCGCCCTCATCGTTTGTCATGGTGTTTCTATGAAATGCCGTTGCCAAATATTGATTTTCAGTTGGATTCGGCAAAAGGTCACCAGCTAGCTGTTCGGTAATAAACTGATTGTAAGGCATATCGGCATTGAAAGCATTTATGAGCCAATCTCTGTATCTCCAAATAGACCGCGGCCCGTCTCTTTCGTAGCCTTTGGTATCGGCATACCGAGCCAAGTCGAGCCACATAGAGGCCCACTTTTCGCCATATTGCGGCATACTAAGCAGTTTATCCACCATTTTTTCATAATTCTTTTCGGTCGGATTTTTCAGGTATTCGCTCTTGATAGAATCCGGTGCGGGTAAACCAATTAGGTCCAACGACAGCCTCCTAGCAAGAACCTCAGGACTGGCTTTTGGCGAAACTTTTAGGCCTTCCTCCTCTGCTTTTGCTAACACAAACCTATCTATGTCGTTTATGGCCCAATCGCCTTTTACCGTAGGAACTGCTTGTTTTTCAACGGGCAAATACGCCCAGTGCTCGCCCCATTTTGCACCTTCTTTTACCCATCGGGTTAGCAAGTCTATTTCATTTTCGGTGAGGGCTTCGTGCTTGTAGGGCATTCGCTCTTCGGGATCTTCTGAGGTTAATCGCGTTATGAAGCTACTTTCTTCGGGTTTCCCGGGTACTATTGCATAGTTGCCGGCTTTGAGTTTGGCTTTGGCTTCTTCTTCAAAAAGCAAAGAGAAACCGCCTTGTTTTTTAACACCACCATGGCAGGCGATACATTTTTTGTTTATGAGTGGTTTTACTTCGGCACTAAAGTCTACAGCTTGGCTGGTTTTACAAGAAATTGTAAAATATGAAGCCGCTAATACAGCCAAAAATGAAAGTAAGAATAGTATTTTTTTCAATTCAAATGCCTAATTACAAAAGTGGAGATAAATGCTTTTTAAATAAGTGATTATGATTCAAATTTTCTAAAAGAAAAAAATATGAATCAAAGATGCAACAGTCTAAAAGTCGCCGTAGCTCACCTTACAGAAATACTATTTGGATGTTTTCTAATGCTTTCATGAACTTATGGTTAAGGTTGAATAATTCTTCCCTAAATCAAAGAAATAAACATCATTTTTTCAAGAAAAATCAACAAAATACATAGTTGAGTTTTTATAGAAATACGTATTTCTGCGTATTCCTTTCCATGATATTCCCTTCTAATTTTGTGAGAAACCAAGAAATCAACATTATGAAATTAAATAAAACATTAACTCTAAGTATTTTTTCGGCACTTGCGTTAGCGGCCTGCACCACGGCTGACATCACTCCTGACCCAGTGACTACTACGCCACCTACTACCACTACACCGCCGACTACCACCACGCCGCCGACTACCACCACGCCGCCGACCACTACCCCACCGGCAACCACAAGACCTGAGTTTTTGCCAAAAAACTTTGATGAAAAACCTTCTTGTCTGTTGAGCAAAGTAATGATAGAGGCAAATACAGTGGGCACTATAACCAAAACCACAAACACCTACAGCTATGACACTTACAATAGATTCACCGAAATAAAGTCGAATACGGAGGGGGTATCGGGAACGGCAATTACCTCTTATGTGTACAAAGACTCCGAAAAGAAAATAGAAGTTACCTACAAAGGATTTGAGGCGTCGCAAAACTACACGGCAGTGGCGGTTTTAAACGCTGACTATACCATAAAAGAAATAACGATAAACGGAAGCGGCGAAACCAGCAAAACAAGCTACACCTACAATGCCGCAGGCGAGGTGATATCGCAGAAGTTTGACAGTAATTTGAAAAGCTACGAGGTGGCTTATACTTATGGAGCAAAGGGAATCATAAAAAGTGAGCGTAAAAACTACGTAGCAAAGTCAAACACGGCACCTGAGAAGGAAGACATGGTTTTGGAATGGAGCTATGGCAATGCCTCGTCTCCGGCATATAACTCTTTGGTGTTGTCTGAGCCAAACTTCCCGACGGGTTATTTAGGAAAACTGACAAGCAATTTACCGAGCCAATCTAAAGTGAGCACTTCGGCAAAAATATCCACTCCGATAAGTTATGAATACAGCAGCAATTCGGTGACAGACTATGTGTATACAAACAACGCTGCAAACAAAGTAATAAAAATAGAGACGAACAGCAACGCCGTATCGAGTGGAATAACGGTAAACGTAAAATCCAAAATAGACATAGAATACAAGTAAGATATTTTACTTAATCTTTCACAATAGAAATGAGTGGTACTGAGATTTTTATTTCAGTACCATTTTTATTTGAGGAAATATCGAAAACCCCATTTAGCTCCTCCACACGCTCTTGCATATTCCGAATGCCATAGCCTCTAGGCACCGAATCTACATCAAAACCGCCACCATTGTCTTTTAACCTTATTTGGATATTTTCAGCACAGCTCATTTCCAAAACCACGCGTTTTGAATTGGCATACTTGGCAGCATTATTTATGGCTTCCTGACACACGCGGTAGAGGTTTAGAGCTTGACTTGGACCCAAAATCACGTCTGCATTGCTACAAATATCTTGAAATTCAATGCCGTAATCTTTCAGTCTTTTTTGGGCAAATTCTCTAACTTTAGCAGCAAAGTCAGCAATGGTTATGGCTTCGCCACGGATAGACCAAATGGTGTCTCTCAGCTGATCCATAGCACCTCGGGTATTGTTGGCTAATTGTGCCAAATTTCCATCTTCGGTTTCGTTTTGTTTATACGAAAGCATATCTAATTTTGAACTCACCTGTGCCAACTCAGGCCCGAGATTATCGTGTAAGTCTCGTGCTATCCGGATTCTTTCTTTTTCTAATTTGGCTATAGATTCGGCCTCCAAAATCTTCTTTTGTTCTTGTTTTCTTTTATAAAAATAAAAAGCTACACCACTCGCAAAAAGTAAGGTTACCAATCCCAAAAGACTCAAGAATTTCTGGTTTTGATAGGCCAATTCTTTTTCGGCTAAAACCCGCTCTTTTTCGGCCAAATTGTATTTCCCTTGTACATCGGCCAATGATTTAGTCATGTTTTCAGAAAAAATACTATCGCTCAAAACCCGCTGACTTTCGGCATACTCTAAGGCTAAATCGTACTGCTTTCTTTTTTTTGCGAAATCTATAAGAATGGTATAAATATAAGATTCCAAGTCTCTAAAGCCGATTGTTTTACTTAAGGCCAAAGCTTTCAAAAAATACTGCTCGGCTTCTTTGTCCTTGTTTAGCAGCCTGTATGATTCGCCCACATTATTTATGGAAATTGCCAAGGCATATTTATCTCCCAACTTTTCTCTAATCTGCATGGCTCTCAGTTGATTTTCAAGGGCTAGTTGTGGTCTATCGGTTTGCCCCATGAGTTGACTCAAAAAGTCATAACTATAAGAAGTACTCAATGAATCTTTTGATTTTAAACCCAAAGTCAAGGCTGTTCTGAAATTTTTCTCTGCCTCTGTAAATGCAGAATCATTTTGGAGGATTTTGCCCAAACCGTGCAAGGCATTTATCATGTTAAAGGTGTCTTTTACCGCTATCGCGAGATCCTCACAGGTATTGAAATATGCGACGGCTTTGACTTTTTGATTGGTTTTTGAGGCATTTAAACCCAAAAAATGATAAGTGTCCGCCAGTTCGCGGTTCATTTTGTGTTTCTTTAGTTGATCCGAGGCCTTTAGCAAAAGTGCCATACTTTTATCTAAAACACTTTTAGAAAAATACCTTTTACCAAAAATATAATTGGCTTCTGCTGCCCACTTGGAGTCGTTATCATAGCCTTTTTTTTGAAAATCTTTAAAAGCAGAATCAAGCTTGGCGATAGAAGTAAATTCGAATTCATTTAACTTCTTATTGAATTCTTTCTGAGCATTTTGCCCAAAAACATTTATAGAAAAAAGTAAAAGAATAGGTAGTAAATATTTCATAGGATAAGGGGAAATTCTAAGCTTATGGGTTTTTAAATCAAGTTCTCATCTTTGGCCTTATTTACAGCCTCCAATTTATTGTGAACCTGCATTTTTTTATAAATGTTTTGAAAATGTGTCCGGACCGTTCCGTAGCTAATAAACAGATTGTCAGCTATTTGCTCATAGGTTATACCTTTAGAGAGTTGTTCCAAAAGCTGAAGTTCCCTTTCGCTCAAACCATAATCCACTTTTTTTTGTGATGCAGCCGGAGTAGCACGAATCATTTTGAGGGCTTTGCGGGCAATTAGCGGGTTCATGGGAGCTCCGCCGTCGAGGGTTTCGTAGATATAACGGTGTATGCGAGCCGGACTTTCGTCTTTTAAAATATAGCCACTTGCACCCGCCTGAATGGCCCGAAAAATATTCTCCTCGTCGTCAAAAACCGTGCACATGATAATTTTTATCTGCGGGTGATTTTTGGCAATAAACTCGGTGGCAGCCATGCCGTCCATGATGGGCATATTGATATCCATAAAAATAACATCTACGAAAAGAGCATCTTTGATTTGCTCCAAAAGTTCCTTGCCATTGGAGGCCATTAATTTTACCCCAAAGTCTACGTTTAGTTCTATTTTCTCTTTTAAAGTTTCGGCTATTACGTGCTTGTCTTCGGCTATGGCTATTTTAATCATCTATTCGGTTTTTATATATGTAAAAATAGATTTTTATCGGGTCATAATTATACGCAGAACTGCGTAATTCTTGAAAGGCTAAAATACCGAAGTTTGTGATATTATTAAACACTAAACTAAAATTTTATAGCCATGAAATTGTATTTCACTTTGGTATTAGCACTTGTATTCTTAAATTTTTCTTGCACAAAAGACGGTGACGTAGCTGCTGAATCAACCTTGGCAGCAGGCACAGCCACAGCCGAAGTAGCAGGCAAAGGCGTTACTTTCAATACCGCTTCGGGTGCATTTAACACCGCCTTAAAATCATTCTCAATAGCCCTAAACGGCACGCCAACAGCAGGCGGCACATCGGTTATTACCACCGTAGCTTTGAATTTGACTAATTTCAAAAAAGGCGACGTGGGTGTTTTTCAGTGTGTAGAAAAAACAAGTGGCAGTGCCACACAAGCATTTGGTTCTGCGATACAAACCACATTGAGCGGTAGCACAGGCGGTGTGATTTTGGGTGGACAGGTAGAGATTGTTAGCTGGACGGAAACGGGCGTAAATATCAAATTTGCCGTTAACTCTAAAGGCTCAAACAACTCCACTGTAGACGTGACCAAAGGCCAAGGAAACATAAAATTGCTAAACTAAGTAACTCAATTTTTCGAAAATCCAGTAAGCCCGAGAATCTATTTTTCGGGCTTTTTTTATGCAAAAAAAATAAGTTTAAGAAGAAAACACGAATAAAATCGAACTAGAAATTCATAGATTCGCTTTCAAAATAGGTAGACCAAAGCCAGAATGCGAAAAATACTCCCGATTATTGTCCTCTCTCAGTTTTTGTGCACCACTTTGTGGTTTGCCGGAAACTCGATAATAGGCGAAATAGCCAATGAACTAAACTTAAGTGCTGATTTTTTGGTGCAGGTTACTTCGGCCATACAGTTTGGGTTTATTTTTGGCACCTTATTTTTCGCCATTTTTACTATTGCCGACCGCTTTTCTCCTTCCTTGGTGTTTTTTGTGAGCTCCATTTTAGCTGGCATATTTAACATCGGCATGAGCATCGAAAGTTTTAATGCCACGGAGCTGTTGGCACTTCGGTTTTTAACTGGTTTTTTCTTAGCGGGCATTTATCCGGTAGGCATGAAAATCGCCTCCGATTACTTTGAAGCTGGCTTGGGCAAATCACTCGGTTTTTTGGTGGGAGCCTTGGTGTTAGGCACGGCTTTCCCTCATTTGCTTAAGACTTTCATTAGCAATTTTCCATGGCGATACGTTATATACGTTACCACGGCCTTAGCTTGGTTAGGTGGCCTCCTGATTTTTGTATTTGTTCCAAATGGACCGTTCCGAAAAAAAGGTCGAAAAATAAAACTAAACGCTTTTTTAGATGGATTCAAAATTCCGCAATTTAAGGCTGCCGCCTTTGGATATTTTGGGCACATGTGGGAACTTTATACATTTTGGGCGTTTGTGCCTTTGATGCTAAAAACCTACACCACGAAATACCCAGAAACAACCTTAAACATACCTTTCTGGTCGTTTTCTATCATCGGAATGGGAACAATCGCCTGTGTTGTAGCAGGAATATTTTGTCTAAAAATGGGCACCAAAAAACTTGCTTCATTGGCATTGGGTGTTTCAGGTATATGTTGCTTACTTTCACCGTTTTTCCTAGAAAATTCTTCTTTACTTTTATTCCTGATTTTTCTATTCGTCTGGGGTTTTTCAGTGGTAGCTGACTCTCCATTGTTTTCAACATTGGTTGCCCAAAGTGCACCGCCTGAGTCGAGAGGAACTTCACTGACACTTGTAAACAGCATTGGGTTTTCTATCACGATTGTGAGCATTCAGTTTCTTGATTATATTTCAAAATACATAGACACACAGTACCTCTTTTCCTTTTTAGCTATTGGCCCTGCTTTGGGTCTGTGGGCTTTATTTTTAGAGAAAAAGACTATGAAGTTATAAGCCAATTGAAATTCAATTTTTAAATCAAAAAAATGAGCAAAAGTATCACCCATAGTTTTTATTTCGAACACGCTCCCGAAAAAGTGTGGAAACACTTGACAGACACCAAACTATTAGGCGATTGGCTAATGCCCACCGACTTTAAGGCGGAAATGGGTCATCAATTTCAATTTAAAACCAGGCCCAAAACAAAATTTAGTTTTGACGGAACCGTCTATGGAGAGGTTTTGGAAATTATACCGCAGCACAAACTAATTTACACTTGGCAAGGAGGAAGTTCAAGAGATAACATTACCCTCGACTCAGTGGTCACCTGGACCTTAAGCCCCAAAGAAAACGGCACAGAACTGATGTTAGAACAGAGCGGATTTACGGGCATAAAAAACTATTTGGCTTATGTAATTATGAACATGGGTTGGGTAAAAATTAGCAAAAGATTACGCAAGCAAATGGACGAAACAGCGTTTTGATATTATTTCAGGATTATATTAAAGTTCTTATCCCTCTGTTTATATTTTTTCCCTAACAAAAAGTAATTCTCAATGTTGTATCTTTAAATAAAAAAAAAGAGATGCGAAATATGATATTGGTAGCAGGGGCCACCGGAAATTTGGGAAAGCGAATAGTGAAAGCTTTGGTAGAAAAAAACGCCGAAGTTAAAGTTTTAATAAGACCCAATACCGATACCGAAATCATTAATGCACTTTTTAAAATCGGAGCCAAAATACACGAACTAAACCATTGGAACAAAGAAGAAATAGCCATAGCGTGTGATGATGTAGCCTGCGTAGTTTCGGTATTGGCAGGACTAAAAGACGTAATCATTGACGCCCAAAAAATCCTTTTAGATGCCGCAGTCTTGGCAGGAGTACCAAGGTTTATCCCTTCTGATTATTCACTTGATTTTACCAATTTCAAACAGGACGAAAACAGAAACCTCGACCTCCGTCGTGAGTTTCACACGTATTTAGACCAGCAAAACATACGAGCCACCTCTGTTTTCAACGGAGCATTTATGGAGTTAATTTTAGATGAAATGCCATTGATTGTATTCAAACCGAAACTCGTAATTTATTGGGGAAAAGCCGATTACAAATGGGGCTTTACGGCCATAGATGACGTAGCAAAATACACAGCAAACGTAGCATTGGATCCAAATACACCCCGATACCTCAATATAGCAGGTGACCAAATAAGCCCAAGGGAAGTTAAAGTAGCGGTGAGCGAAGTCACCAAAAAATCATTTACGCTAATCCGATTAGGAGGAAAAACTTTACTCGGAATCATGATAAAAATAGCCAAAAAAGTCAGTCCCGCCGAAAACGAACTTTACCCCGCTTGGCAAGGCATGCAATACATGCACAACATGATAGATCCCCGCTCAGAAATAAAACAACTCGACAACAACAGGTATGCCGGCATGAGCTGGTTTTCGGTAAAAGATATGCTGTACGCCAATAAGGTTTAGGGTGATCACTGCTCCTACTTTGGAGATAACACAAATGCAACAAATATCACACAAATAATCAATTTGAAAATAAATATTTGTATCATGGAGAACGCTATACAGAATCATTGGGATACGGTTTATAAAACCAAAAATGCAGACCAAGTAAGTTGGACACAGGATACTCCTGAGACTTCATTGTCGTTTATTCGTTCATTTGGACTTCCTAAGTCTGCCAAAATCATCGACATTGGCGGCGGCGACAGCAAGCTCGTAGACTTTTTAATAGAAGAAGGCTACGAAAACATCACCGTTTTGGACATTTCTGAAGCTGCTTTAGAGAAAGCCAAAATCAGATTGGGCGACAAGGCAGCCAAGGTAAATTGGGTGGTGAGTGACATCACCGATTTTGCTCCCGAGCAAATTTATGACGTGTGGCACGACAGGGCCGCTTTCCATTTTTTAACAGAAGAAAACCAAGTACAACAATATCTTAATATCGCAAAAAAAGCAGTAAATGGCTTTATGACCATCGGTACTTTTTCGGAAAATGGCCCCGAAAAGTGTAGCGGCTTACACATCAAACAATACTCAGAAAGCAGCCTTCAAACAGCTTTAAATGACGGTTTTGAAAAGATGAAATGTATTACAGAAGATCACATTACACCTTTTAACACTGCTCAGAACTTCGTTTTTTGTAGTTTCAAAAAAGCTTAAACCTAAACTTCCCCTATAAAGCAAGCCCCCAAACAGTTAACCGTTTGGGGGCTATTTTTTTGATACATTTTTACAATCAAAAAGTACTCACCACATAATAATATATAGGAAAACCTATTGTGATATTTACAGGAAATGTAACCGCTAAGGCCATCGGCAAAAACAAACCCGGATTGGCTTTAGGAACGGTTATTTTCATGGCTGCCGGTACCGCAATATAAGATGCTGAAGCTGCTAATATTGCAAAAATAAATCTACTGGAAACATCATCGGTTATGGCTCCGCTGAGTAGTCCAATTAGGCTACCGTTAAAAAGAGGCACCAAAATGGCGAACACAAAAGGGAACCATCCGTTTGACAGCAGCGTGTTTAATTTCCGACCGCTCACGATACCCATATCTAATAAAAATATGGCTAAAAAACCTTTGAAAATATCGTCGGTAAATGGCTTGATACCTTGGGCTTGCTTGTCTGAGGCTAAAAAACCGATTACCAAACTTCCAATGATTAACAAAACACTCCCGTTAGTAAGCGAATGTTTCAGTGCGTTCGATTTCTTAATTTGAGTTTCATTGTCTTTGTCGAAATACGAAATCAAAACCAAGCCCGCTATGATAGCAGGAGATTCCATGAGTGCCATAATGGCCACCATGTGCCCATGCAAAACTAGCTGAACAGACTCCAAATATGCTACTGCAGTAACAAATGTAACGGCACTCACAGAACCGTAAGCCGCTGCAATGGCACCCGCATCGTATATATTGAGTTTTTGTTTTAGAATAAAAAACGTGTAAAGCGGTATCAATAAAGCCACCATCAAACCGAAAACGATTGACCACATGATTTCAAAAGAAAAGCTCTCATGTGAGAGCTCCTGACCGCCTTTAAAACCAATAGAAAAAAGTAAATAGAGTGAAATGAATTTTGAAGAATTTGGCGGAATTTCTAAGTCGCTTTTTAGATAAACTGCCACTATTCCTAATATAAAAAATAACAACGCTGGGTTTGTTAGATTTTCAAAAAGTAAATTTAGATTCATTAATATAATATTGGATTAAAAAAAAATGGTCTTTAGCTTAATTTGATTGAAGAACTCAAAACCAGTTTTCGGTTTTCTTTTTCGGCAAGAGCCAACAGTTCTAAAATCTCCTTTTTGCTTTCTTTCAACTCCGCTATCCGTACGTCTGCGTGTTCCTCTCTTTTACCGTATCGCTCCTCGTAGCTTATTTGCTTTTGAGCATGAAACGCAATTTTATCGTCTAACAAACTCGTTAAAATCTCTTTAGCATCCGCAGCCTCAAACTCACCTGCTAGTAGTTTAAATTCGTTTACAATCATCTTAATTTGTTTAAGTAAAAAATCTTTTAGTTTTGATAAAAAAAAACCGGTTAGTTTTCTTTCTGCAAAATTACTTTGGCTTATTCATAAGTTTTTATTTATGTTTGTAATGTATATTATAAAAGATATTTATGAATTATACCCTAAACCAATTACAGATTTTCTTAAAAATCGCGGAACTAGAGAGCATCACAAAAGCTGCCGAGGAACTTCACCTGACGCAGCCTGCGGTTTCTATTCAGCTCAAAAACTTCCAAATGCAGTTTGATATACCGCTTACTGAGACTTTGGGCAGGAAAATTCATATTACCGACTTTGGAAATGAGATAGCCGAAGCCGCCAAGAATATATTGGAGCAGGTAGAGCAGATAAATTTCAAAACCTTAGCCCATAAAGGCCAGCTGACGGGTAACCTTAAAATATCGATTGTTAGCACAGGCAAGTATATCATGCCATTTTTTCTTTCTGAATTTGTAAAAAAGCATCCCGGTATTAAACTCATAATGGATGTCACAAACAAAGAACGCGTTATAGAAAGCTTAGAAAATAACGAAGTAGACTTTTCATTGGTTTCGGTTTTGCCTCCTTCGGTACAAGTAGAAACACTTGATTTGTTCAAAAACAAACTTTATTTAGTTGGAAAAAACGAGCTGAAAATAAAAGTCAAATCGCCAGAAGCTATTTTCGAAAACCTGCCGCTAATCTACAGAGAAAAAGGCTCAGGCACCCGCCACGCCATGGAGGCATTTATGAAACATAATAATATAGTAGGCTTAAAAAAAATGGAATTAACCTCAAATGAGGCCGTAAAACAGGCGTTGTTGGCAGATATGGGATATTCTATAATGCCATTGATAGGCATCAAAAACGAGCTTCAAAACGGAGCGTTAAAAATAATTCCAGTGCCAGGTTTGCCCATAGAAACCAATTGGCAGATTATATGGCCTAAAGGAAAAAACCATGGAATAGTAGCCAAAACTTATTTGGAATATTTAACAGAAAACAAAAGCGAGATTTGCACAGATTTGTTTAAATGGTATGAAAACTATTGAAAAATAATACACTAACTCAGACTTCCAATATTGTGAGTTTGTTTAGCAGCATTTTTAACTCATCTGGCTTTTGAGTTCCGAGACAAAACTCATCACCAGACTTTAAAACCACGTGCAGCCCTATTCTGCCTTTGATATTATAGACGGTACCGTAATTGGTAAACAAACGCACACCATAACCACCCACAAAACCATAGTCTATCACTTCAGCGGTTAACACTTCGGACCACAATATTTCTTTGCTTGAAAAAGGCAAAAAATCAAAACTGATGCCTTTGGCGTCTACTGTAGTATGAAGTTTTATGAGTCTAAAACCGATAACTAAACCTAAAATAGTAACAAAAAACACAATAAGGCCGATGTTAGAGGTTGGATTGTCGCCAAAAGGCTCTCCAAGAAACATCTGCTTGTAAATGCCGTAAATAGGAATCAATAAAACACCGATTAAAATTACCCAAAGCCACCACTGCGTGAAACGCTGCGTTTCCGTAAATTTTGTTTCCATTTTTGCACTTTTCGTTTTAATTGAATTATTAGGTTCTTGCACTTGTATAGGTGTCTATCCATTGCTGTGGGGTGATTTTCCTGACCAATTCACCCAAAAGCTCGTAAGGTATTTGATCCATTTTTTTAAATCTAATGCAACTTTTACCCATGTCGAGTTTAGCACTGGAATACTTGGGATATTCGCTCAAAAACCATGCTAATAAAGTTGGCATGGCATAAATTCCCATATGATAAAAAGCGATAAAGTTTTTTTGAGAAGCGATGTTAATAAAGGGCAAAGGTAGCTTCGGGTCACAGTGGTAGCCACTCGGAAAAATACGATGCGGCACCACGTAGCCAATCATACCGTAGCTCATGGTTTCTTCAAAACCTACTGGTAAGTTTTCTAATATTATTTGTCTCAATTTCGCCATCGGTTCCTTTCGGTCATCGGGCACATTATTGATGTATTCCTCAGGTGAATTTGCTTCTATTTTCATTTCTTTATCCCCTTTTTTTAAGACTCAATAAATCTACTTTAAATCACATTTTAAGACAAGATTAATAGCGTTTTAATTCATAAAAAAACATTAAAAATAAACACATTTTATTCAAAAATATACAATTACTTTTGGTCGGAAATTTAAAAAAACTTGTCAAAAAGCATTGTATTTCATCTATGTATAACAATTATATTTTTGATATAAATATTTTCATTTTGAAACAATAAATGCAGCATTTAAACTTTAAATATTCCAAATAAACCTATACCAACACATTCAAATTTATGTTTAAAACTAAGTTCATTTTGTTATCTATTATTTTAGCAAGTACATGTCTAAATGTTATGGGGCAAAAATCATTATCAGATTCATCTGAAAGGTTTTCGGTGCATGTGCAAGCAACGGTGGCAAATCAAACCAAGCCCGAATTTTCGGCTCCTTACTCGGGTCAAAATAGCTTACAAACGCTAAAGGAAAACAGGACCTCCATAACCTCCACTTTATATTTAGGAGCCCGCCTATGGCAAGGAGCAAGTGCCTTCATTAATCCCGAAATAGCAGGCGGATCGGGCTTAAGCGATGTACTCGGCTTGGCTTCTGCCACCAATGGAGAGACCTTTAGAATAGGAAGCTCATCACCAAAAATATATGTGGCTCGCCTTTATTTCCAACAAAGAATAAGACTAAACAGCGAAAGAGGCAGCAACGTAGAATCAGACTTTAATCAACTGAAAACAGTTTTGCCTGAAAAGTATCTAAACTTTACGGTAGGAAAAATAAGTATGGCTGATTTTTTTGACAAAAACACCTACAGCCACGACCCACGTACGCAGTTTTTGAACTGGGCACTAATGAGTAACGGTGCCTGGGATTATCCCGCAAATACACGTGGATATGCTCCAAGTGCTATTTTGGAATATGTTTCTCCAAAAAACGAGCTTCGCTATGCGTTTTCGTTGCTCCCAAAAATGGCCAACGGAAACGATATGGATTGGAACATCAAAAAATCAGGTTCGCATACTTTGGAATATACCCATAACCACGCTATTGCCAATCTAACTGGGGCGGCCAGAATCTTAGGTTTTTATACATCGGCAAATATGGGAAGCTACAACGAGGCCATCGCCCAAAACCCGAGCAATCCTGACATATTGCTAAGCAGAAGTTATGCACATAAAAAATATGGCGTTGGCATTAACCTGGAGCAACAAATAAACCATGACGCCGGAGTGTTTTTTAGAAGCAGTATAAACGACGGACACAATGAAACATGGGTATTTACCGAGATAGATCGCAGCATAAGTTCAGGCTTGGTATACAATGGCACTAAATGGGCCAGGCCTTCTGATAAATTTGGAGTTTCGTATGTAATGTCGGGGCTTTCTAGTCCTCACCGAAACTATTTAGCAGCGGGCGGATACGGCTTCATGATTGGCGATGGCAAAATCAATTACGCTGCGGAAAAAGTAGGTGAAATATATTACAAAACTGAACTAAAAGAAGGCATATACGTAACCGCAGATTATCAAAATGTAAGAAACCCAGGATATAACCACGACCGCAAAGGCCCCGTAAATGTATATTCCATCCGAACGCATATTAGAATTTAAATTTTGCTTATTTAATCGCAGGCTGGCAAATATTTCAGCAAGCGAAATCTAAGAAAATTAGCTTTTTTTGATACTCATAAACCAATGGTCTACATTTGATTTATGAAAGGTCAAGGTGCGGTTAGTAATGTAAAAAACAAGTTTGAATCGCAAGAGGTTTTTGCGGCTTGGCAAGACGAATGGGAGCCCGACGATAAAAAACATAAAACCGAACTAAGGCCGATAGTTTCTAAAACAATTGTAAACGAAGTTAAAAGTACCGACCTTCCTTTTATTTATTCACTAAATCCATACCAAGGTTGCGAACACGGCTGTAGTTACTGTTTTGCTAGGCCTACCCACGAATATTGGTCGCTAAATGCAGGCGTAGATTTCGAAAGAAAAATATTGTACAAACCCGATGCCGCCAAGCTTTTAGAAGCACTTTTCAGAAAAAAAAACTACAAACCCAGCACCATTTCCATTTCAGGTAATACAGACTGCTACCAACCCGCCGAACGTAAACTTGAGCTTACTAGAAAAATTTTGGAAGTATGTGTAAAATACAAACACCCAGTAGGCATAATCACCAAAAACGCCTTACTGCTTAGAGACTTAGACTTATTACAAGAACTTCAAAAAGACATGCTTATAAGTGTGGCTTTGTCTATCACTACCTTGGATGAAACTTTGAGACAAAAACTAGAACCGCGTACATCGAGCATAGCCAATAGACTAAAAGCCATGCAGGTTTTGTCTGAACATAATATACCTGTAATCGGGATGATGGCACCGATTATTCCGGGATTAAACTCTCATGAAATATTGAAAATGGCCGAAGCCTTTAAAAATCATGGAGCAAACGGATTTTCGTATGCATTGGTGAGGCTAAACGATTCGGTGGAGCCCATTTTTTCGGAATGGGCACATACACATTACCCAGATAGGGCATCCAAAATTTTGAACCAAATAAAAGAAACACATCAGGGAAAACTGGGAAGCAAAACTCCTATGGAGCGTATGCGAGGAACAGGGGCTTTGGCAGAAACTATCAGACAAGAAGCGGCATTGGCGAAGCTAAAATTCTTCCCTGATTTTTCTTTTCCAAAACTCAGTACTGAAGCATTTGAAAAAAACAGAAACCCACAGCTAAGTTTATTTTAAAATTACCAACCCAAGGCGTCTTTTAGTTCCTTATAGCCTGATTTACTTATGGTTAGCTTAGCTCCATTTTTCATAAGAGCCACATATGAGCTTTTTTCATAGAGCTCTAGTTTGAGGATTTGCTCCGAATTTACCAAATATGAGCGGTGAATTCTGATAAAATGAGCCGGCAGTTGCTGCTCAAACTCTTTCATGGTTTTTTGTTTTAGGTGCTTGGCCTTTTCGGTGTGAATCCAAACATAGTCGCCGTCCGTTTCTAGATACATGATTTCTTCAAAAGGAATCACTTCTATCTTGGTTCCGTTTTTTACCACCACCCTTTCCAAAACCTTATCAGGCTGATTCAGCAGCTTTGCTATATCTTCTTTGGTGTCGCTTTTTTCAGCAAACTTTGCTTTTACTTTTTCTAATGTTTTCAAAAAACGGTCTTTCGAAAAAGGCTTTAGCAAATAATCGATCGCGTTTTTCTCAAAAGCCGCTATGGCATATTGATCATACGCCGTAGAAAACACCACAATCGGTGGGTTTTCGATAAGCTCAAGCATCTCTAAGCCAGTGATTTTGGGCATTTGGATATCCAAAAATATCACATCGGGTTTTAGCTCCTGAATCATTTTCATGGCCTGAAAACCATCTTCGGCTTCACCAATAACCTCAAAATCGGGGTCTGCTTTTATAAAATTTTGTACCAATGCACGAGCTAACTGCTCGTCGTCTATAAGTAAGGTTTTTATTTTCATGAATTTAATGGAATATTTATCCAAACCACAAATTTCTCATCTATGGTTTGGGTCTCAAAAATAGCCAAGTTTTTATAATTTAACCTGAGCCTCTCTTTTATGTTTTTCAGTCCGGTTTTAGTACCCACTGCATGGTTTTTACCCGATGAATCAAAGGTATTTTCCATGATGAGTTCCAGTCTGTCGTTTTCTATTTTTGTTTTAAACAATATCACTTCTGGCTTAAGTGAGTTATAGATTCCATGTTTTATGGCATTTTCAAACAGAGTTTGCAACAGCATGCTTGGTACTTCCACTTCAAGCGACTCCGGGTCAATCTGCAACTCTACAGATATCTTATTTCCGAACCGAATTTTCTCTATTTCTAAATACGCCTCACACATATCCATTTCTTTCTGAAGCGGCACTTTGTTTAGCTGTCCATAACCCACCGTATATCTCAAAAAATCCGACAATTTAATAATCATGTCGTGGGCTTTTTCGGGGTCTATAATAGTTAAAGAGCTGATGCTGTTAAGGCTATTAAAAATAAAATGTGGGTTCATCTGATTCCGAAGCAAGGTCAGTTCGGCTTCTTTGATGGATTGACTAAGCTTACTTTCTATTTCCTTTTTTTCTATGTACGAATTATAATACTTTAACAAATACACCGATATCACAAAAACGATATAAGCGAAAAACGAAAACGGAATTTTATACGCGATTGCGTTTGAGATATAGTCGTTTATTTCCGAAACTGGAAAGACTAACTTTAGCACCAAATGGATCAAAAACACCCAAGTAGAAGCAAAAACAGCATATAAAAGCACATGATTCAAAATCAACATAGGCAGCTTTTGATTTTCCCACGACATAAATTTTATTGGGTACCAAAGGCCAATCATTAGCCCCGCCATTATCATATTTTGCCCTAAAATATCAACGAAAAGAAACTTCTTATTTGCTGGCGTAAGGTTAGACATGGTAACATAAAATATGAGCCCCATAGCTATCCAAATAGCCAAAAAACGCAACAATCTAAACTTCCCCGATAATATTGGATGCTTCATCTAGTTCTAGTTTCTTTCGATATTTAACCCACCCATAAAAATGGATCCATAAATATGTAAAACTGGACCTTCGGCAGGGTTACCTTCTTCTGATTTGTCTTCTACTCCACCCAAAAATGCGGAAGCACCAACGTCTATTCGCATGTCTTTTGGCACTATAACCTTAACACCACCCATCATGAGGCTTACATCTAAAACTTGGTCAGAGGCAAGTGTGGCATTCGAAAGGTCAAGCTGAACGCTCCCCATCATGTTATTGATTTCTCCTCCACCAAAATCTCCGCTGATGCTTTTTTTGCTCCCTCCCATAAAATTATCAATACCTACTCTGCTCCCTTTTCCGTCTGACTCTATTTGAATATGCTCTTCTTCTTCATTTTTTTCGTCCGCAAAGCTCCCTATCACGCCCAGCACTCCAAAAACCACCATGATGATCACAAAGTATTTCAAAATCTGTCTGCTATTTCCCATAGTTTTATATCATTTTTAGTTAAAAAAATCCTTGAATTTTTATTTTAAAATCTTTTTATTTCTACACCGCCCATCACTACATTTCCAGTCAAAAACAGTTTCTTTTCTTGGTTTACTACAAACTCCGGAAACTTCGTGATTTGGTCGTCTACACCACCCATAATCGGCAGCACGTCTATCTGCACATTCCACTCTTTGGGTACTTTTAGTTCTAAACCACCCATGAGCAAAAACACATTTAAAACAGCTCCTTCGGCCAGTTGAGCCTCGGTTAGGTCAATTTGTGCTCCGCCCATTACGCAGTTTAATTGCCCGCCTTCAAAGTGCTTCGAGAATATTTTCTTGTTGGTTCCGCCCATTATATTGGACTCATTTATGTAGTCAGACTCGTCACCTTCCGGTCTAAAAATACGTTTTGGTTTATCAAACTTCGGGTTGAAATATTTAAACAAAATCATACCACCAATACCTACCAAAAGCAGCGGCCAAAGTTTAAAATAGGTAACCGTCTGGGCTTTATTCAAAAAATCAGGAATAAAAAATACCACGGCGATTCCTACCCCTATAATTCCTTCAAAATTCTTGCCTTTCAAAAACGCATTGATACCTATTATGAGTGGAATCAGACGCCAAGTGAAAATTTTCACCGGAAAATTAAAATCTAAAAGGCCGAAATTTTTCAAAAGGAAAATACCTCCGGCTGTTACCAAGAATGTTGCCCAAAAGAGCACTGAGTTTTTATTATCTTTCTTCATGTTTGTCTTTATTTTTCTTCAAATTTAAGAGGCTTTTGCCCCTTCCACTTACAAGTATTCGGTAAGGTTATTTTAAAAGTCCGATGAGTGGTCGTTTTTTACCGATAAACGATTTTGTTCCAAACTCTCGAAGACAGATAATAACCATTGGTCTTCTTAAATTTACCTTTCAGTAAACAATTTAACCCTAAAATCATTTTTAAGTAAAGAAATAACTGAGAAATGTTATTTTTGATGTCTTATTCATCAGTACAAACGGTTAATAACACTTTAAACTAATCTTAATGAAAAAAATCTCTCTAATAGCGGGTCTCACAATCTGCGTATTGTTTGGTGCTCAGGCCCAACGAAAAAAGAAAAACAAAGAGCCAGAAAAAACTGTGGCAGAAGCTCCCAAAAAGGCAGAAGCTCCGAAAAAACCTGAAGTAAAAAAAGGTCCTAAGCCTTACAAAGAAGTTATTGACAGCACCGCGGTAACTCAGAAAGGATTAATGACGGTTCACAAACTAGACGACAAGTACATGTTTGAGATTCCGGACAGCTTAATCGGAAGAGAAATAATGGCGATTACGCGTTTTTCTAAAACTGCTGCCGGTGGCGGTATTTTTGGAGGAGAAGAAGTAAACCGTCAGGTAGTGAGATGGGAAAAAGGCCAAAACGACAACCTTCTTTTGCGTTCTATCACCTATGTAATAATGTCGCCGGATAGCACCAAGCCTATGGCACAGGCCGTTAAAAACTCAAGTTCTGATCCAATTATCGGAAATTTTGAAATAAAAGCTTACAAAAAAGACAGCAGCGGTAAAGTTAAGACAGCATACGTTATTGACGTTACTAGCACCTTTGACGCCGACATGCAAACTTTCTCTTTGGACCCAATACGTAAGCAGTTGCTTAACATCGTAAGTTTCCAAAAAGACAAATCGTTTATTCAGAAAATAAGCACTTACCCAATAAACACGGAGATTAGAACGGTAAAAACATTTGCTACTACACCTCCAAGAATCTCCCTAACCCCAATGCCGCAAATCGGCAGAAACCTTCCGTCGGCACTCGATGCGGGTGTGGTAACTATGGAGTTTAACACGTCTATGATTTTGCTTCCAAAAGTACCGATGCGTAAACGTGAGTTTGATGCTCGTGTAGGATATTTTGCAAATGAGTACGATGTATTTGAGGAAGAGTCTCAAAAATCTAAAACAGACGTTTTTGCGGTTAGATGGAAACTAGAGCCGAAGTCAAAAGCGGATGCTTTGAAACAAAAAAATGGAGAATTGATTGAGCCATTGAAGCCAATCGTTTACTATATAGACCCTGCTACGCCCGATAAATGGAAAAAATACATAAAAGCGGGTATCGATGATTGGAAAGTGGCATTTGAAAGTGCTGGTTGGAAAAACGCCATCAGTGGCGAATACTGGCCAGAAAAAGACTCTACAATGAGCCTGGAAGATGCGAGATTCTCGGTAGTGAGATATTTTGCAGCAGATATTCAAAATGCTTACGGACCAAACGTACACGATCCACGCTCGGGCGAAATTATCGAGAGTCACATCGGTTGGTATCACAATATCATGAGCTTATTGCGAAATTGGTATATGATTCAAACTGCGGCGGTAGACCCTGCGGCTAGAAACAAGCAGTTTAGCGACGAGCTAATGGGCGAATTGATTCGTTTTGTGTCTTCGCACGAAGTGGGCCACACCCTTGGCTTGAGACATAACATGGGAGCGAGTTCGGCTACGCCTGTAGAAAAACTGAGAGACCCTGAGTTCCAAAGAGTAAACGGACATACCTCTTCTATAATGGACTACGCCAGATTTAACTATGTGGCCCAACCAGAAGACGGCGTGAAAGATTTCTTCCCAAGAATAGGCGACTACGACAAATGGGCCATTAAGTGGGGATATAGCTATTTTGCCGACGCAAAATCTGCGGACGAAGAGAAGGCCACATTGAACGAAATGACCAAAGAAGCTTACAAGAACCGTAGACTTTGGTTTGGTACTGAAATAAGCCCATATGACCCAAGATACCAAACAGAAGACATCGGCGACAACGCCATGAAGGCCTCTGAATACGGTATTAAAAACCTTAAGCGTATTTTACCAAACCTAGTTACCTGGTCGAAAGAAAACGGAGAAAGTTACAGTGAGTTAGATGAGCTTTACACGCAATTGGTAGGACAATACAGACGCTACATGGGCCATGTTATTAAAAACGTAGGTGGTATCTATGATTCTCCAAAAACGTATGACATGACCGGCGACCAGTTTGAGATTGTACCAAAAGCTACGCAAAAAGAAGCAGTTGCATTCTTAAACACGCAGTTGTTTGACACACCTACATGGATGTTAGACCAAAACGTATTGGCTAAAATCAAGCCTGAAAATGGTGTTGAGGCACTTAAATCTATCCAAGACTATGCCCTTTCGAGCCTTTTGGCTGGCGACAGATTGGTAAGACTTACAGAGGCTTCTTCTATGAGTGCAGCTAACTACAGTGTAGACGACCTGATGTCAGACCTTAAGTCGGGCATATTTGCTGAGCTTCGCGGAAAATCAAGTATTGACATTACAAGACGTAACTTACAAAAAGTATATGTAGACAAACTAATAGACATGCTTAAGCCTGGCAAAGCCATGGTTAGGTCTATTCCGGTTGGGGTTACGTATGGTTTCAATACACGTACGGTTAACTTAGAAGAAACTGACATTCCTTCTATAGCGAGAGGTATATTGACTTCGCTAAAAGGCGAACTAAGTGCTTCTTCAGCAAGAATGACAGACAAAGTAAGCAAATACCATGTGCAAGACTTGGTGGCTCGTATCAACGACGCCTTCGAGAAAAAATAATAATTTAAGGAGTTCTTTTAAAGGCCTGCATCGAAATCTCGGTGCAGGCCTTTTTTTGTGTTTATAGCAATCTGCAAAAATCCATTTCACACGCTTTTTTGAGTTTATCCCACAGTTTTGCTAGTTCGTCACTTTCGTTTTCAGGTGCCGCCTGGTGGCTATACTTTTGAATCATCAAAGCGAAACAAATACATTAAAAATTAAAATTATGAAAGCATTAAAAATCACAGCAGCAGTTTTAGTTACCATCCTTTCATTGGCATCGTGCGAAAGCGAAAATATTATGCCAAACAACGAACTAAACCCGACTACGGAGTTTGCAATAAACGAAAATTATAACACGCTAAGCCCTAGAAACCCTGACATGATACCGACCAAACAAAGCACTGAACAGACCATTGAAAACAATGACCCAAAAGTGGAGGAGGCTCAAGCAACCGCAGACAGACGCTCACTTAATAAATAATACAATCATTAATACAATCACATTTAAACACTTACAAATATGAAATCTTTAAAAATAACAGCAGCAGTTTTAGTTACTATTCTTTCATTGGCATCGTGCGAAAGCGAAAATATTATGCCGAACAATCAGATAACACCTAAAACCGAAAATATCACAAACAGCCATGAATTAACCCAAAAACCTGGCAGAGGAGACTTCACAAGTACCGAGAGCCAAGACCAACCCACTTTAAACAACCCATCGCTACCTGTAGAAACCTTTTCTGTTACTGATAAACACCCCACTTTATAAAACATACTTGGGATAGTTCGTCACGCGAAAAGGCGAGTTCGTCCCACTTATTAGAAACTTATCATTAATAAAAATAAATTTGAATTATAAACTAAACAAATAACAACATGAACTTATTAACTATCACCCTTCCAAACCAAGACGTAATCAATGTTTCAAATGATTTTTTCGGAGAAGAAACCATAACATTTAACGATAAAATAGTTTCGCAAAAGAAAACCTTCTGGGGAGGCAAACATAGTTTTACTATTAACGAAAACGGAGAAAACAAAGACTACCGCCTCGATATAAAAATGGACTTACTAGGCCGCATTTATATTAAACTCATAGAAAACGAAAAAGAAATTTACAACGACAAGGCCCAAAAAACCAATCAAAATCTAGGTGCTTCGCTATTTATGTTTGTCGTTGGTATCGTATTTGGGTTTACGGTGGTGTATTTACTCAAACAAGAAAGTGTTGCATTAAAACTTGGTGCTTTTATAGCTTTATTGATAGGCTTATATTTATTTGCGAACAAATATTTCAAAAAACCTGACACTACCAAAAACGTTTGCCATCAAAACATCACAATAAAGTAAAAAGCCCTATTAATTTTCGACATGAATAAAGCTCAAACAATATCCTTTCTTAAGAAACATTGGTTTTGGATCGTATTAGTACTCACCCTACTTTCTATTAGCCATACTTATTGGTTTTATTTTATTCATAAAACAGACGCAGATCTTAGAAAATTATTTAAAGGAGTGGAGGAGTTTCAACTGAAATCAAAAAATATATATTATTCAACTGGACTTGGAGTAGGTGCTCTTATAGGCAATTTCATAAAAAGTAAAACTTTGTTATTCTCAGTTTTAGGATTAGGAGTTGTTTTGAGTCATTTAAACTACAAATATCTCTTTATACCAATTTTTATTGAGGAAGGAAGGGTGGGCAAATTTTTATACTTATTGGTTTTCACCTCTCTCTATTTTGTTCTTTTTTGGGGATTTAACAGTGCTCTTTCTGGAGTGTTAGTTGAAAAAAACTTTGACAACAGGTTCACTAACTTCTTTGCTGCGTTTATCTTAATTTATGCTTTCATTTCTTATGGAAACATGTCTTACAAGAAGATAAAAGACCTTTCTTTAGAAAAAACAAAAGCAGAACTAATAGCCTTAAAAGCACAAATAAACCCGCATTTCTTGTTTAATGTACTTAATAATCTCTATGGACAGGCCATAACAGAGGATAGCCCAAAAACGGCCGACGGCATTCAGAAACTTTCGAGTATCATGCGACACGTGGTAGAAGAAACCAAAACCGAGCGATCGCCGATTCATAAAGAAATTGTATTTTTGGAAGACTACATCGAACTTCAAAAAATCAGAATCCCAGAAAGGGAAAACATAAAACTAAAATTTGAGATAGAATGGGACGAAACTCCTGTTGAAATAGCCCCGCTTTTGTTAATTCCTTTTGTAGAAAATGCTTTTAAATACGGCATTAGCACTAGCAAAGAGTCTTTTATAGATTTTAAAGTGAAAGTTAAAAACAAAACCCTGAGCATGATTTGCCGAAATAGTATAGCGAAAAAATCGGAGACGTTAGAGATAGGAACTGGCACTGGTTTAGAAAATACCAAAAAGCGACTTGAACTATACTATCACGCCAAACATACGTTAAACATAAGCCAAACCGAAGATATTTTTGAAGTAAAATTAGACATACAACTATGATAACCGCAATAGCAATAGACGACGAACCGATGGCATTAGAAGTAGTAAAAGCACATGCCAAAAAAGTAAGCCTGATAGATTTAAAAGCCACTTTTGTGAATGTATTTGAGGCTTTGGAATATCTCAAAAACGAATCGATTGACCTGGTTTTTTTAGACATAAACATGCCTGATATTTCAGGTTTAGATTTTTCGCAGCTATTGCCCAAAAACTGCCAAGTAATATTTACAACCGCCTACTCCCAATACGCCGTAGACGCTTTTAACCTCAACGCCACCGACTATTTGGTAAAACCCTTTGACCTTTTGAGATTTACAAAAGCCTGTCAAAAAGCATCCGATTCTTTACAAAAAGATGAAGTAAAAAAAGAGTTTTTGATGGTAAAAGACGGTTATGACGTGGTAAAAATCACCTTGACCGACATACTATACATACAGTCTGAAGGAAACTATCTGACTATTAAAGAAACTGACCGCAAAACCATAACCCGCATGACAATGTCAGAAGCAGTAGAAACACTGAGCGGCAGCGGCTTTATGAAAGTACACAAGTCGTATGTGGTTAACCTCCGAAAAATCAAGAAAATAGAACGCCACCAAGTTACACTGTCAGACAAAGACCAAGTGCCCATAGCACCAAACTACCACCCTGAACTTTTGGAAGAACTAAAAAAATTAGGCTAAAAACAGCGATTTAAAACCAAACATGGCTATATTTTGTATTGAAAGTATAAAACCTTGAATACAATATGAAACGATTGGGCTTATTGATTTGCCTTTTGCTAGTTGTAATTTCGCTAAAAGCTCAAGATACCTTTGTGCTGGTACACGGAGCATGGGGCGGAGCTTGGCAATGGAAAAAAATAGACAGTTTACTTACCTCAAAAGGCCATACCGTTTACAGACCCACCTTAACGGGTTTGGGCGAACGCGTGCATTTGGCAAACAAAGACATCAACTTGGATGTACACATACAAGACATAGTCAACACCATTTTATTTGAAAACCTCCACGACATTATTTTGATTGGCCACAGCTATGGCGGCATGGTGATAACGGGCGTGGCAGACAAACTCCCAGAACGAATAAAGAAGGTTATCTATATGGATGCTTTTTTGCCCGAAGACGGCGAAAGTGTGGTGAATCTAAACTCATCCAAAACTAAAAGCTCACTTCCAACAACTATAAAAGACGGTTTTATAATACCGAATTGGGTAAAACCTGACAAACCCTATCCCTATGATGTGCCACACCCAATAGCTACTTTGACTCAAAAACTAAGTTTAAAAAATCCAGATAGATTAAAAATAAAAGGTGGGTTTATATTGACTGTAGACGAAGGCAAAGAGGCTCAAAACGATACCTTCTATGAATCTTATCTGCGAGCCAATAAACTTGGATATGACAGCTCAATTATGACGGCAGACCATAACCCGCAGTGGTTTAAACCAAATGAACTTTTACCTTACTTAACCAAATAAAAACCAAATGGCATTGACTGAATATTGGGAAGGCTCCCAAAAATATATTTGTGACTTAGAGTTGGCTCAGGCCTTTCATATGGCCCGTGTGCTGGGCATGCCTTTACTGATTGAGGGCGAACCCGGAACCGGTAAAACCGAATTGCCGATTCAATACGCTGCCGATCAAAAACTGCCCATTTTTGTATATCCAACTGGCTCAAAAAGTAACGTAGAGCAGTTTGTGGCGAGATTTGACCACGTAAAATACCTCAGAGACTCACAAGTAGAGATACTAAATGCTCAGCGACAAGCAAAAGGACTAGAAAATAAACTTTCTACAGGTGGCAGGAGCACCGAATCACTACCTGATTATGTAGTAAAAGGTCCTGCTGCTCAGGCATATTCGGTACCCAATTCGGTATTATTGATAGACGAAATCGACAAAGCCCCTCGTGAGTTTCCGAACGATTTACTGTATGCACTCAGTCACCGAAAACTAGTGATGCCGGAGTCTGGTGAGGTGATTGAGATTTCAGAGGAAAATATGCCCGCGATAGTGATTACTTCAAACCGCGAGCAAGAATTACCTACGGCTTTCAAAGGCCGCTGCGTGTATCACTATATTCAATTTCCGGATGCAACACTCATGCGAAGTATCATCGAGAAACACCACCCAAATACGCCAGAAAGAGTAATAGAGGTAGCATTAGACATGTTTTATCAACTTCGCAATCTCGGACTAGAGCGTGCTCCTACCACACGAGAACTCTTACATTGGCTTAAGTATATGCAAACCTTTGGTGGTGCTGAAGCCATAGAAAAAATCAAAAACTTAGATGGTTTGGGAGTTTTAATAAAAACCCAAACAGACATAGAAAAAGTAAAAAAAGCACTAGTAGAGAGTGGCAAACTGATTAAAACTTCCAACTATTTCAACTAAAATATGTTTGAGACACTGCCCGAAAACTTCCGCTCATTTGGCTTGCATGCAGACGTACGCACTTTGCTGATTTTGCGTAAAGCCATAGAAAAAAATCTGGTGAGAACTATCGGCGACTTGCATAATGTTTTAAAAAACATAATAGTGAAAGAACCTCGCCAAATCGGGCCTTTTACGCAAGCATTTTATGCTTATTTTCTTGAAATAGACATAAAACAAGGGCAAAACCTCCAAGACGCCATACTTAGGTCTGAAACCTTTAGACAGTGGCGAACCAAGCAAGAAGACCAAGAAATATTAAATGACGAGGAGCTTGCAGTAAATACGTTTTTAGATGAAATTCATTTGAGTTCGTATGATATTCAAAAAGTAATAGACGGACAAGAGATTTGGGACAAAGACAACCCAAACCTAGTAGACCAGGATGCCCAAGACGAAAACCAAACGGAAGCCAAAAAACTTGACCGTATGGCTGACTATTCTAAGTTGAGTTTAGAGGAACTTTTGGAACGAATGAAACAAGTAGCTAAAAACCAAAAAACTAAACACTCAGGCGGAAGCCACTGGATTGGTACAGGCGGAATTTCGCCTTACGGACACGGTGGAGCGGCAAAAGGAGGTATTAGGGTAGCAGGAGCAGGAGGCGGCAAAATGGCTAGAGCGGTTTTGAGCGACAAAAATTATTACCCCGTAGACCAAGACACACTCATAAACGACAACAGCATAGATGCAGCTTTGGCTTCGCTGAAAGGCATAGTGGAAGAGTCCGCACAGGAAAGTTTAGACATAAAAGAAACCATAAAACTGGGCTTAAAACGAGGGGGGCTATTTATTCCCGAAATCAGGAGTGTGCAGCAGGAAAAACTGCAAGTGTTACTTTTTATTGACAATGGCGGCTATTCGATGTCTGCTTATGTTAAAATCGTGCAGCAGCTTTTTAAGAAAATGAAAACACGTTTTGCTCACGACTTGGAAACGTTTTACTTTCATAATACCATATACGACAAAGTGTATGCTGATGCTAAACGTACGCAGCCCGTTTCTTTAAAACAGATTTTAGCCAAAGACCCCAACTACAAAATTTTCATAATGGGCGACGCCAGCATGGCAGACTATGAACTCAATCAGATAAGCATAAAAACCTACCAAAGCCTAATTTCAAAATTCAAAAAAACGGTATGGCTAAACCCCGAACCTGAGAAATATTGGGCGTACACGACCACCATCCAAGTTATCAAAAAGCTAATTCCGATGTTTCCTATGACCCCGCGAGGCATAGAAAACGCAGTAAAAGAAATTAACAAAAAAAAAAGCCTCAGCTCATAAAATCTTCTGAAAGCACCCTTTTAAGGCATTCAAGCATATATTCAGCATTTTCTTTAGAAAAACACATAGGTGGTTTTATTTTCAAAACATTGTGATCTGGTCCGTCTACACTCATCAATATTTTAAAATCCTTCATTCTATTTGCCAAATAATTCGTTTGAGCCGCCAAGGGATTCAATTGATCATCGCATAGCTCCACTCCTAAAAACAATCCTTCGCCTCTAATATCTTTTAAAATAGGGAATTTAACTTTCAATGCATTTAGTTCTGCTTTTAAAAACTCGCCAACTTCTGCTGCATTTTCTTGTAGTTTTTCATCTTTTATTACAGCCAAAACCTCACGCCCAATGGCACATGAAACCGGATTTCCTCCGAAGGTATTGAAAAACTCCATGCCATTTGCAAACGCCTCGGCCACTTCTTTGGTACATGCCACAGCCGCAAGCGGATGCCCATTTCCGATTGGCTTGCCCATGGTCACGATGTCTGGCACTACGCCGTGCAACTCAAACCCCCAAAACTTGGCTCCTACTCTACCAAAGCCAACTTGCACTTCGTCAGAAATACAAACGCCGCCTGCTTGTTTTACGAATGCATAAGCTTCGCCCAAAAAACCATTTGGCAAATCTATTTGACCACCACAACTCACTATACTTTCGGCTATAAATCCGGCTACATTTCTACCTTTTGACTTTAACTCCTCGATGCTTTCCTCTACATGCTTTGCGTATTTTGCACCTGCACCTTCGCCTCTATAAATCCCCCTAAAAGCATCAGGAAGCGGAATTATGTGTGTATGTTCAGGGCAGCCGCTGCCACCTTTTCCATCAAATTTATACGAACTCACATCTATGCAGGCTTGGGTGTTGCCATGGTAACCATGTTCAAGGGCAATCATGTCTTTTTGACCTGTAAAAGCCTTGGCCATTCGCATAGCAAGTTCGTTTGCCTCACTACCCGAATTCACAAAATGCAATACCGAAAGTTCCTCAGGCAAAGTCTTGAGCAAAGCCTCCGCAAAATCTAAAATTTCTGAATGTAAATATCTCGTATTGGTATTCAAAACCGCCATTTGCCTTTGTCCGGCTGCTACCACCCTAGGGTGTTCATGGCCCACATGAGCCACATTATTAACCGTGTCTAGGTATTTTTGACCAAAATCATCTATCAAATACTGCTGCTGTCCTCTTACTATTTTCAACGGATTTTGATACGACAAACTCAAACTTTTACCCAAGTGCTCCTTTCTGAATTTTAATAAATGTTCGTTTTCTGAGTTGTTTTTAGGTTCTAAAATAGCCAATTTAAAAAACAAATTTGGATCCGGACAAATACTCGAAAAAACAGGCCAATGGCTGGGTAAACTAACCCCATAAAAATCATTTTGTA
The DNA here is from genome assembly GCF_042649125.1 of Lacihabitans lacunae. Classification (NCBI taxonomy): domain Bacteria; kingdom Pseudomonadati; phylum Bacteroidota; class Cytophagia; order Cytophagales; family Leadbetterellaceae; genus Lacihabitans; species Lacihabitans lacunae. Next base: position 2,334,107 of record NZ_JBHRYQ010000001.1, read on the forward strand.
AGTTAAGCATGTCCAATACCACCTGAAAATGAAGATGCGGTGCCCACGCACCATTTTCATGAAAGGCTCCAATCTCTCCTATTTTTTGACCTTTTTTTACTTCTTGACCAATCGTCTTATTTTCTAAACTTTTAACAGTCAAGTGACCGTAAAGCGTATAATATTCCAAATCACCCACTTGGTGTTTGAGTATGAGCGTAGGGCCATAGTCTTTGTGCTGATCATTGTTGTGCGAAGCAAATATTTCGCCGTCTTCTATGGCACAAATGGGCGTCTGAGCGTGTGTCCAGAAGTCTACGCCCAAGTGTCTGGTCCGGTGCTCAAAACCTTCATTTTGCCTAATTTTATACGCATCTGTCGTATAAACGGGCCGTGCTTCTCCGTATCCACCAACCAAAAGTTCTTCGTTTTTCTCAAATTTTTCAGAGATTTTATCGTAGATTTTCTCAGAAGAAATATACTCCGAATAGTGCCCAACAAACTGAGAACCAATAGACAAGTCGAGATCTGCCAATGTCAAATATTTAGCTTCGGGAATTAGATCAGAAATTTCCCAAGAACGAGAGGCCGCATAAGATTTAAAAGTAGCATTTTGCTCACAAGGCTCTAGCCCACAGGCATGTCTAAATGTATAATAGGCAAAATCGGGAGAAAGCTCTTTCCACTTTTTCAATAAAGCCCAAGCAGGTTTTTCACTTATTTGGAGGTAGGTATTTTCAGGTTCTTTTTGTTTATTTATTGCTGATTTGGTTACACTTATCAGCAGTCTCATGGCTATTGTAATATATAAAACCTTCAGCTCGATATCTAAAAGCGGAAACGCAGCATGGTAGCCAGAAACCGTAGGCACAGCCGCCTGTAAAGGCTGCTCGCAGTGCATCATAGCATAGGCCAAACTAACCGATAAATCATTGATGGTTTGACTATAAACGGCATCACCGTAGTCGATAATGGCCTTTACCTCGGGACTTACCAAGTTTTCATCCACCACGATATTGTTATCGTTTGCGTCGTTATGAATTACTGATTTTCGGAGCGAATTATATATAGGTGCTATTTCTTTAAATTTCTCTAAAAAATACGCCACTAATTCTTTTTCTTCCTTCGAAAAAAGCGAGAAATAGTTTTCTACCCATAGCCCCTTGGCGATGTCCCAATCAAATGTTTTTTGTGCTAAATGAGAATCAAAACCTAAAAGTGCTTGTGTTATTTGACCGCCTTTTTGTCCCAAAGTATACCTCAAATGCTCCGTAACGGGCTTTACATCTGCAAACAGCCTTCCTGAAATCCACTTAAGCATCTTTACCGTGCGAATAGTTCCGTTAGCACTTTTCCAATTAAAAGAAGATTCCCCGGCAAGCGTATAGACTATTTCAGGAAAAATAAAATTTGTATTCTGAGTAGCAAGGTATTGTAATATGTCTTGTTGCAAATCACCCTCAGCGGCAATTGCCGCAGATCGCGAAACTTTTAAAATATAGCTTTCGGTATCAGCAGTAATTTTGAAATTAAAATCTATCTCACCAGCAAGCAGACTCGCCTTTCCGGCGATACCGTAATATTTTAAGGCAATTTGTTCGGCCTCTTCACATGCTATCAAAAGGTTTTTATAGGTCATCCTCAGGGCTTGTTGAATATCACAAATATCTGTTTTTTTAGTCAAAAACCGCAAAGACTATTACGAGCCTTTTAAAATAAAAAATAAAGCAAAATTATGAACTACACGAAAGCATCGAACAGCCCACTTTCACACGTGCCCACTCAGGTCTTTTTGCAAACCACTTTTGAGCTTCAGGTTGCTCATCATACGGTTTTTTGAGAATTTCATGAAGTTCAGTCATCACCGAATAGTCGCCCGCATCGGCAGCGTCAATGGCCAATTGGGCCATATAGTTTCTCAGCACATACTTCGGATTTGTTTCCGCCATTTTGGTTTGGCGTTGGGTTTCGTTTTCTTCTGCTATGCGGTAAATATAATTTTGCAAAAAGTTCTCCCAAGCGGTTTTTACGTCTCCCACCAAGTTTTCAGGAGCATAAAAGGCTTCATTTAAGGGATGGTTCTGCCAAAAATCAGCGTCCAATTTTGTATTTCTATCTATTTTTGAAAGATTTCGAAAGAAAATAGTAAAATCAGTTTCGGTCAATTTCAAAACATTTTCTAGTTCTTCTATTAGTTTCACATCGTCGATTTGCTTGTTTATGATACCCAACTTTGCGAGCATCATACGCTCATAATCTACATAATACGCATCGCGATATGCCTCCAAAATCTCCTGAAGTGGCTCTGCTTTTTCTACCAAAGGGAAAAGAGCGTTAGCTAACTGAAAGAGATTCCAAACCGCTATATTTGGCTGATTGCCAAACCTATATCTCCTATTTTCTCTATCCGTAGTATTGGGCGTCCATGACGGATCGTAGCCTTCGAGCCAGCCGTATGGGCCATAATCTATCGTTAAACCCAAAATTGACATGTTATCGGTATTCATAACTCCGTGCACAAAGCCTACACGTTGCCATTCTACTATCATTTTACGTGTATTTTCGGCAACTGCCTTCAATAACTCCACATATTTCAGTTCCGACTTTTCGGTTATTTCGGTATAAAACTGCTCGATAACATAGTCGGCAAGTAATCTAAGATTTGGAATATCTTGTCTCGCTGCAAATATTTCAAAGTTGCCAAATCGCACAAATGAAGGTGCAATCCTACACACTACCGCTCCTTTTTCGTATGCAGGATTTCCATTGTAAAGCACATCACGCAATACCAAATCGCCCGTTTCTATCAAAGATAAGGAACGCGTGGTGGGCACACCTAAATGAAACATGGCTTCGCTACACAAATGCTCCCTCACAGACGAACGCAACACCGCCAAACCGTCTGCTGTACGCGAAAAAGGCGTTTCGCCTGACCCTTTGAGTTGCATGGCCCATCTTTTATTATCAAAAACTACCTCTGCTAAGTTTATAGCACGTCCATCGCCAAGTTGCCCTGCCCAGTTGCCAAACTGATGCCCCGCATAACACATCGCGTAAGGCTTTGAACCAGTCAATACTTCGGCACCCGAAAACACCTTTAAAAACTCATCCGACTTGCAGTCTTCTTCCGAAAGGCCTAACAATGCAGCCGCTTCTTTTGAAAAATGTAAAAGTTTGGGGTTTGAAGGAACTCGTGGCGTAACATAGGCAAAAGCCGCCCCTTTGACTTGCCTTCGGGTGTTAGAAGTGTCTTTGTCGGCGGGCAATGCGGTAGAGAAAGTATCTGAAATATGAAGATTCATCCGTTTGTTTTTTTTATCAAAACAAAATAAAGGTAGGTTTTCGTTTCAAAAACTTTTTTGGAATCTAATAAGGTAAAATATTGCATGTATTTATAATTTTAAAAACTTGAGTATTAAGACTCAATCTTTAAAATAAAAGCTTAAATTCGTAAGCATTTCTTCAAACCAAAACTATAATTAAGCATGAAAAGAAAAATTACCTTTCTCATTATTTCAATCTACTTTTTGGGGCTTTTCACCCCAGTTTTTTCTCAAAAAATAAAAGCATTGGTAGGCGGCACACTGATAGATGGTTATGGCGGAGTTCCGATATTGAACTCTGTGGTGATTATTGAAGGCAAAAAAATAAAAGCAGTGGGCAGAATTGGCGAATTGGCAATTCCTAAAAATGCTGAAATAATCTCGACCGAAGGCATGAGCGTAATGCCCGGTCTGTGGGACATGCACGTGCACCTCATGATAAATGGTCACAGCGACTACGCACATTGGGACAGCACCTACATCAACGAATTTGAGTCCATCATAATGCCGTCTTCGGCTCACCAATTGCTAATGGCTGGGGTCACCAGTGCCCGAGATTTGGGTGCCCCGCTTGAGGCGAGTATCAATGTTAGAGATAAAATAAATAAAGGGCAGATTCCCGGACCAACAATTTATGTTTCGGGGCCATTTATTCAGCATAAACCTTACCCAAACACGGAGGCGTTTAGGTGGGGCGTAACAGGCGTAGCCGACGCACGAGCAAAAGTAAAAAGACTGGCAGACGCTGGGGTCGATGTCATCAAATTGATAGACCACGATGAAATGACACTTGAGGAGGCAAAAGCGGTGGTAGACGAGGCCCACAAGTACAATTTGCCCGTGGTGGCACACAGTCACAGACCCGAAGAAATAAGACGTGGACTCGAGATTGGAGTAGACTGTTTCGAACATACAGGACTTTCGTCTTCGCCCGAGTATCCGGCAGATATCATGCAAAGCATTAAAGAGCGTACAGCCAAAATGAACCTTGGACCTATGTTTTGGACGCCAACCGTTGAAGGACTTTTTAACTACGAATATATGCGTGACAATCCAGAAAAATTGGACGATCCATCGTGGCACTTGGGACTACCGCAAAGGATCATTGACGACATAAAAGGCTCATTGAAATATCCGGGCAGGATGCCATATTTTCAGTTAACACCCATCAGAAAGCCGACATTGGCACACAAAGTAAACCAACTAAAAGACGCCGGTGTAGTGCTCATGATTGGTACCGACAGTGGAATTCCGATGAAATTTCACAGCCAAAGTACCTGGAATGAGCTAGACGTTTGGGTAAACAAACTTGGTTTTGACCCGCTGTATGCAATCAAAGCCGCCACCTATTGGCCAGCAAAAGCCATGAAAGTTGACGACCAATACGGCACAATAAGCGAGGGCAAATACGCAGACATCATAGCAGTAAAAGGCGATGTGTTGCGATACATTTCCTTACTTCAAGATGTAAAAATGGTGATCAAACATGGCGAGCGAGTGAAGTGATTTTAGGCATTAATAAAAACGAAAAGCCGAGTGAAAATTAATTCACCCGGCTTTTTTCATTTGTGTTTTTTGTTACTTCCTAAGCCACCAACCGAGCCACACACCTACTAGGCCATAACTGACCACAGCATCAATCATAGAGGTCACAACATGGTTTTCAAACCAAATAGAATTGGTGTAAGTTTCGGAAATGAACCCTATTAATCCTACAAAAACAGAGGTCAAAACTATGGTTTGCATATTCGGGCTACCCATTTTCAAAATAATCCAACAGAGCATCCAAATGGCAATAATATCTACTAAAACACCACGTGTCATATTCATTCCCATATTTGCATTATACGATTTATGGTAAAAAACCTGTGCCCAAGGTTTACCAGCTTGGTTTGTCATATGTTCTTGAGCAGCTTCGGCTGAGGTACCCGGTGGCACTGTGGGTAAAAAATACTGTCCCGGTTCAAGATTTTCATCTAAAACTTTCATAATAGCGTCTTGGTTTGGGGTGTAGGCTTGCTCAGATGCATGCAGATTTAAAGCCGCCCACGACAAAAACTGCCAGATAAATAAAATCAAACCACCTACAATGGCTCCTATCAATGTTTTTTTCATAATAAATTAGGGTTTTGTTTAAAGATTTACCGAAATTAACAATAAAACATTAAACACAAAAATCTCAATGAAATTTCTATTACAACACCAAACTACTTCAAAATAAAACCGTTTCATTATATTTCAAGGCGAAAATAAAAAACCATTTCTTTCCTTAAAATCTAACTTTAGCACTTTAAATTTATCGTTTTTGGAGTCTCACGACGTTTTTTGTGTTAAACAAAAATAAAATTCTAAAATTTTTAGCCTAAATCCACCGTTAATGATTAGTTAAACTTTACCCGACATACTTATATGTTGGCAATAAATAATTTACTTTGGTACATAAATTAAATACAAAACCGAATGACAAAATCCAATTTTAAAAAAATAAGCCTTTTAGCACTATCAATCTTAAGTTTTAATGCCGCTATAGCTCAAACTGCAGATGAGGTTATCGCCAAGTTTGAAGACAGCATTGGTGGAAAAGAAGTGCTTTCAACTGTAAAGAGCTACTCGTACGAGCGTTCATACAAAGCAAATGCCGCTACTGATTACGACGAAGAAGTGAGTGCAGTAATAGCTGAGAACAAATTCACCAGAAAAAAATCGATACTTGGAAGAGACTTCTTTTATGTGTTAAACAACAACAGCGGTTGGATAAAAATACCAATGGGAAGTAGAGACAAAGCCCCTACATATAGCGTAAAAGACCTAAATGCATCAGAAAGAGGAGCATTAGCTGACGAACTTGCGGAAGGTTTATATCCGTTTATAAATTATTCAGCAAAAGGCCTAAAGTTAGTAGGAAGTGTAAAATCTGCGAACATTGAAGGCAAAGCATGTTATCAGTTGAGTTTTGAAAAAGGAGATAGCAAAAGAGAATATTATTTCGACAAAACTACGGGACTGTTAAATAGAGAAGTGGTTTTAGAAAATAATATCACAATAACTACAGATCATACCAAATACAGTACAACAGCCGAAGGCTTAAAATACCCTTCTGAGTCTAATCTGTATAGCACTAAAGACAAGAAAAACACTGCTGTAACTACGAAACTAAACACTGCTCCGTCTTTTGACGCAGCCATGTTTGTTAAATAAGCGAAAAACCATTTTTAAGATCTTTGAAAATGCGAACGTCGTTTTCGGGATCAGTGAAAACCTCCAATATAGATGCCTTGTTAGCCTCATAAAGAGCTTTCAAGGCATTTTTCATTTCCTCCTCATTGCTCGCTTTTAGGTATTCCAAACCATTCTCTTTGGCCAGCAACTCGGCAGTTTTTGTTTGTTTCCCTACAAAATAATCGGCGACCTCCGCCTGTTTAGAAGGGCCATCTATAATTCTGAAAATGTTGCCGCCTTCGTTGTTGATTAAGACTATCTTTAGGTTATTGGGCAAGTTTGCATTCCAAAAGGCATTTCTGTCATAAAAAAAAGAAACATCGCCAACTAAGCACGTCAAAACTTTATCTGTCTTCTTGGCCTGCCCTACAGATGTGCTGACTATGCCGTCAATGCCACTTGTGCCTCTGTTGGCGTTTACTTGTATTTTTTTAGACGATTTTGTACCAAAAAGATTCGCATATCGGACCGGCATACTGTTTCCAAGGTGCAAAATACTGCTTTCAGGCAATTGCTCTAAAAGTAACTGGGTAGCTTTTAGTTCTCCAAAATCAGCTGAAGCAAGAAACTTGTCTACATATATTTTGGCTTTTTCATCTGCGACTAACCAATTGGTTTTAAACTCACTTTCTTCGGCTTCATCGGCGGACCGCATTCTCCTTATTGAGCAAGTTTCAGAAAGTTCTCTCAAAAACTCTTTGGGATCCATTTCGATTTTCATCGTAAGCGACTGCAGAGGGTCAATCAAATCAGGGTGATTTTGAATGTGCCAATGGTGTGTGGGCTTATTTTTTCTAATAAATTGCTTTAGATTTTTTGAAATAAATGATTTACCAAACGTCAATAACAAGTCTATCTCGCTTTCGGCCTCGCCTAGTTTAGCTATAAAAGTATCGTGCGACTTTATTGCTTTCTCGGTATTTACATTCGAGATAACATCAGCGATAACAATAACTTCTTCTTCTTGATCCAGTGCCGTAAGTTCAGCATCCAAATCTTCCGAATTTTGCCCAATGGCTATTATTTTGTTTTCAGCAGCTTCCCAAATCTCCAATAACTCCGCCCAAACCACATTGCTTAGGGTGGGCTTAATTTCAGGATTTTTCACTACCCGTACATTACCATTAAAGTCATATTGTTCATTAGCATCTGGATAGAAAGGCTCTCTGATGGGCACATTGATGTGCACCGGACCTTTGGGGTGCTTTTGGGATAAAGAAATAGCCTCGTTTACTACTCTTTCTATGTGCCATTGAGCATCAGGATGTGCGTAATCGGCTGGCAATTCGTAGGATTTCTTTACATGTTTTCCAAAAATATCACGCTGAAAAATGGTTTGTCCGTCGTACTGATTTATCCACTCTGGAGGCCTATCTGCTGTTAAAACTATCAAAGGAACCTCTTGAAAATAAGCCTCTACCACCGCTGGAGAAAAATTATAGGCAGCAGAGCCTGAGGTACAAACCATTACCACGGGCGTATCGGTCTGTATGGCCATGCCCATCGCCACAAACCCAGCAGAACGCTCATCGCTCAAAACCTCGCAGCTTATTTTTGGATTTCGGGCAAAAGCAAGGGTAAGTGCAGCACTTCGAGAGCCGGGACATAGCACTGCGTCTTTGATTCCGTGTGCAACACAGATTTCCGAAATTCCAAAAAGTGGTTTGAGTAATGGCATTGGATAAATAGTTTTTACAAAAATAACGGCAAAATGCCTTCAATTCTAAAACAAAGAAAGTATTCTTAATTTTCTAAACCTTTAGATTTAGCATTTCGTTTTATATATCATCAAAAGTTTTCTGTAATTTTTAATCAAAAAACGAGGATTATCAACAAGCAATTCAAAAAAAGCTATTAGCAAAAAACAACTTTTGTACCTAGTTTTACGTATACATATACAAACAATGCCAAACCAAATCATAATATGAATAAAGTACGTGTTTTATTGTTGGGTGTTACCGTCTTGGTTTCTTTTTCATGCAAAAAATTAACAGAGGTTTTCCCAAAAGAAACTGAAGTAGTTACTACTCCGAACCCCAATGCAGAAGTCAATGCTTGGATTTATGAGCAACTAAAGACTTACTATTTATGGGAATCACAAATGAAAACTGAGGCAAATTCTAACAAACTTTTGGCTCCGGCAGTATATTTTGATTCCTTACTGGTGAAACCGGGTGTTTTAGATCGTTTTTCTTGGATTCAAGACGATGTGACTGCTCTTACAAACTCACTAAATGGCGTAAATAAAGTATTAGGAGTTAGGTTTACACCTTTTTATGCCAACAATGCTCAAACCAAAGTTGCCCTTTCTATCGCGTATGCTATTAAGGGCTCTCCCGCAGATCTGGCCGGTATAAAAAGAGGCGACTTTATAACTAAGGTAAATGGAGTAGAGTTAACGATAGACAACTATTCCACTGCTTTAAATAATGACAACCTCAAACTCACTTTAGGAAACTATGTAAATGGAGAGGTAGTAAGCGGAACCACCGAACTAAACGTTACAAAAGCCGAAGTGCAAACTGACCCGATTCAATACAGCACTGTTTTGACCGTAGGTACCAAAAAAGTAGGATATTTGGTATATACTCAGTTTTTAACTCAATATGACAATGCAATTCGTGCGGTTTTTAAAGAATTTAAAGACAAAGGCGTAAATGAACTTGTGCTTGACTTGCGATATAACGGTGGCGGATACATTTCTTCCTCAAACATCATAAGCTCTCTCATTGTGAAAAATTTAAAACCAGGTACACTTATGAGCTCGCAAGAATGGAACACCGCACTTACCAAAGCATATAAAGCCCAATACGGACAAAATGTTTTTGATACCAACTGGCTCAATGAACCAAATAACTTGGGAACCTTAAATAGAGTATATATTCTTACTTCAAGAGGAACCGCGTCTGCTAGTGAACTGATTATAAACAATCTAAAACCATTTATGGATGTGATTTTGGTTGGAGACAACACCTATGGTAAAAACGTAGGTTCGATTACATTATCTGACGATAAAAAAAGATGGGCTTGGGGAATGCAGCCAATAGTACTAAAAACAACTAATGCACTTGGCCAATCAGACTACGGCACTGTGGATGGTTTTACTCCAACCATAAAAGTAGAAGATAGAACTATTCCATTTAAGCCTTTTGGCGACCCGAACGAAACATTATTAAAAGCAGCCCTAGGGCATATGAACGGAAACACGATGGCTTCCGTACCAAATGCCAAAATAAGTGCCGCCAAACAAGTAAATGTACTAAGTAGAACTTCTATTTTGGATAATCCTAAAACGGAGATTAACGATATGTGGATAGATAAACTTCCAGGTCATAAATAATTTAGAAAGCGTTTAAAAACTTAAAGTCCGGATGTCTCATTCGGACTTTTTTTGTGCCTTTATAAAACGAGTTTTAAAGAAATAAAAAATATTAGTAAAAAAAATTAATTGTTTTGACAACTAAATTAAAATAAATAAATAAATTGCAGACTATAAACAATTTAAAGATGGCAACAGAAACATTAAACATTAAAGTAACAAAGACAAAAGAGAGTAAAATCAGTCAATTTGATCCAAATAACATTTCGTTTGGAACAGTATTTACAGACCACATGCTGGTCGCAGACTGCATTAACGGCGAATGGCAAACACCCGAAATAGTCCCTTACGGTGAGATTGCTTACAACCCTGCTCTGGCTTCGCTACATTATGGTCAGTCGATATTTGAAGGAATGAAAGCTTTCAAAAACGAAGCTGACGAGGTGTTGATGTTTCGTCCACTCGAAAACTTTAAAAGATTCAACATTTCGGCAGAACGTATGTGTATGGCACAGGTTCCAGAAGAAATTTTTATCAATGGCTTAGAAGAATTATTGAAAATAGATGCTGCTTGGGTACCTAAAGGCGAAGAAAACTCACTTTACCTAAGACCGTTTATGTTTGCAAGTGACGTATATTTGGGCGTTAGACCATCTCAAAACTACCGCTTCATGATCATCATGAGCCCTGCAGGCCAATATTATGCTACACCACCTAAAGTTAAGGTAGAAACGGAATTTATCCGATCGGCAGAAGGTGGAGTTGGATATGCAAAGTGTGCAGGTAACTATGCCGCATCACTATATCCAGCCAAATTAGCAGCTGAGCAAGGTTACACGCAGTTGCTTTGGACAGACGCAAAAGAGCACAAGTACTTTGAGGAGTCAGGTACTATGAACGTAATGTTTGTTAAAGAAGGAAAAATAGTTACGCCAAAAGTAAGTACTACAATTCTTAAAGGAATCACGCGTGATACCCTTTTACAACTTGCCCAATCTATGGGTATTGAAATAGAAGAAAGACAAGTATCTGTGGCTGAAATTATAGAAGGCATTACTGCCGGAACCGTAAGCGAGGTATTTGGAGTAGGAACTGCCGTTGTGGTTTCACCATTTGCAGCTATTGGTTTTGAAGGAACGGACTATAAGTTGGCCGAAATCAACGAAAATTCGGTTTCAAACAAACTTAAAAAAGCACTTAACGACATCAGAACCGGCAAAATAGCAGATACTTTTGGATGGGTTTGGAAAGTATAATAGAAACTTTTCTAGATAAAAAAAGGCTCCGTGGAGCCTTTTTTTGTTTACACAAACGCCTGAAAATAAATATATTACAAAAATCACACAGCCGTTAGATAACAAAATCAAAAACTATTTACATTTATGGCAAGGAAATTGTCTATTTGTTAATTGAAGATAATTAAAGGTTTCTTTTCCCCAATTAAAATACCTAACAGAAGCCTTTTGTAATACATTTAAAAGACAGAAAAAATGAAAAAGTTTACCTCATTGTTTATAATCGGATTTGCGGCCTTGTGCTTAAGTTCATTTGTAATAGGCCCACAAACCTCAGCGGTTAAATTTTACTCAGGTACGTATGATAACTTTTTGAGAGAGGCAAAAAAACAGAATAAACCTATCATACTAGACTTTTGGGCTTCATGGTGTGGACCGTGTCAAAAATTAGAAAACGAAACTTTCTCAAACAAAGAGACGGCAGATTATATCAATAAAAACTTCATGGTTTTCAAAGTCGATATAGATACATTTGACGGTATGGAAATCGTTGATAGATTTGCGATAGACGTTTTTCCTACCTTAATGGTTTTAGATTCAAAATCCAACCCAAAAGACAGACTTAAGGGCTTTTATTCAGCCACTTATATGGAAAAAGAATTAGAAAAAATAATTCAAAAACATGGCATCAAAAACGCCTCTGAATCAAATTTTGTAGTAAGACGATAATTTTTCTTACTCCTACTCATCCGAAAAGGGCATCTTATACGTAATTTTGTCCTATGGAATTAAAAAACGACCTTTTTTTGAAAGCCGCCAAAGGCGAACAAGTAAGTAGAGTACCAGTTTGGATGATGCGTCAAGCAGGTAGAATTTTGCCCGAATACCGCAAAGTTAGAGAGCAAGCAGGCAGTTTCATCAAACTAGCCACCACTCCCGAAATGGCCGCCGAGGTGACCATTCAGCCCGTAGATATATTGGGTGTAGACGCAGCTATTATTTTTTCAGACATTTTGGTGGTACCCGAAGCCATGGGACTTCCTTACGAAATGTTGGAAGCAAAAGGTCCAAATTTTCCCAAAACCATTCATACCCAAGCAGATATTGACGCTTTAGTGGTTCCAGACCCTGAAGATCAACTTTCATACGTTTTACAAGCTTTAGACATCGTCAAAAAAGACCTTGCAGGTAGAGTTCCTCTAATAGGATTTGCGGGTGCACCATTCACTATTTTTTGCTATATGGTAGAAGGAAAAGGTTCAAAGACTTTCTCTTTAGCTAAAAAAATGCTCTACTCTGAGCCTACTTTAGCACACCAGTTATTACAAAAAATTACAGACACTACCATTGCCTACCTTAAAGCTCAGTTGGCTCACGGTGCAGACTTGGTTCAAATATTCGATTCTTGGGCTGGCATCTTAAGCCCAGACCAATACAGCGAGTTTTCGAGTCCATATATTTCTCAAATATGTGATGCCATCACTACGCACCCAGTAACAGTATTTGCCAAAGGTGCGTATTTTGCGAGAGAAGAAATAGGGAAAATGAACTGCGAAGTAGTGGGACTTGACTGGAACATGAATATCGCCGAATCGAGAAAATTGATTCCTAACAAAACGCTGCAAGGAAACATGGACCCGTGTGTGCTTTACGCCTCTTTTTCTGAAATAGAAAAACATACGGTAGCCATGCTAGATGCCTTTGGAAAACAAAGATATATAGCAAACTTAGGCCACGGCGTATACCCTGACACTGATCCTGAAAAAGTAAAATGCTTTATTGAGACAGTCAAAGCGTATTGATATTAACTGAAATTCGTTTTTTTAATTAAAGAAAGGGCTATCAACCATAGTTTTCGGAGAATATTTTTGTTTTTTTGTGGTAGAACTAAATTGATTCGTTCATTTATTTCGTTGATAATAAAAAAACAGAAAATCCCTTTCTCATAAAAAAATGAAGATTCGTTTACTCGCACTTTTATTATGTTCGTTTTATGGCTTTGCTCAAAAAGTTGAACCTATAGGTTCTGCCGTAAATACAGAATTTAATGAAATCCACCCATTGATATCGCCCGACGCCCAAGTATTATATTTTTTAAGAGAAAACCACCCCTCTAATAACTACGGCAAGGAAGGAAGCAACGACGTGTGGAGCTCAGAAAAACTCAACGATGGCAGGTGGGGAATTGCTCGAAAAATGCCAAATACCATCAACAAAGACAGATACAACGATATTTTTAGCATTTCTCCAGATGGAAATACGGTTTTAATACGTGGCGTATATAACAAAGGCAGAAAAGAAAACGAAGTAGGAATCTCGATTTGCAAACGCTCAGGCTCGGGCTGGACACAACCCGACAAACTGGACATTCCGAAACTCGACCTAATGTGCAAGGGGCAGTTCCTTACTGCTTTTTTAAGCAATAACGGAAAAGTGCTATTGCTGGCATTTAGCGAAAAGAAAAACTCCAAAGAAGACGATATTTACATTAGCCTTTTAGAAAAAGACGGAGACTGGTCAAAACCCGTGAGTATAGGAAAAGACGTAAACACTAACGCATCAGAAACAACCCCGTTTTTAGCAGCAGACAATAAAACGCTCTACTTTGCTTCAGACAGAAAAGGTGGTGAAGGCGGTTTTGATATTTGGGTATCAAAAAGAAAAGGCCGTAACTGGGACAGCTGGACAGAACCTGTGAACATGGGCAAACCCACTAATTCGGATGAAAACGAACTGTATTACACTATCGCCGCTTCTGGCGAATTTGCGTATATGTCAACCCGAAAAAACTCCCTGGGCAAGTCTGACCTTGTACAGATTAGACTCATAGAAGAAAAGAAAAAAGTAGTAGAAGAAGCCGCATTGCAGGCCTCCACAAATACACCAACAGGTAAAAAAGTAGAAGAAGAAGACTCCAAAGAATCGCTAACGGCTCCTACTCCTGTGGTTTTGTTAAGCGGAATAGTAAAAAACCAAAAAACAGGCAGACCTACAGAAGCCAAAATCATCTATGAAAACCTCGAAGACGGAGAAGAACTTGGGGTGGCGTATTCAAATCCAAATACAGGAGAATACAAAATAGTGTTGCCTTACGGAAGTAGATATGCCATCAGAGCTGAGGCAAAGGACTTTATTTCGGTTTCAAAAAATATTGACCTAACGGTAGTGGGCTCATTTAAAGAAATAAAAGGCGAAGATCTTGGATTGGCTCCTATTCAAACTGGGGTTACAGTTCAGCTATTTAACATTTTCTTTGAATTTGGAAAAGCAGCCTTACAGCCACAGTCGTTTTTTGAACTCGACCGAATGATAGCCGTGATGAACAAAAACCCAAACATGGTGATAGAAGTACAAGGGCATACCGACAATGTAGGTTCTGATGAAAATAACCTCAGGCTTTCGCAGCAAAGAGCCGATGCAGTACGTGACTATTTCGTGAAAAAAAATATCCCACAAGAGCGAGTGCAAAGTGTGGGATATGGAGAGTCTAAACCTATCGCATCAAACGCTACCACCGAAGGCCAAGCCAAAAACAGAAGGGTAGAATTTGAGATAAAACGCAAATAACTAGGTCTGTATAACCCCTACATTGTATCTTTTTTGAATCGGAGCCTCATTGGCTGCTGTTATTCCCATGCTTATTATTTTTCTTGTTTCTACAGGATCTATAACACCGTCAACCCACAGACGTGCCGCTGCATAATACGGACTTAACTGCTCGTTATATTGCTCATTAATTTTATCCAGCATTTCTTTTTTATCTGCATCAGACATTTCCACTCCTTTTGCTTTTAAACCAGCTTCTTGAATCTGAAAAAGTGTATTTCCTGCTGCAGCACCGCTCATTACAGCCATTTGGGCTGTAGGCCAAGCGTAAATCAAACGCGGGTCATAGGCTTTGCCACACATGGCGTAGTTGCCGGCTCCGTATGAGTTGCCAACCAAAAAAGTAAACTTAGGCACCACAGAATTGGCCATGGCATTTACCATTTTGGCACCGTCTTTTATTATGCCGCCGTGCTCTGATCGGCTACCGACCATAAAACCCGTAACATCCTGAAAGAACACCAAGGGTATTTTTTGTTGATTACAGTTCATTATAAACCTCGCAGACTTATCGGCTGAATCAGAGTAAATCACTCCACCCATTTGCATTTCAGACTTATTTCCTGGCTTTTTGGCTTTTACTACCTCACGTTGATTGGCCACAATACCAACCGCCCAGCCGTCTATTCTTGCTAAACCACAAATGATGGTTTTGCCATAGTCAGGTTTATATTCTTCAAAAGTACCTTCATCTACAATGGCCTTCAAAATCAATTTCATATCGTAAGGCTTGGTGCGGTCCAGCGGAAGGTTAGCATAAATAGACTCCGGCAAAAGTTCCGGCTTCTTACTTGCCTTTTTACTAAAACCCGCTTTTGGCGTATCTCCAAACTTGTCTATCACATTTCTGATTGCCTCTAAACACGAAGCGTCATCTGGATAAACATTGTCAGTTACTCCCGAAATCTCGCTTTGTGTGTGTGCACCGCCGAGGGTTTCGGCATCAACATCTTCACCTATTGAAGATTTTACTAAATAAGGGCCCGCTAAAAACACAGAACCCGTGCCTTCTACTATAAATGCATAATCAGACATAATAGGCAAATAAGCACCACCGGCCACACAACTGCCCATTATGGCCGAAATCTGTGGAATACCTTCGGCAGACATGTGTGCGTTATTTCTAAACACCCTTCCAAAATGTTCTTTATCAGGAAAAATCTCACTTTGAAGCGGCAAAAACACACCTGCAGAATCAACTAAATACACGATTGGCAACTTGTTTTCCATCGCAATTTCTTGTGCTCTTAGGCATTTTTTACCCGTAATTGGAAACCAAGCCCCCGCTTTTACTGTGGCATCGTTAGACACCACCACGCACAATTTGTCTTGAATATACCCCAATACTACTACCACGCCACCATTTGGACAGCCTCCCTCCTCTTCATACATCCCATCTGCGGCAAATGATCCCACCTCTATAAATTCTTTGTCTTTGTCAAGGAGTCCATATATCCGCTCCCATGCCGTAAGTTTACCTTTTGCTTTGTGTTTTTTTATTCGCGATGCTCCTCCACCCAGCTTCATGGCTTCGGTTTTCACTCTCAATTTTTCTAATAACTCCTCCATTTTTTATGTATTTCTTCAGTTTGTTGATTTTTATTTTCTACAATTAAACAATTTTTCGATAAATATGATTAAAATTATAATAAATATAAAATTTTTAAAGATATTTGTTAAAATAATATTTGTCTTAACAAACAATTACACTTCAAAAAAATATGGAAACCTTGATCAGCAACAATTTAGAATTAATTAGAGAAAGTGCACGCGATTTCGCAAAAAACTACATAGAACCACACGTAATGGAGTGGGACGAGGCTCAGACTTTTCCAGTAGAATTATTTAGAAGACTTGGCGAATTTGGCTTCATGGGCGTGCTAGTACCCGAAAAATACGAAGGCTCAGGCTTAGGCTACCAAGAATATATTACAATTATAGATGAGATTTCGCAAGTATGTGGCTCTATCGGGCTATCGGTGGCTGCTCACAATTCACTATGTACCAACCACATTTTGACTTTCGCCAATGAAGAACAAAAAAGCAAGTACCTACCAAAACTAGCAACTGGCCAATGGATAGGTGCATGGGGATTAACAGAAACTGGTTCTGGATCTGACGCCGGTGGCTTACAAACCACAGCTGTAAAAGATGGCGACTATTATATATTAAATGGCTCTAAAAACTTCATTACGCACGCCATCAGTTCTGAAGTAGCAGTGGTGATAGCCCGAACTGGCGAAAAAGGAGCAAAAAACAACGCAACAGCATTTATAATAGAAAAAGACACCCCTGGTTTTTCTTCAGGCAAAAAAGAAAATAAACTCGGAATGCGAGCATCAGAAACAGCTTGTTTGTTTTTTGACAACTGCAAAGTACACAAAGACCAAGTTATGGGTATAGAAGGCGAAGGATTTGTGCAAGCCCTAAAATTATTAGATGGTGGCAGAATTTCAATCGCCGCTTTATCATTGGGAATAGCCAAAGGAGCTTACCAACATGCATTAAGATATGCTCACGAAAGAGAGCAATTCAACCAAAAAATAATGGGCTTCCAAGGTGTTTCGTTTAAACTAGCCGAAATGGCCACAAAAATAGAGGCTTCGGAATTATTGACTAGAAATGCGGGAGACTTGAAAAACGCAGGAAAAAAAGTAACCAAAGAAGGTGCTATGGCTAAACTTTTCGCTTCAGAAACAGCTGTAGAAGTATCAAATGATGCGGTTCAGATTTTTGGAGGATATGGTTTCACGAAAGACTATCCGGTTGAAAAATACTTTAGAGATGCCAAACTATGTACCATTGGCGAAGGAACTTCGAACATTCAAAAAATGGTTATTGCGAGAGAAATCAGCAAGTAATTCATCACTATTTCAAGGTAAAAGAGTTTTAAAAAATAGGTTTTGATACATGACAAAAGTAAAATTAGTTGACTGTCCGAGAGATGCCATTCAGGGGCTACATGATTTTATCCCTACCGAAAGAAAGGCGACATACATGAATGCAGTTTTACAATCCAATATTTTTGATAGATTAGACTTTGGGAGCTTTGTTTCTCCCAAAGCTATTCCTCAAATGGCAGACACCGCACAACTGATAAAACTACTTAATCTCAAAGATGTAGACACCCAACTTTTAGCGATTGTGGCCAACCAACGCGGAGCTGCTGAAGCTTCCGCTTTTGAGGAGATATCCGTTTTAGGATATCCATTTTCTATCTCTGAGGAATTTCAGAAAAGAAATACTAACAAAAACCTCGAGGAATCATTTGAAGCTGTAAAACAGATTCTTGACATTGCTCAAAAAAACAATAAAACCTTACTGGTTTACATTTCAATGGCCTTCGGAAATCCGTATGGCGAGCATTGGGATAGCGAAAAAGTAACGCATTGGATAGACCAATTACAAAAAATAGGTGTATCCGAGTTTTCATTAGCAGACACAGTTGGCACCGCTGACGCCACGCAGATAAAATCTGTATTTGAAGCCACAAGTGAAGCTTTTCCCGATATGAACATTGGAGCACATTTTCATGCGGCCCCATTTGAATGGCAGCCCAAAATAAAAGCAGCTTACGAAGCAGGCTGTAGGAGTTTTGACGGAGCCATGCAAGGTTTTGGCGGATGCCCAATGGCAAAAGACGAATTGGTAGGCAATGTGCCAACCGAGGGCCTTCTCGAATATTTTGATTTGGCAAACAATGAGATGATTACTAACTTCACGACCCAATTTAATAAACTGATAAATGGCTGATTATATTTATATAAAAACTCAGAAAAAAGACCACGTATTTACGCTTACACTTGCCCGCTCTGAAAAAAGAAACGCATTTACGCCCACCATGGTCAATGAAATTCATCATGCTTTGGCAAAGGCCAATATCGACAAAGAAATTTGGTTGGTTTTGATAAATGCCGAAGGGCCCGTTTTTTGTTCGGGAATGGACTTAAAAGTATTTCAAAACCCTGAACTAGACCAAAAAAATCCTGAAATAGAAAACCTAAATATATCGCTTAATGATGCCATTGGGCAGCTGAATAAACCCAGCATAGCGGTAGTAGAAGGCGATGTGATGGCTGGCGGAATGCTGCTAACGCTAAACACCACCTATGTGTACGCAAAACCTGATGTGAAGTTTTCATTGCCGGAAGTAAAACGCGGCATTTTTCCTTTTCAAGTGATGGGAGCTTTGTTAAACTTTATTTCGATAAAGAAAACTTTGGATCTGTGTATCACTGGGAAAGTATTGGACAGCAAAGAAGCGATTGGTTTTGGATTGGTAAGTGACGTATTAGCGGCAGATTTTGAGTTTAAAAAAATGAACGATGAAGGGCTTAATAACCTCATATCGGTTATCCTTTCTAACTCGCCGAGTGCCATTAGAGCCGGAATGCTCACTGCCAAAGAACTGAAACAAGTGTATGAAACCGAGAAAAACTCTTATTTATTGAGCCAACTAGAGGCCCTTAGAAGCACAAAAGATGCCCAAGAAGGAGCAAAAGCGTTTTTTGAAAAAAGAGCTCCATCTTGGACAAACGAATAAAGTTAGTCGTGTTGAACGCCACCCTCGCCGTGCACATGACCGTGGTCAAGCTCGTCTTGGGTTGCTTCTCTCACATTAAGTATATCTCCTTCAAATTTCAATGATTTACCAGCAAGTGGGTGATTGAAATCTATTCTAACTGTATCTGCTAAAACTTCGTAAACACGGCCCGTAATTTGGCTTCCATCGTCATTCGTGAACGGAATGAAGTTACCAATTTCAAGTAAGTCGGCAGGCACCTCCCCTTCTTCTATTTTGAACATATCCATCGGAAAATCGGCGATATCTTCTTCTGAAAACTCTCCAAAACCAGCCTGCGGCTCCAAAATAAAATCAAAGTCGTCTTCTTCCTTAAGTCCTTCCAGATTCTTTTCAAAATCTACAGGTAAACCGCTGTGGCCAAACAAAAACACCATCGGGTTATCTTCACCCGCTACTTCCACAATCTCAAATTCGTCTTCTTCTCCTATTACATACAGTTCATATGTAAGCGTAACTACCTTTTTTTCAGATATTTGCATTATTAAATAAATTTATAAAAGTAGATATAAGCTAAGAATTAAAAGATAAACCTTCACTCAAACTGCGAATATTACCCTACCTTTGTGTTTGAAAATTTCAGCAAAACTACAAAATATTACATGTCAAAATACATTTTAGGTTTAATTATAGTACTTTTTAACCTCAATGCCTTCGCCCAGAAAAAAAACGACAATTATAAGTATTTCATAAAAAAAACTACCGAAAAAGTAAAGATAGACGGTGTGGCAGACGACGCCGTTTGGAGCAAGTGCCAAGTAGCTTCTGATTTTTTTCAAGTGCTACCCATGGACACCAGCAAAGCCAAGGTAAATACCGAGGTAAAATTTACATATGACGACAAAAACCTATATGTACTTTTTATAAACTACAACTACTACAAAGGCAACAACATCGTGGAGTCGATGAAACGCGACTGGAACTTCAGCAAAAACGACAACGACCTACTTTTTATCGATACGTTTAATGACCAAACCACCGGTTATACTTTTGGCTCAAATGCTCGCGGTGGGCAGTGGGACGGTTTGATGTCGGCGGGTTCTAATATCAGTTTAAGCTGGGATAACAAATGGCAGTCTGAAGTCAGTTTTGATGACGACAAATGGACGTGGGAAGCTGCTATTCCGTATAAAACATTGCGTTATAAATCAGACGTGATGTCTTGGGGATTAAACCTTAGTAGACAAGACTTAAAAACCACAGAAAAATCGGCTTGGACCCCAGTACCGAGACAATTCCCTACCTCTTCATTGGCATTTTCAGGAAATTTGGTGTGGGATATGCCTCCTCCAGCTCCGGGAGCCAATATTTCTATCATACCTTTTGTGTATGGTGGTGTAGTGAGAGATTTTGAAAAAAAACTACCTGCTGCATACGATAAAGGCGTTGGTTTTGATGCAAAAATAGGGCTTACCTCTTCTATGAATTTGGACTTAACGGTAAACCCTGATTTTTCTCAAGTAGAAGTGGATGTACAGCAAACTAACCTTGACAGGTTCGAATTATTTTTCCCCGAAAGAAGACAGTTCTTTTTAGAAAACGGTGATATTTTTAATAACTATGGCACAGACAATATCCGTCCTTTTTTCTCTAGAAGGATAGGCTTAAATGCCCCCATTTTTTATGGAGGAAAAGTGAGTGGCAAAATCAACAACAATTGGCGTTTAGGAGCCATGAACCTGCAAACAGGCAAAAGTGCTAGCAACGACCCCGGCTCAAACTACTCCATACTTTCGCTCCAAAGAAAAGTATTTAAGCGTTCGTACGTTTCTTTTCTATACACCGACAGAGAAACTATTTTATCTAAAAGAAATGAGGACTCGCTCAATAACATACCGAGCTATAACCGCACCGCAGGTTTGGAATATAACCTCGCTTCAGCAGATAACAAATGGAAAGGAAAGGCTCTATACTTAAAGACCTTCTCTCCAGATTTTATCTCACAAAACAATGTTTCGGTTTTTAATATTGCCCGCTCATTGAAAAAATACAGTGCCTCTATTACCCTCGAAAACGTAGACAAAGACGTAAAAGGGAATGAAATTGGCTTTATTAGAAGACAAAACTACGTATACGGAAAATTTGATTATGGTTATTTATTTTTCCCGAAAGGAGGTAAAATACTTTCTCACGGACCGAGCATTATGACTGCAAACTACGTGGACAAGGCAAGTCGTAAATTAGTAGAAAACACCCACTTTTTGTCATACAACGTTGGTTTCAGAACTCAGGCTTCATTTACTATTTGGACGGCCACAGATTTTGTAAGGTTACAACGCAAATTTGACCCAACCAACTATGTAAAACAATATTTAGATTCAGCTCAGGTGCACGCGTGGGCTTCGTGGGGAACCATATTTGCTTCACGCCCACAGAAGTTATTTACCTACAGTTTTGAAACCAGATATGGCGGATATTACGCCCAAGGAAAACGCCTACGACTAGATGCCGAAGTAGCGTATAGATTTCAGCCGTATGTAGCCTTGGCATTTAAGAGCAACTACAACAGACTTAGCTTTTTTGATGGAGAACAACTGCCTGAGGCACTGAAAAATACGACGCATAACTTGTGGTTATTGGGGCCAAGAATAGACGTTACGTTTTCTAACAAACTGTTTTTTACCAATTTTGTGCAGTACAACAAACAGACCAACAACGTAAATATTAACACACGTTTTCAATGGAGATACAGTCCGGCGTCCGACTTGTTTTTGGTATACACAGACAATTACACTTCTGACACCTTCCAGGTTAGAAACCGAGCCATTGTATTGAAATTTACATATTGGTGGAATGTGTAGTTTTTTTGAATAAAAACTACAGTTAAACGGTTAATTTTTATTTTTAAAGAAAACATAGCTTAAACCTACCAATGAAGCCATTTTTTAATCATTTTGAAAAACACCCCCCTTTCATTAACTGGGTCGCCTGCCAGCGGGGCCTCCATTTTTTTTCGAAAAAAAACGGAGCAAAAAAAACTGCACCCTGCAAACTCGCACAATTAAAATTCTTATTGTCAATGTTCTAATAAAAATATACTTCCCAAAAGAATTTTAATAGTGCTCAAACAGTGCAGGGCGATGTAAAGAATTATTTTCTATTTTTTTACCCGTTTGACGGTGAATAAAAACTACAATTCATCAAGCCATAAAATTTGACTTTACTTTATATTCCGAAGGCGAAATATTCTTTTTCTTTTTAAAGATTCGGGAGAAATACGAGAAGCTATTGAAGCCACTGGCCAAATACGCCTCTTTTATACTCACTTTGGGGTCTTTGAGAAGGCTTTCGGCTATTTTTAGCCTTTCTTCTATTATGAAATCATTGGGCGAAGAGCCCAATTCATGTTTAAAAGTTCTGTAAAAATTAGAAGCACTCATAAATGCTTTTTGACTCAACAAATCCACGTTTAAGTCTTCCGTTATATTGTCTCTGATATACTTTATCACAAAAGAGATTCGGTCGTTATTGGGGTCTGTAGTTGCCTTTTGCAAATACATCGATTTACTTTCAACTTGCAAAATCCGAATGACGAGCTCCTGAATGAGTAAATCAGAAAAAATATCTTTAGAAGGATGATTTTCGGTAAAAACAAACATAAGCCGCTGCAAAATCTGGTAAATGGCGATATCATTTGTGAAATGATAATTATAGTCCATCACCGACCATTCTTTGCCGTTTTGTTTTAACCCTCTATTGTTTAGCAGATTCACGGCTTCTTGTAATTTTTCTTCAGAAAGAGCCAAAGCCAAACATTGTGTAGGATTCTGAAAACTTGCTTCAGGAAAATCAATACACATAAGCTCGTTTGCAGGTAAAATCACTGACTCTCCAGGCAAAAAGCCAAAAGCGGGCGAATCTGCCAAATGCATTATCTTTTTTCCTTTTAACATACTCGCAAGTACCGGCTGCTGAAATTTCAACAAAACCTGCGAAGCCTGCAGATGTGTCTCGAAAATATTGAGCTCCGCATTTTTTAGGGTATGCACAGTTCGGTTTTCCACGAGATTTTCGAGTTTCCGATTTTGATAATGAGCCGTACTTAAGTCTAACATCTTCTCTTTTT
The DNA here is from genome assembly GCF_042649125.1 of Lacihabitans lacunae. Lineage (NCBI taxonomy): Bacteria > Pseudomonadati > Bacteroidota > Cytophagia > Cytophagales > Leadbetterellaceae > Lacihabitans > Lacihabitans lacunae. The sequence goes on from NZ_JBHRYQ010000001.1 coordinate 2,357,436, forward strand.
TATTAAAGCTAAATAATATTATTATTCCTTCAAAAAATAGTGATAATCAAATTTGACTGAAAGATAAAAAACGATAGAATAGTGACACAGATTGCAGAAAAGTGCAACTGATTGATAGTAAAATGAAAACACACGATAGAAAAGTACAATTTTTTAACCCAATTGTTAAATTTATTTGTATTCAAATCTTTTCAAGAACCTTTTAAATATAAAACAATGTCAGAAGTAACAACCAAAAATACAAACTTGGTAGAAAAACCAACGTTTAAGTCACATTATGAGAACTTTATAGGAGGCAAATGGGTGGCACCCGTAAAAGGCGAATACTTTGATTCTATATCACCAGTAGATGGCCAAGTGTTTACGAAAGTGGCCCGATCTACCGAAGAAGACATCAACTTGGCACTTGACGCGGCTTGGGAAGCAGCTAAAACCTGGAACAAAACCTCCGCCACCGAAAGAAGTAATATACTATTAAAAATAGCAGACCGCATGGAGCAAAACATGCCTTTGTTAGCAAAGATAGAAACCTGGGACAATGGAAAGCCAATCCGTGAAACGATGGCGGCAGATATGCCTTTGGCGATAGACCACTTTAGGTATTTTGCGGGTGTGGTAAGAGCAGAAGAAGGCTCAGCAGCAGAACTTGATGCAAATACACTTTCGCTAATCATACATGAACCTCTGGGTGTGGTAGGTCAAATAATCCCTTGGAATTTCCCGATTCTGATGGCAGCGTGGAAACTGGCTCCAGCACTAGCAGCAGGAAACTGTGTAGTCTTAAAACCTGCAGAGCAAACGCCCGTGGGTATTTTGGTATTTGCCGAATTGATCCAAGACATCCTCCCTGCAGGTGTGCTTAATATTGTTAACGGTTTTGGAATAGAGGCCGGAAAACCTTTGGCTTCTAGCCCAAGAATAAACAAAATAGCCTTTACAGGAGAAACCACTACCGGGCAGTTGATTATGCAATATGCATCCAAAAATATCATTCCGGTAACTTTGGAGTTAGGCGGAAAATCGCCGAATATTTTCTTTAAAAGTATAATGGATGCTGACGATGACTTTTTTGATAAGTGCCTAGAAGGTGCCACTATGTTTGCCCTCAACCAGGGCGAAGTCTGTACCTGTCCATCTAGAATATTGGTAGAGGAGTCTATTTATGATGCATTTATGGAAAGAATGCTGGAGCGAGTGAAAGCCATAAAACTAGGCCACCCACTAGACATGGACACCATGATGGGAGCCCAGGCCTCAAACGACCAATACGAAAAAATACTAAACTATATAGAAATTGGCAAAGAAGAAGGAGCAGAAGTGCTGACTGGAGGCGGAGCCGCTTATAACGAAGGCCTCGAAGGCGGCTATTACATAAAACCTACTGTTTTGAAAGGAAACAACAAAATGCGGGTTTTCCAAGAAGAAATATTTGGGCCAGTGGTATGTATAACTACGTTTAAAGACGAAGCCGAAGCGATAGCCATAGCAAACGACACACTTTATGGCCTAGGAGCTGGGGTGTGGACGCGTGACATGCACCAAGCGTACCAAGTCTCTAGAGCTGTAGAAGCAGGCAGAGTGTGGGTAAACTGCTACCATGCATATCCGGCTCATGCTCCATTTGGGGGGTATAAAAAATCAGGTATAGGCCGCGAAAATCACAAAATGATGCTTGCACACTACCGTCAGTCAAAAAACATGTTGATTTCATACGACAAAAAAAGACTTGGGTTCTTTTAAAGGGAAATATAAACTAAGAGATAAAGGGAGAGTTTTTGGCTCTCTCTTTTTATTTAAATACAACCAATTATGCAACGAATAGATGCCACAGATGCAGCCAGAAAAGTGATAGATGATTTAAGTGAAAAATACGGCCCGCTGATGTTTCACCAAAGCGGTGGTTGCTGCGACGGCTCCGCTCCTATGTGTTTTGAAGAAGGCGAACTCATGATAGACAACAACGACGTGAAACTTGGAAGTGTGCACGGCTGTGATTTTTTTATGGCCAAAGACCAATTTGAATATTGGAAACACACACACCTCACACTCGATGTAACCAAAGGCCGAGGAGCAAGTTTTTCTTTAGAAATACCCTTAGGTATCCGCTTTGTGATAAAATCGCGGCTTTTGACCGAAGCGGAATACGGAGAAGAAAACTGAGTCTTTCATTTCCTAAAAAAAACAAAAAAGCGTGGGGATAACCCGCACGCTTTCGTTTCTATATGGTTGACAAGTGTTAAATCTTAAACAGCATCACTCAGACTTGAGAACGTAAAGTCTCTGATCTTAAGTGGTGGTATTAGGTTTCCTCCTACTCGTACAGGTTTACCCATTTCTTCTAAGTTATTTAGCATAATAACCGGGCTTTCATTAAACCTGAAGTTTTTAACAGGAAACTTAATTTTACCTTTTTCTATATAAAAAGTTCCGTCTCTGGTAAGCCCTGTATAGAGCAAAGTTTGCGGATCTACCGAACGTATGTACCACAGTCGGGTTACCAATATACCTTTATCAGTGCCTTTGATGAGGTCAGCCAATGACTTGCTACCACCCACCATAATGAATGCATCAGGCGACGGCGTAGCTTTTACACCTTTTTTATCAGCCCAAAATCTCGAGTACGTCATATTTTTAACCACACCGTCTTTTATCCAGTCGATTTTTTCTTGTGGTCTTCCGTCTCCACTAAATGGAGAGCCTGGAATCTCGGCATTTTGAGGATCAGAATATATATGAACACGTTCGTCAAAAAGCTTTTCGCCTAGTTTGGTGTCGCCACCTTTTTTACTTAAAAAACTACGGCCTTCGTCTGCACTTCTGGCATCTAGATTTCTCATCATATTTTGAAGCAAATCTACTGCTGCTGCAGGCTCTAATATAACGGTATACTTACCCGGCTCCAATGCCTGAGCTGACGCCGAAGCCTTCGCTTTTTGCATCGCAACTTCTGTAACCGATTTAGTATTCAGCAACTTAACATCGTTAAAATCTTGTATTCCATATCCCGAACCAAGCCCATCTTCGGTTCTTACGGTAATTGTAAAATCTACCGAAGTGGCTTTATTGTAAGCAAAAAGCCCTTTGCTATTTCCCATCGCCGAAAAACCAGCAGAATCTTCCATATACCCTGCAGCTACAAGTTTGTTTTCTTTACAAGGATTTATACTATTAATAGCGGCAGTAGCCCTTAAAGTTGGGTCAATATCTGCGGTACTTTTGGCAAAACTATTGGTTTCAAGATAAGTCTGAGGCCCTAACATGGGCATATATTCTGAGTTTTCGGGAGCAAGTCTTGCTATTTCCTCTGCTCTTCTAACAGTTTTTTCTAGCGAGGCGTCATCAAACTCATTGATGGTAGAAGTACCTGATTTTTTCCCAAAAACAGCTGTGACTGCCAAAGACATATTTTCAGATTCGCCACTGGTAGAAACGGTATTTCTTGCGTAACGAATATTGCCTGTGCGTCTTCCGCCTAGCGAAACACTCATCTCATCGGCTTTAGAAAATGCCAGCACCTTGTCTATGATTTGCTTGGCTTCTTCTTTTGATAATATTTTCATAAAAAATTATTTTTCGTTTTAAAAATAGAATGGTTTTGATAAATAGATTTTGAATAAATCATGAACAGCAAAAACTGCCATACTCTATTAACCTATTTTCCTTCCCGTATTTATGACATTTACCCCGTTAAATCTCGTGGTAGCACTTCCGTGAGACACTGCCGAAATCTGAGAAGGTTGTCCTTTTCCATCAAAGAACGACCCAAACGTGCGGTAGTCATCTTTGTCGCAAATCTGCACACATGAGTTCCAAAACTCCTGGGTGTTAGACTGATACGCTACATCGTCTAGCATACCTACTACTTCTCCATTTTTTATTTCATAGAAAACCTGACCACCAAACTGGAAGTTATATCGCTGCTGATCGATCGAATACGAGCCTCTACCGATAATATAAATTCCTTTTTCTACGCCTTTGATCATGTCTAAAACTGAGCGTTTTTCTTTGGCTGGCTCCAACGAAACGTTTGCCATACGCTGAAACTGTACCGAATCCCAATTGTCTGCATAGCAACATCCATGCGATTCTTTTTCACCTAAAATATTAACTTGATCTCTTATAGCCTGATAGTTAACCAATATTCCATCACGAATCAAATCCCATTTTTTACACGGAACTCCCTCATCGTCAAAACCTACCGTACCGAGTGCATGTGGCTGCGTTTTGTCTGCAACTATGTTTACTTCTTTACTTCCGTAGTTAAACTTCTTGGTTTCCCATTTGTCTAATGTGGCAAAACTTGTACCCGCATAGTTTGCTTCATAACCCAACACACGGTCAAGCTCAAGCGGGTGCCCCACTGACTCATGTATAGTTAAGCCAAGGTGATTTGGATCCAAAACAAGATCATATTTGCCTGCTTGAACACTCTTTGCTGTTAGTTTTTCTTTGGCTTGTTTAGCTGCAGTAATTGCATCTTCCACCATGTCGTATGAGTTTCTATAACCCACCAAACCGTTTGGCCCTGCTATTTTCTCTGAGCTTAATCCGTCCAAATATTCGTATCCCATACCCATCGGCGAACTGATGGCATCGCGGGTTTTAAACTTACCTGCGGCTTTGTCTATTGCTGTAACCGTAAACGTTGGCCAAATACGGTGTACGTCTTGGTCAATATATGAACCATCTGAAGAAGCAAAATACTTTTGTTCGTTAACTAAAAACAAGTTTGAAGTCACAAAACCAGCACCATTTTTCATGGCCTCGTTATTTACATTCATCAAAAGATCAATTTTCTCTTGAATCGGAATTTCAAATGCATTTTTGGTCAAAGGAGTTTTCCAAGAAACCTCACCTAAGCCTTTCTGAGGGGCAAGTATAACAGGATCCGTTTGTATTTTTGAGTTGGCTTTGGCGATAGCTACTGCAGTTTCAGCACATTTTTTGATTCCTTCTGGCGTAACATCACTTGTAGCCGAAAAACCCCAAGTTCCGTTTGCGATAACTCTGATACCTACTCCATAAGACTCGGCATTTACGATATTCTGAACTTTGGTTTCTCGCGTAAACAAATATTGCTGTAGATATCTGCCTATACGCACATCGGTATAAGTAGCACCGTTGCTTTTGGCTGCATTGAGAGCTATGTCAGACATTTTTTTCTTCATAGCTACATCTGCAGGATTTTCGAGAAGCTTCTCAAAAGTGGTGGCATTTCCTAAAATAGGAACTGACATAGCACCTAAGCCCATTCCCGAAAGTTGAATAAATTTCCTTCTATTCATAAATTGGTTAGTTTGATGATATTTTAGATAAGATTATTAGATTTTTTTGATGTACTAATATAGTAAACATACCAATTTTTTGAAAGAAATAAACAAGCAAAATTACCATAACACTAATTTTGAAGTCAAGAATAAACTTTGGGTAGATATGAGTAAAAAATGAAATGATTTTTAAACTTTTAGACGGCACAAAACGTAATTAAAAACAAAATAAAAACCATAATGAACAAAATAGAAGAGATAGAATTGGCGATTCAACCTTTGAGAGAAAAATTAAAAAATCATGAGCTATACGCAAACTTAGTCCAGATAGAAGATATCCGGATTTTTATGGAAAAACATGTGTATGCGGTATGGGACTTTATGTCTTTACTTAAGTCTTTGCAAACTACACTAACCTGTACTCAAGTGCCTTGGAAACCAGCCCAGAACCCAACTTTAGCACGTTTTATTAACGAGATAGTGTGGGGCGAAGAAAGCGACATCAACGAAATAGGCGAGCCTAAAAGTCACTATGAAATGTACTTAGATTCGATGGTAGAAATAGGTGCTTCAACTGGTCATATTTCGCGTTTTTTAGATAAAATAAATACTTTGGAATCTGTTTCTGATTGCATAAACAACTTTGATTTATCTCCTGAGGTTAAGCAATTCCTGAAGTTCACATTTGAGACCATAGAAACCAAGCAAAGCCACAAAATAGCATCTGCATTTACGTTTGGGAGAGAAGACCTGATACCTGACATGTTTTTTGAAATATTAAACAATGGGGACAAACCCTATCCAAAACTTAAGTACTATTTGGAGCGACACATAGAAGTTGACGGCGGCGAACACGGACCACTCTCGCTTAAAATGATTGAAGAATTATGCGGAAACGATGACCAGAAATGGGAAGAAGCCAAGCAGGTTGCAATCAGTGCTTTAGAAAAAAGAATTGAACTGTGGGGTGGCATTTGCGAACACATAAAAAGCCGAAAATTGGTGCTTGCATAAGCACAAAAAAATGGGGCTTAATTTTCATTAAGTCCCATCCATATATTTGTTTGTGTAATGCCTTTAATTATTTTTTCTTTGCGTTCATTTTGGCAATCACCAGATCCGACAAGTCACCTTTCCCAGCATCACCGGCATACAAAACTACCCTATTGGGGCTCATCGGCCCGTCAGATTTATTACGTGAAAGCACAAATCCGTATCCTTTTTCTTTGGCTACTATTTTTGCTGCTTCCAATATTTCCTCTTTAATTTTCATTACACCTTCACCTGTCAAGGCTTGAAATTCTTTCTCGGCTTGGCGTTGGTAATTTTCTGAAGCTGACTTTATTTCTTGTACTTTTTTCAGTCTTGCGTTAAGGGTTTCAGTTGTTAAAGTGTCTAAGTTTTTTAGGCTATTTTGATAGTCTAAATACTTCGTTTGATATTCTAAAGCCAACTTGTTGTAATTATCCTGAAAAAATTCCTGCTTGCCTTTAATTAAAGAATCTAATTCTTTCACCATATTGGCATTGTCAAAAATATAGTCTTCAAAGATATAACCAATTTTAAAACCTGTAGTAGTTGTTGAGGCCGGTGCAGTTTTAGCTGATTTTTTGGTTTGTGAAAAAACCGAATTTGATACGACAAAAAGTATAGCTAACGCGAATATTTTTTTCATTAAATAATAATAGTAATTGATATTTTCTCAAAGTAACCCAAATATAAGGAATTCTGAAAGCGGTTTTTATTTATTGGAAAATTTAGTGTGGTTTAATTTTATTAAAAATTAACGCAGAGTCTGTAAATATAGTACCTAGCAAGCCACCCAATTTGTAATTATCATAGCCCAAAAAATACAAGCCTTTGTGCTCGCCATAAGCAGTTGCTGGCGTAGGAAGTCCGAATTTGTCCCAAGCAGATGTTGGTAAATCTATTTGCTTTTGCAAGTCTGAAGTATATCCAGTGGCCAAAATTATCTTTTCTGCCTCCACAAAATCTCCATTAACTAAATATGCTCCGCCTGCATGTAAAGCTTTTATATCTCCCAATACTTTAATATTCCCTTTTTTTATTTGGTTTATGGTACCCAAATCTATAGTGGGCGACTTACCGGTTTCGCGAAGCATTTTAGCCGGATATTCGTGTGAAACAGGCACATTATATTTGGCCAAGTTTCCAAAAACCAACTTGCGAGTTTGAGCACCAATCCAATCGCCTAAACCGAAGGGCAACTTCTCCAACTTTTTGGCGGTCAGCTGCACCGGGCTACCAAATAAATCTCTCGGAACCACAATAATCGGACTTCGAACCGAAATACTGACCGAAACACCTGCAAGAGCCAAGTCTAGGGCAATTTCGGCTCCGGTGTTTCCCATGCCTACTACTATCGTTTTTTTACCCAAAAAAGGCTCTGCGTTTTTATACAAACTCGCATGCGAAATATCTCCTTTAAAATTCTCTTGTCCTTCCCAATTTACCAATTTGGGAGTTTTGTTAAGTCCTGTGCATACAATCACATTTTCGGCTTCAAGTATTTCGCCATTGTCGAGTGTGAGTTGCCAGCCATTTTTTATTTTATAGATTTTTTCTAAACCAACCCCAAACCTAGGCTTGATTTTAAAGTGAGCCGCATAATTTTCATAATAGGCCACCAATTTGTCTTTGGGTACATAAACAGGATAGTCAGCAGGGAATGGCAAATGTGGCAAATGCGAAAGGTCTTTGACTGTATGCAGGGCCAATCTGTCATAATGAGCATGCCATTTTGAAGCAATCTGATTTGTTTTTTCTATTATTTCAAAAGCTTCCCCTGCATTTGCGAGCCTACCCGCTATGGCCAATCCGGCTGGGCCGGCTCCTATTATTATGTTTTTTATCATCTTAAAAATCTATTTCATCAAGTTATCCCATTTTTTTTAAATAAAAATTTTTAGTTTTGAATATTACGATGAAACTCATGAAAAATATACTTTTCGCTGCTTTTGCTCTACTGATTTGGTCTTGTGCCAAACCAAAAAAAATAGAAGAAAAAGATGGAATGGTGCTTTTGGAAGGCCAAGGGAACATCAAAAGTTTTTGGATAGAAAAAACGCCAGTTACCGTAGCAGACTTTGACAGGTTTGTGTCTGCTACCCATTATATAACAGAAGCCGAGAAGTTTGGAGATGCTGGATATTTTGACTTCAAAACAGGAATTTGGGGACTAAAAAAAGGTTGTACATGGAGATATCCGTTGGGAACCGACACCACCGCAGCACCTATGGACCACCCAGTCACACAGGTTTCTTGGAATGACGCCGTGGCGTATTGTAAATGGGTGGGCAAACGCCTGCCTACAAGTGAGGAGTTTGTTTTTGCCGAAAAAAATGGAGAGGAAGATTACGAACAAAACTACACTTGGGGACAAAACTACGAAGAGGAAGGCAAGTTTAAAGCCAATTTTTGGCAAGGTTCTTTTCCATTTTATAATACCGTAGAAGATGGATTTTTAACGACTTCCCCTGTTGGTTATTTTGGATACAATAAAATCCACTTGGCAGATATGGGAGGAAATGTATGGCAATGGTGCTCTGACCAAAACCCCGAAAAACCGGGCGAATGGTTTCAACGAGGCGGCTCCTATTTGTGTGACCCGAAAGTCTGTCACGGTTTCAAAGTAGGTGGCATATCGTCTTCTACCCAAGAGACCTCGCTGCCACACGTAGGATTTAGATGCGTAAAGGATATTTAATAAAAATAAAACAATGGTAACACTTATTGCAAAATTAGAAGCAAAACCCGGCAAAGAAGACGAAACACTTACTGCCCTACAAATATTGGTTGAAAAAACCACCCAAGAACCTGGCAATATAGATTATATATTACACCAAGAAAAAGAGAACAAATGTGCGTTTGTGTTTTATGAAAGATTTAAAGACATGGAAGCATTTGATGCACATTCGGCTTCTTCGTATATTCAAGAGTTTAGAGCCTCGGCTGCTGAGCTTCTGGAAAGACCCGGACAAATTACGTTTTTGGAGAGAAAGTAAATTTTGTTTTTTTCAATAAAAGCAAAGCTTTAAGACCAAGAAAACCCATTTTGAAGGCAAAGTGGGTTTTCTTTTTTATTTCAATGAAGTGGTTTTATTATAAACGCTGCATCAGTTTTTTGATAGCCATTGGCTTCCAGGTGGCAAAATCTCCTGCTAAAATGTGCTTTCGGGCTTCGCCTACTAGCCATAAATAAAACCTTAGGTTATGCACACTCGCTATTTGAGCACCCAACATTTCTTGGCACTTCATGAGGTGTTTCAGATAGGCTTTTGAGTAAAAAGTACTCACGTAACCACCTAAACCTTCGTCTATTGGAGAGAAGTCGTCCTCCCATTTTTTATTTCTGATATTGATAATGCCTTCTGTGGTAAACAACATGCCGTTTCGGGCATTTCTGGTTGGCATCACACAGTCAAACATATCAGTTCCCAAGGCTATTCCTTCCAAAATATTCTCTGGAGTACCTACTCCCATCAAATACCTTGGTTTTTCTATAGGTAAAATATCATTGACAACCTCCAACATTTCGTACATTTCTTCCGCTGGCTCACCCACCGAAAGCCCCCGATGGCATTGCCGGGCATGTCTTGGCTGGCAATAAACTCCGCCGACTGTTTTCTCAGGTCTTTATATACGCTGCCTTGCACAATAGGAAAAAGTGCCTGCTCATAACCATATTTACCTTCGGTTTCGCCAAATCTTTTGACACATCGCTGAAGCCACCTATGCGTGAGGTGCATCGATTTTTGGGCATAATTAAAGTCACACGGATATGGCGGACATTCATCAAAAGCCATGATAATATCGGCTCCGATAATTCGCTGAATGTCCATGACATACTCAGGCGTAAACAAATGCTTGGAACCGTCTATGTGTGAATTAAAGTGAACGCCTTCTTCGGAAATCTTTCTGATTTCTTTTAGGCTAAAAACCTGATAGCCACCCGAATCTGTCAAAATGGGTTTATCCCAACCGTTAAACTTGTGTAAACCACCTGCTTTTGACATAATATCAAGACCCGGCCTCAAATACAAATGATAGGTATTTCCTAAAATAATCTGTGCCTCCACCTCATCTTGTAGTTCTTTTTGATGGACACCCTTTACTGTACCTGCAGTGCCTACCGGCATAAAAATAGGGGTCAATATTTCGCCATGAGCAGTGGTAATTTTACCTGCTCGGGCCTTAGTTTGTTCGTCTTTTTTCTGAAGCTCAAATTTCATGATACAAATTTCTACTAAGTATTACTCGAAAACAAGTCCTTTTAAATAATTTCATTATTGTATTTTTTCAATATTCTTCAAATGAATGCTTACTTTTGTCTTTTAAACCATAAACCAAACAAAAACCTTGGGCGTAGTTTTATCTGCTATATTTTTTGGAGCCGTGGCTGTTCAGTTAGTATACATCTTGTTTATTTTCACAAAGGTGATTAAACATGAAGACTTAGAGACGCCTTCAATCCAAACCAAATTACCAAGCGTATCGGTCATAATTGCGGCATCAAACGAACTTGAAAATCTAAAGGAGTTGTTGCCAATGCTGGATCAGCAAGACTATCCCAACTTCGAAATTTTGGTTTCAGACGACCGCTCAGCAGACGGAACCTATGATTTCCTGCTCAATAACGAGGCTAAAATCAAGCATTTAAACTTTCTACGCATCAAAGACCTTCCGGCACATTTTACTGCAAAAAAATATGCTGTAACGATGGCCGTTAAAAAATCCAAAAACGACGTTCTACTATTTACCGATGCCGACTGCAGACCTTCTTCTGACCTTTGGATTAGAAACATGGTCAATCAACTTACCGATGACAAAGATATCGTGTTGGGTTTTTCGAGATACGACTTGGAGCTTGGGGGCTTAAATGCCTTAATCAGATACGAAACATTCCAAACTGCACTTCAATATTTCTCTTTTGCTTTAGCCAAAGCACCGTATATGGGTGTAGGCCGTAACCTGATGTACAGAAAAGAATTGTTCTGGAATAACAACGGATTTGCGAGTCACCACGGGCTTTTGAGCGGCGACGACGACCTGTTTGTAAATCAAGCGGCCAATAAAAACAACGTAGCCATTTCCATTTCAGAAGAAACTGTAACGAACTCAGTACCCAAGAAAACTTGGGATGAATGGTTTGTGCAGAAACGAAGACACCTTTCGGTAGGAAAAAAATATAAATTAAAAGATAAAGTAAACTTAGGACTACTTTGGTTTAGCCAATTGTTGACTTGGTTTATGTTTATTCCCGCGTTCTTCATTCGTGCCGATTGGTTTGAAGCACCCGAATGGTCAAGAATACCCAATGACTTCTTAAAACAATATCACTTGGCACATTGGTACCCCTTCAATGACTGGATGAGACTCGTTTTGGGCGTGTTTGTCGTTTGGTTATTGGTAAAATGGTTGGTGCTTTCTAAAGTAAATAAGAAACTCCTAAACACCATTTCTAACTCCAAAATACCGTATCACGATTTCCTTTATACCGTGTATCTTTTTGTGTTTGGAATAATAACTTTATTCTCAAATCCGAAGAAAATCAAGTGGCGTTAATTACCTCGGAACTGTAAAATACATCACCGTAGCGATGCTTCCAAAAACAATATTTGGCAACCAAACAGCCAGCAGCGGTGGCATATTACCAGACTCGGCGATACCTTTTGACATGATATAAAACAGGATATACACAAAGGCCAACACAAAACCGACGGCTATCTGCACACCCACTCCTCCTCTTGCCTTTCGGGCTGACACTATGAGCCCCATTAAAGAAAGAATAATTACTGCAAATGGTGTAGCAAACCGTTGATAATATTCAATCTGAAAAATCTCAACGCCTTCGGCTCCCCTACTGTTTATCAAGTCTATTTTGGCTTGCAGCTGCGGAATCGTCATGGTTTCATGCACATTGTTTGCATTGTCAAAATCTGACGGAAACATATTTATGGCAGAATCGAGCGGTGTGGTGCCTGAGCTAAAAGTTAAATCGTCTTTCAGAATCCCCAGTTTCCTAATTTTGTAATCGTATAGCTGCCATGTTTTTAGACTGTCCACATAAGTGCCCCTTCGGGCATACAGTTTTTCTACTAACTTATTGTCTACAATTTTTTCTAAGGTGACGTCATAAGCGGTTTTTGATTGGGTATCATAACTAGAAAGATACGCGTACACGTCTTTTTCTACGGCCATGTGCAGGTCACGGTCGTTGAAATAGTATTTTTCATGAATAAATTCATTTTCGAAAGCAATTCTAATCTTATTTGCCCTTGGCAATATCCAGCCAACCATCAGAAATGAAAAAACAGCAACTACTGAGGCACCTAAAATATAGGGATACATGAGCCTTCTGAAGCTAGTCCCTGAACTCAGAATGGCGATTATTTCGGTATGACTGGCAAGTTTTGCAGTAAAAAACACCGTAGAGATAAAAATCATCAATGGGCTGATGTAGTTTGCCCAATACGGAGCTAAGTTGGCATAATAAAGCAACAAAATATCTTTGGTGACTGCGTTATGCTCAATAAAGTCGTCGTTTTTCTCAACAAAGTCAATTACCACGATGACCAATACAATCACAAATACCGCGAAAACGTATGTGGTAAGAAATTTTTTGAACAGGTATTTGTCGAGAATTTTCATGCTTGAATTTAAATGAAACACCAAAATTAATCTAAAAATAGAAAGGATGTGGATTTTAACTTTTTTTAAATGAATAAAAAACGCATTTACACAAAAAAAAGAGGCTCAAAAAACCTCTTCTTTCCATTACCCCATAAATATAAATCCTATTATTTTAGACCTTCTAAAACCGAAAGCAAAAGCTTTCCGGGAATTCTTTTTGTGATATCTGGCTTTAAATATTCAAATAACACTTCCGAATTTTTATCTATTACAAAAAGTGCCGGCACAGGCAAAACCTCGGTGGTTTCCCCTTTGGTTACGCCGCTGATATACTTTTTGGTTTTATCGCTGGCTAGGTAACCTATGCCAAGACTTTGAATAACTGCTGCTTTTTTGTCTGAATAAATCTTATACTTTACATCTAACTTATCTTCTAAACCTTCTACATTTTCAAAATCATCGGGACTGATGGCTACTATTTGATATCCCAAGGCAATAATCTGATCTTCTATTTTTGCCAAATCGGCTAAATGCACATTACAATACGGACACCACCCACCTCTAAAAAACACCAAAACCGTTGGTTTATTAAAAATAGATGCCAAAGAGACTGCCTTATTTTGCTCATCATAAACCGAAAGGTCCGGCACTTTTTCACCAATCAAAATAGGCGAAATTTCGGTAGCTGAGGCGGCCACTTGTGCGTGTGCACAAAAACTCAAAAATGCGAAAACTGTGATAAAGAAAGACTTCATTCTGATATATTTAAATTGTTAATTATGCTAACGTAGTAGCTTCTGTAATGTCCCATTCTCCCTCTATCATGCGGTGCACATAGCATCGGTCTGCTTGGTGTAGCAGTTCGGCTCGCTGCTCGTCGGTTAGGTCTCCCTCTATTTTGATGGCTACTTGTATGCTCGTACTTAATTTTCCGGCTTCGCCTCTTTTTACTACTTGTTCTAGGTCTGCGTTTACTTCGCCTATTTCCCAGTTATTTTTTCGGGCTATAAATCTAACTGTTGCCACTTTACACATAGCCAAGCCCGCCAATACAAGGTCTGTTGGAGAAAACCCCAAGTCAGTACCTTTGCTCGCAACAGGCTCGTCGCCTACAATGCTATGACGGCCGTTACTTATAATCGATTGATACCCTTCTTGTAAATTCTTAATGTTTATTTTAGTTGCCATGATGTCTTTTTATATGTTACAATATTAATTCTATTTTTTTTTACCAAAGAAAGAAAGTCGTCGCCAAAGAAAGCAAGACGACATTTCTTTCAAATCTTCTACGTTTTACTTAAACCAACTCCGCTTCTAGAGCTACCGCAGCTGGGAAATCTACCGGTACTTGCGTAAAGTTATGCACGTAGTTAGTAACGGTAATGTCACTGATAACGATTACCACATCTATAAAATTAGCTTCTGAATATCCGGCATTAAAAAATTGTTCTTTTACCGTGTCTGCTACTTTTCCTCTTCCGTTTACTAAGGCTCTCGTTAACAAAGCCAAGGCTTCTATTTTTGAATCAAAATCTACGGATACGGCTCTAATTCCTAAAATTTGCTCATCTGTAAATCCGTTCATTTTTCCGATAGCGGTGTGAGCGGCTAAACAATACGCACATCCATTTATTTGACTTGTGACTAGATTTACCACCTCTTTTTCTTTAGCTGAAAGGCTACTTTTACGATTTTGGTAAGCTAAATAGTCACCTAAAGCAGTATCATTTTTAGCGATGTAGGCATATAAATTTGGAACAAAACCTAATCCTTTTTGAAGGTTTTCGAATATCGTTTGGTTGTTTGTTGAAACTTGGTCTTTTGTTGGTACACTGAAATTTTGCATGATCATTATTTGTTTAAATTGTTACGGTTATTCCGTTTTGATGATGCAAAGTTGGGGCATTTTGACCCCGAGGTGTTAGACCTTATTTCCCTATGAGTTGGCAATTTTTCCCGAAGTCATTTTTTCTTTAAATTCTGTGGGCGAATCGCCTTCATTTTTCTTAAAAAAACGGCTAAACGTCTGAATATCGGCAAAACCGAGCTCATAACCCACCTCTGCTATGGGCTTGTCAGTGTAGACAATAAGTCGCCGTGCTTCTAACATGATGCGTTCATGAATGTACTGAAGTGGAGTCTTAGTACTAAATTTTGAGAATATATTGGCGATAGTTTTGGGAGATTTATTAAGCAAGTCGGCGTATTCTGCCACGGTGTGTTTGTTTTTAAAGTTACTTTCTACCAAAAAATTAAACGAACGAATCAGATCAACCTTGGCACTGTCAAAGTCTGCAATGTTGTGCTGTTTCTTATAAACTCTTGTGCACAAAATCAGCAAACGCTTTAACATCATTTGGAGCATTTCGAGCTGTAAGTTGTCGGAGCTGTTTAGTTCTATGATGGCCATTTTCCAGACCGCGTCTAGTATTTCTATTTCTTCCGTATTGGGCAAAAGCACCGGCACACTCGATGCTCCAAAAAACAATGCACCCTTACAACCCACCTCACTGTCGTGGTCTATAATACAATAAAACGGACGATTAAACTTCAATAGCTTAAGCGACTTGATATTGGTGAAGTCTATTTTATGAAATTCGGTGAGGCAAATAATCTGATTTTTATCAAACGTATAGGGTTTGGCATCTATCGTGAGAGAATTACCGTCAGAAGTAAACCAAGCCAAAAGAAGCTCGCTCGCCCCTATTTCTTTGAGGTGATGGCACGAAGTAGCGTCCACATCTAGCATTTCGAATATCTCTCCTGTTTTGCCTTTAAACTTCATATTGTCTATTTTGGAGGGAAACAAAAAATAAGTTTTCGAAATTCCATTTCAAAAAAAACTGCATTTAAATAACCTCAATTCCCGCAGAAATATATGGCTTTACCAAACTTTCTGATAGCTTGTTTTCTAGTATTAAATTTTTGACTTTTTCTATTTCTAAAAAAGGCAAATACTTATCAGAATTGAGCTTTTGGGAAACACCTAAAAAATAGGTTTCCGAAGCACAATCGTACATGGCTTTTGTTATTTCCACTTCTTTTTCGGAGTTGGCACTTATGCCATTAGCAACAGAAATCCCATCAAAACCCAGAAAGGCTTTTTGAACTCGATAACGTGAGATATGTTCCACGGCCATTTGGCCGTGTGCGGCTTGTCTTTCTGCGTCTATTTCTCCTCCCACAAAATTTAATTGAACCGCCGACCCAGCCAAAGCAAAAGCAACCGGAAGCGAGTTGGTCACCACCTTTATGGATTTGTTTTTGATAAATTCACACATTTCAAAAACCGTGCTGCCACAGTCCAGAAAAATCACGTCACCGTCAGAAATAAGCTGTGCGGCCTTTAAAGCCACTTCTTTTTTAGCCGCCACGTTTGCCACCACTTTTTGGGCAAAAGCTACCGGAGCCGTGGCCAAACTTATTTTCATGGCTCCACCGTGGGTTCTATAGACAAGCCCTTCGGTAGCCATTCGGTTTAGGTCACGCCTGATTGTGATTTCGGAGGTGTCTAAATACTCCGCCAAAAAGGGTACTTCTACAGAATCGTTTTTTTCTATTAATTCTAAAATTTTATGCTTTCTGGTTGGATAGCTCATTTCTTATTGCTTACATTTGTTCAAAATTAATCATTTTCAATCAAAAAAAAACAAAATGAACATTAAAAATATAGAAACAGAAATATTGTCAGACAACTGGTATACCCTAAACAAGGTGAGTTTTGACCATCAAATGAAAAACGGCGAATGGGTCAGACAAAGCCGCGAAGCGTACGACAGAGGCAATGGAGCCGTAATATTGCTTTACAATTCTACCACAAAGAAGATTATATTAACTCGCCAATTTAGGATGCCCACTTACCTAAACGGAAACGCAGACGGCATGCTGATAGAAGCCTGTGCAGGATTATTAGATGCCGATAACCCCGAAGACTGCATAAAAAGAGAAACTGAAGAAGAAACCGGATATAAGCTTAGCGAGGTAAAAAAGATTTTTGAAACCTACATGTCGCCTGGGTCTGTTACAGAGATTCTTTACTTTTTTGTGGCAGAATATGACGACTCTAAAAAAGTAAACGACGGTGGCGGCGTAGACAATGAAAACATAGAAGTACTAGAACTGGACTTTGAAAAAGCAAAAAGCATGATAGCCACAGGCGAAATAAAAGACGCCAAAACTATCATGCTCATTCAGTATGCAGAGATACACAATTTGCTGAAATACTAGAGTTTCCTACTGTATCCTAGCCTAAAAACTTGAGTTTCGTTGTAATCTGTACTTACATACGAAAACCCTTGACCTTGGATGTTCTTTTTGATAATCATGGTATTGAAAATATCGTTGGCATTAAAACTCAACTCACCTTTTTTGTATGCCTTTTTAAGTCCAAAATCTACAGAAAAACGCTGTGCAATTCGCCCTTGCGGAATAAGGTCAGGAGCCAAATAAATAGCCGAAAGTTGCATTTTAACGCCATTATTGAGGTTAAAATTATTATTAATTTTTACATTACCTGAAATAATCTCGTCTTGAGCTGCTGTAAAAATACTTTTAACCGGATATAGGTTTTCAACCGAAAAAGCACGGATGATATTTTGATAAACCGTTAGGCTAGCATTAAGTGTATAGACTTTAGAAACTTGTTCATTTAGCACCAATTCAGCTCCAAGGTTTTGGCTTTTGCCCGCGTTCTGAAAAATATTATAAATCAGTGTACTTCCTGGCACCGTGCTCGCTATTCGGGTAATCGTACCCGAGGTTTGTCTATCAAAAATGGCCGCATAAAAATATCCTTTGGCCAAGTTTAGTTTATACGCCAGTTCTAGAGCATTGGTAAACTGTGGTTTCAGAGCAGGGTTACCCACTTTGATGATTTCGGCGTCGTCATATTTTGGAAAAACCCGAATATCTACCTCGTTTGGCCGGTCTACTCTTCTATTAAAAAACAAGGAAAGTTTTTGGTCGGCGTTGATTTTATAGGCCAGTCGCATGTTTGGAAACGGCTGAGCATAACTGTAGCCGTTGCTGGTATAGGTAGGGTGACCCGGACCCACTACATAATCTACTTTGCTATATTCCAATCTCAGACCTAATTCAGCCTCCACTTTTTCGTTTTCGTACACATAGTTTCCATACACCGCCGGAATGGTTTCGCTGTATTTGGCGTAACCACCAGCCGAAACGTCAAGCGGCGAATTTAAACCCGGAAAAAACTGCATGTTTGTGGGTATACCTCTTTGTCTAAACTTAAGGCCGGTTTCTATTTTTCCGTAGCGAAACGGCTGCACATAATCTAAACTTAAGTCAAGCACTTGCTCGTCAGAAAGCAACTTAAAGGCGTCTTTGCCCGTGTAAGTAGGCAATATATTATCGAAGAAATACTTCTCGTTTTCACGGTGAAAAGTATAGTTAGCACCCAAGTGGAGGGTTCTTCCGAGCTCAGCAAAGCTATGTTGATAATCTGCCATGGCCATTGCGGTAGTTTTTAGTTCGTCTTCTAAAAATTGCCACAACCTCAACCTTTTGGTAAAATCAGCATTAAAAAATGGTTCATCGCCGTTGTCCAAGATTTTTTCACCACCATATACACCCGCTATCGTAAATTTATCTTTGTCAGAAATATACCAATCTAAGCCTGTTTTTACATTAATAAAATGCGTGTTTCTGTTTCGTTTAGTTTGCTGTTGAATCACCGTGCCGTCGTCGTAGGTTCGGGTCACAAACTCATTTTTATTTAATGTTTCGGTATATAAGTAATCGGCGTTTAGAAACACATTGACTTTGTTTTTCCTATAATTCAAAAGCACCGAAGGGTTCACTTTTGGCGTACGTTTGTATTGTGGCCTGATGTCTGGCAGGTTGGGGTTTCGTTCCCACAGAGCACCCAAACCTCCTACTAACCCGACTTTCCCGGCGAAGCCATTTTGATCTATTTTTTTGTAAATAATATTGATAATTCCCGCATTTCCGTTGGCGTCATATTTGGCCGAGGGATTGTTGATAATTTCTATTTTTTCAATGTTCGAGGCAGGCAAATTGTCTAAGCCCGACTGACTACCAAAACCCGTAAGGGCAGTTTGCTTTCCGTCAATCAACACCACCACCTTATCATTTCCTCTAAGTTGTATCTTTCCATCTGAAACAGATACACCGGGTAGGTTTTGCATGGCTTGTAGCACCGAGCCACCCGTTTGGCTGACATTGTCGCCAATAGAGAAAACCTTCTTGTCCATTTTATTTGAAACCTCGTCTTGCTTGGCCGAAACCGTTAGTTCATTTAAAAGAGCCACATCTGAGGCCATTTCTATGGTTTTTAAATCTAAAAAAGCAGATAAACTACCTACAAAAACCTTTTGCTCATAGGCTACATAACCCACAGATGTTACTTTTAAGAGGTAATTTCCTGGAGCTACTTTTGACAACACAAACCTGCCGTTTTCGTCGCTTACAGTTCCCAAAACAAACTTTTGGTCTTTTTCGGCAAGCAATAGCACGTTAGAAAACATGATCGCCTCTTGGTTATTTTTGTCTTTTATCAAACCTGAAATACTGACGCTCGTTTGAGCATTTGATATTTTAGAAAAGGAGAAAATTGCGATAATAACTAATAGATATTTAAACATTTTTTTGAAATCTAAAATCATTTATACTAATAATTAATTTTAACAAATGTAAGACGCAAATCTGTAGCAAATCTGTAAATCAAACAAAAGGCAAAGACAAACCTTACTAACTATTATCTATGCAGAAATCAATAAACGAGTGTTTATGCTAATAAATTTCCAATACTTTTTGTTTTGTTTCGCTCAAATAATCCGTTGGCAAACAGGCCAAAATTGCACCTTTCAAGGCTTCTACGATAGTTTTTCGGGGATAAGAAGCTTCACAAACTAGACTGATCTCTCGTTGGGGTTTTGGTCCATCAAACCTTCTTACTTTACTTTTTTGTGCATCGGTCATATCTAGGGTCACCAAATCAGGTATTAAGGTAATGCCGCGGTATTTGTCAACCAACTTTATGATGGTTTCTAAACTTCCGGTCTTAAAATTGAGCTGTGAAACGATATTTTGTTTTTGTTTTAATTCACAAAAATTCGCGATTTGTGTCCGCAAACAATGCCCTTCTTCCAGCAGCCAAAGGTAGTTGAGGTCTATGTCTTCACTCAAAATATATTTTTTCTCAAAAAGCTTATTTTCAGCCGAAACGTACACTTTCAGTTCTTCAAAATACAAATGATGCTCTTTCAGATTTTTGATGTGTAAGGGTGTAGCTAAAATTCCCAAATCAAGCTCACCATTGTGTAGGCCTTCTATTATTTTCTGAGTGGTCAGTTCTTCTACAATCAGGCTTACATCAGGAAAATCAGCATTTAATTTCTTTAGAAAAAGCGGCAATAAATAGGGAGCCACAGTTGGTATTACCCCAAGTTTTACTTCACCTGCTAATCCGTTTGATTCTTCTAGCACCAAATCATAAATCTGATTAAAAGACGTGAGCGTTTGTTTAGCTTTTGCTAATACTTTTTGGCCAATAGCCGTAACCGTAACTGGCGATTGACTCCTATCAAAAATCTGGATATTAAGATGTTCTTCAAGTTTTTTGATTTGCATGCTGAGGGCAGGCTGCGAAACATGACACGTCTCGGCAGCCTCCACAAAATTTCGGTATTTTTCTACGGCCAATATATAGGCTAATTGGGTGATGCTCATGCTTTATAACTTTTACTTATATACAAATAAAATTTATCTATTTGTGTTATAAAAGAAAAGGCAAGACCTTTGTAGAAAAATAATACTATTTCAATGACGATATGTCATTTTATAGTAAAATTGAATCAATTTATTGTACTATTTAAATATTATAACCAAATAAAATTATGTTAGGATTAGGAGCTAAATTCCCAGAATTCAAAAAAACTTCAGTAGTATCTCTTGAAAAAGGAAACGAATTTTATGAGATCACTTCACAAGACCACGTAAACGCAGGAAAATGGATGGTAATGTTTTGGTGGCCGAAAGATTTCACTTTTGTATGCCCTACCGAAATAGCAGCATTTAACAACAAAAACGAAGACTTTGCAGACAGAGACGCTATCCTAATTGGTGCATCTACTGACTCTGAGTTTGTTCACTTAGCATGGAGAAAAGACCACGACGATTTGAGAGGGTTACAATTCCCGATGTTGGCAGATACGTCAAAATCTTTGGCTGAATCGTTAGGAATTTTAGAAGAAAACGAAAAAATCGCGTACAGAGTAACTTATATCGTAGATCCACAAGGAATCATTAGATGGGTATGTGCAAACGACCTTTCGGTGGGTAGAAACGTAGACGAGGTTTTAAGAGTTTTAGACGCTCTTCAGACAGACGAACTTTGCCCATGTAACTGGAAAGCCGGAGAAGAAACTATTGCTGCTTAATTTATACGTAAGCATATAAAACCAAAGGCACAAGTGTACACAGACTTGTGCCTTTTTTGAATCTTTATCCTTCATTTAAAACCAATAATAAAATGTTCGCAACTGCATCAAATACAAAAAATAGCCTTTTCGAATCGCTTAGACTACCGGGCGAAATGGAAAGCGTGCTTATCGACAGATTTAATGCTGTGGATGCTCGTTTTTTGAAAGACCTAAAAATAAACGTAGGAAACGTATTAAAAGGACAAAATCTAACGGAAAAAGAAGCGGCCTTGTTGGCACTTTCGGTAGCCATCAATGAAAAAAACGCAGCATTAAGAGAAGCATTAGAAAGCCTAGCTACAGAGCACGGAGCCACAGAAGCCGAAATTCAAGAAACGGCTGCATGTGTGTCGTTAATGAACGCCAACAATATTTTTTACAGGTTCAGACACTTTATGCACAAAAACGAAAACTATCAAAACATGCCTGCGGGAATCCGTATGTCAGTTATGATGAACCCAGTTTTGGGCAAAGAGTTTTTTGAACTAATGAGTTTAGCTGTTTCGGCAATAAACGGCTGCGAGCAATGTGTAACTTCACACGAAGCCTCTGTAAAATCACACGGTGGATCAGAAGCAAGAATATTCGACGCCATTCGTTTGGCAGCAGTATTGAAGAGCTTTGTGGTAATCTTATAAAATAATTTACCGCTTAATAGAAAACCCTCTGTTATTGGCCGAGGGTTTTCTGTTTTAATGACCAACATCTCTTTCAAATCAAACCTTCATTAATAGTCAAAACAGGCCTATTTCCGCTATTTCGCATATTTCAACTCTCTGTATCTCGATATTAAACCGTTCATCACAATGAGCCATTCGGCATTTTGATTTTCGCCCAAAAAAAATAATATTTACATCAGTAACTTTATTTTCCAATCCTATAAAAGCTATTAAATTTTGAAAAGAAGAGATTTCCTCCAGTGGTCCGGCTTGGGTTTAGGAGCAGCAATGCTACCTAATATTCCAGTGATGGGCAACCCAGTGTCCTATGAAGCCATGTTAAATGGTTCAATGGACGTATCTATAAAAAAACGACTTGCCGATGCAGCTCTTACGGCTGCGAAATCAAAAGGTGCAAGTTACACCGACGTCAGAATAGGACGCTACCTCAATCAGTTCGTTATTACCCGTGAAGACAAAGTACAAAACATCGTAAACACCGAGTCGTATGGTGTAGGCGTGAGGGTTTTGGCTGATGGTTGTTGGGGATTTGCGGCCGTGGTAGACGCCAAGTCTGAAGCAGACATGGCACGTGCAGCCGAAGAGGCAGTTGCCATAGCGAAAGCAAATGCTCGCTTACTGAAAGAACCCGTGATACTTGCTCCACAAAAAGGATATGGAGAAGTCAGCTGGAAGGCTCCAATAGTTAAAAATGCATTTGAAGTGCCTATTCAGGAGAAAGTAGATTTGCTATTGGGAGTAAATGATGCAGCCCTTAAAAACGGAGCAAACTATATAAACTCATTGCTATTTTTGGTGAATGAACAAAAATATTTCGCCAGTTCTGACGGCACTTACGCCGACCAAGACATCCACAGAATTTGGCCAATATTCAATGCCACGTGCATAGACCCCAAAAGTGGAAAATTTGAAACCCGTCAGTCTCTAAGTGCCCCTACAGGCATGGGCTACGAGTACCTACAAACTAATCCAAAAGATAAAATAACGGGCATAACAACCCGATACAACAAAGGATATGATATGCTAGAAGATGCAATTTCGGCATCTCACCAAGCAAAAGAAAAACTAACTGCCAAGTCTGTAGAAGCAGGCAAATACGATTTAGTACTTGACCCTTCTCACTTGTGGCTTACCATTCACGAGTCTGTGGGTCACCCCCTTGAGCTAGACCGTGTATTGGGTTATGAAGCAAACTTTGCCGGAACTAGCTTTGCTACTTTAGACAAATGGGAGACGAAAAACTTCAACTATGGAAGCAAAGAAGTAAACCTCTTTGCAGACAAAACCCAATTAGGTTCACTTGGAGCTGTAGGTTGGGACGATGAAGGCGTAAAGACGAAAAAATGGGATTTGGTAAAAGACGGAACTTTGGTAAACTACCAAGCTATCAGAGACCAAGTGCATATTTTGGGTGAAAACGAATCGCACGGATGTTGCTATGCAGACAGCTGGAGTTCGGTTCAGTTTCAGCGTATGGCCAATGTTTCTTTGGCACCGGGCAAAAAGCCACTAAGCGTAGAAGAAATGATAAAAGATGTCAAAAAAGGTATTTATATCATCGGCGATGGTTCGTTCTCTATCGACCAGCAACGTTATAACTTCCAGTTTGGAGGGCAACTTTATTATGAGATCAAAGATGGAAAAATTGGAGAAATGCTGAAAGACGTAGCATACCAATCAAACACGCAGGAGTTTTGGAACTCATGTACACAAATTTGTGACGACCGCGACTATCGCCTTGGTGGGTCATTTTTTGACGGGAAAGGACAACCATCGCAGTCAAGTGCGGTATCACATGGAAGTTCTACCACGCGTTTTGATGGCGTAAATGTGATCAATACAGCTCGTAAAATTTAAAATCTTTTTTCAAAAAAAAACTACGGCTGAAAAAAGTAAGCCTTAAAATATTAAAATAATATGTCAGTAATATTAACAGAAGAAGAAGCCAAGGCACTCTGCAAAAAAGTGCTGAGTTTTTCGAAGGCAGATGACTGTACCGTAAATATCTCTGGAGAAATAAGAGGAAATATACGCTACGCCAGAAATGAAGTCTCTACAAGTGGAGCTTTGACAAACAAAAATCTCGCAGTGAGTTCTGCATATGGCAAAAAAGTAGGTATAGCGACCATCGACGAATTTGATGATGCTTCGCTAGAAAAAGTAGTGCGTAGATCTGAGGAATTGGCCAAACTAGCTCCCGAAAACCCAGAATATGAAGAGCCAGTAGGCCCACAAACCTATTTGAAACCAAAAGGGTATTTTGAAACTACAGCCAAAACAAACCCAATGAGTAGAGCAGAGATGGTCTCTAAAAGTTTGGATTTATGTAGAAAAGATAATGTAGTGGCAGCGGGTTTTATGGAAGACCGCCATGGATTTAGTGCCATGATGAACTCTAAAGGCCTATTTGCTTATTACCCAGAGTCTAATGTAAACTTTTCGCTTACCGTAAGAACCGAAGATGGAAAAGGCTCGGGTTATGTAGCCAAGGGATTTAGCGATGTAAGTAAACTAGATACCTCAGCAGCTACCAAAGTGGCTATGCAAAAAGCCAAGGCATCAGCCGCAGCACAGGCCATAGAGCCAGGAAAATATACCGTCATTTTAGAACCTACGGCGGCGGCGGTACTCTTAGAAAATATATTTTTCGGAATGGACGCCCGCAGTGCAGACGAGGGTCGTTCGTTTTTTAGCAAGCCAGGTGGCAAAACCAAACTAGGCGAAAAAATAGTAGACGAAGCCGTCACTTTTTATTCTGACCCCATGCACCCCGAGCTACCAGGTTCGCCATATTCGGGTGATGGTCAGTCGCTCAAAAAAATGAGTTGGATTGAAAAAGGTGTAGTTAAAAACCTTTCTTATTCTAGATTTTGGGCTAAAAAACAAGGCAAAGAGCCTGTTCCTTTCCCGAGCAATATGATTATGCAAGGTGGCACTGCTACATTAGAAGAAATGATTAAAAGCACCAAAAAGGGAATATTAGTTACTAAACTTTGGTATATCAGACCTGTGGACCCACAAACGCTTTTGCTTACAGGACTAACCCGAGACGGAACTTTTTATATAGAAGACGGAAAAATCAAATTCCCGATCAAAAACTTAAGATTTAATGAAAGTCCGATCATTATGCTAAACAACCTCGAAACCATTGGAAAGTCGGAGCGAGTAGTGAGCACAGAATCAGACCAAAACTATTTCTTGCCGCCGCTTAAAATTAGAGAATTTACGTTCTCAAGTTTGAGCGACGCAGTTTAAGTAAAAAAACAATTCTTTCAGACTACAGTTTTAGCTGAAAGCAAACATATTTAAGGTGAAGCAAAAGCTTCACCTTTTTTATTAAACAATCTCATATTTGAAAAAACAAAAGCCTACCAAATAATAAATATTAAAGGCCAAAAAGTCGCTAAAACTCAGGTTTCGGATGCAAATTCCATTGAAATTCAAATAAGTGAATTATCAGATGGAATTTATGTTTTAAATTTATACCTCAATGACAAAGTCAAATCTTACAAATTCATAAAAAACTAATTTTGAGACACATACTTCTATTTTTATTTATTGGCACAAGTATTTTTTTTTCTTGTAAAAAAACGATAACTGAACCCACCGACCCTACGAGCCCTACAAAAGACTCAACCGTAACCGTGGTGCCGCCAGTAATAACACCAGCAAAATATGAGAAAGAAGATACTTGGATTTACCAACAAATGAAAAAATATTACCTCTGGGAGTCGCAAATGCCCGAGGAAAAAAATACAAATAAAAATTTAGCCCCTGAAGACTATTACAGGTCAATTTTGATAAAAGTGGGAGACTTTGACCGTGTATCTATCATGAAACTTAAGGCAGACGAACTGATAGGCCAACTAAGTGGAAACCAAAACTCATACGGTTTTAAATACATTAAATATCAAGCAGATCCTACTTCCCCTAATATTAAACTGGCAGTATCATTGGTTTTTAAAGATAGTCCGGCCCAAAAGGCAGGAATAGAGCGAGGAGACATTATCGATAAAATAAATAATACTTCGCTAACTGTCAGCAATGTAGATGCACTTTTAGAACTAAACGCCGCTACATTTGAGGTTTCGCATGTTAATTCATCGGGTAAAGCAGAACCTAGTCTAAAGGTAAATTTGCAGAAAGTGCTGTTTCAACAAAACCCAATACCGCATTTTTCGCTGCATCAGGTTGGAACTAAAAAAGTGGGTTATTTGGTGTATACGCAGTTTCAACCGCTTTTTGACAATGACCTAAGAAATGCTTTCTTATTATTTAAACTTCAAAAGATAGATGAGTTTATACTCGACCTTAGGTTTAATCCGGGTGGTTTCACGCCTTCGGCAGAAGTATTGGGCTCACTTATAGTACCTAACTTAAAACCCGGAAGTGAGATGTTTCATGGTATATGCAATGCTTCTCAGACTTCGAAACCCTATAACCCAACAGACCCAAGCACTTACAGAGGTTTTGTGGCAGAAGCTAACAACATCAATTTACCAAGAATCTATATTTTAACTTCTCACGCCACATCTTCGTCAGCAGAGTTGGTCATAAACAGCCTAAAGCCATTCATGGAGGTAATTTTGGTAGGAGACAACACCTATGGCAAAAACGTAATTTCGACTGTAATCACCGACGAAACTGGCGTGCAACCATTCGGACTTTTGCCTGCCTGGTGCCAAATATTTAACATAAAAGGCGAGTCAAATTACGGTACAAAAGACGGTTTTATACCCAACAAAAAGGTATTAGACGATGTAATGCCACTGCGACCATTTGGGCATCCGGAAGAAACCTATTTTAAAGCTGCTATGGACTTAATTGCGAAAAATTATGGTCTTAGAAAGATGGCAGACGATGGCAATTTTAAAAAAGTAAAAATCGTCGATTAATTTCCGCCTCTTGGCATATAAAATACAAAAACAAAGGCATTTTTTAGTAAATTGTATCTTTAAATCAAAAAACTAAAAACGCTTGAAACCCTTCGTATTTACAAGAATACAATATAACTCTGGAGACTGGGATACTGACCAAAGGATGCCTAGTAATGTATTGAATTCGCTCGTAGAATACACTACAATTCCGATAGACGAGAAGGAAAAAATCATTTTTCTGACGGACAAAAATCTATTCAGAAGTCCATTCTGTTATTTGAGCGGCCACAAGCTTGTAGAATTTACCGTAGCCGAAAGGGCCAATCTGAAAAAGTACGTAGAAAACGGCGGTTTTTTGTTTGTAGATGACTGCAACCACGACATAGACGGCCTTTTTGCAAAATCATTTGAACAAGAAATGGGCATTATTTTTGGTCAAAAAGCACTAAAAAAAATACCGAACACCCACGAAATATATACAAATTTCTTCAAATTTGAAGGTCCACCCACCACTAGTTTTGAACTTAACGGCTGGGGAGACGACCTCGTGCATGACTACCTAAAAGCCATAGAAGTAAACGGAAGAATTGGACTGCTTTATAGCAACAAAGACTACGGCTGCGAGTGGGACTATGACTTCAGAAACAAGCGGTGGCTAGCAGAAGACAACACCAAGTTCAGTGTCAATATTATCAATTATGCATTAACCCTTTGAGCACTTTGGAAACAAAAGAAAAATACAAAGCATTAGTAAATAAACTACCCGAACTAAAGTCCGAAATTGCGAAAGTGATAGTGGGACAGTCGGAGGTAATAGACGAAATTTTGATTTCGTTTTTAGCAGGTGGTCATTGCCTTTTAGAAGGAGTACCCGGCTTAGCTAAAACCCTGATGGTAAAGACACTATCAGAAGCACTCAACATGCAGTTTAAGCGAATTCAGTTTACGCCTGATTTAATGCCAGGTGATATATTGGGTACTGAAATATTAGAAGAAGACCACGAAACAGGTAAGAAATTCTTTAAATTTAACAAAGGGCCCATTTTCTCAAATATAGTGCTAGCGGATGAAATAAACCGTACCCCACCCAAAACTCAGGCGGCTCTTTTGGAAGCCATGCAAGAGTATAAAGTTACCTATGGCGGCACAAACTATGACTTAGAGAAACCATTCCTCATTATAGCTACCCAAAACCCGATAGAACAATCGGGCACTTATCCCCTACCTGAAGCTCAGTTAGACAGGTTTTTGCTATACATAAAACTCGCATATCCTTCTGAAAATGAAGAACTTGCAGTACTAAAATCTACTACAGGTACAGCCAAACCAAAGGTAGAAAAAGTATTTTCGGCCGAAGATATGATTGAGCTTCAAGGACTAGCGAGACAAGTACATATTGACGATGATTTGATTATTAAAGTTAACAAAATAGTAAGAAATTCGAGACCAGAAACCAGTACATCTGAATATGTAAAAAAATGGTGCGAATGGGGTGCAGGACCACGTGCCGGACAAGCACTTATTCTCTGTTCGAAAGCACGAGCGGTGCTGAAAGGTAGATTTTCGGTTACACCCGAAGACATCGAAACGTTGGCTTTCCCGATTATGCGTCACAGAATCACACTCAATTTTAGAGCGGAAGCAGAAGGAATAACGACCGACGACGTAGTCAGAGAATTGATTAAAAATTAAGTAAACCCTCAAAATGTCCTTAGCCAAAGACCTTATAAAAGTAAAAAACCTACAAATCGCTTCCAAATTGGTAAGTGAGCAGGTTACTTTGGGTTTACACACCAGCAAAAGGTCTGGCTTGGGCGTGGAATTTGAGCAATATAAACACTATACACCGGGCGACGACCCCAGCAAAATAGACTGGAAACTATATGCCAGAACCAACAAACATCAAGTAAAAATATCGGCTACAGAAAGTACGCTTTTGCTCAACTTTGTGTTGGACCTTTCGGGCTCTATGAACTATACCGAAAACGGCGTAGTGAGACTCGATTATGCTAAAATACTGTTGGCCTCCATAGCGTATTTAGGATATAAACAAGGAGATTTTATGAATCTTTTTGGTTTAAAAAACAGCAAACTGGAGCCTCTAGCACTACAAGGAAAACAAACATTTCAACGGATATTATATACCCTCGAAAATGCAAAAGCCAGCGGCCCGCTAAGGTTTGAAACACTACCAGACTTTGGTGGCAAACAAAAAGAACTGCTAATTTGGGCTACTGACTTCCTGCAAATAGACGAGGAAATGCTTCAGCTCATTAAAAAATGGGCAAAGCCAGGAAAAGAAATACTTATTTTTCAGATTTTGGGAGAAAACGAAGTTAACCTAAACCTCAAAGGGATGAAACGCTTTGTGGATTTAGAAACAGGTAAAAGCGTAGAGTTAGACGCAGAAAGTATCCGAAAAGAATACCAACAAAACATATCAGCATATATAGAAAATATTGAAAAAGAACTGCTGATTCCTCATGTGCATTTACAAAAATGCATGCTAAATCAGCCAATAGCTGAGGTAATAAAAGAAGCACTTAAAAAAGTAAAATGGAATTAATAAACAATCAATTGCTATGGGGACTGCTGGCATTGAGTATTCCATTAGCAATACATTTTTGGAACCAGAAAAAAGCTCAGCCGCTGCCTTGGGCTGCTACCAAGTGGCTTACAGAAAAAACAAAAACAAGTGCCAAAGGCATAAAGCTAGATGAGATTCTATTGTTGATTATTAGGCTTTTGATATTTACCCTAATTTGTATTTTTTTAGCAAGTATATTATTGAAATCAAAAAATGGAGTCGATTCAAAAATTCATATTTTAGAATCAAACCAAAGCGTGCTTGAGTCCTTTAGATTTGAGATTTCGGAAGCCCTAAAAAAAGGCGAGAAGGTAGTATTAGTTGATGGGACAGAGATTCAAAACATAGATTTCGAAATCGTAGAAAAGCCTCTTGA
This sequence comes from Lacihabitans lacunae, assembly GCF_042649125.1. NCBI lineage: Bacteria > Pseudomonadati > Bacteroidota > Cytophagia > Cytophagales > Leadbetterellaceae > Lacihabitans > Lacihabitans lacunae. Next base: position 2,387,338 of record NZ_JBHRYQ010000001.1, read on the forward strand.
CATAAAAGAATTTCAGAAAACACTTAACGCTCAAGACAAGCCTAATTTTGAGGTTTATTTAAACCATTCAAATATTTTGAATACTGCACCCGAAATTTTCATTCCCGGAAAATCAAAGATACATTTGATTGATTTACAAAACATTACAAATACGACTTGCCTTAAAATTTCAGAAAACGAATATCTAATTTCTGAAAAAGGAAAGCTAAAAATATCAAAAACACCGATAGGCAGAATCGCTGTAAGTAACCCAATAAAAACCAAAATAGACAAATCGGTTTCAGACATAAATGTATTAAAAGCAGGACTAGGAGCTTTAGAAAAAACCTACGGATTACGTTTTGATTACGCGACAACCGAAACTCCAGATTTGTATTTTTCAAAAGACCTAAAAAATGAAAATACGATTCTAATTGGCGATTTTGAATCATATACCAATCCAAGTTTAGCGATTCCTGAAACGCTAAACATTGCTGAAAACTTAGAGATTTACGAAGGAAAGCTGCCTGAGATTTTAGGACAAATGTTATTTGAAAAATGGGGCGTAATTTCTTCATCGAATGTTAAAACAAAAGGCCAAGTTTTGGCATTGTTCAAAACAAAAGAAAACACTAACGAAAAACGAAATCCTTTGCTTAATGATATAATCGCAACAGTGCTATTACTGTTAATTGGACTGGAACGCTACCTAAGTTTAAGAAATGCAAAACATTAATAACGTCATACATATTCAAGAAAGGAAGCTAAAACTTAGGCTTCTGGCAGAATCTATTTTGCTTGGCGGCAGTGTGTATTTTTTACTTTCTATTTTTGACCTAAACTTTAGTATTCGTCTCTTTATATCACTTGTTTTTTTTAATGCTTGGTTCATTTATTTTTGGATAAAAAAACCAATACATCCGTCTGCCATTCAGACTCTTCATGCACAAAACCCAAACCTGGAGCACAGTCTTTCTTTGGTAAATAAAAAAGACAAAAACTTAGCCGAGGAACTTCAGTTAGAGAGAATAGAAAACTTAAAACTCACCACTAACTGGGGAGCTTTGCGATATTCAAAATATCTATTAATTGCCTTTTTAAGCTCTTTGAGTTTGTTTTTTGGTGTAAAAAATCTAAAATTCTCTCAAAAGCAAAACGATATTATTTCAGAAGCAAAACGTATAAGTTCAACTAAAAGCACCCCGACTTTTCCAATTTACAAACAAAGCAGCGTACATATATCACCTCCAAACTACACAGGTCTGCCACAAACAGAATCCGGAGATTTAAATATTTCGACTTATGTGGGATCGCATGCAACTTGGACAGTAAAATTCGAAAACACAGAGAACCTAACGGTAAAATTCGCGAATCAGAAAAACCAGCAATTAAACTTCAAAAAAACGCAAAACGGTACTTATGCATTAAGTGAAACCATAATTTCATCTGGCTTTTACAGCATAAAAGCCTTTTACTTGGATTCCTTGATCTATCAATCAGATTTTTATAGAATCGAGGCAAAAGTAGATGAATCACCCAAAATAGAGCCGACTAGCAAAGAACTTTACAAAATGCATTTTTTGAAAGACCCGAAAACCTTTCAGATTTCTGCTAAAATATCCGACGATTTTAAAGTAAAACAGGCTTACTTGGTAGCAACCGTAGCACGTGGAAGTGGCGAAAATGTAAAATTCAGAGAATTGAAAATTCCGATTTCTGAACAAAATTTCAAGTCGGCACAAATAAAGAAAACTATTGACCTAAAAGCATTGAAGTTTTCGCCCGGCGACGAGCTGTATTACTACTGGGCAGCATTTGACAACAAGAGTCCCGAGCCAAATTTTAGTAAATCGGACACCTATTTTGTGGTCTTTAAAGATACAGCAGCCAATGAAGACACGGAGCTATCTACCATGGCGATGAATATACTTCCAGAATATTTTAGAAGCCAAAGACAGATAATAATAGACACCGAAAAACTGATAAAAAAGAAAGCCAAAATAAAAAAAGAAGCGTTTAACAGTGAATCAAATGAGATTGGCTTTGACCAAAAAGTGCTTCGTATGCGTTACGGGCAGTATTTGGGCGAAGAATTTGAAACAAACATAGGACATTCAGAACCAGGACATGACGCTGACGAAGGCAATATGCTAAAAGGTTTTATGCATGCTCACGACAGCGAAGACCACGAAGACGACCAACATTCGGCCGAACCTGAGCATCACCATGCTCCCGACAACCCTATGAGTGGCGACAAGGACCCGGTGGCGGCATTGTTAGAAGATTATGTGCATGCTCACGACGACGGCGAGCTAAATACCTATTACGAGCAGTCTACCAAAAGTTTGTTAAAAATGGCCTTAGAACAAATGTGGCAAGCCGAGTTACATTTAAGATTATATGAGCCCGAAAAAGCCATTCCTTTTGAAAACAAGGCCTTGGAATATCTAAAAAATGCACAACAAAAATCACGGGTGTATGTTAAAAAAACAGGCTTTGACCCGCCTCCAATTAAGGAAAAAGAAAAACGCTTAACTGGAGAACTGAACAAATTTAATGAAAACCAGAAGTTTGAGAAAACACTGAGCGAAAACCAAGTAAAAACACTTGCAGCAGAAGTTTTGACATTTTTAGACTATAACACTTTAAGTACTTATCAAGTCCAAAAAGTATTGCTTTTAGGTCAAAACTTGGGTGTTTTGATAAGTAACGGACCAAGGGCAGACTTGAGTATTTTGGGCACTTTACAAAAACTAGCCAATCAAAAAAGCCTAAATAACCAAGAAAAAAACAAGGCGAAGACAGTTTTGCTTCACGTTTTAGGTGGAGAAAAAAAGGGTGAAACTTCTTTTAAAAACACCACGAGCAATCCAAAGTTAAAAAAGGCATTCTGGGACGCACTATAATATGAGTAAACTACAAAACATATCATTTTTGGGAACTATCCAATTGATTTTACTTGGCTTACTGAGTGCAAGTTTGGTGTATTATTTTTGGAATAAAAAAGATCAAAAACGAAAGGGATTAAAAATCGCATTACATGTTTTACTGATACTCTCATTGTTAAATTTACTCTTTCCCTTTTCATGGTATGTAGAAGCAAAATCTGGTAAAATCATAGTCTCAAAAGAAAATGTACCTACTGAAGTAATTATTAGAATCAGCGACAGCCTTAAAACCAAAGCCATATTTACCGAGTCCGAAATAAAGTCTAGAATCAAAGAAAATGCAGATTGGTTAAAAAACATAGGTGAAGTTTATGTGGTCGGAAATGACTTTGAAACAAAATACTTGAGTGACTTAGTCCCAAATGGCGTTTCGTTTATTCCTTATTTTGAAAAAGACAGCATTCAAAACCTTAAATACCCGGCGGTAGCCCAACAAGGGGAAACTGTTGAGGTTTGGGGAAAAATAGCAAATATTGGCACACTCACTGCAAAAAGTGTCAACACGACACTAGACAGTATACAAACAAATGGAAATGTATTTCGCCTTTCGTTTCCGCTTTTGGGCATAGGTAGAAATAAGTTCGAACTGTTTTTTAACCAAATGCCAATTGAAACTTTAGAGATATTTTCATTTAGGCCAAAGCCCCTCAATGTGCTGATGCTTTTGGATAATCCTGATTTTGAGAGTAAAACTTTGGCCAATTGGTTTGCCAAAAATGGCCATACAGTAGAAATAAAAACCCAAGTAGCTAAAGACATAAAATCGTCCACAAAAATTAATAAACCTGCTGCCGACTTTGACCTTTTGGTCATTCACCCTTCAGACTTAAGAAATGCCATAACAAAAAGTTTTTCAAATCAAAACAAGAGCGTATTGGTAATGGGGCTAAACAACCCTGCAGAAGATCTACCTAATATCAACAAAAACCTTGGAACTGCATTTTCAATTAAGAAAATAAGCTCAGAATCAGAAATAGAAACAAATGAAGGAGCCTTGGCTTTTCCGTATTTATTCGATAAAAACAACAGAGTTAAAACACTAAGTGGAGATATAATGGCGGCCGAAAATCAGAAAATCGGTGTGAGTTTATACAGTGAAACGTATCCACTTTATCTTTCAGGTGATAGTCTGGGATATGCCAATATATGGCAAAAAATAATTCGACAAATTTACCCAAGCCAAAAAGACATCTATGACATTAAAGCACCTATAATTAAAGGCTTATCCCAAAAAATAACACTCTCAAATGCTACAAAGTCAGTTGATAAATTAGTAACTCCTACTAAAGACACGCTATTGTTTACCCAATCAGAATTTAATGAATCTACCTTCGAAGGTAGCCTTTCGTTTCAAAAACAAGGTTGGCAAAAACTGAATGACAGCCTAGAGGTATTTGTAACTGATAAAAAGGACTATGCAGAAGCAAAACGCACTTCTGAATATGTCAATAGCTTTGCTGAAACGCTGACTGGAAGTAAAGCTGAAAGAATAGAAAAAGAAATTTCACTTTGGTGGCGATTTGCGTTTGCAATCTTTATTTTTGGATTTATTTGGCTCGAACAAAAACTTTAAAATAAGTTACCCATGAAAAAAATCGTCTTATTTGTTATGCTACTATCAGTTAGTTTTGAGGGTCATTCACAAGAGCTTTTTTCAGAAAAAATAGCGTTGCAGCTTTCTACTTTACCTTTACATTGCATCAGTCAGGAGTTTCCAAATAAAACTGGACATAGTTCAGACGGTCCCGAGGACCATAGACTTTTGCCTTCGGAACTGCATCCGAGTTTTTATGGCTGTTTAGACTGGCACTCAAGTGTGCATGGACACTGGATGCTAATAAAACTGCTCAAAACCTACCCGAACATTGCGAACAAAGACGAAATAATGGCTACGCTGGAAAACAGTTTACAAGCTGATAAACTAAAAATCGAAGCCGAATACTTTAAAAAATATAAAACTACCAAAACATTCGAGCGGACATATGGCTGGGCCTGGCTCCTTAAACTCGACCAAGAACTGCTCACTTGGGACAACCCAAAAGCAAAAGAATGGCATCAAAACCTACAGCCCTTAACCGAAAGTATCGTAAGCCTTTGGTCTGATTTTCTGCCGAAACAAACCTATCCGAACCGCACTGGCGTTCACCCAAACACGGCTTTTGGCCTTTGTTTTGCGTTAGATTGGGCTCGTGAGGCAAAACAAACAGCATTTGAAAATGCGATTACAGAAAAAGCCAACACATTTTACAAACACCAACAAAACGCACCGGCTTACATGGAACCCGATGGTTCTGACTTTTTATCCCCTAGCCTTGAAGTGGCCGACTTGATGAGAAGAATTATGTCTGCGAGAGAATTTGAGAAATGGTTTAAAAAATACTTGGACAAAACTTCAATAGAAAACTTACTGAACCAACCGGTGGTGAGTGACAGAACTGACTTTCAGATCGTTCATCTCGACGGCCTAAGTTTAAGCAGGGCGTGGTGTTTTAAAGGAATAGCAAAATCTCTTTCCCCAAAAAACAAATACAAAGCGATTTTTGAGAAAACTTCATCAGATTTTTTAACAAAAACATTACCCAATGTAACCTCAGGAAACTACGGCGGCGACCACTGGCTAGCCTCATTTGCGGTTTATGCTATTTTCGACTGAGTAATTTAGGCGACATAATCTCCAAAAAAAAAGATGTTTTATTAAAATTCGCCAACTATATGGCGGGTTTAGCCGTTATTATTGTACGCTTTAAAAGTTAATACAAATATGAAAAATCAAATCGTACGGATTTCGGCATTTATACTAATCGGAATTTTTAGTTTCTCTTGTACACAAGCTCAAAAAAAGAAAAATAAGGAAACAACAAAGTCAGCTGCACAGCTAAAAGGACTCTCAAAAGCCTATTTTGCTTCGGGTTGTTTCTGGTGCGTTGAGGCTGTCTATGAATCACTTACAGGCGTAGAAGAAGTGATTTCTGGGTATTCGGGAGGTACGCAACAAAACCCTACTTACGAGCAAGTAGGAAGCGGCAGAACCGGCCACGCAGAAGCTGTAGAAGTATACTATGACCCAAGCAAAATCGATTTCAAAACCTTGGTCGAGGTGTTTTATGATTCCCAAGACCCCACAACCATCGGCCAAAAACCAGATTTTGGTTCACAATATCGTTCTATCATATTTTATCAAAATGATTCAGAAAAAAATATAGCAGAAGCGTATATGGACTCACTTACGAAGGCTAAAATATATGCAAAGCCAATTGTAACTGAAATAGTACCTTTTGAGAAGTTTTGGGAAGCTGAAGGATACCATCAAAACTACGAAAAACTGAACCCATATCAGCCTTATGTGGTTGGTGTAAGTATTCCCCGTTTGAAAAGATTTCAAGCCAAACGCCCTGAATTACTAAAAAAAGAACATGAATAAGATTGTTTTTGATTACCTCAAAACTTTAGAAAAAAATAATAACCGCGAGTGGTTTGGAGAGCATAAAGATCAATATGAGGAAGCCTTAGCTGAAATGAAAGTTTTGGCAGAGAAAGTCTATCAAGAATTAACAAAAACAGATGTACTCGAAACCCCTTCGGGAGCCAAAAGCCTACATAGAATATACCGAGATGTGCGTTTCAAAAAAGACAAAACGCCATACAAAATAAATTTTTCTTCGAGTTTTAAGAGAGCCACTGCTACCAGACGGGGCTCTTATTATTTTCATATTCAGCCCGGCAATAGTTTTGTGGCGGGTGGTTTTTGGGGACCAAATCCCGAAGATCTGAAGAGAATACGGGAGCGAATATTAATAGAAAATGCAGATTATAAAGCGATAATCACATCTAAGGAATTTATGGAGACTTTTGGAAGTGTCTACGGCGAGCAAGTAAAAACTGCACCTAAGGGATTTGATAAAGAAGACGAAAATATAGATTTAGTGAAACCAAAACAGTTTATTCTAAAACACGATTTTGCAGACAAGGAAGTGCTCGACCCTAATTTTCATCTTAAAATAGTGGCTATTTTTCAAAAAATGAGGCCCTACTTTGACCTCATGTCTGATTTTTTGACTACTAACTTAAACGGAGAACTGGAAGTTTAATAAATTCTGTAAGATTTAGAAATACCTTGAACAAGGTCGTTGTATTGGATCATTTTCGTATTTTCTTTGAGTTCTATCTGTGTCATACTTACAGTTCTGATACCATTTTCTCTAGCCATCAAAAAACCATTTTCTTTGTCGGTGCTTCCGCCGCAATGATGCAATTCCAAAAGATCATCGGCAGAAATTTCGTCTTTATTTTCGGTTAAAAAATCAGTAAACCACGCTTCTCTTTTTTGGCGAGCTTCACGATTATAAAGAGTGGAAGAAGACCAAATTCTAGTTTGCGTATTGTCTATTTCCGTTTTGATTTTTTCAGTTCCAGTCCATACTATCTCCAAGATTGGGCTTTGCTGATTGTTATAAAAAATAACTAAAGTAAAAGGTTCAAAACCCGAAAAATCAAACTGCTCATAAAATTCAATAGGCTTGTTATATTTTATACATTCTAAAACCACTTGCCCCCTACTCATTTTGTAAGGTGGCGTAGCAATGTGCTTTTCCAAGCCGCCATTGAGCAAAACCACTGTATAGCAGCTAGAAGTACCAATCCATGTACCTTTTGAAACCGGATCTACCGGACAAATCAGCTCTTTATCGGCAACTTTTAGCCTTTTGGGAGCCAACGCCCGCTTTCTGTTTATGTGCTCGTCTCTGTTTGAGGTAACCACAAAACCACCGTTTGCATAAGGAATATACGTTAACAAACACATAATTATTTTTTTTGAAGATGTCTTACTGTAGAGTCTGCCACTCCAAAGTTTTGAGGAAGTTTTATATCAGGAAAATGTTGAACAATGCCAATTTTTATCAAGGCAAAATGATGCACTGTATGCTCAGCCAAATAGAGCAACTCTCGGGCAATCGTGCTGTTTACTTTTGCCACAGAATCGCAAATTATGTGTTCTAAAACGAGCTCTTTTTCAAAACAGACATTATTTAAAACACCTTGTATTTCGCTGATTTTTTCTAGTACAAAAGCAGGGACAGTTTCTAAATCAAGGTCCCTTTTTCGTTTTTCGTAGTTTACTTCAGAAGCCGATATTCCGTCTACAAGACACACATAAAACTCCACAATGTGCCGCACATGTTGCCCTAAACTAGCACCTCCCAAAACCGAGAGCGGCAAAGTAAACGAGCAAGAATCTGTTTTTGAGACTAAATCTGCAACTTGCTGAATTACAGACAAATGATAGGTTCTTTGATTCATTTTTTAAAGGGATTAAAACTATACGCTACAAACGGCATCAAGGTTTTGAGTCGAAACCTGTCGTTTTCAAAAGTCAGAATTCGGTCGGTGGTATATTCCACAAACTGAAAACTCAAGCCAAACCGTAACGCCGATTTTTCGTTGATATATCTTTTATAATAAAGTTCTGAGTTTAAGCTTCCACGGTCGCTATCAGAAATTAGCAGGGCATTAAACAAGGTTGGCTTTGCTGACACTGAAAGGTTATTGAGGCTTTTTGATTCGGAGGCTTGAAAAACACCCGTTTGTTTGCCACCAAACGTAAACCCAAACAAGTCGATATTAAATCCAATCTCAGACTTTTTAAAATTATATGCGAGAGCAAGTTTAGAGTTTAACGAAAAAGTAGCAGTCTGACTTAAACGTAAAGTATCGAGTTTGTCAGGCTTATATTCGGTAAAAAAAGCTACAAGGCTTCTTTTACCCGAAGTTAACAGTGCCGGGGCAGTGATATAGTCAGTTGCTCCTCCAAAATATGCATTCGCTCTGGCTCCATAGGCTATTGAAAGTCTTTTTTTTGCTCCAAAGTTATATTTGTTTTCAAATGAAAAAGAAGGTGCTACACCGTTTTTTGCCGCTAAAGCAAAATCCAACGACTTTACCTGAGCATACCCTGCCATGGTGGAGATAAAAATCGCCACTATAGTTAATATTTTAAACCTCATATCCTTAGTTATTTAGCTTTTAAGTCAGCTGAACCAAACAATACCGAAAACTGCTTGCACCAAATGAGCACCTGGCGTTGCTTGGCACTGTCCCAGGTTTTGGGCAATACATACGACTTGTTTCCATTCTCCACTTTATTGGTGATTTCTATAAAATTTGAAACCGATTTGTCTTCGGCCATGTAGATACGAAGATCTGGACCCGCATCTGTCTTAAAGGAATCGAAAACCAAGGTAATTTCCCCCATGTCATCTTGATAAATACCAGCTTTTCCTGAGGTTGGGTGTGCTCCATTTGTAAAACTCCCTTCAAACAAAAGTTTCTTTCCGGTAGTGTTTACGGCACCTCCATCGGTCATGTTGTTAGTTTGAGTAGAGCCACTTGAGTCAGCAGCAACCTCAGATTTACTACAAGAAATCAGAGTGAAAAGTAAAAGTGCTATTGTGTATTTCATATTGTTTCATTGTTTATAATGTAAAAATACGAAAACCAAAAAATCTAAATGTCGGCTAAAAGACCTAACTATTTAATTTTTAAAGATGCCTTGATTTTCGGCAAATTGACTGACATTTCTTTTCTCGAATAGTCAATCATCTCCTCGCTTTTGAGCGTATTGAGTAGCGAAGTTACCGTTTGGCGGGTTGAGCAAATCAAACTTGAGATGTCTTGGTGGGTAAGATAATTGGGCAAAACCACTATTCCATTTTCGTCTATTTCTTGATCTTTTGCAAAATCATAGAAGAAATGTAGCAACCTACTTCTTACATCTTTAAACATGATATTCGAGAATCGATTTTCGAGTCTTCTAAACCAAAAACCTATCCATTTGGTGTATTTAAGGGCGAGGTCAGGGTTTTGTTGAATAAATTTTTCAAAATCGGAAGACTTAAAACTACAAAAAACCACACTCTCGGATATCACCACAGCATATTCGTCTTCCGAATTGTGACTGAGAGCCAGCTGCCCAAACATATCCCCTTTTTTGAGAATGTCTTTTACCAGTTCATTGCCTTCCTCGTCTACTTTCACGATTTTTATACTTCCTTTTTTTAAAGTAAAAACTCGATCTTGATTTTCCTCTGAAAAGAAAATAATTTCACCTTTTCGAGCAGTTTTATATTTACTTATGTAACAAATCTCCTTAAGGTCTTGCGAGCTAAGTGCATCAAAAAGTGGGTGATCGTGTAGATACCAGTATTGGGAAGTTTGGAGCATAGGTTTTAATAGTTTAGGTATTTCAAAAATAAGCAGGAATAGTCTTTTTTCAAACCTAAACCCCACTTAAATAAAAGCTTAGGGATAAACTCTCGATTGCGAGGTTTAGTTTAAATTATTTTTCCATCAAGTAGCTAGTGCCGACTCTTTGGGGAAAACTATCTTATAAAAACTAAATAAATTATGAGCACTTTTGATCCTTTCACCATTTTTAATATTGGCAAGTGAGATTTCGCTAAGCCTGTTCCAGTGCCACATCACATCGCTATAGGCCTGAAAAAGCGAGTAATTTGGATCAAAAATATGTGCCGCATCCGCATTTACGCCATTCAGCTCCAAAACCTGAATGCCTTTGCCAGCATACAACTCAGAAACCGAACTCACTTTCATATCGAATCTACCATAATGAAACCCTTCAAAATCTTTCAAAATCTCATCGCAAACATTGGCCAGTTTTTCTTTATCAATATTTTTTTCGTTTAAAAAAACCGTACCTCTGCAGTGGTTACCGATGGGTTCGAGCAGCTTTTTCTCTCCTTTATCAAGTATTTGTTCCCAATTAATTTTAACATTCTTTTGAAGAGTTTCCCAAAGCATTGCTGTACGTGGTTTTTCTAATACCAATTCTTTGATGGATTGTTGCCCATCGCCTTCCATAGTCAAAAACTCCTTTGATGTTACAGAAGAAACAATACCCTTAGCCTGACCCGGCAACCGCGAATAAAGCACCGCAAGCTCAATTGGATAATCGACAAATTCCTGAAGCACAAAGGGTTCAATGGAACTTTTCTGGTAAACCGAAAGCTGCGAATTATCCAAAATTTTAGTTACCCCTTTACCTCTTTGACCAGAAACCGGCTTTGCAACCATCGGGAAGTTTAATGCTGAGGTATCTATTTGAGCATGCGTATTCTCGACTAAAATAGACTTAGGTAGGTATTTTTCCGAAATATTAAGTAATACTTCTGCTTTGTTTTCTTTAAAAAAACCACCCGCTTTTAAGGAGGTATTTACGTTTGCTGGGAAAAATAAATCCCTGTTTTTTAAAGCTAAATAAAGGTAATAGGGAATAAGTGGCAAATAGAAAACTTGCCACGGCCAAAATTCAAATTTAAAAACCTTAAGAGCCCAAATCTTTAATTTCATCATATTCCCTAAAACTTACTTTACTACATTTAATAGTAAACTAACTTTCACATTATCAGCCATTCCGAGCGTATTCCCCCCGAAATTCCAACTTTTACGGTTTATCACAAAATCAGACTTCAATACACCCTGATTTCCTGATTCAGAAAAAGTAAAAGGAACTTTGATTATTTTGGTTACATCTTTAATAGTTAACCTAAACGTACCTTGATATTTGCCATCGGCAGTTTTTCCTATTTGGGTACTTGTTAAAGTTAGTGTTGGATATTTATCTACCTGAAAAAACTCTTCTTTCTCTTTTAAATGTTTGTTTCTAAGGCTATTGTCAGTATCTAAAGTAGAGGCATCTACAGTAGCTGATATGTAACTTGGGTCATTTCCACTAAACCTCACGTTGGCTTTTAAGTTTCCAAACTTACCGTCTACGTTGGCTCCTAACATTCTAATCGTAAAATTGGCTTTACCGTCGGTGGGCTTCCAATCTTGGCCAAAAATAACCGACGAAGTAACAAGTATTAATGCTAAAATGGAAATTGATTTATTGTAGATTTTCATTTTCTTTTTGTTTAGTGATGTTTAAAATTTTCAAAAGTAAAATTAACAGATGGACATACAGCACTTTGTCGTTTAGATTACAAAAAAGCACATTTGGTCTTCAAAATCTTTACTTTCAAAAGAACAAAAAGCACATTATACCCAAATAATTTTATGTGTATTAATGTTTTCACCAACACGAATTATTACCAAATAAAGCCCTGACCCTCCCCATAAATTCATAGGAAATTGCTGTTTTCCTGCACCAAAAGGTACCTCAGAAACCACATTAAAGTTTACTCCCCTTGCATTTGTAAAAGATATGGAAACCAATGCTGGCTTAGACAAATTCAATTCTACCACCACATTGCCATCTGGGGTAGGGTTTGGATAAATCATACTTTCGTTGCTCCGCTCTTTTCCTAAAATTTCGCCTGGCGAAAACTTTTTACGAAGTACTTCTCCCGGCAAAAAGTCAAACGAATCTTTTAATATGGAATTTCCTTTAGATTTTTCTTCGCCAAACCATTTGTATAATATCTCGGCATATACGCTTCTGAAGTCAAACTGATATTTGAAATCTTTGTTTGCATCTAAGTTTGAAAAACCAAAAGATTCGCCGAAAACCGTAGGATTTACCTCTTCTCCAAAAACAAACATAGCTCCTGCTGCACCGTGGTCTGTGCCGCCACTGTCGTTTTGGTTTGGCCTTCTGCCAAACTCACTCACGGTCATTCCCAATACTTTTTTAGAAAGATTTTGAGCTTTTAGATCCGCCATAAATGCACTCACGGCCTCACTTATTTCAGTCAATAGGGCCGCCTGTTTGCCATCCACTGTGCCTTGGTTGGCATGGGTATCAAAACCATCGATACTTAATAAATAGACTTTTGATTTTAGTCCGCCAGATATTAGACGAGAGACCAATTTTAGTTCATTGCTTAGTTTTGTGTCGGAATATGAAGTTGTGTTTTTACCAGCGTCAAAAGCATCTTTAACTATCTTAGAGTACTTATTAGACTGAATGCTAAGGTCTAACAAAAAGTTACGCTCCGTCACATAATCAGACTCGCCGCTCAAAAAACTTTCTCCAGAAAGCAAGTCTTTGCCTTGTTCATAAAAATCCTTTGGGTTTTCGAGCCCGATACTTAAATCTTCACTTCCGGTTTGAAACAAAAGCGACGAAGACTTGCCAATGTTCATGCACTTTGGATGCTCGCTACCCAAATTCGCACCTTCAATATATCTCCCTAACCACCCGGACTCTAATCGCTCCGCGTCGTTTTTGGGTAAAATTCCACTTAACCAAATATCGGTAGACCTAAAGTGTGACAGGTTTGGATTTGGATAACCCACTCCCTGAATAACCGCCAAATTTCCTTGTTTAAATAGGCCATAAAGGCCATCATTGGTACCATAGCCCAAGGCCGGATGCAGATAAGAAGTGGTATTAGAAAGTCTAAGTGCTTTATTTTTTGGAATATTTAAGGTTCTTCTGAATGAAGAATAATACAAGTCATTGTCTGCCGGAATAATGGTATTGAGAGCGTCATTTCCACCAAACATTTGAATGATAACTAAAATATTTTCTCCCGGATTTGCCATGTCTATACCACTAGCTAAAACGGGTATTTTGCCAAATGCGAGACTCGAAGTTAAGAGCGAACCTGCGGTGCTATATTTTAAGAATTTTCTTCTATTCATAATTCTTAACAAAGATGAAAATCAGGAGATTTAAAAATTGCCACCATCAATAACTTTAGCCTAAAAGCGGCTGACTCCACAGTTTCTAACATATTTGGCCATTCGTATTCAGGAATTAAACCCAAAAGCTCTTGTTTATATTTTAATATTTGTGCGGCGGTGGGTTCTTTTGCAAAAAACAAACTTAAAATCTGGGGCAGCAGCGTGTTTACATCTTCTGGATTTTGAAATTGCTTGACCCAGTTCACCATATTGACGTTGGTTTGACTCCAAATAAAACTTGACATTTGCTGAATAGCAAAAGGCAACGTACGGGTATCCATCCATTTCCTATACCCGGGCCAGCCTGCCACATTTGGCGGGTTGAGCAGCTCCTGCCCCATGGTAAGCATTACCCACTCTTTCCAGTCTTCTTTTACATCAAAATGTTTGGTAATACCCACCACAGTTTCGCTTGGTGTTTTTATTTGAACTCCTTTAACTTTTTCAGAAAAGAAAAACTGAGATTTAAAAAGCAGGTCTAAAACGGGTCTAATTTCCCAGTTACTTGATCTTAATTTACTCGCAAGTTGAGCTATCAAGGCATCATCCTCTTTTTTGGGGTTGCTATACACAAAATACCGGAAAAGTTTAGCGGCAATAAAAGTAGACACCTCCACACTTTTTTTCCTCAAAATAATATCAACCAATTGCTTAACCTCATCTTTAACCGCATTTTCTTGTGACAAAGTACTTGACGGACGTATGGTTTCTCCTAAATATTTTTTATCGCCAAAGTCATGGTCGAGGGCAAAAACAAATGATTTAAAAATAGGAACAGACTGCCATTCTTCGGTAAAAATATTGACTTTCCAACCTGTAAACACACGTGCTCCTTCTTTTACGTCGTCTTCGCTATAGTGCCCAATGCCAGTGGTATATAATTCTAATAGTTCTCTTGAAAAATTTTCGTTTGGGGCATTTTTAGTATTGTCTTTCCCGTTCAAATAAACGAGCATGGCCCCATCCTCAATGATAGATTCAATCAAAAGTCGAAGATTCCCTTGATGAAAGTTTCTAAAAAGCTCTAACTGCTTATACATCAAAGATGCTGGAAACAAATCGTCGATAGCGAACTTGGTGGTGAAGTGCCCGTGCCAAAACAGAGCCATTTTGTCTGCAAAACTTATGGGCTGAACCGTCATCTGCTTCATCCATTCTCGCTTTAGCTCATAGTTTTCTTGGTACATCCGTCGGAAAGAATCGTCAGAAAGTCTTTGCCTTTCCTCACCCGAAAGCTTCCAAAAAGAAGGGAATCCAATATCTAACCAAAGGAATTTTGTTAGTGCAGGCGGTTTTTGGGCAGCATTAAGAATTTGCTCAATAACAGCATCTGAATTTTTACCCACAAAACCTTGAGCGGTTTTCCAATCCACAGAAAAAGAGAGCCTTCTCAGCAGATGAAGTACGTCAGGCAAACTTAAAACTTGCGAATATGGGGCAAACATTCAAACGGGCATTTCTTGATAAATAGTAAAACTAGAATCGAAGTTACAAAAAAAGCCTTGTTTTAGATGCTCTTATTTAATTTTGACCTTCTCCAAGCTACATCGGTGGCAAACAACGGGTATTCCGCAAATATGGTGGTGACAATATTTTTGAAGTAACTTTTCCTATTCGAATGGTCGTTAAATATACCCGTGGCATAGCCTCGCCAAACAATTTCAGACGACTGGCCTTCTATCAATGAAATCATCAGTGTGCCTTTTTTGAGGCTGTATTTCACTTGTTTATATTTTTCTTCTTCATTGAGGTCGTTTAACCAAAAACCCATAGTGGGCTGGTCATATCCGGTATATTTTATGGCGTCATAATACACATGAAAATTTACAAACAAGTCAGGACTACTACCCGAATATCGGTATCCCCTGGCTTGCATTTGGGCCATAATGGCCTGCTGCACATCTTCACATAAAAAATTGGTATCTCGCGGACAGTCCACAAAACTATAGGTGAGGTAATTTTCAAAACCCAAAGAATACCTATAATCGTGCTCCACAAAAACACGATTTCGGAAACAAGAAGACAGACTAGCTAATAGAATGAGGCTGAATATAATTCGCTTCATTTTACATATCGGTTATTCTTCGTGGTTTTTCGCCTGCCGCAAAGAGCGGATATTGATCAAATATGCTCCTCACTACGCTTCTGTAGTAGTTGATGGGCTTGTTTACTTTTTTATTAAAAACACCCGATGCATATCCTCTCCAAATTAATCTGCTAGACTCGGCATCGAGCAGCGAAACTAAGATCATGCCTCCACCAAAATTAAAGTTTTGGACCTTGTAGGTGTCTTCATTGTCATATTTATTTACCCAGCGATCAAGCGATGGCTGAAAGTAGCCTTTGTAGCCTACACGCTCTTTGATGATGCTGTAACTAACCAAAAGTCCAGGAGCTTCATCTGAGATTTTGTAGCCACGGGCTTTCATTTGTCTTCTGATTGCGTCTTGAATTTCAGAACAAATATTGGAGGTGTCAATTTCGCAGTTTAAGAAGTTGTATGAGCGGTATGTGGTGAAGTCGGTATCGTAACTGTAATCATTGTCTACCATTACTCTTGAAGAATTGCAGGCAGAAAGTGAAACGACTAACACAGAAGCAATAAATAGTAATTTTTTCATATAATAAAAGTTTAGGTTTCTACAGTTACGTAATTCTTTACTAATCAGTTGACTAAAGTAAAATAAATTTACAAAGTTTTTTGATTTTGCAAGAACAAAAACTAAATTCTATTTCAATAATTACTAAAATACTTTCAATTACAACCCTGAATAGTATTTAAGAGCCTTTTTCATATCTGCTTTGGTAATCACCACATCGTAAGCACATGAGCCTAAGCCGTTAAGAACTGAAGCTCTCACTTCGGTTCCTTTGTTTTTCTTGTCTTGCAATGTCAGTTTTATGATACTGTCAAAATCGGCCTCCGAAATAGAAACATTTCCGTACACTGAAAAGATAAACTCCTCAATATCAGATAATGTTTTCTCCGAAATCATATTTTTAGCAAAAGCAATATATGACTCAGCTACCATGCCCGCAGCAATGGCCTCGCCGTGCAATAATCTATTTTTTCCTTGATCAAGAAAAAACGTTTCAATGGCATGGCCAAGCGTATGTCCGAAGTTCAAAATTTTTCTTAAGCCTTTTTCTGTTGGGTCAGCTGCTACCACTTTTTTCTTTATTTCTACCGAATGGGCAATCAAATCAGCCAAGTTTTGGTCTGCAAGATCTTTTACTTTTATTTCGGACCATTTGTTGGCGTCTTGTATCAAACAATGTTTCACTACTTCTGCAAAACCCGAACGGAGCTCTCTTTCTGGCAGTGTTTTCAAAAAATCGGCATCGATAAGCACCGACTGAGGCAAAGTAAAGACCCCTATATGATTTTTGAACCCGTGAAAATCGATACCCAACTTACCTCCTACCGAGGCGTCTACCTGAGCCAGAAGCGTAGTGGGTACCTGAATAAAGTCAATGCCTCTTTTGTAAGTGGCCGCACAAAACCCTCCCATATCGCCTACTACACCACCGCCGAGGTTAATCACTAAGGCATGTCTGTCAAGGTTTGCGTTGGTCATGGCTTCCCAAATGAGTTCGCAGGTAGCCAAAGTCTTGTTCTCTTCTCCGCTTTTGATAGTAAAATGTACGTGCTTTGGCAACAAATCTCTCACTAAAGGGTAGCAATACTTTTTGGTATTGGTATCCGTAATAACAAAAACACTTGAATAAGACTTATCAGCCAAGTAAGTGGCTATGGCACTAGAAAACGGAGCGATTTGAACAGACATATAAATTGTATTTTTTTGGTGTGCAAAAATACGGTTTATTTACGAAAGTCAACGTTTAGACTTTCTAAAGAAACAAAAAATAGCCTTAAGGCGGCTTTAAATAGATTGCTTTTTGATACTTACAATTATCTTTGTAAAAAAAACGCATCAAATTGGACAGCATAGACATTATCATCAAGTATTTTCCTGAGATTACCGAAACTCAAAAAAAGCAATTTGGACAGTTGAGAGAGCTTTACGAACTCTGGAATGCCCAAATAAACGTGATTTCGAGAAAAGACATGGATCATTTATACGAAAAACACGTCTTACATTCACTGGGCATCGCCAAGGTTTGTAATTTTGTGGCTGATTCAGACATTCTCGATGTGGGCACAGGAGGTGGCTTTCCGGGTATTCCGCTTGCCATTATGTTTCCTGAGGTAAACTTCCATTTGGTAGATTCTATCGGAAAAAAAATTAAGGTGGTAAACGAAGTAGCGGCTGGCTTAGGCTTAACTAATGTAAAAGCAGACCACGAAAGAGCCGAAAAAATACAAGGCTCTTATGATTTTATCGTTAGCCGTGCCGTAACTCGCATGGAGCCTTTTGTGGAGTGGATAAAACACAAAATAAACAGAAACCACTTTAATACGCTCGACAACGGCATTTTGTATTTGAAAGGCGGAGACTTAAAAGAAGAAATGGCAGAAACTAAACGTAAGTACAAAATATATGACTTGCCTACGTTTTTTGAAGAAGAATTTTTTGAAACAAAAAAAGTGGTTTACGTACCCTTTTGATATATGTCTGCAATTGCCAAAATAAATCACGACACAAAAAGCATTACGATATCGGCTACACTAAATTTTTACGGAAGTTTTGCGGAGCCTATTTTGGCAGAAAAGATAATTTTAGAAATAAATACGCTTTGGAACGAACCCAAAGCAATCTTTGAAGTAAACGAACTCCCATACGAAGTAATATTTTCGATAGATTATGTGTGCCATTCGGCCGAAACTATCTTAGAGAAATGCATTTCAAACCTTAGTTATGCTGAAAACTTCATTCGAATAGAAGAAAAAAACACCGCCGAACGCTCTATGATGGGCTTCGGAATTGGTCAAAACTCTGGGCATTGGCTCATCACAGACAACCTCGGAGAGTCTACCACCGCGGCCCATGAATTTGGACATGCTATCGGACTCCCACACCCCGACCATCTGGACTATAGAAACACAGGCTTGCCGCCCATAATGGCCCCTAGAGGAACGCTTGTAGATGCCCAATACCAATGGAACCCATTGGCAGAAACTGGCAGCTACGGCGGCACCATGCGTCCGATATGGCGTAGGGTCAGAGACTACGAAATAGTGGCAGTTTTGCGGCCATTTGACCTTGCAGATGTATCCGAAATTAACATCGGAAGCCTGACAAATAATTTATATGATGAGATTGGCAGGCCAGTAGGTATAATCTCTTAACATCTTCATTAACAAAACCTTCGTATATATTGCTATCTAATGGTTTGTAATATCGAAAGTTAATACGCAGATTTGTATTCAATCAAAACTAAAAAAATGAAAGCACGAAGCTTATTTCTAGGGATGTTTATTTTGTTTTCGGCAGTGGCGTGTGTCACTACTCCGAGCAGCAGCATTTTGAGTTCAAAGTCTAGCACAGAAATGGAAGCAAGAAGGGTTACCTCAGAAATGAAAACCGTATTAAACCTCGACAATACGCAAGAAGAAAAGGTACTATTGATAAATGTGGTGAATTTTGCAATTTTAAAAAAACTACAGGACAATAACCAAACTCAAGAAATAGTTACAACTAAAGAAAAATACAAAAACGAGATAAAGCAGGTATTGAGCTCAAATCAATATTCGAAGTTTTTGGAAAAATATGGAAACATTTAAATCACTATTAAATAGCGAATTACTATGAAAAAATTACTTTTTATATCCCTTTTGTTTGGTACTATTGCATGTGCACCAGGGACAGTTCCAAACACCGGTACTCAAAGTGCTACGATAGCTAGCCCAGAGGCCGAAGCCAAAGCTCTCACAACCAAAATGACTTCGGTTTTGAGCCTTGATGCAGCCCAAGAGGAAAAAATACTCATGATAAACGTAGTGAACTCCAAGGTAATAAAAAGACTGAGAGAGAGTAACGATACGGCGAAGTTATCAACTACAAAAGAGAAGTATCACAATGAACTTAAAGAAGTGCTAAACGAAAATCAGTTTGCCAAGTTTTTGGTAGAGTTCAAAGATCTTTAATCTTACGCCTTTTCCGAAATAGAAGAGAGACATCGTTTAATAGCGATGTTTTTTTTTGTTTTAAACAGACCTATGCACAAGAAAATCTATTACAACCTTAAATTACTAAAAATCAGTACGTAAACCCTCTTAAAATTAAGCCATAATACCGAAATCCTAATGCTTAAAACGGGTTTAAATTAGAATGGAAGTCCTACCGCAAAATTCCAAACCATGTTTTCTTTTCTCCATGTTTTATTAAATGGCTGCACATTTTTCAGAACCCATTTTTCGCTTGAGTCTAACCACGGTTTCACTACTGGCGTGGCCAAATCTATTCTGAATATAATGAAAGAGAAATTAAACCTAAGCCCGAGACCCGTACCTACTGCCATTTCTTTATAGAAGTTTTTGCTAAATAGTGCTCCCGGTCCGTAGATATATTCGTCTTTAAACATCCATACATTTCCCATGTCAACAAACAAAGCCGTGCTAATAAAGTTACTGACTTTGTATCTTATCTCTGTATTTGCTTCTATTTTGATATCGCCGGTATTGTTTCCTAAAAACTGCTCAGCAAGTGAACCTGTACGTGCATAAGTTCCGGGTCCAACACCTCTGGCTCTAAATGCACGAAGGGAGTTGTTTCCTCCTACATAAAATTGACTCACAAAAGGTAACTGAAGCGAGTTGCCGTATGGCACACCTACGCCCACAATGGCTCTATTGGCCCAAGTAACGCGTTGCGAAACGTCTCTTTTATACCTCAAATCATTTTCAAATCTCAGGTATTGAGCATAATATTCTCCGAAAATACGCCCAGTTTTTTCAGGGTCATTGCGTATTTTATCCACTAAACCGAAGGCATTTCCGGCAAAATCAAACGCACCTCTGTAAGTCAAGTACCCTTTATGGTGTGTTTTAGGATTTACCGATATTTCGTAGCCACCACCTGCTATAAATTGATTTTCTAAGATTATCAATAAGCGAGGGTCATTAAATATTTCATCGATAAATACCGTACTAATGTTGCTTGACTTTACCAAGTTTACTCCAATCGGCTTTAAGGAATGCTCTATTCCTCTGCCTCTGGTCCAAGCATAGTTTAGCGACCCTCTGGCAGAATTTAGGTTATAAAGTCCTGTTTTTATAAAGCTTTCGTAACCGAGTTTGATTTGTGTTTTGGGCAAAACTTTACTTTCTTCTGGGTCAATTTTAATAAATGGAGCTAAAAAACGCGGAAAACTCAGTAAACCATCAAAACCCAAACGGTAGTTATCTCTGTATTCGCTACCGGTGTTTCCACCTACTTGAAGCTCTAAGTTACCGTTTACAGAGAGTTTCAAAAACTCAGCACCTTTAAAAGTATTGATATTTTGCCAGTTGATACTCAGCTGCGAACCCGCCAAACCACTCGAACGCGAAATGGCGTTTAGCTCCGCACGCAAAGACTTCGGCTTTTGGGTTTGGAGGTTATAATACACATCTAAAAGCGTAGAATCTAGTCTATTTACCACTTCAAAATGCGACCTAACAAACTTGTAGTTTGCCAAGCCCACCAGCCTATTATTTGTGATAGATTGGAGTTCTGAATTGTAATAAGTACCCGGTCTAAAAGCAATGGCGTCTTTAAACATTTCTTCCTTGTAGCTATTTTTTGGGTCATCCAAAATCAATCCTCTAAAAAAGTCAAACGAATTTGGGTCGTCGTTAGACACTATTTTAGTTTGGGAATCAATATTTACAAAAATATCATTTATTTGATATTGCTTTTGAGCACTATATGGCATATCGGTGGCCGGGAAAATCCGAATATAAATACCTCCCTCGGAGATCAGCGTATCGGCCTCAATGGCCACATAGTCAGGTTTAAAAAAGTAATACCCGTTTTTACGAAGCTTACTTTCTATGCCACTTCTAACGGTTTTGATTGTTTCTAAATCAAAATATGCTCCTAAATCAGACTTGTAAGCGGCCTTATAAAAATCTTGTTCAAAAGTGGTTTCGCCTTCGTAAAACCACACCGAGTCTATTCTTTTTCTGCTGTTTAAAACTGCCGTATAATCAGCACTAGCCGAAACTTTTCCTGTCTTTAATTCTCCCTTTACACTTGCCTCAAAATACCCTTTTGTCTTTAGATAATCACGTAAATTGTCGGCGTTTTTTTCAATCGTTTTTTCATTTATAAATACCGGTTTTTCACCTAACTTTTTGCTTAACCACGCACGTAAACCCTTCTCAGACTTTGGCTCACCTATCATATAACCAAACGCCACTTTGTATGGATACGGCTTTATAAATGTGG
Organism: Lacihabitans lacunae; assembly: GCF_042649125.1. NCBI lineage: Bacteria > Pseudomonadati > Bacteroidota > Cytophagia > Cytophagales > Leadbetterellaceae > Lacihabitans > Lacihabitans lacunae. The sequence goes on from NZ_JBHRYQ010000001.1 coordinate 2,409,242, forward strand.
TGGTGTTGGGCTGTGGCCTCAAGACTCCATCTAAGTTTTCTTGCAAATCAAGCGGTGCTTTGGCTCCTGTAGAGTCGTTTTCCACCATTTTTATAGCAGCACCTACATATATCTTTTCGCCTTCGGGAAGGTGCTTCGCTATTTTGCAGGAAGAAAACCCCAAAGCCGAAGCCAAAAGAATCAATATGTATGTAGAAATTCTCATTTTCTCTTTAAAAGTTCTTTCCAAGTTTCATAGTCGATGGCAATCACAAATCCGAGTCCTGTCTCAACCACAGAACCTTCTATCACCATTTGGTTTAAGTTTTTTCTAAAAATATTCAGTCGGTAGCGTCCATCTTTAGTGATGATCCAGTTGGCGGTAATGTTGTCAAAAATCTCATCTGACCTCAGATCTTTATTTTCTAGTTCAAAGTTTTTACCTACCGAAATTATCAGTCTGTCGTTGGCCAGTTTTTTACTTACACCGAGGTTCAGGTTGGTATTTCGGCTGTCGTTGGTTGAGTTATAACCCGACTGTAAACCCAAGTTTAGGTCTATACCTTTTATAATACCTCCTGCGTATCGGTTTAGCTGCGAGGTTATGAGATCACTGGCGGTTTTGCGGGCCAAGTTTTCGTAACTCTCTGCACTCGTAATGTTGCTTATCAAAGACTCTGGACTAAATGCCCCAGTTACTAACATAATGATGGCTTGGTCTTTGATTTTTTCTTCTTTGTCTTTCGATGTAGAACCCAAGGTCTTTATGCCTTTGCTGTCTTTTACAGCAAAACCTTGCGACTGAAACTGTTTGCTATAGCTGCCAATATCGTCTTCATTTACAACCAATTGGAAGTTAATGACTGGACTCGAAAGTATACCTGAAACCACCAAATCAACTTCAAGTGGGATGTTAAACTTAGCGTCTTTAAGCTCAGAAACTGTGGCGTCAAACGGATATTTATCTAATGCTTTTCTACCTAATTTATATTCGGCCGAAATAGACAAATCGGCATTCATAGGATCACCCGACCACGAGATATAGCTCTTGCTGTTTTCGTTTATCAAAAACTTCTTTTGAATAATCTGATACGTCAAATTATACGATCCGTCTACAATGTCATATTTACCCAAAATAAACAAGTCGCCGTTGTTGTCAAAACCCACGTTGAATTTACCACGGCCTTTAACGGTCATTAAATCGCCAGTTACGGGATCCATCAAAATATTAAGTTGAGCCTCTTCGGGCACGTCAATATTAAGATTTACGGCATTCGAAAAGTTTATCCCACTTTCTTTTTTCTTAGCTTTTACGGCACCTTCTTTGTCGTTGTTTTTAAAACTCACAAAGTCTACAATACTTTCTAATTCACTAGCTGCCTGGCTTTCGTCTTCGAGCAGTAGCGTCAAATTAGTTCGGTCTTTAATATTGATATCTCCCGTCAGAAAGAAATCCATGCCTTTACCTTTTAAATTCAGCTTTGCATCAAAATAGCCTTTTCCATAAAACAATTCTGTCTCGTCTTTTTTGGAATCGATGAGGTTAAATTCCTTGGTATTAATATCAAAATCATAACTGAAGTCAGGCAGGTGATTTATGTCAACTTCTCCGTTCATTACGAGTTTTTGATTGTTTACATCTTTCAGTTCAAACTTATCAAAAAGCACCTTTTGGTTATCAAACTTAATTTTCTGGTTTTTAACGCCCATTTTGGCACCGGTCTGAAGGACCTTAAAACTTAAGGTATCTAAAGCCATAAAACCGTTAATATTTGGACTGTCTGCCGCACCTTTAATCACCAATGAGCCGTTTACTTTTCCATCGAGATTGCCCAATATATCTTCCATATAAGGCTGTAGGGCTTTTACATGTAGCTCCGTGATATCAAGCACAAAGTCTAAAGCGTCTTTTTTATTTTGATTATAATTACCATTAAGTTTCACGTCTGCACTTGGGCCAAAAAGCGTAGCGTTTAAGGTAATATTTCCAAGTTTATCGGTTTGTGTATTTCCTTTGAAACCACCCAAGTAAATCTGGTTCACTTTTAGGTCGTCTATGTTTATATCTCCTGAAACAGAAGGCGTCTCTTCTAAAATATCGCTCAGAACCAAATCCGAATTTAGCACACCACCATATAGCGTAGAATCTTGTAAAATGGCGGTGGTCAAATAATTTATATCTATGCCTTTTGTAAATAAGCGAATAGGGCCATTTGGCTCAGCATCGATAGAGTTTATTCGTAATATTTGATTTCCAGAGGTAAAAACTACATTGTTAAACAGGACTCCTTTAGGTCCATAGTCAATAAAACCATACGGATTACCCGCCCACTGCTCATAAAAAAGCTGCATGCCATCTTCGTCAAATGACAACCTCAGATCCTCGTTTATACTGGCCACATTTCCACGCAAAGCGTGAATAACTTGTGCCGTAGTATCTCTTACCGAAAGGTCAAAATAGGCAATGTTATTTTCTAAATTACCTACCAAAGAGGCATTTCTAAGTCTAAACGAGGAGTTTGAAAGCCTGTCGGTGCTCAGTTGATAATCCAATGATTTGCTATCGCCCGAAAAATCGAGTGAGGTATTTTCTATTTGTATAGAATCATAAAGCATATACGGTATGGTAATATTTCCAGCAAGGGGCACTTCGCCGTCGCTCCTTAAAACCGTAACCACATGAATAGGTTCAAAATTTATGATACCTGGCACAAGAGCCGTAAAAATTGGATCGTAGGTTACATTTCCAACCACCTGCATGTTATAATCTCGCTGGGCTATTTTTGGAGTAAAACCAGGGAGTTTAAAATACTTATTAATTTCGGTCATGATGACCTCCTGCAGCTGATCGTATTCGAAATTTCCGTCAAGTGAAATCTTAGCGAAGGCGGTTTCTAAACGTAATTGTTTTTTATTTTCAGTATTGAGCGACTTCAAGTATAAATCTCCCAAAGCGTACATTTTTTTGTCTACATATACATTGATATTTTTTCCGTTCAAATCAATCTTCGGATTTTTAGGGTCAAGTTCAAGTGTACGCAAATCTAAATCGCCCTGAATCTGAATATCTTGGGTAACAAACCCCATTTTTTTCAAGTCCAAAAAAGAAACTTTGGTATCACCCGAAATAGCCAATGTGGGATTTCGAAGGTCAATGTCCCCTTTCCACGAAACCTTAGCCGCTGGGTCGTTAATGTCTAACTGAGTTTTAAAAATCTGATCTTTTAGCTGCCCATCTACGCTTATTTGCTCATAGGTTTTACCTTGATAGTAGACCTTGGCTAACTCGCCTGAAAGGTGAGCGTTTATTTGGTCAAGAGCAAGCCCTGAGCCGTTAAAGTCTAAATGCCCGGTGGTTTTACCGAGACTGGTGTCGCCCAGTGTTTTACCAAAATCAAAGTTATCGATAGACACTTGGCCAGTGTATGCAGGTTTTTTGTTTCCAGTAAATCCTTTCAGATTAGCCACCACACCGGCATTACCGAAGTCAGAGCGGAGCTTTAGGTTTAAATTCAGGTCTTCGACTTTACCTTTCACCGTACCATTTAGAGCGATTGTATTTGGCAAATTAATGTTTTCTGGCAGTTGGTCTTTCGGCACAATGCTAAGAATGTCTTTGCGAGAAGAACTGAAGTTTTGAATATTTAAATCAAAAATAGGCTCCGAAAAATTAGCAACAGAACCGCTTAAACTTAGATTCGTATTTTGAGGTGCCAATACATTTACTTTCTCGAGGTTTACTTTTTTGCTGCTCCCCGATATTTTTCCATTGGCCAGTATGTTTTGCCCTTTTAGGTTTTTGAGGTACGCATTCTCGAATATTTTTTTATCAAAAAATAACAACTCGTCTAAACCTAACTTGGCTTTTTGTAGATTTAGGTCAAAGGTAGAATTGGCAATGTCTTTTTCATTTAAAACAGTTTCTGCCTCAAAACTCAACGTAGATTTTGGAGTATTGGCCACAAAGTTTTTGACCGAAACCTGTGAACCCACTTTTTTCACTTCGGTGCTTAAGTCTTGGAGTTCAAAACCGCTTTGTTCTTTGGCAGTAAAGTTATCAACCAGCAAGCTGAGGTTATCTTTAGAAACCAAAATTTTACTAAAAGTACCTTCAAAGTCTTGAACAGCTATATCATCAGCATTAAATACGCCCGGAGTTTTGTTAGTAAGACTTTGTGTTTGATAGCTAATACTTTTTGCGTTAATGCTAAACTTAGAAAGTTCAAAATTCCCTTTAGGCAAATCGATGTCTTTTGCAGAAAGACTTGCATTTAAATTCTGTCCTTGGGTGTTTTTCTTTAAAGCAGGCATGGCCAATCGCCAGTTGACATTTTTTAAATCTAGTTCTGAAAATTTAAGGTCTAACGAACTTGACTCTTCTACTTTGGTTACTTGTGAGGTATCTGTCGCGGAGCCTCCTATGGTTCCATTTACCGTCAGGCCGTTTACGTTGGCAGGCTTGAGCACAAACTTAAGTTTATCTAAATCAAATACATCAAAACCAGTTTGGAGGTCTTTTAGATTTGCCGAAATAGCGTGCCCGGCCTGAGAATCAGCGTATTTGGCTTTTAGGTTCTGTATTTTTATATTTCTTAGTTGATAGGTAAAAGGTGCAGCGGTTGTATCTGGTTCTGAAGCCAAAGCGTCTATTATAAACTGATAGTTTGGCTTATTATTTTTATCATAAATATTGACATACGCAGCACTTAGGTCTACTTGGTTAATTTCTATTTTATTATCCAACAGTTTCCAAAGATCTAAGTCTACCTTTAGTTTTTGAGCAAAAAGCAAGGTGTCTTTTTGTTCATCCAAAACTTTAAGGTTTTTGATATTTACCCAGTCAGGTATACTGTAGGAAACTTCTCCCGAAACGGGGGCTTTGATTTGTTCAGAAAGTTTGGAGAAAACCCAATTGCCGAGAGTCTTTTGGCCTGTAAGTGAATTTAGGAAAATATAAACACTTAAAAACAACAAGCACACGCCTAAAAATAGACCTGCCAATATTCGTAAAGTTGTTTTTTTTGTCTTTTCCGTCATATAAATCGATGCTCGCTGACTCTTTGGTTTATTTTTAAATACAAAAATAACCTATTTAAGTAGTTAAATAACGAAAAAAACGGTCAAAAAGTGGAAAGCCCACAAATAAAAAGCAGCCCAACCCAAAGGATTGAACTGCTTTGCTTAAAATCAACACCTAAAATTCTTAGATGTATTGGTTAATTATCATCTCAAATAATTCTTGTTTTCCACTGATTTGAGCCGGCTCCCCTACTTCCTTCGCTATTTTAGCCAAGTCCTCTAGTGTAAGCTCTCCTTTCTCAAACCTTGCTCCATTTCCTGAGTTAAACGAAGCATATCTGCTGTCTCTCATGCTTTTGTATTTCGACTTAGTAAGAATGTCGTTTGCAACCAATAAGGCACGAGCAAAAACATCCATACCGCCAATGTGAGCGATGAATATATCCTCTAAATCTGTTGAGTTTCTTCTAGTTTTAGCATCAAAGTTGATACCACCTGTAGTGAAACCACCGTTTTCAAGGATAATCAACATAGCTTCAGTTAATTCAAATATATCAACTGGAAACTGATCTGTATCCCATCCGTTTTGGTAGTCGCCACGGTTAGCATCTATAGACGCAAGCATACCTGCATCTGCTGCCATTTGCAACTCATGAGCAAACGTGTGACCCGCCAAAGTAGCGTGGTTAACTTCTAGGTTAAGACCGAAATCTTTGTCTAGTCCTTGCTCTTTTAAGAAACCGATAACTGTTTGTGAGTCAAAGTCATACTGATGCTTAGACGGCTCAGCTGGCTTAGGTTCAATATAGAATGTACCTGTAAATCCGTTTGCACGGGCATAGTCACGAGCAGTTCTTAAAAACTGACCCATGTGGTCTAACTCTTTCTTTGTTTTTGTGTTAAGAAGCGACATATATCCTTCTCTTCCTCCCCAAAACGTATATCCTTTACCGCCAAGAGCGATCGTTGCATCTATACAGTTTTTAACCTGTAAACCTGCGTGAGCCACAACCTCAAAATTTGGGTTTGTAGAGGCTCCGTTCATATAACGTGGGTTAGAGAACAAGTTTGCAGTACCCCAAAGCAACTGAGCACCCGAAGCCGCTTGTTTTGCTTTAGCGTAGTCTACTATTTTAGCAAGGTTGCTTTCGTATTCAGCAAGCGAATTTCCTTCAGGCGACATGTCAACATCGTGAAAACACCAGAATTCTGTTCCTAATTTTGTGAAAAATTCAAAAGCCGCATCCATTTTATCATGAGCTGCTTCTAGAGCATTTGCTTTAGCATCCCAAGGGAATACCTTAGTTCCTGGGCCAAATGGATCACCACCTGTTCCACAGAATGTGTGCCAGTATGAAATAGCAAAACGAAGATGCTCCTTCATGGTTTTACCAGCTACTACTCTATCAGCATCATAAAATTTAAATGCTAATGGGTTATCAGACTCTCTGCCTTCAAACTTTATGGCTTCTTTCACAAACGGAAAGTACTCCTTATCTCCTAACGTGATGTTTAACTTTGACATATTATTTTATAAAGTAAAAATATAACTATACTTAATTAAGTGTCAAAAGTACATTTAACTAAAAACATTCCCAAATAATATTTGAAATATTTTAGAAACTCCACGAATTATTATTTCGATTGTAAGGTTCAAAGCTAAATTTGAACATATTTCGCACTCCAAATTCTTTAGACTGCCCCACCACGTAGTAGCTACCCACTCTAAAATAAAACCGCCCGACATTAAAAACCCGATTAAGGCCCACATAAACTTCCGAATATTGATAATTTCGCTCAGGCACATACAGAAAACCCGCACCGGCTACTTCTCTGATTTTGGTTTTGTTTAAAAGTGGAATTTTGGAGGTAAAAAAGCCATTGAACTGGTGCTGATAATGAGATTCTAAAAACCAGTCGAAGGTGGAGAAGGTTCTCGGTATTAACTGAAAAGTAGACATGGCTGGAGAGAAAAAATAAGAGTCGCCCCCACGCTGATATTTATAGTCCATTATGGCCAAACGTGTGGTATCCAAAAACTTTCCGGTGCTTATTTTGTATTCTGAAATCCCGAAAATACCTACGCCAAAGCTTTGCTTGATATCGGCAGAAAGATAGGTAAACGAGCTGGCGTTTTGGCTTGGCCACGCTTTTTCGAGGTTTACACTAAAAGTCGGAAACTTGGAGCCCAATATTTTCTTTTCGTAGGGCTCTTTTAAGTAAAGTTGGCGAGGCGTGTACGAAAGCCCAATGCCGGTTTTATAGATTCTACTTTCAGGAAAAACCTCAGGTTTATTATCGCTAAAAAGCTGGTCACCAAAGTTGCCAAACTTAAACGTCGACAGGTCATTTCGGTTTTCTATTTGTAGCAAAGTGTTCACATACAAACCATTTACAAGTTCGGTTCGGTGCCTAACGGCCACTACTTTTGACTCATAAAAGTTACTTCTACGGGCCACATCACGCAGCGTGGCCGAGCCATTTATGACATTAAAATTAGAAGAAATCGTAAAATTGAGGGAAGAAACCCGCTGCGGATTATAGAAAAAATAGGTATTGAAATTGCCCCGCAGGTCTTTGTTAAGAAAACCATAGTTAAAGTTGGGCGAAATATTTACTACTTTCCGATTTTCAAAAACCTTTCGGTAATACATGCCGTAGTTTACACGCCAGCCTCCAAACCCAACAGGGTTAACCATTAAACCCACCGGATTAAAATACCACTCTGTTTTTTTGAACCTATTGATATGCCCAATGCCCAAAAACGCCACTTTGGTAAATGTGATTTTGTTAAACACTTTATCTACTGAGTCAAGGTAAGTTTTGGAGCTGAGTTTCAGCTTTAGTTTATCATCCGCTATTATGGCGTTTCGCTCCAATGAATCCAAAGGTTTTGGCCGTATAGCATCCCAAAAGGTGCTGTCTTTTTTGTAGGCTTCTTTCTCGGTTAAACCAACCTCTACTCCGAAGAATCGCTTTGGCAACTCGATATCAAACTTAAAATCAGACTGAAGCACTTCGGCCTTGCCTTCTTTTTTGCTTTTCCCTTCTTTTATGTCCCAAAAATAAGTGGTATTAGTCGGCATCCATTTACCATTTACGAGTTCGTGTTTTTGAGTAAAACTAAAAGAATCATAGAGCATCAGCGAGCGTTTGTTTAGGCTCAGGTTACAGCTTCGCATCAGCCAAAGGCCATCTAATATTTCCACTTCGCCTTCATAAAGGGCGTTAGCTAGCTTTTTGGGTGTTACTTTTATTCGATATATCTTTTGATTTCCTTCATAAAAAACAGACATCATCTCAAATTTATAACTCAAAAACGCGATGTCGCTAAAAGGCGAAACCAGGGCATTATCGCCTATTTTTTTTACCCTTTGGGTGTTTTGGTAAAGATTAAAATCTCCGTCGGTAATCGACTTGTAGTACAGACTGAGCTGCTCGCCTACTTTTTTTACGGCTTCTTTTACCTCTTTTTGGTGGCCTTGCACATCTTCGTGTTTAATGAGCTCGGCCTCAAATAGGTTTATTTTTATGGTATCTTTTAATACCGTTTTCTTGTCGGGCTCGTCTTCTTTTCCTGTACTAACTTTTGCTTTTTCGTGCATGCGTTCTGTGCTCAAAATGTACACTTTGCTGCTGTAGTTTTGATACTGATTGAGCATGGCACTTTTGTTAGCGATTACATTTTGAATAACCTCGTACGAAAAATCTTTTTTACGGACTTTAACCACCAAGTCTTCCAACATTTTGTGGTCCAGTTTCATTATAAAGTTTTTGACTTTGTCTACATCTAGCACTATTTCTACCACCTCGGTTTGGTAAGCGGTGTAACTCACCGAAATTCGATTTAAGCCTTCTAAAAGTCGCATTTCGTATTTGCCGTCGGCGTCGGTGGTGGTGCCTAGGTTTAGGTTTACCACTCGGATATTAGCTCCAGCCAAAGGCTCATTGGCTTCGTCTAAAACATAACCTCGGAGGCTAAAGTAGTTTTGGCCAAAACAAAACGTACAACAAAAGCTGACCCAAACCGTGAGTATGGATTTTAAGTAAAATAGTTTCAAAAGGGAGTAATTAGTTAAGTCTGAAACGAAACAAGTGTATTATTATTTTTAAGTTCAAAAACTCATTTTTCGGCCTATATGCTACAATGAAACGTATAGGCAGAAATCTTAGCATTTTAAAACCTAACACAAAAATGAGACTTTTTTTGCTTTAATTGCCAATAAAAGTACGCCTACTATTAATAAAGACTCTCAAAAACATGAACCGCCTAGACCGCCTCTCCGCTATCTTGATTCAGCTTCAGTCAAAAAGAGTGGTAAAAGCTCAAGAAATTGCCGACCGATTTGAGATTAGTCTAAGAACCGTGTATCGAGACATCCGAAGTTTGGAACAAGGCGGAATTCCGATATTGAGCGAGGCGGGCATCGGATATGCATTGATGAAATCGTACAAACTGCCACCGGTTCATTTTACTACCGAAGAGGCTCTTTCATTTATTACGGCCGAAAAACTAATAGAAAAACAAGCCGACGCACAAACCCAAAAGGCGTTTTCTGCCGCACTTTTTAAAATAAAGGCGATTTTAGGACAAAATGACAAAGACAAACTCGAGGATGTAAACAGCTATATAGAAGTAAGGAAGCAAGTACCCAAACAAGATACCGACAAAAAAGCGGCGAATTTTCAGGAGATTTATGAAGCCATAAGTGAGCGACGCATCATCGAGATAGAATATGAAGGACTTTCTGACCTTGAAAGTCAAAAGCGAGAAATAGACCCGATAGGCATTTATGTGCAAGGCGAATATTGGTATTTGGTAGCATATTGTAATTTGAGACAAGACTACCGGCAGTTTAGAACAGACAGAATTTTGGATTTTAAAATCACTTCGAAAAAATTCAGCAAAAAGCACCCGAGTGTACAGTATTTTACGGAGCTAAAACCTGACACCCGTCCGCTAACGGAGGTTATTATAGAGGTAGACCAAAAAGCCTATAAACTAATAGGTAACCAAAAAGATTTTATGGGTTTTGTGAGCCAAACCAAAACACCAAGCAGTGTCCGGATGCGTTTTTTGTCGCCCTCACTGTTGGGTTTTGCACATTGGTTTTTGTGGCTAGGTGCATCCGCTGACATTGTTTCACCTGTTGAATTGAAAGAATTGGTCTCAGAACAACTTCAAAAAATAAAACTTAGACTGGCACATGAGTAAACCTGTTTTTGATAAGAAAATCACGGTTCAAAAATACCCCGGCAAGGGCGGCTGGACGTATATATCTATTTTCAATCCAGCCTTAAAAGGAGCACCTTGGGTAAAAATAAAAGGCACCATAAATGATTTTGAGCTAGAAAACCAAAAAATGGCGTCGATGAAAAACGGCAACTTTATGCTTCCGCTCAATGCTCAATTCAGAAAAAAAACGGGCATAATAGAAGGAGACGTCGTGCATGTGGTTTTGTTCCAAGACCAAAGCGAATACATAGTACCTGAAGATGTGCTGATTTGCCTCGAAGATTACCCAAAAGCAAGGGCGTTTTTTGAGACACTGACAGAATCAAACAAAAAATACTATGTGGACTCGGTAATGGAAGCTAAAACCATGGAAACCAAAGTGTCACGGATAAATAAAATGATAGACAAGCTAGAAGAAGGCAAAAAGTATTATGACCTTTAATAATGCCTACTGACATAGGGCTGTCACACGAACTGCTGATATTTGAAAAAATATAAAAAAACGGGTTTTCTAAAAACTCATAAATCAAAAAAAACATGATCACATTTATTGAAGCATTTAAGAAAGAATTAGAAAACGAAGCGGTTCAAACCAAAAGAATGCTCGCCATAGTGCCAGCCGACAAAATGGATTGGAGACCTCACCCAAAAAGCATGGATATCAGAACGCTCGCTACGCACTTGGCAGAAATACCCCAAATGATATCGATGGGCCTAACCAAAGACAAGTGGGATTTTGCAGAGCCTACTGAGCCAGCGGCGGTGATTAATACTACAGAAGAATTGCTGACGAGGTTTGAAGAAAGTTTGGCTGAGGCGAGAATTGCCCTTGACGAATCTACTGACGACATATTGCAACAGCCGTGGGTGATGTGCTCGGGTGATCAAGTATGGTTGACTCTAGAAAAATGGGAGACTTTCAGACATGCCATGGGGCAAAACGCCCACCACAGGGCTCAGTTGCAGGTATGCCTACGCCTTCTAGACATTCCGGTACCGGGACCATACGGCCCAAGTGCTGACGAAATGGGTTGAGTTACCCAACAAGCAAAAAGCACCTTCGAGGTGCTTTTTGCTTATATTTTACCACTATACTTTTCACACTTTTCGATACTCCAAAAACCACTGAATACTTTCTGGGTTTCGCATAGCGTCTAGCGATACTGCTTTTTCTAAAGGATAATTCATCAAAAGTCTTTTCACCGGAATCTCCATTTTTTTTCCCGAAACTGTATATGGAATATCCTTTACGAGAAGAACCTCATCGGGCACGTGCCTTGGACTAAACTGCGAGCGAAGTTCCGTTTTAATTCGTTTTATCAGGTCTTCGCCAAATGCTTCCTCCGCTTTCATTTTTATGAATAGTTTCATTAGCGAACTGCCATCTTTATAATCAATACAAACCACCAAACTGTCTTGAATTTCGGAGATGCCGTCTATAACTTTATAAATTTCGGCCGTACCTATTCTTACTCCACCTCGGTTAAGTGTGGCGTCTGACCTTCCGTGTATAATCACACCGCCAGTTTGGTTAATTTCTACCAAATCTCCGTGTGACCAAATCCCTTCAAAGTTACCAAAATAGCTGTCGTGGTACTTTTGGTTATTTTCGTCATTCCAAAAATAAACGGGCATAGAAGGCATCGGCTTGGTTATGACCAATTCTCCAGGTTCATTGACCAACTCTTCTCCCGAATCTGAATATGCAAACACAGCCGAACCCAAGGTACGGCACTGAATCTGCCCCGAATAAACAGGCAAAAACGGGCACCCCGACACAAAAGCCGAGCAAACGTCTGTTCCGCCAGACAAAGAGATAATTTGGGTAGTAGGAAAATTAACATTTAACCAGTCAAAAGCCTCTTCAGAAAGTGGTGACCCGGTAGAACCGATAGTTTTTAAATTCAGCGATATGTCTGAAAGCTCCAACTTTGATTTCATGGAATGGATGTAATAAGCCGCTCCGCCTCCAAAGTGGTCTATCTGATTTTCTGCTGCAAAGTCCCAAAGTGAGGTGTTTTCAGGAAAAGAAGGCGAACCTTCATATAAACAAAGCGTGGCTCCAACCAAAAGCGATGAAATAGAATAGTTCCACATCATCCAACCTGTGGTAGAATACCAAAAGAAACGCTCCCCAGACTTTAGGTTTTGATGAAAAGCCAATGCTTTGTAGTGCTCCAGCAGGTTACCACCCGTGCTGTGGGTAATCGCCTTTGGCTTGCCGGTAGTACCCGACGAATACAATATCCAGATGGGATGCGAGAAAGGTACACGTTTGAATACCAAAGTCTTACCTTCGGTATTTTCGGTTAATATTTCATTCCATGTTTTACCGCCAATTTCTATGGCATGCTCTACACTTGGCAGTTGCTTAAGCAAACTTTCAATAGCCGAGGACTTATCGAAAAGCTTTCCGTTATATGTGTATTTTTGATCAAAAAATAAGAATTTAGGGGTAATCTGCTGAAAACGGTCAATGATGCTCTCCAAACCAAAGTCAGGCGAAACGCACGACCAAATACCCCCACAGGCATTTACCGCTAAAAATACGGCCAAAGTATCAGGAGAGTTTGTCAAATATCCCGCTACCCTATCGCCTATTTGTAAGCCATTTTTTAATAAATAATGTTGAATAGCTCGAACCTGCTTACCCAGTGTTTCCCATGAAATGTGCTGAGCGGCTTGTCCTTCTTTTTTGAAAATAACGGCAGGCCTTTCGGCTGTAGCATTTCTAAAAATATGCTCAGCATAATTGAGCGATATTCCCTCAAACCACTTTGTGCCTATCATGCCGCTTTCGGGCATTATGAGAACCTCCGTAAAACTGCCTGAATATTGAATATCAAAAAACGCTAAAACTAAACGCCAAAAATCCGCAGGCTTATCGATAGACCATGCCCACATCTCTTGGTAATTATTAAAAACAAGCTGCTGCTTTTTTTCTAAAAAAACCTGAAAACGATATAATTCTGACTCCGACATATACGATTCTGTCGGAGACCATAAAAGCTTTGACATATTAAAAATTTAAAACAACAATGTGGCTAAAACAGCCCCAACAATAGGTGCCACCACCGGAATCCACGAATATGACCAGTCGCTGCTGCCTTTGCCTGCTATTGGCAATATGGCGTGTGCGATTCTAGGACCAAGGTCACGAGCAGGGTTAATGGCATAGCCCGTGGTGCCTCCGAGTGCATTACCGATTACCCAAACCAACATACCCACAAGGTACGGGCCTACGCCTGTGCCTGTTTCGCTATAAATGGCAGAAACGCCCAAAAACAACACAAATGTGCCGGCTAACTCACCAAAAAAGTTTGAAGGTGTATGTCTGATGGCAGGTCCTGTTGAAAACACCGCTAGCTTTAGGCCTTTGTCTTCGGTGGCTGCAAAATGAGGATAATAAAACAACCACGTACACACCGCACCTAAAAATGCCCCGATAAACTGAGCAGAAATAAAGGAAGCAACATTGGACCAGTCGCCCGACTTAAAAGCAAATGCGATGGTAAGGGCCGGATTGAGGTGTGCGTCTGGGCTTCCAAATTTTTGGGCCACAAAAACACCCATGGTAACGGCAAGTCCCCATGCGGTGGTAATCATGATAAGCCCTGAATTTTCGCCCTTGGTTCCTTTGAGCAAAACGTTGGCTACCACGCCTTCGCCTAAAAATATAAGAAGAAAAGTGCCAATAAGTTCACCCAAAAAAGGAGATGGTGTCATAGTTTGTTTGGTTATTGTTAAGGTTGATAATTGTAGCAAATTAAGGAATTATTGCATAATTCCCGAATTAAATAATTAGTAAAAAATTACTGGTATTTGACTATTCTTAAATATTATTAAAAATTAGGCTTAAAATTTACAAAACGGTGTATTTTCGACATCTTCACAAATGTACTTCCTAAAATTCACTAAGCGTCACCTTGCCGGTGGGGCCCTTCTTTTTTTTGAAAAAAAGAAGGCAAAAAAACACTCTTAAAACAATGATCCTCTAAAAAAATTTGATTTTAAATATTTTATAATATTCCAAATTACCGTGTTTCAAATTTTTTAAACGGACTGTTTTAAGATTTTAAGGAATATTAATTTTACTGTCATACGGAAAAAAAAATAGACAAATAAATCTTTACATCGCCCTGCACTGTTTGAGCACTGTTAAAATTCTTTTGAGAAATAAATTTTTATTAGAACATTGACAATAAGAATTTTAATTGTGCAAGTTTGCAGGGCGGAAGGCCGCCACCGTGCTGTTTTTTTTGGTGGTACGCCACTCCGATTCGTTTTTTTTTGAAGGGTCCGGCCTAACGGAAAAATGGAGGCCCCGCTGGCAGGCAACACAGTTAATGAAAGGGGGTGTTTTTCAAAATGATAAAAAAAAGGCTTCAATGGTAGGATTAAGCTATGTTTTCTTTAAAAGTAAAAATTAACCGTTTGACAGTATAATATTTTTACTTATTTTTTCTCGAATCCTAATAGTAAAAAATCAGTTTTCTAATTTCTACATATATTCAGAATAGATATTCAAAAAAAAGCACCTATTATTTCGGATTAATAATAGGTGCATATTGAGCTGAAGCGTAAGGTTTTACAGTTCGGCCAATTTTATATTTCTGTATTTAATACTCATCACATTGCCTGGGTGCAGTTGAATTCCAATTGGGCCTTCTTCTGGTATGGTTTCAGAGGTATAAGAGTTAACCGCCACACCATTTAACCAAACCACGTAAGTATTGCCCACCACCTGGATTTTAAGTGTGTTCCATCCTTTGTCGTTTAGGCTATTTCCAAGTTTTGCTTCTTTGGGGTACCCTTTGCCCGGAATATAGGGCGAGCCCGTCAAGTCTCTTTTAAGTGAACCCGAAATACCGATTTGAATCTGGTCTTTGTCTGAGCGAAGAAAAATGCCAGAATCTACCACTCCACTGATGTTTTGATACTCGGCCTCAAACACAAAATTCTTGTACGATTTCTCTGTCCAGAGATTGCTGCCTTTGCGGTCTTCGCTGCTAGTTACGATGAGTTCTTTGCCTTTGACCACCCAGTTGTCGTTATTGGGCTGTGGCACCACCCAGCCACTGAGGTCTTTGCCATTAAATATCTTTTTGAAATTTTGAGCTTGGACTTTTACATTAGAAATTAAAAACACAAAAGCCGCTAAGAGGATAACATTCTTCTTTTTCATTTTATTTTTTATTTGGTTGAATAATCAATCAAAAATAATGAATAATAAACCCAAATTGCTAATTTTCATAAAACAAAAAAGGGCCCTTAAATCTAAGATTTAAAAGCCCCTAAACAACCCCTAAAATTAAGCAACCCTATTTACAAATTTTTTATTTTTCGTGTTGGATAAGCCACTGGTATTCCTGCCTCACCAAATGCTTTTTTGATTTCTCTGTATGAATTAAAGTAAACATCCCAATATGACTCTGGCGTAGCATACGGTCTCACGGCTAACAAAATATTATTCTCATCAAATTTTTCGATTTCTATCGTAGGCTCGTCTGCCACCATACCTTTTACTTTAGTCAAGGCCGTTTTAATAATTCCTTGCACTTTTTCAAAGTCTTCTTCATAAGGCATAGCCACATTTAAGTCTACCCTAAGTTTTCCGTTAGCTGATATATTGGTCATGATACCCGAAGTAGCCACTCCATTTGGTATGATTACTTTTTTATTATCAAGTGTATTTATAATGGTATTGAAAACCTGAATCTCACTTACAGTTCCCACAGTCCCTTGAATATCTACTAGGTCTCCTACGCGATAAGGCTTAAAAATAAGAATCATAACTCCTGAAGCAAAATGACCCAAAGTACCCGACATGGCCGCACCAATGGCCAATCCTGCTCCTGCCAATAAGGCCGCAAATGCCGTAATCTCGATTCCGACCACACCAGCTGCGGTTATAACTACCAAGATCTTAAGCAAAACACTCACCAATGATTTTAGGAAAGGAATGAGATCACCGTCTATTTTAGATTTTTCCAGAGACCTGCCTACCATCTTGGAGATAACTTTGGCAATCCAAAAACCGATAATGAGTACTAAAATGGCACCTACAATACGCGGTGACCATGCTAAAAGTGTGTTCCAGAGTGAGCTTAAATTGAATCCTGAGAGTTCCATAGTTTAATTTGTTTTGTGTTATGAGATACGTTATTGATACGTAAGCCTTTCTTGGCAGGTCACAATATTTTTTAGATTTTTTTGAAAAATACAAACTAAAAACCCAAACAAACAACTAGAAATCAGACACTTATAGACAAAAAAAAGAAGCACATCGCTGCACTTCTCTTTTGAAACATAATACGTTTATTTTTTAACATCAAGGCATAGACGCCAAAGCTGCACCTATGATACCCGCCTCGTTTTTTGACTCGGCCACTACTACAGGCACGTCTACAATAATATGTCCATTTAGTTTATCCCACAGCTTGCTGCCGCCTCCGCCAATAATGATCAAGTCAGGCGAGCACACTCTATCTACATATTGCAGGTAATATTCCAACCTTTCAGCGTATTGCTTATCAGTAAGTTCTTTTCTCTTTCTTACAGAGTCTGCGGCGTACCATTCTACAGGTTTATTTTTTTTGTAGCGAAGGTGTCCGAGTTCAAAGTTCGGAATGAGTTTTCCGTCATGAAAAACACCCGAACCGATACCTGTACCCAAAGTGATGGTTAAGATCAAGCCTTTTTTGCCTTTTCCAGCTCCGAAAGACATTTCGGCCAAACCGGCGGCATCGGCATCGTTTACAACTTTAAAGTCATTGCCACATACCTCTTTCAGAAAAGCTTCAATGTTTACATTTACCCAATCGCCGTGCAAATTGCTCTGAGATTTGCAGAAACCATTTTTGACGATGGTAGGAAATCCAACACCTACGGGGCCTTTCCAGTCAAAGTGCTCCACGATTTCTTTCACCACCTCGGCCATGGCCTGCGGCTTGGCATGTTTTGGGGTGGGAAGTCTAAATCTCTCCGATTCGAGCTCGCCCGTTTCCGAGTTTACCAATGCACCTTTTATACCCGACCCTCCAATGTCCAAACCCAATAATATCATAGTGTTGTTTTTTCTCAAAAATAAGAAATTAGAATTTAATACTTAAGCTAAACCACCGCCTAAAATCAAGAATCTTGTTTTTGTACAATTTCGTGTTTCATCAAATACCGAGTAGCAAAGCAGATTGGAATAATAGGCTCAAAAAAACTTTTGAAAAAAAATTACGCTTTTTTTAGGAGTGATTATATTTTTTTATAACTTTAAAAGTTAATCCAAAAAGGCAAAATCTACGCGTTTTTTCTCTTCAAAATTTCACATTTCCAATATACTGTTGCACTATTCCTTCTATTAGGCTAATTTTAAGGTTATTTTAAGCCCCAAACCAAGATACATGTATTTGTTTTGCAGCATGGAAAACAAAATAAAGTATTCGTTTCGATTGTTGTTACCTGCCTTCACCCTCTTGTTTTTGTCATCATTAACATTTGGTCAGAGTTTAAAATCTGGAAAACCGTATAAAGGAATTGCCTCTTTTTATGCAAAAAAATTTCATGGAAGATTAACCGCCAATGGTGAGACTTTCGACAACACAGAGTTTACGTGTGCCCATAAAACATTACCATTTGGGACTATTCTGGAAGTTGAAAATATCAGAAATGGCAAGAAAGTTATCGTTAGAGTAAACGACCGCGGCCCATACATAGCAGGCCGAGAAATAGATTTATCATTTAGAGCGGCCAAGTCATTGGGCTTTATAAAAAAAGGAGTTTCTAAAGTAAACATTACGATAGTAAACGAGGATCAGCCGATAGGTCCTGTTCAAGACGAGAGCCTTGAGCCCATCGAAAACCCGGTATTTGACAAAGACACGGCAAATATCATTTACTCAATGATATCGGAGGGGAGTAACAAAAGGAGATATTTTATAAAATATTGATCCGAAAAACATAAAAAGGCAAACAAAACAATCGATAAAAAGCCGGTCAAATCATTTTGGCCGGCTTTTGTTTTTTTTAGAGGTGGGATTGGAGGGAGGGGTTGGTTGATGTTTTACAACCGCCAGAGCAATAAGTAATGTGATTTTATAGACCTGTCTCTCGCATAGTTTATAGCCAAATCTTTGATTTGATTCCTTTTAGTTTTTGTTAAAGTGTGCCAAATCAAAGGTTTGGTGGTATATCATATGGCGATAAGTTGTCTAAATTCTGTTCTACCAGCATTACTTAAAACCTCTTTTTATAGCATGTATTTTACTTAAGAAATTGTTTTTGATCACTCTAAGTAAATAGGGCATAAATATATTTCATCCTTATTTAAATCTGACTCTGATTTTTTCCAGCCCTTTTGTTTTATGAATAATTCTCTAATTTCTACTAAGTCTTTTTCATTTGAAACTGTTTTAATACCTTGAGACAATAAACATGTATCACTAATTAAACAGAAGCTTACTTCATTGTTTTTATCCTTTGAGTATAAAACACCGTTTACACTTTGCTTTTCAATAAAACTACCAATCTTAGTTAGTTTTCTAAGAGTTACTCTATCAAATAAATAATGAGCAAATTCTCCTGTGCTTTCAGAATTATTATTGGAACTGTACGTCCATTTTTTTATGCCATCTTTTGTAACCAAAAGTGTTACATAATCAGTGCTATTTTTTTATAAAGAACTATAAAATTTTTAAATTTAGATTTATCACAGCCTAAACAGATAATAGCAATTAATAAAAGATGAATTTAAAATATTTAATTAATTCTACCATAAAACCTTATTTACACTGAACGATAAAATTTTACAATATGAAACGATTGGGTTTTCGGGTTGAGTATCTGTCCACCGACAAGAATGCTGAAGCGAGAACCAAAGCCTTGCAAACCACTGAACCCCACCTGTTTTATATTGTATGTTGCCAGATTGGCTTTATTCTGTCATCATCTCTTTTACTTTTTCTTCTAATACTTTTTTATCTGGTAAATACAGTTGGTATTTGGAAACAAAGATATTATTTGAAATACCTCCAATTGCATATTCTACCAATATGTCATTTTTATCAGCCCCAAGAACAATCCCTATCGGTGAATTATCACCTTCAGTATTTTCTTCAGCTTTAAAATAATTCAAATACATATTCATTTGTCCAATATCCTGATGTTTTACGTGCTTAGTTTTAAGGTCTATCAGAACAAAACACTTTAAAATCCTATGATAAAACACTAAATCTACATAATAATGGTCATTGTCGAGGGTTATGCGATATTGTCTACCTACAAAGGAAAATCCTTTACCTAACTCAAGTAAAAAAGTTTGCAAATTATCAATAATTCTCTGTTCTAATCTGCTTTCTGTCATTCGGTGTTCTTCAGGAATTTGTAGGAACTCAAGCACGTATGGGTCTTTTATAATATCTTTCGGCTCTATAATAATTTGTCCCCTTTCGGCCAATTTCAGAACTCCTTCTTTGTCTTTGCTTAATGCCAATCTTTCAAAAAGTGATGAATTAATCTGTCTTCTAAGCTCTCGAACACTCCAATTCTCATTTATTGCTTGTTTCTCATAAAATCCTCTTGGATTGTCATCCGATACCGCTAATAATTCAGCGTAATGAGTCCATGTCAATTTTCCAGTCACTGACTGGAAAATTTGATATTTGAGATAAAACTGTCTCATCAGATAAATATTACTTTTGCTAAATCCCTTACCAAATCTAGCTTTAAGGTCTTTCGCTAAATTTGTCAATAAAGCACTGCCATACTCAGCTTTTTCGTTTCCATGCTGTTCATACTCTACAATATATTTACCAATCTCCCAATTCGCTTTAAGCAACTCATTATTTACGGCTTGAATTGCTCTTAATCGAGCACTTTCAATTGTGGTTCCAATTGTATCAACGAGTTTTTGATAAATCGCTTGTTTTTGTAATTGCTTATCCATGTTTTAAAAATACAAAATCAAATCAAGAATGCTAAATTGTTTGTAATATGTCTCTAAGCTTTGCTGGCAACATTAATTAGATATCCCAACTCCCACCCAAACCATCATCCATATCGCTTAAGTAAGCCGTAAGTTTTCATGCAGCAAAAGTTTTTTTAAATGGATTTTGGCTGCTTGGATCTTTTAAATTATAGGTAAATCTAAACAAAGGTTTCATTATTCACAAATGCCTTTATTTAAAGGTGAAATGTAGGAAAAAGTACTCAAATTTAGGGCTTGAATCCTGATGGAAGTAAATCCTTTTTCTTGAAAGACAAAAAAGAAGAACTGAGCAAATGATTATTTTCGAAATACGAAACCCAACGCATACTTAAAACACAAAAAAGCCGGGCCAATTTCTTGGTCCGGATTAAGGTTTATAGGGATTTGGGTCTAATTGCTTTAAAACTTCAGCTTATACCCTACCACAAAGGTGGTTTGACTTACGGCTGTGGTATTTATGGCTACGTCTTTAAATACGCTCAACTGCAGGGCGTTTTTCTTGTTAATTTTATAGCTCACCCCTGCTTTTGGCCTTATTTGGTTAAAACCTCCACCAATTTGGTAAAACAGATCGGCAGATACAAAAGGTGTAAAATCTGATTTGCTGTCGTATTCTACTTCTATTTTATTTCTAAAATAACTTTTGTCGTACCCAATCTCGCCGTCGTTGTCTTTAAACTGATACTGGAACCTCAGCCTGTCTTCTACTTTGAACTTGCCAAACTTTTTGCCATAAGACACATTGTAGTAGAATCTGTGGCGGTTTTTCCAATCTTTGGTTTCGTCTTTTCTTTTATTTATAAACCTGTAATAGGCAGACACCTCCATGCCTTTTAGCGGCTTGTAGTAAACCCCGAGCTCGCCGAGGTAACTTTGGGTGTACGACACGTTGTCGGGCATTCTGACCTGTGCTCCAATATTAAACCCTAGTTTTTTGGTGATTTTTTTCTCTACTGTGCCTCCCGTCCAAAGGCCTACGTCTGACTGGGCATGGGCAGCCCAACCGGCACAGATAAACAAGATAATTAGACTTATTTTTTTCATTTCTTGGTATAATAAAATATGATGATCTTGGTTGAGTCTTTCAGAAAATCTACCTCCTGAATATTTACACGGTGTATATCTAGGCCTGTTCGTAGTTTGAGGTCTTCTATCAACTCTTCGTTTTTTTCGGGGGTGATGAGGCCAATCTTGTCGTATACTATTTCTTTGGTTTGCTCTTTTTTCATCAGCACGCCACCCTCTAGCAGAGCCGTAAGGGCTAGCATAATGACACACATGATGCCGAGGTCGTCCCAACTGCCCTTGCTAATGGCCGTTATGAGCCCCAAGGCTATGGCAAAAAACAAATACGTCATGTCTTTGGCTGAGATATTTTCGGTACGGTAACGAAGCATCGAAAACACGGCGAATAGCCCAAAAGCCGCCCCCATGCTCATTTCTACTTTGTTAAGTAAATACGTGATGAGAAATATGATGATATTGAACCCAAAAAAAGTAAGAAACAGGTCGGTGCGGCGATAGTGTCTGAAATATATAAATCTTACGAGAATAATTACCGAAATGATGTCTACCAAAAAACGGGACAAAAACTTAATGGAAACCTTATCGAACCATTCGAAGGTATTGGTTTTAGCTAGTAGCTCTTGCAAAAGTATCATATTGACGTATAATTTTGTTTAGGTGTAAAAAATTAGGCTTAAACCGATTTGCCTTTACTTCGTTTTCGGTACTCATAACGCCCAGGCAGTATTTGCTAATGGAGCCAGCACGCAGGTTATATTTTTTAAAAATATCTATAATGGCCGAAGCCCCAAGTCGCTCTTGCTTGACCTCCGCTACCACTACCTGACTGTAGGTTTTTTGTTTTTCTGCTTTCAAAAAAGTCAGGTTGAGATCCAAGGTTAGCCGCTCTTTCGAGCATTTGTTTACCAAGGTCATGCGGTCGTAGTTTACCTTTAGGTTGCCTACGAGTTTGTGAGCCCTCATTGGCGTAGTTTTCTCTAAAAAAGCCGCCTCTTCGGCATTTAGTTTTGGTTCAAAAACATTGGGTTGCTTTATCCTGGTTTTGAGGGTTCTGCCTTTGTTGTTTTTAAATTTTATTTCAAAAAAAGACAGATTAGACCCCACATAGTTTCTAAAACGCACCTTGTATCGGCTACCTCTGCCACGCTGATGCGTGTGGTAGAGGTCCAAACTTTCGGTATCGTAATAGAGTGTTTCGTAAGCACAGAGGCGTTCTTGGTTAATTTCCAGTAGTTTATAATGGGCTTTGGCATCTTCCAAAATTGGTCCTAAGATGTGCAGCGGTATCAGATATTTGACATCCATTCTGTCCATGAGTTTTACGCCGTCCATTTCTTCCAGCGTGATTTTATCGAACTCTTGGGCTATCGTTTTTATTTCTTCCAAAAGGGCTTTAGTATTCATATTGGTACATTTTAGTTTGAATCAATACGCCTTTGGCATCAAAGGTCTTTTTTAGCACTTTTTGACCTTTTTTATTAAAACTATACGTCGCCTTAGAAACCAAAACATTGCTGCCGTTATATTCAAGCTCCTCAATCTTTTGTTCGTCTGCATTGTATTTATACACCTCTCTTGAAAGCAATTTGCCGCTTGGGTCAAAGACCGACTTCTCACTTTTTTCGTTTATGGCATTGTACTTATACGTTGCTCGATCTTTGGTTTTTCCGGCCTTGTCAAAACTTATTTCTTCCGATACATTTCCGTTTTTATCAAACTTTTTAAATGAGTCTTTTACTGTAGAGCCATCGCTTTTTACTACAAGTTCGGTAGCCGACTTTATGCCGTTCTTTTTTACTTCTTTTTTTGACTGAGCAAAAACTAGCAAGGGACTAATCAAAAGGAGAAACACTATGATTTTTTTCATGGTATTACTTGTTTAAATAGGTGGTTACGGCTTGGTTTCTTGTTACTATATGTTGCTTTAGCGTAGCGGTAGCAGTAGTGAAGTCGCCGTAGCTGGTCAAGTAACTATATGGAGCCACCTCTTGAGCCACAGCCGCCGATATCAAGTTCACTTGCTTGTCTATGATGCCATTCATGCGGCTCGACTGAAAATAGTTCGTATTGAAATCTTTAACGTAGGCTTTGTATTTGGTTAAATAAGTGGCGTCGTCTGCCAAATATCTGATCAAAGGCCACTTGGTGCTTACCTCGGTCATTTCGAGCGAAACGGCATTGCCTGACTGCCCACCCGTAGCGGTGCCGCTGATCATAGAGAGGTTAAAGTCCCACGGAATCCATGTTACTTTTCCGGTCTTTTTTGGTGTATATAGGTAGTAGTTATGGGCCATGGCACCGTAGGCATCCCAGTTTACGATGGTGTTGTTTATGGCTAAATATTTCAAAAAATGGTCTACGTCAAACGTCTTTTCTAAATTTGCACGCCATGCCACCGGGTCAGAGGTGCGGTTTGTGGCATTTAAGGCCGTTATGGCTGCTTGCACGTCTGAATAGTCTGCTGCAGTTTCGTTGTTTTTCTTTTCAAATGCACTCTGTAAAAACGATACGAAGTCAGACTCAGGCTTGTACATATTGCCGTCTTCTTCGCCAAACTGATCGTTAATCATGGTGTCGTTAATCATTTCGTCCATGGTGTATACACCGCAGTATTTTACGCCATTGCCAAAGTTTATCGAGATTTTGTAAAAGGCAGTTCTAGCTGCCGGAATACCTGCTTCTCTAAACAAATCCGCTACGATTTTATCTTTTATCAGCGTGTTGTCGCCTTGGCCAGGAGCCATAGAAACCTGCTTAAAGCCATAAAACCTCTGATTTTTGATTGCCGGAATTTCATCTTCAAAATGATCAAACTCTAACTTAAATGGCAGCTTGTAAATACCTGCTCCCCACGACTGAGCTAAACTTGAGTTTCCTTTTAGTCTAAACCCAACGTTTTGCCATTCTTTACCACCAAACTTAACAGTTGACTTCACCCAAACGGGTGTACCCGTTATCAGGTCTAAACTAGCACCATTTCCGCCCGGAGCTACGCCACCCATACCACCCGCTTGCCCGCCAGTGCCGGTTGGAGGAGTGCCACCCATGCCACCAGTTGGAGGAGTGCCACCCGTGGCACCACCACCTTGGGCATTGCCCCCCGCAGTTTGACCCGCTTTGGTGCCGAAATCATATCCAGCCTTTGTGACCATATCCGCCTTTATGGTTGCCCACGACTCAGCCGTTAGGGTAATTTCCAATTCATTGACTTTGTCTTGAGGAAAAACCATTTCATA
This sequence comes from Lacihabitans lacunae, assembly GCF_042649125.1. Taxonomy (NCBI): domain Bacteria; kingdom Pseudomonadati; phylum Bacteroidota; class Cytophagia; order Cytophagales; family Leadbetterellaceae; genus Lacihabitans; species Lacihabitans lacunae. The sequence goes on from NZ_JBHRYQ010000001.1 coordinate 2,433,717, forward strand.
ATTGGGTGCGGCATCACTCGAGGTAGCAGGGTCGGCGTCTATTATGCTGCTGTTAAAATCGCACGAAGTGGCCACAAACACGGTGGCAATAGTCAAAAGACTTCTTAGGATATGTTTCATTGATTCATATTGGTAAATGTAAACAGGTATACGACCGATGTTAGGTGGGTGTTGCCTAGCAGTAGCTAAGTGTCTATTATTAGTACTTATGTGTAGATTTTTAATAAAATATGTATCGAATTATGAAAAAAAAGTAGTTTTCTCGGCTTTTTGGGTAAATGTTTGCGTATTAGAAAGAAACGAAACACATTTTTAAATGAAACTGACCAAGGCGTATTCTGTAGTAATTCAAATAGTAGGTTGGCTGCTGTTTTTTTGTGTGCCGCTGTTGGCTATTCCAAATTTTGAAATTTCTGATACACAGAAACTACGCTATCTGATGCCCTCTTTTTTGGTAAACAACCTGTTTTTAGTGTTCGTGTTTTATTTTAATTTCAACTTTTTAGTCCCAAAGTTCATTTTTAAGCACCGCCTCTACGCCTATTTTTTCTATATATCGTTGCTCATTCTGTTTTGTCTTTTGGTAAATCATTTTGTAAAAGAATATTTTTCTCTTGAGCAAGAAATACGAAATGCTCCGCCAAGGGGATTTGATAGAAATCTGGGGCATCCGCCACCACCAAATTCGTTTTTTGGCAAATTATTTGGGCCAATACTTTCCTATTTTTTGATTGTACTGTTTAGTTCGTTGATAGCCTTGCTTTCAGAAAAAATCAAAAGTGATGAAGAGAAAAAGCAAATTCAGCTTGAAAAATCGGCGGCAGAACTGTCGGCTTTAAAGCTGCAAATTAGCCCGCATTTTTTGTTTAATACCCTAAATAATATCCGTTGGCTGGCCCGTAAAAAATCGGACGCAACCGAAGACGCCGTAGTAAAACTCGCCACCCTGCTGCGTTATATTATCTATCAAACTAATGACGAAAAAGTAGCCCTGAGTAAAGAAATAGGGCATTTAAAGGATTTTATTGGGCTACAAAAAATGCGGATTTCGGAAAACACTCAGGTAAATTTTGAGGTAATTGGCGACATAGCAAACAAAACCATAGAGCCGCTTTTGTTTATTCCTTTTGTAGAAAATGCCTTTAAATTTGGCACCAACGAAACCCTGGAATCTCAGATAAGTATTAGAATAGAAATAAGAGGAAATTCTTTGAGTTTTTTGACCGAAAACAATGTCTTTGAAAACAACGGTACAAAAGAAAGCGAAAGCTCAGGCCTCGGTATAACCAATGTAAAACAAAGACTTAACCTACTATACCCAAACGCCCACACACTGACTGTAACAGAAACTGCCGGCATATATAAAACTACACTTAACATAAAACTAAGCGATGGATAAAATAAAGTGTATCGCGATTGACGACGAACCTTTCGCCTTGGAAATTATAACGGACGACATCAGCAAGGTGCCCTACTTAGAGCTTATGGGCAAGTTTGCGAGCCCCGCCGCGGCTAGTGCTTGGGTAAGCAAAGTAGATTTGATCTTTTTGGATATTCAAATGCCCAGCCAGTCGGGCATCAGTTTTTTGAGGGGATTGAAAAATCCGCCGATGGTGATATTTACCACTGCCTACGAACAATACGCCCTAGAAGGTTTTGAGCTAAAAGTGATCGACTATTTGGTAAAACCCATTCCTTTTGAGCGTTTTCTGCAGGCAACCCGACACGCCAAAGACCTGTTTACTTTAAAAACGGAGCGTCCTTTTGTGATAGTATATGCCGAATACAAGCAAGTGAAGATATTTGCGGATGATATTATTTACATAGAAGGCTTAAAAGATTACGTGAAACTGCACCTCAAAAGCCAAGAAAAGCCCGTAATGACTCGCCTAAACATGAAAGGGATATTGGAGAAGCTACCTGAGCCCTATTTTTGTAGAGTTCATAACTCATTCATAGTGGCCTTAGACCAAATACAGTCCTTTCAAAAAAACCAAATAACGCTACAAAATATCCAAATACCGGTTGGCTTACGCTTTTTGGGGGGCTTTATGGAGAAAGTTAGGGGGTGAGATGGGGGATTGTTTTATATCAAAAAGAATTAGTTTTATATATGGATAATGATATCGAACTGCCTTTAAATTTCAAAGCAAAATCTACTCAGGTATAATAAGAGCTTTTGATAATTGGTCTAAAATTTCATTTTTACTTTTAATAGTAAAACCACTATTTTCACCTTTTTCCAAATTTGCCCGAACCCAGTCAATTTCATCTTGTTGTTTCCGAGCTTGCCAAGTCAAGTCATTTACGAGTTTACGCTTACTCGAATATCCTTTTTTCCATTTGAGTTTTCAGCCATTCATCATTTGGCTCTGTTGGCATGCTTTTCGCCCTGAAAATGTAATTCAACACTCCAAAACCCACAAATAATGAGAATTTTGTTACTTTTTTGAAAGTGAAATATTAAAACGTTTAGTTATGAGACTCATTTCACATTAATGGAACCTAATTGGTAAATTACATTTATACTAATGCTTCACTTAATTTCACCTCTTTTTCAAGCCTACCTCTCCATTTCTCTTGATTTGCCATGGTGTCGCATACTTTTTCGTGGAAATATACTTGATACCACGTTCGCTTTTGAAAATCACATACGTTTTTGTAAACCTTTTCAGAATGAATCATCAACTTCATTATAAACTCTTCCTTAGGATCTCGATGATTATTAATCACTTGACTAAGCCTAATTGGCGTGATATTAATATCCTGAGCAAACTTACTTCTTGAAGAATAAATTGTATCTACATATACTTTTAAGAAATCTGAAAAATGATTTTGGTCGTCGTACATAGGCTCCTTTACATACGCTTCCATTTGCAACTTTAGCTGCATTAGTTTTGCCCTGATGATTTGATCTTTAGATAAATTCTTAATTCGCTCTAAGCGGGCTTCTAATAAAGATACCGCTTCTGATTCTTGCTCCTTTTTTGAAATATATCTTAAATCCAAGCCATATTCAATATCTTCAATTAAATCTTTATTTGATTTACTTTTCATGGTCATAGTAATTTATTAAATCTAAAATTTCGGGAACCTCTATACTCAAAGTAACGCCCGTCAATCTCATATTATATTTATCAATGTAGTGTTTTACAATTTGAGTTTTAGGCCTTAGTGACACACAGGCAAATTCCGCATATTCTTTTATCGCAATTTTAGCAGCAAATGCTATTAAATTACCAGCAATTTTGTCGTATTTTTTTTCTTTTCCTCTGTTTTCTTTTGAAACGGTTAAAAGTCTAATATGTACCCTCCATTCCTCCGGAATTTTCTCTAAAGATATTAGGCCTATGATTTTGTTTGTTTCTATAATCTGCATTTTATAAACCTCAAACTCTTGTTCAGCCTTCCAATCAAAGAAAAAACGACTTTTGCTAAGAACTTTATAATCACCATCTGCAATGGGCTTTATTTCAACATAAAGTTTTTTCCCTGAAATGGTTTCAATAACATTCATAAACAAATTTACAAAATAGTTTCCACAAAACGGAAACAATTACATACCAAGTTTACTTTTTCGGGAAACAATTATTTGAATATTCAAATATCAATTTAGCTATTTGCAAATCCTACTCCCACATTTAAAAATGAACTTTATCTTATAAGTCAAAAGTAAGTTACCAAGCAGCAATGTAAGATTCAAATTAACGAATTGGAGCTTATCGCTATTCAGTCCTTTAGATGTTTGACTGGTGTGCTTAAGCCACGTTTTTTTGCTTAACCAAGTCGATAAGATAAACGGGAATCAACCCGAGGATCATGCCAATTAGATAGTTGTAGTCAAGTAGTGATTTTCCATTAAAGTATCTAAAGGTAGACTCTACAATGATCATTACTAAAATGAAAATCGCAAACTGGGATACTTTATAATCTTTTTTAAAAAAGAAGCTAACCAACAGAAAAATCCCAACTGGTCTTAAGGCATTTTCGATTACCTTAAAAAGATTAATATGATTTAAATCGTCTGAATAATTTGGATCCGCGAATTTCCTCATAACTACATTTAGCAAGATGACGATAGCAAATCCGATGAGGTAATAATATCTTTTATTCATAAATCTTTGTGGTTATAATTTACTAGTAATGTTTAATGTTTTTCAGGCAGCTAGTCGTTTTTGTAATTGGATTTTAGCTGCTTGGATCTGTTTTATTTTTTGGTAAATGTATGTAATGTTTTTTTGATTTACAAGTGGTTTTGTTTTAGGATTTAAGGCTTCTCAAAGTACTTTCAATTTTAAGTTTTAGACTGAATTTTACTTCTCTTTTTGTTTGAAAGAAGATGAAGGTTTTTTTTGTTTATTATTAGCTACGTTAGTAAAATTTTGAAGCGGAGTGCGTGTGATTCCATCTCAAGCTACACCGAATTACGACTAGATTACATAATCTCGAAAACCACAAAAACAGCTTTTGAATTTATACAATGTTACCAACCTTAATTTCATTTTGTCTTGAAATTTATCTCAATATATTTTATCAGTTCTGAATTATCAACTCTTATTACACGTCTTAGTCTGTTGTTTTTAAGTTTTATGTCCAGAAATTTGTTTTTGAAACGTTGTCTAGCCGTTACTGATTTTACATCATTCAAAGATATTTCACTCTGTACTGTCCGGAAAAGAGTTAATACAAAAATAAAAAGATGTCCTAATCCAATTATTAAGCCAGTCCAAAGTAAAAACTGGTCACCTGTTTTTAAATACCTTAATACAGAAAATATCCCAAAAATTGTCCACATGCTTGAAGATGTCAGAGTTAGCCACTTTTGCTTCTCGGCATCGTCCACAATAATAATTTTATCACGTGCAAATGTTATCTCTCCTTTTATGAGTTTGAATGTCTGCATTGTATCTAGTTTTATTATGGTTGGTAACGTTTTGCCACTTGGCGAGGTTGCGAACTTCGTTACTGTTTATTTTCTATTAAAGATAAAAATTCTTACGAAACGCAAACGTGATTTTACCACAAAATCCGCAATATTGCCAAATGGCTTGGCTGTTCGAGCAAACGTATTTTATGAAATCCACGTGTCCTCGACTTTAACGATAACCCATTTATTTTTAATTTTCTTAATGTAAACCGTATAACCCAATCCACACTTTCCGCCACATCGATAGCCGACAGCTAAACTTCCAGATTCTTTTTTTGTATCAAATTTTATATGGGAAAAAGACATAACTCCAGCAAACTTATTCTCAGTTTTCCAACCTGTATATTCTAAGTCTTCGCCTCTTGGATGTTCACTTAAGTGTCTAAAAATGAATTTTGAATTATTATATTTACTTAAATTAGTTTCTTCATTAAGCAATCCTTCATCTTCTATTGCGATTATGAGGTTTAATGTATCTTTTTGGAAAGCAGCTCTTTTGATTTCACATTCCAAATCTCTCTGATGTTGACCGACAGAATCCAAGCCAATCCAATTTCCTTTTTTGTCGTAGATTGGTTTGCCTTGTTCTGGAAAACAAGTATAAAGTCTTTGGTCTGTATATGTTGAATCAACAATTGTTATAAATAATTTATCAAAAATCTTTTGTTCGAATTCTTGTTCTGTGATTTTCTTTTCACATCCAAAGAAAACAAAAGTTAATATTATAAATATGGTTTCTGTTATGCGTCTCATAATATACTTGCTAACATTGTCATATATCCAAGCCACCCCAAAACTAGCGTCAATATCGCTTAAGTCTTTAGTGAGTTTTCAGGCAGCTAGTCGTTTTTGTAATTGGATTTTAGCTGCTTGGATTTGTTTTATTTTTTGGTAAATGTATGGAATGGCTTTTTGATTTACAAGTGGTTATGTTTTAGGGTGGAAGGCTTCTCAAACTACCTCCAATTTTAAGTTTTAGACTGAATTATACTTCTCTTTTTGTTTGAAAGACGAAGGAGGTTGGCATATTACTAATCCATGTTTTCATTCATTACAAAAAGTTCGTGAAGTCGTTTTTGCAATATTTTTTTGTCTGGAAGTTGAGTTTTATACTCTGAAACTAGCGTTGGCGACATATTTCTACTCATTGCATATTCAACTACCTCATTATCCTTGTCTTTGCATAGTAAAACTCCAATACTTGGATTTTCATTTTCTTTCTTTACATCTCTGTCTAATGCTTCCAAATAAAAATTTAACTGTCCCAAATGTTCGGGTTTAAATTTCGTTGCTTTAAGTTCAAATGCTACTAAACATTGTAACCCCCTATGGTAAAATAATAAGTCAATATAAAAATCACTATTCCCTACTTCAACTTTATATTCTTCTCCAATAAAAATAAAATCCTTTCCCAATTCTAGTATAAAGCTTTTCATTTGCTTTAATAGGCCTTTTTGCAACTCACCTTCGTTATGGTTTAAATTGAGATTTAAAAAATCAAACACATAACTATCTTTAAATGAATCCATTAAACCAGGATGCTTTTCTCTCACCACTGGTGAGACATTTACCTTATCTAACATGGTTCTTTCAAACAGACTTGCAGAAATCTGTCTTTCAAGTTCTCGTTTACTATATTTTTCTTGTTTGCAAATGTTTAAATAAAACTCACGTTCCTCTTGAGATTTAGCCCTTGCAATAATTACCAAATTATTAGTCCAACTAATTTCTCTCACCAGTGGTGAGAGTTTTGGAAAGTTTATATATGTCTCATAGAATTGCTTCATCCGCCAAAGGTTTTTATCAGAAAAACCCCTCAAATCAGGTTCTTGCTTTGCAATATATTTAGCTAATTCCTCGACAATTGATGTCCCCCATTGATTAGTTTCAATTTGTTTGTGTATATACTCTCCCACATTCCAATAAAGGTTTATTAGTTCGGCATTAACAGCTTTTATTGCGTTTGTTCTAGCATCCTTAATGAGATAAATAATACTCGTAAACCTTTCATCCATATTTAAAAAAAGTTTCAGGCAGCTAAAGGTTTATGTAAATGGATTTTAGCTGCTTGGATCTGTTTTATTTTTTGGTAAATGTATGGAATGGCTTTTTGATTTACAAGTGGTTTTGTTTTTGGGTCGAGGCCTGTATAAACTGTACACGTTAGGAATTGCCACGAATGCACGAATGAAAGCAAAACGTTTTTAAAACCAACTTAAATTTCACTCGATAACCATTTGAGGAATGAATGAAATCATTGTTATTGTCTTAGAAGGTGGTTCAATCCTACGCGGCCCGATTGCTTTCATCGCATGTCCTGCGGACACGACGAAAGCTTAGCTGTTAGCGGCTGGTTTTCTTTTTGTCAAAGGCTTTTCTATGCTTCCAAGGTCAAACATATTTTATTAGAAAATTAGGTTAACGAATAAACTTCCACAAGGTCTGTCTTTTCAAAGTTTGATCTATCAATCTGGTTATTGTTTGTCACTATAGATCCGTTATAAAATATATTTTCGGGATAGTCTACCAAACAAGTTTGTAAACTATCATTTCATTTTGGACAAGCTTTGTTACCGCAAATTGTCTGCAAGTCTGCATTGGCTTGATGCATTAACTCAAGTTCAAGAACAAATATTTCTCCGCATTTTTTACAGCAAAAAGATTTAAAGTCGTATCCGTGTCCTGAACTAATAACAAGTCCAGGAATATTAAAAACTCCATCTATTAAATAATAGTTTGTTTTAAATCTGTATTGTCGTCTTTCCATTTCTTGCTCGATTGCTCTGTGTTTTAAACTTCTGACTAACGTTTTTTTATGCGTTGAATATCAATTGATTATCACTTCGAGGTCTTCGCTTGTCAATCCAAATTTATCAATTTGTTTTTGAATTCTTTTGACCAAGCCTAGCTTTCTTTTTTGATCTAAAAACAAATAGCCTTCGGGGTTTATGTATCTTGTACCTTTTGTTACCATATTCCATACTATTACCGCCAATTTTCGTGCAGTAGCACTAATTGCTGATACTCTTCCTTTTTTAAAGTTTATTCTCTGAAAAAAATCTCTTAAAGGAGTTGAGTCTTTTAAATTCCCAATTGCATTCGCAGCGTTCCTTAAGGCTATTTTTAGTCGATTACTTCCTTTTGGAACCTTACTTGATATTATTTTACCACCAGTTTTCTTATTATTGGGAGCTAACCTTAACCAACTTGCAAACTGTTTGGCTGTTTGGAATTTCTTTATACCTTCTAAGCCAACTTCACTTATTAAATGCAGGATTGTTCCATGCGAAAAACCTTCAATTTCCATGAGGTCAACGCCTTCAAAATATTGGTAGCCTACTATGTTTAAATCTATGTTTTTGGGAGTATTTTTATTGATCCTTTTATGTGATTTTTTGTCAATATAATGTTGCCTTTTATTATCGTCTTGATCAATAATCTTATTCAGCATTTTCTCTATTTCTGTATCACAAGCTGTGATTTTTGTTTGAATGATTTTATACATATCAAGTTCTTGCTGAAGAGCAAATAAATAGTCCATTCTACCATTAGTTTCAAGAGCTTTAGCTATTTCAGCTTCTGATTTTCTACAGTTCCCATGTCTAAGCTCTGCTAGTTTTTCAGGTTTTGTTTCGCCTTTGCAAATTGCTTCTATTATTGCCATTCCTGTAAGTCCACATATGTCATTTACTACCACGTCCAGTCTCAAATTAAGAAGTCGCAGGTATTTTTGCATCTTCTTTTGAGTGCTTGCAGCCATGTCAAGTAAGTTGGCTCTGTGTCTGCAATAAGTCCGTAGTTGCTCGGTGGCTTCATCGGGCAGAAAACTACCTGATAAAAGACCAATACTGTGGAGTTTTTGAATCCAAGCACAGTCTTGAATGTCCGTTTTACGGCCTTTAATGTTTTTGGTAAATTTACCATTACACAAAATCACCTGAAAACCGCGATTTATCAAAACTGCATAAAGTGCCTGCCAATAAGTACCCGTGCTTTCCATGGCTACAGTGGTTACTTTGTTTTCGTCAAGCCAATCGGCAATGGACTGAAGGTCTTCATTAAAAACACCAAACTCTTTGATGTCTTTTTCTTTTTGACCTACTGAGACCCAATGAGAGCGGCTACCTATGTCAATTCCTGCGGCATTAGGATTGACAATTTCCATGGATAATGATTCAGTTTTTTGATCCATAAAATTTGAGTTTTAATTTAAAAAATACTCAAAGGGAGTGCTCTTTTGGAATAATAAATATTCTGAACGGGGTTTCGTATTCTGATAGTAACCGGAACAGAACCGCCACTTAAGTTATGACACACACTCCAACCAGGATTGCCCTCGTGCTATTACGCAACAGTTTAAAAATCGGCCTTGCAATGAGTTTTCAAATTTAAGGAATTGTTTCATAAGTGCTTCCACGTTAGCATACTAAGTTAATGGGCGAGGCTTATATGCTGGATTGCCGCTAACGTTTTACAGCTACCCGAAGGTGGCGATTTCGAAACACTTCAATGTCAACCAAGCACAAACTTTGATAGAAGCACAAAGCTTGATTTAACCACTGAATCGTCACTTTTGGGTAGGTGCTGTTAGGCAATGTATTTCTTATTTCACAATTTCTGTCAGCCGTTTTTTATAATTTTCAAAGATAGTTTTTTTGTCCATTTCGGAGTGTCTTTTTGCACCATAAACGATAAAAGGTTCAAGGTTTTCCATTCCACATAGTCCAAAAGTGCCGACAAATAAATGTTTGAAAATGTCGTTGATTGTACAGCGTTTTTCTGGTGTCCAAGCAAAATCAGGTGCACCTGTGGTCATACTTACTAAAATTCTTTTTCCTGCCAAAGCTTGTCCGCCACCATACGCCCAACCCATACTAAAAACTCTGTCAATTTAGCCTTTTAAAAGCCCTGGCATACTATACCACCAAAGCGGAAATTGAAAAATAATCAAATCTGATTCGTTTAATAGTTGGTGTTCTCTTGTAATGTCTGCCGAGTAGGTCTGTCTTTGAGAAGCTGGTTGTTGTTCTACCTGCAAATCAAAAAAATCAACCTTGTAAAGGTTCGTGAAGGCGTCTTCATCTGCCGATGCTTTGAATTTCATTTGATACAAGTCACTAACGGAAACAGACCATCCAAACGCTTCAAGCGTTTGGATAGCTGTATTTCTTAGTTGTCCGTTGTAAGACTGCAAATTAGGATGTGCGAATACAATGTATGCCTTCATTATAAAAATGCTTGTTTGTTATTGGTGAAAAATGTTTCTGCATTAGTGTATTCTCTTCCTGTAATGTTTTTGAAATCGTCAGAATAGCCTGCTGTCCAACCTTGTTTGGTGATATAGTTTAGCTCCATCATGGCATTGACCATCCATTCGGGCATATGGTTAGAAAGCATACTTTGTTTTGCCTTTTCTTCTGGAACATCAATATAAGTTATCTTTCTGCCTAAAATGGTACTTAATGTTTCTGCTAAACCTTCGTTGGTGTACGTCAAGCCACTCAATTCATACGTTTTACCAAAATGTTCATCACTTGTTAAAGCAATAGCTGCCACCTCGCCCAAATCATTGATATCCAACATTGATAACTTTGCATCCCCAACAGGAAGATAAAATCCATTGTATGCTTTGATGGTTTGGCTGTGAAAATTGATGAAGTTTTGCAAAAAACTGTATGGTCTAATGATGGTATAGTTTAAACCTGATGCTTTGATTAAATCTTCGCTTGCACCTGCCCAACGAGCCATTTGAATTTGTCCATTGCTGTCTGCTCCTGATGCGGTACTTCTTATTAGGTGCTTTAATCCGTTCAACTTGGCTGCTTTGATAAGCATTTGCGTTACGGCTTCTGGGTTTTGCATTAAAGGTGTAACCAAAAATACACGGTCTTTGCCTTTTAACGCTTGGTTCAAACTGTCTTGGTCGGTAAAGTTTACAACGATTGGCTTTGCACCCAACTGGCTTACTTTTTCAAAATCTTTTTCTGATTGAACACCCGCAAAGACTTCTACATTTCTATTTTGCAAGTTTTTTAAAACTGCTGTGCCAATATTTCCGGTGGCACCTAATACGACTACTTGTTCCATTGTTTTGTAAATTTTAGTTGTTATTTGATAATGCAAAGATGAGCCAATGGGACGCCTTACTGATAACCAAAAACAATGGGATAATGACCAAAATTACATTTGACTGTTTCTGTACTCTTTTGGGGTGGTAGCTGTTTGCTTTTTGAAAAATCTAATGAAGTGCGTTGGTTCTTCAAAACCAATGGAATAGGCAATTTCTGAAACATCGTCTGTTGAATACTTTAATCTCTTCTTACTTTCTTGAATGATTTTTTCTGAAATTAATTCTTTGGCTGTTTTCCCTAAAATTTCTTTAACTGTTTGATTGAGTGTGTTTGCCGATATATTTAATTCTTTTGCATATTCGCCAACTTGTTTGTGCTTGATGTAACAATTGGTCACCAAATTTTGAAATTGAAACACCAATTCTTGTTTTTTTGATGGTTTGTTATTGGTTCTGCCGATTACTTCCTGCAAACTTTTGTATTTGAACAAAAGAGATAATAAAAATGACTGTAAGATTTGAACTCGGTAAGGATTTGGGGTATAATATTCTTTATGTATTTTTTCAAAGTCAGAAGCCAATTCGGCAGCTTGTTCATTTTCAAGTTTCAAAAAGTTTTGTTCTGAAAGGTTAAAGAATGAAAATTCATTTTTGAAATTTCCACTAAAAAAATTCAAAAAGGCTGTTTTGAAATATACCACAAATCCTGTGGTTTGGATATTGCGTTGCCAAGAAAAAATATGTTCTGGTGAAAGGAAATATAACGTGTTTTCAAGTGTCTTGTTTGATTGTTCGTTGATGTCAGCAACTGCATTTCCTGAAATCATAATTAAAGAAACTTGATAAAAATCTTTTTGATAAGGTGGCATTTTCAACGCGTTGTCCTTAGGCAGTTCATCAAATCGAAAGACAAAAAAGTCGGCAATATCTGTCCGCTTCTCAAAACCTGTGGTTTCAAAAAACTCGTTGATTTCTAAAAAGCGTCTGATGTGCTGTTTCAATGCTTCCAGTGTGTCTGTTAATATATCGCCTAATGGTTAGTATATGAAAAGTGGGCGATTTCGAATCACTAAAGTTTCGGTTAAGCACAAAGTTTGATACGAGTCTAAACCCTTGATTTTAATACTATTTCGCCTATTTTTTATATACATTGTTCTATGCCGTTTTATTATTCCTTCAGTCCTTCTTTTTCCATTAATTCAAGTCCATAATTTCGGATTGTCTCGATTATTGGAATTGCTGTCAACCCTTTCTCTGTTATTGAATACTCAACTTTTGGTGGTACAACCGCATATACTTTTCTGTTTATAAATCCTTCGTTTTCCAATTGCCTTAACTGGCTGGTAAGCATCTTATCCGTAATGTGCGGAATGTCCTTTTTTAATTCGCCAAATCGGAATACTCTCTCCTTTAGACGCCATAGAATTGGCATTTTCCAAGTACCACCAATTCTGTCCATTGCAAACTCGACTGGATTGTAATAAACTTTATTGTTATAGATAAAATCAGGCATAAAGTGTTGATTTATATATTACTTTCTTAAAAGTTAGTACCTCTCAAATGAGTAAGTATATTGTCAAAGGTAAGTAATTTTGTCAAATTTGCAGTCGAAACAAATAATATTTTAAAAATGGTAAAAATAAATTTTCTAATCGCACTATTAAGTCTAATGACTTTCAATTCGTGTCAATCACAATCGTCTAATCAATCAAAAATAAAAGAAGAAATGAAAACGCAAGTAAAAGAAACAAGCAGTTATGTGCATTCGCACGGTATGCCTTTTAGAGGAAAAATATTAATGGTTGCAAGTAGTCCTACTGTGTCAAAGCAAACGGGTTGGCCTATTGGTTTTTGGGCAGCAGAATTGACACACCCTCTACACGTTTTTCAAGAAGCAGGATATGAAGTAGAGTTAGCGTCAACAGAAGGTGGAAAAATTGTAATGGATGGGTATTCTAATCCTACAGATGAAAGCGGTTATTCTGCTCACGATGTTATTTCTTTAGGATATATGCAACAAGAATGGTTCAATCAAATGTTAGATAATACCAAAAAATTAACAGATGTAAATGCTAATGATTACGATGCCATATTTTTGGTTGGCGGTCAAGGTCCAATGTACACATTTAAAGGAAACGAAGATTTACAGAAACTCTTTGCAAACTTCTATGAATCAGGAAAGCCAAGTGCAGCTGTCTGTCATTCAGCTACATTGTTATTGGAAGCTAAAAAATCAAATGGTGAGCTTATTGTAAAAAATAAAACTTGGACAGGCTTTGCAAATGCTGAAGAAGAATACGCAGATAAAGCGGTTGGAATGAAAATACAACCTTACCGAATTGAAGATGAAGCAAATAAATTGTCTAATACAAATTTTAAGGTTGCAGCTCCATTTTCTTCATATGCAATTACTGACGGTAATTTGATTACAGGTCAACAACAAAATTCAGGTGCAGCAGCAGCTAAAATGGTTGTTGAGTTATTAAACAAATAAGAAATCAATAAAAACTGATGGGCAAATTGCAAAATTTGCCCTTTCCCATTTTGCAGAGTTTGGATATGAATGTTAAAATACTTCCGATTATTCTTTTTATTTTTTGGTCATCAAAAGTTTCAGCACAAAGTTTTGAAACTATGTTAGGTACAGAGCGAATTTTTATAGATGCACAGTACTTGAAATTTTTTGATGAAGATAGGAAAATATCACTTTTTAGTAGAGCAAGGGCAACTGCTGAATATGACCATCAAAACACTAATTTATTTACAGGTGCTTATCTGAACTATACAACAAAGAAAGGAGTTGGTGGAACAGTATTGGGTCGTATTTCTACTATTGGTTCTGGCGTAGATGTTGGGATACACTATTTCAAGGCAACAAAAACAGTTATGATTTATGCTTTGCCTTCTATCAATATCAATGATGAACTTTTGTATAGTTGGTTTTCAATTATCAGATATACGCCAACAATAAAAAACGATTGGAAAATGTACACAAGTTTAGAATTATTCTCTGCATTTAGCGAGATTGGTCATTTAAGTAGCGTACAGCGAATACGTCTGGGTATTGATAAGAAAGGCTATCAATTTGGATTGGCAGTTAATTTAAACGAAAGTAGGTTTTCAGATACAGATATAAATCCTGGCGTATTTTTAAGAAAACAGTTTTAAAGGAAAAGTAATTATGAAATTAGCATTTATTGGAATTGGTAATGTGGGTTTTGCATTAGCCAATAATTTACAAAAAAAAGGACGCGACATTGTTATTGCTCATAATGATATAAAGAGTGAAAGTGTTTTAAGTGCACAAAGGAAGAATAGTGATTTTAAGGCTTTACCAATTCAAGAAGCAATAGATATTGCAGACGTCATATTTTTGGCAACACCTTTTAAATATAATGAGGATATTCTTAAACCATTAGATTTTAGAGGTAAAACATTAGTCGATTGCACAAATCCTGTTGGTGCAGGAATTTCTCACGGATTGCAGAGTCAAATTTCTGGTGCAGAAAAAGTCCAAGAATGGGCTTTAAATTCAAATGTTGTAAAGTCGTACACAATTTATGGGTTTGAGAATTTAGAAAATTCAAACTTCTCGAAATATAATGTAAAGCCCGTAATGATGATTGCTGGTAATAATGATGAAAGTAAAAAACAAGTCAGTTTGTTAAATTCAGATTTAGGTTTTCAAACTTTAGATACTGGTAACTTATCACAGTCTCTCCATTTAGAACATATGACTTTACTTTGGGTAAAAATGGTTAGAGCCAATGGTCATCATCCACATTTCACTTGGGCTTATTTGGAACGGTAGGGTTTTTTCAAATGGCATAGAACATTGTCATAAATCCAACTTCCACCCCAAAACTAGCGTCAATATCACATAAGTCTGTAGTGAGTTTTTAGGCAGCTAGACGTTTTTGTAATTGGATTTTAGCTACTTGGATTTGTTTATTCTTTGGTAAATTTATGGAATGGTTTTTTGATTTACAAGTGATTTTGTTTTAGGGTTAAAATGGGCTATTTGTGGCTTATTCGCTGTTTTTTTTAGTGAATGTCTGTAGTGTTTTTTTTATTGCTTTTTTTGGTGTTGCATTGCGTAGTATCGTTTTTAACCGTTACAAACGGCTGTCTATTTTTAGTTCATGGATTTTCCTTTTTCTCCCAAACTAAAAAAAGAGCCGGATGCATGTAAACATCCGGCTCTTTTGGTATAAAATCGTATTATCGACTACGGTTATTCTCCATATTTTATTTTTGCTAACTAACAAAAAATGTGATGCTGCTTTTATTCGGCTTTTACATACTTTCGCCAGTTGTGTTGCTCCTTGAAGCCCAACATCTCTCTGATTTTCAGGTTTGAAAATAGGGCTTCATGCTCGCCCATTTCTCGGGTAAATGGCACACCGGGAAAGAACTTTTCGGCCAAATCTTTGGTAGGCAATATGGCTCCGTTGTGGTCGTTTCCGGCATTGAAAACCTGATACCCTAGGCCGTCTTTTTGGAGACACAAATCTACTATTTGTCCCAAGTCGCGGGCGTCTATGTAGCAAAACGCATTTCGGCGTCTCACCTCCGGGCTCTTAAAATAATGAGGGAAATTAATGGCGTATTCGTGCGGCTCAATCACATTGCCGATTCGGAGGGCATATATATCAAACCCCGAGCGACGCTGAAAACTCCGAGCAGTTTTTTCGTTTACCACTTTAGATAAACCGTAGCTATCCATCGGGTCCACGTCGTAGTCTTCTTCTAGCGGAAGCGACTGTGGGTTGGTTTCGCCATCAGAAAAACAGATGCCGTAGGTGGTCTCTGAAGACGCAATAATGATCTTTTTGATGCCGAGTTTCACGGCTGCTTCTATCACATTGTAAGTACCGATGGTGTTGACCCTAAACGTCTCATTGTCAGGCTTGATTAAGATACGGGGCACCGCCGCAAAGTGCACCACGGCGTCAAACTTAGGTACGCCACTGCAGGCCTCCAGTTCGTCTAGTCCAGCATAGGAGCTCATGGCATTAAACATTTGGCCTGAGTCGGTGATATCGGCTATCAGGTTGTCTACCCCTGGGTGGTTTAGCGGTGTCAGGTCTACATTCATGACCCTGTGCCCCTGCTCCAACAAATATGGGATCACGTGTTTTCCTGCTTTTCCTGAGCCTCCCGTAAAAAATATTCTCATAATGCGTATCGGTTTTAAGGTTTTATTATGGGTTCTTCGTTATTTTAGTATTGCTAAAAAACTACTTGCCTCCACAAAAATACACGAATTGGGCTTTTGGCCTTTGGAATTTGTATTATTTTATTGTCTTTTTGCCTTCCACGGTTATCTCGGAGCCTTCTGCTAGCATCACCGAGTTGGGTTTCATGGTATTTAAAAACTCAAAGTTTGCACCGTACACCAGCCCAAAGTCTACGTCTATCGTGGTATCTTTCACCTTATATTGTCGCCATTTGGGGTGCGTCACTTCATATTCGTTGCTTACGGTTTCGCTCACTTTGGCGTAGCCCCAATAGTGTTCGGTGATAAACTCGGTTTCGCTGTTTGGCTCTATTTCAGAAGAGGCCAATTCTGCCACAACTTTAAAAGACTGCCACTGTTTATTCTTTTTCCAAAAATAGCCCACCGTTCTTTCGGTTTCAGTTTCTTGCCATTGGTGCCGCATAGGTAGCGTTTGGTAGTGCTCTTTGTAGACCGCATTTGCAATAATAGTCAAAGCCGGTTTCGGAACTATTTCTTTGATAAAAACCACGCCGCGTTTCCAGGTGCCGTGCTCCAGTCTTTTGACATAAAACCTCAGGTTAACCTCCTCAAAATCGGTATGAAAAGGAATTTTGATGCCTAACAACTTGGTATTGACAAACATAAAACCAATCAAGCTCACGAAGCATTTGCCTCCCCACAAATCGAGCTCAGTGCCGGCCGGAATGTAAGGGGTAAGCACTTCTGGTTGTATCGCATAGTTAGCAATTGCCAATTTTCGCCATTCGGCGTTTAAAAAACTCATTCTATTTTTTTGATTTTAATATACTGTTAAACGGTTAATTTTTATTTTTAAAGAAAACATAGCTTAAACCTACAATTAAAGCCATTTTTTAACCATTTTGAAAAACACCCCCTTTCATTAACTGGGTCGCCTGCCAGCGGGGCCTCCATTTTTTTTCGAAAAAAAACGGAGCAAAAAAAACAGCACCCTGCAAACTCGCACAATTAAAATTCTTATTGTCAATGTTCTAATAAAAATATACTACCCAAAAGAATTTTAACAGTGCTCAAACAGTGCAGGGCGATATAAAGATTTATTTTCTATTTTTTTACCCGTTTGACAGTATTTTTATTGCACTTCCTAATTCTTAACAGCACAACACCTCCATGCGGCAATTTGTTATACGACTTTACCCTTTTAAGTGGCCAAAAATACAGCTACAATCTTTTAAATTATATGTAAGTTTGACCCGACTTAAGCGTTCTGATATTTTTTAAAAAACCATACTTTTAATACGTCAGCCGTGAAAATATAGGCCGCCACTATCAGCAGCATAGCTCCCAGGTTTACCATTGGCAGGGGCGTTAGGCCAATGTCATTGGCAATCGGCAAATAAGGTAAACCGATGGTCAGAGCCAAGGCAATAAAACTTAGAATAAATAGATACTTGCCTGGTCTGCTTTTAAAGAAATTTTTGTGTGTTCTGATTATAAAAACAATAAAGAGTTCTGACAAAACCGACTCAATAAACCAGCCCGTTTGAAATTCCGATTCTTTGGCCTTTAGCACAACATATAGTGTCATAAAAGTCAAGAGATCAAACAGCGAACTGTGAATACCAAAAATGACCATATAACTGCGAATAAGTTTCAGGTTCCATTTGCCCGGCCTGTCTAATTGCTCTTGGTCTACGTTGTCAGTGGTGACGGTTAAAAATGGAAAATCTGTCAGGAAATTTGTCAAAAGAATTTGCTTGGGAAGCATGGGTAAAAAAGGCAACACCAATGAGGCTGCGGCCATACTGCACATATTGCCAAATGTAGAACCAGTACTGATATACAGGTACTTTAAGGTATTCGCGAAAGTTTTTCGACCTTCTTTAATACCGTCTACGAGCACCATTAGGTCTTTCTCCATCAGCACAAAATCGGCCGCTTCTCTAGCCACATCTACCGCGTTTTCTACCGATATGCCTACATCGGCGGCGTTAATAGCCGAAACATCATTGATGCCGTCGCCCATGTAAGCTACAGTATACGTTTGCATCAGTGCTCGTATGACCCGTTCTTTCTGCTGCGGCTCCACTTCCGCAAAAATGTGGGTTTGCTTAACAAGCAATTTTAAGGCTTCTGAACTGGTATTAAATAGTTCTTTTCCGGTCATAACCACTGGATCTTTAATGCCAATTTGGAGTGCAATCGACTTGGCGATATGGATGTTGTCTCCCGTGATAATTTTTAGTCCAACTTTAAGTTTGCTCAATTCGCCAATTATTTCCTCGATGTCGGGTTTGACGGGGTCGTTCATCAAAATAAAACCGGCAAAAACCATTTCGTTTTCATCTTCTTTGCTTATTTCAGAAGTAGAAATCACTTTGTAACAAATAGCTATGGCTCGCAAACCATCAGAGCCATATTGGTTAAACTTGTTCGCTAGTTCCGCTTCGTGCTCTGCGATGTTTTCTACAGTGTCATTTCCCAAATTTACTTTGGTACATATACTGAGTATTTGTGTAAACGCCCCTTTGCTGATGAGTATGTTTTCTTTTTCGGTGCGGACCGCAATGCTCAACCTTTTTCTGATAAAATCATACGGCACCTCTCCTATTTTTTCAGCTACTTTTTGGGTTTCAAATGTCAGTTTTTTGAGGGCGTCGTCTATCGGGTTTGAATACCCGGCCTCCATTGAGGCGTTCCAATATGCCAATTGTTTCACTAATTCACTCTCATTGCCCAGTCCATCTACCAAACCCGCTACTTTTATGAGCCCTTCAGTGATGGTGCCCGTTTTATCCGTACATAACAAATTTACTTCGCCCAGGTTTTGTATCGAATTGAGTTTTTTTACGATTACTTTTTTGGCCAATAACCGCTTTGCTCCAGCACTCATAGCTATAGTGGTGATAGCGGGCAATAGTTCGGGAGCCATACCTACGGCCAATGCCAATGCAAAAAGTGCAGATTCTATTATGCCTTTGTGGCTCAAGAGATTCACAAAAAGTATAAAAACCGCCAGCGAGAGCGTGATTTTCATCAAAAAATAACCAAAGTCTTTTATGCCCTTTTCGAAAGTAGTTTCTACCGTAGCTGAGGCACTGTTGGCAATACTCCCAAATATTGTCTGCTCGCCTGTCTGTATCACCAAAGCTTTTGCGTTTCCGCTTACAATATTGGTTCCTTCCCACAGGCAATTGGTGCGTTTTGAAAGCTCGGTTTGCTCATCCAAAACGCCCGATTCTTTTCTGGCAGGGTATGATTCACCTGTCAAACTCGACTCATTGGCGTAAAGCTCATCCGACTCAATAATCAGGCAGTCGGCCGGCAGCATGTCTCCGGCTTTCAATATGATAACATCTCCCGCCACAATAAGCTTTGAGGCAATTTCCTGTGGTATGCCATCACGCAAAACAGTGGCTTTTAGGGAAATCATCGACTGGAGTTTTTCTACTACTTTTCCAGCATTTCTTTCTTGAAAAAAACTTAAAAGACCTGTAGATAAAACTATAAAAAGAATAATAAAAACATCGGAATTGTCGCCGAGGAAGGCCGAAATAATCACTGCTCCGATAAGCAGCAGCATAAGTGGGCTTTTAAACTGATTTACAAACAGCAAAACATCCTTTTTAAATCCGGATTTATTTTTTGGCCGAAGACCCTGACTTTGTAAAATACGCTCCGAATCTGATTTCGACAAACCTGACAATGAAGCATTTAGCTGTTTTAGCCAATATGAGGAATCATACTTCCAAAACTGATTTTCTACTTTAGTTTGCATACGATAACTTTCGCTAATATTTTGAGTTAAATCGACGACACTAAGCTACATCTATTTCAGAATATCCTAATCAAAGCAGCTCATTTTTTAGAGAAACGCCTGACTCAAATTCCTTGATGTTGTTTAAGGTCGTGAGGGTGATTTCTTCCATGGCCTCTTTGGTAAAATACGCTTGGTGGGCGGTTATCAACACATTCGGAAAACTTATTAGTCGCAATATCATATCATCGGGAATGATGCTTTCTGAAAGATCTTTGAAAAATAAATTTTCTTCTTGCTCATATACATCAATGCCCAAGTAGCCGATTTTCTCATTGGCCAATCCGTCAATAATATCCGCGGTATTTATCAGGCCTCCCCTACTTGTGTTGATGATCATTATGCCATTTTTCATCAAAGCTATGGCTTCTTTATTGACGATGTGTTTTGTATCAGGATTAAGCGGACAGTGCAACGATATGATATCGGCTTCCTGATAGACCTCATCCAAAGTTTTGTATTGCACCCCGAGCTGTATCAACTCCTCAGATTTGTACATGTCAAAGGCAATAATATTACAGCCAAATCCTTTTATAATTTTACAAAAAGTAGCTCCTATTTTTCCGGTTCCTATTACGCCCACGGTTTTGCCGTGTAGGTTAAAACCAATGAGTTTGTTCAACGAAAAGTTGCCTTCCCTTACCCGGTTGTATGCTTTGTGCGTTTTTCGGTTTAAGGTCAAAATCAAAGCCACAGCGTGCTCAGCCACCGCCTCGGGCGAATATGCGGGCACTCGCACCACTTTTATCTGATTCCTTTTGGCCGACGCCAGGTCCACATTGTTGTAGCCCGCACAGCGTAAGGCAATTAAGCCAATGCCGTTTTTTTGAAGAATTTTGATGGTGTTGTCATCCACTTTGTCATTTACAAAAACACAGACCACATTATAACCCGCCGTGAGGTTGGCGGTAGTTTTGTTTAGCTGTGTTTCAAAAAAAGTGAATTCAAAATTGTGGCTTTCCATATACTTTTCAAAGTACTCTTGATCGTATGGTTTAGTGCTAAATACAGCTATTTTCATGGATACTTATTATTAATTTATGAACTTATTTTTTGACAAAAAACAAACACTTTTGCCTTTGGTGAAATATTAGTTTTTATACCTACTTCTCTTTATCCCCACTTATCCTTTTATACAATTTCACTCCTTCAAACCAAATGACCGAAATGAAACCTATGCCTACGCAAATGCCAAGTTGGGTGATATTTATAGTTTCGAATTCAAAAAAAGTGGTTAAAGCTGGCACAAAAAGTATTAGCCCAACTAATGCCACAGTGAGGGAAATGATGAGCAGCACGAGGTTATTTTTATACATCAAGGTAGTAAATATCGAATAATAAAATGAGCGATTTATCAGCGTCAAGAAAATATTGGCGGCTATCAAAACTGTGAAAGTCATGGTGCGGGTCAGGGCTTCATCGTAGCCATTTGTAACCGCATATTGGTACACAAACAGTGTGCCTGCGGTAATCATTACCCCTTGCAAAATACTCATAGAAAGCTCTTTCCAGTTAAAAAAAGTAGTGGTAAGGGCCTTGGGTTTATGTATCATGGTGTTTTTTTCCATGGGCTCATTTTCATAAATAATAGAACAGGTAGGCCCCATTATAATCTCTAAGAAAATGATATGTATCGGCGAAAAAATATTGGGGTAAATCCAGCCCAAAGCCAAAGGAATAAACACTGTAAGGATGATCGGAATGTGAATAGAAATGATGTATTGGATGGCCTTTTTGAGGTTGGTATATATCTTTCTGCCCATGGCCACGGCATCTACCATTTTAGACAAATCGTCTTCCAGCAGTATCAAAGAAGCCGCTTGTTTGGCTATTTCTGTCCCCTTTTTGCCCATGGCTATGCCTATGTGGGCGGCCTTAAGTGCAGGTCCATCGTTTACGCCATCGCCTGTCATGGCCACTATCTGATCATTAGCCTTTAAGGCATTGATAATCTTTAGCTTAGCCTCAGGAAACATGCGGGTAAATATCGCCGTTTCCATCACTTTTGTTTTCAATTCTGGTTCTGACAACTCCATCAACTCATCGCCCGAAATGGAGTTTTGATACCCACGGAAACCAATTTGTTTGGCTATGGCTCCGGTGGTGGCGGCATTGTCGCCGGTAATGATTTTTACGCCGATGCCTGCGGTATAAAAATCTTCGAGGACTTTTTGGATGTTCTTTTTCGGTGGGTCATTAAAGGCCACCAAACCAATGAACTGGAAAGGAAACTCTTGTTGTGTCTCCGGATATTTCTCTCCCGAAAAAGTAGAAATACCAACTCCCAACACCCGATAACCCTCAGAGGCTAAAAGCTGAATGGCCGCGTGAACCTGCTGTTTTTCAGTATCCGAAAGCTTTGAAACTTCAATCAGAGCCTCGGGAGCACCTTTGGCCGCGATTATGCGATGGCCCTCTTTATTTTTAAAAATGTGGGTCATCATGGGTGGTTTGCCACCTAGCGGATATTCATGTACGAGCGAATAATTTGGGCGTTCGTCTTCTTTGATTAGGTCTTTGTATGTCTTGTGCAGTGCTACCTCCATCGGGTCAAATGGAATGGGTTCGCTGGCCCACATAGATATAGTAACCAAGTTTTTTTCGTGATCGGTCAATGCCCCTTTTATCTCCACAACCTTATTTGAAGCAAGTAAAAAAAGCTTGGTGAGTGTCATCTTGTTTTCGGTGATGGTGCCGGTTTTGTCGGTACAAATAACCGTGGCACTGCCGAGCGTCTCCACAGTTTTCATTTGCTTAACCACTATGCCCATTTTCATGAGTCGCCAAGCCCCCAAAGCCATAAATGTGGTGAATGCCACCGGAATTTCCTCAGGCAAAATACTCATGGCCAGCGTAAGCGATTGCAACAGACTATTCAGCAGGTCGTGTGAATGCCAATAATTGATACCCCAAACGATTAAAAAAACGATAGCACCGACAACGGCCATTTTCTTTACAAAATTCTCTATTTGTATCTCGAGCGGTGTTTTTTCTTCGCTGATGCTTTCTAGACTTGAGCCTATTTTGCCCAGTTTGGTGTTATTTCCAATGGCCGTAATGGTGGCAATAGCCAAGCCGCTTGCAACTGTGGTGCCGCTATAAATGGCGTTGTCTTCGTGGTCTTT
The DNA here is from genome assembly GCF_042649125.1 of Lacihabitans lacunae. NCBI lineage: Bacteria > Pseudomonadati > Bacteroidota > Cytophagia > Cytophagales > Leadbetterellaceae > Lacihabitans > Lacihabitans lacunae. Next base: position 2,456,856 of record NZ_JBHRYQ010000001.1, read on the forward strand.
GTCTTTAAAAACTGCAAACGATTCACCTGTAAGAATGGACTCATTTACCGAAAAATCATTGGAATGCACGATGATTCCATCCGCTGTTATGGAGGTACCTTCTTCTACCATCAGGTAGTCGCCCATTACCAAATCTTCACTCAATATTTCCACGATTTCGCCCTCGCGAATTACCTTACACTGTGGTTGAGAAAACACCTTGAGTTTCTCCAAAGCATTTTTGCTTCGCGAGTCTTGATACAATGAAATGGAGGTAATGAAGATAATGGCCACCACCAGAAAAATGCCGTCGCCGGTTTCGCCACTTATAAAATATATAGACGCCGCCACCAACAGCATGATGGTCATGGGTTCTTTAAAAATGTCTTTTAAGGTCTCTAAGAAGCCATTTTCGTTTTTAAACTCCAGTGTGTTTTGTCCAAACTTTTCTCTCGACGCCAGCACCTCGCTGCTGCTAAGCCCCGATATATTAAAATGATTTTCAGTCATTCCCAAATATAAGATTTATTGCCTGCATTTTGGTTTGGGGCTTGAGTGTATTTCTCTAATTTATAATTAATGGTGCCTGAAAAAGTATATTTCAGTAACAAATCGCACAAGAATTACCTTTCAGTAACTTTTTTTTGAATTGAGTGAAAATAACCCCATAATTACTTTGTGTCGGCTGCCGCCTGGGCCTCCATTTTTCCGGTAGGCCGGACCCTTCAAAAAAAACGGAGCAAAAAAAACTGCACGGCAGCGGCCGACCGTCCTGCAAACTCGCACAATTAAAATTCTTATTTTCATTGTTCTAATAAAAATATACTTCCCAAAAGAATTTTAACAGTGCTCAAACAGTGCAGGGCGATGTAAAGATGTATTTTCTTTTTTATTACCCGTTTGACAGTAATTTATAATTATTATTCTTTACAAATTATAAAAAGAAAAACACCCCACAATATAGCTTTCACTTTCAGCCAAAAGGCTCAAAAATAGACTTACTAGGCTCCGAAAACCACTTTGGGCCATTTTCGGTCATGTAAACGCAGTCTTCTAGTCGCACACCAAACTCGCCAATAATAGAGATGGTAGGTTCAATACTGAAGCACATGCCTGGTACTAGGAGTTGTTTGTTGCCTTTCACCATATTGCCCCATTCATGGCCATCTAGGCCAATGCCATGCCCGGTGCGGTGTGGCAAACCTGGCAGCTGGTATTCCGGACCAAAACCTGCATCGGTTATTACCTTTCGGGCGGCGGCGTCTACGGCCTCACACGGTGCTCCAATTTGTGCTGCCGCAAAACCCGCAGCCTGTGCTTGTTTTTCGAGCGACCAAATTTCCTGCTGCCTTTTGGTTGGCTCGGCACCGAAAACAACGGTTCGCGTAATGTCAGAATTATACCCATGTAAGGTGCAGCCGCAGTCCATCAACACGATGTCGCCTTTCTGGAGTTTCTGCGGTTGCTTAGACCCATGCGGAAACGCCGATGACTTGGCAAACAAACACAAGGCGAAGTCGGCATTGCCCCCAAGTTGGTTTTGAGTTTTCATGATCAAAGAAGAAAGTTCTCCCTGCGTCATGCCCTCTCTCAAAAGCCCAACGCTGTGTTTTATGGCCGCCAGCGTAATATTAGAAGCCTGCTGCATCAGTTTGATTTCGGCCGCTGACTTAATCATGCGGCACGGAATGGTGATGGAGTCTCCGCTGACCAAGTTAAAACTCGGCCCTTCTTTGCGAATGCCATTTACTATAAAAAAACGGACGTTTTCTTCTACTGCTATATCGCCAGCTGCTACGCCGGCGTCTTTGATGGCCTTAACCGCCAACCTAAAAGGACTCTCGTCTTCTTGCCAGGCATACACGTCTTTGCCTATGGTTATTTGCTCACGCAAGCGGGCTTCTTCAAATGCCGGGCTGATGTATTTTACCTCTCCTTTGGCTGGTATTATGACTAGCATTGACCTTTCGCTCGGCCACCAGCGAAGCCCCGTAAAATAATGCATGGTGGTGCCTGCGTCTAGCACCAAGGCTCCTATATTTTGTTCGGAAAGTAATCGCTGTGCTTTGGCTATTCTCGCTTCTCTTTCGGCTACCGAAATCGGCACCACGTCGGCCGCCATTGGCTTCAAGGTGCTAGTGCTTGGCGTATCTTTTTTGTTGGTGGTTACACACGAGGTTAAACCCGTAACCAAACTCGTGGCTGCTGCAAGGCCACCTAAGCGGAGAAAATCTTTCCTGTTAATGTTCATAATGCTAATGCTGGTTGATGATGTACTAAAATTAAACCTTACCCATTGTTTAATTGGCCTTGTATATCTTCAAACTTAGCAATTATTTCATTAAGTTTTGCCTCTTGTTTTTTAATTTGTTTGGGACGTAAATAAAACCAATTGAACAAAAACCACAGTGCCGTAACACCACAAACCACTACTGCCATCAAAGTGGACATACGAGAAACGTATTCGTACATGTAAAGCGAGAGGCCCACAGAGAGAAATAAGAAATACAGGTTCAGCATGGTGGTTTGCATAAACTGCTGCTTTTCTTTTATCAAAAGTAGGGTTTTCAAATACTGCTGATTGCTTTCGCCGGCATCAAGTTTTTTATACAACACCAAGCTGCTATTTGAGGCTACAATGAATGACAACATCGCCAAAACCATCAACACGATTCCTATTTTGGAGGTAATGAACTGCGGCTGATAATAATACCAGATAAAACATATAAATACCGAAGTAAGCACCAAGGTAATATTGGTATACACTATCCTTTTTGTGTTAGCTTTTTTGAGTTTATCCACTTTCAAAATGAGATCATCTGGGTTTGGCTGCACTATTTTTTGGCCTGACCACAATTCATTGAAATTTATATTATTGTCCATTTTCTTTAAATTTTTGCGTTAATTTCTCTTTTATTCTATGAATTTTCACTCGAATGTTGGCTTCAGAAAGCCCCACAATGTTGGCTATTTCTGCCTGCTTGATATTTTCTAATTCCAGCGAAATAATGATACGGTCGGTTTCAGAAAGTTCGGAAATAAACTTGTACAGCAGCTGAATCTGCGGCTCAATATTCTCTTCTTCGTTTTCTTTTACATCCATGGGCAAGTCCGCCTTCGGAAATCTACGTTGTTTTTCTATTTGTCTGAGGCAATTATTAGACGCTATCCTGAAAATCCAAGTGCTGATATTGGCCTCGTTTCTAAACTTTGGCAACTGCTGCCACACTATTATAAACGCCTCCTGGGCCATATCTTTTGCGAGGTCGGCGTCATTGGTATATCCCATACACAATCTGTATATCCGCTGCCAGTAGGTTTTATATATCTCTTCGAAAACCATGTTTTATCTTAATTTATAAAATTATGTAGCTGAGCAAAATACCATTCTTTATCGTCATACATAACGAAATGAAGCCCTTTGGTAGAATATTGGATATTTGCGTTTTCAAGGTTTTTGTATTGATCGTCAATATTAGTTTTAATGTTTTTAAAATATGCTTCGAGCAAAATTAGGCTCGGACATTTGATATTTTTTATTTTTTCTCTTAAATCGGTATTCGAAAAATCGCAATACATCTCGGCGAAGGTTTTGCGGTCAGACTGTACACTCCACCTGACCACCAACTCCTGCTTAGCGGTGTCGGCCAAAAGGCTCGAGATTCCCATTTTTTGCATTTGATAAAACTGCTCTTTTGAGGCGGCAGTCAACTGATTTACCATAGCCGAGCAGTCGGGCTTGGGACTTGGCTTGAAGTTTGGGTTCATCAAGGCCGACAAGCACGGCAGGGCATCTACCACCACTATTTTTGAGATGAGTGCAGGGTAGTCGGCCGCCAGAGCAAGGGCCAAGCCACCGCCCATGCTGTGGCCGATTATGATTGGCTTTTCTATTTTGTTAGAGATGATAAAATCTGCGATACTTTTTTCCCAGTTTTCAAAACTCGCATTGGCCTGAGGTTTGGCATTTGCAAAACCCGCCATGGTGAGCGTGTAGCAAGTAAAGTCGCTCTCGTAGGCAGCTTTGGTTTCGTCCCAAACTTGCCCCGAGCACGCAAACCCTGGTATAAAAATGATAGATTTATTTCCTTTTCCGGTCTTGTTAACCTCAAAGGAGTAGGCATTGGTTTGAGCGAAAGCATTGCTGCACAAAGCGAACATCAGAAACAAAGCGAAGGTGATTATTGATTTTTTCATTTGTGTATTTTTTTTGTTTTTTCGCCTTTTAGAGACAAGCATTTCCAAAATGTTACAGAAATAAAAAAATATTTTTTCAGCGTATTTTATTGAAGTGTGGCATAGAAGCATTCAGCTACCTAAGATGATATAACATGCATAAATGTTTTAAGAATTCTCATTATCAAATATCCCATCTAAAACTAAGCTAAAAGCTCTATTTATACTTTTTTGAGGGTTATTTTTTTTTGGGGGGGAGGGAGATGTTTTTAAGTTTAGAGTTTTGCGGATTTCGGAGCACAAAGAATATTTTTGTGATTAGTATTATATAACGATTGCGGTATGCGAAGGCTTTTCTTGCATTGGCTATGTTTGGCTGTAAAAGCTCTCGTATACCGTCTTGTTGTCTTTCCGCTTTTAGTCAACACAAAGCCCATCTTCTTCTGGATTTTCGTAGATTTTTCTTTTTTCAATCAAACGAATGTTCCCATTATAATCCACGAAATTCTTTACCGAATAGTGACTATGCGGTCCACAGCCGAATAAATCGTAGTCAAATGTTAAAGTCTCAAAACCGTTTTTAACTTTAATGGCATATGACCGATTAATGGTTTTTACAAAAGTTCTATATCTAAATTTAATATCAAACTCATATTCGCAACTTGTCCCAGTTATTATAGAAACATAAGATAAGGCCTCCTCTTCATCTGAAATTGGTAGAAAATAGTCGTTAAACTTTGTTTTAGTATCAATAATTTCGAATGTATCTCTGTTCTTAACTAAAATGTTAAAGCCAAAAGGTAAAAGTCCTTGATTTAACCATAACGAATTAACGGTCGTCGAATCAGTCAGTAATTGTGTAACATATGACATTTCATATTTCGGTTTGAGCCCACCATAAGTTTCCGAAACTTCTTCAATATTATTCAAATTAAATCTTTCCGTTAAAAGTTGAAATTTGGTAGAATCTATTTGCAAAGGTTTATTGAAAATATAAGTTGTAGGTTCGTCCAAAACTTTGATTTTTGAACAATTTGATAAAGTAATGGCTAAAACTAAAAGTATGATTTTTTTCATTTTTTGATGGAAGACAACATTATTCACAAATCCCACTCCCACCCAAACTAGCCTCTATATCGCTTAAGTCAGCAGAGAGTTTTTGGCAGCTAAAGGTTTTTGTAAATGGATTTTGGCTGCCTGGATCTGTTTTATTTTTTGGTAAATGTATGGAAAGGTTTTTTGTTTTACAAATGCCTTTGTTTTAGGCTTGAAGACCTGCTTAAAATGTACTCGTTAGGTATTGCCACGAATGCACGAATGAATTCGAAATGTTTTTAAAACCAGCTTAAATTACACTCGATAGCCATTTGAGGGATGAATGAAGTGTCTGTTTTTGTCTTAAGGGATAAGGAGGAAGTGATTCAAGCTTTCGCATACAGACCGCTCTTATCGCTTGGCTGTTGGCTTATTTGTAAGTGAACGTATTTTATTTCATATAAACAAAATGCCTCATAAATAGACACTTTCATATGCCATTTTGTAATGCTTACTTGACATTATGACTTTTACACCTTACATTTGAAACATGACTTTAAAACAATTATTATGAATACAAATTATTTATTCCCAAATCGACACAAAAAACTTGGTTGGCTTCTTTTCATTCCAGGGATAATAATTGGAATAGCATTTCTGATTTATCAATCCGATATTAATCTTTTTAATATTAAAGCCTTTGCTTTGGCAGAGGAAGCATTATTTAGTGACAATTCTTTCTTTTCCATTTCCGGGAATAATTTTTTAGACGATATATCTAGTATCTTAATAATCATTGGAGCTTTACTTATTGCTTTTTCAAAAGAGAAGTTTGAGGATGAATTTATCTCTAAAATCAGGTTAGAATCTTTAGTCTGGGCTACTTACATAAATTATGCAATTCTGACACTTGCTATAATACTTGTCAAAGACATGACTTTCTTTTGGGTACTTGTATTTAATATGTTTACTCTGCTTGTCTTTTTTCTAGTTCGTTTCAATTGGGCTTTATATAAAACCAAAAATCAAATCTACGATGAAGAATAGTATTAAAGTGGAAAGAGCAAAAAAGAATATTACACAAGCTCAATTGGCTGAATTAGTAAATGTCAGTCGACAAACTATCAATGCGATTGAGTTAGGAAAATACAATTTATCAACTATTCTCGCTTTAAAAATTGCTAAAGTTTTTAATGAATCCATTCATAATATTTTTGACCTTGAAGAATCAGACTGGGAATCCTGATATGGCCACTAACGGTTAACAATTTAAAACGGCTGGATTTTCGGACTACATGGATATTCATTGAGGAAAAAGTTAATGCTAGAGCCAAAGGTTCGTAAACTACGGAACCCCCACTTTATTATATTCTGCATTAACTTAGGGCATTCATCCTTCTTTTTCCACTTAATAATTTAATCCAAAAGCCCAAAGTGGAATCACATTGAGGTAGCCATATTCAATATCATCTTTAACTACAAATGACTTACCGTCCTTGTTTATTTGGTCCTGTTGTTTATTCTTTCCTCCAATTTCAAATGTGTAATTTTCTATTACAAAATCTGCTTTACTTGAAGATATTACGTCATTTTTTACTCGCATTTGATTAAAAAAGAAGGTTTCTCTCAAATTTCCAACATTCGATTTATCTCCAACTATATTGAAAATGATATTTGTATTATCCAAATACACCTTGTCGACTTTTCCCAAACCTCGAATACCACTTGTTTCATTTCTTAACTGACCGATAAGTCCAGCTTTTTCCATATGTGAAAAATAATCGTCTAATGAATTCCTACTTACATTTATTATTTCTGCGATCTTTGAAAAATTGGGTTTAAATGGTACACTTTCAGCAATTATAGACAGTAACCTTTTAAGTTTTCGGCTTGTTCCAACATTTAGATTCGCGTATTGAGGAATATCTGACTCTAATGTTTGTACAATAATTTGCCCTAAACGCAAATTCATTTCATTTTCAATTCCAAAAGGATAGTAACCCCGCTTTAGGTAGTCATTAAATAAGGGTAGTGGATGTTGGATATTTTTCAGTTTCACCTCATTATTTACAATTTGTTCGAGAGAATATGCTTCTATTTCATATTTATGATAAAACTTCAAGTACTCCCGGAAAGATAATCCTTGTAATTTGTAAATTATTGCTCGACGACTTAAATCAGCTGAACCTTTTAGTATGTCAAGTACCGAGGAACCAGTAAATACAACTTTAAGCGTTGGAAATGAATCATATATGTTTTTTAATTCCCGAGACCAATCTGTGTATTTATGGATTTCATCAATAAACAAATATTCTCCCGCATTTTTATAAAAACTATCAGCTAAATCAAGAAGCCTTTTTTCACTAAAGTACATATCATCAGCTGAAACATATAATGCTTTCTTGCTATCTAATTTTTCTTTGATATGTTGTAAAATCATGGTTTTCTTACCAACTCCACGAGCACCTATAATTCCAATCATGCGGCTATCCCAAGCGACATTTTCATACAAATACCGTTTAAAATCGGTGGTGGTACTTTGTAAAAGCGTTTCAAATTTCTGATATAGTGTTCTTATAATTTTTCTGTACTATTTTTACAAAGCACATAAATGCACAACGTATTTAACAAAAAATTTACTATTTGCTCAATTAAATGTGCATTTTATGGTGATAACGTTTCGCAGCTACCCGAAGGTGGCGATTTCGAAGCACTTCACTGTTAGCCAAGCACAAACTTTGATAGAAGCACAAAGCTTGATTTAACCACTGAACCGCCACTTTTGGGCAGGTGCTGTTATGTGCCGTTTTTTTTGTCAAGTAGTGTCGTCAATTTGTTGTTAAAATCCTTTGTTTCATTGTCAAGTGAGCCGAAAAATTGTCTGTCAAATTGTTCAACAGTCTTGATTGCTTGTTTAATATTTTTTAGTCCAATTTCAGTAAGTCCCACTGTTTTGGCTCTTGTGTCTGTTTCGTGTTCTTGTCTTTTGATAAGTCCTTTTGTTTGCAAGGTTCTCAAAACTGTTGAAGTCGTCATTGGGTCTATTTTAGTATGGTTGGATAACAAAATTTGCGTTACATTTTGTTTGTCCAATGTTAGCCAATGAATACTTGCAAGTAATACAAATTGAGAATGTGTCAACTCGTATTTCACTAATGCCTTTTTGATTTCTCGTTGCCACAAGTTTGTCACTTGCCACAATAAAAAACCTGTGCTTTCTTCTGCCTTTTCAATACTAAAATCTGTCTTTACCATTTTTTATTTTTTTTCAGCAAGTTCAATGAGTTTTTCAACAGCAATAGGAAGTCCAACTTTGATTTTGCTACCAATCACTCTTGAAAACAAAAAAGTCATAAAACCTGTCATTACGATTTTGTGTGTAATTTCAAGACCGTTTTTGGCTTGGTTGATTGTATGAATAAAGTCCATTTTGCAAAGAGGTAAAAAACTTCTACTTGTAAAAGATTTCAAGTTAGTTAGTTCGGTAATTTCAAATTTTGCTTTTGGTCCATCTGTTGGTTTTAAAATACCTTTTGTTTCTTTTTTAAATGGTCCAAAAAGTTCAGAGGTTTCAACTTCTTTGTCCCAAATATTCCAATTAGGAACGTCTGCCCAAAGTTTCCAAATTTGCTCTTTTGTTGCTGTCGTTTTACGACTTACTTCTGTTGTCCACATACTAAAATTATTTACTTGACGAAATTGTCGGTGCAAATATAATATGTGTACTTATAATAAGTAAATTTATTTTTAATTTTCAGTCAGTTTGTCGGTTTTGGGTGTTTCGGTAAAATGGCACATAACGTTCTATGTATGGTGTCGTAGCATCCCGTAGGGTGCTATGCACTATACATTTTGTTAGCTGTTTTTTATTATTTCAAATGGTTCCATTGTTTGTTGCTCCATTTCACTTATTGATGCATTTATTTCATCCATTATTACACCGCTTTCAAGTTCATTTAAGCTCCTTATCGCTGGAATTACTTTAGGTTTATTCAATGAGGAATCCTTTGATAGTGTTTTTAAACCTGAGTTCCTCAAATGAAAACTTAATCCTTTTAATGTCGTGTCTGCTGTTGAACTAGCATTTTCCAATAATGCATTAAAGGCTCCAATTTTAGCTTTCTCCTTAGAATCATAGTTAGTTTTTCTTGAATCATAAGGTATTGCTTCAATGAATCGGAGAAATGAATTGCTAAAAGGTGAAATTTGCGTTTCTTCAAAAAAGTCCCAGTTATAGAACACGCTAAAATTATCTGAGTGTATTTTTTCAGGTTCGATTACCCTAATTAGTTCTAGTTTTAAATTTGGTTGAATTACAGATTTGTAGTCTTCGAAATTTAGATGTTTTCCTAGTTGGAAAGTGGGATGATACTTTTTCTTTAGTTCATCATCAGACAACGCAAAGAAGAAAGGTGTTTGATACTTTTTTTCATAATAATCTTGAATTACTTGAGCATCATTGTAAAATTCAGGATATCTGAAATGAGCGTGTTTAGTGAAAAATATCTGGAATTTAATCAGCTCAATTTCTGATTCAGAGAAGAACAAGGCATTTTCAAAATATTCATTTGATAATTCATAATTATACTCTCCATCATATTCTTGCAGTGATTCCAATCTGGCAGAATCAAGTTTTCCTTCAGCCAGATTAAAGTTCAATATTTTGAAATATATCTTATCAGACTGTTTTTTAATTCCTGTTTCTGTTTTCGAACTAAATATGTTTTTAAAAATGCTCATTTCATTCTTGGTGATTACAGCTAACGGTGGTGGTATGAAAAGCTGCCGATTGCGGGAGAATTATTTATCAAGCTAAACGAGTGTTGATGCGGGTGATAAACCTGCAAATTGCACTAACTCGGCAGTTTTTTATACCACGTGTTGCCAACAGTAAGTTTTTATTCGTTCATTTGTTTTGCCTTAATAATCAATTGACCTTTTACTTCCTCCAAGGTTTCAAGATTTGATAGGCTTTTGTCAATTAATTTCATTTCTGCTCTTTCGATATACTCGTTAATATCTGTCTCGTAATCAATTCCTGATGCATAAAACTCATATGCAATGTATTCTAAAAAGGAGTCCTTTTCCTTTAATTCAAAACTTTTTAGTTTCTCAATGCAAAAGTCTGGGTTAAGTTCAAAAAAGGTCTTTATTATTCCACAAATCATTTCACTTAATGCTCCGTCTGCATTTTCGGATATCTTTCTGTAAACGCTAAAATAGAAATCTAAGTCGTTTTGATTTTCTGCAATTAATTCCAATAAGCAATTGTAAGTTGCTTCATTATCTGTTGGTTTTACTTTTCCATTTAGTATTAATTGTCCGTATTCTTTAGAAGATATAGAATCCGCTTTTGTCTGATTTAAAGATTCTGTCTTTGAGTTTGAATCATTTGAAATCAAGATTCTTTCTTGGTTTCCTTTTACATTACAAGAAATCAAGAATGTCGTTAAAATCAAAATGAGTATGTGTTTTTTCATTTTCTTCTTATTGTTGGCAACATTAGTAATAAATCCCACTCCCACCCAAACTCGCGTCTATATCGCATAAGTCAGCAGAGAGTTTTTGGGCAGCTAAAGGTTTTTGTAAATGGATTTTGGCTGCTTGGATCTGTTTTATTTTTTGGTAAATGTATGGAAAGGTTTTATGTTTTACAAATGCCTTTGTTTTAGGGCTAAATCGAGCCGCATTGGCTTATTTCTAAGGTTTATTGTGGTCCAGTTTTTTGTATTGCCTGTTGCTCTTTTGAGTTAGAAACCTGCCACTAAACGTTTCTAACCGTTACAAACGACTGCGGTATTTCTATGTACATTCTGTTTTATTTTTCGGCAATTCCAGATTTCTTAGTCGCTTGTTTGTATGATTTTTTCAGAATCACCATTTTAGTTTTAGGAGGTTCAAAAGCGGGCTGGAGTTCGAGTGCTACATTTTTTTGGGTTTTGGCTAAAACTAAAGTTTGATTTCCTTCTTGCAATGCCAATTTAATATTCTCAAATCTGTAAGCTTTGGTGAGTTCTAATTTCAACTTCAGTTTGGCGGGTTTATCAGCAGATTTTTCAATGAGTTTTTTTAGGCCCTTTAAAAGCAAATAGATTCGTCTGAAAAGTAATTGCAGTAATAAAGCTTATTAATTGGCAAAGTCGGATATGTTAACTTATAGTTTTGTTAAATACGCAGATACTTTTTTTTATTAAAATGTCCATCAACATTCTTATCAAACGCGGTATCCTCGAAAGAATCATTCTGAAAGAAAACACAATTATTTATTCATTAATGAGGAAATTAAGATATAGTAAAAATCATTTTAGTAAATTTGCACCTTAAATTTCAAATTATGTCTTTAAATTCTCTCAATGCAATCTCTCCGATAGACGGAAGATACCGAAAACAAGTTTCTGATTTAGCCGAGTACTTTTCGGAGTTTGGTTTGATCAAATATAGAGTACGCGTAGAAATCGAGTATTTCATAGCTTTATGTGAACTGCCGCTCCCTCAACTCGCAGATTTCGATAAAAAACTGTACGGAAAATTGAGAGAAATCTATCAGAACTTTAGCGAAGCAGACGCTTTGGCTATTAAGGAGATAGAAAAAACCACCAACCACGACGTAAAAGCCGTGGAATATTTTATTAAAGACAAGTTTGCTACTTTTGACATCCTTAAGTTTTCGGAGTTTATTCACTTCGGACTTACGTCTCAAGACATCAATAACACTGCTATCCCGCTTTCTATCAAAGAAGCTCACACCGCTGTGATTTTCGAGAATATGATGGAAGTAGTATCTCAAATAAAAGCCCTAGCAGACGAATGGGAAGACATACCGATGTTAGCTAAAACCCACGGACAGCCGGCCTCTCCTACCCGCTTGGGCAAAGAACTTAGAGTTTTCGTGGAGCGTTTGGTGGAACAAATCGGCCTGTTGGCGTCTATCCCTTATGCCGCAAAATTTGGGGGTGCTACGGGCAATTTTAACGCTCACCACGTAGCATATCCGACTATAAACTGGGTGGGATTCGGGAATGCTTTCGTAAACGAAACACTTGGACTATCGAGAAGCCAAACTACTACCCAGATAGAGCACTATGACTACCTAGCTGCCTACTGCGATAACCTAAAGCGTATTGATAATATTCTGATTGATTTTTCGAGAGATGTATGGCAATATGTTTCTATGAATTATTTTAAACAAAAAATAAAAGCAGGCGAAATAGGCTCTTCGGCAATGCCGCACAAAGTAAACCCTATAGATTTTGAAAATGCAGAAGGAAACTTAGGAGTAGCTAACGCACTTTTTGAGCATTTTGCAGCCAAACTACCAATATCAAGACTACAACGTGACCTGACCGACTCCACCGTTTTGCGTAATATGGGTGTACCACTAAGTCACTTACTGATAGCACTTAAGTCGCTTAAAAAAGGAATAGGCAAACTAGAACTTAACCGAGCAGCCATAGACCACGACTTAGACGAAAACTGGGCAGTAGTGGCCGAGGCCATCCAAACCGTGCTAAGAAGGGAAGGTTACCCAAAACCATACGAAGCACTGAAAGATTTGACCCGTAAAAACGAAAAAATCACGGAGCGTTCTATCAAAGAGTTTATAGAAACATTAGACATATCAGACAAAGTGAAATTTGAGCTTAAGCAAATATCTCCGTTTACATTTACAGGAGTATAACTTTAGCGAAGCGTACAATAAAAACCTATTAAATTCTACATAAATATGAATTTCAAAAATGGATTTGTAGTTGGTATTATTTGTGTTTTTTTAGCGTTTTTATTGTACTTACAATCCGACCTCTTTATCAACTTCCCTATTGCTGACGACTTTGGGGCAATCATAAATTTCAATTTAGATTACCTAAATACCCACACCCTTTCAGACAAGCTCACTTTACTTTTCTCTCAAAATAACGACTTCAAACTAGTAGTACTAAAACTCGTAGATCTCACCTACCTCACCATTTTTGATAATGTAAACTTAGGGCATCTCCGTGTGTTTGGTTACTTCATGTTTTTGAGCACCATGTTTTTCTTATATAAACTAGGCGATTTTAGAAAAACCAACATCCTATATTTCCTACCGGTGCCGCTACTGATGATATCTTTTGCGTATAGCGAAATCAATGCCTTTGCCATGGAGTCTTTATCTCATTTTTTGGTAATCTTTTTAGCTCTGGCTACCTTTTATTTCTTGTTTCAAACCAAATATTTCGTTCTTGCCATTCTTTGTTTGTTTTTAGGGGTATTTGCCAACGGAAACGGCCTCCTGCTTATTCCACTTGGTGCCCTAGGACTATTATTTCTAAAAAAATACAAGCACCTCGTCATCTGGATATTAGCTTCTTGTGTGTTTTTATTCTTGTTTTTCTTTAATTATAACCGAGGCGAAAGCACCCTTAACGGCTCGGTATTAAGTAGAGTGGCCCATGTATTCCCCATTTATTTTGGTGGCATAGGAGGCTTAGAAAATATTAAGTTAAATTTTGTAATCGGCTGCATTGGAATAGCAGCTACATTTTATTTATTTTTCTTCAAAAAAACATATCAGACACACCTGGTTTTAAGTTTATTTATTCTGTTTTTTGGAGGTACGTATTTGTTAATATCAGCCAAAAGAGCCTACACCCATCCGAGCGAAATACTAAGAGGTGCGTATTTGGTAAATAGCGTGATGATATTTATCACACTTTATGTACTGAGTTATAGCATTTACATAAGCAAATGGTTAAAAAACAACAGTAAAAAAGCCACTAAAGCAATCGCTGCCGTGTTATTTATATGCGGAATTTATCAAGCACGAAATATTACAAGGTGGTATGGCACCCACAGGTATTTTATAGAAACCATTGAGCAGCAATCTTTTGATATGCTTGCAAACAATGCCAACCTTTACAAAGAGCAACAATCACACTATAATATACCCATAATTAATACCAATTTGTTACATACGGCTATCGAAAAGGGCATTTTAGATCCCACCGAAATGTTACACACTTTCTTGGCAAAGCCCATTTCAGAGGTTCCGGAAATCTCAGTACTAAAGACCGATCAACTTTTAGAAATTACAAATATTAATGGCCAACAAATTAAGGAAAACCCGTATATTGCTATATCGGGTACTATCCAAAATTATCCGGTTTCTGGAAGTCATCAGCTTGGAATTTGTATTGAAAAAAACGGGAAGAAAGACTACTTTAAAATACCTCTCAATAAAGATAAAAACGCCTGGTTTAGGTTTAAAAAAAGTTCGAACATTTCATTTAACTTCCTGATAAACAAAGTAAAATATTTAAATACCGAAATAGAAATCACGATTTTCACTTTGGAAAAAAATCAAATAATAAGTAGTAGCGATAGTCAAACCATATACGTAAACGGAACCACACCTTCACCCAAAGCTGAAGAAACTCCGATTGTTTTTTCGAGCAAAAGCATCCCAACTGATAGCACCTACCGACCGACACTTTTAGCCGCTTACACACACAAACAAATTAGCCAAATATTGGTCAATATTCCGGCTGAGTTACAGCACAATCCAGAGTTATACTTAGGATTTGAGAGCACCGAAGACTCGCCATCGTTTATGCTTAAACTAGAAACAGACAGCACTTCGCCCAGCCTGGCTCGTTGTGTTTTTAATCAAAAAATATTAAAAAAGAAACACCCATTAGACAATACGTATCTTTTAAGACTTGTCACTTCTGGTACCAAACAAACCCAATATACAATGAAGTCGTACTTTTTTATTCCAGCTGAAAAATATTAATTATTGTTGGTAAATGATGAATCATTGTTGGCTAACGGTAAAACGTTTATTTAGCTATAAAGACTCAATTTTTTTCACAAAAAAAACGTCTCAAAATTACTTTGAAACGTCTTTATAATATTTTTTAACTATCAAACGGTTATTTTTTATTTTTAAAGAAAACATAGCTCAAACCAACCATTGAAGCCATTTTTTTATAATTTTGAAAAACACTCCCCTTTCAATAACTGGGTCGCCTGCCAGCGGGGCCTCCATTTTTTTTCGAAAAAAAACGGAGCAAAAAAAACTGCACCCTGCAAACTCGCACAATTAAAATTCTTATTGTCAAGGTTCTAATAAAAATATTCTTCCCAAAAGAATTTTAACAGTGCTCAAACAGTGCAGGGCGATGTAATGATTTGTTTTCTGTTTTTTTACCCGTTTGACAGTACTATTTTTTCCTTTTAAAAACTTACACGCCAGCAGTTTCTGCCTCTGGTGCAATCTTTTTTACCAAGCCTTGCAAAACCTTCCCAGGTCCACATTCCACAAATTTTGTAGCTCCGTCGGCTACCATATTTTGCACACTTTGTGTCCATCTAACCGGCGAAGTTAGCTGGTGAATAAGATTAAGTTTGATGTGTTCTACATCCGTAAATGGCTTTGCATTCACGTTTTGATACACTGGACAGATAGGCGTACTAAATGTCGTATTTTTTATAGCTTCTGCCAGTTCTTCACGTGCAGGCTCCATCAATGGTGAGTGAAACGCCCCCCCAACTTGTAGCACCAAAGCACGTTTTGCACCCGCCTCTTTCATTTTTTCGCAGGCCACATTTATTCCTTCTACCGAACCCGAAATCACCAATTGACCCGGACAGTTATAGTTGGCCGCCACCACTATTTCTTTAGTGTCGGCATGCACTTGGGCACATACTTCTTCCACTTTTTCGTCAGATAGGTTAAGCACAGCCGCCATAGTAGAAGGTTGAAGTTCACAGGCCTTTTGCATAGCTGCAGCACGCTGAGCCACAAGCCTAAGTCCGTCTTCAAATGACAACGCACCCGCAGCCACCAAAGCAGAAAACTCACCCAAAGAGTGCCCAGCTACCATGTCAGGTTTAAAATCCTCAACGGTAGTAGCCAAAATAACCGAGTGCAAAAACACCGCCGGCTGGGTTACGTTGGTTTGTTTGAGTTCCTCGTCGGTGCCCTCAAACATAATTTTGGTAATATCAAATCCTAAAATCTCATTTGCTTTCTCAAAAAGAGCCTTCGCCTTGGCGTTAGTTTCATAAAGCTCCTTTCCCATTCCACTAAACTGGGCACCCTGTCCCGGAAAAACGTATGCTGTCATTTATTTTTCAGTTTTGTTTGAATAGCAAAATTACGTTTTTTTTTCGAATTGTAGCACCTACACTTCCACCGCCATAAAATCCGGAACGCCAACTTTACGCACACAACCAAAATTATTCATACCCCATCAATAATAAACTAGTATTCAAATTGAATTACTTTTATTCTATTGTTTAAAAAACATTTGGGCGAATCCCCGTCTTCGCCAAGGATCTCTCGCTTTTCGTCAGGCCGACGTCCAGCCAAAAGAGCTCCGCTAGTATCCCTTTCGTTTTATTTGATCAAATACCATTTTCGATAATAAAATAGCTCAAATTCACTTTCCAGTGATTGAAAATAATTTGATTTAAGGTATTAAACGCCTCAAAAATGGCTAAAATCTCCGCACTACCTGAAAATTGGTAAGCCTATTTCATTAACAAATACATTCCCTTCTATAAAAAATACTTATGATTTACATAATAAACATAAATAAAAACTTATGAAATAGAATCCAGAATTTTGCAGTGTTAAACATAAACAAATAATCTTTATGACTAAAATAACAGTTGCAAAAGGAGACGGAATTGGACCCGAAATCATGGATGCTACCTTAGAAATATTGAAGGCTGCAGGGGCCCAAATAGAGGTAGATGAAATTGAGATTGGCGAAAAAGTGTATTTGTCGGGAAACACCTCAGGTATCGCCCCCGAATCGTGGGATACCATAAGGCAAAACAAGGTAATCTTAAAAGCCCCCATAACTACCCCACAAGGCGGCGGATACAAAAGCCTGAATGTAACCACACGAAAAACCCTTGGGCTATATGCTAACGTGAGACCAGTCATGAGTTTGTACCCATTTGTGGAGACCAAACACCCACTTATGGACTTGGTGATAGTGAGAGAAAACGAGGAAGATTTATATGCGGGTATAGAACACCAACAAACAGACGAAGTGGTGCAATGCCTTAAGCTCATCAGCAGACCGGGATGCGAAAAAATAATTAGATACGCTTTTGAATACGCCAAACAGCAAAACCGTAAAAAAGTGACTTGCTTCACAAAAGACAACATTATGAAGCAAACTGATGGCTTGTTTCACAAAGTGTTTGATGAAATAGCCAAAGAATATCCAGAAATAAAAAATGAACACTGGATAGTAGACATAGGTGCTGCTAAAGTGGCGGAGTCGCCCGAACTGTTTGATGTAATCGTAATGCCAAATCTCTATGGCGACATAATATCAGACATAGCCGCCGAAATAGCGGGCTCGGTTGGTTTGTGCGGTTCGGCAAATATCGGCGAAGAATGTGCCATGTTTGAAGCAATTCACGGTACTGCACCAGACATCGGCGGCAAAAACATTGCGAACCCTTCAGGTCTATTACAAGGAGCTATTATGATGCTCAACCATATCGGCCAATCTACGGTAGCTGAAACTATCCAAAATGCCTGGCTGGCAACCCTCGAACAAGGCGTACATACCGCAGACATTTACAAAGAAGGCACAAGCAGCCTAAAAGTGGGCACAAGAGAATTTGCTCAGGCGGTAATTACCAATTTAGGATTAAAACCTAAACAACTAAAAGCGGTATCATTTGCCAATAACAAAGCACTCCATTTACCTAAATATCAAAGAAAAACAGTTTCTAATAAGGTGCTGGAGGGCGTTGATCTTTTTGTACAGTGGAATGATCACGACCCCAACGAATTAGCTGAAAAGCTAAAAAGAATAACTGGAAAAGGAATAGAGTTAACGATGATTACAAACCGAGGAATAAAAGTTTGGCCCAATGGATTTAAAGAAACGTTCTGTACCGACCACTGGAGATGTAGATTTAACCCAACTAAAGGTACTCAGATTGAAAAATCGAATATAATAGACCTTATGAAAAATGCCCTAGATGCCAATATAGACACCATAAAAACAGAAAACCTATATTCATTCGATGGCAAAATGGAGTATTCGATGGGCCAAGGCCAGTAATTGTGAAACTTTTCTAATTCAAATATTTATAGCAAAATGAATAAAGTAGCAATCAAATTTACCATTAGTTTAATCTTGATGATCACATCTCTGATAATGGCAGTCACAAGCAAAGATGGAGTAGACAGTAAACTTTACTCTTCCGTTTCAATCCTAATAGGGGCTTATCTGTCTCACAGTTTGAGCACCAAAAATTTCGGAAAGGGCTAATATTATCCTTCTTTAATGAAACATGGTAAAATTCCATTAAAACCCAAAAAAAAATCCCCGAATTACTTCGGGGATTTTTGTTTGCTATAGAATTTGTAATTCTTAGTTATTTTCTGGTCTTAGACTTCTAACAGTTCTACCAGCTCTCCACATTTCAGAGTCACGTAGTTCTGCTAATTCTACCTCAAGTTTCTCGCGGTAGTCTGGCTGAGAGTTACGCTCGATAGAGATTGCAGCTTCGTTTTGAGTGATTACTGAGTTGTAAAGCTTCTCAAAAATAGGCTTAGTAGCATCTCTGAAAGGCTTCCACCAGTCCAAAGCACCTCTTTGAGCTGTAGTAGAACAGTTGGCATACATCCAGTCCATTCCGTTTTCAGCTACAAGTGGCATAAGCGATTGTGTCAATTCTTCTACTGTCTCGTTAAAAGCCTCAGAAGGCGAGTGACCGTTTGCTCTTAATACTTCGTATTGAGCAGCGAATATCCCTTGGATAGCCCCCATCAAAGTACCTCTTTCACCTGTAAGGTCAGAAGATACTTCTTTGTAGAAATCTGTTTCGAACAAGTATCCTGAACCTACACCGATTGCCATAGCGATACACTTCTCACGTGCTTTGCCAGTAGCATCTTGGTAAACGGCAAAAGATGAGTTCAAGCCCTTTCCTTCTACGAATAATCTACGTAGCGAAGTACCCGATCCTTTCGGAGCAGCCAAAAATACGTCTACATCAGCAGGAGGAACGATTCCTGTTTTCTCTTTGTAAGTGATACCAAAACCATGAGAAAAATACAATGATTTTCCAGGAGTAAGGTATTTTTTAACTGTTGGCCAAAGCTCGATTTGAGCGGCATCAGATAGCAAATAACAAATGATAGTACCTTTTTCAAGAGCCTCTTCGATTTCGAAAAGTGTTTCGCCAGGAACCCATCCGTCAGCTACTGCTTTGTCATAGGTTTTTCCTTTACGCTGACCTACGATAACCGGTAGACCATTGTCACGCATGTTCATCGCTTGACCAGGACCTTGCACACCATATCCAATCACAGCTACAACCTCTTTACCTAATACTTCTCTTGCTTTTTCTAAAGGAAATTCTTCTCTTGTTACAACTTCCTCTTCTACGCCACCAAAATTTAATTTTGCCATTTTTTAACGTTATAAATTATTAATTTTTATTACTAAGCTTAAATCAACTCCTATTTTAATTTTGCTCTTTCAGTTACCTTAAAGAGCCTTTTGATTTTCTGGGTTAAACCTCTTATTTAAAGAATATTACCCTTTCTAAAAACCGCTGCAAATTTCCGAATAAATAATACCAAAACCAAGGTTTTTAAAACTTGAATTTGTTTATAACTGAATTTTGATCAGCCTATATTATTTTGAAATTATTCTTTTTCGAAAATTACAAAAAATAACTACTTCTGAGATTCTTTCCGAATTTTCAAACTATCACAAATAATACTCCCAGTCTACCTCATCGGGCAAAAACTCTACTAGTCCTTGTGGTGTTTTGCCAACTGCTACCCTACCTGACCTTACGAACTCTATGATTCCGTATGGTTTTAGGTATTTAAAGAATTCAAAAATCTCTTCTTCGGTACCAGTTTTTTGTATGGTCACATAGTCAAGTTCCCAATACACCACCCACGCTCGGTACACCCTATTAATGGTATCTATATCCAAAGGTTTGGCTCCAAGTGGTGTAGAGACCTTAAATAAAGCTATTTCGTTATACACGATGTCTTCATTTAAATATCCGAACACAGCCAAAACCTCCACAATTTTACGGATCTGACGCACCAGTTTTTCTACCTCTTCACGTTTGTCGTGCTTGATCACGATGGTGAAACGAGAAACTCCAAGACGTACAGTTTCAGAAACTGTAAGACTGTCGATATTTATTCTCCTTCGAGTAAAAATTACCGTTATCTTGTTCAATAGCCCGATGCTATTCTCTGTAAATACGCAAATAGTATATTGCATTTTATAAAATCTTATGACTCATTAAAATTTCTTTCAAAATCTATTCAGAGCCTTATTTTTTAAATTTTTATCAAAAACTAAAACAGAAAATCATTTTCTTATTTCAGTCTAATTTCACTTACGCTTCTACCAGCAGGAACCATCGGAAATACGTTTTCCTCTTTTTCAACTACCACTTCTAACAAGTATGATCCGTCATAATTAAGCATATTGTCTATGGCTTGGCTCAAATCTTGTCTTTCAGAAATCTTCTTTCCTTCTATTCCAAAACCTTTACCAATCATGATAAAATCAGGATTTTGGAGCTCCACGAAAGAATATCTTTTTTCGTAAAATAGCTGCTGCCACTGACGTACCATTCCCAAATAGTTGTTATTCAGAATGATAAGTTTTACCGGCAGTTTGCTTTGTGCAATAGTACCAAGTTCTTGTATGGTCATCTGGAAACAACCGTCGCCAATAAAAGCCACTACTTGCCTGTCTGGTGCCCCCATTTGTGCCCCCAAAGCGGCAGGAATAGCAAAGCCCATGGTTCCAAGGCCACCCGAAGCGATGTATGAATGGTGCTTACGATATTGATAGTATCTGGCTGTCACCATTTGGTGCTGACCCACGTCTACTACTACACAAGCCTCACCTTTGGTTTTTTCAGAAACCATGCGGACCACTTCCGCCATTTTTATTTCACCTTCTTGTCTTAGATCACGATCAGAAACCGCCTCTTTTTCTTTGGGTTCAAGCTTACGGAACTCATTTTTCCAGGCCGTAAAATCGTTTTTCTTTACCAAAGGCATCAGAGCTTTTAAAACCTCTTTTGCATCGCCCACCACAGGAGCCTCAGCTTTTTTGATTTTATCTATTTCGGCAGGGTCTATTTCGATGTGAACGATACGAGCCTGCTTAACAAACAGGGAGGCATCGCCCGTAACTCGATCGTCAAAACGCATACCAATCGCAATCAAAACGTCGCATTGGTCAGTCATGACATTGGGTGCGTACATGCCGTGCATACCCAACCAACCCATATAATTTGGATGGTCGATAGAAATAGCAGAAATACCCAAAAGCGTGCTCGCAACCGGTATGTCAGTTTTTTCTACAAACTCTCTAAACTCTTCCATCGCCTCCGAAATCAATACGCCGTGACCAACCAATATATATGGTCTTTTGGCCGAATTGATAAGCTCTGCAGCTTTCTCAACTTGTTCTTTTTTGGGAGTTCTTCTCGGATGATAACCAGGAAGTTTATCAATTTTTCTGTACGCAAATGGCACTGTCATTTGTTGCACCTGAGCGTCTTTTGTAATATCAATCAAAACAGGACCTGGCTTACCGGCCATAGCGATATAAAACGCCTTTGCTAGGATAAGTGGAATTTCGTCAGCACTGGTAATTTGGTAATTCCATTTACATATCGGAGTAGTGATTCCGATTACGTCAGTCTCCTGAAACGCATCGGTACCCAATAGATTTGATGCCACTTGACCTGTAATGGCCACCAATGGTGTACAATCAATGATGGCGTCTGCTATACCCGTAACCAAGTTAGTAGCCCCTGGCCCTGAAGTAGCCATACAAACACCTACTTTGCCACTTGTGCGGGCATATCCTTCGGCAGCATGCGAGGCTCCTTGTTCGTGTCTCACCAAAACGTGATTTATACGATCGGTGTAATCATAAAGAGCATCGTAAATAGGCATAATGGCTCCACCTGGATACCCAAAAATAGTATTTACATTTTCTGCAACCAAACACTCCATTAAAGCCTGCCCTCCAGTCAAAAACTTCGGCTCAGAAACTAAGCCGTCTTTAACACTCGGTTCCATGATTTCTAATTCTTTACTCATGGTAATTTTTATTTATTTATGTTATTTGTCTGTAACGCAACCTTCATCGGCTGGCGAAACATTCTTAAAGTATTTTCTCAATATTCCATGCTCAATAAACGGCGGTGTAAGTGGCTTCCAAGTCTTTCTTCTTTCTGCCAATTCTTCATCCGAAACATGCACCGTTAGCTCACGCGACTCTGCGTCAATTGTGATTCTATCGCCGTCTTTTACCAAGGCAATAGTACCGCCCTCGTAAGCTTCTGGCGAAATGTGCCCAACCACAAATCCGTGTGTTCCTCCTGAGAAACGCCCGTCAGTTACCATGGCTACTTTGTCGCCCAAACCTGCACCCATTACAGCTGAAGTTGGTTTTAACATTTCTGGCATACCTGGTCCACCACGTGGTCCTTCGTAACGAATCACGATTACTTGACCTTCTTTTATTTCGCCTTTGGCAAATGCCTCTAGCATCTCTTCTTCTTTGTCACAAACTTTGGCAATACCCTCAAACTTAAGGCCTTCTTTTCCTGTTATTTTGGCTACACTACCTCTTGTGGCTAGGTTACCATAAAGTATCTGAATGTGTCCCGTCTTTTTGATTGGATCGGAAATTCGATGTATGATTTTTTGGTTTTCAAATTCTAAATCTACCACGTCCTCTAAGTTCTCAGCCATAGTTTTACCACTAATAGTCAAGCAGTCACCGTGAATCAAACCTTCTTTCATCAAGTATTTGATAATGGCCTGCACGCCACCAAGAGCCAAAACATCTTCCATGTAATATTTACCAGAAGGTTTTAGATCGGCAATAAACGGTGTACGATCTGAAATATCTTGTATGTCTTTATAGGTAAGTTCGATACCCGCAGAGTGGGCAATAGCCAAATAGTGAAGTACTGCGTTTGTAGAACCACCCAAAGCCATAACTAAAGTCAGTGCGTTTTCAAGTGATTTTTTAGTAATGATATCTCTTGGCAAAATCTGCTTTTCTAGAATAACTTTCATAGCTGCCCCTATCGCCACACATTCTGCTACTTTGCCTTCGTGGGTGGCAGGAAAAGATGAACTGTTTGGCAATGTTAAACCCAAAGCCTCGATAGACGATGCCATGGTATTAGCCGTATACATCCCCCCACAAGCACCTTGACCAGGAATAGAGTTTTGAATTACTCCTTTATAGTCTTCTTCAGATATAGTACCTGTTATTTTTTGACCGTATGCCTCAAATGCAGAAACAATATCTAATTTTTTTCCTTTCCAAACTCCCGAACGAACCGTGCCGCCATATACCATGATAGATGGACGATTCACTCTTGCCATGGCCATGATGGCTCCCGGCATATTTTTATCACAACCAACTACGGTAATTAGGCCGTCGTACCATTGAGCTGAAACTACGTTTTCAATGGAATCTGCAATAACGTCACGGCTTGGCAACGAATAACTCATACCGTCGTTTCCGTTTGTCATACCATCAGAAACCCCGATTGTATGAAAAATCAAACCCACCATATCATTCGCCTGAATCCCTTTTTTAACATGAACCGAAAGTCCATTTAGGTGAATATTACATGGATTCCCTTCGTATCCCGTACTCGCAATTCCGATTTGTGGCTTTTTCAAGTCTTCTTCTGTAAGTCCGATAGCATAAAGCATCGCCTGAGCAGCTGGGTTACTTACTTCTTGGGTGAGGGTTCTACTGAATTTATTGAGTTCGTTTGCCATTAAAATCTACTTTAAAATATTTTTGAACAAAAAATGAAAATTTCTCTATTAGCGAAATTTCGCTCTATGTTTGTTTTTAACTATACAAATCAAAAAATTTTAATTTAATATTCCAAGAAAAAAGAACGGTATGTAAGCAGAGTAGATTATTTAAAGCTACATATTGTATTTTTCAAAGAAGAAATCAGGTTAACGTTTAATTTCAAACGTTTCTGACTATACATAAACAAGAATACTCGTTTTAAAAAAAGCAAAATATCGATTTCGAATTCCTTTAGTTCAAAATTTTTACTTTAGAAAAAGAGCAACTCACCCTTAATCCAAAAACAAAAAAAAGCTAAAAAAGCAACTTTCGATTTTTACGAAACTCACTTCTCTAGCTTTTTTTAAAAATTCCTTCCTTTTATAAGGAAAAATATCCCTTCGCTTATTTCTTATTTTCCTTCTCGGCCAGCTCAGCCACTTTTTGATAAATCATCACTTGATTAGAGGCTATTTTAGAGAAACCTCTCACGTCATCACCTGACCAAGCATTGTTCATTTCACCATAAGAACCAAATATTGGCGACATCAAATCATACTTAGACTCGATACCTAACAACTGGAAGTTATATGGAGAAAGCGAAACCCTAACAATACCCGACACGTGTCCTTGTGTACTTTCAAAAAACTGCTCGATATCTCTTAAAACAGGCTCATTAAATTGACCTTCGTGAAGCAACATGCCGTACCACTCTGCCATGTTTTGTTTCCAATACTGTTGCCACTTAGACAACACGTGTTTTTCTAGCAAATGGTGAGCTTTTATTATAATCAAAGGTGCTGCAGCCTCAAAACCTACACGGCCCTTAATCCCAATAATAGTATCGCCTACGTGAGTATCTCTACCGATACCATAAGGCACCGCCAGCTGATGCAATCGCCTGATGGCATCTACCGGGTTTTTAAATCTTTTATTGTTTACAGCTTTTAGCTCTCCTTTTACAAACTCAAGCGTAATTTCAGAAGGCTTCTTTTTGGTAACCGGATTTGGATACGCCTCCTCGGGTAAACTCTCCCATGAATTCAGGGTTTCTTTGCCGCCAATAGAAGTTCCCCAAAGGCCCTGATTGATAGAATAGGTCGATTTATGCCATTCTCTCACTACACCTTTTGATTTCAAAAACTCGATTTCAGCCTCTCTCGATAGTTTCAAGTCTCTGATTGGCGTAATAATCTCCGCTTCGGGCACAATTATTCTGAACGCCATATCGAATCTTACTTGATCATTTCCGGCACCAGTAGATCCGTGAGCGATAGCATTAGCATTTAGCGACTTCGCATATTCAGCTACTGCAATGGCCTGAAAAATACGCTCGGCACTTACCGACAATGGATACGTATTATTTTTTAATACATTACCAAAAATCAAATATTTGATACACTCTTTGTAATATTTATCTGCAACACGCGACGTAAAATGCGATTTAACACCTAGCTCATACGCTTTCTTTTCAATATCCGCGATTTCTTCGTCTGTAAATCCACCGGTATCAACCAAAACAGAGTGAACCTCCATTCCTTTTTCTTCGGTGAGGTATTTTACACAAAATGAGGTATCGAGACCTCCACTGTATGCCAAAACAACTTTTTTCATTTTAATCTTTGAGGTGTTACAAAAAATTGAGCCACAAAATTAGAACTAATTGCTTTGAAATAGAAAAAAGAAGGCAAACTTTTAGAAAATATCAAAAAGCAGCCTTCTTAGCACTAATATTTTATCCAATTATTTTATTTAAAAATGGGGTATTTGGCGAGTCCTTTATTTTGTAGCCAATACTGAATAGAAGTCTTAATACAGCCAATTCCGTAAATCATACTTCTTTTGAAGTTTATAGAAGACGCCTCCTCAAAATATTTAGTCGGGCAGGTTATTTCGGCTATTTCGTATCCTTTATTGAAGATCTGACAAAGCATTTGATTATCAAAAACGAAGTCGTCAGAGTTTTCTAAAAAATTAATATCCTGGATAACTTTAGCCGAAAAAGCACGGTATCCAGTGTGATATTCTGAAAGTTTTTGATTGATTAAAATATTTTGCGTTAGCGTCAGAATCCGATTGAAGAAATATTTATAAAGTGGCATTCCGCCTTTTAAAGCCCCCTTTCCCAATATTCGAGAAGCTATCACCACAGGAAACAAGCCTTCTGCAATGATACTAACCATAGAGCGGATTAACAATGGAGTATATTGATAATCAGGATGTAACATAATCACAATATCTGCCTTAAGCTCCAAGGCTTTCAGGTAGCAGCTCTTCTGATTTCCGCCGTAGCCTTTGTTACTTTGGTGTGCCACTATGTGCTTTATACCGATCTTATTGGCCATCTCGATAGTAGAATCCGTACTGGCGTCGTCGACCAAAACTACTTCATCCACCAAATCAAAAGGTATTTCGTCGTATGTTTTTTTTATAGTCTGAGAGGCATTGTAGGCCGGAAGCACCACTACCACTTTCTGGTTATTATACATTAGGAATCCTGTTTTTGGGTACGAATATACAAATGTTGTACCAAAACAAGACAACTGCTACAGTTTTAGCCTAAAACCTAAAAACATCCTACGCCCCTGCAAAGAGGCAAATACGTACGATGGATCAAAATTTAGACCGTAAGGATTTTCCTCATTGGCCACAACTCCACCTTCATTATTGTAGGTTACGTTTTTGTTAAAAGGATCCTCGCTTCGGGCGATTAGGAAAGGCAGATTTTTATACGGCAAAAAATTGAAGATATTTTTCACTCCACCAAACACTTCTAATTTATCCGAAATAAAAGGTTTAGTAAGTTGCAAATTTTGGACCGACCAAGTAGGCGAAAACTCTGGACGAGGATCTAGCTCATTTTGAGTAGGCAAACGCATTGGCCCAACCAGGTTGCCCGTATAGTCTATTTTGAGGCCTTTTTTCCCAATTACATAAGAGAGATTCCAAACGCCATTTACCCTTTCAGAAAGCACGGGCCTAACTTTTTGTTCACCATCGCTTATTTTTGAATCCAAAAATGTTACCCCAACATTTGCCGTAAATCTTGAATCAGTTGCTAAATCTAAATTCAAACTAAAACCACGTGAATAGGCGTAGCCTTTTAAGTTGGCATATATTATTTCGGCAGGATTTACATCGTAATTGGGAATAATTTGATTGAAGAAATGCGTATAAAAAACCGAGGCATCAAAACCCACAAAACCTCTTGAAAATACAAATTGTTTGTCAAAGTTTAAGTTTACATTCCAACTCTGCTCGGGCTTTAGGGTTTCTTTGACTATAACTTTACGTGCTCCCGATAGTGCCGCGTGGTCTTCAGAAAAGAGATTCACCACCCGATACCCTCGCCCTATGTTTAACCTTACGGTTTGCTTATCATCTTTAAACTTAAGTGCCAAACGAGGACTCCAAATAGCCCCATGAACGCTGTTATAGTCAAACCTTATCCCAGCCAAAGCCGTAAAGCCATCGCTCACTCGCCATTGATCTTGCACAAAAACACCAGGCGTAGACATATAAACAGGTTTATTCTGGTTGTTACTTTCGGTGATAAAAGTATTGTCGTCATACAGGTTTAATCTGAGTGGCGTACCTACCAAAACCTCGTGCGATTTGATTTTAAAATACTTTTTGGCCAAAAAATATACGATTTTATCGTCTCCTAAAAACTTGGTGGTGCCGTAAAACGAGTCTTGATTATGGTGAGTATAAGACAAATCTAAACTCAAATCATTTCCCAAGTCTTGATTGGCAATAAACTCAAACCTTTTTGTGAAAATACTCTCCCCGTATTTTGTCTCTTTTCCTCTATCAGACAGCTGCCAGCCCATTTGTCCACCCCACCTGTTTTCATTTAAATATCTAAGAGCTACTTGAGTTTTATGGGTTCGCCCAAAACTAACTTTACTAAAAAAAGAAGCCCTTTGCTGAAGTGTCAAATCCGTAAAACCATCGATATTTAAATCCTTCGGCTTATTATAATTGAACAAATTAGCTCCCAACAGCACCCCAACATTGTTTTTAGAATAGCTAATAGCAGCATCTAAATTGGTATCAAACCACGAGGTGGTATTGCTCTCCAAGTATAATCTCGGAGCTTTTTCTGCTTTTTTAGTGATAATATTTATAAGACCTCCCATGGCTTCAGAACCATAAAGTGTAGAAGACGGCCCCTTCACTATTTCAATCTTATCTACAATTCCCATCGGAATTCCAGACAAGCCATACACCGAACCTAAAGCCGAAACGATGGGCATGCCGTCTATCAAAACCAAGGTATACGGCCCTTCAAGGCCATTTATATGAATATCGCCTGTGCTACAGATATTACAATTGATTTGTGGGCGAACGCCGTTTACATTTTGCAAAGCATCAAAAATACTCGGACTAGGATTTTTCTTAAAAAAAGTAGCCGACAAAACCTCAATAGGAACAGCACTTTCTGACTTAGAAATAGGCTTTAGTGTACCGCTTACCACCAATTCATCCATTTGCCGAAAACCAGCTTTTAGTTTTAACTCCACCAAAGTATCACTACTTACCTCTACATCCCCTTCTAGCGTCTGCATAGACACATATGTGACTTTATAGGTATATTTTCCTTTTGTTAATGCATTCTTACGAGCCATTCCATCAAAATCTGTCAACAAAGATTTACCCGCCACATACACCACTGCTCCCGGAATAACCTCATCGCTAGCCGCATCTACCACCCGTATGGACAACGAAAATTGTGCAAATGAGACCACAAAGACCCCCGAACTTAGAAAAAACAGCAATGCAAGAAAATACTTATTCATCCTCGAAAGTTAATTATTAGAAATACAAAATTACAAAGTTAGATTACTCTAACAAAATATTTACATATAATTTAATCAGAAAATCAGACTTTAATTACCTTTGTAAAATGCTATCGTTTACTGAAGAAAATTATCTAAAAACTCTCTACCACCTAAGTTTCCATAACACGGAGGTGTCTGTGCATGAACTGAGCCTTAGTTTAGACATAAAAATGCCTACAGTAAACAGTATGGTAAAAAAACTTGCGGCTAAAGGTTTGGTGGCGTATGAAAAATACAAACCTCTCTCGCTAACCGAAAACGGCAGCAAAGCGGCAGGGCTTGTCATAAGAAAACACAGACTTACGGAAATATATTTGGTAGAAAAAATGGGATTCGCCTGGGATCAGGTGCATGAAATTGCAGAACAGGTGGAGCATATTAAGTCTCCTGAGTTTTTTGACAAGATAGCAGAAATATTAAACCACCCAACGGTAGACCCGCACGGATCGCCCATACCTGATAAAAACGGAAAACTCCCAGAGCTTAACTATATAAAACTCTCGGAGTGTTCAATTGCTCAAAAAGGCGTTTTAGCCTCAGTTGGAAATTCTTCAGATAGTTTCCTAAAATTACTTGGTAGTTTGGACCTCAAACTTGGCGACAGCCTTGAAATAGTAGAAGTACAAGACTTTGACAAAAGCATGAAAGTGACAGTCAATCAAAAAACTACGTTAAACCTAAGTAGCCTAGTTTGTGAAAACTTACTGATCGTTAAATCTTAACGGCCATAAAAACGGTAGACAATCCGTTAAATTCCGTCACAAGTTTGAATTTATTACTCGTAACCGAACCAAATTCCACATTTCCGTTCATGAGCGAAATAGATCCGTCAGTTTTTTTAATTAAAACCAAGCCACTCTGAAGCTCGCTGTCTTTTGTAGCTACTCCATTTGTAGTTTGAGTTAAAACTTGCTCCACATCCATGGTATTATCAGTTTTACTCGTAATTATAAACGACACGTCTAACTTAGTCTGATTGTCAGTAATAGGCATAGGCACCACTGTGCCCCCGATATCAATAGAAACGGCATTATAAGTACCTTCTACTTGCTGAGCCAAACTCAGCTCTACTGTTTCTTTTTTACAAGAAAACTGAAACAATGCCACTGTTAATATCAACAGGAAAGCCGCTTTTCTTTGAATAGATGTCTGAAACATAGTTGGCATAATTTTAGTATTAATGTTATTTATCCAAATAAATAGTATCAAAAAATGTACCGAGTAGCACGTGGCGGAACTTTTTTTTATAAAAAACTTTCAGAATATTTTGAAAATTCAAAAAGACTATTTTAATTTGGAACTTATTACGTGCGACAGAATATATAAAAACATTTTATGGAATTAAAAGAAGCGAAAGACCGGTTTATCCATACTTGGGGCACCCTTGCTACGCAGTGGGGCATAAACAGGACTATGTCGCAAATTCACGCCCTACTATTGTTAGCCACAAAGGCCCTGAATGCCGACGAGATCATGGAAGAACTCCAGATTTCGAGAGGAAATGTAAACATGAACCTAAGGGATTTAATGAGTTGGGGACTTATTTATAAACAACTATTGCCCGGCGAACGAAAAGAATATTTTATTGCTGAAAAAGACATCTGGAAGGTAGCAAGACAAATAGCAAGAGAAAGAAGGAGAAGAGAAATAGCTCCGATATTAGATACCATGGAAGAGATCAAAAAGAACCTTCCGGCAGACAATGAAGAAAACAAAGAACTTTTAAAGATAATAGGCGACATCAGCACTGTGGCTGGTTTTGCAGACAACACCATAGAAATGGTGATAAAATCTGAAGAAAGCTGGCTCAAAACCAACTTTCTAAAATTATTCAAGTAGTAAATTTTGGGGTTTAGGTATACTGTATTCTGCTTTTAGTAGGATACAGTTTTTTTTTATTTAGGAATTGCCCGCTCCAATTGCTTCTTTTTATTCCACGGAGCTGTAGTTTGTCTGGCCATGTCGTATAATACATAGATAACAATTGCCAAAAACAAGAAAAACACTGCCCTAAATATATTTCGATTCCTTTTATTCATTTTCAAAAAGTTTTTTAACGTCTAACCTACTTATAAAATCTGCTGATTTTTGAGAAACCTCTGCCCAATTAAGATTTTCAAATCTAAAATGAATAAGCGTTCCTTTTTTCATACTACCTCCCACATCTTTGGTACACAAATATTCAGCAAAAAACGTAATATCAGGATTATGCCCAACCAATGCAACTGAATGAACCTCCTCCGAAAGACTATTAACTAAAGCCAAATAACCTCTTGGTCCACCTCCATAGAGGGTTTCATTAGCCTTAACTGCTTCATCGTTAAGTTTCATTTGTTCGAAAACCAATGTGGCAGTCTTGAGGGTTCTCGCAGCTGGACTGCAATGAACCTCCTGCGGCACCAAACCTTTGTCTGCCATATATTTCCCAAGCCTTGCAGACTGCATTACCCCTTTGGAAGTTAACTCGCGGTCAAAATCACGCAACATTGCAGAATTACCCGCATCTTCGGCGGTAGCGTGTCTTATTAAATATAAATCTTTGACCATAATTATGCTTTATTATCCATTAAATTTTCGAAAAGTACATCATTTAGGCTGCTGTTTCAAAATAATTTTCTCTAAAAGTTTAGGGAAAAAACGCTTCAAATAAACCCCTAACACTTCTTTACCTCCCATATAAATCTCACTCTTCCTGTTTTTTAAGCCTGAAACGATCTTTTCGGCACACTCCTGAGCCGAAAGTCCATTCGCTTGGTTCACGTCCTTTTTACCATATTTTGACCCATCAGCTGCCAATGCATTGAGCGAAATATCAGTATTGATATAACCTGGACATACCAAAAGCACGTGGATATTATGTTCCGTAACTTCAGCACGAAGAGAATCAAAAAAGCCGTGAAGGGCATGCTTGGTAGCACAATATCCCGATCGCTTTGGCGTACCCAGCTTTCCCGAAAGGCTGCTAGTTACAGCTATTTGACCCGACTTTTGGGCAATCATATACGGCAAAACAACTTTAGTTAGAGCCACAACACCGAAAAAGTTAACATCAAAAAGCGTCTGATACACTTCCATTGAGGTTCCTATCACATCGCCCCTTTGCGAAATGCCGGCATTATTAAACAAGACGTCGATTCTACCAAACTTATCAATCACTTGCTTGGCCAAACCCTCAAAACTAGCAACCGCAGTTACGTCCATCGGCAAAACCAACACATCGGCTTCTGCCAAACCTAATTCTTTCTTAACTCGCACAAGCTCCTCTACTCTTCTTGCAGACAGCACTAACTTGCCGCCTTCTTTTGCCACTTGATGAGCCGTAGCTTCTCCAATACCCGCCGAAGCACCGGTAATCCAAACTACTTTATTATCTAAAAATCCCATATTATTTTAAAAAGACAAATATACATTCAAAAACAAAAAAGGGCACAAACTTGTTAGTTTGCACCCTTAATTTTATTAAAAAAATACTTATCAACCGTAACCCCCTCTAAATTTGTACGAGCTAGAAACCTTGTCAATAGCAAGAATATAAGCCGCAAGCCTCAGCGAAACGTCGTGTTTTTGAGAAACCTCAAACACATTGTTAAATGCATCTTTCATGGCTCTATCACATCTTCTGTTAATTCTATCTAATGTCCATTTGTATCCGATTCGGTTTTGAACCCACTCAAAATACGAAACAGTAACCCCTCCGGCATTGGCCAAAATATCAGGCACTACCATAATGCCTTTTTCATTGATTATATCATCTGCTTTTGCTGAAGTAGGACCATTGGCTCCTTCTACTATTAATTTGGCTTGAATTTTAGATGCATTGTTTTTTGTGATCACATCTTCTTTTGCTGCCGGAACCAATAAATCTACGGGTAAAAACAACAACTCTTCGGGGTCAATTAACTCAGCACCTTTAAAACCTTCTAAGCTACCTTTGTTAGCATCTCTATATGCAATCGCTTTTTCGATATCGATACCTCCGTCATTGTAATAAGCACCCGAAATATCAGAAATACCGTTAATGTTAACCCCTTTTTCTTTTAACAAAGCCGCGGCATGTGAACCCACATTACCAAAACCTTGCACAGCCGCCGTAGCTCTGTATGGATTAAGTTTAAGCTTATCCATAGCCGCCAAAGCCGAAACCATAACACCTCTACCCGTAGCCTCAGTCCTACCCAATGAACCTCCTAGCACCAATGGCTTACCTGTAACCACAGCGGGACAATTGGCACCTTTAGCTTTTGAGTATTCATCCATTAGCCAGGCCATCTCTCTCGGACCCGTACCCATGTCTGGAGCCGGAATATCTTTGTCAGGACCAAAAATATCGAGCATAGCGATGGTGTAAGCACGCATCAAACGCTCAATCTCCCCAGAAGACATATTTCTTGGATTACAAGCAATACCACCTTTGGCACCGCCGTAAGGAATATCCACTACAGCACATTTCCATGTCATCCAAGCGGCCAAAGCACGTACCTCATCTAAAGTAACATCTGGATCAAAACGGATCCCGCCTTTTCCTGGACCAAGAATAGTGGAGTGAATAACCCTGTAGCCTTCAAATACTTCTACACGGCCATCGTCCATCGTTACGGGCAGGCCAACTATCACTTGTCTGGCCGGAACTTTTAATATATTGTACATTTCGTCCGATATACCGAGAATTTTGACTGCTGCGTCAAACCTCGACATCATCGACTCCAAAGGATTTTCTTTATCCTTTATGGGAGCAGGCTCTAAATATGCCATATCTACTACTTTTTGTTTGTTGATTCAAAACTTAAACGCAAAAATACTTAACAATTGTCAATTCCAGAAATAGTATAATTTTTTATAAATAAATTACTATGGCTAAAAACAGAATTAAGCATATAAACTCCATGCAAAATTAAGGAAAACCACATTTTTGTTTTGTGTTTTAAAATTAAGTTTTCCTAAAATTTTTTTAAAGAAAGTCATTTATTACCGTTAAATAAATATTTAGTCTAAAAAGCCAAGTAAATCTTCTTTTATCCTAATTACTAGCACGTTTACTAAAAAAATAAAGGTTGCCTTTTTTTAAAAAATGCGTTATCTTTGCACCCAAATTTAACTATACTATTTATTCTTTACCCAAAACTTTAAAATTATGGCTACCTCAGACGAAAAAACAAGATATTCAGAAGCTGAATTGGCTGAGTTTGAAGAGATAATCTTAAAAAAACTTGCTGCTACTAACACCGAGGTAAACTTTATTAAAGAGACCTTAAGTAGAAAAAACGACAACGGCACTGACAATACAGCTGTAGGATCTAAAACACTAGAAGACGGAGCTGACGTGAGAGAAAAAGAGCAACTGAGCCAGTCTGCATCAAGACTACAGAAGTTTGCCTCTCAACTTGAAGCTGCTCTCATTAGAATTAAAAACGGAACTTACGGATTATGTAAAGATACAGGCAAGTTAATTCCGAAAGAGAGACTAAAAGCTGTACCTCATACACAGCAGACTATTGAAGCTAAAATGAAAGCGAATTAATTTAGAATCGATTTTAATTGAAAATATCCTTAAAGCGATGCATTTAAAATGTATCGCTTTTTTTGTGATAATCTTTCCCTCGAAAAAATAATTTGAAATAAAACCCGTTTTTTTACAATCTAATCATTCACAATTGCAAAAATCCATTAAAATGAAAAAACTATTATTTCTTTTACCCATACTAACACTTTTTTCTTTTAATAAGGAAAAACTATCAGACCCAATCAAAAAGCACCTTAAAGCTTATGCTAAAATACCTGAAGGAGATGCATTTATTAAGCAAAGAAAAGTACATGTAGACGAATTTTATATTTCAAAAACAGAAACTACAAATCAAGAGTACGTTGCTTTTCTTGAAGATATTAAATCAACAAATCCAGAATTGTACCAAAAATCACTTCCTGACACTACAGTCTGGTCAAGCAAAGAAAACGTTAACCAAGGGTTTGTAAACGCATATTTGAGACACCCTGGTTTTAGAACCTCCCCTGTGGTTGGCATCAGCTATAGACAAGCTGAAAACTATTGCAAATGGATAGAAACAAAATTGAACGAAAACCTAAATGAAGGACTTAAAATAAAAGTTTCGCTACCAACTGAAGCAGAATGGGTAAGAGCAGCTAGAGGAGATGAACACACTAAAATTTTTACCTGGGGCGGGCCTTACTTACAAGACAGTAAAGGGAAAGCATTAGCAAACTTCAAAAAAGAGAACATTAAATACCTGAATGAATTAAGAACCTCAGCTCCGGAGCGAAATTTATTCACTGCAAGTGTATTTTCATTTGCACCAAATAAGTTTGGTGTTTACCAAATGTGCGGAAACGTAGCAGAGTTAACAAAGGAGCCAGACACGATAAAAGGAGGAGCATGGGATACCAATGCGGATGAATTACAAATCGATGCAAAAAACGACCTGAAAGCCCCATCCAAAAGCGTAGGATTTAGAATTGCGGTGAAAATATTATGAGGAATTGAACATCCAAAACCGCCTATTGAAGCTAAAATGAAAGCGAATTAATTTAGAATCGATTTTAATTGAAAATATCCTTAAAGCGATGCATTAAAAATGTATCGCTTTTTTTTGTGATATAAACTTCATTAAAAATACTTTGAGAAAAATATCAGTTTTAACAAAAGCTTAATCACAATAATATTTTTTTTTAAAACGATACCTTGGCTAATTTAACTAAAAGCAACACCAGATCTAGAACGCAATTCGAGTCTTTTGCGACTAATTCTTACAAAGAATACACTTTTTTGATTGCTCCGTAAATATTTTAAAAACATAAATCATACTTTCTTCCAATAAAAAAGGCTTTTTCGTTGGATTTCTCTAAAAAAAATACAAATACTATGTATTCTAATTTGTTTTGTAATACAGAATTTATAATTTTGCAGTCCGAAATCAATAGATTTAATTAAAAACAAAACATAAATGGCAAATATTGGTAAAATCTCACAAATAATCGGACCAGTTGTGGACGTAAGTTTTGAGGGGGAAGCCGCTTCTCTACCTGCAATATTAGACGCTTTGTCTGTAACTAAACTTAATGGTCAAAAAGTAATCCTTGAGGTACAGCAGCACCTTGGAGAAGATCGTGTACGTGCAATCGCAATGGATAGTACTGACGGACTTCAAAGAGGACAAGCAGTTACTCACTTGGGTACTCCTATCACTATGCCTACTGGCGAGGAGATTAAAGGAAGACTTTTTAACGTAGTAGGCGAAGCTATTGACGGTTTAGGAGCAGTTAACACTCCGGGCCTATCTATTCACAGAGGTGCACCTAAGTTTGAAGATCTTGCCACAGCTACTGAGGTACTTTTTACAGGTATCAAAGTTATTGACTTATTAGCTCCATACGTAAAAGGTGGAAAAATTGGTTTATTTGGTGGTGCCGGTGTAGGTAAAACGGTATTGATCCAAGAGCTAATCAACAATATCGCAAAAGCATATGCTGGTCTTTCGGTATTTGCAGGTGTAGGTGAGCGTACACGTGAAGGAAACGATTTGCTTCGTGAGATGATCGAATCAGGTATTGTAAAATACGGTGATGCATTTAAACACTCAATGGAAGAAGGCGGATGGGATCTTAGCGTAGTAGACAGAGAAGCTTTGAAAGAATCACAAGCCACATTTATATTTGGACAAATGAACGAGCCTCCAGGTGCTCGTGCTAGAGTAGCCCTTTCTGGTCTTACAGTAGCGGAACACTTCCGTGATGGTGACGGCGAAGGCAAAGGACGTGATATCCTATTCTTTATCGATAACATTTTCCGTTTTACACAAGCGGGTTCTGAGGTTTCTGCCCTTTTGGGTCGTATGCCTTCAGCGGTAGGTTACCAACCAACTTTGGCAACCGAAATGGGTGTGATGCAAGAGCGTATCGCTTCAACAAAAAGAGGATCAATTACCTCGGTACAGGCCGTTTACGTACCTGCCGATGACTTAACTGACCCTGCTCCAGCTACAACATTTGCTCACCTTGATGCCACTACCGTATTAAGTCGTAAAATTGCTGAGCTTGGTATCTACCCAGCGGTGGATCCGTTAGATTCTTCTTCTAGAATTCTTTCTGCTGAAGTTTTAGGTGATGCTCACTATGACTGTGCTCAAAGTGTTAAACTTCTTTTACAACGTTACAAAGAACTTCAAGATATCATCGCTATTCTTGGACTTGAAGAACTTTCTGAAGATGACAAACTAGTAGTTTCTAGAGCTCGTCGTGTTCAGCGTTTCTTATCTCAGCCATTCTTTGTTGCTGAGCAGTTTACAGGATTAAAAGGAGTACTTGTAGATATCAACGATACTATCAAAGGATTTAACCAAATCATGAATGGAGATTACGATCACCTTCCTGAGGCTGCGTTTAACCTTGTAGGTTCTATTGAAGATGCAGTTACTAAAGGAGAAAGACTAATTGCTGAAGCAACTAAGTAATTTCACAATTGGTTTTTAAATAAAACTTAAGGTTTAAAAAAATGAATTTAGAAATAATAACACCAGATAAAAAAGTCTTTGAGGGCGAAGTAGATTCGATTATTCTTCCAGGAAAAAACGGACAATTTCAACTTTTAAAAGACCACGCTCCAATGGTAAGTACATTACTAAAAGGAGACCTTACTTATGATATCAAAGGCAAAACCGAGACTATCATAGTAGACGGAGGTGTATTAGAAGTATCAAAAAACAGAGTGTTGGTTTTGGCCGAAGCTGTTATTTGATAGATTTTATAAAAACTTATAAAGGGCTAATGTTTCAAACACATTAGCCCTTTTTTTGTGCCCAAATTAAAAAATATTTGTTACCAAATTAACCATCCTTTCTATTTTCAAAAGCCTTGTTTTACTTCCAACTTATATAAATTTTCAAAAAATATAGCTTACAGAGATTTAGAGTTTATAATTTAATTTAATAGTTACTATCTTTATTTCACTTTTGGGCATAAACTAATCCCTTAATATTAAACAACCTGTACTTTATGAAAAAAACATTTTGGATATTGGTTTTATGCCAAATGTCGCTCTATGCTCAAACAACAACCACGGCAATCGATTCGCCTTTATTTACCTCAAAGTCTTCAAACTGGAAAATAGTAAAAGATGTCAACGTAAACATTGACGAGAAAAACTCTTTGTCATATACCCCAGGATTGGGAGTTTTACTTTGCGAGCATCAGCAAGGCAAGTACGGCATGGAATACGAACTATTCTCAAAACAAGAACATGGTGACATGGACATTGAATTTGATTTCATGATGGCCAAAGGCTCTAATTCGGGATTTTATTTACAATCGAGATATGAAATTCAACTTTTTGATAGCTGGGGCGTGAAAACCCCAAAATATTACGATTGCGGTGGCATATATGAAAGATGGAAAGAAAATAACCCTGAAGGCGAAAAAGGATATGAAGGTTATGCCCCGCGAGTAAATGTATGCAAAGCACCGGGACTGTGGCAACATATGAAAATATCATTTCAAGCACCACGATTTAACCCCGAAGGAAAAAAAATAGCCAATGCTAAAATATTATTTATCACGCTAAATGGCGTATTGATCCATGAAAACGTAGAGCTTTCTGGTGTAACAAGAGGAAGCATATCAGAAACTGAAGTTGCTAAGGCACCCTTTAGAATTCAAGGCGACCATGGTTCCATTGCATTCAGAAATATTTACATCAACGATTTTGATAAAACACCGGGCTCCTTAACCGACCTAAACTACAAAGTGTACTATGGCAGCTATATGCACGACGCCGACCTTTCAAAAATAAAGATAGACGAAAGTGGCAAAACCAATGAACTAACCTGGGAAGTAACCAAAAACACAAACGATTATGTATTTGTAATAAATGGAAAATACAACGCTCCCACTGCCGGAAAATATACATTTACCACCCAAATGGCAGGCAATAGCACTTTAAAGGTAGACGGCAAGCAAATATTAGGTAACAATTGGACGGTTTCAGGCCAAACACGAGAAGCGAGTATAGACCTTACAGCAGGAGAACATAGCATCGAACTATTTAACAATAAAAGAGACGGTTGGCTCAAACCCGTATTGGGATTTTGGTCAGCCGGACCAGGATTTAGAGCAACTGCCCACCACAGTTTAGGCTCAACCATAGCCTCAAAAGGAGCAGATCCTATTATAATAAATGCCAATACCAATACAACTTTGAGGAGTTTTATGGATTTTAAGAAAAATCCTACTGATAAAAACTTCAGAATTGTGCATGCCATTTCAGTAGGCTCACCTAGTCAAATACACTACACCTATGACCTTGACAAAGGCACTATCTTACAAGTATGGAAGGGCAATTTCTTAGACGCTACACCAATGTGGAATGACCGAGGCGATGGCTCATCGGTGCCTTTAGGGAGTGTCACAGTGTTTAATCATGATTTAACCTTATCAAAACCCAATTTGGCATTGCCAGTAGATACAAGCGGTTCAGCTTATAGACCCTTAGGTTATACGCTAGACGAAAATGATTTACCGACATTCAAATACGAGATTTATGGTACCAAAGTAAGTGACGCCATTAAAGTGGTGGAAGAAAAATATTTAGCAAGAGAAATCAGCCTCAGCAATGCAAATGACTTAGTAGCAAAGGTTGCAGAAGGCAAAATAATAGAGGAAGTGGCGAAAGGCCTTTATGCAATAGACGACAAATCTTATTTCATAAAAACTAGCCAACAAGCAGAGGTTAAAAATAATAACGAATTATATATTCGACCAGAAAATAATAAAATCTCATACCAAATCTTGTTTTAACCTATTCACTTAAGAGATAATGAAAAATACATTTAAAATATATGGTTTGATTCTAATGTTTACGGCACAACTATTTGCCCAAGAATCACCCAAAGAAGAAGATTTTTACAAAATAGTAACCTTACCGGTTCCAGAAGGCATCATATTAGAAATAGGCGGCCTAGCTATGATGCCAAATGGATCTATGGCTTTGGCTACCAGACGTGGAGAGGTTTGGATTGTAGAAAATCCCAGTTCAAAGAATCCATATTTTAAGAAATTTGCTTCTGGTTTACATGAGATTTTGGGTTTATCTTACAAAGAAGGTTCCCTAATCTGTGCTCAAAGAGGTGAATTAACAAAGCTAACAGACAAAAATGGCGACGGCAAAGCAGACAGTTACGAAACCGTATACGCATGGGATATTTCAGGTCATTACCACGAATATTCTTTTGGACCAAAAATAGCACCTGATGGTAGCTTTTTTGTGAGCGGAAACGTAGCTTTTGGCGACGAAGAATGGTGGAGAGGAGAAGCAAGGGCAAAGACTAGAGGTACTATATTTAAGATTCATCCCGATGGAAAATATGAGCCTTGGGCAGCAGGAATGCGTTCGCCAGCTGGTTTAGGAATGATAGACGGCGAACTGTTCTACTCAGACAATCAAGGCGACTGGATGGGTTCGGGAGGCATTTGGCATGTTAAAAAAGGAGGTTTTATGGGGCATCCGGCAAGTTTAAAATGGGCGGAACAAAACGGAGTAGTAAAACTGACAGAAAAAGAGTTTTTTGCGGAACGAGATAACCGACAAAACCGCACAGCTACAGGCGTGGCCATCAAACCTGAAAATGTAGTAGACGAAACAGCACAGACTTTATTTGAACTAAAAGAAAAATATCCAATGGTGCAAACCCCTGCTGTTTGGCTTCCTCACGGAATTTTGGGAATATCAAACTCAGAAATAATAAAAGATGAAACATCTGGAGATTTTGGGCCTTTTGCAGGCCAAATATTTATAGGTGACCAAGGCCAATCGAAGATCATGCGTGTGTATATGGAAAAAGTCAACGGCGAGTATCAAGGGGCAGCCTGGGACTTTAGATCTGGTTTTCAGTCAGGCGTGTTAAGAATGGCGTTTGCTACTGACGGGTCTATGTTTGTGGGTGAAACCAACCGAGGCTGGGGATCTGCTGGAGATGCCAATCAAGGTTTACAAAAACTGGTATGGAACGGTAAAATCCCTTTTGAAATGATAAACTGCAAAGCAATGGCCGATGGTTTTGAAATAAACTTCACTTTGCCCGTTGATAGAAAGTCAGCGGAAGATCTATCCTCCTATGTTGCAAGTAGCTTTATCTACAAACACCACCCAGTGTACGGCTCGCCTCCGATAAATACTGAGGACTTAAAAATTAAAGGCGTTAACCTAAGTGCTGATGGCAAAAAACTACGAATCGT
Organism: Lacihabitans lacunae; assembly: GCF_042649125.1. Taxonomy (NCBI): domain Bacteria; kingdom Pseudomonadati; phylum Bacteroidota; class Cytophagia; order Cytophagales; family Leadbetterellaceae; genus Lacihabitans; species Lacihabitans lacunae. The sequence goes on from NZ_JBHRYQ010000001.1 coordinate 2,497,969, forward strand.
AATAGAAAACCTAAGACCTTATTATGTACATGAACTAAACTTAAGTGGAATAAGATCGGCAACTGGCTCATGGACTTTGGTACACCCAACGGTTTATTATACCCTAAATGCGATTCCGAGCGGTGATAAACTTGGAGCAAATGAACTAATAAAAACCAATTCGGGCAAAAATACAGCCTCGGTCCCGAGTAAGGCCACCAAAGAATTGGTTTCGCCTGATGGAAAAAAATCAGCTAGTACTTCTACTAAAGCTACACCCGTGACATTTGAAAGCATAAAACCATTGTTACAAAAACATACGTGCCTGGCGTGCCATGCTCAAGACAAAAAAGTTATAGGGCCTGCATTTAAAGACATAGCCAAAAGGAAATATTCGGCCACGAAAATAATGGAGTTAATTTATAACCCAAAACCAGAAAACTGGCCGGATTTTGCAACACCAATGGCTCCTATGCCGCATGTTCCTAAAAAGGACGTAATGCAAATTGCCTCTTATATAAATTCATTGAGATAGAGAAAACGAAAAAAGCCGACTAAGAAGCCGGCTTTTTTTTAATGATCATCCAATTTGATTTTTATTTCAAAACTGTTTTAAAAGGCTCTATGCTTTTAAGTTTTTCATAATTAGCAGCACTTACTTTAAACGAAAAATTATCGCTCGAAGGGCATGTGCAGGCCATGCAATAGATATTACCGTCTTTGGTATTTTTAAAATCTACCAATTCAGTAACACCATTATCTTTTAAAAACGAAGTAAATCTAGCTTCACGAGATAAATTGCCTGAATCTGTATATTTTGACACATCCCATGGCTCAGAACACTGTGTGGGCTTATAATTTATGGTTTTCAATTCTTCAGCTATAACTTCTGCTTTTTCACAAGAGTTAATGCCTATGGCAAGAAGGATACAGATTTTTATAAAATTCATAATACTTTAATTTTGTTTTTCTTTTATGACCCCGATTTGAAAATATTGGTTGGAAATCATTCTGAAAAAATAAACGTTTACGATCTATTTTTTAGTCTAAAAACTGCTTCACATAGTTCCTGGCAGTTCTGATAGCAGCCGTTACATCTTCGGTAGAACCTTCAAATGCCTTGTCTTCTACTTCAATCACCACCGGCCCTCGGTACCTCACGTCAGTTAAAGCCGCAAAAAACGCTCGCCAATTTACATCTCCCAGTCCGGGAAGTTTAGGAGAATGATATTCCAAAGGATTAGCCAAAATACCCACATTGTCGAGCTTATCTTTATAAACTTTTACGTCTTTAATATGAATATGATGCAGCCTATCTTTGTATTTATAAATGGGCTTAATTTCGTCCATCATCTGAAAAACCATATGTGATGGATCATAGTTTAAACCAAACAAAGGCGTTGGAAAAGTCTCAAACATAATGTCCCAAACGGCTGGTGAAATGGCCAAATTCTTACCTCCCGGCCACTCGTCATTGGTAAAAAACATCGGGCAATTCTCTATTCCTATTTTTATATCTTCTTGCTTAGCGGTTTCTATAATCGGCTGCCATAGTTTTTTAAATAAGGCCAAATTGTCCTGCATGTTTAAATTTTGATTCCTACCGATAAAGGTATTCATCACAGGCACGTTTAGCTGATTACAAGCCCTTATGATTTTTTTTATGTGTTCGATATAAAACTCAGACTTAGCCGTATCCGGATCTAGCGGATTGGGATAATAACCTAATCCAGAAATACTTACATTACGCTCTTTGGTATAGTGCTGAATATATTTGGCATCCATTTTTTCTACGTCAATATGCGTAACGCCTGCGTATCTACGAGTATCTCCACTACCTCCTGGCCAACACATCATTTCCACACATTGAAAATCATTTTTGGCGGCATAGTCTACCACATGTTCGAAACCAAAATCTGCTAATATTGCAGACACAAAACCCAGTTTTAACATAGTATTTTTATTTAAATATTATTCGACAAGTTTTTTAAGGCTGTTTAAAGCACGACCTGACTCCAGAGACTCTTTGGCCATAAGAATACCATCTACCTCAGAAATATCGTTTGCAATGCTCAAAGCCAAGCCGGCATTTGCTAATACCGCAGAGGTTTGGGCTACTGTGCCTTTATTGGCCAAAACCAATTTAACTATTTCTGCGGACTCTTCTAAACTTCCGCCTCCATGAAGTTCGATTTGTTGACATTGCTGAAAACCTAAGTCTGCGGGTGAAACTATTTTATTACTATTTTTTGTCGCAAATTTAAAATCACTGGTAAGCGAAACTTCATCGTAAATATCGAGAGAATGCACCACTCCAAATTTGGTTTCTGATTGATTAAAAAGAGCCTCAAATATCTCAAAGGTCTTTAGGTCAGACACTCCCGTTAATTGTTTTTTTACTTTTGCTGGATTAAGAAGTGGTCCCAGAATATTAAAAAAAGTACGAATCCCGAGCTCTTTCCTTATCGGTCCAACAAAACGCATAGCCGGATGAAACAGCGGAGCGTGTAAGTAACATATACCTGCTTCAGATATTTTCTTTTTCAAATAGTCTGCATCGTTTGTAAACTTAACGCCGAGATACTCCAAAACCGTGCTACTCCCAACTGCCGAACTTACACCATGGTTGCCGTGTTTGGCAACTTTTTGACCCGCCCCCGCCACCACAAAAGCCGAAGTAGTAGAAATATTAAACGTGTCTTTTCCGTCACCACCTGTACCACAAACGTCAATGGCATCAAACTCCTCAAAATCAAGCGGTAAAGCTAAACTTAGCATAGCTTCTCTAAAACCAATAAGCTCTGCGGTAGTAATACCTTTTTGTTGAATAGCAACCAAAAAACCAGCTATTTGTGAAGGGTTAACTTCTCCTGACCCAATTTTTAATACCGCTTCGTAGGCCTCTTTTTGACTCAAAGATTTTCCCGAAATCAAAAGACCCAAATATTCTTTCATATATAATTAATTATGCGTGCTGTACTATTTTTTACACACCTTAAAATAAGTACAATCTAAAGGATTATTCAAGAGAAGGTAGTTTTTTATTAGAGTTTGTATTAAAAAAGAATAATATTTTACGGAGAAAAAAGGCAAAAAAAAAGGATGCCTCCACGACATCCTTTATGAGTTTATATATGACAAATTTAGCGATCTACATTTTTTGGATAATACCTGAAAGAAATCAAAGTGTCAGATTTAAATTAATATTATAGAATCAATTTCAATTTCTGTGCCATTCTTTTTACTTTTGAGTCACAATGGAAAAAATCTGGAATTTTAAACCTACACCCGCAACAGTAGAAGAGCAAGCAACTGTACAAACGCTTGAAAAAGAGCTTACTGTAAACCAAGCTATGGCTACCATGCTTTGGCAAAGAGGCATTCATTCTTTTGACGAAGCCAAGCATTTTTTTAGACCGTCACTCTCCGACCTCCACGACCCATTTCTGATGAAAGACATGGAAATAGCGGTTAACCGATTGCTGTTGGCAATTGAAAAAAATGAGAAAATTGTAATATTTGGCGATTATGACGTAGACGGAACCACCGCTGTGGCACTATTTTATGGCTACCTTTTTGAGCACTACCAAAACATAGCCTACTATAACCCCGACCGCTACAAAGAAGGTTACGGAATCTCTACTATGGGGATAGACTGGGCAGCAGCAGAAGGTGCCACGCTAATGATTAGCTTAGACTGTGGCATAAAATCAATAGATAAAATAGCCTATGCAAAAGAAAAACACGGCATAGAGTTTATCATTTGTGATCACCACGAACCCGGCGATGAACTGCCAGATGCAGTAGCGGTTTTGGACCCCAAAAGAACCGATTGCCCCTACCCTTTTAAGGAACTTACTGGAAACGGCGTAGGCTTCAAATTGCTCACTGCTTTTTGTTTGAAAAAAGGAATCGCACTCGATGGCCTCTTTCAGTATTTAGACCTTGCAATGGTGAGTATAGCCTCTGACATAGTGCCAATAGTAGGTGAAAACCGGATTTTGGCTTATCACGGATTAAAAAAAATAAATGAAAATCCGCGAATTGGCCTTAAAGCACTCAAACAGGTATCAGGTTTTATGGGCGAAATGACCATCGAAAATGTGGTATTTGTGTTAGGGCCAAGAATAAATGCCGCAGGAAGAATAAAGCACGCAAAAGCTGCAGTAGAACTTTTACTTTCAGATAACCTAGAAGAAGCCATAGAATTTGCCTACGCTATACAAGAACACAATACCCAAAGGCGGGAATTGGATGCGAGCATAACCGAGCAGGCACTGGCCATGATTCAGAATGATCCATGGATTTTTAGCGAAGCCAAAAGCACGGTTTTATTCAATGAAGGCTGGCACAAAGGCGTAATTGGTATTGTGGCATCTCGTTGTATAGAAAATTACTACCGCCCAACCGTGATTTTTACATTATCAAAAGAAAATGAAGCCGCTGGCTCAGCTCGGTCAGTTCCAGGTTTTGATTTATATAAGGCCATAGAAGCTTGCTCGCAGCACCTAATACAGTTTGGTGGCCACATGCACGCCGCCGGTATGACAATTGCGGTAGAAAACATCGAAGCATTTAGGCGAGCATTTGACGAGCAAGTGGTTAAAAACACCAATGAAGAGATATTAACTCCGAAAATTAACGTAGACTTAGACCTTCCGATTTCAGAAATTAGCCCGAAGTTTTATCGGATACTGAAACAAATGGCACCTTTTGGGCCGCACAATATGCAGCCTGTGTTCGTTTCTAAAAACCTTACACTGGCAAGCGACCCGAGGATATTAAAAGAAAAACATTTAAAATTGGAGATTTTGGACGAAACAACCGGTGCTGTTTTGTCAGCTATAGGTTTTGGAATAGCAGAAAAGTATTATTCGGGCTTAAAAAACGGCGATAACTTTTCGATGGCGTATTCCATTGAAGAAAATACATTTAGAGACAAAACTACTCTTCAGCTATTTATACGAGACATCAAATTTGAATAATAACAAACCGTAAGTTTTTTTAACAGTTTCTATTCATATTAATGTTGTAATTTTACGGGATAGAAAAACAGGGTTTAACGCATATGATACTTCGAACCGAGAATTTAATAAAGAAATACGGCCAACGTTTGGTAAACAATCAGGTGAGCTACCAAGTGGCACAAGGCGAGATTGTGGGTTTGCTAGGACCAAACGGAGCCGGAAAGACCACGTCGTTTTATATGGCTGTGGGACTGGTAAAACCCACTGAGGGCAGTATCTGGTTAGACGATGTAAATATTACTAGCCTCCCCATGTACAAACGTGCTAAGTTGGGAATCGGATATTTGGCACAAGAGGCTTCTATTTTTAGAGACCTTACGGTCGAAGAAAATATATTGGGCGTAATGGAACTAGCAAAGCCCGATATGACTCAAACCGAAAGAAAAGAAAAAACGGAGTCCTTATTAGAAGAATTTAGTTTGACTCATGTCAGAAAAAATAAAGGTATTGTGCTTTCAGGCGGTGAGCGTCGCCGTACCGAAATAGCCCGAGCATTGGCGGTAGACCCTAAGTTTATTTTACTAGATGAGCCTTTTGCGGGAGTTGACCCCATTGCTGTAGAAGAAATTCAAGGAATAGTGGCCAAGCTAAAACATAGAAACATAGGCATACTTATAACAGACCACAATGTAAACGAGACTTTGTCAATCACAGACAGAGCCTATTTGCTTTTCGAAGGAAAAATATTAAAACAAGGATCGGCAGAAGAACTAGCCGCAGACGAAATGGTACGTAAAGTGTACCTCGGCATGAACTTCGAACTTAAGCGTAAGTTCCTGTAAATTAAAACATAAGCACAAAAAAAAGACGTGAGTGATCACGTCTTTTTTTATATCTCAACTATTTTACTAGTCTTATTTCTTAGTAGAATCTGCAGGAGTTTCTGCTTTTTTACCAGAACCTTTATATTCTTCGTTTAAGCCTTTCAATATTTCGTCTGTAATATCTAAATCTTCTTTGGCGTATAATACACCACCACCTTTCGAGTATCCAATAACCATGTCATACTTATCACTAGAATTATATTTCTTCAAATAAGCATTGATGTTAGTCAACAATTCGTCCGTCTTTTTTGCTTGCTCTTCTTGCAAGTTACCAGCTGCATTGTCTCTAAACAACATGATGTCCTGCTCTTTTTTCTGAAGTTGCATTTGCGTAGTTTTTGCTTGCTCTTCCGTCATGCCACCAGCTTGTGCTCTTCTTTGAAACATCGAAACTTCGTTTTGGAAAGATTGAGATCTTTTAGCCAAATCGTTTTCTAAAGCGAAACGCTTGTTTTCAAATTCTTTAACTACGTCTTTGTAGTATTCGTAATTGTTAAGAAGCGTGTCTGTGTTCACATAAACGATTCTTCCTGAAGGTTGACCACCAGCTGAAGTTTTTTCAGCGGCTTTGTTACAACTCATGATAGCCACTGTAAGGGCAAGAAATAGGACGGTTATTTTTTTCATTAAATTTTGTAAGTTTCGAATTAAGGATGCAAATATAGGTAATTTACTGATTATTATAAAAAAGAGAACAAAATGGATGTGTTAAAACACAAAAGATGGTTAATCTAGGAGGTTTTTTGAAGTTTTACTCAATCTCAAAAGGCACAAATTCCATCCAATCTACCTCTAAACTAAAATTATGCTCGGGTTTCTCAGATGCTTTTGGATTTGAAATAGAAATAAATTTATCCGAATGCCAAATATTCGCTCTAAACCTCGACTCATCTTGCGGAATTCCTTCTGACACCTCGGTATAGTCCCACAAGATTATTTTTTCGTTCGAAACCGGGTGAATCACCCACCAAACGATTCGCTCAGGCATCCAATCAAATCCATAGGTATAAAAATCAGAGGAGGCATCGTAATTGTCTACAGGAAGAATATTATTCGGAGTAGTTTGCGATACTTTTAACTCTTTAATGACCGGCTTTTCGTTTACTGTAATTTCGGTATTCAGTAGCTCACCTGTATCTAACTTTATGATACGCTCTACACGTTTTAGCTTTTTGCCTTTTCCGGTATATGTGCCAATATAAAGTAGCGTTGGGTCAGTCAGGTGCCATTCAAAATCTATTTCGCTGAGGCCATTTGGGGTTTCATTATAGGTAAACAAACCCACTAAAGCACCCACATTGGGCTGCAGGTCATCTACCTTGGGTATCTTAAGACTAGCCGAATAGGTGCCAAAATGGGTGATATTTTTAGAAATAATTTGTGGCCCTTGCCTAGGTCCTACCTTATCTTCTTTGTGTAACGTGAGTTTTAAAACTTTTTTATTTGAGGCAAATGATGAATACTCACCCTGTCGATATTTGAAAGGGAGTTTTTCTCCGTGTGTCATGTAGTCAAAAAAAAGAGACTCTTCTGACTCAAAATTTTCTCTAAACATAGGTTTTAACTGAGCACAAGTAGTAAAAGGAAAGCAAAACAGACAAATAAATACTTTTAAAGTCATTTTGTATAAAAAAATGGGCAGAGAGATTTAATCATTTTCCCTGCCCAGCATAAAAATTAAGCTTTAAAAAATTGTCTGATATGTACACCTGCCATACCCGAAAAACTACTTACTGTACTTATTATTAAAGTCATAATTGTAAATATAAACGCCACTTTGGGCACTTTAGACAAAAAACCTACACCACCCGTAAATAGGTCAGCGATTTTTGCAGACAAGTCAACCTCTGCCACAACATTTAGATAAGTAGCATAACCAACCCAAAGCGTTACCGCCGCCGCTGCCGCAGTTAAACCGGCCTCTTTTGCATCTTTGGCTTTCCAGGCACTTAGCACTAAACAAACGGGGGCTATAACCCACCAAGGCCCAAAATATGAGAGAATACCTCCTACAACAATTATTAATATATATAACATAAGATTTTGAATTAAGAATGATGAAAATTATTTCTTTGGTTTTATTACGATTCGCTGCGTGCTGCCTTTTAAAACCTCTTTGTTATTCTTTAAAAATATCAAAGTATCGAGCTTACCTGCTGCCCAGGTATCTACCATGTTATCAAAGTATTTACTTCCTGGGTTTCCAGACTGACCACCCGGATACAATCCGTAGCCTTTTGGCCATTCTTTGTCTAACTGCACCACCATTCTCCACGATGGTCCCGTAGTGGCCGTGGTTGCATTTACTATACCTGCTCCACCGCCCGTGTTTATATCGTTTCTGCTAAAACTCGAGAAAGCCGGAACCAAGTGTTTGATTTTAGTTGATTTCGCTTTGCCCCATGCCCAAGTCTCAGGACTTTGAGGTCCCAAATTCATGGTTAAACTATCTACAGTTGCTTTAAAACTTCCCAATACAATATCCGAAATTAGCTCTTTCTTGTCTTTAGTATTCACATTATCGAACCAAACTGCTTCAGGCTGGTTTTGAATCATCAACCACGTACGGTCTTCGGCTGGGTACATCATTTTTCTTTCGTCAGAAAACTCATCGTCCCATATCCATCGCATTAGTTCTTTGACCCAACGCTCATAAATAGTAGCACCAACCGCATCTGCTCCGTTTACCTTATCCCAAGTTTTTATTGCGTCAAAAGCTACCTTTGCACTTTTGTCTGTTTTTCCTTCTAAATAAGGCAATAGTAAAGGTAAAACTCTGCGAGCAGCTACATTGTAATTGTCGTTTTGAAGCATCCTTAAGCTATCCACCGTTGCGTTTTTCATGGCAGTTAGTCTTTCGTTTATCCTAATTCCACGATACGCAGGAGCAAATTTCCACCCCAAATAATACGGATAAGTAGGGTCAGTAGAAAACTGATTGGCAGAGCTCACAAATCCTCTCGATGGATTTTTAACCGTTGGGTTCTGGTCTTTCGGAATCCACCCTTGCCAGTCGTGCGAGGCCAATGAACCATCCAAAATATACTTGCCTTGCTCCTTCCATTTAAGAGGCAACTTACCATTAGGCGTAATCGAAATATCATTTTGATTGCTTGCAAAAATAAAGTTCTGAGGCGGTGAAGTGTAATAAGTCAAAGCCTTGCGGTAGTCGTCGTAGTTTTTAGCTTTGTTTAAATAATAAAATGTGAGCAGATCTGAACCATCAGTTTCGAGTGTCAGCCACCTCATGGCGTGCCCTGCGGGAGCATTTTTACTAAAGTTAGTTTCTTTGTCTTCGTTATATAAAACCGGGCCATGATGGGTATAAATAACCGTATCTTTAATGACTACTCCAGACTTCAGTTTAAATTCCTCGATTCTGGTTTTGGTTGGTTTCCAAGCCCCTTCGTACCAATAGGCAGATTTTTGAGCATCTTTAAATTTGATTTTATAAAAATCCATTACATCACTACCTACGTTGGTAACACCCCAAGCGATATCTTTATTAAACCCAATTACGATTCCCGGCGAACCTGGCAAAGCAACTCCGTAGACATTCATAGTTGGTGTGTGCAATTGCATTTGATACCAAATAGACGGCAAACTAAGCGTAAGGTGCGGGTCGTTAGCCAATATAGGCAAACCAGTTGCAGATTTTTCTCCACTTACCGCCCAGTTATTTGAACCAATCTCAGGGCGAGCCGCAGGAATATTAAGCGAAACTTCTTTGGCCTCAGGCATGGCCATGATTTGGTCAGGGGTATTTACCGCTAAAGGTGTAAAATTCCATTCGGTGCCTTTCGGTATTATCGGGCTATCGTCTGACGGATAATCCGGAAAAAGGTCTTTGACCGTATCTAAGCCATAGGCACTTACAATGTTTGACACTCGGTAGTCATTGCTTCCGCCACTAAGGGTATTTCTCATGTTCATGAGCATCAAAATGGTTTTGTACGGGCTCCATTTTGAAGGCTTGTAACCAAGTATTTTATATTCTAAGGGTAAGTTTTTGTAATCAATTTGATCAATATATGCATTTACTCCCTTTGCATATGACTCCAAAATCTTGCTAGACAAAGGGTCCTTTTTTAGCCCTTCGGCTATTTCCGCTGCGGCTTTTGCCATACCCAATCTACGATTATACCGGTCGTATTCCAGTGCTCGCTCGCCCACTACTTCGGTAAGTCTACCTGCTGCCACTAAGGTATAAAACTCCATTTGCCAGATTCTGTCTTTGGCTATTACATACCCTTGGGCAAAATAAAGGTCTTCTTCGTTTTCGGCAAAAATGTGAGGTACGCGGTTAGCGTCAAATTTCACCTCCACAGGAGCAGAGACACCCGACATCTCCAAGTCCTCGTTGATCTCAAACCCTTTCTTTTCCGTATTTTGAAGAAATCCCTCAAACGGACTAAAGAGCCTGCCGAGTGCCGGAATAGACCCGTGGGGGTTGTGCAACAGGAAAACTAGAGCCACCGTGACCAGCAGACTCCAAAAGTGTTTGATAAATTTCATCTTATATTTGGTTTTTGTTATCTCGAAATTTATGAAATTTTATTTAATTTTTTGTGTTAATTATATATACCTCTGATAAAAAATGAGCGAAACGATTTTAAAATGAAATTTAACCTTACGATAACTTTAATATTTATGTCTTTTTTTGGCGTTTTTCAATCAAAAGCTCAAGTAAACAGCAAGGCTTTTGACTTGTTATTGAGAAATATGATCAAAAAGACCATACCGACTATAAGTGTAGCCGAACTGAAACCCAAGGTCAATAAAGTTATGCTACTAGATGCCCGCGAGACAAAGGAATTTGAAGTGAGCCACTTAAAAAATGCTCGAAATGTAGGATTCGACAACTTCGATATAAAGCAGGTTTCGGATTTGCCGAAAGATGCCGAAATAGTGGTATACTGCTCAATAGGTGTTAGAAGTGAAAAGATAGGCGAAAAATTAAAAGCTGCCGGATTTACGAATGTTAAAAACCTATATGGAAGCATTTTTGAATGGGTAAACCAAGGAAATACAGTTTACGACAGCAATGGAAAACCCACCCTAAAAGTACACACCTACAGCAAAACGTGGGGAATGTGGCTAAACAAGGGCGAAAAAGTGTATTAAAAAAGGGCACTTCCAGTAAAGAAAGCACCCTCAAATATATTTAAATCAGACAACTTAGGCTGGCTGATGCTCTTTTCTTAACAAGTCATTCACTGTTTTTACGGGGTTAAAGGTGATCAAAGGCACCTCCACAAATAGCGTGTTCCAGTCAGACATGGCACCATTCCAAAGGCCTGGTAGCTCTTGGGCTTTGAGAGATTTCCCACTTTGAGATTTCTCGGTAATAAATCCTGTTTTGGAATCTCTAAAATCTAACAATTCAAACTTCTCTTTCTTATAGTTTTTAACTGCACAAATAAGATCTACAGGATTAAAGTGAGTAGCATTTTCAAAAATCTCTTTTTGTTTTTTGTTGCCCATGTTAATTTGAGCAGACTCCACTACTTGTAGCGAAACCGACCCATCGGAGTTCTTTGCCCAGAAAGGCCCACCTCCTGGCTCACCTACGTTTTTTACCATTCCGCATACTCGCAACGGGCGGTTTAGTTTGCTCAATGCATACGCCAATTTATCATCATACGACCAAGCTCTAAAGCCTTTTGGTGGCTCCACATTTAAAGAAGTACGCACAAAACGCAAGGCTTTGTTAAGCATATAAACCGAAACCTCTGGCTTTTCAAGTCTTTTGAGGTAATAAAAAATATCTTTTTGGATTTTCAGAAGCACACCTGCAAGTGCTTTTTTGTAAATAACTGTTTCTGCTTTAAGGTGATCAGGCACTACGTTATCTATGTTTTTGATAAAAATAACGTCTGCATCTTGATCATTGAGGTTCTCTAACAACGCTCCGTGACCTGCTGGTCTAAACAGCAGATTGCCAGAGGCATCTCTAAATGGTTCGTTTTGCATATCTACAGCTATGGTGTCTGTAGATGGCTTTTGCTCTGAAAATGTAATGTTATATTTTACCTGATATTGATCTTCATAAGTTTTCAAAACTGAATTAATCAACTCTTTAAACTTCTTTTTGTGCTCTGGCGAAACCGTAAAATGAAGCCTTACTTTTCCCTTATTGTTTGCATAAAGAGCTCCTTCTACCAAATGCTCTTCTACCGAAGTACGGGTAGCATCTCCATACCCATGAAACTCAAGCAGCCCTTTTGGCATGCTGCCGTAGTCAAGCCCATCGGCTTCTAACAGTCCCTTCAGTATATCTTGTTTTTCGGTTGATTTACATACTTTGACAAGACTTGGGTAAAATGCAAACGACTTAAGGTTCTCAAAAAACTGATCCACAGACTTATCTGCCTTGCCTTCGTCTTTGGCCGAAAAAAGAGATTTAAACATTCTGCTGGCCGCACCAGATGCCGGCACAAACTTGAGCAGCTTTTTCTTAAGGGCCTCTTTTTCAAAAATCTCAATATATTCTGCTTTGCTTTCATCTGTCAGTTTTATCATACCGGCTTCTATAGTGGCGGCTTGAATAACATGCATAAAAGGAAAACCTGTTTTAAAATTTTCTATCTGTTGTTTTACAACATTTATATTGCTGCCTCTTTTGGCAATTTGGCTAAGGTCTTTGTCAGAAAAACTCATATCTGTGGTTAAAAGGGACGCTAATTTTTTAATATTGAAATAATCAAACAAGTATAAACAAAAAATATGCTTATAGAAAACCTTAGCAATAGGAATTTATAAAACTAAATGAAAAATGGTGCTTGTTGAATCTAAATTTTTAGAATATTAATTCTTTTTTAATCTTAAATTAAGTACCACTTAAGATCATTTAGGCAGTTTTACACATGGAATTAAGGAAGGGCAAAAACTGAAATTAGTTTTTTGTTTTTTTTATTGCGTACAAAAAAAAGAGCAATAAAAAAGGCTTTGAAAACATACAACAAAAACAAAATAAAAGATTTAGTTAAAGGGATTTATAAGATTAGTTAATAGAAAAAGCTTTTTCCATTGGAAATGGCTTTTCTTGGTTTTAGTAAGACTATAAAAACCTTGTTTGGGGGATAATAGATTCAAAAACAACATTTTTAGATATAAAAAAGCTAATTTTGTTATAAATACTACCAAAACAGATTTAGATGAATGTATTGATCATTGAAGATGAAATAAAATTAGCGAAGTTTATATACCAAGGATTAACCGAAAACGGTTATCAGTGTGAAATGACACATGATGGCAAAACAGGCTTAAAATTAGCCTACGGCAAAGAGTATCAGATTATATTAATGGATGTAAACATGCCTGAAATCAATGGATTTGACCTCTGCGAAAAACTTCGTGAAAACAATATAAATACACCTGTACTGATGCTTACCGGAATGGCGAACACCTCGTCGAAGGTAATGGGGCTAAACTCGGGAGCGGATGATTATTTAGCCAAGCCTTTTGAGTTTGATGAGTTATTGGCAAGAATAAGAGCTTTGCTAAGGAGAAATAGCCTGTCGGGAACAGAAATAAAGTCTCAACTCTTAAAAATAGCGGACCTTGAAGTGGACACACATGCAAAAGTTGTAAAAAGAGCAGGAAACATCATCCCTTTGGCGGCAAAAGAATTCTTTTTGTTGGAATACTTGATGAAAAACAAAAACAGGGTGGTCTCTAAATCTCAAATTTTCAGCGAAGTGTGGGACCTGAACGCCGACTTAGACGGTGGCAAAGTAGAAGTATATATTAGCAAATTAAGAAATGCTGTAGACAAAAACTTCCCCGTCAAACTGATACACACCATAATAGACCTAGGCTATATTATTAAGGAAGCCTAGGCGTTTATTTTTTGGGGTAAAGTTACCGTTACTTCAGTACCTTCGCCCACTATAGATTTTATCTCAGTGTAGCCTCGATGTAAGTCCACAATCTGTTTTACCAAAGGCAAACCAAGTCCGTGTCCTTGAATAGTATTGGTATGCGAAGCACGATAAAAGGGTTCGAAAATAGACTTTAGTTCAGTAGCAGGAATACCCATTCCTTTGTCGGAAAACACAAATATCAGCCTGTTTTCATCACCTGTAATTTTCACATTTACATATTTTATCTCGGAGTATTTACACGCATTGTCCATGAGGTTTAAAAACACGATTTTCATTAAATCTAGATTTACTCTTTCCATTAAAAAAAAATCCTCCCTTTCGATATTTTCAGGAAAATCAATGACTATCTCCGCCTCTGGCATTTTCTTTTTTACCAAAGATTGAGCCTTCCAAATGGCTTCTTCAACGTATCCCTCTGAAAACGGCACTTGGGTATTGGCCACATTTACACTAGCGAGCAAAAGAAGGTCATTTACTAACAAAATAGTGTCTTTCACTTCACTTTTGATATCCTTAAGCACCCTTATGTACTCTACTTTGTCGCGTTCTTTAAAAAGAGCTACCTCTGACTGACCTTGAATGATGGCCAACGGATTTCTCAACTCATGGCTCACAAACGAAACGAAATTTTGCTGCTGTACTATATTTTTTTGTAGCCGGTCTAACACGCCATTAAAGGCCGTCACCATAGCCCCCACTTCATTTTCTTTATTTACCAAAGTTACGCGTTCGCTGAGGTTTTCGAAATTAATATTACCCATCTGCTCGGAGGCTAACTCCAATGGATACAGGTCATTTTTAGCTACTCTTGAAACCAAAAAATAAGTAAATAAGCTGAGAATTAAACTCCCGATAAACATTACTCTAAGAAGGAAATTTTGCCGCTGCTCACCAATTAAGTCATATGCACTTGAGTAGATAATATACTTTTCTTTTAAATTCGCAATACTCACCAATTCATAAACTTCTTGCACGTCACCATTTTGACCTAAATGAATACCCTTTGCGTTTACTTGCAGTGCATACAATAAGGCCTTATTTATTTTAGTTGGGGAGCCTGGTGAACTATAAATTGCGTTTCCATTTATATCAAAAATTGCATATTTTTCATTGGTAAGTATCAAGTGATAACCCGACGGATTTAGGGCACCAATGTTGTTTTCAAGAAGTTCTTGATGACTTTCTATTCTATTAATTAATAAATCATAAAAGGTACTTTCTCTATTTGTACTATAAAAGAAATATACCACAGCCGAAAAAAAGACTAAAATCAAGCCTACTAAAACACCTATTTGACGTGGTCTTCTTTTACTAATTTTCATACTTTTTCCTGCTTTTATTTTTTAATTAACGAAAGATATAACCCATACCGATAGCGGTCTGAATTAACTTTTCATCAAAACCATGATCTATTTTTTTACGGAGAAAATTAACATATACATCAATAATATTGGTACCCGTTTCGAAATGCACGTCCCATACTTTTTCTGCAATTTCGGTTCTTGACAGTACCCTTTCTGGGTTTTTAATAAAATAACTTAAAAGCAAAAACTCTTTAACCGAAAGGTCAATTTCGTGGTCAGCTCGGTACGCTTTTTTTAAGTTTAAGTCAAGTTTTAAATCTTTATAAACCAAAGCACCCTTTGACTGAGGCGGAGCAGATACACCACGCTTTAAAAGTGCATTAACGCGAAGTAATAGCTCTTTAAACTCAAATGGCTTTATCAGATAATCGTCAGCACCTGCCTCAAACCCTTCAGTTTTGTTTTCGATACTTCCCATGGCGGTTAGCATCAAAACCGGTATTTGGTTTCCTTCTGCCCTAACGGCACTCACTATTTCGAACCCTGAAATTTTAGGTAAGTTAACGTCTAATATCAATAAGTCCAAAGGTAGCGTTATAGCCAAATGCTTCCCGATGAAGCCGTCGAAAGCCACCTCTACCTCATATCCATTTTCTTCCAAGCCCTGTTTTAAAAAAGAAGACATGCGTTGCTCATCTTCTACTACTAATATTTTCATTTATTTATATTTAATATCATAAAAATGAAACCTTAAGCTATGTGTGGTCTTAAAAAGAAATTAAAAAACGATTAAAGCTAAATTTAGAATAAAAAACATGTGAATTTTACTTTTTTAGATACTTAAATTATATCCGAAAGTAACTCTGCAACTAGAGCCGTCCAGCCTGTTTGGTGTGAAGCCCCTACTCCATGTGCGTCATCTCCATCAAAATACTCATAAAACAGCACGAGGTCTTTATTCTCGTCTTTAGCATAAAAATCTTTAAACCTTCCATGCACGGGTCTTTTCTGTTCATTGTCTATTTCAAAAATCGAAACTAGCCGAGCAGCAAGAATTTTATAAAGTTCTATACAGGTAATTTCAGTACCCGAACCATTTGGGTACTCAACCGTAAGTTTATCTCCATAAAAATTCCCGATTTTTTTAATCGATTTTAAAATTAAATAATTAATGGGAAACCAAACTGGCCCTCGCCAATTAGAATTACCCCCAAAAAGGTCGTTGGTAGACTCCGCCCTCTCGTAGTCTATGGTATAGTTTGAGCCTCCAATTGTGACCGTGTAAGGTTTTTCTTTGTAGACTTTAGATAATGCTCTTAGCCCACCAACAGACAAAAACTCATTTTCGTCTACCAGGTAATTGACTATTAACTGCAGTTTTTCTTTATTTAAAAGCGAAATTAAAATATCGCCATTTTCGGCCACTTCTTCAATGGGCAAAAACTGATTCTCTTTTTTTCTTTCCCTTTTAAACCATTTTATTCTCTGCGAAAAATCATTCAATACATCGAGGGTGTTTCTTTCTAAAACCGTTACCCCAAACAAAGAAATTAAACCCACTATTGACCTCACTTTTAGTGCGACGGACTCGCCACTTTTAGATTTCAAAACATCATAAAAAAAGTTGTCTTGATTATCCCAAAGTCCTTTGTCATTTAAAGCCTCGGCTATCAAGCAATAGTGTTCATAAAACCTAATAACCATGTCTTCATACGACTTGTCATATTTCGATATCTCATGGGCCATTTCCAGCATATTTAGAGCATAAAGTCCCATCCAACTGGTAGCGTCGGCTTGCTCTAAACTGGTATTGTCGTTAATGGTTTTACTTCTGTCTATCACCGAAATATTGTCTAAACCCATAAATCCACCCGTAAAAAGCGTATTTCCGTCTACGTCTTCACGGTTTAGCCACCAAGTGAAGTTTACGAGGAGTTTTTGAAACAGCCTTTTCAGAAAATCTATGTCATTTTTACCATGAAGTTCCTTTTCTATTTTATATACATTGAACCCCGACCAAGCCAAAATAGGCGGATTGAGGTCTGAAAAATTCCATTCGTAGGCCGGAATTTGCCCATTGGGACTCATGAACCATTCTCGGGTGAGCAGTATAAGTTGATTTTTGGCAAAAACAGGATCAACCATAGCCAATGGAATGCAGTGGAAAGCCAAGTCCCAAGCCGCAAACCACGGGTACTCCCAAGTGTCAGGCATACTCAATATATCAGCGATTTTGAGGTGTTTCCAATCTTTGTTTCTGCCCTCGTATCTACTTAGAGGTGGAGATATTTGCCCTGAGTCGCCTTTTAACCATTTCTCTACGTCATATTGATAGTATTGTTTGCTCCAAAGCAGGCCACCAATGGCCTGTCGCTGAATGGCCTTTTTGTCAACTGAATCAATATTTCCGGATAGCGATTCAAAATATGCATCAGCTTCGGCTTTTCTTTGATTAATGATGCTGTCAAAAGAAGTTCCGAACGGTGTTCCATTCTTTTTGCTGCTTAACCTTAGCTTAAACACCTTTTGAGACTTAGCGGCAATATTTTCCGAAAAAACCACACCACACTTGGTGCCACTTATTAGAGCGTCATCATAAACTTCGTGGTTTATAATAACCCGATTAAATAAATCTTTAGTTGGCTGGTTTGGCCGGCCAATATCGTATAAATCAAAGGTATTAGTCTCGTTTTCAGTAAAAAGTACACGGTCTGCATTTTCGTAATACAAATAGTATTCACCTGGGTTTTGTGAAGACACATTTACTTGTTCAGTACCATTCTGGTTTTTGACCAATGAAATCTGTGGCTTTTTAATTACCTCGCCTGACAACCATGTATTTCGAAACCAAAGTGTAGGAACTAGCGTAATTTGAGCATCGGAGTCTCCTCTGTTTATGACCGTAGCCTGAATGGAAATATCGTCGCTCGACTTTTTGGCATATTCAATGTAAATATCAAAGTAGGCATTTTGATCAAACAAACCTGTGTCAAGCAGTTCAAACTCATCTGCATTTTTACCAATCTGTGCATTTACGTCTCTTAATTTTTGATACGGATATTCGCCTTGCGGATATTTATAGAGAAACTTCATGTAGCTATGCGTTGGTGTATTATCTAAAAAATAATACAACTCTTTTACGTCTTCCCCATGGTTTCCTTCAGGGTTGCTGAGGCCAAACAGACGTTCTTTCAAAATAGGGTCTTTTCCATTCCAAAACGAAAACGCAAAACAAAGATTTTGACGTAAATCAGAAATACCCCCGATACCGTCTTCACCCCACCGGTAAGCTCTTTTAGACGCATGATCAAAAGGAAAATACGGCCACGCCATACCATCTTCTGAATAGTCTTCTCTGACTGTGCCCCACTGCCGTTCACTCAAATATGGCCCCCAATTTTCGATAGGTACCATTTTTTCAGCATTGCTGGCTAATCTTTTGTCTTCTTCTGTTATTTTTTTCATTATCCGTTTGTAGAAAAACCAGGGTATAGTGTCATGCCACCATCAATAAAAACGGTGGTGCCCGTAATATAGTCTGCCTCATCAGAAGCCAACCACGAGGCCAAACTGGCTACGTCTTCGGGCTGACCGATGCGTTGATATGGAATTAAGGTCATTAAATTATTTAAGGCTTCGGGAGTTTCCCATGCCTGACGATTTATCGGAGTTTGGATGGCACCCGGTCCAATGCTATTTACTCTGATTTTGTGCGGAGCTAACTCTTGAGCCATACTTTTCATGAGTAATTCCACTCCGCCTTTTGAACAAGCATAGTTTACGTGCCCACCCCAAGGAATAACTTCATGCACAGAACTCATACATATAATTTTACCCGCAGCTTTTGATCTGCCAGCTATAACGCCATTTTTAAGGAATTCCCTAACTGCAGCCCTTGAGCATAGAAACTGACCCGTAAGATTTACATCAATTACTAATTTCCATTGAGCCAAAGTCATATCTTGAAAAGCCGCGTCTTGTTGTAAGCCCGCATTATTTACCAAAATATCTATACCTCCAAATTTGGATATCAGGGCCGTAAACATAGCCTCCACATCTTCTTCATTGCTGACGTCTGCATATAATTTTATGGCTTGGCCGCCATAAGATACTATCGTTTTGACTACTTCATCTGCAGCTTCAGGATGACTTACAAAGTTTATGCCTACTTTGGCTCCTTGTTTTCCTAACTCTATGGCTATGGCTTTGCCAATTCCTGAATTGGCTCCAGTTACAAGAGCCACCTGATTTAATAATCTCATATTGTTTTTCATTTTTTTAAATGTTTTACCAAAAATGAGCTTTTAGACTTAACTCTGCTTTGAGAATAAATTAAAAAACAATTAATAGTCTATTATAAACAGAGAATGATTTAATTGAAATTTAATTTGGATTAGGGTCAATATTAATGTTAAAGTAAGAAAATTGTATAGGTGTTTTTTATAATTTGATTTTAAGTAATATATGGCGAATCTTAGCAAAAAGAAGGTAACGGCAGCAGGTTTATTAGTAGCATTAGGAATCATTTACGGAGATATTGGCACAAGTCCACTTTATGTTATGAGTGCCATAGCAGGTGACAAAATACTCAGTAAAGAATTAATTTATGGATCGGTCTCTTTAGTTTTTTGGACTTTAACTTTACTTACCACCATAAAATATGTGTGGTATACTCTAAAAGCCGATAACCACGGCGAAGGCGGGATTTTTGCTTTATATAGTTTGGTAAAACCCTATGGCAAATATATGGCCATACCTACTATTATAGGAGCTGCGAGTCTTTTGTCAGATGGGCTTATTACGCCCCCTATTTCGGTTTCTTCTGCCATAGAAGGGCTCCAAATTATCCCAAGTTTACATAATTTAAATACTTTGCCTTTAGTTTTGGGCATCATCACTTTACTATTTGCATTTCAACGATACGGCACCGAAAAAATCGGTGGCATTTTTGGGCCAGTGATGGTCATTTGGTTTTCTATGATTGGAGTTTTAGGTTTACGATACATTTTAATTTACCCCGAAATCATAAATTCGCTCAACCCTTATTTTGGATATAAACTTTTGTTTTATTATCCCCAAGGATTTTGGCTGTTGGGTGCGGTTTTTTTGTGTACTACTGGAGCCGAAGCACTCTACAGCGACATGGGCCACTGCGGTTTAGAAAACATCCGCACCTCTTGGGTTTTCGTAAAAAGTATGCTGATAATAAACTACTTAGGACAAGCAGCATGGATGATAAGCAAAATAAACCAACCACTCGGCGACTTAAATCCGTTTTTTGAAATAGTGCCCGATTGGTTTAAAATTCCATCAATTGCTATCTCCACTTTGGCCGCCATAATAGCATCTCAAGCTTTAATTAGCGGAAGTTACACCCTCATAAATGAGGCTATCAGTCTCAATTTTTGGCCCAGATCTAAGGTTATTCATACCTCTATTCATAAAGGCCAAATCTATGTACCCTCTATAAACACCATGCTATTTGTGGGCTGCATGTTTATTATTATTTATTTTAAAAAATCTGAAAACATGGAGGCCGCCTATGGACTTGCAATTACTTTAGCCATGCTTTCTACTTCGTTTTTACTTTTCTTTTTTATATTGAAGAGACTAAAATGGAACTCTTTATTAACCACACTCTTGATTTCTATTTTTGGATTTATAGAAATATCGTTTTTTTTATCAAATATTCGGAAATTCCCAGAGGGTGGATACATTACAATTTGTATTGCACTGATATATATCGCCATAATGCTTACCATTTTTTATGGAAGGAAACTTAAAAACCAACTCACCAAATTTATAGAAATAGAACCATACGAGGACTTGTTTATTAAATTAAAAAATGATAGCACAATTCCACTGGAGGCTACTCATTTAGTGTATTTGACAAAGTCAAAAATTGAAGACCAAGTAGAGGAAAGAATTATTAAATCAATTTTCTCGAAAAAGCCTAAACGAGCTGAAATGTATTGGTTAGTCCACGTAAAGCGTACTTCAGAACCATTTACATGTAGTTATTCGGTCAAAGAAATCGCCACAAAGTCGCTTATTAAGGTAAACCTCCATTTGGGTTTTAAAACACCTGTCCAAATTGAGGCTTATTTAAAAACAATCATAGAGGAGTTAACTAAAAATGATGAGTTTGAATTTGTACAGACAGAGTCTGCATATAGCGACTTCAACAATGAAGTTGACCTAAAATTTGTAATCATTAAAAATATACTCTCGATAGAAAATAAACTCACTTTTTTTAAAGAGGTATTACTTAATTCTTATTTTAGACTTGAAAAAATGGGGTACGATTATGCCCAATATTTTGGTTTAGAAAACCGAGATGTAGAATTTGAAGAGTATCCACTGATATATGAAACTGAAAAAATACCACATTTAAGAAGAATCAAAAGAAAAAGCACTGAGTTATGAAAACACCAATTAAGATTAATTACTGAAAATCAAAAATTTAGACCAATGAAATAAACAATACGCCCAATTAAGCATGGGGGGCAAACTAATATTTATCCATAGCCTATTATTTTTCTAATTGCCCAAATCAATCAGAAAATTTTGATAAAGAAACTTTTGAAAAACAAACTGTAATAAGAAATATAAAAGCGTTTTAAATTTAAGCTTTGAACAAAAGGTTGGGAAATTCCTTATCGATAAAGACACCCAAAAGACACCCAAGATTCCTATTTATTTAATGGTCAACATTGCCCAACTTTACTACCCATAAGTATAAGCTTACGCTAAATTTTGTTAAAAAAAATGACTTGAATAATCGAAACCAATCTTCAATTTAATGGCTTTGAGGTAGGCCAAGAAAATTTCGTTAAATGAACCCTACTTGATACACAGATTTGTGTATCACTCCTATATCAGGACATGAAGAATAGGTTATGATATCCATAATTGAGAATATAAACTAGTGTTTAAAACACTTCAATTTTTTATACGAAATGAAC
The DNA here is from genome assembly GCF_042649125.1 of Lacihabitans lacunae. NCBI lineage: Bacteria > Pseudomonadati > Bacteroidota > Cytophagia > Cytophagales > Leadbetterellaceae > Lacihabitans > Lacihabitans lacunae. The sequence continues at coordinate 2,519,954 of NZ_JBHRYQ010000001.1, forward strand.
AAAAATCAAATTACTCTATTTTTATTACTCGTGTCAAATTTTGCATTTGGCCAAACCAACTTGTATCCAAACACTAGTTTTCTAAAAAACTTACATTTGGATTCTGATTATAATTCACTCAAAAGTAAAATATCACAAGAATTTGCTAATGTAAAGCCGGGAAAATGGGGAGAGTTTGTAAATGGTGTGGATGAGGACCTCATAACAAAAAATAAAATCGTTGCCTTAACTTTCGATGCCTGTGGTGGTAAAAACGCAGACGGCTATGACAAAGATCTAATTGATTTTTTAAAGAAAGAAAAAATACCAGCCACCCTTTTTGTTACAGGCAAATGGATAGATGCCAATTATCTAACATTTATTGAACTAAGCAAAGAGCCTCTTTTTGAAATAGAAAATCATGGCCTAAACCACAAGCCATGCTCAATAGATGGAGAAAGTGAATTTGGAATAAAAGGCACGCCAAATATTGGAGATGCCATAGACGAAATAGAAGCAAACGCCATTAAAATCGAAAACATTACCCATACAAAACCGATCTTTTATAGGTCAGCCACAGCCTACACAGACGAAGCCTGTGCCAAAATAGCCACTGCATTGGGAGTTACCATGATAAGTTTCGATGTGCTTTCTGGTGATGCTATCCCAAACACTCCAAAAAATGTTATTGAAAACAATGTACTGAAAACCATAAGGCCAGGTGCAATCATAATTATGCACTTTAACAGACCTAATTGGAATACCGCGGAAGCACTTTATGAACTTATACCAAACCTCCAAAAACAAGGCTATTCGTTTGCAAAACTTAGAGATTATCACCTCAAAGCAAAATAATAGCTATTGGCACAGGCACACTGTATAGTACACAAACTTCTATTTATTAATCGCTTACATCACTTTTTTTAATAGCCAATTAATTTCACATTTAGATAGCATACAACTCATGGTCCCACTTTTGATTCATAAACAACACAAAAAGTGTAGAACAAAAAAATCAAAATACTAATATCATGAAAAATTTAATTTTGGCATCTGCAATTTTGGCTTCAAGTGTTGCCACAAACGCTATGGCTCAAACTACAACAGAATTGTTTACTGCAAAACTTGAAGAGAGAACGATACCTATTGAGTTAATCTCGAAAGTAAAAAAAGACTTCCCTGACAATAAAATAGTTGAATATAGGTCGTTTCCAATGGAATTGCTAGGTGAAAATTGGGTAGTTAAAACTAATCCTGACGCAGACCCCAATACCCCTGTGGATACTTATCAGGTAGAAATGCTCGGCAAAGACTCAAAAGTAAGTGCCATTTATTCTCCAAATGGAAATCTAAATAGCTATAGAGCTAAGTTAAAAAATGTGGCTTTACCTTTAGAAATAGACAAAAAAATAAGCGAAATGTATCCGGGATGGATTGCGGCAAAAGATCATGAAACTATTACGGTAAATAAAAAAAATGAAACCAGTAAATACTACAAAGTCGAAATCAAAAAAGGCAAAGAAAAAATGCATCTACTTTTTAATAAAGACTTAGAATTAGAAAAATCAATTAAAATATAAATGACAATGAAAAAAATTCTTTTAACTGTGGCCTTAGCAAGCAGCTTGTTAGCCGGATGTAATAAAAAAGTTGAGCATAAAGCAAACGAAAAAACAGAGCAATCTGCAGATTTAGCGAACCCTGAAATGGTGATAGAAGAACACACTATGGAGATACCTAACAAATCTGACATTGCTTTTGAGGAAGCTCTAAATAAGTTTGACACCAAAGACTATAAAGCCTCAAGTGAAAAAATAAAAGAAGCCATCGGTTTTTTAAAAACTGAAGCCGATTCACTTAAAGGCACCAAACATGAACACTTTGAAAAAAGTATAGAAGCTCTATCGAAACTTGACAAAATGCTTTTAGAAAAACCAAGTTCAGAATCAGAAAAATCTTTAGTTACTGCCTTTGAAAACGCAGAGACTAACCTTGCACACGATTACTTTTATATAGCTGATTATTATATTATGGATCAACCAGCCACTAGCAAAGCTTTTCTAAAAAATGGTATTAAACACCTCGATAACCAAAAGAAAAGAGCTAAAAAAAATTAATTTATTATTTGTTTTAAAGTCATAAAGGCTGTCGAATTATTCGATAGCCTTTTTTTTGAAAATAAAATTAAAAACAATGGCTTTAACCTCTTCTTAATTTAAAGTTAAACCGGACTAAAGATGGTCGAGCCACATTTGATTATAAAAAAACAAAGCAATGAAAAACATTAATCAAAAATCAAGAAAAGCACAAATTCGAGGACTTTGGAAAAGGTCTATCGGTGGCTTAATGGTTTTGTTAGTTAGTTTATTAACAAACACCCAAGTTTTTGCTCAGAAAACCACTACGCTGGAAACAGAAAAAGGAATATCTGCCGCTATAGCACCTTACAGTGCCGATGTCAGGAGTTACATATTATTGGCAAGTCTTCAGCCCGACGTTTTGATGCAACTCAAAGAGGAGCAAAAACAAACAGCGGAAAGCTTCAGAAATATCATGAATAATTTTGACCAGACCGAGCAAAGTCGGTTCTATACATTGTCGAGATATCCTGATTTAATGGAGCTTCTTAGTTCACTACCAAAAGGCAAATCGAACAATGAGATAATGGCGATTTTGCCATCTCAAGATCAAGATCTGCAAGAAGCGGCTTGGAAAATCTATAAAAACAACAAGTCCGAATTGTTGGAAATGGTCAACATGTATAGCCAAGCCGACATTGAGTTTCAAAATAGCATAAAATCTCTCGACCCAGATTCGCGTATGGCTTTTCAGAAACTTGCTCAAATGCCCGATGTGTTGACTCTACTAACTGACAACATAGACTTAACAGCCAAACTAGGTGAACATTTTATAGCAGATAAAAACGGATTGACTTCAAACTTGGTTGCTCTTCACGATAGCTTAAATGTACAAAACCAGTATGAATATACGAAGTTTAAAGATGAGGTAGGAAACAATCCGGACGCAATGAGTGAACTCTCAAGAGCAGCACAAGACTATGCAAACCAAAACGGATATAACGTATCCCCTCCAAACAACTATAACAATTATACACAAAACATGTATAATAACCCTTATTCTTACTGGTTTGGTTATCCATCGTGGTATGGTTCGCCTATGTGGTACCCAAATTCATTCTGGTATAACATGGGGCTTTATAGCGGCAACGGATTTGGCCTTTATGGTTTCCCCTCTTACGGCTTTGCCAACTGGTTTTTTAGTCCAAGTGTGTATGTAAGATACCCAAACTTGTATAACAATTTTGGCAACTATTATAGAAACCAAGTGCATACACAAAGATTTGTGAGTCCAGCAAGCAGCGGCTTCATGAATGTAGCTCATAGCCACTTTAGTCCAAATGCTCCAAGAGGCTTAAACTACCTGAGTTCGGCATCTCACTACTCAAGACCTATAAACTCAAATGTTACGCCATACAGAGCCACTTCAAGAGGAGATGCAGGCGGATACCATGGAGACTCATGGAGCAACTTTTCGAGAGAGAGTAGCTTTAACTCAGGTGCTGGTTTCAGAATGCCTTCTGGTGGTGGTGGATCAAGAGGCGGCGGCGGAAGACATTAATCCTGAATAATATTTTAACCTGTGAACCTGGAGTCGCTTCATTTTTGGAGCGGCTCTTTTTTTTATTCAAATAATAAACTTCTGTCTTTTCTTTTACTAAATCTCATTTAAATGAAACTTTCATTGCTCTTTTAATCAATTTTTAATTTAGAATTTAATCTAAATATATGTTAGCATCTGACTTTTGGATTATAAAAATAACAAAATGAAAATTTTAATTATCCCATTTGTCTTTCTGATGTCACTCAATGCTTTTGCTCAAAAAGACACCCTAAAGTTGAGCCTTGAAAACGCAGAAAACACATTTCTCGATAAAAACCTGCAACTGATAGCCAACAAGCTAAATATTGAAGAAAGCAAAGCCTACGAAATACAAGCAAAACTAAGGCCGAACCCAAACTTATATGTGGAGCAAATGCCATACAACTCTCAGAAAAAAGAGATTGTAGGTCTAAAACAATCAAATTCAGAGCAAATTGTTCAGTTTCAACAATTGTTTTTGTTGGCTCAAAAAAGACAAAAACAATTTGACTTGGCACAAGCAAATACGGAGCTAACAGGTCACATGATGGAGGAGTTACTTAGAAACTTGAAATTTCAATTGAGAAGCTCATTCTATGATGTTTACTATTACCGCCAGGCTATAAATCTATACAATATAGAAATAGCTAAAATACAAGAAACTCTAAACCTATATCAGTCTCAGTTTGAAAAAGGCAATATCCCTTTAAAAGACATGAATAGACTAAGGGCGTATTTGATTTCTTTAAATACAGAAAAACAAGGCATCGCGAGCAACTACATAGATGCTCAGCATGACCTTGGTATCTTACTTAACCTTCCACAAGGATTAATTGTGGAACCAAAGGTAACACCAAACGAAGGAAATAGCGATAAATTGATTCCTGATTTCAAACAACTTTTTGACTTGGCTTTGGCAAACCGTCCCGACATGAAAATCGCGGATTCTTACCAAAATATTGCAAATAGAAACCTTAAGCTTCAAGAAGCACTTAAAACGCCAGACCTGAACATGCATCTAAACTTTGACCGTAACGGTAGTTTTATTGCAAATTATGTGGGCATTGGTGCAGATATGACTTTGCCTATTTTTAACAAAAACCAAGGGAATATTCAGGCTGCAAAAATCAGAGTTTTGGAAGCAAATAAAGGAAAAGAAATAACTAACCAAACGATTACCAAAGACATAGAAAGCAGCCTTGACAAAGCCCTGCAATCTGACAAACTCCTTAAATCGTTTGACTTAGCATTTACATCTAGTTTTACCGATTTTATTGATGGTGTGATAAAAAACTATGAAAAACGTAATATCGACGTGGTAGAATTTATTGATTTCTTTGATTCTTATAAAGGAACAATTCTTCAAATCAATCAGCTTGAACACGATAGAAAATCGGCATTCGAAGGTCTCAATTTTACAGTAGGAACAACAATATTTAATTAATATAAAAATGAAAATCTCACGTATTTTATTCAGTGTTATCATATTTGGAACGACGGCCTGTGGTTCAGCAAAAAAAGAAACAGCTACACAAACTGCCGCTGAAGAAGCTCCCGCTGATTCTTTGAGTTTATTTACAGTTGGAGTAGACCATGTAAAAAACAAACTAAGTTTATCGGGCAAAGTATCATACAATCAAGACAAAATCACCAAAGTATTCAGCCTAGTGAGTGGGCACATGCAAGACGTAAAATCAGTGCTTGGCGACTACGTAAAGGCCGGACAAGTATTGGCGATCATACAGAGTGGCGACCTTGCTGATTTACAACAGAATGCAGTAAGTGCAAAAAGCCAATTGTCAGTGGCTCAAAAAAACTTACAAGTAACAAAAGACATGTCTGACGCTGGATTGGCTTCGCAAAAAGACTTAGTAGCCGCACAAGAAATGGTGGAGTCAGCAAAAGGAGAAGTTAGAAGAGTAGCGGCTCGTCAAAACATATTGGGTTCATCGGCTTCAACTTATTACATCAAAGCACCTGTAAGTGGTTTTATAGTAGAAAAAAATGCACAACCTGGCATGGAACTTAGATCTGATGATCCCGAAAGTTTATTTACAATCAGCAACTTAGACCCGATTTGGATTTTGGCAAATGTGTATGAAAACGATGTTTCTAAAATTAAACTCGGTCAAGAAGCTAAAATCACTACGCTGTCTTACCCCGACAAAGTTTATACAGGAAGAATAGATAAAATATTTAACATGCTAGACCCCGAAAGCAAAACAATGAAAGTCAGAGTTACGCTTTCTAACGCCGATTTTTTACTTAAACCCGAAATGTTTGCTAAGGTAAACTTGGAGTACGGTTTTAGCGAAAACAAGCTGATTGTACCTAGTGAATCTATCATTTTTGATAACAACAAAAACTACGTTGTGATAGGCACCAATTTTAAGGATTTAAAAATCGTACCGGTTGATGTATTTCAAAAAGTAGACGACATAACATTTCTAAACGGAGGTGTAAATTCAGGAGATAAAATAGTGAAAGAGAACGCTTATTTGCTTTACAATTCACTTACTAAAAACTAATAGTCTTTTTCACAAAGAGTCTTGATTTTAAATAAGATTTAACACCAGAAACTCTGGTTAAAAACATGAACAAATTCATTGAAAGTATTCTTTCGTTTTCCCTAAGAAATAAATATTTCGTATTCTTTCTGACCATTTTGGCCGTGGTGGGAGGATATATTGCCTATCAAAACACCCCAATTGATGCCTTTCCCGATGTAACGAATACCCAGATAACCATAATAACCCAATGGCCCGGTAGAAGTGCAGAGGAAGTTGAGAAGTTTGTAACGATTCCGATCGAAATTGGACTAAACCCAACTCAGAAAAAAACGGATATTCGCTCCACTACGGTTTTTGGTTTGTCGGTAGTTAAAATCATATTTAACGACGACGCAGACGATACTTTTGCAAGGCAGCAAGTTAATAACCTAATTGGGAGCATATCGCTGCCTGACGGCGTGGATCCAGATATTCAGCCGCCTTATGGTCCTACAGGCGAGATTTTTAGATATACACTTGACAGCAAAACCAAAACACCAAGAGAGTTAAAAACCCTACAAGACTGGGTGATTGACAGGCAACTAAAAGGCGTACCTGGAGTAGCTGACGTAGTGAGTTTTGGTGGTGAAGTAAAAACATATGAGATAAGTGTAGATCCAAACAAATTGTTAGACTACGGCATATCGCCTTTAGATGTTTATCGTGCGGTTTCTAATTCAAACATAAATGTAGGTGGAGACGTAATCCAAAAAAATTCGGAGGCTTATGTGGTTAGAGGCCTTGGCCTTTTAACAGACATGGACGATATCAGGAAAATTATTGTCAAAAATGTAAATGGCGTACCGATTTTTGTAGAGCAAGTAGCCAATGTCTTTGAAAGTGCACTACCAAGACTAGGACAAGCCGGAAGAGACAAACAGTCTGACGTAGTGGAATGTATAGTGGTGATGCGTAAAGGCGAAAACCCTACGGAGACTATTGCCAAAGTAAAAGCAAAAATAGAAGAACTAAACACCTCTATTTTGCCAAAAGATGTACAAATAAACACGTTTTATAACCGCGAAAACCTAATAAATTTTGCCACGCACACGGTGATTCATAACCTGATAGAAGGAATTCTATTAGTGACCTTTGTGGTTTTAATTTTCATGGCAGACTGGCGAACCACCATTGCAGTTTCTATCGTGATACCACTGGCCTTGTTGTTTGCTTTTATTTGTTTACGACTCAAAGGTATGAACGCCAACTTGCTTTCCATGGGAGCCATTGACTTTGGTATTATCGTAGATGGGGCCGTCGTTATGGTGGAGGGAGTATTTGTGATGCTCGATCACCTCGCAAACAAAGTGGGCATGGATAAGTTTAACAAACTTGCCAAAATGAAACTGATAAAAAAGACAGGCACAGAGCTTGGAAAGGCTATTTTCTTTTCAAAACTAATTATAATCACCTGCTTAATGCCGATTTTTAGTTTCCAAAAAGTAGAAGGGAAAATGTTCTCTCCGTTGGCATGGACTTTGGGTTTTGCCCTGATGGGAGCTTTGATTTTTACACTTACTTTGGTTCCGGTTTTAGCAAGCATTTTGCTCAAAAAGAATGTTAAAGAGAAGCATAATCCTTTTGTTATTTTTATTGAAAAAAATGTAATGAAGGCTTTTAACTATACATTTCACCACAAAAAAAACGCACTTTTAGTCACATTGGTAATAATGGTGGTTGGCTTTGGGTCATTTAAGTTTTTGGGTACTGAGTTTTTGCCAGAGCTAAACGAGGGTTCTATTTATGTAAGAGCCAATATGCCAATGGGTATTTCGCTCGACGAGTCGGTAAAATATACCCAAGGCATGAGAAAACTATTCGGTTCGTTCCCAGAGGTACATGCGGTTATATCACAAACAGGAAGACCAAATGACGGAACAGACGCCACTGGTTTTTATAACATTGAGTTTTTGATAGATATTTATCCAAAAGAAGAATGGAAAAGGCCCATCAGTAAAGAAGAATTAATAGCAGAAATGCAGAAAAAACTGGAGGTTTATAAAGGTGTAGACTTTAACTTCTCGCAGCCTATCATGGACAACGTAGAAGAAGCAGTGTCAGGCGTAAAAGGCTCAATAGCCGTAAAAGTTTATGGACAAGACTTTAATACACTTGCCAAAATCACGAATGATGTATATGGCCAGCTTCATACTGTAAATGGTATAGAAGACCTTGGAGCTATCAAAAACATAGGTCAACCCGAGCTTAGAATAGAACTAGACAAAGACAATTTGGCCCTATATGGCGTAAACAAAAGCGATGCCCAAGCCGAAATAGAAATGGCTATCGGAGGTAAAGCTGCCACGCAGATATATGAAGGAGAGCGTAAATTTGATTTGAGAATCAGATTTCAACCCGAATACCGAAACTCTGAGGAGGCGATTGGTAAACTTATGATTCCTACCATGAATGGCAATCAGGTGCCACTATCAGAAATCGCGAAAATATATACGCAAACTGGCCCAATCTTGATATTTAGAGAAGCCAACCAAAGATACGGAGCGGTTAAGTTTTCGGTAAGAGGAAGAGACATGGGCAGTGCCATTGAAGAAGCCCAAGCAAAAGTGAACAAAAACGTAACTATTCCGGCCGGTTATACCGTTAAATGGGCGGGAGATTTTGAAAACCAGCAGCGAGCTTCGGCCAGATTAGCTCAAGTGGTGCCTATTAGTTTAATTATCATCTTTTTGATTCTGTTTACACTTTTCGGAAATATCAAAGACGCTAGTTTGGTATTGATAAATGTGCCTTTTGCAATTGTGGGTGGAATTGCCGCTTTGCTCATAACCCAAACCAACTTCAGTATATCAGCGGGTATCGGCTTTATCGCACTATTTGGTATCTGTATCCAAAACGGCGTAATTCTGACCTCGGTATTTAACTCGAATATTAAAGCCAAGATGCCCTTTGACCTAGCCATAAAAGAAGGAGTAAGGTCGAGAATTAGGCCGGTTATTATGACTGCACTGATGGCGGCAATTGGGCTATTACCTGCCGCAATCTCAACCGGAATAGGCTCTGAAACCCAAAAACCACTGGCTAGAGTAGTAATCGGAGGTTTAGTTTCAGCCACATTCCTAACACTTTTAGTGTTTCCGATTATTTACAAATTTTTCAATAGACACCATGATTTAAATATCAAAAATCTAGAAGACTAAAGTATAGTTAGCATATAAAAAGAGCGGCCATTTTAAAAAATGGCCGCTCTTTTTTTTACCAAAACCAAAATCTAAAATCACTTTTTTTCTTTTCGTTTAAGTCTCCATTTTTTCAAATCCCTGCCCATAGTGTCGGTATAAAAAGAAAACCCATAACTATAATAAGGCCCACTAAACTCGTTACTTAGCCTATATGCTTTTAAACTTTGCCTATAGCCTGCCATTAAACTAAATCCGATGTATCGAGTTGCCTTATACTCTACATAAAAACCCAATTGAATCGGCACAAACACATCTTTCTTTTTCCATATCAAAATATCATCTTTGAGCGAATTTCTAGTTACGTTTCCGGTCCCTATGCCTATTTCAACCGGCAAACTTATACGCCATCGGTTTGAATATTTCAAATAAGGAAAATACATTAAATTATAATAATATAAATCGGTATGCGTGTAGTAATCTACGTTTACCAACTTAGCCCTATCTCTTCTCAAATCTATAAATCGCTGTTTGTTATTATAGTTTACCCAATAGTATCCCAATGTTATTTCTGAGCGATTTTTGCCATACGCAATACCCGAATTTATCCCGATAATATTCACGAACTTTTTGTTAGCAATAGAGCTTCTACCGTCCATATTTATGGTCCAGTCAAGTTTGGTATATTTGGTAGTATCAGGCGTTAAAAAGTATTTTAAGCCACTTTGAGCAGAGGCAAAAAAAGGTATAAAAACAAATGCAAAAATATATCTCAAGTTGAACTTATTTTTTTTTCTTTAATTCAAAAAGACGTCTAAATGTAGCAAAAAATAAAATATTTAAGTACTTAAAGCACTAATTTGTAAACTTTAAAAACTCAATAATACAGTTTCACAGGTTTAAAACAACTAAACACGTAGCCCCTTTAAACGCAAAAACAGGACTCATCATCCATAGATAAATCCTGCTTCAAAATAGGTTTTACTTTTTTAGAACCAATAAACCATGTTAGTAATCGAGGTTGGTACTTAAAAACAGGCTAATCGTTTATTTCAAACGTTCATTTATTATTGCCACCATGCCTTTATAGTTTTCTTCGTAATGGTGACTTCCATATAGTATTTTAACTCGAACTCCTTCATTTTTAAACCCTTGAATATCTACTTCGTCTTCGTCCTGACCAAATACACACGTTAAGTTCGCATCTTTAATTTTCTTAGCTTCTGCCAATACATTGTATTTTCCTTCTTTACCCAAATTGAGCATATCTGCCAAATGAATTTCAAAATCACCCGTTTTATTGGGAGAAAACATGATTATTTCATTTATTCTACTTTTTATATCTGCAGGCAGTAAATTACCCACAAAAGGTACCACATTGGCCCCAAAAGAAAACCCTACCAATATCACCTCCTTATGTTTCCACTTTTCTTGATATATGTTTATTAATTTTTGAAAATCTTTGGTGGTTTGAGCTGGAGTTTTTTTACTCCAAAAGTATTTCTGAGCGTCTAAACCTACTACCGAATACCCCTCTTTTTGTAAAGCCAAAGCAAATGACTCCGCAAAGGTGGTCCAGCCGCCATCGCCAGAAATAAAGAACACAAAAGGCTTGTTGGCACTCGAATAAAACTCATGAATGGGAAAACCTTTTTCAGCGGATTCTAGGTCTGAAGAAACTACTATATAATTAATTTGCACATCCCCAATCGGTTGAGCGATATCTGTATTCGCTTGAGTGCTGATAGAAACCAGCAAACAAAAAGATAAAATCACATTTTTCATTTTTAAAATAAGTTCTTAGTTATTATATTATAAATCAAGGCTTTATCACATTGGCAAGCACTCTTGGAATATTAAACAAATCGTAATCGTGTTGATAAATCAAATATTCATTTTGCCACACAGGCGAAAACTTATCTTTAAAGTCACGCAAGCCTTTAAAGTGCGAAAACGATTTGATTTTTTCGTATGCAAACTTCATTGACTTTTCTGGAAAATTAGTAGGAGCTTCTAAACCGCTCATTGCTGCCAAACCTAAGTTCAAATATTGACAATTTTCTTGTTTCAAAAGATCAATTAAGGCCACCAACAAAAAATCCATTACGCCACTTGGAGCGTCTTTAGTTTTTCTGATTAAGTCGTAAGTCCCTTCATTTTCTCTAAAATCAGGAATAACATTCAAAAAAGCCACGATTTTGTCTTCTTCGTTTTCTACCGTTATTACTTTTTGAGTTTTTATCTCTTTCCAGTCAAACATGCCTTGCGAAAACACAATCTCGGTTCTCTCCGTGTCTAACAACCACTCGTCGCTCACCGATTTTAGTTTTTGAATTAGGCCGTCTTTTAGCGGCGGATAATAAACCTTCGACTGGAAGCCTTTTTCCTTTACTTTTTTGAGTCCATTTCGCATCGATTTACGGTCGCCACCTTCTAACTTAAAGCTCATCACATCCACAATCGCCTCTTGCCCAATCAAAAGTTTCTTTTTGCCTCTCTTTAAAAAAAGTGACAAGGAAGCCTCAGGTACTCTATAATATACACTTCTTAGCCCCGAAACTATGCAATAACTATCAAACTCAGTTATACATTTTTCTACTTCCTGTAGATTTTGTCCCACAGGACACTCAAGCACCACAGCGAAGTTGCCCACAGGTCTAAAAGAAACAAAGGCAGCGTTAGAAGCTGAAAAGAAAAATTGCTTCTCTGAGGAAGTTTTAAAATAGTCTAAGGGTGAACTTCCATTGGTTTCAATTAATTCTTTGGCCTTAAATAACTCTTCTTCGGTTTGAAGCACATGCTCAGTGAATGGCTTAACGAGCGTATAAACCAAATAGCCAAGTGTAACCAAGCCGCCCAACTTTATACTCATCAAAAAACGATTGGCAAACAGATCTTTCGGAAATAGATTTTCGCTACCTACCAAGAAAAAGTTCTCAACAGAATACCGAATAGATTGGCCAATACTAAAGTCGATATCAAAATGGTTTTTATCTAAAAAATAAAACCCAACCACGCCGTAAATTATAATGGCAAGCATACTTAAAGCTGCCGTTCCGAATCCCAAAACCTTAAGTCTTGGGTTGTTTCTAATGTAGTATTCTTTTCTAGAAAATATCAATATCACGATAACTACAAATGCCACCAAAGCCTCTTCATAGTCAATACCTTTGGTCATGTGACCAAAAAGCGACAGCACGCTCAAAACGAGTCCAAACCACCACGCAGAGCGAAGCCCTTTAAGCATAAATGCGGCTGTAACTAACAAAAACAAACCTGTAAACAATACCAAGTAATTCGACAATTCGATAGCCTCGAAAGGCAGAAAACTCTCTATTAACTTTAACCTAGGAGCCAATGCGGGCGAAAGCATAGAAACTATGTTTAAAATGCCCAGTCCAAACAATAATAAAGCAGGTGCTATACGCAAAAGTAACTTACTGGCTTTCACCAAAAAACTACCCGCTCCCACAAACAAAGGCACCCAAAACTCAAAGAAACGATACAAAAGCGTGATAGACATGGCCTCCACATTTCCAAATCCAAATCGTATAAGCACATAGGTCATTGAAAACTCAATGACCCCGATACCGCGTAAAAAGGGAGAAACAATCAAAAAAATCACAGAGATAATATACGCCATAATGGACCCAAATAAACTAGGCGAAAGATGTAAAGCCTCCATGGCCACGTATACATGCCCAATGCCCACCACCTCAATTATAATGGAGTAAAATAGACTTTTAAGAAACTTGTCTTGTTTTATTTTATGCTCAAGCATTTCTTGTATGTAAACCTCTGCTTTGGGTGATATTTTAAGCATTAACTTATACGCTCTACCTTGATTAAGTATTGATTTATAAAGCATCCAAAATCCATAAATAAGTAATATTACGGTACCTAGAGTAAGCCACTCACTTGAACCCACGGTATTGATAGAAAACGAATAAACAAATGCAGGTATAGCCACTATAACCACAGAAAGAATTCCGATGAAACCATATAAGGAAGAAGCAAAAATTACTTGTGACTCTTTAACACCTTTTTTTTGGATTGGCTCCGAAAAAAAAGCCAATGAAGAAATTCCTCCTGCAGGTAAAAAAACAGAGATAAAATTTCGCTTAATAAAGAGTAGCATACAGTCTGCCAACGAAGCCGAGGAGTTTACAGCTTCAAAAGCGGCTTTATACATAAAGCCGTGTAAGGTAAAGAGAGATAAAGTTAAAATTAAACCTAGAACCAACCACTCAGGCACTGCGGTAGATATTGCCTGTTTTACTTGTACTATTTCAGCACCTTCATGCTTAAAAAACCAAATGCCGATCGCAATAAAAAAGAGGGTGAATATGATTTGTAAAGTTAATTTCTTGTTTTCATTAAGAAAGGGTTTGATTTTTTCTAAAAAGTTTTTTTTAAGTGCGTCTGTAAATTGTCTTAATTGCATCTAATAGAGATATTTAATATTTCAAAGAAATCACCTAATCCTGCATCTTGAATTAATTCAAAATTAAAAAGTAATTAAAGCCCAAATTTCAAGTACAGGTAATTGTAAGGTCCGAAATAAAAGAGGAAGGTTAGGTGTGCCTGGACCCATGAGGAGACCCTCAGAAACAAAAAAAACGCAACCATAAATGATTGCGTTTTGAGGATGTTGGCTTACAAGGACTCGAACCTTGAATAACGGCACCAAAAACCGCTGTGTTACCATTACACCATAAGCCAGTCCGTAATGTGGGTGCAAAAATACGCGTCTATTTGAATTTCTCCAAACAGATTGAGAAATATTTTTACACAAAATTAAAAATATTTTTCATCTACAGTTTAAAAATAAACTTCGCCTTTACTTAAATACTTGAAATCCAAAGGGTCTGCATATTTAAAGACAAAATGGCTATCGCTCAAAAACTTTTCCACACTGACCATTTTGAAATCTTCTTTTTCTGAATCAATTTCAAAAACTGGCGAAACGTACCCATATTTTTCACATCTACCAGTTAAAATCTCGGATCTGCTTGGATGCTTGGGACTACAAATGTTATACGTTTTATTCCAAAGTCCTTTTTCTATAATGCTACAGATAGCGGCTACGGCGTCATCGAGGTGAATGTAATTTACAGGTGTGTCGCCGTTAGTTAGTCCTGATTTTCCGTCAAAATACTTGCAGGGGTTTCGTTCATAACCCATCAATCCACCAAAACGAACAACGGTTATTTCCGAGTCATTGCTTTTTGCGAAATCAAAAAGCATATTTTCCGCTTTAACTAAAAAATTATTTGGATCGGCATTTTCTTCACTTACTACGCCGTTGTTATTGGCGTAAACCGAAGTAGAACTCACAAAAATTATCTTTCTGTCTACCTTATTTACCTTGAGCTGATCAATAAGATTTTGTATTTGTGTTAAATGAAAATCTTGCCCAAGGCTTCTGGCTTTTGGTGGAATATTAATAACCAATACTTCTGCATTAAAAATAGAAGCATCACCTTCAAATTTCGGGTTAAATGCTCCCAAATAGGCCTGTATGTTTTTTGAGCAAAGTCGTTCTATTTTACTTGGGCTAGTGGTACTTCCCTTTACTGCATGCCCGTGGGCAATTAGCTCCACCGCCAAAGGCTCTCCAAGCCATCCACACCCAATTACTGATATTTTCATTTATATATTTATTTATCGAAAAGTCATTTTAGCTATCCAAAGGCAACAGAAGCCATAAAAGTTTTAAAAGTATCTAAAACCGAAACAATTATTACCTAAACCCAAAGAAATTAATTTCAGTTTTTCTTAATGATTTATTTACATAATAAGATAAAAACAAGTTCAAATCCTTATTTTTGTGTCAAAAAACAAATTAAAAACCTTCATTTAGCTCGTCTGTCAAAAAGACTGTGGAATGGAAAATGCGAAGCGGCTAAGTTTTAGCGGTCTTTATCAATCTGAATTTTTAGGATGAAAAAACCTTATATCATTGGGATAACTGGAGGAAGTGCCTCTGGCAAAACTTTTTTCTTACATAGCTTATTGAGCCATTTCACCAGAGATGAGGTTTGCTTAATTTCGCAAGACAACTATTATAAAGACATAGACCAAGTGCCGATTGACATAAACGGCATTGAGAACTTTGACTTACCCGAATCTATTGATTTTAAGCTTTTTGCAGAACACATCAACTTATTAAAGGCTGGTAAAACTGTTTTGAAAAAAGAATATGTTTTTAATAATACGGCCATAGAACCAAGTATATTGGAGTTTAGACCTGCACCAATAATTGTGGTGGAAGGTATCTTTGTTTTCCATGATTTCTTTGTTTCGAAACTACTTGACCTAAAGGTTTTTATTGATGCTGCCGAGCACATAAAAATCAGAAGAAGGATAATCAGGGACAATAACGAGCGTGGCTACGACCTCGAAGATGTACTTTACAGATGGGAAAACCATGTGGCTCCTACCTACGAACGTTTCATAAAACCAACCAAACAAGACGCCGATATTATTATCAACAATAATCAGCATTTTGAAAACGGCCTTCAGATTTTAACATCTTATCTAAAGACAATTTTAGAGAAAGAGTAACTTCTCTTTTTATATGTTTTTTTTTTAAAATGGTTTTTTTTCAAAATCAAGTCGTATTTCTATGTTTAAAAATAGTTTTTTTTAGACAAAACACGAATTGCAATGCTGCCACACTCTACCGCGGGAAGGATAGAGCCGACACCCCACAGCTGGCGAAGCCGCGAGGAGTAAAGGCGAAAGCCTGTGCCGATAGGCCCCGCCCAAAATCAAAAAGCCCCACTCAATGAGCGAGGCTTTCGATAAAAAATCTGAAGTATATTGGTCTAATCAAAAATCCTCATCTAATGAGAATGACATCTTGTCTCTGTCAGAAGTCACTCCGGCTTTTTGGTACTCCCCTACTCTCTTCTCGAAGAAGTTGGTTTTTCCTTGAAGCGAAATCATGTCCATGAAGTCGAATGGATTGGTGGCATTGTATACTTTTTTGAGCTCAAGTGACTCTAAAAGGTGATCCGCGACAAACTCTATATATTGACACATTTGCAGGGCGTTCATTCCGATAAGTGACACCGGAAGTGCGTCAGTCACAAACTCTTTCTCTATTTCTACAGCGTCTTTAATGATTTCATACACGCGATCTTCAGGCAGCCTGTTTTTGATGTGCTGTGTGTAAAGCAAACATGCAAAGTCGCGGTGAAGGCCTTCGTCACGCGAGATAAGCTCGTTTGAGAAGGTTAAACCTGGCATAAGGCCACGTTTTTTCAACCAGAAAATAGAACAGAACGAACCTGAGAAGAAAATACCTTCTACGGCCGCAAATGCAATCAAACGCTCAATAAAGTTTCCGTTTTCGATCCAACGCATGGCCCAATCTGCTTTCTTTTTAACACACGGAATGTGGTCAATCGCATTCAGCATTTTGGCTCTTTCGCTTACGTCTTTGATGTAGGTATCTATTAAAAGCGAGTATGTTTCAGCGTGAATATTTTCGATCATAATCTGAAAACCGTAGAAACATTTTGCTTCGGCGTATTGTACATTTGACAAAAAGCCAACCGCAAGGTTTTCGTTTACGATACCGTCAGAGGCCGCAAAAAACGCAAGTACATGCGAGATAAAGTGTCTCTCGCCGTCGTTAAGATTTTCCCAGTCTTTGTAATCTTGAGAAAGATCAAGTTCTTCGGCAGTCCAGAAAGATGCCTCAGATTTTTTATAAAATTCCCAGATATCCAGGTGTTTAATAGGAAAAATTACAAATCGCGAAGGATCATCCATCATTAGAGGCTCACTCAGCCTTAGTTCTTCATCAGTCATCTTATAGATTCAATTTATGGTGTTTAAAAAGTGCCAAACGGTATACAGTTTGGCGTTTAAGTAGTTATTCAAAATTAAAGGAATTTTATTGCAATCGCAAAAGTCAACGCCCCTAGTTTTGATATTTTTTTAAACCCCGAAATTCGAGATTTTGTTCGATTAAATTTTTTCAGAACCAAATTTGATTTAATTTTAAATTTGAGAGGAATCTCAAGGCATTGTTTTAGAAGAAATTAAAATATTTTTGGCGGATGAATAGAAGTGGACTTAAACTCAGATTGGTGATAGGCCTTGTGATGGCTGCGATGGCATTGTTTAGTTACTACAGCAAAACTCAGGCAAATCCTATGACTGGGGAGAAGCAGCAAGTGAGTCTATCGCCACAAGAAGAAGTGGCCATGGGCCTGCAGTCTGCACCCGAAATGGCCCAACAATATGGTGGCCTATACCCAGACCAACAGGTTCAAAATCAGGCACAACAAGTGGGAGAAATGATTGTGCGGGCATTTAACCGCGAGCTAGAAGGAAAAAATATAGCGAATCCTTATAAATTTAACTTTCATGTACTGAGAGACGACAAAACCATCAATGCATTTGCACTGCCAGGCGGTCAAATTTTTATAACGGCGGGATTATTGGGCAGGTTAAAATCTAAAGATCAACTAGCAGGTGTATTGGGACATGAAGTGGGCCATGTGATCTACCGACATTCGTCAGAACAAATGGCTAAAACAGAATTTTACCAAGGACTAGCAGGAGCTGCCACAGCTGCAGCTGGCGACATGGGAGCCTCACAAATAGCGAACTATGTGGCTCAGGTCAAGCTAATGAAATTTGGCAGAGACGACGAATTAGAATCTGACGAGTTTGGAATAAAATATATGATAGAAGCGGGTTATGAACCCAGTGCCATGATAGAAGTTATGGAGATATTGGCAGCAGCTGGTGGTGGCAAACAAAGAGACGAATTTATGAGCACGCACCCGAGCCCAGATAACCGTATAGCGAAGATCCAGGAACACATACAAAAATACAAAAAATAAGATTTATCATTTATAGACACTATTTTAAGAGCGAGACATATCGCTCTTTTTTTGTGTTAATTCTTATTTGAGTATCAAAAACTACCTAGAAAAACATCAGAAATAAGGCTAAATCAGCTATTTTTGCTTTTACAAATAAAAACCAAAGATGTCTTCTTTCGAAAATTACCTGAAAACCTTAATTGACTTAGTCATTATCTACACACCCAAATTAATAGGGGCAATTGCCATATTATTGATTGGTTTTTGGGCAGCAAAAAAAATAGAAAATCTAGCGATAAAAAAACTTAAAAACTCAAATTTCTCACCTGAGATAACCTCGTTTTTGGGTTCAATGATTGGTGTTTCTATAAAAGTGATTGTGTTATTAATGGCAGCGGGCATTGCGGGTTTTGACACTTCCGCTTTGGTGGGTATGTTGGCAGCGGCGGGTTTTGCGGTTGGCTTAGCTCTGCAAGGTGGCCTTGGAAATTTTGCTTCGGGCATATTGATTTTGATATTTAAACCCTACAAGGTTGGCGACTGGATAGACATAGAGGGCAAGTTTGGCAAAGTAGAAGAAATTCAGATTTTCAATACGCTATTGGTCACGCCTGGCCTAAAGACGCTAATAATACCCAACGGAAAGGTTACTGAAAATGTGGTGACAAATTTTTCTAAAAAAGGATACATCAGACTCGAGATATTAATAAACATGGGCTATGACGACAGTTTTCCATACATCAAAAAGATAATAGAAGACGTAATAAGCCAAACGCCACTCATACTGAAACAACCACAAGCCATGATAGGCATCGAAAATTTCGATAGTTTTTTTGTACAAATTGGGGTAAAACCATACGTAAATCCAGATGATTTTTGGGAAGTAACCTATGACCTTAGAAGCAGAATAAAAGCTGCTTTTAATGAACACAAAATAAAAGTAACTTACCCCGAAGTGGTTTCTCAAGGAACTATCGGTGCATAAAATTAAATTCCGAAGACTATTTATTTAGCTCCGGTCACAAATCTCCTTCTTAATGCAGCTGAACTGGTGAGGTTATTAAACCTGGCGTATAAAAACACGCCAGACAAACTCAGGCCAACCAACAATCCCCACCAAATACCCTGAGCTTTGAAACCAAACTTGAATCCTAAAAAATACCCAAGTGGTAACGCCACACACCAATACGCCACAAAAGTGATTATGGTTGGGATTTTTATATCAGAAAGCCCCCTGAGTACACCCAAACCCACAACCTGAAAACCATCAGACAATTGGAAAAATGCGGCTATGGCAAGCAAAGGTAAAGCAGCCGTTATAACTTCTTGGTCGTCTATATAAAATCCGAGCAGGGCATTATCAAATAATAAAATTAGCATCATGGAAATACCCATAAATGCCAAAACTAAAAAGTAAGAAGCATAACCAGCCGTGCGAATACCTTTCGGGCTTCGCTGCCCCCAAGCCTCTCCCACCCTAATACCACCTGCAAAGGATATTCCGGTAGCCATCATATAGGTGGTAGAAGCTATGTTAATCGCTATTTGGTGAGCTGCCAAAGCAGTTTCGCTGATCCAGCCCATCATGATAACCGCAAACGAAAACGCAGCGATTTCAAAGAAAAACTGTGAACCGCCAGGAATACTTCTTTTGAGAATCTCAGATACAAGGCCTTTGTTAAAAGTAAAAGAAAGGTGAGAGAAATAATGACTGAATGATTTTGAATATTTAAAATAGACAAACAACAAAACCGCCATAAGAATCCGAGTTAAAAAAGTGGCATACGCTGCTCCTAACAAGCCCATAGGTGCCCACCAAGCAGTGCCCGTAATCAAAAAATAGTTTACTATGATATTAAACCCAAGCCCAAAAGTGGTGATTACCATGGCTATTTTAGCTTTTGAGAGCCCATCAGAAAACTGTTTTAAGGAAATAAAAAAGTAAAGTGGAATATTTGACAAAATCAAAATCCATAAAAAATCAGAGCTAGTCTGGTTGATAATGTCAGGCTGCTGAAACCACTGAAAATTAGCATAAGCCACATACCCCATGCCAGTTAAAACCACACTGAAGATGCCAGTCACCCACAGGGTGCTTACATATAATTCTTTTAAACCACTTGAGTCTTTTTCGGCGTAATATTTAGAAACCATAGGTGCCACCACTGACATGCCACCTACTGCCAAAGACGAGATTAAGAAAGCAATAGAGTTGGCAATGCCCGATGCACCCAAAGGTACTTTCCCAAGCAACCTACCCACCATCACATTGTCAGTAACTCCCATTAACACCACGCCCAGCTGTGCAATAATTATGGGTACCGCAAGCTTAATTGTGGTTTTTAATTCTTTTTTAAACCTATCTTTGAACATAATTTTGAATTTCAGCACAAAGTTCAGAATTTTAACCCAGAACTTAGATTAATATTTTGTTTAGAAATGCGTGTTTCAATTATTTTATATAGTGTTTTCTTAATTTTCGGTTGCCAAAAAGAAGTTACTCGCCCCGACTTTAACGGGACTTGGGTGGCCAAAGAAATTCTTATTGAAGGTAAAATCAAACCCGAATTAATGGAGAAAAATGACATTTATCTCCCCATCTTGGTTTTAGATACCAATAAAATAAAAAGCATCCGGTTAGTCTTTAGTGCCGATAGTGCTATTGATGTAGAAGCTTTTATTAAGTATGATTCATTTAATGCCAAAGTAAATAATGAACGAGAGTCAACAATTATATATGACTACAAAGGTGACGACATGTTTTTTCTAGATAAAACCAAGAAAAGATATTATCACTATCTGAAGTACAACAATGATGTATTAGAATTAGAAGAAGCCAAAGAGCTATTAAAATAACTCTTACTTAGGCTCTCTTAAGTTCGAAAACAGCAATCTCTGGCAGAATACCTACTCTACCCGGATATCCAAGAAAACCATAGCCGCGGTTTACATACAGTTGCTGATTATCTTCTTTGTAAAGGCCAGCCCATTCTTTGTAACGAAACTGAGAAGGGCTCCACTTAAAACTACCGATTTCGATACCATATTGAAAACCATGTGTGTGGCCCGCAAAAGCGGCATCGATGTCTGTTTTGCCTAAAACCTGAGCTCTCCAGTGACTAGGATCGTGAGAAAGTAAAAGCTTATTGGTGAAGTGTTCGGTGTTTTGAAGTGCCTTATTTATATCTCCTTTTTTGACAAAACCACCCAAGCCCCAGTTTTGGATTCCTAAAATACCCAATGAATCTCCACCGAGTTTAATCTCGCGGTTTTCATCCATCAAAATATCCCAGCCTAATTCTTTATGACCTTGTATCAACGTGGCCAAATTTTGCCTTTTTTCTTGCTCCGAGCCCCACTCTTTATAGTCACCGTAATCGTGATTTCCTAAAGTAGAGTAAACACCAAGTGGAGCTTTTACTTTTTTGAAAATGTTAAAATAATCGTTAAGTTCTTTGGCTTCATTATTAACTAAATCACCCGTAAAAAACACCATGTCAGGTTTTTGAGCCAATAGCATATCTACTCCACCTTCTACAGCAGTTTTATTGAAAAAACTACCTGAGTGAATATCAGAAAGTTGGGCTATTTTCATTCCCTCAAATGACTTCGGAAGGTCTTTTAAGTATAATACAGTTTTGCGTACTCGGTAATCATAAGCACCCGAAACAATGCCATAGGCCATCAAACCCAAGTGTGCACCTCCAACTGCGACAGCACTTTTTGCCAAAAACTCAGAACGAGTGATGCCATTTGCTTCAGTAGCCGCTTCGGGAGTTTTAGTAAACTTTGAACCCACCCATCTGAAAAACGAAACGATATCGCCTATCAAAAGGAATACAATCCCTACAAGCTTAGATATATAAATAATGAAGAAAGTAGCCGTAATGAGGTTTCTAACTTTAGCACTTACATAACCCGGAAATACCGCAAAAAGGGCCACTATACTTATTAATGATATAATAGGAATGGCCCAATATATAATCTTTATCCATTTCTGAAGGTCGGGACTTAGGTTTTTAACCGCTGTTTTTACAGCTTGGAAAAAATAAAAATCTATTATTAAAAAAAAGAGGATTGCTACCCCTAGACCAAATATTCTGTTCATTGAAAAGTTTTCTTTCGATTAAAACTATGGTTAATTTCAATTGGTTCATAAAAAACGAAAGCGAACTCATGATAAGCTCGCTTTTGCAAAAAAAATATTTAGAAAACAGCTTACAAAGCCGCCTTAACTTTATCAAAATCAGGCACTTGACCTGCATCTTCTAAAACTTCAGCATACGTTAATATACCTTCGCCGTTTATCACAAAAGCCGAACGCTTAGAAACGCCTTTCATACCTAGCACAAAATCAGCGTACAATGAACCATAAGCATCAGATACATTTTTGTTAAAGTCAGACAAAAGAGGAAAAGGTAATTTTTGGTCTTCTTTGAATCTCTCTAAGGTAAAAAGTGAATCTACCGAAACAGCCAAAACCTCAGCATTTAAGCCAGAATAAGTCGCGATATCGTCTCTCATGGCACACAATTCGGTGGTACAAACACCTGTAAATGCCAATGGAAAAAATAAAAGCACTACGTTTTTGCCTTTAAAATCTGATAAACTTACGGGTTTCTTTTCGGTTGAAAAAAGTGTGAAATCTGGGGCTACATCGCCTACTTTTAATGTCATATTATTTTGAAATTTTTATTAATTGTTAAAACCAAATTCATTAGAAAAAGGTTTTTCATTGGCTCTAAAACCTAAAAAATGGCCTTATTCTTTTACAAAATTACGACTCCAAAGTCGTTTAAACTCCCAGCCTTTTTGCAGCATCAGTTGCGGTTTATACACAAAAAACTCCTTTGAACTTATACTTTGAAAAAATCGCTGATCGTCAGTCACAGCTAAATGTTGGTTTCTGACCAAATCCGCATGGGGCAGCACACACGCTGCATATTCTCCTTGCTCAATCAGTCTTGTCTTAAGATTTAAGCCCCAATTTTTGCGAATTGGTGGCGGTGTAAACTCAAAGTCTTGGTGCTGAAGTTCTTCTACAAAAACCAAATATTTACGTAAAAGCTCAGGGCCATAATTAGCCAAATGGCTGGTATTTAAATCTCTAGAAGAAATACTTGTGACCACATGCACCTGTTCTTTTGCTCGTGAAATCGCCACATTTAGTCTATTTTCGCCCCCTTTTTGATTTAATAAACCAAACTGAAAACGTAAAACACCCGAAGAGTCAGGGGCATATCCAACAGAAAACACCACCACATCGAACTCATCTCCTTGGATATTCTCAATGTTTTTAACTTTAATATTTTCGGTTAAAAGGCCATTTTCTTCGAGCAGTTTATAAATAAGATCCGCTTGCTTAAAGTTGAAAGCCACCACGCCCACAGACTTTTCAGAAGGTATTTCTTTAATAATCCGAACTACTTCTTGTGCTTCCTCTGTATTGGTTTGGTCTTGCCAAGTTCCATTAATTTTATGTAAGAAAACCGCTTTTTTGTCGACATCCACAAACCGCGGTAGCAGCTCCAGCTCGTTTTCATAAAAATGTAAATTAGAAAACGCAATGAGCGACAAGTTTTGACTTCTATAATGACCGGTGAGTCTAGTTTTAGGCAAAAAACGGGTAGCCAAATCCATCAAAGACTCTATTTCTAAAAGCTCTTCTTCGGCTTCATTTTGGTCTTCAAACCGTACTTTATAGAGGTCATTGGGTTGTAATTGCTTGCTATCACCCACCACCAATACTTGCTTGGCTTTCGCGATGGCCGGCACGCCTTGCTCAGGAAAACACTGAGATGCTTCATCAAATATCACAAGGTCAAAAAGTGCCTCATCAGTAGTTTCAAAAATTGCGGAGGCGGTTTCAGGCGAAACCAACCAACATGGCATAAGTTTAAAAATTTCTTCTGAAAACTCACTCAAAACCTTACGCAGTGGCCAAATAGCACGTTTTTTAGTAACCTGATGCAGGAGGTCTCTGTAGGTCAAAACATTTCCCAGTCTATTTTTTTCTAAATCGGCAAACGTATAATCACGCAACTTTAGGCCTAAAATCTCTTTGCTCATGGCACGTTTTCTCGCAACCAAATCCGTAAGCCTCGCTTCTTGCTGCTCCATTTTAAGTGTACTTACACCCTTCAATATTGGATTCCGAGACTCTATGAAGTCAATCCAACGATAAACCAAACTCTGGGTAAAAACAGCGTCGCCATTTTCAATTTCGCTTAGAGCTTTTGCATATTTTAGTTCAGAGGCATTCAACCTCCCTATCAACTGGTCTTGCTCCTGGAGCAAATCAAAGTTTTGATCAAAATAAACCGAAACACTAGATATATCTGACTTCCAAAAATTCGCTACTTGTGTCTTTGAAAACACAACAGACATTTGCGAATCGAATTGCTGCACCTCGTTTACAAGGTTTACAAAAGAATCGCTTATTTGCTTTGAAAAAACTTCGGATTCAAAAACAAAGCTTAAGCCCAGGTTTTTATGAAGGTACTCAAAAGCGAGCGTGGCATCATAAAATGCAAAAAAGTCAGCCCTAAAACCTTTGCAAGTACTGTTTTGAAGGTAGTTGCTATATTTTCTTCTGATACCCTGAAATACTCTAAGTGTGGCCTGTTCATTTATTAAAATCTGAAGGTCTTTTTTAGAAAAAACAAAGCCAGCTTGCTTTAGTACAGAGTCAATGCTTTTAAACTGTTTTGAAAAAAGGCTAAAACTCAATTTCTCTAAATATGAACCTGATTTCCGCAATGCTACTTCAAGTTCAAGCTCCTCAAAACCAGCGATTTCAAAATACTTACATTTCAGTTCCCCCAAGGATTCAATCTCTTGAATATCAACACTTAAATCGGCGGACTTTAATGTATTTTTAGTATTTAAAAAGGAAACAAAAAACTCCCAAGTCCGTTTATTTTCAAGGCTTTTGAAGCTCTCCTGTAGCTTTTCGCTATCTATTTTTTTTATATTTTCAAATGACTCTTTAGGGAAGTTTTCTTTAAAATTTTCAAATAAAGCTCCTCCTTTTTGTAAAAAAGAAGAAATATTACTTTTCTCTGTAGCTGTAGTTTGAGCTAAACTTTTTCTATCCTTCCAAAAGTGATACGCGTCGCCATTTGTCTTCAATCTGTTTGTGTATTCTTCTAGGTCTTGAAGGGTATTTAAAAAAACAGAAATGTCATTAAATTTATATTGTACAAAGTCCTCATCGAGCGTAATCTTTGGAATAGATTCGTCTCGCATAAGATAGAGTTCTTTTATACTTTTCTGACAAATGGACTCATCGTAAAGGCTTGTTTTAAAATCGTCTAACTCTCTACAAATCTGCTCAATATGTCGGCACACTTGGTCAAATTCACGTTGAATAAATACCGCATCAAGGCTCTCGTTTTCTTTTTGATAGTGCTCTATTTGCCCTATTTGAGTAGCTATTTTATCGAAAACTGTTTTTCTGTCTGCTTTAAAATCATGCACCAAAGCCACATAATTGTTCATATGAGCCTGCGAAAGTCGATCAAAAACAGTATCTAAAGCCGCTCTTTTCTGACAAACCACCAACACCTTTTTTCCGCGTGAAGTAAAATCAGATATCAAGTTGCAAATCACCTGTGACTTACCTGTGCCCGGAGGACCTTCGATGGTGAGCGAGCCACCTTTTTTGACTTCAATTATGGCATTTTCTTGGCTGGCGTCAAGGTCAAAGGGCGTTATGAGGTCTTCCTCCTTTATTTTGGTTTCATTTGCTACACTCCCTATGAGCTCTTCAAAAGAAAAATCTTCGGTGTAGTTTTCTAATAAATGTTCGTAATCTTCAATCAAATAGGATCCACCTTGTGGAAAAATGCCAAGCACAGCCTGATTGAATATTTTCAGTTCACCCGTTTGTGTTTTTGCTTCGAAATCACTTTTGGCAATTGCCTCAAAAGGCAAAATATTTTCTTGAAAAGTATCAGAATTAAAATTTATTTCTAATGGACTTTCTTTCAGTAATTCATAGAATTTTGTCTTAAAATCTAGGGCATTTTCGGCAAAACCGTTGAAACCCATTTCAGAAAATTCGTCGGAAAACTTGACTTTATTGTAGTGGCTATAAGCCGTCAAAAACATATAGTTAAACTGAATTTCTTCAGGCCTACTTTCTAGCGACCACGTGTTTTGATTTTTGGTAAGATTTACGGGCAAAAAAAGCAAAGGTGCACGCACAAGTGTGTCGTCAAGCAACCTGCCTTCCACAAAGGCATATCCGAGAAATAAACTGACGTTCCCAGACTCTTCTTCTATTGTTTTGGCCGTTTTAGCTATAGCGGCCAACTGCTTACTCACCAAATTAGATGCCTCAAATCGAGGGTCAATAACTGCACAAACCTCAATCTTTTTCTTTTTAAGTAAAAGCTCTTCTAAAATAGCAAAATCAGTCTTATTTACTAAAAAACTGAAGGCTTTTAGGTCAATATATTGTGACTTTGGTGGCTTGAGTAGTAGCAACGAGCGATTGCCGGCACCTAGGTTTATGAGCCTCTTTAAATATGTCTTTAAGATTTCTTGCATCAATTTACCAATAAATTACAGCCTCTAAGGTCAGAGTTATCAAAACGTCCCACAACCCTAAATTGCGTATAATCTTCGGAAAAACTTCCTAAATCTTTTGTTTCTATAAATGAGCAGGTATCAATATTTGCCAAATCAATGACATTAATACCGCCACTTTTGCCTCTATACTTTACTTGTACTTCGGGATTTCCCAACAAAAAACTAGGCAAATATGTGAACGGGTCATTTACCTCACGAAGCAGCACTCGCATGGTATTGGGCAAATCAAAAAGCCCTTCGCCTTTGGAATAGCCCTGAGAGAGCAATTCCGTCATACCATACTCAGAATGTATGCTTTTTACGCCAAAAGCCGAAGTCAATATTTCGTGCACATCCTCTCGTATCATTTCTTTTCTGCGGCCCTTCATTCCACCGGTTTCCATCACAATCAGTTTGTCAGACACATCTTTCATCATATTAGAAAGTGCTTCGTTTTCGGCTAAATCTAACAAACCAAAGGTTACTCCTAAAAGCAGGATTTTACGATTATCGGATGCAACTGCCCGAATGTTTGCTACTAGATCACTAAAATTATCGAGATAAAAACCACTCGCACTGCTATATGTATGATAAATAAAGTTTTGAACCATATACACCAACGAAGAGTTATTTCGTTCGAGATAAGAGGGTAACAGTGCAAAAACGTGGTAGTCGGTCAGCGGGCCATAAAATTGCTCAAAGGTTTTTCGGCTGAGGTGCTCATAAAAAGGCAAATCAGACACAAAATGGTGGCTAGTTTGGCTCGATGTGGTTCCCGAGCTTTGGAAAACATGAAACTCTTCCATTTGGCCAGTTACAACCTTATGACTTTTAAAAAACTCTATAGGTAAAAAAGGTATTTTTTCGAGTCTATCAATCTTATCGACATCTCTATTAAGAGAATTTACGTAAGCTTGATATACCAAATTATTGTTATATTGAAATCGAAATACGTCTAAGGCAAGTCGTTCGAAATTGAGGGGGTTTTGATCTAAAGATACTAGCGATGCTTTTAGTTCGTCTCGAGTTAACATAATAGTTTTGTCTTTTTGATGAGACAAATTCTTTGATTTTAATTATTTTTACAAAAATAAGTTTTAGACCGTGAGAATGTTTAAAAATACAGCAAAAGCTTTGATTTTTTTAATTGTAGGTGCTACCATGTTGAGTTCTTGCTACAAAGAGCCCAATTTTTCGATGACACCCGAAATCTCCTTTGCCTCTATAACCAAAGATATGCGACTCGACCAGTTTACAGGAGCGAGAAAAGATTCGATTATCGTAAGCATAAATTTCAAAGACGGCGATGGCGACTTGGGTTACAACACCGAAGAGATTGGCTCCATAATTCCGAGAACTGACTACAACTTTGTAATCAAATCTCTACGAAGTAAAAATGGCAAATTTACCGAATTCAAGCCTGAGGAAACCCTTTCTGGTTTTTTCCCAAGACTAAAAACAGACGACAAAATAGGACCTATAGAAGGAAAACTCAGTTATAGAATTCAGATAGAAACTGCGTTTTGGCCATTCAAAAAAGACACCGTTAAGTTTGAAATTTATATCAAAGACAGAGCCGGAAATGTCAGTAACACAACCGAAACTGACCCGGTAATCATTAAAGAATTTTAAAAACTTTGTCTTGTAATATTCTAAGTTTGTAGAGCACCACACTTTTTTCTTCTGGGTAAATAATTATATTTGTTTAGTTCAATACACTAATTCAAACCCGTTTACCTTTTAACTTCATTCTCTCAAACCATGAAAAAACTCCTTATTTCTTTAAGTTGTGTGGCTGTTTGCTCTTGCAAAGTGTCACAAACAACTGACCTCAACCAAAAAGCCGACCAATTAGCTCACAAATACATCATGACGGACGGTCATGTTGACTTGCCATTTAGGCTAAAAGTCAAAAACTTTAGACTCGACAAAGAGTATACAGGCATACCTGTAGAAAGTCAAGATGGAGATTTTGATTATAAAAGAGCCAAAAAGGGCGGATTAGACGCCCCTTTCATGTCGATTTACATTCCGTCTTCATACGAACCCAAAGCCGCTCAGCAGCTGGCAGACTCACTGATAAACATGGTCAACTTCATAGCAGACCAAAAAAGTGAGTATTTCGAAGTAGCCAAAACCCCAGCAGAAATTAAGACCATATTTAGCAAAGGAAAAGTAGCCTTGCCCATGGGGATGGAAAACGGCTCCCCGATAATTAACATAAGCGATGTGGGCAAATACCGCAAAAAAGGCATTAGCTACATTACGCTTACACACGCTAAAGACAACCTGATATGCGACTCAAGTTATGACACCACCCACACTTGGAAAGGCCTGAGTCCCTTCGGAAAAGACATGGTAAAAGAAATGATTAAGCAAGGCGTCATGATAGACGTTTCGCATATTTCAGACGATTCGTTTTACCAAGTTATAGGGCTTACAAGCGTACCCGTAATTGCCTCTCACTCGTCAGCGAGGAAGTTTACACCTGGTTTTGAACGAAATATGTCAGACGACATGATTAAGGCCATGAAAAAAAATGGCGGGGTAATAATGGTCAACTTTGGTTCTACTTTTTTAGATGGGAAAGTGGCTGACTACCGCAAGGAACTACAAAAAGAGATAATGGCCGAACTTGACAAAAAAGGACTAAAACCAAGGGACGAAGCAGCAAAACCAATAATGGCGGCGTTTTTTGAAAACAACAAACAAGCTTTTTCAGACATCCCGATGGTGGCTGACCACATTGACCACATTGTAAAACTTGCGGGCATAGACCACGTAGGTATGGGCTCTGATTTTGACGGTGTGGGCGACAGCCTTCCGACGGGTTTAAAAGATGTTTCAGATTACCCAAACCTAATTGCGGAGCTGCTAAAAAGAGGATACAAAGACACCGAAATAGAGAAAATATGCTCAGGCAACCTCTTTAGAGTATGGAATAAAGTATTAAAGGCAGCAGAAATGTAAGCTGTTTATAAATTTCAAAAAATCACAGAATCGAGTTTGGCTATTTTAGTCAAACTCTTTTTTTTGAACAATTCCCAAATTAAGACACAATTCCCTCATATTTTTCTCCTTTTCCTCAGACAATTAAATTAAATTTGCACTTTCAAAACTATCAAAAAAATCACTTTTCCAATGATTCATTTCTTCGGCGGCAAGTCCAACACTGTTTTTGCGGTTCAAACAGAAAACCTTATTTCAAAAGAAGACCTACCTAAACTATATTGGCTATTTAACAGTGCCGAAGACCATGAGCTGACGCTTACAAACTCCCAAGAGGCTAGCCTAGAGCAGTTTTTTGTGGGGCCAAGAGCAGCCATGATAACCCCATGGAGCACCAATGCTGTAGAAATAACCCAAAATATGGGCATTTCTGGCATAATCAGAATCGAGGAATTTAAACTTGTAGACAGCGACTTCACAGATTTTGACCCGATGCTATCTCAAAAATATAGCGTTTTGGACCAAAAGATATATACCATCGAAGTTAAGCCGGAGCCCATTAAGCAAATAGAAAACATAGCCGCATATAATAAAAGTGAAGGGCTTTCGCTTAGCGATGACGAAGTTCAATACTTGGTTGATTTGGCTAAAAAACTAAATAGAAACCTAACAGACTCCGAAGTTTTCGGGTTTTCGCAGGTAAACTCAGAGCACTGTAGACATAAAATATTCAACGGTGTTTTTGTAATTGACGGACAAGAAAAGCCAAGTTCGCTTTTTAAACTTATCAAAAAAACATCGATAGAAAACCCGAACGATATAGTTTCGGCATATAAAGACAATGTAGCCTTCATAAAAGGGCCTGTGGTTACACAGTTTGCTCCTTTGTCGGCTGAAAAGCCTGATTTTTATGCTGAAAAAGAATTTGAATCGGTTATTTCATTAAAAGCCGAAACGCATAATTTCCCTACCACGGTAGAGCCATTTAACGGTGCTGCTACGGGTTCAGGTGGAGAAATCAGAGACAGACTTGCGGGTGGGCAAGGTTCGTTGCCATTGGCCGGAACTGCAGTTTACATGACCTCATACAGTAGATTAGAGGCAAACCGACCTTGGGAAAATGGCGTAGCAGAAAGACCGTGGCTATACCAAACGCCCATGGATATTTTGATAAAAGCATCAAACGGAGCCTCTGATTTTGGTAACAAATTTGGACAGCCCTTAATCACAGGTTCCCTTCTGACTTTTGAACATGAAGAAGACGCTAGAAAACTAGGCTTTGACAAAGTGATAATGCTTGCCGGCGGAATTGGTTATGGAAAAGCCTCTCAAGCACAAAAAGCTACCCCAAGCAAAGGGGACCAAGTGGTAATATTGGGTGGTGAAAACTACCGCATTGGTATGGGTGGAGCTGCGGTTTCATCTGCTGACACGGGAGCTTTTGGCTCAAGCATTACACTAAACGCTATTCAGCGATCAAACCCTGAAATGCAAAAAAGAGCGGCTAACGCCATAAGGGGCTTGGTAGAAAGCGAAGAAAATCCAATTGTTTCTATCCACGACCACGGTGCAGGTGGGCACTTAAACTGCCTTTCTGAATTGGTAGAAGAAACTGGCGGACTGATAGATCTCGACAAACTGCCTGTAGGTGACCCTACGCTTTCGGCAAAAGAAATAATAGGAAACGAATCACAAGAGCGTATGGGACTTGTGATTGGCCAAAAAGACTTGGATACCCTGCAAAAAATAGCAGACAGAGAACGCTCTCCTATGTATACAGTGGGCGAAGTTACCGGAAATAATAGGTTTACATTTCAGTCAAAAACCACAGGAGCCACTCCAATGGATTTTGCGATATCTGACATGTTTGGCAGCTCGCCAAAAACTATCATGGACGATAAAACCATAAACAGACCATACACAGACCTAAGTTATAGCAGCGATAAAATAGTTGAATATCTAAACCAAGTGCTACAAATTGAGGCCGTGGCATGTAAAGACTGGCTCACAAACAAAGTAGACCGCTGTGTGGGTGGCCGAGTAGCCAAACAGCAATGTGCCGGACCGCTACAATTGCCGCTAAACAATGTGGGCGTTATGGCCTTAGATTTTAAAGGAAAAGAAGGAATCGCTACCTCTATCGGGCATTCGCCTGTGGCCGCCTTGGTAGACCCGGTTGCTGGTTCACGAAACGCTATTGGCGAGTCGCTTTCTAACATTATTTGGGCTCCGCTAAAAGACGGCTTAAAATCAGTTTCACTTTCGGCAAACTGGATGTGGGCCTGTAAAAACGAAGGCGAAGATGCCAAACTTTACGAGGCTGTAGAAGGATGTTCTGACTTTGCGATTGCCTTAGGAATAAACATACCAACGGGAAAAGATTCGCTTTCGATGAAACAAAAATACCCGAATGAAGAGGTTATAGCTCCTGGAACGGTAATTATTTCAGCGGGAGGAAATTGCTCAGACATAACGAAAGTAGTAGAACCCGTTTTACAAAAAAATGGTGGAGACATTTATTATTTAAACCTTTCGAATGATGCCCTGAAGTTAGGCGGTAGCTCATTTGCACAAATACTAAACAAAATAGGTACAGATGTGCCTACGGTAACTGACGCGGCATATTTCAAAACTGCGTTTAATTTGGTTCAAGACCTTATCAAAGCTGAAAAAATAGAAGCAGGTCACGACGTAGGCAGCGGTGGACTTATCACCACCTTGTTAGAAATGTGTTTTGCAGATGTAAACCTTGGTGCAGATCTTGACCTTAGTGGCCTAAATGAAGTAGACTTTGTAAAAGCACTTTTCAATGAAAATATCAGCATCGTTTTCCAAGCAAAAGAAGACGTAAGTCCACTATTTGCAGCACAAGGCATTTCACTAATTAAAATCGGTAAGGTTACTTCTGAAAGTACAGTAACCGTTAAAAACGGTACAGAAAGCCTAAGTTTTGATATTCCGAGCCTTCGTGATACGTGGTTTAAAACTTCGTATTTATTAGATAAAAAACAAAGTAAAAACGAAACTGCAACCGAGCGTTTTAATAATTACAAAAATATAGCATTGACTTATGCTTTCCCTGCTCAGTTTGATGGCAAAAAGCCGCTTACAAGCAAAAGCAGACCAAAAGCGGCCATCATCAGAGAAAAAGGAAGTAACTCAGAAAGAGAGATGGCAAACGCCATGTATCTGGCTGGTTTTGATGTAAAAGACGTTCACATGACCGACTTAATAACGGGCCGCGAGACATTGGAAGATATACAGTTTATTGGAGCCGTAGGCGGATTCTCAAACTCAGACGTGTTGGGTTCGGCCAAAGGTTGGGCCGGAGCGTTTTTGTACAACGAGAAAGCCAACACCGCACTGAAAAACTTCTTTAAAAGACCCGATACTTTGTCGGTAGGAATCTGTAATGGTTGCCAATTATTTATGGAGTTGGAGCTAATAAACCCCGAGCACAAAGTGCATGGCAAAATGCTCCACAACGAATCGCACAAACACGAGAGCATATTTACTTCGGTAAAAATCCAGAAGAACAACTCCGTGATGCTTTCTACCCTGGAAGGAGCCACTTTGGGCGTTTGGGTGTCTCACGGAGAAGGTAAATTTAACCTACCTGAGGCCGAAGAGAATTATAATATAGTAGGTAAATATGGCTACGAGAGCTACCCTGCAAATCCAAACGGATCGGATTTTAACACCGCCATGATGTGCGACGCCACGGGCCGCCACTTGGTCATGATGCCACACATTGAGCGTTCTACTTTCCCATGGAACTGGGCTCACTATCCGAAAGATAGAGCTGATGACGAGGTTTCGCCGTGGCTAGAAGGCTTCGTAAATGCAAAAGCATGGATAGATGCCAAAAACAAATAAGAGTATCTGACTTAGAAAATAGTGAGGTGGGGCTTTTGCTCCACCTTTTTTTATGCTTCATTACCACCTGTCGGTAATTTGTCTTTTAAATACAAACATGATATCTGTGGTATCTGTAGCTTTAGAAAAAAAAGAGGACGTGTTTAAGCCTTCTGTGCTTGCCAACTCCCAGCCCTCCTGCCCCAAACCATTTATTTTAGCCAAAAACTCTGACTGAAAACTCTCTTTGTTTAGATGTACTCTAGAAACATTTAAGATTTTGTATTCGAATTTCATAAAATATAGGGTTTACTTATTTATTTGATTTAAATATTTCCGATAGAGAACTTAGAAAGTTGACTTCCCGACAAAAAATCAATGTTTTATTTATTTCGAATAATAACCATTCATTGTAAAGCTATAACTTTTCTCCTCATCTAACTTTTCCAAATATTTTAATACTTTAGGATTATTAGAAAGATCAGTATAAAAAAGAACTAAAATATTCGCATTTTCCATATTTGCGTCTGCGTCACCATCATGAATTTCAGCATAAACAATTGCTGAGTTATATACCATAGTTATCTGGTCGCTAGTCTCTACTCTATTATCGTCCAAATAATAAACCACTTTAGGCAAATAGTATTTAGTCAGTCTATTGTTTATATATTGACTAAAAAAATCATCAAATCTATTAACCCTTTGTATTTTATCTTTATATATTACCTGCGAAGGCTCTGACTTAAATTTAATGTTTTTATCTCCCTCTATTTTCTTAGCTTTTACTATGGTTTCATTTAACAAAATTGATTTCTTATTCTCTGATTCTTTTAAAATCTCAATATAAACCGAATCAATTTTTTGTTTTTTTGTAACATCAAACTTAGACCAATCAATTTTTCTTGTTTGAGACAAAAACGTCGGAGTTACATCTTCTTCTATTTTAAAATTATACGCAGACCCTTTCGCTACACACTTTAATTTTAATTCATTTTCCCCATAAAATTCCAAATCTTTAAACTCAAACATACCTTCTTTATCAGTTTCAGCCACGATAAACTGCTTACCAAGGCTATCTTGTAATGGATTCACAACAAGGCTAATTTTTAACTTGTCAGCTTTTCCTTTTTTTAAGTCACCAGCAACTTTCCCTTTAAAGCAAATCCCAAATTCATTTTCATAAATCATCTTTTTATTTCCGAATATATTTTGGTAGTTAAACAATATATTCCGATTTGAAATCAATTCTACATTTTTAAGATACAGATTATCAGTATTCACAATTGGCTTTTCAAGTTCAGCATTATCTAATATGGCATTAAGTGAGTCCACCGAATTAGAAAGTACTCGTTCACTCAAAACCTCATTTTTATCATTAATTACAGCCAAATTTATTATTCCTTTAGGAAACGAATCGTTTTCGATGTAGAATACCGTACTAGCAGTATTTGCATCAAGTTCTTTTTGAAAGAAAACATTTCCCCTCAAATGGGCTAAAACAAATAGTTTTTCCAATTCTTCACTTTTTTGAATTACAACCCTCCATTGGTTTTGAATAGGCAAATAATCTGCAGCTAAAATCACACCTGTTTCTAATATTTCAAGTTTGACTTTTTTGTTTTCCAAAACCAAAAAATATTGGAGATTAAATTGAGGCACAAATGAAAAATACCCAATCCCATTTTGACCGATTTCTATTTCCCTAAGAACTTCATTTTTATCAGTCACTAGTTGCAAACTAGCTTCGGTATAATTACCGAACTCGTCTTTAATTTCAATCAAAAACCTACATTCTTTGCCATAAAGAGCTTTACCACTTTCGGCAAATACATCTATATTTTTGACTTTTAAAGGCTGAGACTTTTGAGTGATCTCATTCCGATAATAACTTGATAGAATTAGAATGTTTTTTGTGGGAACATGGTCAAATTGAAAATTTAAAGACCATTTGGTATATACCCTAAGTTGATAATAGTCAGAAAACAAATCAGGTGGCAACGTAAACGTATAGCTATTTTTCTGTCCCAAATTTTTAACCACCCAGCGTTGAACTACAATATTATGAGAAACCAATTCTACATAAACCGGGACTGAAACATTAGAAGCCTCATGTGATTTGGCATTTAAAATCTCGAAACTCAAATCTAGGTTTTCTCCCGCTAAGTATTGTTTTTTATTGGTATCGAAAATGATTTTTTCAATAGGAGGAGTCTCAATAGATTTTGTTTGTGAAAAAAGATTAAAAGAAAGGAAAATCAATAATAAAGTGAGCTGGATTTTTTTCATTTAAAAGTTATATTAGTGAAGTAATTTAATTTCTAAAAATGATATTAGCAAACATTTAACTCTTAAAAAATCAAAATATAAGACTTGAATAATTTCCAATCTATAACTATGATATGCACCTTTTGCAGAAGCTAAATGACTTAGAAAAAAATTACTGTCAAACGGATAAAAAAATAGAAAATATATCTTTACATCGCCCTGCACTGTTTGAGCACTGTTAAAATTCTTTTGGGAAGTATATTTTTATTAGAACCTTGACAATAAGAATTTTAATTGTGCGAGTTTGCAGGACGGTCGGCCGCTGCCGTGCAGTTTTTTTTGCTCCGTTTTTTTTTCGAAAAAAAATGGAGGCCCCGCTGGCAGGCGACACAGTAAATGAAAGGGGGTGTTTTTCAAAATGATTAAAAAATGGCTTCAATGGTAGGTTTAAGCTATGTTTTTAAAAAAATAAGAATTAACCGTTTGACAGTAGAAATAAATTTAAAAATATAGTTTCCTTTACTCAATACCAATAGCTAAAAACCTCTTTTAAACAGAATCAAACAATCATATTTAGTGCATAGATTAACCCTCTAAATCACAAAACATCAACATTAGATTTTTATTAGAATTCAGTTTTTTGGGGTAGAAAAACGATAAGTCAATAAACATTTTGATAAAACGAAAGATTAGACCACCAAACAAACCAAATTTATATCAATCATGAAAAAGAGAAATTTAAAGCTTCAATTGTTTGCACTACTTATCGCAGGCTTTTCTTTAACTTCTTGTGAAGAAGAGGAAATGAAAACTAACAATATTGTGGATGTAGCCACTTCAGACAGCCAATTTTCTACATTGACGGCTGCTTTGACCAAGGCAGATTTGGTTTCAGCACTACAAGGCACGGGTCCATTTACGGTTTTTGCACCTAACAATGCGGCATTTGCTAAAGCGGGCATCACAAGCTTAGATGGTTTGACCAAAGAGGCCCTCACTCCCATACTTACTTCACACGTTATAGCTGGGGAAGTGAAAGCTGCAAGTGTAAAAAGCGGAAGTGCTACCACGCTAAACGGTGCAAATAATATTTATCTATCAGTGAACTCAAGTGGTGTGTATATCAATGGAAACATCAAAGTTATTGCAACTGATGTTGACGCTTCAAACGGAGTAGTGCATGTGATAGACAATGTGATAGTGCCACCGAGTCAAAACTTGGTACAAGTAGCATCGGGCAATACTAACTTTTCGGAATTGGTGTCCTTGGTTTTAGCAGCCGACCCAGCAGTAGCCACGGCTCTTTCAACGGCATCTCAAAACGGACTAACGGTATTTGCACCAACCAATGCGGCATTTACCGAACTGTACAAGACAATCCCGAAGTCCACCTTGCTAGCTGCTTCAAATAAAACACTTTTGACCAATGTGTTGCTGTATCACGTAGTACCAGGCAGAGTATTTTCTACAGACTTACCCAACGTAAGCGGAGATGTGGCGACAGCCTCAACTGAAAAAGTGAAATTTGATTTGACAGCAGGTGCCAAAGTGATAGGAAAAAGTAGTGGATCGTCTACTATAACTTCAGCAAACATTTTAGCCACAAATGGTGTCATTCATGTGATAGACAAAGTTTTATTGCCGTAAGTATTTGTAAATAGAATCTAAAAAGACTGCCATTGGAAACCCAATGGTGGTCTTTTTTTTGAGTAAAAGTCTAAAAAAAAACTTAATTGCACGAAATGCATGATAATTTCACCCAACAAAAAAAGCCACGCATAAAATGCATGGCTTTCTGTATAAAATCGAACGATTAAATCTTATTCTCCTGGCGTAATCATATCCAAAACTTCTGCTGAAATACCCGTCATAGAGTATCCGCCGTCGTGGAATAAATTCTGCATAGTAACCATACGTGTATAGTCTGAGAACAACGAAATGATGTAGTTTGCACAGTCTTCAGCTGAGGCATTGCCTAGCGGAGACATTTTTTCGGCATACTCATAAAACGCGTTGAAACCACCAATGCCCGTGCCGGCAGTTGTTTTTGTAGGCGACTGAGAAATAGTATTTACACGTACATTTTTAGCTTTTCCATAACGATATCCGTAGCTTCTACCGATAGACTCAAGCACCGCCTTAGCATCTGCCATGTCAGTGTAGAAAGAAAACGTACGTTGAGCCGCAATATAGCTTAAGCCTACTACCGAGCCCCATTCGTTAATGGCATCAAGCTTTTCAGCCACGGCCATAAACTTATGAAATGACAAAGCTGATACATCGATACTCTTCATGTACCAATCGTAGTTAAGGTCGCCATACTCTTTTCCTTTACGGATGTTTGGAGACATACCGATTGAGTGAAGCACAAAGTCTACACCACCACCGAAGGTATCCATTGCTTCTCTGTAAAGTTTCTCTAAATCGGCCACATCAGTAGCGTCAGCAGCAACTATTTTGGCATCACACATTTCTGCCAATTTATTTATTTCTCCCATACGCATCGCGATGGGTGCATTTGTCAAAATTATTTCTGCTCCTTCTTCTTTGGCTTTAAGTGCAGCTTTCCAAGCGATAGAGTTTTCGTCTAATGCCCCAGAGATGATTCCCTTCTTACCTTTAAGTAATCCGTATCCCATAAAAAATTGATTTGATATCGTTAATAAAATATTCTGATGACAAAAATATCATTTTTTTTCGAAGTAATTATTTAAGAGCCGCCTAATTGTTTCGAGTTTAGACTAAATAAAACTAAAAAATCGCCTTTTCCAATCAGAAAAATTAAGATAAAGTTAAAAACATTAAAAGTTATTCACATCCCGTAGTTTTGCTTTGAAGAGCGGATTCAAAGCCTTATTTTTGATTCCGTTTTTCTAAATTTAAGTAGCCAAAAAAATAAATGTTTGTTTCTCCAGCCGAGCCCTTTAAAATAATTTACAGCCTTTTTGAGCACGAATACTTGGGGTATTTGCTGGAATCGTATGTAGTTCAGCTCAATGCGAAAGGAGAAATCACCTATCAAACCCAAAACGTTTCTTCAAAAAACATCAAGGAATTTGCTTCAGGTCTTGACCAGCTAGATTTTGATTTGGTAAAACTGATGGACAATATTCAGCAAGATGTTATTTTGAAAAAATTCAATACCAGAAAAATAACCCCCCAAGAGTTTTTCACCCGGGTATTTGATTCTGAAAAAGGCGATAAACTTCTCAAAGAGACCATAGAAAGCTACCTAGACAATCACCGAAAAGAGATTTTTTCGAAGATCAGGACCAAGTCATTTTTTATAATGAGCAATGACGGCATACCGACCTGGAAAGAAATACAAATAATGCAGGAGCCCGCCAAAGCGTATTTTCATTTTGAACGACAAGAAGAGCAAACCATCTACTACCCGATTATAAAGTGTGGCCCTGACAAAGTAAAATTTCAGTTTAAAAATGCCACCATTATCAATGACCTTCCGGCAGCCATGCTACTCGAAGACAAAATGTATCTGTTTGATAAATATGCCGATGGTAAAAAAATAAAACCTTTTCTAAATAAGCCGAACATCATTATTCCGAAAAAAATAGAAGATACCTACTATCACAAATTCATAGTGCCATTGGTGGCCAATTTTAATGTTTTTGCGAAGGGCTTTGAAATCATAAACGAAGAGCACGAAGGCTCACCTCAGCTAATTATTACCGAAATAGAAAACCAACTTTTGCAGCAAGAAGAACTATTTGGTAGCCAGAAAAAAATACAAATTGATAAGGCGGAGGAAACCAAAATGTATGTGGACCTTTCGTTTAAGTACGGTTCTTTTGAGTTTAGGTTTGACAATTTTAGTAATCCCTCTTATGTAAATCTCGAAAAATCAGAAGACAGTTGGGTTTTTCATAAAGTAAAAAAAGACCTCGACCGTGAAAAAGAGGTACTGTTAGCCGTTAAAAAACTGGGTCTTAACCTAAAAAATGGCCGATTAACGCTACCGAAAGATGAAGTGTTAGATTGGCTTCATGCCAACAGAAATAGCTTAGAACAGGCGGGACTAGAGGTAGTTCAAAATCTAAAAAACAAAGTCAGGTATTTTCTTGGAAACAGTAAACTGGAACTAAAAATAGAAGAAAAAAATGACTGGTTTGACATTTATACACTCGTAGAATTTGGCGACTACAGCATCCCTTTTGTAAAACTTCGTAAGTATATTTTGAATAACATCAGAGAGTTTGAGTTGCCAAATGGCCAAATGGCCGTAATACCCAAAGAGTGGTTTGTGCGGTATTCGGAGCTTTTTTCGAACCTCGAAATGGACGATAACGAAAACCCTACCCTGCATAAGCAGCACATAGGCATGGTAAATGACCTCGAGGTTCAAGGATTGGCGGTGACTATGATGAGCAGAAAACTTCAGACGCTAAAGAACTTTGAAGAAATAGCCGAAGTGGAGCTTCCTAAGCACTTTAAAGGAGAACTAAGACCTTACCAAAAAGCAGGATACGACTGGCTGCATTTCTTAAGAGACTTTAAGTTTGGCGGCTGCTTAGCAGATGACATGGGACTAGGAAAAACCGTAACCACGCTGGCTTTTTTACAAAAAATAAAAGAAGAAAAACCCGACGCCCCGAGTTTATTAGTGATGCCCACTTCACTTATTTACAACTGGCAAAAAGAAGCCCAAAGATTTACGCCTTTGATGCGGGTTTTGATACATTTTGGAGGAAATAGAGCTAAGTCTACCGAGTTTTTTGGTGCCTACGACCTTATTATTTGTTCATATGGAGTGTTGAGGTTAGACATTGATTTTATCAAAAACTTTAGATTTAACTACGCCATATTGGATGAATCGCAGGCAATAAAAAATTCTACCTCCATTATATTTAAATCTGTGATGAAGTTAAATACCCAAAACAGGTTGATATTGACTGGTACTCCGCTCGAAAACAGCACCACGGACCTGTGGTCTCAGATGAGTTTTGTAAATCCAGGATTGTTGGGATCGGCATCATATTTTAAGAATCAATTTCAAAATCAGATTGAAAAACAAAAAGACGAAGCAGTCTTGCATAAGCTCTTCGCCAAAATAAAACCGTTTATGCTCCGCAGGCACAAGTCCCAAGTAGCCAAAGACTTACCTGAAAAAATAGAGGCCGTGCAGTATTGTCAAATGACAGACGAGCAAGAGCGTATTTATGAAGAAACGAAATCGTATGTTAGAAATCAGCTGCTAAACGAAGTAGGCAAAGAAGGCATCAAGAAGTCGAACATTATGGTGCTGCAGGGCTTAAACAAGCTACGACAGCTGGCCAACAACCCGCTCATGATAGACGAAAACTATGAAGGCGGCTCGGGCAAAGACGAAGATGTGTTTTATAAACTGCAAGATGTGGCCGAAGAAGGATACAAAACCCTGGTATTTAGCCAATACGTAAAGCATCTTACGCTTATCCGAAAGAAACTAGACGACGCCAAAATTCCGTATTATTACTTAGATGGAGCTACCAAAAACAGACAAGACTTGGTAGATAAATTCCAGACAAACCCTGACGTAAAGGTATTTTTGATATCACTTAAAGCCGGCGGGGTGGGTCTAAACCTTACTGCGGCCGAATATGTATTTATATTGGACCCGTGGTGGAACCCCGCTATAGAAGCCCAAGCGATAGATAGAGCTCACCGAATTGGGCAAACTAACACGGTATTTAGCTATAAATTTATTACAAAAAATACGATTGAGGAGAAGATATTGGATCTTCAAAATACAAAAAAACAACTATTTAACGACCTCATTACTAACGAAGAGGGCTTCATGAAATCGCTTAACTCAGATGACATTTTATCGCTTTTGGATTAAGAACAAAATGAAATTTTAAGCCAAGAATAATTTCATCCTTTTTAGATTGTTGAATAAAAACATCGGGCTTTACCCCTTATTTAGAATGCATAGACAATTGGAAAATACATAATATGCAAAATGCCCCTTTTGGGGCATTTTTTTATGGACAACAACTAAATTTCTTACTAGAGTTTTAGTTTTTAGATCAAAAACTCAAAAAGATCTGGCTTATCGTTTATGTAGGTAAACTGCACATTAGCTTTTTCCATTCGCTCCAAAAGGGCGGCAAACTCTTCTTTTTTGGCAAGTTCAATGCCCACCAATGCCGGGCCCCGCTCACGGGCTGTTTTTTTAGAATATTCGAAAAATACGATATCTACCGTAGGCCCTAAAACTTCCTCCAAAAACTCTTTCATGGCTCCAGAACGCTGCAAAAACTTGATGATAAAATAGTGCTTCAGTCCTTCATATAGCAATGAGCGTTCTTTTATTTCTTCGGTACGGGTGATGTCGTTATTGCCCCCTCCTATTATACAGACTACGTTTTTGCCCTTGATTTTGTCTTTAAGCCCATCGAGTGCCGATACCGAAAGTGCACCTGCTGGCTCGGCTACTATAGCCTCTTCGTTATATAATTGTAATATGGTAGAGCAGACCTTCCCTTCAGGTATCAGCCTGATTTCGTCAAGTTTGTCTTTCACGATTTCAAACGTGATTTGGCCTGCTCGTTTTACGGCCGCCCCATCCACAAATTTATCGATGTGTTCTAGCGGCGTAACTTTGCCGTTGGCAATAGACACCTGCATGGTGGGCGAACCTTCGGGCTCTACGCCTATTAATATCGTTTTGGGACTTAGGGCTTTAAAAACCGTGCTAACACCTGCTGCTAAACCGCCACCACCGATGGCGAAAAGCAAATAATCTATCTTAAAGTCAGCGTCTTTAAATATCTCTAAACCCACGGTTCCTTGGCCGGCGATTACGTCTGGATCGTCAAATGGGTGTACAAATACGCCCCCGGTTTGGTCTATGAATAGTTTGGCGGCATCGAAGGAGTCGTCGTAGGTGTCACCTATTAATTTTACTTCTACCCATTCTTTACCAAACATTTTCACTTGCTTGATTTTTTGGGCGGGTGTAGTAGTGGGCATAAAAATAGTGCCTTTCACTTTGATTTTATTACAGGCATACGCCACTCCCTGGGCGTGATTGCCCGCACTGGCACATACTACGCCGTTCTCCAATTCTTCTTTGGTGAGCGTGGCCATCTTATTGTATGCTCCTCTGATTTTATATGAACGCACAACTTGCAAATCTTCTCGCTTAAGGTATACGTTGGCACCGTATCGCTCAGAGAGATTTGTGTTATATAGCAAGGGCGTTTTGTTGGCTACATTTTTTAGTATGGTAGCCGCCGCATAGATGCTTTCGAGTTCTATGGCTTTTGTCATGATTGTCTTGATGAAATTATATAACAAACCTACAAAATTTATGGCCGAAGTAATAAATAGGCTTGATTAAAAATAATAAAAATGTCTTATCGGAATGGTCCGTTGGGTTTTATTTAAAAATCAGGAATGTGAGTTTGTGAGATATAATTAAATTTAAGACAAAGTATGAGCAGCAGGGATAGAGCCATTGTTTGAGCTCCTTTGTGTGCATGCCTTAGCATGTACACAAAGAGCGAGTGGCGAAAGCCCGCCCGGCTGCCCAAAAAATACATTGCCACTGTTTCTAAATAAAAAATGGGTATTTTAATGGTAGGGTGCAACTTTCGAAGAGTTTTTGCATCTATTAGGAAAAAACTATTAAACATGAGAAAACTAAATATTTTATTATTGGCCTTATTGAGTACGGTGATGTGCTTGGCACAGGATGCTGCTTACCAAACGAAAACTTTCAATGCGGAATCGTTTATGAAAGTGGATATCAAGACCTCGGGCGGACACATAAACGTAGAGGGAGGGGCCGACAAAAACGCAACTGTAAAGGTAAAAATAAAAGGCAACAACGGCTTAAATGGCCTTTCTAAGTCTGAAATAGAGGATCGCCTTCAACAATATGACCTAAAAATAGCAGTGGAAAATAACACTTTGATATGCGAGGCAAAACCGAAAGGAAAAATGGATTGGAGAAACAGCCTCTCGATAAGTTTTGAATTAAAGGTACCGAGCGAAATAAACTTAAATGCAATCACCAGCGGTGGGTCTATAAGCTTGATGGGGCTAAACGGGCAGTTGGACTTTAAGACCAGCGGCGGCAGCTTGGTTTTGGAGAATTTGAAAGGAAATGTGATGGGTAAAACCTCGGGCGGATCGATATCGCTGATGAATGGAAAAGGTGACGTAAACCTGAAAACGAGCGGCGGAAGCATACAAGTAGAAAACGCCAAAGGCAATATAGACCTGATGACATCAGGCGGCTCACTTAACCTTAAAAACCTGAAAGGCAAGGTGGTAGCAAAAACAAGCGGTGGTAGCATAAGAGTAGACAATGCTGACGGCGGCTTGGATGTGGCGACCTCGGGTGGCGGCATAAACCTAAACATGATAAAAGGCAACCTGTCGGCTACCACAAGCGGGGGCGGCATTGACGCAAAAGACATAACATTGGGAGAGACACTAACTTTAAAAACCAGCTCTGGAAACATACACGTAGACTTGCCGTTTAACAAAGGAATGGACTTAAACATCAAGGGTTCGAGAATAAAAAGTGCCAAACTTAAAGAAGTTTCTAACTCGCTAGACAAAGGCTATGTGAAAGGACGCGTGAATGGCGGCGGCACCGCAGTGACGATTTCGGCAAGTAGCGGAACGGTTTATGTAGATTGAGACTTGGAGTACTTATTTTTCTTAGTACTTATTCATCTTATTTAGCAGTTTGTATATAATATTTCACGAAAATGGCTGAGCAGTTTTGCTTGGCCATTTTTAATTTTCACCTAATCGTTGCATATTTTGCGACGATTAGGCGGTTTATTCGTTGCATTTGTGGTATTATTGTTTCAAGTGGGTATTTAATATTGCTTCTATTTGTACTGCTTTA
The DNA here is from genome assembly GCF_042649125.1 of Lacihabitans lacunae. Classification (NCBI taxonomy): domain Bacteria; kingdom Pseudomonadati; phylum Bacteroidota; class Cytophagia; order Cytophagales; family Leadbetterellaceae; genus Lacihabitans; species Lacihabitans lacunae. The sequence goes on from NZ_JBHRYQ010000001.1 coordinate 2,564,634, forward strand.
TTTAGTATCATAAAATGGCCTCCCCTAGGTATTAAAACGTCAGGTTTAATATAGAGCGAGGGCAAAATGTGGTCATTGTTACCGTGAATATGATATATATTATTCAATATTATTTCGTTTTTCCACATAACAATTTCATTAATGGCCCATTTTAAAAATTGGGGATTGGTATCAAAAAGTATTTGTTTTAAAAGCTGCTTATCTATTTTAGTTTCTATTCCGAAAAACCAATAGCTCAAAAAATTGGCAGTTTTCAGGAATTTGGTAGGCAAAAGCCGATGAAGTTTAAACTTACCTGCAAGCCGAAAATAGGGCGGAATTTCATACTTACTTTTAATTGAAGAAATTAAAATCACCTTATTGACTTCAATGATTTTAGCCACCTCTACAGCCATAATTCCACCAAAAGACAGGCCTATTAAAACAGGATTTGGCGTTTTAATTTGACTTAGCAATCTCTTTGCATAAGCCGCAATTGATTCATCATTTAGTGGTGGAATCCACAAAATATGATTTAGGTTAAAATCATTTAATTCTATATTTTGAAATACTCGATAATCGGCACCAAGGCCACTAAATACGTAAACTTCTGTTTTCAACTTTTGGGTTTGTTATTGATCTTCAAAGAAATCGTTATCAATTTCTTTGACTTCATACGTCTGTTTTATTTGAACACCAACTGTATATAAATGCATTAACTCTACTAGTTTAGGGCCATCAATCAATATAATGGTATGATGAGCATCATGAGCTTTTTTAGTTGCTCCAATATCAAAACTTGAAGTCGTCACAAAAACACCTTTCTGTGTATCGCCACTCATTGCTCCAATAAAGTTGCGGATATCTTTTTCTCTAACCTTACTTTCTCCATATCTTTTGGCTTGTATATAAATTTTATTTAAGCCTAATTTATCTTCATTGATTATTCCGTCTATTCCGCCATCTCCTGATTTAGAAGTTTCTTGATATTCTCCATATCCCATTTTTTTCAATAAAATCAAAATCACTCTTTCGAAATAAAAGGGATCAATTGTTTTCAATTTATCCAATAATTCAATCTTAACTTCAGATTCAATCTGTTCAAAACCAGCATCTATTAAGTCTTGTGGGGATGCATTCTCAATATAAGTTTTAGGAGCAATTACTTTATCGTTTTCTTCATTATAAAACTCCAAAAAATCTTCGGTATTTTCTACATCATTTAGAGACAAATTTTTTGAAATAGAGATTTTACCTTTTTCAGTTATTTGAACCAAACCTCTTTTGGGAAACTGAATATAACCGCCTTTTTTCAAATAAGACTTCCCCCATGCTATCCTATTAAAAATTAATAAGTCGCCACTTTTGGTCTTTTCTTCAAGTTGTTCTTTTGTTAGTTTAGAATAAAACCTATCCACCACCAATTGACTCATTTCTCTGTGATGCATAACTTCTCCATCACTCAAAACGGTCAATATTGGAGTAAATGTCTGATGAAACTTTGGGATTTCCATTTGAAAAAAATAATTAGATTAAAAAGAAGTGCCACTAAAACTATCCCCCAAAACTAACCCATTTCAAACAAAAAAATCTCAAACATCCCAACTTGTTATTTATCGGTAAAAACAAGCGAAAAAGGCAACAAAAAAGCCACCAAATGGCGGCTTCTTTGTGCTTAAACATCTAAAACAAATTATCAATGCAACTTATATTTTACGCCATAGTTGGCTCCAAACATTCGGGGTTTAAAACTTAGCGGGCTGCCATTGTCTAAGCCTGAAAACAAGGCATGCTGATATCCGGCTCCAAAGTTAAGCTCCCAGTTTCTACTTACGGCATAGTTAAGCCTTAGACCTTCTAAGCCACTTAAGTTCAGGGCATTAAATTTTGAATTCTGAGCATTTAGTGATTGCTCCATGCTACTCGAATTGTTGATTCTGCTCTGTAAAAACAAATCGGTAGATACGCCTGCCAGCACCTCTACTTCTAAAACTGGCAAAATAGGAATGGCATAGGTCAACTGAAAAGGAACATTAAGATAATTATATAACTGCCTATCCGAAGACTGGACCGATATAATCGTATTGGTATTTACCGCAGCATTACTTAAATAATTAGTCTCAAAAAATGACCTAACTTCACCAGTTTCGTTATTTACGGCATATACGTTTGAGTTTAGGGTAGAACTCCCCCTAAGCAACCTCAAACCAGACTCAAAGCCCAGTTTTTTAAATATCTTTTTCCCAACCGAAAAGCCCAAGTTAAGCGAACGGCCGTTTTGAAAACTACTATTTGGTAAGGCATTGGGAAGTACATTATTGCTAATTCCCTGTCCCGTAATTCCCATATTATCTGCCACGTCAGCAGATTTATTGGTAAATGCAGTCGACTGATCTCCTCTAGAAGCAGAAAGTGCTTCTCCTCTGAAGTTAGACGAAGCGTAGTTTGGGTTAAAAGGAGCCACACCCGACTGAAAACCTAAGTAGATTTTTTGTTTCACCACTTCATTGACCTCTGCATCTTCTTTGAGGTCGTAATATTCCAATTTAGATCGTTTGTTTACAAACCGAGAACCAAACGGGTCAAATGGCAAAGATGCCATGTATTCAACTTTTGTTTGTAGCCGCTTTTGGTTATTTGTAGCAATGGCCTGAGAACCAAAAAGCATGCGGCTATTTGCCAAAGGCAAATTTGCTTCTGCTACTCCAATTCCTGAGTTATCAGGATTTCCTATTACTGATTTATCATTTCTCAGGGCAGCCACCTGGCCTACAGTAGAAATTTCGTTTCTTATTTTTTGCTTGAATGAAATGCTTCCTTTTGCAGTTTTTGAAATTGATTCGTCTTTTAATTTGTCTAAAGCAATGGCTTCATTAGCGGCCAATTGCTCTGTTTTAATAGTATTCCCTAATTCTTTCGGTTCAAGTTTAGCGTTTTTGTCATTTGCATTTGAAGCAAAAACTTCTTTTGAAGCTTTTGTTTCACCAAAATATTCAGGCCCAACAAATACAGCCAAAGCCAAGATGAGCATAGCCGCCAAACCGGCCTGCACGCCTCTATGTCCAAGCCAAAACACAAAGCCCCGCTTGGACTTCTTTTGGTCGAGTTTTTCTTCTATTTTCTCCCAAACCATAGCAGGCGGCGTCTCAGAAGCCTCATTGAGAGCTTCTTGCCACTGCTGTTCGAAAGATTTATGATTAGATTCCATATATTTCAATCCTTACTTTTGTCCACTTAAAATTTCTTCTTTCCTTATTTTTTCTACCAAAAGTTGGCGTGCCCTCGAAAACTGCGATTTAGAAGTTCCCTCCGAAATCTGTAACAAATCCGCAATTTCATGGTGCTTAAACCCTTCAATGGCATACAGGTTAAAAATCGTCTGACAACCGTCAGGCAAGTCTTGTATATATCCCAAAAGTGTTTCCATTTTCAGGTTTTCTAAACCCAAGTTGTGCGGAGTATCCCCCAATTCGCCATGGTAATCTTCAATGTCAGTTTTAAACATTTGTCCGTTTTTCTGAATGGCTTTGAGTGCGGTGTTGATTACAATCCGTTTCATCCAAGCCTCCAGCGGGCAGTCAAATCTAAACCCACCGAGATTACCAAAAATCTTCACAAAAGCGTCTTGAAGCACATCTTGAGCTTCGTCGGCATTTTTCATGTACCTTTTGGCCAAGACATAAAGCTTTGGTGCGGCAAGCTCATAGAGCTGACGCTGTGCTACCCGATCTTGCTGGATACAGGCATTCACTATTTGCTTTTCGTCTCGCATAACTTGAAATAAGGGAGCTAATTATTAGCTCAAAGGGTATTTTAACTGATTCAAAATAACGAAAAAAGGTTGGAAAGTGTGTAAAATTAAAATGTTGAAATTTTTAAAGTGGTGTTTGTATAAAGTTTTTGAACCTATAAACCGAATCCAAATCTATTTCCGATAAATACGGAGGTTATCATTTATGATTTGGTGGTTTTCTTTTAAAACAAAGCCCGCGGGCACATGCGGTGCTGCTATTCCATCTTTGAGAGCCTTATCATTTTTAAACACTCGAACTTCATCTACCAGTTTTGCATCAAAAAAAGCCTTGATTAAAGTCGGTCCTCCTTCCACAAAAACAGAATGAATCCCTTTGGCTTTTAAATCTCTTAGAACAGCTAGTAAAAATTCAGTATCCGCATTAATTTTAATATGCTGCAGATTTTCCTTTTCTGACTCTTTAACTAAGTTATAAACCAAGGTTTTCTGAGTTTGGTCAAATACCTTAAAGTCTCCACCAAGTGAATTGTTTCTATCTAAAACTACACGAACGGGATTTTTTCCCTCAGGCCAATTTCTGACATTTAAACTGGGGTTATCGGTTTCTACCGTGTGCTTACCTACCAAAATAGCGTCTTCTTCGGACCTCCACTTGTGCACAATCAGGTTAGATGTAGCGGTTGTAATAGCCAAAGGCGAATAGTCAGCATTTGCTACAAACCCGTCTGCGGTTTCGGCCCATTTTACAATCACGAAAGGCAAACCTGCTTGCATGGCTTTAAAAAAACGCTTATTTAACTCCAGTCCGGCCTGTTCAAGCAATCCAACTTGTACATCTATGCCTGCATCTCGGAGCTTTTGTAGCCCTTTGCCCGCAACCAATGGATTGGGGTCCAAGTTACACACAATCACTTTTTTTACTTGATGCTTTATAAGCAAATCTGCACAAGGTGGGGTTTTGCCAAAATGCGAACAGGGCTCTAGCGTTACATAGACTTCGCTTTCATTTAAAAGAGATTTATCTCTAACTGAACTTACGGCGTTAACCTCGGCATGGGGTCCACCATATTGGGCATGGTAACCTTCTCCTATTATCTCGCCATTATGCACTATCACACAGCCCACCATCGGATTGGGGCTTACAGACTCTATAGCCAAACCGGCCAAGTCTAGAGCCCGCTGCATATATAAAGTGGGAGAAGTTACCATCATCAAACAGCTGCTACTTTAAATGGAATCACTTTATATTCGCCCCAAACACCTTCTAATATGTAGGGTTCATTTGCAAGGTATTGCTGCAGATCAGCTTCGGTTTCAAACTGTAAAATTATAGCAGAACCATTCATGGTTTCTTCCTCCGAAAGTTGAGCACCGCCAATCACGAAGTTTCCGCTGGCCTTCATTTTTTTAATGTATTCAAAGTGCCTAGGCCTTACTTCCATTCTTCTTTCTAGGGCTTTTTCGTCGGTGGCATCGTTGGCAAAAATCAAATATTGTTTCATGTGTATTTTGGTATATATTTCTTTTAATATTAAATCATTTTGAACCGAACAATTCGGATTCAAAGCTAAAAAAAAAACCTCAATGTAGAGGTCTACACTGAGGTTTTATAATAGTATAAGTTAAAACTTATGCCAATGCCGCATTGGTATCAGACATACGCTCCATACGTTTTCTTTCGTTTTCGTCTAGATATATCTTTCTCATTCTAAGCGACTTAGGAGTAACCTCTAAGTACTCATCTTTTTGGATATATTCCATACACTCCTCAAGAGAGAATTGCGTCTTAGGTTGAATCTTAACGTTATCGTCTGATCCAGAAGCACGCATGTTAGTTAACTTCTTAGCAGTTTGAAGGTTAACCACTATATCGTTTTGACGACTGTGCTCACCCACAACCATACCCATGTAGATGTCTTCACCTGGCTCAATAAAGAACTCACCTCTTTCCTGAAGTTTGTCAATTGCATAAGCAACTGCTGGTCCGTTACCCATAGAGATCATTGAACCGTTGATTCTTCCTGGAATAGCACCTTTGTAAGGCTCATACGCTTTAAATCTGTGGTTCATGATAGCCTCACCTTGAGTAGCAGTAAGTACGTTTGAACGTAAACCTATAAGTCCTCTTGAAGGGATATTAAATTCTAAGTGCTGAAGGTCTCCTTTTGGTTCCATAATCAAAAGCTCACCCTTACGTTGTGTAGCTAATTCAATCACTTTACCTGCAGTTTCTTCAGGAACGTCAACTACTAAAGTCTCGATTGGCTCAAGTTTCTCTCCGTTTGGTCCTTCTTTGTAAAGTACCTGAGGCTGACCTACTTGAAGCTCGTATCCTTCACGACGCATAGTTTCAATCAAAACTGACAAGTGAAGAATACCTCTACCGTAAACGATAAACTTATCTTCAGAATCACCTTGTTTTACTCTAAGAGCAAGATTTTTCTCAGTTTCTTTCATTAATCTTTCTCTTACGTGACGAGACGTAACGAACTTACCTTCTTTACCATAAAACGGTGAGTTGTTAATAGTAAAGAGCATGTTCATAGTAGGCTCATCAATAGAGATTCTTGGAAGTGCCTCTGGGTTTTCGCCATCAGCAACAGTGTCACCGATTTCGAAATCGTCAAGACCAGTAACCGCACAAATATCTCCACACGTAACTGAATCAACTTTTACTCTACCAAGACCTTCAAATGTTTGAAGTTCTTTGATTTTCATTTTCTTAAATACGCCGTTGTCTTTACACAACACAACGTTCATACCTTCTTTCAAAACACCTCTCGCTACTCTACCGATGGCAATTCTACCTACGAAAGAGTTGTAATCAAGTGAAGTTATTTGCATTTGAGGTGGTCCTTCTACGATTGGGGTAGGAGGAATATTCTCAATGATTGAATCTAAAAGAGCCGTGATATTATCTGTAGGAACTTTCCAATCTGTACTCATCCATCCTTGCTTAGACGAACCATAAAGACAAGGGAAATCTAACTGATCTTCAGTAGCATTTAGGTTAAACATTAGATCAAACACGTTTTCGTGTACTTCGTCTGGTCTACAGTTTTCTTTGTCTACTTTGTTTACTACTACAATAGGCTTAAGACCTAAGTCAATAGCTTTTCCTAATACAAAACGCGTCTGAGGCATAGGACCTTCAAACGCATCTACCAAAAGGATTACTCCGTCAGCTAGTTTTAAAACTCTCTCTACCTCACCACCGAAATCGGCGTGACCAGGAGTGTCAATAATATTGATTTTAACGCCTTTGTATCTAACCGAAACGTTCTTAGATACAATAGTGATTCCACGTTCACGTTCAAGGTCGTTGTTGTCAAGTATTAAGTCTCCAAACTCCTGATTCTCTCTAAAGATTTTAGAAGCATGGATAATTTTGTCAACAAGGGTAGTCTTACCGTGGTCAACGTGAGCAATGATGGCGATATTTCTTATTTCTTGCATTTTTTTCCTTACAAAAGGATTTTAGTTTTTTCGATATTCTGAGGCGTAATACACCTAAAAAGTCCGCAAAAGTACGAATAATATTTTTAGGTTTACTTATTTTAATATAAATATTTTATTAAACTATTGATTGTCAAATAATTAATTAGTAGAATACAATTTCACATTAAAAAACCCAAATTATACTTTTTCAACGAAAAAACTACCAAAATATGCGTTTTGGAATACCTAAACAGCACATTTTAAATAAATCAAAAATCAATCAACTATGACATGGCCACAAAACTGAGCCAAATTATCTAATATTTTGCCTCCTTTTCTGAAACCTAAGCCACAAGCTTCGCCCGCAAAAAACACGCCCGCTTGATAGCAGCTTCCGTAGGCATCTGTAGGAAAATCGGTGAAGGCCTGATACACCTTTGTTTGCTCTTGATATTCGCCTGTGGTGAAACTTAAGGTTTCATTTTGGCTACTTACAATTCTAACATTGGCTCCTTCTCTGCCAAACATTACTTTCTCTACAGAGTCTTTGCCTTTTATTGGACTCGCTTTAGTTTCTAAAAGCAACGGATGGTTCGGATTTAAGTCCCAAAGTATTTTAAGGATGCCTTTTGATTGAAAAAGCATGGTATATGCCGGATTAAGAACAATGGCTTTCTCGTCCATACATATGTCTGAAATTATTTTACAAAGCTCAGGCTCATCCCACGCGATAAACTCCCACGGAATCAGCTTAAACCAATAATCGAACTTTTCGAATGATCCGTCTTTGGTGTTTTGTTTAAAAATACCCTTTGAAGAAGAAAAGTCAACTTTCACAATACTTTCAAAATCAACCTCAAAACCTGCCTCAGTGGCGGCTTCGGCAAGCACTTGCATGTTGGTATCGTCTTCTGGTGAACCTGGCAAAGTGCTGATTAATAAAGAAGGATGATAGGTAGGATTTTCGCCGATTAACTCTTCAAAAGCCGCAACCAATGATTCATAGAGTGTATTAAACTGCTTTGCCTCGTCTAAGCCATTTGCTTTTAGCGAAGCCCACTGCACCACGGCAGTTTCGGGAATACAAGTTGCCGTATCGGCATTAAATTCTATAAGTTTTATGGGTTTCCCATCTATACCACCCGCAAGGTCAAATCTACCGTAGAGGTGCCATGAGGCGTCTTTTTCCCAAGAATGTTTGATTAATGGCACCAAATTAGGCGGAATGCCTAGCTCTTCGAACAAATCATTTTTTAATACATGCTCGGCTGCCTCCACAAACATATCATAGAGCTCATTGGCGGCTTCATAATAGGCTTCCGCTTCTTTTTCAGAAACTACCACCATGTCTTTGGTTACATAAGGCAAAGTGTCTTCGCCCAACATCCATTTCCAACCTTTTTCTTCAAGTGTTTCTAAAGGCGAGTTTTCAAGTGTTTGTAATTTTATCATCCGCCAAAACCTGATCTACTTCCTGAGCCAAAAAATCCGCTTCTGCTTCCACTTGGACGAGAAACCGAAGTTCTCGACCTCGAAACTGTACTTTTTACTTCGTTTGACTTCGCGAAGCTTTCGTTGCTTGAATAAAACTTACTCATTTCGCCTTGGTCTCTTACGCCTCCACGAGGCACCATGCCTGTGCTGCTGGTAGACTGGCGGTCGTCCCTTCTAAAATCTGGCCTGTAGTATCCGTAGTTGGGACGCATAGTTCTGCCCAAAAAATACCCAATACCACTATATAAAAGCACATTAGACAAACCATTGTTGTGACCAATATGACTTTCGTTATTGGCTATTTCATCATCTATAAGTTTTTGAGAAGCCTCTTTGGTGAGTATTTCTTCTCTACCATCCAAATACGTTACGATAGCCTTTGAGCTATCAGCAGGAACGGCTATTTCTTCTGTTATTTTAAATTCTCCTTTAGCTACCTCTTTTATGTAGGTTCGTGTGCCTTGGGTGTATACTTCTTCTGTTTGCCCGTAATCGCTACCATCTGAACCCGAAGAACAGCTGTAAAGCCCTGCACTCAAAATAAGCATAGACAAGGAACCGCTGATGGTGATATCCTTTACTTTTTTGATAAATGTATTTTGTTTTATTGGCGTCATTGCGTTTTTTTTGTGTAAAGATTCCAAAAGATATTCAGTGAAAGCAAACGAAATATGGAGGAATCAAGCAAAAGATATTATGAAAGGAAAAGTTTAAATATCGAAGGAATAAATTTGAAGAAATATAAGAACAAAAGATTGCTCTTATTTACCCAAAATCTTATTCATAATTAATTCGGCATGCACTCTGGAGTTTTCTATAAACAAGCTACGGGTATCCATTCCTCCACAAATCACGCCAGCTAAAAACACATTGGGCATGTTGGTCTCCATGGTGGTTCCATCAAAAAATGGTTTCTTTTGCTGATCATCAGAAAGTTGAATGCCTATCTTTTCAAGAAAACTCAAGTTCGGCTTATAGCCCGTCATGGCCAAAACCCAATCATTTTCTAGGGTAACTTCACCGTTCGGGGTCTTTATTTTCACTTCGTGCTCACTTACTTCTATAATTTCTGATTCAAAATATGCCTTGATAGCACCTTCCGCTATTCTGTTTTCAATGTCGGGCCGCACCCAATATTTTACTGATTTGCCTATTTCTTTGTCTCTTATCACCATGGTTACTTCGGCACCTTTACGGTAGGTTTCCAAAGCCACGTCTACGGCAGAGTTATTAGCTCCAACCACCAACACTTTTTGAAAAGCATAAAAATGCGGGTCTTTGTAGTAGTGTGTTACTTTCGGCAGGTCTTCACCTGGCACGCCAAGTGTATTGGGTAAATCGTAAAAACCGGTGGCCAATATTACGTGTTGAGCCAAATAACTTTCTTTTATAGTTTCTATTTGATACTGATTATTTTCTTGTGGAATAAATACTTCCATTTTTTCAAATAAACGCACATTCAGTTTTTTACTTTGCACCACCCTTCGGTAATATTCAAGAGCTTCGGCTCTAGTGGGCTTGGCAGCAATAGAAACGAATGGCACTTCTCCTATTTCGAGTCTTTCTGATGTACTAAAAAAAGTCATGGTGGTGGGATAGTTGTAAAGCGAATTCACCAAACATCCTTTTTCCAAAATAACGTATTCGAGCCCTGCTTTTTGGCATTCTAAACCGCAGGCTAGGCCTATCGGGCCCGCTCCTACTATCAATACATCAACTTTTTTCATAAATAAAAACAAAGGTTAATCTGCAAGTATAAAGGATTTTTCGCTTATTTAAATTCATTTTTTTACCTAAAAAAACAATAATGATAATACTGGAAACAACCAGACTCATATTGAGAGAAGCCAACATTGCTGACGCCGAATTTATGCTCGCCCTACTAAACTCGCCCGGCTGGCTTAAATACATTGGCGATCGAAACGTCCATACCATAGCAGAAGCTGCCGCGTATCTGGAAAACGGAGCCATAAAAAGCTACAGAGAAAATGGATTTGGACTATACACGGTAGCAGAAAAAGCTAGCCAAAAGTGTATCGGAAGCTGTGGTTTCATCAAACGACCCGAGCTAGAACTTCCCGATTTGGGCTTTGCATTTTTGCCTGATTATTTAGGAAAAGGATACGGTTTTGAAGCTGCAAATGCCTGTATTGATTTTGCTAAAAACAAATTAAAAATAAATGAATTGCTGGCCATCGTAAATCCAGAAAACGAACCTTCTAATGGGCTATTGGTAAAACTAGGCTTTGAATTATTAAAAAAAGAAGTGGTTTATGAAAACGGAACCGAATTAAATATTTACAAAATTGGAATCTAAAAATAGGCCATTTTAAAAAATAACGTTTTCTAAATAAAACCAATCTGAAACATGTGTATTCTGATATTCTACCACCTATCCTTTAAATATTTCGTTGATAGAAAAATAGGAGATTGCAGCATAGAAAACTTTACCTTTGTTTAAATCATAAACTAAGGTCTTCGCATGGTTATAATTGAAACTAAAAATATATCTAAAAGGTACGTAATGGGCTCTGAAGTGATAGATGCACTTAAAGACGTGACCATTACCATAAACAAAGGCGAGTATGTGGCTTTTATGGGCCCTTCGGGTTCGGGAAAGTCAACACTCATGAACATCATTGGGTGTTTAGACTCGCCATCGGGTGGAACCTATATTCTTAACAACAAAGACGTAAGCGGCATGTCAGAAAACGAATTGGCGGCTGTGAGAAACAAAGAGATTGGCTTCGTGTTTCAAACCTTTAACTTGCTTCCTCGTCAGTCATCTTTAGAAAACGTGGCCCTACCGCTTATATATGCGGGCTACGGAAAAGCTGCCAGAACCGACAAAGCCCAAAAAATACTAGAAAGTGTAGGCCTAGGTACACGTTCGCTACACAAACCAAACGAACTCTCGGGTGGACAAAGGCAGCGTGTGGCTGTAGCTCGTGCCTTGGTAAACGACCCTTCTATACTCTTGGCCGATGAACCTACGGGTAACTTAGACACCAAAACTTCGTACGAAATCATGCAGTTATTTCATGATATTCATGCAAAAGGAAACACCATCATAATGGTAACCCACGAAGAAGACATCGCTAACTACGCTCATCGGGTAATCAGGCTTAGGGATGGTTTGATAGAGTCAGACACAATAAATGACAACCCAACCAACCCCGAGGAGATGACTAAAAAACTATTAGAAAAAACTAATTCGGAGAAATAGGCGTTATTATGCCGAAATCAATTTTAAATAAATTCTAAAACAATGAAAAAATCATTATTCGTACTGTTAGGCTTTTTGTTTGTAGCCTCTGCTTCTTTTGCTCAAAAAGCACCTGCTAGCCCAACCATCACTACCGAAAGCGAAAACGTAAAAGTAGTATATGGCCAACCGTCTAAAAAAGGAAGAGAAATATTTGGTAGCCTAGTGCCTTTTGGTCAAGTTTGGAGAACAGGTGCCAATGCTGCAACCGAGGTAACTTTCAAAAAAGACGTAAATTTTGCAGGAACTAAAGTAAAAGCAGGTACATATTCATTATTTACGATTCCTTCTTCTACTGAGTGGACAGTAATACTAAACTCTGAACTTAAGCAGTGGGGAGCGTATGAGTATGACAAAATAAAGGGTAAAAACGTAGCAGAAGTAAAATTACCTGTAAGAGGAACTGAAGGTGTTATGGAAAAACTAAGCATCACTGCTTCGGATAGCCAAATAGCTATTGAGTGGGACAACGCTAGAGTTATGATTCCTTTGAAGTGGTAATCTGAACAAAAACACAGACATGAATAGGCCTCAAAGCAAACGTTTTGAGGCCTATTTTTTATTTAACCACATTCTGAGGCGAACCTGCCAAAAATGCTTTGATGTTATCGTAGACTATCTGAATCAATTTCTGTCTGGCTTCTAAACTAGCCCATGCTATGTGTGGACTCACCTTGCAGTTTTTGGATATCAAAAGCGGATTAGAAGGCTTTGGTGGCTCTTCGGTAAGTACATCTAAATATGCACCAGCTATGCGTTTGGCATTTAATGCATCCGACAGGTCGTTTTCGTTTATCAAACCTCCACGAGCCGTATTGATTAAAACAGCCGATGATTTCATTTTAGAAATTTGATTGATGTTAACCAAACCTTCGTTTTCGGGTGTGAGCGGACAGTGCAAACTTAGATAGTCGCTTTTGCTGAAAAGTTCATCTTGACTTACCTCAGTGATGCCCGCAATAGGTTCAGCAAAGGGAGTCTTTTTATGGACAATAATCTGCATACCAAACGCCATTCCTATCCGTGCTACCGCTTTGCCTATATCACCAAAGCCGAGCAGCCCCAGTACTTTCCCTTCTAACTCAGTGATGGTGTAATCGTAATAACAAAAATCAGGCTGCGAAGCCCACTTTTTGGGATTGTCATGCTCTGCCAGACGGTTTGAGAAGGCTAAAATCATGGCGAAAGTCTGCTGAGCCACAGACATGGAACTGTAGTTTCGGGCATTGGTAACGGTAATACCCTTAGCTGCAGCCGCGTGAACGTCTACAATGTTATATCCCGTGGCAGTTACACCAATATACTTTAACTTTGGGAGTTTCTCTAAAACATCAGCGGTGATTTTAACTTTGTTTACAAGTAAAATATCTGCGTCTTGAGCCCGCTCTACAACCTGTGTAGCTGTGGTACGGTCATACATTTTAAAATCTCCAAAATCTTTAAAAATCTCTAAATCTATTTCTTTCGGATTTACGGTAAAGGAATCTAAATAAACTATTTTCATAAGGCTAGGTTTGTGTTTCTCAAAAATAAGCTAATTGTGGGGAAACCATTAACTATACGCATCTTTTTTTCAAAACACTTTTATTTTTAAAAATGAATTTCCTTTTAAAATTATACTTCTCAAATTTCGTTTAAATGGAAATCGCACAATTCTGCAAATAGAAAATTTCAAGGAATTGTTAAACCATTTTAAGGTTTTGCCCAAAAAATCACGTAATAAAATTACAGTCCAATTAAAATAATTTTATTTCGAAATAGAAAAAGAACATATTGATATAAATCCAAAATTAGACCTACCATATACACACATGAAAACACAAAAATATAACCTAAGCACCTCCATTGCCCAGCAGGCAATTTTCATTGTTCATGCCAAACGTGGGTACGAATATCATGAGAAAAGGATCATAGATTTATTCAAAGAAAAAAAACTCAATTTTGAATTTATCACAGACGGCGACCCATCTAATTTCACACCCGAACTAATCGACAAATATTTTACAAAAGGAATAGAGAATGATTTATCTCGCGGGGTGCTCTCGTGTACCTTAAATCATATTTTTATTTATGAACAAATAGTAGCCCGAAAATTGCCTTTTGCATTGGTTTTAGAAAATGACCCGTTCTTTCTAAAAGACTTAAGGGAGGAGTTAGATTTAATGAGCGAGGAGATTTTAAATCTACCGAGTGGATTCATCATTTCTTTAGAAAACTCAACGCTTAGGTTTCCTTCTTATTGGCAAAAAAAACAAGGCAAAAGTCTCTACAGTGCTATTGACGGCCGAATGGCTGGAGCATACTTAATTGACTTCGCGGCCGCAAAGCGGATATTGGAAGACCTAAAAACCACCAAATGCCATACGGTAATAGACTGGTGGCACAACAGCCTGATAGACAGAAAGGTGGTGCGGATGTATTGGGCACACCCCGCTATTTTCGAACAAGGCTCTCACAATGGACAGATGAGCTCCACCATTTCTACCAAACCCAAAAACCGTGGAAGGCAAATAAAATGGAAGATTCAGAAATACTATAAAATGCTGATCGGGAGGTTAATTAACAGCAAATGCCTAATTCCGGACTCAGAAGTTGAGAATAATGAGCTTAATCACGAAGCCCAAATAGCGGTTTTGGAGATGAGTGAGTTACGGGACTGAGACTAGAAGGTTTTTTTTCAAAAAACTCATCAGGAATTAGAATTATGTTCTTGGGTTTAAAAAACACAAATGCCTATATTTGAGCACCGTTTTTATTCGACCAATTCAATATAAGTTCTTTCATGAAAAAAATCTTTTGGCTTTTTGCACTCTTACCACTTCAGCTTTTTTCTCAAAACCTAAAACTGTGGTATGAGCAGCCCGCTGAACACTTCGAAGAAGCCCTCGTGATAGGAAATGGCACGCAAGGTGCTACCATATTTGGAGGCACACACTCCGAAAAAATATTTTTGAATGACCTCACGCTGTGGTCCGGCGAGCCCGTAAACGCCAACATGAATCCCGAAGCCTACAAGTACCTGCCCAGTGTAAGGGAAGCATTAAAAAACGAAAACTACAAATTAGCCGATTCTTTAATCCGAAATTTACAAGGAAAATTTTCCGAGTCATACGCTCCTTTGGGCACCTTATATTTAGATTTTGACACCGAAAATGTAAAAGATTATTACCGCGAACTTTCACTTGACAACGCCTCGGTAAACATAAAATACACCGAAGGCGACAACGAAATCACAAGAAACTATTTTTACTCATACCCAGACAAAGTGATGGTGATACGCCTAAGCAGCAAAACTGCCAAAGGCATAAACTTTACGCTAAGGTTTGACTCACAGCTAAGCCACACCGTATTTACAGGCAAAAATCAACTACTAGCTTCTGGCAGAGCACCCACAGTAGCAAAACCCAGTTACGTAAAAGCAGGCGAAGAGGCCGTACAGTTTGACTCAGAACACGGAACGCGTTTTGCAACCCAAATAGAAGTAATAACCGACGAAGGGAAGATAAAAAATAAAAAAGGCTACATAGAGGTTAAAAACGCCTCAGAAGTTATGCTGTTGGTAAGCATAGCAACTAGCTTTAATGGTTTCGACAAAGACCCCGAACGTGAAGGAATAGACGAAACTGCTCTGGTAGACGAGCGAATAGAACGTGTAAAATACAAGACTTTTGAGATACTAAAAAACAGACACGAGGAAGACTACAGGCCGTATTTTGAACGCGTAAAATTAACACTTGACGGAGCAGGAACTGCAGACGAAATGCCGACTGACAAACGCCTAAAGGCTTATGCAACTGGCAAAGTTGACAAATATTTGGAAACGCTTTATTTTCAATATGGACGCTATCTGCTCATCAGTAGCTCACGCACACCCAAAGTACCAGCCAACCTGCAAGGCCTTTGGAATCCATACATCAGACCGCCGTGGAGCAGCAACTACACCATGAACATAAACGCTGAGGAAAATTATTGGTTGGCAGAAAACACCAATCTATCTGAAATGCACCAGCCGTTTTTGGGTTTTATAGAAAACTTAGAAAAGACCGGAAGCGTAACCGCAAAGACTTTTTATAAGGCCAAAGGCTGGGTTTGTCACCACAATTCTGACATTTGGGCGATGACCAATCCGGTGGGGGATTTTGGAAAAGGCGACCCTGTGTGGGCCAATTGGGCCATGGGTGGCACCTGGTCTAGCACACACCTGTGGGAGCACTACATGTATACCAAAGACAAAGAGTTTCTGAAAAACAAGGCTTATCCGCTCATGAAAGGGGCTGCGGAGTTTTGTTTGGATATGTTAGTCAAAGACAAAAATGGCAAATACGTTACCTCACCCTCCACTTCACCCGAAAACGTGTATGTCACCGACCAAGACTACAAAGGAGCTACGCTATACGGAGCCACGGCAGACTTGGCCATGATCAGGGAGTTATTTATGGATATCATTGAAGCCGTAAATGTCTTGGGTGGAGACTACGACTTCAAAAACAAACTGGAAGAAGTGTTGGTAAATATGCATCCCTATCAAGTAGGTAAAGACGGCAGCCTGCAAGAGTGGTACTACGACTGGAAAGACAACGACCCCAAGCACAGGCATCAGTCGCACTTGTATGGGCTATTTCCGGGGAGACACATAAACATGGACGAAACGCCGGGTTTGGCCGCGGCATGTAAAGAAGCATTAGAAATAAAAGGCGACGAAACCACGGGCTGGTCAAAAGGCTGGAGAATAAACCTGTGGGCGAGACTATGGGACGGCAACAGGGCCTACAAAATGTATAGGGAATTGCTGAGATATGTGGAACCTGACGCCACTAGGCCAAAAGATCAAAACGGCGGCGGCACATATCCGAATCTTTTTGATGCCCACCCGCCCTTCCAAATAGACGGAAACTTTGGTGGAGCAGCTGCCGTGGCCGAAATGCTGGTGCAGTCTACACCTGAAAAAATATACCTTTTGCCTGCATTGCCTGACGCTTGGGCTACGGGTAGTATAAAAGGATTAAAAACAAGGACAGGCTTAGAAATAGACCTCACATGGAAAGACGGCAAACTGAAATCATACACCCTAAAAGGCACACCTGGCACCCAAACAACAATTACCTACAAAGGCAATTCAAAAACGGTGAAGTTAGAAAACGGGAGTTTGGTTGGGGGAATTTGATTGGTGGAAATTCTTAATTGATTTTATTTACTTTTTTTTCTAACTTAAAAAAACATTAGAACGATTCCTAAGCTGAATTACGACTAACAAGTTAATGAAGACATCCAAGAGGAAAGAGATTGACTCAATATACTCTGAGACAGCCTCTTTGATTATTTTTAAAAGTTATAATCCAATCCAAAACTTGAGAAATAAATCCGATTGCTCATTTGCCCATTCATCTTAGAGACAGGCGTAAAACTTAAATCATATTTTAAAACTATTTTTGATGTTTTGGGGAATGGTTGGATGCCACTCCCTATACTCCAAAAACTACGGTTTAACTTAGAGAAGTCTCCCTCACTAACTGAATTTGAAGAAATTAAAAAATTATTTTCTAATTGAAATTGCAAGATAATTTTTGCTAAGTTCAATGCCTTTATACCTAATCCATTATTTATATAAAATGAAGTTTTATGGGTGTCAATAGCTTGTTTATCTTTAAGGCTTACCGAAAAATAAGACCCAACTCCATGCCTTATGAAAAACCTGCTATCATCTTTTGCTCCTAAACTAAAGTAGTTAACGCCGATATTGAAAACTTTCTTATTATTCAATGACAGCTTATCAAAGTTTACAATCTCATTTCGATCAGCATAAAGATTTCCGTTGTATGCACTTGAATATTTCATTGAAACTCCAAAATTAGACTTTTGAGCATAAATATTAATTGAACTCAAAAGAAAGAAAAGAAAAAAAATCTGTTTCATAATATTAATATTTTATAAGTATAATTGTCTAGCAATACTATCATCACAATTAAAAGCTGCACTTTTACCACTGAAATTATTATAACATCCACTACCGCCAAAATCTGCATTTGCTTCGCTGCAACCTGTACAACTACTATAAGCAGGAATATTTGAATAATAAACACGCTTCCATATCAAGAGAAACTAACAGTTCTTCCATTTAATAAAAACAAGACTTTAAAAAGTATTTCTTGAGAATTTGCTTTCCTACAAAACTCTGAATATTTCAACTTAGAACCAGAACGAATAGAAAGAGAGGAAGATAGCAGTGTGAAAAATTGCATTATAATTTGATTTAAATTGTGAATTCAAACGTAAACATTTATTTCTTTTTGAAATCAATTTTCTTAATAAATTTCGGAAAAAACTTATTTACAGGCAATTACTACTTCTTAAGTATTCACCAGAGGCAAAAAAAACTTTCTCTAATTTTAAGCAATTAAGACGAAGTTCTGAAAAGTTGCGAACAAAGCTTACAATACCGATTTAATCAAGTGCTCGTAATTATTTGTAAAGTTTAAAATGCAAAAAAGCTACTTCCCTCTCAAATACCTCACCTTGGTATAATGTTGATTTATCTCTAAAGTGTCGTTTTTAAGGCGTTCTATAACCCAATCTTTGTATTCAACGCAGTCCACGGTTTCGCAACTACTTGTTCCCGACGAATAAGCAATCACATTTCCTTTTTTAATCGTGTACGTTCGAGGCACACAACAGAAGTCGCTTTGTTTTCCATCCCAAAGGATTTTACCATCTGTGGTAAATTCTAATGTAGGCAGGGCCACCAAAGTATTGATAGTGGTCCATTGGCTCCACTTACCATTTTCGTCTTTTGACTGAATCTGATACGCATTATTCCATTTCCCTATAATGTCTTCGGGCGAAATATGAGCGGTTGTACAACCCATAAAAAGCCCCGCAACTATCAAACTCACAAATAATATTTTCATAACGTTTAATTTAAAATTGGATTGATATTTTAAAAGGCAAAATGGTTGGGAATCTTTCATTTTTAATTCTAATTACTATTTAAATTCTTAAATTAAAAATGCATTTTCTCACAAAAAAACTATTCAAAAAGCATAAGAAAAGTAAATTCGATTGGAAAGATAAAAAAAGCGTAGGTTATTGCACACAGAATTGAAAGAACACATGAAAATAAACAACGAAGCTACGCTTTTCAAAATCTCATTGGCGGCTATTATTATAGTTTATGTCCTGTTTATGATGCTCGACATCATGGAAGTAGACGCCGCCCAATATGCCACCATAGCCTGGGAAATGATGAAGAGCAAAAGCTATCTTCAGGTTTATCACCGTGGCCTAGACTACCTCGACAAGCCGCCTTTGTTGTTTTGGATGAGCAGCCTATCTTTTAGTGCTTTGGGAGTCCATAATTTTGCGTACAAACTGCCTGCCGTTTTGTTTTTGTTATTGGGTTTGGTTTCTACTTACAAGTTCTGCGAACTCTGGTATAACACCACCACCGCAAAGTTCTCTACCTTGATTTTGGCCACTTGCCAAGCCTATTTTTTGATGGTAAACGATGTCAGAACAGACGGACTTTTGACCGGAGCGAGCATATTTACCATATGGCAAATATCGGTTTATTTAAAATCAGACAAAAACATCAATTTGGTTTGGGCCGTAGTGGGCCTGGCATTGGGCATGATGGCCAAAGGAGCCATTGCCTATATCATCATCATTTCTGCCATTGGCGGTCACTTGCTTTTGACCCTAAACTGGAAAGCGATATTTAATTACAAATGGCTACTTGGGGTAGTGGGAGTTCTGATTTTATTGAGCCCGATGTGTTATGGCCTGTATCAGCAGTTTGACTTGCATCCCGAAAAGTTCGTTTATGGCCTCCAAGGACCTTCCGGACTACGATTTTATTTCTGGATTCAAAGTTTTGGACGTATTACGGGCGAAAACTATTGGCAAAACGACACAGGCTTTTTCTTCTTTTTCCATACTATTCTATGGGATTTTCAACCTTGGATATTCTTATTTATACCGGCACTATTTTCTGCCATCAAAGCCATTTTTACAAAAACCTACAAAGAAAGCATTAGCCTTTTTGGATTTGTGTTGCCATTTTTAGCCTTGTCTACTTCACACTATAAACTGCCGCATTACATATTCGTTTTGTTGCCATTCGCAGCCGTTATCACGGCAGATTTTTTGATTTCAAGAAAGCAAAAAACAATGGAATTAATAAGCAAAATCACCATTGGTTTTTATACGGCTTATTTCACTTTGGGAGGCTTGTGTATCTTTTACTTTTTCCCCGAAAAATCAATTTTATTGATCTCAGTATGGATAATTGGCTTCGTACTGTATTTCTTATTTTTTTATAAACTTCCCAAAAACGCACCTCAAAGGTTGCTATATCCGATTGCTTGGGCGGCTATTTGTTTAGGCTTCATTATGTCGAAATCATTGTACCCAAACCTACTCCAATACCAAGCAGGAGCCATGGCAGGCAAAACTTACCATAAAACGGGGGCAGGAAATCCATTCTATTTATTTAAAGAAGGAGAAAGCTTTGCGTTAGATTATTACAGCCAAAAAATAGTTAATCCTGCCGACAGCACAAAAATGGCAGACTATCCAATAGGCACCTTACTTTATGCTAGTGCCGAAGGCAAAGCCCGCTTAGACCAGGAGTTTGGTGATACGTACAAACAAGAAAAAGAATTTGATTATTTCCCCGTTACTCGCTTAAGCATAAACTTCTTAAGACCTGAGAAAAGAGAAAAAACACTTGAGAAAAAGTATTTGTATAGGAAAGTAAAATGAAGTAATTGATTGAATTTTGATACCTTTTAACACAAAAAAAGCCCAACCAAAGTTGAGCTTTTTTTGTGAATATTTAAAATCTTATTTCCTTCTTTTTTTAGAGCTTGATCGCTTTCCGTCTGCTCTTCCGCCAGAAGTTTTTCTGCCGCCTTTTGACGACTGCCCTCGGTGTGAGCTTTTGCCAGAACCACCTTCTTTGATTGCGAAACTACTACCCTCAACCGAAACCAACTCAAGGTCCATACTTCTACGCTCCAGATCGGTGGCTTTTATTTTTACTCTTACAGCGTTACCAAAACCAATAATCTTATTTTTGCGACGGCCCACTACCCTAAAGTTATCGGCATCGTATTCGTAAAAATCGTCTGTTAAGTCTGCCAAACGCACCATGCCTTCGCAGCCAGTGTTTTCTATTTCAACAAAAATACCGAAGTCTGCCACGCCCGTTACCACGCCTTGGAATATATCCGTTTTAGACTGATAACTCATAAACTCTACTTGCTTGTACTTAATAGAGGCTCTTTCGGCTTCAGCGGCTAGTTTTTCCATGTCTGACGAATGCTTACATTTCTCCTCAAAATCTGCAACGGGTAGCGACTTGCCACCATCGAGATAGTGCTGTAGCATACGGTGAGCCATCACGTCGGGGTATCTTCTGATGGGAGACGTAAAGTGACTGTAATGATTAAAGGCCAAACCAAAGTGACCGAGATTTTGAGTAGTATATCGGGCTTTGCTCATGGTTCTTACCGCGAGCGACTCCAATACATTTTGCATTGGCGTGCCTTCTATTTGGGTCATCAAACCATTCAGCGACTTCGAAAGCGAAGCCGTAGAGCCGGTCTTTATCGGAAAACCCAACTTGTTAGCAAAAGCTGCGAAAGTCTCTATTTTGGTAGGATTAGGCGGTTCGTGCACCCTGTATACCATCGTAAAAGCATCGTCAGGGTTTGGGTGATCCGACTTCAAGTTCATTTTATACACAAATTCGGCCACGTGCTTATTGGCCAAAAGCATAAATTCTTCAATCAATTTGTGAGCATCTTTACGCACTTTTTGATATACACCAACGGGTCTACCTGCTTCGTCGAGGTTAAACTTAACTTCGTTTGTTTCAAAGTTAAACGCCCCTTTCTCAAATCTCTTTTTCCTTAAAATCAAAGCTAATTTATTCAGATTTTTCAAAAGTGGCCCATACACAGGTTCAGTTTCATTGTCGCCTTCAATCACATCTTGGGCTTGCTCATAGGCAAACCTACGGTCAGAATGTATCACAGCCCTACCAAACCACTCTCCTACTACTTCAGCCGAAGAGTTTACTTCAAAAACAGCCGAAAACACCAATTTGTCTTCATTTGGTCGTAATGAACATAGGTTATTCGAAAGTTTCTCAGGAAGCATCGGTATTGTTCTGTCTACCAAATAAACCGAAGTCGCTCTTCTAAAAGCTTCCTCTTCAAGTTTGGTATTGGGTCTCAAATAATGCGAAACATCCGCAATGTGTACCCCAATTTCGAAATTACCATTTTCTAAATTCTTGTAGCTTATCGCATCGTCAAAATCTTTGGCGTCAGCGGGGTCAATCGTAAACGTAAGCGTTTTACGCATGTCTTTTCGCTTGGCTATTTCTTCGTTGGTTATAACTTCCGATATCGCCTCCGACTCTCTCAAGACATCTTCTGGAAACTTCACAGGCAAGCCAAACTCAGCCATGATGGCGTTCATCTCGGCATTGTTATCTCCCGATTTTCCGAGTACTTCTATTATTTCGCCCGTAGCCTGTATTGAACCTTTGGGGAAAGTTAGTATTTTCACGATAACCAAATCATCCGTTTCGGCACCGTTCATTTTATCTTTTGCTATAAAAACCTGCTCATGAAAACCCTTATTATCAGGCGAAACGAGAGCATACGTGCTGTAGACTTTAATTTTTCCGACTATTTCATCGCGGCCACGTTTTAGTATTTCTACTACTCGGCCTTCTGGGTTTTTACCATTTTTTCGTTCTCCAGTTATTTTTACCCTAACAGTGTCGCCGTCGAGTGCTCCCTGAAGGTCTTCGGCAGGCACAAAAATGTCTGACTGCTGATCGTTATATCTGATAAATGCAAATTTTGGATTCACAAAATCTACCTTTCCGTCAATCAAATTGGACGACTTAGTGTCTTCATTTATAACGTATCTAGCTCTACCTTCTGGTTTTAGTTTGCCTTCATCTACGAGGTCTTCCACCATCAATCTCAAAAACAGTTTGTCTTCTTGGTCGATGATATCAAAATGATTGTACAAATCATTTAAAGTATATATTCTATCTCTATTTTCTTTAAAAAAGTCGTGAATTTGCTCTTTTTGCGAAGCAATCTGAGTTTTTTTTCTTCTATTTGCCATTTATATAAATTCTTAGTTCTAAAAAACATAAATCTACCATATTTGTGAGAATTATGTCTATATGTATCAACAAAATAAACCCTATGAAGTTTCCTTCTCTACTAAAAATCATTTTACTGTGTTTTTTATTTCAAAATACGTTTGCCCAGAGTGGTTCTAAAGAGATCGTAATTAGAAAATCAAAAAATGAAATTAAACTGGATGGAATATTAGACGAAGCCGCTTGGACAATGGCCGACTCTACCGAGCCTTTTTTCTTAAACAAACCCTACGACAGCACATATGCCACCTATCAAACATACGTAAAAGTAACCTTTGATGAGAAGTTTATGTACGTAGGTGTAGTAGCCTTTCAGCCGAGAGAAAGCTACACAGTGAGCTCTTTTAAACGAGATTTTGAAAGCGGAACAAGCGATGTTTTTTCGGTTTATGTAGATACTTTTAAAGACAAACTGAACGGCATGCAGTTTTCGCTTTCGCCTCTCAATGTGCAGCGTGAAGGACTGATATCGCTGGGTGGAGAAACTGATATTACCTGGGACAATAAATGGTACTCAAAAGTGGCCAATTACGACGACCGCTGGGTGGCCGAAATAGCGATACCCTTTACCACATTAAGATACAAAGTATCTACCAACCAAAACAGTTGGAGAGTAAACTTTGGGCGATATTATATGAAATCAAACGAAGTATCTACTTGGTCGCCAGTGCCTAGAAACTTTCCTCCAGCTAGTTTGGCATTTACGGGCACCATGCATTGGGACGAAAACCCGCCAGTGCCAGGGGCAAACATTTCATTGATTCCGTATTTGTCGGCAAATACAAACTCAAATTTTCCTCGAACAGATAATTTAGAGGCACTTCCCAAAGTATCAGAATCAAAAATGGGAGCTGGCCTTGATGCAAAAATTGCTATAACGCCTTCTTTAAATTTAGACTTGACTGTAAATCCCGATTTCTCACAAGTAGAAGTGGATGCTCAACAAACTAACTTAAGTAGGTTCGAATTATTTTTTCCCGAAAAAAGACAATTTTTTATAGAAAACAGCGACTTATTTGGCAAATTTGGATATCCAGGTTCACGTCCGTTTTTCTCAAGAAGAATAGGCTTAACCAGAAACAACTTTACGGGTTTGGTGGAGCAGGTGCCTATTTTGGGCGGTGCTAGACTAAGCGGAAAACTCAACAAAGACTGGCGAGTGGGAATTTTGAATATGCAAACCGCCAAAGTAAACAAAGGAAATGACCAGTTTTTGCCTGCTACTAACTATTCGGTGGGGGTTATTCAGAGGCAACTTTTTACCCGCTCATATATTGGAGCCATAGTGGTAAACAAAGAAAACATGTTTAAGAACATCCCTGAATCTGCCAAAGCAGGGGTAGACAAATATAACCGTGTGGTGGGTTTAGAATACAACTACTATTCGCCCAATAACCGTTTAGAAACCGAAACCTATTATCACCAATCTTTTAGCCCTGGAGGAGGGAAAGACGCCAGTTCCATAAACCAATATATTGGCTACCATCACCCAAATGTGGACATTAACCTTGGCATGGCTCGGATAGGAAAAGACTACAAATCAGAGATGGGATTTACACCAAGAAATGGCGTTTATACACTATATAGGCCTATTAATTTTATTTTAAATCCAAAAAACCAACGGATAGCAAAGAAAATAAATGCGTTTGGAATAGGGATGGACGGAAACGATGTTTTTGACCTTAGTGGAAAAAGATTGGATACCGAAGCTCCAATTTTCATGTTTTTAAATACACCTGCGGGCGGAGAATTTTCGGTTGGGTACTATATGGCGTATTCGTTTTTATACAACCCATTTGACATTACAAATGCGGCAGACAATCCGAACCCTGATTTTTCAAAAGACGTAACGCCATTGCCAGTTGGCGAATACAAAACTCGCACACCATTTATAAATTTAACAACGCCACAAAGGCATAATTTTTATGTGAGTGTTTTGGTATATGGTGGCCCCTATTACAGGAACAAAAAACTAACAAACGGTACAACTTTTGGGGTGGAATCGAGCATGAATTATAGAATTCAACCTTACGGAAAAGTAGCCATGGATGTATTCTATACAGACATTAGCTTGGAAAAACCGTACAATTCGGTTAAGTATTGGTTAGTTGGCCCAAAGGCAGAACTTTCGTTTTCGAAAAGTGTATTTTTGAGCACCTACTTCCAGTATAATTCTCAAACAAACAATACCAACATAAACGCCCGGCTTCAATGGAGATACAAACCGGTGAGTGATGTATTTTTGGTTTTTACGGATAACTATTTTGCCCAAGATATCAGAAACTACAACATACAGCCATGGACTCCAAAAAACAGAGCCTTGGTTTTAAAAATGACGTATTGGTTAAATGTGTAAGTGAAGTCTTACTTCCTAAGCATCAACACCAAACAACCGTAGGCATTTAAGACCACATCGTTTCCATCGAGAGATTGAACTTTGTAGCTAAAAAGCTGACTTTCAATCGATTCTTTGATATAAAATCTTTGCGAAGAATCTGTAATATTTTGAATAACCAAAACACTACCTTCTTGGTGAGGACGAATAAATGAGAGCAAACCCGTGCTTTTTACACTTGAAACAGATAAGTTTGGCTGATATATCTGAGCCAAAGCTGCTGTACTTTTACGTAGACTAATCAGGTTTTTATAGTGCCAAAAAAGCGAGTCTGAGTCTTCAGTCTGCAAACGCAGCGGCTTTACTTTTGAGTCCGTATTGTATTTTGGCTTTCGCCAGTTTGAGCGGTCGCGGTCTTGGTTTCGGGTGTTCCACAAAAACGCTTCTCTGAGGTTTTCGTCAGGTTTTACACCTTTCATTCCCAACTCTTCGCCATAATAGATAAAAGGATTGCCGGGCAAGGTCAGTAGAAGCGTAGCGGCCATTTTTAGTTTATCTTGATGCCCGTCGGCAATACTTCCAATGCGGTTTTGGTCGTGATTGGTGAGCATGGTGGCATCCACAAAATCAGGCACTATTTGTTCAAACATCTTGTAGTTTGCTATCAGCATTTCTACTATTTTTAGTTTGTCTTTTCCAGTTTTAACTATATTTTGAAGGGCATCGCTAAGGTCAAAATTAAAATTGGCTTTCAGTCCTTTAAAAAACGGAGCCACCTTAGCGGCTTTGGTCCAAACCTCACCTACTACATAAATATCAGGTTTAACTGCTTCCATTCGCTGCCGAAACTCAAACCAAAAATCATGGCATTTTTCAGCTTCCCATTCGGGGTAAATGTGCTTTGCGGCATCCATCCTGAAACCATCCACGCCTTTTTCTAACCAAAATT
Organism: Lacihabitans lacunae; assembly: GCF_042649125.1. NCBI lineage: Bacteria > Pseudomonadati > Bacteroidota > Cytophagia > Cytophagales > Leadbetterellaceae > Lacihabitans > Lacihabitans lacunae. The sequence continues at coordinate 2,591,033 of NZ_JBHRYQ010000001.1, forward strand.
TCCCTATGGCATAAATTTCTTCTCGCACTTTGGGATTATCCATATTGAGATCGGGCATTTCATTCCAAAACATGCCGTAGTACTTCTCTGAATCACCTTTTTGAGCCCAATGCCAAGGATTAGTTTCACCGCTATCCGCCGTTTTTTCTCTTATCTCTATGCCACGCTGTTTAATTTGGGCAGGCGTCATCCACACATAATAGTCTCTGTATGTATTGCCTTTCCCTTTTTTTGCTTCCAAAAACCAAGGATTCTTTTTGCTTGTATGGTTTATCACAAAATCAATAAGCACTTTAATGCCTCGCTCATGAGCCTCATGTATCAACCGTTCGAAATCTGCAAGGGTGCCACATTGTGGATCAACCTGATAGTAGTCTATTACGTCGTATTTGTGATAGGTATCTGATTTAAAAAAAGGTGTAAGCCAAATTCCTTCCACACCTAAGTATTGTAAATAGTCGAGTTTTGACGTTATTCCGTTTAGGTCGCCAAGGCCATCTTGATTTGAATCACAAAATGAGCGTACAAAAATTTCGTAGAAAACCTTAGGGGGTCGGTCTGCTTGATTCAATATATAAGGTGTTAGTTTTTAGAAATTTATATCACAGGTAGGTCAAAGGTAAAGTAACTAAAAGCGAGAAAAAGTTTGTGGCTTATTTTTTTGAGTGAATCTAAAATGAGTTAAAGAAGAAGTTTAAATAAGACAAAAAAGGCCCACTTAATAGTGAGCCTTTGTAATATCGAAACGTTTACTTATTTCTTTAAAATGAATACTTTAACTAAAGTATACATCAGCCAGAGCCAAGGAGCACCGTGCATAAGTAGGTCAAAATAATCCATGGGATTCATGCCCACAGCACCACCCATAAGCCATTTTAGTTTGCCCCACACGTGAGGTTCTGGCACAAATGGTGCAAGACCCAAAGTCAGCGAAGCCATCAAGGGCGTAAGTAAACTTTTAAATTTTTCGTTTTCCATTATTTTACTCCCTTTGCAGCCAAACCGCTGTAACCGGCCCCACTTAGGTTAATTACTTGTTTAAAGCCCGCTTTTTCTAACATTTTAGAGGCCGAAGCACTTCTGCCACCCACTGCACAATAAACAAAAACAGGCTTGTTTTTATCTAATTTAGAAGCTTTAGCGATAAATTCTGGATCCTGAATATTGATCGTGTTTGAAGATGCAATTTTACCTTGTGCCCACTCACCCGGCGTACGCACGTCTAGCAGCTGAGCTTTAGGAGTCGCTTTTATTTTTTCTACAAAGGTATCGAGGTTGACAGTTGTGACCTGTGAATTAGCATCTGAACAAGACACCAAAACTAAAGAAAATACCAGACTAAGAACGAATTGATTAAGTTTTTTCATTTTTTTCTAATTATATCAAATATTAAATCAAACAATAAATATCCCATAATGGCACCATAAATGGTGGAATTAAAAGGCTTGGAGGTAATCATACAAGTACCAGAACTGCAACCCACTTGCTGCCAGTAAAAATAACCCGAAAGTGAGCCAATTACAACGCCTAGAATCGGTACTATATACTTGGTTTTCATATTTAAAAATGGGTTTAAAAGTACAAATATTAAAGAAATAAATAATTTTCAGTTTTATTTAATTTCCTCAAAACTTACTTCGTCGGGATTTGAATTTGGGTTTACTTTGGCTGCTGGAGTTGCGGCACAAGCGGCACAACCCATATTCATAACAGCCTGAAAAATAAATAAGCCCCCCACAAAAGCCAGCATATATTGAGCATTAAGCAAACTCTGGATTAATACATAAAGGCCTATACCCAAACGCAGAAACCGCATAAAATTCCAGCCTGTCAAAATCGTATCTTTCATAATTACTTATATTTTTTACTTGAATTCAAAGTTATAAAGTTTATATCCAATCTTATGTGACATAAGTCATCTACATGATGCAGTCGCAGTTTTCTATACAAGAAATCAGTTTGAGTACATCTTTTTCTTTGAGGCTGTAAAACACATTTTGCCCTTCTTTTTCGGAAATCAAAATACCTCTCAGTTTCATATTTATCAAATGGTGCGAAAGCAAGGACTGCTCACAGCCCAACATTTCAGACAAGCTGCCTACCCCTAGTTTTTCGGTTACACCCAAAGCCTCAATAATGGCCAAACGCGTAGGGTGTGCCACTGTTTTGAGGATATATGCCGCTTTTTCGAGCTTTTCTTTAGAACTTTTTTGTGATAAAACCATAATATCAAATATATGAACATTCATTCATATAATACCAAAAGCCCCTATTTAGTTCATTTGTATATATATACTATCCGAAGCGAAATAACCAAAAATTAAAAAAAGACAGAGCAATTCCAACCAAATCTAAAAAGTAGGTATCTATAAAAGTGAATAAGGGTTAGGGGTAACAAATGGCATCAGGCTTCCTTCATCTTCGCTTTGAAGGGAGTCAGGGCCATTTTTAATAAAGAAATAACAAATGAAACTTACCAAGTACATCCTATTATTAATATCTATGCTTTGCTACGGATGCCGCTCTTCAGATTCCGCTTATGATACGCTTGCACCTTCAAACTCTGTAGCAGGCTATACACAACCATTTTTTTCTGACTGGGTTTTGTATTCATTTGAAAATAATATTCAGCCTGCATTTGATTGTTCATTGGAGTTAAAAGACAAAAAAAACGAAAAAGGACTATATGTATTAAATGGAAAAGGACCTGTAAACTTTGCGTTTGCTACATATGATATTGATTTTTCTACCCAAAAAATAGAAATCAAAGAACTCTCCTATACCGAAATAGCTGGAAGTACGGCCCAAAGCAGTTTTGAAAACAGTTTTTTTAAAAAATTAGCTAAAGTGACGTCATTCGAACTAAATCAAAATACGCTAACCTTTTATTTACCGAAAGAAACAGGACAAAAATTGATCTTTAAAAAAAGATGAAAATCTAAAATGATTTAAAATGAAAATAAAATTTACAAATTCGCTCCTATGGTTTGCAGTGCTATTTCCGGCCTTAATAAGTAGCTGCACCGATGATTGTACCCAAACCCAAACCTACAAAACCACGGTATCTTTTCAGATTGGACAGGAGTCACTCTCAAGTAATATCAAGTTATTGGCAGCTCAAGAACTCAAAAATCCCGGAAAAATATACACATATGGTAACTATTTATTTATAAATGAAACCAAAAAAGGGATTCATATCATAGACAATTCAAATCCCGAAAGTCCGAAAAACCTTTCATTTATTCAGATTCCGGGCGTAATAGATATTGCCATTAAAGACCAAAGTTTGTATGCCGACAACTATACCGACCTTGTGGTGTTAGATATTTCAAATATTTCGGCCATAAAAGAAAAAAGTAGACTTAAAAACATGTTTACAAACGGACTGGTAGATGGATTAAGCTGGTATTTTGACCCGTATTCTAAGATTATAACCGACTATGAATACAAAATGGTTACGAGAACTACCAAGACTAACTGCGGAAATAACCAGGGGATTTGGCCTGTTAACAGAGGCGGAAACCTCGACTACGTAGCGTTTAATAGCAGCGGAGGCACCTCAGGAACTGTAGCTACCACAAGTGGCCAAGGTGGCTCAATGGCCCGATTCACCATCGTAGATGACTATTTATACACGGCCACCCAACAAGACCTTATCGTATTTAACATCAAAAACAGTGAAAAACCGGATTCGATAAATAAAATAAAATTAGGCTGGGGTGTAGAGACTATTTACCCGTATCAAGACAAGCTATTTATTGGTTCAAACACAGGAATGTATATCTACGACAATGCAAACCGAGAAAAACCAGAAAGGCTTTCGGTATTTCAACACGTAAGGGCATGTGACCCAGTAGTGGTAGAAGGCAACCGAGCCTATGTAACGCTAAGAGAAGGCTGGTGTGGGGCAGCTCCAAACCGCCTGGATGTGCTAGACGTAACGAATCTAACAAATCCATTTATTCTAAAGTCATATGAAATGCAAAATCCACATGGACTATCGATATTGGCCAATACCCTAACGGTGTGCGAAGGCACTTTTGGACTAAAAAGCTATAATGCAGCTGACCCGATGGATCTTAAGCTAACTCAACATATAAAAGATATTAACGCCTACGATGTTATACAACTATCAACAAATCATCTACTGATGATTGGAAAAGATGGACTCTATCAGTACAACAATTCAGATAAAAGTAATCTTAAACTTTTAAGTAAAATAACCGTAAACAGAGACTAAAAATGAAAAAATATATACTTCTTTCGTTCGCTTTAATTTCGATTATATTTGATGGAATGGCTCAAGAGAAAACCATTTCTTTGAAAAAAAAATCATTTGTAAATCAGACCGAATTTGCTGTATTATTGGGCAGAAGTCGCGAAAATATTTATTATTACTATTACGACATTTACCCGGGATATGGCCCGAACTACCCTGCAAGCGAAGATTATTCGATGCGAAACGTGGCGGCATTGAGCCTTCAGACATTTAATGGTTTTTATTTAAACAAAAAACTAGCCGTAGGTATCACCACAGGAATAGATTCATACAGCGACTTCTTGATCATTCCAATTTTGGCAGGAGCTAGATATCAATTAGCCCAAAAATCAGAAGAGGGCTCAAAGTTTATTGCAGGCTTGGACGCGGGTTTTGGAACACCTATATTGACCTCTAAAAATCAATACACGACCTACAATGGCGGACTAACCTTAAACCCGAGCGTGGGCTTTAAATTCCCAACAAAGTCAGGGTCTTCTTGGCTAATAAATTTTGGGTATAAATATCAATATGCTACTATTGATTCTAATTATGGAGAAGAAAATTTTGGTACGGAAAGCCGGAACTACAAAAGACTTCAAGTTAGACTAGGCTTTGAATTTTGAGAAGAAAATTTTTCAATTTAAGAAGTTTTCATTCTTTTCCTATTTCAAAAAAAACTTCTTATGACAAACTGGCTTAGTTTTTGCCTATTTTTAAATCGCCTACATGATCACACTCATGTGAGTAATTATTTTTATTTAACAACAATATAAACACAAACAAATGCTTAAAAAAGTATTATTACCACTCCTTATCATTCCAGCTTTTATTTTTTCATGTTCAAAAAGTGACGATGTAGTGCCTGTAGCTTCTTTAGAAGGAACATACAAATTAGAAAAACTTGAATTAGTTGTGGACGGAAATGCATTGAGCATTCCTTCATCAAGTTTAAACTCAAGTGTTAAGTTTAAGTCTGACGGTACTGTCGAAGTAGATGACGAATTAGTTTTCTTCGAAGGAAAGTATACCTATGACGCCACGAATAGCAAAGTTAGTTTTGAGGATGATTTTGATCCAAAAGATGTAATCAAAAGTACAGTTGACATCGAAAAAACAAGTGAAGGCAAGTATATATTCAAAACTGCCAAAGTTTCATTTGATGAAACTATAGACTTTAACAATACTACCTTAGAGCAAGAGCTTATTTTCTTCTCTTTGTTTGAAATTGATGAAGAATCGGCAACTTACAAAGCATTTGCTGCGAAAGTTGGAGATAATCCAAAAGATTATAGTTTGCACTATACATTCGCGAAACAATAAATATTAAAAACTCTTTTGTTTTGAGCCGTCTAGATTAGACGGCTTTTTTTATGGTTTCTTTATGGCATTATGCGTCTTTAACCACTCCTAGCCTTTTTTATCTAAAAAAAAATCCATCCAAACGTAATACATCTTTTTGCCCTCCTATACCTTTACAGAATGGTTAGAACCCAAAGGAATATGAAGTAAAGAGTAAGCCGCAAAGTAGGCTTGGGCATTGTCTGCAAAACCACCACCTCATAGTCTGTTAGCCCAAGAAAAAACTGTTCTAGCATGCCATGCTCATGTGGAGCTACTTTGTCTGGACCTCCGGTCTGAGCAGTCCCCATGGCAATTCTTGGTATATATTTATTTGGAAAAATAATCCTACTGATAGTATCTGGGTTTTTAATTGGTTCTGTATACGCCTCGCAATCCGTAAATTTTCTAAAATAAATAGCCCCTATATTTTCCCTCGGGAACCCCTTTAAAGCTAAACAAACTAGTGAATCAAAGAGAGCATTAGAGACTTTATATTAGGCAGTATTTATCTGAAGGACTATAGCTATTAAAAAAAGCAATTGATGCTAAAAAGAAATAGTGTAAACAAGAATAAAATAGACCACAGATACAAAAACAACAAAAACCTAAACGATATGAGACATGCTTTACTTACCTTATTGTGCCTTTGGCCCATATTAGCAGCCGCCCAACAAGTAGAAAACTGAGCAAATAGTAATCAAAGAATTCCACAAAGGTGACTACGTGGTAAATGCCTACAAAGACATTGAGTAACAAATAGCTCCGACTAACGCTCAAGCAGACAAGAATGCCAAAAAAACGAAACCCTATCGTCAAATCGAGCGGAGAAGAGAATCATAAGCGAATCGAGTACCGAAGCTCTCCTCTATCGCTCGAGTAGACAAGAATGCCAAAACGAAACCCTATCATCAAATTGAGCGGAGACAAAATTAATAAGCGATTATAGTTCCAGAAACTCTCGACTACTATTTGCTCCGAAAAAGATTCAGTATAACCTATAAACAAGCAATAAATGGGAACCAAACTTAAAAAGCGATTTGAAAAATCGCTTTACATTTTAGGCACAAAAAACTCACCATTTCTGCTGAGAATTTTGACCTTAATAAACTACCTGCCACTTACTGGAATGCCACACCACTGATACACCAGCACGTTACTCTCCTGGATTTAGCTCAAAATATAACTTTTAAAATCCCTACCCAGCGAATAAAAAAATCGCAGTAGTTTTTGGGCACAAAAAAACCCCAACATTTCTGTTGAGGTCTTTGTTCTTCAATAAATAACTGGCATCTACCTACTCTCCCGGGTTTGATCCAAGTACCATCGGCGGTGCGGGGCTTAACTGCTCTGTTCGAAATGGGAAGAGGTGTTCACCCGCCCTATTGACACCATGAAGGTCTTCAATAGTTTCTAAATTTCTTTAGAAGCTTTTAATATTTTTGACATTGCTCTGTACTACAATTGCTTGTAACACATTGCCAATAGAAAAGACTGAAAATTAAAAAAGTGAGAGTTTATCGGTTCATTAGTACTACTCGGCTGCATACATTACTGCACTTTCACCTGTAGCCTATCTACGTCGTCGTCTCCAACGTTCCTCTATGGAAGTCTCATCTTGAGGTGGGTTTCACACTTAGATGCTTTCAGCGTTTATCCCGTCCATACTTAGCTACTCTGCCGTGCCCTTGGCAAGACAACAGATACACCAGCGGTATGTCCAATTCGGTCCTCTCGTACTAAAATCAGAGCCCCTCAAACTTCCCACGCCCACCACAGATAGGGACCGAACTGTCTCACGACGTTCTGAACCCAGCTCGCGTGCCACTTTAATCGGCGAACAGCCGAACCCTTGGGACCTTCTCCAGCCCCAGGATGTGACGAGCCGACATCGAGGTGCCAAACCTCCCCGTCGATATGAGCTCTTGGGGGAGATCAGCCTGTTATCCCCGGAGTACCTTTTATCCTTTGAGCGATGGCCCTTCCATGCAGAACCACCGGATCACTATACCCATGTTTCCATCCTGCTCGACTTGTAGGTCTCACAGTCAAGCTCCCTTTTGCTATTGCACTCAACGCACGGTTACCAAGCGTGCTGAGGGAACCTTTGGAAGCCTCCGTTACTCTTTTGGAGGCGACCACCCCAGTCAAACTACCCACCAAGCGATGTCCCCCGTTCGGGGTTAGGAACCAGATATTCAAAGGGTGGTATTTCAACGTTGACTAAACTACGCCTGGCGACGCAGCATCGAAGTCTCCCACCTATCCTACACATCAAATATCCAGTCACAACGCTAAGCTATAGTAAAGGTTCACGGGGTCTTTCCGTCCCGTGGCGGGTAGACGGCATCTTCACCGTCACTACAATTTCGCCGAGCTCACGGCTGAGACAGTGCCCAGATCGTTACACCATTCGTGCAGGTCGGAACTTACCCGACAAGGAATTTCGCTACCTTAGGACCGTTATAGTTACGGCCGCCGTTTACTGGGGCTTCGATTCAATGCTTCTCTTGCGATGACATCCCCTCTTAACCTTCCAGCACCGGGCAGGTGTCAGGCCATATACGTCGACATTAATCTTCGCATAGCCATGTGTTTTTGTTAAACAGTCGCCTGGGCCATTTCTCTGCGACCAACATTGCTGCTGGTTCCCTTTATCCCGAAGTTACAGGGTTAATTTGCCTAGTTCCTTAGCCGTGATTCACTCGAGCACCTTAGGCTTCTCGCCTCGACTACCTGTGTCGGTTTGCGGTACGGTCAGTATATACCTATTCTTATTGGCTTTTCTTGGAACCTTATCCCCTCATTCGACTTGTCCGAAGACGCATCTCAACGCAGAATTCCGTCTCTACGTATGAAGCTTTAAAATCCGTCCCCACTTCGAAGTATACACTGGTTCAGTAATATTAAACTGATTCCCATCGGCTTCTGCTCTCGCATTATCCTTAGGGGCCGACTAACCCTCCGTTGATTGACGTAGCGGAGGAATCCTTAGTCTTTCGGTGTGAATGGTTCTCACATTCATTATCGCTACTTATTCCTACATTTGCTTTTCTGTACGCTCCAACACTCCTCAAGGAATATCTTCGCTGCATACAGAATGCTCCCCTACCCAAAGTATTGCTACTTTGACTATGCTTCGGTATTATACTTTATGCCCGCTTATTATCGATGCCCGCCCCGCTCGACCAGTGAGCTGTTACGCACTCTTTAAATGATTGCTGCTTCCAAGCAAACATCCTGGCTGTCTCGGCAGTCAGACTTCCTTTGTTCAACTTAGTATAAATTTAGAGACCTTAGCAGTAGTTCTGGGTTCTTTCCCTCTTGGACTCGGACCTTAGCACCCGAGCCCTCACTGCCGGCTATATCTTATCGCATTCGGAGTTCGTCTGAATTTGGTAGGATGTGACTCCCCCGCATCCAATCGGTAGCTCTACCTCGATAAGACTCAACGCCGACGCTGTACCTAAATACATTTCGGGGAGTACGAGCTATTTCCCAGTTTGATTAGCCTTTCACCCCTACCCACAGTTCATCCGAACACTTTTCAACGTATACCGGTGCGGTCCTCCAGTTGGTCTTACCCAACCTTCAACCTGACCATGGGTAGATCACTAGGTTTCGCGTCTACTCCATCGAACTACTCGCCCTATTCAGACTCGCTTTCGCTTCGGCTACGTTCCTTAAAAACTTAACCTCGCTCGATAAAGTAACTCGTAGGATCATTATGCAAAAGGCACGCCGTCACTACACAAAGTAGCTCCGACCGCTTGTAGGCGTACAGTTTCAGGTTCTATTTCACCCGGGTACTCCCCGTGCTTTTCACCTTTCCTTCACAGTACTAGTTCACTATCGGTGTCTCAGGAGTATTTAGCCTTGGCAGATGGTGCTGCCGAATTCAGAGGGGATTTCACCGGTCCCCACCTACTCAGGATACTGCTCGTCCTAGATTCTTTACGTTTACATGACTCTCACATTCTACGGTCAGGTTTCCCATCCTGTTCAACTTAAAATCTATTTCTAAATGCAGTCCTATAACCCCTAACATGCCGTAACATGCTAGGTTTGGGCTGGTCCGTGTTCGCTCGCCACTACTTACGGAATCACTCTTGTTTTCTTCTCCTATGGGTACTTAGATGTTTCAGTTCCCCACGTTCGCCTTTATACTTAGTATAAATTCTCATCCTTCAGATGAGAGGGTTGCCCCATTCGGAAATCTTTGGATTAACGGTTGTGTGCACCTCCCCAAAGCTTATCGCAGCTTATCACGTCCTTCTTCGCCTCTGAGACCCTAGGCATCCTCTGTACGCCCTTATCTAACTCTCGTTGTTTCTTTTCTCAGTCTTTTCCATCATGTCAATGTACGTTCCTCTAGTAAATAGCATTTATCTATGTACTAAAATTGCGGTACAAAATAAATTTTGTACCGATGTGGAGAATATCGGAGTCGAACCGATGACCCCTTGCTTGCAAAGCAAGTGCTCTAGCCAGCTGAGCTAATCCCCCATTAATTAAATACAGATTGAAGTGGGCCTGCCTGGACTCGAACCAGGGACCTTTACATTATCAGTGTAACGCTCTAACCACCTGAGCTACAAGCCCTCAATAAATGAGGCTAATCATTACTCACAATTACCCTAAAATCAATCAATACTTAATTAACTTGTTGATGAGAATATAAACATTTCCATTATACTTTTTTTTTAGTCTTCAAGACCCTTCCTTTGTTTATTTCATCAATCTTGCGATCGATTATCTCTAAAAAGGAGGTGTTCCAGCCACACCTTCCGGTACGGCTACCTTGTTACGACTTAGCCCCAGTCGCTAGTTCTACCCTAACGAAGTCTTTTACCTTCCGCTTCAGGTCTACCCAACTCCCATGGCTTGACGGGCGGTGTGTACAAGGTCCGGGAACGTATTCACCGCATCATGGCTGATATGCGATTACTAGCGATTCCAGCTTCATAGGGTCGAGTTGCAGACCCCAATCCGAACTGTGATTGGCTTTTTGTGATTCGCTTACTATTGCTAGCTCGCTGCACTCTGTACCAACCATTGTAGCACGTGTGTCGCCCTAGGCGTAAGGGCCATGATGACCTGACGTCGTCCCCTCCTTCCTCTCTACTTGCGTAGGCAGTCTTGCCTGAGTCCCCAGCATAACCTGATGGCAACAGACAATAGGGGTTGCGTTCGTTGCGGGACTTAACCCAACACCTCACGGCACGAACTGACGACGGCCATGCAGCACCTTGTTTCGCGTCATTGCTGACTTATCCATCTCTGAATAATTCGCTCACATTCTAGCCTAGGTAAGGTTCCTCGCGTATCATCGAATTAAACCACATGCTCCACCGCTTGTGCGGACCCCCGTCAATTCCTTTGAGTTTCACCGTTGCCGGCGTACTCCCCAGGTGGATTACTTATCGGTTTCCCTTGGTCACTGAGTCCGAAAACCCAACAACTAGTAATCATCGTTTACGGCGTGGACTACCAGGGTATCTAATCCTGTTTGATCCCCACGCTTTCGTGCATCAGCGTCAGTATATTTGTAGCAACCTGCCTTCGCAATTGGTATTCCTTCCGGTATCTATGCATTTCACCGCTACACCGGAAATTCTAGCTGCCTCCAAATAACTCAAGCTCAACAGTATCGGTGGCATGTAAAATCGTTAAGCGACTACCTTTAACCACCGACTTACTAAGCCGCCTACGCACCCTTTAAACCCAATAAATCCGGATAACGCTCGCCACCTACGTATTACCGCGGCTGCTGGCACGTAGTTAGCCGTGGCTTATTCTAATGGTACCGTCATTACCCCTCGCAAGGAGCACATTCTTCCCATTCAAAAGCAGTTTACAATCCAGAGGACCGTCTTCCTGCACGCGGCATGGCTGGGTCAGAGTTGCCTCCATTGCCCAATATTCCCTACTGCTGCCTCCCGTAGGAGTCTGGCCCGTATCTCAGTGCCAGTGTGGGGGTTACTCCTCTCAGAGCCCCTAAGGATCGTCGCCTTGGTGTGCCGTTACCACTCCAACTAGCTAATCCTACGCATGCCCATCTGTATCCAATAAATCTTTCAAATAAAAATGATGCCATTCCTATTATTATGCGGTATTAATCCCAGTTTCCTAGGGCTATCCCCCTGATACAGGTAGGTTACATACGCGTTACGCACCCGTTCGCCGGTCCTATTGCTAGGCCCTCGACTTGCATGTATTAAGCCTGCCGCTAGCGTTCATCCTGAGCCAGGATCAAACTCTCCATAGTAAATTACTTTAATACGAAAAGATCTCCTAACTTAAATTATTAGTATAATTTCTTTGTTTATATCCCCAACAAGTTAATGAACTTTATTCCACTTTATATCGTGAACTCGTGCTATCTATTAGCTCCCTATTTTTTCCCTCTCTCTCAACCGGGGTGCAAAGGTAATAACCTTTTTTTACATTCCAAATTTTAAGAGAAAAAAATTTAAGAATAATTATGAACTTTATTTCCCGTTTTTTGCTTTAACTCAATCGCCACTGCCGTTTTGGGAATGCAAAGATAGCACTCTGCGAATTAGATTTCCAAATATATTTTGAAAATAAATTAAACTATTTTGTAAGTAAATAGTTATCAATGAGTTTTGTTTAAAAAAACTTTGTGAAATATCCGACAATACGCCTATGAGAACCTACTTAGGATATACGAGCAGGTAAAAACAGCCTAAAAATTTTAAAAAAAATATTCACTTTATTAAAAAAAAAATTTCATTTTACTGCAAATAGGCGATTGAGTGGCTATAATGGATGCAATAAAAATCTGAAAATAATATTTGTGATGTTCTGAATGTTTTAAAATTCTATGTTCTCCAATCCTAAAAAATGTATTTGATCAATAGAACCAACCTAAAATGGGTAATTGATACAAAGAGGTTCAAATTATCTCTATATCATTTGTAGGAATTGACTAAACCATGCATAAAGAAAGAAGGAAATAGTACATTTACTATATTCTAGAAACACTTGTTTCCTCTGAAATGAAAATCGATAATATACTTATGTGTGTCCTTATTGCGGCAGGGACAGAAACGGTTAGCCCACAGCTGGCGAAGCCGCGAGGACTATGAGTGGATGGCCCGACCCCTTGTGGGTGCCGCCCTAATAATGAAAGAAGATAAATGATGAACTACATTAAAGATGACTTTGGGGATTCTTTGATTAAAGAAAAGCAATTAGATTTGTGTAAAAAATTAACTGAGTATAGAATGGATGCGAAAGAGATTGTGAAAAACTACTATGCGTGTTTTAACGCGAAGGATTGGAATGGGATGCTGGCGTTGGTTTCGCCCGAGGTAAGACATGAAGCAAATCAGGGTGGTGTATATATAGGTAAGGAGAAATTTGTGGCTTTTGTGAAAAGAATGGAGGAATGCTATGACGAGCAGCTAGAAGAGATGGTGATAATGGGAGAAGGAGACAGAGTGGCTGCGGAGTTTGTGGTACATGGTGTTTATAAACTAGCAGAAGAAGGTTTGCCTGTGGCTAACAATCAAAAGTATGTGTTGCCTGCTGGTGCTTTTTTGGAGGTGAGGGATGGGTTGATAAGTCGGGTTACCACGTATTACAATTTACCTTTATGGATTTCGATGGTTTCTTGATAGCTTATGAATTTGAGATATGAAAAAGTGACGGGTGCTTCTATTAAAGATATAGTAAACCAACTTGCCAAAGTGCGGATTGAGGTTTTCGGGGCTTACCCGTATCTATATGAGGGAAGCTTGGAATATGAGCAGGCGTACTTAAAGACTTATTGGCAAAGTGAAGGTGCCATGGTGTTTTGTGTGTATGATGAAAATGTGCTAGTAGGGGCGTCTACTTGTATACCTTTAAAAGATGAAACTGATGAAGTGAAAGCTCCTTTTGAGGCGGCAGGTTTGGATATTGAGACTATATATTACTTTGGAGAGAGTGTTTTGTTGGAAAAATATAGAGGAGAAGGGATTGGTAACCGTTTTTTTGAGGCGAGGGAAGAACATGCGAAACTGAGCGGTGAATTCAAATTTGCGTATTTTTGTGCGGTGCAGCGACCTAGCGACCACCCTCTTAAACCTGAAGGATATAAACCTTTGGATGTTTTTTGGCTAAAAAAAGGGTATCAGATGAGTACCTTGGAGAGTAAATTTAGTTGGAAAGACATAAACGAACCTAAGGAAACAATGAAAAGTATGCTTTACTGGTTTAAAGAATTAGGCTAAGTCTAATAGTATTTTTCGTTTTCTAATGAATTAATATCGGAAACAAATAAAAGGCATTTTTCTAAGAAGAAATTTGCCTTTTTTTATTTTAAAATATTTCAAAAATTACAATCAAATTAATATCTTGTAGTTAATATTCAACCTACTACAAGATGTATAAAATCATAAAAATCAGTTTATTGATACTGGCCTGTGCGAGTATGTATTCGACTTTTGCTCAAAAAAAGCCTTTGGTGGTCTTTGTGTGTGGCGACCATGAGTATAGTGGGGAGCAAACCCTCCCTTATTTGGCAGCCGAATTAAGTAAAAACTATGGCATAGAAACCAAAGTGCTTAGTGCATACCCTAATCAAAATGCCGAAAAAAACATACCGGGCTTGGAAATATTAGAAAAAGCTGACTTGGTGGTGTTTTTTTTGAGATGGAGGCAGCTGCCCAACGACCAACTTCAATATATAGAAAAGTACTTAAAAGCAGGAAAACCTGCAATAGGGTTGAGAACAACCTCGCACGCGTTTAATTTTCCTAAAGGTGATGTATCAGAAAACTGGAATGCATTTGGTGAATGGGCATTTAATGCTCCGCCCGGTTGGGGTGGAAAAGCCAACCACACACACTACGGACACAAAAGCAGTACAGACGTACGAATAGCTCCAAAGGCAAGGAAGCATCCTATAGTAAAGGGCGTATCTTCTGATTTCCATTCAGAATCGTGGCTATATAAGGTACAGCCCGATTATCCGTCGGGGGACTCGGAGTGGATATTGATAGGCAAAGCGGTGAATCCTGACAAAGAAGCAATAGAGAGCCCTGTGGCTTGGATAGGGACCAATAGTTTTGGAGGGAAAATATTTTTCACGACGCTCGGGCACCCTGCCGATTTTGCTATTGAAGATTTCCAGAAGTTGCTTGTTAATGCTATTCACTGGGTACTTGGGCTAAAAGCTCCTAAAAAGTGGAAAGGAAAGATAGATATACAAGTACCTTATAGAGGTATAGTTAAATAACTACAAAAATCATGAAACTAAAACTTATACTTTCGGGGCTTACTGTTGCCTTGGTACTGGTATTTGGAAGTTCTTTTCAAGAGAATAAAACAAATGCTATTCAATTAAAAAAGGGTCAGAAGATTGCCCTTATTGGTGGAAATTTAGGTTCAAGGATGTTAAACTACGATCACTTTGATACGGAAATGCAACTTAGATACCCGGATAGCTTGCTCACGATACGTAACTTATGTGATGGTGGAGATACTCCTGGGTTTAGGCCGCATTCGGCGAGGTTTTCACCATGGGCATTTCCTGGGGCAGAGATTTATCAAACCGAATATGCAAATAACTCAGAAAGTGAAGGCTTTTTTCCTACGCCTGACCAATGGTTGGGAAACTTAGAAACGGATGTGGTCATTGCTTTTTTTGGATTTAATGAATCATTTTCAGGAAAAGAAGGGCTTATAAACTTCAAAAAAGAACTTGAGGCATTTATAAATCATAGCCAAAACCAAACCTATAACGGCCATTCGGCACCGCAGTTGGTGCTGGTTTCGCCCACCGCTTACGAAGATTTATCTCTGGAAATGGATGTGCCCGATGGAAAAAAAGAAAACATTGACCTTTTAATGTATAGCCAAGCCATGAAAGATGTGGCAAAAAAGAACAGCGTTTTGTTTTTAGATGTGTTTTCAGCGTCAAAAAGTTGGTATAAAAACTCAGAGAAAGCATTGACCACAGATGGGCTACAGCTCAATGACGCTGGTTATTTGCTTTTATCTCGTTTTATGGCAGATGAAATTTATGGTAAAAAGCAGATTCTAAATGAAGAAAGAAGAGATTTAGTAAAAGAAATGGTGCAGGAACGCAACTGGATGTGGCAAAATGATTACAAAATCCCGAATGGAGTACATGTTTATGGACGCCGTTTTAATCCATTTGGCCCTGACAATTACCCTTATGAAATAGAAAAAATAAGGGAAATGACTGCGATAAGAGACCAAGCGATATGGCAGGCGGCACAATTAGGTACCAAAATGGACATAGCCGCGGCTGATAAGTTAACGAGAACTCTGCCTCCTGTAGCTACAAATTTTAATCCTGACCACAATGGAAGTTTAAAATATCTATATGGCGAAGAGGCTTTAGCGAGTATAAAAGTAGCCGATGGATATAAACTTGAGCTGTTTGCGTCTGAACAGGAATTTCCAAATTTAGCAAATCCGGATCAAATGACATTTGACAACCGAGGGAGACTTTGGGTGGCCACAATGCCAAGTTACCCGCATTACAAACCCGGGGATGCTCGGCCGAATGATAAAATTCTGATTTACGAAGACACAAACAATGACGGAAAAGCTGATAAAGAAACGGTGTTTTTGGATGGACTACATGTGCCTGTGGGCATGGAGTTGAGCCACGACGGGGTGTATATTTCGCAAGGAACTAACTTGATGTTTTATAAAGACACTGACGGCGATGACCGAGCAGACTACAAAGAAATAATTTTTAGTGGCTTCGATGACCACGACACCCACCACGAGATATCGGCATTTACAACAGACGAGTCTGGTGCGATTTATATGGGCGAAGGGACTTTTTTGCACACCAATGTAGAGACGCCATACGGAACAGTACGAGGCACAAACGGAGGTTTTTATAGATTTAATCCAAAAAGAAGACACTTGGAGCGTGTGGCTCAACTTGCGATTCCTAACCCATGGGGAATTGCTTTTGACGGTTGGGGACAAAACTTTTATGCTGAAACCTCAGGCCCAGATGTGACGTGGATGCTACCGGGAACCATAAAAAGTAGATATGGTGAAGCTAACCCTAAAGGTAAAAGTATAATAGAAGAAGACCACAGGGTAAGACCTACGTCGGGTTTAGAGTTTATTTCGAGTCGACATTTTCCTGACGAAGTCCAAGGTGACTTACTGATAAACAACACGATAGGTTTCTTGGGAATGAAACAGCACCAAATATTTGAGGACGAAAGCGGCTATAAATCTAAACATAGAGTTGACTTGGTGGTGGGCAATGACCGAAACTTCAGACCGGTAGATATGGAGTTTGCTCCTGATGGTTCTTTATATTTTATAGACTGGCACAATGTGCTCATAGGCCATATGCAGCATAGTGCCCGTGACCCACTCAGAGACCATGTGCATGGAAGAATATACCGAATTACGAATACCAAAAAGCCACTAGTAAAACCTGCACACATATTTGGGGCAAGTATAGATGTGCTTTTAGAAAATTTAAAACTGCCAGAATATAGGTCTCGCTACCGAACTCGCAGAGAACTAAGGGGTCGAAATGCTAATGAGGTTTTGAACAAAATGAATACTTGGTTAAGTAAACTTGATAAAAACGAAGCTGCTTATGAACACCACAGACTAGAGGCTCTTTGGGTAAGTTGGGGTTTAAATAAAGTAGAGCAAAAACTACTTCGTGAATTGTTGGCATCGAAAGATTATAAGGTGCGTGCGGCGGCTGTAAGGGTGGTTCGCTACAACGGCCACCAAATAAAAGACCAGGCAGCATTGCTCATGCAAGCAGCAAAAGATGCAAACGGAAGAGTAAGGTTGGAGGCTATGGCCGCAGCGTCATGGTTGCCCAAAGCTCAGGGTTTACCGATTCTTTTAGAAATTAAAAAAAGACCAATAGATAGCTGGATGACGAAACCACTGGATGCTGCAATTGCTCATATCAATGGATTAAATATCACAAAAGACAAAGAAATAGTAAGCACTTCGCATATTCAAGGGAAAGATTTGGAGCTATTTAATTTGGGGAGAACGATATTTTCGAAAGAAGGATACTGTATAACCTGCCATCAACCCGACGGAAAAGGCCTGAAAGCATCGGGTTTCCCTCCGCTCGCCAAAACTCCTTGGGTTACCGGAAGTGAAGATAGGCTCATCAAAATAGTACTTAAAGGTATGATGGGAGAAATAGAAGTTAAAGGCACCACTTTTTCTGGGCAAGTACCTATGACGCCTTATGGAGGCATGCTTAATGACAAAGAAATGGCCGCAGTACTTACCTATGTCAGAAACTCATTTGGAAATAAAGCCTCAGTGATTCAACCCGAAAAAGTAAAACAAGTGCGGGCTCAGGTGGCAAATAAAAAAGGTTTATATAATTCAAGTAAACTATTGGAGGAACATCCGATGGAAAAATAAAACACGAAACGATGGAATTATCGATACACAATTGGATGCGAGCAGAGAGCATCGAAAAAACAGTAGAACGAATAGCGAGGCTGGGTTACGAAAAAATTGAGATTCAGGGAGCACCCGAAATGTATGACACCAAAGCCGTTAAGAGGCTATTGGACACACATCACATAAAGTGCTGGGGCTCGGTGACGCTTATGTTAGAAGACCGCAACTTGCTAGCAAAAGACATAAAACAAAGAGCAAAGTCTGTGCAATATGTAAAAGATACCGTACGGATGGTAAAGGAACTTGATGGCCAAATGGTGTCAGTTGTGCCAAGCACCGTGGGAAAAATAATACCTGACGGCAGACCAGAAGATGAATGGCGATGGGCAGTGGAAAGTATGCAAGAGATATATGAATATGCAGAAAGCCTTCAAATAAAGATTGGCATAGAGCCCATCAATAGGTTTGAAACTTACTTCGTAAACCGGGGCGACCAAGCTATGGCATTGGCAGAAGCCACTGGACCAAACTGTGGCGTTTGCCTCGACGTGTTTCATATGAACATAGAAGAAGACAATATGTATGCGGCTATAAAAAGGGCTAAAGATAAGCTCGTTGGTTTTCATGTGGCAGACAATAACCGCATGGCACCCGGAATGGGGACTTTTGATTGGGAAAAAATAATTTCAACTTTAAAAGAAATCGACTACGACCAGGTATTATCGGTAGAGTTTTGCTCGCCGCTTGACAGAACACCGGCAAATCCGTATCCAAACTCGATAGATGAAAACCCATCTGACATGACCGCAGAGCAAAAGAAGTTTTTGGAAGACCACGGAAGTTCAGCTGTAACCGAAGAATTCTATACGTTTTTAAGTCAAAAATCAGTAGAAACTCTACGACCACTTATCGCATAATATCACAAAAGAAAATTAGACATGAAAATAACAAATGTGGAAGCTTTTTGGCTTCAATGCCCGATACCTAAAGAAAAACAACACTTCTCAGACTATGGATTATTAACAGACTTTGACATGACCTTGGTGGTTATAACCACAGATACTGGCTTACAAGGATTTGGCGAAGCAAAAGCTGCCGTAGGTTCATCAGGTGTGTGTGCATCTATAGTGAGATGTATAGAAATAGAAATTAAACCCAAACTAATAGGACAAGACCCTGCAAATATCACGAAGATTTGGGAGCAAATATATAACGGAACAAGAGATCACTATGCACTATCAAGAGGTAGAAAATTTCCGATTTTAGGTAGAAGAGGGCTAACTATTTCGGCCCTTAGTGGCATAGATACCGCACTTTGGGACCTAAAAGGAAAAGTACTCGGAGTGCCTGTAGCAACACTTTTGGGAGGAGCATGTAGAGACAAAATGGAAGCGTATGCAAGCGGCGGGTGGGCAAAAGCTGACGCTATTGGCGAGCAACTGTTGAGTTATACAGCCAAGGGATTTAAAGGAGTAAAAATGCGTGTAGGCATAATGGACCAAACCGTAAACGAAAGCATAAAACGCGTAAAAGCAGCACGAACGGCACTCGGAGACGACATCAAACTCATGACAGATGCTCACGGAACATTTAGTGTGCCTGAGGCCAAAAAGTTTTGTAGAGGCGTAGAAGACTGCGATTTATACTGGTTTGAAGAGCCCATCAGCCCTGACAATCGCCACGGAACTGCCGAAGTGAGAGCCTCCACAACTATACCGATAGCTGCTGGAGAAAGTGAGTACACCGCCTTTGACGTGCGAGACCTCATAGAAGTACGGGCATTAGATGTGTTGCAACCTGACTCGGCTATAATTGGCGGCATCACCGAAGCCATGCGAGTAGCCCACTTGGCACATACCTACCAACTTGAGTTGGCTCCGCATTGCTGGGGCTCTGCGTTTTCGTTTATGGCAGGGGTAAATGTAGCGTTTGCGTCACCTGCTGCGGTAGTTATCGAGTTTTCGTCAGGAGGAAACCCGATGATGTATGAGCTGGTAAATGAAAAAATAGAAGCAGTGGATGGAAATATATTGGCACCGACGGCACCCGGTTTAGGCCTGAGTCCAAACTGGGATTTTGTAAAAGAATATACGGTAGCTTAATTTTTTTCTCCCAAAAAAAAAACTAAAAATCAAACCTTAAAGAATATAAAACAATGGCAAAGGCAATCGGTATAAATCATGTAGCATTGGTGGTTTCAAACCTCGAAGAGGCATCTGCTTTTTATGAAAAAGAAATGGGCTTAGAGGTTATCCCGGCCTTTTTATTTGATTACCCCACGGCATTTTTTAAGTTTAACGACACCCAGCAACTGCACCTAACCGAATGGGACGACAGCTACTCATTTAGAGGGCACGTTTGTATAATCATGGATGATATAAATCCGATTTATTGGCGAATGAAAGAACTGGGAATCATAGACACCACCCCTTGGGGAAAAGTCAGGGTATTGCCCGGTGGCAACTTACAAATGTTTGTACGGGACCCCTCAGGTAATCTTTTGGAGCTTTCAAGTCCTCCCGGATACGAATTAGACCCAAAAATATTAGAAGATGAGCTTTTTAAAGAAGGGATATATGTTTCGGGACGAAATGATTATCGCGGGTATAAATCAAAAGACGCAACACTTTATCATTCATGAAAAAAAACATTCTTTTATTAGAAACCATTGCTCCAGAAGCCATGGAAATACTTGAAAAGGCCACGGATGTAGCTTTACATTTTGGCTTTGATTCAAAAACTATTAAAGAAATAACCGATCAGAATGAGATTCACGGCATAATAACCCGCGGCATTGGTAAAGTAAACGAAGAACTAATGACTGCCTGCCCAAAGCTAGAAGTAGCCGCAAGGTGTGGCGTGGGTTTGGACAATTTGGATGTAAAAACCGCTTCTGAAAAAAATATAAAAATAGTAAACACGCCCGGAGCAAATGCCAATACAGTTGCCGAACATACCATAGCCTTGATGCTAATTTTGCAAAGGAATATGTACACCGCAATAAATGATGTAAAGTCTGGCAACTGGGCTGCGAGGGCGACTTTTAAAAGTGATGAGTTAAACGAAAAAACCATAGGAATAATGGGCCTTGGCAACATTGGGCTTAAAGTGGCCAATATAGCCCAAGTGTTAGGCATGAAGGTTATCTATTGGTCGCAAAATCCAAAAGACGTGCCTTATGAGCGAGTAAGTCAAGCTGAAATATTTGAAAGATCGGATGTCATTTCGCTTCATTTATCATTAAACCCCGAAACGGAAGGAATAATAAGTGCTGAAAACTTAGCCAAATGTAAACCTACGGCAATCATTATTAATACTGCTCGAGGCCAATTAGTAAACAAAGAGGCAATGGTACAAGCACTTCATGCCAACAAACTCGGGGGTTATGGGGCAGATGTACCCACTACGCCTCCACCCACAAAAGACGACGAGTTGACCAGCCACCCGAAAGCCATAATTACGGCTCATGTAAGTAGCCTAACCGCTAATACCTACAAAAACATGAGCATTACTACTGCTAATAACGTATTGAGCATTTTACGAAATCACGCTATTGATTCTAAATTTATTTTTAATCTGAAAGACCTCAAACTATGAAAACTATAACAAAGCTCTTGGCTTCCGCACTTTTTTTTGTTTTGGCTTTTGCCTTGGTTTCGGTAACCTATAAACGGTACTACGCCTCTGAGGAAAACCCAAAAATAAGTAAACTAAAACTGCAGCCAGGCTTTGTGGCAGAGCATATTATGAGTCCTTCAGAAGAAGGCTTGGGGTCGTGGGTAGCCATGTGTTTCGATGATAAAGGCCGCCTGATTACCTCAGACCAATACGGTGGTTTATACAGAATGAAAATACCAGCTGTAGGAGCCGAAAGTCTAAAACCTCAAATAGAAAAAATTCAGTTAGAAAACGACAGTTTAAACTTCGGAGCCGCCCAAGGCTTACTTTATGCATTTAATAGCCTCTATGTAATGGTAAATAATAGGCCAAGCAAAAAACTACCAAAAACAAGCGGCCTTTATAAACTAACCGATACCAATGGCGACGACCAATATGACCAACTTACGCTTTTAAAAGAACTGGTTGGCGAAGGCGAACATGGCCCTCATAGCATAAAACTATCTCCCGATGGCAAAAGCCTATATGTGGTGGCTGGCAACCATACCGATTTACCAGTGATGAATCATTATAACCTACCAAAAAATTGGGCGTACGACAATCTTTTTACCGAAATAAAAGACCCGCGAGGACACGCAAACGACAGAAAAGAGCCCGGTGGCTGGGTAGCAAAAGTAAGTCCGGACGGCTCAAATTGGGAGTTAATGGCAGCGGGTTTCAGAAATCCTTTTGACCTTGCATTTAATGCCGAAGGCGATCTTTTTGTGTATGATTCTGATATGGAGTGGGATTTTGGCACTCCGTGGTATAGACCTACCAGAATTTGCCATGTGAGCAGCGGAGCAGAGTTTGGCTGGAGAACGGGTGATGGAAAATGGCCCGAATATTTCCCTGACAACTTACCTCCTGTTTTAAATATCGGGCAGGGCTCCCCTACCAACTTAATTGACTTGAGAAAAGCAAAGTTTCCGGCAAAATACAAAAATGCCTTTCTGGCTTTTGATTGGAGTTTTGGGATTATGCACGCTGTGTATCTTTCGCCAAGAGGAGCTACTTATTCCGCTCAAAGAGAAGAGTTTTTGTCTGGAGTTCCGCTTCCACTTACCGACGGGGTTATAGGACCAGACGGAGCTTTGTATTTTATGACAGGCGGCAGAAGGCTTGAGTCAGATTTATACCGCGTTTATTATTCTGGTTTGGTAGAAAATGAAGAAGAAAAAACACCCGAACTAAATACTGAAAATAAACTTAGAAGGTCTTTGGAGAAATATCATGTAGGACCTGACCCCGAGGCGATTGAAGCCGCTTGGCCACATTTAAGTCATCCGGAAAGATTTGTGAGATATGCAGCGAGAATAGCCATAGAGCAACAACCTGTGGCTCAATGGCAGGCGTTGGCCTTAAACGAAAAGAATGCAGAAAGACTGATTCAAAGCAGTATTGCATTGGCCAGAAATGGAAATGCTGAAATTAAAGATTTGATTTATAAAAACTTGGTAGATATAAATTACGCATCGCTCACACAAGAACAAAAAATAGACCTTTGGAGAGCTTATGAATTGGTTATCAGCCGAATGGGACAGCCAAAATCAGAATTTAAAACACAAATAATTAGGAAACTAGAAGCAGTTTTTCCAACTGCAAATCTAAGCGAAAACCGATCCATATTTAAGCTATTGGTAAACCTCGACGCCCCCAATGCCGTAAAAAAAGGCCTCATGATGTTAGAGAAAAAAGAAGCTCTGAATACCGCGATTCCTACCGCCACGGCATCTGAAGACCTAATATTCAGAAACCCGCAGTATGGACTTGACATAGCACAAATGTTAGGAAAAGTGCCGCCAATGGAGCAAACATATTACGCGATTATGCTCAGCAAAGCAAAGGTAGGATGGAGTACAAATGCCTACGAGAGGTATTTTTCTTGGTATAAAAAGGCATTTGAATATAAAGGAGGAAACTCGTATGTGGGATTTTTAGACAGAGCCCGAAAAATAGCTCTTGCAAATGCTCCAAAGGAAAAAAAAACCTATTATAATAAAATATCAGGGGGCGAAAACTTGAGTAAAAGCGGCAATGACCTCGCCGACGATGACTACCCAAAAGGTCCTTGGCGAAACTGGAAATCTGCTGATGCTTTGGCACTTTTTATGGAACCATTGGCAGATAGAGATTTTAAAAATGGCAAGGCGATGTTCCAAGCCACAACCTGCCTAAAATGCCACGAAATGCAAGGCGAAGGCGGCAACATTGGACCTGACCTCAGCTCTGTTGGTACTCGTTTTGGCACAAAAGATATCTTAGAAGCCATAATGGACCCCAATAAAAGTATTTCGGACCAATATGCGGCCACTTCATTCCAACTAAAAAATGGTGAAACTCTGGTAGGCAGGATTATTTCAGAAAATGAAACCGCGTATCAAATCTCTCAGAATCCGTTTGCTCCTGATATGCTACAGAAAGTCTTGAAAAAAAATGTAACCTCCAAGGAGTATTCAAGTGTTTCGCTGATGATGCCGGGGCTCATAAATTCGCTAAATGAAGAAGAGCTCAAAAACTTAATGGCCTATTTGGTTTCAGGCGGAAATCCCAAAAGCTCGGTGTTTAAACAGTAGAATTATTACTTATTACAACCTGAATATACGTAGCTAGTGATAGCTGCCGAAGGGTCACTTTCATTTATAGCACTCACCATATTTCCTTTGGTATTAATACTGTGGGTTATTTGATTTTCAAACACTTTCACGGCGGTATTGGTATCGGCGTTTATGGTGTATTTGGTTGTTTTGTTGATATAAAACTTATCGTCGCCAAGTGGGTTTTTAAAGTATGGCATCCCTTTGTAACTATCTACAAACTCCGAACCTACTTTGGTTCGCTTTACATTAGAAATTTCAAATTGATCTTGCAGCACTTTTTTACCTGGTTTTTCGTAAACTTCTTGCTTTAAAAGCATGTCATTGCTGTCGTACGTATACAGATTAAAGGTTTCAGTGCCCGAAATACTTGAAGATTTAGTTATTAAGCCTTTTTCATTTAGTTCAAAATTAATGAAAGGGTTGGTCCTATTTATGGCTTTGCCGTTCCTAAATTCCGTTATGGTTTCGCTAATATATTTTTCTGACATCTTAATTAACTCATTAGATGCATTGTAAAAATACGTAGTGACGTTTGGTAAAGCTATTCGGTTACTTTTATGCGTTTTTTTTACCAAAAGTCCATTTTCGTATTCATATTTGATATTAAAACCAATGTCCGAACTATTGTTAATTTCTATCAAAAAACCTTGATTATCATACGAGTATGATTCAGACTGGTTTGAAAGGAGATTTTTTTTGAGCACCAACCTATTTTGTGAATCATAGGCGTACGTAACCTGTGTCACACCGTTTACCTTTTCTTCCATAAGCTTACAATCACCAACTACCGTTTCCCTTTCGTTTTCAAAAATATCAGCGTATTCTTTTAAACAAATGCCACTTACAGGTTTTGAAAAGCTATTTAAGCTAATCAAGGTTATGGCAATCGAAAGCGTTATTTTTTTCATTTTCAAAAAGTAAAATCTAAAACTAAGAGCTTGTTTTTTTTCAAAGTACTTCATGTTCTTATGGTTTAATAGAAGGTTTCCAACCGTAATTTAAGGTGGCAAATTCACTATTGAAAGTAGTATAAATTTCGGTTTTGATGTTAGACAAATTTACGGCTGAGTTAGCTGCACGAAGTTTTACTTTTATTCTCCTAATGGGCAAATACTGCCCCTCTGGAAATAAGACCACATATTTTTGAGTACCGTCAGAGGTGGTGTTTCCAAAATTTAAGCTACTGGAGTTAACATTGACTAACTGCACAGTTGTGCCACTTGCTACCGCATATTCACCAATAATATCAGTCAAAGAGCCATTTGCCAAATATACATTTTGAGGCAATGTAATATCTAATCGAGCTTTGCCTTTCGGAAAATCACTCCCCAAATTTTGATTGTTGCTAGGGTTAGCGTAAGTACCCGAGCCAAGTTCTATTGTAAATAATTTTGAGCCTTCGCCTGCATTTAAAGTTGGTATAGGAGCCTTATATTCATACCAATTGAAAGAATCTAAGGTTTTGGTTGGGGCATTTGTAATAAGATCTAAATTGTATTTTTCACCTGCATAATCTCCATATGAAACCTGAGCATTCCAATGATTCCAAGAATAAGTATTTGATGTAGGTGTATCAAAATTTGCCATACAGTGATTCACCAAGGCTAATACTTTT
Source organism: Lacihabitans lacunae (assembly GCF_042649125.1). Taxonomy (NCBI): domain Bacteria; kingdom Pseudomonadati; phylum Bacteroidota; class Cytophagia; order Cytophagales; family Leadbetterellaceae; genus Lacihabitans; species Lacihabitans lacunae. The sequence continues at coordinate 2,616,903 of NZ_JBHRYQ010000001.1, forward strand.
ACTACTTGCCCTGCCTCTATTTTAGGAATAGTGATTTCGAAAGCCGACTTATAATAAGCGGTATCATAACTACACAAAGAGGTACCAACAGGGTCGGGACCAACATACGGACTCGCGGTTATTTTTACCCCTGTTTTGGGGCTATTTGCTCCGTCTACTATTTTGAGGTTATTAATATGCGTAGCCGAGTATGTATTCTGCGTAGTCTTACCAAATTTCAGCACTACATTTATAGCCGTTTGTTGGGCCACATTCGTAATGGTAATTTCTCTGTTAGAAGTTTTATAAGGCGAAATTCCATTTGGCACAAAGTCATCTTTGGTGATTGCAAACTCTAGTTTAGCCTTTGGATTGGGCTCAAGGTCATATTTCCACAAAGCCCCCATATAACTCCACTGATTATTTGCCCCTAAGCCATAGCCATTAAATAAATATACCGAACTGTCGGTTTTAATGTGGTCAAAAGTAGTAAACTGTGAGCCTGCAATATTATAGTCATTTGCTTCAAAAGGCTGGTTGGTTGGCAAATATGGCGGTCCCCAATCTACATTGAGATTTCCAGTTTTTTGCCATGCCCCATTCATAAACTTCCAAATGGTTCTGTTTGGCAGTTTCATCCAGGGTAAGCCGTCATTTCCTAACCAACAAAGTGCTTCTGCCTGTGAACCCGGCGATGTGTCTGACATATAACCCTCTATGGCCAGCAGAGTCCATGCTTTAGTTTTAGGATTATACCTCCACGTGTCGGAAAGCTGAATTGCACCAGAATGCACCTCTCCGTTATATCCTCCATAAAACCAGAAGTTCCCTTGATTGTCTACCCAATAATTATAATCTGACCTTGCCCTCAGTTTATAGGTAGTTGACGTTTGGCCAGTTGTGCTCGGATATACGCCACCTGGTGTATTTGGCGGATTTAGGGCATTACAATCTCCGGTTTCGCAGGTCCATTTTTGAGAAGAAACTGTGTATTTCCACATGTCATTTAAAGGATAAGGAGCATTTACACCATCATAAAACACACCTCCAAATACCCAATAGTTTCCATCAGTGTCAAACCAGCCTCTGGCTCTGTAGCGAGCTCGAGGCCAATCAGGAGCTGAAGTTCCAAAGCTACCCGCCGAAGAATGCGAGGTGCTTCCGCCTAACCAAGTCCATTTATTGGTATTGGTGTTATATTTCCAAAAATCATTCCAGGCAGTGTGATAGCCAAGATCTTGGGTTTCTCCTCCGAAAATATACATATTCCCACTTTTGTCAATAGCAGATGCCATTCTACTTCTTTTGCCCATGTGAGCGGTTGTACTTTCACTTAATTTATCGGTATAAACGCCATTACCGCCACTGTCTCCTATGTATACCCACGCTTTTTGATTTATATCATAATACCAAACATCCGAACCTGAAGTATAGCCATCACCCCCGTAAATCCAAATTTTCTTGTTGTATATTCCTGAGCCACAATGTTCCCTTACGCCTGGTCTATTATTAGCATTTGGTACTCCGGCCGTGGTGAACTGATTCCAGCTATCACCATAAGTGCTTAAAAATCCTCTTAAAAAAGACCACTGGTTTTGAGCAAAAATATTCTGAGCAGAAAAATAAACGAAGGCGAAAAGTATAAATTTTACAGCACGATTTCTCATTCTAATTTGACTTAAATATTTAAAAAGTAAAACCTTTAAAATATCCTTCTAAAAAAAATACGGTTATTACTGGTATAAGCATAATAGCAAACCAGTTAATCAATTGTTCTTTTAGGATAAGTAAATTGATATATTCAAAAACTAGTCCAAGACTGTGAGTGAGAGAAGATATTTTTTGTGTGGGTACAAAAGAAGCTTATGCACTTAATAATTAGGGCTTAAAAAAAGCATATGAATGCTTTTTTTTACTTTGGCCTTGAAAAAAAACAACAAATCAGCGTCTTAATGCTCGCTAGCTGCTAGTATTCGCTCTATTCTAGCATCGGGGATGAGCCACATGAGAGCTACAATAATATAAAAAACACCAGACACCCAAGGCAAATACCATGAAAAAGCAATTCCGATTACATAAAGTGCAGGGGATATTTTGCCTTTAATATCAGTACCTAGTGCTTTTGCTAAAATGGCGTCTTTGCCCTGTACTTTGATAATTTGTTTTTGAAGAATAAAATATGCGATAGCCGCCATCAGTAGCACGATTCCATACAGAGCAGTGGGTTGTTTTTCGAAATGGTTTTCGCCCATCCAACCTGTAACAAATGGAATCAAAGACAACCAAAAAAGCAAATGAAGATTGGCCCAAAGAATACCTCCGCTCACATGTTTTACCGTATGCATCATGTGGTGGTGGTTATTCCAATAAATACCTATGTAAATAAAACTCAAAATGTAACTTAAAAACACCGGAATTAACTTTTCTAAATCTGCCCACTGGTGGCCATGAGGCACTTTAATTTCTAGCACCATTATGGTGATGATGATGGCCAAAACGCCATCACTAAAAGCTTCAAGTCTATTTTTGTTCATGGTGCTGCCTATTTTTCTATAAATAAACACAGTCCAATTTTTAAATCAAAATCAAGCCTTACTTAAGTGTATTTTCTTAAAAAAAAACTACTGTTAAACGGGTAACTTTTATTTTTAAAGAAAACATAGCTTAAACCTATCATTGAAGCCATTTTTTTAAACATTTTGAAAAACACCCCCCTTTCATTTACTGGGTCGCCTGCCAGCGGGGCCTCCATTTTTTTTCAAAAAAAAACGGAGCAAAAAAAACTGCACCCTGCAAACTCGCACAATTAAAATTCTTATTGTCAATGTTCTAATAAAAATTTACTTCCCAAAAGAATTTTAACAGTGCTCAAACAGTGCAGGGCGATGCAAAGATTCATTTTCTATTTTTTTAACCGTTTGACAGTAAAAAAAAACAAAAAAAAGAGCCACTTAAAAAATGGCTCCTTTCTGGTTTTAAAATTTGCTATTACTATCTTTATTGCATTTGCATGCCCTCCATAGAATTGTTCTTTTTAAACATTTTAGCATCCATTTGACCAAACCTCAAAGAGAAATTAAGTTTAATCATTTGTGGATTCGTAAGTCTATAATATGACTGCGTGAAACCTTCTCCATAAGATACTTGCGTGTTTCCTCTGGTACGGAAAATATCATTTGCCGAAAGGGTCAACGAGGCGATGTCTTTTTTCAAGAAGCTCTTTTTGATGGCTATGTCAACTCCATAAAAAGGCATAATATATCCCTGAGAAGAACTCTGTGCTTGGCTCATTGGCCCAAAACCCTGGCTTTGCGAAATCGGCATGTTGGTTTTTCCTTGGTAGTCGCCCGATAGCTGAACCACCCATTTGTTTTTCAGATTAAAGTTATTGTTAATTTTTCCGAAGACCGTCCAAAGTGGAGCTGCTTGCGTGCTGTTTTCAATATTTTCGGTATTAATTCTAGAGTTATACGTGTTTACGTTTGCCGTAAAATCCCACCATTTCTTGATTTTGTTGGTATACGTTAACTCCAATCCGTAGTTTTCGCTTGAGTTGGCGTTTATGTACGTATTAATCAAATCTTGTTTTCCACTGATGGGGTTAACCTCTTGGTTCAAATACCTCGTAATTAAGTTGGTTGTATATTTATAATAAACCGAGGCCAAAAACGTACCAGCACCTTTGGTTTTGCTGTAAGACATCTCGCCAGAAGTGGTAAACTCAGGAACCAAGTTGGCATTTCCTCTCGTAATATTAAGACTGTCGCTGTAGTCCACAAACGGCACCAACTGGAAGAAATTAGGTCTGTTGACTCTTCTTGTCACGCTCAATTGAAGCTGGTCTGTGGTGGTTAATTTTTTACTTAAAAATATCGAAGGGAAAAGACTCACGGGATAGGTATTGCTAAATTTCGCTCCGGTATTTAATAGCTTTCCGTCATACATTGAGCTTTCTGCTCTTAAGCCTGTTTTGTACGAAAACAAACTCCCAACCTTGCCACTCACCGACACATAGGCTGCATATACCTGATTTATGCTTTCATAATTAATAGACGCCGACGACACATTTTGAAAAACATCAGAACCCACACGTTTGATCTGGTTATCGTTTATGTTTGTGATTCCATTAAACTGGCCCCTAACGCCCATTTCTAGGTTTCCATCGTTTTTAAGTGGACGTGTATAATCGGTTTGAAATGTCATAAATTTCATTGTACCGTTTCCGTTGTTATTCTGAATTTGTACGCCTGTAATCTGGTTGCTGCTGTTCAAATAATTGGTCGTATAGTTTCCTGAGTTGCCGTTTGTGCCACCGAAGTAGTTAAAGTCCATGGTCAGCTGTTCGCCTGCTTTCGGGAAATTGTGCATCATACCCAGTTGCAGACCAAGTGGACTAAATTTCCTTTCACTGTTTGACAGCCTATTGCTTGTGCTAGTGATACCATTTACTGTATTTGTGATTAAGATATTCTCGGCTGGTTTAAATAGCCCGCCACCCACAACTCCACCTACCGAAAGGGTAGTACGGTTAGTCAAATAATAATCTAAACTAAGTCTACCAAAACTCATCATTCCTTTGGTTTTACTTTCAATGTCTTGCGTAGTAAGGCTCGTGATGTCACTAAAAGTACTGCTCCTTTCCGAATCGCCATTGGTGTTTGTTCGCATACGCATGTTCATTCCCATCAACGAAAGGTTAATTTTGTTTTGTCTAATACTAAAATTGCCCATGGTGTTAGAGCCACCAAATCTGTCGGCACCGATATTAACCATTCCGTTATATCCTTGCTGTTTGTTTTTCTTCAAAACAACATTTAATATACCCGCCATGCTACCTGAGGCATCGTATTTAGCAGAAGGATTGGTGATAACCTCCACTTTTTCGATAGCGTCAGCCGGAATCTGATCTAAACTAAGCGTGGTTGGTCTGCCGTCAATAAACAGCGTAGGCGAAGCATTTCTCAATTTCACATTTCCGTCTATGTCAACTTGAAGCGAAGGAATGTTACGCATCACATCTACCGCAGTACCACCTGCAGTCACGATATTTTTTTCTACATTAAATGTCTTTTTATCGATATCCATTTCCAAAAGGGCCTTAGTGGCCGAAACCGTCACTCCTTCCAGCATTTTGCTATCGCTTTCCATTTTTAGGTTACCCAAATCTTTCTCAAATGCGGCCGCCATTTTGGCCATGGTGGCTGCGTCAGGCATTTGACCTGGCTTTGGAGCCATCGATACGTCCATTTTTGGTGGAGCAAAAGACACAGGAACCTCTAAGTTTTTAAAGCCAATCGAGCTAAATTTTAGGGTAATCTTAGACATTATTGGCAATTCGGTGAAGTTAAAATCTCCATTTGCCTCTGTGGTTTGGGCTTTTAGCATCACGTCTTTAAAGCCATTTGAAGCCGAATCTTTCACTGCTTTCATTACGATTACAGTAGCAAACTCTACCGGCTTTCCTTCGCTGTCTACTAGTTTTCCGTACACGTGTCCTTTGTTTGGGTCCTGCATTTTAGCTCCTGCTGCCATACCCGGATATTGGGCTTGGCTGCCCATGGTTGCCGCAAATACGGCGAATACAATTAAAAGTAACTTTTTCATTTTATGTATTTATTTTAAATTCGTTATTGTTCTGTATCGTAATTAATGTCTCTGACAATACTTTTAGGTTTTCTTCTGGAATATCCCTTAACATTTCCTCCCAAATCTGCCCTTGGTAGGCTTTCATTTTTGTCATCAACGTTTTTCCTTTTGAAGTCAAAACCAGCAGCTTTTTTCTTTTATCTTGTTTGTCTTCTAATCTTTCTATTAGGTTTAGTTGGGTCAAAACCGCCACCTGTCTCAGCACCACAGACTTGTCTTTTCTGAGTTCTACAGACAGTTCTTGTTGGGTTATCTGGTGGTGATGGTTCAAAAAACCGAGCAACATAAACTGGTCAAAACTGAGGTTAAGCTCTTGCTCCTGAAAAGCATCCATCATAGACTTCCCCATTATTTTGAGGGTGCTTACGAGCTGTATACCTATTGATTTACGATCCACTTATTTTGCTTTTTTGATTAACTTCGAAACAAAGATATGGCGAAGTAGTTGACCGGTGCAACTTCTTTGAGGGGAGTGTATACGCATACACACTTAGTGTATACCTATGACATAAAAAAGATTCTAAATTTGACTAAAAGATTGAAAATAAAGTACTTTACAACTGCAACAGACAGTCGGCGAACTTCTTGCCAACGGGTATTTCGGCACCGGATATCTGTACTTTGGCTTGGGTAAATGCCTCCACTTTGGTTTTATTAATAATGTAGGAGTTGTGTATTCTTAAAAACGTAGCCTCTGGCAATTTGCCCTCCATGCCTTTTAAGTTACTTCGTGTAAGCAGCGGGTGCACACGATTTTGCAGGTAAATTTTCACATAGTCTTTGAGGCCCTCTACATATAGTATTTCATCAAAAAACACCTTCACTTTTTTATATTCAGCAAAAACATGAATGAAGTTTTCTTCAGAAGGATTATCGTTTGACTTTATGAGTGCAAGCTGGTTTTCTACTTTTTGCAATGCCTGCCCGAGGCGTTCTTTTCGGATGGGCTTCATGAGGTAATCAATGGCATTGAGCTCAAAACCCTCTACAGCATACTGATGAAAAGCGGTGGTAAATATCACCAAAGGCGGCTCTTTTAGCGACTTCACAAAGGCGGTGCCGAGCTGCCCTGGCATCTGAATATCAGAAAATATGAGGTCTACTTTCTCTTTCTCTAAAAAATCGAGGGCTTCGTGTGGTGTTAAGAACTTGGCTACAACTTCGAAATTGTCAAAATCATGGAGGTCATCTTCCAAAATATCTAGAGCAAAAGGCTCATCGTCTATTAAAATACATTTAATTTTCATTCAAATGCAAATTTAAGAGTACCTCAAAATAGTCTTCGGATGATTTAATTTCAAGTTCATACCGACCGGGATACAGCAGTTCTAACCTGCGTTTTATATTGGCCAAACCCACACCTTCGTTTTCAAGGGTATTTTTCGGATTTAAAATTTTATTTTTTGAAGTAAACTTAATTCCCTTTTCTATTGGGCTTATTTCAAAATGAATTTCAGGCACATTTTTCCCATCGATACCATACTTAAAAGCGTTTTCTACAAAATGAATAAAAAGCAAAGGCTCTATAAGCGGATTGCCGATTGCATCAGAAACCTCAAACCTTATGTGTGTACCATCAGAAATACGGAGCGTTTGCAACTCAATGTAGTTTCTGAGGTGCTCCACTTCTCTGCTTAGGGCTACTTTGGTGTCGTCAACCTCATATATAATGTATCGCAAAATCTCCGAAAGTTTGAGGATAGATTCTTCTGCATTCTCCGATTTTTTTCGCACCAGCCACCTGATATTATTTAAGGTATTAAACAAAAAATGTGGGCTAATTTGAAGTTTTAGCATGCTAAGTTCGGTGGCCACTTTTTCGAGTTCCATTAGCTGCCGAGACTCCGACTGCCTACGACGCTCGTTTAACAAATACAAAATAGTACTTACCAAAACACTGAGACTATAGACGATGCTTGGCAATATAAACCTTGCAAAAAACTGCCAGTTTTTATCTGGTTCAGGGCGTTTGGGGGCTTGGTCTATTTTGGCAATAGTCTTAAGCAAAAGCTCATAAATCAACAGGTGATTATAGGCAAAAAACACACCCAAACCCAAAAAAATCAGAACCACAAAAAGGAAGTTGCGGCCTTTGGAAAGGAATTTCGGAGCTAAAAAAAGCAGGTTAAAATAAAAGGTGACAAACAGAAAAAACGTGAGCGAAAATGGAATTAAAATAAAACCCCAATTGGTAGAAATGAACCTTTCGGGCTCAAAAATATAATTTATGTAGGGCAAAATAAAGATGATAGCCCACGAAATGAGATGTATCCAAATGGCTCTACTACTTCTTTTTTTCATTAATTACTCAAAATTATAGAACACGCAAAGTAAGGATTTATTTCGAGCCGATTACGGCAAACGGTTAAAAATTGCATTACTGATAATTCAATTCAACATCTTTCAAAAAAAAACAAAGCCTCAAAACAAGTAGTGAATTTGAGGCTCTGGAAATATCTGATTTATGCTTCCAACATAGTGCGACACAGGTCCATACATTTTTTGACTTCTTTGACTGAATCTGAGCCTTCCGGAATCTTGTATTCCAACTCTATGGTGGCCGGAAACTTATATTTCTGATCTCGCATCATCACCAAGGCCTCCTTGATGGGCGTGTCTCCGCTGCCCCAAACCAAGTTAGCTCCCCCGTTAGCTTTCGACTGCCTGTCTTTGAGGTGCATACTGCTAATATTGGCGTGTTTTTGGGTAATGATATCTAAAGGATTCGGATTTCCTGCTGCCACAAAATGACCCAAATCTAGATTTAAACTGTTGGCTGGGGACTGGCTGAGGGCGGTATCCCAGAAACCAAACGTTTGCTGCTCATGACCGTGGTACCCTACTTTTAAGCCGTAGGTTTCTGCAATTTTTCCTAGTTTGAGTGTATGGGCGTCATCAGCAGGATGCTCCAGCGTAACCGACTGTGCACCAAGAGCTTTGGCGGCACGCATACCAAAGTGAATATCTGAATCGGGATTTCTAACGCCAAAGGCATCGGGCTTAAATGCGTAAATGCTAACACCCGCTTTTTTATACATTTTCCTTAGTTTTTCAAAGTCTTTCATATCGGCAGTTTTTCGCCATTCCGTCCTTTGAATTCCGATAGCTTCGCGTTCTTTCATGAAAGCTACGAGTTGTTTTTGTTCATCGCTCGAAAGCTCTTGTTTGGCCTGTCTTTTTCTAAAAATATTAGACATCACCCTAAAGTCTATCGTGCTTTTTGGTCCACCGGCAAAAGCTTCGGCTGGGTCGCCCATCAGCTCAATGGCCGAAATGCCACACGAGCGAACATATTCCAAAACCGCCTCGGCAGACTGATCGGCCATTTCTCTAAACGAATAGGTGATGGCACCCACCTGCACGCCACGAATAAGTGAACTTGGGGTATACAAATTTTGAATAATGGCGGGCATTCCAATCACCTTTTGAGTGGCCGAAAGTGCCGCAACCGCACCAAGTGTTTTAAAAAACTTCCTCCTCGAATTTTCCATGCGTTATATTATATTTTTTGGTTGAATCTCAATTCTTAAAAGTAGCAAATATTCTGGAAATTTGGATTATGGAAAGGTTTTTGGAGAAAAAATAATATCTTCGAAAATAATTAAACCCATACCCCGAAATTTTTCTTTATGAACAAATACGACACAGGAATCGCACGCTTTTTCGCTAATATTTTTGATACCACTCTATTTATTCCTGTTGCATTTCTCGATAGATTTATTTTAACGGAAAATAAGCCTCTTTCCCTTGTCATAATTTGGATACTCATTTCGAATTGTCTCCTAATTGCTTATAATTTGTATTTTCATACCAAAAATGGACAAACCCTTGGTAAGCGACTCATGGGAATCGTAGTTCTGGATGTTACTGAACAAAGATACCTCACTTTAAAACAAGCATTTTTAAGAGATAGCATTTACATTTTATTCCAAATTGGAACCGTTTTTTTGATAGTTATAAGGCTATTTTCAATTGGAAACTACAGTGAAAGCAGTATTTCTACCTACAATTTATACCTTTCGTATTTTTCTTTGATCTGGTTATTTGTAGAAATAATCAACATGCTTACAAACAAAAAAAGAAGAGCATTTCATGATTTTCTTGGCACATCAGTAGTAGTAAAATTTCGATAAATATCTATATAAAACTACCTATGATATTGAAAAAACTACTTGTTGCATTAATTTTTTTAGCTACAATCTCATCATGTAGTTTTGGGGAAAATGAGCAATTATACTTTGTCATAAAACACCCTGAGAAAGATACCGCAACATATACAGACGATAACCTACCACCACCACCGCCGCAAATAATTACGTATTACAGCAAATATAATTTCATCTTACTGGATAATTCAGTTATCTATTTTCATAATAATTATAAATATTACAATTGCTATACAGGCCTTGATATGGAAAAACCTCCAAGAATCGATTTACAACCCAAAGATTTGAAAAAAATAGAGATAGAAGATTTATATAGTTTCCTTTCAAAGGAAATTACCGACAGTACCATAAAAAGTAAAACATTTGGCATTACGGTAACTTCCCCCACAGATAGCATCAAAAACCCTGGATTTTGGGTAATAAAAAACTATTTGAAAAGTAAAAACATTAGGTATTATAACATCAAAAATTGGACAGAGGAGGAAGAATATAGCCTAAAAGCAAAACTTCAAAATATACCCTACAAACCAGAAAACATTAAATGGAAAGTAGGATTTGACAGCTAATCATAGTGAAAAAAATTAGTATAAGAAATGCTATTACTCAAAATTACAAAATTTGCATTAGTAGGCCTAATAGGGGTCGCAGTTGATTTTTCAACTACCTATTTTTGCAAAGAAAAACTAAGTATCAACAAGTACATTGCCAATATTTTTGGTTTCATATTGGCAGCTACTGCAAATTTCCTCGTAAATAAATATTGGACTTTCTCTGACCATAGTACAGTTACTTTTACCCAATATTTCAAATATGTATCTGTGGCATCAACTGGCTTACTTATTAATCAGTTAGTGATCGTAATATTGCATGAAAAATTGAAATGGGAGTTTTACTGGTCCAAAATATCGGCTAATCTGCTAGTGACCCTATGGAATTTCTTACTCATTTTCTTTTTGGTATTTTAATACTAGTTTTACATTCCTCCCTTTTTCAAATACTCTTTGTACCCCAGCAAATATTTAACAGCAAGAGATTTTTGTTTTCCCCAATTTTCAGAAATATTGAGCATCTGAGCTTTTAACTTTTGTTTTTCGTTTAGTGCGTATTCCGAAACCATGATTTGTTTCAAATGAAAGTCATCAAATGGAAATACATTGGGCCGCTCTAGCGTATACAATAAAATCATGTCTATCGTCCATTTGCCTATACCTTTTATACTGCTAAGTTTTTCAATCACCTCAGAATCAGGCAAATTATTCCACTCAGGTTGATTATTAGAAAAGTATTCTATTACCCTCAAAACTGTCTCATATTTGCTTTCTGAAAGCTTTATAGAGGAAATTCCTTTTTGTTCAAAAACATCAAAATTATCGAGGCTTAATTTATCTATTTCAGCTCTTTGGAGCATTTTTTTGAAAATATTTTTGGTACTTCTGTAGTGTATTTGCTGCTCTAAAACACAGCTCATGAGGTCGTGGAAAACGTCTTGGCTACTTTCGATCTTAGGGGAGGGAATGGCCTGGATGATTTTAGACAGCACGGCATCTTTCGCTGAAAGCTCTTGTAAAATCGTATCTCTCATATTTCAAAAATGGGAATTTACCATATGAAACTTAAGAAGGAGAAAAAGGTTTAATTTGAGCTTAGGAAAGTGAATATTCAAAACCTATTTTTAATAGTCTAAAAAACGCTGAATCAAGCTCTTCCGGCCTTTTAATGCGGATGTGGTGGGCAAATTTGCCGTTATAATCCTGGATTTTAAAAATCCTTTCTTCGTCAATTGCCTTTTCGGCATAAAACTTTACGTCCAGGTCCTTTTTCATAGGGCGAATAATCAACCACGCCTTTTTAGAAGTAAAAACAATGGTATGTACAGAGGCTCCATAAGTATTTGGCGTCCATTTTACTATAACAGTCAAAATATCGTCAAAAGCCAAAACCAGTTCGTCGGGTTTATCTACAAATAGCTCCCCAATATCTTTGGTGGTGCACATATGCGACTGGTTGTTAACCTTAAAATTCCGGTTACAATTTGGACAATTCCACATAGAGTTTTTATTAATGGTGAATACTTAATGGTGAATGGTGAATGGTGAATGGTGAATGATGAATGGTGAATGGTGAATGATGAATGGTGAATGGCGAATGATGACTACTACATAACTCCTTAACTCACAATCTATTATCTTTATACTTCCCAACCCTTTGCTCACTACTCATTTGCTCAACAACGCATCGTACAAAATCTCAATTGGGTGCATCGATTTTCTGCCTGTGCCGTCTTTTATTTGGTGGCGACAGCTGGTTCCGGCTGCTGCTATTAGTACGCTTTCCTCGGTTTTTCTTACTTCTGGAAAAAGCACCAACTCCCCTACTTGCATAGACACTTCGTAGTGTTCTTTTTCGTAGCCAAATGAGCCCGCCATGCCGCAGCAGCCCGAATTTATCATTCTTACTTCGTAGTTTTTGGGCAACGAAAGTGCCTTTTTGGTCGGCGTCATGGATGCCATCGATTTCTGATGGCAGTGGCCATGCACTTTTATTAGTTGAGGCGTTCCTACAAACTGCTCTGAGCGTATATTCTTTTTGTCAATCTCCTGACTAAACCATTCGTCAAAAAGAAAACTATTGCCCGCAACTCTTTGTGCATCAGCCAATAACTCAGCAGGCACCAGCTCCAAATATTCATCTCTCAAAGTCAAAATGGCCGAAGGCTCTATTCCGATAATAGGAGTGTTAGCATTTACCAAATCCTTTAATAATTTGGTGTTTTTTATCGCAATCTGTTGAGCTTCTTTTATCAAACCCTTCGAAAGGTAAGTTCTGCCACTCTCAATATGCTCTGGAATTTCGACTTGGTAACCCAATTTACTGATAAGCAAAATCATTTTTTTGCCCACCTCCACATCGTTGTAGTTGGTAAATTCATCACAAAAAACATAGACTTTTTTGTCAGTCCTAAGCTGTTTAAATTCAGACTTATACCAAGCCTTCAGCGTCTTAGATGCCAAATGAGGCATGGTTCTCTCCGGGTGAAATCCTACTAGATTATTGAACGTTTTTCGGAGTGAAGGCGTGTCTACAATAAAGTTGTAAACAAACGGAGCAATAGACGCCAGTTTCATTTGTTTACTAAAATTACCAATCAGCTTTGCTCTAAAAGGCACACCATGTGTATCGTAATATCCTTGCAAAAACTCGCCTTTCATTTTGGCCACATCTACACTCGACGGACACTCAGACTTACAGGCTTTGCACGACAAACACAGATCCAAAATCTCTTTAACTTCATGCTCACTAACTGCCGCCACAGTTTCCTGACTCAGGTACTGCCTCAGCATGTTGGCACGTGCCCGCGTGGTGTCTTTTTCGCTTCGGGTTGCCATAAAACTCGGGCACATGGTACCACCCGTCACTTCGGTTTTGCGGCAGTCGCCCGAACCGCTACATTTTTCAGCCAAACGCAAAAAACTCTCCTGTTTTGAGAAATCGTAGGTGGTTTTCTTTTGCACAAGCTTTGCCGCCACATTATATCTCAGATACTCATCCATGGGAGGCGTATCCACTATTTTTCCTTTATTAAAAATACCATTTGGATCAAAAACAGCCTTCACTTCCTTAAAAAGTGCATAGTTTTTTTCGCCCATCATAAACGGAATAAACTCACCCCTTAGTCGGCCGTCGCCATGTTCACCCGAAAGTGCCCCTCCAAAGCTCTTTACCAATGCCGCCGTTTCGGTTAAAATAGCTCTAAACTGCGTCAGCCCCTCTGCGGTTTTGAGGTTGATAATGGGCTCCACGTGCAGCTCGCCGGCACCCGCGTGTGCATACATCGAATATTGCACCTTGTGCTTCTGTAGCAAGACCTCCAACTGATGAATATACGCTGGCAAGTCTTTGGGCTCCACGGCACAGTCTTCTATCAGGTTTACGGGTTTGGCATCGCCGGGCAAATTTCGCAAAAGTCCCAAACCGCCCTTTCTGACTTCCCAGGCTTTTTTAGCGTAGTCGCCCTTAAGAATCGGGAATGCATACCCCAGGCCTTTGGCTTCCAATCCAGCCACCAAGTTATTGCACTTGGCCAGTAGATCTTCGGCGGTAGCCTCCATAAACTCCACCATCAAAATAGCCTTGGGCTCACCCTCTATAAAAAACCGATTTTTAGACTGCTCGGTATTCGTTTTTGTAAATTCAAGTATAAAATCATCCACTAGTTCAGAAGCCGCACAGGCATGTTCCAAAGCGACCAAATTAGCCTCTAGAGCCTCATTGAGCGTGTTTGTATGTACCGCTACCATGCCCACATGTGCAGGAGGAAGGTCTATTAACTGCAGTTTGGCTTCGGTCACAAAACAGAGCGTACCTTCCGAACCGGCTATAAGTTTTGAGAGGTTATACGGAGCAGAAGACCCAAAGTCAGACATCTCCAGCACAGCATCTAAGGCATAGCCCGAATTACGTCTTTTTATGGCTTTTCTGGCAAAACCATTCTGAATAGCCTCCTGATTTTCGGTATTCGTAATCAGCGTATCTATGGCCCGATATATTTCCCCTTCGTGGCTCACTAAAGCCAATTTTTCTAGGTGTTGGGTCTTATTTAAATCCCCGAAAATGGCGGTAGAGCCATCAGAAAGAATGGTTTTCACTTCCAAAAGGTTGTCTCGTGTGGTACCCCAAATAATGGAATGCAGTCCGCACGAATTGTTACCGATCATGCCGCCTACCATGGCACGATTAGCGGTAGAGGTCTCGGGGCCAAACATCAGTCCGAAGGGTTTTAGGTAGGCATTGAGATCGTCTCTGATGACACCCGGCTGCACCCGCACCCATTTTTCGGCGAGGTTAAGCTCTAAAATCTCCTTAAAATATTTTGAAATATCTACGATAACACCACTGCTGACCACCTGCCCCGCCAAAGAAGTTCCGGCGGCCCGAGGCACGAGCGTGAGGCCATTTTCGGTGGAAAAAACCACAGCGGCCCGTATATCCTCCTCGGTTTTTGGGATGATCACCGCCAGCGGTTTCTCCTGATACTCAGAGGCATCGGTGGCATACACAATTCGAATAGCCGCATGCTCCACCGAGTTATCAAAATACAATTCACCCGCCAGTTTTTCCTTCAGTTCTGAAAACATATTCATATATAGCATAAAAAGCGAAAATTAAGGAAAATTAGGGGGATTTTTAGGGATTATTTTTTGGGGGGGGCTAAAACCGAGTAGGGTTTTTATTAATAAGAAGACTTTTAAGTTATTTTTTTTCAAAACCCCAAATTAAAATTTAATTACATCCACCAAATTCTGTCTTAAACACAACTCCACTATCAGCTTTGAATCCAGGGTCTAGCTGAATACTTTTACCCGCTCGGTATGTAACTTTTGCATTCCCAGTGAGTTTATTGGTTGCTGCTATCATACCTGTGATGGCGTTGGCTTCTTTGGTTAAGGTGCCTGTAGATATGTCGTCGGATGGGTTATTGATGCTAGTAAGGATTAATGCTGAGCTACATGGATTCCCTGTAAGCGTTATACTTAATTTAGAGAAGCCATTTGCATTACTATTATCGTCCACTACAAGAATACTTGACCCATCACTATCAATAGCACTTAAGTAAGTATCTAAGCTTTGACCGACAATTTCTGGTAGTGTTTCTACGGTTAAATTATTTCCTGCAATAGAAAACTTTATTTTATAATTTCCCGCTGCTGTATTATTAGAAGCCAGTGCTGTCTTGAAAAAGTAGGTTTTACCATCAAAAACCAAACTAAACCAGTCTGGATTGTCAAATCCGTTGAGACATAAAACAGGGCTGGTAAATGTATTATTTCCGATTGCCGTAGATGTACCAAATGTATTATTTGGTTCATATTCATCCAGACAATCATAAAGTACTGTAACAGAACTTGAAGGACTTTGGCAACCGCTTGCTTCTTCATTACAAAAGGCTGTGTAAGTTGTGTTTTTATTTACAAAAGATGTAAACGAGGCCAAATTACTTGTTTGCATATCTGAACTTGTCCAAGTGATATCACCTACGCAACCCACTGCAGTTAAAACTACATTTTGGGCACTATTAACTGACAAACTACTGGCCGCTACTGCAGGTGCTGTACCAACTGTTTGGTTACTAACAGTGATTATCCCTAAACTAATAGCCGAAAGGTTATCTGGCCCAATTAATTTGATTTTGTAAGTACCTGGGCTAACTGAACTAGGGATTGTCAAGTTTTGGCTGTATAAATTCAAGTTTGAGGTAATAACTGTAGCAAGATTCGGTACAGTTATGGCTTCAGTATTTGCATTTACCAATTGTAAGGATAAGTTATGATTTTGTCCTCCGGAGTATTCAAAAGGCACGATTATACTTGAGCCTGCACAAATGGTTTTTGAAGCCAAGTTTATGTTTGCTTTACAAGTATGCACTGTATTTGATTTTACTTCGCATCCTGCGTTGCTAATTATAGCTTGATAGTAAGAAGCGATAGTGGCTGTTAAAGTAGGATTTGTTGCACCCAAAATTGGCGAAAAGAATACATTGTCAGTAGATGAATACCATTGATGACTCATCGTACTGTTTGGCGAGGTAATTATCAAGCTGCCGTTACCGTTGCAAATAGAACCAGTACCTAAGGTAATATTTTTGCTAATTTCTTCAATCGCCACATTAAAGGCAGATGATGTAACATCTAAGCCGGTTCCAGCATTATTTATTTGAACTGTATATGCACCGTCCGATAGGGCAAAGTAGGATTCAGAAATTGCTCCTATAATGGGTGCAGAGTTTTTAAACCACTGGTAAGTATAACCATTTCCCGAAGGGCTGGCAGTTAATTGACTACTTGCACATTGGGTTTTTGATAATATTGTGGCAACAGGTAAAACACATTCTGTGGTAGAAACAATAACATTTGGACTAAATACTGAACCTTCAATAAATGGCTTTGTGCTCGTTAATTTTACCTTGTAGGTTCCAGCAGGTACATTTAATGGCACATAAAATAAAATAGGATTGGTATTGAATCCCTTTTGAAGAGTACCAGTTATTGAAGCATTTGTACTTGCATTGACTAATTCTGCAGTAAATTCTCTATCTGCGGTCCAATTTCCTGATATAGTATAAGCCACTGAAATAGAACTACCTGGGCAAATATTTGTAGAGGATTGAATTTGATTATTACCATTTCCATTTTTAGAACCAGAAATTGAAGAAACTCCAGCAGAAGCGATTGTAAACGAAGGAGGCGGCGAAACTATAATCAATACACTGCCAGAGACAGAACCAGAACCACAACTACTCGTTAGATTACTTAAAGAATAAGACGTATTAACAGTCGGCGAAACAGTGATATCGTTACTAACAGTAGTGATATTATTAAAATATCGAATACTATTATCACTACCTACTAACTCAAAACTCCATGGACCGCCTCCAGTTAGATTAACTTTTAGTGTAGTACTAGTTCCACCAGCAATAGTTTCTGAAGCATTCGTGTTGCTATTATTTGTGAGTTTTGCAGTTGCCGTATTTCTAACTTCAAAACCTGTATTTGCTACTAAATTTTGATTAACATCTACTAGGCTGAACTTAGAATTTTGTAAGCAGGAACCGTCAAAAACTTTAACGGAATAAAAACCAGAGCTTGTTGCGTTGTAAGTAGATCCGGAAGCACCAAAAATCGGTATTTGTCCTACCGAACCATTACTAAAACTACGGTCTTTGTACCATTGGTAGGTATAGCCAGCTCCGGTATAGGTTGTACTTATTGTGGCACTTGTATTTGAACCGCAAATAACAGGATTTGAAGAAGTAACAGCTGGAATTATCCTATTTATTCTTATTGATTTTGCAGCAGAAGTTTGATTGTAACTAGTTGCAGCATTAATTACTTGAACAGTATAATTTCCTGATTCATATGCTGTAAGTGATGTGTTAGTTTTGCCTGTTAAAGCTACTCCATTTTTAAACCATTGGTACGTATTGCTGCCTGGGCCACCAAATCCTTCGAAAGGTGTTGCGATTAGATTTATAGACTCGCATCCACTTGATCGGCCCGAAATTGTTGGTGCAGATATAGGAGGGCAACCTGTATTTACTACGTTGATAGCATAGGAACTCCATAAACCCTGAATCGAATTTCCTAATCTTAAACTTGGATTAAAAGGAGTAAATAAAATTGCATAAGATCCTAATGAAATGTCATTCGGAATATAAATAGGTATGGTTCCAGAGGCTTGTAAGGGCTCTGCTGTTATATTGGTATAAGTATAAACCCCTCTTGATTCACCTCCTGTAGGGTCACCTAATAATATTGAGAAATCTAGTTTGTTTCCAATGTTTCCAGTGATAGAATATGGTACTTCAATTATATTCCCTTTACAGACATTTAGATTTAAAGGAGTAGGAAAGATAATATTAGGTGCCGGAGCAATCCCCACTATTACGTTTCCATTATTAAGAGTATTTACGCCACAACTACCAGAAACATAAGCTATAGAATAACTTGTTAGGGAGGTAGGTGAAACTGGAATTATCAAAGGGCTAGTGGCGGAATAATACGTCCTTACTGTAGTTCCATCGCTTAGTCCTACTTCCCAAGGTCCCGTTCCAGTAAGATTTACTTTTAAGTTCTCTGTAGTTTGTGGGGAGGATAGAAAAACACTCTCATTAGTATCATTCGAGTTTAACAATGTTCCTACACCGTTATATGTAACTTTAATAGATTCAGTTGATAAGTAACAGCCGGTATTGTTAACTATGGCAACATAATACCTCCCAACATCTGATACAGTAATTGATGAACTAGTAGCTTCTGGAATTATTACCCCGTTTTTATGCCAGGTATAAGTAAAACCCGCACCTGTGTAGTTTGATATTATTGTCGCAGATATATTTGACCCACATAGAATAGGATTAGGACTAGAAATGGTTGGTTCACTAGCATAGACAACTACAGACTTCGACGGAGAAGTAGAAGTATACCCTAAACCAGTGTTTTGAATTTGAACAGAGTAGTTACCAGACACTTCAGGATAATATTGACTTCCATTTGCCAGAGGAATGTTAACACCATCTTTTTTCCATTGAAATGTAAAACTAGGACCATTTGGTGACGCCTTTAACGTTGGAAGATAACAAGGACTATTTTGTTCATCAATAATTGCACTTGGAGGGGCGGGGCAAGTATTTGAAATTGTGAAATCATGAATAGAAGGAACCACATAAGGAATGGTAGAATATACATAAAGTCTATAAGTAGCTCCAACAGTTAAATTTGAAGGCAATTGTACATTCAGAGTTGGGTCTGAATATGGGCCAATATTTGTAATATAAGCTCCTGAACTTGTATATAAACTTACCCTTTGTGAGACAAATCCGCTTGTTCCCCAGTTTCCAGTTCTTGTGGTGGGAATTTGAATAAAACCGCCCGAACAAGCTGTAGTTGAGGCAGAACCAATCGTCAAAGTAGGGTTTGGTGCAACATTGACAGTGATATTATTGTTTCCATAACCTGAAGTTTGGCATCCTGCATGGCTTATCCCACTTAAATGGAATGTTCTTGATGATTCTGGAGTAACAGTTTGTATTTTTTGATTTGTGTTACTTGTAATCACAGTAGAAAAGTTTCCGTAATCACCTAAGTTTGCTGTAAAAGGAGGGCTTCCAAAAAAATCAATGTACAAATCAGCATTTCCTCCAATGGCATCAATAGGATTTGTATTTCCATTGGCGTTTTTTATTGTAGCATATGGTGTATTTGCAACTTTGTAAGCAGGCGATAAAATACCATTCACTGCTACCTTATAAAAACCAAGTGTTGTGGTCGTATGAAAACTTGACGTAGCTCCAGATATATCGGTATAAGTTCCATATTCAGTGGCACAAAATTGCCATTGATAATTCGTGCCCGAACTTGCAGTCAAAACGGCATATGTATTACTTCCACAAATAATAGGATTTAGGGAGGAGATACTTTGAGCTGACAATTTATATACTAGGCTATTAATGATGAATAATAGTATTACTTTTTTCATATTTTGCTGATTTGTTTTCTTTTAACTTCTCCTAATATTTCCTTCCTCCTTCTACTTACTCTTAGTTTATTTAAATTCGAATTATATTTTGCCACATAAAAATCGGCTCCACCATTACTTGCTAAGTTATATGAACTATTTCCTGGCTCAATATTTACTGAACCATTGAAAGTATTTGCTACATAAAAATTTGATTGTGAATTAACTGCGGTAAAGCATCGAAAAACTTGACTCTGTGAGCTGTATTTTTCTAAGTCATAGGAAAGTTGTGCTTCCATTTGAATACTTGTGAAGCAAAACAATATTAGGAGGTGTTTATTTAACATTTTCATTTTATAAGAAAAATATATTTTTAACATACTCAATCCTCCTTCTCGAAACAGTCAGTCTTTTGCCATCATTTAGCTCGACTTGAGCTTTTGCACCCTCAACAGCCACCTTTCTTACAAAATCCGGATTCACCAAATGCTTCTTACTCACTCTCAAAAAGCCTTCTAGGTATTCTTCGTGCTTTTTTAGTGTGAAACTTGACACTATCATTTTGCCATCTACCAGATGAAATT
The DNA here is from genome assembly GCF_042649125.1 of Lacihabitans lacunae. Taxonomy (NCBI): domain Bacteria; kingdom Pseudomonadati; phylum Bacteroidota; class Cytophagia; order Cytophagales; family Leadbetterellaceae; genus Lacihabitans; species Lacihabitans lacunae. The sequence goes on from NZ_JBHRYQ010000001.1 coordinate 2,637,289, forward strand.
CAGTGTAATTTATATCCCCTCTCAGAAAGAGGATTTCGCTACTTTTGGGATAGTTTATTTTATTCATGGTGTTACTTGTTTTTGATCCCAGCCACTAATAAACCAGTGGTTGTTATCTATGTATACTTTGTTTTCTTTTAGTAAATCAAACAGTATCCTAAACTCTTCTTTAGAAAGCTGCCCAAAAGCGTGCGATTCATTGTTTTCATCTATTGCTGTGAGGTAGCCTCTTTTGCCTTTTGTATCCCAGCCTATGGTGTAGCTTATGACTTTTTTCACAGTTTGTTTTTTCTTATCAAAATTAGGCTGAAGCAGTGGCTAAGGAAATACTGTGTTTTAGGTATTTTTCAGAGATCTGGGTACTGTTTGGACAGTAGAAACCACCTTCAATAATGAAATTTTTCTTAAATTCACGCTACTAAACCTGTTTTATGAAGAAAGTCATTATTTATTTATTTTTCTTATTTTTTGGTTCTTTGGTTTTTGGTCAGGCGAACTCAAAATTGGATAGTTTAAAGAGAGTTTTGGCGAAATTACCAGAGGAGGGAAAGTCTTTTGCAAAGGATACTTTGAGGGTGAATTTATTTTGCGATATCGGGGAAGAGTATAGGAAGAAAAAAATTGATTCCTCTTTTTACTTTGGAAAAGAAGCTTTGAGTTTAACACAAAAAAGAAATTTTAAGAAAGGAAAGGTCAAATCGTACATACTTATAGGTAATTACTATTCATCGCAATCTTTGTCTGTAAAAGCAACAGAAAATTATTTAAAAGCCTTAGCCATTGCTGAAGAACTTAAACTTATTAATGAACAAATATTATTAACAGCAGAGATTGGAAGTGATTATTTGTCATTAAATGACTTTAAACAATCTTATTTATACTTCAAAAAACATACAGAGATATGTAAAAAATATGGCTCAAACGAAGATTATGCATTAAGCATTAATAATCTTGGAGTTTTGTTTTTTGATCAAAACAAGTATAGTGAGGCATTAAAATACTTCTTAGAATGTGAAAAATGGAGTAAAAAAACAAATAATCCAAAGTTAATTAATGCTTCACTCATTAATGTTGGGAAAGTTTATGTTGAACTGAATAAATTTGACGAAGCTCTAATAAGATTTAATAAAGCATTGGTAATAGAGGATGGTTATTTGGATAAATCAGCTTTTGTTAATAATGAAATAGCAGTTATTTATCTTAAAAAGAATGACTTAAAAAAGGCTCTAAAAAGTGCCAAAATTGCTTTTTTTAAATCTAATTCTTTGAACAAATCAATGATAAAAGATGTATCTCTAACTCTTTCTCAAATTTACGATAAGCTTGGCAATGAAAAAGAAGCCTTAAACTATTATAAGCTATATTCAGAAATTAGTTTAAAAGAAGATTCTGTTAAAAATAATCAATTAGTCAGATTTATGAATCTTGATTATGAAAATGAGAAACAATTATTTAAAATAGAGGGTCTTAACACCTCAGTAAAAATAAAAGAAAATCAAAATAAAATTCTATTTGGCAGTGTATTAATGGCCTTAGTAATTATTATTTTGACTTTATTTTTAAATAACGCCATAAAAAAGAAAAAAAAATTTATCGAATGCCAAAAACTAGAAATAGAGGATCTTAACCAAAATTTGGAAATAAAAATTAAAAAAAGAACCGAAGAACTTTCAGAGGCCAACAAAGAACTAATAAAGAAAAACTTTGAGATAACTGAAGCTTTATTTAAGGGTCAAACGATTGAACGAAAGAGAGTGGCATCAGAACTACATGACAATCTTGGAAGTACACTCTCGGCTTTAAAATGGCGACTTGAAGCACTTAATTCAGAAGCATTGACCTCGAAAGAAAAAGAAATATATGATAGCATTAAAGTAATGATGGGAACTGCTTACCAGGAAGTAAGAAATATTTCTCACAATTTATCGCCAGCCGCATTTGAAAAACTTGGCTTGATCGGTTCATTAAATAAATTCATCAATGAAATCAATGAAAATAAAGAAATAAAATTTGATTTTTTTTATTCGGGAGATTCATTAAATGTAAGTAAAAAAACTTCATTAGACTTATATACAATAACCTTAGAGTTAATAAATAATATAATAAAACACTCTAAAGCTTCCGAGGCTAAAGTAAATTTAATATTTCGTTCAGTATCTGAAATTTACCTAGTTGTAGAAGATAACGGAGTTGGTTTTTCAAAGGAAGCTAACTTGAAAAAGGAATTCCAAAGTTTTAATAGAATTGAATATCCTTGGAAATTTACATCTGAAATAAATAATTTGAATCCTGGGACTCAAGTAAAAATTCTTGTAATAAATCAAAATAATTTAAATACTACTAACTTGTAAGTCTTCCATTATTTGAGCTAAAATGTTATCCAAATATTGAGGAAAATATTCTGAATCATTGAGTATATGAAGTCCAATACCAGAAAAGCCATTTTTTATTGTAGGGTTTATTGCAATATTTTTTTCATTATCATAAACTTTTCTTCGTTTTATACTTCTAACAATCGAATCAATATTAAAACTATCAATAAATACTGGTGTGTTTAATGCTGCACTTAATCCATTGGTCTTTTTTTCTAAATAGTTAAAACAATCTAACTCAAAACCTTCAAATTCATTTACAGATAATTGGTTTAAAATATCTATTGTTATTGATTTAAAAATTATCTCATTTGGGATTTTCTCAAAAAGAGAAAATAAAAAGAATGCAATACCTAGTCGACCTGATAAAAATGAATTATCAACAAATTTATATGAAAAATCATTAATGTCATTCATTTCTGGACTTATCCAATTTAAATTTCTTTTTCCATTTTCAAAAGTTAAAATTACATTTTTAACAATCAACTTTCCAGCGAAAAAAGCATACTTAAAATATGTAAACCTTTTAATTTCAATATTAAATGGCTTTTCATTCGAAGGATTTTCTAAAAGTGAAAAATCGTATGGATAACTAGTGTAGGGATTTCTATACAATTCATCATGATTTAGTCCAATTTGGCTAAGTTCTTTAGATAATTCAAATTCAGTTGTATTTAATTTATATTTTTGGTACAGACTCGCAATAACCTCTGAAATGTTTTCGCCAAAACTTTCTTTTCCCTGTCCTATATCTTCAGCAAAACCAATTCCATTAAATAATTTTTTAGTAAATAGAGGTATATTAGTGTTTAATATTGAGGCTGGATTAAAGTAAGTTTCTGTTTGTGACCTAAAAATTTTGGAAGAAAAAATCTTTAAAAATTTATGAAATGTATTATTTGGGTTTCTTGCCTGATTTTGATTAAACAATTTATTAATTACATAAAATACTGCATACATATTTGTTCTCTGAAAGTATAATACAGCAGAGTCCGACCTATTTCCATTGAAAGGAGACAACTTCAACTTGAAAGGAATAACTCTATTATTTAGTTCATCAACTAGCCTTGCTATAACAATACAAATTTTATCAAAACCTGATTCTTCTGGAGTAAATATAAAATTAAAATAGATTCTTAAAATTGAATTCTCACCAAGTATATTTTCGCCGTTAATAAAAAACCAATCCGAATTTTCATCTCCTTCTAAAAGGCATACTCTAACATCCACTACTTCGGTGCCATCTGAAGTATTTTTCCTTTTTGAAATGAAATCCATCGGTGAGACCAGTCTATATTCTCCACCTTTAAAAAGTAAATATTGCCCTAAAATTTGTGAAAAATTCCGCGAAGAATCCTCAAATTGCCATCCCTTGTTCCAAAATATTTGATTTCCTATAATCTTAACGTATTTTTCCAAACATCTAAGATTTGCTTTTTTAATTTTTACTAATTCGTCAAACGAATAATTTATATCTAGGTTAAGATTCGGATTTACATATATTTTATATATCTTTTTTTTAAACTTTATTTTATATGAAATTAGCTCCGCCGTCGAAATGGTTTTCCAGTTAATTGTGGCGAATTCTACATCCAATATTTGGAAAATTTCATAAATTTTTTCAATGTTCATAAACCTCTGTTTTACATTAAAAAATCTGGATTGTTACTTTGATATTTGCTAGCACAGATTGCGTTTTTCGTTAGCAAAACCTCAATTTCATAAATATGCTTCCTAAATTCTTGCAAAGTAAAGTCAGCATACCTTAATCTTTCAAGTTTTTTCAATCCCCAAAATTTAAATAATCTTTCTATAAATGAAATGTCCCTTTCGAAAGAATAATTTTTAATAATACTTTGTAAAATTTCGAGCTTTTTAATATTATTCTCTTTACGATATAAAATTGCTAAAGTGTCTTCTATAAGGCAAGCCAAATCCCATGAATTATCACCGGGACCAGCTAATTCAAAATCTAAAAAATTCAATTCTTCGCCTTTAAAACCAATATTGTTGTATTTTATATCACCATGAATTAAACAGTTGGTTTTGTCTAACGATTTTAGTTCATTAAAAGCACCTAACACTTCTTTAGAACGGATAAGATTATACAACAATGGCCGAAATTCAGGACTCTTTTCCTTATATATTTTTAGAAAAACTACCTCATCAAGAAATAAATCAGAATGAATTCCAAAACTAATTTGGTTTAGAAATGTTTGGTAGTGATTTAAGTTGTTTAGGCCATTATATAATACGAACTCGTTGATTTTTTGCCTATTTTTCCCATTTAAACTATAAATTTCATGCATTTTAGATAAATGAATAACTGCTTCTTCTACACAATCTTTATAACTAGATCTAAGGTTTTTATTTCTCCTAAGGCAGTCCATAACTAATACCCTATTTATGTCATCATAAAAAAAAGAAATATTGTTAAAATCTAAATGTTTATTTAATTCAAAAAATTTTGCTTCATTAATAATTGGCCAAGATGTACCTGAAATAAAAAACTTAGGCTGTTTTATGAAAAAATTTTGATCTTTGATACTTAATTTCAATAAAGTATTTCTAATATTCTTTATGTCGAAATTATAAGTTTCCCCAAAATCAGTTGAAAAAGTATTTAGACTTTCAAACTCATTCTCCCATTTTTTTGACAATAAATAGTCAGTTATATTTAAAGCTGAAATATTCATTTATGCCCAAAAACTATGACCGTTTGGTGTATAAGTTTTTGCTAAATCTTCATCATATGCAAGAACGTCAGAAATTGAAAATCCTTCTTCAAGTGTATTAACAGCTGTTTTAAAGTAACATTGCTCTTGATCATCAATTTCAATTGTTACTGGCGAATAACTGCCATTCGCATCAGGAATTGGCTTAGTGAAATTCAAGATTTGGTTACTTTCTAATCCAATAAGTTTGCACATTCCAGTGCCATCTGAAGGAAGATAAAAAAAGTGTCCATTTTCAAAATAATAACCGTCGTTTAATTTAGAGGATGGTCTTAACTCTCCGGTAAGTTTAATGATTGCCATATTGTTTTTATTTTGTAATTAAAGAAATATTTAGATTTATAATTAAACTCCCACCACCCCATTCCTAAGCCCCCACCTCATCAATCCAATCGCACTATTCACCCCCAATTTCTTCATAAGGTTTCGTCGATGTGTTTCTACTGTGGTGCTGCTTATGTAAAGGCGTTCGCCTATTTCTATGTTGCTGAGGTCTTCAGATACTAGTTTTAGTATTTCTATTTCACGCTTTGTGAGCAGGTTTACGTCTTCAATGCGTGTTTTGCCATTTGGGCTATTTAATTCTGGTATTTCCGCGAGTTTTCTAACTATGGTTTCACTAAAATATTTTTCGCCTTTGGCTACAGTTTTAATAGCATTTATAAGCTCGGGCTTTTCTGCACTTTTTATTACGTATCCGTATATTCCTACTTTTAGGGCTTCCTTAATGAGAGCGGCGTCTTCGCTCATGGTAAGTATAATGCTTTTTGTGTTGGGCGAAGTCTCCTTCATTTTCATGGTCATCTCTATGCCAGTGAGCAGCGGCATGTGGTAGTCTGCCAACACAATGTCAACTTCATTTTTTTCAAGGAAACTAAGGGCTTGCCATCCGTTGTTTACTGCACCCACAATTGTAAACCCTGGCACAGAGTCTAAAAGCATGCTTAGGCTTTCAGCTACAAGATGATGATCATCGGCAATCAATATCTTTGTGTCTTCCATCTTGGGTTTATTATTGGGTTTTATAAATAAACTTCGAAACAAATTTTCGTATTTCCTATAATCTACATTCGAAATCTTTACAAATTTGCTCCGATTAATCTGATAATAAAATACTGTCTAGACAGTATTTTTATTGGAATGAAAGAAAAAGAGGGGTAGTGTATTTTTTAATATAATTGTGGGTATTATTTAATTAGATTAATTGTGAGATTTCAAAAAGAATTACTCGTTATAAATCTTTAATTATCTATGGATTTTAATCTTTAAGGTCTTTGTAGCTAATTACTACATCCACCCATCTCCACCAGGAAAACAGTACCATTGGCAGCTGTGAAACCAGGTTTCAAAATCACCGAACGTCCAGCAATATACGTAACCTTGGCATTGCCCGTAATTTTATTGGCTGCTTCCATGATTCCGGTGGTGTTGCTGACCTCTTTCAGCACGATACCCGAACTGTAATCGTCAGCGGTGCTTTGGAGTGTGAGTGAGGTGGTACAGGGCGGCGGACAAATGGCGAGTACCTCAAACACTTTGATGGGTTGTTCATCGTCTGTAGGGTCAGAAGCTACTATTCTAAGGCGATAACCAGGAGCTACTGTAATGCCTGCTGGAATAGAGGCATTTATAGTACCTGACGTATTTCCAGTAAATGTCCCCAATACGGTTGGAGATGTAAAATCACCAGATGCGTTACTAAGTTGCAACGTAAATACATTATTTACCCCAAAGGTACCTGATACTACAAAAGGCACATCAAAGGCAGTTTCTCTACAAAAGGCAGCAGGAACACTCCCGATAGAAACAATATTGTCTTTCTTAGTGAAAGCATCTACCGTGGTGGAACTCCACTGATTATTGGCGTTTTTGGCACGGACAGACAACAAGTGAATACCGTTAGACAAGCCAATCACATCTACGTTAAACATAGCATTGTCTACGCTTTGCCCCGCCGTGATAGGAATAGCTGTACCGTTGCCCACGCCGGGGTCTGCATCTACAAAATATTCCATAGCTACAATATCTGCGGGCATGCTTCCCGACCCACCGCTCAGGTTAAACTTAACAAATGGACGATACGTAGTAGCACTCCAGTTATTATCTGCATTTTTTGCCCGAATGGAAAGCAAATGAAAGCCATCTGTTAAACTCGTAACTGGAAAGTTGAAGGTTACGTTCTCAACGCTTTGCCCCGCCGTGATGGGAATGGCCGTACCGTTGCCCACGCCGGGGTCTGTATCTACAAAATACTCCATAGCTACAATATCTGCGGGTGTGCTGCCCGAACCAACGCTCAGATTAAATTTCACAAAAGGACGGTAAGTAGTGGCACTCCAGTTATTGTCCGCATTTTTTGCCCGAATGGATAGTAAGTGAAAGCCATCTGACAAACTCGTGACGGGGAAATTAAAATTAGCCGTGACGGCTTGCCCCGCCGTGATGGGCACGTTAGTGGCGTTATCTACGCCGGGGTCTACGTCTATAAAGTATTCTACTTTGGTGATGTTGGACTGGGCAAATGCTACAGAACTTATAAATAGTAAAAGTAAAATCTTTTTCATGATTAATTGGCTTTAAAAGTGGCGGTGGCGGAGATGTTGGTGGTATTGTCACCAACACCTGAATTATAAAAAGTTGTGATTTGTGGATAACGAGGTAGACCAGAAAATGTAATCGGATTTACACTCCCATAAACTCCTATATCCACACCATTCATTCCTGCTCCAGAAGCAATTGAGCCATTTTTTAAAACTCTGTCTAAATCACCTTGATAGTCTGTAGTTGAGTAACTAGTACCGCTAAATATCTGGTCGTAAGTTGCATTAGAGATATTATTATTTGAATTTGGCAGTGAGTGGAAGCTAATACAGTAACTTATATTTGAACTTGTAGTATATTCAATACCTTGAAAAATACAATTCACAAAACTACTAGTAATTACTTCAGTTATATTTCCATAAATCTGACAATTCTTAAATATGGAGTTTGAAATCACATTATTTACGCCTCCACCAGAAAAAAGTATTCCAAATAAAACTGAATTTTCTACGAGCAAATTAGTAGAAGTAAGGGATCCATTATTTCTATATTCTCTAATAGTTTCATTAACACCATTATACCCAACTAAACACCTTCGTACTTTTAAATTTGTACCTTCTGAAACTAATATAGATTCATCAAATTGATTCCCAATCCATATAGAGTGGCAATAAGAATCTTCAATTGAAATATTCGATTCATTTACATAAATAGTACCTGTTCTTGCATGTTTTACAGTACTACCCTCACTTCCATTTTTAAAGGTTATATTACCTAATTGAACAGTACGAGTATCTAAAGGTTTAAAGCTCAACTGTGGATTATTTAAATTAAATCCATTTCCTCTAAAATGTATTCGCTTTGAAGTTTCCACGCTAGAGTAGTATACATAATTGCTATTTCCATACGGCTCAATCAATATCACATCATCCGTATTCGCAGCATCTACGGCGGCTTGTATGGTGTTATAGACATTTACGCCGGTGATATTTGGGTCTCCGTTTACACGGCGGGTGGTTTGGGCATTTGTATTAAAACTGCAAAGGAATACACATATACCTAGAGCCAATAATTCTTTTAATTTCTTCATTTTTTAAATAGTTTATATTTTCAAAGTTGATTAATACCTTTTTTTGACGTCTACTTATTTTCTTGAATTTTCCACACTTCAATTCTATCTCAAGATCATTACCAGAACAAATTATTATTCCCTTTTCAAAAAGGGTAGTCAGTTATTAGTTTTACCGTTCGAAAATGAATCATATGTATCAAAAAAGTCAGTGCATTTTTCAACATCTTATTAAATAATTCGTGAAAAACTTTAATTTGTATATCAAAGTTTAACTCAACTATTTTAGCTCCATTTTAAAAACTCCTAACTGCTCTTACCTTTAATGAAGGAATATTGAATTCAGTAGGTGGGAAATGTTGATAATCAGCAGCAACCTGAATTCGAGTAATTCCTGGAGCAGGTGGGACCTCTCCAAATCTATGTCCATAAAAGCCTCCTGGGCCGATTGTTGAGCTCCAATAGATAACTCCATATTGACTTTGATTAAAGTTCCCGGAAGTTACAATTGGGTTATTGTAAAGGTTATTAAAGAGTTCTATCAACTCGTCATTACTTGGAAGATACCAGTCAGATTTCCCATTTATTATTAAATCATTGCAGTTTTTTGCGGCAAAATCATTTATATATGCGAAACTTTCGGAATTATATTTTGTCATTATATTTGTTGTATTAGCCTGACCAGCACCATTGCTTGAAGAAGTACTTACGCCAGTCAATGAGCCCATGAAATTCCAATATCCCCAATGGCTGGAGCCTCCTGCCTGATTCAAAATGTCATTATCCGTACAAACCATTCCTGTTCCTGTAGTTGTATTTAGATAAAATATAAGCCCACCCTCATAAGTTTTGCCATAGAGAGAATCTAAAAGTAAGTTGTTGCTTTGATAAATTTGAAAAGGTGTTTCTGCCGTATCTAACCTAGCTTGAACGGAAAGTGGAGTAGGATTGGCGGCACATAGACCCGGTACTATCAAGTAATTATTAGTACTGATATACAAGGTATCGCCAGGGCACTTAATATAGGGTTCAAATAGGTAATCATTTGCCGATGCTGCCGCCAAAGTTCCATCAGAATTTATTTTCACAATGGGATTGGTGAGTCCTGTGGGGTCAATAGTTTTAGATTTAATTTTACCTGTCACCTCCAAGTCTTGGCCACAAGTAACTTTCCCAATCAGAAAAAACATAATGAATAAATAAATTGCTCTCATAAGTACTAGGGTTAAATATTAAAATGATACATTCTTCTCCTCGAGACCCACAAATGCGAGCCATTGTAAAGCGAAATACAGGCACGGTTGCCATCACGCTCAATAGTTTTTATGTGTGAAGGATTCAAAAGAGTTCCTCTGTTTATTCTTATAAAATTGCTGTGTTGTTGTACAAATGTTTTCAAAGTGTACGACGAAACTATCTTTCGTCCATCCACTAAATGAAACTCTGTATAGTTTATGTCAGCTTTAAGAAACATTATTTCTTTACTTTCAGGGTAAGTTTTCATTTTCATGGCTTGCTTGCTTTGGTGATACACAAAGGTGGCCAAAGCTCTTGATGCTTTATAGAGGGATATTGCCCTTTTTAAAAAGGGTGTTTTTCACGGAGGATTTGCAGTTCTAAAGCTCCTTCTTTGTAAGAAAAAGAACATATGGTAAATTTTAAACAATTGATATTAAATAGTCTCCCATTTTTTATAGGAGGAGCTGGAGTATTTGGGGCATTATTTTATGAGGAAATAGGCTTTGTAAAAGCCAAAAATATGATTATTGATGATAAAAAAAAGATAGTGGCAGCTCTCAAATATGATGTTTATTACGATTATGAATCGACTAACTTTTCAATTGATTCCACCAAGTTAGATTCTATCCTTTATAATTTAAGAAATAGTGAAGATTATGATGTAGAATTTTTGTATTTAAAATATGGATTTAAAGAATCTGTACCAAATAAATTTTACAATTTTACTATGGCAATATCCGCTTTAGATAAAGATAAGAAGGAGATAAAAGAAATTTCTGATTTTCCTCTCAATGGTTGGGATTCAAAGGATTTTTCTATTTACAAAAAAGCATATAAAAAATTAAAGGCTGCTGGATTAATTGGGGCATATGGTCATAGAGACAACGTTTTTGGAGGAGTAATTTTCCCATTGGATTCTGCAATTGCATATATAAAAGAAAAAAGAGCTGAAAAATATTTTTTATACCCTTCTTTTATGATCGAGGAAAGTTTATTTAGCCCTAATTTCACAACTGTAATTGTTTCAAATGACTCTTTATTAAGAAAAAAGGCATTTTCACCTGAAGGTATTTCAAAAAAAGACAACAATTTCTACGGCGACAAAGGCACCACCTGTTGCCAATAAATAAAATGACTACCTTATTGATTTACTTAGGTGTCCTTTCAGTCTGTTTTCTGGTAGGCACCTTGTTTTTTTATAAACTTAATAGAGAAACCAAAATCATTTACTTGCTGGTCTTATTTTCTATAGTTGTTGAATTTTTAGGATTTTACAATAAGAATTTATCAATTGAAAAAAGAATAGTACCCATTATTCATCAAATATATTCTCCTTTGGAAGCTGTTCTAATTGGACTATATTTTTACAGAATCATAGAAGAATCTTACTTAAAAAAAATTGTTTTTATCTTAACTATTATTGCCCTAATTATATTGGGATATGACCTTTATTTAAACAATTCTGCGTCCTTACAAAATTTTAAGTTTTACCTACTACCCATGGCATTTTATGCTATATTCAGTATACTTTATTTAAGGCAGTTATTAAATTCAAATTTAGATTTACTAAACAATCCTCACTTTTGGATTGTCACAGGCATTTTGTTTTTCAATACTTCCTTTTTCTTTTTGTCAGGTTTTATCAATTATATTAGAGAAAAAGATTTGGATCTTGCAAAAAAAATGTTCTCCATCAACCACATTATTAATATTTTCTATTACTCACTTATCACCTACGGTTTTATATGTCAACGGAACTTAATGAAGTCGTCATCATAGTATTGGCAGGGACATTTTTAATGATGCTCTTAGTGATCTTCATCATTTCCTTTTTCTTCATTCATCAAAAACGCCAGCAAGCCCACAAACTCGAAAAAGCCACCCTCAAAGCCCAGTTTGAACAAGAGATAGTAAATGCCGAAAATGAGATTCAAGACACAACGATGAAGTATATCAGTCGAGAATTACACGATAATGTTGGGCAGATGCTTACTTTGGTCAAAATTCAACTCAATAACTTGGCGGAGGAAGTGCCCGGAAACATAAGAATCAAAGATTCCAAAGAATTTATACATACTGCATTAACAGATATTAGGGCTTTGTCTAAAAGCCTAAACAGTGACAATATACTGAATGAAGGTTTAGAAAAAGCTATATCTTTTGAACTTGATAGGGTTAAAAAACTAGGAAATTATAAGGTCGTATTTAATAGTAATTTGGATATTTTAGCATTAGATACAAAGATAGAAATATTGATTTTTAGGATTTTTCAAGAATTATTACAAAATATTTTAAAGCATGCCAAAGCAAAAAATATTGAAGTTAACTTGGAAGAAACTTCACAATGGCTTATTTTGGAATTAGTTGATGATGGCATTGGATTTGACTTTAAGGAAAAAGTACAAAAAAATGGCTACGAAAGTGGAGCAGGACTAAAAAACCTCTTGCATAGAGCTAGCTTAATGAATGGTACTTTGGTTTTCAAAAAAGGCAAAACCGATGGCACAAAAGCCATTTTAAACATACCCCTTTAATGCATTATGACAACCATTGCTTTAGCGGACGACCACCATCTTATTCGCAATGCTCTTGTAGAGCTCATAAATAAATTCGACGGTTTTAAAGTTATATTTGATGTAGCCAATGGGCAGGAATTTGTAGAGCATCTAAAGTTTAATGACGCTCCGGACATAGCTCTTATCGATATAAATATGCCAGAAATGAATGGCTTTGAAACTACATTATATTTGGCTCAAAATTATCCAACTATTAAAACATTGGCACTTTCTATTGAAGATAATGAGGAGTCAATAATTCATATGTTAAGGTGTGGAGCAATTGGTTACTTACTAAAAGATACCGAAACCCTAGACTTCAAAACTGCTCTAGAAGAAGTTAAAATTAAAGGCTTCTACCACAGTGAGCTTGTTTCTAATACTTTATTAAAAAGTCTTCAAAAACCAAATGGTGTTGCAAATAAATCTGAAATAGTCTTTCAGGCACGTGAGCAAGAGTTTTTAGAGTTTGCTTGCTCCGAACTTACCTATAAAGAAATAGCAGACCAAATGTGCCTTTCGCCCAGAACGATTGACGGATACAGAGAAAATTTATTCATCAAATTTGAATTAAAATCTCGTGTAGGCTTGGTACTATTTGCCCTTCGAAATGGCTTAATTCAGCTGTGAGTTCGTTTCTAAAAAAAGGACCATTCTCAAATTTCTCTCTCTTCACTATTCAAGCTATATCTTATACTTTTTGTATCCGTTTTTATTTGTTAAAACTAAGTTAAAAACAAATTAATTGGTTCTTAAGCGAATATTAAGGTGGCTTATGTTGTTTTGTGTACTCCCTAAACATAAAACTATAAAACTTAACCGCGTATGGAAAGGCAATCGCAGATTCTAACGGAGCTTTTTAACAAAGGCATCTATGTAATTCATGCACTAAAAGGATACGAATTTCACGAAAAACGGATAATTGAACTTTTCGGAAAAATGAATATGTCGTTTGAGTTTGTAACGGATGGTGACCCACAAAATTTCGACAAAATCAACCTCGAAGACTATTTCGTTAAAGACATCAAATCCAAACTTTCTGAAGGGGTTTTGTCGTGTACATTAAACCATATTTATGCGTTCCAAAACATAGTGGACGACAGTTTGCCATATGGCTTAATTTTCGAAAATGACCCGTTTTTTTTAGGAGATTTCAAGCCTAAACTTTCTAAGGTAATTAATGAAATGATGGATTTAAAACCGGGTTTTATTATTTCATTAGAAAACACTTCGTTTAGACAACCCTCGGTGTGGGATACCAAAAAAGGCAAGCACCTTTACCAAGCCACCAACTGCAGGCATACCGCAGCATATATCATTGACAATGCGGCCGCTCGGGCTATTTTAGAAGAGATAAAAACCAATAAATGCAGCAATGTAATAGATTGGTGGCAGGACGAACTGATTGCCAAAAAAGTTGTAAAAATGTACTGGGCGTTTCCCTCTTTAGTAGAAGAAGGCTCGCACAATGGACAAATGTGTTCAACTATTTCGACCAAAAAAAGTAGTCTATTCAGAAGGATTTCGTGGTTTCTTCAGAAACAAATGAAAATGTCGGTTTCTAGGTTATTTCCAAATAAATACATAGTCAGAACTTCCTAAATAATAACCCAAATCTATCTCAAACCAAAGAAAACGCATACCCGATTCCGGTAGCGATTTGACGGCTTCTCTCCAGATACGTTTGCTTTTGGTGTGGGGTGTTGTCTGAGGCTGATACTTAAATAATTGGTTAATTTATTCATCCAAATTTTGCAAAAAAACATTGGCATTTCCACTTCCTGAAAAAAGTATGAGCTTATCGAAGAATCCTTTACCAGAAAAGGTACCAAACACCCTGATTTTTGAACCACCTTTAACTACTCTAGAGCCAAAGTCATCGGCTGTACTCCCTCCGTTTTTAACCCAAAGAAAAGCTCCCGTTTCATCATATTTGGCTATAAAATAATCTTTTGTGCCGAAAGGATTAAGTGGTTTTGTTCCGAAAAAGACGGTTCCTGTATAATAGCCAGTTTGATAAATATTACCACTGGCATCAATAAAAATTCCTTTTGCTTCATCGTCCACTTGCCCACCTGCTTTTGTAACCCATTGGCTCGCTCCTGCTGAATTAAATTTTGCGATGTACGCATCCAGGTAGCTGTTGGTTGCCACAATATTCGTTGTGCCAAAAGTTGCTACGTCTGCAAAACCTCCTGCCAAAAAAGCATTTCCAGATCCATCAACTGCAACAGCATTACCTGTATCTGCATAATTACCGCCACCACGTTTTACCCATGAGACGGTACCGCTAATGCTATGTTTAGCAATAAAAGCATCGGAGGTTCCTACATAAGGTGGGGAGATGGCGTTTCCAGCATAGCTAAATGCACTACTGAAATTTCCTACCACAAAAACATCATTCGCTGTGTTTATGGCAATGTCTTTGGCGATGTCTTTATAACTGCCCCCATACGTATTTACCCATTGAATATTACCGGCATTATCATATTTTGCAACAAAAATATCCTCATCGCCTGCGGAAGTGCGAGAGTTAGCTCCAAAATTGGCAGTCCCTCTAAATGAGCCGACAATATACACGTTTTGACTACCATCAAGAGACAAACCATAACCGTATTCAAAATTTGAATCGCTACTTCCTGCTTTTTGTACCCACTGCAAAACACCTGCTGAACTATATTTTGCCACAAATATATCCGAGCCTCCTGCCGCGGTAAGGTTACCATTTCCGAAATTGACAGTTCCAGAAAAATGACCTGTTACATAAACGTTTCCGCTGGCATCGGTTTTGATATCGTAGGCTTCATTCCAACTACTTGTACCGAAGGCCTTTGCCCAAACTAGACAACCTTTAGAGTTAAGTTTGGCAAAATACATATTTAACGAACCAGTTGCTGTTAGTGTGGTATCACAAAGACTGATGTTGGTTCCAGAAAATGAACCTGCTATGTAAGTAAAATCATTATCTGCCGCTAAACCATGGGCATAATGCAAAAAACCGCCTGTAATCGGCTGAGAAATAGTGGCTTTAGCAACCGAAGTACTTTTAGTAATATCGGAGCATTTCCACTGGCTTCCGTCATAATAACTCAGGCAGTTGGTGCTTAGATTGTAAGCTAGCATTCCTTTTTGAGGCGAAGGAATTGCAGCCAACTGACTGTTTGTTAGCTGCGGAACATGCACATTGTTTTGAGTAACATTGGCAAATTGGGCTTGGGTTTTGATTGCAAAAGACAAGCACAAGAATATATATAACTGTTTTATTTTCATAGTTTTAAGCTTTTTTAATACTTATTCAAAAATCCTTAATAGAAAAATATCTTCGCCCGAAGGATTGATATTAGAATAATTATTGGCTTGTAAATACTGCTCATCAAAAAAGACAATTCCTCGAAAAAAACCCGTTGCGTAGAGATTTCCAAATCCATCTACAGCAATGGCATTGACACTTTCGTCGTATTCTCCACCCGACTTTTTAAACCATTGGAGTTCACCGCCCGTACTGTATTTTGCATAAAAAATATCTCTGTTGCTATTGGGCGAAGGCACTATCATATAGCCATCTAACGACGGGGCGAGTGTATAATTGGCTGCTACATAGACATTCCCAATGGCATCAACCGCAAGGCTGCGACCTTCTTCTTCTCCGCCACCGTTTGTTTGTTTGGCCCATTGAGCCACACCAACACTATTGAATTTTGCCACAAAAAAATTGCCGTAGTCATTCAAGTTTGGCGTAAGCGTAATGCCATTACCAAAAGTTGAACCGTAGGCATAAGTGCCCGTAATGTAATGATTACCAGATCCATCAAAAATTATATCATTCACAATATTGGTGTAACCCGCCACCGATTGTGTACGAAAAACCGATTGAAAAGTACCATTCAAATCATATTTTGCCACAAAACCATCCGTCTGATTATTGCCCGTAATGGTATTTCCGCCAAAATCGGCTGGACTTATATACATACCCGTTATATACACGTAGCTGCCATTTATCGCTACTTTTCGACCTGCATCATGGCTGTTTCCTCCTGCTCTTCTGGCCCATTGCTCTATTCCTGACGAGCTGTATTTAACTAAGAAAATATCATCGTAAACATTTGAGTTTGACGACACAGATGTGAGAGATAAACTACCGAAAACGGATGTTCCTCTAAATGTTCCACTGGCGTAGATATTGCCAGTACCGTCAATTGCCAAACCATAACCAAAGGTTTTATTGTCGTAGGTATATGGCGATGCTCCACCTTTTCTCGACCATTGCACAATGCCATTTGCATTATATTTTACTAAGAAAAAATTATTTTCTCCAAACGAATTAAGTGTATTACCATTTAAAGAAAATGACCCATTAAAATTCCCTGAAAAGTATACATTTCCGACATTGTCAACTACTATTGCCATACCTTCGGCACTTTGACTAACGCCCAATTTCCTGGTCCATAGGCGTTGACCGTTTGCATTATATTTGGAAACAAACGCATCAACATTCGTGGCTGTCAGAGTGGTATCTCCAAGGGTTGCCGACTGAAAAAATGTACCTGAGAGATACATATTATTATTGACATCGGTATAAACTTCGTAGCCTTTTTCATTATTGTTGCCATTGCCTCCCATTTTTTGAGGTGTGAGAATCGGAGAGTTATTTCCTTGTGATTGATTAGTACATTTCCAAGATGTACCATCATAGATTTTCAGGCAATTAACGGTTTTATCAAAGACTGTCATTCCTGCTTGTGGTGATGCAATGGCTTTGATTTGATTGATGCTCATCGAAGGAATTTGGATATTTCCTGCATTACCAGGTGTAATGGTGATGGACTGTGCTAAAGCCTCCCCTGCCCCCGATGGGGGAGCTAAGAAGCTAAATAAAAGGAAAATTAATGTTAGTTTTTTCATGGTTTTATTCTTTGATTTTGTAGATATAAAATCCTCTTTGTGAGCCAGTTGTAGAAGTTAGTAATGTTCCACCCAGTGAGGCCGACTGTAAGAAATAACCAGTGGCATAGATTCCGCTGGGTGTGTAAGCGATGCTCAGACATCGGTCGTTATTTGCTCCTCCACCTTTTGTTATCCAATCAATTTTTCCTTCGGAATCATATTTGGCAATGAAAATATCTAATTTCCCAAACGTAGTGAGGTCGTTTGTACCAAAACTAACACATTTCTGAAAGGCTCCCGCCACCACACAATTCCCCGAATTATTGGCCGAGACATTCAGAAAAACTACGCCCTCTTCATTGGTTCGGCCAGCATGATTGAGCCAAGCTAAAACTCCAGTCGATGAAAACTTGGCAATGAACGCCCCTTTGGCCAAACCATCGGGGTCTTGGGTAGTATTGAAATAATTATCGACCGATAACGCCGAACCACCGTAAGTGCCAACCAAATAGACATTTCCCTGATTATCAACGGCTACATCACGACCAATGTCATCGCTGTTTCCACCGATTCGGTTTTGCCAAATCACATTTCCATCGGTATCATATTTTACAATAAAAGCATCGTTTTGAAGTATGGTAGTTACATTATGGGTCGTGGCATTATTGCCAAAATTGGCCGAGCCATTGGTGCTGCCCGTAAGATAAAAATTTTCGCCCTCAACTTCGAGACTTTCGGGGCGGTCGTTGGCAATTCCACCTGCACGTTTTGCCCAAATTTCACTACCATCAAGCGAAGATAATTTCAAGATAAAAATATCATCTTGCCCGATTTGATTCAACGTTGCGGTATTGAAACCAACAGAAGTTGTATAAATGCCCGTTACAAAAATCATGAGTCCGTTGGAAACGCCAATTTCTTTTACTTGCACAAAATCAGTATAATCCACTCGCCAACCATAAGTACCGTTGGCGTTGCGTCGTTGGATGCGATTTACGTGAACAATGTTATTCGGAGCTGTGGCATATTGTTGAAAATAAGCAAAATAGATATTTCCGTAGGCATCTACTTCCAAATCTATCATCGAAGCCCCTACTTCCGAAACTGCCCAAAGAATACTGCCTTCGGGCGAAAATTTGATGATAAATACACCTTCGGTATATTGTTGAAGCACGGCATCGTAAGAGGTAAAATTATAGCTCCCATAAGTGGCGGTTGCATAAAAACTTCCTCCAACATAGACATTTCCAGCTGCATCGGTGGCTATGCTT
This sequence comes from Lacihabitans lacunae, assembly GCF_042649125.1. NCBI lineage: Bacteria > Pseudomonadati > Bacteroidota > Cytophagia > Cytophagales > Leadbetterellaceae > Lacihabitans > Lacihabitans lacunae. Next base: position 2,655,955 of record NZ_JBHRYQ010000001.1, read on the forward strand.
ACCCCAATATCATCGTTTGAATTATTCCCGATTCGCTTGGCTGATTGGTTGCTTGGTGTAATGCCTTTGGTAGAACTCGTACAAATCCATTCGGTGCCGTTGAAATATTTGATACATTTCGCATCGGTATCGAAAACCATCATGCCTTTTTGCGGAGAACTGATTGCCAAAACTTGGTTACTCGTTAGACTCGGCAAACGCATATTGTTGGGTTCAAAAACGCCCTGCCCAAAAGCCCCGAAGCGTCGGTCGCCCCAGCCCCCGATAAAGGAGTTTATTATGATGTTTAATGTTAGATATATCAATAGTTTTTTCATGGCGTTTATTCTTTTATTCTCAGCAAAAACATAGAGTTTGCTTGAGAAGTGGTGAGCGAAACTGACCCAAAAGTGAGGTTCCCAGTCGTAAAACTTCCTGCAATCCAGACAGATTTCCCTCTGCTAGTGGCTATTGCATTGAGCGTTGCTTTTGTTTTAGTTGCCCAGATAACCTCATTGGCTTTATTTCGTTTGAGAATAATGGCTTGCGGAAGAATTGGTGGACAGACTTCATTACTTAGTGGGCAGGGCAAAGCTTTGATATTGTAGATATTGTCATTAGTAATCATGGTTTGTTGCTCTGAATAGTACCCAGCATTTGAAAAACCTTGTTGAGTTGAATTCAAAAAACCATTTGAAGGGTTGATTTTAAGCTCGATTGCATTTCCGTAAGCAATATAGTTTTGAGGGCTAACGCAAGAATTGGCATTTACAATAACACTCTCATTGTAATAGAGGTCATTAGCATTGAAACCCAACAAAAGTATCAGATTACCTTCGGCATCAATTCTGTGAAGTGAGACATGCGTAATAGCATCATCGATAGCATTAGCTTTAAGGTTTTGAAATGTTTTTATCCATTGAAAAGTGCCGTTAGCGGTTATTTTCCCCACAAAGTGTTTTATATTGACAGTTGAGAGAACAGCCGTGGGGTCTGTTCCGCCCGAAAAATCAAAACTTCCATTATAAAAGTAACCCGTGAAATAGCAATTATTGGCAGCATCAGTAAACGTTCCATCAATAAAAATATCGCCTGCACAGGCATATTTTACCCAAAGTAGGTTTTTATTGACATCGTAGGCAAATACTCCATTATTGTTTGGTGGGTTTGTTCCATTTGGGCAACCAAAAGTGATATTATTGATAGTTTGGCTATAACCATCGATTCTTTGATAGCCATAGGCATTGCCGTTTGGAGCGAAAGTTGGCTTAGAAAAAGGCAAATCATTGGTATTATCACGTAAACCATTTGCCAAAAACTTATTACCTCCTACAAATACATTTCCAACATTGTCGATTGACAAAGGCCCATAGCTCGTACCATTTCCCAAATCATTTGCCCAAAGTATTTGCCCATCGGCGTTAAATTTCACCAAAGCCACATAAGAGGCAATCGGGTGGCTATTGGTAAATGTCTGACTGCCATAAGTTACCGTACCACGGTAGGTTGTCAGCACATATACATTGCCGTTGGCATCGGTTTTCATATCAAAAACATTATCGTTATTGTTGGCGTTTCCTCTGAAAAGTGCCATATTTTGACTTTCAAAATTGGAACTTTGGGTATTTCCACTTACCCATTTTGTACCAACAAAGGTGCGTAAGGTTTTCAGTTCATAATCAAAAACTATCATGCCTTTTTGTGGAGAAACGATAGCATTTATCTGCGAACTATTTAAGCTCGGAATCTGCAAATTGCTGCTTGAAATGGTGGAAGATTGGGCGAAGCAAACAATTTGAAAAAGAAAAAAAATTATGAGTAGATTCTTCATAGCAAAATAATTATTATCTATTACATATCTCGATATTCTATGCTTACGCCTCGTAAATTCAATAACTCCCAATCAGTAGTAGGAAAAATTATAAGAGAATAATAATAGTTTTGATTATCAATCTCAATCAGATTTAAAGATGCATTTGACACAACAATTTGATAGTTTACAGATGTTATTGTATTAAAATCGGCGATAATTGCCGAAGATGTGCCATCAAAAGAAGACTTTCGTATTCTGACTCGTAATGACTTAGGCGTGTTGCTTCCAAATGAAAAACCGATTTTTATATTTTCTAACTTGCTTTTATGTGGTACTTGGAGTGGTGCTATTATTGCAAAATATTGGCCTAATACAAACGGTACCAGTAAATCTTCTGAGTAAAAAATAATAAATGGTTGAACCGCATTCGTTTCACCAAAAACTGAGAAGCTTTGCTGAAAAGCTGCATGAGGAATACTATAAAAGCCTATTTTATAACCAGTTATTAAGTTTCCAGAAACATCTGCATATATAGGGTTTGCTGCAAACTGATTTCCAGTAGCCAAGCTATTCACCCTAAGACTCCCCCCTTCTACTAATCCGCTTGCTTTAATGTTACCTTTTACATCGGTCGTGTTGGCGTTCGGTGTAATGGTAACAGAATTTGTTGGCTGATTTCCTTGAGAAAATACAATAAGACAGCTACTAAAAAACATTAAAAAAAGAAAATATTTCAAGACCCTATATTTCATGTGTATATAATTTACTAAAATACTTATAATCAATATCTTAACAATATTGATTGTGTATTTCAAGACATAGATATTTCTTATGTTTCGATTTATAAATACTTAAGGTACCTATCTAACATATACAAAGCCTTCCCCTCGGAGTCGTTTTCACTCACGTCAATAATAGTAGTTCAAACAAGGCTTAAAAAACAAAAATGGGAAGACTCCACGAATTTGAATAAACAACGAAGGCACAGGATCACACCTCCACAATTCCAAACTTACGCTCGGGCGATTGAGTATCTTGCTCATAAAAATTAGCGGGGGTCATGCCTGTAAACTCTTTATAATCTCTTACCAAATGTTGATAATCATAGTACCCACAGTCCAAAGCGATACTGAGCCAATCTTTATTTGGCATAGCATTTTTTAACCTAAAAGCCTTATCAAACCTGATTATTCGAGCAAAATATTTTGGATTGATACCGATTCGTTCGTTAAAATTTCGTTCAAATTGTTTTGCACTTAAACATGCTTCTTTTGCCAACCAATCAAGAGAATAATGATTGACATTCTGGAGCATAGCGATTCCCACTTTATCAATCGGGCGAATTTCGTAGGCTGATTTTTTGACCATCCCCAACAAAAACTCTTCTACAACTGGAATCATCTTTGGGTAATCTTCGATACTACTCAGACGTTCGTTCAAAGCCTTTGCTCCATTGCCCAAAACCGCTTCTGCATCAAAATACTGATTATTCAAATCAATTGTTGGAATGCCAGTCATCCGATACAGCCCACCAGGTTGAAAGACAATCTGTACCATCAGAAACTCTTTTCCGACATACCTGTGGCTCACCACACTTTGCTGCCCAATGAGTGCCGACCGCACAGAAGGTAGCACTCGGCCATCTTCATAACTTACTTTTTCGGAGTCTCTTGGATAAAAACTCAAAGTTACTTCTGGTCGAGGCGGATATGCTTTGGCAGGCGGCAGGGTCCTGTCGGTAAATGCCAAATGCATAAACCGATACATCCTGACGTGTTGCCGCAATGCGAGGCTTGGAATCAAATCATAAAAAAAAGGCATATATCTATGTTTAAATATTCGATACACAAACTTTGAATTCTTAGAGCGTTATTGGCGGACCCATTACTTTCATTCCATGTGCCAAATGAATTTGCTGAATTAATTCTTGGGATGGAGGACCTTTTAACTCATTCATTTTTTTAAAAAACTCCTCCATCTGACCCGAAGGCTGCAAAAGGTAGAGTAATTTGCCTTTTTCGCTCAATTGCAACCAAGTGTGAGGTATTGCTCTAGGCAAAAAGACCGTATCTCCAGCTACCAAAGTCATACGTTCTGTGTCAATCTGAAACAAATACTCTCCTTCAACTACATAAAATATTTCGTCTTGATCAAAATGCACATGAAGCGGGGGGCCAATCTTTTCATATCCAACATATTCCAATAAGGTGAGTTGTCCATCAGTATCTTTAGACGAAACCTTTACATCATTTGGATTTATTCCCCGATATTTTATTGGCTGATCAAACCTGTCTTTTCCAGCATTTACCTTGAATCCTTTTTTATTTCTCTTTGCCGGAAATTTGTCATAAATGACCGCTGCTGGTACTGTGGCCAATGTAGCCTGAATAAAATTTCTGCGTTTCATTTGTTAAGCTTTTTTTAAAGTTTTAATTCATGTTCCGCTACAAAGATTCAAGTATTTAAACTGAATTTAGTGGTAAAAAATCGACAAAATTTAGTTTCTTTTGGGCATATTATTAATAGGATTACTCATTTGTGCTTGCTCCACCACTACCACATTTTCTACGGCAGTTAAAAGCCAGTTTCCTTCTTTTTTCACAAAAACCATTAACTTCATATTGTCTGCTTCTGGATATATTGAACCACTAGGCGTAGTGTAAGCACCAACACGCTGCAAAAGATGTACAACCATCACGTCTTTGGCAATAGACCTAAAGTGTATGCTTTTTTTGGTGAGTTTTACATTCTTAAACATTCCATTATGAAATACTTGGTGAGCATACTGTACCTCATTTCGGTTTTTCCACCACATACCCACCACATTTACCCAATCACAGTCTTCAGTAGCATAGTTAGATATGTCGTCGTAGTTGTGGTTATTCCAACTCGCAATCAAAGCATCGATCTGTTTTTCAACCTCAGCCTCATCGGTTTTACCTTTTTCACTAAAAATCATATTTGTGCTTATTAAAATAGGAAAAATTAAGTGTTTCATAATCGTAAATTTTTATACATTAATCTAACACAAAATTAAAGGCAAACTAATTTTTAAAATAGTACAAATACGACAAGTATCGAACTAGGAAAAACTTTCATTTTTAATGATTATTAGATATTCCAATTAATAAAAAACTTGATTTTTTAGCAAAAAAGGAGCGGCATTAAACTCATTTTCGATTACTTTAGGTAAAACACCACAAAATACTTTAAAATCTCTTATAAGATGCATCTGATCAAAATAACCACAAGAATGAGCAATTTGTGTCCATTTAAGATTGGGCAAATTTTCTTTCATAACCCATGCTTTTGCAAAACGGCACTGCCTTACAAAAAACTTTGGTGAAACTCCAACCCTTTGTAAAAACAATCGCTCCAATTGTCTGCTACTCACACAAGCAAGTTCTGCAATATGGTCTACATGAACTAGGCCATTTTCTTTTAAAACAAGAGGTAAAACCTGATCTATTGGTAGCCTATTTTTTAAAACTTTTAGCTTTTTAATCAAAAAGACCTCAATGATTTCCTTTAACTTATCGGGGTTTTGAACTTCGGCCATTTGCTCGTTAATACTACTAATCTCTTTATCTAAAACATATGCACTATCCAAAGACTCATCCAAAGGAAACTCGTTCATAGAAACGCCCATTAACCGATATAAACCTCCAGGCTGAAAACCAACTTTAACTGTAAAGTTTGAATGGTGCATTTTTAGTTTAATTCGGTTTACTTGAGGACCAACCACTATATTTTTAGCCAATTTTACTTTTTTATTTAAGGTGAGATATTCGCTATCTGGTGATTCAAACGGATAAAAATATAGACACTGCTCTGGCAAGGGAGGAAAAGAAAACTCAGGACGTGGCAAATATGGATCTAGTTCAAACCTAAACACCATGATATTATTCACATATTCTAGGAGGGCGGGGTGTGGTTTGTAAATATTGTGAAACATAGATTTTCCTCGGTTTTTTTTGAAAATTTATTCTCAATATTAATAGCAAATTACTTTCATAGTTGAGAAAAAAAATATGTATCCCCATTTTGCTCCTTAATTATAAAAGAGACTATTATAAATGAAAAATATCTATATAATATTACTAGGATTGGTTTGCTTTTTAAAAAAAAAACTAAGTATTCTATCTAATGGAAAAATCGAATGTGGATTGCAAAAAATGAAACTTTAACCCGTTTTGATTATTTGGACTTTATATTGAGAGCTTAAATTGCAATAAGTCAGGAACTTAAATTAAGTTAGCACATCAATTTACCCTGAGAGTAGTCGAAAGACTAAATTTATTAAATTTATTAGAACTGAAGTACTGACTTTCAGTAATTTAAAGCTGCATAAATCAGATTAAAATCTTAAAAAAAATTTAGCTATGCAGCTCTTTCACATAACTATTTAAACAAAAATTACCTATCTCAAACCAAAGAAAACGCATACCCGATTTCGGTAGCGATTTGGCGGCTTCTCTCCAGATACGTTTGTTTTTGGTGAAGGGTATTGTCTGAAGCTTTGGGGTCTTCAAATTTTATAGGGAATCGTGCTTCGGCACCCAATACCAGCGGACAACCTTGGTCAGCATTTGAGCAGGTCATTATGGCTGCGAAGTCGGATTTGGGATTAAAAGCATCGTCGTATTTTTTGGAAAAACAAATAATTGGAGCCAGGTTTTCACCATATTTAAGAGCATAAACCGGATTACTACTTTCCGAGAGCTTTAATAATTCAAAACCCTGACTTACAAGCGTTTCACCCACTACTGGATACATTACGGTTGCTTCAGTTCCTCCAGAATAGCCATATACATTCGGTACTTTGTAGTAGGCGGCCATTACCTGAGTCCACACTTGAGACAGGTGACTTCTGCGGGAATTGTGGGTGCAAATAAAATTCAAATTAATGGCCTTCTGATTCGCTTTTTTATAGCGAATATAGCCCGCAAACTCCTGCAAAAGTGTCTTCCTTTCCGCCGGAATACTCGAAAAATCTAAGTTTTCTATTTCAGTTTTTATTTTTTCAAAAAGCATATATTTTGTTTTAAACCCCCACTATTTTTGACCGCCTTTCCATTAAAGTATTGTCGGTCCAAACGCCATTTAGCAACGCTACTTTTTCTCTAAAACCTATGGTTCGGAAACCACATTTCTCGTGCAGTTTTATGCTTGCGAGGTTTTGGCTCATTATGCCCGATTGCAGCGTCCATATGTTATGCTGCTCGCTTATTTCTATAAGTTTTTCGAGTATTAAAGTTCCACATCCTTTCCCTTGTGCCTCACTTGAAACATACACGCTTACCTCGGCTACTCCTGCATAAGCTTTTCGTTTCGAAACCGGAGTCAATGTTCCCCAAGCTTTCAGTTTTCCTTCACAAAAAAGGCCGATTCTGCCAAACGGAAGGTGATTTTGATCCCAGTGTTCCCAGGTAGGCACTTGGGTCTCAAAAGTAGCCATACCCGTCTGAATGCCCTCAAGATAAATCTGGGCCACAGCCGGGTATAACTCTTTATATATCTGTACGAAATCCATTTTTTAGCAACATCCTGAGCCCGGTGTGCAACTTTCAGCCGCAGGCATTTCCAATACCTTAAACTTCGATTTTTCAGCAGGAATTCCACAGTTGTCTTTTGCCAAACAATCTGTTTGTTTGGTAGTCAAAAGGAAATTTACTCCGTCAAAACTCAAACCGTATTTCCCGATAGTTTCTGCTTGGTATTCTACTTCTATTTCGAGATCGCCCATGCCCAAAACTTTCTCTGAAAGCTCAATAATACTCAGTAGTTTACCAGGGTTCAGTCTGTGATCGTAGTCGTTAGCATTCCAAAGTTGAAAATTGGCCACTTTTTCGTGTCTAACAGTACCGCCACAATCTATAAAGTGCTTGGTGATTTCTCCCACTTCGGTTACATGAAAATGACTAGGCACTAGGCTGCCATCTGGCAATTTAAAACCTATTTGAGCCAAACTGCCCAATGCGTTTTTTACTTCTGATAGTTTCATATTTTTAACAACATTTAGTATTTATAGTAATATCCTGATTTAAAAACTCTCCAAAAATCTGTTTAAGCTCCGCCCACTTTTCAAGGTCGATACAATAACATACGCTCGTACCTTCTATTTTACCTTTTATGAGCCCTACAGACTTCAGCTCTTTGAGGTGCTGCGAAATAGTGGCTTGTGCAAGGCCGATTTCAGTAACCAAGTCGCCACATATACAGCCCTGAATCTTAAACAGCTGCTGTATAATAGCTACCCGAGCCGGATGACCCAGTGCTTTTGCCAAATTCGAAATTTCGTTTTGACGCTCTGTAAATATCTCTGATTTAACTAAACCCATGCTCTTTCATTGTTTCATTGCAATATTACGATAGATTAATTTTAGAAACAAAATATTTTAATGAAAAAATATGCGTACAAGAAATTAAGTATTGAATTATTCCTTAAAAACCAAAAACAACTATCTTGAAATATTGCAATTATTAAGAAAAGACAAATATTGTATTAAATGTCAAAATAACACTAATTTATCTAGAAGTAACATTATACAAATATTCATAATCAATTATTTATAAGCATATTATACTAAATATTATTTTTTTGATGAATATCATAGTAATATTAAAAATGAATTTCTAATTTAGCAAAAAATACAATTTCATCAATGTCAGAGACTTTCAATTTATTAGCCTACGGAATTAAGCCAAAAGAAGTAATACGAAATGCTTCGCCGGCAAAACTTTATGCTCTTGCGATCAAATTTGAGCCAGAAGCAGACATTACGAGTGTGGGGGCCCTCTCACTAAAGTCAGGTCAAAAAACGGGCAGAAGCCCCAAAGACAAACGAATAATAGAGCGACCTGAAAGTTCTCCTGATATTTGGTGGGGAAATGTAAACATCAAAATGGACGAGCACACGTTTGACATCAATAAGCAGCGTGCCACTGACTATTTTAATACCCGAACCCGCATATATGTGGTGGATGGCTACGCAGGTTGGGACCCAAAATACCAAATCAAAGTTCGGGTGATTTGTACCCGCCCCTACCATGCATTATTTATGCACAACATGCTCATCAGGCCCACTGCTGAGCAACTCGCTACTTTTGGCGAGCCCGACTATGTGATTTTTAACGCTGGCGAATTTCCGGCAAACCCATATACTACCCACATGAACTCACGCACCAGCGTAGACTTATGTTTTGAGCGTAAAGAATTCGTGATTCTGGGTACCGAATACGCCGGAGAAATGAAAAAAGGCGTATTTACGGTCATGAACTACATAATGCCCAAGCAGGGAATTATGAGTATGCACTGCTCGGCAAATATGGGCGAAGCAGGCGACGTATCGCTGTTTTTTGGCCTAAGTGGTACCGGAAAAACGACACTTTCGGCAGACCAAGACCGTAAACTTATAGGCGACGACGAGCATTGCTGGTCAGCAGACGGCATCTTTAACATAGAAGGCGGCTGCTACGCCAAAGCCATTGACCTTTCGGCTGAAAAAGAACCTGAAATATTTAACGCCATAAAGTTTGGAACAGTACTGGAAAACGTGGTGCTAAACCCCGTAACAAACGAGGTAGATTACACCGACACCAGCATAACCGAAAACACCCGAGCGGCGTATCCGATCGAATATATTCCAAATGCTCAGATTCCATGTATGGGCGGCCATCCGAATCACATTATCTTCCTTACAGCAGATGCCTATGGGGTGCTGCCTCCGGTATCTAAACTTACGCCTGAGCAAAGCATGTATCACTTTATCAGTGGCTACACGGCTAAAGTTGCGGGCACAGAAATGGGCGTTACAGAACCTCAAGCCACGTTTTCGGCGTGTTTCGGAGCGGCCTTTATGGTGTGGCACCCGAGCAAATATGCCCAACTATTGGCAGAAAAAATAAAAGAAAATAATACCAAAGTATGGCTAGTAAACACAGGCTGGATAGGTGGAGCGTATGGTGTAGGAAGCCGGATAAAGCTGAAATATACCCGTGCCATCATCCATGCCATTCACAATGGCACCTTGGAGCAATCCCCTACTCTCAAAGACGACATTTTTGGATTTGAAATACCAACAATCTGCCCAGAAGTGCCCGACGAAATACTGGTACCTAAAAACACCTGGGCAGACAAAGCGGCCTACGACGCAAAAGCGAAGCACTTGGCAGGCCTATTTATAGAAAACTTTAAGACGTTTGAAGCAGGCAGTTCGCCCGAAATCATTAACGCCGGACCGAAATTATGACCTATGATTTTTATTTTCAAAAATTGGGTATCTTTGTTTAGATATCCAATTTTTTTTATGCCTAAAAAATCCATAATAACCCCTTTAATAAAATCAATAGTAATTGTTGGTTTATACTTTCTCTTTCAAGAACCTATTGAGTTGCTCTTAAATAAATTGATCATCAACCCATTCTTAATTCATTTCCAAGGAAGTATTCTGAAAGATTTGATAGTGCTTACCTTTATATTAATCTTGGGTTGGTTAAAATTCCAAAACAAACTTGGATCATTTGAGCATTTAGTAACCATACTTTTGGTTTCGTTTGTTATTTATTTACCATATAGATTGAATTATATTGATATATGGAGCTTTGAGCCACTAAAAACATTTAAAGTACTAAAGTATTCAGACGGCTTATTTTTACTCTTTTTGATTTTAGTTTACCCCAAAATGGAAATCATAAAAGACAATTCAAAAAATACTTTATTTGAAGACCTCCCTCTTAAATCAAAAAATGGAGATACTGATATTTTAAACCACGAATCATACGCTAATGAAATAGCAGATAGAATTAAGGAAAATAACTTTGAGAAATCATTTGCTGTAGGAATAAACGGAAAATGGGGATCTGGTAAGACTTCATTTATTTCCATGATTCGAGAAAACTTAGAAAAAAATGACGCAGTTACAGTGGAGTTCAACCCGTGGTCATCAAAAAATGAGGAATCTATTTCAGTGGATTTCTTTGAAGAATTAGACAAAAAATTAATTGAAAATCAATTTTTATTTGGAAACTTGATAAAGTCTTATTCTAATAAAATTATAAATAAAAACTCAAACCAATTTTTTAATTGGCTCAACCCTTTTTATTCGTCAACGCAACCTGAAAGCTACCTAAAAACAAGGTTAGAAAAATCAATTAAACAAATAAAAAATAAAGTAATTGTAATTATTGATGATCTTGATAGGCTAAATAAAAGTGAGATATTGGAAGTTCTAAAGATTATTCGAAACACTGCAAATTTCCAAAATTTGATTTTCGTAGTTGCTTATGATAGAGAATTTATCAGGATTCAATTAAATGACAATTCTAATGGTGAGTACAATCAATACCTTGAAAAAATATTCCAATTAGAAATCAACCTGCCTCATTTTGGTAAAGAAATCCTTAGATCAAAGCTAATAAGAAATGTTAAAAAAATGTTAGAAAATCAGTTATTAGTGGAAAGCAATCAATATCGGAAAACAATAATCATTACCACCTTAAAAAAAATAAATGAGTCTGTAAATGAAATTATTCCAACTAAATTAAATCTAATAGACACCTTAAGAGATGTATCAAGGTTATCAAACTCCATCGCTCTTAATATTATTCCACTAATTGGAGAGGTGGACTTGAAAGACTTCATTATTTTAGAAACAATTAGAATAAAAGAACCTGAAATTTATGATTTAATAAAAGATAACAAATTAGGGCTTTTGACTAAGCAAAATATAAATGGTAAAATCTTTTACTATTTTAAATCCAGTACTGAAACAAAAAGAAGACATCTCAATGACCAATTTTTAAAAAATCTCAATGAACAAGATCAGCAAGATGAAGTATTTCAATCACATTTACAGATGGTTTTAAAACACAAATACAAAAATGATGCAATAACAAGAGAAAAAACAGGATTAATTGAATCAAATTTAAACCTTTTATTCGGTGAGGCATATAGCATCAGTGACCTTATGCAAGTAAACAAAATAGATGAAGTTTTAGCAATTAGAATTCCAAGTAGATTTGATATATATTTTCAATTCAGCTTATCAAAAAATGAATTACCAATTTTAAGGCTAAAAAATGAAAGAAGGAATAATTTAGAAAATTATAAAGGACTAATTAATAATTTGGTTGAAAACAAGCTTCAATTCCAAGTGAATGAGCATCTTGAAGGGATAAACGCATTCGATAGTTATTATGACTTTCAAAATGTAATTTCCGTAATTTTCTTTTTCGCAACTCTAAGGTCAAAGATTCAATATCATCATCACAATAATTTAGTTTATTTTGACATTGGAAATATATTTCAAAAAATATTTAACTATTACGAATTAGTAAGAAAGCAAGAAACAATAAATGAGGAAAAATATCGGAGTTTTTTAAAGCATATTTTTGTACCCAGAGAAATAAATGAATCTGCGATTTTCAACTCCTCTTTTCTAAATTATTCATATGCAAACATAAAAGAAATAGGTTTTTCAAAAGAAGAAATTCTAGATATGAATATTGAAATTTTAAGAAGATATTCTTTTAAAATAAACCAAATCGACCAAACACTAATTGGATTATTTAGAAATACAAATACAAAGTTGGAAATTGGAAAAGAGATAATGCCCGAAAAAGCCATTGAAATAGTAAAAGTAGTAATTCGGAAAGACATAAAACATTTTGTAGAAAATACTTTTGGAAAAGAATCTCGAACCAATAATTACTATTATATAAACCCACACATTCTTAATATCTTTATTTGCTGGGAATCTTATTTGACATTTATTGGTGAATACAATAAAGAGGGTTGGTTTTTCGAATATTCTTCTTTTTTAGAAAAATCTAAAAAAAGCGACTTCAACAAAGCCGTCGAATTTGATTTCACTAAACTTAACCCTGAAAACAATAAAATAACATTTTGAGGTGACCTATGATTAAAAAAAATGCCGAACTGACATGTGTTAGTTCGGCTATTTTTTTACCTTATTTTTCAAAGAAATCACTTCACTCGCTCCAATATCCACGATGTCATGGTATCTAAAGCTACTGGGGCGAAAGTCTGCTCTATTTTTCCATATTCTTTTGGTGAACCGGTGGTACATTCTTGGAAAAGGTGGTTCAGGTTCGGCAGTTCCACTATTTTGAAGTCTTTGTTCTTGCCTTTTTTCAATGCCTTTTCTATAGCTCCTAGGTCCTCTTTGGGTGGCACTTGAAGGTCTTTTGAGCCATTGAGTGCCAATACCGGGCATTTTACTTTTTCTAAAGTAGGTCTTGGGTCATATTTTAGGAAAGTCAATAACCACGGGTCGGTCAATGCTACAAGTTGCGTTTTCAAAAACTCTTCTTCAGTTCCTGCTTTGGCTAATTCTTCTTTTGTGGCGTTAGCATAAATTTCTTTTAATTCTACCGTCAACTCCGCTTTTAATTTCTCCGTATCTGTACTTTCCCCCGCCATTTTAAACAACTTGGCGTTGAGTTTCTCTGCTTTTTGCACCTCTTTTGTCGAAGCTCCGTCTGCTAGCTGAATTAATGAAGATTGAATAGGTAGCAACTCGTAACCCGGTATGCCAGGACCCGCCAACAATACTATAAATGCCACATCTGCATTTTTTGATGCCACCAAAGGAGCTATTAAACCGCCTTCGCTATGCCCCGCCAATCCGATTTTATTTGGGTCAATTTCCTTTCTTGTCTTTAGATAAGCCACAGCTGCGTCTACATCTTTGGCAAAATCAAAACTAGTGGCTCCTTTAAAAGTACCCGTAGAGCCAAACATGCCGCGGTCGTCGTATCGCAACACGGCGATTCCGTTTTTGGTCAAATGGTCAGCTATTACTAAAAATGGACGGTGGTTCATCAGTTCTTCGTCGCGGTTTTGTGGGCCACTTCCGGTTATAAGCACCACCACCGGAAACTTACCTTCTTTTTTGGGCAATGTCAGCGTACCGGCCAACGTGATTTTATCTACCGAATTTTCAAATTTCACCTCTTCGGCATAGTAGCCCAAAGGCTCCACTGGGTCTTGCGGCCTCGCAACTTTTTTAACCGCTTTTTTCTCTCTACCGAGCTCCATTGGAGTTTTAAAAGTACCCTGAGAAAAAGTCCCTGATATTTTAGAATCGTCGGCCAAAGTACCTTCGTATTTTATGCCTGCGTTTGCCACCTCTAAACTAATTTTTGTACCATCAAAAGTAGTATTTGTTACGGCTATGCCTTTGGCACCTTGGTCAGGGCTGTCCATGGTTGCGGTATAGGTATCGCCTGTTTTTTGAATATTAAAAACCAAACGCAACTGTGTGCCTTGTACCGAAAGCACGCCGTTCCACTGGCCTTCGATATTTTGCCCAAAGGCAACTTGAAAACAAAGAAACAAGAATAAAAATGATAACTTTTTCATGATTTTTTAATTTAAAATTTTGACAAAAGAATGACTGTCAACATTACACAAAATGCTGATTTATAATAATTTAACTGATTTTATTTATAAAAATAAACGAACTACATTTACCTTAAAAAAGTAAGAGACTACCATGGATAACAAAATGGCTACCACAAACAAGAAAGCTGATTTTTCGCCTTTGATATTGGTAGAAACACGGAAGGCATTATACATGAGGGCGATGATCCAAATCACGATGGCTATGCTCAATAAAGCAAAGCCAGCCAAAAACAAAAGACCGACAAATGGCAGCTCAGAAATCACTTGAGATTGAGGGCCATCTTTTTGCAAACTTTCGGCAATTTTGTTAAGCGTATCATTAAAATCGGCGAAGCCCAAAAAAGTAAAAACCAAATAAGGAATGCGAGCAAGGGCTTGAGTTCCGAAAACATCAATGGCTCTGATGTGCGACTTGCCAGCAAAAATACCGAATAGTAAAAGTATACTAGAAAAGATAATCCAGTTACCTAAGTTTTGGACAATCAGATACAAAAACGAGTGCTCCTTACCGCTAATTTTCGCTCCTAGAATATCCGGAAAAACTACATTGCTATAGTGTGCAACAACAGAAATCAACACCATAACCACAAGGCCGATACCGAGAGCCTCCACTCCTGCTATTCTCTCAAACGGGTTGTAAATAAGTTTCTTCATGATTTTGTGTTTTTTAGTTTTTCTATTTTGTTAATCAAGTCGTCGAGCATGTTTCTCACCGTTGGGTAACTCATATTAAGTTGCTGAGCCATTACTTTCAAACTTCCGCTCGTTTGAACAAAATCCATGATGAAGTTTTGCTCCTTTAAATCGAGCTTTAAAAAGACAGGCAATTCAAAAGATCCGTTGATATTGGTTTGACAACTGTCGCAATGTAAGCTCTGAACTTTTAGTTCGGCTTCGCAACTCGGACATATAATGGGTAGTTTCATATAATTATTTTTTCTTTGACAAAAGTAATAACGAAATTCATAAAAGCAATAAATATTTAAATAAAATTAAACTTTACTTTAACTTTATTTAAAATTACTTTAAAATTTAGCCTTTGGGGGCGTTAAAACTGCATTTTGAAATATGAGGGGTGAATTATTTATTTTTAAAGGCGTCCGACTAAAATATCCTTTAGAAACAAATCGGCCCCGAATTGTCATTCAAGCTACTTTTTTTGTCTTGAGTAAAAATGACCCCCTATTTACTTTGTGTCGGCTGCCGCCTAGGCCTTCATTTTTTTTCAAAAAAAAAATGAAGCAAAAAAAACAGCACCCAGCAAACTCACGCACTCAAAATTCTTTTAATCAGAAGTTTACCTTAAGACTATATTCGAAAAAGAATTTCGATTGCGTTCAAACAATGCTGGCTGATATAATGACCCATATTTATTTATTTTTTTCGGATACCAGTATTTTTTTTTTACAAAAAGCATTAAAATATTTTGAAATGAAAAATAGAATAAAGTACTTTGTAATTCAAAGTACTTTAAAAAAGCAGATATGTCAAATCATATAGAAGACTTAAAGGCCATTCGCCAAATCATGGAGAAATCTTCAAAATTTCTTTCATTGAGTGGAAAATCAGGAATCGCAATTGGGATAACGGCCCTCGTCGCTTCATTGTATGTATATAATGCTACAGGCCATTTTTCTTTGGCAGAAAGCCAAGGACCATCACAAGATATTGAACTGCTGCTTATCGCACTTTTAACTTTAGTGGTTTCCTTATCGCTTGGGCTTGTTTTTACTTTTAACAAAACCAAAACCCGAAAAGAGAAACTTTGGACCAAGCAGTCAAAAAAACTCTTGGTAAACCTTGCTGTTCCACTTCTAATTGGAGCCATAGCCTGCGGAGCATTTATATACCACGAAACCATTTGGCCCATTTCTAGCTTAACTTTAATATTTTATGGGGTAGCATTGGTAAATGGAGCAAACTACACCTACAAAGACATTTATTTCCTTGGCTTGATAGAAATCAGCTTGGGTTTACTGAGTCTTTTCTTTATCGAATATGCACTACTATTTTGGGGACTGGGCTTCGGTATAATGCATATTCTGTATGGTGCGATCATGTACACAAAGTATGAAAAATGAATCTGAAAAAATTTAATAAGGCATTTGAAAACAAGGCAAGGCTTGGCATAATGGCCATGCTGATAGCCAATGAAGAGGTGAGTTTCACGGAGTTTAAGGACCTGCTTGACCTTACGGATGGAAATCTGTCTTCACACCTAAAGGCCTTAGAAAAAGAACACTACTTAGAAGTAAAAAAAGAGTTTGTAGACCGAAAACCAAAATCAACGTATTTAGTGACCGAATCCGGCAAAGCGGCTTTTCAACTACACATAGAGCAGCTTGAGGCCCTTATAAAAATGAACAAATAATTTTTTTTGTACCTATACTTTGTAAAACAAAGTACTCTGAATTAATAAAAATGATGACATTTAAGAAAACCTACTTCCTTATATTTCTGGGATTGTTGCTTACCGAAATATGCATCGCACTTTTTGTAAATGACGCCTTCATAAGGCCCTACTTCGGCGATTTTTTGGCTACCATCTGCCTCTATTGTTTTTTCATGACCTTCATAAAACTAAAACCACTACACATAGCACTACTGAGCTTGCTCATATCGGTGTTGATAGAAATTTTTCAATACCTAAACTGGGGGCATAGCACCACCATAAAGTCTAACAAAACATTACAAGTGGTATTGGGAAGTTCATTTTCTTGGGGAGATGTGGTGGCGTATGTGCTTGGATTTTTTGTGGTGATATATGTAGAATTAAAAACAAGAGAAAATGCCTGAATATTTTGTAGAACCCGACTCATTAGTAAGAAAAATTTGGGGCAGAACAGACAGCGTACTGCTGATATTTGCGGCTTCGGCAGCTGAGTTTTCGCTCAATAACGCGGTAGACTGGTTGTTTTTCACAGGAAAAATACCAGCAAAACCTATAGCACGCATGATGTCTACCGTAGAATACGCCTGGCACATTTTGTTTTCGGAGGAAAAAACAGCCTTGGCCACCATAAAGGCAGTAAGGCAAATACACGGAGGTGTAGAAAATGCCCGAAAAATGAACATCCCCGATGCGGCCTATCGCGACATATTAAACATGCTGATTGACTATTCTATAAAATCGCACGAGCTAATACATGGTGCAATATCGGATGCCGAAAAAGCAGAAGTATTTACAGCTTTCAAACGATTTGGCACCGAAATGGGTATTCCGGGCATCCCAGACACCTATTTTAGATGGGAATTAGAAAGAGCCCAAACATTGAAATCAAATTTTAGCCGGAGTACGTACACTGTTAAACTACAAGAATCGTATCGTAAAAACTTGGGTGAGTTGAGGCATTGGATTTTAGTAGAAATTCAAAAAATGATGCTAGACCCAAAACTCCTAAGCATGCTACAACTAACCAACAAAAGTTGGCTACGAATGCCAATCGGCGTATACACGCTTATAAAAAACTCAAAAGTAGCCTTGTGGCTGATCATGCAAGTGATACCCAAAGAATTTCAAAAAAATCTAAAACAAATAAATAAGTACTAACATGGAAAAACTATCATTTTTTAAAACCAAAGTGGGAAAAGGACTCTTAGTGGGAGCATTTGCCCTGTTTATGTTTATCCCTTTACTGATCGTACAAAACCTTGTAAACGAAAGACAAAACAGAAAAAATGAAGTAGTAACGGAGGTAACCAACCAATGGAGTAGAGGTCAAAAAATTAGCAGCTTAATATTTCAAATTCCTTACGAAGAAAACGTAAAACAAGAAAAAACCGTAAATGGAAGCCAAGTAATTTCTATCGTAAAAGAAAGCCGAATGTTATACGTAAGTCCGAAAACCTTTATTTTAAAAGGGCAAATAATACCTGAAAAACGAAAGAAAAGTATCTACGAAGTGGTCGTTTACAACAGTAACCTTAAGATAACCGGGAGTTTTGACCCGCTAAACTTACCCAATAAAGAAACCCGAATTTATAACTTAGAAAAAGCAAAAGTGCTTTTTGAAGTAAATGACATCAGGGGGCTTCAAAAGGAAATCATTATAAATATAAACAAAGCACAACTTACTTTAGAAAACAGTGGCCAAAACGGCTATTTGGCTCAAAACATAGACTTAAGAGAGGCGGGTTTGAGCAAACTAGACTACTCTTTTGACCTTGCCGTGCGGGGAAGCACCAACCTTAAATTTAACCCTACGGCTGCAAACACCACCGTGGAACTTACCTCTACTTGGCAAGACCCCGGATTTTTTGGAGCATTTTTGCCGAGTTACGATTTAGACAAAAACGGGTTTAATGCCAAATGGAATGTATTGGAACTTAACCGAGATTTCCCTAGGGTGTTTTATAACCTCGAGGTCATCAATATTGCGGATTATCAGTTTGGGGTAAACTTAGTGGAAACTGCCAATAATTATCAAAAAAACGAGCGAGCGGTTAAGTACGGACTCCTGATTGTGAGTCTTACATTTTTGGTGTTCTTTTTTATGGAAATGCTCCTTAGTCTAAAAGTAAACCTAATCCAATATGGGCTTATCGGCATTGCATTGATATTGTTTTACACGTTGCTGCTGTCCATTTCCGAGTTTTTAACATTTAATATCGCTTACCTGATAAGTTGCATCGCCACTATAGGCCTCATATTTTCATTCTCCAAAAGTCTGTTTATTCTTAAGCAGCCTGCGTTGGCTTTGGCGGCCCTTTTGAGTATATTATATGGATTTATTTTTATCATCATTCAGCTGGAAGACACAGCCTTACTAATTGGCAGCATTGGCCTGTTTTTAATACTTGCCACCACCATGTATATTTCTAGAAAAGTAAACTGGGATAATTAAAGTGGGCTTTCGAGTTTGCTTTTTTGCTTCGAATGAAACGTTTTATTAATGGTGAATTTTGAATGGTGAAGGCTCGATTTTACTTGCATTATTCGAAAAAATCGCATTTGATATTTGAGCAAATTATGATAGTCTCAGGCATTGGCTAGAAAATTGAAATTCTGGTCAATGCCTATTTTTTTATTCTTACAAATACCAAATATTCGTTTGAACCATTGCTGAGAGACAACTGGTCGTTACTATCCTTACCATATCCAATATTGAGCATAAACGCAGAGGATGATTGAAACAAATTTTGGAATTTCCCATCGGCTTCGGTTTCGTATGGTTTATTCATAATCTGTAGTTTATCAATGGATATTTTACCTGAAAGACTATTTTTTTCTGATTTTAACTCAGAAACAGCATACAAACCTTCGGCTATCAAGAGGTTGATTCTACCATTAAAAACTCCTTCATTTTTGAATGTGACCTTATAAATACTTTCCTCGATTTTAAAATCTGGACATACATAACAAGCGTAGTTGGCCCTATTGTCAAAAGTGCCCACATAGACCCAATCTCCCGAAATATTATCGGGATAAACTGCCTTTTCGCTCTCACATCCAAAAAGCAAACAGACAAAAACGAATAATTTCAAAAACCTCAACATAGCTATTCCTTTTATTGCTAGATAAATAAAAACACATTTTGGTTGGAAATACACTAAAAACAAATCAAAACTAGTCTCATTGGAACGCATTTTAAACTTAAGTCGGTATTGATTTGAACTAATAGCTGTACTTTTGTAAAAAAACAAAAGCATTTTTATGAGGCAACCGGCAAGACACAGAAAACCAATTCAACCGAAAACTCCAGCACCTTTAAAATTTGAGATAGAAGAGGCAACCGAGTTATTGGTCTTTTTGATTTCAAAAATGCCGCACAAAAGTAGGCACAATGTGAAGGCCTTACTCAAAGAAAATGTTTTTGTGGATGGAAACCAAACGAGCCAGTTTAACCAAAACCTACGCCCGGGCCAAGTAGTAGAAATAAAGTACGACAAGGTTTCTGTCAAAACAAAACTGAGAGGACTGAAGCTTATTTTTGAAGACGAATATCTGATCGTGATAGAAAAAGAAGCGGGTGTGCTATCGATAGCTACAGAAAAACAAAAAGACAACACGGCCTACAGTATACTGAGCGAATATGTAAAAAAAGAAGACCCGAGTAACCGCATTTTTGTGGTTCACCGCCTTGACAAAGAAACCTCCGGCATCATGATGTATGCCAAAAGCCAAACGATACAGAAATTGCTTCAAGAAAAATGGAACGACAACATATTGGAGCGAACTTATTTGGCAGTAGTAGAAGGCAAACTGCACCAAGCCAAAGGCACTGTGGAGTCATATTTGATAGAAAGCAAGGCCCTGATAGTTTATTCTACAAAAGACGAAGCAAACGGCCAAAAAGCGATTACACATTATGAAGTTATGCATACTTCTAAATTTAATCAATTACTAAAAGTAAACCTCGAAACAGGCCGTAAAAACCAGATTCGTGTACACATGCAAGACCTCGGCCACCCGGTTATTGGTGATGAAAAATACGGAGCAAGAAGCAACCCAATCAAACGCCTTGGCCTCCACGCATGGGTGTTGGCGTTTACGCATCCGGTTACGAAAATAGACATGCGTTTTGAAACCGAAGTACCATCGGAGTTTGATCGGATGTTTTGAGGTGAGTTAAAATCCAATTAAATAAATCATTATTCTTCATAGGTAATTAAAACTGTAAAAGCTTTACTTAGAATGTTGTAACTATTACTTGGAACATTATATACTTTTAACTGTGAGTTAATACATATATATTGACATTCAAAACCATTTTCAAGCGTATAGCCGTTTGGAATAGAAATTGGCAAATTGAATGGCACATTTTGCGTATTTATCAAAATAGAAATATCTAAAATCTTAGACTTACTTATACCTGTATTTAAAATCACATTTCCGCCATCTGAATTAGAAGTTGTCCCCACTAATTTAAGAGTTTTTATGGCTGGAGCAGAAGCTCCTGACTCAGAACCCGAAGGGATATCATTTCCCAACTGGGTAAATCCAGAATTAACCACATTTCCATTATTTTTTACCCAAAATCGCCAGTTATTTCCTATAAAAATCCCTGTCTCCGTATCACTTTTATTGCCATAAAAAGCTCCATCTGCTATACTAAGACTATTACTAGAATTACTCATCCATACACCTGAAGTATATTGAGTGTCAGAGACAACAGTATGCCTAATTCGCATTCTTCCGTTTACATCTAACTTATTTGCTGGACTTATCCCTACACCTACAAAACCGGCATTATTCATTGTTATTAAATCTTGTGTAATTACATTATTGCCCGCAGTATTACTAGAATTGGTATTATATAAGACCATCTGTCCATTAATAGGATTAAATCCCAAACCACCTAAATAGCCATTAATCAGAGGTTTTCTCCCACTGTTCCAATATCCATTAAATGAAATACCTGGATAGTCGCTTTCAATAGCAACACCCGAGGTGTTTTCGCCAAAAATGGCGTGTGTGGCACCAATTTTTCCATCCACAACCATATATGCTTTTGTTGGCGTTTCCGTTCCCAAGCCAACTTTACCTCCTATGGCAAGTAATGAATAAGCCATTGAACTCGAAATAAAATAACCACCAATACCAGTTAAAGAAAACCCTTTGATACCAATACCTCCAATACTCTTTCCATAAACTCCTACTCCAGAGGGCGTCTCACCATAAGTGGCAATACCAGATCCAGTATGATAGCCGAAAAGTCCATAACCATTTGAATTCAAGGACCTATTTACTGCTGAAACCCCATATGTAGTACCAGTAGGATAAAAGTTATCAGAAACACCATAAATCCCACTTCCGCCAAAAGCTGAATTAGTTATACCTTTTATAGCACTCTTATCATTTGCAACATTTGAATTGCTTACCGAAAATAAAGTATTATCCGCATTACTTTGGGTTGCAGAAAATGGCAAGTTTAATTCAGATGAGTTAGAAATATTTAACCAACTAGTACCATTGCAAACCCTTAGTGAATTATCCGGCCCATAAAAAACGACTTTCCCTTTATCAGCAACTGTACAAGTGCCTAAAGTACTTACATTAGGTATCATCACAAAGCCATTTGAGCCTGGACGAAGCTCAACGGATTGAGCCAGTGTTTTGAAACAAATAATTAATAAAAAGAATATTTTTTTTTCATTATATTTTATTTAAAGCACTATAAACAAATTAGTTATATATTAAAAATACCACAAAATATTAATAACCCATACTCACCTTTATTGCACCAAAGCCCATTGACGAATTCCAAACTCCACTGCTACTGGTATTACTCAAAGGTTCTACTCTTAACACGTAAGAATAGGCTTGATTTTCTACTATTATATTTAAATCATTTTGAAAGGAATAAGGGAGATTATTAGGTGAATTTGTGTTGGTAACAAGGCAATAAGAGTTTGAAGCACCTGTTGAAGAGTTTATAATTTGGAGGCACATACTCATCCGGTTGTTAGCATCATTATCCGTTAGATAAGCTGTAATATTTTTTATGGTCGATCCCTCTGGTAACAACAACGCTTTTTCTACGAAATGATAACTACCATAAGGTATCCAGACCGATTGCGAAAATGAAGGATAAAAACCCACGTTTGCATTTGCTAAATTGCCTTGATCGGAAAATGTAAAAGAAAATGGTGAAATTGACTGAGTTGGGCTGGTATTTGATTTAATTAAAACAGAACTTGTATTTGTCAATACCAGACTTCTTGTAGAGCCACCAAGGGAATTGAATCGCATGTCTCCGTTTATGTTTAATGTCTGGTTGTCACTTACATCGCCAAGACTTATTCTTGGCTGACTTGATATTTCCATGAACCTTATTTCCTCAAGATTAGTGGTTAAAGACTTAAATGCCAAACCATTGAAAATACCCGTGGAATATCCAAAAAAAGCTTTAGAATTAAGTCCGGCATCATCCGTAAAGACTATTCCATTTGGTTTTATATTTGACTCCCAACCGCTGAATCCAATACTTCCATTTTTTATTTCGAGTTTTTCGGTTGGCATTATTCCATCCGGCAGATTAATTCCTAAGTTACCGTTTAGACCTAATACCACTTTTGGGGTGCTATTATTTGTACCAAAATATAGCGGATGATTGCTATGCGTTTGTATATATGTCTGTAGCGAGGATGAGAAAACACCTAGGCGTATAGTGCCATCTGTATGATCTAATACTATACCATTTTTAATTGTTTCAATGCCATTTCCCGGATCATATGATATAGATTGTGCCATTAATGTACCTGATACCAGAAAAGCACAATTAATAACTAATAGAAGAATAGAGGTTTTCATTGTAAAATTTTTAATAATTGTAATCAAAAACTAAGTTTCCAACTTTTGTTGAACTTGACCAGGCCGCA
The DNA here is from genome assembly GCF_042649125.1 of Lacihabitans lacunae. Lineage (NCBI taxonomy): Bacteria > Pseudomonadati > Bacteroidota > Cytophagia > Cytophagales > Leadbetterellaceae > Lacihabitans > Lacihabitans lacunae. The sequence continues at coordinate 2,679,495 of NZ_JBHRYQ010000001.1, forward strand.
GAAGAATCATCACTGGCTTTCCGAATGCTTATTTCATAAAAATAAATTATGTTTTCAGCATCGCTTTGGTGTAAAAGAGTATCGGATATTTTTTGAACATTCACACTAGATATCAATGATTTAGAGTTTAAAGAAGACTGAAGAACTGTATTTCCTGTTAATGCGTTTACCCCTACAATATAAATTTGGATGTAATTTTGAGTGGAATTGTCAATAATATCAAATGAAAAACTTTTTAATTTGACTTGGTTTGGAAAATGCAAGGGGGCACTCAAAACTGCACTCGCTGGTGTATTTATATATCCGAAATTATTAGTTATTACAAAATTATTGGAGCCGTTTCCAAACCTTGTAATGTTCCAAGGAGTGGTAATAAATTTTGTAGATGGTGATTTTATCAAGGTACCATCAATGGTTGAGAGTAAAATATTGATTTTATTGTCTACATTTTCAAATTGCTTATTTGAAACACTGCCTGCTACCGTCAGAGCCTCCGCTTGAGGATCTACATTTATTCCAACGTTTCCGTTGTTAACATTCATTTGAAAAAGATTTAATGAACTTTGTACTGAGAAAATTCTCATCAAATCGTCATTTTTCATTTCTAATCTGTAGTTCGTTCCATTATTAACATCTCCAAACCTTAAACCCGATGGGTTTCCCGGGCTTTTTTCTCCATTGAATCTGATTCTGCCATTTTTTATATCTAATCTTTCTGCAGGGGAGGAAGTGCCTATACCAAAATAGCCGTTGGTACTCAAAAGCATTAAGGTGGGGCCATCATTTACAGTAAATGCCAAATTGGAATTGGTAATACTCTGAATAATTGCTTCGTCACTTGACGTTTTCATTTCCATTGTTGAGCTATTGGAAAGATTTGACGCCCTATATCCTTTTATTTGTGATACCGATATTACTGGAGAAGTACTATTTGGAGAAAGTAATAAGGATTGTGCTTGGATACTTCCAAAAAGTAGCAAAAAGAGCATTGTTTTAGCTATTTTTAACATATTAATAAGAGTAATAAAAATTAGATCTATAAAACTTAATATTTTGGGCGGGCCAATTAGTGTTTGTGTTGGCAGGGGTCAAAACCCTTAACCTCAAATTGTATTGAAAAGCATCGTTGTTAATATTGATAGTTGAAGGAAAAATGAGATTTGTTTTCCTTCGGCTTGCATCATTTCCTGAAGTGATAATACATCCCAGATTTGTCAGATTATCTCCGTTGAGGTCATTTCTGATTAGACAAGTCTCTAAATTATAGTTATTGTCCATATCTACATATACCACATCAAATTCGGTCAAGGCTACCTCGTCGGGCAAAAGAAGGTTAGCATAAAAAGTCGGAGTACCTGTACTTACACTCGAAAAAAACAAACCGTATGGGGTATCAACGGGATTGCTAACAGAACCCACTTTATAGGTTATATCTGCTGATGCTAAAGTATAAATTTCTACTATGTCTTTAGTCCCTAATGTTCCTTGGTCATTTGCAGTTAAAACTTGATTTTTTAGAGGGGATCCAAAACCTGCAGCAATTATTTTCATTGTACCATTTACATGTAATCTGGCTTGGGGATTAATATTTCCGATGCCCAAAAATCCATTTTCCACATTCATTCTTATATTCCAGGAGTTATTTCCATAGCCCCAAAGTCCTAAATGAAGACCATTGTCTGCCATCCCGAAAAAACCCCTCAACGCTGTTCCTGAAGTATTGGTAAACTCAATTCCAGAAGATATTCCAGCTGCCTTAGATCCCGTAAACTTCAACCTTCCGAAGTTTATTCCAAAGTTTTCATAGCCAAAAATACTAGGGCCGATTTTAAATTTATTATCATAAATATATACTTGATTTGCAAGACTAGAATTTGTTCTAAATAAAAGTGGCAAATCAGAATGAGATTGTAAAATAGCTTTGCCGTCTCTTATTGAAGTACCAATTTTGTTTCCAAAACCGTCTGAAATATCAAGTCCAATCCCAGCTTTATTAATTAAAATCCCACTTAAAGAATTGTCTAAAGTGACACTTTGGCAGAAAGCAAGATTTTGATATAAAAATTGAATTAGTAGTAATAAAATCTTCTTGTTCATATTTTTAATAGATTAGAAACCATAATTTTGCATATCAGAAAGCCTTCTTCTTGAAATATTAAGTTCTATATTAGCAATAGTGAGCGTTTTTTTATTGAAAGATTTTATGTGATTACTATTTACTACCAAACCTCTGTTTATTCTTAAAAAATGAGCAGAACTGCTAAGTCTAGCTTCAATGGTTTTTAGTGTAGTTGAAACCAGATGCATTTTGCCGTTTATAGTATATACCTTAGTGTAATTAAGGTCTGATTGTAAATAAAGAATATCCTCAGAGAGAATTCTTTTTCGGCTGCCGATGTGAATGATTTGTGAAATATGCATAGCATTTAGTTTTTCATCAAAATTATAGCAATTTAAAAGCCGAGACAATGGCATAAATATGCCATATAGAATCAAAAAGTACTCCCAGAAAATTTATGTCTAATCCTAAAATTCCCTTTGAGCACGTAGTCTTTTATGGCTAGATCATTTTTCTTGTTTTCGCCACCTAAAACCTTCACATTTAGCTTTCCTGTAATAATCCTAGCTTTCCCTCCGGACTCCAATTCACTTTTGGTGATTACAATAGCATCAGAAACTGGGATGGGCTTGGGATTTTGGAGGCCATCGTAGCTATTAAATGTAAAAGCTTTGTCTGGATAGTCTTGCAATGAAACACTGCCTTGAAAGAGCTTATGAACAGGACTTGGGTCGCCCGATGGTGTAGAAGATGGTGCTGACATATCGTTTATAATAGTAAGCGAAAGCTGCGGGCCGCTGTCTTTGCCTACATAGATTTTAAACTCGTGGTCGCCTTTTCCAAAATCATTATACGTAGTAAGAATATCTTCTGATTCAAAACTATAGGCTTTGCCGTCTATGGTATAATTAAAAAAATAACCCGAAGGTAATTCAGCCGTATCTTCGGCGTTTTGTGAAACCGAATTGCATCCAAAAAACAAAACGACACTAAACCAAATCGCAATTTTCATCTTATGCTTTTTTTTTGTCAAAATTATAGCCCTATTTGCCTCCGCACAATGACACATATGTGCTATATGGCTACCATTAAATAAAACATTTTGTATAATTTGAATTAAAAAACCAATGCAATGGAAATGCAAGAGCTAAAGCCATTAAATCCTCAGGATTTTAGAAAAAAAATAAAGACAACGAAAAGCCAAGAAAAGGTAGATTTTGAAGTGTTTTTTCAACAACAAATTATTAATTCTAGCAATTTTGCAGTTGGTCCATTTTATTGGTTCATCCCCGACAATTCGGTGCCTAATACCGTAGCTGCAAGTGCTTCTTTTGAACTTTTGACTCCACACAGCGTATCCGAATTGCTGGATAAAAGCACAGATCCAAATTTTTTCTCGAATAATATATTAGAAGAAGACAGACAATACGTGCTGGCAGCTATAGAAATAGCGATGAAGACATCTGATGAATATTATGCCGCTCAAAAAGCGATTCCGAAGTTTAATATATATTGTAGAATGCCTAATAAATACTGGAAGTTTGTTTGGAGGCTGATTCAGTTTCCTGCTATATATTTTAATGAGATTGGGCAGGCAGAAGGTGTATTTGTGATGGTTACAGACCTTTCGCATTTGCCCTATATAAACAAACCGATGATGACTATCATTGACAATGACAATAAGGTGAATCAATACTTTTCGGTATCGGTAGAAACCCAGTTTTTGAAGCCACTGAAACTTCCCAAAATAACCATCCGCGAACAACAACTAATAAAACTCATCGTAAAAGGATACAACAATCCGCTAATATCAAAAGAATTAAAAATCAGCATAAATACCGTACAAAACCACAAACGAAACCTCCGAGAAAAAACAAACACGAAAACCTCTGCTGAACTAATCGCTTATGTGATGCAGCACAATTTGGTTTAGCTCTTGTTTTTTTTTATCCAAAATACAAAAACAGAATACCAATAAATCCAACAAGTTTATCTCGCAGTGCCTTAGTAATAGCCTCGCCTTTAGAGTTAACATGCAGTTTTTGATAAATATGAACAATGTGTTTTTGAACTGTACTGATACTAATATCATAATAAGCGGCAATAAGTTTATAGCTATCTCCCTCAACTAACCGCTTTAGCACTTTTATTTCGCGTTCGGTTAGTTCGTAAGGATTAAACTTGGGCTCTTGCATAGAGCCCAAAACTTTTAATGCAATAGATGGACTCATGGTGGCACCTCCGGCATTTACTTCCTTTATGCTCTCAATGATTTTTTCGCTCGGTGTTTTTTTAAGTAGATACCCTACAGCTCCAGCTTTTATGGCTTCAAAGATTCTACTACTATCATCAAAAACGGTTAACATCAAGACTTTCGGTGGATTTTTGAGTTGTTTGTTTAATTGACTAACTGCCTCTATTCCAGTGATGTGGGGCATCTCTATGTCCATTAAAATAATATCGGGCATTTCTGATTTTACTTCTTGGATGACGTTGACGGCATCTAAGTGAGTACCCACAAGCAAAATATCAGGAGACGTTTCCAAAATCCAAACTAAGGTTTCGGTTAAGTTTGGACTGTCTTCATAAATGGATACTCGAATCATCTTTTTTTATACAAAATTAGCTCATTAATAATAAAACCGAAATAGCATAATTATGCCATTGGCATCACTAGCATTATTTTTGTACCCTTTTCTGGTGAAGACTTTATTATTAAATCGGCTTTTATATCTTTAGCTCTCTCTTTCATATTTTTTAGGCCATTTCGGCTTGTTAGCGAATCTATGGTAAAGCCCTTGCCGTCATCTCTGATTACAACTTGCAACATTTTCTTTTCAGAAGAAATAAAAACGGAAGCCTTCTTTGCTTCCGAATATTTCATCAGGTTATTAATAGCCTCCTTTATGATCAAGTATAAATTTCTTCTCTGTTCTATTTCTAACTTAGCGTTCAGTATATTTTCATCGACAGAAATCACAAAATCCATCTTTTGACTTATAGCCATTGGCTGTGCAAACTCTCTAAGTCTCACCAAAATCTCTTGTAAACTGTCATTACTCGGATTGATAGACCAAATGATTTCATCCATAGACTCCATCACATTTTTTGAGTCGGCATTAATTTTCATAAACATTTTCTTAGAGTTTCCTTCCTCATTTTTAGCCAAATCACTGATAAGCAAAATACTACTGAGCGTACTCCCGATTTCATCGTGTAAATCAGAGGCTATCTTATTCCTAATATTTTGAGACTCTTTTATTCGCTTTAATTTGTTTTTATTATTGATAAATAAAGTAGATAAAACACCAAGTAGAATAACAAACACAACACTGGCTACTAGGCCTTTATTTTGTAGTGATGCCTTCTCATTTTTAACATTCAAAAGTGCTATTTGTTGTTCTTTTTTTTCGGCCTCGTATTTTCGAAGGAGGTCTTCTGTATTTTTTGCAGTTTCGAGTTTAAATATAGAATCCTTAGCTGCAATCGCCTGGTTTTGATAAAAAAATGCTTGCTTAAAGTCCCCCCTTTTTTCATATAATTCTACCAAACTATTATTCGCTTGATAAATAAAATCAGGATCCGATATTTCTTTGCTCAACCTGAACGATTCCAAAAAATAATAGTGTGCTTTTTCTAATAAATTTTGTTCAAAATATATGGTTCCTAAGCCCTGATTGGCCTGTAACTGAGTTTTAACCGACTCCAATTCTTTACTCAATCTTACGCTTTTCAAAAGGTGTTTTTCAGCTTCTTTAAAGTTTTTTACTAGGCGATTCATTCTCCCTAGATTTATCAAAACTTCGGCTTCTAAAAGTTTATAATTTACCTTTTGAGATAGTGTTAAGGCTTTTTGAAAGTGCACTTTTGCAGCTTTAATATCACCCGTAGTTTCTTTCAGATTCCCCATCCTGTTTTCGCCAATCGCCATATTGATTTCGTTCCCATATTTGGTTTCAATATCTAGTGATTTTTGATAATACTTTAGAGCTTCCTTGTATTTTCCATAAAACTTAAGGTTATCTCCAATTTGGTCATAAGGGCTAGTTTTTAAGGGTTCAAGCCTGTTTTTCTCTTGAAAATCTATCAACTGAAGAGCAAACCTAGTGGCGTTTTCGCGGTCACCCAATTGGCCATAGATGATTCCGATATTATTAAGTGAGTTTTGAAATATTTTTTTAGGAAGCTTATACTTTGCTATTATGTCATTGCATTTCAAAAAATGCAGCATTGCTTTTTCAGGCTTTTGTTTTGTGTATTCTATCACGCCACGCATGTTTTCGGCTTTATAAAAACCCGTCCCAAAACCTATTTTATCAGAAAGAACCTCCATCTGGTTTATGGTTTTGTTGGCTTCGTCAAATTTGCCTTCTTGCACCATAAAATTGGCGTAGCCATTTAGTGCCAACACATAGGAACTGTCTTTGGGCTTGGATTTCAAAAAAATTTTAAGGGAGTCAAGCGTTTGGGGTATTTGTCCAAAAACTGACACAGAAAAATATAAAAAAGAAAGCAAAAGATAGAACTTCCTCATTGGTGTGATGGTTACATGACTTTCGTAAATGTAAATAAAAGTTTTATTTTTGAATAATAAAAACCATCCAAATCTATAAAACTCACATTAATATAACCCGAGATAAAACACTTACATTCTGAAACTTATAACACCTGACTCATTTAAAACATTCGCTTACATTTTACCTAAAAAGAACGATTTCCTTTTCTCAGCAGAAAGTATCGCGAGTTTTCGACGAGCCACCTTAATTCGATACCCATTAGTTAGCAATACTGAGCCCGTGTCTTTTACTCTTAAAAACTCAACAAGGTATCTTTTGTTGATAATTGTAGATTTGCTGATTTTTAGAAAATCGCCTACATCTTCTATTTCTTTTTCAAAAACTCCGAGGTTGTATGAAGAAACGGTTTTAGTGCCATCTGCATAAAAAATAGAGGTGTAGTTAGTGTCTGCTTCCAAAAATAGAATATTTGAGAAGTTGATTTTTCTTAGTTTCATGTATTACTTATTTAGAAAAGTTTAAACAAGCACAAAACCTCCGGCAAGCCAAGGCGGAAATTCACAGTGCTTAATTTTTACTTTTTTGGGTTGTTTTTTGCTCAAAAAAATGAATCCTCAAATAGAAATAAAATGTAGTGAAGCAATCTGCCCCACTACATTATAATTTTCATGGTTACATTATCCCTTTTTTATTCAGAACTCTAATTTCTTTATAACTGAGGACCTCATTTTTTTTTAACATTCGAATTTGCATTAAAAGACCATCCTTAGAAAATTTAGTTGAGCAGTGATACCAAAAAGTAGATTTAGTGATTAGCTTTATAGATTAAAATATTTGTAGAAATTCAGACTGCATTTGTTTTTTAACTCTACCCATAAAAAATGTATACTTGTATAGTAGTTGACGATAGTCTGATCGAGAGAGACTTGATGGCCATACATGTCTCAAAAATAAAAAACCTCCGCCTTTTGGCCGAGTGTAGCAATGGACTTGAGGCTTTGGAGATAATCCAAACCCAGGAAGTAGACATTGTATTTTCAGACATAGATATGCCAGAACTTTCGGGTATAGCATTGGTAAAAAACCTCAAAAAAGCACCCGTTTTTGTGTTTATCACGAGCTATGCTGACTATGCCGTAGAAAGCTACAACCTAGATGTGATAGACTTTGTGGTGAAACCCGCGGGTTTTGAGCGAATAGTGAAAGCGGCAAACAAAGCCATGGAATATATCGACCTCAAAAGACACCAAATAGGAAGTGAAACGCCAGCCATAGCTGCCCCAAAAGTGGAGCAAGACTTTTTCTTTGTGAAAGAAAACAACGGCTATCTCAAAATAACTCACCAAGAGGTGGCTTTTATAGAAAGCATGGGTGATTTTTCGAAGATAAATACCTTAGACGAAAAAGTGCACATTGTGTTGGTTAGTCTTAAAAATATTGCAGAGCAGCTCCCTGATGCGATATTTAAAAGAGTACATAAACAGTATATAATCAACATGCAGCACATAAAGTCCATAGCACCTACCGAAATAACCCTCAGCAACCAAAAGGTGGTACCCCTAAGCAACAGCTACAAAGCTGAAATTATGGATAAAATGGTGGACCAAAACACACTAAAAAGATTTACCTAAAAGTTAGGCACGCTTTGGAAGCGAAAGTTTAAACTCGCTGCCATTTCCCGGTTGACTTTCTGCTATCAGCTTGCCATTTATTAGCTTTGCAAAGGTTTTACAAAGCATTATCCCTATCCCCGTTCCTTTCTCGTTTTGAGTACCTGCGGTGCTTTCTAAGAGTGCGTTTTCATAGGTATTTATCTGACTCAGTTTATCGGCGGCAATCCCCATACCTGAATCTTTAACACTTATCACCACTTGGTCATTTTCGTCTAGGTCATAAAGCTCTACCGTCCCATTTTTTTTACTGAACTTTATGGCATTGGCCACCAAATTTCGGATAATCAAAGCAAACATCTCGGTATCTACACTTGCCTCAGTTTCTTTTCTGATGGTATTTATTATGGTGATTCCTTTTAGAGCGGCATGCTGACGCATATTTACCAAAACATCCTCTGATAGCATGAAAATATTTGCGTCAACAAGCGTAGGTTTATAGCCTTGCATTTGGCTGGCGGCCCAGTTAAGCATGTTTTCCATGAGGTTAGTGGTTTGCGTCAGCTGATTTTTTAGTTCGGCTGCATACAGGCCCAGTTTCTCCTGCGATATCTCCTTGTTTTCTAAAATCGTGATAAACGAAATCAGGGCATTTACGGGCGATCGCATGTCGTGGCTCACCAAACTAAACATCTTGTCTTTGACTTTTCCGAGCTGCTCAAGTTCGGTTTTTTGTTCCGAAATCAAGACATTCAGCTTTTTAGTTTTTCGTTGATTTAAAAATATTATTACCAACAGCCCCAGCAAAAAAGTAGATGCTATAGCCAAAATCCATTTTATTTTTTCATCAAATTCTTGCTTGATTTTGTAATCATATTCTTTGATATCAAAATCAATCTTTAACTGCTTCCGCGTAATTTCCTTTTCTTTGTCTTGGTCTAAAATCTGGTCTTTTACGAGCACATACTTTTGATGATTTTTGTAAGCTGATTTGTAGTCGCCCAATTGCTCATTTGCCAAACTAAGTTTTTCAAGAGCTTCTTTTTGAAACTCTAATAGTTTTGAAGCCTCACTTAATGAAAGGCTCTTCTCAAAATAATATTTACTTTTCTCAAAATCCTTGCCTTCTAAATAATGCGAGCCTAAACTCAAATAAACCTCCGAAAGGCTGTAGTTATTCTCTTCTGAGGTGGCAATTTTTAAGGCTATGTTATATTGTTCTAAAGCTTTTTTAGCATTACCCTGAAAATCATGAAACTTCCCTATTTTGGTATGGGTATCCCCAATCAAATCTTGAGCCTTCATCCCTTTTGAAATCCGGAGAGCTTCATTTAGGTATTTCAAAATAAGGTTCATTTGCTTTGTCTTACTGATCCCCAAAGTTTTCAAGTCAGAAGGTCCGCAAGACAAATAAGCTTCAGCCAAGTTAAGATTAGCTTCGTAGGTGCCATAATGGATTCCGTTTTCGAACTTCACAAAAACCGCGTTTGCTTTGTTTATATATTCCACCGCTTTGGGGTATTGCTTTAGCTCTTTATATATGTTGCCCATGTTCATGTAGCAACTACTCATATCATCTAAACGGCCCAATGATTTATACAAATCAAGGGCTGTTTTGTTAGACTCCAGGGCTTTGTTATAGTCAGCAACTGTGGTATAAAGGGCTCCCAAGTTTAAATGTAAATTAGCAATTTGGAGCTTGTCATTATTTTGCTTCGAAATATCCAGAGCCTTAAGGTAAGGTTTCTCAGCTTCAATGTATTTGGCCGCACCGTGGTAACACAAACCAAGACGCTCATAGACATCAACTGTGAGCGAATGATCTTTATAGTTTTTTGCAGTTGCGAAGGCTTTCTCTGCATACTCTTTGACTTTTACAAAATCATTTTGCTTGGCATAGGTTTTAAAAATCCGAACATAATGTCGGGTCTTAATGGAGTCGGTTTTAAGGTTTTTTTCTGGAACTGCTAAGAGACTGTCTAAGTTAAGTTTTTGGGCTTTACTCAAAAAAGAAAAACTCAAAAGTATAAGGAGAAAAAATCGCTTCATTTTATCAAAAATCTGTTATCAAATAACTTCTAAATCTTCTAATAAGTTATGTAAAAAACAAAGCCTATATTTTGGTGAAAACATAGAGATATTGGCTATCAAGTACTTAAAATTACTTATATTTTTATCCACTAAATATCCATAAACAAAGCGACAATAATCTTAAAAATGTTGGTTTTTTTTCGGTTATTTTGCCACCGCAAAACTTTTAAATTAAAACAAAACTCAATACACTCAAAATGAAACAACTCTGCACATTTTTTTGCATTATACTTAGCACCTACTTTGCCTCAGCCCAAGACAGATATTTGCCAGGAAATATTATACTAACAAGCAATGAATCAAAAGATGTAGAAATATATTATGAGGATTGGAGTGCTTCGCCACAACAAATAAAAGTAAGAGAAAATGGGGTGATAATAGCATACAAACCGGAACAATTAAAAGGATTTGAAATTCCTTCATTAGAAAAAAGCTACATTTCAGAAAAGCTGACGTTAAACTTCACCGCCCAAATTCCTATTACTTCATATTCTGAATTATTTACGGAAACCAAAACCGAATCTTTTTTCTTAAAAAAACTTGTAACAAGCAACATATTGAGCCTATACGTTTTGATTGATCATGAAGAAAGAACACGTTTTTTTATAAGAAAAGACACGGACCTCATAGAATTAATTAAGTATTCTTTTGTGATGTCAGAAAAAGGAATTCTAAATAAAAAAGAGAACAATGACTATAAAAATCAGCTTGCAAATATGTTTGCTGATGAATTGGACATACTAAAGCCAATGCCTAGTTATGAGCAGGCTTCACTGATTAAATTTGTTAAAAAGTACAACGAATCTAAGGGAGAAACAACAAACAACTATATAAATAATGTTACGGATGAAAGCTATGTGAAATTCGGAATAAATACGGGATTTGAGTCAGTAGAAGCTACTAAATACGATTTTTCGAATAAAAAAATAAACTTTGGATTAAGTGGCATGTATCTACTACCTCATAAACACAACAACCGTTTTTTAGTGATAGATTATTATTCCACAACCAATTACCCGACGAAGATATATTCCTCTAATGAAGAATCCCGAAAAAATACATTCAGTGCGTTTGTGGGGAAATTTATAGGCAATAAGCCGCTTCAGGGGTATTTTTCGGTAGGACTTACATATTCTAGTCAAGTAGTAAATACCACTTATGGAAATTATGGTTCTCAAAAACTGAAAATTTTATCAACCAACATTGGTCCAAATATAGGCATCGCTTACAAGAAACAATTTGTGTTAGAATTAAGCAAAACCGTATTGTTTTTAGGTGGCAGTGGAATCATTTCCGACCCACAGATTCATTTTAAATATTTCCCAGTTCAGAAGAAACTTAGGCAATAAAAAAAAGGGTTTGGTAGAACTAGAATTTCTTAGAAAAATTTAAATCCGAGCCAAACCCTTAAAAAAAACTAATTATTAGATTATCGCTTAAAACTTACTCGTGGTATTACGGGCAAACTCTCGTGCCCTCCCGACCCAACGGCCTGCACCGCAAAGATGTAATTGTCTTTGGAGTAAGGTAATTTCAATTCAAGGTTTTCGGTATAAAATTTCTTTTGCCAAAACGACTGATGCGTTTCTCTCATAAGAACATAATAGCCCGCAGCTTTGCCAAATTTAGGAGCAGACCAATGCAAGTTTGTAGAATTACCGAGCCCCTGTACGTCAATCATGACGTCTTCAGGCACTGCCGGAGCCTGAGCCAAAGTTGCCAATGAAGCGAGGTTTACCGCCACATTTTTTCGCAGATATTCAAAGTCCATAAACTTTTCTAAGTCGCCATACTCAACGCCATTTTCAGTTCTGAGGTCCTGGTGTTGATGCAAATAGTTCTCATTCATTTCAGAAATTCTGACAGCAGCAAACCCCTCCGTTACAAACGGCGTATGGTCGCCACCACGTAAAAAACGATCATTTCTATAGATCATCACCACCTCCAGGTTATCCACATATCGTTCGCCCAGTTCTTTTACATAGCGAGCCACCTGACGAGCACCGCCGTCTGCCTCATAACCAAACTGACGCATTGCTCCCACTTTTTTGTCGGTTTCAAACGCCGGAATTCCTTCACTAAAAACACGTACGCGGGTGTTGTCTATAATATTGGTTTCGTTGGAATTATTGGAACCCATAATATCATTATTGAGCAAGGCCACCAAATTCCAGCTTTCGGCTTTTGCTTTCTCAGCTAAATATTTTGCACCTAAAAGCCCCTGCTCTTCTCCACTAAAAACCGCAAAAATGACCGTTGCAGGAAACTTAGAAGCAGATAGCACCCTTGCCAGCTCTATTACAGCCACTGTGCCACTGCCGTCATCGTTTGCTCCAGGAGCATCTGAGGTTTTGTCCATTACATCCGTAACGCGACTGTCAATATGCCCACTGACCATAAAAACCCGTGTATCAGTAGGGTCAGTTCCCTTCAAAACTGCCATCACATTCTCCATTTTTATTTGTCTATCCACACGTTTTCCGTCAGGTTCTAGGGTCCACCTATCTAAGTAAGCGGTCATGCGGCCGTTTGAGTTTTTAGCAAAAGACTCAAACTTGCTTAGCACCCATTTACGAGAAGCACCTATGCCTTTAGATGGAGTTTCGTCAGTACTCAAAGTGCTTCTTGTGCCAAAATCTACCAAAGTATGAACATATTTTTGAAGAGAATCCGAAGACACCTCTTGAATATATTTGCTAATAACAGGGTCACGTTTGACAATCTCCTGAGCTTGAGAAAACTGACAAATAGCGAGTAAAGAGAATACCGAAAGAAGCGTTTTTTTCATATGGGTTTTATGTTGATTGAAATTTGTGTTAAATATAAAACTAGGCATATAGATTTTACTATACAAACTGTCTTAATGTTTTAGAAAGTGGATGAATAGAATCTTTCTGTAGGTCAATATCTAAAAAATTGGGTGAATGGGGGTTTGATTATAACTCAGTTGAAAAAACTAAAGCCTAAAAATGTCGCCCTGATGGGGCTTAGATACCATTGCTATTTCTTATAGTTACCAAAATATTGGCCCGATGGGCCTTGCTTAACTTACCTGAAAAAAACATACGCTTCAGAGAAGCGAAACATTAATAAAAACAGTCCGTAAAACGATAAGTAATTGCTCCAGAGGAGCAAAACATTAATAACAAGGTCAGTCACCTTTCCTAACAAAAAAGCCCCAGCGGGGCGACATTTTGGTAAAACAAAAGCTTAAAAATAAACCCTCAGCCCCAGAGGGGCGGCATTTTAATACATTAAAACTAAAAACAGATAACAACTCAAAACTCTCTCTAAGCAAAATTTCGCCCCGATGGGGCTTTATTTCCATCGTTATTTATTCAATTACCAAAATTTCGGTCCGATGGGCCTTTATAATTAACAAAAAATTGCCTCAGAGAGGCTAAATATTAATAAAAACCGTCCGCAAAACGACAACCAGTTGCTCCAGAGGAGCAAAATATTAATAACAAAAGCATGACACTTTTCAAACTAAAAGCCCCAGCGGGGCGACATTTTGGTAAAACAAAACCTTAAAAATAAACCCTAAGCCCCAGAGGGGCGGCATTTTAATACATCAAAACTAAAAACAGATAACATCTCAAAATTCTCTCTAAACAAAATGTCGCCCCGATGGGGCTTAGATACCATTGCTATTTCTTATAGTTACCAAAATATCGGCCCTATGGGCCTTGCTTAACTAACCTAAAAAAAACATACACTTCAGAGAAGCGAGATATTAATAAAAACAGTCCGTAATACGACAAATAGTTGCTCCAGAGGAGTAATACATAAGTTACAAAGCCTGACACTTTTTCAAACTAAAAGCCCCAGCGGGGCGATATTTTGGTAAAACAAAACCTTAAAAATAAACCCTCAGCCCCAGTGGGGCGGCATTTTAATACATCAAAACTAAAAACAGATAACATCTCAAAATTCTCTCTAAACAAAATGTCGCCCCGATGGGGCTTTATTTCCATCGTTATTTATTCAACTACCAAAATTTCGGTCCGATGGGCCTTGCTTAACTTACCTAAAAAAACATACGCTTCAGAGTGGCTAAATATTAATAAAAACTATTTGTAAAACGACAACCAGTTGCTCCAGAGGAGCAAAATATTAAATACAAAAGCCTGACACCTTTCCTAACAAAAAAGCCCCAGCAGGGCGACATTTTGGTAAAACAAAACCTTAAAAATAAACCCTCAGCCCCAGAGGGGCGGCATTTTAATACATTAAAACTAAAAACAGATAACAACTCAAAACTCGCACTAAACAAAATGCCGCCCCGATGGGGCTTAGATACGATTGCTATTTCTTATAGTTACCAAAATATCGGCCCGATGGGCCTTGCTTAACTAACCTAAAAAAAACATACGCTTCAGAGAAGCGAGATATTAATAAAAACAGTCCATAAAACAATAAGTAGTTGCTCCAGAGGAGCAAAACATCAATAACAAAGCCAGTCACCTTTCCTAACAAAAAAGCCCCAGCGGGGCGACATTTTAGTAACCAAGACACTTAAATAACGAAACAAAATGCTCCAGAGGAGCATAAGTTCAATAACTTTACCGCTCTACAAAATAAACCTTAACTTTGCACGGCAAAAAACACTTTGATAATATGAAAATCACAATTAACAATTCAGATTCATACGCTACAATAGTTATTCCTTTCTTTGAAAATGAAAATCTTGAACAGCAACTGAATGATATCAGCAAACAAATAAATTTCGAGCAAAAAGCACTCTTGAGCGATTTTTCAGCCAAAGCAAAAGAACAGGTTTTAGGCTTAACACAATCAGGAGAAAAAGTATATTTCTTGGGACTAGGAAACGGTAAAAATCCAGGAGAAGTAAGTAAGATTTTCAGAAGCTTTTTCAATGCCAACAAAGAGAAATTAAAGTTGGGTGCAAGTGTCATTCTACATAATGAATCAATACAAAATATAGCAAGAGATATTAGTAACGGCATATTTTTGGCGGAATATCAGATAGCAAAACTTAAGACTGGACAGAAAGAAAGTACCACCATTTTCAATTCTGATTTTACATTAAATTTCCAAACAGAAAACTCAGAAAGCATCTCCAATGCGGTAGCAAAGGGAAGAGCGATGGCAGAAACTCAAATGAAGATGATGGCATGGGTAGACGCCCCCGCCAACTACAAAACCCCTCAAATGATATCGAGCTGGATACGGGAATCGGGTTCTACTAATGGCTTTGAGGTAGAGGTTTACACAGAAAAGGCCTGTGAAGAAATGGGACTTAAAGCTTTACTTGCTGTTGGAAGAGGAAGCATTGACAATCCGGCGGAATTTGTGGTGATGAAATACAGCCACCCAGATGCTACTAAAACTGTAGGGCTAATAGGAAAAGGTGTAACTTTTGATACGGGTGGTGTGTCGCTGAAACCAGGCGATAACATGAACTACATGAAGTCTGACATGGGCGGAGCGGCGGCAGTTTGTGGCACGATAGAATTGGCAGCGAAATTAAAATTGAAGGTAAACATAGTGGCGGCGGTGCCATTGACCGAAAACTGCATAGACGGCAAAGCGATTAAGCCCGGCGACGTAATTGGCACATATTTGGGAAAAACAATCGAGGTTATAAACACAGATGCTGAGGGCCGCCTTATATTGGCAGATGCACTCGCTTACGTGAAGAAAAATCACCATCCAGATATATTAGTTGACTTGGCAACATTGACTGGAAACTGCATACAATCGCTTGGATATGCGGCAGCGGCGTTGCTCTCAAACAACGACGAACTGGCGGAGTCGCTTAGCAAATCTGGTTATGAAACTGGCGAAAAAGTTTGGAGAATGCCACTCTGGGACGACTATAAAGACATGATGAAGTCTGACGTGGCCGACATCAAAAACCTATCGTCGGCACCCTTAGCTGGTGCCATTACGGCAGCAAAGTTCCTAGAAGAATTTATAGACGGGCACACTACTTGGGCTCACTTAGACATTGCCGGAGTGGCTTTTGGCGACTCCGAATACGGAAGCATGAAATCATCCACGGGTTATGGTGTAAAACTTTTGACCAATTGGCTGGAAAGCATCAGTTAAAAAACACAGTTGAGAAATGATAATTTTAGGGATTTGGGTTGCTTTCGTAATCTAAATCCTTATTTTTTTTAAAAAAAATTAACCTAGTCTGCTTTTACTGTTTAATTAAATGTGGTTAAAAAAAAGGCAGTTTTAGCCAAAGTTGTGGATTAAAAAAACATTACATAATTTTAGTTCTAAAATAAAACCATTTAAATCTTAATTCAAACGATCAAATTTCACACTTTTATTTTCCCAAAAATCAAAAGAACACTATGAAGAGAATCTCCTTTAGTTTAATCATTGGCCTTTTAGCAGCGGTAAATGTTATCTCCACTTTTTTTACAGAAAACATATCTTCTAAAATCTTATTCCTAGAAGTAAACATCTGGTTTTACAGGTTTTTCTGGTCGGTTATTGCCATTAGCTTAATCTTTAAGCATTTCGAAAAGTCAAGAAACACGCCCAATTAAGACTATGAAAAAGAGAAATATAATTTTACTTTTCATTTTGGTGACTTTCGTAATTGGACTTTTGATACCACAAAACTTACAAATGCCGGTCTTAGGTGCTACCCAAGCAGATTTTAACCCCAAATCTTTTTGGTATTACCCATGGGGCAAATCCATTACGCACAAAGGAGTAGACATTTTTGCAAAAAAAGGAACGGACATAAAATCATCAACGATAGGCTTGGTATTATTTGCAGGAGAAATAAGCATGGGCGGAAAATTCATTTTAATTCTTGGCCCAAAATGGAGATTACATTATTATGCACATTTAGACCAATCAAAAATTTCTCCCTTATCATTTGTAGGTAAAAAAACAGTCATTGCCACGGTAGGTACAAGCGGAAATGCTGTAGGCAAAGCACCACACTTACACTATTCTATTTATACGTTAATTCCTTATGTATGGAAAAAAGACTCGGATAGGCAAGGGTGGAAAAAGATGTTTTACTTGAACCCAATTGAGTATTTAAACAATTGAAAATAAACCTTTAAGCAAACTTTAGATAAATAAAAAAAATAAACTTTACACACATGGAAGTATTGAAGAAAAAGGAATTTTGGATTAATTCTTTAATTTTATTTTTAACGTTAGCATTTTGCGACTGGCTTTTTGGAAAAGGCTGGAGTTTCATAAAAGGAGCGGTCTCTTTTCAAGAGTCCCTTAAAGATTTCACTGTTAGGACAGTTTGGGTTGGCATAGCCATAGCTGTTTCTTTTTATGGAGTTAGTAAAAAATGAGGTATTGAGATTAAGTAAGCATATTTTGAAATTTACATCACCTAAATAGAAGGTATTATGAAATACAATCCTGAAATTCACAATCGAAGATCAATTCGCCTTAAAGGCTATGATTATTCAAAAGCGGGCCTTTATTTTATTACAATTTGTGTGCAAGATCACAAAATGATGTTCGGTGAAGTTATTGAGGGAGAAATGGTTTTAAATGACCCAGGCAATATGCTGGAAACTGAATGGAAAAAATTAAAAACCCGGTTTCCCAATATTAAATTACATGAATTTATTGTCATGCCGAATCATTTTCATGGAATTTTAGAAATCGTATCAGCAACCGAAATGATTAACCAAACCGTAGGGTCAACCCTCGTGGTTGACCAAATCAACCAAATTGACCATAACGACCAAATAGATAGAAAAGAACAGGTAAACAAAAACGAAAAAGGTAATAATTATTATTATGGGCAACCACAAGGGATTGCCCCAACATATAGGACGGATAAAAATACCAAAAACCAAAGGATTAACCCAACCTATAATACGGATAAAAATACCGAAAACCAAGGAAATAACCCAACCTATAATACGGATAAAAATACCGAAAACCAAGGAAATAACCCAACCTATAATACGGATAAAAATACCGAAAACCAAGAAATTAACCCAACCTGTAGGACGAAAAAAAATACCGAAAACCAAAGAATTAACCCAACCATAAAAACAGTGGGCGATATTATTGCGGCATTTAAATCAATTACGACGGTTGAATATATTCGAGGCGTAAAGAAATCTGGTTGGAAACCATTTAATCGTAGAGTTTGGCAGCGTAATTATTATGAAATTATCATGCGTACTGAACAATCATACATAAACATATCTAATTACATTGTAAATAACCCCCGTAATTGGAAAGAGGACAAGTTCAATAAATAAACCACAAAAAAGTATTATCAGCCAAAAAATACCTAATCCATTCACTCCCCATCAATCCTAAATTTCCCTGATTTTAGGAAAGCAATGCATTGTTCAAAAACCAAGGTATCACCGCTAAGTTTTTTCTTGATTACATCTGGGTATTTAGAAGTATCAAAAAATGAAGGCACAAACGAAATCCCTTTCTTTAGACTTACGAAATGACACATAAGCTCAAGTGAAGACACCTCTTGCACGATATGACCCGTCCTGGCGAAACCGGCATTTTTGCAGAAATTTTCTATCGTTTCATAAATCGGATGCACGCTCGCTTTTATCTCTACCCAATCTTCTGCTTTTAGCTCACTTAAGGCCAAACTTGCTTTTGTGGCAAAAGGATGCTCCGCATGCATCAATATTTGTAGTTCGCTATCTTTTAACATAAGAAAATCTAATTCTTCAACATTTACAGGCCCTACCGTTATCCCAAAATCGATATTTTCATTTTGAACCGCCTCTTGCACGTCCAGGTGTGTTTCATATTCTTCCAACTTAAACACACGATTGGGGAAGTGTTCCGAAAGAATTTTAATACTGTCAATCACTCTTTGGTTGTGAATCATGCGATAAGAGCCCAATTTTATCACTTCCTGCGACTCCTTATTGCTTTTTAGCTTCTCTTTGGCTTTTTCTGCCAAGTCCAATATTTTTTTTGCGTCTTTCAAAAACACCATTCCAGCTGCCGTTAGCTCCACTATCCTGTTTTTCTTTCTTTTAGCTTTATCAAAAAGATCAACCCCAAGTTCGCCTTCAAGATGTGCAAGCTGCTGACTCAAAGCAGACTGAGACACAAAGAGTTTTTCGGCGGCCTTCACAAACTGACCCTCGGTGGCAATAGTTACAAAATATTTAAGCTGACGAAGTTCCATTAGTATAAGTTTTACTTATTCAAAAGTAGAAAAAACTATTTGACTTCACCTTCAATTATTTAAATATTTGTTAAAAAAATTGCACTTTTATGATATCTCAAATAGAAGAACTTACACAAACTGAAAAAGAATTTCTCCCTCTTTTGGGCACAGACCATATTGAGTTTTATGTAGGAAACGCCAAACAGTCGGCTTTTTTCTATGAAAAAACGTTCGGTTTCGAAATAGTTGCCTACAAAGGACCTGAAACCGGAAACAGAGAAAGTGTGAGTTACATGCTTCAGCAGGGAAAAATTAGACTGGTGCTTACGGCGTCTTTAAATCCCAACTCCGAAATAGCCAAACATGTGTACAAACATGGCGATGGCGTAAAAGTCTTAGCCCTTTGGGTAGACGATGCCGCAGACGCCTATAAACAAACCACAAGCAGAGGTGCAGTGGGCATAATGGAGCCACAAACTATCAAGGACGAAAACGGAGAAGTAAAAATGGCATCTATCAAAACATATGGCGAAACCATCCACACTTTCGTGGAGCGAAAAAATTATTCAGGTGTATTTTTACCCGGATTCATACCGCGTAGTTCGGGTGCTTTTAAAAAATCAGTTGGTCTAAAATACATCGATCATTGCGTGGGCAATGTGGGCTTGGGTGAAATGGATAATTGGGTGAAGTTTTATGAAGACGTAATGGGCTTCAAATTACTGCTCACCTTCGATGACCACGATATTTCTACCGAATATACGGCCTTGATGTCAAAAGTAGTTTCAAACGGAAACGGCTACATCAAGTTCCCGATAAATGAACCTGCAGACGGACTCAAAAAGTCGCAGATAGAAGAATATTTAGATTTTTACCAAGGTGCAGGTGTGCAACACATCGCGGTGGCTACTGATGACATTATAGCCACCGTGGCCGATCTACGCAGCAGAGGCGTGGAGTTTTTGTATGTACCCGAAGTATACTACGACGACCTCCTAGACCGCGTTGGAGACATAAAAGAAGACATTGAAGAGATTAAAGCGATGAATATATTGGTAGACAGAGACGAAGAGGGCTACTTATTGCAAATATTTACAAAACCAGTGGAAGACCGCCCAACTTTGTTTTTTGAGATAATTCAAAGACGTGGTGCACAATCATTTGGAAAAGGAAATTTCAAGGCACTATTTGAGGCTTTAGAGCGTGAACAAGAACTAAGAGGAAACCTTTAATTTACAGCAACATGCCATTTTATCACACATTAGGACAGATTCCAGCCAAGAGGCACACGCAGTTTAGAAAACCAAACGGTGAGCTGTATTATGAGCAGCTATTTGGTACTATTGGGTTCGATGGCATGTCGTCGCTCATGTATCATGTGCACAGGCCTACCATGATTCAAGACATTCTTATTCAAAAAGATGTATCGCCAAAGGTTGCAGTGGCCAAAGACATAAAAGCAAGGCTACTTCAGGGTTTTCAGGTGCCGAGAGAAGTAGATTTTTTAGAAAGTAAAAAAACACTATTCGTAAACTCAGACCTTCACCTTGGCTTGGCAGCACCCAAAGGTTTAAAAACTTCGTATTTCTGCAAAAATGCCGATGCTGACGAAATGTGGTTTGTGCACGAAGGCAGCGGCACTTTAAAATCCCAGTTTGGCCAAATAAAGTTTACCGATGGCGACTATCTGATTATCCCCAGAGGCGTTATATACCAAATGGAGTTTGATACCGAAGCCAATAGACTGCTTTTTGTAGAATCTTTTGTACCCATTTACACCCCAAAACGCTATCGCAATCATTTTGGACAATTGCTTGAACACAGTCCCTACTGCGAGCGAGACATAAAACGCCCTGAACTTTTGGAAACAATAGACCTCAAAGGCGAATTTGTGATAAAAATAAAAAAACAAGGTATTGAATATGATGTCCTCTATGGCAATCACCCGTTTGATTTGGTCGGTTGGGATGGCTACAATTTCCCTTATGGCTTTTCTATTCATAATTTTGAACCTATCACAGGTCGCATTCATCAGCCACCACCGGTGCACCAAACATTCGAGACCTCAGCATTTGTGGTTTGTTCGTTTGTGCCTCGTATGTATGACTACCATCCACAGAGCATTCCGGCTCCATATAACCACTCAAATATCGACTCCGACGAGCTCATATATTATGTAGATGGGGACTTTATGAGTAGAAACAATATAGAAAAAGGGCACATTACGCTACATCCGGGCGGCATACCACATGGACCTGCACCGGGTGCTTATGAGCGGAGCATCGGACAAAAAGAAACGCAAGAACTGGCTGTAATGGTAGACACATTTAAGCCACTCATGCTTACCGAAGAAGCACTAAAACTAGACGACGGCAAATATTACAAATCATGGATATGATCACAATAGATAAAAACTCAGACTTTTCGATTCACAACCTCCCTTTCGGCGTATATTCTATAAACGGAAGCGAAAAACACGTTGCAGTGGCTTACGGCGATTACATTTTAGATGTTTACGCATTGGCAAAACTCGGGCTTTTTGAGGAGTTTAAAATTGACATTTCGGTTTTTAAAAATGCCTTTCTCAATGATTTTATAGCCTTAGGAAAAATAAAGACATCAGCAGTACGACTAAAAATACAACAATTGCTAAAAGAGGAAGACCACCCCTTTTGGCAAAAAAACGCAACTTTTCTATATAAACAGGTCGCAATTACACTTCATCTTCCAGTAAAAATCGGTGATTATACAGATTTTTATTCATCCGAATCTCATGCCCGAAATGTGGGCATGATGTTTCGGGACCCCGAAAACGCTCTTTTGCCAAATTGGAAACACATGCCTATCGCCTACCACGGAAGGGCAAGTTCTATTTTCGTATCAGGCACAAATTTTAAAAGACCAAAAGGACAAATCAAAGCCAAAGACCAAGAGCTGCCCAGTTTTTCGAGTACAAAACGCCTTGACTTTGAACTAGAAATGGGAGCTATAATAGGCAAAGACTCTGAGTGGCAGTCTGGCGTAGATGTCAACAAAGCATCAGACTATGTATTTGGCTATGTGCTATTTAACGACTGGTCGGCCAGAGATATTCAGCAGTGGGAATATGTACCACTCGGGCCATTTTTGGGTAAAAATTTCTTTTCATCTATGTCTCCATGGGTAGTTACTTCTGAGGCATTAGAGCCTTTTAAAATTCCGACCAAACCACAAGACCCAGCCCCTCTGGACTACCTAAAAGAAAAAGAAGGCACTCAGTTTGATGTAAATTTGGAGGTATATTTTGAAACCAAGGAAGGACAAAGTAAGTTAATTTCAAAAAGTAACTTCAAACACTTGTATTGGACAGTTTCGCAGCAAATAGCTCATCATACGGTAAACGGTTGTAACCTAAAAATAGGCGACGTGTTAGCCTCAGGCACTATTTCAGGCGATACAGCAGACGCGTTTGGCTCACTTTTAGAAATTACGTGGGGAGGCAAAAATCCGATCACCTTTGATGACGGCAGCTCCCGCACTTTCGTAGAAGACGGCGACAGTATAGTCATGCGAGGGTTTGCACAAAAAGATGATATTAAAGTTGGCTTCGGTGCCCTAAACAACACCGTGCTTGCCACTGACTAAAAGATAATTTTATGGTAACCATTAATCCCAAACACACCAATTTGGTAGACCTACAGGCTCTCCTGCAAAGTGCCGTAGCTCCTAGACCAATCGCCTTTGCGAGCACCATAGATGCCGATGGGCATGTAAACCTCAGCCCATTTAGCTTTTTCAATATATTTGGTACCAACCCGCCGACCCTAATTTTTTCTCCAAACAGAAGAGTAAGGGACGGATCAAACAAACATACCTACGAAAACGTGACCGAAACCCGTGAGGTGGTCATTCACATGGTAGATTTTGATTTGGCAGAGCAAATGTCTCTGAGTAGCTGCGAATACCCGAAAGGTGTGAATGAATTTGAAAAAGCAGGCCTAACCCCGATACCTTCTATGCAAGTAAAACCACCGAGAATTAAAGAGGCAAAAGTCGCTTTTGAATGTGAGGTGAAACAAATAATAGAAATGGGCTCAGAAGGCGGAGCAGCCAACCTGATTATTTGTGAGGTGATTTTAATGCATGTTTCGGAATCAATACTTGACAAAGACGGCAAAATAAACCCTTTAAATACAGATTGGATAGCCCGAAGTGGCGGAAGTATGTATGTACGAGCCAACGTGGATTCCATGTTTGAGATACCTAAACCAAACGTACAATTGGGTGTAGGAGTTGACCAAATACCAGAAAATCTAAAGATTCATTTTTCAGGAAATGAACTGGGGCGGTTAGCTAACATTCAGAAAATACCAGATGAAACCACTCAAAAAGAATTCCAAGCTAAGCAAGCTCAAAACACTGATTTTATTCAACTTACAAAAAAACACCTCGCCAAAGGACAAATAACCGAAGCTTGGTGCAGCCTTTTAGCCATTTAAAATATGGAGATAAACGATATCATAGCCAAACTACCCAAGCACCTTATGCAATATGTGCTTGACCAAGACTACAGCCAATATTCGCCTATTGATCAGGCAGTATGGCGACATGTGATGAAAAAAAACGTGGCCTATCTACCAAAAGTAGCCCACGAATCATATGTTTCGGGTCTTGAATTAGCGGGCATTTCTACCGAAGAAATACCCACTATGTATGGTATGAATCGAATTCTTCAAAACATCGGCTGGGCAGCTGTTGCGGTAGACGGCTTTATACCCACCTCGGCCTTTTTGGAGTTTCAGGCATATAAGGTTTTAGTGATTGCCCAAGACATTCGTCAGCTAGAGAACATCAGTTACACGCCCGCACCAGACATTATACACGAGTCGGCCGGACACGCACCCATTATTGCCAACGCCGAATATTCAGAATACCTCCGTCGTATGGGCGAAATTGGCTGTAGGGCCATACCATCTGCTGAAGACCAAGCACTTTATGAAGCCACACGTTCTTTAGCCATTATAAAAGAAGCTTACGGCAGCGACACTAAAAAAATAGCCGAAGCACAAGAAAAGGTTGATTACTTACAACAAAATATGGGGCCGCTGTCTGAAATGGCACGACTCAGAAATCTGCATTGGTGGACGGTAGAATACGGCCTTATCGGCTCACTCGATAAGCCCAAAATATACGGAGCGGGGTTGCTTTCTTCTATTGGCGAAAGCATCTCATGTCTAAAACCTGAAGTCACCAAACTGCCTTATACCTTAGCAGCGGCAGACGTTTCGTTTGATGTTACCCGACCACAGCCACAGTTATTCGTCACGCCAGATTTTGCACATTTGAGTTTTGTTTTGGAAGAATTTGCCAACCAAATGTCTATCCGCAAAGGAGGGGCAAAAGGCATAGAAAGACTAATTGACTCTAAACAGATGGGCACCCTAACCTATAACACGGGCTTACAGGTTTCGGGAGTTTTTATGGAAATAATTAAGGACGACCAAGGAAAGCCAATTTACATAAAAACCACGGGTCCAACCGCTCTTTCTTACCACGAAAAAGAGTTGATTGGCCACGGAACCAACTACCATGCACATGGATTTGGATCACCGGTTGGCAAACTGCAGAACATCAATATTCCGATAGAAAGGATGTCGCCGTTTGACCTTGAAGCATATAAAATAAAGGAAGGAAAACATACTACGCTTAAGTTTGAAGGAGGCATAGAGGTATCAGGCGAAGTAATTACAGGTGTGAGGACCGTTATGGGAGAAATCATTTTGATTAGTTTCAAAAACTGCACGGTAAAATACCACGAAGAAATACTTTTTAGACCTGAATGGGGTGTGTTTGACATGGCCGTAGGAAACGAAATAGTTTCTGCTTTTGCGGGAGCGACAGACTTAAATTCGTTTGAGGTAGTTCCTCAAAAAGAAACCGAAGTAAAGACAGAAAGCATTTCGAAAAGTGCAGAAAGGCTTGAACTAGAGGGGCTTTATGCTGAGGTGCGTGAAATGCGAAATGCAAACAAAATAAACCGCGAGCGACTAAAAGAGATTTCGAATGAACTTGAAAAAAAACACCCTGAAGACTTGCTTTTGAAGCAGGAAATAGCCGAGTTTTGATTTTTGATTGCCAAAGAAGAAGCTTCTTTTTAATGGAGAATTAGGAATGGTTAAAGGTGAATTGTGAATGGTTAAATCAATTCGCACTTCTCAAAAAATTGCCACGAATGCACGAATAAATTCACAGCCAAGCAGCACTTCTAAAACTCATAACCCCTATGAAATCAAGCGACTGAAATTAAATTTATTAAGATTACAAAAGCTTTCAATCAAGCATTCATTCATTCAGTCAATCAATCAAGCATTCAAGCATTCCTTCAGTCATTCATTCAAACATTAAATCATTAAGTCATTAAATCATTAAGTCATTAAAAACCTTCGAAAAAAATAAACAAAAACTATCTCTACCAAATCCTTGTTTTGCTTGGATAAAGAAAATACTAGACTAAATCATTGGTCTACTGAAAGCACTTATGGAAGAAATTATAATTATTGGAGGAGGAATTAGCGGACTTACAACTGCCTATTATTTACAAAAAAACAATATCCCATTTGTATTGTTAGAAGCACAAAATAGGCTCGGTGGACGAATAGATACCGTTTTAGGCAAAAACCAAACACCTATAGAAATGGGTGCAACTTGGTTTAGCGATGCCCACCAAAACCTCATTGGACTATTAAATGAATTAGAAATACCCTATTTCCAACAATTCACCGAAGGAAACTCATTTTTCCAGTCGCACTCCTTTATTCCGCCTCAAGTATTTTTTACCCCACAGGCGAAAGAAGCCTCTTACCGCGTGAAAGATGGCACCCAAGCTATAATAGAAAAAATAGCGGCAACCATTCCTTCTGAAAAGATAAAACTAGATACCAAGGTTATAAAAATAGCGGACAAAGCCGATTTCATAGAACTTACAGACAATGACGGAAATCTATTTCAAGCACGAAAAATAGTCAGTACAATACCGCCACAAATACTGGCTGAATCGGTGGAATTTGCACCAACTTTGCCTAAAGAAGTAAGCAACTTAATGGCAAATGTGCAAACTTGGATGAGCGGATCTATTAAGTTTTCACTCGAGTATTCGGAGGCATTTTGGCGTAAAAACGGTTTTTCTGGCACCATATACAGCCAGTCGGGAATGGCCGTAGAAGTATATGATCATTCCAATTTCGAAAATGACAAATTTGCACTAACGGGCTTTTTAAATGGCTCAGCAGCAATCTATTCACCACAACAAAGAGAAGAAATAGTTAGCGGAGAAATCAAAAAGCTTTTTGGCCCCGAAACACCAGAGTATCTATCCTACACGGACAAAATCTGGGACAATGAATTCATCTCGATTAAAAACCCGATTGCACTCAGAGCACACCAAAACAATGGCCACCCCTACCTTCTTGAAAGCTATTTTAACAACAAACTCCACCTCGCTGGCACAGAAACCGACACCCACTTTCCGGGTTACTTAGACGGAGCAGTTGCATCCGCCATGCGTGTTTTTGGTACATTAAGTTCTTGATTATGTAAAAAATGAATGGCCGGATAAAGCGATTTCTAATACAAAATGTAGGTCAGCACCGAAGGCAAAACCAGTCTAATCTGGACTTTCTCAAAAAATCGCCAGGAATGAACATTACTTTAATGCTGAATTTATAATGGTGAATAAAATACTCTCTGTTTACTACTTTACCAAAAAAAATAGGAACCAAAAAAACTTTGATCCCTATCCGGCTTCAATCTTCCTTTTAATTTATCAAACTATACAATTCACGGCTTTAAAGTTTTTTGTTTATTTCGTTTCCCCCACCACATTAAAAAACCCGTAACTGGCAGGCTGGCAGCCACTAACGAAAGCAAAAAAGCAAGAATTTTGCCCGGCAACCCCCATATTCCTCCTGTGTGAATGTCGTAGTTTAGCCGCAACAGTTTGTCTGCTCCTTTGGCGTCTTTAAATCGGCCATATATATTGTTTACACTAAGTTCTTCAAGCGAATATTGGTCAAAATACCGGTAATCCATTTTCCAATAGGTGCCTGCTTGGGTGTTTACATTTGCAGCTATCACCGAGCTGTCGGTTTCGGGTGGATGTACTTCCAGTGCCAAAGCATCCGGATGCTCATTTTTCATTTTCTCCCAAACCATGTCTATAGCAGGTTTATTAAAATCGGCAGCCATATTTTTGCCTGAAACAGGCTCCACAAAAAGCAAGTCTTTCTCTCCGCCACCGAGTTTATAAATGCCATAAGCCACCCATTGAATCCCAAACACTATGCCCGTAATGGCCACTATCAGCAACAAAACCGAGCTATAAAAGCCCAAAATACTGTGTAAATCAAAGTTTTTACGCTTCCACTTTGTGTTGTTTTTCCATTTAAACCAAAACCTTTGCCCGGCCGCTTTCTTGTTTTTAGGCCACCAAAGCACTATGCCACTTATGAGCATAAATACAAATATGAGGGTAGAATACGCCGTTATCGGCTGCCCAATATTGGGTGGCAACCACAAGTAATAATGTCCATTTATCACCCACCTAAAAAAGGCCTTATCCATGTTTTGAACGTGAAGCTCTGCTCCCGAGTATGGATTATAATACACGATATAATAGTGCGAAACCGGCTCCATTCCATAATAAATAGCCTCTACGCTCCGCCCCTTCCCGGGGTAGTTGATAGCATGCAAATGGCACTTGGGCAGTCTAAGTTTAGCTTTCTCTTCAAATACCGATGGTGGCAATATGGGTTTATTTTCAACTTCCGAAAAGCGATACGCCTGCAAAGCATCCTGTATTTCAGCCTGAAAAGCATACAAACACCCCGTTATACTGATTATGAAAACCACCAGGCCGGTGCCAAGACCGAGCCAAAGGTGGATTTTCCGAATTGTAGTTTTAATATTCAAAACTTCTAAAATTTATAATTGATACTCAAGCGGGCATTTCTAAGAGCTTCGGCTTGCCAATAATAGTAGCCTCCCCACGAATAATACGCCCCAGAGTACAAGTACGAACTCAAGATATTGTTGACATTTAGAGCCACCCCAAACTTACCCGTTTGATACGAAACCGCTCCGTCTACCCGTGTGTAGTTGGGCATCGTCTGTAGCGAATTATCATAGGCACCGTACCAAGCTGACCTTCCGCCCAAATATTGCACCCCAAGCGATGCACCTAAGCCTGTCAAGGCCGTGTTACTAAATTTGTAGCTCAACCACGCGTTTGATATATGTTTTGAAGTTCCGGCTATTTGCTGGCCCACCAGTATAGCTTCCGTATTTTTGGTTACTTTTCCATCAGTGTAGGCATAGTTTAGCGTCAGGTCTAAGCCGTGCAGCAGCTGCCCTCTCAGGTCTAACTCCAGCCCTTTGGTCTGCGTTTGTCCTACTTGAATAGAAAAATATTGATGCTCAGGATCAGCCGCTAACACATTATTTTTGGTGATGGCATAGGCCGAAACCGTAGACGTCCAGAGGCCACCGAGCCATTCTTTTTTAAGTCCAATTTCTTTATTTCCACCCGTAATCGGGTCAAAACTCTTACCATCAAACGAGGCACCCGCCTGAGGCACAAATGCCTCATCTATAACCCCATACAAGCTCGTGCTTTTGTTTAACGAATAACTCAAACCTACTCTCGGCGTAAACTTAGAGGCTTTTCCCATGCCCGAATACGCATCGTAGTTTTCGGCTGTGGTATACCTTCCGGCCAGTGTAACCCGCAGTTTTTCATCCAAAAGTCTAATCTCATCCTGCACATACAGAGCCGAGTATTTTTGACCATACAGCACACCTCGCTCTCTGAGACTAAGGCTACGGTCATATTTTGGATAATCTGCAGCAGCTACGGTATTGTAAACCGGGTCATACACATTCAATTTACCAAATGCCCCACCTTGGTTCCAGTCATGAAAAAAGTCTTTGTTGCCCATATCAACCCCTGCCAATATTCTGTGATTAAGCACGCCTGTTTTCATGTCGCCATTCACAAAAAACTGTCCCACTTTGGTGATTCCCTGCACATCCCAAATAGACGCCGTACGGGTTAAGGTATCGCCATTTGCCGAAAAACCACCCGCCCAAAGGCTCTGTCCTATTTGTTTATAACTCATATAAGCCAGTTGCCCCGTAAACTTCCAGTTGGCATTTATGGTGTGAGCCAAAGTCACAAAAAGCGAATTGTCATTGATGTTGGTAGGCGACATATTAGCCTCCGCAGTAGTAAAATTTACAGGCAAGTCGCCCAGACCATTGTTAGAAAAAGCATAGTTGGAGCCAATCACCGACATTTGGTTAAACTGATACGTATATTCGGTTGTCAATGAA
This sequence comes from Lacihabitans lacunae, assembly GCF_042649125.1. Classification (NCBI taxonomy): domain Bacteria; kingdom Pseudomonadati; phylum Bacteroidota; class Cytophagia; order Cytophagales; family Leadbetterellaceae; genus Lacihabitans; species Lacihabitans lacunae. Next base: position 2,709,261 of record NZ_JBHRYQ010000001.1, read on the forward strand.
GTTTTGGGAGTAAACTGAAACTTCAGCACCGGAGCCACAGAAGCACGGTTATTAAACTCAAAGTCGCGGTGAGAGCCTTTTTGTTGCCCCATCAGGTTCAGTCGGTAAAGCACTTTACCTGTTTTGTCCAGTTTTCCATCAAAATCTAAAGTAGACCTATACGTGCCAAAACTCCCCACCGTGAGCCCAACTTCACCCTTTGTAAAACCCGTAGGTTTTTTGGTAACTACGTTATAAAACCCACTCGGCTCGCCATTTGCCAGCATAAATCCGGCAGGCCCTTTCACAAATTCAATCCGCTCCACCATACTCATGTCTTCGGCCAGTGGTCCCCACGTAGACTGCACATTCATCCCGTTTCTAAAACCCGCTATTTGCGAGCCACGCATATTTATTTGGGCGTAATTGTCCCAGTGTTCCACCCTACTAGCACCGCTCACATTTCGAGTTACACCCTCTAGCATATCAAAAATCTGCTGATCCTGTAGCACCTGCTTGGTTATCACTTGTATGTTTTGTGGCACTTCCAAAAGCGGCGTTTTTAATCGCAGTGATACCGACGGATAATCCGTTACATACTTACTTGGATTGGCCAACACCACCACCTCCATAAGCTCATTGGCATCTACTTCAAGCTCAAAATCCAAAACTGCAGACTCGTTTTCTTTCAGCACAACTTGCTTATTTTGAGCCTTCAAACCCACATAACTGGCTTGCACCGTATACGTTCCAGCCTTTAAATCATTAAATACATATCGGCCATTTTCGTCAGCTACAGTACCTTTGGCTAGGCCTTTTATCACCACATTTACAAACTCCGCGGCTTGGCCATCTGAGGTAGAAACCTTTCCTTTTAATGTAATATTTTGGGCAAAAACATACTGCCCGATTAGTAAGAGTAAAACTATTTTTTTCATTAATTTTTATTTAGACTAATTATAAATAAGACCCAAAACTATAACGACATTTTAGAAGAAGCAAGTATTATTTAGAATTATTTTAAATAAGGAGACGAAAGCATATAATTTGGAGATTTCTGAAAACTAATTTTACATACCTCCCAGACGCATATTAAACACAAACATTAATTCACTCATATAATTTTTGGGCAGCCGGGCGGGCTTTCGGCACTCGCTCTTTTTGTTGCGGCTATCGCCACCAAAAAAAAGGAGCTCAAACAAAGCCTCTATCCCTGCTGCAAGCGAGCTCACGAGCATTTTCCCCTCCACATATAATTTCAAAAACATTACACATTGAAAGCAACAGCTTGAAATTTTCTCACGTATCCACAGAGAACCATTTGCCCAAAGACCTAATTCCTTTTTTTTAAACCCTGCTCAAATGAAAAAAACATGTACGCATAGTTTGTACAAAAAAAGCCTAAATCTCATCGCGTTTATGGTGAGTATGATAGCCGCACATGCACAAACGAAAACTATCAAAATCAAATCGGAGAATTTTACAGAAACCTCCATCTCCAAAATTTTGACGGATGTACAGTGGAAATACGGCTACAAAATAACCGTAGACCCTACACTCATTCCCGATAAAAAAATGACGCTTTGGTTAGAGGATATTACCCTACACGAGTTTTTGGACCTAATAATCAGCCAAAATCAGCTACCGTATGTGGTAGTGATGGAAAACCCAAATGCCGCAACCGTAAAAATTAGAGAAGCAGCAAAACCAAACCCCGCCGATGTGCCCTCAAACCATAAACCCACTCGCACAAACTTCAGTATCTCGGGAGTTTTAAAAGATATGGCTACTGGGGAGTCGCTGCCATTTGCTACAGTGGGTGTAAAAGGTAACATTAAATCCTTCACCCAAACAAACGTAGACGGATACTTTACCCTACAAAATGTACCAAACGACACTTTAATTCTAGAAGCAACCTATGTGGGATATTTGGTGAAAAGATTCCGATTAGAGCCAAGCATGAACTTCTCCAAACTACTGATAGAAATGCAAGGTGAGTCGCAAAACCTCGACGAGGTAATAATTTCAGCCGAAAAAACAGAAATGGTACAGGCCAATCAGATAGTCGGGATGATCAAAATGACACCAAAAAACATTGCCAAACTCCCAAACATAGGCGAAAAAGACCCCTTCAGAGCATTTCAGCTGATGCCAGGCGTAAGTGCATCTAACGAAAACTCGTCGGGATTGTATGTGAGAGGAGGTACGCCAGACCAAACATTGGTACTGTATGACGGTTTCACAGTTTATAATGTCGACCACCTTTTTGGGTTCTTTTCGGCCTTTAACTACAACGCCATCAAAGACATTCAACTTTATAAAGGCGGTTTCGATGCACGCTTTGGCGGCAGAATATCGGCCGTGGCAGAAATAACCGGAAAAGAAGGAAACACCAAAAAACCAAATGCCGGATTTGACTTAAGCCTACTAAGCACAAACGCCTACTACGAATCACCAATTGGCAAAAAACTGACGGTTTTGGTAGCAGGCAGACGCTCATACAAAGGCCCGCTTTACACCAAAATATTTGATAAATTTACGTCTCAAGCCGACAATTCAACCCAGGCAGCCCAACAACCGCAAGGCGGTGGTGGCCGTTTTGGTGGCAACAACCTCCAAACCACTACCAAAGCCAACTCATACTTTTACGACATAAATACCAAGCTTACCTACAAGCCTACCAAAAAGGACATTATCTCATGGAGCATATTTAACGGAACAGACAATATGGACAACTCCTCAACTGCTAGTTTCTCAGGTTTTGGCAGATTCCAAGCTGCGGGCATAGGCCTCGGCACTACCACAAACGACATCAGGCTGTGGGGAAACACGGGTTCAAGCCTCCGCTGGTCACGAAACTGGGGGAGCAAGTTATACTCAAACACTTTGGTGAGTTTTTCGAACTATTACAGCGAAAGAGACAATTCACAGAAGCAAAGTGTAACCCGTGGCGACTCTACTTTTACCACCCGAATAGGTCGTTACGAAACCAACGACTTGAAAGATTATTCGTTTAAAACCGACTGGGAATACAAACTAAATGGCAGTAACCAAATAGAGTTTGGAGGCATGTCGACCTATAACCGAATCAAGTTTAACTACACCCAAAACGACACCACGACGGTACTAAACAGAGACGATAACGGAATCATCAGTTCGGTTTACGTACAAGACCGATTCAGAAGCCACAACGGAAAACTTGAGCTAATACCGGGCATGAGAGTGAGTAATTTTAGTGTAACCAAAAAGATATATTTCGAGCCTCGATTTACATTTAATTACTTAATAAACAGAAGATTAAAATTAAAAGGAGCAGCAGGTATTTATAACCAGTTTATCAAACAAATAAACCGAGAAGACATCACCCAAGGAAACCGTAACTTCTGGATATTGGCAGATGGCAATAACCTTCCGGTAACAAACTCAAAACACCTTACTTTAGGAGCGGCTTACGAAAAAGCCAATTATCTGTTTGATGTTGAGTTTTACCAAAAACAAAACACGGGCATAACCGAATACACCCTCCGATTTGTACCTCAGTTTAACACCCCTGGAACTGCCGGACCGGGTGGCCCTGGCGGAGGCGGAAACCAAGGACTTGCCGTGGCCGAAACGTTTTTTAACGGAACGGAAACCATCAGAGGAATGGATGTTTTGGTACAAAAGAAATTTGGAAAATACACAGGTTGGCTGTCCTACACTTTAGCCGAGGCCGTTAGAAACGTAGCCGCTTTTTCTGATAAACCGTATTTCTCAGACCAAGATGTGAGACACCAGTTTAAAGCTGTGGGTACATATTCCGTGCAGAAATGGGACCTTGCCGCCACATGGATTTACGCTACAGGAAGACCCTACACGAGTATCATTGGAACATATAACCTCACCTTGCTAGACGGAACCACCAAGACATTCACCAATCCGTCTGACAAAAACGCAAACCGATTTATACCCTACCACCGCATGGACGTATCGGCTACCCGAAACTTTAAATACGGCAGCGTAGGCCTATCGGTATTTAACCTTTATAACCGAACCAATATTTGGTATAAACGATACGAAATAGTGCAAGAAAACGGTGTTTCGGCACTGCACACTACCAATGTAACTTATTTGGGCATCACACCTAACATTACGCTAAGCTTAAGATTAAAATGAAAAATATATTAATAATACTCTCCTTCGTATTAAGTTTTACGTCTTGCATAGATGTAAACAACGTAATAAACCCAGGCGATAAACCGATCGTAGAAGCATACTTGGCACCAAACCATACCGTCAGTATGAAAGTTTTTACCGAAATTCCATATTCCGAAACGGACTCTACGTTTTCAGTGCCTATTTCTGGTTTAAGTATCACCATCAAAAACCTTTCGGGTGCGAGTTTTACATTAACCGAATCAGAAACAAAAGGCACTTATGTCTCCACCGCCAAACTTGGTGCTGCAGGCCAAACCTATAGCATGAGTTTTGTTCACAACGGCCGAACAGTTTCAGCAACAACCATTTTGCCAGTTAAGCCAGTAGGTTTTAAAATGAGCGTATCCGAAATAGAGCGAATCTACAGAGATCTCAGCTCGGGTTTCCAAAGCGGCGGCGGCCCAGGTGGCCCTCCACAGGGTGGTGGATTTCAGCAGGAAGCCCGAGTTAATATTGATCTTTCGTGGACCAACCCCGACGAGATTTACCACTTTGTGGCAGCCCAATATTTAGAAACCACCTTGTCGCCTATTGTGCAGTTTCCGACCAACGAAACAGGCTTCACAAGACCAGCAAGGAGGTTTACAAACCGCCCAATCAAAACGAGTACATCGAATTTACAATCGCAGCAGTTTGAGTACTTTGGGCGTTATGCCATCATCTTGTATCGCTTAAACCCTGACTATGCAGCTCTTTACGAAAACGACAATACCAGTTCACAAAACTTGGTAACGCCAGTGAGTACCATCGAAAACGGATTAGGGATTTTCACTGGAGTAAATGCCGATACTTTGATATTAAATGTAAAAAAACAAGTACTATAAAAACAGAATTTTCGTTTTAAAGCACATAGATTAGTTATTAAAAAAGCCAAGCCAACCGCTTAATTGAGGTTTGAGTTTGGCTTTTTTTTGTTTGATTTTATTCTACTGCCAAACGGTTAATTTTTATTTTTAAATAAAACATGGCTTAAGCCTACCATTGAAGCCATTTTTTTAACCATTTTGCCCCCCCTTTCATTTACTGGGTCGCCTGCCAGCGGGGCCTCCATTTTTCCGGTAGGCCGGACCCTTCAAAAAAAAACAGAGCAAAAAAAACAGCACGGCAGCGGCCGACCGTCCTGCAATCTCGCACAATTAAAATTCTTATTGTTAATGTTCTAACAAAAATAAACTTCCTAAAAGAATTTTAACAGTGCTCAAACAGTGCAGGGCGATGTAAAGATTTATTTTCTATTTTTCTTACCCGTTTAACAGTAATTTTATTCTAAGAACAACACTTAGTTTTACGAAAACCACATGCTTATTTCTTTGAAACAAACACTCTTCACCTTTATACAAAAACCAAATAGACGAAAATCCAAAAATTCATATTTAACTTTTAAACCCAAATTTTATTCAAAACTCCAGCATTTTGATTAAAAAAGAAATATATGACTCTTTGGTATTAAATTTAAGTAAAACTTGACTATTTGCGAAAATCAACAAAACCAGATATGAATATAAAAATCCTTAAAAATAGATCAGATATTGGAGCCGGCACAAGAGGTTCAGACTTAGGCATAGATGCCATGGAAATAGCCGCCATAGTAAAAGGAAACCACTATTTTAACGAGTTCCCATCAGAAGACATTTCGACGCACAACGAGTCCATATATGACAAAGACCACAATTCGTTTGCGAAACGAATCGGGCATGTGGCAGAGCAGTGCATGCGAGTGTCAAACGCAATAGCCAAAAACTTAAAAGCAGACTACTTCCCAATCTTACTTTCGGGCGACCACTCATCTGCCTTGGGTACTATCAGCGGCATCAAAAATGCTTTTCAGGACAAAACCCTTGGTGTTTTTTGGATAGATGCTCATGCCGATATTCACACGCCATTTACCTCGCCTTCGGGCAATATCCACGGAATGCCTTTGGCGGCAGCACTGGGATTAGACAACACGCACTTACAAGTAAATGAGCCCATAGCAGAAACCAAAGACTATTGGGAAAACATGAAAAACATCGGCATAAATGGCCCAAAACTTCGACCGGAGCATTTGCTATATTTTGGAGTGAGAGATACCGAAGAGGCTGAAAATAAAACGATTGAGAAATTAGCTATAAAAAACTACAAAGTAGAAGAGGTTCGATTTAGAGGTCTAAAAAACTGTGTTGCAGAAGCCTTAGAAAAACTCAGCGATTGCGACATTATTTACATCTCTTTTGACGTAGACTCCATGGATAAAGACTTGGTTTCGGATGGCACCGGCACACCGGTTTCCAAGGGATTTGACCAAGACGAAATCAACCAAATATTAGAACAAATAGTAGCCTCCAAAAAAGTGGTGTGTCTCGAAGTAGTAGAAGTAAACCCGCTGCTAGACACAGGAGGCAACAAAATGGCCGAAGTAGCGTTTGAGATTTTAAACAAAGTAACCGAAAAGATAAAGCGTAATTTATAAGTCATAAAACCTCATTTCAACAATATAGATTAGCCCCAAGACGTATACGTTTTGAGGCTATTTTTTTAGAATAATTATTTAGTAAAAAGCAGAACTTACCAAACAATACACCAATCTTTGCGGAGAAATTTAAACAGACATAAATGAAACAGGTCTTAATATACATTTTATTCACTTTTTTGACACTTTCGGTACAGGCACAGGCCGTAAAAAAAGAGAGAAGGGCCGTGCAGGTAGTACCGCAACAAACGTTTTTTATAAATGGCGGAGCCAGGGCCACTTTCGATGGAAAGTCACGGGCCTTGTTTAATTTTACACTGCCCCCAAACACCGTGGAGTGGTACTATTCATTCTCAACCACAAAAGAAGAAGGCTCTAACGCCGCCATTGGTTTATTGTCGCAGATGACCAAACTATATGACCCCACCGGCATAACGGCCTTTGCCACCAACTCTATATTAACCCCCTCGGGATCAGGCGTGTGCGACATCTATTTGATGGACAAAAAAAACGCAGACATATTTAATGATAAAGTAGAAAACTGGCGTACCCAGTACTTTTATAAAGGAAGCGGCTCGAGAGAAAACTTCAAAAACGGAACCGTTCAGGTCAAAGATATTCTATCAGGAAACTGGTATTTGGGATTTAAAAATCCGAGTGCCACAGAAGGTTTTGCGGTGACTTTTGAGATAGTGGCCATAGTAGAAGAAACTAAAACGGTTGAAAAAACCGTGAACGAGTCAAAAGCCGAAATGTTTGGCAACTTAGGCAGAAAAGCGTACGAAAAAGGCGAGTACGATAAATGCATAGAACTAAACAAAAAGGCCATAGAATTAAACCCAAACATAAGCGAAACCCACAACACATTGGGCCTCGCCTACTTGGTAAAAGGCGACTACATATCCGCGATAGATAGCTATTCCACGAGTATTGCCCTTTTTAAGAAATCAGACAATGCGAAAAAAATGTTTGCCGACGCCATAAAAGACCTAAACGCTCTAATAAACAAACACGGCCAACTAGACGGAGCCAGCGATATTTTGGAGATGCTAAAAACAAATAAATAAAAGAAAACAGGGGAAAAACCACCCCAAAATTGCCACTCAAAACACATGAAATCCTCCAACTAGGAAATCCTAAGGAATACCGACATCTTATAAAACATCCCGAAAATCTAAATATTCATCCCAATATTATATATTTGTATCAAAGAATTCTAAACAAATGACTGAAATAGGTAAATTTTTAGATAAAAAGTCAGTTAACAAAGCTGAAATTTCTAGACGAACAGGAATAAGTACTTCTCGACTTAGCGAATTAAGCTTGAAAGAATCAACTAGACTGACGGCTGAAGAATTATATCTAATTGCGTTAGCAATTGACACAAACCCATCTTTGGTTTTAGAAGAAGTATGCAAGAATTTAAAACTAGAGAGTCAATAAAAATGGCAAATATACCTTTTACAGTTTCGGCAAGAACAGCAAGATTAATTGGACGTGAAAATGTCGCCAATGCTGAAGGAGCATTGATTGAACTTGTAAAAAACTGCTATGATGCAGACTCAGAAAATTCTATTATCCTTCTTGATAAAACTAATAGTTCTATCCTAATAATTGATACTGGTGATGGAATGGATGATAAAATCATTACGGAACAATGGATGACTATTGGCACTGATGATAAACTATATAATGCTATTACCAAATCAGGGCGAATAAAATCTGGAGCAAAAGGAATTGGTCGATTTGCATTAGATCGTCTCGGTGAAACTTGTTCAATGATAACTTTCCCAAAAAAGGAAACAGGTAAAGGATTTAAATGGGAGGTAGATTGGAATAAATTTGAAAAAAAAGATAAAGAAGGCAGAAATGTTAAAATCAATGAAGTATTTGCAGAAATAAATGATATTGAAAATTCTAATTATTTTAATCAGTTAAAAGGAAACATTACTAATAAAAAAGTAATTTCAATACTTGATGAAATCAATAGTAAAAAACCAATTATTAATGGAACCGCACTTTTTATAAATAACTTAAGGGATGATTGGACTGATTCAAATATTTCAAAAGTTTTTCAAACCTTAGAATTATTAAACCCGCCAGAAGGCCTTAGTAAAATAAAAATATGGTTATTAAGCAATGAAGAACCTGAAAAATACGGTTTAGTTGAAAATGAAGATTTTAAAGATTATGATTATAAATTAGTTGCAAAATACACCAAAAATGAAAATTTCAATATTAAAATTAAAATTCATAGAAATGAATTTGATTACAACATGATTCCTAAGGCACTGTTCAGTTATGAGGATATGACTGAATTTCCTTTTGATAATAAGACTTTTAAGGAAGAAAAGTTTGAAATTAATAGAACATTTAATGAAATAATAAAAGGTGTGACGAATGAAAATGGAATTTTTCAAAATATCGGAGATTTCGAGTTTACTTTTTATTTCTTAAAAAACACTTTATCAACAAATGACAGAGAAAAATATTATCAGAAAGAATTTTTAGGTAATAGAGGTCAATGGATAGAAAAATTTGGTGGTATAAAATTATATAGAGATGATTTTAGAATCAGACCATATGGTGAAGTAAATACACATTCTTATGATTGGCTAATGTTGGGAGAACGTTTTGGTCAAAACCCTGCAGCTTTTTCAAGAAAAGGAAGTAGAGTTAGACCAAATCAAGTTGCTGGAGTTGTAAAATTCTCTCGAATCGACAATCATCATTTAGAAGATAAATCTAACAGAGAAGGCATTAGAGAGAGTGAAACATTTGAATTTTTCAAGAATCTTCTGAAAGGTTTAATAAAAGTACAAGAAGACGATAGAAGCACTGTCGCTTTTAATCTTAATGAACTATATTCAGATTTAAACAAAGAAGAAGAAGCTATTAAAGAGAGCGGAAGTATAGCTGATGAAGAAAATGACGAAAACGAAACTCAAGAGGACACTAAATCTAAAAATAAAAAACTTAAAAAAGGTGTAAAAGCAAGAGACAAGAAACTCTCAGAAAAAGAAGATGAATTAGCTACTTCTAGAGCAATGGCTTCAGCAGGTATTATGATTGCTAGTTTTTCACACGAATTTCACGGAATAAAAAACAACTTAACTTCAAGGATATTTCTTCTTAAAAGAAAATTACATAAAGTAATTAATGAAGAAAACTTAAATAGTATAGAAGATGGAATCAATCTAAATAATGAAATTGATAAATTATACAGACAAGACCAAAAACTAAAACAATGGATTGATTTTGCTATTGGGTTGACAAAAAAAGACAGAAGAAAAAATAAGAAAATAAATTTAGTAGATTATTTCACAAGTTTTAATCAAGATTGGGATAGTAATCTATTCAAAGAAAGAGATATTGATTTTTCATATGAGTATGAAGAAGAATCAAAAAATTTATTTACAACGAATATATCTGAGTTAGACTTAGACACAGTTTTCGACAATTTAATAACAAACTCAATCGAAGCGTTTCAAAGAAATGGAGTTAAAGGAGATAGAAAAATCACAGTGCAATTAACCCTAGAAGATAAATTTATAAAAATAAAATATTGTGATAATGGTCCTGGAATTGTAAAAGACTATACTAAAATAAATGATATTTTCAAGCCATTTGAAACTTCTAAAACTGATGATTTAGGAAATCAGATAGGAACTGGACTTGGAATGTGGCTTGTAAAATCTGCAATAGATAGTAATAAAGGAAAAGTGTTATTATCAAAACCTAAAACCGGATTTGAAATTAACTTTTGGTTTAAAAAAATAAATTAAAATGAAATATACATTAGGTGTTCTTGATGAAGAATCTGAACAAATAGAGACAATTGAAGCTATATTTGAAGATGTTTTCAAAATCGTTAAAATCGAATTCGCAAGTTCAATTGAAGAACTTATGGATATAATTAAATCAGAAAAAATTGATGTACTTTCAATTGATTACAAATTGAAAGATCATAATAGCGGATTTCCTTTTAATGGAGATTATTTTTTTAATGAATTATGGGATAAATTTGGAGATTTTCCAGCTTTTGTTCTTACGCAAGATGTTGATAATGCGAAAAAGGAAAGTAAAAAAATAAACCCTCGCTTTGTAGTAGATAAAGCTCAAATTTATTCTTTCATAAATCCAGAATATGCTGCTCATAAAAAAAAGTTTGTAGAAGAATTAATTTTAGAAATCGAAGTACATCAAAATAATATTGAAGAAGATATTGCTGAATTAAAAGTCTTAGAGGTTTTAATTGAAAATGGAGAAAAATTAGGAGATAAAGAGAATCGCTATATTGAATTGAATAATAAATTATCAAAATCAATTTCAGGTTATGATGCTATTCCTCAAAAATATTTTAGTGAAGGTACAAATGAACGATTAGATATTTTAATTAAACATACTGAGGCACTTTTAAAAAAATTGGATTAACAATGTATATTTTTATTGAAGAAACCCCCAAACACAGAGCTAATCCTCCAATTTACGCTACATATTCTCAATATAGAGATATACTCAGTATTGATTTCAAAAAAAGGTGTGCTTATTGCAATGATAACCACAACTATAGAATCAGAAGTTTTGCGATTGACCATTTTGTTCCTTGTACACCAAAAAACTTTACTCCTACTATACCAAAAAATCAGTATGACAATTTAATATATTCTTGTTCATATTGTAATAGGGCAAAATGGGACAAATGGCCTACAGATGATGAAAACAAAGAAAATGATGGTTCTGTTGGTTTTTTAAAACCAACAAATGATAATTACAAGAATCTCTTTTTTAGAAACTCAAATGGAAGAATAATTCCATTTGCAGGGAATGCTCTAGCAATTCATATAAAAGATGAATTGATGCTGTGGCATCCTATTCATTCATTAATGTGGAGAATTGAAAAATTAATGGTTTTAGAAGAGAAAGTAGATTTAAAATTAAAAGAAATTAATAATCAAGAACTATCTAACATTCATAACAAAATAACAAAAGAAATAACAGATATCTTTAGACAAATTTTTAGCACAAATGACTAATCAGAAAAGTACAGGTTCTTATTACACGCCTTCATATTTGGCGAGTTTTATTTCAAAAAGAGTTCTATCTCATTTTGAAAACAGAACCCGTATGTCAATTTTGGAACCAAGTGTTGGTGATGGTGCTTTCATTTCTGAATTAGATAAGGAAGAAAACCTAAACATCAATTTAACTGCTTTAGACATTAACAAGGTTGAATTAAAAACAGCTTCTAAAAAGTGGAGTAAAAAAACGGCTTCTTTTGAAAAAGTAGATTTCTTAGAATATTTAACTGAAAAACAATTTTCAGTTGTTATTGGGAATCCTCCGTATGTTAAAAAAAACATACTTACATCAAAACAAATTGAACTTAGTAAAGAAATACATGCCAATGAAAATTTAACTGAAGCATCAGTTAAAAACATTTGGACTACATTTTTAGTCAAAGCGAATACTTTACTAGCCAAAAACGGCATTCTAGCATTTGTTCTTCCCTCAGAATTATTGCAAGTTAAATTTGCAGAAGAAATTCGAGAATATTTAAAAACGGAGTTTGAAAGGATTGAAATTTTCACTTTTAATGACTTAATGTTTGAATGCAAAGGACAAGATACAATTGTTCTTTTTGCTTATAAAAAAGCAGTGCAAAAAGGAGAATTCTTTACTAATATTTTGTCTAGAGAATCACTCGAAAAAAATAATTTCGTTCTGAGGAAAAACAATTTACTAGTTGAGTCAAATGTGAAGTGGACACACCATTTTTTAACTTCAGATGAATTAACTTTTATAGACAACTTAAAGAAAGAACTTAAAACAGTTAATGATTACTCCGATTCTAAACCGGGAATAGTAACAGCTGCTAATAAGTTTTTTATTATAGATAAAGAAACTGAGGAAAACTATAATTTATCGAGTTATACAAAACCAATAATCCAAAAAGGTTTTTTTGTAAATGGAAGTGTTGTATTTAATGAGGACGACATTCAAAAATTGGAAAAAAACAAACGCCCTACAAAATTATTACAGCTTAATGAAAATGACAAGATATCTAAAAAACTAAGAGAATATTTAGACATTGGAGAATTAAAACAAATTCAAGAAAGATATAAATGTAAAATTAGAAACAAATGGTATGTTATTCCAAACATTTCAGAAAAACCTGACGCCTTCTTCTTTAAAAGAAGCCACTTATACCCAAAGTTACTTAAGAACTCATCTAATGCTTTAGTAACCGACTCAGCCTATAAAGTAAAAATGAGAAATGGTTATGATTTAAATAGTTTTATTTATTCATTTTACAATACTTTAACACTTCTACTTTCTGAATTAGAAGGCAGATACTATGGCGGTGGCGTCTTAGAACTAATTCCTAGCGAATTTAAGAAATTACCAATTCCATATAAGGAAATCAGTGAGGAGCAATTTGAAAAATTCACATCTGAATTTGAAAAAAAAACAAATATTGAGGAGATACTTTCAGCGAATGACTTTAATATATTAAATCCTACTTTAGGAATTAATAATGAAGATTTAAATAGGTTAACAGATATAAGAAATAAACTTAAGAAGAAGAGGCTAAGAAATTAACTTCTACATTAAATCTAAAATCATTAATAGTCTGATTTTTAATATTTATAACAAAAAATAATGCAAGTAACACCCGAACATAACGAAAAAGTAGCGAAGTTGACCTTTGCTTCGGTTTTTCCGCATTATATAGTAAAAGTAGAGAAAAAAGGCCGCACCTTGGCTGAACTTTATGAGGTAATCACTTGGCTTACGGGCTTTGACCAAAAGACCATCCATGAGCTTATAGACAAGAAAGTTACGTTCAAAACCTTCTTTGAAAAAGCTACTGTAAATCCAAATGCCGGGCTCATAAAAGGCGTAATTTGCGGTTACCGAATAGAGGATATAGACAACACCCTCACCCAGCAAGTCAGATACCTCGACAAACTCGTGGATGAATTGGCCAAAGGAAAAAAAATGGAGAAAATTCTACGTACTAGTTGAGAAATCGAGCTTATTTTTCTCCGAAAAACCCAATCGTTTTATTGAAAAATAGCTGATTATTTAATCTTCAATTTTTACAAAAACTAAAGCTCGAAAAAAGCTTCATTCATATTAGCAGACCTTTAAGGCATTTTTTGCAGCGATTTTAAAAATCGCTTTACTTTGGATTTCTCGGTCATGAGCCAAAACCTTATCGCACTTCATTGGCTTTGAATGAAAGATTGTATGAAAGTTTTGCCTAATTTTATCATTGAAAAAACAAAGTGCTTTTTTTGATAAAAAAGAAACTTTGGATTTCAATAACCTTCCTGTTTTTCAATGAAAGCTAAAATATTACTGATTCTACTCTTTTTGACTGTCCAATTCGGCTTTGGGCAGCAAAAGGTGTATAATTTTACTAACTATAACAGCAAAGACGGACTCGCATCTAATACCATAAACGCCGTTTTGAAAGACAAATATGGCTTTATGTGGTTTGCCACAGAAGATGGTTTGAATAAATTTGACGGCCAAAATTTCAACATCTACAGACACAAAGAAGGTGACGCCAATAGCCTAGGCCGTGGCTCAGTAATGGCACTTGAAGAAGACAAAAACGGCAACCTTTGGGTGGGCACGGGCGACAAACTTTCGCTTTACAACAGGGGACTAAACAATTTCAAAAACTTCGATTTTAATAACTACGGCTGGATCAGGAGTTTGGAAGCCGACCATTTGGGAAATATTTGGGTGGGCACCTACACGGGGCTCTATTATTTTGACCCAAAAACAAACAAACGAATTTCATATAGAGCCAACCCATCAGACCCCAATAAGCTAAACTCTGACATAGTATTATGTATTTTTGAAGACAGTAAAAATCGCGTGTGGGTAGGCACCACCAACGGCCTTCATCTTTTTAACAAAAAAACAGGTGCTTTTAAACGCCTTTTGCAAAACCCCAGCAACCCCAAAACGGTAAGCAACAACGGCATCAGAACCATAGCCGAAGACCGCCAAGGCAACCTTTGGTTTGGAACAGACGAAGCGGGCATTATCCAATTAAACCCAAAATCAGGAAATTTTTCTTTCCTAAAAAACCAAGCCAACAACCCAAATAGCATTAGCAACAATCGGGTATTCAAAATCGCATTTGACAAAGACCAAAAACTCTGGATAGGCACCGAAAACGGCTTGAATATCTATGACCCGGTAAGCCAGCATGTAACCCGAATAAAAAGAGCAACCAAAAATCCCAATAGCCTCACAAACGGAATAGTGGGCTTCACCATTCGTGATTTATACATAGACAACGGCGGCATATTTTGGTTTGGAACCCACCAAAACGGCATCAACAAATACGACAGCAACCTGGCGTTTTTTAACTACAAACAACATAACCCACTCGATAAAACAGGGCTTAGCGGAAGCTCCATTACCTCATTTAAAGAAAGGCCTAACGGCGAAATATATGTGGGAATATTTGGCGGTGGACTAAATGTATTTAACCCAAAAACAGAAGTATTTCGGAAAGTAGCGGTTTCAAACAGCAAGGGCTCAGTGGCGGTTTTTTCGGCCTTAGAAATGACAGACAATACCCTCTGGGCAGGCACCTACGAAGACGGACTATATGAAATAAATGGAGCCGAAAGAGTAGTAGGCAAAATAGAGATCCCTAAAACAGAAGCGGCAAAAGCCAACCCTGCTATAAACTGCCTCAAAGCAGACCAAAAAGGCAATATATGGATAGGCACAAACGGCGGCGGCGTTTTTTTGTATAACCTACAAACTAAAACACTTAAAAGACTGAGTGAATCTTTTCCGCAAATAAGCAAACTAATAAATGGCTACATCACAGACATAGAAATAGACCGAAATGGTAGATTCTGGTTGGGCTCGAATGGATCAGGCGTGGCGATTTTAGATACGGCCACCGGAAAAATAGAAGTCAGGAACAACAGCAACAGCAAGCTGCCCATGGACAAAGCCCTTGACATTTATTGCAGCAAATCGGGTCAAACTTGGGTGGGTGTGCTCGGTGGTGGATTATGCCTATACAACTACAAAACCCAAACATTTAGCCAATTTGGTGAAAACCAAAACCTCGCAAACGACGTCATTTACCAAATACTAGAAGACCGAAATCAGAAGCTTTGGGTAAGTACAAACAAGGGCATCAGCTCATTTGACATAAAGAATCAAATATTCAAGAATTACAACCACCACAACGGCGTGCAGCAGAGCTCGTTTAATGCCGGAGCGGGCTTGGCCTCAAGCGATGGCGTATTGTACTTTGGTGGTTTAGAGGGCTTCAACTATTTTAAACCCGAGTCGCTTTTTCAAAACAAAAATACGCCTACCTTAATAATAACCGACCTCAAAATAGGAAACAAAAGCATAAACCCCGAAGATGATTCCGAAATAAAGGACCACATATCGGTGGCAAAAGAGATTACACTCAACTACAAACAAAACTTCTCTTTGGACTTTGTGGCCCTGAATTACACGGCACCCGAAGAAACCCAATATTCGTATAAATTAGATGGCTTCGAAAAAGAATGGAACCACGTGGGCTCTAAACATACGGCGGTGTATACCAACTTGGACCCCGGCACCTACACGTTTAGACTAAAAGCCAAAAGCGAAGACGGTGCTTGGCAAACTCCTGAAAAACTGATTGAGATTACAGTAGAACCTCCTTTTTATAGAACCTATCTGGCTTATTTTTTATACCTACTGACATTTGCATTTATTTTCTATACCATCCGCAGAAGAGGTATTGAGAAACTCAGAAACGAATTTGCACTCAAACAAGAACGCCTAGAGGTGAAGCACCTTATAGCCTCGGAGCGAAAAGAAGCAGAACAAAAAATGGAGCTCGAAAAACTAAAAGTGAAGTTTTTGACCAACCTCAGCCATGAGCTAAAAACACCTTTGACTTTGGTGCTTAACCCGAGCGAAAGTTTAATAAACCAAGAGCAAAGCACCGAAAAACTGGAGATGCTAAACATCATTAATAGAAACGCAAAGCGACTGCTCAATTTGGTGAACCAATTGCTAGACTTTAGAAAAATAGAAGACCACGAGCTAAACCTAAACTTGACCGACGGCGACCTGATTCAGTTTACCAAAGAGATTTTTGATTCATTTAAATATATCTCTGACCGCAAAAACATTCACCTCGATTTTGAAAGTTCTATTTCGGAATATTACACGGCTTTTGACAAAGACAAAATAGAGCGAATACTGGTAAACCTGCTGGCAAATGCCATAAAGTTTACCCACGAAAACGGAAACGTGAGCCTACAAATAAAACCGAAATCTGCAAAAGGCGGAATCGTAATTGCGATAGAAGACACCGGCATCGGGATACCTGCAGACAAAGTGGATCAGATTTTTGAGCGGTTTGTACAACTCAACGACGACGAGCAAATGCTAAACCAAGGCAGCGGCATAGGCTTGAGTATCATACAGGAATTTGTGAAACTGCACGGAGGCACCATTTCTGTCACGAGCAAAGTAGGCTTGGGTAGCACATTTAGTGTGCATTTGCCTTTGGCCGAAAAACCCATGCAGTCTAAAACGGCATTGCCCGAAATAGAAAAACCAAGGAAGTCTAAAACAGTAAGCGTAGAAACCGACGAGCAGTCGGCCTTTGAAAAACCCGTGCTGCTATTGGTAGACGACAACGACGACCTCCGCAGGTATTTGACCGAAAACCTAAAAGAGAAATACAAAATAATAGAAGCAGAAGACGGTAAAAAAGGGTGGCAAAAGGCCTTGTCTCACCACCCAGACATCATAGTGAGTGATGTCAACATGCCAAATATGGACGGCATAACGCTTTTAAACAAAATAAAAAATGACCCACGTACCAAACACATTCCGATAATATTGCTGACGGTGATGTCAGAAGAGTCTGACGAAATAAAAGGACTCGAGATGGGAGCCAATGACTATCTCACTAAGCCGTTTAGTTTTCAGGTGCTCAACCTCAAAATCGCGAATCTTTTAAACCTAAACCTGGGTCTAAAAAATACCTACAGCAAACAAATAAAAATTGAAACTCCGCTACAAGAGATAGTCTCCGAAGACGAGAAACTGCTCCTTAAGGTTTCGCAATATGTAGATGAAAACATAGGCAATGCAGAAATATCGATTGAAGACATAAGCAAAAAAATGTTTATGAGTAGAGGCACCCTTTATAACAAGATTTTGAGCCTTACTGGCGAAACCCCGGTAGAATATATCCGCTCCATGAAGCTAAAAAAAGCGGCGGTGTTATTAGAAAAAAGCGATATGAAAATATCCCAGATTGGGTATGAAGTGGGCTTCTCAAATCCCAACTATTTTGCACGTGCATTTAAAGCAAAATACGACATGACCCCAAGCGAATTTGCCAAACAAAAAAGAGGAGAATAAGCCATAGACCCAAAACCAAAGAACTTTAAAAGCTACATCCTTTTTATCTAAAAAATAGCCCTCCCACTTAAGCCCTCGATTTCTTCAAATCGGGGGCTTCTATTTTATTTCCCTGTCAAATTATTTATACCGTACTACTATAAATTAGAATACTTATATTTTTATTAAAAAAATTTATTAATTGTCTTTTTTACACTTTTTTAAAAAACACAGCTCACAGGCAAGAAAAATACCTCAATTTTTAAACATTTGGAATATAGATTTGGCGATTTGTGCTACTTAAAGAATTTGCCTTAACCTTACTTTGTCCCTGAAATTAATAGGTTCCTATAAGCAAGTTTATATTATTTATCAAATCAATCATATTTCCAATTTTATGAAAAAACTCAACCTTAATTATTTAATTGATCAAAGCAGAAAGCACTACTTCAGGTGGGCTATCCTGTTTCTGGTGACTTGCAGTTTCAATGTGGCTGCACAAACCATAAAAGGAACTGTAAAGTCTACTACAAATGAGGCTATTCCTGGGGCGTCTATTCAAGTAAAAGGGACTACTATCGGTACTACAGCGAATGGCGAAGGAAGCTACACGATTGCAGCTAAACCAACCCAAACTTTGGTGATAAGTTCTATTGGTTACAAAAGCACAGAAGTAACAGTGGGCAACCAAACTGTGATTGACATAACTTTAGATGAAGACCTTTCGGCTCTAAACGAGGTTATTGTGGTAGGATACGGTACTCAGAAAAAAAGAGACATCACCGGAGCCGTAACATCGGTAAGTGAGGCTACTCTAAAAGAAGTACCAGCACCTAACCTATTAAACGCCCTAAAAGGTCGTGCAGCAGGGGTTTCTATAGTGAGTAATGGCTCTACACCGGGAACTCAGGGACAAATTAGGATCAGAGGTAACCGTACACTTACTACCGGAAACGGCGACGGACTAGACGGCCCACTGGTAGTGGTAGATGGAATTCCATTTGGTGGCCTAAATGATATCAACCCAGACGATATCGCCAGCATGGAAATCTTAAAAGACGCATCTGCTACGGCCATTTATGGTTCAAGAGGTGCGGGTGGTGTTATCTTAATCACTACCAAAAGAGGAAAATCAGGTAAGCCGGTATTGTCATATGATGGTTACTATGGAATAACCAATGCCATGGGCAAATACAACATTATGAACGCCGAGCAGTACTCGAAATTCAAGCAAGACGCAGCTGCTCTAAACACGGTTTCACCGGGTTCTTCGGCGTATCCATTGACCAATATCGAGCAAGAAAATCAGGCTTTGGGCATAAACACAGACTGGCAAGACCTGCTTTACAAACAAGGTTTTAACACCAGCCATCAGTTAGGTCTACAAGGCGGAACCGAAACTACGCAATACGGTATGGGATTGGGATATTTCAACGAAACGGGAATTATGCCAAACCAAAATTTTGACCGTATGAACATTAGAGCTACATTGGATCAAAAAATAGGAAAACGTGTAAAAGTAGGCTTAAACACCATCAATACCCTTAGCCATACAAACACTCCCGGTGGTGGCGGAATCCCTACTTTCTTAGCAGGACTTTCTCCTTTGGCAAAGCCCTACAACGAAGATGGCACCGTAAACCTTTACCCAAAACTTGGAAGTATAGATGCAGCTCAGGTTTCTCCACTTACTTTGATTTCAAGAGAAGCAGACATACTTAACAACTCAAGGTCGATACGTACATTTAACAGCCTTTATGGTGAAGTAAATATCATAGATGGCCTTAAATATAGGTTCAATGCAGGTCTTAACTTTAGCCAGTCGTCATTTAATGGCTACGGACCACCAAACACGTATGTAAACAACGCTACGGCACAAAGTGCATCAAACGGCGACATCAGCAATACCGAATATTGGGATGTAAACATTCAGCATTTGTTATACTATGACAAAACCATTGCTAAAAAACACAGATTAGGTGTTACAGCTCTTTATGAGTTGACAAAAAACCACAGTTTGGGTTCAAACTTTAACGTAAAAGGAATACCAGCTGACTATATCAAAACATCGAACTTTGCTTTGGCATCGGGTGCGGTTACAGCAAATGCAAACAATGGCAATTTCTTCTCTGAAACGGGTCTGTTGTCGTACATGGGAAGAGTAAACTATACCTACAACGACAAATACATGATTACTGCTACACTTCGTAGAGACGGCTCATCTACCCTATCTCCAGGAAACCAATATTTTAACTACCCGGCTATCGGTTTGGGATGGAATATCATAGACGAAGATTTTATGAAAGACCTGCCATTTATATCTAACTTAAAACTAAGAGGAGGATGGGGTATTTCAGGAAACAGAAACGTAGGAGCTTACGCTACTTTGGGTGCTTTATCTTCTGGATATTACAATTTTGGAACTACAGTGGCGGGTCAAGTATTGGCATATACCGTAACTAACTTACCTGCTACCGACTTAGGATGGCAGTCAACTTCTCAGTCAGACTATGGTTTAGAGATTGGCTTATTTAACGACCGTATCGTGGGTAATTTTGATATTTATCACCAAAAAACAAAAGACATTTTGCTTTCGGTAAACTTACCTCAAAGTAATGGAGCGAGTTCTACACTTAAAAACCTTGGAAAAACAGAAGGTAAAGGTTTTGAGTCATCGGTGACATTTAACATCTTGAGAAATCCAAACGGATTTAACTGGAGCACAGATGTGACGTATTTCTTTAACAGAGAAAAAATTACGCAACTTACTACTCCTACGGAGTTAGACAACAAAGGAAACGGATGGTTTGTAGGCGAGCCACTAACGGTTATTTATGACTACAAAATGTTGGGTATTTGGCAAACTTCTGATGCTACTGACGGCTCTTTAGGTAAGCAAACATCACCGGTGCAGTTACCTGGACAAATCAGAGTAGAAGACGTAAACGGAGACGGCAAAATAGACGCAGCGGACAGACAAATATTAGGAAATTTCCAACCTAAATGGGAAGGCGGTTTGACAAATAGAATTTCATACAAAGGTTTTGATATGTCAACTGTTGCATATGCTCGTATCGGACAAAAAGCCTTGGTTTCATACCTTTCGGGTACTTCAGGTGGTGGCTCTGGCTATAACTTCTTTAACCAAGGAAGACAAAACCAATACGTAACTGACTATTGGACATTAGACAACCCAAGCAATACATTCCCTCGCCCAGATGCTAACGCAGGTGTTAAAGATTTCCAATCTGTATTGCAGTATCGTGACGGTTCATTTATAAAAATGAGAAGTATAAACTTTGGATATACAATCAGTCCAAAATTGCTTAAGAAAACGGGTATTAGCAGCACGAGAGTATACTTAAACACTACTAATCCTTTTATTATTTATGCTCCATTGGTACGTGACAACTTAGGAATAGACCCTGAAGGAAACAACAATTCTTCATCAGGTAACGTGATTGGCACGGGTGTACCAGGCAGACAAATTACTGTCAACCTAAACAACCCTCCTGTTCGTCAATTTACACTTGGTTTAAACCTTAAATTTTAATTAAAAGAGAAAATGAAAAAAATACAATTATTAATAATAACAGGCGTATTGTTTTTGGCCTCAGGGTGCGAAA
Organism: Lacihabitans lacunae; assembly: GCF_042649125.1. Classification (NCBI taxonomy): domain Bacteria; kingdom Pseudomonadati; phylum Bacteroidota; class Cytophagia; order Cytophagales; family Leadbetterellaceae; genus Lacihabitans; species Lacihabitans lacunae. Next base: position 2,730,921 of record NZ_JBHRYQ010000001.1, read on the forward strand.
AAATACTTGAAGAAAATCCGCAGTCTCAAATCGTACCTTCATTTTTTAAATCTTCTGCAGGAGTTTTAGGAGGAATAGCCGGAGTTTACAATGACATAAGAAACTATTGGGGCACCGAAGGATTTACAGTAGAAATGCAAGCAGGTACCGACGAGTTTTTGCAAGCTGCAAGTAGTGGTGGCGGCCCATTGTATACCTACAACGGCATAAACGCCACAAACTTTGGAGCGGCGTGGGGAACTGCATTTACAGACATAAACACCCTAAACGGTGTATTGAAATACGGACAGTCGCTCAATGAGCCTGAAGCAGTAAAAAAACAATACCTGGCTCAAGCCAAATTTTTAAGAGCATTCTGGTATTTTTATTTGGTCCAAACCTTCGGAGATGTGCCTCTTCACACAGAGTTTATCGAAGTGGCTTCTCAAGCGGCCAAAAGAGACCCTGTAGCTGACGTTTACAAGCTAATCATTCAAGATTTAAGAGACGCAGCGGCTGATTTGCCAGAAAAACCTACGGCACCATTTTTAGGGAAGGCCGCTACTAAGCCTGTTGCTCAGTTTTTCTTAGCCAAAGCCCTTTTGACCAGAGGATGGTTAACTAACTCGCAACCAGATTACGCAGAAGCGGCTAAAATAGCAAACGACATTATTGTAAATAAAGGTACGTATGGCTTAGACCTGTGGCAAGACTTTGGTGACGCATTTGTGCCAGCAAACGACTACGGCAAAGAAACGATGTTTGTTTCAGATCATACAAATGACGCCAAATACGGATATTACACAGTAGGTGGTGGTGCATCAGGCGGAAACGCCCAAAACCTCTCGCCTTGGTTTACTAACTGGAACTACCCCGCAGTAAGTGGTTTAAATTCATACCTAAACTCAAATGGGGTATTGACAAACAGCGGTACAGCAGGTATGGTGAGAGATTCATATTATGGCCGCCCGTATGTGCGTATGAGACCCAATAGCTTTAAATGGACCAGCGGACAAAACTCAGGAAAGAACTATTTCTTAGACCAAGTTTTTGTAAATAGAGCCAATGATTCTCGTTTTGCAAACTCGTTTTACACGACTTATATCTCGAATACCGCCATCACAAACTCGGCTACTAGTGCCAATAACAAACGTGGAATTACATATACCATGCAAGTAGGTGTAGACACGGCCGTATACTTCCCTGACTTTGAAGTACCTGGTGCCCCGCAATTTATCGGAACAAGACCTTTCAAAGGAATAGTGGTACCACCAAGCATGTGGAAATCAGATATTTTCCCTTCGCTTAAGAAGTTTATGGACCCAAGCAGAGGATCAAACTTTAACGATCCGTCTACACGTCCAGCAGTAATCACGAGATTTGCTGAGGTGTATTTAATTGCAGCGGAAGCGTATATGCAAGCAGGCGACAAAGCCAAAGCGGCAGAACTTTTAAATGTAGTGCGTCAAAGAGCAGCTTACAGAAAAACCAACACTTCGGCACAAAATGCAGCCGCAGCTGAAGCAATGAAAATTACAGCTAGCGACGTGACCGTAGACTTTATATTAGACGAAAGAAGTCGCGAACTATTTGGTGAGTGGATGAGATGGAACGACTTGGTTCGTACGAAATCATTGGTAAGAAGAATCCAAGCTTGGAACCCTGAAGCAGCAGCTAACATAAAGGAATTCCATGTGTTGAGACCGATTCCTCAATCACAAATAGACAGAACAGTAGAAGGCCCAGCCTTCCCTCAAAACCCAGGATATTAAGATACAGAATAGGTTAAAATAAAGTCTAAATAGAAGGGGGCCAATTTCCCCTTCTATTTTTTTAGACTAAATTGTATAGAATTTCATTTTTAAATTTTTAAGTAAAAAACTTTAAGCATTTATTTATAGTAAAAACTCAAAAAAAACTAAGTCAATCATCCGCCAATAAATACATAAAATACCCAAAAGAAGAAAGTAGAAAACAAAAAGGATATACGTTTAAAAATCTATTTATTTCAAAACCTTATTTATTTAAAAAAATGTTCAGAAAGCTTCTATTTATATCATTGGTGGCATTGTGCTCATGCAGCAAAGAAGAAATCACCAATACGCCCGCAGTAACTCCGCCTACACAAATATTAGATTTTGACCCCGCCAAAGCTACTTCTACCTTGCGAGACGCAACGGATATTCCGATCGGAATGGCCATTTCTTATGACGAGGTAGTAAAAAACGACGCCACCTATTTAAATATCTTAAAATCAGAATTTGACAACATCGTTTTTGGCTATCACATGAAACACGGTGCTGTAGTCAAAAATGACGGCTCCATGGACTTCTCAAAAGTAGACGAGATAATGGGTAAAGTGGGCATGCAGACCTTTGGGCATGTGCTAGCTTGGCATTCCAATAACAACGGCGACTACCTCCGCTCACTTGAAGTAGGTGCAGCTGTGCCGTCGGGAGTCAATTTATTGAAAAATGGAAATTTTGAAGATGGCTCGGGAGCTACTTTTACAAACTTCACTAACCTAGTAGGTGGCACCGCCGAAGGCAAATACGAAGAAGAAACCAAAGACCTACCAGCAGGCAGCAAGAGAGCACTAAAAGCTACGGTAACCAAAGCCGGAACAAACGCTTGGGACATGCAGTCCCTTGGGCCTGAGATAGCCGTAGAAGCAGGAAAAAACTACCGAGTTTCGGTAGCAGTAAAGTCACTCACAGGTTCGGGCAGTTTCAAGCTGATCATTCAAAAAAATAACTATACAGAAAATAAACTGACGTTTACAAATTCAAATTGGAACACCTACACTTGGAATTTCACTGCCACAGAAGCACCTACGGAATTCAAAATGCACTTTAACGCCGAAGGCAGCTACCTCATAGACAACATCGTGATAGAATCGGTAAGCACTTCGGCCAATACCAGCACTGCAGATATAACCAAAAAAGTAGATGCCGCCCTAAAAACATGGGTACAGGGAATTGTAAAAAAATACCCTGCGGTTAAGTCTTGGGATGCCATAAATGAGGTTTTTACCGACGGAACTCCTAACCTAAGAACGGGCTCGTCTACGGGAGATACCTACTATTGGCACACCTATTTGGGCAGAAGTTATATTTACAAGACATTTCAATATGCCAAAGAAATGTGCAGCGACTGTGAGTTTTTCATAAACGATTATAACCTCGAATACAACCCCGCAAAACTAGACTCTACTATAGCCCTCGCCAAAGAACTTAAGGCTGCAGGAGTGCCAGTAGCCGGCATAGGTACACAAATGCACATGAGCATAAACTCCTCAAGAGAAGGCATAACTTCTATGATGAAAAAGTTAGCCGCAACGGGCATGAAAGTCAGAATTTCGGAATTAGACATTAGCATTAACCCAAATAACACGCCCAACTATACGCCAAGCAAGGCCGATTACGAAGCACAGGCCGCTATGTATTATTTTGTGGGAAAAGAATATATTACCCATATACCTCCGGCACAAAGACACGGCATCACAATTTGGGGAATATCAGACAAAGACACCTGGATAGTAACCACATTTAAAAGACCAGACTATCCACTTATGTGGGATGACAAATTCGCTAAAAAACCAGCATACATGGGCCTTTGGAGGGCTTTGAAAGGACTTTAATAGTCCTTTCTTTTTTTTAATTTTTAAAAGAAATAGTACTAAGCCTTTTGGGCAGTTATTTCTAAAAAACCTTTATCTCTAAATGAAAAAATATACAATTCTTTTACTCTTCTTTTCTTGGTTAAAAGGCTACTCGCAAGACGTAGTTTTTAAGTCTGAGGCAAATACCTTTCCTTTGGTAACCCAAAAAGAAGCCAGTGCTATCTATTATGATAAAAATGATTTTGAAGGGGTAGAAATTGCGGTCAAAAATTTACAAAATGACATCGAAGCTGTTACAGGCAAAAGGCCTTCGGTTTCTACTTCGGCAATAAGCAAAACCGTGGTAATCATAGGCACCTTGGGGCACAGCAAAATCATAGACCAAATGGTTCAAAAAGGCCGTTTTGACACCAAATCATTAAAAGGAAAATGGGAAAAATTTCAACGATTTGTGGTTAAAAACCCAATAAAAGGAGTAAAAGAAGCCCTCGTAATAGTAGGCTCAGACAAGCGAGGAACTATTTATGGCGTTTATGATTTATCCGAAAAAATAGGCGTTTCGCCGTGGCACTTTTGGGCAGATGTACCCACCAAAAAACACGCAGAAATTTACGTAAGCAAAACTATTTTCACCCTAGATGAACCAAAAGTAAAATATAGGGGGATATTCTTAAACGACGAAGCCCCTTGCCTTTCGGGTTGGACACACGAAAAAAACGGCGGCTTTAACCAAAAACTGTACACCTCAATTTTTGAACTAATATTACGCCTAAAAGGCAACTACCTTTGGCCCGCCATGTGGGGAAATGCATTTCATGTAGACGACCCCATGAATCCAGTTTTGGCAGACAAATATGGCGTAGTAATAGGCACCTCACACCACGAACCGCTCATGCGAGCTCATGACGAATGGCGTAGATACGGCAAAAACAAAGGCCCTTGGGACTACAGCAAAAACGACTCTACCCTGCGTGAGTTTTGGAGAGAAAGCGTGCAGCAACGATATAAATATGAAAACATATTTTCGGTAGGAATGCGTGGCGATGGAGACGAACCCATGAGCAACCAAACCGCCACTACGCTTCTGGAAAAAATAGTGGACGACCAACGTAAAATAATAGCCGAGGTGTCGGGTAAGCCTGCTTCCGAAAAACCGCAACTTTGGGCTTTATACAAAGAAGTGCAAGACTATTACGACCAAGGCATGCGAGTGCCTGACGACATCACGCTATTGCTCTGTGACGACAACTGGGGCAATATCAGAAAACTGCCTGCTCTCGATGCAAAACCACGCAAAGGCGGCTACGGCATTTATTATCACTTTGACTATGTGGGTGGCCCACGAAACTACAAATGGGTGAACACCAATCCACTGCCCCGAATTTGGGAACAAATGCACTTAGCGTATGAATACAAGGCCCGAGAGATTTGGATTGTGAATGTGGGAGACTTAAAGCCCATGGAGCTACCCATTTCATTCTTTTTAGACTATGCTTGGAATCCTGAAAAAATAGGAACGGCAGAACTACCAAATTATACTCAAAAATGGGCTAAGGCTACTTTTGGAGAGGCTCATTCAACCGAAATAGCTTCTTATTTAGATAAATATGCCAAATACAATGCCCGCGTAAAACCTGAACTACTAAATGCAAAAACGTACAGTTTGGTGGGCAGTAACAGTGAATGGAGTAGCGTAGTAAAAGAATACACAGACTTGGCAAACGCAGCCTCACAAACCTACGAATTGATAGAACCTGCCTACAAAGACGCCTACTACCAATTGGTTTTATATCCTATTTTGGCTTGCTCAAACTTATACGAAATGTATTATGCACAAGCTCAAAATCAACATGCAGTTGAAGCAAATTGTACGGATGCAAATAAATGGGCAGACAAAGTGGAAGAACATTTTAAACGCGATCAAGAACTCAGCGATTATTTTAACCACACCCTCGCAAACGGAAAATGGAACCACTATGCAGACCAAACACATATTGGCTACACCTATTGGCAGCAACCAAACAAAAACACTATGCCCAAAGTAACCCGAATAGAAGATGGCGAAGAGTCTACAGGGGAATTTCCTTCAGTTTTAGAAACATATAGAGAAGCACCTGCCGACTTTAAAGGGTTTATTGAAGAAGGCGGTTATGTGAGCATGGAGGCTGCACATTTTCAAAGAAAGACAGCACAAGGCAATATTTCGTGGGAAACCATACCCGACATAGGCCGAACTGGCGACGGCGTAACTATTTTTCCGGTGAATATTCCGGCTATTACCCTAAACAAAAACAGTCCGAAATTAGAATACGACATGTATTGGTTTACTAAAGGCGAAGCCGAACTGAGCCTTATCCTTTCACCTACTTTGGCATTCAATGCAAACAAGGGCCTCAAAATAGCATTTTCAATCGATGACAAACTCCCGCAAATACTCGAAATGCACGCAGACGCGAGTATGAAAGAATGGGAAAATATGGTTTCTGCTAACGCCAAATATTTAAAGACAAAAGTAAATATCAACGAACCTGGAAAGCATATGCTGAAGATTTGGGCGATGGACCCTGCGGTGGTTTTACAAAAAATAGTGATAGACGCAAAAGGCCTTCCGGCGACACACCTTGGGCCACCCGAAAGTAAAATAATAAGATAATTTTTTCTAAATAAAAGAATATTTTATTGATTTATGATAATAATTGTTAAATTGACGCTTATTTTTTACAAATAAGCAGAAAACCTTGTTGTTCAATATTTTAAATACTTATAATGAAAATTAACTTCTCAAAAAACGCATGGATGGGCTTTTCATGTGCGGTAATCATCTTTAGCCAAAGTTCGTGTGCTCAAAAAGAGCCAAACTCGCTAAAAAAAGCCTTTCATGACGATTTTCTTATTGGAACAGCTTTAGGCACTTCCCATATTTTAGAGAAAGACTCAGCAGCAAACAAATTAATCATTAGTCAGTTTGACGCCATCACGCCCGAAAACATCATGAAGGCAGAAGTGATTCACCCTGCCCCAGGCAAATACGATTTTAACTTGTCTGACAAATATGTTGCCTATGGACAAAAAAATAAGATGTTTATTGTAGGTCACACCTTGGTTTGGCACTCTCAAATGCCTGCCTTTGCTCAAAAAATACAAAACGCAGACTCGCTTAGAATGTTCATGACAGACCACATCAATACGGTGGCCGGTAGGTACGCTGGCAAAATAAACAGCTGGGACGTAGTAAACGAGGCACTTAATGAAGACGGAACCATGCGTGAGTCTATTTATTATAAACTTTTGGGAGAAAACTTCGTAAAAGAAGCCTTTGATCTAGCCGCAAAAGCAGACCCAACGGCGGAATTATACTACAACGATTACAACATCGAACAGCCCGCAAAACGAAAAGGAGCTATAGCCCTAATCAAAAAATTACAGGCGAGCGGCACCAAAATAGACGGTGTGGGTATTCAAGGGCACTGGAACATAAACGACGACAACCTCAAAATCATAGAAGATGCCATCACTGAGTTTTCGGCATTGGGTATCAAAGTGGCCTTTACCGAACTTGACTACACGGTTATACCAAACCCATGGGACCTAAAAGGTGCTGATGTAAACCAAAAATTTGAGGAGAATCCTTTATTGAACCCTTACCCAAAGGCCCTACCTGACTCTGTAGACACAAAATTGGCTATGCGTTACAAAGACCTTTTCGCATTATTTTTAAAACATAAAGACAAAATCAGTCGTGTGACTTTTTGGGGTGTAAATGATGGCCACTCGTGGTTAAATGGCTGGCCGATTAAAAACCGCACCAACTATCCCCTACTTTTTGACAGAAACTATAAACCTAAAAAAGCCTACAATGCTGTTTTAGAACTCAAAACCAAAATGTAAGTAAACCTTAACCATAACCTATTTTTTATGAAAGATGTATCACATAAGCTGTCTGTACTCGAAAAAGTCGGATATAGCCTAGGAGACCTTGCTGCCAATTTGGTGTTTCAAACTTTAGTGACCTATTTGGCCTACTTTTATACGGACATTTACGGCCTAAAACCCGAGCACGCTACTTTAGTTACACTATTTGTAGGTCTATTTGCGGCCTTCGTTTTTAATCCGGTTATGGGTGCTATTGCCGACAGAACCATCACCCGTTGGGGAAAATTCAGACCATGGATCCTTTGGACAGCCGTACCACTTGGTGTAGCTGCACTTTTAGCTTTCAGCACACCTGATTTTTCGTACCAAGGCAAGGTGATTTATGCGGTAGTGACTTACAGCTTATTGTTATTGCTATATGCAGCAAACAACCTCCCTTACTCGGCCCTCAGCGGTGTTATCACAGGCGACATGGCGGAGCGAAACAGTATGTCGGCGTATCGTTTTGTGGCAGTTATGTTTTCGCAGTTTTTTGTGCAGGTTTTTATGTATAACCTTATCCTAAAAGCCGGAAATGGAGACAAAGCCGTTGGAATAGAAAAAGTAATGACGGTGCTTGCCATAGTAGGTACTTTGATGCTTTTGGTAACATTTTTCACCACCAAAGAGCGAGTAGTTCCGAAGCCCGAGCAAAAATCATCTTTGAAAGAAGACCTAGGCGATTTGTTTAAAAACATCCCTTGGATTATCATGTTGGTGACCACCACTTTGGTATTTATTACCCTTGCCATGAAAGGCGGATCGTATGTGTATTATTTCGAAAACTACGTAGACAAAACACAATTGACGGCGTTTTTAGAGCCTATGAAAGCGTTTCTACCTGCCTTTGAAAACGACATTTCGATGGGCTTGGGCGTATTTAACGGAGGCGGTATCCTTATTGGATTGATAGGTATCATGATGTCAAAAAACTTAGCCGACAAATACGGAAAAAGAAACGTTTTCGGGGCATCACTTTTTGTGTCAACCCTATTTATCATCTTCTTTTATTTCTTCCCTCCACAGTCGGTAGGCCTAATGTTTGGTTCGCAGATTTTACACATGTTTTTCTACGGAATCAGCACGCCAATCCTATGGACCATGATAGCCGATGTAGCGGATTATTCAGAATGGAAAAACAACCGTAGAGCCACAGCCATTATTTTCTCTGCCATGATGGTAGGTCTAAAAGGCGGCTTGAGTATCGGAAGTTCACTTTTAACCATGATTTTAGGCATATTCGGATATCAGCCAAACGCTGAAGTAGCCCAGTCGGCCGAAACAATAAATGGTATAAAGTTATTGGTAAGTATTTTCCCTGCCATTCCTTTTTTAATAGCCGTAGGTTTATTGTTTTTCTATGAAATAAATAAGAAAATGGAACTTCAAATAGAGAAAGAACTGAAAGAGAGAAGATAGTTTTTTCAATAAATGAATGTCTGAATGTTTGAATGAATGAATATTTAATTGTTTGAATGCTTGAATGCTTGAATGTTTGAATGCTTTCACAAAATCTATTCATTAATATTTTAACAATAAATACTAGCAAATACGCTAAAAGACAAATAACTAATAACAAATACATTAAAAGACAAATAACCAAAATGCCTGAAGATAGTATAGAACACATTGATTTTAATGATTTAAACAAGAGAGCTATATCGCAGCCTCTTGTTAAGCATATTTATACGGCAGATCCTTCTGCTCATGTTTTTAACGGAAAAATATACATTTACCCTTCACATGATGTAGACGCTGGAGAAGCATTTGACGACCTTGGAAGTCACTTTGCTATGGAAGACTACCACGTAATTTCGATGGACTCCGTAGATAGCGAAGCCATAGACAATGGCGTGGCACTGCATGTAGACGATGTGCCGTGGGCTGACAAACAAATGTGGGCTCCCGACGCCAACGAAAAAGACGGCAAATATTACCTTTTCTTCCCGGCAAAAGGATACGATGGTATTTTCAAAATAGGTGTTGCCATTGGAGATTCGCCTGTTGGGCCTTTTACGGCACAGCCAGAAGCCATCAAAGATAGTTTCTCTATTGACCCTGCCGTATTTAAAGACGACGACGGCTCGTACTATATGTACTTCGGTGGTATTTGGGGTGGGCAGTTACAACGCTGGAGAGAAGGTAGCTTTAATGCTTCAGAACCAGATAGTCCTGTAGCACATTTGCCTGCGGATAACGAACCGGCACTTTGTCCGAAAGTAGCAAAAATGACGGATGATTTATTGGAGTTTGCCCATGAAGCCAAAGACGTTTTAATTTTAGATGAAAATGGTAATCAGCTTCTAAACGGCGACAATGACCGCAGGTTCTTTGAGGCAGCATGGATGCATAAATACAATGGAAAATATTATTTCTCGTACTCCACCGGCGACACGCATTTTATTTGCTACGCCATTGGCGACAACCCGTACGGTCCCTTTACATACGCAGGCAGAATACTTGAACCCGTAGTTGGCTGGACCTCACATCATTCTATTTGCGAAGTAGATAGCAAATGGTATTTATTCTACCACGACTCAAGCCTATCAGAAGGTGTAACCCACCTGAGAAGCATAAAGGTATCGGAGATTACCTATGATGCGGATGGAAAGATAAATACTTTGGTGCCGTATAGGTCTTAAAAGACATATGTGATATTTTAACACATAGAACACATAAGGAAATACCACATAGAAGCATAGATATAAAACTAATGTTTCTATGTGAAAAATATAGAAAAAGCAAAGCTATGTAAACTATGTGGTTATCAAAAAACTACGATTTTAACACATAGAAAACATAGGAAAATACCACATAGAATCATAGATATCAACCTTATGTTTCTATGTGAAAAATATAGAAAAAGTAAGGCTATATGAACTATGTGCTTATAAAAAAAATATAGTTTCAACACATAGAACACATAAGGAAATACTACATAGAAACATAGGTTTTAATCTTATGTTTCTATGTGAAAAATATAGAAAAAGTAAGGCTATGTGAACTATGTGGTTTTTAAAAAAAATATAGTTTCAACACATAGAAACGTAGGATTTAATGCTATGTAATTTTAAAAGAACCATATTCAACCAAAAAAACATGAGAGCATTTAAGTTTGTTATTCTTCTTATTTTCATCAATATCCTCAATGTTGATGCTCAAATACGCTTACCGAAACTCATATCTGACAATATGGTTTTGCAGCGAGACAAGCCCATTAGAATTTGGGGTTGGGCTTCGCCAAAAGAGAAGATAACACTCACGCTCAACAAAAATAAATACAAAACCACCACAGACGTTTCTGGCAAATGGGAGCTAATGCTACCCGCTCAATCTGCTGCCACAGCACAGGAAATTACCCTCAAAGGCAAAAACGAAATCACAATAAAGAATATAGCCTTTGGCGACGTGTGGTTTTGCTCAGGCCAAAGCAATATGGAGCACAACATGGAGCGTCATAATATTATCTATGCCAAAGAAATAGCAGAAGCAAACAATGAAAACATCCGTCAGTTTCGCATTCCGAATACTCCAAATGTTAGCGGCATAGCCGATGATTTTAACAGTGGATCTTGGTTGGTGAGTACACCAGAAAACGTAAACCAGTTTTCGGTAGTGGCGTATTTTTTCGTAAAAAAACTATATGACACCTACAAAGTACCACAAGGCATAATAAACGCCAGTTACGGCGGCACACCCATAGAAGCCTGGACAAGCGAAGAGGGCTTAAAAGACTTCTCTAAAATTTTAGAAACCGTACAAAAAAACAAAGACACCGCCTACGTAAACTCATTTGCTAGGATAAAAAGACCGGCCACAATCTCACAAGACAAAGGCCTTAGTGAAAGCCCAAAATGGTACGAAACCAGCTATCAACCCAAAGGATGGAAGCCTTTCACTTTACCCGGTTTCTGGGAAGACCAAGGCATAAAAGACCTCGATGGCGTGGTGTGGTTTAGAAAAGAAATAACAATTTCCGCCGAAATGGCCAACAAGCCTGCAAAGGTGTTTTTAGGTCGAATAGTAGACGCCGATGTGTTGTACATAAACGGCGTGCAAGTGGGCCAAACCACCTATCAATATCCGCAAAGGCGTTACCCCGTGCCAGCAGGAGTACTGAAAGCAGGCAAAAACATAATCGTGGTGAAACTGAGCAATTTCGGAGGCAAAGGAGGCTTTGTGCCGGAAAAACCATATAGCTTAATAGCAGGGAATGACACTTTGGACCTAAAAGGAACTTGGCAGTATAAAGTAGGCGAAGCATTTACTCCCCAAAGGGGCTATTACCCTAGTTTTGGAGCACAAAATCAGCCGACGTCCCTATTTAATGGCATGACGGCACCGGCTACCAAATATACCATAAATGGCTTTCTGTGGTACCAAGGCGAAAGTAACGCTGGCCGTGCCTATGAATATGCGGCTCTACAAAAAGCCCAAATATTGGACTGGCGTAAGCAATGGAATCAAGGCGAATTGCCATTTATGTTTGTGCAGCTGCCCAACTATATGGAGTCTAATTATTTGCCAAGTGAAAGCAACTGGGCAGAACTCCGTGAGGCACAACTAAAAGCTGCAAATACACCAAACACCGCCATGGCGGTAGGCATAGACTTGGGCGAATGGAACGACATTCACCCCGACAACAAAAAAGACGTGGGCGAAAGATTGGCTCTAGCGGCCTTGCGAATGGTGTATAAAGAAAATGTGGTTTCATCAGGGCCGATTTTTAAAAGTGCCGCTATTGAACAGAATAAAATAGTGCTGAGCTTTGACCATGTAGGTGGCGGACTTAAAAGCAACGACGGCGAAGAACTGAGAGAATTTGCGATTGCAGGGGCCGACAAGAAGTTTGTTTGGGCTACAGCCAAAATCGTTGGAGACAAAATAGAGGTTTCGAATACCAAAATATCGCAGCCGTATTATGTTAGATACGCATGGGCAGACAACCCCAATGTCAATTTTTATAACGCCGAAGGATTACCCGCTTCGCCTTTCAGAACTGACGCCCAAGACCTAGATGAAACCAAACCATGGAAAGGCAAAAAAGCTGCGGTAGTTTTAACCTATGACGATGCCCTCAATGTTCACCTCGACAATGTAATTCCAGCCTTAGATTCTTTGAGTTTAAAAGGTACGTTTTATATAACCTCATCATTAGACGCAGCTCGAAACCGAATAAACGACTGGAGAAAAGCCGCTCAAAATGGCCACGAACTAGGCAATCACACCGTATATCACCCTTGCGATGCGAGCGGACCTGGTATGGATTGGGTAAAACCAGAATACGACATGAGCAAATACAGCATGGCTCAGATTCAAAACGAGATAAAGATGTGCAACGCCTATTTGAAGGCTATCGACGGAAAAAATAAACGAACATTTGCCTTTACGTGCGGACATAAAAAAGTGGCCGAAGGCGAGTTTATAGAGACCCTTGCGGACGAATTTGTGGCAGCAAGATCGGTGAGGCACGAAATGCACAGTTTTGCAGACCAAAAGCTGATGGACATAGACTGCTACAGCATGGTAGACAAAACGGGAGCCGAACTGATAGCACTAGTAAAACAAGCTCAAGCCGAAGAAAAACTATTGGTGTTCTTATTTCACGGTGTAGGCGGCGAACACGCCCTTAATGTCACTAAAGAAGCCCACAGCCAGCTGCTCCACTACCTCAAAGAAAACGAAAAGGATATTTATATAGACACCATGCTTAACGTGGCGGAGCATATTAAGATGGTGAAGAAGTAAAAATTAGCATTAAACAAAAATGAAAAAACTTAGATTTATTATTGGCTTAATAGCTCTTGCATTTGCTAGCCAAGTTACTGTAGCACAAACCATTACCATCCAAAATCCGATAATGGCGGGCTATTACCCCGACCCAAGCATAGTAAAAGTAGGGGAAGACTATTATTTGATAAACTCTACGTTTTCGTATTTCCCGGGCATACCGGTTATGCACAGCAAAGACCTTAATAGTTGGAAGCAAATAGGAAACGTGATTGACCGCCCCTCACAAATGGATTTTATGGGCGAACAACTCACCCGTGGGCTTTTTGCCCCAGCCATAAGCTTTTACAAAGGCCTCTATTATGTAACCTGCACCGATGTGGACCAAGACGGCAACTTTGTGGTAACCGCCACCAATCCTGCTGGTCCGTGGAGTAACCCCACAAAATTGCCCGAAGTAAACGGAATAGACCCTTCCCTATTTTTTGATGAAGAAACCGACAAAGCATATATCGTTTACAACAGCGATGCTCCTGACAACAAACCCTTGTATTCGGGACACAGAACGATTAGAATGTATGAATTTGATTACAAAAACTTAAAGGTTATTGGAGAAAAACAGATACTAATTAACGGAGGGGTAGACCTAAGCACACAACCCGTATGGATCGAAGGTCCGCATATATTGAAACGCAACGCTTGGTATTATTTATATGCCGCCGAAGGAGGCACATCGGTAAATCACTCCGAGGTGGTATTGCGAAGCAAAAACGTTTGGGGCCCCTACATTCCCTATGAAAAGAACCCCATATTGACCCAAAGAGATCTTTCACCCGACCGTAAAAACCCCATAACTTCCACTGGACATGCTCAAATAGTAGAAGGCCCAGATGGCAAAGACTATGCGGTATTTTTGGCGGTTCGCCCATACGAAAGCAACTATTACAACACCGGCAGAGAGACTTTCATAGCCCCCGTAGAATGGGTGGACGAATGGCCTATAATCATCCCTAAAAATCAAGAAGTTAAGTACGCTTACACGTTTGATTTTATGGAAGTCAAACAAAAAGGTGCTTTGCCTCAAAGTGGAAACTTCAGTTATACCTTAAATTTCAAAAAAGGTTTAGACCCAAGTTTGCTTTTTATGCGAACCATGGATAAAACTTCTTTTTCTACTTCTAAAAAGAAAGGCTTGACCTTAAACCTAAAACCCGAAACGGTTTCTGAGTACGGCAATCCGTCTTTTATCGGAAAAAGACTGCAACACATGTATAGCTCGGCAGAAACGAAAATCACTTTTAGTCCAACGAGTGAAAACGAAAAAGCAGGTTTACTTATACTTCAAGACGAACGTCATTTCTATTTTTTGGCTAAATCAAAAAAAGAAGGAAAAGACATGGTGCAACTTTATAAAAGTACAGCAAACGGAACCGAACTCTTGGCCGAGAAATCACTTGACCCAAATACAAAAAGCATAAACTTAAAGATAAATTCAGAAGGAGCATTCTGTAGTTTTTATTTCTCAGAAGATGCCAAAACCTATACATTATTGAAAGACAAAGTAGATGGGAAGTTTTTAAGCACGGAGGTAGCAGGTGGCTTTATAGGCAGCCTATACGGCATGTACGCCACCTCAAACGGAGCAATAAGCGATAACAAAGCCTCATTTAAATTCCTAAAATACAGCGGAAATGACCCTGTGTTAAAGTAACGTTTTAACTGATTTTTACCAAAAAGGCCTTTCTCACACTGCGAAAAGGTCTTTTTTTATGGTCATATTATTTAGCAAAACCAAGTTTAAGAGCTCCGGTGTAATATATGGCTTGTCGGGCAGATGGCTCGGATAAATAAATTGTTTGAGATGATCTAGAAAAGTTGTTTGAGTTAGATTTTAGCCCAAAATTATATATAATACTTAAAAATGCATTTTTGCTTAATTTGACCTGATAGCCCCATTCTATGCCGTAATATTTCTGAGTGGCTAGCTTATCAAAGCCCTTAATTTGATCATAACTATCACGGTTAAAATACCGCGACATCAGTGTAAGTTCACCGAAAAGACCCACAAAAAAACCATTGAGGTTATTTCCCGACTTGCCTTTTAACATCCGCTTTTTCATACCCGGATAGTACCTCAGTTCCTGGTTAAAAGCCGTCATTCCTTCCCAAACCCGCATGGCATTATTTTCAAAATCGATGAGCAAATATTTCTTCCCAATATTACTGTAATCTTTAATAATAGTATCTCGCTCGCTAACGCCAATAAATTCTTTGTGATTGCTCAAGCCTACTTTTAGGTTAGAAACCAATGAAAAAGAGCTCTGCTTAATTTTCCTTTCGTAAGCCAAATCTGCTGCGAGGTTCAATTTGTATGAATCTAAATAAATCAAATTTAAAAGATTGACCCGCCACATGTCTTTCATATTTTGTTGAGAGCCTATTACCTCATGCCTATCGAGTGTAAACTTATTTTTTAAAGGAAAAAGAAAACCGAGTCCCACCTCCGAAAAACTCGAAATAAAAGGTGTAAATACAATATTAGAGCTTCTATCATAAACCCAATTTTTTTCCGAATTAACAGTTCCCTCCTTTCCAAATCTTAGGCCACCTTTTATACCGAAAGTTAAGATATTGCCTAACTGTATGCCTTTTGAAACCCCAATTGCACCTAAACCATAGAAGAAATCTTTTCTATTTAAAAACATTTTATTTGCCCCACCAAATTCTGAAATCTCCAGGAAGTGAGCATTTTTATCAACAAAAAAACTCACATACTCACCTACTATATTTGACTTATAGGTACTGGGGCTTTTTTCTATATTATACCTCCTAAACTCAAATCCTAGGTTGGTGTTCATACTATTTGCATGACCATATTTGAGTGTAAGGGTATTTCTTTTAAACACTTTTTGCTCGAACTGAAACTGCGGCACTATGGTATTTCCAGTCATCGGATTAAAGACTATACGAAACCTCAATCCGCTCGTAAATTCACTTCCTCCCCCAAAGGCCTTTTCATACTCGTCTATAAGCGTCGTTTTTTCAAATACTTCCACTTTTTCTTCTGAAAAGGTAACATTTAGGCTGTCGGATTGTGCGTGTAGCGATAAAGATATGCTGAGAAATAGGATTAGTTTTTTCATTGTGATGGGGATTTATTTGGCGAGACCGAGTTTAATTCCAGCGTTTAACATATTTCCTTTTTCTTTATAACTTTCATTATTTCCATAAAGCAAACTTTGGGAATTAAATCTATTAAAAGATGCAAAAACATCTAAAAAAGTATTTTTTGTAGCCAAGGTTTGATAACCAAGCGAAACTCCCACTTTATTGCTATTTAACGGTTTATTAAAATCACTTATGATTGTTTTACTGACAGTACCTTCAGCCGCTATGTATAAACCATTCAAATTTTTAACGCCATTATAATTGGCTTTAATTTTAGGTAAATAGTATCTCAATTGTTGATGAAAACTTGTTGAGAAAAAACTGCGTTTAACTTCGATCTTTGTTGGTACTATAAAAATTCCAGAATTTGGGTCATAGTTATTATATCGGTATTCTTTTTCTCTCGAGAAACCAAATAAACCACCAGAATTTGTGGTAAATCGGGAATTAAATATTCGTTGTTCATATGAACCATTCGCTGATAATGCCTGATAGTTCCTATCTAAATAAAATATATTATTGAGGTTAAATTTTAATAATCTATTTACTTCATAGTTGCATTTTAAAAATTCACAGCTGTTTTTCAAATCTTTTGTTTTGGGAAATAACAAACCTAATCCAACTTGACTATGTGTAGTTAAATAAACCTTATTGTGGGTATCATAAAAATTGGAATACTCATACCTTTTATTCGATTTTATAGTCTTAAACCCTCCTATTAAACCAAATTCAAAAACATTTGCAAATTGCCTTCCATATATTATCGAATACGTTCTTTCATAATATCTACTAAAACTTCCAAATAAACCGATTAGGTTGGTCCTATTTAATAAGGACGAATTATTATCTGGTGTGGAAAACTTAAAAGAAATAAAATCTCCGGTAATATTTCCTTTTTTGCTTTTCAATTCTATGTCTTTTTTCATTAAAAAGTACCATCGGCCTTCTATCTCTGAATTTAACTGAAATTTAGTATTGGGTTGAAAACCTGCATTGACCGACCCAATAATGGAAAAAGCATCTCCAAACTTCTGCTCATATTGTAAAAAAGTATTACTCCTTTTAGAAAAGGAACCACTTACAAACCTCACCCTCAACCCGCTCTTAACTTCCCGATTGCCCCCAAAGGCCTTTTCGTACTCGTCTATAAGCGTCGTTTTTTCAAATACTTCCACTTTTTCTTCTGAAAAGGTAACATTTAGGCTGTCGGATTGTGCGTGTAGCGAGAAAGGTATACTGAGAAATAGGATTAGTTTTTTCATGTTGTTAGAGTTTTTCTAAAGTGATATTTCCTGATTTATTATGGATTTTTATATTCGAATTCTCCTTGGAGTTTATTTCTAGCATCTGTCCATTTTTTTGAGTAATTGCTTTACCCAATTCTGATGGCAAATAAATTTGCCCAGAAGAAGTACTCAGTATTAATTTATGGCTCTTAAAATTTGCCATTTTTAGCGATACCATAGATTTTTCGGCCATACACGTCAAACTACTCAGTGTCCGCGGTTTGGTCAGCAAGACTTCGCCATAATAGCTTTTCATGGCTATAATCCCCGAAAAATCACTAAGGTTGATATTCGTTCGCTCCGACTCCAGGTTTAAATCCCCTGAAATGCCGGAAATATTTGCCTCGCCATATTTGGTTTTTATTTGGCTCACTCCACCTATTTGACCCAAACTCACATTACAAAACTCAGTTTTTAATATCAACTTCTCTGTTTTGCCCAAAACACGCACAGTACCGAAACTATTCTTGACTTCTAAGAGCTTATCCGCCGGAATTTTGAGTACATATTTGGTTTTAAAATTTGACTCTGGCTTTTTGTCCTTTTGGCTTAAAAGCAAATAATTCCTCAAAAACAACACCCCGTTTTTAGCCTCCGCTATATACTTCAAAAACTCAATGTCATTTGCCGCAGTGGCCTTACTTGGGTGTTTGGCACTTATTTCCATCGATAAACTCACCGTCGAGTTCCCCCAAACTTCTATTTCTATATCTGCTTTTTCGGCGTTTATTTCTATCGCTTTTATATCCGAAAAATCTTTGTTTATGTGCTTGGTGGCCACATACACCATGGTCTGAGAAAAAGACGTGGATATCCCTATCAGGGCTATGCAAAGTGCTATTAGTAATAAATGCAGGTACTTTTTCATCTTAAATTTGGTCAGCCATTTTCTTGATCACCTCCGCCTTTTGACTTTCTATTTCGGCCAACTGACCCAATAGCTCCGGTTCGGTATTGTACTTTCCGATGGCCTCTTGGAGTGCCACACTTGCAGTGTTCAGATCTTCGAGTTCCGACTCCAACACCCTAAACTCTGGTTTTTCGCATACTATTTTTTCTTGTTGACACACCTTCTTTATTTCGGCGTAACTAATTTGGCTTTTAGCTACCGTTTTATTCAAAAAACCTTGTTCTATTTCTTGTTTAGAAAACTGAATTTCATTGGTATCTCTAAAAAAATAAAGGGAAGAAATAATTAGCAAAGACGCCGCGGCCAGCCATTTTAAGTAAAAAAACTTGGCAGGTTTCAGCTGAGCGGCTATATGACCCCAAACAGCCGCATTTGGCTCATATTCAGGCATTTCAGCCAAAACTTTCGCCTTGTTCTCATCATTCAGCTTGGCTTCTATGCGTTGCCACACTTTATCGTCGGGGTTATATTCTGGTAGATTCATGATTTTCTTAGCGTTTCTTTTAATCTTTTTTTAGCATGGAAAAGTTGTGATTTTGAGGTGCCTTCGGCAATACCCAAAAGCTCCCCTACTTCTTTATGTGTAAAACCCTCAATTTCAATCATTACAAAAACCGTTCGGAAGCCATCCGGCAAGTCCAAAATCGCTTTTTCGAGATATTCGGCATTCATTTGTTGGTCCCAAAGTATCAGCTCTGAGTCATTAAAATCTTCTCGGATTTCCAAAAACTTAACTTTCTTAAATTTCTGATAGGCTTTTCTGGCCACAATGGTTTTTATCCAAGCCCCCAATAAGGAATCTTTACGGAAATTTGAAAGGTTTTTAAAAACTTCTAGAAACGCATCTTGAAGCACGTCATTGGCATCGTCAAAATCGCCCGTTAACCTATACGCTAAGGTATACATGGCTTTTTTGTAACGATCGTAAAGTGTGCGTTGAGCAAACCTATTGCTTATCAGGCAGGCTTCTATCAGCTCATTTTCAGTCATAAATGGACGTTTTCAAGTGTTTCTATATTAAAGTGTACTAAATGCTCGTCAATGGTTGTACGGAGATAAAAAAGTTTTTCTTTTACCCAAAATAACCTTAGAAAAAGCACCCCAATTGCGTTATATTTATGGCTATTTTAAAACATCCAAAAGTAATTACAATTTGATGTTTTTTGGTATAAAAATATTCAACCTTTATAAAATTAAAATGAAAAAAATACTGATTCTCATTTTGGTGTTTCAGGCATTTGCCCAAGCCCAATTTGGCCTAACTCCTGCTCAAAGAGACAGTCTTAACAAACGAACGGCAGCAGACTACGCCAATATGCTCACTCAAATAGGAATCCGTGCTGATCAACTTCGCCGTGGCCCCTCTGGTAACCCAAAAGATGCCAATGCTGCCAACAGTTCAGAAGAAAATGTAAAACCTTACACACTACCCGATGCATTGACTTTTAAAAATGGAAGGAAAGTAAGCACTGCAAAAGACTGGTATTCGATAAGAAGAGGTGAGCTTATTGAAGATTTTGAAACAGAGATGTACGGCCGATTGCCTAAAAACATTCCGACGGTAAAGTGGCAAATAGTGTCTATAAAAGATACCACAGTTGGCAACTTCCCGATAAAAGAAAAACTACTAAAAGGCATAGTGGATAACTCGGCATACCCCAACTTAAAAGTGGAGATTGAGCTGTTAGTAGCCACACCAGCCTCCGCCAAAGAGGCAGTGCCCATAGTGATGGAATTTGGCTGGATTTCGTCACTATGGGCCACCGAACCTACCAAAGCTATGAGTTTAATAGGTTCAGGCGAACCGACTTGGAAGGAGCAGTTGCTTTCAAAAGGCTGGGGATACGCGATATTGGTACCCGGAAGCATACAAGCCGACAACGGAGCAGGCTTAACCGAAGGTATTATAGGCCTCACCAACAAAGGAGCACACCGCAGCCCCGAAGACTGGGGTGTGTTAAGGGCATGGGCGTGGGGAGCCAGCCGAGCACTCGACTATTTAGAAACCGATAGTGACGTAATATCAAGCAAAGTGGCCATTGAGGGCCTTTCGCGATATGGAAAAGCGGCCTTGGTAGCCATGGCCTTTGAGCAGCGATTTTCCCTTGGTTTTATTGGCTCATCGGGAGCAGGAGGAGCCAAGGTTTTACGGAGGGTTTTCGGAGAGCAAATAGAAAACTTAGCCAGCTCAGGCGAATACCACTGGTTTTGTGGAAACTTCATAAAATATGCCAGTATAAAAACACAAGACGACCTGCCCGTAGACGCACACGAACTCATAGCACTGTGTGCACCACGACCAGTATTTATCAGTGCAGGCTCACCTTTTGTAGAAGGCCAATGGATAGACGCCAAAGGCTCATTTGTAGGAGCCACAAATGCCGGAGCTGTGTATACACTTTTTGGTAAAAAAGGCCTAAAAACCTCCACCTTTCCACAGTTAGGTGTGGCACTTGTAGAAGGCGACATCGCGTTTAGGCAACACGCAGGCGGCCACAGCACGGGTCCAAACTGGAGCACCTGGATTCCGTGGGCGAGTAAATATTGGTGAAAATTTGGGGATTACAGCCGAAATTGAGCAATCAGAATTTCGGCTATAATTTTTTTGTTCAGTTAACAATTCCTAAAAAAAGTCAACTTTCGCTCCGTCTTCTAATAGAGCTTTGTATTTCTGTTCGTTGAATTTATAGAGAAACGCCCCTTTTTTGGAATTGGCCTTGTCCTTTTCTTCCATTTTATCGAGTATTTTCATACCCAATATTTTCTTTCTGAAATTGCCTCTGTCGAGTGTGTAACCATAAATGGAATCGTATAAGGCTTTTAGTTCGGTTAGTGTAAATTTTTCATTGAGAAGCTCAAAACCTATGGGCTGAGTTTTTATTTTTTGTCGAAGTTTATTTAGGGCATCGTCCACCATTTTTTTATGATCCAAAATCAAAATTGGCATGTCTGACATATTAAACCACTGCGACTCAAACTCGTCAGAGGTAGAAAGTTGAAATTGATCAATTTTGATAAGAGCATAGTGGGCAATCGAAATAACCCGAGCTCCCGGGTCTCTACTTACGTTTCCATAGCTTCGCAGTTCTTTCAAATATACGCCTTTCAATCCTGTGATTTCTTCCAAAATCCGATTGCTCGCCTCCTTTATATTTTCGCTTACTTTCACAAAACTTCCTATCAGCGACCATTCTTTTTCGAAAGGAGCAACTTTACGTTTAAACAACAGAATTTTGAGGTTTCCATCTTGGAATCCAAAAATAATACAATCTATTGCTACTAAAATCTTATCTACGTCCGTGTAAGAGCTTTGAGGGCCGTATATATTTTTATTACTCATAAAATTTTGAAAGCTCAAAATTAAGCTTTTATTTTGTTTCACAATATAAAGAGTAAAATTTACTCTTATTAGTTTATATGCATAAAATTATTGTTACCGGCGGAGCAGGATATATAGGATCACACACAGTGGTGAGCCTAATAAATAGCGGCTTTGAACCTATCGTGGTAGATGATTTTTCTAACTCGCAAAGAGACAGCATAAAGCGAATAGAAAAAATAGTAGGACAAAGCATTAGGTTTTACGAGGCCAATACTGCTGACATTAATTCATTTGAGAGGGTCTTTGCCGAAAACGAGCAAATTGCCGGCATTATACATTTTGCCGCTTTCAAGGCCGTAAAAGAATCGGTAGATAAGCCTTTGATGTATTACAAAAACAACTTGGTTTCGCTTTTGAATTGCATAGAACTTTCTGAAAAATACAAAGTCAAAAATTTGGTATTTTCATCTTCGGCTACAGTTTATGGCAATCCGGCTGAGCTGCCCGTAAGTGAGCAAACGCCTACGCAAAGACCAAGCTCACCATATGGCAACACAAAAAAAATAGGCGAAGAAATATTAGAAGACTATTGCAAAGCAAATCCTGATTTCAATGCCATCATTTTAAGGTATTTTAACCCAATTGGTGCCCATGTATCTGGTCTTATTGGGGAGTTGCCAAATGGCGTTCCGAATAACCTAATGCCATTTATAACCCAAACGGCCTATGGCCTCAGAGAAAAGCTCTCGGTGTTTGGCAATGACTACGACACAGCAGACGGAACTGCCCTGCGAGACTACGTACATGTAGAAGATGTAGCAGACGCACATGTGCTTACCCTGCAGCGACTTGTAGACAAAAAAAACACTGAAAACTACGAATTTTAT
Organism: Lacihabitans lacunae; assembly: GCF_042649125.1. Classification (NCBI taxonomy): domain Bacteria; kingdom Pseudomonadati; phylum Bacteroidota; class Cytophagia; order Cytophagales; family Leadbetterellaceae; genus Lacihabitans; species Lacihabitans lacunae. The sequence goes on from NZ_JBHRYQ010000001.1 coordinate 2,753,737, forward strand.
AACCTTGGAACAGGCAAAGGCACTTCGGTAATAGAAATCATTGCCGCTTTTGAAAAGGTTAATGACCTAAAGCTTAACTTTACATTTGAACCACGAAGAGCCGGCGATGTGCCTGAGCTTTTTGCGAGTACAAAAAAAGCAAATGAAATATTAAAATTTAAGTCAAAGAAATCATTAGAAGACATGGCAAGCTCGGCTTGGAAATGGGAAAAAAGATTTAGAGACGCACAAAAAAACAGTAAATGAAGATAGTAAAAACTAGCTCGCCAGGCAGAATTAACATCATTGGAGAGCACATTGACTATAACGACGGCTACGTGCTACCGGCAGCTATCAATTTGGGTACCGAAATAACCCTTGAACTAAACGAATCAGCAGACAGCTGCACGTTTACTTCAAGAGAACTGAATGAGCATTTTACTATTACCTTAAAAAACTTAGAAGAATATACGCCCGGCTGGGGACGATACTTGGTAGGGGCAATAAAATCTTTGGGTGACAAAAAAGAGAAGCTAACTGGTTTTACCTGCGAAATAAGCAGCAAAGTGCCGCTTGGGAGTGGTCTAAGCTCATCGGCATCGCTTTTGTGTAGTTTTATTGGAGCACTAAACGAGCTTTTCGAATTAGGTTTAGAAAAAATGGATATCGTAAATGCAGCCGTAAACACCGAAAGAAAACACGTAGGTGTAAACTGCGGCATTATGGATCACTTTACGAGTGTGATGGGTAAAGCTGATCATGCTATATTTTTGGATTGCCTTACGTTGGAATATGAATATTTGCCCCTTGACTTAAGCGAATATGAACTGTTGATAATTAACACCAATGTAAGTCACTCGCTTGATACTTCAGAATATAACAAACGCCGCGAAGAATGTGGACTTGCATTATTAAAGTTGAAAGAAAGATACGCTGAAATTTCCAATTTTAGAGATATAACCGAAAGCCAACTAGCAGCGTGTAAGGATATATTGACAGCCACCGAATTCAAGCGACTGTCGCACGTGATAACCGAAACGGCCAGAGTTATTGAAGCCAAGAAAGCAATTATCGAGAAAAACTTTGTGGGCTTAGGAGAGTTGTTGTTTAAGTCACACGATAGTTTAAATCTCGACTATGAAGTAAGCTGCGAAGAGCTCAATTTTATAGTAGAAAGAGCAAAAACAGATGCTAACATACTGGGCAGCAGAATGATGGGCGGCGGCTTTGGCGGTTGCACGATTTCGATAGCGGCCAAAGGCAAATCAGAAGATTTTGTAAAAGAACTAAAAGGTGCATATAAAAGCCAGTTTGGCATCAATTGCACGCCACTTTCACTTGGCATAGGCGATGGTCTGAAAGTTTTGTCTTAAAAAAAAGCTTAAAGTAATACTTTGGCTGTAGATATAAAGAAATTTAAACTTATGAAAAGGCTTTCAAACAAAGCACTTCTCTATGTTTATGAAGATTATGATTTATTATCATAGGTTAAAATGATTAAAAATGCCTCCTTATTTTAGGAGGTTTTTTTTTGAAAGAAAAATGCATTTTGCCCAATAAGGAATTCAATACTAGAATATGCTAAAATCATATAACAATATGGTAAAACATAAAAAATAGGTCCTTAAAAAAACATGTAACTTACATTTAAGTCTTGCAAGGATTTTTTTATGTTTTTTTTCATTAAGAACACTATTTTTTTTAGTAAAAGAGAAACCCGAATTTAAACTTAATAGAAAAATACACTTTAGAAAAAGCATGCAAGTGGTTATCACAAAAATCTAATATTCAACCTTTTATAAAAAAATGAAAACTAAGATATTTATCTTTTTAATGGCTATTGCATTTAGTCAAAGCATAGCTCAAAACAATTCTCATGAAACTTCGCTCGCTGTTTCTGAAAAACACACCAAGGAATTCAGCAAAAAACGAGAGGCCGAAAATCTACCGACAAACAAAAAACCTAATATCATTTGGCTCATGGCTGAAGACATGAGTTTGGACTTGGCGTGCTACGGAATGCCTTCCGTAAAAACCCCCAACTTAGACAAAATGGCGGCCTCAGGTGTGCGTTTCGACAATTGTTTTGTGACAAATCCAATCTGTTCGCCTAGCCGCTCTGCCATGATGGTGGGCACGCACCAAACCAAAATAAACGCTCAAAACCACCGCAGCAACAAAGATATTCCGCTTGACCAAAACTACAAACCGTTTACCTATTGGTTAAGAAAAGAAGGCTACACTACCATTTTGGGGCATCATGCTGTACAAAGCAAAGGTCGTAAAACAGACGTAAACTTTAAGCATCAACCCATTGGCGAATGGGACGGTGTTAGCAAATTTGGACTTTTCGACAAATACGACACTTTTGAAAACGACGGGAAGCCGTTTTTTGCCCAAATACAACTCAATGTAACACACCGCGGCGACTGGTGGAACGAAATAAGAGCGAAATCTACACATCCCGTTGACCCCAATAAAGTAGTGATGCCGCCTTACCTAGCAAACGATCCCGTAATTAGACTAGACTGGGCCAAATACCTCGACCAAATAGAATTTATGGACGCCGAAGTAGGTATGATTTTTAAAGAATTAGAAGAAAAAGGATTGGCAGAAAACACCATTGTGATTTTTATAGGCGACAACGGCCGCTGTAATATCAAAGGCAAAGGATACCTCTACGATTCAGGCTTAAAAATTCCGTTGATAATACTTGACCCTCGCTCGAAGGCAAATGGCACTGTACGAAAAGATGTGATTTCTTCGACGGATATTACGGCCACTATTCTCGACTACGCAGGCATCAAAGTGCCTGAATATGTAACAGGCTCCCCTATTTTTAGCCCTAATTTTAAAAGAGAATATGTGTACGCCACGCGTGACCTTTGGGACGAAATACAAGAGCAGTCGCGAGCCGTAACCTCTGGTAAATGGAAATATATTAGAAACGACAAACCAGAAATTCCGCTTGATGCCCACCAAGCCTATTTGGAGTTTTATAGACCGGCATTGCACATAATGAGGCGATTAAAAGAAGAAGGAAAACTAAATGAGGTAGAAAGTCAGTTTTTTTCTAGTACAAAAGCCAAAGAAGAGCTTTATGATTTAGAGAAAGACCCAAATGAGTTTATTAATTTAGCCTCAAATAAAAAACACAAAAAACAGCTAGCGAAACTTCGTAAAGAAACCTTAAAAAACGATTTAGAAATGAAAGCTTCCAGCGATGTATTTGTACCCGTAACGGCCACTTCTGTAGAACTGCTCGCTTGGATAAAAAAAGAGAAACCAGAGCTATACAAGGAAATGTTAAAAGGGGTAGAGATAGGTTACCATTGGCTTTCTAAACAATTCGACCAAAACAATAAAGACTAAAAACATGAATTCGAAACAAAAAACATTTGCTTGGATAGCCATTCTTTTGATACTGACCGGCTGTGCCACTTCCTCTTCTGTAAAAACCAAAAGTGATAAAAAACCAAACATTATTGTCATTTACCTAGATGACCTTGGCTTTGGCGACATCGGTGCATATGGTGCAAAAGCCATAAAAACCACAAACATGGACATGCTGGCCAACGAAGGTATAAAGTTCACCAACGGATATGCTACTTCAGCTACCTGCACGCCAAGCAGATACGGGCTTTTGACGGGCGTATATCCTTGGCGAAACAATGACGCGAAAATTCTCCCTGGCTCGGCTCCTTTGATTATTGACACGGCCCAAATGACCATCCCCAAAATGCTAAAAGGAGCGGGATACCGTACGGCTATAGTAGGTAAATGGCACCTTGGCTTAGGCTCAGGCGAAACCGACTGGAACAAAAAAATAGACCTTGGCACAAATGAATTGGGCTTTGATGAATCCTATATTTTAGCCGCTACGCAAGACCGAGTACCTACAGTTTATATTAAAAATGGAGTAGTAGAAAACCTTGACCCAAGTGACCCAATAAAGGTTAGTTACGAGAAAAACTTTGATGGGCAGCCTACTGGGAAAGACAATCCGGAATTGTTAAAAATGAAGTGGCACCACGGACATAATAACAGCATAGTAAACGGGATTCCTCGTATCGGATTTATGAAAGGTGGCGAAAAAGCCAAGTGGATAGACGAAGAAATGGCAGACAACTTTTTGGGCAAAGCCCAAGCCTACGTAAAAGAAAACAAAGAGCATCCGTTCTTTTTGTATTATGCACTACAGCAACCCCACGTGCCACGCACACCTAACCCGAGGTTTGTTGGGGCCACTAACCTAGGACCAAGAGGTGATGCTATCGCCGAGGCTGACTGGTGCATTGGCCAACTGATTGAGACTTTAAAAACAGAAGGATTGTTAGAAAATACGCTCATCGTACTATCAAGCGACAACGGCCCCGTGTTAAACGACGGATATTTTGATGATGCTGACACAAAAAACGGAAATCACACGCCAGCAGGAGTTTTGCGAGGTGGCAAATACAGCCTTTATGACGCAGGCACCCACGTACCATTTATTACCTATTGGAAAGGAAAAATTACGCCTAAAACTTCAGATTTGTTGGTATGTCAACTTGACTTACTTAACTCTTTTGCGGCATTGGTAGGCAGCGATATTAAATCACAAGACGGCGAAGACATGTCGAAAGTATTATTGGGCACAGCCAAAAAAGGCAGAGAAAACTTGATACTGGAAGCATCGAGTAGAACCTCACTTCGTCAAGGCGACTGGGTGCTAATACCGGCCTATGATGGCCCTGCCCTAAACAAAGAAGTAAACATAGAACTAGGAAACTTGAAAGAAGACGGGTTATTCAACCTAAAAAATGACCCGAGTCAAATAAATAACTTAGCCCAAAGCGAGCCAAAAAAACTGTCCGAAATGAAAACCACTTTTGTTAAACTAAGAGGCGAAGGTTTCGGTAAAACGGAGAAGTTGGAATTGAAGTAGAAAGGAATTTTAGTCTAATTAAGGTATATTTATACTCTTTCAAATCATTTATTCAAAAAACTTTAAAATATGAAAACTAACAAAACCTTTGCCTTATGGGCTGTACTGGCACTTTTTGGACTAAATTCTTTCGCTCAACAAACCCAAAAACCAAACGTAATCTATATTCTGGCAGATGACTTGGGCTATGGCGATCTTAGCTGCTACGGTCAAAAAAAGTTCCGCACACCTAATCTCGACAAACTAGCGGCAAAAGGCATAAAACTCACACAACATTACAGTGGATCCACAGTTTGTGCCCCGTCTCGGTCCTCACTGATGACCGGGCAACATACGGGCCATACACCCATTAGAGGAAACCGCGAACTACCTGACGAAGGACAGACGCCCATTCCCGCGACGTCTGAAACCATAGCAGAAGTATTTAAAAAAGCAGGCTATGTCACTGGAGCATTTGGCAAATGGGGACTAGGGTTTGTGGGTACCGAAGGCGACCCCAACAAGCAAGGTTTCGATGAGTTTTTTGGATACAATTGCCAACGCAAAGCCCACAGATATTATACGCCCTACTTGTGGCACAATGCCGAAAAAGTGCTTCTCCCCGGAAACGATTACATGCATACCGTAACTTTTTCGCAGGATGTTATCCAAGACGCTACATTAGAATTTATTTCAAAAAATAAGGAGAATCCGTTCTTTGCATATATCCCTTTTGTGTTGCCACATGCCGAAATCATTGCTCCGAATGACTCTATTTATACTATGTTTAAAGGTAAATTTATAGAAGATAAACCTTACGCACCACCAGCAAACTCGGGTAACGACTATGGCCCGGAATTAATAGAAGCGAAATACGCATCTCAAAAAGAGCCACATGCGGTTTATGCTGCCATGGTAACCCGAATAGATGTGTATGTAGGCCAAATAATGGCAAAACTTGAAGAACTCGGGATTGCAGAAAACACTTTGGTAATATTTACCAGCGACAACGGCCCATCGGTAGAAGGAGGAGCTGACCCAACTTTTTTTAATGGAACTGCAGGCCTCAGAGGAGTAAAACGAGACTTATACGAAGGCGGAATTAGAAGTCCATTTTTAGCCGTTTGGCCAAATAAGATTAAACCCGGAATAGTGTCTGATCATATTTCAGCCTTTTGGGATATGAAACCTACATTTGCGGACATACTTGGCGAGGAGAATATTCAAACCGACGGCATTTCTATGCTTCCAACTCTGCTAGGCAAAAAAGGACAAAAGAAACATGCGTATTTGTATTGGGAATTTACGGAAGGAAAACCCAAAACGGCTTTAAGGAAAGGAGACTGGAAAGCCATCTATTTTTTAGACGAAAAAAATCCCAAAGAGGCATTTCAATTATATAACCTAAAAAATGACCCTTACGAAAAAGAAAACATTGCCGCCCAAAACCCCAAAATGGTGGATCAAATGAAACAAGTCATGAAAGACTCTCACGTAGAGTCAGCACTATTTCCTTTGGTCAAAAAGTAGTAGTTATTTTAGTTTGTGTAGGTACTTTTTTAAAATCAATAAGTTTTGATTAACATAAATAAGAATGACCTAAGCCTTAAAAACAGTAAAAAAAAATTTAAAGTACTAACTTGGTTATCCAACATTAAATAGAAATACTAAAAAGTAAATAAAAGCTCCTTATAAAAAATTAGAACCAAATGAAAAGATACTGCCTCACCTGCGACCTAATAGACAACCCGGAGTTGATCGAAAAATACAAATGGCACCATCTGCCTGAAAATCAGTGGCCTGAAATAAACGAAAGCATAAAAGCAGCAGGGGTTTTGAGTATGGAGATATATGTTTTTGGCAACCGAATGTTTATGATTATGGATGTTTCAGATAGCTTTACATTCGAAAAACAAGCCGAAATAAACAAAGGCCCAAAGTCAATAGAATGGGAAAACCTAATGTGGGGATTTCAGCAAGGAGTGCCTGGCAGCAAACCCGGTGAAAAGTGGGTACTTATGGAACAAATATTTAATCTAGTTTAAATACCTATCGGTTCTTAAAGTTTTCACAAATGGATTATTAAAACATTTTTTAAAAAAAATAATGATACTTTTAAAACGTGAAATAGCATTTTTGAAATAAAAAATTATAAAATTACTCAATATCGAATACGTGAAAGCCATTGAATTAACTTCGCCCGGAAATTTTTTGATACTAGAAAAAGAAATAAAAGACCTATTGCCAGAATCTGTCTTGGTAAAAATCCATACTATTGGTCTATGTGGCACAGACTTTCATGCTTTCAGAGGAAAGCAACCTTTTTTTTCTTACCCTAGAATTTTAGGGCACGAACTAGGGGCCGAAGTTGTAAAAATAATGCCAGAAACTTCTGAAAAATATAATATAAAAATCGGTGACAAGGTCTCTATCGAACCCTATCTAAATTGTGGCACATGCCAAGCTTGTCTCTCAAATAGGCAAAACTGTTGTGAGCAAATCCGCGTTTTGGGGGTTCATCAAGACGGCGGAATGTGTGAATACCTCCAAGTACCTGCCTCAAAAGTTCACGTATCAAACAAACTCTCGTTTGATCAACTGGCTTTGGTAGAAACCTTGGGAATTGGCCTACATGCTGTAAAACGTTCCCAACTAAGACAAGGAGATACGGTACTTATTGTAGGTGCTGGACCAATAGGGCTTGGAATAGCAAATTTTGCAAAATCTTATGGTGCAAAAGTTTGCCTCGCCGATTTTTCAAAATCAAGACTTGACTATGCAGAAAAAAAAGGCTTGCTAGACTTTCCATATTTAGTAAATGCACAAATAGAGCCTGAAGATTTAAAAAGCTTAATGAATGATAAGCTCCCCGACGTAATTTTTGATGCCACAGGCAATAAAAACTCCATGGCAAACACTTTTAATTTAATTTCACATGGAGGAAAAATAGTCTTTGTAGGGCTATTTACAGGAGAGATGGAATTTAATGACCCAAATTTTCACAAAAGAGAAACCACCCTTATGGGCAGTAGGAATAGCCTTCCTGAAGATTTCGAGGAAATAATAAAAGATATGGAAAATGGAAAAATAGATAGCCAAATTTGGATTACACATCATGTAGCTTTTGATGATTTACCAAAAGAGTTTTCGAGTTTTATTGATTCCAAAGATTCTGTCATCAAGGTGATTGTCAACGTATAAGTGACTCTTGCTTCAAAAAATAATAACCCAAAGATTTACCTATAAAACCTTATTATAAATATGTTAAAAAATACCGCTAAACTCCCCTTTATTCTCATAACGGCACTTTTTGCCCTGTGGGGATTTGCAAACGACATCACTAACCCCATGGTGTCGGCATTTAAAACCGTTTTACAGATGTCTAATTTCCGGGCATCTTTGGTGCAGCTGGCATTTTATGGCGGGTACTTTACGATGGCCATTCCGGCGGCACTTTTTATTCGAAAATATTCGTATAAAACCGGCATCATGATAGGTTTGGGGCTTTATGCCTTAGGAGCCTTATTGTTTTATCCGGCTGCCAAATATCAAGCGTTTGAGTTTTTCTTAATGGCACTATACATCCTTACTTTCGGATTGGCGTTTTTAGAAACCACCGCCAACCCGTATATATTGGCCATGGGGGACGAAAAATCGGCTACGCAGCGACTCAACTTTGCCCAGTCGTTTAACCCCATTGGTTCACTTACAGGAATGTTTATTGCTCAGAAATATATCTTAGAAAAACTAAACTCTGACGACACTGATGCAGCAGGAAACTCACTATTTACCAGTTTGGCAGAAACTGAGCAGGCTGTGGTAAGAACCCACGACCTCGAAATAATCAGAAATCCGTATTTGTATTTGGGCATATTTGTATTGCTCTACTTTGTGATTATTGCCTTGTATAAAATGCCCAAAATCACCAAAACGGAGAAGTCGCTGGAGCCAGCCAAATTTGTATTTGCTAGGTTATTAAAAAATAAAAACTACGTTTGGAGTGTAATAGCACAGGCATTTTATGTGGGAGCACAGATCATGTGCTGGACATTTATTATCCAATATGCCGAACGCCTAGGCCTAAGCAAAGCCGATGCACAGTCGTATAACATCGTGGCCATGGTAACCTTCTTGTTTAGCCGAATCATCTGTACCTTCCTTTTGAGATACATCGAAGGCAGCAAATTACTATTTTTCTTTGCATGCGGAGCCGTTTTGAGTACTACGGGTGTCATTTTCATAGACGGAATGACGGGCCTTTATTTCTTGGTAGCTACTTCGTTTTTTATGTCATTGATGTTCCCAACCATTTACGGTATAGGGCTAGAAGGCTTGGGCGAAGACGCTAAATTAGGCTCAGCTGGCTTGGTTATGGCCATAGTTGGTGGAGCACTTATGCCGCCATTGCAAGGTGCACTTATTGACATGGGTGGCGTAGGAAGCCTTTCAGGCGAAAACTTTTCGTTTGTTTTGCCTTTCATTTGTTTTGTGGTAATCGCATATTACGCTTTTACGGTAAATACTAAAAAAGAAATAACGGCCTAGCAAGCCACACACCACTATCGTTTTTTGAAATTAAAAATTACCCCACTTAAACACATTTTTATAAAAAATTACTGTCAAACGGGTAAAAAAATAGAAAATAAATCTTTACATCGCCCTGCACTGTTTGAGCACTGTTAAAATTCTTTTGGGAGGTATATTTTATTAGAACATTGACAACAAGAATTTTAATTGTGCGAGTTTGCAGGACGGTCGGCCGCCGCCGTGCAGTTTTTTTTGCTCCGTTTTTTTTTGAAGGGTCCGGCCTACCGGAAAAATGGAGGCCCCGCTGGCAGGCGACCCAGTAAATGAAAGGGGGGGGGTGTTTTTCAAAATGTTTAAAAAAATGGCTTCAATGATAGGTTTAAGCCATGTTTTCTTTAAAAATAAAAGTTAACCGTTTGATAGTAATAAAAAATAAAATTAGAAACCAAATTATGACCGATAACGAACTTTATGCTATAATGACACTAGACGATCTGCTTATAGAACAAAAAAAGATCAAAAAGACAGCAAGTTTTTTTAACATTCTAACCGCAATAATGATAGGTGTCGCGATTTATGGTTTTATCAAAAAAGGCTTAGAATTCTTGGGGCCCTCTATCTTGTTGCTATTATTTGTAGTTATATATTTCAAAAATTCACGAAAACTCAAACAAATTCAAATAGCGATTGATGCTCGAAAAGAAAACCTTTAAAAACCTTCATGATACTACCCGAATATTTTATAAGCTGCGACTGGGGCACGAGCAATTTTAGGCTGCGTGTGGTAGAAACTCACAGCCTGAAGGTATTGGACCAAACACAAACCAACGTAGGCATAAAAGCCCTCAACGAGCAGTTTTTAGCATCAGATACACAAACAAGACTAGACGTATTCGGCGATTACTTAGCCACCCAACTGCTTAACTTCAAAACCGAGCATCGGAAGCATTTGGTAGTTATATCGGGTATGGCATCATCTAATATCGGGCTAGAAGAACTCCCCTACGCTCACGTGCCTTTTGACGGAAGCGGAGAAAATCTGCTTTGGAAAAAAATAACCTTAAAAAACGATTTAAACATACTGTTGATTTCGGGTGTAAAAACACAAAACAGCATGATGCGAGGAGAGGAAATTCAAGCCATTGGCCTAGAAGACCTCCTTAAGCCGTACACATCGGGTATTTTGCTTTTGCCCGGCACCCACAGCAAACACCTCGCCTACCAAAACGAGCAGTTTACCGCCATGAAAACCTTTATGACGGGGGAGCTTTTTGCCCTGCTGTCTGAAAAGAGCATTTTGGCGGGTTCGGTAGCGGCTCATGGGTTTGGTGAGAAAGAAAAAATAACCTTTGGCCAAGGCGTAAAATTAGGGCTTTCAGAAAACTTCAGCGAGCACCTTTTTTCGGTACGGGCAAATACCGTTTTGCACCAAATGCCACACACCGAAAACTATTATTTCTTGAGTGGCTTACTGATAGGAAACGAGCTCGCTTACCTGCAAAACAAGGCCGAAACCCTATTCCTATGTGCAGCTGAGCCTGTTTTTAGTTTATACAAAATGGCTTTGGAGATTATCGTACATTCAGAAAAACTAATTCTTTTTGACGCATCGCATATAGTAAATGCCTTGCTCAATGGACAAAGAAAAATACTCAAACTATATGTCGCCTAACACTTCATTTTCATTCGAAAAATACGCTCAAATGCCAGTGGTGGGTATCATCCGCGGATATGACTTGGAAACCGTAAAATGGATTGCGGACAGCTATCAGGCCTGTGGATTTTTTACCTTAGAAATCACGATGAACACCGCCGGAGCCACCGAAATAATCAGTGCCTTGGTGAAGGATTATCCTGAAATGAACATCGGAGCGGGTACCGTTTGTAACCTCAAAGATTACCAAAACGCCCGCGATGCCGGAGCCCAGTTTATAGTAACGCCCATCATAGACGAGGCCGTCATAAAAGCTGCGGTGGCAGACAAGTTGCCGATTTTTCCGGGTGCATATACGCCTTCTGAAATATACAAAGCGTGGTCATTTGGAGCCATGGCGGTCAAGATATTCCCGGCCACACAATTGGGGGTTTCGTTTATAAAAGACATAAAAGGGCCACTCAAGCAAATTAAGGTTTTGCCCACCGGAGGCGTAGCTTTGGAAAACATCCGATCGTTTTTTGAGGTGGGGGTTTACGGTGTAGGAATGGGCAGCTCACTGTTTCCCAAAAACCTGATCGGCCTCAAAGATACCGCCGGACTCAAAGAGCATTTTTTGGCGATAAAAGCCGAGCTAAAAGGTTAAATCTAGTCCTCCACTCAGCCGAGCAGCCATAGAACCCCAATAAACCGCAAGACGCTATCAGGATTAGGATACAGATACAAAACGATAAAGAACCCCAAACTTTGCCCTACCAAATAAAGCAGTTTTTAAACACGCATACTTCCCATACATTCCCCCGCTCCGCTTAATACCAACACCAAGCTGAGCGGCTTATTTTAAAACCAAAAAACCCAGCAAAACTCACAAACTTTACCGATAAATCAATAGTGGATGAGTTCTGATTTATTATTTGAGAAAATGGTGTAAATTGGGGTGCGAATGCAAGAGGAGTGATTTTGATAGATTAACATAATAAACTATCTGGCAATAAATACTTATAAATCCATATATTACTTAAAACTAAATACTTAATAAAAAAACAAACAATAAAGATATAGATGTTACTTTGGAAAATATGGGGTAGGACTATGTAATCAGATATTTTAAAACAAACAACTTATGACTAATGACCCTCAAAATTCAAATGAAATAATAAATGAAATAAAAGCATTAACTCCTGAAGTGTATAAAGACATTGCAAAGCCTGTACTTCAAGAAGTGGGAAGTGTTGCTGGTAGATCAACTAAAGCTTTATTAGCACCTTTAAGAGGTTTATTATGGGGTTGGGAAAGAATTGAAGAATTTGTTGAAAGTGAAGTAAAGAAACGGTTAGACAAAATACCTGAGGAAAAGAGAAAATCACCCGAACCTGAAATTGCTGTTCCATTGATACAAGCACTGACTTACACAGCCCAAAATGAAACACTGAGAGAAATGTATATTAATTTACTTGCGAATTCTATGAATTCAGACAAAATTAATTTAGTACATCCATCCTTTGTAGAAATCATTAAGCAAATGAACTCTTTAGATGCTAAAGTATTTGACGAACTTGCTAAGTCAAATGCGTATCAAAAAATTATAAATCCAAAAATTATGCTAAAAGGACAAGATAGATTCATTTCTAATGCTACACCTGAATGGTATGCTGGATGGTCAATTGAAGGCTATACTGAATTTGATGTTTCTTCTAGTATGATAAGATTAAGAAAATTTGGTCTAATTGAACTTATGTTTGATAGAATAACAGATAATGACTACACCAACATCAAGAGTACGCCTTTCTTACTATCAATATTGAATAAATATCAAATTGCAAATAGCGATACAGAGTTAGTAATTGAAGGGACAGAAAGTATAGTTTACGTTAATGAATACGGTAATCAATTTAAAGATGCTTGCAAATAAAAATATAAGGTAATAGCTGTTTTTAGTTAGCTAAAGTTTAGTAAAATTGCCGTTTTAAATCAAGTTTTCATCGAGCTGAAATTTGAAAGTTTACAAACTTCAAGTCATCACATATCAGCAAAAAATTTCCATTCATCTGAAATAATAAGCAATTATGACAATAGTCCCAATAGATTTTGAAGTAGAAGATGGTTGCGAAATTTCTGATTTATTAGAAAGAACAACCAATAATGGAATTGTTTCTGTTAAGTGGAAAACACTTAATATTGAAATTCTATTTACAGATTCCGAAGAGAATCAATATTGGCCTAATGTTGATGATATTAAAAAACACACTTCAAATTTTAAATTATACAAGAAACTTGGATTTACTATTGATAATTATAGTGAATTCTTGATAGTTGCGTTTGACTGGAAGCATGTTCCAAAAATTATCATTGAAGATAATAACGGAGTTGAAATCACAATTGGAGAGTTGACTCCCATTGGACATTATATTTTTGATATTTTTCATGAATATAGGTACCATGGTGATTTTGAATACTTTCAATCTATCAGAATCTATGGTTGTGATTCCGAAAATGTTGAGGTAGTGTTGCTTAATGTATTAAATAAATTGATTTTTGAATATAATTTCTCTTTCAATCTACTCTCATTAGATATACCAGATTATGAATATCCTGAAGAAAAAAGAGAAGACGAAGTCAAAATTGAAAAGATAAAGTTAAAAACGAATTTTGATCTTATTCCCAACAGATTTTTTTATAAAGGGCTTAAAGAAAATGACAGTTCAAATGCCTTCTTAGATTTTTATAGAATATTAGAATATTACTCAATAATCATACTAGAAAGTGATGTAGATAAATTAAGAAATGATTCTACAATCTCAAAAAGGGAATTTGTTCTTAAAATGAATAGAATCACAAATGACAATGAAAAAGCATTATTGGGTAAATTAATTGACAGAATATCAGATTCTATATTATTAAAACATTGTGAGAACCAAGGTTTAATAGACAAAGATAAACCAGAGTTGCTCGCTACTAAATTATATGAATTTAGAAATTCGATTGTGCATTCAAAAATGAATCAAAAGCTAATGCCAATCGATATATCGATTTTAGAGACTGATGAAAAATTAGAAAAGTGGGAATTTGTTTGTCGCGATTTAGCACATAAGGCAATGAATAAAACTTAATAAAAACGAAATGCCAACAAATTACATATTATATAATGTGCTCAGTGGTTTAGCACCATCGTATATCCACCTTTGCTCTAGGCATTTCCCAACCAGTGAACTTCATGCAAAACCATTTATAAAATGCAATTTGCCAATAGCGGTAACACGTGATAAAATTCACCCGTCTCCAGAATGGATTACCCAATTATAAAAACATTTGAATTCGTAAAAATTTACCGTTCAGTTTCATTTAACTATTAAAAAAATAAAAGATATGGCAAGATGTACAGCACCAAGAAATGGCCATCGGACAACAAGCGGGCGAGAAGCATGCCCTGCATGCGGTGGTAGGGATTACCGGGGATATAGCAGTAATCAATACAATTCATATTCGTCTCGGCCAAGCTACTCCTCAGGAAGTGGTGGTGGAGGAGGCAAAAGTAGCGGTAGTAACAGAAGCGTAAAGCCAAGTTGGTCGCAAACAGGTTCCTCCATTTTTTATACGCCTGCTGAGGTTCAGACACTCACACCAATTCGTGAAACATTTGAGCACCGAGCGACTATGCCTGCCCTTAGGGATATTTTTCTCTGCCACGCATGGGACGACCGGCAAGGTTCTGCCAATGAACTGTACAATTTACTTATATCGAAAGGTGTCTCTGTATGGTTTAGCGAAAAAGATGTTAGTCTAGGACAACCTTTGATGCGAGCAATTGACAAAGGCTTAGCGAACTCACGAATTGGATTAGTGCTCGTTACTCCCGCATTTCTTCTTCGCCTACCAAAAGAAGGAATTGCAGACAAAGAACTATCTGCTTTACTTCATCGTAATCAACTTGTTCCAATTGTACATAACACCACTTATGAGGCTCTTCGAGAAGTTAGCCCTTTACTGGGCTCCAGAAGCGGCTTGGATACTTCAGAAGAATCATTATCGGACATTGCTGCCAAACTTGCCGAATTAGTTGCATTCAACCCTACCTGTGAAAATTCATAAAAATTTCACAAGTTGGTTTTGTAGTACTCCTTTCATTGGCATGTTCCTATTGGTATGTCGAAGCTAGATACAATAGAATTTCCAATCCTATTGTTAGCCCTTGTCAGACCTGCACTTCCGAATCTGTCTCTAGGCAAAGATTTAGATTCCGGTAGAATCCCGTAAAGTCAGGACATGTTTTAATACCTACTTCACCGAAGTCTGTATATGTTGTTATTGTTTGTTTTACTATGAGCATAGCCACAGAGTCAGAATAAACAGCGTGGCTATGCATGGCTGAGACCCGCAACCCGAATTTTTCAAACAACTGAATCACATTTGCCACCTACTAAACTCGCAACAGCCACTCCCCTGCTTACAGAACGGTTAGGCCAAGGCTTTCACCCTTTGGATAATTCTTTTTTTGGATATAAATTTGCCATTCAGGACACACTCAGCGTGTATAAGAAATAGTGGCTTGAGTGCTAAATCAAAGGTCAATGCTTTTAATAAAAGTCAGTGTCAGCCCGAAAGTGAAGTGCTTTTAATCCACTACTTCTCTTATAACCAAGCCGATAGCTCTACCCTAAAAAAAGATTATGAATAAAAAATTATTAATTTGTTTAGTTCTAATATTTAATTTTTACTTTGCCTCGGGACAAGAAATTAATTTAGCAATAACGAATTGCAATATTATCACGATGAATTCCGACAGGGTTCTAAAAAATAAAACTATTTTAATTTCAGGAGACAAAATCCACTCGATTGTAAGTAGTGCTAATTGGAAAAACACCAATAACATTAAAACTATTGATGCTACTAATAAATTCGTTATTCCTGCATTAGTTGATATGCACATACATTCAAACGCATATATTGATGAGTTTTCAATGCCGATGTTTTTAAAGCACGGAATTACTACTGTGCGTGTAATGGCAGGAAATACATACATATTAAATAAGAGAGATAGCGTAAAAAATAATCTTTTGCCTAATTATCCTGATATATTTGTTGCATCTGAACTGATTGATGGCGACCCTCCTTCATTTGGAAATGACCATGTAGGACCAATCGTCACAGATGCTAGCGACATTCAAAAAAAGATTGATGAGCAAATGCAAAGTGGGTACGATTTTATTAAAATGTATAGCAGACTAAATAAAGATGTTTTTCAAACAGGATTAAAGTATTGCAAAACCCAAAAAATCAAGTCTACACACCATATGCCTACCTCTATTGATAAAGAAGATTACTTTACCAAATTCACTGGAGAGATACAGCATTTAAGTGGTTATGCAAGATACTCTACTAAATATGATACCTTACCAAAAAGCGTTTTACTGAAAAATTACGACGTTCCTTTTGATCAAATTTCCGCCCAAGATATTGATGAAAAAAAATTGCGTAGAGCTATTACTAAAACTATTAAATACAAAATATGGAATTGTCCCACGCTTGTTCTCTTTTACAATCAAACAGATTCTCTTTTCTGTAAATCAATACTTGAAAACAAAATTGGTGAAGGATTAAATGAACTATTGGGTTGGTGGCAAAGCGTAGGTTATGGAGGTTCAGAAAAAATAGAAAATTATAATAATTTCCAATTGCAAACGGTCAATCTACTGAATAAAAAAGGAGGTTTACTATTAGCAGGAACTGATTTTCCAAATCCTTGGCTTGTTCCTGGATTATCTCTGCACCAAGAACTTGAAAGGTTTGTAGCTGCCGGATTAAGTAATTTCGAGGCATTAAAAACAGCAACTATTAACCCTGCAAAATGGTTTGGAAATAATTATATTAAGGGTACTATAGAAAAGAACAAACAAGCGGACTTGTTGATTTTAGAAGACAATCCACTTGTTGATATAAAAAACACCCAAAAAATTTATAAGGTTATATATAAAGGGGAATAAGGCTTCAGCCAACATTTAGCAAAGTAGGAGAAAGCCGATTTGTCGGACCACGCTGACCGCAATTAAAGTTTGGGAGCTTTTAATTAAAACAACTCAAACTTTACCAATAAGTACAGCTTATGCGGTGTGAACTGGAATTGGAGCAGTTGGAACTGTTTTGGTAGGAATTTTGGGATTTAAATAGCTCGCTTTTTTTTTGCGATTGGTTTTTATTACAACTTTAATAGGGTCTATAATCGGACTAAAAGCAGTTTCGCACTAGATAAAACTGACCAATCACAAGAATACCAGCCACCAACAAATAAGCTTTAATAGTGGCAAACGGCAAAGCGATAAGACCAATCTAGCCACAAATAGGTCAGTCAACCAATCAAAATTTATACTTGATTAAGCACGAAACCTCCAAACTCATAAACAACAGCACCAAAAAACAAACCAACCCATAAATATTCTAAGATTATACCCAACAGGTAAACCTTTCTTTGAAAAAAATCCTTGTAATTTCATTATAGACAATTACTGATATCCGAATAAAAATAAATAAATTTTGTTCATTATATCAGCCAGCACTGTTTGAACGCAATCGAAATTCTTTATCGAAAACACTCCTAACTTAAACTACTGATTAAAAGAATTTTGAGTGCGTGAGTTTGCTGGATGCTATTTTTTTTGCTTCGTTTTTTTTTGAAAAAAAAATGAAGGCCTAGGCGGCAGCCGACACAAAGTAAATAGGGGGTCATTTTTACTCAAGGCAAAAAAAATAGCTTGAATGGTAATTCGAGGCCAATTTGTTTCTAAAATATACTTTAGTCAGACGCCGTTAATAGACAATTCCATTTTTTAGGTGTAGTTAAATCAAAATTATTCGTTCGTAAAGCATTATGAAAGACCAATTGCAAACAGCAACTCAGATAAAACGTGTCACGCAGTTTCAGGACCTGGTGTCGGAGCCTTTTAGTGGCAACGTAAATGCCATGTGTTGGTCGCGTGAACTTGTTGGAGATTTTGCTGAGATTGTAAATAAAGTAGAACTGACGGATAACATTACGGTATTGGAAGAAGCCGAACTGCGTGAATTAGACTTGAGCGAAGCCGGGCAACTCGCCCGCGAAATCCTTTTGCATGACATGCAGCTTTTGACCGCCCACGGTGCTGCTCCTACGCTAAATGTGATCAAATACTACGAGCGAGACGACTCCTTTCCGCTTTTCCCTACCGACGTATATTCGTATCATGTAGACCGATCGCCTGTGGCTACCGACACATTTTTGTGCACCTATTTCGGTGAGGCAAGCGATATTTTACCAAATAATGAAGCCATTCAAAAAATATTAATTCCCGAGTTAAGAACAGAACTCAAAAAACTATTCGACGGCCCAGAGGCAGACTTTGCGTCATTTTTAAGTGAGAACTTCTTTGACTTACACTATCAGGCTTTGCCAAATGCTCGCCCAATAAACTTAGGAATCGGTAATTTGTGGCGGTTGGCGGTGGATCATCCTGAAAGCAAAGTGCTGCCCTGCGTACACCGTGCCCCAGCTGAAAAAACCAACCGCTTGCTACTCATTTGTTGACTAGCCCGTAAATTTCCTTTGTTTCAAATTTTTATTGACCAAGTTCACTCGTGTTTATCTTTAAAGCTCTTTAAGGTTTTCAGGGTAAAAGTTCATCCACAAAACCACTGAAACAAATTCAAAACCTGTAACCTGAAAAAGCCAAAACACACCGCTGTCGAGTTATGGTATAGTACCATACTTACCGTTTTTAAACAATAAAAATCATATTGGGGTAATAAAAGAGTAGCCTAGGTTAATCTATGATTAATGAGCTGCCTATTTATTTAGTCGCTTTGTATCACGTTAGTTCAACCTCATATATGAAAAAAATCGTTTTAACACTTCTGATGGCGATGCCATTGTTAGGCTTTTCTCAAAAGCAGCCTAACATCATTTTGCTTTTTGCTGACTACGCCGACTTTGGTTTTCAGGGAAGCAAAGAAATCAAAACTCCCAACCTCGACAACCTCGCCAAACAAAGTATGCGATGCAAGCAGGCCTACGTTTCTGACCCAACGTGCGGCCCTTCACGAGCAGGCCTTTTAACTGGAAAATACCAGCAGCGTTTTGGTTTTGAAGAAAACAATGTGCCCGGCTACATGAGTGCAGTCTCAGCCGCAGATGGCATAGAAATGGGCTTGCCCGTAGAAGAAAAAACATACACCTCAACTACCACAAAAACCTGAGTGTGGCCCAACTGGCAGCAGAAGTCCACATAAACGAGGACTATTTTAGTAGGCTGTTTAAGAAAGTGACGGGCTTTTTGCCCAATGCTTACCTCTCCAAAGTGAGGCTCGAGAAGGCCCAACAGCTGCTGCTATTCTCTGACGAGTCGGTGACCGAAATAGCCTACAAATCAGGATTTAACAACCGCACGTACTTTGCGAAGGTATTTAAAGAAGCCACCAACAAAAGCCCCAAAGAATATAGAATGCGGGAGGAGATTGGATAATAGTTTTTTTTGAAAGATTTTATAAATCATTTGGGTAACGAAACAGAGTAAGCCGAACCACCTACGAAACACGCAAAATACAGGCAGATTTTGCCTGGCAACCCAGATTTTATGATATTATTATTAGAAATGAAGAATCATATTTTAGGATTTCGGAATATATAAAAAACAACCCCTCAAAATGGCAAAAGGATGGATTTCGGTAGGTGTGTGAAAACATTTACAAAAAAACAGAAAGTGGCTTTTAGTATATTTGTAACTCCGTGTTATTAAAGATTAAAAAAAATAGCGGATATTGATTTTTAGACCTAGAAATAGAAAAAAAGCAAACATAAACCCTAACAAAACCATGTATAGACCACGAGTAAAAATATGCTGTATAAGTAGTAAAGAAGAAGCCAAAATGGCCATCAAATATGGAGCCTCGGCATTGGGTTTGGTTGGCCACATGCCCAGCGGACCAGGCATAATTGACGATGCACTTATCGGGCAAATTGCCATGTCGGTGCCCCCTCCTATCGCTACGTTTTTGCTCACAAGCGAAACCAAAGTAGATGACATTATTAGGCACTATAAAAAAGTAAACACCACCACGATCCAAATAGTGGATACCATAGATAAAAACGACTACCAAACGCTTCGCAGCGAACTTCCGCATGTGAAATTGGTACAGGTTATACATGTGATTGACGACAAATCGGTAAAAGAAGCCATCGAAATATCAAACTATGTGGATGCCATATTACTAGACAGCGGAAACCCCAACTTGGCGATTAAAGAACTGGGCGGAACCGGCCGTACACACAATTGGGACCTGAGCAAAACTATCAGAGCATCCATTTCTATTCCGGTGTTTTTGGCTGGTGGGCTAAACAAAGACAACATAAAACAAGCCATAGCACATGTAGAGCCTTTCGGAGTAGACCTTTGCAGCAGCGTAAGAACCAACGGAAAACTAGACGAAAGCAAACTTCGAGCATTTTTTGAGGAGATTGGGTAGGTGATAAATCAAAACTCAATCCCAACCCCCAACCCAAAAAACCACCCACCAAAACCAAAAACCTGACCGATAAATCAATAGTGGAAATGCGAATGTTTTATTTTGAAAATATTGATGTAAATTGTTAAATTATTAGGGTATGCGTAACCATCACGATTTATCCTGCTGTGAATGCTTACAAATGGATATATATCTAATATTTAATGCAAAAATAAGCACTCAGGATTTGGATGCTACTTCTGGATTGGGGGAGTGGATACTTATGTTTGCCGTCAGTTTAATAGAACGTAGAAATAACAATGAAGAATTATAAATCAGTTTTCTTAGCATTTTTTACATTAATTTCTTGTAACCAAATAGTAAATCACAAAGAAGACAATCTAGATAGCGTAACAACTATTTCAAGTAAAAAAACCGAACGGCTAACCGCCATTTTGACCTAGTTGAAATCTAGAGGAAATATCATTTCGTATCAAGTTTTCGTAAAGCCGAAATCTGAACGGTTACGAACTTTTAGCCATCTCAAAGTGCCAAATTCCGTTGGTATACATTAAAAACACCTCATCCTTAATAATCTGCAATTCAAAATTAATAGAGTTTTAATTCCAAAAAATAGTTCGATTTTTGATTTATAATATCAATCAATAATTAAATGGAAAACTTAGTTGGAGATACAATCGGATTGGTTCACCTTTTATCGTCTTTATTTGCTTTAATATTCGGAACATTCATCTTGATATTGAAAAAAGGAACTAAAAGACATAAACAAATTGGATATGCCTATGTGATAAGTATGGCCATTTTATTAACTACATCTTTAATGATTTATCGGCTATTCAACGGTTGGGGAATTTTTCATTATGCAACCATCGCAAGTCTTCTAACAACTGCCTTCGGAATGATACCTGTTTGGACTAAAAAACCAACAAAAACTTGGGCATTTAGGCATTTTAGTTTTATGTATTGGTCAGTAATAGGATTATATGCTGCATTTGCATCAGAAGTTTTAACCAGAATACCTGAAACACCTTTTTTTGGAATGGTTGGGGTTGCCACAGCAATAATAATGATCCTTGGTGGAGTATTCTTTAGCATCAATAAGCCGAAATGGATTAAAATATTTGGAATAAAAAATGAATAACGAAGTGGCAGCAACGTCTATAAAACTTAGCTAGCAAAGGCTTCCCGAGAGGATTTCACATATTTTCAAAGTACGCCAAATTTTTAATTTGGTTATATTCCTAAAAGAAAAAAGTAAACTTAAAAATTAAAAATTTGGATATGTGTTAATCCGAATAACTAGTGTGATTTTTGCACGCTTCGTTTCGTACACAAAACCGCTCCAAACACACCCCATCACCCTGATCAGGTAAGTTTCAGTTTGTTGACATTTGCTTTTCACCCCAACTTCTCATTTGACTAATAAACGGTATTAACTGCATTCCTGTTTCAGTAAGTGAATATTCGACTTTCGGTGGAACTTCCAAATATACCTTTCTAGCAATTAGTTCGTCGGCTTCCAATTCTTTTAGTGTTTGCGTAAGCATTTTTGGAGTTATACCCACCACCGCTCTTTTTAATTCCCCATATCTCAAAAAGCCATCCCTCAAAACCCATAAAATTCGACCCTTATATTTTCCACCTATTCGTTGGAACGCATAATCAACTGCACAATGTGCCTTTTTAATTTTATTCTTCATTTATTAACAAATTTAAAATATTGATAATCAGCAATACTATAGTTTTGGTATGTAGGGTACTATATTGTACGTACTTGCCACAAAGGTATTAAATACATTTATTTGCATAAACTTCAAATAAAAAAAATTATGAAAGCGACTATCAAAAGAGTACTTTATTTTCCATTAACAAAAATCATCATTGGAATTGTATTCTGTTTTTCTCTTTTTGTCTTAATTCAAAACTTTGTATTAAAACCTTTTTTTTACACCATTATTCAAGATGAAAATATTGCAAAACCAATCATTCACTGTTTTTCTTTTTTAGTTTTATTAGCCGCTTATTACTATTTATTCCGTTTATATGATAAAAGAAAAATTACAGAACTATCCCTGAAACATTTACCTAAAGAAATGTTCGGAGGGTTTTTCTTTGGTTTTTTTACAATTTCATTATCAATATTCATTTTATACTTAATAGGGTATTATCAAGCTTTTAGTATTTCAACTGCTCAATATTCTATAAAATTTTTCACGGTATTAATGGTTGCAGCCTTAGTTGAAGACCTATTTCATAGAGGGTTAATAGTTCGTGTCTGTGAAGATTGGTTAGGCACTAATATAACCCTTGTCATAGCAATGCTAGTAGAACTTCAACATATTTTCAATCCCAATTCCAACTTGTTTAGTCTTTTTTATTATCTGATTTGGGGCTTTACTATGGCCACGATGTTTGTCTACACCAAAAGAATTTGGCTACCATTTTTCTTCCATTTAGGATGGAATTTCGCACAGCCTTTTTATGGCTCGAACCTCACAGGGCTAAATGATATGGGCAGTATCATTCAATCAAAATTTAATGGCCCTGAACTATTAACAGGCGGTGCCGTTGGGATTGAAGATTCAATTTTTACAGCAACTTTTTTATTGTTAATTGGAATCGTACTTTATTATCGAGCAAAAAGAGAGGGTAAAATTATAAAAGGCAAATTGTTTAAAAAATGAATTTAAAGGATGCATTTTTAAGTCTTACCACCTATTTTTCACCAAAAATCATAGGTGAAGTAAATGACCAATACATAAAAGTCGTAAAAATAAAGGGGCAAGAAGTCCCTTGGCATAATCACGAAAATGAAGATGAATTGTTCTACATAGCAAAGGGGACACTTCTAATGGAAATTGAAAATCAATCGGACCTGGTATTAAAAAAAGGCGACCTATTTGTTGTGAAAAAAGGAAAAAATCATAGAGTTTCCTCAAAAAAAGAGTGCCTTATTATGCTTATTGAATCTAAAACCACGGAACACACAGGCAAAATAAAGTCAGCAATAACAAAGTCAATTGGGGAACAGATTCATTAATGCCACAAAATACATATTTGTGACGCCACTATGACAACTTAAATTTTAGACGCATGTTTCCTATATATAAATCGTCTGACTAAGAATGCCAGCCACCAGTCGCGTACATCGCCGTAAGTCATAAAACCTACCGTACGCTATTGCTTCGCCAGCCCGGGCACACAACACGCACGGCACTAGCCACCCTAATCATTCCAAATAAATACCCCAATCAATTAAAAAAGCCAAAAAGTAAGTGTTCAGAATTCACCCTGAATACATTTCATTAGCTACAAGACCAAAACACCTTACCCAAAAAACCACCCTCCCAAACCAAAAACCTGACCGATAAATCAATAGAGGAAATGGGAATGTTTTATTTTGAAAATATTGCTGTAAATTGGGAAATATTAGAGCACAGGTAACCAACATGATTTATCCGACAGCGAATACTTATAAACCTATATGTGTCTAATATTCAAAGGTTTAATGCAAAAATAGACACTCAGGATTTGGATGCTACTTTTGGATTGGGGGGGATACTGTTAGGTTGGCGGTAATTTTAAAAACTACCACGTGAAACAGAAGTTCATATATCTATTGACAATTTTCGTTTATGCTTCTTGTAATAATGAGAAAAAAGTAGACAATATCAAAACTATTAACACTTTTGCAGAAACGGCAAATAATGTAAAGTTTGATTGTCCTTTATTTAAGTTCAAAAATGCAAAAGAGCAAGCTGACACACTATCAAAATACTTTGACAAAAAGGAAATAGCTTCTGACGAGAGATTTTTCTGTGCATTCCCAAATTCATTTAAAGAAATGCAAAATGTCTTTGGTTTTGACGAAAATAAAGGTACGGCTCCACTTTACGACTATCCGAATGGGGAAAAAATGATTAAGTATTTTGCAAAATTAAACTCCATTCAAAAAGACATTTATTAAGACAAATACATCAACATATGCTTGGACGGAGTTTGGGAAGCTGACAACATTAAAGAAGCATTTGGGTTTGCAGGCCGACTAACCAATGATACGAATGCAGCTTGCTTAGCATTATCAAAAAGAACAGACAAGGAAATTAAAAGTGTTTTCAACTTTATTTTTGACGGACCACATCCGAAAAACGAACAAAATGAAAAAATCTATAAAAACCTTCTTCCAATATTGACAAGGCAAAACGAAAGAATTGGTAAATTATTAAAAGAGTCTTATAAAAAAGTAATGACAAAAGGTAATGACCACGGACATTAAAAAAAGAGAGCTAGCAGCCGTTAGACAAGATTGCGTATTTTGTGAAAAATTAACGTTTTCATTACGCACGAAATTTATCTTTATCGAAAAATAATCGGTTACGAAGCTCGTAACCTCGCCAAGCGTCAGAACATTATGAATATTGAGTGAAAATATCTACATAATTAGCATCCTCTATATGAAATTGGTATTTTTGTTTAAAATAAAAATGAATTGAAAAGACTTTTTATTATATCGGGTTGCAATGGAGCAGGAAAAACAACTGCCTCTTACACGATTTTACCTGAAATATTGGACTGTGACGAATTTGTGAATGCTGATGAAATTGCTAAAGGGCTTTCCCCATTTCACCCAGAGTCAGCTGCAATTCAGGCTGGAAAATTAATGCTTGAAAGGATAAAAAAATTGATTGTAAAAGAGCAAGATTTCGCTTTTGAAACTACATTAGCAACAAAAAGTTATAGAAATTTTATTCTAAAAGCTAAAGAGAACGGATACCAAATTACATTACTTTTTTTTTGGTTACGGACCCCTGACTTAGCCGTTAAAAGGGTTGAGACTCGGGTGAAAGAGGGTGGGCACAACATCCCAGAAGATGTAATTAGACGACGATATGAAAATGGATTGAAGAATTTCTTTGGAATATTTGAATCTATTGTCGATCAATGGATGTTTATTGACAATTCTGGTGAGCCATATGAAATAATTGCTCGAAAAAATAGTACAGGAGTGATTCTGAAAAATACTGAAAAGTGGAATCAATTGTTAGAAACCTACAAATCAAACTGACATGGATAATAGCGATAAAATAATTGAGGGATTAGAGATAGCATATAAGAAACTAATAGAGTTTAAGAAATACAAAAAAACTCCACTTATAGTCTCTAGGGATGGGAAAGTCATAGAGATATATCCTGATCAAATCACAAACCGGAAGAATGTGTATAATTCATAAGTGCTTCAGAGGGCATCTAGTGAATCGCGTCACTTTGAGGTGGTAACTTGATACGTTTCAACCCCGCTATTTCTTTCGAAAACATAGACCTAATGTTGGTAGTCATATATACTCACACTAGATGCACGATAGAGAAAAAGTAGAAAGTTTTCAAATCCGAATGGAAGAAATAATTAAAAAGCACGATACTGAAGATGCTTTTGAAATAATTGTTTCAGAACTAAACAAATGTGAGAATCGATACTTGGCTGAATTTATGGCACCACTTAATTTTCTCAAATATGAACCCGTTCTAGATTGGGTGGAACAAAACGTGCATAGAGTGAATAATGTGACGCAGGATTGGGGACATTTATCCGCTAGCTCGAATTTCACATGGGAAAGAGCGGAAATGTGGCTTGAAAAGGGACGACCTTGGAGTTTAGTTGCTCTTGACGCTACAATGTTCTGCACGACTCAAGGCGAAAGGTTAAATCAATCGCCTTGGATGAGAGAATTAAGGCCAAAACTTAAGGACGATCCTAAACTGGAAAGTATTGCAAACGGACTGAAAAAATATCTGGACGCTGACAATGTACCAAGAACAAAGAAAATAGTCAACCGAATTATTAATGACATATTTGAAATTGAATAAAAAAAACAGCCAATCAAATAGACGGCCAAAGACCGAAAAGGCTACAAAAGACCTCTCAATGGCACACCAGCCCCAGTAACCCCATTATACGCACGGCAATAGCCACTCCAATCAATTAAAAAAGCCAAAAAGCAAGTGTCCAAAATTCACCCTGAATAAATTTCATCAGCTACAAGACCAAAACACCTTACCCAAAAAACCACCCTCCAAAACCAAAAACCTGACCGATAAATCAATAGAGGAAATGGGAATGTTTTATTTTGAAAATATTGCTGTAAATTGTCAAATATTTAGGGCATAGGTAACCATCAAGATTTATCCGACAGCGAATGCTTACAAACCTATATGTATCTAATATTCAAATGTTTAACTAAAAATAGACACTCAGGATTTGGATGCTACTTTTGGATTTGGGGGGGTACGACTATGTTAGGTACAATATAAAGCAACACCAAAGAACTATGCCCATATTTGACTTATTTTCTAAACGACAAAAAAGATTAAGGGGAGAAATTCCTGAAATATTTACTTATGACCAAATTCCAAATGGATTAAGAGTAAAAATCGTACACATAATCAAAGATATGTTTGGTGAAGACATCTACGGAAATAATAATATAATTCAAAGTTCTTACGAGTCTATACAAAAAACACTATGTAGAGAATATGGACTATTTGAATTAGGAGAATGTGATTATAATGGAAGATATGAAAACCAAGTCCTAAACTTCTTTCTAAAAACAGAAGAAAATGATAAAGTTCTCGATGTTATAGAATTGACTTTTAAATATGCTGACAGAATAATCAGGACAAATAGAGAATATAATTACTATGCTAAACCTAAATTAAATCCAGATGATGCAATAAGTGAATTAAACGATAGATTTAAAGAAGAGGGAATTGGATATTCTTTTGATGGTGGCGAAATTATTCGAGTTGATTCAACTTATACACATTCGGAAATAACTAAACCAACAATTTCGCTGCTTTGGAATAGAAAGTTTCAAGGTGCCAATGAAGAATATTTAAAAGCTCACGAACATTATCGACACGGCAGAAACAAGGAATGCTTAGCAGAATGTTCAAAAGCATTAGAAAGTGTTATGAAAACTATTTGTAAAGAGAAAGGATGGGAATTTAAGGAAAGAGATACAGCTAGAAAATTAATTCAGGTTTGTTTTCAAAACGAACTTGTTCCATCTTTTACACAGAATCAATTCACTTCATTGCAAAACTTACTTGAAAGCGGAATTCCAACTATTAGAAATAAATTAGGAGGACACGGACAAGGTCAAACGCCACAAATAGTAGATGATGAAATGACTAGATACGGATTGAATTTGACTGGAACGAATATAATCTTCCTGATAAAACAAAGTGGAATTGAATAAATACTGTACCAAACACTGTATATAATTTATTGCTAGTTCTGGCCCACTCACGAAAATACTCGCGGATTTTCTATTCGGTTTGTATTTGCTAAATTAGGTACTTAAAACACGCAACAACCCTTTTACTCCGGTTAAGAGCAATAATAAATAAAAATGATATGAAAAAGATTTTACAAATTTTTGGTTTCTTGATATTAATTCAAATTCAAGCTTTTCCTCAAAGCATAATTCAAAATTTGAATGGTTATAAATATGTTTATGTACCATCGCTTCGATATAATGACGGTACATTTGACAAATGGGGAATTAGGCAAACTGTTATCAGAAATTTAGAAAAATCCAAATTTCAAATTATAGAAGAAACAGGTATAACTGAAGAAATTAAAAATAATCCATGTTATACGGTTTCTTGTATGATTGAGCACACAGCAAATTTTTATTCCTCTACACCTGATTATGTTACAATAAAATTTATTAACTGTAATAATGAAACAGTTTATTTAACACAAGGAAATACAGGTTCTGTGGTTATGTCTTATAAGTCAGGATTTCAAAATGCAACGAAACGTGCTATGGCTGATTTTAATTCCTATTATTTCAAATTTGACTACACTAAATCAGTACAAAACAAACTGTTAGCAAATCTTCCAGAAGTTGAATTTACAAATGAAACAGAAAAATCAATTAAAGAATATTTGTCCAAAAATAAATTAGATATCATAGAAGGTATTTATGAGTCTTACCAAAGTGAAGTTATGCCATATTACAAAATTGGAATTATACGTAAGGATGATAAATATAAAGCAATTATTATCGAGTGTGAATATAATCATTGGAAGCCTGGTGAAGTAAAAGCAATTTTTGAGCAAAGCTCAATGAAAGGATTTTATTCAGCAAAATGGTATATGGGAAATAAAAAACCATACCAATCTTTCGCCAATATAGAAAATGAGGCAATACTTTCAATTGAACTAAAGGATATAAACACAGGAGAAAAAACTCAGGATAAATTCATAAAAATGTATCCTCTAGTAGACGGTGATATTTCATTCAATAAAGTCCAAAAATCTTCTGGCAGTGGTTTCTTTTTGACTCCCAATGGAATTATAGCCACAAATGCTCATGTAGTTGAAAATGCAGAGACGATAAATATTCAAATTTCAAATGAAATTGGGGATTTTGGATATTCCGCTAAAGTTTTACTTGTAGATAGTAAAAACGATGTTGCTTTAATAAAAATTGAAGACGATAAATTTAAAGGATTATCTGAAATACCATATTCATTAATTGAAAAAGCCGATATAGGAGAAAAAGCATTTACAATTGGTTATCCTTTAAATGATGTTATGGGAACAAATTATAAAGTAACTGACGGAATCGTAAGTTCTATTTCAGGTATTGATGACGATATGAGGTATTATCAAATATCCGTTCCATTACAACCTGGAAATAGTGGTGGTCCACTATTTAATAATTCAGGGGATGTTATTGGAATTACATCTGCTCGACTTAACAGCAAAGCGGTTGGGATGGAGGTGGAAAATGTAAATTATGCTATTAAAATTTCCTATTTGCTAAATTTGTATGACATGCTACCGAATTCTAAAAAACTTAATTTATCACCATCGCAATCGAGTAAGGAACTAAAAGACCAAGTTAAAATATTAAAAAATTATGTCTGTTTAATAAAAGTCAATTAAAAAAACTAAATTGACTATACTAACCAATAAATTATTAACCATTAATACTATGGACTTTCCAATGATGTGTGAAACAATTACTAGAACAATTATTGTGCAGAAGAAATAGAAATCAAGAATAAAAACGTGCTTGATTGGATTAACAAACAGTATGCACAAGTAAATATCCTGGCTTCGGTTTGCACGGGTGCATTGCTGCTTGCCGAATGCGGCATCCTCAACGATAAAAACGCAACTATACACTATATGGATTTAGACAGGCTAGAAAACGACTATCCGCGGGTTAAGGTAATTAGAAAAGTGAAATTTGTGGACCAAGGAAACCTTCTGACTTCAGCCGGAATATCTGCGGGTATCAACATGTCCTTTCATATCATTAGTCGCTTATTCGGACTTGAAATAGCCAAGCAAACAGCAGAGAGAATGGAATATGACATCGCATTATAAATTAGTTTTTTGGGAGAAAAAAAAATATCGCATATTATTAAATATAGCACCCTTAATTTCAAGTATTTAAGTAATTTTACACACCCATAAAAACGTAAGATTTTCGCTGTCACAATAAGCAGAACTGCTAAAAACAACACCCGCGAAACCTTAGCTACAAACACAAGCTCAGGAATAAAAGCAACAGAAAAAATGATTTTTAAACATAACCAAAAAGCCAAAAAAGCAATTGGCAATTACTCAGAATAAAACAACTATTGATATGATTCATTTAATTCAACTTATATATGTTATTGAAGGCCAGGAAGAGATTTTTCATCAATTTGAAGACGTTGCAATTCCAGCCATTTCAAAATATAACGGCAGACTTACTTTAAGGATTCGACCAACAGATAACTGTATTATAGAAAAAAATATTGAAAAGCCTTATGAAATTCATCTAGTAGAATTTGATAGCCAAGAAGACTTTGACAATTTTAAAAAAGACGAAGAAAGAAAAAAGTTTTTGCATCTCAAAGAACAGTCAATTAGAGCCAGCATTTTAATTCAAGGAAGCAAACTTTAGGCAAAACAACATGCCGATTTACGGTTATAGCAGGTGTTAGGATCTAATCACAAATTGCCTTTTAAGCTTTATTTTTCTAAAACAAAAAACACGAAGGACTGAAACTTAAGGGATATCTTTATCCCCTTTTAGAAGGGATAGCGTTTAGAAAAAGTAGCTTTACTAAGCCACACGCTTGATAAACAGATTTTAATCAAAATTCAACCTTAGAAAATGAACAGACGTAAATTTATCGAGAATTCGGGACTAATCGGCCTTGCTGCTATGTTGCCGGCATCGGGTTTTGGCGAAGTGGCCAAACCAAAGTTCAAAATGGGCTACCAACTTTTCTCTATCCGAGACGAAATGGCCAAAAATCCCATAAAAACACTCGAATTTTTAAAATCGGTAGGATATCAAGACTTCGAAATCTATGGATATGACAACGAAAACGATAAATATTACGGCTATAAATCGGCGGAGTTTAAACTAATATTAGACGACCTAAACCTCTCAGTGAGTAGCGGGCATTATGGATTTTATCCGTATTTAGAGAAATCAAACGACGAGCTGAAGCGTTTTGTGGACCAGTGCATAAGCGGAGCCAAAACACTAAACAGCAAATACATAACATGGCCGTGGATATCTCCGGAGCAAAGAACGCTCTCAAACTTTAAGCTGATGTCCGAAAAACTCAACCGCATAGGCGAACAAGTCACAAATGCCGGACTAGGCTTTGCGTATCACAACCATGGCTTTGAATTTGATGACCACGACGGCCAAAATGGTTACACCATAATTTTGAAAGAAACCGACCCCAAATTGGTCAAACTGCAGATGGATATGTATTGGGTGATGCACTCGTCAAAATCTACCCCAAAGGAGCTGATAGCCGCACAGCCGGGCAGGTTTGTGATGTGGCACGTGAAAGACATAGACAAAGTTACCCGCGACTATACCGAACTGGGAAATGGCTCGATAGACTACAAAAACATTTTGCCTGACCCAAAAAAGTCGGGCCTTGAATATTACTATTTAGAACAAGGTGGAAATTTTGCAAGTAACTCAAAACAAAGTGCGGCAGACAGTGCTAAATATTTCAAAAATACCCTTCAAAAGTTTCTTTGAGGGGTTAGATTCAAGTAACAATTATTAAATCAAAAGAAAATTTAGAAAACTAAAACCCAACCAAAAGTCAAAAAATCACGAAGGAAGATAAAAGTTAACCAGTTTAATGTGAATAGCAAATAACGTTTCGCTTCCTATTACTTCGGCTTTGTGGCCGTGCTTTGTTGGGTCAAAAATCACGCCTTCCGAAAGATTATCCGCGGCGATAAACTGAGAACCCGCACCAAAATCTTTAAAACTTCCGTTTTGAAGCCAAATCCGTAATGTTCCTTTTTGTATGATAATCAAAGTAGGATCTCCAGCCAAGTGCCAATCTGTGGTATAACCCGCCTCACTCTCTCGAAATCTAAAGTTTATAACGGCAATCTGTTCGGAAAGTAGCATACCACCTCGCTTGTTTTTGGGGTATTCGGCGGTAGAAAAAAAAGAAACACCACGCTGATCGGCAAGTAAACAAGGAATTTCAAACATAAGATATTGATTGTTTTGACCTCAAAAATACACTTTAAATCTGAAGTTTATAAAAGACCCGCGTACCAAAATGCTATTCAGTTGGCCTTTTATTTCCTTTAAAAAGCACTTATACCAAGCAGTATAACAGGAGAATTTCAAAAAAGGGAATAATTGCAAACTTATCGGGCAAAACTGCCTATCACCTGCCCCTGTGCTTGCCCCATCTTTGCATTATCAAATTATTAAAAAACATGATACAGCAATTAAACAAAACGAATTTTACGGAAACCATAGAAAACAACCACGTGGTATTGGTCGACTTTTACGCCGATTGGTGCGGACCCTGCAAAGCCTTGCATCCTACACTAGAGGCTTTAGATGAGGAGTTTAAAGACAAGGTAAGCATCACAAAAATAAACATCGACAAAAACCCAGAACTCTCGCAACAGTTTGACGTAAAGAGTATTCCGGCCTTGTTTTATTTTAAAAATGGCAAAATGGTAGGCAGACAAAATGGCCTACAACCCAAAAATGTATTGAGCAAAAATTTAAATAATCTTTTACTGGTATCTGAATAAAAATAAATAAGTTTTATTCATTATAACAGCCAGCACTGTTTGAACGCAATCGAAATTCTTTTCCGAAAATATTCCTAATTTAAACTACTGATTAAAAGAATTTTGAGTGCGTGAGTTTGCTGGGTGGTTGGCCGTTGCCGTGCTGTTTTTTTTGGTGGTACGCCACTCCGATTCGTTTTTTTTTGAAGGGTCCGGCCTACCGGAAAAATGAAGGCCTAGGCGGCAGCCGACACAAAGTAATTACGGTGGCATTTTCACTCAAGACAAAAAAGTATCTTGAAGGCAATTTGAAGCCAATTTATTTCTAAAATTTACTTTAGTCGGATGCCAAAAATAATCTTTTAACAAATAATCAATTTTAATAATGAAAAAAACAATTTTCACATCCGTATTGGTAGCAGTAAGTGTCTTTTTGGGAAGCCTAAACGCCTCGGCACAAACAACAGAAAAAGACGTGACCATCATAGAATTAACACAGACGTCACGTGAGTTTTCGACCAAAAACTTAAACTTAAAGCCTGGCAAATACCAGTTTAAAGTAACCAACGCTAACGTAGCGAAGGATCTGGGGTTTGTAATCCAAAAAGCCGCAGACGCTAAAGGCGACGTAATGAAAACCGCGGTGCCAAATTCATTTACGACCAACTTAGTCAAAAAAGGAGAAACCCAATACACCGGAATAGTGGAACTAAAAGCAGGAGAATACGTGTACTCGTGCCCGCTAAACCCTACCCCACATTACAAACTCACGGTAAAATAAGCAGAAATCAGATGCGTATTTTCGGTTAAAAAACTTACGAAGTAATAAAAGCAAAAAGGAGTTTCTCTCAGCACTGAGAAACTCCTTTTTTGGTGATAAACATATATAAAACCACACCCTTCCCATTCAAAAAAGAATCATATATTTCTGAAACAGCAAGTTTAAATTTTGTAAAAAAACTAAGAAGAAGGCCTGGTCATATTTTTCCAAAAGCTCGTAGTCTAGAAAAAAATCAAGCATTATTTTCAAAAAAAACCTAAATTTACTTTTCGAATAGAAACATTACTTTTAACTGAATCACATAAGCACTTTTAAATCAATCCAATACCAAATAGTAAGTTCTTCTTTGAAAATATATATAAATAAACAATCACTTTAAATGGAAACAATTTTTTGGATTTGCGTAAAACTTATGCAGGTAGTAAGCAGTGCCATAGGCATCACATATCAGCAGCTAAATGTCATTTTGTTTGTCATCATTCATCCCATAATAACCGTAGTTTTGTATAAGAAATACAAAAAATACAAAAAACTATGGAGCGAAACGCAAGTTTAATTCAATGACTCAAAATCAGTAAAACCGATCAAAAAACATCAATTTGCTCAGGAAATTACTCCCCATAGTTTTCCACAGCAAAAACACCCCAATTCGCAATAGCCTCTATTACGGGCACCAGTGTTTTACCAAATTCGGTCAACGAATATTCCACTTTCAAGGGCGGTTTAGAGGTATAAACCGTCCGGCAGATTATGCCGTCATCTTCCAAGGTTTTTAACTGCAAGCTTAAGGTCCGCTCGGTTACAGTAGGCATTTCTTTTCTCAGCTCATTGTAGCGGAGTTTGCCCGCTCGCAAGTGAAACAAAATCACCGTTTTCCACTTGCCTCCTATCATGCCCATGGTTAAACTCGCACAGCAGGGGTATTCTTTTCCTTTAAAACTATACATAATCTGAATGAATATTAAACTATCCTTTTTGACCGTTATTGCAAAGGTAAAATACTATACTTACTTTTGCAACTATAAAAATTATAGTAACAAATTTTAAACCGATGCATACACCAAATATTTCGAAAGAAGACATTATCAATGCTTTTCAATTTAGACACGCCACCAAAGAATTTGACCCCACAAAAAAACTATCGGACGATGAAATAAATTTTATTTTAGAAACCGCCCATTTGTCTCCAAGTTCGTTTGGGTTTGAGCCTTGGCATTTTGTAGTAGTGCAAGACCAAGAGCTTCGCGAATTGATTAAACCCGTGGCCTGGGGAGCACCCTTAAAACTTGATACCGCCAGCCATTTTGTATTGGGCCTAAGCATGAAAGCACCCATGACCAAGTGGGACTCTGAATACATCATGCACATGATGAAAGAGGTGAAGTCACTTTCTGATGAGAGAATTGAGGGTTACTTAAAATTTTACAGGGAGTTTCAGGAGCGTGATTTTAACTTAGATACCGACAAAAAACTGTTTGACTGGGCATCTAAACAAACCTACATAGCCTTGGGCAACATGATGACCGCCGCAGCTTTGACAGGAATAGACAGCTGTCCGATAGAAGGATTCCACGAAGAGAAAGTCGAGGAACTGTTGAGGGAGAAATTTGGCATCGACACAGACAAATATGGCTTATCATATATGGTGGCTTTTGGCCATAGAAAAGCAGATCCGCCTTTTGCAAAATCGAGAAGAGACATTAGTGATATCGTGACTTGGAAATAAGTCATTAGACACCCAATTTAACCAAGTGCGAACCATTGCCCAAATCGAAGGTTCGCATTTTTTTTTGGTATAAAAACTGACAAAAAAAGCTATTATGTTAACTATCAAAACACAATTATGCTCAATTAAAAACCACAGGCGACCCACTAAACTTTTTTAATCAAAAAATGGCCTCCAAATTAGTAAAAGGGTGCATTTTCGACTTTTATTTAAAAGTACTACTAAAAATCACTAAGCGTCACCTTGCCGGTGGGGCCCTACTTTTTTTGAAAAAAAGTAGTCAAAAAAACACTCTTAAAAGAATGATCCTCTCTAAAAATTTGATTTTAAATATTTTAAACCAATTTTACTTACTGTGTTTCAAATTTTCAGAACGGACTCTTTTAAGATTTTAAGGAATACTATTTTTATTTATTTTATTGTATGCCGACAATAATTAAAAACCACCGACTTTAGTGCTAGTTTTAAAGAATGTTTTTATTTTTGAAATAAGACGATAAACCGTAAGGCTTAGGTTTGCATTTTGGTTACCAAGAAAACTAAGTGTTTTGTCCAAAATTAAAACTGTAATTTAATAGCAGTTATGCGAGAAAAAATTACGGTTTCCTCATAAAAACATGCCATGAAACAAACAAAACGTATTCTCAAAATCATCTTTATTCTCGCTAGTATTGGCTCCCTATATTTTGTGCCGTGGGTATTGGTAAAAGCCTGGATTATGCCCTTGCCAAACACCGTTGAGGAGCAATTGCAAGATACCATCGCCAACGGATTTGACGGCATTATCGTGTATGTGGACAAAGGAGGCAAACCACCCGAATACTACACCGCAGGCTGGCACGACCGAAAAAACAAGATTCCGGCTAAGCCAAATGCCCTGTTTGAAATAGCCAGCATCAGTAAGTTATACAACGCCTTGGCCATCGCAAAGTTGGTACATGCCAAACGCCTCTCGCTAGACAAAACCCTCGCCGAGTATTTTCCCGAATTGGCCACACGCATAGAGCACGCAGACAAAATCACCCTCAGAATGATGGTGCAGCACCGCAGCGGCATACCCAACTTTACAGACTATCCGAACTTTTGGGTTAACCCGCCCAAAACCACAGAAGCAACCCTAAAACTCGCCCTCGATTTGCCCGCCAAGTTTGAGCCCGGCACAGACTACGAATACTCAAATACCAACTATCTGCTGATTTCTCAACTTATCGATAAAACAGTAGGTTACAGTCACGACCAATACATCAAAGAGGCTATTTTGACCCCACTTGGCCTCACTAACACCTACGCTTCGCTGAGTGAAGTAAACATCGCCGACGTGATGAGTGGCTACTATGTAGGCTACGACGAAGACTTAAAAACCAATGATTTTGGTATGTTGGCCACAGCCGAAGACGTGGGCAAATTTATACGAGCACTCAATGACGGCTCGGCCTTTGCCCCTGGTGAGCAGGAAATATATTCGGCTATTTATGAATACGAACACACAGGCCTAATACCTGGCTATCAGAGCTTTGCCAAATATTACAAAGACGCCGACATGGTGGTGGTGCAGTTTAACAACACCACCAATTTTAACGGTTACGATTGGAACCTCGCCGAAATAAACCTTAGCAGAGTAGTTAAAATTGTTAGGAAAAGCATTTGAAATAAACCTAAAGGCTTTTAAATCGGATTTAGATAAAAACCAATACAGTTCTCAATTAACTTTCATAAAAAAAACGCCTCTCTTCATCCTTACTTTTTTTACGGCTCTTAGCACAAGTCGACACCCTGATTTTTGATTGACTTGCTTTAGCAAAGTCTCCGATAGGGACTCTGCGGAAGTTTCATTGAGAAATTGACTTGCTTTAGCAGAGCCTCCGATAGGGACTCTGCGGAGTTTCATTGAGGAAGTGACTTGCTTTAGCAGAGTCTCCGATAGGGACTCTGCTGAAGTTTCATTGAGAAATTGACTTTTTTCCCCAATTTGCACATCTAAAAACCCCTCGCCAAAGCATCATGTTAATCAAGAAATATACCGCCGATTGGGTCAAAGACTTTGAAGACTTAAAACACGAACTTGAGAAAGGGCTGCACGGGATCAATTGCCAAATAGAACACATTGGGAGCACCTCTGTGCCCGGTTTAGACGCCAAAGCCATCATAGACTTGGATATTATCTACGAAAACCAAAGTGATTTTGAGCAGATAAAAGAGGCCCTGATACAAATCGGATATTACCACAATGGCAACCAAGGCTTGGCCCAAAGGGAGGTTTTTAAACGCAC
This sequence comes from Lacihabitans lacunae, assembly GCF_042649125.1. Classification (NCBI taxonomy): domain Bacteria; kingdom Pseudomonadati; phylum Bacteroidota; class Cytophagia; order Cytophagales; family Leadbetterellaceae; genus Lacihabitans; species Lacihabitans lacunae. Next base: position 2,791,154 of record NZ_JBHRYQ010000001.1, read on the forward strand.
CGAAAACCAACACCACGCCGTTTTAGACCGTATCTTACATCATCTTTATGTGTGCCCGGTTGGCAGCAAAGCACTGGAAAGGCATATTTTGTCACGCGATTTTTTGAGGAAAAATGAATGGGCAAGACTGAAATACCAAGAAATGAAATACGAACTAGCCGAACAGGCCCAGCAAGACAAAAAAACCTACGCCACCCTCAAAGAACTACACGCAAACACTTTTATAGATGCGATCATAGAACTTGAAAAAAGTGGACAAAAAACCCACGAAAAACCCAAAACCTGACCGATAAATCAATACTTGGGTTTGTTTGATTTATGATTAAAAAAAATAATGTAAATTGGCATATTGTAAGAATAAAAATGGAGTAAACACACATGAAAATTATCCAACAACGGAGGCTTACAAATGAATAAATTACTTATAACTAGACAATTAATACAAAAATAGATAAGCGATATTAACGTTACTCGAAAAACAGTAGCGTTAAGCCACTCGTTAGCAAACATAAAAAAACTACATCACCGAAATCAAAAAATGAACTTAAAGGAAGGGATAGACATAAGTATTAAGGAGGTCTTAAATGAAGACTTTATAAAATCAATAACAGAATCTGGTTTTGTTTTTTTTGAAAAGCAAAATAAATTCAAAATTGAAAACGGAGAATTTAAATGTGATATCAAATTTAATTCTTTTTTAGACCATGTTTATTTAAATAGCACCGGTGGAGTAAGGTTTAATGTACATTTTGATACTGATTTATATTCTAGTAAACTGAGGGCTTGGTTGGATAAAAATTTAAAATCAATTTATCCTGATAAATCCTTAATGAGAATTCATGAATCATTTGTAATTTATTCCAAAATTTTTGATGAAAACCACCATAATTTTAATGAAATTGAAAAAATTAAAACCTATATACTTTCTAAATCTTTATCAATTTTTAGCCAATTTTCCAATTGGAATATAATCCTTTCAAATCCGGAACTTGCCAATAAAATTGATGAATTGGAGAATGTATATCTTTTTTTGAATTTGAAAGAACAAGCTTCTCAAATTCTAAACAGTAAAAAGGCAATTATTCTTGAGAAAGAAAATATAACTAACAACCACCATTTTAATCGAATAAATTATACGCTTCAAAAAATATTCGGCGAAAAAGAAGATAATATAAATACCAATTACAATAAAATTAAAACTAATGAAACTTTTAAAATTGAAGGTAATATTTTTATAAATTCCGAATTCAAAATTACAAATTTACCAAAATTAGAAAATCTATTCGCTTCAGAAAATGGACAAAACTTCATAACAGTCCATGAAAACGGGAGAGGAATTTTATGGGATAAAAATGGTGATAAAATTTTTGAAAATAAAATTATTAAAATAGGAGAATCTGCTTATACAGAAATTAGAGCAGGCTTTATCGAAAGTTTGAATCTATGGTATTTAGACCAATATTTTTATTCAATTATTAATGGCGAATTAAAATTCAAGATAGAGTTAAATGATGATAAGAAACCTTCCAAACAATTGCGAATTTATGAACATTTTTTCTTAAAAAACAAAGAAGTAATAATCGGCCAATTCGACGATAAAAATCTAGGTTTTTTTGACAAAAAAGGTGATTTGATTAACAGATTTAAGATCAATGGGAAATTAGTAAATATCAATCAAAAAAATGAGGAGCTATTTATTTATAAAGACAATATCTACTCAATTCTAAGCATTGATAATAGTGTTAAATCAACTCTTCCTAGCGTTACGTTTAACAGTATCCATAAATTTACTGAAGATTTTTCGTTATTTTTCACAGGAGGCCATCAAACGAAACAATATCTATATGACTTAAAAAATAATAAAAAAATAACAGTTTGGGCACATCCTACTTATGAGCCAAATTATAAGGAACAATTTAAAGTATCTCATAATTTTGGTTGTAATAATATGGTTTTCAGTACTGATGAAAATAAAATTGCCATATGTTCTAGCCACGGGCGACATACCATTTTTACATTACCTAAACTTGATAGAATTGAATTAAAATCTCGAGAACATTTTGGGTATGAATGGGAAACAACTGAATTTAAATACATGATAAAAAGTATGGAATTTTTCCAATCAAAATTGCTTTTTACTACAATTGAAGATAATTTGATGATATGGAGTTTAGATGGAAATTTACTATATAAAATTGAAGGTATTTGCAAATTTATATTGACAGAAAATCCAAATTATTTGATAGGAGTAGATAAAGATTCAAACCTAATAAAGTTAGTCTTAGAAGATTAAAGTTTGCTAACACCTCCTTGTGTCAAGTGGGGCTGAGGGAAGTGTTTGAACAATAGGAACTTTAACATTCATTTGTACTATGGCTTAACATAAGGAATTCTATTTCCCCACCTGCCAAAAGCCCAAAACTTTACTTGCAAGCGTAAAACAACGATTCGTTAAATTAACAACATTATGACAAAAAGAAATTTAATTCTAATCATTTTACTGTTTACAACAACATTCTCTTTTGCCCAAGACTGTGATTGCAAAACCAACTATGAATGGGTAAAGAAAACCTTTGAAGAAAATGACGCTGGATTTCAATATGCCCTAAAAACCAAAGGTGAACAAACATACGAAGACCATAATAAAAGAATTTTAGAAAAAGTACAAAATGCTAAGACTCTTAACGCGTGCACACCTATACTCTATGAGTGGCTAAAATTCTTCCGTTCGGGTCATATTGCAATAAGGCTTAACGAGCAACCGCAACAAACCAATCCTATAAAATCGGAAAAACAATTTTCTGATTGGGAAACTTACACTATCAAAACAGAAGATTTCAAAAAATATTTAGACCAAAAGAAAACTTCTGATTATGAGGGAATTTGGGAAACCAAACCATATAAAATTGGAATCAAAAAAGAAGGCGATAAATACATTGGTTTTATTATAGAATCTGGTGCAGAAACTTGGACAAAAGGACAAGTAAAACTAAAATTCAGCATAACAGAAGACAAAGCAAATTCTGTTTTCTATGTGCGTGACCATTCCGCTGTGGAATCCAATAGTTTAACAATGACGGGAAACAATCATCTACAAATAGGCAATTTTAGTCTTTCAAGAATTTATCCTAAAATTGAAGATGAGCCTAGATACGTACAATACTTCAAGGCGTTAAATGCAGGACAACCATACCTAGAAAAACTAAACGAAACTACATTATATCTGAGGATACCATCGTTCAACAAAAGTTACAAAAGAAGTATTGATAGTGTCCTAAATGTAAATAAAGATAAAATACGTGCAACAAAAAATCTCATTATTGACATCAGAAACAACGGTGGCGGAAGTGACGCTTCTTATAGTTCAATCATTCCATACTTGTACACCAACCCCATAAGAACAGTCGGCGTTGAATTTTTATCTACCAAACTTAACAATCAAAGAATGTTGGATTTTATCAATAAACCTGAATATGGCTTTGATGATGAAGGTAAAAAATGGGCGAAAAAATCGTATGACAAATTAGAAAGTAAGTTGGGACAATTTGTAAATCTGAACGAACACATAGTTTCGGAAGATAAAATGGATGCGATTTATCCTTTTCCTCAAAATGTTGGTGTTATTATTAACGAAGCAAACGGTAGCACAGCCGAACAATTTCTTTTAGAAGCTAAACAAAGTAAAAAAGTTAAACTGTTTGGAGTAACTACATTTGGAGTATTGGACATTTCTAATATGTATTTTGCAGAATCGCCTTGTAAAGAATTTCAATTAGGTTATTCGCTTTCAAGAAGTATGCGAATACCAGACTTTACGATTGATGAAAAAGGCATACAACCAGACTACTATTTAGACAAAAGTATTCCACAATACGAATGGACAGAATTTGTAAGCAAAATTTTGAACGGACAATAAAACGCCAGCCACCAACAACCAAGCTTTCGTCGTGTCCGCAGGACATGCGATGAAAGCAATCGGGCCACGTAGGATTGAACTTAACCTTCGCACTAGGCGTGCCCGTAGTTTTTAACCGCTTTTACCCACTATGGGTTTTTCGTTATGTTAGGTTTTGGTTTTACTAGTAGTGCTTTTCGAATTTTAGTAGCTCTAGTGTATCATTTGCTATTTTTTAGTCAATAGATACTTAATCTCCGAAGTTTCATTGGGAAATTGACTTGCTTTAGCAGAGTCTCCGATAGGGACCCTGCGAAGTTTCATTGTAGAATTGACTTTTTTCCCCAATTTGCACATATAAAAACGCCTCGCCAAAGCATCATGTTAATCAAGAAATATACCGCCGATTGGGTCAAAGACTTTGAAGACTTAAAACACGAACTTGAGATAGGGCTACACGGGATCAATTGCCAAATAGAACACATTGGGAGCACTTCTGTGCCCGGTTTAGACGCCAAAGCCATCATATACTTGAATATTATCTACGAAAACCAAGGTGATTTTGAGCAGATAAAAGAGGCTCTGATACAAAACGGATACTACCACAATGGCAACCAAGGCTTGGCCCAAAGAGAGGTTTTTAAACGCACCGAAAACCAACACCACGCCGTTTTAGACCGTATCACACATCATCTTTATGTGTGCCCGGTTGGCAGCAAAGCACTGGAAAGGCATATTTTGTCACGTGATTTTTTGAGGAAAAATGAATGGGCAAGGCAGAAATACCAAGAAATGAAATACGAAATAGCCGAACAGGCACAGCAAGACAAAAAAACCTACGCCACCCTAAAAGAACTACACGCAAACACCTTCATAGATGCGATCATAGAACTTGAAAAAAGTGAACAAAAAACGGACAAAAAACCCAAAAACTGACCGATAAATCAATACTTGGGTTTGTATGATTTATGATTAAAAAAAATAATGTAAATTGGCATATTGTAAGAATAAAAATGGAGTAAACACACTTAAAAATTATCCAACAACGAAGGCTTACAAATAGATAAATCACTTATAATTAGACAATTAATACAAAAATAAATAACTAACAAAAACACTACTTAAAAAACAGTAGCGTTAAGCCACTCGTTACCTTCTAGTAAAATAAAAAACACCTATTTATTAACAAAATTTAGAATAATTAAATATGCCTCCCAGAACACTTTTAAGTATATTTTTTTTAATTTTTATTTTCAAAACTGCTTTTTCACAATCAATTAACGAAATGAATATTCAACAAGCATTTGAAGCCTCGAAAAAGGAAAAAAAACCTCTACTAATAATTAGATATGATCAAAGTTTAATTGATTATCAAGATATAACAGATGATAAAAAACTTGACTCAATTTTAAAAATTCAAAAAAATAGAGAACTATTAGAAAATGAATATGTCATTTATAAGTTAAATACAAATTCTGAAGACTTAGTTAATAATGCTATTCAAAAAACCTTCATTCTTTACTATACCCCAAATTTTATATTATTTGATGAAAATGGAAATGCTTTAGATTTTTATAATCCTATTAATTCAGCACATATAGGAGTAGATATTTTTGAGGTTCTTAAGGATACACTTAGTAAGGCTAAAATAAAATTAGAAAAAAGACAAATATTAGAAGAGAAATTAGACAATAATTCCATCACAGATAAAGAATTATATGAATTGGTCTTGCTAAATTCTGAAGTGCATTTAAAATCCCAAAACTTATTTAATGAGTATGCAAAAAGGAAACTTGAAATCACAACAGAAATAATTCAGATTATTAATAATCAAGAATTTAAAACAGATGACCCAATCGTAGAATATATTTTACAAACTGAAAAACCAGAAGATGAAAATTGGGAATATTATCAATTAGTATTAATTCAAAACATTTCTGAGGCAGCTCAGATGTCTATGGACAAAGAAGAATTTGAAAAAGCAACTTTTTTACAGGAAAAATACAATAGAAAAGTTATTAAAAACAATTCTTTTGAATTTGAAGGTATTCCATTATACGACGATAAACTGAGTTTACACATAATTAGCGAGCAAATATTGGAAGAAAAAATTAATTTTTACTCGCAAACTAATGACACCGAAAATCTAATTAAATATGGCAATCAATTCGCTGAATTCTTTTTAAAAGATTACTCAATAAAAAAGAATGAATTTGTTGAAAAAGAACTCATTAATGGTGATTATATTTTTAGCTTAGTATCAAAAGAAAATTTGGACACTTTAACTTCCAAGGTGATTGAAGACAGAAAGGATAAAGATAAATTAAGAAAAATTGAAGAAAACAGATATGATGAATATACCGCTGATGCCTTAAACCGAGTATCATGGGTATTTTATCTGTTAATAGATGATATATCAGAACTGGAAAAAGCGACAGATTGGTCATTACAATCAACTGTATTGAAACCTAAATCATATTTTTATGACACCCATGCCCATTTACTTCTTAAAACTGGAAGACCAAAAGAAGCTTTAGAGTCTGAACAGTTAGCTCTGGATTTAGCCACAAAAGAAAATGACATAAAATATATAGAAGAATATAAAATTGAAATTGAAAAAATAAAAAAGAAATTATAATTGAACTGAATAAATAAAACCACCAGGTAACACATAGCTATACGCCAGCCCGCCTATCGGCAGCTCCGATCGCATAGCTTCGCCGTTATGCGGCACCATAGGACGACAGCCAATGATTAAAGAATGACTGAAGAAAAAGACATATTCCTTGACAAAGATTTAAGATGCGGTGGCTTCTATGAACTTGCTATTCAGGTTTGCCCAAGTATTGACAACACCCCGATCAAACTTTATACCGACTTTATTTGGACACTGAATAATGTTTCAGGACCTTTTGACGAAGACTTTAAGGTAATTGAGACAAACATTAAAAATTTTCAACACCGCGGACTTATAAGACTTGAAAATTTTGATATTCCATTTATGACTTATAATATCTGGGAAGACGAGCCTATCGAAACTGGATTCAATTGGTTTGACATATGCTTCTACACGGCAGCAATTGAAAAGGTCTTTGGGTCAGAATATGAAACTTGGACTGAAAACCCAAAAGTACCTAAACAGTTAACCGACTTTTTTACAAGTGTATTGAAAGCATTGTATAAAATTTATCCATTTGAACTTGCAATGTTGGACTTTGAAGTTTCAGGACAATATTACTTTGAAGATTTAAAGAGACCGACTAACACTTGGGCTTATTCAGCGTTTTTTGTCGGACAGAATAAGTGTGACTTAGTTGCAGTTGAAAACAGAAAATATGTAAAGAAAATTGAAGAACTATAACGAAAATGAAGAATGGTGACCGCATAACATTCAGCAAAGTAGAAGAAAGCTGATTTGTCGGACCACCCTGACCGCAATCAAAGTTTGGGTGGTTATACACTTAAACTTTTTGCTTCTTTAGAGACTTTTACCCTTACTCGGAGAAACGGTTATCCAGCATTATTGTCAGCATTTTCCACCTCACCCTTCTAAGCCCCTCTCCCCCACCCTAAAAACAACCCTTAAGAGAAAAATAGCTCAAAAAATACAATTTGCCCAGCACTTGCCCAAAGGCCCATAATCCCCTCCGATAACACAAAAACGTAACCGAGAAAAGCCTTAATTTCAAGGGTAAATTTGCAAGTTTTTTATGTGCAAAAAACTCAATATTAAATTCGGATAAGAGACCAATTAGATTACTATTAGAATTTGAAATTGGCTTTTTATTTACAAAAGACTGACAATATTTTTACTTTAAAAATAGGTAAAAAATGTCCTTTGTATCATTTGCGTTTATTCCATTTTTTCTGGTTGTGTTCATTACGTATTGGTTCGCATTTAAGAAAAATCTACGAAACCAAAACCTGCTGCTCTTTGCGGCCAGCTATTTTTTTTATGGTTTTTGGGACTGGCGGTTTACATTTTTGTTGCTCTTTTCTACTCTTTTAGATTATTTTCTTTCGCATCTTATTCATAACAGCCGCTCTGATTCTCAACGTAAAAATTTATTTATACTAAGCCTGATCGTCAATTTGGGCCTATTGGGTGTCTTCAAATATTTCGATTTTTTCTCTGCCTCTTTTGCTCATTTTTTGGGTTATTTTGATGTGAAAGTTGACCCCATTTTCCTCAATCTTTTACTTCCGGTAGGCATTTCTTTCTATACATTTCACGGCATTTCTTATATTTTTGATGTTTACACCCGCAAAATATCGCCCGAACAAGACTTTGTAGTATATGCAGTTTTTGTGAGTTTTTTCCCTTTGCTAGTAGCCGGGCCAATCGAAAGAGCGACGCACCTCTTGCCCCAAATTCAAAAACCTCGCAAGTTTGATTATCTGATGGCCAAGGAAGGTGTCCGTCAATTTCTTTGGGGACTTTTCAAAAAATTAGTCATCGCTAATAACTGCGGTTTTTTTGCAGATATCATTTTCAATGATACACAAAACCTTTCGGGGAGCACCTATTTTTTAGGGGCTATTTTTTTCTCATTCCAAATCTACGCCGATTTTTCGGGATATTCAGAAATGGCCGCCGGCACCGCCAAGTTATTAGGCTTTAACCTTATCCGCAATTTTGCTTATCCCTATTTTGCCAAAAGTTTAGTAGAGTTTTGGAGGAGTTGGCACATCTCTCTGAGTTCTTGGTTTAGAGATTACCTCTATATACCGCTGGGAGGGGGCAATTTGGGGAGCCTCAGGAGGATTTTTAATGTTTTTTTTGTGATGTGCGTGAGTGGGCTTTGGCACGGAGCCAGCTGGAATTTTGTGCTTTGGAGCTTAGCAAACTGGCTTTTTCTAATTCCAAAACTTTTTACTGGCCGACTGGATGAAAGCATAAACAAGTGGCTTAAAAATGACTTACTGCTAGGTGTTTTTGACTTTTTTAGAATAATAAAAACCTTTCTTTTGGTGTCTTTAATTTGGATTTTCTTTAGGGTTACGTCAATCACCAAAATCAAACTAATATTTACACAAATTTTCTCTCTGTCATTCTTTACTACTCCAGCGTTCGCACATATCGAAAACTCTTATGTTGTGGGAGTTTTGGTGCTATTCTTTTTAGTGATAGAATGGTATGGAAAAGATGGAGACTTTGCCCTACAAAAATTGCTCAAAAGACGCTTAAAAGTAGTCAGATGGTCATTTTATTACTTTTTGATATTGCTAATGGTATACGAAAGTGGTAATGAACAAACCTTCATCTATTTCCAATTTTGACCATGAAAAACTTTCTCCGGGATATCTACAAATTTTGTCTTATCGGTGGTGGTTTTTTGACCATTTTGCTTGTTGCATACCTTATTTTCGATCCTTTTTATGTGGTCAAAGAATACGATGATTTTTCAAGCAAGATTACGAGCGGAAACAAGGATTATATCTCTACCACCATTTTTTTGAGAAATTACCGCAAGGAGAACTACGATTCGTATATTTTGGGGAGCTCTCGAACCGTTGCTTTTCAACATTCGGCATGGCAAAAGCACCTTCCAGATTCTTCTACAATCTTCACCTATGATGCTTACAGTGAGACCATTTATGGCATTTATAAAAAAATAAAGTTGATAGATTCTTTGGGATTGAAACTGAATAACGTTTTGATCATCGTTGAAAAAGATGAGACTTTCATGACCGAAAACAACTCCAAGGGATACCTTTTCATAAAACATCCGGTCTTGTCGGGTGAAAATTTTTACAAATTCCATTGGGAGTTTCTGAAGAGTTACTTGACTCCAAAATTCCTGTTTTGCTATTATTCACGTTTGATTTGGGGCAAATACTCACCCTTTATGTTAGGGGTTATAGAGCCTTTCAAAACCAAAATTACGCCTGTAAGTAATGAAACCCAATGGGTAGAATTAGACCAAATGTTGGCGGAGTCAGTAACCGAATATTACAAAAAAATGAATCACTTATTTCCGGTGCGAGATGGGGTATTCCGGACTGAAACCAAGCCAAAAATTTCAGCAAAACAGAAAAAAATGTTACATGAAATAAAGTCGATTTTTAATAAGCACAACACTCACTACAGGTTTGTTATCAGCCCTTTATATCAGCAGGTCAAATTCAACAAGACAGACCTCGATATACTGAAAAGCATATTCGGCAGTGCATACGTTTATGATTTTTCTGGCATAAATGATCTCACAAAACCCAAGACCAATTACTACGAATTTTCACATTACAGACCCAAAGTGGGCGAGCAGATTATGCAGCGTATCTACAGGTAGCGGAAGAGGTGATTTGCTGTTTTACTCCACTATGCTCCCTAAGGTTTTTCGCCCTTCAGACCGATTATAAAACAAGAAATTGCTCAAAATACGCCTAAAACCTAACAAAAACACGTTTCACTGGCCTAAAAGCCCATAAGCCTCGCATCTCTGCCTGAAGATAAAGCGGAGCGTATGAGATTGTTTGGTAAAAACATTTGCATAAATTGTACATAAAACTCAAGACAGTATCTCAAAATAAGGCTATTGCATGAAACTACTAAAAGACCTTTCGCTCGTAATTGTATTGGTGATGGTGATGGCGAGCTGCCAAAAGAAAAAGGAAGTTTTCAAGATTCCGAAGGGCTATGTGGGCATGTTTGGTTTTGGCTGTCTGATGTCCAAAAAGTTTATAGAAACGGGCCTACTCGTCAATCAATATGACGGGCCATTTCTATCGGCCCACCTGAGTAAGCACAGGCGGTCGTGGACATTTGCGTGGCCCGCTGACTTGCCTTTGGTGCAAACCGACGGCAAATATTACAAGAATTTTGTGGTGATGGCCGGGGATACTATTTTCCCTCAAAACCTACTCTATCTAAACATCAAAGAAGACCCAAACTCAAGCGTAAATGGGGTGTTATATATCGTAAAAGAGGAAGACTTGCCCACTTACGACGGCTGGGAGCTGGGCTACGAGCGGTTTGAAGTCACGGATTTAATCTCAGATTTTGTGATAGAGGGCGGCCCCGTGTTTGCGTACAGAGCCCTTCCCGAATTTACACTTGCCCCCAGCAGCGACATCAAAAGAAACGTGATCGAGCAGGAATATGTGGACATCATAAAAGACGCGTTTGGGTATTGGGGAGCTGACTTTGAGGCCGAATATAAAAAGGAAATCGCACCGTTTGATTCTTCTATAATCCAAAAAACGCAGCGGGTATTGTGGGAGAACCCACCCATGGAAAAAGTGAATGAACTAAAAGCGAGTTTTAACTATTCTAAAAAGTAAGAATCCGGATAGTTAGAGCTTTAAAACCACAAAAAACCGCATAAGTGGCTTAACACATATAATTTCTAGAAAATGAAAATCGCATTTGCATGTATTACATTTTTAGCCCTCTCATTTTTAGCTTTTTCGCAAAAAACAGACATAGAATTACTGAAAAACATAAATCTAGATCGGAATAGAAACTATGACCCCATTTTTCGATTAATAACAGATAGTGTCAGTCCATTTAATATTGGGCTGGCCCTTTTGATTTTAATTTTTGGTCGTATACAAAAAGACCGTTTGATAACCTCCAAAGCCTACACTATTTTGGGCACCATTTTGCTCGCCTCCTTGATTTCTACTCTACTCAAATATTCGATAGACAGGCCCCGCCCATTTATTACCTACACATTTATAGAAAAAGTGACCTCCGGTGGCAGTCCGTCGTTTCCTTCGGGGCATACCACCGATGCCTTTGCCTTGGCCGCCGCACTGAGCCTTGCTTTTCCAAGATGGTACGTACTGATTCCTAGTTTTTTATGGGCTTTGGCAATCGGCTACTCACGAATAAACCTGGGCGTACACTACCCGAGCGATGTGCTAGCCGGAGCACTTATTGGCGTAGGCAGTGCGTATTTGTTTAGGTATTTAAAGGCTTTTTTCAGTAAAAACACAGCCGTACAGTAAGCCTTGCCGAGCTTACGGTTTATATAGAAATACCGATTTTGTTTCTCCCAAAAAAATGAACGAAAACCCGCACGAAAATTCGGTCTTTTACTTCACCTCAGCGAAAATTCGGGTGTTTTGGAAAGTGGCTTTCTCGAGCACGTTTTTGTTGTGGGCACACACAAACAGCCCCACCATAAGTTCGGCCGGAAAGTCAAAGTCGGGTATTTCAACCGACCAAAAAGGCTGCCCCAACTTGGCCACCGAAACGATGTAACTTCTGCCGCGGCGTTCCAGCTGCAGCACGTCGGCTTGTAGCATCGGAATCTTTATTTCTTCTATGTTACCGCCCTTAAGTTTGCGATACTGAAACGCCGTGAGGCCATCGCCATGCACAGTCAAACAGACCATGGCCGAACTCGAGTCGGCATCTACGCGGGCCATCCAACCTGACTTGCGGTGTGGGTCTACCCCCTGCCCCACAAGGCTCGGCTGGGTGCTGACCAAAAAGTTGTCTTTCATGGTTTTATAGGCAAAATGCAGGGCGTCTTTTCTAAACCAAATGTTTTCGCCCGAACCGCTGAGGGTGTAGGTTTTGGTGGCGTTATCGTACGTGGCGGAGCCTTTTAGCAGCACCGTGCCCACGTCAGCGTGGTTTTCAAAAACTCCGACCGGGTTTTGGGCATTTGCCAAAACAGAAAACGAGAATAATGCGATCAGTACCAATAGCTTTTTCATAGTATTCCTAAAAATTTTCGTTTGTATATTTTTTTCAAATCAGCTTCAAATAAAGTGTACGGGGCATTGTAAAACTTCATAAAATCTGCCACACTCGCATGCTCCGGATATGGGGCATAGTAGTGCATGGGGCTGCGGCTGTCGTTTCGCCAAACTAACACATACGCCAAGCGGAGTTTCTCTGTTTGCAGGGTTTTTAGGAGGGTTTCTGTCCACCAGGTGGTGTTAGGTATCGACTCCAAGCCTGTCTCGGTAAGGGCCGCTAACTTTTTGACTTTCAGGGCATAGTCTGACACTATTTTGAGTTTCATTGCGGCTGCCTCGAGGTTATATTTGCCATATCTGCCAAAGTCGCCGTAGTTATCCATGCCCACCATATCTACGTAGGCATCTCCCGGATATCGCTCCAAAAACTCCGCTTCGGTAGTGAAATTATTATCCGGCGAAAACGTGTAGATGAAATTGTGAACGCCGAGGCTGTCGCGTAAATACGAAACCGTAAACTGCCACACCGACACAAAGTCTTCTTTGGAGCAGTGCGACTTTCCCCACCAAAACCAATCGCCGTCAAACTCGTGGAAGGGCCTGAAAAGCATGGGTGCCAGTTTGCCGTCTTTGCCCTTCACCGAGTGAGCCAATTCGCCGATGGTCTGTAAAATTTCCTTGTATTGCTCGTGGTGCGTGCCGCCTACTTTTATCAGCGAAATGGCATTGGCCGAAACCGAGTCTACCCAATAAAAACCGCCCTTGGAGGCCGGATTGGCAAAATGCCAGGCAACCGTAGTGACGCCACCGCGGTCGTAGGTATCCACTATGTTTTTACGTAGACTTTCCTTTGTTTTTTCTATGGCCTCCTTGGGTCTGCCCGACAAGCCGCTAAAGTCTACCCCGATAACCGCAGGGTGCGACCCCGTAACCGACTTTACGTCTGAGCGGTTGGCGTCTCCATACCAGCCGTGGCCATATTCGGTGGCGTGCTGATGCCCAAATAGGATGTTAGAACGAGAGATTTTCCGGAGGTTTTTATACAGAGCCTTGGTTTCTTTGCTGGCTTTTTTGTCTATTTGGGCTACACCCTCAGACACCAAAACCAAGCCTAACACACAGAGCAACAAACAGATATACCTTATATTTTTCATAGACTATAGTTTCAAAAAACGCTGCTAGTAACAGAACCCCAAACCGATGCCCATAAGGCGACATACATAAATGTAATACCAATTTGGCGGTTTCAAAAAACAAAGAGAAAATTAGACCCAAAAGCAAATTTTTAGCCGTTAAATCAATAGTGGAATGTGTTGTGTTTTTTATTCGGGATTTTGAGGTAAATTGGCATATTGTAAGAATAAAAATGGAGTAAAGAGACTTCTAAATTATCCAACAACAAACGCTTACAAATGAATATGTTACTTATAACAAACCAGTTAACTAAAAAATAGACAATAACGATATAGATGCTACTTCTGGATTTGGGGGGGTATACAAATGTTGGCAGAAATTTAAAACATTACCACAAAAAACGAAACTTAATTATAAAGGATTCAGCATTTTATAAATTATGAAAAATATACTAATTATAATATTTCTTTTTCTTGAATTTAAATCAACCGCTCAAAAAATATCAACATTTAGATATTCTAAAGTTTATTTCAACGATGAATGGAGGTTCATAGATCAAAAAGGCGATTTTTTTTTGGAAAAAGAAATTGGAAAAGACAAAATCGAAAACCTGTGTGTTTCAAATGGACTAGCAATAACTTTTGATGGAACAAAATATGGCTTTATGGATTTTAATGGTATTCAAATTGTGCCAAATATGTATGAGGATGTCTCGTGCTTTCAATTTGGATTTGCATCAGCCAAAATTAACCAACGATGGGGTTTAATTGATATGGCAAATATATTTGTAATTGATCCAAAATATGACTTAATCGGACCGGTGGGAGTTGATGGAGTGGTTCCCGTTGTAAATAATGAAAAATTAGGCTTAATTGATACTAAAGGTTATATTATTTCAGATTTTAAATATTCATGGTTTCCAAATATTACTCCTCAAATTATACCGCCAATTTTTACTAATGGATTATTGCCAATTTTTAAACCAGATTCAATACAAAATTTTCTAAATTGGAAATTAGGATATATAGATAGTAAAGGGAACCTAAAGATTAATACTGACTTTGAATTTAGGGGAACACTACCTTATTTTTTTAATGGGAGGGCTAATGTTGCAAAAAATGGAGTTCAAGTTGTTATTGATACGTTAGGAAATGTAATTCCAACGTCCAAATTAAATAATAAGGCTATACTTTTCCATGAAGGATTTTCAACTATTGCAGACGAAAATGGAAAACAGGGCATTATAAATGATAATGGTCAAATAATTTTAGATCCAATTTACAATGGAGTTAATCCATTTTCAGAAGAATTTGCAGCAATACAAATAGGACTTAACAATACTGGTGGTGTGATTTCAGCATTTGTTAATAAAAAAGGAGAATTTGTCTTTGATAAAAAATTTGGTCTTATTCGTGATTTTAATGAAGGTTTTGCAGCGGTTGAGGTAAATGGAAAATGGACTTATATAGATAACAAGGGCAACTATTTAATAGAGCCTCAATTTGATGTGACTGATTTTTTTAGCGAGGGACTTGGAATGTTTGGAGTAAAAAAAGGGAAAAATTTAAAATTTGGATTTCTTAACAATATGGGGAAAGTGGTAATTGAACCAATTTACAATGAAGTTAAAGATTTTAAATTTGGATTAGCACCGGTTAAAGTTGGGAATAAATTTGGATTTATAAACAATAAAGGAGAAATGGTTATAAAGCCAAAGTTTCAAAACGCATTTAGTTTTATAGAAGAAGAAATAATCAAATAAAAACTTCTGCCAACAGCTAAGTTTCCGTCGTGTCCGCAGGACATGCGATGAAAGCGATTGGGCCAAGCAAGAATGCTCCCCTCTAATCATTCCTCATCCTAAGTAGCCCCTCCTTCGGTCTCAAGGCTGCAGATAAGAAAGAGAAAAAAACATGACTTAAAAACATAACATATTATCTCTAACAACGGGACGATGACAATCTTAGCGTACATAAATGTATCACCAATTTGGCGGTTTCAAAAAACAAAGAGAAAATTAGACCCAAAACCGACCCAAAAGCAAATATTTAACCGTTAAATCAATAGCGGAATGCATTCTGTTTTTTATTCGGGATTTTGAGGTAAATTGGCATATTGTAAGAATAAAAATGGAGTAAACAGACTTGTAAATTATCCAACAACAAACGCTTACAAATGGATATATTACTTATAATAAATTAGTTAACTCAAAAAAAGACAATAACGATATAGATGCTGCTTCTGGATTTGAGGGATATATGTTGTGAGCGATGTAAAAAAACTGACTATGAGACAAAAAACACTTCTGATTTTAATTCTAATAACAATCATTCTTAATGGTTGTAGAAATGAACTAGCTACTCAGGATAATTCAAACAACGACAAGCAAACGAAACCAGTCAGAATAAATCCACTCAATAATTTGAAACAAGTGGACAAGTTGTTGGCAGAGATAGCGGAAAAACCCCAGCGTTTTACTGTTACTTCTAATAAAGTAACATTAGTTACAGGTTTAAAAGGAACTATCATTCATGTTGATCCAAATCGACTTGAAACAATTGACGGCTCTCCACTGGGGGACAATATTCAAATTGAACTTTTGGAAATGACAGATAACTGTAGTATGCTTTTGAATAACGCTCAAACAGTTTCAAATGGACAAATTCTTGTGACAGGTGGTGCATATTACTTTAATATGAATTCTAATGGAAAACAGCTTAAAATGAAGCAAGGAAAAGGTATTAAAGTAGAATTCCCAAAGCTGACTGAAAATGAAATGGAACTTTTCCTTGGTGAAAGAGACAGTCTCGGACAAATCAATTGGATACCAACCAACAAGAACTTTAAATCAAAAGTTATCACAGACGCTAAAGAGCCTGCAAAACCAATCAAAGAAGAAGTATTACCGATTGAAATTGTTTCTGAACTTGACAATTACTTATCTGATTCGTTAGCAGCACCTGAAAAAGTAAATAAGGAAGATGTTTCTGAAGAAGAGTACAAAAAATATCTAAAGAAAGTAAAGGAATACGAAGAGTTAAAAAAAGAAATTGAATACCAACGTCAAACATATCAAGCAGTCGAACTAATGAATTTTGGGTGGATAAATTGTGACAGATTTTATAATGACTCAAACCCAAAAACCGACATTCAATTAATTGTGAATAGTGATTCGTTGCAAGGAGCCCGTATTTTTGCCGTTTTTAAAGACATTAGGAGTGTAATGACTGAGTATTATTTTAAAGGTAGAAAAGAGTCTGCTTCTTTTAGAAACATACCGAAAGGGAAAGAACTCACAATAATTGCTCTGTCAGCTAAAGATCAAACGCCTTATATTTTTGAGACAACAATTAACACCGAGTCTGATAGACAAGTTCAAGTTGAATTTGTAAGAACAACTCAGATCGAAATAAAGGAGAAAATGAAAAGAATGAATTAAACACTGCTCACAACACACGTTATAAAAAATTGCCAGTTTGGTAGTTTATTCAAGGGTTGTAGCCCGCATTAATTTTGTCACGGGGGATAATAACGCAGTCCGCAATGGCAACTTTTCATACCGCCAAACGTTGGCGTTAATCCAGCATATAAGCCTCGCCCATTAACTTAGTATGCTAACGTGGAAGCACTTATGAAACAATTCCTTAAATTTGAAAACTCATTGCAAGGCCGATTTTTAAACTGTTGCGTAATAGCACGAGGGCAATCCTGGTTGGAGTGTGTGTCATAACTTAAGTGGCGGTTCTGTTCCGGTTACTATCAGAATACGAAACCCCGTTCAGAATATTTATTATTCCAAAAGAGCACTCCCTTTGAGTATTTTTTAAATTAAAACTCAAATTTTATGGATCAAAAAACTGAATCATTATCCATGGAAATTGTCAATCCTAATGCCGCAGGAATTGACATAGGTAGCCGCTCTCATTGGGTCTCAGTAGGTCAAAAAGAAAAAGACATCAAAGAGTTTGGTGTTTTTAATGAAGACCTTCAGTCCATTGCCGATTGGCTTGACGAAAACAAAGTAACCACTGTAGCCATGGAAAGCACGGGTACTTATTGGCAGGCACTTTATGCAGTTTTGATAAATCGCGGTTTTCAGGTGATTTTGTGTAATGGTAAATTTACCAAAAACATTAAAGGCCGTAAAACGGACATTCAAGACTGTGCTTGGATTCAAAAACTCCACAGTATTGGTCTTTTATCAGGTAGTTTTCTGCCCGATGAAGCCACCGAGCAACTACGGACTTATTGCAGACACAGAGCCAACTTACTTGACATGGCTGCAAGCACTCAAAAGAAGATGCAAAAATACCTGCGACTTCTTAATTTGAGACTGGACGTGGTAGTAAATGACATATGTGGACTTACAGGAATGGCAATAATAGAAGCAATTTGCAAAGGCGAAACAAAACCTGAAAAACTAGCAGAGCTTAGACATGGGAACTGTAGAAAATCAGAAGCTGAAATAGCTAAAGCTCTTGAAACTAATGGTAGAATGGACTATTTATTTGCTCTTCAGCAAGAACTTGATATGTATAAAATCATTCAAACAAAAATCACAGCTTGTGATACAGAAATAGAGAAAATGCTGAATAAGATTATTGATCAAGACGATAATAAAAGGCAACATTATATTGACAAAAAATCACATAAAAGGATCAATAAAAATACTCCCAAAAACATAGATTTAAACATAGTAGGCTACCAATATTTTGAAGGCGTTGACCTCATGGAAATTGAAGGTTTTTCGCATGGAACAATCCTGCATTTAATAAGTGAAGTTGGCTTAGAAGGTATAAAGAAATTCCAAACAGCCAAACAGTTTGCAAGTTGGTTAAGGTTAGCTCCCAATAATAAGAAAACTGGTGGTAAAATAATATCAAGTAAGGTTCCAAAAGGAAGTAATCGACTAAAAATAGCCTTAAGGAACGCTGCGAATGCAATTGGGAATTTAAAAGACTCAACTCCTTTAAGAGATTTTTTTCAGAGAATAAACTTTAAAAAAGGAAGAGTATCAGCAATTAGTGCTACTGCACGAAAATTGGCGGTAATAGTATGGAATATGGTAACAAAAGGTACAAGATACATAAACCCCGAAGGCTATTTGTTTTTAGATCAAAAAAGAAAGCTAGGCTTGGTCAAAAGAATTCAAAAACAAATTGATAAATTTGGATTGACAAGCGAAGACCTCGAAGTGATAATCAATTGATATTCAACGCATAAAAAAACGTTAGTCAGAAGCTTAAGACAACACCATGATAAAATGTAAATTAATAGCTAACATCTTAGACTTGTTGCTTGACGGAGATAATGACGGACTAACACTCAGAAATCAGATTAATTTCTTGACAGATACAAGGTACAACTATACTGGAGCTGGCGTATTTGTTACATTTTCTCACTCAGACCAAATTTCTAAATACAAACTGGAAAGACACGAACTTGTAATTAATGGTGTAGACATTAAAGATGAAGCAGGAAATATTGACGCAGACGCACAAGTATTTGTAAAAAATGGACTCATTGATTATTTGGAAATTTGGTCAAGAACTGGCGATTACCCAGACAAAGAACTTGACAATTATACATTGACACAAGTTTGGGACAAATCACCAAGCAGACAGATAAAAAAAGCCAACGCATAATAAGGGTTTTGCATAAGGCGGGGTGACATGTTAAATTCAACATATCTGATTCTATTTGGCTTCAGTTCATGAGTGCCGAATCGCAGCAGCCCCAACACAGCCAAGCCCTAAACTTAGACATCAGTTTTATATGAGACATTACCTACTTATACTGTTAATAATAACGCGTTTATTTTCCTTTGGACAAACAAAGCCAAATAATAAAACTGATGTCAATACAATTTTCATTTGTATTGACAGTATTACCT
This sequence comes from Lacihabitans lacunae, assembly GCF_042649125.1. Lineage (NCBI taxonomy): Bacteria > Pseudomonadati > Bacteroidota > Cytophagia > Cytophagales > Leadbetterellaceae > Lacihabitans > Lacihabitans lacunae. The sequence goes on from NZ_JBHRYQ010000001.1 coordinate 2,810,728, forward strand.
ACAAAAATTTATTTCAAAACAAGTTTCTAATAGACACTTTGTTTTTTTGTAAGGAGAGTCATCAAGAGACAAATGACAATTCGTATACAGGCAAATACTTTGTTGGAGAGTCTTCTACAATAGAATTTTTCCAACCAAAAAAATCTGATAAAGTTGGAGACAATTTGGGCGATTGGGGAATTGAATTTAAAACTCGTAAAATCGGCACCCTAGACGACATAATCGGAAAATCAAAATTGCTTAAATATCCAATTGATACTTCTACAACTACTTTTTTTGACAGTTTGACCATTATTCCTTGGTACAAAACTTTAAGCTACAAAACGTCCAAAAATGAATTATCGATTTTAGAATATCAAAATGATTACTTGGAGTATTTAGGGTTTACAAGTGACCAAATAAGTAGGTCAATGCCGTATTCTGAGTTTAATAGTATTTTGTCAAATGGGAAAAAATATCCCCGACAGTTCGCAATGGTAACCTATATAAAACTCTTTGCAGACAAAAAACTTATTGACGATTTGCAAAAGTTTGGTACGATAAATAATTGTAAAAAATTTAAAAATAAAATTTCTAATGGTGAAACAACAATTGAATTTATAGAAGTACAAAAGTTGCCAAAATTTCAAATAAAGGAAATAACAATTTCACTTTTGAATGAACAGAGTAATCGAAGTGTAAAAATTAGCGATAATCTCTGTTTAAAAATAAAGGGTAAAAGAGCTAAACTTATTTTTATGGACAACAAATAAATAACTTCTGCCACCACCTAAGCTTTCGAAGTGGCCAGCGGCTAAGCGATGAGAGCGAATGGCTCTTCTCAGCCCCAATACTAAGAAGCCCCTCCTTCGGTCTCAAGGCTGCAGATAAGAAAAGAGAAAAAAACATGACTTAAAAGCTTAACATATTATCTTTAACATTGGGAGAAGGGCAATCGTAACAAACATAAGTGTAACACCAATTTAGTGGTTTCAAAAAACAAAGAGAAAATTAGCCCCAAAACCGACCCAAAAGCAATTATTTAACCGTTAAATCAATAGTGGAGTGTGTTGTGTTTTTTATTCAAAATATTGATGTAAATTGGCATATTGTAAGAATTATATTGGAGTAAAAACACTCTTAAATTATCCAACAACAAACGCTCACAAATGAATATGTTACTTATAATAAACCAGTTAATACAAAAATAGACAATAACGATATAGATGCTACTTCTGGATTGGGGGGGTATACATATGTTACCAGCAATCCAGCATATAAGCCTCGCCCATTAACTTAGTATGCTAACGTGGAAGCACTTATGAAACAATTCCTTAAATTTGAAAACTCATTGCAAGGCCGATTTTTAAACTGTTGCGTAATAGCACGAGGGCAATCCTGGTTGGAGTGTGTGTCATAACTTAAGTGGCGGTTCTGTTCCGGTTACTATCAGAATACGAAACCCCGTTCAGAATATTTATTATTCCAAAAGAGCACTCCCTTTGAGTATTTTTTAAATTAAAACTCAAATTTTATGGATCAAAAAACTGAATCATTATCCATGGAAATTGTCAATCCTAATGCCGCAGGAATTGACATAGGTAGCCGCTCTCATTGGGTCTCAGTAGGTCAAAAAGAAAAAGACATCAAAGAGTTTGGTGTTTTTAATGAAGACCTTCAGTCCATTGCCGATTGGCTTGACGAAAACAAAGTAACCACTGTAGCCATGGAAAGCACGGGTACTTATTGGCAGGCACTTTATGCAGTTTTGATAAATCGCGGTTTTCAGGTGATTTTGTGTAATGGTAAATTTACCAAAAACATTAAAGGCCGTAAAACGGACATTCAAGACTGTGCTTGGATTCAAAAACTCCACAGTATTGGTCTTTTATCAGGTAGTTTTCTGCCCGATGAAGCCACCGAGCAACTACGGACTTATTGCAGACACAGAGCCAACTTACTTGACATGGCTGCAAGCACTCAAAAGAAGATGCAAAAATACCTGCGACTTCTTAATTTGAGACTGGACGTGGTAGTAAATGACATATGTGGACTTACAGGAATGGCAATAATAGAAGCAATTTGCAAAGGCGAAACAAAACCTGAAAAACTAGCAGAGCTTAGACATGGGAACTGTAGAAAATCAGAAGCTGAAATAGCTAAAGCTCTTGAAACTAATGGTAGAATGGACTATTTATTTGCTCTTCAGCAAGAACTTGATATGTATAAAATCATTCAAACAAAAATCACAGCTTGTGATACAGAAATAGAGAAAATGCTGAATAAGATTATTGATCAAGACGATAATAAAAGGCAACATTATATTGACAAAAAATCACATAAAAGGATCAATAAAAATACTCCCAAAAACATAGATTTAAACATAGTAGGCTACCAATATTTTGAAGGCGTTGACCTCATGGAAATTGAAGGTTTTTCGCATGGAACAATCCTGCATTTAATAAGTGAAGTTGGCTTAGAAGGTATAAAGAAATTCCAAACAGCCAAACAGTTTGCAAGTTGGTTAAGGTTAGCTCCCAATAATAAGAAAACTGGTGGTAAAATAATATCAAGTAAGGTTCCAAAAGGAAGTAATCGACTAAAAATAGCCTTAAGGAACGCTGCGAATGCAATTGGGAATTTAAAAGACTCAACTCCTTTAAGAGATTTTTTTCAGAGAATAAACTTTAAAAAAGGAAGAGTATCAGCAATTAGTGCTACTGCACGAAAATTGGCGGTAATAGTATGGAATATGGTAACAAAAGGTACAAGATACATAAACCCCGAAGGCTATTTGTTTTTAGATCAAAAAAGAAAGCTAGGCTTGGTCAAAAGAATTCAAAAACAAATTGATAAATTTGGATTGACAAGCGAAGACCTCGAAGTGATAATCAATTGATATTCAACGCATAAAAAAACGTTAGTCAGAATTAAATGAAAGAAATTAGTGAATATACTGAACTGAAATTCTATGAAGTCTTGAAACACAAAATAAGTATTCAGGACTTTGAGCAGTGGGTATATGAAACTAAAGAGCTCGAATCAGAATTACCTGAAGATACATACACAGATCTAATATCTTTAAATTACAAAGACAAGTACGCATACAATGAATTGGAAAAAATAGTTGAACCGTTTATTGATAACGGTAAATTTGAGATTAAACGGATTTCAAAATACTTAGAATCAATAATTGACAGGGATGAAAAATGTGCTGAGTCAATTGAAATGACTTATGATTTGTATTGTTCAGGCTATGCTTTTCTGAGACGACTTGGATTAACCTATGGACTTTTAATTTCTTGTCCGCCTGCAGGAAATTATCAAAAATCATGGAACGAGATTACCAAAGCAGTACAAGACGAATTATTAGATAAACTATATCCTGAAATTATTATTGATGCTAAAAATGCTTTGGAGTGGATTAATAAAGGAAAAATAATTATCAAAGACACAGTTAATGAAATTGGTGATTATGAATATGACGACTTGAGGAATCAAGAAGAAATCAACCAAGGCGAAATTGAAGTGATTGATTTGGATAAAAAAGAAAAGAAGAAAGGGTGGAAATTTTGGAAATAAAAAAAGCTGGTAACACTGTATATGAAATCATAGCACCCTGCGGGATACTACGCTTCATACACGTCACCGTCGGCTGCCAGCTTCCCGAAACACTAAAACTTTAAACTATGATGTATTTATTATGGGCTTTAATAAACATAGGACTGTTTCTTTTCTTTATTGCAGTTTCCTTTAAAGCGACGATACTCCTTAGAGAAAAACTTGGACTTTTTGCATCAGTCATCTTTGTGTTTGGACTTTTATCTTTTATTGGCCACTCTAGCAATGACAATGAAAACAAAGAGTCTAACTCTACCCAAATTAAGACTTGGGAATTTGCAAATGGGGATAGTTTGAAAATTAATGGAACAGATTTTCTTCACATTGATTTAGAAAAAACCTTATTTTCAAAATATGAATTAAGATTAAAATATGGTAAAGACAAAGAAAGAAATTTGGTTATTCCAATAAGTGCTTACTCTTCAAATAGTGGGTTCATAAGTGGGACAAACTGGAAACCATTTTCTATAAATATTAATGCAACGAATGACAAAAATAAATTTGAGTATATGGTATTGGGTATTGTTGAATGGAAAATACTTGGTATTGCATTTTATTTTGAACCAAAAGACTATACGGGTTTCTTGGTGACAAAATAAGCGGGAGGTCACCACCTAAGCTTTCGAAGTGGCCAACGGCCAAGCGATGAGAGCGAATGGCTCTTCTCAGCCCCAATACTAAGAAGCCCATCATTAGGTCTTAAGGCCGCAGATAAGACAAGAGAAAAAAACATGACTTAAAAACATAACATATAATCCCTTACAATAGGAGAAGGGCAATCGTAACAAACATAAGTGTAACACCAATTTGGCGGTTTCAAAAAACAAAGAGAAAATTAGACCCAAAACCGACCCAAAAACAAATATTTATCCGTTAAATCAATAGTAGAATGCGTTGTGTTTTTTATTCATAATATTGATGTAAATTGGCATATTGTAAGAATAAAAATGGAGTAAACACACTTCTAAATTATCCAACAACAAACGCTTACAAATGGATAAATTAGTTAACTCAAAAAAAAGACAATAACGATATAGATGCTACTTCTGGATTTTTTTTGGGGGGGGAATACATATTTTAGCTGCAAGTGTAGCGGACGACACAATAACCAAACGACTGACAAAAAAAGAAAGAAAATATGAGTAGTTCGGACAGAGACGAAATAAATAAGAACTTGAATGAAATTGTTGTTCCAGTATTGCGACAATTGAACTTCAAGGGTTCATTTCCGCACTTTAGACGACAGACAATTGAACGAATAAACCTTTTGACATTTCAGTTTGACAGAAGTGGTGGTGGTTTCGTTATTGAAATTGCAAACTGTAAACCAGACGGTTTTACGACTTCTTGGGGACTTGAGATTAAACCCAACAAGGTGACTGCACACGATATGAATAAAAGAAAGCGAATCCAATCAAATATGAATACAGAAAGTAGTTTAACTGAAGACTGGTTTCGTTACGACAAAAAACATTTATTTGGGTTAGGCGACATTTATAAAAAAGTTTGTAAGGACGTATTATCAAAACTTGACATTGCAAAAGACTATTGGGAAAATGGAGAACTTAACTAACGGACAAACACCAGCAGCTAACAGCTAAGCTTTCATCGTGTCCGCAGGACATGCGATTAAAGCAATTGGGCCAAGCAAGAATGCTCCCCTCTAATCAGTCCTCATCCTAAGAAGCCCCTCCTTTGGTCTCAAGGCCGCAGATAAGAAACAAGAAAAAAACATGACTTAAAAACATAACATATAATCCCTAACAACGGGACAAGGGCAATAACACCCTTTTAGTCTCAAGAACTAAGCGGAGCTAACAAGTTAACAACCATATAGCATAAAAAAATGAATCAAGCCGACATAAATGCAATACAGGAAAAATTGGGAATAGAATTGCCAACTTTTTATGTAGAAACCATGCTTAATTACCCATTCCCGAAAGACTCTTTTGGTGAGGAATTTATGCTGCCCAATAGTCCCGACATACTCTTGGATTGTAATGGAGTGTTTAGCAAAGAAGACAAGTGTTTTGCGGTTGGTTCCGATGGAGGAGAGTTCCTATATTACATAAAGCTTAATGGAAAAGAAACGGTTTACGTTTTTGACCTAGAAAAATCAGATGTTCACAATTCTATTGAGGCCCATAGCTGGAAGGCTTATTTGAAGAAAATCAAGAAAGTCCAAAAAGAAATCGAAGAAGATGAAAGACAAGAGGCAGAAAGGAAAAAAAATAAGAAATGGTGGCAGTTTTGGATATAAAAACGAATAGATGAAAACTAATAAAAGTATGAAAAGCACACGATGAAGTGAGACAATAAAACTCAAATTCACGAACCTACCACCCTATGTTACCGAAGTTACAAAAGATAGAATATCCAAAAACCTCGACTTTTATTACCAACTCCATTTTAGCATTTATTGGAGCTTATTTGGATTATAAACTTGATTCATTTTACCTATTTCCAATTCTGTTTTCCATTGGTACACCTTTGATAAACTTAAAAGGCAATTTCTGGAAGAAACTAAAGCTAACATTTGTAATAGCTATAAGTATAACTTCTATTATTTTACTAACAATTGGATTTTCTTTTGCTTTTGGATTTATACTTATACCCGTACTTTTGACTGGTTTTGCAGGAAGTTTATCGTTATGGATTTTTAGCTTAACTATAGAAAAAGTTAAACCACCCTTTTTAATTTATCTAATCACTTTTATTTTATATTTGGCCCCTTTAGTTGTAGCTGAACAACACCTCAATCAAGCAATATTCCCCAAGGTAGTAAGTTTAAGGATCGCAGTCTTGTGGTCATGGAGTCTAATAGTTTCACTTGGAGTAAGTTTTAGCATTAATCCCCGCTCTTCATTGTCTACAGACTAAGACCCAAACTTAACTCTACAATTCTTTCACAATATCCACTATTTGGTTCAATGCTTTTTTGGCTTCGCTCATTACTGGTAAAAATGGCCAAATGTGCGGCATGCCTTCGCCTTCAAAAACTTGAATTGGGATGTTTTCTTGTTTTAACTTTTGAACAAAAATTTCGGAATCTGGGTACATGATATCTCGTGTGGCCGTAAACAGGTAAGTGGGCACGAAACCTTTGAAACTACCAAAAAGCGGAGAGATGACTTCACTTTTGAGGTCTATGCTGCCCGCACACATTTGTTTGGCAGAAACTACGCCTTTTTTAGATAACATGATGTCTGTTTTATCTATTTCGCCTATTGCGGGGTTCGCCAAACTAGCATCTAACACCGGCGAAACCAGGACGATAGCCTTTGGCAAATCTTGGTGGGCTTTAATGAGACTTTGAACCAACAAAAGCATCAACGTGGCACCGAATGAGTCTCCCAAGAGTATTATGTTTTTTGAATCATACGTGGAGAGCGTGTCTCTATATACGGCTTCTATATTATGGTTAATTTCCGTAATTTGATGTTCGGGTGCTTTCGGGTAATCTATCAGTAAAGCCTTGGTTTTTGTATGCTTTACGATGTGAGCTAGGCTGTTCCAATGCAAATCAGATGGACCAGAAATAGAAGCCCCACCGTGGCAAAATAAGATAATATTTTCCGAAGATACCTGCAGGTCAAAAACCTCTGTAACTTTTGATTTTTCGATATTAAAAGACCTAAAACTTAGCCCTAAAACATCCTTAGTGGTAGGTGTATGCTTATCGTCTTTTCTCAGTTTCAAATAATCAATGGGCTCTTGCGAAAAGTCTTTTTTGATGCCTTTTAGTTTAATTACCAAGGCCGTGAGGTAGTAGGAGATGCTTTTCATGCTTATAATATTAGTCTTCGCAATGTCATCAAATTTTATATGAATTCAAAAAGATATGCAGGCACTATTTTTTCGCCCAAATTTCATACGGCATCTCAAATTTTATTTCATCTTCACCGTATGAGCCCATCGGCATCCACCCCGCTTGTCTATAAAAATAATCCGCCCTAGTGTTTGCTGTGGTACTAAGCCAAACCGTGGTTTTTGTTTTAGAAAAATACCAATCGAGCATTAATCGATGAAGCTCATATCCTATTCCTTTTTTCTCAAATTCTTGCTTTAAAAACAAAGCCCAAATATTATGGTCTACGAAGTCAACAATAGCAAAACCAACAATTTTGTTTTCTATTTCACAAACCCAGCCTTTGCCATTTTGAGTGATAAAGCTGTGGTAATCGGCGTAGGTAACTTTGTTAGGGTCTAACAATACGTTTTCATTTACAGAATTTCGAATAGTCTGCATTTGGTAAATGTCCTCCACTTTTGCTTCTCTAAAAATCATATTAAAACTAAGAATTTTTTGCCCTACCTCATTAATTCACGCGTATACAAAACTATAATTTTCGCCGCATATCCAAAGCACCTGCGGGCGTATGTTTTGGTATTTTGGTTTGTATTTTCTGTTTGGTTGGTATAAAATGACGTCTTTGGAGCCGTATTGGGAAATAGGGAAACGCTTATTAAAGTATTGCACTATTGTTTTTAATTTTGCTAAAGTTCAATAACCACCGCCTTCGGGTATGAAGACCTGTTGGTGGAAATAAATATAGTTTTTCAAAAAATGACGAAAGACTTAAGTAAACTATATATAAATTGAATCTGAATAAATTATATCAAAATTCTCAGTTAATGAATAAAACGATTTTTGACCGGATGCTGGATGGAGGTGTCATTCAAAACAGTGACCCTGATTTTCCGAAGGTTTTTGAGCAAGTAAGCCTCACTAAGAAGTTGAGCCTAAAATAAAATACAGAATCCGACGCTGAAAAAATTAGAGAAATATTAAGTGAAATTATAGGAAAAGAAGTCGATACTAGCACTACGGTTTTCACACCTTTTAATACCAATTTTGGCAAGCACATTACCATCGGAAAGAACGTATTTGTAAATCAAGGCTGTACTTTTTTAGATTTGGGAGGAATACATATTGAAGATGATGTGCTGATAGGGCCTAATGTGCAGTTAATTACAGAGAACCATGCTATTAACCCTGCCGAACGAAAAGCTCTAATTTTAAATAAAATAATAATAGAAAAGAATGTTTGGATTGCCGCTGGAGCAATCATTCTGCCGGGCATTACAGTGGGCCAAAACTCAGTTGTGGCGGCTGGGGCAGTAGTAACCAAAGATGTGCCTGCCAATACCGTTGTGGCTGGAGTACCTGCCAAAGTAATTAAGAATTTGTAAGAAAGGGATTATTCCACTTCTCCTTTTTCTCCTGAATAAGTAGCCGCATCCATCGAACTTTAGGTCTTTCTTTTAAAAAAAAACACCCCTCCATAAACCAAAAAAATGGCGAAAGAACCATTACGTTCTTCCGCCATAAAATGTTTCGTGTTAAATAATTTTAATTTCCGCGTTTTGTGCTTTTTTTGGTGGTAGGCGTAGTGGAACTTGGCGTTGAGTTTCGCGACCTCGACGAACCTGTGCTCGGCGTAGGATTTGCTCTTTTTTCTCCTCTTGAAGTTCTCGTTTCTGGTGTGCTCGGGTTTGTCCGTGCTGGGCTCGACTGCGTGCCTCTACTCCTATCGTTTCGATTGTCACGCGTGTTTGGAGTTCGCGTATTGTCCATTCTTCGACTTCTGTCCAAATCCGCCTTGTTTCTAACGTCCTTGTTTCGGTTGTCAAACGAGCCGTTGGGCTGCTTGCTCGAGTAGTCGTCTCTCCGTACCTGACTTTGTAGTTTTGGGGCAAGGGTGCTTCTTCTCTCGTTGGTAAAATTGTACGTGTTTTTTACGTTTCGTCTTACCACCACATGATTTACATACCTATTTACAGGCCATGGATTCCAAGGGCGGTAGTAGCTCGGATAATTTGAATAATAAAACGGTGACTGCCAGGGAGCATAATAGGGCGACCAAAACAAATCCATATAAAACGGTCTGCCGTAGTAAACGGGATTTATGATGTAGTTGTTCCCATAAAAATACGGGTTACCAATCACCTGCACATATGGGCTGCTGTTGTAGTTTCGGTCTACATCGATGGTGGCCACGTCTTGAAATACGTTATTACCCAATGCCGCTTGGATGGTTATCAGGTGGGCGGTTCCTTCTACCGACTCTACCACTCTGAGGTAATCTATGAAGCCGTCGTTGTTAAGATCAAGGTTAGACAAATGCTCGTTTTCGTCGTTTAGTATTCGCTCAAACTCCTCCAAGTTTCTGACCTCACCAAACACCGATGCCACGGCTTGCAGGTCTAAATTATCGGCAATATCGGGGCTCGTTACCTGAATATTTGTATTTTTTTGACTTACGCATCCACTGAAAACCAGCAGCAGAATAAGCAAATACGGAATTGTGTTATTTTTCATAATTATGCTATTTATATAAGTAAACTTAAGCTATAAAAATATCATTCCCTATGACATTGAGTAGGTTTTGGGGTATTACTCCGATCGTTTTTAGGCGAGTGAAGTTATTAAAACTCTTATTTTATACTCCTAAAAAAATCAGAAACTTCAATATATCCGTGGCTTTTGACCTTTAAAGCACCGCAGCTTCTAAAAACTGAATAATACCCATGTCGGCGTTTATTTCTGCTTCTAAGCCAACTGGCATTGTAAATTTATTGGCAATATGACCGATCATGGCACCTGCAAAAGCCGGTTTTTTAGTTGGTTTTAAGTGGTCTTCCCAGAGGTCTTCGAGAGTAAGTGAGCCATAGCTGCCAGAGCCGGGTTCACACTTAGTACATTTACCAAAAACAAAGCCGTTCATTTTGTCAAAAGCCCCACAAAGTTTTAGGTGATTGAGCATTCTGTCTATACGATAGGGGGCTTCTTCCACGTCTTCACAAAACAATATGGCGTTTTTGAAATCGGGCACATAGTCAGAACCCAAAATATGACAAAGAACGGTCAAGTTGCCGCCCACCAATTTACCTCGACTGCTGCCCTTGTTTATCGTGGTGATGCGGTCGTCTACCTGTGTGAGGTTGTCGCCCTTACTTTTGGGATTTTCGTATTTAACTTTTTCGGCGTTCATCAGTACACTTTTAAAGTAATTCACCGAAAACTCATTCCAGGTGGAGCTGCCCACAGGCCCATGAAAAGTCACGAGCCCCGTTTTAGCATGTATACCGAGCAGCAAAGCCGTTACGTCAGAATACCCCACTATTACCTTCGGATTCTTTTTTATGACATCGTAGTTTAGCAAAGGCAAAAGCCTCGCACAGCCCCAGCCGCCATGCACACACACAATGCCGCTTACATCCGTATCGGCAAACATGTCGTTGAGGTCGGCGGCACGATCCTCGTCTGTACCCGCCAAATATCCGTATCGCTTCCAAATGTTTTTACCCAGTTTAACTTTAAAACCCAAAGCCTCCATAGACTCCACCACCACCTGCACGCCCTCTTTGTTAAAAGCCGGTGCAGCCGGACAAACCAACCCTATGGTGTCCCCTATTTTTAGCCGTTTGGCTTTTATAATAGCTCCAGTTTCTACAGACAGCCCCAGTGCGGGAGCAATAGCGATGTTTTGAAGGAAGTTTCTACGGTTCATGGTTTTTTATGATTGTTTAAAAGCAAGTAAAAATATACCAATAAAATCAAATTACCGATTGCATGAAAAAGTAAATTGAAGCGATAGGGTAAATTGGAGGTAAGCTTTGGGCAATTAAACAGATCTTGGGGAAATAGTAAAATTATCGTCTAAATTTGTCAGATTAATAATCAATGAAAACTTAATTAGCAATAGCTCTTCCATAAATATGGCTGAACAGAATAGTATCGAAGACATATTTTTAAAGTTTCTTAATGAATTTCAATTTGATGAAGAAGCTCTGGATTACTCATTGGTAAAAAAACACGCCCAAATTTTACAAACGCTATCTGACATTGGCAACTCAGGCACTGGGATATTTGATTTTAGTAAAAGAAAAATTATTTTTTATTCTTCAAACTATGGCGGTTTACTCGGCTATAGACCAACGGATTATGAAAAAACGGGACAAACATTTTTTGCGGAGAAGATTCACCCCGATGATGCCCATAAATTGAGCAAAAATGGGGTTACTATTTTAAAACTAATGCGTAAGTTTTCGAATGATGAAAAACTAAATCACAAACATGTCTACGAATACAGAATACGTAATGCTGAAAACAAATATGTAAGATTAATAGAACAATATCAGGTTTTGGAACTAGATGCCAAAGGCCAACCTTGGCTAATGCTCATCATCCAAGATTTATCTCCAAGTCAGAACGAAGCCGAAGGCTGCAAATGTCAAATGCTTAACTTCAGAACAGGCCAAATAATACCAATAGAAGTACCAGCTAAAGTCGAATTTGAGCTTACAAAAAGAGAACTAGAGATTTTAAAATTTGTCAAAGAAGGATTATTAAGTAAGGAAATTTCGGATAAATTATCGATAAGCGTTCACACCGTAAACACACACCGCCAACGGTTTTTGGAAAAACTAGGGGCAAACAATTCTCTGGAAGCCGTTATTTTTGCTTCCAAATTTGGGCTTTTAGACTAAACAGTACTGATAAATCAGTATTGTAGGAACTCAAATATCAAGTGAAATTTGTGGAATAATTCACTTAATATTATTTAGATGCTCTACAAAAATCTCATCTTTCTATTTATTTATGGTTCGCCATATGCTCGGTTTTCTTCCGAAGCTACTTGCCGTGTAGTTTTTAGTTGCTCCGCCAAAAAGCTCACTTAAAACCACGTGAGAGTAAGTTCTTTATACAGGTAAAAACCAAGCTTTAAAGAACAACAATAAAAATCAAATAGAGGAAGAAAAACAGCATAATACCCTCCATTAGTCTTCAAAGTAGAATTTTAGAAATGATTACACGTAAAAATAATCGTAACCATGAACGCAAAAAGAAAATCAGCTTTTAGAATCGGGGCTTTATTTATCATTGCCGCGGTAACTTCAATTATTGGCCTGAATTTGTATAACCCAATACTACAAGATTCGAACTTTATTATAAAGAGCCCAAGTTCTGGGAATCAAATTTTCTGGGGAGCTTTTATGGAAATAATTTTGGTATTTTCAGTGATAGGCACATCCGTAACTTTCTATCCTGTACTAAAAAAGCACAACGAATCTCTTGCTATCGCTGCGGTATGTTTTAGAGTGCTAGAAGCAGTTATTATAACTCTTGGTATCATTAGTTTATTGGCTATCATTAGTCTAAATAACGAATATATTTCAGAAGGCGAATCTCAAAGCTCTACCTATTTAATTATAGGCAAGCTGATGGTTTCAATCCATAATTGGACTTTTTTATTCGGACCCAATATTGCCTTAGGGCCAAGTACTTTTATGACATCTTATATACTTTATAAAAATAATCTTGTGCCAAAGTTTATTGCCATATTGGGCTTAATCGGTGGGCCTATGATTTGTTTGAGTGGAATATTTGTAATGTTTGGTCTTTTTTCACAACTTTCTATTTGGGGTTTAATAACCGCCATTCCTGTATTTTTCTACGAAATGAGCTTGGCAATTCGGTTGATTGTGAAAGGTTTTAAAACCCAGGATTAAATAAAAACCAGCAATTTATCTGCTAAATGCGACAAACCTTATCAAACCACACGATGCATCCTAAAAGTCAAGCAACAAAAGTATTGGAATAAAGAAAAAAAGGTGTTGATTTGGCGTAAAATTCAAAAAAGCAACCGAAAAGCATTCGTTTACAAACAAGCAATGAAAATAAAAACCTCTCTTATCTATGACTACCCATATTACTTTTCTGCGGATTGGGCTTGCGGTTATATTTATGTCACACAGCGTACCTGGCATGTTCAATAACGGAGTCAACGATTTTGGAAACCTATATCTTAACGAAGTAGGATTTTCGCCCTTTGGCCTACCTTTGGCTTGGGCCATAAAGCTATCCCATGTTGCTTTAGTGATTTCATTGCTTACCAATAAATACCTTAAAATAAATGCTATTATAACTATACTTGTGCTTTTGTTCGGTATCGGAATGATACATGTGCACGAGGGTTGGTTTGTAGTTGGTGGCGGTCGAAATGGGGTAGAGTTTAACTTTATACTAATTATGTGCTTGCTACACCTAATGTATCCAAATTTTTTAAAAGTTATAAAAAAACACTAATTTCTAAAAGATAAAAATAAAACGAAAAACAGCTAAATTTGAATGAAAACAGTTGTTAATAATTATAATTCCAAGCACCTTAAAATTTAACAATTAAAGAAAATGGCAAATTATAAAGCAGTAATATCAGAAAATGCCGAGAAACCATATGCAGCTCTTCGCAGAGAAGTTGCACAACAAGAAATCCCAAATGAGATTCCTCCCTTAGTTGATGTTTTGTTGAATTTACTTCAGGAAGCTAATATCAAACCAAACGGAGAATGTTTCTTCAGATATATATCATGCTCGAACGACGGGCAAATGGTGATAGAAGCGGGTTTTCCTGTTGAAAAAGTAGACTTAAAATCTGAAATTATCCAATTCGGTTCTTTCCCAGAAGGCAAATACCTAAGCGTAATCCACGATGGAGACTATGGAAATTTAATTGAGGCCCACAAATATTTAGAAAATTACGCCAAAACGAATAATTTGACGCTAGACGAAAGTAAAACTGAATCAGGCGTTGTATGGGGAAGCAGAGCAGAAATTTATTTGACCGAGCCTGACTTGACCCCAATTGAAGACTGGAAAACAGAAGTTTCATTTCTTCTAAAATAGAAAGTTTCCTACACGAGTGAAATTTTGGAAGAAAAAATTTGTAAATAATGGGTGAGTTTTGGGAAGAAGCATTTAAAGACAAAAAAGAAATGTGGGGTTTAGAACCCGCTAAGTCTACCGTTTTGACAAAAGATTTTTTTGTTGAACATAAAATTAAAAACATTCTAATTCCAGGAATTGGATACGGAAGAAACGCACAAGTTTTTGTGGACAGTGGAATGAATGTTACAGGAATTGAAATTTCACAAACCGCCATTGATTTAGCTCACGAACATTTTGGCACTGACATAAAAATTCATCACGGATCGGTAACCGAAATGCCTTTTGATGACAACTTGTATGACGGAATATTTTGTTACGGGTTAATTTACCTATTAGACCAAGACGAAAGAAAAAAGCTAATTCAAGACTGTTTTAAGCAACTAACTAAAAACGGATATATGGTTTTTACGGCCATAACAAAAGATGCCCAAACATACGGACAAGGAACACAGATAAGTAAAGACCGATTTGAAATGTTTGGTGGGGTTAAAATTTTCTTTTACGACCAAGAAACCATAGAGGAAGAATTTGGAAACTGTGGACTTTTTGAAGTATCAGAAGTGATGGAGAATTACCCGTTTTATTTAATAAAGTGTGAAAAAGTTGTGTAGGAATTTGATGAGAATCTGCCCATTAGAAACACTTTTTACCAAATGGTAAATCATAGCAGTGTTCAATTACTAATTTTGCCAAAATGGAAGAATTGATAGCATATATTTTGAAATTCGGCAGCCTCAACAAACAACAAATAGACCTAGTTGCCAGTAAAGTCAAACAAATAGAGCTTGACAAGGACGAGTATTTTTCGGAAGCTGGTAAAATCCCCAGACAAGTCGGTTTTGTTCTGAATGGCGTGGTTCGTGGTTGCTATTACAACAATAAAGGCGAAGAAATTACACGTTGCTTTATTTCCGAAAATAATTTAGCCGTAGATTATGCAAATTTTGAAACCAACACCGCATCTGCCGAATACATACAAGCCAGCACCGATTGCAAACTCATTGTATTTTCAAAACAAGATTGGGACGAACTTTCACACACGATAGTGGGCTGGGACAACATCAAAAACAAAATGGTCCAACAGTGCCTTTATCAAAAATCTAGAAAAAGTCCGGTAATTTCACAAGACGCAACCACTCGATATTTAGAATTTTTAGAGAACTACCCTACCCTAGCAAACCGTGTTGCCCTTTCTCATATTGCTTCCTACTTGGGTGTTACACAGCAATCATTGAGCAGAATAAGGAAAAACATTAAATGACTTCATTTTTTATAGTGAAACCTTTGTACATTAAATTTTAAAACAAAGAAAAATGAAGTCCGCATTTATCACTGGAGCCAACAAAGGCATTGGCTTTGAGACAGCCAAACAACTCTTACAAAAAGGGTTTTACGTTTATCTCGGAAGTCGAAATTTGGAGAATGGCACAAAGGCCCTTGAGAAATTGAAAGCCGAAAACTTAACAAACGTTGAAGTTATTGAAATTGATGTAAGCGAAAGTGATTCGGTAAAAAATGCCCGAATTGAAATCGGAAAGAAAACAGATGTTTTGGATGTATTAATCAACAATGCTGGTATAAATGGCGGAGAACCCTATACCGCATTGGCAGCAAGTAGCGATCAATTTTTAGCCACATTTAACACGAATGTATTTGGCGTGGAAAGAGTTACCCAAGCATTTATTGATTTATTACGGAAATCGCCCGAACCTAGAATTGTGAATGTGAGCACGAGTGTTGGCTCACTTACACTGCAAAGCGACCCTTATTGGATGGCTTATGACTTCGCAAAATATGCGGTGTATGGTGCATCAAAAGCGGCTTTGAATATGTTTACCGTTCATTTAGCTTACGAACTTCGTGGCACAGCTTTTAAAGTAAATGCCGTTTGCCCAGGATATACCAAAACAGATTTTACAGGCTATAACGGTGGAGAGGTCGCAGAAGCAGGACAACGCATCGTAAAATATGCCTTGTTAGACAAAGATGGGGTAACGGGCAAATTCATCAGTGAAGAAACTAACCCAACAACAGGAGAAATTCCTTGGTAAAAGCCGCTGCCGTGCTGTTTTTTTTGTTGGTACGCCACTCCGAATCGTTTTTTTGAAGGGGCCCGCCGACAAGAAAAATGAAAGCCTAGGCGGCAGCCGACACAAAGTAGATAGGCGGCCGGTTTTGCTAAAGGAAAAAAATAGCTTGATTGGCAATTCGAGGCTAATTTGTTCATTAAGAATACTTTAGTCGGACGCCATTAATTGGGTTTTATTTTTTAGAACTATTTGCCGTGCTCTCAACATTAGACCGTTTATCAAATATTGGCCAGGCTAAGTTGGGTAGCAAATCTAATTTTGGTTACTTTATACTTTGAAAAACTCGCAAACTGAGATAATCAAAAAATTAGGCGTTTGCCTTGTTGTCAATAAAGAATTTATGCAATATATCATTGGTGTTTTTATATCATTTTTTCTTTCAATTATTCTTTTTACCAAAAAAGGAAGAAATCAAGCAGATGTCATTTTGGCTATATGGATATTTTGTATTGGAATTCACCTTCTTTCCTATTATTCGTTTATATCTGGCCTTATAAATGTTTATCCGAGCATTGTTTGGGTAAACTTTTCTTTACCTTTTTTACATGGCCCTTTGCTGTTTTTGTATGCTACCTCATTAAGCTATAATAGAAAACTAAATTTATCTATTTCTGCACTGCATTTCTTTTTGCCTTTGCTTGTGCTCTTTTTGTTTTCACCCTTTTTATTCAAAACATATACCGAAAAGTTAGACATCATTAAAAATAATGGAGCGGACTATAAACTATTAATTTTCACAACTTCTATAATGTTAAATGTTTCCGGCCTTATATATATTTTTATTACAAATAGAGTGCTTCAGCGGCACAAAAAAAGAATTTTGGATGAATTTTCATACCAAGAAAAAATAAACCTCAATTGGCTTAGGTTCTTGTTTTATGGGATGGCCTTATTGTGGTTTATAATAATAATAAATGGAAGTGATGAATTAATTTTTTCAGTAACTGCTCTTTTTATAATATTCATTGGGTATTTCGGTATCAAACAAGTTGGGATATTTACCAACAAACAGGGCTTAGATGTAGATTTGGAGTCGAAAATTCTCTTTGATTCTTTACTAGTAGAAACAGTAATTGAAAAACAAAAATATGCTAAATCAGGATTAAGTAAAGAAGCCGAAAACGAATTACACAAAAAATTGACTTGCTTGATGAAGGCTGATCGATTGTTTACAAACCCAGAACTTAATTTAAGTGAGCTAGCAACTCGACTTAATATCCACCCCAATTATCTTTCTCAAACTATAAATGAAAGAGAAGGAGTAAACTTCTATGATTATGTAAATAACCTTAGGATAGAAGAATTTAAGCGTTTAATCTCAATTCCTGAAAACCAAAAATATACCTTTTTAGCACTGGCTTTTGACTGTGGTTTTAATTCTAAGTCTGCGTTTAACCGCTTTTTCAAAAAATCAACTGGCCTTTCACCTTCTGAATATTTAACAAAAAATGTGAAATAGTTAACCACCATGGGGTCGATTCTCAGGGAGACTAAATTTCTTTAATTATAAATTTCACATAACTAGCTTACTAAAAATAACTTACAAAATAACTTGTGCCTCCTTACAAGTTGGGGCGAATACCCGTTTTAAATCTCTGAATATTGCAATTCAATTTTTAAAACGTAAAAAATGCTCCAAAAAAATTATTTCAAAATACTGTTATCTACAGTTTGCTTGCTAAATCTTTCAACCGTACATGGTCAGTTTAGCCCAAAATCTATCCGTTTTTCATTTGCAAATGAAGCCTTGATTTTGCCCTCTTGGAAAATTTATCAAAGTCCCATTAATCCTACATTATTAATTGGAATTGACACCAAAATAAAGTCAAATAAAAACTGGCAAACAGCCAAAGGAATAGAACTGGGTTATTTCTATCAACGCAGCAATGAAAGTGCCTTAATGCTTGATATAAACTATGCAAAAGGATATAAAATTGGAAGAATACAACCCATGTTTTTGGCTGCAATAGGGGCAAAACAAATTCTACCCTACAGTGAAGCTTTTCGGCTTAAAGACGGACAATATGAAAAGTCTAGGGCATTTGGAAGGACCCAACTCGCCACTAAACTTGGCTTAGGCTTAGCGTATGCTGTTTCTGAAAAAGTGAGTATAACAGCAGACTACAAAGTGATGCTCTCTCTTCCATACTCAAAAAACTTCCCGTTTTCTCCTCACACGTTTTTAGGCGTAGGATTAAGAATAAATCTCCAAAAAAATTAAGAATTTTTAAAATAATAATAAAATGAAATTGATAAAAAACATAGCCATTATAAGTATTTTGACTGCTGGCGTTTCGTGTGAAAAAACCGAAAATATAGTTCCTGATTTTCCTTGTACAAAAGAAATAAATAACCACCCAAATGCTGCAAAATATCAAAAACTTATGGAAAGATTATTGCAAATAGGTATTCCTGGAGTAACAATGACCGTTATAACGCCTGAAGGAACTTTTAGTAAAACTGGCGGAAAAGCAGATATTAAAAACAATATTAGCTTATCCCCTTGCCATACCATGCGAGTAGGAAGTGTGACAAAAATCTTTACGTCAGTTGCAATACTCAAGCTACAAGACGAAGGCAAATTGAATATTGATGACAAAATAAACAAATACCTACCCAGCACAATCACAGATAAGTTGCCCAATGGAAACGATGCTACAATAAAACAACTCTTGCGGCATCAGTCTGGGATTCCAGAATATTCAACAATTTCCAACAATTTATTAATCTCCAATTATTCTATAAAAAGGCAATCCGCGGCTGAAATTATATCAAACATCCTTGAGAAAAAAGCCGTTTTTTCAGCAGGAAAAGGCCAAGAATATTCCAATACCAACTACATACTTCTTGGAATGATCCTAAAATCAATTTCTGGAAAATCTGCAAATGAAGTACTTAAAGAAAAAATAATTTCCCCACTTGACTTACAAAACACTTTCGTAAGCAATGAAATCCCTAGTTCACTTTCGCGGGCATACAATGATATTCATGATAAAGGCTTGATGGTAGACAGGACAGAAATAGAAAACAATGCTGTAGGTGGCGAAGACATTTTAGATGGGGGTATTATTTCAAACTCTTTCGACTTAGCCACATTTTTGCATGCTTTAACTTCGGGTCAAATACTCTCTCCAAAAGCGTTTGCTCAAATGAAGGAATTCATTACGATCACCCAAGACTTAGGCGACTTAACACATATAAAAGAATACGGCCTTGGCCTAATGAAATTAGAAACAGACCATGGAATAGCTATTGGGCACTACGGAAGTGTGCAGAGTTTCAATGCCTTACTTTATCATTTTCCAGACCAAAAAGTTACAGTTGCTATAATTCGAAATGGAGAATCGACTGAAATCAAAAAAGTCTTTGAAAGTAAGGAGCTATTCAATTACTTATTCGAAAACAAATAAACCGTCACTTTGTGTTACAGACTTCCTATACCGTTCAAAGCACACTAAAATTCAGTATAAAAAGTAATCTATTCTTAATCGCTATTTTAATGCTTTATTTTTCCGCATCATGATATTTGTATGGTATTTATGACTAGATAGGACTTTGAGTTTCATCAGTGAGTAATTACAATTGGAAATAGCCCCTTAGGCAACTAGGCAAAAATAGTTTGTATGGGATGCATGTACTATTTTAGGGTGATTAATTTATAGGCTTTCCTTTTGCTAAAGCTTTTATTCAGCTAAATTTGAATAAACAGGCCTTATTAACTTAAACGTTCATACCTTTTAACTACGAATTTTTAAATTATTTGAAAAAATGTATAAAATGAAAAATATATCCCCTATGGTATTTATAATTTTATTGTTTGGGAATTATCTCGCTTTGGGACAGACTACTGAAACGATAGATAAAATCGAAAAATCAATAAAAGCTGATGGAAAGTATGCAATTCTTGCTGGTAATTATAAACATTTTGAAGGGTCAGTAAGAACCGGCCTGAGAATGCGAAATGGGAATCCTAATCTACAGTTTCAAATTGTTCTAATAGGCATGGTAGTGAAAGAAATAACGACAGATAAAAACTTGTTGGCCTTGGTAGAAGACTGCAAAACTGCAGGAATACAGATAGTTATTTGTCAAAATGCCATGAAAGCCTTGGGAGTCTCTAAGTCGGACCTTCATCCCTACCTAGAAACAACCTCTAGTGGATTCCTTTACATGTTTGGTTTACAAGAGAATGGCTTCAAGGTGATTACGCTGTGAAATCAAAACTCCTTAAGATGATTTATTCGGGTTGATTCCAAATGGCTTTCCTTTATTACTTCGTTTGATTTCAGTTTTAGAAATTCAAATTTATAGATCGATTTAACCATTTCGATTGGCTGCAGTTTAGAAGCCGTTGCATTTATGAGTTCCTGTGGCTTTTCAGGCCTTCACTCAGACCATTCATTGAAGCTACAATCTAATAATTTGGTTTCTAAGCTCTTTAATTCCCCAGCACCCATTTGTACATTCCACTTCGTAAAACAGTCTTTATAGCACCACATTGGAATTGAAACTTAATGTATAGCTTAATCTCATCCGCACGGGTACTGTCTTTATAGCACCACATTGGAATTGAAACTCATGTATATCCGAGCAATATTTCACATAGATAGCCGTCTTTATAGCACCACATTGGAATTGAAACCGGATTACACATAGTTTGTGAGGGATCGGCTCTGTGTCTTTATAGCACCACATTGGAATTGAAACGACGCCGCCTTTGTAGATAAACTTTGGCAAGAAGAGTCTTTATAGCACCACATTGGAATTGAAACCAAGCTGTAGGGTCTAATAATGATGCATTACCATTTGTCTTTATAGCACCACATTGGAATTGAAACCCCGAAGACCTAACACTAACAGATGAAGAAATGCAGGTCTTTATAGCACCACATTGGAACTGAAACTTTGGTAATCTTATCTTTCTGTCTTAAAAATCAAAAAAGAAAAGCATACTTTTCAAATAATCCGAAATTCTCAAATAAGAAGTTCAATAGGTAAATCATGAAATTATAGAGAATGAAAACCGAAAATGTTTTGCACATTGTTTTGCACATGGGCATAAAAAAAAGAGCTACATTTCTGTAACTCTTTGATTTTCAGGCTCCCGAAGCTGGGCTCGAACCAGCGACCCTCTGATTAACAGTCAGATGCTCTAACCAACTGAGCTATTCAGGATCGTTTCATCTAAAACGTGACGCAAAAGTAGAAGGTTTATCTTTAATTGTCAAGCGTTTCTTAGAAAAAAATTTAACTTTTTTTTCAACATCTCCTCTTACTTGACCTAATCTTTTACAAATCAATAGCTTACATTTTCCTTTCTATTTTAATTTTTTTATCACTAATTTTGTCACACTCCCTCATGGGATATTTGAAAATGAAAAACGTCTTCAGAAATATCAAAAATCGCGATAACTTCTCTTAAAGAGTAGCAAATCTGCTACGCCCTTACTTTTTGCAATTTTATTATTTTAAAACATTACCCTTCCAAAAATCGGACAGGGTGCATTTTTCATTTACTTAATTCAAATATTTTATGAAAACTATCATAGAGCCTTTCAAAATAAAGACTGTAGAACCTATATATTTCACCACCGAGTCTGAAAGAGAAACTAAACTCAAAGACGCAGGAAACAACCTTTTTGGACTAAAAGGAAAAGACGTAATCATTGATTTGTTAACCGACAGCGGCACCTCAGCCATGAGTGCACAGCAGTGGGCCGGAATTTTGAATGGAGACGAAAGTTACGCAGGTTCTGAAAGCTTCTACCGTTTTGAGGCCATTATCAAAAAAATAATGGGCTTCAAACATGTAATACCTACGCACCAAGGAAGAGCCGCCGAAAAAATCTTATTTTCGATAGTAGGAGGCCCAGATACAATTATACCGAACAACACGCACTTTGACACTACACGTGCTAACATCGAGTTTAGTGGTGCCAAGGCGGTTGATTTACTAAACAAAGACGGTAAAAACCCTTCTTTAATTGCGGACTTTAAGGGAAATATGGATACTGAGCTACTTGAGGCTTTCCTAAAAGAAAACCACGAAAAAGTACCTTTGGTGATGCTTACTATCACTAACAACTCGGGTGGCGGGCAGCCAGTTTCTATGCAAAACATCAAAGAAGTGCGTGCTATTTGTAAAAAATATAACAAGCCGATGTTTTTGGATGCATGTAGATTTGCAGAAAACGCCTATTTCATAAAGATTAGAGAAAAAGGCTTTGAGAACAAAAGCATTCTGGAGATTTGCCAAGAAATGTTTAGCTATGCCGACGGCATGACCATGAGTGCAAAAAAAGACGCTTTGGTAAACATAGGTGGCTTTTTAGCCCTAAATGATGACACCTTAGCTATGGAGAGTAGAAACGTTTTGGTGGTTACGGAAGGTTTTCCCACTTACGGCGGACTTGCAGGAAGAGACCTTGAAGCGATCGCGATCGGTCTTGAAGAAATTTTAGACGAGGCCTACCTGCAATATAGAATCCGTACGATCTCGTATTTGGGAGAAAAACTAACCGAAGCTGGTGTTCCTATACTTTTGCCTACAGGTGGTCATGCAGTTTATATAGACGCCGCAAGTTTTTGCAAACACATACCTGCAGAAGAATTTCCTGGCCAAGCGATTGCTTGTGCACTTTACTTGAAAGGAGGAATTCGTTCATGCGAAATTGGCTCTGTAATGTTTGGCAAAAAAGACGAAAACGGCAAGCACATTGCACCTGACCTAGAATTGGTAA
This sequence comes from Lacihabitans lacunae, assembly GCF_042649125.1. Taxonomy (NCBI): domain Bacteria; kingdom Pseudomonadati; phylum Bacteroidota; class Cytophagia; order Cytophagales; family Leadbetterellaceae; genus Lacihabitans; species Lacihabitans lacunae. The sequence goes on from NZ_JBHRYQ010000001.1 coordinate 2,833,890, forward strand.
GACTGGCGTTTCCAAGACGTGTATATACCCAAAGCCATATTGACTACGTAGCTGAAGTTATTTTGGAGGTATTCGAAGAAAAAGAAAAACTGAAGGGATACAAAATCACGCAAGAGCCGCCTTTCTTAAGACACTTCACAGCATCTTTTGAAGAGATAGCATAATCATAAAAAACGAGAGGCTGCTTCATTTTCTGAAACAGCCTCTTTTTATTTAAGCCTTCCCGGTTAATATTCTATTCCAATATAACCACGGCAACACGTATTTTTTCAAAATAAACATACTCCAACGCTCCTTTGCTTGATTAAAAGGAAAAGTCTCGGTTGGGTTGTTGTCATAATCAAACTCAGCCAAAATCAGCTTTCCGTAGCCTGTCACCAGTGGACATGAACCGTAGCCGTTATACGAGCCAGCCATTTCGTTTCCTTTTTTGAGAGCCAAAAGGTTTTCTACCAAAACGGGCACCTGCTTTCTGATGGCAGCACCTGTTTTTGCATTTGGCGTGCTGGCCACATCGCCACACGAAAATATATTCGAATACTTGTTATGCTGAAGCGTATGCTTATTTACGTCTACCCAACCCAAATAACCGGGCGGAATATGGTCTTGGCCCAAACATGGGTTCATACCTGTGGTAGAGTCTACTACTGCCAGCGGACTTTTTTTGATAAAATCAGGAGCAGACTGCGGCGGCGTAATATGAATCATGTCGAATGTTTCAGCTACACGCTCTCCCTTTTCATTCTCAAAATACGCGATTTTATTTGCCCCATCTACTTCTACCAAGTTATGTTTCCAGTGGGTTTTAATGCCGTATCTGTCAACTACTTTTTGTAAAGCTTCGGCATATTTTTTAACTCCAAAAATCACACCTCCACCAGAGTAAAAATGTACGCCTGTTTCTTTTAAAATACCTCTTTTCCTAAAATTATCAGCCAGTAAATACATGATTTTCTGTGGAGCTCCTCCGCATTTTATTGGCGTATTAGGAGCCGTAAACAAGGCCTTGCCCCCTGCTTTTACAAGTTTAGAAGCTTCGTATGTGTAAGGGGCGTATTGATACAAATAGTTAGTTGTAACTCCGTTTTTGCCTAACCATTCCTTTGCTCCCTTTATTTTAAACCAGTCAAGCTGAATGCCCGGGGCTACTATCAAATAATCATAGGTATATTTGGTCTGATCGGTACAACTAACTTGATTTTGCTCAGGTTCAAAAGTCTCCACACCTTTTTTGACCCAAGTCACGCCATCGGGCATTACTGAGGCCTCCGTGCGTTCAGTATCTTCAATATCGAAGGTGCCTCCTCCCACTAACGTCCATGCAGGTTGGTAATAGTGTTTTTCGGATGGATCAAGAATTCCGATATCGAGAGAACTGTCTTTTAACAAAAGTTGCGACGCAGCCGAAAGTCCTGCGTTTCCGCCACCAACTATTAAGATTTGAAAGTGAGTCTTCATTTATAATAGGTTTAAAATTTTATATTTAAACACAATATTATACAATTTCAAGCTCCTTATTTGTGAGATATGTTACAAAGCAACTCAATCACTCTCCACCTTAAATACAAATACTTAGGTCAATGTTTGGAACCCATCTAAGCTAACTTGGTTTTTCTCATTCCAGTATTCTTGTATACCCTCCTCCCCTTTTTTATCGGCCCAGTCTGTCAAAATATCACGCTGAGCTTTAAAATCCATTAAGGGTACTGCAAAACCACACGAAGACTGCACCAAGTTAATGTCCATTTCTATGATTTGGCGTGCCCCTGGCGTATTTGCAAATATCTCTTTTAGTCTTACAAATTCCTCATCTCTTGGATGGTAAATTTTAGCTTTCCCATATAACCTCAAAATAAGCGGAGCCCCCTCAAAAGCACAAAAAAGTATTGTCATCCTCGGGTTTTTAATCAAATGTGCAGCAGTTTCGTTGCCACTTCCGGTCAGATTAAGCCACGCGATTTTGCTATCAGAAATAACCCGAAATGTATCAATTCCTTTTGGAGAGACGTTTACACTACCTTCAGCTGTAGCTGTGCCCACAAAAAATAGTGGTTGTTTTTTTATAAATGAAATCAAGTCATCATTTAGTTTATCTAATTTCTTACCCATTATTCTTTTTTTTAAACCTGAACCTTAATTAATTACGATACTCAATCTTTCCTAAAATTAGATTTTTTAAAATTGTGAGCACAGGGTTTGTATTGTTTTTATTCCAAATAATCTACAGGCAGCTAGAAAAAATGCTTTAAAACATAATTTTTAAATATCCTCTTTCAATATTGACTACTACTATTAGGAGCGAGCAACTTAGAAGTACATGTTTTTAATAATTACCATCACTTATTGAGTCAAAAAATACCGTAAATTACATATCTAAGTTGCATCTTAGCAAGAGGGATAGAGCCGGCACCCCGGAGCTGGCGAAGCCGCGAGGAGTATAGGCGAAAGCCCGGGCCGATAGGCCTTGCCCAAAATATATATCGAGAAATCTATAGAAAAAATGCAATTCTGCGTGCTAAAACCCAAAAAAATACGTTTGGCTCAACTGATTCTAGTTTTTTGTGGGATTATAGCGATTTGAGCGGTTTGGTATTGGCTATTTTATTAGATTTGCAGTAAATAGTACAGTATGGGAATAAAATCGTTTTTGAGTAAACCGCTTGCGGCGTATTTCGCTAATCAGACCAAAAAATGGCTTAAGGATCCGGTTGGCCGTCAGGAGGCTTGGATGCATAAGTTGGTCAAAACTGCCGAAAACACGGCTTTTGGGAAAGACCATGGCTTTGCGAATATCAAAAACTACGAGGACTATAAACGTGCGGTGCCGGTTAGAGACTACGAGGACCTAAAACCGTATGTGGAGCGTATGGTGAAGGGCGAGCCGGATGTACTTTGGGTTAAAAAACCGCTTTATTTGGCCAAAACTTCGGGCACCACTTCGGGTGTTAAATACATTCCGATTTCGAAAGATTCTATTCATAACCACATAAATGCGGCGAGAAACGCCATATTGGCCTATGTGCACGAAACGGGCAAATCTGATTTTCTTGACAAAAAATTAATTTTCTTGTCTGGTAGTCCTGAATTAGATAAAAAAGCGGGCATATTGACGGGTAGACTTTCGGGTATTTCGAACCACCACGTGCCGGCGTATTTGCGTAAAAATCAGGTGCCGAGCTATGAAACCAACTGCATAGAAGATTGGGAAACCAAACTTGACAAAATAATAGATGAAACCATAGATGAGCCGATGTCTTTGATTTCGGGGATTCCGCCGTGGGTACAGATGTATTTTGATAAAATAGAGGCCCGAACTGGCAAAAAAATAAAAGATGTTTTTCCTGATTTTGACTTGTTTATTTACGGGGGCGTAAACTTTGAGCCATACAAAGCCAAGTTGTTTGAGTCTATCGGAAAAAAAGTGGACAGCATAGAGCTCTACCCAGCTTCAGAAGGATTTATAGCTTACCAAGACTCCCAAAAGGAGGAAGGAATGCTGCTTTTACTCGACGCGGGAATATTTTTTGAGTTTATCCCAGCCGATGAGTATTTTGACGAAAACCCCACCCGACTACACATTGGTCAGGTAGAAATGGGCAAAAACTACGCTTTGATAATCAACAGCAATGCGGGCCTTTGGGGCTACTCGATTGGCGACACCATAAAGTTTGTGTCATTGGCACCACACCGAATAGTGGTGAGCGGCCGTATCAAGCATTTTATATCGGCTTTTGGCGAACACGTGATAGGCGAAGAAGTAGAAAAAGCAATGAAACATACCTTGGCGAAACACCAAGAAGTAGAAATAGTGGAGTTTACAGTAGCTCCGATGGTAACTCCAGAAACCGGGCTCCCCTACCACGAATGGCTAGTTGAGTTTGCGAACCCTCCATTTAATTTAGAAGAGTTTTCGAAAGACCTCGACGAGGAAATGGTTAAGCTAAATGTATATTACGAAGACCTGATAGTGGGCAATATTTTGCGACCATTGGTGGTGAATCCATTAGCACCGCATGCGTTTATAGATTACATGAAATCGATAGGCAAATTGGGCGGCCAAAACAAAGTACCGAGGCTATCAAACGACCGCCAAATAGCGGATAAACTGGCGAGCCTCTAAAGTGCTTTTCTGAATAGAAACCAAAAAAGCACTTCGAATAGCTTAGCCTTATAGTTTTAACAAAACCTTACCTGCAGACATCTGCGAGGCGTACTGCTTTAGGCCTTCTGTAATATTTTCAAGATTGATTTCGCTCTGAATCTGGGTTTCAAAGCCACTTTTTAGCATCTTTTGAACTTGTTTTACGTCAGACAATATCTGCCAGATTGATTTCTTCTGGGCTTCTTTGCTTAGCCAATACCCTTCTATGGTGTTTTGGTTAAACAAAATCAGTTGCGGCTCAAATGCCGCCGGAGTGCGGTCCAGCCGGCCGTAAGTAACCATGTGCGAGTTTTCGGGCAAAGCACTCAATACCTGATAGGGTACTGAACCTCCACCTACGGCATCAAAAAATATGGCTTTTTTATAAGCCTTCGCGAAGTCCTTCACTTCCTTTAAGTATTCTGTAGATTCACTAGAAATCACGCTTTTATATCCAGAATTAGCGAGTGCATTTTTCCCTTTATCTGATCGTACAATTCCCAAAACTGGGATATTGGCCAATTTTGCAAAGTATAGCAACATTTGCCCAAGGGCACTTCCTGCTGCCGAAAACACGATTAAGTCGGCTCCGTGTTGTTTTGCTTTTTTAGAAAATGCCAAGGCCGTAAGCGGATTAACAAACAACATGGCACCTTGGTCTAAACCTACCTGCGGGCTCAAGTCTACACACTTGGTGGCCTCTGTTACCATGTATTCAGCCCACGTACCATTTCCGGTTGTTGGAGCCGAGCACGCTACATTTTTGCCCTTTAGTCTGTTGGCCATAAAACCTCCGCCAGAGGCCTCTACCACGCCACTACCCTCTAAACCCGGCACTATCGGAAAGCCTTTTTTAAGGCCATACTCGCCTGTGAGAAAGGCAAGGTCAGATGGATTTATAGGCGAATACGCCATTTTGATTAACACTTGACCTTTTTGAGGTATTGGTTTTGGAACTTCTGATACTTCCCAAGTATTGGGTCCGGTAAGAACTACTGCTTTCATATTGGTAATTGTTAAACCCGTTTTATGCATTAGGACTTCGTTATTAGAGCTTAAATTGCAATAAATCAGACACTTAAATTTAATTAGGATAGCCCTTCGGCTACTCTCAGGGTAAACTGCTATGGTAATTAAATTTAAGAGAGTTTACGTGCTGATTTTCAGCAATTTAAGGTCGTAATAGATTCCTTAATGCATAAACCGGGTTAAAATGCAAAAAAGGCCTCAAATTGAGGCCTTTGCTTATATTTAGGTCTTCTATAGATTATTTTACTTCAAAAATAGAATCTGCTAGGTTTTGGTTCATTTTGATAGTTTTCACTGTCAATTCCATCGCCATAACGCCCATGTCTTGCTTAAGAGTGTGAGGAAACATGATATCACCCACTTTTTTGTAATCTTTATAGTCAATCGTGATAGTGGTAGCTCCCATTGGAGTTTCCATTTCGTTAATTTGACGTATTTTTAAGCCTGAATCAATGCTATAATATTCTTTGGCTTCGCCCACTGCGTTTTGAATCGTAAGTACGTTGCAGTTTTGTCCGTCAATAACCTCAGTGCCTTCAAAGGTAAGTTTTTCTAGGTCTTTCAAGTATTCTATTTCGCCGATGATGCTACTTTGAGCCTCTAACTGCTTAGTAGCTTCTCCTTCAAGCACTTGCTCATTTCCCATAGAAGATGACAAGCCTTTGGTGCCGTCAAAAACCATTTTCTGAACTTCGCCCATGCCGCTTACATTTACACTTGTAAACAATTTGTTCGGCAGTTTTTTCTGTACCACCATGCTCATATCTTGGCCTTGCACGCTACCTTCTACCTCCATATAAAAATCTTTGATACCCGCTACAGCAGTTTGACCACCGATAGCCGTGATATATTTTTCTATGACAGACTTAGGCGTAACTTCTTGAGCACTTACAGCCACAGAAAACAGGAACAAAACCGGGAAAATTATTTTTTTCATTGTTGTTTTTTTTTATTTTTTACAAAAGCAAATCACGTTACTTTTCTTATTCTCTCCAAATATATTTTCTAAATCCCATATTTTCAGTGTTAAATGGCTTAAAAACCATTTAAACCAAAAAAGCACCACGGCCTTACGACCATGGTGCTGGGGTTTTTACTGATTACCTCTAAACATTTCCGAGCACATACATCTCCTCCAACGTAGGTGACGGACTTCCCCCTTGCTTTTCGAGTGTGATGGCAAATGCCGCCACATTCCCTTTTGCTGTCTTCATAGAAATTACTTTCTCTCTAAAGTCGTTATCGAGCATTCCCATGTCTACCGGCACACCGTCTACGATAGTCCATAGTTGGTATTGCTTGCCGGTGGGGGCTGCGGGTAAGTTTTGAACCAAGAGCTTTACCTCGCTTGTATTTTTATTCCAAAAAACGGTCACTTCACTTTCGGGCGATTTCTCCACGCCTTTCATTACGACCTTTTGGTTATTATTGTCAGTAAATAAAGCCAATAGTCCTTCTGACTTTTGGTTTTGTTCGGCCACAGTTTCCATTTGCCCTTTCAATTGAGCCATTTCGTTTTTGAGGCTATTGTTTTGGTTCCAAGACCAAGCAAACATAGCTCCTAACAGTAGCGAGGCTGCAATAGAAAGTTTAGGCCAAAGTGGCAAAGTTTCGCGTTTGGGTGCTGCGTCTAAAGTCGGTTCGTCGGCTATAGCTTGCACCTCTTGTTCGGTTTCTTCATCATCTGCAAAAGTCATTTGAGCAAAGATTTTATCTTTCAAATGCTTCGGCGGTGCTTTATCGTAAGTGGTTACGTAGGTATCCATGGTGTCTTGTAGAGCGGTAAGTTCGGCTTTAACTTCAGGGTATATTTTTGATATACACTCCACCTCTTGGCGTTCTTGTGGGCTCACAGAGCCTAGCACATATGCTTCGAGTATGCCGGATGATATATATTCTGTAGTGTTCATATGTTAAAGAATGTTTTTAGGTCTTGAAGAGCTGTTCTGATTCTGGATTTGGCAGTACCCAAGGGTATTTTTAAAATCTCCGCCGCTTCTTCTTGCGTGTACCCTTGTAAGTATACCAGATCTACCAACACTTTTCGTTCTGGTTTTAGTTTCTCCAGCAAACCTCTCAAATCTATGAGGTTTGTTTGAGGTTGAAAATTAGATATTTTATCAACCTGACCTACTGCTTGATCAATATCATCAAACCAAACATTTTTTTCTTTTCTCAATTGGTCAATCGATGCGTTTCGGGCTATGTTTACCATCCAGGTAAACAGTCTGCCTTTAGATGGATCATAATCGCCAATTTTTTTCCAGATTTTCAAGAATACATCTTGCATAACATCCTCTGCTTTTTCCTCATTTTTGAGAACTTTACAAATAACTCCGAATATCGAAGCCGAATAATTGTCGTACAAGTATTCGAATGCTTGTTTACTGTTTTTTTTTAGCGACGTCACCAGTTCTTCTTCCGAGTACTTTGTTTTTAGTGTTGTCAAAATTTTAATATTTAGAGGTTTTTAAAAGAAATATCAATAAAATACCTTGCGTTAAAGATACTAATCTAAAAGAGCAAGTAAATGTTTTGGAGGAAAACATTTTAAAATTTTCGGAGAACCCTAGAGCCCTCCGAAATATAGTAGGCTAACTTATTTTGGTAACAATACCGTGTCTATGCTGTGTATCACACCGTTTGATTGGTACACATCGTAGGTAGAGATATTGGCAATACCACCTTTTTCGTCTTCAATGATGACATTCATGGCACCATTCATTTTAGCAGTAAGGGTATGACCCGAAAGCGTTTTCAACTTGGCTGTTCCTTTACCTTTAGTTATTAACTTCATCAGCTCTTTGGCATCGTATTTCCCAGCTACCACGTGATAAGTCAAAATGCCGGCTAAAGTACTTTTGTTTTCTGGTTTAAGTAGGGTAGTTACTGTTCCTGCTGGCAATTTATCGAATGCCGTATTTACCGGTGCAAAAACCGTAAACGGACCTGCTCCCATTAAAGGCTCTACTAAATCTGCTGCTTTTACGGCTGCTACAAGTGTGGTGTGGTCTTTAGAGTTAACTGCATTTTCTACAATATTTTTCTTTGGATACATCGCTTCTCCGCCTACCATTACGGTTCCCGTTTGGGCAAAAGTTGTAAAAGATGCGGCCGTAAGTCCTAATACTAATCCGAGTGTTTTGATTGTGATTTTCATTTTGTTTTTGTTTTAAATTTCTAATGTACCATTTACGCCTATAGATTTTTTTTGGATCATTTAAATCAAACATTTTTTTATAAATCGAGTTTTTATCTAAAAATCAAATCAAAATGGCAAAAGCAAGTATAACTGTAATAGAAGCACTTAGAACTACCGCTCAAAACCTAGAAAATAACCCTAACTATATGTGGGGGCACATGGGGGCCTGCAACTGCGGACATTTGGCACAAGTGGTTACAAAAAGAACCAAGGCCGAAATACACGCCATAGCTATGCAAGGCAGCGGTGACTGGAATGAGCAGGTAAACCACTATTGTGGCGAAACCAAAATGCCACTTGACCTTATTATATTCGAATTGATGAGTTTTGGTTTTTCGAGCGAAGACCTCAAGAACCTAGAAAAGCTATCAGATGGCGAAGTTTTGAATAAAATAGGAAGCAAAAAATTTGATTTAAAACACAATCGTAAAGAAGATGTGGTCGTTTATTTGAAAGCATGGGCAAATCATTTGGAAGAAATTCTTCTAAATGAGGTAAAAATACCGAACTTTGCCTTTGATCAAATACCCGAATATGCTTAAATATATCTTTCTTTTATTAATATCTACTTCTATATATGCTCAGATAATTCCGCAAGTAGAGCCCATCGAAAACGAGGAGCCTACTAAGGATGAGCCTGTAATGTTTGAAGAACCAAAGCCTCTTTGGAAACAAAAAATGCACTATGGCGGTAACCTCTGGTTGGGATTTTGGGGTTCTTTTTATATTGACGCCTCGCCAATGGTTGGATATGACATTTCAGAAAAAGGTACTGTAGCTGGTGTGGGAGCGTCAATTATATATAGCGGCACATTTAATCAAGGGGGGTACTTAGCCACTGGTGGAAGAATATTTATTAGGCAAGCGGTTTGGAAATCGATATTTCTACATGGTGAATATGAATTAATGAATGCCCCGAGTTCAAGTTTTTATACGTATGACTTCACCGCCCAAAACAATCCCAATCAAACAGTTCCTAGAAAATGGGGAGGTTCGCCGCTCATAGGTGCGGGATTTTACCAAGGTGGCGGTGGTCAGCAAAAAGGAAGTTTTATTTCCGTAATGTATAACCTCGGATACCCTACTTTTGGATACATTAGCCCACAAGGATTAGGAGGAAACAACTCTCCTATTGTTTTACGTTTTGGATATTTCTTTTAAAACAGAATAGCTTTAAAGTATAATTGTACGATTTCCGAATATAAAAACGCGGTCATTTAGCACGAGTTTTAGTGCTTTTATCAAAACCATTTTTTCTACATCGCGGCCATCGCGAGCCATGTCTTTGGCTGAGAAGCGGTGATCTACTTCTTTTGTATCTTGGGCTATTATGGGTCCTTCGTCTAACTCATCGTTTACAAAATGTGCCGTAGCTCCAATAACCTTTACGCCACGCTCAAAGGCTTGTTTATATGGATTTGCTCCAATAAAGGCCGGCAAAAATGAATGATGAATGTTAATGATTTTATTAGAATACTTTGAGACAAAATCAGGCGATAGAATTCGCATATATTTGGCCAAAATCAAAAGCTCCGGATTGTAAATATCTAAAGTCTTTATAACGGCGGCCTCATGCTCTTCGCGGGTTTTGCCTTCTGTAGATATATGGTGGAAAGGAATTCCGAATTTGCTAACAAATGGCTGAAGCGTGTTATAATTACTCACCACGGCGAGCACATTGGCGTTTAGCTCTTCAAAAGCATAGCGAATTAGAATTTCAGACAAACAGTGGTGCTCCTTTGTACAGAGCAACACTATGTCTTTTTTACGATCGGGATTAATCGTAAACTTTATATCGGTATTTGGCACTTGCTTGCGGAGGTCGCTCAATACTTTTTCAGAATCAAGGTTATCCGCACTCACAAACTCGGTTCTCATGAAAAACAAACCTGACGGACTTACGTACTCGTCTTGTTTGTGAATATTGCAAGCGTTGTTAAAAAGAACACTTGTTACATGAAAAATAAGACCCTTGGCGTCGGGTCCTTCCATTAGGAGTGTATGCTTTGCCATTTTTTATACTTATTTTTTTCTAAAGAAAACCGTAATTACCGACCCTTCGAATCCGAAGTGATCTCTAATTTGGTTTTGAAGGAAACGTTGGTACGATTCTTTAACATATTGTGGCAAATTACAGAAAAACACAAACGTAGGCGAAGGCGTTGGAATCTGAACAATATATTTGATTTTAACCATTTTTCCTTTGATAGATGGAGGCGGCGTACGCTCAATAATAGGCAACAACACGTCATTCAGCTTAGAAGTAGTAATTTGACTTCTACGAAGCTCATATACCTCCATGGCTTTTTCTACTACCTGAAAAATACGCTGCTTCTCTGTAGCTGATGCAAAAATGATAGGCATATAGTTCATAGGAGCCAAACGATCCAAAATTTCTTTTTTCAGGTTATCTGCTGTTTTTGAATCTTTCTCTACCGCATCCCATTTATTGACCATTATCACGATGCCTTTTTTGGCATTGTGTGCTTGAGCTATTATGCTGACATCTTGTGCTTCAAGTCCACGTGTAGCATCCAATAATATGATACAAACATCTGAGTTATCAAGGGCTTTGATGGCTCTTAAAACTGAGTAGAACTCAATATCCTCATTAACTTTAGCTTTTTTACGAATACCGGCAGTGTCTGTCAAAATAAACTCTTGACCGAACATTTTGTAATGCGTATCTATGGCGTCTCTAGTAGTACCTGCCACGTCGGTAACGATACTTCTTTCTTTGCCCAATAGTGCATTTAAGAAAGAGGATTTACCTGCATTTGGTCTTCCTAATATCGAAATCCTTGGAATTCCTTCATGTGGGTGCTCTTCGGGGTCATCTTCTAAATGTTTGATAACTTCATCTAAAAGCTCACCTGTACCTGACCCGTCCATTGACGAAATCGGGAATACCTCTGAGTCTAACCCTAAACCGTAAAACTCGGCAGAAACTAACTTAGCTCTTTCAAAAGTCTCGGCTTTGTTTGCCACAACAAATACTGGTTTTTTTGACCTACGAAGAATATTCGCAAAATCTTGGTCTAATTCAGTAAGACCTACCATGGTATCTACCACAAATAAAAGCACGGTGGCTTCTTCTATGGCAAGTTCTACCTGGCTTCTAATGGCTTCTTCAAACTTATCTTCAGAGCCAACTACGTATCCACCCGTATCAATAACTGTAAAATTCTTATTTGTCCAAAAGGCATCACCGTAGTGTCTGTCTCTGGTTACACCTGACTGGTTATCAGTAATGGCCACTCGCTCTTCTATCAACCTGTTAAACAGGGTAGATTTTCCTACGTTAGGCCTTCCTACTATCGCAACTATATTTGACATATGAAAGATTACCCGCTTTGGGGCAATAAATAATTAATAATCAATCCTTTCTAAACACTAAAAAGGACGCAAAGATAGCTATAATAATGGTTTTATGGAAATAAGAGTTCATTATCCTTGAAAAAATCATACGCGATACTGTAGAAACCACACGAAATACAAATCTTTGATTTAAACTAAGTCATGAATATGAAATATTTACAAACAAATACGACTTAATTAACTATTAAAACATCTGAAAAACTTCTTGATATGAAATCAAAAATATAGCTAACAATGCCAAGCCCAAACCGAGTTTATTTATTAGACTTAATTTTTCTTTAAAAAACAAAATAGATATAAAAGTAGAACCCAAAATAACGCCCATGTTATAAATCGGATATACAAATGCTCCGCTATTTCCGAAATGCGTCAATGTTAAAATCAAGAGATAAAAAGAAAGGAAATTTGGCACGCCAAGGGTAATGCCTGCCAGTATATTTTTAGGCTTAAAGGATTCTTGTCCTCTAATAATTCTATAGGCAAACAAGACAATTCCACTGATAGCCGCACCCAAAACCATCACCAAAGTAACAGGAATAGCCAAACTCGGATCGGGAATGTAATGGATATTGAGGTAGTTGATGGCCGTATTGGTGATACCGTACATCAAAAACACCGCCAATGCCAAGCCACCTTGGGTCCAAAAACTTTGTTTGCTTTGGCTTTTGTCAGACCTAAACGTAGCAATGGCCACTGCCACAAGAGCCAGCAACAGTCCCAAATAATTTAGAGTGTCAAATTCTTTTATTTGCCCCTTGAAAACAAACAAACTCATAGAAACCGGAATAACCAACGAAACATTGTTGGCCATTGAAGTGAGCGTCATTCCTATTTTTTGGGTGGCGGCACCACTCAAAACAAAAGTTAATATAAACCCAAAACCCAAGGCGAGGCAATACCAAGTCCAGTTTTGACTCAAGTCTAAATCAAAATGCTGACCAGCAGGCATTAGCAGCAAGCCTGTAATAAAACAAACGGGATAATTAAATGCGATGGCTTGCAAAGTGCTAATTTCGTACTTGGGAAATACCCTGAAATTTACTAGTAAAAGCACTGAAAATAATATACTTAACAAAAGGTAAAGCATGACTTATCTGGTTATTTGGGCATAGGTTTGACATTCTTTTAACACTTGCTTTTGGTATTGCGTATCCTGATAGTTTTGCCAAAGTTTGGTAAAATATGACCTAAATTTTGGAAGTTCTTGAGCTTTCATTTTGGCAATATATGCTTCTTCTTTCTCATAATCTTCGGGATACCCTTCATAAAATTTCACCAAATATTGGTTTCGCTCACAAAGAGCTCCAGCATAACAAATTTTAGCTGCCAATTCTTTTTCAGGATTCATGCTTAATGCCTTCTCAAAACTAGCAATGGCTTCCTTGTTTGAATAATAATTTCCGCTAATATCTTCTGTGTATCTGAGATCCAGCTCACTTTTCTCTCTTTTTTGCAAAAGCCAACCATTTCCAAAATACCCCAAATTATATTGCATTTTGCCAAATGCGTAAAGCTCATCTGCAGTTGCTTTGTTTGCTTTTATTTTGGCATTTATGTCAGCTAAGTTTCTTAAAAAATATTTTGGATCAGCTCCTTTTGTTTTTTTGTTAAAATTAAAATCTTTAGCATCTGAGTAGAAATAATCAGTAAAACCATTTAATACTAAATAAGCGTCAGAAACCTTAGAGATTTGAGCGGAGGCATCGGCATAGTCTCCCTCCGAAACCAAAGCCCTAACCAATGCCAACTCCAAATATTCGGGCTCAAGGTGGGCATAGTTAACCAGTTTTTTCTCTGCCGGATTAAGTTTAGAAGAATGCACAAATGCGATGACTTTTTTCAAAAAACCAGACGAACATGTGTCTACATAAAAATTCTGAGTTTTACTCAATTCATAGCCATAGTCACCTCCTGTAGTAGCACCCATTTGCAATGCCAAAAATCCTTTAACATCCTGATTTTCAAAATGCTCGTCTTGTGAAGAGCAAGAAGTTAGCCAGCCCCAAGTGCTCCGTTTTTGGGTTTTGGGTTTGGTATAAAATGTATACAGGCTTTCCGATATTTTTTGCCTGAAATTATTGTCTCTAAAGGTCTTAACCTCTGCAAATGCCACGGCTTTGTCCATCAAAATACTTTCGGTTTCGGGCGTATAGACTTTGTCTAAAAACTCAAATTCAAGAAACGTGGCTTGCTTATTTATAAACGGATTCTCCGAAACTTTCATTTGGGCAACCAAAGCAGAACCTTTTTCAATATCGCCTTTGAGGTAATACAAATACGCCAAAGACAACCTCCAAAAATCCAAGGATTTGTTTTTCTCTTCTGACAGCACCGTATTGGCAAAACCTTGTAATTGAACAATATACTGTTCGCCTTCTTTTTGAGCCTTATCAATTTTTATCTCGTCTATTTTTCCTTCATCGTCGGTATATTTTGTGTCAAAAATATAGATTCTCGCATTTCTCTCTGCGAAAAACGTCTTCTCGTTCTTGTTGATTTCTCGAGCAAAAACCAACTCCAGCATCGGATGATTAGGGTTTAATGCGTATATTTTTTCTCCCAAATGCAACCCATCTTGAAATGGCTGAATGGCCCACAAGGCATACACATTGGCTTTTTCGTCATCACTTTTAGCAAAAACCAAGCTCTCTTCAAACCACTTAGTGCTCAACCTCCTTACGCTTAAGTCTGCCTGATAACGTCGCGTTGGGCTTTTGGCAAACACCTGAGCAAATTGGCAAACTGCTTCTGCAGTATCTCCCATCGCCATTTTTATGCCCGCTAAGCGAGACTCCGACCACTCGCTTATAAATGTTTGGTCTTTTACAGAAACCGCTCCTTTTTTTGAAGCATCTAACACTTCTTTATTTAATCCTAAAATAGCCCCAAGTTTAATAAACTGAAACTCATATCGCTCTTTCAAAAACGCCGAACTCGCTTGTGACTTTTCGCTCAATGCCTGGTTGTACAAAGCCACCAATTTGCTACTATCAACCGGCACAGGCTCTTCCCAATAATATCGCTGCACGGGCGAGTTGCCATCTACTTCGGCACAAAACTGCAAATAACTTGCAGCCTCGGCATCTATATACTTTACTTTTTTGACCAAACCCGACAACATACCTGACTCATACAAACCCATCTGAAGTTCTTTGGCCCCTACTTTATTTTTCAAATAGCCCTGCCACGCCTCCACATTTAGTTTTTGTTCCAAAGACTCCTTTGACTTACCTTCTTCGGCAGCCGTATAATAGGCTTCGGTGTTTTCGTTAAGAACCAAAGGAGTATAAAAATATGGATTAGTTTCTGTTGGCGAGGTGGCATTTTCAGGATAAAAAAGAGAGAAAAACTCTCCCAAGTCGAGCGGCATAGGCCCACAAGCAAGAATCACAAAAACTACTAAAATCTTAACACTTGTCTTACTTATAAATTTCCGCATATTCTTTCGTACTGTAGTATTTGTAGTTTTCTAAATGGTATAAAATCAGCCAAAACTCTTTGTTTTTTAGCTTCTCAAAAATGGTGTTTTTAATTTTTAAAAGATCGGCAACTTCTGCTTGCTCTATTTTTACAATGTCTCCTTTCCGAAAAGACATTTCCTTAAAAAAGACGTTTTCAGTACAAATATATTCTCTTTGCTTATCTGTTTTTTCAAAAAAGCCATTATTCTCAATTTCGCTCTCAGTAGTATTCTTCAAGAAATTCAAAAACAGACCCGAACGATAAATCAAAGTTTGAGAAAATATCGGCAAAGCCACATTTAATTTTAACGGATAGGTACCCAAATTATCGAGATATTTCAAAATGACATTGGGCTCAAAAAGCGAATTATCGGAGCTATATTTTTGCCACTCGCCGGTATTATAAACCATCAAAACGCCTTCGTCTACTGGTGGAACTCCCGTTTTCTCTAAATATTTGACCTGATGAAGTCGAATAGTGGCCGAAACCCTTTTCATTGATTTGAGCTTCAATGTTTTCAAAAAATCAAAATACATGGCCTTCGTTTTCAATGTCCAATCGCAATCAATCTGAACTTCATTAAAAACAAAGTCGTTTTCTTGGCTTATTGATTTTACTTGATCTAAAATGTTTTGAACCAATTCAATATTTTTTTCTTTGGTTAAAGCATAAAATGTACGATTTGTGATAAAAACAGTTGGGACTATTTCTCGGTCGGGCATAGACAAAAACTTAACTTTCCCTTTTGGAATTGCTTTTCCTTGGCTAATGTCAACATCAAAAAAACGCAAGTAAATTCGCATTACATGATTAGAATCTAAAAATGCATGCTCGGTATTCTGGAAAGAGGTTTTCCAACTGTAAACGCCATGCGAAACTTTATAATCAACCGACTTTGATTTACACGTCCAAAAAGCACTTAGAGAAAAGAAAAATACAATAAAACGTAACATTGGCTATTCTGAAATACGAAATACAAACCTAATTGAAAAAAAACCGAATTCCCTTTCTAATTTTGTCCCAATGAAAATTTATTTCAAAATATTGAGGTACGCAGGAAGTTTAAGGAATTTCCTAGTGCCATTTACTTTTACGTCATTGCTTTCGGGCATATTCGGAGCATTAACTTTGGTACTACTAAAGCCACTTTTAGACGTACTTTTTGGGCAAATGACCGACCCGCAAATAGCCGAATTGGCAGCAAAAGAAGTCAGCGGTTTTAATTTTTTAGATTATTATCAAAAATACCTTGCTCAGTCAGTACTTGACAACGGAAAGTTAGGCGGTTTAAAATACGTTTGTATCACTATTTTAGGAGTGAGTTTTACGGCAAACATCACCCGTTATTTCAGCTTAAGACTACTTGAAAAGTTTAAAACTAATATGGTGGCTAACCTCAGACAGGCGGTTTTTAACAAAACCATAAACTTACATCTAGGTTTTTTCTCGAATGAAAAAAAAGGCGACCTTATTTCTAGAATCACCACGGATGTACAAGAAGTGGAAAATTCAATAGCAAATTCGTTTTCAGCAGCCATTAAAGAGCTCATTATGTTAGTAGCTTACTTGGTAATTTTGTTTTATATCTCTTGGCAGCTCACCATGTTTTCGCTTATCGTAATTCCGATTACGGGGGCTTTTTTGGGAGTTATGCTAAAACGTATGCGACACGATGCCGGGGAAAGTCAGGTGCATTTGAGTAACCTAATGAGTATCATGGACGAAGCCTTTGGTAGCATGCGAGTTATAAAGGCATTTATTGCTGAAAAATTTATCTCAAACAAATTTGAAGACGAAAACCAAGCATACCGTAAATCGCTTTACTCGTACTCTTCGAGAAGAGAGTTGGCAAATCCTTTTTCTGAGTTTGTTGGTGTGACCATGGTGGCATCCTTATTGTTTTTTGGCGGAAGCCTTATTTTAACTGACAGTAGCTCACTTTCAGCCTCAACTTTTATCGCATACATCGCGGTTTTTTCGCAGGTAGTACGACCAGCCAAGGATATTTCGCAGGCCATCAGCCAAGCTCAACGCGGCTTGGTTTCGGGGCAGCGAGTTATGGACCTCTTAAACCAAAATACAAACCTAGAAGACGCTCCAAACGCGATAATTCTAAGTAGTTTTGAAAATGAAATAATCTTCGAAAATGTTAGTTTCTCTTACATAGACGAAAAAACTACGTTAAACAACATAAATCTACGAATTCCTAAAGGTAAAACGATAGCTTTGGTAGGCAACTCAGGTGGTGGAAAATCTACATTGGCAGACTTGGCCATACGGTTTTATGACCCACAAAGTGGTGCCATTACAATAGACGGACACAACTTAAAAAACATAACACAAGAGAGCCTTAGAGACAAAATGGGAATTGTTACGCAAGAGGCTATTTTGTATAATGACACGATATTTAACAACATAGCTTTTGGAAGAAACTCCACAAAAGAAGAAGTGGAGGCGGCAGCGAAAATAGCAAACGCTCATGAGTTTATTTGCCTTCAAGACCAAGGCTACCAAACTAACATTGGCGATCGTGGAACCAAACTTTCGGGTGGCCAAAAGCAGCGACTTTCGATTGCCAGGGCCATATTAAAAAACCCTCCGATATTGATCTTAGACGAGGCCACTTCGGCATTAGATACGGAGTCGGAAAAGTTGGTACAAGAGGCACTTTTTAACCTTATGAAAAACCGCACCAGCTTAGTGATAGCTCACAGACTGAGCACCATCCAAAAGGCGGACATGATTTACGTGGTTCAAAACGGCGAAGTGGTAGAAACCGGAAATCACCAGTCCCTTTATGAAAAGGAGAACGGTTATTACCGAAAACTAGTTAATATGCAGGAGTTTAACTGAAACTAAGCTTTTAACACCGTATAAAACAAAAGTGCCCAGCCTACTAGCATAAGTGTGCCTCCGATAGGAGCCACCTCTCCGAATATTTTTATTCCAGTAAAGCAAATTAACAATAAGCTTCCTGTGAATATTATTGTACCAAAAATAAAGCTATACCCACTGTAGGTCAAAGTTTTGGCAGTGAAATCTTTGGCCAAAATACCCACCAAAACAAGGGCAAGGGCATGATAAAACATGTATTTGATACCTGTTTCGTAGGTATCTAACCTTCCGGTTGACTCCAGCATGGCTTTAAACGCATGAGCACCAAACGCACCCAAACCTACTCCTAACATCCCCAAAACTGAGCCTGCCAATAAAAATAACTTATTCATTTTATTACTATTTATCTATTTCCAAAAATTGCACTTCCCACCCTAATCATGGTGCTGCCCTCTGCCACTGCAAGCGGCCAATCACCACTCATCCCCATCGAAATCTCTTTAAAATCGGCACCCAAATCTCCTATATTTTCTTCTCTGATTTTATCAAAAATCGTTTTTAGAGACTTAAATTCTGTTTTTACTTGGTCCATATTTTCGGTAAATGTACTCATGCCCATTAAGCCAACAATCCGGATATTTTTCAAAGACAAAAACGCCTCACTTTTTAACAATTCAAATAACTCGGCTTCATCTATACCCGTTTTGGTATCTTCTTGGGCTATGTAAACTTGCAACAAGCAGTCAATCACACGTTCATTTTTTTCGGCCTGCTTGTTTATTTCTTTTAAAAGTTTAAAACTATCTACAGAATGAATTAAACTTACAAACGGAGCAATATATTTGACTTTATTCGACTGCAAATGTCCTATAAAATTCCATTTTATATCTTTGGGCATTTGTTCGTATTTTTCTACTAACTCCTGCACATAATTTTCCCCAAAAACCTTGAAGCCAGCCTCATACGCTTCCATAAGCATTTCTACAGGCTTAAACTTTGACACTGCCACTAGCTGAACGCCCTCTGGCAATTGCTCGCTAATTTTTAATATATTCTGTTGTATACTCATGCTTTTTCTTCCCAAATCTGGGCTAAATTAATTATTACTTCTACGGCCTTGCTCATGTCTTGTACAGAAACCCACTCTTCTTTTGAGTGAAACGCATGTTCACCCGCAAAGATATTTGGACACGGAAGCCCCATAAACGACAGCCTAGAGCCATCGGTGCCGCCGCGTATACTTTGCAGCTTTGGACTCACCCCAGCCCGCCTGACGGCCTCTACTGCGTTTTCACTAACCTCAGGATGAACATCCAAAACCTCTTTCATGTTTCGGTATTGCTCGGTTACATTAAACTCAAAACTAGATTCGGGGTAGTTTTCTAGAACTTCCTGACAAATACGCTCTAAAAAGTCCTCTTTTTGTTTTAAACCATCCGTTTCAAAATCTCTAATAATAAAATGAAGCGAGCATTCTTCTTGCCCTCCGACAAAATCTGTCGGGTGAATAAACCCTTCCTTACCCGAAGTGGTCTCTGGCGAAAGCTCATTTTTAGGTAACTTAGCGATTATCTCAGATCCAATTTTTATAGCATTTTGCAATTTGTCTTTCGCAAAGCCCGGATGTGTACTCACACCTTTTATGATAACTTCCACTCCATCGGCTGAGAAAGTTTCGTTTTCTACCAATCCAAGTGTTTCCCCATCGATGGTATAACCAAAATCTGCACCTAATTTATCCAAATCAACCTTTTCGGTACCTCTACCCACCTCTTCGTCTGGGGTAAAAAGCACTTTAATATCGCCGTGTTTTATTTCCGGATTTTCTACCAAAAACTTCATAGCAGTCATAATTTCTGCAAGACCCGCTTTATTATCGGCACCCAAAAGTGTGGTTCCACTGGCAGTTATTATGTCATTTCCTATTTGGTTAGGCAAGTCCGGATGGTTTTGAGATTTCAAAATCACCGAAGGGTCATCTGGCAAAACCAAGTCTTCCCCTTGATAATTGACATGAATGATGGGTTTCACATCTTTTCCAGAGCAGTCAGGCGAGGTGTCCATGTGTGAGCAAAACATAACTTTAGGAACAGTCGTTTTCTCTGAATTTGACTCAACGGTAGCATACACATAGCCATTTTGGTCTAACTCCACCTCTTTTATCCCTATTCGCTTTAGATCACTTACCAAAACCTCCGCCAGGTTTTTCTGTTTTTCGGTAGAAGGAAAACTTTTAATAAAAGGATCAGACTGGGTGTCGATTTTGACATACGCCAAAAAACGCTCTACCAAAAAATCAATGTATTTTTGCTCTAACATAAATGCTTAATTTTCTAAAATACCTTTTATATCCGCAGGAGAATAATTGATATTTTTAAGTGTTTTGTTGTCCGCGGTTCTAAATACCAACCATCGGTTGCCGTCTTTTTTATGATAGCACGGAAACCCTTTTGCTTCATAATGTTTCACAGTAGCTTCTGCTTCTTCGATGGTTTCACATGCTTTACTCATGTTTGAGCGTTGTACTTCGTCAAAAAGCGTTTTAAACTTATCGCCCAGACCAAACTCAAGCACAGCACCAGCAAGCACATATTGAATATCGCAAAGGGCATCAGCAACTTCTACCAAATCATTATTTTTTATGGCCTCTTGCAGTTCCTTAAGTTCTTCTGCTATAAGCTCCACTCTTAAATCACAACGCTTAGAATCAGGAATAATGGGGGTTTTCTCTATTGGGTGATGAAATGTTGTATGAAATTCCGCTACTTGGTTGAGACAATCTAGTTTGTCCATATTTTTGACGTATGTTAAGTTAAAAAATATATTGCCGTAAAATAAATATTCATTAGGTTTGATTTGCAAAGTTGTCCAAATTTCAATAATATTGCTAAAAATCTCGAAGTCAAATAAATCTTAAATTCAAAATTATGAAGAAATTAGTAAAGCTACTATCAATTATTGCACTATCGGCTTCAACAGCTTTATGGTCATGTAAAGGAGACCAAGGTGAAGTAGGTCCAAAGGGTGATACTGGTGCTGCTGGTGTTGCTGGAGCAAACGGAACTAACGGTAAAGATGGTACTAACGGTAAAGACGGAGTTAACGGAACTAACGGTAAAGATGGAAATGCTAACGTAGTAAGTTTCCAAGTTACAGTTAAGCCTGAAGATTTCAAAGAAGTAGACGTAAGCGGTATTGGAAGCGGAGTAACTAGCAAATGGGGTGCCGTTGCAGTTCAAAACGCTCTAGTATCTACAGATAAATTCGTTATGGTTTTTGTAAAAAATGTAGATCAATTAAAAGCTCTTCCAATCACTTTTACGAAAGACCTTGACAACTCTCTTGAGCGTTTAGATTACGGTTACAAAACTGGTCAAGTAGAAATTTTCTATCGTTACCAAACTAACCTTTTCGGTGGTACTACTACTCTTAAGCCAGGTCAAGACCTTACTTTTGATATCGTAGTTACTTCTAAAACTACTGGAGCTCTTCTAGAGAAAAGCGGCGTAGATACGAAAAACTATGATTCGGTAATGAACTTCTTGAGCACTAGTCTGTAAGAACTACCTTTACACGAAATTTAATGCCCTTCCTTACCTACGTAAGAAGGGCATTTTTTATAACCTATGAATTTTAAAAACTTAACTTTTCTATTATTTATACTGGTTGTCACAAAAACTCAAGCTCAGTTTCTGCAAGACAACACAGCTCGCGACGCCACAAAGGCGGGACTCGACTACATATACAACCTTGAATTTGACAAAGCGGACCGTGTGCTTGACCCCGTAAAAAGAAAATACGCCAATCACCCTGTAGTTTATTTATTAAACGCCGTGGAACTTCAGTGGCGATATTTGCCCATCGACCAAAACCCAGCAATGCTCAAAAAATACACTTCTGAACTAGAGCAGTGTATTTCTTCAGCGAAAAAACTTTATAAAAACCCCGCTTATACCAAAGAATGTACGTTTTTTTTATTAGCCTCTTATGGCTTTATCGCACTTTCGCACAACTACCAAAAGGAATATTTGGAAGCTGCGAGTGAAGCAAAAAAAGCTTATTCATATTTTTTGGAGGGGAAAAAGCTTAAAAATGAAATTCCTGAGTTTTTGTTCGCCACTGGCCTATATAATTTTTATCGGGTGCAATACCCCGAAAACCACGGCATGGTAAAACCTGTAGTCATGTTTTTTGAAGGTGGAAATAAAAAACTGGGCCTACAAGAACTTGAGCAAGCCACTAGAAGCTCGGTTTTTAGCCGTGTAGAGGCATCTATGTATCTCACCAACATCAATATTAAATACCAGAGCAATTTCAAAAAAGCCCTTTATTATTCCGGTGATTTATATGCTAAATATCCAGAAAACGATATATTGAAGATTAAATATATCGAGTGCCTTTTGCTTAATGAACAGTTTGAACAAGCCAATAACCTCAATAGATCTTTAGCGAACAGTACAGATAGAATATCGAAAATATCGTATTTGGTTTTTGATGGATATATTGAAGAACACTACAGAAACAACCTTAGCAAAGCACTAAACAGCTACGCAAGGAGCCTTCAACTCAAATCAGACGACAGATACACCAAAGAGTATCACAGCATGGCATACTTGGGCATGGCACGTGCCTTTGCCAGCCAAAACGAATTAGGCAAAGCACAGGCCTTTTATAAAAAATGTAACGAAGTAGCAGAATACAAATGGGTGGCAGAAGCCGCCCAAGCTGAATTAAAAACCTTAAAAAAGTAATCTTATGAAGCGAACACTTATTATTAACTGTAAAATAATAAACGAAGGTAAAATTGAAGAAAATGACATCCTGATAGAAGATGGCATTATTCAAAAAATAGGTAAAAACCTAGGCACAGAAGGCTTAAGCGAAACCATCGACGCCCAAGGAAGGTATTTAATGCCAGGTGTAATAGATGACCAAGTGCACTTTAGAGAGCCCGGCCTTACACACAAAGCAGATATCGCCTCTGAGTCGAGGGCGGCGGTGGCAGGTGGCACTACCAGTTTTATGGAAATGCCCAATACAGTTCCAAATGCCCTTACACAAGAGCTTTTAGAAGACAAATACCAAATAGCTAAGCAAAACTCTTGGGCAAACTTTTCGTTTTTTATGGGTGGGTCAAATGACAATTATGACGAAGCCATGAAAACCGACCTGAAAAACGTTTGCGGGCTTAAACTTTTTATGGGAAGTTCTACTGGAAATATGCTCGTAGATAACCCAAATACTTTAGAAAAAATCTTTGGTAACTTTAGTGGTCTTATAGCTACCCACTGTGAAGACGAAGCTACAGTAAAAGCAAACTTAGAACACTTTAAAAGTCTCTACGAAAACACTACGCCACCTTTTGATATTCATGCTCAGATCAGAAATATAGAAGCCTGTTACCTTTCATCTAAAATGGCAAGCGACCTAGCAAAGAAGCACAAAACAAGGTTACACATATTGCATATTTCTACGGGAAAAGAATTAGAACTTTTTGATAATTCCATTCCTTTGGAACAAAAACATCTAACCTCAGAAGTCTGCGTGCATCATTTATATTTCGATGCTGAAGACTACAAAAAACTTGGCGTCAAAATCAAATGTAACCCAGCTATCAAAGCAAATCAAAGAGACATGCTTTTTGAAGGATTACTGAACGACAAACTTGACATAATTGCCACTGACCACGCTCCCCACACCCAAGAAGAGAAGTCGCAAGACTATTGGAGTGCCCCTGCAGGACTACCCTTGGTGCAGCATAGTTTACAAGTTATGTTAGACTTTTATAACAAAGGGAAAATTAGCCTTGAAAAAATAGTTGAGAAAATGGCTCACGCACCTGCAAAGTGCTTTAAAATAAACAAAAGAGGCTTTATAAGAGAAGGGTATTGGGCTGACTTAGTTTTACTTGACTTAAACAAACCCCAAACCGTAGAGCCAAGTAATATTTATTGCAAAGCTGCCTGGTCGCCGTTCGAAGGAAAAACTTTTAAGGACCAAGTATATCTCACGATGGTTTCGGGACAGATAGTTTACAAAGAAGGGAACTTTACTCCAAGTCAAAACTCACAGAGGTTGACATTTGATAGAAATTAAAAATAAAAAGGGGCCGATTATCTAAAATCGACCCCTTTTTTTATGTATTTAAGAAAGCCGGACGCCTTCTAAAAACTTTGTTTAAAACGCTTTGATACAAACTCCCAAACTTCTCATAACACCAACTTTTAAGTTCTTTAATTTCATCTGGAAGCAGGTCTTTAAGTCCTTTTTTAAGTTCTTTTTCAAAAAGTTTCTTATCGAAACTGACTTTGTCAAGAATCATTTTTACATATTCTAACATCTTCATGGTAACCTATATTGTTTTTTTGTTGCGATTTATATTATAACGTTGAAAATAATAAAAATTTTACAAGTGTGGCAAAATTTTACATTAAAATTGTATAAAAAATTATAAACTACTCAATACTTTTTCTTCATTCAACTCTACCTCATAAAATGATAATAACTTCAATAAAACAGATTCTACTACAGCGTCAGGACAAGAAGCCCCACACGTCAATATGATTCTTTTTTTATCTGTTCCATTAAAAACTTCAGTACTAACTATTTCTTTTTTCTGATGAATATCAAAGTGTGAAATTTCAGTTTTAGAAATCAACTTATCTTGAGATTGTATAAAAAATGTAGGCATTTGCTTTTCCAAAAGCTCTACTAAGTGTGTAGTATTGGAGCTGTTGTAGCCGCCAACTACGATGGCAATATCCGCATCCGCTTTTAGAAGAGCATAAGTGGCATCTTGATTATCATTCGTAGCATAACATAATGTATCTCTGGTACTTGCAAAATAAGCAGGAACTTGCTCCTCACTAAGATTTTTATAATCAATCAACACTTGTTTTAAATAATCAGCTATAGCCTGAGTCTCAGTAGCAAGCATGGTGGTTTGGTTTACCACACCAAATCGTTGAAGATCTTTGGCAGGATCAAACCCATCTGAATACCGACCCTCAAAAACCTCAAAGAAATTAGCAGCCTCACGTTTCCCAGTAATAAATTCAGCCAAAACTTCCGCTTCTTTCATATCTTCAATTATGACCGTAGCCGAACCTTCTTTACTGTGCGAAAATGTGGCCCGGGTCTCTTCGTGGTTTGGCTTGCCGTGAACAATTACTGAATATCCACGCTCCCCTATTTGCCCTGCTCGGTTCCATACTTTTTCTACAAACGGGCAAGTGGTATCGTATTTATATGGATCAATACCCAAAGCCGAAAGTTTATTCTGAATCTCAATGGTGGTTCCAAAGGCGGGGACTATAACGGCATCTTCAGGAGTAAGCTCCGAAAAATCAATAATGGAATTTCCCTTAGTATCCATCAAAAACCTGACCCCACGCGATAGCAAATCCGCATTTACATCAGGGTTGTGAATCATTTCACTTAATAAAAAAACACGCTTTCCTTCATTTTCATTTATGGTTTTATAGGCAATTTCAACTGCGTTTTCTACACCGTAGCAAAACCCAAAATGTCTAGCCAAAAGTATTTCTACTTTTCCAAAATCAAAAACGGACGGACTAAAGTCTTTTTTCAGTTTATCCTTAACCCGTCTTTGTTCTTTTATTTTCCCAATTAAGTTACTCTTGTAAATTTCAGGAATATCAAATGTTTTCATAAATATGTAATGAGTACGTGCAGTAATAAAACCAAGTAAAACAGGCCAATGTTCCAAAATTATTAATAATTAGCGTGATTCTAACGAAAAGGAAAATTTATAATTAATTTCGTGTTCTCAAAAAACAGAACGAAAGCTGGATGAAAAAAAAGATTGTATTGTTTCTATTAACCGTTTCACTAGTCCACTCGTACAAATCAACTTTAGCTCAAGGGGCATATATGCCCATAGACGACCAAACTTACGCCAACATGGAGCGTTTAGAAGTTAAGTCAGGCAAACTCTCAAACAGTTTTCACACAAATCTGAAACCATTTGAAAGGGACGACATTGGAGCATTTTTAGATTCATTTGACACCTTAAGTTATATAAAGCTTTCAAAAAACGACAAAGTTCTTTTTGATAACCTTCAGGCATCAAATTGGGAATTTTCGAAAAATAAAATATATAAATCAAACGATTCCAAAAAGCCACTTTTTAAGTATTTATTCCAAAAAAATAGTGATTTCTATCAAGTAAGTACCGATGATTTTGATGTTCACCTTTCGCCAATCGTACATTATTCGCAAGGAAGTAGCAATGGCGGAGACCTGGGGGCAACCAAAAAAATGTTTATTAACACACGCGGAATAGAGATTCGTGGAAGAATAAACAAAAAACTCGGCTTTTATACCATGATGGCTGATAATCAAGCCACAAGCCCAGTGTTTTTAGCTCGATATTTTGAGTCTTATCCTGGCATACCTTATCAATCGTTTGTAAAAATAAAAGACGAAAACTTTAAAGAGCTACAAGCAGACTATTTTCAAGCCTTTGGCTATATCAGTTTTAAGCCCATCAAAAGCCTCACCATGACTTTTGGACATGACAAAAACTTTATAGGTTCGGGAATTCGCTCCATGATCTTGAGCGACTTTAGTGCTCCATATTTACAACTGAAGTCGAGACTTAAAATTGGCAGGTTTGAGTATCTTTCTATTTTGGGACAAATGACCAACTTGCAGGTCCAAAACCTAGGAAATAGCACCACGAGTTTCCCTCCGAAATACATGGCGTTTCACCATCTGAATGTCAACATTACTAATAAACTAAACGTAGGAGTATTTGAAAGTGTCTTTTATGGAAAACGTGATCATGGATTTGAATTTAACTATCTGAATCCTGTCATTTTTTACAGATTCGTAGAAGGATTTTTGGGAAGCACAGACAATGCCATGGTTGGAGCTGACTTCAAACTCAACCTGTTTAAGTCAATCAGCACTTACGGACAGTATGTTTTGGATGAATACAACTCCAAAGAGTTTAAGAAAGATGGTTGGTGGTCAAAAAAATACACCTGGCAGCTGGGAGCAAAATATTACGATGTATTTAAAATTAGAAACCTAGACGCTCAGGTTGAGTTTAACCGAGCAAGGCCATATTCGTATTCACACTTTACCACAAGCACAAATATGGTAAACTACAATATGCCTGTAGCTCATCCGCTAGGAGCCAATTTCAAAGAAGTAATAGTTAAAACGAGTTTCCACCCAATACCAAACCTACAGGTATCTTACATATACATGAAAGCCCTCAAAGGGGAAGACAAGGATTCGCTAAACTATGGCGGCAATTTGATGTTAAACAACCGATATAACCGTGTAGGCGACTACAATAACTACATAGGGCAAGGTCTTGAAAACACTATACGCAACTGGAAGATAGAGGCTTCGTATATGGTATATCAAAACATGTTTTTAGATTTTGGTCTTCAAAGACGTAAAGACGTGTACACAAAAAGCAAGGCCGAAACCATCATGGAGTTTTCGGTAAGATGGAACATCTCCCGTAAAAGATTTTTATTCTAAAAGGCACAAAAAAAGCCTACGAATAAATCGTAGGCTCATAATTTTTTGAAAAATCCAGTATGTTATTAATCGTCTTATCTTTTGGACTTAATACTATTAGATTTAAATCTTCCTTGATGTAGATACATTCAAGATAAAAATTAAGCATTTCTTCGTCGCTCGAAATAGACTTTTCAATTAAAACATTTTCAGATGCAGATGTTTCATTATAAACATAACGAATAATCTCATTCTGTGTCGAGGTACAGGTTTTTGTCATAGGCATATTTTGTTTTACTCATCAATTTTCTAAGATTGATAAGAGCATAACGCATACGACCCAATGCAGTATTGATACTCACTCCCGTTGCTTCAGCAATTTCTTGAAAACTAAGGTCTTCGTAGTGACGCATCACCAAAACCTCTCTCTGTTGCTGAGGCAATAGTTTAATTAAACCTCTCAAATGCTCGTGAGATTCTTTTTTGATCTGATTAGACTCAATAGAATCTTCGGCAAAATTTAAGGAATTAAACACGCTACTTCCATCTTCAAACACTACACTAGGATAACGCTTTGCTCTCCTGAAATAGTCAATGGCAAGATTGTGGCCTATTCTTAATATCCAGGGTAAAAACTTGCCTTCCTCATTGTACCTGCCTTCTTTTAAGGTTTTAATAGCCTTAATAAAAGTATCTTGCGTCAAATCTTCTGCAACATAGGTATCTTTTACAACAAGATAAATAGTGGTATATACTCTGTTTTTGTATCTCTTAACAAGCGTGGCGAATGCCTTTTCATCTCCACGTATGTACGCTGATATAAGCTCACTTTCGCTAACTAGAACTTTGACTTTTTCCATTCTTATAATACAGATTAGTTAACGTAGAGTTTTATACCATATTGTACACTTGGGGGTTAGAAGTTTAAAAATATTATTTCGAAAGATAAAAAATAATAAAACTAAAAGTCAAATTTTTCTTTCAAAAAATTAGTTAACGGTTAGTTAATGTACGTTTTATTACTTCCGACGGTTGCAATCTAGTCATTTTATTTCAAAAAAAACACAACAAATATTATTCCATAAGTTAAAAAAAACTAAAAAACGCAGCATTTTAATAGAAACATACCTTGTAATGTAGGTTTTTCAAAAAATCAATAAACGGTATCATTTTTGCACAGAAGTTTACTGATAGATAAGTTTTAAGTGAAATGATTACATCAAAAATCAGTTCAAATTCTAAGCTTATTTGTATTTTTGCGTTAAGAATTGAGTGAGACAAAAGATTATCGATAGAAACAAAATGGCAAAGCACCTTTTAAAAACACTAATATTAGGTTTATTTTTAATATTATCTGCACAAGCGTATGCACAGCGTGATCTTATTATAACACAGGCTGGCGAAGAAATTCGTTGTAAAATACTAGATGAAACTCCTACTAGGTTTATATATGCGTATTTGGGACCAAAAAAGAAGGTACTTAGAAATGAAATATTCAAAAATCTCGTGACTTCTTTTAAATACAATCACTACGACAACGATATTTTAATTAACCCAAAACTTGAGTCGAAAAATAAGAATACGGCCACACCAAGAGTAGATACAAGAAAAGGCAGTGAATCAAAAAAAATAAGCAAAAAAGAGGCGAAAAGAATGAGACAAGCGGAAGAAAAAGCCGCTGAAAGTGAAGCCAAAAAAGAAGAACCAAAGAAGGAAACACCAAAAACAAAAGAGCCTACAAAGAAAGAAATTGAACAAAAAAAAGAGGAGATAGTAAAGGTTGAACCCATTAAAAAAGAAAGCGAAGCTGCAAAACCAGCTTTAGAAATAGCAAAAAAACCAGAGCCTGAACTTATTAAAAAAGCAGAACCGGCCGTCAAAGAAGCCATTTCCACCAAAAAAACAGAAGATAAAGCCATCACTCAAGAAAAGGCATTAGAAACTAAAGTTGAGCCGGTTAAAGTAGCTTCAGAAGAAACTAAAAAAGAAACAGAAAAGAAAGCTGAGGTAGTGGCTGAAAAGCCAAAAAAAATAGAAGACAAAGCAATTGCTGAAGTAGAAAAAACAAAGAAAGAAACAACTGAGAAATCGCCATTTGCTGAGCCTGAAACTAAGTCAGAATTTAAAAATTACTTAAAATATAGAGTTGGAGTTAAAGGTGGATTAGGAAATATAATCACAAAAACAACCGACACTAGCCCATTTGGTTTATTTAAAGAAAAATTAAATAGAGGACGTACATTTGGCGCTGATGCTGCATACTTCATCACCGATAATTTTGGTATGGGTGTTACTTTTACCAACTATCAGGCTTCAAACAAAAACACAAATTTTGACTATCCAAACCTATTCACTGGCGAAACCATCAAAGCGGGATCATTGAATAGCAGAGTGTCTCACAAGTTTGTAGGGCCAACCTTACTTTATAGAAAGCCAATCGACTTCAAAACATTTGCGATAATTACCATAAGCCCGGGCATGCACCTTTATACAGACAAAGGGCAAACCAATGCCGCTAACTATAAGTTTACAGGCCAAGGATTTGGTGGAGCAGCCACCCTAGGGTTAGATTTTCTTTTAGGAAATGACATCTACGGCAGAGATATCATATTGAGCCTTGAAGGTGGCTATAATTACGGTCAAATAACCGCATTAAACGACGGTACTGGAGCAGGAACTAAAAACATAGCGACTCCCATAAACCTTAACCGTTTAGATTTCACTATCGGGTTAAGATTTACGAGGTTCCCGGCTTATTTGAGATAAATTTTATTTTTACTTTCGAGAAAAATCTAAGTCTTGAAAATCAAAACTAAAGTCTGTTAGTGGAGAAATAGCTTCCATGGTAAAACCAGAAGCCTTTCCTTCTGTATTTAAATTAAACTTTACAAACGCATCAGCCTCAAAACTTCTGTCTATCCATTTGACCAAATAGGTATTGGCATTATAATAGGTCATGGGCCCTTGTAAAAGCAAAGACTTTTGAGATGTAAACCAGAGCTGATTGTCTTTCATTGAAATAGTCACTAAGCCAAACCATGGATCTTGATATTCTCCCAAAACTTGAGCTGACTTTAGGGCAATATTTGATTGATTCTTGGCCTGTGTTTCTATCTTTGAATTTATCTCAGAAACAATCTTATTTGCCTCTTCAAAATTAGCTCGTTCTTTATCCGAATATTCCTTTACCCTGTCAATTCCCTTAATTCCCAAATAACTGTCTTTTATAGTGGCTGTAATGGCGTTAAACGCTGCACCTGACTGTTGGTTGGTATAGACCATAATAGCCAAATTGAGCTCAGGCAAAAGTGTAGTTTGGGTAACTATGCCTGCAAGACCACCGGTGTGTGTTAGTTGTTTATAGCCTTTGACATCACTGATAAACCAACCAAGTCCATAACTGGCAAAATGCGTATTGTAACTTCCAGGTGACTTTACAGGGATAATAGTTTGCGGTGTCCATAGTTCCGTGAAGTTTTTCTCTGAAATCAATCTTTTCTCAAGGTTTGCTCCGTATTTACCTCCGTTTAGTAAAAGTATCATCCACTTACTCATTTCGCTTACGTTGGTATAAATACCTCCAGCTGCGTTGGCGTTATTGCTCCAATCTCGCCTTACTACATTTATTTGGCCATTTACGGGTGCGTGAGGGTCTATCACGTTAGACCAGTCTTTCATTTCTCGAAAGGTAGTATAGGTGTTTTTAATATCAAGTGGCTTAAAAATCCGCGTTTGAATAAAGTTTTCCCACGATACTCCCGAAATTCTTTCTACCACTTCTCCTGCCACAATATAAAGTAGATTATCGTAGTCGTATTGCGTTCTAAAGCTACTTACGGGTTTTAGGTATCTTAAATTATGGATAATTTCGGCTTTAGAAAAAGTATTAGAATCTGGCCAAAACATTAAGTCGCCTGCACCCAAACCTAGCCCCGAACGGTGGCAAAGTAAATCTCTGACCGTAAACTCAGACGTGACATAAGGGTCATACATTTTAAATTCAGGAATAATATCCGTTACATGTGTATCCCATGTAAGCTTATTTTCGTCAATCAACATACCAAGTGCAAAAGCTGTGAAAGCCTTCGTGTTTGAGGCTATTCCAAATTCAGTATTGGCATCTACAGGCTGCTTGGTGTTCAGCGAGCGTAAGCCATAGCCTTTGGCGTGTATGAGTTTCCCGTCTTTAACAATCCCGACTTGAATACCGGGCACATCAAAAGTCTTAAGCGTTTTATTTACCAAATCGTCTATTTCGTTTGGTTTAAGCTGAGCATTTGCCGAAGCAAATTGTAAAGCGATAAAAGCTACAGTAAACAGCAGTTTTAAAAATTTCATAGTTTCTAGTTTTTTATAAATCTAACATACAAAAAAATGGTAGCAAAACCTTGCTACCATTCAATATCGTTATTCTAATTTAATACTTTTTTCGGATATGATTTTAAACTAAATCACCGTATAAGTCAAACTCGGTGGCTGACTTTATTTTCACATTGGCAAAGTCGCCAAGTCTCACATACTGATCTGCCGGTACAAGTACTTCGTTATCTACTTCTGGCGAGTCAAATTCGGTTCTACCGATGAAAAAGCCACTTTCGTGTCTGTCAAATAAAACTTTAAAAGTTTTTCCTATTTTTTGTTGGTTTAGCTCAGCCGAAATCCCTTGTTGTAAGTCCATTATGATGTCCATACGTTCTTGTTTAACTTCAGGTTCCACATTGTCTTCCATACCAAATGCATGCGTATCGTCTTCATGCGAATATTGGAAAATACCCAGGCGATCAAATCGCTGTGACTCTACAAACTGATACATTTCCTCAAACATTTCTTCGGTTTCTCCTGGGTGACCAGAAATAAGCGTAGTTCTAAGTGCAATTCCAGGCACTTTTTCTCTAATGGTATCCAGCAGCTGCTCGGTCTTTTGTCTGTCTATACCTCTACGCATAAGCTTAAGCATCTCAGAAGATCCGTGCTGAAGTGGCATATCTAAGTAGTTACAAATGTTTGGCTTGGCCGCCATTACGTCTAATATATCTAAAGGAAAACCGGATGGGTAGGCGTATTGTAAACGTATCCAGTCGATTCCTTCCACATCTGAAAGTTTATCTAAAAGCTCTGATAAGTTTCTTTTTTTATAAATATCTAAACCGTAATAGGTTAAATCTTGAGCTATCAAAATCAACTCTTTTGTTCCTTTGGCTGCCAAGTTTTTAGCTTGAAGCACTAACTCGTCCATCGAACGTGAAACATGCTTACCACGCATAATCGGAATGGCACAAAACGAACACGGCCTGTCGCAACCTTCGGCTATTTTTAGATAAGCAAAATGTGCTGGCGTAGTTAACAAACGCTCTCCTACAAGCTCTTTTTTATAATCTGCCTTTAGGCTTTTAAGCAAACGTGGAAGCTCGTTTGTTCCGAACCAAGAGTCGACCTGAGGAATCTCAAGTTTTAGTTCGTCTTTATATCTGTGAGAAAGACAGCCTGTCACATACACTTTGTCAACATGGCCAGCTTCTTTGGCGTCTACATAGCGAAGTATGGTGTCAATTGACTCTTGTTTTGCATTGTCTATAAAACCACACGTATTGATTACTACTATTTGCGAATCGTCTTTTTCAGATTCGTGGGTAACGTCCATGCCATTACCTTTGAGTTGAGTAAATAGCTCCTCAGAGTCCACTAAGTTTTTAGAACAACCGAGTGTTACAATATTTATTTTACTCTTTTTATTTCCTTTTGTCTTCATATTTGCAATTTCGAAACACAAAGGTCGACAAAATAATTTAAACTAATCTTTTAGATTATATGAAAATCAAAAACCATCTTTTTCCTCGGCTTTTTTGGTTGGCGACTTGCTCGGTGGCGTACCCGGCAATTTATTAGGGTCTGAAGGTTTTTTTGCAAAATCTTCTTCTTTCATTCCTCTATAAACCTTCAAAAAGTTTTTACGGAACCTAGTGGCTTCTGCCACATCCACAAAGTTGAGGTCTGATTTTTTATCTTTAGTGGTTTCGGGCACGGCTATAGCCTTGTTAAAGTCCTCGTCTGCCGAAGTTACCCCTAACTGACCTGACCTATATACAAAGAAATACCACTGGGTGGGCGATATCTCTAAAAAGACGTACACCTCGTCGCCAGTTGCTGGGCTTTTCACTATTTCCACGTAACCATTTACCATGGCGTTTACGTCTACATCACCGATGTTTGAAATACCGATTCTTCCAACACTATAATACGCATTAGAAATAGGATTCCAAGCTAGATTAACGTCAGAGAGTATCATGGTGCTCAAAAACTTATTAGAAAACTTATGCAAAGGCAGGTGTTCTTTTAAGCTCTTGTTTTTATAATCTACGGTTTCTTTTGGTCCCAAATATTGGTTTACCTTCGCCATAAAAACAGGAGAATCAGGCAAAATAGCAGGGTCAGAGTTTCCTACGTCGAGGTTGGCTTTTACTATATTTTGACCCAGTTTTTGAGTAACTGGAATAGAAATAGGGAAGTCTAATTTCAGCATAGTAGCAAACTGATACTTCATAGAGTCAAGCCTTACATTACCTATACCCACTGTCTCTAAAATCTTAGAAGGACTTCCGAGCAAGTTAAACTTACCTTCCATGGCTATTATGCCCTTGTCGTCATAAAATTCTAGTACGTTTCCTATGGTGTTTGGATCAGCGGGGGCGACCACAAACTTTTTATTAGGCTCATCTCTTTTGAAAAGCCCCGTAGCTAAAAATATATCCGAATCATCGCCTGACTTTTTAGCTGACAAAAATGTAGGATAAATAGCATCCGTTTGTTTTCCAGTGCTGATGTGCAATCCGACAAACAGCGGTTTACCTCCGTCTTTTAAGGTATTATCCACATTTATGCTGATGGCTTCAGATTTATTCCCTTTATAATTTATCCAACTCCCTCCAAGCATAGGGTATCGCTTAAGGTCAGGGAGTACCATACCATTTAGAGCCAAATTTTTGAAAGGAGAAAGCATCATAATTTCACCTTTATAAAGCATTTTGGGAGATAGATAAATACTGTCTTTCTCGCTTACTTTTGCTCGTGCTATGGTAGACAACTTATTAGAGGACTTAGAACTTAGCAAATCTCCTTCGGGCGAAACCTCCGAAAATTCAAAGTTTCCAAGTTTAATGTTAAAAGTATCAGAACTCACATTTACAAACTGATAGTCTGCACTTCCCACAAATGAGAGTTTAGAATTTACCGTGACGTTTGCATTGGTTAATACGTGATATTTATTGAGCGTGTCGGCTATAATCTTGGCATTTTTAAATGGCTCAAGTTTTCCGTCTCTCATAACCGCCACAAGGCCTTGGGTAGGCACAATAGAGGCATCCACACTATTAATAGCCTCTACGCCCGAAATCTTAAGATTCATTCCTGCCAAATCGTAGGTAGCGGCCGTCCCGTTAAATTTCAGCCCAAACTGAGTTAGGTGTGTAGATCTAAATACGGAAGTGGCAAGTAGACCCTCCATAGTAATTCGCTGTTTTTTAATATCCCAAACGGCTTTGTCGATGGTGGTGGCATACGATGAATATGGAAATTCTAATTCAGATTTATAGGTTTCAGTTAAAAGCTCTTTCTGTCCGGCTACATTTACCATAAACTTCTGAATATTGAAATCTATATCAACGTGTTTTGCTCCAAAAACTGGTTTTGCATCTTTTTCGCCTGACTTAATATTAAACGTTGAGTTATCGGCCAAGAAACCACTTTTATTAAACTTAAACTGATTTGATTTTACATCCGAATCGGTTCTATTTAGCAAACCGTTACCGAAAAGACCCGTTTTTCTTAAAACTAAACCTCCCGTTAGCAATGATGACTTGTTATAAAACTCAAAGCCTTTTGCAGAAACAACCGACATACTATCTGCCTCAGGCACCCAAGCCAAATCATATTCGCCGATGGCAACATCTGGAAAATATGCCCCAGTGACAGTCTCTTGAATTTTCCCGAAGTCACCTTCTGCAGTAAGTTCATCGGTTAAGAAAGACACCTTCTTGGTTTTAAACTTACCCGCCAAGTGGGTTATTTCACCAGAAGAACTTATTCCTTTTTTGTTTAATACAATAGCCGAATCGGTTTTTATACTGGTTTCGGTACCGTAAATTTTATACGGAGTTTTAGCAATGTGACGAACCCCCAAAGAAGTATCAGCCATTACGACTAAGTTTTCTTGTATCGGCTTAAAAATACCTCCTGAGTTAAACACCCCCGCAAATACAGGGTTGACAGTATTTAGGCTGTCGATATTTATAGGTTTAAATTTAAAGTTTACTTCGTTTTCAAACTTCTGTTTTCTGCCTTTTTCGTTAAAATATACCAACGCACCACCCGGAATCTCGAGTTTCGGATACTCCGGCAAGTTTTTCCTACCTGATTTATTGTCAGGACTATTGAGATATAAGGTGCCCGTTTGACCAAATAAGATATTGGCTCCAAGTTGAGCTTTCCCTCCTTTTTTATATATTTCTAAAGGAATAAACTTTATGGAATCTATTCGCTTAAGGTTTACTACAAACTGCTCATATTGCACCTCAAAGTCTCCATAAAACGTAAAGTTTTTTACACCTATTTCTCCATTAAAAGTAAAAACTTTGTTTCCAACAATTTGCATCGACTGGCCTTTTGGCACAAAACTGATTCCAAGTGAATCACTAAACTTAAAGTCTTGTGTACCTTTTATATCTAATGATTTTGAAGCCAAATCTATAGAGGCGTTTCCGCCGCCAGTACCGCCTTGAGAAATAGACGAAAGTACCAGGTCGTCAAAATCAGTTTTACCCAAATATGAAAGAAAATAGTGCTTTCCTTTTCTACTTAATGAATAGGTTGCCGACAGCGGATCATAATCAAAAAAGCCCATTTGGTGACCAATGAGCATACCGTTACTTACAAAAAACTTTTCTTTCTTGGTAGCGGCTTGCATTTCAGAAACCGTAATGCTGTTAACCTTTTTTCTCGCCACAATATTCCCCGCTGCTATGAGCGGATTATAGCCTGCAGCTGAACTTAAATATCGAATTCGATCTGGATTATAATAATTAAATGACTCAAAAAGTGCGGGAATTTCAGTTTTTCCTGCTATGATATTAAAATCTAACTTAGATGCATTTAGATCCCACGACATTGCATCGCAGCGGATGTCTACTTGATGAAAAGTATCCGAATACATACTGTTTCTAAAACCGCCCTTACTTAGTTTGTATAATCCCAAATGGTTTTCTTTGAGATTAAATACCATTCGGACAGCTGGGTGAGAAACAGAATCTGTTCCAAAACGAGTCACAAAACTTACCCGGTCAGCAGTTATGAGTGTATCCGTAATTTCAAAACTTCGTGACCTAACTTCAAAAGCATTTCTTTTGCCTTTGTTGGCAACTATATTGGCATAGGGTTCCAATAAAGACGAAGAATACACCTTAGCTCCAACCAACGAAATACCCCCATAGTAACTAAATGAAGGCATGTTTAAGTTTACCTGAGCGTCATTTCGGTAAGATTTAAAACGAGGGAATGTACTTTCTATACCTTTGGGTCTATTTTCTAAGCGAAACTCAACTACGCCTTTCACATTATTATTTAAGGTACTCGGAAAATTCAATTCTGCTTGTTCGGCAATAAACTTGGAGCCCTGAACTTTAATAAAATACTTATCTAAAGTGGCCGAGGCCTCCTTATGATTTAGGTTCCAAACCACTTTTCCGCCTTGGCCCAAAAACACGTTGTTTGTAAAGTCAAATGCACCAGAAGTTTGAGCAACCACAAGTGAATCTGAAGGACCCACAAGAGCCAAGTCTACAGACTTAAAAGCTATATAAAAACCCTTAACACTTGGCAACACAATGGTTTCTAAGCTATTAGTTGTGGTTTTACCAGAAACTTCTAAACTTGGATCAGACCATGGGTCATACTCCTCTTCATTCCCTATTTCGCCCCAACCGATATCTTCATCAACTATTTTTTCTTCTACTTCTTTTAACTCAACTTTAGGCTCAAAGTAGTTTCGTTTTTTGTCAAAAAAACCGAAAGAATACTCCGCATTTAAGACGTACACCTTATTAAAACCAGAAGTATGAAGCAGACTTTTGTTTAGAAAATCATCAAATACGGCCAAAACCTCATTAACTTTTTTGGAACTTTGACCATCTATACTTTTTAGGAGATAGGTGGTTATTTCATAAACTTTTTCAGAAGAAAAATCTGCAGACGAACTTAAGCCACTGTAAATAGAAAACAGCCTATAAACTTCTATGGGGCGGTACCCTTTTTTGGTGAGTTGCTGAAACAAACCAATCACTTGAGCTTGTGCTTCAGGGTTAAGTTTTGTTTTAAAATTATCATTAAAAGCACTTATAACGGGCTTTACTCCAGAGCCAAGTTGTTTCGAAAACTGTTTTTGAAGGTCCTCGGTAAAATCAGCAGGGTTGGAAGAAAAGAGCATACTCTGCCCCCACGATTCAGAAAATCCAAAAATTAAGACTAGAAAAAGTACTTTTACGAAAAATTTCATTTGATTATCTATCAGCCTTTTATAAAAACGACGGCCGCCCAGTTATTCTTACTTATTTGTGTTTGTTTTTTTAGTCCCACTGCTTCAGCTGCAGCTACGATATCCTCCACGTCGGTTACGTAAAACCCACTTACTATCAAAATACCAGCTTTTGCCATAAATTTCTCATAGGTTGGAATTTCCGCCAAAAGGATATTTCTATTGATATTTGCCAATACTATGTCATAGCTTTTCACTTCTTGATCGGCTATGGTTCCTTGGTTAATGGTGATAAAACTAGTTTGGTTTAGGTCAAAATTTTCAATCGAATTTTCTACAGACCATTCGTCAATATCAAAAGCATGGATGCTAGTAGAACCCAGCTTGGCTGCCATAACGGCCAATATGCCCGTGCCTGTGCCTACGTCTAAAACAGATTTGTTTTGGTGGTCAATATCAAGTTGCAGCTCCAAAACCTGGGAAGTAGTTTCGTGGTGACCGGTTCCAAATGACATTTTGGGTGTTATTATAATCTCATGCAAATATGAATCAGGAGCAGCATCGTGAAAAGTAGCCCTCACGTAGATTTTGTCTGAAACACTAATTGGCGAAAAGTTTGATTCCCAAGTCTGATTCCAGTTCTCTTTTTCTATTTTTTTAAGGCTGTAAGAAATTGCCGTTTTTTCGGCATATCTTTCCATCAAAACCTTAAGGCCCTGCTCCTCAAAGTCTTCTTCTACCACAAATGCCTGAATACCGTCTTCAGTATCTATAAAAGAGTCGAAGCCTATTTCGGCAAGTTCAGCAACTAAAATATCGGCAAAGTCAGATTCGATAACGAGTGTAAGTTCTATATAATGCATAAAATATGAGGGTCTTTAAGTTTATAAAAAAAAGCCCGAAACCGGGCTTTAGAGGTAATATTGGGAAATAAAATCTTATTCTTCGTCTTCTAAATTGGCATTCTGACGTGACTTTAACAATGAGTAAGGCATTGCAAAATTAAGCGTGATTCTCCATGTATTGGCTAATGGATTGCCAGTTTTGGCAGGTATCAAATACGCCAAGTCTATATTATACGTATCTTTTAGTTTAACGCCGATACCAGTTGTGAAATACTTGCGATCTCCTTTTGACCTTGATTCGTAAAAATACCCGGCTCTTAGTGCCACCATTTCGTCGTAGTTGTATTCAGCACCAATAGAGGCCATAACTTCTCTTAGCTCTTCGGCCATACCACCTGGGGCATCGTTAAACGAGCCAATGATAGAAGGTAAAACCGCTAAATCTAACTCCGAACGATCACCTTGAGGAGTTGGCACCAATAGTTTATTGAAATCAACTAAAAACCTGAATGTATTGTGCTCATCTGGTTTGTGTGAGATCTGAGTACCCACTTTAAGATTGGCAGGAATAAAATACTCTCCGAAACCGTAATTAACTTTTCCTCCTAGATTTTGCAACCAAAGTCCATAAGAGAAATCAGTTTTATGATCTGAGTCTGAAGGTCTATTTTTGTTATAATAAATACCTAAATCTATAGCAGCAGTTTGGCCTGGCTTACCTGCAGTTCCGTTTACCACATTACTACCTACTAAGTTTGAGTTAATATACTTTAAATTTAGACCCATCGAAAAGTCAGAACTAAGTTTTTGGGCAATACCAGCAGTGAAAGACATCTCTCTTGAGTGAAATCTATCCAGATCATCGCCATTGGAGTTGGTAAACTGAATGAGCCCTTGGTCAAAATAGGTTAAACCCATAGTTAAGGCCTGCTTGTCAGATATTTTATAATACCCCGATAGGTTCATTAGTCCCATGTCTTGCACAAGGTCTCTCAGCCATGGAGCATACGAAAAACTCGCACCGTATTTATTAGGAGCAAAAGCAAGTTTGGAGGTGTTCCAATAGATGGAATTGGCGTCTGGATTAGAAGCCACACCGGCATCTCCAAGTGCAGCTGCTTTCGAATCTGGCGAAATGGTCAAAAAAGGTACTGCTGAGGTTACAACTTTGTAATCTTTGGTGATGCTTTGTGCTTGAACAAAAAACGGTAAGCTGCTTAGGAAAATCAAAAAGGCAATGTTGCTCTTTTTCATAAATGGAATATTGAGTCGAATATCGAAAAACATTATTTCAGGGTTCAAAGTAATATATTTTAATTGTCATTTCCAAAATATCATCTTGCCAGAAGCCTCAGATTTTGAGCCGTCGGAAAGAGATTTTAATACAAAACGAAAAAATAGGGGTGTATTAATATAAGTATCCCCCTCAAAATCTACGCCGAACTCAATTTTTGCGTTACAATTTTCGCAATTTAAGTCTTTTTCTAGAATTTTCTTACCTGATAAATCACCAATCCACAATTGTCCCGAAAGGTTGTCGCCTTTTCGGTTATGTAAAAACACCAAATTAGTAAAATCGGTGAATGGATTTGGATAATTCAAAAAGCTCGCAATTTCTAATTTCGGTTTCGAAATGTTAAATTCAAACGTTTCCTCATATTTATTATTATGAGTGTCATAAACTATTAAACGCACGGTATGCTTGCCCTCAGATAAGTTTCCCACGAAATAATTGATTTGCCCTTGGGTATTTTCTTTGACTAAATAAAAATAAGGCAAAGCACTAATACTCGTAGAATCATCAATAATTAACTTCATGGCGTAAGCCGGATTTACAAATCCAAAATTAAACCCGCTTTGGTCAAGTAAATCAAAAAGCAATACATTGTCTTTATCAAAAGTAAAATTAACTTGAGGGGCTTGTTTGTCAGTAACTGCCGGGTTTGCATCTGAACTAATATTTAAGCCTGAAAAACTACCATAAATCTGACCCACACTGTCCGCATCTATTCCATATAGTTTTATGCTTGCAACACCTGCACTTACATCTTTTGGAATCACAAACTCTCCCGAAAACTTACCATTTTTGACCTCTAAAACCGTTTCAGAAATTTTTAAATCTTTCTGTAAATACGCAAAAGAAGGGCCATCATCATATATTCCTAAGGTTTTTTTATTAATTGGTGGGCTAAATACCGAAACCAATACCCTGCCGTTATCAAATTCACTTACCTCGCCCGTCACATTAACTTTATTAGTAGGCTTTGCCTCAGATGCTTCTTTGCCTGCTATTTTAATCGAGGTGATTTTTACCTTATCGTTAAAAATTGGAAGTCTTAGGCTTGGGTCGCCCAAAAGGCTAAAGTTTCGGTTTATTTCTCCTTGAATAGATGCATTTTTTGTTTTCAAAAATACTTCTCCGAGCGTGTTAAATTTCTGCAAATTTTGATAGAACGCCGTGTTTATTCTTTCATTGGTAGATGAATAAACGGGCCTTGTGGTGGTCAAAAGGGCTATTGCCCCCTGATTTTGCCTTAAAATAGCCAACTCTGCACCAGACACTATCGCCGGATTATCAAACTTACCAAACTGACAAGTGGCCGTAAAAAAGATAGGCAGTCTCGGATTATTATTCCAAGAATTTATACTCCCCAAAGTAAGCAATTTCTCTTGTGCCCAACCATCTTCTGCACCATGGCCGTTATAGTTTACCAAAAAACTCCCGCTCTCTATAGTTTGGTTTAGCTTGGCAGTTGCTAAGGGAGAAACCGCCGCTAGGCCTTCGCCTTCTGCAGGAAAATCATCGAGGTAGATTTTAGAAACTTCGTATCCGCCAAAATTATCGAGGGCCAAGTCAGACAAATTTTCTGCATCTCTTTGATGAATATTAAAATCTCTATTATCTGCTACGAAAGTCAATTTCCTTTTCCAAATATTGGTATTTTCTGTGCTCGTTTCATACGCAATAATCTTGTCTACCACGCTTTTAGCTTCTAAAACGGACTTAACGGGCAAACGCCCCACTGCTATATCGAGTGTGTGATCATTTGTTTGGTTTGACCGCCAGTATCCATCCACCGAAAATCCCTCCGCCCACTCGCCTTCGTGCGGTTCCATGAAACCATAAAAATCATCTGAAGAATATGAATAAATAGGCTCCAAAGATTCTCTTGATTGATAACTGGGCACCAAGTTGTTTGTATTGATAAACGAAAAGTCATCGTTGTTTTTATAATCAAAACTTCCGTCTCCAAATAGTAGCACCGCTGTAAGCTTACCGGGAGACTTATTGAAAAAATAGCGACACGCATCTCTTATAGCCGAAGGGTCTACTTTTCCGGAGCTAAACTCATTGTAAATTTGCTCGGTAGTGACAGCGAGAGCCTCCACGTCCATTTTGGTTTTTTTATGCAACACAAACCGCTCTACCTGACTTTTAAACTTCGACGGATAAACCACCAAAAGCTGTGGACTAATATTAGATTTGATATCTTGATTTTCGAGTGTTTTAACAAAACTAGGATTAGGCACCGAAGCTAAATTAAAAACGACAACCT
The DNA here is from genome assembly GCF_042649125.1 of Lacihabitans lacunae. Taxonomy (NCBI): domain Bacteria; kingdom Pseudomonadati; phylum Bacteroidota; class Cytophagia; order Cytophagales; family Leadbetterellaceae; genus Lacihabitans; species Lacihabitans lacunae. The sequence goes on from NZ_JBHRYQ010000001.1 coordinate 2,876,359, forward strand.
TAGCAAAATCAGCGTCGAAATTTAAAGAAAACTCAGCTTCGCCAGTATCCGAGCTTAAAGCCAAGTTTTTAACTAAAAATGGATTTCCAACACTCCATATTCGTGTATTTGCATTTATCCCTTTTACTTTAAAATTAGAATTCGAAACCAAATCTTGTTTTCTAAAATAAGAAAACTGCTGTTTAGTATTTAAATCGGCTAAAAACTGTTTTCCATTAAAAGAAACATAGTCTATATATGCACCTGCATTGGCTGAGTTGGCGGTTTTCAATCCATATTTGATGGTCAGCTTATCACCTTCAGGATTTATTTGATATTTAAATTTTTGGAGGTTTGAATATCGGTTATACCTCGCCAAACTGTTAGAAGGATTATACGAACTTCCGGGAAGAAGCTCTTCTTTAAACGGCTGGGAGTTAAGCGAAATAGTCATGATTTGGTCTGCCCTACCTACGCCCAAAACCTGCAGATTTATAGCTAAAGGTTGGGACTTGTCTAATTCGGGAAAATCAAAGGATTGCTCTAAGAAATTATAGAAAAAATCTCCCAGCCAGAGCCTTCCTGAGTTTAAAACATTCTTTTGCTCTTTTTCAAAAAACGTATAAAACTCTCCTTTATCGATAGCCGCATTACTTTGTTTATGATACAAAACCTCCGACATTTTATTGGTGCTTTCACAGTCTAAACAAACAAACAAATATGTGGAATCGGAGTAAGGATTAATTTGATGTTGAAACTCTGAAGTAGTTGCATCTAAAAAAACACTGTGAGCACTAGGAGCATAAAAATAAAGGGCATCGGCCGAGTCCCAAGATTGGTTATTGTCGGTATTTAAAACCGGCACAGGTTTTAGGTCAAAAACTCTTTCTGCGGCATTTGCCTGAGGCAAAACCCCTACTTGGCCCATATAAACGCCAATTTTTGCAGGATTATATTCTTTATATTTCGATACGTATTTTTTAAAAAAAGCTTGATCCAGTTTATATACCCCTCTTGGCTCACCCCTATTTTTATCCATTTCCCTTTTGCCAATACCGAGGACTGCCCCCAAGCTATTTGACAAGAAAAAAAGAAAAGAATGAGAAGTTTATTCATTATAAATTTAAAAAAAACATCATTTAAAATCGCTATTTGCTAACGAACAAAATTTATATTCGGTATCGAAAGCATCACTTAATCTACCAATTTGACTTTGGCATGACTTAAAATTGTAAAGCGTTTATTGGTTTTATCAAGCTGAACCAACGTTCGGGTTCTTCTATCTGCTATTTTCTTATATTTTTTTTGATTAAAAATAAAATCCGAACCTTCAGGTATTTGTTCTAAAACCTCCCCGTTTTCTTCAAACTCAGCAGAAGAGTCTATGCCCAAGGCGTGCATTAATGCAGGGTCTTTGGTAGATGAGGCGGCTGGGTTTTGCATGTGAACTTTCAGAACGCTAAGTATATTTTCGGGAAATACCTGCTCAGTGAGTAGTGGCTGCATAAGCTCCGTAAAACATGTTTTCCACTCAATACCGTGCGGCAAAACCTTGCGTCTGGCATACTGAATCTGTATATGTTGATGGGCGATTTCATGCACCAGTGTCACCAAAAAAGAATAAGGATTTGAATTGCCATTTACACTGATAATGTGTCTTTGGGCTTTGTAGGTATAGTTTCCTAAAACAGATTTTCGAGGCCTAGAAACCACAAAACTAAAAGGGTGCTTTTGCCATAAACTAACCACATAAGGAATGGCCTCAGTAGGAATTTTCAGTGAAAGTATTTTCTGAAAAGTATCTTCAGAAGACTCTTTTTGAGTTTTTGGTTTTTTATTTAAAAATCCGAATAGCACTGCTCTTAACTGGTTTTATATATTTACAAATATACAATTTACCGTAATATAAAATTCTATTCCTTAATTTGAATCTAAAGAATATTGCGAATAATTTTAGGCCATAAACAAAGTATAATCATGAAAAAACTAGTCCTATTTTTATTCGGAGCAGTAGCTTTAAACAGTTGTATTTCTAAAGTGGTAGACCCCTTGAGCGGTTGTGCTACATTTGCCGAAAAATACACTACAGCTTACACGGAATTCATAAATGACTACACCAATGTAAAAAAATGCGAAAATTTTATTGACGTGACAAAATCGTATCTGAAGTCTTGCGGAATATTGACAGCAGCACAAAAAAAAGAATTAGAAGATGCATATAAGGATATTGATTGCAAAAGCGTAGGTAACTAAGAAAATGGCAAAAAAATTGGTAGGTAATATTTTTGTTAGTTAATAAAAAAAATTACTAACTTAGATATAATAACCTATGTCATGAACAGTAGCAACAAAACCTCAATTTACTTTTTGGTTTATTTGATGTTGACATTTATAAAAATTCACTATCAAATAATTGAAAAAGAGTTAATACAAGTCTTTATTTTATTATGTACAAATACTCTTTTGTGGGTATATATGTTTGATAATAAAGACACCGAAACCAAAGGAATAAATTATGCAAAGCTATTTTTGGCTTTCATTACTTTAGGTGAGACTTATATTATCTTTTATAAAAACATGACCTTTCTTAGATTAGGTATGATGTTTTACTTATTTTCCAGACTTTCATTATTATTAATTATAAGTAAAGGGCTCACTAGGTTTAAACTTTACACACCATTTGATTATCTAAAGGTTTTTGGCCCTTTTGTATCCTCTTTTATCCTATGCTTTTTTACCTATAATCAATATCAGCTAGATTTCTCTCTTGTTATTTTGATAATTTCTTATGGCGTAATAGGTTCGCTTTTAGTGAGTTTTTTGTTTTACCAAAAACAAAGCTTCTCCAATATTTATTTGATAACAGCTATTCTCTTTTTTACTATTCATGATGCATTGGGAGGTTTCAGCTTCTTTAATTACAATTTCGACCCCACCTTTACTATATCCTACATATTAATTGCACTTGGCAATGGCCTCTTTGCTCTATGGTTTAAATACACATTCAAAACCTACATCAAAAGCCAATTATGATTTCATCCAGTTTTCTACCATTTTAACACCGTGTTGAGTTAAATATGCCTCCGGATGAAACTGAACGCCTCTGATATCGTAGTTTTTATGTGCCTCTGCCAATACATAGTCGTTGGCATCTTTGGCCGTTACTTTAAGGTCAGATGGCATAGAGTTTTCTAAAACAGTCCATGAGTGATACCTACAAACATCAAACTTTTGTGGAATACCTTTAAATAGCAACTCCTCTGAATCTGTCACCAAACACTCGGTAGTAACACCATGAAGAACCTCGCCCATGTTTAAAAGCTGCGAACCAAAAGCCTCTGCTATGGCTTGGTGACCCAAACATACACCAAAAATACTTTTTGAAGTCTTATATTCAGCCAAAAGATCCATCATGATACCGGCCTCTTCAGGAATTCCAGGCCCTGGCGAAAGCATTATTTTATCGTAGTTTTTTACGGCCTCTACCGATATTTTATCATTTCTAAACACGTCAACTTTTGCCCCAAGGTCTTTGAGGATATATACCAAATTGTATACAAATGAGTCGTAATTATCTAATACTAATATATTCATTGCTTACTTGTTTTTTGTTTTCCAATTTCCGTCATAGCGAAATCTTGGCTTCTTGTCATTGTTTTTATTAATTCGGCCTTTTTAAATCTTAAGGCACTCCAGTCGGCATCTACCGCCACCATTCTGACGGGTTCGTAGCCCAGCTTGCCTAACACCTGCCAACCATTGTCTCTGTTAAACTCACACTTATATTTCTTAGAGCTTCCTTTTGGATAACAAAACCAAAACAAAGCGTCGGGTGTCAAAATATTATCCAATGCGGTTGCATATTTTTCAACTTCATCAAGTTTCGTGCAAAAAATCAAACAAAATGGTACTGCCTCACTTAGGTCTTCTTTAAGAATACGCACATCAACTCCTAACTCATCCCAAAGGACATCTAAGTCTTGGGGAGCGTTAAAAACCACTAGTTTTTGCTGGGTCTTGAGGTTTAGTTTTTTTAATAAAGCATGCATAACTTTTATAGGTTTAAACTGAAACTATATATCTTCTGCCATTTCTATGGCTTTTCTTAGTGCTCCAAGTTTTAGGTGAATCTCGTTCATCTCGGTATCTATGTCTGACTTGGCCACTACGCCCATACCTGCTTGATAAAACAACGTATTGTTTTTGCTCAAAAATGTACGGATAGCGATAGCATGATTAAAGTTTCCTTTAAAATCCATGAAACCAATGGCTCCTCCGTAAATACTCCTATTAGTTGGCTCCATTTTATTTATCAAACTCATGGCCATGTGTTTCGGCGAACCCGAAAGTGTTCCAGCAGGGAAAGTATCGGCCACAAGTTGCAGCGGATTGGTACCTGCGGTCATTTGTCCGGTTACTTTCGACACCAAGTGGATTACGTGGCTGTAAAACTGCACTTCTTTAAAAATATTAACCTCCACATGATCTGAACTTCTCGAAAGGTCATTTCTAGCTAAATCGACCAACATTACATGCTCCGCTGATTCTTTTGGATCTGCGTGCAGTGCCTTTGCTAATTCCGTATCTTTTTCGTCGTCGCCGGTTCTTCTAAACGTTCCCGCTATCGGGTGAATCTCCGCCACTCCGTCTTTAATATATATTTGCTTTTCGGGACTTGAACCAAAAATATGGTAGTCGCCACCGTCAAAATAAAACAAATAAGGCGACGGATTGATGCTTCTCAATGCTCGGTACACGTTAAAATCGTCACCGGTAAAAGCTTTGGAGAACCTACGAGAAGGCACTATTTGAAATACATCGCCACGTAAACAATGGTTGATACACTGCTGCACCACTTTACGCATTTCGGGGTCGGTAAAGTTGGTTTGCTCCTCACCTACCACCTCAAATTTAGAAGACGTTCTTTTCGGATTTTTAACAAAAAACTCTAATGTTTCTAATCCGTCGGCTTTGAAAGCCGGCTCTTGGTTTTCAGGAGCATAGGCATGCTCAAATAGGTAAAGCTCGTCTTTGAAATGGTTAATAGCCACTACGTATCTATATACCCGATATAAAATCTGAGGAATGGCCGTCTCTTCTGACTTTTCCTGAATATCTATGTCTTCAAAATAAGCTACAGAGTCATAGGTGATGTGCCCAAAAAGCCCATTCGAAATAAAATTATGGGGATTTTCATCTAATGGCTGAAAACGAGAGGCAAATTTTTGCAAAGCAGCTACTGCGTCTTTTGGGTTTTCTAAGGTAAACTCTTCTTTTGACCCGTCTGGAAATAGTTGCGAAACTACTTTATTATCAAGCTGAAAGGAAGCAATGGGATCACACGCGATATAGCTGAAGCTATTGTGCATGGCATGATAATCTGCACTTTCCAATATTACCGAAAGTGGAAACTGCTCCCTGATTCTTAAAAAAATACTTACTGGTGTGAGGGTGTCTGACAAAAGTCTTTTGCTCCTAGTCGAAATCTTAAAATTCATTATAATGTTTTTTTTAAATAATTAGAAAATAAAAAATGTTTTGGGTCAAATTTTACTTTCGGAGCAATCCACTACGACAAAAAAAATCGGCTTGCCGTAGTTGAACAGCAAGCCGAAAAATATGTTTATAAACACATAGCATGACCGATGCTCAACTCAAAAGAGAAGAACGCCACCAACCGTTGTTTGCTATATTGTTTTGAAAATTCATATCGCAAATGTAATGATGAATTTTAAAATTAAAAATGATTGCATGGAATTAATTACAAACCCCACAAAAAAGCATAAAAAAAGCCCGACAGAAGCCGGGCCAAACAAATCTCTAAAACAAAAATATTATTTCGCTGCTGCAAATCTCTCCGCAACGCCGTTCCAGTTTACAATATTCCAGAAAGTTTCGATATAGTCAGGGCGTTTGTTTTGGAACTTCAAATAGTATGCATGCTCCCAAACGTCTAGTCCTAAAATTGGCGTTCCTTTCACCTCTGCGATGTCCATTAATGGATTGTCTTGATTTGGAGTAGAAGTAACAGCCAAAGAGCCGTCTTCCTTAACTACTAACCAAGCCCATCCTGAACCAAAACGAGTAGCACCAGCGGCTTTGAAAGCAGCTTTAAACTCATCTACAGAACCAAAAGCTGCTTCGATTGCAGTTTTAAGCTCACCTGAAAGCTCACCGCCAGTTCCGGCTGGAGCTAATATATTCCAAAATAAATCGTGATTGTAATGTCCACCGCCATTATTTCTAACTGCTGGAGAAGCTGAGCTAATGTTGCTCAAAATTTCTTCGATAGTTTTTCCTTCTAAATCAGTACCAGCCACAGCGGCATTAAGATTAGTTACATATGCATTGTGATGACGATCATGGTGTATTTCCATAGTCATTGCGTCAAAATGTGGTTCTAATGCGTTGTTCGCGTAAGGTAAAGGTGCTAATGTAAAAGCCATAATGTTAATTTTGTTTACTGTTTAAAAACGATACTTAATCATTAAACATAAGATTGAATAAAACTGTTCGCAAGGCAGTAATATTTTTTGAAATAACTGTCAAATAAACAATTAACTAAATCAAGACTTTCATTTTTCTAAATCTTCTAGAGGCACTTTTTCTTCTATTTTTTGGGTGGGTTTCGCTGTATTGATTTTATAAACCAAATACCCAATGCCAATCAAAAAATGAAGGATAACTACAGCCGCGATGATATAAGGTAGTGTCATTTTTTTATTTCAAAATTCTAAAACTTAAAGGAGTTTATCAATGACTTTTATCACAAACCCCAAAAAGTGCTTATTCTCTTAATTTTTTAAAAAACTCTTTTAATAGGTACTCCGACTCATATTCTAAAACTCCACTTACGATATCTTTTTTGGGGTGAATAATAGGTGGAGACTGCATTGAAAAGCCTTTTTTCTTATCAAAAGCTCCGAAAACCACACGGTCAATCTGTGACCAAGCGATGGCTCCCGCACACATTACACATGGCTCGAGTGTAACATAGAGCGTGCATTCTCTTAGATACTTGGCTCCAAGATAATTAGACGCGGCCGTAATGGCCAATATCTCGGCGTGAGCCGTAATGTCATGTAGCAGTTCGGTTTGGTTAGAGCCCTTCCCTATTATCTTTTTGTCTTCAGACACCACCAATGCCCCAACAGGAATTTCGCCTCTCTCAAAGGCATCAGCAGCAAGCTGTAGGGCTTTCTGCATAAAATATTCGTGCGAAAAAATTGGATATGTGACTCTTTTCATGCGACAAAAACTTTAAATCAAATCTTTCTTTACATCAAAAAAGCCCTGAAACTTCAGAGCTTTTATATATTTTTAAACTAAATAAACAGTATTTTTAGAAACAAAGACTAGCCGCACCTAAAAGGCCCGCATCGTTTGCCAAAGTAGCCCTTTTAACCAAAAGTGTTTTTAGATAGTAAGGCGTCAACCAATAGCTTAACTGACGGTTTACGGCTGGCATAATGTAGTCAAATGAAGCAGACAAACCTCCGCCAATTAGTATGGTGGTGATATCTAAAATACGAATCATAGAAACCAACCCATCGCCTAACATAACGCCAACTTCGTCAAAAATAGCAAGAGCCAACTCGTCTCCGTCTGCTGCTGCTGCCACCAACCCTGTAGTAGAGATAGTTCCATCGCTTGCCAATTGGGTAGTTCCTTTATAGGCTGCTCGCATAGATGTAGCTAAATCCAACAATTCGTTTTTGCCGATATTACGCTCCAAAACTTTACCATTTTTAGAGGGCATGTGACCCGGCTCCATGGCGTTTCCGCCACCGCCTTTAAATACCAATTTATCTATAATGGCCGCCCCACCTACGCCTGTGCCGAGTGTTACGAAAATATAATCTTCTGGCAGTTTTTCTTCTCCAAAATAATACTCACCTAGAGCTGCTGCGTTAGCATCATTTTCTAAATAAAAATCACAATCAGCAAAACGCTTTTTCAGCATTGGGATTATCGGTGTCCCATCTATTTCAGGAATTGCTGTAATTTCCACGAGGCTATTTCTATCTCTAGTAATAAGGCCAGGCACACCAATACCCACCTTTTTCACTTCCGGGTTTTCTTTCAATTGCACTGCAATGGCATCGCCGAGGTTATCTACAAAATGACCCGAAGTTCTCCATTTACCTGTATCGTGGCTATAAAAATTGGTAATGTTTCCATTCTCCGCATTTACGATTCCCATCTTTACATTAGTGCCTCCTACGTCAATCCCCAAATATTCTGTTGCCATTCTTAGATATATTAAAATTTTTGCAAATATACTTTAATTTATTAAATATCAGCTTCGAAAATTTCACCTAGAAGCCCTAATAGTTCCACTTTGCCTGTTCTACGCTCAGCTGAGGTGATAAAATATTCTGGAATAATAGCCCAATCTGCTGTTAAAGCCTCTCTAAATGCATTGATATTTTTCTGACCTTCTAAGGTTTTCACCTTATCTGCCTTTGTAAAAATAATTTTTATTGGAATATCACTTTGCCCTAACTTCTTCACAAAATCCAAATCTATCTTTTGTGGCGGTATACGCATGTCAATCAATACAAAAACGTACATCAGGTTTACTCTGTTAAGCAAGTAATCCCATGTCATTTTTTCCCACTTGGCTTTTTCAGAAAGTGGCACTTTGGCAAACCCATACCCCGGTAAATCCACGAGATACCATTTGTCGTCAACAATAAAGTGATTAATCAACTGAGTTTTTCCTGGCGTAGACGAGGTCTTGGCCATGTTTTTTATCCCAGTAAGCATATTTATTAGCGAAGACTTACCCACATTTGATCTCCCAATAAATGCCACTTCAGGCAGATTGGCTGGCGGGCATTTTTCATAATTTGCAGAGCTTTTTAAAAACTTCGCTTCTTTTATTTTCATAGTGTTAATTTTAGCTGCACTTTGGGCAGGTACCCTGCACAAGCACATTTACGTCTTTTCTAGAATAACCCGAAGGCAAGTCTATGTTTGGTATCGATACTTTTTCTAAGCAAGTGGTATCGCCACAATCTGAGCATTTAAAATGGATATGATCGTGCTTATGCTCCTCAGTAGAGCAGTGATGTGTACACAAAGCGTACTTAACTCCTCCTTGATCATCTAATATTTTATGCAAAATTCCTTTGTCTACAAAAGTCTTGAGGGTTCTATAAATCGTAACCCTATCGTAGCCGTCTTCTAAAATTGTTTCTAAATCGCCGTGCGACAAAGCCGCCTCTCTGCCTAGAAAGCCATTGAGAATATGCTCGCGAGTTTCGGTATGCCGAAGCTCAAACCTTTTGAGTATGTCTACAGAAACCTCCATTTATATGATTTCTAAACTTGCGTTTTCGAATTGCATTTTTATCAAATTTGCATAAATCCCGTCATTTTTCAAAATTAGGTCTTCATGTTTGCCACTTTCGGTAATTTGGCCGTCTTTGAGCACACATATCTTATCTACATTGCGAATAGTAGAAAGTCTGTGAGCAATAATTATCGATGTACGGTCTTTCATAAGCTCGTCTAAGGCACTTTGCACCAGTTTTTCTGATTCAGAATCGAGAGCCGAAGTGGCTTCGTCTAAAAGCAAAATTGCTGGGTTTTTCAAAATAGCCCTTGCGATGGCGATACGCTGACGCTGCCCACCCGAAAGTTTCACGCCTCTTTCTCCTACAATAGTATCGAATCTTTCTGGAAACTTCTCGATAAATTCCATGGCATTTGCACGCTTGGCGGCATCTTCTATCTCTACCAATGTAGCACCAGGCTTACCATAAGCTATATTTTCTAAAATGCTTCCGCCAAAAAGAATTACTTCTTGAGGCACAATGGCTAAATTTTGTCTGAGCTCTGTTACATTTTGATCCGAAATATCTTTTCCGTCAATCGTGATTTTACCTGACTGAAGCGTATAAAACTTCATTAGTAACTGTACTATGGTAGACTTACCCGCACCAGAAGCACCTACCAAGGCTACTTTTTGACCAGCAGCAACTTGCAGGTTAAAACCTTTCAAAACCTCCACATCGGGTCTCGATGGATAGGCGAAATCGATATTTTCAAACGAAATATCACCTGTAATTTTTTGAACGTTTATTTCTGCATCTAAGTCTACTTCTGACTTTTCTTCTAATATCTCAAGGATTCGCTCTGACGCTCCGATGGTACGTTGAAGCTGAGCATATAACTCGCCCAAGCCACTCAGTGAACCTCCCACAAATATGGTTAAGGTCAAAAACGTGATTAAGTCTGCAATTAAAATTTCTTTTTCAATAACTAAATTTCCACCAAACCAAATCACAAGCACGATACCTCCAAAAAGGCCCACGATAAAAAACGTAATAAAACCTCCACGCAAAGTAGCAGCCTTAAGGGCCAAAACAACCGACTCTGAAATAGTCTTACTGAAACGCTTCGATTCTAATTTTTCGTTGGTAAATGCCTTCACTATAGAAACCGACTGTAGGGTTTCTTCTACTATAACGTTTGCTTCTGCTAATTTTTCTTGTACTTTTTTAGATAATACTCGAATGTATCTACCAAAAACTATCGCTGCTATAACGATAATAGGAAAAGTAGCGAGCATAAACAAAGTCAGTTTCCAAGAGATATAAATCAAAATACCGATACCGATAATCAACGTGGCTATCTGTCTGAAAAACTCAGCAAGCGTGGTAGACAAAACCGCCTGAAAAGCCGAAACATCCGAAGTGATTCTACTTAAAAGATCCCCTACTCTGTTGTTTTCAAAAAACGAAATCGGGGTAGTGATAAACTTGTCATAGATTTTTTTTCGTAAATCAGCCGAAGTTTTTTCACTCACTATAGAGAAAAAATAAACCCTGAAAAATGAGAATATTCCTTGCAAAACCAGAATTGCACCAAAAAAAATAGCCACCTGATTGATGGAATATTCAGATTTACCTTCCATTACTTTGGTCATTTCTCCTATCAAAATTGGAAACATCATGGTGGTAGCTGTAGACAATACCAAAAATACCATTCCGACTATAAAAATCCCTTTGTATGGCAGTGTGTATTTAAACAAATCCATGGCCTTTTTGAGGCCCTCCTTACTTAGTTTACGTTTATCTTTTGGTGCTACATCGTTCCAAAACTCACTCTTTCCTTTTGCCATAAAATTAATCTTCTAACTGTCCTCTATATTTTGATTCATTAAAAATCTGAAGAGCATTTTCATTTGCCATCAGTTCTTGAAACGTCGCATTGGTGTTTTCGGTTCGATATTTCTTCACGATCCTCCAGCCTAACCATTGGCCTACTCTGCCTGGGCATTCGGGCCCAATCTCCACTACCGCAGGCCGCTCACCAAAATACTTTTCTTTCACACCTACGTTCTCAGTGTACAATAAGTTTTTTTCTACCAAATGTGCCCAAATTAAATCCTGAGCATTCCATGTGTCTTGTAACACTTTTTCAGGATAACCCACTATTAACGAATCCGGAGTATCGGGCATCATGGTTTTGGTAAACTCCAGCGACTTCCCAAAAAATATCATGTCAGCCATAAAACTCTGATCACTTGTGGACACTTTGTTATAACTATTTGATAAAAAACGAATAATTGTTGGCACCAAATACTCAGGCGAATATCTCCTTAAAATATAATCGGGCTGATCAGGTCTGTAAAGTGCCTTTGGTCCAATAAAAGCCTCCAATGCAACTATAATCAATGTATCTGAAACAAACATGTCGTTTTCGAGACCCGTAAAAGTTGTCATGATACGCGGCTCTTTAAACTCCGGATAGTAGTGTTTGATGTGCTTAAAGGCGGTACCAAACTGAGCTTTAAGCTCCGAAAGGTCGCCAAACACCTGCTGCCCTTGCTCGTATAGTTTACGGGTTTCGGGGTGTTTTACTAAACCATAAATATGAGAAACAAACGCCGTATCTTCGGGAAAAGCCCTGTATAATGACTTAACATAAACTTCGTTTTCCTTCAAAAGTTTTGTCAACTCTTCTTTGTCTTTGACGGCCATCAGTTTTTGTTCAAACCGATCTATTTCTACCGTAACCGGAATATCCGAAACATTGTCAGAATTACAGGCCGATAAGCCGGCAAGAGAAACAATTAATACCAAAAAATATAAACGCATATTCATTTCTAAAATAATAATTTGGGTGCAAATTTAGACATAAAATATTTTTTTCCTTCGAAAAAAGCCACATTAGCCTCTATATATGTTTTGAAGTGCTACAGTTTTCAAAAAACGACAGGTATTCTAATAGTATAGCGTTTTCATGCAAATCTGATTTCCAATATATGTGAGTCAACGAAGATGCGGCTATTTTAGAAAAAAAAGACGAATTAAATTTTGCCTCAAATGGTCCCAAAGGTGCTCCTATGAAACTATAAAAACCCGTTTGCCAATCTAGCGGTATAGCGATTTTAGATCTTTCAATCCCCCATTTTATAAGTGAGGTTTCGAGCAATACAATATTTAAAAACACGCTTTCCTTTAAAATCTGCTCTTTTGTTTTCTCAATTAAAATTTCTTTTAGCTCATTAAAATACCCCAAATTGTCATTTTCCATAAATCTGGCGTAGTGGTACAGTATAAGTGGAACATTTGCATAATGCCTCGCCGCCCAAAATGGCTGATAGAAAATCCTACTTGAAACAACTTCTTGTTTTAGAAAAAGTATGGTATTGTCTACAATTTCACCCGAAAGTTCGTGGTGTTTTTGAAATAAAGTGAGGAGATTTAGCAACGCACAGACGTCTATATCCGCTGGCATATTTTTGCCAAACCAAGTTGAAAACACCCTTTTGGGTTGAGAATTAAGACTTACGGTCACAGCATGACTTTCTGCCAATTGCTTTAATTGAGACACTTCTTGCTTGGGTTTGTTAGTGCTCAAAAAAACCAAAGCGGTGTCATCGATATCGTCTGCTAATCTGAAATGGTCGAACCGGTGCATTAGGCAGCCATTTGGAAAGTGCCTACTTGGCTTGGTTTTATAGAAGTTATAGGTTTCTCTGTCGTCTTTGTTTTTATATGCCTCAAAAAAAGTATTCAACTTTAAAATTTGGGATAAAAGTCTTTCTTGTTGTTCCAAATTTAGTCGAGGGGCACTTTGACTAAGCAACAAAGCGGCACTGGCCAAAGCAAAAAGATTATCGTCATTTCTTTGGTATGCCCACCTGTTGTTAAACCTTATTGATGAAGCACTTAGGCCTTTGGCTAAATTATTTAGCAAGTCGTCTGTTTGAGAAATAATTCGGCTTATCATTTTTTAAACGGCCCAATGCCCCTATATTTGTAATCGTTTTTCACAAATATAAATAATATTAGAGATGGAAGTTTCTGGAACTATAAAAGTTATCAATGCAGAGCAGCAAGTAAGTGCTAAGTTTAAAAAAAGAGAATTGGTGGTCACAACTGATGAGCAATACCCTCAGGACATCATGATTGAGTTCACACAAGACAAATGTGACTTATTAAACAGCTATGCAGTAGGTGATGGTGTAAAAGTTTCTATTAACTTAAGAGGTAGAGAGTGGGTAAGCCCACAAGGCGAGACCAGATACTTTAATAGTATTCAAGGATGGAGAATTGAGAAATCATCAGAAGGAGGTGACTCGGCAGCTAGCTATGCAGCACCTGCGGCACCAACTCCAGTTCCTGCGGCTTTAGAAGGAGAAGACGATCTTCCTTTTTAATTAGAAAATTAAAAAACGCATTATTATATCAAAAGCACCTTTCGAGGTGTTTTTTTTATGTCTTAAAATGAATCATTATAAACAACCAAAGTTTAAACTCTTAGTTGATAAAAACCAAAAAGGCCAAAACTCGAAAATTTTGACCTTTTTAATTATAGATAATAAGCTAATTATTAAGCTGGAAACGACTTAGAAATATCTGTAAAATCTCTTGATTTAAGAGATGCTCCACCTACAAGACCTCCATCTACATCTGGTTGAGAAAATAGCTCCACTGCATTGCCTGCACCTACGCTACCACCATAAAGTATAGAAATTTCATCTGCAACTTCTTGTCCGTATTTAGACGCCAAGTGATCGCGAAGTACTTTGTGCATTTCTTGAGCCTGAGCCGAAGAAGCCGTCACACCTGTACCGATAGCCCAGATTGGCTCGTATGCGATAACCACTTTTTTTATAGCATCTGCAGACAAATGGAAAAGTCCGTTAGTTAACTGACCCGACACGAAATCAAAATGGATACCCGCTTCTCTTTGAGAAAGAGTTTCTCCACAGCAGAAAATCGGAGTTAAACCTTCAGCCAAAATAGCATCAACTTTTTCAGCAATGAACGCATCTGACTCACCAAAATACTCACGACGCTCAGAGTGACCGATGATTACATATGTAACACCTACCGACTTAAGCATAGAAACCGAAACCTCGCCCGTGTAAGCTCCTGAAGGCTTTGGGTGACAATTTTGAGCAGCTAATGCTACTTTTGGCGTATTTATCAATTTGCTAAATGAACTCAAATAAGGAAACGGAACTCCAAGTACAACTTGTACATTAGGATTAGTTAGCTCATCGCCTACCATGTTTACCACTTCTGACAACAATATTTGACCTTCTTCAAAGGTTTTGTTCATTTTCCAGTTGCCTGCTGCGTATTTTTTTCTCATAAAATATGTTAAAATTTTTCTACCACAAAGATAGAGTTTTGAAAGGAATGATTGCTAAAAGTAGGATTAATATTCATTTTAGATTGAAAAATAACCCAAAAAGCAAATATAATTCCCTTTTAATTAAAAATCTGAGCCTTGAATATAAATCTAGCTGAATAAACCTTTTATGATTTGTGAGGTCAAAGAACCGAAACAAAACAAATAACAACAACATGAAAAAGTTAATAATTTTAATGGGTTTAGGCTTAGCAGTTAGCACAGCCACTATTGCACAAAACAAAAAAGATTTTGACCCTCAGAAGCGAGCAGAAAAAATGAGTTTGAAGCAAAAAGAGGAATTAAAACTGGACGATCAGCAATATGCAAAGGTTTTAAAACTAAACACTGAAAAAGCAACCGCCATGCACAAAGAACGTATGGAAATGCAAGAAAAAAGAAAGGCTGAAAGAGAGCAGTATGACAAGTCGCTAAAGGGGATTTTGAGCAAAGACCAATATGCGAGCTTAGAAGCTAAAAGAGCAGAACACAAAGAAAAAATGAAGGGAGAAATGAAAAATAGAAAAGGCAAAAAAGGCCATATGCCACGAAAGAGAATGAATCCTGACAATAACTAAAACTACGAAAAAAGGCCTTCAAGCGAAACTTGAAGGCCTTTTTATTAATATTCAAGAAATAGATGATTAAGCAATCACCATATTGTGATAGACGTTTTGAACGTCGTCATCTTCATCTAATTTTTCTAGTAACTTATCTAAATCCGCAGCTTCTTCTTCTGACAGTTTTTTAGTATCTGTAGGAATCCTCTCAAAGTCGGCATGCAAAAGCTCAAAGTTTTTCTCCTCCAAAAACTTCTGAATAGCTCCATAAGAAGTAAACTCACCGTAAATATTGATTTGGTTGTTTTCTTCATCTAAAAACACATCGTCAGCACCGAAATCAATTAACTCAAACTCAAGCTCTTCAAGGTTGATATCTTCTGTGTTGGCTATTTTGAAAATACATTTTCTCTCAAAAATAAAATCCAACATGCCGTTAGTACCTAGGCTACCGTTGCACTTCGTGAAGTAACTTCTTACATTAGCTACAGTACGGTTATTGTTATCTGTGGTGCATTCTACCAAAACCGCTACGCCATGCATTCCGTATCCTTCAAGGACCATCTCCTTGTAGTCTTCTTGGTCTTTCGAAGATGCTTTTTTGATCGCATTTTCTACATTGACTTTAGGCATATTTGCCGCTTTGGCGTTTTGGATGACCGCTCTCAAACGTGAGTTGGTACCCGGATCAGGCCCGCCTGACTTAACCGCCATTACGATATCTTTACCAATACGTGTGAAGACTTTGGCCATTGAGCTCCAACGCTTCATTTTACGTGCTTTCCTAAATTCAAATGCTCTTCCCATATTTTTTATGAAGTTTCAAGCCGCGAAATTAATTAAATTCAAAATTCATTCATAATGACAGACAAAAAAATCTTCAAATTATTATTAAAAAATAACCTTAACCTTAATTCTGTCTTGGATTATATGGCAAAGACCTTATCAATTGATCTACTGTTCGGGTGGCCAAATACTGCGGAGAGTCCATTCGGTTACTAATAGTTTGAAAATCAGACTGCACCCAAAGCGGAAAATTAGAGGATCCATCGTATAAACTTAGGCTCGATTTCATCCCGTTTCGCGAAGTCATGCCCCACTCCATGGTAGACTCACCCCACAATACAGCATCTACCATTAATATTCTGGCCAACTGGTCTTTATTCATAGTGGCTAGTTGCGAAAACCGGATTCCTTCCCTTTCCAGTGTTTTGTTTGTAGTGATAAAATCCTGAACGGTTATTCCTAAATGTTTCTTTTCGGCTCGCTTACTCAGATTCAGAAAAGCGGTTTTCTGCATATCCAAACCCGCCACTCGCTCTTGCTCTCTCCAATTATTAGCATTCGACCTGGCATTCAATCTCTTATAGTTGTCATCAAAAGATACTTTAAAAGGCAAAATGGCAACACGAGTATGATTAGCCAAGGCTTCTGCAGCACCTTCTGCCAAAAATGGCTGTGTGGTTTTACAAGCCTGAAAACTAATCAAAACAGCGAGAACTACTAATATTTTGAATTTCATGAAAGTGAATTTTATGGTTTGTATGATATAACGAAAAGTCTTTTTAAAAAATTACGCTTGAATTTTCAAAACCAACTTACCCGTATTTTCACCTTTAAAGAGTTTCATCAATACCTCAGGAAATGCCGCAACGCCGCCTTCTTCTTCTTGGAAATTAATATTGAGTTTCCCTGCTTTTATCCATTCTATCATTTGGGCAATGGCCTCCGGATATTTTTTATAGTTATCAAAAACTACGATACCTTCCATACGAGCACGGTTTACCAATAGTGACAGGTAGTTTTTTGGACCTTGTGGCTCAGTGGCATTATATTGAGAAATAGCACCACAAATTACAATTCTGGCTTTCTTGTTTATTTGCCCCAAAACCGTGTCTAAAATATCGCCTCCTACGTTATCAAAATATACATCTATACCTTCAGGGCATTCGGTTCTGAGTAATTTTCTAAGGTTACCCGATTTATAGTCAACACAGGCATCAAAGCCTAGCTCTTCTACTACATATTTACATTTATCCTCGCCACCCGCTATTCCAACTACTTTACATCCTTTTATTTTGGCTATCTGCCCAACTACACTCCCTACAGCTCCAGCAGCACCTGACACCACTACGGTTTCACCTTCTTGTGGCATACCAGTATCCAAAATACCGAAATAAGCCGTTAGCCCTGACATACCTAGTGTACCCATATACACAGGCAAAGGCAATGCCTTGGCGTCTACTTTTACTAGGTCGCTTGCATCCGAAATGGCAAACTCCTGTACGCCCACACTTCCAGACACATGGCAGCCTACTTCAAAACGGTCATTTTTAGAAGCCACCACTTCACCCACACCCAAGGCACGCATGACATCCCCAACCTCCACAGGCTTTATGTAACTTTTACCGGCATTCATCCATCCACGCATGGCAGGGTCAATAGATATATATAATACTTTAATGAGAACTTCACCATCTGCAAGCTCTCTAACTTCTTCCTGATCTGCTTTCCAACTTTCGGCATTTGGTTCTCCTACCGGTCTTTGATTTAATAGAATTCTGTGATTTAACATGTTTTATATAAAAGGTTTTTAGTTTTTTAAAATTCAAAAATAGTTAAATATATGCTGCATGCATACTAAAATAACACGTTTAATACGTGTAGGTTACCCATAATAAAAAACATTTGGAAATTTAAGCAAAAGGTTTTTGAATAATTAAAAATATACTTATCTTTGCAGCCCGATTTAGAAAAAAGATAATATTTATAATAATGGCAAAGAAAGGAAACAGAGTTCAGGTTATATTAGAATGTACCGAACACAAAACTTCAGGACAGCCTGGTATGTCAAGATACATCACCACAAAAAACCGTAAAAACACAACAGCTCGTATTGAGTTGAAAAAGTACAATCCGGTTTTGAAAAAGGTAACTGTTCACAAAGAAATTAAGTAATTTGTTTGAAAAAGGACAATGTCCGGTATCGAACATCAAACATCTAACATCATAATACAATGGCAAAGAAAGTAGTTGCAACCCTTCGTGATAAATCTGCTGCGAAAAATTACGCAAAGATTATCAAAGCGGTTAAATCAGAAAAAACTGGAGCATATACATTCAAAGAAGAAATGGTTTCTTTGGACAATATCGCTGAAGCTCTTAAATAATAGCTTAAAACATTAGCACATAGCCTTACCAGAAATGGTCAAGGCTTTTTGTGTTTATGCCTATATGAAACCTAAAATCTACATACATACCGTAACTGTAAGTCAAGATGACCTTGATGAGCTTTTGCATGTAAATAATGTAAAGTATCTCAACTACCTCCAAGAGGCGGCTATTTTGCACTGGTATAACACTGTGCCCGAATATATATCAGAATCGCTCCGATGGGTAGTAAAAAAGCATGAAATTGAATACTTCAAAGCTGCATTCCTAAACGACAACTTACAAATAAAAACGTGGGTAGATAGCTTTTCGGGTGTAAGCAGCGACCGCCACTACGAAATATACCGAAACGACCAACTCATCGTAAAAGCACGCACGCTTTGGGTGGCTATAGACCCTATCACATTAAGGCCCAAACGCCTACCAGAAGACCTGCAGCGGGTTTATTTTGAGGAATAACCAAAGCCTTCTTTTGATTAGTAAAAAAAAACAGACCAAACGAATTAACATTTGGCCTGTCTTGATTTAAAACGATATGTTTTACTTATAATGGATTTTGAACCATCGCTTTGTTAGAATCTAACTCTCTTCTTGGGATCAAAAACTCCCATTGAACATCCCCAGCCGGCACATCAAAAATAACTGCTACACCCGAGTTATGGTTAGCCCCATTTCTGTCTAGTGCTTGATTCATCCTTTTCAAATCAGTGAATCTAAATCCTTCGCCCCAAAGCTCAATTCTTCTATTGAAAATTATTTCTTCAATTAAACTAGCTCCAGTATTAGTAGATAAAGTGGCAGAAGCATCTCTTTTCTTAGTTAGCTCAAAAAGAACTTTCGCGGCGTCAGCATCTTTGCCTTGACGAGCCAAAGCTTCAGCTTCAATCAATACCATTTCGGCTGCTCTCATATACGGTATATCTCCCATGGTACTAGTAGAAGGCGTACCAGGTAATCTAAACTTCTGAACCATATAAGGCACTCTAACACCACCTGGAGGAGCTATAGAGTTTGCAGCAGTTGGAGCTTTTACCCACATTTTAGACCTAACATCAGTAGGAGAAATTTTATTATATAGCAAACTGTTGATACACTTTGGTGTTTGACGGTTTACCGATGAGTTATAATTTACAGAAATGTAAGAAAAATAAGCTCCAAAGAACTCCGATTGATCTTCGAGATGGTCAAATCCCCAAATCCACTCTGAGTTACCAATTTCAGCAAAACCTTCTTGATATTGAGCTTCTGACATCAATGCATAACCTTTTCTAGCATCTGCAGCAAACGTGGCTGCACTTGCCCAGTTTTGCTGAGTAAGAGCTACCCTCGCCTGAAAACCTCTAATAACCTCAAAGTTAATGTGAGACTTTGCTGTCCTCGAAGACTTTAACAAAGCCGCAGCTTCAGCCAAATCTTTGTTTATTTGTGTATATACTTCTTCAACTGTGTTTCTTGCCAAACCCTCTTTGGTAGGCTCTAAAACAAGCGGAACAGCCAACTGCGTATTAGGAGAACCCGCCACGTATCTTTTGCCGTACAGCTGCACCATATTAAAATATGAGAAAGCTCTTAAACCCAAGGCCTCACCTTTGATACGGTCTTTGTCTGCTTGGTCGCCTATTGCATTGTCAATATTGGCAATAGCAAGGTTGGCGTTACCTATAATTCTGTAATACATTTCGTAGGGTAGTCTTGCCAAGTTTCCTTGGTCAGACCTGTGACTTTGCCATCTACCTTCACCAAAATGCCATGAATTAGATGAATTTCCAAATACCAAGTCTTCTCCCAATACATCCAATATAATCATCATAGCTGGATGCCCGAAATGCCCTTGAGAACCTAAATATCTAACAACCATAGCTCTATAGATACCATTAATGGCAGCATTTGCATTTTTTGTAGTTGCAAAAGCTGAGGCTGCATCAATACTACCTGTCGGGGTAGCATCTAAATAATCTTTTTCACATGAAAAAGTGGTCATACTTAGACCAAAAACTAAAACTGATATTATTATTTTTTTCATTTGTAATCGATTTTAAAGAGTAAATGAAATACCGGTAACAATACTTTTTGATAAACTGAACACGTTTCCAGTTGTACCAGCAAAGTTTTGCTGAACATTCATACCTTTTCTTCTAGAAGCAATAAAGAAGTTCTCAGCACTTACATAAACACTTGCGTTTTGTAAAAATGCTTTCGAAGCGAAACGTGGAGGCACGCCATAGTTTAAGGTAATAGACCTAACATTTAAATAGCTAGCATCAATTAACCATCTATCAGAAGCTCCATCAAAATCACCAGTTCTTCCAGCATCCATACGAGGCACGTCAGTTACGTCACCAGGCTTTTGCCATCTATTTAATATATCTACGTGTTTTGCACTTCCGTAGCCACCTGCACCCATTAAACTTGCATAGGCACCATCATACACTTTACCACCGATTTGATATACAATTAAAGCAGAAAGTGAGAAACCTTTGTATCTAAACGTATTTGTAAAACCTCCAGTTAATTTTGGAATAGCAGAGCCATTAAAATGGTATCTGGCATTGTTTAGTGAAGTAGTTAAAGTATCACCACCATCAGTAATGGTTGAGTTTGAAGCCACATAATTTGCCGCTCTGTACAATACCTCCCCTGTTTCAGTGCTGATACCCATATATTCTCTCAACCAAAAATCATAAATAGAACGCCCTTCAACCAATTTTTTGGTTCCATTGATGATTTCTTTATTTTCATCTGGCATTTTAGTTATTTGGTTTTTATTTTTTGTAGCATTTAGGCTCAAATCCCAAGTGAAATCTTTGAGTTTAAGTACTTCTAAGTTTAACTCTACTTCAACTCCTCTGTTAAACATTGTTCCAATGTTTCGAGTCTCAGTGCCAATTCCAGCTGAAAGTGGCAATGGAACATCAAAAATTAGATTTGAAGACTGTCTGTTGTAGTACTCAACTACACCTCTAACTCTATTTTTAAATAATCCAAACTCCAAAGCCACATCTGATGCATCGCTTGATTCCCACTCAAGTAGTTTGTTACCAAGACTTTGTTGAAGTATACCTGCTTCTGAAGCATTGTTCCAACCCAGTCCGTACAACGGTTGCCATGCATAGCGGCTAATGTCACCATCGTTTCCAGTTTGACCGTATGAAGCTCTTAACTTTAATGAACTAATAAATGGAAGCTCTTTTACAAAATCTTCTTGATCTAACCTCCAAGCACCACTAACCGAGAAGAATGTTCCCCAACGCGTATCTTTATAAAACTTACTAGAGCCGTCTCTACGAATAGAGAATGAAGCGAAATATTTTTCATTAAAATCATAATTTACTCTAGAGAAATACCCTTCCACTCTTCTTGTGTCTAACTGCGAGTTTAGATTTGTTGTAGTAGTAAAATTCACTAATTCTACATTTCCATCCAAAATCTGCTGTGATCTAGACCCCGTAAGGAAATTTGTATTTTCTTGGTAGTTCTCATGACCTAACAACACGTCTACATTATGTGAACCAAATGACTTATTGTAATTCAATAATTGGTTTAGGTTATAACTGGTCAAATTTGAAAACTCATGGGTAGCTCTTCCGGCAGGAGCTCCGTCACCAATTTCAGGGTTACCAAAAGTTACGAAGTTTGAGTTTGTTAAGTCAACGCCTAAATTATTGGTAAATGTAAAATCTTTTAAGAATTTAAATTCAGCATATGCTCTTGTTCCTAAAACGTTTCTTCTGAAATAATTTTGATTTAACAAAGTCTCAGCCACAGAGTGTCTACCACCATATTGAGGACGGTTAGGAAGACCCAAGGCATTAAGGTTACCATAGTCAAACCTTCTACTTCCATCAGCCAAAGTTAGATATTGACCTGGATTGGCAGGGTCCAATGCATAAACTGGATAAATAGGACCCATTCCTCTTGAGAAAAAGAACGGATTCACAAATGAGGTGTTTCCATCTGCATCAGCCTGATTTGATTTAATGATGGTAGTAGAAAGATTAGCACCAGCTTTCATCCAAGATTTAACTTGGTTATTTATACTCAAACGGCCCGTAAAACGCTCATAGTCGGACCTAATGATAAATCCTTTGTCTTTTAGATATGCTGTTGACAAATAATAGTCCCCTTTTTTAGTTCCACCCGAAAAATTTAGGTTTATTTCATCTCTATTGCCTTGACGCATCATTGGGGCTGCCCAATCAATATCAGCATCTGAATATAACTGTCTAGCAGCAGGATTTAACTTTCCATCCGTATCAACCAACTGATTGTTAGGTACATCATAGATATTATACCCCAACAAGCCCACAATTCCATTAGTAGCTGTAGTATTCGCAGTGGCCATGGCAACCGGATTGGTAGCTCTATATGCCAAACTATTTCGGTATGATTCCCACATTACAGGATAATAGTCAGAAGCTCCAATTCTGTCATACTCTTGTAAACCTCTGGAGTTCATACCTTTGGTATACTTAACATTAATTTTACTCTCTCCGTCCTTACCTTTTTTGGTAGTTACCATCACCACCCCATTGGCAGCTCTAGCACCATAAAGAGAAGTAGAAGCCGCATCTTTTAGGATTGTAATAGACTCAATATCATCTGGGTTTAAATTAGCGATATTGGCACTAAACGGCACACCATCTACAACATAAAGCGGATCATTTGAAGAGGAAATTGAACCAAAACCTCTGATTCTGATATCAGGAGCTGAACCAGGCTGACCGCTACCAGCAGTAGCAATAACCCCAGAAGTGGTACCTGCAATAGCTGATCCAAGGTTAGTAATTGGTCTTTTTCCGATTTGTTCTGCGGAAATTTTTCCGGCAGAGCCAGTAAATGAACCCTTTTTAGCGGTTCCGAAGGCCGTAATTAATACTTCGTCTAAAATTCCAGCACTTTGTACCAAGGTAACATTAACGATACTTTTGTTACCCACAGAAACGTCTTGGCTATCAAAGCCCACAAAACTAAAAATAAGACTTCCACCTGAAGGAACACTTATTTTGTAACTACCATCGGCATCACTACTTGTACCTCTAGTGGTTCCTTTGATTGTGATACTCACACCGGGGAGGATCGACCCATCGTCTGCTGATACTTTACCAGAGACCATTTTTTCTTGAGCTTTTGACTGAAAAGCCAATAACGCCAAAGAAAGAAAAACTAAGTAAAAAGTTTTCTTCATAGAAGTTTTTGATAATAGTTAGTTGATATTAAGAGGGCGTTAAATTAGTATTAAATCTAGATTAAAGATTTCCTTACAAACGAAAGGTTAAAAATCGTAGACAAAAGTCAATAAATTAGAACATCAAGTGGTCCGATAAATCAATAAAAAAGAGAGTAACTGGACTACAAAATGGAAGTGAAAAATTATTAATAAATGTAGTTTTCGCTTTATCAAAGCTTTTCCCTTTGAATTAAAATTAATTTGTAAATTTGCAATAGCTAAAAACAAAATAGGTACATGGGTATTTTTGATTTTTTCAGTAAAGAAAAAAAGGAATCTTTAGATAAAGGTTTAGAGAAATCTAAAAGCAGTATTTTCGATAAGTTATCTAGGGTTATTGTAGGTAAATCTAAGGTAGACGAAGAAATACTCGACGAATTAGAAGAGATTTTGATTAGCTCTGACGTAGGTGTTGAAACCACACTTAAGATAATAAAACGAATAGAGGCTCGTGTAGAAAGAGATAAATTCACCAATACCAGCGAGTTAGACACAATTTTAAGAGAAGAAGTAGCCGCACTTTTGGCTGAAAACAACTCTCAAGATGTGCAAAACAGTTTTGAGACAGCCAACCTCCCAAAACCATATGTACTAATGGTAGTAGGAGTAAACGGCGTAGGTAAAACAACCACAATCGGTAAGCTTGCCTACAACTTCCAGAAAAATGGCAAAAAAGTAGTACTTGGAGCAGCAGATACATTTAGAGCAGCGGCTGTAGACCAACTAAAACTTTGGGGAGAGCGAGTGGGCGTAGTGGTAATAGATCACGGCATGAACACTGACCCATCGTCAGTAGCGTATGACGCCATCAAAGCTGGAATAGAACAAAATGCAGACGTAATAATAATAGACACCGCAGGGAGGCTTCACACCAAAGTAAACCTAATGAATGAATTGGGTAAAATAAAAAGAGTGATGCAAAAAATTCTTCCTGAAGCCCCACACGAAGTTATGTTGGTGTTAGACGGCAGCACAGGCCAAAATGCCGTAATACAAGCTCGCGAGTTTACTAAGGTAACCGAAATAAGCTCTTTGGCAGTAACTAAACTAGACGGAACCGCAAAAGGTGGTGTGGTAATCGGTATTTCAGATGAATTTAAAATTCCAGTGAAATACATAGGAGTAGGAGAAAAAATGGAGGACCTTCAGGTGTTTAATAAAATGGCATTTGTAGAAACCTTATTTAATAGATAAGTTTCGATAAAAATCGGAACTTACCAAAACAAAAAAACCGCCCTAAAGCGGTTTTTTTTCGTTTTTATAGATGAAGTGTAATTATTCAAAAGTATTAATTGTGTTTTTGATAATAGCCAAAGCATCTCTAAGCTGAGCTTCGGTGATTACCAATGGCGGTGCAAATCTAATTTTGTTGCCATGAGTAGGTTTGGCCAAAAGTCCATTATCCTTTAAAGCCACACAGATATTCCAAGCCAAATCTGACGATTCGTCGGTGTTAACTTCAATGGCATTTAATAATCCTTTGCCTCTAACTAAAGTTACGATTGTACTTGTTTTAATGAACTCATTGAGCTCGGATCTGAAAATTTCACCCAATTTTCTTGCTTTAAGCGACAGACCCTCTTCATTTACAACTTCTAAAGCGGCCTTTGCCACTTCACATGCCATTGGATTACCACCATAAGTAGAACCATGCTCACCTGGCTTAATTACCAACATGATGTCGTCATTGGCCAAAACAGCCGATACCGGAAAAACACCACCTGAAATGGCCTTTCCCAAAACTAAAATATCTGGTTTAACATAAGTCTCTTGTCTCTCACATTTGTTTTCACATGAGCAGTTTCCACAAACAGCTAACATAGAACCCGTACGAGCGATTCCCGTTTGGATTTCGTCTGCTATGAAAAGAACATTTGCTGCTTTACATAACTTAGCCACTTCCGCCAAATAGTTTTCATCTGGTACTACCACGCCTGCCTCACCTTGTATAGGCTCCACAATGAAACCCGCAATAAACGGATCAGACAGAAGTGCATTTTCTAATGCTTCAATGTTGTTGTATTCTATAACGTCAAATCCTTCAATGAATGGCCCAAAACCCGTTCTACTTGTAGGGTCAGTTGATGCCGAAATTACAGAGAGTGTTCTACCGTGAAAATTATGCGATGCAAATAATATCTTGGCTTTGCCTTCTGGAATCCCTTTTTTGGTATATCCCCATTTACGTGTGATTTTCAATGCCGTTTCTACAGCTTCTACACCACTATTCATCATCAAAGCCTTGTCAAAACCAAACTCTTTGGTAACAAACTCTTCGAAAACACCCAAAGGAGCACTATGAAAAGCACGTGAGGTTAAGGTAAGTTTGTGTGCCTGCTTTACTAAAGCATCTATAATTTTTGGATGACAATGCCCTTGGTTGACTGCTGAATATGCAGATAAAAAGTCATAGTACTTTTTTCCTTCTACATCCCAAACAAAAGCACCTTCACCTTTTTCTAAAACTACAGGCAATGGATGATAATTGTGTGCTCCAAATTGCTCTTCAAGTCCTATGTAATGTTCTGTCTTTGTTTGTTCGGTAGTGTTCATATATTCTATGGTTATTTTTACAAAAATTAAAATTTGATTTTACAAATACACTTTATGCGTATTATTTTTTATTTTTATTCAAAAAAACGACAATACCACTTTATATATCAAAAAAAAGTAAAATATAACTTATATGCAACTAGACAGTTTCGATATCAAAATCTTGAAAGAACTAGAAAAAGACGGTAGAAAACCGTATTCAGAAATAGCTAAAAAGCTAGAAATATCGAATACAATGGTGCATCAGCGTGTAAATAGAATGCGAGAAGGCGGCTTAATAAAAAAAATGGCCATAGAGCTCGATGAACGCAAAATGGGATTTGAGTGGAGTGCCTTTACAGGACTAGTTTTAAAAGAAGATTCAAACTCGGAGTCGATTATAGAAGAATTAAAAAAAATACCCGAAGTGGTAGAGTGCTATTACATTACGGGCCAATACACCTTATATATACGGATAGTAGCCCGAAACAACGAGCACATGAGAAAAGTCCTTTATGAAAAAGTGGACCATATACCAGGCGTACTAAAAACTGAGTCATTGATAGACTTTGGCACTGCTTTTAAAAGAAATGTACCCATTGAAGAATAACTATATGGATAGATTTTGTAATAAACTCAAGTCTATTCATCCATAAATCAGATTATTAGTCAAAAATTTTTAAATTTGCAGATACAAAAAATCATCAGCAAAATGTCACAAAGAATATTTTTAGATAACGCCGCTACCACCCCCATAGACCCAGAAGTGTTTGAAGCCATGCTTCCATACTTCAAAGATTTTTTTGGGAACCCTTCTTCTATACATGCACACGGAAGAAAAGTTAAGGCGGCTCTAGAAACTGCCCGTAAGACAGTTGCCGGTATTTTGAATACATCTCCAGGCGAAATATTCTTCACTTCTGGAGGAACCGAAGCAGACAATACGGCCATTCAGCAATCCATAGATTCGCTTGGCGTAAAACATATCGTGACCAGCAAACTGGAGCACCATGCGGTTTTGCACACTGCTGAACATTTGGCAAAAGCAGGAAAAGTCAAATTGACTTTACTTACAAACAAAGCAGATGGAAGCTTAGACCTAAACGAACTTGAAGATATTTTAAAAGAAAACCCGAACACATTGGTTTCGCTAATGCATGGAAACAATGAAATAGGAAATCTTTTAGACCTGAATAAAGTAGGCGAGCTGTGTAGAGCAAATGGAGCTTTTTTCCATTCGGACACTGTTCAAACTATGGGACATTATAATTTTGACCTGCAAGCATTGCCAGTAGACTTCATAGTAGGTTCTGCACATAAGTTTCATGGACCGAAAGGCGTAGGTTTTTTATATATAAATGCCAATTCTAAAATAAACCCATTGATACACGGAGGTGCTCAGGAGCGAAACATGCGTGGTGGCACCGAAAATATCTATGGAATCATTGGATTAGCAAAAGCTTTGGAATTAGCCTCAAAAGGTATAGAAAGCCACAAAAACCACATTATGGGCCTAAAGAGGTTGATGATAGACCAGTTGAAAGAAAAAATAGAAGGCATAACATTTAACGGCCAGTCTGCTCAAGTAGAAAACAGTTTATACACGGTATTAAACGTAAGTTTTCCTCCTCACCCAGACAATGAAATGTTATTGTTTAACATGGACATAGAGGGAATCTCTTGCTCGGGTGGAAGTGCGTGTTCGAGTGGCACAAACTTAGGTTCACATGTATTAAACAGCCTAGGCGGTCTTGACCCTGAAAGAGCTAACGTTCGTTTTTCTTTCAGTAAGTTTACTACCGAAGAAGAAATACTAAAAACAGTAAACGCCCTAGCGGGAATATTCGCTACAAAAGAAGCTTAAAAAAATCTCCTCAAGACTTTTTATGAATTTTGAGGAGAACCTCAATATCACAAAGGCATCATCACTATGGTGCCTTTTTTGTTTTTCATCACATCGGTTTTTTCAGTGTACTCCGGTCTTTTACCGCCTTCGGCAAACATTTGTGCTTGATCTGAGTAATGTTTACTCATAAAATAGCCACTCTGTCCCGTAGGGTTTACACTAAACGCTTTTCTGGGAGTACCAAAATCAACAATTCTTCTCAAAGCTGGACCGTAGGTAACTTTGTAAGTTCCAGTAGAATCCATCATAAAATCTAAGTTGTTGATGGTTTCTCGACCGCCGTTTATGGCTATTGGGCCTACATTAAATAACTTACCGACCACCGGCAATATACCCAGTGGATGTTTATGCTCAATGGTATGCACTTTGCCCCATTGCCAGTTTTGTTTGTTATCGCCAAGTTGTTTTTTCAAGTCAAGACTTGCGGTTTCTAAACCAGCCTTAAAAATATCCGCACGTTTTTCGATCGCAGTAGTGTTTTTATTGTCCCACCATTTAGAAGTATCATTTTCAAAAAACTTGGCAGCATTTCTTTTAAAGCTAAAATTGTGCTCAAAATCACCAAAGACTTCTTTACCTAACTCATCTTCTAAAGCACCTTTATATATCTGATAAATAACTTTGTAAAAAACAGTAGGCTCCACGTTTTTCAGCCCATGAGTTCCATCCCATTTACTTAACAAATCCAAATTTTCCTTAGCAGCGTTACTCAGTTTTGCACCACCCAAACCTCGGACTATACTAGCCACCATGTCTGGATATGTGCTACTTTTTACATCATTTATCACCTTTCTGACTTCTTCTTCTGTCCAATCAGTCCTGGAGTTAATAATCAACTCCCCTATTCGCTTGGCTCTATTGGCAGGCACATAATAGCCCGGCACCAAACCATTTCCCATATCGGCAGGTTGGTTATTGGCCGTGTAGAGCACTCCACTTTGAGGGTTTAATATTTGAGGGTTTAAAGCAAAAGGATACCAGCCTTGGGGATCATCTAAACCAGAAGCTCCATCTAAAATCACTTCAGGGTCTACGTGTTTTGGCCGAATAGGCAATTTGCCAGCAGCCCACCAAGCGATATTGCCTGTGGTATCCGCCCACATAAAGTTTAAACCCGGAGAAGTAAGTGGAGCCACAGCTTTGCCCATATCCCCTGCATTTTTTGATTTACAGATATTATAAAAAACCTCTAAATGGCGAGCCGGAAACTGGTGATACACCCACCAAAGTGCAATCGGGTTTTTCTCATTTATTAATCCATCAAATGCCTCATTTAATATATAACCGTGTCGCGTCTTTTTGACATCAAGCAAAACGTCCGACTTTCCTTTAACTTTAATGCGTTCATTTCTAACTTTCATGTTTTCCCAAGTGTCTTTATATTTTACTTGGTTGGCATTGCTCGGATTTAGGGTTTCTCTGAAAAAATCAGCGTCGTCGTTTTCAAACATGGTTAATCCCCAACCCCCAAAGTCTGTATGTCCCAAGGCAGGCACTGGAGTACCGGCTAAAAAATTGCCATAGACCTTAAATCCGGGGCATTCTAAATGGGCCTCGTACCAAACCGAAGGCTGCGAAAATGCAATATGTGTATCATTTGAAAGTATCGGTTTGCCTGACTTGGTTTTAGAACCCGAAATAACCCAGCCGTTAGAACCATGAAATGGAGGAAAAGGTAAATTGTCACTTATGTCATTTACTTGCTTGGCCATTTTAGCCAATGCCAACGCTCCACTCTCTTTTGCATCTACCGCAATTTTATATTCACCTTCGGGCCATGCATCCATCACATCGTGGTAATAGTCGGCACCCAATCTATTTAAAATATCAGTAGCTATAGGCTCCCCCTTAAATGCCCCAACAAAGGTGTAACCCATATAGCCCACAATTATTTCCATGTCTTCAAGCGTAAAATCTGACTTAGGAATACCAGCCAAAGTAAACTCAATAGGAGTTTTGCCCACTTTTTGATAGTGGTTTATACCTTTAATATACGCCTTTGCTGCTTTTACAAAAGGAGAGCTTGGGTCTTTATATACCGAATCGAGGGTGAGCTTAGCATGCTCTCTAAAACTTAGGGTTCTAAAAAACTTATCGCTCGGCACCGCGGCTTCGCCAAAAACCTCAGACAACCTGCCGTCGGCAAGCCTTCTTAATACTTCCATTTGAAAAAGTCGCTCCTGAGCATGAATGTATCCAAAAGCATAAAAAAGGTCTTCCTCGTTTTGGGCATAAATATGCGGAATGCCATAATCATCAAAGTTCACTTCTACTTTTTCCTTTAAATCTGGAAGCAAAAGAGCTCCCTCATAGCTGGGTTTTAGATATTGTAGATAAGCATATGAGCCGCCTACCAATGCCAACACAGTAAGAATTAAAAAAATGAGAATCTTTTTTAGAATTTTCATGCTTGATGTTTTGAGTTGAAAATAATGCAATATAAAAATAACACAAACTATTTTAGAAATAGGACAAAAACATTGAAGTCGTTCAAATAAAATTTTTAACAAATATTTAATCAAAAAGAGAAAAACACAGATTGAATTTTCGTTTTTTTTGAATACTACGATATTTTTATTGCACTTTACTAAGATTTTAGAAAATTAAGTAACTAACAACTATACACTTATGATTGCCGATATAGTAAATTTGTAATGTAATCAAATACTTTAACAGAATGGCATTAGCAAAACAGTTTTTAAAAACAAAGCCCGTATGTAAGGTTTCTTTTGAATTAACACCTGACGAGGTTCAAGGAACAGCAGTTTCAATTTTAGGAGATTTCAATGATTGGAAAGCGTCTGAGACGTTGTTGAAAAAACAAAAAAATGGAAATTTTAAAACTACTTTAGAGTTTCCTGTAGGACAAGAAATTCAGTTTAGATATTTGGTTGATGGCCAAAACTGGTTAAACGACCAATCTGCTGATAAGTTTGTAGAAAGTGGAGTATCAAACGACCAAAACTCTGTGGTTGTTTTATAATAATTTTATATTTAAGGTTGAATAGATTTTAAAAATAGCGGGCACTTGTCCGCTATTTTTTTGTTTCATCCAAACTCCGGGGTCTGAATCCCCCTAAGTTTTCTGTACAAATCCATGGCGTAATCATCAGTCATACCCGAAATAAAATCCACGATTTTTAGTAAATTCTGATACAGCGTATCTTCTTCCACTATAGAATATTGAACAGATAGTAAACGCAACACTTTATTAGATTTAGCTTTTTCTGGAGCAAACAAAGCCGCCACAAAATCTTCTAAAAGGCCATAAATAACATGATATCCAGCCAGCTCTTTCTCTATAACCGAAGGATGGTTGTATATTTTTTCAAAAGAAAAAGAATCTATTTTTTTCAAAAGTTCAGTTGTTCTAGCATCTAAAAGTTCTATCAATGACCTATTAAGTTTGCCTTCCAAAAGGTACTTTTCGTTTTCTAAAAACACGTCCGTGCATTTCTTTGTCAACAAATCAACAAGCATGGCCCTCAGCAGCGAGAGCTTTTGGCTTGGGTCTGCGATTTCAGGAAGTTTTTTATCTAAATAATCTTTTCTCGAATCGTTCTCAAAAAATGGCAAAAGCAAAGCCAATGTTTCATCAAGAGAAATAACATTTAGCTTAAATGCGTCTTCTAAATCTATGATGCGGTAACAAATATCGTCTGCGGCTTCAACCAAAAACACAAACGGATGGCGGGCATACACGTCAGTTTCCTCATTTAAAACCGGAATATCAAGTTCTTCGGCGATTGCTTTAAAAAACACAATTTCGGAGTCAAAAAAACCTGACTTTTTTGTACTTAACATACCCGTACTTTTATTAAAACCCGCCGTAGAGTTACTCGGATATTTAATAATAGAGGCCAATGTAGTATGCGTAAGTTTAAGCCCTGAATTCAAAAACAGTGACGTCAAAATTCGAAAAGCATTGGCATTTCCTTCAAATTTCACAAAGTCGTTTTGTTGATTTACCGTCAATTCTTTCACAAATCGAGACTTTGGATCACTTTTCATTTGCTCAAAAAACGAGCGAATGGCCTCTTCTCCAAAATGCCCAAATGGCGGATTGCCAATATCGTGGGCCAAACATGCAGTCTGAATAACGTCAGAAAGCTCAAACCTATAAAAATTCAGAATATTAGTAGAAAACTCGTACTCGTATTTGTTATAAAGACTTTCTCCTACGGCTTTTCCAAGCGACCTACCTACCGAAGCGACCTCTAAACTATGCGTAAGCCTATTGTGAACAAACACAGCACCTGGCAATGGAAACACCTGCGTTTTGTTTTGTAATCTTCTAAAATGAGATGAAAAAATCAGCCTATCATAATCTCTCATATAGTCTCCTCTTACCTCATCGCGAGCACTTAAGTTTGTTGTAGAAAACCTTTTATTAGAAAATAGTGTATTCCATTTCATCATAGTCATAGTTGATCAGTTGGCTTCAAAAAAGCCTTTTTTAATATTATCACTAAACCCCACACCGAAATCAAGACCAAAGAAAAAATAACGATTTGGGTAGTGAAATTTTGATTGGGGTTCTCTAGTAAACTTTGTAATTCTTTGGCTTGTGCTCCGGTATAAACCGCCACCAGCGTGCGGGGAATCATGCCTAAAAACCCAGCAAAGAGTATGTTTTTAAACCTTGCACCGGAAATAGCAAAAACTAAGTTAGTAAGTGCAAATGGTAAAACTGGAGAAAGTTTGGCAAAAAATATAAACTTAAGCTCCTCTTTTTTTATTTGGGTCAAAACGTGCTTTGCCTTTGCGTTTTTATCAATTAAGTTTTCAAACCAAGCGGTGTTAAGCAGTTTACTCAAAAAAAAGATGATAGCAATGGCACCCATGTTAATAATTAACAAATAAGGCATGGCCCAAAAACCTTTAAAATACCCTAAAATGATAGCCAAAAAAGTAGGAGGGCATAAAGCCAAAGCCGAACCGAACGTTAGCAAAATACTTAAACCCAGCCAATGAATAGGAGTTAAATCAAAGAAAAAATCTTGGTATTTAAGGGCATAAAAACTCAAAATAGAAGTACTCAGCAACGGAAGCACAGTAAACATAGCAAAACTAAACCAAGAAGAAATATTTTTCATTTACTAATATTTACACCTAAATGCGTTTTTTTACAAACCATCACCATTCGGTCAGACTGGTGCTCGTCATATGACTCAAGTTGATAGTCGCCGTAAACATTTACCAGCTCTAATCCTGCAGCCTTGAAGAACATCTCAAAGTCGTCGAGAAATAACAGCTTTACTCTTTCTTCAAAAGAAAAGTCTTCTCCTTTGTCTGAAAAACTAATCTTTTTAAAGATGAATCCTTTCTCTATCTTTTTGTCGATGTTAAAAAGTATATCGTTTACTTTTTTCTCATAATGCGTATTGAAATCTTCAATAGCTTTTCGGCTGTTCATATAGTCAATGACCATCGTGCCGCCAGGCTTGATATTTTTTGCCATGGCAACTACCGCCTCTTGATTTTCCAATTGCTCTTCAAAATACCCAAAACTGGTAAATAGATTAAGCATAACATCAAACTCATTTTCTCTAAAAACCTCTCTAATGTCATGCTCAAAAAACTGAAGGCGATTATTTTCAGATTGTTGGGCGTGCCAAACGTTATTTGGTGAAAGGTCAAGTCCAATAACGTCATATCCTTTACTATTTAAGTAAACCGAATGACGGCCTTTGCCACATGCCATATCACAGAAAAGCCAATCTTTTTTAAAACCAAGGTGCTTTTCTAAATTATCTATTAACTTTTGTGCCTCCTCGTCTCCCCTACTTTTATACAAAATATGGTAATACGGAGTATCAAACCAGAGCTCAAACCATTCTGCTTTCATCTGGCTATTTGTGCTTCTCTTTATATTCGGCGTACACCAACTTAATCCCCTCAGATAGATCCAACTTATGTTTCCAGCCGAGGCCATTTATTTTACTTACATCCATAAGTTTTCTAGGCGTTCCGTCAGGTTTGTCGGTGTTCCAATAAATTTCGCCTTCGTAGCCCACCTCTTTTTTGATGGTCTCGGCCAATTCTTTTATGGTAACGTCAACCCCAGTTCCAATATTCACGAACTGTTTGTCACTATAGTTTTCCATCAAAAACACACAAGCCTCGGCAAGGTCATCTGCATGCAAAAACTCACGCATTGGCGACCCCGTACCCCAAAGTTCTACTTGAGCATCTCCTGCTAACTTAGCTTCATGAAATTTCCTAATCATAGCCGGAAGCACATGTGAGTTCTGAAGGTCATAGTTATCATTTGGCCCATAGAGGTTAGTCGGCATCACCGATATAAAATCACAACCATATTGGTCACGATATGCCTCACACATTTTTATGCCCGAGATTTTTGCAATGGCATAAGGCTCATTTGTTTCTTCTAAAAGGCCCGTCAGCAAATATTCTTCTTTGAGTGGCTGCGGGGCCATTTTAGGGTAAATACATGAAGAACCCAAAAACATCAGTTTTTTAATACCGCATTTGTAAGCCGCATGAATTACATTATTCTGAATTTGAATATTTTCATAAATAAAATCTGCTCTGTAGGTATTGTTAGCAACTATTCCTCCTACTTTAGCAGCAGCTAAAAAAATATAATCTGGTTTTTCGGTATCCATAAAAGAAAAAACATCCTCCTGAACCCTTAGGTCCAATTCTTTTGACGATCTTTTCAAAATATTCGTAAAACCTAAGCTTTCTAGTTTTCTGACTATAGCCGAGCCTACCATGCCGTTGTGCCCTGCTACATATATTTTATCGGAAGTTTCCAATTTTTTTATGATTTTTGCGTTTTAAAATGAACCATTTACTACACAAAAGTACAATAGTACAAGCTTAAAATGAAGTTATTTTTAAAGTTATATCTCTTAATATTGGCGGTTTCTACCCAGAGCTTCGCCCAAGATGTGGTGCCCAAGGCAAAAACCAAAGAGGAAAGAAAAGCAGAAAGAAAAAAAATGTCGCTCGAGCAAAAAATCGAGAGCGTAGCTCCGGTAGATATAAGTTTACCCAAAGCCTCTGTGTCTTTGCCTGGCGACAATAAAATTAGTTCAATAGAAGATGCCAAAAAGTTCTTTAATGAGTCGCTCCCCGACTTGGCAAATAATGCAAAAGCAAAAGGCAGAAAGGCAAAAAAAGCAATAAAGAAAGCCAAAGAGGAGATTTTTGATGGTAAAAACTACGAAAAAACTCCGGTAGAAAAACGCGTATTTAAACGTGGCTCTGGAAGCAGATTGCAATACATTGAGTTTTATGTTTTAAAAGAGTTTGAAGACCCTAATCCCTATCACAGACTGTTAACTTGGTACGATAGCAAGACTAAAAAAATAGTGGAAGCAGTAGCCCGAGACAAACGAACCAATACGCTTTTGCACGGCCCATACAAAGAATACCGCGGTGAAAACCTCATGAAAGAAGGCTTTTACTACAAAGGGGTAAAAGACGGCAGATGGGTAGAATACGACAAAGACTTCATGCTATTAAACAAAGAAACCTACAAGAGAGGCTTTTTTGATGAGTCAATCATCACCTATCATAGCTCCGACTCTAGCAAAATAGACGAAGTGATTCCTGTAATTTATGGTAAACAAACAGGCGATTATTGGAGGTTTTTCGATTCTGGCGTATTAGCCGAAGAAGGCCGATACGACGAAGGCAAAAAAGTAGGCAAATGGGTAGAATACTATCCGACGGGCAACCGTAGAAAAAAAGAGATTCAACATCCAAGAGATATTTTTGACGATTCAGAATCATATACAATTCGTGAATATAGCCCAGACGGAAAGCTTATTTATGAGCATAATTCTCGCAAATAAAAATTATTAGCTTTATTTGCGTACTCAAACCAAAGGTATTTAAATGAATATATTACGCATACTTATTCTCTCATTAATCGTATTTTCTTGTAAATCAGATCCAAAGCTAAATGCTGGCCTTTGGCGTGCCGAGGTTCCAACAGTGGCAGGTACATTGCCGTTTTTTTTAGAAATAGAAAAAGAGGAGAACACCTTAAAAGCTTTCGCAGTAAATGGAGATGAGAAACTGGCCTTTGATACCTTATTTATTTCAAATGATTCGCTTCATCTTAGAATGGAACTATTTGATGCTGAAATAATCGCAAAAATATCAGACAGCACCCTTCACGGTGTTTTTTCAAAGAAAATGGCAGATTTAAGTATCCGTCAATCGGAATTCACGGCAGTTTTAGGTGAACCCAATCGTTTTAAAACCACACAAAACTCAGCCGGAATAAAGGAAATAGCTACTCAATATGCTGTTAATTTCATTGATGGCGACGTTACTTATCAAGCCGTTGGACTATTTAAACAAAATGGCGAAAAAGTTACGGGTACGTTTTTAACAACTACTGGAGACTACAGATACCTAGACGGTGTAATAGATGGCGACAGCTTAAAATTATCATGCTTTGATGGAAACCACGTTTTTTTATTCACTGCCAAAATTGAAGGAGATAAATTAGTAAATGGAAAATTCTGCTCAAGTATTACCTATTTAGAAACTTGGGAAGGCATAGCTGATAGTAATGCAAAATTGCCAGATGCCAACACTTTAACTTATCTAAAACCAGGTTACACAAAACTTGACTTTAGTTTTGCTGACGAAAACGGAAAACAAATTTCTATAAACGACGAGGCTTATAATGGTAAAATAACGATTGTTCAAGTATTAGGTTCATGGTGCCCAAACTGCATGGACGAAACCAAGTTTTTGGCAGACTTTAGTACAAAACATCCAGAAATTAAAATCATCGGTTTAGCTTTTGAAAAATCAACCGATCCGGCATTTGCTTTACCAAAAATAGCCAAAATGAAAAAACGCTTTGGCGTTACCTATCCTGTTTTGATAGCAGGAAAAAATGACAAGTCTGACGCTTCAGAAAAACTTCCAATGCTCAACAAAATCATAAGTTTCCCTACCACTATCGTCATTGATAAAAAAGGAATTGTAAGAAAAGTGCATACCGGCTTTAGCGGACCAGGTACCGGAGAATATTACATTCAGTTTGTAGAAGAATTTAATAGATTCATCGATAAACTTGAAAAAGAATAAATATACATAATTTACTAATTGACGAAGAAGTCTGTGAGTAATCATAGACTTCTTTTTTATTTAAACTCAAAACTAAAGCAACAAAACATTCAACTTTATATTTGGCAGGATAATATTTGTACCAAATTTTTGACTCCCATTCCTCATATTTTGAATTAAAATTGACTTTTTACTAAAATAAATATTAGTATGCTTGCATAATATTATTTTTTGTTTTTAATTTGTAAAAGGTATGCAAGCATACTAATATTTTCGATCTTAAATACAAATTACAATATGTCAACAACAGCCGAAAAATCATCATTAAAAGGAGGAGAATTTTTAATTAAAGAAACCTTAGCTAGTCAAGTTTTTATACCTGAAGAGTTTAATGAAGAGCAGCAAATGATTGCTGATACATGTAGAGATTTTCTTAAAACTGAAATTCATCCAATACTAGACGAAATAGACAACGCCAAGTCGCCTGAGTTAATCTCAAGTCTAATGGACAAAGCAGGTGAATTAGGGCTTTTAGGAACTGCTGTTCCTGAAGAATATGGTGGCTTTGGAATGAATTTTAACACTTCTATGCTAGTAGCTGAAGTATTAGGTGCTGGACACTCATTTTCAGTAGCACAAAGTGCTCATACAGGAATTGGTACCCTTCCTATTCTATACTACGGAAACGAAGAACAAAAACAAAAATACTTGCCCAATCTAGCTTCAGGAGCTTGGAAAGCAGCCTATTGCTTAACTGAGCCAGATTCGGGTTCAGATGCAAACGGAGGTAAAACCAAAGCGGTTTTAACTGAAGACGGAAAGTACTATAAAATCACTGGACAAAAAATGTGGATCACTAACGGTGGTTTCGCAGAGATTTTCATTGTTTTTGCTAAAATCGACGACGATAAAAACCTTACGGCTTTTATAGTTGAAAAAGATTTCGGCGGAATTACAATGAATGAGCCTGAGCACAAACTTGGGATCAAAGGCTCTGATACGCGTCAAGTGTTTTTTAACGACTGTATGGTTCCAGTTGAAAATCTACTTTCTACTAGAGAAAATGGTTTCAAAATAGCAGTAAATATTCTTAA
Source organism: Lacihabitans lacunae (assembly GCF_042649125.1). Taxonomy (NCBI): domain Bacteria; kingdom Pseudomonadati; phylum Bacteroidota; class Cytophagia; order Cytophagales; family Leadbetterellaceae; genus Lacihabitans; species Lacihabitans lacunae. Next base: position 2,914,546 of record NZ_JBHRYQ010000001.1, read on the forward strand.
CATAGGCCGTATCAAACTTGGTATTGCAGCAGTTGGTGGTTCAAAAGGTGTTTTAAATCACGCTATTAACTACGCAAACGAAAGAAAGCAATTTGGAATATCAATTGGTAGATTTGGAGCTATCAAGCACAAGTTGGCTGAAATGGCAACCAAAATATGGGTTTGTGAAACAGCATGTTACAGAGCCGGACAAAATATCGACGATTTAATAGACACCTTCAAAGAAGAAGGAATGAACGATGCAGAAGCAAAACTTAAAGCATTGGAACAATATGCTATAGAGTGTGCTATCATGAAAGTTCACGGATCAGAAACTTTAGATTTAGTTACAGATGAAGGGCTACAAATCTATGGTGGAATGGGTTATTCGGCAGATGCTCCTATGGAAAGAGCCTACAGAGACTCAAGAATCAATAGAATATTTGAAGGAACAAACGAGATAAACCGTATGCTTATCCTTGACATGTATCTGAAAAGAGCCATGAAAGGAGAGTTAGACCTTATGGGACCTGCTACTGCAGTTGGAAAAGAAATAATGTCTATTCCAGATTTCAGTAGTCCTGACGAAGACGAAGTTTTCGGAGCTGAAAAGAAAGTGCTTAAAAACCTTAAAAAGGCAGCCTTAATGATCGCAGGTTCTGCAGTACAGAAATTCATGATGAAGCTATCACATGAGCAAGAAATACTAATGAACGTAGCTGATATGATTACCGAAATCTATGTAGCTGAATCAGCACTATTGAGAGTGGAAAAGCTAATCGGAATGAAAGGAGATGAAGCAGTAAGCTTACAAAAAGACATGGCTATGGTTAACTTGCAAAATGCCGTGTTAACGTGTCAATCAGCAGGTAGAGAAGCCATACAAGCTTACGCCGAAGGCGATGAACTAAGGGTAATGCTAATGGGTCTAAAGAGATTTACGAAAATAGAACCTATGAACACAAAAGACGCAAGAAGAAGAATAGCTGACGCAATGTTGTCAGAGAATAAATATATATTCAATTAAGAATTTGGCTTAGAATCAACAATTAAAAACCAACAAACCGGCTTTAAACTTTTAGAGTCGGTTTTTTATTTTTTATTCAAACCGATAGCCTCTCAAAAACTCCTCTACTCCCATTCTCTTTTTGCCTTCTAACTGCAACTCTAAAATTGACAAACAGCCATCTCCAGTTTTAGCAATTAACGCTTTTTTGCCATCACTAAACATTTTTAGGCTTTCATCTGCAAAATCATATTCCTTAAAATCTTCAGTTATTTCAGCTTCTGCACATTTTGCTGTTTTAAAAATCTTTAATTGCTTATTTCCCATCAAAGTCCAAGCTGATGGATACGGACTTAGTCCCCTGATAAAATCAAATATTGTAGAAGCACTTTGTGTCCAATCTATTTTACAAGTTTCTTTAAATATTTTCGGAGCCGCTTTTAAATCCGAAGAGAAGTCTTGAGGTGTTTGGGTATAGTTACCTTCTTTTATAGCATTTACTGTTTTTAATAATGCTATCCCTCCGATTTCCATCATCCTATCGTGCAGACTTCCAGCATCTTCGGATTCGCCAATTTCTATTTCTTCTTTAAAGATAATTTGACCCGTATCTATTTCTTTTTCAATAAAAAAAGTAGTGACGCCTGTTTTTTGTTCACCATTTATAATCGCCCAGTTTATGGGTGCTGCACCTCTATATTGTGGCAATAGTGATCCATGCAAGTTAATAGTTCCAAGGCGTGGCATAGCCCAAACTACCTCCGGAAGCATTCTAAAAGCTACCACAACTTGCAGGTCTGCATTAAAGCTTTTGAGTTCTTCAATAAAGGCCCCATTCTTTAATTTCTCTGGCTGTAGAACTGGAATATCATGAGCCACAGCATACTTTTTCACTGCAGACTCACTCATCTTTTGCCCTCTTCCCACCGGCTTATCGGGGGCCGTAATAACAGCAACTACCTCAATTCCGCCCTTTACCAAATGGTCTAAACTTGCCACAGCAAAGTCGGGCGTACCCATAAATACTACACGCATATTTTTTGATTAACGCATTCTATCTGCGTCTTTAACTAACTTTTCGTCTCTTTTTATAAATCTGTTTGCTATCCAGTTACATGCAAGTGCTATAAAAGCGGCCCACATACCGTAGCTGTACGCACCCTGATTACTCGGGTCACCGATCACTAATGCGTCTTTTTGGATATGCCAAACTGTAGCAGCTAATGCTACACCAATCAAAAGCGAATTAAGAGCAACCAAAAGCATTTGTCTTAATCTATTTTTGTATTGAAAAATAGTAAATATAGACAATCCAAAAGCCAAAACTCCCAATACTGCAATATAGTAAAGCGGCTTATCATACATAGCAAGTTGACCTTTCGCATGAAAAACATGGTAAGGGTTAACTACAACATTTTCATTTGGCCCCAGTTCTTTCACAAACGAGTTTGTTCCCAAAAACACCACCATAGCTATAGCAGCTACCAATAAAAATAAAGATTGAATTCTCTGTAACATATTTCAATTATTAATAAAGCACAAATTTAATATAATGAATTTAATTATTGCTTCGCAGGGTAAGTATTATGCGTTAGTGCAGTAATTATTTCAGCATGTTGGGGATAAATAGCGATTAATTCTTCTCTATTTGCCATTTCAAAATCTTCAAAATCAAACCCCGGAGCCACCGTACACCCCATTAAACTATAGGTGGAATCAGTGGCAGGTTTACTTGCAAACCAACAATTAGAAAGCACTACTACTTGAAAACTATCGTCAGCATCATAATTATTTCCAAGTCTATAAACGGTTAGCTTTCCATCTAAATCAATACAAAAAACCTCCAAAGTTTGCCCCGCATAAAAATGCCAAAGTTCATCAGATTTAATCTTATGGAAAACAGAAATATCACCTTGTTCTAACAAAAAATATATTGCAGTTGAAATTGACCTATCAACACCGAACCGTGCGGGAAGGCTATCTTTTGAAATAACTTCACTTGCCTTATATGTTTCTTTATAAAAACCACCTTCGGGATGAGGCAGTAAATCGAGTTTCAATTTCCAATAATCAGCCGTTTGCATTTTATTATATTTAATTTATTCACAAAATTAATGTAATTTTGGGCTTAATTTGAATGTAATTCATGCCCAATAATTTAAAAAAGAATTTTTCTATAACACTCTTGGTATTAGCTGTAAATCTAATATCTGTATATTTTTTTTTCAGAATTGATTTAACCCAAGACAAGAAATATTCATTATCTGAAGCCACCGAAAATATGCTTCAAAACTTAAGCGGTCCTGTGCAGGTTAATGTCTACTTAGATGGCGATGATCTACCCGGTGGATTTGAAAGATTAAAAAAAGCGATAGAAGAAACTTTAGTAGAATTCAAAATAGAAGGAGGAAAAAACCTCAACTATCAATTTATAAATCCGTACGCTCAAAGTACCGAGGAGAAAAGAAATGCTTTGTTCAAAGAATTAATTGACAAAGGCATGCAACCAACCAATATTTACGAGAATGTGGGAGGTAAAAAATCTGAGAACCTAATCTTTCCATATGCCACTGTCAGTTACGAAGACAAGGAAAAAGTCGTGCTCTTATTAAAATCAAACCAAGCCGCAGATGCCCAAACAAAGCTAAATCAAGCCTACGAAAATGTAGAGTATACTTTAGCATCAACTATAAAGAAACTAACCAACACCGAAAAAAAGAAAATTGGTTTACTTACAGAATTCACTAGTTTAAAACCCATAAACTTTGCAGGACTAATAACAAGTCTCCAAGAAAACTACGATTTGTTTATTATCAATGCAACCCAATCACCCACTTTTGAAGGCCTAGACGCACTGATTTTACCGAAACCAGACAGAACTATAGACGATAGCACAAAATTCAAAATAGACCAATATATAATGTCTGGAGGTAAGGCATTATTTTTTGTTGATGGTTTAAATGTGGATACAATGGGCTTAGAAGGTTCTTTTGCCAAACCTTTAGACATAAACATGGATGACATGTTTTTTAAATATGGTTTAAGAATCAACAAAAACATAATAAAAGATGGCTTAAATGCTGCTGTAATACCCCTGGTAGTTGGAAATATGGGAGATAGGCCAAACATTCAACCGGTTCCATTTAGGTATTTCCCTTTAATCAATAACTTTGGGGATAGTCCAATCACAAAAAATCTCGACATGGTTTATGCCAAGTTTTCGGCGGACATAGATGTAGTTAATAAAAATGATGGCTTAGTAAAAACTCCATTATTAAAAACTTCAGAATATACAAAGGTTTTAAATGCTCCCGCCCTTATCACTTATAACGAAGCAAGGTCAGATACAGATCAGGCAGAATACAACAAAGGGGTAAAAACTATAGCATACTTAGTTTCTGGAGAGTTTAGCTCATTGTTTGCAAATAGCTTTTCGAGTTCTGGTATATTGAAAAAATCGCCACAAACTCAAATAATGGTGTGCTCAGACGGGGATATTATAGTAAACGAGGTAGATAAAAAATCAGGAAATCCATTTCCACTTGGGTTTGATAAGCTAAGCCAACATCAATTCGGAAATCAAGACTTCGTGATGAATACGATAGATTATATGCTCAACGAAAATGGCCTGATAGCTTCTAAAAACAAAAGTGTAGAGATAAGACCTTTAGACAAACTAAAAACACGTGACGAGCGAAATAAATGGCAATTGATAAATACTATATTACCTTTAAGCTTGCTAGCATTAATCGGTTTTGTGAGGTTTTATATAATTAGAAAAAAATATAGTTTAAAATAAACAAAAGGCGGCTAAAAGCCACCTCTTGTATTTCCTAAACCTAAACTATAAAATAATCTTCTTGTCCAATTGGACAGTTTTGCCTTTTTTAACTTCAATTTCCTTAATGTAACTTTCATTTTTAGTAGAAAATTCCATTTGATACTTGCCATTTTCTAATGCTTCAAGATCAATTTCCATTCCTACTTTCTTATCTCTTTTGCCAAAGTATTGATTTAAAACAACATCACCGTTGACATTTTTGATTTTAAGGCATAAAACCTCACGAGATTTTTTTTCAACAAATACCTTTAAAAGGTTAGAGTTTTTGACATTATACATTCCTACTTCAAAAGAAGTTGGCTGTTTAGTGGCTATCTCAGTAGCAAATGATAATGAAACTGATAAACATACAAGAACGATTGACTTAAATAACTTTTTCATAACTGTAATTAATTTTAATGTAATAGCTTTATTTATGATTCAAAATTAAAGTATTATGCATTACAAGGTATTAGCTTATACATAAAAGGAAACCATAATACATGAATGGCTAAAAAAATATTTAAAGGAACTACGAAAAATAACAGGCCTGAAATCTGGAGTAGTTGAGCAAAAGATGCTCTTAAGGTCAATTTAGTTGCTTCATAAATGTTAAAAAAGTAAAAAAAAACATAAAAAAAAGGATAAACATTTTATGCCTATCCTTTTTAAAACTCTTATTTAAAAATATTATTGTTTTTCAACTTGTAAATAACCCAGTTCAACTGGAGTTGATCTACCAAATATCTTAACACTAACACTCAATTTCTTTTTATCGTCATAAACCTCTTCAATATTACCTTCAAAACCATTGAAAGGCCCGTCGATAACTTTCACAGATTCACCTTGTACAAATGATACACCTGAATCGATTGACTCTTCTTGGTTTTCAACTTGTATACCTAAAATTCTATTTACTTCAGATTGTCTTAAAGGCTCAGGTTCGATAGAAGCTCCACCGTTTTTACCCAAAAAACCAATAACACCCGGAATACTTTTAATTAAGTGAAGAACCTCACCATTGTTAAGGTTAGCATTAACCAAAATATAACCAGGGAAAAAATTCTTTTCTCTTACCGTTTTCTTACCATTTTTTACGGTAACAATCTTTTCAGAGGGAATTAATATCTCAGGGATAAAATCCGTCAATTTTCTTCTACTAGCTTCATTTTCGATATAGTTTTTTATCTTTTTCTCTTGTTGAGAAACAGCTCTTACTACATACCAGTTAAATTCACTCATAATTTTACTTAAAACTTATATGGATTGATATAACAGCCTTAAGGCATTATCAATAATAAAATCCATACCACCTACTACCAATGCAAATATGATAGACGCTATCAATACTAGCGTGGCACTAGATTGTAATTCACTCATTTTTGGCCAAGTAACTTCGTGCATTACCTCGTGCCAAGAATCTTTAAAAAACTGAACTACTTTATTCATTATACATTAATTGTTTTTCCGAAACACCAAAATGCGTTTCTTTAATTTTGCACAGGTACTAGGACTCGAACCCAGACCGACGGTTTTGGAGACCGTAGTTCTACCTTTAAACTATACCTGTATATGTACTTATTCGGGCTGCAAATTTAGTCTTTTTTTTCTTTCTAACAACGTTTACTTTAAATTTTCTTTTTTAATTGTTCGAATTGTTAAAAATAAACTAATAACTGACAGTATACTCCCTACAAAAAAAGGTGCTCCTGGAAAATACAATACCGCATTTTCTTTGGTAAATACTCGAAACAAACCTAGCATTAAGGGTTGGCCAATAATAGCTGCCACACTCATTAGACTAGTTAATGCACCCTGAAGCTCTCCCTGCTCATTACTATTTACTTGACTTGAGATAATCCCTTGAAAGGCAGGATTGGCAATACCACCCAAGGCAAAGGGAACCATAATGGCATACATCATCCAGGAGGAACTAGCAAAAGCAAATGCTAATAAACCAATAGAATTAATTGCAAGTCCAAAAAACAATGCCTTTTCTTTACCAAATTTAGGGATAATGACCCTTATTAAACCGCCTTGAACAATCGCCACCATCAAACCAACAAAACCCAAAGATAAACCTATCTCCATCTCCGACCAACCAAATTTTTCAATAGTGTAGAATGACCACGTACCTTGAGTGGCATATCCAGACACATATACCAAAAACAACGATGCCACAAGTGTTAGTATAAACGGATACTTCTTAAGATTCATTAAACTACCAATAGGATTTGCTCTTTTGAAGTCAAACTTCCTTCTATTCTCAGGCTTTAATGATTCAGGAAGAATAAAGTAGCCATACAACCAGTTAATCAGAGATAACCCAGCAGAAACCCAAAAAGGCACCCTACTACCAAACTCGCCTAATATACCACCCAAAGATGGCCCAATGATAAATCCAAGTCCAAATGCGGCTCCTATCATACCAAAGCTTTGAGCTCTTTTTTCGGGCTCAGTTATATCTGCTATATAAGCACTAGCTGTAGAGAAACTTGCACCAGTGATACCGGAAATCAACCTTCCCGCAAAAAGCCAACCTACTGTAGGAGCCAAAGCAAGCAAAATATAATCAATACCGAAACCAAAAAGTGAGAATAGCAAAACGGGTCTTCTTCCATACTGATCACTTAAACCACCAATAATAGGTGAAAAAATAAACTGCATGAACGAATAAATGAAGACAAGAATCAATGCATACGAGGAAGCCTGACTAACATCACCGCCGGTAAGCTCTTGAATGAGCGAAGGAATAATAGGTATGATGATACCAATACCAATAACATCAATCAGTACGGTTATTAGTATAAAAACGATTGCGTTTTTTTTCTGCATTTGAATATAAACAAAAAAAGCACTCCGTAAAGGAGTGCTTTAATATATAATAAGAATAATTATTATTCTAAGATTTCAGTAACCTGACCAGCACCTACTGTACGTCCACCTTCACGAATCGCGAAACGAAGACCTTTATCCATTGCAATTGCATTGATAAGGTTTACAGTGATAGTAACGTTATCTCCTGGCATAATCATCTCAACGTTTTCAGGCAAGAAGATTTCTCCAGTTACGTCAGTTGTTCTGAAGTAGAACTGAGGACGGTATTTGTTAAAGAATGGAGTGTGACGTCCACCTTCTTCTTTCGAAAGTACGTAAACCTCAGCTTTGAATTTCGTGTGAGGCTTAACAGAACCTGGCTTACAGATTACCATACCACGACGAATTGCTTCTTTTTCAATACCTCTTAAAAGTAAACCTACGTTATCACCAGCTTCTCCTCTGTCAAGGATCTTACGGAACATTTCCACACCAGTAACAGTAGATTTAAGGTTTTCAGCACCCATACCTAAGATATCAACAGGATCTCCTGAGTTGATAACTCCAGTTTCGATACGACCAGTAGCAACAGTACCACGACCTGTGATCGAGAATACGTCTTCAACAGGCATAAGGAAAGGCTTATCAGTAGCTCTAGCAGGTAGTGGAATGAATGTATCCACAGCTTCCATCAACTCTTCGATTTTAGCAACCCATGAAGCTTCTCCATTAAGACCACCTAATGCTGAACCTTGAATAACTGGGATGTTATCACCGTCAAATTTGTAGAACGAAAGAAGTTCTCTGATTTCCATTTCAACTAGTTCAAGAAGTTCTGGATCATCAACTAAGTCAACTTTGTTCATGAAAACTACTAGTTGAGGAACACCTACCTGACGAGCAAGAAGGATGTGCTCACGAGTTTGTGGCATCGGTCCATCAGTAGCAGCAACAACTATAATAGCACCGTCCATTTGGGCAGCACCAGTAACCATGTTCTTAACGTAATCGGCGTGACCAGGACAGTCAACGTGAGCGTAGTGACGGTTAGCTGTCTCATACTCAACGTGAGAAGTATTGATAGTAATACCTCTTTCTTTTTCCTCAGGTGCATTGTCAATTGAAGAGAAATCTCTCAATTTAGCAAGACCTTTTCCTGCAAGAACCGTTGTGATCGCTGCAGTCAATGTAGTTTTACCGTGATCGACGTGACCAATAGTACCAATGTTTACGTGAGGCTTACTACGGTCAAAATTTTCTTTTGCCATTTTATTTGATAAAATTTATGTTGTTCAAAATTAAAATTCCAATAAATCAATGTAGCCTTATTTTTCAGACTACGAAGCAATATTCCAATTTTTACAGAAGAGCCTTTGAGCAGAATTGAACTGCCGACCTCTTCCTTACCAAGGAAGTGCTCTACCACTGAGCTACAAAGGCTAATGGAATTTTTTTTAGAGCGGGAGACCGGGCTCGAACCGGCCACCTATAGCTTGGAAGGCTATCGCTCTACCAAATGAGCTACTCCCGCTTTATACTTGCATTTTTTGTGGGGGCGGATGGATTCGAACCACCGTAAGCGTAAGCTAGCAGATTTACAGTCTGCCCCATTTGGCCACTCTGGTACACCCCCTTATTTGATATCAATGAACAAACCCTCTTCGAAAGGAGATGCAAAAGTAGAACGTTTTTTTTTAACCACAAAATATTGACTGAAAAAAAATGGAATATTTTATTGTCATCAACAAAGATTGTTAAAAACGAGTCTAAAAACCGCCAGAAAGTCGCATTTTAATTACTTAGACGAAGATATTTTTTTTTAAAAATATTTTTTCTCGTTAATTTTTTTTTGTTCCAATGCCTAAATGTTAACAAGTTTGAATTACCATAGTAAAAGATATGTATCACAAAAAAACACGTTAAAGTTTAAGCATCACTATTAACAATAGGTATATACAAAAACCTTAACGTGTTTAAAATTATTTTCCTTCCTTACATTTATAGTCTCAACCCCACACTGAATGCTTGTAGGTCTTTGGCATAAACCTGATTGTCTTTAAACAATTTATTTAAATCATATCTCATAAAAAACGTAAGCCCATTTCTTTTACCAAACTCTGTAGTTAAGCCATAGATAACATCATTGAATCCAAAATCTCCTTTTACTTTATTTTTACCTCCAGACACATACTTTTCCTTTGAATAGCCCCCTACACGATATCCCACATATCCGCCAAAACCTAGTTTGAATTTATCTTCTTTAAACCCTAAATTAAGCATTAAAGGCAAGTTAATATAAGGCATCACAAGTTTTGATTTTTGGGTTGGCTTAGTATTATCTACAAATGACACTTGTTTTCCATCATAAACAGCCAAGTTACTATTCTCAAGCATGAAGTTATACCAGGCTATCTCGGGTCCGTAACTAAACGCTAAGTCTACTTTATCCCCTTTAACCAAAGTTGCATTTTTTCTAAATGACAATGCAACGTATCTCGACCTGAAGTCTCTTAGGTTATATTGCATATTGGGTTGTGCTGGAGTACCATTCACAAAGTTGTTTATTCCAAAATAAATGGCGAAGTCGCTTCTAGGAAAAAACTTCTTTTCCTTTTTAGGTTTAGGATTTTGATAGTTTTCGTAGTTTCCATCTTCGTCTTCTTCTTCAAATGATTCTATTCGCTCTTCTTTTTCAATTTGAGTCTCTCTGATGGTAGTATCTTGAACTGCCACAGCCCTTTCTCTAGTCACTATTTTAATTCTTGACCCCTCCTGTGAAACCACAAGTACAGTATCAGACTTTGAGCCGTTAGCACCTTTGGTAACTAACACAATCGCCTTTTCTCTTTCAGAAGAGTCTACCCCTACTGCTTTAAGTATATTATTGAGGTTCAATATCTTAGGCAACTCTATCGTTTTATTAGAATTTTCTATAACCTTGACTTTCGTATTTGAAGTCTTATCGTTAAACTCAATAATGGTCGTATCGCTTTCATATTTGGCTTCGGCTACGTGGTAGCTCAATAATCCAATTAGTATAATTAACTTTTTCATTTAGTTATTAATAATTTTCGTTTTAATCCAATTTAACTTTTGTTTGATTTGTCTCGATTCTGAAACTAGGAACCCATCTTCACTAAGAGCTAACTCTTCAATAGGCTTAAACCCAAGTTTACTAAAATCTACTTTTTCGCCTTTCTTTAGTTGCTTTACTTCCTTTAGCACTTTGGCTACTAAAGAGACATCTTGCTCAAACACTATTCTGTCCGGGGCAGCGTAGTGGTCAAACTCACCGGGTGGTCTCGATAGCTCCGTAAATGTTGGAGTTTCGGCAGGAATGGGCGAGATAAGAATATAAGTATCGTCTATACTTCTTGGCTCGTAGGCAATCTGAACTTCTTCATAGCTTTGTTCAGTAAAATCAGAATTGCCAGAATTAGATTTGTTTTCTATAAATTCTATTGAATCATCAACATTAATATGTGAATACCTTTTTAGTTCTGCTAAGGCGTTATTATTTTCATTAATAGCCAAATTAGCCCCAAATGTGTTTTTATCTTTTGAAGAAGTGGGAGCTAATATTTTTACATTTGATGCCTCTATGGTTTCCTTCACTAAAGCTGAAGTCTCAGCCAATGAACTACTTTTTAAATATTTTTCATTATCCACATTTACAACTTCAGGAACTTGGTTAGCTGCTGATTTTTGAGTAGGGATATTTACAGACGCTAACTCTGTAGGTTTAACGTCTGAAGTATCACTAAAATACCACCATCCTAAACCTAAGAATAGCAACATAGAAGCAGCCATGCTAAAGTATTTAAAGACAAATATCCCAGCGGGCTTATGCTCTTTTTCTTCTAATTTACTTAAAAACTTTTGACGAGCTTCGCTTGAAGGTTGAACCTCAAAGTCACCCAATTTTGACAGAAAATACTCGTCAACCTGATGTTTATTTTCTTTTCTCATTATATTTATTTTCAATATCTCTTTGTTCATTTTTCTTTAACTTTTCCTGTAAAATAGCCCTGGCCCTACTCAATTGAGACTTTGAGGTACCTTCCGAAATATTTAACATATTCCCTATTTCTGCATGACTATATCCCTCTATAGCGTATAAGTTAAATACTGTTTTGTAACCCACCGGCAACTCATTTATGATCTTCATCAACTCCTCTGCTTCAAAATCTTCAAGCGGACTTACGTCAGTTGGCAGCTGAACCATTTCATCAATATCTACTTCAATCATTTTTTTACTTCTCAAAAACATCAAAGCTTCATTAACTACAATTCTTTTTACCCAACCTTCGAAACTCCCAGTAAAATTAAACTGTCCTATTTTCTCAAAAATTTTCATGATTGACTCCACCATTACGTCTTCGGCGGTCATCTTATCAGAGATGTATCGAAGACAAATGGCTAACAACTTACCAGAATACCCATCATAAAACGTCTGATACGCCTTACGATCTTTATTGGCTAAAGCTCGTGCTAGTTCGTACTCGGTTTTAAAAATTGGTAATATTTTAGTCATAAATTTCGGTTTCGAATAATAGATGCACAAAGATTATGTAATGGTTGCATTATATTTGCAAAATAAATAACATAATCCTAATATGTATACCGCTTTCGTAGAGTCGATAAAAACAATATACCCGATTTCAAAGGATCTTGAAAATCAATTGTTAAAAAGATTGAAGAAGTTTTCGGGTAAGGCTGGCGATATTATTATTAGAAGTGGCGAAGTGAATGACACCCTCTATTTTATAGATAAAGGTATGGTTAGGTCATTCTATTATAACGACGAAGGCAACTCCAAAAACGAAGTTACAGCTTGGTTTGTAGGAGAGTATGGATTTATTTATATACCTCACAGTTTTATTACACAAGGGCCATCGCTTGAGTCAGTAGAATTACTAGAAGACTGCGAAATGGTTTCAATCTCTCACAGGAGTTTACACGAACTGTATAGCCTTTATCCAGAAGCAAACTTGATAGGAAGGGTACTTACAGAGATGTATTTAGTGATGTACGACGATAGAGTGCGATTTTTGAGAATGATGAGTGCACAAAAAAGAAACGAGGTATTTCAAAACATGTTTCCGGAAATTTATGAGCGAGCACCCAAAAAACATATTGCTTCATTTTTAGGTTTAACACCCGAAACACTGAGCAGAGTACGTAAAAAGAGTTAATATTAACAATAGCGAAATAAGGTTTCAAATTCCTATATATTTGCACAAAAAAGAAAGACCATTGACTATTTTAGATAAAATCATAGCAAATAAAAGTATTGAGGTGGAAAGAGCAAAGCAAAGTATCAGCGAAGCTTCTTTGACAAAAAGTAAATACTTTGACCGTGTTTCAAATTCTTTGGCCAGAGCTCTAAAAAATCCAGAAGGCACAGGAATAATAGCCGAATACAAACGTAAATCTCCCTCAAAAGGAGACATAAACATTGGTGCAGGAATATCCGAAACTACCATCGGGTATAGTGAAGCAGGTGCAGCAGGTATCAGTATTTTGACCGACACTGTGTTTTTTGGTGGATTTAAAGAAGATTTAGAAATAGGAAGAGATAAAAATCCAAAAACGCCACTCCTCAGAAAAGACTTTATTATAGACCCTTACCAGCTTTTAGAAGCCAAAGCATGGGGAGCAGATGTGATATTGCTAATTGCAGCAAACCTAGAGTCGAAGCAAATTATGGATTTAAGTAAAAAAGCTCATGAACTAGGCTTAGAGGTTCTACTGGAAGTACATGACAAAGCTGAAATAGACAAAAGCCCAATGGATTTTGTGGACATTGTAGGTGTAAATAACAGAAATCTAAAAAACTTTGCAGAAAACAATGTCAATGCCTCAATAGAACTCATCGAATTTATACCAAAAGATAAAGTTAAGATTTCGGAGAGCTGTATAAGCAAACCCGAAACCGTAATAGAACTAAGAAAAATAGGCTACCAAGGTTTTTTGATGGGAGAAAATTTCATGAAAACGATTAATCCAGCCGCGGCTTTGGCAGATTTTGTTTCAAAAATAAAAAGCTAACCCTATCATGGATAAAACCTTAGAAATAAAAGTCTGTGGCATGCGTAACACCCAAAACATATTGGAGGTGGCGGCATTGAAGCCCGACTATATGGGTTTTATTTTTTTTGAAAAATCTCCAAGAAATGTTACTGAAACAGCAAGTTTAGAAACTATACTTTCGCTTCCAAAAGAAATAAAAAAAGTAGGCGTTTTTGTGAATGAAAGCCTAGAAAATATAGTAAAAACGGTCAGAACATTTGGATTAAGTACCGTACAGTTACATGGTAACGAGAGCCCAGATATTTGTAAAAGACTAAAAGTGTTAAAACTTGAAGTTTGGAAGGCGTTTTCGGTGGATCAAAACTTTGATTTTGAAACATGTAAATCCTACGAAAACACGGTAGACAGGTTTCTGTTTGACACAAAAGGTGATGGATATGGCGGACATGGAAAAACGTTTGATTGGAATATTTTAAAAAAATACAACCAACATGTGCCTTTTACGCTTGCGGGAGGCATTTCGTTAGAAAACCTCACTGACCTACAACTACTAGATGGCCTAAACATAACCGGAATAGACGTAAACAGTAAGTTTGAAAATTCGCCTGGCGACAAAAACATTGAAAAACTACAGACTTTGTTTGAGAAAATAAAAGCCTGAAATAAAAAATATAATTTTTAGATAAAGCATAAAGTCAAAATGAAAGATTTAAAAGTGGATTCGTCATTTGCAGTAGATGAGAGAGGTTATTACGGGAACTTCGGAGGTGCGTTTATTCCGGAAATGCTATACCCAAATGTAGAGGAACTTCGTGAAAACTACCTTAAAATAATGCAAAGTCCCGACTTCATTGAAGAATTTGAAAGACTATTGAAAGACTACGTGGGCAGACCTACACCTTTGTTTTTTGCGGAAAGGTTATCAAAAAAATACAACACCCAGATATATCTAAAAAGAGAAGATCTTTGCCACACGGGGGCTCATAAAGTAAATAACACCTTAGGTCAAATTTTACTTGCAAAAAGACTAGGCAAAAACAAAATAGTAGCAGAAACTGGTGCTGGACAGCACGGTGTAGCCACAGCCACTATGTGTGCCTTGATGGGCTTGTCGTGCATAGTTTACATGGGCGAAATAGACATAGAACGTCAGGCTCCCAATGTAGCTCGTATGAAAATGCTGGGTGCAGAAGTAAGACCTGCAAAAAGCGGCTCAAAAACCCTAAAAGATGCTACAAATGAAGCAATGAGACATTGGATAAATAATCCGGTAGATACACATTATATCATTGGCTCAGTGGTAGGACCGCATCCATACCCCGACATGGTGGCTCGTTTTCAATCTGTAATTTCGGAGGAAATCAGAAAACAACTCTTTGAACAAACTTGCTCAGAAAACCCCGACTACGTGGTTGCTTGTGTAGGAGGCGGATCAAACGCTGCGGGCACATTCTTTCACTTTTTAGATGAACCTTCTGTAAAAATAATAGCAGCAGAAGCAGCAGGACACGGCGTTAAAACCGGAAAATCAGCAGCCACGACTTTCCTAGGCAAACCCGGAATTTTACATGGCAGCAAAAGCTTACTGATGCAAACTTTTGACGGACAAGTAGTGGAACCTCATTCTATATCTGCGGGTTTAGACTATCCGGGCATCGGACCGCTACATGCACATCTGTGGGAAACCAAAAGAGCCACGTTTTTTGGTATCACCGATGACGAATCTATTGAGGCGGGGTTTGAATTAACTAAGCTTGAGGGAATTATTCCTGCTATAGAGTCTAGTCATGCTTTGGCTGCAATCAAATATATCGGAGCAAAACCAAACGAAACCATCGTAATAGGACTGTCAGGCAGAGGCGACAAAGATTTGGCAACCTACATGAAATACCTCTAATGCTTTAGAGCTTTTCAAACCTACCAGTTTGGCTATCAAATTGCATTTTCTGGATGTCCCACTTTCCGTACGCGGCGTCTCGCTCCAGTTTTTGAGCAATAATCATTTTGTTCCCATCAGAACGAAGGTTTATCATGCCGTATCGGGTCAGAAACGAATTTATCTCTTTTTCGTTATTAGTAAGTTTATCTTTAAGTTTTTTAAGCTCTTCAGCTTGAGATGAGTCAGATTTGATAGCTTTTATTTGAGCCAACAATAAAGCATTCTCAGTGAAATACTTCTCGATGGCCTTCATATTATTGCGAGAAAGGTCTTTATTAGATCGAGCTAGTTCTGTACTATAAATCAGCGGTTTATCGCCATAACTACACTTACCAATGGCACCTAAAGTGTCAGGCCTTGGATGACAAAAAGGCTCGTCGTCGCCACTAGAAATCACAGTAGCCAAAGGATTTAGACTTTTCAGGAAGTCATAGTCAAAATGTGTGGAACCGTGGTGGCAGGCCTTGGCCACATCAACTTCTAATTCTTTTGTGGCGTTTGCGGCTTTATAAAAATCCATCATTATTTTACCGTACTCTTCATTGAGGTCACCACCTAATAATACTTTAAGGTTTCCGTATTCTAACCTAAAAATAACCGAATGTCCATTTTTATCTTTTCCCGTATCGTTAATGGACTTTAGAGCCTTTTTGCCTCCCACAGTTTCGGTGATAGGCCCCAATAGCTTCATAAAAAAAGGCTTATTATTTATTTGATTATTAGCATCAAAAGTAGGCACGTAGTGGTCTTCAATGGAGAGCATCCGAAATTCGACCTGCGGATTATTTTTGGTAGCCTGCGATAGTGTTTTTAAATAATTTGAACCTGTTCCTTTTAAATTGGCAGGATCATTTACTAAGTCTAAAATCCCAGTAGTATCTTCTATCAAAGTGGTAATGTAGCCATTTGTAACATTTCCAAAAAGGTGACCTTTTCCTGGTCTTTCTACTATTCCATTGTGATAAACTTTTGTGAAACGCAATGCCGGATTTTTGAATATTGTGGAGAAACCGCCGTAGTGGTCAGCATCTGAATGGCTAATGATAGCCTTAAAGTCTATGTCGATAGGTTTGGTTTTTTTATACAAATAAAACCTCCACACCAAATACCGGTTCATGTTATCGCCTTTGCCGGCATCTACCAATATGTGCTGATCGTCAGGCGTAACAATATGGCACCCGTCTCCCTGCCCGATATCGATAAAATTCACCTCCAATACTCGTTCGGGCTGAATGCTGTCAATTTTAACCCAACCTACCTTGTTCCTAGATTTAACTTTTACACGATTATTTTTTATTTCAAGGTCTAAAACCGTGATATAATCTCCAAAAAGCAAATGTTGATTCCACTTACTGCCGGTTTCAGCTTTGTAAATTTTACAGTCAGGAAAACCAGCAAACGTGTAAAACCCACCAGAAGGGTTAGTATGGTAAAGTGAAGCAGATAAAATACTCATATACAAGGCATTGATAGTTAATCTAAGTTAACGAGCTTTGTAGCGAAACCAAAATCAATTTTATTAAATGGAAGAAAAAACTAAAAACTTAATATTCGGGTTTCGTTTGACTTATGCTTTCGCTTTTAGATTTTTACCCCAACGTATAGCAGGCTTTTCTATCAATAAATAATAGAGATATGATAAAAATACTGAAACGAAAATGCAGGCAATTACAACCAATATTTTACCCATTTCGGGCAAATCTGGCATTAAATATCTGAAAAGTCGCATCGAAATATCAACGCCGAAAGTCCAATGCATCAGATAAAGTGAATATGAAATAGTACCCAAAAAGTACATGGGCTTAAACTTAATATCAAAATCAAAGTAGATTACCGTTACCACAAAAATGGTAGAAACTACATAAGAAACACCCATGTCTACAAATATTAACCCGAGCACCAGGAGGATTATACCCCAAAACCAAGCTATGGGCATAAGGCCCTCTTTGAGTTTAAACGTAATAATCCC
This sequence comes from Lacihabitans lacunae, assembly GCF_042649125.1. Lineage (NCBI taxonomy): Bacteria > Pseudomonadati > Bacteroidota > Cytophagia > Cytophagales > Leadbetterellaceae > Lacihabitans > Lacihabitans lacunae. The sequence goes on from NZ_JBHRYQ010000001.1 coordinate 2,932,109, forward strand.
AGCCATAAACAACGGAATATGCCTGAAAATGATACCCGGATGAGTGAGCTTAGACAAACCAAATGATACCGCAAGCAATATCAGAATAGTGGCCAGTCGGATATTAAAAGACTTGATAAACAAAAGTGGAAACAAAAGGCTAATTACCAAATAATATTGAAATTCGACTCCAAGAGTCCAATAAACACCTAAAATCCAACCTTTACCATCTATGGCATTTAAGTATCCGAGGTGCATCAATATATTTTTCCAGTCGATAGTGAATGTTCCGCCCTCTACATGAACCCGAATAACATACCAAGTAGCTAAGCAAAATACAATAGACAAAATATATGGCGGCTCAATACGGGTAAAACGTCTGGCCAAAAAGTTCTTGAGTTTTTGAGGGAAAACATACCCGCCATTATACATACTAAAAGGGATAATGAACCCCGAAATCACGAAAAATACGGGAACGCCCAGCCTACCGAGTATTGTTATTTTACTCAAAACCGAGGTAAAAATGGGATCAGAAGCTGTAAAATAGTCCGTTGCATTAAAAAAATGCATCACACAAACACTCAAAGCCGCCAAGCCTCTAAGCCACTCAATGGCGTATAGTTTCTTCATTTATTAAAATTTCTCTTCCTTTCCTAAATTCGGGGTTTTCTGAAAAACATACTAATATTTTTAAATAAGTCTGCCAAACATGTTAACCAAATGTAAAGTTATGTTTTAAATTTTTAATGTTAGAAGAGAAAACTATATTTGACAAAAAATATAAAACAATGAAAATATTCAGCCTAATCTTATTTACATTTTCTATTATGGCCATTAGCACCTTAGAAACTTCTGCTCAAAAAAAGGAACTTCGCCACGTGGTGATGTTTAAATTTAAAGACAGCAGCACCCCTGCTGACATCAAGTCGGTAGAAGATGCATTTAGAGCATTGCCAACCAAAATTAAGCAAATAAAAGGTTACGAGTGGGGCACCAACAACAGCCCAGAAGGTCTTGACCAAGGCTTTACCCATGTTTTCTTTTTAACATTCAGAAGCGAAGAAGACAGAGCGATTTACTTACCTCATCCTGACCACAAAGCGTTCGGTGCATTATTAGGACCACACCTAGACAAAGTGATGGTACTTGACTATTGGGCAAAAAAATAAACCATGAGCTTCCTGTTTCCAGACCAAAATCTTTTACCGTTTGACGGCGAAGTGTTATACTTCCCAAATTTTATTTCAAATGATTTTTTTGAAAAACTAAAAGAAGAAATAAACTGGAAACAGGAAGGCATGAAAATCTTCGGTAAAGAAGTTGCCTTTCCGAGGTTAACAGCTTGGTATGCCGAAAATGGCAAAACCTATACCTATTCAGGACTAAAAAACATACCCGAAGAGTTTACAGAAAGTTTATTGTTAATTAAGAAAAAAGTAGAAAGCCAAGCTGGGGTACGTTTTAATTCGGCATTGCTAAACTATTACCGCCACGGAAATGACAGCATGGGCTGGCACACCGACAATGAGCCCGAACTCGGAGAAAACCCTGTGATTGCATCCATATCATTGGGTGGCAGTCGCAAACTCCAGTTTAAACACAAGGCCACCCCAAAATCAACACAAAACATAATACTAGAACCAGGGAGTTTGCTACTTATGCAAGGCAGTACTCAGCACCATTGGCTGCACCAGATTCCTAAGGTTAAAGAAGCAGAAGGAAGAATTAATATTACTTTTCGGAGGATTTTTTGAAAATTTATCATACTTCAAACACTCTTTAGAAAAATAAAAAAATATTTTGAGAAATATTTGGATTTACCCCCCCTTTATAACTTGCCCCAAAATAGATAACAACCTATTTACTAGAGCGTTACTTCTTTAAAAGAATAAATTTATCAAATATACTAAGGCACATCAGTCTTTACTGATAGGATATCGCTATTCCTCCTTTATGGAAGCACAAACTTTTAAATTATTGAAAAAATGTTTAAACTTTTTTTACGAAAGAATACAAAAAAGATTGTTTCAAGTCTTTTAATTATTACTTTAATAATCGGATCCGTTTAAGAGGCAGATGCCAAAATGATTGGCTCGGGAGACTGAGTGGCTCGGTTCTCAATATGTAGCATATGTGAATACCTGTCAGAGGTTTGGTACGCATATGTATTATGTCTTTGGAATAGCAGTTAAGTCAGAAATGGTATTTGAAACTTATTAATGCCAATGATTAATGTACCAAGGGTAGATATCTAAATACCTCACCTAATATTTTTATGAAAATCAAAATAATTTTGTTCTTTATATCAATTTCATTTGCTAGAGCACAAAGTAAATGTTTTATAATTTTTGACAAAACCAATAATTCTGCAATTCCATATGCAACAATTTATCAAAGAGAAGTGTATTATGGTTTTTTTGCTGATGAAAATGGCAGGTTTTGCTTAGATAATTTCGAAGATTCGATTGAAATAACTGCACTTGGCTATGAAAGAAAAATTATCAATAAAAATACATTAAATAAATTGGATACAATTTTTCTAAACATCAAAGCTGTTGAATTAAACGAATTGACAGTATCCATTAAAAGGAAAAAACACAAAACAAAAACTCTCGGATTCTATCACAGAGACCCGTTAAAAATACTTTCGAGTGGATTTACACCAAATTCAAGTTTTAAGGTTGCTACCTTTATTCAAAATAGCATTGACGATGAAGCTTTAATAAAAAAGGTTTTTTGTGACTTAATCCCAAAGGAAAACGAACATGTAAAAACTTTTAGAATTAGATTGAGAATTTTTTCAAATTTAAACAATTTACCAAACGAGGATATATTAATTGAAAATACAATCCAAAACGTTGAAGTCAACAAAAAGAAAATTGAATTTGATATTTCAAATATTGGTATAATATTACCAAAAGACGGCATTTGGGTTAGTTTAGAATGTATTGGATACACTAATAACCAAAATAAATTTATACTAATCGGAGATAAACAATTTGGTAAATACACATTGAAAGATTCTAAGAAATTTAAAGTAAAATCGATAGAACGAATAAGTCCGTGCTTTAAAACCATTAACGACAAAGTTGGAAATTCAGCTGACTCAAATTGGAGTGGAAATTGGAAACATATTAAATACAATCCAAAATTAACTTTTTGTATAGGAGTAATGGTAGAATATTAATTCCCACTCAACCACCTCCACAAATACAACGTCAAATAGCCCTCCCAGCCTTTAAAGCGGGCATAAAGAGCTTCTTGTTCGGCACGCCCTCCTTTTTTCGGAATGTTTTTTAGCCCAAAAAGAGCTTGGTTTATACCTGCATCGCCATACGGAACTGCCTCAGGACTTTTCAGGCATTTCATTAGTGTATATTGTGCCGTCCACTCCCCTATTCCTCTAAAACTGGTCAAAAACTTTAGCATTTCGCTGTGTGTTTCTTTTTGCTTTATTAGCTCAAGGCTCAGTTTTCCTTCAGCAAAAGACTTTGCTAGGTTTATTGTGTAATCAATCTTTTGTCTCGAAAACTTCATTTCTCTAAGTAGATCTTCGTTTACCTCACAAAGCACTTCGGGTTTGGGGAACAGATAATATAGTTTATCCTTATAGGTAAGGCTTTCGCCAAACTGCTCTACTAGAGCCCGCTTAATTTTGTAAGCAAAAGTGAGGTTTATCTGCTGCCCAATAATACTCCAGCACATAACTTCAAACAAGTCAGGGATAGCCATTAGGCGTAGGCCCGTGTAGTTTTTTGCTAAAACATGGAGGTCGTTGTCTTTTGCCAAAAGCTCATAAAAAGGCTGTATTTCTCGATCTAAATCAAACCATTCTTTCACTTTAGAAATGACCAATTTTTCATCTTTCAGTTCCCCCGCAAGCACCTCCACGTTTAGCTCTTGATCGTCCTGACTGACTTCAATCAAAACCTTTTGCCCAGAAAACTCAAATAGTTTCCTGACGCTATCTGCGGTCACTTCGTGCATTATTTCATCAAAACCCCTATCGAGAAACCACAGGCACTCGGAGAAACTAAAATCGGGAGGCGTACTAATTTTTATCATTTTATAGAAGAATTGCCCCAAATTAAGGCTTATAATCTAAAAAGTCTTTATCTATTTTCGTTAAAAAATTAAAAGTGAAACTACGGTTAAGAGAGAAAACAAAAACTCCAACCTCGCTAATAAAAAAGAAACTCCAACTTCAGTTGGAGAAAAAGAAAAGAAAGAAAATCTATTACCCCCAACTTTAGTTGGAGGGGAGACAAACCAACTTTAGTTGGCGAGAAACAAACCCTCAATCACTATACTTCTCAAATCCGTGTTTAAGAATCAATTCGTCACGCTCCATTTCCCAAGTCTTCTTTCCGTGGTGAGCCTCCTGCCTTTTTATATAATTACGTACTGTTTCTATTCTTGATTCACTTACACCTATCGCGTAATATTCGTCTTGCCATTCAAAATATCCATCGACAAGCTGTTCTTTATTAATCCAAAATGCCGATTCACCCTTAATCAGTTGCATGACCTTACTTATTGTTTGTTTTGCTCCGAGAGAAACCAAACAATGACAGTGCTCCGAATATCCATTTACAAAATCAACAAATATCCCTTTTTTCTGAGCATTTTCCCAGATATGACGCCAGACTTTGGCCCTAATTTCTTTGGTATTCAAATACGGCACACGGTTTTTTGTAGTCCAAACAAAGTGGATGTAGACTTTTATATACGGCATAATCGATGAATTTAATTTCCATAAAAATATAAGATTAGATTCTAAATTCAAACCAGCCCCCTCCCCACCTCCAACTTCAGTTGGAGAAAAAAGAAGAAAAATCCAATAAATCAATTACCCCCAACTTTAGTTGGTGGGAAACAAACCAAACTTTAGTCGGTGGGGAAACAAACCCAAACTGCTAAAAAAACAAGCAATCAATTGCCAATATTTTAACCAATTTTGTAACGAACAATGTGCAAGCAATAAAAAATGTATCTCAACTGTCACTCATTCTACTCCATGCGTTACGGCACCATCTCGCCGGAGGCACTCGTAGCACATGCCAAAAAACTCGGCGTGAAGAGACTGGCATTGACAGACATCAACCTTATTTCGGGCGTATTCGACTTCGTAAAAGAATGCCTTGCGGCAGATATTTCGCCCGTGGTGGGAGTAGAATTTCGCAACGGCGACGAGCTCCGATATATCTGCTTGGCACAAAACCACGCCGGCTATGCCGAAATAAACCAGCACCTCACTGCCCATTTGTTAGCACAAAACCCATTTCCTAGTCAAGCACCAAAATTCAAAAACGTATATGTCATTTACCCACTTGAAATCCTCGAATCATACACCCAGCTCAGCTCTCACGAATACGTGGGTGTCCGCCACTGGGAATTCAACCGCCTCTTTCGTTACAGACAAAAGTTGGATGTCGCCAAACTCGTACTCTGGCAGCCCGTCACGTTTCTGGACCGCCCAAATTACAACCTGCACCGCCTGCTGCGAGCCATCGATCACAACGTCTTATTGAGTCGCCTCTCTGTCTCGGGTCATGCCTCAGCATACGAAAGCTTCGTGCCACCGACAGAACTACGGCAGCTATTTGCTGCATACCCCGACCTTATCAAAAACACCGAGCGACTACTTGAGCAGTGCAGTTTTGTCTTTGACTTTCCCAGTCCAAAAAACAAAAAAATATTTACCACCACACAAGAAGACGACCTCGACCTACTCCGAAAACTCACCTACGACGGCCTCCAATATCGCTACGGGCGAAACAACAAAGAGGCCACCAAGCGTGCAGAGCGAGAGCTAAAAATCATTTATGAACTCAATTTCGGATCCTATTTTTTGATTACCCACGACATCATCCGTCATGCCAAATCACGGGGATACTACCATGTCGGAAGAGGCTCGGGAGCAAACAGCATGGTGGCCTACTGCATCGGCATCACAGACGTAGACCCCATAGAGCTCGACCTGTATTTTGAGCGGTTCATTAACCCCCACCGCACCTCGCCACCAGACTTCGACATCGACTTCAGCTGGGACGAACGCGACGAGATCATCGACTATGTATTTAAACGCTATGGCCGTGAGCACGTAAGCCTCATGGCTACGTACAATACTTTCAAAGGCCGCTCCATTTACCGAGAGCTAGGCAAGGTTTTTGGTTTGCCCAAACCCGAAATAGACGAGCTCATAAACAACCCAACGGCCAACCACCGAAACGAGCATACGCAATACATCTTTAAGTACGCCCCCATGATGGTCGACTTCCCCGAGCACCTCTCCATTCATGCAGGCGGTATACTCATTAGCGAAGAGCCTATGGCCGCATATTCGGCATTGCAGCCCATGCCCAAGGGCTTCCCTATCTGCCAGTTTGATATGTACGTGGCCGAAGAAATCGGCTTCGCCAAGTTTGACGTGCTGTCGCAGCGAGGGCTCGGACACATCAAAACCTGTGTAGACATCGTAAGAGAAAACCATAAAGTAAACATAGACATACATGCTATCCAAGATTTCAAAAAAGACCCCGCCATCAGGCAGCAACTCATCGACCACGAAACCATGGGAGCGTTTTATGTAGAATCGCCCGCCATGCGGCAGCTGATATGGAAACTCCGGTGCGACAACTACCTCACCTTGGTGGCCGCCAGTTCCATCATCAGGCCAGGGGTGTCTAGCAGCGGCATGATGCAAGAGTACATCAAACGCCACCATAACCCAGCAGCCACCACCTACATACACCCAAAAATGGAAGAACTCCTGCAGGAAACCTACGGCGTAATGGTCTATCAAGAAGACGTTATCAAAGTTGCTCACCATTTTGCAGGGCTTACACTGGCAGAGTCAGACGTGCTTAGGAGAGCCATGAGCGGCAAGTTTAGGTCCAAAAAAGAGTTTGAACGCATAGTAGAAAAATGGTACGCCAACTGCAAAGAACGCGGTTATCCAGACGAAATAGCCAAAGAAGTATGGCGACAAATAGAAAGTTTTTCAGGATATTCATTTAGCAAGGCCCACTCGGCCAGTTTTGCGGTAGAAAGCTACCAAAGTCTCTACCTCAAAGCACATTATCCGCGTGAGTTTATGGTAGCAGTTATCAACAACTTCGGAGGGTTTTATAACACCGAAATGTACGTACACGAGGCCAAACGCTACGGAGCTGAAGTAAACGCACCCGACATAAACGACAGCACCTACCTCACACGCATCGAAGGCGTCACTATCTGGCTAGGCTGGATTCACGTGCAAGGCCTCGAAAGCCGCACCATCGAAGCCATACTGCAAAACAAAGACGTCCAAGGCCCATTCCTCAGCTTCCAAGACTTCATCCATCGGGTGTACCTTGGCCTCGAGCAGCTGACTTTACTCATCCGAGTGGGAGCATTTCGCTCATTGGGTTTAAGCAAAAAAGAACTCCTTTGGGAAGCTCATTTTTTTCACCACAAAGCCCCCAAGTCTGTGGCACAAAGTCAGGAACTATTTGAGTGGGAAGAACAGAGGTTTGAACTACCCGTGCTCGTCAGCCACGACCTCGAAGACCGCTACGACGAAATCGAGCTACTCGGTTTTCCTCTTGAGTCAGCCTTTACCATGATCTCCGAAACTCCCGTATCAAAGCTCACCGCCAAGCAACTCCTCGGGCTTATGGGCCGAAACGTCAAAATATATGGATACATGGTCACCTACAAGTCTATCCGTACCAAAAACCACAAAAATATGGCCTTTGGCTATTTCATAGACCACGACGGCGAGTTTTTCGACACCACGCACTTCCCACAAGTGATAGACCGCTACCCCTTCAGAGGCAAGGGCGTCTACTACATGGAAGGCAAAGTGATAGAGGAGTTTGGGTTCCCCAGCATCGAAGTTTATAACATGCGAAAGTGCGGCATCAAAATGGACCCACGGGCTATCGGATAACACTTTTTTACTAATTCATTCGGGGCTTACCCACAAGGGGTCGGGCCTTCGCTACTCGCTTTTTGAGCCCGGCAATGCCAGGTCTCAAAAGAGCTCAAACAAACCGCTCAGTCCCTAAGCCAAAAAAGGCCTAGAAAACATGACATTTCCTAAGCCTCTCCTAATTACAATATGTGTCATACATATAATTAACACTCCCCCGACTCCACATTGCAGCTATCTCCAGCAGCTATTGGAGTTTCAGCTAGCATTTCCCGCTGAATCTGTCTAAGAGTATCGGCCAATATATGCGGCGGCTGAGCACCACTAACGCCATATTTTTCATTAAATATAAAAAACGGAACACCGCTCACTCCCCTCGACTGATAATATCTGATTTTGTCTTGAACCTCCGTCATAAGAATCTGATTGTCCAAAACCTCATTCACCTTCTCTGCCGACCAGCCAAACTCGGCCATAATTTCTATAATATTTTCACGCTTTGTTAAGTCGGTAGCGTCCTCAAAATACGCCTTAAAAAACCTATGTTTCAGTTCAGCCTTTTTTCCGTCTTTGTCAGCCTCGTGCATAAGCATATGAAGCGGCAAGCTGTTCATCGTCTTATCCATTTTCAAAAAGTCGAATTCTATATTTTCATCTTCTCCAACGCGTTGCATATGTTCAAAAACCTCCAACGCCTTCTCTTCAGAGCCAAACTTTGCCTCATAATACGGCTTCAATTCTCTGCCTTCGGCAGGCACAGTAGGGTCAAGCTGAAAAGGCTGCCATGTAATGTCAACCCCTATTTCGGGCACCATCGCCAAAGCCTTATCTAGCCTTCTGCTTCCTACATAACACCACGGACACGCCACATCAGAAACTACCTCTATTTTTATATTCATTTTAATCACTTAAATTAGTATTCGCTTTAAACTATTTCAAAAACAAACTAGACATGAGAAAAATTCTATTTCTACTCTTACTATGTAATATTTCCTTTGCCCAGCAATCGAAAATTACGGTAACTGACCTCACCAAAATAAAAACCGTAGAGTCCTTTAGTGCCTCAGCCGACGGTCAAAAAGTGGTTTATACCCTCAAAACCATAGAACCCACACCCGGCAAAACCTTCGAATACGACTACCTGACGCACACCTATTTGCTTAATATGCAGTCACCTACACAGGCACTTGCACTTACCCGAGGCTCAGAAAGTGCCTCGCAAGCCGTAATTTCGCCAGACGGCAGCATGGTGGCCTTTGTCAGAAAAGCAGATGACAAATCACAAATATTCATTATGCCAGTTGCAGGAGGCGAAGCATGGCAACTTACCTCTCACAAATACGGAGCCTCGTCGCCCCAATTTAGCCCAGACGGCAAACGCATACTGTTTAGCTCAAGCATTGGTTTTTCAGAACTATTGACAGACAGTATCTTAAATCCAAGCCAAAGCACCCCCGCATGGTCATTCGAAAAGCCGGGTTTCAAGACAAATGATTTTCTAAAAGAAGATAAAAAAATAAAAGCCAATCCAGACGGTAGTATAGAAGAAATAAGAGCCTTTTTGGCTAAAGATGTAATTGACAAAAAAGCCAAAGTAATAAACCGCCTAAACTTTCAGGGCGAAGCAACCGTAGAGCCCGACATGAAGTTTAGCCATATCTTTGAAATCGAAATAAAAGAAAACGCCAAACCGAAAGCAATAACCACCGGATTTAAATCATTCAACGGAGCAGTTTATAACACCAACGGAACAGAGTTATACGCACTCACAGACAAAGACGCAGACCAACACCCCGACCGCGAACAAGAGACCGCGGTAGTAAACATCAACCTAAAAAGTGGAACACAAAAAGTAATACTTGCACAAGAAGGCAAAAGCTTTGGCAGGGTAAGACTGTCGCCAAATGGCACCCAAATAGCCATGGTAATGACCACGCCAAATCTGCTCTCATTTGGGCAACTTGTGTTAGTAAATGCCAATGGCTCCAACTTAAAAACCGTTAATTTCGACAGAGTACCCAATAATTTAGAATGGGCAAAAGACAGCAAAAGCATACTCTTAACCGCAAATTCTAACGGAGGAGTACCGCTCTTTAAATATGATTTGGTTAAAGACAAAGTTGAAAAACTAAGCGACTATGTATCTGGAATTTCAAATTTTGAGATTTTAGGATTGGATAAAATCATATACAGTAAAAATGATGTGTCAAACCCAAATGAAATTTACATTTCAGACTTAGCGATTAAAAATTCGCAGAAAATATCTGACCTAAACACAGGATGGCTAAAAGACAAATTACTGAGTTATCCAGAAAAAAGAACGTATAAAAACAAAATAGGGCAAGAGGTAGACCTGTGGATAATGAAACCTACCGTTTTAGAAAATGGCAAAAAATATCCCTTGTTACTACAAATGCACGGTGGCCCAACTGCCATGTGGGGACCAGGCGAGGCATCGATGTGGCACGAGTTACAATATTTTTGTGCACAAGGATTCGGCGTAGTTTATCCCAATCAGCGTGGCTCAGGTGGCTATGGTAAAGAATTTCAGTTTTCTAACTATCAAGACTGGGGCTATGGCCCACAAGAAGACGCACTGGGTGCTTGTGACATCGCAGCCAAAGAGGCATGGGCGGACACCTCAAAACTCGTAATAACAGGAGGCTCATATGCAGGTTACCTTACGGCTTGGATTGTGAGCCAAGACCACAGATTTAAGGCGGCTTTTGCCCAAAGAGGCGTATATGACCTAAGTACGTTTATGGGCGAAGGCAACGCCTGGAGACTCACGCCAAATTACTTTGGATTACCTTGGGAACCTGAAGCTTCAACCAAAATAAGAGAAAATTCGCCTTTCACTCATGTAGATAAAATAAAAACCCCTTTACTGATAAAACATGGCGAAAATGACCTCCGAACAGGGGTTATACAATCAGAAATGATGTTTAAAAGCTTAAAGTATCTAAACAAAGAAGTAGAGTATGTCAGAATGCCGGGTGCTACTCATGAATTATCAAGAGCGGGAAATGTAAGACAACGAATGGATAGAATTTTAAGAATTTATGAGTTTTTCGACCGTTTTGTAGGAAATAACAGCCAAATAACCAAGTAATTGACGTAAGCAATTTGTAATTTCGAAATATTTCATTAAACTTGCATTCAAATAAAGTGTATTAAAGCATCACCCTCGAAAGAGGTGATTTATCATAGGTTAAAGTATTTTCGTCTTAGAAAGGCATTTGGGTATCCCGAATGTCTTTTATTTTTTTCAATAGCTACTAATTTTTTATAATAGACATTATTGTTAATTTTGTCATTCTAAACAATCAATATTTTGATGATCAGGCCACTCACAGTACTATTTGTATGCTTAGCTTTAGTAGGATGCTCAAAGGGCATATCGCTATCGAAATCATCTAAAAACACAGAAAGAATAACCGAGTACTCTGAAGACCTTTCTATGTTTAGGCCTAAGTACCCCATAGAAGCAATCGAAAAAACAGCCCCTACAAAACCCACTGAGGCTGTTGAGCCAGTATCTAAAAAAGACGTAAAAGTTAAAAGCGACACCGAAGCAATCGACAAAATCCTTGCTAATGTTTCAATTGCCAATAAAGATAAAACAGAAGGCAGCGGCTACCGAATACAGCTTTTTAGCGGAAACAGCCGAGAAGAGTTTGAAAACGCCAAAGGGTATATCATGCGTTATTTTCCTGAATTAGAAATTTACGAGTCATATAGCCAACCCACCTATCGTGTCAAAATTGGAGATTTTTTGAGCAGACCCGATGCCGATAAATATTACAGTAGTTTAAAGCCAAAATTTGGAGCTTGTAGAATAGTAGCAGATAAAATTAACATCAAAAAAGCAATAGAGAATAAATGAAAAAAGCACTCATAACTGGAGTTACGGGACAAGACGGAGCCTATTTAGCAGAACTTTTACTTCAAAAAGGATATGAAGTTCACGGAATCAAAAGAAGAGCTTCGCTTTTCAACACAGACCGTATCGATCACCTTTACAAAGATCTCCACGAAAAAAATGTGAAATTTATACTTCACTATGGAGACTTGAGTGACTCTACCAATATTATCAGAATTATTCAGGAAGTTCAACCTGACGAAATATATAATTTAGGGGCCATGTCTCACGTAAAAGTGAGTTTTGACGAACCCGAATACACAGCAAACGTAGACGGAATAGGAACACTCAGAATTTTAGAAGCAGTTAGACTTTTAGGTTTAACCAAAAAAACTAGAATTTATCAAGCTTCTACATCTGAACTTTACGGCTTAGTTCAAGAAGTTCCTCAGTCAGAAACTACTCCATTTTATCCAAGATCACCATATGCAGTTGCCAAACTTTACGGATACTGGATCACGGTAAACTACAGAGAAGCATACGACATGTACGCATGTAATGGTATACTTTTCAACCACGAATCACCCCTTAGAGGAGAGACATTTGTTACTAGAAAAATCACTAGAGCGGTTTCACAAATAGCTCTTGGTCAAGAAGATTGCCTTTACTTGGGTAACCTAAGTGCCAAAAGAGACTGGGGACATGCCAAAGATTACGTAGAAGCCATGTGGCTAATACTTCAGCAAGATGTGGCCGAAGATTACGTAATCGCTACAGGAATCACCACTACAGTAAGAGATTTCGTGAAACTTGCATTTGCAGAAGTAGGCATAACGCTAGAGTTTAAAGGCGAAGAAGAAAACGAAGAGGCGTTTGTAGCTTCATGCTCAATTCCTGAATATCAACTTCCAATAGGCAAAAAAGTACTAATGGTAGACCCGCAATACTATAGACCAACCGAAGTTGAGCTTCTAATAGGTGACCCTACAAAGTCGAAAACTAAACTTGGCTGGGTTCCTAAATATGACCTTAAAGCGTTGGTTGAAGAAATGGTAGCTGCAGATTTGAACATTTTCAAAAATCAATCTGGAGTAAATAAAGCAGGCTTGCCTATTTAATTTTAACAGAGCAAAAACTTAGTTTACTTAAATTTTGTTGAGAAAACATAAAGGTTAGATGATGAAACATCTAACCTCTTTTTAATTAAAAAAATAACGATGATTTATCCGATTGTAGCATACGGAGCCCCTGTACTTAGAAAAGTATGTATCGATTTTCCTGAAGGTTTTGATGTAAAAAAACTTTCGGAAGACATGTTTGAAACCATGTATGCCGCTTCAGGTGTAGGTTTAGCCGGCCCTCAAATTGGCATTCAATATAGAATTTTTGTGGTGGATGGCCAGCCAATTAATAATGGAGCAGAATCAGATGATGAGATAGATCCAAGTTTAGTTGACTTCAAAAAAACGTTTATCAACGCTAAAATAATAGAAGAAACTGGCGAAAAGTGGCCTTACGAAGAAGGTTGCTTGAGTATCCCTGGTATCAGAGCGGATGTTTACAGAAAAGACACCGTTAAAATCAAATACTTTGATGTGGACATGGTGGAACATACAGAAACCTACACAGGTATGGCCGCTAGAATCATACAGCACGAATATGACCACATTGAGGGTGTTCTATTCACAGATTATTTGGCTCCGCTAAAAAAACAAATGTTAAAAAAGAGACTTACTAATATTCAAAAAGGAATAGTAGACGCAGACTATAGAATGAAATTTGCATGATAGAACCACTAAAAATTAGCTTTATACAAACGGACCTATATTGGGAAAGTGCAGAAGCTAATTTGGCAAATTTCGAAGAAAAAATATCGCAGATAGACAGCCAGCCCGACTTAATCATTTTACCCGAGATGTTTAATTCGGGCTTTTCTATGTCTTATTCGGAGCCATTAAACTTTACTACACACAAGTGGCTCAAACAAATAAGCAAAAGACACAATGCATCAGTTATGGGCAGTTTGGCAATTACAGAAGAAGGCAAGAAATATAACAGGGCTATTTGTGTAAACGCCGACTTGACCGAAAGTCAGTATGATAAAAAACACCTTTTTAGTTTAGGAGAAGAAACCAAATCTTTTACAGCTGGCAATACACCCACAATCTTAAACATAAAAAACTGGCGAATAAAACCATTAATCTGTTACGACCTTAGATTTCCAGTTTGGAGCAGAAACTCACGTCCTTATTATGATGTATTAATCTATATTGCCTCGTGGCCAGCTACAAGAGCAGATGCATGGAAAACCTTACTCAAAGCACGAGCCATAGAAAATCAATGTTATGTTGTTGGTGTAAATCGTATTGGATCAGATGGAAATAACCTAACCTATTTAGGCGACTCCATGGTCATCAGTTTTACAGGCGAAATTCTGACTGATGCTGCTTCACAAGATGACCAATTTTCTATTTCTTTAGAAAAAGAGCCATTAGATGCGTTCAGAAAAAGATATCCTTTTTTAGAAAATGACGATAATTTTCAAATTTCTGATTCTCAATAACTTCATTTCTGTTCTTTAAATAAAAAAGAAACTAGCTAAAACTACTCAATACTTTTTCCCTAAAAACACAAAAAGTAGTTTTAAAGCGTCCTCAATCTTCAATTATAACAAAACCATTTTACACTTGGATTCTTCCTGCCAATTTCTTTTTTTTTTATCAAAAAGAAAGAAATTTAAAATGAGTAAAATAAAAATTCAATTATTTGTTGTAGCTTTGCTTGGCAAATAATAAAACTGAATTATTTGCCATATGTTAGACTCATCTAAGCTTCTTTTCGAAGCACTTACCTACGACGACGTACTACTAGTACCTGCTTATTCTGAGGTTCTTCCAAAAAATACGAGCACAAAAACCAAACTTACAAAAAACTTAAGTCTCAACATTCCATTGGTGTCTGCAGCTATGGATACCGTGACAGAATTTGAAATGGCTATCGCCCTTGCTCAAGAAGGTGGAATAGGAATAATCCACAAAAACATGAGCATAGAAGAGCAAGCAGACCAAGTAAGAAGGGTAAAACGCTCTGAAAGCGGAATGATTATAGACCCAATTACACTAAATGAAAATGCAGTGGTGGGCGACGCACTCAGAATCATGCAGGAGTTTAAAGTGGGCGGAATTCCGGTTATCAATGAAGAAAACACATTGAAAGGGATTGTGACCAATAGAGACCTAAGGTTTCAAACAAACATGACCAAGCCTATCACCGAAATAATGACGATAGACAAACTCATAACTGCCAAAGTGGGCATTAGCCTAGAAGAAGCAGAAGAGATTCTGAAAGAATACAAAATAGAAAAACTTCCAATTATTAATGCCGACCACAAACTAGCTGGCTTAATAACATACAAAGACATTCTAAAGAAAAAAATAAACCATTTGCAGCCAAAGACAGCTTAGGTAGACTGATAGTAGGTGCAGCACTTGGCGTAACTGCCGATATAGAAAAACGCGTAGAAGCCCTTGTGAAAGCAGGAGTTGACGTAGTTAGCATTGACACAGCCCACGGACACTCAAAAGGCGTAATAGACGCACTTAGAAACATCAAATCAAAATTTCCTACGCTAGAAGTTATCTGTGGCAATATAGCTACTGGCGAAGCCGCTCTAGCACTAGCAGAAGCAGGAGCCGATGCTGTTAAAGTTGGTGTTGGCCCTGGAAGTATTTGCACAACCCGAATTATCGCGGGTATCGGAATGCCACAGTTATCAGCAGTCTATCTTTGTGCAAAAGCACTAGAAGGAACTGGCATACCGGTTATAGCAGATGGCGGAATTCGTTTCTCTGGAGATATAGTTAAAGCTATAGCTGGCGGAGCAAGCACCGTAATGATGGGCTCACTTTTAGCAGGAACCGAAGAGGCTCCAGGCGAAATCGTGATTTTCGAAGGAAGAAAGTTTAAGTCGTATAGAGGAATGGGATCTGTGGAAGCCATGGAAGACGGCTCTAAAGACAGATATTTCCAAGATGCCACTGACGATGTCAAAAAACTGGTACCAGAAGGCATAGTAGGTAGAGTACCTTATAAAGGCCAAGCCATAGAAATACTATACCAAATGACTGGGGGAATAAAAGCCGGAATGGGTTACTGTGGTGCTGCAAGCATAGAAGACCTACAGAAAGCAAAATTTGTAAAAATAACATCTTCGGGAATCAGAGAGTCACACCCACACGATGTGCAGATTACCAAAGAAGCACCGAATTATTCGACAAGATGATAAAACAAAAAAACCCACTTTCGGTGGGTTTTTTTATGCTTAAAATATCTCTTCTTCCGTAGCTAAAGTGATTACTTCTTCATCTAATAATCTTTTGTGAAGTACATCCGTTTTAATGAGTTCGTAATGATAAAAATATTTTAAGGTTTGAAGTTCTGAGTTTCCAAAGTTTGCATCGCTAGCAACGTGTGCTTCTGCTACTAAACCTATTTCTAACCACTGCCAAGCAATAATTACCAAGCCAAAAAGCTCCAAGTAAAGTGTAGCGTCAGACAAAAACTTTTCTACATCACCTGTTTCTGCTATTTCTAGTAGGTGATTTGTGGTTTTATTCATTTTTTTCAATTCTCCAGCCAATATCCCAGCGTACTTAGCTAATGCTGATGAACTTTGAGCTTTTGTAATGGTATCAATAATTTCACCTGAAAGCAAAGCCATGGCTTCGCCTTGGTTCATAATAATTTTTCTTCCTAAAAGATCCTGAGCCTGAATACCCGTAGTACCTTCATATATTGGCGTAATTCTAATATCTCTATAATACTGCTCTGCTCTAAAATCTTCGGTGAAACCATAGCCCCCAAAACATTGAAGTGCATCGCTTGTAACTCTCAGCCCAGACTCACACGGATAAGTTTTAGTAATGGGCGTTAAAAGTTCCAAAAGCAAATGATACTTCTTTTTGTCGACCTCATTTTCAGCATGATGAGCTAAATCATAATATTTTGAGGTCAATATCAATAATGACAAACCACCTTCTAAAGCTGCTTTTTGAGCAAACAACATACGCCTTACATCTGCGTGCTCTATGATGGGCACCTGTGGCGAATCCAACTCATTTTTCTTGTTAAGCCTTCTACTTTGTGGCCTTTCTTTGGCATATTGTAAAGCAGCATGATAAGCCGCTGAAGAAATAGCAGCACCCGTGGTTCCTACACCTATCCGAGCTTCATTCATCATTTGAAACATATAGCTAAGGCCCTTATTTGGAACACCAACCAAATAGCCCAAACAGTTATCGCCAAACTCCAAATGCATAGCAGGAACACCCCTTTGGCCTAGTTTATGATAAATACCTACATTGGTAATATCATTTTTTGTGCCGTCTTCTAAAAACTTCGGAACCACAAAAAGCGAAATACCCTTGGTACCAAGTGGGGCACCTTTTATACGAGCAATAACCAAATGAACCACATTCTCACATGCATCATGATCACCACACGAAATGAAAATTTTCTGCCCCTTAATTTTATAATTGCCCGCCTCGGTCAATTCGGCTGAACTCGTAATATCAGAAAGCGAAGAACCAGCCTGAGGCTCAGTTAAACACATAGTTCCTTGCCATTTTCCATTTAGCATCGGTGCTATATATTGCTTTTTTAATTCATCATTTCCAAAACTAGCGATAAGCCTAGCAGCACCACTCGTCAAGCCCGTATACATCATTCCATTGTTAGCAGCCATCAATATAAAGCCCGCCATGTTATTGATCGTAAACGGAAGTTGTGCACCGCCATCTTCATAAGAAAAGTCAGCTCCAATAATCCCAGCCTCGCCAACCTCCTTCAGGTACTTTTTCAAAATTGGATGTACTGTAACTACACCATCCACTAACTCCGGCTGGTTTTTATCAATTTCTTTTAAATACGGAAACATTAGCTTTTCTGCTATCTCATTAGCAGTATCTAAAACCATATCGAAAGTTTCTTTGCTATGGTCCGAAAAATATGGCAAGTCAGCTAGTTTTTCACTTTCATGTACATCGTAGAGCAGAAAATCGAGTGTTTTTTTATCAAAAAATTTCTCTTGCATAACCAATTTACATTAAGCCTAAAATCTTGGCATATTTCATCATAGCAGCGGGGTTTGAGATTTTCAATTTCCCCATCATCATGGCCATCATTGGGTTTGTATCTCCTTTTATTATCGCCAATAAATCCTCTGCTTTGGCTGTAATATTTACCTCTGCGTCTGGTGCTTCCTCGCCTTGATTTACTGTAATTTTATTGTCTTTAACTTGAAGCGAAACCTTTTCTCCTTTTAAGTCAAAGTTGATTTTAGTATCAATTCCTTCTAAATCTTCTGGTTTAACTTTTGATGATAAATTGTCAAAATAATCTTGTAATGTCATTATTCAGGTTGTTTTTTTGTAAATAAAAATATTATGCTTGCATACCAATATATGTTCAAATATAAGTAATCAAATAAAAGAAAACGAAACGAATTGTGATAAATTCTCAGATTTCGCTTGTGTTAAATTAACATTAATGGCTAGAATAGTACCAACAAATATTTAACCAAATGAAAACCTTTTAAAAAAAACACTTAATTTTGGAAAATTAGAGGGTTTTCAACCCCAATTAGCCATCAAATCAAAAAAACATCCTCCAAAAAGTTACTTATCACTATAATAATGGTCTAATTTGAAAAATTCTAAACTTAAAGACTTAAAAGACGAAGAAATAGTTTCACTATATGTAGAGACTCAGCAAAACGTATATTTTGAGGAAATCTATCGTAGATATGCCGACAAAGTATACAGAAAGTGCTATTCATTTGTTTACAGCCAACAAAAAGCAGAAGATTTCACACACGATATTTTCTTAAAGCTTATTGTTAAAATTGGTACTTTTAAAGAAAACTCGAAATTTTCCACCTGGCTTTATTCCATCACTTACAACTTTTGTATGGATCAAATCAGGGTGAACAAAAAAATGGCGGAGACTAGCTTTGACGATTCCTTTGATATGGTAGAAGAAGAGGAAGACCTTGAGTTTGCTTCTATGAAATCTAAAGGATTAAAAAGAAGTTTAGAACAAATACCAAGTGATGAAAAAGCTCTTTTGCTGATGAAGTATCAAGATGACTTTAGCATAAAAGAGATTTCTGAGACCCTAAAAATATC
Source organism: Lacihabitans lacunae (assembly GCF_042649125.1). Classification (NCBI taxonomy): domain Bacteria; kingdom Pseudomonadati; phylum Bacteroidota; class Cytophagia; order Cytophagales; family Leadbetterellaceae; genus Lacihabitans; species Lacihabitans lacunae. The sequence continues at coordinate 2,951,049 of NZ_JBHRYQ010000001.1, forward strand.
TGAAAGTGCAGTAAAAATGAGACTACTAAGAAGTAAAGACAAGCTCAAAAAACTATACTTAGAGAACTTTGCGATTTTTGGTCTAATAGTTTTAAAAATAATTTTATTCTGGAAAAAATGACAGGTTTTGATGAAATAGACGACAGCGACTTTAAAGCTCCCGAGGCACTTAAAGATATGTTAGTGTCTGAAATAGACGTAATAAGAGACACTATGACATTTGTAAATATGTTTTTAGGAGAACCATTTATGGTCTGTCTAAAATCCTTACAAGAACTTGAACAAAAAAACTCATAAAAAACACTATAATGCAAAAACTACCTAACTTAAAGGAAATCCTAGTCGACACCTTTGCTAAACTTATCGAGCAGTTTAGTACTTTTTTCTCAAACTTTATTAGTGCTATTGTAATACTCATCATTGGCTGGATAGTGGCCAAAGTGGCGTCGGTGGTGGTAAAGAATATTTTATCGAAAGTGGGAATTGACAAAATTGGCGATAAAATAAAAGAAATAGAGGCTATTAAAAAATTCAACTTAGACTTTAAGTTGAGCAACATAATCGGAACCATAATTTACATTTTCATCATGCTATTTTTGTCAGTTTCGGCGGCTGACAAACTAGGTGTTCCGGCTATTTCAAACATGTTTCTTTTGTTAGTTAATTTTATACCTAAAGTTATTGTGGCATCCATAATGACCTTGTTGGGACTATTTCTTTCTGACCTTGCAAGAAACTTTGTGGTAGGGCTTTGTAAGTCATTTAACATTGCCTCCGGCAAATTAATAGGCATGGGTGTTTTCTTTTTTCTACTATTTATTACCGTAATATTGGCACTAGGCCAAGCTGGCATAAACACAGCTTTATTGGAATCGAGCTTTAACATCATCATAGCAGGAATGGTTTTGGCTTTCTCAATAGGTTATGGTTTTGCTTCAAAAGAAATTCTTTTAAACATAATCAGCTCAATGTATTCAAAGAAAAAGTACGAAGAAGGCCAAGACATTGAGATAGCAGGAGTAAGAGGAAAAATCTTAAAAATGGACAATACGAGCATTATTTTAGAAACTGAAGACAGCCAAACTGTATTCCCTCTAAAAGTTCTTCAAAGCGAAAAAGTGACCATATTTAAATAACTAAGTCTCAAAAACATTAAATCAAACAATTCAAAATGAAAAAACAATTTTTACTTTTATCTATATTAATGATAATATCAGGTGTAGCTTTTAGTCAAAAACCTGAAATGTTAAACAAGGCAGACTCACTTAAGTATGGCTGGTGGGACAGAACTACTCAACTTGGCGTAAACCTTAGTGGTTCGGCATTCTCTCAAAACTGGCAAGGCGGTGGTGTAAATAACATGGTCTTAGGCGGTATATTTGCAAACAAAGCAGATTATACAAAAGGCAAAGGTGTTTGGTCAAATGACATTCAACTTCAATTAGGAACCATCACTAACTATTCTAAAGACAACCCGAAAGAAACAAGAAAAAACATTGACCGTTTGTTTTTAGAAACCAAATATTCAAGAAGTATAAATCCAAAACTAAACTGGTTTGCAAGTGCTAACTTCCTTTCTCAGTTCGTAAAAGGATATGACTACAGCGACACAAAGCGTCCTGTTATTTCAAACCTTTTTGCACCTGCATTTCTATCAGAGGGCATTGGTCTTGAGTGGAAACCGGTTAAGCACTTTTATCTTGGACTTGGTGGTGCTACTATCAGACAAACTATCGTTTCAAATAAAACAGTAGAAAACTCAACTTACTATGCAGGTCAAGAAAAAATATATGGTGTAGAAAGAGGCAAGTCAGTTAGATTAGAAGGCGGATTTCAACTTGTGGCGGCATATGACAAAAACATAACAGACCGTGTAAACTTAAAGTGGAGATGGCAAACATTCACTCCTTACACTTTAAAAACTTTTGACCACAACATAAATGCAATAATTACTTTAAAAGTAAATAAATATATAAACGTAAACGGATCACTAATCGGAATTTATGACTGGGATCAAACAGGGCCAAAAGGACTTAAACCTTGGCAGTTAAACGGAGGAGCAAATCTTGGATTTACCCTTCAACTATAATCGAACCATATTTTCTAAACTATAATAAACAATCAAAATCATGTTAAAAGAATTCAAAAATTTTATAATGACAGGCAATGTCATTGATCTTGCAGTTGCAGTAATTTTAGGTGCTGCTCTTAATGGCGTAATAGGTTCATTTGTAAATGACATCGCAATGCCGTTTGTAGGCCACTTTACTGGAGGTGCAGATTTCTCATCTTTAAAATTCGTACTAAGCGAAGCAGTAATAGCAGCTGATGGAACTATAACTACTCCAGAGAATGCTATCGCTTACGGTTCATGGATCAACGCTATCATTAACTTGGTGATGGTTGGCTTAGTATTGTTTATTATTGTAAAAGGATATAACAAAACTAAAAAGCCAGCAGAAGCTCCAGCACCAGCGGGACCATCAGAAATAGATTTACTTACTGAAATAAGAGACGCTCTTAAAAAGTAATCTAAAGCTCTAAAAAATTCAAAAAGGGGAAAACGCGACTGTTTTCCCCTTTTTCATTTCTGTGGATTTATAAATTAGAATGTTTGCTAATTTTTTTAGAATAAATAATATATTTTTGTTTACTCGAGCTGACGCTCTTTACGTGCTTATAAAAATATAATTAACTGTAATGATCCCTTTTAAACTCAGGTCTCACCTAAAAGGTGATAGACACATTTGGGCTATTTTGTTAGCTTTATCAATCATTAGTATCTTTGTTGTTTACAGCTCCATTAGTGCTTTGGCCTATAGAAAAACTGGTGGTAACACAGAGTTTTATCTACTAAAGCATGGCTTTTTTATTATTTTTGGCCTTTTTGTAACATTTGTGATTCACAAATTAGACTTCACCCAATACTCTGGCATTGCACACGTGTTCCTGTGGTTCACTCCTATATTGATACTTTACACCCTAATTTTTGGTATAAGTGTTGGGGGTGCCCGTAGGTGGGTTTCAGTTTTGGGTTTCTCTTTCCAAACCTCAGATTTTGTTCGACTAGTACTAATCACTAACCTTTCGGCAATGCTTGCCCGAAGGCAACATATAGAGTATAAAGTAAGCGACCTTTGGACCATGATAATCTGGTGTGGTGTAACCATAGGTTTGCTCTCTATCTCAAGTTTTTCAACTTCCGTAATCCTGGGCATAACATGCTTCCTCATTATGTGGATAGGTCGAGTTCCTAGCAAATACCTTTGGAAAATGGTATTGGTTTTATTTGGAGGCTTAACTCTCGTATTGGCATTGGGCTTAATTGTAAAAAGAGCTACTGGCACTGAGTTAGGGAGAGTACAGACCGTAATAGATAGAACCGAAGTATTCATTAACAGCGATATGGATGGCGATGGTTTAGTTGGTGGTGAAACAGGAAGCTCAAGTGACCAAAAAGATTTTGCACTAATAGCCATTGCTCACGGTGGTTTCTTGGGCGTTGGCCCAGGCAATAGTGCACAAAAAAACGTTTTGCCAGATGCGTTCTCTGATTTTATTTTTTCAATCATAATCGAAGAATACGGCATCTTGGGAGCTATGGTAGTAATGGGCCTTTATATCTGGTTATTATATAGAGGCGTTAAAAACGTTGACAATACCCATAGAGCATTTGGAGGTTTATTGACAATCGGACTTACACTTAGCATTGTGCTTCAAGCATTTGCACACATGTTTATTAACGTAGGATTGGGACCCGTTACAGGCCAAACCTTACCTATGATTAGTATGGGAGGAACCTCCGCATTATTTACATCGGTAGCCATTGGAATAGTTTTGAGCGTTTCTAAAAATACAAGTCCAAATGAATAAGAACTTAAAAGTAATAGTATCTGGTGGTGGCACTGGCGGGCATATATTTCCGGCAGTAGCAATAGCAAAAGAAATAAAAAGCCAATTTCCAAACGCCGAAATACTTTTTGTGGGTGCTTTAGGCAAAATGGAAATGGAAAAAGTACCGAAGGAAGGTTTCGAAATAGTAGGCTTACCAATAGCAGGTTTCAATAGATCAAACCTATTGGCCAACATTGGTTTTCCAGTAAAATTATTCAAAAGCCTAATAAAAGCATATAAAGTGGTTAAGGGCTTTAAGCCCGATATCGCCATCGGAGTAGGTGGTTTTGCGAGTGGCCCCACCTTATTTATGGCAAACTTAACAGGTGTAAAAACGCTGATTCAAGAGCAAAACTCATATGCTGGAGTTACCAACAAATGGCTTTCAAAAAAAGCTTCCAAAATATGTGTAGCCTACCCAGAAATGGAGCGTTTCTTTCCAAAAGACAAACTGATTTTTACAGGAAACCCAATCAGAAAGGATATTTTAAACGGAAACTTGTCGAAAGAAAAAAGTAGAACCTCATTTGGATTAGAAAAAGACCGCAAAACGCTTTTGATAATAGGTGGAAGTTTGGGAGCATTGAGTATAAACAAAGCAATAAGCAAAAACCTACAAAAACTATTAAATGAAGATATTCAAATAATATGGCAAACAGGCAAAACCTATATAGATACGGCTAAAGAAGCCGTAGGGGCAGTCCATACTACAAGAGTATATGTAAGTGATTTTATTTACGAAATGGACAAAGCATACGCAGCCTCAGATTTCGTAATTTCTAGAGCAGGGGCATTGTCAGTTTCAGAGCTATCAGTAGTAGCAAAACCCGCCATATTGGTACCTTTCCCTTTTGCAGCGGAAGATCACCAAACAAAAAACGCTGAAAGTTTATCAAAAAATAACGCTGCTATACTCATAAAAGACAGCGAGATATCTGATAAAGTAGAGGAAATAATCCATTCATTTTCAAATAATGAGGGCTTACTTCAAGAATTGTCGGAAAATATTAAGAAATTTGCAAAACCCAATGCAGCTCAGGAAATAGTAGCCGCAGTAAAAAACATCATCAAAAAATGAAGATTTTCTGCTCAGAAAATAACGTAGACTACGGCTCATACACGTTTAGCTACGCCTTATATGCACTCAAAGAATCTCAGGAAGATTTGACAGAACTTTATCAAAAAGGGTTCCTGCCATACACCGGAAATTTGAGCCTTGAGCAAGAGGTCTATTATTTTGCAAGAAGCCTTCGTGTAAATCTAGAGAATTTTGAAGACACCTCGGAAAACCGAAGAGTGAGCCGATTGGTTGAGCCTCTAAATATCAAATTGGAGGTTATTAAAAAGGAGGACTTCGACTTAGAAAACCCAAAATTCAAAGATTTTTGCTCCAACTATATCAATGAAAGAATTGGGGAAGATAACATGAGTATCGAACGCTGGGACTATATTTTAAAACAAGAAACAGGCACGCACATATTTAGGTTTTTTACCGAAGAAAAAGAGTTTGGTTATGTCTTGGCAGCCATGAATGACACCTTGGTGCATTATTGGTTTGCTTTTTTTGATACCGAATATATGCGATCACACTCATTGGGCAAGTGGATGATGTGGAGCGTGATACGATGGAGCAAAGAAAACAATAAAAAATATACGTATCTCGGTACTGCATATAAGCCTGCGGCTTTGTATAAAATCAGAGACCACAAAGCACTGGAGTTTTGGGACGGCAACGGCTGGAACTCAAACGCCAAAATATTGAAAGAATGGTGCCAAACAGATTTAGACCCAAAGTCTCAAGACCGATTTAAATCAGAAGAAAATCCGAATTTATTTTTAAAAAATCTCTAATATGAAATTTCCAAAAATAAAAAAATCGATTGGCTACGGGGTTTTAGGCCTCGTGGGTGTGCTTGGAGTAATTTTGATTATTTCGGCTACACAAAAAAACTCATCTAAAAGATGTAAAGGCTTGCAAATAAATATCGCAAATAACACTGAGCAATATTTAGTAACCAAAGACGATATTGAAAAAACAATAACGCGGTTTGGAAACGAGCCAGTTGAGGGCAAAATAATAGAAAACATTGATCTTTCTAAAATAGAAAAAAGAGTATTGGAAAGTGGCTATGCAAAAAAATGCGAAGCTTACACCAACCTCCAAGGACAACTGGTGGTAGACATAGAGCCATATAAGCCTATTGCCAGGGTTTTAGACGGATATAATCACGAAGATTATTACCTCGATGAAGACGGAGAGTTTTTCCCAACGTCCAAGCATTTTAGTCAAACAGTGATGATACTTAATGGTGATTTTTTTAGAAAAACTAAGAACCTAAAGTCAGAAAAAAACAAAGAGCTTTTGGAGTTCATAAAATATTTGACCGAAGACGAGTTTTGGGAAGCACAGATAACCCAAGTAAACATAAACGCAAACAGAGAGATAAATTTGATTCCGCTTTTAGGCCAACAAATCATAGAATTTGGAAAAGTAAATAAATATCAATCCAAGCTAAATAAACTTATGGTGTTCTATGAAAAAATTCTCCCAGAAAAAGAATGGAGTCAGTTTTCTAAAATAAGTTTAAAATATGACAGTCAAATTGTGTGTAATTGAGTGATTTTAAATAAGTTTGTATTTATTTTTCAAAAGTATAACAAGTAAAATTTAGACCTTTTTTTTATATTAAATCTAACATGGAAGAAGAAAATTTGGTAGTAGGTTTAGACATTGGCACATCTAAAATTTGTGCCGTTGCAGGTTTTATGCAGTCTGACGGAGCTATCAAGGTAAGCGGATTTGTGGAGAGACCGGTTTCGCCAAAAGACGAAGTATTGAACCGAGGTGAGATAGAAAATGCTCAAAGAACCATCGAAATTATTGATGAGGTCTTGGAAGAACTCGCCGAAAATCTAAAAATAAACCTTGAAACAGTTAACATAAATATCTCAAATCCAGATATTAAAGGAATTCAGCATAAAGGTAAAGTTACCAAGTCAGGAGAAAATAAACAGATACACCAAGTAGATGTAGATAAACTACTAGATGATGTAAAAGTTACTTACAAATCGAACCCAGGAAACCTCGTGCTTCACTGTATGCCGCAGGATTTTTATGTAAATGACGTAAAAGCCGGAGAGAAAGTAGTGGGTAAGTTTGGTGTTCAAATCGGTGGAGATTTTTATTTCCTTTCCACTAAAACCGAAAGTATAGAAAACCTGTACTATACCATCAAAAATGTAAAAGCCAAGACAGAGGACCCAAATGCAAACCCTATCCAGATTGAGCATGTATTGCTTAGTTCAGTAGCTGATGCCATGTCTTTGCTCGATAGCTCAATCGATGATAAACGAAACGGTGTGGCTCTTGTAAACATTGGTGCCGAAATGACCGAAATTAGCATTTATCAAAAAAGTGGCCTAAGGTATTACAAATCAATGCCTATTGGTGGCCATGCTATTACAAATGACCTTCGCGAAGCATTTAATATAAGTTTTGAAGACGCCGAAATATTGAAAAAAGTATGTGGCAATATTCCTTCAAAAAGCATTTCTGAAAACGAGATTGCGGTAATCGAAAGAAAAGAAGGCTTAGCCCCTATTGAGATTATCATGAAAAATGCCTCTTTAGTAGTAGAATGGCGTTTGAAAGAGATTGCGGCTATTATCAAAAGCGAAATAATACGATCAGGCTATGACAACACACTGACCAATGGCATAATATTAACTGGAGGCACGTCTTCTATGGCGATTATCAAAGATATATTCATTCATGTTTGTAAAACTAAAGGTATTCGTAAAGCCAAAATCAACTCTAAAATCAACTTCAATGGCTTTGAGTTTATCAATAAACCTAAGTATTCTACGGTTTTAGGGTTGCTGATGCCAAGTTATATCAATTTTGACTCAAGATTAGATAATAGAATATTGAAACATGCTCCTTTGGTAGAGTCAAAACAAGAGACTTCCACTCCTCAATCGGGCGGCAAACCAAAATCAGTAAAAACTGAAAAATCATCGAAAGGCTCATTATTTGACAGAATGAAGAAGTTTATTACCGATGACAATATGGATGACGATTATTCTTGATAGTGCTTAACCTTTTATAAAAATTTACCCATGATTTTAGAATCAAACTACGACCTTGATTTAAAAGCCAACTTACCCAAAATCATTAAAGTGATAGGTGTGGGTGGTGGTGGCGGAAACGCCATGCTTAACATGTATCACCAAGGGGTGCACGATGTAAACTTTGTAGCGTGTAATACAGATGCACAAGCAATAAAGCAATTTCCTGATGACGTAATTAAAATTCAGCTTGGAGCCGAACTTACCAAAGGGCTTGGAGCCGGAACAGACTGGAAAGTTGGAAAACAAGCTGCCATAGAAAGTGAAAAATCGATAAATGATATATTAGCCGACCCTACCGAAATGGTTTTTATCACGGCCGGAATGGGTGGTGGTACAGGAACAGGAGCGGCTCCCGAAATAGCACGATACGCCAAAGCAAAAGGCAGACTAACCATCGGAGTTGTTACGGATCCATTTAGACACGAAGGTTTAGACAAATTTGAACAAGCCTCAAACGGTATAGCCAAACTAAAAGAATACTGTGATACAGTTTTGGTTATTAAAAACGACCGTCTGGTAGAAATGTATGGCGACTTAGACATTGAGTCTGCTTACAAAAAGGCCGATGAGGTATTGGCCAATGCCGTAAAAAGTATAGCAGAACTAATCACAAGGCCGGGTATTGTAAACCTCGACTTTGCAGATGTGAAAACCGTATTAGGAGACGCAGGTCATGCAGTAATGGGATCTGCAGAAGCAAGTGGTCCAGACAGGGCTTCTATAGCTATCGAAGCGGCACTTAACTCGCCTTTGCTAGAAAACAATAACATTAAAGGAGCTAAACGTATCTTGGTTTCGATTGCTTATTCGGATGAATTACCCGAATATAAAATCAAGATGTCTGACCAGGCCAAGGTTACTGATTTTGTAGAAAGTCAAATAAAATCAAGAGCCAAAATATTCAAACATGGTTTTGCGATTGACAGAACTTTGAAAGACAAGGTAAGGGTAACTATAGTAGCTGCTAGGTTTGACGATGATTTTGAAAACGAAGTAGAAACTACCAGAGAAATAGAACCTGAGCCTCCAAAGATTATTCCAATGGGTAAAGGAATAGATGCTGTTATTCCTGAAAAAACGGCAAGGAGTATTCCGGCTGCTCCCGTAAATCAGATTGGTCTGTTTGAGCAAGAAGACAAATTTGCTATCGCCATGAAAGAGCTAACAAAAAATGGTTTTGAACATGAGAGATTTAGCAACGAACCATCCTATAAAAAATACGGCGTGAAACTCATAGATTTTGATTCACTTGAAGAAGACTCGATTGATAGAATTAGTTTAAAAGATCTTTTTAAAGAATTAAAAAATCAAGAATTAATAGATTAAAACAAAAAAAACCGAGCGACACTCGGTTTTTTTTATACTAAATTTTCAACTTCTTCTCGTTTCAGTATCTCTTTAAACCAAACCGTATATTTTTCAGGGCTGATAGTAACATCGTGTAAGACCGTCTCCATATCAACCCATTTGTAATCGGCTACCTCATCAGGGTTTACTTTAAAATCACCTTCGAACTCGCCTACATACACATGATCTATCTCGTTTTCGGTAAGGCCATTCTCAAAATCAGCTTTGTAATGAAATTTAAACGAATAATTTAATTCGCATCCAAAACCCATTTCTTCTATCAACCTTCTAATCACCGCAGCTTGCATCTCTTCACCCTCATTTGGATGACCACAACAAGTGTTTGTCCAAAGGCCACCCGAATGATATTTGTGTAAAGCCCGTTGATGGATTAGAAGCTCGCGTTTTTTGTTAAACACCAAAATAGAAAAAGCACGGTGGAGTTGCCCAAGTTTATGAACCTCGAGCTTTTCGCCGTGACCAATTATTTCGTCTTGACTGTTTACAATTGGAATATATATAGGATTTTGCATAATTTTCTCTAGAGTAATGGAATAACACAACAAAGCAGATAAGTGTTTCGAGGCTTATGTTTTTTTACTAAATTGCCAAAAATTCAACCAATGAAAATATACAATACAAGTAAGGGCATTTACATCGAAAATGACAATAAATTTTTCATTTTCAAAGACTTAGGTTTTGATGAGGTAATAAATCAACCAAATTTATTTACTTATCTCAAAAATGCAATAATTAGAAGTACCGAAAGTCAAGAATTTGACAAAAGTAGCATTAAAGCTCCTATAGTTTCCCAAGAGATATGGGCTTCAGGTGTAACTTATTTAAGAAGCAAAACCGCCAGAATGGAAGAATCAAAAGATTCAGGAGGTGGAGATTTTTATGATAGAGTGTATGATGCTCCAAGACCCGAGCTGTTTTTTAAAGCCACTGCAGCCAGAACCGTTGGCCCAAATGAGAACATAAAAATCAGAAAAGACTCCAAATGGAATGTACCTGAGCCAGAACTTACACTTTTCATTAACTCTTCAGGTCAAATAGCGGGTTATACAGTCGGAAATGACGTAAGCTCACGAGACATAGAGGGCGAAAACCCCCTTTATCTGCCACAAGCAAAATCTTACGATAAAAGTGCGGCTATTGGCCCTTGTATTTTGGTTTTAGAAGCACCTATTTCAAAAGAAACCAATATTAAATTAGAAATACTCAGAAACCACGAAGTTGTTTTTAGCCAAGAAATAAAGCTAAATCAAATGAAAAGAGAATTACCAGAACTAGTGGAATATCTGACAAGAGAATGCACTTTCCCTGCAGGTGTATTTTTGATGACAGGCACCGGCATTGTACCTCCTGATGATTTTACATTAAGCTCTGGCGACCAAGTAAACATAGACATAGAAAACATAGGAACTTTAACTAACATAGTAGAATAAAATGACACAGATATCAGGAAAAAACATAATAGGTTTTGGTACTTCTTCTGAAGGCACAGTAGGTATTCAAGCAATAAATCCCGCCTCAGGCGAACCTATCGGACCACTCTTTTTTAAAGCTACACTTTCAGAATTAGACTTAGCCGTTAGAAAAGCCACCGAAGCATTTAAAAGCTATAGACTAAAATCAGGAAAAGAAAAAGCTGCTTTTTTGGAAGCAATCGCCGAAGAAATAGAGGCACTTGGAGATACACTTACACAAAGATATATAGACGAAAGCGGTTTACCCAAAGGAAGAGCAGAAGGTGAGCGTGGCAGAACCGTAGGTCAACTTAGGCTTTTTGCAAGTATGCTTAAAGACGGCACTTGGGTAAATGCCACCATAGATACTGCTCAGCCCGAAAGGCAACCCGCACCTAAACCAGACCTTAGGTCTATGGAGCGTCCGATTGGCCCCGTTGGAGTTTTCGGAGCAAGTAATTTCCCTTTGGCGTTTTCAGTTGCTGGTGGAGACACCGCTTCTGCCCTTGCGGCTGGTTGTCCGGTGGTTTTTAAAGGTCACCCCTCGCACCTTGGCACCTCCGAACTAATTGGCCAAGCCATAATCAAAGCAGCCCAACGTACCGAAATGCCAGATGGCGTTTTCTCTTTGGTATTTGACGATACAGTTGAGATTGGCCAGGCTTTAGTAAAACATCCCATGATTAAAGCTATCGGCTTTACGGGTTCGTTTAAAGGAGGAAAGGCAATATTTGATACTGCTAATGCAAGACCGGAGCCCATTCCTGTTTATGCCGAAATGGGAAGTATAAATCCTGTATTTGTTTTACCAAAAACTTTAGCAGAAAAAGGACAAACCATAGCCCAAAATTATATCAATTCCGTAACCTTGGGAGTTGGACAGTTTTGCACCAATCCTGGTTTATTGATTTTCGAAAAAGATGCGGCTTTTGTAGACGAACTCACCGAAAAATCGAAAGAAGCAACGGGCGGCATAATGCTAAACAAAAGCATTCAAACGGTTTATCATAAAGGCATCGAAGATTTTCAAAAATACGCTAAAGTAATAGGTGTAGGCAAAAAACCAGAAGGTTTCACTGCCGCCGAACCAATCATTTTACATGCCGACTACCAGACATTTAAGTCAAACGATATACTAAAAGAAGAGGTATTCGGACCCTCAAGCTTATTGGTGGAAGGCCAGTCACGTGAAGAAATATTAGAGGCCGCGTATAATTTAGATGGGCATTTAACAGCATCTGTATTTGGTACAGAAGCCGAACTACATGAATATGCTGACCTTTTAGAAATATTAGAACAAAAAGTAGGTCGATTGATAATAAACGCTTTTCCAACTGGAGTAGAGGTTTCACACGCTATGATTCACGGTGGGCCGTTTCCGGCAACTACCGACAGCAGAAGCACCTCGGTAGGTACCCAAGCAATCACCCGATTTACCAGACCTGTTTGTTTCCAAGACATGCCAGACTCGCTATTGCCAGCTGAACTAAAAACCAGCAATCCGCTATCTATTTGGAGAAAAATTAACGGAGAACTCAGCAAATAAAACATGAATTTAAATCTAAACGAAAAAGTAATACTAGTAACTGGCGGAGCCAAAGGCATAGGCGAGGGCATCGTGAGTCAGTTGGCCCTTGAAGGAGCTTTTCCGGTAATTATCGGTAGAAACAAAGCAGACAATGAACTTGCATTCGAAAAACTGCAAGCAGCGGGAGGGTTTGGACTGACCGTAACGGCAGAACTTTCAGACCCAAAAGAATGCAAAAGAGCGGTTGACGAAGTCATGGCAAGGTTTGGCAGAATACACGGCTTAGTAAATAATGCCGGGGTAAATGATAGCGTAGGCCTAGAAAACGGCAACTACGAAGACTTCATGGCATCACTTCACAAAAACGTGGTTCACTATTATCTTTTAGCACAACATTGTTTGCCTGCACTTAAGGAGTCAAGAGGTTCTATTGTAAATATCACTTCAAAAACGGCAGAAACAGGTCAAGGCGGCACCTCAGGTTATGCCGCGGCAAATGGTGCAAGAAATGCTCTAACGAGAGAATGGGCGGTAGAACTAGCAAAATATAACATCCGTGTAAATGCTTTGGTGGTGGCTGAATGCTATACACCTCTGTATGACAAATGGATCAATACATTTCCAAACCCAGCAGAAAGACTTAAGGAGATTACGGATAAAATACCATTGGGAAACCGAATGACCACAGCCGAAGAAATCGCCAATATGGTGGTATTCTTGATTTCAAACCGGTCAAGCCATACCACTGGTCAGTTAATACATGTAGATGGTGGATACGTTCACCTCGACAGAGCCCTATAATTAAGCAATCACATGAAAGCGAACTTCTATCTCGGATAGAAGTTCCTTCGTGCGATTTTCTCTCGCATCAGTTAAAAAAACCTGTCCAAACGAATTATTATCAATCATTTCTACAAGTTTAGCGATTCGTTTCTCGTCTAACTTATCAAAAATATCATCTAACAAAAGTATCGGCTTAAAGCCTTTTTGGCTTTCTAAGATTTCAAACTGAGCCAAACGAATGGCCATAATAAAACTCTTCTTTTGACCCTGAGAGCCAAATTTCTTAACCGCCATTTGGTCCATAGTAAATTCATAGTCGTCTTTATGAATACCTTTAGTAGTTCTTTGAGCTGCCAAATCAGCCGCCAAACTAGCCTTAAATAAATTCTTAGTATTGGCAGAAGCCAAATCAGACTTATATCCAATATGCACCTCATCGTTTCCTTCTGACAGAAAAGCATAATATTTTTTAAAAATAAGCAGGAAATCTTCTACAAAAGTTTTTCGTTTTTGATAAATCTCCTCTCCTAAAATCAAAAGCTTCTCCGTATAAATATTCAGCAAATCCTCATCGAAATAATTATGCTCGCCAAATTGCCTTAAAAGGCTGTTTCGCTGATCTAAGGTCCGGTTATAAACCTGATACGTTTTCAAATAATCGCTATCAAGCTGAGCAATGATACCGTCAAAAAGCTTTCGCCTTGTATCGCTGCTGTCTCTTATGAGGTCGGTGTCATCAGGAGCAATTAACACCACCGGGTACTTTCCAATGTGATCCCCCATCCTTTCGTAAGGGCTTTTGTCTTGAAAAAACATCTTTTTACCGCCTCTCTGCATACTGCAGGTAATAAGTTCTGAATTTTCTTTACAAAAAACCCCCTCTATGTGCATGTAATCTTCTTCAAACTTAATGCTTAGCACGTCTTGGTTGTGAATGGAACTTTTGCTCAAAGACAAAAAATAAACGGCATCCATCAAATTGGTTTTACCGCTGCCATTCTTACCCACGATACAGTTCAATCCCTCTGAAAACTCAAAAAATGAATTCTCATAGTTTTTAAAATTAACCAGCTGAAGTTTTTGAAGAAACATATAACCACAAAGTTAAAACCCTATTCTAAAAAACCCCCTTGATTTCGGTTTATTATAATTTTAAAAAAACTATGCATAACATTTAGATGCATAAGAATCTTAAGTATATATTTGTGTAAAATAAAAACAAACATGAATCAGCATTTAAAAGGAAGTTTAAGTACCATAATTTTGAAACTCTTACATGACAACGGTCGCATGTACGGCTACGAAATTACTCAAAAAGTAAAAGAACTCACTCAAGACGATATTCAAATAACAGAAGGAGCACTATATCCGATTTTACATAAACTAGAAGCAGAAGAAGTATTAACTGCAGAGTCTGAAAAAGTAGATGGCCGTGTGAGGAAATACTATAAAATAACACCTAAAGGCAATGAAGTAGCTGTAAATAGAATAGCAGAACTAAAGGCTTTTGCAGAAAACCTAAACTTAATACTCAATCCAAAACTGAACTTATCATGAAACTCACAAACAAGCAAATTACCGAAATAGAAAACTACATATCAAGCTGGAACCTTGTATACAAAGAAGTCTACGACGAAATGTTAGACCATTACTGTTCGGAAATAGAAACACAAATGGAAAAGGGAATAGACTATTATTCCGCCTTTACTGATGCACATAGACAATTTGAAAATTTAGAGCAAAAGGTATCATATGGAGAGATAACTGAAGTATATGGACTGAAAGCTCTAGAAAGCTCGCAATATTCAGCCATTGATAAAAAAATTAAAAAAGAGTATTTTAAATTTAGTCTAAAACATCTACTCAGTTTCAGAATCGTATTTTGGATATTTTTTACAATATTTCAATACAAAGTTTTATATAGCCAATTTGAAGAATTATCGTTTAATGATTCTAAGATAAGTTTCTGGGGAGGTTTTTGTTTAGGTATTACTTATCCATTCCTTGCTGCTGTTTTAAGTAATTCCTCATTAGTTGACAACCTAAAAAACACAGGGATAAAACACATACTTAATCTGATTTACAAAAAAGACGCACGTTTCGAAATAAGAAAAATTGCAATTCTAAAGCTGTTAATATTCCCTTTAATAATCGTATTACTATTTTTCCAAAGCTATGCCTTATTCCAAATCCCTATCACAAAAACAAGTTTGACCCTATTCGGGACATTATTTACATATAGTTTATCTACTATTATTTCATATTTAATTCAAACCAAACTGTTCATAAAAGACATAAACATCTTAAAAGTTCAATTTTAAAGAATCCAAAATGAAGCTCAATACAGATCAAATAGAGGAAATAGAAAAATATATTCTTGATTGGGAAATTGAATACAAAGAGTTTTTTGATGAAATCCTAGATCATTTTATAACAAGTATCGAACAAAGGATGGATGATGGAGAAGAATTTTACAATGCTTTTCATTCGGTTGTTTATACATTTTCAGGAAAAGAATTCCAGAAAACAAAAATTGACACCTATTATGGACTAAAAGCTTTTGAAATGGAGCATTTAAATCTTTATGAGAAAGAATTAATGCGTGACTTAAAAAAAACAATACTAAAACAATTTACAACTTTCCGGATATTAATATGGGTACTTTTTTGTTTTAGCATTTTTACCTTTACCAAATATATAGAGCAATTTTGGTTGATGGTTTTAGCTATTTATTTTATTCAAACAATCGTTATCTTTTATCTTACAAAACCAAAATTTAGTTTAAAAAAACTTTTACCTTCTCAAAGCCAATCAATTGAATTTAAAAAGAAAAATTTGAAATCAACATTTAAAGTTGGAGCAATTAGTACTATTTTCATGGGAATAAGCCTTTTAACAATTAATATTTTTAATCTAACCAATGGCTATTCTGATAACTCAGAATCTAACTCAGTTTTTAAGAAAATAATGATCATATCATTTTTTATTTTTTCTATTAGCATTCTTGAGATTTTATTTAAAATTTTAAAAAAAGTAAAACTGTTTAAGCTGTGAAACTCAATACAGATCAAATAGAGGAAATAGAAGACTTTATAGATAGCAAAAATGTGGAATTTTACGATATTAAAGTAGAATTGGTAGATCACCTGGCATCTGCAATCGAAGAAGAACTAACGAAATATCCGAGCCTTACATTTAGTGATGTATTATTATCTAAATACAAAGAGTTCGGCCTTTTTGGCTTTTCTGATTTCGTAGAGCAGAGAACAAGTGCCGTATTTTCAGAAAGCAGAAAGAAATATTGGAAGCAATTTTTAAGATTTTTCAAGATTCCAAAACTTGTTTATACAGGTTTAATATACGTACTTTTTTATTTCATTTTTCAAACATTCTATATGATTCACCCTGTTGCAATTATAGGTTCCATCATTATACCGCTTGGATTATACTCATTTATCAAATACCTAAAAATGAAAAAAGAGTTAAAAGAAAAACTTCTACAAAAAAAATACTACCCCTTCTGGATTTCGATTTCAGGTTCATTTTTAAATCTTTTCAATTTTATAATGACCGAAGGAAACAAAAAAGCATTTTGGTATCAACCGTGGTTTCTTGCGGGTATTATTTCTATTTTCATCATTTGCATTTGGGCTGAATTAAACACTAACAAAACTATTCATCAAAAACTTCGTTTAGAATATCCAGAAGCATTTAAAACAATATGAAAATAACAGAAGAGCACTTAGCTGCACTAAATACCAACGATTGGCAAATTGAGGAAGGCTCACTGACTAAAACCTTCAAGTTCAAAAACTTCAAAGAAGTAGTAAAGTTTGCGAATGCGGTTTTTGAAATTGCCGAAAATCAGAATCATCATCCAGAAATGAAACTTAGCTATTCGCAGGTTATCCTACAGATAAGCAACCACGATGAGCAAAATATCAGCGAAAAATGTTATGATTTTTCCAAAGCTGTAGATTTTGTTGACATTTTATAATTGAAATAGTTTTTAATCCCTATTTTTGCAGACCAATAAAAATTCTAAGTTAAAACCTTATGGCAGCATCAAAAAAGAAAGAAGCAGCTAAGCTCACTTACACAAAAGACCAATACATCTATTGGTATGAGTCTATGCAGCTTCAACGTAAATTCGAAGAAAAGGCTGGACAATTATACGGACAGCAAAAAATACGTGGTTTCTGTCACTTGTACATTGGCCAAGAGGCGTGTTCATCTGGTGCAGTTTCTGCTTTAGAAAAAGGAGATAAATATATTACCGCGTATAGAGACCACGGTCATCCGTTGGCATTGGGTACTGACCCGAAGAAAATAATGGCGGAGCTTTATGGAAAAGCTACAGGTACCACAAAAGGAAAAGGTGGCTCTATGCACATCTTTGACAAAGAAGTTGGATTTATGGGCGGCCACGGTATAGTAGGTGCTCAAATACCAATGGGAGCGGGTATCGGTTTTGCTGAAAAGTATAACAACACCGGTAAACTTTGTATCTGTTATTTCGGTGATGGAGCTACTCGTCAAGGAGCATTACACGAGGCATTTAACATGGCCATGACCTGGAAAATACCTACCATATTCGTGGTGGAAAACAACGGTTATGCTATGGGTACATCAGTAGAAAGAACTTCAAACGTAAGAGAGCTTTACACATTAGCAGAAGCATATGATATGCCAGCTGAGCCAGTTGACGCCATGGACGTAGAGATAGTTCACGAAGCAGTAAGCAGAGCAGCAGACAGAGCTCGTAAAGGAGACGGCCCAACTTTCCTTGAGTTTAAAACTTATAGATTTAGAGGACACTCAATGTCTGATCCTCAGAAATACCGTACGAAAGAAGAAGTAGCGGAATGGAAAATGAGAGACCCAGTAGAGTTAATCAAAGACAGGATTCTATCAAACAAAATAGCTACTGAAGAGGAGCTAGCAGCAATTGACGCAAAAATTAAAATTCAAGTAGATGAATCTGTGAAATTTGCAGAAGAATCACCTTGGCCAGAACCAGAAGAAGCCTTCAAAGACATATATGTTCAAGAAGATTATCCTTTTGTAATGGAATAAAAAACTCAAAAAGACCTCAATCGAGGTCTTTTTTTTATTTATTATCGACTTTGGCACATTTTTTAATCAGTAAAGTGTAAATCATAAAAATCAATTTCATAAATTTGCACTCCAAAAATTTTGAATCAATGGCAAAAAAAGATAATTCAGGTATTGAAATCATAGAAAGTGCTGATGCTCTTAAAAAAGAATTTTTTAAAGCAGAAGGTTTTTTAGAAAAAAACAGTAAACTTCTTACTATAGTTGGCGGTGGTCTTTTGGCAATCGTAGCTTTATACTTTGGGTATAACTATTATACACAAACACAAGAAAAAGAAGCACAAACCGCACTATATGATGCAGTATTTTCTTTTGAAGCAGACTCATTAAATGCAGCTCTTAAAGGACAAGGTGGAAACGAAGGTTTACTTTCAGTAGCAGACAATTTCGGTTCTACAAAAGCAGGAAAACTTGCTAACTTATATGCAGGTATAGCATTAATGAACCAAAGCAAGTTTAAAGAGGCGATAGAAAGACTTGATAAATTTTCTTCATCTGACGAAGTGGTACAAGGTAAAGCATACGCATTAATTGGAGATTGCTACATGGAAACTAAAGCAACACAAGATGCCATCACGTATTACAAAAAAGCAGTAGACTTTAAACCTAATAAGTTTGCTACTCCTGGTTATATGATGAAATTAGCTACTGCTTACACAGAGGCTAAAGACAGCAAAGGTGCATTAGATGTTTATGCGTCTATCATTGAACAATATCCTGCTTCTCAAGAAGTAGTAATGGCTAAGAAATACAAATCCAGACTCGAAGCAGAAGCGGGCGAGTAACTGTGATTATTACTATAATCTAAGGGATAAGCCAATTCAGGTTTATCCCTTTTTTGTATCCAGATTTTAAATTATCAAGAATATGTCATCTGCTCATAAAAATTTAAGCATTTTTAAAACTGAAAACTTACCTGATATATCAGACAAAAAGTTTGTAATACTAGTAGCCGAATGGAATGAAGACATCACCGAGCCATTAGCTCAAGGAGCGATAGATACACTTTTGGCCTATGGGGCTAAAGAAGCTAATGTTTCGAAAATATATGTTCCGGGTAGCTATGAGTTGAGTTTTGGAGCACAAATTTATGCTCAAAAAGAAGAAGTTGCGGCTGTTATTGCCATAGGCTGTGTGATTCAGGGAGAAACTAAACACAATGATTACATAAATCATGCTGTAGCAGGTGGACTTACTGACGTATCGTTAAAATATAACAAGCCCGTTATTTTTGGGGTTTTGACACCCAACACGCACCAGCAGGCACTTGACAGAGCTGGCGGAATACACGGCAACAAAGGAGATGAGGCAGCCATTACGGCCATAAAAATGCTCGGATTAAAATAGAAAATATAACGTTTTTTCAATATAAATAAGGCAAAATAGTAAATTATGCAAGTTTGGAAGTTTGGGGGCACCTCAGTAGGAAAGCCCGAAAGGATGAAATCGATCAGAAACCTAGTAACCGAAAACCAAAATAAAAAAATAGTGGTTCTTTCGGCCCTATCGGGGACCACCAATGGTTTATTAGAAATAGGCGAAACCATTAAATCTAATAATGTTTTGCTTGCGGATGAAAAAATAGTTGCTTTAAAAAAACACTATCAAACCTTTATTGAAGAGCTTTTTGGTACGCCTGAAAGTTTAGCCAAAGGTCAAAAAATAATAGACAAAGAATTTAATTTCATTTCTTCTTTGGCGGGCATTAGCCCTTTTACCATAAAGCAAGACAAAGAATTGGTGGCACAAGGAGAAATCCTTTCTACGCAACTTTTTTCAGCTTATTTAGAAGAAGTAGGCGACTCAGTAGTGCTTATTCCTGCTTTGGCTTTTATGCGTATAGATGCAGACAATGAACCAGAGCTTAATGTAATAGAGGAAAAACTTACTGCATTATTAGATGCTCAAACTGACAAGCAGATTATAGTAACTCAAGGATTTATTTGTAGAAACCCAAGAGGCGAAGTAGATAACCTTAAAAGAGGAGGATCTGACTATACAGCTTCACTAATTGGAGGTGCTACTAGAGCCGAAGAAATTCAGATTTGGACAGATATAGACGGCATGCATAACAACGACCCTCGTATCGTAAAACGCACCTTTCCTGTCAGAGAGTTGAGTTTCGAAGAAGCGGCCGAACTTGCATATTTTGGAGCAAAAATACTCCACCCGAGCACTATTACCCCAGCTAAAATGAGAGGCGTGCCCGTACGTTTAAAAAACACCATGGAGCCAAAAGCACCGGGAACACTTATAACCGCAAACGTAACTCAAGTATCCGAATTTACTGCGATTGCTGCAAAGGACAATATAACGGCGATATATATTCATTCTACCAGAATGCTAAATGCTTACGGATTTTTACGTAAAGTGTTTGAGGTATTTGAAAAATATAAAACACCCGTAGACATGATTACCACTTCTGAAGTTTCGGTTGCAGTAACGATAGACAATCCTGAAAATTTAGACCAAATTACAGAAGAACTAAATCTGATTGCAGACTTAGAGCCTCATGATTACAACCAAAGTATCATTTGTGTGGTTGGAAATTTTTCAGCAGACAAATCTGGTATAGCAAAAACAGTGATTGATACTCTCTCTGACATACCCGTAAGAATGATTGCTTATGGTGCATCAGAGCACAATATGTCAATTTTGGTGGACACAAAATACAAAAACGCAGCCTTAGAGGCATTAAACGAAGGTTTATTCAAATTTTAATATGAAAAATTCCCTTTCAAAAGTTTTCGAAAAAGACCTGAACAGCCTTTACCAAGAAATAAACGCCTATCAAAATGAGGACGATTTATGGAAAATGGCAGAAGGAATAAGTAATTCGGCTGGAAACTTGTGTTTACATATACAGGGAAACCTATTAACCTACATTGGAGCCGAAATAGGACAATCGGGTTATGTAAGAAATAGGCCGCTTGAGTTTTCTGATAAGGTTTCGAAGGAAAATCTTTTGAAAGGCATTAAACATACAAAAGAAGTTGTGGTGAAAACCCTCCAAAACATGGACGAAGGCACGCTAAGTTCCATTTATCCAATTGCAGTTTTTGGAGATGAAAAAATGCAGACAAGTTACTTTTTAGTACACCTTGTAGGCCACCTCAACTATCATTTAGGACAAATTAACTACCATAGAAGGATATTATGTTACAGCTAAACTTCATAAAAGAAAATAAAGAGCTAACCGTAAAGGCATTACAAAAAAAGCACTTTAAAAATGCCGCGGAGGTGGTAGACCAAGTGCTGGAACTTGACCAAAACCGTAAAGACTGTCAGCAAAACCTAGACGATACCCTTGCCCAATCAAACCAACTAGCAAAACAAATTGGCGGTTTAATGAAAGAAGGCAAAAAAGAGGAAGCCGAAGCTTTAAAAGCTAAAACTGCATCTTTAAAGGTAGAGTCAAAAGAGTTGGAAGAAAACCTAAAAGAACTGGAAACAAAGCTTTTGGACCTTATGGTAACCATCCCTAACCTCCCGCATGAGTCAGTACCAGAAGGAAGAACACCCGAGGAAAACGTGACGATTTATAGCCAAGGAGAAATCCCGAAGCTATACGATAAGGCTCAACCACACTGGGAGCTAATCAAAAAGTATGACATCATAGATTTTGAGTTAGGAAACAAAGTAGCGGGTGCGGGTTTCCCTTTTTATAAGGGAAAAGGGGCTAAAATTCAAAGAGCTTTAATTAACTTTTTCTTGAATGAAGCTGAGGCCGCAGGTTATCAGGAAGTACAACCGCCAATCGTAATTAATGCAGCATCGGGTTTCGGAACAGGCCAATTACCTGACAAAGAAGGCCAAATGTATCACGCTACAGCTGATGATCTTTATTTGATTCCTACCGCAGAAGTACCTATCACTAACATGTACCGTGACGTGATTCTTTCAGAATCAGAATTGCCGGTAAAAAATGCAGCATACACACCTTGTTTCAGAAGAGAAGCAGGTAGCTGGGGTGCTCATGTAAGAGGACTTAATAGACTTCATCAGTTTGACAAAGTAGAGATTGTACAGGTTAGAAAACCCGAAGAGTCTTACCAAGCTTTAGACGAAATGGTGGAGCATGTAAAATCACTTTTGACCAAGCTAAACTTGCCTTTCAGAATTCTCAGACTTTGTGGCGGAGATATGGGTTTCACTTCAGCACTTACGTTTGATTTCGAGGTGTATTCGGCAGCACAAGAACGCTGGCTAGAAGTTAGCTCTGTTTCTAATTTTGAAACCTACCAAGCAAATAGGCTAAAACTAAGAACCAAAGTTGACGGGAAAACACAATTATTACATACTTTAAATGGCTCGGCATTGGCATTGCCAAGAATCCTAGCAGCCATTTTAGAAAATAATCAAACTGAAGAAGGAATTAATATTCCAGAGGTTTTACAAGGTTTTTGTGGCTTTAAGAGCATTTCTTAAGTAATAAATTTATATAAACCGGAAGTGAATACGCGATATTTTGGAAAATTAAAAAAATTAAACATTTTTATTAATCACTGAGTTGAAACTCCGAGATTAAAAATTTACCAAATTATTGTTTTTTATATTGATTCTAAAAAGATTGTAGAGTACTTTTGGAAGATAAATAGAAATTGGATTTTTCTAAGTATTCATTACCAATCAATTTTTAAAAATAATAATACCATTTTATTATGTCTTGGATAACCAAATCTTTATCAAGCTCAATCGGCAAAAAGCTTTTGATGGCTCTTACGGGCTTGTTTTTATGTACCTTTTTAGTGGTTCACCTAATTGGTAATTTACAGTTGTTTAAAAATGACGGAGGCTATGCATTTAATAATTATGCAGTCTTTATGACCACATTTCCATTAATTAAGATAGTTTCTTATGTAAACTATGGATTAATTCTGTTTCATGCGTTTTGGGGACTTTATTTAACTTTTCAAAACAAGAAAGCTAGACCAGTTGGCTACGCAGTTTCAAACAACAACTCAAGTGTTTTCAGTAGAAACATGGCTGTTTTAGGGACTATTCTATTGGTATATATCGTGGTTCACATGAGTGATTTTTGGTACAAATACCACAATGAAAACCTACCGTTTGTACAATACACCGAAAACCTAGCTACAGGCGAAGTACAAACCACGATGATGGAAGATGGATACACGCAATTGACAAAAAAAGTTGAAACATACAATGAAGCTGCAGGCACAAAAACAGTAATTGTAAAAGATCTATATACAGTTGTGGGTTACAGCTTCCAAAGTATACTATTGGTACTATTTTATGTTTTAGCTATGTTCTCAGTTTCATTCCACCTGTATCATGGCTTTCAAAGTGCATTCCAAACATTGGGAATTAACCACCCTAAATACACACCACTTATAAAAAATATCGGCATATGGATTTTTGCAATTCTAATACCTATTGGATACGCAGCTATGCCTATTTATTTCTATATTTTCAAATAATAAAACCTAGGTAAAATTATATCAAAATGGCAGAAGTAACATTTAAATTAGACGCTAAAGTACCTGAAGGGTCAATAGCTGAAAAATGGACAAAATATAAATCAAGCGTGCCTTTGGTAAACCCTGCCAATAAAAGGAGCTTAGAGATTATCGTAGTAGGTACTGGTCTTGCTGGTGCTTCAGCTGCGGCTACATTGGCAGAAATGGGATATAAAGTAAAAGCTTTTTGTTTCCAAGACTCGCCACGTAGAGCACACTCAATAGCTGCTCAAGGTGGTATCAATGCTGCAAAAAACTATCAAAATGATGGTGATTCAGTGTATAGATTATTTTATGATACTATTAAAGGTGGCGACTACAGATCTCGTGAAGGAAACGTACATAGGCTAGCCGAGGTATCGGTTAATATTATAGATCAATGTGTGGCTCAAGGTGTACCATTTGCACGTGACTACGGTGGCATGCTTAGAAACAGATCATTTGGTGGTACCCAAGTGCAAAGGACATTTTATGCCGCTGGTCAAACAGGTCAGCAGCTTTTATTGGGAGCTTATTCGGCTCTTGAACGTCAAGTAGGTAAAGGTGCAGTTCAGATGTACTCACGCCATGAAATGCTTGATGTAGTAAAAATAGATGGAAAAGCGAGAGGAATTATAGCAAGAAACTTGGTGACAGGTGAGCTAGAAAGACATTTCGGACACGCAGTATTGCTATGTACGGGTGGATACGGAAACGTATTTTATCTTTCTACTAATGCAATGGGATCAAACGTAACTGCTGCATGGAAAGCACACAAAAATGGAGCCTTCTT
Source organism: Lacihabitans lacunae (assembly GCF_042649125.1). NCBI lineage: Bacteria > Pseudomonadati > Bacteroidota > Cytophagia > Cytophagales > Leadbetterellaceae > Lacihabitans > Lacihabitans lacunae. The sequence continues at coordinate 2,975,571 of NZ_JBHRYQ010000001.1, forward strand.
TGCAAACCCTTGTTTTACACAAATTCACCCTACATGTATTCCGGTTTCGGGAGACCACCAATCTAAACTGACACTTATGTCAGAGTCATTGAGAAATGACGGTAGAATATGGGTACCAAAACAAAAAGACGATAAAAGAGCAGCCAACGATATCCCTGAAGAGGATAGAGATTATTACTTAGAAAGAAGATATCCTGCCTTTGGAAACTTAGTACCTAGAGATATTGCATCAAGAGCTGCTAAAGAAAGGTGTGACGCAGGCTATGGTGTAGGAGCCACCAAAATGGCAGTTTACTTAGACTTCAAGTATAACCTTGTTAACAAATACGGTAAATCAGAAGCTGCAAAACTAGGTATAGAAAACCCTGACTACGATACCCTGGTAAGACTCGGAAAAGAAGTAGTTAAGGAAGAGTACGGTAACTTGTTTGACATGTACAAACAAATCACTGGAGAAGACCCATACGAAGTGCCAATGAAAATTTACCCTGCAGTGCACTACACAATGGGTGGCCTTTGGGTTGATTACAACCTAATGACCACAGTTCCTGGCCTCTATTCATTAGGAGAAGCAAACTTCTCTGACCACGGAGCAAACAGACTAGGAGCATCTGCTTTAATGCAAGGTCTTTCAGATGGATATTTTGTAATTCCTTACACTATTGGTGCATACCTTTCAGGCGAAATAAAAACAAAAGCAATGCCAACGGATCACCCTGCATTTGAAGAAGCAGAGAAAAACGTGAAGGCAAGGTTATCCCATTTATTAAACATAAAAGGTAAGCAATCGCCTGAGTCGTTTCACAAGAGATTAGGGAAAATCATGTGGGAAAAATGCGGAATGGCTAGAAATGAAAAAGGTTTAACCGAAGCAATATCAGAAATCCAAGCCTTGAAAAAAGAATTCTGGAGCGATGTTAGAGTTTTGGGAGATATGGATGGCTTTAACCCAGAATTAGACAAGGCAGGAAGAGTAGCCGACTTCATCGAGTTAGGAGAACTGATGTGTATCGATGCACTTAACAGAAATGAATCTTGTGGTGGTCACTTTAGAGAAGAATACCAAGAAAACGGTGGAGAAGCTCAACGCGACGACGAAAACTACATGTATGTAGCTGCTTGGGCTCACGAAGGTGATAGCAAGTGGGAGTTACACAAAGAAGAATTGCAATACGAGAATATTAAAATTGCACAGAGGAATTACAAATAACAAAAACATGTCCGCTCAGTCTCGGATTTTTGGTTTAGACCTTTTGCGTACGGTAGCGATCTTGCTAGTTTGTCTATTGCACGGAAGAGAGTTTCTAACACCATATTTCCCAAGTTTTCCAGACTTATGGTTTGTTGACGGAGTGGATTTGTTTTTTTGTCTAAGTGGATTTTTAATTGGAAGAATATTTATTAAAGAGTTTAGTAAAACTGGGAGTTTTGAAATAAACCAAATAGTAGCATTTTGGAAAAGGAGATGGTTTAGAACTTTACCTAATTTCTATTTAATTTTAGCTCTTAATTTAGTTTTTTATTTTGTTAGAAATAGGAATTTTAACATCGAAGGTTTGTGGAGATATCCGCTTTTTTTACAAAACTTTAATGTGGTTAGATGTTTTCATTTCTTTACTGAATCATGGAGTCTAGCAGTTGAAGAGTGGTTCTATTTAGGGTTTCCTATTTTTTGTGTATTGTTATCTTTTTTCATTAAAAGAAGTATTCAGAAAATAGTCTTAACAGGAACAGTTTTAATAATCTTTGGATCAATCATAGCGAGAAATCTAATCGGAAATCAATTTCCTAACTTAGATACCTTTACATGGATAAAAGAGTTTAGAGATGTAGTCATATTTAGAGTAGACTCTATAGTTTATGGTGTTTTGGGTGCTTATTTGTCTATTTATTATTCAAATATTTGGCTCAAATACAAAAACGGTCTAATTGTATTTGGAGTGATTGGGCTTGGATATCTATTTAAATTTTATCCAGTAGCTGAGTCCAATTTTTATAAAATGAATTATGATGTTTTGTGCAGTATATTTATTTTATCAACGCTACCATTTTTGTCGACTTGGAATATAGATGCAGAAAACATGGTTAATAAGATTGTTACATTTATAAGCAAAATTTCATATTCGATGTACTTAATAAATGCATCATTGGTTTTTAATTTTATTAATATTTACAATAGAGCAGAAAGCGGAAGGCAGGCAATTATAAATTATTTTATTTTTTGGATAGTTACAATATCCTTTTCTTTTTTAATTTACCAGTATTTTGAAAGACCTACTACGGCCTTGAGAGACAAAAAAGTAATACTATGAATATATCGTTAAAAGTATGGCGTCAAAAAAACAATAACGCCAAAGGGACTTTGGAAAATTATCAAGTTAAAGATGTGTCACCAGATATGTCTTTCCTAGAGATGTTTGACGTATTAAATGAAGAACTTATTACAGAAGGTCAAGAACCTATCGCTTTTGACCATGACTGTAGAGAAGGTATTTGTGGCATGTGCTCAATGCACATAAACGGTAAACCTCATGGACCTCTTGAAGGTGTAACAACGTGTCAACTTCACATGAGATCGTTTAAAGATGGAGACACTATCGTAGTAGAACCTTGGAGAGCTACCGCTTTTCCTGTTATAAAAGATTTAGTAGTAGACAGATCAGCTTTTGATAGAGTAATTGCATCAGGAGGGTTTGTTTCTGTCAACACAGGAAATGCCCAAGATGCAAACAATTTACCAATAGGAAAAGAAACTTCTGACCAAGCCTTTGCGGCAGCAGCTTGCATCGGTTGTGGTGCTTGTGTGGCTGCATGTAAAAATGCATCAGCAATGCTTTTTGTTTCAGCTAAAGTTTCACAATTATCATTACTTCCACAAGGCCAACCTGAACGTGAAAGTAGAGCCCTAAAAATGGTAGCCCAGATGGACGCGGAAGGTTTTGGTTCTTGTACCAACACGGGTGCTTGTGCAGCAGAATGCCCTAAAGGAATATCATTAGAAAACATTGCAAAACTTAACAGAGAGTTTTTATCAGCAAGTGCATCTAGTTCTGATTTTTAATAAAGACAAATACGTATTATAATTAAAAAGGCCGGAAAGTAATTTCTGGCCTTTTTTTGTTAAACTTTTTCAACAAATACGATTTTTTTATCCTATTCTCTTGGAAAATTAAAAATTGATTTAAATCAATTGATAAATCATTCAAAAAATTTGCAAATACAATTTAAAAAGCATTACATTTGTATAAAGTTGTGTGGATTTAGTAGCAAAACACCCGTATTGGTTTCCGAAACGGGTGTTTTTTTTTAATAGATTATCCAAAACATCCTTTTTTTATTTGCTTAGAATTCAAAAGTCTACTCTTTCCATTCTTAACTAAAATCTAAGTTTTTTCTCAATTCATTGTAATTAGGCATAGGCAGATTCTAAATCATTTGTGTAACTAAGAAAAACAAAATCAACTTTGAACCGCTTTTATTAATCTTTACCTCAAAAAATGATGGCTTTTGAAAAATTAATGTCGATTTTTGTGAAAATAGAAATTATTAAAATAAGAATATCGTTTGAGATATAAAGCGTAACAACGCACACAAATTAAGCGTAAGTAATTTAAGTATATGGAAGGATTAATTATGGCAGCCCAACTTTTGTTGGCTCTAACAATTTTAGTAGGTCTACACGAATTTGGACATTTTATCTTCGCTCGTATTTTCGGAATCAGAGTTAATAAATTTTATATTTTTTTTGATTTCCTTTTTCCCTTACCTAATGTATTAAACTTTGCTCTCTGGAAGAAGAAAAAAGGAGACACTGAATACGGCCTTGGCTGGTTTCCTTTAGGCGGCTATGTAGACATAGCTGGAATGATAGACGAAACAAAAGACGCATCTCAACTAGCTACCGAGCCCGAGCCTTGGGAATTTAGATCAAAGCCAGCATGGCAGCGACTAATGGTGATGTTAGGCGGAATTATCGTGAATATCATTTTAGGTGTTTTGATATATTCAGGTGTAAAATACTATTGGGGCGACGAGGACTTTACGAAACAAGAAGTTAACAAGAAAGGTATTTTCGCATATCCACTTGCCGAAAGTATCGGTTTAAAAACAGGCGATAAGGTTATCTCGATAAACGGCAAAGACTATAAAACCTTTAGCGACCTTAGGGCTTCAATCACTGGTGAAAACGTAACCTTTGAAATAAAAAGAGATAGTCAAAACTTAGAGATTGCAGTTCCGAACGAACTGATAAATAAAATTGCACAAAAAGCACCTTTCATAGAACCTATACTTCCGTTTTCTATACTGAAAGTAGCTAAAGGCATGCCAGCTGAAGAGGCAGGCCTTAGAGAAGGAGATAAAATCGTGAGTATTAACGGAAAACCTATCACTTTTTATCAAGAGATTCAGCCACTTATTAGAAAAGAAGCTAACAAGAAAATAGAACTTGGAATAGAAAGAAATGGCACAACCATGAAGATATTCCCTAAAGTTACTTCTGACTCTACTATTGGTTTTAACCCTAAAATTCTTTTGAATTCTACGAAAATGGAATATAGCCTTCCTGAAGCAATAAAAGTTGGCTCATCTGAGGCTTTGGCGGTAATACCACAGCAAATAAATGGTTTTTCTAGAATATTCAAAGGACACATATCAGCATCAAATGCCCTAAGTGGACCCGTAGGTTTATCGCAGATGTTTGGCGGATATTGGGACTGGGAAAGGTTTTGGAGACTTACAGGACTATTATCAATGGCACTGGCATTTATGAATGCCTTACCTATTCCCGCACTTGATGGTGGGCACGTATTGGTACTACTTTACGAAATGATCAGTGGACGCAAACCATCTGAAAAATTTATGGAGCGGACACAGCAAATAGGCACCTTTATCCTCCTTGGTCTAATGGCATATGTATTATTTAATGATACCATAAAACTACTTTTCTAAAAACATGTTAAAGGTTTGGGTTTTAAGTGCTATTCTTTTATTTGGAACCACCACCAAACACGATTATCATACCTCAATAACTGAAATACACTTTAATAAAGATACTAAGTCGTTGGAGTTATCGATCCGCTTATTTACAGACGATTTAGAGCAAGTTTTAACTGCACAAAACAAAGGCATAAAAGTAAAAATTGAAGACAACTCTAAAGCGGTTGACGCCTTATTAGAAAAATATATCATGAAAAATCTGGCTATAGTTTCACCTCAAAAGGAGGTGAAACTGGCCCGTTTTTATGGTAAAGAACAAGAATCTGATGGTACTTGGGTCTATTTTGAAATAGAAAACTGCGGCAGCATAAAAAACTACACCTTCTATAATGCCATCATGCAGGAAACTTTTGAAGACCAAACCAACATCGTAAATATCTTCTACCCTTCTCAGAAAAAAACAATGGTTTTTAATAATAAAACCTTGATTCAGAATTGGCCTTTTTAAATTGATTTTTAAGATAAAATAAATAGTATGCTTGCATACTATCTAAAAACTCTTAGTTTTGTAAAAGTGTTACTGACGTGAATCAAGAATATGAAGAAAGAAAAAACGATAGACTTCCATATAAAGTGGACTTGGCATGCCATCTCAAGAATGTATAATTTATACGCAGCCTCTGAGGAGATGACAATGTCTATAGGATATGTATTATTAAATATCGACACCGAAAACGGAACCCCAGCTACCAAAATTGGACCTTCTATAGGCATGGAGCCAAGAAGCTTAACTCGAATGCTAAAGTCTCTTGAGGAAAAAGGTTGGATCTATAGAGAAATAGATAGTAAAGACAAGCGATTCGTAAAGGTTTTCCTAACCGAATTAGGCAAAAAAAAGAGAAACTATGCGAGAGATGGTGTGATAAAATTTAACAACGGCATCCAAGAAAACATATCGAAAGAAAACCTAAAAGTTTTTTTTGAGGTAATCAGCCAAATAAACGAATTAGTGGAAAGTACTACAGCTACATCTAAAATAAATGCAGCGGAATTCTTAAATTTGGCAGAATAAATCAAAATAGCATTGACAAAAAATATACTTGTTTTAAGCCTAATCTTATTTAGCACATTAGTAACGACTGCACAAAGTGTAGTATACTACCCGTTCAATTCGGTTTTAGGCGTGAGTTCCAACCCAAATAAAAGACTTTGGTTAGACTTAAAATTCCAAACCAATTCATATTTTTCATCATTAAGCTCTGATATTTCTCCCGAAATAAACCTCAACAATAACCCAAAAGCTAAATTTTACACGGGTGGCGGAGTAAAACTAAATTACTTAAACCTTGCCCAACAAAACTCAGCTTTTGAAGGATACTTTTTAAACTTTGGCTTTAGATCAGCCCCTTTTGAAAAGTACAAAAAAATTCAGTTAGCTTTTGAAGTTTCGCCGTATGCAAGCAAAAAATTTGATATTGGAATCTTCAGAACCAACTTTGGAATAGGATACAATTTTTCGAAATAGTACAAACTATCACAACTAAACTAGTAACAAAATGAATATTAGACCGGCCATAATTATCATTGAAAACCAAAAGTTACTAACACTCAAATACTGTTACAGTAACCAAGATGTATTCTGTCTGCCAGGTGGCAATCTAGAATTTGGCGAAAACATGGCAGAGGCTCTCAAAAGAGAGCTAAAAGAAGAGCTAAATCTTGAGGTTTATACAAATGAACTACTACTTGTTGGTGAAATACACACCGAAGAAAAAACTACGCTTCATTGCGTTTTTAAAGGAGAAATAAAAGATGGAAAGCCAACTATAAACCCTAAGGAAACCACAGCAATAGCCGCGGAATGGATACCTTTAGCAGACTTAAAAAATATTAATCTCTATCCGAATATTTCAGAAGAAATATACAATATGTATATCAACGGTCAAAGACCAGAGCTATACAAAGGCCAAATCACCCAGGTATGGCACTAAAAAAAAGTGGCCTGAAACAAGCCACTTTTTCTGATTTTCAAAACTCTCATATAATCTTTAATTTCCTCTGGTTCTACTACTTCTATCCGAAGAAGAACTTCTATCGCTACGAGCTCCACTCTCTGATCTTGACGATGACCTTTCTGAAGTATTGGCCGAGCTCCTGCTATTTCGTGAATCGCCTCTTGCCTCTGTAGAAGGTCTAGAAGTTGCAGATCCCCTTTGCTCACTTCTTGAAGAACTTGAATTTCCGTATTCCGAACTTCTTTGATCACCTCTTGATGAGCTCGAAGGATTTGAATTTCCGTAAGTTCTTCCATTTGAACTTTCAGAACGACTATTTCCATACGATCTATTATTGCTATTAGCATCTCCCCTACCTGCACTTTGACCTCTAGACGGCTCTACACCTCTTGGAGTACCCGTGTTTCTACTTCTTTCATAGTTATTTCTATTGTCCAAACGGTTATTGTTATAACTTGGACGAGAAGAATACGTTCTGTTGTAAGCGTTGTTTGAGCGGTTGTTATTCCATACTCTGGCATAATAATGGTTGGTTGAGTAGTAATTTCTATGCCCATATCCTAACCTTATGCTTCCATACCCTCTTCTATCAAACCTGTAAAAATCATATCTATTTCCAAAATACCAAGGCAAGTAGCCATTAAAAGCCAAACCTCTTACACTGAAACCATAGTAGGTTCTGTCGCGGTCATAAAGCTCCAAACCTAACTTACGATTTAACCAAGTTACCTCATTCCAGATTTCATCTTGCTCATAAGCACTGTAATATCCATCTGCTTGGTATGCATATTCTTTACGCTCTATTCGCTCCAATTGGTCATACAATCTATTGGCTTCTCTTCTAGTAAGTAAACCTGAATTTATGCCATCAGAAATACGCACACGCACATCCCAACGCCAGTCAAAATCGTCTTGGTAATAATACCTTTCTTGAGGCGAGTCATCATATCCGTAAGTATCATACCTGTCATATTGGGCGTTAGCAATCGTGCCCAAGAAAACGAATCCGAATATTAACCATAGAGCTTTCATAATATTAATTGTTTTTTTGTTTTATACCTCTTAGATGCAAAAAGTAGCACAAAAGGTTGCTAACGAAATGTTAAGAAAAAAAAATCCCCAGAAATAGCTATTAAACTACCCTGGGGATTGCAATTACTTTAGAAAGGTCTATTATTTAACTACACTCAATCTAACGGTATTGGTTCTGTTATCTTTCATAATAGGCACACTTAAGGTATTTATAAACTTATCACCTTGATGCAGTTTACCATGCTCTACCAAATAGTTTTTCACAGATTCAACCACATCGCTTTCGTTAGAGATGGCCATACCTTCTAATGAAAATGCCTCTACACCCCAATATAGGCTAAGCTGAGACATTAGTTTTTCATTTGAGGTAAATACATAAATATTGGCTTTGGGTCTGTGGTGAGACAGACGAACAGCCGTGTAACCCGAAGAAGTAATACCGATTAAGGCACTAACATCAAGGTCACGAGCAAGTCTACAACCTACCATTATCACGTTATCGTTGTCTTTATCTTTAGAAACATACTCAGGCGTACTTACACGTGTATGATGACGGTAATATAAACGAGTAGGATCTCCGTATTTCTCTACATGAAGAATAGTCTTAGACATTGTTTCTACAGAAAGAATCGGATATTTACCTGAAGCACTTTCAGCTGAAAGCATAACGGCATCTGCACCGTCTAATACCGCATTGGCAACATCACCTACTTCTGCTCTTGTAGGAGTAGGGCTTTCTATCATACTTTCAAGCATTTGCGTAGCCACTATCACAGGTTTAGCCGCCAGATGACACTTATGGATTAACACTTTTTGAATAATAGGAACTTCTTCAGCTGGCATTTCAACACCAAGGTCTCCCCTAGCAACCATAACCGCATCAGTTGCTTCTATTATTTCGTCCATATTAGTAATAGCCTCAGGCTTTTCTAATTTTGCTATAACTTTCGCCATAGAACCCTTAGACTGAATATATTCCTTAATATCGATAATTTCTTTGGCAGTTCTTACGAAAGAAAGTGCAATCCAATCTACGTCATTGGCAAGACCAAAGTCTAAATCAGCCCAATCCTTATCGGTTACAGAAGGCTGAGAAATGTTTGTATTGGGAAGGTTAACACCTTTTTTCTGCTTCAATAAACCACCATAGACAACCTCAGTAATAACTTCTTGCTTTTCTTTATCTACAGCTACTACTTTTACTTCTAATTTACCATCATCCATCAAAATCCTGTCTCCTAACACTACATCTTGAAACATTCCTTTGTATGGCGTACTAGCTCTTTGAGCATTTCCAACTACGGTTTCATTAGTAAAAATAAAAGAGTTTCCTGCTACAAGCTCTACGCCTGCATTTCCACCTTCCATTTCTCCAACTCTGATTTTGGGGCCCTGAAGGTCTTGCAGAATAGCACATGTAAAACCATGCTCTTTATTTATCTTTCTAATTTTTTTGATTCTTTCTAGGTGGTCTTCATGTGTACCGTGTGAAAAATTCAATCTAAATACATTCACGCCTGCGTTTGCTAATGCAATCAAAGTCTCTTCACTTTCAGACGCAGGGCCAACAGTAGCTACAATTTTGGTTCTTTTGCTCATATAATAGGTATTTTCGTGAGGATGTCTATAAAAAGACAAGCCCTTTTATCAAATGTTTAAAATTCGATCAACAATGCCGCAAAATTAAAAATATAAGTTCAGACTAACAGAATAAAATTTCAGTTTGTTTCAATATACTTAGCATATTATTCCTTATTTGCCTTTTGAGGCACATCACAATTTTACTTGATATGAGTTTTACGTACTTTTGTAATCCAAAAAAAGCAAAACCGAGATATTTCTTATTAATTAAATACCTTACAGATGAGCGATAAAATCTATATTTTCGACACTACGCTAAGAGATGGCGAACAAGTACCTGGTTGTCAATTGAATTTAGAAGAAAAACTAATGATTGCAAGGCAACTGGACCTACTCGGTGTTGACATTATAGAAGCAGGTTTTCCGGTTTCAAGCCCCGGAGATTTCAAATCTGTAGAAGGAATATCTAAAGTTGTGGAAAACGCAACTGTATGTGGACTTACGAGAGCCGTAAAAAACGATATAGAAGTAGCTGCACAAGCACTTAAATTTGCAAGAAAACCAAGGATACATACAGGAATTGGCTCTTCAGACATACATATTCAGTATAAATTTAATAGTAACAGAGACGAAATTCTACAAAGAGGCGTAGAAGCAGTAAAATATGCTAAAACGTTTGTAGAAGATGTGGAGTTTTACGCAGAAGATGCTGGTAGAGCTGACTTGGAGTTTTTAGCGAGACTTACCGAAGCTGTCATTAAAGCAGGGGCTACGGTGGTGAACCTTCCTGATACGACGGGATATTTGATGCCTCACCAAATGTACGACAGAGTTCATTACTTAATGAACAATGTACCAAACGTAGATAAGGCTATTTTATCTATGCACAACCATAACGACCTTGGCATGGCTACGGCAAATACAATAGCTGGCATAAGAGCAGGTGCTAGACAAGTAGAAGTAACCATAAACGGCATAGGAGAGCGAGCAGGAAATACTTCATTAGAAGAAGTAGCCATGATTTTGAAAGTACACAAAGACTTAGGCTTATATTCAGATATAAAAACCGAAATGCTTAATCCATTGAGCAAGTTGGTTTCACAAACGATGCGTATGCCGGTACAGGCAAACAAAGCAGTGGTAGGCAGAAACGCATTTGCACACTCATCAGGTATACACCAAGACGGTTTCTTGAAACACCAAGAAAACTATGAGATCATGACCCCTCAAGAAGTAGGCATTGACAAATCTGACATTGTACTTACAGCTAGAAGTGGCAGACACGCACTCAAGCACAGACTAGAAATTTTAGGCTTCAAACTTGATAAAGCAAAACTAGACGAAGCGTATCACCAATTTTTAGAATTAGCGGATAGTATCAAAGAGGTAAATGACAAAGATTTAGTGCCTTTAATGAAGCAATTAGCCGAGGTAGAAGCTTAATATATTACCCCTCTTTATTAAAAACAAAAAAATGCACTTAATTCAGGAGCACGGAATTCCTACGTCTTATTTAGAGATAAAAAATGAAACAGAGAAATTAGGATTCAATATGCCTTCTGAAATATTAGTCTGTGCACTACTAAAAACCCTGGCTGCCACAAAACCAAACTGTAAGTTTTTAGAATTGGGTACTGGAACGGGATTATCTACCGCTTGGATACTAGAAGGTCTACAAGGAAATTCTAAGTTAACCTCTATTGACAATGACCCAGAATTACTTGAAATTGCAAAAAAACACTTGACTTCAAACCCACGGCTAAGATTAATATGTGCAGATGCGGAAGAATGGATAGATGAAAACAAGGAACAGAAGTATGATTTCATATTTGCGGACACCTGGCATGGCAAGTATTTTTCGCTAGAAGAAACGCTACAAATGTTAAAACCAGGAGCCATATATTTTATAGATGATATGCTTCCACAAGAAAATTGGCCAGAAGGACATGAAACAAAGGCAAATGAATTAATAAAAAACCTAAATGACCGTCAAGATTTAGTAATATCTAACCTTGGGTGGGCAAGCGGCGTGCTAATCGCAACCAAAATTTAAGAAGGCACTAATTTTTAGCCATTAAACATTAACTATCAGTTAAATAAAAATTCATTTCGGATTAATTATTTGTTTGATAAAATTATATTCCTATCTTTGCAGCCCCAAATACCGCATGGCATGTGCTGCCCGCACACTGCTTGCAATGCAAATTATAAGTAAAATAGAGTTTCCGGTCTGTTTTATTGAGCTTAAAATTAGCTTCTTATAATTAAAAACCGATTTTAAAATGAGACATTGTCTAGTGGGAAAGGCCCTTATTTTAAATTCTAAAATTGATTTTTAAACGTAATAAAAAATTTGTACTCGTGGATCAATTAAGTTACAGAACAATTTCGGCTAATCGCCAAACTGTAGAAAAACAATGGGTTGTGATAGACGCCGCAGACCAAATATTAGGTCGTCTTTCAAGTCAAATAGTTAATATTTTGAGAGGTAAAAATAAAACAAACTTTACTCCAAATGTTGATTGTGGTGACAATGTAATTGTTATCAATGCTGAGAAAGTAAAATTGACTGGCAAGAAAATGACTGAGAAAGTCTATACGCGTCATACAGGACACCCTGGTGGTCAGCGTTTCGCTACGCCAAGAGAGCTTATGGCAAAAGATGGCAGGAAAGTTGTTGAAATGGCGATAAAAGGTATGTTACCTAAGAATCGTTTAGGAAGTAAGTTATATACTAACCTATTCGTATACGAAGGACCAGAGCATCCTCACCAGGCCCAACAGCCAACTACAATCGAATTTAATTAATTTGAACGCAAAAATTTAAAGATAACATGCAGGTAATCAACACCGTAGGTAGAAGAAAAACAGCTGTTGCCCGTATATATATGCAGTCAGGCCAAGGCCAAGTGACTGTTAACGGACGTGACATTAAAGTCTACTTTCCAACTGATGTTTTACAAATTATATTAAACCAACCATTTGGCGTTGTAGATGCTAATGGAAAATTTGACGTAAAAGTAAACGTTAGAGGTGGAGGAATTGCAGGTCAAGCAGAAGCAGTGAGAATGGCAATCGCTAGAGCTCTTTGTGAAGTTGATACTGAAAACAGACCTCCTCTTAAGAAAGAAGGATTCCTTACTCGTGACTCTCGTATGGTTGAGCGTAAAAAATACGGTCGTCGTAAAGCACGTAAGAAATTCCAGTTCTCTAAACGTTAATAGTTATAGTTTGTTAATTTGGTTCTTTGCCGAAAGTTCTGATTCATTTAGATACTCAAAAACAAAATCCCAAATTAACAAATTTACATATTATTCTCGTCCAGGCAGTACTTATCGTGCCCGATGTGCTGTGCTGCAAACTCAATTATTTTTTTAAAACATTAAAACAAAAAAAATGGCACAAATTCAGTACAAAGACCTATTAGATGCAGGTGTGCATTTTGGTCACCTTACACGTAAGTGGGATCCAAGAATGGCCCCTTACATCTTCATGGAGAAAAACGGAATCCACATTATTGACCTTAACCAGTCATTAAATGCCGTTGCTCAAGCTCAAGCATTTGTAAAATCTATCGCCCGTTCTGGCCGTAAGATAATGTTTGTTGCTACAAAAAAACAAGCTCAAGAAATCGTATCAGAAGAAGCAACACGTCTTAAAATGCCTTTCGTAACTGAAAGATGGTTAGGCGGTATGCTTACTAACTTCTCTACGATCAAGAAGTCGTTGAAGAAAATGAATAGCATTGATAAAATGTTAGGTGATGAAGCTACTGCAGCCAATATCGCAAAACGTGAGAAGTTAATGTTAGGTCGTGAGAAAGAGAAATTGGAGCGTTTGTTAGGCGGTGTAGCTGACCTTTCGAGACTACCTGCAGCTTTGTTTGTGGTAGATATCAAAAGAGAGCACCTTGCTATATCTGAAGCAAAGCGTTTGGGTATTCCGGTTATCGCAATGTGTGATACTAACTCAAATCCAGAAATCGTTGATTTCCCGATCCCTTCAAATGACGATGCATATAAATCTATTTCATTGATCACTCTTGCTATTGGTAAAGCGATAGAAGACGGAATTATGGATAGAAAAAATGATAAAGAAACTGCTGCTCTTCAAGAAGAAGAAGATGCTAAGAAAGCTGTTGATTCTGCTAGAGAAGTAGTAAACAGAGCTGACGAAGGTACTTCTGAAGACGGTGGAAAAAGAAAGCGTGTTAAATTAGCTGAGGCTCCTGCAACTGAAGAAGTTGCTCCAGTAGCTGAAGTTGCTGCTCCTGCAGCTGATGCTTCTACTGAAGAAAAAGAGGCTTAATACTTACCGCTTCGATAAGAATTTTTAGAATAGCCCGAAGCATCGCTTTGGGCTGTTCGATTTTATAGAATTGAATACATTAGTTTAACAATAAAATAATAGAAAATGAATATTACAGCTGCTGACGTAAACAAGTTGCGTCAATTAACAGGTGCCGGTATGATGGATTGTAAAAAAGCCCTTACTGAAGCCGAAGGTGATTTCGATAAAGCGGTAGAAGTATTACGTAAAGCTGGACAAAAAGTAGCAGCTAAGCGTGCAGACAACGAAACTTCAGAAGGAGTAATTTTAGTAGATGTAAGCGAAGGCGGTAAAAGTGCAATTGTATTAGCTTTAGCATGTGAAACTGAGCCAGTTTCTAATGTTGAAAACTTCAAAACTCTTGCTGATCAAATTTTACAAGCAGCTGTTAAGAATCAAGCAAAAGACAAAGAAGCACTTTTGGCTTTGGCTCTTGAAAACGGTCAATCTGTACAAGAAAACATCACAGAACTTATCGGAAAGATAGGTGAGAAAATAGTAGTTAGCTCATACGAATTTATAGAAGGAGAGCAAGTAGTAGCTTATATCCACAGCAACAAAAAAGCTGCTGGTATAATATCTTTTGCTAACACAGGTGGAGCAGACGTAAACGAACTAGGAAGAGACGTAGCGATGCAAGTTGTAGCGATGAAGCCAGTTGGTTTAGACAAAGAAGACGTAGATCCTACTATCGTAGAGAAAGAAATTGAGATTGGTAAAGACCAAGCTCGTCAAGAAGGAAAGCCAGAAGCTATGTTAGAGAAAATAGCTATGGGTAAACTTAACAAGTTTTACAAAGAGAATACTTTGTTAAACCAAGAGTTTGTAAAAGACGGATCAATGACAATCGCTCAGTTAATCGAAAAAACTGTAAAAGGATTGAAGATCACTTCTTTCAAAAGAATCGTTATCGGATAATTTTCCAGATAAAAACTATACTAAAAACGCTCTTGGTTTTCCAATGAGCGTTTTTTTATGCATATTCATTTTTAAAAACCTGATTTGAAAACAAAAAAATCGCCCAGAAAAGAGACTCCTGAGCGATTCAATTATAAACTTAAAAAAGAATTTTAGTTAGCATTTAACAATACCGAACTTCCTTTTCCTCCACCCATTATCACAATTTTAGCATTTTGAGATGTTGCTAATTCTTTTTGAGCTTGAATGTTTTCATACTGCAGAAGCTTATCCGTCAGAGTCGAAGTCAGAATACGTTGATAATCTGATATACCTTGGGCTTCTACACGCTTACGCTCTGCTTCTTGTTTTTCTTTTTGGAGCACAAACTGCATTTTCTGAGCATCTTGTTCTGCATTTATTTTAGACTCTATCGACTTCTTTACAGACTCAGGCAAACTGATGTTACGAATTAATAACTGCTCTAAAATCAAGCCTCTTTCTTTGAAATCTTTATCGATAAAAGTGCTGATTTTTTGTTGATACTCTTCTCTTTTAGATGAATACAAAGCCACGGCCTCATAGTTAGCTGAAATATCACGAATGCGAGTTCTTGAGATAGGCCTAACCACCACATCTACATAATTCATGCCTATTTCTTTATAAATAAATGGAGCTTGTTTTGGTAAAATTTTAAAAAGTACCGTTAGGTCTATTGTCACCTCCAAACCATCTGAAGATAGCACCTTAATGGCGTCATCACCGTATTTTTGACCTTCACCTTGAATGGCCGACATAGTATAGTTTTGGGTTTTAATGTCCATTTCGTTAACGTTAACGAGCGGATTCACAAAATTTAAACCACTTTGTAAAGTCTTGTCATTTACATTTCCAAAAAGAGACTGAACGCCAACTCTACCTGCATCAATCTGAACCACACACTTACTTAAAAGCCCAACCACTACCAAAACAATACCACCTATGCGGAAAGATTTTGAATTTGCAGCTAGCGGAGAATCTGACTTGGAGACTACAAATCCTGCCACCAATAAAAATACACCTACTATTACTATTATCATCGTTTTATAATTTAGTTATAATATAAAAATACGGCTTTTTTGCTCTAAAAAGTACCTTTTTAGGATAATAGGTAGCCTGAATATCAGAAAGGTAAAAAGCCTATCTATTTGGATAATTACAGAAAAAGCATTTCTTCTCAATAATAAAAAATGTTATTTCTTAAATATTTCTGCAATGTTAAAATCAAAATTCATATTTTAGACTTATGTAATTAGCCCAAATTCATTTTAAGCCATTTATTATGAAAAACTTCGTCAATATATTAACACTAATCATTTTTTCATTCTCTGTTTTTGCCCAAATACCGGATGCTCCAAAAAGAACAGAAGGGTACGGCCCTTACAATAAATTAATAATCAGAGGTGTGACATTGGTTAACAGCACAGGAGCACCACCAATAGGGCCGATAGATATAGTAGTAGAGCAAAATATTATTAAAGAAATAAAACAAGTGGGCTACCCAGGCGTGCCTATTGACCCAAAAAGGAGACCAAAAGCCGAAAAAGGAGATAAGGAATTGGACTGCTCCGGTATGTATTTGATGCCGGGTTTTATTGATATGCACGGCCACATTGGCGGCAAATCGCAAGGAACGCCCTCAGAATATGTATTTAAACTTTGGATGGCACATGGTATTACTACCATACGCGAACCTTCAGCTGGAAATGGCCTGGAATGGACACTCAAGCACAAAGAAAAGAGCCTTAAAAATGAAATAGTTGCACCAAGAATATTGGCATATACTGCATTTGGCATGGCTTCAGATGAACCTATCCATACGCCAGAACAAGCAGTGACTTGGGTTAGAGAAAACGCAAAAAAAGGAGCTGACGGAATTAAATTTTTCGGTGCAGAGCCCGATGTTTTTAGAGCAGCATTGGCCGAAAACAAAGCATTGGGCCTTAGGTCTGCTTGTCATCATGCACAACTGGAGGTAGCACGAATGAATGTGTTGGCAACTGCAAAGGCAGGTCTTACAAGTATGGAACATTGGTATGGCTTGCCAGAAGCTCTGTTTGACGACCGTACCTTACAAAACTATCCAGCTGACTATAATTACAACAACGAGCAAAATCGATTTGAAGAAGCTGGAAAACTTTGGAAACAAGCTGCTGAGCCCGGCTCAGAAAAGTGGTATAAGGTAATGGATGAGTTACTGAAACTTGACTTCACGCTAGACCCTACCTTTAATATTTATGAAGCAAACCGAGAGTTTATGCTAGCAAGAAGGGCAGAATGGCACGATGACTATACACTGCCCTCGCTCTGGCGTTTTTATGGCCCTAGCCGAATCTCTCATGGCTCATATTGGCTAAACTGGGGTACTGAACAAGAAGTACAATGGAAAGAAAACTACCGAATTTGGATGCGGTTTGTGAACGAATACAAAAACCGTGGTGGCCGAGTAACTACTGGTTCTGACTCAGGTTTTATATATCAACTTTATGGATTTGCCTATATTCGTGAACTTGAGTTATTGAGAGAAGCCGGTTTTCACCCATTAGAGGTTATTCAATCTGCCACCATTAAAGGTGCAGAGGCCTTGGGTATGCAGGACCAAATTGGTTCAGTAGAGATTGGCAAACTAGCTGATTTTGTTATTACTGAAGAAAATCCTTTGGCAAATTTTAAAACACTTTATGGCACCGGAGCTATAAAAGTTACGGATAAAAATGAAGTAGTTAGAGTAGGCGGTGTAAAATATACTGTAAAAGACGGTATTGTCTATGACGCAAAAAAATTACTAAGCGATGTAAAAAATTTAGTAGACAAAGCCAAAACAGAAGAAAAATTTCAGATTTCGCAACCCGGTATAAAGAAATAAAGATTGCTAAGAGTTCCGTCAGAAATACCCGCCCACCAGTTTGAGTCCCTAAAGATTCAAGAAACTACATTTGTGGCATACAGGAGTGACATTTACCCTTCTAAAAATGACGTGTTTTTTGAAGAAAATGCGGTTATTTATGTCTTAGAAGGTGATAAAATATTTAGTAGTTCACAGTCAGAAGTCAAGGTCCAAAAGGGCGATGTATTATTTATAAAAAGAGGGTATTACCTCATGTCAGAGTCTACCAACGCTGCATACAGAAGTCTGGTGTTTTTTTTCGATGATAAAATATTAAAGGAATTTGTAGGTCAAAATTTGGAACTATTTGAAAGTCATGGCACAGAAACCATAAATAGCACCTTGCTTTTAACCTTAAAATCTAACGAAACATTTGGTAAATATGTGGAGTCACTACTCCCCTATTTTAAAACTAAAACCAAATATCTAAATCAATTTTTAAAACTAAAAGTGCAGGAGCTTTTGCTTCACCTATTGGAATTTGACAAACAAAACCAACTCAAGGACTTGCTTTTTTCTATTTATGCAGGCCAAAAAGCAGACTTAGAGTATATCGTAAACACTTTTTATCAAAAACCACTTAGCCTAAACGAACTAGCCCGAATTTCAGGCAGAAGTTTGTCTTCATTTAAAAGAGAATTCATAGAAAAATACGGTGCATCGCCCGGACAATGGATCAAAGATAAAAAACTAGAACAAGCGGCTTTCCTTCTAAAAAACAACCTAGGAAATGTAGAACAAGTAGCGGATATGGTAGGCTACGAAAGTGTTTCGCATTTTATAAAAACCTATAAAGCCAAGTTTGGAACCACCCCACACAAAACCAAATAGCTCATAAAGCCCTACCTACATTAAAATACGCCGTTTAAATAATTTATATGGCAACGATACCCCATACTGCCTTAAACTTGTATTAAAATTAATTTGTGGCTTATGCAGAATTCCATATACATCAAAATTTCAACTTTACTAATTTGTCTCTATGGCTCCGCGGCTTTTGGGCAAACCAAAGTTACAGGATCAGAAAACCCGAACTCGCTGTCACTTACAGCGTGTATAGACTATGCTTTAAAAAATAACGTAACAATAAAGCAACGTCAGCTCACAGTAGAAACCAGTGCAGTTCAGTTAGAACAGTCGAGATACTCGCAATACCCAACCGTAAATGGGCAGTTTAACTTAAACGGAAACGCAGGTAGAAACGTGGATCCATTTACAAACAGCATAGTAACCCAAGCCATTGGTACAAACAATATGGGAGTGGCAGTGAGTGTACCTATTTATAATGGTTTTCAAATAAAAAATACCATCGCTAGAAACGAGCTTTCGCTAGAAGCCGCTCAGACGGATGTATTGGCTCAAAAAAACAATATCGCTTTACAAATAGCGACATCTTACCTCAATGTATTGTCAACTGAAGACTTAATAGAAGTATCTCAAAAGCAACTAGAGGTTACCAAGTTACAGTTAGATCGTACTCAAAAATTAGTACGAGCGGGTACCTTAGCTGAAACAAACCTATTTGACCTTGAAGCTCAACTAGCCAACGATGAGCTTAATTTAATAAACGCTCAAAACAACTATGAGTCGGCAATTTTGACTTTAAAACAAGCGATGAATGCACCCATAGAAATGGATGTGAAAGTGAAGCGAATAGAAATACCTAGTCCTGAAATTACCCAATACGCCAGCAATGCTAACAATATCTACGAAACTGCCGTTGGTTTTTTGCCTGAAATAAAAGCAGGTCAAATAAGACTAAAAGTAGCAGACAGAAATATTGCGATTGCTCAAGCATTAGGTAAACCAACGGTTTCTTTTAATACATCATGGGGAACGGCATATAGTAGTGTGGCCAAAAAACTTATTCCGAACGGAACCACCTCTACACCCACTACCGTTTCTGCGGAGTTTGAAGGGCAAACTATCCCATTTGTAATCAACTTCCCTCAACAAAATTTTTTGAGAGAAGGCATACCTTACTTCAATCAATTGGGCAATAACCAAAACATAAATGCTGGTCTTTCAGTACGTATTCCGATATTTAATGGTTTTAATACCCGATACCAAACACAGTCTGCAAAGATTCAGAAAATGCAGACTGAATACCAAAACACAAGCACAGAACTGCAGATAAGACAAAGCATAGACCAAGCCTATATTACGATGCTAAATGCACAAAAAAGATATTCAGCAACACAAGTTCAAACAGACGCACTTGAGCGATCATTTAGAGCAGCCGAAATGAGATACAGTGCTGGATCAGGAAATTTTGTTGATTATAACTTAGCAAAAACTAACCTTGACCGTGCGAAATTTAATCTTATTGCTGCGAAATATGATTACATATTTAGAATAAAAATATTAGACTTTTACCAAAATAAGCCCTTAGAATTTTAATAAATCATAAAATGAAAAATAAATCGAATAGAATCTGGTGGATACTCTTGGCCATAGTGGCAGTATTACTAATTGGTCTTTTTGTAGCCAAAAAAGCAGGCTGGATAAACAGCGAAAAACCTACTGAGGTAGAGCTTGCTAAAGTAACTAAAAGCAACTTGGTAGAAACTGTTTCTGCCTCAGGAAAAATTCAACCTGAAATAGAAGTTAAAATAACCCCCGATGTACCAGGAGAAATAATAGCACTTTATGTAAAAGAAGGCGACTCTGTAAAAATGGGACAGCTGTTACTGAAGATTCAACCTGAAAACTACGTTTCAGTAGTAGATAGATTTAGGGCGGGTGTAAATCAATCAAAAGCAACAGCGGAACAATCAAAGGCAGCGATTTCTAGAGCGGAGTCGCAAGTGTTGAGAGCACAAATGGAGTATAATCGTCAGAAAAAACTACTAGATGAAAAAGTAATATCTCAAGCCGAGTTTGAAACGAGTGAAGCAAATATGAAAATTGCTCGCCAAGACCTACAAGCTGCCAAAGCCAGTTATGAAGCGGCAAACTTTG
This sequence comes from Lacihabitans lacunae, assembly GCF_042649125.1. NCBI lineage: Bacteria > Pseudomonadati > Bacteroidota > Cytophagia > Cytophagales > Leadbetterellaceae > Lacihabitans > Lacihabitans lacunae. The sequence continues at coordinate 2,996,250 of NZ_JBHRYQ010000001.1, forward strand.
GAATAAGAAGTGCAGAAGCCGCTCTAAAAGACGCAGCCGAAAACTTAAGAAAAACCAACATATATGCCCCAATGAACGGCATTGTCTCTAAACTTGCGGTTGAACTGGGTGAGCGTGTAGTTGGAACATCACAAATGGCAGGTACAGAAATGTTGCGTATTGCAAACCTAAACAATATGGAAGTTAGGGTAAATGTAAACGAAAACGATATCATTAGAGTGGCCCTGAAAGATACAGTAATAGTGGATGTGGATGCGTATTCGTCTGCTGGAAAGAAATTTAAGGGAATCGTAACCCAAATTGCCAACACTGCAAATGGTACAGGGAGTTCGCTTACTGGATCGAGTAACTCCACAGAATCTGTAACAGAATTTGAGGTAAGAATTAAGATTTTACCAAGCTCATACCGTGAACTGGTAACATCAGCACCAGGAGGAAGATATCCATTTAAACCAGGTATGACTGCTACTGTTGATATTATTTCTGACACCAAAAATCAAGTGCTTGCTGTTCCAATTTCGGCAGTGACAACAAGAACTACCAAAAACGAAAGCGAAACAGAAGGAGAAGACAAAAAAGAGGATGGAGACGAAAACCAAATAGGATTTTCGAAAAAGGATGGTATAGAGAAAAAAGAAAAACCGAAAGAGATTGTCTTTATAAACGATAAAGGAGTTGCCAAAAAACGTGAAGTAACAACCGGAATTACAGATACCCAAGCAGGAACCATCGAAATAATATCGGGATTAAAAGCAGGAGAGGAAATAATCACCGGGCCATTTTTAGAAGTTTCGAAAAAACTAAAAGATGGTGATAAGGTGATATTAAGAAAAGAAGAAGTTAAAAAGTAATTTATAGTTTAGGGTAAGATAGCATAAAAGAGTGGAGACTTTCTTCACTCTTTTTTTGCATTTTTATAGTCTTGAAACTTGTTCTTGCTTTCCAAACAAACTAGCCGAATTACTAGGGAATTGGCTTAAACCCGATTTATCATTGGAAAATCTATTACGAGCTTAAATTTAATCACCATAGCCCTTCGGCTATTCTCTGGGTAAACTGCTATGCTAGTTAAATTTATGTATCTGATTATTGCAATTTAAACCCTCATAACGAAGTCCTAAGGCATAAACCGGGTTAAACTTTTATAACAGCATAAAAATCCATAATTTTGTCTTAAACGGAAATCAACAAAATGAATATCACAGTAATAGGCGGAGGCAGTTGGGCTACAGCATTAATAAAGATTCTGTCAGAAAAAAACGTAAAAATAAAATGGTGGCTAAGAGACGAAGTAGCCATTAATCATATAAAAAAACATCATCATAACCCGAGTTATTTGAGCGGAGTGGAGCTTCATCCGTCAAAAATAAAGCCTTACAAAAGTCTGAAGGAGTCCTTAAAAAACTCAGAGTGGGTGCTGCTAGCTATTCCTGCCGCTTTTATAGAAGAGGCGTTGGCTCCTGCTGACCCAGCTTGGTTTGTAGACAAAAAATTTATTTCTGGGGTAAAGGGTATGATTCCTTCCACCAACCTATTGGTAACAGACTGGTTTTCTGAAAAATACAATATCCCACGTGAAAACATGGGAGCAATAGCAGGCCCCTGTCATGCAGAAGAAGTTGCTTTAGAAAAGCAATCATATCTAACAATAGCCTCTGAAGGCGAAAAAACTGCTAAAGACTTCGCAGAATTGATGGCCTGTCGGTTTGTAAAAACATCCTACATTACGGATCTCAATGGTGTGGAATACTCTGCTGTAATGAAAAACATAGTGGCCTTGGCCTGCGGTATAACCCACGGAATGGGTGCAGGAGACAATTTTCAAGCCGTAATGGTTTCAAATGCAATGTTAGAAATCGAACGATTGGTTAACAAAATTGCTCCAAGTGAAAGAACCATAAACTCATCGGCCTATTTAGGCGATTTGCTTGTTACAGCCTACTCGCAGTTTAGTAGAAACCGAACATTCGGAAATATGCTTGGCAGAGGGTACTCCGTAAAAACGGCTCAAATGGAAATGAAAATGATTGCAGAGGGCTATTATGCCACAAAATGCATTCATGAGCTAAACAAAACCCTTAAAGTAGAGATGCCTATTTTGAACTTCACTTATGGTATTTTGTACAAAAACGCACCTTTAAAAAAGAGCTTCGAAACCTTGAAAGGCAAATTGATTTAAGGGTATTTTTAAATCAGTTTCTATTCAAAAAATCACTTAAGGGTTTAAGCTCCTTAAAAACAATAGCGGCTTGACTAGAGAAGTCAGGTTTGACTAAATCAGTATCTTTAACAAGATTTCTGGCCAAAAAACCTTTCATTTTCAGAAGTTCTATATTGGGATTATCTTCTGAATAGCCCTTTGGCACTCTAACGAGTTTGTCACCTTCTAGCTGACCAAAAGTATCTTTAAAGCCTTTGGAGTTAATAATATTGAGCAGGTCTTGTCCATTATAATCAATCTCTTGTCTGATGTTCTTGAGCCAGTCACCCTGCGGCATATACGCTCCACCCGCCAACATACTTGCACCTAGCTCTATGTGGATATAATACCCAGAACGTGTGTGGATATCAGATTTCTTTGCCGCTGAGGTAATATGGGCACCAAAATGAGCCTTATATGGCGATTTATCCTTTGAAAAACGAACATCTCTATAGATCCTAAAAATACAATCTTTAGCTTTATGATGACTGATACTTGGGTCAAAAGCACTGATTTCGGCAAATAACTGGGTAATAAATACTTCAAATTCGGCCTTGGCTTCTTCATAACGTGGTTTATTTTCGGTAAACCATTCCTTGTTATTGTTCTGACCCAATTCTTTTAAAAATGCCAACAGTGCCTCGCTGATTCCCATATTCACTAGTCTTTTATTTCTATTTAAAATTCAAAATCTTTGTCTTAAAAAAAGTCTGGCTCAAAAACCCAAAATGTTCTGAATAAACAATTTAAGCAAAATGTATAACATTCTTCAAAATCGGAATGTTTGAAAACGTAATAGGTAGTTAGGAGTGGGTTTGTTTTTAGTTTTAAATAGATTTACTGAAAAGATATATTTTATCTTTAAATTAAATCAGCATGACATTTAACTCAAATATTTTAAAATACAATTGGTATATTTGATAAAACATTTACCTATGATACTGCACAAATTAAAAACCTTAACGGTTTTCTTGTTTTCTTTTTTGTTTTTTATGGCCGCTTGTGTTGATCCGTTTAAAGTGAGTATCGATGCTTCCAAAACATATTTGATTGTAGACGGGGTTATATCAGACTTAGAGGAACCACAAGTAATTTCAATTTTTCAGACAAATAAAGCAGCTAACTTTAAAAGCTCTGAGTTTACGGCTACTATAGCACCCAAAAGCGATGACATATTTCCATTGAAAGAAGCATCAGTTTCGATAGTAGAAGACAACATAAATACCTATAACCTTTTTGAGTTTGAAGCAGGCTATTATAAAACGCCTCCAGGTTTTATTGGAAAAATAGGGTCTACTTACAAACTTAAAATCACTACAAAAGACGGCAAAAACTACCAATCATATGAAGAAAAAATAGCTCCTGTGCCTGAAATAGCTACATTACTCAGCAAGTTTAACGCTAAGGGTATAAAAGATAACAACACGAGCACGGGACTTATCCCCACTCATGACATTTACATTGACTTTATAGACCCTGTAGAAGAAAAGAATTTTTATAGATGGAAATGGTTCTCATATGAAATTCAGAACATTTGTGAAACTTGTAAACAAAGTAAATACTACCGAACAGGAACTAACCTTGACCCAAAGGGCGAATGTATTAAAGACCTAACACTGCCTAGTATTAACTATTTCGACTACTATTGCGAATCACTTTGTTGGGATATTTTCTTGGGAAAAAAGATAGATATTTTTGCGGACTTATATACAAATGGCAAAACCCAGTACGACAAACTTGTGGCCCAAGTGCCTTTATATCAAGCTAACCCGTGCTTGGTTGTAGTACAGCAGTATTCTATGACTCCTAATGCATACCGATACCTGAAGCTCATAGAAGACCAATCGGTAAATACTGGAACGTTGGCTGACACACCTCCCGCACCAATAAAAGGTAACGTAATAAACCTAAGCGACGAGTCTGAAATAGTATTGGGGTATTTTGGTGCATCTGCAGTTTCTGAAGTAAGATATATGCTAAACAGAGGTGGAGAAGGAGGAGCACCCACTGACAACCTGTTTAAATACTTCAACAAAAGAGACCCGATTTTAGAGCCGACCTCCGACGAAAGACCCGTAATTCCGGTTGCAATTTGTAAACCAAGTGCTAGCAGAACATTTGTAGCACCAAGAAACTGGCAGTTTGGCCGATAAACCCTCAGCAACTAATATTATGAAATATATTTTACTTTCTTTATTTATTTTGACTGGAAATGTTTTCGCTCAAAACATCATTATTTCAGGTCAGGTTATAGATTCGGTTTCAAACGAACCACTAAAAGATGCGAATTTTACTGTAGATTTTAAACGAAATACTGAAGATCTAAAAACTGACAAATATGGCAACTTTAAGCTCACATTATCAAAAAACGATCACGCAATTTCTATAAAATATGTAGGATATGTACCTTATTGGTTTTATACCAATGAATACAGCACATCAAAAAAAATGACCATAAAAATGCGTCCACTTGTAAATGAACTTGAGCAAGTGGTAGTCTCGACCGCACGATTAGATCAAAATGTAAAAAAACCACTGTTAGGTGTAAATCAAATTAATTTAAAAACCCTTCAAAAGATACCTTCAGCTTTTGGCGAAGTAGATTTTTTGAGAGCCATACAAATGCTGCCAGGCGTATCAAGTGTAGGTGAGGCATCAAATGGTGTCAATATTAGAGGTGGAACCACAGACCAAAACTTGATCTTAATTGATGATACGCCTATATATAACCCAACGCACATGTTTGGCTTGTTTTCGGTTATTCCTCCAGATGCCATCAGCAACTTAGATTTATACAAAGGAAATGTGCCTGCTCGCTATGGCGGAAGGGCCGCCTCGGTTTTAGACTTATCTCTTAAAAATCCTAGCCTAACTAACTTTAAGGCAGTCGGAGGGATAAGCATTATTTCCAGCAAATTGTTGGTTGAAGCACCGATTATTAAAGATCGTGTAGGTATATATTTTGCCGGACGAGGAGCATTTACCGACTTTTTGCTCCCAAAACTAAGTCCACAATTAGAAAATGTAAAAACTAACTTTTACGAAGGAGTAGTAAAAGCCTTTTGGCGGGTAAATTCTAAAAATACCCTTACATTAATGACGTACGGCAGTAAAGATTTCTTTCAAACTGACTTGCTTTCAAACCTACCTAATGTGATTGGCTCTGCCACATTTTTCGATCATAAAACCCTAAACTATAACGCTAAATGGGTATACCTGATAAACAATAATCTCGACTTGGTTACGAGTTTTACCAAAGCCAACTATGACCCCATAATTGGCACCATAGAAAACGTCACTAAATACAAAGTAAAACTCAACTCTGGCTTAGACCAAAACATTTATAAATCAAGTTTAAACTATCAAAAAGGAGATAATAAACTAGAAACAGGATTAAACTTTACACAAACTCAAATTAGGCCTGGAACGCTAGAGCCAGGCAAAGCCGCTGGCGTAAACTTCATACAAATCCCAACCGAATACTCGAATGAATACGGTATTTTTATTGATGACGAATATGAGTTTACAAAAAAACTTGCCGTGACAGGAGGTTTACGCTATTCATTTTTTACGGCCTTGGGAGCAGGCGAAATGAGGACCTATGACCCAACGCAAGCACGAGACGAATTTTCGGTGACGGGATCTAAAACATACGCAAAAGGAGAAATAATCAAAACTTATGGTGGCTTAGAGCCTAGGTTTGGCATGCGGTATTTGTTAAGTGAATCTGTTTCTTTAAAAATGGGATATAACCTAATGAGACAGTATTTGCAAATAGTTTCGAATACCACCACACCTATTCCTACCTCAAGATGGAAAACCTCTGACGCTAACATAAAACCACAAGTCAGTCACTTATTTACAGTTGGCTCTTACAAGTCATTTGATGGGAATATTTTTGACATGAGTTTAGAAGGATATTACAGAAGGTCAAACAACATAATTGATTACAAACCAGGTGCCGATTTTCTTTTACAAAAATTTCCAGAAACGCAATTGGTACAAGGCTTTAGCACCTCATACGGCATAGAAGCTATGTTTTCGAAGAAAAAAGGAAACCTTACAGGCTGGACAAACTACACCTATGCTCGTACATTTAACCAAGTTTACGCCACCACGAATGTCTTAGACCAAGTAAATGGAGGAAATCCTTACAGAGCCAATTATGACAGACCACACACGTTTAATACCTCAATAGACATAGCGGTAGACAAACACAACTCGTTTGCTTTTAACTTTGTGTTGAGTTCGGGTAGGCCATACTCAAAACCAGTGGGTTTTGTAAATTACCAAAACAACTTTTACCCGTTTTATGATGAGCGAAACAATGCAAGAATTCCAACGTATCACAGGTTAGATTTTTCTTGGAATATATCTAACCCAAGTATGAAAGATAGAAGATATACCGGCAATTGGGCATTTTCAGTATATAATGTCTATGCACACAAGAACGCATATTCAGTTTATTTCAAAACTGAAAACGGGAGTATTAAAGCATATAAACTGCAAATATTTGGAGCTCCTATAGTTTCTTTGGCTTACAATTTTAAGTTTGAATGATGGCTAAGTGCCATCATTTTAGCATTATTATTAGCAACTAAATAAATGGTTTTTCCATTTACTACTATGGGTTTAATTCGCCTAGTTTGTCCTTTTAGTGGAACTTGCCTGATTGGGCTTTTCTGAGTTTTGCCATCGGATAAATATTTATATATATTTCCTTGATCGGCATCATAAAGCCCCATTTGAATATTGCATTCATAAAAATTTCCCAACATCATAAACTCTGACTTTCGATATGCAGAAATATCTACCGCAGTGTAATATGGGGTCCACTGCACCGGCCCAGCCATAGATTCAAGTTTAAATGTTCCATCGCCTTTATTTATTAGTACAGAATTATCAAAATAGTTAGCTTCAAAAACCTTCGCATCGGATATTTTATCACTACCAAAAATATCTTTTAAACTAGCAGTGGCGAAGTCTTTAGAGAAAATATATTTCTTTTTAACAAAAGGCAATTGCTTCTCAATCTCTCGTTTATCCGCAAAAATGGTTTCTTTGCCTTGCATATAAAGCGTAATAATGTGATCTAAACGACCGTTTTCGTCAATATCATTTACGTACATTCTAATTGGCTCCTTTTCAGAAGCGTGCAAACGACTATTTTGGCCCAAATTCCCACATACAAAATCCAGTTTTCCGTCTTGATTTACATCCATCGGCATCGCAAAATTCCACCATCCTTTTTTGTCTGTCAGGTAGGTTTCCTTGTATTTTTTGCCATCTTTCTTAAATGCCTTTATGCCGTCCCACTCATAGGCAACCACGAGCTCTTCTTCTTTGTCGCCGTCATAATCCACCCAAACTGCATTTTTAACAAACCCAGACTTTTTCAATTCAGGTGCCAACTTATCCGTTTGGTCTGAGAAATTCCCATAGCCGTCGTTTATTAAAAAATAAGAACTCGGAATTTCGCCATAGGCCCAAGAAACCGCCCTCGCACCTATAAACAAGTCTATCTTTTTATCGTTGTTAATGTCTTTTGCAAGCACCACAGATGCCGTCAGAAACAAGTCTTTAAATGCATCCGCTTTCTTAATGAAACTACCTTTTTTATCATTTAAATATAGCCTAGGTACCAAGTTAGGGGATTTTCCATAAAATTCATTTCCTCCCGAAGCCACCACGAGATCTTTATATCCATCGCCATTGATATCTGCAAAAACCGCATCCACATCCTCGAAAGTGCTGTCTGCCACTAAAGATATTTGTAAGCTTTCGGTGAATTTACCATTGGCATTTTGTACAAATATTTTTGATTTCTTCCATTTCGAACTTCCCACAAAAACATCTTCTAGGCCATCGTTATTTATATCTCCAACTGTCAGTGCCGGCCCTTCAGTTGACATCATATTGGGGATCAAAGCCTCTCTGTCAAATTCATTAAAGGCGTTTTCTTCATGAATAAAATCCAAGCCAATTTCAGAGGCAATGTCCACAAATTCGTTTTCAATTTTATGGAAAACTTGATAATCAAAAATTGGCAAATTTAACTGATACTTTAATTCTAAAACTGAGTTTGGTTTTACATTTTTTACAACTTGAAAACTATTATCTGGCCAAATAATAAGGACAGAGTCTATTTTTTGTACTTTCCCTATTCCAAATGTCAGAGGAGCTTCAATGGAAGACTGAAACCCTCTTACAGGAAATTTTTCTTGAAAAAACGTATTGGAGTCTGCGTACACGATAACCTTAGAACCAATTGCATTTTTGTTTTTTGCTGCACCAGCCAACTTTACGGTTAAATATTTGTTTTCGGCAGCATACACATTGCTCAAGTTTTCGTACACAAAAGCCTTTTGGTTGATATTGTTTGTAACCACATCTAAGTCACCGTCATTGTCTAAATCTACATAGATAGAACCATTCGAAAATGAACCTACATTTCCTGAAACCTGCTCAGATAGGTCGTTAAACTTTACTTCGCCGGCATTAGAATAAAACTTATTAGGTATTTTTATTTCGGGCAATAGGTCTACAAGCGACTCGTCAGATTCATCAAATTTCTTTTTGGATATCTTCTCTTGAATTTCATCACTTGATACAAAGTTTATGTAATCAAGGTCATTCATGCGTTTGTTTATTCCATTTGAAATAAAAATATCTTTCTTTCCATCATTTTCAAAGTCAAATAACAAAGTAGACCAAGACCAGTCTGTAGCATAAACACCTGCATACATCCCTATCTCGGAGAAATAGCCATTCTTATTATTAAATTGCAAGTTATTTCTAGCAAACTGAATGTTGTACCCTTGTGAAAGTTTAAATTTAAAATTATAAAAAGCATCTTCTCCTTCTGATCGTTTGAGTATTTCGGGTTCATATGGAAGCATATCCAAGGTAAATATTTCAGGAAAAATATCATTATTAAGATCTGCCATATCTACTCCCATGCTAAACCTGCTCGTGTGGTCAATCTTGTCCAGCATTTCGTCTTTAAAAGACCCGTTTTTTTGATTGATATATAAATAATCATTTTCATGAAAATCATTGCCAATATAAAAATCAGGGTAACCATCAAGGTTCACATCAGAAAGTGCTATACCTAAACCATAGCCGATTGCCGAGCTATGAATGCCAACCTTTTGGGTAGTTTCTATGTATTTACCATCTATATTCTCAAAAAAACGATCTCCAGCTAGTTCGTGAAACGTATTTAAAAAAACTTCTCTACGTCCGTAAGTGCCATTTTGATGAACCGAATGGTTTAGCTGAAACATATCTAAGTCGCCATCTAAGTCTGCATCAAAAAAAGCCGTCTGTGTTCCAAATCCAACCAAGTCGAGGCCATATTCGGCTGAACTTTCTGTGTAATGTGGTACACCGTTTTTATCGATATTATCACAAATAAATAGCAGGTTATGCCCACTTAACATTTCAAACTTACCTACCCTATTGATATAAATATCTAAAAGCCCATCTTGATTGATATCTACCACTGACACACCTGTAGACCAACCTTTTTCATTTTTAAAATTAGCCGCTTCTGATACGTCTTCAAACTTCAGTCCGCCTTTATTTAGATATATCTTGTTTTGGTTTTGGTTAGAAGTAAAAATCAAGTCCTGCTTTCCATCGTTGTTGAGATCAGCTGTAGCTACACCGCCACCGTTATAAAAATACATGTAGTTAAATATATTCAAATCGCCACTTGGCTTCAAGTCATTTGAAAAATCAACACCAGTATCTTTGGCATCCAAAGCCTTGAAAATTTCATTTTTAGGCGTATTTTTTCCACATGAAAAAAACCAAAAACTAAAACATATAAAAACTAAATTTTTCATTGCAAAGGTATCTTCATTTCAAAAAACTGCGGCTTACTATTGTTTGAGAAGGAAATAACATAGCTTTTGTTTCCAATACGGATGTTTTCCAAATCTTTAACTTCGCCAGATGTTGTAAATCCACTCTGAGCATTCTTTATCACCTCAAACACTCCTTTCCCTTGATTTAGCATTACTAAACCACGACAAGCGTCTAAACGGGTAAATTGCGGAATAAAACCAGTAAAGTTGCCCGCCATAAGTATATCTATTTGGCCATCTAGGTTAACATCGGTTAAACTGATAGCATTAATACAACTCAACTGAGCATCAATCGGGAGTTCCTTAACCGCAAAATTCCCTTTTCCGTCATTGATAGCAACCACTGACTTTAAGGTATTTACAATACTCATCTGAGCTTTTTTAATTTTATTTCCATCAAATAAATCCTCTATGCTTTTTTGAGCATAGTCTTCATGTTTTAAACTTTTAGCTTTTAAAATCGGAAACTGCTCCATCATTTCGCGTTTCAAAAACACCGGCAAGTCTTTACCATCCACTGATTTTGTCAATATTTTATCTACTTGATTGTTATCGTCAAAGTCAGTAACCCAAAGTTTAAGTGGATTTTCAACAGAAGCTTTCAAAGCGAAATTTTCTCCAATATTTCCCAAAACCAAGTCTAAGTCACCGTCTTTGTCAAGATCCGCCACCTGTAAAGCCCCCCAAAAGCCAGAAAGGTTTTCCAATCCTGTTTCTATGGATGTAAACTTCTTATTTTTAAATGAATAAACTTTAGGGCTCATCCAGTCTCCAACCATTATCAACTCTTTCTTTTTGTCTCCATCTACATCTGCCCAAGTGGCAGCCCTCACCATACCAATATTGTTTAACTCCAGACAAACTTCAGCTGTAACATTCTTAAAGAAGCCTTTCCCATTGTTTTGTAAAATATATTGAGGCGGGTTTAGACCATATATCATCGGAGTAGATCTATTACCAATAAATAAATCTATGTCGCCGTCTAGGTCATAATCAGCAGTAGCAATACACGAAGTATTCATACCATTGTACGGCAAAGCTTGGTTATTATAGATGAAGTTTCCTTTACCGTCATTAAAATACAACCTATTTATATACATCCTTTCAGATGATTCTGTGTCATTTCCTCCAGTTCCCACAATTAAATCAAGGTCTCCGTCTCCATCTGCATCAAAAAACTCAGCAGCAGTATCTTCAAAGAAAGCGGCCTTTTTAAAGTCTTCATTTTCTTGAAAAATAAAACCCTTTGCATTTTGAATGTATAATTGACCCGCTTGGTTTTTCGCTCCACATACAAAGATATCTTGCTTACCATCACCATTTACATCTCCGATAGCTGCTTTTGGGCCTTCTTTAGAGAGAATTTGTGGTATGTTTTTTTCATTAAAAAAGTCTTCGTATTCGTTTTCGGTGTGTTTGTCAAAAACAGAAAAATCTACATTTGTGAAAAAATGTTGTTTGGGGTCGTCTTTAGCAAGAATTCCTACCTTTTTTCCATCCTTAATATTATATTCTAAAAGGGTATTCGGCTTAACGTTTTTATATGAACTAACGGTATTATTAGGCCAGAAAATAACCAACGAGTCTACTTTTCCTTTACCTAATCCAATAGTTTGGGTATACTCCGTACTAGATTGAAACCCCTTTGAAGGGTGTAACTGTTTTGTTAAAATACCCTCTGAGGTATACGCCAATATTTTAGAGCCAATAGCAAAAGTGTTCTGTCCTTCTCCTTTTAGTTTTATTTTTAAAAAATCAAATTTGTTAACCTGCTCGTTACTTTTATTTTTATAAACAAAACACTGTTGATTTACATTGTTTACAACCAAATCTAGGTCTCCGTCATTGTCAAGATCCCCATATGCAGCACCGTTTGAAAACGAAGGTTCGGAAAAACCAAACTCTTCTGATTTATCCGAAAACTTCAGGTTGCCATCATTGTGGAAAAAATAATTGACAATTCGCCTCGAAGGCATTTGTTTAATGATGTTATCAAACTTCTCTTTTTGCCCTGACATTACCATTTTTTGGTTGATATCATTGGCAAAGAAATCTATAAAATCTTGATCAATTACATCATGAAAAATTCCGTTGCTGACGTAAATATCGTTTTTAGAATCATTGTCTGCATCAAACAACAAAGCACCCCAACTCCAATCGCTTGCAGCAACTCCACTATAATTCGCAATTTCACTATATGTGCCATCACCATTGTTTAGTTGGAGGCTATTTTGCATATATTGGTTATAAAACCCCTTTTCAAACTTAAGTTTATACACATAATGGTTATCAAATGATGTAGTGGTCTTTAACCTTAACTCATCTTTTGGTAGCATGTCGGTAACATATATTTCCTGAAGACCGTCATTATTTACATCGGCCATATCGGCTCCCATAGATGCTAAACTAGTATGGCTAATACGCTTTTCTAGTTCTTCACTAAAAGTGCCATTTTTTTGATTTATATAGAGGTAATCTTTTTCAAAAAAGTCATTTGAAATATAAATGTCAGGGTAGTTATCATTGTTTACGTCTCCAACCGTAACCCCAAGTCCAAATCCAATTAAACTACCATAAATACCAGCTGACTTCGAAATATCCTCAAAGTGACCGTCTTTATTTTCATATAGCTTATCGCCTCCACCTTTTAAAAAGTCTTTAACCGGCCAATTCTCAGCACGCATGTCGCGGTTGTTATCGTAGTTAAGTGTGTTTACAGGGATGAAACTATTATTCAAAACATAGCAATCTAAATCACCATCTAAATCAAAGTCAAAAAAAGCAGCATGCGTAGAATAGCCTTTGTCTGCAAGACCATATTCTGCGGCTTTGTCAGTAAAGTTCAGATTTTTATTATTGATAAACAGAGCATTACCATCTTGATTTTTCCACTTATCTATTCCAGCATTACAGATATAAATATCCAACCAACCGTCGTGGTTAATATCTACCATCACTACGCCTGTATTCCATTTTCCTGTTTGTTCTATCCCTGCTTTTTTACTTATGTCTTCAAAAGTCGGATTTCCACTTTTGTCTAAACCTTTGTTTAAAAAAAGCTTATTAGACCCCATATTAGATGTCAAAAGCACATCTGATAGTCCATCATTGTTTATATCTCCGATGGCTACCCCACCACCATTATAAAAATTACGGTAATTGAAAATATTGAATTCTTCAGAGTTTTTAACGGTATTTTCAAAGTCAATGCCTGTTATGTTTGTGGGCAACAATTCAAACATACCATTAGTCTGACTTTTTTTACAAGACCAAACTACTACCACCAAAAAAAGACAAAGTCCGATTATACTTTTTTTCACTTTTTGATTAATTTGATTTTTTAGTAAACACTACCTCGGGTTTATTCCAAACAATATATCCTTCAATATCAGAAAGACCAGAATCACCAAAAGGTTTTCTAAGTTGCCCTTTTACTTTAATAATAATCGCCTTATTGTCTAGCTGAAGGATTTCATAGCCTCCATCTGTTAAGATATACCCCTCTCCAGTATTTTTTACTGAATCTAAAATTTTCCCTATTAAAAACGAGCCAGAAGCACTTCCTTCGGGAAACCCATCTCTAAAACTCAACTTTAGAGGCGTTTTATTTAAATCAACTTGACCTTCTAGGCTTACAATGATATTACCAAAAGCTTGATTTTTTAAACTTATTTTTACGCCACTCGAATCTAATGCGTAACCACTTCCTGTAAAGATTTCTTGGCCGTCGTAAAAATTCTTGCCATTAATAATTATTGAGACCTTAGCCTGATTATCAGTTAAAACCTTAAGTTCTTCTTCGAAGTTTTGATTAGAAGATGTGTTACATGCTACAGCTATGGCCAATAATAAAAGGCCAGAAAGAGATTTTATCATAGGTAAAAAAAGTATATACAAAAATAAAGCATAAAATAACAAAACCACTATTTTAAAACGAAAAAAGCCCAGCCAAACGGCTGGGCTTCAAATATTACTTAAATACTATTAGTATCCTGCATTTTGCTTAAGATTCGGATTAGAAACTATTGCTGGAGAAGGAATTGGGAATAATACAGTGTACGCCTCTTTTATAAGAGTACCTGTACCTGTTGTAAATTTACCAAAACGAACCTCAGTAGTTCTTTTTCCACCTTCCCAATAAAGCTCACGACCAATTTCGTCAAACATAGACGCTTCTGTTACGGAAGTTACTGGTTTAGCTGAACGCTTAGCTCTTAAGTCATTAATCATGGTGGTAGCACCAGCAGTATTTCCACTACGAAGCATCGCCTCTGCTTTCATTAAATATGCCTCTGCGTATCTCATCAAGATATATTTACCAGCCGTAGCAGGGTGATACTTAATTACACGAATACCTTTTTCAGTTGGCGTACCCGCAAGTGTAACGTCACGTGAAAAAACTAACGGTTTTTTCGATCTTGAATCTGTGATATTAGCACCTTTATCATTTATTTGTTGCCCTGCTAGGAAACCATAACCAATTCCTGAAAACTCAGTTCCATCACCTTTGGCTTTAACACCTTTACGGATATCACCATCTTCAAAAGTGTCATAAAAATCTGCAAGCGTAGCAAATCCATTCCAACCTGAAGGATTTTGGTCGTAGTGAAGTGTCATCATCCAACGGTTTTGAGGTGTACCTTCTTGAGAGTTTAAAATAGTCTCAGTAGCATTTCCAGTAAAGTTCTTGAAATAATCAGAACTTAAGCTGTATCCTTCAGCCGTGATTGCATCAACTGCAGCAATTACTTTATCCATATCAGCTTTATCAAAAGTGTAAGGACCAGCCGGGTTTGCACTTTTAAAAACTGCCTTGTTTAAGTACATTTTAGCAATCAAAAAGTTTGCAGCTGCTTTGGTAGCAGTAGGTTGAAGTCCTTTTGGACCACCTTTAGGAAGGCCTGCAAGGGCCTCATTCAAATCTTTTAATATAAAATCAAAAGCTTCAGATCTAGAAAGAACCTTAGGATTAACATCAACACCATCTGTAACTTCTCTAAAAGGAACTTGTCCATAATAATCCATAACATGGAACATGTGGAACGCTCTTAAAAATTGAGCCTCAGCTTTTTGAGTCGGAGTTGGGTTTGAAGCAATAATCTCGTTAGCTTTAAATACTCTTTGGTTCAATTGGTTCCAAGCATTTATAACTCCTGAGTGTGTAGCATCCCAAGTATGCTGATCCAAGGTTCTCCATACTCCGTTATCACCCCAGTCAACACCACGTGTTGGTGGAATCATTTCAGCAGAAGTATGCTGACCTAAGGCGTAAATATTCGCTTGATCTGTATAAGTTGATAGATCTTTATACGCTGAAGTTAACAATTCAGTAGGGTTTCCCGGAGTAAAAGTGGCTCCTCCAGATGAAGCTCTAACGATAGAATCGGTTTCAGTATTAGCTAGATCCGTACAAGCTGTAAAGGACATCACCCCAATACCAGCTATTAAAAATCTTTTTAAATTATTGTTTTTCATATTCAAATTTTCTTTAAGAATTAATTAATTAAAACGATATGTTCGCTCCAATTGTCCAAGTTTTAGATCTTGGGAAAGCTGAATAGTCAATACCGAATGAAGGAATACCATTCAACGATTTGTTTGTACTTACTTCAGGGTCTTGTCCGCTGTACTTAGTGAAAGTCATTAGGTTTTGACCTGTCAAGTATAATCTTAAACTTTGAATTGATTTAAGACCCGTAGTAGGAACTCTATAACCTAGGTTAAGGTTTTGTAATCTTACAAAATCACCTTTTTCTAAGAATCTTGTAGAAACGTCAGGAGCATTGAATGGGCCTTCTGCAGAACCTACAACATCTTTGGTTACGTTACGACCGTTGCTCAATGAACCTTTAGTAAAGTAAGCATTCGCAGTGTTTGAATAAATATAATTTCCAAAAACACCATTAAAGAATACACTTGCATCAAAGTTACCAAACTTGAAGTTGTTAGTTAAACCAGCCGTAACAGTTGGGTTCGGACTAGCGTTTACGAAAGTTTGGAAGTCACCGTTTGGATAAACAGAAACACCTTCTTTGTCATATCCACCAAACTCTCTTAGGAAAAATGCAAACATTGGTTGACCAGCAGCAAGACGTTGAGCAAATGCTCCCGTTAAACCTTGACCGTTGATTTCACCTGTATCATATACTCCACTAAGGTTTTTAATTAGGTTTTTGTTAAACGCTGCGTTAGCTACAACTTCCCAAGTAAATGCTTTGTTGTCAACTGCTACTACGTTTAATCCTAATTCAACTCCACGGTTTTGAATATCCGTATCTAAGTTTTTCCATGTAAATGGAGTAGGAGCTGGCTGAGCAGAAACTACTTGGAATAATAAGTCTTTTGTATGCTTGTCATAGAATTCGATATTACCCGAAACTCTGTTTCCAGCAAGTGCATAGTCTAAACCAATATTTAACGTTGAAGTAGTCTCCCATTTCAAGTTAGGGTTATTAAACGCTACAGCATTAAGTCCACCACCAGAAATATCAGTAGCACCTTGGTTAGCATTCCAATCTGAATATCTATCTCTTCTATCGTATAGGTTGTGAGGGATATTCTGATTACCCACTAAACCATATCCTACTCTAAGAGCTAAGTCAGAAAATACATTCTTAGGAACGAAGTTTTCTTCGATAAGTTTGTATTTAACTGCACCTGAAGGGAAATATCCATATTTATTGTTACCTCCAAATCTTGTAGAACCATCAATACGTAATGTTCCTGTCAAAAGAACTTTACCCATGTTTAAGTTAAGACGTGTAAAGTAAGACTGTAACTCATCAAAATTTCTATACGAGTTATTTACAACATTACTTGGAGCACTACCACCGTTAGCAGATGCTAAGTTATTAGTCATTACATCTAAATCAGAAGTAGCGAAATTAGCTAAACTTGCATATTTTCCAAAGTTATCAAAGCTTTGGTACGAGTAACCTAACAAAGCGTTTAATGTAGTTTTTCCGAATGAATGATCATATGTGAAATAATTTTCCCAAAGTTTGTTATTCACTTCTACGTCTCTTAAGTAAAGTCTACCAATTCCTAAAACACCGTCAAGAGCTAAATCTTTCGAGAAAGCTGATTTTCTTGAAGAAAGAGATTGGTCAAAACCTAAAACAGTTTTGAATTTCAAACCGTCAATTATTTCTAATTCAGCAGCGATATTACCTAGAGCTCTTAAAGTGTTAGTTCTGTCTTTTGTTAAATTTACGATAGCAACTGGGTTTGGCTCAACAATACCACCTGCTTGGTTGTATGTTTTTCCGTCAGCAGCATATACGCTTCTTGTTGGGTTTGATTTTAAAATCGCTGCCATTAAGTCACCCGTGTAACCAGCGTTGTCAGAAATTGCAATTCCTTTATCTTGGTTGTTTGCAAGGTTTACACTTGAAGTAATGTTCAATTTGTTATTGATAAACTTCTTTCCACCATTAAAACCAACTGAATATCTTTTGATTCCTGAAGTTTCAATAATACCTTGTTGATCTAAATATCCTAAAGTAAAACGATAGTTTCCAGTTGCATCACCACCACCATAAGATAAGTTATGTTGTTGAGTTAGAGCGGTTCTAAATAATTCATCCTGCCAATCTGTATTTCCTCCTTGATTTTGACTTGAGTTAGCGGCCGCAAACTCAGAGGCGTTTAACAAATCATACTTTTTAGTAATAGTACTTGCTCCGAATGAAACTCCGTAGTCTAAAGTACCTTTTCCTTTTCCTTTCTTAGTTGTAATCAAAACCACACCTTGAGCACCACGTGAACCGTAGATAGCAGTAGCAGACGCATCTTTAAGAATGTCAATGCTTTCGATATCAGCTGGGTTTAAGAAGTTTAATGGGTTTTTAGCTGGCTGACGACCAATACCTTGTGAATTTCCGTCGCCTGAAGTGTTGTCAGAAGATAAAGGAACTCCATCAATTACGAATAAAGGTTGGTTACCACCGTATACAGAAGAAGTACCTCTAATACGAACGTTGATACCGCCACCTGGCTCTCCTGAGTTTTGAGTGATTTGCACACCCGCTACTCTTCCTTGCATTAACTGCTCTGGAGAAGTTACGATACCTTTTTGAAAATCTTTAGTTCCAATTGCATTTACAGCACCTGTAGCATCTTTCTTCTTTACAGTACCGTATCCAACTACAACAACTTCTTCAAGTAATGCTGCATCATCAGAAAGAGTAACATTCACTGAAGAACGACCTCCGATAGCAACTTCTTGAGAAGTCATACCAACAAAACTAAATACTAAAGTACCAGTACTTGGAACTCCAGCAATTGTATATTTTCCGTCAAGATCTGTTGCAGCACCTTTGCTAGATCCCTTTAACTGTACGGTTACTCCTGGAAGGCCATCTCCTGCCTTGTCTGTAACTTTACCAGTAACGGTTAGGTCTTGTGCTAAAACTGAGAATGAGAAAAACACTGCAAGTAAAACCAAAATAGAGCTTTTGCTCACTTTTTGATTATTACCAAAGCCGAGGGAAATTCGACCTCCTTGGTAGAATCTGTTCATCATAGGTTAATTGTTTAAAAATTAAAAGTATTTTAATGTGTTGTTCTAGGAAAATGTTATAGATTTCTTTTAAAAATTTGAACCTTTCCAAGAGGCAACTCACAAAACTACAAAAAGAAACTGCTATTATCCAAAAGATTAAAAAAGAAATTTAAATAAAAAAAGTGCCAATTAGACACTTAAAAATTAAATTCATCAATCTTCTAAATCACTTTTTTCATCATATGACAAATATTCTTTGGTCTTTATTTATCTTTGGGAAAGTATAACTTATTGAAATTAAAAATGATCGATTTAGGGGAATTGAGGAGTGAGTTTATTGGGGAGATTTTTACTGACAAAATCATGCGGACACTTTATGCCACAGATGCCTCCGCTTACAGAGAAATGCCCGTAGGAGTGGCTTTTCCTAGCTCTAACCAAGACATAGAAAAACTAATCACTTTTGCAAAAAAACATAAAGTGACCTTAATACCTCGTACTGCAGGCACATCTTTGGCAGGCCAAGTGGTGGGTGCAGGAGTTATTGTGGATGTATCTAAAACTTACAATGAAATACTAGAAATAAACAAAGCTGAAAGCTTCGTTAGATTACAGC
Organism: Lacihabitans lacunae; assembly: GCF_042649125.1. Classification (NCBI taxonomy): domain Bacteria; kingdom Pseudomonadati; phylum Bacteroidota; class Cytophagia; order Cytophagales; family Leadbetterellaceae; genus Lacihabitans; species Lacihabitans lacunae. The sequence continues at coordinate 3,015,440 of NZ_JBHRYQ010000001.1, forward strand.
CTGCTGTAGTTCGTGACGAACTAAACATGGCCCTAAAACCATACGGACTTTTTTTTGGTCCAGAGACATCTACAGCTAATCGGGCAATGGTGGGTGGCATGGTAGGCAATAATTCGTGCGGATCTAACTCTGTGGTATATGGTAGCACACGCGACCACCTCATGGAAGTACACGGATACCTAAGTGATGGTAGTTTTGTAAGTTTTAAAAATATTAGTAGAAAAGCGTTTTATGAGAAAATAGAGGAAATATCCAAAAAGCCGATTTCAAATAGAAGTTTAGAAGACACCCTTTATTTGGATATTTACACCACCTTATCTCAAAAAGAAAACCAAGACGAAATAAGAAATGAGTTTCCCAAAAGGAGTATTTCGAGACGAAATACGGGCTATGCTATTGATGAACTTTTAGAAACTGCCGTTTTTGATGAAGCATCGAAAGAAGAGTTTAACTTCTGTAAACTAATAGCAGGTTCAGAAGGAACGCTAATGTTTATCACGGAACTAAAACTACACGTTAACCCACTTCCGCCCAAACACCAAGGCGTGATGGCCATCCACTTCAATACCATAGACGAATCACTGCGAGCGAACTTGATTGCCCTCAAGTATTCGCCAAGTGCTGTTGAGCTGATGGATCATTATATACTAGAATGTACCAAGGCCAATAAGGAACAAATGGCCAATAGGTTTTTTGTGGAAGGTGACCCGGGAGCAATACTCTGTGTTGAAATTTCGAGGGAAACTAGAGAAGAGGTAGATCAGATATTTATTGAGTTAAAGGCAGAATTAAACAAATTAAATTTCGGTTACCACTACCCTATATTATACGGTGATGACATCAAAAAAGTCTGGACTTTAAGAAAGGCGGGCTTAGGTCTTCTTTCTAATTTGCCCGGAGACGAAAAAGCTGTAGCGGTTATTGAAGATACCGCGGTAGACGTAAACGACCTACCTGAATTCATCCAAGAATTTAATGAAATCCTTACTAAAAATGGCATGTACAGTGTGCACTACGCCCACGCAGGTTCGGGGGAGTTGCACTTACGACCAATCATTAACCTAAAGACGGTTGAAGGAAACGCTCAGTTTAGATTGATTGCCGAGGAAATCTCTACCTTGGTTAAAAAATACAAAGGATCGCTTTCGGGTGAGCATGGCGATGGTAGGCTTAGAGGAGAGTTTATAAGGCAACAAATAGGCGATAAAAACTACGAGCTCATAAAGGCCCTAAAGAAAACTTGGGACCCTGACAATATATTCAATGCCAACAAAATAGTGGACACTCCTCCAATGGATGAGTTTTTGAGATACACACCAGGCCAACAAACTCCGGAGTTTAAAACCATGTTTAGGTTTAAAGACCAAGACATTTTGCAACATGCCGAGCAATGTAACGGCTCAGGCGACTGCCGCAAGTCTCACTTAAGCGGTGGTACCATGTGTCCTTCTTATATGGCTACTCATAGCGAGAAAGACACCACTAGGGCAAGAGCCAACATATTGAGAGAAACCCTTACCCAATCAGATAAACTAAACCGGTTTGATTCAAAAGAGATAAAGGAAGTATTGGACCTTTGTTTGGTTTGTAAGGCGTGTAAGTCTGAGTGTCCTTCAAATGTGGATATGGCAAAACTCAAGATGGAGTTTATGTACCAATATCAAAAAGAGAATGGAGTGCCTCTTCGTTCAAAAATGATAGGAAACTATCCCAAAATGAACAAATTGGCATCATTGGCACCTTGGGGATACAATTTTATATTTAAAAATAAGCCTTTAAGAAAAATAGCCAACAGCATCGTTGGGTTTCACCCCGACCGAAGCATGCCTTTGCTTTCTAATACGACATTAGAAAAATGGTATAAGAAAAACAGAACTTCGGCTCAAAGCGATAAAAAAGTGTACTTGTTTATTGATGAGTTCACCAACTACAACGATGTAGAGATTGGCAAAAAAGCGGTGGCTCTTTTAAGAAAACTTGGCTATGAAGTTATAGTACCTGAGCATGTGGCTTCGGGAAGGTCTTATTTGTCAAAAGGTATGCTAGACGAGGCAAAAGCCTTGGCAGACAAAAACGTAGGACTATTAGCCGATTTGGTTTCGGACCAAATACCTTTGGTGGGCATAGAGCCAAGTGCTATTTTGACATTTAGAGACGAGTATCCAGAGCTAGTTTCTAAAGACTTAGCCGAAAAAGCAACCAAGCTTGCTAAAAACGCTCTGATGTTTGACGAATTCATTGCAAATGAAATCGATGCGAAGCGTATTTCAAGTGATTTGTTTAAATCTGGCAAAAGGTTAATAAAATTGCACGGCCACTGTCAGCAAAAAGCGGTGAGCTCGTTGGTCTATACCAAAAAAATGCTAACGCTGCCAAAAGGATATGAAGTACAACTTATACCAAGTGGATGCTGCGGTATGGCGGGTTCGTTTGGTTATGAAAAAGAGCACTATGACATTTCAATGAAAATCGGAGAGTTGGTGTTATTCCCAACGGTGAGAAGTCAGGCCGACGATGTGATTATAGCTGCACCGGGCACAAGCTGCCGTCACCAAATTCATGATGGCACTGGCAAAAACGCTCAGCACCCTATAGAAATATTGTTTGAGGCCTTGGCCTAAAAGCTAAAAAACCAAAGTAAGGAGTTTACACTTCTTACTTTGGTTAAACTTATACCTATATTTATTACTTAGCATTCGCTAAATTTTCTTTTTCTATCGGCTTTAATAATCATATCAACTCCCGCTCCTATTAGCAATATTGGCCATAACTCAAAAATACTGTTTACATTAAACTGATTGAGGATACTTGGGTTGTAGAAATAAAACGCTACAAAACTCCAGATAGCTCCACCAAAGAATCTTCCTTTTGCAAAACTGCTAATTGCAAAAAACACAAAGATTAGTTTCCAACTTAAAATTTCTACTGGGAAATGAAAGTTTAGAAAATGAAAGTTATCCATTAAAAAGAAACCTCCGAAAGCAATTAAAACTACTGCTAATAAAACCGATTTGTTGTTATCTCTATTTTTCATATTGTTTGTTTTTTTCTTCAAAACTATACATGATTTACATGTTAGGTAAGCAAAATTCTATAGAACAAGGGTTTAACTCGTTGAACGTTTATTTTTTACCGATAAACGGAAAACAAATGTTCGATGGATTGTATTAAGTTGATTAAAACTATGCGTAATTAAATATTTGCAGAAATTTTTAATCGAAAATTGACTTAAATCAATTTGGGTAGTGTAAAATTGAGGCTTACATTTGCAACCCGAAAAATAAAGAGACGATGATAAGTGCAGCAGGGTACCTAGAAGTAAACACGACGAGTTCTGACGACAGGCCTATATATATATCTGGTAGTTTTTGTGATTGGAATCCAAACCACCCGGACTACAAAATGAAAAAAGTGAGCGATGGCAAATACCAATTGCCGTTTGAGCAACTTGTAAAGATTGACAATCCTTTAGAGTATAAATATACCAAAGGTGGCTGGGATCATGTGGAACTCGATATTTTTGGAAACCCAATAAACAATAGGATTCTCGAGTTTAAGAAAACTCCTAAAGTAGACTTTGTGCCCCTTTGGAGACAAAACGGCTACACGCCCTTTGTGGCTGAAAACCTTCCTATAATAGAAGAGGACGAAGTGGAGTTTCCTCAACTTCAGAAAACTCGAAAAATAAGCATTTTATTGCCCGGAGACTATTACAGCAAACCTGATAAAAGTTACCCCGTATTATATATGCACGACGCCCAAAACCTATTTGGCGAAGGCTCTAAATATGGAAATTGGGAGATAGATAGAAGACTTTCGCTTCTCAAAAGCCAAGGAATATCTGATGTGATAGTGGTAGCCATAAATCATGGTGAAGAAGACCGCCAAGTGGAGTTTTCGCCTTATAAAAACAGAGTAAAAGGCCAAGGAATGCGATACGCGACTTTTATAGTACGCAATCTGAAACCTTTGATTGACAAAAAATATAGGACCCTCCCCGAAAGGCAACACACCGGCATAGGCGGTAGCTCAATGGGCGGGCTGATAAGTATTTACACCGGCATGATGTACCCTGAAACTATCGGGAGGCTGATGGTTTTATCGCCGGCACTGTGGACATCGCCCAAAATATATTTTGACGCTGTGGAGTTTTTTAATCCATTAGATACCAAAATCTACATATATGGTGGTGGAAAAGAAAGCGAAAGCATGCTGCCCAATATAGAAAAGTTAAAAAACACTATAGAAACGCAAGGTTTTGCTTCTAATAAAATTCAGATAAAAGCAGAAATAGACCCATTGGGCGAGCACAACGAAAACCGCTGGGGACAGGAGTTTCCGAAGGCGTTAAACTGGCTGTACGCCTAAGTTATTTTCCAGACCAAAATGGATTGCCTGCTTCTATGAAGGCTATTTTGGTTTGGGGATAAAGTTTCTGTAGCCAAGCCTGAAAATATACCATGCCCGCCTCCTCAGAATCAGCATGCCCCATAACTATTAAGGCTTTGTTTTGGCCAAGAGTTTGGGCGTCTTGAAAGTAAGGCACGGTTTCCCACTCGTTGCTTTCTCCAACTATTAAGAGGTCGCAGTTTGTTTCTTTCAAAACTTTAAAGTGCGTATCTGTGCCTGCAGCTCCTAAGGCTAAACCTACTTTTGAGATTTTCATGTTGGGGTCACCCACTACACGAATGGTTTTACCTCCCGACTTTTGTTGCAATTCTTTAACAAATTGACCAAGGGTAGTCTGTGGCATTACGAATGACTTACTTCCTGGTGTCCAATACTTTCGCCAGCCCATTTTGTCTACTACGCCTTCATATATTTGGTCAGGAAAAGTGCTGTGCTGATGATCATGAAATCTAAAAATAATCATATTGTTATCCTCAATGAACTTGACCTTAGCGAGCTGAACGGGGTCGGCTTCATGAATTTTTAAATCATCGTAATGCGAATAAAAAGTAGGCTCGTGGGTAATCACAAAATTGCACCCTTGGGCTTTTGCTTTTTGTAAAACAGCCAATGTAGACATAAACGTGACGGCTATTCCGGTGACTTTGGTTTCGCCATTTCCGTAGATGATTACGTCGCGAGTGGGTTCTTTCCAAGATGCCGTTACGTTCGCTTTTATCTTTTCGATAACTTGATTGGCCGTGAGTACTTCTTGTGCATAGTTAATTGAATTAAAACCAATTACAAGGAACAAGGTTAATATTTTAGTTTTCAAATTCATGGCTTTAAGCGATAGGATTAAATAAAAAAACGTTCTTTTTTTAAGAGCACAAATCTCGCAGCAGGGATAGGAGTATTGTTTGAGCTCCTTTGTGTGCTGGCCTCAGCCGCACACAAAGAGCGAGTACGGATAGCCCGCCCGGCTGCCCAAAAAATTAATGCACGTGATAGACATCTACCAGTTTTTTGACCTCCTCAAAAGTGCGAGTTGGTTTTTGGTAAGGTGCCGCCACGGGCATTTGACTAAACTTCTGAAAGTACAATACTGAGGCGTCTCTCCACCATAGAGCTTCTTTGAGTTGGGTTTTGAGTCTTGCTTCTACGTTTTCGAAGGTTTCTTCGTCTACTTTTCCTTTTACTTTTGCCCATTCGGCTTGCATTTTTTCAACTGATTTTACGCCTTCGTAGTAGCGTGAGACCATCTCATCCCACACGGTGCGGCCGGAAGAAAGTTTCTTGTCCCATGCCACATGGTGAAACCAAAGGAGGTATTCAAGCGGACAGGTGTCTACATTTTCATATAATTTTCTTAGCTCAGGTTGGTATTGCTGTAGCGTTTTTGAGCCTGTATTGGTTCTGTCAAAACCTATTCCCGAGGCATCTGCTTTGTGGTAATAAAGGGCGGTCCAGTCGGGCCTTGGGGCTTTGCTCACCCACGGCTCGGGGCCAAAATGGTGGCTCTCGCCCATGACATGGTGCAAGCCCAGCGGATTGGTATAATTGACATAAATCTCGCGGCTGTTTAGCATAAGATTCACAATAGTTTTCTGACTTTCGGCGTCGGTATTGAAGGTCAACTTCACCCATTCTTCTGCTATTTGTTTAGAGGTGTTGTTTGGATTCCAGGCGAGCTTACCAAGAGCAAACCAGTTTGCCTGAGCCATGGGGTGGCCTGTCCAATTGCGGTCAGAGCCTGTGTTTGCCACACCTACCATGGAGGTTATGGGGTAATTGAAGGTTTTGCCCATGATGACATCCGCCACAGTGTTGCCCTTGCCTGTGGCGTAGGTGTCTGTTTGGAGGTTTTCTTCAAACATAGGAGCCTCATAAACCCAGTGAGTAGCCCAGCCGAGATACTCCTGCGTGAGCTGAAATTCCATAGAAACGGGCGTCTTTTGCATGGCCCCAAAAAGTGGGGAAATAGGCTCCCGTACTTGAAAATCTATCGGTCCGTTTTTGACTTGAATGATTACATTTGACATAAACTTGCCATCAAAAGGCTTAAATTCGTTATATGCCGCAGCAAATCGATCGCCGTTGGGGTCGGCGTTATACACAAAAGCCCTCCAAATAACCAACCCGTGGTGCGGAGCCATGGCTTCAGCAAGCATATTGGCACCGTCTACGTGGGTGCGTCCGTAGTCCATCGGGCCAGGTTCGCCCTCTGAATTTGCTTTTACTAAAAAGCCACCGAAGTCCGGAATCAGCTCATAAATTTCATCTGCTTTTTGTTTCCACCATGCCCTTACTTCGGGGTCAAGTGGATCGGCAGTTTTGAGGCCACCGATGATTTTTGGCGAGGCAAAATTTACGGACATGTATACCTTGATATGGTATGGGCGATACACGTCAGCAAGGGCTTTTACTTTTCCCAAATACTCGCTTGTGATAAAGCGTGCCGAAGCATTTACGTTGTTGAGAACAGTGCCGTTTATGCCAATCGAGGCATTGGAACGGGCATATGCAATATATCTTGGATCTATTCTTTCGGGCAGTTCGTACCATTTCCACATAGACATGCCGGCATAGCCACGCTCTATGGTGCCGTTGTTATTGTCCCAATGGTTGAGCATTCTGAGCTGAATTTTGGGCGAGGACTTGATGTCTAAACTTGTGATAGACTCCTCTTGCTGAAGTAGTTGTATAAATGCAAAAGTACCATACAATAACCCTTGGGTAGTATTTGCCTGAATGACCGAATGCTTGTTTATGGTCTTAATTTCATATGCCTCTGGTTTTTTATCTGCGATGGTTGAAATCTCTAAGGTGACTCCATAAAGCGTAGCGGCCAATGTTTTAGATACTTTGGGGGTGATGCCCAACATGCCCTGAGAAGCCATTTTGAGCTCTTCTAAAATCACGACCAAGGTAGGGTCCTGCTCAAGTTTTACCTCAATATTAGCCAAGCGGGCGGCGTAAGCTTTTCGTTTGGTTTCGTTTTTGACTTTATCGTATTTTAGCCATAGTCGGTAGCCATCGTCAGCGAAGGTGGCAAAAGAAAATATGCTCAATGTGAGCAAAAGTAAGATTCTCATAAGTATTATTGGTTGAATAATAACAAATATCGAAAGAAATGCGGAAAGATATGTGTCTTTTGGACAATTATTTGAATGTTGTAGAAAACTTAGAAAACCATTCTCTACAATCTTCTAAATTTGATTCTCCAGATGCTATTTTAATAATAAAAACGGTTAAAGTTTCATTTGTAACTTCTTGGTTTAAATCAAAACCATTCATGTTTAGAAAGACTAAACTTGCACCCAAACCAGTCCTTTTATTACCATCACTGAAAATATGATTGCAAATAATATTGTAACAATAAAGTGCAGCTTTGTCTGTAACTGTTGGATAAAGTGGTTGGCCAAACATCTCCGCATTGACGGCATCCACTAGGTAATCAAGATTTTCTTCATGAAGAAAATTACTCGGTGGCACAAAATTACCTCCGTGCTTAAATACAGTCTCCTTATTTATTCTAACAATTTGATTTTTAGACAAATACTTCATGCTAAAGCCTTAAATGTTTCATCAAAGCGATCGAAATTGTTCTTAAGCAACACATCAAAATCAACCTCCTTTTCAGTTATCATCTCGGCTAAGATTTCTCTCACTATATCTTTTAAAACGGAATGTTCTTCTTTAATTAACTCCCTGAGTGTTTCTTTCAGTGTTGCTTTTTCTGCTGTACTCATCATAATTTTATGTTTTTAAAATAAAATTTAATTTATAGTCAAATATACCAAAATCCTCACAATACCAAAAGCCCCTGCTCACGCATGGTTTGCATGGCTTTGGACTGCCAAAAGAGCTCAAAGTGCTCGAAGGTTTGTTCGTAGGAGTTCTTTAAAACGCCCAGGGTTATCGGCTTGGTATTTTGTACGTTGAGGACCTCTAATTTTTCTAAAAACCATTGGCCTTTTTGTATTTCCATGTTTATTGAAAACGACTCCGTTTTTTCGTGGAATTCGAGATGTAGTTGTTGCCCTCGTTTGGTTTTTACTTCGCTTACGGTTGGCTCATTTCCTATCCAAACTACTTTTGCGTTGGGTTTTGAGAGGCTCACGTCATCTTCTTCTAAACAGTTGGCGATGAAGTCGGGCGGAATCTGGGTTTTAGGTATTTTGAAATCAAACCAGTCTTGAAGTGGAAACTCAAAACATAGGCCATGCATATAATTAAAGAGCGATTTCTTTAAACCAAAACTAAACTTGTCGTGGTTGAGTCCGGTTTTGTCGGTAAACTGCACGTCATTATTTGCAAACCCAATTGGCTTAATATCAGGCAATACGCCAAAAGCCTCCGGGTTTAAACCCACAGGACTGTGAGCCGTAAGGGCAAACTGATGCCAAAAACCAGACTGCACAATTCCGAGTTCAAAAAGCTGTCGAACCATCTCTAAGCTGTCCACAGTTTCTTGGACCGTTTGTGTGGGGTATCCATACATCAAATAGGCATGCACCATGATGCCCACTTGCGTGAAGTTTCTAGTCACTTGGGCTACTTGCTCCACCGTAACGCCTTTGTCTATCAAAGCCAAAAGTCGGTCAGAAGCCACCTCCAAACCTCCCGAAACGGCTATACATCCCGAGGTTTTGAGCAAAGCACACAAGTCCAATGTAAAACTCTTTTCAAAACGGATATTGGTCCACCAAGTTACCACAAGCCTCCTTCTGAGAATCTCTAGTGCTACCTCTCGCATAAGTGCGGGCGGTGCGGCTTCGTCTACAAAGTGAAAGCCCGTTTCGCTCGTTTGGGCAATGAGCTCCTCCATGCGATCTACCAATACACGGGCCGCAATAGGCTCATAAAGCTTAATATAGTCGAGCGAGATGTCGCAAAAGGTGCATTTACCCCAGTAGCAACCGTGAGCCATCGTTAGCTTATTCCATCGGCCGTCAGACCAAAGGCTGTGCATCGGATTGGCTATCTCTATGACTGATATGTAGCGGTCAAGCGTCAGATCTGAATAGTCGGGCGTGCCTACTTCAGCGTGTTTATAGTCTGAAAGTATGCTGTCATTTTTATACACCACGGCACCGTTTTCCAATACAAAAGTCCGTTTATATTTCCCTGGCTCAGGCGATTTTGAAGTCAATAGTTCTATTGGGCGTTCGCCGTCGTCGAGGCAGATGAAGTCAAAAAACTCAAATACCCGCACATCTGTTAAGCTTCGTAGCTCAGTATTGGCAAAGCCCCCTCCCATCACAATTTTGATATCGGGATACTGCCTTCTGATATATTGAGCACAGCGAAAACCCGCATATAAATTACCCGGAAAAGGCACAGAAAAACACACCAAACTTGGCTGATTTTCTTGTATAGTTTTATCTAAAAGTTTCAGGCTGATTTCATCAATAAAAGTGGGCGACTGCCCCAAATGTGCATACAGTTCGTCAAACTGATTGGCACTGCGGCCCAAGCGTTCGGCGTAGCGACTAAAGCCAAAGTGCTCATCCAGCGTAGCCACAAAAAAATCAGAGAGGTCTTCGAGGTATAGCGTAGCGAGGTGTTTGGCCTTGTCTTGCATGCCCATGTTGCCAAATGCCCACGCCATGTCGTCTAACTGATTAAACCGTGATGCCTGAGGCAAAAAACTACCTCCACATATCTGCCGAGCTAGGTTTGGGCTTTTGCCTTGCAAAAACTTGATGACCTCCGCCACTGTCATCAGATAGTCATTTTTTAATCCAAAAATACGCTGAATATTCGGCTCGCAAGCTGCTATTTTGGGTGCTGCTTGTTCAAAAATCTGAGCCAAGATTTCGGGAGAAAAGATCTCTAAGATAACCTCTATGCCCAAGTCCATCTGAAACGCTCCGACGCCCTTGGTATTCAGAAAACCCTTTAAATAGGCCGTGGCCGGATACGGAGTATTCAGCTGGGTAAAAGGAGGCGTAATCAATAAAAGCTCTTTCAAAATCAGGTATTTTTTCAACAAAAATAAGGAATTAAATCAAGAGCAAAACAGATTTTAATTTTACCCCAATCGCATATTTTTAAAAGTCAAAAACTCAAGCCTTCCTATTTAGTGCTGTTTTTCGGCTTTTAGTTCATCACGCAAAATCTGGTTTACATCTACTTTGGCACCTTTAAGCACATACACCGCCGAGCCGTATTCCCTAGCGAAGGCATCGTTAACCTCTCCTATTTTTATAACTTCCTCAAACATCGGTGTCTCGCGTTTTCGTTCTTTGTCTGAGTCATTTGGGTCTTGTACCAATATTACGTGTACTATTTTTCGGTCTAAATCAAACCAATTGAGGTAGTCGCCACTAAACGAAACCGCTTCGCTGTGCTTGTTTTTTGAGTAAAAGTTTATGGCCCCGGCTTCTCCATAATTATCACATAAGATGAGCGTGTATTCATTTTCGGGCAGCAGCAAAGAGGCACTGCCTACCAAAGCGGCCAAAGGTTTCCAACCCAACATATCGGCGAAGTCCTGCGGCAGGGTGTGCTCCTTGCCATCTTCCCATTTGGCCAAGCCGTATTTTTTATATTTGGGCAAAATCTTATCTAAATCTTTTGGGCCATAAATGGGAAATGCTACTCTAAAAATCAAAGCAAAAAATAAAACCGGAAATACCACCAATGCAGGTCTCAGCCATACTTTTTTAGTGGCTTTCAAGATACCTTCAAAAAACACAGCACCAAAAGCATAAAAGACTGGATACAAACCAAATGCATAGTAACCTTTGGCTTTGAGGTATACATAAACCGCCATGGTAATCAAGTAAGTCAGCACCAAAAAACGGTAGGTTTTAAATGGTTTATATACCAAAAGGGCCACAAAGGCTCCCAAAATCAACAAAATAGAGCCGATCACAAACATAAGTTGCTCCACAAGGAAGCTGAGCCTACTCTGATTAACTAATTGACTTTCAGTCAACTGTTTCATATGGTGAAGCACCGGAAAGTCGTTTTGAAGCTGCCACAACACATTGGGTAATATCAGTAAAAACGCCATCAGAATGGCCAAATAAAATTCTTTTTTGAGGAATACTACGCGGTGCTTAGAAACAGCCAAGGCGGGCAACAAGCCGATCAACAAAAACACGATGTTATACTTATTCAGAAAGCCCAAAGCAAATGCCGCAGCCAAATAATATAGCCACTTTGACTCTTCAGAGTTGAGGTATTTGATAAGAAAATAAAAGCAGGCCGTCCATGCCAAAATATCGAACGAATTTGGCTGATAGAGCATGTTCATTCTCACAAAACCCGAAAACACAAATGTGGTGGCCGCCAACACCTGAGCAAAAACGCCGCCCTTGAGTGCTTCCACGGTTTTCCAAATCAGCACCATCGTAAGCACCCCAAACAAAGCAGGAAAAAACTTAACCCAAAACTCGGAATTGCCCAACTGAAATATGAGCCACGACACCCACGACGTAAGCGGCGGCACCGAAGTATATCCCCAAGCCAAATGATGGGCCTGGTCGAGGTGCAAGTACTCGTCTCGATGCAACTGAAACTCAGGAGCAATCACCTGATACTGAAGCAAAAATTTGACAAAAACAAAAAGCAGCAGCAGCCCGTATTTTTTAATCATAGCTTTTAAATAAAAATCAAACTTAAAATTCTTTCCGAACTAATGCATTGTAATTGTGATAAATGGCGAAAGATTTAAAGGCAAAAACTATGTACTTATGTGGTCAAAATAAACTTCGAGTCTTAAACACATAGGCATCATAGCCATTCAAATGCTATATTTTTCACATAGAACGCATAGTTTACTTTCCTTATAAACCTTTGTATCTACATGGTATTCCCTATTGTGAACTATGTGGTCAAAAAAAACTTCGAATCTTAAACCCATAGGCATCATAGCCATTCACACCCTATATTTTTCACATAGAACGCATAGCCTTCTTTCCTTAAAAACTATGTGTCTATGTGGTATTTCCTATTGTGAACTATATGCTCAAAAAAAACTCGATTCTTAAACACATAGGCATCATAGCCATTCAAACCCTATATTTTTCACATAGAACGCATAGCCTTCTTTCCTTGAAACCTTTGTACCTATGTGGTATTCCCTATTGTGATCTATGTGGTCAAAAAACTTCGACGCCTAAACACATAGGCTTCATAGCCATTCAAACCCTATATTTTTCACATAGAACGCATAGCCTTCTTTCCTTAAAAACTATGTGCCTATGTGGTATTCTCTATTGTGTACTATGTGGTCAAAAAACGTAGCACAAAAAGGCATGAAATACATAAATTCTAAATATCTTGCTTGTATGAATCAGAAAAGAAGGACATTTTTAAAAAGTGGCTTGGCCTTAGGTGCATTTGGCATCGAAACAGATAAAAGCTGGAATGAGGAAATAAAAACCATCGTGTTTCAGGGAGATTCTATCACAGACGGCAACCGAACCCGAAACCAAGACTGGAACCACCTCATGGGCCACGGCTACGCCAACAATGTGGCCAGCAAACTGTGGCTCAAATACCCCGAAAAACAACTGACCATATATAACCGAGGCGTGAGTGGCAACAAAATAACCGACCTCCAAAACCGCTGGCAAGAAGACACCCTAGCCCTAAAACCTGACCTGATATCGATATTGGTGGGTGTAAATGACCTCGAAGCATACCTCAAAGGCAGCCAAGCAGACGCAGCCCCAAACTTTGAGCAACACTACCGCAACCTACTCACCCAAACCAAAGCCGCACTGCCAAACGTAAAACTGGTACTCTGCGAGCCCTTTGTGCTGCCCGTGGGCCGAGTAAAAGACAAATATGAGGAATACCAAAAAGAACTAAAACCAAGGCAACAAATAGTCAAAAAACTAGCCCAAGAGTTTGGAGCCCTACACGTACCTTTCCAAGAGCTATTTACCAAAGCTACCCAAAAAGCAGCCCCCAACTACTGGATTTGGGACGGCATACACCCCATGCCCGCCGGACACGAAATGATGGCCTTGGAGTGGCTTAGGGTTGTGGGGAGGTAGTTATCCAACAGATAACTTTGCAGAATCTTTCCATAAATAATTTGGCATAGGTTCATTTAACTCCCACTTTATACTCATTGGCTTTGCTCCCTCATTTTCTTTAAAGTTTGCTTCTCCTATAAAAACATAACCCATTGTATTTCCATACTCATCTTTTGACCTTTCTCTAATAAATAGAAGTATTTTCTTATCTGTTTCTTTTTGTGTTATATATGATTTACCTCTACCAACTTCAGGCCTAGAAGAATTTTGGCTTTGCCAATGAAATAATGTTTCGCTTATGGCATAATCATCATACATAGTCGTGGGAGAAAAATCCTCTTCTGACTTTACTAAATCGACAAAAAGAACCTCAGTATTTAATTCTTTATTTTCTGCACATCCTTCTCTATTTGAAGATTTTTTTTGAAAAGTACTTAATCCGAAAGCAGCTAAAATTTGATCACGCGTATATCTAGCATGAACTTTTAAAGGTTGAACATATGGTAACTTAATATCTAATTCTAAAAAATCAATTTTATCAATTACGATTTCTAAAACCTCAATTATTTCATTTACCAAAAGTTTATTTTTCCCAATTTCTTGAATACTCTCCTCTAAAGTACCATTTTCACCTTGTTTCTGCCAAATATCATAGTGTAACATTAAAAGCATAATTTGCTCACTTTCAGAATATTCAGTTACTTTAATTTTAAAGTCCTTTTTAGCTAAACTTAAAATGAATTTAAAATAAGTAAGAGACCTTGTAGAAAGCCATTTATTTGAAATAGCTCCATAAATCTCTTTTTCATTTTTAATCTCATAATCATCAATTACACCCGCTTTTTGGCAAAGCCTTGACCAATTATCTTTTTTATAAATTAATTCAATCGGTATATTATTAAATTCTATAAAGTTTTTTAATGTCAATGGCAAAATTGTTTGATGCTTATAATTCCTAATTTTGCTAATCAACTGATTGACATTTAATGAGGTAGCTCTTTTTATGTTTTCTAGAATTACTTCTTTTGCTTTTTTCTCTAAAACAATTGAGCAACCAAGTGGTAAATGTGGAAATCCAGTTTCAATTTCTTTCTCCACGGAGCTTTTTGTTTTACCTATTAAAGCTCTAAACTTACTTTCAAAATCGTATTCTGGTCTTGAATTTCCAACAAAATCAAGCACCGTTAAACAATCCTTTCCTTCAGCTAATCTTAAACCTCGACCTAGTTGCTGCAAAAATACAGTTAAACTTTCTGTGGGTCTTAAAAACAATACTGTATCGATTTCTGGAATATCAACTCCTTCATTAAATATATCTACTACAAAAAGATAGTTAAAATCTTTATTTTTAAACTTTTGCCTAATAGTATCTCTTTCTCCAGAATTTTTGCTAGTTAAGTAATTTGCTTTTAGACCTGCTAAATTAAATTTCTCAGTCATAAATACTGCATGCTCTATTGAGACGCAAAAACCAATTGCTCTAACGTCACCTAAGTCTAAGGTATATTTATCTAAACTGTTAATTATTTGAGTAATACGAATATCATTTTTTGTATAAATTTTATCTAATTCACTAACTACATACCTTCCTTTTTCCCACTTCACATTAGAAAGATCAATATTATCCGTAACTCCGAAATATTGAAAAGGGCAAAGTAGTTTTTTATTTAAAGCTTCTGGAAGTCTTATCTCTGCAGCTATTCGATTACAAAAATCTACTAATATATCTTCATTATCCATTCTCTCTGGAGTTGCGGTTAATCCAAGTAGTATTTTTGGATTAAAATAATTAAGTATGGGTCTATAAGAATTTGCAGCTATATGATGAACTTCATCTATTATAATAAAATCATAATATTCGGGACTAAGGTTTAAACCTTTTATTCTATTATTCAAAGTTTGAACAGATGCAAAAACAAACTCATTATTTGATGGTTCAATTCCATCTACCCACAGTTCTCCAAAATTATTATCTTTTAATACTCCTTGAAAAGTAGACATTGCTTGTTGTAAAATCTCTTTTCTATGTGCCACAAAAAGTAACCTCGAAGATTTATTCTTTAATCTAAAATTTTTATAATCAAAAGCAGATATCACAGTTTTCCCTGTACCGGTTGCAGCTACAATTAAGTTTTTAAACCTATTATGAATGGTTCTTTCTACTTCTAGTTTTTCTAATATTTCATTTTGATAAGCAAACGGCTTGATATCAAAAAAAGTAGTTGCAGGAGAATACTCTTTCGAAAACTTACCCTGTTTCAAAGCTGTCTTCAGTTTTTCTGAATGAATTTGATTATTAAAGGTTTCAAACTCTGTGTTTTGCCAGTATGATTCAAATGTTTTTTTGAATTTATCAATAATGTGACCAACTTCGTTTGTTGTAATTTTAAGATTCCATTCTAAGCCATTAGTTAATGCCGATCTAGAAAAATTTGAAGAGCCGATATAACCGGTATGAAAGCCAGTATTCCTTATGAATAAATATGCTTTTGCATGTAACCTTTCATTGCTTGTATTGTATGAAACTTTGATTTCAGTATTTTCAAGTTTTGACAAAAACTCAACAGCCTTTAAATCTGTCGCTCCAACATAAGTAGTAGTTATAATTCTTAACTTTCCTCCTCTTTTTGTAAATTTAACTAGTTCATTTTCTAAAATCCTTATTCCAGGCCATTTTATAAATGAAACAAGTAAATCAATCCTATCAGAAGACAATATCTCTTTTCTTAATTCACTTTCTAAAGTTGTACCGGTATTTCCCCCTGTAAAAAGTTCACTATGAATTAACCTTGTAAATGGTGTAATTTCCTTTAGTCTCAAATCTAAATCCGTAAAATGTGCATCTATTTTAGAAAACACAGCCTTTAAAATTCTACCCTCAGAGGAGACTAAATCATCTTCTAACTCATTTTTTTTTAATTCTGCACTTAGAAAATAAATTAATTTGTTGGCTATTTCTATTTGTTGTTCAACAGCATTATCTCCTGATATTAAACTCAAAATATGTTTTACAGTTTTACCTATATGCCTAGAGAGTATTTGTGCGGCTTCAGCCTTGTCAATTTTAGACTCATTTATATAGTAACTGTCTTTATCCAACTCATTGATTTTTAAAGAAACAAGTTTTGTTACTAACTCTTCATAAATTCCTTCGAACATGGTTATATGGTTTTTATTTGGTTTACAATTGGAATATCAGCTTCTGCCCAGTCAAGAATTAGCAACTCGCTAATATTTAACAACTTATACTGTGCGTGTTCATTTAATATTATATTTCCTGATATATATTTTACTACATAAGGGATAAGTTTAATTTTAAAATCTGGATAAGAATAGACTACCGGATCTAATCGCTCTTGAACATCAACGTCAATATTTAACTCTTCCTTTAATTCTCTTCTTATACAATCAACTTCAGTTTCTTCAGATTCAATTTTACCGCCAGGAAATTCCCATTTCAAAGGAAGACTCATTTTTTCGCTTCTTTGTGTAACAAGGATTTTGCCATTAATTTTAATAATTGCACAAACAACTTCTATCATTATTATTATTTTAAATTAAATATGCGACTCTCGTCTTCTGAAAAATAACACCATGTTCTTTTTCCAAAATTCAAGTATTTAATCAAGTCACCAAAGTTTTTGAATAAGTAAAAATAAAGTCCTTCTCTATTAAATAAATAGCGAAAAGAACAACCATTATTTATAGATAAAAGCTCAATGCTATGTGAAGCATTTTTAAAATAAACCATGTGGATTGAATTCATTTAAAATTTCACTAAGTTAATATGTAAAGCTAACAAATCTTATAAAGTATAAATAAAAAAACTGCAAAAAATCAATCTATAACCTGCTTAACTTTCCAGCGAGTTTTTGGATATTTTTCAAGCATCTCTTTTTTACTAAATCCTTCATTGGTTTTAAAGTCCCAATCATACTCCATATGGAAAATATAGATAAGTTCATTTTTTAAATAAACAGCTTTTGTCGTTGTAAGAACTCCAATATGTAATAAAACCTCTAAGCCTTCAGGTGTGATTTCTTCTAATTTTATAATTAACTCAATCGTTGATAGTATCATAATTTTTATAATGTTTAAGTAACAAAAAAATACATAATTTAAAATATGAGTCAACATCCGATGAGTAACAATGCATTTAAAGCACTTCTGAGAGGGGTTTTTCTAATATTTATAGTTAAGTTTTTTTTAAACTCAATCCTGAATTTCCACTCCTACGAAAAATTTCGTAAATAAAATTTGGAAGTACGAATCTTTTCGTATTACATTTGTACGAAACAATTCGTAGACAGATGCAAAACTTTCAAAAACCCACGGAATCAGAACTCGAAATACTAAACATATTGTGGCAAAAGGGCCGTGCCACCGTAAGAGAGGTAAACGAGGTAGTGAACCAAACCAAAGAAACGGGCTACACCACCACCCTAAAAATCATGCAGATAATGTTTGACAAAGGCCTCGTGACCAAAAACACCGAGGGCAAACAGCATATTTTTGAGGCTAACGTGAGCGAAGAAGCTACGCAGAAATCACTACTGAATCGTTTTATTGACTCCACGTTTCAGGGCAATGCCATGCACTTGGTTATGCAGGCTCTCGGAAACCACCACGCATCTAATGAAGAGCTCACGGAGCTCAAAAAACTCATCCAACAGCTCGAACAAGACACGTAACAATTTTATGAAAAAGCTATTTTTAAAACATTAAAAAAACAAACCCTCGATGCTTAGGCACTGGGGTATTTAAAACAATGGAAAATCTAACCGAATTATTCTCAAATCCGCTGGCGAAAGCCCTCGGCTGGACTTTAGTGCATGCTTTGTGGCAAATACTGGCTGTAGTATTGGTTTATTTTGTGGTGGGTATTTTTACCAAAAAAGCCAACCTCCGCTATTGGACCGGCATGGGGCTACTCTTGCTTCAGTTTGTGGCAAGTATCCTCACTTTTGGCTATTTGTATTCGCTGAGCCCTACCGAGGCTCAGGCGTTTCAGGGTGTGGCTATGGCTCCCAAAGTTACGAGCAGTTTACAGGCTTTCTTGGTGTTTTTGCAGGCCAATCTGCCTGTGTTTGTAGGTATGTGGGCATTGGGCTGTGTGATTTTGTTTGCTCGCCTGGCCATGGGCTATGTGTGGGTAAATCAACTCAAAAACCACCCTAAAAACCAAGTAGACGAGAAACTAACGCTTTTGGTAAGCAGCCTGAAAGCCAAAATGAACATCAGTCAGCAGGTGAGCGTGCGGGTGTCTACTTTGGTGACCTTACCGATGATTATGGGGGTTTTAAAACCCGTAATCCTGATTCCGATGAGCATCGTAACGGGCTTTTCGGAGGAGCAGTTGGCCACTATTTTGGCTCACGAACTGGCCCATCTCAAACGCCGCGACTTCCTATTTAATGGGCTACAGTCGGTGCTCGATGTGCTGTATTTTTTCCACCCTGCTTTGTGGCTGCTGTCGGCTCAGATACGCAAAGAACGCGAAAACTGCTGCGATGACATGGCCCTTCAGGTGAGCGGAAACCGTATTTTGTTGGCCAAGACTTTGGTACAACTCCAAGAGGGAGCCTCTGCCCCGCAACTGGCTATGGCTTTTGGAAAGAAAAAATATACCTTACTAGAGCGTGTGCAGCGAATAGTAGGTGTGCATCAGCCCAAAAACCTGACCAAAGAAAGCATGATATTGGTGCTTGGACTTTTTGTATCTTTCATGACTTTTGCCCAAATTAAAGCCGAAGAGCCCAAAACCAAAGCGAAGCAAAAAGAAACTCCGATCGAAGTAAAAACCATTGATATAAAAGGAGTTAAGTCAGACACTACGAGAGAGGAGAGTTTTAAAATCAGTATAAAAGACGAACAAAACGATTTTGAGATACGCGATGACAAGGTGTTTTTTAATGGAAAAGAAGTAGAAGTTAAAGACCAAGAGAAACTAAAAATGCACCTGGCGGCCATTAACAAAAAGCATCTGGAGATAAATGCGGCTACGGGTCACATTCAAGAGGAATCTCAAAAGATAAGTCAGGCGGTATCGCAGATGTATGTGGTTCAAAACCAAGAGTCTATGCAGAAAATATCCCAGCAGATGAGTGAGGTTGGTCAAATGATTGGCGAAATCTCTTCAAAATATGCCAGCCAAATGAACAAGAAGGGTCTTACTGAAAAAGAGAGAGAGAAGATCTCACAAAAAATGAACAAAGAGATAGCCGAATATGAGAAAAAGATGGAGGCTTTAGAAGATGAAATGAGTGTATTTACAGACAAAATGGAGGAGAACAATCCTGCTTTTGAGGAAATGGAAAGGAAGATTCAGGCATACGAAGCTCCTATAGAAAAACTGAGCCAAGAACTTGATGCTGAGGTTGAGGGAGTGTTGAGCCTTTTACCAGAAAATATCCGAAACAGTGTACAAAAAAGCATGGAAGATGCTCCAAAGCCACCAAAACCGCCCAAGGCTCCGAAAGCACCGAAAGCTCCAAAGGCACCCAAAAATAAAGTAAAAAATAAGGATGGTGTGCATCAGGTTCCACCTGTACCAAAAATGCCGCCTGCACCACCAGTGCCGATAAAAGACTAACTGAAAAATCGCTGCTCGTAACTGAGCGGCGTTTTTTTTGTGTATTTTTTTCAAAAAACTATATACCTATGTGGCAAAAAAATACTTTTTAATTTAAACACATAGTTATCATAGATATACAAACTCTAAAGTTTTCACATAGAAACCATAGCTTTACTTACCTTAATAACTATGTACCTATGTGGTATTTCCCTAGTGTGAACTATGTGGTTAAAAAATACTTTTAAAGTTAAACACATAGTTATCATATATATACAAACTCTCAAGTTTTCACTAATAAAACATAGGTCAACTTTCCTTAATAACTATGTACCTATGTGGTATTTCCCTAGTGTGCACTATGTGGTTAATAAATACTTTTAAACTTAAACACATAGTTATCATAGCTATTCAAACTATAAAGTTTTCACTAAGAAAACATAGAGCAACTTTCCTTAAAATCTATGTACCTATGTGGTATTTCCCTAATGTGAGCTATGTGGTTAAAAAAAATACTTTTAAAGTTAAACATATAGTTATCATAAATATACAAACTCTAAAGTTTTCACATAGAAAACATAGTGCAACTTTCCTTAATAACTATATACCTATGTGGTATTTCCCTAGTGTGAACTATGTGGTTAAAAAAATCATTGAAAAATCACCTCCGCCAGGTGCTCTAAAGCCATGTCGATATCTTCAGTTTTGGTATTTACGCCAAAGCTAAACCTCAAACTACTATACGCGTCGGCGTCTGAGTAGCCCATGGCTTTTAACACATGCGAAGGCAGCGTGCTGGCAGAATTACAGGCAGAACCGTTTGAAATAGCTATTTTGTGGAGTTTCATTAGCAGGTCTTCTCCGTCTTTTCCTACAAAACATATATTAGAAATATGAACGGCCCTTTCTCCGCCCGCCGAGTTTATTTTCCCTCCCAAACCAATTACTTTTTCTTCAAATCTAGTTTTTAGGCTATGCAAATGAGCATGATTTTCGTTAAGATTTTTTACCGAAAGTTCTACCGCCTTGCCCAAACCCACTATGCCGGGCACATTGAGCGTGCCACTTCTTCGGCCTCTTTGATGACCTCCGCCTGCTATTTGAGCGGCTATTTTTATGTCTTTTTTAACCAAAAGAGCTCCTACACCTTTAGGTCCGTAGATTTTATGTGCCGAAAAACTCAACAGATCTATCTGCATTTCTTTAAAGTTAAGCGGCATTTTGCCCACCGCTTGCGTAGCATCTACATGCACTTTCCCTCCATAGCGATGCACCAATGCACCTATCTCATCAATCGGGTGAATGAGCCCTGTTTCGTTATTGACCCAAAGTAACGCTACCAAGGCAGGCCCTTTTTGCAATTCTTTTTCTAGAGTTTCTATGGAAATATTCCCGTCTGAATCAACATCCAGATACACTATTTCTCGCCCAGTAACGGCCAACTGTTGGGCCACATCTAACGTAGCTTTGTGCTCTGTCTTAATTGTAATCAATTTGTAATCAATATTTTGAGACAAAAAACCCTTCAAAGCCAAATTGATAGACTCCGTAGCTCCTGAAGTAAAAACGATTTCAGATTTGAGTACACCTAAACTTTCCGAGATTTGACTTAAAGCCGTATCAACGGCCTCCTCCGCAAACCACCCAAAGGCGTGATGCCGACTAGACGGATTTCCAAAAACCGATGAGAAATAAGGCAGCATATCGGCCAAAACTTCTTCGGCCACGGGAGTGGTAGCGGCGTAATCGAGATATATCGGGAGGTTTTTCAAAAAATCACAATTTTTAATAAAATCAAATTTAAACTTTTCAGTCCAATCGCCACAAGCAATTGAGCATTTCGTTTTTGATAAATACAAAATGCAATAATCTGAAAGGCACCTTTTTTGTTTAAAACCAAACAATTCTAAGTCAAAAACAAAGGTGCGTTTTTGTGCAAAATGAAAATAATTGTTGTGTAAATTGAAAATAAATTCTGTGCAAAATGAAAGTGCCCTTCACAACAGACTCATTACAAATAACTTACGGCCAAACATCAAGAAAACATAAACCACCCTCACATTAACCTAAAAACCACTCCTTAGTTTCGCTTTTCGTGTTTGTCGTCTTCGGCACGGCGTTTTTGCATGGTTTCGGTTTTATCTAGTTCTTCTGACTCATTAAATGCCTTCCAGTCAAATTTCTCATCAAACGGATCAAGGGCCTTCTGCGGGTCAAAAATCCGAATATCTGCAGGCAGGGCATTGTATGGCGAAAAGTCAGGCTTGTTGGTAAACATGTCTCTGAGGTCGGTGGCCCCAGCATCGTATTGGTTGAGATACGGAATACCCAACACCTTCCAAAAAGTCTTAAATATTGACCCAAAACTATAATGGGTATTGGCCACATATTCTTTCTTGGCATAGGGCGAAATCGCCATCAAAATACTCCTGTGGGCATCTACATGGTCTACGCCACCTTGGGGGTCATCTTCAGTTACGATGATGAGCATGTTTTTCCAATATTCGGTTTTAGACAAAAACTCAATCACCCGACCCAAAGCCAGGTCATTGTCTGCCATGTAGCTCTCTTGAAAAGGAAATCCCGCCGCAGGGCGTTCTTTTGAACCGTGGTCGTTTGGCAACTGTAGGGTAATAAGCGAGGGTAAATTGTTCTTTTGAGTCCATCTTTCGTTAAACTCCCGGATAAATTCATCGGCCCTAAACTGATCGGGGATGGCCATGTTATAGGTAGGAAACGTCTTGGATGACTTATCAAAAAGCGGCCCAGCCACGGGATAATTGATGGTATACAGCTCTCCGGTATATTTCATGGTGCTGTCAGAAAACGCACCGGCCATTTCTACCCCAAAACCAAAATTAAAAAGGTCTTTGTTGTTTCGTTCCATGTGCTCCCACAGCGAGCCCGCCTCGTTATAGTCTTCGGGATAAATACTACCCGCCGAGCCATAGATAGACCAGTTGCCCGGTGCATTTGAGTTTTCTCTCATGCTTTTTTTGCCTCCATAAGATGCCGCAGTATTTGTTTCCACCCATTCGTTTGGATAGGTATTTACCAACCAGCGGTGCCCATCGGCAGACACGTCAGAGTCGCAATTAAAATTGTCAGAAATCGCAAATCTCTTGGCCAGCCCATAGTGGTTAGGCATCACATCGGCATGCATAACTGTCGAGTCTCCTGACCTGTTTTTCACCGTTCGGTTTAGTCCAAATCTCGCAAGTTCGGCCTCTCCATTTCCGGTAGGCAATTGCCCAAAGACTTCGTCGTACGTTCGGTTTTCTTTCGAAATAAAAACTATGTGTTTGATATTTTCAGAAGGCTCCAAGGGTTTAGTAGGAATAACACTACTTGCTTGATTATCAACCTTTGAAATATCTAAAAATTTAAAATTATTGCTAATTACTTTTTGAGTTAAACCAACCAATTCGGCATCGCTTGGTATATCAAATACCGTCACCACGCCTTTCATCAGACTGCCAATATAACTACCTTCGGCACCCATCTTAAACTTAGAACCGCCGTTAGGCCCACTACCAAAACCCTTGGCATTTGCCACTACCAGTTGTTTGCCATCAGGCGTAACTTTTAACTTACTCGGAAACCAAGCCGTAGGTATAAACCCTTTCACTTCTAAGGTTTCGGTATCTATCACACCCACTGCATTTATTCCCGCAAGGGCTATAAACGCACGTTTTTTATTGGGCGACAGTGTGATGCCAAAAGGAATCAAACCACGCAAATTCCCAAGACGCGGATCGGGATTTAGGTTAATGTTTTTTGTGACGGCACCGCTCTTAATATCTATCACAGACACGCAGTCGTTATTGCCATTTGAAACAAACAGGCGGTCGTTTGTCATCACTACCGAATTTGGGCTGCTTCCACCTACCGCGGGCATGTCTTCTATGAGTTGCCCAACCAAAAAACCCGTCTTCACTTTTCTAATATTCTCAGTTGGGTCTTGTTTGGTCTTTTTAGTAAACTTCGAAACATCATACATCCAGACCGAAAAAGCCATGTCTGAGTTTGGGTCACCCAGTGGCTCAACGCCTTTTTCGGGTATTCCCTTAATCATTTCTTCAGAACCATATTTAGTTGCAGGCCATGCATGAGCGGTTTCTTTGAGGTTATTTTTATCAATATCCGTAAATGGCTTGTATTCAAAAACGCCTACATTGGCCACTGCCAAAGTTCGTTGATCAGGCGTGAGCGAAACCCCAAACGGGTACCTGCCAGTAGGCAAATTGGCTGTTATTTTTTTGGTTAAAAGGTCAATAACTACCAACCTAAAGTTGATTTGGTCTACCACAAAAAGTGTGCGGTCATCGTCTGCCAGCACCATGTCGCCCAAGTAGCCGTGGGTATAGTCTTGATCGCCGACCTTTACGGCACAGTCAATAACCCCTAGTTTTTTGCCGGTAGAAACACTAAACATGTGCACCTCGTTGGTTTCGCCCCCAGCCACATACACCACGGTATTGGTTTTATTTATGGCCAAACCCATAAAACACGCCTCCAAAATTCCGTTGTCTGTTTTGGCCCCTTCGGGTATTTGCATCACTTTGGTTTTACCTGACTTTAAGCCCTTTATGATATTTATAGAAAATGGATTTATGCCCGAATTGGCAGTAATGGCGATGTCGCCGTCTTTGCTAAGCACCAAGCCATAAGGATGCGGAGCGGTCAGGTAGGTTTTACCCAGCGGCGACAGTATCCTTCCGTTTGGAATTATGGTTTCTCCATTGGGTACTATTTGGGTATATTTTTTACCTGCTGGGGCGGTTATTTCATATTGAACTTGAGCTTTGGCTGCAAAAAAACAAACAGACAAACCCAGTACTTTCAGGACTTTCATGGCGAATGGTTTGAGATGAATAATCAAATGTAATTTGAGAAAGAAAGATAACACAGAAAATCTAAAATTACCAGAAGGGAGCCATTTCTAAAACAGCTCTTTGTGTGTTTCTAAAAAGAAAAAATTAACGAATAGGTTGGGCATAGTAAAAACCCAAAAAGAGTATAAACACTATTAAAAAGCCCCACTTAGCGAAAATCTCACGTACTATTTTCAAGATGTTAGAAGTCATCGTTTTTTTTCTGCAAAACTACTCCCACTACTTTATCTGAATATTAAACCAATATTAAGAAACAGTAAACAAAAAAAATCTCCCAAAACGAATGTATTTCATTCACTTTGAGAGATTTAAATGCTATTGCTAAAGCCGTATCTTACAAGTTCTTTTTTTTCATTTCCTTTACTGCATAGTCTACCGCACGGGCCGTAAATGCCATGTAAGTCAGCGAAGGGTTTTGGGTAGAAGTAGAGGTCATACAAGCTCCGTCCGTCACAAAAACGTTTTTGCAGGCGTGCATCTGATTCCACTCATTCAGCATAGAGGTTTTAGGGTCTTTGCCCATACGCACGCCGCCCATTTCGTGAATATCTAAACCGGCAGCTTGCTTACTATCGTGTGTTTTGATATTTGTAAAGCCAGCACCTTCAAACATCTCGGTCATTTGCTCGAGGTAATCTTTCACCATCTTTTCGTCGTTGTCGTCATAGTCTACCGAAATTCTCAACTGAGGCATTCCGTTAGGATCTTTCAGACTTTGGTCTAGCGAAACGTAGTTGCTTTCCTTTGGAATGGTTTCGCCCATCATGTGCGAGCCTACGTGCCAGCCGCCGTATTGGGTTTTACCCAAATTATCTTTTAAGTTTTCGCCTATTCCGTCGTGGCTTTGGTACGAGATTCTGCTTGCATTAAAACCCGCCGCATATCCTCTCAGGAAGTTGGTTTCTTGGCTATATACATTTCTAAACCTCGGAATATACGGGCTATTGGGCCTTCTGCCTTCGGTGGTTTTGTCTAAAAATCCATCAAACTCAGCCGATACTCGTGCTCGGTAATTGTGAAAAGCCACATATTTACCCAACACACCACTGTCGTTACCAAGGCCATTCGGAAACCTCGAAGATATGGAATTCAATAAAATCAAATTGGTATTTAATGCCGCCGCATTCACAAAAATTATTCTTGCATAATACTCCGTCATTTCGCCTGTATGGGCATCTATTACTTTTACTCCTGAGGCCTTACCTAATTTTTCATCGTAGATTATTGAATGTACGATACTGTCGGCCTTAAGTGTCATTTTGCCAGTTTTCATCGCCCATGGAAGTGTGGAAGCGTTGCTACTAAAATATCCACCATACGGGCAACCACGCTCACAAATAGCCCTGTTTTGACACTGGGCACGGCCTTGGTCATAGTGAATCTGGTTTGGCTTAGTTAAATGAGCACAGCGGCCCATTATCACGTGCCTTTTACCGCCATATTTTTGACTTACTTTTTGACTAAAATAATCTTCTACACAGTTCATTTCGTGTGGGGGCAAAAACTCGCCGTCTGGCAAAGCATCAATGCCGTCGTTGTTTCCCGAAATACCCGCAAATTTTTCTACATAGCTATACCACGGAGCGATATCGTCGTAACCGATTGGCCACTCCACCGCAAAACCGTCACGGGCAGGACCTTCAAAATCATACTTGCTCCAACGCTGCGTTTGTCTGGCCCAAAGTAAGGACTTACCCCCTACCTGGTAGCCTCTAATCCAGTCAAAGGGCTTTTCTTGTATGTAAGGTTGCTCTTTATCTTTTACAAAAAAATGTGCCGCTCCTTCGTGAAACGCATAACATTTGCTAATAATCGGATTCTCTTCTCTCACCGCAAGAGGCATTTGGCCAAGGTGCTCAAACTCCCAAGGTTGTTTCATAGTAGTGGGATAGTCCGCTATGTGTTTCACGTCTTTTCCTCGCTCCAGCACCAATGTTTTTAGGCCTTTGGCCGTAAGTTCTTTCGCAGCCCAACCGCCACTTATTCCCGAACCAATCACGATAGCGTCGAAGGTTCTTTTCTTTTTATTTTCTATGTTCATTTATCTTTAAGAATTTAGCGGCACGCAGCCATAATAGCGACCCGGAGCAAACTCAAATTTGGCTACCTCGGTCAAATAATATTCAGAAGAAGTATAGGCACGTACCGTAAGGCCTTTTGTGGTATCAAAAAACCATTTTTGGTCTTTGTCAGAAGAAATATTTAAGCCCTGTAATAAGTTAAGTTTTTGCTCTTTCGAACATTCTAAATACGGTTTTCCATATAATAACTTAGAAATATCCTCTACTTTCAGAAGCGAATCTTTAAATCGTTTTTGGTCGGCAGGTGTATACATATCCGCCACCATGGTTTCAATAAACTTCGGTATTTCTAAGGTTTTGGCACCCGGCGAGTCAGTTTCAGGCAAAATGGTTTCTGACAGGTCTTCTAACACCGAAGACTGAATCAAATTTAGACTTAAAGCATGTTTGGGTAGTTTTTTGGCGGTCCAGCCATTGGCCCAAGCGGGGAGACTCAAAGTGGTCATCAGGCCCACGCCGAGGGTAGAGAACATTTCTCTTCTTTTCATAGATAAGTAATTAACAAGGTTGAAATAACCTTTAAATTTAGAAAAAAATATGGTGCCTATAAAATTTAAAATCACAAAATGATTTAATCGGGCCGAATGTATGTTTTTGTTCTAAAAAAACACACATTTGTATTTCATGAAACTTTAAATACTAAAAAATGAAAAAATTACTCTTCTTGGTTTTGATAGCCTTGCAAGCCACCGCTCAAATATCTGCCCCACAAAAAGAATGGACGCAACTTTTTAACGGTAAAAACCTCGACGGCTGGGACATAAAAATCAGAGGTTACGAGCTCAATGACAACTTCGGAAAAACTTTTCAGGTTAAAAATGGCAACATTGTGGTTAACTACGATGCCTACGACCCGTTTGATTTTAGATATGGACATTTGTTTTATAAAAAACCGTATTCATACTACAAAATAGCCGTAGAATATAGATTTATAGGCGAGCAAGCCAAAGGTGGAGAAGGCTGGGCAAACCGAAACAGCGGCATCATGATCCACGGTCAGCCGGCAGCTAGTATGCTCAAAGACCAAGACTTCCCGATTTCGATTGAGGTACAGCTTTTAGGTGGCAAATCTGACGGAAAAACTCGTACAAACTGCAACCTTTGCACACCCGGCACCAATGTGTTTTTCGAAGGAAAATTTGACGAAAGACACTGTATAAACTCTACCTCAAAAACATACGACGGCGACCAATGGGTAAGAGCCGAAGTAGAAGTTTTGGGAGACTCACTGATCAAGCATTATGTAAACGGCGAGCTGGTTTTGACCTATACCAAACCGAGCATTGGCGGCGGCGTAGTGAGTGGTTTTGACCCATTGTTTAAAAAAGATGGCATGATGCTAAAAGAAGGCTCAATATCGCTCCAAAGCGAAAGCCACCCGATAGAATTCAGAAAGGTGGAACTGCTAAATCTAAAAGGCTGCATGAACAAAAAAGCCAAAAACTATAAGGATTATTATGTGGAAGCGGATGATGAAAGTTGTAAATTTTAAATAATCACACCACACCATGTTTTTAGAAAATTACACATTTGAGAAAGGCGAATACTTTATCAGTACAGACAAAAATCTGATTGATTTTGATGTCGTTTATTGTTATTTATCACGTTCTTATTGGTCAGAAAAAATCCCGATGGATATAGTCAAAAATGCCGCAAAGCATTCAGTGACTTTTGGCATTTATTTAAAGCCAAATCAGCAAATCGGGTATGCAAGGGTAGTGACAGACCAAACTACTTTCGGGTATTTGGCCGATGTGTTTGTTTTAGAAGAATTTAGGGGGAATGGCCTCTCTAAGTTTTTGATGGAATGCATCATGTCTATTCCAGAATTTAAAAACTTGCGGACATGGCTATTGGGTACCAAAGACGCACACGAACTATATAAAAAATTTGGATTCAACTCCCCAAAATTCCCAGACAGAATCATGCAAATTTCCCGACCGGATATTTATACAGAGATGAAAGAACAAACTACATTGTAAAGTCATTAATTACTTATTTAAAAAGTCCTCTTTTTGTTTGTTTTACTCAAACAGAAAATCTGAAGTAAAACTTTAAAATTCAACTCTTGATATTCTCTTAATAAATATGGGTTAAAAT
Organism: Lacihabitans lacunae; assembly: GCF_042649125.1. Taxonomy (NCBI): domain Bacteria; kingdom Pseudomonadati; phylum Bacteroidota; class Cytophagia; order Cytophagales; family Leadbetterellaceae; genus Lacihabitans; species Lacihabitans lacunae. Next base: position 3,044,475 of record NZ_JBHRYQ010000001.1, read on the forward strand.
TCTTCAGAATATAAAAATTAAATTAATTCATTAAAAAAAGATAACAATGAAAGAACAAGCTTTTATTATAAGATGTAATCCAAGTGGAACAAATAGGTTAAATGAGATTTTAAAAGAAGACCAAATAGTTATCGGTTGGTCAAAGACGAAAGATATTCTTTTCGACAAAACATTAAATAGAGAAGACTTTAAACAAAAAATAAAGGAATCATATTATCCTCAATATGAAGAAAATCCATATTCTTTAGGGCAAGCCACAGGATATATGTGGAGATTTATAAGAGAAATTAACATTGGAGATACTGTTATTATACCAATATCAAAAGCATTTTATATTGGGAAAGTCGAAAGTGACAATATTTACTTAGAAGATAAAATTAATGAAGATACTTCAATTAGAAGAAAAGTAAAATGGTTAAATGACAGTAAGCCAATATTAAGAGAATATTGCGGTTCAGGTTTAATCTCAAGGCTAAAATATCAAGGAACTTGTGTCAATGCATCAGATTTAATTGATGACATTGAATTAGCAATTATATCTTCAAAAAAGAGAAGCGTTCCAACCTTTAAAAACCAATTAAACGAAAGCTTAAAGCATAAAGTAACAGAATTCTTGGTATCAAAAGAAGCATACTTAGATGACAGAAAATTTGAAGAATTAGTTAAACAATTAATGTTAGGACTTGGAGCATCAACAAGTGAAATACCCGCAAAAACTAGATATAAAGGATCAATTGCAGATGTTGATATATTAGCAAATTTTGTACACTTAGGAATTCAAATATATGTCCAAGTAAAAAAACACAAAAAAAATTCAGACGAATTGGCCGTAAACCAAATAATTGAAGCAATTAAAATCGATAATCCTGATAATTCTAAACCAATCTTCGGTTGGGTAGTAACTTCAGGGACATTTACAGAAACTGCTCAAGATTTGGCCGATAAAAATGGAATTAGAGTAATTAATGGAGATGACTTAGCAGAAATGATTGTAACTGTAGGTTTAGAAAAATTCTAGTTTAAACAAACAACCATTTTTTAACCACATTCACCTAATCATTTCGAATGAATAGTTTATTCTAAACCAATTTTCCACTAAATTGAATTTTAATAACAAAAACCAACCTTAAATGAAATTAATCGCATCAATAGACCAAGGTACAACCAGTACCCGCTGTATATTTTTTGACAAAAAAGGACAAATAGTTTCCGTAGCACAAAAAGAACACAAGCAGATTTACCCCCAACCGGGCTGGGTAGAGCACGATTCATCTGAAATTTGGCAAAACACCCAAGAGGTAATAGCCCAAGCAAGAATTAAGAAACAAATCAAAATAGAAAATGTAGAGGCCTGCGGAATCACCAACCAACGTGAAACCACATTGGTATGGAACAAACGCACCGGTAAACCATACTATAATGCCATCGTGTGGCAAGACACCCGAGTAGGAAAACGCGTAGACGAACTAGAAAAAGAAATTGGCTCGGCCTGGTTTAGAGACAAAACGGGGCTTCCATTGGCAACTTATTTTAGTGGTCTAAAAATCCAATGGTTGTTAGAAAACGTGGAGGGACTGAGAGCAGATGCGGAAAAAGGAGATGCCATTTTTGGAAACATGGACTCTTTTGTGGTTTGGAACCTAACGGGAGGCATCCATGGTGGAATTCACCTTACTGACGTAACCAACGCTTCCAGAACACAGCTCATGGACCTCAAAACCTTAGCATGGGATGCTGAGATTTTAGAAAAACTGAATATTCCCTTAGCTATGCTTCCTGCCATTAAACCAAGCAGTATGGTGTATGGCCAAATAGTTTCGGAGCCGCTAGCGGGCGTACCCGTAGCCGGTATTTTGGGAGATCAGCAAGCCGCACTTGTAGGGCAGACTTGTTTTAAACCCGGTGAGGCAAAAAACACTTATGGCACAGGGTGCTTTATGTTACTTAACACAGGCACAAAAGCGATCCCATCGAAATATGGCCTACTCACCACTGTGGCCTATCAATTTGAAAACCAACCGGTTCACTACGCATTAGAGGGCTCAGTAGCCATAGCCGGAGCCTTGGTACAGTGGCTGAGAGATAATTTGGGAATAATAAAAAACAGCAGCGATATTCAGACCTTAGCAGCTAGTGTGGACGACAACGGCGGAGCCTATTTTGTGCCTGCATTCTCAGGTCTATATGCACCTTATTGGGAAAACTCAGCCCGAGGCGTGATAGCAGGACTAACCCGCTATGTAACCAAAGGCCACATAGCAAGAGCCGCTTTAGAAGCTACCGCATACCAGACCTTGGATGTGTTAGAAGCCATGGAAAAAGACGCCGAAATAGAGTTGAGCTCACTACGAGTAGATGGCGGAATGGTGGTCAATGAGCTACTGATGCAGTTTCAGTCGGACATGCTAAAAGTGCCCGTTATCAGACCTCAAATGATTGAAACCACCGCATTGGGAGCCGCATATGCAGCAGGCTTGGCGGTAGGATATTGGAAAAACACCGATGACTTACTAGAAAACTGGGGCATAGACAAGCAATGGGAACCAAACATGCAAGAAACACAAAGAGACGGATACCGTGCTGGATGGAAAAAGGCGATAGAAAGATCTAAAAACTGGGAGGACTAAATGATAGACATAAAGGCCCTGTGGGAAAAATCAGAAACGGCAACTAACGCATGGATAAGCATACCGAACGCATGGACAGCAGAAATAATGGCCCATGCGGGTTTTGATGTCATGACCATAGATGCCCAACATGGTTTGGCAAATGACCTCAGCGTAATATTACCCATGCTCCAAGCCATTGCTACCACAGCCACTGTTCCGTTTGTAAGGCTTCCCGAAAACAACCCGGCGTTTATCATGCGAATGCTTGATGCGGGCGTGGTTGGGCTCATCTGTCCGATGTTAAATACAGCTGAGGAAACCGCTGCATTTGTGAAGGCAGCCAAATATTACCCCGAAGGAAATAGAAGCTATGGCCCTACGCGTGCGAGTCAAATATACGGCGAAGACTATGCCGCAATGGCAAATCAAAAGACCATAACTTTGGCTATGATAGAGACGCCCGATGCCCTAAAAAACATAAGAGAGATGGCCAAAGTGCCGAATCTCGACGGCTTTTATGTGGGACCTTGGGACCTCAGCATTTCATTGGGTTACACCAAATTTGCCGACTTCGAAGATGCTTCTTTTATGAAAATATTAAAGGAAATAGTGGAGGTAGCCAAAGAGCACAATTTGGTCTGCGGTATACATGCAGGTTCACCACAGAATGCCAAAATCTTTACCGAAATGGGCTACAAGTTCGTGACGATCATCAATGATTCTTCTGCCCTAAAAGCCTTTGCAAAAAATACACTTTCGGAGTTTCAGGGCTTAGAAAACAATAAGCCTTCCCGAGATTATTGAGATATTACCAAAAACTAAAATAGCCTCCAAATCCTTAATTTGGAGGCTATTTTTATGAATTCAGGGAACATAATCCCCAAATTCATACAAAATCGGGGATTATAATCGCCAAATTAATTATTTTCTCTTAAAACTCGACTTTGGCCTTGGCTTACTGCCTGGCGACTTCGGCTTGTTTTTGGGCTTAGAAGCACCTCCACCTTTTGGTTTATCAAAACGCATATTTTTAGCTTTCTTTTCATGAAAGGCACCCATAAAAGTTGGGTCTTCTTTTTTGCGTTGTTCGTCTATTTCTTTCAATATAGCCTGCGACTCTTCAAATGGCGTTTCTTCTATCACTACCCCCTTCGGAATCTCCAATAATGGAATAGTAGTGCGGATAATTTTCTGAATCTTATTCAAATGATATTCCTCCGAAGGAATCATAAATGTGATGGCTTCGCCCTCAAGTTTGGCCCTACCCGTACGCCCAATTCTGTGTACGTAGTCTTCGTAAATTAAAGGCACATCAAAGTTAATTACGTGACTCACGGCATTTACGTCAATACCCCTAGCGGCCACATCTGTAGATACCAAAACTCTGATATTACCATTTCTGAAGTCTTCTACAGCGTTAATACGCGTATTTTGTCCTTTGTTGGCGTGTATAACACGTACATTGCTACTGCCCAAAACTTTTCTTTCCAAAAACTTATAGACGTTATCGGCTACGGTCTTAGTTCTACAAAAAACTATCGCCCTCGAAATCACATTGGAGTCTAGCAAATGCCCCAAAAGGTTAATTTTAGTTTTAAAATTTGGCACATGATACAGCGACTGTGTAACCGTATCAGCAGCAGTGGCAGAAGGAGATATTTCTACTTTAATAGGTGCCTCCAAAAACTCCTCAGAAAGTTTCTCAACTCTAGGCTCAAAAGTAGCCGAGAACAACAAGTTTTTCCTTTTACGAGGAATTACCTCTAATATTTTACGAATTTGAGGCATAAAGCCCATGTCCATCATTTTATCTGCTTCGTCTAAAACCAAATATTTGATTTCTTTGGTCGGTATTTCACCCAAAAGGTAAAGGTCCATAAAACGACCCGGAGTGGCCACTATAATGTCTACACCTGCTTTTAGTTTTTCTATCTGAGTTTTGGGACCAAGGCCACCATATAAAGATACATGTCTGATATCGGTATACTTAGCCAAGTCAGTAATGGCGGCGTCTATCTGCATCACTAGCTCACGAGTAGGAGCAAATATCACACAGCGGGTAAACATACCCTGTGCATACTTAACCTTCATTAAAATTGGAAGCAAAAATGCTGCGGTTTTTCCGGTGCCGGTCTGAGCTATTCCGAGCACGTCGTGCCCTTCCATAATCAACGGAATTGCTTTGTCTTGAATCTCACTTGGCTCCGTGTAGCCCATATCTTCTATGGCCATCAAAAGCTGCTTATTGAGTTCAAATTTATTAAATGAGTTTTCCATAATTCTTAATTGAACCACAAAGATACCCAAGAAGGTTCTTAAAAGTGTTTATTTAAGTACATTAATGAAAAGGTGTCTTAAAATCATAATACTAAAACGCCACAACCCTCCTAGTCAATTTTGGCTTTGCCATACAATATCACCCCAGGTCTTTCATTGGTGGTTTTTCCATCTTGTAGCACTATTTTTCCATTTACCATCACCATTTTAAAACCTTCGCTGTAGGCATGAGGCGACTCAAAAGTCGCTTTGTCTTCAATTATATTTTCATCAAAAACCACCACATCTGCCGCAAAACCCACTTTTAGCAGCCCTCGGTTTTGTAATCCTATCCGTTGAGCAGGCAGCGAAGTCATCCTTCTGATGGCCTCTTCGAGGTTAAGTACCTTTTGCTCTCTCACATACCTACTTAACACCCGGGCATTGGTACCATAGCCACGCGGGTGCGGCATATTTTTACCAAATTCATAAACTCCCGCATCAGAGGCAATCATGGTATTTGGGTATTTCAAAATCTGAACCACATCAGACTCATCCATTTTGTGAAACACCATCTGAGCACCGCCTTTTTTCAGCAAATCCATCACTAAAAAAGCTTCTGTTTCTGCATTGGTTTTTCTGCCGAGGTCTTTATTTATCTGAGAAATACTTTTACCGTTATAACTTGCGTCTGGTTCAAAACGGGCAATAACAGCATAACTAAAATCTTTACGGTTGTCTTTTTTTAGCCCCGTTATCATCTCTTTCGCTATTTTCTTTCTCGATGCTTCGATAGTAAGACGTTCGTTCATGGCAGAGTCGCCATCGGCATGTACCCACGAAGGCACCAAAGTGCCCATATTTGTACTGCTGGCCGTATACGGATACTGATCCACGGTTACATCAATCCCCTCTTTTCTGGCGTCTTCTACCAAGCCTATAGTTTCGTAACTTTTGCCCCAGGCGGTTTTAGCAGCTATTTTGAAATGTGAAATCTCAACCGGAATATCTGCCTCACGGCCAATATTGATGGCTTCGCGTATGGCATCATGCACGTGGTGTGACTCATCTCTGATGTGAGAAGCATAAATGCCGCCGTATTTGGAAGCGACCTTAGCCAAGCCCACCACTTCAGGTGTTTTGGAGTATGTGCCCGGAATATAAATTAAGCCCGTGGCCAAACCAACGGCACCGTCACGCATTCCTTTTTCTACCAAAGCCTCCATTTGCATTTGCTCAGCCTCAGTAGGATCTCTAAAAACATTTTTCATTACGGCTGCCCTCACCTTATTGTGCCCAATAAAAGAACCCACATTGGGTGTAATGCCGATTTGAGTAAGCGTGTCAAAAAAGCTTTTTAAGTTAAGTTCAGAACTACCGCAGTTTCCTGTAATCAGGCTAGTAACTCCGTCATATATGAAATTATCAGCCGTAGGAATAACTTTTATGGGGCTTTCTATATGCGTATGTACATCTATAAAACCCGGACTTACAATGTTGTTTTGAGCATCTACTAATACTTTGCAGTCACGAGCATCTATTTTTCCTATAAAACTTATGACCCCAGAATTTATTCCCAAATCTGCCTTATACCATGGATTTGCGGCTCCGTCTACTATTCGGCCATCCAGAATACAGGTTTCATATTTTTGAGCAAAAACCGAACTACACATCAACACAAAAAATAGAGCTTTTTTCATTTTTAGGCTATTTTGATTAAAAACAAGGCAACTTTAAAAACGCAAAGGCAGTTTATACCCAAAAAACTACATCTAAAGTTTTTATATAAATTTGCACAAAAGAAACTCATTTTCAAAACTCCGCTTTGCAAAAGAAAATAATACATATTGATATGGATGCATTCTTTGCATCGGTGGAGCAGCGAGACAACCCTGACCTAAGAGGCAAGCCCGTGGCGGTAGGTGGAAGTGCCGACCGCGGTGTGGTGGCAGCGGCAAGCTACGAAGCTCGCAAATTTGGGGTAAGGTCCGCATTACCTTCTGTAACTGCCAAGCGACTTTGTCCATCCCTGATATTTGTAAAACCGCGTTTTGAAGTCTACAAAGAAGTATCCAGACAAATCAGAGAGATATTTGCCGAATATACCGACCTGATAGAGCCTCTATCGTTAGACGAGGCCTATCTGGATGTAACCGAAAACAAGCAAAACAACCCAATAGCTACCGAAATAGCATTTGAAATAAGAACCAAGATTTTTGAAAAAACGGGACTAACCGCATCTGCGGGAATTTCATACAACAAGTTTTTGGCCAAAACAGCTTCAGACATAAACAAACCCAACGGGCAGTGTGTAATTAAACCCAGTCAAGCAGAGGCTTTTGTGGAGAAGCTGCCCATCCATAAATTTTACGGAATAAGAAAAGTAACGGCTGAGAAAATGATAAGTTTCGGCATTTTTACGGGAAAACAACTAAAGGAGCAGTCGCTCGAATTTCTAAAAAGCAAGTTTGGAAAAGTAGGCTCCTATTACTACGAAATAGCCCGAGGACAAGACAGAAGAGAAGTTTCGCCTTCGAGAGAAACCAAGTCTATTAGCGTGGAAAATACATTTTCGGAGGACTTAATAGACGTCCAAACCATCAAAGAAGAGCTTTTTCGGCTGTCTGAATCTTTGTTAAAAAGGATAGCCAAATATAATTTTATTGGAAAAACACTCACCATTAAAATCAAGTACGAAGATTTCGAATCGATTACCCGAAGTAAAACCTACGAAAGTGGGTATTTGAATAAAGACCAAATAGACCAAACTGTTGATTTTTTGATAGACAACCTAGTGCCATTTCCAAAGGGTATTCGTTTGTTGGGAATCGGGCTGTCTAATTTTTTGGAAGAAAACCAAGACAAGCAACTGCGTATCGGTTTCTAAAAAAAATAGCATTTACGTATTGTTTCACAAAAAAAAGTTAAGTTTAAACAAAATTTAACCCCTATCACTATGGAACTTATGAACATCAAGGCCCTTATTGCGGCCGCATTTGTCAATTTTATCGTTGGCTTTTTATGGTACAATCCCAAAACATTCGGTAACGTATGGATGCAAGAAGCCGGAATAACCGAGGAGTCAATGAAAGGAGCCAATATGGCCAAAATCTTTGGATTCGCGTTTTTGTTTGCAGTCATGCTATCTTCTACGGTATTTCCGATGGTTATTCACCAAATGCACCTGTACTCTATCTGTAATCACCAACTGATGGGCACCGACGAGGCCGCCAAAACTATGGCCGAAGCTGACATTGCCGCTTTTATGGAAAAATACGGCAACGAATTTAGAACCTTTAAGCACGGAGCTTTCCATGGTTTGTTATTTGCCTTGTTTATCGTGTTACCTGTAATCGGAACCAATGGCCTTTTTGAAAGAAAAAGCTGGAAATACATTTTTATAAATGTAGGATATTGGGCGGTGAGCTTAACGCTAATGGGCGGAATTATTTGTGCTTGGCAATAAGAACCATGCGATAATAGAATTTGACTCGAATAGAATAAAAAGTACTGCTTTTCTATGTAAAAGCAGTACTTTTGTGTTTAAAAAAACAGTAATTCTTTTGGAAAACGACTACAGGTATCATTATCCGGTAATGCTCAAAGAATGTTTGGAGGGTTTAAACATAAACCCGGCCGGCATTTATGTGGATGTAACATTTGGAGGTGGCGGCCACTCGAGGGCAATTTTAGAAAAACTCACTACAGGTCATTTGTATAGTTTTGACCAAGACGCAGACGCTCGTTTGGAGTCAGAAAAAATCACTTCTGAAAACTTTACGTTTATAGCGGCTAATTTTAGACACATAAAAAAATACCTTCGTGTGCATGGGGTAAAACAAGTAAACGGCATTTTGGCCGACCTTGGCATTTCATCGCACCAAATAGATACGCCCGAAAGAGGTTTTTCTACAAGGTTTGACGCTATCTTGGATATGCGTATGAACACCAACACGGGACTATCGGCCAAAGAGGTGGTAAACGAATATTCGGTAGAGGATTTACATAAAATATTTGGAATGTATGGCGAACTAAAAAACGCCAAAACTGTAGCAAACGCCATAGCTACCGCCAGAGCTTCAGCACATTTAGAAACCATTCATGATCTAAAAAACGCACTGCAATCATTTGCTCCTAGACATAAAGAACACAAGTTTTTTGCTCAAGTTTTTCAGGCACTCAGAATAGAAGTAAACGAAGAAATGAAGGTTTTGGAAGATTTCTTAGAGCAGGTACCTGAGGTTTTAGCTCCCGAAGGCCGATTGGTAGTGATGGCTTATCATTCGCTGGAGGACCGACCGGTCAAAAACTACATACGCTCCGGCAAGTTTTCGGGCGAGGTAGAAAAAGATTTTTTTGGAAATGAAATAAAACCCCTTCAGTCTATCACCCGTAAGCCTATTGAAGCAAGTCCTGAAGAAATAGCCCTAAACCCCCGTGCGAGAAGTGCGAAATTGAGAATAGCCGAAAAAAAGTAATTCAAGCGAAAAAAATTCCTTTGTGAAGTGTCCACTTTATTTTTGTGAATTTTTGTAAAAACCTGTCCAAAATTTTATATAATTTTGAACACGTGCTTTTTATGAGTCACCGTATGTGTCTCTAAATTAAATAATTAACTAGAAATGTCTCAGAATACCCCAAGGAAGTCAGCCCAACCGGCTCGGCCTTCGCGAAGTCGTACAAACCCCTTAGACAAGTTAGCTAAGTGGATCAATCAGAAATTAGAAATAGACGAAAAACTAAGCCCCGCTTCAGTTAAAAAAGTGCTTTGGATTTCGGGCATGGTGGTAATCTATATTTTCTTTCAGCACAACTTCGACGGGCTCATCCGTAAACTTCACACCACCGAAAAAGAAGTGAATGAAATAAGGGCAACCTATATTTACTACAAGTCAAAATATCTTTTTGCGAGCAAGCAGTCAGAAGTAGAGAAGAAATTAGAAACAAATGGTTTCGAAAGAAATGCTGACCCTCCCATTAAGGTTTCAGTAAATAAATAAGTCTTTGCTTTCCTATAACTACTTCATAAAAATCCGTGAATCATGTCTGCAATAAAAGAACAGTTTAAAAACAGATCGAACATCATAGTGGCCGTCATTATTTTTGTGGCCTTATTGATTTTTGCAAAAATAATATACTTACAAACCTCGCGTAAAGACGAGCTACTGGCAAAAGTGGCCGACATTCAACGCAAAGAGCGTATAATACACGCTACAAGAGGAAACATATATGCCAGCGACGGCAAAAGCTTGTTGGCTACGTCAATTCCAAAATACATTACGATTTTTGACCCATCACAAGCCAAAAGTAAAATTTTTGAAGAGAACATAGACTCTCTTTCGTTTCTACTTTCTCGGTTTTTTGGAGATATGGGCCGACTAGAATACAAAGAAAAAATTACCAAAGCCCGAAAGAAAAGATCACGCTATTTGGTACTTGGGGGACGAAGAGTAGACCACATAGAAAAAATGGAAATAGAGAATTTTCCCCTTTTTAGAGAAGGTGCAAACAAAGGCGGGGGAAGGTTTGAAACCAAAGACTTCAGATTTTTACCATTTAATAACCTAGCCAGCAGAACCATAGGAAAACTCGACCGCAAGCATGGCAGAGAAGGTGCTTTTGGAATAGAAGCTAGTTTTGACAATTACCTAAGCGGCAAAGACGGCAAAGGGTTTTATGAAAGAATGGCCGGAGGAGTTTACAAGCCCGTAAACTCAGAGTCAGACATAGACTCAGAACCGGGACTCGACGTAGTCACTACCATTGATGTCAATTTTCAAGACATCGTAGAGAGTGCCCTAAAAAATCAGGTATTTAAGACCCAAGCCAAATACGGCACCGCCGTAATAATGGAAGTAGCCACAGGCGAAATAAAGGCTATAGCGAACTTAACACGGATAACCAGCAACAACGAAATAAGATACATAGAAGACCAAAACTATGCGGTTATTGGCGGAACCGACCCAGGCTCCACATTCAAACTTGCCTCTATGGCGGCACTTTTAGAAAAAACAAATCTAAACATCGACGATTTTGGAGTGAACTGCCCCGGAGAAATTAAGCATAATGGGCTATCATTTACCTGCTCGCATGAACACGGTAACTTAACCATCAGACAGATTTTTGAGCAATCGTGTAACATTGGGATTTATACGTTGATGAAAAAGCATTTTGGCTTTACCACCTCAAGCGACTACTACGAATACTTGCAAGAGTTTAAATTAGACAAACCGTCTGGTTTTCAGCTAAAAGGTGAACCGTATCCTTTGCTAAAAAACACCAAAAGTGCCACATTTAGTAGCACCACTGTTCCGTGGATGTCTATCGGTTATGAGTCACGTATAACGCCCATACAAATGATGACATTTTATAATGCCATTGCAAACGATGGTGTGTGGGTACAGCCGATAATAGTAAAAGAAATACGCCAAGGAAACGTAACCATAGAAAAACTAGAAGCAAACAGAATAAGTAGTCCGATTTGCTCCGAAAAAACCATTAAAAAAGTAAAGCTAATGATGGAGGGCGTGGTAAATAATGGAACCGCAAAAAACGTAAAAGAAGGAATCTGTAGCATAGCCGGTAAAACCGGAACTTCTCAAAAGCGAGTAACGGGCAATTACAAAAAAGGTATGTATTACACCTCATTTATTGGATATTTCCCAGCAAATAGCCCAAAATATACCTGTATAGTAGTTATTGACGAGCCACAAGGAGCCAATCTTTTTGGTGGGGATGTTTCTGCCCCTGTTTTCAGAACCATCGCTGACAAAGTTTTTGCTTATGACATTTCAATGCATCCATTGGCAATCACTAAAGCAAATAAAGAAAACCTAGCGGCTCATCACGGAGTAGGCAAAAGCCAAGACCACCGTGTAATATCTGACAAGCTTGGTTTAAAAACTGCCGTAGAAAAAGATGGATTTGCCAAAACCTACCGAACATCAAACGACTCGTTGGCGTGGAAGTCTACTAATCCAGACAAAAACATAGAAGAACTAATGGGGATGTCGCTCAAAGACGCACTTCCTTTACTTGAAAACAAAGGCTACCGTGTTAAATACTCTGGATTTGGCAAAGTTAGGGGCTATTCGTTTGTTGGAAAAAATATAGTAGCTTTGGTGTTAAAATAACCATTATTGCATAAAATGACCGCTTTGACCGAGACCTTTTTTCAAAACTATGAACAGTTTAAAAACCCTGAATTAAACCACAGAAGATTTAAACACACCAAGGTAGTGGAGCTTTTAAACAAGCTTCCTTTTGAAAAAGTAAGTCTCGGGAAGTCTTTTGAAGGCCGAGAAATACAGAAAGTAGTAATTGGAAATGGCCCAAAGAAAATCTTACTTTGGTCGCAAATGCACGGAAACGAAGCCACTGCTACCATGGCACTTTTCGATATTTTTAATTTTTTCCAAAATACATCAGGAGAGTTTTTAGAAATAAAAAAGCTGCTTGAAAGCAAACTTGAGCTACATTTTATACCCATGCTAAACCCCGATGGGGCCGAAAGATTTATCAGACGAACTGCTCAAGGCATAGACATGAACCGCGACGCCGTGGCACTTAAGTGTCCTGAGAGCGAGATTTTGAAAAATCAGGTATTGACCTTAACACCCGAATTTAGCTTTAACCTCCACGACCAAAACATCAGATACAGTGCAGGGGCATCTAATAAGCAAGCCACCATATCGTTTTTGGCCACGGCATATAACGAAGCCCGCGAATGGAACGAAAACCGAACCAAGGCGGCCCAAGTTATTGCTAAAATGAATGCTGATTTACAAGCTTTCATTCCAAACGCAATCGGACGTTTTTCTGACGAATTTGAACCCCGAGCATTTGGCGACAATATTCAAAAATGGGGTAGCAGTTTGATCTTGATTGAGTCAGGTGGCTACCCGAATGACACCGAAAAACAGTTTATTCGTAAACTAAATTTTGTGGCAATTTTGTCAGCATTGGAGAGCATCGCCTTAGAGTCTTATACCTCATACAGTATTGAGAATTATAGTGCTATTGTGCAAAACGAGAAGTACCTTTTTGACTTAAAAATAAAAAACTTAACAGTTGAAGCTCCTAAAGGCAATTTTGAAATTGATTTAGGAGTTAATTTAGAAGAAAAAAACAATAGCGACGCCTCAGACTTTAGCGTAACTAGTGTAATAGAAGACCTCGGAGACCTATCGGTATTTTGGGGAATAAAAGAAATAGACGCCGAAGGAGGTCTTCTAAAGTCAATAGAAGCCTACCCCAGCATAAAAGAAACCTATAAACAATACGGCCCTTTTCCTTTAGAAATATTAGAAGGAGAAAAGGCGAGTTTCGTTATCGACAAAGGAAACGAGCTCATTTTAATTATAAATGGAAGAATTATTGAAAAATAAATTTTGGATCTTACTGCTATTGACTTTTACAGTTAGCACCTTAAAAGCTCAAGAGAAATCAATATTTGGAAAAGTGATTGACTCCACCACTGTTAAAGGTGTAGCAAATGTAAATATTCTAAATAAGCGATCGGGAGAAATAGTAGTTACCAACGAAAAGGGAGACTTCTATTTAAGAGCCTTGGCGTCAGATTCTATTATAATCACAAACATCGGTTACGAAAGAAAAGGCTTTAAGTGGGATGGCAAAAACAAACAACCCGTTATTAACGTAAAGCAGCAGCCCATCATGCTTGACGAGTTGGTGGTTAAAGACAAAAAATTGTCTGACATGCACAAAGAGATTTTGGATTTTTTGGCAAACCCAAATAACTCGAAAGCCATGCGAAATCAGACCCTCAAAAACATGATAAACACTAACACCAGTCAACCCGGCATTGGTATATCTATAGACGCCCTTTATGACCTTTGGAGCAAAGAAGGCAAATCAAAACGAAAACTTGCAGACATGCAGTTTGAGGATGTAAAGACGTTTTATGCAGACCTCAAGTACAACAAACAAGTGGTGGCTCAAATCACCCACCTAAGAGAAGAAGACCTCGACGATTTCATGAAGTTTTGTAACCTCCAACAGGAGTTTGTACTTACAGCCACAGACTATGAACTAACCTTCGAAATACTCAAATACGCCGGAGATTTCAGACAAAATCGTATTTACAGAAAAATCAGGTGATTTGCCTAAATACTCATCATCAAATCATTCAAGTTTTCGTCAGAGCTAATTCCCAGTTTTTTACGAAGTCTATATCTTTTTAACTCCACACTTCTAATGGTGATATTGAGCAGCTGAGCTATTTCTTTAGTAGAAAGGTTCATTCGTAAATACGCCGCGAGCTTTAAATCTCCATGCTACATGTCTAGAAAATTGTGATTTATTTTTTAAAAAGGTTTATAAAGCCGCATTACCCATTATTTTAATCAAGCCTGTTAGCCATAGCGAAACCAAAATTTCGTTATGGCTTTTTTGTTATCATTATCATAACATCTACTAAACAGTGACTTAACACTGATTTGATAGTTTTGCTACCATATAATTATACGATTTTGAGTAAAAAATATGCTTACAAAACTGTGGTTATGTCTGACATTCACCTTGGCTCTTCAGGGTCAAAAGCCAGCGAAGCCACCGCTTTTCTTAAAGAAAATCCATGCGAAAGACTAATTCTTAATGGCGACATTATAGACGGGTGGCAGTTAAAAAAATATGGTTCATGGAAAAAACACCACACCGGTTTTTTCAGAATTGTGTTGAAACTCATGGACAAGTACGACACAAAGGTAACCTATATAAGAGGTAATCACGACGATTTTCTAGACCAAATTATGCCGCTTGTAGTAGGCCGAAACTTCCAAATAAGACGTGACTATATCCTTAACTCAGGCGAAAAACGTTTTTTCATAACCCATGGTGATGTTTTTGATTCTGTGACAAGTCGAATGAAGTGGTTGGCTCACATGGGAGACATTGGCTACACATTTTTGCTTTGGCTCAACAAAGTCTACAACCAATACCGCAAATTTCGCAAACTCCCCTACTATTCGCTTTCTCAGTCTATTAAACAAAAAGTAAAAGCTGCCGTAAACTACATTTCAGACTACGAAGAAAAACTAGCCGAACTGGCGAAATCAAGAAACTGCGACGGAATAATATGCGGCCACATACACAAAGCAGACATCAAACAAATAGACGGAATCACCTACATGAACTCCGGCGACTGGGTAGAAACCCTATCTGCATTGGTTGAAGATTTTAAAGGAAACTGGAGTCTCGTGTATTTCCACATTGAGCCCAAAACCGAAAAAGAACCCGTAATAGAGGTATTAAATAAAGAAAATCACCAACGGTTGGTAGCCAGTTTATAATATGAAATTCCTATTTATCATACAAGGGGAGGGCCGCGGACACCAAACTCAGGCGATTGCCCTATCTCAGATTTTACAAGAAAACGGGCACCAGGTTTGTGCGGCTCTTTTTGGTACTTCAGACTTGAGTAAAACCCCTGAGTTATTTAAAACCAATGTAGGCTTCGACTTAATTCCCTTTGAAAGTCCAGCTTTGGCATATAATCCCAAAACCAAAGGTTTAAGTATCAGACAAACATTAAAGTATTCGCTACCCAAATTACCAAAATACATAAACAGCATTAGGTTAATAAAAACCACAGTAGAGCTTTTAAAACCAGACGCAATAATAAATTTCTACGACTTTTTGGGAGGAGTCTATTCAGGCATTTTAAATAAAAACATACCTGTTTATGCCATAGGGCACCAATATTTATTATTAAACCCCAAATTTAATCACCCTAAAAAACACTACTTAGATCGCCTCACAGTGAATATTAACTCAACTATAACCGCTTGGGGAAGCACAAAAAAACTCGCTTTGTCATTTTCAGCGTTTGAAAACTATAAAAATATTAAAACCACTCCCCCGCTTTTAAGAAAAGAAATAAAGAAATTAGGGCCATCAGAACAGAATTTCATATTGGTCTATTTAACTCAAAGTTCACTATTAGAAAGATTAATTCCGATTGCAAAGGCTTATCCAAATGAATACTTTGAGTGTTTTTTGAATACATGGGATGAAACATTAGAATTGCCTGATAACATCAAAATAAATCCAATTTCTGCTGATAAATATTTAGAAAAGATGGCTTCTTGTAAGGCTATAATTACCACTGCAGGGTTTGAGTCTGCATGCGAAGCCATGTACCTCAACAAACCCGTAATGATGATCCCTGTGCCTAATCACTATGAGCAGCACTGCAATGCTATAGATGCACAAAGAGCCCAAGCAGGCCACTTCGAAATGGAAATTAACGTCGCATCATTTGAGCGTTTTCTTTTTATTCTAAAAAACAAAAAACATAACCACCGGCCTTGGCTAAACCAAACGTCATCATTTTTCTTAAATGAACTGGGAATCAACAACCTACAAAGCCCAAAACTTGAATTTGCCTGAACAAATAATACCCATACAAACCTCCCAAAAGTGTTATTTTTTTTATACTTTTAATAAAAAAACAATATACTAATGAAAAACAAACTTTACATTTTAGCTATCTTTTTGTTAGCTACTTCATTTGCTCATGCTCAAAGTTTTATGGAAGGCTTTGATAGATTTTCTTCTAAAAAACCAGCATATTTAACCCTCCAAAATGGCCAAAAAGTAGAGGGAACAATTGAAGATTTAGACAGAAAAAAAGGAAACATTTCGGAAATCACTTTAAAAGTAAATGGAAAGAAAAAAACCTTTACTCCAGAAGAAATCAAAGAAATGTATTTGCCGGCTTCCGGCTTAGATAAATTTTCTAAGCAAATGGAAGTAGGCACAAACCTTTCAAAAGACCTTAAAAGCGAGCGAGTAAGTGAAGGTTATGGCTATTTTGAGTTCACAGAAGTAGAAATGAAAGGCAAAATAAAGCCTTTGCTGATGCAACTCGTAAACATTGGGTTCGACAACAAAATCAAGGTATTCTTTGACCCATTTGCAAGAGAAACTGTTTCTGTAGGCTATGGGCCACTTAAAGTTGGGGGACTAGACCGCTCTTATTATGTGAAACAAGGCGATAATCCCGCGTATAAAATCACAAAGAGTAATTATGAAGAATGGGGAACCGAAGCAATGAAGGATTGCCCGGAAGCAGTAAAAACACTAGTTTCAAACTCATGGAATAAACTCCATGTTACTATTAACACTCACGCCAATTGTAAATGATTTAACCAATTACTATATATCAAAAATGCCTCTTAATTTTTAAGGGGCATTTTTTATGAGAAAAATTCAAAAAAAAGGCTGCTCAAATAAATGAACAGCCTTTTTTAAAATTATCTATTGACAGAATATCAATCTACATATTCTCTCTTACGAGGCTCCAATACCCTTCTTAGGTTTGCAGCTTCTACCTCTTCTACACTATTAACTTGTATGTTTTGGTATGTTCTACGTCCTGTTCCGGCAGGTATTAAGTGACCTACAATTACGTTTTCTTTAAGACCCGCTAGATCATCACGTTTACCTTTTACTGCAGCTTCAGAAAGCACTTTCGTAGTTTCCTGGAACGAAGCAGCTGAGATAAATGATTCAGTACCTAACGAAGCGGTAGTGATACCTTGAAGAATAACTTGAGAAACCGCAGGTTTTGCATCTCTAACAGTCATCAGTTTTTTATCTTCTCTTTTAAGTCTACCATTCTCGTCTCTAAACTCACGGTTAGTGATGATTTGACCCGGTTTGAAGACCTCAGAAGCACCAGCATCAACTACTACTTTTTTATCTATAATACGGTCATTCTCTTCTCTGAAAGTCCATTTATCAATGGCTTGCATTTCTAAGAACATAGTATCTCCAGCATCAATAACGTCTACTTTTTGCATCATCTGACGTACGATAGTCTCAATGTGCTTATCAGAGATTTTTACCCCTTGCTGACGATAAACGGCTTGTGTTTCATCAACCAAGTACTCCTGAACAGCTGTTGGTCCTTTAATACGAAGAATATCTGCAGGTGTTATAGCACCGTCAGAAAGTGGCTCACCCGCACGGGTAAAGTCTCCTTCTTGTACCAAGATAAGTTTTGACAATGACACCATATACTTCATTTTGGTGCCGTCTTTTGCCTCTACGTAAATCTCTCTGTTACCACGTTTGATAGCACCGTAAGAAACAACACCGTCGATTTCAGAAACTACAGCAGGGTTAGACGGGTTACGTGCTTCGAAAAGCTCTGTTACCCTTGGAAGACCCCCTGTGATATCTCGGTTCATGTTAATTGCTCTTGGTATCTTAGCTAAGATAGTACCCGCTTTTACTTTAGCACCATCTTCTACCATTAGACGAGCATTAACAGGTAGGTTATACTCTCTAACTTCGTCTTTGAACTTAATCATGATGGCAGGGTTTTTAGCTCTATCTTTAGAGTCTGTGATAACTTTATCACGGAAACCAGTTTGCTCATCGGCTTCTTCTCTAAATGTAACACCTTCTATAATGGCATCATACTCAACTACCCCGTCATTTTCAGTAAGGATAACTGCGTTAAACTGATCCCAGTGACAGATTGCATCACCTTTAGCTACCATTTGACCATCTTTAACTTCTAATGTAGAACCGTAAGGCACGTTATTAGAAATCAGGATTTGATTTGTAGTTTCGTCGATAATTCTAACTTCACCTCTACGACCTACTACGATAGTTTTTATATTACCTTCAGCATCCGTTAATTCTACAGTTCTAACTTCTTCGAAGTCTACTTTACCTGCAAACTTAGCTCTCAAATTAGCTTCTACCGAAACGTTCATGGCGGTACCCCCTGTGTGGAAGGTACGTAGTGTAAGCTGAGTACCAGGCTCTCCAATAGACTGTGATGCAATAACACCTACTGCTTCACCTACGTCTACCATTCTTCCTGATGCTAGGTTTCTACCATAACATTTGGCACAAATACCGGTTTTGGTTTCACAAGTAAGAGCCGAACGGATTTCGATAGTTTCTATCGAAGTCTCGTCAATTCTTTCCGCTACTTCCTCTGTGATTTCTTCACCAGCTGCTAAGATCAATTCTTTAGTTAAAGGATCAATGATATCGTGAACCGAAGTTCTACCTAATATCCTTTCAGATAATGGCTCAATAATATCATCGTTTTCTTTCAATGCCGAAACATTGATACCTCTTAATGTCTCACAGTCTTCCTCATTAACAACCACATCTTGAGCTACATCATGTAAACGACGAGTCAAGTAACCTGCATCGGCAGTTTTTAGGGCTGTATCGGCAAGACCTTTACGAGCACCGTGGGTAGAGATAAAGTACTCAAGTACGTCAAGACCTTCTTTAAAGTTAGACAAAATCGGGTTTTCAATGATTTCACCTACAGAACCAGCTATGTTTTTCTGAGGTTTGGCCATTAGACCTCTCATTCCTCCAAGCTGACGAATTTGCTCCTGAGAACCACGGGCTCCAGAGTGCATCATCATATATACTGGGTTAAATCCTTGACGATCGTCTTCTAGTTGACGAAGAAGTGTTTCTCTCAATCTAGTGTTTACACGCGTCCAGATATCGATAATTTGGTTATAACGCTCACGCTCAGTAATGATACCAAACATGTAGTTACTTTGAACTTCATCAACTTCAGTTCTTGCGTTTTCAATCAAAGCTTGTTTTTCTTCAGGAATCATGATATCTCCTAAACCGATAGACAAACCTCCGGTAAAGGCAGACTGGAATCCTAATTCTTTGATCTCATCCAAAAACTGAGCAGTACGAGCAAAACTTACTTCTTTGAAAACTCTACCGATAATTCCTTGTAGTTTTTTCTTTGTTAGAAGTTCGTCAATATATCCTACTTTTTCAGGAACAAACTGGTTAAATAATACTCTACCAGCTACTGTTTCTATAATTTTTTCTACTAATTCACCTTTCTCATTTTTAATTTTCACCTTCACTTTTATGAAAGCGTGCTGAGAAAGTTGCTTTTCGTTAAGGGCAATAATAACCTCTTCTGCTGAGTAGAAAGTTCTACCTTCGCCAACAACGATTTCTTCTGGAGTAGATCTCTTACCTTTAGTTACATAGTAAAGACCCAAAACCATATCCTGAGAAGGTACCGTAATAGGAGCTCCGTTTGCAGGGTTAAGAATGTTGTGAGAAGATAACATCAATACTGATGCTTCCATTACAGCTTCTTGTCCTAGCGGCACGTGAACGGCCATCTGGTCACCGTCAAAATCGGCGTTAAATGCGGTACAAACTAATGGGTGAAGTTGGATTGCTTTACCTTCAACTAACTTAGGTTGGAATGCTTGAATACCTAAACGGTGAAGCGTAGGAGCTCGGTTAAGCATGATCGGATGACCTTTTAACACGTTTTCAAGTATATCCCAGATAACTGCATCTTTTCTATCTACTATTTTCTTAGCAGACTTAACAGTTTTCACTATTCCTCTTTCTATCAGTTTACGTATAACAAAAGGCTTAAATAGCTCAGCTGCCATGTCTTTTGGAAGACCGCATTCGTGCAATTTAAGCTCAGGTCCTACTACGATTACCGAACGACCAGAATAATCAACCCTTTTACCTAATAAGTTTTGACGGAAACGACCTTGCTTTCCTTTCAGCATATCTGAAAGTGACTTCAGGGCACGGTTACCATCTGATCTTACTGCGTTAACTTTTCTTGAGTTATCAAAAAGTGAATCAACTGCTTCTTGAAGCATACGCTTCTCGTTACGTAAGATTACCTCAGGAGCTTTTATTTCTAATAGTCTCTTAAGACGGTTATTTCTTATGATTACTCTTCTGTAAAGATCATTTAAGTCAGACGTTGCAAAACGACCTCCATCTAGTGGAACTAAAGGACGTAGTTCTGGTGGAATAACTGGAACCATTCTGATTACCATCCACTCAGGTCGGTTTTCTATCCTTGTAGAAGCATCTCTGAAAGATTCTACAACTTTAAGTCTTTTAAGAGCCTCTGCTTTACGTTGCTGAGAGGTATCTGTAGCTGCTTGGTGTCTCAACTGATAAGACAACTCATCAAGTTGTATTCTACCTAACAACATATATAGAGCCTCAGCACCCATTTTGGCGATGAATTTCATAGGATCTTCATCTGGCAACATTTGGTTTTCTCTTGGAAGCTTGTCCATAATATCCAAATACTCTTCCTCAGTAAGGAAGTCCATCTGAGCGATCCCGTCTTCTTCTTTAAGGCCGGCTTGTATAACTACGTATCTCTCGTAGTAAATAACTTGGTCTAGTTTTTTTGACGAAAGTCCAAGAAGGTAACCAATTTTGTTTGGTAAACTTCTGAAATACCAAATATGGGCAACTGGAACCACAAGCTCAATATGGCCCATACGCTCACGACGCACTTTCTTTTCTGTTACTTCTACTCCACAACGGTCACAGATAATTCCTTTGTAACGAATTCTCTTGTATTTACCGCAGTGACATTCCCAGTCTTTAACTGGCCCAAAAATACGCTCACAAAACAAACCGCCCATTTCTGGCTTATAAGTTCTGTAATTGATAGTTTCGGGTTGTGTCACTTCACCAAAAGAGCCCTCCAGAATTGATTCTGGAGAAGCCAAACTAATGGTTATGCTATTAAAATCGCTATTTAGCTTTTTATTTTTCTTTAATGACATTTTCTAATGCTTTAAATGAAAATGATATATTTTTAATTAAACAAGAGTGATTTCAAGTGCAAGACCTCTTAATTCATGCACCAATACATTGAAGGACTCTGGTATACTAGCTTTCGGAAGGTTTTCACCTTTCACGATTGCTTCATATGCTTTCGCTCTACCCAAAACATCATCAGATTTTAGAGTAAGAATCTCACGAAGTACATGAGAAGCACCAAATGCCTCTAATGCCCAAACCTCCATTTCTCCAAAACGCTGACCACCAAACTGAGCTTTACCACCCAATGGTTGTTGCGTAATCAGTGAGTATGGTCCGATAGAACGAGAGTGCATTTTATCATCTACTAAGTGACCTAGTTTAAGCATATACATGATACCAACCGTAACTTTTTGATCAAAAGGCTCACCTGTAAGACCATTATAAAGTTGTGTTCTACCAAATTCTGCCAATCCAGCCTCTTTAAGTTCGTTGCTTACTTCCTCTGCAGATGCACCGTCAAAAATAGGGGTTGCATATTTACGACCTAGCTTACGCCCAGCCCATCCTAAAACAACCTCATATAGCTGACCGATGTTCATCCTCGAAGGTACACCTAGAGGGTTAAGCACGATATCCATGGTAGACCCATCCTCAAGGAATGGCATATCTTCTTCTCTAACTATTTTAGCTACAACACCTTTGTTACCGTGACGACCGGCCATTTTATCACCCACTTTCAGCTTACGCTTCTTAGCGATGTAAACTTTAGCCAATTTCACAATACCAGCAGGAAGTTCATCGCCTACTTCAAGTACAAATTTCTCTCTTTTAAATATACCAATGTGCTCACTTCTCTTGGTAAGGTAGTTTTTAACTAGGCTTACAAGCATTGCGTTTTTATCAGTATCATTTACCCATCCTTCTAAAATAATGTCACCCAAAAGGTTTGCTTCTTCAGGAACGTTATACGAGCTTTCGTCAACAAACGGGTTTTTCTCAGGGAATAGATTATTGGTAATGTTTGATCGGTTAAACTTAACTCCTTTAGAGATAAGTTCTTCTCCAAATTTATGTTTAACGCCATTACAAGTTTCACCATCAAGAAGTTCTACCATCTTATCAATCATCAAAGACTTAAGTCCCATAAGGGTTCTGCTATGATTTTTCATTAAGATTTTCACCTCTTCTTTATGCTTCACTCTTTCTTCTTTCGTAGGACGAGAGAATAACTTAGTGTCTATAATTACCCCTCTTAATGAAGGAGAAGCTTTTTTAGATGCATCTTTAACATCACCCGCTTTGTCTCCAAAGATTGCTCTTAGAAGTTTTTCTTCTGGCGTTGGATCTGACTCACCTTTTGGTGTAATCTTACCAATCAAGATATCACCTTCTTTGATGTGAGTACCAGTTCTTACGATACCGTTTTCGTCAAGGTTTTTAACAGCCTCTTCAGATACGTTTGGAATCTCAGCTGTAAGCTCTTCCTCTCCACGCTTAGTATCTCTTACTTCAAGGTCAAATTCCTCAATGTGAATTGACGTAAATACGTCTTCTCTTACCACTCTTTCAGAAATTACGATCGCATCCTCAAAGTTATATCCTTGCCAAGGCATGAAGGCAACTTGAAGGTTTCTTCCTAATGCAAGCTCGCCACCTTGAGTAGCATAACCTTCTACCAAAATTTGACCTTTCTTAACTGTTTCTCCTTTAAGAACTATCGGACGAAGGTTAATACAAGTATCTTGGTTGGTTCTTCTAAACTTAATTAGGTCGTAAGTTTTAAAGTTGGTATCAAAATTCACCAATCTTTGATCATCTGACCATTCGTAGTTAACTACAATTTTCTTAGCATCAACGTAGTCGATTACCCCTGTTCCCTCAGCTACAATAAGCGTACGAGAGTCACGAGCAAGTCTACCTTCAAGACCAGTACCCACAATTGGAGCTTCAGGACGAAGCAATGGAACTGCTTGACGCTGCATGTTTGATCCCATCAAGGCACGGTTGGCATCATCATGTTCTAAGAAAGGAATTAACGAAGCGGCAATAGATACGATTTGGTTAGGGGCGATATCCATATACTCAATGTCTTTTGGACTCTTAAGTGGAAAATCTCCTTCAAATCTACATTTCAATGAATCTACTGTAAAGCTACCATCGTTTTTAACATCGGCTGTTGCCATCGCGATGTTTTTACCATCTTCTTCTTCAGCTGTTAGATACTCAATATTGCCTGACATTTTACCGTCTTCAACCTTCATGTAAGGAGTTTCGATAAAGCCCATTGAGTTTATCTTTGCATATGTACAAAGAGATGAAATAAGACCAATGTTTGGTCCCTCTGGAGTTTCGATAGTACACAGACGACCATAGTGCGTGTAGTGAACGTCACGAACCTCAAAACCAGCCCTTTCACGAGAAAGACCACCAGGTCCTAAGGCAGATAAACGACGCTTGTGAGTAATCTCAGCAAGTGGGTTTGTCTGATCCATAAACTGCGAAAGTTGGTTAGTACCAAAGAACGAGTTAATAACAGAAGACAAAGTACGAGCGTTTATCAAATCAACAGGCTTGAAATCTTCATTATCACGTACGTTCATTCTTTCTTTAATAGTACGGGCCATACGAGCAAGACCCACGCCAAACTGACCTGAAAGCTGCTCACCTACTGTACGCACACGTCTATTTGAAAGGTGATCAATATCATCGACTACAGCTTTCGCGTTAATTAATCCGATTAGATATTTAACGATACAAATAATATCTTCTTTAGTTAAAACTCTAGTTTCAAGAGATGTAGAAAGGTTAAGTTTAGTGTTAACTCTGTATCTACCTACTTCACCAAGGTCATAACGTTTGTCAGAGAAAAACAAGCCTTGAATAATTTCACGGGCAGTAGCTTCATCTGGAGCCTCTGTATTTCTTAACTGACGATAGATTTGCTCAACAGCCTCTTTTTCAGAGTTTGAGCTATCTTTTTGGAGTGTATTATAAATGATATTAAATTCAGAAACGTTCGCATCTTCTTTGTGAAGAATGATTGATTTCTGATCCGTATCAAGTATTAATGCGATATCGTCTTCAGTTATAACAGAATCTCTTTCTAATATAACTTCATTACGATCTATCGAAACTACCTCACCTGTGTCCTCATCTACGAAGTCTTCTGTCCAAGTTTTAAGAACCCTAGCAGCAAGTCTCCTTCCGATTACTCCTTTAAGATTCGTTTTATTGGCGTTTACTTCTTCAGATAAACCAAATAGATCAAGTATTTCTTTATCAGAACCGTAACCGATTGACCTAAGTAAGGTAGTTACAGGGAATTTTTTCTTACGGTCAATGTATGCATACATGACGTTATTTACGTCAGTAGAGAACTCTATCCATGATCCTTTCATTGGGATAACACGAGCAGAGTAAAGTTTTGTACCATTGGTGTGTTTCGACATAGAGAAGAATACACCTGGCGAACGGTGAAGTTGCGATACGATAACCCTTTCAGCTCCGTTTATTACAAACGAACCTCTACCAGTCATGTAAGGGATATTTCCCAAAAACACTTCCTGCTCCATGGTTTCGAAATCTTCGTTATCAGAGTCGTTACAAAGCAATCTTAATTTTGCTTTTAATGGCACTGAATACGTTAAACCTCTGTCGATACACTCATCTACAGAGTATTTTGGTTGGTCGATTGTGTAATCAACGAACTCTAGTACATAGTTCTCCCTCGAGTCTGCTATTGGAAAATTATCCATAAATGTTTGATACAGACCTTCGGCTCTACGGCTTTCAGCTGGAGTATCAATTTGGAAAAATTCGGTGAACGACTGCAATTGGATATCAAGGAAATCTGGATATTCCAATGGAGGTTGAACGCTTGCAAAGGACTTCCTTCCGGTTTCTGTCAATTTCAAGGTTTTAAATTGTTTAAATGATTAATAATTTAAATAACTTGCAAAAGCTTAGTGCTAAGTGCATTGGGCTTTCAAAATCGCAGTGAAGAAAAACAATTACCCCTTTTCATCTGCCCTACGAAAACAGAAGTGTATCGGATAAGTATCTTTATAAAATGAGTTAAAAACTCGAGTTTCTGTGTGTGTAAAATCAGTGGCTACATAAAACGACAAAAAGACTCGGCCAAAACTATAACGTTTTGACCAGAGTCTGATTGTAAATGCTTTACGAGAAATTATTTAATTTCTACTTCCGCACCAGCTTCTTCTAATTGCTTCTTAAGAGCATCAGCTTCGTCTTTAGCGATACCTTCTTTCAATGCTTTAGGAGCTGAATCAACTAATTCTTTAGCTTCTTTCAAACCTAAACCTGTAAGGTCTTTTACTAACTTAACTACTTGTAGTTTGTTAGCACCACCTGCTTTAAGGATTACGTCAAAAGCTGTTTGCTCTGCAGCAGCTTCAACATCTCCACCAGCAGCTGGACCAGCTACCATTACAGCACCAGCAGCAGCTGGCTCAATACCGTATTCGTCTTTAAGAATAGCCGCTAATTCGTTTACTTCTTTAACGGTCAAATTAACCAATTGTTCAGCGAATGCCTTCAAATCTGCCATTTTTATATAATTTTGATAGTAATTACTATAGTTTAAAAAATTTGGACAATCACACCGTGTGAAGCCCAGTTAAAAAAAATTTAGGCTGCTTCTTTCTCTGAAAGAGTTTTAAGAATACCAGCCAATTTGTTACCTCCGCTCTGCAATGCACCAAGTACATTTTTAGCAGGCGACTGTAGAAGTCCAATTACCTCACCGATCATCTCAGCTTTAGATTTCAACTTCTCTAGTGTATCTAATTGGTCGTGACCAACGAATAATCCACCGTCTATTGAAGCTCCTTTAAGCTTGATTGAATCTTTATTTTCTTTTAAGAAATCTTTGATAAGTTTGGCAGCAGTTTTACCCGATTCAGGGTGAAACATGATACCTGAAAAACCTTTAAGAACAGATTCGTTGAAAGGCGTGTAATCAGTGTCGAGTGTTTCAAGAGACTTAGCTATGAGTGTATTCTTAACTACTTTATACTCAATTCCTCTATCGAAACAAAGGCGTCTTAGTTTGTTGGTTTTCGCAACAGACATGCCACCTGCGTCTACAATATAGAAATAAGGAGTAGTAGCAAATTTCTCACTAAGCTCTGAAATGATAATTGCTTTTTCTTCTCTTCTCATGATTACAATCCTGTTATAGTTGATTTGTCAATCTGTATTCCAGGGCTCATTGTGCTTGACAATGATATACTTTTTACGTATGTCCCTTTTGCTGAAGATGGCTTAAGTTTAATCAATGTTTGAACTAACTCAAGGGCATTTTCGGCAATCTTTTTGGTATCGAATGATACTTTTGCAACACCTGCGTGAATGATACCTGTTTTGTCAACTTTAAAGTCGATTTTACCAGCTTTCACTTCTTGCACTGCTTTACCAACCTCTAATGTAACTGTACCCGACTTAGGATTTGGCATTAAACCTCTAGGGCCCAACACTTTACCAAGACGACCAAGTTTCGCCATAACGGTAGGCATAGTGATGATTACATCAATATCAGTCCACCCTTTTTCGATTTTAGAAATATAATCGTCAAGACCTACGTAATCTGCACCAGCTGCTTTTGCTTCTTCTTCTTTGTCAGGCGAGCAAAGTACAAGTACTTTTACTGTTTTACCTGTTCCGTGAGGAAGAGCTACCACACCTCTAACCATTTGGTCTGCTTTACGAGGGTCAACACCCAATCTAACGTCAACATCTACTGATGCATCAAACTTGGTGTATGAGATTTCTTTCAAAATCTTAGCTGCCTCTTCTAATGAGTATGCTTGTGTAGCATCAAATTTCGAAAGTGCCTCTTTTCTTTTTTTGCTTATTCTAGCCATAATTTTGGTAATTAACGCCATGTTCTAGCCATAGCTCCCATTGTTTATTTGTAAAAATTAAAACGGACTGTCACCTGATATAGTTAAGCCCATATTACCTGCTGTACCTGCAACCATTTTCATGGCAGACTCTATTGTGAAGCAGTTCAAATCTGGCATTTTGATTTCGGCTACTGCCTTAACCTGATCCCAAGTAACTGACCCAACTTTATTACGGTTAGGTTGATCTGAACCTTTTTTAACTTTAGAAGCCTCGATTAGCAACACTGCGGTTGGAGGGGTTTTGATTACGAAATCAAATGATTTATCTGTAAAATACGTGATTAATACAGGAACCACTTGACCCATTTTATCTTGTGTTCTAGCATTGAACTGCTTACAGAACTCCATGATATTGATACCCTTTGAACCTAGAGCTGGACCAATCGGAGGTGCTGGGTTGGCTTGGCCACCCTTTGCTTGTAACTTTAAGTATCCTGCGATTTCTTTCGCCATTGTTTTGAAAATTTAAAATTTGAGAAATACGAACTAACGAACTCAATCCACAACCCTTTCTCTTTAGTCACAATCAAAAGAAGAATACGCGAATGGTCATCCGATTCTCCAAGGTTTTTCTATTACTCCTCAGGGGAAGCCTAACATATTGATAATATGACAAGAGACAGAGAAAAACTTCGCCAAAATGGACAAGCTGCCCAAAATGGACTGCAAAGGTAGATAAATGTTTTAGAACATCAAAAAAATATTAAGAAATAAACTGAGAATTTACACAAAAAATATTTTTTCCTATAATTGTGGCTAAAATACTGCCTTTTAAGTGGATAAGTGTATTTTGGCCTGTGGCTGATATAAAATAATAATTGCACTTAAACGAGTTAGAAATTCATAGTAGCTTTCAAATCACTGCCTTTTTTTTGAAAAAACTCAACATTCGGCTCCGAGAATAGAGTTAGAACTTATTAAACGTGACCACAAGCAAGCCCAAACAAAACCTATTCTTTTTTTTTAAATATATAAAGACCCTCGTAAAATAGAAATCCATTAATAACGTTAGTTATAAAACTTTTTAATCTACTAATCCTATATTTCACATGAAAATTACCAATGCATTAAAAGCCCTCATAGCGTCATTTTGTGTTTCTATAATTGTAGCAGTTCCTACTTTTGCGAAACGCAGCATCTATTTGACTGGAATAGTAATGGACGCTAACAATCTAAAACCCTTAAATGCAGCCAAAATATTCGACGAAAACAATCACTTTTTGGGGACAACTAATGAAAATGGCTTTTTCGACCTAATAGTTTCCACCCAAGACAAAGGAGAGATTCATTTCGTATTAAAAATCAAAAAAGATGGATATGAGACTTTTAGCCAAAAAGAACATTGGGGTGACCTTAGCGAAAACATGCATGCTTCATATTATTTTGGAATAAAAAACAAAGCTCTACCTAGTGGCAAGTCATTTGGTGAACTTGTAATGACTGAAAAAGGCCAAAATTACACCGAAGTGCTTAAAGCATTTGAAAGTGTAAATGACAAACTTAACTTCGAGAAAAGAATCGAATTGGCGAAAGCGAATAATCAGAAGGTATGGTTTGAAATAGCTACCAAATATTACATAATTAGCAGCACTGGTTGGATTGAAATACCATCAGAGGATACTAAAGTTCTAATAAATAATGAAAAAAGTATTTTGGCTAAAGACCTTAACTCTGAAATAAAAAGAAACTCAATAAAGCACATGACCAGCTTAAGCAACTCTGAAAACAAAGTGGGCTTGTTTACCAAATAGTTTTTTAGGTATTTAAAGTAAAGTTTGGTTAATTTTAATAAAAAACAACCTGCCTTTTATGATAAATTACAATAACAAAACCTTTAAGCCTAAAAGTAACAGTAAAAACGGTGAGACTTCGGGAGAGACTATCTTTGAATACAAACAAGACGGGCAGATTATAACTTCTGAATACAAAGGAGGTCAAATAGTTAAAGGCCACTTGATAGGAATTGTGGACAAGAATGGCAATATCAAAATGAGGTATCACCACATAAATATAGCTGGAGAACTGATGACTGGCGTATGTGAGTCTTCCCCAGAAATATTAGCAGACGGCAAAATCAGACTTTATGAAAAATGGAGATGGACCTCCGGCGATTGCACTGAGGGCGAGTCTCTATTAGAAGAGTGTTGAATTAAAATCAAGCACTCTTTTATTCTTTTAAAACCAAACACTTAAAGTGCCCTACGAATAGCTTCAAAGAGGTCTTTCGGGTTAAATGGTTTTGTGAGATAGTCATTCATGCCGCATGCGTATACCTCAGCTTGAGTATCGTTAGAAACTGAGGCGGTCAGTGCTATTATATGGGTACTATTTCCCATAGCTCTCACAGCTTTAGTAGCCGAAATACCATCCATAATCGGCATTTGCAGATCCATCAAAACCACATCATATTTATTGTTTTTGATTTTGTCTACTGCCACTTGGCCGTTTTCGGCTAGGTCGATGATGATTTTCCAATTTTCCATCATCTTTTTAGCTACTATGACATTGAACTTCACATCTTCTACCAAAAGTACTTTGACGCCTTCGAGCGTAGCGGGAGCATTATCTTCTTTATCGGCAGAAACAACTTTTACGGTTTTATCTAAATTAAACTCAAGCGTGAAATAGAAATTAGACCCTTCTCCAAATGTACTCTCTACGTGGATTTGACTATCCATGAGTTCGAGAAGTTTCTTAATAATGGTTAGCCCTAAACCAGAACCTCCATGCTCACGGGTGATATTAGAGTTTGCCTGAGTAAAGCGTTCAAATATCTTTTCAATGTTTTGTTTTTCGATTCCAATACCTGAATCAACGACAGAAAACTTTACTTTGGCTTTTTCAGCACCTTTTTCCACAGCCGAAACATTAATGTCGATGTTACCGTTATTGGTAAATTTAATGGCATTTGACACTAGATTATTGAGCAGCTGGCCCAGTCTCAAAGAGTCTCCCATAACCATGTCTGGCACATCGGAATCGATATTTAAATTTATCTTGTTTTGATGCTCGTCTGCCCTAAATCTATTGGTTGCTTTTACATCGCTCAGCAAAGTTGCCAACGAGAACGGCTTCTTGTCAAGTTTAATTTTACCGTCTTCTATTTTACTAAAATCGAGAATGTCGTTTATTAAATTGATAAGATTTTGAGCCGATATCTGAAGGGTACTAATAAATTCTTCTTGGTGAGGGAGGTGCACCTCTTGCTTAAGAATATGGATATTACCTATAATAGCGTTAAGCGGGGTTCTAATCTCGTGGCTCATCACCGACAAGAAATCAGACTTGGCTTTGGCTGCTTTTTCGGCGTTTTCTTTTGCTACCAAAAGTGTTTGTTCCAGCTCGTTTTTTACGCTAATCTGGTCGTTTAATAACTCAATAATTTCAAAAAGATCGTCAGAGTCTTTGATAGCTGAAGCGTTTTTTTCATCCAAAACTATTAAGGTCTGCTTTACCTTTTCAATGGATTCTTTTTTGAGGTCATTCTCTTTTTTGAGATCTTGTAATACATCCTGATACTCTCTTTCACTAATTTCGAAAGCATGTTCGGTGATTTTTTTGTCTCTATCATACGATTCATAGGAAGCCGAGACAATCTTAATCAAAGACTGAAATTCAGGATTAGCCAAGGCTTCTTCACCTAAGTGCTTCGTTATTTGTTTTGCTAATAAAGGATGCATTTCCATATCAAGTTATATTTCTTTCAGTGTAGTAATGGTCATAGTCTGGTTCTGAAGTTCGCACTTTTGTGATTTTAAAAGAGGCGAAATCTCGCCATACGAATAAAACCCTGCCACTGCGGTGCCTTCTCCAAAAATATCTTTGGCAACCTCTATTTCCTCTTCTACTCTTTCATTTAAAATAAGTTTTCTGCCGACACAGCTAATGAGTAAGGCCAAGTCTGGATTATCCAGGTTAAAAGAAACTGCTTGCTCCGCTGCTGTGCCTGAGGCACTAATAATTTTGTCAAAGTTAGCTTTCATTAGGCGAACTTTGCTACCTACTGGCAGATTTCCTGCGAAAGTCATGGATTGGGCGTCTTCGTCGATAGACAAAATAGTCCTCACGTTTTTAGAATCATGTTCAATACTAGAAATAGACAACGGGAATAGCAAAGCTGAACCCGGAAGTTCGTCGGCGTAAGTTCCCAAATATTGCTTATAAAGCTCCAGTGCATTTTTATTGTCAAGTTCAAATAAGACATTTTTTTCAGACTTGGTTATGATTCTCTCTGGCCCGAACTCGTCCCAGCCACCAAGTGAGCCATGCCCTACCTGAATACTGTCGCCATAGAAGCCAATGGCTACTACATTTCCAGACTGGAGATCAAAATCCAAACCTACTAGTGTAGACTCAAACCTAGCCCCATCACCTGCTAAGCCGCCAGTTATTAGTATTCCTTCTTTGTTTTCTTTATTTATTCCTTCTAAAAGTTCTGTTCCGTTTATTAGACCGCCATCCGAAAGGATTAAAATATATTTTAGGTCGTTTTTGGGTATTTGATCAAAAAGGCTCAACCCTAATTCATAGCTATTTTCAAAGTCTTGAATATTGACAACTTTGCTCTCTATAGGAGTCTTGTCTAACTGAATAGCTGTGGTAGAAAGTTGTTCATCAAAAAAGTCAAAGTTTGAAATTTCTCCGGCTGTTGAGGCAGAAACCAATAGTGCATTCGGATATTCACTTTTTAGTGTTTTTAATACACTTTCGTCTATATTAGCTTTTCCTCCCAAAACCAAAACTAATTGGCAAAGTTTAGCATCAAAACCATCTTGCGTGTTGGTCACCTCCCAACCACTTTCGTTTTTAACTTTCTGTTGTATTTTCATTTGATATTTTCGTTTTCGGTTTTAACTAAACTTACTAAAGAAGGAAAAGTGTCTATAAAAAACTGTATTCTTGTTTTTATATCTTCGCTGATACCTGATGTTTTTATTTCTGACTCAATACTTTTAAGTAACTCTTCGGTGTTACCTAAGCCCACCATTGCAAATGAAGGCTTCATTTTATGACCTAGCTTGGCTATTTCTTCCCAATTTTCGTCAGCAAAAAACTGTTTAAACTCTTCTACCTGAGACGTGATTTCTTCTAAAAATGTTTCAAAAACTATTTTCATGAAATCTTTGTCGTCACCAAAATAATCCACAAGACTTTGCTGATTTATTTTATCGTCGATGTAACTTGTTTGCATAGGGGTTTCTTCTATTTGAATGTTATTTATGGGATTGGAGGTCAGATATTTATTTAGTACTCTTTTGAGCTGATCGGGTGTAAATGGCTTGGTTAGGATATCTTCCATTCCGGCTTCTCTGGCTTTGTCTTTTTCCATCACCATAGCCGATGCCGTAAGTGCGACAATAGGAATATGCTGATTAGGACCTGGAGTTGCCCTTATACTTAATGTGGCACCATAACCGTCTAAATATGGCATTTGAATATCCATCAACACAAGATCAAATGTATGCGACTTAATTAACTCCAAAGCCTCATTACCGTCAGGGGCGTGTTTGTAATTTATGTGCCATTTATTGAGCAGGGTACTCAAATATTTGAAGTTCATCGGATTATCCTCGGCTATCAAAATATTTTTCTCTTTAAACTCCAAAACATTATCGCTAAAGACGGTTTCGTTTTGAATAACTGCTGTTTTATTGGTTATTTCGAAAGGCAAATCAAAGAAAAATGTAGAGCCTTTGTTAATGGCTGTTTCCAGATAAATTCTTCCTCCTTGAAGCTCAATTAGCTCTTTTACAATGGCTAACCCTAAGCCAGTTCCTTTTGTTTTGGTGGCGTTTTTCTCATAGATCTGTTTGAACTTCTGGAAAACCAGTTTGGCTTTTTCGTCGTCCATTCCTTGTCCAGAATCTTTTACAGCAAACTTAAGAATGTATTTATCTTTCTCTATTTTTTCACCAATTTTTACAGACAGAACAATACTTCCATGATCCGTGAATTTTTCGGCATTGCTGAGCAAATTATTTAGTACTTGGTTAAGAATCAGCTCGTCGCCTATAACAAAAGTACTCAGGTTAGGGTCCACATCTAAAATTACGTTTACACCTTTACTTTTGGTTTTTAATTCATAGGTACGGTGTAGTGTGCGTAGGATACTTAAAATATCAAATTCAGAATTTTTAATCTCTACTTTACCGGCCTCTATTTTGGCCATATCTAACACATCTGATATCAAAGCATGCAAGAAATTCGCTGAATTTTTAATGATATCCAAATATTCCATTTGCTCCTCGTTAGGGTTGGTATCATAAAGTAAATGTGACATACCAATTACTGCATTTAGCGGCGTACGAATCTCATGTGACATATTGGCCAAAAACTCTTGCTCGGCTTTTTGAGATGCTTCAGCTTGTTCTTTGGCCTCTGCAAGTTCTAACTGCACTCTTTTCTGACTTGAAATGTCATAATGAATACCGACAGAACCAATGGTTTCTCCTTTTTCGTCAAAAACTGGCCCTCCACTTATTAACACCCAAAACAAAGACCCATCTTTTCTTTTCATTTGAAGCTCATAGCTTCCAATTTCACCTTTTAGTCTATTTGAGTCTTGACGGTTCATAAGTTCAACATACTCTTCGGGTAAAAACACATCGTTAGCTTTTTTTCCTAAAAGCTCATGTTCTTCGTATCCCGTCATTTTTAAAAGCCTATCATAAACTCTTAAAATAACACCATTTAGGTCAACCTCCATAAAGCCCAACTCCATGTTTTCCATGATGAGGCGATACTTTTCTTCGCTTAGCCTGAGTTTTAGTTGGGCATAGTATATATCCGTGATATTACGTGCCATGGCTTTGATGCCATTAAATAGCAGCTCACCCTCTTTTTCAATAAAATCGAGTTGGAAATTCTGCCCTAGCCAAATAATCTCTCCATTTTTTTTCTGAACAGGAAATTCCAAGTAGCCTTGCGTTATTTTCTGTTTGAGGCAGTCGATAATATAGTTTCTTACTTGCTCCTTGTGAGAAGGAGCCACTAATTCTAAAAATGTAATTTTAGATAACTCTTCTTCGCTAAATAACAAAAGGTGGTAGGCCGCAGGATTGACGTAAATAAGCTGGAAATTTCTATCTACTTCAAATACGATTTCGTTTGCAGACTCTACAAGTTTTTTATATCGGACCCTACTCGAATTGAGGTCAGCGGTTCTTTTTTTGATTTGAACCTCTAAGTTTTCGTTTAGCTTTTGAAGGTTTGAATTAGCCTGATAGAGCTCCAGTGCTTTTTCTTCGAGAATACGCTCTGCTTCTTTTCTAGCTAGCTTTTCTCGCTCAAAGCGACGCTCTAACATTTCTATTTTCTGATTCCCTTCCATTATTTTTTTGTAATCACAAATTTCACTTCACTACCTGATTCATTCAGGTTTTCTTTGATAAGGTCCGCTTCTTCATTGAAATGCTTTAAGCAACCATTGATTAAACCCACTGCAAGGTCGCCCATACTTCTTTCGGAGGTATAGTACATGATCAATTGCTTGTCATTCGGTTTTTCGATTGAAAAAGTAGGTAATTCGGCATCTGGATAAAGCTTTCTCACCTGAACATGTATATAAGATTCTATAGTTGACAACATGCCAAAGGCATCATTGACATCGTGAAAAATATGTCCATATGCTTTTATTAGAGAGTTAAATAGGTATTCACCAAAAGCTTCTAATAGCTCTGAAATAGGCACTTCTGTGTTTTTATGTAAACTGACCACCAACGTTACCATTTCGTGGTGCGAATAGGTGCCTACAGCCGAGTATATCCCCTTTGAGGGCAAATCAGACTCCAATAATATTTTGTCTACCATTTCGTAACCGAAGCCTTCCTCCACCATCTCTAAAAACTCTGTAAATACTATCCCTTTCATGGTAATTTTATTTTAAAAAGTATGTTTGTTAATAATCCATCCTGCGTTTATGCCCCACTCGTTGTAAGTAAAACCTTGCACACTTGATGCGGCAGAGTTTGACTTTAAAAAGTATGCCAAAGCATGAAGCCTTGGAGTAAACTTGAGTCCGCATTTTATATCAAATCTATAAATTCCTTGGTACTTTTCCGAAGAAATTTTTTGAAGGCCTTTTGCAAAGGTTGCTTGATAAATAAACTTCGTTTTGGGCTTACCCAAATTTTCTGCCGCCACGAAAAGCTCATAGTTACGAAACTTGTCAGGGCTGAAATATAATTGGGGAACTTGATTTTTAAACCCAAAACCGCCGTAGTTAACACCTAATTTAAACACAGGAGCCTCAAAAGCCAAATAATATAGCGATGCAAAAATTAGGTTTCTGTTGTTACCATCTGAAATTTGAGTTCGAATAATTTGACTATAAAGTCCAATTTTGCTTGGTAAAAACAAATTGTAATTTAAATTAAAGTTTTTCTGCTTTAAGTTTTGATTGATAAGGTCGGCGTTAAAGGTTTGGAGTTCGCCTCTGTAATTCAACTCAATAATTTGGTACTTGCCCGCTTTCCATTCGGTGTTAACGTCGGTCACCAAGGAGCTCCCTTGAGGTGCCTGTATAAGCGACAAAGCCCCTCCATATTTTAAAATACCATTTTGTCTTTTTGAGGCACCTACTGTTATTTGCTTAACCACCAAAGAGTTTTGATCATTTCTTTCTTGATTGATATTGTATACCTCTCTTTGGTAATACTGCACAAACGTGTTTATCAAAGGCGAAGGGTCCAAAGAGCCTTTTAGCGAAATATTTTGAGAGGCATTGCCACCATTATCTCTACTAAAATATACTTTGGGTGTAAAATTTGGGTCGTGCCCCATGTATAGCCTATCCAAAAACTGCGAAGCATCTATTTGTCCTGGATAATAACCGAGTGTTTTCCTTACGTATTCAAAAGACTTATTGTCCATACCCATAGCATGATTTGCGTCAGCGTAGCCAAGATTTCCTTCAAAAGACTTAGGACTGATTTCCAATAACTTAAGATAATAACCTGCTCCTACTTTAAAGCCTTTGCTCCAAATGCCGAGCCTACCTCTTGCGGCTAATGTTCCTTCTTTTTCTTTTGGAAAAGTTTGCTCCAATTCCGATATTTTCTGAAAAGCTTCTTTGAATCTTTTGTTCCACCCAAGTGCATCTACATATCCCATTTGAGCTTTAAATGCCGAAGTAGAATCTGACATATCTATGGCTTTTTGCATCCATTCGAGAGCCTCTTTGTTCTTTTTTTGTTTGTTTTTTACCTGTGCCGTTCCTATTGCAGCGTCCACTTTTTTAGATTCAGACTTTAGCAGTCTTTCATAAAAACCAAGTGCCTCTTTGTATTTGCCCATGATAGAATAAAGCGTGGCAAGGTTTATCATGCCGTCTTCATCTTCGGGATTGTTTTCTAGAATTTTTTTCAATAAAATCTCCGACTGGTCTCTTCGTCCAATACCCATCATAACCGCCGATTTACCCAAAAACATGAATTTTTGACTGGTAAGGGCGTTGCCATTTGTAGGTTGAATTTCGAGTGCTTTTCCTATGTATTTTAGAGCAGAGTCGTAATCTTTTAGTTCCGAATTGGCGTTTGCAAGTCCTAGATTAGCCGAAAAACTGGTGGAATCTCTTTTTACGAGTTCTTCATAATGGCTTTTGGCAATGCTGTAGTCTTTGCTCCACATATATGCCTCTGCTATATTCAGAGCTACTTCATAACTATCTGGGCTTTTTTTCTTTAAGTCGCCAAAAACCTCCAGTGCTTTAGTAGGATTACCCGACAGCCCCAATGCTCTTCCGTAGCATAGCAGTGCAGTGGGGTTTTGCCCATCAGACTCTAGGTAATGCTCAAAAAAAGCTTTGGCGTCATTAAACTTTCCAGTTTCTAACATTGTGAAACCAGGAGTCAATGGACTTTGAGCCTTAAGCAAAAAGGACGTGAAAAGAAAAAATAGTAAAGCACTAGTTCTTATTGACATAATATTTTTTAAAAAACATGGATGTAAACACCAGTCCATATAAACTCGAACCGATAGAAATAACCACAAACTGCCCAAAGGGCTTTTCGTCGGGAATTCCGATCGCATATCGAAAGCAAAAAATCAAAGCAGAGACGGCCACAAAGGTGTACCAAAACTTCGCTTTATCGGTAACAGGATTATTAGGAATAGTAATTAAATTACTTTTGTAATAGATGATTAACAAAAATCCTACCAATCCGAAAATAGAACTTAATATTTGCAATAAAAAGTATATGGGAAGCTTAATTCCAAAGATAATAAGTGGCGTAGAGAGTATAGAAAAATGAAACGGAAACAC
Source organism: Lacihabitans lacunae (assembly GCF_042649125.1). Taxonomy (NCBI): domain Bacteria; kingdom Pseudomonadati; phylum Bacteroidota; class Cytophagia; order Cytophagales; family Leadbetterellaceae; genus Lacihabitans; species Lacihabitans lacunae. The sequence goes on from NZ_JBHRYQ010000001.1 coordinate 3,082,106, forward strand.
ATAATTGGGCTCATGGGTGAGGTTGTCCCATACAAAGTGAGTTAAAATTCCAAAAAAGATAGAAATAATTACTTTTAGAAAGTTTTTCTTTAGATAATTCGTCCAATCAAAGTATATTAGATTATTAAATTTATTCCATATGAATTTTGGACCATAAGTAATGAGGGTGTTTCTGACCCACCTATGAAAAACGTAACATAACAAAATGGATATGGGGATATCAAACCAAAACATGCCCAAGAGTGTGTGCCCCCAAATACCATAAAGTGTATTTCTAATAAAAAACTCAAAATCTGGTGCCATGCTGCCCATCATTAACCCCGATATAGAAAGGTGGTTTTTAAATTTTCTATAGAAAGGAAGTACTGCAACTACATGAGAAAGCGTAAATGGCATTGATGGTATAATTTTTGTACAAATTAACACAAACTGATTTAAATATATGAAAATATTAGCCGCTGACGATCAACCTATCATATTAAAATCTTTGATTCATAAACTTGAAGAAGTTGGCTTTGAGGTTCAAGGAGCTAGTGACGGACAATCTGCCATCGACATTTTTGATGCACAAAGTCCCGTATTGGCTATTTTAGATATCAATATGCCCATTAAAACGGGTTTTGATGTAATTAGACATATCAGAGATGTAAGAAAATCAGACATTCCGATAATTATAATGTCGGGAAATGACGAAGAAACTGTAATTCTGGAGGCATTTAACCTAGGTGCTGACGACTATATAGAAAAACCTGTGGGACTAAATGAGGTGGCGGTTAGGGTCAAAAGACTTTTAAAACTTCCGATGGACTTTGGTAAATCTGCAAGTGATTCAGGACTAAACTCAGGCGTGTTAAAGAAAAACGGCGTAGGCGTAGTAATACCATGTTACAACGAAGAGTCACGACTGAAAGAAGCTGAGTTTGCAAATTTTGTAAATAATAACCACGGGTATTTATTGTGTTTTGTAAACGACGGTAGTACTGACGGTACCTTGGAAGTACTAAACAAATTTAAACTTGCTCACCCAGACACCATTGAGGTTTACGACTGTGCTCAAAACGGAGGTAAGGCCGAAGCCGTAAGACAAGGTATTTTGCACTTAATCAAAGACCCCTCTTTAGACTATATCGGATTCTTAGATGCAGACCTTTCTACTAATTTTGATGATTTTGAAGACCTTACCGAAACCATTTCTCACTCCGACTTTAAGTTGGTGGCAGGTTCTAGAATTAACCGGATGGGAGCTCAGATTATTAAGCAGTCGTCGAGAGGGATAATCAGTAAGGGCATAAACTTTTTGATAAGAAAAATACTAGGAATGGAGTTTCAGGATACACAGTGTGGTGCTAAAGTAATGACCCGCGAAGTAGCTGAAAACCTGTTTAATACGCCATTTTTAACTCGTTGGATATTCGATGTGGAGATATTCCTAAGAATGAAACAGTTCTATGGCAAAGACAAAGCCCCGCTTTTAATATGTGAGCAGCCGCTCAAAAGATGGGTACACGAAGATGGATCAAAGCTTTCCTTTAAAGACTCAATAAAAATATTTAGTCAACTTATAAAAATCGTAAGAAATTACTAATTACATGAAAAATCAAATCACAATTGCAGGTCAGTTTTCGAGAGAAGCTGCACTAAGCTGGAAACAAAAATTAAAAGATATGGCTACCGCCAGTTCGGGTCTAGAAATAGACATGACAGCGGTAACAGATGCCGACATTACAGGCATAAACGCCTTGGCAACAACACAAAAGTTGTTGAGCAAAAACGAACAAAAACTTAAAATAAAAGTCAAAAATAACAGTGAACTAGCGAAGCTTTTAGGCTACACAAAACTAGGAGCCTACATGGAAGTACAATTCGTAAATTAAACTTCCTATGGCATTAAATTCAAAATCTCTAGCAACAGATGCAGGGTTTCTTTTTGCGAGCACTTTGATAGTAAACGCAGGAAACTACGCTATAAACTTGCTTTTGGGTAGATGGCTAGGGCCAGCTGACTTTTCAGAGGTCAGTCTTATCGTTACGTTGCTTCTTATAATCTCATTTTTTGCTTTAGCGTTTCAGCTTACCGCTGCCAAGTTTACGGCTACGTATGAATCTCTTACGCCAGCAAAATCCTCTTATCCTTTACTTAGTTTTCTAAACCAAAAGGCTGTCAGAGGCGGCTTGGGGCTAGCTATTGGATTTATAGCGGTACTTAGTTTATCACAAAATTATTTTCATCTGGCATCTATAGTGCCATATATAATTTTTGGTGTCTCAATGCCTTTTTATTTGCTGATGAGCGTAAACCGCGGTGTGCTTCAAGGCAAACTTTCATATAAAAGCCTTGCACTTACCTACCAGTCTGAAATGTGGGTAAGGTTGGCGTTTACCTTGCTTTTGGTATATTTAGGCTTACGGGTAAATGGCGTGGCTGTGGCCTTGTTATTGTCGCTGATAGCTACTTGGTATGTGTCAAAGCACTTTACCAAAATGACCCCAGACACTGAAACCATAGACGAGAAAACCGTCATGGCTTTCTTTAAGGTAGTGCTGGTATATGAGTGTAGCCAAATATTAATCAACAACAGTGACATCGTACTTGTAAAGCACTTTTTTGAGCCTACAGACGCGGGTCTTTATGCTGCCTTAGCCTTGGTGGGTAGAATCGTGTATTTTGGCACCTGGACAATCGTAACCTTGCTTTTTCCGATGGTTATTAAACTAGAGAAAGAAGGCAAAAATACGCTTCCATTGTTTTTTGGTGGGCTTGGTATTGTAATGGCCATTGCCGCAATTATTACCGCAGTCTGTTACTTTTTCCCAGACTTGGTTATGAACACCCTCTTTGGTGCCCAATATCTCTCGGTGGCTCCGCTCTTATGGAAATACGCTGTAGCTACTTCGCTTTTTGCGGGTTCTAATGTGTTCGTGTATTACCACATGTCGTTAGATAGGCACTTGCCTATTTATCTGTCTATTGGTTTCGGTATTTTGCAAATCATATTTTTGTACATTTACCACGCTAGTTTTGAGCAAGTTATCATGGTTCAAATAGCCCTAATGGCTGCCTTAATGACCTTAATGGTGTTATATCAGCTCTTTTATAAAAGGTTAAAAATCTAAAGCAAATCATTAAAAAAACATACCTAACCGAAGCTTTTTTAAAATAAACAGCTTCGGTTTTTTTATATATTCTGATTTCAATAGCAGTTAAAATAACGTAGATTTACTATCGATTTTTAATAAAACAACTAACTCATTCTAATTAAATCTTTTATTTAAACGTCCATTTTTGACTAGAATAGTGGTATAGTTATTGGTATAAATTAATAAAAAACACTAATATATATGGTAATTTTAGCGGCTGACGATCAACCAATTGTACTTAAATCTTTGACACATATACTAAAAGAGAGCGGTTTTGATGTACATGGAGCAAATAATGGCCAAAGTGCCATCGATGATTTTGATACTCTAAACCCAGATTTGGTAATAATTGACATTCACATGCCTGTAAAGTCTGGTTTTGAGGTGATTGAATATATTAGAAATGAAAAAAAATCTAATATTCCGATTATCATTATGTCAGGTATAAATGACGATGCCACCCTTTTAAAGGCATTTAGTCTAGGTGCTGATGACTTCATAGAAAAGCCAGTAGGACTAAACCAAGTGGTAATTAGGGTCAAAAAACTACTTAAACTTCCGGCGGACTTTGGCAAAGCATGAGGCTAAATTTTAGAGCAATTTTAACCAAAAAAACCTATACTTGCTAAAATAAGGCTCTCATAAAGTATTAAAAATAGTAAGAACCGATGCAAATATCCATTTATCTGCGTCGGTTTTTTTGTGCCAAAAATCTGGCTTAATTTATTTTTTTATTGAGTGGAAAAAATGAAAAAAAGTTTACTTTTCTTTTAAAAAATTAAACCAAAAAACTCGACACATAACCAGTTAATTTAACCTAACTACCTAAACCCTATATATGCATTAGAAAATCCATTGTAACCTTAAGTTTTTGTTCAAAAAAAGCCGGATCTCATTTTTGAAGATGAAATCCGGCTACGTTAGTATTCCTAATATTTTTTTACTTAGAATTTACTTTACAAGTTTCTGAAAATGAAGGTTATACCAATCTACCAAATCAGACATTGGTAATGATGCCGCCGCAAAGTAATTTTGTTTAGCAAGTTTAATTCTATATTCTTCGTCTTCTAATACTTTTTGAATAGCATCCGCCAAGCTTTCTTTTGAATCGGGCTCAAAAAACTCCCCGGCGTATCCTTCGTCTTCTACTAACATGGCCAAGTCGCCCAGGTTAGGCATAATGGCTGGCTTGCCATAGCTACCCGCTTGGTGAAGTACGCCCGAACTACCCGTAGTAGACGTGTAAGGAAACACAACCACAGCACTTTCACCAAAAATAGTAGGTACGTCTTCTTCGGCCACATATCCCGTAAAACGTAGGTTTTTAACCCAACTATACTGAGCCTGCACGCCCTCTAAATACCCAGGAGTATTTGGACTGTCTGTACCTGCCACTACTATTTCCATATCGAGTGTAGTGCGAGACCTGATTAGCTCTACGGCTTCTATCATCATCTCCACTTTTTTATATGTTCCAAACTTTCCAAAAGCCATTACTTGCATAGGCCCTGCCACTAAGTCAAAACTAGGCAATGGCGGCAATTCAAAACTACCGTGCGGCAAAAGAGCCACATTTTTGGCTTTATATTTTGATTCCAAAATACTAACATACTTCGGAATAGTTACACCTAACACGTTGGCTTTTAATATAATACGAGTCAAAACTCCGCCAATGAAATTATAAATAGATGCCAAAAGTTTATTTTCAGTGATTCCGGCTGCATTTAGGTCTACTTGCTCCAAAATATTATGCAAAAGCACCACAGAAGGATATCCCGAAATACGTGAAAGATAGGGGGTAAATAATCCTAGAGCTGCTGCTATTTTTTTGTCTCCGAAAGAAAGAAATTGAATATTAAACAAAACCACATCAGGTTTAAATTTTCTGATGGCACTTAAAATACTAAGTGGGTTAGTGATTTTGTTGAAGTCCCAAACCTCTTGGGCCGAAATTTTGACGCCTTCTGCAGGGAAGTCAAATTTTTGACCCTCTGGGAGTTTGTCTGTCAAGAGTAAAATCTCGGAATAGTCGTCAGTTTTTTGCTTAAAATGGTTGGTCAAATAAAAACCATATTCATTTAAAGTCCTCTTACTCGGTGGATAGCTAGTTACAATAGCCAATTTCAATTTCTTTTGCATATTAGGAAACATTTACTTTTTTGAAAAATCTTTTAAGCCCTTAAACCTTGTGTTTATCAGGTAGATAAAGAATTGTTTAAGTTTTTTAAAGTATATAATTATTAATACAAAAACCGCACCAAGGAACAAATATGTCAATACAAAAGGAGGAATCCGATCTATTAGGCTAGGCTTAAAAGTTGCCGCCTTGTGCTCAAATATTTTCATTGCATCTTTTGGCTTTCCATCAACATCAATTATACCAAAAAACTTTTGCGGATTCTTTTGCCACGGCATCTTGCCGGCCACATCGCTGGCCACTTCTTTGAAATCATAGAGGGTCCAAAAATAAGCGGGTATGTGGTTATCTTCTAAAACCGTATGCACACTTAGCAGTGCTTTAAACAAACTATTTTTTGAGTTTCCGAAGGGAAATATTTTACTCAAATATGTAGACTTGCCGTACTCACTAACCACCACTTTTTTTTCAGGTGCATTTTTTTTCAAAAACAATAAATCTTCTTTTAAAAGCTTCGGACTTTTATAAAAGTGAAAAGAAAGAAAGTCTAATTTGTCTTTAAAATTCAAGGCCTTATCGGCATTTGACCAACCGATGGTCATGGGCCTTACAGGGTCATAGCTCCGAGCCTTTGCAATGACAAACTCTAGCCATTGGTTTACTAAAGTTGAGTCTTGATAGTTATAGTCAATATCCGGTTCGTTCTTGAGGTCATACCCGATTAATGCCGGGTGGTGCCTAAAGGCGGTAAGTATGGTTTCGAGATGCCTGTCAGTAGCCGGAAAATTAAAAAGGTTAAAGTCAGAGTTAAAGTCAAACAAAGTCAGAATCACAGTGACCTGATTGAGCTCTGCTACGTCAAGCAAATGATGAAGCCTTTCCATCATTTCGGGAATCACCATTCCTTTACCAAACTGCTCGTAATTAATAAAAATCCTTACTGAATTAAACTTCAGTTTCTTTATAAGTGCAAAGTCTTTTTCAACTTGTGCCGAGTCATAATTTATCCAAAAGTCTTTAAAAGGGGCTTCTTGTGGATAATAGTTTATGCCTTTGGCGTTCAATATTTTAGATAGTAACTCCGCTTTTGTAAAATCTACCACTACGGAATCTACTTTGGGTAAGTCTGGAGCTACCTCCACGCGTTTCATATTGTGAATTCGCCAATACCCGTCTTCTAAAATCATGATAACTTGGTAGTTAAGCGTATCGGTATCATAGGCCAGCATTTGTTTTTCTTTGTTCCAAACACGCTCTGCCTCTGTGGTGGCTTTGTCTAAAAAACCAATTATCTGCCCATCTGCCGAATAATAATTTAATTGTAAATGATGCTCCAGCTCAATATGCTCTTTGATTATGGCCTTTTCTTTACTAATAGACCTCTTTAACTTTTCTCGACCCAAGGCTGTATAATAGTCTTGAATGAGAAGCGTATCGCCATTTAGCATCGCCAAGTTTCTTTGATACAAAGCCCGGATATAGTCTCGTTTTAGAATATCTCGCGTAAAATCTTCCATGGGCCGCTCTACGGGCTCATCAGGCAGCCAAACTAACTTAGGGGTATAAATGTCTGGCGTGTCTTTTACCTCCAAAAACACAGCCGCATTTGCCCGGCTTACACTCAAAAACACCCATACCTGAGCCATGCCATAGACCAGTATACTTATTAGTATTACTACTCCAGCCATCAGAAACAATTTAAAGGTATTTTTTTCGTTTTTTATCATTTATCTAGCAATTATTACTTTTGAAACTCCCCCAATTTCTACGGAGAGTGTATCTCCTAGTTTTACTTTTCTAAATAAATCATAACTCGCAACACCGTCTTTCAGAAAAGTCAAAAACTCATGAGGTGATTGATTTCTAAATATCCGAACCTCGGTACCGTCTGTTACATATTGCCCCATTTTTGCCAATACTGGCCCTACAAATAGTTTAGAATTTTTAACATTAAATTTTAAATCAAAATCAGCTACGTAAGGCAAAACTTTGAGCGAAATACTACTACTTTTCAAAACGTTGTCTACCGTAGCATAAACAGTTAAAGAGCCTTTTCGAGAAGGATACTTAATATTGGCAGAGGCTATTCCATCCAACACAAAAGCCCTATAAATACTCTGAAGCCCGTCTTGGTCCACCACAATAAATCGCAAAAGAACACCGTCAGACACGCGGTTTCCGTAGCGGTCTAACACATTCGAAGTTGTGACTTTAAAATATTGACGGCCATCTGCCACTATCAGTTTGGTAGAAGTAGATAAGCTAAATGAATTGGGAATATTTGGCAGCTCCAAAAGCTCCTTTTCTTTACTATCAGAATGCGTAGTACTAGAAGCCAAAAAGGTTTTACCTGTAGTGCTCTGGCTATTTATTCTTAAATAAGCAATTCCATTTTTAGTCAATGGCTTTACTTCTTGATAAGAGCCATTTGGACGAGTGGCCTGTATGTCTATCGGAGTGCCATCATCTACCATGTTTTTGTATGTATCAACTGGCAAAACCGACAGCATAGACCAATGGATGCCCTGATCGGCGGTGATAGACTTGGAGCCAATATACGATGCCAATATACCGTAGCTTTCTAGCGGCAAAACCTCCATTTTTTTCTCTTCCATTTTAGTGCCGTTGCACCATACAGAAAGTTTATGAATACCCGCCTCGGCAACTATGCTTCTAGGCAAAACCAAAGAAGAGTCTAAACTAAAAGCCAGTGTACCCCAGACCACATTGGCCTTGAGCAAACAGCCCTTTAATGGTTTAATTTTTAGCGAAAGCTTATCGTCAGCTTTGAATCGCTCCGGAATATGTGCTAGTCTTTGTTCAAACTTGTGAGGCCCTGCTGGTAATTCTTTTTTTCTAAAAACCATTACATACAGAAGCAACAGCATAAGTAAAACGCCTGCTATTCCTCCACCTAATATGTATTTGTTTTTTAACATTTAATATAACGTTGGGTTGGCAATATAGCCGTCCGGCAAAACCTTAATCCACCAATCTTTATATTGGATTCCATCTTCTTTTAAAAGCTTTCTTCCTAAAACCTCCACGTTTGGGAGTCCATTGACATAAAAGTCTTTATTTTCACCTATTTTAATAATCGAAAATTCCTTAAACTTAAGCAGCGGAACCTCAAACTGCCTTTTTCTTTGAGGCCGCACTCCTTCACGCATAAAGTAGGTGTCTAACCATGCCAAGTCTCCGTTTTTGTCTGTATATGAAATCAGGAGTTTAGGAACACTGATTTCTTCGGTGCCATAGTTAAGCAATGTGCCCACAAAGAAATTTTCTTTAAAACGCAAATTTTGAATATCATAAGACCTATACAAATCGTTTTTGTCTACCACCGCTCTGGCCAATAACTTAAACTGACTCGGTGGAGCACTGTATTTAAACGGACTAAATTCGTTTGGATTAAACTTAGTAGACTTTGCCTCGTTTTTATAATTCCATGCGGTAGACTCAAACTCAATTTTAAAAGGAATTTTTTCTAAAGGCAAAATCCTATGAATGGTGGCAAACTTGGCATTATAGCTAACCAGTTTACGGTTGTTTTTATCATATAGCTGAGCACTTATGGTGATATGAGCCGGATAGGAATCAACGTTTTGCAGCTCCCCCACTACAAAATAACTGCTGTCCATTTTCACCAAACGAGCATCTAGAATTTGCAAATCGGGTCTATCCAAAACGTCGTCGTGCTGGGTAGCAGAAGTACCCGCTTGGCGTTTTCCATGTCCATGAATTCCCTGAACTTTCTCTACCATAAACTGGTCTGCAGGTATGCTCAGGTCAAACTTGGGGGCTTTGAGGTACCACTTGCCTTTGTTTCTCACTACTATATGTGTAGCCCTTGTATAATATTCTTCTACTGGCGTAATCCACTCTGCCACAATGTGGGCTTCGTACTTGTCTTTGGTGATTTTTTTAAGGTCTATTTTTAAGTTATTAAGCTTGGCATAAGAAGCCAAAATTCCATCTTCTACCGAAAGTTTTACGAAATAATCGTCAAAGTCTGGCCTGTCTGCAGGATCAAAGAACCCATGAGCAGCCTCGAAATACTTAAAATCCACAGCATCGTAATACGCAACCACGACATCTTTGGGACTTTGATAAGGGCTGAAAGTTGAAAGTTGGTAAGACACATATACTACAATAGTGACTACTGTTAAAATCCATCCTCCCAAAAAATACAAAGTTAGTTTTCGTAAAGGCGGCACTATGATATCGTCTGAGTCATTGTAGGTGTCGTCGTATTTTGAAATATTTTTGACTTTACTAAACCACAGCAAAACAAAATTTACGGTAAAAGCCAAAGTAAGCGAGAAGAAAGGCATAATACCCCACCAAAGTTTAATAACCTTCGGCAAATCTTTACGGGGCAAAACCGTTGGCAGTGGCGGAATATCCTGTTTCTGCCAAACCATAATTCCGTTTTCAAGTCTTTGGACCCTCTCCCACCCTGCAAAATAAAGTATGGGGTCGTAAAACTTATCGTTGGAAAATATAAACTTGAGGTAGTATTTTTCTGGAACAGTCAAAAACTGCTGCAAGGAACCAATCCCTTCTATACCTTTAAACTTAGAGTTTTCGAGCCGCTCGAGTGGCCGGGTGGTCATTTCAGGTAATCGCCTGGCAGAGTGATAGTTGCCATCTACAGACTGAGCTTTAGTTTGGGCCGAAAGCCAGGCCATTTGATCTCCAAACCCAAGGGTCATATACCGCCAATGGTCGTGATTATCTCTTTCTAAAAATTGAACGATTGGCTTGGTGTCAATTTTTGGAGGTTGAAGTGGCCTGAAATTTCCTAAACTCACAATAAATATGGTCAAAACAGCAACCGACCCGCCTAAAAATCCAGCAAAAAGTCGATAAACCATGGTGCCATATTTTCTTCTTAAGATAACCCGATAGTCGCCTTCTACTACTCTATAAAAAAACTCTCCTAAAAAAGGAGTTCCAATCATAGAAGCCCAAAACGTAAACCTATCGAGGGTGAGAATATTAAAAGCGTTTTCGCCCAACATCAAAATCGGGATTGGCGTAGTGCCACCAGTACCTAATATAAAAAGTAAAGTAAAAGAAAGGCCAATAAACATGTTTCTTTTGGTCCAAACTCTAGAGAAAATATAAGGAAGTAAAAGCAACTGAACCCCTAAAGGGATAAGAAAAAACATAAGTCCCGAAGAAGGAACCTCTATAAAGGAGTCGCGAGAGCCATGCGGAATAGAAACCTGGGTAATGGGATCGGTGGCTGACCAGTAGAAATAAGGAAAAATGTAGGCCATAACCACGGGCACAAATGACCCAAACAGAATTAACTCTCGTTTTTTGTCCCAAACCTTCCACAAAAACTGCATCACCGTAATCTTTTGGCCTTCCTTATTATCACTAATGAGGGTATCCATAACGGCGAGTCCCATAACAGGAGCCACAAAAAACACCATTCCAAAAATAGTGGTTACGTGATGCGAGGTAACCCCAACACCCATAATAGTAACGGCAGTGGCCAGTCTATATATTTTCCCGTACCTAATCCAACGGTAAATTTCAGGTAGAGAGTTTAGCAAACATGAAATTCCCATCAAAGTAGGAATCTGCCCAAAAAGGTGAAAGGCCTCGTTGATAGATGCCCCAAAACACGTTAGCAAAGCCGCATATCCTGCTGCCCTACGACTCGTCCAAAGCAAAGCAAACCGATACATACCCACCATAAGCAGCTGCATAACTATGGCTGCTAAAAGCAAAAAGGCATTTCGAAGGCCAAGAAATTTAGACAAAAAACCAGTCAGCTGATGCACCAAAGGCGGATAACTGGTAACGTTGAAACCCGTGTACCAGCGGTTATCCCATGTATCAAACCAATCTCTTGCGTAGTGGTCTCCAAAAAACATGTGCACGAAGGCGTCGTAGGTGGAGTCTACCGTAAAAAAGAAGAGTGTTCCATGAAAAACCAAGGCTATAACCATTGCTACAAACAATAAGTTAAATGGTTTTTTGGGCGTCATAATTTAAGAAAAATTTGCTTTTATATTAAAAGTATCCAAAAACTGTGCCTGCTAAAAAAACAGGCTTCAGAAACGAACTTAATCAATTAATATTCAAGACTATATATTTATTAGAAAAACGAAAAACAATTTAATTAAAACACTTAAACTCTCACTTTAAAGGTCATTCGATGGTGAGGCGTAAAGCCAAATTTCAAAATAGCTTTTCTGTGAAAATTAGTCGGATACCCAGCGTTTTGTTGCCACTTGTACTGTGGATATTCTAAGGCTAAGTTTTCCATGATATCGTCTCGATAGGTTTTAGCCAAAATAGATGCCGCCGCAATAGACAAATACTTTCCATCGCCTTTTACTATGCACGTATGAGGCAACATCGGATACGGCGTAAACCTGTTTCCGTCTACTAAAAGGTGCTCCGGCTTTAACTTTTCTGAGATTTTATCTACTGCCCTATGCATAGCCAAAAAACTCGCCTTTAAGATATTTATCTCATCTATTTCATGATTACTGGCTTCTGCCACTGCCCACACCAATGCATCCCTTTCTATTTCTATTCTCAGTGCTACCCGCTGTTCTTTGGTTAGCTGCTTAGAGTCATTCAAAAGTTCGTTTTGATAGTCTTTGGGCAATATCACCGCAGCAGCTACAACTGGTCCAGCCAAACAACCTCTTCCTGCCTCATCGAGGCCAGCTTCTACATAGTTTTGGTTAAAATAGGGTAATAACATAATAGGTGTAAATATCCGAAAAATACAGCGTTATGAGCATGTATTAAAAATCATTTTTAAGAAAAATTCTTCATATTTCTAGGCTAAATTAACTATTTGAGCTAAAAGACACACTGGTTTTTACAGCTCACCATTTTTTATCATATTATAAATAGTAGATTTACCGATATCGAGTTTACTTGCCACAAGTAAAACATCGTTATCATATTTATCTAAAAAGTGCTTTAAAATCCTTCTGTTATATTCTTTAAGTGTTAGCTCATCTAGCAAAAACGAACCTTCTGGCCTTATAGAATTGAAGCTAATATCTTCGCTCATTATTTCATTGCCCGTAGCCATTACACACGAAAGCTCAATCACAGCTTTTAACTCCCTAATATTCCCTGGAAACCCATATTGAAGTAACTTTTGTGAAGCTTCGCTATGGATAGAAAGCAACGGGAGCTTGTTTTTTTTGCAATAATCTTCTACAAAATACTTGGCCAAAATCAAAATGTCGTTTCCTCGCTCCCGAAGTGGCGGTAACTTTATATTCAACCCTAAAATTCGGTAGTACAAATCTTCTCTGAAATTACCATTTTTTACCTCCTCTGTCAGGTTCCGGTGCGTAGCTACTATTATTCTGGCATCAAACTTTACTGTAGCATTTCCTCCAACACGGACTATCTCTTGCTCTTGAAGAGCTCGCAATATTTTGGCTTGAATGTTTATATCCATTTCCCCTATTTCATCCAAAAACAAAGTGCCGCCATTTGCCTCTTCAAATTTGCCGATTCGCCTGATCATGGCACCCGTAAACGCCCCTTTTTCGTGACCAAAAAGTTCACTTTCAACCAATTCTTTGGGTATTGCAGACATATTTACAGCCACAAATGGCTTTTTGCTCCTGGCAGAATTATAATGAATAGACTTCGCCACGAGTTCTTTACCTGTACCCGTTTCTCCATATACCGACACGTTTATTTGACTTTGAGCGGCTTTTTCCATCAGAGCAAATACTCGCTTAAGTGCATCGCTATTTCCTTTTATGCTGTTGTCAAATTCATATTTTTCGCCAACTTCTTTTCGCAATAACGTAATTTCATCTTTGAGGTTTTTGGTCTCACGAACTTTTAGAAGCGTACTCCAAAGGCGATCTTTTACATTTTCGTCTTTTACTATATAATCATACGCACCAAGTTTTAGCAGCTTAACGGCAGTAGCTATATCTTCTTGACCTGAAATTATTATCACGGGAATTTCGGGATAGTCTCTTTTAATAATTTTCAGGATGGTTTCACCGTCAAAATCCGGAAGTGAATAATCCAAGGTAATAGCCGAAGGTTTTTTATTGAGATTATCAAGTAAACCCTTGCCAGTATCGAAGACATGCACCTCATAATCTGGATTAAGATTGAGGTGATATTGTAAGACAGAACTATACAAAAGGTCGTCTTCTACTATAAAAATCGAGAACTGATTTTCCATGTCTAATTATAATATGTTTCCAAAAATAAGAATTTTTCCAAAAATCGTGCCTTTTCTTAAATAAGAATTGGGCATTCCAAAAACAAAAAACGAAATGCTACCTCTCAATAATTTATATTTAAACTATCCGCCCTCAATAGCTTAAAAAACAAGGAGAAAAAAAATCATAAATCTTTATATTTAAACTCAAATACCATTTTATCACTAATTTTGAGCCACCAAAAAAACACGATTGACACTATTCAAAAACGCTTACGGAGGCTTATCGCCCAAAATCTGGCTGTTGGCTTTGGTTATGCTCATAAACCGGGCAGGTACCATGGTGGTGGCGTTTATGTCTGTATATACCACGCAAAAACTAAACTATAGCATAGAAGAAGCTGGCTATGTAATGATGATGTTTGGTGCCGGAGCCGTGGTGGGTTCATGGCTGGGCGGAAAACTCACCGATATATTGGGGCACTACTTGGTTCAGCTATTGAGTTTGAGCATCGGCGGGCTCTTGTTTTTTGTGGTTGTAAAAATAGAAACCTTTGAGTACTTGTGTGCTGGCGTGTTTATTTTAGCTGTATTTGGCGAAGCCTATAGACCTGCAAACACAGTGAGTATTTCCCACTTTTGCAAACCCGAAAATTTTACTCGGTCTGTTTCTTTGGTACGTTTGGCTATTAACTTGGGCTGGGCCATAGGACCAGTTTTAGGAGGATATTTCGCCTCTCGCAACTACGACTACCTGTTTTGGGCAGACGGCGTAACTAATATTTTGGCCGCGGCCCTAGTCTGGCGGTTTTTAAGAACAAAAGTGGTACGTACGGCCAAAGTCAGCAAAGAACAAAAAGCCCTAAACAAAAAAGATTCGCCTTGGAGAGACGGCTACTTCATGATATTTGTGGGCCTGGCTACGCTTTATGTAATGTCATTTTCTCCACTCTTTACGGTTTTACCTGTTTTTTATAAAGAGGCTTGCGGCATAGATGAGCAACAGATTGGCTTATTGATGGGCCTAAATGGCCTTTTGGTAGCATCCGTAGAAATGATTTTAATATACAAACTAGAGCACAGATACTCTAAAATGCAATTCATATTTTTTGGCTGTGTTTTGTTGGTCATAAACTACCTTATGTATTATTACCTGAGAAGCTTCGCTTGGCTGATTGTAGGCATAACTTTCGGCACATTTTCGGAGATATTCGCATTACCGTTTATGAATACCTTTTCGATTGAAAGGGCAAAAGGCCATAATCTTGGCCAATATTCGGCTGCCTACTCGATGTCGTGGCCCATTGCTCAGATCATCTCCCCTTTGCTGGGTACACAAGTTATTGCACTTTTGGGATACGATGCACTTATAGTCTCTTTAGGCGGACTAGCCTTTATGGCTACTGTTGGGTTTTATTTGATGGCAAAAAAATAAATAAAAAAGCCGTAATTCGATTTTTAAAATCAGATTACGGCCAGCTATATTTTTATAGTTTTTTTTAAGCCAACTCAGCTATTACTGTCTCGCCGCCTACTGGCTTGTCTTCTAAGTTTACCAATACTTTGGCATCTAAAGGCAAATAAATATCTATACGCGAACCGAATTTTATAAAGCCGAACTCTTCGCCTTGGGTTACTTCTTGACCTTCTTTTACATACCAACAGATTCTTCTGGCCATAGCACCGGCTATTTGTCTAAACAAAACCTCCGTACCATTTGCGTGTTTAGTCACCACAGTTGTACGCTCATTTTCAGTGCTACTTTTTGGATGCCATGCTACCAAATATTTGCCTGGGTGATATTTGAAATACGAGATTATTCCTGACAATGGATTAAAGTTTATGTGCACGTTAAGTGGTGACATAAAAATTGAAATCTGCTTACGAGGACCTTTAAAGTATTCCGTTTCGATTACTTCTTCAATAACAACCACCCTTCCGTCTGCAGGAGCGATGATATGTTTTGGATTAATTGGGGTTTTTCTTGTAGGTTTGCGAAAGAATTGCAAAACCACTAAAAAAAGAATGAAGCAAACTACAAATACCGCAATGTGAATGGTAGGTTGTTCGGGAGTAAAATATCTGATGATGCTATAAATTATAGCCAAAGTAAGTGTTGTTACTATCAAAGTACCTGTACCTTCTTTGTGTATTGTCATATTAGGGCGTTGTTAAATTTTGTCAAAGATAGTAAATCCATTTTTTAGAGAATTTGTATTATCCGAATAATTTTTGATGTCTATTAAATAAATGTATAAAAACCGAGTTTAAGAATTGATGAACGAATATATAAAATTTTGGAGAGCCTGGGATCTCAAAGACAAAGCACCACTTTTCGCCACAGCTTTTATAGCCTTACTACTAGCCGCTTATGCAGGTTTTGCGTGGTTTAATGGCTTAGAAAATATTCTGGAATGGAACACGGTGAGCGAAATGCATCAGAAGGTAATCAACGAAACCATTTTTGGCGACCACAAGCTTTCATTTTCAGCATCTACCCCACTTTGGTACATAAAAGAGCATTATTTGCCCTCTTTAGTAGAAGTAAATCGCAACGCATATTACCTGCTACTTATAGGTGGCTTGCTCGGCTTAGTTACAACATTAAGTGGAACCGCCCGTCTTAAAGGACTTTGGTTTTTGGTTGCCGCCATATTTTTAGCGGGAGTTTTGGTCTCAATGCGACTAGAAAACGTACTAGATGCCAATAATTCTTATGGCTTTTTGGTCTCCTTCATAGTATTTGGAGGTTTTTACTACGTATCAAATCTATTTAACCAAAAACTAAAGTTGTATCAAACTTTGAGCATATGGTTAATAATCGTAGCACTTTTTCTTTTTGTAATTCAAGCTGTTTCTCAGATAAACACCCCATTTATATCCATTTCTGCCTATAGCTTAATCGCTTTTCTAGCTATTACATTAGTTTTCATTTTCTTAATTTCTCACGAAATATTCGCCGGTTTAGTTTGGTTGGTTTCTAAAAACGCCAGAAAAGGCCAAAGTTCACTTTCCCAGCTTTTCATTATTTCAGCGGTATATCTGGCAAACGTTATTTTAATTTATTTAGAAAACACCCGAATCATAGAAAATAGCACCTATGTGGTTCCGCCTTTATTGCTCTATTTTACAAGTGCAATTTTAGGTCTTTGGGGTTTCAGAAAATTGCTTGATCAGCAGCAGCTTTTTAGCTTTAACCGCTCTGGAGTTTGGATTTATATCGGCTTGGCCATTGTCTCCTCTTCATGCATTGCGTTTATTTATGCCACAGCAAACGACCCGCTTCAGGAGTTTATTGAAGACTATATCGCCATCACGCAGCTTGCGGTTGGGTTTACGTTTTTTATATACATTCTTATAAACTACTTCCAGTTATTTAAACAAGGCTTAGATGTCCAAAAAGTAATGTATAAATCGCCCTACAGCAGGTTAATACTTACCCGAGTAGCTTCGATTTTTCTTATAATATTGCTTTTTGCTTCAAAAAACTACTACTCCTATTATCAAGTAAACGCAGGCTATGACAACGCCATCGCTGATTTTTATTTAGAAGAGGGCGACCTCAAAGCCGCTGAAACATTTTATAAGTCTTCTACCCATTATGACCTGTATAACCACAAGGCAAATGTCACCTTGGCTTCGCTTGCTCTAAGTCAAAAAGACCGAATTAACGCCGCGTTTTTCTTTAAACAAGCCATTTTTAAAAACCCAAGTGCATACGCTTATGCAGGCCTAAGTGCCAGCCTCGAAACCGAAGACATGTATTTTGACGCCTTGTTTTCGCTTCAAGAAGGCCTTAAAACCTTCCCCAATGAACATAGGCTACTGACCGACTTGGCTTTTTTACAACAAAAATCTAATTTGACAGACAGCGTACTTTATTATTTAGATTTGGCAAAAAAAACATGTACAGATTGTGAAGTTGAAAACACTAATTTTTTAGCTTTTTGGATAGAAAACTCAAAACCAGAACGCCTTGAAGAAATGACAGCGGAGTTAGTAAGCGTTAAATCAAAAAGTCAGTCATCAGAAGCAAACAAAAAAGCAGTGGCTCGATTGCTAAATAAACCTATTACGTTAGAAGTTTTTGAGATAAGCAAAGATTCGGTTTTGGATGTAAGCCGAGCCGCCAACTTATTTAACTCCGTAGCCAGTACGCAACCCGAAAGCGTGGTAAACATTGACCCGTTACTATTCAGAAAGCTCCAGCAAAAAGAAGGTAACGAACCGTATTTTGAGGAACTGAGTTTGACCTATGCCCAAAACCAATATTACAGAGGCAACAAAATAGAAGGCTTAAAACAATTGACACTTTTAGGAAACAATAGCCTTTCTAAAAACAAACCGCTATATAACCAAAACCTAGGGCTATGGCTGCTTAACGAAGGTGTTTATACCCAAGCTATAGAAAGACTTAACCTGGCCGGCGACAGTGCTTCGGCTACGATTTTAAGCAAACCTAGTTTTAAGGCAGAATTAGAAGCAAAAGTTGCCGATCAAGCAAAGAGTATTTTAAAAGAAAAAATAACAAAAGAAAACTTTGAAGCCATAAAAAACAAGGCTCCGCTCAACCCAATAGTAATAGCGACACTGTCTGATTATTTGAGTAGCACGGGCAATGACGTAGAGGCCTACAACCTTCCTTTTTATGTAGCCGAGTTAAACCCTGATGCAGCGTTGCTTTGGAAAACCTATATCAAAAAAGCCATCAAATTGGCACAGTTTGACTATGCAAGCAATGGCTTAGAAAAACTCAAAAAATTAGTAGGGCCAAGTGAATACCAAGAATTTGCAGAATTGATAGCAAAAAGTAAAGATTCACAAAGTTCTGACGGTTTTCAGTAAGGTTAATTTTGACAAAATAGATTTAAAAATAATTCTGAAATAAATGAATATTTTTTACTAAAAAGTGCCAAAATAAGCAGTCTTTTGCTAACTTTGCCTACTTTTTGTGACATAACAATAAAATAAATATTCTAAACAGAAAACCATGAAGTTTGTAGTTTCATCATCTGAACTCGTAAAAAACCTTTCTAACATAAGTGGTCTAATAGGACCAAACCCACTGGTTCCTATCTTAGAAAATTTTCTGTTCGAACTAGACAAAACTAGTCTTACTATTACAGCCTCTGACCTTCAAACAGTTATGGTGGCTGACTTGATGGTAGACTCAGAAGATACCGTTGCTGTAGCAATTCCTGCTAAGCTATTTATGGACACCCTTAAAAGCTTACCTGAGCAGCCAATTACTGTAAATATTAGCGGTGAGACTTTCGGTATAGAAATAGTTACCTCTAATGGTAGATTCAAAATAGCGGGTGAAAACCCAATGGATTTCCCAAGAGCTCCGCAAGTAAACAGAAGTTTTAGTATTGAGTTAGATTCTCATATCTTGGGAGCAGCTATTAACAATACCTTGTTTGCTACAAGTACAGATGACCTAAGACCAGCAATGACTGGGGTATTCATCGACATCACTGAAGAAAACACTACGTTTGTAGCCACCGATGGCCACAGACTAATCAGATATAGAAGAGAAGACATCAAATCGGCTACCGCTACCACGATGATCCTTCCAAGAAAAGCTCTTAACTTAATCAAGTCATCGTTGCCTTCTGAAGTTGTGCCAGTTACTACTGAGTTTAGTAGTTCAAATGCATTCTTTAGTTTTGGAAACATCAAGTTGATTTGTAGATTAATAGACGAGCGTTACCCTGACTACGAAAACGTGATACCAAAGAACAATCCCAACAAAATGGTGATTGAAAGAAGCAAATTCTTGAGTTCTTTGAAACGTATCGCTATATTCTCAAATAAAACTACGCATCAGATTAGACTAAAAATCACGGCTGACGAACTTACAATTTCGGCTGAAGATTTAGACTATTCAAATGAAGCAGTTGAGAGAATACCTTGCGAGTACACTGGCGAATCCATGGAAATTGGTTTTAACGCAAAGTTTCTTGCCGAAATGTTGAGCAACATCAGTGCTTCTAACATTACCCTTGAGCTTTCATTGCCTAACAGAGCGGGTCTTATTATTCCTGACGCTAAGGAAGATAACGAAGACATCTTAATGCTCGTTATGCCAGTAATGCTCAATTCTTACGCATAAACCTTATCCTTATAAATCTCGAAAAACCTGAAGGCAACTTCGGGTTTTTTATTTTTTAAGCCTTAATGTATTTACTTTCCCTGAAAAAGAAACCATTTCAACACCATCTATCACGATTGGCTTTACAGGCTTCCCGTTTATTTCCCAATCAGTATATTTTCCCTCAGGCTGTTTAAATGTTAAATCAAAACTTCCTTTTTGAATAATTGAATAAGTTAACGTGGTGCCCGAGTTTTCAAAACTAAGCTCAAATATATTTTTTCCTACCACTACGTTTTTGAGAGATCCATTTTCTAAAGCATCTGGCAAAACAGGACTAAAGGTTACTTTCTGATGGTAGGCATCAGGATTTATTCCTAAAAACTGGGTGATTAAAGGCACGCCAAAAGCGTACATATTCCACGCCTGAGCAAACATACCAAAATCAGGTGAAACCTCATAAATAGAACCCGGTAAGGCATAGCCAAAAGACTTACACATCCGTTTCAAGAGTGCATACGCCTCATTTGGTCTTCCATAGTTATTTTCAGCAACAGCTTGTACACCGGTAGGCAAGGTCATAACAGCACCCGTGTAAGAAAAAATCTTTTTATCAGCTGCAAAAGACCCCTCGTCTTTGCCGGCGGCTTCGTCTCTATCTATACCGGTCACAAACATACCAAACGGACTCGTGAAATTTTGAGCTGTAACAAGAGCTTTTAAGGCTTTTTTAGGCTCCGCAATTTGCATCTCCATAGGTGTATTAACTACCCAATTGTGATACAATACATACCCTTGCTTTTTGTTTTCAGCAGAAGCCAAAACCTTATTTTTAGTTTGTACCAATTCCTTTTCCGCCCATGGTTTATTTAGTGTATCTGCACGCACAATGGCCGCATCTATTAGCTCCAACGCTTGTTTATTAGTCCCTAAAAAATCGGCATATGAGTTAAATTCTTCTACCCAAAACTCCGAATTTATTTTTTGCTTTAATATGGAAGCTCTATTTTGATAAAACTTAGAAAGGGTATCTTTTTTTAGAAGAATAGCCATTTTTGAAGCATCATCAAAAGCTTTGGCAGTGTAAGCAGCCACATCAATCATTTCTGAGTTTAAACCATGAATTTCCATCATACCAAAACCGTCGGGTATCAGATTTTTATCGGCATCGTTTTCTTCTAAAAGCCACGACAGGCCTTTTTCTATGGTAGGAAAATAAGCTTCTAAAAACTTAAGATCGCCTGTCCATCTAAAAACCTCCCAAACCAAAGATGCAAACTGAGGCGTTTCATTGAGATTTCCTGGATTAAATACAACGCCGTTTGTGGAGACCTCATGCACAACCCTTCCATTGCCGTTTTCTTTTTTAGAGAAGTTATGAATCAATTCAATAGTTTGATATACAAGGTCTTTTTGACCTGTGGCTATAAGTCCTTTGAGGGTGTATTCATTATCAACTCCAAACCACCACGGGTAATCGGGCAAACCGGCACTTAGCCCTCTTCCTTGCCCTTCCACGTCTCTAATGAGCCAATCTGTATTGTATTTTACCCACCTAAATGCTTGCTCTAGTTCTTTGTCGCTAAGCGTAAGTTTTGAATTATCCTCTATAGTATTATATCGAGCAGATTTTTCTTTTAACAAAAAATAACCCTTCTTTAATGTATTTCTAAACACTGCATTGGCATCGCTTTTTGATTTCAAAGAACCTGAAATCACAAATGGAATAGACACAAAGCCATTGGCTGGAACCGTTAAAGACTTGCCAATTTTATCGATTTTACTTAGTGGCTTTCCTTTTTTACTGCCTTCACTTTTTATAAATGAAGTACCATTACCAAAACCATAATTCAAAAACCACGGATTTTTGGAATCCTTAACCTCTACTACTCCGAGTCGCTTATTAAAAACACTTTGGTCTGCCCCATCTACCATATTAGCTTGTTCGCCTAGCCAAGTTGGTCGTAAATTTGAGATTCCCATTAACTCCAAATCTATATCTTGAGATGCGTCACTTTGGTTTTCTATCAATAACTCTACAAAAACAGCTCTTTTGCCATCAGGAACAAACTGTAACCTGGTGATCCTAAGATCTGAAAGGACATTTTCATAGACCACTTTATTACCAAATGGTGCATTCACAAAAGAACTGGCCCGAGTGAGCAGTTGACTTTGGGTTTTGTTTTTAACCGTAATTTCGAAGCCATCCATAAGTTTAATCGGATGAGCCCACACTCCGCCCATTTCGCCCGCAATATGCCAGCCAAGGTCAGGAAATGTGCCGTCTTGGTGCCCCACCATATAGAGCCTATCGCCAGCAGTAGCGTAAGGACTATTTAAATATTTGTCTTTGCCCACCAAAGACTCCGAAGTATCAAAAAAAAGAGAGATGGACTGAGCCACTACAGAACACTACAGAAAAGGAAGATAGCCATAATAAGCAAATTGTAAGTAGGTTTTTCATATTCATAGGTTTATACAAACTTAATAAAAGAAAGCCCACTAAAACAAAAAAAGCAGCCTTAGTTTCCTAAGACTGCTCTATATATAAATCTATTGATTTTTATTTAAATCAACCTCTCTCTTTCTTAGCTACGTTTTCTGCAATGTTAGCTGGAACGAAGTCATAGTGAGAGAAGGTAAGGTTGGCAGTAGCTCTACCAGATGACATAGTACGTAGGTCGGTTACATAACCGAATAATTCAGAAAGAGGAACATCAGCCTTGATTACTTGAGAACCAGCTTTAGTATCCATACCTTTCATCATACCTCTACGACGGTTTAAGTCACCCGTGATAGGTCCAGTGTACTCATCAGGAGTAAGTACTTCTAAGGCCATGATTGGCTCAAGCAACTTAGCCCCAGCTTGCTTACCTGCCTCACGGAATCCCATACGAGCTGCTAATTCAAATGATAGTGAATCTGAATCGACATCGTGGAATGAACCGTGGAATAATCTAACTTTGAATGCATCTACTGGATATCCAGCCAATGGGCCATTTTTCATGGCATCTTTAAAGCCTTTTTCGATAGCTGGAATAAATTCACGAGGAATAATACCACCTACGATATTGTTTACGAATTGTAAACCTTGTTGTTTTTCTTTGCCTTCCTCATCATCGTCTCTTGGTCCTAACTCAAACACGATATCTGCAAATTTACCTTTACCACCTGATTGTTTTTTGTAAACTTCACGGTGTTCTACGGTCTTAGTAAAGGTCTCTTTAAATGCAACCTGAGGAGCACCTTGATTAACCTCAACCTTAAATTCACGACGCATACGGTCGATAATGATTTCAAGGTGAAGCTCACCCATACCTCTCATGATCGTTTGACCAGTTTCTTCGTTAGTTTCTACCGTAAGAGTTGGATCTTCTTCGATAAGCTTAGTGATAGCTTTTGAGAAGTTATCTTGGTCAGCAGATTTTTTAGGCTCAATAGCGTACCCGATAACTGGATCAGGGAATACCATTGATTCAAGAACGATTGGGTTTTTCTCATCAGAAAGAGTATCACCAGTTTTAATATCTTTAAAACCAACGACTGCCGCAATATCCCCAGCTTCAAGCACATCAATTTGATTTTGCTTGTTAGCGTGCATTTGGAATATACGAGAAATACGCTCTTTATTTCCAGATCTGTTGTTTAGTACATAAGAACCTGAAGGAAGCGTACCAGAGTACGATCTGATAAAACACAAACGACCTACAAATGGGTCAGTTGCAATTTTAAATGCAAGTGCAGAAAACGGCTGGTTTGAATCCGGCTGTCTTATTACTTCAGCACCTGTATCAGGGTTAGTTCCTTTGATACCGTCTCTATCTAATGGAGATGGCAATAAGGCCATAACCAAGTCAAGCATAGTTTGAACACCTTTGTTTTTGAAAGAAGAACCGCACAACATTGGAACGATTTTCATATCAATAACAGCAGCTCTCAAAGCGGCTAGGATTTCGTCTTCTGAAATAGATTCTGGATCTTCGAAGTATTTCTCCATCAAAGTCTCATCATAGTCAGCTACTGCTTCAAGAAGTTTCTCTCTCCATTCAGCAACCTCTTCTATCATATCTTCAGGAATCGGCACCTCTTGGAAAGTCATACCCTTGTCTGACTCATTCCATATCATACCACGGTTGTTGATCAAATCAACCACACCTTTGAAACCGTCTTCAGCACCGATAGGCAATTGCAGAGGAACTGCATTAGAACCTAACATTTCTTTAACTTGCTTACAAACATTTAAGAAGTCAGCACCTGAACGGTCCATTTTATTTACAAAACCAAGACGAGCCACATTATAGTTGTTAGCAAGTCTCCAGTTAGTTTCAGATTGAGGCTCAACGCCATCTACAGCTGAAAACAAAAACACAAGACCATCTAATACTCTCAATGAACGGTTTACCTCAACTGTAAAGTCAACGTGACCCGGAGTATCAATGATGTTGATGTGATAGTTTTCGTCTCTATATTTCCAGTTTACTGTTGTAGCAGCAGAAGTGATAGTAATACCTCTTTCTTGCTCTTGCTCCATCCAGTCCATGGTAGCACCACCGTCGTGTACTTCACCAATTTTGTGGTTAACTCCAGCGTAGTAAAGGATACGCTCAGTAGTGGTAGTTTTACCCGCATCAATATGGGCGGCAATACCAATGTTTCTAGTAAATTTTAAATCGCGAGCCATTTATTTAATTTGTTTACGTTTTCTGAATTTTTGTAATTCAGGTTAAATCCCGAATTTTATGCTTTGGTTTCGGGCTGCAAAATTAGTAAAAAAAAATGTAACATGAAATATTTAACTCTCAATAGTTTAATAAATTGTAAAATAATGAGTTACCACTGGTTTTTAGGTATTTAAAACATTGATTTTAAACATTTCTTTAACGAAAAAGTGCTTGTTTTAAAACCTAGGTGATTTATTTAGAACAACTTTATATTTTTGTTAAATCTTATATTTGACCAAGTATTTGAAACATTTAAATCACAGACAAATGAACCGAATCATTCTTAATTTCTTTCCGTTGAATAAGATTTTGTGACTTAGAATTTAAATTTCTGTAAAGAATGTTTAGCTTTGGACTATCACTTAATATGCTATAACCATAATGGAAGAAGAAGAAAACCAAATCAATATAGAACTATCTGAAGAAATGGCCGAAGGCGTGTATGCCAATTTAGCCATGATAGCTCACTCGAACTCGGAATTTGTATTAGACTTTATAAGACTAATGCCCGGCGTGCCAAAAGCAAAAGTAAAATCTAGGGTTATATTAACTCCTGAGCACGCCCAAAGGCTGCTATTGGCGTTACAAGATAACATCAAGAAATACGAATTGAATTTTGGTGAAATCAGACAGTCAAACGATCCCGTTCCGTTTCCGATGAATTTTGGAGGACCAATGGGCGAAGCGTAAGAATAGATTTTTAATGAGTTTAGAATAGAAGAGCTTTTTTAGGCTCTTTTTTATTTTAGCTCTTTGTATTTTTATTTTAACCCAAGTTTAACTTTATGAGATAACACTTACTTCTAACCGAAACTGTGATAACTCAAAACCGAACAACTCGCTCGCTTTCTTCCTTAATGCCTTGATTAATCCTTATCCACTCTTTAAACCAACCTTTTTTCTGGTCTATGGAATTGTTGAGGTCATCTATCAATGCATCTATTTCTTTGTTTAGAGCGGCTTTTTTTTGTTCAAATAGCCTTTCAGAAAACTTATAGTCTTCTTCGAAAAAAGCCTCAAACATTCCCTTTGAGCTATTCTTTAGAATTTCTACCGCTCTATTTATTTCCCTCAGTTGGTTTTGAAGAATCTTATTGTATCGCTTTAGCATTTCATCAGCCAAAAGGCCACCGTCTATTTCGTTTTCGTCCAAATACTCTATTTGTAGCAATAGCAAAGCGAGAAAGTCTTGGTTTTTATAAGCAATGGTAACCTTTTTTGTGATTTCGGTATACACCAACTGCATAGCCGGATCTTGCTGTAAATCCGGATGGTATTTTTTTATTAATCTAAAATATATGGCTTTGGCGTCAGCAGCAAGCAACTTATCCTCTATACGCTCAAGCTCTTCCGCCTTTTGCTTTTTCTTAGATTTCTTCTTGGGTTCGGCTTTCTGCACACCCCATTTTTCGTTTATATAATTATGAAACCCTTTTTCTCCTATTTCTTTGGGGTCAGCATCATAGCCCGTCTCGTTTTTTATAAGTTGGGCATAATATTCATTCTGAACACGGAGTTTTTCAAAGTCCCTTTTTGCGTATTTTTTGTAAAGCAAATTGAGTTCTGCGTGATTTTCAAAACTTCCAGACAAATACACTTCTAGTTCGTCAATCATCCATTCCACAAAAAACTCGGACTTCATTTTTGGAAGGACTATTTCTTGAAAGACCTCGTCCAGTCTCAGTAGCTTTTGAACCTTCAGTTCCAAGAGCTCATCTTGCAAAGGCTGAAGTTCGTTTTGTACTTTGGGTATCGCTACCCGAATGCCCTCATTGAGGTTTTCGTGCTGTTTTTTGCGTAATTCTATGTCTCTGATCAAACATTGATATCTATGCAAAAGCTTCGACTTTTGGGTCTCTTCAATTTTTTTAAAAATAATCTTATTAGACATGCTCAATTAAAAAGATTGAATATTTTTTTTTCAAAAAAATTTGTCCCATACCAAATAAAAAGAATTATTTATTCAATTTGTAAGAAACACATTTTTTAAATCTAAAAAATATGCCACCATTTAAAAACTTATTAAATTTTAAGTACAAAAAATACTATTTTTTTTTGTACTATGTTTAAATTGCGTGAAAAAATATAACTAAACCAAGTAGTCTTTACGGAAAGTATAATGAATAAAAAATTCACTAATTTTTTCTTTTCGCTAATTGTACTTGTTAATATCTACTTTATTAACAAACCAGACACAATTAGTCTGGTTAGTTTTAGTGATCGAGTTCTAGAGCTCTTAATTTTTCAGTTTGATTACCTACTACTGAGCTTATATGTATTTAGTATTAAAGCTAAAACACCCGAACTATGGCTAACTGCAATCATCTACTTCTTTTTATTTTTAATGGGGATGTCTTCAATTTTTATTAAATCCGAACAAACATTTGATCATATGTATTCTTACATCCATCCAATTTTTAGATTGTCGTTAATTTATGCATTTTTAAATAAAAATATAAAAAATCATTTTTCAACAAAAAACCCAATCGCTATTTACGCATTATGGATTTTGTTAAGCATTGTATTCTTATACTTTTTACAATTATCTCCAAGACAAAATATGTTTTCATATAATTTTTATTGGCTTGTAATTGTACTCTTTGTTTTTGCAGGCCTAAAAACCCAAATTAAGCATATTTCAAAACCTACAGGGTTCGAATTTGCCCTGTTTTTAATTTTAATAGCAGATTTATATTATATTTTGCCTCCCCAACAAAGAAAATTTGAATTCACTTACATAATTATTCGGATAATAAATTCGATAGGAGAGTTTTTATTAGTTAGTTACATTTTAACTTTATCTAAAACTACTAACTCAAAAAATAAATCTACCACTATTTAAAATCCCTATTGAAACCTTCTAGTACTAAGCGGCAAGGTTAAGCGAAGGCTAGTTTTGTCATAGGTTCTATTGTTAATACTTGACACTACCTCCATAGCAACAGTCCGGTTTAAAAAACCCAATCCGTAGCCAAATTCTATGTGACTGATTTCAGGCGTTTTCAAGTAATTATGAATAAGATACTCACTGATTCCTTTTTTGCGAAGAGCCACAAACTGCGACAATAGCAATTTCTCTGGTTTAAGTTCTAAAAAATATTGAGCGTAGCTTTTGTTGGTAGAATAGGCATAGTAATCAAGATTTCGGAAACTATTGTGGGAATTAACCCAAAGCAGATTACCATCAAAATGCTTATAATCAAAGAAATACTGTGGACCGCTGCCATAAAATGTACCTACATTTACACGAGCACTTAAGTCTGCACTCCTAATTCTAAACTGTTGCTGACCCTTTAACTCAATGTTGCCAAAAAATGAATCGTTAAAATAAAATGTATTCGTCATTTCAAACCTAGGCGAGAAGACTTTTTCTATTCTCTTTTTACCATTATAATACGCATACATGGCCTTCGGACTAAAAGCCACCGTGTTGCTCCATTTTATTAAAGCACTATTGCCCGACTTGGCACCTATAACTCCTCCAAAATTATTCGGTTCAAAAAAAGAGGTGTTCTTAATATAGCCTTGATTAACTATGTTATCCATAAGGTTTCGCTGCGTAAAAGAGGCAGCTGTCCCAAACTGCCACTTGGGGCTAGGCTTAATTTGGTATGCCATGTTCACAAAGTTTTTCTCATAAAACTTAGCTAAATGCTGATTACCCAAAAGAGCAAAAACTTCATTTACCAAGGTGTTTACAGGGTTGTTTTCATTGAACTGCACTACCCTGCGGCCTACACTAAAACTTAGGTTTGAATTGGGCAACACCACCCATGCCCCCACTTGTCCATTTAGCTTATTTCGAGAAATAGAATAATAGGGTTTTAAGTCCACATTAAAAGACTTATCAGCCGTATAATTATGCCTAAAAGCCAAGCCTGGCAATCCAATATCATACCCTTCTACGGCATTAAAACGTGTATCTTTTACTAAGCTGATAGCCCGCAGCTGGTATTTATAATAACTCGAAAGCGTATCACTTTGCTTTAGGTATTGATACATGTTTCCCCCAACCAAATGCTTGATTTTAAACTTATTAGGAGCCACCTTTTGTAAACTATCCTTTTTTACTTTTGCGTTTATTTTATCGAAATTAGCCAAATAAATACTGTCCGCCTGCTCAAAGCCCTTAAGCTCCACAAGTGTTAAAGGCACCTGCCGCTCTGCTTCCCAAAAAAGACTGTCTTTTTTCCCGGCTAAGCTATCTACTTTATACGTAGTATTCTTAGAAACATAAGCCCTATTTTGCTTTTTCAAGTCTTGAAAATCTTCTTTCTGCAACTCCTTTCCTATATCTTTTAGCTGAGCTAAATTAAGTTTCTTTGAAACTTTAGAAGCTTTCGGTAAATCGGCAGCTTCCTTGAAGAGCTTCTCGTCTACAATCTCAGGTTTTACACTTGCATATCTGGGGTCTTTTTTAAATTTCAAATCTTTGTATGACACCACTGCCTTCATTTCGAGTTCAAGCCCCATGTAGTCGATTTTACTATTTAAGTTGAGGTTATTGATAAACCAAATGCCATCCACGGGTTGGAAAATTGCTTTGGTATGATTTGTACTTTCGGTTTCAATACTCGTAAAATCGTAACTATGAATATACCACGTGTCATCCACAATATTCATGACACCCGAATATCCCACGAGTTTATTTTTGGGGATAACCTTTATTTTGTTAATGACCTGCTCATTATCCATAAAATATCCGAGGTATTCGTACCGGTAGTTTTTAGCCCCTTTGCGGGTTACGGGCGAAATGGCGTTATTTGGTGAGTAAATCTCATACTTGCCTGCGTTAAAACTGATGTTACCTTTTAGGTTTGGCGGCAAGTTATCTTTGGTTCCTATTATTCTTTGTGAAAAACTATTGGGTGCTCTAAATGAAACTTGCCCCACATTTTCAAAAACATACAACTGGCCTTTCTTAAAAAACTCTTTTTCCATGGCCTTCTTAATCAAGAATGGCACTTCAAGGACCTTTAAGCTACCTTTTAGATAGGTTTTGTAGTCAAAACTCAAAAGCTCTTTGTAATGAAAAACAGACATGCCGATGGTTTTCCGCATAATGGTTGATGCGGGGTCTTCTTTTGACTTGCCCACCACAGCGTCAGCGAGCAAAATCACACTTGGCTTAAGTGAAACATTTTCTACTACATCATTATTTTTTATTT
Organism: Lacihabitans lacunae; assembly: GCF_042649125.1. NCBI lineage: Bacteria > Pseudomonadati > Bacteroidota > Cytophagia > Cytophagales > Leadbetterellaceae > Lacihabitans > Lacihabitans lacunae. Next base: position 3,111,543 of record NZ_JBHRYQ010000001.1, read on the forward strand.
CTATGGTTTTGGTAACGGATTCATATCCAAGGTATCGAAAAACCACTTCGTATTTGCCTGGCTGAAGGCTTATCAGAAATTCGCCTTGACTATTAGATGTGGTACCCAAACTGGTACTTTTTACAAAAATAGAAGCAAATGGCAATGGCTCATTTTTTTCGTCTAGAACTACGCCTTTAAGGCTAAAACTAAATGCTGAAAAAGAGCTAAAAACTAGCGATAAACTGTAAAGTAGTGCTTTTGTAAGTTTCATTATTTAATGGAATATAGTCATGAGTTAACGCACGTTTATTCTGCGTATTATTATATGGATAGAAAAAATTATACATCTCCAGAAGCACCACCACCACCGAAATCGCCACCGCCAAACTCGATAGAATTAGACCCATCATTTGCGTGAAATGCTTGCGAAAACACAATTCCTTCTATGTTTTGCAGACCTTCTTTTCGAGAGGTAGCTGAAGTAATACCACATTTGGTTTTTTGCAAAAATTTGAGAAAGAACACCGCAAAAACACCCAACAAAAGCCCAATAATAATCAAAGCCCATTCGGTAGGGAAAAAATCAAAATAAATACGAACAGCAACTACACTAGCCTCCAAACCAACCAAGCCAACTAAAAATGAAACCCTGTCTTTCTTTTTTAATCCAAAAAACAAAAAAGCCAAAGGAACCGTAAAACTTAACACCCAAAAACCTACTGAAGAAACTCCAACAAAATCGGTTTTTAGCAAGGCCTCGTTGCTTTCTTTTACCACATAAAAATTAGAAGCCAAACAAGCCACTGAAGCACTCACAACAGAAGTAAACAAAACAGCTTTTTTATAATACAATGTTGCTTCTGTCCTTTGTAAAAAAAGAAACAAACCACCAGAAATGACAATAAGCACAAAAGGAAGTAGTGGTTTGAAAATGGAAAACTCAAATAAAATTAAACTCACAAAAATGAATAAGCTAATGGCCGTATTTGCGGCTATAAATGGCTCAGCATATCTATAAATAAAGGGTAACGAAAAAATAAAATAAACGATAGAAAAAACGTAAAAAGGAGGCGAAAAAGAAGATGTAAAAACATAAAAGGCAGCTATAAGAAAACCAAGAATACAATAAAGCATGGCGTTGTCTATACCCGACCAATAGAGTTTTTTGTTACGAATAAAAGTCTCCAAAACAAATAATAGCCCGCCGGCAAAAATCACCAAAACTACACCCAAAACGGATGAATTTTCAGAAAATCCAATGAGCGATAAAAAAAGACCTGAACAAAAAGAAATAGCTATGCTGGTAAAGAAAAAAAGACCCATCCAAACATACACATTGGGTGAATAAAACTGATCTTCTAAAGGCTCTATTTCGCTTTCTTTCAAAACACCTTCTAGTTCCCAAGCCTTTATTTTGGCATTTGCGGCTCGGTTATTTACCCATGATTCATTGTAGGCTTTCATATACTTTTTTCTGGGTTAAATTTGAGTATTTTCTTGATATTGAACAAAAAGTAAACCACGCCACCACATGAAAACAAAAAGTAAAAGATAGAAACCAAAGCCCCCGCGTCTGACCCCAAAACTGTAAAAATATAAGCCGTAACACCGATATATCCATAAATAAGGCCCATCAAAAACAACAGATAAGACTGACTCACACGAGCATGCAGAATAGAAGTCAGGCTCAAAACTACAAGTATGGCCGTGTAAAGATGGTTATTTTCAAAAGTAAAAAAAGCAGCTAAAACAGATATAAAAGCAAGATTGCCGCCAAACAAATAGTAGGTAAAAGCAAAGTGTTTTTTTAGGCTAAACATCTCAGAAAACCAACCGATTATCATTAAAAATACACCAAAGACCATTCCCACAAAAATCAAAGAATCGGTATCGTACGTTTCATTAAATTTATTGACCGAAAAACTAATTCCGAAATACGATGCCGCCGCAGAAACTCCCATAGAAAGTACGCCCCGGTGATCTAAAAAATAGGCTAAAAACAGAAACAATGCCACAGGCAGCAGTGCAGCGGATTTGAAATCTTTTCCGAAAATGCTGTATTGATATTGCAGATACCCTTCTATAATAAGAAATAGTATGCAGCCACCAAGCAAAGCGTAGTCTACCAAAAACTTCTCGTTTTCAACCTCTACCCAAGTGAATGCCTTTCTATGTTTAAATGCGTAAACCAAACAAAAAAAACACGCCAAACTAAGGCCGCCAATTAAAATACGGTGGCCAATATCTTCAATATGTTGATATATTAAAATCCCGATGCCCGTAGTGAAAAATGTGATGCCTAAATAAAGGAGAAACCTCAATTCCCAAAAAACAGAAAACGGAGTTTCTGTGTCATGGCTATTGAGTACTATGGCCTTTTCATCAGAAATTAGGCCTTTTTGGAGCAATACCTCTATTTCATTTTTCATTTAACTGGGTTTAGGGCAAACAAAAACCCAATGTAAAATTTAAACATTGGGTTTTGATATTTGTAGTAATATTAGATATTATAATTCCTTAATTCTAATTTTTCGGAACGAAACCATATCGCCATGGTCTTGAAGGGCTATTTTGCCTCTATGGTGAGGAGTAGCATAGGGCCATTTTGAAAACTTGCTACCGGCTACATCCTTTACCCACTGGGCACTTCCATACTCATAAGTAGCTGTTTTTACACCATTTAGGTAATGCGTAATCTGGTTATTATTGATTACAATTTTCCCTTTATTCCATTCGCCGGCAGGTTTAACTACATTCATGTTTAATGGAGCTTCGATGTCGTAATTAGCACCTGTTTTTTGGCTATCTTTTATTTTATCTGGATAATTTTCATCGTCAATAATTTGAAATTCTGGGCCAGAGGCATAAGTGGCAAAAAGGCTTTTATCTTCGTCGTTTTCCAAAACTTTATAAATCACACCGCTATTTCCTTTGGGAGCACACTTAAACTCAAACTCTAAGATATAATCACCGTATTCTTTATCCGAAACCAAGTCGCCGTTTCCGCCATGCGTCATTAAGACGCCGCCCATTACGTGCCAACCTTTTACTTCATTTAGTTTCCAGGTATGCCAACCGTTTGTGGTTTTTCCATCAAATATATTTTGCCATTTCTTCTTTTGGGCGGATGCCAAAAAACAGATAAAAACTAAGGGTAAAATTAAACGTAAGGTTTTCATAGATAAATTGTATAATTATACTTTAAAGATAAGATTTTTCTTTTTAAAGATTAACAAAATGACGGTCCATATCCCAACAAAACAAAGTGCTCCAACCAAGGAGCTAACTTTAGGTTCTGAAAACAAGGGAGATATCCAGTCAAAATAAATATAGTCTGTTAGGCCTTCTTGCTCAGGGCCCACTTTTATCATATTTAAAGCCCGAGGCACAATACCCGAACCAAAAAACACAATCATAGGGTTAACGCCCCACATTACCAAAAATGATGCTACCTTGTTTTTTTCTTTCACTCCAAAAACTACTTCTATCAATGTAAACACCAAAATGGCCCACCCGCCGGCGTATAGCACGTACGAACTCGTCCAGAGGGCTTTGTTTATAGGAAAATATACGTCCCAAAGCTTTGCCACCAACAACAAGCCTAAGCCAATCCCAAACAACTTAGCCCTAAGGTTTTGAGGTTTTGAAAGGATAAACTCGGTGGTCCAGATACCTAACAATACCGTAACTACTGCTGGAAAAGTGCTCAATATTCCTTCAGGATCCCAGGTTTTTGAAGAAGCCCAAAGATGCCCCGGCAGCAGGAAGTTATCTAACCATGCCGCAAGGTTTGTGCCTACTTCATAGTTGGCCGCACCCACACCCGGAACCTGAATTAAACCCATAGCAGCCCAATAGCCAAGTAGTAGAACCGCCGCCGCCACTAGCCTCCATTTAAAAGTCAGCGTTAGTTGAATAAGCATAGCCAAAAAATACACAATACCGATCCGCTGAAGCACACCCGGAATCCGCACATTGGCGAAGTCTTCTGGCCCCAAAAAGGCTAAACCAATCATTCCGAAAAAAATACTCAAAGCAAGTACAAGTTTAGTTTTTGAAGAAAAATTACCCAAAAGAGCTACTCCAACTAAAACAGTTACTGCCAGCCTTAAAACCATCAAAGGGATTCCTTCTAAGCCAAAAAAGTGGATTTTGGAGAAGAAATTTAAGAACAGGCCAAGGTTAAATATGCGTAATGAACGTGTTAATATTTTTATAAAAAGAGCTTTATCTAAAGTTGTTTGAGTTTTAACCGCAAACGGAACTGCCATGCCCATAGTAAAGACAAAAAACGGAAAAACAAGATCGGTGGGCGTACATCCGTGCCAGTGGGCATGAAGAAATGGCGGAAAAACGTTATCCCAATCACCGGGATTGTTTACGATGGTCATCAAGATCATAGTTAGACCTCTAAAAATATCAATTGACTGAATTCTTGGTGCTTTCAAAATGGCTTGATTTAGGTTAGGTTAAGGACATCAATCAAATATATTAATTTTTTTTAATAATATATTACATTTCTCTTCCTCCAAAACACAATCCTTAGATAATTGACCTAAAACAAACGACGTAATAAATAATGCCTTATTTTGCATATTGATAAAACACTTAATAATCGACAATGAAAAAAATTTACAAAATCCTCCTTATAGTTTTAGGACTTATAATAGTAGTATTAGGAGGTTTATACTTAGCCTTCAACGAAAAAAAACCAACAGGAATAGTCAGTAAAGACGCTGACACTTTAGCACTAAAAATGACCACAGCATTAGGCAAGTCTGTTTGGGATAGCACAAATGTAATAAAATGGACATTTAAAGGCGTTCACACTTATGTTTGGAACAAAAAAGACGAGCAAGTATTGGTAAAGTGGGACGAATACGAGGTGTATTTAAACCTAAAAGATTGGCAAAAAGGCAAGGCTTTTGAGAATGGCGTAGCTGTTGCAGATAAAAAAATGGACATTTACAGAGGGCGTGCTTATGAGTTTTTCTGCAACGATTCGTTTTGGCTTATGGCACCATTTAAGGTTTTTGACGAAGGTGTAAGTAGACAAATAGTAGATACACCCGAAGGCCAAAATCTGCTTGTAAGTTATACCTCAGGCGGAGTTACGCCTGGCGACAGCTACCTGTGGCAAATCGGTGAAGACGGCAAGCCCGTTTCATATAAAATGTGGGTAAAAATCATTCCGATTGGAGGCGTAAAGGCCACTTGGGAAAGCTGGATAGAAACTCAGAAAGGGTTATTTTTGGCACAAAACCACAAACTAGGCTCACTTAGCCTAGAAATGGAGAACATAAAAACAGGGCAGTCGCTTACCGCAGTTGGCGAAAGCGAAACTCTTTTTGATAAAATAAAGTAAAACCCTTTTGCAGCAGAAAGGCATATGAAAACATATTCTTTGATAATAGGACTGGCACTCAGCCTCGCCTCGTGTATAGGCCAAGGACCTCGGTTACAAAACCAAGTAAACTTAGAAAAAGTAGTAGCCGAAAATAACCTGGGCGAAAACCACCATTGGGGCCTTATGCTATTTGACCCACAAACGGGTGAAACTGTATATTCAAAAAACGCCAACATGTATTTTGTACCTGCATCAAACGTGAAAATCTTAACGCTTTTTGCAAGTTTACAAGTCTACGGCGACAGCCTTCCTGCCATGAAATATATACAAAAAGGTGACTCCACGGTCTTTTGGGGACTAGGCGGCCCTGGGCTTTTTCACCCTTATTTGCCTGATATTAATCCTTTTGGCAAATTAAAGTCAGGTTCAAATTTATTCTTTTCGGGAGTAAATTTTAGAGAACAAAAACTGGGGTCTGGCTGGTCGTGGGACGACTACAACGACGACTACCAAGTGGAACGTGGCTCGTTACCTGTATTCGGGAATATTCTGAAAGCCACCCAAGAGAAAAACTATATTTCGTATACGCCTAATCTGAGTTTTTTTAATTCAAAAACAGAATCAGAAATAACCGAAATAAAAAGAGACCTAAACAAAAATGACTTTGGTTTGCCCGTAAATTTCAAGAAAAACCAAGATGTGCCGTTTGTTACTTCAGATAGCCTAACACTTGCAATTTTAAATAAAACACTAGGGACAGAAATAAAAAGAAGCAGCCTAGTTTCAGAGAAAAACGCAGAGATCATTTATGGCTATAAAGCCGACACCGTGTACCGAAGAATGATGCAAATCAGCGACAATATGCTGGCTGAGCAGTTACTATTGGGCACTTCGAGTACATTTTCAGATACCCTTTCTACCACCCATGCGATTGCGTATTTTCAAAAAAACTACTTAGCAAATACACCACAAAAAATCAAATGGGTAGACGGCTCGGGCCTTTCGAGGTACAACCTTATTACACCGGAAACTTTGGTGTATATCTTGAATCAACTTTGGCAAAAAACCGACCACGACTACCTGTTGTCATTACTGGCATCGAGCGAAGCAGAAGGAACACTCAAAAACCTCTATGGCAACCAAAAAGCGGCCATATTTGCTAAGTCGGGGTCTATGTCGGGGGTTTATAACCAAAGCGGATATATGTATACCGCCACAGGTCGCTTGCTGATTTTTAGTGTAATGAACAACAACTTTACGGCATCTGTGAGCCAAGTGAGAAAAGCTACTTCAAAACTCATCTCGGAGCTCTCGAGTAGCTTATAATAATTTACACCCAACGGTCAATCAGGGTTAAGTGCGGTTTATCTACTTTTAACTGTACCCTATTTTAGTACAAAAAATTAAGTGGTATTTAAATAAACAAGCAATAAAAATAAAACACCCGAAGCATCGATTTTTATAGGGTTTTTCTAACAAATGTTAGTTTTAGTCCTAAAAAACAAATACTTGTTTGTAATTGATAAAAAACAAAATCACATTTGCTAAAATTTTTCTATTCCGTTACTAATTATTCGCAAAAAAGAAATTTTAAACACTGCTCTACATCCACACAGAAAAAAAGGCTCGTGACTTATCACGGGTCTTTTCATTGTTAACTTAAATTTTTTTTTAGAATAGATTTATAAAATTACCCATACTAGCAGACAACCGGCTAGAATTAGAAAAACATAACCCGCTCTATAAAAGAAAATGAAAATCTCACGAAGCTTCTTAAGAGAATTTGTAAACCAATACATATCACTTAAAGGAGAAGAATTTCAACAGTTTGCAGATATTTTTACCGAAATTAATTGTAAAAAAGGCTCTATTTTAACCGAAAGTATAGACATTGACGACAAGATAATTTTGATAACAAAAGGAATAGTAAGGGAGTATTCCATCATAAATAATGAAGACCACACCATTTGGATTAATGGCGTAGGAGAAATAGTGATGGACCTCAGCACCCTGGCAGTAGATTCCCCAAACAATATAATGGCCGAGGCTCTCACCAATGTGCACCTTTTGGTTGCCGAAAAATCAGCTTTCGAAGAGCTGATGATTAATATGCCTAAAATCAGCATTTTAATGAACATGGTATATCAACACACGCTGTCTTCGTTTCAAAAACACATGCTACTTCTCAAAATTTCGCCAACCATAAAAAGAGAAGAAATGCTTTTTAAACTCAAGCCTTTTTTGTTTAGAAAAGAAGTAAAAGTGAAGCATTTAGCCTCTCTTCTAAACGTACACCCAAACTCTTTGAGCCGCATTCACAACCAAAAAGTGGTACCAAGTTTAGAGGAAAACACCACATTTTAAGGTTTTAAGTATCAAAAACTAATCATTTAGGGAATTTACAAACCGCTAAATGCATTATCTATTTATTAAATCGTAATTTTGTCACGATTTTAAGAAATTACAATATGATACTAGAACAATTAGCAGCTATCCAAGAACGCTTCGAAGAGGTGTCACAGCAGATTACCATGCCCGAAGTAGTCTCTGACATGGACAAGTTTAAGAAAATCAGTAAAGAATACAGAGACCTCGAAAAAATAGTAGAGGAATATAAAAAATATCAGCTCATACTTGCCAATATAGATGAAGCGAAGCAAATTCTCGTAACCGAAAAAGACGAGGAGATGCGGGAAATGGCCAAAATGGAGCTAGATGAACTTCAGCCCAAAAAAGCAGAGCAAGAAGACCTATTAAAGGAGATGCTCATACCCAAAGACCCCAACGACTCCAAAGACTGTATATTAGAAATTAGAGCCGGAACTGGTGGCGACGAGGCCTCTATATTTGCGGGAGACTTGTTTAGAATGTACCAAAGATTTGCCTCTACCCAAGGCTGGCAATTTAATGTAATGGATTTCACAGAAGCTCCATCGGGTGGATACAAAGAAATAGTAGTCAGCGTAAAAGGCGAAGACGTATACGGAAAACTCAAGTTTGAGTCTGGCGTACACCGGGTGCAGCGAGTTCCCGCTACCGAGTCACAAGGCCGTATACACACATCTGCTGCCACTGTGGCCGTAATGCCCGAAGCTGACGAAGTGGATGTACAAATAAACATGACCGACATAAGAAAAGACACCTATTGCTCGTCAGGAGCTGGTGGTCAATCAGTTAACACCACATATTCGGCCGTAAGGGTAACACACATACCTACGGGACTAGTGGTGCAATGCCAAGACGAAAGATCACAAATCAAAAACTTCGATAAGGCCATGACCGTTTTGAGGTCGAGGTTATTCGAAATAGAACTTGCCAAACAAAACGCTCAAATAGCTGGCGAAAGAAAGTCCTTGGTAGGCTCGGGCGACCGCTCAGACAAAATTAGGACGTACAATTATCCGCAAGGCCGCGTAACTGACCACCGCATTGGGTTTACGGTATACAACCTGCCTACCGTAATGGAAGGTCAAATAGGCGAGTTTATGGAAAAACTCCGTATTGCCGAAAATGCTGACAAAATGAAAGAAGGGGTAATCTAAATTCAATAAAAAAAATGTCAAAAACAACGATTTGTGTTGCCTCAAACAACACCCATAAAATAGAGGAATTGCAGCAAATGCTTGGTGCTCAGTTTGACCTAAAAACTATGGCCGAAATCGGTTGTCATGACGAAATAGAAGAATACGGCACCACATTTCAACAAAACTCACAGATAAAGGCTGAGTATATTTTTCAAAAATATGCCCTCAACGTAATCGCTGACGACTCGGGGTTAGAGGTAGAATATTTGGATAACAAGCCGGGCGTATACTCTGCCCGATATGCGGGTGAACCCACCAACCACGCGGCCAATATTCAAAAACTGCTCCAAGAATTAGGGGATGCGTCTAACAGAAATGCGGCTTTTAAAACTGTGATAACCTTAATTTTAGACGGAAACACCTACTTTTTTGAAGGAGAAATAAAAGGAACTATCACAAAAGAGCTCAAAGGAGAAGGCGGCTTCGGCTATGACCCTGTTTTTGTATCCGAGGGTTTTGAAAAAACATTTGCCGAACTGGGCTCAGAAATAAAAAACAGCGTTAGCCACAGAGGAAGGGCAATAGCCAAAATGCTTGATTTTTTGCAAAAAAAATAGCGAAGACCAACTCCCCGCCATTTCTCAAAAAAGGTATATTTAGTATTTTCAATCTTCGAAAGGCATTCCTTTCAATCATTTATACAAAATTCTAAAAAAAATATACACCATACTACATCCATATTTTCAAAAAATAATGCCATATTAACATCAGAATCTATTTTTTACAAGAAATGACGTTAATTAAGCATGAAAGTAGAGTTTGAAAAAATAGCTCCCGACCAAGGCAGTTCCTTTAAACTGATACACTGGAGGTCGCAAGACGACCGTTTTTTTTGGCACCAACACCCACAATATGAGATCATTTACGTAAAAAAAGGCTCCGGAAAACTTCACGTGGGCAATCACCTTGGGCAGTATACCGAAGGCGAAGTCATGTTTATTGGCCCCAATTTGCCACATTCGGGACTTGGCTATGGCGTTATTGGTAAGCGTGAAGATATTATAGTTCAACTAGATGAAAATTTCCTGGGACAAGACTTTATGAATGCCCCCGAAATGGTACACGTCAAAAAAATGTTTGAGCGTGCCATTTACGGAATAATATTTAGGGGAGAGGCACGAAAAAAAATAGGAAAAAAGATAGAAGGCTTACTAAACAAAAGTGGCCTAGAGCGACTCATATTACTCATGGAGATTATTAGGCTTATGTCTGAAACCTCCGACATACAAATACTCAACGACCTCGACTCCCGGTTTGCATTTAGGCATCAAGACGAAGAGCGAATTGACCGAATCTACACCTTCGTGGAAAACCACCACCAAGCCGAAATAAACATAGAAGAAGTGGCGACATTGACCAACCTGACGGTACCATCGTTTTGTAGATATTTCAAAAAAATGACCAACATGACCTTCACCGATTTCTTAAATGAATTTAGGATAAACAAGGCTTGCAAACTCCTTCACGACGAAATGAGCATATCTCAAGTGTGTTTTGAGAGCGGATTTAACAACATCTCGCATTTTAATAAAACCTTTAAAAACCAAAAAGGCCAAAGCCCCCGCGACTACCGAAACGAGATACGACTCATGGAAAATCCAAACTGATTTTAATCCATTTAAATATTAGCTTCCACTTTTGTGGATGCGTTTCATTATTTTTAGCTTTGTAACGTAAACTTTAAAACCAATACATGTCAGAAATAAACTGGATAACCGCCAAAGAATACGAAGACATTACCTACAAAAAGTGTAATGGAGTAGCTCGAATAGCATTCAATAGACCCGATATAAGAAACGCCTTTAGGCCCAAAACCACATTTGAACTATACGATGCTTTTGAAGACGCCACCCATGACCCCAAAGTGGGCGTGGTATTGTTATCGGGCGAAGGCCCTTCATCAAAAGACGGCAAATGGGCTTTTTGCTCAGGCGGGGACCAAAACGCCCGCCAAAAGGGTGGCTACCGTGCCGAAGATGGCAGAGACAGACTAAATATACTGGAAGTGCAGCGTCAAATTCGCTTCATGACCAAGCCAGTGATAGCCGTAGTGCCAGGCTGGGCTGTAGGTGGCGGACATAGTTTGCATGTGGTGTGTGACTTAACACTTGCCAGCAAAGAACACGCAATATTTAAACAAACGGATGCTGACGTGGCCAGCTATGACGCCGGTTATGGTTCGGCCTATTTGGCCAGACAAGTGGGCCAAAAAAGAGCTCGTGAAATCTTCTTTTTGGGTAGAAGCTATTCGGCTCAAGAGGCTTACGACATGGGCATGGTAAATGCCGTAATACCACACGATGAACTGGAAGACACCGCCTACCAATGGGCACAGGAGATATTAGGAAAAAGCCCAATGGCAATCCGTATGCTCAAGTTTTCGTTTAACTTAATTGACGACGGCTTGGTGGGTCAGCAGATATTTGCGGGCGAGGCCACACGCTTGGGTTACATGACCGAAGAAGCTCAAGAGGGCCGCAATGCCTTCTTAGAAAAACGTAAACCAAACTGGGACGATTTCGAGCGATATTCTTAATACACAATATTCATTAATACAAGAAACTAAAAACGGTGTTTGGGAAACTTACCACTGCTTTTAGTTTCTGTTTTGTAACAAAACAAATTCTGATTTTTTCAATAAATCAAAACCGATTACGTTCCTTTCTTTTTAAAATAAACTGACTTAATGAAAAAGCTTTTAATACTCTTAACTACCTCGATCATTGTGTTTTCGTGCGGAACATCTGACTCTGACACTAGTACCGAAGCACCTAAAAAAAACAATTACACCTTGGTGTTTTTTGATAAAACCCAAAGCGTAGACCTCGATAAGCCATTTGTAAGAAACAAATACGAAAACGCCCTAAAGGCACTTTTAGACCAACATATACAGAAAGAAGGCGACCAACTAGATGTGTATTATATCCACGAAAACACACAAAAGTCAAAAGCCGTTAGCCTGATAACCCGTACCACTAAAGAGGAAACCGAAGGCTTGAGCCAAACAGACAAAGAAGCCGCCGAAACCAACTATCAAATGAGCATACAGAAAGAACGCAAAATGATGCTTCAGATAGTTACACAAAAGATGCTAGAAAAAAACACGGGTTCTTCAAATGCCGAAACCAATGTATCAGCAAGTGTGCCGGCAGTTTCTGCAGCTGGAGAAGGCGGAAAGTTGGTATTTGCTTACTATTTCTCTGATATGGTAGAAAGCCTAAAAAATGGCCGAGACTTTCACAAAATGGCACCTATCAGCCACGACCAAGCCGAAGAGTGGGCAAAAGCAGACATAGAAAACTACAAAAACTACAGCCTAATTAACTCCAAAGTGTTTATCGTATTGCCTTTTGAGCCTACCAGCTCAACAAAAGAAAACAACCCAAACGTAACCGATTATTGGAAGGTATTTTTTGACGGTTTGGGGGTTAGTGGGGTTACGGAGATTTGAACCAGTTTATTTGAAATTATATAAGGTAGTAATTCCAAGGATAGAATTGCTACCAACTTTTTTGAATGTTGAAAATCCAAAAGAGCCAACTATTGAAATTTTTTTAATTATTGCTATATCAATTTCAGAATATAAACTTAGTCCGACATTGACTTCTTTTGTCATAATCTTTTTATATTCAATAATCTGATTTGGGGAATCCAGTGAAAACCTTATTTGCTTAACTAAATCATCATCTCTATACCAAAATGATGGCCCAGCCCCAATCTTAAAATAATTGGATTTATACTTCAATACAGCAAAACTAGGCCTTATATCCAACATAATCCTTTTCCTATTTTCAGGTATTGACTGTGAAAAACTGTCTTTGCCTGAATAATTAACGTATCCCATTTTGGTTGAAATAAATAACCTTTTATTAAACTGCTTTTGATAATTTATGTTAGGTGAAAAAACCATGTCGTCTGGCAAATCCAAAGACAAATAATCTATTCCCATACCAATTCTTCTTTGGCTCATTTGAGCTTTCAGACAAAAAACGAAGAGCAAAAAGTAAATTATTAAAAATATTTTTTTCATGTGATTTTAGTTTTTATTTATCTAATAATAAGCATATTAAAATCCTATTTTATAAGAGTCTTTAAAGAAAGCATGATAGTAATTGGCTCTTCAAATCGATTAAAGTATTAAAAATACCAAAATTTCAAACATTGACCGTCAGAAGACCGATTAACACCACTTCATAGTCAGAAGAATCGAAGTAGAGTGAAGAAAATCGACTGACACTTATTCTTAGACCAAAATATTGAAGATAAGGGTTTTAAAAAAACTAGAAAATCAAAAAGATAAACTACTTACTTAATTTGTATTTGAAATTAATAGGAAATGACCAAATAAGAACATCCTTAAGTTGTAAATACGAAAAAGACAAACCGACAATTGCATTTTTCGAAATTGAATACTGACAATTAATATTTGCTGTGGGGCCAATAGAAGTGTTTTTTAGTTTATCTTGATAATAAATTTGATATATTGGTAAAGAGAAATTCGTAATATCTGGAAAAACAATTGAATACTCATTCGGACTGGTTGTTATTGTTCGAGAAACAGTACCAGCAACCCCGATAGCAACTTTAAATTTATTATCTATCACATAATAATTAAGCCCTAAGTCAATATGATTAATCAAAACTAAATGTCTAAACTCTGCTAATTGATCAAATGGTCCGGAGCTTGTCGTTCTATAATAATACTCATCTGAACGAGAAAATTGATAACTTCCCAACATTACATTTGCCTCAAAATTCTTTTTCAATTTCTTTTGAAGACCTATTTGAAAATTATTCCCCCTAAAGTCTCCTTTTGAATAAAAGGAGCGGCTATATAAAGTATTTATAGATATTTGAGAAAAGGAATAAACTGGCATAAAAAATAAAAGAATTTTCAGAATGCTATTTTTAAACATAAAAATAAATTGAAAATGATAAAATTAAATTTGAAAAACAATACGGCTGCTGTATTGAGTCTGAAGACTGAGGAGAGCGAGACTTTTGTATTTATTTATTTATGTTAATTTCATAAGAAACTTGGTTAATTGATCCTGCAACACCCAAGCCATTTTCTATGTTGGAATATGAATTAGAAACATTATTAAAAATTCTTTCTATTCCTTCAGGAAGGAAATCAGATATTAAACTTTTGTAAGATTCAGAAATATGTTGAACTTTAATCTTTATTTTAGGGATCTCCACATATTTGCTCAATTTTTGTGAATAACCTCGTATTTCAAATCCAAGATTTAAACGAAGAATAGAGTCAGTTGCACAACTACTATCATACCAATAGATTCCATAATTTACTAATTGTCCACACGGATCTCCTATCTCATTTGATTTATATGGATGAAAGACATTTACAGGAATTACTTCATTACCATTTAATCCTACTATTTGCATTGCATAAAATGGATTTGTAAAGTCACTAATTTTTACTTCTATTTCTAAAGAATATGCTTTACTGTTTCCAAATGGAGACTCAACTTCTATTAAGTCATGAATGCCTTTTACAATAGGCTTCTCAACAAATTTTATTTCAGGTGTTATTATGGATTGGTTGTTGTTTTTAACCTCAACTTTATATGTAAATTCTGGGTTGGGTATTAGTGTTTTTGAGGCAAAATTGTTTTGACCAATGTTTTTTAAGGTTTCCACTAATTTTTCATTCTCATAAAGGAGCACAATTGGCTCAAAGTTTGTATAATCGGGATAAACCTTACCAATTGATGGAAAGGTTTTATCAACTATTAAATGGACGGGTTCCTCACTATTTAATATAGCATAAAGTACAGTCTGTTCTTCAAAATTTGTATTATCAAAAATTAGTTGTTTTTCGCAAGCCAGAAGACCAAAGGATAACGAGGTTAGTACGATTATTGTTAGTTTATTTTTCATAATTCTTCAAACTAATTATTACCTTAAGGTTTTACTAAAATTAAAATACGGTAAAAATGGAAATATACTATAGCCGATTAAACTGCCCTCAAATCCGGTTGTCTTTATTATAGATCCATTTTGTTCATAAATATTTTTAACCTTGTAATCTGTATAGAATATGTTTTTAGTAAAAAGGGCATTATATATTCCAAAAGTTATTGATTTATCAGATTTGCCTTTGGCAATAAAATGTTTGGTATAGCTCAAATCTACCCTATGATAAGTTGGAAGTCGATATTTGTTTTTTCCCGGGGAATAGTACTTGGCAGTAATTCCAAGAGCTTGATTATAGGAACGATAAATTGATTCTGGGAAATTTATTGGCACTCCTGAAGAAACTGATAATAGGAGATTAATTTCGTATTTATTTGACGGTTTATAAGCAATATTACTAGAAATATAAACAGGTTTGTCAAAGTTTGCATTGTACCAGTCACCATTATTTAAATTATCAAATTTCCTTTTATTTTTCATTAAGGTTAATGAAAACCAGCCACTTAATTTTCCTTCATTTTTTTTGAGCATAAATTCCAGCCCTGTAGATTTTCCAATCCCACCTGTTTCAACATTGTTTTCATATGGATTAGTATAGTTTGTCAAAAAACCTGATCTTGAATTATATTCAATCAAATTGGAATATTTTTTATAAAATCCTTCAATTGTTAATGAATAACTATTTATCTCTTTCTGAAAACCCACAGAAAATTGTTTTACTTGCTCCGGTTTGATTTTTTGGCTTGACGGTATCCATACATCATTCGAAATGCCGGAATTGTTGCTAAGAAGATGTATGTTTTGAGATCCAGATAAATAACCTAGGTATAATTCTGAATTATCATTAATGGGGTAGGCAATCTTTAATCTTGGCTGACTTGAAAAATATTGGTTCATGCCATTTCTGAAAATCACATTTCGCAAGCCAATATTAAATACGAAAGGTTTTGATAATATTTTTGCCTCTGTAAATTGCACAACTTCTTGAGCATTAAATTTTCTATTTATGGTGTTTAACAAGTCCATATTAAATGAATAGGACGTATTTATAGCTGATGGCTGAAATAAATATTTGACAAGCTCAAAACCAATATTGATTGAAAGCTTGTCGTTACAATAGATATCCAAACTTTGTTTGATAGTAATATCATGCAATTTCGAATTCGCCTTAAAATCGCTTGTAGTAAGTTTTAGTTCTGATTCCTTTAATGAAAACCCAGAATTGTAATTAGAATATGTCAATATTGACTTTGAAAATACTTTTGGCCCTAATCTGGTGATGTATCGAAGTGTAGCTGTCTGATTCGTCCAACCAAATGTATTTTTTACCTCTACATCTTCATTCTTAGATTTACTTAGAAAAATATCTTTGCCTGAAAAAAAAGACAAGAATAATTGCTGATTGTTTTTCAGTTTAATGTTGTATTTGGCATTTATGTCATACATCCAATAGTTCGAAATATTGTTTCTTTTATCATTTTTGTATTGTAAATAAAAAGGGAGTGCTAAAATACCCAGATATGAACTTCGTGCTGCTATTAAAAAGGAGGATTTTGAATTAATTGGACCTTCAGCAATGACCCTTGAGTTTATTAGTCCTACCGAATACTTTAGTTTGAATTTTTCTTGAGTACCTTCACGCATAGACAAATCGACAACGGAGGACAACCTGCCTCCATATTCAGCTGGGAAATACGATTTATATAACTTAATATTGTTAATAGCATCGGGATTGAAAGTAGACACTAGGCCAAAGAGGTGATTTGTATTATAAATGATCGCCTCGTCTAGTACTATTTGATTTTGATCTGGGGTTCCACCCCTTACAAACAAACCACTGCTTCCCTCTCGTCCATTTAATACCCCTGGAAATGTGGTTAAGGCTTTTAATAAATCAGGTTCCCCCATTAACATCGGAATCGCACGAATACTTTCTGAATTAATGTTGATCATGCCCATTTCATTTTTTTGGCTTTTAACTTCTATTTCTTTTAATTGTGTAACGAGGGTTTCTAAATAAATTTCTTTTAATTTAAATTCCGAGGAATCTAATTTATAGGATTGATATCCTACACAACTGAGTACTAATGCCAATGTACTTTTGGGGGTAGAAATAGTAAATTGTCCATACTTGTTAGTAACAATTACCTGACTTTCTGGAATGGTTTTTATAATAACATTGACTAATAGTTCTTTACTGTTTTTATCTTTCACTATTGCAGATATTGTATTTTGGGCAAAAGCCGAGACTGAGAAAATAATTAGTAACAATATTTTATTCATAATCTGAGAAGAATAAATAACAGGCGGCAGAAACCTGTTATTAATTAAATTAAAGATTTACTTGTTTCCAGTTTCCATCCAAACCTATACCTTTATGTGTTGTACTTGATCCAGTCACTATGCCTGATGAGCAATACGTTCCGCCAGGAACAGGACTACAATAACTTGGGACATAATAATTAGTATTTGAGGCGTTAGTGGTAACCATATTAATTGATACTGGACTGTAATCAACATAAGCAGTTCCGGATAAGGAAATAGTACTTATTACCGAGGTGTACCAAATAAAGCCTAAGGTTCTAGTTTGATGTTCCGTTGTAAAAGTAGTATATGTTTTCCCACTGATTCCTGGAGAGTAATATAAAGAATAATTTATTATACCACATAAACGTCTTTCATTTCCTGAATACCGATATTGATCACAGGATTTGATTTCTGCACTCGGTTTTAAATTTTTCAATTCTTTCAATACAACCTTATGTTCTACAGGATAAGTTTCGTTTACAGAACTTATTCCTGTGGGTGCGTAGCTAGCAACAAGAACTTTATCGTAAAAAAATTGGTGAATTTTGTTACCAATAATTACTTTACCTTCTTTATTTATTAGCAAGCCTAATGGTGCATATGTAATGTTTCTAACAATTTGAGGTTCGCTACCGTCAACCCTTTGAATGTTTAATATATTTTCGTATCCACTAGTTTTATTTGATTTTGAAATTTGAGAAAACTGACTTTCTGTAATATTATCATAGGCTTGATAATTTGATTCGTAATTTTCAAACTCAACAATTGCACCTGTCATTTTTTCAATGTCTTTCATTAATGATAACTTTGAAATAGTAAGTTGAAAATGATCTTCATCAACAAACTTTAGGATGCCATTTTCCACTTTAATATTTTCCATTAAACTAATTTGATTAGCATCACTGGGCTTTTGTATGTCTTGGTTATTACAAGCCACAAAAAATAATGATGCTGTCATTAAAATAATAAATTGTTTCATACATTTACATGTTTAATTTTGTTAAAAGATTAAATAGCCAAAGCCTCCCTGTGTCTGCCAAGATCTTCGGGGGGCTTTGTTGCTTGTAAAGGTCTGAAAGGTTTTTGAAAGAAAAAATTGCCAAATGTTAATAAAAAAATTGCCAATTGTTCATTTGGAGGGCTTTGGGGGATTATTATTATTGGGGATTAAATAACAATAGCTGATGTTTTACCAAAAATTATTTACCCATGGGCTCGTTTGTTTCTAATGCGGCTTAGCTGCTGAGGTGTAACGTTTAAATAAGAGGCCAAAACTTTACCAGATACACGGTTTTGGATATTGGGCTGCATTTTTTCAAAAACTTCTAAACGGAGTTCGGCACTTTTGATTCGGTGAAAGGCATTACGGTGTTCAAGTTGTAAAAGATATTTCTCATAAATTTTTATCATTACATAGGCCAAAGAAGGTATTTCAGAAACGAGGCGTTCTAAGTCTTGCTTTATTATGTAAAATGCCTTAATGGGGCTTAGTGCTTCAATACAACACGCTGAAGGTTTTTCTAAAAGGAAACTTTCTATTTGATATATCCACTCATTTTCGGCCAATATATGGTGGGTTAAAGTTCTTGTGTCTGTGTCTGTGTCTGTGTCTATGTCTGCATCAATATAAGAAAATTCTCTTAGAACCCCTTCGTAGACATAATATACCTTATTGCAAATTTCCCCTTCGTTTAACAATAATGATTTGGCATCAAATGAAATAGGTACAAAAGCATTACAAATTTTCTCGACTTCAGCTTCATTGAAAGTATTGAAGCTTTTTATCAAATTGGTGATTATCATATTTTTTATACTTGTTGTGATAACCAAAATTAAAAAAACAAATCAGTTTTAAATCATAAAAGTGAGATTTAAAACAGCTTTAAATCAAAATAAAGCGGAAGCAAGAAACACTACAAAAGCCAACCCAAATAATGTAAAAAAATACAAAACTGCGGTTATGCCGCCTTCTAAAATTGTTTTAACGCGAGAGGTTCCGTAGAAATATTTCTGGGCTTTATAATAATAGAAATATATGCCTGCAAAGAATATGATAAACAGCCAAGCGATTAGATCTGTGTCAAATTTATATTTCTTAATTAAGGAGCTTATGCCTATAAATATTGAGATGCAAATAAAGATAAAGGTGTGTAAATGCATTGAAAACAAAAAATGAGGAAAATAGTATTTTTGCCTTCTATAAAACAATAAAAACAAATACAAAGCAGAAAGGGGCATCATAATATACATAGCGATGGAGCCGTATTTGGTAACATTATGCGATATTTTCTCTAAAACTACTTTCTTTTCGAGCACATTACCAAAAGTAAAAATATAGCCTAATTTGAAGTTGTTCTTTTTCGCCATTTTCTTGTACCAAGGCAAATCACTTTTAGCTATAAGTGAGTCTAACTTATGTTCGTCATTATAATAATCCTTTGCATCAAATTTTGTGATGCTTAAGCCTACGGTATCATATTGTGGTTTTACTGAAAAAGAAAGTCGGTAACGTATACTGTCAACCTTATCGGTTGTTAGCTCTTTTTCTTTTCCCATTACATTGACAGTAACCTTAGTCTTAAGTATTGTTTTTTCTAAAACAATATCTGTTTTTCGTGCTTCCAATGAAACTGAATCATACGCGTTTTTATTAATGAAATCCGAAAACATAGCCTTTGATATCACTTGTGTTTCATTACCTTCTTTGTCTTTTTTATCTAAATCAATTTTATTGGTTTTCACCATATCCAAAACAGCCTGTCTTAGCTCATTCTGACTCTTCCATTTTTTTAAATCTTCATACTGAGCTTTATCTATTCCTATTTGGTGTGTAGTACCCACTTTTTTAATCGAATCTAACTGTTTGCTCGAATCCAAAATAGATTCCACCAGTTTTGACAAAACGATATTCATCACAAAGAAGAAAATAAAAGCTACAAAAATATAAAGGCGGACAGGCGGCACATATCGGACGCGTTTGCCCTCAATAAAATCTTTGGAAAGCTTGCCAGGAGAAACAAAAAGTGTTTTTAGTGAACTAAATACTTTATTGTCGAAATGGGTGATTCCCTCTACAAACTCATAAAGCATGGCTTTTATGGTGAGGTGGTGGTCGTGGTTTTCTTGTCCGCAGTTGGGACAATAAGAATCGTCGGCTTTAAGCTTTGCTTCACAGTTTCTACATTCTACCATCGGAACCCTATTCTTTCTCGCCATTTTACTTGTTTTGTTATATGGATTGCAAATAAACCAAAATAATAATTTTCAAACAAAAGAATTCTTCGTTCAAGTCAATTTTGATAGACCGACCACTTTTTTATCAAGAAAACAAAAGAATAAGCCAAAGGATTTTAAAAATATAGAAGAGCCTAATTGCGAAACCACATCTGTACTATATTAATTATTTCTGTTCACATTTTTACACGTTCTATAATTTGCCAACAAAAAACTTTAACTTTGCTTACCTAGACTAAAATACGACCATAATTTATGCTTTACTATTTATTTAGTTATCTCGACCAAATGTTCGACTTCCCGGGTGCGGGTGTTTTTCGATATATTTCATTTAGAGCCTCTGCAGCCACTATTTTATCGCTTTTTATTGCGGCATTTTACGGCAAACCCATTATAAGCAAACTGCAAAACCTGCAAGTAGGCGAAAGCATCAGAGACCTTGGCCTTAAGGGTCAGCTTGAGAAAAAAGGAACGCCAACCATGGGCGGTTTCATTATTTTGGCCTCACTAATGATTCCAGTTTTGCTTTTTGCCAAACTAGAAAACGTCTATATCATTTTGCTTATCACCGCTACCCTTTGGACTACCTTAATCGGCTTTATAGATGATTATATAAAAGTTTTCAAGAAAGACAAAGAAGGCCTCAAAGGCACATTTAAAGTTATCGGGCAGATAGGCTTGGGGCTAATTGTAGGCCTTACGCTTTTTTATAACGACAACGTAAAGGTGCGAGAGTACGTAAACGGTCAAGCCGTAGACATAGACAAGCTGACCACCACGGTTCCGTTTCTGAAAGGAAACGAACTTGACTATACTTTCCTTTCTAGTTTTTTTCCAGAAAGTTTAGCTTGGGTGCCCTATGTATTCATCTGTATTTTTATCATCACGGCGGTATCTAACGCGGCCAATATCACGGACGGTATAGACGGACTAGCGGCTGGTACCTCGGCTATCATCGGACTTACGCTCGCTATATTTGCATATTTGTCTGGCAACCAAGTTTTTGCCGAATACCTAAACATCATGCTATTGCCAAACACAGGCGAAGTCGTAATATTCTGTGCGGCCTTTCTGGGTGCCTGCATCGGTTTTTTATGGTATAACGCGTACCCCGCTCAGGTTTTTATGGGCGACACCGGCAGCCTTATGTTAGGTAGTGTGATAGCTACTCTGGCTTTGATTTTAAGAAAAGAACTTATGATACCTGTTATGTGTGGTATTTTCTTGGCTGAAAACATTTCGGTGATACTTCAGGTGGGTTATTTTAAATACCAAAAGCGTAAAAAAGGCTTGGAATATGCCAAAAACAACCGCTTGTTTTTAATGTCACCACTGCACCACCACTTTCAGAAAAAAGGCTACCACGAAGCCAAAATAGTTACCCGATTCTGGATAGTGGCCATAGTGTTAGCAGTAGTGAGCATTGTGACACTTAAGTTGAGATAATTGTATTCCTTTCAAAGGGACAGCCATTTTATAAACCGAATTTTTTTTGAAATAAAACATGGCACAAACTATTCGAAATAAGGTATTTAATGCCTTAGAAATCAGTTATTCTAAAAGAAAAGGATTGAGTTTTGCGGTAAACATTACGCTCTCAATCCTAATTTTTTTCAATTCTATTGCCATAATATTATCCACGGTGCCCACCTTCTCGGCCTCGTATCACCACCTTTTTGTAGAGTTTGAGCTGCTGTCCGTATCTATTTTTACGGTAGAATACTTACTGCGTATTTGGTCTTATGTAGAAAACCGACAACACAGCCACCCGATAAAAGGAAGGCTGTCTTATTTCTTTTCGTTTTGGGGCTTAGTAGACCTCCTGGCTATAGCTCCGTTTTACTTCACAATGTTTACGGCTGACTTCGGTTTTATCCGAATATTGCGACTACTCCGAATTCTTCGTTTGTTTAGAATGAGTCGTTATTTTCATGCATTTCGGGTGATAAACAATGTGCTTAGGAGCAAGCGAGAAGAGCTCATTTTGAGTTTTTCGTTTATCTTTTTCTTAATGATTATTTCCAGTTCGTTGATGTATTTCATCGAGCACGAGTCTCAGCCAAAAGTTTTCACTTCTATTCCTGCGGCACTTTGGTGGGGAGTAAACACCATGACTACAGTGGGTTATGGCGACATTTACCCCGTCACCAAACTCGGAAAAGTATTGGGAGCATTTATTGCTATAGCCGGTATTTCGCTTTTTGCTATGCCAGCTGGTATATTAGCCTCGGGCTTTAGCGAGCACATAAAAGGCTCCAAGAACAAGGATGGAAAAATAAAATGCCCGTATTGCGAATCAGAGTATTACATCTCCGAGAGTCGCAAACACTAAAGCTTTTCTAAGAGTGCATAAAACTCTTTTTCGGTGGTGGGTGCCAAAAGTATCTTTCGTGTTTGGTTTGGGGCTACTTTAAACTCTTCGTAAAACGAATAGTATTCCTCCTTCTCGGTTTTACCCACAACTACCAACTTAACCTCTTCGCCTACCGGAACAGCCAAAGAAAGCCCATCGAACACCTGAATTATAGAATTGATTTTAGGCAAAATCATAAACACCAGCATGTTTTTTAAATCTGGATATTCAGACGCAAACTTAACTTGTGTTTTTTCGCCTGTGTAGTTATAAAACTTATCGCAGTTTATCCAACCAAACTTACTCGGAAACAGAGAATAGTACCCTTTACCAAAAAACGTAATTCCTTCTCTTTCCTTTGTTGGACCTGGGCCTGCAACTTGGGGACCTTGCGTAGAATCAGAAACTACCCAGGTAGCCCTTTCTACTGCATCAAACCCTTCGTAAAAAATCTTCATTTGAGTATCTAAAGCTTTAGCCGAAGGCACCTGTATTTCTGGATAGAAATTTGGGTTTGGCCTTAGGGTTTCATTTCCTTGGGTTACGTTTACATAAAATGAACCCGCGGTAACTATAATCTTGTCAAAAGAGGTAGTGGGCTTACTGTAAAGCAACATGTCTTTAAACGTATAGAGCTCTATAATTTCAACATCAAACGGATAGTTTACTCCTGCTCCGTTTGGCTTAACTAAGGTATAATTATTAAAATACAACTTTGTGCCTTTTGGTCCAATAATTGGCAAATCAGCATTGCTATTTACCGTTATTTTTCGGCGTAAGGGCTCTAGTTTTTCTAGTCCCAAACCTGAATTTCCATTAAGAAATACCTTAGTTTTAATATCCGGAATCGTATCTTTTGCTGGCGGCGGTGTGGGTAGTGGCAAGCCTATCACAATGCCCGTATTTGGATTAGACTCAATAGGACTTAAGCGATCGGTAGAACACGAAACCATGAAACCTACAAAAAGCAGTGCAATCAAAAAGCGAAGTAAAATGGGATTTGTTTTCATGTTTATTTTATTTTCGGACATGATGAATATCTGTTTTTTCTGATTGTACCCGGAAAAACCAAAAGGCCTATTTCGCCAAATGTTTCATTCCAAAGTACATTATATTTTGCTTCGGCAAAAAGTCTTACACTACTATTTCCTATAGCAGCACCGAGGCCCACATTGCCCAATATGTTATTTTTCTTAG
This sequence comes from Lacihabitans lacunae, assembly GCF_042649125.1. Taxonomy (NCBI): domain Bacteria; kingdom Pseudomonadati; phylum Bacteroidota; class Cytophagia; order Cytophagales; family Leadbetterellaceae; genus Lacihabitans; species Lacihabitans lacunae. The sequence continues at coordinate 3,135,484 of NZ_JBHRYQ010000001.1, forward strand.
CATTTTTACTCAAAGTCGGCAAATAGTTAATCCACTGATTGTAGGCCACTTCTATAGTGGTATAAACGGTGGGTTTGTTGTTTTTGTATATATATCTTTTGTGCCCTCTTTCTTGGTAGGGGTTAAGTAGGTTATATTGAAAAGCCACTGCCGCATAAACTTCATTAACTTGGTTTGATTTAGGGAAGTATCTTACTTGGGGACTAACCGCCATTTTTACACCCAGTGGTATCTGGCTACGCACACCTACTCCGATAGATTTGAGTGGAAAATTATATGCCCCCGAAACTCCCACGCCCCAAGAGTCTTGAGCCCTAGAGACAGAAGTGCTAAGTATGAAGGCTATGCAAAGTAAAAGTACGTGTTTTGTCAAGTGGTTTCTGTTTGGTTTCGAGGCAACAAAAGTAATACTCTAAAACTGAAAAGAAAACGCAATTTCCCAAAAAGGAAAATTAAACGACAATCATCTGAAATGAAACTAGCCTTTTAGGTGGCACAGGCAATCATTCTAAATAAAATAAACCCTACCCAAAGTATAATTTTAATGTAGCCCCATGAGCTCGTTTCACCTCCTCCGGCAGATGCATTAGAATCTAATATTTTCTGATTGTTTTCTATGAGCACCTTTAACTCGTAATCACATTCGGTTTGAGTGAGCATATAGTTTATCTCGTAGGCAAACTGAGCGAAACTTTTATGAATAACCGAAATATAATTAATGGCTGTTCTGCAATATTCGTTTCTTATTTCTTCAAATCCATCGGGTAAATAGTTGAGAAAGTCTGCCCAGTCTGGCTCAGCAATAAACCTAAAGTTGACTTTGTCCATGGGCACATTGGAGGCGTGTGCTCGAGTTGACAAATCTTCTACAATGAAATGAATTTCGTTATAGAGTTTGTCGTAATATGGACTTATGTCGGTGTAAGTTAAGCTAGTAATTATCACTAAAACATCGCTGGAATCTTTAAATTTTCGGCTTTTTACTTTTTTAAATAAAAAATCAAACAAGGCCAAACCCACTGTGTCACCATAAAAAGGGTCTTGTTCTTTTCCTTTCAAAAAATTAATGAAATCGTACTTAAAAAAGTGCGTTGGGTTGGGAGACTCTATCCAATTAAGTAGGGTTTTGTTTTGAAAAATTCTCAAATGCGAATCCAAATTCTCTAGATCTTTTAGCTTATCTATCGTTTTCAGAATCTCATCTTTCGAATACTTCTTTCCGCCTATATCGATAGTTACCTCTCCGCTAAGGTTAAAGTCTGCGAGTAGCTTTTTTCTAAGTCTTATTATTCCTTCCGCATTTAACTCATCTGGATTAATATCTATACTTTCTAAAATGTGCAATGGAGACAAATAGCTCATGTGATTGTGTGTGTGTTATTTTAGCTTAATCCAGTTCCTTTTATTTTAACTTCTAAAGGCTCATCGCTTTTTGATAAGCTACTTAAGCTCAAAAGTATCCCTCTGAGTTCTTCATAGTTTTGTCTTTCTATGGCTTTCTCTCCTTTTGCTATCTCGGTCTGAGCACGCCTGTAATCCGAATATTCTTGAGGCGAAAGCGATGCATAGATATGGAAATACGAAATCAGCAACGTGGGTGTATAAAGTATTACGTTATTGACTAATTTATTGGCCTTGGCATTTTGTCCTTCTACTATAAAGTAGTTGTTGCTTTTGGCCACTTCGTGTTTGTTTTCCATCAATTCTTTTATGCCTTCTTTAAACCTATCCGGAATATCCTGAAAGGTTTCTATCCACGACTGAAGCAGCTCCACTGTCTCATAAAAACGCTCTTTTATGCGATACACTTTGGTGTTAGACGAGCCCAATGCGTAAAGTTGCTGAGCAAGTTTTCGCTTAGCTTCGTCTATTTGATATTTCTCGTCTGTAAGGCCCTCGTTTCTAATGCTTTTAGCTTGCTCATACAAGTGCTGCACTTTATCTATTTTGGTTTGAATTTGAGCCGCAAACTCAAACTCTTCGTTTCGGAGTGCCTTGTCTAAGTCCAACCTTAGCTGCCCCCTGAGTTCACTTATTTCATCTTGCAGTTTTAGGGCACTCACATATCTTTTTGTTGGGCTAAAAACCTCATTGAAACTTTGGTTGGTCATGCCCAGCAGTAAACTCACTTTTATGTCTCGCGACTCCGACATCTCCACCAAAAGCTCTACTTCTGAGCCTTTAATGATATCATTTGTAAGAAATTCGGCTTTGATTTCGATAACTCCAATAACCTTATTGGTGCTCGGGTGTTGGCCTCCGTCTCCTTCCAAAAGGTTAATAAAGATTACATCATCGGAGTTTTTTCTGATTGTTTTACTTATCTCTTTATACAAGGTTTTGGTCAAAGGCAAAATACTATTTCTAGCAAAAACCACCTCGCACTTGGTGGCGTTATTTGACAGGTCGTCTACCTCAATACAAATGTCTTCGGGGAGTGGCTGACCGTATAAATTAAACAGTCCGTGTGTTATTTCTATAGGAGAAAAAACTGCATCAAGTGGCGTAGAAAACTCATCGAATAAACGAATATTAAAGACATTTTTACGATTTGGCAACACCAACAAAAACTCCCCAAAAGTAGGCGTTAAGGCTTTGAGGCCCGAGTCAAAACCGCCGTCTTCCCTGCTAATTCTATAAAAACAACCGCTCTTAAAGTTAGTCACCGACAGTGAAACGTACTCTTCCGAATCTTTGGTGGTTTTGTTGTATCCAAATTTTAATCCAATAGCCCCCGAGTCCTCGGTGTTTTCTTTTGGCTTAACCTCTGCTTCTCTTTGTTTGGGTTTATTTCCGGCAAAATAAGCAGCACCTACCACCACCGCCGTGGTTGGGTCAGCTTTGGTGTTAATCACTATCCCGGTTTCGACCGCTACGCTCTCTCTTACATAGGGTATATATGTGCTTCCGCCAATCATAATTAGCTCCTCTATATCATTTTTGGTGAGATTATTTCGCTCCAAAATATCTAAAATCATGGCAATAGTACCCTGGATTTTATCAGCTATTACGGCATTTAGCTCTTCGCGGGTTACTTCTATAACAAAATCCTCTATGTTACCATTTTCAAGCTCATACTCGACCTCAACTTCGGTAAATGCCGAGCTGCTCAACTCTTTTTTTGCCTCTTCGGCTTTAAGCAGCAACACAAAATAAAGCTTCTCAAAAACCTTTTGCCTGCTTTTGATTTGCTCGGTCATCTGCATATTTCCTGTTAGTCTAATTAACTTAGGCACAATGACATCCATCACTATCAAGTGGTCAAAATCTACGCCACCCAGGTAGTTGTCTCCTTTGTGATCAATGACCTTCATCTCGTTGTTTTCAATACCCACCAAAGCGATATCGAATGTGCCACCGCCGAGGTCATACACCAACCATTTTCCTTTTTCTTTTGACTCCGAAAGGTGTTTGTTAAAAAACGCCAAAGACGCCGCAATGGGCTCTTGCAGCAAGGCCACTTCTTTAAAGCCCGCCTCATAACCGGCTTGCTTAGTAGCGTTACTTTGGATGGTATCAAAACTCGCCGGAATAGTTATGACTACCGCCTGTGGCACCTCTCCGGTATGCACAAAGTTTTTCATCTCTTTGAGTACATGAGCCGAAAGTGCAATGGGGCTTATGGTGTCGTTTTGAGAGGTAATGTAGTAGTTTTCATCCGTCCCCACTTTTCTTTTGAAACTCGCAAAAACATTCATAGGGTCTTTGAGGAGCCACTCTCTGGCTTTATCTCCCACAATTATGCGTTCGCCCCGAAAGGCCACACAACTGGGTATGGACTCTTTTAGGCCCAATGGATTTTTATAAATTTCTACGCTTCCATCTTCAAATTTGGCAATCAACGAGTTGGTGGTGCCTAGGTCTATTCCAAAGTTTATCGTTTCCATGTGTATTGTTATTTGCCTTCCACTATTACTACGCCCATTTGTACTACTTTATCATCCTCAAAAACTATGGGTTTTATAGCCTGCGTTATCACAAAATCGGTTTTGCCATCGCCTACTATGTTGGCTTCTATGTCTGTTCGGGTATCGGAATATTTTTCGCCTTCAGGGTCATGAAAGCTGATTTTTAATTCCGAAAGTGACTGTTTGATTTTTTGAATATACCTAGCGTATTGGTCGGAAACTCCGTCTTTTGTGAGTTTTTTTTCTATTTGAAAGATCTGATTAGCTATCTCAATGAGTGGGTTCATTTAATATGATATTTGGTTATTGTGCGTCGTAAAAGTATGAAATTATTTTAAAGGTTTTTCCAATTTTCACCTCCGCTTTTTAGCCCAATTTTCGTGCCATCTACAAAATTTCCTCATTTGTGTTTTCTGGTCTATTTTTCCAAAAAATGTTTTTATCTAAAATACTGAATACGAAATAATAGTATACATCCACCCATTTCTCCATGCTATTAAAAAAACTATCTACAAACCTTAGCAATATATAGCCTTGCTAAAATTACGAGCAATGTTTTGCCAATATTTTTACCAAATTTGAAACAGAGAATACTACTTATAAAATGAAACAAAATACACCCACGCGTACAATCGCCCACTTTGACTTAGACTCGTTTTTTGTGTCTGTGGAGCGGCTCAAAAACCCCGAACTGCTCGGCAAACCTGTGATAGTGGGCGGCATGAGCGAGCGAGGCGTAGTGGCCGCCTGTAGCTACGAGGCCAGAGCCTTCGGCGTAAGCTCAGCTATGCCCGGCAAAATGGCCCGCAGACTCTGCCCAGACGCCATCTGGATTCGGGGCGACTTTGAGAGCTATACCCGCTACTCAAACATGGTGACCGAAATAATGGAAGGCAGCCTGCCTCTGCTAGAAAAAGCCTCTATAGATGAGTTCTATGCCGACTTTACGGGCATGGACCGATACTTTGGCAGCTACAAATACGCCACCGAACTCCGCCAGAGAATCACCAAAGAAACGGGGCTCAACATATCGTTTGGCATGAGCACCGGCAAGACCGTCTCGAAAGTAGCCACCAACGAGTCAAAACCCAACGGACAGCGGTTTATCAAGGTGGGCGACGAACGCTCGTTTCTGAGTCCACTGCCGATACACAAAATGCCCATGATAGGAAAAGTTACGGGGCAGCAACTCCGCAACCTTGGCATCACAAACATAGGCATGCTGGCCGAAATGCCCCGAAAAATGCTGGAGGCGGTGTTGGGACAAAACGGAATAAGCCTTTGGGAAAAAGCAAACGGTATAGACCACAGCCCGGTTATCCCCTACCGCGACCAGAAGTCGATGTCGAAAGAAATGACGTTTGACAAAGACACCACAGACATGAGCTTACTGCGGTCTATACTCGTAAAAATGACCGAGGAACTCTGTTACGAGCTCCGTAGAAAAAACCGCTGCGTGGGCCAAATCTCCGTCAAAATCAGGTATTCTAACTTTGACACACACCTACGGCAGCTGAGTGTGCCCTACACCGCAAACGACCACGACCTACAAGAAAAAGCACTAGAGATATTTGAAAAACTCTACGACCGCCGTCTCCTTATACGGCTCATCGGCATAAAGTTTGGAAAAATGGTGCCCGGCTTTAGTCAAATACAGCTCTTTGACCAGTCAGCCCACATGGCCGACCTCTACCAAGCCATGGACCGCATCAGGCTCAAACACGGCATCAAAGCCGTGGGGAAGGTTTTTGGTATGCAGATGTACGAGCGTCGCAAAGAAATCCGAGTAGAAGGGGCAGGCCTACCCGCTGGAAAACTGAAGCGGATGTATCACTGATAATATGTGATAATTTGGTAATGTTTTAATTCGTTAATTGTAGAATGAAGGTGAGTCTGGAAAAGAGATTAAGTTCATGAAAACACAAACTTCAGCAATGCGAAAATACAATTAATGATACACAAAAATGATTAAATGACATCATGTATATTGCTGAAAATAAATATTTTACCATAAACAATACCGCAAAACACAGTCAAAATCAAACAAAGGTTAGAAGAAGGAAAGGTAATGAAAAAAATATTTGCAAATCCCACCCACCCCAAGCATAAATTGAGCCAGAATTCATAACTTTAGATTTCGAAATCAATATCACACAGGCGTCAGTCTTTACTGATAGGCTATCGCTTTTCCTCCTTTATAGAAGCACAAACTTTTAAAAAATAACACGATGAAAAATTTATTTTCAGGATTACTAGCTGTACTATTTTGGGGATCATGTAAAGAAAATGTTTCTCTGGATTCTAATTGCGATAGAGCCTATATAAGTTATTTTCAAAATCATACCGTAATGCTCGAAAAAGTAGATGGGAATGGAAATGATTTATTAAAAAATTCGAAAATAGATATATCGAAAATTTATATTCAAAGAATGGAAAACACTGGATTCCTTAGCGTAACCAGAAAAATTAATCCAGTTAAGTTTGAGGGTATTAATTATCCGCCGTTTAGTGTTAAACGAGAGGATTGTTTAGTTGGCGACATGAACTATAAAGAAATAATAAGCTATCCAAATGGAGATAAAGACACATTAAGTATTGTGTACCTCCTAGGGAGTGATCCAAGTCTTGCAGCCAAGTGTATTGTAAAATGTTCAGAAAATAGTAAATTCGGTGCAGGAATTGATATAAAAAGAAATGGCAAAAGTGTTTTTAAAAAACCTGAATATACTAGTTTAAGCACGGAATATAAGCTAATAAAATTGTGAAAACAAAGAAGGATGCACGAAGAAACTTTCAAAGGTTGATATAAGAATATTTGTCTTTACAAAAGACGGAGTCCTTCACAGAAGAAGGTGACCATATTAAAAAATGAAGAAGCCTCCGAAAGATTTTTCGCGGGTCCCAAACGACCCTGCCACTCACAACTAAGCTTAAGAATAATATTATACTAGCATATGGAAGGAGCTGCTGGTAGTAATCAATTAAATAACACTCTTTCACCAAAATGCTAAATCAACATGAAGAATATAATATTACTATTTTCATTTTTTTCACTTTCGAACCTGTTTGCTCAAGAAAATTGCAAAAAAAGAACACTTAACGATGTCGAAAAGGGCATCATTAGAGAGTATATAAGTGATGCTAGAAAAAACAACTGGTATAAAAACGATATTGGTATTGTACTAGTAAAGGAAGACATATCGCAATTACCATACTTTGAATGGAATATGAGTGTAGTTTTAGACGACCAACAGGCAAACATTGACTCAACCTTCACTTATGCCAAATACCATTCGGAGATAATTCTTTTCAAAACAAACACAAAAGAAAATATACCAATCCACAAAAGCACTTCAGGCTGTTGGGCAGATATAATAGGAGATAGACTTTACATAAAACCACCCAAACAAAACCGACCATATATTCTAACTTTCGACGGCTGGGAAGACGGGAAACCTATATTGGATGAAAATAAAAAAATAAGGATAATCCAAGACCCAGCAAGATATAATAGACTTGATGGAGATGATTCTTTTAGAATATATCAATTTTCCTTAGAAAAAGGAGTAATAAGTAAAAGTTCGTTCGCCCGTAAGAAACTTCCTAAATGACGAAGCTGGATTAAAAATATTTCCCGTCTATCTGTTTTTTCTCATTGAAAACACCGTCCTGTCCATTTTGGGTGTGGGTTGTTGATATCAAAATTATACGCCACAGAATTGAGATAAAAAGCAGCCTCCAATCGCTGTCTAGGAGTTGTTTGAGGCCAATACTCTTTTAGCCTTTCCTCGTTTTCATCAAATTTACCAGACCAATGAAAACTCCTGTCCATTTTTTCCATTCGCATAATTTTTTATTAAACAAAATTACATTTTAGAAACTCAATGAAAAACTAAAGCTAAAAATAATCCATTATTGCAAAAAGTTCGAAGTCCAGGAAAAGTATCATTTTCATTAAACATCTATTAATTCGAAACCGAAAATCGACAACCGAAGGTCTTACTTGAAAAGTGGTGAAGTTGGTGAGGATAAAAACTTCAGCAATGCGAAAATACAATTAATGATACACAAAAATGATTAAATGACATCATGTATATTGCTGAAAATAAATACTTTACCATAAACAATACCGCAAAACACAGTAAAAATCAAACAAATGTTAGAAGAAGGAAAGATAATGAAAAAAATATTCGCAAATCTCTCCCCCCCTGCATACATTGTGACAGAATTCATAACTTTAGATTTCGAAATCAATAACACAAAGGCATCAGTCTTTACTGATAGGCTATCGCTTTTCCTCCTTTATGGAAGCACAAACTTTTAAAAAAATAACACAATGAAAAAGATTCTAGTTTTAATCTTAATTCTACAAAGTCTCAATTCTTGCAAAGATGACAAAACATCAACAGTTTCGGCCCCTAAGAATAGTTCAAACATAATTGATCAAGTCGATTTTTCGACAATTAGCGACGAACAAATTGAATTTATTAAATCTCAAAAAGACATTTTATATTCAAAAAATTTAGAGAAAAAAGATTTTGACAAATTTGCCAATGAGTACGAAACTAAGTTAAAATCCCCAATGGCATTTACATTTGAAAAGTATTCTAAAGGAATGCAAAGACTAACAATGGAAAATAATGAGGCAAGGATGTCATTAACATTAGATGATAAAGTGTTTAGTAAAGATGCCATTTCATTAGTTGAAAAAATACGAGATTTATTAAACAATTCTGGTGATGAAAAAAGTTTTGAAAAAAACTTTAAGGAGGCTAGGAAATTAATTCTAGAAAACAATAAAATTAGTGCAAATGAGAAAAAATTATTCACTATCAAACTTGATTTTCTAAAAGAAATAGCCTCAACATCAACATCGAATGCAAGATTGAAAAATATTACTGAAGGTCCTAAATGTAAATGGTATCAATGGGGTTGCGTATTTTATATGACAACAGCACAAGTACCGGTTATTTTTGGTATATGGGCTGCAAATGATTTATTAGGAAATTATCAATTAAGCCTTTTAGTGTCTGAATACGGATTAGATTATATTGCAGAATGCTGCGGTTTTTGTGGCTGCAATTGTCCCGATGGTTGTCCAAGATGGGTATGAATTAATATTTAAAAATTAAATGAAAAACAATATGAAAAAATTATTTTTTTGCACATATTTTTTTTTAATACTAATAAATACTAATGCCCAAAAAAATGCCCTCCTTCGGAACGAAATTGGAATTGGAGTATTTGGTTCAAGTCTTAAAATGCCAGATAAAAAATTTTATATTATTGACCTACATGCCGAGCATAGAATTTCGCTTTTGAAAAACAAATTAGGACTCGGCTTTAGGTACACTTCAGTAAAAAATAAAAATGATGCAAATTCTGAATTTGCCATTGGTCCAATACTAAACTACCATTTGGTGAGTTCTGGCAAATTTGACCCATATCTAGGTATAAGCCCTGTTTATTCTAAAAGAACAAATCAAGGAAATCCCGTAGGTGAAAACTTTCAGCTGAAGTATCAATATGGAGCTAGATATTTTATAACAAACCATATAGGTTTCACATTCGAAATATCAAATTACAAATTTGATGGCGGATTGTTGCCAACTGATAAGCAAAAACGAATAAGCGGAATATTTCCAACCCTTGGGATTCAAATTAAACTTTAAGATAAGCAATACAAAGTAGAAGAAGTTCAAAGCCCTTTTTGGTTTAGAGATAAAACTAATATTAGGGAATAAATACACAGGTTTATAATCTAAGCTTCGTAAACAACCTGAAACCTCCGTGATAATTTTCGGAGGTTTTTTTGTAGAATTTATATGCCAACAAATAATTAAAGCCGTGGGGAAGGTTTTTGGTATGCAGATGTACGAGCGTCGCAAAGAAATCCGAGTAGAAGGGGCAGGCCTACCCGCTGGAAAACTGAAGCGGATGTATCACTAAAAAAATACAGGGTCAGACACAAAGGTGGAAACCGAATGTCTGACCCGAAAAATTCAATGTTCCTTTTTTTACTTATTCAACTTCAAAAACACACCCCCACTTAGTGTAAACACACCGCCCGATTTCTGAAAATCTACTTCTCTGAAGTTATAGGTAAACGAAGGCGTAAGTTTAAATATATAGTTCTGACGGCGATACTGCAGGCCCAAACCGAAAATCATATTGTGCAATAAATCTGTATTACCTTTGGTTTGTATTTTTTGGTAAATGCTCTCTCCTTTATAGTCATACTCAGCCTTAAGCGACTGATAGCCTTTTATGTCGAGATGGGTACCGTAGCTTAGCATCAGATCAAAATCCTGCTTTAGCGGCATATAGTAGTTAACTTTTAAGGGTATCTCAAATGCTGTATTTTTTATATAAATATCTTTGATATTGTCGTAAGCCGAAATCTGCGAGCCATACAACTTTACGAAGTCTTTGCCCGTGGCTTGGTTAAAACCTTGCGTGCCAAAATACTCCATCTCTCTAAAGTTATGAATTTGGGCTCCTGCAGTTACACTCATACTGGGATTAAAAAAATACTCAAACACAGGCCCAAGCACAAAACTTTGCTGGCTAGAAACTCCGGCTTCGAGGCCCAGTCGAGACTCCACTTTTGGTAAAGAAAACTTCTTTTTGGCTGGTACTCCCTCGGCTTCAGGAAATCGCCGATCAGGTACCAAAAGCGAATCTTCACGCAGTTTTTTCTCAGTCAAAAGCGGAGCTTCTTCTATCGCTTCTATCACTTTTTGGTTATTGTCTGTCATGGTTTTAACCAGCGTCTTTAGCTCTTTTGCCGATTCTTGGTTTTTCGATTCCGTAACCCGCTCTTCTTTTTCAACTTTGGTCACCAAACCGTCAAATTCTTTTTGTAACTGAACTACATATTTTGTCAATTCACTTAGCTTGCTATCATTTAACGCCACTTGAGAGCCTTGCTTTAGGTAGATGGTCTTTTCTATATACACGGTGTCTTTATGCACAATGGTTTGCACCGTACTTTCTCGGTTTTCAATTTGTAAAAACCGATCTCCCAGCGTGTCTACTTTTTGATTCAGTTCTTGGTTTTGAAACAACGAATAACCCAAAAAACCAGTAGCCAAAGCGGCATACAAAGGCAAGGCATATTTTTGAAGAAAGATAAGCCACCAGGCTGTACCCAAAGTTCTGCTAAGCTTAGACCACGCCTCGCTACTAACGGGCTTGTCTATTTGCTCAAACTTTTCTCTTATTTTTTTATCAAATAAATCTTCTTTCATATAGAATTTTTATTGTCTTTTTAAATAGTCATTAATCCAAACTTGCAGTCGGCCTTTTGCCTTCGAAAGGTTCGCCCTAACTGCACTTTCTGTTACCCCAAGCATCTCTGAAATTTCAGGAGATGAATAGCCGTCAATCACCGCCAAAGAAAACACCGTCCGATACACCGGAGATAGTTTTCTGACAAAATCCAAAATCTCGTCTACAGACAGCAAGTCCAAGCTTTCTGGAGCGAAATCTACGTTATAAGCCTCCTCAATAGTTGTAAATGCGATTCTCGAATGATTTTTTCTGAAATAATCAATCGAAGTATTTACCATAATCTTACTAAACCACGCCCCAAAAGGAAAACCCTCGTCATACTTGTGTATGTTTTTAAAAACCTTAAAAAAACCGTCCATAATCATCTCTTCCGCCTCCACGTCATTGGTGGCGTATTTGGAACAAATCCGCATAGCAAGTCTACTGTAGTTTTCGAACAATAACTTTTGTGAAGCAGGAGCATTGTTTCGGCAGCCCGCTAAAACCTCGGTTAAATCAAAAACTTTATTTCTTTTCTTAAAAAACACAGATTCTTATATAAGATATGGGAGTAAAGGTACTTTAAAACATATACGGAGTATTTTCTTTTTTGCTTCCACTAAAAAAAATATTATCTAAGTGGAAGCATTTTTTTTAAAAGTCCGTATAAGAGAATAAAGCAAACAATTTAATAAACATATGAAACTACAAGAAAAAATCAGTCGCAACAACTTCCTTAAGCAACTTGGCTTCACGGGAGCTTCGCTTTTAGCTATTTATGGACTAGACAGCTGCGTAAACGAAAGTGGTACCACGCCAATAGGCAACGTAACCGTAGACTTGAGTGCAGCCGAAAACGCGGTATTAAAAAACAACGGCGGCTACAAAGTTATCAACAGCATAGTGGTAGCCAACAACAACGGCACCTACGTAGCAGCCACTCTGACTTGTAGCCACGAAGGCCAAAGACAAATTACGTTTTCTAACAAAGAATGGTATTGCACCGCCCATGGAGCCAGATTTGACACAAGCGGAAAAGGACTAAACAGCAATGGAAGCAAAGGATTGACCGTTTACCAAACAAGCCTTTCGGGTACCACATTGACCATTACTTCATAACAAAACAACCATGAAATATAGAATTCTGCTCTTCATACTATTGGCTGGCCCCGCGGTTTTTGCTCAAGACCTATTTGACGAAATAGACAAAAACGTGAAGCAAACCAAAAAATATACCAGTGCCACTTTTAAGTCAACGCGTGTAATAAATGGTCATTCGGTAGAAACAGTTGCTAAAAACCATTTGGATTTTAGGATTTCGCACAGGTTTGGTAAACTAAACGATGGGGCTTATAATTTCTTTGGCCTTGATCAAGCCACTATGAGACTTGGCTTAGAATACGGCCTCACAGACAAACTGATGGTGGGCTTGGGTAGAAGTACCTCTCAAAAGACGTTTGACTCCTTTGCCAAATACAAAATACTCCGACAGGCAAGTGGCAAAGGGGCATCGCCCGTGAGTTTAACAGCTTTAGCCACTTGGGATGCTATCTCGCTTTCTACTAGTCCGCAGTTTATGTTTTATAACAATTTCGAACGTTTCACATATACCGGTCAGTTGCTCATCGCTCGAAAAATGAACGACAAACTTTCGCTACAAGTAAGCCCTACGTGGGTGCACAGAAACAAAGTAGAAACCACCCTTGACCCCAACGACGTGTTTTTGGTGGGCGTAGGCGGCCGAGTAAAAATTACCAAAAGAACGACCTTAAATGCCGAGTACTTTTATAGACTACCGACATCGCTCGAGGCAGGACTAAAGCCTAATACGGCAAATTATAATTCGCTTTCTATGGGTTTTGACATCGAGACCGGCGGGCACGTGTTTCAGTTGCATTTCACCAACTCCCTGGGCATGGTAGAACGTCAGTTTTTAACGCAAACTGCGGGTTCGTGGCTAAAAGGTGACATACACTACGGTTTTAATATTTCAAGAACATTTAGCTTTGATAAAAAATGAAAAAGATAAAAATAATACTCGCTCTTAGTTTGATTAATTTCGGAGGTTTTGCTCAAAATATTTACCTCTGCAAAGCAGGAGAAACCAGTTTCTTCTCAGAGACTCCTTTAGAAAACATTTCGGCTCTTAACAAAAAAGTGGCGGCAGTAATTGACATTGACAAGAATGAGGTTGCAGTAAAAATGACCATGGTTGATTTCAAGTTCAAGAATCATCTGATGGAAGAGCACTTCAACGAAAACTACATGGAGTCAGACAAATATCCGATTGGTACTTTTAAAGGGAAGATTCAAGAATTGATAGACTATTCTAAAAATGGAACCTATCTGGTAACGGCCAAAGGTCAGCTCGTAATGCATGGCGTAAGCAAAGACAGAACGCTTAGCGGAAAGTTAACAGTAGCAAACGGCCAAATAACCTTAACATCAGATTTTCTGATACCACTCAAAGACCATAAAATAGACGTACCAACCTTAGTAATGGCAAAAATAGCGGAAGAAATTTCTGTGAAATGCAAGTTCGTTTTTCAAAAAAAATAATCGCATCACCTAAACATCCCACCTATGAGAGTACTAACAAAAGCTTGTTTTTCATTTATCCTGATATACACCTTACAAAGTTGTTTATATAAAAAGAATGACGCAGTTCCTGCCGGAAGTTCAACCACAAACACTACCGATGGAACTACGGGTGGAACTGGAAATACCGGAGGTACGGGTTCAACGGGCGGCACCTCAAATCTTACGTGTAGTTCGCCTTCGTCTGGCACAGTGACTAACCCAACAGGCGTGTGTTTTAACACACAGATATTGCCTTTTTTTCAGTCAAACTGTGCTAAAAGTGGCTGCCATGACACCAAAACAAAAGCTGAAGGGTATGACTTAAGCACCTATGCGGGAATACTAAAAAAGGGAATATCGAAGACCAACCCTGCCAGCAGCACACTGTATAAAGTGATGATAGATACAGGCAAAAACAGGATGCCGCCTTCGCCTGCAGCAAAACTTACTACCACGCAAACAGACTTAGTTTTAACCTGGATAAAAGAAGGAGCAAAAGAGACAAACTGCACGGTGGTTATCAACTCAGAAAACCCAACTTACAGTGGAACAATCAAACCTTATTTGGATGTAAACTGTGTCGGTTGCCATCAATCGGGCAATGCGTCGGGAGGTGTAATATTAGACAACTATAACAATGTGAAGGCGATGGCCACAAATGGCACATTTGTGGGTGTAATTAGCTACGCAACCGGATATAGGCCTATGCCACCAAGTTATAAGTCGAGCGACTGCCAAATAACAGCCGTACAAAATTGGATAAAAAACGGTGCAAAAAATGACTGATAATCTTTAACCGTAAAACGAATACTGAAGCTACTTTTAAAGAAATTTGAAAGTAGTTTTTTTATGTAAATAGTAAACAAAAAGAGTCCTTTAATTAATTTCATCCATATAAAAAGATGTTTTAGCCACACATCTAATTAATAGTTTTTCAAATTTCATATATTTGATATAATGAATCAATAAACCTAATCTAATGAAATTAAAACTATTAACGCTATTACTAATAGCAGGTACTGCATTGGGTCAAACCAAAACTCAAGTTGCAGACAACCTCCAAAAAAGACAAGCCGAATACGGCGACCTTGCTCTCCAAATCTGGAACTATGCCGAAGTAGGTTACAAAGAATACAAAAGCTCAGAACTGCTTCAAAACAAACTCAAGTCTGAAGGATTTAATGTTGTAGCGGGTGTAGCAGGTATACCAACAGCATTTACTGCTACTTTTGGCTCAGGCTCGCCGGTGATTGGCATATTAGGAGAATTTGATGCATTGCCCGGCTTATCGCAAGCGGCAAAGCCAGACAAAGAATCTCTCAATGGCGTGGCGGGTCATGCCTGTGGGCACCATTTATTTGGAGTGGGTTCGGCAGCAGCGGCTATTGCAGTAAAAGACTGGATGAAAAAAACAGGACAAAAAGGCACTATCAGATTTTATGGTACACCAGCCGAAGAAGGCGGATCAGGTAAGGTATATATGGTTAGAGAGGGCCTATTCAAAGATGTAGACGTAGTGCTTCATTGGCACCCAGGTAGCCAAAACTCGGCAAATGCGTCAAGTTCATTGGCAAACAAGTCGGGCAAATTTAGATTCTACGGTCGCTCGGCACACGCAGCAGCTTCACCAGAAAGCGGTCGCTCGGCCCTTGACGGAGTAGAGGCAATGACTGACATGATAAACATGATGCGTGAGCACGTACAAGAGGACTCAAGAATACACTACGTAATCACCAATGGTGGCAAGGCACCAAACGTGGTACCCGACTTTGCGGAGCTATATCTTTATGTACGACACCCAAACAGAACCAACGTAAAAGAAATGTGGACTTGGATAGAAAACATAGCCCAAGGTGCTGCCCTAGGAACCGGCACACGTGCCGAATCAGAGATATTGGGTGGTGTATATGACCTTCTGCCAAACGAAACGCTTTCGACCATCATACACCAAAACATGAGCACGGTAGGTGGATATATATTAACTCCAGAAGAGAAAATTTTTGCGGAAAAAATACAAACCACAGAAGGCGTTAAAAAAACTCCTTTGGAATATACGAGTACGGTTCAGCCACTTAGTTTTGAAAAATCGGCAAACGGCGGCTCTACAGACGTAGGCGATGTAAGTTGGACTGTGCCTACTGCTGGCCTAAGCACTGCCACTTGGGTTCCCGGCACTCCCGCTCATAGCTGGCAAGCAGTAGCTGCTGGTGGCACACAGATAGGGGTAAAAGGGATGATGACTGCAGCCAAAACACTTACGCTAAGTGCTATCGATTTGTTTGAAAAACCAGAACTTATCAAAAAAGCTAAAGAAGAATTCAATTCCAAAACCGAAGGTGGTTTTAAATACGAGTCGCTTCTAGGCACCAGAAAACCCGCTTTAGATTATAGAAATTAACGCTATTTCTTTTCAGAAAATAAAATAGAAAAGGCGGTTCATATGAGCCGCCTTTCTTTATAAACAAAAAAACAAATCTACTAAATATTAACCTTCTCTAAATCAAAAAGGTCGTTTAAGACATCTATCAATGTATCTGCCTCGCCACGCTTACAAGCAGCCTTTAGCTGCAATACAGGTAGCTTAATTATCTTTTGCATCATGCTCGCTGTTAGCTTATCTACTTTCTCAGCTTCAGCTTCTGACATGCCTTTCACAAAACGAGCCATCTCGTCTTTTCTGATTTGCTCAAGAGCACTTTTTAGTTTCTGTATAGTCGGAGATACCATAAGTTCTCTCGACCAGTTTTCTATTTCAGAAACCATTTCGGCTATAATGCTTTTTACTTGTGGTATAGCTTCCATTCTTTTTTTCAAAGCCTCGTTTGCTCTGTTCTGAATTTCATCTAAACCATATAAAACCACACCTGGTAATGTTTCCACTTCAGGGTTTATGCTTCTAGGTACCGACAAATCAAAGAAATAGGAAACACCTGCTTTTGTTCCTGCTATTTGACTTGCGTTTATTGTATAACTCTCTGATCTTACCGAAGAGATCACCACATCGTATTTACCAAGTTTGGCGGCAAGTTCTTCAAAAGGCAAAATATCCGCCCCATACTGAGGTGCAAGTTCTTGGGCTTTTTCTAAAGTACGGTTGCAAACTGTTATGCCTTCGTGACCTTTTTCAAAGAGTGTTTTGGCAATATCTTGTCCAATTTCTCCTAAACCCAAAACCAAAATTTTAGGATTCTTGATCATTTGCAAGAAACTCTCCATCAGATCTACCGTGGCGTATGAGGTAGAAGCCGCTCCATCTCTAAAGCTGGTTTCTTGAACTACACGTTTATTTGCAAAAAAGACTGCGTGCAATAATCTATGTAAAAACGGGCCCGCCATCTGCATATCTGCGGCATATTGGTAGGCATTTTTTATTTGATTTGGTATCTGAAGATCGCCTACAACTTGCGACTGTAAACCCATAGCAACCTCAAACAAATATTGAGTAGCTTCGGCTTCAGTATCAATAAACTCAAAGTAAGGCATTAATGTATCCGAACTCAAACCTTTGAAGCTTACTAAAAGCTGCACCAAAGTATCCGAACAATTTTCTTCTGATCTATAATATATTTCTGTTCTATTACACGTAGACAACACCAGGCACTCCTGCAAACCCAACACGTCTTTCAGTCTCAAATAAAAGGCTTTGGTCTCGTTTTCGTCAAGGGCAATTTGCTCCCTAACCTCTAACGGGGCTCTTTTATATGTTAATGAAATTACTTTTAAAGACTCGGCCATTTCTCGAATTATAAAAATTTATACAAAAATACACTCATACCCATATATATTTGTTATGACATCGGACAGTTTTTCTAATTTAGAAAAATTCTAAACTATCAATTTTATATTGGATACCCCCGATTTACGTTAATTATTTACAAAAAGTTTACTCACCACCAAAAATATTAATGCAGAACCGAAGGCTATTTCACGACATGTACCAAAAACTATCTACAACTAAACTAATTTTGATATTGGTATTGTTTGTATTTGTAGCGGGTATTTTAATGTATTTTAACGATGTACGAAAATCGCTCGAAGACAGAGAGGAAAAATACGCTCGACTATATGCCGAAAGCATAAGCTTTTATATCGAAAAGGCAATCGACAGCTCATGTGACTACACCTTTGTACAAGAGGTACTCTCGGCCAATGAAACCGTGCCTACTATTTTGGTAACTGACGGAAGTCCAATAGATTATAGAAACATTCCTGAGCTAGACGACTCCACTAAAAAGTGGACGCCCGAAGCCAAAGAGAAGTACCTGTACACCAAAATTTCGCAAATGGGCGAAGAGCATCAACCCATAGAATTTGTGGTAGGCAAGAGTCGTGGATATGTATATTATAGTAATTCTACAATCGTCATTCAGCTCCGATACTTCCCATATGTGTTAATATTTACTTTCTTGATTTTTGGGTCAATGGCCTACATCGCGTATTCTTCTTCCAGAAAAGCGGAGCAAAACCGTGTGTGGGTGGGCTTAGCAAAAGAAACCGCCCACCAACTGGGAACGCCTATTTCTGGCTTAATGGCATGGGTAGAGGTATTAAGAATCGACCCTGATTTTGATGAAAGCATAGCCGAAGAAATGCTAAAAGACATAGCAAGGCTCGAAACCATCACAAACAGATTCTCTAACATAGGCTCTACCCCAAGCATGAAAGAAGAGAATATTCCTAACTTGGTGGAAGACACAACCCAATATTTGAAAAAACGAATCTCCACAAAAATCAATTGGTCATTTAAAAACAACTTGACAGAGCCATATATAGCCAAAGTCAACAAAAACTTGTTGGAATGGGTAGTAGAAAACCTATGTAAAAACGCTGTGGACGCCATGGTGGGTGTGGGTGATTTAAGCCTAGAAATAAACCCTGGCCCCAAAGGCAAAATAACCATCGACGTTACCGATACAGGCAAAGGAATGACCAAGTCGGTTCAAAGAAAGATTTTCAACCCAGGATTTTCAACTAAAAAAAGAGGATGGGGATTGGGTTTAACTTTAGCAAAAAGAATAATAGAGACCTATCACAACGGCCAAATATATGTGTACGAAAGTAGCCCTGGAAAAGGCACCACCTTTAGGCTAATTATCTAACATGGTCTTTAAATCCCAAAAGTGACTTTTAAAAAATAGATATCTAAAAAATATCATAAAAAGATAAAGCGAGACGTTTTGAGTAACGATTATAAATCTCGAAATTCGCAAAAATAAAAAAACGTTTGGCTAAATCAGTTTCAAACCTATAATGTTGATATGAGTAATGTGTCCTCTGGAGTAATATCCTTCTTCAAAAATTTGCTTGACTTCAGTTCTGAAGAAAGTGAGTATAAATATAAACCCACCCAAAAAGTACAAAAATCAGAGATAAACATCGAAAAATCTAATCTGATTAGTAGAGATCTTAGCTGGCTTACTTTTAACGAACGCGTGCTTGACCAAGTCAGAAAACCCTCTTTGAACCTGTTTGAAAAATTCAAGTTTATGGCCATAACAGCCTCAAACCTTGATGAGTTTTTGACAGTTAGGGTTGGAAGTTTATACAACTACATCGACTATAACAAACAACGAATTGACTATTCGGGTCTTCGTGAAACCCAGTTTAGAAAAGTACTTTTGAGCAAAATCAAAAAGTTTATAGACGAACGAAATAGGATTTTCAGAGAAGAGCTAAAGCCACAGTTTGAAGAAAACGGCTTTAGAATAATCAGTTACAGCCAACTTCAAAAAAACCAATTGGCCGAAATTGAAACCTATTTCGACCATACAATATTTCCGATGTTGACTCCTATGGTTTGTGATCATACACACGCCTTCCCGATTTTACTTGCCAAAAATCTAATATTAGGCGTGGTATCCACAGAAAACCAAACGACGCTTTTTACAGAGACCGAAGAAAACAAAAAACTGTCATTTGTACAGATACCAAGCAACTTGCCTAAGTTTTTTGTATTTGAAGGTGAGGAGTTCACGGACTTTTTACCCATCGAAGAGCTCATCAGAAACCAAGTTTATAAATTATATAAAAACATTACGCTTGAGTCAATAGACTTGTTTAGAATCATACGAAATGGTGATTTTACCATGGACGAAAACGATGACGTGGACGCCGACTTTGTGGATGAAGTAAAAGAAAAAATCAGAAGCCGCCAAGCAGGTAGAGTCGTGAGTATCGTGATAGAAAATAACCCATCAAAATGGATGCTAGATACGCTGATTAAAAAATGGGAAATTGACAAATATAATATCCATGTCAACCACGAATTGATGGATTATACGCGTTTGTTTCAGATTATAAACCACCATGAGTTTAAATCTGAAATGCCGATTCCGCCGGCTACTATTTTGCCGAGAAATTTCCATCGCGACCTAAATATTTTTGATGCCATTAAAGAGAATGACATCTTATTGCATCACCCTTACAATAACTTTGAGCCGGTACTACAACTTATCGAGCGTGCGGCCGAAGACCCTAATGTGCTTTCTATAAAACTGACCATTTATAGGTTAGCCAAAAACTCCCGAATTACGGCAGCATTGCTCAAAGCAGCTGAAAATGGAAAACATGTTTCGGCTCTATTTGAGATAAAAGCACGGTTTGACGAGGAAAATAATATTAGAGAAGGAGAAAAACTTCAGAAGGCCGGTTGCTTTGTGATATATGGTATTGGTTGGCTAAAAACGCACACAAAGCTGATGCTTATAGTGAGAAAAGAAGGACCAAATGTGGTTCAATACGCTCACCTTGCAAGTGGAAACTACAACGAAGACACCTCAAAGTTATATACCGACATCGGCCTATTAACCGCCAATGGCGACTACACGAGAGATATTGCGGAGTTTTTTAATGTAATAACAGGTCATTCGCAGCCAAACGAATACAAAAACCTTATTACCTCGCCTAAAAATATGCGAGCGGCACTGATAGATTATATCAGAAAAGAAGCCGACAATGCCGAGCAAGGCAAACCTGCGGGAATCTGCTTTAAAGTAAACTCGCTAGAAGACAAAGACATCATAGAGGAACTATATGCGGCTTCGCAAAGAGGCGTAAAAATAGAGCTTATCGTTCGGGGAATCTGCTGTTTAAGACCAGGTAGAGTTGGGCTTTCTGAAAACATAAAAGTTCGATCGATAGTGGGTAACTTCTTAGAGCATGCCCGTATTTTTTACTTCCATAATGAAGGGCAACCACGCGTATATGGCGGAAGTGCAGACATGATGGTTCGTAGTTTTGATAAGAGAATAGAATCGCTATTTGAATTTATCAACCCAGATATTAAAAAGCAGTTGATTCAGATTTTATATGCAAATATAATGGACAATGTAAACGCTTACGAGTTACAAGAAAACGGCGAGTACCTAAAAAGTGAAACTATTGGAGAGCCTCTGGATATCCATACCTACTTTTTTGATAAAGACAAACAAGATATCCTGAGAGATTCGCTTTTTTGACCTATCAGTCTCAAACAAGAATTTTAGAAAACAGGAATCAAATAAGGGTTGGCTTTTGTTATACCTTATAAAAAAAGAAATATGTCAACAAATAAAGAAATAGCAACCCTAGCAGCTGGGTGTTTTTGGTGTGTAGAAGCCGTGTTTCAGCAGCTTAAGGGAGTTGAAACAGTAGAGTCGGGCTACACAGGCGGCCATGTAAAAAACCCAAGTTACAAAGACGTTTGCTCGGGAGAAACAGGCCATGCAGAAGTTATCCAAATATCGTATGACCCAACGGTTATCACGTTTAATGAGATACTGAAAGTGTTTTTTAAAGTACACGACCCTACTACACTAAACAGACAAGGTGCCGACGTGGGAACTCAATATCGCTCATCTATTTTTTATCACAACGATACCCAAAAGGAGATAGCAGAAAAAACCATTGCAGCCCTCAATGAGTCTGGAGCTTATGCTGACAAAATAGTTACGCTCGTAGAGCCACTAAATGACTATTACAAAGCTGAAGATTATCACCAAAACTATTTCAACGACAACGGCGACAAAAATCCGTATTGCCAAATGGTAGTTAGGCCCAAAGTAGAAAAATTTGAAAAGGCATTTGCCGAAATGCTTAAATAAACCGAAAAAGGCATCCTCCTCGCGGAAGATGCCTTTTCGATATTTCTCACCTTTATTTAATCCATTACAAGAGTTCGTAAATACCAGCCACACCCTGACCACCACCTACACAGGCAGTCACCATTCCGTATTTCTGATCTCTACGTTTCATCTCGTTCAATAACTGAACGGTAAGCCTAGCACCTGTAGAACCCAAAGCGTGCCCCAAAGCAATAGCTCCACCATTTGGATTTAGTTTTTCTTGGTCTATCCCCAACTCTTTCACTACCGCCAAAGCTTGAGCTGCAAAAGCCTCGTTAAGTTCTATTTGGTCTATATCTCCAAGTTTCAAACCCGCTTGTTTTAATGCCTTCGGAATAGCAAACACTGGCCCAATCCCCATTAAACTAGGCTCACATCCTGCTACGGCATAAGACATCATTCTAGCCTGAGGCTCCAACTTTAACTCTTTCATTAGTCTTTCAGACATAACAATAACAAAAGCAGCACCGTCTGAAGTTTGAGAAGAGTTACCAGCAGTAACCGAGCCTCCCGCAGCAAATACAGGTCTTAACTTATTCAACGCCGCTACGCTTGTTCCAGCCCTAGGGCCTTCATCTACTGAAACTATCGTTTCTTTGGTTTTCTTTTTGCCAGAATTTTGGTCAAAATACGTTTCTTTAACCGTGATAGGCACCATTCCGCTATCAAAATATCCTGCTGCCTGAGCCGCTAGAGCTTTTTGGTGCGAATTAAACGAAAACTCATCTTGTTCCTCTCTACTGATTTTAAATTTTTGGGCTACTTGCTCCGCTGTCAAACCCATCCCTACATAGTAATCTGGGTGCTCCGATGCTATATCAAAGTTCAAGGCTGTTTTGTAACCGGTAGTAGGCACAAGCGACATAGACTCTGTTCCACCTGCTATAATGCAGTCTGCCATACCAGCATTGATTTTGCCAACCGCCATTGCGATAGCTTCCACACCTGAGCCACAGTATCTGTTGATTGTAACACCTGGCACCGCCACTCCTAACGAAAGAAGCGAAATGTATCTTGCCATTTGCATTCCTTGTTCTGCCTCAGGCACCGAGTTTCCTACAATTAGGTCATCGACACGTGAAGGGTCTAAAGCGGGCACTTTTGCCATCAAAAACTTGATAACATCAGCTGCCATATCGTCTGGTCTTGTAAATCTAAAAACACCTTTAGGGGCTTTGCCCACTGGTGATCTATATCCGTCTATTATATATGCGTCCATAATTTGCTAAATTTTCTTTTTAAAAAAGGTTGATAAATTAGTTTCTTGGTGGTTTTCCTCCGCTCAATAGCCCTTGCATACGCTCCATGGTTTTTCTTTCACCACATAATGACAAAAATGCTTCTCTTTCTAATTCAAGCAGATATTTTTCGCTAACCAACTGTGGGTAACTCAAGTCTCCTCCACAAATCACGTATGCTAATTTCTCAGCAATAAGTGCATCGTGGTCAGTAATATATCTGGCCATTTGCATAGATTTTATACCCGCTTTAAACAAGGCTATTCCCGTTTTACCTTGAACTTTTATATCCGTTCTTCGTGTCGGTTGGGTATATCCATTTTCGGCTAATTCTATAGCTGCTTGTTTCGCTTCAGCTATCAATCTACTTCTGTTTAATACTATCTGATCTCTGTTTGTTACCAAATAATTCATATCAAAAGCTTCTTGTGCTGAAGTGGAAACTTTTGCCTGAGCAATATTCATAAAAGAAGCCTGAAGTATATTCAATTCAGCATCGCCTGGTTGATACATGTCAGAAGCACGAACGGCCATTTCTTTGGTTCCTCCACCTGCTGGTATTAAACCAACACCTAACTCAACCAATCCCATGTAAGTCTCGGCAGAAGCCACCACTTTGTCGGCATGTAGGTTTATTTCACAACCACCACCTAAAGCTAGTGAGTGAGCCGCCGTAACCACTGGAATAGAAGAATAACGTGCACGCATCATGGTTTCTTGGAACTGAGAAATCATCATATTAATCTCATCATACTCTTGCTCAATCGAAAACATAAACAACATAGCCAAGTTTGCTCCTGCCGAAAATGCCTCGTTGCTGTCGTTTCCTATTACCAAACCTCTGTAGTCTTTTTCTGCTAAAGCATACGCCTTGTTTAGAGCCTCGATTGGCTCTGCACCTAGTGTGTTCATTTTTGATTGGAACTCAACGCCTAAGATTCCATCGCCTAAATCAAAAATAGACGCCCCTGCGTTTTTCCAAACAACATTGGTTTTTCTGATATTATCTAAAATAATGAAGCTCTCTGTTCCTGGTATCAACTTATATGTTTTAGTATCTAAATCATAATAGTGTTTTTTACCATTTTCAATTTTGTAGAACGACTCATTACCTGCTGCTAGCATGTCATATACCCAAGCAGCTGGCTTTTGGTCAATTGACTCCATCATCGCCACAAAGTCTTTAACACCTACTGCATCTGCAGTGGCGAAAAGTCCCATTTGCCAACCAAAACCTGCACAAATGGCGTCGTCAATTCTATAAAGTTCGTCTGCTATTTCAGGTATTCTAAACGTAGCATATTTAAATCCTTCGGCAAATGTTTTTCTATAAAAATCACCAGCTTTGTCTTTTCCTTTTAATAATACTGCAAACCTATCTGCTAACTTATCAATACTTTTTGTAGCTTCTAAAGTTGCAAATTTGGCTTTAGCTGAAGGTCTATATTCAAGTGTTTCTAAGTCTAAAGCTAGTATAACGGTTTTGCCTTTTTCGTCTTTGGTCTTTTTGTAGAAACCTTGACCCGTTTTGTCGCCTAACCAATTGTTATCTTGAAGCGACTTCATAATAGCCGGCAACTCAAATGCGGAAACAGATTCGTCGTTTTTAAGAACGGCACTTAAGTTATTGCAAACGTTGATAGTTGTATCAAGCCCCACAACGTCACTTAGTCTAAACGTACATGATTTTGGCCTACCTACTACTGGCCCTGTAAGTTTGTCAACTTCTTCAACTGTTAATCCAAATTCGGTAGCTGCTCTGATAGTTTGCACCATGGCAAATATCCCCAATCTGTTGGCAATAAACGCCGGAGTATCTTTACACAATACAGTTTGTTTACCCAAAAACAAATCTCCGTAAGTCATCAAGAAATCAATTACAGCTGGGTCTGTTTTTGGCCCAGGTATAATTTCTAATAATCTTAAATATCTCGGAGGGTTGAAAAAGTGAGACCCACAGAAGTTTTTCTGAAAATCTTCGCTTCTACCCTCAGACATTAAGTGAATAGGTATACCAGAAGTGTTGGAAGTTACCAAAGTACCCGGTGTTCTATGCTGCTCTACTTTTTCGTAGATGATCTTCTTTATTTCTAATTTTTCAACTACTACCTCTATTACCCAATCCACATCTTTGATTTTGACCATATCATCATCAAAATTTCCTAGCGATATTCGAGTGATAGATTTTTGGCTATAGATAGGTGAAGGACTTGCTTTGCAAGCTGCTGTAAATAAATCTTTTACAATTCTATTCCTTACAAACGGACTCTCAAGGGTCAAACCCTTTGCTTTTTCAGCTTCGTTTGGCTCTCTTGGCACCATGTCTAACAATAAGACATCGCACCCGATGTTTGCGAAATGTAGGGCAATTCGGCTACCCATAATGCCCGCTCCTAATACGGCTACTTTTTTAATTGTTTTTCTCATTATATTCTAAGTTGAATTTTTCTTTGTGTATTATTAAAACAAATATATGGTAAGTTTTATTCAAGTAATATTAAATTAAATTTTACCAAAAAATAGTATGCTTGCATACCAATTACAAATCTAAAGTTTAAAATAATATTATGCAAGCATACTAATAAAAAATAATATTTGTGCTAAAACTAAAAATATCTGGCACTTTTTGTATTTTTGCATCGTTGTTGCATTAACAACACAAAGTATGCTTAAAAAATTAAAAAAACATTCGCACCTGTTACACAAAACAGGCTTTTACCTATCAATAGTATGTTTAATACATTGCTTGGCTACGCCGTTTATTGTAACACTTTTACCTTTTGTTGGAAAAAATCACATTAGTCATAGCTCAGAAATCGTTCTAGTTGGGGTGAGTATACTAATAGGAATATTTCTTTTAACGAAAGACTACCAAGTACATCACAACAAGTTACCTTTTTATATGTTAAGTGCGGCAGTACTTTTCCAATTTTTAGGTTTTTTTTGGGTACCTTCAAACTTAGAAACGCCATTTGTGGTGTTGGGTTCTTTATTTATGGCAGTGGCCTATGTGCTTAACTGGAGACTACACCGAACAGTATGTCATACACATGAGCATTAAATACTAAAAACCTAAGCATCATCCTAATATGAAATATCTGAATGTATATTTCGTGTTTTTCTAAGTCACAGTATTTCTTTCTTTCTATTTTATTCAATTATTATGTCATGTTTAGGCATTATTGAAAAAATAAATTATAAATTTGCACCGTTAATCATATATATTCTTAACCAAATAGCTTAAATGGCTGGATTTTTCAGTTTTCTTACTAGTGATATTGCAATCGATTTAGGTACAGCCAATACCCTCATTATTTATAAGGATCAGATTGTTGTAGACGAACCATCTATCATTGCCCTAGACAAGGTGTCGGGCAAAGTGCTTGCTATTGGCCACAAAGCCATGCAAATGCACGAAAAAACAAACGAGAACATCAAAACCATCAGACCTCTTAAAGACGGAGTTATTGCAGACTTTACAGCTGCAGAACTTATGATCAGAGGAATGATAAAAATGATAAATACAGGTAGAAACCTTTTCTTCTCTCCCTCTCACCGAATGGTGATATGTATACCTTCTGGTATTACTGAAGTAGAAAAAAGAGCCGTAAAAGATTCTGCTGAGCATGCAGGTGCCAAAGAGGTTTATATGGTACATGAACCAATAGCTGCGGCAATTGGTATCGGTATTGATATAGAGCAGCCTAACGGCTCGATGATTGTGGATATCGGTGGTGGAACTACCGAAATTGCGGTTATCGCCCTTTCTGGTATTGTTTGTGAATCATCGGTGAGAATTGCGGGTGACTTGTTTACACGTGACATCGTAGATTATATGCGTAGAGAGCATAACCTTTTAATAGGTGAGCGTTCTGCTGAATTTATTAAAATCCAAGTGGGATCTGCATTGCCAGATTTAGAAAATCCTCCTGCTGATATCGAAATCAGAGGTCGTGACCTAATGACGGGTATTCCGAAAGAAATAAAAGTTACGTACAGTGAAATCGCTTACGCTTTGGATAAATCTATTTCTAAAATAGAAGAAGCTATAATGAGGGCCTTAGAAATGTCGCCTCCAGAGCTTTCTGCAGATATTTACGAAAACGGAATTTATCTAACCGGAGGAGGAGCACTTCTTCATGGATTAGACAAAAGACTTGAAATAAAAACTAAACTTCCGATACACGTTGCTGACGACCCGTTAAAGGCCGTAGTAAGGGGAACAGGAGAGGTTTTGAAAAATATAGAAAAATACCAGGCTGTATTAGTACAATAGACCTTGTATTCAATGAATTCAAAAAGGTATCCAAAGAAATCAAAATTGGATACCTTTTTTTAAATAAAACAAACGGATGTCTCAGTTATTTGGCATATTATATAAGCTCCGAAACCTGTTTTTGTTTATTTTTCTTCAAATAATAAGTTTTTATTTGATTGGAAAAAACAATCTCTATTGGGATGTAACATTCTTCAACACCACCAACACAATGGTGGCGAAATCGCTCCAAATATCTGCAAACGTTAAGGAGTTTATGAGCCTTGGTACGGTAAATGACCAACTGGCTAAGGAAAACATAAAACTTAGGACCGAACTTTCAAAGTCGCAAGAGCTATTGGCACTTAACCAAACCGGTTACAAGCCAGACTCTACACTAGCAAGTAGATACGACTATACGGTAGCAAAAGTAATCTCTAACACAGTAAACCTGACAGATAATTATATTACTATTGACAAAGGCACAGCAGATGGCGTTAAAGCCGGAATGGGCGTAATATGTCCTCAGGGTGTGGTCGGACAAGTGATGTCTTGTGGGGAGCATTATTCAAGAGTATATTCTATCTTACACTCAAGTTTTACGATTTCGTCTGAGGTTCAGAACCGGAAGTTGAGAGCCAATAATCAAACTGCCCTAGGAATAGGCAAATGGAATGGAAACAGTCCTAAAATGATTAAGCTCACTACGATAGACAGATTTAAGCCAATTTATAAAAACGACACTGTTTTAACCTCAATGCAAAATGCGATTTTCCCCCCAAAAATAATGGTAGGTAAAATTAGCAAAATCAGTTCAATAAGTAGTGAGGCGTTTTATAACATAGATGTAAAACTATCAACAGATTTTAATAATTTGGTGTACGTTTACGTCGTAAACAACAAGCTCTTAGATCAACAAAAAGCAGTAGAAGTAGAAAACCCAATTCAATAAGTGAATACGCAGACGTTAATAAAAATTATAGGAACGGTATTTTTATACCTATTTATCCAACTTTTTGTTGTCAGAAACTTGGTGTTTTTTGACCTGGCATTCTGTTTTGTTTATATATCGGTAATTCTGTTTTTACCAAACAACATTTCTATTTCAGCCCTTTTACTTATAGCGTTTTTAATTGGATTGCTGGTGGATATGTTTTATAACACAGCAGGTATTCATGCTTCTGCATGTCTATTCATAGCTTTTTTAAGAAGTTATATTCTAAAAATTTTGTTTCCTACACGAGGGCTCGAAACCGAACTGGTAATATCTGTTGATGGTATGGGCATGGAGCGTTTTATACGTTACGTTATCATTATGACCTTTATACACCACAGTTTTTTATTCTTTGTGGAAGCAGGCTCGTTTCATTTTTTCTTAAATACCTCCCTTAAGATAGTAGGCAGTGTACTGTTTACTTCATTGGTTATTTTTCTGTTTCATATTTACTTCAAAAGTCTTCAAAATTCTTAGTGTTGATGCGTGTTTTTTTACAGTTTTTAGTGTGTGTGGTATTGGGTCTGGGTGTGTTGAATTGCAAAACTGATAATTCGAAAAACACAGTACAAAAGCCCGAAGCAGAGGTGGCAATAGATACCGCCAAAGTAAGAAAAGAAATAAATGCAGACCTAAAAACACAGCAAATAAAGGCCGTCATAGACCACAAGATTGCCCAAGGATTTAACGGAAATGTACTTATTGCTCAAAAAGGCATAATACTATACGAAAACTCACATGGCTTTGCCAATTTTGAAGACACTGTAAGGCTCACCAAAGACTCCAAATTTCAATTGGCCTCTCTTTCAAAAACTTTTACAGCGGTGGCCGCAATGAAACTCGTAGAAGACGGTCTCATAGGCCTAGACAACGAAGTTAAAGACTACTTCCCTTGCTTTCCATATTCGGGGGTAACAATCAGGAGTTTGCTAGATCACCGCTCAGGTTTGCCATACTATCAGTACGAATTTGACAAAAAAGTAAGGTCAGAAAACAAATACCCTACTAACCAGGAAATGATGAGCTGGTTTTGCTCAGCTGTACCTACTCCAAAAGCATTAAACCTACCAGATCACAATTTTACATATAACAATACCAACTTTGCGGTTTTAGCCGCCATAGTTGAAAAAGTTTCTGGAAAGTCATTTGATGTATACCTTAGAGAAAAAGTTTTGGTTCCGGGAGGGATGAATGAAACTTTTGCTTTATCTACTACAGACTCCAGCATAAATGTAAACAGAACCTATGGATACCAATATGGCCGCAGGTTACAAAAAGATTTTTATGATAACATAGTAGGCGACAAAGGAATTTTTTCTACCTCACACGACTTACTTAAATGGTACAATGTGCTAAAGTCAGAAAAAGTACTTTCGAAAGAAAGCCTAAGAGAAATGTATACGCCGCGAAGTTTTGAACACCCAGGCCTAAGAAACTATGGATATGGCTTCAGACTTTGGGTAAATGAGCATCAGCAAACAGAATTTATTTACCATACCGGCTGGTGGAAAGGATACAACACCATCATGTTTTTTGACCTCCGTCAAGATTTTGTAATTATTTTGCTTAGCAATAGATACAACAAAGGAGTGTATAATTTAAAAGAAATTGTAGATATATTGCAAGGAAATAACAAAAGCTCTTCGCTAGAAGAGAATATTTTAGACCAATAAAACCTTAATCGATGAAAAAGTTTATACTTCTGTGCTTAGTTGTTTTGGCTGCTTCTTGTAGCGAAAAAGATCCAAAAGAGTATGCTGCTGCTGCCAGCAACCCCATGTTTATTCATAACGCCTATGAAAAACTAACAGATGTAATCATTCATGATATTTTCTCTCCGCCGGTTTCTTCAAGAATATATGCCTATGCAAGTATAGCTGGCTATGAAGCCCTTATAACCGAAAACGAAAACTATAAAAGCTTAGCAGGTCAACTTCATGGATTAGAGAATTTTCCTAAACCAGAAAAAGGAGAACAATATTGTTATCAATTGGCGAGTATAAAAGCCATTATGACGGTAGCGAGAGCATTAACTTTCACCGTTAATAAATACGACGATTTTGAAAAAGAAACTTACAAGGCATTTGAAGATGCAGGTGTGCCATCAAGTGTGATGGACCGCTCTATGGAATTTGGCGAGGCAATAGGAAAGCACGTTTTGGCATACTCGAAAGGGGACAATTATTTACAAACGAGAGGATTAAGATATACCGTAAAAACAGAAGGAGACAAATGGGTGCCAACGCCACCGCAATATGCTGATGCCATGGAACCTTACTGGGCCACTATACGCACCATGGTAATTGACTCTGCTAGTCAGTTTCCTCCTGCTCCAGTTATTCCTTATTCGAAAGACAAAAACAGCCCATATTGGAAAGAGCTTTTACAAGTTTATGACACCGTAAACAACCTTACAGAAGAACAAAAAAGCACCGCTTGGTTTTGGGACGACAATGCGTTTGTTATGAACGTGCAAGGTCACGTAATGTTTGCTAACAAAAAAATGACTCCAGGAGGTCATTGGATGGCAATAAGTAGGACAGCATGCAAAAACGCAAAAAAAGACATATATGAGTCAGCAGAGGCTTATTTAAAAGTAGCATTAGCTTTACACGAAGCCTTTATTTGCTCATGGCACGAAAAATTTAAATCAGAAAAAATAAGACCCGAAACTGTTATTAATGCTGAGATTGACCCTAAATGGGCTACTTTTCTACAAACTCCCCCGTTTCCTGAATATACCAGCGGCCACAGTACAATTTCAGCAGCATCTGCCGAAGCTCTGACAAGCCTATTTGGAGACAACTTTGCGTTTACAGATTCTACCGAGTTTAAATATGACCACGGAATTCGCAAGTTTGAATCATTCAGAAAAGCTGCTCTCGATTGTTCAGTAAGTAGACTCTACGGCGGAATCCACTATTGGTCGGGCTGCGATGAAGGAAACAAAGCTGGTGTAAGAATAGGGCAATACGTTTCTGAAAAAGTAAAAACTAAAATAAAATAATAACCCAAAAGCCCATTTAAAATGGGCTTTTTTCTTGAAAGAAATTTCTATGATATATATCGTAATGCGGCAGTTTGTTCGCTTTGTTCTGAGGTTTTATATTAAACAAATTGAAGTTAACGGTCTCGAAAACTTGCCAACAAAAGGCCCTATAATTTTAGCCGGGTTTCACCCCAATTCGTTTTTAGATGCCTTAGTAATAAACTGCACGGTTGACCGACCTATCTGGTCTTTGGCCAGAGGAGATGCCTTTAAGAAGACTTGGGTAAAAAAAATTCTTTCTAAATTTTACATGATGCCCATTTACAGGATATCGGAAGGAAAGGAATATTTGGGAAAAAACGATGAAACCTTTGAAAGGTGTTCCGAAATATTTAATAATGGCGGGCAGGTTTTGATATTTAGTGAAGGACTTTGTACGAACCAAACAGAACTTTTACCTCTAAAAAAAGGCACCGCAAGGTTAGCTTTTCAAACTTGGCAAACCGAAGTGGCCCTTAAAATAGTGCCGGTGGCCATCAACTATGATACATATAATAAAATTGGCAAAAACATAGTGCTTAATTTCGGCCCCGCAATTTCAAAATCTGACTTTGAAAATTTTGAGGTAGATGGTGGAAACATTAAGACATTTAATGAAAAACTTAAGCAAACTCTTACGCCTCTAATTACAAGGACCTTTAAACCCGTAAAGGCAATTAACATTATCATTTTTGAGATTATTTACTTTTTGCACTTCCCTGTTTATAAACTTCTTGGGGGTTTTGTAGAGAAAAAAACCAAGCGTACCGTATTTTTTGATTCTATATTCGCTGGTTTGCTAATAATAGCTTTACCCATCTATTGGCTGTTATTATTTGGGATTTATAATCTTGTGTTTTAAAATATACTCGTGAAATCAGAAACACAAAAAGGCCTTCTGTATATGCTGATAGCAGCTTTTTGCTTTTCAGTATCAGGAGCTTGTACAAAAATATTGGGTAAAAGAATCAGTTCGGTGGAGTTGGTGCTTTTCAGAAATAGCATTGGGGTATTGTTTGTGCTTTTTTCTATCTATAAAAAACCGATGGTGCATGTGGGTGGCAAACTCGGCCTTTTGGTTTTTAGAGGCATAATAGGCACCTTGGCTCTTTACACCTTCTTTTTCAGTGTAACCAAAATCGGCCTTGCTGAAGCCATAACCTACCAACAGTCCTACCCAATCATATTAGCCTTAATAGGTGTTTTGATTCTTAATGAAAAACTAGACTGGCAAAGCTGGATAGCCGTAATGGTGGGTTTTGCAGGAATATGCTTTATTTTTCTTCCACAGTTTAAAGTAGACCTTATCTCTATAAAATACCACAGCTTTGGCTTGGCCAATGCCATCATGACCGCCTTGGCATATGTAAGCATTAAACAATTAAGTGCATTTTATGACTCCCGTGCCATCGTTTTGTCATTTATGCTTTCGGGCATAATTCTCCCCATATTTTCTTTAGTAGCGGGCCAATACATATACATTGACTCTTTGGAGTTTATGTTTGGTACTTTTCTTTGGCCGGCTGGCATTGAGTGGCTGTGGATAGGCATTTTAGCCTTTGCGGCACTGATTGGACAGATTTACCTCACCAAAGCTTTTACGTTTGGAAACTCAACCGAGGTTTCGGCCATTGGTTACTCAAACATTGTATTTTCCATTTGCTTCGGAATCCTATTAGGTGACACACTTCCCAGCAACTTGGGGCTCATAGGTATCGTATTAATTATAGCATGTGGAATTTTTATTTCTTCCAAAAAAACCAAAAAAATAACGGTTTAAATACCCGCACTTTCTATTCCTTCTTCTATTTTAGCTATTACAGTTTCTTTAATAATATCTTTTTTGAAATAAAAGAAAGTAGCGATAGAACTATAAATAACTAACAAAATCAGATAGCCCAACCAAATGGTATCTGAAAGTTGATTGATACCAATGGCAATCAAAATATTGAGCATGATATATGCTAAAAACACAAAAACGCCTATCAGAAATTTAACTACAACATCTGCTAAAATACCCTCTAGTTTTCCTTGAACTTCTAGTTTTTTTAACTCAAACTTTGCTTCTAAAAGAGTCAAAAGGTTTAACTTGAGCTCATCAACTTTTAAGAAATCCGATATACTACTTTTAATACTCATAATTCAATATTTATTAGACTGCGTCTACATTTACTATTACCTGAACAGACTTAAATTTTTTGTCTGTCACCAAATTTACTATTTCTTTTTTGAGATATTCTTTCGTGGCCTGAATATTCATTTTATCTTTTTCGAGTTTTAACCACACCTCAAACAAGAATTTATTCCTGATTCGCTCCACCAATGCTTTTTCTGGCCCTTTAACACGCTCCCTGCCTAGTCTGATAGACAAAGCCTCAGCGAGTTTATTTGCCGCTTGATGTGCCAAAGTTTGGTCCACGTCTTTCACTGTGATTTCTATTATCCGTGTAAAAGGCGGATAGCTATACCCTTCCCTTTCTATGAGCTCCGACTCATAAAAGCCCACGTAGTCGTTATTGATCACAAACTGCAAAATACGATTTTGCGGACTTCCGGTTTGAATAAGCACCTTACCCGGAATCTCCCTCCTACCGGCACGACCACTTACTTGAGTAATCAATTGAAACGCACGCTCAGCAGCCCTAAAGTCAGGAAAGTGAATCATTTTGTCGGCATTATAAATACCAACTAAACTCACACGATCAAAATCTAAACCTTTTGATATCATTTGGGTACCTACCAGTATATCTACCTCACCACTTTCGAAATCACCTATAATATTCTGCAAGGCATTTTTAGCTCGGGTGGTGTCTAAGTCCATACGGCTGATTACAGCCTCCGGAAAAATCTCGTGTAAGTCATCCTCGATTTTTTCGGTACCCACACCTACTGATTTCACATTGGTTGAGCCGCAGTCTGGGCAGGTTTTACGGGTAGACTCTCTATGTCCGCAATAGTGACAAATAAGCTGCTGACTTTGCATGTGATAAGTCAAAGTAACCGCACACTGATCACACTGCCCTATCCAGTTACACTCCTGGCAGTTTAAATACGGTGCATAACCCCTTCGGTTCTGAAATATTATGGTTTGCTCTTTATTTTGGAGATTACTCGAAATCTCGTTGAGCAGCAATTGAGAAAAGTCTTTTACGAGCGTCTTTTCTTTTCTATCTTTTTTGACATCAATAAGTCTTATTTCTGGCAACTGTGCGTTACCAAACCTTACGTTTAAACTTACAAGGCCATATTTATTAGCCTTGGCCTGAAAAAACGACTCAATAGAAGGAGTGGCTGAACCCAAAAGTACCTTAGCGTGCTGTTTTATGGCTAGCATTATGGCCACATCTCTGGCGTGATATCGTGGGGCGGGATCAAACTGTTTGTATGAAGACTCGTGCTCTTCATCTACTATAATGAGCCCGAGGTTGTCAAAAGGTAAAAATATAGAAGACCTTACGCCGACTACAAACTGATAGGTACCATCCAAAACTCCTCGCCAAACCTCCACCCGCTCGTTATCCGAAAACTTAGAATGGTAAACCGCCATAGAAGACCCAAAAACACGTTTTAGTCGGGTAACTATTTGAGTAGTTAAGGCTATTTCAGGCAACAAAAAAAGCACTTGGGAGCCAGACGCCAATACTTGCTGGATGAGGTCAATATAAATTTCGGTTTTCCCGCTTCCAGTAATACCATGAAAAAGCACCACTTGCTTCTCTTGAAACTTTTCCATGATACTGTTTGATGCCTCACGCTGTGCATCAGACAACTCAATAACCTTATTGGGATTACCAGCTGACTCCTCAAATCTCGAAATTACAACTTCTATTTCTTCTAAAATACCTTTGTCTTTAAGTGTCTTTAGCGAAGAATCTGAAACTCCCGCCTCTCTTAATTTTGTTTTTTCTACGCCTGCCTTGTTTTTTTCAGGTAAATCTTGAATCGGAATATGGCTTAGATATTCTAAAATGAGCTCTTGCTGTTTGGTAGATTTTTCTAAAGAATCAATCAATTGAAGTACCTCTTCTGACCCTTCATAAACACGCTTTAATCTTATTTTCTTTAAAATCTTGGGCTTATACTTATACTTTAATTCCTCAAAAACTATAATGGCGTGCTTCGCCACCAAGTCTTTGATTACTTTATTTACATCTTTCTTTTCTAAATACCTGCCCACCTCATCGTAGGTCAAAGAGTCTTGGGTTAACAAAAACTCAAGAAAAGTATTCTCTTCAGAGCTAAGTAACTCAGGGTTATTAAAGTCTGGATTGTATTGAATTTTAGACTGACTTGAAATTTTGAGACCCGCTGGCAAAGCAATGTTCATCACCTCACCTATGTGACACATATAATATTCTGCCACCCAACTAAACAGCCAAAGCTGACTAGGGGTAACCACAGGAATTTGGTCTAATAACTCGAGAATGTACTTGGCTTGATACTTAGGAGGAGGATTATGATGAACCACCGCGATAATGGCGGTCAAAACGCGTGATTTCCCAAACTCTACCACAACTCTACTGCCAACTTGTACATATTCCGAAAGCTCGCGTGGAACCCTGTAGGTAAATAGCTGAGGAATAGGCACAGGCAAAACTACGTCTACAAATACAGTTTGTTCCATGGAATCGCCTAATTCTTGTCTCATTTACAAATATAAAAATCGAATAAGAGAATACATACGTTTTGTTTTTAATAAATAGAAATTCTGGTAAAAGATCCCAAACCGCTGAATTTACGTAAATAATTAAAGAAAGTGAATAATTTCATTACTATTGTTTAATCAATATGTACACAACATAAACAAGACTTAAAGATTTTTTTGTTTAACATCAACCACATATAAATAAACAAAAATGACAAATATTGATATTTTGTTTACAAAAAAGCCATATTTCGTCTATACAAATTAAACATTTGTAAAATATTTTCATAAAACGTTTGGAAGTTTGTTTAATCTTTATGACATTTGTTTAAACAAAAACAAAATATAAACATAAAACATATATCGCTATGACAGCAGTAGAATTTAATTACGCTCTTCAGAATAGCACTAAGACTCTTAAGCCTTTCGCTATGAGACTGACAAAAGATTACGACGACGCCAACGATCTTTTACAAGATACATTGGTAAAAGCTTTTTTAAATAAAGATAAATATACAGACGGCACTAATCTAAAGGCTTGGTTGTATACTATCATGAAAAATACATTTATTACAAACTATCAAAGAATGATGCGTAAAAACACATTCATAGATACTACTGACAATTTGCATTACATCAATAGTTCGTCGAGTATGGTTGATAACAACGCTCTTTCGAACTTTGCAATGGAAGACATAAACCATGCAGTAGAAAAATTGGACGAAAGCTATAGAAATCCGTTTTTGATGTATTTTAATGGATTTAAATATCACGAGATTGCACAAAAATTAAACATCCCTATTGGAACAGTAAAAAATAGAATTCATATTGCACGTAAAGAACTAAAAGATGCATTGAAGATCTATTCGTTCTCCAGAGGCTTAAACTAAGCAAGGGGTTTTACAAAGAATTTTAACTGTAGCAATTTTTGAAAAAAGTAATCGTAATAGGATCGGGGTTTGCAGGTTTAGCCGCCGCTACCAAAATGGCAAGCGAGGGCTTGGATGTAACGTTATTAGAAAAAAACGAAACCCTAGGCGGAAGAGCTCGCGTATTTGAAGTAGACGGGTTTACTTTTGACATGGGTCCTAGCTGGTATTGGATGCCCGATATTTTTGAAAACTATTTCAAAGAATTTGGCAAAAAAGTAAGCGATTATTACGAGTTAGTAAGACTTGACCCTTCTTACAAGGTTATTTTTTCAAAAACAAAAGAAACGAACTTACCTGCTGACCAACGATCATTGAAAGCATTGTTTGAAGAAATGGAACCGGGTTGCGGAGAAAAATACGATGCTTTTTTAAAAGAATCAGAATACAAATATAGAGTGGGCATAGGTGAGTTCGTTTGGAAACCCTCACTTTCGGTAACTGAGTTTTTTGATTTTAGACTTATAAGCAAAGCACTTAGTTTAGATTTGTTTGCATCATTTGGAAAACATATACGTAAGTTTTTTAAAAATGAAGACATTCTTAAAATAATGGAGTTTCCTATACTGTTTTTGGGAGCTACACCAAATGATACGCCGGCACTTTACAGTCTCATGAACTTTGCTGAAATGACCATGGGAACTTGGTACCCAATGGGCGGCATGCACGAAATAGTCAAAGGAATGGTGAGCCTTGCAGAGGAAAAAGGAGTTAAAATACTGACCAATCAAAAGGTAACGGGGTTTTCATTCGACGGGAAAAAAATAAAAAAGGTTCTTACTGAAGATTCGGCATATTTTGCTGATATTGTGGTGGGCGGAGCGGATTATCATCACATAGACAAAGAATTATTACCTGTAGAATTTAGCAACTATTCAGAAAAAAATTGGGACAAAAGGCTCATGGCCCCCTCATCGCTTTTGTTTTATTTAGGAATAAATAGAAAAGTAGATAGACTGATACATCACAATTTGTTTTTTGATGAGGACTTTGCACTTCATGCCGAGGAAATATATAAAACACCACAATGGCCCTCAAAGCCTTTGTTTTATGTGTCGGCACCGTCAAAAACAGACGATTCGGTAGCACCCAAAGGCTCAGAGAACTTATTCATTTTGGTGCCTTTAGCACCCGACCTTGAAGACAACAACGAAATCAGAGAAAAATATTTTGATATTTTAATCGCAAGACTTGAAGATTACGTAGGTCATTCTATCAAAGAACACATAGTTTATAAAAAAAGCTATGCGATAAACGACTTTAAACAAGACTATAATGCCTACAAAGGCAACGCTTATGGGCTGGCGAACACTTTGCTACAAACGGCATTTTTGAAGCCACAGATAAGAAATAAAAATATAAAAAACCTGTTTTACACCGGTCAACTCACCACTCCAGGCCCAGGGGTCCCCCCTTCGCTAATATCGGGATTGGTAGTAGGCAAGTATGTAATAGAAAACTATTAAACCCTAATTGGCATGTTTGGAATCTATGAAAAATCAACTTTTGGCTGCAGTAAGCTCGTGACCGAGTTATACAGCACCTCCTTTTCTTTGGGCATAAAAACCCTGAACAAAAGATTTCATGACCCTATTTACGGTATTTACGGTTTCGTAAGATACGCCGACGAAATAGTGGACACATTCCATCAGTTTGACAAAAAAATGCTGCTGAATCGGTTTAAACAAGACACGTATACGGCCATAGAGGAAGGCGTTAGCTTAAATCCGATTTTACATTCTTTTCAGAAAGTAGTACACGACTACAAAATAGAGCGAGACCTAATCGATGCTTTTTTGACAAGTATGGAAATGGATTTGTTAAATGTGCATTATGATGCAGACAAATACAACGAGTATATATACGGCTCAGCTGAGGTAGTGGGTTTAATGTGCCTTAGGGTTTTTGTAGAAGGAAGTGCCGAGCTTTATGATAAATTAAAAACTGACGCAAGGAGCCTTGGTGCGGCATTTCAAAAGGTTAATTTTTTAAGAGATATAAAGAGTGACTTCGAAGATCGAGGACGAGTGTATTTTCCCGGTGTAGATTTTCAAAATTTTTCGGGCGACGCCAAAAAGGCCATAGAAAATGATATTCAAATAGACTTTGACAATGCACTAAGAGGAATAATGGGCTTACCAGTTGGGGCACGAAGCGGTGTATATTTGGCCTACATTTATTACTTAAAACTATTTAAAAAAATAAAAAGTACGGCGGCTTGCAGAATTCAGCATGAAAGAATAAGAGTGCCTGATGCCATAAAGTTTACGCTTTTAGCTAAAACCTTAGTAAAAGGCTCTTTGGGAGTTTTATAAATTATACTTTTCTTCAAACATTAAAAAGGGCCTTATCGGCCCTTTTTTTTATTTCATCCCTAATTCTTTTTTCAAGAAGTATCCCGTATAGCTTCCTTTTACTTTAGCTACCTGTTCGGGAGTACCTTCTGCTACTATTACTCCTCCTTTATTTCCGCCTTCTGGCCCCATATCTATTACATGGTCGGCTATTTTAATGACGTCTAAATTGTGCTCAATTATCAAAAGACTATTCCCCTTGTCTGCGAGTTTTTGAAGCACATCAAGTAATTTTCTGATATCCTGAAAGTGCAAACCTGTGGTGGGCTCATCTAAAATATACATGGTTTTCCCCGTGTCTTTTTTCGACAGCTCCTCCGAAAGTTTCACTCGCTGAGCCTCTCCACCCGAAAGCGTAGTGGC
Organism: Lacihabitans lacunae; assembly: GCF_042649125.1. Taxonomy (NCBI): domain Bacteria; kingdom Pseudomonadati; phylum Bacteroidota; class Cytophagia; order Cytophagales; family Leadbetterellaceae; genus Lacihabitans; species Lacihabitans lacunae. Next base: position 3,175,152 of record NZ_JBHRYQ010000001.1, read on the forward strand.
ATGTTGCCCAAGCGTAATATATCCCAAGCCTACATCATTCAAAATCTGCACCTTCCGGTTAATACGAGGTTGGTTTTCAAAAAACGGAAGTGCTTCTTCTACAGTCATATCCAAAACATCCGAAATGGATTTCCCCTTAAACCTAACCTCAAGCGTCTCTCTATTAAATCGCTTTCCTTTACAGGTTTCACACATGATATGCACATCTGGCAGAAAGTCCATTTCTATTTTTTTCATACCGCCACCTTCGCATGCTTCACAACGGCCTCCTTTAACGTTAAACGAAAAACGCCCCGGCTTATATCCTCTAATTTTAGACTCAGGAAGCTCCGCAAAAAGTGCTCGGATATCGGTAAACATACCCGTATATGTAGCAGGATTACTTCTCGGAGTTCTTCCGATAGGTGACTGATCTACTTCAATAACTTTGTCTATGTGCTCTAATCCTTCTACCTTTTTATAAGGCAGAGGTTCTTTTTTAGCTCTAAAGAAATGGTGATTTAGAATAGGAAACATAGTTTCATGAATAAGCGAGGACTTTCCGCTACCGCTCACCCCGGTGATACAAACCATCATACCCAACGGAAGCTTCATGCTTACATTTTTGAGGTTGTGGCCCGTAGCTCCTTTTATTTCTAAAAACAGACCGTTTCCTTTTCTTCTCTTTTCAGGAACTGCTATACTTACCCTATCGCTCAAATAATCGGCCGTAATACCTCCTTTGGCTATAAATTCTTCTGGAGTACCGTAGCTTACCACTTTGCCGCCATGCCTACCTGCACCCGGTCCGATGTCTAAAATATAGTCTGACTCGAGCATCATGTCTTTGTCGTGTTCAACCACTAAAACCGTATTTCCAAGATCACGTAAGTCTTTTAGAGCGGTAATAAGTTTTACGTTATCACGTTGATGGAGGCCAATACTTGGCTCGTCCATGATATACAAAACCCCCACAAGCTGGGTACCTATTTGGGTAGCCAGTCTTATACGCTGAGCCTCTCCACCCGAAAGGGTCCTCAGGGCACGATTTAGCGTTAAATAGTCAAGCCCAATGCCGTATAAAAAACCAATACGTTTTTTGATTTCTTTCAAAATCTCAACTGCTATCAAGTTTTGCCTATCCGAAAGTCGCTCTTCTAGGTTTTCGAACCAAGCGGCCAAGTCGGCGATATCCATCTGAGATAGTTCTGCGATATTTTTTCCATCTATCAAAAAATGCAACGACTCTTTCTTAAGCCTTTGACCGTTACACTCAGGACAGGTCTTTATCAACATGAAGTCTTTTAGCCAGTCCTGAATTTTGTCTGAATCAGAATCTTGCTGACGCTTCAAAAAGGTCAATATCCCTTCGAAATTCGTGTTCCAGTCGGTTCCTGGGTGTTTTTTAGATGGCACCGCAACAGGCTCCTTGCTGCCATGCATGATAATGCGAAGTGCCTCTTCGGGTATTTTTTCTATCGGAACACTGATAGACGTTTTATATTTTTTAAGGATTATTTCTATTTGCTTAAAGATCCACAACTCGCGATACTCGCCAAGCGGAGCTATTCCTCCACGCGATATACTTATACTTTTGTCAGGAATAATAGCCTCTTCGGTTATCTCTTCAATCATCCCCATGCCTCCGCAACTTGGGCAGGCCCCGTAGGGCGTATTGAATGAAAACGAGTTGGGCGAAGGGTCTTCGTAACTGATACCCGCCTCGGGGTCCATCAGGTTTTGAGAGAAATACTGAACTTCATTTTTGTCATTTAGCAATAACAAAGAACCCTTTCCTAACTTAAGGGCCGTACCTACCGACTGACTGATTCTAAAGCGATCTTCTTGCTTAGGAATGACCCGATCTACCACAATCTCAATGTCGTGAATTTTGTATCGGTCAAGTTGCATTTTAGACGTGATGTCTTCTATCTCACCGTCTACTCGCACTTTGGTGTAGCCCATTTTGGTGATTTGCACAAATAGCTCTCTGTAATGCCCTTTTCTTCCTTTGATCAAAGGTGCCAAAATCGCTATTTTCTTGTCTGTATATTGATCGAAAATTTGCTCTACAATCTGGTCTTGGGTTTGCTTAACCATAGGTTTGCCCGTAACATAACTGTACGCTATACCTACGCGAGCAAAAAACAAACGGAGAAAGTCATAAATTTCGGTGGTGGTACCTACTGTAGACCGAGGATTTTTTGAAGTGGTCTTTTGCTCAATACTGATAACCGGCGAAAGTCCATTGATCTTATCAACATCCGGACGCTCCATATCGCCAATAAAACTCCTCGCATACGACGAAAAACTCTCCATGTATCTTCGCTGCCCTTCGGCATAGATGGTATCAAACGCCAAAGATGATTTTCCGCTGCCGCTAATACCCGTTACCACCACGAGTTTGTTTCGTGGAATAACTACATCGATGTTTTTGAGATTATGTTCACGGGCACCGTAAACTTCGATTTGGTCATGCCCTGTAAGTTCAATATCACTAAGTTTTTTATCTACTGCCACGCTAGTTTTGAAGGAATGTTGTCAAACTCCAAATTTAACCTTTTTTCAGGTACAAAAGTTGGAAGGATTATAAATAAAAGGAAAAAAGAAAGTAAAACAACCCAAAATGCAAGGGTTTAGGTTATTTCTGCTATTCAAACACTTAAATAGACTTTTTAGAATTTCAATACTATCTGGCAAAAAGCAAACCTTTTATTTGGCCTTATTTTTTCTACGCTCAGCCACAAGCAACTCTATGACCAAGTCATAGCTTCGCGACCCCTCTTCTTGACCATTTGACTTTAAAAACAAATCGTAAAAAGGGGAAACGACATACACTTGCACCGGGTTTTTGAATCTTTTCCAAATGGCTCGCTCAGCCGCAAAATCTTGCTTTACCAGAGAATCTAGTTTGTTGTAATACGACTTAGAAAGTGTACTGTCTATTTCCCAAACTTTATGGATGGCACGATACACTACGCCGTAATTTCCAGAATATCTAAAAACAGGGTCCGGGTGATTTTTACAAGCCAAATACCCTAAAAAGCTCGCCTCGTCTTCGGAAGCGAAACCCATCTGATGGGCCATTTCGTGAGACGCCACATAAGGCACGTCTATGGCCAAATTGTTGGCATTAACATTAGCCTCGCCACTTAAAAACATATAAATACCACTGGTGCTCATATAACTAAGCAAGTCGCTGCCCACTGCTTTTTTAATAGATGGAGCTGTATAATTAATAAATGGATAATCAAGCTGCTGATAGCCTTCTGGGGCCTTCTGAAAGGTCGAACTCAGGCTCGCCGCCTTAATCATTTCGGCATTTAGGGCTCTTCGAGAAACATTGGTTTCCTCCACTAAGTCTTCACACAGTTGTATCAGTTCTTGGTCTGTTATGTTTTCTTTGTTTAGGTGCATCAACTCTTCTAAGGGCACTTTGTGATAAGCCAAACCCCACGTAAGCATATATATAAAATACAAAACCGAAAGTCCGCCCAAAAGCTGAAACGCAAAAGACTTAAAATACTTCTTTGACATATACAGTTGATAGATGTTTTTCCCTAACCAAAAGATAAGCAAAGCACTTAAAACATACACCAAAACCAAACCAACAGAAATGCTTGTCAGAGAAGTCAGTTTCCTTAGGCCAAGTGTGAAATATTTAAAAAAACCCGCTGTATAATATTGCTCCACCCAAATCGGGTTACTCGCAAAAACTCGAAACGCAAAATACTGAATAGGCAATGAAAACACCAACCAAAACCGCCACCCTTTTAATTTCATAAATAAATATCGCTATGTTGTTATTCCACCCCAAATATCGATTAAAAATAGACATTCGAGACTTCTTCCTAAAAAAAACAAAAGGCTCACTTTGTAAAAAAATGAGCCTTTTGAAATATATAAATCTGAGTGATTACTGAATAGTTACTCCAAAACAATAGTTTTTAGAATACCCTTCATAAACACCACACATTAAGACGCCTTCTTCGCCTTGCTTTTTGGCGGTTTCTATAACTTCTTGCACTTCTTTTACTGAGTTTACCTTCGCATTTCCTACTCGAGTGATAATGAAACCTTCTTCGATGCCATCGTTTTCTTGAGCAAAAGTACCCGTTGGGTCTATTCCGGTAATTCTTACACCATTTCTCAATCCTATTTTCTCTTTTTCTTTGGCCGAAAGTTCTTCTATTTTCAGCCCGAGTTTACCATAAGCCGAGTTGTTTTTAGGAGCAACTTTAAGCACGCCTTTGCCGCCTTCGCTGTTTCTTAAAACAACCGAAATATCTTTAACGCTTCCATTTCTGTTTAAGGTAATATCCGCTTTGTCGCCTGGTCTTTTTCTGCCTATTAGCTCTAAAAATTTCGGCATCGAAGTAATCGCAATACCGTCTACTTTAGTTATTACGTCACCTTTTTTGATACCTGCTGCCGCAGCTGCACCGTCTTCAGGCACGCCGTAGACATATATTCCGCTTTCTAAATCTGTATCTAGTTTAAGTTCTTTTTTGGCATCTCTGCTTAGTTCCACAGGATTTATTCCTAAGAAACCACGCTGTACATTCCCAAACTTAATAAGGTCCGTAGAAACTTTCTTTACGATAGTAGAAGGCACCGCAAACGAATAACCAGCATACGCTCCATTTGGCGAAGCGATGGCCGTATTGATTCCGATCAACTGTCCGTTTAGATTTACCAAAGCACCACCACTGTTACCCGGGTTTACCGCGGCATCTGTCTGGATAAACGACTCAATAGGAGCGTTTGTATTACTTTGATCTTTGTTTTTAAGAATATTGATACTTCTACTCATAGCACTGATAATACCTGCCGTTACGGTAGACTCCAAGTTAAACGGATTACCAACCGCAAGCACCCACTCTCCTACTTTGACATCGTCAGAGTTAGCAAATACGATAGATGGCAACTTAGCCGCCTCCACTTTGATTACCGCAATATCCGTAGATGGATCTACCCCAATTACCTTAGCTTCATACGTTTTCTTGTCGTAGGTTACTACTTCAAGCTCCGTGGCTCCTTCCACTACGTGGTTGTTGGTTACAATGTATCCGTCTTCAGATATAATCACACCCGAACCCGAAGATTCTTGTTTTTGGTTACGCGAGCCACCGAACTCATCGTCCATTCCAAAAAACTGATCGAAGATAGATGGCATCTGACGTACGGTACGGATAGACTTGGCCTTGATATGCACCACCGCAGGAGCAGAAACACCCGCTGCATAGGTAAAGTCGCCGGGTTGGCCAACGGGCATATCGTTATAGTTTACCAAACTAGTGCCAGCCTTATTAGAGCCTGCTTCGTTGATGATTACATCGTTTTGATAGCCCGAAATGGCTTTGTAGCCGGCTATAGTAGCCACACTAGTAGCCACAGCGATTAAAGCGGTTTTCCAAGAGTTACTTATCATATTATTAATGCTATAGTTATATTTAAAGGATTTCTGAAATTTCTAAACTGCAAATTTATTTTTGCCTGACTTTATAACGCAAATCTTTTAGATAAAATTTACTATTACTTGTAGTTCTTAACAATTATTAACTAAAAAAGCACCGTAAAGTTTTTCACGGTGCCTTTTCTGAGTGCCAAAAATTAGTTAACCGAAATCAACTTTGGCTCTTTTGGTTTTGCTTCCTCCTTTTTAGGAATACTTAAAGTTAACACACCGTGGTCATAGTTGGCCGCAATGGCGTCAGTTTCCACAGTTTTTGGCAACCTAAATGAACGAGAGAATGCCTCAAACCCAAACTCTTTACGTAAGTATGTTTCGGTTTTCTCTTCTTTGTTTTCTTCTTTCTCGGCCCATACTTTCAATGTGTTTTCACGGACTTCTATTTTAAGGTCTTCTTTTTTGAAGCCCGGTATAGCCAATTCAATTTTAAACGAAGCCTCGTCTTCTATGATGTTTGCAGCTGGAGCTGTTTTGTTTGGCGTGTGAGCAGCCTCATTAAAAATCTCATTGAAAATTGCTGGTAAACCGTTTAATGTGTTCGCGTTTCTTACTAAAGTGTTCATATTGTTAATTGTTGTTTTATTTAAAAATTATTTTATTCACTATGAACAAATCACATTCCAAGTCAAAAAATCAGACAAAATGACCGACTTTTGAATGTAAAACAAAACCATACATGACACATTGGCCGATTTTAATTTAAATCCAAATAAAAAAACTGACAGATTTTACATTCTGGTTTTGGGTAGAAACAAAAAAAACAACAGCAACAATTAAGCTACTGCTGTAAACGTGTTGTGGATTAAAATAGCAAACTCTTAGTTTAGTCAATATCAAGGATATTGTCGCTTGGCACTTTATCAATCATGATAAGCAGGGGATCTATTCCGCCTTTTTTAGGCTTTTCTTTTACCCAAACTTTTATATTTTGCTGGCCCTCTTTTATTTTATGGCGTTTGTAATAAATCAGATTTTCTTTGCCCCCTCTATTTTCACCATATAAACCTACCCAAATCCACTCATTAAATTTCTGCGGACTTTCTTTGCCAATTTCATCGGCATAAAGTTTCTCTGCACTAATGTCTAACGAAACCTCGTATCCCCCATTTAGAGATTTTTGGCTTGCTTTGTTGGTTTGGAAATTATACAAAGTGATTTTTTGAAAAAGATCAGTAACTAAGTAACTCAAGCTATCTGGCATCACTGCCCGCACTTCTCTAACCAAATCTTTAGATGTAAGGTAAATGGGCTTCGGCTGATTCAAACCGTTTTTAAACTTGAATAAGAAGTTTTTCAAACCTTGATTAAGTTTTTTTTCTCCGATATAATCCTGAATAGCATAAAGCACCAATGAGCCTTTTGTGCAATGTGTATTAGCTTGATTTTCGAAGCCCCCCAAAGGCACCTCTTTCTTTAACTCTCTTGGCCTGCTAGAAAGATATTCTTTAAGCTCATATTTAAGGAAATTTTCCATTTGGAGAGCATTTGAGTTTTTGCTCATTACCATCAAAGCAGAATACTCGACAAGCGACTCGGGGAGCATTAAAGAGCCCGCTTGGTCCGCAGGCACATTTTGGTGCCCCCACCATTGATACCCAACCTCTTGAGCAGTTACAAAAGTGACAAAATCAGGATCTATGGAATCGTCTATTTTTGAAACAAAACCCATGATTTCGCTGTAAGAGACGGTATTTGCAAACGACAGTGCGAAAGTCATAAATCGAGGAAATTCCATTATTCGCAACTGACTATACTGATACGGACCAAACTCTTTTTGATAATAATCCAGCGTGTTTTTCATAGCCGTCATCATACGGCCTATGTTAGCAGCGTGTTTTCGGTGATAAAAAACCTCCAAATTTACACCATTGTGGTTTTCTCTTTTTACTTCATATCTAGCAGAAACTATGGAGTATAAATTAACCATAGGCTTATTCATTTTATATGAAAAATACCTCCTATTATTTTTTATCCACTCTTTTTGCAGATATCCAGGTGTAATAGCTATTTGGTCTAACTCAGTACCCACTGTAGCCTCGAAATTAACAAAGTCTGCCCCCTGATTAAAGGCTGAACGTGAAAGCCCATTTTTACCCTTTCTCTTCAAAACCCAGTCATTGGCTTTCAAGCCTTTCTCTTTTCGCTTTTTTGGGTCTTGAAGTTCCATAATAGACATATAACCTATGGTAGGAAAATAACTATTATTAATAAAAGTACCATTTTCTGCTGCTTGAACCTTTCCAAAGCTTTTTTCAAACCCATTAGTTTCATGTTTTATTTCAAAATCAAGCAAAACGCTATCTCCATTTTGTAAAGGCTTATCCAGTTTAAAAATATAAAACCCATGTTTTTTAACATATTTATCATCCAGCTTATTAGCCACATTTATTTTTAAAGCATTAACCAAGAGTTGATTATCAAAATTTTGCTGAACGTACACCTCCAGTATTAGCTCCTCATTTTTGTTTTTTAACCAGTAATGCCCTTGGACAAAAAAATCTCGGGTAGAGGGATATAGTTCCATATTTAGCTTTACATCTACCACTTTAGGCTGGCTAGCATTATCATATTTTTTCAAATCCTTTTCAAACGCCACTTGTTCGTTTATATCTTCCTCTTCTGTTTGGTAGGTGTTGAGCACTTTTGTGTTGTAATATACTACGCCACCTAAACCTAAAGCCAATATTGTTAATAGACCAATCGCAGTTTTTTGAAATCCATTTGTTTTCCCGGTTTTAACACGCGTTAAAATGCTCTCCTCGGCACCTCTTACCATCCATTTAGCTGCTAAAATAAAAAGTATAACGGCTATAGCTAACCAATAAACGGTAAGACATAAATACAACGGCAAAGAATGCCCAAAGCCATTCATGTCAGAATACTTAGCCAATGAACCTGAACCAAACTTAACAAAAGGGGTTAAAATACCTAATTTACTGAATACAAAATCACTAAATATTACTGCCAAAAATATTGCGTGACCTAAATATTTATTATTGACAACAACATGAATAAAAAATCCCAGAAACATCAAGATCAGAAGGTTGATATAAAAATTTCCTAGAATCAATTGAAGATAAAGATTCAATTGAAAATCAAAAAAGCCCCTTACCGTTTGAAAATAAACCCCAGCCAAGATTCCTAAGCCCATAAATACACCAAAAGCCAAAGCCAAACCTAAATATTTGGCCGTCAAGATTACCCAAGAAGGCACAGGCAAAGCGTCTTGAATCATATTAAACTTAACGTCTCGCTCACGCCATACCAAATCACCCACAAAGATGATCATCAACACGAGAGCGAAAGTACCCACTATATCACTAAGTGGTTCTAAAACAATACTGACATAAGGCACCAGGCCAGAACCATAGCTACCCTTAAGGTTATTGCCCAACACAAAAAATATAAGGACCATTAAAATAGAAAACGCCACAAAAGGAATGCTTTTTACTACTTCCAAAAAGTATACTTGAGCCATGCCCAGCACTTTGTCTTTATGCTCATAGAAGTTCTTGTAAGCATAAGGCATGGGAGCTCCACCAAACCGTCTTTTTTCTTTTGTTGCAACATTGCTTTGGGGTTTGCCTGAATTGATGATTGTTTTAAACGAAAACAAATAATAGGTAAGCATCAAGATTAGCACTCCTACAAAAAGCCATATCAAGCGATTGAATAGAAAATCGCCTCTGAAGGGAATACTACTCACATTTTTTTGACTGATAGTCCAATATTTAACAAGGGAAAAATAGGCCTCAAACCCAAGGGGGTTCATATAAGAAAGTGTTTTTTCTAGCTCTATTTTTGTAAAGAGCTTACTGAGCGACTGATTTAAAACAAAGAAAACCAAGGCTTGAAGAAACACATAAATCATTTTTCGACTCAAAGCCCCGACCATAAAAAACACCGCAGACAAAATAAAGGCATTTGAAAGAATATAAAAAAAGTAAGGATTAAAATAATTAAACAAACGAAAAGGACCCAATCGGTGTGCCTCTTGCCAAGGCATAGCCTGACCCAGCATCAAACCCAAGGGGATACTTAATAAAATAAGGCATAGCACAATAAAGGAGCCTATAAACCTACCAAATAGATAATCAAACTTTTTGATATTGGTAGTAAAAAACAAGGCTTCCATGTTGTTTTCAAAGTCTCTTAAAATAGCCCCCCCCATAACAAAGGAAATAATAAAGATAGAAATGGTACCCATAATGGTGCTTAGGCTATAAATCCCATAAGTTCCGTTTTCTTTTATTTGCTCGCTAAAGAGAAATATTTCTTTGACTGGTGTAGCAGTAAAAACAAAAGCTAAAAAAAATAATAGAAAAAAAGAAACGTAAGTAGCTGGCCTAGCTTTTCGGTAGCTAAACTCAAACTTTAAAAAGTTTATCCACATGGCGATTAGAAGGTTTGTGTAGGTGAAACAATGTGTTTGAAATATACATCTTCAAGGTCTGCCTGAACGAGTTTAAATTGCTCGAGTTTTTTCTCCGAATAAATATGAAAAACGGGATCTCCCATTTTCATTTTTTCAGAAATTACGTTATATCCATTTTTCAAAAACTCCACCTCTACATCTTTGTTTTTGGGCATAGCTTCATATATAAATCCATCTATATCATTAATGGCATCAACCAGACGGCCTTCGTAGACAACCTGACCTTTGTTCATGATCGCCATTTTTTTACAAAGTTCCTTTACGTCTTCCACTATGTGGGTAGAAAGTATAATCACACGGTCTTCGCTGAGGTTAGACAAGAGGTTATAGAATCGATTTCGCTCAGCGAGGTCGAGGCCTGCGGTGGGTTCGTCTACAATAAGCAGCTCTGGGTTTCCAAGTAAGGCTTGGGCTATACCAAACCGCTGTTTCATACCTATAGAGTAACTTCCCAGCCCCTTGGATTTGTGAGAGGTTAGATTTGTCTTTTCTAAAAGATAAGCCACCGTATCTTTTCGCTGTTTGCTATCGGTAATACCTTTTAACAATGCCAAGTGGTTTAGTAGAGTTTCAGCACTAACTTTTGGGTACACACCAAACTCCTGAGGCAAATAACCCAATACCTGTCGAATCTCGTCTTTTTGATTTACTACGTCTATATTATTAAAAAACACTGTGCCGCTGTCTGGCTCTTGTATAGTAGCGATTGTCCGCATCAAAGAGGATTTGCCGGCACCATTAGGACCCAAAAGTCCGTAAATGCCATTGGGAATATTTAGGTTGACATTATTAAGTGCCTTTACATCGTTGGCATACGTTTTCGAGAGATTTTGAATTATTAAAGTCATTTGATTCTTGGTTCAATCTGAGGATTTTATATTTAAACAAAAAACTATACTTTCTTTCTAACCTTAAAAATTAAAATATCAAATGAAGTATTCCCTATACGAATACTAATTTTCCAATAAAGTGAGAGTACATGAAAAAAAAATGGAGTTTCAGATATTTGGGAAAATATACCACTCAAAATACTACTTACGTAAGTGAAGAATATGCCGCCCCTCTCCATGAGATTCAGGAGAGAGGGCGGTTATTTCTTTTTGACTTCTATTTTTTGTGTGGCAGTGCTATTATTAAAAATTGTGTGTGTAATGTTTAAAACAAGTTGTGTGGAACTTATTCTATTTTTAAGTGTGTGGACACTAATAGCGTGTCTTGATTTATGATTCAAAGGTGCGATTATTGAAAACGGTTTGCAAAAAAAATGTACCAAATTGGATATTGCCTATACGAAAACCTATGCAACCCAAGAATAATACGGCTTTAAGGCAATTGCAATTCCCATTAACTGATTTCTACCTTTAATATCTAGTTTTTGCATAATATTGGCCCGATGGTTATTTACTGTGGCCGTACTAATAAACAAGCGACTAGCAATTTGAGGAGTTGTAAAAGAGTTAGCAAGTGCTTGCATAATTTCAATTTCTCGGCGAGTAAGTGCCTTCAATAATGTGGCATCCGTAACCGAGACACTCTCATTGTCTGGAGTTTGATAAAACATTTTTTCGATAGTAGGCGAGGTGTATTTTCTACCTACAGAAACCTCTTGTAGTGCATAAAAAAACTCGCTCATACTTACATATGTAGGAATATGTCCTTCTACTATTAAATTATGAAACACAGTTTGTGCTTCGTTAACATCTTTTGACATAAAAAGACACTTAGTAGCGGAGTTGGCTTGTTGCATTTCTTTTATTACTTCTATACCAGACATGCCCTCCAACGAGTTACTGATAACCAAAATGTCAGGTTGAAAGAGCATTCGTTTTTTTTGAAAATCAGCTCCAGAGGTAGTATATGAAACTACATTATACTGGCGGTGCTCGAGAGCTTCTCTCAACACCTCACATAGCAAAGTACTACGGTGGCCAATTAATATTGTTTGTGAATTATTCATTTTTTCTTAAAAGAAATAAGTAGTAAATATAGTTTCAAATTCCCTTTTGGATCCTGATCTGAAACCAGTTACATTGCCGAGTTTAGTAATTGTACTTTTTTTAATAGTTAACTTTGTAGATTTCATAATTTCATTTAATTTGTGGAATGATTAATTTTAATGATTCAAAGAAAATTGGTTAAGGTTTCTCTGCAAATTATATTACACCAATTCATCCATTATATATGCAAAATGAAATAATCCACCTTCAATCCAAATTTTTAAAATTGCTATATGGAATTAACCAATTCGTACGTAACAACAAACAAATAATCAAGAAACACATCTTGGGTTGGACAATTTATTGTTTAATTGAGTTTTGCTTTTCAGTCAGTATAGCTGCAATAATCCCCAGTAGCTTTATTAAAAACATAGTATACTTTATTCTATGCTTTTATGCAATATTGTTTGGGGCTTTTATACCTCAACTTCCTAAGAAAATACTTAAGGCAATTATAGTTAGCTTTTTTTTAGTAATTTTATTAGTGGCATTTAAATACTTTTTTGATTTTTATATTTATAAAATAAACTTTCCAAAAGATAAAAGTATCTTAAAAAACTACTTTGCATATGAAATTTGGAGAATTTACCAGCCTACCATTTATGCTTACGCATATTGGGTATACCTCAACTCAATTAAAGATCAAAAACTTAGACTAGAGGCAGAAAAAAAACTATTAAAAACTGAAATAGATTTTTTGAAAGCTCAGATTAACCCTCACTTTGTGTTTAACACCCTTAACTTTGTTTATAACAAGGTGGCGAGTATAGATAAAGAGTCAGGAGAGGCCATCATGAGCCTAACAAGACTAATGCGAAACAGTGTAGAAAGTACCAAGCATGAGCAAGCCACGATAGCAAGCGAGGTGAATATGATTGAGGAATATTTGTATTTACAAAAGCTACGATTTGGCAATAGGCTATGCGTGGAGTTTAAAAAAGAAGGACTATTTTCTTTTTTTGCTATTCCTCCCCTAATATTAATAAGTTTAGTAGAAAATGCTTTTAAATATGGCATAATAGATGACGCTGAAAACCCCATTTACATTTCGATCAAAGTAGATAAAGATGCGTTATATTTTGTGTGTAAAAACAAAAAACGTGTCGATTTTGAAGACAAAGAAACCACTGCTATAGGCTTGGGGAATATTAAAAGACGACTTGAAATATATTACGACCATAACTACGATTTATATGCCAACGAAACAATCGACATCTACGAAGTGTTTTTGAACATTAGGTGGAAAAAATAATGTTTTATTTTGATATATACTTAAATTACAGAATCAATAGTAACCCTAACCATATAACTAAATGAACACAGACATAAATTGTATAATTGTTGATGACGAAGAGGCCGCCATCGCTATTCTTTCAAACTATGTTGCAAAACTTTCGTATCTAAACCTTAAGGCTGCCTTCTTAGACCCAATAGCAGCTCTCAATTATGCCCAAGAAAACGACGTAGACCTAGTTTTTTTGGATATTAATATGCCTAATATATCCGGAATAGGTTTTTTAGAGTTACTTAAGGGAAAGTCGAAGGTTATACTAACAACTGCCTACACCGACTATGCTCTAGAAGGATATAAATATGACATAGTAGACTACCTCACAAAACCCATCCCATTTGAGGCTTTTTTAAAGGCCTGCCAAAAAGCACAATTGAGGCTTGGGACATCAGAAACAAATAAAACCCAAAACTCTAAAGACACCCTCGATGATTTCATTTTAGTAAAGGCCGACCGCAAAGGTAAATTTGTCAAAATTTTATTTTCAGAGATTATGTATATTGAGTCTATGAAAAACTATGTGGCCATATATACCAAACAACGCGAACAAATCATAACGCTTTTGTCTATGAGGGAACTCGAAGAACGCCTTCCTAGTGAGCATTTTTTCAGAACCCATAAAACTTACATAATAGCCCTTAATCAAATTAAAGTTATAGATGGAGGAGAGATTGTATTGTTAAATGAAAAAGACAGAATTCCGCTTGGCATCACTTATAGAGATAGTTTTTTTGCAATGCTAGAAAACAAAATGCTTAAGCAGTAACCGTTTGTTTTTTCTGTCTTGCAATTTGTGAAATATAGTTCCGCAGCAAAAAATCATACATCAAAAGTTCATGCAGGCGTTGATTAGAGCTAACTAATCTATTGATATGCATATGAATAAAACTTGCTAACAGCTGATCGACTTTAGGGTTTAGTGTTCCAATTTCATTCGCAGTTTTTTCCAAAACACCCATTCTAGAATCCCAAATCTCGTCTAAATAATTATCGCTATTTTCTAAAAATTCACCAATCTCTTTTTTGTTTTCTCTATATTTTTTATCCAGTTGGCTTTTTAGATCTTGGTTCATCCGAAATTCTGCTGCAAACCCATTTCTAATACTTTCAACCAGATTTTTTTTGTTTTGTAAAGAATACCCAAAAATGTTCAAAAGTTTATCTATTGACCTTAAGCCCCAAAGCCATTTAGTACCCTCACGAAGGTCTCCGTCAGTAGCCTCCAAAAAATCTAGATAGGCTGTGCTGTCTAGGTAAAAAATAGTCTCCGCTTGCGAAATTGTATTATACCCATATCGCTCCAGCTCTCTTTTGTATGTATCTGTTTGTATTTTCCAAATACCTTCAAATGGCTTAACGTAAAGCTTTACAAGATCTACTATAGACTGCAGATGAGAACTATTGGTTAAGTGAAACCGCACTCTAATATGTGAGTTAGGGTCAGTATATCTTATAAAAAACCATTTATCTATCCATTTTTCACTTTGAGCCTTTTCAACTACCCACTTTATTCCATTTTGTAATATGTTATCAGCAGATTTGGCACCACAATAAAACTTTAAATAAAGCCATTCTGAGCCTATGCTAAAGTTTCGCTTTATTTCTTCGTTGTTTAATTCCAAATTAAGATTGGTATATACAGGCTCATTACGAATAAGTGCAGCAACAAACTGATTAGCAACATGCTCACCCTGAGCATTTTTTGTTGGCATGGCGTTATTTAAAAAACTCTCTTTTAAAACCACCCACGTTTTATTTTTTATTGCACTTTTAAAAATATCAAACAAAACACAGTTTGAAGTATCAATAAAAAGCTCATTATCACCTTCGGTAAATAAAAAAGTAGACGGAAGACTTTCTTCGTTTCTCCATTTCAAAATATCCTCAACTGATTCTAATTTACAAATTCTTAAGATTTGCCTATGATTAAACTGCCACATGGCAGGGCTTAGTATTACGTTGTCTAAAACTACCCTTGGCAAAAAAGTAAATTCCTTGCCAATGTCCCCCCAACTAAAACCAACTCCTGCCTGAAAATTTTGTGTCTGCAAGTCACATAAAAACTGATAAACCGGCAATGCATTATAAGTAAAATTATGAGCAGACCCCAAACGGGGAACAATGAGTGTATTGGAAGGTTTGTGTCTTAAAAAAATCTTATTATGTCTGACTGAAATAAAAATATCTTTCAATAAAAATTGATGGTCAATATCCTTAGAAGAATTCGCCAAAAAAGGAATTTCATAGTCCCTGAATCCTGGACGTAACAATATATTACCAATTCTACTTTCTGGCAAATGTACAATTTCAGCAAAAACCACCTCATTATTTAAATCCTGCTCCTGTTGGGCTATATCTATCACCATAGCTTTTATACCTGCATGAGCATGAGCAAACCTACCTATTAGATTTGCGGCACTACTGCCGCCTACGTTTTCTAAGACTATTTGTTTTTCATTTACTATTCTAAACATAACCGAAGAAGAGGCACACAAATCAGGTTTGACATTTGACTCTTCAAAGCCAAACTCTGAAAACATAACTTCGTACTTTTTATTTATATAAGTTCTGTTTAATAACCTAAATATTTTTTTTTGGTTTTCTGTCCAGGAAATCTTATCAATGCCTTTCGTCTCGGTAAGCCTAACTCCGTCTATAAGCGGCGTAAAGTCTCCTGCTATATTGTCTAAATAGCCTACACCCATTTCGGTATCTAAAGCGTGTAGCAATGAAACTTCTTCGTCTTCATATCTGTCATAAAACCTAGCAATAAAATTTGAGATATTGGGCCTTTGTAAATCACCGCTTAGAGAGCTGAGCTGTTTAATGGCATTCAAAATCCCCAATTGAAATTTTGAATCTATTGTACTTGAGGAAGTTACAATATTTTTATCTACTTGAAAAAGCTTACTTTCATCAAACGGCACCCCAATAGCTTTAAGTAATTCTATAATTTGCAGATAAAAATCCGTCCCATTGGCCATTCTATTATCAAGCTTTAATAACAGTGCCTCCGTTTTACATAGCTTATCTAATATTGAAACTAGTTGAGGGTCTTTAAGCCTTACCTGATTTAAAACAGAAAGAATTTGAGATAAAAACTCTGCACCCGTTATTGCAGGGTCCAATTCACTTATTAACAACTGACAATCTATTAATTCGTTTACAAACGAAAAAGCCTCCTCTTCAGAAATATCTTCGGAACCAATAGTGGAAACAATCTCTTGCATATTAGCTCCCGACCTCGCTATGGACAAAACTGCACTAATGTATTCGTTATTTTTTATCGAGCTAATTTGATGCTCCCTAATACCGCCAATGTAGTTGTATTCAATATACCTAATGTCATCATCAATTAAATAAATACTTGAATTGGGAGAAAAAGAAACACTTTGCCTTACGCAGTCGATTTTAACTAGATACAAGGCCAAGGCACATAAATAGTCCATATCGAGACGCGTATGCCTATCAGAACAGTTACTAATGGTAATGTTTGTACTAGAACCCCAATTTACCACTCCTACCCCTGCAAAAAGACCAAAAGGCGTACAGCGGGTTCTACTACGCATCAAATATTTTGCAAGAGAATAGGCGATGTTTTGATTTTCTTTTAATGAAAAATCCTTAACATCCATTGCTGCCCTAAAAAGCACAGGTGAGGCTAAGTATACAGCTTCCATAAAAGCTCTGTCTTTTATTGCTTCACTGAGCCTTTCAAAGTTAATATTAGTATCAAAACTTGAAGTAGGGGTTCTCAACACGAGTTGCGGATAAAAGGAATAGTTATGCATATTGTAAGAAAAAAACTTAATCTTAGTAGAAAATAAAGTTACTAAAAATATATCTTAATGTCCATATCGCCAAGTGTTTCCAACTCAAAATATTAGCTTAATGATTAAAATTCATACTCTTGATTGATTTTACCCAAGTCGCCAAAGGAAAATAGGCACATTTAACTATTTGAATGACCGATTTGGCAGTTTTGTCTTATTTTTTGTCTGATTTACGCCTAGCGTGATTCCTACTTTTACATATAAATAGTTTTCTCTTATCGAAAACACTAGTAAAATTTATTATCACAAAAAATTAATACGATTATGGACTTATCAAAAGATTCAAAAAGCTTAAACGAAATTATTTACAAAGCCTGGGACGACGCCAGCTTCAAAAACAATCTTATTAACAGCCCAGTATCTACTTTGCAGGGTCTATTAGGAAAAGACGTAAAACTGCCCACAGGCAAGAAAATAGCAGTAGTAGACCAATCAGATGATACTACTTTCTTTATTAATATTCCTGCAAAACCCAAGAAAGAGGAACTAGATGTGGAATTAAATGAGGCCCAATTGGACTTTATTTCTGGGGGTGGGGATCCTATCAGGACTCAAGGACCCATAGGATGATTTTTAAATAATTATTTGTATTAAATTATTTAAACGTATATTATCATTAATTTGAAATATACGTTTTTTTTTGACTACCGCTATATTATTTTCATGTGAAGCATTTAATGTTAATATTCATACTATTTATCTTTTTAGATTCTCAAATTGGTGTTGGGCAACAAGAAAAGAAAGAATTTAAAAAAAATGACAAAACATCCGATTCTGCGGATAGTCTGTATAAAATAGCAGTGTCAAATTATAAAAATGGCGATTTAAAAAAAGCATTATTAAATTTTGAAAAAAGCCATAAATTATATAACCAACTCCTTGCTTTTAGAAAAATAGGAGAATGCAATGAGAACATGGGTTTGTTAAATTTTGACTTAGGTGATTTTGATAAAGCTGAATATTATTTTGTTAATGCTTTAGCTGCATATAAAAAAGAAAATTATAAAAAAGGAGAATCAGGAATTCTCAATAATTTTGGAGCATTGAGCTATAGTGTTGGTAAATACTCTCAAGCTATTGAGTATTATTTAAAAGCTTTAAAGGTTCAAGAGGAAATTAAAAATGAAATTTTGTCAGCAACTATTATATCAAATATTGGTGGTATTTATTCAAAATTAAAAGATTTCAATAATGCAATAATTTACTACAATAGAGCTTCTGTTATTTATAAAAAACTTAATGATAAAAAAGGTGTTGCCAAAATACTACTAGAAAATGGTTATATATTTATGAAGCAAAAAAAAAGTAGCGAAGCTCTTTCAAACTTTAAACAAGCACTAGCCATAGCAGAAAAAGAAGACGACAGACTATTAGAAATAGAAATCCTTTCAAATCTTGGAGAATATTATTTTACAGAATCAAACTATGAAAAAGCTCTGTTTTATTATAATCGCTGTTTAAAATTTGCTGAAGAACAGAATAGCTTACAATATAAAAGTAGTGCTAGAATATCTATAGGAACTGTATTAATAAAACAAAACAAATACAAAGAGGCTGAAGAAAAATGTAAACTAGGCTATAAATACGCTCTACAGTTAAAAGCAATAGCCATACAAGAAGAGGCCTGCAAATGTCTTTATCAATCATACAAGTTTATGGGTGAAACTCAATTAGCTTTAGAGTATCACGAAAAAATTAGTAGCTTAAACGACAGCCTGAAAATTGAAGAAACTTCCAATAAAATGATGACCATGGAGTTTCAAAAGCAACAGTTAGTAGACAGCCTGTCTTTTGTAAAAAAGCAGCACTTGGCCGAGCTGAAGCATAAAGAAGAAGTACAACGAAAAGAAAAACAAAGAAATTATATAATAGCCACTTTGTGTCTAATGATGCTTGTGGCGGGCGGTTTGTGGAGTAGTTTGAATTTTGTGAGGAAGTCGAGGGCCGCATTAAAAATAGAAAAAGATAGATCTGAGGAGCTCTTGCTCAACATCTTACCTGAGGAAATAGCCGAGGAGCTTAAAGAAAAAGGGAGCGTAAACACCCAAGAACACAACTTGGTGTCTATCCTTTTTACAGACTTCAAGTCCTTTACCCAAACGGCCGCCAACATGACCCCACAAAGTTTGGTTGAAGAAATAAACGTATGTTTTAAAGCCTTTGACCTCATTGTAGAAAAATACCAAATAGAAAAAATAAAAACCATAGGCGACGCCTATATGGCGGCCGGCGGGCTGCCGCATCCTTTTGAGCATTCATTTAGGAATGTACTTTTGGCTGGCCTAGAAATGCAAGATTTTATCACCATAAGAGTGGCTGAAAATAAGCAGAATAACATACCCGCCTTTGAAATGCGGCTCGGAATACATGCAGGACCCATAGTGGCAGGTATAGTGGGGGTTAAAAAATTCCAATACGACGTATGGGGCGACACCGTAAATACCGCTAGCCGAATGGAAAGCAACTGTGAGGTTGGTCGTGTAAATATCAGCGAGACCCTTTATGACATCGTAAAAGACTACCCAGAGTTCGATTTTGAATACCGAGGCGAAATTGCCGCCAAGGGCAAAGGGGAGGTAAAAATGTATTTTGTGAACTTGAAGACACAGACCTAATAGCGAAGCAACTGCTATATCCCCTCAAAAAACTACTCTACTTAAAATCAAAATCCAATTATTCTAGCACTCCGCATAGAACGAAATACAGCTACATAATTTAATCTATCTGTTCTCCCTTTTAACTTCTTGCTATTACAAAAACACGTATTGTCTTTTTTGTACTAACTTCTGGCAGATTTGCCTATAAAACCCTCATTATCTTTATATTATCAAAATAAAAAACAGTATTTAAGTAACTGAAATACTAGTATTTGATAAAAAAGAAAGCTAAAGCCTAAATGTCATTTTTCACAGTTATTTTGGCATTTATACCTTAAAAACCAGCGATACATTTGTAACATAGAAATTAGAAAAAGAAAAAAGTTAAGCTAAAATATAAAAGTCATTTTTCACGGTTATTTTGGCAATTATGACATAAAAATCAAAGATAAATTTGTAAAACAGAAACAAAGAAATGGAACATAAAAAGCAACAAGTTTTACAGGCAATAATTTCCAAAGCATGGGAAGACACAAACTTTAGAAAGGCTTTGATAAGCAACCCAATAGAGGAGATAGAAAAGCTTACAGGCGTAAAGGTGGAATTGCCCGAAGGACGCGAGTTAGTTATCATTGACCAAACTGACAAGTCTAAAGTATATGTAAACATACCCGCTGAGCCCGAAATGGAAAACATGGAATTGTCAGAAGAGCAATTGGAAAATATAGCTGGTGGTGGACAAATGATGTGGAACAAGTTGGTACAAGACTTATTTCCAACCCTAGAAAAATTTATTAAAATTTAAATATTAAACAAAATGGAAAACGCAAAAAAAACAACGGCCAAAGCTACTGAAAAGCCAGAAAAAAAGTCGATAGATGTGGAATTGGATGATAATCAGTTAGATGCAGTATCTGGTGGTGTTATTTATATACCAAACATTCCAGATTTAAGAGATTTAATAAGAAATCCAAAATTAGATGGAGGTACTCAATAAATATATTTTTTAACAAATAATCAATTAAGCAAAATGGAATTTTCACAAGAACAAAAACTGTACGCAGAAGTGGTACAAAAGGCATGGGATGATGCAGATTTTAAAAATGAATTGACGGCAAACCCAGTAGCTGCTATTGAAAAATTGACTGGGGAAAAGTTGAATATACCAGCGGGGAAAACATTGTTGGTACGTGACCAAATGGATGAATCAACTGTTTATATCAATATCCCTGCAAAACCCGAGATGGACTTTGAACTAAACGAGGATCAACTAGAGGCTGCAGCGGGGGGAGTTGTTGGTGGACCTAATGGAGAAACCTGTACACCAAATCCTTTTCCAGGAACAATTTACAATCCGCCGACAATTACTTTCAAATAATTTATTTTAAAAACTTAAACAATTATATATTATGGAAATTACACAAGAACAAACAATGTTCGCTGAAGTTGTACAAAAAGCGATGGAAGATGATGCATTTAAAAAAACATTGATAGCAAATCCCGTAAATACAATTGAGACTTTTATAGGACATGAATTAATTATCCCTAATGGTCTAACCTTGGTTGTACAAGATCAATCAGAAGAGTCTACAATTTATTTAAACATTCCGAAAAAGGGTCGCATTGATGAATTAGAATTAACTGATGAACAGTTAGAAATGGTTGCAGGTGGATCAACTCCTTGGTGCTTGTATGCAGGATATTTTGTAGTATGTGCTGCCATGGTAGGTGCAGGTGTTACTGTTGGTAAAGGAATTGGGGAGGCTTTAAGATAATTAAAATTAAAAATATTATGAACATTACAGAAAATAAAAGTCTTTTTAATGGATTAATTTCACAATCTTGGAAAGACGAATCATTC
This sequence comes from Lacihabitans lacunae, assembly GCF_042649125.1. NCBI lineage: Bacteria > Pseudomonadati > Bacteroidota > Cytophagia > Cytophagales > Leadbetterellaceae > Lacihabitans > Lacihabitans lacunae. The sequence continues at coordinate 3,196,618 of NZ_JBHRYQ010000001.1, forward strand.
AAAAAAAGCCTCATAAATAATCCAATTCAAACAATTGAAAATTTTATAGGAAACCCTATTTACCTTGAAGGTGGAAAACAAAAAATTGTAGTCGAAGATCAAGGTGACAACAATATTATTTATCTCAATTTACCTTCACGAGCAGAGTTTAGTGAATTAGAATTAACCGATGAACAATTAGAAATGGTTGCGGGTGGTAGCACTCCGCTTTGTTTATATGGAGGATGTTTTCTAGTTGGACTTGTTATTGGAATTGCTGCTGGGAGCAAAGGTGGTGGTGGTACTACTAATAATACTACCATTATTAATAATTATTAATATTAACATGAAAACGAATTTGAAACACTTTGAAATCATATTTAAGATAAAATTTGTTTCAAATTTGTTTTACATTTACCTTATTTTCTAAAAAAATGAGTAAAAAAAATATATATCTGTTTAGTGGTTTCGCTTCGATTTTCATAGCTCAAATTTTCGACAATCCATACATAATGATTGGATTGGGGCTTTTAGGAGCTATTTTATTATTATTGTCTGGTACGTATAAAAATAATAAAAACTAATTGGCTAATGTGCTTATATACTGACTTTATTCATCAAATTAAATAGCCATTCACAAGTCAATCAAATAGTGCACTTTAAAAATCAATTAAAAATAATACTGATTTTAAAATTATTTGATTTGACAATTATCCAAAAAATTGTCAAAACTTTAATATTCACTAAATTTTTAAAATTAGTATAAGAAAAAGCATAAAAATCTTATGAATATTTTAAATATACCATATTTTGCTGGCGGACTATCTCATTTAATTCCTTTATATGTTTTACACCATAAACATTTAAAGAAGAACACTGAAATTAAAAACCATTTTTTAGTCAGCAAGAATATTCAAAACTTTCTTAAAATTCAGGGTATAAATTGTGTCTCATCAGATTTTTTTAATGATGAAAAAGAATGTATGCTAATGTCTAAAGATAATTTGAAAATAATAAAATATGTAATAGAAAAAGAGAAAGAAGCATATGAAAAATTAAAGCCAAGGCTGATTATTGAGGATGCTTCTTTTACGACTCCTCTCATAGCAGAAAAAAACAATATCCCCAGAATTTCTATTCAAAGAACAGGTAATTTTAGATCTATTGATAATAATTTTAGGAATAGTAATCATGTACATTCATTACAGAAAGGCGAAAAAACAGATATATCTTCTTTTGGTTTAAATACCAATAATTCCGAAATATCAGAATTCGATCACTCTGACAAGTTCTTTTTACAAAAATACATTAAACCAAAAGCAAAAATTATTCCTGGGATACCATCTATTGAACTTTTACCAAAAAATATTGAAGATAAAGAATCCTATTTTTACTCTGGTCCTCTTCTTGTAATGGACAAGCCCTCAAAAAATCTGTCTAATGGACTAGATGAGTTTTTTAACAATAATAATAAAAAATTAATTGTATTTATCACAACTGGCACAATAGATAGGACACCAATAGAAAATTTTATAGAGTTCTTTGTAAAACGTAATTACGCTGTTATTACTACTTGTAACTGCAAAATAAATGAAGAATATAAGCAAGAAGTTTTTTATAAAAAACTTCTTCCATTAAACTATATCTGTAGAATTTCAGATCTTGTTATTCATCAATGCGGTTCAGGAATGTACCATTATCCGATTATGAACAAAGTTCCAGCTCTTACAATAGGTACACTGTGTTACGACCGTGAAGATATAGCTCAGAGATTACAACAACTTGGGGTATCGGGTCATATTCCACACCCAGACGATAATTCTAATTACTGGGGTATTTTTCTCGAATTGGTTGATAGGTTTGAGGAAAATACATTGGTAGATTTTAAAATGATAGATAAGTTGAGATTCGAAATAAGTGAAACATCATCAAATTTTCGAATGGAGCAAGTTATAGAATATGCTATGAGTTAAAAATCTTCACAAAACTCTCATTTAATCAAATTTACAGATTATGATAAAAGAAATAGTTAAAGGCAAACCCTCTTCGAGAACTGAAATGCTAATATATGAGCCTGTTAGCAAAAAACGCCCCGAAAAAATGATAAATATTTTCTCAGCTTGGAGAGGATTAGAAATAATAATTGAGGATATACTTGTCCAATTTAATATAGGTAGAGAATCTTGTATTGAATTTGGGGTCGAATTTGGTTATTCAACTGTGGTTCTATCCAATTTTTTTGATAAAATTATAGGTATAGACACCTTTGAAGGTGACAAGCATACATTTTATAGAGGAGGGCATTTTGATAAAACAAAAGCAAGACTGTCTATTTATGAAAACATAACTTTAATTAAGTCAGACTATCAGAATTGGATACCAAATGATACAAATCATTATGATTTTGCTCACGTTGATATTGTTCATGACTACAAGGAAACATATGAATGTGGACTTTGGGCTGCTCAAAATAGTGATTGTGCTATTTTTCATGATACAGAAAGTTTCCCAGAGGTTAAACGTGCTGTAATTGATATTGCTAATGCAACTGGCTATAGAATGTTCAATTATCCTTTTCACTTTGGACTTGGGATTTTAGTAAATCCAAACATAATGCCTCTTGATTAAAACTACCATTAATTTTCCAATTCACTCAAAAAATAACAATCAGAAGATGATCCAGCAAGCCCGATATTTAATTAATGAAAATTTCAAAACAATCCCGTTTGTTGAGGTTATTTTACCTTATACAGAAAGTTTAATAATTAATCCTGATTTACAATTATCAATCTTGGTAATGGATAAATTAAAACACAAATTATTGGAAGAGTTAAGCTCTACTGCAGAGGTTACTTTGCAAACAAAATTGGAAAATTTTATTGAGAATGGAAATTCTAATTTCGATGAATTTATAAAGACAATAAATTTGTCTTTGGTAAGAGATTATCCTGTTTTAGATAAAATTCTAATGATTAAAACCAATAATTTTTCAAAACATATTGAAAACATCTTTACCCGTTTTCAAGAGGATATTGAAAAATTAAAAACTAAGTTTAACTTAGGTAAAATTAAAATTGTTGATATTGATACAGGCCTAGGGGATGGTCATAATGGTGAAGGTACCGCTTTATTACATTTATCGGATGGTACAAAGCTAATATACAAACCGAGAAATATTGGTATAACCAATTCTTATAACTCTTTTATTGATTGGGTTAATCTTAAACTAAAAACAGACCTAAAAACTTTTAAAATTGTGGATTGTGTGAATTATGGATGGATAGAATTTGTAAGAAGTGAAAAATTAAATTCAGATGAAGATTTAAAAGAATATTACTTTAAATCTGGAATATTATTAGCGGTTACTTTACTTTTAGGTAGCAAGGATTGTCATCATGAAAATGTAATTGCATCAGGGAATAATCCTGTAATGATTGATCATGAAACTATTATTCAGCCCTTTTTTGAAGACCAATCTTTTCGGACTTGGGATTTTCAACATAAAATACCTCCTTTTTCAGTTTTAGAAAGTTTTTTAATCATAAATCCAAACTCAGGAACACCTATAGATATTGTTGGATATGGAGTGAATGGGAATATTGAAGTATCGGAACTAGTGAAAACATTTATAAACTCAAATACAATAAATTCGAAAAGAACAACTCGCTTCACAACAAGAAAAATAGTAGACAAAAATATTCCTGTCTTAGATGGTACATACATTTTTGCAAATGATTACAAAGAACAATTCATTAATGGTTTTTCTTCTGCCTACGATATGTTTTTCAACTCAAAAGATGAATTAAAGTTTAGTAATTCCCCATTACATCTTTTTAACAACAATGAGGTTCGTTACGTTTGGCGACCAACTTTTGTATACTTCAAAATTTTAAAATATATGAGATTACCTGCTTTCATGTCAAGTTTTGAAGAATTTACCAAAAAACTGCGATTCTTATTATCGAAAGCATTTCAAGGAGGCAATATGGAAAAGTTCAAGTTTATCCTTGATTTTGAAATGAAGCAAATGCTCAATGGAGACATACCAATTTTTACTCTTGGCAGTCAAAATAATTATTTAGAAAGTGAAAATGCTTTAAAAGTATTTGAAAAAAATTGCATGGAAAATATTTTTCATAGAATTGACTTACTTTCCATAGAACATAAAGATGAACAGTTGATCTATATTAATAGATGGCTGAATATGTGATTTTTTTTTGATTCTTCTAAATCATTTAAAAATAAATCAATAGACAATCAAAAATAAATGACTTTTTAGTCGAAATTCAGCAAGTCGGTGTATAAAATTTGAAAGTGATTATTAAAGAAACCGATTTGTGCATATTCAAAGAAAAAACACTAAATTAATTGCTGTCGAGAAAAAGAAAGCAGAGCAAAAAAATTGACTACAATAGTTTGCTTAAAGTTGTAGATTAGTGAAGAATATTCAATGGCCAACAGGTTTTTATAAGATAAAAAAACAAATGTCTGTTCAACAATTTTGTTAACTATTATCTATGAAAAAAAAAGCTTTATTTATTCCAGCTTCAATCAGAAGTCACATATTACCTTCTTTTTACTTGGCTGATATGCTCTCAATAGATTTTGAGGTTACTTATGCAGTAACTGATAAAGTATTAGCTGAGTCTGCTCACAAAAACGGATTCAAAACTTGCAAAATCTCAAGATTTAAAGCAGGTTGTAATAATGAAAAATACTTTATCCTAGACCAAAGGAAGAATGCAAGTTTTCTAACGATACTTAAATGTTATTTTAAAAATGAATTGTACTGGAAACGTAAAAATGAGATCGATGAGTTACTAGAACAAGTAAAACCAGATGTTGTATTAGTTGATGTTTACTGTAGCACTGATTTTTTATTTCTTTATTTACATTCAAAAAAAATAAAAATAGCGTTTTTTAATCCAATGCCATCAACCTATAATGTTGAGGGTTATCCAAGTGTTGATGATAATGTTTGGTTGAAAGATAATAACAAATATTCTACAAATAAATCCATAAAACTATCAGAGTTAATAATGTCTCCACAAAATGCAATCCTTAAATGGGTTTCAGAAAAACAAATGCAAAAACTGATAAGATGGAGCAAGATCCCATCAGAACACAGTCTCATTGAAAATAAATTTATTAAAGCCTTTAAGAATATACCTGAATTATTACTTCTTCCTCTTGAATTTGAGTTTTCTCCAGCAATTAAAAAAGATTATCAACATTACTTGGGGCTTAGCCAACATGAAAATAGAGTAGATACTGAATTAGATAGTGCTTTTGATGAAAAATGGGAAGGTGTTTTAGAAAAAAAACATGAAGGAAGTAAAATAGTCTATTGCAGCTTTGGGACATTTTTCGAGAATGCTCATCCACGATTACTAGATTTTATTAATATGGTATTGGAAGTTATAGATTCTATTCCAAATGTTTTTTTAGTTTGTTCTGTAAATAGATATGTAGTTCAGACACTATATGCACAACACAGAGTATTTAAAAATGCTGCATTTTTTTACAAGGTACCCCAACTTCAGGTTCTGAAAATCGCTGATTTATTTATTACCCATGGAGGTCTAGGAGGAATAAAAGAAAGTATATATTATAAAGTGCCTATGTTGGTTTATCCTCTTGATATACATTATGATCAATGTGGAAATGCTTTAAAAGTTGAACATCATGGCATTGGACTGAAAGGTAATTTTATGTACGAACAAAAAAACTATATGCAGGCAAAAGTAAAAAAACTACTGTATGATATAAGTTTCAAGATAAAAATAAATGAATTCAGGGCTAATATTAATACTGTATATACCAATAAATATCATGAAGACTTACTAAACAAGATATTAGCATGACACTATCAATTAACGAACTAAATACGTTGGGAGTCATTAAACGACTTTTTAGTCTTAAAAATGTAAAAGTAACATCCTCAAGCTTAATGAACAAGATTGTAGAGGAACCGACTTTCCCTAGTTTGATGTCTTTAAGCAATATTCTTTCTGAATTTAATATTTTCAATGCACCTTTGGTGATTAATACGAAGCAATTAGGAAAAATACCACTTCCTGCTATTGCTCATTTTGAAAATGGTAATGGTTACATATTAATTAATAGTGTTGACGTAGAAAATAATGAAATAGAGTGGTATCATGAACAGCAGGGAACGACAATAGAAAGCATAACAGAATTTTCCCATAAATGGCAAGGAGTTGTTTTGATAGCAAAACCCATTGAAGGTTTAGAAGAAGAAAATTATAAATCTAAATTGATCGCTGAGAAACTATCTAAACTTCGAACACCTTTTATCTCTGCTTCTTTAGCTATCATTTTAGGTTATTTAGTATTTAATAAAAATATATCATCAGGTCAAACGATAACTTTTTATGCCATTTTGTTTTTAAAAATTATAGGTTTGATATTATCTGCAATTCTTGTTCGATTGACTATAGACTCAGATAATAGTATAGAGGAAGGCTCTACTAAAGCAAAAAAATTAAAAAATGATATTATCATAAGCCTTAATTTAGACAGTAGAAAAATAGTTGGTGAGCCTGTTTGGACTGAAATTGGACTAATCTATTTTATTTCTAGTTTAGCGACTTTATTGTTTTTAGACTCTGACCAAACATTAGTTTTTCTTAAATGGCTTAATCTATTAACAACACTTTACATAATATGGAGTTTGTATTATCAAATAGCAATATTAAAGAATTGGTGTTTAATATGTTTAGGGTCCTTAGCATTTGTTCTAACCGAATTTGCAACCTTATTTAATGTCCCTCTTTTTGATAAAAATATAAATCCTTTTTTGATAGGGCAAAACCTAATTTTAATCCTCCTAGTTGTGGTCTTTTGGGTATTTATTAAAAAGCATTTGTTTCACTCAGTTGTTAATGAAAATTTATTTCATGTACATAAAAAAATGAAATTTAATACTGAGTATGTAAAAGCAATGTATAGAGATAAGCAAACACTTCCCCCCATTTTTAAAGAGATGAAAACCGTCAATATTGGGAATGAAGAAGCTGAACATAATTTATTGGCTGTTTTAAACCCAAATTCCATTCTAAGTAAATTAAGATTTCTAGAATTATTTGATCTATCCACAAAAAATCACAATATAAATATAAAAATTATACTTGTTCCAGATTCTCCTGAAGATCAAAGAGGAAAATCAATAATAAGACATATTTTGAGTATGGAAAATGAAGAAAAGAAATTGGCTTTAATTAATTTTTTTACATACGAAAAGGATATAAAAGGTTTTTTTAGTAACACAGAGGCTAACAATCCTGAAATTTATAATGCTTTAGAAGCAAATATGAATTGGGTTTTCTTAGCAAGAATTCCACTAATAAACCCAAGTATATTTTTTAACAAAAATTTATTCCCAGACACATATAAAATACATGAGATACCAAAACTTATAAGGATAATATCAAGTAAAAATCAGGTCTAATCTTATTATATATCATGCTTTCTGTTTTATTCTAAGAATTAAATGATTATCCTAAAAATAACCATAAAATAGTTAATGTTAGCCATTATATCAAAGTAAAAATGACTAGCTTTCATTATTTATCTTTTTCTAAGATAGCATTAATTTTAGAGAGTTGTTTTTCATAACATAATACAAAAAAACGCTCCTTTATAAAAAAAACATCTACAATTAAAAAAAACTAATAATATAAAATTTCAAATAACACGTTAATGAAAATGAAAAAAACAATCACACTAATTTTACTTATTTTTATAAGTATTTACAGCTACGCACAAGATTTTACCGGAGACTGGAAGGGCACAATAGAGGTGCAAGGCACCAAGGTGGAATTAATTTTTCACATTACAAATGGTAACGACGGATTAGCTACCACTTTAGATGTACCCATGCAAGGTGCAAGCGGTATACCCTTAGACAAAACAACGAGCGAGGCTAATGAAGTCACAATTTCATCTAGCAAAATGGGCATTACCTATGTTGGCAAATTAGAAAACAGCCAGCTTTTGGGTACATATAAACAGGGAGGTATGGAATTGCCGCTTAGTTTGGCCAAGTTTGAAAACAAATTGCCTGGCAATACCGCTTTGCCAAGTACTGAAGCAGAATTAAAGGCTCTAGCTGCTAAAGACCTAGGTAATTATAAATATAAAGTAGAAGACTATTTTGCTAAGCCAAAAGCATCTTCGTTCCAGCTTTCGCCAGATGGCAACTATATGTCCTACAAAGAAAAGGACGCTAATCTTAAAAACCACGTATATGTAAAAGACATAAAAACGGGCGAAATAAAAAAGGTAATAGAAGAAAAAGAAGAACTAATACGTGGGTATGGCTGGGTAAATAAGAGTCATTTAATTTATGTGATGGACAAAGGCGGAAACGAAAATTATCATTTGTTTTCAGTGAAAATTGATGGCACCAATAATAAAGAACTAACGCCTTTTGATGGTGTAAAAGTTGGCATTTTGGCATTTCTAAAAGAAGATCCTGAGCATATTATTATTCAGATGAATAAGAATAATCCACAAATTAATGAGCCTTTTAAATTGAATGTGGAAACAGGTGAACTAGAACAACTCTTTACCAACAACGACCCACAAAATCCTATTGCAGGTTATAATTTTGATAAAGAAGGGAAATTGAGGGGTTACTCAAAAATTAAAGATGGAATTTTTACCCAATACTATTATACGGTTGATGGAGGCAAAACTTTTAATCTATTGAAAGAACTTGCGATGGAAGAATCTTTTAGCATTTTAAGTTATAATTATGCTTCTGAAAATCCAGATGATGCCTATGTGGCCACTAACCTTAATTCTGATAAAACTGAAATTCAGTTGTACGATTTAAAACTAAATAAGCCTATAAAAACAGTTTTTTCAAACCCAGAATATGATGTAAGCGGAATTTCTTTATCTAGAAACAGAAACTACGAAGTTGCTTATTTTTCATATGAAGGTGAAAAATCAGTTGTGATTCCACAAAGTGCATATTTTAAAAAATTGGATAAGACAATCAGTAAGCAATTTCCGAACTACCAATATATAATCGCTGACTATACAGATGATGAGTCTATGTATCTCATAGCTCTTACAAGCGATAAGTTGGTCGGGAAATATTATACCTATGATTCGAAGAAAAACGAATTTAAATTTCTGTATGATTTAATGCCTCAATTAAAAGAGGAAGACATGGCCGAAATGCGTCCTATAACCTTTAAAAGTAGAGACGGTAAAACAATACATGGTTATATAACATTACCAAAAGCGGCTTTAGAGGGTAAAAAAGTCCCTTTAATTGTAAATCCTCATGGTGGGCCACAAGGTATTAGAGATCATTGGGGCTTCAATCCTGAAACACAATTGTTTGCAAGTAGAGGCTACGCTACTTTACAAGTAAACTTTAGAATTTCGGGGGGGTATGGTAAAGAGTTTTTTAAGTCTGGCTTTAAGCAAATAGGTAGAAAACTAATGGACGATGTGGAAGATGGTTTACAATATTCTATCGACCAAGGCTGGGTAGACAAAGAAAAAGTGGCCATTTATGGTGCAAGTCATGGCGGTTATGCTGTCTTGAGAGGAATGGAAAAAACGCCTGATTTATATACTTGTGGCGTAGACTATGTAGGCGTTTCTAATATCTTTACGTTTATGAACTCTATGCCTGCATATTGGAAGCCTTACCTAAAAATGATCAAAGAAATATGGTATGATATTGAAGATCCAAAAGAAGAAGCTATTGCAAAAGAAGTTTCACCTGTTTATCACATAGATGCTATTAAAAAACCACTGTTTGTAATTCAAGGAGGAAACGACCCAAGAGTAAACATCAACGAATCGGATCAGATTGTAGAAGGGTTACGTAAAAAGGGATTTGAAGTGCCTTATATGGTAAAATACAATGAAGGACACGGATTTGGCAAAGAAGAAAACCAAGTAGAATTGTACAAAACTATGCTAGGTTTCTTGGCCGTAAATTTAAAATAAGTCGTTTTTTAACAAATTAGATTTTCCTTTTTTTTGAAATATACTAATCGCTTATTTAGAAAAAATGTTATTAAAGAGAAAAACTCGACGCATTGCTACGGTTTTTCTCTTTTTTATTTTCCCTATTTCAAACTTTAAAATCGCCATTTAATAATTTTCTCAAAGCGTTTATTTGTTGATCCTAAAAAGTTACAATACTCAGAAATTACTCAAAGCCGCTTTTTTAACTATACCAACCTAACATATCCGCCAATTATTTATTGGCTTAAATTGGGTCTACTAAATGTCAATTAAATATCTATAAACAATCCATTACCTGATAGGTCGATTAAAACTTGGACACAAAACTAAGTTAACAATTAATTAGATTTGTGTATGTCAAAGCATCGAAAAACATGGTCGCCAACAGAGAAGGAGAAAATAGTTCTTCATTCTATTCAACATGGCGTTAGTGAAGCTTCCAGGGAGTTTGGGGTTTCATCAGTGAGTATTTACAATTGGAAAGAGAAGTTAGAGCATCTAGGCAAAAGTGGTTTGCAATCGGGAGCGATGACTGACTCGGAGCGAGAGCTAAAGTTGTTACGTCGTGAAAATGAAGCTCTAAAAAGAATTGTGGCTGAGAAAGAATTAGCTATTCAGATTAAGGATTCCCTTTTAAAAAAAAGTCAATCAATAAAGAAATGAAAATCATGGTAATTGATGAGTTTTTGGAGCAAGGTAAGCCTAAACACTTGGTATTGAAACATGCTGGACTATCAAGAAGTAGCTATTATTATTCCTCTACTGGGACTAAACCGGGTAAAAGGGCATCTCGATTTGTATACGACATTGAGGATAATAAGCATGACTTAAGTTATGTGATAAAAGAAATCAAAACAGTATTAAATGGAGAGTTCGTTGATTATGGCTATTACAAAACATATAGTTACTTAAACCATGAAAAAGGCTTGAAAATTGGGGCTTATAGAACTTATAAGCTTATGAAAGAGCATAATTTATTAAAATTTCAACGAAGTAAATCTAAAAAGACAAATAGGAATTGGGTAAAAGATTTGGTTCCAAACGTTCAAAGTGAATTTAGCTTTTTAGAGTTTGATATTAAATATGTTTACATTCAAGGAACGCACTCAAACGCACAAGTATTGACGATTTTAGACGTATATTCAAGATGGCAATTAGGACAATATATAGCAAATTCAATTAAATCAGAAGATGTAATTAACCTATTCGAGCAGGTTTTTGATACTTATCCTATGCCTCAACAATTTATCGTCAGAAATGATAACGGATCACACGGGGGCGACCTTTCGCTTTGAAGCAACAATTGTACAAGAGTACTTAAGAAAAAAGGGCGTTATTCAGGAGTTTACCAAACCTGCAACACCAGAACAAAATGCTCATATTGAGTCTTATCATTCAATTATGGAAAGTGCTGTTTGTCAGCGATTTGAATTTGAAAATATAGTAGACTTTAAACAAACAATGACGAGATGGAAGAAATTTTATAATTTCGAAAGAATTCATGGCGGATTAGGCTACAAAAGCCCAAGTAAATTCCTCCAATCAATTGGTGTCAAAATTGACCCAAAATGGGAAAAGTAAATTAATTATCGTGTCCAAGTATTTGCGTTTAAGACAATTATTATGGTTCATTTTGTGAACGTCATGGGATTATAAATACGCATACTTTAACACTAAAAACAGGCTCTTTTTTTTAGCACGAATTACCTTAACTGCGTAAACTCAAAAAAACACTTGTTATAATATCTACCATCATATAGTTAATATTCATCATAGTTGCTATACAAAAACGATAGCCTTTCACTATTTATCTTTTTCTAAGATAGTATTTACTTTACAGTGTTGTTTCTGACAAAAGAAGTAGATATAAATTCAATACTAAACAGGGTACTAAACCTGAGTAGAATTGACTGACTTAACAAGCTTCCATTTTAATGAAACAAAATCCATATAACTATAAATTAAAAAAAACCTACACCATGAGTTCTCTAAGTAATGTAAATATTGACTGGTCGTCGCCAAATGTATTGGAGCAAATTGTTCAAAACATAAATGGCCCACTTCAAAAAATAATGAATGCCAACCAGGACCACACATTTAACAACCCCAAAAATCTTGAAAAAATAATATTTTCAAGTAGTAAAGAAATTAGCGAAATTATTGAAGAAATAATGATGAAATCTAAGGCTAAATCACTTAGTCTAACTTTTCAGGAGAACCCAGAAATATTTGAAATATACGAAACAAACCAAAATGTTAGAGAGATGTGTACGGGCTCTATAAATCCACAAAAAATGGCCAAAATTGATAAAGATTGGCTGCTTGACCTTGAAAAGGAAATACATAGCTCTATCACACAAAATGACCTTAATCTTTACGATTTGTCTTTTAAAATGGCCGTAAGCGAGCGACAGCTACATAGAAAAATATCAAATCTGATATTTATGACTCCAAACAAATACATAAGAGTGCTGAGGCTACACAAAGCAAAAAAAATGATTGACAGTTACATTGATAGGTCCATTTCTCAAATAGCTTACAAGGTTGGCTATAACGATGTAAACTATTTCTCGAAGATTTTTATAGAACAATATGATATTTCTCCAAAGGAAATGATAAATGCATTACGCTAAGAATTCGAAACCTTATGAATCTTTCAAAAAACCAAATAAAAGGGAAAGGGGTATATCAAAGGATAATATCTGAAGCCTGGAAAAATGAGCATTTCAAAAATTCATTGCTCAAAAATCCAGAGCAGACTTTGGAGATTTTTTTTAGAGGAAAACTTCCATTTGGGAAAAAAATAAAAGTTACTGATCAAACTGACAACGAGTATCTCTACATCAACATACCTGTAATACCAGACGGGTTATTGTCAGAAGATACCGAACTTAAAAAAGCAGCAGAAGAAGTCTCTTCTAAATAGAATATTAGAAAATAGACTAACCTATGGGGCATTGAAAAATCAGAAACCAAAACTGGCAGGATTGTCGGCGTTTTTGTCTTACTGTTAAGGTGGTTAACTTATAAATTTACTAAATATTTAAACACATACACAAAATGAAAAGAGTACTTTTTTTCTTGGGTCAATTAAATGACAGAGATGTAGAATGGATGCTAAACAATGGCAGCAAAGCAAATCTTAGCGTAGGTGATAAACTGATTAGCAAAGGCGAAGAAATCAATAATTTATTTATAATACTTTCGGGAAAACTGGCTGTTTATACCAGCGACGATCCCCACCAGGTAATAGCTACTTTAGAAGCAGGTGAAATAGTTGGCGAAATGTCTTTCTTAGAATCCCGACCACCTTCTGTATCTGTAATCGTAACAGAAGAGGCAGTAGTTTATCAAATACCGAGAGAAGCTATAAATAATAGATTTAGAACAAACATGGAGTTCAAAGCTAATTTCCATTACGCTTTGGCACTTTTCTTATCTAATAGACTTAGAAAAACCACCGACCAGCTGGGCTATGGTAACCCTGAAGAGGAAGACTATATAGACACTAATGTATTAGATGGTGTGGCTAAAGCTGGATCTCGATTTGGGCAGATTTTGCATAAGTTTTCGGAGGTTTAATTAAAAAAAAATAGAAATGAGACTTTATAAATTCCTTTTTGTTTTTCTTTGGCTTATTTGCACAAAACAAGCAAATAGCCAATCAAACATTAAATGCAATTTATCTGAATTGATAAACAAAGCATTTAATAATAATCCTACATTAAAGAGAAGCGAATTAGTGATTAAGAGTTCGGAAGCTAATTTCCAAATTCAAAAAAGCATTTTTGATTATAATTCTTTTGCTAGGCTCTCCAATAATTTTTCAAGGAATAATTTATTAGATGCCGATCCCCGAAACACCTATTTAAATGATTTTTTAAAAACAAAAACTTGGGATTTTTCGGGAGGAGCCAATAAAAAACTCCGAACGGGTCAAATAGCAGAGGTTTCAGTGAACTACGGTTTTAACTCCAGCAATTTTCCAATCAACAGTTTTAGTCAAAATATAGGCCCATATGTTGGAAATCATTCATCCACAATAAATTATTCGCTGACACAGCCTTTATTAAGAGGAAGAGGAAGAAGCATTGCCACAGCTTCAGAAAGGTCTTCGGTGCTATACTTGGAAAACTCCAAAAGGGACTTTGAGTTCTCAAATTCTCTTCAAATACTCCAGATCGGCCTGGCTTATTGGAACTACTATGTTGCGTATAAAAACGTAGAAATTTATAAGCAAAATGAAAACAGAGTTAGAAATGTCTTAGAAATAACCAAGGAATTAGTTAAAGCTGACAAAAAACCCAACGGAGACATGGTTCAAATAAATGCCGACTTAGCTAACCAAGAAAAGCAGACTTTTATAGCACAACAAAGCCTATATGCTGCAAAAGTAAATTTAGGCAGAGAGGTTGGTTTAAGTAATGGAGAAAGTTTAATGCTAGATGTGCCATTAAATGAACTCCCTACACTAGAAGGTTCTATGTACAAAACCGACCTAGATAAAAGTAGTTTTATCAAAACTGCCAAGGAAAAAAGAGCAGATTTAAAAGGTAACCAAATAATCACGGAATCGTTAGAACTGCAATATAAACTTGCTGAAAACAACACAAAACCACAGCTCGATTTAAGTGGGTTCGTATTTCATGGAAGCCTAAGCACAGGTTCAGGAATAGGAGAAACATTTTCGTCTTTCACTAATAATCAAGGGAGCAATTATGGACTAGGGGCTCGTCTTTCTTTTACTTTTCCGGTAAATAATAATTTAGCCAAAGGAAATCTAGCAAAAAGTGTTATCGCAATAAAAGACCAGCAAGTATACAATGACAACCTTAATAGGAATATAGAATTAAATATCAGCAACGCACTTAATAACCTAAACAACAGTGTCTTGGTGTTAGAAAAAGCTAAAGAGGCTTTAAATAACTATAAAGAAGCTTTTGCAAACGAGCAGGTAAAGTTTCAAACTGGGTTAACAACTATTTTAAGTTTGATTTTATTCCAAGAACGCCTAACTACCTCTGAGCTACAATATTTATATGCCTATCAACAGTTTGCAAATGCAATAATAATACTAAGGCACGAAACAGGAACACTTGTTTCTCAAGAGAAGAATGGCTTCACGGTAGATCCAAGAGCTTTTTATATTATTCCAAATTCAGAATTTTAAATAATCAATATTATGTCAGCAGGATTTTTCAGAAAATCAGCCCTAGAAAAACTTTCCACACCAGAAAAGTTAGATCAATTAATAAAGGTAACAAGCCCCAAAGCTTGGATAGCACTGTTTACCGTTTTTTTAGCACTTAGTACAGGTATAGGTTGGGCTATATTGGGTAAAGTAAAAACGAAGCTCAATGCAATAGGGGTTGTATTAGGCGGAGAAGTGCATGAGGTGGTATCTACCTCTCAAGGGCAACTAATAAAACTCAAAATTGCCATGGGTGACAAAGTAAACAAAGGCGACATTATTGCGGATATTCAACAGCCCGAACTTTTGCAGCAAATAGAAGACGCAAAGGCTGTACTATCAGACAGAAAACTAGAAATGAGCAAGTTGAGGTCTTATGGTAGCCAAGGAAGTGTGCTCGAAGACGAAATTATATCTCAAAGCAGAGTAAGTATTCAAGGAGAGATAGAGTCTGAACGTAAAAAATTAATATTTCTAAATAATCAACTCGAATCAGAAAATAACCTTTTAAGTAAGGGCTTAATAATCAAGTCTCAAGTAGCTAATACTAAACAACAAATAGATGCTTCGTTAAATACCATAGAAAGACTTAAAACACAAATTGTTGAAACATCTAGCAGGCAGCACAATATAGGGTTTGATCTACACCAAAGAATATCTTTACAAAACCAAAGAATATCAGAATCAGAGAGAAACCTTCAGTTTTTGCAAGAACGATTTGATACACAGTCAAAAATAAGAAGCCCGTATAACGGAGAAGTGGTAGAAGTTCTTACTGATGCAGGAGTGGTAGTGGGAGCAGGAACACCTCTATTTAAATTAAAGAACTTAGTTGGGGATAATTTGTCAAACAAACTAAGAGGCGTACTTTATGTTCCTTCGCAAGATGGTAAAAAAATCAAAAAAGGCATGGAGGCGTTTGTTGTACCCTCAACTGTACAGCCTCAAGAATACGGGTTCATGAAAGGAAAAATTACGTATGTTTCGGACTTCCCAATAACTCAGCAGGGCATGATGACTTCGGTTAAAAACGACCAATTGGCGAAAGGCTTATTATCATCGGGGCCACTGTTTGAAGTACACGTAGAATTTGAAAAAGACGAAAAATCCTTTAGTGGTTTTAAATGGACATCAGCCAATGGTCCTGATATAGCGATAAAAGAAGGTACGTCTTGTATGGGTAAAATCACCATTAAGCAAGAAAACCCAGCGGCGATAGTTGTACCTGCATTAAAAAAATTCTTTGAACTCTACTAAAACCACTTTAAGAAAATGGATAGCAAAACTAAATATGTAATAGAAAAGCAGGCTCGTCCAGTAAAGGTACCAACAGTTTTACAAATGGAAAGTGTAGAGTGTGGTGCAGCAGCTTTAAGTATCATATTGGGATATTTTGGAAAATTTGTTCCTTTAGAAAAACTTAGAATTGCATGTGGAGTATCCCGAGATGGCTTAAAAGCTACAAACATACTTAAAGCAGCAAAAGAGTTTGGTTTAGAAGCAAAAGGGTATGCAAAGTCAATAGAAAAATTAATGCAAATTCAAACCCCTGCTATTATTTTTTGGAACTTTAACCATTTTCTTGTTTTAGAAGGATTCACCAAAAACAAAGTTTACTTAAGCGACCCTGCTCAAGGAAGATACGCTGTTTCACATCAAGAATTTGATGATTCTTATACGGGTGTCGTTTTAACCTTTAATCCATCTGAAAATTTCGAAAAAGGAAATGAAAAAAGGGGAATGATGGCAGCATTGGCTTCTAGAGTTTCTAACTCTAAACTAAGCATAGCTTACATTGTATTAGTAAGCTTATTTTTGGTTATCCCTGGACTTATTATTCCATCTTTTATACAAATATTCATTGACAAATATTTAATAAACAGCTATTCGGGCTTTGTAATGCCTCTTTTGTTAATAATGGGTGGTATTTTAATAATTAATTCCGTATTGGTATATCTACAACAGTATTATTTATTAAAACTAGAAACCAAGCTCGCACTAACTACATCTAGCAAATTTTTGTGGCACGTATTTCATCTACCAATAGCTTTTTTTACACAACGCTACAGTGGAGAAATAGGAAGCAGAGTATCTTTAAATGATAAAGTAGCAAAGCTATTAAGTGGTGATTTAGCCAATTCAGCATTAAATGTAATTGTAGTCATTTTCTATGCTATGCTTATGTTCTCATATGATATTTCCTTAACACTTATTGGCATATTTATGGCATTACTTAACGTAGTTGTCTTAAGGTTTGTCTCAAGAGCTAGAAAAGATGGAAACCGTAGGCTTAGTAATGAAAATGGCAAACTATTAGGTACCACCACTTCTGGTATTAGTATGATAGAAACCCTAAAAGCATCTGGACGAGAAAATGATTTTTTTGCAAATTGGGTTGGATATCTCGCAAAAACTATGAATTCACAGCAAGAGCTTGGTTGGCTAACCATTAGGCTTAATATAATTCCTCCTTTACTTGCATCTTTAACTACCACTTTTATTCTAGGTTTTGGTGCATTAAGGATTATGGATGGCGAAATGACCCTAGGAGCATTGGTTGCATTTACTTATCTAATGGGTAATTTTATTTCTCCAGTAAATCAATTAATTTCTGTAGGCACTATGTTACACGAAACCGAAAGTGATCTAGGACGTATTGACGATGTTTTGAATTATGAGACAGATGATCAATTTACAGAAAAGGCAAAACCGAATGAAATAGCTACCAATAGTACAGAAAAGATAAATACTGACAGTAAGTTAATAGGTTATTTTGAAATGAAAAATGTGACATTTGGTTATAATACAACTATGCCCGCATTGATTGAGAATTTTAACCTTAAACTCAGACCTGGCAGCAGGGTTGCATTAGTTGGCGGCTCCGGAAGTGGAAAGAGTACTGTTGCAAAGGTTGCATCTGGTCTATATTCTCCTTGGGAAGGAGAGATTTTGTTTGATGGTAAAAACAAATGTGATATACCCAGGCACGTTATTAATGAATCATTGGCAGTAATAGACCAAGAGGTACTCATTTTTAATGGTACTATTAAAGAAAATATTTCTTTTTGGGATGCCACTATTACAGACAAGCATATTATTCAGTCTGCTCGTGATGCTGCAATTCATGATACGATAGCAGTCCGAAAAGATGCATACGACAGTATGGTACTTGAAGGCGGCGGAAACTTTAGTGGAGGTCAACGTCAAAGATTAGAAATTGCGAGAGCCCTGGCTACCAACCCATCAATTTTAATAATGGACGAAGCTACAAGTGCATTAGACCCTACTGCAGAAAAACTTGTAATGGATAATATTAAGAAAAGGGGCTGTACATGTTTGATCGTGGCCCATAGACTTAGTACAATCATTGATTGCGACGAAATAATAGTTATGGAATATGGCAAAATAGTAGAGAGAGGAACGCATCAAGACCTTATAAATAGAGATGGGGTTTACGCACAATTAATAGAAACCAAATAAAACTTATTCTTATGTCTTTAAATGAAAAAATACATATTGGCGTTGAGAATCCATTTATTCTAAATGAATCCGATAGGTTTTGGATGGTACTATCCGGCGAAGTCAATGTTTTTTATACTAAAATAGATGAAAACGAAAATTATTTAAACGCGTTAAATCATCTTTTCACCGCTAAAAAGGGAGAGTTAGTATTTAGTCTTTTACAAAAAGAAAATATAGACAATACCAGACTAGTTGTTTCTTCTGCAAATGCTACGCTAATGGCCATAGATAAGTCCAACCTCTTAGAAGTAGATCATTTCTTTCTAAAGAATATGATTAATAAGTGGATTATAAAATCGGCCTCAAAGTTAAATACCAATAATAGCCCAAGAGTATATAAGTCATTAGGTGAATATACCATTACTAATCTAGAAAAAAATACAATCGCATTTCCTTCTAATGGAATCAGTTGGATACAGTTATTAGAAGGGCAATTAGAAGTTTTTTCCGAAAGCACGAATATATCACATGAGCAATATTCGAGCTTTATTGCTCCAGTTTCAAATAAACTTTGGATAAAAGCATTAACTGACTCAGAAATACGAGTTTTAAGTACTAGTGAACTCATTAAAGAAGATGAAATATACTTTTTACTTTCTTTGAGCAAGCTTGAAAGCCATTTCTATGCTCAGCTTAATAAAATATTGGAAAACCAAAAGATAGATGAAGGTAAGCATTTTCAAGAAAAACTTATTCAAGAAGAACAAGGACTAAAAAATACTTTAGATAAAATAAAGTCTGTTGTATCTGGAAAGGAAAAAGGCGTAGCCTCAATTAACCATACAAGTCAAAATACTTTATTTGCTACATGTCAATTAATTGGAGAAAAAATAGGGTTCAATTTAGAGCAGCCTAAACATTTAGATACTTATGAAAACAGTATCTCAAATCAATTATATGCTATTGCAAAAAGTTCAAAACTTAGAATTCGTAAAATAATTTTGAGAGATACGTGGTGGAAAGATGAAAATGGACATTTGTTAGCTTTCTTAAAAAAAGACAAAACACCCGTTGCCCTAATTCAAAAAAGTCCAACAAGCTATACCCTAATAAACGCTCAATTAGGAACCGAAACCATTGTTAATAATGACATTGCTAGTACTTTAGAGCCAATTGGATTTATGTTTCTCGCTGGTTTTGACGGTAAAATGACCTCCATCAAGAAAGTATTTTCTTTTGCAATTAAAGGAGTGGAAAAAGATGGCAAAACCCTGATATTAGCAGCTTTATTAGGAAGCTTGATAGGCCTAATTGTTCCTGTGCTATCTGGTATGATGTATGATGACGTTATACCTACAGCAGATCGAAGTTTGCACTTTGAAGTTTTTGCATTAATGATAATGATTGGCCTAATAAAAGCAGGCCTACAGTTAGTACAAGGTGTTCTTCAATTAAGGTTAGAATCAAAATCAAGTATAAATTTACAAGCAGGAGTAATGGATCATATGCTAAGACTACCTGTCACTTTTTATAAAAAGTATTCTACAGGCGATCTCACAAACAGGGTTTTAAGTATAAATGCTATTCGCCAAATTGTTTCAAGTGTTTTAATGACGGCCGTTTTGAGTGGTGCTTTTTCATTTGTAAACTTAATACTCCTCTTTTATTATGACTCCAAACTAGCTTGGATTGGTGTTCTTCTCGGATTAGTAGCAACTATATTTATGGTGTCTGTTGGATTTATTAAGTTAAAATACGACAGACAGGTATCTACTCTTCAAGGAGAGATTCAAGGTTTTTTATTTGAATTTTTATCTGGAATTACAAAAATAAGAATTACAGGAGGAGAAAAAAGAGTGTTTACACTTTGGGCGAATAAGTTTTCTCGATTAAAACAACTTGGTTTTAGTTCAGGTAGCTATCAAAATTTTGTTGAAACATTTAATGCTTCTTATCCCCTTCTAACGAGCATTTTCTTTTTCTCATTTATTTATTATACAATTACAAATTCTGCAGGAGCAGCAACTATGTTATCAGTGGGGGCATTTATGGCTTTCATATCGGCTTTTAATCAGTTTTTAAATGATAGCTTAAGACTTAGTATGGCTTTAATTACATCATTAAATGTAGTCACGCTGTACGAAAGGGTAAAACCAATTTTAGAGGAGGAAACAGAATCAGCTGAGCAAAGTATTGACCCAGGAGAGTTTTCAGGAGAAATTGAAATGAACTCAATTTCATTTAGATATAAAGAAGATTTGCCTCTTGTATTAAATGATGTAACATTTAAAGTAAAACCAGGCGAAATGATAGCCTTTGTGGGTGCTTCAGGTTCTGGAAAATCCACCATTATGAGGTTACTTTTAGGATTTGAACAAGCTGATGCTGGTTCAATATATTACGATGGTGATTCTTTTGAATCTATGAATAAAGAATTGGTAAGGAGACAAATAGGAGTAGTCTTACAAAATGGTGCATTAATGTCTGGTAGTATTTATCAAAATATTGTTGGCAATTCAGAATTAACACTAGACGACGCTTGGGAGGCTGCTCGTATGGCGGGAATGGAGGACGACATAAAACAAATGCCTATGGAAATGCATACCGTAGTCAGTGAAGGTGCTGGGACATTTTCAGGTGGACAAAGACAGAGACTAATGATTGCTAGGGCAATCGTTCATAAGCCTAGATTGTTATATATGGATGAAGCCACAAGTGCATTGGATAATAAAACACAGAATATAGTTTCGGAAAGTTTAGATAAATTACAAGCTACACGGATAATTATTGCCCATAGACTTAGTACTATTAAAAATGCTGATCGAATTTATGTATTGGATAAGGGCACAATAGTAGAATCTGGCACTTATGAAGAATTAATGAAAAACGACGCTCTCTTTTCACAATTAGCTAAGCGGCAAATTGCATAAATTATGGTGAATATTAAGGACAAACTTAATCAAACTGAAAATAAATTCCCTAATGAATTTATTACGTACTTTGAAAATAAATTTCATTTTCAAAATATTGAACTAAGTGAATTACTAAAAGAAAACGAAAGAATTGCGTATTGGGAAGAATTTTACGCTCAATCAATAGAATCAAATGCAATAAGTTTCTTAAAAAAATGTTTCCCTCAATTACGTTTTCCTATTGCATATGAAATTGAAAAAAGTCAAATCTATAAAAATGCCGTACTTAAGGGCCAATTTGAGATATTAAATTTAGAGAATGAGCTTCAACTCATTAATGCTGAGCAAATAAAAATAAGTATTTATGATAGTTTTGCCGGAAAAATCCCCGTTATATTAATCCCAAATGAGTTTGATTTTATAAAAATAGTGCAATGCTTACTTTATAAAAACAACCCTACTCCTGTTCCATTATCCATGGGGGCTTTAATGATAAATGGAATAAATAATTGGGATAGGTTAAATAAACTAAAAAAAAGCTGGACGCCTTCTAATTTAAAAGACCAAGATAGTTTATTGCAAACCATTCAATCATATCCACATTTATATAAAGATAGGTTAATAATTTGCAGCACCAAACCATATAGTAATGTTGCTGCTTCAAAACTAAAAATGGGTAATGAGGAGTGGCTAAATGCCTCCTACATTATACGACTTGAGCATGAATGTACACACTTATATACATTAAAAAACTACGCCTCTGCCTCTAATAACCTACATGATGAACTCATTGCAGATTATATTGGAATCACCAAGGCATTAGGTAAATTCAAAAAAGAATGGATGCTCGAGTTTTTAGGTTTAGAAGACTTTCCTAAATATAGGAAAGGGGCGAGACTTGAAAACTATTTAGAATCTATTAATCTAGATTCTGAAAGTTTTGGGTACTTTTCTCATATTATTTATAGTGCAATTGAAAATATCTCAATTTTCGATGATTCTTTGGGAGAAATTCAATCAAATGAAGATCGATGCATTAGAATAAATTGCCTTTGTGAAACAGGATTATTAAATATGGCATCAGAAAATGGTGGGAACATACTTGTGGAAAATTACAAAAAACTAAAATTATCAAATCAGACTTAGGCTGAATAAATTCTTTTTTTAAAATACTTTAGACAAAAAAGTGCTAATTTTAAGTCTTAATATTTAATCAAATGGACCAAAAAGAATCTATCAACTGGGCACAAGTTTTTTCAACAAAGTCTATCATTTTTACAATAATTGGCACTTTTTGTGCCGCAATTGCAATAAAAGGCTTTATGTTACCGAATCATTTTATTGATGGCGGCATTACAGGAATATCTATTCTTATTCATGAAATTTTTCATGTAGATGTTAGCTTTCCATTAATTATCCTTAACATCCCATTTATAATTATTGGGTATTTTAAAATTGGAAAAAACTTTGCATTACATTCATTTTTTGCAATTATATTATTGGCCTTTTTTTTACAATTAGTAAATATTCCCGTCGTCACTCATGAAAAGATTTTAATAGCATTATTTGGAGGTTTTTTTATAGGCATTGGAATTGGCTTCGTAATTAAAGGAGGTGGAGTAATTGATGGACTGGAGGTAATTGCAGAATACAGCAATAAAAAATTCGGAATTACAACTTCAGAAATAATTATGCTCATAAATACAATCTTATTTTTAACCTCTGCAATGATTCTAAGTCTTGAAAAAGCTATGTTTTCAATTTTAACTTATTTTACTGCTTTGCAAGTATCAAAATATATAGTGGATGGCTTTGAAGAGTATACCGCCCTTACTGTAATTTCTAAAGAAGCCGAATTAATAAAATCAGTTATTGTCAATGACTTAAACAAAGCCATTACCGTATATAAAGGAGAAAGAGGTTTTTTACCTGGAAGTTTTGAGATAAGTAATAACTGTGACATTATTATGACCGTAGTTACTAGATTGGAGATTCATACTATTAAGAATGCAATTTACAAAACAGACCAAAACGCATTTATTTATATACACAGTATAAAAGAAGTTAGTGGAGGCGAAATTAAAAAACTTCGTGTCCATTAACTTTTAATTATCCAATCACACAAATACTAACTTTAAATTCTTATCCCCATTATTTTATGAACTCATTGAGGAATTTTGTTGAAGAAAAATTAAAAAACAATTTATCCCATAATTTAAAATACCATGGGTTTCATCATACGTTAGATGTAGTAAAAATGTCTCTTAGCATAGCTAAATCTGAAGGCATTATTGAACAAAAAGAATTAAATATTTTAGAAGCAGCCGCCTGGTTTCATGACATTGGATTTATTTCAACCTTTATCGGACACGAAGAAGAAAGCTGCAAGATTGCGGAGGAAAACTTGCCAAAGTTCGGATTTTCCAAAAGCGATATTACACGGATAAAGAATTTAATAATGGCTACAAAAATTCCTCAAAATCCAAAAAACAAACTTGAAGAAATTTTAGCAGATGCAGACTTAGATTACCTAGGTAGAGAAGACTACGATAAAATTTCCGAAACATTATTTTATGAATTACAAGAAAGATTAATAGTCAAGGATTTAAATGATTGGAGAAAAACTCAAATAAAATTCCTTAAATCACATAAATATTGGACAAAGACCTCTATTAATAATAGAGCCCCTAAAAAAGCCGAAAAGCTTCAAGCTTTATTGTTAGAAGAAAAGCAAATTACATCCTGTTAAACCGTAGGAACCGTAAATTCTGAAAAAATATATCGGCTTCTCAAAAAATCTTAAATTGCTCTAATTAAAAAGGTGCAAATTTTTAAAACTCATTCAAGACGACTATACAAAGAATAGAAATTAAACTCTAGAAAATGAAATTTACAGACTCTTTTCTAATGACTTAATGTGAGTAAGATTCAAATAATAATTCTTTGTATACATATATTGACCAACCGACACAAAAAAAACAGTAGCAAACTAAACGCTTACTACTGTTTTATTATAGACCTAATTTCTCGAAACCTTACAAGTGAATAACCTCACCATAGGCAGCTGCTGCGGCTTCCATGATGGCCTCTGACATAGTTGGGTGTGGGTGAACTGACTTCACTATTTCCATACCGGTAGTCTCTAAGTTACGAGCTACTACTGCTTCGGCTATCATTTCGGTTACGTTTGCTCCTATCATGTGGCAGCCTAACCACTCGCCATATTTGGCATCAAAAATCACCTTAACGAAACCTTCTGGCACTCCGGCAGCTTTTGCCTTACCCGATGCCGAGAATGGAAACTTACCTACTTTGATTTCGTATCCGGCTTCTTTGGCGGCTTTCTCGGTCATACCTACTGATGCTATCTCAGGCGAACAGTACGTACAGCCCGGTATGTTTCCGTAATTTAACGGTTGTGGGTGGTGACCCGCTATTTTTTCTACACAAATGATACCTTCAGCAGATGCTACGTGAGCCAATGCCTGACCCGGCGTTACATCACCGATGGCATAATACCCCGGTACATTTGTTTGATAATATTTGTCTACTAATATTTTGCCTCTGTCTGTAGCGATACCCACATCTTCTAAACCGATGTTTTCGATATTTGCTTGGATACCCGCCGCAGATAATACGATATCAGACTCAATCTGAATCTCACCTTTTGGCGTTTTTACGGTAGATACACATCCTTTGCCCGAAATATCCACTTTCTCAACACTCGAGTTAGTGTGAATTTCAATACCCATTTTTTTGTATTGCTTCGCTAGTTCTTTCGAAATATCTTCGTCTTCTACCGGAACTATATTTGGCATAAACTCTACGATGGTAACTTTTGTGCCCATGCTTGCATATACATACGCAAACTCAACTCCAATAGCTCCCGAACCAATCACAACCATAGATTCTGGTTGTTTTTCAAGGCTCATCGCTTTGCGATATTCTATAACTTTCTGACCGTCAATCGGCACGTTAGGTAGCTGTCTTGCTCTTGCTCCAGTAGCTACTATTATGTTTTTTCCTTCTACTGTGCTTTTGGTTCCGTCTGCTGCAGTTACTTCTACTTTTTTGCCTGCAAGCACTTTTCCGTAACCCATTATGATGTCAATTTTGTTTTTCTTCATCAAAAACTGAACACCTTTACTCATGCCGTCTGCCACACCTCTAGAGCGAGCTATAACGGCATTAAAATCTGCAGAGGCTTCGCCCACTGTGATGCCGTAGTCTTTGGCGTGTTGGATATATTGAAAAACCTGGGCCGACTTAAGCAAAGCCTTGGTAGGAATACATCCCCAGTTTAGACAAATACCACCCAAATTTTCTTTTTCTATAACGGCTACTTTCAAACCTAACTGAGAGGCTCTAATGGCAGTCACATAGCCACCAGGGCCACTTCCAAGAATTACAACATCATACTGTGCCATATACTAATTAGTTTATTTACAATTTGGCTGCAAAGTTAATGAATTATCTGCAAACCCAAATCATGCGTTTATCTTAAAAACTACCGTAAAGAAAAGAACAGCCAAACAAAATGAGTTTAAAAGGCAATAAATATTTTTATTTAGGGGTTTAGATTAAAAAACTTATCCATTGAAACTAGAAAACTATTTAATCCAAACCCTACAAATTGACCGTGAAACCGCACACCTGATCTGTCAATATTTCGAAAAATCAAGCTACAATTCAAGCGACCTTTTACTCAAGGAAGGGGAAGTGTCTAACAAAATTTTTTTTATCGATAAAGGACTGGCTAGAGAGTTTTCAAGCGAAGAAACGGCAACCACCGCTGACCTTCACCAGACCCATTGGTTTATAAAGGAAAAATGGAAAGAAACACTGGTTCGAAACAAAGCAACTAATATGTATATTTCTCCAAGTGGATATAAACCCGTAGTTGGCAAATCGTATTATTTTAAAGTAAAAGCCGACGGTTTTCAAGATGCAAAATCTAAACCTCAAATAATTCCGAATCCAATAGAAGTTTCAAGTGTAGGTTTTAGCGACGAAAAAGTCACATCTCCACTTAATGTTAGCAGCCCAACTAAACTTTTAAAAATAAAATTCAAAAAAGTAGATCAAGACAACCTTTATGTTGCTGTAGAAATTACAGGTCGCTACAATGAAATTAATACATCAAATAATATTATTTCAACTAAATCACCTGCAGAGTTCGGAGATCCTTGTATCTATGACTTAGCGTCATATTTAAAAATTTACAACACCAAATGTTACAATAAAGAAGAAAATGAAATAACTTTTTATATTGAAATGTTAGGGTATACAGAACTACCCAAACCTGGTGAAAAAACCATTACCGACTTGAAAATAAAATTAAGCATCGTAAGCTCTTTCTACTACGACTATATTTCAACTTATAATCCACCTGACGGCATTTTCAAGGCATTTCAACCCATAAACCCTACACTAACCAACATAGAGAACGGTTTTGGTGCTGTTTTGGGCAAAAATGAAAATGTTATTTATTATAAAATACCTTAAAAATCTTCCCCTTTTTAACTACAAAATAAAGAGCTAAAAATAAGAAACAAAACCACCATACCAAATTCAATTTCTGACTATATTGCGTAAAATCTTACACATTACGTATTATGAAAATCCTGATTATTGGTGGCTCGGGAGAGCTTGGCTCTCAAATACTTAAAGCCTGTCAACTGGGCAATTATGACATTTCGGTTAGCAGTCGGTCTCCCAAAGCCAACCAAGTGCAATTTGATTGGCAGCGTGCAGAAACGTTCGTATCCTTAACACCATTTGATGTCGTAATTAATACCGCACCTGTATCTGACTTTGAGGGTTATTTTAGGCTAATCAATGATTTACTTGCCCAACAAAAAACTATCCTAGAAACTACCGCAGCGGCCGATTTTGTTGCAGAGATTATTCGTTTTCAACATAAATCTATAAATCAGCAATCGGGGCTATACCTCCACGGCGTGGGGCTTTTTCCGGGCATTAGCAATTTCCTCTGTGAACTAGCCCTTGAAAAACACCCCGATGCCAAGTCGATTCACTTCAATATCAAGTATTCGATTTTTAGTAAGGCGGGCAAAGACATGTGCCAACTGATGGCCGAAAGCCTAAGTAAACCGTCTGTATATTTTGAAAACGGCACTTTAAAAACCGCGAAGCCGATAGGCCCAAACCACGTATTTGGCTACCAAAACAAACAATGGAAAGGTTTCTTGGCTGAGCTGCCCGACACATTTTATTTTAACCAAGTAGCACCTAAACTTCAGTTTATTGGTTCCTATTTCACGCCTTTGGGTGCGGCTTTATACCCGTTTGTTGGCTTGTTAAATTTTCTGCCTAGTGCTCCTTCTTTTGTAAAAATGTATGCTGCTTGTTTTTATTTTATGAGAGGAAAAATCTTTAAAAATAAACAGTCCGAAATGTTAATTTCTTTGGTAATAGACCAAAAATACAGCTTTAGGCTACACACTCCAGCGGCACTTTATGCGGCGGGTCTTGGCGTGGCGGCTTTATTGCCTTTACTCACAAACCAACGGGGAGTTTTGAGGGCTGACCAGGCAATAGGGCATACAGATTTTTTTAAGAGTTTATCAAAAACTGACCCTGCAGGCATCCAATTACTAGGCTAAAACATTGATTTTAAAGCCCTAATATTTTTGGTTAAATACCTTAAAATACTGCTTAAAAACCTCTTGACAATACAAATGTATTTGTTTATCTTTGTTCACAAATTAAGATAAATGGAACAATTGAAATCTAAATATTTGATACAAACAATAACTTAGAAGAGTTTCTGAAATACATATAGTTTTCAGGAACGGTCGATTGTCGCCGTTCTTTTTTTTTCTACCCCCCTTAACAAAAGGAGGGTTATTTTTTTTTAACATCTAACATAAATTACTTTAAAAAACATGTCATTTCAATATTACACCCAGGAAGGATATGATAATTTGAAAAACAAATTAAACGACCTTAAAACCCGTGGCCGTAGAGAAATCTCTGCTGCCATAGCTGAAGCCAAAGACAAAGGTGATTTATCAGAAAACGCTGAATACGACGCCGCCAAAGATGCCCAAGGCCACATGGAGAGTGAAATTTCTAAGTTAGAGGTGTTGTTTTCAAGTGCGAGAATCATAGACGAGTCAACCATAGATACCTCTACGGTATCGCTAATGAATAAGGTGCAAATCAAAAACCTTAAAAACGGGGCAATGATGACCTATACGCTAGTGGCTGAGGAAGAAGCTGATCTAAAACAAGGCAAGATTTCTATAAATTCGCCTTTTGCTAAGGGCCTGTTAGGCAAATCAGTAGGCGACAAAGCCCAGATTCAAGCTCCTGCAGGACTAGTAGAAGTTGAGGTAGTAAGCATCTCGATTTAATTCAAATTTATTTCCTTTAAAAATATAATGGGGTGCCCCTTTCGAGACACCCCATTTTTTTATCTTCTGAGACTTACATACCCTTTATAAACCTTAGTGGTTCCTTCTTCGCTGAGCTTTTCGAAACTCACGGTTATGTTATAATAATATACGCCCGTTGGCATGTCTTTTCCATTGAGGTTTTTTCCGTTCCAGCTCATTTCTGTCCCTGTCCCTTCAGCTACCAAAAGTCCCGAAGAGGCATAAATTTCATATTTAATACTCTTTATAAATGCCGGACAGTTCATTGGCGTAAACGTGTCGTTTATGTTATCCCCATTGGGCGAAAACACATTCGGGAAACTTAGTTTTTCGCAGTTATCAAAACATATTTTTTGACTTACTGGACTTTCTATGTTTTGGCTACTTACGGCCGAAATATAATAACATCCCGCAAAACCATCTTTCGAGTTTCTTCTGTGGTTAAAAGTAGTACCCAAAGCTGCGTCTTGAATGGCTATGAGGGCAGGTTCTTGGCTTTCATAGCGTGCATAGTATATTTTAAACGAAGACAAGTCCGTACGGCAAATTCCACTTCCCGAACTAGCAGGCATAGACCACGCTACTTTGTTTGTAAATGTGCTTTCGTTACAAAAGTCTTTTGAGTCTAAGGTTTCGCAAATATTGGTTTGTGAAATATTGGTAGGCGTACACGGCGGGCTTCTATCTGCAGGACTTGCACATATTATCTGTGAGTAGTTCTCAAGTTGACCTAAGGCTGGCAGTTTCTCGTAAGAACCATACGTCACCACTTTGTAACAATACGTTTCGCCATTCTGAATATCATACGAAATGTCGCCATCTTCGGGGCTTTTATCCAAGCCAAAATCTACATAGTTATAGGTAGTGGCATTAGAAACCTTCACTTCCGTAATTTTATTATAGGTACCCGGTTTTAGTTTGTCTTCTCTATAAATAATGTGCGTGTTATTGTCATTTGACCAAGGCACATTGGCCTCCCACGAAAGCCTCAGTGACTTATCTTCTGGCGATGCACTCATTCGCACCGAAGACGCCGCAGCGGTAGTTCCATAAAGCTCCGTACCTTTTATCAGCATCTCAATTTTGTAGCGATACACCTTGTCTTTGGTATTTAAGCCTGTATCATTAAATACGGTATCTGCGGCAGTAGTCAAAGTAGTAGGTTTGGTATAAATCAACTGGAAGTTTTCGCCCCCAATGCCTTCTGCACGATAAAGTTTGTAAGTATATGGCCCTTTAAATGCCGTGGTGTCAAAACCCAACGGGCGGGTCCATTTCACTTGAATTTCGCCCGTGGCCACATCTGTTTTGTTTACCGTCACATTGGTGAGCACTGTCATGCCCGACTTGATTTCGCTACCGATACAAAACTCGGTGCCTGGAGGGCTCTGCATATTTAAAAACTGATTCACTTTTAAATCAGAAACCAGTCTGTAGCTGTAGATAGTCCCTTTTTCTACGTTTTTATCTACAAATACACTGTCTGTAGCATTTACAGTACCTATCAGCACATAGCCCCACTCTGCGGGCATACCTGCAGTACATGCTCCGGGGTTAAGGCCGCTACATCCATTTTTTCTATAGATAAGTGTTTTCCCTTCAAAACTACATTTGGTATTTGATTTCCATTTAAGGTCAATGACCCCTTCGTTTTCGGTAGCAGTTAAACCCAACGGACTAGGTGGCAGCACTTTTATTTTCACAGTTTTGATGTCTACCAATTGCGTAAGGAACCTCCCTGGGTTGTCTTCTACTTTAAACAACACGTCATAACTCTGGTCTCGCACATGCAAGCAATTGGTATTCCATGTAAATGTACCCGTAACTGGGCTTACGGCACTAATGCTCTTAAATACTGCAGATTCAGGCTCCACAAATTTAAAGAAGAACCCACTCGCGTCTACGTTGTACACCCCACCAGACGAGGTCAGCTTTAGTGTGTTTTTATCTTTGTCTTTTCCAGTGACTTCAAACTCCACTTTTTTGCCCGCCTCCACACAAATATCGGCTGGCACCTCCAACTCGGGCCGGTGGTTTTCGGACTCTACCACTATTATTTGCATGTCCCTGACTATTTCGCCTATTTTAACATAGGATCCATCGGGGGCTTTTCGCCATTCCTCTATTATAAAAGCCACGTTGTATTGCCCAATCTCTCGAGGTGAATCCCAGAGCAAATCGCCAGTGAGGGCATTAATTTTGAAAGAGGCTGGACCTGTGCCAGCCTCATTGAGTATGGGTACTTTTCCCAAACTACTCGGGTCTTTATATCCTGTTATAAACTCTCCAATACCGGTGTCTACCCCTTTATCTTTTTTAGGAGTGGTGAGTTTATACGACAAACTATCGCCGTCTATATCATATGCACCCGGGTTATGGATAAATCGCTGCCCCACCACGGCGGAGTCAAGCGGAATATTTAATAAAACAGGCGTAGAGTTTAATCCAAAACTAGAGCTAATAACTATGGTAGACTGTACAAAAAAGCTAATGTTTTCAGAAGGTTGCGGCAAGTTAATGGTTCGCTCGTTTCGGTTTACTATACCACAGCTGATGGTGTAGGTTCCCGGTGCTGGAAATGTAAACGTGGTATCGTATACATTACACATGGTAGCCGGATTTATCAGCAATTTCTTTTTTCGGGTAACTTTAAAAGCCTCCACTTTATTGGTAGAAAAACCAAAATAAAAACTCACCGATTCCTGCCCGTCATTTGCGGCTTTACCGTTTATTTGGTCTGTGTAGGTGGTTAGGGTGACTTTATACGTAAGTTCGGTGCTCGATATTCTTTTCGCTGTGATTTCTCCGGCTCGTAAGTGCGTAGCAAATGACAGCATAGGCATTGCCAAAAGCATCAACAAGACCAAAATATAGTTTTTCTTCATTTCTTAAGGTTTTCTAAGCTTGATGGTATGTACGTTAAAAAAACGAAATACGTCTAGGATTATTTAATCCAAAAATAACCTAAATGGTTTTAAGAAAACGAGTAATGAGGGCAAAATATTCTAAAAGGAGGTAATTAGAAGTGGGGATTCACGAAAAGAAAAATCAAAATCTGGTATTTTATTAATTTGAGTATAATGAAAAGGGGCCCGAAAGCCCCCATTTTTCTACTATTTATTTTTGTAAGCCCTATCAAAAAACTCATACCGAGCTTCTATTTGAGAGTCAATCATCTTGGTTTCTGTATCAATCACAATCACCTGAGTAGTCTTCAAGTCTTTACTCAAAGGTTTCCAATCTGGTAGTTTGCCGCCATTTGGATTTCCTGTTTTTATAAAATTGGCGAAATAATCAGACATCGTTTCTGAAACCTTGAAGTCGTTTGCCGTCCACTCAAACTCCTTAATCAAAGGCAAATTTCCCATCGCATATTCTATTTCGCATGCATGTGGAGCACCTACCGCTTTTGGTTTTGCTGCATTTTCAGCACTTTTTAACGTTCCTCCTGCTAATCCTGGAGTTAAGCTATTATCAATTAATTCAGGTCTAAGTTTACTGTATAAATACCTATACACCGGTTGTTCACTATTATGGCGGTGCAGCTCTGCCCATTTCCAAGTACTGTAGGCTATAAACCTATCGGCGGCCATTGCCGTAGCCGAAATTTCTACTTCCTCAGGAGTGGCATGAGGAAAAAGTTTCAAAACTTCTTCGTGACTATCGGGGTATTCGGTTTTTACTCTTTTTATAAAATTTTCAGAGGTGTAAGGCATACCATACATAAACGCCTGACCGGGTATTTCGGCGGAGTTCCAGCCAACTAACAGTGGCACTTGGGCTTGTTTTTTAGCGGCAAAAGTTTGGGGTAAATAATCGTTCAAAAAATAATTATCCAAGACCACCGGAAAACCAAACCGCTTCGATTCATTATAAATTTCATAAACCTCTCGGCTTGTAAGGGCTCTTAATTGTTTCAAAGTAGGAACGCCTGCTTTTTGAGCAAATTCTAAGCCTATTTTTTCGGCTTCTGCCAATGTAACAGGAGCCATAGTTGGGTTAATACCTGCACCACTTTCACCGATAGCCCCCGCTATAAGGCCTTGGGCAAGTGGAGAGGCCATTTGATAACTTACAGAAATTGACCCGGCTGACTCACCTGCAATTGTTACTTTTTTTGGATTCCCTCCAAAAGCGGCTATGTTTTTCTGCACCCATTGCAATGCAGCCACTTGGTCGAGATACCCATAATTTCCAGACGCTTTATATGTGGCTTCTGCACTAAGTTCGGGGTGTGCAAAATTTCCAAAAATATTGAGTCTGTAATTACATGTCACTACCACTATTCCTTTTTTTGCCATAGCCTCCCCGTCATATCTTGGCTCTGAAGCATCACCTGCTACATTTCCGCCTCCATAAAAATAGACCAAAACTGGCAAATCTTTGGTATTTCTGCTTGCGGGCGTCCATACATTTAGATATAGGCAATCCTCGCTAAGGCCTTCTGAGCGAGAATTCATATCGCCGAAAACTATAGCCTGCATCGGTCTTGCCGAAAAAGTCTTGGTTTGTTTTACACCCGACCAATTTATAACTGCTTGTGGGGCTTTCCATCTTAAATTACCAACCGGAGCTTGGGCAAATGGGATGCCGAAATACTTTTGAATATTGGTTTTGGTGTCGTAGTTTCCTTCTATTGTTCCATTGGCAATTTTGGTTTGAACTGCAAAATTATTGTTGTTTTGAGCAGATCCAATTGCAATAAATCCAAGATGGATCATGCAGGTTAAAAATAGTTTTTTCATTTTTTTGAAAGGTTGAATATTTATTATTGTCGCAAACTGAGACAATAATACTTCTTTTTAAATTTTAAACAAAAAAATATGCTACATTTGATTTTAAAACTTAAACATTGAACCCAAATAAATATTTAAAACATATCGCGTTTGACAATGTAATTTTTGGATATTCTAATCAAAAATTACAGGTTCTTGTCATGGAATATCACAATACTGGTCTTTTTGCTTTGCCAGGAGGGTTTGTAGCAAAAGACGAAAACCTACAAGATGCAGCAAAACGAGGATTAAAAGAAAGAACTGGCTTAGACCAAATTTACTTGGAGCAGTTTCATACGTTTGGCTCTGTGGCAAGACACCAAGCCGAAGTTATGCAAACCATCATAAACTCAAATCCATGGATTGACGGAGATGCTTCTTGGCTTTTGGAAAGGTTTATTTCAGTGGCCCACTATGCCCTCATAAATATTCTGGAGGTTACGCCAACCCCAGACGCCCTTTCAGATTCCTGTGGCTGGTACGATGTAAGAGCACTACCAAGCTTAATATTAGACCATTCTGAAATCATAGAAAAGGCACTAAAAACCTTACAGCAAAACCTTAACACAAAATTGGTTGGAGCAAATCTTTTACCCGAAAAATTCACCATGAAAGAGCTTCAAGGCGTATATGAAGCCATATTTAACGAAAAACTTCACCGCGGAACCTTCCAACGAAAAATGCTGAGTTACGGGCAGCTGGAGCGATTTGAGAAACAGTTTTCGGGGGGAGCTCATAAAGCACCGTATGTGTATAGTTTTAAATCTGACACAGAAGTGTAAATCCTTCATAACTAATGGGCTAAATTGTATTATATAAAATTTTAAAATTCTAAGGCTAATCCATTTTATAATCGTAATTTTGCAGCCGAATTCTAAAAGAGAGCCTTTTAGAGGGTTAATAGGGAAAATAACAAAAACAACAAAATGGAGGTCTTAACATCAAATTTGCTAGCCGACAGAATCAATAACCTTGAAGAGTCTGCTACGCTCGCAATGTCTAAAAAATCTAGAGAATTGGCTGCATTAGGTCACAAAGTGATCAACCTATCTATTGGTGAGCCAGATTTTAAAACTCCTAAGCACATTTGTGAAGCAGCCAAAGACGCTATCGATGCTGGTTTTCACTCATACACGCCAGTGGCGGGTATTCCTGAGCTTAGAAAAGTTATCGCTGAGAAGTTTAAACGTGACAATAATATAGATTGGAAACCTGAGAACATAATCGTTTCTACTGGAGCTAAACACTCGCTTGCAAACGCACTAGCGGTGATGCTAAACCCTGGCGACGAGGTGATTATATTTGCCCCTTACTGGGTGTCTTACTCAGAAATGGTAAAACTTGCTGAAGGTACCTCGGTAATTTTAGAAGGAGCATTTGACAATGATTTTAAAGTAACCCCAGCTCAGCTTGAAGCTGCCATTACTGACAAAACAAAAATGATTATGTATGCATCGCCAAACAACCCAACGGGGTCTGTATACAGCGAAGCAGAACTAAGAGCTATAGCAGAAGTAGTGGCAAAACACCCAAACATTTATGTTTTGGCTGACGAAATTTACGAATACATCAACTTCCGCGAAGAAGGACATTTCTCTATGGGCTCTATTCCTGAAGTGAAAGACAGAGTAATAACTGTAAACGGAATGGCAAAAGGATTTGCGATGACCGGATGGAGAATCGGATATATCGGTGCTGCTAAATGGATAGTAGACGGCATAGACAAACTTCAAGGCCAAGTAACTTCTGGAACTAATCACATCGCTCAACGTGCTTCTGTAGTAGCTTGGGACGACATGACTGCTCCAGAAACCATGAAAAGAGCTTACCTGTTAAGAAGAGACTTAGTAGTTGGTTTGCTTAAAGACATTCCAGGATTTAAGGTAAACGTACCTGAAGGAGCATTTTATGCATTCCCTGATGTAAGTTATTATTTCGGAAAATCAGACGGAAAAGTAACCATCAAAGACTCAGACGACTTGGCTATGTGGTTACTTGAAAACTCATATGTAGCTACAGTTGGTGGTTCATCTTTTGGTGCACCAAACTGTATCCGTATCTCTACGGCGGCTTCTGACGAGGCCTTGACTGAGGCGGTTTCAAGAATCCG
The DNA here is from genome assembly GCF_042649125.1 of Lacihabitans lacunae. NCBI lineage: Bacteria > Pseudomonadati > Bacteroidota > Cytophagia > Cytophagales > Leadbetterellaceae > Lacihabitans > Lacihabitans lacunae. Next base: position 3,232,464 of record NZ_JBHRYQ010000001.1, read on the forward strand.
AACTGCAGTAGAGTCTTTAAAATAAGAATCTAAGGTTTTTTATAAAAAATAGCCTTCACGTTTCCGTGAAGGCTATTTTTGTATATAACGGCAAAACGAAAGTCTCCTTAATCCAAATAATTCATACGGTAAGCCAAAGGCGTAATTTTTTTGATCGACTTAAACTGCCTGTTGAAGTTTGAAAGATTATAAAATCCGCTGTCGAAGGCAATCTGGGAAATACTCATTTTATCGTTTTGGAGTAGCTTACACGCGTATTCTATTCTGATTTCGGTCAAAAAGTTAGAGAATGTTTTACGTGTACGTTTCTTAAAATACCTACTAAAAGCCGATTCGCTCATGTTGGCCAACTGGGCCACGTCGTCAAGCATAATCTGGTTTTGGAAGTTTTCACTTACGTGCTCCAATACCTTTTTTATTCGGTCAGAATCTACCTCGTTTCTAATTTGAATAGGATCTGTGGTGAGGTATTCAATATCTTTACTTTTGGCCAATTCATCCAATATTTCGAGAAACAATAACAGGCGGGACATGCCTTCTACCTCCGAAAGTTTACGCAACCTGTCTTCCACTTTTTTAGAAGTTTCGGAGCTAAACTGAATGCCTCTTTTTGAGCGTTCTAAAAGGGCTTTAATGGCGAAACTCTCTGGTGCTTCCCAGAAAGGCGTTCCGACAAAATCAAAGTTAAAATGACAAACGATAGACCGTGCCCTTAGCTCTTCGTTGTTTTTATGATACTCCTCGTCGCTTTTGTAATAGTGAGGCAGCAAGCCACCAATCAAGCATAAGTCACCCGGCTCGAAATCCGTAATACTACTTCCGACATATTTTTTGCCTGTACTTTCTAGCATTAACACTAGCTCTATTTCGGGGTGATAGTGCCATGGCGTAGGAAAAAAAGGTGCATCTAACCGCATTAGGTTAAATGAAGTATCTGCCGGATTAGAGATTTTGAGTAACTGAGGCTTCATAACTTATGATGTTTTTTTGTCAAAAATATTAGAATGACGGCATAAAACTATCATTATTTTTTGAAAAATAAGACAATTTTTACAATTATTTGATAAAAGTGGTCATAATAACACTATAAAAAGGATGCATAGGAATACGCAAGCCTTCTTTTTTATTCATATTTTTGTCAGATAACAAGTATTAATATTATTTTTCAAAGAGTGCGAATTGCGGAATCATGCGGTAGGGATAGCAATGAAAAGCCCACAGCTGGCGTAGCCGCGAGGACTTGTAATGAATAGCCCGACCCTTTAAGGTACCGCCCAAAAAATAAAAACAAATAAATGATATGGCCATAGACAGAAGAAAATTTTTACAAAAATCAGCTCTTAAAGCCTCAAGTTTGGGCATGTTGCCTTTCTTGAAAGAGCGTGATTTTAAATATTTTAAAGAAGCCGCTCCAAAAGAAATGACACTCGCTCCGAAAATAAAAATTGGGGTGGTGGGCATAAACCACGGCCACATATATGGCATGGCGGCATCGGTAATAAGGGGAGGGGCAGAACTGAAGTCTTTTTATGCATTAGAAGACGACTTGGCGGCGGATTTTTCGAAAAGATTCCCATCGGCGGTTCGTGCAAAAACCGCTCAGGAAGTATATGAGGACAAGGAAATTCAGATGATTTTGAGCTCTGCAATACCAAGCGACAGGGCCCCGATAGGCATACAAGCGATGCTTCATGGCAAAGACTATATGGTAGATAAACCGGGCATAACCGACCTAAAGCAGCTAAAAGAAGTTAAAAAAATACAGAAACAAACAGGGAGAATATTCTCGATATCGTACAGCGAAAGGTTTGAAAACAGAGCAACAGAAAAAGCGGGCCAACTGGTAAAAGACGGAGCGATAGGAAAGGTGATACAAACGATAGGTTTGGGACCGCACAAAATGAACCCGAAGTCGAGGCCGCAGTGGTTTTTTGAAAAAGATAAATTTGGCGGAATAATAACAGACATTGCCTCACATCAGTTTGACCAGTTTTTGTTTTTTACCAACTCTACCGAAGCCAAAATAATAGCCTCACAAGTGGGCAACGTGAACCATCCGCAATATCCAGGATTTGAGGATTTTGGCGATGTGATGCTGAAAGGAAACGGAGGCACGGGTTACATACGTGTAGATTGGTTTACGCCAGATGGTCTAAATACTTGGGGCGATGGTCGACTGACTATACTGGGAACCGAAGGATTTATTGAGATTCGTAAAAACATAGACATTGGAAGGTTAGACAAAGGAAACCAACTGTACATGGCCAATCAAAAAGAAACGGTACACATAGACTGCAACGACGTGCCCCTTACCTATGGCGAAAGGTTAGTAAACGATGTAGTAAACAGAACAAACACCGCCATGAGCCAAGAGCATTGTTTTTTGGCGATGGAATTAGCCCTACAGGCTCAAAAAATGGCAAGCAAAATATAACATTCATTAATTCAACCCTTACTTATAAATATGAAAAGACGTTCGTTTTTAAACAATACTATAAAAGGTGCCGCCATGATGGCCATACCTACTATAGTGCCATCGTCGGTTTTTGGAAAAAATGCTCCAAGCAATAAACTCAACATTGGGCAAATAGGCGTAGGTAGAATAGCCCGCGACCACGATTTGCCAGGTACTTGGCAACACGAAGCTGCCCGCATAATGGCCGTGTGTGACCTGGATAGAAACAGATTGGAAGATGGCAAAAAACTGGTAGACGGCTACTACGCCAAGAAAACCGGAAACGCCAAATATATGGACACCCGTATGTATGACGACTACCGCGAAATGTTGCTAAACAAAGACATAGATGCGGTAATAATTAGTACTCCCGACCACTGGCATTCGCAACCAGCCATAGAAGCTGCTTTGGCGGGGAAAGATGTATACTTACAAAAACCAACTTCCCTTACCATAGCGGAAGGAAGGCTTTTGGCGGATATTGTTAAACAAAAAGGAACTATTCTACAGGTAGGAACGCAGCAGCGTTCATCACCTCAATTTAGAATAGCGGCAGAGCTCGTAAGAAACGGCCGTATAGGAAGATTGCATACCGTTAGAATAGGCTTGCCGGGCGACCCCGCGGGGCCTGAAGCACCCGAAATGCCAATACCAAAAGGACTAAATTATGACATGTGGCTAGGCTCTACGCCCTATGTGCCTTATACCGAAATTGGGGTGCATCCGGCAAAAGGATACGATAGACCGGGTTGGCTACGCAGAGAGCAGTTTGGAGCGGGTATGATTACCGGCTGGGGACAACACCACTTTGACAGTGCCGCTTGGGGTATGGATACCGAATATACAGGACCAATAAGTGTGGAGTCTGTAGCTGAGTTTCCGAGGTCGGGCCTTTGGGATGTGCACGGTGACTTTATGGTAAAAGCCGAATACGCAAATGGCATAAATATGTATACGAGTGGCGGTTACACAAACGGTATCCGATACGAAGGAACTGAAGGCTGGATTTTTGTTTCGAGAGGAAATTATGTGGCGTCATCGAGCGATCCGGTTTCGGCGGCCAAAAGTGCAAAAGCATTGGATGCAAGTGATCCTAAAATACTAACCTCGGTTATTGGTGAAAACGAAATACATCTCTACAAGAGTGATGAACAACATGGCAACTGGCTAGACTGTATCAAAAGCCGCAAACAACCAATTTCTCCAGCTGAAATTGGGCACCGAGCATGCTCGGTTTGTTTGGTAAGCCATATAGCGATGAAACTTCCGAGAAAACTGTATTGGGATCCGGCAGTTGAGCGTTTTAAAAACGACGATGAAGCAAACAGTATGTTAAGCAGATTCCAAAGATCTCCTTATGGTACACATAACATAAAACTGAAATAAGCTTATTTTGACCATAAATTAAATTTTTACGTCAGAATAATACTAAAATGCGACGAGTTTCGTCTAAAAGGATGTTCATATAAATCTTAGATTTGTAATATATTTTAAGAAAAAATAAACATTTAGATTTAAAACTTTAGAAATAAACGCATAAGTCCGTGTCTGTTTTTGATTAAAAGAAAATCACCTTTAAAAATTCTAAAACAATGTTTAAAAAGTTAGTATTTGTTGTGTCAGCATTGGTTTTATCTAACAATTTGATTGCCCAAAAATGGACGAATCTTTTTGATGGAAAAACGCTCAAAGGCTGGAAACAACTAAATGGCCAAGCCAAATATACGGTAGAGAATGGCCAAATAGTAGGAACTACGGTAAAAGACACCCCTAACTCGTTTTTGGTAACCGAAAAAGAATACGGCGATTTCATATTTGAAGTAGACCTTAAAGTAGACGACGCCATGAACTCAGGGATACAATTTAGGAGTCTTTCTACCCCAGATTACAAAGACGGCAGGGTGCATGGCTACCAAATGGAAGTAGATCCAACTGCAAGAGCATGGTCAGGGGGTATTTATGACGAAGCACGCCGCGACTGGTTGTATATTCCAAACATAAATCCAGAAGGCCAAAAAGCTTTTAAAATTGGCGATTGGAACAAATACAGAATTGAAGCAATCGGAAACGTGATTCGTACATTCATAAACGGCATTCCGGTATCGTACTTGGTAGATGACATGACAGCCAAAGGCTTCATAGCTCTTCAGGTACATGCTATTTATGGCAGTATGAACGAGGGAATGAAAATCAGATGGAAAAATATCAGAATCCAAACGGAAGATTTAAAGCCAAGTCCACTTGACAATACGCCAGTGGTAAACTTGTTGCTAAATAACCTATCGGACCAAGAGAAACACCAAGGCTATAGCCTACTAATGAATGGAAAAGATTTTGATGGCTGGAGGGTGGTACACGGCACAGCAGAGCCAAACAAAAGATGGGCGATAAAAGACGGAATACTTTCGGTAGGAAGTTCAGACGGGTCGGAGACTGGCAACGACATCGTTTCCAAAAACACATATGGTGCGTTTGAGTTAGATTTTGATTTTAAACTTACCGAAGGAGCAAACTCAGGCGTAAAGTATTTTGTAGACGAGAAATTTGACTCAGGTGGTAGATCGGGTGTAGGACTAGAGTATCAAGTACTTGACGACGAAAAGCACCCAGATGCTAAAATGGGAGTTGTAGGAAACCGTACCATGGCGAGTTTATATGACCTGATACCTTCTACCAAACTTGACAAGAGATTTCAAAGAAAAATTGGTGACTGGAACCAAGCAAGGGTAATCGTATACCCTGACAATACGGTGCAGCACTGGCTAAATGGCTTTAAAGTAGTAGAATACCAAAGAAAAAGCAACATCTACAATGCATTGGTAGCGAGAAGTAAATATGCAAAATATGATGGATTTGGAGCATCGGATGCAGGTCACATTTTGATTCAAGACCACGGAGACAATGTGTTTTATAAAAACATAAAAATTAAAGAAATAAAATAAGACTTTGAGCTTAAAGGTTAGAAACTACAATCTATGCCTTTAAGCTTTTGTTAATTAGTAAGATATTATTAAATTTAGAAACAAAATTTTCAACCAAAATAAAACTATGACCTCAAGAAGACAATTTATTAAAAAATCGATATTGGCCACTGCTGCCACCGGTTTTTCGGTGAAAAGCTACGGAAAGATATTAGGTGCAAACGATAGAGTTAGAGTAGCCTGCGTTGGTTTCTCAGACAGACACCGTGCATCGCACGTAGGACCATTTAAAGAGCTCATGAAAGAAATGAACTTCGAAATGGTGGGGCTTTCTGACATTTGGAACAAAAGAAGAGAAGAAGGAAAGGCGTTTTTGGATAAACAACTGGGAGCTGATGTAAAAGTATACAGAAACAACGAAGAGCTTTATGCCTCTAAGTCTGTAGATGCGGTTATGATGTCAACGGCCGATTTCCAACATGCACTGCACACAATAGAAGCCGTAAAAGCGGGGTGTGACGTGTATGCAGAGAAGCCACTAGCAGAAACTATGGCCGATAACAGAGCGGTATTAAAAGCAGTAAAAGATTCGGGTAAAATAGTACAAATAGGTTCACAAAGAAGATCAGGACCAAACTATCATGCAGCCGAAGACTTTATTAAGTCTGGCAAGTTTGGTGACATCAAAATGGTGGAACTAATGTGGAACGTGAACCAGCCAGGTAGATGGAGAAGACCTGACTTAGTAGCAAACCTAAAAGAATCGGATGTAGATTGGAAACGCTACTTAATGAACAGACCGTACGAAGCTTTTGATGCTCGTAAATACTTGGAGTACAGACTATTCTGGCCTTATTCGTCAGGAATACCTGGACAATGGATGAGTCACCAAATAGATACCGTACACTGGTTTAGTGGACTAAAACACCCAAGAAGTGTAGTAGCAAACGGTGGAATATACCAATGGCAAGACGGCCGTACAAACGCCGATACCTTAACGGTGGTATTTGATTATGGTCCAAGCGATCAGCCACAAAATGGATTCCAAGTGCAGTTTACAAGTAGATTCTCAAACTCTGCTGGTGAAACCAAAGAACTATACTACTCAAACGGTGGAATGATTAACCTTGACACCAACGAGATTTCGGATACGGGTGGACTTCGTGAGCGTGAAGCAAGAGCGATGGGCATGCAAGCCAATTTGCTTAAGCCAATGAAACTAGAGGGAATAAAAGTTGCGACAGACGCAAACACAGGCGGTGACCCACTAACGCATGCTCACATCAGAAACTGGATGGAATGTGTACGTAGCCGTAAAACACCAAATGCTCCAATAGAAGCAGGGTACCAACACTCAATAGCCACTATGATGTCAAACGCGGCATACAGAACTGGACTAAAAGTTACCTTCGACGAAAAGACGCAGGAAATACTAGTAGCTGGAAAGCCTTGGAAGCCTTTTTGAGTAAACGATTAAGCATGTTTTTTATACGAAGGAGGGTCATTTGGCTCTCCTTTTTTTGTGTGATCTTTTTGATAGATACACAAAATTTAAACCCGATTTACGCATTAAGAAATCTATTTCGACCTTAAATTGCTGCAAATCAGCATGTAACCCCCTTAAGTTTATGCCCTCATAAGGAAGTACTAATGCATAAACAGGGTTAAATAAATACATAAAAAGACCTTCAACTCTGGGAGCTAAAGGTCTTTTTGGTTTTTAGGGATAAAGTGTTTTGCTTATTTTTCAAAGCTAGGTATAGGGTTGTTATATCTTTTTATCAGCACAAAACTGATGCATATGAAACGTTAGATTCTTACTACTTCTGCAAGTTCAAGTTTGTTAGACAAGTCACGGGCATATTTTAGATTACCTGTTGGTGCCATTAAATACAACTTAGTATTTTTGGCTTTGGCCAATGTATGGAAAAGCTCTATTTGTGTAAACATATTGGTATCCTCTTCTTTCTTTTGTACAATATGAAAATAGTGCTTTTTGTTGTTGCCATTTAGAGCCGTTAAATCAGGAGAAAATGAGAGGCTGTCGCTAGAGCGAGTAAAATTGAATGGCTTTTCAAATCCGTCTACCAAATCAGTTTTAATATTTGAAAATCCTTTTTTCTTTGCCCATTCGATTGTTTTCTCTACGTGTTTAGTCTTGCTCATATGTATTTTTGTTTTATGCCTCGATTTCAGCTTTCAAAAGAGGCGGTGTATATTGTAATTATACAATTATACGAAAAAAAAAGTCCTAATTCCTAATGAGTATCCAACAAAACCCCTATATTTAGCCATTTTGGGCACATTTCACTCGAAAATTAAAAAAGAACATATAACAGAGAAGAAAAAAGAAAATTATCTCTCAAAAGCTCAAATATTAAAAAACACAGACCGAAATAGTCATCTAAAACTTCAATTGGGCTTAATTTATAAATACATTTGTGGCAGACAAACTACATATGCAAAAGAAACCCGCTTCGTCAAAACAGTCGTTACATCCCAGAAACCAACACAATGGCAACTATGACCTAGCGGCACTTACCACAGCCACACCAGAGCTTGGGCAATATGTTTTTGAAAATCAATTTGGAACACAAACAATCAACTTCGCGGAGCCTTTGGCGGTAAAAGCACTCAACAAGGCCTTGCTTTATCACCATTATGGAATCCAACATTGGGATATTCCGGCAGGGTACCTTTGTCCACCCATACCGGGTAGAGCAGACTACATTCATTATATAGCAGATATTTTAGCCGAAAATAACAAAGGAGTCATTCCAAAAGGAAATACAATAAAGTGCTTAGACATAGGCACAGGAGCAAACTGTATATATCCTATTATAGGGCATCAAGAATACGGTTGGAATTTTGTGGGAGCAGATATTGACCCTGTTTCCGTAAAGTCAGCGAAGGCCATAGTAGCTGCTAACGAAACATTGAGCAACAACATTGAGATTAGACACCAAGCCGACAAAGGGCGGTTTTATAAAGGAATAATAAAATCAGGCGAAAAGTTTGATATCACCATGTGCAATCCACCATTTCATGCCTCGCAGCAGGAGGCTCAAGCACAGAACATGAGGAAAGTAAAGAACCTAACGGGCAAAACTAACCAAAAGCCTAGCCTAAACTTTGGTGGAAAAAACAACGAACTGTGGTACGAAGGTGGCGAATACATATTTGTGAAAGCCATGATAGAAGAAAGCCAAGAATTTGCTGCCTCTGTAAAATGGTTTACGAGTTTGGTTTCTAAAAAAGAAAACCTGCCGGCATTTCAGAAACTACTAAAATACCTAAAGGCTACCGATGTAAAAATAATAGAAATGACACAAGGACAAAAAATCAGCAGACTGATAGCTTGGCGATTTTAACTCCGAATTATTCGCCGCTAGCTAATTCAATGAGCTGCTTTACGTTGGGAACTACCTGCACATTAGCCGGCAAAACTAAACCTTGGCCAATAACCTGATATCCGGAAAGTAAAATCTGAACCTCTGGAAACGCAGTTGACAAATTATTTATATAGGCCTGCACCTCGTTTTGACCAGGCGTAGTAGTAATAGAGGTAAACATATAGTCAGGCTTGTGAATATCTGCCACAAACTTAAGCTCATCAAATGGTAGACTTTGACCCAAATAAACGACCTTATTGTCTCTAGCTCTAATGATATAGTTAGCAAACAAAACCGCTATTTCGTGTAACTCGCCCTCTGGCGTAAATAACACATATTTTTTAGAACTTGGCTTATTTTTCACGACCTGACCGTCAATCGCCACAATCATTTTTTGACGAATTAGGTTTGTTATGAAGTGCTCTTGAGCAGGACCAATAGAGCCCGTTAACCATAATGTACCTATTCTACTCAAAAACGGATAGATAATATTAATCATGGTGTTTTCAAATCCAAACTGTAAGATATTGGTGGACATGATTTTCTCAAATCTTTCTTCATCCATATCTATCATCGCAATAGTGAGGGCATGAATTTGGTCTGGGTAATTGAGCTGTTTGTCCGAAAGGGCCATTACCTCTTGACTCAATTGCTCCAAAGTAAGCTTCGCTATTTCGGATATTTTGTATCCGTGATCTTTAAGAAGAGAAATATTTAACACCAATTTTAAATCCCTATCGTCGTAGAGTCTAATATTAGTATCTGTTCGTTTCGGATTAATAATATTATATCTTTGCTCCCAGATACGAATCGTATGGGCTTTTATACCTGAAAGGTGCTCAAGATCTTTTATTGAATAGCTGCTCATTATTTTTGGTTTGAAAACATATCCTAATGTTTAATATTAGTTTAACTTCGTAAAAAGCCCTATTGTTTCAGCCTGAATGTATTGTTTGACAATTTTTATTTAGTCGCAAAGATAGATTTTTAAAAAGAATAAATTAACCTCAATAAGATATATTCGAAGTATATTCAAAAAAATACCTAATGGTTTTATTATCAATCTCTCGGGATATTGAGTTATTACCTTAAAGATTCGATTTTTTAATAAAAAAACAGCAGTCAAAATTGACGAAAAGAAAGACACTTTGGACACTAATATTGCTAACCATCTTTATGGGTGGACACAATGTCTTTGCCCAAATTCAGATAAAAGTTAAAATAAAAGCAACTCCGCTACAAAAAGATCAGCCCATTTTTATTGCTTTAGATTATAACAATTGGGAGCCCGGAGACATAAAATACAAGCTCAATAAAGATAATGATAGCACCTATAAAATAACGCTGACAAACACACCCTCGGTTTTTGAATACAAGTTTACCCAAGGCAGCTGGCTATTTGTAGAAGGCACACCTGAAGGCGAGAGTTTACCCAACAGAACATTTAACCTAAATACACAAAACACCAAGCAAATAGAAGCGAACATTTTGGGTTGGGAAAAAATAATCTCCTACGACATATTTGTTAAGTCGCTCCCCGAAAACACGCCTAAAGACGCCAAAATTTCAATCACCGGAAACTTTAACAACTGGGAGCTCGGAGACCCAATTTATGATTTAAAAAAATCTCCTAGTGGCACCTATCATGTTAAAATATATTCGGACCTCGAACGAATTGAATACAAGTTTACCCGAGGCAGCTGGGAGTCTGTGGAGTCGAGAGAAAGTGGAAAAGCAAGACCAAACCGCGTTATTTTTAGAGAAACTGTAAAAGACAACAACGAAATAAACGTAAACATAGACGGCTGGGAAGACCTCTTGGGTTCACTGCATGTATACTCGCTTTTTGACTTTTTGCTTTTGTTCTCTGTTTTCCAAGGCATACTACTAATTATTGTGCTGCCCACGCTGCAGTCTACCAACAAAGACGCAAACCGCTGGTTGATATTTTCTATTTTGATAGCTTCCTGTGGTGTGTTGTGCTACATCATGGGCAACTTCCAGATATTCGTAAATCGCTACCCGAGGTTGGTTGTTTTGCCTGACTTGGTGTACTTCTTGTTTGGTCCTATTTTCTATTTCTATTTACTAAAACTGCTCTATCACGTTAAGTTTTTGCCTTCCCGGTGGTACTTACACTTTATCCCGTTCTTGATTCAGTTTTTTGTGTATTTACCTTTTCTGCTACAAAACAACCGCACGTTTTTGCTTGATCTTATGAATCAAAAGCAAGAACTGATGATTATTTTTGGCGGTTCGGGCATTTTAGGGCTTTTATGGAACATTTACTATTGGAATCTTTTTAGAAGAACCCTCAAAACTTACAACACGGAATTCCAATCGAAGCTTTCGTATGAACAAAATCTAAGTTATCTAAACGGCGTATTGATTGTAATGTTTATCACCATTTGCGTTTGGGGCTTTACATTATTGTTGATGTTTTTGCAAAATGTAATGGGGTTTGAGAACACCCTAATTATAGAAAATAGTGTAGATTTTACATGGCTGATGTTTTCGTGCATCGTGTATTTTGTTGGCTACTTTGCCATACAGCAGTCCGAAACATTTAAAGTTAACCCACGTCAGATTTCCATTTTTGACGACCCTATGGATGCATCGCTGTCGAGCACTACAAAAGCACCAGAAGAAGAAAACCACGACGACATGCTAGAAGAGATTCAAAAACTTGAGGCATATATTGAATCTGAAAAACCATATACCAATCCCAAAATCACCCTCAGCGAACTCGCCCATCAGCTAGATTTGTCTACGCATACCCTATCAAAAATTATTAACGACCACTACCAGCAAAACTTCTTTGACTTCATTAATCATTACCGAGTAAAAGAATTTCAGCTACTGATTCAAAGCCCTAAACACGCCAACCTTACTTTTTTAGCATTGGCATTTGAGGTAGGCTTTAATTCCAAAACTTCGTTTAACCGAGCCTTCAAAAAAATCACCAACCAAACCCCTCGCGAGTACTTGGAGTCATTCAACAACCCAAAAAAATAGGTGCCATTTTATAAACTGGCACTTGCGGCACGGCTAACACCCTACAAATCAAGTATATAAAAATTTATTTTATTTATTAGAAAAATACCAATTGGGGCGACCGCCATACTCTAGTGCCCTAATTTTGTGACTGAAAATAATATTATTTAATCAGTGCAAAATACTAATTTCAAAAATTCAACTCTGCTCCTTGGTGCCTCATTGCTTTTGGTAGTTGCTACTAGTTGCATAAAAAAAACCAGTCCGTCGCCAGATTTTTATTTGGGGGCAGACCTCTCTTATGTAAATGAGATGCAAGACTGCGGCGGTGTTTACCGTGAAAACACCAAGGTGGTAGACCCTTTTGAGTTTTTTGCTAACAAGGGCTCAAACATAGTTCGAGTAAGGCTTTGGCATACGCCAGAATTTGGGAATTACTCATCTATAGAAGATGTGGAAAAAACCATTGGGCGGGCTAAAAAAGAAAACCAAGCCATCCTTTTGGACTTTCATTATTCTGACAATTGGGCCGACCCGTCGAAACAAATAATGCCCCGTGCCTGGCAAAAAATAACATCACTTCAGGTTTTAGGAGACTCCGTTTATAATTACACTTTATCAACATTAAATCAGCTAAAAGCTAAAAACCTAACGCCGGAGATAGTACAGGTAGGAAACGAAACGAACATTGGCGTTATTCAACACCCAGACTCCGCCTCAAACGGCCCTATCAACTGGAAACGAAATGCTTTTTTGCTAAACAAGGGCATTGAAGCCATCGAGGCTTTTAATAAATCTACTGGCTTACATATACAGTCAATGCTGCATGTGGCTCAGCCCGAAAACGCCCCTGCGTGGTTTGCCGACGCACTAAAAAACCAAATCGGAAACTACGACTGGATTGGCCTAAGCTATTACCCAAAATGGTCAACTTATGACCTCGAGAAACTTTCGCAAACCATTAGCGACCTGAAGAGCAGATATAACAAAAAAGTGATGATCGTAGAAACGGGTTACCCCTACTCTACCAAAGAATATGACCCAGCCAATAACATGCTAGACGCTGGTGCTCAAATAGCCAAATATCCCATTTCGCCCGAAGGGCAACTAAGCTTCATGATAGACTTAAAAAATATCACCCAAAAAGCAGGAGCATCAGGTATAGTCTATTGGGAACCTGCCTGGATAAGCACCAAATGCAAAACTCAATGGGGTGTGGGTTCACACTGGGAAAATGCCGCTTTTTTTGATGCTGGCAATGGAAATGAGGCCCTTCCTGTATTCAAGTTTTTTAAACCAACCTTTTAATATTTCAATACTTTAACTTTAAATTTTATTTCAAATGCAAAAAAACAAACGAAATCAAAGTTTAAAAACTAAAAGCTTAACGATGAGGGCCTTGGGCCTAGTGGCTTTTATGTTTTTTGCTTGGAGCAATGCCGCTTTTGCTCAAAAAACTGTAACCGGAAAAGTAACAGACGGACAAGACAAGTCCGAAATGATTGGCGTAACAGTGTCTGTTAAAGGCACCAACATAGGTACCCAAACAGACATATCGGGTATGTATAAACTAAACGTACCTAACGACGAGTCAGTTTTGGTATTTAGCTTTGTAGGAAAAATAGCCCAAGAGGTGGTGATTGGAAACAAAACCACCATAAACGTAACCTTGGCCGACGACGCCTCTGTGCTGGGTGAAGTAGTGGTGATCGGATACGGATCTCAGAAAAAACGCGACCTAACAGGCTCCGTAGTTTCGGTTAGTTCAGAAGACTTTGTCAAAGGACAAATAACCTCTCCAGAACAACTCGTATCGGGTAAAATAGCAGGTGTACAAATCACCTCAAACTCAGGAGCACCTGGCTCAGGCAGTACTATAAGAATCAGAGGAGGCTCATCGCTAAACGCCAACAACGATCCTCTCATCGTATTAGACGGAATGCCACTAGACAACTCTGGTATAAGCGGAGCATCAAACCCATTGGCGATGATAAACCCGAATGACATAGAGACTTTTACGGTACTGAAAGACGCCTCTGCAACGGCCATTTATGGTAGCAGAGCCTCTAACGGTGTGATTTTGATTACCACGAAAAAAGGAGCGAAAGGAAAACCACAAATTAACTTCAGCACGCAGTTTTCTTCAGCTTCACCGGTGAAGTATGTAGACGTACTTTCGGCAAGCGAATTTGCGGCTTTGGTGACCGAAAAAGGGAACACTACCATGAAAAGCTACTTAGATACTGCAGACACCGATTGGCAAAAACAGATATACAGAAACGCCCTAACTACAGACAACAACCTAAGCATCAGCGGCACAAAGGGCAATTTGCCATACCGTATTTCGGTTGGTTATTTAAACCAAAACGGTATTTTGAAAACCTCAAATATGGACCGAACTTCAGCTTCAATTGGTTTATCGCCAACGTTTCTTGACAAACACCTAAAAGTAGACGTAAACCTAAAAGGCTCAAAATCAAACAACAGATTTGCAAACACAGGAGCCATTGGGGCTGCGGTGTCATTTGACCCGACGCAACCTATTTACAGTGGAAGCGAAACACTAGGCGGATACTACGAATGGCTTGACCCTTCTACCGGAAAACCAAATACCTTAGCTACCCTAAACCCACTTGGTCAGCTAATGTTAAGAGATGACAGATCGGATGTATTGAGAAGTATCGGAAACGTAGTTTTTGATTACAAATTCCACTTTTTACCAGAACTTAGAGCCAACCTTAACCTTGGATATGATATTTCGAGAAGCAACGGCTCTGTGGCTATTCCTGCCAATGTAGGGATGTCGTTTGCTAGAGGCGGCACAAACAATGTGTATGATCAAAATAAAACCAACAAAACCTTAGAGTTTTATTTGAACTACGTAAAAGAACTTCCGGGCATACGAAGCAAAATAGACGTAATGGGCGGTTACTCGTACCAAGACTTTTTAAAGGATAATTCTAATTTAGAAAAAAACATAGCCGGAGACGTATTTTTAGATTATTTCTACAAAACACAAAACACCTTGGTGTCGTTTTTTGGAAGAGCAAACTACTCACTTTTAGACAAATACTTATTAACCGTTACACTTCGTAAAGACGGATCATCGAGGTTCTCTCCCGAAAACCGTTGGGGCTTATTTCCATCAGCAGCATTTGCATGGAAAATATCAGACGAAGGCTTCTTGAAAAATTCAAATACCATATCTGACCTAAAACTTAGATTAGGTTATGGTGTAACGGGTCAGCAAGATGTATTGGGCGACTACCCATATTTACCAAAATACACCATCAGTCAGTCTACCGCAGGCTACCAATTTGGCAGCAAGTTTTATAACACACTAAGACCTGAAGGCTATGACGCCAACATTAAATGGGAAGAAACCACTACCCTAAATGCCGGAATAGACTGGGCACTTAAAACGGCTAGAATTTCTGGAAGTGTGGACTACTACTACAGAAAAACCAAGGATTTGTTAAGTGTAATACCCGTTCCGGCAGGTTCAAACTTGACAAACCAAATATTAACAAACGTAGGAAATATCGAGAACAAGGGTATTGAGTTTAACATCAACACTACCCCTATTCATACCAAAGACTTTAACTGGGACTTAGCGTTTAACATCACACGAAACATAAACACCATTACAAATTTGACCAAGGTGCCAAACCCAACGTTCCCGGGTATATTAGTAGGCGGCATATCAGGTGGCGTGGGTAACACCGTTCAAATTCACACGGTAGGCTACCCGACAAACAGTTTCTTCTTATACCAACAAGTATATGACGAAAACGGCAAGCCGCTCGAAGGCGTTTATGTAGACAAAAACCAAGATGGCGTAGTTAACACCTCTGACCTGGCGAGATACAAATCTCCTCAGCCCGATTTTTACTTCGGTATTTCGTCACAGTTTACCTACAAAAAGTGGTTCGCAGGTTTTGTTACCAGAGGAAGCATAGGTGGCTATATGTATAACAACCTAAACTCTACCGCAGGTACTTTCAGAACAAGTTCGAATGCCTACTTAAACAATGTGGTAAGAAACGCAACCGTTACAGGTTTCGAAAACTCTCAGTATTTCAGCGACTATTATTTAGAAAACGCTTCATTCTTTAGAGCAGACAACATTAACCTCGGATACAGAATTGGCCGAATCAAAAACAAGATAGACGCCACCGTGTCTGCCAACGTGCAAAACGCCTTTGTGATAACCAAATACTCAGGCCTTGACCCAGAGGTTCAAGGAGGAATAGACAACAACATCTACCCAAGACCTCGCACATTTACTTTGGGACTAAACCTTGGTTTTTAATCTAAAAAAAGAACGACAATGAGAAACATAAAAAATATAAGCAAAATAGGTCTCTTGGTGGCAGCACTTGGCATCAGCCAGTCGTGTGTAAACGACCTTGACCGTACACCATTTATTGAAGTAACTTCAGCTACAGTCTACAAAGACCCTGCGAGTTACAAACAAATTTTAGCTAAAATGTATGCCGGCTTCGCGGTTTCGGGGCAGCAAGGCCCTGCAGGTCAGCCAGACATTAGCGGTATAGACGAGGGTTTTTCTACCTACCTTCGCCAATATTGGAAAGCACAAGAGCTCACAACCGACGAGTCAGTTATTGGTTGGAACGACGGTAACCTCCGCGACTACCATGATATGGATTGGACAGCCTCAAATGAGTTCGTAACGGCCATGTATAACCGTATTTTCTATCAAATTACCCTTACAAACGAGTTTATTCGTGAAACTACAGACGCTAAACTGGCCGAAAGAGGAGTGTCAGGATCAGAAATAAAAACCTACAGAGCCGAAGCAAGATTCCTGAGAGCATTGAGCTATTACCATGCATTAGACATGTTTGGCAACGTGCCCTTCGTAACCGAAGCAGACGCTGTGGGGTCTTTTCTTCCTAAACAAACCACACGAGCTGAGCTTTTTGCCTACATAGAGTCTGAGCTAAAAGCTATCGATGCCGAGCTTACCGCTCCCATGACAAACGAATACGGAAGAGCCGACAAAGCAGCTGCTTGGACCTTACTTGCCAAACTATACCTGAACGCCGAAGTATACACAGGCACTAAGAAATATACCGAAGCACTTACCTACAGCAAAAAAGTAATCGACGCCGGATATACACTAGAGTCAAAATATGCGAACCTATTCTTAGCTGATAACAACAAATCAAAAGAAATCATATTTCCGATTACTTTTGACGGCCTAAATACCAAAACTTGGGGCGGCATGACTTTCTTAGTCCACGCACCCGTTGGAGGCTCTATGAACCCTGCTGAGTTCGGTATCGGCGGCGGATGGGGCGGTGTTAGAACCACCAAAAACATCGTGCAAAAGTTTCCTGATGCTACCGGAGCAAAAGACAAAAGGGCCATGTTTTATACCCAAGACCAAAACTTAGAAATAGACGACTTATTTAAGTTTAACGACGGCTACGCTATTACAAAATACAAAAACGTAACCTCTACAGGAGCTAAAGGTTCTGACATAGAAGGCAACTTTCCCGACACCGACTTCCCGATGTTTAGAGTAGCAGACGTGTACCTCATGTATGCCGAAGCAGTACTTAGAGGCGGCGGTGGCAGCACAGCAGAAGCGGTTGGTTATATAAATAAACTAAGAGAGCGAGCCTATGGAAATACCTCGGGTAACATTACGAGCATAGACTTAAACTTCATATTAGACGAAAGAGCTCGTGAGTTGTATTGGGAAGGACACCGCAGAACTGACCTTATCCGTTTCGGAAAGTTTACGGGAGCGGCGTATCTATGGCCTTGGAAAGGAGCGGTAAAAGAAGGCAAAACTGTGCCTGAATACTTAAACCTATTTCCAATTCCGTCGGCAGACATCGTGGCCAATCCAAATCTAAAACAAAACACAGGGTATTAATTTTTTAATCTTACAAAAAACATGAAGAATATTTTTAAAAATATAGCGGTTTTCGTAGGGGCATTAATGTTAATGACCTCGTGCGAAAAAGACCAAATACAGGCAGTACTTAACTCTTCTGCTGCACCAGCAGTGTCTCTTTCAGCACCCAATGTGGTACTTACCAAAGATAAAGAAAACAACGACGTATTGACCATTTCGTGGTTAAAACCAGACTTTGGATATGACGCAGGACCTACATATACCATACTTTTAGACAAAAAAGGTGGTGATTTCTCTAAAGCATATAGCTACGCCAGCGGGTCTCAACTTAGCAAAAGCTTTAAAGGGGCCGAACTAAATGCTATACTTTTAAACCTAGGTTTAGCACCCGGCACCGCCAGCAATCTAGACGTAAAAGTACAAGCCAAACTAAGCGAAAAAGTGATACTTTCGTCGCCCATTGCGGATCTAAATGCCACCGCATATTTAGACAAACTTGACCTTTCTACCCCATGGGGCGTAGTGGGTAGTGCATTTAACGACTGGGGTGCCACGCCTGATGCTCCTTTTTACAAAACCGGCCTTGCAGGTGTATACGTATCGTATGTAACCCTAAAGGACGGCGAGTTTAAAATCCGAAAAAATAACGATTGGGGCGTAAACTACGGCGACACCGGAGCCGACGGAAAACTTGAAGCAGGTGGCGACAACATCGTTTCTAAAGCAGGCACTTACAAAATCACCTTTAACGAAACCGCCCTTACCGTAAAAATCGAAAAATATAGCTGGGGAATAGTAGGAAGTGCATTTAATGATTGGGGTGCCACTCCTGATGCTCCCCTAACTTACGACCCATACTCTGACCAATGGAGAGGAGTTGTAGCACTCAAAGACGGCGAATTTAAAGTTAGACAAAACTCCGAATGGAGCGTAAACTACGGCGACGACGGAGCAAACGGCACACTTGACGCAAACGGAGCAAACCTTGTGGCTACAAAAGGCAACTACCTGATAACCGTAAGCTTTACCGAAAACAAAATTTCGGTTCAAAAAATCACCAACCTTTGGGGCGTGGTAGGTAGCGGATACAACAACTGGGGAGCCACTCCTGACTTCACTTTTGTACCTGACTATGGCAACTTCACCAAAGATTTCGACACCAAGGGAATTTGGGTAGCCAAAAACATTAAACTCCTAACAGGCGAAATCAAGTTTAGAGCAAACAGCGACTGGGGCCTAAACTACGGCGATGACGGAGCCGACGGCACACTGGAAGTAAACGGAGCAAATATCTTAGTTACCGCAGGTACCTACGACATTACCCTCGACTTCTCGAAAGCCAAACCGGCCTATACCATCAAAAAGAAATAAAGAGAAAAAATCATAGGAAAGCCACAATCTGCACGGAGTATCTTCGTGCAGATTTTTTAAACCCAGTTTATGCATTAGGGCGTCACCCACAAGGGGTCGGGCTATTCGTTCCCGCTTTTTGTCGGCCAAGGCCAGTCAAAAGAGCTCCACTACTATCCCTGACGCAATACACAGCACATGAAAACATAAAAAATTAAGTCTTTAGTTTGCACCCAAAACCAGCAAAAAAAGAACAGAAAATACAGTTAACTATGCGTAGAATATTAAGTAAAATTGGGGCCACAGTTTTAGTGCTGATAGTAATATCGGCTTGCCAAAAAGCAGAACAAACACCCGCAGACACTACCCCAACAGACCTGACACAATACCTGAGACCAGAAGGTGTCATGATGCAAGGCTTTTACTGGGACGTGGAGCCTCGCGGCGACTGGTGGAATACCATTTCGAGCAAAGTAACCGCTTGGAAAAAAATAGGAGTAGACAGAATCTGGCTACCACCGGTATCTAAAGGCATGTCAGGTGGCTACTCCATGGGCTATGACCCAATGGACTATTTTGACTTCGGAAATTTTGACCAAATGGGAACTACCGAAACACGATTTGGCTCAAAAACCGAACTCCAAAGTTTAATAACAGCCGCACATTCGGCTGGCATTGACGTAATAGCAGACATCGTGCTCAACCACAACAGCGGCGGCAGCCTTGAGTTTAATCCATTTCGAAACAAAGACACCTATACGCTTTTTCAACCCAAATCGGGGTTTTTCCCACGCACCGCCAAGCTATTTCACCCAAACAACATACACGCCAAAGACGCCGAAGCACTTTTTTTTGAAGAGCAAGACCTTTGTCACGAACAGCCCGAAGTACAAAACTGGTTTTGGAAAAACGAAAACTCAGTAGCCAAATACTACAAAAACACCATGAAGTTTGACGGTTGGCGTTTCGACTACGTCAAGGGTTTTGACCCATCTGTAATAAAAGCATGGCTCACCGAAGTGGGAGGTTTTGCGGTGGTAGAAGCATGGGACGGCAACACCGACTACCTCAAGTCGTGGGTAGACAAAACCGGTAGCCGAGCCTTTGACTTTGCGGCATTTTATAATTTAGAGCAAGCCATAGACGGCTCAAATATGAGCATTCTCAAAGACCGGAACTCGCTTTTGCGAGTTGACCCCGAGCACGCCGTAACCTTCGTAACCAACCACGACACCGAAAAAGAAACCAACCAAGGAAACAGAATTGGCTCTGCTGAAAACAAACTTTTGGCATACGCCTACATACTGACACACCCTGGCTATCCGTGCATATTCTACTTAGACTACGAGACCCAACTCTCTAAACCAAAGCTAGAAAAACTGATTACCATAAATAGATCACTCGCAACAGGCACGTTGAGCGTACTTTTTGCAGATTTAGAATATTACGTAGCACAGCGAAACGGCGACTCCAAAGTACCCGGCCTAGTAGTAGCCATCAACAACGGAAACGCACCCAAAACTCAGCAAGTGGCCACCAAATGGAACAACGCCACCTTATATGATTACACCGGAAATGCATCTCAAACCATAAAAACAGACGCAAACGGCAGAGTGAGTATCACTACGCCCGCAAAAAGTTACACGGTTTGGTCATTGCAAAAGTTTTAAAATAACATGAAAAAAATATTTTTATTCCTTAGCCTCGTTTTGTTTTCTACCTTATCTCAAGCCCAGCAGGTTGAGCATTTTGAGCCGTCTTCGTGGTGGATAGGCATGAAAAACCCAAAACTTCAAGTACTCGTTCATGGAGTCAACATTTCGGATTTTAAACCGAGCACAAGCTATACCGGTGTCAAAATAACGAAAGTAAATAAAGTAGAAAATCCCAACTACCTGTTTTTAGACTTAGAAATTTCTTCTACCGCAAAACCTGGGGATGTCACCTTTATTTTTTCTGATTCAAAAGGAAAAAAAATAACCCAAAACTTAAGCCTAAATGCTCGTCAACAAAACTCCGCAAACAGACAAGGCTACAACGCTTCTGATGTAATCTACCTAATTACGCCAGACAGATTTGCAAACGGTGACCCAACAAACGACGGCATAAAAAACTACGAAGACCTACCTAACCGAAACGAAGAATACGGCCGCCACGGAGGTGATATTAAAGGCATAAGCAAGCATTTGGACTATATAAAAGACATGGGTTTTACTACGATTTGGCCCATGCCTCTCGAAGAAAACAATATGCCCAAACAGAGCTACCACGGCTATGCCATCACTGATTTTTATAAGATTGACCCACGCTTTGGCACCAACCAAGAATATTTAGAATTGGCACAAAAGGCGAATAATCTAAACCTTAAACTCATCAGAGATGTGGTACTCAACCACTGCGGTTCGGAGCATTGGTGGATGCATGACCTACCCTCAAAAGACTGGATAAACAACGAAGGCAAGTTTACCTCTACCAACCACGCCCGCGAAACCCACCAAGACATACACGCCTCTAGTTTTGACAAAGAAAAACAGGTGCGGGGTTGGTTTGTGCCTTCTATGCCAGACCTCAATCAGCGAAACCCGTTTATGGCAAACTATATCATTCAAAACACCATTTGGTGGATAGAATACGCCAACCTGAGCGGACTCAGGATAGATACATATCCGTACTCCGAAAAAGATTTCTTGGCCCGATGGTCAAAGGCCCTGATAGACGAATATCCAAACCTTAACATGGTGGGCGAAGAATGGTCTATGAAACCTTCGGTGGTTTCGTATTGGCAAAAAGGAAAAGTAAACACCGACGGCTATGTGTCTAACTTGCCTTCGCTAATGGACTTTCCGCACCAAAAAGCAATATCAGACGCGATGAACGAAGATGACGCTCAATGGGGAATGGGGCTAACAAAAATATACCAGACACTGACAGATGATTTTTTGTATGCTCACCCTTACAACCTCGTGGTGTTTTTAGACAACCACGACATGAGCCGTTTTTTTACCCAAATAAAAGAAGACCCGAAGCTTATGAAAATGGCCTTGGCGTATTTGCTTACCACACGTGGAATACCGCAAATATACTACGGAACGGAAATAGGCATGACCAACCCAAAATCTGACAGTCACGGCGAAATCAGAGGAGATTTTCCAGGCGGTTGGGCCGGAGATTCTGTGAGTGTTTTTGAAAATAAAAACCTAAACGATTCTCAAAAAGACCTTTTGGCTTTTACCAAAAAACTATTGAATTGGAGAAAAAACACTCCGACCATTTATAACGGAAAAATGGTTCATTTTGCCCCTGAAGGTGGCATCTACAGCTTTTTTAGGTTTGATAAAAACGATAAGTATTGGATTGTTTTAAATAAAAACTCAAAAGAAGTTACGCTCAATCTGGATAAATATAAAGAGTTGGTGCCTCAAAATGCAGAGCTTTTTGAGGTTTTAGAAAACGAAACTTTCAAAAACAGCGTGGTAGTTCCAGCAAAAGGATTCAGAATATTGAAAGTGAAACCTAGTAAATAAGTCACTCGTTTTTTATGTTTTAAAACGGCGTTTAATCGAAACGCTGTTTTAAAACCAAATCTCAGCAATATGAGCATTTTTCTTTCTCGAATATCAATCGTGAATATGCTTACGTTGAATGCAGCGTTTTTCATCAAAAACATAGAAAGTAAATTATTTGTAGAAAAAATAGTGTAATTTCAAGGCACAAATTAGGCATTCCAAGCGTTTAGTTTGTAGATATTTCAACAACCTAAAAGACCTTAAAATTATGACATTTGACCACATCGTGGTGGGTGCCGGAAGTGCCGGATGCGTGCTGGCCAATAGACTATCCGCAGACCCTTCGGTATCGGTATTGCTGATTGAGTTGGGCGGACCAGACTCCAAGCCCGAGATTCATATACCAGCAGGCTACGCCAAATTGCACCGAACAAAAGTAGATGCGGGGTTTTGGACAGAGCCTCAAAAGCACTTAAACAATAGAAAAATATACCTCCCCAGAGGAAAAGTATTGGGGGGCTGCTCCTCAACCAACGCAATGGCATATGTGCGAGGCAACAAACAAGACTATAACGACTGGGAAAACCAAGGCTGCCAAGGCTGGGGCTACCAAGATGTGCTGCCCTATTTTAAAAAATCAGAATTTAACGTAGACCACCAAGACGCCTTCCATGGCAACCACGGCGAACTTCATGTAGAATATGCCAAAGGCTTCAAAACACCTTTTATAGATCCATTTATTGCAGGATGTACCTCGCAAGGTTTTTATAAAAACCCCGACTACAACGGTCAAAACCAAGAAGGTGTAGGTGCGTTTCAGTTTACCATAAAAAATGCCAAAAGACACAGTGCCGTTGACGCGTTTTTGAAACCGGTGCTACACCGAAAAAACCTAAAAGTACTTACCAGCACACAGGTTCAAAAGGTAATTATCAAAAACGATAAAGCCGTTGGCGTAATAGCCTCTATAAAAAACGGGCCTCCACAAGAAATAATGGCCAACAAAGAAGTAATTCTTTCAGCAGGGTCGTTTGTTTCACCGCAGCTTTTGATGCTGTCGGGCATAGGAGAAAAAGAAGAACTCAACTCATTTGGAATAGAACTTAAAAAAGAACTTCCGGGTGTAGGAAAAAACCTACAAGACCACTTATTTTATGCAGTAAGTGGCCTTTCGAATATTCAAAAAGGTCAAAACCATCATGTAAAACCCTTAAATCAGGTTCTTGATTTAATCGAGTATTTTGCTTTAAAAAAAGGAGCTCTGACCATTGGCCCGCTCGAAGGGGTGGCATTTGGAAGGTCATCTCAAAGTCCCGACCGCGTAGATTATCAGTTCCATTTTGCGTCAATTCATTTGGGAAATGATTATAAAGCTGACTTGTATGACATCAGCACTTTTCCGACAACAGATGGTTTCACTATATTGCCTACTTTGCTTCGACCAAAAAGCCGAGGAACAGTTTCACTTGGAAGCAAAAACCCTTCCGACCATCTTAAGATTCAGCCAAATTTTTTGGAAGAAGAAAGTGACAGAAAACTATTGATAGAGTCTGGAAAAATAGCCTGGGAAGTATTAAACTCTGGGCCTTTTAAGCCCTATTTAGAGAAAATAATTACCCCTCCGCTCGGAACTTCGGACGAAGCCTTCTGGGATCACATCCAAAAGCAGGTTGAAACCGTTTATCATCCTGTGGGCACTTGCAAAATGGGCGTAGACCCAGCCACCGCGGTAGTAGATGCTCAGCTGCGGGTACATGGCATCGAAAACCTTCGGGTTATAGATGCATCGGTGATGCCTACCATTGTATCTGGAAATACAAACGCCCCAACCTACATGATAGCCGAAAAAGGGGCCGAATTAATTTTAAAATCTTAACCTAAATAAAAAATGAATACGCAGGAAATCAATTCAATTTTTGAAGCTCAAAAACAAAACCAATATAAGGTAGGGGCTAGTACAGTTTCGGAAAGAAAAACGAAACTTAAAATGCTTAAAAAGGCTGTGGAAGTAACCTACCGAAAGGCATTTCAAGAAGCCATGTGGAAAGATTTCCATAAATCTAAAGAAGAAGTAGACCTTTCGGAGATTTTTGTGGTCACCAACGAAATCAACCATACGCTGCACCACCTAGGGCAATGGATGAGAGACCAAAAAGTGCCTACGCCAATCTCGTTTTTAGGGTCTTCTTCTAAAATAAAATATGAGCCAAAAGGCGTTTGCTTGATTATTTCGCCATGGAACTTCCCTATCAACCTCTGTTTGGGGCCCTTGGTTTCTGCTATTGCGGCTGGAAACACAGCCATAATAAAACCCTCAGAAATGACGCCACACACAAGCGGGGTTATAAACGAAATGATATCGGCTATTTTTGACAAAAACGAAATCGCGGTGATAGAAGGAGCCGTCGAAGAATCTACCGCACTATTGTCTTTGCCTTTTAATCACATATTCTTTACGGGGTCGCCTGCTGTGGGTAAAATAGTGATGGCCGCAGCGGCAAAAAACTTGTCGTCAGTAACACTTGAGCTTGGAGGAAAATCTCCGACCATTATAGATGAAACCGCAGATCTCAAAACATCTGCAAGAAGAATATCATGGGGAAAATATTTCAATTCGGGACAAATATGCATAGCCCCTGACTATATTTTTGTGCACGAAAGCGTAAAAGACCAGTTTGTGGAAGAAGCCAAAAAGACCATTGAAATGTTTTTTGGTAGCCAACCGAGTCAATCCGAAGACTATACCCATATCGTAAACAAAGGCCATACGGCAAGGCTAAAAAACATGATTGCAGACGCCGTAGCAAAAGGAGCAACGGTAACCGCCGGTGGCACCTCAGATGAGGCAGCAAACTACATAGCACCCACAATACTAGAAAACTGCTCGCCAGACTCATTGGTAATGACCGAAGAGATCTTTGGTCCGATAATGCCAATCGTAACTTATAAAAACCAAAGCGAGGTAGTAAAACATATAAACGCAGGAGAAAAGCCATTGGCATTGTATATTTTCAGCAAAAGCTCTAAAAACATTGCGTATTTCCTAGATAACACCCGAGCAGGAGGAACCTGTATAAACAACAATGCCCTTCATTTTTTCAACAACGACCTGCCATTCGGCGGCTCAAACAACAGTGGCTTAGGCAAGTCTCACGGTCATTTTGGATTTCTGGAGTTTTCAAACGCAAGGGCTATTTACAAACAGCATATTCCGGGTGCATTAGAACTGCTGATGCCGCCCTACGGCAACCTAAAGTCTAAACTGATAGAACTAACCGTTAAATACTTTTAAACAAAACCCCTGATTAGCGAACAAATCTCTAATCAGGGGTAAATTCTTATGCACGGATTATTACTTTAAACTTCAAAAAAAAATCAAGCATTTTATCGTTGGCATTAAAATAATCGCCTTCGAATCTATGCTTGATTTTCTTCCTAATATCTTATTCTAAACATGCCCTTTGAGCATGAATAAATCATTCTTAGCTCACCCCTGCACCGCTCCATACCTCCTTATGAGGCTGCAAAAGTGCCAGAGAGCCGTCTTTGTCTTCCGCCATCAAAATCATACCCTGAGACTCTATGCCCATCATCAGCCTTGGAGCCAAGTTAGCCACAAACGTAACCTGCTTGCCCACCATCCCTTCGGGGTTAAAGTGTTCTGCTATTCCGCTCAAGATCGTCCGTTTTTCTAAACCATCGTCTATCAAAAACTTCAACAACTTCTTGCTTTTTTTCACAGGCTCAGCCTCCAAAATAGTCCCGATTCTAAGGTCTAATTTTGCGAAATCATCAAATTGAATATTCTCTTTTATCGGTGTTACCGTTTTTCCTTCTAGTTCGTTCATACGCTTTGCGTCCAATAATTTTTGTACTTGATTGTTAATCGTTTCGTCTTCTATTTTCTCAAAAAGCAATGTTCCTTCACCTATAGTTAAACCCACAGGCACAAGGTCGGCGTTTCCGGCATCTCTCCACTCTGCTTTACCACTTTCTCCTTTAAGCGACCACTCGCTCATTCTTAGCTGCTCATACAATTTCTGAGAAGTAAAAGGCAAAAATGGCTCCGCCACCACAGCCAGCGTAGCCGTAATCTGCATCGCTATATTCATGATCGTTTTTACACGCTCTTCGTCTACTTTTATGGCTTTCCAAGGCTCCGTCTCGGCCAAGTATTTATTGCCCAGTCGAGCTATTTCCATCATACCCGCCAAGGCATCTCTAAACTTATAGTTTTTCATGGCGTCAGACACCTGACAAGGCAACTCAGCCAATGCCTTAAGCGTAAGCTCATCTACCTCTAGCAGCTCGTTTCTTGCAGGCACTTTGCCATCATAAAACTTCTGGGTTAACACCACCGTACGGTTCACAAAGTTTCCAAAAATACCCACCAACTCCGAGTTGTTTTTGGTCTGAAAGTCTTTCCAAGTAAAATCATTGTCTTTACTCTCAGGAGCATTGGCAGCCAAGGCATATCGCAACACATCTTGCTTACCCGGAAACTCCTCCAAGTATTCGTGTAGCCAAACCGCCCAGTTTCTCGAAGTAGAAATCTTATCGTTTTCGAGATTCATAAACTCGTTTGCAGGCACATTGTCGGCCAATATAAAACTCCCCTCCGCCATCAGCATGGCAGGGAAAATAATACAGTGAAACACGATATTGTCTTTACCTATAAAATGAACCAGTTTGGTGTCTTCTGATTTCCAGTAGTCCTCCCAGTTTTTACCCGTCTGCGTAGCCCATTCTTTGGTCATCGATATATAGCCAATCGGAGCATCAAACCACACATAAAGCACCTTGCCGTCTGCTCCTTCTACTGGCACTTTTACGCCCCAGTCTAAGTCACGCGTCATGGCCCTAGGCTGCAAGCCCTGCTTTAACCACGACTGACACTGCCCAAACACATTAGGCTTCCACTCAGGGTGGCTGTTCACATATTTCTCAATATCTGGCTGCATTCTATCAAGGGGCAAATACCAGTTTTTTGTTTCCTTCATAACCGGCTTAGCACCCGATATCGTCGACTTCGGATTTATCAACTCCGTAGGCGAAAGCGAAGACCCACACTTTTCACACTGATCGCCGTAGGCACCCTCATTGTGACACACCGGGCACTCCCCTACTATATATCTGTCGGCCAAAAACTGCTGTGCCGTCTCATCAAAATATTGCTCCGTCACCACTTCGTCAAAGTAACCCTTGTCGTTAAGCGTCGTAAAAAAATCTTGAGATGTTTTGTGATGCACCGGACTAGAGGTACGCGAGTAAATATCAAACGAAATCCCAAACTGCTCAAACGAATCTTTGATTATCCCGTAGTATTTGTCCACCACAGCCTGCGGCGTAGTACCCTCTTTTTTAGCCTTAATGGTAATCGGCACACCGTGCTCATCTGTACCACTAATAAACGCCACATCTTTGCCTTTCAGCCTCAAGTATCGCACATAAATATCAGCAGGCAAATAACACCCCGCCAGGTGGCCAATGTGAATCGGGCCATTGGCATATATCAAGGCAGCAGTAACGGTATATCTTTTCGGATTATTCTTCATCGTATCTTGTAGAAAATTGAGGTGCAAATTTAGTATATTTTTCTGAGAAATCTGTGGGCATGCCCCCGCCACATTCCGCTATCGCTACATATGGCGGGGTCGGGCTCTCTGCTCCCGCTTTTGTGTCCGGCCAAAAGCCAGGCCCCAAAGAGCTCCGCGACGATCCCTCATGCGGAGTTGAAGAAGATCAGAAACTTTTAGAATATAAGACAAAACTCAAAATCCTACCTGCGATACTCACCTTAAGCTCAGATGACTTATGATTTCCAAAGATTACCTTGCTCAAAATATTAGCAAAACAGAGCAATATTTTTTAGCATTGAGTTTTTAACATACATTTGACTAACAAAAAAGCACTTGTAAGTACCTAAAGACCAACAAGTGGCTTGCTTTCAAATAAAAACTTAAAAATCACAAAGTCATGGCCAGAATCATTGTTCCGAAGCATTTAGTAGAGTCAAATCATGAGATTACCACTTTGCTAAAAAATCACTTTCCTGATTTATCGTCAGAGAGTTCAAGTTCGTTTAGTCATAATTTTTATGACACCAACAAAGGTGACTATCAAACCTTGACACCCATATTAAGAAGAGAAAAAGGAACATTAAGCATTATGGGGTTTGCTTGTTATTGAGCAAACCCATTCACAAGTTTTTTTTATTTAAATACGCTTGCAAGTTTTTACCTTCTAAATCGTCAATATCATGGCCAGAATCATAGTTCCGAAACATGTAGTTCAGTCAAACAGAGAAATCCCGGCTTTGTTAAAAGCACAATTTCCTGATTTACTCAAGATGAAAATCAAGTCCTACAGCCATTATTATTTCGGCACCCTAAACCAAGGTAACCAAACGCTTATGCCCATTTTCCAAAGAGAAAACGGCACACTAAGTATAAAGGGGTTTGTGTGATTTAGAATTAAAACACCAAACCACAATCTTAATAGAAATCAAAAAAATATTAATCCAATTTCAGAAAGCCAATTACGCATTTATTTTTGTTGACTTCCCTTTTTTCTCCTAACTTCATAATCTAATATTCAACCATAGAAAATGAAGAAAAAAGAAACACAAAATAGACGAAAATTTATCGGGCAGGCTGCTGCTGCCATTGGCGGATTAATGATTGTTCCTCGCCATGTTTTAGGTGGCAAAAATGCTTTCGGCGTCCCTTTTAAAGCACCTAGCGACATTATAAATTTGGGCGTTATAGGCACAGGTAAGCAAGCAAAAGGCCTTGCAAACTCATTCCTCCTGACGGGAGAGTGCCGCATAAATGCTATCAGCGAAGTATATAAGGCCAAAGCCGATCAAATGCTCGGACGCATCAAAGACATATATGAAAAAAATGAAGCCCTAGGCAAATCCGCCGAGATAGCCGTCTATAATGACTACCGCGAACTCCTAAGTAGAAAAGACATAGACGCTGTGGTAATCGCTACGCCTGACCATCAGCATGCAGTTATGGCCGTTAAAGCCGCACAGGCAGGAAAGGATATTTATTGCGAAAAGCCGCTTTCGCTTACCGTAAAAGAGGGCCGAGCGATGGTAAATGCCACCAGAAAATACAACCGAGTTTTTCAGACCGGAAGCATGCAACGCTCGTGGCCGGAGTTTAGACAAACAGCCGAGTTGGTCCGAAATGGCTATATCGGAGAAATAAAACACATAAAAGTAAACGTAGGAAAGCCACCTGTAAAATACAACCTACCTGCCGAAACCATACCCGAAGGCCTCGACTGGGACCTCTGGCTAGGGCCAAACGAGCCCGTAGCTTTTAACGCAGAATTGGCACCTCCCATAACCAAAGATGTATTTCCCAACTGGCGACTTTATAGAGAATTTGGTGGCGGCATGGTCACAGACTGGGGAGCACACATGTTTGATATTGTGCAGTGGGCTTTAGACATGGACAGCAGCGGGCCCATGTCTGTTACTCCGCCTGACGGTAATGAAACCAAGTTTTTAACATTCAAATACAAAAACGGCATCACTGTAAGCCATGAAACTTGGGAGTGGAATAACGCCATTCATTTTATTGGGACCGAAGGTGAGATAAAAGTCCAAAGAAAAAAACTGGTAACCGACCCTGCAGAACTTGCCACCCGAGTGATAGACGAAAAAGAAAAGCATGCTTATAAAAGCGAAAACCATTACAAAGACTTTTTACAAGCCATGAGGAGTCGCTCGAGGCCTATATGTGATGTAGAAACGGGTCATAGAACTGCCTCAATGTGCAACATCGCCAATATTGCCTACCAACTGGGCAGGCCACTAGCATGGAATCCAGAGAAAGAATTATTCAAAAATGATGCAGAAGCAAGTGCCCTTTTAGGCCGAAAAATGAGGGGTGAATGGGCTATAAAATTATAAGTTTGCGAAGGGTCGGCTCGGTGCCGACCCTTTACTTTTTTTGTTCAATTACCCAATCCAAATTATTTATGGCTGAATTAACAGCTACTTCATTTCAAAATAGTAAAAAATAACCTAATTAATCGTTTTCATTAAAAATGAAGTTTTTTTTTAACAGCCTACTAGTTTTAAATGACCATTCTTTAAATTGCGAACAAAACACCAAACCAATGCCTACCATATTTACGAAAATCATAAATGGCGAAATCCCTTGCCACAAAATAGCCGAAACCGAAGACTTCCTTGCGTTTTTGGATGTGTTTTCTTGTGCTCCTGGGCATACACTTGTAATTTACTAACGCAGATTTTATTAAATTTTAATCTTTTTTCAAGTATTAAATTTAAATTTGGAATTAATCATTTTATTAAAATTTTATGCGAAAGTGTTTAATATTGATCCTAACATTTAATATTTGTCACCTGATTTATTCACAAGACCTTGTTAAAGATATTATTAAAAACAACGCTGGCTCTAAACCATATAGACTATTAAAGGCAAATGATAATATTTTCTTTTTTGCCTTTCCAAATTCAAATAGTTCTGAAAGATTATTTAAAACTAACGGCTTGGCCTCCAATACGGTTTCAATTGATTACATACATGGAACAAGCTCACAGTCAAATATTTATTATTGGGGTGAATTATATAATGTTGGCAATAATGCTGTTTTTTTTGCCTATAGGCACGATCCAATCTTTGAGGGTACTGAACTGTGGGTTACCAATGGAACATCAGAAGGCACTAATTTATTAAAAGATATATACCCCGGGCCTAGGGGTTCAGAATCGAAACACCACATTAAATTTAATAACAAATTGTTATTCACAGCAGATAATGGCACTCATGGCAGCGAACTGTGGATTACTGATGGAACTGATTCTGGGACATTTTTACTAAATGACACCGAAGAAGGCCCAGAAAGTCCAACATACCAAAGGTACTATTCTGAATTCAAAGAAAACAATATAATTATTGGAGATAAACTTTATTTTAGAAATGGAAACTGGGCAACAGGAGCAGAACTATGGATTACCGACGGAACCATTTTAGGTACGCGAATGATAAAAGATATTGATCCAGGCCTAGGCGGCTCTAACCCAACATATTTAACAAATATTGGCAATTTGGTATATTTTCAATCATATAACCAAACAACTGGAGCAGAACTGTGGGTAACAGATGGTACATCACAAGGCACTTATTTGGTGAAAGATATATTTGACGGTGTTAATGGTAGTGCACCAAAGAGTCTAGTAAAATTAAACGAAAAAATAATATTTTCTGCTAATGACGGTATTCATGGCGACGAATTATGGATAAGTGATGGCACACCAATTGGCACAAAAATATTAAAGGACATATTAATTAATGGAAGTAGTTCCCCACGAAATCTCTATGTTCTAAACAACTTTGTGTATTTTACAGCCAATGATGGTATTCATGGTGAAGAACTTTGGATAACAGATGGAACGGAAATAGGAACTAAATTAGTCAAAGACATCAACCCAAACATTAATATTAGCGGTGAACAAACTTACTCTATCGATAATTTCAAATTTCACAAGTGTTCAACTAACAAAGTTTGCTTTGTAATAAAAGACGAACTAGAGAGGTATCAATTGTGGGCAAGCGATGGCAGTGAACTTGGAACTAAACATTTAAATCATTTAAACTTTGATGAAGAGGGAGCATACTTTAAAGATTTAATTGATTTTAACTCCAACCTTTACTTTGTTTCAAGTAATTCAATTGGAAAAAATAGACTTTGGAAAACAGACGGTTCCATAAATGGCACAAAATTAATAGAATCCAATACAGTTAGTAGCAAATTAGAAAACTCAAAAATCTTATTATCCACAGAAGACTTCCTTTATTTCTCAGCTTTTGATTCACTAGCTGGTGAAGAATTGTTTAAAACTGATGGTGTTGTTACTGAGCTTATAAAAGATATAAATAAATCTGTGCCAACATATAATGAAATGTTCATTGATGTAATTAGTAATGATAATATAATGATATTTAGTTATTCTGATGACTTAAATGGATTCCAATATTGGACAACAACTATTGACACTAAGGTCGCGAAACCATTAATTGACCTTAGTTCTAATCGTGATTTATTTTTTCAATTTTATGGAGAGAATCCTGTCCAAATTAAAAGGATACAAAAAGTCCTAAATGATTTTTATTTTAATTTAAATAACAAAATATGGAAATATCACAACTCTAATCTTCAACTTATTTATTCTGGCAGAAGCGTTTCGGAACTATGTGAAACAAATGGAAAAATAAGATGGATGGATACAAATAAAATTATGGAATTCGATGGTGTAAACGTTAATTTAATCAGTAATGTACAAGGGGTAGGCTACGCTGCAACAACCTTTAACGGATGCTCTTATTTTGTAGTTGAAAATGGCACTTATGGGGAAGAAATATGGAAAACAGATGGTACTCAACAAGGAACCATGCTACTAAAAGATATTAACCCTGGAATCACCGGTTCCCAGCCTACTAATTTTAAAAAGGTCGGTAATAAACTTTTTTTCTTTGCGAGAACCTTAGAGCATGGGAAGGAACTTTGGGTAACTGAGGGTACCACGGCCTCAACAAAAATGGTAAAAGACATTGATATCGGCACTGGAAATATTTTCCCTTATTCAGTAACGAACCTAGGTGATTCATTATTGATTTTCAATATTTATTACGAAGAGTTTGACAATATGGTATTTTGGGTGAGTAATGGAACATTCGAAGGAACAAATTTGCTAGCTGGAAACGATTTATCTTCAATAGTTTATCCTGTTGTAAATAGTTATGGATTACCTATATACAACAACTTATTGTATTTTACTGCTTTTGATGGAACTGACTTCTCCTTGTTTAGTACAAATGGGAAGTCAATTAATTTGGTTAAAAATAATGTTCATGCTACTGAGTTTGCTGTATTAAACAATAGATTATATTTTTCTAATAACTACTACAATGGTGAGTCCAATAATACAATTTGGGTATCAGATGGAACTGAAGAAGGGACAAAAAAACTGTTAAACACAAATGAATTAAATATATTCTCGAACAGGAAATTACATCCATCCCAAAATAGTTTATTCTTTATGGCAATGGATAATACGTACGGAGCTGAAGTTAGATACATATCTGTGTGTATTGATAGTTTAAATATTGAGAATAGCGTCCCTACTAACTTAGATTTCATAAGTTCAAACCTTATTTCTGCCGGGAAAGAAAACAAAATTCTCGAAGGGGTAAATGTGAAATACAGTACTGCAAATTCTATAATTCTAAATCAAGGATTTGAAGCAAAACTAGGATCGATTTTTAAAGCAGAAATTGGTGGTTGCATAAACAACTCTTTTTTAAATGTAAAATAGAACATTTGTAAATATCACGTTAATCCCTAATTGTGAAAAGAGGAAGTTTTACTTAACTCTAATCTTCAAAAAAATAAATATCTGATCTAATATTTTTCAATTTCAAAAAACACCAAACAAATGCCTACCATATTTACGAAAATCATAAATGGCGAAATCCCTTGCCACAAAATAGCTGAAACCGAAGACTTCCTTGCGTTTTTGGATGTGTTTCCTTGTGCTCCTGGGCATACACTTGTGATTCCTAAAAAAGAAGTGGACTATATATTTGACCTTTCTGACGAAATGTATGCTGGCCTTATGGCTTTCGCTAAGTCTATAGAGCCTGCAATCAGGCAAGCGGTACCTTGTAAGCGAGTTGGCGTAGCCGTAATAGGCCTTGAGGTTCCACACGCACACGTGCACCTTATCCCGCTTAACAGCATGGCTGACATGAATTTCGGAGCAAAAATTACCATGACCCAAGAAGAGCTAACCGAGGTGGCCAATAAGATAAAAGCCTTGCTATAAATTTACGTTGGCGTTAAGGTCCATTTTCTTAATCTTGAACTCGTACCAGTAGATTATCCCAATAAATAGAACAGACAACAAAAGGTGGTAAGGCACTGAAAGTGCGTAGTTGCTAATCTGAATTTTGGAATTAAGAAAAATCAAGGCTCCTCCACCCAAAAGGTATAGAATGGTAGAACCAAGCTCGTACGGAACTGGATAATATTTTTGTCCAAAATAATAACATGCACCTACCATCAAAAACGACGAAACGGCAAACGTGATAGCACAACCCAAATAGCCCATTGTGGGTATTAAAAGTAGGTTTAGCACTACCGTAAGTACCATGGCTCCGATGGTCAAATAGGTGCCGTATTGGGTTTTGTCAGATAATTTATACCAAATAGACATGTTGCCGTATACGCCAATAAACAAGTTTGCCAACAGCAAAATAGGCACGATAAACACTGCCGAACGGTAGGTTTCGCCTATCAAAAGTTGAATCCAGTCTAAGTTAAGACTCACCCCTACCCACAAAACTATGCAAGCAATGGTAAACCATTTGGTGCTGAGGGCAATCATGTTTGGAGAGTTTTTATCTCCCATTTTAGCAAAAAACAAAGGATCTGCTGCATAGCGATAAGCCTGCACCACCAAAGTCATAAAAATAGAGAGTTTGTACACCTGAGCGTAAATACTAAAGGCCACGTCAGGGTCTTCAAAACCCGGGTAAAAGCCATAAGGCAACAGGCCTCTAAACATAAGCCTATCGGCCGTTAGGTTTACCGAACCCGCTAAGCCCATAATCATAAGTGGGTAGGCGTACTTTAGTACCGGTTTTAGTTTTTCTAAATCAAAGACAAACTTGAAGCCTACAAACTCTTTCCACAATAAACCCAAGCAGATAAGACTGGCCACATAGTTGGCCCAAATGATATAGTCTGGCCCTACCGATGGCAAATAAAATATAGCGGCAAAAGACTTCAGTCCAGGCAAAAACGCCCCTTTTAAAATATTATGACACAGTATTAGGTAGAACACATTGAGTCCGATATTTATAAAAATCCAGGCAAGTTTAATGCTTACAAATCGCTTTGCTTTGTTTTGAGCCCTCAGTTTCACAAACGCTATGGCGGCTACTGCATCTACTGCCATAATGATCGCCAACATAATGACCAAGTGTTCATTGCCCGGAAAATTAAGAAACGTAACTATTGGCGTAGCAAAAATGATGATTACTCCCGCTAGTGTTACACTCAACACTATAATGAAGCTTAAGATTAGGTTGAAGTACTCGGATTGGTTTTCTTTTTTGGAGCCATACCTAAAAAAGGCGGTCTCCATACCAAAGGTAAACAGGATATTTAGTGGTACTACCCAAGTGTAAAGTTGGGCATTTTCGGTAAGCAAACTTTGCTGCTCAAACACCCGTGTGTGAACAATTACCAACAACCAATTTAACAAACGCCCCACTATGCTACTCATGCCGTAAAGCATGGTGTCGCCTGCTAATTTTTTAAATAAACTCATGTAAAACTATTCAAATTCTAATAAGAGAGCAATGTTCCGAATTTTTGGGGAGTATTGCAAAATATTAAAAAAGAATAAGCCAAAAATAGAAGCGTGAAAAAAATATTGCCTTTAAATAAGTTTAAATTTTTGAACTGTTCAAAAAACCGTTTAATTGGTACTATAAATCCAAAAGAATATGTGGCGAACCATACTTTTTTTCTGTTTTATAAGCACCGCTTGGGCCCAAAGCACAGACAGCCTTAGTGCCAAACCAAAGGGTTTTATTAAGCAAATTAGAAAAAACTCTGATGAATTTTTCTTTAATGAGCACCCACCCAAAGTCCACACCAAACCCAGAGTGCACAAAAACACAATATACCTACAAGCCATGGGCGACACTCCGTATATTGGCACGGGCTACCGCTATCGGATACTAGACAAAAAAACATGGAGTACAGAACTTGGGTTCGGACTTGGATTTTCTCCCCATATTTTTACCACACATATACCTCGTCCTAAAAACTATTCTTTTTCACATGGCTTGCAGCTTATTTACAAACGCCAACGCTTTGTGGCACCAAGCATTGGCTATTCGGGCATTTGGTTTAGCTTTGAATATTATAATGGAAAAACCTTTAATTACGAACCCGCACCTAACATTGGCCTTCGCTTCGGAAATTCCGACAGTTTTGCGTTAAACCTGCTTTGGTTTGGGTACTTCAAAAAATCAGAATATTCCAAACTATCTGCTGACGAAAAAATACAAACAGTACTCCGAAAAAACGTTTGGAGCATTCCATCTGCTAACCTCCAATTTTCTTTTTAAACCATGAAAAAACTATTGCTATTTGCCTTAATATGCGTTTCATGCTCTTCTTGCGGAGATATTATTTTAAAAGAAAAAGTACTCTCAGAAAGGCCATTTGATCCTGTATATAATTATCAGGCCTACATATTGGCAGCAAGCGATAACAATGTCTTTCTTTCGGTTCAAAAGAATGCTTTTGACCGCTCACAACTCAGCCAAAAGTGTAGCTCTCCATACAAATTTGAAAGCCTATTTTTATCTACCGACGAAACAGGAAATAAAATTTCGGAAAATAAACAAACGCCATTATTTAACACAGAAAATGTATTTTCCGACAAAAACCACTTTTACTATATCAACACTTACAGTATCACAGGAAACATTACAGTGGACACATATAGTCTTGGTTTTCAAATAGAAAAAACAAAAAGCATTGTCCTGAAATCATTTTTCAAAAATAACTATACGGAAGTTCTCACCAGTAAACCCGTTTTTAAAACAGCAGAAGACTTCGCCGTTATAGGACTTCTGAGAAAGCCAAACTCAGACGAAAGGGCCATATTTTGGGCAAATATAAAAAATGAGCAAGTGAGCGATTATACCCAATCAGATTTGGGAAATATTCAATATCTTGGCTTAAATGATTTCACAGAAATAAACGATAACAGACTGCTTTTACTCATTAACATAAGCGGCAAAAACGAAAGCGAATCGGCAATATATTCATTTGAAAAAGACAAAAAGGAATTCAAAAAAGAGATTTCGTTGACTTCAAAAAACGAAAGTTTCCAAGGCATAAACGCATTTGGTGTTGACAATGTATTTTTGCCTACGTATTCGTCAGAAAATACTGCTCCGATATATTACATATATGATGACCAGAAAAAAATACTTACTAAAAAAACATATACCCAACTTGACGGCATAAGCCCCGAAAGCATCAAGTCGGCTTACATTCAGAAAATCGGGGATAAATATTTGTTTAGAACCAACAACTACCAAAGCGGTGAAAGCTACGTATCGGAGCTTAGAAGCGACCAAAGCTTTAAGATATTGTTTAAAAAGAAGGGCACTTCGTCTCAAAGTTTTATAAATCAACGTTCAGACAAAAGCCTCCGTATGTTTGAACTCTCAAGTGGTTTAGAAAGTGGCAAAGTTGACTTAATAATTCATAAAGATTTAAATAACCAAACTATGAAAAATTTGTACGAAGGCATTCCGGCTAAGTATCCCTGTTTTTTCGATTAATTAAATCAGGTTTTACACTATATTTAAAAACACCAAAACCACAGTGGGTTTGTATTTTCATTTGGTTTAATTTAGCTTTACTAGCCAATAAACCTCAACCTTAACTTTCTGGTCTATTTTAAAACAAGATAGCTTATCAAAAGCTTCTGTAAAAAAATAGCCGTTAACTGTATGCAGAAAATACACGCTATCCTTATCATTGACGATCATTTACTTTTTGCACAAGGCCTCAAACTTCTCATTGAGTCAAAGCCCGAGTATAAGGTTTCTGAGATTATCCAAAACACCGATACGCTTGACAGCAAGATTAAGTCGCTCGAGGTAGATGTAATTTTACTTGATGTAAATCTCAACGGCGTCTTGAGTTTTGAAGTATGCAAAAAACTAAAAACTCAGCTACCCGAAACCAAAGTGATAGCCGTGTCTATGCACCACGAGTACAACATCATAAACCAAATGCGAAAAGCAGGGGCTGACGGCTATATTCTGAAAAACGCCAGCCAAGCCAGTATACTAACAGGAATAGACGAGGTGCTTTTGGGTAAAAAATATTTTGAAGAAGAGGTAAAGTCCATTATTTCTAACGCCAAAAATCAAAAGCCCGAAGGCATAGAACTACTCAACCCTCGCGAAAAAAAAATCTTGAACTTGGTGCTCAAAGACAACACCAACAAAAAAATAGCGGACGAAATGAAGCTGAGCATAAAAACCATAGAGTTTTACAGAAACAGCATCTACACCAAACTTGACGTAAAAAATCTCTTGCAACTTGTTCAAAAAACCAAAGAGCTAAATTACCGCTATGAAGACTAGGCTAACCCTTTTGATATTACTATGCACGCAATG
This sequence comes from Lacihabitans lacunae, assembly GCF_042649125.1. Taxonomy (NCBI): domain Bacteria; kingdom Pseudomonadati; phylum Bacteroidota; class Cytophagia; order Cytophagales; family Leadbetterellaceae; genus Lacihabitans; species Lacihabitans lacunae. Next base: position 3,271,234 of record NZ_JBHRYQ010000001.1, read on the forward strand.
GGTTTTTTCACAAAAACCAGTATTTGACTATTGGAGCCTTCAAAACATTTCTGAAGCTCAATTGGAGATCAAACTCGATAGTTTTTCACGTTTCAATGACCCCCTTGGCCAAGCTTTTGTATATAAGTTTTTGGCAAATAAATACAATGGCGACCGCTCAAACAGACTAAAAGTAGTGGAAATGAGCATGAAAGCCATTAAGCTTTTTGAAGGAAAAAATGACCTACAAAAAAACTGGCAGAAGCTGTTTTTAGCAAACCTTTTCACCGAATTTGGAGACGGAAAACAAGCCTTAGAGTATGCACAAACACTAACAAACGAAGCTCTAGCGTTTGCCCAAAAAGCAAAAGACCCAAAGATGCAACTGACAGTATACCAAACTTTTATTAGACTATCAGAAACACTAGAAACCCAAAATAATCAAATAGATGACCACCTAAAAAAGTGCGACAAAATAGTAGCCGATGGCATAGGCGTAGACGAAAATCAGCTCAAAGCATATTACTTTCAAAAGGGAAAATTTAATATAAACAAAAAAAACTATACGGAGGCAAATGTAAATTTCGATAAGTCTGAGCAAATAAGCAGATCAATTTCAGACACCGCTTTTCTGTTGGTTTGCCAAATGTTTAAAGCTCAAATAAAACGTTTCAATGGCCAAAACAAAGAAGCCTTGAAGGACTTAAACAATTTAATAAGTGAAGAAAAAATAAACGCCGATCTGATACTTAAAAGATGGAAATATCAAGAAACCGCTTTGGTTTTAGGAAATTTAAACCAACTAAAAGAAGCGAACCTAACGTGGCTTAGCTATTATAAAACCCAAGAAGAAATTGAAAAAGATGCTATTAACAACTACCAAATGGCGGAGCTTATCTCTACTTTTTTGATAACTGACCAAAAATACGAGAACGAAAAACTTCTCATGACCAATCAGGTAATAGACCTCGAAAACCAAAATTACATCAAACTTTTGATCATATTTGTGATGGTGGTCTTTGTTCTATTACTACTTTTTATAGTTCGAATAAAATGGCAAAAACTAAGGAGCGACAGCCAAAAAACCGAACTCTTGCTTCATGGACAAGAACAAGAGCGAAGCCGCTTAAGCCACGAACTCCACGACAGCGTAGGTAACTCTTTGGCTGCACTGAAAACCAATGTGTTTTTTACGGAAGACTCGCCAAACAAAGAAAACCTACTCAAAATATTAGACGAATTGTATAATTCCATTCGTAATATTTCACACCATTTGTACCCAAACCACCTGGTTCAAGACGGCCTTGAGCGAACACTCACAGACTATATAAACCTGATAAACGTTAAGAAAAACATAGTGTTTCACTCCTACGGCACACCAAAAGCTTTGTCTGAAAACCAAACACTCAATATTTTCAGAATTGTACAAGAACTATTAGGAAATGCCCAAAAACACGCAAACGCTACTCAGATAGAAGTGGATATTTTTAATAATGAAAATGGAATATCTATTCGGGTTCAAGACGACGGTGTGGGCATGGAAAAAATGCTGAACTCAAACGGCATCGGCCTCAAAAATGTGGAAAACAGAGTAAACCTTTACAAAGGCCATATTGAATATATTTCTGACCAAGACACCGGCACTACAGTAATTATTTCTTTTGAAAACTTGGATTAAAAACCATCCGCCGCTAAATAGCTAAAAACGTTTATATTTTTTTCTAAAAAATAGAACTTGAGAAGTCGTTTTTTCTTTAACAATAAAAAAATAATTAATTTATGATCAAAAAGTTAAAATAAAAATTCGGGTTCATCTATTCTGCGTTTATAAAATCAATCTAAGCCCAATTTTTATGAAACAAAAACCCCAGTTTGTCATTATTTAAAGAACTAATTATATCATTTCAATAGGGTAAACCCTAATAATATTTCCGAGCATGGGTGTTAGGTTTGTTGACAAGTGTAAAACTTTCGTATCAAAAACCTTTACAATATGTTTAAAACCTTACCTATAAAAATTACCTTTCTCGCCACTTTTCTATGTCTGTTTTGGGGAAATATATCCTTAGCTCAAAACCTACTTTCGAATCCCGGCTTTGAGCTCGGCTCTGGCGATAATTTCACCAATTGGGCCAAAACAAATGGAGCAACTTACTTAACAGCCACCACTGCTCCTACCGAAATACACGGGGGAACCCGTGCTCTAAAGTCTGCCGGGCCAGGCTATGCTGGTCAGCAGTACCAGGTGCAACTCGTAGGAGATGCTGCAGCCACCACTATTGGCTCTAGCTATACCTTAAAAATCTGGATAAAAGCAGCAACTGCCGGTGGAAACGTACGGTTTTCTACTCAGCCAAGTGCCATGTATAGTACAGATATGAGCGTACCAGACGGTGTTTGGACACAGTTGAGCTGGACTTTTACGGCCAATGTAGCCAGTACGCAAATAGCCCTTGACCTTGGACAAAGCAACGTAGTTTACTTTATAGACGATGCCGAACTGGCACTTTCGCCCGTAAACTTAGTGCCAAACGCAAGTTTTGAAAACGGCAGCGGAGATATTTTCACAAACTGGACCAAACAAAACGGAGCAAGTTACTTAACAGCCACCACCACTCCAGCTGAAGTACACGCAGGAAGGAGGGCCTTAAAGTCTGCCGGGCCGGGCTTTGCTGGCCAGCAATATCAAGTGCAACTTTTGAGCGATGCCATTCCCACTACTATTGGCACTTCATACACTTTTAAAATTTGGGTAAAAGCCGCTACAGCAGGCGGTACCATTAGATTTTCAAGCCAACCGAGTGCCTTATATAGTGCTGACCTAAGCGTACCTGACGGCGTTTGGACACAGTTGAGTTGGACTTTCACGGCCAATGTAGCAAATACCCAGATAGCCCTCGACCTTGGTCAAAGCAACGTGGTATATTACCTAGACGACATGGAAATGTTGGGCTCACCAGCACCAGCACCAACCGTAAACTTAACCAACTATGCCCCTAACTTTAGTTTTGAAGATGGCACCGGAAACACGTTTACAAACTGGACTGAGCTAAACGGAGCTGGTTCTTTTTTTGAAACTACGGTAGCCGGAGAAGTAAAAGTAGGCCTAAGGGCACTAAAAGTGATATCTGCAGTTGCTGACCCAGGAAACCCTTGGAAAGTACAGCTTGGAAGTGCTTATTTAAACACACCAATTGGCAAAAATTTTTCATATAGTATTTATATCAAAGTAGCCAGCGGCACGGGTAAAGTGCGTATTTCTACCATTTCACCTTTAGCAAACTATGGAGCTTACGGCTACTCAGCCACTACAGACATAGGCACAGAATGGCAAAAAGTCACCTTAAACTTTGTGCCAGTAGAGGCTACCACCCGTATAGCAATAGACCTGGGAGGTGCTGCAAACACCTATTTTGTAGACGATTTAAAACTAACATCTTCTGATGCAATTATAGTAGCAAATGGCGACTTTGAACTTGGGGCTGGAGATAATTTTTATAACTGGCAAAAAACCAACGGGGCGGCTTTTTTAACAAGCACTACTACAGAAACCCATGCGGGCACAAGGGCTCTACGTGCAGAAGTAACAGGCACGCAAGCTAATGCGGGTCAACCCTGGTCTGTTCAAATAAAAAATGACGCTATTGCGACCACCGTAGGGAATCAATATACATTTTCGGTTTGGGCAAAGGCAGCTGCCGCTGGCGGTCAAATTCGATTCTCAACGGATCCAAGCCCACAATATTCGGCAAACTTTGATGTAACCACCGAATGGAAAAAATTTAGTTGGACCATAACGGCTAACACCACTGCAACTAATTTCTTATTAGATCTTGGTAAAGATGCAGGTGTATATTTCATTGACGATATCAGCATAGTGCCGGCGGTGGCCAACTTGATAGTAAACGGAAGTTTCGAGCTGGGCACTACTAATGATTTTACTAACTGGGGCAAATGGAACGGAGCTGCCAACATAACCGCCACCACCACACTTGCAGAGGTAAACGAGGGAACTAGAGCCGTAAAAGTAATAAACCCCGCAGTAGGAAACCCTTGGGAAGTTCAGTTAGTGAGTGACCCAATGGCAACAGTGGTAGACAAAAATTACATCGCTACTATTTACGTTAAGTCAATGGCGGGTGGAGAAATTCTTAGATACTCTACAAATGCCACAGCAGGAGCTCAGTATGGCCCCGACTTTACCATCACTACAAACTGGACTGCCATGACCTGGACCTTTAAAGCCAACGATGCCAGCACACGAATAGTGCTTGATATGGGTAAAAGTGCGGGCACATTTTATGTTGATAACATCACCGTAGTAGAAGCAGATGCCTGTGCCATTAAATACCAAATTCCGGCAGGGCAAACCCCAATAGCAACTGGCAAAAACAAATTCTTAGGAATGATATATTCTTCGGCTCAAAGTCCAAACCTGAACAAATACTTTAATCAAGTTACACCCGAAAACTCAGGAAAATGGGCGAGTATAGAAGGCACCGAAGGTGTTTATAATTTTACTGAAGTAGACGCCGCCAGAGAATACGCCAAAGTAAATAACTTCCCTTTTAGATTTCACGTATTGGTGTGGGGAAACCAGCAACCTGCCTGGCTAAAGCCTATGACAGACGCACAAAAAGTAACGAAATTAAAAGCATGGTTTCAGGCTGTGGCAAACCACTATGATGGAAGCACCAACGCTAGAGCAAAGCTAGAATACATAGAAGTAGCCAACGAAATCATAAACGACCCTCCCTCTATGGGCTCAAATGGCGTATACTCAGACAACACCAATGACAGCGGTAGCGGTGGCTACGTAAATGCCCTCAAGTCTCTCAATGTAGAACTAGGCACAACTCCTAGCGAATGGGATTGGGTCGTAAACGCCTTTAAACTGGCCCGTCAGTATTTTCCATGTGAAACCAAACTTGTACTTAATGAATTTAATGCCGAAACCAACTATTTAAACATTACAGACAAATATGTTGAAATCATAAATTTGCTTAAGGCTGACAATCTAATTGATGTAGTCGGATTACAAGCTCACTCTTTTTCAACCAGAAAATACAATGCCGAACAATCGTTTGCAGATCATACTTTGTTTTTAAAGAGCAAAATAGACCAAATTGCCGAAACCAATATCCCATTGATGATAACTGAATTGGATATAGACGGAGATACCGATGACACCTACACGGTGACTTCAGACAAAGCCATAAGCGATGCATTTCAAAAATCTGAATATGAGCGTATTTTTGGACTTTACTGGAACCACCCATCTGTAATCGGAATCACGCTTTGGGGTTGGAGAACTGGACACTGGAGAACAGACCAAAAAGCATATTTGATAGACCCGTGCTCAGAAGATGAACGCCCTGCATTGAAAGAATACCTAAATAACACCTTGGCAAACAACCCAAGTAGTGTTAGAGCATCAGCGAACCCAGCCTTAACAGCCACAAGAGCTCCCGGACAGTGTGGCCTTACGGCTATCAGCCCTGCCAAAGCTGTGGTTTGTCCAAGCGGAAGTGTGGTACTTACCGCAAGCGGATGCACAGGCAGCATAACTTGGTCTGGTGGCACTTCGGGAAGTACCACATCGGTTACAGTATCGCCTACCAAAAACACAGTTTACACGGCAACTTGCTCAACTGGAGGCACTGTGGCTGTGGAAGTTAAAATAGCCCCAAACACAAATGTGATAGCGAGCGATATTAAGTCTGGCACACAGTTTGTTAAAGTTGTACAGACTATAGAGTCGGCCAAAAACATTGGAGACCTCAGCTACGCCAGCCAACCCAATGTGGCATACGAAGCAGGAAACTCAATAAGTTTGCTTCCTGGTTTTAAAGCTGAGAATGGCAGTGTTTTTAAAGCAGAAATAAAAACATGTTACTAAGGTTTTCAATTCAAAAACAATCTGCATTCAGTTGCAGGGTTTTACTATTTATTTAATATGAACAATTCAATACATGTAGGAGGGAGAACCTCAGTTCCTGTAAATGAAATACAATACCTTGAGGCAAAAGAAAACTACTCGTTGATTCATTTGTGCACAGGAAATAAAATATTAGTAGCCACCACACTCAAGACCCTTGAAGAGCGACTTTCGCCTTTTCAGTTTACGAGAGTCCGAAGAGGAATATTGGTAAGCGATAATTTTATAAAAAAAGTAGTAAACAACCGAGTAACACTAAGAAACAATCTAGTCTTGATGATTCCGAGAAGGAAGCTAGATAAGTTTAAATACTCAGGAGAATAAAAAGAAATAAATCAAGAGGTATAATTTAGATAGAAGCCAAAATCCAGTGTCGGTCTCGATGCTGGATTTTTTTTATGCTTTGGCACCACAAACCGAACCCAATAAACACAAAAAAGCCGACTCTTTCGAATCGGCTTTTTGAAGGTGGTGATGGACGGGATCGAACCGCCGACACAAGGATTTTCAATCCTTTGCTCTACCAACTGAGCTACATCACCATTGTGATTACACCACCATTCCCTCGTTTGGGTGTGCAAAATTAGACAAAAGATTTTTAATTACAAATTTCCTTGAAAAAAAATATTAAAAATTTATTTGTACCTTGTTTTTAATCTGATTTTTTCGATATTTGCAATGGTATGCATGCATACTAATTAAAATCTAAAAAACCTTACAATATGCAAGTGCTCAGTCAAGTATTATTTGTAGCTGCATTAGCCACAGCAGTTTATCTTATAGCTAAAAGAGTGGTTTTAATAAAAAAAACAATTCAGCTAGGTAGAGCCGATGATCGCACCGACAGACCTGCCAAACGATTAAAAAACATGATTTTTGTGGCTTTGGGTCAAAAAAAGATGTTTACAAGACCCAGTGTAGCCTTTATGCACTTAATCGTGTATGTGGGTTTTATCATCATTAACCTCGAAGTTCTCGAAATAATATTAGATGGCGTGTTAGGTACGCACCGTATTTTCCTTAAACCTTTAGGATCTCTTTATCCTTTTTTAATAAACACTTTTGAAATATTAGCCTTTGGGGTAATTGTAGCCTGTGTGGTGTTTTTAATAAGACGAAATGTTACCAAGGTAGAAAGACTACAGGGAAGCAAACACCGCGAAATGGGAAACTGGCCAAGCCTTGACGGAAACTTAATTTTGGTTTTTGAAATAATGCTGATGTCAGCTTTCTTAAAAATGGATGCCGCTGACGCAGTTTTGCAAAGCAGAGGTGTAGGCCACTTTGGCGAAGCCATCACAGGGAGCTTTGTAATAAGCCAATTTATAGAACCATTTATGCAGCCTTTCTCTGACGCTACACTTGTATTTGCAGAACGTGCCGCTTGGTGGTTCCACATTTTAGGTATAATGGGCTTTGCATTATATGTAACGTATTCTAAGCACCTCCACATTGCATTGGCGTTTCCTAACACCTATTTTGGCGACTTAGAGCCAAAAGGCCACATGAAAAACATGCCAGCAGTTAGCACAGAAGTAAAAATCATGTTAGGCTTAGAACAAGCCCCTGAAACCCCAGCCGAAATAGGCAGGTTTGGTGCCAAAGACGTAGAAGACCTTTCATGGAAAAATCTGATGGACGCCTACAGCTGCACAGAGTGTGGAAGGTGCACGTCTTCTTGCCCAGCCAACCAAACAGGCAAAGCCCTTTCTCCAAGAAAAATCATGATGGACACACGTGATAGACTTGAGGACATTCAAGCCGGTTGGAAGAAAAATGGAGCCGACTTCAAAGACGAAAAAACACTACTTGGCGACTATATCACAGACGAGGAGCTATTGGCATGCACAACCTGCAACGCCTGCGTACAAGAGTGCCCTATTATGATTAGCCCATTGGATATAATTTTACAACTAAGAAGATTTAGGGTGATGGAGGAAAGTCAGGCACCACAGTCGTGGAATATGATGTTCCAAAACCTAGAAACCAGCATGGCTCCATGGAAATTTTCTCCAGACCAGCGTTTTGATTGGGCTAAAGACCTCGAATCATAAAAAATATCAACACGAAGCGATATATTATTGACAAGGAAGATGGATATTTGGGTTCAGAAAATCAAACTTCATGAACTCAAATATTCAACGCCTTTACGAAATCGCTCAAAAACCTTCACGCAAAATCATTGGCCTTATGGCCGGAACTTCGCTTGATGGACTTGACATAGCCTTATGTACCTACCAAGGCAGCGGCCTACAAACCAAAGTAACCGTAGACGAGTTTGAAACTATTCCTTTTTCGGAAGAAGTTAAAAATGAAATCCGTAAAATATTCGCTAAAAAAGAGATTGAATTTGAGCAATTGTGTTTACTAAATCCTTGGATTGGCAACCTCCACGCCGAAATGATTAATGCTTTTCTTCAAAAAAGAAATATCCCAAATACCGAAATAGACCTAATAGCGAGCCATGGCCAAACGGTTTTTCATGCCCCAAAAATTCAGCATGCAAAAGCCAACTTCCCCAACGCTACTCTTCAGATTGGCGACGGCGACCATATCGCAGTTAAAACTGGTATTATAACCCTTTCTGATTTTAGACAAAAACACTGTGCTGCAGGCGGAGAAGGTGCTCCATTGGCGGTATATGGCGACTATTTGATATTTTCGGAGAAAAACAAAAACCGGATTTTACTTAACATGGGGGGCATCTCTAACTTCACTTTTTTGAGTGGAGACCTCGATTCTGAGAAAGTTTTTGCCACAGACACAGGCACCGGAAATACCATAATGGACGCCCTAATGCAAAGAGAATACGGCCTGCCGTATGATGAAGACGGAGCTAAAGCAAGTGCAGGAACCGTGAACAAAAGCTTATTAGAAGCGTTAAAAGACCATCCGTTTTTCACGAAAGAGCTACCCAAAACTACAGGACCGGAAGTGTTTAATTTGGCTTATCTCGCTAACGCTCAAAAAACTAGCAATACCCAGTCTGAAACTACAGAAAACATATTGGCAACTTTGAGTCTTTTTACAGCCGAAACCATAGCCGATGCCATAAAACAGTTGCCGAGTGGCGACCATCCAAACGAGGTATTTATGAGTGGCGGCGGCATGCATAACCCGGCCATTGTGAACAAGTTAAAGGCACTATTTCCCAAAACTACATTCTTAAAAACTGACGATATAGGCATAAACGGAGATGCCAAAGAGGCTGTTTTATTTGCGACTTTGGCAAATGAAGCCATCGTGGGTGGACATACCGATTTTGGCAAACGAGGTGGCGTACCTAGCGTAACAATGGGAAAAATCAGTTTCCCAAATTAAAACATTTCTATAGATTTTTTTTTAGTCCAAAAGGCTAATGTGACACTTGGTTTTGGCTTCCACAATATCGATGCTACAGTCTTCAAACTTTGGGGCAGAAACCCTAGGTTTAAAGTTCTTTGAAAAACCAAAAGGCTCGGTTGGATACCCAATAAAATTCTTGTCGATTTTCCTGTTGTCGTTTACATCATGAAAAATAGCTACGGCGTATTTCCCTTTGGGGATGTTGGGAATATCCACAAACATTTTACCAACTTTTACATCTGCAATACGGTTTTTTATTGTGATTTTTCCTTGAGGAAAATTGGCTTTACTGTCATAGATTGCCACCATCATGGCTCCTTTGCTACTTTTAATGTTGGTGATTTCTAAATGCAGATTCGCGGTATCGTTAGAGTCAAACGCAAAAAAAAGAATTCCCCCTAAAATACATAAAATGGTGTGTTTCATAGTTTAATTTTTTGTTCCTATTTCTGCTAACGAAAAATAGTCAACTATGTTATTTTGAGTATATTAATTTACTTTTAAGACTTTCAAAAAGTGATAGCGGTTGTTTACTTTTATAGTAAGCAAATACAGACCCGGGCCGCCTTTAAACTCTAAAAACACATTGTGCAAACCGGCTCTGTATGATTTTTTATGAATAACCCCAAAAGACTGCCCACCTACAAAGCTCTGAGAAATGGTCACATCTCCCGGAAAATAGAGCGTCATATTCATAAAACCCGCTGAGTTATCAACCGGATTGGGATAAACCACAAATACGTCTTGCTCCGTAATGTTTTTTGGATTCTCAGGGTTATTTGGAGCGTTTATATCTGCATTAGTAGGCGGAATAACAGGCGGTGGCGGCAGGGTAACATCAGGAACTGTGGTTTTTAAAAAGCCCCGTTGTTCCACATATGCGAACTTAGACCCCAGCACTTTTTGTGCAAACTCGGGCGTCTGCTCAAACCAGTTCACCATGAGTTCGTAGTATATACTCCGAAAGTCTGTAGAGAACCTTAGATTTTGATGATCTCTGAAAGGCAAAAAGGCAAAGTGCCCGCCAAAAATCTCGCCTTTTACTTTTTTCCCAAAAGCAAACATTACACTCGATGTACCGTGATCGGTACCTTGGCTGCCGTTTTCATACGGCCTTCTACCAAACTCTGAGGCAGTTATGCCCACAACTTTGTCTGCATGACCAAGTGCCTCTATATCAGACTGAAACGAACTTACGGCTTCGCTGAGTTCTGCCAATAGCCTTCCATGTACTCCGTCGATAGTACCTTGGTTGGCGTGCGTGTCATAACCCAAAACCTCCACATAATACACTTTCGACTTTAGGCCTCCATTTATAAGCCTAGCCACCAATTTCAGCTGATTAGAAAGACTTTTATTGGAGTAATTTTCTATGTTTTTACCTTTATCAAAGGCCGTTTTTATAACTTTAGAATACTCGTTTACTTGAATCCCAACTTCGTTTATATAAGCAAACTCGTCTTGGTAATATGTAGAGCCGCCTACATTAATTCGGTCGCTTTCTACATTTTTGGCTTGGTCAAACAGCTCCTCGGCATTTTCTAAGACAATAGACTTTTCGGTGGTTTCGCCCATAAACATAAGCGAAGGATTTTGACCTATCTGAATACAATACGGGCTCTCGGGTTTATCAAAGTTTCGGTATTTATCAAAATACCGCCCTAACCATCCTGTGTTTAGGGTCTGTGTGTCATTGCCGGGCACCACGCCACTCAGCCAAATGTCAGTTGATCTAAAATGCGAATAATTTGGATTTTCGTAGCCAACCCCATGTATAATCGATAGTTTTCCTTCGTTAAACAAACCCAACATTCCGTTTTTAACTCCCAATTTAAGATTGGGGTGCATGGCCATCCCGAGCTCTTTGCTGATAGGAAAAACCGATTTCTGTGGAATATTAAGCGTGGGTCTATACAGTGTATAATACGATTCCCACTCATAAGGCGTAATGGTGTTCATGCCGTCGTTTCCACCCATGAGCTGAATTATCACCACAATATTGTCATTTTCAGCATATCCTTGAGCCGGCTGGAAGCCACTCACGTGCATTTTGTCTAGCTTAAGGTTGGTGACCACCCCTAAGCCCATGGCCGACTGCTGAATAAAATTTCTCCTCTTCATATTTTTTTTAAAAAAGATAAAAGTCAGGTGCCTTTATAATGGCATTGAACAGTACGCGAATTCGCTGCCCCATCAGGTTGTTGTTTTTTGAGATTTCGTACCATTCATAGTCGGGAGCTCCGCCAAGCAACACATTCTCAAACTTCGCTTTTCGGTCGGCATTTAGCGGCCTTGCCAAAAACAGTTCGGTAATTTTTGATGTCAAAGTATGCACATCGCCATAATCTTTAAATTTAGCAGCCCATGCCCCAAACTGTTCGTCTTTGGTGCCGGAAAGAATTTCTCTCAAATAAAAAATAGTTTGAGGCAGTGTTTTGGTCGAAATCCAAGTGCGGTGACCTTTCCACCCTGACACGTTTGGCGGCCCAAAGGGCTCTAGGCCAAGAGTACTCATAATATTACGGGTATACATGTCTACATAAGGAAAATGACTCGTAATACCGATTATGGTTTCGGCAGGTGACTTTATCTGAACCCCCACATTGAGGTCATCAAAAAAGTGTTGACTTAGCAATAAGGTACGCACAGCCGGTTTAAGCTCAAAGTTGTTTTTCACCAACACATCCGCAAGGTCGGCTATTACTTTTTGGTCTCCCTTATCAGGACTCGCATATACAAAATATCGATATAGCTTATCTGCCAAAAACTTAGAAGCTACAGCTCCTTTTTTATTAAAAATGGTTTGTATAAGCTTGTTTACAGAATTTTTCTTTACGTTTTCTTCGTTGATTTCATAATCTACTGCAAAAACTTCGCCCATAAAAAGCTTAGCGTTTTTATCAAATTTATTGATATTAAACTTGGCTTTATAGGGTTGACTTTCGTCTGCATACATGCTTACCTCCCACCCTGTCAGAATCTTCGCTGCTTCTTTTATGTCTTGTTCGGTATAATTTCCTATCCCAAGCGAAAACAGCTCCATCAGCTCACGGGCATAGTTTTCGTTTGGCGACTCACTCACGTTTTCGTTTCCGTTTAGATACAAAAGCATGGCCCCGTCGAGCGTAGTTTTTTCTAATAATGTTTTAAAATTCCCTAAATGGTTTTTACGGTAAAGGTCATTTTGAAGATAGACCGATATAGCCGGAAAGCCGTTACAATTGTGAAAGGAGGTAGTCAAAAATCCATGCCAAAAGAGCACCATTTTCTCTAAAATACTTTGTTTGTCTTGTTGCATAACGCCTACCCACCAAGCCCCAAGGTCAAGGTTATAGTCTCCCCTAAGTTTACCCAGGGTGTCAGCCTGATCTTGTTTGGCTTTTTCACTTAGGTTTCCGGGGTTTTTAACCGTAAAACTTGCAAAAAATGGCGGTGTTGGAGAGGTGTTTTTAAAGGGAGATTCGAGCATATAGTCTACCAAACTAGCGGGCGACTTGCCTTCAAATTTGTCAATGAGCGTTTGATCCACAGAAAAACTACTGCGTCTCAAAAGATGTATAACTTCAAGTCGGCTGAGTGGTTTTGTGTTCTCAGCTATTCCCGTAGCTAAATGTTGTCTTTCTGACTCGGTTTTTGTAAAAATACTCTTAAAGAATCCCTCTCTGCTGATTGGCTCCATTCTAGTTTTCTAAAATCTATGCTAATAATGACGTAATTTAAGAGTTTTTGCTTAAAAATAAGATTAAATTTTGCTTAGGAAATGGAAATCTCTCGGCTATTTATCTCCAAAAAAACACCTTTTGGCACTTAGCCCGTAATTGTATTTGGCAATGAAACAATTAAGTGTAAATTTGAAAAAAATAGAAACCTTAATTTATCTAAAAATGAAAAACCTTACAGTAAGCTGCCTGCTACTTTTAATGTCAACGGCGGTTTTTGCTCAAAAATCAAAATGGCAAAAACTCACAGATGGCAAAACTTTTACAAACTGGCATATATATAACCACGCTGGCGAACAAGTTAACTCCAAATGGAAAATAGTAGACGGAGCGTTTGTTTTTGACCCAAATGGCAAAAGTGATTATAAAGTAAATGATTTGGTTTCGGACAAGGCGTACGAAAACTTTGAGCTAGAGTTAGAATGGAAAATAGAAGAAGGTGGTAACTCTGGGATTTTTTACGGCGTATTTGAAGACCCAAAATACGGAACGCCCTATCTGACAAGTCCTGAAATACAGGTACTTGACGATCAAAACCACCCTGACGCCAAACAAGGAAAAAATGGAAACCGAAGAGCAGGTTCACTTTATGACATGATTCCGTCGGCCAATGTAGCTAAACCCTATGGTGAGTGGAACAAAGTAAAAATCAAGAAGCAAAATAACGAGGTAACGGTTTGGCAAAATGGCAAATTAGCCGTTAAATATCCTACCACGGGCCCACAGTGGGAATCTATGGTGGCAGATAGTAAATTTAAAACATGGGAAGGCTTTGGTAAATATCCGAATGGAAAAATAGGCCTTCAAGACCATGGAAACGAAGTTGCTTTTAAAAATATCAGAATCAGAGAATTGTAAATTAGAGAACACGAATATGAAACCTCTCGATCTCAAAATCGGGAGGTTTTTTTTGTTATAACCCGATTTGTGCATTAGAAAATCTATTACGACCTTAAATAGCTGCAAATCAGTACGTAAACCCCCTTAAATTTAATTACCATAGCGGTGCTATGCTAATTAAATTTAAGTGTCTGATTTATTGCAATTTAAGCTCTCATAACGAAGTCCTAATGCACAAACCGGGTTTAAAACAAAGTCATTACGCCGTTGGCCACTTTATTTTCTAAGTCGAGAAGTAATCTTTTATTATTTAATCCACCTGCATAACCGGTTAAGCTGCCATTTGTACCTATTACTCTGTGACACGGAATCACTATCGCTATCGGGTTTTTGCCATTGGCTGACGCCGCCGCTCGTATCACCTTTGGGTCTCCTAGCGAATTTGCCATGTCTGCATACGAACATGTAGCTCCGTATGGAATGGTGAGCAGCGTGTTCCACACTTTTTTCTGAAAATCTGTGCCGTCGGGGTTTAAAATCAGCTCGAATTCCTGGAGCTTACCCATTAAATATTTTTCTAACTGAATGACCGCATCTTTCAGTATGGGCGGTGTTTCAGGCGAATTTTCTTCTATATTTTTCACAAACGAAATGGTCTTAACAGATACATCGTCGGTCTCTATTTTAAGAATGGTGTTTTCTACTTGCACAAAAGCGTGATATGGGGCACTCATATTTTTTTTGGAATAACTATAACGAAATTAAGTAAAAACATAGAACTTTGGTGCCACAATAATAAGCAATATGCAAATAGAGGGATTATACGAGATATTTAGAAATAGCACAGGAATAACTACTGACACTCGCAAAATAGGCAAAGGACAGGTGTTTTTTGCACTAAAGGGCGATAAATTTAATGCTAACAATTTTGCCGAGCAGGCTCTGGCACAAGGTGCCGCCTATGCCGTAGTAGACGAAATAGAGCACGCCCAAAACCCGCAGTGCATATTGGTAGACAATGTGTTAGCTACGCTCCAAACCCTGGCAAACCACCACAGAAAAACCTTTGACATACCCGTAATAGGCTTAACGGGCTCAAACGGAAAAACCACGAATAAAGAACTCCTCATGCGAGTTCTTGGTCAAAAATATAAAGTACACGCTACCAAAGGAAACCTAAATAACCACATCGGAGTGCCGCTTACACTCTTAGAAATGGCCGAAGATACAGAAATAGCAATAATAGAAATGGGGGCAAATCATCAGAAAGAGATTGCGATGCTTTCTGACATTTGTGAGCCTACGCATGGTTTTATAACCAACCTTGGCAAAGCCCACCTGGAAGGGTTTGGCGGGGTAGAAGGTGTTAGAAAAGGAAAAGGAGAGTTATTTGATTTCTTAAAAAAACACAGTAAAATAGCTTTTGTAAACGAAACCGACCCGGCTATTTGTAGCCTTGTAAAAGAGAAAGAAATGGCTCTTGTGGTCTATTTTGGGAAAGACGAATTTGCACTAAAAATGCTTGAAGAAAGCCCCGTGGTCACTTTTCAAACCCCTGACAATGAAGACATTTACACGACGCACATAAGCGGAGGATACAATTTCCAAAATATGCAAACGGCTTTTGCGGTTGGCCGATATTTTGGAGTGCCGCATAATGAGGCTGCACAAGCTTTGGCTGACTACAACCCAGACAACAACCGCTCTCAAGTAATAGAAAAAGGCAGCAATTCATTCTTAATGGATGCCTATAATGCCAATCCATCTTCTATGGCGGCTTCAGTGACGAATTTTGGTAAGCTAAAAACCGACAAGCAAAAAGCCGTGATTTTGGGTGATATGTATGAGCTTGGAGAAGTTACGGAAGAAGAGCACGCTGCCCTCGGCAAATTAGTTTCTGAGCAGAATTTTGATGTAGTGGTGCTTTACGGCGAACACATGAAACACGCCTTGGCTCACTTGCCAAAAGCTTACTATTTCACAGATAAATTTTCAATTCATAACTGGTTGATGGACTCCAAGTTTTCTAACACCTATTTTTTAGTAAAAGGCTCACGAGGTGTTGGCTTAGAAAGCATTTTGGGGGTGATGTGATTCAGGTCTTTTCTTTTTTGGTAAAAACACTGTTTCGTTTTAAAAGTAACCCGTACAAAAACATTTGGCCACTGGCGATGTTCTATATCTGAAGTTTAACTTCTTATAAAGAAAATCACAAAATGAAAAGAATAAAAGTAGAGCAGTTTTTACCGATAAGCATAGAAAAAGCATGGGATTTTTTCTCATCACCAAAAAACCTAAATGAGATTACGCCGCCTGAAATGACCTTTCAGATATTAAACGAAATACCTGAAAAAATGTATGAAGGCCTTATGATCAGCTATAAAGTTTCGCCGATGCTCAATATCCCACTCGACTGGGTTACCGAAATTACCCATGTCAAAGAAAATGAGTTTTTTGTGGATGAACAACGCCTCGGGCCATACAACATTTGGCACCACGAGCACCACTTTAAAGTGGTAGAGGGTGGAGTTTTAATGACAGACATATTGCACTATGACGTAGGCAAATGGATCTTTGGATGGATAGCGAGCAAACTATTTGTAGACGCCAAAGTAAACGGAATTTTTACCTACAGGAAAGCACTCTTAGAAAAGCTATTTCCTGCTTAAATAAAACGAAATAGGCCGAGTTGGATTTTCAACTCGGCCTATTTTTTAATCTATAAAACCTGACTCTATTTACGCCAAAAATGCTTTAAGTAGTTCTTCTCTATCGTCAAAGTGCGACTTTACACCTTTTATGTCTTGGTAGGTTTCGTGGCCTTTTCCGGCAATCAAAATAATATCTTCGGGGTTTGCTATTTCGCAGGCTTTTATAATCGCAGCACGGCGGTCTTCTATCTGCTGCACTTTTCTTCTTTGAGTAATAGAAACTCCCGCTTGCATATCGGCCAAAATATCTTCGGGCTCCTCGTTACGTGGGTTATCAGAGGTTAAAATAACCACATCAGAGTGTTGGCATGCAATCTTAGCCATTAGTGGCCGCTTGCCTTTGTCTCGGTTGCCACCGCAGCCCACCACTGTTATCACTTTTTGGTGACCTTCTTTGAGGTCTTCTATCGTTTCCAACACGTTTTCTAAGGCGTCAGGTGTGTGAGCGTAATCCACTATTCCCACCCGTTGGTCAGGTGCCGCTACTTGCTCAAACCTGCCAGGAGGAGGCGTAAGTTCCGAAAGAACCGTAAGCACATTTTCCGAGTTTTCTCCTAATAATATAGCCGCACCATAAACCGCCAAAAGGTTATATGCGTTAAATTTCCCAATAAGTTTAAACCAAACTTCTTGTCCGTTTACGTCCATTTGAAGGCCAAAAAGCCCACAATCCATTACTTTACCCTTAAAATTTCCGCTATTTTTTAATGAATACGAATATTTGGTAGCCGCGGTATTTTGCAGCATAACTTTGCCGTTTTTGTCGTCGGCATTGGTAAGTGCAAAGGCACTTTTAGGGAGTTTATCAAAAAAACCTTTTTTGGCTTTTATATAATTTTCAAACGTTCCGTGAAAATCGAGGTGGTCTTGTGTAATATTTGTAAATATTCCTCCAGCAAAATGTAGGCCTGTAATTCTGTGCAACTCCACCGAGTGCGAGCTAACCTCCATAAATACATACACGCATCCTTTTTGGTGCATAAGAGCGAGCAGTTCATTAATTTTTACAGAATCTGGCGTAGTATGCGTAGAAGGAATAACTTCGTCTTCTATCTGGTTTTGAACGGTAGAAAGCATCCCGCATTTGTAGCCCAGTTTTCTAAACAAATTAAATAATAAAGTAGCGATTGAGGTTTTTCCGTTAGTACCGGTAACGCCTATTAAGCCCAGTTTTTTAGATGGGTGCTGATAGAAATTTGCTGCACAAAGCCCCATTGACATGGCCGCATTTTCTACTTGTAAATATGTAATGTTAGGCTCAATAATTTCAGGTAATCTTTCACACAAAACTGCGATTGCACCCAATGATATGGCCTTTTCGATAAACAAATGCCCGTCTACCTGTGTTCCGGGAATGGCCACAAATAGCGAATTGGCTTTTACCTGCCTAGAGTCAAACTCAATTTGTTCAATGTTAATATCTGTTTTACCAGATACGGTACGTAAAGGAATGGTATAAAGTATTTCGCTGAGAAGCATATGTATCAAAATTTCTGGTAAAGATAAATGAGTAAATTGATTCCCTTCAATAAGTCTTGAGGAAATTTGAAAATAAACCTCGCGTCTTTAATGTGACTTTTAATTAAAAATAATTCTAAAGAATTATCAAAAGTAAATTTTAAAAGGTTAATTTAGAGATAATGAGTTCAAAAAGTAAAATTTACCACCTGACACTTTTAACATCTGTTTTGGCTTATATGTCCAATACGTTTGTTGGAAACATTCCATATGTGGTTACTGACGCCCCTATCCAAGAGTTTCACTTTTTACCTAAATTTTTCATTGATACAAGTGTAACAATTTTGTTTTTCCAACATCTTGGAATATTCATTGGAGCTATAGTTTTTAGTACTTTTGTTGATAAAAAAGGCCGCCTTTTTATCCTATTCCTTTCTGTTTTTATATACTCGTTCGCTACATTTCTATCCGGAATTGTTGATAATTATTACCAATTTTTGGTGTTGAAGTTTATTATTGGCTTTGGCTTAGCTCCGGAGCTGGGAATAGGAATAGTATTGGTAAGTGAAATTTATAGCCCTAAAAAACGAAGTTTAGTAGTGGCTTTAATAGGGGCAGTAGGATTTATGGCGGTAATAGCTCTTAGTTTTCTTGTAAAAGTTGTCTCTTGGAGAGACTTATATATCGGTGTTGGATTAGGGGGCTTATTAATCATGCTCTTGAGATTCTCAACATTTGAGTCAGATCTTTTCTTAAAAATCAAGAAGGAAAAAACAAAAGAAACCTCACTTAAAAGTATCTTATTCAATAAGAAATTTTTATTTCTATTGTTGTGTGTTTTTCCTATTTATGTTCTTACGGCTATTTCCACTTTTACCGTTTTTGAACTTTCCGAAAACTACCATTTAATAACCGAAAGGGCTACTTTAGCAAAGTTTTTCGCGGGTGGCATTATCCTAGGCTTTGTAGCCATGCCTCTTTTAAGTACATTTCTTAAATCCCGAAAAGTAATAATTCAAATATGTTTAATATCTCTTCTTTGCCTCTCTATATTTTTGTGTTTGCTTTCTGTTTTAAAGCCTAAGGAGCTCATTTATTTAGAGTTTTTCTACTTTCTCATTACCTGCTTTGGTTTCTTCGGCGGCTATTTATTTGAGTTTTTCATTTTTGCCCTCGAACAATTTGGCACCAATACACGTGCAAGTTCTGCTATGTTGCTATTTTCGTTTGGCAGAACCTCCGTTCTAGTGTTTTCTTATTTTATTTCAAAAACCAACGCACTGGTATTTAAAAACTACACCTACACACTTTTTGTGACTGAAATGATAGTATTTGGCATGGCTTTTTGGGCCATATCAAATTTAAAAGAAACCTACAACCGCGACCTCGACTTCGTGGACTAGAGGCTTGTCCATCTTCGTACAAAAACGTCCATTTTCGGACAAAATATTTTACAAAAAAATAGCTAATTATCTGTATATCAAACAAATGACCTTTTGGCACAGTATTAGTTTCTATTGTAACCAAATACATAGAAACAATATGATTGAGTTAACAGGCATAGGAAAATATTACAAACAGGGTTTTGGCAAAACTCATATTTTAAAAAACATAGGTTTAATAATAGATCAGGGAGAGTTTGTGTCTATCATGGGCCCTTCAGGATCTGGAAAATCCACACTTCTTCACATACTTGGGCTGCTCGAAGAGCCCTCAGAAGGCACGTATAATTTATTAGGCGAAAATGTAAATTCGCTTTCAGAAAAGCAACGCACCGAGATCCACCGAAGCACCATCGGCTTTGTATTTCAGGCCTATCACCTCATAGACGAACTCACCGTTTACGAAAACATAGAGACGCCCCTGTTGTACCAAAAAGTTGGTTCTTCGGAGCGAAAAAGTAGAGTTGCTGAATTGCTTGACAGGTTTCAGATCGTAGCCAAAAAAGACCTTTTCCCATCCCAACTATCGGGCGGGCAACAGCAATTGGTAGGCATAGCACGGGCCTTGATAGCTAACCCAAAGGTTATTTTTGCTGACGAACCTACGGGAAACCTTCACTCTGAACAAGCAGACCAAATCATGGAGGTTTTTCAGGAGTTAAACCAAAAAGATGGGGTTACGATAGTGCAAGTAACACATTCAGAAAAAAACGCCGCTTACGGCAATCGTATCATACGCCTGAAAGACGGCTGGTTAGTTTAAACTTTTTTATCAAGCATGAAAGCTATTATCATTTTTATATTATTGTTAATTTCGGGACAACTTATTGCCCAAAACACGTTATCGCTACAAGGCTGTTTAGAAAAAGCCGTGAGCAACAACCCGACTTTTAAAAGAGGTTTTTTGGATGCAGAACTGGCACATACAAACACACTAGCAGCTAAGGCACAAAAACTGCCTCAAACCCAACTTCAGTTTGCACAGGGCATGAACTTCGGACGATCCATTGACAGATTTTCAAACAGTTACATTAATCAACTGTATAACTCGAGCTATGGAAACTTACAAGTGGCAATGCCCATTTACAAGGGTTTTCAAAGACAGTATTTGACCGAAAGTGCTCAGATACTGGAACAAGCCCAAGAGCAAAATATTGCTTCAGAAAAAAACAAATTGACGCTGTTATTATTAAAAGCCTACCTAGATGTGTTAGCACAGCAAGAGCTTGTTCAAGCCGCAGAAAAACAACTTGAAAACTCAAAATACCAGCTAAGCAGACAAGAGCGTTTTTTGGAAGCGGGCACAGCTGGAAAACAAGAAGTTATTCAGTTTAAAAATCAGGTAGCTGCGGACCAAGGCTCGTTGATAGACGCTGAGACCAATTTAGAAATGGCCCGCTTGGCGATATTTCAGCTAATGAATACCACGCCAGACAACGCCATAAAGTTTGAAAAAATATCGGATAGTGAAATTTTACACACATCCGACACGCAAAACACACTTACACCTGAAAATTATTTGCCTCAGTTTAAAAGTTTCGATTTGCAGTCAAAAAGCCTTGAAAAACAACTGCGAGCAAACAAAGCCGAAAACAAACCGGAACTAAATCTGTATGGAAACTACAGCACATTTTATACCTCCACCAATCCGGAGAACGGTTTCTTCAAGCAGCTAAACGACACCCGAAACGGCTCCGTTTCACTTAATTTGTCCATTCCATTATTCTCAAGATTTGCCACATCGCCACGCTCGCAGCAAATCAGAGTTCAACAAAAAATAGTGGAAAACACACGTGCTGCAAGCAAAAACATACTTAATCAAGAAATAGAAACGGCAAGTCTGATGCTAAAAACACTCGAAAAAAAATATAAAAACGCGACACTTCAAATGAGCCTTTCGCAAGAAAACTTACAGATGATTGAGCGAACGATAGAAGCAGGAACCGTGAACCCTTTAGAATTTGCCTTGGCTCAAACCAACTTAGAAAAAGCCACTGCGAACCAGATTCAAACCAAATATAGATGGGTGCTACAAAACAAAATATTGTCGTTTTACCAAAGTGGAACCTTTGATTTATTGTAAAAAAACATCGCTCAGTTAAACGAATAATCAACCGTGTATCATTTCTATTTTAATATAAACGGTCTATTTTCTATCTTTAATTTTTAAAAAAACTACCGAGAATTTAATGGAAGGCAAGAATATACTAATAGTAGACGACGATGTGGATATTCTGAATGCAGCAAAAATGATTTTGAAAAGACATTTTCAAAAGGTAGATATTGAGAAAAACCCGGCTAAGATTCCATTTTTACTCAACAACTTCGAGTTTGACCTCATACTGCTAGACATGAATTTTAGCAGAGACGTAAACACCGGCGACGAAGGATTTTACTGGTTAGATTTCATTTTAGACCAAAAACCCACGCAAAACGTAATCCTTTTTACGGCATTCGGCGATATAGAAATGGCCGTAAGGGCGATTAAAAACGGAGCCCGAGATTTCATTCTTAAACCGTGGCAAAACGATAAGTTGCTCGAAACGCTTGGTGCGGTTTTTTCAAAAAATGACACCAAAACTGAGCCCATCGAAGAAGAGCCGAAGTCGCTCATAATTGGCGAATCAGACCAAATGAAAGAGGTACTAGCATTGATCAATCAAGTAGCTGCTACGGATGCCAATATTTTACTTTTGGGAGAAAACGGAACAGGTAAAGACCTAATAGCCAAAGAAATACACAGAATATCAGATAGAAGCCAAAAGCCATTTGTTCATGCAGACCTCGGGGCTGTAAGCGAAACCTTATTTGAGTCGGAGCTGTTCGGACATTCTAAAGGAGCCTTTACCGACGCCCGAGAAGAAAGAAAAGGGCGTTTTCAAGAAGCAGATAAAGGAACCCTGTTTTTAGATGAAATTGGGAATGTGCCCCTAACGCTACAAAACAAACTTTTGTTTGCCCTCCAAAACCGCACCGTAGTAAAAGTAGGAACCAACACCCCCGTAGGATTTGACGCCCGACTAATCTGTGCCACTAACGAGGCAATCTATGAGCGAGTGGCCGAAAAAACATTTAGACAAGACCTTCTTTTTAGAATTAATACGATAGAAATAAACCTTCCTCCACTTCGAGACAGAGGATCGGATATTTTGTTATTAGCTACTCATTTTTTAGAAATATATAACCAAAAGTATAACCGCAAAATAAAGGGACTAAGTGCCGGGCTACAGAAAAAACTTATGGCTTATCCATGGCCAGGCAATGTGCGTGAGCTACAACACGTGATAGAGCGTGCCGTAATAATCACCCAAAAACCACAACTATCTGAAGAGGATTTTAATATCCGAAAACCAGCAGGCAGCGAGGTTTTTCCGGTAGAAACTATGCAAATAGACGAGCTTGAAAAACAGCTGATTATCAAGACATTGAAAAAATTTAATGGAAACATAACCGAGGCCTCAAAAGAAATGGGAATAAGCAGGCAGGCTCTTTACAGAAGAATAGAAAAATTTAACTTATGAAAAACTTTGGCGTAAGTATTTTATTAAGAATATCGCTGATTTTACTTTTGGCCTTAGGAACCACCTATTTTTTTACTCAAAAATATTACGCATTTTCTTTCTCTATTTTTATAGTATTCCTGATTTCGGGTTACACGCTCTTCCATTATGTAACCTCACTAAACCGCAAAATGAAGCGACTATTTGAGTCTATTCAATACCAAGATTTTGCGATAACATTTAAGGCCGACAACAAAATGGGTAAGAGTTTTAAAGACCTCAACTCTGACCTCAACGCCGTTATTTCGAGTTTTAATCAGGTTAGGTCCGAACGCGAAGCAACGCTCCATTTTATCAACGCCATTATTCAGCAAATAAACGTAGGCATAGTGTCTTACAATACACTCGGCGAAGTGGAAATAAGCAACCAAACCGCCAACAAACTTCTGCGGGTGTATCGACTAAAAAACATCAACGACCTCAAAGCCGAACAACCTCACATATTTGAAGTATTGGAGTCGCTAAAACCCGGGGAGTCACGTCTGCTAACCTTAGAAGACAACGACCTCTCGTTTTCTATCACCGAAATTCAGATGCGTGGCCGCAGAATAAGGCTACTTGCGATACACAACATTCGCTCCGAACTGCAAATCAAAGAGTTAGAAGCGTGGCAAAACCTTACAAAGGTACTTAGACATGAAATAATGAACTCGGTAACGCCGATAGTTTCGCTTGCCGAAACCATGCGAGACATTGTAAATGATGAAATAAAACCCACTACAGCCACAGAAATAGAATCTGTAAACGACCTCAAAGAGGCCCTTGTAACCGTACAAAAACGCGGCCTCGGCATCATGAAATTTGTGAATGCTTATCGCGAGTTTACGTCTATTCCTTTACCCTCAAAAACACACATAGAAGTCACAGATTTGCTCAAAAGAGTGGAGGGAATTTTTGCCCCAAAAGTAGCCGAAGGAAACATAAAACTTAGCTTTGACTACGATGCGGACTTTGAAATATTCATAGATCAAGACCAGCTAGAACAAGTACTAATCAATATCATCAAAAATGCTTTTGAGGCAAACTACACTTGTGACTCTCCTGAGATATCGGTAAGAAGTAAACTCAAAAACGGAATTAAAACGATAGAGATATTAGACAACGGCACCGGAGTACCCCTTGACATACGCGAGAAAATATTCATTCCGTTTTTTACCAGCAAAAAACTCGGCTCGGGTATTGGCTTAAGTCTATCGAGACAAATTATGGCACTCAACGATGCCAAGATTAACTATCAGTCTATCAGCCCACAAGGCACTGCATTTATACTAGAATTTATCTAATTCTATCCGCTCAAAAACGGACAAAGAATGTCCGAAAGTGGACAAAAAAAAATAATCAATATTTTACAATTACCTTATTATTAGCACTTTGTGAGTTTGGCACGAAAAAGGCATTACATATATTAAAACAGTAACAAAAAAATAGATGGATAAGGTAATTGCAAAAAGGTTTTGGACAAAACAAAAAATGATATTCACGGGCTTAGGCTTGGCTTTGGCTGCATTTGTGATCTACTTGGCTTTCTTTTCTGACAAAAGAGCAAAGCTAAATGTAGAAGCCGAAAAGTTAACAATCAGCAAAGTCAGCGAAGGAAACTTCGACGAATTTATAATCGTGCAAGGCGTGGTTCAGCCGCTCAAAACCATTCAGCTCGATGCCATAGTGGGTGGATATGTAACCCAAAAATTGGTAGAAGGTGGAAACATGGTAAAGCAAGGCGACATTATTTTACGCTTAGAAAACCAGCAGCTAAAACTAAACTTTTTGCAGTCTGAAACCGAGGCAAGCCGATTGGTAAACGACCTCCAAAATACCAGACAACGACTAAAAGTAGAACGCTTTACGTTACAAAAAACTTTGAGCGACCTCGACTTCCAAATAGCTCAGGCAAAAGACGCTTTTGACAGAAACGCAAATCTTAAAAAAGACAACGTGGTTTCTGACATGGACTACCAAAAAACCAAACGTGAATATGAGCGTCTGAAAAGACAAAGAGACATTGAAATAGAGTCTCAAAAATACCAAGAAGAAAACTCAGGTTTACAAATAAAACAACTAGAAGGTACACTTACAAGAACACAGAAAAACGTGGACCTTTGGAGACAAACACTTGAAAACTTGGTGGTAAAAGCCCCCGTTTCTGGTTTGCTTTCATCTATCAATGTAGAAATAGGATCTAACATAAATCAGGGTCAAAATATAGGCCAAATAGACGACATGAACGGCTTTAAGCTCAGGGCGGAAATAGACGAGCACTATATCTCTAGAATATTTACAGGACTAAAAGCCAAGTTTGAGTTTAGCGGCGAAAGCCACCAAATGGAAATCATAAAAGTATACCCCGAAGTACTAAACGGAAGGTTTGCGGTAGATATGATTTTTACAAAAATTGCCCCTTCGGGTATTCGTAGGGGGCAGTCGTCACCGATACGACTTGAACTGGGCGAATCACAAAAAGCGAAGCTTCTACCCGTGGGCGGATTCTTCTCTGACACCGGCGGAAACTGGGTGTATGTATTAGAAAAAGACGGCAAAAAAGCAGTAAAAAGAAACATTACTTTAGGCAGAAAAAACCCACAGTATTATGAAATACTTGACGGTCTTTCGCCTGGTGACCAAGTGATTACGAGCTCATACAGTAACTATGGAGACAAAGAGGTTTTGGAATTAAAATAATTGAAGACAAATTGATTTTTTAAAAAAACATTTAACAAAAGAAATATGATAAAGACAAGCAACCTTCAGAAGATATTCACCACCGAGGAGATTGAAACTACCGCCCTAAACGGCATAGATTTAGAAATAGCAGATGGCGAGTTTGTGGCCATCATGGGGCCATCAGGCTGTGGAAAATCTACCCTACTAAACATACTGGGGCTATTAGACAACCCAACAGAGGGAAGTTATGATTTTTATGGCACAGAAGTAGCCCAAATGAGCGAACGCCAGCGTGCACAGCACCGCAAGGGAAACATCGGGTTTGTGTTTCAAAGCTTTAACTTAATAGACGAACTTACGGTTTTTGAAAACGTAGAACTTCCGCTTCTTTACCTAAAAACGCCAGCCGCCGAACGCAAAGTAAAAGTAGAAGCAGCCCTAGAGCGTATGAACATGATGCACCGCCGCAACCACTTTCCGCAGCAGCTATCAGGTGGGCAGCAGCAGCGTGTGGCCATAGCACGTGCGGTGGTAGCCAAACCCAAGCTTATACTAGCCGATGAGCCTACAGGAAACCTTGACTCGGCAAATGGCGAAGACGTAATGAAACTCTTACAAGAACTCAACAACGAAGGCACTACTATAGCCATGGTAACGCACTCACCGTATGACTCGGGTTTTGCACACAGAATCATCAATTTGTTTGATGGTAAGATAGTTACAGAGAACTTCCACGTGTAGGTTCCAAATATTCAGGGCGTACGTTTTTTACAAATCGAAAAAAGCTAAAACTTAAAAACATGAAACTAAATTCTTTAAAAATTGCCTGGCGAAGCCTCAAAAAACAACCCTTTTTTACATTCTTAAACATGCTCGGCTTGTCTATCGGAATGGCGGGTGCACTTTTGATTTGTCTGTACATAAGCGATGAATTAAGTTTCGACCGCATGTTTGTAAATTCAGACAGAATTTATAGAGTAAATGCGGACATAAAATTTGGAGGCCAAGCACAGGAATTTGCCACTACGCCGGCAGCCATGGCCTCTACTCTAAAAAAAGACTACCCACAAGTAAATGACGCCACGCGTTTCAGAACATGGGGCAGTATGTTGCTTAGAAAAAGCAATTCTACCGAAAACTTAAAAGAAGAGCAAAGCACATTTGCAGACGCCAACTTCATGGAGTTTTTTGGCATTAACCTACTCGAAGGCGATGTAAAAACAGCTCTTAGAGACCCTCAAACGGTAGTAATAAGCAAAGCTGCCGCTGAAAAATATTTTGGAAAAACTTCGGCTTTAGGTCAAAGTATATTGATCAACAACGAAGAAACATTTAAAATAACAGGCGTGATAGACGACCTACCCAAAAACTCATTTTTAAGAAATTACTCCGTATTTATGGCCATGGAAGGCTTTAAAGACGCCAAGGATTATGCAAACTGGGGAAGTAATAATTTTAATACATTTATAAAAGTAAACGAAGGCATTACCGCTGCAGATTTAAACGCACCACTTAACCAGCTCTTCGAAAAATACATCGTGCCTTTTGCCCAAGCCATAATGCCCGGTGTAACTCGCAAATCATTTGAAGCTGAAGGAAACTATATCAAATACCACCTAACGGCCTTAAACGACCTCCACCTGTCTTCAAATAGAGTGGCAGAAATAAGCACAAATAGCGACAAACAAACCGTATACATTTTTTCTTTTATTGCCCTGTTTTTGATTGTATTGGCTTCTGTAAACTTCATGAATTTGTCTACGGCTCAGTCGCTAAAAAGAGCCAAAGAAGTAGGTATACGCAAGACTTTGGGCTCGGATAAATTTGGCTTAATTGTACAGTTTTTGACCGAGTCCGGCCTTCTGACATTTTTGTCCCTGGGACTAGCCCTTATTTTCGCACTTTTGGCTATGCCTTTTTTCAATCAACTATCAGGCAAAGACATCTCAATTCCATTTTTGAACTCAATTTTCTGGTTAATCCTATTTGTTTCAACTATATTTTTAGGCTTATTATCAGGAAGTTACCCCGCTTTTTTCTTATCCAGATTTGTACCTATCAAAGTACTTAAATCTGCAGGAGTAAACAGTATCGGCAGCAGCAGAATCCGAAATTCTTTGGTAGTATTTCAGTTCTCTATTTCGGTGTTTTTAATGATGAGCACCTTTGTGGTGTACCAGCAACTCCAATACATTCAAAACAAAGACTTGGGCTATAGCAAAGAACAGCTATTGGTCATTGACGATGTATATGCGGCGGGCAATCAAGTAGAATCATTTAAACAAGAAATACTAAACCTACCAAACGTGAGCTCGGCCACACTAAGTTCGTTTTTACCAACTCCATCAAACAGGTCTGACAACGGATATAAGTTAGAGGGCTCGTCAGAACAAGACAAAACCGTGCAAATGCAAACCTGGAGTGTAGATCACGACTATGGCAAAACTTTAGATCTTGAAATAATAGCAGGACGAGACTTTGACAAACAGTTTATGACCGATTCGTCGGGAATAGTATTAAACGAAACCGCGGTTGGCATCTTAGGTTTCACGCCGCAAGAAGCTATTGGAAAAAGACTTTCGAATGCCTTAGACGATGAAAAAGGTGAGTTTTTCACAATAATAGGTGTAGCAAAAAACTTCCATTATACTTCTTTCAAAGACGAAATAGGAGCATGGAGTATGCACTTGGGCAAAACAGCCAATAAGCTTACGATAAAACTACAGCCGGGTGATTTTAAACAAACGCTAGAAAGCGTAAAACTAGCATGGACAAAAGTAGCTCCTGGGCAACCTTTTAACCATTATTTCCTTGACGACTCATTTAACAGCACCTACGACACCGAGCAAAGACTAGGCAAATTGTTTATCACCTTTACCATATTGTCCATAATAATAGCCTGTTTGGGACTATTCGGTTTGGCGGCTTTTAATGCCGAGAAACGTGTGAAGGAAATCGGGGTAAGAAAAGTAATGGGAGCCAGCGTAAGTCAGATAACCGTCAGACTATCAGCCGATTTTCTAAAGCTAGTGGGCATTGCCATATTGTTTTCTTTACCAATTGGCTGGTATGCCATGAACAAATGGCTGGAAGACTTTACCTACAGAATTAATATAGCGTGGTGGGTGTATGTTTCGGCCGCAGGCATAGCCATTCTAATTGCCGTTTTGACGGTAAGTTACCAAAGCATCAAAGCCGCAATAGTAAATCCAGTGGAGAGTTTGAGGGGGGAATAAAATGTATTTTTCTTCCCAAAAAAAAGACTATTCTCAAAAAAGAAAAAATTAAAAAAATGATACGAAACTATTTCAAAATAGCGTGGAGAAACATCCTTAAAAACAAGGCTTTTTCTGCTATAAATATATTAGGTCTAGCTCTTGGTATGGCGAGTAGTCTGCTCATATTTATGTGGGTACAAAACGAAAAATCTATTGATAAATACCACGAAAATAATACGCGGATTTTCCAGGTATTAAGTAACCAATTCTACGAAGGGCAGCCAAGCACAAACTTCGCCGGACCCGGAATTTTAGCCGAAAACATCAAAAAAGACATTCCAGAAATAGAAGCCGCAAGCCAAATTCTTTGGGAAGAAGAAACCCTCTTTACTGTCGGAAATATCTACGAAAAAGAACACGGCAGATACGTGCAAAATGATTTTCTAAACATGTTTTCTTTCCCATTAACAATGGGAGACTCAAGCTCTGCTCTTAAAAACCCAAACTCTATCGTTATTTCAAAAAAAATAGCTGAAAAGTATTTTGGGAAAACTAGTCCACTCGGCAAAAGCATAAAAATCAATGACAAAGAACTGATGACCGTAACCGGCGTATTGGCAGAGGTACCCCAAACGTCTTCGTTAAAGTTTGATTATTTGATGAACTACGAAAGCTGGATAAAAGACAACGAATGGGCCAAAGAATGGAGCAATGGTGGACCAAGGTGCTACGTATTGCTCAACAAAAACGCAGATGTAGCAAAGGTAAATGCTAAAATAAAAAACTACGTTTTACAAAAAGACCCAGACGCCAACAGAGAGATTTTCCTGGCAAACTTTGGGGACCTATACCTCCACGGCAACTACGAGGCGGGTGTGCTAACCGGCGGACGAATAGACTATGTCAACATATTCTCCATCGTAGCTATTTTTATATTGATTATTGCCTGTATAAACTTCATGAACCTTGCCACGGCTCGTTCGGTAACTCGGGCCAAAGAAATAGGCATACGAAAAGTAGGAGGAGCCCCTCGCTGGGTTTTGATAAGCCAGTTTATGGGTGAGTCCATTTTAATAGCGTTTTTCGCGATGCTCCTTTCGCTACTTATTGTGGTATTGGTTTTGCCTTCATTTAATTCCCTTACTGAAAAAACACTTTCAATTGACATTTCAAACCCTGTTTTTTGGATTCAATTAATATCTTTAACGGTCCTTACAGGCATCGCCTCTGGTTCATATCCGGCATTGTTTATGGCCTCGCTTAATCCTGTTGTGGTGCTTAAAGGTGCCCTTAAATTTAAGCCAAGTGCTACTTTTTTCAGAAAAGGACTCGTGGTATTTCAGTTTGGTTTGTCCATAATGCTCATATTGGGCATGATAGTAGTTTTTAAACAAATAGACTTTATCCAAAGCAAAAACCTCGGTTTTGACCGCCAAAACCTACTTTATGTACCTATAGAAGGAGACGTGAGAGTTAAGTTTTTTACTTTAAAACAAGAACTTGAAAACTCTCCTGGCATAGCCACGGTGTCTGCCAGCCAAGCCACCCCACTAGAGGTAGGAAGCAGCACTCAAGGCGTCAATTGGCCAGGAAAAGATACTACTCAAATAATGGTTTTTTCACAAAACCCAGTTTCGTATGACTACCTAAAAACCATGGACATCACGCTCTTAAACGGCAGAGAGTTTGATGCTAGTTTCGGTAACGATTCCTTGAGTTTTTTGATAAATGAAGCCGCCGCTAAAAAAATTGGATACAAAGACCCAATAGGAAAAGAGCTGACATTTTGGGACCAAAAAGGTCAAATAGTGGGGGTAACGAAAGACTTTCACCACGAAAACGTCAGAGAAACCATCGAACCACTTATCTTAAGATTAATGCCAAAAGCTGAGCATTGGGGCTATGCAATTATAAGAACCGAACCCGGAAAAACTAAGATGGCGATAAATAGTATTGAGCAAATATTTAAACGATACAACCCGAGCTATCCGGTAAACTATCAGTTTGCCGATTTAGAATTTAAAAAACTCTATACCACCGAAACCACCATCAGCAGCCTAGCCAGCGTGTTTGCTATTTTGGCCATATTTATCTCATGTTTGGGTTTATTTGGGCTCGCCACATTTACAGCTGAGCAGCGAACCAAAGAAATAGGCATCAGAAAAACCCTCGGAGCAAGCGTGGAAAGCCTTATCGGCATGCTCTCAAAAGACTTTATAGTTTTAATTCTGATCTCTACCATCATCGCCTTTCCGGTTGCTTGGTTTTACCTCCAAAACTGGTTAGAAAAATACGCCTATCGCATAGAAATGGAATGGTGGTATTTCCTGTTAGCCGCAGCTTCGGCGGTGATAGTGGCCCTCATAACCGTTAGTTATCAAGCCATAAAAGCGGCGTTTGTGAACCCAATTAAAAGTTTAAGAAGTGAATAGTGAAATGATACTTAACAAAGTATTTGATTATAAAGAAAAAGTTAAAATATTATGATACGAAACTATTTTAAAATCGCTTGGAGAAATATCCATAAAAACAAAGGATACAACCTCATAAATGTCTTAGGACTAGGACTTGGCGTGGCTACGGCCATTCTGATTTTTGCCTATGTGAGTTTCGAAAACTCTTACGACGACTTCCATAATAGCCCTGAAAAAATCTATCGTTTTGTCAGAAAAACCACTTCGCCATCTGGCCAAGTGGAGTTTACCCCTGGCAGCCCGCTTCCCTTCCAAAAAACGCTGTCTGAACAGCATCCAGAACTGGGGACATTTGTACCTGTATATGGAGTAGCTGGCCCTCAGATAACCGTCATGAAAGATGCCGCTACCGATAGTCCTGAAAAATACATGGAAGAAGCAGATGGTATCTGTGCCGGCCCTGAGTTTTTTGAGGTTTTTAACTTTCCTTGGTTAATAGGAAACCCAAAATCTATGGCGGAGCCCAATGTGGCTGTTTTGTCAAAAGATTTTGCAAAAAAATACTTTGGAAGCTACGAAAAAGCAGTGGGGAAATTTATAAAAGTCAACAACACAGACATAGTCCGTATAGTGGGTGTGCTTGAAGACGTTCCATTGAATACAGACTTCCCGATGAACTTGGTTTTCTCGTACGAAACCAAAAGAAAAAACCCAGACAAGTGGGGTTTCACGAAGTTTGACGACTGGGGCAGCACCAGCAGCAACGACCACATGTACTTTAAAATAGCCGACAATCAGTCAAAAGAAAAAGTAAATAAAACAATCGCTGAGTTTTCAACAGAAGCCTACAAAGATCGTGGCGACAAAGACGTTAAGGAACATTATATAACCGAACTTTCGGGCATGCACTTTGATGCCGAATTAGAGAATTTTAAAAGCAAAGTTGTTTCAAAATCTAAGTTAAGAGGCATCGCTTTTATAGGTTTGCTCATCATATTGATGGCGTGTTTTAACTTCATAAATATCTCTACGGCGATCATAAACAACCGCATGAAAGAGGTAGGCGTTAGAAAAACACTCGGTAGCCTTAAAAGCCAACTTTCAGCACAATTTTTAATCGAGACTTTTCTAATAGCCGGCCTTTCGCTTTTTGTTGGGGTTTTGGTGGCCATTTTATGTCAGCCATTTTTGAGCGACTTGTTTGATTTACCGAAAGACTACTCGCTGTTTTCGAATACTTTCTTATTGCCATTTTGTGTTTTACTGCTAGTGGCTATAAGCTTGTTGTCAGGCCTTTATCCTTCATTTGTGATGTCTAACTTTTCTCCTTTGGAGGCATTTAGGCAAGTCTCAAAATCAAGTTGGAGGGCCGGGTTTTCATTCCGAAAAGGTCTGATTGTATTTCAGTTTGCGATAGCCGTTTTCTTGATATTTTCTACTTTGATTAATATCGGTCAGCTCGAAATGCTAAACACCAAAGACCTGGGATACAGCAAAGAAGGCGTCTTTATATTTAACGTAGACCCCGAACTAAGCAACAGAAACGAAAGCCTTAAAAGTGAGTTTAGAAATATTCCAGAACTAAAGTCTGTGAGTTTTAACAGCGACAATCCGTCTACCTCAAACAACTGGCAATCAAACTTTGCATATAACCACAGGGCTGAAGATGAAGGCTATAACGTGAGTTTAAAATTTGCCGATGCCAGTTATTATGACACCTATAACCTAAAGGTATTGGCGGGTGTAATACCCCCAAACACAGACTCAAGCAAAAGGTACGTAGTAAACGAAACCTTCCTTAAAAAAGCCGGAAACATATCGCCTCAAGACGCCATAGGCAAAGAGGTAAGACTGGGCGGCAATGGCTGGGCACCCATAGCAGCGGTAGTAAAAGATTTTCAAACGGCAAGTGCCAAAGAAAGTATCAACCCTATATTGATTACAAGAAAGTCAAGTTTTATGTGGCTCTGCTCAGTCAAAATGCAAAGCAAAAACATTCAGGCCACAGTAGCCAAAATAAAAGAAGCCCACGACCGCGTGTTTCCCGAATATGCATTTAACGGGGAATTTTACGAAGAGTCTATTAACAATTTCTATAAAGCAGACAATCAATTAGGCTTAATGTACAAATACGCGTCTATAATAGCTATACTGATCGCGTGTCTAGGACTAATAGGCATGGCGGCATTTATGGCCGAGCAGCGTAAAAAAGAAATAGGCATACGCAAAGTTATGGGAGCAGACATCAGCAACATCATCGGCTTGCTGTCTAAAGATTTTGTGGTATTGGTTTTGGTGGCTACGCTCATTGGCTTGCCTTTGGCTTGGTATTTTTCTAAAGAATGGCTACAAGGTTTTGTGCATAGAATAGACATCAGTTGGGGGTATTTTGCTATCACTATTGCGATGGCATTTACTATCTCAATGCTGAGCGTGGCCTATCATTCGCTTAGCTCCGCACTTATGAATCCGGTTAAAAGTCTTAAAAGTGAATAAAACCCAAGACTCAGAATAAATAGAATTTGAATTAAAAAAAAATCAACTATGGTACGTAATTATTTTAAAATAGCTTGGAGAAACATTAAGAAAAATGGATTTTTCTCAGTTCTCAACTTGTTCGGCTTATCGGTTGGGCTCGCCATTTTTCTGTATTTATTTTTGTTTACCAAACAAGAACTATCGTTTGACAGCTTTCATAAAAACTATAAAAACATAGCCAAAGTGGGTGTCACGGCCACTTTTGGCGAGGAAGTAAATAAATGGGGAAATGTTCCGAATATAGTCGGACCCACCTTTGCACAAGAGCTACCTGAGGTAAAAGCCTATTCGCGTTTTCTTGCTCACTCGTTTGGCAAAACGGCTTTTATCAATGTAAATGATAAAAAATTTACAGAAAAAAACCTGATGTGGACCGACCCGGGCGTTTTTGAAATTTTTGATATCCCGATGTTACAGGGCAATGCCGCCACGGCTTTAGATGCACCTAATAAGCTGATGATAAGCAAGTCTACAGCCGAAAAGTATTTTGGCAGCGAAAACCCCGTTGGCAAAACCATGAGTATAGACCATCAGTATGATGTAATAGTTTCAGGCGTTTATGCCGATTTTCCAGCAAATTCTACCTTACAGGCAAACATGCTGGGCTCTTTTGCCACCATGGAGTGGGCCAGCAAAGAACTCCACTGGAGCAATGCCAGCTATGAAACTTATGTACTTTTAAACCCAAACACAAATATGGCCGCACTTACCAAAAAAGCGGCAGGAGTGCTAGATAAATATGTTCCAAAAAACGAGCAGTGGTTTAGTTTCTGGTTTCAACCATTTGAAGAAACTCACCTGTATTCTACTGACATTAGCAACCAAAGCACAAGTGGATATGGCGATAAAAACCAAGTAAATATTCTCATCGGATTAGCCTTGGGCATACTGCTGATAGCATGCATAAACTACATGAATTTGGCCACTGCACAGTCACAAAAAAACCAAAAAGAAGTAGGCATTAGCAAAGTGATGGGAGCCACACAATCTAGCCTAATAACACGATTTTATGTAGAGGCATTTTTGATGGTTTCGCTTGCTATGATATTGGGTATTGTAGTGTTTATAGTGGGCTTGCCCTTGTTTAATTATATCGCGAGCAATACCATAGGTGTACTCGATTTACTTGACCCAATGGTTCTTGTTTCACTCGTTTTGATTACCCTCGTTTTGACACTTTTGGCGGGCTCCTACCCTGCTTTAATGATCTCTTCGTTTTCGCCACTTTCGCTATTTGGCAGAAAAGAAAAAAGCTTTATTTCGGCAGAAGGAATTCGAAAATCATTGGTGGTTTTACAGTTTTCGGCTTCTATAGTCTTGATTATAAGCACCATTGTGTTTTTTACCCAATTAAACTTTATTCAAAACAAAAAACTTGGCTTTGATGTAAATCAGGTAGTGAGTGTGTCTACCGAAGGTGCCGAAACCTCCGCACAAATAAACGCCCTTATAAATAATCTGAAAGGCGAAAGCTTTATAAAAAGTGTGTCTCGTGCACAAACATACCCGGGGGCTTCGGGAAGTGGCAGAACACTTTCGATGCCCAATGAGCCTGAAAAAGTAATGTCTATACAATCCAATTTCACTTCGCCCGATGTCTTCGAAACACTGAATATACCGATGTTGGCAGGTAAGGCATTTGAGCCCAAAACCAACGACCAAGACACAACCGTGCAGGTGGTGCTAAACAAAACCGCGATTGACTTTTATGGCTTTACGCCAGAGGAGGCCATAGGTAAAACCGCCTACAATCTTTTTGGGTGGAACAATGCCAAAATAGTAGGCGTGGTAGCAGATTTTCATTTTGAAGATTTCCATAAGCCAATAGGTGCCTATGCATTTCATAACCATGCCTCAGAAGGCAGACCGAACCTACTGATACGCTGCGAAGGTGGAAACATCAAAAGTAACCTCGGAACCATAGAATCGCTGTTTAAGCAAAGTATACCTAACTCGGCTTTTGAGTATACTTTTTTAGATGATTTTACGGCAAAGCTGTATGAAAGCGACAAGCAAACGTATAGAATTGTGTTGTTCTTTTCACTTACGGCGATATTGATTGCCTGCTTGGGCTTATTTGGCTTGGCGGCCTACACAGCCGAACAACGCATAAAAGAAATAGGCGTGAGAAAAGTACTGGGAGCGAGTGTGTCTAGCATAGTGGGCCACCTGTCAAAAGACTTTTTGAAGTTGGTGTTTATTTCTATTTTGATAGCTACGCCGGTGGCTTGGTATTTTGTGAGTGCCTGGCTATCGAGTTTTGCATTCCATGTAGATATGCCGTGGTGGGCGTATGGTGTAGCGGGCATTTTGGCCATTATTATGGCATTTGCTACAGTGAGTTATCAGTCGCTCAAAGCCGCTATGGTTAATCCGGTGAAAAGTCTAAAAAGCGAATAAACGGTGTTAAGCCTAAAAGTCTCTTAACATATATGATTGAGAATTGGGAGTTAAAAATTTGAACGAGAATATTGAAAATTTAGGGTATGTCATGCAGCAAGGATAGGAGCATTGTTTGAGCTCCTTCCTCTGCTGGCATTTGCCGCAGAGGGAGAGCGAGTGCGGATAGCCTGCCCGGCTGCCCAAATAAAAAACCAGAAGCTTAGCGATAAAACACGTAAAAAAATGATAAAAAATTACTTTAAAATAGCCTGGAGAAGTTTACTTAAAAACAAAGCGATGTTTGGCATAAACATACTTGGTTTGGCGATAGGCATTGCTTCTTGTTTGGTGATTTCGCTATTTGTGGTGGACGAGCTAAGCTACGACAGGTTCAATGAAAACGCTGACCGCATAGTGCGGGTTACACTAAAAGCAAAATTAGGTGACGAAAACATCAGGGAGTCTTCGGTGATGGCACCTGTGGGTAGTACGCTGGAGCGGGAGTTTTCGGAGGTTTTGAGCAGCACGAGGTTAAAAAACACCTTTAATGTGCAAAAAGTAAACACGGGAACGAAAAAAATACGTAGCGGAAAAATGGCTCAAGTTGACCCAAATTTCTTTGATATTTTTACACTAAAATTTTTAAAAGGAAATGCCAAAACTGCCCTTGAGAACCCTGCCGGATTGGTGCTGAGTAGCTCACTGGCAAATACCTATTTTGGAAAGGAAGACGCCTACGGAAAAACCTTAGAATTAGAAGGGTTTGGAATTTATACGGTAAGCGGAATTATAGAAGATGTGCCCCAAAACTCTCATTTTCAGTTTGATATGTTTAGTTCTTTGGCAAACAACGAAGAAGCCAAAAGCCAAAGTTGGATGTCGGGGAGTTTTCATACGTACTTACTTTTAGATAAAAACACGAGCTCCGAGGCTTTGGAAAAAAAACTGCCAGTTATTGCTAAAAAATATATGGGTTCCGAAGTAAAGGCTGGCTTTGGAATGTCGTTTGACGAGTTTCTTTCAAAGGGAAATTCTATCGGGCTTTTTTTGCAGCCTTTAACCAAAATTCACCTCTCCTCCAACTTCACCAACCCTGACCTTTCGGCAGGTGGCGACATAAAAACGGTGTATATGTTTGGTGCGATAGCCTTGTTTATGTTGCTGATCGCGTGTATAAATTTCATGAACTTGTCTACCGCCGGAGCTTCAAAAAGGCTGAAAGAAATAGGCATGCGAAAGGTGCTTGGCTCGGCGAAAAAACAATTGGTGGTTCAGTTTTTGGCCGAATCGTTTTTGGTCACTTTGGTGGCTATGGTATTGGGCGTAGCTATGGTATTTGTGGCTTTGCCTTACTTCAATGACCTTTCTGGAAAATCACTAGATTGGCAACTAATTGTTAAGCCTTTAAACATACTTCTCTTCATAGTTTTAACCTTATTTATTAGCCTTTTGGCGGGAGCGTATCCCGCGTTTTTCATGTCTTCTTTTAAGCCTTTAGCTTCTTTAAAAAACAGGTTCTCGTCAGGCGGAAACAAGGGCATACGAAGTGGCTTGGTGGTGTTTCAGTTTTCGGTTTCGGTGGCACTGATATTGGCCACGCTTGTGGTGGGCCAACAAATGGACTACATAAACAAAAAAGACATGGGGTATCAGCGTGACAACCTGATAGTGATGCGACACGCAGGACTGTTGGGCTCAAACCTAAACGTTTACAAAGAGCAGCTGCTGAGCGATCCAAAAATTAAGAGCATCACGATGTCGGCGTTTATTCCTGCTGGCCCCACCGACGACGGCATGGAACTGATCACGACATCAGCAGCTTCGATGGAAAAGCTGCGAACTCGCTCGTACAGTATAGACGAAGCGTATATCCCCACTTTGGGCATGACCGTGGAAAAGGGGCGAAACTTTTCAAGCGATTTTTCTACCGAAAATCAGCATGTGATTTTGAACCAAACAGCTGTGAAAACCTTCGGCCTGAAGGGCGAGCCTGTGGGCCAAATGATATATAAACAAACCAAAGAAGGCAGTGTGCCACTGACGGTGATTGGTGTGGTGAAAGACTTTCATGCACGCTCGCTACACGAGCCGATTGAGCCTATGATTATGCAGTACAATCCGTACTATGGACTGATACTAAAAACCAACACCGCCGACCTAAAAAGTTTGCTTAGCAGCATGCAACAAAAATGGGAGGCGTTTGGCACTGGCGAAGCGTTTGAATATGCATTTATGGATCAATTATTTAACGAAACATACGTAAAAGAGGCCAACATGAATACCGTGCTGAGGTATTTTGCCCTTTTGACCATTTTTATAGCGTGTTTGGGCCTATATGGCCTTATCACGTTTACTACCGAACGGAGATTTAAAGAGATAGGCATTCGAAAATCACTGGGCTCTACGGTGCCACAAATAGTGGCCTTGCTTTCGAAAGACTTTTTAAAACTAATCGGCATTTCGCTTTTGGTGGCATTCCCTGTGGGCTACTATGTGATGAGTATTTGGCTCCAAGACTTTGAGTACCGCATAAATATGCAGTGGTGGTATTTTGCCATTGCGGGTGTTTCTACGGTGGTTATTGCCTTGTTTACCATAAGTTTTAGAAGTATAAAAGCCGCCAACATGGATCCGGTGGAGAGTTTGAGGGCGGAGTAGGCTATTTTTAATGGTGAATGCGGTGCGACGTTTCGCTGAATGCTGAATGCTGAATGCTGAATGTTAAATGCTGAATACTGAATACTGAATGCAATTCGATGTTTTTACTATAGAATGGAGAGCTGGGCGGAAGCGATTAAAGTGATGAGTAGTTTGGGTGATAAAGGACCTGTAAAACATAAATAACTAAACACAAGCGATGATAAAGAATTATTTTAAAATTGGATGGAGAAATTTGTTGAAAAACAAGGTGACCTCTGGCATAAATATAATGGGCTTAGCGATTGGCATAAGCACATGTTTGATAATTTTTTCGCTCACTCGGTTTGAGCTTAGCTATGAGGATTTTAGAGAAAACACCGAAAATGTATACCGCATTACGTCTAAGTTTAAAGACAAAGACGGCGGTTTTAGCTACAACGCCGGCATTTCGGCTCCTATACCTCCCGTGATGGTCAATGAAGTGAAGGGCATAGAAAATTCCACTTTTTTTAGGATTTTTTGGGCAAAAGCTTTAGTTCCAAATGGCAACAATCCGAAGTTCTTCCCTCAACCAGATTATGGGCCAAACACCCGAATAGACATGATAATTTGTCGGGATTCTTATTTTGACATTTTTAAAGCCGAATGGCTTGTTGGTTCAGCATCAAGTAGCCTTTCAGAGCCAAACAAAGTGGTTTTGACCGAGACAAAAATGCATAAATATTTTGGAAACATTGACCCTCAAAATGCCCTTGGCAAACAGGTTATCTATGAAGACTCGCTGCAAACTACGGTTTCTGGAATCATAAAAGACCTGCCTTATAACTCCGACTTTAGGTTCAACGATTACATTTCGTATGCTACCATAGAAAACCCGCGTTTTGCCGAACTCTTTAATTTTGACCAGTGGACAAACACAAACTCGGGCGACCAGTTTTTTATTAAACTAAATAAGAAATACTCTAAAAAGTCATTTGAAAGCTTGGTGGCTACTTTCTTAAAAAAACATTCAGACCCAAACGATAAATGGGCCTCCAATCGGACTTTAGTTTTACAAAAACTAGACGATTTACATTATAATACCGATTATCCTAGCGATTACAACCGCGTTATAAATCCGACTTTTATTTATATTTTGATGGGGGTTTGTTTCTTTGTGCTATTTATGGCCATCATAAATTTCATAAACCTGCAGACCGCTCAGGCTGTGTCACGAGCAAAAGAAATGGGCGTCAGAAAAGTATTAGGCAGCTTTAGGTCAAGTCTAATTATGCAAATATTTACAGAAGCATTTTTGTTGGTATTATTTGCCACCGCTCTGTCGCTCCTACTAATTCAGCCTGTTTATATTTATTTCAAAGATTTCTTTCCTGATACCTTCGTGTTTGATTTTTGGAGTTTAGACTTTATACTTATTTTAGGTTCCGTAATACTCGTAACTTCTTTTTTGTCGGGTATATATCCTGCTTTTCTTATTACGAGGCTCACCCCTACCGAATCACTAAAGCCACAGCTAAACACCCAAGGAAAAGGCGGCTCGGGTTTGCTACGAAAGTACCTAATCGTGTTTCAGTTTAGCGTAGCTCAAATATTTATTATGGGGGCTTTTATGGTGGTGCTCCAAAGTAAATATATGCTTAACAAAGACCTCGGCATAAAAAAAGATGCGGTGCAGTATTTTAACCTAAACTGGCATTTAGACGATTCGAAGAAAGGAATTCTAGCGGATGAAATTTCCAAATTGACTGAAATTAAACTACTGAGCTTAAGTGAAGTGCCTGCAAGAGATGGCTATTCTACAAGTCAAATTTCGTATTTCAACGATGAGAAAGAATACTCGGTCCAAGCACATCAAAAATACGTTGACGAGCACTACATTTCGCTATTTGGATTAAAGCTGACAGCGGGGCAAAACCTCACAAAAAGCGATACCATAAAAGAGTTTTTGGTAAACGAAAGCTTTGCCAAGGCCATTGGTTTTAATAAACCCGAAGAAGCCGTTGGAAAATACTTGGATTATTATGACAGTCACGGTACTAAAACCAAATTTCCAATAGTCGGGGTTTTAAAAGATTTTAACTTCTTGTCGCTGCACAACAAAATAGAACCCATGTTTTTGGCTTCTAGACCCCAATACGCCCGAAACATCTCATTTTTAAGCACTTCGCTAGAAAAAGATAAGAGACAAGCACTTCAAAGTCAAATACATGCGATTTATAAAAAGATATTTCCAAACGAAATGGTCATGCCAGAAATCGGGTTTTACAGCAAAGTTTTCGAGCAGTTTTACGAAACCGAAACCCGTTTGGCCAAACTGCTAAATACCGTCACGGCAATCGCGATACTTATATCGTGCATGGGCCTGTTTGGTTTGGTGGTTTTTGCTACCCAACAAAGAGCCAAAGAGATAGGCATTCGGAAGGTTTTGGGGGCAAGTGTAGCCAATATTTTGGGCCACATCACCAAAGATTTCCTCGTCTTGATACTTTTGGCGGTCGTTATTGCGAGTCCTATTGCCTACTTTTTTGTGCATAAATGGCTCCAAAGTTTCGCTTTTAGCATAGACCTAAAACTTTGGTATTTCGCACTTGGGGCATTGCTAATGCTCATTTTGGCCTTGGCCACTCTAAGTTTTGAAGCCATAAAAGCCGCCGTAATGAACCCCGCAGAGAGTTTAAAAAGTGAGTAAAAACCAACGTTGACAAGCAAAGCTGCCATGTCACTGATAAAAATACAAAAAGCTATGTTCAAAAATTATTTCAAAATCGTTTTTCGGAATTTCGCCAGACAGCCATTTTATTCTTTTATAAATGTAGTAGGGCTATCGATTGGCTTAGCGGCCTGCTGGTTTTTGGCTATGTATTTTTTCCATGAAAAGACGTACGACGCTTTTCTACCAAATGCAAATCGGATTGCTGCTGTGGCACTCGATCTAAAAATGGGCGACATGGAAGGCAAAACTACCAACACACCTCCGCCATTGGGAGCTCG
Organism: Lacihabitans lacunae; assembly: GCF_042649125.1. Taxonomy (NCBI): domain Bacteria; kingdom Pseudomonadati; phylum Bacteroidota; class Cytophagia; order Cytophagales; family Leadbetterellaceae; genus Lacihabitans; species Lacihabitans lacunae. Next base: position 3,313,070 of record NZ_JBHRYQ010000001.1, read on the forward strand.
CCTAGCCGAATACCCAGAAATAGAAACAACAGCACGTACATTTAATTTGGGTGAAACGCTCGTAAAGCGTGAAGTAAAAAACAGCGAGCCCTTGATCTTTAATGAGTCTGGTGCCGTAGCCGTAGATTCTACTTTTTTAGACCTCTTCGGTTTCGAATTTGTGCAAGGCAACACAAATGCACTAAATAGCCATTTGGGCTTGGTGCTTACCGAAACTACTGCCAAAAAGTATTTTGGAAATGAACCTGCTATCGGAAAAACCCTCTCATTTAACGACCGAAACTTTACGGTTTCCGGTGTTTTAAAAGACCTGCCGAGCAACTCCACCCTGCGGTTTGATTTCCTATTGCCCACCAAAAGTTTTAGGGTCATCGAAAACTTCGATTGGAGCTGGATTTGGCTTCAAATGGATACTTGGGTAAAATTTAAAAAGCCCATTACTGAAACTAATTTGGCCAAACTGGAGGCAAAACTACCCGAAATGGTTCAAAAATACGCTCCTTCGGCTTTCGAGAAAATAGGCATGAGCTGGGAAGACAAAATGAAACAAGGAGACAAATACAACGTAAAGTTTTTGCCCTTAACCAAACTTCACCTCGAATACGCCGATATAGACTCAAGGCTAAGCACGCTCGGTGACGGCAAACAAGTCAAAATGTTTGGTATCATAGGTATCATTATTTTACTTTTGGCATGTGTCAATTTCATTAACCTTTCTACGGCTCGCTCTATAAAAAGAGCGAAAGAAGTTGGCGTCAGAAAAGCCTTGGGCTCTTCAAAAGGCAGTTTGATCGGACAGTTTTTGGTCGAATCTTCTGTTTTCAGTATTTCGGCCTTGTTCTTAGCTACCATAATAACCGCTTTGTTTATCCGCTCTTTCAATGAACTCACGGGCATAACTTTCACAATATCATCACTGTATCAGACAAATGTGCTTCTGGTAGTTTTGATTTTACCGCTACTTACGGGTTTGGTGGCGGGGCTTTACCCAGCCTATTATTTATCAAAATTTGATACGATAGACACCATGAAAAAATCAACCGGAACAGGTTCTAGAGGTTTCAGTTCGGTTAGGAGCGGCTTAGTGGTTTTTCAATTTACAGTTTCTATAGTCTTGATGCTCGGCTCGATTATCGTGTATAGGCAGTTGAGTTTTGCTCAAAATTCAAAGACTGGAATACAGAAAGAAAATGTTTTGGTGATTAACAATACCCGAAATTTTAAAAGTATATCGGAGAGAGAAGTTTTTAGACAAAAACTATTACAAATACCTGAAGTAAAAAACGTTACACACTCCACTTTTTTACCTTCATTGGGTGCTTTTAATGATTTCTACGAACCCGAACAAGGCAGCCAAGCCAACGCGGTTGTCCAAAATATTGCCATCAGCTCATATTTGACAGACGAAAACTTTGTGCCCACACTAAAAATAGAACTAACAGACGGTCGAAATTTTAGAGCCAATAGTCAGAGTGACTCGGCATCGGTAATACTAAACGAAACCGCCGTAAAGGCCATCGGCTGGAAAAACCCAATAGGTCAATGGATGCGATATCCGGGAAATGTAAACCAGCGATTTCAGGTAGTTGGGGTAGTCAAAGACTTCCATTTGTATTCGGTAAGGGCAGCAATAGAGCCACTCGCTATATTCCATGAATCTTCAAAAACCTACCAAACGTGGGGTTCATACATGGCCGTACGTCTTTTGCCAAATACCGAAAAAGCGGGTATTGAAAAAATCTCAAATATTTGGAAATCAAGCATTCCCAATGTGCCTTTTGAGTATGATTTTTTAGATAAATCTTTTGCCCGCATGTATCAATCAGAAAATCAGATGGCTTCTATTCTCTTAGTGTTTACGGCATTGGCACTGTTTATTGGCTGTTTGGGTTTGTTTGCCTTGGCAACATTTACAGCAGAGCATCGCACCAAAGAAATAGGAATCCGGAAAGTGCTGGGAGCAAGCGTGATGGGAATAACGGCCTTATTGTCAAAAGATTTCCTAAAGTTAGTGGCGATTGCTCTCGTAATCGGCAGCCCCGTGGCGTGGTATTTTATGAATCAGTGGCTGGGCGACTTCGCCTACCGGATAGATATAGAATGGTGGATTTTTGCTTTGGCGGGTGTAACCGCTATTTTGATAGCCATAGCTACGGTTAGCTTCCAAGCTATCAGAGCTGCATTGATGAACCCAGTTAAGAGTTTGCGGTCTGAGTAGAAAATGAAAAAAGCCCTTTTAGTGGCTAACTAGTTTTGAATAATCAGTTTAAATAGCGATTAAAAAAGTAGCGTAAAACGAAATTTTTGAAACATAATTTTGGTAGAATTTAAACTAAATCCTACCAAAATTTATTCTTTATTGTTACTTCTTTACTAAAACTTATTCACCTCTAACCAATGAATAAAAGCATCAAACCAGCGGTTACTAGTTCTGTCAGGATTACCAAGACCAAAACCGTGGCCTCCATTTTGGTATAAGTGAAACTCAACTGGAATGCCCGCCTTGTACCAAGAATCTATTACGCCAAATTGCCCTTTGAAAAGGAAATCGTCTGTGGCAATAACGTTAAACATAGGCGGAGCATTTTTAGGAACTTCTACCGGGCCCATTCCTCCGTATATTGGCCCAATAAAAGCCAACTTCATAGTTTTCGAATTCAAAGTAACGTGCATAGTTAGCCCAGCACCAGCCGAAAAACCAATCATACCAATTCTTTTGGTATCAACTCCCCACTCTTTTGCCCTATTGATAATCATGGCATAGGCTGCTTCGGCATCTTGGAGCTGATTGTCTAAACTTGGTCGTGGCAACGGTGTGGCTGTTTTATTTTGTAAATCGGTCGATACGGGTGCCGTTGGACGAGGGCGATTCATCCAAGCAGAAAAATCATCTAATTTCTCTGGCGTTGGGTTTAGCCTGTATTTGAGCACAAATGCTGTTATGCCTTGCTTTGCCAAAGCTTCGGCCACCTCCCAGCCCTCATTTTTTAAAGACAACCAACTAAAACCACCGCCAGGTGCAACTATTACCGCCATACCGTTGGCTTTACCTGCCTCAGGAAAAAAAGGGGTTAAAGTCGCCGCCGTAATATTCCGAGCCATTGGGTCGCCCCACTGACGAAACCACGTTTCGGATGAAGGCTGATTTTCGACTCCTCCAGTTCTTAAAGGAATTGCATTAGGTTCAGCTGGAGTTTCCAAAGGGTAAATAGTGCCGTCTTGAGCAATCAAAACTCTCGATACACACATAAGGCAAACCACAGAGGCTACCCTGATCAGTTTTTTAGAATTTAGAATCATTTTTTAATTTTTAAAGGTTGAAAAATCAAATATAGTGTAATTTTGACACAATGTAAATATTTGTGTATTTTTATAATTTTTCGTTCATAACTGGGTTAGTTTTGTATTCACAGTCAGGCAATTAAAAACAATTCAATTTTTCTCAGAATGAAAAACGCCCTTAACCGTAGAACCTTCATAAAAGGAATTACAGCTGCATCTACTTTAATACCTTTAGCGGCAACGGCCGCAGAAAAGAAACCCTATTTAGGAAGAAAAATAAAGGTAGCTCTAGTAGGCCTTGGCCGATACGCCGAGTACATGGCAGCCCAAATGAAAGATTGTGAATATTGTGAAGTTGCGGCTTTGGTTAGTGGCACACCATCAAAACTGGAGTCTTGGGGAAAAACCTACAATGTGCCGCTCAAAAACAGATATAACTACCAGAATTTTGATTCGATAAAAGACAATCCCGACGTTGACTTGGTATATATAATTTTGCCCAATGCCATGCATAAAGAATATGCCATTCGTGCCGCAAAAGCCAAAAAACATGTGTTGGTAGAAAAGCCAATGGCGGTATCAGCAGCAGATTGCTTAGAGATGATAAAAGTTTGTACAGCAAATAAGGTGCAGTTGGCCATGGGTTACCGTTTACATTTTGAGCCATTTAACATGGAAATGATGCGTTTAGGACAGAAAGAAGTTTTCGGAAAAGTAAGAATAGTAGAAGCTTCTTTGGGATATTTTGCTGGCGAAAAAGGCGAATGGCGATTAAATAAAAAACTAGCCGGTGGCGGCCCACTTATGAACCTTGGCGTGTATTGTGTGCAAGCAGGCCGATACATCACAGGCGAAGAGCCTATGGCCGTAACCGCCCAATATGGCCCCATATTACGAAAAGAACTGTTTACAGAAGTAGAAGAAACCATCACTTGGCAACTGGAGTTTCCGAGTGGAGCTATTTGCACCTCCACTACGACTCTTTCTGCAGGTATTGATCGGATTTATGCAAGTGCCGAAAACGGCTCTTTTGAACTTAGCCCCGCTATTAGCTACGGGCCATTTAAAGGCCGAACACGTGAGGCTGAATTTGACTTTCCAACCATAAATCAACAAGCCACCCAAATGGATGCCATCAGCCAAATTTTATTAGAAAACAGAACCATGCCCGAGCACATTTCTGGCCTTGAGGGCTGGAAAGACTTGAAGGTTTTAGAGGCCATTTACAAAGCCGCGGATACGGGTACAAAAGTGAAAATTTAACCTCCAGAAAGTGTACTGTATTTAATGGATTATTTAAACTTTGCTAAACGAAACTTAGCAAAACACCCGCTTTTTATCCATTTAGTTTAGGTTTTCTGCCTTTTTTTACGTAAATTACTAAAACTCACCATATGTGGTCTGCTCTTTTGGCTCAATCTGCCAATCCAAATTCCTTACGCTTTACGTAGACCTCGGGTTTTATATATTTATTAATTTAAACTATTTTTATGAACTACCTAAACCAACTAACCACTAATCTCTCTGCTACTTTTGGAAGCCTAATTCCTGGAGTTTTTGGTGCCATTCTTTTTTTAATTATCGGCTTTATCGTGGCCAGTTTAATTAGAAAACTTATCATGAAAATCATGACCAAATTTAATGTGGATGAAAAAATAGGCTTCACATCTAAAAGCAATTTTAGACTTGACAAATTTCTTTCTATTTTGGTATATTATGTAGTGGTGGTATATACGCTTTTGATTGCCCTTAATATGCTGGGTGTAACCGGAGTTTTAGAGCCTCTTCAAGGAATGTTAAGCGAGTTTGTAGGGTATTTACCAAATGTAATAGGTGCTGGGGTAATCATTTTTGCAGGCTATATATTAAGTAAACTCGGTTCTGAAACCATCGGTTTTGTGTCACAGCAAATCGAGTCTTTCGGAAAAGGCATAGGCCTTTCTTCTGGCGTGAGTCTTTCTAAAATCGTTAAGCAAATCGTCTTTATTTCTATATTTATTCCGATATTAATAGTAGCCCTAGATACCTTAAACATGACGGCGGTGTCGGGTCCTGCTACCGAAATGTTAGAGTCGCTTCTATTGGCAGTTCCTAAAATCATAGCAGCGGCTATTTTGTTAGCTGTATTTTATATTGTAGGTAAATATGTGGTTTCTATTTTAACCGAATTACTGAGCAACATAGGCGTTGACAAATTCTCCGAAAATATTGGCCTTAAGTCGGTTATAGGCACAAGTAAGCTTTCTGCCTTGCTAGGAAACATCGCTTTGTTTTTTATACTTTTCACCGGAATAATAGCAGCCGCAGGAAAACTTGAACTTGCAGAAGTTCAGGGTATATTGACTAACATATTTAATGTGGCTGGAAAAATATTCTTTGGCTTGGTTATACTTATGGTAGGTGTATTTGTATCTAACATAGCAGCTAAAGCACTGGCCAAAACCCAAGCAAGTGGCGTGCTAGTACCCATCATGCGATTCGCAGTAATCGGCATATTTTTGGCGTTCTCATTACACACTATGGGAATTGCAGAAAGTATCGTAAACCTTGCCTTTGGACTCACCCTTGGTGCAGTAGCAGTGGCTTTTGCCTTGTCGTTTGGACTAGGAGGAAGAGAAGCTGCTGGAAAGCAAATGCAAGAGTTTTTTGATAGTTTAAAAAAGAAAAAATAACTTGATAAGTTAGTTTCTAGAAAGGCTGAATGCGGACTTTGCTTTTGGCCTTTTTTTTAACCAAAAATTAAACCTGATTTATGCTCCAGAAAATCTAACACAACCTTAAATTGCTTCAATTCAGCACATAATACGGTTTAAATCAATCCGTATCTTCTAATTCAAAGAGGTAGTTTATGTCAACTTTTAGTTCTTTAGCGAGTTTGAACGCAAGCATAACGGAAGGCGTAAACTTATTATTTTCTATAGCATAAATGGTTTGTCGACTCACCCCTATCCTTTCAGCTAAGTCAGTCTGTGAAATTTCAAGACGAGCACGCTCAACACGTATGAGATTTTTCATGATTCTGGAGTAATACTTCCTTTAAATAATTTATTTATAAAAAAATAAGAAAGTACCTGAATATCAAAAAGGTAGTCAACCTCAATTTTTAATTCTGGCTTAAAATATACTTGAAAACTAAAAAAGAGTATGGTACCTAAAAATACCAAAAACAAACTCTCTAATCTTAGTTTAAACATAAATTCATCAAACACTTTGTCTTTAGCAAAAACATAAATTAAAATCCCCAAATACTGTAAAACATGAAATTCTTTTGAAAGAAGTATGGGAGGAATAGCGTCGGACTGAGAGCCATAAGGAAGGTGTTCATGGGCTACAAAAAAGCCATTCAAAAAAGAGCCTAACACGGAAATAACAAAAAGAGATAAGCCAATAAATTTAAAGTAATGGGGTAAAAATCTCAAATTAAGCAAGTAATGTAAAGTTTAATAAACAAATGTAAATTATAGTTTACAATTTGACAAAAATAAATTCATCTCAGTTCTAAATAAAAATTAGATTTTAAACCTTTCATAAACTGTTTACCCTCTCCTATTTCGTTATATTCAGAATAATAATTAAATTGCAGAAGAGGTCAACATAGACTTCAAAAAACTTCAGCAAAATGGCAAAATCACAAAACGCCCAAAAGGTCGAAAAAAAGGAAGCTACAAAAACGCCCAAAGAAAAGAAAGAAGAGAAAAAAGCGAAAAAAGCTAGAAAAGACTACTAAAAACACCCTTGAGGTGTTTTTTTTATACAAATTATGATACAAAGAATAGACGTCTCAACATTTTTAGAACACCAAGATTCGGGCCTCATACTTGATGTCAGAAGCCCCGGTGAATACGAACACGCACATATACCAGGAGCGGTGAGCTTGCCCCTGTTTTCAGATGCCGAAAGAAAAGTAGTGGGCACGGCTTATAAACAAGAAAGTAGAGAAACGGCGATAAAAATAGGCCTAGACTACTTTGGCCCTAAAATGCGAGCCGTAGTAGAGCAAGTAGAGACTTTGACCGCAAACAAGTCTAAAAAAGTGCTGGTTCACTGTTGGCGAGGCGGCATGCGAAGCGGAGCAATAGCCTGGCTACTAGACCTATACGGCTTTGAGGTTTACCTTTTAGACGGCGGCTACAAAGCGTTCAGAAACTGGGTTTTGGCTAAGTTTGAAATCCCCTATTCGTTTAAACTAATCGGTGGTTACACCGGTAGTGGCAAAACTCCCCTTTTGGAGGCTTTACAAAACGAAAACTATCAAATCGTAGACTTAGAGGCTCTCGCAAGCCACAAAGGATCTGCTTTGGGAGGAATAAATTTGCCTCCGCAACCCTCACAAGAGATGTTTGAAAACCAACTTGCCGTAAAGTTTTCGGAACTAGATGCCGAAAAAATCATTTACCTCGAAGACGAAAGTCAGCGAATTGGCAATCGGAATATTCCGGCTGGAATATGGAAACAAATGCAGCCAAGCCAAGTTTACTTTTTGGATATTCCGTTTGAAAAACGACTGGATTATCTCTTAAAAGAATACGGCTCTTTGCCCCAAGACAAATTGGTTACGGCTATTCTCAGAATACAAAAAAGACTGGGCGGCCTTGAAACCAAAAACGCGATACAATATACCATAGACGGTGACTTGAGGTCGTGCTATGGCATTTTATTGAAATATTACGACAAATGGTATCACAAAGGGTTATTTACCCGACCAAATGCCGAAAACCTGATCACGAAAGTTTCGCTGACAGAAGTTGAAGTACAAAAAACACTAGACGTTTTAAAAAAACATTTATAAAAAATTGATTGCATGGAAGAAGTAAAACTAACCCAATATTCGCACGGAGCGGGCTGCGGTTGTAAAATATCACCACAGGTTTTGGATGTTATTCTTAAAGGAAACATAGCATTGCCAAACAACGAAAACCTCATAGTAGGAAACCATAGCAAAGACGACGCCGCAGTGCTTAACCTTGGCAATGGCTCGGCCTTAATATCTACCACTGACTTTTTTATGCCAATTGTAGACGACCCCTTTAACTTCGGAAGAATAGCATCTTGCAACGCCATTAGCGATGTTTACGCCATGGGCGGAAAGCCCGTTTTGGCTATCGCGATATTGGGTTGGCCCATAAATAAACTTTCGGCCGAAGTGGCACAAAAGGTAATAGACGGCAGCAGAAGTATTTGTTTAGAAGCGGGCATCTCATTAGCCGGTGGCCACAGTATTGATTCGCCCGAGCCTATATTTGGTCTTGCAGTAAATGGCATGGTAGCCGTAGAAAACATCAAGCAAAACAACTCAGCAAAGGCAGGAGATGTGTTGTTTTTAACAAAGCCTTTGGGCGTAGGCATATTAACCACCGCCGAGAAAAAAGCGATTTTAAAAGAGGAGCATAAAACTTTGGCACCAAATCAAATGATGCAACTCAATAAAATTGGAGAAGCCCTGGGTATGCTAAAGTCAGTTTCTGCCATGACCGACGTAACAGGATTTGGCTTGTTAGGCCATCTAACCGAAATGGCCGAAGGCTCTGGCCTCTCTGCAGTAGTAAACTTTGAGGCAGTGCCGATTATAACGCCTGAAATATACGACTACATAGCCCAAGGCTCGGTGCCCGGCGGAACCAACCGAAACATGGACAGCTATGGACACAAAATAGGCCCACTGACTGACCAACAGCGTGCTATTTTGGCAGACCCACAAACAAGCGGCGGACTGCTGATAGCTGTAAGCCCAGCGTCTCAAAACGAGGTAATAGAGGTGCTAAAAGCTCATGGACTTGCAGATTTTTGTACGCCAATTGGGTATATGAAAGCCGAAGGAGAAAGAACGGTTGAGGTTGTTTGATTTTTTCTTTTTTTAATTTGAAAAAAGAAAACTAGATTTAGCGGAAATTAAACAATCACAATTAAAATGAAAAAACTAATCCTAGCACTTCTTGTTCCGTTTGTAAGCTTTGGCCAAACCAAAATAGACTCAAAAGTGGCCGTTGTGGTTATTTTTACGTCTGGGGCTCAAGTAAAACGTGAAGCTACTATTGACTTAAAAAACGGCGAAAACTCCTTTATCATAAAGGGGGTTTCTCCAGAACTCGACAAAAATAGCATACAGATAAGTTTCTCAGATCCAGCCATTACCATAAACTCACTTTCTCATCAGTTAAGCCTAAACAATGAGCAGGATTTTAAAGAACTAAACACTAAGATTCAAGCTAAAAACACGGCAATTTTAAACGAAAAAAGCAAGATTGCCTTAGAAGAAAAATTACTTAACTACGAAGAAAAGTTGCTTTTAAATAATCAAAATGTAGGGGGTACTTACAGCGGCATGAAACCCGAGGACCTCATAAAAACAGTAGATTATTTTGAATCTAAAATGAAGAAAATTCTAAAATCAAAATATGTTTTAGAACAAAAAGTTGACTCGCTTGACGCCGAAATAAGAGAAAACAACAGAGCCTTAAATATCCTAAGTTTAAATAAAGAAAATAAACTTTCTGAAATACGTTTTGCCTTAAATTCGAAACAAACTATTAACAACTTAAAGGTTACCATTAGCTATTTCCTTAAAAACGCGGGTTGGTCGCCCATATATGATTTTAACGCCAAAAGCCTAAACCAGCCTATAACGGTGGTGTATAAGAGCAAAATATATCAATATTCGGGAGAAGACTGGAAAAACGTGAAGGTGACCTTGAGCAACTCTATCCCAAAAAAGAACTCTAAACTACCCGATTTAAAAACTTGGATTTGGGGATATCCAAACGACTACTCTAAGTATCTAAACGACAACACAGACATACAAAAACAAAATGAGGTTTGGGGAACTATAAAAGACGCAAACGGCGACTTGATTCCGGGTGCAAGTGTGGTTCTTGAAGGAACCTCTCTTGGGGTTGCTTCTGACATGAACGGTATGTTTAGGTTGAGTATTCCGGCAGATCGAGTTTCAATGAGTAATTCCATTAGAATTAGTTTTGTTGGCTATGTAACCCAAACAGTAGCTGCGGCAAACTCGCCAATAGAAGTTACGCTAAAAGAGGATTCGCAAGCACTACAAGAAGTAGTGGTAATGGGATATAGCCCTCAAGTTAGAAAAAATGCAACGGGGTCAGTATCAGTACCAGAATTATTAGCAGGAAGAGCAGCAGGCGTTTCTGTTTCTGGAAATAAAGCAATCAGCATCAAAAGCCTTATTGAAGAAAAAGAAAACCCAGTTTCGATGGAGTTTTCTTTTAAGGAAAACCTCACCCTGGAATCAGATGGAAAAGAAAAAAACTTTGACCTAAAAGAAATAGAGATACCGGCAGAATATGTCTACAAGTCTATCCCTAAAATAGAGCCCGCGGCGTTTCTTACTGCAAATATATTGGACTGGGAAAAGTTTAATTTTCTGCCTGGGGAGGCTAACTTGTACTTTGAGGGAACGTATGTGGGTAAGTCAAATTTAGACCTCTCAAATACCGACACCCTTACCATCTCATTGGGCAGAGACCCAAGCATAATAGTAGACAGAAAGCAAGTAAAAAGTTACTCGAAAAAGCAAGTTTTGGGTCAAAACATTAACTCTAACTATGGCTACGACATATCGGTACGAAACACTAAAAACCAAGAAATCAAAATTAGTATAGAAGACCAGTTTCCGATTAGCTCAAACAAAGTTATAGAGGTCTCTGACCAGAAAGCACCACAAGCAAAAATAGAAGAAACCACAGGTAAAATCACCTGGGACTTAAACATTCCAAAGGCCTCAGAAAAAAACCTAAGCCTAACGTATTCGGTTAAGTATCCTAAAAATTAGGTATTTGAAACACCCAAATACCTAATTCAAAACATAAAGTCCTTTGGATACCGAGTTGTTATTCCAAAGGACTTCATTATTTATAACTTATACGATCTAAAGAATAATTACCTATCAAAACTTCTTAATATACACCGTCTTTACATTCACAAACTCCAGGATTCCCTCTTGAGAAAGCTCGCGGCCGTAACCCGAAATACCCGTGCCACCAAAGGGCAAGCGAGGGTCCGACTTTACCAATTCATTTACAAAAAATGAGGCATCCGCCACTTGACTTATATATGTTTTTACTTTTTGTAAATCTTGTGTAAAAATGCTAATTCCAAGGCCAAAAGCAGTGTCTTTTGCTACGTTAAGAGCCTCTTCGGCGTTTTTAACTTTCATTATAGGTGCCACCGGACCAAAGACCTCTTCTCTAAAAACAGGCATTTTAGCATTTACATTTACCAAAATGGTAGGTGCATAATAAGCTCCGTTATAGGTTCCGCCTATCATAACCTCCGCTCCCATTTCTATAGAATCGGTAACTTGTTTATGTAAGTTTATCGCAAAATCGGCCTTAGCCAAAGTGCCAATTTGAATCCCTTCTTGCATCGGATCACCCGATTTAAGAGCTGCTACTTTTTCCTTGAAAAGAGACAAAAATGCGTCATAAACTTCTGCTACCACAATAAACCTCTTGCCTGCAATACAGCTCTGTCCGCTGTTTCTATATCTTGCGGCTATAGCCACATCTGTGGTTTTATCTAAATCTGCGTCTGCCAATACCACAAAGGCATTGCTTCCTCCAAGCTCCAAAAGCGACTTCTTGATGTTTTTGCCCGCCGCAGCAGCTACTGCACTACCTGCTCGCTCACTACCCGTAAGCGTAACCGCTTTTACAAAAGGATTTGCTATGAGCCTCTCCACAGTTTCGTGGCCTATTATTAGATTTTGAAAAACACCGTCAGGCAGCCCCGCTTCGGTTAAAATTTCTTCAATGTGAATGGCAGAGCCCATCACGTTGGCGGCGTGCTTTAGCAAGCCCACATTGCCCGCCATGAGCGTCGGTGCCACAAAACGAAACACCTGCCAAAACGGAAAATTCCATGGCATTATGGCCAACACTCCACCCAAAGGTTCATATACCACGTAGCTTTCGTGAGCGTCTGTTTCTATGGTTTTAGTGGCTAAAAAACGTTCTGCATTTTCAGCATAATATTCACATACCCACGCACATTTTTCTACCTCTAACCTTGCTTCTGCTATCGGTTTGCCCATTTCTAAGGTAATGGTTTGGGCGTATATTTCGGTTTTGGTTCGGAGAATCTCCGCGGCTTTAATAAACACTTTGGCTCTAACTTCAAACGAAACTGTTCGCCAAGCCTCAAATGCACTTTGTCCTTTTATAATTTTCTGATTTAAAGCCTCTTCGCTTAGTTCTGAATAGGTAGCAATCTGCTGATTTGTATATGGGTTAATGCTGATAAAGTCCATGTATAGTTAATCTTTTAATAAAATATCCAAGCCAAAACGAAGCCTTGGCTGGAATAAAAATTATAGTTTGTAAATGATGAATGTTCCTAAAATATAACAACAAGACAATCGCCTAAAATGTCTCATAAAACTGTAATTTGGCACATAAATAAATCAAATTTCTATTGATTGCTTAAATCTGAAATATACTTGGGGGGTTCGGGGTCGCCATCAAAAAAATCGCCGCTTTTACCTGCCGAAAGGGCCCAGCGGTCTATCCAAGAAATGCCATATTTACCATATTTGCTTATGGGAGTATCGTACGCTTTGTCTTTAAGTGCTTCTTCCATGCTTACAAACTGATAGTTGTTTCGCTGAAAAATATCCAATAACTTCAAGATGTAATCCGAGTTTAGCTCACTGGCATGAATCAACAAAATCTGTGATATTTGCCTTCCAAATAAAGCCTCAGATTGTTTTTCGTAAAACTTAACCTTTCTCTCCATATACGAGAGATACTCCTCTCCTATTTGTCTTGCCAATGAATCCGCTCCTTTTTTTAAGGCTTTTCTATAAGCATTTGCAAATAGATAATCGTCATTATCTATAGTTACAGGAGCCACCGTATATTTTTGTTTTTCTAAAAAAACAGACAAAGAATCGGCTCGTGGCTGAGTAGCTCCCACATGCAAAAACGGATGCCTAAAGTACTTCATTTCTTTGCCATATTGTGTCAGCAAGGCTTTGGTTTGTTTTTCTCCCGAAATAATATCTGAAGTAAAGCGGCTAAAGTCCGTGGTGTTATAATCTCTGTGCCTGAGTGTGTGATTTCCCAAGTCCATTCCTGACTGTAACCACATTTCTAAACACGTATTTTGGTAAGGCAAAAGCACGTTTTTGTCATCATACATTTTGCCTTCGTTTACAAAACCTATGGCCTGAACCTTATGTTTAGCTAAGCCCGAAAGCAGCTTTTCGGTAAGTTTCAAATGAAACTCTGGAGACGTATTTCCATAATTAACCACTGGCAAATCGTCGATGCTAATACACACGGTTTTATTTTGAGAAAAACAATTTTGACCCAAAATCCATACAATCAGCACCTTAACAAACTTCATTTTTTAATCTTTAATCACGCAATGGCTTTACTTACACTTGGCTTCACAATCTCAGCATTTCGCAGCACTTCTGGAATACCGAAGGCCTTCACAAAACTCTGAGCATTGGGACGAACTTGTCGGTAGCATTTTGCCAACACTTTTCGTATTGCCTTAGACTTGTCTCCATTCAGAAAATCGTTTTCTAAATACCACCCACGGTCTCTATAAATAGCATCTAAAGCAAAGATTTGTTGCATCAGTTCCAATGCTTTCTTTTCGGGAGAATCTTTTTGTTTGTTTAAAAAATCATTCGAACATTCAAAAATATACCGCTCTATGTGTGCCATGGCCAAAGTAACCATGTGAGTTTGGGTACGGAGAAAAATATCGTTGGGGTTCATTCTTTTTTTAATGAAATTTCGCATTCTATCCGAGAGACTAAAGAGCAGTTTTTGCTCTCGGTATCGCAGAGCCTGCAAGTGAAACTCAGCATTAAGCAAGTGTGCGGCATCGGTATTTCGTGCCGAAAACGGATTTCGGTCTACATACTCTGAACTTACTCTTTTGAGCACATGACGCACAATGGCCGAGTAGCCACCGTCATTAAATTCTTGTTTAAAATCAGTCAAAATAGACTTGGCCACCAACTGCAAAAGCACGTGATTGTCGCCTTCGAAAGTCGTAAAAATATCTGTATCAGCCTTTAAGTCAGACAGTTCGTTTTCAGCCAAATAGCCCTTACCTCCACATGCTTCGCGGCATTCTTGAATAGTGTGCGTAGCATGCCAAGAGGCGTAACTCTTTAAACCAGCGGCCAAAGCCTCCACCTCGCGTTTGTCGTCTAGTTGTAAGCTTTCCTCAAATTTTTCTCGCATACGCTCCAAAGCAAAAGTCAGCACATAGCTTTTGGCAACTAAAGGAAACAGCCGCTCTTGATGCGTTGGATAATCCAAAATCAGGGTTTCGTTTTCTTCGCTTAGGGTCTTAAACTGCCTGCGTTTTAGAGCATAAGAAATGGCAATATCGAGCGATTTTTTAGCAGCTGTGTTTGAGCCTAAAGCCACAGAAACCCTACCGCCCACAAGTGCTCCTAGCATGGTAAAGAACCTTTTCGAAGGGTTTTCTATTGGACTGGAATAAACACCGTCTTCGTTAATATCTCCGTATTTATTAAGCAAGTTTTCTACTGGAACCTCCACATTATCAAACCAAATACGGCCATTGTCAACGCCATTGAGGCCCATTTTGTAGCCGTTGTCTTTTACCGTAACTCCAGGTAGTTCTTCGTGGTTTTCGTTTCGCAGAGGCACCAAAACCGCATGTATACCATGGTTTTCGTTATTGACAATAAGTTGGCAAAACACCGCCGCCATTTTGCTGTGAAGGGCATTTCCGATGTATTCTTTGCCGGAAGCAAGCG
Source organism: Lacihabitans lacunae (assembly GCF_042649125.1). Classification (NCBI taxonomy): domain Bacteria; kingdom Pseudomonadati; phylum Bacteroidota; class Cytophagia; order Cytophagales; family Leadbetterellaceae; genus Lacihabitans; species Lacihabitans lacunae. The sequence continues at coordinate 3,328,122 of NZ_JBHRYQ010000001.1, forward strand.
TAGGCGAATGTATGGTTAAGCTTCTGTTTGATGCATTGTAAGTCGCGGTGGTTTCAAGATCTCTCACGTTTGATCCATGCCCAGTTTCGGTCATGGCAAAGCAACCCGCCAGTTTCATATATCCGAGGGCTTCCAGGTATTTTTGATGATGTTTTTCGGTTCCCAAAGAATATACCGCTCCACCAAACAAGCCAAACTGTACGCCATATTTTATAAGTAAACTCAGGTTTCCCATTGCCAGAGTTTCAAATATTGCCGTGCTGCCTGCGGGCGAGTTTTTGCCGCCGTACACTTCAGGAAAAGTATGTGCCCCAAAACCCTGCTCAGCCAAAGCTTTGCACTGTTCCAATATTTTTAGCCTCAACAAGTCCTTGTCTCTAAGGTCAGTTGGAATTCTAAAAAACTCATCCATAATGAGCTTCTTGGTTCTGTTTTTTAAATCTACCAAAGGCCCATCGAGCATGGCCTGCATTTTGGAAGTATCGAACCCTGCCTTTTCTATGGTTTCTACTACATTGTCAGGTGCAATGGCATTGTAAAAAGACTGCTGCGAGAGGCTATTGTCAAGGCCAAGTGTATGCTCCAAAGCCTCTATAGACTGATGCACCAGCGGTGCATCCCAAATGTGCCTTTCAGAAGCTGACGAAGATTTTTGGGCCATCTCTATACCGAGCTGAACCAAGTTTTTTCTTTTTTCAATATTGATTTCGGGAGTGTACGATTTTATGGCCACCAACCATGACTCAAAAGTCTCAGCAGAAGGAGGATTTTTCTGGTCTGTCCAGCTAAAGAGTAGGTTTTTATCGTCTACACTTAAGTTAGGAATCTTCTGAATTTGATTTCTGATCAGTTGCATCTCAGACGGACTTAAAACAGAGTCTGCCCAGCCCACATAAAAAATAGGCAATACACTTAATACTCCCGGCGAATATTTCATAATTGTTGAATAGATATTGTGAAAATTTAAATTACAAAAAGTGTCTCAAAGTCAAAAATTAAACTCGCTATTTACACTTTTAGTTTATGCATTAAACAAAAAAGGGTTTGATTAAAATAACCAAACCCTTTTCATTATTTCAACTAAATGTTTTATTATCAATTAAATACACGGACATAGTCTACTATCATTTGCTGAGGCAAAATAGTGGTGCCATCTGGACTACCAGGCCACTGCCCACCTACAGCCACATTGAAGATCAAGAAAAACTCTTCTTGGAATTCGCTCAAGCCCTCAGGAGTAGTATCTATCACATGAAATTGAACACCATCTAGGTACCAAATGATTTTTTTTGCATCCCAAACAATAGAAAACACGTGAAACTCGTCGTTAAATATACCCGTTGCTAACTTAGTGTTTCCACCGTATGAGGCGTGACTGTTGTTATTGTCCCAGTGAGCAGTTCCATACAGAACATTGTCTTTGCCTGCACCACCCACCATTTCCATGATATCCACTTCTCCGCATTTAGGCCAACCCACCGTATTGATGTTTTTACCCAACATCCATAGAGCCGGCCATATTCCTTGGCCTTTTGGCAATGCCGCTCTGATGTCTACACGGCCATATTTAAAATTAAACTTACCCTGAGTAGTAAGCCTAGAAGACGTATATGATTTACCATTTGTAACCTCAGATTTAGCCTGAATAATCAAATAGCCATCTTTTACACTTGTATTTTCCTTTTTGTAGTATTGTAATTCAGAATTTCCCCAACCGCAGTTTCCTGGGCAACCATCACCTATTTCGTAGTTCCAGCTTTTTTCATCAAGGCTTGTGCCCTCAAACTCATCTGCCCATAGTAGCTTTAGTCCGTCGTAGGTTTTGGGACTTGAATATCCTTTTGTGGGAATATTTATGGCCACTTTGGGCTCATCATCTGTATCGTTGGCATTGCTGACATAGCCATTGGGCTGCTCGCAGCTTTCAAAGCTATTTGCTTTATTACCAAGGCCATCACCGTCTTTATCAATATACCACGTGGTTTTCACACATGGAGTCTCTGCTTTTTGGCATGAAAAAATTACAGCTGCCAATGCCGTGCTAATCAAAACATTACGAATCATATAAAATTGGATTAATAAACCATAAAGTATAAAATTACGAATATTGTTTTTCGATTTGCAGAAAAGTAGAAAAAAGTTGCCTAAGTGGTTATTCTGTAAGGAAGAAAAAAAAGAGAATTTGGCTTTTAAGCAAAGGTTGTTCTTGTTTTTAAAGAGTTAATGGGTTCGAAATAAAGCACAAATTAGACTTTCCCCCTTACTTTTTGTAAACAGGTCTATCACAAACTAGTACTAGAAGCTTAGCTGTTTTTAACACATTCTTATTTGCACCTTTTACCTTTAAATAGCTTTGTAAAAATTCATGTTTTCAACTCTTTTTTTGTCCAAAAATAAAAAATCATGCTCCATATTTACTCTTAATTTTATTGATGAGTTTTGGTTTAAACTCCGAAGCTCAAATAATAAGCTCCAAAATAAACGCAGGATATAGTGCAGACAAATCGTTCGAGAATCAGAAACCTATCTATTTTTTTAAGAAAACGATCTTTATGCAATCTCAAAGGATGTGGAAATTACTATCCGGACATAAAACAGAGGTACAAGTGTAGTGAGGCATTTGACGCTCAATTTGGCTGGTATGCTTAAAATATTCGTTTAATAAAGTTAGCCCCGTAGCAAATTATAATCTACCTCTTGCATCAGCACTAAGAAAATCCTCGTTCCAAAAATTTTATCAATCTAACCTTGATTTGAGCTACAGGTTTTCAAAATAAAAAACCAAAAAACTTACAAACTTGAGTTGTTTAAAACAGGGAATGAACCAAGTTTAAACTCATTCAAAACTCCCAATTAGCGGTATCTATTTTCTCTACTTTTTTACCCATTTTTTTCTGGATAATATAAAAATGGTGCTCCTCTTCGGGGCTAAAAAGTGTTAAAGCTTCCCCTGTTGCGGCAGCACGACCAGTTCGGCCAATTCGGTGAATGTAGTCTTTGGGCGAGCGTGGCAATTCGTAGTTAATCACCACCGGAAGAGCCTCAATATCAATACCTCTAGATGCTAGGTCTGTGGCTACCAACACCTTTATTTTTCCTAGTTTGAAGTTTTTCAGGGCTTCCATTCTTGCTCCTTGCGTTTTTTTGCTATGGAGGGCTAAAGCCGTAATGCCGTTTTTCTTTAGTTTTTCGGTTACGTTATCTGCCGTTCTAACCGAAGATGTAAACACCAACACCTGCTTCATTTCTTTAGATGTTATTAGGTGTCTGAGCAGTGGTCCTTTTCGCTCAGGGGCACACAAATAAGCCGTTTGGTTTATCAATCCAATGTTTTGCTCCTCAGGTACAATTTCTATTTTAACCGGATCACAAAGTAAAGTATCTTTGATATAGTCAAGCTTGGTATCGAGGGTAGCCGAAAACAAGATGTTCTGCCTTTTTTTAGGCATCAACTTAAACAGTTGGGCCATTTCTTCCTGAAAACCTAGGTCTAACAACTTGTCTGCCTCATCTAAAACGAGGGTTTCTATTTTGCCCAAATGAACAGATTGTGTAGAAATTAAATCTAACAAACGACCAGGAGTAGCCACCAAAACCTCTGTGTTTTTGAGCTTCACCATTTGCTGATTTAATGGCACGCCCCCAAACACCGCGAGATTTTTTACTACTATCGGTAAATCAGCAGAAAAGGTACTAATTACCTCACTCACCTGCAGAGCAAGCTCACGCGTAGGAACTATAATCAATACCTTCAAATGTAAATTTCGGTCCGCTCTTTTTCTTTGAAACTTCTCCAAAATAGGCAGTACATAACTGGCGGTTTTTCCTGAGCCAGTTTGAGCCAAACCTTGCAAGTCTTTGCCCGCCAAAATAGCCGGAATAGCCAACTCCTGAATAGGAAAAGGCTGCGGATACTTTTGTGTTTCTATGGCTTTTAATAGAGGCTCTGAGAGACCAAGGGCTTTAAATGACATCTTGCTTTTTTTTGAATAAAATAAAAACAAAGGTACACCTAAAACTTCAATCTAGGTTTTTGTAAATGCCTTAATCGGGTTTAACTCATTTTAAAACCTCCGAAAACAAGCCCAAAGTACGCTCCCAGGCAAGTTTAGCCACTTCAGCGTTATACCTCGCTGGAGAAGAGTCGTTATTAAAAGCATGCTGTGCACCTTCATACACATACACCTTATAGTCTATTTTGTTGGCTTTAAGAGCCTCTTCAAAGGCTGGAATACCTTCGTTTATCCGTTCGTCTAAACCGCCATATTGCAGCAATAGCTTTGCTTTAATATTGGGAACATCAGCGGCATTGGGTTGGCGGCCATAATACGGCACTGCAGCCTTTAGCTGAGGATCTACTACAGCCATGGCATTTGCCATACCTCCACCCCAACAGAAACCCACCGTAGCGGTTTTTCCGTTACAGTTTTTTAAGCTACGAAGGTAGTCTAGGCCACTTTTTAAGTTTTCTATGTTTTGGCCCACATCCAACTTCGGAAACAACGCTCGGCCTTCGTCTTCGTTTTCGGGAGTGCCACCAAATGGCGATAGTGCATCAATGCCCAAAGCGATGTAACCCGCTTTGGCTACTCTTCTAGTCACGTCTTTAATGTGTGGGGTAAGTCCTCGGTTTTCGTGTATGACCATCACCGCCCCCAGAGGTACCGTTTGGTTTTTAGGCGAAACCAAGTAGCCCTTCATGGTGCAGTTTTTTGATGAAAAACTTATGTTTTCAATTTTGAGATCTTCGTCTTCTTCTGATATTTGGTTGGCAAAGGCGTACTTGCCTTCTAGTTGTGGCAGAATAGCCATGGCAGCGGCAGTGCCTCCCGCCATTTTTATTAGTCGAGCCAAAAAATCCTCTCTTTTGAGGGGTTTATGGGTGTATTCGTCAAATAGATTGATAATTTTCTGATCCATGGCTATTTTGTTTTTTGGTTAAAAGTTCAATAATCTCGCTTTCAAATCATTAGTTCGTCTACATCCAAGCCCGCTAATCGCATAGCTTCATACTCTACTTCTATCATAAACTCGGTTTCGTCTTGATTGAAATCTTCGTTGTTCCAATCTTTAAAAAACTGCTCCGTTTGTTCTTTTAAATCTGTGGCGTTTTTATCTATTTGAACCATCAAAAAGTTGGTAAAATACCACACTTCTTCGTTCATTGCTTTTACTTTTTCGTCACCTGGGTATTCCAGTTCGCGGTCTTCCCACTCGTCTAAAATAAACCATTCCTTATTCTTAAATTCTTCTAGTTTTGTTAATCGCTCCAATTTGGTCATGACAGATACTGTTTTTCTTTTTTTACAAAAATAAAGGATATTTCTACCTTCTAAATACTTTTACGGAGTTACCTCTCTATTTATTGAAATTAAAGATTAGTTTTTTTCAAAAATACACACAAAAGTTATTCATAAAAAACCAATTAATAGTCACATTGCTAGACTTTAAAGGTAAAGTTTTTTACTCTCCTGATTATGTTCTAACTTAGAATACAATTCAACCTTACCTATATGAAAACCTTACTACTTACTTTTTGTTTTTACTTACTTTCAAATTTCTGTTTTTCACAAAATATACCCCTTCCCGAGCACCCAAGGCCAGATTTTGAACGGCTAGAGTGGCTAAACCTAAACGGTTACTGGGAATTTGAATTCGATAGCCTAGATATAGGAAAAAACCAAAACTGGGCCACAGGAAATACTTCTTTTACAAAAAAAATATTGTTGCCATTTCCATGGGGTTCGCCCCTATCCGAAGTGAAAGACGAAGCAGATATTGCATGGTACAAAAAAGAAATTTCAATACCCAAAAACTGGTCAGGCAAACGCACCTTTGTTACTATTGGGGCCTCTGACTATGAAACATCGGTTTGGCTAAACGGAAAACTCCTGGGAACACACCAAGGTGGATATACGCCGTTTTCGTTTGAAATTAGTGATTTGATAAAAAAAGACGGTAAAGGCACCTTAGTAATGAGGGTAGATGACAAAAGAAGAGACTACGCCCTCTATGGCAAACAAGGCTACGGAAATGCCCGAGGAATATGGCAAACGGTGTATTTAGAGACACGTGGAACAGACTTTGTAAGTACGGCACATTTCACACCAAACATAGACAACGGCAGCGTAAAACTTGAGCTGACTTTTGAAGAACCACTAACACAAGATCAAAAAATAACCGCCGAAATAGAAACTCCTTCAGGCCTATTGAAAAAAGACTTTTTGGCTAAAAAAGGAGCAGAATATACCTCCACAAATATAGAAATACCAAACACACGACTATGGACTTTAAACGACCCTTATTTATACAAAACCAAAATAAAACTATCTGAAGATGAGGTTAGTAGCTATTTTGGTATGAGAAAAATATCGGTAGCAAAATTGCCCGGTACTGAAATTCCATACGTGGCATTAAACAACTCGCCGATTTACTTACAACTAACGCTAGACCAATCGTATCACCCCGAAGGGTTTTACACGTTTCCGTCTGATGAGTTTATGAAAAATGAAATTCAACTTTGTAAAAACATTGGACTAAATGGCCTTCGCACACACATAAAAGTAGATATACCACGAAAGCTGTATTGGGCAGATAAACTGGGTTTATTGGTCATGGCCGACTTACCCAACTTTTGGGGTGAACCAACACCTCAAGCACAAAAAGAGTCGGAATATACGCTCAGGGAAATGATTAAGCGAGATTACAACCACCCGGCTATTTTTTCATGGATAGTATTTAACGAAACATGGGGGCTCCGCACCAAAGTTAAAAATGAAACTTCGGGTAAAGAAGAAAACAAATATTTACCCAAAACCCAAAACTGGGTGGCATCTATGTATTATTTAGCTAAGTCGCTCGACCAGAGCAGACTGGCAGAAGATAATTCGATTTGCTGTGGTGCCGGACACACCGAAACCGACCTAAATACTTGGCACGAATACCTGCCCGGATATGCTTGGGAAGACCACATTAAAACCATAACAAAAAACACCTATGTGGGCAGCGAATTTCATTTTGAGAAGGGTTTTACACAAGGAAACCAACCGATGCTAAACTCTGAATGTGGCAATGTGTGGGGCTACGAAGGCAGCACGGGCGATGTAGATTGGAGCTACGATTACCACCGTATGATGAATACCTTTCGGATGTTTCCTCAAATGGCCGGATGGCTATATACCGAGCACCACGATGTGATAAACGAGTGGAACGGCTATTGGAGATTTGACCGAAGCATGAAATATACAGGCCTTAACGAAATAGCCAATGGCATGAATGACCGCGACTTCCATTCATTGGTGTACCTTTCTAATGGTCAGGATATTACGCATACTGTAAAAGCAGACGAGGAAGTTTCTGTTCCTATTTTTGTATCGGTTATGGAGGATATAAAAATACTCGACCGTGTGTTTTTGGCCGAATATAAACTTGCAGGAATAGACCAACTGGGTAACTCAAAAACCATAACTGAAGGCAAACTAAACCTCCCATATGAACCTTGGATGCAGCGGTCATTTGACCCACTCAAAATCAAAATGCCTAGCACAAATGGGCTGTACACTTTAACATTTACGTTAAAAGACAGCAAAGGCGGCACGGTGTATCACACAAACTTTGTGAGCTTTGAGGTTATCGATGGCACATTGCCCAAAAACATACAAGTTTTAGAGAAAAAACCCACCGAATACTCAAGTGCCACTTGGTCGCAAAAAACATGGACAGCCATGAATGGCCTCAAAGCCAATGGGGCTGGCAACGGGCAGTTTACGTATACATTTGAAGGCAAAACTACGGTTGCTTCGTCGGGGTATCTGCTAATGGAACTTGGTGCCAAAGCGTTGTTTTTTAAAGATCGAGCTGGCTCAGAAATCAAAAACACAGATTATATGCTCGGTGCAAAAGCCGAACCCAGCCAAAACCAAAACTCCTACCCTATGACCGACGAAAAGACGTTTCCGTCTGAGGTTAATATTTTGATAGATGGTAAACTAACTCAAACCGTAAAACTAGCCGACGACCCTGCAGACCACAGGGGCATATTGAGCTGGCACAACCAAGCTCAAAACCGAAAACTAGACGAAGCCGGAAGCTACGGGTATATGGTTAAAGTTCCTTTGACAAAAGCTCAAATTAAGTCATTGAACAAAACCGGAAAACTAATGGTAAAACTTGAAGTAAAAGGAAACGGAGGCTTAGCTGTTTATGGCAATCATTTTGGCAGATATGCATTTAACCCTTCGGTGGTTTTGGTTAGGTAAAATGTGGCTTTAAATCTTTTCTGACCGATAAATAAGTTTTGAAATAGGAATCGTATGTGTTTGAATATCTTTTGCGTTTAAAGCCCAAAAACTATTTACAAATTATGAAAAAACTAATTCACATTCTCCTTATTTTAGGTATTCACCAAGTTACATTTGGCCAGAGCCTCGGCAAATTTTCTCTAGGTGTGGGAACAGGTTTCAATGTCGGCTCTTATACTGGTTTCGGTGTTACACCAAACATCAGTTTCAGTAGGTTTTATGCCAAAAACTTAGAGGTTGGTTTAAAGGTTGGAGGAAACTATACTACTAAATCTTATTATATGACGCCAAATAATTTACCCTCTGGTTCTACCTCAGAAAAAAGTTTTTTAATGCTGCAATCTTAGGCAGATACCACATTAGCAATTACAGACTTAGGCCTTTTGTTTCAGCCGAAATTGGCTTAAGTAGCTATTCTATAATGAGTTATTATAACACTACACCAACTAGTAAAACCGGAACGGGTATTTCAGAAGCTTACATGTCATCATCTATAGGTGTAGGGTTTTCATATGCAATCACTAAAAAACGAAACTTGTTTTTAGATGGTTCTTTTAATACGTCACTGAAAAACAACACGGTTGGATATACGTTTACGCCAAGTCAAAACTCCACTAACTTAAACCTCCGGTACATATTTGGAAAACAATAATTAGGCATGTAAACCCAAAACTGAGGAAGCCGACATCCTTTTGCTTTGGGTTTTTGGTATAAAATACTTTTCTAAAAACTGAGAAGTAAATTTACTTTTTCTCTAAAATAATAAACAACTCCGTGCCTGCTCGAGGCTTAATGGAGTTATAACATGGCGTAATGGTTTTTATATTAAAATAAGGCTCAAAATACCCCAAATACTCCTGTGTGTGGCCACCAAAAGGTGGGCCTTCCGGTTTTTCCATTTCAAACAATAAGCCCGCTATTTTACCATTTGGAGCTAATATTTCAGCCATTTTAGAAGCATACTGAGGTCTTAAACTTGGGTTTATGGCACAAAAAAAGGTTTGCTCTATCACCAAGTCAAATTGGCCCTCTAGTTTAAAAAAGTCACCGTGAATAACTTCACATTTTCCAACTTCTATTTCTGCCGAAAACTTCTCTTTTAGGTTTTTTACCAAAACCTCCGAAATGTCTATAAGCGTCACTTTCTTAAATCCCGCGGCCAATAGATATTCAGCTTCGTAGGCATTGCCACACCCTGGAATCAGGATTGACAATTCTTTGCTTTTGAGCTGATCTACATACTCTTTTATAGGGGTAGAAATGGCCCCTAAGTCCCAGCCTGTGCTATTATTAAGATATCTATTTGACCAAAAATTATCGTCTAGCTGCTCTGCCATTGGTTTAATCCTTTTTTTAAAACATAATCCATAAAAAAGCTCAAAAGTTCAATCTTGCTTTATTGAACCTTTGAGCTAAATACGTATTTCTTAAACTTATTATTTAACAGCTTTTACTTGCTGAAGTGTCATACCTGTAGACGACCTTCCTTTGAAGCCCTTCCACGTTTTTTCGTTAGAATCTACCGCTAAATTTAAGTATTCGGAGTTGTCTTGAGCTTTTAGGTAGGTACCCATAAATGCCGTTACAAAATGTTGGTTAATGTTATTTAACCTTCTCTGATCCCACGATGGCTCAGCATAGCGATAATACTCGTCAAATGGCAAACCAGGAGCTAATGACTCCGCTGGCGGCGGATTTGGGGCTACGTTGTGACGAGCATTCATGTAGGTGAGCATAAACCTGTCAGAGCTAACGGCTCCATCAAAAATCGCTTTTATACCTTTTTCATATCCCGAAATATCGTCTTGACTTCCTGCCACAAAAAACGTAGGCACTTTTAAACCCTTAAGCGACTCCGCATCCCACACACCGCGTTCCATTCCCCATGGTGCAAATGCCACCACAGCCTTAATTCTTGGGTCTACCGTAGCTCTATACGCCGGATTTGAACCTGTTCTTTCTTTAAGGGCATCGCTACCAGCAGCCAATACTCCAAAGAGCTTAACAGAGCCATCGCTATAACCCGCACCTGCGGCATTAAGCACTCCATATCCACCCATCGAATATCCGATAAGGCCAGTTTGGTCGGCGTCTACTCCCCCACTCAAAAACGAGCCACTTCCTGCTTTTCCTAAGTCCGCAATTTGGTTAAGCACAAACAATACATCTTTTGATCTATTTAACAAAGTACTTGCAAAACCCGCGGCATCTCTAAACGTAGATTCCATATGGTCTATCGCCACTACCACGTATCCTTTTGAGGCCAAGTTTTCGCACAAATAACTCATTATATATCGAGAACCCACATATCCGTGAGAAACGATTATTAGAGGAAATTTGCCATCTGTCTTAAGCAAAGCCGCATCTCTGTTTGCTCTTCCATTAAACTTAAAAGGAATCAGCGGTCTTTTAGGGTCATTGTAAGTTCCCATAACTTCGTCATACGAAATAAGGTCTTTTTGGGCATCTCCTACTTTGCTTGGGTACCAAACTTCAACTTTTAAAGTACGGTCATACACTGGATCTACCCCGTCTTTTCTTTTCAATACATCCGTTTGGTTTTTATTGACTAGTTCCATGGTTTTTACACCTATACTATATTTGCCTCTTGGAGCCAAGTCAGGTGCATCTGGCAGGGCGTCACCGTATACAAAAACACCCTCAGGCTTCTGTCCTACGGCATTTACACTAACAGCAATTAAAACTAGAAAGCCTAGTTTTTTCATTTTTTGATTTAAATTCATTCGTTTTTAATTAAGGTTTTTGAAGTCTTGTTTACAAAAATTAAATGTACGGCTATTTATTTCTCGGGCAAAAAATAATTATTTATTTTCCCTAAAAAATACAACTTAAGGAGATGCCACTTTTCATAGTCAAAAGTATATCAAGTTTTAAACTGGTTTGCATTGAAAATACTTTTTTACAAAAAAATAATATCCCAAACGGTATTCAAATACATGATATTAAAGCCAAAACTGTTACTTTTAGAAAAAAACAAAAGCATGAAAAACAGACGCTCATTTTTAAAAACTTTTTCGCTTTCTAGTGCATTCTTACTTTCTGGCGAGGCATTTTCAACCACTGCATTTTTAGAATCAAGAAATAAGGTAAAACTACGGTTTTTAATAGCCTCAGATGCCCATTTTGGTCAGCCCAAAACAGATTTTGAAGGTATGACTTCTAGTTTTATAAAAAATGCAAAAGAGATACATAAAAAGCAAAAATTGGATTTCTGTGTAATAAATGGCGACTTAATTCATGACAAGCCCGAGTTTATGCCACAAGCAAAGGCAAATTTTGATGGCCTGCCTACCTCCTATTTTGTAACCAAAGGAAACCACGACCGCATTAGCGACCAAGCCTGGCTAGACCTTTGGAAAATGCCTGTGAATCATTATGAAGAGAAAGACGAATTTGGGTTAATATTTGGAAATACCTCAAACGAAAAAGGTGAATATCTATCACCCGACTTAGTTTGGCTAAAAAGCCAGTTAGAGAAAGCAAAAGCCTTGAAAATAGTCTTTATTTTCATTCATATTCCGCAAATGAAATGGACGCCAAATGCCATAGAAAACCCTGCGTTCTTCGAACTACTGAAAGGATATCCAAACATAAAGGCGGTTTTTCATGGCCACGAACATGATCAGGACGGCATAAAAACACATAACGAAATACCATATATATTTGACTCACACATTGGTGGCAACTGGGGCACCGAATACCGCGGTTATAGAATAGTGGAAGTATTAAAAAATGGCGACATATTGACGTATATGATGGATCCAACCAATAAAATACTTGAGGCAACGCTATAGAAAAAACATCAATCTATTTCCTTCTAAGGTATTTATAATTAAAACTTTAGAATATTAGATATATTTAAAAAACATATTCAACCCTATACATGAAAAAACTAGTCTTTGGCTTAATAATCCTTTTTGCTATATCTGCAAATGCCCAATATCCGGCCGTTCAAATTAATGGTTCACACATAAGAAAAATCACCTCAAAAATAGTAGAAGGGCAGGAGTACACCCTTCACATAATGCTGCCGAGTGGTTACGAAAAAAGCACCAAAAAATATCCCGTGGTTTTTCTGATGGATTCGCAGTGGGATTTCCCTCTCGTTTCTTCAATCTACGGCGAGCAATATTACGATGGCTTTATACCCGAAATCATCTTGGTAGGAGTGACCTGGGGAGGCACCAAACCAAACCCCGATAGCCTAAGGGTAAGAGACTATACACCCACGCTGGTAAACGGCCAAATACAATCGGGCAGGGCAGACAAGTTTCTCGGTTTTATGAAAAACGAGCTGTTTCCCTTTTTAGAAAATAACTATAAAGTTGACCCCGAAAACAGAACCCTCATGGGTTGCTCACTCGGAGGGCTTTTTACGCTTTATAGTCTATTTACACATGCCGATATGTTTAGCGGATATGTAGCCGCAAGCCCCGCCATTGCTTGGGACAAAGACGTGATCGCTTACTTTGAAAAATCTTTTTCTGACGTAAAACTTCAAAAAGCAAAGCGAGTTTATATGACAGTAGGAGAGGTGGAACTAGGCAAAGAACCGTTTGAAAGTTTCGCAAAAACAATGGATAGCCGCCATTATAACAAAGTTTCGCTCGCCTCAAAAGTATTGATAAATACGGGCCACTCGGGCACAAAATCAGAAACTTATACACGTGGATTGCAGTATATTTTTGAACGAAAAAAACTAGAATTGAGCGAAAGCCAGTTGGCCAACATAGAAGGAACTTATATCTCTGACCAAGGTAAAAAAATAACAGTTTTCACCAAAAACAAACAAACATTTGCTTCGATTTCACCAGACTTAACTGTGCCTATTTTTGCAAATTCTTCGGAGCATTTTTATGCTACTTTCTCATTTTTTAACTTATATTTTACATTCGAAAAAATTGAGTTAACCCAATATGGAAACTCTACTTTTTTCAAAAAACTATAAGGTAATTCTGTGCTAATAATGAAGATTTCTTTAATGCCTTTTTAATATCACAAGTGTTTATATATTAGTTTGTTACTGTTTTTAATATCCGCAAAAATATTTAATTAAAAAAGAAAATGTTTGGATTTAAATTTGCTGTAAAGTTTTGGCTATTTGATTGAATAGTTCTAAACATATACTACATGAAAAAACAAACCATTATGATAGGTGCATTGGGGATTGCACTTTCATTTTATGCATGTAAACAAGAGGATGTAAATGCGGTCGCAATTTCTAATTTGGAAAACGCAAACACTGCCGACTCATCGAATGTAAAACTTACTCTAGTTTTTCTTCCCGCGGTTGTCCAAACGTATCTGAACACCACCTATCCTGCTTACAAATTTGTGAAAGCAGAAAAAACATTGACAAAAACCGGAGAGGTGTTTTATCTGGTAAAAATCACATTTAACTCCTCAAACCTTGAGCTTAAGTTTGACAAAAACGGGGTTATCGTAGAAATGGCCAAAGATGGAAAATCACAAACACTACTGAAGTTAACCGACTTGAGTATCGCCATCCAAGACTACTTAAACCTAACCTATCCAGGATTTAAGTTTTTAGAAGCCGAAAAAAACGAGGTAAAAACCATCGGCATTGTGTATGAAGTTAGAATCAAAACTGCCACAGAACTGGTATCGCTGAAATTTGACGCAAGCGGCAAAAAACTGTCTGCCTTGACACTCACATCATACGAATTAAGTATAGCCAAAGGTGACTTGATACCAGCTATAAGCGACTATTTATTAAAGACTTACCCTACGTATACATTTGTTTCTGCTGAGAAAAACATTAAGTTAAATGTGGTGACATTTAAAGTCAAAATTAAGGTTGGAACGGTTATTTCTGAATTGATTTTTGACAAAGATGGCAAGCTACTTTCAAAGCCCGCTGCCTCAGAAACTCAGCTAACCCAAGACAAGCTTTTGCCAGCAATAATTACTTATTTAAATTCAAAATACGCTGGATTTAAACTTGAGTCAGCCACTAAATATGAAAAAGCAGGTGAAGTTACGTATTGGTTAAAAATTACCGTTTCAAAAATCACCTACTCATTGGTATTTGACTCTAAAGGCGTTCTTGTAAAAGTCACAGGAGACAACAAAACTATCGAGACCAAACTTGAGGCAAAAGAACTACCTACTGTAGCTCAAAGTTATCTTACTAAAACTTATCCTAAATATGTGTTTATAGAAGGAATAAAGCTAACCCTTGAATCTAAAATTACATACGTGATTAAAATAAAATTTGATTCGAAAGTTTATACCATTATTTTTGACTCTACAGGCAAAATGCTGAGTACAACAAAATAAAATTTCGAGGATTATTCCAAAAAACAAAAGGATACAATAAGCTAATTATTAGCATTTTGTATCCTTTTTTATATAAAAACTAACGTTTTGTTATTGCTTAATTTTGGTTAGTAAAACCTCTTTAAACTCCACCTCGGAGCCTTCTGCCTGAAGGGCTATTTGTCCTTTTGAAGCAGTAGCTATGCCTTCGTTTACCAAGTCTCCATTTAACCAAACCGTAATTTTATTTCCTTGGCACTCAACCTTCATTGTGTTCCATTGGCCAAGTGGCTTTTCCGAATTATCCGTTAAGTTTTTCACGCGTCTTTCTTTGCCTTCAGTTACTCCCCAATCGGCTTTGGGGCCTCGTCTTTCTTCCATGTTTGGCGTTACTATGTCTTCTCCTATACACCAAAAATCCCCCGCATTTTCATGCATCATTTGGCACTCAATAGACTTAGGAAACATTTTGTAAAGTACCCTAGGGGTAGAGCAATGCACCAAAACACCACAATTGCCAGGCTTCGCCGAAAATCTATAGGTCACATCTAATTCATAGTTTTCATATGCGGCATCTGTAATAATATGTCCCTGAGGAGACGCCAAACTCACTATTTTGCCTTCTCTAATAATAAACGGGCTTTTCGCGTCCGGTTTATTATCCATAGCGGGCACATCAATATGCCAGCCTGTAAAATCTTTCCCATTAAAAAGCGATACTTGTTTCTGCCCAAAACATGCCGTTGAAATAAGTAAAACTACAAGCGTGAAATACGTGTTTTTCATTTTATTTTTAGGTTGAAGAAACCATCTGTTTTAATTCAGAGCCGTATTTATCCCAAAGCTCGGAGTCAAAAGAAACAGATGTTCTTATGTGTTCATCAAAAATCCATGCATGATTTTCTTCATGCTCTATTCGCGTTTTACCAGTATCCGCCCTTTTTCTATTCAGCTTTTTCATGTATTCTTCGGTTGACTTGCTGTAATAGTGATTTAACTGAATAATATCTAAACAATATTCGTGATTTTCAAAACCAAAAATTTTATTTCCTTTGGCATTCACAACTTTCTTAAATGCCTTCAGCTCGGGTCTATGCGGGTGCTCAAGCTTCTTAATGGCTCTAGTTTGAGTAACACACTTATAATTAGCATGTTGCTTACCTTCAGAATACAAATAACTTTCGGTTACTAGTCCATTTGGTTTACTTTCATGCTTTCCATTTCCAAATATTTTCCAATTTATAGCGATAGAATCGTGCTTCTCATTTTGCTTTAAAAAAGCAAGCAACGTATCATTTGCTTTCGGCAAAACAAACTCATCAACGTCAAAAATAGCTATCCATTTGGTCTCATGTTTATATGTTTTTAACCAATGTTTATATGCAGCAGACTGAGCAAATTCTCCTTTTATCACCTCTATGGTACAAACATCAAGGTAATTTTCAAGTGTTTTATTTAATGGAATTTCGTTGTCGTTGTCGTACAAATAAAAATGCTCAACGCCTTGAAGTAAATAAAACTTAATAAACTCCACGATGTAGTCATCTTCATACTTCACAGGAACCAGCAAAGAGAGGTAATACCTATATTTCATATTTTAGATTCATGACTTTAAACGTGTCGTAAATTTACAATTTACTTCTCATTACGAATAAAAACAGCCATTCGTTAACCTCAAACTATTTAATTCTTGAAAAATCTGTAGCTGTCATGTATTTTGACTCTACTTTTTCCACTATTTTTCCACTTTCTTCTGAGGCTGTTCTTACTTTAACCCACTCAGAATCAGCTCTAAAAGCATCCCAAGACTTCTTTGCGTCTTCTTCAGAATTATGTTTGATAAAATAGAGTAGAGTAGGCTGACCTCCATTTTTTTCTATCGTTGAAAAATACATTATGTTTTTCATATTGTGCTTCTCAAAAAGTGCTCTTGTGTGGTCTTTAAATCTTGCCTCAATATTCGGGAATTTATCGGGGAAGCAAAAATACTCACGCATTTCGAACACACCTCCTGTCGCCTTTTTTGAAAACTTAATTTTCGATGTCAATGCCTCATCTAAGGTCATAAACTTTGACTCCACTTTGGCTACAATTTTGCCATTTTCTTCAGATTTTTTAGCTACTGTCTGCCATTCGGGGTCAGCCATAAATGCCTTCCAAGATGCATCTCTTGCCTCTTTGCTCGGGTAGCCTAATATGTAATAAAGTGTATTGTTACCAGCCGATGTTGGCACCCAATATCCAATGTTTTCCATACCATGTTTTTCAAAAATCTTGGTGGTATGATTTCTAAAACGGTTTAACAAATCTGGTAATTTACCGTCATTGCAATAATAAATACGTAGCTCATAATATATTGATGGTTTGGGCTTTGCAAAACCAACTAAAGACAACAAAGAAAGGAAAACTAAAAAAGATATTTTTTTCATTTTATGTAAGGTTGAATGTACTTTCCAAAATTAAAACATATTTTAGACTATTGATTTAACTTTTTAAAATAATTTATTAAAAACACATTATGGATAACTTTGATATTAAAGACTATAGAATAGATAATAAGGAAACATTTAAGATAAAAAAGGCAAACACCAAAATCAAAGACTTTTACGGTTCCAAAGAAGAATATGAGCAAATGCTGATAGAACTTCAAGAAGAAATGGACAAGTACCAAAGCATGATGTATGCACACAACAAAAATGGCGTACTAGTGATATTCCAAGCGATGGACGCCGCTGGAAAAGACGGAACCATGAAGGCGGTATTTAAAAACGTGCATCCACTTGGACTGAGTTTCTACTCATTTAAAAGACCTTCAGAAAATGAGCTAAACCACGATTTTATGTGGAGATGCTTCAAAGAACTACCCGAAAGAGGCAAATTTCAGGTTTTCAATAGGTCTTACTACGAAGAAGTATTGGTGGTAAAAGTCCACCCAGAAATACTTACTAACGTTCAAAAAATTCCTAAAAACCTAACCGAAGACTTAGATAAAGTATGGAAAAAAAGATACAAAGACATCGAAAATTTTGAAGAATACTTGACCAATAACGGCATAAAAGTCATCAAATTTTTCTTAAATGTATCAAAAGAAGAGCAATCAAAAAGATTAATAGAACGAATTGAGGATATCAACAAAAACTGGAAGTTTGAAGAAGGAGATATTAAAGAAAGAGACTATTGGAACAACTACATGGATGCATACGAAGAAATGATAAACGAAACCTCTACCGCTAAAAACCCGTGGTATGTATTGCCCGCCGACGACAAAAAAAATATGAGACTCTTGGTAGCTAAAATAATAAATGAAAACCTCAAAACATTAGAAATGAGCTATCCAGAACCAGACGAAGCACGCAAAAAGACCTTGATGGGACTTATTGAAGTTATAAAAAAGCAGAACCTGGTTTAAAACATTTTAGGATACGACTTAGTTAAAGAGGCTTACAAATCTTTAATACATTATAAGAATTGTCAAGCCCTCTTTATTTTGTTATATTTGTGTTTCGTTTCCATTGTGCTTTTTACTAATAGATTTTTTCGCTTTTGAACGCCCAAGACTTTTTAAAAATATATACTGAAGATAGCTTTGTAAAGTCATTTGTGCAGAGCCAGTCTAATATTCAAAACATTCAGCTTATTGGCTTGTCTGGTAGTTTGACTGCCGTGATGTTTGCTGCTGTTTTTAAAAATGACCCAAAGACAAGGATTATTGTTTTAAACGATAAAGAAGACGCCTTGTTTTTCTTTAATGACCTCCAAAATCTCTTTGGTTTTGAAAGTCCATTGTTGGGGTATTTTCCGGCCTCGTTTAAAAGACCCTACGAATACGAAGAAATAGAAAATGCGAATATAGTTCAAAGAACAGAACTTTTAAACAGGCTAAACTCTAGCACTGACCCAATCTTAATCGTTACTTACCCCGAGGCACTTTCTGAAAAAGTAATCAGTAAGAAAACACTATTAGCCAATACTTTACACTTAAAAACGGGTGATAATCTCGACCTCAATTTCATTACAGAAATGCTGGTGTCGTATGATTTTGACAAAACAGATTTTGTGTACGAAGCTGGTCAGTTTGCTATTAGAGGTGGAATTTTTGACATTTTTTCTTATGCTTCTGAGCAGCCCTACAGAGTAGAACTTTGGGGAGACGAAATTGAGTCAATCCGTATGTTTGACCCAGACTCACAGCTTTCTTCTAAAACAGTAGAAAGCATAAATATTTTGCCTAACATTCAAGACAAAATCAGTAAGGAAGAAACCGTTCCGCTCTTTAGTTTTTTGCCGGCTAACACACCCACTTGGGCCACTGATGTTTCTTTCGTTTTAGATAAAATAGACGACAACCTCGAGAGAATAACCAGTATTTACGATCAAAAACAAGCTGCAGGCGGTGATATTAATTTATTACTAAAACCAAGTCATTCGTTTATAGATCGAAATCAAGCCTTAAATTACTTTAAAACTGCACCTACAGTAGAGTTAGGAAAAAGAGCGTTTTTTAAATCTGCCGAAAAAATAAGTTACGAGTCAAAATCTCAACCTTCTTTTAACAAAGACTTTAATTTACTGATAGACGATATCACCGAAAATCAAAGTAAAGGATTTAGCTGTTACGTAAGCTCAGACTCTTTAAAACAGCTCAACAGACTTGAAACCATTTTTACTGAAATAAACCCAAGTCTTCGCTTTTTAAGTGTATCGGCAAATTTTAAAGAAGGATTTATAGATCTGCAGAATAAAATTTTAGTTTATACTGATCATCAGATCTTTGAAAGGTTAAATCGATATAAACAAAAAGACAGCCATTCAAAATCAAAAGCTCTAACAATAAAAGAGTTAAAGTCGCTACAGGCCGGCGACTACGTAACACACGTAGACTACGGTATTGGTCGCTTTGCAGGTATGGAAACCATCGATGTTTCCGGCAAAAAGCAAGAGGCTATCCGACTGATATATAAAGACAATGATCTACTGTTTGTAAACATTCACAGTTTACACAAAATAGCCAAATACTCAGGCAAGGAAGGCGAACCGCCTAACATGAGTAAACTTGGAACCGGCGATTGGGAAAACAAAAAATCGAAGGTAAAACGCCAAGTAAAAGACATAGCCAAAGAACTAATTGCACTTTATGCCAAGCGTAGAGAGGTTCATGGCTTTGCATTTTCTCCCGATAACTACATGCAAATAGAGCTGGAATCTTCATTTATGTATGAAGATACTCCTGACCAAGCCTCTGCCACAGCCAAGGTGAAGGAAGACATGGAAAAACCATATCCGATGGATCGTCTCGTGTGCGGTGATGTGGGTTTTGGTAAAACAGAAGTGGCCATTAGAGCGGCTTTTAAGGCAGTAAATGACTCTAAACAAGTAGCGATACTGGTTCCTACCACTATTTTGGCCATGCAGCACCACCGAACTTTCGCAGAAAGGTTAGCCAAAATGCCCGTAAATGTAGATTACATAAACAGATTTAAGTCGGCCGCTGATACCACAAAAACCCTAAAAGCACTAAAAGAGGGAAAGGTAGATATTGTAATAGGTACGCACAAATTGATCAACAAAAGTATCGAGTTTAAAAACCTCGGTTTACTAATTATAGATGAAGAACAAAAATTTGGCGTAAAAGCAAAAGATAGAATAAAAGAGCTTAAACTAAACGTGGATGTGCTAACGCTGACCGCAACACCCATACCAAGAACACTCCATTTTTCGTTGATGGGAGCCCGAGATTTATCAGTTATAGCTACCCCGCCGCCTAACAGACAGCCTGTTACCACGCACGTGGAAATGTTTAAAGAGGAAATTATCCGTGACGCCATCAGTTATGAATTAAATAGGGGAGGACAAGTGTTTTTTGTTCACAACAGAGTAAATGACATTGATTCTATTGCAAATATTATCTATCGTTTGGTGCCTGAAGCCAGAATAGGAGTAGCACACGGGCAGATGGAAGGAGATAAACTTGAAAAGGTTATGATGCGTTTTATTGAAAACGAAATCAACATTTTAATTTCCACAAATATCATAGAATCAGGCCTTGACATACCAAATGCCAACACCATAATCATAAACCAAGCACACATGTTTGGTCTTTCGGACCTACACCAAATGCGTGGTAGAGTAGGGCGATCAAACAAAAAAGCGTATTGCTTTTTGCTAGTGCCACCTACTTCAGGCTTAACCAAAGATGCTCGAAAAAGACTGCAAACTTTGGAGGAGTTTACTGACTTGGGCGACGGCTTCAAAGTAGCCATGCGTGACCTCGATATCAGAGGGGCCGGTAACCTTTTGGGCTCTGAGCAAAGTGGCTTTATCAATGACCTTGGCTATGATATGTACCACAAAATTTTGGATGAAGCAGTAGCCGAACTAAAAGAGAAAGAATTTAAAGATTTGTTTAAAGACGAATTGTTAGGTAAAGTATTCAAAATAGAAGACTGTCAAGTCGAAACTGACTTAGAAATTTTAATACCAGATACTTACATAAGCAATATATCGGAGCGTTTGTCTGTTTATAACAGTATAGATGCTCTCAAAAATAAAGAGGAACTTAATATATTTAAACAATCTTTGATAGATAGATTCGGAAAATTACCGAATGAGGTAGTTACACTTTTTGAGGTAGTAAATGTGCGTTGGAAGGCCGAGAACATCGGTTTTGAAAAAATCACATTGAAAAATAATATCCTCAAAGGGTTTTTCGTTTCAGAAAAGCACCAAGAATATTATCAAACGGACAAGTTTGGCAAAATTCTTGATTATATAAAAATGCATCCAAAAGAGTGTAGTTTAAAACAAATAAAAGAGAAGTTGATATTTACCGCCGAAAAAGCCACCAATATTGACAAAGTCAGAGATTTATTTGATAAAATACTTACATTCATTGGAGAAAAACAGAACAATTGATTTTAAAATAATCTATTTTTGCGAAAAATTTCAAATAAAATTTAGAATGAAGAGACTAGTATTAGGTGTTTCATTGCTTACACTTACTCTTTTTGCAACTACATCTTGTAGTAAAAGTAAGAAGGTAACCAGCTTAAATCCAGGTAAGAAAAGTAGAACTACTGGTGCGGCGTATGCCAAAAAAGGAAAAGAAGGTTTTCAAGTGTCTGACTTTGCAGGACAACCAGCAGGGCCAAACATGGTGTTTATAGAAGGAGGACGTTTCACGATGGGAACACTTGAAGAAGATGTTACCTACTCAAGAGATAACATTGAGCGTACGGTAACAGTAGCTTCTTTTTATATGGACGAAACCGAAATAGCCAACATTGACTGGCTTGAGTATCTATATGCTGTAGAAAAAGACTCAACTAGAGAATTTGTACTTTCAGCTTTGCCAGATACCACGGTTTGGGCAAACGAGATGTCATTTAATGACCAATACGTTGACCAATATTTAAGATATCCTGGTTTTAGAAACTACCCAGTTGTGGGTGTGTCTTGGATTCAGGCAAACGATTACTGTAAGTGGCGTTCTAATGTAGTAAATACTGGATTAGCTGAAAAATACGGTAACGGTGGCAAAAAAGGTGGTTTCAAATTACCTTTTGGAAAGAAAAACAAAGGTGCTGAAGCTGTAGCTGAAGTTAAACCTACAAGTGGCCGTGTGCCTATCGAAACAGGTATCAATATCCCTGACTTCAGACTTCCAACAGAAGCTGAATGGGAATACGCAGCCAAAGGTATGATCGGAACTCAATATATCGACGAAAACCAATCAAACCAAAGAATTTACCCTTGGGATGGCTCAGCTATGAGAAAATCAAAAGGTAAAAACAAAGGACAAATGATGGCCAACTTTAAAAGAGGTAGAGGTGACTACGCCGGTATCGCTGGAAAGTTAAACGATCATAACATTATCACTGCTGAGGTTTATTCATTTGCTCCAAATGATTTTGGTCTTTATAACATGGCCGGAAACGTAAATGAGTGGGTTTATGACCTTTACAGACCAAACTCTTACCAAGATTTCAACGATTTGAACCCAATTCGTAGATCTGATTTCCAAGATGAGGCGAAGTTATATGACAAAGAAAACTTTAACTCACTTATTGACAATCAAATGAGAGTTTACAAAGGTGGATCTTGGAATGACGTAGCGTATTGGTTATCACCAGGCACAAGAAGATACTTCGCTCAAGATTCTTCATCTGCAAACATTGGATTTAGATGTGCAATGATATCTGTAGGACCACAAGGAAAAAGAAAATTATAAAAAGCTAATACATAAATCTCGAGCCGCTAAATTCTGAATTTAGCGGCTTTATTGTTCTATACGGCAGCAGCTAACGTTATAATATACAGTTCTTTACATCCAGCTTCTATCAATACCTCTCCGGCTACTTCTAGGGTAGAGCCCGTAGTTAAAACATCATCTACAAGGGCTATTCGGTTATCTTTCACAGCCTCCAAATCATTTATACCAAAAACACCTTCAATATTTTTAAATCTATTAAACCTGCTTTTAGTTTTTGTTTGCGACATCGTAAAAGTGTTCCTCACCATTACATCCTCAGAGTAGGGGACACCCAATGATACCGAAAGTCCTTTGGCAATGTGGTCTGCCTGATTGTAGCCTCTCATTTTTAGTTTTTCCTTGTGAAGTGGTATTCCAATCAGCAAATCTATCTTTTCATTAAAATTTACATTTTTTAACTCATTACCATACATTTTTCCAAGATATTCTGCCAATTCGGGCTTATTTTTGTACTTCAGTGCGTGTAAAATGTTTTGTACCTTTCCTTTCTTTGTGAACCTTAGAAACGAATAGGTATTTTGAACGTTAATTTTACCCCAAAACTTTCTTTCAATGCTTTCTGTTTCAGTTAAGTGAGATTGTGTTTTGGGCAAAGTCATTAAACAACCCAAACACAGGTGTTTTTCATTAAAAGTGAGCGGATCCTCACATGAAACGCAAATGCGTGGATAAACAAAGTCCAAAACGTGGTTAATAAAATTTTTCATGTGTGAAAACAGATATATGAATACCGAAATTAGTGATAATAAAGAAATATGGTTCAATTTAGTTCGTTTTTTAACACAAACAACGGGCAAAAAACCTTCTGACTTAAATGCCGTATTATTTTTAATTGGTTTACAAGAGCTTGGAAAGGGAACTGCAAGTTTTTCAAAAGAAGAAAAACAAGATTTGATACATATAGCTGTTTGTAAAGTACTTAGCTTAGGTGATTATTATACATTAGATGGACTAGACGCAGATGGGTGGCCGCATTGGACCTTACAAAAGGAATTACCGTCTTTTGATCTTATAAGTCAAGAAAACCTGCTAAAACACTATGTAATTGAATATTTTAGAACCGAAGTAGGAGTACACATATGAAGATAATTACATTTAACGTAAACGGAATTAGATCGGCCCTTAACAAGGGCTTAGAAGAGTGGCTAAAAGTCCAAAATCCTGATATTTTCTGTATTCAGGAAATTAAACTTTCAGAAACTGAACTAGTAGAACCTATATTTTTAGCTCTTGGCTATCACTGCTTGTGGTACCCAGCTGTTAAAAAAGGTTACGCAGGAGTGGCTATTTTGAGCAAGATTAAACCCGAAACTGTACAATACGGAATAGGAGTGGAGCAATACGACTCAGAAGGCAGGACCATTTTAGCCGATTTCGGAGCATTTCGTGTATTGAGTGCATACTTTCCATCTGGAACTACAGGTGACGTCCGTCAGGAGGTTAAAATGAGCTTTCTTGATGATATTTATACTTTTCTAAACGAAGAAAAACTAAAAGACAAACCATTGTTCGTATGCGGAGACGTAAACATCTGTCATACAGAAATAGACATTCACAATCCTAAGGCAAACGCTAAAACGTCCGGATTTTTACCCGAAGAGCGTGCTTGGGTTAGCAAATTTGTGGACAGTGGATACATAGATTGTTTTAGACAAATAAACACAGAACCACATCAATATTCATGGTGGTCGTACAGAGCTGGGGCAAGAGGGAAAAACTTAGGTTGGCGTATCGATTATATATTTGGATCAGAAAATACAAAGCCACTCCTAAAAAACGCACAAATACATGCAGATGTATTTATGTCTGACCATTGTCCGGTATCTATAGAAGTAGATATTTAAGAATCATTACTTATTAAAGTATTGATTATAAACATATTATGATATGAAAAAGGGTGTAGAAATAAGTCAGTTACTAGATAAAATTTCAGGTTATAAAAAAAAGTATTACAAAAACTTACTTTTTAAAGGTTTACTCATAGGGTCATCTTTGCTTTTAGGTGCCTATATATTAATCAATTTACTTGAATATTACGGAAGGTTTGGCTCTACTTCGAGAGCAATTTTACTTGTAAGTTTCTTATTATTAGCTATTTACACCCTATTTTTTTATATACTAAAGCCCATATTCTATTTATTTAAAATAAATGAACCGCTGAGCGACCACCAGGCAGCACAACAAATCGGGCAGTTTTTCCCAAATATTAAAGATAAGCTCTTAAATACACTTCAATTAGCAACAAGTCTTTCAGAAAGCGACAATGCCCTACTAGAAGCCAGCATAGCTCAGAAAACGAAAGACTTAAAATTATTTCAATTTGCAGACGCTGTAAATCTAAACGAAAACAAAAAATATCTCAAATACGTGATCCCTCCAGTGCTCGCCATAATTTTAATTTCGGCTATAGCACCTTCTATTTTTAAAAGCACAGAGCGTATTGTTTATTTCAAGAAAAATTTTGCTGAGCCCGCTCCATTTCATTTTGAAATATTAAACAAAGACCTAAAGGCAGTAAAGAACGAAGATTTTAAACTTAACTTAAAACTAGTAGGAAATGCAATACCCGAAGAAGTCTATTTGATTTCGAATGACAGAAAATTCAAAATGGATATAAAGGACACTAGAAATTTTGAGTATACATTTTCTAACGTTCAAGAATCCACAGATTTTCATTTCGAAGGAGGCGGTTTTACCTCAAATACTTTCAACTTAGACCTTATTTCAAGGCCTAGTTTGCTTTCATTTAGCGTAGACTTAAGATACCCTTCTTATTTAAACAAAACCTCTGAGGAGTTTGATAATGTAGGAAATTTGATAGTTCCAGAGGGTACCCAAATAGACTGGAAATTTAAAACAGATGAAACAGATGCATTGAAAATTATCTTTGATGAAAAGAACAGTGTTGAGGTTACTAAAGGCATGTTTTCAGATTTTCGTTTTGGAAAAAAAATAAAACAATCTGCTGCATACGAGATAAGTTTAAAAAATAAGATCTCTGCCAATGCTGATAAAATATCGTACTACATAAACGTAATACCTGACAAATACCCACTCATTAGTTTAGAACAAATTAAAGACACCACTCTTTTCAATTATATCGGAATAGGAGGGAGCGTATCTGATGATTATGGATTAACTGATTTCAAATTCTTCTACAGAAAAAAATCATCTGGTAAATCTACTGAGCCTTTTAAAGCAGCTGACGTACCTTTTAATAAATCATCACTTTCTCAAACATTCTTTTATCAAGTAAATATTCAAAGTCTTGGTTTAGATAAAGCGGACCAATTAGAATATTATTTACAAATAACGGATAACGATGGTGTAAATGGTAGGAAGTCTACGAAGACTTCTATTCAAAACTTTGCTATGCCCACAGCACTTGAGTTTGATAAAGATATAGATAAGCAAATAGAGAAAACCGAGGATAAGTTTGAAGATGTTTTGAAAAAATCTAAAGACTTCAAAAAAGCATTAGATGACTTAGACAAGGATTTAAAGAAAAAGAAAGAATTAGATTTTCAAGATAAAAAAGAAATAGATGATTTATTGAAAAAGAAGCAAGAGCTAATAGATGACTTGAAAGAGTTACAGAAAGAACTTGACCAATTAAAAGACAAACAAAACAGGTTTGAGAAACAAAGCCCCGAACTTCAAGAAAAAATGGAGATGCTTCAAAAGATGATTGAAGAACTCATGAAGACTGAAGATACCAAAATGTTGGAGGAACTTAAGAAAATGATGGAACAGCAACTAGATGATAAGTCGCTTAACCAACTTGATAAAATCAACAAAAACGAACGCAACTTAGACAAGAATATTGACCGTACGCTAAAGTTATTTAAAAACCTGCAACTAAAACAAAAAGTAAATGAGGTAGTAAAAGACTTGGAAAAATTAGCCGAAAAGCAAGAAGAGCTAGCTAAGAAAACCGAAGAAAATAAAAAACCAAACGAGGATCTTAAAAAGGAACAAGAGAAGCTTAATAAAGAATTTGAAGAGAAAAAAGAAAAACTAAAAGACATAGAAAAGCTTAGTAAAGAACTCAAAAAAGAAGTAGATACCCAAGAAGAAAAACAAGAAGAAATATCGAAAGACCAAGAAAAAGCCAAAAAGGATTTAGACAATAAAGACAGCAAACCCGCAAGTGAGAACCAAAAAAAGGCTGCCAAGAAAATGAAAAAAATGGCAGGTGAATTACAAGAAGCTATGCAAAGCGGTGAAATGAAACAACTCGATATCGACATTGATGCTTTACGTGAAATACTTGAGAACCTTATAAAAGTATCACATGATCAGGAAAACATCATGAAGAGTTTTAGGTCAATTTCATTAGCTGACCCTCGCTTTATAAAGCTCTCTCAAGAGCAACTTAAAATAGCAGATGATGCAAAAGTAATTGAAGATTCACTATACTCCCTAGCTAAAAGAGTAATGCAAATAGAAAGCTTTATAACTACTGAGGTTACAGATATGAGAAATAATATTGACGAATCTGTTCAGTATATCAAAGACAGAAAATTACCTCAAACTGCTTCGAAGCAGCAGTTCGCTATGACCTCTATGAATAACTTGGCGTTGATGCTTAGTGATACGTTCAAACAAATGCAGCAGATGATGGCCAACATGTCTGATCCTGGTTCGGGCAAAGGAAACAAGCCTGGCGACAACCCAATGCCTACTGGAGAACAACAAAAAGAGTTGAATAAAAAAATTCAAGGATTAGGCTCAAGCGGAATGGGTGGTAAGCAGTTGTCCGAAGAATTGGCGAAATTAGCAAACGAACAAGCCAAGCTTAGAAAGCAACTTCAGGAAATGAAAGATAAACTGAATGGTACCGAAGCTGGCAAGAAGGTGGGCAATACCTTAGATGAATTACAAAAACAAATGGATGAAAGCGAAAACGACTTAGTCAACAAACGCATAAATCCAACATTATTTAATCGTCAAAAACAAATTGAGACAAGATTACTTGAAGCTGAAAAAGCGATAAAAGAACAAGAACTTGACCCCAAAAGAAATGCAAAAACAGGAGTGACCTTTAACAGAGCCACACCACCTGACCTTGAAAAATTCAAAAGAGAGAAAGAAAAGCAAGTAGAACTATTACGAACTACCCCGCCAAACTTCACTCCATTCTATAAAAAACAAACTGATAACTATTTCAAAAGAATAAATTAACTGTTTCACGTGGAACCAGAATTCAAAATGTTTCACGTGGAACCAATACTTATATGTTTCCAAAATACGATGTTATTGTAGTAGGTGCCGGACATGCAGGATGTGAAGCTGCACACGCAGCCGCTACTATGGGTTCTCAAGTTTTATTGATAACCATGAACCTTCAAACTATTGCACAAATGTCATGTAACCCAGCAATGGGCGGCGTAGCAAAAGGTCAAATAGTAAGAGAAATTGATGCACTTGGAGGAATGTCTGGTATCATAAGCGATGAAACCATGATACAATTCAGAATGCTGAATAGATCAAAAGGACCTGCAATGTGGTCGCCAAGATGTCAATCTGACAGAATGGAATTTGCATTAAACTGGAGAGACAAACTTGAAAAAAATCACAATGTCAGTTTCTGGCAGGAGATGGTAACAGGTTTAACTGTCAAAGATAACCGAGTAACAGGAGTAAAAACCTCACTTGGTTTAGAAATAGAAGCAGATACAGTGGTATTAACCAACGGTACTTTCTTAAATGGGAAAATACATATTGGCGAAAAAAACTTCGGTGGGGGTAGAACAGGGGAGTCCGCAGCATTTGGTATAACAGAACAATTGGTAGAACTTGGTTTTGAATCAGGCAGAATGAAAACAGGAACGCCACCAAGAGTAGATGGTAGATCAATAAATTACCAAGCTATGGAAGAACAAAAAGGAGACGAAAATCCTGAAAAGTTTTCTTATACAGATACACCTCATCTAGTTAATCAAAACAGCTGTTGGATATCATTTACAAACCTCGCCGTCCATGACGAACTAAGAAAAGGTTTTGATAAATCTCCTATGTTCAACGGTAGAATCAAAGGTCTAGGTCCTCGTTATTGCCCATCAGTAGAAGACAAAATAAATAGATTTGCAGATAAAGATAGTCACCAAATATTCTTAGAGCCTGAAGGTAGATCAACCATAGAAATGTATGTAAATGGGTTTTCTACTTCTTTACCCGAGGATATCCAATACAAGGCAATAACTAAAATACCAGGGTTTGAAAATGTAAAAATGCTTAGACCGGGTTATGCAATTGAGTACGATTTCTTTCCACCTACGCAATTAAAATTAACACTTGAAACTCAGTTAATAGAAAACCTATATTTTGCAGGCCAAATAAATGGAACAACGGGATACGAGGAAGCAGGGGCCCAAGGTCTAATAGCTGGAATAAATGCAAGTTTAAAAAGTCAGGAAAAACATCCATTTGTATTAAAAAGAAATGAAGCCTACATAGGAGTACTCATAGATGACCTTGTAAACAAAGGTACAGATGAACCATACAGAATGTTTACATCTAGAGCTGAATTCCGTACAATACTTAGACAAGACAATGCGGATATTCGTCTAACTAAAAAAGGGCACGAGATTGGATTAGCAAGTGACCAAAGATTAGAAAACGTAAATCAGAAAATAAGTAAATCAGAAACTTTGTATCAAGAACTACAAGATTTAAAAGTCCAACCAGACGAAATAAACGATTTTCTTGAATCTGCAAATTCAAACAAAGTAAGAGAAAAAGTAAGCTTTTATAACCTACTTAAAAGACCAGAATTAAATCTGAATCAAATGGTAGAAGCCAATCAATCTTTAAAAGATTTAACAGAAAGTCTAAAACCTGAAATATTAGAACAAGCAGAGATACGTGTAAAGTATGAGCGATACATAGAAAAAGAATTAATTCTAGCAGAAAAACTAACCAAGTTTGACGACTTAAAAATTAATCCTGATTTTGAATATGAAAAACTTACCTCTATCTCTATAGAAGCAAGACAAAAACTCAAAAAAATAAAACCGCAGACTTTGGGACAAGCATCACGTATTAGTGGAGTTTCTCCAGCAGACATATCTGTTTTAATGATTCAACTAGGAAGATGAAAATTTTAAGTTCATTTATTGTATTGGCATTTTTATCGATTGGTTGTGCACAATTTGTACCACCCACCGGTGGACCACGAGATGTAACACCTCCAAAACTTTTAACATCTATACCAGAAAATAAAAGTATAAATTTCGATGATAAAAATCTAGAGTTGACATTTGACGAATATATCGATATAACATCACTCAAGCAGGAGTTAATAATAACACCAGAGCCAAAAGCTTTTTACAATGTTAAGCTAAAAGATAAAACTGTAAAATTAGCCTTTGAAGAAAAACTAGATACAAACACTACGTATACCTTTAATTTCAGAAATGGAATAAAAGACCTAAACGAAAAAAATCCAGCTAATAACTTAAAATTAGTACTCTCAACAGGCCCAAAAATTGACTCTCTGAGCATTTCAGGGAGAATAATAGACATAGATAGCAAAAAGCCTATTTTAGACGCTACAGTAGGCATTTACACGTTAATTGACACTATTTTATACTATAACAGGAAACCTAATTATTTCACAAAGTCAGATTCAACTGGGAGTTTCAAATTTGAAAACATTAAAAACAATACATATAAATTATTGGCTTTTAAAGATAAAAACTCCAATCTAATTTTCGACCAAAAAAATGAAATGGTAGGATATATACCAGACACTATAAAATTAAATAAAAACCTACAACTTGATACAATACAGCTCTACAGAGCCAATTTGGAAAACGTAAAAATAAAAAGACCAATTTCGAGAGAAAGACTATTTAAAATTCAATTAAACAAAGACATTATAGACGCAGAAATAAAATTTGATAAACTTCAAAACGAACTAAGTTTTCAAATTGAAAAAAGCGAAATAAACCTATTTAAATTAAACGAAGCTTTAATAGATACCGTATTAGCAACTATAGTAACCACAGACTCATTACTACATAAAGATACACTAACACAGAAAATATATTTTATGGAACCCATAAATTCAAACAAAAAGAAAACACTTGAAGTAATGGGTATAAGTACTAATATCAAAAACAATGCATATGTAAATAATGAAATAGAATATAAACTCACATTCCAATACCCAATAGTAAGAATGGACAGCTCTAAAATTATATTCTTATCTGATACAATAGCAAAAGACAAACCCAAATTTAAATGGAAATCTAAAAATGAATTACAGATATCAGTAAATTCAACCGCAGCTAATCAAGTGGAACTTAGGATACCCTCTAACACATTTGAAAACTACAAAGGCGATACAAACAGCAACTTCAGTATTTCAAATAGAATAATTAAACCAGATCAAACCGGAAGTATAGAAGGTAGCACATCTAACAAAACAGATTCTAAAATAGCAATCCTAATAAATGTAGATACCCAAGAAATAGTTGACGAAATAACGTTTGTTGAAAACTTTGAATTCAAAAACATAATACCCGCCTTATACACAATCAAAATAATTGTGGATAAGAACAAAAACGGAATATGGGATCCCGGAAACCTAGAAAAACAAACAATGCCTGAAAAGATACTTATAAACAGTATTCCGATAAAAGTTAGATCAAATTTTGATTTAAAAGACATATATATCAATTAACCTGTGGATAAGTACGTTAATAACGTAGAATTAGAGTGGAAAAGTAAGGATGTAAAATGTTGAAAAGAAGGAGAAGTGTAGAAAAAGTGAATTATAAACAGTGGAAAAACTCCAAACTACCAATTTATAAAAACTTATCTACAAGATAAACACGTCACAAATAATGCTCAATTAAAACAATCAGAATTAAAAAAGTAATTAACATAGCACGATAATTGACTGAAAAACAATCATATAATTGTGAATAAACTCAATACTTTTCCACAGAAATTTTTAATTATAAACACAAAAAAGAATAAAAATAAGTAATCCACATATCAACAGACATTAATAATAATTAACAAAAAATTAATATATATTTAATATTAATACTATTATGAGAGTTCAAATTTTAACAGCAATATATATTTTGTTTCTTGCCGTCGGGGCTTTCGGTCAAGAGCTCGATTTGGCAGATGCATATTTCAAACAAGGCGAGTATGAAAAAGCTGCTGAATACTATAAAAAATTAAGTGGCAATAAAGACCAAGCCAGATTAATACATGATAATTATTTGAGCACTTTATACAAATTGAAAGATTACGATACGGCCTACAAATATGTGAAGGCTTTAATTAAAAACAATCCGAATGGAATTGTGTACAAAGCAGATTTGATTCAGATTATTGACATGTCTGGTAAAACTGCAGAAGCTGAGCTAGAATATAACAAACTCATAGAAGAATCAGCAAAAATAGATGCTTACGTTTATGAACTTCAGAATTTCTTTTACAAAGCCAACAAAATAGATTTAGCCATTAAGCTTTTACTTACTTCAAGAGAAAAAAGTAACAATCCTACTAAATTCGATACGCAATTAGCCCGTTGGTACCTTTTTGTGGGTAGAAAGGATAAAATGTTAGAAGAAGTGTTTGGTTATGGGCAAAGGAGTAAAAACTTCTCATATGTGCAAGCTACTATCCAAGACAACATCAGAGAAGAAGCCGAAATAGAAATGCTAGAAGCCATGCTTTATGCTAAAATTCAAGAAAACCCCAACGAAACCTTCTTTAACGAGATCTTGATTTGGCATTTTACTCAAAAACAGGACTTTGCTAGAGCATTTATCCAGGCACGAGCTATTGATAAACGAAATCAGTTGGAAGGCATGAAAGTTTTTGAGTTAGCAGGCATGGCGTATACATCAAAAGACTTCAAAAACGCGTCTAGGATGTACCAATATGTGATGGATGAATACCCAGGAGGGGATTTCTATATTGCGGCCCGTAGGTGGCTAATACAGAGCAAAGAGGAGCTTATTAAGAATACGTTCCCTATTGACAAAGCAGATATTAAAGACTTACTGAGTCAATACAACAAATTGATATCAGAATTGGGAATAGGACCAAATACCATGGAAGCTCTCAGAAACATGGCATTGTTGCACGCTTTTTATCTAGATGAGCACGATAAAGCCATCGAAATATTGGAAACTGCTATAAAAGCGGCTAAAGTAAATACCAAATTTAGAGATCAATGTAAATTAGACTTAGGAGACATTTATATCCTAAAAAACGAGCCTTGGGAGTCAACTTTGCTTTATATGCAAGTTGAAAAGTCTCAAAAAGAAGATAATTTGGGTGAAATAGCAAAACTTAAAAATGCAAGGTTACAGTATTACACGGGTCAGTTTGAGTTATCAAAAGACATCTTAGATATTCTTAAAAAAGCCACAACAAGAGAAATTGCAAATGACGCACTGCAGCTAAGTCTGCTAATTCAAGATAATACGGGTTTAGACACCTCAGAAGTAGCGATGTCTGAATTTGCAAAAGTGGATCTATTGATTTTTCAGAATAAATACGATGAGAGTATAAAATCACTTGAAGTTTTAGCAAAAAAATACGAAACCCACAGCTTAGCAGACGAAATTCTGTGGTTGAAAGCCAATACGCTTCTGAAAGTCAATAGGGTAGAGGAGTCAGTTGCGGATCTTGAACAAATTTTGAAACTATACCAATTTGATATTTTAGCTGATGATGCCTTGTTTTTATTAGCCAAAATTAAGGAGGAAAATCAAGATGATAAGCCAAAGGCGATGGAACTTTATAGACAATTGTTGAAAGATTATCCGGGTAGTATATATGGAGCACAGTCAAGAATTAGATTTAGAGAACTTCGGGGAGATTTTGTTAATTAATTGACCAACAGCTACTTAAATGTGGATATCTATTAAATAATATGGATAACTTCTATTTTTAGAGTTTTGTGATTTACATTAAAATTTATTAATCTTATATTTGACAAAATAAAGAAAAGCAAAATTGAAAATAATAAAATACATAGTAATACTACTTTCATTTTTAAGTCAATATGCTATTGCCCAACAAAAAAATTGTCTTTTAACCAAAACTTCAGTTCAGCAATTTGGCAAAATAATTTGGTCAGAAATAATCACGTACGATAAGTTTGATAACATTATTCAAAAAGACAATACGTTTGATAATCCTTTGGAGGGATCGTACACTAAATCGATTAAGAATACTTACAATAAAAACAATAAGCTGATTGTGAGCCAGACTTTACTAAATGGAAAACTGATTAATCAATTAAGTCAGGAATTTGGAGAGGCGGGAAATTTGGTAAAAACCATCAATAACAATCAAATTTCAGAAGTAGCGTATGCAGTAGGTTCAGAAATAAAGCTCATAAAAAATAATCAAGGTGAAATCATCAGTAAAGAAGAAACCAATAAAGACAACTTAGGTCGCACTCTTAAGTTTTCCAGGTATCTTTCTGACACCTTAGAGGTATCTCAAATCTTATATAATTATTCACCACAGAATAAAACCCTATCAATTGAGAATAAAGATTTAAGTGCAAAAGTTTTTGTAAAAAATGAATATACCTATGATTCTAATCTTAATTTAGAAAAAGATTCCGAATATCTAAACGGTATATTAAATGCACAAACAAACTACATATACGAAGGAGAAAAGCTTATAAATAAAGCTCGTTTTAACAAAGTAGGTAAAAAAGAATACGAGATTAGCTATGTGTATAACCCTGTGGGTGATGTTGAAAAACAGATATATACAAGTTCAAATGGTGAAAAATCAGAGATAAATATCTCATATGATATAAAAAGAAATAAAATTTTAGAGACCGAATCAGATTATTTTGGTCATATATTTAAGACAACCACGTACGAATATTCTTGCAAACAATAAATATAAAATGGAAACAGCCGATTACATCAGAGAAATTAACAGATTAAAGAAGGAAAAAAATGCGGTTATTTTAGCCCACTATTACCAAACTTCAGACATACAAGACGTAGCAGACTACATTGGAGATAGCCTTGGCCTTTCGCAAGAAGCAGCCAAAACAGAAGCTGACATGATAGTCTTTGCTGGAGTAAGATTTATGGCAGAAACTGCAAAAATTCTTTCACCAAGTAAAAAAGTAGTTTTACCCGATATTAATGCCGGTTGCTCATTAGAAGAGTCAGCTCCTGCAGATAAGTTTATAGCCTTCAAAGCTCAGCATCCTGACGCTGTCGTTATATCATACGTAAACTGTTCAGCAGAATTAAAGACATTAACGGATATTGTCTGTACAAGTACCAACGCTATCAAAATAGTGGAAAGCGTACCCAAAGACAAAGAGATAATATTTGCTCCAGACAAAAACTTGGGTGGATACATAAATAGAGTGACTGGTAGAAATATGATCCTTTGGGACGGAGCTTGTATGGTTCACGAAGCATTTTCAGCAAAACTTATAAGCGACCTCAAAGAAAAGCACCCAAATGCCTCAATAATAGCTCACCCAGAGAGTGAAGAACCTGTTTTAGAGTTAGCAGATTATATCGGATCTACTACTGGATTGCTAAAACATACCATAAATAGTCCTGAAAAAGAGTTCATAGTAGCCACTGAATCAGGCATTTTGCACCAAATGCGTCTCGCTTCGCCTGATAAAATGTTTCACGTGGCACCAACAGCAAAGAACGGTCATGCATGTATTGCCTGTTCAGATTGTCCACATATGAAACTCAATACCATGGAGAAGTTGTATGCATGCCTGAGAGACGAATCACCAGAAATTTTGCTTTCTGAGGAAGTAATCGAAAAGGCAAGAAAGCCAATTGACCTTATGCTAGAAATCTCGGCAAAACACGGACTTTAATAATCACTAACCCAAATGGCTGAACCCAAACTTTTATTAAAAAACATACTCTTTATTGATATTGAAACAGTTTCATTAGAAGCTGAATTTTCATTATTGCCCGAAAGGCTACAAGCACTGTGGGAAAAGAAAGCAGCAAAGCTCAAAAATGAAGACGAACTTTCACCTGCTGAAATGTTTTTCGCCAGAGCCGCTATTTATGCAGAGTTTGGTAAAGTATTGTGTATTGGGGTAGGTGGTTTTTTTGATAACCAAAAAGGCGAACAGATATTTAAAGTAAAAACATTAAGAGCAGACTCTGAGAAAGAGCTGCTTTTGATGTTTAAAAATACCCTTGAAAATCATACAGCTAAACAGAAGTTAACACTTTGTGCACATAACGGGAAAGAGTTTGATTACCCATATTTGTGTAGAAGAATGCTGATAAACGGAATAAAACTTCCCGAAGTTCTGGATATTTCATCTAAGAAACCTTGGGAAGTTTTTCATTTAGATACCCTAGAGTTCTGGAAATTCGGAGATTATAAAAACTTCACTTCCTTAGACTTGCTCGCTGCCATATTTGATATTCCTTCATCTAAAAATAATATAGACGGATCTGAGGTAAACAAAACCTATTACTTAGAAAAAGACGAAGATAAAATAGCCGAATACTGTAGAGAAGACGTAGTGGTTTTGGCTCAACTTTATCTCAAGCTAAATGGACTAGAAATTATAAAAAGTGAAAATATTAGGAGGGCCTAAAAAGAAAAGCCAAGACTAGCTCCAAAAACCGACAATCCACCGCTATTCGATGAAAGTATGTCAAAAGGATTCCATGATAGACTACCATGAGAGTAGTTTGGCGTATATTGAATTTTGACAAAGATAACTTTCGGTTTCGGCGGAATATCAAATACCACTTGTTGACGTAAACCGATTATTCCAGTAGCCACGTGCTTAGGTGCTGAAATACCATAAAATATGGGCGTATATGAGGCTCCAACTTCCCCAAACCATTCAAGTGCTATCTTTGAAGGAGTAGATTTACACCGCATAGAGACCCGCATCTTTACTCTTCTTTGGAGGTTATTTACATTAAAATTTTGAGTAACACCTACTGGCAGCGATATTCCGTTATTTACCCAACCAAAGCCTGTTGATTTTTTTGAGCCGGGTACAAACCCCACACCATACCTCAGCGTAGTGAATGATTTCATTCTACGGTTTACGGCATTTTCTATGTTTACAGAAAATATTGGACTAGAAGCAAAGGTTTCGATAAGAACCGCCCTTTGATATCGCGTCCGATAAGAAATTTGACTAAAACTAGTATAAGAAAGACATAGTAAAAGCCAAAAAATGAATTTGAGCTTCACGGATTTTATGAGTTAAAAAAGCACTTGTGACACAAAAGAAAAATAAAAAATTGGCTAATCGCTGATTTTGGGTAAAAAATTTTAATTATTGGCCCCATTTATTCGGTTTTTCTATTATTTGGTCATAATTGGTGTTTACTAATGGCCAAAACGAAAAATTGATTTATATATTTTCATTATTCCAATAAGTGATACAATTTTAGTCCGTAAAACTAAAAATATTGCATAAAATGTATTTAATTCACGTTTTCTTAATCATAATATGCAAAAATATATAGGTATTTTAGGAATAGCAGTCCTTTTAGGAGTAGCTTATTTATTGTCAAACGACCGAAAAGCCATTAATTACAAAGTAGTTGGGATCGGACTTATCGTTCAGTTATGTCTCGCCTTTGGTGTTCTCAAAATTCAATTTGTAGAAAACATATTTAATTTCATCGGGAGGTTTTTTGTACAGATTCTAAACTTTACTAGATCTGGATCTGAATTTCTTTTAGGAAACATGATGAACGTGCAGAGCTTCGGTTATGTATTTTTATTCCAAGTGATACCCACAATCATTTTCTTTTCTGCCCTAACCTCACTTATGTTTTATTTGGGAGTAATACAGGTAATAGTTAAAGGTTTGGCCAGTGTATTAACGCGACTTTTAAAAGTATCCGGTGCTGAAGGACTTTGTGTGGCAGGAAATATTTTTCTTGGACAAACAGAAGCTCCACTTATGATCAAAGCCTACCTAGAAAAAATGAATAGATCAGAAATGATGCTAGTCATGATAGCCGGAATGTCTACCGTAGCCGGTGGTGTATTGGCTGCTTATATCGGATTTTTAGGTGGTGGTGATCCCGTAAAAGAAACGGAGTTTGCTCGCCATTTGCTTGCAGCATCAGTTATGGCGGCTCCTGGAGCTATCGTAATCGCAAAAATTTTATATCCACAAACGGAGGAAATTAACTCAAATATTGTGGTTAGCAAAGAGAAAATAGGAACAAACATACTAGATGCTATTGCTACAGGTACCACCGAAGGACTAAAACTTGCAGCAAACGTAGCCGCCATGTTATTGGTTTTTGTAGCGTTCATTGCAATGGTAAACTACGTGTTGGGAGATTTAATAGGCCAATATTCAGGACTAAACGATTATATTTCGCTTCATACACCTTATAAGAAGTTTTCACTTGAAACTATACTGGGTTTAATATTTTCACCTTTAATGTGGGTGATTGGCGTAGCAAAAGAAGACGTGATGCTAATGGGGCAGCTTTTGGGTATCAAACTAGCAGCTTCTGAGTTTGTAGGATATATTCAGTTAGCAGAGCTTAAAAATGCAGCAAATGCCGTACACTTTACAGAACAAAAATCGGTGATAATGGCCACGTATATGTTATGTGGTTTTGCAAACTTTGCGTCTATAGGTATTCAGATCGGAGGAATAGGTTCATTAGCACCTAACCAAAGAAAAAACCTTTCGGAATTTGGCCTAAAAGCAGTAATCGGCGGTAGTTTAGCTTCGTTGCTTTCTGCTACTTTTGCAGGCTTGCTGTATTAATTTATAGAATTTAAAACTTTTAATCCTCGTTTTGGCGTTTATTAAGCTAAAAACGGGGATTTTTATATTATCAATACCAATTCATGAATTATCAAAACGATAAAAAAACAATAAGTATACCTTTAGTGGTGGCCATTACTTTGGTGGTGGGCATGTTTATTGGAGCCACATTTTTTGGAAAAAGAACTTCAAGTATAGACTTGGGAAGTAATGTAAATAATAAGTTTAAAGAGATTTTGATGCATATAGACCAAAGCTATGTAGACGAGGTTAGTATCGATTCACTTGCAGATTATGGTATTTCACAAATGCTGTTAAAATTAGATCCCCATACAGCATATTTACCAAAACAAGAAGCCGTTTTGGCCAAATCGGAACTGCAATCAGGATTTGACGGGATAGGCGTGGAGTTCAATATTTTCAATGATTCACTTTTTGTGGTTTCGCCACTTTCAGGAGGACCATCTGAAGCAGTAGGAATTCAAACGGGTGATATCATTTTAAAAGCAGATTCTACAAATTTAACCGGAAGTAAATTAAGTAATACTCTGGTATTCAATACATTAAGAGGACCAAGAAACTCAATAGTCAAATTGACGGTTAAGCGTAAAAACTTCAGTAAGCCGCTGACTTTCAATGTAAAGCGAGATAAAATACCAACATACACAGTAGATGCGGCCTATATGCTAGAAAATAGCAAAATAGGCTATATCAAAATAAATCGATTTGGAGAAACCACCTACGATGAGTTTAAGAAAAGCCTTCAAGACCTCAAAAACGAGGGAATGGCAAGTTTAATCATTGATTTAAGAGGAAATCCGGGTGGATACATGGACAAAGCTACAAGTATAGTTGATGAGCTAGTTGGCGGAAATGAAGTGATTGTATACACCAAAGGCAAAGACAAGTCAAACAACTATACCGTAAATGCAGGCCAAAAAGGGATTTTTGAGTCAGGTAAAATTGTAGTCTTGGTAGACGAGGGCAGTGCATCTGCTTCTGAGATTGTTTCAGGGGCTCTGCAGGACTATGACCGAGCTACAGTAGTAGGAAGGCGTACGTTTGGTAAAGGCCTCGTACAGGCTCCAATTCAGCTCTCTGACGGCTCCGAACTTAGGCTTACCATTTCTAGATATTACATTCCGAGTGGAAGAAGCATACAGAAGCCTTACGAGCTAGGAAACCAACTGGATTATAGAAAAGACATCATGAATAGGCACAATTCGGGGGAATTGTTTTCTAAAGATTCCGTGAAGTTTAACAACAAACAGAAGTATAAAACCAAAGGCGGAAAGGTAGTTTACGGCGGTGGTGGTATTATGCCAGATATATTTGTACCACAAGACACTTCGTATTACAATACGTATTTGTTTGAGCTATTCAACGGGAACATTTTTAGAGAATATACCTTGGAATATGCAGCTAAAAACAAAGTTTCGCTTGAGAAAATGGGGTATGAAACGTATATGAAGACCTTCCAAATTAACGACGCAATGCTAACAGACTTCGTTTCGATGGCGACTAAAAACAAAATACCGTATGTGGCGAAAGACTTCAAAAATTCGAAGAAATATATTCAAACTCAAATAAAAGCTTTGATTGCCCGCAATGTGTGGAAAAGCAAAAATGGGCTAGTCAACGAATATTATCAAATTGTAAATCAAGATGATGATATGGTCAAAATAGCCCAAAAGCAATTAATGAAATAAATCGTTTTAGGTTAAAACGTTATAGGAAAAGAGACACTCGTTTTATCCCAAGCAAGATAAAATGTGGTCTCTTTTTCGTTTTTACCGTCAAAAGTGATGGATAAGTTTTCCACCACGGTATCCAAGGCCACTGGAGTAACTTTAAAAGTCAATACATTTTTTGATTCGTCGTAAGAATAGGCTCCCCATACGTCTAAATCAGAATTTAAGATAACCTCCCAAGAGTCTTTTCCGGGTGTCATAAATAGCGTATATGTGCCAGAAGGCACTTTTTTGCCGTTAATGGTAGCGTCTTTATAAAACTTGATCTCTGGAGCTTCGTTTGCTCCAATACGCCATACTTTGTCAAACTTCACAAGGTTGCCAAATACCTCACGGTTGTTTTTTGCAGTGCGTGAATATGTAATGCGAGCCAATACTTCTTTGCCTACTTTTTTAGGGGCAAATTTACGATCATGAGCAAAATTGTCCGGATAATACGCCATATCCATCGGTGTTTTGTCAAGCGGAGCATACGTTTGTGAAAAGGCAGCATTTGCCATCAAAAGAGCAAGAATACTTAGTTTTAAGGCTTTCATGTATATAGTTTTTATTTGTTAAAATGAATAATTGACTCCTAAATATACCATCGAAGATTTAAATCTAAAGCGGTCGTTTGCTTCAGGCACGGTTTGTACTTGGGTAGAAGTGGTTAGTTCGTTAAATAGATATTGATACGCCAGTTTCACTCCAAATTTTTCTGAAAGTTTTAGCTTAGCATAAAAATGGGAATTCAGAGATCCTCTGTCGTTATTTCCAACCAAAAGTACATTTAAAGCAGTGGGCTTCGCAGCAGTAGCTTTAGATTTTCCGTTAGAAACAAAATTTGGGCTGCCTGTAGGGCCAAAAGAGAAGCCAAGGGCATCGATATTAAAACCAACTTCTATTTTGTTAGTTATGGCATATCCAAGGTTAATCATAGCGTTAAGCGACGTTAAACTCGGCTTTGGTGCAAATAATGAATCTGTGCTAGTTTCTACGGTAGCGAGGCTATTGGGAGCAGAAGTGAAATATATTTCTTTTCCAAAAAATGAGGTTAATCGTACGCCCGTTCCTACCAAAAACTTCTTATTGGCACCCAAACCCCAGTTTTTGTGCAAAGCCAAGCCAGCAGATCCAGAAGACGATCCTGCGGATCCACCAAGTTCCAAATAGGTGTTTTGTCCGTAAGCAGAAACACCGAAAATCATCAATAATAAAAATGTAATTCGCATATGTAATAGGTTATTTTTAATACAAAGAGAATCATTTTCTGTCAAATACAGTGTCGCCAATATGACATAGGGTTTAAAAACTTGAAAAAAATACAGATTTGAATGTATCCTTAAATATTAATCGAAAAAAAACACGAGATATAAGCTAAAATAATACATACATTTGAGGTTAGTTTTTAGTCAAAATCATAATCAATACTTGCTATGGAGCAACTGCTCATTCTCGTGTTTGTGCTTGGATACTTAGGAATCGTATTCGAACACAACGTAAAAATTAATAAAACGGCCTTTGCTCTTTTTACGGGCTCTTTAATTTGGGCCATTTATGCCTTTATCAACCCCGACCACGCCTTTATTGAATCGGAGCTTTCAGAGCATTTAAGTGAGATTTCTTCCATACTTTTTTTCCTGATGGGAGCCATGACCATCGTAGAGCTGGTAGATACTTTCCATGGTTTTGATATTATTACAGACCGAATAAAATCAAAAAACCTCCAAACTCTGTTGTGGATAGTATCGTTGATAACCTTCTTTTTATCAGCTGCTTTAGACAACCTGACCACCACCATTGTGATGATTACCTTGCTTAGGAAGTTAATACATGACCGAGAAAACAGGATGTTTTTGGTCGGAATGGTAGTAATAGCAGCCAATGCAGGAGGAGCGTTTTCGCCAATAGGGGATGTAACTACCACCATGCTTTGGATCGGTGGACAAGTGAGTACTTTTGCCATAATCAAAGAATTGTTTTTGCCTTCGTTGGTTTGTTTGTTGATACCGCTTTTTGTGATTTCATTGAGCTTAAAAGGCAAAACCATAGAAGGAGCCAAAAAAACAGAAGAAAACCACGGTACATCATTCGAAAAGAACCTGATATTTTTCCTGGGAATAGGCGGATTATTGTTTGTTCCGGTATTTAAAACCTTTACGCATTTGCCTCCTTACATGGGTATATTGTTTGTGTTGAGTATTTTGTGGATAGTTTCAGAGTTACTTTCTGCCAAAAAGAAACCCGAACACCAGAAAAGATATTCGATTTATAATGCTCTTTCTAAGTTAGACATAACCACCATTTTGTTCTTTTTGGGAATATTGCTTGCGGTGGCGGGCCTACAGTCGGCCGACTTGCTAAACCAGGCCGCTACTTGGCTAAGCCAGAAATTTGAGAACCAAACCGTAATAGTGACGCTAATTGGACTTTTGTCTTCAGTGGTAGACAACGTGCCTTTGGTAGCAGGAGCCATGGGCATGTATAGCCTAGAAACCTTCCCGATGGACCATTCGTTTTGGGAGCTTTTGGCTTATTGTGCCGGCACTGGTGGCAGCTGTTTAATCATAGGTTCGGCAGCAGGTGTAGCCGCTATGGGGATGGAAAAGCTGGATTTTTTCTGGTACGTAAAAAAGATTTCGTGGTTAGCTCTAATAGGCTATTTTTCGGGAATAGCAGTTTTTATCCTGTTGAATTAAGGTATTTTCCTTAAAACTAAAAGAGCCACGTGAAACATCACATGGCTCTTTTGTCATTTATAAACCTCTATTTTTCTTCAAAGTCCGGTTTTCACTTTCTTAAGTTCATCCAAGTTTATCAAGTCCTCGGCATTCATAGTCCCGCTTATTAGGTTGTTTGACTCCGTAGGGTCTGCCGATATTTTGTAAAAATACTCTTTTCCGTTTTCTAGTTTTATGTATTTGTAGCCGCTGTTTCGCAAGGTGTAGCCATCATTGTTGGTGTTGCCAAATTGCTCGGTATACACATAGTTTCTTTTTAAAGCTGTTTTACTCGTAAAAGTCCCTTTAATACTGTTTCCATCTTTGTAGGAGCTCGTTTTGCCATCGCATAATTCGGCTATAGTTGCAAAAATATCGGGTGCCTGTACCAGGCTATTGTCTGTTTCGTTTTTACGGATAATGTTTTTTCCACTCACTATCAGAGGCGTGTTTACACCACCTTCAAAAAGATACCCTTTTCCACCATGATTGGTGTAAGGCTCCTGCACCACTTGACCGGGTGTGCCGTTGTCGCCAATAAACACAAACACCGTGTTTTCCCTTTTTGTGGCAGGCATGGCAGCTATTAGTCGGGCTATTTCCTTATCCATGGCTTCTATGGCAGCCAAATAATACGGCAAGGGGTTTTTGTTAATATTTGCTTGGGTGTTAGTAAGTGTTTTGTCTGTGATGAGCTCAAGTGGCGGTCTATGAAAAGGCGTATGTGGAGCATTAAAAGCCAGCCAAAGAAAAAACGGTTTGGTTTGTTGACCAATCCACGTGACCGATTGGTTTACGAAATGTGTGGTGCTGTAGGTGCTAATAGTCTCTTGTTTGCCGTTAGAGGTTTGCGTCCAGTCGTAATAATCGTTTACCATACCAGACATAAAACCCGAGAAATATCCCACCTCAAAGCTCTCGGGAGCCGTTAAGTTTGAGTTTTGCGATAGGTGCCATTTGCCAATCAAGGCTGTGGCATAGGCATTAGAGGTTTGAGTCGAAATATACTTTTGTAAAGAAACCTCCGAGTTTTGGAGCACCGCCGTGGGAGGTGTATCTACGCCACCAACGCCGGTTCTGAAGCTGTATTTGCCGGTTATTAAACTCGCACGAGTAGGCGAGCAGACTGGGTTAACCCAAAAATTGGTATAGGTTATACCCGTTTTGGCCAAGGAATCCAGGGTAGGGGTATTAGCCTTTTGGCCGTTATATCCAGCCCTTTTTCCGAAAGCATCCCAGCCCATATCGTCAGCTATTATAAAAACTATGTTGGGACTTCCGTTGGAAGTATCTACCCCGTTTTCAGGAATGCTTACGGCCTTTTTGCAAGCAGAAAAAAGCGGAATTAGTACTGTAAACAAGAGTAGGAAGCTAAGTTTTTTAATTTCATAAACGCTTTGACAACATATCATATAAATGGTTTAACCCGGTTTGCAGCAATTTAAGGTCGAAATAGATTTTTT
Source organism: Lacihabitans lacunae (assembly GCF_042649125.1). NCBI lineage: Bacteria > Pseudomonadati > Bacteroidota > Cytophagia > Cytophagales > Leadbetterellaceae > Lacihabitans > Lacihabitans lacunae. The sequence continues at coordinate 3,372,670 of NZ_JBHRYQ010000001.1, forward strand.
TATGTATAAATCGGGTTTAACACAGGTAAGTAATCTTTTTTTTGGTTTAAAATGAATGCCGGCATAGAATTCTTGATTTAACACACAGATACCTCAAATTAGAAACCCAAAACCATCGTCTAAAGTTAAATTGTAAATAACCGAAGGAAAGTGTGGAATAGCAGTACCTTTGCCCGCCTTAAAAAGAAATTATTTGACGTATTTTTCAGAAGAACAATGGCTCGCATGGATTGACCAACTATCCGAGGATAATTATGTGATAGTAGACGATTTTTTGCCGGAAGTTCTTTTCAAAGATATCGATGCATTTTTTGTGACAAAAACAGCCGAAGATGTATTTAAAAAAGCTCAAATAGGAACAAACACGGCTTTAACCGTAGCTCCAGACATACGTGGCGACTATATTTATTGGCTTGACCCAGCCGTAGATATCAGCCTGACGCCCGTTTTCGAAATTATCAGGGAATGTATAGAAAAGCTGAACCGATACTGCTACCTCAGTCTCAAAGAATTTGAGTTTCATTTGGCACTTTATCCCGAGAAAACTTTTTACAAAAGACATATAGATCAGTTTAAAAATCGCTCAAACCGCATGATATCGGTGATATTGTATCTAAACAAAGACTGGCAACCCGGCCACGGTGGCGAACTAAAAATATACAAAGACAACGGCGAGGAGCTTGTGGTAAACCCATTGGCAAACCGCCTCGTGATGTTTAACAGTGCCAAAGTGCCCCACGAAGTATTGGTAACCCATAAAACCCGCAGAAGTCTCACAGGGTGGTTACTTTACAAACCAAGCACCATCGGTTTTTTGAAAATATAGGGTGTTTTTTTATAAAATTCCAAATTGCCAAAACACTATTTTAAGCAAGGCCAACAAAGTCAAAAAATAACCATTTAAGGTTACACAAGTAGCTATCATGACATGAAAACTAGCAATACATCTTCGCTTAATTTCAAATCAATAGATTTGATTCAAAATTCTTTACTTACCGATAAATCATTTTTTAAAAAATCAATCCAACGCTTTACCCAAAACCATGGTCTATCAGGCATTAAACAAAACGTAATGTTATGAAAAAACTAATTTTAGTGTTGGCTTTCCCATTGATTTTCGCCTGTGAAAACGACAAAGACTCGGCCATTAACCCAAATTCTGAAATGATCCAAGGAGAAGACTCGGGGGAGTTTCCATGTGTAAACGCACAAGCCGACACCCTCCCTACGCTCGATAGTGCCAAAGCCCTGATAGTAGGAAAATGGCAGCTAAAAGGCATGATTGCCCGCATGGCAAATCCAGAGATACCCAACTACCAAATCGAGTTTTTGGCAGATGGCGGAGTGACGGTGACTTTGGCAGGCAAAAAAGTGTTTTCTGACGCTTACAGTGTCATCGAAGAGACAAGTAACGGCTACAGGAGCCTAAAGCTCATTACAGACAGCCTAATGGACCTAGAAAACCAACATAACATAGTGAAAGGAAACATCCGGATCTGCGAAAAAGAACTGATGCTAGACCAAGGCATAGCCTTTGATGCCCCCGGTTATTTGTTTAGAAAGGTGAAGTAAGAACTAAATACCGCTCATTGAAACCGGAATGTGGACCAAAAGGTCTCGTTCCGGTTTTTTGGTAAAAAAGAATATTTGATAAAATAATAGCCTTAAAATAACATTTTGTACCATTTAGCATTACTTTTTAGTAATCTTGTTTTTTAAATTAGATAATCCATGAAACACACTATTTTATTTTTACTTCTACCTCTTATTTGTTTTTCTCAAAAACAAATAACTGACTATACAAAATTGGTTTCTAATGATAGTAAAATTACCATTTTAGGTGCATATAGGGATCACATTTTTTTCCATAAAACAAATAGTGAAAACGTTAATGAAATTCTAAAAACGCAATCTTCATTAGTATCTCAATATACTTTGGTGGATAGTTTTTTACCAGATACGGAGTTAGAAAAAACGATCGAATTAGCTAATGAGATTTATTTTGTCTTAAATCACAAAAATAAAACTCGCTCATTGTGGAAATTGAATAAATCAAGTGAAAAACTGGTGTTAAGTATTCCAAATATTTTTGGAATTCAGGTTTTTGAATTTAAAGGAAAAGTTTTGGGCTCTGAAAATGATAATATTTATGTTTTAAAAACCTCAAAAGACAAGGAAGATACATTTGAAAAATTTTCTTCTAACATGAAAATTTTTCCCAAAACCACCGAGGGTATTTTGGTTACATACTCGTATGATTTTGAAAAGTTAACTGTTTCGGTTTACGATAGTTTATTAGTTTCATCAAACTTTAAGTTACTAGGTCAAGAGTATAGAAATGTTCATGATATTCAAAAGTTAAACGATGATTACGTAATCACAATTACAAAACATGAAAAAGTTTCTGAGTATAATTACAAGATTTGGTATTTGGATTATCTGTGGTCTTTTAAATCAAAGGAAATTAGGTTTTTAGATCAAAATCAATCTACTAAAAAGCAGTATTTTTATAAAGAGGATGGCCTTCATTCTACTGAATTAGAATTTTTGAGTGATGGCAAAACTATATTTAGAAATAGTATTTTTAATATTAATGGCAAAAAAAATATTTCCGACTCCACATTAACAAATTATGTTAATTATTACCACCCTTGGGGTCTTCTTGGGCCTTCTCTCCAATCATATAAGTTTTCTGAAATTCAACAAATTGAAAATTCATTTTTTTTTGTAGGTAATAATGATTCTTTTCAAAAACCAAATTCGGGAAATATTAACCTTTTACATTTTGATTCAGAATCTAAAACAATTAAAATATACCCGTTAGGCAATAAATCAGAACTTCAAAGTAGTATTTCGTTAAATGCGTTATTTTATTTAAAAAAGGAAGAAAACCTATTAAAAATATATCCAGATGGTGAGGGTAGGCCTAAAGTAGCTTTAGATTTAAAAAATAAAGCAATTGTGAGACTGGATAGTTTAAGCGAGACGTCAAAAAATAACTTTAAAGTTTCTAAATCGGAAGTGTTTGTTGTAGAAGCAAATAAACTGTATGCTCAAAACTTGATTGAAAGAACTAAAAAAGAAATAGTTATTAAAAGTAATGATATTGTTCAATCTAGAATTCTCAAGTATGCAAATACAGCAAACAGGATATTTTTAGCAGTTGAGGAAGATCAAAATACGGTGGCAATATATTGTTTTGACGGGATAAAAATGGATAAATTATTTTCTCGTGAAATGAACTACTTTTACATCTCTCTCTCTGTTTTTGAAGCTTTAGACAATAAAATTTTCATTTCATTTTCAAATTTTCAGTCTAAGAGAATTACGGAGTTTTTTATATACGATTTGGAGTCTTCTTCTCTTGATTTTTTAATAGCTTCTGACAGGTTTTTTAATAATGATGATTACTTAAAGTTTAAAAATGAAAAAATTGACAATAAATATATTTTCTCTCTAAACAATTTCAGTTTACTAACCGATGGTACTAGTAAAGGCAGTAAAATTTTGATACCCGATGAGGTAAATATTAACAATCATTTTATTGCGAACATAAGAGATAAAGGCCTTTTAATTAGATCAGATAGGCGTTATTATTTACATGATTCAAATAGAGGAGATTATAAGGAGCTAGTTGAATTATATGACGCTAATATTATAGCCATAAGTGGTAAATATGTGTATTATTCAAAAGAAAGCCTATTGTTTCGTTCAGACCTTTTGTCTTCGCCTAAGTTATTATACACTTTTAATTCAACAATATCTACTTACAAGGAATATGACATAACACAGAACGAATTTTTGTTGAATGCCAATAATGGGGATTTAATATATTTCAGAGTCACAGATGAGAAAATCATTAAAATAGTAAACGCTACAAATATTGGGTCAAATGGACCGTTTTTTTATAAAATGGAAAAAGGCCAGGTTGAATATCTATTTGTGACAAGAAATTCACTGGGGGATGTAATAAATTATAAAATATATGATATTAAGACAGAAAAGGTAGTTTCATTTCATGAAAAAGGGTTTAAAAATGGACAGTGGTATTTTTTGGATAATACGGCAAAAAACATATTAGTTAATCAAGTTGAGGATGAGTTAGAGTTTTATGAAGTAAGCAAGGTCGGTTTTGAAAAGGTTTTAATTCTCACCTATGATAATGTTGGCTTCATACATGCTATTCGAAATCACTTTTATGACAAAAACATTTTAATTAATACCGATAGTGACGATAATGAGATGTCAATTATAAATTTGAATAATATTAAAGGCGGGGTTTCAAAAATAAATATTACTGGTAAACTCTCTTTTTATACTTTTTTAGACTCAAAAAGTGAGGAATCATTTTTTGTATTGAATAATCGAAACAATCAAGAACCTGTCAAAGAATTGTGGGTTTCCGATGGCACTGTTAATAATACAATTCAATTATCAAACTATTTTAATTTTGATTTATTAATTGATACAACATTTGGCGATTATTATTATTCGGCATATGATAAATATATTGGAAATGAGTTATTTATGTTTAACAATAATTCAAAAGTGATAAAAAATGTTACGGATATTTATAAGGGTTTAGGAAGTTCATTCCCTCAAAAGCATTTCAAATTAAAAGAGAATATTAATACCATGGCTTTTACTCCTTTTTCTGGTGTTCAGCTTTGGCTTGTTGATAGTACTTCTAATACTAACAGACTGTTATCTAAAAATTCAGAAGTTTCAAATGTAAAAGTATATCCAAATCCAAGTTATGGCCAATTTATTAATATTAGTATTGATAAGTTAGAAGGAAATGAATCCATTAATATTCAAGTGTTTTCTTATTCGGGTCAATTGATTTCTGAAAGTAATATATTGAATAACGAGTCTATTAATGTAAGTACTTTAAATTCAGGCATATATATATTGAAATTTAAAACTAAAAGCCGAATTTTTTATAGCCGAATCGTAATAATGTAGATTAAATATTTCATTTAAAATCATCAAAAACATGTAGCATTTTTGTTTGTATTAATGTTAAAGTGTGAATTGTAATGGTCGAAGTGGTTCTAAATAATTATTAATACGTAATCACAAACCTCTTTCAAGTGATTGCGGTATCATGATATATAAATGACTATACCGCAAAAAAGTTCGGTATTTCTCCTCCGTCGTTTTCAGCAAAAGTAAGTCGTAAGTTATTTAGTCCTGATGATTTGGAGCGGCTATTAAAAATCATTTGTATAGAAGACGTGGAGGAGTTTTTTATGCTAAAATGAATAAGAGACCTTAAGAACGAGGAGAATGTTTCTTTAACCGACGCTGAAAAAGAAAAGGGATTGAAATAGTCTTTAAATAGTAATTTTTGAAAGAGGTTATAAAATTGCCTATTAAAACCTAAATGGCAATAAATGACGTGGTTTATCACCTAGAAAAAGCCGAAAAACTTCAAGACAATCCAGTAATTATCAAACTAATGGAGGGCCAAAAGTCAAGTGAAAACTACTGATAGGATAAGGGTTGAAACCTACAGAATTGGCTTGGAAATAACCGAACCACAAATAATAATAAGTGTTTTGAGTGGGGTAGGTATCTACAAAAAGTTACCGACTAAGTGAAGATTATCAATTCTATAGGTAATAAGGAAAATTGCTTTTTAAAGATTTCATGTAAGCTGAATAACACCCAATTCCCTCATTTTCAGTAAAAAAACGAAAAAACATTTTGATTTCCCAAAATCAAAACTACATTTGTATCACAGTTAACCAAATGGTTAAACCTTTCGGATAACACAAACATGGAGGAAACTCAAAACACAGAAGAGAAAATTTTAGCAGCTGCCGAAGAGGTCTTTATGAAGGCCGGCTACGACGGTGCCCGCATGCAGGAGATTGCAAACAAGGCCGAGATAAACAAAGCCATGCTACACTATTATTTCCGCTCAAAAGACAAACTCTTTGAAAAGATATTTGACGGAAAAGTAAAGCATTTTTTCCCCGAAATAAGTGAGGAACTTGATAAAAACCAGACTTTTATCCGTAAAGTAGACTTCATGATTGATGCCTACATTTCGCTTATCATCAGGTTTCCGTACATTCCTTTGTTTGTGCTCAATACCGTAAACAAAGACAACGGAGCCAGTTTTATCACCAAGTTGCCCATCAGTTTAATCAAGAAAATTTCAGGAGAATACATGGCCGCTTTAGAAAAAGGAGAAGTCAGAAAAGTGGATCCTTTCCAGTTGGTTATTTCTATACTTTCTATGTGTGCGTTTCCGTTTGTGGCTCGCCCCATCATCATGCAAGCGGGCAATCTGACTAAAGCGGAATTTAATCAACTCATGGAAGAGCGAAAAGCTGAACTGAAGCGGTATTTGAGGTTTATTTTGGTGGAAGGGGAGTCTAGAATTTAATGGTGAATGGTGAATGGTGAATGGTGAATTGTGGATGTTGAATGCTGAATGCTGAATTCGGTGTTACTCTTGGCTGAATGTTTTGCTTTGCAAAGGAAGGTCTGGTTGGGAATTTGGCGTGAAAATGCTTTTAAATAGAATTTGGAATAATATTAAAATGCGATATAGATGATGAAAAACAGTTTTTTGATGACGCTCGTGCTGCTCGTGGCTTTTGGCGGTGCGTATGCTCAGGAGGTTTCGCTTGAGGACTTGCTGCAGAAGGCAAAAACACACAGTCCACAGTCTGAGACGCTGCCTCTGATACAGCAAGCGGCAGATGCTCAGCTAAAAATGCTCAATGGCAACTATTTGCCACAGGCAGGCATAAATGGCCAAGCTACGTGGCAGTCAGAGGTGACGAGCATAAACATTAGTTTGCCGGGTGTGTCTATATTGCCCCCGCCCAAAGACCAATACAAAATAACGCTAGACCTCAACCAAAGTCTGTACGACGGCGGCATGGTGGCCAAGCAAAAAGAACTCACTAAGGCTCAGCAGCTAAGCGAAGAGAAAAAAGTACTTACTGACTTACAGCAGATAGACGAGCAGGTGAGCAACCTCTATTTCGGAATTTTACTTTCTATCAAACAGAAAGCGAATGCAAAATTGATGCTTAGCGAAATAAACGACAAAATAGAAAAAGCCCAAGCGGGTCTCGCTAACGGTGTGGCCATAAGAGCCAATGTGCTAAACCTACAAGCCAAAAAACTGGAATTGGAACAGCAAATAGTAGATATAGCCAACAGAAAACTTTCTGCTGTACAGGCACTAACGCTACTTACGGGTCAGCCAATCGATGTTTCCGGAAATTTTGCAGAGCCGAGCCTCATGACTTTGGCTTTAGAAGAAAACAAACGCCTGGAGCTTGATTTTTTAGATGCCCAAGCGAACACGCTCAAAGCATCCGAAGATGTAATTAGAGCCAAAACAATGCCCAAGTTGGGTCTGTTTGCCACCACAGGGTACGGTCGCCCGGCTTTAAACTTTTTAGCCCGTGACTTTAAACCCTACTTTATTGGGGGTGCACAGCTAAAGATTCCGCTGAGTCAGTTGTATAATAACAGCAGCAGCCAAGAGATTCAGCAGCTAAAAATCAATCAATTAAAAATTGACAAACAAAAAGAGAACTTCTTGCTGATAAGCGACATCAGAAAGTCAAATCAGGTAAACGAAATAGACCGCCTAAAGGCTCAAATAGAAAGCGATAAAGAGCTAATCGGCATAAGAGAACAAATCAGAAAAGTGGCGGATGCACAATTAGAGAACGGCATCATTACGGCATCTGATTACCTCACCGAACTTAACAAGGAAGACACCGCCAAGCAGGCACTAGCTCTTCACGAGGTGCAATTGATTCAAGCAAAACAAACATTAAAACTCATTTTAGGACAATAATTATCATGAAGAATATGAATATGAAAAACGTATGGGTGAGCATGCTGCTTGCAAGTTCACTTTTGGCATGCAAGTCGGGCGAATCGGAATATGACGCATCGGGAGTTTTTGAAGCCACAGAGACGATAGTTTCTGCCGAGGCAGCAGGAAAAATAATCACCCTAAACCTCAACGAAGGTGATGAGCTTACGGCCGGTCAAGTGTTGGGTGCTATTGACTGCGAAAACACCAACCTCCAAAAAGCCCAAGTGGAGGCAAGCATAAAGGCTTTGGCCGCTAAACAAAACAGTGCTACGCCTCAAGTGCAAATATTAACGGAGCAGTTGGCGTCACAACAGAAGCAGATTTTGACCCAAAAACAACAGCTAACCTTGTTAATCAGAGAAAAAAATAGAGTGGAAAATCTAGTGAAAGCCGAGGCTGTGCCTACCAAACAGCTAGACGATGTAAACGGCCAAGTGGATGTGCTAAAAAAACAAATAGACGTGACTGAAAGCCAGCTGAATATCACGCGTCAGCAGATTTCTTCTCAAAAAGAACAAGTAGCGATAGGAAACAGAGCCATTATGAGCGAAGTGGGCCCCTTAAACGAGCGACTGGCTCAAATGCAAAACTTAGAAAGTAAGTGCAGTATAGTAAACCCAATAGTGGGCACAGTATTGACTAAATACTCAGAAGCAAACGAAATGGCTTCACCAGGAAAGGCACTTTACAAAATAGCCAACCTAAACGAAATGGTACTACGTGCCTATGTAACTGGCGACCAACTGGCAGCCATTAAAACCAAACAGCCGGTAAAGGTTTTGGTAGAAGACGGCAAAGGCGGTACGAAAGAGTTGCCTGGAACTATAACTTGGATTTCGGACAAAGCGGAGTTTACGCCCAAAACCATCCAAACCAAAGACGAAAGAGCCAACCTGGTTTATGCCATAAAAGTAAGTACTAAAAACGACGGATTCTTAAAATTAGGAATGTACGGTGAACTCAAGTTTTGAGCATGGTAAGTATCAAAAATATATCAAAAACCTACCAAAAAGGTACAGTTTCGGCATTAAAGCACATAAACTTAGAGATTAAAGAAGGTGAACTTTTTGGTCTTATCGGTCCAGACGGTGCCGGCAAAACCTCGTTGTTTAGGATTATGGCTACCCTGCTGCTACCCGACGAAGGCACAGCCACCGTAGCAGGATTTAATGTAGTAGAAGATTACAAAAACATTCGTAAAATAGTGGGGTATATGCCCGGCAAGTTTTCGCTCTATCAAGATCTTTCGATAGAAGAAAACCTGAATTTCTTTGCAACGGTTTTTAACACTACTTTAGAAGAAAACTACGAGCTCATTAAGGACATTTATGTGCAGATAGAGCCCTTCAAAAAACGATTGGCAGGGAAACTTTCGGGTGGCATGAAACAAAAACTTGCACTCTGCTGTGCACTCATTCATGAGCCCAAAATCTTACTACTCGACGAACCCACCACAGGCGTTGACCCTGTTTCTCGTAAGGAGTTTTGGGATATGTTAGACAGGCTAAAACAAAAAGGCATAACCATAGTGGTATCTACGCCTTATATGGACGAGGCCAGTCGCTGCGATAGAATAGCGTTGATACAAAAAGGAGAGATACTTGAAATAGATACCCTTGAAAACATTATCGAGAAACACAAGCAATCGCTTTTTGCTATCAAAGGCGATAACCGCCACCAGCTAATTACTGATATTCGATCTTTCGGAGAAACGGCTTCTTGCTTCGCTTTTGGAGAAGAAAACCACGTGGCATTTTTAGGAGGGCAAGACCATTCAAAAGACCTGTTCGCATTTTTAAAACAAAAAGGACACCAGGAGCTGGCCATACGCTCAGTAAGGCCCGACATAGAAGACACGTTTATTAAACTCATGTTAGAGAATGAGCAATAAAACAGAAATAGTAATACATACGCATAATCTCACCCGAACTTTCGGCGACTTCACTGCTGTGGATGCCATTAGTTTTGATGTAAAAAAAGGTGAAATATTTGGTTTCCTAGGAGCAAATGGTGCAGGAAAAACTACCGCCATGCGAATCCTGTGTGGGCTTTTGGCTCCAAGTGGGGGCGAAGCCACCGTGGCGGGTTTTGACGTTTATAAACAGAACGAAGAAATCAAAAAGCACATTGGATATATGAGTCAAAAGTTTTCTTTGTATGAAAACCTAACGGTGAAAGAAAACATCCACTTCTTTGGCGGTATTTATGGTATACCGAGGCCTATTTTAAAACAAAAAACAACAGAACTAATAGAAAGGCTAGGGCTTGAGTCTGAAGCCAATAAGCTAGTAGGTTCATTGCCACTCGGCTGGAAACAAAAAATCTCGTTTTCGGTAGCCATTTTGCACGAACCCAAAATCGTATTCTTAGATGAACCCACGGGCGGGGTAGACCCGATAACCCGGAGGCAGTTTTGGGACTTAATCTACGAAGCCGCCGCAAAAGGCATCACGGTTTTTGTAACTACCCACTATATGGACGAGGCAGAATACTGCGATCGAGTTTCTATTATGGTCGATGGTGCCATAGCAGCTCTAGACACGCCTGAGGCTCTCAGAAAACAGTTTGGAGTTGCAGACATGAACGGAGTTTTTCTTCAATTAGCACGAAACGCCCAAAGGGGAGAATAAATCATGAAAATATTTTTCGCATTCGTAAAAAAAGAGTTTTGGCACGTATTACGTGATACCAGAAGCCTAATTATATTGCTCGGGTTACCTGTAATGATGATGCTGCTTTTTGGCTTTGCACTGTCATCAGAGGTAAAAAACTCCAACATCGCCATTTTGGATTTTTCAAAAGACGCCGCCACAAAAAAACTGATAGACAGACTTGATCAAAGTCAGTATTTCTCGGTAAGACATATACTCACCGACGAAAAACAAATAGAGCAGGCATTTAAGAAAGGAGAAGTTAGAATGGCTGTAATTTTCCCTCAAAACTTTGAGTCTGGGTTAATGCATAATAAAAAGGCTCAGGTAAGGCTGATAGGAGATGCATCTGACCCAAATACATCTAACATTGTAATTAACTACGCTTCGGCCATTATTCGCGACTATCAGAACGAGGTTTTTGGGTTACAAAAAATGCCGTATCAGATTTCGGTAGAAACCAGGATGCTTTATAACCCACAGCTCAAAAGCTCGTATAATTTTGTGCCGGGAGTTATGACGCTCATTTTGATGCTTCTAGGAGCCATGATGACCTCCGTATCTATCGTAAAAGAAAAAGAGATGGGAACCATGGAAATTCTCCTGGTGTCGCCCATGAAACCCTTGATGGTTATATTTAGCAAGGCTGTACCTTATTTGGTGTTGTGTTTTGTAGATGTAGTTTTAATATTGCTTATGGCAGTTTTTGTGCTGGATATGCCCATAGCCGGAAGTTTGGTTTTATTATTGGCAGAGAGCCTTTTATTTATTCTCACTACGCTATCATTGGGTTTATTGGTTTCTACTATTGTGGACTCGCAACAAGTGGCAATGTTTATTTCATTGGTAGGTTTTTTAATGCCTGCTTTGATTTTCAGTGGCTTTATGTTTCCAATAGAAAACATGCCCAAACCTATGCAAGTAATGAGCAATATTGTGCCCACCAAATGGTATTACAGCATAGTGCGTGCCATTATGGTTAAAGGTCTTAGGTTTGAATATGTGTATAAACAAACGCTTATTTTGGTGGTGATGACGGTTGTGTTTTTAGGAGCGTCTATAAAAAAATTCAATGTTCGTTTAGGGTAAATTTGTTTACAAGTTGCCCTTAGTTTTAAAGAAATTATATGAATAATTTATTGTTTTTACTTCAAAAAGAGTTTCTCCAAATATTCAGAAACCCAACCATATTAAGGCTGATAATTATCATGCCGGTTGTGCAGCTCATTTTGATTCCCCTAGCGGCTGACTACGAAATTAAGCATATTTCTATATCGGTAGTAGACCTTGACCATTCAACGTATTCTAAACGGCTAATCAATAAACTGTCTGCTTCAGGATATTTTCAGCTTAAAGAGTATGGTTCTTCATATGAAAAATCGCATGAGACAGTCGGCAATGGAGAAACAGACATCATACTTACAATTCCCCAAAATTTTGAAAAAGACCTTATTAAAGAAAACAAGAATAAGATTCACTTAGCTGCCGATGCAGTAAATGGAATTCGAGCAGGGTTAGGAACCGCATATGCTGGCCAGATCATAGGTAACTTTAACCAAGAAATCAGAGATGAGTTAGTTCAGATGCCCCGGTTTGTAGACCTGCCACAAATAGAAATAACTTCGGCAAACTGGTACAATCCACATTTTAGCTATTACCTGTTCATGGTGCCGGGCATCATGGCGATCCTTATTACCATGGTTGGTAGTTTTTTAGCAGCATTAAATATAGTTGCCGAAAAAGAAATAGGAACAATAGAACAGCTAAATGTAACGCCACTAAAAAAACACGAATTTATACTCGGGAAGCTCATACCATTTTGGGTTTTAGGTTTAATATCAATTACAATTGGGATCTTAGTGGCATTTTTAGTTTTTGGAATTGTGCCCGTGGGCTCATTTATAACGATATACGTTTTTTCTGCTGTGTATCTTTTGGGAGTTTTGGGTATCGGTTTGTTGGTTAGTACCATATCTGACACGCAACAGCAAGCCACACTTTTCGCCTTTTTCTTCATGATGATTTTCATTCTATTGGGGGGACTTTATACTCCGATAGAAAGTATGCCAGATTGGGCACAGTGGCTTACCAAAATTAACCCACCGGCTTATTTTATTCGGGTCATAAGAGCCATTTATATCAAAGGAAGCAGTTTCTCAGACCTACTTCCAGAGTTTTATGCCATGATTGCCTTTGCAGTTGGTTTTAACTTCTTAGCTATCAGAAACTATAGGAAGCGAAGTGCGTAGGGAGGGTTTGTTATTACCATAATACCGCCCCGCTGGGGCTTTTGTGATTAAGAAAAACTAACTGGCTTGTTATTAACATTTAGCCCCTCTGGGGCAATTTCTTTATTAAATATTCAGGCCCATCGGGCCGTCATTTTGGTAAAATGGAGCAGGTATGGAAGAGCAAAAAGCCCCATCGGGGCGACATTTTTAGAGGATAGAAATTATAACAAGAATATTAAATACCCCATCGGGGTAATACATGAATTGCAAAGAATAATAAATACCCCATCGGGGTATAATATTAATAGCAAAATGAAATAAATCAAGAAAGAAAATTACCCCAGCGGGGTAATACATAATCATCCTAAGGTTTTCTCGATGCAATGGAAGATGATAAAAATAAATGTCTATCACGATTTGAAAAAAAATCACGAATGCATATCTCCAAACTAAAATGTCGCTCCGCCTGGGCTAAAAAAATATCTTGTGGGGTTTGTTTTTACCAAAATATTGCCCCACTAGGGCTTTTGTGGTTAAGAAAAACAAGCAGCCTTGTTATTAATATTTAGTCCTTCTGGGGCAAATGTTTTATAGTATTACCGGCCGTTTGGTATTGCTAGTTAGCTTCTCTTCGGTAATTCTTTCATTAAATATTCAGGCCCATCGGGCCGTTATTTTGGTAAAATGGAACAGGTATGAAAGAGCAAAAAGCCCCATCGGGGCGACATTTTTAAAGGATTTAAATTAAAACAAGAATAATAAATACCCCATCGGGGTATAATATTAATAGCAAAACGAAATAAATCAAGAAAGAAAATTACCCCAGCGGGGTAATACATGAACATACTAAGGTTTTCCCGATGTAATGGAAGATAAAAAAAGAAAATGTCTATCACGATTTGAAAAAAAATCGCAAATATATATCTCCAAACTAAAATGTCGCCCCGATGGGGCTAAAAAAATATCTTGTGGGGTTTGTTATTACCATAATACCGCCCCGCCGGGGCTTTTCTAGCTAAGAATAACAATCAGCCTTGTTATTAATATTTAGCCCCTCTGGGGCAATTATTTACATGTTTTTTGCTTGTTTTTTTATTAATATATTGCCTCTCTGAGGCAACTGTTTTATGGTTTGTGGGCAGTTTGTTACTAACATGTAGCCTCACTAGGCAACTGTTTTAAGTTTTCTAGGATGTACGTTTTTAAAATTTAGCCTTTCTAGAGCAATTTTTTTATGGTTTTACTTACTGTTTGGTATTACTGATTAGCTTCCCTTTGGCAATTCCCTCATTTAATATTCAGGCCCATCGGGCCGTCATTATGGTAAAATGGAACAGGTATGGAAGAGCAAAAAGCCCCATCGGGGCGACATTTTTAGAGGATTGAATTCAAAACAAGAATAATAAATACCCCATCGGGGTATAATATTAATAGCAAAACGAAATAAATCAAGAAAGAAAATTACCCCAGCGGGGTAATACATGAATAGCAAAAAATAATAAATACCCCATCGGGGTATAATATTAATAGCCAAATGAAATAAAGAAAGAAAGGAAATTACCGCAGCGGGGTAATACATGAATAGCAAAGAATAATAAATACCACATCGGGGTATAATATTAATAGCAAAACGAAATAAAACAATAAAGGAAATTACCCCATCGGGTTTATACATGAAAAGCTAAGAATAATAAATACCCCAGCGGGGTAATACATGAACATCCTAAGTTTTTCCCGATGTAATGGAATATGAAAAAAGAAAATGTCTATCTCGATTTGTAATGATATTTATAAATTCATATTTCTAAACCTAAAAGCCGCCATATTGGGGCCTTTGTTTTTTTTCCCACAAAAAGCAATTAGTTTTAGTATTTAAATACAAATATGGATACTAGAATTTTTGAGAATAAGGATGCTTTGTCAGAAGCGGTCTGTGATTATATTTTAGAATTGATTATAGCCAAACCGAATGCCACCATCGTGCTAACCTCTGGCGATACTCCAAAACAAGCCTATGCACTTTTGGCACAAAAAGCTACTGCAGACATGTTTAAGAATGTGTTCATTATCGGCCTTGACGAGTGGGTTGGGATTCCGCCTACAAGCTCCGGGAGTTGCAGGTATATCGTAGAAGAAAACCTATTAAAACCGGTGGGTATTTCTAATCAAAACTATACCTTTTTTGATGGACTTACCACTGACCTTCAGTCCGAATGTAAACGTATCGACAATTTGATTATTGGTCGCGGAGGTTTGGATTTTATTCTATTAGGCTTAGGTCAAAATGGGCATTTAGGTCTAAATGAACCTGGTAGTTCATTTGATTTATATAGTCACGTGAGTATTTTGGCAGAAGAAACAATTAGTGTGGGTCAAAAATATTTTGAAGGAGAAACTGCTCTTTCGAAAGGCATTACGATAGGTATAAAGCATATTTTAGAAGCTAAAATCGCCATGGTAATAGCAAGTGGAGCCTCTAAAACAAACATTGTAAATAAGCTATTAAAAGAAGAAATATCTCCCTATATTCCTGCTACGGCTATGAAGTTACATAACAAGGGCTTACTTTGGGTTGATGAAGAAGCGTCTTCTAAAATTAAATAGCGAAGTTTTTTAAGTTAAGTAATTGTTTTTAAGCGATTAGGTTTCTTCATGTTGAAATTATTCAAAACAGAAACATGTTAGCTTTTATAAACTCTTTGGAAGAAGTAATTCTTCTAACCTTAAATGTTGATACTTTTACAGATGAGAAACATAAATAACCTAGATTTTGAACCCGAAATAACGTATTCTACTGCACGTAGTGGCGGACCGGGAGGGCAAAATGTGAATAAAGTAGAAACCAAAGTTTTGCTTAGATTTAATGTGGAGAAGTCGGAGTTATTAACAGATGAGGAAAAACTGTTAATATCACAAAAGCTTAAAAACATGATAAATCAAGAAGGAGAGCTGCTGCTTACCGCCCAAGAAAATCGCTCACAAATAAAAAACAAAGACATAGTTTTTAAAAAGTTTTTGGAAGCATTAGAGTCTGCATTAAGGAAACCTAAAAAAAGAAAACCATCTAAGCCCACAGGTGCAAGTGTAATGAAGCGGTTAAAGTCCAAAAAAACACATGGAGAAAAGAAAGCTCTAAGGGGTAAACTCAAAGATTTTTGAAATATATAAAACTGAAAAATAACAGTGAACCAAGAATTAGAACAAGATTTAAAAAACATAGATTCTTTGCTTAAAAAAGCAAAATTGCAAGGCCTAGCATTTCTTGAAAGTCTTTCTGAGCGACCAACGTCTGTAAACCAAACTGTAGTACTTAATTCTAAACTAAACGAGATTGGAATAGGGGCGGAAGCGAGTTTAAAGTTATTTAACGAAAAATTTGAAATACTAATGGTCAGTTCGGCAGGGCCAAGGTTTCTGGGTTTTGTCACAGGTGGAGCCACTCCTGCAGCTATTTTAGGAGATTGGCTGACGACAATTTATGATCAAAACACACAATCGACCAAAGGTCAGGGGGATATTTCGGCTATTATTGAAATAGAAACCATTAAGCTACTTCTTGATTTATTTGACCTTCCTGATAACTTCATTGGCGGGTTTGTAACGGGTGCTACCATGTCTAATTTTACGTGCTTGGCCGTGGCGAGACAGTGGATAGGCAATCAAAATGGGAAAGATTTCGCTAAACATGGGGTTTCGGGAGAAATTAAAATCTTTTCGGCTACTCCACATTCTTCTGTTGTTAAGTCGCTGTCAATGCTAGGTATTGGGAGTAACAATTTTATAAAAATCAAACTACAAGAAGGAAATAGAGAAAGTATAGATTTGGATGATTTAGAGAATCAAGCGAAAGCTTTAAATGGACTGCCATTTATATTGATTTCGAGCGGAGGTACAGTAAATACAGTAGATTTTGACGATTTTATGGCTATCGCCAAGCTTAAAGAAAAGTATAATTTTTGGTGGCATATAGATTCTGCTTTTGGGGCATTTGCTTCGTGTTCGCCCACATATAAGCATTTAATGAGTGGTTGGGAGTTAGCCGATAGCATTACAATCGACTGCCATAAGTGGCTTAATGTTCCTTACGAAAGTGCCATTTTTTTGGTTAAAGAAAAACATAAAATACGCCAAATAGAAACTTTCCAAAACTCGAATGCTCCTTATTTAGGCAATACATTTGAAGACTTAAGTTATCTCAATTTTTTACCAGAAAACTCAAGACGTCTTAAGGCATTGCCCGTTTGGTTTACTTTAAATGCATACGGAAAAAAAGGGTATCAAGAAATTGTCGAAAACTCAATTGAGATGGCAATAAGTTTGGGTGAGTTTATTTCTGAAAGCAAGGGTTTTGAGTTATTGGCTCCTGTTAGGCTTAATAATGTATGCTTTACTTTACGAGGTGATGAAAACCAAAACAAGGTATCAGATTTCCTGTTTCGCTTAAATCAAACAGGAAAGGTATTTATGACGCCAACTGTCTATAATGGCAAAAAAGGAATAAGAGCGTCTTTTGTAAACTGGCGAACTACTCAATCAGATATAGAGATTATCAAGTCTGAGATGCTAAAGTGTTTAAATTTCTAAAAAAGTTAGGTGTCTGAAAATAAAATAAACAAGGCCAAATAAGGGAGCAAGTAAACTACCCTTATTTGACTTTTTTTACTCCATCATTTCTGCATGACCTATCAGGTTGATGACATCTTCCATGTTTTTTATTTTAACTCTTTCTTCGTCTATGTATTTTTCTAGTTTATCAGCTTTGTCAGGGAAAAGAGCTAACACTGACTTTTTGTTGGTTTTGATTTTGGTCAATTGATTGTTTTCATTTGCAAAATAGAAAGACTCATATGGCTCGAACTTAACACTAACGTTTGCCTCATTAAAATTCCGTTTTTCTAGCGTTTTATATTGTACATATTTTAGCACTTTCGAGTTTGGACTCATGTAAAGCACCTGGTAAAATGTATATTCTGTTTGATTGTCAATGGCATAAAAGCCGCTTTTAAATAAATATCCACGACCTACTGTAGTATCTCCTAAAATAAATGAGTTAACAGGCTTATCAAAAGTCATGGGCTGTCCGTCTTTTTTCCATTCCAATCGCTCGTTATATCCGTTATAGTTAATCGGCAAATAATCAAAAGTGTCATTGCCGTAAATCACCTTTCCGACATTCCAGTTTTCTTGCACATAGGCTTGATCGCCATCAAAAAGTCGTAGCTGTTTAGTGGTAACCCTATTGGTTGAAGTGTTAGCCAAAATATTGCTATCTTGACCAAAAGAGGCAATAGAATAGGATAAAAAACACGTGGCTATTATAAGTTTTTTCATGAAAATAAAGATATGGTTATGAGCCCCAAATGTATTAAAACATGTTTGGAAACCCAATTTAAGAGCTTCTTTTAGGGTATTTTTTGTTTAAAAAGCCTATGTCTATTCACTTTCTGTAGTCAAGCGGCGGTTTTCTGTCTCCTGCCAATGACTTGTATTCAAACTTCTCGCTTCCTCTTTTTTCGTATAATTCTTTTTTAGCAAGTTCAATTTTCGAAGTGTTTTTAAATAAGTCCTCAGCCGTTAAAGCGATGGTTTTAGCCGCGTTTAGCATTCCTTTGTGGCCAATACTCATTCCATTGCAGGCTACTGCTTGCCAGCTATGTGCGGGCACGCCAGGCACCCAAGTAGCAGTCGATAGGCCAGCAGTAGGAACTACCCAACTTACGTCGCCCACGTCAGTAGAAGCAGGAAAAGATAATCCCGAAACATAGGGCTTTACTTCGCCAGCAGTGGATAGTGCTACCAATGAATTTGAGAATACAGTTTTTCTTATTTCGTTTGCAAAGGCAGTTTCTTCGGCGGTGTATGTAAGGCCACCCACTTTTTCTAAGCTCTTTTGCATTTCTTTGGCTAAGGTTTCATTTGGCAATAAGTTATAAAGTCCGGCCAATATTTCGTAGTTCATTTTGGTTTCCGTACCCAGTGCGGCTGCCTCGGCCGTTTTTATTATCCGCTGCCAAGTTTCTTCTAGGCCCTTTGCTGTAGGGTTTCTTACGGTGTATTCCACCATGGCATAGTCTGGTACGATATTGGAGGTTAAGCCTCCATTTTTTATTACATAATGAATTCTCGTTTCGGGCGAAATATGTTCACGCATGAGGTTCACCATATAGTCCATCGCTTCCACTGCATCTAAAGCCGAGCGTCCTTTTTCTGGACTTGCAGATGCATGTGCGGCCACGCCTTTAAATTCAAAATTTGCTACTCGATATGCCAAAGAAGAGTTAGGACTAGCATTATTATTGTCGCCCGGGTGCCAATGTAAAACTGCATCTATTTCATTAAATACTCCTGCTTTTACTAAATATGTTTTACCGCCGCCTGCACCTTCTTCAGCAGGAGTGCCTATGAGTTTTATTTGACCTTTGATTTTGTTTTTCTCCATCCAATTTTTGGTAGCTATTGCAGCAGCAACTGATCCCACACCAAACAAATTATGCCCACAAGCATGCCCATATTCGCCTGTTACTTTTGGTTTTCTAAAAGGTACCGCTTCTTGTGATAGCCCAGGTAGTGCGTCCATTTCGGCTAATATTCCGATGGATGGGTACCCTGTACCGTAGGTGGCCACAAATGCCGTTTGAATTTCGCCAACTCCCATTTTTATTGTAAATCCAGCATTTTTAAGCTCGTTTATGAGTGCCTCACTTGTTTTGTTTTCTAAATAACCCGGTTCGGCCCAAGTCCAGACTTTGTCTGACAGATCTGTGTAGTGTTTTGCGTTTTTATCGATGTAAGTTTCTATTTCGGATTGGGAGAAACAGAGGTTTGACAGTAACAGTAAGACTAGCAGTAGGTTTGTTTTCATAATTAGTTTATAGTTTGGTTTTTAAACGGAAACTAAATATATCTAATTATTATGAAAAGTGAGTTTGAGAATGTAGTGTTTTCTGTTTTTTGAGAAAAATGAGATTGGGTTTTATGCCAAAAAAGCAGTTTCGTTTTTCAGAAAGGATATACTTATCGAATTAAATGAGGCCGGTTGATCTACATTGACTACATGTCCGCTATTTTCTACTATTTTAAGCAAAGCCGTTTTTTGTTTTTCGACAAGTTTTTTAATGCTAGGCAAAAACATGTGGTCTTCGGCTCCCATCACATATAGCGTCGGAATTTGGGTTTCTTTTAAGCGAAAAAAACGTAAGAGTGGGTTTACCTCAGACACCAAAGAAAACCAACGACCAAACTCTTTTTGATAGAGCTTTTTGGCCTCATTTATAAATAAAATACGAGACGCTTTATGCTTGCTTTTGGGCAAAATAACAAAAGCAAAAATACGATACAGCAGGATATAAGGTAGGAGAGACTTAAGGGTATTGCCTATTTTCATAAGAATTTGACCTTTAATATTTAGCTTCATTACAGCCCCTGCTAATATCATAGAAGCCAGTCGATCAGGATGCCTTTCGCTCAATTCTCTAATGATTATTGTACCTAAGGAAATACCCACGAAGTGGCTTTTGGCTATCTGTAGATGATCCAAAACCTGAATCACTTCGTTTCCGATGCTTTCGAAGCTATATTTTTTTAAAACTTCGTATTTATGGTCTTTTGATTTGCCATGGCCGCGGAGGTCAATCAGCAAAACATTAAAATCATTTTTGAAGTCTTTGATCTGTTTAAACCAAATAGAACTACTCCCCCCCGCTCCATGAATGAAGGTGACCCAGTCTCTCGACATTGGATGTTCGTATTTGGTATAATGTAACATGATTGTTTAACTGATAAAATGGTTTTATGTTTTAGAGTTAAAGTTATTTTTAATTTAAGGAAAAACAGTAATTATTGAATTTTACATTATTTCAGCCAGCATTGTTTGAACACATTCAAAATTCTCGTGCCTAAATAATTATTATAACAACTCTATTTAAGAGAATTTTGAAAGTGTGAGTTTGCTGGGTGCAGTTTTTTTTGCTTCGTTTTTTTTCGAAAAAAAATGATGGCCCAACCGGCAGGTGACACAAAGTTTTTAAATTTGATACTTACTTAATTCGTAACTATTTGGAAAAAAGGAAAAATGACTAAAAAAACCTACAGTGCACAATTAGCCAAAGAGGCAATTAAAAAATTAAATAAAAAGAGTGATTATAATCTAAATTTCATACTAGAAGATGCTATAGCAGAATTGAAAGTTGGAAAGAATTTAGTGGATTTTGAAATTAAAGATTATTTTGAATTGATGGAAATTGATCAAGAGTTTACATCGGGAGAATTTAATCCATCCGAGTTAAAGGTTAAGCTTTTAATGCTATGTGAAAAAATAATAAATAAGACATATTAAATTCTTATTTATTATTTATCCAACATAATTTTATTTAATGAACGTCTGTTACATTCACTTTTCCTGCACCTTTCTTAATTAATAACACAAAAGGAATACAAACTAAAAATAAGATACCAAGACCCATAAATACATCCATATAGGACAATACGGCCGCTTGTTTCATTACTGTGAAATTTAGCAGTTCGTACGCTTTATCTAAAGCAATTTCGGGCGAAAACCCTTTGCCCATAAACATATTTTGAAGGCCTTTGACTCTTTCTTGTACCATAGGTGAGAAAGAGGGCATGTGGCTTACAAGGTTTAGTCTATGGTTTGCATTTGAAGTACCGATGTAGGTCGTTATAATGGCAATTCCGAAAGAGCCACCTAATTGTCTCATCATACCTGTAAATGCCGCTCCATCACCAATTTCTTTACCTTTTAGACTAGAAAGTGACAAAGTAGTGATGGGTACAAAAAGCAATCCTAATCCAACTCCTCGCAGTACCAAAGGCATTATAAAATGCTCGCTACCTGTGTCGGGCGTTAGTATTTGATATGACCAAAGGCTGTATACAAAAAATACCAAGAAACCACCGGCAACCAAAAACTTAGGAGCAACACCTTTTTGTAACAAAATACCGATTAGGGGCATCATAAATGCGGTGGTGATTGAGCTCGGCACTAGCAATAAACCCGCGTCGGTGGCTGTCCAGCCTAATATAGACTGAAGGTATATCGGAATTATAAAAGTAGAGCCATAAAGGCCAAATCCTAAAATAAACGACATGATAGTTCCAATTGCTAGGTTGTTGTCTTTAAGCACACGAAGATTTACTATCGGGTGTTTGGCCACTATTTCTCTCCATATAAAGAAGAAAAAACCAGCTGCTGCAAGAATACTTAATATCAAGATTTTGTTATCATTAAACCAGTCGTCTTGCTGACCGTGTTCTAATACAAACTGAAGTGATCCTACTGCTACTGCCAAAAGTGTTATACCGATAAAATCTACTTGTCTTAACGTTAGTTTCTGACTGTATTTAGGGCTTCTAACAAACATAATGGTTAGTATAGTAGCGATAATACCGATCGGAATATTGATATAAAAAATATAAGGCCAAGAAAAATTATCTACCAAATAGCCACCCAGTGGAGGCCCTAAAGTAGGCCCAACAATAACACCCATACCATATATAGCCTGAGCGATACCGCGTTTTTCTTTCGGATAACTTTCTGTTATAATCGTTTGAGCAGTTACTAATAATGCTCCACCGCCAAGACCTTGAATAAACCTAAAAATAATTAACTCCGTAATGGTGCTTGCGTTTCCACATAAAAACGAAGAAACTGTAAAAATAATAATAGAAGCTGCAAAGTAGTTTCTCCGCCCAAACTGCTGTGATAGCCAGCTGGTCATTGGAACCACTATTACGTTGGCGATGGCATACGCCGTCACCACCCAAGCCACGTCAGTCAAAGTAACCCCAAGGCTACCTTTCATGTCGTTAAGAGCCACGTTTACTATCGTGGTGTCTACTATTTCTAGCAAAGCACAAAAGATAGCCGTTATGGTAATAATGACCCTTCGAAAACCGTATTCAACTAAACTGTCTTCCATGGGTTATTTTAAAGTACGTTTACGTCCACTTCTACGTTCATACCCGGACGTATTAGTTTCACCACTTCAGATTTGTTTTCAGACAATGCTATTTTAACTGGAACCCTTTGTATCGTTTTTACGAAGTTACCCGAGGCGTTGTCAGGAGGTAATAAAGCAAATTTTGCTCCTGTAGCAGGTGCAATTGACTCAACTACTCCTTCCAGCTTGGTATCAGGGAATGCATCGACTTTGATATCCACTTTTTGTCCAGGTCTAATTTTGTTCATTTGTGTTTCTTTGAAGTTAGCCACCACCCATTGGTTTTGAACGCCCACAAGCATAAATAGCGACTGACCCGCTTGCACAAGTTGACCAGGTTGTAAATTTACTTTTGATATTTGACCATCTTCAGGGGCTAAAATCACAGTATAGCTCAACTGTAACTTTGCGTTTTCAATGCCACTTAGAGCTTGGTCTATGTTTGCGTTTGCAACTGAGATTTGGCTTTTGGCTACATTTATTTGAGAAGCAGTAGAGCTAATTTGACTTTTTGCAACTTTAGCTTGTTTTACTATCGCATTTCTTTGTTCTTGTAAAACCACCAGTTGTTTTTCGGCAGTTTCTTTAGCCGCTTCTGCTTGTTCGTATTGTTGCTTAGTTATCGATTTCTCTTTGAAAAGATTCGCGTATCTAACAAAGTCGTTTGTTGCTCTTCTTACTTGTACTTTAGCTGCCTCTATATTTGCATCAGCGGTACCTATGTTTGCTTGAACTGTGGCAGCACTTGCTTCTGAAATTGGCAATATACTTCCGCTTGACAAAACGTTAGCACCTGCTACACTAAGCTGACTTTTGGCTCCTTTTTCCATCGCGATTGCTTGTTGCAGCTTAATCAAAAATTCGGCGTTGTCAAGTACTACCAGTGTATCACCTTTTTTGACCCATTGGTTATCTTTCACTTTCACTTCCGTTATGTATCCCGATACTTTTGGTATAATAGACGAAAATTTAGCTTCTATCTGAGCATCATCTGTGATTTCGTGTTTTTGGCCTTTTTGATATGAATAAACACCATAACCGCCACCCAAAACAACTGCTACCGCTAAAGCGATAAGGAATTTTGTATTTATCTTCTTTTTGTTTTCTTGTTCCATGATCGTATTCCTGATTATTGATTGATTTTAAAATTTTCTAAGAGCATACCTGTGGCTTGTAGCCATTGGTACCATGCTATTTCCTGGTCAGCTACGCCTACTTTTTTGTTTATTTCTGATTGAAGCAGTTGAATCTCTGCGTCCATTACTTGGTCAGTATCCGCTAGCCCGTTTTCATACTTGTTGTTTACTATACGAAGGTTTTCTTTGGCTTGGCCAAACGCTTCTTCATACACTTCTTGTTTCTTTAAAGTCAGCAAATACTTTCTCTTAGCCTCCAAAGTCTCTATTTGAGCTTGATCTTTGGCTTCCTCTAGTTTTTGTTCTGAATAAAATTTTTGTAGGTTCGCCGTTTTCATTTCGCTCTTGTTTTTGTAAAGCGAAGAGATGTTGTACTTTACGCCTATTCCGAAGTTGAGAGCATTAGTTATTGTAAAAAGGTTTGGAATATACGCATTGATAAAACCTCCAGTTAAAGCCACCTGTGGGTAATAGTTTGCTCTAGCTAATTCTATATTTACAGCCGATTGTTCTATTTTTTTGTTTAATAAACTTAAGTCTTTACGCTCTAAAAATGAGTCAGGGCTTACCGGTTTTTGAATATTGTTTAACTGCGGGTTAAGCGAAGTATACTTTGTGTTCAAGTAGATATTTAACCTGTTTAGGAGGTTTTCATAGGAGTTTTTTGCGTCTTCTAAGTTAATCTCCAAATTTGACTTCATGAGTTTTGCTTTCAATAAATCATTTTCGGCCATTAGTCCATTTTGCACAAAGTTGCCATAGTCCGTAACGCGTTGTTTGGCTCTTCCGATGTTTTCTTCCAAAACCTGAATAGTAGCTTTTGTTTTATAAATAGCATAATACAATTCTATGGTTTGTAAGGCCACTTGCTCGGTTTTCATGCCTACGGCTATTTGGCTCATTTCTACACCTAAGTCTGCCTGCGTAATACTGTTTTTTAGTTTAAATCCTGTAAAAAGGGGCATTGAGGCATTTATACTTCCAAGGCTTACGGTTTTCGGGATCGGAAAACCTTGCGAACTGCTCGTAGAACCTTCTGCTGCAGGTTGCGAAAGTTTATTCACGATGTTTGGAGCATAAGGCAAATACATGATTTGGCCCGAAGCACTTACTTCTGGAAGTCTTGCTTCTTTTATAGACTGATAGCGACTTTTAGCAATCTCTACGTTTGTTTGCTCTGTTTTGAGCTGCTTACTTGCTTCTACACTTTGTCGGATAATCTCCTCAAGTGCGATGTTTTCTGATTTTTGCCCATAGGTTTGGAAGGCCATCAAACTTCCTAATAATAACCAGGCTACTTTAAGTTTATTCATGATAGAGTAAAATTGCTTTTAAGGCGAGTAATATTTGAGTTTTTATTTTTTCTTTGGTTTGTAGTTCAAAAGAGACTTCGGGCTTTAGTTGCCACCTAAATCTATAATACTTTTCATTGAGAGCGTAGTTTGAAACTGTGCCATTAATTAAAGAAATAACCGAATCTGTGGTAATTTGAGGGTTAAAAATCCCTTTTTTAATTCCTTCGTCTAGTACTTGGGTAATCACATCAAAGTTTGAGGTCTTCATCTTTTTTATCTGATCATATACCACCGTAGAATCCAGATAAGAGATTTCTTTGAGCATAATTTTGTGAAAAGCGAAGTTGCAAAACACTTTTTCAAAATAGTTTTCGAATAGTGTAATCATCTTTTCTAGCGGGCCAAGACTTTCGTCTTTTAGGGTGAGCTCCGTAGTAATTTTAAACTGACGAGCCTTTTGTATAAAAAGAGCCTCCATCAGTTTTTCTTTTGAACCAAAATAATAAGAAACCATTGCGAGGTTAATATTGGCTCGCTTCGAAATTTCCCTAATACTGGCTGATTCAAAGCCTTTCTCAGAAATAACCTCTTCGGCTACTTTAAGAATAGAGAGTTGCTTATCGTTAAATTCCATTTGCTTACTTAAAAATGTAAATCCAAAATTAATTAAACGTTTGTTTAATTTTAATAAACTAATTGTTAATTCTGAAAATATTCTTAAATAAATGCAATCGAAAAAGAAGAAATTTAAACTTTAAGGCCAGCCGCCTTAAAATTATATGTACATACAGACATTGGGCGACTTAATTAAGCCTCGGGTCAATCGGATAGTTTGAAAGCACCTTGTAGTCGCCCCCCATGCGTTTTAAGACAGTTCTCCAAAACTGAACAGGCTCATTTTCGAAAACCATGTCGGAGTCTATATTGGACAATATCCAAGTGTTTTGGGCCAGCTCTTCTGACAATTGACCAGCACCCCAACCGGAGTAACCTAAGAAAAACCGGATGTCCTCGGTTTTAATGGTGCCGATATTTATGAGACTCTTGAGCGACTCAAAGTCTCCCGACCAAAACAAACCGTTACCCAAGTCGACGGAATCTTCGATCAAATTTCCCAGTCGGTGGATATAATGCAAGGTGTTTTGCTCCACCGGACCTCCGATATACAGGGGGTATTCTTGATAAACACCCTCTATTACGTCAGAGAGGTAACTGTTGGTAGTTTGGTTTAAAACTAGCCCGAAAGAACCCGATTCATTATGTTCACACAATAGAATCACGCTTCTTTCAAAATTAGGGTCGCCCAAAAATGGCTCCGCTATTAGTATTCTTCCTGATTTTAGTGATGTGTCCATGATGTGTTTGGTATTTTTAGCAAATTAGAATAATTTGAAAAGCAAACAAATAAAATCTTACATTTGAAATATATAAAGCGAACCAACCTTATAAAAACATGAAAAAAAGAGAATTTTTACGTAATTCAGGACTTTTGGCGGCTTCTGCCATATTTTCACCACATGTGCTTCTTAAAGCTACCACGCCAGCACCCAAAAAACTGGGCGTTGCATTGGTAGGTTTGGGATATTACAGCACCGACCTTTTGGCTCCAGCTCTGCAACTCACCCAAAACTGCGAATTGAGAGGTATTGTATCGGGTACACCGAGCAAAGTGGAGATTTGGCAAAAGAAATACGGCATTAAAGACAAAAACGTTTATAACTATCAAAATTTTGATCAAATAGGCAACAACCCAGACATTGATGTCATTTATGTGGTTTTGCCTCCGTCTATGCACCGCGAATATACGGTGAGGGGAGCCAAAACAGGAAAGCATATTTGGTGCGAAAAACCAATGGCACCTTCGGTAGCAGACTGTGAAGCCATGATAGCTGAATGTCAAAAAAACAAAGTGAGTTTGGCGATAGGCTACCGCTGTCAGCATGATCCAAATATTCAGCACATGATGCGAATAGCCAAGGAGTTGCCTTTTGGTAAGCCGAGAATGATAAACTCAGCAGCTGGGTATTTTGATAGCAGAACCACACACTGGAAGCAATCAAAAGCCATGGGCGGCGGCGTAATGGGCGACATGGGCGTGTATGCACTCGAAGGAGCAAGACTAGCTACCGGCGAAGAACCAATATCTGTAATGGCTCAGGCGTCTACCACCCGACCAGAAATATACCACGAAGTGGAGGAAACCATGATGTTTCAGTTGCAATTTCCGTCAGGAGCGAGAGCGGCCTGCCAAACCAGCTATGGCATAAACATGAACCACTTGCGAGTAGATTATGAAAAAGGTTGGTTAAAAATGGAGCCGCAGTCGGCCTATACGGGTATAAATGGAAGTACCTCAGATGGTACAATTATAAAATATGCCATAGAAAACCAACAAGCCAAACAAATGGACGAAGACGCGATGGCCATTATGAAAAAAACAGATTTAATAGCCCCAGGCGAAGAAGGTCTGCGTGATATTAGAGTAGTGGAGGCCATTTACAAATCTGTGGCAACTGGCAAAGAAGTAAAAATATAAGCGATAAGAACGTGCGTGCATGGAGATTTTGACAAAAAAACAGGCAAGAGAAATATTTAAAGAAAAAAGGAAGAATCTCCAAGACACAGAAGTTGGGAGAATGTCTGAGCAAATTAGAGACCTACTTTTTAGTAGGCTAATGATGCACAGATATTCTCCTATTCATATTTTTTTACCTATAAAAAAACACAAAGAACCGGATACTTCTCTTATAATTAGTTTATTAAGGAAAGACTTCGCACCGGATATTTATATTTCAAAATCAGAAGAAGACGGTACGCTTACGCATTATTTGTATACCAAAAACACCAAACTAACCGTAAACAAATGGGGAATAGCTGAACCAGAAAAAGCAAAAGAAGGACTGAGTTCAAAGGTTTTTTTTGAAAAATATAAAAATGAAGACATCCTGATATTTTTGCCTTTGTTGGCTTTTGACAAAACCGGAAATAGGGTAGGGTATGGCAAAGGTTTTTACGATAGATTTTTAGAGTTTGCTAACGAGAAAACCACCTGCTTGGGCATTTCTTTTTTTGAGCCGATAGACCAAATTTCTGATGTGGAAGAGCATGATTTTCAGTTGGATTTTTGTGTTACACCCAAAAGACTTTGGCAGTTTAAAAATTAGGCAGGAGCAAAAGGAAGCTGTTTTTTAGAAAATTATATCTATCAGAAGCATAAATTTATATTTTTACATAAAAAACATTGTATTATATCAAGAAATAAGTTTTTAATAAACTTTCTTTTAATTAATTTTGCACCCGCATTTAAACCCTTCGTCAACTATAATAAGATTTAAGCAAAAAGAGAATAGACCTCTCTCTTTATCAATAATTTAAATACTCTGCCATGGGTCGGGGGGTTCAACAATTATCATGAAAGTTGCAGTAGTAGGGGCTACCGGTCTAGTAGGTAGCGAAATCTTAAAAGTATTAGCGGAAAGAAATTTTCCAGTTACAGAAATTATTCCAGTCGCTTCGGAGCGTTCTATTGGAAAAAAAATCAGCTTTAAAGGGCAGGAGTTTACGGTTGTGGGCTATGAAGACGCCATCAACATGAAACCAAACGTAGCGATATTCTCAGCAGGTGGTAGCACTTCGCTCGAAATGGCCCCTAAGTTTGCTGAAGCAGGCATTACAGTTATCGACAATTCGTCGGCATGGAGAATGGACCCAACCAAAAAACTGATAGTACCAGAAGTAAACGCTGACGAGCTAACGCCCGCAGACAAAATCATAGCAAACCCTAACTGCTCTACCATACAAATGGTAGTGGTTATGAAGCCTTTGCACGATAAATATAAAATCAAAAGAGTAGTAGTTTCTACGTACCAGTCGGTAACCGGAACAGGAAAAGCAGCTGTAGATCAACTTTTTGCTGAAAGAATCGGAGATAACACCGTGCCTAAAGTTTACCCGCACAAAATAGACCTTAACGTTTTGCCTCACATTGATGTATTCCAAGAAAACGGATACACCAAAGAAGAGATGAAAATGATAAAAGAGACTAACAAAATCATGAGCGACGACAGCATTAGAGTTACAGCCACTACGGTTCGTATCCCTACTGTAGGTGGCCACTCAGAGGCAGTAAACATTGAGTTTGAAAACGATTTCGATTTAGATACCGTTCGTGAGTTGCTAGCAGCTACCGAAGGGGTTATTGTACAAGATGATCCTGCAAATAACATTTACCCAATGCCGATTAATTCGCACGGTAAAGACGAGATTTTTGTAGGAAGAATAAGAAGAGACGAGTCGCAAGACAAAACCCTTAACCTTTGGGTAGTAGCAGATAACCTTCGTAAAGGAGCCGCTACCAACGCTGTACAAATAGCGGAGTATTTACTCAAAAAAGAGATGATTTAATCATCATACACCAATATGAATCAAGGAGTCCCGTCAGTTATTTGGCGGGATTTTTTTGTGGTTTAAATTCAAAAAATACCTTCTGATTTTAGATATATAACTACCGACTTTAAGGAATCAAATTGCTCGGTTTGAAACTCCGCCCTCGCCTTGTTTAAGATTCTGGAATTAAAGCTTTTGTTGAGCGAGTTTAGCGAAAGGTCCAAGGCCGTGCTAATTTCTGAGTTTGAAGCTTCGGATTTTTGAGCTAAAAAAGACAAAATACGAAATTCGTTTTTATTGAAACTCTCCAAAATTTTCATTTTGGCTCTATTTTTTTCATTTTCAGTAGCATAAAGTTCCGCCGCTGCTGAGTTGGCAGTAGTAAAGCTCTTAGAGATTTCGGGGTGGAGGTTGTCTTGTTCGTCGTATTGTTTGATCACCGAAAAATGATTGAGGTACGCCAACACTTTGCCTGATTTGTCTATTTGAAACGGATAAAGCGATCTTTTCATTAATACATAGGTGCCGTCGGCATGCAATAGCGGGAGCTGAACGACTATTCTGGGGCTCATAAAACCAAGTGTAACTTCTGGGGTATTGGCGGTGTCAAATGCAGACATAGCACTGAGGTTTAAAGCCGCACGATGTCGGGGGTGTATAATTTTAAAATAATCAATAAATCCAAAAGTATCGTCTGGGTAGCCCAGCCATTGACTTATTCCGTGTACGTGTTCAAGTTTTCGCTTTAAGAGATTTACCACAAAAAAGCATTGCTCGTATTTAATCGCTTTTGTTAAGTTTTCTATTTCTGCAATTTGTGTTTTTTCATCTATCAGGGGTTCATAGATGCCATTTATTGGGTATCTTTTTTCAAGTTCGGTTAGTGCAAATTCTAAAAAACTTTTGGTTTCCATATATTTTTTTTCGGTAGGATTATCCTACAAGTTATTCAAAACCAGTGTGATATTTTTGCTTAAGGATAATTTTTTTGTGGATTTTGCCTTAAAAAGTTAAATATTTAAGATACAATTCAGTATTTTAGAATCGAATATCCCCTATAATACCACAAAATGAAAAAACACTACTTTTTCGTATTTCTTATATACGCGGTTCTTTGCTCCCTAGGTAGCATAGCTCAAAAGTACCCCCTCATCCAATACACCACCCGTGACGGTCTGTCGCAGATGCAGTGCATGAGCATTTTCCAAGATAGCCGTGGTTTTGTATGGGCAAGTACCAAGGGTGGTTTAAGTAGATTTGACGGTGAAAAATTCACAAACTTCAAGCAAAAAGACGGGCTATTTTTTAATTCAAAACTAGGCGGAATAGTCGAAACAGCATCAGGCGAGCTTTACATTCAAAACAGTATTGGCCTAGTTAAGTTTGATGGTAAAAAGTTTAAGCAATTGCCATTTCCAGATGACTACATAACAGATTTTGGTAAAAGTACCTTTATCGACTCTAATGGGAAACTATTGGTGATGGTTTACAAAGTAAAAGACGAATATGCGTCTTCCACAATTTTAAAATATGATGAAAAATCAGGGTTTAAACCCTGGACTTTTCCATTATTAAAAGTCAATGTTAAATTCTATCCGAGATATTATGATAAAAAGACAGAAGGATGGTACGGGTTTTCGTATAATTTAGAAAGTAACGTTACCAAAGACTTTTATTTTTTTAAAAATGGCAAGTATGAAAGAGTATTTGAAACCTATGAAAACCAAGAAGTTAAAATCAGTGAGCTCAATTGCGATCAGCTTTTGTTTAGCTTGATTAATCCAAATAAAAAAGAAGAAGTATACATAGAAACTAGTCCGAGGAAATTTGAGAAATGGATAGATATAGACAGCAATGGAAAAATATTTAGCCTGTTTAATCTTAAAAATGACCAATTGTTTGAGATAAACAACATCCTTTATTTTTTTAACTCGGGCTCGGGTAAAATCGAGAAGGTAAATGATGACTTTTATCACGCCAATAAAATAATCCAAGACCGCAACAAATTTAGTTATTGGGTGGGGTCCGAAAGCGGCCTGCTTTACTTCCCGAATAATGGATTTAGGTATTTTGATGAAAAAGAAGCCCCAATAGTATGGAGTGTGGTAGAAGACAGCCAAAAAGACTATTGGTTTTTGGCTTATGGGAGCAGTCTAAAAAAGTTTAAAAATGGCAAATTAAGCACCGAAACCCGTCACACCAATCTTTTTCCTTTTAAAAATTCTGTAGGAAGTATATCTAATTTAACTTCAGCCATAAACTACTATTATAACCCATTTACAGACCGAAATGGCATCACATGGTTTCCAAACGAAGCTTGTTTGATAAATTATGACGGGAAAAAGTTTAATCGAATAGTCAATGGTGCGGCATTTTATATTTTAAATGATGAAAAAGAGAATATAATAATTCAATGTTCTTGGGATGGAATCTACATTATAGATAACGCTCCGGGTTTTCCAAGGTTTAAGCTTTCCAAAGAAAAAGACCTGATAAGCTACCCAAACTATATGTATGCCTATAAAGACCAAAAGGGTAGGTATTGGCTTGGTGGCTGGGGAGGCATGAACCGTTTTGAGAATTTCAATGATTTAAAAGCTAAAAAATCGAAAGAATATTCGTTTAAAAAAGGCACGATTCCTTTCCAAGGTTTTATTACAATGTGTACCGACCCCAAAGGGAATATTTGGGCCGGAACAGAGGATGGCCTTTATTTTTATGAAGAAAAAAATGACCGCTTCATAAGAATTGCTCCCGAAAAATTTGAAGGGATGATATTATCCCTAATTCTGATAGATGATACGCACATGTTGGTTGGAGCAAACGAAGGAATGTATGCCCTAGACCTTGAAAACTATTATAAAAGTGGAGGTGTATTTGCAAAGTTATATAACCACCACAATGGATATTTGGGATTAGAAGCCGGACAAAATGGAGCAACAAAAGACTCAAAAGGGAATATTTGGCTAACCTCAAACTCGGTGCTATCGTACATAGAGCCGGGCAAGCTTGACTTGTCGGTTAATCCGCTGATGCCATACATAGAGCAAATAAACAAAGAAAATGTCTCATGGGACACCACCCAAGTTTTTATGGTTGCCAACCGCTTCAATGACCTTTTTCTGAAAGTTGGAGCCACGGGGTTTAACAAATCATTTAGCACACAATACAGTTATTTTATAGAAGGGGTTTCCAAAAAATGGTCAGACTGGCAAACTTCTAACGAGCTTTCGCTTCTAAATCTCCCAAATGGCACGTATGACATTAAAGTAAAAGCCAAAACCGAGGGTTTGGTTGGCGAAGAGCCCAATATCGCCAAAGTAAGGGTCAATGTGAATGCCTATATTTGGCAAACGCCCAATTTTTATAAATACGCTTCACTTTTGTTTTGCCTACTGAGTGCACTTATATTTTATTATTATTATAGAAATGTAATTTCAAAAAGACGCCTAAAAGCACAGGAACAAGAGCTAAACTACCTGCAGGTGCAAACCCTACAGTCGCAACTAAACCCGCATTTTTTGTTCAATGCCTTGAGTTCTTTGCAGTATTTGATTCTTAAAAAAGAAACCGAAAAAGCCGACCGCAGCCTAACGCGACTCTCCAAACTGATGCGAAACTACATGGAGGCCTCGGTGGTTTCAAACGGCTCGCCCCGCACAGGTAACAAGATAGGAAATGAATTTAGTTTAGAAAGAAAAATAGAACTTATACAGTCGTACCTCGAGTTGGAGCAAATCCAATATGAGGATAAATTTGACTTTGAAATAATAGTTGCAGACGGAGTTTCAATAGAGCAACTCACCGTGCCGCCCCTGATAATACAGCCCTATGTAGAAAACGCCGTGAAACACGGCCTAGCACATAAAGAAGGAAAAGGAAAGATTAAAGTCACGTTTGAATACAATGACAATGTGCTCATATGCACCATAGAAGACGACGGAATTGGCAGAAAAAAAGCACAAGAAATAAAAGAAAGATCGAAGCACTCTTACAGGTCTATGGGCACCTATTTGGTCCAAGATCGCGTGGCGTTGCTTAACAAAGTCGGGTACAACATATCGATAGAAACCTTTGATAGACCCGATGGAGGCACAATTGTAAAAATAAAAATCCCTAATAAAAATGAAGATTAAAACAGCCCTAATAGAAGATCAACTAAAAATTAGAGAAACCCTAAAAATGATTTTGGAAGTTCACTTCCCTAACCTCGAGATTGTATGTGAGGCAGAAAGTGTAGAGGAAGGATATCAAAAAATTAAAGCCTGCAAACCACAGTTGGTTATCTTTGATATTGACCTAATAAACGGCACCAGTTTTGATATTCTAAAAATGCTTCAAAACGAAGATCTAATCGATTTTCGTCATATATTTTTAACAGCACACGACAACTCCCAAAATACCATAAAGGCCATAAAATATTCGGCCTCTGACTATATAGTAAAGCCGCTAGAGCTCGAGAAAATTAAGCCCGGGTTAGAAAAAGCGATTAACGAAATTGTTCAGAAAGTATCTCAAAACAAGAAAGTTGACCTACTGCTAGAGTTGTTAGAAAAGCCTTTTGGACAAAATAACCAAATAGTGATAGAAGGTCTTAAGGGCTTGCAGTCGCTCGTGAAAGTGCACGACATCATCCACTTTGAATCCGACGAAAATATAACCGTTTTTCACCTTGTGGGAGGAGCAAAAATAATAGGAAATCGAAACATCGGTCATTTTGCCAAAAGCCTATGTGTTGACTTTGATTTCCTTCAGGTTTCGCAAGGGGCTGTTATAAACTTGGCACACCTAAACACCTACCAACACGCCAACAAAACCCTGAGCCTCTCAGAAAATAAACACGTAACGGCCTCAAGAAATGGAGGAAAAATGTTAAAAGAATACCTAAAAAGCCACGACCCCAAGCGACTAAAGGCCAACTTCATAAAAGACTGGATAGAAAACTTAAAGTGGAAAAACTAAGCATTACGAAATGCACCGCTTAATAATATAGCCCACTCTCAAATTAGCTTACCAAATCTTACGAATATCTACCAAATTATATTTGGCATTTGCTGCACAATACAGATGTATTTATCTTCGGATTGAAACATAATCCCATATATAATGCATTTTAATCCCAGTAAACCCGAACAGCTTACTTTTCTCGAAGCGTCTGTTAACTACACGATATTGCACTATGCAGACGGAAGCACCGAAATTCATTCCTATACACTCAAAAAGTTCGAAGAAAAACTCGATTCCCTAAAAAGCTTTTCCCGCATCCACCGAAGGTACTTGGTTAACACCGCCTTCGTAAAACGCAGAAACACCGAAGAAGTCCTCCTATTTTGCGGCAAGCGTCTGCCTGTGGCTAGGAGGAGAAGGGTTTGAGAGTGGGGCTTTTAAAAAATATCCCAAAACCAATAAATAATATTTATATGAAACGTTTATTCCTAAAAAAACATATTAAAACTTTAATACTTATATTATTTATTTTAATATCAATTGATATTAATGGTCAAAAAAATGAAGTTTGTGGATTAAGTTTTAATAAAGAATATTCTACTAATGTTAAAACAATAAATAATCATTTAATTAAACCAGACTCTAGTATTATAATTAAAATCCCAATTGTCTTTCACATTTATCACCATGGAGAACCTGTTGGGTTTGGTAATAATTACCATATTGATTCATTGAAAAAGGCGATTTTTAATTTGAATTTAGCATTTTCAGGTAAAGGGGGATATAGAGAGTCTGTGGATACCAAGATAGAGTTTTTTTTGTTAAAAGATAGTCTTTCATGTGATGCGACAAATATCCCATCTAATGGAGTAGATCGAGTTAATTTGCATGATTTACCACAACTTTCAAATTTAGTTTATTTTTCATATGGCATGACTAAAAGTAATTATTATGTTTATTTTAATAAAGATATTTTTCAATTAAGCCCTAATCCTTTAACGCAAAAATGTTTAAATATAAGATTAATTCCAAATTTTTCAGAAGCACGTGGATTGGTGGGAGAAGGTGAGTTCGAAGATGTAGTGTTGAGGTCAAATACAATTGAGAATAGGGAAAACTCTTCCGTTTTAGTACATGAATTAGGCCATGTACTTGGGTTAAGCCATACCTTTAATAATTATGATGATAATTGTATAGATGGAGATGGAATAAGTGATACTGATCCTCATATGGTTTCTGATAATTCTAATCCTGATGATATTAATATTTGTACGGGAAAAAGAAAAGGAAAAATTATATACAATTTCATGAGTTATGGATCTTTTCAAAATAACTTCACCTCCATGCAAAAAGATAAAATGAGGTCTACAATAAATTATTATTTTCCAGAATTTATTAATAACAATACTAATCAATTATCGCATCCAGCAATTAAAGGTGGCCCCTCACTTTCTTGTGTATTTACAGCAAACCAAAATGCAGAAAATTTTAAAACACCAATTTCTTTTCATTTTAATAGCATCAATTATTCTAATTTTTATGAAAAAAATTTAAATTATTTAGACTATTCATGTGCTTTAAAAACAGAACTTGTAGCAAATAGAAGTTATAATTACAGTTTTTTTGATTCTAATTCTGAAAGCTTATTTTACAAGTTATTAATCGATTTAAATAATGATGGAGATTTTGAAGATGCAGGAGAGGTAATAAAATCGGGCATAAAAAATGCAAATTCAGAAATTTCAGGAATTTATTTTACTCCACCCAATTCGGCTCAATATACATGGCTACGAATGCGAATAATTCGGTCAAATACAGATTTGGCATCAAATTGTAATACTCCAAGTTACGGGAATGCAATGGATTTTAGTGTAAAAATAATATCAAATTGTGAAAAGCCTAATAGTCCTTCTGTAAATAATAAAAAAATAAATTATGGAGAAACAGTTATTTTAAACTCTACTGGTTGTGTGGGGTTAACAAAATGGTATTCTAATGGAAATGAAGTAGGTATAGGTGGCTTATATACAACAGTTAATTTAATTGCGGATACTTATTATCAAGTATCTTGTATTTTTAATGGTTGTGAAAGTTTAAGTACAATGGTTAAAGTAGAAGTTACTGAGAAATTTGAATTCGGACAATTTTCTAATAACCTTTGCATTAACAGTACATTAAACATACCGTTAAACACATCTAATATGGGCAATGATATATTATTTTTATTAAAAAAAGGAGATATAATATTATATTCAAAAATATATAAAAATGAAGGGGTTTTAAATTTTAAAATCCCTAGTTTTTTTAAACTTTACACAGGTGGTTTAAATGAAAAAATGACTTACGGTCAAAATTACTATTTTCAGATTGAAACAGTTAATGTATTTAATGGAAAGAAACAAACAAGTAGAAGTACGAATATAAATATTGGGGCTATTCGAAATGGCCATAGAATAGTTGAAAATCAAAATGAAATATATGATATTAACAGTAACGACCTAACTAAGGTCGATTATATTTGCAGTGGTAAGTCCAAGGTGTATTTTGCTCAAGTATTAAATTATTTTGGAAATTCTTTTGAAAGAGAAGGGTTAAATTTTAGTTGGAAAAGGAATGGAGTTTTACTTGGTACTTCAACATCGAGTCAAATTGAAGTAGGTCAAGATGGTGCCTATACTTTTGAGGTTAGTCAAGCTGGTTGTATTGGTATATCTGCAACTCAATATTTGTACAATAGTAATAATATATCTAATTCGATAAAGACTGTTGGTGAGGAATACGCTTGTGAAGGAACAAAAAAAGAAATTTTTTCTAATTATATTAGTAATTCGGCAAATTATAAATGGGAAAAGGATGGAGAATATATAATGAATGAGAATAAAAGTAGCTTTTTAGCTGACCAATCAGGTAATTATAATGTGATTGTGAATGAGAATAATTGCACAATCTATCAATCAAAATCTGTGCCATTAACTTTTTCAAAGTCTTTACCAACTAAAGTCTTAACTTATGGAGGTGATACTACTTTATGTTTCTCTTCTTCGTTTGGGTATATTTATTCAAACAACGTTATTCGGATAGAGGAATCATTTCAAAATAGCACTTCTTTGTCTTCTGAATTTAAATATCAATGGCTGAAAAATGGTTTTGTCCTTATAAATGAAGACAAATCATATATTGATATTAGTAGTGTTGGTCAGTATTCATTATTAAAAAAGCAAGGTAATTGTATTTCTAAAAGTAATACTTTAAATATTAATGAAAACACACAATTGCCGAAGCCGAAGCTTTATTATGGTTCCACTGTAAATGTTTGTCAATCTTCAATAGACTTAATGACTAATTTTATGTTGAGAGGTAATTGGTTCAAAAATAATGCTTCAACCGGAGTTTATTCTTATATATTAAACGCTTCAACATCAGGTATATATAAATATGTTGTTGGTGTTGGAACTTCTTGCGAAAGTCAATCAGATCCTATAAATATCACCATTGGCACTGGTTTTATTCCTAAGATTACTTATAAAGATTTTGATAAAAAGAACCTTTGTGGTGTAAATGATAATTTGTCTTTAATTTTTGATTTTAATAATTCTTCAAATTCTTTTTCATTCCAATGGTTAAAAAATGGAATTGAAATACTAGGAAATACTGGTAATAATATAAATATTAATTCACCTGGAACTTACTCTTTAAGGGTTAATAATGGGTTGTGTATTGCAATTTCAAATGAGATAATTGTTTTAAACAATAATAGTGATATTAGATTATTAACGACAGATACCGATTTGGATTGTACAAACAGAGCTGCTAAGCTTGAATTAAAAGGGCTCTCAATGAATACTATTAATGATATATTTGTTTGGAAGGAAAATGGGACAATTATTCCATTTGCAAAAACAAGTTATATTTATGTAAATAAGGAAGGAAATTATACTGTGGAATACAATAATGGGTTTGGTTGCTTATATTTCTCTAACGTTATTACTATTAAATCAGGAGGAGGAGAAATTACAGTTCCAGAAATTTTCACTTCCAAGGGTCAAGCAAGTCAATTGGTAGCTACTGGTTGTACAAATGGTACAGTAAAATGGTATTCCTCTTTAGATATGGAGTTAACATTAAAACTTGGAAGCGTTTTTAATGCTCCCCCTTTGGATTTATCAAGAAGTTATTTTTCTACTTGTTACAAGGGTGGGTGCGAAAATTATTTTCCAGTGGAAGGAAAAATAAATGTGTCAGGTTGTTTACAAAATCAAAGTTTTGAAAGTGCAGGTTCTCCAGCTGGAACCTATAGAGCTTTAAATAAAATTCGGTCAACTGGAATAGTGAATGATAAAATAATTTATTCCAGCGGAGCGTCAGTAGAGCTTTTACCAGGGTTTATGGTTCAAAATAACTCATCTTTTGAAGCTAAAATTGGAGGGTGTGAAAACTAGTTTATTTGTGATAAAAATTAAGTCTTTTAAATAAAATAGGATACAATAAATAATAAGTTAAAATGAAGTGTTTCATTTATAGTTTAATTGTCATTTTATGTTTTAATCGGTTTTATATAAGTGCCCAACAACCTATACAATGTGGTACCGATCAAGCTCTTCTAAATAATCCACAACTTCAACAGAGGCTAAAAGAAATAGAAAAAGACTATCAAAAAAAGAAGTTAACTTCTAATGTAATCCCTGATATGAACACGGTTTATACCATACCAGTGGTTTTTCATGTATATCATTTAGGAGAAGCAGTTGGTACAGGATCAAATGTTTCTGATGCTGCAATTCAGATAGCATTAAGTGAATTAAATGGGGTATTTAGAGCTCAAAATACCTACTCTGGCGTTTCTCCAGATGTAAAAATTCAATTTGTTTTAGCTTCGCGAACACCAAACTGTCAACCTACAAATGGTATTGTTAGAATTGATGGAAGGGTAATTTCTGGATATGAAATTAACGGGATATCCTATACTGATAATAGTATAATAAATCAAATTAGAACCTTGTCCACTTGGACTAATAGTAGTTATATTAACGTTAGAATTGTTCATAAGATAATCGGAGCAGGAGCATTTGCTAATTACTTAGGAGATTTATTTATGCCAAAATCAATAGTTCAGTCTGGTTATCAGGATGTTTGGGCTCATGAGATGGGTCATTCCATGAACCTTTATCATACTTTTGAAGGAGATGCGGGAGGTACTCAATGTCCTGTTAACAACAATCCAGACACGGATGGGGACCGAATCAGCGATACTGATCCACATAAAGTAAATATTTGTTGTGATGAAAATGTAATAAATGACTGTACATTAAATCCAATTGGCGAAGTTTTTAAAAATATAATGAGTTATTCATCTCCGCAGAAATTTACTATAAAACAAGTAGAAAGAATGCGATATGCATTAGTAAATTATCGACCTGGTCTTATTAATTCTCTAGGAAAAGTACCACCCAGTGGTTCTCTTCCAGCGTTAGCATGTATTCCAACTTCAGGTAACGGATTAAGTATATATTATGGCATTTCATCATTTAACTTAGGAGCCATTTCTTACACTAGTAGTTCATCTAGTAATGTTGGTATTAATTATCAAGATTTGACATGTCTTACTTTAACAGAATTTCAAATAGGTAGTTCAAATAGTTTCAGTTTGACGGGTACTTATGGAAATTCAATGTGGGGAAGTATTTTCATTGATTATAATAATGATGGGGATTTTGATGATTCAAATGAGCATGTTTATAATAGTAATGGAGCTTATACAACTTTTTCGGGAGT
This sequence comes from Lacihabitans lacunae, assembly GCF_042649125.1. NCBI lineage: Bacteria > Pseudomonadati > Bacteroidota > Cytophagia > Cytophagales > Leadbetterellaceae > Lacihabitans > Lacihabitans lacunae. Next base: position 3,412,905 of record NZ_JBHRYQ010000001.1, read on the forward strand.
TATAATAACACCCATAATACCATTGACCAATACTTTGTTGAGAATGCGTGTTGTGTTAGACGGGGGGTATAACCCAACCGCATGTAATTTGCCTGGTAATTCAGGCTACGGCTCAGGTTCAATTGTGGACTTTTCTGTAATTGTTAAATCCCCCTGTCCAATTAATTTGGATATCAATACTAACAGTATTGTTGCAGGTGAACACAAATCATCCAACGAGATAAAAATAAACCAAAACGTTCCTACAGGTGTAATACTTAATGCAAAGAATAGGGTTATTCTAGAGCAAGGTTTTCAAGCTGGTTCAAATAAGGTTTTTGAAGCTAAAATTGGTGGGTGCCAAAACTAATCCCCACCCTCATTTTTATTATACGGTAATTATAATATTGGCAAAAGAGAGTAAATTGCGAAAACACAAATTGTCTTTCTTATGCTACAAAAAATTACGCTAACTTGTTTGATATTTGGGAGTTTGGGGCTTCGTGCTCAGTCCTTAGAATTGTATAAGGCCTCCAACACAGCGGGTGTTTATGCGGTTGGCTATAACCCCGCCATGATGGCCGACTCACGCATCGGCACCATGGTAAGTTTAGGTTCTTTTCATGTAAATACCGCACCAGAGGCTGTTTTTAATCCCTTTGTTCCGTCTTCTAAAATAAACCTGGGCCTAAAAGGAAACGCATTTAAGACCTCCGAAATCACGTTGCTTGGGCCATCGTTTATGAAGCAACTCAAGCGAAATGCCGCTTTTGCGATAAGCACACACTACCGAGCCATTCAAACTTCAAAAGGAAACTTGCCTCAGCTTTTTTCTGAAAACCTAAACTTAGGTACCAACCAAAGTTTCGATGGGGCATATATATCGAGGGGTTTAAAAGAAATAGCGTTTTCGTATGCACATCCTTTGGCTTTTAATAGCCACTTTCTCAAAATTGGGGCTACAGTAAAGTTGGCGTCGCTGTACCACAGCAATGACCTGCAGTCTATTGATTTAAAAAATACGGGCAATGTTTTCAATGGATCACTGGTGGGCAACTTAAGTACGACGGGTCAAAGTTTCAATTGGTTAAACATGGTAAAAAGTAAATCTATGGGTACGGGCTATGACCTAGGATTTGTCTATGAGTTTCGACCGAAATATTTAAGCTACGAATACGCAATGGATGGCCGAAAAGAGTATGACCCAACTCAAAACAAGTATTTGGCTAGGTTAGCGGTAAGTATTACAGACATTGGTGGGGTTAAATATTCATCATTCAATCAAATTGGAATTTATAATTCGACATTTTTAAATCCCAATAATCTAAAAGAGGGTGTGCCTACGGCATTACAAGAACTGAATCTCTCAGGCGAAAAATTAACGGAACAAAAGTATCTATTGCCTACTCGTATAAACATATTGGCGGAGGTGAAATTGGGCAAAAAAGGTTGGCATTTAGGTACTGCCTATCGTTCGGCTACAAAAAATACAGACACGGGCCTTAACCAACAAAGCATTTTGGCATTTTTTCCGCGTAAAGAAGCCAATGATTTCGAGTTTTCTACGCCCATTATTTACAATAAAACCACCAAAAAACTTGGGCTTGGCTTCCACCTTAAACTTGGAGCATTGTTTTTCGGTACAGAATCACTCAATTATCTGTTTGCTAAAAATGCTCCTTCGCCAAGTTTTTATGGCGGGTTTAGTTTTAACGGTTTTTCGAAAAAAATCAAAGACACCGATAACGATGCAGTTTCAAATAAAAAAGACAAGTGCCCTGATATTCCGGGGCTTTGGGTATTTAAGGGTTGCCCCGATACGGACGCAGACGGTATTCAAAATAGCGAAGATAAATGCCCAGACCATGCAGGACCTAAAGAAACTCAGGGTTGCCCTGATGCTGATGGAGATGGTATTTTTGATAATTTAGATGCCTGTCCACAGGTGGCAGGTTTGGCGAGGTTTAACGGCTGCCCTGATACCGATGGCGATGGCTTGCCAGACAGTGAAGATGATTGTCCGCTAAAAGCAGGGCCAGAAGAGTTTGGTGGCTGTCCGGATACCGATGGCGACGGCTTGATAGATTCTGAAGATAAATGTCCTGAAGTGGCCGGATCCAAACTTTTGGGTGGCTGCCCAGACTCAGACAGCGATGGCATTATTGATTCAGAAGACAACTGTCCCGAGGTGTTTGGAACTTTAGAGCACAATGGCTGCCCCGATACTGACGGAGATGGCATCATAGACAAAGATGACGCATGTCCAAACTTGGCAGGACCTGCTAATACCAAAGGCTGCCCAGACCAAGACGGTGACGGCATTAGAGATACCGATGATGCCTGCCCAAGCGAAAAAGGAAGCCAAGAGTTAAAGGGTTGCCCTGATACTGACGGAGATAAAATTCCAGATTATTTAGACAAATGCCCGACAGAGGCGGGTATAGTGGAGTGGCAAGGCTGTTTATTAGTTACTAGTTTTGACAGTTTGTCTTATTTAACTCCGGAGCAAAACAGTACGTTTAAGCTTTTTCTAGATGAACTCGCTAATCATCAGCTTAAAGAGGATTTGGGTCAAAAAGTCTCTCAAATTATTAGAACCTTACCAAATCCGGTTAAAATGATAGTTAAAGGAAACTTGTACGAAAAGCTTGTTGGGGATTTTGGTGAGAAGTTAAAAACTTTAGGGATTGAGGTAAGTAAAGAAGAAGGTTTAGGCGGAAAAAATACGATTCGTATAGAATGAAAAAACAAGTAATATTCTTATTAAGTATATCAGTTTTAACTTTTGGTCAAGGCAAAACCAGGCTGCCTAACCCCATAAATACGCCCAAAACCATCGAATATGCACCGTCAGTTACAGCAGATGGCCAAACGTTGGTTTATCAGTCTGATCAGTTTGGCTTATTTGTAAATTCAGCTAAAAAAGTCCCAAAAATAGATGCAGAAGGAAAAACGGCTGTGGTGTTAGATGAGTTTGAAACAAACTTTTTTGGTGTATATGAGGCCAAACTTCATCCTTCGGGCACATGGATGCCGCCTAAGCAAATAGCTGCCATAAACGAATACGCCAACGAAAACATGACACCCGTTATGGGAGGACCCAGCATCAGTTATGATGGGAACACCTTGTTTTTCTTTGCCAATTTCGGGAAAAGTGGTTTCGGGAGAGAGGATATTTATTTTTCGGAAAGAACAAAGTCGGGATGGACAAAACCCGAAAATGTAGGCTCAAATATTAACACGGATAACTACGAAGGCTTTCCTTCAATCTCGCCTGACGGCAAAAGGTTATATTTTACAAGAGAGATTTTGGGTAAAAAGGTAGACAACAAACAGTGCTACAAAATCATGGTTTCGGAAAAAGGCCGAAATGGAAAGTGGAGGTTACCATATGAACTACCAAGCCCTGTTAATCTTGACTGTGAAAAAGCACCTAGAATTTTAGCCGACGGAAAAACCATGGTCTTTTCGTCTATAAAAAAAGAAGGAAGGGGCGATTTTGACCTCTATAAAAGCACCATGCTAGACAACGGAGGATGGTCCGAACCACTAAACTTAGAGTTTATTAATTCAAAAAAATCAGATTTGTTTGTCTCGGTTAGTCCCTGTGGCGATTTAATGTATTATGTAAGCGACGGCGATATTTTTACGACTACAATTCCCGAGTCATTGCGACCCATAAAAAGTGCTACTATTCAAGGTTTTGTTTTAGACTCCATCACAAAGGCTCCATTAAGTACCAAAGTGGTAGTAAAAGAAAATGAGACAGGAAACATATTGTCGGTTTTGGATAATAACCCTTCAGACGGAAGATATACGGCTATCGTTCCTTTTGGCAAATCTTATAATTTGTCTGTAAATATTCCGCAATATTTTACAAAAACCATAAACCTTGATGGTGAACAAATCAAAGATTGTGAGCCTATTCCATTGGATTTTAAACTTCAAATTATTCCTACCAACAAAGAAGAAATTGTAAAGTTGGCTTTAGAAACCAATAGAGACAAAGTTGTGGTAGACCAAGTAAGGCTAGACGCAGAAAAGCAGAAGCAAGAACTGTTAGCCTTAGAGAAAAAACAAAAAGAAGAGCAGGAGAAACTTCGCTTAGAAAGTGAGCGGTTAGCCTTAGAGAAACAAAAGGCCGAACAGTTAGCATTAGAGAAAAAGCAAAAAGAGGAGCAGGATAAACTTCGTTTAGAAAGTGAGCGATTAGCTTTAGAAAAGCAGAAGCAAGAACAGTTAGCATTAGAGAAAAAGCAAAAAGAGGAGCAGGATAAACTTCGTTTAGAAAGTGAGCGATTGGCTTTAGAAAAGCAAAAGCAAGAACAGTTAGCATTAGAGAAAAAGCAAAAAGAGGAGCAGGATAAACTTCGTTTAGAAACCGAGCGATTAGCCTTAGAAAAGCAGAAGGCCGAACAATTAGCTTTAGAAAAGATGCAAAAAGAGGAGCGGGAGAAATTACGAATAGAATCGGAGCGATTAGCCTTAGAAAAGCAGAAGCAAGAACAGTTAGCTTTAGAGAAAAAGCAAAAAGAAGAGCAAGAGAAGTTACGCTTAGAAACCGAGCGATTAGCTTTAGAAAAGCAGAAGCAAGAACAGTTTGCTTTAGAAAAAAAGCAAAAAGAAGAGCAGGAGAAGTTACGAATAGAAACGGAGCGATTGGCTTTAGAAAAGCAGAAGCAAGAACAGTTAGCTTTAGAAAAGAAGCAAAAAGAGGAACAGGAGAAACTTCGCTTAGAAACAGAACGATTGGCCTTAGAAAAGCAAAAGCAAGAACAGTTAGCCTTAGAGAAAAAGCAAAAAGAAGAGCAGGAGAAGTTAGCTTTGGAAAAGAAAAGATGGGCGGATTCTGGCCTAACAATTACCCTATTAGACATAAATACCAATTTGCCCATTGATGGTACTGTGGTTATTTATAGAAAAAACAACAAGGACTCTTCTTCTTACCCTATTAAAAATGGCACGCTTCGTATTCCAATAGTCGAAAACGATACTTGGCGGATAAAAGCAAGTGCCCCAAATTATAATTCAATTGAGCAAGTTATAAAAATTGAGGTTCCGAAAGACGCCTCAAAGAATTTTACCTTGGAGCTTAAACTCGAAAAAGAAGTTTATAAGATTGAATTATTTGCGATTGACCTTAATACCGCCACACCTATTGTTGATGCCAAATTTGTAATCTTAGATTTCCAAAATAAAAAGATAGTAGAGCTCAAAGCTGACCCGAAAGGGTTTGCGTCTTTTACACTTCCTCAAAAAGGAAAATACACGGTGCAGTTTTCGGCTCCAAACTATAAAGAAGACGAACAAGTAATAAACGATGTAAAGCTTAATACCAAAGTTACCTTTAAGCCAATTGAGATAAAAATCCCATTGCACGAACTCAAGCTTTTCGTTTATGATAGATTTACAGAAGAAGAGCTTTTTCCTGATGTGACGTCAAATACTAAGGCAATAGGATTAGCTCCGGCGTTTATAAAAGGACCAGAGAAAACGGTTTTCGATATTGACCTAAAAGGAGAAAACATAAAACCTGAAAAGTACAGGTTGGCGTTTGTAGATAGCCTAATCAACAAAGTAAGTTGTAACCTTTTGGCACAAAAACTCTTTTACGAGTTTGAGTTTAGGTTTTATGATAAAAAAACCAAGAAACCCATAGTTAGGTTAGATCATAAAATTATTGATAGCGATACAAAAAGCGAAGTTCAACGTTTCTCTTCAGGGAAAAACCTTGCTTTGTTTGCCCCAGAGAAATCATACGTTTTTGTATTAAATAACCCAAACTACGAACCGATAACACAGAAAATAAACGCCCTCGACTGGATAAAAGAAAGAGAATTTGAAAGAAATATTTTCTTAAACCCAATAACCCAAGAGGTTGCTAAAGTGGAGCCCAAGGTTGAAAAAGTTATTTCTACAAAAACATTCGGAGATATAACAAAAGGAAAAAAAATAACGCTTGAAAACATTTATTTCGACCAAAGTAGCCCTGTGCTTAGAGAAGAGTCTTTTACGCAGCTCGACGAGCTTGTAACTGTGCTAAAAGACAACCCCGATCTGAAGATTGAAGTTAGGGGTCACACAGACAATGTGGGCGATTTGTTTGAAAACGTAAAACTTTCAAAAGAGCGTTGCGAGTCTGTTATCACATACTTAACCAAAAAGGGAATTAACCAAACTCGTATGGTTCCCGTTGGTCGTGGTCCTGTGGAGCCAGTGGCTACCAATAACACCGAAGAAGGCCGAAAACAAAACCGCCGCGTAGAGTTTGTCGTGCTGTAAAACTTTGTTGCTTTGATTCGGAAAAAACTCATTTGGGTTTACTTACCTTTGTCAAAAATTTAAGCATCAAAAGTAAGCCATGAGAAAACTGATATTAATTGCGTTGTTTAGCTGTATAGCTGTTGTTACTTCTTACGCACAAGCCGACACCATTTCGGTGGAACAAGCCGACAAGTTCATTGGCAAAGACGTAGTTTTAAAGGGAACATTGAAGGGTTTCAAGGAGTTTACAGACAAAAAAGGAAACTTGATTATGTTTCTTGATATTGACGACACCTATCCGAACACTTTAATTGGGGTTACTATTTTTCCAAATGCTTTTGCAGATATTAAATTGACAAAATCGGATATCGGTAAAACTGTTTATATCTCTGGCACAATGGAAACCTATAGAGAAAAAGCAAGTTTGCCTATTCATGAGGCCAGCCAGTTTAAAATAGTCAACTGACGTTAGGTTAAAACATAATATTCCCTTTCGAAGGCGAACATTTCTTTGAAGTGTTCGCTTTTTTCATTTAGGCCATAATTTATAGCGTACACTTCGCCTACAAGCTTTTTTAAGGCATTGCTCGTAATTTGTATCGGAATGTTTCCTCCTAATATTAACAAGGTTTGGTAAGTAGGAGTGGAGCCGTCTAGGGCAGGCAATATGTAGTTAAAGTCTTCAATTTGTTTCGCTCCTGATTTTCTGTAAAACGAAACACGTCGTTTTTTTTGTTCTGTATCAGTGCCAAAATCAGGGTCATCAACCTCCAAAAGGATTGATTTTCCTGAAAGTATTTCTTTCAATTTAATTAAAACTAAGGCTCCATATCCGGCATTTCGGCTCAATGAGTCAATGGCGAGGTAGTCTAATAAGTAGATGTCGGACTTGGGAAGATATAACAAAAAAGCGAAGCCAATAAAGGTCTCGCTTTTTTTGAATATAAATAATTTTTCAGATCTGTTTTTAACCCTTTCAATGAGTAATTCTGGCTTTTGTTGCTCATTTTTTGGAAAAGCCGAGGCATAAAGTGGCCAAACATTTTCCCAGTTTGGGTCAAAAGCAGTTAATATTTCTTCAGCAGTTATCATTCAATACCTTTTCCGGTAGCTGCCCAGTAAATACCGCCATAAATGTGGTCTAGAAACGTTTGGTCTGAGAAGGTAGCCGGAATATGTCCGAGGGCTGTATAAAACGCCCTGCCGCCGTCATACGGGTGATACCAGCTGATTGGGTGGAAATCGCCCATTCCTTTTCCTACGTTATCGCCCCATTTTGCGTTAGGGTTATATGTTTTCTCGTCTACTGTTACCAAAAACTTTAAGTCTGTAGACTTTGCGGCACTAAACTCGTACCATTCGTCTGTCCAAAGTAATTTTTTGGGAAAACGCTCCATACCTGGGAAGTTATGATCCAAAACTCGCAAATAGGCAGTTTGCTGTTCTGGGTGAATTTTAAACATCATACCCACCATTTTGGTGTACCATGGCCATCCGTATTCGGTATCTGATGCACTGTGTATTCCCACAAAACCCTTGCCTGATTGGATGAATTTTTCTACTGCTTTTTGTTGCTCGTCGTTAAGTATGTCCGCTGTGGTGTTCAGGAAAATTATGACTTGATATTTTTCAAGGTTTTTCTCAGTTACAAAATCCGTATTTTCCTGCCAGTCTACTTGAAAGTTATTTCTTTCGGCCAGTTTACGTATTGCAGCCACTCCTTCATGTATAGACTCATGGTGCCATCCGGCGGTTTTGGTAAACAAAAACACTTTAAATTGCTGGGCAGATAAAACCTGGCTGGTAAAAAGTAAAAGTAAACAGATAAAAACTAATCTCGCTTTCATAATATTGATTTGGTTGAATAAGCTTCAAAAATAAAAAAAAATCCTCGAATGTTAACTCGAGGATTTCAATAATGATTTTATAAAACGGAATTTAAGCGTGTACAAAAAACATTTTTTGTAATAAAAATACGCCAATACCCGCAAAGTATCCGATTAGTGCTAACCAAGAGATTTTCTTTAAATACCAGAAAAACTCAATTTTCTCAAGACCCATAGCAGCTACACCAGCTGCAGATCCGATTATTAAGGCACTACCGCCGGTTCCGGCACAGTATGCCAATAACTCCCAGAAAGGAGAGTCTGTTGGGAACTGCTCAAGCGAATACATGCCCATAGATGCAGCCACAAGAGGCACGTTGTCTACTACCGACGATAGCAATCCAATAACAGTTACAATTAGCGTTTCATTTTGAAGTGTATCTGTTAGCCAGTTTGCCGCCCCAGTTAAAACCCCTACAGTTTGAAGAGCAGAAACGGCAAGTAATATTCCTAAAAAGAATAATACACTTGGCATATCAATTTTTTCAAGAGCTCTATAAACCGACAGTTTCTTTTTCTCGTCTTCTTCCTTATTTTTTATCAATACCTCAGCTATGGCCCAAATTGCACCCAAAGCCAGTAACATTCCCATGAAAGGAGGAAGGTGAGTAACAGTTTTAAAAATAGGCACAGAGATTAAGCCGCCGATACCCGCATAGAAAATCAAAGATTTCTCAAAAGACGTATGTGGGTTTTTACCTGGTTTAGATTCTTTTTTTGCCGGTAGGTCCCCTTTTAGAGATCGTCCAAGTATAAACAAAGGGATTAACATACAAACCAAACTAGGAAGTATTAGCTCCAATACAATGTTTCCAGCAGAGATTTGCCCACCAATCCAAAGCATGGTAGTGGTTACATCACCCATTGGCGACCATGCTCCACCAGCGTTTGCCGAAAGCACGATTAGTCCAACAAACAATAGTCTTTGTTTTTGTTCGCTTACCAATTTTTTTATTAAAGTAACCATTACGATAGTGGTGGTAAGGTTATCTAAAAGAGCAGATAAGAAAAAAGTGATTATACAGATTATCCAAAGCAGTTTACTTTGGCTTCTGGTGTTAATTTTATCGGTGATGATGTCAAAGCCATCGTAGGTATCTATAAGTTCTACGATTGTCATGGCTCCCATAAGGAAAAACAAAATACTGGCGATTTCACTCACATGATGCATTAAGCTTTCTGTGGTTTCGTGCATGTTGGGCGAAATGATTGAAACTATGGTCCAACAAACTACGCCGGTTAATAAAGCTGAAGAAGACTTGTCAATGGATATATTGTGTTCTAAAACTATGGCTAAATATCCGAGAATAAATACTATTACTAGTAATGCGATCATATCTGGTTGTTTAAATGTTTTTTACGATGTTTCAAAAATACAAATGCTTATATATTTTGGGCAATTTCTGGGGCAAAAACTAAAAATAATACAGAAGTTAATGCGAATTTCCCAAATGAAAATTCAAAAAATAAGGCCAGAAATTAACTTCCTGACCTTGTTTTTTTCTATAGTTTAGGCATTTTTAATTCATTCCTTCTAAAAGAAGCTCCGCAAGGTCATATACTTTAACCTCATGCTCTCTTTCTTTGTTTTTTACGCCATCTGACATCATCACCATACAAAATGGGCACGCCACTGCGATGGCCTTTGATCCGGTTGAAAGGGCATCTTCTATTCGGGCTATGTTTATATCTTTAGTTCCTTTTTCGGGCTCTTTAAACATTTGGCCACCACCTGCTCCGCAGCACAAGCCATTTGTTTTGCATTTTTTCATTTCTACCAACTCCGCGTCAAGAGCTTTTATCAAATCTCTCGGTGCTTCATATATGTCATTTGCTCTACCGAGGTAGCAAGAGTCGTGGTAGGTGATTTTTTGTCCTTTAAATGAACCGCCGCCTACTTTTAATACTCCCGAGTTTATGAGTTCTTGTAAATATGTAGAGTGGTGTATTACTTCATATGTTCCGCCTAGTTCGGGATACTCATTTTTTAAGGTATTAAAACAATGCGGGCAAGCCGTCACAATTCTTTTTATGCCATAACCATTCAGTACTTGAATGTTTTGTTGAGCTAACATCTGGAAAGTAAACTCATTCCCAGCACGCCTGGCAGGATCTCCTGTACAAGCCTCCTCGGTACCCAATACCGCAAAATTGATATTTAATGCGTTTAAGATTTTAACAAAAGCAACTGTAACTTTTTTGTAGCGATCATCAAATGATCCCGCACAGCCTACCCAAAATAAAATTTCAGGGCTTTCTCCTTTTTGGGCCATCTCGGCCATGGTTTTTACTTTATACTCCATGATAATTTAAAGTTGAATTAAACAAAAATAGTATGCTTGCATAACATTTACAAGATTTTGATAAAATTTATAATTTGGGAGAATTTGAAATTATAACAATATAGAACTATTTTGAGAACATTTGTGAGTGGTTCATGGCAATTGGCAGATAATAATACAAAATTGCCAAGTGGTGTTTGGTTATGGTCAAAATAGCATAAAACAAAAGCCACTTAAAATCACTTTGGTAAAGGAATTCTCAATATTTTTGATAAAAATTATATAAACCAATAACATGTTAAATAAGTCAAAACTTAATAGCAGCTTCGACTGTAGTGCACTACCAGAAAAGGTCCTTCAATTTGGAACAGGAGTGTTACTTAGAGGCTTATGCGATTACTTTATAGATAAAGCCAACAAACAAGGGATTTTCAATGGTAGTATAGTGGTGGTCAAAACCACAGGGCCGGATGTTAGCGACTTTACTTCGCAAGATAACCTGTATACCATCAGCGTAAGAGGTATAGAAGGCGGATTGCTATTAGAAGAAGACATCGTTGTAGAAAGTATCAGCAGAGTATTAAGCACACACACACATTGGGACGAAGTACTAAAAACGGCCGAAAATCCAGAGCTTAATATTATAGTTTCAAATACAACAGAAGTTGGGCTTCAATATCACGAAGAAGATGTTTTGAGTGGTTGCCCAGACTCGTTTCCAGGCAAATTAACCGCTTGGCTTCATAGAAGGTTTGAAACCAACAAAAAACCGCTTGTGGTTATTCCTACCGAATTAATAGTAGACAACGGAAAAATCTTAAAAGACATTGTTTTTAAGCAAATCGAGTCTAATAAGCTATCAGGAGATTTTAAAAACTGGGTAACACAAAATGTACAGTTCTGTAGCTCATTGGTTGACCGAATTGTACCTGGCAAGCCAAATGCGGAAGAGTCAGAAGAGATATTTAAAAAACTTGGTTACAAAGATAATTTATTAATAAAAGCAGAGGCATATCGCCTTTGGGCTATCGAAGGTGAAAACCTTGAGGATATATTGGAGTTTGCAGAAGCTGATGCAGGTGTAAAACTTGAGAAAAACATCGAGAAATATAGAGAGCTCAAACTAAGGCTTCTAAACGCTCCTCATACACTATTGTGTGCTATGTCATACCTTTCGGGCTTTGACTATGTGAAAGACACGCTAAACGATGTCTTGATGGAAAAATATATCACTATTTTGATGTTGACAGAATTGGGCCCGTCTATTCCGCTTGATGTAGATTTGAAAACCACCCAACGGTACGGCAGAGAGGTAATGGATAGGTTCAGGAACCCATATTTAGACCACAAATGGATCAGTATATCGTTGCATTATACTATGAAAATGAAAATGCGAGCTATACCATTATTGACAAATTATTATGATGTATTCGGTACCGTGCCTCAGTATTTTGCAAGGTGTTTTGCGGCTTACCTTTTATTCATGAAAGCAGTGAAACTTGAAGACGGCGTTTATTACGGTCAAAGAGAAGGAGAGTTTTACCCGATAACATGCGACTCTGCGGCGTATTTTATGGATGTTTGGGCTACAAGTGACTGTAGTCATGTAATTAACACCGCATTGGCAAATGTTGAGCTTTGGGGAACTGACCTTACTAAGTTACCGGGCTTTGCCTCAAATGTTGAAAATCACCTTTCCAATATGATACACTTAGGTGTTAAAGAAGTTGCTTCGGCACTTAACGTTTATGCTTAATTTTAATAAAAAATTGACATAAAAAAATAGACGCTCAGAAATGGGCGTCTATTTTTTTTGCTTAAAAACTATATTCAGCCTTACGCTACTTTTTTAACTTCATAAAAAGTAGAATGTTCGAATTTAGCCTTGGCATATTCTAAAGAAACTGAGAATGTCTTAATGTTTTTGTCAGAAGGAAGCTCAAACATGGCGTCGGTTAAGATTGCCTCGCATATTGAACGGAGTCCTCTTGCCCCTAAGTTAAAGATGATGGCTTGGTCTACGATGTAGTCCAATGTTTCATCTTCAAATACTAGTTCTATGTCTTCCATCAAAAATAGCTTCTTGTATTGCTTAACCAAGGCATTTTGTGGCTCAGTTAATATTTTACGAAGGGTTTCTTTGTCTAATGGATTTAAGTAAGTCAATAACGGCAATCTACCGATTAACTCAGGTATAAGTCCGAAAGACTTCAGATCTTGCTGCGTTACAAACTTAAGCAAGCTATCTTCATTATTAATTTCAAACTTGTTGGCCTCTACTTTAAACCCTATAGGAGCTTTGTTTATTCTTTTGGCAATATGTCTGGCAATACCATCAAAAGCTCCACCACAAATAAACAGGATGTTTTCGGTATTAATTTGAATCAATTGCTGGTCAGGGTGCTTTCTGCCACCTTGTGGAGGTACGCCCACTATAGAGCCCTCTAGAAGCTTCAAAAGGCCTTGCTGTACACCTTCGCCACTTACATCCCGGGTGATAGATGGATTGTCAGACTTACGGGCTATTTTATCTATTTCGTCAATATAAACGATTCCTCTTTCCGCCAATTCTGGATTGAAGTCTGCTGCCTGAAGCAATCTACTCAAAATACTCTCTACGTCTTCTCCTACATAACCTGCTTCTGTCAATACAGTGGCATCCGCTATAGCAAAAGGCACTTGAAGCATTTTGGCGATAGTTCTGGCCAAATAGGTTTTACCAGTTCCGGTTTCGCCTACCATTATTATGTTTGACTTTTCGATGTTCACATCGTCGCCTATAACGGGTTGAGAAAGTCTTTTGTAATGGTTGTAAACCGCTACCGAAAGCACTTTTTTTGCTTCATTTTGGCCAATAATAAATTTGTCAAGATAGTTTTTTAACTCTATCGGTGGTTTTATTTCAAACTTGGGCAATTCACCTTTTTTCTTCTTTTTATTTTTTGGATTTACTCCGTATAGTTCTTGTTGTACAAGTTCGTGTCCTTGTTCTATGCAATGATTGCAAATATGACCTTCTGTGCCCGATAGGAGTAGTTCTACTTCATTTTTTTTTCTCCCACAAAATGAGCAAAAGGGTTCTTTGTTTGATGCCATTTCTGAATTTTTTTTCAAAATTAAGCTTTTTATCGCGTTTTTTAAACTTTGAGACCTTTTGGCCTTCTTTTATAATAAAAAAAGTGAGTCACTTTAAAGTAAAATGACTCACTTTCAAATTTTCTTACCAATGAACTTAGTTTCTGTATAAAACCTCGTCAATTAAGCCGTAAGCTTTCGCCTCTTCGGCCTTCATCCAATAGTCCCTGTCTGAGTCTTTTTCAATTTGCTCAAATGTTCGACCTGTATGTTTTGCTAAAATCTCATAAAGCTCTTTTCTAAGCTCTATAATTTGCTTAACCGTAATCTCCATGTCTCTAGACTGCCCTTGAGCACCACCACTCGGTTGGTGAATCATCACTCTAGCGTGAGGTAAAGCCGTTCTTTTTCCTGCTGCACCACCTGCCAAAAGCACTGCACCCATAGATGCCGCCAATGACGTACAAATAGTAGCAACTTCTGGTCTAACATATTGCATGGTGTCATACATTCCTAAACCTGCATAAACCGAACCACCTGGGCTGTTTATGTACATCAAAATGTCTTTTTTAGGATCTACTGATTCTAAAAATAACAACTGAGCTACTACGATGTTGGCCACTTGGTCGTCTACGCCCGTACCTAAAAATATAATACGGTCCATTATTAACCTCGAAAACACATCAATAGCAGCAAATCTCATCGGACGCTCTTCTATGATGTTTGGCGTCATGTTAGTAACATTGTGCTTCATATAATCATCAATCATGAGTCCGCTCATGCCTTGATTGTGAACTGCAAACTTTCTGAATTCTTCTCCTAAGTGCATATTATTCTATTTTATTTTTATCTATTTAAAAACTCTAATATAGGTCTAAAAGTTCAAAACAACCCACTGTCTAAAACACACAGCGTTATATTTTATTTAGAATATTAAAGTTCAAAAAATATGAGTGTTGGAATTATTAAAACAAAAATCGGATGAAAGCGATTGCTAACATCCGATTTTTTATAGTTTTTTAACTGATATTAAACTTTGTATTTCTCAGTAGCGATCTCGTTAAACTGATCTACCAATACTTGTTTTTTATCTGTTTTGATTTTCTCTTTTAAGAAACCGATTACTTTTCTACCAAATGCTTTCTCAAAGTATTTCTTAGAGTTGTCGTTTGATTTGTCTTCAAGTTGCTTCTTCGCCATGTTTTCTATAAAGTCTTCCATGCCGTCAAAACCACCTTGGCCACCAAAGTAACCTCTGATTTCGCTTTTAACTTCTTCTAAAACATCAGCATAAACTACTTTGATGTCGTTTTGCTTCGCTATTTCAGTTTTGATTAAGTCTAATTTAAGTCCTCTTTTGATTGCCTCAAATTCACGATCGATATCTTCTACAGTTGCTTTACCATCGTTGATTTCAAGAAGCCATTTTTTCAAAAACTCTTCAGGAAGATCAATTTGGGTATTATCTAAAAGCGATTTGTCGATATCAAAATCTAAAAGAAACTCAGATTCTCTGTTATAGTTAGATTTGATAATCTCTTTAACTTGAGCTCTAAATTCTTCTTCGTTTGTAGCTTTTCCTGGCCCCAAAACTTTATCAAAAAGTTCTTGGTTGAGTTCTGAAGGCTGCATTCTTGTGATTTTTTCAACAGTAAATTCAAATTCACCATTCAAAGACGCTGCTTCTTCGTCAGATTTTCCAGTAGCAAAACCTAATTCTTTAACAGATGCAAATATTGATTGGATGTCAAATTTGATGCTGCTTCCTTTTTCAAGGCCTTTAAACATATACTGAGACGCTTCTACTACTTTATCAGTAGGAATTCCTGATTGGAATAAAAACTCAGAAGATTCTTGTTTTAGGGTACCAAAAATGATGTCGCCTATTTCGGCTTCTTCACCTTCAGTTTCGTTTCCGAATCTGCTTTTCACATCTGTAATAGATTGCTCAAGTTGCTCTTCAGAAGGCTCAATTTCGTATTCAGTGATAGTAGGAAGTTTTTCTACATCTACTGTAAAGTCCGAAGCAAAACCAACCTCATATACAAATGTATACTCTTTTTGTTTTGTCCAGTCTATTTTGTAGGCATCTTCTTGTGGAAGTGGCTCACCTACTACTCTAATGTTATTCTCTGCAATACATTTGTTTACGGCATCAGAAGCAATTTTGATTACTTCGTCGATAAGTATACCTTTTCCGTAAATGTTTTTGATGTATTGAACAGGCACATGTCCAGGTCTAAATCCTTTTACTTGGGCAGTTTTAGAATATTCTTTGATTTTACTATCTACCTGTTTTTTGTAGTCTTCCTCAATTACCTCCACGGTAAGATGAGCATTGGTAGCTGACAGCTTGTCAAATTTTGTTTGCATTAAGGAAAAGTTTTTGTTCGAACTGATTTAAAAATTAAAAAACCCTTCAACCAATCATTGGTTTGAAGGGTTAAAAGTACGGGCGGAGGGAATCGAACCCCCACGCCTTGCGGCACTAGATCCTAAGTCTAGCACGTCTACCAGTTCCGCCACGCCCGCCTACAGATAAACCGAAATCGTTTATTTGGGCTGCAAAGGTAATTGCATTTTTTAATCTTTCAAATATCTAGCAAGAAATTTTTCATAATTTTTTAATTTTTTTTCCAAAGGTGCGTTTTTGCCTGTTTTTACTAGCATTAGCTTACTTTTTGTTTTTTTGTAATTATAAAAAATAGCTACTTTAAAGCCCAAGGATTTTTGTGTCGTTAAAAAATCTTTGTTTATGTTTACACAAGTGTTTTTTTTATAATTTTTATAAAAGGATATAGCAGAAGAATAAGGGGCTTTAAAAGCGGAGATACAACTATGGAAAATTTGAAAGAAGAAACCCAAAGCGAAGAAATACAATATTATAACGAAGCCGAGAAGAAAGAGATAACCAAAAGGTATCGAAGGATTCTTAAAAGTGCTAAGGAGTTTTTGAAAGAAGGCGATACTAAAATAATAAGGAAGGCCCTCGCTATTTCTATGGAAGCTCATAAAGAAATGAGGCGTAAGTCTGGCGAACCGTATATTTATCATCCTTTAGAAGTGGCTCTTATTTGTGTGGAAGAAATTGGACTTGGGCCTACTTCTATTGTGTGTGCATTGCTGCATGATGTAGTGGAAGACACAGATATTACACTAAAGGAAATCAACGCTGACTTTGGTCCTAAGGTTACGCAGATTATAGATGGCCTTACCAAAATAGCCGAGAACTTTGAGCAAACGCAGTCTGCCCAAGCCGAAAATTTTAGAAAAATGCTTCTTACGCTTTCGCAAGATGTAAGAGTTATTCTGATAAAACTTGCAGATAGGTTGCACAATATGCGGACGCTGGGCAGTATGGCCCGTAACTCACAGCTCAAAATAGCTCATGAGACCATCTATATTTATGCTCCATTAGCTCATAGACTAGGGCTTTATCAAATAAAGTCTGAACTTGAGGATTTATATCTTAAAACCACTGAACCAGAAATTTACAAAGATATTTCATCAAAACTAAACTCTTCAAAAGCTTCTAGAAAGCGTTTGATAGATAGTTTTATGCGTCCGATTTCCAAGAGATTACGAGCGGCAGGTTTAGATTTTTATATCAAAGGAAGGCCTAAACACATATACTCTATTTGGAAAAAACTTACCAAGCAGAACGTCGCCTTCGAAAACATTTATGACCTTTTTGCTATCCGAATTATCTTAAAAGGTGTTTCTCCCAACGAAAAAGAGAAAGAAAAGGCATCTTGCTGGCAGGCATATTCTATCGTTACAGATGAGTATAAGCCAAACCCCGACAGGCTTAAAGATTGGATTTCTACTCCGAGAGCAAACGGCTATGAGTCGCTTCACACTACCGTTATGAGCAATTCGGGTGTTTGGGTCGAGGTGCAGATTCGTTCGGAAAGAATGGATGAAATTGCCGAAAAGGGATATGCAGCCCACTGGAAATACAAAGGAGCAGATACTTCGCTTGACAAACCTTTAGATATGTGGCTTAACCAAGTAAGAGACACTTTGGCCGCCAAAGACAACTCCGCCATAGAGTTTTTGGAGGATTTTCAAAGTAACTTGTTCAACGAAGAGGTCTTTGTGTTTACGCCAAAAGGCGACTTAAAGGTATTGAGAAAGGGAGCTACTGTGCTTGACTTCGCATTTGACATTCATACTGAAATAGGTAGAAAGTGCACAGCCGGAAAAGTAAATAGCCACTTGGTACCTATTAGTCAAGTTTTGCAAAATGGCGACCAAGTGGAAATTTTGACTACAAAAAATCAAAAGCCCTCTGAAGACTGGCTTAGGTTTGTGGTTACTTCTAAAGCAAAAGCCCGTATTAAAGACCTTCTAAAAGAAGGAAATAAAGGGTATGTTACAGATGGAAAAGAGATAATTACCAAAAAACTGAAACATTTGGGCTTAGAAAGTAGCCTCGAGGTTTTTAATCAATTAAGGGCTTATTTTAACAAAAAAGATTATAACGAACTGTTCTATTTCTTTGGGAAAGGATATATTTTACCCGACGAAATAAAGAAGTTTAAACAAGAAAAGGATGCGATTTTAAATCGTCAGAAAAAGATTGTTATAGACGAGAAGGCTTTTAAAGATGCTAAGGCATTTGAAAAGGAGATAAAGAAAGTTAAAGGAAACGACACGCTGCTCATTGGCGATGACATGCAGCAGATAGACTTTACCCTTGCACGCTGCTGTAACCCAATTCCGGGCGATGATGTTTTTGGCTTTTTAACCATAAATGAAGGCATAAAAATTCACCGAAATTTATGTCCCAATGCTCAGCAGTTATTGTCAAATTATGGCAACCGTGTAATAAAGGCACGATGGGCCAGTCAGATCGAAAAGTCATATTTGGTTACCATAAACCTAGCTGGAATAGACAGGGTAGGGATGATCCAAGATATTTCAAAAGTGATTTCGAGCGAACTGCACATTAACATGAGAGGCCTTTCGGTAGAAACCTATGATGGAATTTTCGAAGGAAAAATTAAAGTTTATGTATTTGATACCGTACATTTGGATGTTTTAATGAATAAATTATCAGAAATAGACGGCATGAATTCGGTGCTAAGAGCAAATGCAGATGAAATAAATTGAAACGTAAATTTTAAAAATTGAAAAAATCGATAAACCACATAAAGGCACTTGGTGTTTTGCTTTTAACACTAGTTTTAGTTGTTGAAAATGCAAATGCTCAACAGCTAAGGGAGTTAGATAGCTTATATGCTGTAAGAAAAGTATTTGATACTAAAATCTATAACCAAGGCATAAAACTTAGTCCGAGCACTATTAAGGCTACCTACGGCTCAAACAACTACTTTAAGTCAAACAGACTATATAAAAGAGGCAGTATTATGGTATTTGCCGGCCCACCGATTATAGCTGGAGGTTTATACATTGGATATGATGCCATAAAAGGTGTGCCCAAGCAAGTCTATGTAGATGGTGAGTTGGTAAACTATACCAAAAGGTCAATAACACAATTGATAGGCGGTATAGGAGTTTTTGTGGTGGGTATCTGCGTTATGGAATATGGAAATGAATTTAAGCAAACCTCCGTAGATTTATTTAACAATGCCAAAAGTAAGGAACGTAATGTTTCTAAGCTTTCGCTCGGAATAACCCCTGAAGGAGGTTTTGGCCTTGTTTATGGTTTGTAAAAATCAAAAACGCCTGTTATAAAAATCGAGCAGAGATAACAAATTTTAAAAATAGATTTTTTCTACCACTAAAACCCTTAATTTTGCAGTTCAATAAAAACGCTGATTTGGGCCTTAAACTCCATGGTGTCTGACAATAACAAAAATTTTCAAGCCGCGAAGCAGATATTCACTGCATATCTCGAAAATAAGCAGCTAAGAAAAACACCCGAAAGGTTTGCCATTCTAGAGGAAATATACAATCGAACCGACCACTTTGATGTGGAAGACTTGTACATTTCTATGAAAAACAAAAAATACCAAGTAAGTAGAGCAACCGTTTACAATACACTTGATCTATTGGTGGAGTGTGACCTGGTTACGAAGCATCAGTTTGGTAAAAACCTCGCTCAATACGAAAAATCATACGGATTTAAGCAGCACGACCACCTCATATGTATGGACTGTAACAAGGTCTTGGAGTTTTGTGATCCAAGGATTCAAAACATTCAGAATATGGTAGGGGAGTTTTTGGGTTTTGAGGTGATGCATCATTCGCTGATATTTTATGGAAACTGTAAGCGAGAAAATTGTGAAAACAAAAAAGAATTAAGTAACTAATATTTTAACGTACAAACATTAATGGTTGACATTTTATTGGGTTTGCAATGGGGTGACGAAGGGAAAGGCAAAATTGTAGACGTACTCGCTCCAGATTACAAAGTAGTGGCAAGGTTTCAGGGTGGCCCTAACGCCGGTCATACTTTAGAGTTTGATGGCAAAAAACACGTTTTGCACCAAATTCCTTCTGGAATATTCAGAAATGATTGTATTAATATTATAGGTAATGGGGTAGTTTTAGACCCAATTATTTTTAGAAAAGAAATTGATGGATTAAAAGACTTCAATATCGATTTTAAGAAAAACCTATTTATTTCAAAGAAGACGTCGATCATTATTCCTACACATAGGATTTTAGATGCGGCTTATGAAAACGCTAAAGGAAAAGAAAAGATTGGTTCTACGCTGAAAGGTATCGGACCTACGTATTCTGATAAAATTTCGAGACAAGGACTTAGACTAGGTGATATTTTGTCGCCTAACTTTAGCGAGAAATATCAAAAACTAGTAGATGCACACAAGCAAATACTAACGTTTTTAGACTTTTCGTATGACTTGGCTCCACTTGAGGCCGACTTCTTTTCTGCAGTTGAGTTTATTAAAGGCTTCAACTTAGTAGACAGCGAATATTTGGTTAACCAAAACCTTAAAAACAACACGAGAGTTTTGGCTGAAGGTGCTCAAGGTTCATTGCTTGACATTGACTTTGGATCATATCCATTTGTAACGAGCTCAAGCACTACAGCAGCTGGAGTTTGCTCTGGTTTAGGTGTTTCTCCTTCTAAAATCGGTGAGGTATATGGAATCTTCAAGGCATACTGCACACGAGTAGGGTCGGGTCCATTCCCAACTGAGTTATTTGACGAAGATGGCGAAAAAATGAGAAAGGAAGGAAGAGAGTTTGGTAGCACTACCGGAAGACCGCGTAGATGTGGCTGGATAGATTTACCTTCTCTAAAATATTCAATCATGCTAAATGGCGTAACGCAGTTAGTGATGATGAAAGTGGACGTGCTTAATATTTTTGATGAAATAAAAGTATGTACGCACTATGAGCTACCAGATGGTACTATCACTGAGGAGCTTCCTTTTGATATCTGCGACATGGACATTAAGCCTATTTACAAGACATTTAAAGGTTGGGGGGCTTCATTAGAAGGAATCACAGACTTTAATGTAATGCCAGATAACCTTAAAGCATATACGGCGTTTTTGGAGCAGGAAGTTCAGGTGCCTATCACGTATGTTTCTACTGGCCCAGACAGAACTGCAACTATGACGAGAGTATCTGAATTATGAACAAACCTTTAGCTCAATATCTTTTTGGGAATGAAACACTTTTTGTGCTGGATAAGTCTGGCCCAGAAAGTGTTTCTGACTTAGGTATGGTTAAAGAAGTAATACAAAACGTAGTAAAGGAACCAACACAACAACTCAATACGGAAGCTCCCAAAGCACCAATGCCACCCCAAGATGTAGTTTTGACGTCTAAAGTGGTAGTAATGGCAAATGGCTTTACCGAACCTCAAATTGGTTTCTTGACCAAAGTATTGGCAGCAGTAAATTTTGATATAAAAAACGTTGAGCTGTTTGATGTATTGAAACTTCAAAACCAAATGGTGAACTTTGAGAGTTCGAGCAGCGAGAAGATTATAAGCTTTGGCGTAAACTTACGTAAAATCGGACTTAATCATCCTCTGAAACTTAATCAGATAATACCTATCGGTAGCAAACAAATACTGATAGTAGAACAAATAGACAAGATTCAGCTCAACCAAAATGACGAGAAGAAGATACTTTGGGGCTTACTCAAATCTGTCTTTGATATCAATTAAAATTAGCGAAAGGTATCCTTTCGGGTTATTTTCAAATTATTCTACGACCGAATAATCAGTTTTTTGATCTTTTTTGCCCCTTTTGATAAGCAAACAAAAATTTCTCCTCCACTTATCTAAAAAACAATACCAGTTATCGAATCTGGCTATGAACTAAGGAATAGGGGGGTGTATATTGCATCAAGAATTTATTAAAAAGCTTTCCTAAAAGATTTAAGACATGAAATTATTATACACAAAACCAGCAGCGGTAGTTACCAGCTCATTCAGACTCCCATCAGTAGGTGTACTTTCAACTGAGACCGAAATGCAGATGAGAGTAGCCGGAAAAAAGAACTTAATTGATCTTAACAATATCATATATTTAAAGAGTGCTAAAAACTATACTATTTTTAAATTAAAAAATGGTAGAGAAATTATCAGCTCTAAAACACTCGGAATTTTTGAAGATGAACTAAAAGGAGTTTCTAATTTCGTTAGACCTCACAGATCTTACATCGTAAATTTCGATTATGTAGACGATTTACAATTTAACTGTCGTGGAGGAGAGTTATTCCTTGATGACGAAATAATTAATATTTCTCGTAGAAAAGCTGCGGATTTCAGAAGAAAGTACAGGAAATTCTTGACTGCTTCTGGTAAAAATGTAAGCTCAACTATCAGAATGAAGACTAAACTTAGAGTGTCTTGATAAAATACACTTGAACGTTAATTTTTACTTTTTGGGTTACTAGGAATGAAGTGCAGTTATACAGCACTTCATTTTTTTTGTGCCAATTGCTATGGGGTCTATAAAGAACAAATAGCAGCATTAAATATTAACTTTAGGTGAGTGTTATCTCGAAAGCCTTTCTTTGTCTATCTCATAGCTCGGTACACTACATCGTGAATTCGCTTACGAGTTTTGTTTGCCAGTAGCTTATTGTTGGTACTTGAAGGGTACACGCGGTTCGCTAAAAAGATAAAAATCAAATCCTTTTTAGGGTCTACCCAAGCCACTGTACCAGTGAATCCGGTGTGTCCATAGGTTTCGTCGCTTGCGTATTCGGACACGCTGCCGTCATTGTCTTTTGGCTTGTTCCAGCCCAATCCTCTATGCGTTTGACTTGATTGATCCTCGGTAAAATAATCGATGGTTTTAGGCGAAAAATAGCTGTTTCCCGCATAAGTACCTCGGTTGAGGTTCATTTGGAAAAGCTTAGCAAGGTCTATGGTATTAGAAAATAAACCTGCGTGGCCAGCCACTCCCCCAAGAGGGCGGCATTGGGATCATGAACGGTACCCCATATGGCACTGTTTCTGAATAACTGCTCTATTTCGGTTGGTGCTATGTTTTCTTTGGGCTTCTTTTTATAAATATTATAGCCCGTGTTTATCATTCCTAATGGCTTATAAAACGAATCGTCAACCAATTGGTCTAGTGGCTTTTGGCTGATGTTTTCTACCACCCTTTGAAGTAATAATAGCCCAAGGTCAGAATACACGTATTTTTTGGAAGTACTAAGCGGACTTTCTACGATCCACTTCAGCACCGAATCCTGAATAGTTGGAATGATATATAAGTTTTCGGCCACTTTAAGCATTTGGTTCGTGGAGTCAGAGGTGCTATAATAAGCAGGGTTGAAAGCGTCTTTTTCTAAAACCGTTTTTTTCCAAAAAGGATAAAATGCTTTTAATCCAGACTCGTGAAGCAAGAGTTCTTTGATTGTGATGTTTTGTTTGTCAGTGTTTCTAAGTTCCGGCACATATTCCGATACGCGTTTATTTAGATCCAGTTTTTTCTGATCATAAAGCCTCATTATTATCTGTAATGTAGCCGATACTTTGGTTAAAGAAGCGATATCATAAGACACGAAGTCGGTTACGCTTTCGTTAAAATTATAACGCAGGTTTCCGAAGTTTTTGTTGTACAGTATTTTGCCATTTTGGGCCACTAGTATTTCACAACCTGGAAATTCCCCATTTTTAATTGCTTGACCTACGATATAGTCTATTTCTCCAAGTTTATTTAAATCGATATTTTGTCCTGAAGAACCATCAAAACCTATTCTTCCTAAAGCTAAAGTTTTGATGCCGTCATTTAGTTTTGCATCTGACGAGAGCGTATTTACGGGTATTTTTCCTGCAGATGAATTTACTCCAAAAATTACATTTGCAGCAGCTATTTGAGCCCACTTTTCATCCTGATAACCACACATAAGCGTTTCGAAATCGTTAAAAAGTGCTAAACTATATGGGTTTCCAAAAACACAAACCACTACGCGAGTTTTCTTGGCTACTTCTGATATAAAAGAAATGGTTTCTTTGGTAATTCCGAAATCACGGCTGTTAAGGTTGTGCGTATCGTGCACACTAAAAATCACCAAGTCGTGTTTAGACGCTTCGTCAGACAGCCACGCATATTCACTAGATTTTGTGGGTTTAAATGGCATGGTATATGACTTTATTGGGCCATACAAATTAAGAGTTTTCTGAAACTCATTGTCAGGTTTGGCTCCAATGGCCACTGACGCATACGAAAGTTGAGTCAAGCTCTTGATTGGAAGCAAGTTGTCAAAGTCTTTTACTACCGTAATGGCCTTGTCGTAGACTTCAGCAATCAGATTTTCCGACTCGGCATTGTTGATGTCATATTGGATGTTTTTTAAATCTACAGGCGTATAGTGATTTAAACCCATCCAAAATTTCGATTGTAAAATTCTTTTTACTTTAAAGTCAAGGTCATTTACGGAAATAGTACTGTCTAAAAGTCGTTCTTTAATTCGGTTAAATGCAACTTCAACATTGGCTGTTTGCAGCAAAACGTCGTTGCCTGCCTTAAAAGCCTCTACTTCAGCATCACCAATTGGATAATAACGCAAAAGTCCTCGCATATTTAGAGCGTCGGTAAATACTAGACCATTATATTTGAGCTCTTCCTTAAGGTATCCATCTATTATTTTTTTAGAAACACTAGCCGGTGTGTTTGCTTGAGACTCCAGCGTGGGCACATATAAGTGACCAATCATTACGCTGCCTATACTGTCAGCAAACAGCTTTTTGAAAGGATAGGTTTCTATGTCGTCTAAGCGTTTTTTGTTGTGATCAAGTACGGGTAGCGAGCGGTGGGAATCTACCTCAGTGTCGCCATGACCAGGAAAGTGCTTGGCACACGCCATTACTCCTTGCTCTTTCATGCCTGCACTAAACCCCCTCAACATACCCGAAGCAATGGTTTTTGACTCTCCAAAAGAGCGATAATTAATTACGGGGTTTTTTGGGTTAGAGTTTAAGTCAGCAACCGGAGCGAAATTGATATTTATACCAATTCGTTTACATTGTCGACCGATTTCCGCACCCACGCGTTCCATTAGTTCGGGGTCTTGGGTGGCACCCAAAGTGATGGCTTTGGGAAACGAAACAGAATTGTCTAAACGCATACCTAATCCCCATTCGCCGTCTATCCCTATCATTAGGGGCGTTTTAGACGCGGCCTGATATCTATTAGTAAGCATTGCTTGTGTTATGGGGTCTCCCTGAAAAAATATAACACCGCCCAAGTGAAGTCTTTTTATTTGTTCTTCAAGCTTGGCATAGTCGGCCTCGCTTCGGTTTGAATATGCCGAAACCATAAATAATTGCCCAATTTTTTCATCGAGGGTCATTTCTGACATTACGGTGTTTACCCATATCTCACGCTCTCTTGCAAATTTTTGTTCAGCGGTTTCTTTTTGAGAAGGTGCTGGCGTAACTATTATTTTTTTTGGAGCGGGTTTTTCGAAGGAAAGTATGCCAGTATTAGATACGAAAGAGCCTGAAATCAGGATCAGTGAAGTGTTGAGGATTAGTTTTTTGAATGTTAAGTCGATCAGCATAAATAATTTTTGAATTACCTTTAAAACACACTTTTTTCAATTTAAAGTTTTTGAGATAGATAATCAAAAAACAAAGTCAAAAACGGGGGCAAAAATACTTAAGCTCCCTAAGTATAAGTTTAACTTGCAAAAAAGCACAATATTATCTTTTAAAGAAAAGAAATGCAGGATTTTATGGCTAATCGGGAAGCGGGATATGTTTTTTTGATGAAATAATTAGAATTTGTTTATGCTTATATAGCTTTTAGGATTTTTGGGTTGAGTATCCATTTATATGTTACCTAGCATATAGCTATTTAGAATCTTGAATATTAGTATCACTAAGTTCTTTTTTTTCTTCTTCGCTTTATCGCCTATTTTTAGGCAAAAGGCGACTGTTCTTTCGTTGAAAATTGGAGTTTATTATTGTATAGTTTTATACTTCACCTCGGTTGCAAAGTCTTTTATTTTTTGCACCATTTCTTTGCCAAGGCCTTTTCTTCTATGGCTTTCTTTGAAAAAATATATCAATGATTTTATTTCATATTTTGAAGATGAGTTTTCAGTGTAGGGTTATTTGTTTTTACAAAGCCTCAGGCCCTGGTCTTCTCCTTTGGAATTGCCCACGTAGCTACCTTCGTAGGCGATTTCGGTGCAAAAATCTGCCCCAGCCCATCCGCCACCTTTCCATGGGCGTTCTTTTACCGTTTCACCCTCTAGTGCGTGCCAGCCATAACACCATTCTTTTACATTTCCTGACATATTAAATAGGCCTAATTCATTCGAGATTTTGCTGCTTATAGGTTTTGTTTTGCAGTTGTTTTTTTGGATTTCAGACCAATTCCAAAAACCAAGTAATTCTTTATCGCCTGAATTGGCATAAAACCAACCTGCTTCTTTCGCATCGTTGCTTCCACTATAAATATAGTCTTTACTCAATTGTCCGCCACTAGCGGCATATTCCCATTCTATGGTAGTAGGTAAGCGATAACCATTTGCTCCTTGATTGGTGCCTACAAGCCATTTGAGATTGTCTTTTTCGTCTTTTTTTTCTAAGTCTGTTTTAGTCGTGTCAAGGGTATAATATGGAACTAGCCCTTCTTTTTGGCTTTTTTTGTTACAAAACGCTATGCAGTCATACCAAGTAACGGTCTCTACCGGAAGGTTATCACCCTTAAACTTTGAGGGATTTTTTCCCATTATCTCGTTCCATTCTTTTTGTGAAACTTCATGTTTTCCAATATAAAAATCTGGGATAGTTATATTTGAACCGGAAAAGTTAGTTCTACTGTTTTTAAAAGCTCCGCCTTTTACCAATATCAATTCTTCATTTTTGCTTTCTTGTTTGCAAGAAATTAAGAATACGACTTGAAAAAGAAACAAAATATAAAACTGGTATTTCATTGAAAATAAGGATAGGTAGTATTTAGAAAAAAACAGAATATTAAACAAAAGAAAGGTTAAAGATGCCTGACTCACATAACACGAGTCAGGCAATATAAAATATAGATTAAAATGCTAAAACTTACCAAACTGTGGCATTTATAGAACCCGATTTGTTTCCAAATGCCTCTAATCCAAACACTTGATAGTCATAGCTTCCAAATCCTTGTCCACCTTTACTTTTCCAGTTATTAATATGCGTGGTCATGTTTATAGATTTACTTCCATTAAATGACTGACCACCCCAATTGTCGATATATTGCCAAAAATCGCCATTAACACCTGTAATGTTTGGTTGGTTAATTTGCTTGTGCTTGGCAAAAGTATAGGTATGACCATCTGCACTTATTGTATTTACAACACGCCCAGCATCTGCACCACTACCGCCGGCATATGGGATGTTTCCTTTTTCTACTACATAATACTCAATTAGCGGGCTTTTGGTCCAGCCATAGACTCCCACAAAATTGTAACTTCCACTAATCGAACCCACATTGTAATTAATGGTTCTCGATGAGCCTGGTTTCCACCCTTTTCCGCCAACTACATCACCCACATTTGTGTAATCTATTTGAAAGTTTCCCGCATAAGTGTTAGCATTGGGAAATGTTAAATCGGAAGTTCCACCACTGGTATAAAGTGTATAGAAAAATCCGTGGTCTGTGCCTGTTCCATTGCTTAATCTGGCACCTCGGTCTCTGCTAGTTGCGGTGCTAGGTGAAGGATTTACTTTTTCAGTTTCTTCCTTGGAGCAACTTGTGAAAATCATTAGAAATGCTGCCGAGCAGCTTAACACTTTGGCACCAATAGAATGGTTTGTTTTCATAATTGTGAATGTTTAAAAATTAAGATTGAAATGTTTTGATTTAATAAAACTATTTTAACAATTAATATAATTTTATTGGCACAAACGTATTCCACATACTTGAATTCACAATTAGGGATTACCCTAAAAAACTTTTTTTACTTGTTTTAACAACTATCCCAAATGTTACTTTTGTGTTTTAGAATCAACTATGGAGTGGATATTTGGGTAGAAATAGGATATCTTTTTTTTTAAAAAAAAACAGTGTCCCAAACGAGACACTGCTTTCTAAATCGATAAAGGATTATTTATCTAATTGGTCGAATTACATAACTATACCCAAGGTTACCCGCTTTTATCTGGTATTCTTTGTGTGGCATATAGCCCCAGCTGTTATCGCCACCTACGCCCATTTGGCCATAGTCTATGTTTACGCTTATCAGGTCTCTAACTGGGACGTCAAATGTATGACGTTGGTTTTTTTGCATGCCTTCGTCAAAATCTGAGTTTAACTGATTATGAGCACTAAAGCTAAATGTTTTTGGAGCCGAAATTTCGATTCCTTTTCCGCCAGTATTTGTAAATGACAAAGTTCTAATGTCGGTTCTGTACCCATTTTCTTGGGGACGAATGTAAGCAAAATACAAGTCTTTTACTTTGGCAGCATAACTTCCGATAAGTGCAGAGGTTTTTCTGTCTGAGTAGTTCTCGTGCTCTCCTCGGCCGTACCATTTTACGTTTTCGTAGCTTGGGTCAAGTATCAAGTTATTTCCAAATCGAGGTAAAATAGGCAAGTTTTCTTGTATGTTTTGAAGTTGCGTGTTTACCCAAATTTCGCCTTTGGCATTAATGGTATATGTAACCGTCACTTCTCCTTCCACAGCGGCTAATTTATAAGTGGCAGCAAGTGTTAGTTCGTTTTTTACTTCAATTGCATTATTAGAAATTTCAGAAGCAGTCGTCATTTTTTGTCCTCCATCAGTGCTAATATTTAAACTTACCAAATTTTGGCCATAGGTAGCGTCTTTCCACGGTTTTAGCATTTTTGGCATATTATAACCGAAGTCGTTGTCGTTTGGTGCACGCCAAAAGTTAGGTTGAATACCACTTTTTATTACGTTCCCATGGCCGTAGTCTAAAGCTGTCAATGTGCCTTTTTTTACATCAAAACTCATTTTAAATCCATTTCCGGTCACATTCACAGTCTCTCCAGATTTCACTAACAAAACACCCACTCCCGTTTTTTCGAAAGGAATTGGGGTGAAATTAGTAAGCTGAAATTGCTCATAAGCCATCAAATGCCCGGCCGGAATAAGGGCACTCGCGTTTTTAGAGTGCATATATACATTTAAAAAATACTCAGAATTTGGATTAGAAAGCTCCGGTAATTTTACCTGAACCTCTTTGGTAGCATAAGGAGCCAAGTCTAGGGTAGGCAATTCGCCAGTATCAATTTGCTTTCCGTTTTCCATCAAGGCCCAAGAAAAATGATACTCAGACAAGTTAGTAAAATCAAATTTGTTTGTGATGGCTAATTTTCCAGATTTGGGATCTTTCGACTTGATTTTAACGTATTGGTAAACTTTTTTGACTTCATAAAGTGCTGGATGAGCCGAGCGGTCCGGATTTACGATTCCGTTTAAACAGAAGTTATTGTCGTTTTGCAGGTCTTTTCCGCCTAAGTCTCCTCCGAAAGCGTAAAATTGAACTCCTTTGTCGTTTTTGGTTTTAAGCCCTTGGTCTACCCAATCCCATATAAAGCCACCTTGCAGCACGTCATATTTTTCTATAACATCCCAATAGTCTTGTAAGTTACCCATGCTGTTTCCCATAGCATGTACATATTCGCACTGAATAAGCGGGCGATTTGGGTTGTTTTCTGCAAACTTTATGGTTTCCTCTATTGTGGCATACATAGGAGCCTGAATGTCTGAGTTAGCATAGTTTGTGGCACCTTCGTACTGTACAGGCCTACTTTTGTCTTGAGACTTTAGCCATGCGTAAGTTGCCTCTAGGTTTGCTCCATTTCCAGCCTCATTTCCTAAGGACCAGGTTACGATTGAGGTGTAGTTTTTATCACGCTCAAACATTCGCACGGTGCGGTCCATGTGCATAGCTTTCCACTCAGGCCTATATCCCGGATGAATGGCCTTTGCTTTTTCGTCGTTGTCAAGACCTTGGTTGGTAGTTCCCATTCCATGAATCTCGATATTGGCTTCGTCTACGATATAAAAACCATATTTGTCTGCCATTCTGTAGAAAAACGGATTTTTAGGATAATGGCTACAACGGATGGCATTTAAGTTGTTTTGCTTCATTATCTGCATGTCTTTTAGGGTCAATTCCTCCGAAATCACGTGACCTTTGGTTTCGTCGTGGTCGTGGAGGTTTGTTCCTTTTATCAATACAGGCTGACCATTTACCAAAAACTGATTGTTCTTGATTTCTATTTTTCTAAAACCAATTTTCGAGCTAATTGCTTCTGTGGTAACGCCCTTATTTTTTAAGTTAAAAACCAGTGTATATAGATTTGGTTTTTCGGCATTCCAGGTTTTAATGTTTGGCAAAGCTTTTTCAAAACTCACAGCATTTTTTCCCTCTGTTAGCTTTAATTTCTTGGTTTCGGTATACATAATTTTGCTGCCGTCAAACAAACTTACCTCAAGCTGGTAAGCATCAGCCTTGGTGTTGGCATTGGCAATCACAAAATCTAATTTCAACAATCCGTCGCGGTAAGTATTGGTTAAATCGGCCAAAACGCGATAGTCTTTAATAGTCGTTTTGTTTGTGGCATAGAGATAAACTTCTCTGTCGATACCACTCAAACGCCAAAAATCTTGGTCTTCCATGTAGCTGGCATCTGACCAGCGTAGTACCTGCACAGCAAGCGAGTTTTTTCCTGATTTCAGGTATTTGCTAATGTTAAATTCTGCTGGCGTTTTGCTGCCTTCGTTGTATCCCACTTTTTGGCCATTTACCCAAACATACATGGCTCCACTTACGCCTCCAAAATGTATGAAAACATCTTTTCGGCCCCAGTTGGCAGGTATTTCAAAGTCACGTTTGTAGCTACCCACAGGGTTTTTATCATGGGGAATAAACGGCGGATTTTTCGGAAACGGATACACGATATTGGTATAAATAGGCGTGCCGTGGCCGTTTAGCTCCCAGTTAGAGGGAACCGTGATTTTGTCCCACTTTGAAGTATCAAAGTCGGCATTAAAAAATGTAGTTGGTCGCTCAGGAACAGTGTTGACATACTTAAAATCCCAAGTACCATTTAGCGATTTATAAAAAGGAGATTTCTCCCAATTTTCGTTTTGTAAGGCTGTTTTGGTGTCTGCATATCGGTAAAAAGTAGCAGTAGGAGCTTCGCGATTAATTTGGAAAACCTCGGGATTTTCCCATTCGGGGTTTTCCCATTTGGGAGCTTGTGCTTGACCACTTAGGCTCGAAAAAAGCAAAAGGGTTGCGGGTAAAAACTGTAGTGCAGTTCTTTTTTTCATAAAGTTTTTAATTAAGGTTGATTGAAATTCTCCCCAAAGCGACCCTCAGGGGTAGTCGATTGAGCAGTTTGTATGCAACACCTCGGCGGTTTCATACGCCCAAGAGTTACAAACAACTCACTAAAATAATAGATAAATGTGAGAGAAGGTAGTTTGTTGCTGTATTAATTGATTTGGGATTTAAATTCCTCTATTTCCTCTTTAGGTTTTGGAAGTTCTTTAATTATAATAGTCCAAATAACCTCATCTGAAATATTGTCGTATTCGTGGGCAATTCTTTTTCCAATAACCCGCTGGGCATTATTAATTTCAATTTTTGACTCTTTGTATTTCGTAATTCGATTGACTGCTTCTCCAATTATTTCGATGTTTCTTTCAACAGCCCTTTTAGTTTTTAGGTCGCCTTGATACACCTAGAAATCTCTTTTTTCCGGCAAGAAATCAAATATTTCATTAATGGACCGTGTAATATCTTCAAGCCATGACATTATTCTATTGTCCATAAATCAGTACTTTAGTTTCATTTAATTCCTTTTTAAAAAACTGATTATTAATGGCTCTTTCTTCAACTAGATCAACTTGTCTTTTTAAGAGGTCTTCAAGGTTTTCTTTAAGGTTGAAATACAAGTCAGTATATTTGAAAGGGTCATTTTCATTAAAGTCAACTATAAAGTCAATATCTGATTCTATATGGAAGTCATTGCGAGTTACTGACCCAAAGGCAGAAAAAGTTTTCACTTTGTATTTTTCACAAAGCTTTCTGATAGGATATATGTTTTTATCACTCAATTGCATAATTCAAAAATAGTTAAATTTTAATCCTTTTTACTAGGTTTTTGATTTGAAACTATAAAATATGGAGCTCATTTATTGGTAATTTAATTGTTATTATATGGTACATTAAAAGTTAATTGAATTTGTCTTTTTTAGAGATGTATTCAATTTTATATCGAGCTAAAGTGTGGAGTAAAGTTTGTTGTGAAATTATTTAAAAAAGCTCAAATGTTAGAATTTTAGTAAAAATAAATAATTAGTGAATATAAATAAAAGGATTTAAGATATACAATAAATATGATTCACTTTTTGTGGCAGGGATAGTAGCGGAGCTCTTTTGACTGGCTTGTTGGCCAGGCAAAAAGCGGGAGTGGATAGCCCGGTCTCGGCTTTGCCTGAGAGCCGCCCTTAATATTTTTGTTTTTGGGGTGTTTATGTAGCTTGTTTGGTTGTATTGGTGTGCGAAGGGCATGTTTCGGGAATTATTTGGCGAGAAGTTTATTGTATTGGCTTTTGGTTATTTTGTGTGATTTTGGGTTTGAGTGGACTTATTTGAGGTTGTGGCGGATATGCCATAACTAATTGCCTCTAGTTTTTCCTTTTGTGGGTATTAAATCGTAATTTTGCGTGCGATTTTTGAAGAAATCACTTCAGAAACAGAAAAAACAGTAATAGCATGCTTACAGTATCTAATCTTTCGCTTCAGTTTGGAAAGCGGGTATTATTCGAAGATGTAAATTTAAAATTTGTTCCGGGTAACGTATATGGCCTCATAGGTGCCAATGGGGCTGGAAAAACAACTTTTGTGAAAATCCTTTCGGGCGAAATAGAGCCTACCACAGGAACGATGTCTCTTGACCCGGGTGAGCGTATGTCGGTTTTAAAACAAAACCAGAATGCCTTTGATGAATATACCGTGCTCGACACGGTAATGCGTGGGAACGAAAAACTGTATGCGGTAATGACCGAAAAGGACGCCATATATATGAAGGAGGACTTTTCGGAGGAAGACGGAAATCGAGCGGCCGAACTAGAAGGCGAGTTTGCCGAAATGAACGGTTGGGAAGCGGAATCTGATGCAGGTTCGTTGCTTTCGGGTTTGGGAGTTTCGGAAGATATCCACCAGTCGCTGATGTCTGAGATTAACCCTGCCGAAAAAGTGAAGGTGTTATTGGCTCAGGCTTTGTTTGGTGACCCTGACGTGCTGCTTTTAGATGAGCCTACCAACAACCTTGACATCGAGTCGATTTTGTGGTTAGAGAATTTCTTGATGAACTTCAAAAACACAGTAATAGTGGTTTCTCACGATAGACACTTTTTAGATAACGTGTGTACGTATATAGCTGACCTTGACTTTAAGAAAATTACGATTTATGGAGGGAACTACTCGTTTTGGTATGAGTCTAGCCAGCTAGCTGCTCGTCAGAAGGCGGATCAGAATAAGAAAGCAGAGGAGAAAAAGAAGGAATTGGAAGATTTTATCAGAAGGTTCTCTGCCAACGTAGCGAAGTCAAAACAAGCCACTGCTCGTCAGAAAATGATTGAGAAATTGGATATTTCGGCTATACAGCCATCGTCAAGAAGGTACCCGTATATCGGATTTAAGCCTGAAAGAGAAGTGGGTGACCAAGTGCTTACAATTGAAAACTTAAGCTACAAAAATGAGGAAGGCCAATATTTGTTTAAAGACCTGAATCTACATGTAAACAGAAATGAGAAAATTGCGTTTTTGAGCAAAGACGGCATGGCGGTTACGGCCTTGTTTGATATTTTGATGGGTAAAAAGACGGCTACTTCGGGAGACTTTAAGTGGGGAGTAACTATAACGAAAGATTATTTACCAAATGACAACTCAGAATATTTTACAGACAGCAGCCTGACGCTTGTGGATTGGTTGAGAGACTATTCTACTGACAAAGACGAAACGTTTGTGCGTAGTTTCTTGGGTAGAATGTTGTTTGCAGGCGAGGAGGCATTAAAAAAATGTACGGTATTGTCAGGAGGAGAGAAGCAAAGGTGTATGTTCTCAAAAATGATGCTTTCGAACTCAAACGTGTTGCTTTTTGATGAGCCAACCAATCACCTTGACTTAGAGTCTATTCAGGCACTCAACAAAGGAATGGAGGAATTTGAAAGCAATATATTGTTTACATGTCACGATCATCAGTTGACAAATTCGGTAGCAAACAGAATAATAGAATTAGCTCCGAAAGGCATATTGGATAAATTAATGACGTTTGATGAGTTTTTAACAGACGAAAAAGTGAAAGTTCAAAGAGCGGAATTGTATAAGTAAGTAGTATATATTTATAGATATTTTAAGAAAAGCATACCTTTTGGGTGTGCTTTTTTTTGTCTACATGTTTTTTTAAGACGAAAGATTGATACTTTAGAGAAAAACTGAGACTTGAAGAGGAGTGAAATTTTGTAAATGGAGTGAGGAGTTATGTTATGAAAAGGATATTTAACGGTGTTATTTTTTGTAATTGTCAGAATTATATCTAATTTTCATTCCTTTTTTTATTCAAGTCAAAAAAAGTTATTGAAATAATAGCCCGATTAAGCACTTGAAGCTAAAAGAATTACGTTATGGTGTGACTGAAAATATTTTGGCACGATAATTTCAAATAGTGGAATATTATTAAATATTTTTTTTCATTCGGCGTTTAATACTATATGAGTTTTTTATTAAGTACGGCAAAAGTGAATAAGGCAATATTTTTTGGATTACTAATCAGCCCAACTATCCATAGTTTTGGGCAGCAGGTGGTGTATAAGTCGTCTTCGCTTTCGGTTAGTGATAACACCGTTAAGAAGTCATATGCAACGGTTAATCCTACTCCGGAAATTAAGAACCTCAACAAAGATTTGTTATCAGCACCTAACGAGGTAGACTCTAAGGTGGTCATAGTTGCCAAAACCGCTCCATTGGGTTTAGATATTAACTATGTGCCGTTTTTTGGAGGATATACAAAATCAGAAACCCAGCTAATAGACGACGAAATATTCTTGAAAGATTGTGATAAGTCATTTACCTCAAGAAATGAAGCGAGTGATTTTTTCGCTAAAATGGGATGGCAATATCTAGAAGAAGGACAAAAAGACCAATCTATTCATAGGTTTAATTTGTCGTGGTTGCTTAACCACCACAATGTTGACGCTTATTGGGGGCTTGGCGTGGTTGAGTATCAGTCTGGTTCGCCTTCAAAAGCAATAGATATACTAACCCAAGGTTTGGAGTTGGGTGAAAATAAGAACTATGTAATGATGGTAGATTTGGCTACAATATACATTCAGATGGCTACCAATAAACCAAACGCAGTGTTAGAAATTGCCAATGCTAAAAAGCTTTTAGAAACGTCGTTAGACCTTCAACCCGGATATACCACGGCATGGATGCAGATGACACTAGTAGAAATATTAGAAAACAACATAGATAAGGCTTGGGAAACTTTTCACAAAGGTTATGATATAAGCCCTTCAGAAATTAACCTTTCTATATTGGGGGAGCTTTTAAGCAGAAAAGAAGACCCCAAAAAAATCTTTAAAGCTGACAGATAAAATAGACTAAAGTATTATTTAATTGAATATATTATCCTGAATGATTAATTTTGTTCAGGATTTTTTGTTGTGAAACAAAGGACAAATTGCAGGATTAAAAGCAAAGTAAAATGCCTGAAGAAGGAAAAGTAAGAGTAAATAAGTTTTTGAGTGAAGTGGGTTTCTGTTCTAGAAGGAAAGCAGATGACCTTGTAGCGGCCGGAAGGGTAAAAATAAACGGGGTAGTACCCGAAATGGGCACTAAAGTGAGCAAATCGGATGTGGTAACCGTGGATGATAAAACGATTTTCGAGCCCAAAGAAGACTTTATTTATCTGGCATTTAATAAGCCCGTGGGCATAGTGTGTACTACAGATACCAAAGTAGAGAAAGACAATATTATTGACTACATCAACCATCCAAAGCGGATTTTCCCAATTGGAAGGTTAGACAAGC
This sequence comes from Lacihabitans lacunae, assembly GCF_042649125.1. Taxonomy (NCBI): domain Bacteria; kingdom Pseudomonadati; phylum Bacteroidota; class Cytophagia; order Cytophagales; family Leadbetterellaceae; genus Lacihabitans; species Lacihabitans lacunae. The sequence goes on from NZ_JBHRYQ010000001.1 coordinate 3,448,861, forward strand.
CCAGTGAAGGCTTGATATTTTTAACCAATGACGGGGATATAGTTAATAAAATTTTGCGAGCAAGAAACAATCACGAGAAAGAGTATATTGTGGAGGTAAATAAGCCCATATCGAAGGAGTTTATCCAAAAGATGGGTAATGGGGTGCCGATTTTAGATACTATTACCCGGAAATGCAAAGTAGAACAGTTGAGCAGACTCACTTTTAAAATTATATTAACACAAGGCCTCAACCGTCAGATTAGACGTATGTGTCAGTTTCTTGACTATGAGGTTATGCGACTAAAGCGTGTAAGAATAATGAACATTCACCTGGATGTGCCTGTGGGGCAATGGCGATATTTGACAGAAAAAGAAGTGGGAGAAATAAACAGATTGGCGGAAAACTCAGCGAAAACCTTTGACTGACGATTAAATTATTTCTGGTATTAGTTTCAAAAAGAAAAGCGAAGGATGTATTCCCTCGCTTTTTATATTTCTATCTAATTAATTCTTAAGCAGCCCCACCATTTACAGAGATACAGTGGCCGTTTATGTATGAAGACTCATCTGAGGCTAAAAACAGGTAAGCGTTTGCTATGTCTTCTGTAGTTCCCATGCGTTTTGCAGGTATTTCAGATACAATTTTGTTTCTTACCTCCTCGGGCATAAGGTCAGTCATTTCGGTTTTGATAAACCCAGGTGCCACGGCGTTAGCTGTGATATTGTGCTTTGCAAATTCCTTCGCCCAAGTTTTTACCATGCCTATTATTCCCGCCTTGGTAGCCACGTAGTTGGTCTGCCCAAAGTTACCTGTAATGCCAACAATGGAAGAAGTACAGACTATTTTGCCGTATTTATGCTCTACCATGTAAGGCACCACTTCTTTGGTGCAGTTAAACACACCGGTTAAGTTCACGTCTATTACCGACTGCCATTCATCTTGGCTCATTTTGAGAAATGAGCGATCTCTCGTAATGCCGGCATTATTTATCAGTATGTCTATTCGGCTATATTTTGCTATAATTTCATCTACAGCTATTTTTATTGCAGCAGGATCTGTTACGGCTACCTTCATGAAGGCTGCTTTTCCTCCATTTTTTATAATTTCATCAGCGGTTTCTTGCCCTTGTTCCAGTAAATCCCAAATGATGACGGTGGCTCCTTCTTTGGCAAAAAGTTCTGCTGCGGCTTTGCCAATTCCTCTGGCTCCTCCTGTAATGATCGCTATTCTGTCTTTTAATCTCATGTTTTATGCTACGTTAGGTTTGACAAATGGGGCTTTAGTTACCATAGCTTTTACAAATTTGTCTCTGATTTTTATAAAAACCTCCGTATTGGTTTTAGAAAATGCTTTTTTAACATATCCCATCGCTATTCCTTTCGATAGCATAGGAGACTGTGTGCCAGAGGTTATCTCTCCGATAGTATTTCCTTCAGCGTCGCAGATTTCGTAATGCGACCTTGGAATACCTCTGTCTATCATTTCTATGGCTACAAGTTTATTTTCTAAACCTTCCGTTTTCTGTTTTAAAAGGGCTTCGCTGTTAATAAAATCTTTCGTGAATTTGGTAACCCAGCCTAAGCCTGCCTCAAGAGGCGATGTGGTGTCTGTGATGTCATTTCCATATAGACAGTACCCCATTTCTAACCTCAACGTGTCTCTTGCACCTAGTCCGATAGGTTTTATGTCAAATTCAGCACCAGCTTCAAATATTTTTTTCCAAATATCAAGAGCCGCTTCGTTTGGCAAATAGATTTCAAAACCACCAGCACCTGTATATCCAGTAGCCGAAATCATTATATTTTTATGACCTGCCAAGTCGGCGTATTGAAATGTATAATAATCCATAGTAGAAAGGTCTACATTAGTCAGTTTTTGTAGCGTTTCTAAAGCTTTTGGACCCTGGACGGCAAAAAGACACGTGCTTTCCGAAATGTCTGTCATCTCTACACCGAAGGTATTGTGACTTGATATCCAATCCCAATCTTTTTTGATGTTAGAGGCATTTACTACCAAAACGTATTCATTTTGATTTACGCGGTAAACCAAAAGGTCGTCTACCACACCGCCAGTAGCGTTTGGAAGGTAGCTATATTGAATTTTGCCATCGAAAAGGGTTGAGGCGTCGTTGGCTGAAACTAGTTGGATTAGGTCCAAAGCATTTTCGCCTTTTAGTAGAAACTCACCCATGTGAGACACATCAAAAACTCCTACTGACTCACGCACACAGCGGTGCTCTTCATTGTCTGAGGAATATCTAACGGGCATGTAGTAGCCAGCAAATGGCACCATTTTGCCGCCGATAGATTCGTGATAGTCACTGAGGGGTATTTTTATTGCATCCATAGTATTGGTAGAAGTTTATTGATTTTACAAATATAGTTTTGAATTTCGACGTTTCTAAATATCCATTTAATCTCAAAATAAATGAATAGGAAATGAGCCGCCTTTAGGAAACAAAACTTCGTCAGACTCGGGCAGTTCTATAAAGCCATCGGCGTCAGAAAGGCTCAGAAAATCACCCGAACCGTTGTGCTGCACAGGCGTAGCGAATACCTTACTCTCATTATAAGAGATTTTTACTTGTAAGAAATACGTGAGTTGAGGCCTAAAACGAATGTCTTCAGTCAAAATAGCCGTTTGGCTCGTAAAAGCCGGCTGTCCGAAGTATTGGTTAAACCACGGAAGCACATATCTTACGGTACACAGAAAAGTAGAAACGGGATTTCCTGGTAGTGCAAAAACTAAGTTTTTATCAGTTTTGCCGAACCACATGGGTTTTCCTGGCTTCTGAGCTATTTTATGAAACAGCTTGGTCACTTTGTTTTTTTCTAAAGCTTCAGGTATATAGTCTTTCTTTCCCATAGAAATACCGCCCGAAAGAATCAAAATGTCATATTCTGAAAGTGCTTTTTTTATGGCTTCTGCCGTTTGTACTTTGTTGTCGGCAATGTGAATGTGCGTAGACGGAATGCCTTGCTTACGTAATAGTGCCGCAATGGCGTACATATTCGACATCCTGATTTGGTGGGGCAGCGGCTCTTTATCAATCGTGACGAGTTCATCTCCTGAAGAAATTAAAGCCACTTTAGGGGCTTTTATTACCTTTAGGCTTTGTTTTCCTAAAGTAGCCGCCACCGCTATGTGCGATGCATTTATTTTTTTACCTGCTTGTATCAATCTTTCACCCGCTTTTTTGTCCATTCCTTTAAAATGGATATTTTGTGCAGCAGTTACCTCAGCTTTTATTTCAGCAAAGCCATTTATGATTTCTAAATCTTCGTATCTAATTACAGTATCTGTGTTTAAAGGTAAAACAGCTCCCGTCATTACCTCCAAACAGCCCTTCGGAATAGTTAGTGTTTTTTGTGGATCGCCAGCAGCCTGTATTTCTTGAATTGCGAATGCCGTATTGCCGTTTTTGAAATCTTCATAACGAATAGCGATACCGTCCATGCTTACGCGGTCAAAAGGAGGGAAATCTCTATCTGCATGTAAGTCTTCGGCTAGTATTTTTCCGTAGGCGTTTTCTAAACTTAAAAGTTCACTTTGTGTCGGGAACTGGCATGCTAGAATTTGCTCTGTTGCGGTTTGTACAGAAATTAATTTCATATTTTATTTAAATATCATGGGTTGTTCGCGGTCATGAATAGGCAGCGGTCGGTTTCTAAGGTGTTCGCCGGAGCGGTTAGCGAAAACCATTTTAATTTCAGAAACTATAGAAAGGGCAATCTCATCGGGAGTGGTGGCTCCAATGTCAAGTCCAACTGGAGCAAATATGTTTTGGGTGTTCACTTCTGCTCCTTCTTGCTCAAGCTCGTGCCATATTTTTTCAGCCCGCACCCGAGGGCCAAGCATGCCAATGTAAGGTAAATTTAAAGGCAATGTACTTTTTAAATTTGCTTTGTCTGTATTTAAACTGTGAGACATAAGCAATATGGCTGAGTTTTTATCAAGCATTTCGGGCTTAAAGTCTTCCAAAACATGGCTTTTTAGCTGCTCCTTTATTTTGCTTTTTTCAGAAACAATAAATAAGTCCCAACCCAAAGACAAGACCAAGTCGGCGAGCGGATAAAGGTCGTATTGATTTCCGAAAATATAAACTTTAATGGGTTTAGGCACGAGTTCTACATAGACGTTTAGGCCATTTTCGAAAAACAGATTTTTTGATTTTTCTAAATTTTCGATTGATTTCGCCAAGGTTTCTAAATCTGAATAACCTGAAAGAGGCTTTAAGTCAGGAGCCTTATTATATCTAAAGATTTTCCCTAAAAGGTTTTTAGCATTTTCAGGAGCTTTGGTGATTGTAATTAGAATATGATTTTGTTCGGGAAAATGTAAGGTGTCTTCGAGTAATTTTATCGGGTTGTGGCTGTCGGTTTTATCTATAGGAACAAACAACACGTCGATAATTCCGTTGCAACCTAAGCCAACTCCAATTTGATGGTCGTCGTCGGTGGTGGTGTCATAGGTGACCAAACTAGGTGAATCCTTTAGAATCGCCATTTTGGCCCTTTTTAGGGCATCGCCTTCTAGACAGCCGCCGCTAATTCCGCCAACCCAAACACCTGTTTCGAAAACCAACATGCGTGCACCTGTGCGTCTGTATGAAGAGCCTTCTACACGAACCACTGTGGCCAAAGCAGCCCTCTCGGAGTGGCTATGATAGGCGTTTACGATTGATTTTATTTCTTTCACGTTTTATATTTTCGATTGAATAAAAACTAAGCTTTATACGATTTAAGTTTTCAGCCAATGATTACTTGTTTCAGAAAAGCATTCTTTCTTTACTTTTGTTTCCAAAACTTTAATTTCAAAGGCGAAAATAAGTATGCTATCTAAGTTTAGCTTAAATTTACCCATAAAATCAGTTTTATCGTAAATAGGAGTGCCCCTATTTTTTAAAAACAACAAAACATGAGCAGTTTTACGCATTTAGATACACAAGGAAATCCATCTATGGTAGATGTTGGGGCTAAAAAGGTTACCTTAAGAACGGCAATTGCAAAGTCGATTTTAGTTTTGGATGAACAAATAATGGCTCAATTTGGTCAAAATGATATTCAATCGAAAAAAGGACCGGTTTTTCAGACTGCCATAATAGCTGGAGTGATGGCAGCCAAGAAAACGGGCGAATTAATTCCGCTTTGTCATCCTTTGGGCTTAGATAATTGCCAAATTTCAATAAGGATTAATGAAAAAAATGAGGTAGAGGTAATTTGCAAAGCCTCGCTTACTGCCAAAACAGGTGTAGAGATGGAAGCTTTGGTTGGTGCTTCAATGGCAGCTTTGACTATATATGACATGTGCAAAGCCATGTCGCATAATATTGTGATTAAAGAAACGCGTTTAATAGAAAAAACAGGAGGAAAAAGGGATTTCAAACTTGAAGACTGATGACTAAGAAACACGAAAAACATACGAAATTAAAAAAGCCAGCGATTGGTTTTTATGGAAGAAATGAACTTGCTTTTGTGGGGGCACCGTGTGGCTTAATTCAAAAGTATGTGGAACGTTTAATTTTAAGCTTTGGTGACACCAAAAATGTAGTTTATGTAGACGCAGACCATGGAGCCAAGGAAGGAGGCATAGCCTTCGCTACTTTTCAAGATAAGATATCACACAAAAGATTTGAGAAAAAGGATGTGAATGACTTTGATCTGAAGTTTCTATTGAATGATCAAGACTTTATTTTTGTGAACGGAAATCACTTTCAAGCAAATAAGCAAGTGGTTTTTATTCATCCTGAAAAAGAAGCTTCTCTTAAAAAAAGAATAGGACAACTTACGGAAGTAATTGCTGTGGTTTTGGCTGAAGGAATGGATAAGCCTTTCGATTGGCTTGAGGATACGATAGGTACGGAGGTTAAAATATTAAAAATTGAGGATGTGGCCTATATGCACACTTTGGTTTTAGAAAAAATGACGCAAGTTCCTTTAAAGGCTTTGATACTTTCAGGAGGAAAAAGCACTCGAATGGGATTTGATAAAACGACTATTAACTACCACGGCAAACCACAAAGAGAGTATTTGGCTGATATTTTTGACAAGTTGGGGGTAGAAACATTTTTCTCATGTAGAGCTGATCAAGTTTCTGAATTTGGAGAAAATACGATTACGGATAAATTTTTGAATTTAGGGCCATATGGAGCTATTTTGTCGGCTTTTCAAACTGATCCTGATGCCGCTTGGTTGGTGTTGGCGTCTGATATGCCGCTCATACAAATGCAGGAAATTGAGTTTTTGATTCAAAAAAGAAATTCTTTTAAAACCGCTACGGCGTGCTTTAACCCAGAAACCAACTTCCCTGACCCACTTTTTACTATTTGGGAACCAAAGGCATATTTAAGTTTATTGAGTTATTTAACCTTGGGGTATTCGTGTCCTAGAAAGGTGTTGATAAATTCGGAGATAGAATTGGTGCAGCTGCCAGACCCAAAGGTATTAGCAAATGTAAACTCACAAGAAGATAAAGCTGCTTTGGGGCTTTAACTAAGGGGTAGCAGATACCCAGACTTCGCCGTCTTCAAAGTATTCTTTTTTCCAAATGGGTACAGTCTCTTTTAAGGTGTCAATAGCGTATTGACAGGCATCGAAGGCAGCTTTACGGTGTGCAGACGCCACGGCTATAATAACCGGAATTTCCCCAACTGCCAATGTTCCAACCCTGTGATGGATAGCGATTTTGTCTATATTGAATTTTGAAATGGCAGCTTTCGCAATTTTCCTCATTTCTGATATTGCCATAGGCTCGTACGCTTCAAAATCAAGTTTGCGTACAGTTTTTCCTTTTGTATGGTTTCTTACTGTGCCTACAAAATGCACAATGCCACCCAAAGCGGGGTCTAACACCAAGGCTTGGCACTCGTCTAAAGAAAGCGATTGGTCTGTAAGTTTTATATCTATCATGGTTAGCCTCCGCTTACGGGCGGTATAAGTACTATTTCGTCTGTTTCCTTTATTTCGGAGTGATCTTCCGCATATTCCTCATTTACAGCTATTCTGAGTGAGCTCAGTTTTTGAAAACTCGGATATTTTTCAATCAAAAAATCTTTTAAATCTTTGATTTTCGCATCAGACTCAAGTTCAAATTCGTGTGAAAACCCACCGAGGATTTCACGTGTAATTCCAAAACACAAAACGGTAACTTTCATTAGGTTTTAAAGGTATTTGGTAAGCAAAGTATAACTCACATATGCAATTAAAACGGCGGTTGCTTTTCTGATCATACTTTGATTAAACTTTACTGTGCCCAGATGGGTTCCTATTTGGCCGCCAACTGCCACAGCAACCATGAGTGCAAAAGCAAAACCCCAGTCCATCGAAAAGCCAGGCGTTTGAAACTGCCCCACGAGGCCAGATATAGAGTTTACTAAAATAAAAAAACTCGCCATGGCCGATATTTTCTGCGGCTTGTCCCAGTTGATGATATACAAAATCGGGGATAAGAAAATGCCGCCACCAATGCCAACCACACCGCTAATATATCCAATAAATGCCCCAATGACCAAGTTTAAAATTACATTATCGGAGTTGATGTTTTTAAAGTTGACTTTATTAATCAAATATGGCTGAAACCAAACCAATACCGCAGCGATTAATAAGGTAAAACCTAAAAGTATAAAAAAAGTGTTTTCAGAAAGTGGGGTTTTGCCTCCCAAATAGGCAAGCGGTACGCTTAGGGCTACCAAAGGCAGTGCTTTTTTGAAATCCAAAAATCCTTTTCTGTAATATTGAAAACTTCCGTTTGAAACCACCGTAAGGTTGCAAAGCAAGGCGGTGGCTCGTAAAAACTTAAATTCGAGGCCATACAGGGCCATAATGGCTAAATAGCTGGATCCGCCACCAAACCCTACAGAAGAATATAAAAGTGCAACTGTAAAAAAAAGCAGCAAAAGCGACCAGTTTTCTTGAATAAGGCTCATCGGTTTTTTGAAAAATTAAGGGTATGAAATATCGTAAAGCGAATATTGTTTCTGTCTACGTACGTAATGCCGTCTTTGGCTTGTTGGATCGACTTTAGAAAGCCAAGTTCTACAGTTAAGGGTTTAAATGCTTTATAAGCAGCGGCTAAATATAGTCGATTGGCATCGAATGTATTGTAAATGATGTTTTTTCCGGCATTAATAAAAAGCTCATCATGGGCTTTAAGAGCCCACTTGGGTGAGAGTGCGTAATTTACCGAAAATTGATATCTAAAACGCCAATTGAACATATACCCTTCAGAAAGCTCAATGCCGTTGTTTTTTCTGAAAAAACGCTGCTCAGACCTAAACCTTTGCTGCACCCGCCACTTAGAATTGAGCGTTTGTCTGATATAAAACTCTTGAAATGGACGCAGTTCAGGTACCCCAAGTCTGTAAGTGACATACGGGTTTGCAGGTTCGGTTTTGGCGTATGTAAAACCCAAAGATGCCTCTGTGGCAGAGGAGGTTTTGTAATGTAAATGTGTGTGTGCTATAAACTGGGCTTGTTTAAAATCTTCGATGAAAACTCGATTGTCTGCTTCGTTTACCCAAGAAACTTTTGGGCTCAACTGTGCAGTTACATGGTATCGGGTCCAAAGTAGATTTTGACCTTTTGATAACGTGTTTTTTTGAGCAAAAATAGTTAAACTTAAAAAGCTTAATATTAAAAGTAAGGCAACTGAATTCTTCAAATGGTTTATGAGGTTAAATCAACTTGCATGATAATTATTATTCTTCAAATAATGCTTTTTGAGGGTCAAAAAACTTTTTTTTATCTAGGGTTTTAGACAAAATTATTGGTTTAAATGAAGGTATTTGAATAATGAAAGTTTAACCACCAATGGTTGTCATGCTCTCGGTTACAAGGCTGCTTCTGTTGGCTTCTGCCTCAAAACCGTCTTTGGCTCGTTTTGAAATTGAGGCTTGAATAAATTGTTTTATTTCCTCGTCTGTTTTTTCCGCCCTTAGCAAGTCGCGGAGGTTCATTTTACCTTCATCATATAGGCAGGTTTTGAAGTCGCCAGTAGGTGTAATTCTGATACGATTACATGTGCCACAAAACGTACGGCTAAACGCGGCTATTACTCCTACATTTCCTTTAAAGTCATCTATTTGGTAATTATACGAAGTAGAGGTCGGCTCATTCTTAATTGCCTTCAATGAAGGATGACGCTCTTTTATTTTGTCTATAATTCGGGTATACGACAAAAAATATTCGGGCTTTATTCCTTCGCCATTAAAAGGCATTTCTTCTATAAAGCGAACCGATACAGGGTTTTCTTTGGCTAAATTTACAAGGTCAAAAATATCATCCTCGTTTTTTCCTGCCATCATCACAGCGTTAATTTTAAGCGGAATATCGTTTTTGAGTATCTCATCAAAAGTATGCAGCACATTGGGTAGTTCGTCTCTACGCGTCATTTCAAAAAAACGAGCACGGTCCAATGAATCGAGGCTAAGGTTTATAGAAGATATGCCAAGGTCCTTTAGTTCGTTTACATAAGGGGCTGTTAAAACGCCATTTGTGGTCAGGTTTATTTTTTCAATTCCAGGAGTTTCGGATATTTTCCAAAGGAATGGCATGAGGCCTTTTCTTACAAAGGGTTCGCCACCAGTTATTCGCACTTTTGATACGCCCATTTCGGCCATTAGTTTTATTAAGCGTAGCATTTCTTCATAGCTTAATAAATGGTTTTTGGGTAAAAACTCTATTCCCTCGTGGGGCATACAATAAAAACAACGCAGATTGCAACGGTCAGTAACCGCAAGCCTCAAATAGTTGATTGGCCTACCATGGTTGTCAATTAGCATACTTACTTTAAAATTAATTCCAGAAATATTTAATGTAAATTTAGTAAAAAGAAGGCAGAACGTTTAATTTGTGGGCAATTCAACCTAATTAAAAAATGAAAAAAATAATTATTCTCTTATTAGCATTCGCAAACTTCTCTGCTTTCGCTCAAAAACCACTTTTTGACTATCCATTTGGCTTTCAAGCCTACACGTTTCGCAATCATTTTCCGAAAGGGACCGAACAAACTTTAGACCTGATTCAGAAAATGGGTTTTACAGAGTTAGAGGGTGGCCCACAAAAAGGTCAGACTGCCGCAGAATTTAAGAAAATGTGTGACGATAGGGGAATTTCTATACCTTCTACCGGTTGTAGTTTTGAAGAATTAGAGAAAAATCCACAGGCAGTAGCCGATCAAGCGAAAGCTTTGGGTTCAAAATATGTGATGTGTGCTTGGATTCCTCACAATGGAAATAATTTTGATTTAGCGGATACCAAAAAAGCGGTGGAGGTCTTTAACAAAGCCGGTAAAGTATTGGCTGAAAACGGACTTATTTTTTGTTACCACGACCACGGGTATGAGTTTAGGACTCACGAAGATGGAACGTATATGGACTATTTAATCAAAAACACAGATCCGAAATATGTATCATTTGAAATGGATGTTTTGTGGACTATCCACGGTGGGGGAGCGGCTTCTCCTGAGCAATTGCTTAAAAAATATGGCAATCGTTGGAAACTAATGCACGTAAAAGATTTGAAAAAAGGAGTAGTAGGTGATAAGTCAGGCCACGAACCAGCTGAAAACGATGTGGTATTGGGAACGGGTCAAGCCGATTGGAAAAAAATATTGAAATTAGCCAAAAAAGCAGGCATTGAACATTATTTCATAGAAGACGAAAGCGAGAAAGAGTTAATTAATATTCCGCTTAGTTTGGCTTATTTGAGGTCATTGTAAAATAAAGCAATCGAAAAAGAGTGGAAAATGATCTTTTTCGATTGTCTTTTATGCCACTCATTAAAACTCCACCACGAACCCAATACTTGGGGTAACAATGCCACTTGCTTGGTCTAGTATTAATGGAATCGCATTTGAGCCGTTTTGCATAAGTGCTTTACCATCAGTGGTTGCAAAGCCCGTATTGTCGGCGTTTCTTTTAAATGTAAAATTTGGTATCGACTGATTTTTGGCACTTGTAATGTTTTGAATATCAAAGAATAAATCCAAAGACCAGTTTTTGTAATTCCATTTTTTATCGATACGTATATCTAGTTGACTGAAAGGCTTTAGTCGCTGCGTGTTCAATCTAGAATTGTCAAATATTCCGGTGCCCAGCGTCAAATAGTTTTGTTGAGAAGCCGCCAAGTCAAAAGGCGAATAAGGTGCACCACCTGCAAAACGATACTTAGCACCAAGCTCCCAGTTTTTACCGAATTTATAGCCATAAATAAACGAAAGCAAGTGTTTATAATCCCACGCAGAAGGCAATAACTCGGTGTTAACTCCGCCAAACTTACTTCTGACGTACGAGTACGAAAGTGTTACAAACTGTCTTTTGACAAGTTTCTGTTGCATAAAAAACTCAACGCCTACGCTTCGGCCCTTTCCGGCAGAAACCACCTTTTCGTTTCCTATCGCTCCAAAACCACCACCAAGGTTAGCCAAAGAGATGTTTTCGAAAACCGAAACGGGATAGTTGTTATATTCTTTAATGTATCCTTCTACTGTAAATCGTAAGTCGTTTTTGGGTAAAAACTCGATACCCGTTGCGTAGTGGAAATTATGAATGTAAGAATTGTCTTTGTTAGCAAAGGCTCCATTTTGGTCTTTGAAGCCTAACACGGTATAAATTGGGATTTTATAGTAGCTGCCCCAAGTTGCATTTAGTCGCCATTTGTCACCAAAAGGCACGGAAGCCGATATCCGAGGCGAAAGTGTTCTTAAAGGATTGTTTCCTGTGGTAGTAAACGAGTTCATATCAGTTCTGATTCCTGCTGAAAGGCTCATTTGGTTAGCAAAAGTCTTTCCTGCCTGAGCATAAAGGCCATATTTGAGAAAGCTTAGGTCTGTGTCAAAAGCTGTTTTTACTTGAGGCTGCGTCACATTTCCGTTGGCGTCTTTTAGTTCAGGTCTTATAATTGCGAAAAAATTATTGTTGTAAGTAACTTGCTGAAGCATTCCTCCATAACTGTAGCTAAATCCGTTTGCTGATTTTTTGATGTTTAGTCTCAGTTTGTTTTCTATTTCGTTAGACACACTCTGGAAATTTAACGTTTCTGGGTCTTTGATGGTGTTGTCTTCAAACTTCTCTAGCTCGTTATTAAAATGATTTCGACTTAAGCTAAGGCTCAAAAGGCCGTTGTTGAGGCGGTGTTTTAGCGTTGCACCTGCTGTGTAGTTCCACTGGCTGATGTAATTGTTTGATCTAAGGATGTACACACTTTCGGGGGTGGCGTCTTTGGGTACGGCAAATTTAAAAAGGTCTATGCCACTAAGTCCGATTATGTCTAAACTGGTTTTTTTGCCTAGTTTATGCGATATTTTGGTTTGAAAATCCCAATAGTCGGGTCGTATAGGTAAGTCTAAAAGAGTAAATAAAAACGCCAGATATGACCTTCTTGCCGACACCAAATAGGTGGTTTTGGGTCCTGCTGGCCCATCTAAAGTGGCCGCAAACTCCGATGCACTAAGACGTACATTGCCTTGGAGTTTTTCGCTGTTTCCTTCTTTTTGTTTGAATTCAAAAATACCTGAAAGAGAATTGTCAAATTTTGAATCGAAAGCAGAGGTCGATAGTTTAATGTCTTCTATAAATGAGATATTGATGATTCCTGCTGGCCCGCCTGCACTACCTTGAGTTGTAAAGTGGTTAAGAATCGGAATTTCAATGTTGTCTAGGTAATACACATTTTCGTTTGGTCCCCCACCTCTTAGTATAATATCGTTTCTGAATCCGCCGCCGCCCGTTGTTCCTGCTACGCCAGGTAGTGCTTGTACTACTTTTGAAACATCAAAGTTACCGCCTGGATTACTTCTTATCTCTTCTGAGGTTAGTGTTTGGACCGAAAGTGGCGTAATAACATCAGATGCCAGTGCCGATTTGGTTTTTGTTTGTGTTACAGAAACTTCGTCTAAGGTGGCAATATCAAGTGATAAACCGAAACTTACCGAAAGGGCATTGCCCGATGTAAGGGTTACGTTGTACTTTATTTGTTCTTTATAGCCTATGTAGGTGGCTTTTAGGTTGTAAACACCCACCGGAAGGTCTAACGAATACTTGCCGTCTATATCTACGGAGGTTAAATATTTTCCATCATTAGCCGATATTATGGCTCCGATTAAGGGCTCTTCTGTGTTTTTGTCTTTTACGGTTCCGTATATGGTTCCTTTGTTTTGGCCAAAACTAATGTTGGAAATTAATAAGCAAAGGAAGAGTATTTGTTTTCTCATATATAATTATTGTTGGCTCTGTAACAAATTTTATCAACAGTATGTTTTTGTGGTTTTTTGAAAATTTAAAAAGAATGCAGGTTAAAATCAAATTTAGCTTTAAAAAGGGAACTTCTATTGTGTTCAAAGAAACGATCGTTCTTCATTTGGGCAGATAGGTTAAAAGTTTTTATTAAATTCACATTTCTATTTTATTCAACCAAAAACAATAATAATGAAATCTTTAAGGATTCTTTCTCTGTGTGCTGCGACTCTTTTGTCAGCTACATTATTTTATTCATGTACGTCATCTTCTAAAACTCAGGAAAGTGCCTCGCCTGATATTAATATTTCTTTGGCACAGTGGTCATTGCATAAAAGTTTTTTTGGAAACACGCTCAATGGCGACTGGGCGGCATTTGGCAAAATGTTAATGGAAACACCTGATTCGTTGCTTAAAGGCACATTGCATCCAGACAACTTTCCTGAAATAGCGGCTTCTTATGGTGTAAATACTATTGAGCTAGTGAATACTTTTTATTTTAGTAAGGCCAAAGATATGGCGTATTGGGAAGCGTTTAAGGCAAAGTGTGACAAGGCAAATGTAAAGGTTGGTTTAATCATGTGCGACGCCTTGGGCGACCTTGGAGATGCAGATTCTGCTGCGAGAATGAAAGCGGTGGAGAATCACTACGACTGGGTAAAAATCGCGAAATATTTAGGAGCAAAATCGATTCGTGTAAATGCTGCAGGAAAAGGCACAGCGGAGGAAGTTGCCGTTCATGCAATAGATGGATTGTCAAAACTGGGAGCGTATGGAGCTCAAGAAGGAATTAATATCATAGTAGAAAATCACGGTGGTTTTTCTTCAAATGGAGCTTGGCTGTCGGGTGTGATGGCACAAGTTAAAATGGAAAATGTAGGTACGCTGCCTGACTTCGGCAACTTTTGCTTAGAGCGTGGACCAGATGGTTGCCTAAAAGAGTACGATAGATATAAAGGAATAGAAGAGTTAATGCCTTATGCAAAAGGAGTAAGTGCTAAAACATTTGATTTTGATAAAGACGGCAATGAAACCACCTTGGATTATCCGAAAATAATGGAAATCGTTAAAAAAGCGGGTTTTAAAGGAAACATCGGGATAGAGTATGAGGGAGAACGCCTTAGCGAAGACGAAGGAATTAAGGCAACTATGGCCTTGATACAGAAGATATTGAAAGCAGAAAAATAAGAAAATTGTAGAAAACAAAAAAGGCTTGGGAATCCCCGAGCCTTTTTTGTTATAATCCCTCTCTGCTGGTTATTCTTACCAGCTCGGCTGTATTGCTGAGGTTGGTTTTTTTAAGCATATTGGCTCTGTGGTTAGAGACTGTTCGTATGCTTAGGTCTAGCTCTTCAGCTATTTCTTGGCTGCTTTTGCCATCGGCAATCATTTTAAGAATCTGCGTTTCTTTTTTTGACAACATATCCAAAACACTTGTTTGGCTAGTTTGGCCTCCGCTTGGTTTTTTAGTTTTGGTTTGTAAGGCTTGCACCAAAATAGCCGAGACCGCAGGCGGGAAATACTTTTCGCCGTGGTAAACTATATCAATGGCATTTAGGATTTCTTCTCGATCAGAATCTTTTAATAAATAACCATCCACGCCATTTTCTATGCTGTTTAGTATGTAATCGGCATCACTATGCATTGAGAATACCAAAATCTTGGTTTTCGAATGTTTCTTTTTTATATGCTTTGCCGTTTCCATTCCTGACATTTCAGGCATGTTTAGGTCGAGCATTACCAAGTCTACTTCCTGAGTTTCTAAAAAAGCCAACCCCTCTTTTCCTCCCGATACATCACCCACAACTTCGATGTTTTCTTCGTCTTCTAATAGCGAAATAAGCCCTTTGCGAACTATAGCGTGGTCGTCTACCAATAATATTTTTATTTTTTTCATTTCTATCAAGATTCAAGCGGCAATTTAATGAAAATATTGGTTCCTTCGTTTAGGTTAGATATAACCTTGAAGGTTCCGTGCAATAGTTTTGTGCGAGTTTTCATATTCGCTACGCCATTATGTATCAAAGACTGCTCTTTTATTTTTTCAGGGTCAAAACCTTTGCCGTCATCCGATAATTCTACATAAACTAAGCCCGCTTTGGTTAAAACATTAATACTAAAAACTTTTGCTTCGGCATGTTTAAGTGTATTGTTTAAAGCTTCTTGAATTATCCTATAAATCCCAATTTCAAGTTTATTAGGTAGCCTGCCTGACGAAAATTCATAGTTGACGACAATACTGCTGTTTTTTTCGGTCTGAGCTTTCAAAATTTTTAAAACAGACTCAAGGCCATAGTCTTTTAGTACAGATGGCATTAGGTTAAACGAAACTCCTCGGGTGGCTTCTATAGTATCTTTTATTTGTGCCAATAAATCAGTTTGGCGAATAGCGAACTTAGGGTTGTTTGGGTCCATACTCGCTAGTTTTTCGGCCGAAAGTTTTATGCCAGTTAGCATTTGGCCCACACCATCGTGCATTTCTTGCGAAAGGCGTTTTCGCTCCTCTTCTTGGCCTTCTAAAAGCGAGGCATTTCTAATGTTTTCTTCCTTCAATTTAGATTCGTATTTTTCTTTGGAAGCCTCTTCTAGTTGTTTTTGAGTTTCCAAAAGCATCTTATTGGAGTATCTCAGTTGGGTATTAGTTTCTGTAAGCTTTTTCTCAGATTTGGTTAAATGAAAGATTACCTGTTTGACATACTCTACCAAAGGTC
The DNA here is from genome assembly GCF_042649125.1 of Lacihabitans lacunae. Lineage (NCBI taxonomy): Bacteria > Pseudomonadati > Bacteroidota > Cytophagia > Cytophagales > Leadbetterellaceae > Lacihabitans > Lacihabitans lacunae. Next base: position 3,464,785 of record NZ_JBHRYQ010000001.1, read on the forward strand.
CAAAAATCATGAGTGCTTCCACAAACAAAGTTCCAAGGGTTAAAAACCCCAAAATAAGCTCATAGGATTTTACTGTATTTACACGCTTGGTGGCTTCTTTGTCATAGGTGGTTACTATTTTATCCATCCATGACAAGTACGGACCTTCGTTTTCAAGTATTTTTGAAATTATCTCCGAGGTCGGTTTGTTTTTTATACAAGACCTAAAAAGTGCATGTAGATTTTGGAAATAAGGGTTAATATTAGAAAAGTAAGACAAAATTACCTGACTGTTTGTGACATTGTATTTACGAGGTTTGGTTATGTTGTCTTTTTGTAGGTTGTTATGTACTTGTTCCCATTCTTCAAAAGAGGATTTTAGCTTTACTAAGCTTGAGTCATATAGCGGGGTTCCAATTTGCTGGTCTTTTAGTACCAATGCTATCTTTGTCATTTTCTGACTAAGCATTCTTTGCCTACCAGCAATATTAATTATGTGGGAGTCGTCTTGTGAGGTAGACAGGGTGTTATGAACCAAAAACTGCCCGAATACAGTCAATATGGCCACTATTGACAAGGCCATTATATATTGTACCGATAGTCTTTGGGCTACGGTTTTATCTAAATTTTCCAAAACGTTGTTGTTTTAGTTAACGAATTTCAAATTTAGAATAAAATGCATGCTAAACCCCTATCTACCTATATATTTTTGCAGAATTGTGATTTAAATCATAGCCAAAAACACACTCTCCCCTTCTACTTTTACAGGGTAGGTTTTTATTTGGTAATCGTCGCCTGAAAGGCAAGCTCCCGACTTTAATGAAAATGTCTTTTTATGAAATGGGCACGCTACTTTTGGTTCATCTCCAGCTGAGCCAATCATGCCTCTCGACAAAGCCATTTGTTGCTTATGTGGACAAAGGTTTTGGGTTGCATACCATTCGTTTCGTTTCTTAAAGTTATAGATTGCAATTTGTTCTCCATTTATCAATACACAAGCCCCTCCGTTTTCAGGGATATCGTCTTTTTTACAAGCCAAAGTCCAATTTAATGAGTCTGTGATAGTTTCGCTTGAGCTTATTGTTAATTCTTCCATTTTTCCTTTGGTTTAATATTCTTTATTATTTCAAAACAGCATTCCAGTCTTGTGCCTTTATTTGGTCACGAAGCGGTTCAAATGCTATCGTTGGATCTTTTTCTTCAGGAGCATTTACAAAGTGTACAAATCGCTTTCTGATTTCGGGTGTTTCAACGGCCTCTTTCCATTCACATTTATATGCTCCCACTAGGGTATCCATTTCGGCTTCCCAAAGGGCATTTTGCCCAAGTGCATCGTCTAGCACCACAGATTTTAGATACGCCAATCCACCTTCCATTTTGTCTAACCAAGGAGCCGTTCTTTGGAGTGGCTCAGCGGTTTTAATATAAAACATTAAGAAACGGTCAATGAGCTTTATACACATTTCTGAACTAACGTCAGTAGCTATTAATTCGGCGTGGCGAGGTTTAGACCCTCCATTGCCACACACGTATAGGTTCCACCCCTTTTCGGTGGCTATTATCCCGAAGTCTTTACTTTGTGCTTCTGCACACTCTCTAATACAACCCGAAACTGCCGACTTTAACTTGTGTGGAGAACGTAGGCCTTTGTATCTATTTTCTACCTCTATGGCAAAACTAACGGCGTCTTGCACACCGAATCGGCACCAGGTTGTTCCTACGCATGACTTGACCGTACGGAGCGATTTTCCGTATGCATGACCACTTTCAAAACCAGCGGCTATTAACTCCTCCCAAATATTGGGCAGGTCGCCGACATGTGCACCAAATAGGTCGATTCTTTGTCCACCCGTAATTTTAGTGTACAGGCCATATTTTTTTGCAACTTCGCCTATAACTATAAGTTTGTCAGGTGTGATTTCGCCACCAGGAATTCGTGGAACAACGGAATAAGTACCTCCTCGCTGGATATTTGCCAGAAATCGATCGTTTGAATCTTGTGCTGTGTCTTTCCCTTTTGTAAGTATGTTGTCATTCCATAAACTCGCCAATATAGAAGATACCGCTGGCTTGCAGGTTTCGCATCCGTCGCCATGTCCGAAAGTATCTAAAACTTCATCGTAGGTTTTGAGGGCATTTATTTTTACCAAATCAAGTATTTCCTGACGGGTATATTTAAAGTGCTCACAAATTTCATTTCTAACCACCATGCCTTGGCTTTTCATAATGCCTTGGAGCAGGTCTTTTACCAGTGGTGTACATCCACCGCAGCCGGTACATGCTTTGGTCGATTTTTTTAATAGATCTACTGTATTATTTCCGTTTTCTATTACTTCACGGCAAAGGTCGCCTTTAGTTACAGCCTCGCATGAACAGATTAAGGCTTCGTCAGGAAGTGACATTACGCCTGAGCTTTCTGAGCCCTCTCCACCTCTTGACCCCAATATTAAGTCCTCCGGGTTTTCAGGAATCGGGAGCTTGTTGTTGGTGGTTTGCAAAAGCATATTGTATTGTTCAGCATCTCCTATTAATATACCTCCTAGGAGTAGTTTTTTGTCGTTACTGATATTTATACGTTTATAAATGCCCTTGCTTTTGTTTTCATAAATAATAGTCTGGCAGTCGGGCTCTTCCACAAATGCATTTCCAAAACTCGCTACATCTACACCTATAAGCTTAAGCTTTGTAGACATATCAAAACCCGTAAACAGTTTAGATTCTTTACCTACTAATTGAGCTGCCACTATATCGGCCATTTCATAACCGGGAGCCACTAAACCATAGATCATGTGCTCGTGAAGTGCACATTCACCTATTGCATATATATTTGGGTCAGATGTTTGAAGGTTGTCATTTACCAGTATCCCGCCCCTTGAACCTACTTCTAGGCCTGCTATTTTGGCTAGTTCGTCACGGGGCTTTATTCCCGCGGAAATAACCAACATGTCAACTATAAGTTTTTCACCATCAGCAAAAGACATGCCTTCTATGGCGTCTCCACCGGTTATCTCTTGTGTGTTTTTGTTGCAGTGAATTTGTATGCCAAGCTCTCCAAGTTTTGTCTTAAGAATATCGGACCCAGATTGATCAATTTGTCTGGGCATTAACCTAGGAGCAAACTCTATTACATGCGTCTCTTTAATACCAAGGTCTAAAAGGGCTTTGGCCGCCTCGAGGCCTAATAAACCACCGCCAATTACGGCCCCTACGCTGGCTTTGGCAGCGTGTGATTTCATCATATCGAGATCTTCGATTGTTCTATATACAAAAACACCGTCTTTTTCTACTCCCGCTATGGCAGGTACAAAAGGGGCAGACCCGGTTGCAAATATTAGGTAGTCGTAGTTTACTTTTAGTCCACTGTGGGTACTCAAAGTTTTTGATTCAGGGTGAACATCCGTTACAGGGTCGCTTAGGTGTAGCGTTATTTCATTTTCCGCATACCAGCTCAAGGGAGCCATCGTAAGTTCTTCAATGGTTTTTTCACCAAAATATGCACTCAGATGCACACGGTCATATGCAGGCCTTGGCTCTTCGCCAAAAACCACAATTTCAAACTGACTGTTTCCTCCTTTTGCTACCAATTTTTCGCAAAACTTGTAGCCAACCATTCCATTTCCTATTACAACTACCCTTTGTTTCATTTCGATATGATTTAAATACTTAATTCATTTTAAAAAATCATTAATTGTACTATTTGTATACTTAGTATAAAAATGAGTAATAAGTGCAATTCAAAACTATGTATTTTTTTTTAATTCTAAATTTTTATATTAGAATTGTAGTGTATTTAACAGTTATTTACTTAAAAAGTACAATTTTTTATTCAGAAAATATTTTTTTGTAGTCTTGAGTAGTCAATATTTTTATAATTTTAAAAATAAGTATATATGCTTAGTAATGTTTATCCCAAAATCACTTTAGTAGGTGCAGGTCCAGGAGACGAAGATCTTATTACAGTAAAAGGAGCAAAAGCTTTGGCTTCGGCAGATGTTGTTTTGTACGATGCCTTGGCAAACAAAAACCTTCTAAACTACACAAGCCCACATTGCGTGCATATATATGTAGGAAAGAGATTTGATAACCACAGTTTGCCTCAAGAGGAAATAAATCAGTTGCTAGTTAATAGTGCAAAAAAATACGGACATGCTGTTAGATTAAAAGGAGGAGATCCAATAGTGTTTGGAAGGGCTACCGAAGAAATGGTTTTTGCGGAAGCAAACGGTATAGAGACCGAAGTAGTATCGGGTATTTCGAGCTGTATTTCAGTGCCTACGGCTATGGGAATTCCTGTAACTAAAAGAGGTATGGCAGATAGCTTTTGGGTAATGACTGGGCACACAAAAGCCAAGCAACTCCCTAAGGATATTAATCTCGCTGCCCAGTCAAACGCTACTATTGTGATATTGATGGGACTAAATAAGATTTCAGAAATCACGTCTATTTTCACTAGTTATGGCAAAAAAGACACACCCATAGCTATAATTCAAAACGGCACATGTCACAACGAAAAGTTTTTGGTCGGAAAGGTTTCTAATATAGAGTCAAAAATTAAAAAAGAACATCAAAAGCAGCCTTCTGTAATAGTAATAGGAGAGGTAGTGAGTTTAAATAAGTCCTATATTTTAGAATACGGTAGAGGTATTTTGGTAGAAGAACTATTGGGCGAAGAGGTTTTAGTTAAGTAAAAAAAATTGAAGGGTTATGTTAAATTCAATAAGGGAGTTTCGTGGATACTCTGGCTTTGCTAAATGAACATACTTGAATAGTTACGTACATTTAAATGATAGCTTAAATCAAGGTCTTAAGGAAATTCGAGTTTACGGAAATATGATTTTTTCTACAAAAATTAAAAAAAAGAAAAGATTAAAAGTTTCAAAAGTTAATTATATCAATTCTTTAATTGAGTATTAATACTCATTTGTATATTTGAGTATAAATTTTCTTTTTAGGTTTATAAATAGTGATTTAGTATACGAATTTCAGTTATTGAAAATGCAGTATTGAATCCAAAATATTTGATTTATGACGAATAAAAATACATATAAATCAACGTGTTGCTACTGCGGAGTTGGTTGCGGCACCATAGTGACCGTTCAGGATTCTGGCAGTGTAACTGTAGCGGGAGATCCGGAGCATCCGGTAAACAGAGGTATGCTTTGCTCAAAAGGCATGAATTTGCAATACACCGTTAACGACACTTCAGATAGGCTTTTGACTCCGCAAATGCGGCTTAACCGAAATATGCCGCTACAGGATGTAAGCTGGGATACCGCTTTGGAGCGAACGGCTAAAATATTTAAGACTTTTATTGAAAAATATGGTCCTGACTCTGTTGGTTTTTATGTTTCAGGTCAATGCCTTACGGAAGAGTATTACCTGTGGAATAAGTTAATGAAGGGCTTTATAGGTTCCAATAATATAGATACCAACTCAAGGCTTTGCATGTCTTCGGCGGTGGTGGGTTATAAAATGAGCCTTGGGGAAGATGTAGTGCCAGTTTGTTATGACGACATCGAGCTATCGGATGTGATTTTGGTGGAAGGTGGAAATCCGGCTTGGTGTCACCCAATCATTTGGAGAAGAGTGGAGGCCCACAAAGAAAGAAATCCTGATGTAAAGATAATTGTGGTAGATCCCAGAAAAACCCAAACGGTTAATTCGTGTGACTTGCATTTAGATATTTTTCCGGGGACAGACGTGTATTTAAACTACGCTTTGGGCAGAATTTTGATTGAAAAAAATGCCATTGACCCAGAATTTATAGCCAATCATACAGACGGCTTTGAGATATATAAAGAAAAAGTGTTTAGCTGGACGCTAGATGAATATGCCGATACTTGCAAAATAGAAGTTGAGAAAATTGAGTTAGCGGCCGAATGGATTGCTAAGTCGAAAGGCTTTTTGAGTATGTGGACCATGGGGCTCAATCAGTCGGTGATAGGCGTGAGCAAAAATCTTTCGCTTATAAATCTTTCTTTGATTACCGGAAAAATCGGAAAGCCTGGCAATGGGCCATTCTCGCTTACGGGCCAGCCCAATGCCATGGGAGGAAGAGAAGTTGGCGGGCTTTCGAACATGCTTGCTTCACACCGAAGCTTAGAAAACCCAGTGCATAGAGCCGAAATGAAGACCTTTTGGGGTGGGGGAGAAATCTCGGATAGGCCAGGGCTAACCGCCACAGAAATGTTTAAGGCACTAGAAAGCGGGTCTCTAAAAGCTATTTGGATTATTTGTACCAATCCTGCGGTGAGTTTACCTGACCTTAATATGGTAGAAGAAGGGCTTAAAAAAGCCAAACTAGTGGTAGTGCAGGATATTTCTTCAAAATCTGATACCGTAAAGTTTGCCGACATAGTGCTACCCGCAGCCGCTTGGGCCGAAAAAGAAGGTACTATGACCAATGCTGAGCGTAGGATTTCACTATTAGAAAAAGCAATACCCGCTCCTGGTCAGTGTCTGCCTGACGTAGAAATCATTTGCAAGTTTGCTGATAAAATGGGCTTTGGAGATTCGTTTAATTATGCTTCAACTCAAGATATTTATGCCGAATACGCCACTACCACCGAAGGTACTAACATTGATGTAACGGGAGTTTCTTACAAATCATTGAAAGAAAAAGGAACTATTCAGTGGCCGGCAACTAAAAAGTCTGAAAACAAAGGAACCGCCAGAATCTTTGAAGACAACGCGTTTTTTACCCCAAATAAAAAAGCTCAGATTAAGGTTTTGAATGAAAAAAATGATTCAGAATCTACTTCAGAAGATTTCCCTTTGGTTTTATTGACCGGTCGAATTAGGGACCAATGGCACACCATGACCAAAACCAGTAAGGTCAATAAGCTAAATCAGCATATCGGGAAACCATTTGTGGATATGCATCTGCAAGATGCTGCAAATAGAAATCTTAAAGCGGGAGATATTGTAAAAATTAAAAATAAGCGGGGAGAGGTGCAAGTTACCCTTAATATTTCTGAAGACATAAAGCCAGGCACTTGCTTTATGGCCATGCACTGGGGCAAAATACTGAATAGCACGTTTGGACGAGCAAATAACTTAACCAATAATTTGATTGATCCGATATCAAAAGAGCCCGACTTCAAATACGCAGCAGTGGAAGTTAGTAGGTTTTATAAGAAACCCGAGAAAGTTATAGTAATAGGTGCAGGCTCGGCGGGTTTAGGTTTTATAAATGCATACCGAAAGTTTAATCAAACTGACGATATCGAGGTTTTTAGTAAAGAAATATATCCGTTTTATAACCGGGTTATGCTGCCAGACTACGTAAGTGGTACCCAAACTTGGGAGCAGTTGGTTAAACTCCGTGAAGAAGAGTTTGAAAAACAAAATATCGTAGTTCACAAAGGAGTAAGCATTTTGAATATTGACCGCGAACACAAAATTCTAACCGACTCAAAAGGTAGGGAACACCACTACGACAAGCTGTTTTTGGGTATGGGCAGCCAAGCGTTTATGCCTAGGAACTTCCCTAAGATGGACGGAATATTTAACATGCGTAGCAGGTTTGATGCCGACTCTTTGGCTCCTTTTTTAAAGAAAAATGGACACGCAATTGTAGTAGGAGGAGGTCTTTTGGGTTTAGAAATGGCCGCTTCTTTGGTAGAAATAAATGTAAAAGTTTCCGTTATTCAGCGTATTGGTAGATTAATGGATAGGCAGTTGGACCAACTGGGAAGTTCGATATTACATGAAGAAATTATTCACAAAGGAATCGATATCTACTACAATGACGAAGTAGAGCAGTTTTTGGGAACAAATAAAATAGAAGGCATTCGTCTAAAATCAGGCAGAAAAATCATGTGTGACGTGATTTTGGTTGCAGCCGGCACTGTCCCGAGTATAGACATTGCCCGTCAGTCTGGGCTAGATTGTAACCGAGGCATAATTGTCAATGACTATATGCAAACTTCAGATCCGGATATTTTTGCCTGCGGCGAAATAGCTGAATGGCGAAACCAAATGTGGGGCATAACTGCAGCTGCGGAACAACAAGCCGAAGTGGTTTCTAACTTTTTGTTAGGAGACCTAGCGGCTTCTTACAGAGGTAGTCTTTCTATGAATATCCTTAAAATGCACGGTGTGGAAATCTGCTCTTTGGGGGAGGTGGAAATTCCGAAAGACGATAAAGGCTATGAGGAAATAATATTTTTGGATAAGTCTAAAAAGTATTATAAAAAGTGTGTCATCAAAGACGACAGGCTGGTAGGGGCCATTTTGATGGGTGACAAGTCGGAGTTTTTAGAGTTTAAAGATTTGATTTTTAACGGAATTGAGCTTTCTGAAAAACGGCTAAAATTACTTAGGTCGGGTCAAAAACAAGAGCCTGTTTTGGGCAAACTTGTTTGCTCATGTAACAATGTAGGCGAGCAAAACCTGTGCAATGCCATCGACTCGGGCTTTGACTCTTTTGAATCACTATGTAATAAAACCGGAGCCGGAACGGGTTGTGGGTCTTGTAAACCCGAGGTTAAACATATTTTAGACAAACAATTAGAGAAAAACCTTCAAGTGGCTTTGTAAAGCAAGTACTGGAATTTGAACGAATTTTAAAGAAAAAACATGAAAGACGCATATACCATTCGAGTAAACCTTAAAGGGGGGATTGTTTCAGTGGGTGAACTGAAATCAATTTTGACGGTGCTAAAAACTGCCCAAATTTCCGAAGTGTCTTTCGGACTTAGGCAGCAGCTTATATTTCATTTGCCCCACAGTAGGTCGGTATACTTGGGTTCTGAGCTTAGCAAAATGAATCGATCATATGAGGTCGACACCAACCTCAGACCCAATATTGTGAGTAGCTACGTGGCTGAAGAGGTATTTCAAAAGGGCAATTGGATTACAGAAGGCATATATAAAGACATTTTGGATTCCTTTGATTATGATCCTACACTGAAGGTCAACATTTCGGATAACTCACAGAGTTTTACGCCGTTTTTTTCAGGTCATTTAAACTTTGTTTCGTCAAACGAGCCTAATTTTTGGTATTGTTATTTGAGAAAACCTAAAACAAACGAGGTGCATGTGTATTCAAAGTTAATATTTACAAACGAAATCGTGCATTTGAGCAAGTTTGTAGAAAATAGACTAATCGAAAACCCTGCTTTACCTGTTTCAGAAATCTTTGATTCTATTCCGGATATGATTTCAGTGCCAAATGAAAAAGAGCTGAAATTACCCAAATTTACATTGCCGTACTATGAGGGTTTTAACCGTTATGGCAAAAAAACTTGGCTGGGTATTTATCAAAGAAACGAGCAGTTTACAACTGATTTCTTATTGGAGCTTTGCGAACTAGCACTTGCTTCTAAGATAGGAGAACTTTGCCTGACTCCTTGGAAATCAATAATAGTAAAAGGAATAGGCGAAGTGGATAGGCCTTATTGGAGTGCGATTTTGGCGAAACATAATATTAATGTGAGACACGCCGCTAATGAACTTAACTGGCAGGTAGAAGACGCATCTGAAGATGCTTTGAAACTCAAAAAACAGCTAGTTGAGAATTTTAACAAATTGGATATTCGTACGTTTGGTATATGTTTCGGAATAAAAACTATACCCAAAACAGAGGTATTTGCCTCTATAATGGTTAGGAGAAGAAGGTTTAAGCTTTTTAATTTTATTCCAACGTTTTTTGTGTATGATATTTCGTATACCGAAGATTTTGACCCAAATGGAAGAACAAAAGTATATTTTTCGAAAGGAGTGCAGCGGTTTAATTTACCTGAGCAGTTACGTAGGTCAGTTTTGCTTTATAACGAAAATTATTTAGGTAAAGTAAGGGAAAAACCAATTTCGGAATCTAAAAACACAAAGAAGTCAAAACCAGAAACTATTGAAGTGCATCAGTGTCCATCGTGTTTGTCTGTATATGACAGCAGGTTCGGGGATAACCTAGCTGGAATACCGGCGGGCATAACATTTGAAAACCTTCCGAATGAATACGAGTGTGGCGTATGCGAAGAGCCAAAAAGTAACTTCAAAGTTATAATAGTGGAAGATTTAGTGAAAACAACAGTGTAATGATTGATATTTAAAAAAGTAAAAAAAAGAGCCCCGAAAGGCTCTTTTTTAAGTTAAAATTTAATGTTAATTATTGGTTTTTGTAAACCACGCCGTCTTTCATCACAAACCCTACATTCATCATTGTGGTTAAATCTTTTACAGGATCGGCGTCTACAGCTATTATGTCTGCAAATTTACCGGGCTCTATAGCTCCCAGTTCGTTTTCCATGTCAAGAACCTTGGCGTTTGTTATAGTTGCAGCTTTGAGTGCCTTCATCATGGGCATGCCGGCTTCGGTCATATAAACAAACTCTTTGGCGTTGTATCCATGTGGATATACGCCCGCATCTGTTCCAAAACAAATATTAACACCAGCTTTGTAAGCTCTCGCAAAAGCTTCTTGTATCATCACGCCCGTTTCTAAAGCTTTTTTTACCACAAATGGATGATAATAACCCGGAATTTTTGCAGAGTCAGAAGCTGTTTTTCCGGCAATAATAGTAGGAACTAAATAAGCACCTTTTTCTATAAATAAAGCAATACATTCGTCGTCTAAAAACGAACCGTGTTCGATAGTAGTAACTCCCGCTCTAAGTGCACGTTTCATTCCATCGGCTCCGTGGGCGTGAGCAGCAACTTTAAAACCATAGTCTTTGGCGGTTTCTATCAGAGCCTTAAGTTCGTCGTCTTGAAACTGTGGTCCCTTTCCGTTTTTTGCAATACTTAAAACACCGCCAGTAGCCGTTATTTTAATCCAATCTGCCCCGTCTTGGTATCTTTGTCTTACTGCTTGTCTTGCTTCTTCTGGTGAGTTTACCACGCCGTTCATTACTTCTTCGTTGCTAAAAGTGTAGTTTGGACCAAGTCCATTCGAAGGGTCTCCATGCCCGCCGGTGGTTGCTATAGTTTTGCCTGAAGTAAATATTCTAGGTCCTATGGCACTTCCTCGGTTTATGGCACCTCTCAGCGAAATGTTCACGTTGCTACCTCCCAAATCTCTTACGGTCGTAAAACCAGCCATAAGCGTTATTTTGGCATATTTAGCAGACTCAAAGGCCACGTCGGCCGAACTGTACTGAATTCTTTTCTGAAATTGATCTTTTGCAGTTTGACTTTCTATATGCACGTGCATGTCTATTAGCCCGGGCATCACATATTTGTTTTTGAGGTTTATCACCACATCATTGGCGTCACCTTTTTGGTACCCTTTTTTAACCTCAACTACCTTGTTTTTTTCTACCACAATCGTCATTTCTTTGTTCATGACTTCGTTTCTGGTGTCTATCAAAGTGCCGCACTGTATGTAGGTTTTCTGGGCAAATGTGGTCCCAGCAAGGGCTAGTAAAAGTCCAACAGTAAATGTTTTTTTCATAAGAGTTTATTGAATAAGAGGGTTATTGGTTTTTGAAAAAATGTTTTAAAGTATTAAGCTAAAAATAAATAATTCTACTAACAAACTAATTCTGCTTTTCTATATTTTTTAGGAAGCATTCGTTTTTCTAACGTCAGTATTTAATTATTAAATTTTTTTATTAAAAAACTAAAAATAAATGAATTAACTGTCAGAATAAGTGTTTTGGCACTCCACTCATATAAAAAACCTTTTTATTGTCAGTCACAATCGATACTTTTAGTAGATATATCTCTTAAACTTTAATTTTAAACCTTCTAATTATGAATGTAAAACTACCAATTTTACTTCTTTTGATGTGCGGAGCTATCTCAGGATATGCTCAAAAAATCATCAAAGGAGTAGTAAAAGACGAAACCAGCTTAGAGGCTATACCGGGCGTTACGGTAACGGCTTTAGGCACTACCATCGGCACGTCAACCGACGTAGATGGCAACTTCTCTATTTCAGTTCCCAATAACACAAATGAGCTCACATTTAGCTTTATTGGGTATGACTCCAAAGTGGTTAGCTTGGGGGCTCTCAGTTTTCTTGAAGTAAAACTTAGCAGTGACGTTACCAACCTACAAGAAGTGGTGGTGAATGCCTTAGGTTTTAAAACCAAAAAAGACAGGTCAGGCTCTACATCTTCTAGTATTTCTTCTGACGCCATTAAATCAAGTGGCGAGGCTAACATTTTGAATAGTTTAGCAGGTAAGGCGTCGGGTGTGAAAATCGCGAGATCAAACGGTGATCCAGGTGCGGGAACAAACATCCAGATTCGTGGAGCTAACACTATCGGAGGGAATACTCAGCCTTTGGTGATTGTAGATGGAGTTCCACTTTCAAATGATAACTTGTATGGTTCAGGTAGTTCAAGATCAGGAGGTGTTTCGCAGCAGTCACGTCTGAATGATTTAAACCCTGAAGATATTGAGTCAACTCAAATATTAAAAGGTGCATCTGCTGCTGCTCTGTGGGGTTCAAGAGCCGCAAACGGAGTTTTGGTGATCACCACAAAGCAAGGAAAGCTTAACCAAAAAATGAAAATCAGCTACTCGGCAACCTATTCAATGGATGAAATAAATAGAAAGCATCCACTTCAAACGATGTTTGGTCAAGGTTCTGGCGGCAAATATAGCCCAACTGCCACAAACTCATGGGGCGACAAAATCGAAAATAGAGCGGGTGGTGAAGACATCGTAAATACCACAGGCGAATATTTTTTAGGAGACAATGGTCAAAAAATTTATCCCATTACCACTAAAAACTCAAAAGAAGTATATGTTGATAGAAACTTCGATCAAGTTTTTCAAATAGGTTCATTTTTAGATCACAATTTGACTATTTCTGGAGGTAGCGGAAAAACTACCAACTTCTTTAGTTTGGGTTATTTGAGCCAAAAAGGAATCGTTAAAAATAGTGATTATGATAGATTTACGATGAGGTTTAATAACCAAACGTTTTTTAATAATATGGTTAACTTAACCACCAAGGCTAACTACGTTTTTACAAATAGTAATAGAATTCAGCAAAACTCTAATACGGCAGGTCTTTATCTAGGCTTGCTACGTCAGCCTGCTGATTTTGATCAGTCGGCTTACATCGGAACTTATTTTGACAAGTCTGGTGTGCCTACTTTGGGAAGACAAAGAAGCTATAGAAGGTATTTGGCTAATAATATCAACCCTACCTATAACAACCCACTGTGGACTATCAATGAGCAAAAAGCTACTTCGGTGGTAAACAGGTTTAACGCAAACTCAAATCTTAATATTAACCCAATAAGCTGGTTACAACTAGACTTAAGAGGTGGAATTGATACTTACATCGACAAAAGAGTTTATTTCTCACCAATTGGTTCTGCTAGTTTTACCAATGGTAGATTAGTAAATGAAAACTTTATTAATACAGAAATTAACCTAGATGCGATTGCAAGGGCGGATTTTCCAAATCTTATAAAAGATAAAGTAGGCTTAAATGCTACATTGGGTTATAATATAAATGATAGAAACAGAAATAGTCTATATGCTGGAACCCAAAACTTCCTTGTTAATAGTGATTTGCAAAACTTCAATAATGGAGTTGCTCCCTTTGATGTGGCGAATAACCTAAATCACATTCGCTCAAATAGGCTGTACTCTATTTTCGCATTCGATATCTTCAAGCAAGTTTTCTTAAGTGTTTCGGGTACACAAGAGGCTGCATCTACTATGTCAGGAACGTACTTTTACCCGTCTATGGATTTGGCTTGGCAGTTTTCTAGCCTTCCAAATATTGTAAACGACGTGTTTTCTTTCGGTAAACTTAGATTTTCGTATGGCCAAGTGGGTGTACAACCAACTACCTATAAGTTTGGTACTACCTATGAAAACTTCACATATTCTACCTATGACGACGCCCTTGATATCAATGAATTTGGCGGAGGATTTAGACTTAATGACGACCAGGGTAACTCAAACCTTAAACCAGAAATTAAAACTGAGTTTGAGATTGGAACTGATCTTAGGTTTTTTAAAGACCGTCTAAATATTGGTTTAACGTATTATAGGAATGAGATAAAAGACATTTTGTTGGCCGTTAACCTTTCTCCTAGTTCGGGTTATCTTTCTAAATATGCAAATGCCGGAAGAATGGAAAACAAAGGCGTTGAGCTAGATTTTGGGTATAAAATCATAGACAAAAAAACTTATGGCTTTGATATTTATGGAAACTGGAATAACAACCAAAACAAAGTTCTTGATTTAGCTGGTGTAGACAGAGTGGCACTTACAGATCAATCAATTACGTCAAATGCCATAGTGGGTCAGCCATTGGGGATTTTGTTTGGTAGTAGAGCTTCAAGAAACGAAGACGGAACTTTAAAATTAGATGCAAACGGGTTTCCAACATTGGATCCTCAACAGGGAGTTATTGGTAATCCTAATCCAGATTGGAGAGGTGGACTTGGCATGAGGGCTTATTTTAAGAAATTTAGCTTTAATATTTTGTTCGAAAGATTCCAAGGAGGCGACTTTGCTGAAAGAACGCGTTTTGTTTTAAATAGCTTTGGTACCTACGAAGACACAGGTCACGAAGTTACCCTTACCAAAGACCTGAAGAACTCGGCCGGTAAAACAATACCAGCTGGCTCTACAGTTAGAGGAAATATCTACAATTATGGTGCAGGAGATGTACTACTTGACGAAGGTTGGTATACCTCGCTTGGTGGAGGCCTTGGTGGATCAGCTATAAACGAGTTCTCTATTGCAGATGGAAGCTGGACACGCCTTCGTGAGATTTCGATGGGTTATAATTTAGGAGGAGAAAAATTCAGAAAAGCAACGAAGTTCAATTCAGTTGACTTGGCTATCTCTGGAAGAAACCTTTTCCTATGGACCAAAATTAAAGGAATAGATCCTGAAGTAAACCAGTCAGGTGTTGACAATGGTTTTGGTATCGAATACTTTACCAATCCAAGTACACGTTCATGGGTGTTTTCGGCGAAACTTAATTTCTAAAATTTAACTTTGAAAAAAATGAAAAAAATAAAATATATAGCTCTTTCGCTGATGTTTTTCACTACGTTTAGTTGTGAAAGCTTAGTGGAAGGCATTAACAATAACCCAAACGAAATATCGTCAGATTCGTTTGAAGCGGGAGTTTTACTTCTGAAAGGAATTGAATTAGCCAACGTCTCAGTGCAAGCAGGTCACCAAACCCGAATAGGTGGTATGTGGAGTGGGCAAACTAAAGGCTTAGTGCTTTTGTACAAAAGTATCTATGAGTATAACTTGTCTGCAGAAGAAACAAATGGTATTTGGCAAAATGCATATCAAGGTGTAGTAAAGCAAGCAAGGGTGTTGAGAGAACAAACCAAAAATAGCCCAAAGGCAAAACAATATGCTGGTATTACGAAGGTTCTTGAGGCAAATGCCCTAGGAACTTTAGCAAGCTTATTTGGGGATATTCCTTTTAATGAAATTGCCAAAGATGAAATCTTGGACCCTAAGTTTGACTCTCAAAAAAACGTATTTGCGGGCGTTCAATCTTTGTTAGATGAGGCCATTGCAGACCTAGGTGCTTCTACAAACTCTGCAGTAGCAGAAGACTTAATGTTAGCAGGTAATGTTTTAAAATGGAGCAAAGTAGCCCATACATTAAAAGCGAGACTTTATATTTATACCAAAGAATATGATAAAGCATACCAAGAGGCCCTTTTGGGCATTGCCGCTACTTCAGATGCTTTAGCGTATACACCACCCAATATTGGAAATGGTAGCTTAAATCTTAATTATAAAATGATCAACGAGAGAGGGGGCTATTGGGGCTTTGCAGGCTCGCATTTAGATAACATTCTAAGAACTACAAGAAACAACGCAAAGACCGCGGAAAATGCTCGTTTGGCCTATTATAACTTCGATGGTGCTTCGGCTACCAACAACAAAGGTATCGCTGCTGCAAATACGCCAATAGTTTTGGTGGGTTACGAAGAGAATCTTTTGATTTTGGCTGAGTCGGCAGTTAGAACGGGTAAAACCACAGATGGCTTGGCTCAGTTAAACAAGCTACGTGCACATTTGGCAAGTGGGAAAGCTTTCACAAAACTAAACGCCGCAGATAATCTAAAATATGACGCATATGTGATTGCGGATTTTGAAAAAGGTGGAATGGAAAATGTGGATAACCTAGTAACAGAAAGAGCACTTCTTAGAGAGATTATCGAAGAAAGATATGTTTCTGGGTTTACAGGTCTTTTAGGTTTTGACGATTTGAGAAGACTAGGCACTAAAGAAAAAGACATAGCGGTGCTTCCTCCTTACAACTCGGCTACCATCAAACAGTATCCACAGAGATTTATAGTGGCACAAGCAGAATTAAGTGCAAACCAAAATGCTCCGAAAGATCCAGGTATATTTGCTCTTACTGAAGTGAATAAATAGTTTTTATTTGAGGTTAAAAAAAATGCCCTTTTGATTTAGTTCAGAAGGGCATTTTTGTTTATTTCTGTAGTAAGATCTCCATCATTTTTAAGGCCGATAGCTCACCTTTCTCTTCGATGAAATCTCGTGGCGTGTCATCGCCAATTTCATAGGTGATGCCTACGGCATTAAAGTTCACAAAAAACCAACCTTTAGAAACCGGCTGTCCTATTTTGGAAGGGGAGATTTTCGGCGTGTAGCCCGGTAGTCCATCTTTAATGCTTTTAAGCCAAGCACTCGTAAAGTTTGGTAAAACCGAAATAGAGTCAGAAAGGTTTGTATAATAAACATCGCTGTAGGTCGAATGGAAATCTAAACCCAAAACCACACGGTTTTTATTAGCTTCTGCGTACTTTTTTACAAAATCTGAAACGGCCTTGGTTTCAGGTTGATTATACTCCGCCCAGTCTCTATTTAAGTCAATGCCGCCCACATTGTGTCTCCAATGCCCCAGAGCTACACCATCAGGGTTTAGCATAGGAAAAACCAACACATTGTATTTTGAGAAAAAATCTTTTTGAATTTTGGAAGTCTTTAGTATACCGTTTACAAATGCCGTTAGGGCAAACTGCCCCGTAACTTCTGGCGGATGCTGTCTGCTAAAAAGCACTATCAGGTCTTTGTTTTTTTTAGACCTTTCCCCAATCTCAAAATACTTTAGGTCTCGGTTAAGTTTACTTTTTCCGGCATTGCCAATCGAAACTATCTGATTTTTTAGCGAAAGCTCCTTTAGCCAATTATTGAGTTCTTGTTCTGTAAATAGCTCCTGTGCCGACACCCACGTGGTATCGCTACTTATTTTCAGAGTAAGCATTTCATTGTTTTTAAACTTGCCCAAATTGCTCGAGTCGGCGGAGGTCCAAGTTTGGCCGTCTTTGCTTAGTTTAGGTAGGTATCTGTGCTGTGAGCCGCCATATTCAAAAACCAGGTATATCTTCTTTTGGGTTTTTGACCATATTTTAAAAGCATACCACGGACTTGGGTTTATGGGTTCGTTTTCAGGAAAACTCTCCACAGCGTATATAGAATCATTTAAAGCATAGAAATTATTTAACCTAGCCCCGTCAAACATATTACTTGCAAACACCGAATCGCTCGTTTTATATATTTTCTTTTCTTGAAAATTAATATCTCTCGTTTTGGTATCTATGATTTCAGTGAAACCATAAACTTTTTCATTCGCTTTCGGAGTCAAGTCTTTTTTGCAAGACCCCATAAGCAAACCCAATATGCCCAATACTAATACACCTTTTATAGTTTTCATGTTTTTTGATTTAAGTTTGAAATCAAACTATAGCCTCTCTTACCCTTACTAGGTTTTTAAGGAGCTCCTCAAGTTGGTCTAAAGGCAGCATGTTAGCTCCGTCAGACTTTGCAGTAGCGGGGTCGGGGTGCGTCTCTATAAACAGGCCAGATGCACCTACTGCTATGGCTGCTTTTGCTATGGTTGAGATCATTTTTGGGTCACCGCCAGTTACACCACTCGTCTGATTTGGTTTTTGCAAAGAATGCGTACAATCCATAACTACCGGCACACCGAAGTTTGCCATGTGAACCAAATTTCGGTAGTCCACAATTAAGTCCGAATATCCAAAACTATTGCCGCGGTCAGTTAAAATTCCTTGAATTTCAGGATTTACACTTTTTATTTTTTCAATCGCAAAACCCATTGAAGCCCCCGATAAAAATTGTCCTTTTTTAATATTTATTACTTTTCCTGTCTTCGCAGCAGCCTCCAAAAGCTCCGTTTGTCTACACAAAAAAGCGGGTATTTGCAGGACGTCTACAAAGGCTGCAGCCATGGCCGCTTCGTGTGTTTCGTGGATGTCTGTAACCGTAGGTACACCAAAGGTTTTGCCAACCTCTTCTAGGATTTTTAGAGCCTTTTCGTCGCCTATACCCGTAAAACTGTCTGCTTTTGTACGATTCGCCTTTCTGTAGCTTCCTTTAAAAATCAGAGGAATTTCTAATTTTAAACACATTTCACTTATCTTTTCGGCTATGCTAAAAGCCATATCTCTACCCTCTATTGCACATGGTCCAGCCATCAAAAAGAAATTGTCTTTTTGGTAGTTTGCCAACTTGGTCATTTTCAGTTTCATACTCTCAGTTTTTTATTTTTTTACAAATATCACAACTAATGTTCAATCAAAAAAAACTTAATCATTTTGTTGATTTCATTTAAAATACATTTCTTTGCATTGTTTTTCACCAAACTACATTTTTAAAATGTCAGATATAGCATCTAAAGTAAAGAAAATTATCGTCGAGAAGTTAGGAGTAGACGAGTCAGAGGTTACTACTGAGGCGTCTTTTACAAACGACTTAGGAGCAGATTCACTTGATACAGTTGAGTTAATCATGGAATTCGAAAAAGAATTCAATGTTTCTATCCCTGATGACCAAGCCGAGAACATTCAAACAGTAGGTCAAGCAATTAATTATCTAGAGGAAAACTCAAAGTAATTTTTTCTAATCTATTTAAGTTCAATATTCCTTGAAAATGCTAAATTGCGTTATCAGTGAGTATTGAACTTTTAATTTTTTATAACATATGGAATCGAAAAGAGTAGTAGTTACAGGATTGGGAGCACTCACGCCCATTGGAAATACCGTAGAAGAATTTTGGAACGGGTTAGCAAATGGCGTAAGCGGTGCTGACTTAATTACGCGTTTTGACGCAACCAATTTTAAAACAAAGTTTGCCTGCGAAGTAAAAAACTTTGAAGTGACTGATTTCATTCCGAGACAAGACGCTCGTAAAATGGACCTTTTCACTCAGTTTGGAGTGGTTATAGCGGATCAGGCAATAGCCGACGCGGGTCTTAACGAAGCTGATATAAACAAAGATAAAGTAGGTGTAATATGGGGTTCGGGTATAGGCGGTCTTAAAACTTTCGAAGACGAAATGATGGCCTTCGCTCAAGGTTCTGGTGTTCCAAGATTTAACCCTTTCTTTATTCCAAAAATGATAGCCGACAGCGTGTCGGGTCAAATATCAATCAAAAATGGATTTAGAGGACCAAACTATGTAACGGTTTCTGCTTGTTCTTCAGCTAACAACGCCATCATAGATGCCTTTAACTACATCCGTTTAGGACGTATGAAAGTGTGTGTTTCGGGTGGTTCAGAGGCTACTATTACACAAGCAGGTGTAGGTGGTTTTAATGCACTTAAGGCACTCTCAGAAAGAAACGACGATCCTAAAACAGCCTCTAGACCTTATGACAAAGACCGTGATGGCTTTGTACTGGGTGAAGGTGGCGGTGGTATTGTACTTGAAGAGTATGAGCACGCGAAAGCACGTGGAGCAAAAATCTATTGTGAGCTTATCGGCGGAGGTTTCTCTTCAGATGCATATCACATTACAGCACCACATCCAGAAGGTTACGGGGCATTTTTGTCAATGCAAGACGCCATCGAAGATGCAGGTATAGAACTTGCCGAAATTGATTATATCAATACACACGGAACCTCTACACCACTAGGTGATCCACAAGAAATCAAAGCCATCGAGCAGTTGTTTGGAGATCACGCTTACAATATGTCAATTAGTTCTACCAAGTCTATGACAGGTCACTTATTAGGTGGAGCCGGAGCCATAGAGTCTATAGCTGCGATATTGGCATTGGAGCATCAGTTGGTTCCTCCTACAATCAATATCTTTAATCAAGACGAAACTATCAATCCGAAAATTGACCTTACACCAAACAAGGCCAAGGCCAAAAAGCTAACCACGGTGCTTAGTAACTGTTTCGGATTTGGGGGGCATAATGCCACCCTGATTTTTAGAAAAGTATAAATACTCCCTTATAAAGTTTAGATGGAAGTAAGTAAATCATTTTTAGAGTTTTTCAAAAAAGACCCCAAATTCAAAGAGTTTAGGCGTTCTATAGAGCAAATCATTGGCGAAAAACCTAAAAATGATTTATTATATCAATTGGCATTCAGACATACTTCTGCCTCAAAACAAACCAAAATAAACGGCTTCAAGGAGTCAAACGAACGCCTCGAGTTTCTCGGAGATTCGGTTTTGGGAATGATAGTTGCCGAATATTTATTCAAAAAATATCCGTTCAAAGACGAAGGATTTTTAACCGAAATACGGTCGCGTATCGTAAATCGTGAGTCGCTTAACATTGTGGCAAGACGTATTGGGCTTGATAAACTTATAGAGTTTGACGGGCAGCGAAACTTCCACCGCACTTCCATGTTTGGCGATGCCATGGAAGCACTTATTGGGGCCATTTACCTTGATAAAGGTTTTACTTTTACAAAAAAATTCATCATCTCTAAGTTGTTGACCAACCATTTTGACTTAGACGAGGTAATATCTAACAACACAAACTACAAATCTACGATTCTCAGCTGGGCACAAGCCGATGGCCGCAAAGTAGAGTTTATGATTGTGGAAGAAAAAGGTAAAAATCACTCAAAAGAGTTTATCGCCCAAGTATTGGTAGATGCCGAAGTGATAAGCTCGGGGTCGGGTTGGAACAAGAAAAAAGCCGAACAAGACGCATCGCGTAGAGCATGCGAAACCTTAAATATTCCGATTTAATTTTTGGGCGAATCTCTGGCCGAAAAATTCATTTGGCAAACAGAAATAATACCTAAAGGCCAGAGTCGGGCTATCCACTCCCAATCTTTTTAATTTCCAAACGCACTATTCCAGCCACACAATAAAAAGGATTTTCGTTGCTATCCCTTTCGCAAAATAGGAAGTTTCATTTTTAATAATGAAAAGTCCAGTTTTCAGTTCAAGTAAATTTCAGGATATTTTTTCATGTAAAGCACAATAGTACTGGGCAACATATAGCGTTCCTTACCTTGTTTTTTAAACTTGTTTTGCTTTATTTTTTCCGAGGTTTCGGTACTCCAGGCATACAAGTATTTTCCTAAACCATGTTTAATAGCAATATGGTCAGTCTCAAACTCAAATCTATCGAGGTATTTGCTACTAATATGTCCAAAAAACACCTTAATCATATACCCTCGCCCGTGTGTATGAAAATCAGATACATGACTAAGTTCGTGACCCAGCACGCCAATTTTTGAAGAATCGCTTAGGTTTTTAACTGTTATAGGATTCAGAAACTTCAAGCTTTCGGTGCTGATAGCTATTGTATATTTCCAGTTCTGTTTTTTCCTAAAAACATTCCCTATTGAAGGTGTTGTAGTTAAGGGAATCATTTGTTTTCGTTGTTTCACATTTATATATACCTCATTTAACTCTGGAAAATATGGCATCAAAGTTTCAAAATAAGGTAAAAGACTAGAGTCAAGCTGTATTTGTGACAATTCAGTAGTGGAGGTTTTTATGCTTTGAGCGGTCGATTTACTAATCCCAATTGAGAAGCTAATCACAAAATAAAATAGGAGGAGTCTTACCATGCGAGTATCTTTGGGTTTTAATTATTGTTTCATTCAAAACAAGCTTTGCTTTCTGTGCGTTCACAAAACCGATCGCTTGTTTTTTTCTGAAAACCAAAGTCAAAGAATTTAAATTAAATGAATACGCTCTTAATAAAACTACTCATAATGCCACCTGTGATAGCGGCAGTAACCTTGGCGAGTAAAAAATGGGGAAATAGCATAGGAGGTATATTGGCAAGTTTGCCTTGGGTGGCGGGTCCTATTTTGTTGTTTATCGCTTTTGAGCAAGGTACGGGTTTTGCCATAAAGTCCATTTCGGGTATTATGGTGGGTATAGTAGGTTGGTTAGTTTTTTGTATCGTTTATATCACCGTTGGTCAAAAGTTCAATGCCTTAGTAAGTGTGCTAATTGGTTACTTGGCATATTTTTCGGTTGGTTTGGCCTTAAATCCGTTACTTCCTTCTTTTAATGTGTATCAATGGCTCATGTTTAGCATTTCAGCATTGACCATCGGTTTTATGTTTTTTCCGAAAGTAGATGACCAAGAAATAAAAGTTGGGAAAACTCTAAAGTTTGAAATACCCATGCGGATGCTTATGATCACTTTTTTTGTAATTACAATCACGTTTTTTGCCAAGAGTCTCGGACCAAACTGGAGTGGTATATTAACACCATTTCCTGTTATGACAGCGGTTTTAGCCATATTTACCCATTATACACAAGGAATTTATCAAGTTCGTAAAATCTACATGGGGCTATTTACCGGCACTTTTGGTTTCACCATTTTCCTTTTTTCTCAAGCACTTTTATTGCCCGTTTACAGTGTAGCAATTTCATTTTTAATTGGGATAGTTTTAGATCTAATCATCACTTTAATTATGAAAGCGGTTTTCTCTAAATTTAACCTACTTTAGAAGCATTAAGTGATAGACTTTCTTCTATCAAACTCCCAAAGGCATATAATTTAAAACAAAAAAATCCCCTCAGCTATGCTGAAGGGATTTCATATTTCTATTTCTTATTATTTTAAATAAGAATCTACTGCATTTTTTCTACTTGTCACATGTGATTTCAGGGTATTTATCGCTGATGAAAACTCGGAAGAATTTCGCAAAAATGTGTAACCTTGTTTTTCAGTTGTTGCATAAGGCTCCACCAAAGCTTGATATTTGGCATAGAGGGCCTGCATAGAAGTCGGGTTAAAGGCTCCTTCTGTCAAGCTTTTAAGGTTCGCTTTATATTTTGCTTGATACACGGCATCTTGGTATAAATACCCAATGATTGGCCATTGAGCTGAATTTAGACCTGCAAAGTCTAATGGAAGCGAACCTCCTTGTTTTCCAGTTTGAAGAGCTTCGTTGTTATCCCAAGGAATCCAAGTCAGCTTATTTGTGGCGGGGTTGTTATATAAGAAATAATTGTGGGTCATTCTTCCATAAGTATCCCAGTTTTGGATGGCCGTATTTATTGCCAAATAGTTCATGTACATGTCAGTGTCAAATACCGCATCGAGTCTTGTTCGCCACAAAGCCGGGCTGCTGGTCCTGCTTCCATCGTGCAAAATACTCAAAAGAGCCTTTACGTCTGTAAAGTCAGCGGCGTCTTCGTTGGTTTTTTTATACATTTGAGTTTCGTTAAAACTTCCGCTCGCAAAACTCGCCGCAGTTCCATCGGGCTTATATAGGTTTCCTTTACTACTTTTAAACTGAGTCTTTATTACGGTATCGTCAACTTCCTCAGTTAGGGTATACAATCCAAAATATATCGGGCCGTCACCATAATCTACATAAACTGTAAAAAATGCAGTATGCGAAGCCGCAAGTCCCGCATTTCTAAATACATCACCCGCTACTTTTTCCCTTAAAAAAGAGGCATCATCAAAATTGTTTTTAAGACTCAATTTTTTAAAACCATTAAATCGTTGGTTGTCTATTTGAGGATATTCTTTTTCAAACTCATCAAAATCTAATTTGAAAGACAGTTTCATATTGCCAGCCTTCCATGTACTTTGTAAACTTGAGTTCCCTTTAAATCTTATGCCGGCCTTGTACCATGTCTTCCCGTTATATAGCACATTCCCAGGAACCATTATTGGGTCATCAGCATCGGTAAGCCCGCCCCCTTGTCCACCGCTCGAAACTCCAAATGTCCCGTATTTTTTGGTCATGTCGGCTAGCATTATTTGCCATCTGTTTTTTGTGAGTACTAAGTCGATGCGTTGCACTTTGGTGTCATCAAATACCAAACTAAAATTTGGAACTCCGTCTTTGCTATGTGTTTGTGATGTCCAATCGGCAGCGACAAAATTGGTATCACTGTATGTTTCGGCTGTGACTCCAATCGAATTTGTTGAGGTTGGATCTATTGCTGAAGCAACATCTTTACATGAAAAAATCACGAAAGAAAACGTGAATAATAATAAAATGCACTTAACAACCCATGTTGTTTTTAATCTTTGATTCATATTGTTTGTTTTTTAGAGATATGAGCACGAAGCTACCATACTTTAATAGACGTAAATTTTTGAAAAAACCTGTGGTCAAAGATTTATTATTTTAGAAAATTTTTTTAAGTTTTAATTTTTGTATTAAAAATTGAGCAAAATAATTAAAGAAGCCTCTATAGGATGAGCCAAGAAAAAGTGATAAATTCAATATTCTATTCGTGTAAAATACTAGCCTTTTATGTTTAAGAAAATAGCTTTTATAGCCTCTTATTCTTTACCGTTAATTATTGTTTTGGCTTATTACTTGCCAAATCAGCCCATTACATGGACAGGAGCTTTTTATGTTTATGTGTTGGTGCCATTGATAGATATTTTAATTGGGAAAGACAGACAAAACGTGGTTAAAGAAGAGTTTGACAAACTTTTGAGTGATTCCTATTTTGACTTTCTTGTTTTCTCTCACATCTATATCCAATATGCCATGCTTGCTTGGGTCAGTTATGTTTTGGTTTATGACGATTTAACCACTACTCAAGCTGTAAGATTGGTAATTAGCCAGGGTATTTATGCTGGCACTATCATTAATGTTTCACACGAACTTGGCCACCGAAATACATTTTGGTCAAAGCTTCATGCTCGCCTTGGGTTGGTGTCGGTAGCGTATCATCATTTTATAGTAGAACACAACAAAGGTCATCATGTGCATGTGGCTACTCCAAAAGACCCTGCCACTTCTAAGTTTGGTCAAACCCTATATGGATTTTGGTTTCAGAGCATAATTGGCAGCTTTTTGTCTGCCTGGGAAATTGAAAAACAGCGACTAAACAAAAAAAGACAAAGGGTGTTGAGTTTTAAAAATCAAGTTCTGATGGGCGTATTTTCTAGTATATTACTTTTTGTTACCATCACTTTGCTTTTTTCTATAATTAAAGGAGCGTTTGAATTTGAAGTTTTATATTTCTTGTTGGGACAATCTGCGGTTGCTATTCTGTTATTGGAAGCTGTAAATTATATCGAGCATTACGGAATCGTGAGACAAGAAATTAACCCAGGGAAATACGAAAGAGTAAACCCTTTGCACAGTTGGAATGCCAATCACTTTTATAGCAACCTGTTACTTTTTAATCTTCAGCGGCATTCAGACCACCACGCTTATGCATCGCGTCCGTATCAAATTCTTCGACATTTTGATGAAAGCCCACAGTTGCCATTTGGTTATCCGCTTATGATTGTAATCTCTTTGTTTCCTTTTTTGTGGTTTAAAGTCATGAATCCTAGGCTCATAAAATGGAAAGAGAATGCTTACGACGCATCGCATATTAAAAAAGTAGTGGCTCAGTTTGTATAAAAAGGGATTATTGTAGTTTTGTAAAAGCTTAAACCCCCAAGTTTTTATATCTTTAGAAAAATATTCAACCCAAAAATTTACATTAATGAAAACCAGATTTTTACTTTTCCTTATCTGCGGAGTTTTAGTATTTAATAGCTCCATTGCTCAAAAACAAAAGAAAATAATAAAGACGCTTATAGTAGATGGGCAAAACAACCATAATCAGTGGCCGAAAATCACGTACATGATAAAAAAGGACTTGGAAGAAACAGGTCTTTTTAAAGTGGATGTAGAAAGAAGTGCTTTTACTTGGGGAGAAACCGAAGGCTTAATTGCTAACTTTCCAATTGCCGGTTTACCAGAAACCGAGGCTGTGCCAAAACCCCAAGCAGATCCTAATTATGCTCCGGATTTTAAAAAGTATGACTTGGTTATTGTAAATTTTGGCTGGAATGCTGCACCATGGCCACAAGCCACGCAAGCCTCATTAGAAAAATTCATAAAAAATGGAGGCGGCTTAGTAGTTATTCACGCTGCCGACAATTCATTTCCTGCTTGGCCGGCCTATAATCAAATGATTGGTTTAGGTGGCTGGGGAGACAGAACCGAAAAAGATGGACCTTATGTTTACTATGATCAAGAAGGGAAATTAGTTAAAGACAATACTCCCGGAAAAGCAGGTTCACACGGTCCTCAGCATGAATACCAAATAGAAATTAGAGAGAAAAATCATCCTATTACCAAGGGAATGCCTCTTAAATGGTTACACACCAAAGACGAGCTTTATGATAAGCTTAGAGGTCCAGCAGAAAACATGACGGTTTTGGCTACTGCTTATTCTTCTCCTGATAAAAAGGGAACAGGTCGAAATGAGCCTATGCTTATGACTATCGATTACGGGAAGGGAAGGATTTTTCATACACCAATGGGTCATGTAGACTATTCAGTAGAGTGCGTAGGTTTCATTACGTGTTTGTTGCGAGGCTCTCAATGGGCAGCTACTGGCAAGGTCACTATTCCTATTCCATCAGATTTCCCTACTGCCGAAAAAACCAGCAGCAGAGTTTTTATTAAATAAGATAAATATGAATAATAACAAAATAATTAAGTTGATTCTAACATTTTTCTTCGGAGCCTTCATGGTTTTTGGAGGGGCAAATCATTTCTTAAAACCAGAAATGTATTTTCCGTTTTTTCCTGATTTTTTGCCCAAAGAAATTTTGAACTATGGAGCAGGTGCTATCGAGATTGTGATAGGGGTGGGGGCATTTATTCCAAAGTTTAGAAAAGCGGCTTGTTTGGGTATTTTGATTTTAATGCTAATGTTTTTACCCCTTCATATTTGGGATGTCTTTAGAGATTATCCCGCTATCGGTACACATGAGGCTGCTTTGGTCAGACTTCCAATCCAGTTTTTGTTTATTGCTTGGGCTTGGTTTATTTATAAAGACTAAAATTCATTTAACTAAAAGAATAAAAGGGATGCAAATTGTAAAATTCGTATCCCTTTTTAGTAATCGCACCTTAATTTGTATTAATCAATAAAAGGAAGACCATCTAAGTTTGATAGCACCTTTTTGTCTACTGTTAAATCTAAAAAATTTACTACAGTTGGAAATATATCTACTATTGCAAGTCCATTATTAAACCGATTGTTCAGCTTATTTTTGTTTGTAATTATCCAAGTTGCTCTTTCTCTATCAGACTGCCCACCATGGTTTCGCCCTGTTTTTTCGTCTCTACCATGGTCGGTTGTAATTATTAAGAGCCAATCTTCGTCAAATTCCTTCTCTCTTTTTTCAATGGCCGACCACAGTACACCAATTTGATTGTCCATATGTTTTACGGCGTCGGTCATTTGTGGAGAATCGCCAAACTTATGTCCCATGTCGTCGGTGTATTCCAAATATACCCAAGACAAATCTGGCCCGTGCAAGGTAATCGTTTCCGATGCTTTTTTAACCACAAGGTCATCTATGTTTTTAATAAAAAGTCTTTCTTTATCATGGGGAAACAAAACCGTGTCATTTTCATATCCATCAAAGACGAAATTTATCTTTAAATGGTCCGTTTCTGATAAGCCTTCACCCAAAAGTTTAGTTCTATTGTCTTTCCAAGTAGAAAAAATCCCTAGATTTAAATTAGGCTTAGCCTCCCTTGTTACTTTAAAAATCGTAGGATAAGAATAGTTGGGTGCTTTTATGGCATTCCCCCAAACATTGTGTTTGTTTGCCCAAGTTCCGGTCAGCATACTATTGTAACCAACTGCCGAAATTGTTGGAGATTCAGAAGCTCCCCCTTTTTCTCCACCCACATAGGCGTCACCAAAACCTCCATTTTTCGAAATCTTATCTAAGTTTGGGGTGTCCGTATTTTTCAAAACATCTCTCGGGATTCCATCTACCAAAACCAAAAGGCATTTTTTGTTTTGAGCGTAGCCTTCAAACGATAATAATAAAAGCAAAAAGACGTAAAATTTCATTTTTGAAAGTGTTTTTATGATTGAAAAGGAGAGGCCTCCTATTTTTTGGCAAAGAAACAGGCTTTCCTTTTTTTAATTATGTCGCTATCAATATCAAATCATTAAGTTTCGGTCATTTGACTTTGTAAAAAGCGAATCAAATTAAACTTCCATTGAGAAGCTTCTTTCAAACTGTCCTCCTGCTTCTAAATCTATTATGCCTTCCTTATTTATTAGTTTTTGGTCTGTGTTTACAGCGTCCGCAATTCCACACCATGGTTCTATACACACAAATTCTGCGTTTTTGGCAGCCCAAATTCCCATATAAGGAAACGATTCAAATTTGAAAGTGAGAGAGTTTGGGTTTTTATCAGACTTTAAAGTAATGCTGTTGGATTTAAGATTTTTGAAAACTAAGGCATCTTCATAAAAAAGCTCTTTGTTCAATTGAAGTCGACGGGTATTTTTTTCAATTAATAGGGGGGTGGACATTACTAATCCTGCATCATCCAAAGGCCACTTTTCTAAATCTTCTTCTAAACTAAATTCCAAATAGTAATCATTATAAGTAAGGGTCGGGTCAATCGGACACTTAAAAGCAGGGTGGGCACCAATAGAAAACCAAATGTTTTGTTGGCTTGGGTTTGTTACTTGATATTTTAATTCTAATGAATTTTCTACTATACTATAAATAAGTCTCAGCTCAAACTCAAAAGGATATATCGATTCTGTTTCAGCATTATTTTTCAATAAGAAAGTTGCGGATTCTCCCAGATACTTTTCCACCTCGAAATCCATAGTCCTAGCAAAGCCATGTCTTGGTAAATTATACGATTTTCCTTCATGTATATACGTGTCATTTTTTAACCCTCCAACAATCGGAAACAACACGGGGGATGACTTGCCCCAAAACTCTGGTTTGGCATCCCAAATAAATTCAGTTTTTGTTTCAATACTATACAGGCTTACTAGCTCAGCTCCTTTTGGGTTTATAGTAGCTTTCAGTTTTTCATTCGAAATTTGTATCATATGATATAAGGCGTTTTCGTTTTAGAATCTTTTTGTTTCAAATATAGCTATCAATTACTGTTCCCAGATATACTTAAAGTGTCAAGCCATTAAATGTTGCTTTAGTATCATGTGAGGTTTTCTTTAAAAAACAAGGTTGGAGTATAAAGACACTCTATATGTGATACAAAATTCATATTTTTAGATTTGTCAAAAAGTAAAAACCATAAAACATGGGGTAAAAAAACGGTGATTTTTTAATTTCTAATGAAAGAAGGAGAAATATATTCATAAGGATATGAGGATTTTTCTTTAAAAAGGTAAAAAGCATAAAGTAAATATTGAAAAAACGGAGGCGAATAAGTCTACGATTATAATTATTTTGATAGTGAGCGAAGGTATTTTCAAAAAGAATTCAATTTAGTTATATAAAAATACCAAGGCCAAAAATGTAGGAGGATGATATTTTGGATTAAAAAGGCAAGAATTACGCAAAAAGGGGCGAGTAAATGAATAGGATTAAATAAAGAAGGTTTATAGAGATACGAAGTATTTAAAAATGTAAGTAATTGGGGTTAAGTAAGTTTAATAAAAGGGGTAAAAAAGATATGCAAGTATAATTTGGAAATGCGGAAAAGTAAGTGGTATCTTTGCACTCCCAAAACGGCAGAGGCGAATGAGTTAAAGCAAAAAACGGGAAATAAAGTTCATAATAATTCTTAATTTTTTTTCTCTTAAAATTTGGAATGTAAAAAAAGGTTATTACCTTTGCACCCCGGTTGAGAGAGAGGGAAAAAATAGGGAGCTAATAGATAGCACAAGTTCACGATATAAAGTGGAATAAAGTTCATTAACTTGTTGGGGATATAAACAAAGAAATTATACTAAAAATTTAAGTTGGGAGATCTTTTCGTATTAAAGTAATTTACTATGGAGAGTTTGATCCTGGCTCAGGATGAACGCTAGCGGCAGGCTTAATACATGCAAGTCGAGGGCCTAGCAATAGGACCGGCGAACGGGTGCGTAACGCGTATGCAACCTACCTGTATCAGGGGGATAGCCCTAGGAAACTGGGATTAATACCGCATAATAATAGGAATGGCATCATTTTTATTTGAAAGATTTATTGGATACAGATGGGCATGCGTAGGATTAGCTAGTTGGAGTGGTAACGGCACACCAAGGCGACGATCCTTAGGGGCTCTGAGAGGAGTAACCCCCACACTGGCACTGAGATACGGGCCAGACTCCTACGGGAGGCAGCAGTAGGGAATATTGGGCAATGGAGGCAACTCTGACCCAGCCATGCCGCGTGCAGGAAGACGGTCCTCTGGATTGTAAACTGCTTTTGAATGGGAAGAATGTGCTCCTTGCGAGGGGTAATGACGGTACCATTAGAATAAGCCACGGCTAACTACGTGCCAGCAGCCGCGGTAATACGTAGGTGGCGAGCGTTATCCGGATTTATTGGGTTTAAAGGGTGCGTAGGCGGCTTAGTAAGTCGGTGGTTAAAGGTAGTCGCTTAACGATTTTACATGCCACCGATACTGTTGAGCTTGAGTTATTTGGAGGCAGCTAGAATTTCCGGTGTAGCGGTGAAATGCATAGATACCGGAAGGAATACCAATTGCGAAGGCAGGTTGCTACAAATATACTGACGCTGATGCACGAAAGCGTGGGGATCAAACAGGATTAGATACCCTGGTAGTCCACGCCGTAAACGATGATTACTAGTTGTTGGGTTTTCGGACTCAGTGACCAAGGGAAACCGATAAGTAATCCACCTGGGGAGTACGCCGGCAACGGTGAAACTCAAAGGAATTGACGGGGGTCCGCACAAGCGGTGGAGCATGTGGTTTAATTCGATGATACGCGAGGAACCTTACCTAGGCTAGAATGTGAGCGAATTATTCAGAGATGGATAAGTCAGCAATGACGCGAAACAAGGTGCTGCATGGCCGTCGTCAGTTCGTGCCGTGAGGTGTTGGGTTAAGTCCCGCAACGAACGCAACCCCTATTGTCTGTTGCCATCAGGTTATGCTGGGGACTCAGGCAAGACTGCCTACGCAAGTAGAGAGGAAGGAGGGGACGACGTCAGGTCATCATGGCCCTTACGCCTAGGGCGACACACGTGCTACAATGGTTGGTACAGAGTGCAGCGAGCTAGCAATAGTAAGCGAATCACAAAAAGCCAATCACAGTTCGGATTGGGGTCTGCAACTCGACCCTATGAAGCTGGAATCGCTAGTAATCGCATATCAGCCATGATGCGGTGAATACGTTCCCGGACCTTGTACACACCGCCCGTCAAGCCATGGGAGTTGGGTAGACCTGAAGCGGAAGGTAAAAGACTTCGTTAGGGTAGAACTAGCGACTGGGGCTAAGTCGTAACAAGGTAGCCGTACCGGAAGGTGTGGCTGGAACACCTCCTTTTTAGAGATAATCGGTCGCAAGATTGATGAAATAAACAAAGGAAGGGTCTTGAAGACTAAAAAAAAGGTATAATGGAAAGTTTATATTCCCACCGACAAGTTATGTTGGTATAGTAGCGATATTATATCACAATTTTAGTGGTTTTGTAGGAATACAACGAACTAGAGGAACGTACATTGACATGATGGAAAAGACTGAGAAAAGAAATAACGAGAGTTAGATAAGGGCGTACAGAGGATGCCTAGGGTCTCAGAGGCGAAGAAGGACGTGATAAGCTGCGATAAGCTTTGGGGAGGTGCACACAACCGTTAATCCAAAGATTTCCGAATGGGGCAACCCTCTCATCTGAAGGATGAGAATTTATACTAAGTATAAAGGCGAACGTGGGGAACTGAAACATCTAAGTACCCATAGGAGAAGAAAACAAGAGTGATTCCGTAAGTAGTGGCGAGCGAACACGGACCAGCCCAAACCTAGCATGTTACGGCATGTTAGGGGTTATAGGACTGCATTTAGAAATAGATTTTAAGTTGAACAGGATGGGAAACCTGACCGTAGAATGTGAGAGTCATGTAAACGTAAAGAATCTAGGACGAGCAGTATCCTGAGTAGGTGGGGACCGGTGAAATCCCCTCTGAATTCGGCAGCACCATCTGCCAAGGCTAAATACTCCTGAGACACCGATAGTGAACTAGTACTGTGAAGGAAAGGTGAAAAGCACGGGGAGTACCCGGGTGAAATAGAACCTGAAACTGTACGCCTACAAGCGGTCGGAGCTACTTTGTGTAGTGACGGCGTGCCTTTTGCATAATGATCCTACGAGTTACTTTATCGAGCGAGGTTAAGTTTTTAAGGAACGTAGCCGAAGCGAAAGCGAGTCTGAATAGGGCGAGTAGTTCGATGGAGTAGACGCGAAACCTAGTGATCTACCCATGGTCAGGTTGAAGGTTGGGTAAGACCAACTGGAGGACCGCACCGGTATACGTTGAAAAGTGTTCGGATGAACTGTGGGTAGGGGTGAAAGGCTAATCAAACTGGGAAATAGCTCGTACTCCCCGAAATGTATTTAGGTACAGCGTCGGCGTTGAGTCTTATCGAGGTAGAGCTACCGATTGGATGCGGGGGAGTCACATCCTACCAAATTCAGACGAACTCCGAATGCGATAAGATATAGCCGGCAGTGAGGGCTCGGGTGCTAAGGTCCGAGTCCAAGAGGGAAAGAACCCAGAACTACTGCTAAGGTCTCTAAATTTATACTAAGTTGAACAAAGGAAGTCTGACTGCCGAGACAGCCAGGATGTTTGCTTGGAAGCAGCAATCATTTAAAGAGTGCGTAACAGCTCACTGGTCGAGCGGGGCGGGCATCGATAATAAGCGGGCATAAAGTATAATACCGAAGCATAGTCAAAGTAGCAATACTTTGGGTAGGGGAGCATTCTGTATGCAGCGAAGATATTCCTTGAGGAGTGTTGGAGCGTACAGAAAAGCAAATGTAGGAATAAGTAGCGATAATGAATGTGAGAACCATTCACACCGAAAGACTAAGGATTCCTCCGCTACGTCAATCAACGGAGGGTTAGTCGGCCCCTAAGGATAATGCGAGAGCAGAAGCCGATGGGAATCAGTTTAATATTACTGAACCAGTGTATACTTCGAAGTGGGGACGGATTTTAAAGCTTCATACGTAGAGACGGAATTCTGCGTTGAGATGCGTCTTCGGACAAGTCGAATGAGGGGATAAGGTTCCAAGAAAAGCCAATAAGAATAGGTATATACTGACCGTACCGCAAACCGACACAGGTAGTCGAGGCGAGAAGCCTAAGGTGCTCGAGTGAATCACGGCTAAGGAACTAGGCAAATTAACCCTGTAACTTCGGGATAAAGGGAACCAGCAGCAATGTTGGTCGCAGAGAAATGGCCCAGGCGACTGTTTAACAAAAACACATGGCTATGCGAAGATTAATGTCGACGTATATGGCCTGACACCTGCCCGGTGCTGGAAGGTTAAGAGGGGATGTCATCGCAAGAGAAGCATTGAATCGAAGCCCCAGTAAACGGCGGCCGTAACTATAACGGTCCTAAGGTAGCGAAATTCCTTGTCGGGTAAGTTCCGACCTGCACGAATGGTGTAACGATCTGGGCACTGTCTCAGCCGTGAGCTCGGCGAAATTGTAGTGACGGTGAAGATGCCGTCTACCCGCCACGGGACGGAAAGACCCCGTGAACCTTTACTATAGCTTAGCGTTGTGACTGGATATTTGATGTGTAGGATAGGTGGGAGACTTCGATGCTGCGTCGCCAGGCGTAGTTTAGTCAACGTTGAAATACCACCCTTTGAATATCTGGTTCCTAACCCCGAACGGGGGACATCGCTTGGTGGGTAGTTTGACTGGGGTGGTCGCCTCCAAAAGAGTAACGGAGGCTTCCAAAGGTTCCCTCAGCACGCTTGGTAACCGTGCGTTGAGTGCAATAGCAAAAGGGAGCTTGACTGTGAGACCTACAAGTCGAGCAGGATGGAAACATGGGTATAGTGATCCGGTGGTTCTGCATGGAAGGGCCATCGCTCAAAGGATAAAAGGTACTCCGGGGATAACAGGCTGATCTCCCCCAAGAGCTCATATCGACGGGGAGGTTTGGCACCTCGATGTCGGCTCGTCACATCCTGGGGCTGGAGAAGGTCCCAAGGGTTCGGCTGTTCGCCGATTAAAGTGGCACGCGAGCTGGGTTCAGAACGTCGTGAGACAGTTCGGTCCCTATCTGTGGTGGGCGTGGGAAGTTTGAGGGGCTCTGATTTTAGTACGAGAGGACCGAATTGGACATACCGCTGGTGTATCTGTTGTCTTGCCAAGGGCACGGCAGAGTAGCTAAGTATGGACGGGATAAACGCTGAAAGCATCTAAGTGTGAAACCCACCTCAAGATGAGACTTCCATAGAGGAACGTTGGAGACGACGACGTAGATAGGCTACAGGTGAAAGTGCAGTAATGTATGCAGCCGAGTAGTACTAATGAACCGATAAACTCTCACTTTTTTAATTTTCAGTCTTTTCTATTGGCAATGTGTTACAATCAATTGTAATACAGAGCAATGTCAAAAATATTAAAAGCTTCTAAAGAGATTTAGAAACTATTGAAGACCTTCATGGTGTCAATAGGGAGGGCGATGCGACGTTTCGCCGGTGCGACGAATCGCAACACATCTTCCGATTGAGAAATGAAAGGTACTAAAGACCTTCATGGTGTCAATAGGGCGGGTGAACACCTCTTCCCATTTCGAACAGAGCAGTTAAGCCCCGCACCGCCGATGGTACTTGGATCAAACCCGGGAGAGTAGGTAGATGCCAGTTATTTATTGAAGAACAAAGACCTCAACAGAAATGTTGGGGTTTTTTTGTGCCCAAAAACTACTGCGATTTTTTTATTCGCTGGGTAGGTTTTAAAAGTTATATTTTGAGTTAAATCCGGGTGAGTAACGGGCTGGTGTATCAGTGGTGCGTCATTCTGATAAGTGACAGATGTTTATTAAGGTCAAAAAGCTTAACAGAAATGGTGAGTTTTTTTGTGCCTAAAAAGTAAAGCGATTTTTTAAATCGCTGTTTAAGTTTGGTTCCCATTTAGTGCTTGTTTATAGGTTATACTGAATCTTTTTCGAAGCAAGTAGTAGTCGAGAGTTTGTGGTACTTGAAACGCTTATTAATCTCGTCTACGCTCGATTTGACAATGGTCTCCGCTCGATTTGACGGTGTGGGCTCGGTTTGGCAATCTTGTCTGTTCGAGCGTTAGTCTAGAGCTGCGGTACTTTAATCGCCTATGAATCTCGTCTCCGCTCGATTTGACGGTGGGGGTTTCGTTTTGTGGCATTCTTGTCTTCTCGAGCGTTAGTCGGAGCTATTTGTTACTGAATGTCTTTATCGCCATTTACTACGAAGTCTCCTTTGTGGAGTTGTTTGTTTACTATTTGTTCAGTGCCTACTTGCTGGGCTGCTGCTGAAATGGCCCAAACCCACAGTAAGGTCAGTAAAGTATGTTTCATGTTGTTTCGGTTTTTGTGGTTTTTCAATTTTGTATCTGTGGTCTATTTTATTTTTAATTACGTTATTTCTTTTTAGTATTAATTGCTTTTAATAGCCATATTCCTTCTAATAAATACTGCCTTGTATAAATTCTCTTTTGCTCTCTTTGATTCACTAGTTTGTTTAAATTCGTACTTATTCAATGTTTCATAGATTGCCTATTAAAGTGGGTCTTAATTTTACTTTGTCTATAATATTCAACTTAATTTGTTTGGCTAAACCATTATTTCTTTTGACAGTTGGATATTTCGTTTGCTCTCTTATTTGATATTCAGTTTCTGTATTTTTTTCTATTGTAGACTTTTTTGTTTATATTTTAGGAGCTTCTGCGGTCAAAGATCGTTTTCTCTAGGGTGTAAGTGGAATCTTCCGTAGGTAATTTTAACACTAATAAACAAACCTTTCATTCTAAATCTTTCTCAATTTCATTTCTTTCAGGTTGAATTCGTATTTTTCTTCTTCGCCCCATTGAAAACTGAAAACATCATTATTTATCCACTTTTCATCTGTAAAACAAAATGGAGGAACTTCGCCACCTCCGGTTTTAAATGGCTCATATTGTTTAAAATCAATTCTGTTGAGTAATACAGCTGAGTTTTCTTTTTGTCCTATTTCGAAATATTCAATATTGAAATTATCTCTATTATTTTGCATGTCTTTATAGTACGTTTTTTCTAGGCCTTCTATTTTTAATAATGCCAATCTATAGCTATCATAGTAAAACCCACTTTTAGATTGAATTCTTGCTACATATGTCTTTTTTTTATTTTGGTACGATTTAAGGATAATAGGCAAATAGAAATCTGAAGTACACATAAAATTATATGCGTTTGATATCTCTGTAGTTTCAATTTGGAATTTTTCACAAAAAACCAAGATTGAATTATAAATACATGTTAGTAAATAAATGTATCTTTCATTTTCAGAATCTAATGAGTATAATTTAGTTATTGAAATTAGTAATCTAGTTGAACCCATATATTGTCCTATTTTGTAACCTAGTTTAATAAAATCATGTTCAATTTCATTTATTTTTTCTTGACTTAAATTATCTATATCTACAAAACTTACACTTAACCAATCGGTATTTGGAAATTTTACTTTCTCATAAAATAATACAATGAAATTCGATGCAATTTTAGAGGTAATATCTCCAATTAGATGTCTGATATTATCGTTGTTTAAGACATTTGCTTTTTTTATTGAATCATAAATACTTTCGAAAGGATTCATTGAGTATAAAGGTCCAATTTCATATACTTTCAAATACTTTAAATTTTTATTTTCCATTTTTTCCTATTTGATCTTGAACATATTTTAATGCCCTTCTAACTCTTTCGTTTTCAGCAGCAATAGGATTCCAGGGGTCATCATTTTTAAAACTCGGTAATTTATGTTTGGGAGGTAATTTCCCCCACTTTATATACAATGTATAATGTGCAATTAAAGAATATTCCAATAATCTGGCAGTGACATCATCTAAGTTAGAAAAAATTATAGCATAATCAAAAGTAGTAACATTGTACTCTAAATTAAAATTTCTCTTTTTAGTATCTGGTCTATCATAAGATTTGTTCTAACAAGTCATTCCATATTTTGCTACTTCAATAGGGTGAGGTGGATTTTTGTAATGTTCAAAATTAGGCCCCCAAATAACATAAACAATGCAGTTTCCGTTTATGCCTGTTGGAAGGGCATGGTCAATGTCAATTGAAATATTTACTGGTACTACAACTGGTAGTTTAACTGCCAGCAAATAGGGCTCTAAAACACCTGCTCCATAATCTTTGTTTTGATCCGAAGTTACCAAAAACGGAATGGTACTTATTGCAGTTACTGATGCAGAGATACTAAAACCTAAAATTCGGGCCAATGATTGTCCAATGACCATTTCTAAACCTTCAAGCGTATAGGCTAAGGAACTAATTGAAGTACCTACTGAAATAGTGTTACTTTCAGTTACTCCTAAAGCTAATGAATAGGCAAGTTTATTGTAGTTTGTTTCGATGCTTGATTTCCAAATCTGCAACCCACTCCACTTGTAGTACCCATATAATAATTAAATGTCCAAGAATCTTTTTCGCCATACTTTGAATAGTGGGCTACAAATAATTCACCATCTAATTCGAATCTTACTAAAGCTGAAGAATGAACAGGTACATTTTTGGGTGTGTTTGTTGTAAATAAAGGTTTAGCTTAAGACTCAGCTGAGCGTTGTATGTACTTGGGCCGGGGGCTGTATATTCGGGTTTATTGGGTGCTCCGCTTATTGGGTTGCCGTTTAGCATCCAAGTTATGTTGTAGTTGCCAAAGGTGTTGGGGCCTTCAAAGGGCAGCACTTTTAAGGTTAGGGGCTGTTGTTAGAGGCATTGAGGTTTTCGGGTATGGCATTGGCCACCTTAAACTCCCTCACGGAATTTTTCCAATTGTTGGGGCTAATGCACTGCAGATAA
Source organism: Lacihabitans lacunae (assembly GCF_042649125.1). Classification (NCBI taxonomy): domain Bacteria; kingdom Pseudomonadati; phylum Bacteroidota; class Cytophagia; order Cytophagales; family Leadbetterellaceae; genus Lacihabitans; species Lacihabitans lacunae. The sequence goes on from NZ_JBHRYQ010000001.1 coordinate 3,502,718, forward strand.
TAACTGCCGGGTCCGGTGGCGGAAATAGTTGGAGTAAGGTATGTGTTAAACAGATGACCGGCGGTTTCAAAAAGATTTACCGAAGCGGAGTTTTGCCTAAAGGTTTCTTTTGCTGCCCCGTCTTTGAGTACGTACCATTTGTAAGTGTAGCCTGCTGGGGCGTTTGTACCTGTCAATGTAATATTTTGGCCTACACATGCGTAGTTTGGACCTGTGGGTATTGGGACTATATCGTGTGGGATTAAACCTTTACCGTTTAGTTTCTTGCTTTTCTAAAAGTATATTTCTGTTAGATATAAAAAGGCTGAAGAACGAATTTCTACTTTATTGTTTTTTGATGAAATCAATAAATGGTAAACATCTTTAAGGATTTTATAGATGAAAATTTGAGGCTAAATACATGCCACTAAAACTTGAGGTTTAACGGTACGGACTTTGTACGATTATATTTATTGCGATTATGTCAATTTTATTGTTGAAGTCAGACATTTTTACGATTTAAAATGAAAACTAGCCAAGCCCATTGAATAAGTCGGTATATTTCAATAAAAGTCGCTATTTAAAATAAATGAAGAGATTCTTTTTTTACAAATACATTCCTTCTGACCGATTCAAATTTTGTGATTTTCACATAACCCTGGGGAGCATTTTTGTTTTTCAAAAACTCCCTAATGCGTGGAATCTCTAAATCGAGTGCCGTTAGGTATAGAATGTCATATTTTTTCGTATTTAAAGCTTCTGTCAAGTCTTCTTTATTTCCATCAAAACCATGTAGGGTACAATTTCCTTCAAAAAAGTAATATCCAAATATGTCGTTTGATAGCACTTCAATGTGCTTTTTCTTGGAGGCATTTTTTATGTACAAATACGACTCGAGGTTGCTGCCGGGTGCAATAGTTGGTTTTTGGGTAGCAATTCCACCTATAAAAATCAAAAAGATTGCCCCTTTTATCCAGTTTTCTATTTTGTTGGACTTCAAAACGATAGACTGTAGAAGAATAGCGACAACTAAAAAATAGATAGGTAAATCTAAAAGCGTGAAATGGTTTCTGGGATACACTATTATGGCGATTACAAAGCCTGGCAAAGAAAACATTTCGACGAAGCCCAAATTCGATTTATTAAAATACAATTGGGCTTTTAGTTTGTTGTAAGAGGCCTTTGCGTCTAACTTCACCACAAAAAAAGCCAATATAAGTAAGAATATATAGCGGGTGTTTAGTCCCAGTATAGAAGCGAAAGGGTTATAGAAGCAAGATTTTACAATTTTAAATACCGTAATCAGGTAGTTGTATAAATTTATTTTGATGTGTTTAAAAAACAATTGTGGATTTACGGTTGCAAACTCATATAGGCTATTTGATTTACCATAGATTCGATCAAACTCCCTTAGTTCGTCTTGAAAGTCATAATCTTCGCCAGTCCAATATTTCCAATTATCAAGAAAATGGTATTTAAACTCAAACACAAATGCCGACTGATTTTGGGTTCCGCCACCCAAATAAGCTAAAATTCCAAAAATGGCAAGTATTAGAGCAATGGGTTTGATTTTACTGATAGTGCTCAATGATTTGTGCGACAGGATTTTGTAACAACAGATTCCAAATGCAAGTAAAAAGAAGTATAAAAATTCGGTTACACTCACATAGTTACAAAGCAACAAACATACGGCTATATAGGCCCATTTAATATAACTTTCTGATTTTAATGTAATTATACTTAAAAATATAAAACCAAAAATCAAATTTAGAAGGGTGATTCTAGGAGAAAGGCTTATTTGGAAACTAGAAAACAAAAAGCCGATGGCTAAAAAATAACTTAGAACAAACCCTATTTTACAAAAGCGTAAATAATAAAAAAAGGTAATGAAAACGATGCTTGAAATAATAAAATAGAAGTTGAAAAGAAGGCTGATGTTGTTTTCGCTGAAATAATAAGTAAGCCGCATTAGGCTGGGGTATAGGAGGTTTTCGAACGATGGATTGGGTAGTTTTAAAAATAGGGCGGTTTTCAATAAAACATCGTCTTGCGATGGGGCCAAGTCATAATTTGCATAGGAGTACATAAAGTACACCCCGATTGTAGCCAAAAGCAATGCCACAGTGAACGGATTCTTATTGGCCTTTAAAAAAGTGAGTTTGATCATCTTAGCGTTGGAATGCTCAAAAATACGTAAAACTTTTGGCTCAGCAAGTTGGCATTCTGATAGTAGTAGGTAAGACGATTTTTCAATTCACTAAGTCTAATATCGAAATCCGAAATAGTAATGTTTTTGTATTATACACAAAGTGGAAAGGAAAGAACAATATGTCTGCTCGACCTGAGCCGAGAGCGGTTGTTATTTTAGTCGCTTGTGAATCTCGTCTCCGCTCGATTTGACAAGCGTCTCCGCTCGATTTGACAAGATGGGCTTGATTTGGTGATAGGATTTTCGTTTAGCGGGGAAGGTATGATTTTGGTTTGGCTTTGAGTCGTTGTAACTTGAATCGTTTGTGAATCTCGCCTCCCCCTTTTTATACTGTTTTTCTATATTTCCCTAAATTGCTTTAAATAGTCTTTTAATTTCTATATCGCACTTTCTGCGGGTAAAAACCGCTTTACATACCTACGAAGGCTTAACCTGCGTAGAACTGGGCCTTTTATCAACACTATAGTATGCGTGAAACAAACGTGAACTTTATTCCTTAAATAGAAACAACGTAAAAAATATTTTTCAATTCACAAATTAATCTCGAGTGTCTATCACCAACATTTTTTTATTTTTTTGAAATGAAATTTGTAGATTTAGTTTACTAAACAAAGCTATATGAGAACTCTTTTATTTTTATCCTTACTATTCATTCATTTTGCTTCATTTGCTCAAGTAAGCGTTGAAGTTAGTTTTCCTTCAAGTGAGAAAACATTAGACGGGAGGCTTCTGCTATTAATTTCAAACAATAACAAAAGCGAGCCCCGAATGCAGATCAACGAAGGGCATGACACTCAAATGGTTTTTGGGCTAGATTTGGACAATCACGCAGCCGCAAAATCAATGTTGATAAACAGTACCAATAGTTTAGGCTTCCCTATTCAAAGCCTTGCCGATGTACCTTCGGGCGACTATTATGTGCAGGTTTTATTGCATAAATATGAAATCTTTAAAAGGAAAGATGGGCACGTGGTGAAGTTGCCCATGGATAGAGGTGAAGGGCAGCAATGGAACTTGGCACCGGGCAATATTTATTCAAAGCCGATAAAAATCACGATTAATCAGAAAGTCAAAAGTTTAGTAAAGGTGGTTTTGAATCAGACGATTCCGCCTATTGAAGAGCCGAAAGACACGAAATACATTAAGCACATAAAAATTCAAAGTAAACTCTTGACGGAGTTTTGGGGAAGGCCAATGTATGTGGGGGCACACGTCTTGCTGCCCGAAGGGTTTGATGAACACCCGGATGTTAAATACCCGTTGGCTATTTTTCACGGGCATTTTCCGAGCGATTTTGATGGCTTCAGAACCACTCCGCCAGATGAAAACCTGCCCGATACCTATAATGAGCGTTTTAAGATAAATGGCTACGCCAAAATAGTACAACAAGAAGCCTACGATTTCTATAAAATGTGGACGGGACCAACCTTCCCAAGAGTGCTGGCTATCGAAATTCAACATCCGTGCCCATACTATGACGACTCATATGCCGTTAATTCGGAGAATATCGGCCCGTATGGCGATGCCCTGACGTATGAGCTAATTCCATACATCGAAAAGCAATTTAGAGGCATAGGCGAAGGCTGGGCGAGGTTTACCTACGGCGGTTCTACAGGAGGTTGGGAAGCTTTGGCGGTTCAGGTCAAATATCCAGATGAATACAACGGGTGCTTTGCGGCTTGTCCGGACCCGATAGACTTCAGGGCGTTTACAACTGTAAATATCTACGAAGATAAAAATGCGTATTTCTACGAAAGTGACTACAAGAAAACCTTAAAACCGGCTCATCGCGATTATTTGGGACAGATTTCTACAACGGTACAAGACGGGAATCTCCATGAGTTAGTATTGGGCACCAAAACCCGAAGCGGACAGCAGTACGACATTTGGGAGGCTGTGTATTCGCCAGTGGGCAAAGACGGCTACCCGATGCGAATATGGGATAAAAAAACGGGTGTAATAGATCACAATGTGGCCAAATATTGGAAAGAAAATTATGACCTCACGTACATTCTGAAGAGAGACTGGCCAGTAAATGGCCCAAAGTGGCAAGGAAAAATCAGGATTTACTGTGGTGATATGGATAATTATTACCTAAACAATGCCGTTTATTTGGCAGAGGAAGAGCTCAAAAACTTGACTGGCCCAACCTACGATGGCGAAGTAGACTATGGCGACAGGGCCGAACACTGCTGGAATGGCGACCATACACAACCAAACTATATTAGCCGGCTACGGTACCACCGCATGTTTATACCCAAGTGGGTAAAAGAAATGAAAGCACCAGCAGAGGCTGATGTCAGTAGTTGGAAATATTGAGGTTTTGGCATTAAGTTTTAGTCAAACGATACTGACTTTTTGTTGATAATTAAATTTTAAGTCACAAGTTGTTTTGCCTTATATTTGCAAAAAAAATATTCGCCCAATATTCAGCCTGAGTATTGGGCGAAATAATAATAATTTTACATTAAATAAAAGCATGCAACTGCTGCCGAAATGAAAAAACAAATTCTATTTTTCTTATTTATCTCTGTGAGTCTATTTGCTCAAAAGCCATTTGAAGGAACACTTACTGACAAAAACAACACCGAATATAAGGGTCAAATCACATTATTAGGCAATCAGAATGTTTTAGTAATGTCTAAAAACGCCAGCAAGGAGTTTAAGGTTGAAAACATTAAAGTTATAACTTCACCTAAGGTCTTTTATAAGGTTATAGAAAAAGAAGACATGTATTATTTAGCTCAAAATATTTTTAATGGGCCACTAAGTTTTTTTAAAATAACCAAAGGAGAAAACGTAACGTATGTGTTTAAAGAAAAAGAAACTTTTGAGTTCATTGAGCCAGGAGAAGTAAAAGCGTATATTAAAAACAAAATTTTGCCTACAAAAGACTTTAGTCTGATTCAGTTAATCAACAGCAAAGTCAACCCAATAAGCGAGAACGAGATTTCTGATTTAGTGAAAAAGTATAATAAGATTTCCTATTCACCTTCTGAAAATAAGCAGTTCAAAAACAAGCCAGAGTTGTCCATTGGCTTTGATTTGGGACCACAAGTTCAGTTTGTTAAATACGATTACTTAATTACGTATACCTTTTATAATAAACCAATTTTATATCTACAAAAAGACCTAAGGCCTCAGTTTGGCTTGGCTTTTCAGGTAAAACCAAATGAAAAAATAGCCGTAGAGATTGGCGTAAATCATTATTCATACAAGGCGAAGCATGAGCTCGTAATAGTAAACGTAGGATATACCCAAAATGACACCCTAAGTTTTTCAAACAGTTCAATCAATGTACCGATAGACTTTAAGTTTAATTTTAAAGCCAAAAAGCTGAATCTGTTTGTTGATTTGGGTCCGCAGATTGCTTTTAATTATAAGTTAAATAGTCAGATAAACGATTTTTACGGGGATAAAAAAGAACTATTCTTTAATACCAATTCAATCGGCTTTGGGGCTCATTTCGGTTTTGGGGTTACTAAAACCATAAATAATAGCCAAGTTTCGCTAAGCAACAGACTAACCCTCAATAAGCTTCGTGATGGCGTCACCAATACTGGAACCTATATATCAAATGGTGTTTTTGTGAACTATAGATATATTTTCCAAAAAGGAAAAAGGAGGGTTTAGCAAAATACTCTTTCATTAATTAAAAAACAGAATACTCGATTTTGGCATTCCGTTTTTCAATGTATGCTTTATCTTTTTCGTCTATTCCGCCAGCCTCATGGGTTTCATTTATAAGCACCTTTCCATTTGGCTTTAATGTAGAACTTGTACTGAAGTTTTCGTAAAAAGGAGCGTCTGCCGAGGTTTTAATATATGCAAATGGTACGCAGGCTGTCGTTTTGTTATTTTCAATGGTACTAATAAATAACACTTTGCCATCAAAGTACGGACAAGCCTCATAGCTGCTATAGTTTATCCCCCACACCCTAAGTGTTTTGGCTTCAGACACAGAAATGTCTTTTAATAAAATGCCTGTTATGTCTTTATACATACCGATATCGAGGCTTGAAATATAGTTTTCATACTTTCCCGCACTTTTTAATGAATCTAACCTTCTAAAGCTATTTAAAAGCTCAAAATATTCACTTGTATCAGGTAAGAATCCCCAAAGCGAGCTCGCTTCGAGACTTGAAATTTTAGTTAGACTGCTGTCTAAAAAAATAGACTCAAGTGCTATAGAATCAATTTTCATTTCAGCAACCTGTAAAGTCACATGCGTTTCTTTTTTTGCTTTTGTGCCACAGCCCCAAAGCGTAAATCCCAAAAAAGTCAAAAGTAGGTATTTCATCATAATGTATTTATTAATAAAGATATAAGGTAGGAAAGCCACATTTTCAAAACTGCCTCTTTTTATTCTTTTGACACTAAGGTCTTCATTGATATAAGTATTTAACTTAAAATGTTTAAGTATTGTATTATTTAAAGGTTCTTATTTAAAGTAGATAGTTGTCTATTTTCGTGAAATGAAAAATAGTAGTTTAAAATATCTTCAATATTCAATTTAAAAATGAATGAATACTGAAAATGAGTTTATAAAATGGCCAAAGGTGTAGACAAATATGAAAATATTGAAAAAATTAGTTTCTCTAATGAGTGCGTAAAAATTTAATGTTTTTTGTTTTATTTTTAGAAATATAAATTTTTTAATTTTTTATTAAAACTATAAAAGAACTTTTATGAGAATATGTAAAATAATACTCAAAAAAATTTGAGTACTTATACTTAGTTATAATTTCGAATCATCAATTTGATAATCAAGAGAAACTAAAAAGCCAGAAGGCTGTAATTAGGTAACAAAAGATTAAGAAAAATAGATAAAGGGTGGTGGAGCACCTGGTACTCTTGGATGCATACAAGAGCCGAAAAAAACGGCCGAAGGGGTATTGGAGTACCGCCGACGGCCTTGGGGTTTGCCTTCTGTGTTGAAACATATAGGCAGGGTGTAAAGAAAATTAATTATTTTCAAATAACAAACTGCTGACCTAAAAACGGTTTTTAAAAACCAGTGTTTCTTCTTATTTGTGTATGTGTAAAACTGGTGTTTAGAGGGTTTCTAAAACAGTCATTAAAAGTTTTATTTTATTAAGTTTATTCCAATGAGAAAGAAACAATTATTTTCAAAGAAAATCTGGTTATTTATACTTATTTATTTTATAAAAACTGCCGCTTCGGCACAAATGAGCTTAGTAGGTCAGATTCGCACACGTACCGAAGTTAGAGATGGGCTAGGCAATTTAGCTCCAATCGGTGCCAAAACCGCCGCCTTTACCTCACAGCGTACGCGTTTGACTTTCGGCTACAAATGGGATCGTGTTATTTTCACAACTTCTGTTCAAGACGTCAGAGTCTGGGGGCAAGACGCCTCTTCGATAAGCAACGCTGACGGTAGCAGATTGATGGTGCATGAAGCCAACGCCGAGTTAATCTTGGCCAATTCGGTAGACACAACCATCAAATTTAGGCCTATACAAAACCTTTCACTCAAAATAGGAAGACAAGAGCTCGTTTATGACGACGTCCGTCTTTTGGGTAACCTCGATTGGTTACAGCAAGCCAGAAGGTTTGACGCCGCCATATTTAAAGCTCAGCACATGGGCTGGCTGTTAGACTTCGGTGGTGGTTTTAACCAAAACTCAGATGGTTTCGGTGTAAACGGCACCTATTACACAGCAGGAAATGCACCCACTACGGCACTTTCAAACAAAAACGTAACCTTGGCTATTCCCGCAGGTTTTATTCCTACGGCAGGCAAAAACGGGGCTTTGGTATTGGCTACGCCTTTAAGTACAAACGGACAAAACCAACAGTTTAAGTCTTTTCAAATGGCCTACTTGACCCGAAAGTTTAAGCAAACCAAATTGTCAGCGTTGTTTTTTAAAGATGATTTCTCAAAATACGTATCAGACAGTTTAGGAAATGCCACCCAAGGGTACGTATACGGTCGCAGATACAACCAAGCTGGGGTAAACTCACGCATGACTTACGGCTTAATGGCCAACAACCAATTCGGAAACGCCTCTTCGTTTTTCGGGAAAGTTTCTACTCAGGCATGGTTTTATGCACAGTCAGGCAAAGACCGCGACGGCCTTAGCATCAAAAACGCGTATCACTATGGAGCGTTCGCTACTATGCAAAAAGGCAAGTGGTCCTTTGGCCCGGGTTACGAAGTATTGACAGGAAACAACGGACAAAAAGTGGTAGCAGGCCAAACTTCAAAATTTGACCCGCTTTATGGTACGCCACATAAGCATTGGGGCTACATGGATTATTTCTACGTAGGCACAGGTTCTCCAGCAGGAGGATTAAAAGATGCATATCTAAAACTAAAATATGTTAACAAAATATTTACTTTCACAGCTGACGGTCACTACTTCAGCTTAGCCGCACCAACCATTAATAAACTTGACGGTGCCAGCAAGCTTCTAAACTCAAAATTGGGTAGCGAGATAGACCTTGTAGGTCAAGTTGCCATGAATAAATTTACAACCTTAGAGCTAGGCTATTCGATAATGAAAGGCAGCAACTCTTTGGAATATGTAAAGTCTAACACCATGGACAAAACCAAGAAAACAGGCAATTGGGCCTACCTAATGCTTAATATTCGTCCTGACTTCTTCTATACTAAGCCGGTCGCTATCAAACAATAATTACCAAGTGTTTTCACTCCCAGTGTAGACCTATTTTTCACTATTGGGGGGTTCTAAAATCAGTATACTTTCTAAAAAAACATTAAAATGAAAAGAGCAATAAAATCTTTATCAGTAGCTATGCTTTTGGCGTTAGTTACCATAACTTCAGCGTTTTCACCTTCATCTGCTGGGGGTGTAATTAAGCTAGGCTTTATTCCACTAACCGACTGTGCTCCATTGGTGGTAGCCAAAGAGTTGGGCTTGTTCAAAAAATACGGCGTCAACGTTGAGCTTTCAAAAGAAGCGTCGTGGGCAAACATCCGCGACAAAGTTCTTAATGGTGAGCTTTCGGGTGCCCACTGTTTATTTTCTATGCCACTTTCGGTGTATACGGGCATCGGAGGCAAAGCGGGTTCTCAAATGAAAATAGCGATGGTACTTTCAAACAACGGACAAGCCATCACGCTTTCTAAAGACTTTTGTGGTGAAGTGGGTTTTAAAGAAACCAACAAAGTAGCTGCCGCAGTAGCCGCACTTAAAAAGAGAAAAGAAGTGACATTTGCCATGACTTTTCCCGGAGGAACGCACGACATTTGGCTTAGAAACTGGCTTGCAGCAGCAGGAGTAAACCAAAAATCTGTAGGTATAATCACCATTCCACCACCACAAATGGTAGCCAACATGAAAGTGGATAACATGGAGGGCTTCAGCGTAGGAGAGCCTTGGAATAGTGTAGCGGCTGCCCAAAACGTAGGTTTTACCGAGATAACCTCTCAAGACATTTGGAAAAATCACCCAGAAAAAGCTTTGGTAGTAAACTCAGAATTTGCGACTACAAACAAAGCAGATCTTAAAAACGTAATGAAAGCCATTGTAGAAGCGTGTAAATGGTTAGACGCAAGCCCTGCAAATCGTAAAAAAGCGACCACTTGGCTAACTAAACCTTACTACGTAAACGCTCCAATCGCAGCTATCGAAAGCAGAATTTTGGGTTCTTATGACTTAGGTTGCGACCTAGGTGCTCAAAAATACGGCGAAAACAACATGCGTTTTTATAATAACGGCGTGGTAAATACCCCGCTTAAAGCCCATGCAATCTGGTTTTTGGCTCAATACGTAAGATTTGGAATGCTAAAGTCGGCACCAAACTATAAAGACATCGCCGAAAAACTAATCCTCGATGACCTATGGGCAGAAGTAGCCAAAGAAACTGGGGTGCCTGTTCAGGCAGACATGAAAGGTTTTAAAACCAACTTAGACGTTGCTTTTGACCCAAATAACCCTGCAGCATATTTGAGTACGACAAAAAAATAATTCTTTAGGGAGGGAGGCCAATCCTTCTTCCCGTTTTTCACCATTAAGTCTGGTAATCATGAAAAATATTTTTTCTTTAAAAACACTAATCTCCTTTGCTTATTTTCTTGGAAGCATGGTCATTTTGTTAATCCTCTGGAGCTTAGTTTCGGTTTTTACCAAAGGCGAAATCCCCGGTCCGGCAGCCACGTGGGTGGTTTTCTTAGAAATGCTCAGCGATCCGTTTTATGACTACGGTCCAAACGACAAAGGCATCGGTATTCAGCTTTGGAGTTCTATCAAACGTGTCATGATTGGCTTCGGCATGGGTAGTTTGATCGCCATTCCTTTGGGTATGCTCATGGGTGGCTCCAAGTTCACCATGAATTTGCTTAACCCACTTGTTCAGGTTTTACGTCCAGTTTCACCGCTAGCTTGGTTTCCATTGGGGCTTTTGGCATTCAAGGCCTCTGAGGGTGCTACCGTTTTTATCATCGCCATTACTTCGCTTTGGCCCACGCTTATTAACACCGCATTCGGAGTTTCGAGTATTCCAGGCGACCACAAAAACGTAGGTAAAGCATTCGGCTTTTCTAAATGGAAATACATCACCAAAATCCTCATTCCATTCGCTTTGCCTCATATTATTACAGGTTTGCGTTTGGCTATCGGTGTAGCCTGGATGGTCATCGTGGCTGGTGAAATGCTCTCGGGCGGTGTCGGAATCGGCTTTTTTGTGTGGGATTCTTGGAATGGTCTTAGCCTTGAAAAAATCCTCTCGGCCATTCTTATCATTGGGTTTGTGGGGCTCTTGCTCGATAAGTTTTTTAGCGGTCTTCAAAATTACTTTGCCTACGAAAACAAAAAGTGATTTTTATAGGGCGTGTCCCTATCGGGTCGGGCTATCTGTTGCAAGTCCTCGCGGCTACGCCAGCTGTGGGCTTTTCACGCCTATCCCTCACGCAAAATGGATAAATTAAGTATAGGTTTCTAAATTTTTACATAATATGAACGCTACATTAGAAAAAGAGATCGCATTAGAAAAAGAGAAGGTTTTTGCTCCGTGTATAGAAGTAAACAACGTAACCATTTCTTTTAAAACCAATAATAAAACCGTATTTACGGCCGTAAAAGACATAAATTTAAAAGTTGGCCAAGGAGAAATAGTAAGCATCATTGGCCACTCAGGCTGTGGTAAATCCACGCTAATGAACTCCATAAGTGGCATGGTAACTCCCACGCAAGGCTCCGTAACCGTAAATAGCAAAACCGTTAAAGGACCAGGGCCAGACCGTGGCATAGTGTTTCAGAACTATTCGCTTTTGCCTTGGATGAGCGTCTACAAAAATGTGTACGAAGCCGTAGATTCAGTTTTGAAAAACAAAACCAAAGAAGAAAAACACCAAATAGTAGAATACAACCTACAGATGGTGAACCTCTCGCAACACAAAGACAAGCTGCCGAGTCAGTTATCCGGCGGTATGAAGCAGCGAACAGCCATAGCCCGTGCATTTGCCATTAACCCTTCGGTGCTTTTACTCGATGAGCCTTTTGGAGCATTAGATGCTCTCACCAAAAGCTCGATGCACGTAGAGTTGCTCAAAATATGGAACCTAAACAAAAGGCAACAAACCATCGTGATGGTAACGCACGACATAGAAGAGGCCATTTTCTTATCGGATAGGGTAGTGGTAATGAACGACGGGCCAGAAGCAACCATCCGCGAAATTGTAGACATAAACTTACCAAGACCAAGAAACAAAAAAGAGATTGTGCATTTGCCAGCTTACATGGCCGTTCACGACAAACTTTTGGGATTATTGGTTAAAAACCTTTCGATAGAAGACGAAGGCGTAATGTTTGAAAAATAAAGGAGAATCTCCTCTTTGAGTTTGGGGAGGTTCTTTTAATTTAAAATCTATTTCCACACTGACTTTTTGTTTCGACAATTCTCTTTCTCCTTGTTTTCTCCATCTGTCTCCATGGATCTTTTTATTGGAAATGTGATTTTCATATTCACAAATACGTCTTCTCTTTTTGTCAATTTCTCAGGAAATGTGATTTGAAATAATACCCAGAAGTTCACGTCGGTATTAGAAATATAACAATCTAAAGAAAGATTTATAATTGGGGCGGAAAATTGCCAAAAATACTTAAATTAATAGCCATTTATTTTTGAGTATTAATACTTAATTTTATTTTTGAGTATTAAATTTTGAAAATGCTTATTTATAGCCTTATTAAAGTTTATTTAAGTTATTCGTTTAAAAAACAATACTCAAAATATCACTAGTATGAACAACAATGCAAAGCCTTTAGAAAAAATCAAAATGTTTGATTTATCTACCGTTCAAATGAGGACTTTTCACATCACTTGGTTAACATTTTTTATGTGTTTCTTTGGCTGGTTTGGTATAGCACCGCTTATGCCAACTATCCGCGAAGACCTAGGATTAACCAAAGGTCAAATTGGAAATACAATCATTGCTGCTGTGTCAGCTACCATTATCGCTCGTTTATTAATTGGGAGACTTTGTGATACCTGGGGACCTCGCAAAACTTACACTACTTTATTGTTGGTTTGTTCTATTCCAGTGTTCTTGGTTGGTTTGTCTCATACCTACGAAACGTTCTTACTTTTTAGGCTGGCAATCGGTGTCATAGGGGCATCGTTTGTTATTACCCAATATCACACCTCGGTTATGTTTGCTCCAAATATAAAAGGTACTGCAAACGCTATTACTGGAGGCTGGGGAAACCTCGGTGGTGGAATCACCAACATGGTGATGCCTGTTATATTTGCAGTTATAGTAGGCTTTGGATACACAAACTCAGAAGCGTGGAGATTAGCAATGATAGTCCCAGGTACCTTGTTGCTACTTTGTGCATTTTTATATTACAAATTTACAACCGATACACCAGCGGGAAACTTCGAAGATATAAATAGAGAAATAAAAATAAAAGAGAAGCCAAACCTCAAAGAGGTATTAACTGACTGGAGAGTTTGGGCATTGGCTATGGCGTATGCACTTAGTTTCGGTATGGAAATTACGTTTGACAATGTGGCTGCCTTACACTTTGTAGACAATTTCGGGGTGGATCAAAAAAACGCGGGTTTCCTGGCAGGGCTATTTGGGTTTATGAATATATTCGCTCGGGCACTTGGTGGTATTTTTGCAGATAAAATAGGCAAGAAAAAAGGCCTTTCAGGCAAGGGGTGGTTGTTGGCAATATTTCTTGTAGTAGAGGGCTTGGGCTTAGTTTGGTTTGCAAATTCATCCTCTTTGGTGTTTGCTATCAGTAGCATGTTGTTTTTTGCTTTGTTTCTTAAAATGGCAAATGGTGCCAACTATGCTCTTACACCTTTCATTAATTCTAAAAACGTAGGCCTTGTAGCCGGAATAGTAGGAGCGGGAGGAAATATTGGAGGCATGGCAATGGGTTTTCTGTTTAAGTCTGAAAACATAAGCTATGGCGAGGCATTTCAATACATTGGATTTTTCGCAATTGGAGTAGGCTTAGTAATCGCCATAACTAAGTTTGAGGTGAAAGGCTTTTTTAACGGTTTTCTTAAAAATGAAATAGCAGAAACTAAGCTTAAAGAGGCCGTGATTTAAAAGGGCCTGCAAAGTTTATTGCGTTAACGATAGAAGCGGCATCCTTTTGTATTTCTGGCTTGGCCGAAATATAAAAGATATAGCGGATAGCGTGTTAAAACGCCCCAAATGAAAAGTAATTTTTGAAAATAGGTCAGTTTAAAACCACCGTAAATTTTGCGGTGGTTTTTGTGTTTTTAGGTAAATATGGCATTTTGATATCTTAAAATTTCGTAAAAAAAGCCATTTTGTTAGTGTATTTTCTTTATTCAAAATCCCCATTTGTGATTTGGGTGTTTTGAAGAAATAAATCAAAAATTTATTAGATTTTTCTTTTTTTTGTTAAAATTTCTTTGCTTTTTCGTGGTTTTTTTGTGATTTTTCAAAAAAATGCCTACCTTCGAAAAATATCAATTATCGTACCTTCGCTTACCTATATATCCGAGGGGCTTTTCCTTCCAAATTTTTATGAACAAGACAAAACATATCGAGAAAACTATTGCCTGGGCTATGAAAAAAGGTTTTTCAAACATTAAGGCTGATATTGAAGGTTACGAGAAGCCAATTCAGTTTGAACGCCAAGGAGATAATGTAATGTTTAATCCCGATATGACTGTGAAAACAGAAAGCGGAAAAACACATTATTTTCAGGTAGTATTGAAGGCAGATAACCTTAGAAGGACGGTTTCTGAGTTGACGTTGTTTCACGAAATGGCGAAAGTAAAAGACGGTAAATTGTTTTTGATGGCACCATCGGGTCACATCAAATTTGCGAAAGACATATTAGAGAGCGGCCGATTTGAATTGGCTGAGATAGTAAAAATATAAAGCCCTTTGGCTTGCGATTCTTTTTAGAGTCTAGGATTCCTCATTAGAAAATTTCTATTGAGGAGTTTTTGTTTTAAAGATAATTTCAAAAGCTTTTTGAACTGTATTAAAAACCTATATTTGTATAGTTCTTATTCCTCATTTTTTTTAAAAACCCACCTATGGAACTTTTTCATATTTTATCTGTACTTATCGTGCTATCCGCAGGCTTCGCATACATTAATTTTCGTTTTTTGAAGTTGCCAGCTGCTATCGGACTCATGTTGGTTTCTTTGGTATTTTCAATGATTATTATCGTTGTTGGATATTTTTTTCCAGTAATAAAAGACGACCTAACGGCTCACCTGAGTTCTATAAATTTTTCGGACCTCTTGTTAGAAGGGATGCTGAGTTTTATGCTCTTTGCAGGAGCGATACACATAAAATTTAAAGATCTTAGCAATGAGCGTTTGGCCATTTTGCTGTTTTCTACCATTAGTGTGTTGATTAGCACATTTGCTGTTGGCTACATTTCATATGGACTATTAAATAGCTTCGGAATTGAGGTTTCTCTCATTCAGGCTTTGCTTTTTGGAGCATTAATTTCTCCAACGGACCCAATTGCGGTTTTGAGTATATTAAAAAGTGCAGGCGTTTCTAAGTCTCTTGAGACCAAGATAGCCGGCGAGTCGCTGTTTAATGATGGAGTAGCGGTAGTGGTTTTTATAACCATATTTCAACTTGCAAAGCCAGGTGCCGTTTTCGATGCGGGTAGCATAGCCACATTGTTTTTTAAAGAAGCTGTTGGAGGTATAGTTTTCGGTTTAGCGATTGGATATATAGCGTATAAACTTATTGCGAGTATAGATAACTACCAAGTAGAGGTATTGATAACCTTGGCAACTGTAATGGGTGGTTATACTTTTGCTCATTATTTACATATCTCGGGTCCTTTGGCTATGGTGATTGCAGGACTTATTACTGGAAACAAGGCAAAAAGCCTGGGGATGTCTGACATTACGGCCAACTATGTGGACAAGTTTTGGGAGTTGGTTGACGAAATATTAAATGCTATCTTATTTGTATTGATAGGCCTTGAGCTTTTAATTATTCAGACATCAAAGACGGTTCTCATGGTTTCGGTGATACTGATTTTCGTGGTTTTGATAATTCGTTACATATCTGTTTATATACCTTCGCTTGCTATCAGGTTAAAGGAAAAATTGACACAAGGCACGCTTTTGCTTTTGACCTGGGGTGGCCTTCGTGGCGGAATATCCATAGCATTGGCACTTTCTATCAGTCCCGAAATGAACCGCGAGATTTGGGTGACTATAACCTATGTGATTGTATGTTTTTCAATATTGGTGCAAGGTATGACCGTAGGAAAAGTAGCAAAAAGATTAAATTAATTTCTAAAATAACACAAACGCAAAAAAAATGAAAAAATTAGTATTATTTATCCTCACTTTATTCTGCATTAATGTAGCTTCATCTGCTAACGCTATGGAAATAGAGGGCCTGTTAGATCAAGCACTTAGTTTACAAAAAAGTGGAGATAAGGCTGGGTTAGAGAAAACACTGAACCTGTCTGCCGTAGCTCTTGAAAAAGAAACGAAAGAATCAAAAGGCGATTTTAAAGATAAATTAACGAGCTCTTTGGGTGGTTTAAAAAGTATGATTCCCTTGGCTAGCAAAGGCCTTGTAAAGCAAAATGCCCTTCAGAAACTGGTGAGTACTATTAAGCTTCTTTTGGGAGCAAATAGAATCAGCGGTATGCTCGGTGGTGGAAGTCTAGTAGGTAAAGCGGCTGGACTTAAGTCTAACCTCGGCCTTATGCAAATGGGAATGTCTGCCTTAGGTGGCGGCGGCGGAGACCAGATGGGTTCGTTGATAAAAGGTGCTTTGGGTGGCGTTGGCAATCTAGAAAAAGGCGGATTGGCAGCAAAAGCGGCAGAGCCGGCTTTGAAAAAACAGCTGGGTTCTATCCTTGATATGGTTAAAAAAGGAGTTTAAAAAATAGATAGAAAGCAGAAAATTTTGTTTTTGCTTTCGTCAAAAGTAAGTATTGTTTATAAGAAAAAATTATGTCTATCTGGGGCTTTGTTTAAGCAGCGTAATGGGCATAATTTTTTCTGTTATGGTATATTTGGATTTATATCTTTAGGTCATGTACCAAAAAGAAACAGAAAGAGGCAATGGTTTCGTTATAATTTTTTTAGTTTTGTATTACCATTTGCTTTCCCATAATTCACGTTTAAGATGTCTAATTCATTTAGAAAAAAAAAGAAGTCGAGTCCGGCTACTGAAAAGGCTGTAGCTAGCCCGAAGGCTAAAAAAGAAGGATATTTGCCCAAAGAAGGCCAGTTTCCTCTCATTTTTGGTGTTTTGTTAATTCTCATATCAGTATTTTTATTAATCGCTTTTGTGTCATATTTGTTCACGGGTTCGTCTGATCAAGACATTATCCAGCAGCAAATAGCAGACGTAATTAATAAAGACCGAAAGAGTGCTTCCAATGTTTTGGGACTTTTGGGGGCCAATATCGCCCATTGGTTTATCTTCATTTGGTTTGGTGTTTCTGCTTTTTTGATCATCCCAATTTTGTTTTTATCGGGTTTCAGGTTGCTATTTAAAGAGGACCTTTTTAGAATGAACCTTACTCGTTTTTCAATAGGCACTGTCTTTTATATATTTTTCATTTCTATATTTTTCGGGTACTTTGTTTATATTTTCGAATTAAAAACCCATCTCCTTTCTGGAAACATTGGCTTCAGTACAAACAGCTTTTTGTATAAGCTTTTTGGTTTTGGAAGCATCTTGTTGATTTTACTTTTTCTATTTGTTTGGTTGGTATTTTTTCATGGTTTAACCAAAATAGACGATTACGTTTTGTCTAAGTATTTTCCAAAAAGAACTAAAAGTAAGATAAACTTTGGTGAAGAAGAGCAGGAAGAAAGTGAAGAAGAAGAGTTTGAAATAAAACCTACACCAAAAGCGGCAGCTAAGCCCGCTCAAAAAGAAGATGAGGAGAGTTTTGAGCCAAGTAGCTTACCTAAAAAACCATTTACTGGCGGAGTGTCATTTACGGTAGAAAAACCCGAGGAGCCTAAGGAAGAGCTAAAACTTGAAATGTCGGAAACCAAATTTGTTAGTCCGGTTGAAGACGAAGACTCAAATTCTGTTTTGGAACAATATGGCGAGTATGACCCTAAACTTGACTTGGCTAGTTACCAATATCCGCCGCTTTCATTGCTGCAGGAATACAGTAACTCGGGTCCGAAAGTTAGCGACGAAGAACTTGAGCTTAACAAAAATAAGATTGTAGAGACCATCAATAATTTCGCTATTGGTATTTCGTCTATAAAAGCGGCCATTGGGCCAACCGTAACCTTATATGAAATAGTACCCGAGGCTGGTGTTAGGATTTCTAAAATCAAAAATTTAGAAGATGACATTGCACTAAACTTGGCCGCTCTTGGTATTCGTATCATAGCTCCAATGCCAGGAAAGGGAACTATAGGTATAGAGGTGCCGAATAAAAACCGTGAAATGGTTTCTATAAAATCGGTGTTGGCGTCAGACAAATTTCAGAAGTCAAACTACGAGTTGCCGATTGTATTAGGGAAAACTATTTCAAACGAAATATACATAGCGGATTTAGCCAAAATGCCCCACTTACTGATGGCGGGTGCTACTGGTCAAGGTAAATCTGTGGGACTTAATGTTATTTTGGCTTCATTACTTTATAGAAAACACCCTGCCGAAGTTAAGTTTGTATTGGTGGATCCCAAAAAAGTGGAACTTACGCTTTTCAATAAAATAGAAAGACACTTTTTGGCCATGCTTCCAAATGCTGAAGAGGCCATTATTACAGATACAAAAAAGGTGATAAATACCTTAAACTCGCTATGTATCGAAATGGACAACAGGTACAATTTATTGAAAGATGCAGGCGTAAGAAACATTAAAGAATATAACGCCAAGTTTGTCAAAAGAAAGCTTAATCCCGAAAAAGGCCACAAGTTTTTGCCTTACATAGTATTGGTAATAGATGAGCTTGCGGACTTAATGATGACTGCCGGAAAAGAAGTGGAGCAGCCAATTGCGAGGCTTGCACAGCTTGCGAGGGCCATTGGTATTCACTTAATAGTAGCAACGCAACGACCTTCGGTCAATGTCATCACTGGTCTTATCAAAGCCAACTTCCCTGCGAGGCTTTCGTTTAAAGTAACCGCTAAAGTAGATTCGAGAACAATTATGGACACAGGCGGTGCTGAGCAGCTTGTGGGCAATGGAGATATGTTATTATCTACAGGTTCAGAAATGATTCGACTTCAGTGTCCGTTTGTAGATACCCCAGAAGTAGAGAGTATTTGTGAGTTTATTGGCGAGCAGCGAGCATTTGGTTCTGCCTATTTACTACCTGAGTTTTTTGGAGATGATGAACCCGATTCTTTAGATTTTGATCCGAAAGATTTAGATCCATTATTTGATGAGGCTGCAAGACTGTTAGTTATTCATCAACAAGGAAGTACGTCATTGATTCAAAGAAAAATGAAATTGGGCTATAACAGAGCAGGTAGAATCATTGATCAATTAGAGGGTGCTAACATCGTTGGGCCGTTTGAAGGAAGCAAGGCTCGTGAAGTTTTGGTTAAAGATTTGGAACATTTAGAGGAAATTTTGCGAAATTTGCAACGGAATTAACATTTCATTACGTATTTAGTTTTAAACCTTTATTGGTTTCAAAACGTCTAACTAAGAAAAAGAACTTATACATGAAGTATTTATTATTAACGATTATTCAAGTTTCATTATTTTTTGGAGCTTCAGCACAAGACAAAAAAGCCGAGCAGATATTAGATGCCATGAGTGCGAAATACAAATCGCTCAAAACATTTAATGCAAATTTTACTTATGGAGTAGAAGGAGCAAACGCTAAACTTACCAATGTTTTCACAGGAAATGTAATAGTGAAAGGCAATAAGTTTAAGTTAAAAACTGCCGGTCAAGAGATATTTAACAACGGAAAAGAACTGTATACGTTTGTAAAAGAAACAAACGAGGTAAATATTTCAGAATTAAACACCAATGACGAAAACGATTTTTCTCCAACAAAAATCTATACCATTTACAAAAAAGGGTACAGATATGCCTTTAAAGAAGAGAAAAAAATTGGTAGCCAAACATACGAAATTGTAGAGCTTTCGCCCACTACTACAAAAGCCAATGTGGCTAAAATTCAGATTACAGTCAATAAAAGAGACAAAAGCATAAAAACTTGGAAAGTTTGGGATAAGTCTGGAAAAAGAACGGTTTTCAGAATTGACAAATTCATTCCGAATGTAGCCGCAAGTGATGCTACGTTTAACTTTGACAAGAAAAAATACCCGGGAGTAGAGGTAGTAGACCTTAGATAAGCTTCCCGATATAGTATTGCTAGAAGCAGCTGGTTTAATGTAACAAATACATTAATACACCAGCTGCTTTTTCTTTTCTACCATTTTTGTATATCTCTGCGTCTACCTGCGTTCCGTTATTTGAAACGAGTTGGTGCTCCTCAATTTTGTTTGTTTTTACAAAGTATTGCGTGTTGTTTGCTAACCAACGAGCTTTTATTTTACCTGCTAATTCTTTGAAGCCATATTTTTCTAGTCCTTGAATCGCTATCATTTGAAGGCCCGCTGATCCTGTTTCTTCATCAGCGATGTTTGACAGCCCGCCCGGTTTAAGAAAATACTTCTCAATGTTTTGAGCAACTCTTTCTGCCTGTGCGGTAGATGCTAAACCTGTTATTAGGGGATAAATACCCGCCAACGTCATCTTGTTTAATTGGGTTTTGGTTTTAAAGTCATAATCAAAGAAATAGCCTTTTTCCTCATTCCAGAATGTTTTATTAAAAACTTCTTTTCGTTTAGCTGCGAGAGCTTTAAAACTATTGGCATAGTTTGGCTCGCCTTTGAGGTCATAGGCTTTGGCAAGCGTGGTTTCGTAGTGATATAGCAAAGCATTTAAGTCAACAGGAAGTATTTGAGTCGGCGTAAAGCCCGAAGTCCCTCTCCAACGGTTTGAAAACGTCCAATTGGCTTCATCACTCGCTCTTATGTCTTGAAAGGTGGTTTTGTTTGCGGCAGCCCATTTTTTGTCTGTGGTATATGCCTCAGGCCTTGGTCTATTTGTAGAGTCGTTGTATCGGTTTAGGATGTTGTCATTTTCTAAAAACACCACTTTTTTAAATGCTGAGCTCGTTTTTTTTGCTTCAGTTTGAGCGAGTGCTTCTTCTTTATTTTCAGAAGACATCCAATATTGGTATTCTTTTGTAAGGTTTGTAAGATATTTTAATAGACCTTCCGGGTCATTTTTAAATATTTTTTCTAAACTCAAAGACAAAAACGGCTGACTAGACCTAGAAAGCATGTAACTTCTATTACCAGCAGGTACTTTATCAAAATCTTGAATAAACTGTATGGAGTTTAACATTAAGCCCATGGCCATAGAGTCTTTTTGAGCTGCCATTAGGCCACAAATTGAAAAATACATACTTTGATATTCGTATTCTTCAAATTTTCCACCAGACACTAAATAGGGTAGACGAGTAGGAATAAGCCCGCTTCCGTCGTCATGGGGTTTTCGTTGGTTTGAGTCCCAATAGTTTTCTATGTATTTTGCTATGCTTTTTCCTGCAATTTGGTTTTCCGAATAGCTTGGGATAGTGAAGTTGGCCTTAAAAAAGGCAGCGATATCAAAATTGGGCTCTTTGCTATCTATCTTATATTTTTCTATGATATCTTCTGGTTTTCCCTTCGGAATGGCATCTGCAATCTGTTTTGAGTCGAATTCTGTGAGTGCCACTACGCTTTTCTCAAACAGTTCGCCATATACTTCGTCCGGAGACTTGTATTCTTTTTTTCGAACAGAATCGCCACAAGAAACTAGGCCTATGGCTAGAAACAATACCAGAATATTTTTCATAAGAGTATAAAAAAACAAGGCACCATTCCTGTTTAGGAACGATGCCAAATAATATGAATTAACGAAAAGATTAATATCTTTCTAAGCCACTAAAGAAAAACGAACTTTCGATTTCAGCGTTTTCATCTGAGTCTGATCCGTGAACGGCGTTTTCACCTTTAGATTTTGCAAAAGCCTTTCTGATTGTTCCGTCAGCTGCTTCAGCAGGGTCAGTTGAACCTATCAAAGTTCGGAAGTCTGCTACTGCATTGTCTTTTTCTAAAATCATTGCTACTATTGGACCTGCAGACATCATTTCGCAAAGCTCACCATAAAAAGGTCTTCCTGCATGAACTTCGTAAAACTTTCCAGCTTGAGCTGCAGTTAGTTGCGTTTTTTTCATCGCTACTATTCTGAAACCACCTTCTTCTATCATTTTCACGATTCCACCTACTTGATTGTCAGCCACTGCGTGGGGCTTAACCATAGTATATGTTCTATTATTTGCCATTTGTTTGTTTTGTTGGTTTTTTGTTGCCCAAAATTAGGGATTAAATTCTAAGTTTAAAAAAAGACTCAAAAATAAACATTTGGCCTTTAGATGTACTTTTTATATGAATCAAAGCAATTCGCATTAAGGATTTGATTATTCAAATCAACATTTTGAAAATATAGCCTTCTGATATACTATACTTGAATAAACTCATTTATGTTCAAAAATTGGAGAATTTTAAAAAACAATACCGAAATAGGTTCGTAAATTGCAGTCGAATAATACAATACATGGTAAAATATTTTAGCGATAGTCCTCAAGAGTTAGCAGATTTCCAATCAGATTTTAAGAATGCCCGAAAAGTAGTCATTACTTCGCACCAAAATCCAGATGGTGACGCATTTGGTAGTGGTCTTGGTTTGTATGCATACCTTAAAACCCTCCATTTTGATTCAGTGGCATTTATTAGTCCAACAGACTACGCCGATTTTTTGGGATGGATGCCGGGTGTGTCTGATGTTGTGGTATATGAGTCTGATCAAAAAGAATATGCCGAAAAGCTGATGGCAGAAGCGGATTTGTTTTTCTGTTTAGATTTTTCAGCGGCAGCTCGAATCAAAGACATGAAAGATTCACTTTTGGCTTCGCCCGCAAAAAAAATCGTGATTGACCATCATGAGCAACCTGAAGACTTCGCAGATTATATTTTTTGGAACGAAAAAGCCTCTTCTACATGTGAGCTTGTGTATCAGTTTATTGATAAAATAGGAGACGTAGAACAGATAAATCAAGAGAGTGCTATATGTCTTTATACAGGTCTTTTGACCGATACGGGTTCGTTTAAATACGAAGCGACGTCGCCAGAAGTACACCGTATTGCCGGGTTACTTTTAGCCAAAGGTGTAGTGCCTAACCAAATTCATAGAAGTCTTTTTGATAACAATACTTTAGACAGACTTAAGTTTTTGGGATATATTCTAAATAAAAAATTAGTGTATTTGCCGGAGTTTAGAGTTTGTTATATCAAACTTTCTCAAAAAGAACTGCAAAAGTTTAACTCAAAAACAGGCGATACCGAAGGAATAGTAAACTACGGATTATCGATGGCAGGAGTGGTTATGTCTGCTATTTTTATAGAAAAAGACGGCTTAATCAAGATTTCATTCCGTTCGGTTGATGATTTTTCAGTTTCTGATTTCTCTCGTGAGCACTTTGAAGGTGGAGGTCATAAAAACGCTGCCGGAGGAAGGTCTAAACAAAGTTTAGAAGAAACGGTGGAAAAATTCCTAAATTTGCTCCCTTATTATAAAAACCAATTATTGTTACAACCAAAATAACAAATTTTTAATCATACCTAAATAAAAACAAATGAAACTATCGAGTAGCTTTTTGGCACTATTAATCCTAGGTGGACTTACATCGTGCGATAAATTTAAAATCACCACCACCGAGGAAGGAGATAGACTTATAATACATGAAAAAGGCAAGTCAGGTAAAACTGCAAAAGAAGGAGACTTTTTGACCTTTGATATGGTAATTAAATCGTCAACTGACTCAGTGTTAAAAGACAGTTATAAAGACGGACAGCCTTTGATGATGCCTTTACAAAAAGGACAGTTTAAAGGATCTTTTGAAAGTGGATTGGCTCATATTGGCGAAGGAGACAGCACAACAGTATTAGTAAGTGCAGATTCTTTGTTTACAATGATGAACCAACCGTTTCCTCCAGGAATTTCGAAAGGAACAGATTTGAAATTTACTGTTAAAATGAGAAAGGTTCAAACGCAGGAAGAATTTCAAAAAGAAATAGCTGATAAAAAAGCAAACGAAGGAAAATACATAGAAGACTATGTAAACAAAAGCCTCAAAGGTGCAGTGAAAACTCCAGAAGGTTTATATTATTCTGAAAAAACTGCGGGCAACGGGGCAACGCCAGTTAAGGGTGATACCGTAGTAGTATCATACGTTGGTAAGTTTTTGGATGGAAAAGAGTTTGACAAATCAGAATTAGGTCAGCCATTTTCTTTCCCTGTAGGCATGGGTTATGTTATTCCAGGTTGGGACAAAGCCCTTATGATGATGAAGCCAGGAAGTAAAAGAACGTTCGTGATTCCTTCTACATTGGCTTACGGAGAGCAAGGAGCGGGGGGCGTTATTCCTCCAAATACGCCATTGGTATTTGATATTGAGCTTGTTTCTGTAAAGAAGTAAGATCTTAGAAATGTAATTAAATTTTTTGTTAATATGTTGATTTTTAAAAGATTAGGTTTAGTGTTGGTAACTGCAGTTTTGTTGAGCTCGTGCTTGGGGAAATATGTAGAGAGTGATTTGGACAAGTCCTACAAAGAAAATGAGACCCAGATATTGGCGTATGCATCTACCAATGGGATAACTCTTAGTCAAGACACACAGTCTAGTATTTACTATCAGAAATTAACAAAAAATGATGCAGGTACTCAGGTATCTTCAAAATACGATTTAAGAGTAGCCTACAAGCTTTCAACTTTAGCCGGAAAAGTGATAGAAACCAAAACTGCTGCAGATTCAGTGGTGCTTAATTTGTATACTACTAAGGTTTTGGATGGCTTTTTATATTCTATTTTATTATTAAAAGAGAAAGAAAAAGGGCAGTTTTTTATTCCCTCTTATTTGGCATATTACGATACCCCACCCGCGGGTGTTGAAAAATATGAAGTTATCGTACTTGAATTAGAAGTTTTAGGCTTGATTTCAGAGGAAGAAAAAATAGACAGTTATATCTCTAAAAACAAATTGGTTGTATCGAAGAAAACAGACACAGGTTTAAGGTTCATTAGAACAAACGCTGCAACTTCTGCCGATTCCTTAAAAACAGGTGATGTACTTTCTGTAAACTACAATGGGATGTTTCTCAATAATACTTCTTTTGATAGCGGAACACTTAGTGTTACGCTAGGGACAACATCTTTGATTCCTGGCTTTATTGAAGGTCTTAAACTAATGAAAAAGGGTGAAAAGGCCAAGGTCATAATGCCTTCTTCTTTGGGATATACAGATAAAGGTTCTGGGAAAATTCCTCCTTACACACCATTGATATTTGACTTAGAGATAGTAAGTGTAAATGGTTTATAAAAAGAAATATTAAGCAACTAAAAAGCCCATCTTTCATATTTGAAGGATGGGCTTTTTTGATGAATTAATCTCGAGGTTATATTCTATCCAAAATTTCTTTTCCGATAGCGTCTGTTCCTAAAATCATGTTTGCAGGAGTAGTTGCATCTGCAATGTCTCTTGTTCTGTATCCAGCCTTCAGGACGCTGTCTATTGCTGAAATAACAGCCTCTGATTCTTCTTTAAGTCCGAATGAGATATCTAATAACAATGCTGCTGAAAGTACTGAAGCCATTGGGTTGGCTACTCCTTTACCCGCGATGTCATGACCAGAGCCGTGAATTGGCTCATAAACGCCCGTGCTTTCGCCTACAGAGGCTGAAGCTAGCATTCCCATCGACCCAGCTATTTGAGAAGCCTCATCGGTTAGTATATCACCGAATATGTTTCCAGTTACTACTACGTCAAATCTCTTTGGGTCTTTGATAAGCAACATAGCCGCTGCGTCAATAAACTGGTGCTCTAGTTCTACTTCTGGGTAATCTTTGGCCACTTCAAGAACCACTTCTCTCCATAATCTACTCGATTCCAATACGTTTGCCTTGTCTACCGACATTAGTTTTTTGCCTCTAGTCATAGCGGCATCAAATGCTTTTCTTGCTATACGCTCCACTTCATATTTGCTATAAATCATGGTGTCATATGCCGTGTTGCCATTGTCTATTCTTTCTCTTTTTCCGAAATAAACATCTCCTGTTAATTCTCTAAAGAATAAGATATCCACTCCTTTCAATATTTCTGGTTTGATGCTAGAAGCACCCAAAAGCTCATCAAATAATTTGATAGGACGAAGGTTTGCAAACAATCCCAGCTCTTTACGCATTTTTAGAAGACCTTGCTCAGGTCTTACTTTTGCGGTAGGGTCGTTGTCGTATTTAGCATGGCCAACTGCACCAAAAAGAATGGCATCAGATGCTCTCATTTTTTCTAAAGATTCAGCAGGAAGCGGATCTCCTGTGGCTTCTATGGCTACGTGTCCCATTAGGGCTTCGTCGTATGTGAAATCATGGCCAAACTTGGCTGCAATTTTCTCTAATACGGCCTTTCCTACTACTGTAACTTCTTGTCCAATACCATCGCCTGGTACTACTAAAATATGTTTTTTCATTTTATTTTAATTTTCGAAAGTGGCTAGACTTTCCTTTGTTTTTTTTAATTTTTAAATGAGGTTGAGCATCTTAACCGTCGCCTCAATGGCTGAAACCGTTTGGTCAGAATCCAAACCTCGCGTTTTCATCTCTTTGTGTCCAACTTTCCAAGTAATGATGGTTTCGCAAAGAGCATCTGATCTACCACCTGGCGGTATCCTTACCGCATAGTCTATCAGTTGAGGGAGTTCTCTCTCTTTCTTTTTAAATACTTTAATCAAAGCATTCATAAAAGCGTCATACTGTCCATCTCCTTGGGCGTTTTCTTCAAAAACCTCTCCCTCAAACTCTACCAAAAGTGTGGCAGAAGGCATTAGACCTTTGGAGTGAGTTAACACATAGTTTCGCAGAATGATTTTTTCAACAACCGCATGTCTATCTAATACATCAGCGATGATATATGGCAAATCTTCACGAGTTACAGCCTCTTTTTTGTCACCCAATTCTATTATCTTTTGAGTGATTTTTTTAAGATCTTCGTCTGGAAGCGTTATTCCTAAAAGCTTCAGGTTTTGCTCAATGTTGGCTTTGCCAGAAGATTTTCCCAGTGCATATAGGGTTTTTCGTCCAAACCTGTCGGGGCTTAAGTCGCTTACATATAAGTTATTTTTCTTGTCACCATCGGCATGTATGCCGGCAGTTTGAGTAAATACACTTTCTCCTACAATTGGCTGGTTTTGGGGAATTCTGATACCGGCAAACCCTTCTACCATTTGGCTGATTCTATAAAGCGATTTTTCTTCTACATTAAAACTACAGCCTTTCATGAAGTCATTGAGAACTGCCACGGTACTTGCCAAAGGAGCATTACCGGCTCTTTCTCCAAGCCCATTTACAGTTAAGTGAAGACCATGTGCCCCCGCTTTTACGGCTTGCATTACATTGGCTACAGATAGGTCGTAGTCGTTATGAGCATGAAAATCAAAATGAACACCGGGGTATTTGTCTACCAAAACTTTTACGTATTCATAAGACTCCTCAGGTGTAAGTATGCCAAGTGTATCAGGCAAAAGAATCCTTTTGATTGGAAGTTTAGTAGTAAAATCAAGGTGTTGCAATACGTACTCTTGCGAGTTTCTCATGCCATTGCTCCAGTCTTCGAGATATATATTTACCTCTATCCCAAGTTTGATTGCCTTATTTACTACATCTTCTATTTCCTTAAAATGCTGCTCAGGCGTCTTTTTTAACTGAAAAGTTAGGTGATTTAAAGACCCCTTTGTTAAAAGGTTCATGACTTTAGCACCCGCCTGCTGCATCCATTCCAAGGAAGCATCTCCATCTACAAATGTCAAAATTTCAACTTTGTTAAGGAAACCTGCCTTTGAGGCCCAATTTGTAATGCCTTTCACTGCTAAAAGTTCACCTTCGGATACCCTTGCAGAGGCTACTTCTATTCGGTCTACTTTTACTTCTTGTAGCAACAGCTGGGCAATCGTAAGTTTTTCTGAAGCCGAAAACGACACTCCACTGGTTTGTTCTCCATCGCGGAGTGTCGTATCCATTATTTCAATGTGTCTCATTGTATTTTATTTTCGGTCAGTAAGTGCCGGTTTTGTTGTACTCCTAAATTATTGAGAATTTATGAATTAAAATGGTCGGCTTTTTTCAAATTCTTTTATGTCTGATTCCAAAGATTTTAAATAATCGATGTCGTCAAAACCGTTAAGCATATTATGTTTTTTATACCCATTTATTTCAAAACTTTCAGAAGCACCAGTAGAAACTATGGTCACTTTTTGTGCTTCTAGGTCCACGGTTACTTCAGCATTAGCATCTTTTTCTATTGCCACAAATATTTGATCTAAAAATTCAGGGCTTACAGTTACAGGAAGAATACCGATATTTAATGAGTTTCCTTTATATATATCAGCAAAAAAACTTGAAATTACGCATCTAAAACCATAGTCATAGATGGCCCATGCGGCGTGTTCCCTGCTTGATCCAGAGCCAAAGTTTCTACCTGCTACCAATATTTTGCCTGAGTAGGTAGGATTGTTGAGTACGAAATCTGCTTTTGGAGTATTGTCTCCATTGTATCTCCAGTCTCTAAATAGATTATCCCCAAAACCTTCTCTTTTAGTGGCTTTCAAAAATCGAGCAGGTATAATTTGGTCTGTGTCTACATTTTCTAAAGGAAGTGGAACACAGCTTGATGTTAAAACTTTAAAACTATCGTATGCCATTTTAATATATGTATTATGTCGTAGGCTGTGCCTTTTGACAGATTTTTCAAAAATTAATTATTATACTATAAATGATTATGCAGACATCAACTCTCTAGGGTCTGACACTACACCGTTAACTGCTGCTGCTGCTGCCACTAATGGAGAAGCTAAAAGCGTTTTAGAGTTAGGTCCTTGACGTCCTTCAAAGTTTCTGTTTGATGTAGAAACAGCAAGTTTACCTGCTGGAATCTTATCGTCATTCATAGCTAAACAAGCCGAACATCCTGGCTGACGAAGGGTGAAACCTGCTTCGGTTAAGATATCTAATATTCCTTCTTCTTTGATTTGAGATTCTACTATGTGAGATCCAGGTACCAACCAAGCTGTTACGTGGTCAGCTTTTTTACGTCCTTTTACAATAGAAGCAAATGCTCTAAAGTCTTCGATTCTGCCATTGGTACAGCTTCCTAAAAATACGTAATCAACTGGCTTGCCAATGATACTTTCGCCTTCGGCAAAGCCCATATAAGCCAACGATTTTTTGTAACTCGCTTCTCCATCTTTTACATCAGCGGCTTTAGGTATCAATTGTGATATTCCTGTTCCCAGTCCTGGGTTAGTTCCGTAAGTAATTTGAGGCTCTATATCTTCGGCGTTGTAGGTTAACTCTAAGTCGAACTCAGCACCTTCGTCTGTTTTTAGAGTTTCCCAATAAGTAACCAATTTGTCCCAAGCTTCACCTTTCGGTGTTTTTTCTCTGCCTTTTAGGTAAGCCAGGGCTGTAGCGTCAGGAGCAATCATTCCACCTCTTGCACCCATCTCAATTGACATGTTACACACGGTCATTCTTCCTTCCATGGTCATGTTTTCGAAAACATCACCCGCATATTCTACAAAATATCCGGTAGCACCTGAAGCCGATATCTGTGCGATAATATATAAAGTAACGTCTTTTGGCAAAACTCCTTTTCCTAGTTTACCATTTACGTTTACTCTCATTTTCTTTGGTTTCGGTTGCATGATACATTGCGAAGCCAATACCATTTCTACTTCAGAAGTTCCGATACCGAAAGCGATAGCACCAAATGCTCCGTGAGTAGAAGTATGCGAGTCACCACATACGATAGTCATACCTGGAAGAGTAATTCCGTTTTCTGGTCCTACCACGTGTACAATTCCGTTTTTAGGGTCACCTAATCCCCAGTGCGAAATGCCATACTTCTGCGTGTTAGTTTCCAACGCTTTTAGCTGATTGGCCGAAAGTGGGTCTTCAACCGGAAGGTGTTGGTTTATGGTAGGAGTATTGTGGTCAGCGGTAGCAAAAGTTCTTTCAGGAAACATAACGCCTACATTTCTGTTTTCCAATCCTAGAAATGCCACTGGGCTCGTAACCTCATGTATGAAATGACGGTCTATAAAAAGTACGTCTGGTCCGTCTTCAATGTGTTTTACAACGTGAGCATCCCAAACTTTGTCAAAAAGTGTTTTCTTAGACATAATATATTGAATGTTAAATTTTCAGGATACAAAAGTGATGATTTCTGTGGAGGTACTAAACTAGATTTCGTTCAAAAAATAGCGAAATTGGTTCAAATATAAAAAATGGTCTTTTTTGATAGGGCATAAAAAAAACGGAGCGTAGCCCCGTTTTTTAATATTTTTAAAACCTATGATTGAATAAAAGACAATCAAAATTATATACTATATGCTATATATTCTGCTGTGGAATCGTTTTAATTCAGTACTATTTTAACAAAAATGCTTATTTTTTGGTGATATTTTAAACATTAATAATGTTAAAGCTAAACTCCAATGGGTCAAACTCCTTTGAGACTTTATTTAAAAATTCAGGGTCGTTAATATAAAAGTTCAGGAAGTTTTCTTTTCTTTCTTGGAGGCCATCGCCGGGGAAAAGTTTTTCTTTTAAGTTTAGAAGTTGACTCACCGATGTTTCAAAGTTTTTCTCTTCTGCCTTTTTAAGTCTTTTTTCTAAATTTTCTAAGTTATTTTGATTTTTGGTTTTATCGGCCTCTACTACAGACTTAAGCGTAGGGTCTATAGCCTCTGCTTTTTTAAGGATTTCTTTATAGATATCGTTAATTTTAAAAATCTGCTCTGAAAGTTCAAGGCTATTGCTTGAGTTTTTCTCTACAAAACCGCGTCTTAAGCTAACTTCGTCTTGGAAAAGGTCCGTTACCTCAATTCCCAATTTATCAATTCTTTTTTTCGTAGCACTGTTTACTATTAATCCGAAGTTTCTTGGACAAAGAATAGGGAAAGAAACCTCAAATTTGTCAAATATGCCTTTCAGTTGCAGCCAATAAGCCAATTCAGACGGCCCACCGATGTAAGCCAAGTTTGGCAAAATTCGTTCTTGATATATTGGCCTTAGAACCACATTTGGACTGAAAGACTCGGGTTCAGAGGCAATCATTTCTTTGATTTCAGTTTTAGAAAACGAAATGTCGGTATTAATTACATTATAAACATCTCCGTCTTTTTCAATTCGCTCTCTGATGTTGTCTTTCAGGTAAAACAAATTGATATTTCTCGCATGGATTTGGGCTTTATACCCTACCTCTTCAAGTTTAGCTGAGGTTTTAGCAACTTCAGTTTCAGCCGAATGATTTAGTAAATCATCGGTCAATATATCCTGAAACAAGGTTTTCAATATTTTATCGTCGCCATCAATGCATACTAGCTCTTCTGTACCAAACAAGGCATGCATGTATTCTCTTACTGCGGCTGTTAAAGTAGTATTGTTTAAGTATGCTTTTTCAAAAATCGAGGGTTTTTCTTTCAGTGCGTCTAATACAGAAGCTAGCTCTCGAGGGTCCATTTTTCCTACTGCACCGGTTTGGGTAGTTTCCCAAGTATGTTTTTGACCAAAAAGCGAAAACGAGGCTATTTCTTCAAAATCGTGATCTTCGGTTGCCATCCAATATACCGGCACGAAGTTTTTATTGGGGTATGTTTCTTTTAGTTTTTTGGCAAGGTTTATAGTGCTGATAATTTTAAAAACTACATATAGGGGACCCGTAAAAATATTTAATTGGTGGCCGGTGGTCACACAAAAAGTATCATCAGATGCCAACAGTTCTACACCATTTGGTATAGTTTGGTTTATATATTGGTTTTTAAGTGCCGAAACTAGCTCTTTGCGGTGTGTAAATTTCCTTTTGGTTATCATAGCTTCAAAACCTTCGAGATCTGGAAATTCATCATAAAATGGCGTAATTGCCGGTTCTTTTGATATAAAGTCTAGAAATATTTTTTGGAAGGCCCCTGTCTGGGCGAAAGGTATTTTTTGCACTATTTTGCTAGTTTGAAGTTTTTCTAAAATATTCTAACAACACAAGTGCTCTAAGGGTTTCATTCGGATTGTTTTTGAATATGCCACAAAGTTTAGTTTTTATTTTGAAACCCAAAGTGTTGTATTTTTTTAGTATATAAAATTAGAAGAACTTGATTAATTCATTTTCACAATTTTCTCGGACATTTTTATACCTATGTCATCCATTAAAGTTATTTGGTAGGTTCCTGAGGGTAAGTTTTTAAGGTCAATCTTTGTGGCAGGTTTTGTGTTTAAAATTTCATTTCCTTTTAAGTCCAAAACTTTCATTTTTGTGGGTTCAAAAATCTTGGAGTTCCATGCTATGTTAAGTTCGGAAACAACTGGATTTGGGTATAGAACTAAATCTGTTTCATTTGAAAAATTTTGAATTGATATTATTTTTGAAAAACGTATACTGCCATCTTTATCTTTCATTAAAAGCCTGTAATAGTTAAAATTGTTAGACAAGTTTGATTTTTCAGACCAATAATAATCTTCAGTATTTCTTAATGGTATTTTTTCACTAACCGTCTCAAAAGACTTTGAATCAAAACTTCTTTGAACCTGAAAATAATCAAAGTCTATGGGGTTTGCTATCTTCCATTTTAAGTCATTGTATCCATTTTTATTTTTTCCATTAAAAGATACTATTTGAACCGGCATCGCAAAACTTGTTGCTGAGCAGTTTACTACCTTTGATAAACCTGGGCCTTGAACTTCATAACTAAAACTACTGCAATTATATGAAGCAGGAGTGGCAGTGTTGCAATCTGATAAAGAGGAATAAGGGTTTGATGTTGAGGTAGTTGTAGTAGAAGAGACGCCATTGTTTAAATCTATAAAAATGCTTTGGTTTCCGTTGGTGCCGTTGTTACAAGTGATGGTTCCTTGTGAGGTATACAAAGCAGTGCTAGCCGGTGACGGAGGGTTGGTCCCCGTTATTTGGATGTCGTAACCTACGGAAATATTATAATTAAACCCATATAAGCATGATGAGGAAGACGGGATTATAGCTTGGGGATATATGTTTAATGTAACGGTATAGTCGCCATTGTCAGCAGTGGCTACACATTGTGCGTAAGAAGTGAATGGTATTATTAATGCACTTAAAAGTAAGAGTAAAATGTTCTTTTTCATTTTTTGGTTATCTGATTCTGAATATAAGACGCAATGTTTTTCTAAAAGTTTCTATCTAGTTAAAAACAATATAGTTGACACAACAATGATACCGCTTAATAAAGATAATTTAAAGATACTTTTGTTTTTTTTAGAAAAAATAATGAGTGGTTTTTATAAGTAAAAGATATGTTTATTATATCCATTCTTGGTTAAAGCCAATATTTTAGTAGTTTTGGATTAAATCAAAATTACCTATGAAAAACAAAAACTTTTTACTTTACTTTATTGCGGCTATTGCCGCCACGGGAGGCCTACTTTTCGGCTTCGATACTGGTGTAATTAATGTGGCTTTACCATCACTCAGAGAGCAGTTTTCGCTATCGCCAAACCAAGAGGGGCTTGTAGTAAGTGCCGTTTTGATTGGTGCTATGTTTGGACCTTTTTTGTCTGGTTTTTTAACAGATTTATTAGGGAGAAAAAAAATCAATATCATCGCCTCATTGGTATTTGTGCTTGGGTCTATAGTGGCAGCCATGGCCTCCTCTGTCAATATGCTCATCGGCGGTCGGTTGTTGTTGGGTTTGGCTATTGGAATAGTTGCGGCTACAGTGCCGCTTTACTTGGCAGAGCTTTCACCAAAAGACAAAAGAGGCCAATTGGTTACTTTTTTTCAACTCGCTATCACATTAGGTATTTTGCTATCCTATGTTGTTGGTTTCTTGTTTGAGTCGGCTGAGTCGGCCTGGAGACTTATGTTTTGGGCAGGGTTTGTGCCTGCTATTTTATTGTTTTTAGGTATGTTGTTTGTACCCGAAAGCCCAAGGTGGCTAATAACGAAAGGCAGGTTAGAAGAGGCAAAAGAAGTTTTAAAAAAACTCAGGGAGCCTAGCGAAGCCGAAACCGAGTTTAACGAAACCCAGAATCTTATTGAGCAAGAAAAAAATAACAAAACCGACTGGAGGGAGCTGTTTTCTAAAAAACTCAGAATACCGCTTTTAATAGGCATTGGGATTTTCGGAATACAGCAATTTTCGGGTATAAATGCCATTATTTATTTCTCCACAGATATTTTTAAAGAACTTTTTACAAGTACCCAAGCTACTTTAGCTACCGTTGGCGTGGGTATTGTAAATACTTTAGCTACTATATTGGGGATGCGTTTTATAGACAAGTGGGGTAGGAAACCCTTGTTATACATGGGCTTAATAGGTACCGCGGTTTGTTTGGGTACAGTTGGTCTAGCATTTTATTTTAAAGACAGTTTGCCAGAATCGCTTCGACAAGTTATGTTAGTAGGGGGTATTTACACCTACATCATATTTTTTGCCGTTAGTTTGGGGCCATTGGGTTGGTTGTTGATTTCTGAGATTTATCCTCTAAAAATCAGGGGATTTGCAGCTAGTATGGGAAGTTTCAACCACTGGTTTTTTGATATGTTAGTAGCCTTCTCTTTCCCAATAATGCGAGCTACCTCATTAGGAGAAAATGGCGGTATATTTGGTATATATATGTTAGTAGTACTTTTCGGTCTCCTTTTTGCAAAATACATAGTATTTGAAACCAAAGGAATGAGTTTAGAAGACATAGAAAAAAAGTGGAAATAATTAAATATTCAGAAAGCCCAGAGTTTAAACTTTTGGGCTTTCTAAATATATCCTACATTCGTGCTCGTTGTCAAAATCTTTGCTTGAATAAAGTAAACGCCAGTTTTTATCTGCCTTGTATTTAAGTGCAGCTTCAGGTTTAAGGTTAGCCATGAAAATATATTCTTTATACTGCCAAACCATTTCCAAAACCTTCTCGGTTGGCTTTTGAAGCCACTTTATTTGACAGTCTGCAATCTCCGGAAGAATTTCATCCGATAGATTTTTAATCTTTTCAAATTCAAAAAACTGACTATAATTTTTTCCCCACACAAAAGGGCCATGCGTTACTTTGTCAGTTTCGGCTTCATCCGTTATTTGAAATACATACAGCTTTGAATATTCTTCATTTTTCCCTCTTTCTAAATGTAAGTTTCTACATTCCATACCGAGCGACATATAAGATGGCATTTCAAGCAAAAACAAGCCCACAAAAAAACGAAGGTGGTTCGCTTTTTTATAGAAAATATCAAACCTAGGGTCGTCTTTGTCAGCCGTAATAATGGTAAAGTTTGGTGCAAATCTTCGAGTTTCAGTCAAGGCCAAATAATCTACCAGTTTACCCATAAATTCAGCCGAACCAACTGGGCTTGCTTGTAAATCGCCTAGTGTGGATTCTGCCTCTACAGCTTCCAAGTGCTCGGGCTCATCGCCATAGGCCATTTGGTCAGGTGGAGCAAGAAATGTCTCTGCAAAAAACGCAAAATATGGAACATGTTCTTTGATGTAATTTTTGATAAACGTCAAAGGGTCATAGTATTCAGAAATTTCAGCGGGAACACCATTTTTTCTTGGCTGCACGTGTGCCATATCACCACGCATAAAGTCAAAATTGTAGATAGATTGGCATTCGGCATAGTGTGAGGCAATATATTTCCATGCCAATGTTACAGGATTTTCAAAATCTAACTCTTGAGAACCTAGGCTAATTGGTTCATAGAATTTATATCTTGTTAGTGGTCCAAATACCCTCGACATGCCTTCAGGCTTATCAAATTGGTAGTTGTACCATTTGTTTTTCATTTCATCTATTATGAAATCTTCAGCGTCTAAATGTAACCCTCGGTAAGGAGGAGCCATAGTGACGGGCATGGTTTCATAGCCTTGGTCTATCAAGCGTTGCATCAAGGCTAGGCGTCTATTAAGTCTTAATTGTTGATTTTCTTTGTTTCCAAAAAGTACTTCTAATTTAGCTCTTTCAGAAAGGTGAGGGTATTCAGGATTGAAAAAATCTTCTTTGCTAAACCACATTTCTTGACCTAGGGCTGGGCCGTGTTGCCAAAGATACTCCCAAATGATTTGTTCTACCTCATAGGCGTTTGGGCCGTCAAAGCAAATGATGTTATGCTCATGTCTTTTTACCCATTCAAAAAACCGAGGGTTTAAAAAAACCATTTCAGAGAATCGGTCAGTATGCGGTATAACGTCAAGTCCGATGGTTTTTCCCATTAGATGCACCAAGTTTACGGTTACTTGCAGTTGTTTTTCTACAGAGTCCAAACTTGGAATTACGGACCTTAGTTCCTCACTAAAAAACTCAGGATTAATGTTCCAGCTAGTTTTTCCGTACAAACTAGCCACCACGCCTGGTTCCCAAATAGGAAGAATATGAATTGAGTTTTGTGCTTCAGAAAGTGTAAGGACATATTTAACTAGATTAAAGAAATTGCCAATTGTTCTAATATTGACCCCAACCATGTTGGTCTTTTTAAGCCAATCTCCATTGCTTTCATCTTTTACGGGGCTATCTATTTTTATTTCAGGGTTTAAAGCTCTACTAAGATCATGAGTTCCAAATCTACCACGGATTGTTTGTAGCACATCTATAACCTCTAATTTTACGGCAAGTTCGGGTATTAAGCCTTTTATGAAAGAAACATTTCCTTTCGCAAATTGATGTTTATTCTCTGCATTTGTAGCCCTCCAAATTTCGTATGGGGACATATTTGTCTTAGTTTCGTTCATATTTAAAGTTTATATCATAGGTAATGTAATTCAAAAATAGGTAATTTTCGAAACAGTATACTCTTGGTTATCAACTTCTATTTAAAGTTTTTGATTAGAAATAATTCTTTGAAGATAAATAGCTTTGAGATACTATATAATTAAACTAGCTCGTTTAAAAACCAAAAGATCTTATTTTTATATGTTTAAGTACCTTACTCTTCTACTGACATTCTCCCAAATTCTTTTTGCTCAAAACAGCCTGATAGTAGGTAAAAACTATTATGGGAATAAAATAAATGAGCAGCAAATATGTGATATGGTGGCTTTTTCATCAAAACCTGATGTGAGTAAAGCCATTGAGAATATTGTAAGAAGGTCGGGCTTAAAGCAGAACTTTTATGTGATGGAGTGCCCAAATACAGACAATTGTTTTGCGGCCACCAGGAATGGTGAACGCTTGATTGTGTATGATCCATCTTTTATGAGAAAAATAGATAATGTAGCCAAAACCGACTGGGCCGCTTTGAGTATTTTGGCACACGAAATAGGGCATCATCTCCAAGGGCACACCATCAAGGCAGGAGGAAGCGAGCATGAAAAAGAGCTAGAAGCAGATGAGTTTTCGGGTTTTGTGATGTATCAAATGGGAGCAACGCTTAAAGAAGCTCAACTGGCGATTTACAGCTTAACCACAGATTATACTACCAGTACGCACCCGGCTCGTTCGCTTAGGTTAAAAGCAATAGAAACGGGTTACATGAACGCCAAAGAGCTATATCCAGATATTCACAAAAGTAAACTGGATGAGCCTATTGTTGTAGAAAAAACCGTAGAAAGGCCTGTTGACCAACCAAAAGACGCCCTAGTTTTTGAGGAGATAGTAGTTGAGCGAAAATCAATAGAGTCAAAAAAGACGGGATGCATTACAGGCAACTGCCTTGATGGCTATGGCGTAGCCATTAATTCAAAAAGTAATGAAAAATACGAAGGGCTATGGAAACTGGGTAAGCGAAACGGCTCTGGAAAGGAATTTTCAAAAGATGGAAAGCTAAAATATGAAGGGGAGTTTCTTAATGGTTATTATCATGGAAAAGGCACCTTATATTTTAAATATGGAGAAAAATATGTGGGGCAGTTTTATAAAGGAAAAATGCATGGGCAAAACTCCAACTATTATTTTAGAAATGGAGATAAACTCACTGTAAACTATGAAAATGGCAAAAAGCAGGGTAGGGCTAGAATCCAATATTACGGCGGAGTAGAAGGTGTAAAATTCTTTAAAGATGATATAGAAATACGCTAATTTGATGCTTTTGGAAAAGTATCCATTATAAAATTTAAGTGCCTCATTTTTTTAAGCCGCATATTTTTGACTTATATTTGTCCGCTAAAAAATATTTTATACTATGTCATGGTTTAGAAGAACAGAAAAGGGCATTTCGACTCCCACTGAATTAAAAAGGGAAACTCCTGATGGCCTATGGTATCAGTGTCCAGAATGTAAAAATGTGATGCACACCAGGGAGCATAAAAACAACTCCTATACATGTATTCACTGCAACTACCATGAAAAAGTAGGATCAGAAGTTTATTTCCAATTGTTGTTTGATGAAGGTCAGTTTGAAGAAAAAGACGCTAACATGACTTCTGGTGACCCATTACACTTTGTAGATACCAAAGCATATCCCGACCGTATTAAATCAACAGTTGCAAAGTCAGGCCTAAAAGATGCCTGTAGAACCGCTGTAGGTAATATGAACGGAAACCCAATAACCATTTCTTGTATGGACTTTGGTTTTATTGGAGGCTCTATGGGTTCGGTAGTTGGAGAAAAAATTGCGAGGGGTATAGTTTACGCAATCGAAAACAAAACACCATTCCTTATGATTTCTAAGTCAGGTGGTGCCCGTATGATGGAAGCAGGGTTTTCATTAATGCAAATGGCTAAAACCTCAGCTAGACTTGCTCAGTTAGACGAAGCCGGATTGCCTTATATATCGTTATTGACAGACCCTACTACAGGCGGAGTTACGGCTTCATACGCTATGTTGGGTGACTTTAACATTGCTGAGCCAGGTTCACTGATTGGTTTTGCAGGACCAAGGATTATTAAAGAAACTATAGGCAAAGACCTTCCTAAGGGATTCCAAACTGCTGAGTTTGTACTAGAGCACGGATTTTTAGATTTTATTGTAGACAGAAAAGACCTGAAAGATAAACTTTCAAGCCTTTTAACTCTTATGATGAAGCCTGCCTAATTACTTTTTAGGCTTTGCTTTGTTTTTATCAATAACCGTTTCAAATACACTTCTCGAAGAAACAAAGAATGCACCTATTGCTTTTGTTTCAGAGTTTGGATTAAGGTTTTGAATATTAGTAGGAATGTTTGAAAGTGGGGTTGCAAATATACCCCCATTCGAAGATTCCTGCTTTAATTGAAATAAGAAATAATACGCTTCCTGCGGTATTGAATACAACTCCACTTTTAATTTATCTTTGTCTACAAATAGTTGCTGGTTTATTGCCTGTCTAATAGGGAGAATAAACAGCAAACCATCTGATTTAGACCCAGGAGAAAACCCAGCGTCGTAAGCCAAGGTGATATCCGCAGGCAGAAACCTCAACGTGTCATTTTTGTATGACCTAACCATATACGTGTCGCCTTCACCCACAAAGTCTTTTGCGTAAAACTGTGCCAAATATCCATCTTTGGGTCCTCCATTTGGTGGAGTAATTGGAAAGCTAAACACTTCGTAGGTCACTGAGTCTATTTTTGGCACAGGCTTCAAAACAGATAATGAATAGTACTCTTCCCCACCATATTTTATATAAAGTGCCGTTGGTTGTCCTATTTTTATATATTCCTTAGTTTTGGGCTGATAAGTATACTCACCAGTACCTTTTAAATCCTTAAACTCATGTTGGGTACTGTCTTGGTTATATACTATTACGGTTGCTCCGAGGGCAGGCTTTGTACCAGAGTTGTCAAAATATCCCTGTGAGAGTGTAAGTGTTATTTTTTGTTGATCAATTGATTGTGTCAGCCATGCGTCTACTACTAACTGGCTTTTTCCCTCTTTTACTTCTAGGTCGATGACCTGTTCACATGAAATAAAAAACATAGAAATAAAAAGTACGAATATTATATTTTTCATAAAATCTTAGAATTTAAAGTTATAGGTTACCGATGGTAGTATAGAAGCAAACACCGAATATTTTACGGCTTCCGTAACTGCAGGGTTGTCTTCGTTTTGTCTTACATATACCGAGAAAGGATTTTTTCTGTTGTATACGTTATATACCGAAAATACCCATTCGCTTTCTCCTTTTTTAAATAAGGCATGCTTGTTTTTCTTAGTTGCAGAAATGTCTAGTCTATGAGATGCGGGAATTCTATATGTGTTTCTTTCGTCTGTGTAGTTTTGAGGTAATGCAATTCCTTGCCATGTAAACTTATTTGTAGGGAAACTTGCAGGCGTACCCGAACTATATGAGAATGTAGTTCCAAATGACCATTTTTTGTTAAGGTCAAATATGCCAACCACCGAAAGGTTATGAAGTTTGTCAATTCTGCTCGCAAACCAATTGTTATTGTTTAGGCCGTCTATTTTTCTTTCGGTTCTTGCCAAAGTGTAACTCACCCAGCCATTTAATTTTCCTTTATTCTTTTTGGCAAAAAACTCCGCTCCATACGCCCTTCCTTTTCCAAATAACAAATCGGCTTCAACCGAGGGGTTAAGTAACAAGTCGGCGTTTCTGATGTAGTCAATCTGGTTTTCTAAAGTTTTGTAATATACTTCCACGGAGGTTTCGTACATGTTATCAGACAGGTTTTTGAAGTACCCTACCGCGATTTGGTCCGATAGCTGTGGCTTAATATTATTTGAGCTTGGCGTCCAAACATCCAACGGCGACGAAGCCACAGTGTTTGACAACAAATGTATGTATTGTGCCAATCTGTTATATCCTATTTTTATGGAGCTCGTGTTATTTAAACCAATATTTATTGCAAATCGGGGTTCAAAATTTCCATAGTTTTGGATAGTTTCACCTTTGCCATAAGAAACCGTGTTTACTATTTCTTTTCTCTCGCCAGTTTGAACATCTGTCTCCTTTAATATTGTAGCACTTCCTGTTCCTAAATAACTGTAGTTCGAATATCTTAAACCGTAATTTAGGGTAACTTTTTCAGAAACTTTCTGTTCGTTGCCTATGTACAAGGCTGATTCTACTGCATATTTGTTAGGTAAGCCAATGCTTCTGCTTTCACCTCCTGACACTGCCGTTGCTTGTCCAGGATTAAAACTGTAATATATTATTTGCCCTCCGAAAGAAATCGTATTCTTGTTATTAGCATACCAGTTAAAGTCTGGCTTGATGCTGTAGTTTACAATGTTTGACTGCCAACTAAACGAGTCTTGATTGTTTTCTTTTTTCAAATCAGAGTCAAGTGAATAATCGTAATTTGAATAAAAAACGGTGGTATTTAAAAATAGTTTGTTGTTAAATACGTGATTCCATCTGAATGTGGAAGTTGAGTTACCCCAGTTAAAGCCAAAATCAGCTCCAAACACATCTCTTCCGAAATACCCCGAAAGATAAACCGTATTTTTGTCATTTATTTTATAATTGGCCTTTGCTGTAAAATCATAAAAATAAAAACGAGAACCTTTTAAGTCGGCATTTAAAAAGGGCTTTGCGAGTATGTCTATATATGATCTTCTCAATGCCACCACAAATGAACCTTTCTCTTTAGCAAATGGCCTTTCGTAAGCAAAACGTGAAAAAATAGTACCTAAACCACCACTAAACTCTGCTTTTTTAGAGTTCCCCTCTTTCATTCTTACATCTAAAATCGAAGAAACTCGGCCACCATAAGCAGCAGGAATTCCACCTTTTATAAGTTTTACATCTTTAACTATATCCGGATTAAAAACTGAAAAGAAACCAAATAGATGCGAAGCATTATAAACGGGTGCTTCATCTAGCAATACTAAATTTTGATCAATAGCTCCACCTCTTACATTAAAACCAGATGAGCCCTCACCAACTGAACTAACGCCGGGCAGAAACTGTATACTTCGGATTACGTCAACCTCACCAAGTAGAGCTGGCATTTTTTTTATGGTTTTCATTTCTACCTTGTTTACTGACATTTCCGTAGTTTTTACGTTGTCATCTTCTCTTTTGGTAGAAACTACAATTTCATCTAGCACCCTTTCGTCTTCTTTAAGTTCTATGTCAACATTTTTGTTTTTGTCAAAATCTAAACTTAAAATTTGTGTTTTATAGCCAATGTAGCTTACGCTTACTTTGTATTTTCCTGTGGGTGCTGTAATCGAATAAAAACCATAAACATTGGTTTGAACCCCAATTTTTAGATCATTTATAAATATCGAAACGCCTATCATATCTTCGCCGTTTCTGGCATCTTTTACATATCCACTTAAGGTAACTTTCTCTTGAGAATATGATTTGGTGAATATAGTTAGAAGTAGTAGTATGGCTCCTAGACCATTTTTAAAAAAGTATTTTAATGTCATCTATAATAGTAATTTCTTATTGTAGTGTTTCGTTTTTAAACGACTAGGCCATTGAAATAGTTTACTTTCCGATTGATTTTCATTTCTCTATCCACAAAAAGTAATGACCTGTTTGTTTTACACTAATTATTCTAAAAATAATTTAATTGCCAATTATTAAAATAATTTAAAAAGTATTGATACATTCTCAATTAGATTTGTATTTTTGCTTTGAAAATAAAAATATCCAAATGGAAAAAATATTGTTTAAAGAGCCAATTGCATACGAAAAAATACCAACAAGGATTTTTTTAGATCCCAAAGATGCTTCTAAGTCAGTGGCAAAAGAGATTGCTGACTTAATAAGATCAAAGGCCAGTGAAGGTAAGATGTGTGTGTTAGGTTTGGCCACTGGGTCATCTCCCAAGACAGTATATTCTGAGTTGATCAGAATGCACAAAGAAGAAGGACTTAGTTTTAAAAACGTGATTTCTTTTAACTTGGATGAGTATTATCCAATGGAGCAAGATGCTCTACAGAGTTATTGGAGATTTATGCGTGAGCAATTATTTGACCACGTAGATATTCCTAAAGAGAACTATTTTATTCCGTTTGGTGATATTCCACAAAGCGAAATAGGGGAGTTTTGTAAAAGCTATGAAGCAAAAATAGATAGTTTAGGAGGATTAGATTTTCAATTGTTAGGTATTGGGGGCAATGGTCACATTGGTTTTAATGAGCCTGGCTCATTAATTAATTCGCGAACCAGATTGATGATGCTAGATCACTCTACACGCGTAGCTGCCACTATGGATTTTGGTGGTGAGCTCATAAAAGTTCCTAAGAAAGCCATAACTCTTGGTGTTTCTAAAATAATGCAAGCCAAAAGGGTAGTTTTACTTGCATGGGGTGAGCGAAAGTCACAGATGATAGCTGACGCTGTAGAAGGTTCGGTTTCAGAGCATAATCCGTCTTCGTATTTACAAACGCATAGTAACGTACTTTTTGTTGTAGATCAAGCAGCTGCTTCAGACCTTAAACGAATAAAGTCTCCATGGTTGGTAGAAGATGTAGTTTGGGATAGCAAAATGACCAAAAAGGCCGTTTGTGGACTTGCACTAGAGCTTAAAAAACCGGTATTGAAACTTACCAACAAAGACTATAACGACAACGGCCTTAGCGATTTGTTGGCTAGCTACGGGCAAGCATATGAAATTAACATAGAAGTCTTTAATCAGCTGCAGCACTCTATCACGGGTTGGCCAGGTGGAAAACCCAACGCTGATGATAGTAAAAGACCGGAGCGAGCAAATCCAGATAGAAAAAGGGTAATTATATTCAGTCCTCACCCAGACGATGACATTATCTCGATGGGTGGTACATTCCAAAGATTAGTTGACCAAGGGCACGAAGTTCATGTGGCGTATCAAACTTCTGGTAATATTGCGGTGTCAGACGACGAAGCTTTAAGGTTTATTGACTTTGTAGTTGATTTTAACACGCAATTTGGTATTTCTAATACCGAAGTAAAAGATATTTTTGAAAACGCTAAGCGTTTTTTACAAACTAAAAAAGATAGCGAGCTTGACACTCCAGAAGTAAGACATGTAAAAGGTCTAATTAGAAAAGGTGAGGCCAAAAACACATGTAGGTTTGTGGGGATTCCGATTCAGAACGCACATTTTCTAAATATGCCTTTCTATGAAACTGGTAAAATACAGAAGGCACCTTTAGGTCCAAAAGATGTGGAGGTTATTAGAGACTTAATTGAAGAAATTAAACCGCATCAAATATTTGCTGCGGGTGATCTTGCTGATCCACACGGAACGCACAAAGTTTGTTTAGATGCTATTATGGAAGCAGTTAAAA
Organism: Lacihabitans lacunae; assembly: GCF_042649125.1. Taxonomy (NCBI): domain Bacteria; kingdom Pseudomonadati; phylum Bacteroidota; class Cytophagia; order Cytophagales; family Leadbetterellaceae; genus Lacihabitans; species Lacihabitans lacunae. The sequence continues at coordinate 3,546,590 of NZ_JBHRYQ010000001.1, forward strand.
GCCTAGGAGACAAAGACTTTATGAAAGAGTGTTGGGTTTGGTTATATAGAGGTGCTTGGGCTGAGTGGGAGATTCACGAGATCGAAATGGCAGTGCCAATGAGTCCAGATCAAGTGATTCAAAAGAGATTGGGAATATTTAAGCACCAGTCACAGAAAGATGGGGTAGTTTTCCAAGGTTCTGATGCAAGAGAGTTTTGGCAAAGAGCTGAAGAAAGAAACAATATGACGGCTGAATTATACAATAAATTAGGTCTTGCAGAGTACGAAGCCATGGAGGCTTTCGTCAGATGGCATCACTAAATAAGTTTTAAAAATATTTATTACTATTTTATTGTATTATATAAATATTAAATTTAATTTTATGATGCTGTGGTACGTTTTTTGCACTTGTATCCTTACAAGTGCAAAAAATTAAAAACGTATCCTATTAACCATTATGAAGAAAATTAATGTTTTTATGATTATTCAATGGCTTATCTTTATGCCATTGATTTTGCCATTAGGTATCATTACAGGTGCTTTTGAAGGTGTCAAAAAGATTTTTAACCAAGCAGCATCTGATATTTTAGAAGACAAAGAGGCTATTGTTTAATGAAAATAGCCTAAGTTCTCTACTTTAATATCCTCTGGCTCTAGTGATAAGAATTCCTCCCAAAATGAGGTCTCTGGAACTGGTGCCTTACATACAATCGGTTCTTTCTTTACTGGGTGTTGAAAATAAACTCTTCTTGCATGAAGATTTATAGATGCATCTGTGTTTGCTCTTATCGAACCATACTTCACATCTCCTTTTATTGGGCAACCAATAGCTGCCAATTGCACCCTAATTTGGTGAGGTCTTCCGGTTATAGGATTCACCTCAATCAAGTGATATTTGTTTATATTCCCTAAGTATCTGTAGTTTAATTCCGCTTTTAGCGAGCCTTCCACTTCATGGTCATACGCCGTCACAAAATTTCTATCAGTATCTTTTATAAGCCAATTGGTAAGTCTACCTGCTTTCTTTTCAGGTTTGCGGTGGCATATTGCCCAATATGTTTTTTGAATGTCACGTTTTCTAAACATTTCATTCATTCTAGTTAATGCTTTTGATGTTTTTGCAAAAATTACCAAACCACTAACCGGCCTGTCTAATCTATGGATAGTGCCAAGGAATACATCGCCTGGTTTATCGTATTTTTCTTTAATGTATTCTTTTACGTAATCTTCCAAGGTTTTGTCTCTCGTGATATCCGAGTGTACGAGCACTCCAGAGGCTTTGTTTACCACAATAAGGTGGTTGTCTTCATAAATGACGTGAAATGGCTTTATATGTTTCATATGATGTTAACGCAAATTTAGAATTTTAAGTTTTAGGTCAAAAAGCCCGTTGATATTTTTTGAAGTGCAACTGCACGTGTTTCACTATCCGAGGCTATATAGTCTTCTAGTGAAGGAGATTTTATAAATGATGATTTGACCATGCAGTGTGCAATCAAATCAGATATTTCTAAGAAACTGATTTTATCTTTTAAGAAAGCATCTACCGCTATTTCGTTTGCGGCATTAATAATACAGGCCATGTTGCCGCCTTTTCTTAGGGCTTCATATGCAAACGACAGGTTTTTGAATGTATCCAAATCAGGTTTTTCAAAAGTTAAGTTTGGGTAATTTATAAAGTCAAACCTCGGGAAGTCAGATTTTATTCTTTTAGGGAAGCCCAAAGCATATTGAATCGGTAGCTTCATGTCGGGTAGACCTAGCTGTGCTTTTATGCTACCATCTTCAAATTGTACCAACGAATGTACAATACTCTGTGGGTGAACCACCACGTCTATTTGCTCGGGCTTTACGTCAAACAGCCATTTTGCTTCAATAACCTCAAGTCCCTTATTCATTAGGGTGGCCGAATCAATGGTGATTTTGGCACCCATATCCCAGTTGGGGTGTTTTAGGGCTTGCTCTTTTTTTACTGTTTGTAAAAAATCTTTTGTTTTTCCTCTAAATGGACCTCCAGAAGCAGTAAGTATTATTTTTTCTATTGGGTTTACATATTCTCCAACAAGGCATTGAAAAATAGCCGAATGCTCAGAGTCTACAGGTAATATGTCTACTTTGTTTTCAATGGCCAGCTTGGTGATTATCTCGCCTGCTACCACAAGGGTTTCTTTGTTAGCCAATGCAATATGTTTTCCAGCTTTAATGGCATTTACTGTAGGTATTAAGCCCGCATATCCAACAAGTGCAGTTAACACAATGTGTATGTTTTCGTTTTCTACTACAGAGGCCAATGCCTTAGGTCCACAATATACTTTTATGTCTAATGGGTCAAGGGCAAGATTAACTTTGTCATACAAGCTCTCGTCGCCTATAACAACGGTGTTTGGTTTATATTTTACAGCTTGAGCTATCAAAAGGTCGGCATTGCTTTGAGCCGTAAGTATCTCTACCTCAAAAAGGTCGGGATTGCTTGAGATAACTTCTAATGCTTGGGTGCCTATAGATCCGGTAGATCCAAGTATGGCTATGTTTTTTTTCATTTATTCTAAATTGTCTACCACTAACATGGTACAAAATTAGTCCTTATTTGGTGAAACTCCTTAAAAATGGGCGAATCCTTATTTTTTAAAGTCTTGCAATACTATAACCCAGTTAGAAGAAGTGTATTTGTCATAAAATGTGTGAATAGCTTCATAGCCACTTTTTGAATGAGCTTTTAGCGAACGAGGATTGTTTTCGTTGATATCTGTAATAGAAAAATCGTATCTGTCTTTTAGTTCTTCTTTAAAAAAATCATAAAGTTTTGATACCAAGCCTATACCTCTGTACTCTTTTGCAACACAGAGTTGACCTACGAAAATGTATGCATAAGAAGGAATGGGTTTTTCATTATAAAATAAACTATCCACGGTTTCAAATAAACCATCAAAAATAGGCATTCCTGCCCCAGCTTCTTTTACCATTGCTATGGCGTAGCCTACAACTTTGTCGTTTTCTACAGCAATGATTGCATTTTCAAAATCATTTATATGTTTTAGCTGATCAAATGTATGTTCGGCCGTAACAAATCCCTGAGTTTCAATTTCTTCTTGACTCAAGTTTTTTTTCAAATTCAGTTTTTGTAAATCTAAGATTTGTTGAATTTGCTTATCCGTTTTTGCTCTTTCTAGTGTTATCATATCTATAATAAAAAAACCACCCTTACGAAAGTAAGGATGGCTATCTTTAAAACAAAAACAAATCAATTAATATCTATACATTTCAGATTTAAATGGACCTGCTTGGTCTACTCCGATGTAATCTGCTTGTTCTTTAGATAAAATATCTAATTTAGCTCCCACGTGTGCTAAGTGGAAAGCGGCTACTTTTTCATCTAATTTTTTAGGAAGTACATATACTTGCTTCTCATAAGCAGCAGTGTTGTTCCAAAGTTCTAACTGAGCCAATGTTTGGTTTGAGAACGAACAAGACATCACGAATGAAGGGTGCCCCATTGCACAACCTAAGTTAACCAATCGTCCTTCAGCAAGTATAATGATATCTTTGCCTTCTACCGTATACATGTCAACTTGTGGCTTGATAATGTTTTTAGACGCACCGTAGTTTTTGTTTAACCAAGCCATGTCAATTTCGTTATCGAAGTGGCCAATATTACAAACAATAGCCTTATCTCTCATTTTTAAGAAATGCTCGCTTCTGATGATATTGTAGTTACCAGTGGCAGTTACAAAAATCTGAGCTCTTGGTACTGCCTCTTCCATAGTTACAACTTCATATCCATCCATAGCAGCTTGAAGTGCACATATTGGATCTATTTCGGTAACCAATACTCTACAGCCTGCTCCTTTTAGAGATTCAGCAGAACCTTTACCTACGTCACCGTAACCTGCTACCACTGCTACTTTACCAGCAAGCATAAGGTCGGTCGCTCTTCTGATAGCATCAACTAATGACTCTTTACAGCCATATTTGTTATCAAACTTAGATTTTGTTACAGAGTCATTTACATTGATAGCGGGCAATAATAAGGTGCCATTTTTCATCCTTTCGTAAAGTCTATGAACACCTGTAGTAGTTTCTTCAGATAGTCCTTTGATACCCGCAACTAAGTCAGGATATACATCAAAAACCATGTTTGTCAAATCACCACCATCATCTAATATAAGGTTAAGTGGTTGTTGCTCTTCTCCGAAGAATAAAGTTTGCTCAATACACCAGTCAAACTCTTCAGCCGTCATGCCTTTCCAAGCATAAACCTGAATTCCAGCTGCTGCGATAGCTGCTGCTGCGTGATCTTGTGTAGAGAATATATTACATGAAGACCAAGTAACTTCTGCTCCAAGTTCTACCAAAGTTTCGATTAAAACAGCAGTTTGGATAGTCATGTGAAGACAACCTGCTATTCTAGCACCTTTTAATGGTTTAGATGGACCATATTCTTTTCTGATTTCCATCAAGCCTGGCATTTCAGCTTCTGCTAATTGGATTTCTTTGCGACCCCAATCGGCCAAAGCGATATCCTTTACTTTGTAAGGAAGGTATGTTTTTTCGTTTTTCATAAAAGAGATTTTATCTATAAATACTTTTGTATTTGTTGCTATTATCTAATATTAGCACAAAAATAATGCAAAATATCTAAAAAATAAAATAAATTTAGATTAATTGACTATTAATTAATCAATTTTTAGAGAATTTATCATTCTGACCTTATATTTTGTCTTTATCTAACCACTTTTCATGGTATTTGGGTTTGAATGCCTCCATTTTGCTAAATAGGCCATCTATCGTAGAGTCAACCAATAATAACGACCTATTTTCGGGTCTTAGGAAACCTTCTTCTACCATTTTGTCAAGTTGGAGAATCAGATAATCATAAAATCCATTAATATTCAGGATTCCAACTGGTTTAGCATGTAAGCCCAACTGTGCCCAAGAAAGTATCTCAAAAATTTCATCCATGCTTCCATATCCACCAGGCAGTGTGATAATACCCTCACACTTTTCTTCCATAAGGGCTTTGCGTTGGTGCATGGTATCTACCTTAACTACTTCAGTAAGGTTTGGGTTTCCGACTTCCATCTTGTCCAAAAAGTTCGGGATTATGCCTGTTACCTCTCCGCCGTTTTCCATAACGGTAGTAGAAACAACTCCCATTAAACCCAAGCTGCCACCTCCGTATATTAAGCGGGCTTTTCTTTTTACAAGCTCAAGTCCAAGTAAAACTGCTGTTTCTTTATAAATGTCTTTGTTTCCTGGATTTGCTCCACAATACACGAGTACTGATTTCATTTATTCTATTTTTTGTTTAATTATTCGTCCCAAAGATTTGCAATCGTATAGTCGGAGCCCTCTAAGCACCAAAAATCTCCTTTTATATATCTGTAGTGTTTGTCTAGTGCATTCATGGTTTCCATGTCTTCCGATTCTAAGACGATGTTTGCGGCAGCAAGGTTTTCAGATAGTCTGCCCGGGTTTACAGATTTTGGTACTACAGATGTACCTCTGTTAACTGCCCAAGCTAAAATCATTTGTGCGGCAGAAATTCCATTTTTTTCGGCCAATGCCAATATTGTTTCGTTTGTAAAAAGCTTTGGCTCGTCAGCTTGAATTCTAATAGCAGGTCTATCTGACGAACCCAATGGAGAATATCCCGTTAAGAAAATGCCATTTTGATCTGCATATTCCTTTAGTTTTTTCTGCTGCAAAAACGGGTGCATTTCTATTTGATTCACTTCTGGTTTTACAGAAGTTTCAGCTATTAATCCCTCTATTTTTTTTATACTAAAATTAGATACGCCGATGTGTCTACTTAGGTTATTTTCTTTTAAGCCAATTAAGCCTTCCCAAGTTTTAGAAAGCGGAATATCATTTAAGCTAACTAACTCAGCACCCGAAGATGGAAAATCTACTTCGTCGACTATAGCTACCGGCCAATGTATTAGATATAGGTCAAGGTAATCTAAACAGAGGTTTTTGAGTGTAACATTAAATGCTGGCAAAACTTGCTCAGGTCTGTGGCGGTTATTCCAAAGTTTAGAGGTTATCCAAAGGTCTTCTCTTTTTACTTCATTGTTTTTTAAAACATCAGATAAAGCCTGACCAATTTCAGCTTCGTTTCCGTATAAGTGGGCACAGTCAAAATGTCGGTATCCAAGTTCTACTGCTTTTCTGACAGCCTTGTAAACTTCGCCAGGTGAAGACTTCCAAGTTCCTAGGCCAATTGCTGGCATATTATCGTTGTTTTCAAACGTAAGATGTTTCATGAAAATAAAGTTTTTGTTTTTATTGAATTCCAATTTGTTACAAAAATAACTTTTGAACATCTTAAATCATGTGTTTTTTAGAAAAAGAAAAATGGAAGTTATTCTAGCAAGGGAAATTATGATAAAGAAAAAGGATAAATAGCTTATATTTTTTTCGTAAGTTGATATCTTAAAAGCCCTAAAGACTATAAACTTCAAAGATGATAAAAATTCAAAATGACGCCGTAATCGCAGGTTTTTTTATTGTGATTCTTTACTTTTTGTTTAGTAAATCAGAAAGTAAAAACAAATATTGGAAAGCCATTTTTGGTTTTGTACCTGCTTTGTTGTTTTGTTATATCATACCCGGCTTTCTGAACTCTTTCGGTATTATAGATGGTGAGGCTTCGGGCCTTTATCAGTTTTCTACAAAGCTCTTACTTCCTGCGGCTTTAATTCTTTTGACTTCTACTGCCGACTTAAAAGCCATTTTAGGATTAGGCCAAAAGGCGTTAATTATATTTTTTGCGGGTTCTATAGGTATTGTTTTAGGTGGGCCAATCGCACTAAAAATCGTTAGTGGGTCGTCTAGTAGTTTTCAGTTGGCTTCACAAACCGAAGGATACTGGAAAGGGTTGGTGACCATTACGGGTAGTTGGATAGGAGGGAGCAGTAGCCAATTGGCTTTAAAAGAGATATACGGTTGTTCCGAAGAGCTATTTGTTATAATATTGGTGATAGATGCACTTGTTGCCAATATTTGGACTGCGATATTGTTCTATGGAGCTGGCATAACGGATAAAATAGATAGGTGGTTAAAAGCAGACACTACTTCTATAGAAGAGGTAAAGGCGAATATTTTAAAATATAAAGAGACAAAAGACAAGCCAGCGGACCTAAAAGACATTACTAAAATACTGGCTGTAGGATTTGGAGGTACGGCCGTTGCACATGTTTTGAGTAGTTATATTTCAGATACATTACTTCCACACAAAGCGTGGATGCTGGACCATGGACTTGAGCCGTTTAATTCTCAGTTTTTATGGTTGGTTTTGATTTCTACTACTATCGGAATTGGGTTATCTTTTACTAAAATTCGAAAGTTAGAAAAACTTGGGAGTACTGACTTTGCTACTCTTTTTATATATTTTCTCATTATGACCATAGGGATGCGACTTGACCTATTTTCTATTGGTGCTAACCTTGGCTTGTTGGCCGTTGTGGTTTTGTGGATGCTTATTCACGTTGTCGTTATGTTAATTGTGGCAAGAGTTATTCGGGCTCCATTCTTTTTTGTTGCAGTCGGGAGTCAAGCAAACATTGGCGGAGTAGCCACTGCACCTGCTGTTGCATCGGCTTTTCATCCTTCTTTGGCTCCAGTTGGTGTGTTGTTGGCAGTTTTAAGTCATGTAATTGGTACATATGCGGGCATTCTATCCGCTTGGCTCATGAATTTTGTTTAATCCTTAAAAATATTTTATTCTATAAAGCTCTATTTAATAGTTAGATACCCTTTTGTTTTGAGTTTATTTCAAAGTTTTTTTGTAATTGCAAAAATCTTTCTTATCTTTGCAGTCCAATATCGCGGGATGGAGCAGTTGGCAGCTCGTCGGGCTCATAACCCGAAGGTCACAGGTTCGAGTCCTGTTCCCGCTACTATCAGGAGGTCCTTTGACCTCCTTTTTTTTTGACCAAAATTCTCGTATATTTCTAAAGTCATTTAATCTAAACTTTTATTCTGTAGCCTATTTCTAATTAGAATTAATTATTGGGTCTTATTTTTTTCTCAAAATCAAGATATTAGATTTAGAAAAGCACAAATGATTTTTTTAATTTTATGACAAAATTATTCCAAACCATACTTTAATGGTCTGAAAATTGTATTTGAATTTCAAACTTTGTGTTTGGGTCAAAGTATTAAAAAAAACATCTTCATTAATAGAAATTAAGACTTTGTCAATTTGGACAAAGAATAAAATATGAAAGAACACAAAGCAGGGTTTATTAGCATAGTAGGTAAGCCAAATGTAGGGAAGTCTACACTAATGAATCAGTTAGTAGGAGAGAAGCTTTCTATTATTACCTCCAAGGCCCAAACCACCAGGCATCGTATAATGGGTATAGTAAATGGCGAAACCGAAGATTCGGAGTTTCAGTTAATTTATAGTGATACGCCTGGAATAATAAAACCTCAGTACGAGTTGCACTCAGCCATGATGGAGTTTGTACATGGTTCGCTTGAAGACGCTGACGTGGTTTTGTTTGTAACGGATATTTATGAAAAATACGATGAAGAAGATGTAATTCAGAAACTTCAAAAAACACAAAGTCCTATTATTCTCATCATTAATAAAATGGACTTGGCAACCCCAGAGATAATAGAAGAAAAAATCACACACTGGAAAGCTGTTTTGAATCCGGCTCACATAATGACGATTTCGGCTTTGCAGAATATCGGAATCGAAGGTTTGTTGGAGCAGGTTATTAAGTTGATGCCCGTGCATCCTCCTTATTTCCCTAAAGATGAGTTAACGGATAAACCAGAGCGATTTTTTGCAGCAGAAATAATAAGAGAAAAAATATTCTTAAATTACAAAAAAGAAGTTCCGTATAGCTGTGAGGTTGTGGTAACTGCTTTTAAAGAATCAGATGATATAATTCGAGTTTCGAGCGAGATTTATGTAGAACGAGACACTCAAAGAGCGATACTTTTGGGCCACAAAGGTGAAAGAATCAAGAAAGTAGGTACGGAAGCAAGACTAGAAATGGAACAGTTTTTTGGTAAAAAAATATTTTTAGAACAGTATATTAAAGTCGAGCAAGACTGGCGTCAAAAGCGTATTAAACTTGATCGATTTGGTTATTAAATAAAACACAGTATATGAAAATTGAAAAAAATCATCAGAAAGATGAAGTCTTTGAATCAATTGCTGAATTTATAGCAAAAGAGGGTTTTGAGGTTGTTTCTTCCGACCAAACACGTCCATGGGGAGGCTTTTTTGTTATTAACGAAAGCCAAGCACCTAGCTTCATTGAGCGTTTTTTCTCACATTTGAGCTTAGAGGACTTTGCTGGATTTGAAAAACTTAGCCCAAAAATATTGGTGGTTGCTCCTCAAAAAAGACTTTCTTGGCAATACCATCACCGTAGAGCGGAAATATGGAAGCTAATTGGTGGCGTAGCCGGAGTTGTTATTTCTGATACAGATGAAGAAACGATTCCTTTGCCTTTGGAGATTGGGCAAGTGATAAACCTAAAATGTGGCGAAAGACACAGGTTGTTGGGTGCAGACGGTTGGGGAGTTGTAGCCGAAATATGGCAACATACTGACAAGAACAATCCTTCAAATGAAGATGATATAGTTAGAGTACAAGATGATTTTGGAAGATAAAAATATGGGGAGTCAATTTTGGCTCCCATTTTTTTAAAACCTCTGACTTTCCAAAAAACTTTGTAGGATAATTACCGCACTAATTTTATCTATATTTCCTTTTACTTGTCTGTCCTTCTTTTTCATTCCTGAGTCTATCATAGACCTGACCGCCATTTTGGAGGTAAATCTTTCGTCGTGAAAGTGTACTTTTATAGCAGGAAACTTTAGTTTTAATATCTCAGCAAACTGTTTAACTTCAGCTGTAGAATCTGTATCGTTTGAGTTTAGATCTACTGGAAGCCCCAACACGATAGCCTCGGTTTCTTCCTTTTTAAAATAATCTTCTAAGTAAGACATCAAATTTACTGTTAGCACGGTTTCTAATGCGGTAGCTATTATCTTCAAAGGGTCAGTAACTGCCAATCCTGTTCTTTTTTTACCATAATCTATAGCGAGTACTCGTGGCATAATTCTTTGTTTGTTTTTCCAAAGTTAATACATACAACTATGCATTACTAATCAGCAGACTTGGATATTTTTGCTTATCTTTATGATTGATTAAATATACCAAACATTGCAATTTTCAGATTTTAATTTCAGCGATAGACTTAACGATGGCCTTTATGATATGGGTTTTGACAAACCAACCCCTATCCAAGAAATGGCTATTCCTGTAATCCAAGCTGGGAAAGACCTTATAGCGTGTGCCCAAACGGGTACGGGTAAAACGGCAGCTTTCGTTTTGCCAATCTTAAATAAGTTAGCTACTTCAGAAAACAATCAACTAAATACGCTGATATTGGCTCCTACAAGAGAGTTAGCGATGCAAATTGACCAACAGATAGAGGGCTTCTCGTATTATTTGGGGGTTAGTTCAATTCCAGTATACGGTGGAGGTAGCGGAGAAACGTTTTTGACTCAAAAAAGAGCCCTAGAAATGGGAGCAGAAATAGTAATTGCCACTCCTGGTAGGTTAATTGCGTTGCTCAGCTCAGGAAAAATCGACTTCAAAAACCTCAAACACTTGATTTTGGATGAAGCAGACAGAATGCTTGATATGGGTTTCTTTGATGATATTGTGCATATCATAAGTCATATTCCTACAGATAGACAAACAATTTTGTTTTCGGCTACAATGCCTCCCAACATTAGGAAATTGGCACAGAAAATTATGCTCAACCCTGAAAGCATAAACATTGCTACATCTAAACCCGCAGAAGGAATAGACCAGAAAGTACTTTTGGTAAATGAAGAAGACAAGTTTAAAACCTTAGTTGAGATTTTAAAGCCCAATACATACGAGTCGGTTATTGTTTTTGTGGGAACCAAAGATTCTGCAAAAAAGTTAGAGCGTAAACTGCAGGATAGGCGAATTTTGGTAAAGTCATTCCATTCTGACTTAGAACAAGAAGAGCGTATTGAGCTTATAAACGACTTTAAAAGTAAACGAGTAAATGTACTAGTAGGAACCGATATACTTTCAAGAGGGATTGATATAGATGGCATAGAGCTTGTGATTAATTACGATTTGCCATCAAACCCCGAAGACTTTATACACAGAATTGGTCGTACGGCCCGTGGTGATAAAAAAGGTACCGCAATAGCCATTGTTAGCCAAACTGACCGAAGGAAGCTAGCTAGGGTTGAAAAGCTTATCGACCGTAAAATATTTGCAGAAAACTTAACTGGAAAAGAACTTACAGCGGTTGTCAGTAAAGATAATGGTCCTTATAAGAAAAAGAAATTTTTTAAGAAAAAACCAAAAAGTGGGCCGCCAAGTGGCCCAAAGGCTTAACCAACTATTATGGTAGTCAAATCGTTTAAATACGTATTGGCTATTTGTTTTATTTGTTCAGCATCAACTTTCCTTATTTCAGGGATAAGGTTATCATAGAAATCAAGCGGAAGGCCTTCATAAATGATGGCCTTTTGTTTGTCCATTAGGTCAAAAACTGTGTTTGTGCCCCCCAAAATAGACCCTGACATGTAGTTTTTCACGATAGAAAGCTCATCGGCGTCTACATTTGTATTTTTAAGAATATCTATTTCTTTTTGAATTTCTTCAATTGCAACCGCTACATTTTCTTTGTTAACGTCTGTGCCGATCAAAAAATACCCCGTACCTGCCAAAGGCACTTGTTGAGACGATATACCGTAGGTTAAGCCTTTTTCTTCCCTAATGTTTTTCATTAGTCTACTTCCAAAATACCCTCCAAGAAGTGTACTCATGACCATAAAGCCATAAAAATCTGGGTGGTTGCGGTTAAAAGTAACTTTGCCAATACGGATGGAGCTTTGTAGGCTACCCTCTTTTTCTATTTTTTGATATTGAGGAGCTTGTAAGCTTGGTAAGCCAAAGGTTCTTTCTGTACTTAATATTGGTGCTTGACCAAAGGTCTCATTGAGCTGTTTAATCTGCTCTTGATCAAACTTGCCACTTAAAAATATTTTAAAGGGCGACTTTAATATAAAGTCATTATAAAACTTAGTTAATCCATTTTTGTCAATTGCATCTATCTCTTCAGCATCCATTGATTTTCCGAAAGAATGCTCATTTCCAAACAACGCTTTTTTAATGACAGAAGACGCCACAAACGCTGTTTTCTCATTGTTGACTAGATAGGTTTGCTTGCTTATGTTTTTTTGGATTGTGAGCTCTTCTTCAGGAATAGTAGATTCGTAAATTAGGCTTTTTAAAGTGGTCAAATATTTATCAAAATGAACCTGTAAACCATGGAGTACAATTTGTAGACGTTCGTGATTTTGGTTTACTTCCAAAAAGCCGCCAAAGTTATCTAGCTTTTCCGCTATTTGGGCTGCGGTTAACTTTTCTGTACCAGCAGTTAGCATTTTAGATAAGAAGTAGGCGTCAGCATATTTTTCGCCAAATACCGACCCCGCATCATAAACTATCTCAAGTCTAAAGACTTCGAGGTTTGGGTTTGGCAATAAGTAAAGTTGAATGTTATTGTTTAGATTAACCTTTTCTGCTTTAGGTATTTTAATGGTTATCTCTTCTGAGATTTTTGGGCCTATACTTCTGTCCATTGATGCGGTTCTGCTAATTAATTATTTGGGCTTAAAAAAAGACAAAAAAAAAGCCTTATCAAAATGATAAGGCCAAATTTCTTTAAGAAACGAGTTCTTATTTAGCAGCTTCAACAGCAGTAGCAGCTGAATCAACAACAACAGCAGCTGAATCCATAACTGCAGAAGCAGTTGAATCAACAACAGCAGCAGTTTCTTCTACAGCCTCTGTAGCCTCTTCAGTAGCTGAAGTACATGAAGCGAAAGAAATCATTGAAGCTACGAATAAAAATCCTAATACTTTTTTCATTTGTTTGTTTGTTTATTTGTTTTAAAGACAATACAAACTTAAAGGGTTTTTAAGAACTGGCAATGAATTTCTTAAAAAAAACTTAAAGAAATCTTTAAAAACTTGATTTAATGCAACGTTTGTTCGGAATAATCACAAAGTACTTAAAAATATTCACTTTTTAACCTTAAAATTCACCTTCGTGTTTTTAAGAATTGCCTAAATCTTAAAGGATTCCTTTAAGAAGCTGAGGAGCTATTCCTAACAATATAGTTAATACTGTACTCAATATTAAGGTATATTTAGTAGCGGCAGAAAGCTCTATCTCACCTTCGTGAACGGACTTATTGCTAAAGCTTGCCCTTACAGGTTTGAAATAGTAATAAATAGATACAGCCGACATTATAACTGCAAATACCAATAACCATAAGAAGCCTTTCGAGGCGGCATCGTTAAAGACAAAGAACTTGCCCCAAAAACCTGAAGTTAGTGGAATACCAGAAAGAGATAGCATAGATACCATAAGAACTACCGCCAGTAAAGGACTTTTTTTGAATAGGCCGTTGAATACTTCGATGTTTTCGTTTGGTCTTCCATTCTCTAAATGAGAACCCGATACTATTAAAAGCACTCCAAACGCAGTAACCGTTGCCAATGCATAACTAGCACTGTAAAAACCAAGGCTAGATGCAGAGTTGGCTCCAAGGCCAATTATACTAAAGAGCATAAAGCCTGCTTGCGAAACAGATGAGAATGCTAACATTCTTTTAAAGCTATTTTGAAATACCGCTGTTACGTTGCCAATTAGTAAACTCAAGATTATGGCTCCCACAATAATATTTACCCATAGGTCATATTCAAAACTAAATGCAGTACTAAACAATCTGTAGATGGCAAAGAAGCCTGCAGTTTTTACTATAGTTGCCATGTAGGCTGTAAAAAGAGTAGGAGCACCTTGATAAACATCAGCAGTCCAAAAGTGGAAAGGAGCAGCTGAAACTTTAAATAAAAGACCTATTAAAACGAAAAGAATACTAATATAGAAGAATATTTTACCTTCAAATTTAGCTCCAGCAAGGTTTATGGTACTGTGTATATTAAATGAGCCCGATGCTCCGTAATACATTGCTATTCCGAATAATAAAATACCTGTGGCAAATGACCCCATTAAAAAATACTTAATGGCCGCTTCATTTCCTCGTAAATTTCTTTTGTCGCTTCCTGTCAACACATACAAGCCCAAAGAAAGGATTTCTAGGCCAACAAATAACATCAATAGGTTTTGGAAACTTACCATTATTAAAGCCCCTACCAAAGTTAGTTGAATGATTGCAAAATATTCAGCTGGGTGTGAATCAAGATCAGAAAATAAGCCAAAACCCAAGCCTAATATTAATGCCGCAGATATTATCAATATGCTTTGAACTATAATAAGATGGTTTGAGATTTCAAGCATTTCGCTGAAATATAAACCAGGTGCATTCCAATCTAAAAAATTTAGACCTAGGCCTACTATTAAAAACAATATAGAAAGAGGTAATATCAAGGCCCTGTTTTTAAGAAATCCTAAAAACAATGTTAGAAGGCCAGTTATTGATAAAAATATTATCGGATACATATATTAAACTTTTTTTCTTCTTTCAAAGAATTACAAATTTGTTCTATTTTGTGATATTGCTGAGAGCATTCGCAAATGGCTCACTGATTTCTAAAATTAAACTTGGGAAAAGCCCAGTTACCAAAACTACTATGGCTATTGGTACCAAAACCCACATTTCGGTTGAGGTAAGGTCAGCTATTTGTTCGTTTTTGGCATTTAAATCTCCAAATATAGTTTTTTGGAAAAACCTTAACATATACACTGCTCCTAAGATTATGCTTAATCCAGCCACTATTCCTAATATATTATTAAAGTCAAATATAGATTTTAGCATCAAAAACTCTCCAATGAAACCATTGGTTAATGGTAGTGCCACACTCCCCAATAAAATTATCATAAACATCACGGCAAGTTTCGGGGCTTTTTGGCTTAGTCCACCCAATGCACTCAATTCTCTTAAGCCTGTTCTGTCAGCAATCAATTTTGCTATATAAAATAAACCGACAACGTTAAATCCGTGAGCAACCATTTGAAAAATGGCACCTTGAATTCCTTCTACTGATGCAGTCATTACTGCTGCCGCCATGATTCCCATGTGAGCAAATGACGAATAAGCTATCAGGCGTTTCATGCTGTCTTGCTGAATGGCAATGATAGAACCATATATCAAACCAATGATTCCTAAAACGGAAACCATTAGTGCATAGCTTTCCAAAGCAAAAGGAGAGAAAGGAACAAGGATTCTTAATAATCCGAAAACCCCCATTTTAGATAATAGACCAGACAAAAGCATCGTGGCTGGTGTTGGCGATTTAGAATATGCATCTGGCTGCCATGTATGTAATGGAAATACAGGCATTTTGATCATAAAGGCAATTAAGAATGCCCAGAAAGCGAAGTATTGGATAACTTTCGGCACTAGGCTGATTGTTACTTTTATAGATTCTATGTCAGAAGATTGCCCTCTCATATACAGGACAATGAAAGCAACCAACATCAATAAGCTACCAAAAATGGTATAAACCAACATTTTGAAAGTAACTTTAGAGGCGTCTTTTCCACCCCAAAAGTTCGCGATGATATAGACGGGAATTAGTGCTAGTTCAAAAAAGAAGTAGAAAACAAATATGTCTTTTGCCGCAAAAACACCAAAAAGAGCAGACTGAGTTAATAAAATAAGTCCAATAAGTTTTGATTTATTCTCATACTCAAAGCTTTTTAGCGAATACATAATAATAGGAACCAAAGTAGCGGTTAAGCCCATCATTACGGCCCCTAGTCCATCCCAACCAATGTGGAAATTAATGTTTAAGCTTGGTAGCCACGCAGCTTTCAAGTCTAAGTTAGCAACTTGCCCCGCGTTATATTGTATAAAACCGGCAATATATACAAAAGCGATTAATAAGGTAAAGCCAGTTCCTATGTTTACAATTTTAGAACTCTCCTGTTTTGAATTTAACAAAAAAGCAGATCCCAATAGTAAAGGAATTAAAATAAGTAAAAGCGTAATCATATTTTCCTCTTAAAATAAATTTAAATTATTTTGCTACGGCTTTTAGTGCCTCAAAAAGATGAGGAACAAAACCAAATACTAAAATTAAGATTATACCCGCTGTTAAAAACAGTAGATAATTTGCGGTTCCACCTACCTGAATTCTTCTAATTAATCCACTTGAAGCTTCTACACCCGTGCCTACACCGTTTACAACTCCATCTAATATTTTAGTGTCAAAAATATTCCCCAAAAACTTAGATAACGCCGTGATTGGGTTAACAAATAGCTTTTGATAAAACTCGTCGATGTAATATTTGTCGTAAACTAATTTAGTAATACCCGTAATTTGCGAATCCTCTTCAGGTACATTTTGACCTTTTCCGTATCTAACAAAAGCTAGTAATATAGCCAAGGCCGCTACTAATACAGAAACTCCCATTAATGTATATTCGGTGTTATGATCTAAATGTAAAGCACCGAAGTGTTGGTTTACGGTTCTTGACCCATCGTAAATTGGATTTAAGAAATCGTTTAGACTATGGGGCAAATGGAATATTTCGGGGAATCCAATAAAACCGCCGATTGCCGAAAGTATAGCCAAAACCATCAATGGAATAGTCATGGTAGAAGGCGACTCATGCAAATGGTGCTCTTGTTCTTTGGTACCTCTAAACTCACCTTTGAAGGTTAAAAAGAATAGCCTAAACATATAAAAGGCTGTCATAAACGAACCTAATAGTGCTAATGCCCACATAGCCTTGTTATGTTCAAAAACATGTGCTAGTATTTCGTCTTTAGAGAAGAAACCTGCGAAAGGAGGAATACCACTGATGGCAATAGTTCCTATTAAGAAGGTGATGGCCGTTATTTTTATTTTAGGCCAAAGTCCGCCCATTTTTCTAATGTCTTGTTCGTCGCTCATAGCGTGAATTACGCTTCCAGCAGCTAAGAATAACAATGCCTTGAAAAATGCGTGTGTAATTACATGAAACAAACCTGACGAATACGACATTACACCTAAGCCTAAAAACATATAACCCAGCTGACTCACTGTAGAGTAAGCCAATACTTTTTTGATATCGTTTTGGAACAAGCCAATGGACGCTCCCAATAGTGCTGTAGCTACACCTATCCAAGCTACAAACTCAAGCGTAACTGGTGAAAGTGTATAGAGTATGTTTGATCTTACAATCATGTAAATCCCCGAAGTTACCATGGTGGCGGCGTGTATCAAGGCTGAAACAGGAGTAGGACCCGCCATGGCATCTGGCAACCAAGTAAAAAGTGGAATCTGTGCTGACTTACCCATTGCACCTATAAACAAGGCAAAAGTGATTAAAACCACGTCGGGGTCGCCAATTGAAAGTGATTTAGCTTTTTCAAAAATCTCAAGGTATTCTAAAGTTCCAAATTTTTGGAATAGAAGAAAGATTCCAATTAAGAAACCTAAGTCACCTATGCGGTTCATCACAAAGGCTTTTCTGGCAGCGTCTCCAAAAGAAACATTTTTATTCCAGAAACCAATAAGCAAAAACGAACAAAGACCTACGCCTTCCCATCCGATAAACATCATCAGGTAGTTTGCTCCCAATACTAATATTAGCATCGAAAACAAAAACAAGTTTAGGTAAGCGAAGAATTTACCGTATCCTTCGTCGTGGCTCATGTATCCAGCCGAATAAAGGTGGATGAGTGTTCCCACGCCCGTAATCACAAACAACATGATAAGCGAGAGCTGATCCACTTGAAAGGCGAAACTTACTTTAACAGAGCCTACAGAAAACCACTCAAATAGAGAAACTATTATTGGGTCTGAAGTTTGGATGAACTGAAAATAGGTTGCGACTACACACAAAAATGAAAGAAGTGAAGCTCCAGTACCTATAACTGGTACAAGGCTTTTAGATATTTTTCTAAAACCTAAGCCGTTTATCAAAAAACCGATAAGTGGAATTAGGGGTATTAGAGGAATTAATGACATGTTATTTAAAATTGAATTAGAAAATTAACCTCTTAATTTATTTAGCAAACCGATGTCGATGGTTCTGATGTTTCGGTATATCATTACTATTATGGCTAGGCCTACGGCTACTTCAGCGGCGGCAACTGCCATAATAAAAAATACGAAAATCTGGCCATTGGGGTCAGATCTGTAAGAAGAATAAGCTATTAACAATAAATTGACAGCATTTAACATCAATTCTATTGACATAAAAATGATGATTGCATTTCTTCTGATGAGTACGCCCACAATACCTATAACAAATAACATAGTAGCTAACAAAACATAGTTTGTAAGCTGAATTTGCATAAATACATTCGGGATTTGGTCTAAGTTACTTTCAAACATGCTATTGGGTATATTTGACTAAATTTTCCGCAAAATTAATATTAATTCGAGTAAAAAACTCTAAAAAGCATAAAATGTTATTTCATCATTTGGATTTTGATTTCCGTTAGTTTCCTTTTTGTATCTAACGGGAAGTCATTATTTAAAATCCAATCGTAATATTGAGGTTCTTTTTTAAGCACGTCCTCTACTTTTTTACCGCTGAATTTTCCAAAGTTAAATACTATTTCACCTTTTGCATTTAAAGTCATTCGTTGGGCAAAGTCTACAAGGTTGCTTGAGCTTAATTTATGGAGGCTATCCATGTCATTTTGAATCGGTTCATACTCCTCTCCTTTTTCATTTTTCAGTTTTACACCTTCGTATTTTTCAACTTGGGCACAAACCACCTCGAGCGTAGCCAATGTATCGGCTTCAGCACTGTGAGCGTTTTCAAGTGATTTGTTGCAGTAGAACTTGTAAGCCGCTACTAATGTTCTAGGCTCCATCATATGAAATATACGTTGAGCATCTATAAACCTTCTGTTTTTTACATCAAAAAGCGTATTGTCAACTCTCAAAAACTCTTCGACCAACATCGGTATATCAAATCTATTGCTATTAAAACCCGCAAGGTCACAACCTTCTAAAAACTGAGATAAAGATTTGGCTAGTTGTTTAAATAGAGGCTCGTCTTTTACATCTTCGTCATAAATTCCATGTATTAAACTTGACTCTAATGGAATTGGCATTCCTGGATTGATCCTTTTAGTTTTTACCTCTACTGTGCCATCTATATTGGCTTTGGCAATAGAAATCTCTACTATTTTATCTTTCGAAATATTTACTCCTGTGGTTTCTAGGTCGAAAAAAGCCACAGGTTTCTTAAGTTTGAGCGTATGTGTTATCATCTAAATCGCATTTTTTTTGAAGTGCTATTCTAATGGGCAAAAATAGGGAAACAATTTAGGATTATGGGAACATAAGAGGTTTAAGATTCAATTAATTGATATTTTTATATCCTTTTATCAAATGATTTAAATTTTTGTCCGATTGATTGCGTTTGATGTGTAAGATTTTAAAAATCATTTTTTGAGTAAATCGCACAGAATTATTTTTTTAAAAGATTCGTTCTAGTTTTAAGTCAATAATAAATCAAACTATGTGGGTTAATTTTGAAGAGCTGCCCCAAAGCAGCAGAATTTGGATATATCAAGCAAATAGAGCTTTAAGTGAAAATGAACAAGTCGCTATTTCAGAAGTTTTGAAAGAAGGGATTTTTAGCTGGAATGCTCATGGTGCTCCATTACTAGGGTCTTTTAAATTTGAAAATAGTCGTTTTCTTATTATTGGCTTAAACGAAGATCAAAATGCCGCAAGTGGTTGTTCAATAGATTCGTCTACAAAATGGATAAAACAAATTAATGAGCGTTTTAATATTGACTTTTTTGATCGATCATTGATTTATCTTGAAAATGGTGAACTTCAGGTTTGTAGCATTTTCGGAGTAAAAAAAGCTATTTCAGAGGGGAAAATTAAACCTACAACTACAATTTTTAACAATCAAATCACGTTGTTAAGTCAGCTAGAAGATAATTGGAAAATTAAGGCTGATAATAGTTTCTATAATCGCTTTTTTGAAACAGCAATTTAAAGCAAACAAAAATATTAGATTTTGAAAAACAGTATGCTTGCATACTGTTTTTTGTTTTTATATCTTTGATTCATCAACAAAACATTTAAATATAATGAGCTTAAAAAACCTTGAAGGGCTTAATTTTCAGTTATCTGAAGAGCATATTGCGGTCAAAGACGCTGCGAGAGACTTTGCCCAAAATGATTTATTGCCTGGCGTAATTGAAAGAGATATACACGTTAAGTTTCCTAAAGAAGAAGCGAAAAAAATGGGAGAGCTTGGCTTTATGGGCATGATGGTAGACGCCAAATATGGTGGAAGCGGCATGGACACTTTGAGCTACGTGCTGGCAATGGAAGAAATTTGCAAAGTAGACGCATCGGCTGGCGTAATTATGTCTGTCAATAATTCATTGGTTTGTTATGGCCTAGCAGCATATGGTTCAGAAGAACAAAAAGTGAGGTTTTTGACGCCCTTAGCTTCGGGTCAAGTAATAGGTGCATTCTGTTTGTCGGAGCCCGAAGCTGGTTCTGATGCCACTTCTCAACGTACCACAGCCGAAGATAAAGGCGATCATTATTTATTAAATGGCACTAAAAACTGGATTACAAACGGAGACTCTTCGTCTATTTGTTTAGTAATGGCCCAAACCAATCCAGAATTAAAACATAAAGGTATAAATTGTTTAATTGTAGAAAAGGGTACGCCTGGCTTTGCTATTGGAAACAAAGAAGACAAAATGGGAATCAGAGCATCAGATACACACTCACTGATGTTTTCGGATGTGAAAGTTCCAAAAGAGAATAGAATAGGAGCCGAGGGCTTTGGTTTTAAGTTTGCCATGAGCACCCTCAATGGAGGAAGAATAGGCATAGCCGCCCAAGCATTAGGCATAGCCGCTGGAGCATTTGATTTATCCGTAAAATATGCGAAAGAAAGAAAAACCTTCGGAAAGCCTATAGCAGAGCACCAAGCGATTCAGTTTAAGTTAGCAGAAATGCGTACAAAAATAGAGGCTGCTCGATGGATGGTCTACAAAGCTGCAAGAGACAAAGATTCTGGCAATGATTATGTAGAGTCAGCCGCAATGGCAAAATATTATGCTTCAGAAGTAGCGATGTGGGCCACTACGGAAGCCGTACAGATTCACGGCGGTTATGGATATGTGAGAGAGTTTCACGTAGAAAGAATGATGCGTGATGCCAAAATTACGCAGATTTATGAAGGAACCACAGAGATACAGAAGATGGTAATTGCGAGAGAAATTTTAAAGTAAATCTATAAAAAATACCATATAGGGCCTTTTGGCCCTTTTATTGTATCCTATGTTTATTACATAATTTGAGGATAGAATGCATTTATCAGCACCGCTCAATAATTAGACGATTTTTATATTTTTCATTAATAATTCAAAGAAACGTATAACAAAAAGAACAATTTTAAATGTTTGGGGTATTTGAACCTAAATTATTTATTATTAGTTTTGTACAATACATAGAAAAAGCGAAAATTACATTTAACTTAAAAAAAAGCGAACTAGAAACTGAATATTATGGAAGATTATAATAAAATCATCGAGTCTTTGGGCGTAAAGTTTGGAAAAGCACGCCACATTAATATCCTTCAACCCATTAAGATTAAAAACTTTTATGATGTTGAAAATACGTTATTGGTTTTATATAACGGTGACGTAAGAATAGAAGGAGTCGATGAAAAAATAGAAGTTGGAGATATATTGTTTATCCCTGGAGGTAAGGCTACAACCATTACCTATGGTGTAGGTGAGCCCAAGCCAATATCTTTTGAGGAGTTTATGACCAGAAGAGAAAATTATTTCGAGGCCATGCATGAGCCTTCTGAAATAGGTATCGTTAAAAACTCATTTGGACTAATATCATTTGAAGCTAAGGTGTTTGACTCAGTAAACTTTTTTACTTCGTTAGATATTCCTCCATTTTTTATATACAAAGATTCAAAGTTAGCTCAGTTAATAAAAGAAATATTAATTGAAGACTTCACCGACGAAGCTGGTAGAGGTAGAGTAATTGCTAACAAAACTGAAGAAGCGGTAATTGAAGTTATCAGATATATACTTAGAAATAGAATGTTTGTGGAGCAGTTGGCTACAAACAGTACATATTTCAAAGATCCGAGATTGATTGACATATTCACGTATATCAAAAACAATATTTCGGGTGACTTGTCAAACAAGCAACTGGCTAATGTTGCCAATGTATCGGAAGATTATGTAGGTCAATATTTCAAAATGTTGACTGGAATTAATCCTCAAGATTACATTGAATACCAAAGAATGGAAGAAGCTGTAAACTTACTTCGTACTTCTAAAAAGAGTATCAGGGCCATTGGTTCGGAAGTTGGTTATAAAGACACCGCGTATTTCTGTCGAAGATTTAAAATGATGTTTGGTATTCCGGCAGGAAAAATGAGAAGAAGAGAATCTCTAATGATTGGAAAATAATCAATAGAAAATAGATAATTGAAAGCCGAAGTTGTCTTCGGCTTTTTTTGTGCTTTTTATAATTCTAGTTTTAAGCCTTGGTAAGAAACATTAAATCCAGCTTTAATGACTGCTGTATATTCAGCAGAATCTTTTGATAAAAGGGGATTGGTATGATTAAAATGAATAAAATAAACTCTCGATTTTTGGCCGGCTGTTAAGTTATTTAAAACTTCCATAGTTTCACTTACAAACGGATGTGGCACTTCTGACATAGGTCGGTTTATCTCTCCATCTTTAAAAAAAGTGCCATCTAAAAGTAAATAGTCATTTTCCTTAACTAGGTCTGCAAGGTTCTTTTCCCATTTCGACCATTTGTCTATGTCTGGTATGTAAATTAAGCTTTTGGAACTACTGCTGATTTTGTAACCAACGGTTTCCGAAAACTCATCTCTATGTGGCACCAAAAACGACTCAACTTTTAGGTTTGAATTTAGTTGGACAGGCTTTTGGGTGTCTTTTAATTCTATATTTCCAAGAGTTACTAACTGGCTCCAAGGGCCATTATTTTCTAAAAAAAGCTTCATTTTTGGCCTCACAAATACTCTCAGTTTGGATGTACTCATGGCCTCTCTGCCCAAATAAACAAGGCCAGTATAGTGTCCAATATGAGCATGTGTGAGAAATATTCCACCTAAAGTACTGCTTTTTATGCTGTGGTACAAAAGGTTGTTTTGAGTAGTAAAGTCCGGTGTAGCATCAAAAATCCAATATGAACTTTTGGTTTCATTTACCAAAGCTATACTTGCTACATTTTGCCGTAGGCTTGGGTCATAATGCAAAGCTTCACAGCACTTTTTTGGGCATCCAGCTTGTGGGTATCCAGCATCTTGAGCAATCCCTAAAACCTCAACATATGACCGCTGAGCTAATATTTCGCTTGGATAAAACGTAGAGAGTAGAAAACAAAAAAGTATATTTCTCATTTTATTCTACCTTAAGCGTGCAAAACAGCTTCTTTTTCTAAAAGAGAAACAAAGATTAGGTTTTTTTCGTGAATACTACCGGGAACAAACAAGAAACGTTTGTCAAATAGCTTGTCATTTATCCAAAAGCTAATCCAATACTCATTGTTTAAGCTAAATACGCTTGGATCAATTCTTTCTATAGGAATTGAAGCCAAAGCATCCACTTCGTCGAAGAAATGTCTCAAAGTGCTAGTTTTTATTTCTTCTCCATTTTCTTTTGTTCCAAAACCTGAAGAGTTAACCAATATGTTTTTTAGGCCAACATTTCCATAGTTTACCAAATGTACTTCCCATTGTTCGTCTCCATCTAAGTTGGGGCAAATAGCCACACTTACATCTTTGGTTTCTGGAATTTCTATATCTTTTATCATTTAACTGCTTTTAGGCTAAGGTCTAAACTTTTTACTGAGTGAGTAAGGTATCCCATCGAGACATAGTCTACCCCGCATAAAGCATAATCTCTCACTGTTTCAGGAGTAATTCCTCCAGAAGCTTCTACTGGGAACCTGCCATCAATTATTACTAGGGCTTTTTTGATATCCTCAAATGAGAAGTTGTCAAGCATGATTCGTATAACCCCACCTATTTCTAGTACTTGTTTTAGCTCGTCTATATTTCTGACTTCTATCTCTATCGGGATGTTTAAATTCTTTGTTTCGAGATATTTTTGTGCTGAAAGTAAAGCTTCTTTAATGCCTCCTGCGTAATCAACATGATTATCTTTGATTAAAATCATGTCAAATAATCCAAATCTATGATTTACTCCACCCCCAATTTTAACTGCCCATTTTTCTATTAATCTAAAATTTGGTGTAGTTTTTCTAGTATCGAGCACTTTGCATTTTGTCCCCTCCAGCTTCTGCACAATTTCGCTAGTTACAGTAGCAATTCCGCTCATTCTTTGCATACAGTTAAGCACTAGTCTCTCAGCAGTTAAAATGGATCGGTCTCGGCCTTCCACATAAAGCACGATATCTCCATATTTGATAGGTTCTCCGTCTTTGATTAAAACCTCTATTTTCAGCTCAGGATCTACGGTCTTAAAAATCAATTCGGCCAATTCCACCCCAGCCAAAATTCCATTGTCTTTAACCAAAAGTCTGGCTTTACCCACTGCATTTTCAGGAACAGTAGATAATGAGGTATGATCTACTTCTCTAACATCTTCTAAAAGGGCGGCATTTATAAAAGCCAACAAGTCTTCTTTTGTTATTTCCATCGTATGTTTTTTTACAAAAATAAGCTCAATCGTTGTATTTGTATAAGAAATTCAAATATTTAAGCTTAATCTTCGTCATCAAAACGACTTCCGCCAATACTTTTTCCAAAAAACAAGGCATTTAAAAACAACTTATTAGTACCGTACCAAAACGCTCTAAAGTTAGGGTTGTCAGAAAAACTGATGATGTTTCCGCCTCCATATCTTTGTGTAATAACTGCAGGGCTATTTTTAAATCTTTCTATATTTTTTGGATGCACATATCCAGCTAATAATGGTTTGTCTGAATAAATTACAGGCGTATCATAAGGATTTTTGGTGTCTTCGAATGCAATATTATTTACTTTAAAAACCGCAAGGTCTGATTGCTTATAGCCAAAACAAATTGGATTTGATTCGTCGATTTTCGCTTCTAAGATAGCTCCACTCGTAACCATAGCTCCGTCATAGTTAGATTTTAGGTCAAATGGTCTTTTAGATTTTCCATCATTTGAAGCGTACGGCTTCGTGGTCACGCCCCCAATTTTTTTCTGTGCAAGCCATGTGGCTCCGTCACCAAGAGCAATTAATGTATTTCCGCCTTTTAGAAACTGGCGAATAGCGTCTTCATTTAAGGCATTGTATCTTCCCTGATTGATTATTATGTGTGTATATTCACTTAAGTCTAGTTGGTTTACTTGATTAATATCAGCAAAACTTAATGGGAAATTTACCCTTTGGTCTAGCAAATGCCAAACCTCGCCTGCGTCATTATTATCTACTCCATCTCCAACAATCATTAAAGCTTTTGGTATTTCTAGCTTTTTAAACTTCTCGCTTCCCATATTTATACCACTTAATGTCATACCCGTTTTTTGGGCATAAAAAGTGATTCCATCACGCTCCGCTAGTTTTTTTAATAATTCACTTGGGTCTTTTTGTTCACATTGAATTTGGATTGTACCATAACTAAAGCTTTTAGTTTTTCCGTTTAAATCAACCGTAAATGGCGACATGGCATATCTCAAGGTGTAGCCTTTTTCTAAAAGTTCATAAGCCGCTCTCGGGGCAAAATAAGCATCCCATTCAAATAAGTAAGAGTAAGAACTTTCGCCTATTACCTCGCCTTTGAGTTTGGGTGCATCCGTCACTTTTTCTCCTAAGCTTATTTGAGTTTTAGTTTCAGCGTAAGGCACATTCATACACAGTGGCAGTGTCCATGCAGAAATATCATAAAATGCACTGTCAAGAAAAGAGGTACGTTTTTCAAATAACGAAAGTACAAGTCTGTGTTTGGCTTGGTTAAGGGGAACTATGTATGAGTTCGACTTTTCAAATTCTAGGTTGCCAATTTTTTCTGCTCTGTTTAACTTATATACTTCCACTTTGTTTCTGAGCATCACGTTCACCATTTCATTTACTCTTGCCTCGTCATTTCCACCACCAAAAACGAAGGCCTTTATGTCAGAAGTAGGTTTTTCTTGATAAAAGTCTTTCATATAGGTCAATAACTCCTTTCTCATTTCTTTTGAAGCTTTTAGCGTAGAAAGAGTGGCCGAAAATTGATTCTTTATAGTAAACGGAAAACTTAAAAGGCCATTGTTGGTATTTTGTAAATGCCCTCTTGAAGACGCCTGTTCAAACAATATGCCGATTGATCCATTTACGTCAGGAAGTGTAGAGCCTTTGCCGTAGTAGAAATCGTCGTAGTTTTCTTTTGTGTAATAGTAAGAACCTATTTTGTCAAGTCCTTTTCCGTGGTAAGTGCCTATTTTGCCTGTTAGTTCTATGTTTTTTGCTGGTGTAAGCGGGTGTGTACGAATTGGAATTCCGGGTTGGAAGAAAAACGTAGAGCCACTTCCCATTTCGTGGTGGTCAGTTAAAACGTTTGGTAGCCATGCATAAAACTTCTCAAGTCTACCTTTGCTTTCGGGCAATTGTTGGTAAAGCCAATCTCTATTTAAGTCAAACCAATAATGGTTCGTTCTGCCTCCCGGCCAAGTTTCTTTAAACTCCCTTGAATTTGGGTCTGAAACTAAATTTGTGCTTTTGTTTTGATTTACCCAAGTGGCAAATCTATTTCCACCGTCAGGGTTAATACAAGGATCAATTAAAATTACGCTTTCTTTTAGCAATGAATCTATGCTTGGTCCTTGAGCTGCAGCTAAGTAGTAAATAGACAAAAGGGATGAATTTGTCCCACTTGCCTCGTTTCCATGTACAGAATATCCCATCCATACTACTATTGGCATTTCGTCAATTTTGAGCTTAGCGGATTCGCTTTGGTTAGCGATTTTCTGATGAGTTTCTCTTATTTGGTCAATATTGGCCAAGTTTTCAGGCGAAGAGACCGTGACAAACAATAGCTCTCTATTTTCAAAGCTTTTAGCGTAGGTATCTATTTTTATTCTATTTGAATGTTTTGCTACTTCTCTGTAATACGCATACGTTTCGTAAGGACTTACGTGTTGGTCGCCCACTTCATATCCCAAAAACGATTTAGGGGTTGGTATTTTGGAGTCGTAGGTGACATTTGTTGGCAAATAATAATTTAGACTAGTTTGTGCATTTGAAACCAAAGGGATAAGGTACAAGCACAATATATAGACGAGTTTTTTCATAAGGGTAGTTTGTTGATAATGTGTACAATTTAAATCTAATATAAGAATTTTTGAATAAGTGCTAAGCCACAAATTTGAAATTGGTAAAAAGAATAGACGAATGCCGTTTTTTTTTATATTTGTTTGCATTTCATTTTTTCAAACTACCTAAACTTAAAAGCAACATGAAAAAAATCGTCCTGTTTTTTCTCACATTATTATTTAGTTGTCAAGGTCTTTTTGCCCAAAATAAAAAAGCGAAAGTTGCTGTCCCTGATAAACTTGAACTTTTAAAGCAAGAAGCGATTTTAAAAATCGATAATAATGCAAAACTTACCCAAGAAATAAATGACATGCTGTTTAGTTTTGGGGAGTTGGGTTTTCAAGAGTTTGAAACTTCAAAATATTTAACCAAACTATTAGAAGAAAAAGGTTTTACGATTGAAAGAGGAATTGCTGGAGTTCCGACAGCATGGATAGCCAAATGGGGCTCAGGCAAACCCGTAATCGCGATTGGTTCTGATGTAGATTGTATTCCGAAGGCATCACAAAAACCAGGCGTGGCATATAAAGACCCGATAGTTGAGGGTGCTCCTGGACATGGTGAAGGCCATAATTCAGGACAAGCACTCAATATTACGGCGGCATTGGCGGTAAAAGAATTAATGGAGAAAGAAGGCATTTCAGGCACATTGATGCTTTGGCCAGGAGTGGCGGAAGAGCTTGTAGGTACCAAGGCCATATTTGTAAGAGAAGGGTATTTTAAAGATGTAGATGCCTGTATTTTTACCCATGTGGGAGACAATTTGGGTGTTTCGTGGGGAGATGCTGGAAACACGGGTTTGGTATCTGTAAAATTTCATTTTGAGGGTGCTGCCGCTCATGCTGCGGGTGCTCCTTGGAGGGGCAAGTCTGCCTTAGATGCTGTAGAGCTAATGAACATCGGTTGGAATTTTAAAAGGGAGCATTTGGAAACTACGCAACGGTCTCATTATGTGATTTCAGATGGAGGCGATCAACCTAACGTAGTTCCTTCTAAAGCTACCGTTTGGTATTATTTTAGAGAAAGAACGTACCCGAAAATTAAGAACTTGTTTGATAACGGGATAAAAATGGCCCAAGGTGCTTCTATTATGACAGACACTAAATTCACCTACGAGATTTTAGGTAGTGCTTGGCCGGGACATTTTAATAAGCCAATGGCAGCTACGGCTTATGCCAATATACGAAGAGTTAGTTTGCCAAAATGGTCATATGAAGATCAGTTATTGGCTAAAGCATCGCAAATAGAACTTCAATCTAGTTCGGTTGAGGGTTTGGCAATGGTTTTAGATTCTGTGAGTGAGCCCGTTTATTCTCCTTTGGTTTTGAGACAAGGTGGCTCAGACGATATCGCGGATATTTCATGGAGTGTTCCCACAATTGTTTTGCGTTATCCTTCTAATATGCCAGGTATGCCAGGGCACCATTGGGCAAATGCCATTACAATGGCGACACCTATAGCCCACAAAGGCTGCACTGCAGGAGCCAAAGTAGAGGCATTGACTATTTTGGACATGTTAATGAAACCTGAAATTATCAAAGAAGCGTGGGAGTATTACAACACTGTACAGACCAAAGACATTAAGTATACGCCTTTGATTTCAAATCAAGACCAGCCTGCTATAAAGTTGAATGCTGTCATTATGGAAGAGTTTCGTCCTGAAATGAAGAAATATTACTATGACCCAAGCAAGTATACTACCTATTTGGAGCAGTTGGGAATTACTTACCCAACAGTAAAACCGGAGCACATTGAAAAAATAAAAGCGATGAAATAAAGGCTTATCTTTTAAAAGATTTAAAAAGGCTCCAAACTTTCATGATGACTACACCAAAAACGGCTTCTCTGAATATTTTGGTAGACATCTTACTTTGGCCGAGGGTTCTGTCCGTAAAAATGATAGGAACCTCGGTCATTTTAAATTTAAACAAGTAGGCATTAAACTTCATCTCGATCTGAAAAGCATAACCCACAAAGGTAATTTTATCCAAAGGAATGGTGCTGAGGACCTCTTTCGAATAGCAAATAAAACCACCCGTTGGGTCCATTATGGGCATTCTGGTTATAAACCTTACATACACACCTGCAAAATAAGACATCAAGACTCTTCCGATCGGCCAGTTAACAACATTGACTCCGTTAATATATCGCGAGCCCACGGCTACGTCAAACTTGTCTTCATGACAGGCTTTAAATAAACGTACTAAGTCATTTGGATTATGCGAAAAATCGGCATCCATTTCATAAATATAGTCGTAGCCTTTGGCCAATGCCCATTTAAAACCATGGATATAGGCGGTCCCTAGTCCTAGTTTGCCCTTTCTTTCTTCTAAGAATAAATTTGTGGTAAATTCATTCTGAAGTTCTTTTATCTTCTTGCCTGTTCCATCTGGAGAACCATCGTCTACAATTAACAAATCAAAAGGAACTTCAAGGCTAAAAACTTTTCTAACTATAGCCTCTATGTTTTCTATTTCATTGTACGTCGGGACGATGACTAGGTTTTTCATTTGCATTGTTTAGGTTTAAGGAGTCTTTTCTTTCCGTCAGAATTTTTTCTGCGTTTTCATAAATTTTTAACATTTGATTCTTGTCATCTGCGAAAAGGTCAAAGTTTTTGGCAAATTTTGCCGAATCGGTTTTATATTTTGCGAATACTTTATTGGCTAAATACGAATAAGCTATTCTCGCCGAATCACCTTGATTAAAAGCCAAGCGATTGACCTTGTTTTCAGTGATTTGCAATTCAGCTATAATTTTGGACATAGTCTCCTTGTCAATGTCTGTCTTTTGAGATTTACTTTGACAGGCAGAAATAGCCCAAATCAAATAAATAAATACTATTTTTATGCCAAGGTTATTCACAAGCGAGTTTTTTTTAATTAACGGTAACAAAAATAGAATAACAATATTAATCTAAAGCAGATTGTGCCTTAAAATTCCTTAATAAAAAGTAGTGAGAGAGATAATATCCAAACTTAACAAGTACGAAATTAGAATCAGGAAGGCTGTTACGTCTCATATGAGGGGTAACTTTAGTTCTGTTTTTAAAGGTACCGGATTGGAGTTTAGCGACCTCCGAACCTATCAATATGGCGATGACGTAAGAGCCATAGACTGGATAACTACTGCTAAGGGACATGGAGCTTATGTGAAGATTTTTAAGGAAGAAAAAGAGCAAACTGTGTTTTTTATGCTCGACGTAAGTGGCTCTCAAGAAGTAGGAAAGGAGGGAAATCTCAAAATAGATACCGCCAAAGAAATCTGTGGAGTACTATGTTTGTCTGCCATCAAGGAAGCAAGTCAAGTGGGGTTATATTGTTTTTCGGATCAAAAAGAATTGTATTTGAAGCCCGAAACTGGCATGAAGCAAGCATATTCTATAATATCAAAAATTTTTAGGTTGGTGCCGAAATCGCTAAAAACGAATATCGAAGACGGAATTTCATTTGCGTTAAATATTCTGAAAAGAAAAAGTGTCGTTATACTTATTTCAGACTTTTTAGATAAAAATTATTTGCACAATTTAAAAGCACTTGCTCGAAAACACGACTTGGTTGTAATTCATATTTATGACAAAAGAGAGGTGAATTTGCCAAACTTGGGCATTGTGCCGGTTTTTGATAAAGAAACTTTAAAAACCATGTGGATCAATACCAGTTCATATTTGTTTAAAAGAGAAATGAAGGATGTTTTTGAAGAAAATCAGTCATTTTTAGAAAAACTGTGTAAACAACAAAAAGCAAGTTATATCGCTATAGAGTCAGGTTCAGATTATGTTTCAAGTCTTATTCAGTTATTTAGATTCCGAAAATGAGACATTTTTTTTCTATCATATTTATTTTTAGTTGCACTTTGGCTGTTGCTCAGCGAAAACCCGAAGGCAAGTTTTTAGAAGATTCATTGGTAATTGGAAGGCCGGTTCAGTTTGCTTTGTCTTATATCCATGACAACAAAAGCGACTTGGTTTTTCCAGATTCTAACTTTAATTTTTCTCCGTTTAAGCTTATTGAAATATCATACTCGCCAACCAAATCGGTGGGAAGTCAAAGTATGGACAGCGTGGTTTATAAACTCGTTACCTACCATATAGACAGCACATATAAGTTATCGCTCCCTATTTATGCTTTAAACTCAAAGACCAAAATTTATAGTAAACCGAGTGTTATTTATTTCAAATCTCAGCTTGACACCTCAGCATTGAAAGACCAGGCATTGAAACAAAAGCTAATATTTTATCCAATAAATCAGGATTTTAATCTTCCGAAACTACTTTATTTTGTACTTGTGTTTTTGTTAAGTAGTTTAATTTTCTATTTAATTTTTGGTAAAATTATTCGTAACCAATGGGAGCTAGCCAAGTTTATAAGAAAACATAAGGATTTTGCTTCAGCATTTAAGAAGCTATCAAAGAAGCCCAAAAACAAACAAAATATCAGTGACGGACTTATTCTTTGGAAAAACCACATGGAGAATATATTGAGAAAGCCTTTTTCTTCTATGACAACCAAGGAGATTTCTTTTCAGCTCAAAAACCCTAGGCTAACCACTGCACTTACAGAATTTGACACGGCTATTTATGGAGGTGTGGTATCCGATCAAATGTCTTTTGCTTTTAATATTTTATTTGAAATTGCCTCTGATTCAAACAAAATGGCATTAAAAGCCATGAAAGACAAGTTTAAAGCTTAAGTGTTTGCAATATAAAGCAAGAATTAACTGTTATATGCAAATTGTCTATAAAGGCTTCTTAAATTTGTGAAAAAAATCGAATAAGTATAAATATGAAAAATCCAGTTGTAATATTTGGAGCAGGGAAATTAGGTAGATTAGCCTTAGATATATTTTCAAGTAATGAGGTTTTAATCTATGGTTTTTTGGATTCTGACGAAAAACTACATAACACGGAAGTTTCAGAGGTAGTGGTTTTAGGTGATACCATGGATGATGGTTTTTTGAAAATCATTGGCAATAAAACCGAGGCATTTGTAGCTATCGAGCATAAAACAGAAAAGGAGAAGATAGTTAAAATGCTAATGGATCGCCGTAAAACGATGCCCGTAAATGCGATTCACGCCAAAGCGATAGTGTCAGAAGAAGCAGAGATTGGCCATGGAAACTTAATAGGCCCAGGTGCAATAGTAAACCACGGAGCAAAAGTAGGAAATCATAACGTGCTTAATTCGGGGGTTATAGTTGATGTTCTTGCCCAAATAGAAGAGTTTGTAGAAATAGGAACTGGAGCAATTATTAATTCTGAAGCCGTAATAGAGAGCGGAGCTTTTATTGGCTCTGGTGTAATTGTGGTTTCAGGCGTAAGAATAGGAAAAAACGCGAGAATAGGAGCGGGTTCTGTAGTTATTGAAGACGTAAAAGAGGGTGTAACTGTATTTGGAAATCCTGCAGTAGCACTAAAAAAATAAATCAGGAAAAGAAAAGTGGGGAGCTGAATTTGATTCAGTTCCCCATTTAATTATAAAGCTTCTAATATATTTTTCAAAGCAGCTTGCACAGACCAAACTCTGTTTCCAGCCTGTTGAATCACCACTGAGTCTGGGCTATCTAGCACCTCATCGGCAACTTTAAGTCCTCTTCTTACAGGCAAACAATGCATAAACTTACCATTATTGGTTAAAGCCATTTTTTCTGGGGTAATTCTCCAAGCGGGGTCTTGGGTTAGCACCTGCCCGTAATGCTCAAACGATGACCAGTTTTTGGTATAAATAAAGTCAGCACCAGCAAATGCTTCCTCTTGGTTATGAACCACCTTTGTGTTTTTGATATATTCCGGCGACAAGTCGTAACCTTCGGGGTTTGCAATCACAAATTCATAGTCTGTTTTAAGTACCCACTCCGCAAAAGAGTTTGCTACAGCCTGAGGCAACGGCTTAAAATGAGGAGCCCAAGTCAACACTACTTTTGGCCTTTCTACTACTTTTAGCTCTTCAATAGTTATCAAATCTGCCAAAGACTGACACGGATGGCGAGTAGCTGACTCCAAGTTAATTATTGGAACACCAGCATATTTTCTAAATTTCTCCAAAACCGTTTCTTCGTAGTCAGCATCTCTATCTTTTAATTCAGCAAAAGCTCTCACAGCCAAAACATCACAATATTGGCCCAAAACTGCCGCAGCTTCTTTAATATGCTCCGCTTTTCCTTGGTCCATTATTACACCATCTTCAAACTCAAGTTGCCACGAATCTGCTCCAACGTTCATTACGATGACATTCATGCCTAAGTTTAATGCCGCTTTTTGAGTAGAAATACGTGTTCTTAAACTAGAGTTAAAAAACAGAAGACCGATGGTTTTGTTTTTCCCCAAATGCTGGAAAGAAAACGGATCAGCTTTTAAGGCTCTTCCTTGTTTTACTAATTCCGGTACACTTTCTAAGTCATTTAGGTTTATAAAATGCTTCATTAAAAAATTAATTTGATCTGTAATTGTAGCAAAAGTAATATTTCTAGGTTTTTAATATTCATTAATTTCCAAAAAAGTATTTTCAAATTTCTTAATTTGGGCTCAAATGCGGGTTTGAAAATAAAAGAAAGGATGAAAATTAGCTGTGAAAATGTGGAAGTTCATAGAAATGAGCTTGTTGTGCTGAAAGATATTAATTTTGAATTAGCGGAAAACACAAACTATTTGGTTTTAGGAGAAGGCGGCTCTGGCAAAAGTACGTTTTTAGATGTTTTGGCTGGGAAGTTATTTGCAACGAAAGGTCAAGTGAAAAGAAATGTTAAAACTATATTGGTGCCGAGAGATTATGGTTTTCATAAAATAGTTGGGGCAGCTTACCAATATTATCAGCAACGTTTTAATGCTTTCGATTCCGAAATTGGCCCAACTGTCTACGAAGTTTTACAGAATCAAATTATTCCGATTGGTACAGTAGACTTAAAATCGATTGAGTTAAAAAAGCCAGAATACGATGATTCCTGGGTATTGGATGTTACCGAAATGCTAAAAATCTCTCATTTACTGCAAAGAAAAATCACGTCGCTCTCAAATGGTGAAACCAGGCGTACGCTAATAGCCTTTTCGCTTCTTCAGCGGCCAGAAGTACTTTTGCTTGACAATCCGTTCACTGGACTTGACATCGCAAGTCGTGAGGCATTAAAAGCTATTTTAGGAAGCTTAAAACACACCCAAGTTATAATGGCATGTTCACTTAACGACGCACCCGAAAGTTTCGATACCATCATCGCTTTAGAAAACGGAGAAATTAAATATGAAGGCCCTAAATCAAACTATACAGAAACCTCAATCTCAACAGATAGCGTAAATGATATACTAAAGGGAATCAATCTCGAAAATAGTTTTGACGATTTTGAAATCGCGATTAAACTTGAAAGCGGTTTTGTGAACTATGGAGAAAAAGTAGTCCTTGATAACGTAAATTGGGAAGTAAAAAAAGGAGAACGTTGGGCACTTACGGGGCCAAATGGCTCTGGCAAAAGTTCATTGTTGAGTCTGCTGACGGGAGATAATCCACAATGCTATAAAAACAAGCTGACTATGTTTGATAAAAGACGCGGCTCAGGCGAAAGTATTTGGGACTTAAAGAAAAAAATAGGTTTTGTGTCCCCTGAGTTGCATCTTTATTTTAACAAAAACATTACCGTCTGGAAAGCCGTAGGCTCGGTTTTTTTTGATTCAGCAGGTTTGTACAATAAACTAACCGAAGAGCAATTGGATATTATTCACAAATACTTGGCTTTGATGGGAATTTTACCATTAAAAGACAGAAGGCTCATTCAGTTGTCTTTTGGTCAACAAAGACTCGTGTTTTTAGCTCGAGCGTTGGTTAAAAATCCACCACTTCTACTTTTAGACGAACCCTGCCAAGGATTAGATTATAACCAAATGGTGTATTTCAGAACCATACTTGAGAAAATCTTGGCAGCATATCCCAAAACGTTGGTTTTTGTGACACACTACGAAGACGAAATACCGAATGCAGTTAATAAACGTATCAACCTTTTTGATGGGCGAGTGATAGAAAAAGGCTTATAATTCAAATTTGAATTTTTCTTTAATAGGGATACATTTTCCGTCAGTGTCTGTACACGTTTGACAGTTGATTTTGCCTTCTATTACAGCGTTTGGTTTTAGTATTTTTACTTTTTGTGTAAACCTTGCCTCTTTAATAAAATAGTGGACATTGCCACCCCAAATGTCGTCATGTTTTACTTTCGGGTTAATAGCTTGTACTTTTCCGATTGTTTGATAGGAAGCGTTAGGAGTAAATGTGATTTCGGTAGGAGTGGGTCCTTCAACTTTTAGCTCGGAACTGTATAAATACCAGTTTTTCTCTATTTTGGCAATAAACGTAAGTGTTACTGTATCACCAACTTTTGATTTAACTTTTGGACTTTCAAAAGACCATTTGGCAGGTTTTAGTATTTCTGCTGAGGCCAATGTTAGGCCAAGTATACAAAGCAGGGCTATTTTTTTCATTCTTCTAAAATTATAATGTGAAAGATTCTCCTTGACTTGGAATTAATATATTTTGGAAGCCTTCGGTCATGAGTTTTTCTTTAAAAGAGGTTTGCGTCTCTATTTCTCCATGAACCAAGAATACTTTTTTTACCAATGCGGCATTTTGACATTTCAATAATTCTATTATTTCGGAATAATCAGCATGTGCCGAAAACGAGTCCATAATGGCTATTCTTGCTTTTACGATTTTTTCGTCACCAAAAATATTTACTGATGACCGACCTGATTTTAGAGCATATCCCAAAGAGTTTGGCGAACAGTATCCGACCATAAGTATTGTATTTTTAGGATTTTCTACATTGTTTGCGATATGATGCTTTACTCTTCCTGCCTCAGCCATTCCTGACGAAGAAATGATAATGCATGGCATTTTAGAAAAGTTTAAGGCTTTTGATTCATTAACGTCTGTAATGTAGTTCAAGTTATCAAATCCAAATGCATCTCCGTCTTTTTCGATGTAACTCAATATTTCCGGATTGAAGTCTTCACGGTGCCTTTTCATCACAAACGTGGCTTTTACTGAAAGTGGGCTGTCTACATAAACCGGAATTCGAGGTAGTTTTCCTTCGCTTTCGAGCTGATCTAACGCATATACAAGTTCTTGGGTTCTATCTACCGAAAATGCCGGAATGATAAGTTTTCCGCCTTTGTCAACACATGTTTCTTTTACTATTTTAAGCAAATGTGACTTCATATCTACCTCAGGTTCGTGTAGTCTATTCCCATACGTAGATTCACAAATCAGATAATCTACTTGTGGGAAAGCATCTGGGCTACGTAAGATTTTATCATTTGGCCTGCCAATGTCGCCTGTAAAAAATATCCTTTTAGTTTCATCGCCCTCTTCTATGGTCATAAAAATACCAGCACTTCCTAGTATGTGTCCGGCATTGTAATATTCAACTTTAAAGCCCTCTTCTAGCATAAATGGTTCATAAAGCTTAATATCTACGAAAAGACTTAAGGCTTGTTCCGCATCTTTTTCGTCATAAAGAGGCTCTATTTCTTCTTCGTTTCTTTTTCTGCGTCTTCTGTTAACTCTTTCCAGATCTCTTTTTTGAATTCCGGCAGAATCCATTAGCATAATTTCACAGAGGCTTTTGGTGGCAGCGGTGCAATATATCGGTCCTTTAAAGCCAAGCTTTACTAATCTCGGTATTAGGCCAGAATGGTCAATATGTGCATGAGAAAGTAACAAAACATCCACTTCGGCAGGGTTAAAGCCAAACTTCAGATTTAAATCACTGGTGTTTATACCCTGAAAAAGTCCACAATCTAGCAGCACTTTGGTGCCTAGTTTGGTGGTTATCATATGTTTGCTACCTGTTACGCGTTGTGCTGCTCCAAAAAACTGTAATTTCATGATGTGTATTATTTAAGGTTAACATTTGCAAATTAAGGATTTTAATCTAAAATCCTTAATGAAAAGTAAAGTTTCAAAAGTTAGGCTTAGACACAAAAAAAGGTCACAAGAGAGCTTGTGACCTTGATATACTTTCTGGTAAATTTTAATGTAAAAAGTGCCTTACACCTGTCATCACCATCGCTATTTTGTTTTCGTTGCAGTAGTCAATCGAAAGTTGGTCTTTGATAGAACCACCGGGTTGCACCACTGCTTTTATACCCACTTTACCCGCAATTTCTACACAGTCAGGGAACGGGAAAAACGCCTCTGATGCCATAACAGAACCTTCAAGGTCAAATCCAAATTGCTTTGCCTTATCAATTGCTTGATTTAGAGCGTCTACTCTTGAAGTTTGGCCAACCCCACATGCGAGTAGTTGTCCGTCTTTAGCTAAAACCACATTGTTTGATTTCAGGTGCTTACATATTTTCAATGCAAATTCTAAAGCTTTGTTTTGATCATCTGTTGGGCTGATTTCTGTTACCACTTTAAAGTCAGCAGTTTTTTCAGTAGAAAGGTCTTTGTCTTGCTCTAAAACTCCGTTCAATAAGGTCTTGAACTGCTTTTTAGAAGTTGTAACTTCTTTTTTGATCAATAGCCTTCTGTCTTTTTTCTTTTTCAAAATCTCTAATGCATCGTCATCAAACGAAGGAGCAATTAAAATTTCGAAGAAAAGTTTATGAAGCTCTTCTGCTGTTGCCTTGTCTACGTTTGTGTTGGTAATTATCACGCCACCAAATGCTGAAACGGGGTCACATGCCAGTGCATTTACATATGCCTGGTGAGCAGTAGGAGCTGTAGCCACGCCGCAGGCATTGTTATGCTTAACTATTACAAATGTTAGGTCTTCAAATTCTTCAATTAACCTTACACAGGCATCTACATCCATTAGGTTGTTATACGAAAGCTCTTTGCCATGTAATTGGGTAAACATTTCGTCTAAGTTGCCATAAAAAGCAGCAGATTGATGTGGATTTTCGCCGTATCTAAGTGGTGTTTGAGTACTTGCTCTAAAGTTTCCTCCGTCTTCTATTCCAGCAAAATATGCATGGATAGCTGAATCGTAGTGTGAGCTAGTTCCAAAGGCCTTCATAGCGTATTTCTTTCTGTCTTCAAGGTCTGTTCCGCAGTTTTTACTTGCCAATGTTTCGTAAACATCGTCGTACTGTGTTCTTGAAGAAACGATAAGCACATCTTGGAAGTTTTTGGCAGCACCACGAATCAGTGCTATACCACCAATATCTATTTTTTCGATTATATCGTCTTCAGAAGCACCAGAAGCTACGGTTTCTTCGAAAGGATACAAGTCTACAATCACTAAGTCGATAGCTGGAATTTCTAATTCAGCAGCAGTTTTAACATCGTCTTCGTTGTCTCTTCGGTGCAATATTCCACCAAATACTTTCGGGTGAAGTGTCTTTACTCTTCCTCCGAAAATCGAAGGATACGAAGTAAGGTCTTCTACTGCTGTTACCGGAATTCCTAAATCTTCGATAAAACTTTGGGTTCCACCTGTTGAGTAAATCGTTACTCCGTTTTCGTTAAGTAGTTTTACGATTTTATCGAGGCCGTCTTTATAGAAGACCGAAATCAGTGCCGATTGTATCTTTTTGGACATATTGCTTTTTTTGGGTGCAAAAATAATGGTTTTAAATTACTTTGCCTGCAATAATCTAATTAAAAATGCCTGCAAATTATTTTGTCAGGGGTAGAATTTTATCAGAATTAGTCAATTTTAAGTGTTTGATAGTCATATATTTTAAATAGGTTTGCTTTTTATTTCAAAGAAAAATTAAGGATGAAGTATACAATGCGTTGGTTTGGGCCAAATGACCCAGTTTCTTTAATGGATATTCGCCAGTCGGGCTGCTCGGGTGTGGTTTCGGCTTTGCACCAAATTCCGATTGGTCAGGTGTGGACGCTTGGCGAGATTTTAGAAAGAAAAAAAATAATCGAAAAAGACAATGATACTTACACCAAGTTAACTTGGGATGTGGTGGAAAGTTTACCGGTGCATGAAGACATAAAAAAAGGCCTTCCAACTCGAAAATTATATATAGAAAACTATAAAACGTCCCTGGCAAACTTAGCCAAAGCTGGAATATTTACGGTTTGCTACAATTTTATGCCGGTGTTAGATTGGTCAAGAACCAACTTAAACTACGAAATGCCAGACGGCTCTAAAGCCTTAAGGTTTGTTTGGCTTGACTTTGCTATTTTTGATTTATTTATTTTAAAAAGACCAAATGCAGAAAAAGACTACAGCGACGAAATAAAGGAACAAGCGAATGCTAAGTTTGCTAAAATGACCCAGCCTGAATTGGAGACGCTAAAAAATACGGCACTTTTGGGGTTACCAGGTTCCGAAGAGGCGTTTGAATTGGAAACCTTTCAGGGCTTGCTAGATAATTATAAAGCAATAAGAGCCAAAGAGTTAAAAGAGAATTTATTCTTTTTTATAAGTGAAATAGCTCCATTTGCGAATTCTTTGGGAATAAAACTATGTATTCACCCCGATGATCCTCCATTTCCGCTTTTGGGCTTGCCAAGAGTGGTGAGCACTTTTCAAGATTTAAAAGAGTTAATGGAAGCTTCCAACGTAAAAGCAAACGGAATTACATTTTGTACAGGCTCTTTAGGAGTTAGGGCAGATAATCCACTTGCTGAAATGGTTAGATCTTTTGGTGATAGGATTCATTTTGTGCATTTACGTACAACCAGACGAGAAGTTGATCCCGAGAATTTTCATGAAGCAGCACACCTTGATGGCGATGTAGATATGTATGAAGTGGTGAAGGCGATAGTGGAGATTGAGAAAATAACGGGTCCTCTACCCATGCGACCAGATCACGGGCACCAAATGTTAGATGACTTAAATAAAAAAACATACCCTGGATATTCGGCAATTGGAAGGCTAAAAGGACTTGCCGAAATTAGAGGTTTGGAAATGGGTATACGAATGGGCCTAAAATAAGTTTAGGTTGCCTTTTAAGGCGTAAAACCTATCTTCATTGTGGCTTTTTCTGAGTTTTTTGGCAATTGCTTTAGCCCTTTGGCCAGAGCCACAGTAAAAGACTATTTTACCCGAAAATGTATCTATTTGCTCTAAAACTTCTTCCATGGGTATGTTTATGCCTCCAATGTTAAAAGCTTCGTGTTCGTATTCTTCTCTAATATCAATAAGTGTAAATGAGTCGTTTTGAGATTTCATTTCAATAAATTCTTCGGGGCTAATTTCTATTTCTGAATTTGAGGTGATTCCACAAAAAACGTCATAGTCAATCAGTGAGGTAGGTTTTTGTCTTTCGGCATCAGGCTTAATTTTTATTTTCCTAAAAGACATTTCTAAGGTATCCAAAAGTAGTAATTGATTACTAAGCGGCTTCCCAAGTCCTGTGATAATTTTTATGGTTTCGTTTGCTTGAATACTCCCAACAATACCTGCTAATGAACCCAAAACACCTGATTCTGCACAGTTGGGAGCCATTTCGGGTGGAGGAGGGGTTGGAAACATATCTCGGTAAGTGGCTGATCCGTTCAAGTTAAATACGGCTGCTTGGCCTTCATATTGAAATATAGCTCCGTAAACTAAAGGTTTGTTCAAAATTTCGCAAGCGTCATTTATCAAATATCGGGTAGGGAAATTGTCAGAGCCATCCACTACAACATCGTATATATCTATAATTTCTAAGGCATTTTTTGCCGATATTTGGGCTTTATGGGGTTCTATAGTAATGGTTGGGTTTAGTTCTTTTAATCTAATAACCGTTGCGTCTAGTTTCGATTCTCCTGTTTGGTTTGATGTAAATATAATTTGTCTTTGAAGGTTACTGAGGTCAATGTTGTCAAACTCTACTAAACCAAGCGTACCCACACCAGCGGCAGCCAAATAAAGTGAAATAGGGCTCCCCAATCCCCCACATCCTATTATTAGTACGCGTGCTTTTTGGAGTTTTTCTTGAGCTGAAATTCCAAAACCAGGAAGTTTAATTTGTCTGCTATATCTATTTAAATCTTCGGCGTTCATTATTTCTGAAAGTTTAGATTATTGAGTTTTGATTTAAACAAAAAACCGCCACACAAAGTGCGACGGTAATGTTTATAAGAATAAGCAAATAAGTAAGTCGGAATCCTTTAAGAACCACACATTTCGCAACCTTCTGGGTTGTCTAATGAGCATTGCATAGCTGCATATTTTTGTTCTTCTTCACTCATCACAAAAGATGAAGCAGCTTTCGCTTTCGCTTCGTTTTCTTTTGCGTATGCTTCGTAATTCAATGGTTTTTCTTCTATTTTTTCTGTAACAGGTGTTGTTTCTGCTAATGCTTGTCTGTCAACTGTAAACTTAACCGCATCAGTTGCAGCCTTAGTTCTTAGGTAATACATACCAGTTTTAAGACCCGCTTTCCAAGCATAGAAGTGCATAGAGGTAAGTTTGGCAAAGTTAGGGTCTAGCATAAATATGTTAAGTGACTGACTTTGGCAAATAAACGCACCACGGTCTGCAGACATATCAATAATAGATTTTTGCTTTATTTCCCATGCTGTTTTGTATAGTTCTTTTAAATCGGCTGGAATTTCGCTGATGTTTTGTACCGAACCATTGGCTGCAATCAGTTTGTTTTTCATTCCGTCGTTCCAAAGACCAATCTTTATTAAATCTCTTAGTAAGTGTTTGTTTAATATTACAAACTCACCTGACAATACTCTTCTGGTATAAATATTAGATGTATAAGGCTCAAAACATTCGTTGTTTCCAAGTATTTGACTGGTAGAAGCTGTAGGCATAGGAGCAAGTAGAAGAGAGTTTCTTACTCCATGCTCTTTCACTTTTGCTCTAAGGCCTTCCCAATCCCACAGGCCTGAGTCTGGCGTAACGCCCCACATATCAAACTGGAATATTCCTTGTGATATTGGAGAACCTTCCCATGTTTCGTATGGACCTTCTTCTGTTGCTAGTTCCATAGAAGCTTCCATGGCTGCAAAGTAGATAGTTTCAAATATATCTTTATTCAGTTTTTGAGCAGCTGCTGATTCAAAAGGCATCTTCAGCATGATAAATGCGTCTGCTAGTCCTTGAATACCAATACCGATAGGTCTGTGACGCTTGTTGCTTTTCTCAGCTTCTGGTACTGGATAATAGTTTACGTCAATAATCTTATTCAGGTTACGAGTAATAACCTTCGTGATTTTATACAGATTTTGGAAATCAAACCCATCTTCTATTCCTGCTTCGTTTACATTTACAAACTTAGGAAGGGCAATAGATGCAAGATTACAAACCGCCACTTCGTCAGGAGCAGTGTATTCCATTATTTCGGTACACAAGTTGGAAGACTTAATAGTACCTAGATTTTTCTGGTTTGACTTTTTGTTGGCAGCGTCTTTATATAAAATGTACGGCGTACCCGTTTCCACTTGAGATTCTAAAATTGCAAACCAAAGTTCTTGTGCTTGAATTGTTTTTCTAGCTTTTCCTTCTGATTCGTATTTCTCATAAAGTCTCTCAAACTCGTCTCCATGGCAATCTGCCATTCCTGGGCATTCGTGAGGGCAGAATAGCGACCAAGTGCTGTTTGCTTCTACCCGTTTCATAAACAAATCCGGAATCCACATAGCATAGAATAAGTCTCTTGCTCTTGCTTCTTCTTTTCCGTGATTACGCTTTAACTCAAGGAATTCAAAAATATCTGCATGCCAAGGCTCTAAATATATAGCGAAAGAGCCTTTACGTTTACCGCCGCCTTGATCTACGTATCTAGCAGTGTCGTTAAATACCCTTAGCATTGGCACTATACCATTTGAAGTACCATTAGTGCCTTTGATATAGCTTCCTGTAGCTCTTACGTTGTGAATCGAAAGCCCAATACCTCCGGCAGACTGCGAGATTCTTGCGGTTTGCTTTAAGGTATCGTAAATGCCGTCAATACTATCATCTTTCATAGTTAATAAGAAACATGAAGACAATTGGGGCTTAGGTGTACCTGCGTTAAATAGCGTAGGAGTAGCATGTGTAAACCACTTTTCAGAAAGTAGGTTATAAGTTTCTACTGCTTTTTCAATATTTTCTCCGTGAATACCTACAGCTACTCGCATAAGCATGTGCTGAGGTCTTTCTACTATTTTGTTGTTTAATTTTAATAGATAAGATTTTTCTAAAGTTTTATAACCAAAATAATCATACCCGAAATCTCTATCGTAGATGATCGATGAGTCTAAAAGAGCTGCATTTGCCTGAATAGTTTTCCAAACGTCTTTTGCTATCAACGAAGCGTTTTCTCCTGTTTTAGGATCTACATATTGATACAACATTTTCATTGTTCCTGAAAACGACTTCAATGTGTTTTTATGTAAGTTGGAAATGGCTATTCGAGCTGCTAGGGTTGCATAGTCAGGATGCTTGGTAGTCATAGAGGCTGCTGTCTCAGCGGCCAAGTTGTCTAGCTCAGATGTAGTAACGCCGTCATATATACCTGAAACTACTTTCATGGCAACTTCTACGGGTTGTACAAAAACGGGGTCTAGTCCATAGCAAAGTCTTTCTATTCTTGCGGTCACTTTGTCAAACTTAACCGACTCACGTCGACCGTCTCTTTTGATAACGTACATATGTTTTTTTTCAGTAAGAGGTGTATATAAATTCAAGATTCAATTCCAGTACAAATAATATTCAAAGTATCTAGAGTTTTCAAAATTATAGAAAAAAAGAATGGAAAAAAACCTTGAAAAAGCTTGGAAAAATAGATTATTCAAATTGTTCCGAAAGCTAGTTTTTAATACATGCTTATTATCAATATTTTAAAAAAATAGAATCCCTAAATAATACTAAACTAAAAGTTATCCACAATTAAAATGCGAAACTCTAAAAAAATAGAGCTATGGCGAAGGTTCTTTGGGTTAAGTCTTAGGGACAAACAAAAATAGGACAAGTTTTTATAATAACAAATTTATTTTTTCACTTATCCACATCTAACCTCTTCATTATTAATCGTTACATTCCATTATCAACAGTGTGCCCGAGACGTATGAAATTTCCACAATTCCATCAGAAAGTGCCTCATTGCTATTGCCAAGGCGGAAACCGATTTTTAAATCACCTTTTTTAAGGGGGTATTTGAGGTTCGAAGTAG
Source organism: Lacihabitans lacunae (assembly GCF_042649125.1). Taxonomy (NCBI): domain Bacteria; kingdom Pseudomonadati; phylum Bacteroidota; class Cytophagia; order Cytophagales; family Leadbetterellaceae; genus Lacihabitans; species Lacihabitans lacunae. Next base: position 3,590,927 of record NZ_JBHRYQ010000001.1, read on the forward strand.
TGATTTCGGTTGCCTCATATAGGGGTATCAAAGACACGGGAGTTTTTGCTAAAAACCATTTCGAAAATACATCAGGTAATGGGGCTATTCGGTAGATAGTAGAGTAGTCGTCTAGCATCTTAAGTTTTATGGTATTTGGGTAGCGTCCTAGGATACAAATATTAGAAAAATTGTGGTCAGCTCGTCTGCCGGTGGCCCATACGATATTTGCTGCAGGAAACCCTCTTTCTATAAGGAAGTCGATGGCTTTTTCGAGGTCGGTTTTATCTTGGTCAGGGGTGTGAACTATTTCAATCGGAAATTGTCTTTTTCTAATATCGTCAAGGTCGTGGGCGTTTCTGTCGAAGTCACCTAAAAGCACGTCTACTTTAATCCCAAGCTCCAATACTCTATCAAGTGCACCGTCTAAAACTACTACAAACGGGCTCCACTCAAGTAGCTCTTCGAGAAGGCTAAAGCTGCAAGATTCACCGTTGGCAATAATAAGTGCAGGCTCTTGTTTTTCTTTGACAATATGATGAGAAGACATAAATAGGGAGGATATAAAAAGCCCGCAATTTAGGTTAAAATGCGGGCATTGGTTTTATTCTTTTTCTTCAGCTTCAGCTTGTACTTCGAAAGCTTCGGGTAGATTGGCAAAAAGGATTTTATACCAATTGATGATTTTTTTAATGTCAGTAGGATATACTCTGTCTTTATCAAAGTCAGGTAACACGGTTGCGAAAAACTCAAAAAGCTCTTTTGGGCTTGCTGACTTTGGGTCTATCTCAACTTTATCTGCATATTTTTCTTTTAAGGTCATAAAAATATCACCCAATGGAACCGAATGGTTAATGTCTTCGGTATAGATTGATATTTCTTTTAAAACCGAAACTTTAGCGTTTGCACTTACCATTTCGCGTTTTTTGCTTTCGTCAAGTGTTTCTACTATAACTCCCGCTCTGCTCGGTTTTATGATGCGGTATAGTCCTGCTTTGCCAGATATATTGGCTACTTCTTGTAATAATTCCATATGATTTTTAAAAAATAAGATGCAAAATTAGTTAAAAAATATGCTTTGATTGTTTAAAATGTTTCTAAACCTTTATAAATCGCCCTCGATTGGCCTCAGGACTATTTCTTCAACGACAGCCTGCGGCGATAAATTATATGACGCCCAAATGATATCTGCTACATCGTCGGCTTTCATAAATCTATCTTCAGGTAAGTCTACTCCTGCCCAGCTGCTGGTATAGGTTGCCCCAGGCATAAGCGAGGTTACTTTGACTTTAAACTGCTTAAGTTCTTCTCTTAGGCTTTTGCTGAAGCCTAGCATCGCAAATTTTGAGATACTGTATGAGCTACTGTTAGGATAAGCCATGAGACTGGCTATGGAGCACACATTAAAAATATGGGCATTGTCACTTTTTAAAATTAAAGGCAAAAGCGACCTCGTAAGATAATAGGCACTGTATAAATTCGTGTCTATTTGAGTTTCCAAAGCACCTTCGGGCTCATCAATAATTTTTCCGGGCATAAACACACCGGCATTATTCACCAAAACCGAAACCGGCATGTTGAGCTCCTCAATGGCTTTTCCAAATTCAAGCACTTCAGATTTGACGCTCATGTCTATTTTCTTGGTAAAACACTTGACCTTATATTTGTTTACTATCAAAGACTTTACTTCTTCGAGGTCGTTTTCATTTCTAGCACAAACTGCTATTGGGTAATTTTGGCTCGCAAATTTTTCGGCAATTGCCCTTCCTATTCCTTTTGTGGCACCAGATATTACCACTAATCCATTTTCTCGCATAGTTTTTGATGTTGAATATTTTAGAAGTTTAAAAAAAAACACGTTTAGAAAAGAACGTATTAAACTTTTAGATGTTTAAATATTTATTTGGAACAAAATTAGGAATCTTTCATCTTGAATTTGTTTTTTTCGAATTAAAGAATGTATTCAGTCTTAAAATAAGGCTTAATGCTTACCTTTGTTTTTGATTAATTCTGGAAATATATGCTTACAATTCTAGGTAATTTTTTTATTTTCATAAATAACCTTTTCACTAGAAGGGAATCTTCTAAGGTGTATTGGAAGAGGTTTATTGATGAATGCGTCACGATAGGGATAGGGTCGGTTATTATCATATCTATTGTGGCATTGTTTATTGGTGCGGTTACTTGTGTGCAAACCTACGCCAACTTGGTGAGTCCTATCATTCCTAACTATGTAGTGAGCAATATTGTAAGAGACATGACGCTTCTGGAGCTCTCTTCTACGTTTATGTGTGTAGTATTGGCAGGGAAAGTTGGCTCAAACATAGCTGGTGAGTTAGGAACCATGCGAATTACAGAGCAAATAGATGCCCTCGAAGTGATGGGAATAAACTCGGCTTCTTACTTGGTTTTGCCAAAGGTATTGGCCGCTACTATTACGTTTCCTATTCTCGCTATATTTTCTGGGTTTCTTGGGATCTTTGGTGGGTATTTGGCTGGAACCATGACCGGAATACTTACACCTGAGCAATATATTTATGGAATTCGCTTTTCGTTTATACCTTTTAATTTGGTGATTGCCTTAATCAAGTCTTCTGTTTTTGGTTTTCTGATTGCCACTATTTCTGCCTACAAAGGCTACAACACAAGTGGAGGGGCTTTTGAGGTTGGTAGAGCATCTACCTCTGCCGTTACCAATAGCTGTATTGCGGTTTTGGTAGCAGATTATTTACTAGCTGAATTGTTGACATGATAGAAATAAAAAATATTAGCAAGGCCTTCAATGGTAAGGTTGTTCTCGACGGTATTTCAGGTGTTTTTAAAAAAGGAGAAACCAGCCTTGTGATTGGTGCGAGTGGCACCGGTAAAAGTGTGCTACTTAAGTGTATGCTTGATTTGGTAACGCCAGAAAATGGCTCAGTGCTTTACGATGGCCGTGAGTTTTTGGGAATATCAGAAAATGAAAGAAAAGAAATAAGAAGAGAAATGGGTGTCCTTTTTCAAGGAGGAGCTTTGTTTGATTCGAAAACGGTAAACGATAATATAAAATTTCCTTTAGACATGCTCACCGATATGTCTGAAAGCGAAAAAAGAGATAGGGTTGATTTTTGTCTTCACAAAGTTGGTCTAGACGGAACCGGCAAAAGAATGCCTTCTGAAATATCTGGTGGTATGAAAAAAAGAGTGGGAATAGCACGTGCTATCGTGATGAACCCTAAATATCTTTTTTGTGATGAGCCAAACTCAGGTTTAGACCCGTTGACTTCAATTAAAATAGATGAGCTTATAAAAGAGCTTACAGATGATTTTCAGATCACTACGGTTATTATAACCCACGATATGAACTCGGTGTTAAGCATAGGCGACAACATCAAGTTTTTGTACAAAGGCAAAAAAATCTGGGAAGGCGATAGTAACGCAATTATGACAGCTAAGCTCAAAGAAATAGATGAGTTTGTATTTTCAAACCACGCCCTTAAAAAACTTAGAGGGGAATTTCACTAAAAGCTTTATTACAAAGGTTTCTCTAGCAATTCGGGATTGTTAATCATTTTCTTAAAGTACTTAAAAAGCTTACCCGCGTGAGAGGCATCTACCACTCTGTGGTCTAGGGCTGCACTTAGGGTCATTACCCTTCTGACCACAATCTCATCATTTACCACCCAAGGTCTTTTAGAAACTCCACCGAGCAACAACACAAACGAAATGTTAGCAGTAGGCAAAAGTGCCGGGTATCCATTATCTAAGCCGAGTGTGCCAATATTTGACAATATAAAAGAACCAAAAGAGTTGGAGTCTACATTAATAATTGGAAGCGAAATGCCCCAGTCAGTGGTAATTGTTTTTATTATTTTATAAATCCAATTTCTTATTGGCCACGGAAATGTAGAAAGTTTATCTTTCATTTTCATGGTGGTGTTTTCGTCCCCTTTTTTTGTGTTTTGGATTAAATCAGACAAAATCCGTACGGACTCTTCGAGAGTTAAAGTGTCTACTTTATGCACTTTTACCGAGCCCATGTCTCCGCTTGGAAGCAGCACACTAACTGTGGTGTCTATTTCGTCATAACTATAAATGTTTCCTCGTTTTACGTAGGTGTTTAGCTCAGGTACGGCTTCTTTTATGGCTCTGGCTGTAGCCAAAAGGAAAAAGTGGGTCAAGGTTACTTTCAGGCCTTCTTTTCTTTTTTGAGTGATATAGGCTTCTAAGTCCGTAATATCAACATCTACAGAGCCAAAAATTTTTGAGTCGTTTGGTTTTTTATAAATAGTCGAGGCCGTTTTTCTCCAAGCCGTATTGAAATCGTATTTCATTGAAAAGGTTTTCGTTCAAAAAACAAAAATGCGTTATTTTTTTAGTTTGGTAAAGCAAAAGCCACAATCTTGTTTCCTTTTGGGGTTCCCAGTTTTGTGCCGCCGCAGGCTACCACTACATATTGTTTGCCGTTCAGTTTGTAAGTAGCTGGTGTTGCAAATGCCGCCGCTGGCAAATCATGCTCCCAAACCATTTTTCCTGTTTCCTTATCGAATGCTCTGATTTTTGCATCTTTAGTCGCAGCTATAAATACCAGTTTTCCTGCGGTTACTATCGGTCCGCCGTAGTTTTCGCTTCCCGTTCCTGTAATGCCTTCTTTTTTCAGAAGTGGTTCATCTCCCAAGACTATTTTCCATTTCAGTGCTCCTGTATTAAGGTCAATGGCATTTAGGGTGCCCCAAGGTGGTGCAATAGCCGGGAGGCCCCTGTCATCTAAAAATTTTGTATAGCCTTGCATTTTATAAGGCGAAACATATTTTGTATTTACGTAATTACTGGTCATTTCCTTTTTCTCTTCATTAAACAAAAACTGAATAAGGGCTTGTTTTTCTATGTCTTTTACGTAAGCAAAGCCCGGCATCATGCCCCTGCCGCTATTTATTATGTCAAAAATTTTCTTTTTGTCATATTTTTGAATTGCTTTTACTAGCGAAGGGTATCCGCTTTGTTTGTTTCCTTCTCGGTCTTTGCCGTGGCAGGCTTGGCAGTAATTTGTGTACGTTTGCTCACCCAATGGACCATTAGATGCCTTTGCTTCAGTTTTTTTCATGTCAATGATCCACGCCATTTCGTTGGCATTTACATACATCACGCCTTCGGGGTCTATTGCCGCTCCGCCCCATTCTGGCCCACCGTCAAATCCGGGCATAATTAGTGTGCCTTGTTCGCTTGGTGGGTCAAATTGCTCTCTTTTAAATGAGATAAATTTTTTTATTAATTCAGCTCTATTTTGAGCGTATGGGCTGATGTCGTTTTCGGTTAATTGATTAGACTGCCTTGCAAATGGAAGAGGGAGTTTAGGCAAAGGTTGGGTCTTGTTGGTTTTTTCTCCAGGAAGCATTGATTTTGGAACCTTTACTTCTTTGATAGGAAAAACTGGTTTCCCTATCTTTCTATCAAAAATAAACACATAACCATGCTTGGTAACTTGTGCCACCGCATCTATTTTTTTTCCTCCTTTCGAAATCGAAATTAAGTTTGGTGGGGCAGGCAAGTCTCTGTCCCAAATGTCATGATGTATGGTTTGGTAATGCCAAATACGTTTACCAGTTCGGGCGTCTAAGGCTATCAGCGTGTTGGCAAATAGATTTTTGCCCGGCCTGTTGCCTCCATAAAAATCGTAGGCGGCTGATCCTGTTGGAACATATAAAATACCCGTTTTAATATCAACCGACATTCCTGCCCAGTTATTTACAGCTCCTATACTTTCGTTTTTATATGCATCAGGCGGAAACGTTTTGTATCCATACTCGCCCGGGTGAGGGATTGTGTGAAAAGTCCAAACCAACTTGCCTGATATAACATCAAAAGCCCTAAGGTCACCTATGGCTGCATCATCACCTTCAGAAACTCGTACGGGCATGTATATGAGGTTTTCGAAGACTGTGCCTGGCGTGTTAGATATGATATATTTTTCTTGAGAGTTTTCGGGAAGGCCAATGTGTAAATCCACTTTTCCGTTTTCTCCAAAAGTTTTTATTGGTTTTCCGGTTAGGGCATCTAAGGCCCAGAGGTTTGCTCCAGCTGTGAAGAGCACTCTTTTTTCGTCTTTGTTTTGCCAAAAGGAAGCCCCTCTGCTTGTACTAGATGCGTTTTTCACTGGGTCGCCAAAACGCCATATTTCTTTACCTGTGGAGGCGTTGAGTGCAAATGCCTGAACGTTAGCATCAACTCCATACAATACGCCGTCAATAACCAAGGGGTTCATTTGCATTTGGCCAGAATCTGGAGTGCTGTATTCCCAAGCGATTTCAAGTTTATTTACATTTTGGGCAGTTATTTGATCGAGTTTAGAGTAATGGTTTCGGTCAGGTCCGCCAAGGTAGTCAGCCCAGTTATCTTCAGAACCAAAAGTGATATCGAGGTTTTTTAAATAAACCAATGACGTAAATAGAGTTAAGGCAAATAGACTAATTACTAAGGCGTATTTTTTTCTCATGGCTTTGGGTTGTTCATCTCTCTCGTTATCTCGTTTAGCTTATTGACTTTGTACGTGAAATCGCCTTTTAGTTTATTTCTAATGCTCTGGAGGTTATCAAGGGTTTCTTGCAAACTATCAGGTAGTATTTCTTCCAATATTTCTCTAAATCTTTTGGCGAAAGTCGGCGATTTGCCATTGGTTGATATTCCAATTTTGAGGTCTCCTTTTTTTACAATCGAACCTAAATAAAAATCACAAAGGTCAGGTGTGTCGGCCACGTTTACCAAAATATTGTTGGCCTTACAGTCTTGTTGCACTTGTTTGTTTACTTCAGAACTGTCTGTTCCAGCAATAACCACATTGGCGAATTTTAAAAAATCAACAGAATAGGGTTCGTAGTACAAGTCAATGGAGTGTGTTTTGGTTAATTCAACTATTTCATCTTTTATTAATGGTGCCACCAAGGTAACTTTTGCTTCAGGGGAGTTTTTAAGCAAAGCCTCCAGTTTTTCTAAGCCTACGTTTCCTCCGCCTACAATTAAAAACTTAAGGAAGTCTCCTTTTAGAAAAATTGGAAATAGTGTATTCATAAAATCAATAGAATTTGAATTATTAAGGTACTACAAAAATGTAAAAATAATAGAGTTTTACGGCTTTAAGTTGATTTTGGTAAATACCCCAAAAATAATTTAGTAAAACTGGAAAGATTTTTTAAGGTTATTAATAATACTTTGTTGCTCTGAGTCACAAACAGTATTAACAAGTTAATATTATATAGAATGTTTTTTTGTCTTTTTTTAATAAAAATTATGATTTCCTCAAACGCTTTTTGTAGCCGCTCAATAACAAAATAACTGATTTAACGGCTACATTTTCAATGTATTGGCATAAAAATTGCTTCAATATTTACGTACTACTTATTTAAAAAAATACAAAAAATAAAAATTAATGAAAACGATTAAAATCACATTTTTAGCATTGGCTTTATCAGGTTATGCAGCCACTGCACAAGACACAAAAACAGACAAGCACACGTTGGAAATTAAAATCCCGGAAGTTGCAATCTTAGACATTGAGTCTACAGGAGAGTCAAATGCTATATCATTAGCAGCAACAGCACCTATTGAAGCAGGAAACGCGTTAGACTTTTCAAAGGCATTAAACACAGACCTTTGGATAAACTATTCTTCTATTGTTGGGAAAAAATCGGATCCTACTAGAGAGGTAACCGTACAAGTTACGAGTGGAACAATACCTTCTGGTATTGAAATTTTAGTTGCGGCGGCAAAAGATGCAGGTCAAGGAGAAGGTAAAGTAGGAAGCCCCGTGGATGAATTAATTTTAAGTACTGCTCCTCAAAAAATTATTACTGAAGTTGGTAGTGCATACACAGGAAACGGACCTAAGAGAGGTCACAATTTGACTTATAAGCTTCAGCAAAAGAAAGACGCTTATGGTGAAATAGATTTTGATCAAAGCGGTAGTTTAACAGTGGTGTATACATTGTCAGACAAGTAAGAATTAGCGAACTCAATAGATTTCCCTTTCTAATTAAGTAGGAAGGGAAATTATTTAAACAGTGCATTATGAAAATCCTAATAACAATAATATTTAGCTGCCTGCTAAGTTTTCAAAGCATTGGTGCAGTTATAGTCCAAAATGGTTTGACCCAAATCCACGATGTTTCTATGCATTCTCAAAAAGAAGGCAAGGTAGTTTTGAAAAACATTGGAAATAAACCAGAAGCAATAAAAGTATATTTTAATGACTTAAGCACTGACTGTAAAGGTGAAATGAGCTATGTCGTTCCTGGTAAAAACGCAAGGTCTTTATATCCATTTTTAAATATTTCAACTACTAACTATACTTTGCAGCCAGGTGAAGAATATGAGTTAACCTACCAGATAGATTTAACGAAAAACAAGTTTGAAAGTGGGTCAATGTGGACTTTGATGATGATTGAAATTGTAGAACCAATTTCAAAGGAAACATCCTCTTCAGGGTTTGAGATAGGTTCAAAAGTTAGATATGCCGTTCAGTTGATTACTAATATTGGTCAAAAAAATGCGGAAAACTTTGTTTTTTCGAATGTAAAACTTGCTAAAGATTTAGATGGTGAAAAAGTGGTAGAAGCCTCTATTGATAATGGAGGGGTATTTATGATTCTTCCTAATGTAACTATTCAAATATTTGATAGTAAAGGGAGTAAAGTAAAAGATATTACTGTTCCCTCAAAAAAAATATATCCGCAAAACTGTCAGAGCTTTAAATTACCCTTGGCAGGTCTCGCTACTGGAAAATATCAAGCAGTTTTATTGGCCGATTACCTCGAAGAAAGTATAGGTGTAAACCTTGAGATAGAAATTTAAAATTTGAGATTAAAAATATTCATATGGATTGTTATATTCTTTTTTGGCGAATTAAATATCTTGTTTGCTCAGGAGTTTTTTACCCAAAATTACGAGAATAATATCGTTGATATTTCTGTCAGTGAAAAAAAAGTCGTGTTCTATAATCTTGTTGGTTCTACACAAGATTTAAAAAAAACGGCTATAAAAATATCACTGCCAGAGGGTTTTAAACTATTAACAAACACATCTACCATTGATTCTCTCAAAATCGGCGAATTAAAGAAATTGTTTTTTACAATTTCAGTTGATCCAAATACGCCATTTGGTAGCTATTCCTTAGAGATACAATTAATTAACAAGGAACAAGTTATCGCAAAATATGATTTATTTTTAAATCTTAAAAAAAACAGGTCTTTAGAGGTTATACCAATTGAGAAACCCGATAAACTGAGCCAAAAAAGCCAGGAAGAAATAAAGTATTTGGTTAAAAATACGGGAAACACCCCTGAGAAAATATCTATCAGTTCAAGAAGTGGAGTGATTTCTGGGAAAACGAATATTTTATTGTTAGCTGGGGAAAGTACTGTAGTTAGTACTATAAACGACCTGCCTCTTTCCAATCAAGACATTAGGCTTGTCTCTTTTGATTTAAGTTGCAAACTAGATGATCTTGAAAAACCATTTGTGACTGTTTTTACGGTCCCTATGATGTCTTTTACTACCGCTAAAAATGATCCCTACCAACGATTTCCAGTCCAAGCAAGTTTAGTTTATAATCAATTTAATTCCTCTTCAGAAAACATGGGTGCGTTTTTCTTTGACATAAATGGGAAAGGTTTTTTGGATAGCAAAAACAAACATTTGGTAGAGTTTATTGCACGTGGACCTAATAGATTTAATATTCCGAGGTTCGGAAGTATAGATCAGTATTTTGTAGGATATGAAACCGGTAATTGGCGAGTAGATTTAGGAGACAAAATGTTTAAAATTTCAGAGTTAACAGAAAGTTCGAGATTTGCTAAGGGAGTACAAATAAAAAGGAAAATTGGAGATAACGAGATTTCTGCATTTTACTTAAAACCTCGTTTTATCAAAACAATAAAAAACGAATTTGGGGCTAATTTAACCCACACATTCTCTGATAATTTTAAATCAGAGCTGATATATATGCATAAATACCATACCGAAAACGATACAGACTACTCAACTAACTTTTTAGCTTTTGTTTCAAACCTAGTGAAAAATAGGTACAATGCAAAAATGGAAATGAGTTTGTCGAAAACCGGAAATTTAGTTTCTGCAGGTGCATTTTATAATTCTAACTTTGAGTTAGAAAAGTTTAAAATGTATACAAATATTATTTTTACGGGGAAAAACTATTTTGGGTTTTACAACAATAGTTTACAGTTAAGCAATTCGACTTTTTATAATCTAAATAAAAAAATCACCCTAGGGTTTTCAAAAAACATAAGTCAATTAAATCCAAGTCTTGACTCTTTTTATTATACGGTTTCCCCTTTTGTAAACAACAATAACTTCAGTGTAAACTTAGATATAAATAAAAAAAATAAAGTAAGGTTCTTTCTGATATCAGGTTCCAGGGAAGACAAAATGAAAATCCAAAGTTATCATTATAAAGAACAGCTATTTAGGTATTTTTATGAATATAATTCAAAGGCCTTTAACTTTAGATTAGATGGAGACTTGGGTAAATCGCTAAACTTATTAGAAACAACTGACAATCAGAAATATAATGACTTTTATAGATTTAGGGGTCTTGTGGGCTACAAAGCAACTAAAAATTTCAGTGCATCAGTCTTTATGGAAAATCTAAATACTACAAGATATGCTGCAGTTACAAGCAATAAAATATTTTGGTATTATGGTGTAAGTACACAAATGAGGATTAAAAATATGTTGAGCTTTAATCTAAATTATCGAAATAATTATACGCCTGATGAACTCTATCAGAGTCAAAGTTTTTTTGATGCATCGTTAAACTTAAGAGTAAAAAAACAAGAGTTAAGTTTGATGGGAAGTTATGGGATTATTCCGCCACCTATTAATGACAAAAACCTGTTTGTAAGTCTTAAATATACTGTTAATATAAACACGCCAATTCGTAAAAAGAGGGGATTGGGGAGCGTAAATGGCAGAATAGATGGTGTGAAAAAAGTCGGAGTGGTTTTAAATATGAATGGGAAGTCGGTAATGACGGATAAAGATGGGAGGTTTTCGTTTAACGATCTAGTACCAGGTAAATACTTCTTAGGGGTAAACAAGTCAACTTTAGGTTTTGGAAACATTTTAGATGCCAATATGCCATATCTAGTAGAAGTAAAACCTAACGAAAAAAGAGAAGTAAAGCTTGATGTGATTAATACGGGGAAAGTTCTAGGTGAAGTGGTTATGGTAAAATCAGAGCCAAGTAGTATTGAAAATATATTGGTAGAGTTATATAACGATACCTATTCAAAAATCACAACCACCAATAAGCAGGGAGGATTTCAGTTTTCGGAGTTAAGAGAAGGGGAGTATAAGATAAGGGTGGTTTCTGAAAATATTAAAAAACAATTCACAATAAATAATACAAGTCTTAACTTAAAAGTACAAAAAGGCTCAGATACTTTATTTACTTTTGAAATTGAAGAGAAAAAAAGAAAGGTGAATTTCCAAAAAGAAAGGATAATTCTGTCTGATATATGAAAATTATATTTTTCACATATGTACTAATTTTTGCTACGAAGTTTGGCTATTCGCAAACTGTTGCAAATAACAATGTTGGCCTAAGTTTAACATTGCCTGAAATAGCACTGTTAGATATTGAGCCGAACAATAGTGTGGTAAGTATTTCTTTACCAACCCCTTCGGAAGCGGGGCTTTTAAATAAAAAAGCTGAAAACCCTAATGCAAAATGGTTAAACTATACTTCAGCAGTAAAATCTGGAAAATATCGAAACGTTACAGTGCAAATTGAATATGGAAATGTACCCGCAGGTACTCGTTTAAGCATGATGGCATCTTCTGGTGTAGGCGGTAGAGGGGTTTTGGGTTTTTCAAATGGCCAAATTACACTTTCTAGTACACCACAAAAAATCATTAATCTTATTGGTGGAGCATATACCGGAAATGGGGCAAATGTGGGACACGCTTTAAGTTATTATTTAGAAGTGATTCAAGTTGGGATTCTTGACTATGAAACTTCGGGTACTTTGGGCTTAGTGTTTACGCTGATAGATAATTGAGTATGAAAATTCTATATATCTTTTTACTGATTTGTTTAGGACAAAGTGTATTTGGACAATATATCAACACTGTTGGATCATGGTATCCGAGTGTATCTTCAAGTACTATTTCTGATGCAGGTTTAGATTACACTTCAGGTCTAAAAGTACAAAGTGCAAGTAGTCAAACATCAATTTCACTTTCTTTAGAGGGAGGAATCTTTAATATTCTGTTTAATAATTGGCAGGTTGAGGTAAATCGGTTCGACTCAAATTGGAATTCTAATTTGTCTTTGGAAGTAAGACGCACCTCAAATGGCTCGGGCACTATATTTGGAAGTATATCGGGTGGTACTATTTTTCAAGAAGTAACACCCAATTCGAAGTCGTTTTTTAATGGAGTGGGAAACTATTCAGGCATCGGAATTCAATATCAAATTTCAGGACTAAGTGTTCTAATTCCGGCAGACACCTACTCTACAACTGTGATGTTTACATTGATAGACATTTAATTAGAGCCATATTCTACCTTATTTTCCCCCTCTATAATTTGCTGATTTTTTAGTATTTAAAACTTCAATTATTTAACATTTACTTGTCGAAAATACACTTTTAATCTTTCCAAATTCGTTTTTAGTTTTCAGGTTAAAAATTTAAAGATTTTAATAAAAAATGGTAGTATTGAAATTTTAAGAATTTATTTTAAATTTTAATATTGGACTTGATAAATTATTTATTTTAAATTAGTTACATTTTCTAGTTAACTAGATTTTAGGTTTATTTCGAATAATAAAAATTAAACAAAACTCCATGGCTATTCAAGACGACTACCTCCCGTGCAAATCCTACCAAGGACACGACATTTCAGAAGAGCGTATTTCAAAGTTTTTAAACGAAAAGTCCAAAAAGCATTATTTCGCATTTTTGGATGAAACTGGCTCTGTGACTTTAAGAAGTGAGGGGTATACTACTGAAAAAAGTAGAGATAAAGGTTTAGAGTCTGTGCTTAAAAATATTTCGGATTCAAAAAAAGTTGAAATAGTTAAGGAGGGAAAGAAATATTTCATAATTGTAAAAGCCGGAAACAACAAAGAAATAGCAAGGTCATGTGATTATTCTTCTCAAAAAGCAGCAGACGAAGCTTTGCAAGCCTTAACAAAAGTATCACCAGCTACAGCTGAAGAGAAAACCTCGAACTTTGTAGAGGGGCAAATGTTACTTAGCCTTGAAGGATATTTACCAGTTGATATGTATTTAGATCGTGAGCGTGTGTATGACACCTACGGTATCACCGGCTTTGTAAAGTTTAGAACCAACGACCGTAAATATTATTTTGGAGTTTTAAATCCAGATGCAACCCTATATTTAAGGTCAAAAGCATATGACAGTGAAGACGACCGCGACGATGCATTTGATGTAATGGAGTCTTCGATTTTGTTAGAAGAAAACTATAAAATTGAAAACCTAAACGGTGACTATTATGCAGTTTTGTTTGAAGACGACGAAGTGTTAGCTATTTCAGACAAATTCGAAACCTTTATTGAGGCTTTTGTGACTACACCAGGAGGTAGGCCAAAAGAATACATAGGAACCATGTATTGATATTCTTTTCGATAATAATATTTGAAGGCCAGTTTTACTGGTCTTTTTTTGTTTGGATGTGACACCATTTTTATATGATGATCGCCATTTCCACACTTTCATTTTGAGGTTTTTCTAATTACCTTTGCAGACTTTTTAAATTATTAATTAACCATTTTAGGAAATCATGACAACAGAAGCGTTGAAAGATTTGAGAGCCAGATTGACGGCTTTGAGGAGGTATCTTTGACTACGATAGTAGAAAAGAAAAACTCGGAGATTTAGAAAACCAACAAGCACAACCAGAGTTTTGGACAGACTCTGACCATGCACAAAAAGTGGTAAAGGAGATTCAGACCCTAAAAAACTGGACAGAGGCCTACGAAAACGCCGATGAAATTATGGGTGATTTAGAAACACTTCATGAGTTTTATCAAGCAGGAGACGTAAGCGAGGAAGAAATTAAAAGAGAAGGCAAAAAAGCTGAGGAGCTCATTGTAGAACTGGAGCTTAAAAAAATGCTTTCGTCTGAAGAAGATCAGTTTTCGGCCATTATCGAGATTAACTCAGGTGCCGGTGGTACCGAAAGCCAAGACTGGGCCAGTATGTTGTACAGAATGTACCTCATGTGGGCACAAAAACACAAATACTCGGTTACGCAGATAGACTGGCAAGACGGAGACGGAGCGGGTATTAAGTCGGCTTCTATGCAAATAGACGGACCTATGGCTTACGGTTTCTTAAAGTCAGAAAACGGCGTTCATCGTTTAGTAAGAATTTCGCCTTTTGACGCCAACAAAAAACGTCACACCTCATTTGCATCGGTTTATGCGTATCCATTGGTAGATGATACTATTGAGATTGACATTAACCCAGGCGACATTGAGTTTCACACCTCGAGGTCGGGTGGTGCCGGTGGTCAAAACGTAAACAAGGTAGAAACCAAAGTTCAGCTTACTCACAAACCTTCGGGCATTGTGATTGTTTGTCAGATTGAAAGAAGTCAGTTGGCCAATAAAGAGCACGCTATGAACATGTTAAAGTCGCGTTTGTACCAAATCGAAGTGGAAAAACGAAATGCAGCGAGAGCAGACATAGAGTCTACCAAGAAAAATATAGAATGGGGCTCGCAGATTAGAAACTACGTTTTTCACCCTTACAAGTTAGTGAAAGATGCTAGGTCTGGCCACGAAACCTCAGATATACAGTCTGTAATGGACGGTAACTTAGATGACTTCATCAAAGCGTATTTAATGATGGATTAAGTCAAAATAAAACGATTTTTATAGTGAGGGTAGGTTTATGAAAATATACCTACCCTCTTTTTTTATTCGGGTTGTTATTATTTCATCGAAAAATAAGAGTCTGAGTCTATATTTTTCACCTCGCCACACAGTTTGAAAAAAGAATCATATTAAATTGCAGTAGAAATAAAATAGCAAGATGAGTAATAGAATATTAAAAAGGAAACCCCGAAAGTTTTTGGGAGAAGAGTTTGTGTTAGATGCTTGGGAAAACCTAAAGCCATTCTATGACAATCTGATTTTTAGAACCGTAGATACACCAGAAAATTTCGAGATTTGGCTTAAAGACAGAAGCGAACTTGAGTCTTATTTGTCTGAAAATATGGCGTGGAGGTATATAAAAATGACCTGCGATACCGCCAATGAAGAAAACCAAAAGGCGTATCAGTTCTTTGTTCAGGAAATTCAGCCAAACACAGCGGTGTATATGGATAACCTTAACAAAAAGACCCTACAGTTAGCTGAGAAGTTTCCTTTGACCGCTTCGGGCTATGACATTATGCTCAGAAGTATCAAAAAATATGTGGAAATTTTTAGAGAAGAAAACATCGCTTTAGATACGCAGATTCAAATCAAGCAAACCGAATACCAAAGTGTAACCGGTAGCATGACCATAGAAATGGACGGCGAAGAAATAACCATGCCCAAAGCGGCCACGTATTTGCAAGGAATAAATCGTGAAAAACGAGAAGAAGCATGGACAAAAATTTCGGACAGACGCCTACAAGACAAAGACAAACTTGATGAGATTTTTAACGCACTCAGAGATTTAAGACACCAAGAAGCTTTAAATGCTGATTTTGCCAACTTCAGAGACTACATGTTTGCGGCTATGGGGAGGTTTGACTACACGCCAGCTGACTGTTTTGCTTTTCATGACGCAGTAGCCGAAACCGTTGTACCTTTGGTAGATATTATGGTTTCGGAGCGAAAAAAATCATTAGGCTATGAGCAACTGAGACCCTGGGATTTAAAAGTTGACGTAGCCCAAAGACCAGGTCTAAAGCCATTCAAAGACGCCAATGACCTGTTGGATAAAACCGAAATTTGTTTTGAAAAAATAAGCCCAGAACTAGCCGAATATGTAAAAACTATGCGTGCTATGGGGCATTTTGACCTTGAATCAAGAAAAGGAAAAGCTCCGGGTGGATACAATTATCCCCTTGAAGAAATTGGAGTGCCATTTATATTTATGAATGCCACCGATAGCCTGAGAGACTTGGTAACCATGGTACACGAAGGTGGGCACGCTATACATTCATTTGAGGTTCGTAACCTACCCATAAATGCTTTCAGAAACCCAACAATGGAAGTTGCCGAATTGGCTTCAATGAGTATGGAGCTTATTTCTATGGAGCATTGGGATGTTTATTTTTCGGATGAAAACGAACTGAAAAGAGCCAAAATAGAGCACCTCGAAGATGTGTTATCTACCTTGCCATGGATTGCCACTGTAGATAAGTTTCAACATTGGATATATGAAAATCCAACACACACAATAGAAGAAAGAAAGGCTGCTTGGGTAAAAATTTCGGGAGAATTCTCTGATAACGTAGTGGATTACGACGGACTGGAAAAATACAAAGGATACAGCTGGCAAAGACAACTTCATATTTTTGAAGTGCCATTTTATTACATCGAATACGGCATGGCACAGTTAGGGGCTATAAGTGTTTGGAGAAACTATAAAAAAGACCCAGAAACTGGCCTTAAAAATTACTTGGCGGCTTTAAAACTGGGTTACACCAAAACCATTGGCGAAATATATGAAACAGCAGGTATAAAGTTTGATTTTTCGAAAGCTTACATTGCCGAACTTATGGACTTTGTGAAAGGTGAATTAGACCTTTTGCGTAAATAAAGAAGTATTTTTATTAACAATAAAAGGTCTCTCAACACTGTTGAAAGACCTTTTTTATTATATGGCTATCCGAAAGTTTAAAGAGATTTTACCGAGCCCTCGGTTAGATTAAGTACGTTCATTACGTTTTCTAAGTTGTTTTTGTCAACCTTGTTTGCAAATTTGCCCGGAACTATAACAATTCTAAA
Source organism: Lacihabitans lacunae (assembly GCF_042649125.1). Lineage (NCBI taxonomy): Bacteria > Pseudomonadati > Bacteroidota > Cytophagia > Cytophagales > Leadbetterellaceae > Lacihabitans > Lacihabitans lacunae. The sequence continues at coordinate 3,607,869 of NZ_JBHRYQ010000001.1, forward strand.
TGTCTTATTTAGTCTCCACGAGTTGTTAAGTGTTAATTGGTCAAAATTGGCATCCATAAAAATACTAAAATCGAACTTCGTGAAGTCAAAATTGTACTGCATGATACCTTGATTAAAGGTATAAATTTGCGGCAGTGGCTTCCAAATGTCGGCTCCGCTTTTGTCTACTCCCGAGAACTCATACACCAACAAAACATCAGAATCAAATATGGCGGGTTTAAGCGTATAAAAGTTTCTAAATTCGTTTGCCTTGGTAAAGTCAGCTTTAACCTCAAACACCTCTGCCAACAGTTCATTGGTGATTGGTTGCGGGGTTTCGGTGTATGTGCACGACTGAAATAACCCTGTGGTAATTAATAATGCGATTGCGATTAGCTTTTTCATAACTGTATTGTTTTTAGTGAATAAATTTCTTTTTAACGAGATTTACTACTTAGATGCAGTTATGGTTGCAGAGGTTTGTTGGTTTATGGATAAGATTTCAATAAAAATCGTAACGTACTAATAGTCAGTGTTAACGAAAATGTTAACGAGCTTTTTTTATTTAATATTTGAGAATATTTTTTAAGAAAAAGCTAAAATATTTTTGCTTAAAGTTGAGACTTGAAGTCTAAAAGTAACTTTTCTAACCAAAGCTTATCTACCTCCGAAAAATCATTGAGTTGGTCTGAATCAATATCTAAAACTGCGATTAAATGATTATTTGAATCAAAAACAGGTAGCACTATTTCAGATTTAGAAGCAGAGCTACAAGCTATATGGCCAGGAAATTCGTCTACATTGGGTACTATCACGGTTTCTTGGGTAGTAAAACAATGTCCGCAAACACCTCGGGTGTATTTTATGCGTGTACAAGCGATCGGCCCTTGAAATGGCCCTAGTATAAGTTCAGAGCCGTCATTAATATAAAAACCAACCCAATAAAAATCAAAAGCTTGTCTTAATGCCGCCGAAATATTGGCCAAGTTGGCAATCAAATTTGTCTCAGACGAAACCAAGGCTTTAATCTGAGGGATTACAGCTTCATAAATCTCGTTTCGGTCTGAGGTTTTCGGTACAAATAAATTTTCTGACATTATAAAATGGATATATTTCTAAGAAAGTAAACAAAAATACAAAGTTCGAAATTCAGTTTTAAAGAAAATTTTGCACTTTTGTTTCTAAGATACTAATACTATGATAAAAAAAGAATACGCTCTGCTAGCGGTAGGGGAGTTATTGGGTGATTTTATAGGAACCGAAATCACTGAAAATATATTCTCTACCTCCAAATTTGAAAGATTTCAAGGCGGAAGCCCCGCCAATTTAGCATCCAATATGTCACGTTTGGGTTACAAAACCGCTATTGTAAGCTGTGTAGGGAATGACGGCCTTGGCGAATATTTGGTACAAAAAGTAAACGAAGCAGGAGTGGATACCTCAAATGTTATTGTGCACTCCACTGAGCCTACCAGCATAGTGTTGGTGTCTCGCACCACAGGTACGCCCGATTTTATACCGTATCGTACTGCAGATAAAATGATAGAGAAATTCCACATTTCGGATACTCTATTAGAAAACTGCTCTATATTTCACACTACCTGCTGGCCATTAAGTAAGCAACCTGCCCAATCGGCGGTTTTAGATGCCGCCAAGCGAGCACGAGCCTTGGGGTGTATTTTGAGTGCAGACTTAAATTATGCTGTTAGAGTTTGGCCCGAAAGGTATGTGGCACATGCGGTCATCAAAGAGTTTTTGTCTTATGGAGCCTTGATAAAGCTGAGCGAAGACGATGCCAATAGGTTTTATGGTGAAGAAGTGGACCGCGAACGCGTATTTGCCGACTTCCATGAGTGGGGAGCAGAAGTGATTTGTTACACCATGGGCGAGAAAGGGAGCGTAGTTTCTTACGATAGAGGTGCAAATCAAATATATGATCAGCCGCAAGCGGTAAACGTTGTAGATGCTACTGGAGCGGGCGATTCTTTTTGGTCGGGTTTTTTGGCGGCTTATCTCGAAAAACAACCGATGGAAGTTTGTGCAAAAGCAGGGGCTTTGATGGCCAAGTTTAAGCTTACAGTAGTAGGGCCTATCAAAGTAGATATTCCGCTTTCTAAGTTATTTGAAATTTAATATAGTGTTATAAAAACTGTAAAAGCCCTAAGACTGAACTTAGGGTTTTTACTTGTTATTTCTTTTTGGCTTCTTCCCAAAAGACGTCCATTTCGGCAAGTGTCATTTCTGACAACTTTTTGCCCATTTCCTCAGCTTTTGATTCTAAATACTGAAATCTAGAAATAAATTTTTTGTTGGTTCGCTCCAAAGCCGTTTCGGGGTTAATGTCTATAAAACGGGCATAGTTGATAAGCGAAAACATTAAGTCGCCAAATTCGTCTTCCGCCTTTTCTATGTCAATAGTTTCTTGAGTTTCAGTATTAAAATGTTCTTTAAACTCCTGCATTTCTTCTTCTACTTTAGCCCAAACCTGACTTTTTTCTTCCCAGTCAAAACCTACGCCGCGAGCTTTCTCTTGTATTCGCATAGCTTTAACCAAGGCCGGTAGCGATTTGGGCACACCGCCCAAAACCGACTTGTTTCCTTCTTTGAGCTTTAGCTGCTCCCAGTTTTTTTTCACTTCTTCGGCGTCAGCTACTTTCACATCACCATAAATATGCGGGTGTCTGGAAATTAATTTTTCGCAAATGCCATTTAGCACTTCTGTTATATCAAAATCTCCAGTTTCAGAGCCTATTTTAGCATAGAACACCAAATGAAGCATTAGGTCGCCCAGTTCTTTTTTTATCTCGTTTGGGTTTTTCTCCAGAATCGCATCCGAAAGCTCGTAAGTTTCCTCTATGGTGAGGTGTCTTAGGCTATCAAGGGTTTGTTTTTGATCCCACGGGCATTTTTCTCGCAGGTCATCCATGATGTCTAGTAGTCGCTGAAATGCCAAAAGAGAATCGGCTTTATTTTTATTTAATACAAGGGGGAGTTTTACTGACATATTATTTCCATCTGATGGCACAGCCAATAACTTTTGTTGTTGGGGTAGGCACCATATTGTTGTTTAAAATATTTTTGAGGGCATCTTCGAGGTAGTTTCTACTTACACCTGCCGGGTCGGTTGGGCTATCGTCTATCAAACCCGAATACGCCAATTTTAGCTTGTTATTTGATTTTTCGAGTACAAAAACCTGTGGGGTTCTAACTGCACCGAAACGTTTTGTGATTGTTTGCTTTGGGTCTAGTAAATACGTAAAGCTTAATCCTTTTTCAAATATCGTAGCCCTGATTTTCTCATTCGATTCTTCTTCATAGTCTGCTGGGTTGTTTGGGTTTATTAGTACCACTTTAAAGCCCTTCGGCTCATATGTTCGGCCAATGCTCACTATTCGGTCTTCATACGATTTAGCAAACGGACAATAATTACTAATAAAAATCACGATTACGCCTTTTTGAGCACTGCTAGAATTTAATACAAATGACTTGTCATTTATATCTTTTAACAAAAAACTCTCCACTTCGTCACCAATGCTGTATGTACTGTTTTGGGCAAAAGTTTGGGTAAAACTTAAGCCAATAGAAAGAGGAAAAAAAAGAAGGGTAATTTTGAAAAGGTTCATTTAAGATATTTTCACAAAAAAACGTAAAAACCTCATTAAAAACATAAAAAACCTTTCTTATTGTTTATAAAAAGAAAAAAAGACAGATAAATGTGGCAAAAAAAACAGAATTTCTCTGAATGGTTTTAAATTGTAATTCTTAATCAACAATCTTAAATATGAAAGCAATAGTTTGTGAAAATCACGGTTTGCCTAACACCCTAAAGTTCAAAGAAATAGATTCGCCCGCTATCGGACCTCACGATGTTAAAATCAAAGTGATGGCGTGTAGCGTAAACTTTCCGGATGTGCTCATTATTCAAAACCTATATCAATTTAAACCAGAATTGCCATTTTCGCCGGGAAGCGAAGTGTCAGGGGTGGTTTTGGAGGTTGGAGCAGAAGTAACCAATGTAAAACCAAACGACCGTGTATTGGCTTTATGTGGTTGGGGCGGCTTTGCAGAAGAGTTGGCAGTAAATAGCAGCCGAGTTTTCCCGATTCCCGATAAAATGGATTACATCACAGCGGCCTCCTTGATGTATAATTTTGGTACTTCATATTATGCACTTAAAGACAGGGCCAATTTACAAGCAGGCGAAACACTCCTGGTGCTCGGAGCAGGTGGGGGCGTTGGGTTAGCAGCTGTAGAGCTTGGAAAACTGATGGGTGCTACAGTTATTGCGGCGGCTTCAACAGACGAAAAACTAGCGGTATGTAAAGAAAAAGGTGCCGATTTTTTGATAAAATATGACAACTTAAAAGGCGACTTAAAAGAAATAACCAATGGTAAAGGCGTAGATGTGGTCTATGACCCCATTGGCGATAAATATGCTGAGCCTTGTGTGAGATCTATGGCTTGGAAAGGCAGATATTTGGTGGTGGGTTTTGCGGCAGGAGAGATTCCTAAAATCCCTTTAAACTTGGCTTTGCTCAAAGGTTGTGCTATTACGGGTGTTTTTTGGGGGCAGTTTGCGGCTTTAGAGCCGAAAAAAAACTTCCAAAATGTGATGCAGCTAAGTGAGTGGTTTTTAAACGGAAAACTTAGCCCGCATATTCACAAAGTGTATGAGTTGGCTGAAACCGTGGAGGCATTGCAAGCCATGGCCGATCGAAAAGTGATAGGTAAGGCAGTAGTTGTTACTTCTGATGAGGCTAAAGTGAGGTTTGAGCCGAGTTCTCCAGCTGAAATTGACCCTCCGAAAAAAGAGGGGAATAAATTGATTTTTGAGAACTTCGAACAAATAAAAGCATTCGTAGGGCAGGAGTTTGGGCATACTGAATGGCTCACCGTAGATCAAAAAATGATTAATGAATTTGCCGCTGCTACGCTTGATGAGCAATGGATTCATGTTGATACTGAAAAAGCGAAAGACTCTATTTTTGGGCAAACCATCGCTCATGGGCTTTTGACGCTTTCGCTTACTCCAAAGTTTTTAGAAGAACTTTATGAAGTTAAAAATACCAAAATGGGCATTAATATGGGTTCTGACAAAGTGAGGTTTTTAAATCCGGTTTTATCAGGAAGTAAACTCAGGATGACGGGTGTTTTAAAGTCCGTTTCTGACATGCCAAACAATGGACTAAAAATGCTCGTGGAAGCCAAAATAGAGATAGAAGGCAAGTCGAAACCCGCTTGTGTGGCAGAGTTGTTAAGTATTATCTATCGTTAAGGAATATTTTGATTGCGAGTATTTGATAAGTCTGTTGTTAAAACTTCAGTATTTTACGATATTTGCCTTCCAAAAATACCAATATATGAAAAACATCGATGTCTGTTTGTCTCCTGATCTTTTGCATTTACATAAACTAAATAACTCCATTGTCGTAGTTACGGATATTTTTAGGGCTACTTCGTGTATGGTTACTGGTTTTGCTTATGGCGTAAGTAGTATTATTCCGGTTGCAAGTGTAGAAGAGTGCAAAAAACTACAAGACATGGGCTACGTGGCAGCAGCAGAACGCGATGCTCAAAAAGTAGAAGGTTTTGATTTGGATAATTCGCCTTTCAGTTACATGGATGAGCGATTGGTTGGTTCTAAAATAGCGATGACCACTACAAACGGTACCTTGTCCATATCGAAAGCCAAGCCTGACGCAGTAAAAGTGGTGGTGGGAGCATTTTTAAACTTAGGTGCTATAATAAGTTATTTACAAAATCAGCCTTATGATGTTCTTGTGCTTTGTGCAGGCTGGAAAGGCCGCCCAAACCTCGAAGATACCTTGTTTGCTGGAGCGGTAGTGGAGGCACTTAAAGACGAATATTTTGTTTCTGAAGATTCGGCTATCATGGCCATGAGGGTATATAACGAAGCCAAAAGCAACATGGGAGCGTATCTATCAAATTCATCGCATATCAGAAGACTCCAAGGTTTAGGAATTCACAAAGACATCAATTATTGTTTACAAAAAGACCTTTACGATATTGTGCCGGTTTTGAGAGGAAATGAACTGGTTTTGGCTTAAAATTTTAAATTAAAAAACACAATGGCATCATCATTTAATATTGATTTTCCGGGTTCTGCTAATGAGTTTGTGGTAAATGCCAACAAGGCTATTCAAACCAAAGGTGGGATTTTTGAGGGAAACCATGAAGCGGGCAATTTTAGTTTAAAAACACTTATTGGTGCCGTAAAGGGCACATATAAGATAGTGCCAAATACAGGCAGCCAAACCAAAATAGCAGTTACCATTACACAGAAACCAATGCTTGTGCCTATTTCAAAAATTCAAGAAGTGATTTCTCAGTATTTTTGATTATTTAATCACAAAGCTCTCTGAAACTTCGTTTTGATCTATTTTTAAAACAATATAGTATTTCCCTTTTTTAAGGCGATTAACAGGTAAGTTTTTGATTTGAGTACCGAGGTTTTCTTGGTATTTCAAATCTATCAATGTAGCCAAGGTTTGTCCTTTTTCGTCATTAAGCTTTAAACTTACATCTCCGGGTTTATTTAGCCTAAATATTATTCGCTTTAAATTATCGGTAGGCACATCTTCAATCATACTCTCGGTCTGGCTACTCGAAGCCGCCTTCCTGGCATTCGCTTCGTTTTCAATCGCCATAAACTGTTGCTGAATGCAATCTGCGATTTTCGCCTCAAAAACACCCGAAGTTTTCACCTCAAAACCAGGAAGTAACACGATGCTGTTTCCTGCCGTAAAACTAATATTTTGGGTATTGGGTATGGTGCTTGTAGTTTCTATTCGTTTTTTGGCTTTAAAGGTCTCTGTTGCCAAGCTAACTCTTTCTAGTTTTAGGGTGTCAGTGCCACAATGAATATCCACGCCTCGGCAGTTGCAGTTGTCGTCAAACTTGTCGTAACTGGTAAGCGGGTCGCCGTCGTCACAAGGCGTGCCCTTGGGGTTGCATATTTTGGCATCAAAAGTTATTTTACTAAACCCTGAGCAGCTGGCATCGCCATGGTTTGAAAGCGAAGTAATTAAGATATATTTGGCTTTTAAGTCATTGAAATTTGGCCCCACAAAACCTGCGTAGTCTGCCAAAGCGGGAGCTTTTGGCCAAGTGTAGTTCCCACCTAGTGATAGCCAAGTTACGCCATCCATGGAGTAGTCTACCGCCACTTGGTTAAATCCTTTGTTTGTTTGTCCGGTCACGTTATAATTCCAAACTCTACTTGCTCCAAATTTATATACATCCGAAAAACTGTATTTTATCCAATGTGAATTGCCTGTTCTGGCGGTGTTTGGGTTTGGTGTAGGCGAGCATGAAACCCAAGTAGCTTCTTCTAGTGGTAAAAAATTATCCGTTGGCTTGCAATCGTCGTAGGGTTGATATTTTGCTGCGGTGTCGTTACAGTCAGGTCCCGAACATGGAGTTCCTACACAGTCACAGTTGGCGTTTATTTTATCGTTGTTTGTAAATGGATTGTTGTCGTTGCATGGCGTATTTAATGCGATACACGAAACCTCACATTTGTAGTCAAACATATAGTGAGAGGGCACTAGTTTCCAGTCTTTATGCGTATAAAATGGTGTTTTCCAAAATAAGTTAAAGTGGTCTCTCCACGTGTTTTCTTTGTGTCTAAATTCGTAGTAATAGTATTTTCCTTTTTCTAAATATATAGGCGAAGAAGACTGCAAGATAGATAGTTTGTGATCGTATTCTGAAGTTCCGTTTATTACTACTAATTGGTGATTTTGTTTATAAATTATTTCATCGTTTTTACTAAGAAAAAAATACGTTTGGTTATCACCTGTTATGTTAAATTCGTAGTTTCCAGTTACGGGCACCGTGAGGTATCCTTGCACCAAGGTTCCATAGTTATCTCTCGATGAGGGCTCCAACGGGCCATAAGCACCTTTGAGTAGTTCTCGCCTGTCTGGCACTAGCGGAAAATTCGGGGCGTTGGTTAGGTCATTTTCTATATATGAACCCGGAATGTTGTCATAATAATAAGCCTCTACTTTACCTCGCACACCTACACAAGCGTTTATACTTGGAGTTTCGCCCACGCAGTTGCAAAATCCATCTTGTACATCATTTACAGTCAAAGGGTTTCCGTCATTACATGCCTGTCCTCTTGGTGGGCAAGTGACGCCACAGTTGTAGCCATATATATAATCGAAGTTTACGATTGTCCAGGTCGTTTCTGTATTTTTTTTCCAAAAAAGAGTAGCATCATCTCCACCACTTCCTTCTAGGTTTATTAACTCAAAATAATAGTATTGGTTGGCCACTAACTGTATCGTAATAGAAGTTTGGCTAGGGTATTTGGTATGATCATCAATATCTGTGTATTGCGGTACTTCTGCTCTAAGTCTCTTGTTGTTTGGATTTTCGTTACTGCTCAAATAAAACAAAACTTGGTCGTCGCCCGTGACATTAAAAACATAAGTGGCCGTTTGTGGCACTTTTATATATCCTCTAATCAAAGCCCCGTAATAGTTTGTGAAATTTACAGGTGTAGCCAAACTAAATAAATCCTGAGAGCCCGAAGGCAGGTCAGGGTAGTTTTCAAGAGCAAAAAGAGCACTGGTATCTGGTTTGGACTTAAAATTATCCCAATATGACCATTTTACTTTTCCTGCTGTGCCTATACAGCTTTGAGAAAAAGCAGAACCAAAAGAAGTTATAAATACTATAATTAGAATTAGTTTTTTCATGTTAGTAAGTCAAGCAGCCGTAAGGGTGATTAATAGTAGAGATGGCCGACGAGTTTAATTTCATTAAGCCTAATGGATAATTATTGGCAGAATACGAATAGAAATTACCCAAATTTGGTAATACATAACATAAATCTGCCGGGCTAACGCCATACCATAGTGCGAGTTCGGCGTACATTTCGTCGGTCGAAACTGCCGGAATGAAATTTCCTCGAAAAGAAACATTCATCGGGTTATTAGCATCAACACTCATTTTAGGATATGCCCCAAAAATTTTACCGCCATTTACAGCTCCGCCCATCACCATATTATTTCCGCCCCAAGCGTGGTCTGACCCCATGCCGTTTGAGGTCATTGTACGTGCAAAGTCAGAAATAGTAAAAGTGGTTACTTTATCTGCTATACCCAATTCTTCTGTGGCTGTATAAAAAGCTTTCATGGCTTCGCTTACCACGGGCAGTTTTGAACCTAAGCCACTAACTAAGCCATCGTGCATATCCCAACCGCCATAGGTTACAAAAAATATTTGTCTTTTGGCTCCTAGGTGTTGTCTGACGCTGATTACTTTAGATATTGCCTGAAGTTCGCTTGCAAGCGAAGTAGTAGGAAATGCCGTACTCAGGTTAGGAACTCGCTTTAAGGCTCCCTGAAAAGTATCAAACGAAGCCAGTGATTTTTTTGCAGTGGTGGCAAAAGTCTTTTCTAGTAGATTAGTGTACACCTGTGATACTAAACTGTCGATTGTCTGCACCCTAGCTTGGTTCATAAAACCTGTATTGCTATAGTACGTAGGAAAAGACTTTAGGCCTACATTGTTAGGGTCTACATTGTCACTTATGGAGTATTCTGCTATGTCTGCACCACGCTGAAATATATTTTTACCCGCCAAAGAGATATTCATCGAAATCTCGCTATTGGTATTATTACCTTTCATTAGGTCTGCTATTCTTCCCCCCACACCCAATGCACTTCTGCTTTGCGGCACTGAGGTTTGCCATTGCATAATTTGGTCAGAATGCGAGTATACACCCAGCGGCACTTTTTTTACATTGTTTTTATACTCTGTATAATTTGCAATTGGCTCTACCAGTGTACCTACATTGGCTATCATAGCCATTTTGCCAGTGTTAAAGAGTTGTTGCATTCCCGTCATACCCGGGTGAATCCCAAAAGAAGAATAGTTACAACTATGGCCTCTGAATCCCGTACATTGGGGATTGTTTAGTGCCAAAGGAACTCCCGCATTAGCAAATGCCAAGTCTGTTCGTAAAGCTTTGTATTCGGCAAAGCCATTGTCAGCACCGCCCGTTCCCGTAGGGACTAGCATATTAAAAGAGTCGAGCCCTCCCGCAAAAAGTATACAAACCAAAGCCTTGTAGTCTTCTCCATCTGCGGAGTTACCTTCGGGTTTTACAAGGCCATTTACCGAAGCCAAACTCGTAAGTGAGCTCAATAGGGTTGCAGAGCCCATGGCACCACAGCCAGCATGTTTTAAGAAATCTCTTCGTTTCATAGTGGCTTATTTGGTTATCATATATTCTGGTGAAATCATAATTAAATAAAGACCCATTTTGAGTCTGCGTTCTGCCCAGCCTGGGTCAGGGTTTCCGCTTGCGTCTACGGTTATGGGTAAAGAAAGCAAGGTGTTTTTTATGGTTTGAATGTTGTGTTTCGATATCCGTCCTTGAGCCAATACCAAGTTGTATTTGTCCAAAAACTCACCCAGTCTTTCGTCTTTGGCGAGTTGGTAATCTTTCACGTAGTTAAATTCAGGGTCAAGGGCACTTTTATATGTTTCTCCCGAGAAAAGGCTATAATACTGAATTGGAGAATTGTCGACAATCCATCTGTGTAAGGCATTCATGTAGTTTGCCAGTGAAAGAGAGTTTAACATTTGAAATTCAGGGCCAACTTTCCCCTTTTCGCTAAGCGGGCCATCGGGCACGTAGGAGGATTGATAAAAGTTAAACACAGATGGCGAGCTAAGCGGCCTTTGTTCTAGTTTGTCGTAAAGGTCTTCCATTACGTTTCGGTATACCCCCGTGGTTGCAGTTAGCTCCATACCTTTTACCAAATTCATATATCTCAAAAAAGGCTCTCGCAAATGTCCAAACGTGTCTTGGTCTTTGGTGGCACAGCACGCTCGGGCTTCGGGGTCAAGCAATATGGCCCTAATGGTAGCCTTTAAGTCGCCTCTCACATTTGATCCATTATTTTTAAAAACCTCCGATATTCGTTTCACAAAATCAGGGCTTGGGTTAGATGTCACCAAATGTTGAATTAGTTTTTTCGAAATGAAAGGAGGCACATTTGGGTGATTAAAAATAATATCCAATGCATCTTTGATGTCTAATTCGCCTTGAGCCACAGGTCTTGAGGGAACACTTGACTTTAGAAAATACTTGGCCCCAGGCTCGTGTCCATTTACTATTCTTGGGTTAGTTTTCCAGGGTTTGGTAATGGCCTCGGTAGAGTCTAATCCAAAAAACTTCATTCGTTTGGTATAGCTTCTATCGTTTGTGGCCCTTTGACCCAAATATTTACTTTCAGACCAGGAGAGCCCAGTAAAAACCTTTGCCAAATTAGCAATGTCGTCGTTGTTGTAAGTAGGAATTGAGTTTCCTTGAGAGTCTTTTTTCTCAGTGCCGTCGTCGTTAAGTTCATATAAGCCAATTGAGAAAAGTTGCATCACTTCCCGTGCATAGTTTTCATCTGGAAAAACTCGATTTGTGCCCAAAGTGTCTGTAGCGTGATTGTTCATAAAAGTCAGATAAACCCCCATTGTGGGGTGATAGGTGATACTATCTATCAAACTTCGGTAATTTCCAAAAGCGTTTTTGTTTAACAAATCATAATAACTGGCCAGTGCATACGGGTTGTTGTCAAAAGCCGAAAGCCTAGAGGTCACAAAGATTTGGCTCAGTGCCATTCCTACTCGCCAGCGGAGTTTGTCAGGCGAGGTCATAGCACCTTGAAACCAAGCAATGTCAAATGTATAATCATTAATAAAAAGATTATCGATCGTATACGGGCCGCCCACGCCTTTGGCATTTAGCGAGTCAACCATGTATTTATGTATGTTTCCTACATAGTTTGTTATATTAAAACTATTGGGCAAACTCAGCTGCGTATTAAGCCAAGGCTCTATGCCCGTAATTTGTAAACTTGCGATTTCGGGATAACTGGGTCCAAAAGTAGCTTGGGATAAAAACCTAGAGGAGGATTTAGGGTTTGGCAAAAAACCTGTGCTTTTGAGCGTTTGTAAGCCACTAGAAGCGTTTGAGCTTGCATTTACGGTTACGCCGTCTATATAGCCTTTGCCAAATGTTATGGTTTTTTGAGAAAAACTCACAAAACAATTGGCGGTAATCAGCACAAAACAGATTAAATATTTCATTTAAGTGTAATTATCTACAGGGGTATTAGGAGAGCTAAAATGCTCTCACTCACAACTGCAAATAATCAGCCAAAAGGCGATATTCTGTTTAAAACTTTTTAAAAGAAGGCATCTTCGAAGTGTAATATCTCAAAAGTAGGTTTTTCTAATATCGAAATAAAATCAAACCGGGCTTCGCCTTCCCATGGGTGAGCGTCAAGATAAGCTTCTGCACCACGAAGTATGGCATTTTTTTTGGCTTTTGACATCGAGTTTTCGGGAAAGCCGTAGTCGGCATTTACTTTCATTCTTACTTCTACAAAAACCAGCATGTCTTCTTTTGAACAAATAATGTCTATCTCCGAATTTCGAGAGGTAAAATTTCGTGTAATTATGTTAAAGCCCTTTGATTTTAAATATTTGACTGCGTAATCTTCGCCCTCCCTTCCTTTATCTAATTTCTCGCTCATTTTTTCTTAAATTTGCCTGGTTTAGAATGCTTTTTACAAAATTGTGGTTTTGGAGTATTAAAGATAAATGGTTTGATGAAGAATAAAAAAGTTAAGTTTTTAGACTTAGGTCTAAAAGACTATCAAGAAGCCTGGGACTTTCAAGAAGGTATTTTTAAAGAAATAGTAGATATCAAGATAAAAAACCGAACGGATAGTTCGGAATTAGAAACGCCAAACTACTTGGTGTTTTGTCAGCATCCGCATGTGTATACATTAGGCAAAAGCGGTAAACAAGAGCATCTTTTGCTTGATGAGGAGGGTTTAGAATTAAAAAAAGCGAGTTTTTATAAAATAAATAGAGGAGGAGACATTACCTATCACGGCCCAGGTCAGTTAGTTGGGTATCCGGTGCTTGATTTAGACAATTTCTTTACAGATATTCACAAATACATGCGACTGCTGGAAGAAGCCATAATTTTGACAATTGCGGATTTTGGAATAAAAGGAGAACGAATAGAAGGATTAACGGGCGTATGGATAAACCCTGAAAGCCCAAGAAAAATTTGTGCGATGGGCGTGAAGTCAAGCCGATGGGTAACCATGCACGGTTTTGCTCTTAATGTAAATACGGACCTCGGATATTTCAAAAACATAGTGCCTTGTGGTATTGACGACAAAGCCGTGTGTAGTATGGAGTCTGAGTTAGGAAAGCCTGTTGATATGCAAGAAGTGGCTGTTGCTTTAAAAAAGCATCTTTCTGACCTTTTTGAAATGGAACTAATCTAATTATTTAAATACAAAATGCAGGTAAAAACGCACGTCTTTTCTTTAAAAAACAAATACCCATTTCGTATTGCCCATGGTATTAGATACGAAACACAAACCTTCATTTTAGAACTTTCAGAGGGTGACACAGTTGGCCTTGGCGAAGCCACTCCAGTGCCATACTACGGAATTACTCCCGAAGTAATGGAAAAACTGGTTTTAGAAAACAAAGAAGCCATTGAAGATACTGCATGGGATTCTCCTTTTGAGTATTGGAAACAGCTAGCTCCATTTTTAGGAACCAATACCTTTGTACAATGTGCGGTCGACATCGCAGCATATGATTTTTGGGCTAAAAAACAGCAAAAACCACTTAACGTTGCTTTAGGGATAAATCTAAATAAAGCTCCGCTGTCTAACTACACCATTGGTATAGACGAGATTTCGGTAATGATAGAAAGACTAAAAGAGTTTGACTTTCCGATTTATAAAATAAAACTAGGCACCGAAAACGACATAGAAATAGTTAAGGCCCTTAGGTCGGTTACTGATGCCGTTTTTAGAGTAGATGCTAACACGGGTTGGGGCGTAGACGAAACCATAAAAAACGCCATAGAACTTAAAAAGTTAGGTGTAGAGTTTATAGAACAACCACTCAAGAGCGACAACCTGGAGGGTATGAAAGACGTGATGAAACATACCTGTTTACCAATTATGGCCGACGAAAGTTGTGTTTCTGAAGCAGACGTAGAAAAGTGTATTGGAAATTTTTCGGGCATAAACATTAAATTGGCCAAGTGTGGAGGCATTACGCCTGCTTTGAGAATGATAAAAATGGCGAGAGAAAATAACCTAAAAGTTATGATGGGCTGTATGACAGAAAGCAGTGTAGGCATTTCGGCTATTGGGCATTTGGCGTCTTTGCTTGACTATGTAGACATGGACGGAGCCATGCTTATTGCCAATGACCCCGCTAAAGGCGTAAGCCTCGAAAATGGAAAGATAGTGTACAATCAAAAACCGGGAACTGGTGCTTGGTTAATTTAGATTCCAACCTTTTGGGCTAATATGAAGTCTAAGTGATATTAAACACAAATTATATGTATAGGTTATTAATTTTACTTTTTATGGTTCCACTTTTAAGCGTAGACTCGTGCACCAAGGTGAGCCCCGAATCCATCGAACCTGCCGACTTGAGTGGCAAGTGGGTTTTGAAAAATTATTTTTTAGGTGATGCTATTGACACGCCATGTGGCTACGAAAACGCAAACCCACCAGAAATCACGTTTGAAATAAGCCAAGATACTGACAAGAAAAACACCTATAAGTTTTCGGGAAAATCAACTATAAATTCGTTTTTTGGAAGTTTCGAAATAACAGATTTTGACACCGATAAAAAAATAGCATCTATAGCTGTTGGGGCAGTTGGAAGTACTAAAATGGCCGGTCCTCCTGAGCTGATGCAATGCGAATCTCGCTTTTTTGAGTTTTTAAGTAATTCTAAAGAACTTAAAATTTCAGAAGGCAAGTGTTTAATAGGTACATTTCCTAAAACCACTGTTCCTTCTAGAGATGGAGGGACGTATTTGATTTTTGAGAAAAAATAAGCACTCAGTTTATATAGATTTTTAGAAAAACACCGTAGAGGTTTTTGGATTCAGCTTTTCAAGCAAAATTAAATTTTTTGAAAAGAAAGGCTATATTTGAGTTTAAATATTCAAATAATGAATACAAAAGTATTAACGGTGTTTTTTTTTATGAGTGTACTGAATAGCCACGGTCAAGAATTTGGCAAATTTATTCCGATAGAAAAAGAGTTTTCAACTTTGATCGCTCCAAATGCTAAATTAGAAATATTGGCAGACACTTTTGAGTGGTCAGAAGGGCCAATTTGGGTAAAGAAAGGCGGCTTTTTGCTTTTTTCGGATGTTCCCAAAAATACAATTTACAAATGGACGCGTGCAGAAGGCGTTAGTGTATTCATGAATCCATCAGGGTACACGGGTGTTTTTCCATACTCAAACGAGCCAGGAAGCAACGGACTAACTATCTCAAATGACGGAGAGCTTTTGCTTTGCGAACATGGCGACAGAAGAATCTCGAAAGTTCCGATAGATAAACGTGGAGGTAAAGTGACACTTTCGGCACATTGGGAAGGCAAAAGATATAACAGCCCAAATGATCTTGTGCAAAGCAGGGCTGGGGATATTTATTTTACAGATCCTCCATACGGATTGCCCGAGCATGAGAATGACCCTTCTCGCGAAATTGACCTATTTGGGGTATATAGAATTTCACCAAAAGGAGTAACTACCCTCGAAATTAAAGATTTGACCCGTCCAAATGGTGTGGCTTTGTCGCCCGATCATAAAATATTATATGTGGCTCAGTCAGACACGAAAGCATACATCATGAAATACCCAATAAAAACCGACGGTAGCCTTGGAGTAGGCACTTTGTTTTTTGATGCTTCTTATTTAAACGCGGAAGGAAAGTCAGGGGCACCAGATGGACTAAAGGTTGATAAAGACGGAAATGTGTTTACAAGTGGTCCGGGAGGGGTTTTAGTATTAAATAAAAACGGAAAACTTTTGGGTAGAATAGAAATTCCAGCACCAACATCTAACCTTGCATGGGGAGAAGACGGCAGCACGCTTTTCATTACCTCAGACATGTTTTTAATCCGATTGGAGACCAAAACTAAGGGTGCAAACTTTTGATTTTTTAAGAGTGGCATAATACTTGTAAAAAAATAAAACAATCTAAAAATAGAATTCTTTGATAATCAATAGGAATATTTCTATTTTTGCACCTCGAAAAAATTACACAGGAATTAATAATTATTGAAAATCAGTTTTTTTTAGAACAAAATGGCAATAGTAAACAAAATTAGAGAAAGATCAGGAATAGCAGTGGCGGTAATTGCCGTAGCGTTGTTATTGTTTATCGTGGGTGGTGATATATTCTCAAACCGCGGTGGTGGTCTTTTTGGTTCATCTAGTAACAAGTTGGGTGAAATCAATGGTACAGAAATTGATTATCAACAATTTATGAACCTAGTAGAGGCTCAAAGACAACAGTTTGAAATGTCTACAGGCAGGTCTGCTACTGAGCAAGATATTGCACAGATTAGAGAGCAAGTTTGGGAAAAACTTATATATGACAATGTATATGTAGCCGAATTTGAGAAGCTTGGACTTACCGTTTCTGACGATGAGTTAAGAGAGCTTATTCAAGGTACAAAAAACATGCACCCGTATGTAAAACAACAGTTTTCTGACCAAGCTGGAAATTTCAACGCTGCTCAACACGCTGAATTTATCCGTTCTTACACAAATAATACGATGCCAGCTGCTCAAAAAGCAATGTGGGATAATTTTAAAAGAGAACTTAAGCAAATCAGACTTAGAGAGAAGTATACAAACTTGTTAAACAAGACTTCGTACATTACGCAAGCAGAAGGAAAAGCTGATTATATGGCTCAAACCGAAAAAGCTAGCGGTAAGTTCTTGTATGTTCCTTTCTATAGCATCCAAGATTCTACTATAAAAGTAGAAGATAGTGAAATCAAAGATTACTACAGCAAACACAAAGAAGAATTTAATGCATTTGATAGCAGAGCTATTTCTTATGTATCATTCCAAGTGATACCTACTAAAGAAGACAGTGCGGCTCTTAATACTGAAATCAGAAACTTGGCTAAAGGATTGGCATCTGCTGCTGACCCACAGGCGTATGCTTCTGCTAATTCTGACATCAGATCTCCATATCTTAAAACTCCAGCTGAAGTTAGCAACGAAGTTAAAGCTGCTATCTCAGGTACTATAGTTGGTGGATTAATAGGGCCATTCAAAGAAGGAAACACATATACTATTCACAAATACGAAGGTATAACTACAGATTCATTATATACTGCTAGAGCAAGTCATATTTTGATTAGAGCAGACTCTACTATGTCTGATAGCGTGAGAGCCACAGCAAGACAAACTGCAACAGATGTTTTAAATCAAATCAAAGCAGGTGCAGACTTCGCTACTTTGGCTAGACAATACGGCACTGACGGTACTGCTCAACAAGGCGGTGACTTGGGTACTTTCAAAAACAACGGGCAAATGGTTAAACCGTTTGAAAACGCAATTTTTGGTTTCTCTGGTACTGGAGTTATTCCTAACTTGGTAGTAACTGATTTTGGTTACCACATCGTTAAAGTTACTGAAGCTAAAAGCAATACTTTATACAAATTGGCTACTATTAGCAAAGAACTTCAAGTAGGAGAATCTTCTTCAAACGAAATTTATACAAAAGCTGAAAAATTAAGAGCCGCATCTAAAACTGTTGCAGATTTAGAAGCTGCGGTTAAAAAAGACAATTCATTGATATTGTTAACCGCCGAGAACGTAATGCCTCAGTCGACTAACATAAATACGATTCAAAACGCTAGAGAGATAGTGTTGTGGTCTTATGGTAAAGATATCGAAATTGGCGATGTAGCTGACAGAGTGTTTGTTTTGGGTGACAACTATGTGATTGCTGGTGTAAAATCAGGGTCAGATAAAGATTCTCCGAAAGCAATGGACTTTAAAGATCAAATATTAGCTAAAATCAGAAATGATAAAAAAGCAGAGAAGATTCTTGCAAAGCTAGGAGATGCAAAAGGTAGCCTAGAAGATGTTTCTAAAAAATATGGTGCTGGTGCTTTGGTTGAAGAAGTAGCAGATATTAATTTCTTTAGCGGAATGTTAAATAGTGCCGGTTTTGATCCAATTGCTTTAGGTAAACTATTTGGACAAAAAGCAGGAAAAAGAAGCAAGCCTTTCCAAGGTGAGTCGGGTGTATTTGTTATGGAAACGATAGCAAAAACCGCTGCTCCGGCAATAGCTGACTACTCATTGTACAAAGAGCAACTAGCTCAACGTACAGGCCTAGGAAGAACAGGATACATTGGTGAGCAAATCATAAGAGAAAAAGCCAAAATCAAAGACAACAGAGCTAAAATGTTCTAAATCTTAGATTCTTAAATATTAAAAATGCCCATTCACGAAAGTCGATGGGCATTTTTGTTTTAACCCGGTTTATACATTAGGACTTCGTTATGAGGGCTTAAATTGCAATAAATCAGACACTTAAATTTAATCAGCATAGTACAGCTTGGTGATTAAATTTAAGGAGGTTTACGTACTGATTTGCAGTAATTTAAGGTCGCAATAGATTTTCTGATGCTTAAATCGGGTTTAACAAAGTGTTAACAGATCCCTGTGCATCCTTTTAGCGTTTATATCATCTTATAAGAAATGTTCAACTTATAATTTTACTGATATGAAAAACATGAAATTTAAATTCTTGGTCATAGCTATACTTGCTATTGGCTTGTCATTGTCTAGCTGTGTGCATCACGACTATTATGGACACCGCAGGCCATACAATAACAGGGTATATGTGGTTACGCCTCGCCCAAACTATGCTTACAGAAACTACCGACATAGAAACCCACCACGCAGCTATAACCGAGCCTATAGGCATAATGATAATAGGTATGGAAACAGAAATAACGGAAAAAGTAGAAATGACCGTTATTCGAATAGCCGAAGACGCTAATTCTAAATGTTTCTATAGTCAGGGTGCTTAAATGGGCTCCTGTAGGCTCTACTTAACTTTAGGGTTGCCTCGGGGTCATTTTTGACTATTTTGTTTACTGGGTCATATTTTAAAGGCCTTTTAAGTTCCATCGAGATGTTTGCCAATATACAGCAGGCGGTAGAGATATGACCTTGTTCAATATCTGCTATTGGCCTGCTTTTGTTATTTATGGCAGCTACAAAATCTAACATATGCAATCGGGTAGCAGGAGCAGCATGTAGCTCAATCATATCTTCTTTTAGGTCTTCGGGATACTTTTCTTTTTCGTAAACCACGTTTTTATGTATTTTTTCTCCTTTCCCTTCTGGAATAAAATCATATTGCATGGTGGAAAGTTTAAGGGTACCCTTTTCTCCATAAATAAACAAGGCCCAAGGGTATTCGGGGTCAGGAGCGGTGCCCCAAGTTCTGTGCTGCCAAACACAGTTGAGGTCTGGGTACTCAAAAACCGCAGTTTGAGTATCCGAAATATTTGACTTTCCTTCTGTTTGTACATAAATACCCCCAACAGAGCTGATTTTTTCTGGCCACCCCAAGCCCAACATCCATCGGGCAGTGTCAAACATATGCACACACATGTCTCCTGTTATGCCGTTTCCATATTCCATAAAAGCACGCCACCACCTTCTGTGTGGAATGCCATCATATGGTCTAAGTTGTGCGGGTCCAGTCCAAGCTTCATAATCTAAAAAATCAGGAACTGCTTCGACAAGAGGGTTGCCGTTGTTTCTCATGTGGTAGTAGCAACACATTTCTACATGTTTTATTTTACCCAATAGTCCAGCATCTATGATGTTTTTTTTGGCTTCAATGAGGTGAGGAGTACTTTTCCTTTGTGTGCCCACTTGGACTACTTTATTGTATTTTCTAGCTACAGCAACCATGGCTTCGCCTTCCATTACGTCCACACTAATGGGTTTTTGTACATACACATGGGCTCCGGCCTTTACGGCGTCAATCATTTGCAAGGCATGCCAATGATCAGGAGTGCCAATCAGCACAAGGTCTAGTTCGTTTTCTTTTAAGAGTTTTTGGTAGTCCGAATAAAGTTTTGGCGTTTTGCCTGATTTTTGTCTTTGGCTAACCATATTTGCAGCATGTGAAAGTATGTTTTTGTCCACATCGCAAAGGGCTATTACTTCTATAGGCACTACTTGAATGAGCCGAAACAAATCGCTTTTTCCATACCAGCCTGTACCAATCAAGGCTACTTTATAAGGTTTTTTAGGGTTGATTAAGTCGATTCCGGATAGGCCAAAATGCGATAAAGCAAGAGTAGCAGAGGCAGACTTCAAAAAGTTTCTGCGGTTAATGTTAAAGGCTTCCATGTTATAAAAAGGTTGAATATTATCTTAAGTAAATATAAAATAATTCTTGAATCAAACTCCTATACTGATGGTTTTATATATAGATACTAGCTTATCTTACTCCAGCTAAGTTCTTTGTTTTTGATTTTAGAAATATGATTTTTAATCGGAAGGTTTGCAGGTAGCTCGAATTTTGGGTCAACGTTAAGTACCTCAAATGCCTCTTCGCGGGCTACTTTTAATATTCGTTCGTCTTTAGCAAGGTTGGCAATTTTCAAATCTACAAGACCACTTTGTTGCGTTCCGGAAAGGTCACCGGGCCCTCTTAGTTCTAAGTCTACCTGAGAAATTTCAAAACCGTTCTCGGTTCTCACCATAGTGTCTAGCCTCACTTTGGTGTCTTTCGATAATTTATAGTCTGTTATAAGAATACAATATGACTGCTCGGCTCCTCTACCCACTCGCCCTCTTAGCTGGTGAAGCTGCGATAAGCCGAAACGCTCGGCGTTTTCTATGACCATAATGGAGGCGTTGGGCACATCCACACCTACTTCTATAACAGTAGTAGCAACCATTATTTTGGTTTCGCCTTTTTTAAATCGTTGCATTTCGTATTCTTTGTCTTTGGGCTTCATTTTGCCATGAACAATACTCAGCGGGACTCCAGGAAAAGCTCTAGAAATAGACTCATACCCGTCTTGCAAGTTTTTTAGATCCAGTTTTTCAGATTCTTCGATAAGCGGGTATACGATATAGATTTGCCTTCCGAGTTTAAGTTCATCTCGCATAAACTGAAAAACAGTAAGGCGGTTGGCGTCATATCTATGCACAGTTATAATTGGCTTTCTACCGGGTGGCATTTCGTCTATTTCGGAGTGATCGAGATCACCAAAAAGCGTCATCGCGAGTGTTCTTGGTATTGGCGTGGCGGTCATGACCATCATGTGTGGGTAGAAATTTTTGTTTTTCTCCCAAAGCTTGGCTCTTTGAGCTACTCCAAATCGGTGTTGCTCGTCAATAACACAGAGCCCAAGGTTCTCAAACTGCACGATGTCTTCTAACAAAGCATGTGTGCCTACTAATATTTTCAGGCTTCCGTCTAATAGACTTGTGTGTATTTTTTCTCTTTCTTTTTTCTTAGATGAGCCCGTTAGTATTGCTACTTCTAGGCCCAAAGCATCACCAAATTTTTTAAGATTCGTAAAATGTTGTTGGGCTAAAATTTCGGTTGGAGCCATCAAGCAGGCCTGTGCTCCACCTTCTATCACGGCGAGCATTGAGATAAAAGCCACTATGGTTTTGCCGCTTCCTACGTCCCCTTGTACCAAGCGATTCATTTGCTTGCCTGACTTTAGGTCTTGGTATATTTCAGTTAGAACTCTTTTTTGAGCTCCCGTAAGTTCAAATGGCAAATGATTGCTTACAAAATCTGTAATTAAACCCGCTTGGTTAAATACCTGCCCAGAATATTCGTTTTTTCTAACCAAACTAAGGCTTATAAGCTTTAGCTGATTATAAAAAAGCTCCTCAAACTTTAGTCGTCGGTGAGACTGATGCAGTTCATCGTAGTTTTTGGGTGCATGAAGCCACCAAAGCGAAATGTTTTTAGGAACGAGCCTATACTTTTCTATTATTTCCTTGGGCAGCGTTTCGCTTATGTATGGATCGGCTATTTGTAAAAGATTTTTCTGCCAAGACGCTATAAGTTTACTGTCAATAAATTTTTTGCGAAGCTTTTCAGTGAGAGAGTACACCGGCATAAAATATCCCGATTGGTCTTTCGCCGGATTTATTAATTCTATTTCTGGGTGTGTGATCGAAAACCTCCCTCCAAACATCGTTGGTTTGCCATAAACGATGTATTCGCCATTTATTCTTAGCGATTTTAAAAACCAATTTACACCTTGAAACCAAAGCAACTCCATGTTGCCGGTAGCGTCTTGAAAATTTGCTATAAGACGTTGTTTATGTCCCGAACCAATGGTTTCTATACTGGTAAGTCGGCCTTTTATCTGAGCGGCAGGCATTTCTTCGTTTAAGTCTCTTATGTAATGAAACTTTGACCGGTCTTCGTGCCTAAACGGGTAATATTCTATCAGGTCACCATAAGTGAAAATCCCTAACTCTTTGTTAAGCAGTTCGGCTCTTTGGGCACCTACACCCTTCAGGAATTCTATTTTGGTATCAAAAAATGAGGACATAAAACAAAAATAAGGATTCAAAAACTAAAACGAATTTTTTAAGACGAAATATCCTAAAATTCACACTCTTATGTTCAAAACTCTACTATTTCGGTCTTTGTCTCCATATTTGATTTTCTTTTTAATAAATGGAGGATGTTCGGTGATTTTGAACTTTTTGATGCATTTTTGGGTGAAAATCTAAACAAGAATTTAATTTTTTGAAATGAGCATTAGTGGATTTACGTTTTTGAGGAATGCAAACAAGCTGTATTACCCGGTTTTAGAGTCTATTAATTCTATTTTGGACCTAGTAGACGAGTTTGTGATAGCCGTAGGTCAGGGAGACGAAGACGATAATACTTTGGAGCTTTTGTCAAAAATCTCTTCTGATAAAATCAAAATTATACATACTGTTTGGGACCTAAACACCTATGGCGGCGGGTCTGAATACGCACATCAAACGGATATTGCGAAGAGCCATTGTACGGGAGATTGGTTGTTTTACTTACAAGGAGATGAAGTCATACACGAAAATGATATCTCAGTAATAAAAGAAGCATGTGAAGCCTATCAAAACGATAAGAAGATAGAAGGGTTTGTGTTTAAATATTTGCATTTTTTTGGAGACTATGAGCATTACTTTCATGATCATTGCTGGTATAGAAAAGAAATCAGAATAATCAGAAATTTGGCTGATGTACATTCGTGGAAAGATGCTCAGTCGTTTCGGGTTATCCCAAATTTTGAGGGGAATGATTATTTCAGAAAAGAAGGCACTCGTAAGTTAAATTGTAAATTGATAGAGGCTCGAATTTTTCACTATGGCTGGGTGCGGCCACCGTGGGCTATGAAAGCAAAAAGTCAGACAGCTCAAGAAAACTATGGTTTGGGAAGTTCAGATATTTATGATGAAAACTTTGATTATGGCCGCTTAGATTATTGCGAGGTGTTCGAAAAGGCCTCTCATCCGGCGGTTATGCAGCAAAGAATCAAGGAATTGGACTGGGAAAACACGCTGAGGTTTAGTGGCCCAACGTGTATAAATAGGCCCATAATGAAGCATGAAAAAACAAAATACAGAGTTATAAATTTTATAGAAAAGAAGCTTTTGGGAGAAAGAAGTCTTGGAGGCTTCAATAATTTTAAGTTGGTTTAGATTCCTTCATTTCGGAAGGTTTTATTTTTTTGAACTTGAAACTGCTTAAAATAAAACCAATGTTTTTTTTGTTAAAAAAACTTTATTTTCAAAGTATCTGTTTCTGCTAAATATAAGGCAATTATATCTAAAAAAAATAGCCTTTCAACCCTCATAAATAAAATGATACCGTATTACCAAACACAGCTAAGTTCTATAAAAACTGAACTTGAGATTCTTCAAAAAAAACATGGCAAAACCTCTATGTTTAGGTTGGCTTTAATTGTTGTCGGTTTATATGTATTAGTAAAAAGCTTCGAGTTTCACTTGATATTGGGTGTTTTGTTTGCGGTGGTTTATATCGGGGGGTTTTATTTTTTAGTAAAATTTCATGAAAAGCAAGATGCTGAACTCAAACAGTTAAAAAACAAAAGAAGTCTTTTCGAAAACGAAATCGAGGTGCTTTCGGGAAAGCCAAATAAAAATTACGAAAATGGGAGTAAGTTTACAGACGGAACACATATTTTTTCGGCCGATTTAGATTTGTTTGGAAAGGGGAGTTTGTTCCATTTTTTAAACCGAACTAAGACCTCCAAAGGTGCAGAGAAGCTAAGTGTGGGGCTTTTGACCATCGAAGATTCTGTAACGAGTATAAATCAAAAACAAGCCGCGGTAAGTGAGTTAGTAGAAAAAAACGATTGGGCCAATGAATTCTTGGCGTCCTTGGTTGATATTCCAAATCAGATAGAATCAGATAACAAGCAAAACATAGAAATAGACCAAGTGGAGCAGCCTGAACTTAAGCTTTCGGGTTTTATTTGGTGGTATTCTAAACTTATTCCTTTGGTTTGGGTGGGAGCTATTGTGTTAAGTTATTTGTACTTTTTTGACCAAATGGGTTATGTGATTGGCGGCATATTTTTCTTTAATTTTTATTTGAATGGTCTCAACAAAAAAGTGACAGAGCCATTTCTACAGCAGTTTTCTATTTCGAGCCAAGCACTTTATAGCTATTCCAAGGCGTCTGACCTTATTGCCAATCAAAAATTTGAATCGGAAGCCATACATAATGCTCTTACTGATTTTCCTAATTTGGGAACAAAAGCAGAGAATCCTATTGCTAGTTTTGAGCGAATAGTAAAAAGGTTAGAAATTAGAAAAAACCTAATAGCCTCAATTTTTATGACGCTATTTGTGCCTTTTGAGGCATACGAAACTTTAAAAATGAAGAAATGGCTGGAAAAGAATCCGAAGTTTTTTGAGCGAATTTTATCGAGTATTGGCAGCCTTGAATACATGACGAGCATTGCCAGATTAAAATTTAATAACCCAAGTTGGTCTATGCCCGTTTTTCAGGACAATCAAGAAGAGTATTTGGACTTAAAACAAGTTGGGCATCCGCTTATAGGCTTAAACGAGGCCGTCTGCAACGATTTTGAGCTCAACTCCACAAACTTACTCAACCTCATTACGGGTTCTAACATGTCGGGCAAAAGTACTTTTTTACGCACTTTAGGTATTAACCTTATTTTGGCCAATCAGGGCGGACCTGTTTTTGCTCAAAAATTTGTCTCAAAAATTGGTTTGATTCCAGTTTGCTACATGCGTATCACAGATTCTTTGCAACAAAATGCATCTACGTTTAAGGCAGAAATAGAACGAATTAAACTGATCTTAGAAGCATTGGACAAAAAGGGCAGGTATTTGTATTTAATAGACGAAATGCTACGCGGAACCAATTCGGAAGATAAGCTTTCGGGCTCAATGGCTTTGTTGAAACGTTTTGTGCTTGCAAAAGCTCCTTCTTTGGTGGCTACGCACGACCTCCGTATGACCGAAATATCAGATGAGTTTCCTGAATCGGTAAAAAACTATTATTTCGAATATGCCACACAAGGCTCCGATCTTAGTTTTGATTACAAACTAAAACCCGGCATTTGTAGAAGTTTTAATGCTTCGTTGTTGTTAGAATCTATCGGATTAAAGTTGAGCTAATTATTTAAGCCAAATTTAAACTTAAAACTTTCAGTGAAGTATAGTCTCCTTCGTAGGTTTTTACTACGGCTTCAAGGTTTAGTGGGCCATATAAATGTGGGAAAAGCTCATCGTTGGTAGCTTTTTCATACTTGAGCTCGGGTATTACCTGATTTTCGTTAATGAAAAGCAATACAAGCTCAGCTTGGTTTGTGTAATACCTGTCTAAAACGCCCGATACTTGGTCATTGGTAGACATGTGAATAAATCCTTCAACTTCAAATGTTTCCGGCGTGTATGCTCCTGTTTTTTGGGCTACTTGCCACTGCGATTTATTTGCGATGTGATATATCATTTTTGTATATATAAAAAAATAAGGCCCTTTGGAATTCCAAAAGGCCTCATTCGTAATTTATCAATTATTTAGCTCCCCAAAACTTCACTTTTGCTCGCTCATTTAAATAATATAAACAAGGAATAATGATCAAAGTAAGTAAGGTTGAGAATATCAATCCGTATATAATGGTCCATGCTAATATATTCCAGAAAACGGCACTGTCTCCACCAACAGTTACAACCCACTTAAGGTCCACGAATAAAGCTCCAAAGTCAAAGGCTAAACCAAATGCCAATGGAATCATACCCAAAACGGTAGATGAGGCAGTAAGCAATACGGGAGTAAGACGTGTCGATCCACCTTCTATGATGGCATCTTTTAGTCCCATTCCCTTACGTTTCATTTCGTCGATGAACTCAATAATTAGGATGCCGTTTTTAACCACGATACCTGCAAGGGCAATAATACCGACACCAGACATAATCACGGAGAATGTTTTTCCGGTTAATAAAAACCCTAATAGAACCCCAATTAAACTCAAGATAATGGTAACGAAGATTATAAATGGCTTAACGATTGAGTTAAACTGAGCCGCTAGGATAATATAAATAATCATGATAGCCAATAAGAAAGCCGAGCTAAGGAATGCCATCGCAGCATTTTGCTCTTCTTGCTCACCACCTTGTCTGATTTTATAACCATTTGGAAGTTCAATGTCGGCTAAGACTTCAAATATCTGTTGGTTAATAGCCGTGGTTTCGTTTACAAACTCTGGTGTTACATCTGAACTAATGGTTACAATACGCTCATTGTCTTTTCTATTGATTTGGCTAAAAGTACTCGAGTAACTTACGCTTGCTAAAGAAGAAAGTGGCACGTGTCTCAGCACGCCGCCCATATTCATATCTCTATACGTTATGTTCATTGACAGTAGCTTATCCACGCTGTTTCTGTCTGTCTCTTTTAAACGTAACTGAATCGGATACTCATCTTTGTTGTCTCTAAACTTAGACACCTCGGTACCGAAAAGAGCCGTACGAATAGCTCCTGCAATTTGGGCAGAACTGATACCTTCACGCGATGCTTTGTTACGGTCTATGTTTACAACTATTTCGGGTTTGTTTGTTACCAAATCAGACTTTAAAAGGTCTATTCCTTTTATTCCAGATGAATTTACTTTGTCAATAACCTGCTTTTGTATATCAAGCAATTTGCTAAAATCTTCTCCTACTACTTCTATGGTAATTGCTTTACCTGTTGGAGGGCCATTTGACTCTCTTTCTACTGAGATTTCGGTTCCAGGTATGCCAACCAATGCCTCTCTAAACTGGGATAACATTTTTTGAGATGAGATATTACCTCGTTCGTTTTTTCCCACAAAAGCTACAGTAACTTTAGATTTATTCGGGGTTGCGGCCCTGTCAGGATTCATCGGGTCTCCTGCATTTTTTCCTACGTTTGATATAACTGAGTTTATCGCACTTTCAGCTTGATTTTTCTCAATTACATCAAATACTCTTTTTTCTATTTCTCTCGTTATTTGGTCTGTTTTATTGGCATCTGTACCTATCGGCATGATGTTATAGATGTACACATAGTCAGGGTCTCCGCTTGGGAAGAATATTACGTTTGGTTTTAATATTCCCATTAATACAAACGTAAATACCAAAAGTCCGAAGGTTGCAACTGTAATCCATGCAGGTCTCCAGCCTTTTAAAATCCAAGAAATTAAATTTCTATACGATTGAATTAGTCTTGGCAAAAGTTTTTCTTGGAAAGGAACAATCATAAATGGTGTTAGCACATAATGATTGAAAATATAAAGGATTACGATCAGAACCATAATGTTACCTAGGCCAAAGAAAGTATCACTTTTAGCAATCATTGAAATCAAATATGACAAGGCAGTTATGGCTCCAAGGATAAGAAGTGGTTTTTTAAGACTTGCAAAGCCTTTGTTTCCTTCTTCTTCGTGGTCTCTTTTCATAAATGTCATGGCAAACACAGGGTTCATTACATATGAAACCACCAATGAAGCCGAAAGCGTGAATATCAGTGTAAATGGTAAGTATTTCATAAACTCACCCACTATTCCTGGCCAAAATATTAGGGGGAAAAATGGAGCAATAGTTGTAGCAGTGCCAGCCAAAACGGGCAAAAATACTTCAGAAGCTGCTATTTTGACCGATTCTTTAATGTCCAAGTGTTTGTATTTATTAAAAATACGGTGAGAGTTTTCTATAACAACAATGGCGTCGTCTACCACAATACCGAGTCCCAATAAAAATGCAAAAAGTACGATGGTATTAAGGGTGAAGCCCATCAACATTAAGGGATAGAATGCAAGTAAGGCAGATAATGGTACAGATAGACCCACAAAGATGGCGTCTCTAACTCCCATGAAAAACATCAAAACCAATACCACAAAGATAAAGCCCATTACCACGGTATTTATCAGGTCATTTAAGTCAGACTTGGTTCTTTCAGATGAATCGGCGGTTACTTTTAGGTCAATGTTTTCAGGAAGCTTATTTTCTTCAAAATCCTTTAAGATTGCCTCAATTTTTTCAGATGCCACTATCAGGTTTTCTCCGCCTCTTTTGATTATGTTTAGCGTTATAACTGACTTATTGTTTAGTCTTGCAAAATCTTGTTTTTCCGCATTAGAATCCACTACGTCAGCTATTTCGCTTAGCCTTGCAGTAGCACCTTGGCCTGATCTAACTACGATATTTTTAAGGTCTTGTAATTTCGAGAATTCACCTTTTACTCGGATGGTTCTTCTTACTTCTCCCACATTTAACTCACCACCAGAAATGTTTACGTTTTCGTATTGTATAGCATTTTGAATGTCTCCAAATGTAATACCATAAGACTGCATTTTTTGAAGGTCCATATTGATTTGAATCTCCCTGTCTAGTCCACCTACGATATCTACACGTGTAATTTCAGGCAAGCCCTCTATTACTTCCTGAATATCTTCAGCATGTGACTTAAGTACCTCTAAAGGCACATCACCCGTGATGTTGATATTCATTATCGGAAACTCCGAAAAGTTAACCTCTAATGCTGTTGGGTCTTGTGTTAAGTCCTTCGGTAAGTCTTTCTTTGCTTTATCTATAGCACTTTTAACACGCTCTTTGGCAACTTGTACGTCTACGTCAGTTTCAAATTCTACCATTATGATAGAAACGTCTTGCAATGCGTTCGACTTGATTTTTTTAACACCCTTCTCAGACTTAATCTGATTTTCAAGGGGTTTGTTAATTAAGTTTTCTATATCAGTAGGAGCGGTACCTGCATATACAGTATTAACGTAAATCTGCGGAACCACTATTTCTGGAAATTGCTCTTTCGGTAATCCGTTGAAAATATTATAACCTGTAAGTGTTATAAGGCCAATCAACAAAAACACAGTGGTACGGTTCTCTCCCAACCAACCGATTAGGTTATATATAATCCCTTTTTTCGGGTTCAGTTCACTATTGTCTTCTTCCAATTCTTTCATTTGGTATGTATATTTTTACTACCTTATTTAAAACTTAATTATTTGACCGTCTACCATATCTTGGTAGCCTTCTGTGATAATTTTATCTCCAGCCTGTAAGCCTGAATTTATCACGATTTGACCGTTATAGCTTAAGCCAGTTACTACTTGGCGGGCTCTTGCTACTTGGTTTTTACCTTCTTCTTCAGCTACATACACTATACTTCCTTTTTCGGTATTCTGAATCATGTTTTCAGGTATTACAATAGCATTGGCTTTGTTTTGATCATTAATCAAAAGTGTGGCCGTAAGGTTTGGTTTTAACATTTTGTCAAATGCTGGAATTTTTGCCTCAACTGTAAAAGTTCTTGAAACCTGATTAACCGTTTGACTAACAAAACTCAACGAAGCTTTTGTAGACTTGCTGATATCAGGGAAGTTTATTTGGGCTATGTTTCCTTTACTAATTGTCCCTGCATAAGTATCCGGAATATTAGCGGTTACTTTTAGGTTGTTAAAGTTTACTACCCTCACAATTCCAATTCCCGGAGCGGCCATTTCGCCTGCTTTTAATCTTACTTCGTCTACATATCCTGATATAGGAGAAACCACCACGTTAAGAGCGTCTTGTGATTTTAAAGTAGCAATTCGCTTTTCAAGAGATTCAACCGAGGTTTTTGCTTGGATAAGCTGAATTTCTGTCCCTATTTTTTGGTCCCAAAGTGCTTTTTGTCTTTCATAAATAGTCTTGGCAGTTTCGAGCTGTATCATTACCTCTTGCATGCTATTTCTCAAGATAGAGTTATCTATTGTAGCGATGGTTTGGCCTTTGTTTACAAAATCTCCTTCTTTTACAAAGAGCTTAGTGATTGCACCACCGGCTTGAGCCGTAATAAATTGATTGTTTTCGGCTTCTACTCTTCCTGTAGCATCTATAAAATGTTGGAAATTTGTGGTAGTCAGGGTAGAAACTGCTACCAATTTAGACTTCTCTATTTTTAAAGGAGAGCCTTTTTCTAACTCCGCCTCTAAAGCTTTAATTTCAGCTGAAAGTTCAGTTTGTTTCTTCTTTAGCTCGGTAAGTTTCGCTTTTTTACCTTCTAAAGAGTTAGTTTCTTTTGATCCGCAACTAGTAGCAAATATCATTATAGATAAAGTAAGTGCTAAACCAAGTATGCGATTGTTTTTTGATTCCATTATAGTATATCTTTATTTATATAAGTTTATTTTTTGATTAGTTTTCCTTGAGCTTTATCTAAGTCTACTTTAGCTATCAATACATCATAAAGTGCACTGAAATAGTTGTTTTGAGCTGCTTTCAAGTCAGACTCTCCATTTACAACTTCTAAACTCGAACCTAAGCCTTGTTGAAACTTGATTTTACTAACTCGCAATACTTCCTGAGCCAGTTCCATGTTTCTCTTTTGCACCTCTAGCGTCTCAAAACCGTTTTTAAGATTGGTGTAAGCTTGTGCATTTTCTAACTTAAATGACTCTTTAAGCAATTCGGCTCCATTGTCTAGTTTTATTAGATTTAATCGTTGTCTGTCGGCTTGCACTCTTCTAAGGCCAGAGTCGTATATCGGAATTCTAACATTAAGTGTTAAAGCAGACGACCCAAACCATCTTTCAAAAGGGTTAAACACGGTGTTACTGTGACCAGCTCCAAATGTACCTGCAAAACCTACCGATGGGTAAGCTCCTTTTTGGATTCTTTCTATGTTTAATAACGTTAGATTACGGTTTGTTTCTAATTGGGCAAACTCAACTCTGTTGTCAGGGTTAACTTCTTCAGCCAGTATAGTTCTTAGTCTATTTACGTCTTCTTCGTTAAGTTTTTCTTTAAGCGTTATTTTTGAGTCAATCGGAAAGGCCATTTGAAACTTAAGCAATTGGTATGTTAAAGAAATCAAATTGCTTAGCTTTTGTCTTTCTGTGACTAAGTTGTTTCTTTGAACTTGCAGCCTATCTACGTCTATTTTCTCAGCAAAACCTTGTTTGTAATATTGTTCTGTCTGGAAAATCACGGAGTCAATACGTTCAATGTTTAAGTCAAGAATAGTAGCACGCTGCTCAGCTACTAAAGCAGAGAAGTACGCTTTTTTTACATTTTCGGCTATTGCTACTTCAGATTTAGAAAGTTCTAATTTAGCCATCAGCCTGTAGGTATCGGCGGCTCTTAAACCTACCAACCAAGTGGCGTCAAATATTAATTGGTTAAGGCTAATACCCGTTTGGCCGCCCCAAGGAACCCCAAACTTAAACTTTACCACTTCGCCATCGGCAGCTGTTGGGTCAAAGTTTTTTGCATCTATCAATTGAGAAGGTACAATGGCATTATAGGTATACGAAAACTGACCGTTTATTTGCGGCAAGCCCGAAACCTTAATTTCCTTTATCTGTAGCTCAGCATCTTGCATGCCCACCATTGCGTTTTTTGCATTCGCATGGTTTTTAATGCCATAGTCTACAGCCTCGTCAATACTAAATGCAGTTTGTGCTCGTAGGTTAAATGAGATTAACATCCAAGCCAAAAGTGCTAAAACGTACTTTGTTTTGTTCATAATTATTAATTTGCAATTCTTGTTTTTTCGTATTGTTCTAAACCCGCAGGTGTGAGAATTCCTCTCATAAAATGATCTAAACTTTCGAGCTGCACTTCCAGTATTTTATAGAATTTTCCAGGGAAATATTCTTCGTTAAATACCAAGTCGACTGTTTCTACTCTAAGCTTAGATAAGACCTCTACATTTATTTCTTTACGATATAAATTTTGCTCTATGCCTTTTATAAGGTTTCTTTTAACGGTTTCTAAGATTACTTTTTTGAAGACTAAATATTTTGACCATGACTTTGGGTGATATTTTTTTATGTCAAAAAACAAAACGGGGTTTATGTTTTCGAGCATTTCACGCATCATAGTTGAGTTAAATACCTGCTCTTCTATTGGATTTTTCGCTTCTTTT
The DNA here is from genome assembly GCF_042649125.1 of Lacihabitans lacunae. Lineage (NCBI taxonomy): Bacteria > Pseudomonadati > Bacteroidota > Cytophagia > Cytophagales > Leadbetterellaceae > Lacihabitans > Lacihabitans lacunae. The sequence goes on from NZ_JBHRYQ010000001.1 coordinate 3,640,196, forward strand.
TGAATTACCTCTATTTTGGTCTGTTCCATGCTAAGCATATAGTCAGTAACCCTACTTACGAGGTTATCTTTATCAGAAAAATGCTGATAAATTGTTTTTTTAGAAATTCCGAGTTCCTTCGCTATGTCTTCCATGGTCACACTTCGTATGCCATATCTAAGAAATAAACCTTGGGCTGCTATGATAATTCTATTTTCCATTTCAAAGATAGAAACTATGGAAACTTTCAAATGGTTCAAAGTTTTTATTAATTTTCATAGATTTACTTTTATGCAAAATTGCAAGATTTTCTAATTTAGAAAAATCAAAATAGTTAAGTGGTTATAAATCAGTTATGAATGGCGGTATTTTTATTGAGCGGTTACAAACTTCAAATAAACAAGCGTTTAATTAAATTGCACTATTTTGATAAATAATTGAACGATGCGAGTTCGAGTCTGATGAAAATGTGACATATTTGTCAATGCAAAGTGAAAGGATTAATTTTGTTTTTCTAAAAAAAAGCATCTTGTCTATTTACAAAAAAATCGTTTTCCCAGTTTTGTCTCAAATTGATCCAGAAAAGGTTCACTATTGGGCCATGGGAGCCTTAGTTGCGGCCCTAAAAATGCCGATTATAGGGAATATAATTAAGTCGTCTTTTAACTCTAAATCTGAGGGTTTAGAAAGAGACGTTTTTGGTTTAAGGTTTAAAAATCCGGTAGGCTTAGCCGCGGGGTTTGACAAAAACGCCCAATGGATAGACGAGTTAGCCACATTGGGTTTTGGTTTTATAGAAATAGGAACCGTAACACCCAAAGCTCAAGACGGAAATCCCAAGCCGAGACTTTTTAGGTTAAAAAAAGACTTGGCTCTAATAAACCGTATGGGTTTTAACAATGGAGGCGTAGATAAAGTGGTAGAAAACCTCAAAAAACGCAAGTCGGATATATTGGTAGGGGGTAATATTGGAAAAAACAAACTGACTCCAAACGAAAACGCACTTTCAGATTATCAAATTACCTTCAGGGCATTGTTTGATTATGTTGATTATTTTGTAGTAAATGTTTCCTCGCCCAATACGCCTGGTCTTAGAGACCTACAAGAAAAAGGGCCTTTGACCGAGATATTGGTAGCTTTGCAAACCGAAAACGGCCAAAAAGATAAGCCGAAGCCAATTTTACTGAAAATTGCACCTGACCTTACAGATACTCAGTTAGAAGATATCGTAGAAATAGTAAACACTGCCGGCATAGCTGGCGTAATAGCGACAAACACTACACTTTCGAGAGCAGATTTACAAACAAGCGATGCTGATGTAGCAGAAATAGGAGCAGGCGGGCTTTCGGGTAAACCCCTAACCCATAGAGCCACTGAAGTAGTTGAGTTTTTGCATACAAAATCAAAGGGAAGTTTTGACATAATAGGAGTAGGTGGTATTTATACTGGAAAAGACGCCGAGGAGAAATTTGCTGCAGGTGCTAAACTTGTGCAGGTGTATTCGGGCTTTGTGTATGAAGGGCCTTCAATTGCAAAAAATATTAATGCGTATTTGACGAAAGCGAAACTTTAAACCTAGTAGCGGGTTTAAGTAATAAAAAATATTAAAATGAGCGTAGTACCATATAAAGACAAAGACAATCGCAAAAGCGAGCAGGTAACCGAAATGTTTGATAATATTTCTCCTAAATATGATTTTCTAAATCGTCTATTGAGTGGCGGAATAGACATCTACTGGCGTAAAAAAGCTCTTAAGATGATTAACAAAGAGCCAAATAAGCTTATTTTAGATATTGCCACAGGCACAGGCGACTTAGCAATAGAAGCAGTGAAGCAATTGAATCCCGATAAAATTATTGGAGTAGATCCGAGCGAAGGGATGCTAAATGTGGGTATTGAAAAAATAAAGAACCTTGGTCTTTCTGATAAAATAAAGATGCAAGTAGGTGATGCGGAAAAACTAGCCTTTGAAAGCAATACTTTCGATACCGTAATCGTTTCATTTGGTGTTCGTAACTACGAAAATCTGTTGGCAGGCTTAAGTGACATGTATCGTGTTACAAAACCCGGTGGCACGTGTTTGGTAGTAGAATTTTCGAAACCGAAGATGTTTCCTTTCAAGCAATTTTATTGGTTTTATACTACTAAAATTCTTCCATTTATAGGTAATTTGGTTTCAAAAGATAGCTCAGCGTACAGTTATTTGCCAGAATCGATGATGGCTTTTCCCGATGGGCAAGATTTTTTAAATATATTTGAGAAGGCAGGTTATAAAAACACGTCGGCTACACCCTTAAGTTTTGGAATATGCTCCGTTTACATTGGCAAAAAATAACATATTTAGCACTATTTATCTGTGCTTCGAATATCTCTTTTAGCCAAAACAAACTTCAATATCAGTTAGATTACGACGTAAAGAAAGTAAGGTTCGGGTACTTTTTGGGTGTAGCGAGTACTAATTATAAAATAAAATACAACAGAGCGTATCTTTCGCCAGTTAACCCAAATACGTTTTACTCTATAACTTCGCCTAGCACCACGGGTATTAAGGCAGGTGCTTTGGTAAATGTAAACCTAAACGATTATTTCGATTTTAGGTTTTCGCCTCTTTCTGTATCAATCTACAACCGTGAAATATTAGTTAACGACTCCGAAAGTTATAAACAAGGCGACAAAGCCTGGTTTGAGGTTCCGGTGCAGGTTAAGTATAAGTCAGAAAGGCGTGGAAATACTCGGATGTTTGTTTTCGGAGGATTAAAATATGGTTTTGAAACTAACGTGGTGAATAAAAAATCGTCGGCTGGTACTAAACTTACCAAAACTTCGGATTTTTCGGTAGAATATGGCTTTGGGCTCGAAATTTTTAAAGAATACTTTAAGGTAACACCTGAAGTCCACTTTTCGCACGGCTTAAAAAACATAGTAAATCCTAATACGGATTATACGAACTTCTATAGTTTTGTAGATAAAATGAAAACGCACAACGTTACGTTTTATATTGTTTTTCAATAAGGCTTTTAAGGGTTCTAATTTTAGCTTCCGAAGCTTCGGTTAGCATGTATTCATCTACTCCATCAAGGCCCATGCTTACGTTTGGGTTTCTGTAAATCATTTCACTTGGTAAGTTTTCTTTTGCTGTAAAATGAAAGGCATTTGTCCCGGTTTCTATCAGGGAGTTTATGTTTTCAGCGTTTACGCCACTTCCAACCATTATTTGTATTCTTCCTTTTGCTTTATTTACCAAAGTGCCAATTAGCTCTTTGCCCAAGATGGCCAAGTTTTGCTGACCCGATGTCAGAATGTTTTCTATTTTTAGCTCAATGAGTTGCTCAAGTAGGTCAAGTGGATTTGAGCAAACATCAAATGCTCTATGAAAAGTTACGGGTGTGCCATTTGTAGCCGAAAGTAAGCGTTTCATATTTTCTAAATCCAAATCTCCGTTTTGATTTAAGCAGCCAAAAACAAAACCTGCAGGGTTCAGTTTGTTGAAAAATGTTATATCAGCAAGCATAGTTTCTATTTCGTCCGAATTATAGAAAAAATCGCCACCTCGTGGTCTGATCATAACATAAACCGGAATGCTGACAGCCTCCAAAACTTTGCTTACCAAGCCATAAGATGGGGTAGTGCCGCCTTCTAAAAGGCCACCGCAAAGTTCTATTCGGTCAGCTCCGCCTGCTTCGGCATTTTTACATGATTTTAAAGAAAAGCAGCAAACTTCGAGGGTGTTAGAAGAGTTTTTTTTCATTTTTCTAAAAATTAACCCTTTGTATTTCAGGCTTTTATTATTCTTTTCGATAATTTAGATACATTTTATGTATTTTTTTTCATTTTTTGCGTTTAACTCTAAAAGTTTTTTTTACTTTTGCAGCCAATTTAGAATCGAACAATTAATTAAACGGGTGATTATATGTACTGGACACTAGAACTTGTATCCTATTTAGAAGATGCTCCTTGGCCAGCCTCAAAAGATGAGTTAATAGACTTCTCTATTAGATCAGGAGCACCAAACGAAGTAATCGAAAATCTTTCAGAGTTGGAAGATGATGGTCAACCATATGAAAATATAGAAGAAATATGGCCTGATTATCCGACGAAGGATGATTTCTTCTTCAATGAAGATGAATATTAATTACGCCTGAAAAGGAAGTAAATTAATAGATAAGATACTTACTAAATTAAAAGGAAGGCATACCGCGAGGTATGCCTTTTTTGTTACTTTTTTTTTAAAATAAATGAGCATTGTGCTAGACATTTATTTTATATATTTGGTTATAGAAACGAAGATACATTCGTAAAAAAAGATGAATTACATAAGTCCGGCTTTTAAAGAGCTCAAAGACCTTGTGAAACGAGGAGAAGGCGAGAGGATAGAGTTTAAGTTAAAGAGTAATCACCCCGAAAAAATAATTCGAGAGGTGGTGGCTTTTGCCAATACGTCTGGAGGAAAGCTTATATTGGGCGTTAGCGACGACTTAGAAATTAAAGGCTTAAAGTATGTGGACGAAGATGAGTATATCATCACCAAAAACATAGAAAAGTATATATATCCGCTGGTGGATTACAGTATTGAAAAAATTAGGGTAGAAGGGGAGCGGGCGGTTTTGATATATACGATTAAATCAAGTCCGATGAAACCTCATTTTTTGGACTTAACGGGAAATCCGGACGAGCGAAAGGTTTATGTAAGGCACGAGGATAAGTCTATTCAGGCTAGTAAAGAGGTCAGAGAGATACTTAAGGGCCAAAGTAAGTCGAAGGGCTTTAAGTTTAACTTTGGCGACAAAGAGCGGCTTTTAATGGAGTATTTAGATGTACATAAGAAAGTGACACTAAACCAGTTTTCGGAAATTGCCGAGATAAAGAAAAAAGTGGCCAGCCGCACTCTTATACTTTTGGTTTTGGCGGGTGTACTTAGGGTCATTCCCCACGAAATAGAAGACTATTATGAGCTAATCTAACGACAATATTTTTCTTCGAATTCTTGTTGTTGGTTAAAACCCAGTTCGGCGGCTTTTTGAAGAGATTCTCTGCATGCCTTAAGATTGTTGGCTTTGCTATAAAATCTCGCCGATTGTAGCAAAAGCTCTTTGCTTAACTCTTGATTTTTTACCGCCTTTTGTGTTAAAACCTCAATATTTTCTTCAAAAAAACTATTTAGCTCTGAGGTATTCATTTGGTCATTTATTAACCTAAATACCGTAATGAAAGCCCCTGGTGTAGGAAATTGGTTAACGACTTTGTTACAAAGTATTTTGGCATTTTTGAAGTCGCCACTTTTAATCAATGTAATTAATTCTAGGTTCCAGGTAAAGCTTAAAATCTTAGTTTCGTCAGCCCCGATTTTAGTGAGTTCTTCTTTAAGCGTAACTACATCTTGTGGCGTTAGTTTATCTGATTTGTAGAGCGATATCATTTTGGTTTGAAGCTGAGCCGCCATTATTTCTTTTACCACATTCTCTGATTTCTCATATTGGGTGGCTAAACTCAGGTTTTGTAGCCAAAACTGGGCCAGTAAATTATCAGAAGACGACACGCTTTTTTTATAAACCATCCACGATTTTTCCGAGCCAATGTTTTCTTGGTTTAGCCAAAAGTAAAGATAGTTGGCCATCTCATTGTTCTTTTCTATGTTTTGTGTCATTCTATAATAAACTCCGCATTTGCTTAGCAAGTCTATGTTTGGCTCTTCAATTCCTACTCGGTCACATTTTAAATCTGAAGAAAACTCCACATTGGCGAGTTGAAGTTTGAGACTAGCCAACAATTCCGTTGGTTCTACATAATTGGTAAGAGAATCCTCTTTGTTGAAAACCAAAAAAACAGGCCATTGAATCAGACTGATGTTTCTATCTTTTAGCTCTTGATATTGGATTCTATTGCTTATATCTATCCGATAATTGATGTATTTTTCATTTAAAACTCTTTGAATTTCGGGGTCGTCTAGGTTTTGATTCAGAGAAATACAATGCGAGCATTGCGGATGAAAACATTCTACCAAAACGAGTTTGTTCTCGACTTTGGCTTGTTTAAATGCCTCAGCTAGAGTTGGCTGCCAGTTTATCTGTCCAAAACCTGCAAAACTTATCAAAAAGAAAAAACCAAGTATTTTTATTGCCCTCATATTTATCACTTTAAACCCCAAATATAGCCTCATATTTTATTTACTATGAAAAAAATAAAGACTTTTCAGGGATATCCTTAAACTGCCGGAGGTAATAGTTTGTACATAACGGGGGTTACTATTCGGGTTAAAATCAACGACGAAATTAGCCCTCCGATTATTACCAAAGCCAAAGGAGAATACAAAGGAGAGTGCTCCATCACCAAAGGTATTAGTCCACCAATAGCCGTAAATGTGGTAAGCACGATTGGAATAAATCGAGTCTCACCAGCTTTTTCTATGGCATCGTTTATGTTCATTCCTTCTTCTTTTCGGAGAAAATTAGTGTAGTCAACCAAAAGAATGGAGTTTTTGACCTCTATTCCCGCCAAAGCTATTATGCCTATGATAGCTGTAAATGAAAGCGTATTTCCGGTTAAATACAGTATGCCAACAGCCCCAATAACACCAAGTGGAATTACCGAAAGCACGATAAAGGAGCTTTTGAAAGTCTTAAATTCAAGAATCAAGATGGCTAATATTCCGAAAATTGTAATGATTATAATGGTGCTTATTCCTCCAAAAGTTTCTTTTTTTTGCTCTTCTTCTCCGGCCATGGTTATGGTGTAGCCATTGGGTAGTTTTAGTCTACTAAGTTTTGTTTTAAACTCCTCCTGCACTTCAGGCGTTAAATATCCTTCTGCCACAAAAGCCGTAACACTGGTGTATCGGTCTTGGTCATAGTGCTGAATTCTATTGGGAGAAGTTTCAAATTTTATGTTGGCCAATTGTGAAAGGGGTATTTGCATGCCAGCAGGCGAGGCAAGATAGATTTTTTCAAATACCTTTAAATCCACTTTTTTGTTGCGAGGCACCGTAAGCGTCATTTCATAATCATCGCCATTAGGGTTTTTATATGTGCCCATGTTTAATCCTGAAATCGCCATTCTGATAGTTCTATCTATTTCTGCTGTGGCAATCCCTAGTAAACCGGCTTTTTCTTTGTTAATGTCTATTCTTAAGTCTGTATTTACGGCCGCTATCGGGTTATTGATGTAAATAGTACCTTCGGTTTCTCTGTATATTTTTTCAACTTTAGAAGCTACTTTTTGTAGAGAGTCTAGGTTTTCTCCAAAAATCCGCACCGCTAAAGGTGCTTCTACAGGTGCACCTTGCTCAAATTCGATGGCTTTAATTTTTGCACCGGGATATTCGGCAAATTTGGCCCGTAGTTTCTGAATAAATGCGGTTCTTTCGGGCACTTCTATGTGGTCTTGTAGCTGAACAAACAGCTGGGCTGAGTTGCTTGATGTACCGCCTTTTGGCAAAATGTTATAATAAATCCTGGGGTTGTCTCGTCCTATATTTGCCGCATAGCTTTTTACTATGGGCTCTTTAGAAAGTGTAGCTTCTACAAATTTTGAGGCGTCGTTTGTAACATTGAGTGCCGTACCAAGTGGGGTTTCAATATTTATAAGAAACTGAGGTTTTTCTGATTTTGGAAAAACGCTGATTCCGATAACCGGAATTAAAGCCAAACTAGCGGCAAAAATGATTAGAGAAATACCGATGGTTTTAAATGGATTGGTCAATGACCAATGCAAAATTTTCCGATATGAGCCTTCTATAATTTTGGTCATAAACTGAAGCACAGCATTTCCTTCCTCTTTTTCTTCTTTTGGCATTATAAGACTTGCCAAAAAAGGAACTATGGTTAATGATACAAAAAGTGAGGCCAAAACCGTAGTTATAACGGCCATGGGCAAACTTCTTATAAAATCACCGGCAGATTCCGGTAAAAAAGTTAGGGGTAAAAACGCAAAAATGAGAGTTGCGGTGCAGCCTAAAACGGCCAAGCTAATTTGTTTGGTAGCTTGTACGGCCGCGTCTTTTCTGGAGTGACCCATTCGGATATACCGAGCTATGTTTTCTACCACAACGATAGAGTCATCGACTAATAAACCAAGTGATATTACCAAACCCACCACGGTCAGTTGGTTGATGCCATAACCTAAGAAGTCAAGCCCAGCAAGACCTATTGCAAGCGAAAGCGGAATAGATATCATCACGATTACGGCAGCCCTAAAGCCTAGCGGTATTAATGTAATCAATACCAAAACTATGGCAATACCAAAGTCTCTAGCTAGGCCCAAAAGCCTTTTGGAAACGCTTTTGGCTTGGTCAAAATTCTGTTCAAATTTAATGTTCTGTGGGAGTGTTTTTTCAAAGTCTTCGAGAATTGGGCTTACCTTTTCGTTTACTTCAAAAATGTTTGTGTTTTTTTTCTGCGAAGCAGTTATATAAATACACCTTTTGCCGTTTAGTCGAGCCAGATAGCTTTCTTCTTCATAGGCCATTTCTACTTCAGCTACGTCTTTTAAGTAGGTTACCTGTGTACCCGAAGTGCTAATTATTGTATTTTTTATTTCATCCAAGTTTTCAAAAGAACCTGAAGTTTTAACGTTAATTTTTCTGTCTCCTATTTCTATTGAGCCAGCGGGTATATTCATGTTTTCCGACTGAATGAGGCTCATTATTCTCCCAACATTAATTTTGTATTGAGCCAGTCGGTCGGTGTTTAACGATATTCGAACTATTTGTTTGGGGTTAGCCCAAAGCTCCACGTCTTTTAGGTCTTTTACTTTGGTAAGTTGTTTTTTTAAGGTTTCGCCATATTCGGTTAGTTTGGCAAAAGAAGCAGTCTCTGATATTAATGCTCCTTGTATAATATTTACTGTTTCTGGGGTGTATTTAAATATTTCGATTGAAAATATATCTTGTGGCAGTTTGCCCTTAAGTGAATTTAATTCTCTTAAAACTTCATTGCTTTTTTCGTTTTCGTCTACATCGTGTGTGAACTCTATTACTACGCTTGCCACGCCGTCATTGGCATAAGATATCATTTTTTTGATATCGGCTATGCCTGACATCTTCTCTTCAATGGGCTCTATTACGAGTTTCTCCATATCAGAAGGGCTGGTACCCGGAAAAACCACAACTATAGAGTTAAACGTCGCTTTTAAAACGGGGTCTTCGGCTTTGGGCATGTTGAACAATGAACTCAAACCCAAGGCGAATATCATCACAAATATGATGATTGTGAATTGGTGGTTTTTTACTGAAAATTCGGTTATTTTCATTGGAAAGGGATTTTCGAAAACAGTTTAATCTCGATTTTTAATATAGAATAGTGCAACCTGAAGGATAAATTAAGGTCTCACGATAACCTTTTGGCCATCAGAAAGAAAACCGCCCCCTTTGGTTATCACTTTTTCGTTTAGAGCGAGTCCGCTTTTTAACTCCACCAACTCCCCATTTATAGCTCCAATCTCTATATCTCTACGCATTGCTTTTCCTTGTTCATACACAAATACTACCCCTTTGTTTTCGTCGGCTTCGGCTAGTGCTTCAATCGGAATCATGAGTGATGATTTGCTCCCTGTAGGGTTTATACTAGCTTTTGCCACAAAACCAGAGATAAGTTGTTTTGAATTAGGTGCTAAGGTTACTTCCACTTCAAATGTGCCCGTCATCGGATTCACCGTTTGAGCTATTTGGCTGATAGTTCCTTTGAAGTTTTCGCCTGGATAGGCATCAAATGTTACATTAACAGGGTTTCCTATTTTAGTTTTTACTATTTGTTTGTCCGTTAGACCTAGGTTTACTACAAAGGCCCCATTGCCACCACCTAAAATAAAAATAGGAGAAAAAGGCGTTACAAGTTCTCCTTGCTCTGAGACTTTACGAAGGATTTTGCCAGCAGTAGGAGCATATATTTTTGAAAGTTTTTGGTTAAAACTTGCGGCTATTACGGTTTGATTGGCTACATCTAAGCCTGTTTTGGCGTCGCTCAAGTTGGTTTCTGTGGCTGCTTCGTCAGCAAAAAGCTTCTTTACTCTGTCGTAGTCTCTTTGTGCTTTTTGTAAGCCAAGTTTTGCTTGGTTTACTTGAGCGTCTATTTCAGACAAATCCAGTTCAGCCAAAAGCTGCCCTTGTTTTACCGACTGCCCTTCTTGCACATAGACTTTCCTAATCATGCCTCCAGTTTTAAATGCCAGCTTTATTTCGGTTTTTGAAGCTAAAAGCCCCGAAGCAATTATTTGGTCTGAAAGTTCTTCTGACTGAATAGTAGCCACCGCCACCGAAGGGATTTCTTCGTTGGATGCCGCATTTGGCTGTGCCTTAGAACCGCACCCCCAGATTGCCACTAATGCTAAAAATGATAGAAGTATGTGTTTATTTTTCATGATAATGTTTTTTTAAATGCCGCTAACTTTTTTAAGGCCCGCCCACTTGAGCCACATGTTATATTTTGAAATATTGGTACTTAACTTGGCCGTGATATCATCGCTTTGGGCCTTCGTTACTTCTATAAATAATGCTTGGCCGTTTTTATATCGGCTATTGACTATCTCTAGTATTTTTTCTGTTTTTATACTTCCTTTTTGGGTAATCAAATACCCATCCATGGCATTTTTTACTTCCTCATAATTTTGATTTACTTGAAAGCTTACTTGATTTTTTGCCTCTTCTATTTTTGTGTCCAAAATAGATTTAGATATTTTGGTCTGTTGAATCTTGTGTTTCTTTTCATTTCCATGAAAAATATCCCACTGAAGGCCAACTTGTGCAACCAAATATGCTTGGTTAGAAAATGAATATCCAAAGCCTTGAAAACCAGTGTTTCCTCCCAAATAGACGGATGGCGATTTAGCGTTTTTTTCTTGTAATGTAAGTAGGCGATTGTTGATACGAAGGCCACTTTCAAGCTGCTCAAACTCCGGTCTTTTATCGAATGCGGATTGATTGAGTACCGAAAGTGAAGGCACTATTGGACTTTCTTTTATAAAAACAGAATCAATTTTTATGTCCCTCTCAAAATCTTGATTAAGCAAAAAATTAAAGTAAGCCTTAGCTACTCGTGCATTTTTTTGTGCCGAAAGTAACTGTTCATTTATCTTATCTACTTCATATTCTGAGCTCAGTAGCACGTCTTTTAGGGCCACTTTATTGTTCACTAGTTTTTGGTTTAAAACTACTAAGTCTTGTAAAAGTACTCTGGCGTTTTCATATACTTTGATGGCTTCTGTTGCTTGTAAATATTGAATGTAAGCCAGTTCAATGTTGTATTTTAATTCAAACTCAGTGGCCATTTTCTTGGCATTTTCTGAGCCTAACATTTCTTTTTGAAGTGCGATATTATTTTTTATGTCTGGGTTAAATATCGGATACTGAAAACTTACTTTGGTATCATGAAAGTTGTTAGGTGCCAATAGCTGATTTACATTTTCTACATTAGGAAAACTGTTTGACTGTGTTAGTTTATTTAGTGTATTATAAACCGGATTAAGCAAGTCACCTATGGGAAACTCGAGCCTTCGGCCACCAGCCGCTAACGAGTAGGTGGGAGCCAGCGTTATTTTCGGAAACAAGTTGGACTTAGCTATGTCTATATCTTTCACTGTTTTCTCGTACTGCAGATTTTGCTGCTTCAAAGCCAGGCTGCTGCTAATGCCTTCGGCTATGTACTCCTCCAAAATTTGCGATTGAGCAAAAGAACCAAATGAACTAAGAAAGAAAAGGCAAATTAGTGCTTTTTTCATTTTTTGTGGATTTGTGTAAGAGCTAGATTTGAGCTTGCCTTTGCCAATAATGCTCCATTGGCGTTATACATTCTGCTTTCGGCATGAATCATGTTTCTTCCTTCTCGTATCACTTCGGTTTTAACCAAAACGGTTTCACCCACAATACCCGGTTTCAAAAAATCGACATTTAGGTTAATTGCCACGTAAAAGCCATCGTTTGCTAAGGTAAATGTGGTTACGCCCATCACTTCGTCAAATATGCCAGAGATAGCTCCGCCGTGAAGTATGCCACCAGGGTTTGCAAATTCGGGTCTAATCAAAACTTCGCATTCGGTTTTACCTCTTTCCATTGCGATCATTTTTCCATTAATCCATCTTCCGAATGGCGATGGGCTTACGTCTTTTGCTTCTTTTCCGATAAAATCTCTCATGTATTTTTTTTAAATTAAATATTTCCTAAGTGTGTATGTTTAAAACCGTCTTCGTGTTTTAGGCCAAAGCCAAATATCCTGTCCATAGCAGAGTGGGCTAATAAAATAGCACCAATGAGGCTCAATGTATTATTAAAAAGCACGTATCCTGCCAAGATAAAAAAGATAGCCAAAGCTTTGTGGTGAAAAAAGTTGTATATCCACGCTCCGATTTTTGAATTAATCAAATACCCTGCCATGGAAACGTCAGGGGTGAGTAGCAAAACTGGAAACCACCACCAGGCGTAATCCAGAATATAAAAAAAGAATATGCCGAGTATAAACTGGGCTACTTCTTCTATTTTTATGAGGTTTTTCATTTAAATTAATTTTAGTCCTAAAATTTTTACTTTTTCTAGTTTTGCCTTTCTGAATTTTTCCGTCGAAAGCCTAATAGGCCCAATAGAGGTGGTTCTAACAGGCGAAATGCCACAAAACTTAAGCGTTTGTTGTTTTAGTGAGCGGTGACTTGGTGCTCCATTTATTAGCCAATAGTAAAATGGTGGCTGATCCATAGTGGCGATAATTCGTGCTGATTTTCCCTTTAAGAATTTTTCCCACCACAACGAATTTTCTTTTTTTCTAAAAACTATTTCGGGTAAAAAAACACGGTCTATGAAACCTTTCATGATGGCCGGATAGCTGCCCCACCAAACCGGATGTATGAATACCAAATGGTCAGCATCTTTGATTTGGTCGATGGCCTTGAGCAAATCAGGTTCCAGCTCGGTTCGTTTCGAATAGCCAAATGCCAGGTTTGGGTTAAAATTCAACGTGCCAATGTGTATAGTTTCTACACTTGCTCCGGCGTTTAAAGCCCCCATTTTGTAGGCATTTGCTAACGCGTAGCAGTAGCTGTCGGGGTCAGGGTGACCGTTTATAATTAGTACTTTTTTCATTATAGTTTTTTAATCATGTCTATCAATACATCAAATGCCCGCTCTAGTCTCGGGATCCTCTCGGACTCTAAAAACATCGTTGAGCGTTTTCGGAGGTGGATACTCGCCAAGCCATGTACCGATGCCCAAAAGGTCATAGATAAATCCTCAGCGTTTTGGTCTTTGAAATATCCTTTATTTATACATTCGGTAACTATTTGCGTCACTAAATTAAATGCTTGAATGCCTTCCATCCATATTTCGTTACAGCAGTCGAGGGTTTCTATTGGAGCCGACATTAAAAACATCAGGTCGTATAATTCGGGGTTTTCAAACGCGAAGGTCAAATATTCTTTACCCATTACTACAAGCTTGTCCAGCGGGTCTTCTACTTGGGTTACTTTTGAAAACTGACCCAGCAAAACCATAAAAGCTTCTTGATGTAAAGCAAAAAACAATTCGTTTTTGTCTTTAAAGTATAAATAGATTGTACCCGGACTATACTCGATGGCGTCCGCAATATTTCGTATGCTGGTTTTTTCGAATCCTAGCTCTAAAAAAAGAGTTTTGGCGGCGTCTAAAATTTTACGTCGCATTTCTTCTTTTTCTCTTTCCTTTCTATCGCTTACGCCCATTGGTAAAATTAAAATGTATTTACGGTGCAAATAAAATGAACACCGTTCATTAAAATAAATATTTTTAAACTTAATTATTAAAAGGAGGTAAATAAGGATAAGCGGAAGGCCTTTAGGTATTAATTATTAGCTTTGTATTCTATCAAATTTTACAAAGTGCTTTACACATTTATACTTTCTGTTTTACTCCTGGTTCAGGCCGCTGAGCTACAATCTGAGGTGGTTGGTATTCAAGACGGCGATACAATTACGCTCAGGATAGTTTCAAACAATAAAAAAGCGGGAAGGAGGCAAGGGCAAAATTTGAGGATAAGACTTGCTCATATCAACTGCCCAGAGAAAGGTAAACCGTATTACCAAGAAGCTAAAAAATTCACTTCGGATTTGTGTTTTAGAAAAAACGTAAAAATTATCCATAACCATGAGTTTGACCGCTACGGAAGGCTCATTGGAGAAGTGGTATTGCCTAATGGAAAAATATTAAATCAGGAACTTGTAAAAGCGGGACTCGCGGTTCATTTTAAAAAATACTCGAGTTCTACAACCTACGCTTTGTTAGAAATCAAGGCCCAAAAGGCAAAGTTGGGAATTTGGCAATATTAGTTATAAGTAGCTTATTAGTAGATGGTTATTTGAAGTCATTGTATTTTCGTAACAATTTGATAACTTCAGTTTTGGTATTTTTGGTCAAAAAATGGCGATATTTGTGTTACCAATATGGAAGACCCTTCACATTTTTTTATTAACTTTTTATTTAAGTTAAGTTCTTATCCCAAAAATTATATCCTTGATTTTTAATTAATCCTGTAATATGGAAAACGTATTTTCTATTTTATTCTTTTTGTTAGCTTCTTATTCGGTAATTGCCAATGACTCCATCCAAACGCTCGGCACTTGGATGTCATCTAACAAAAAAACTCAGTGGTATGTCTTAGCCATATTTGCATCTTTGGGCTTAATCATAGCCATAACTTACAGCTGGTTTACTTACGACGGTGATATATCCTACCAACGACTAACCAAAATCCCCTATCAGCAAGTTAAGTGGTACCACGGCATAGCTCCGATAGTACTAATTATTTTAACTAGATTTAGTATCCCGGTTTCTACTTCATTTTTGATATTGGCTACTTTCATCAGCATGGATGTTTTTAAGGAAATGCTAGTAAAAACCATGATAGGTTACGGGGTTTCAGCTATTTCAGCCTATATTTTTTGGATAGCAATCTCAAAGTTTTTAGACGAGAAAAAAAGCATCAGAGACAAAAATAAAACCATGTGGCGAAGGCTCCAGTGGTTTTCTACCGGGTTTCTTTGGTGGAGTTGGCTAACGCACGATGTGGCCAATATTTCGGTTTTTCTTCCAAGGCAAATTTCTGGAACGCTGCTAATCGTGATTTTGGTATTTTTTACGGCCATTATGTTTTTGATTTTTAAAGAAGGTGGAGGTTCAATTCAAAAGATTGTTTTAAACAAAACCAACACTAAATATGTCCGCTCAGCTACCATCATTGATTTTGTATATGGGGTTATTTTAATTTATTTTAAAGAAATGAACTCCATTCCTATGTCTACTACATGGGTTTTTATTGGGCTACTTTCAGGAAGAGAGTTGGCAATTACAACACTTTCAAAACATAGAAAGGTTAAGAAGCTTTTCCCTATCATAGCCAAAGACTTCGGTAAGTTGGTAATAGGCATGACTGTGTCTGTGGTTATAGCAATGTTGGTCAATTACATTGCGGCAATGAAGTAAAAAAGACTGTATTTCACACGTTTAAAAAAAAGACGTTCAATTATAGAGCCTTCTTGTAAATTAATAGTTACATGGAGGCTTTTGTTTTATACCCTTTTGGGTATTTATCACCAATAAAATGGAGTTTTTTTCCAATATTATGCATTTTCTTGTTTAGCATTTTATATTAAAATACTTGTTTAAGTGTTCTAGTTTTTGAAGTTAAAATATGTTTTAAGACCGGGGAATTTCGATAAAGGATTGATTTACAGAAGTAATTTAGGGTTTTAATATTAACATCGATTTTGGCTTGATTCTTTATTTAAAAAATGCACCACTCAATAATTGATTTTTCATAAATATTAAATTTTGCAATAACTATGATTAAATTGAAATTATTGTCTATTTTCGACGCAATTTTATTTAAAATAGAAAAGAAATACTATGTCACTTTGGAAAAAAAAATCAATTGAACTCTTAATTTCAGAGTCAGAAGAGTCAGACAAAAGCTTAAAGAAGTCTTTAACTGGAGTGTCTCTAATAGCTTTAGGAATTGGTGGGATTATCGGAGCGGGCCTTTTTGTAAGAACTGCAGCAGCGGCTGCTAACTCTGCAGGTCCATCCGTAACTATCGGTTTCTTAATCGCGGCTTTGGGCTGCGTTTTTGCAGGATTATGTTATGCCGAGCTTTCCTCATCTATTCCGATTGCCGGAAGTGCCTACACCTATACCTATGCTACCATGGGTGAGTTTTTGGCTTGGATTATCGGTTGGGATTTAATTTTAGAATATGCCGTAGGAGCAGCCACAGTAGGTATAGCATGGAGTGAGTATTTCAATGATTTTTTAGTAAATGTGGTACATGCAGCACCTATTCCTTATGAGTGGAGTCATTCGCCAATGCAAACCTCCATGGATGGCGTATCTGGTATTATCAATTTACCGGCACTTTTTATAGTTTGTGGTATCAGCTTAGTTTTGATTAGGGGAATTCAAGAGTCATCTTTTGTAAACAATATCATAGTTGTAATTAAAGTAGCAATTGTAATATTGATTATTCTAGTAGGATGGCAGTTTATAAATCCTGTAAACCATGAAAACTATATTCCCGAACCATCAATATTTACAGATGAGCACGGTGTAGCTCATAATTTCGGAGGTATATTAGGTATTTTGGGTGCCGCTGGTACTGTATTCTTTGCATTTATTGGATTTGATGCCGTAAGTACTGCAGCACAAGAAACCATTAACCCAAAGAAAAACATGCCAATAGGTATCATCGGATCATTAATTATCTGTACCATATTGTTTGTGCTGTTTTCACATGTACTAACAGGAGTAGCAACAACCGAAGATTTTAGAACCGGAGGAAAAGAGGCTTCAGTAGCGTTTGCTATTAACAAATATATGATTGGTTACGAATGGTTAGGAAGTTTTGTAACGGTAGCTATTTTGGCTGGATTTACTTCTGTAATCTTGGTAATGCTTCTGGGTCAGTCACGTGTATTTTATGCAATGGGTCACGACGGTCTTTTGCCTAAGTCATTTGCTCAGATTCACACTAAGTTTAAAACTCCGTTTAAAGCCAATTTAGTAATTATGGTGTTAGTTGGTCTGTTTGCGGCGTTTGTTCCGGGAGATATAGTCGGTGACATGACGAGTATCGGTACTTTGTTTGCCTTTATATTGGTGTGTATATCCGTAATTGTACTAAGAAAAACTGAGCCGAACATGAAACGTGAGTTTAAAACTCCTTTTGTGCCATTAGTTCCTATTTTAGGTGTGTTGGTTTGTCTTGCTATGATCTATGGACTAGGATGGACAAACTGGTTAAGGCTAATTTTATGGATGGCTATAGGTATGGTTATCTACTTTGGTTATAGCAAGAAAAGATCCAACTTAAAAGACTAAGATTTTAGGCTTTTAAAAAACAAATGAACTACCAAGTAAATCATCATAAGGCTACCTTAGGTGGCATTTTGATTACGTTCGGTATTATATTTGGAGACATCGGAACCTCGCCACTCTACGTTATGCAAGCTATCGTGGGTGGCCAGGTTATCTCTAAAGACTTAATACTTGGCTCTCTCTCTTTGATATTTTGGACACTGACACTTCAAACTACCGTAAAGTACGTAGTGATAGTGCTTAGGGCAGACAACAAAGGCGAAGGAGGTATACTTGCATTATATGCACTTATAAGAAGAAAAGCGAAATGGTTGACCATTCCTGCTATTATAGGTGCTGCTACTTTATTGGCCGACGGAATCATAACGCCGCCCATTTCTGTGTCTTCTGCTATTGAAGGCCTTCAGATTGTGTATCCAAACATTGAAACTATCCCAATTGTCCTTATCATCATTACGCTACTTTTCTTAATTCAAGGACTAGGAACGAGTTTTGTAGGGAAGGCCTTTGGACCTATCATGTTGGTTTGGTTTTCTATGTTGTTTATTTTAGGATTAAATCAAATCTTAAAAGATGCCTCTATTCTTGCTGCTTTTAACCCCATTTATGCCTTTAATTTAATGCGTTTCAATGATAACGCTTTTTGGTTATTGGGTTCTGTATTTTTATGTACCACAGGAGCAGAAGCTCTATATTCAGACTTAGGCCATTGTGGCAGAATGAATATATTTTATAGCTGGGGTATAGTTAAAGTTTGTTTGGTTGTTAATTATTTTGGTCAAGGAGCATGGCTTTTGAGCCACCTTGGCGAACACCTAACAGCAAGTAACGGCAAGCCATTTTTCGAAATTATTCCGGATTGGTTTCTTTTGCCCGGAATCATTATTTCAACTTTTGCTACGGTGATAGCAAGTCAGGCATTAATTACCGGCTCTTATACCCTAATTTCAGAAGCCATCCGTTTGGGTTTTTGGCCGAAGGTCAGGTCGCTTTACCCAACCGACAAAAAGGGACAACTTTATATCCCTTCGGTTAACTGGTTTTTGTATTTTGGATGTATTGCGATTATTCTTTATTTCAAAAAATCGAGTAATATGGAAGCAGCATATGGTTTGGCTATAACGCTTACCATGCTGATGACTACCATTCTGATGACATATTACCTATATGTTAAAAGGGTTAAAGTTTGGTGGTTAGTTATTTTCGTAGCTTTTTATTCGGTGATAGAAACTGGCTTTTTCTGGGCAAACGTTCTGAAGTTTTTCCATGGCGGTTGGGTTTCCTTACTGCTGGCCTTGTGTATTGCTTACCTGATGACGGTTTGGTTTAGATCTAAAAGAATCAGGACCAAGCATATTGATTTTGTGAAACTTGAGAGATTTTTGCCTGTACTTAAAGACCTCAGTCAAGACGAATCCGTGGCTCGGTATGCTACGCACCTCATATTCTTATCTAATGCCAATCGCATTTCTGACATAGAGTCAAAGGTCATGTATTCTATTTTAGAAAAAAGACCCAAAAGAGCTTATATGTATTGGTTTATCCATGTAGATATAACTGACGAGCCGTATACCTTGAGTTATAAAGTAGACGAAGTGGAGCCTGATTATGTGTTTAAAATTAACTTTAAGCTAGGGTTTAGGGTTGAGCAACGCGTAGATTTATACTTCAGACAAGTTTTGCATGACCTCGAAAACTCGAATGAAATTAATATTTTGAGTAGATACAAGTCATTAGAAAAACACCACATCACGGGCGACTTTAGGTTTGTGGTTTTAGAAAGATACCTTTCCAATGAAAACAAGTTTTCGTTTTTCGATAAAGTGGTGATGGAAACCTATTTCTTTATCAAGCAGTTTACCACGCCCGAAGACAAATGGTTTGGCTTAGAGGCGAGTAATGTAAAAGTAGAGAAAGTGCCCTTGATAATAAAAGAGGACAAGTCGTTTAAGCTAAGTAGAATATAAAGCTCATTTAATAGGCTTCTTTTTCTTAGCACTTGCTTTTGCTTCAGGGTTAAAATCGAGGCAAAGTTGCAGCCACTTTTCTAGGTCTTGGTCAGTATCAAAGCCTTCAGGCGTCACAAAAACATATCCTTTCATGGGTTTTCCCGTAAAATCCATGGGCAAAACATGGGGTTGGCTTAGCAGCTGCTCCATGTTTTTTTCTCCAACCCTCGCCATCAAAAGGCTGTCGCCATATTTTTTGTCGATGTGAATCCCGCAAAGCATTTTGTCATCAACTAAAAAACACAAACCTCCGATCATTTTTTTTGAATAAAAACGCACTTTTTTTCTTTCCAAAACGGAGCTGATGCGTTCTCCTAAATATTCATCGTATGCCATAGTTAGTATATTTTTATTTCTGATAAAATCGGAGTGTCTTTCGAATCTAAAATTTTTATTCTGATTTCAGACACTTCTGCAGCGTTTAATTTCAATATTCTTTTGTGGCCAACCGTAGTTTCTTCTGCTATTTTATTCCAAATGCCGTTTTGTTTTACTTCTATTGAAAACGCCTTAATTCGTTGTCCTAAGGAGAGATATTCTTGAAGTTCAAGGTAATTAACTGTAGTACTTTCTTTTAGTTTAATACTTACCTCAGCTGTTTTGCTATTTTTTTTGGCTGCCCAAAAGGTATTTGAGGCCTGGTCTATTAAATTTTGAGTATTTAGATTTTTGTTAAAAGTAGTACTTGCAGTTACCTCTGAGCCAATAGCTAAGTTGTTTGCAAATGTTACGTCGATTAGTTTTCTCCAAGCAAGCAGTGACTTTACATCATTTTCGTGTATCAAACCACGCTTGTCAGGCGGAATATTAAGTAACAAATTAGAACCTCTACCTACTGAACTTAGGTAGATCTCGAAAAGCTGTTCGGGAGTCTTCACTTTCACATCTTCTTCGGCATGATAAAACCAACCCGGCCTAATAGAGACGTCAACCTCTGCCGGAATCCACTTGGTGCCGTTTTCATGTCCGGTGTTTAGTAGGTTTTCTATTCCGGCTTTTCCGGCATATAGGGTGTCAGTGCTTATGTTGTTCCAGTTGGTTTTTCCGGCAAGGCCTCTTTCGTTTCCTACCCACCTGATGTGCGGGCCAGCATCACTAAAAAACAAGATATTTGGCTCCAAACGCTCAACCAGCTCGATAGTATTGGGCCAGTCGTAATATGTTTTGCCGTCTATTTTTCTTATCTCATTCTTGCCCCCGTAGTAACCGTCTCCGCCGTTGGCACCGTCAAACCACATTTCGAAAACCGGGCCGTAGTTTTCAAACAGCTCCTTTAGTTGGTTTCTATAATACGCTACATATGCAGGCGAACCATAATCGCCTCGATTTCTGTCCCAAGGAGATAGGTAAATGCCAAATTTAAGCCCATACTTTTTGCATGCCTCAGAGACTTCCTTTACGAGGTCGCCCTTTCCATTTTTATATGGACTATTGGCTATGGAGTGGTCAGTAAACATGCTGGGCCACAACACAAAGCCGTCGTGATGTTTACACGTTAATATTATAGCCTTTAAGCCAGCGTCTTTTATGGTTTTGGCCCATTGGTCCACGTCAAGTTCAGTAGGGTTAAATATCTCAGGGCTTTCGTCGCCATAGCCCCATTCTTTACCTGTAAATGTGTTTGTGGTGAAATGTATAAAGGCATAAGTCTCCAAGTCTTGCCAGTTTTGTTGGGCTAGACTGGGCAAAGGATAAATAGGCTTTGGTGCTTTGGTAGAAGTGCAAGCCATGATAGCATATAGAAGCAAAATATAGTAAGGTCTAATAGTTTTCATCGGGTCTGTTTTTAATAAGCTAAAATAGGCAAAATAAATCAAAATTTTATTTTGTGAAAGGGGCGAAGGGGAGCAGTTATTTTGGATAGATGTATTTTTAGCATCTTTTTATTTGTGTTTTCAAAAAAAACGGAAAGGTAAAAAGTTACAATTGGCTTGAAATTTGATAAAATAAATTGACTTAGTAATCCAATATCAATTCCATTAATATGGTAAAAACACTCAGCTTTATTTTTGTAATGATTACCTCCTCTTATGCTCAATTTGAGGGTAATTATATACCGCTTTCAAGTGATTCAAACCTCAAGACAAAGGTTATTTCCGAAATAAACTTGCAGCTGGAAGATGACTTGAAACAATTTTCAAGAAAAGAAAAACTAGTTAACAAGGAGGTATTTCAATACGGAAGCATTTTGGGCGAGCCTAATCAAGATGTTATTTATTTGCAAGATGGAATAGCACATGTCATTATTAAAGATCAAAGGCAGTTTCCAGTAATGTGGGGTGGTTCTAAATCGAATATTCAATATTCGACTTATGATAAAACTAAAAATTAATTTACAGGATGGTGAAATTGAAGATGTTTGCTCTTATGTTTACTTTTTTTCTTATTTCATGCATAGAAAAAGGGTACAATAATTCTTATGGTATTTATATTCCAAAAAGGCCTAATTTTAAACTTAAAGATAAAGAATTTATTTATCCTCCAAATCTTAAGAAAAATAGTATTTACGTATTAGAAGAAGAATACTATGATAATGAGTTAATTTTCTCTTTCAAAAAAAATATATGGCCTGATTATATATCTTCCAAAAATTGGGCTAATGGAATCATATTCTTAGATTTCGGTCGATGTTTGGGTGTAAATGTTCCAATAATAAACCAAGAAATTGATCTCAAATTGAGCAAACCTGAAGATTTTAATCCTGCCAAAAATCATAAAGAGTATTTCTATTATGATATGGATAAAATTCAAATCGAAAGCTTTGTATATGGGGAAGGATACGGGCGGTATTTGATTTTTGATTATAAGTTAGATGAATCAGGAAATTTCTTAATTCAAGAATACAAATTATCAAAGTCTGTTTATAAAAAATATAATTTACCACTAGATTTTAAAATTAAAAAAATTGATTGGTAATTCCAAGCTGTGTGAACATATCTAAGCTTTGCAAAGTATATCCTCGCTGTGCGAAGGCTATTGCCTTCGTACGTGTGAATTGCGGCTTGTAGCCGCAGAAAACAAATCGCTAAAGTAAGAAATATGGACAAAGGAGGATATCAAATAAGGGATCAAAGTAAGCCACATTTTATGACATTTACGGTTGTAGATGGCGGTGCGACGTTTCGCTTTACGTATTCACACGTAAAATTTATCGTGATGTATTAATTGATAGGTTGAAATTTTGCCAAAAACAAAAGGGACTAATGCTGCACGGATATGTAATAATGAGCAACCATATTCATGTAATTTTCCAAATTGAAACTGGGAATTTATCCGATTTAGTAAGAGATTTTTAAGCGGCCGGCGGACCGGTATTTACGGCAAAAGAAATATTAAAAACAATTGAAAATGGGCCAGAAAGCAGGTCTGATTGGATGTTGAAACGTTGACCGGGGCGGCGTACCGCTTTGCAGCGAAAAGCCAGAGCAGAAATAGTAAGTTTCACGGTGCGACGCCTCGCTTTTGGGAATATGGTAATCATCCAGAGGAAATATTTTCTGAGAAGTTCTTTTGGACAAAGCTAAATCGGGCGGCGTTCCGCTATATTCATATGAACCCCGTGAGGTCTAGAATTGTAACTAAAGCTTTTGATTATGTTTATTCAAGTGCATCAAATTATGTAAGAAATGAAGGCATTATTGATGTTTGCATAGTTTCTGTTCCAATAATTGATTTTACATGGAAAAATAGTTTAATTGAAATAAATAAATGGCAAAATGGATGTTTTATGGCGGTCAAAGACCGAAATACACTCGTGCGAAGGCAAAAGCCTTCGCACAGCAGGTAAACACAAATACAACCGATTTTACACAGTATTTAATAAGACCAAGAATTAAGTAATGAATTATAGCGAAGTAAAAAAAGAACTGAAAAAGGAGTTTGAAAGTTTTTTAAAACCATTGGGTTATAAATCTAAAACAGATTCACAAGGTTGTGTTTTCGTGTTAATCGATAATCAAATTGTTTTGAGATTAGGTTATGGTGTAGCTAATTATATTGATGAGTTTAATACTGGTTGTTACATTGGATTAGGCTTATTACCCATTCAAAAAATACTTTATGAAATTGAAGAAGTAACAGATGTTGTAGATAGTTACGGTAGTACAATCGGTTCTAGCACGGCAAGTTATTTCAACGATTTAAACTATCGTTTTAAAATCAAAACCCAAGAAGATATAGTTGAATGGGGTAAAATTGTAAGGAAGTTTTATGAAGAATATGCCGTTCCATTTTTTGAAAAATACAATTCTGTAGATGCTATTGATGAATTATTGAACGAGAACCCAACCGAAAAAGTAGTTTATTTAGATGATTTAGGTTGGCGAATAATTAAAGGTTTAATAGTAGCAAAACTCAATAATAACCCTAAATACAATGAGCTACGAGATTATTACCGTAGTGAAGTGGAGAGCAAATTTCAAGGTTATTTTATGTACGAAAAATGCATCAAGACTATTGATTTTTTAGATAGCCACAGTCAAGAAGAATTATTGGAGATATCAAAAAAAATATACTAGTATTTTTTGTCTTTACGAAATTTCATTATAAACCCTTAAGTTGCTTTCAGGGTATTTGTCATAAAGGAATATTTAAAAAAGCAATCGAGAATAAAAAGCAGACTCTTGTGAAAAGTTATTATCTTTCTGTATCAAGGCTATTGACTTTGTAGGTGTGTAATGAAGTCTTTGAGTGTCGAAAGTAATTTTGAAATAAAAAGAAAATGAACACAAAGTATAAATTGAATAACAGTATGCCATGTTTGTTTTCCGAGATTAAGTACTACATAATTGTAAGTAGTAAAAAAATATAAGGAACTATAAAAATTGATTTTAAAACAAAAACCCCATTAACCAAAATACACAGATGCTAAAACCACTTTTATTAAGCCTACTGCTATACATCAGTACCGCTGTCAATATACTGGCAGCTGGTGAAAGAATAAATTAACAAGCACATATCCTGGTATTAAATTTGAAATTAAGGCGTTAAAAGATTTTGTGAATTAAAAGTAAGATGAAACTTAATAAAATAAGAGAACTAGAAATAGCGAAAATTCCGTTTGACATTACACAGAAGTGCCTTGAAACTATTGACTATAAAAAATGGATTGATTTTGTAGAAAATAACAATTTTGTGTGGAAAGAAAACACGGAGGAAGGTAAAACTACTATCCAAAATTTAAGTTTAATACCTGAATCTTTCAGAGAAAGAGTATTATTATCCTTAAATAAAAGGACTGCTTGTTTTGATTTCAACGAAAAGAAAAGACAATATCGAATACTGGTTACTTTTCGTTCCGACTTCAATTATATTGGGATAAATGTTGAAGAAAAACTGTCTGTTTTTGACCTTGAGTTTTTTTTAAAAATGGCAAAACACCTAGACGCTTTACTTTTAAAAGATGGGAAAGAGATGGTTAACGATAAAATGATAAAAGATCTCAAGATATTTTCAAGTATAAATATATAAAAAATGAGAAAAGGCTTTGAATTGATTAGAACAAGGGAGCTTACTGATAAAATAAATATTACAGAAACGGAAAAACAATTAGGTTTTAGTTTACCACCACTTTATAAATTCTATATTGAGCATTTTAAAACAGGAAAAGGATCATTCTTCAACGATTTTTTTCTTAATTCCAAACGTAATGAAAAATACTTATTAAATACACCATTATATGAACCATTAAAAGATAATGAAAAATGGTTTTTGTCAATTTCTTATTTTGATGATATTGATAAAGTTGCTAATGATTGGAAAAGCTACTTATGTCATGAAAAAGAATGGAGCAAGTTTAAGTTTCTGAGAATTGCAGATATCGGACAAGGAGGCGGTTTATTCGTAAGTACGAAAAACGAAGACCTAGATGTTATTTATCAAGTGGTTTGGGACTGGGAAGAACCTTATTTTAAAGTAGCAGATAATATTTTCGAATTGGTAAAAAGTTTCGTATTACCAGATATTAAAGGAATTCTTGCAGATAATTACCATGCATCTAAGCTCTATAAAAACTACGAAGAAGATTTTTGGAGAGTTAGAGAAGAAAATATTTAGCGGGAATTAAAGCGGTGTAAGTGACAATGGGGTTATAGCGGTCTTTGCCAGACAAAATAGTAAGCTAAGTTAAGAAATGGAATAGTGGCATTTTATACAATTAAAAAGGAGAAATAAGTTTTTTCACTACGGTCAAAGACTGAATTATATATGTAGGGAGGTCGGAGCTTTTGCACAGTGAAGCTTAAGTCTCAAAAACATCCAAAAACAGAATTTGTAGAGAGCCGATTTTAAACAAATAGGGCTTATAATCAAACACTTAACTCAAAATGGTGTCAAACTCAAGGGAGTCGACTTTTAAAATTTAAATTTCTTCATAAACACAAGTTATTAAGTTGTAGGTTTATATAATAATTGTAAAATATCCTCCCAACCCAAAAAAAGAGGCTGCCATTGTCAAATAGCAGCCTCTTTGGCGTATCGTTATTGCTGGAATTTATTTATTCCACCATACTCTTCCGTTCAAATCATCTTTACCACCAAGGGCACTTACTGCTGCGTTGTAGTTAGCAGCATTTAAGTCACGCTCAATTGTAGTATAACCTTGTCTGCGTGGAATTAATCCACCTGGGTTAAGATTGTTTGCTGGAGCTGCTAAAACAGGGTATCCTGTTCTTCTCCACTCAGCCCAAGCTTCGTATCCATAAGAGAATAAGGTAATCCATCTTTGAGTACCAATTTGCTCCATTGCTTTTGCGGGATTGTATTTTACGTTTGGTCCTGCTATGTATGTAGCATACTCAGCTCCTTTTCCGTATTGCTCAAGACCTGCCTTAATTGCTGCATTGTAGTGTACTTCAGC
Source organism: Lacihabitans lacunae (assembly GCF_042649125.1). NCBI lineage: Bacteria > Pseudomonadati > Bacteroidota > Cytophagia > Cytophagales > Leadbetterellaceae > Lacihabitans > Lacihabitans lacunae. The sequence goes on from NZ_JBHRYQ010000001.1 coordinate 3,666,354, forward strand.
GTCTGTAGTCCATCCTAAAACTGCTGCCTCGGCCATTGCAAGGTGCATTTGAGCTGCAGTTACTATGTAACCAGGTGATGTTTGTTGTCTCATTGCTTCTCCTAGGAAAGATACATCTCCGTTTGAAATAGATCCAGCTTTACTTTCGTCAAGTCCGTAAACCATTCCTACGTAGTCTTGCTTAAGGAGTGCTTTGTCAGCAAAAACACCTAATCTTGGGTCATTCATAGACTTTAGTGTATTTACAAAAATCTCACTTACTGTCCAGTCTTTACGAGACTCAAATCTGTCTTGCCAAGGGTTGTCATTAATGTCTTCCGCAAGGAATGCATATACGATATTATCGGCGTTAGTAGTGATTACTCCACCAGCTATTGCAGCAGTAAAAGCAGTTTTGGCTGCAGCAGGGTCAGCTTTTGACATTCTTAAGGCCATTATGGCTTTAAGTGAGTTCGCAAACTTCTTCCACTTAGTCATGTTTCCGCCATTAATGATGTCACCTTTGATAGCAGCACCATTGTCTATTTGAGCAGCGGCTTCTGTTACTTCCTTAATCAAATCAGGATAGATTTTACTTTGAGCATCAAAAGCAGGCTTAAAGTTAGTAGAGCCTTGCAATGCTTGAGAGTAAGGTATGTCTCCCCATCTATCGGTCATGTGCATGTAGAAATATGCCTTCAAAATACGTGCTATGGCAATTTGGTTATTGTTTGAACCAAATTGGGCAGCATCACCTTTTGTAGCGGCATCTGAGTTTAGATCAATGATTTTCTGCAAATTTACCAAAGGGCCTGTATAAAAACCATTGTAGCTCCATTGTACAGTTTCATATCTATCGGCAGAAGTATATTGTTTATTTGCCATTTGCTGCACATAAAGAGAGCCTTGAGTGTCAGTAATGGTAGAAACAATTCCTCTTTCAGCACCAGTCAATAAAGATGATGCAATTGGGTTTGAGGGGCTATTTGGATTGATATTTACATCACCGAAATCACCCGGATCACAGGCTGTGATACCTGCGGTAAGGATTATTCCAAATAAGAATTTATTTATATTTTTCATCATTTGTTATCGATTTAAAGTTAAAAAATTAAAGTCCTAATTTGATGTTAAAACCGAATGATCTTGCCGCTGGCAATTGACCACCTTCAGACCAAATACTTTCTAACTCAGATGGGTCAAGACCTTTAACAGGCTGTCTTAAAATTAGGACGTTGCTACCAACAGCACCAACATAAATGCTTCTGAATGGCAATACGTTTTCATAAAGAGATTTTGGTAATGTGTAACCAATACTTACTTCTCTTAGTTTAGCATAACTAGCATCATATAACCATCTTTCGTGTAATCTGAAAAACGACTTCCAATATGTATCTGCTTCAATGTATTGCGTGTTTGGAGTTCCATCAGCCAATACGCCTTCTGCTAGTAAACCACCGCCATCTGCTACTGCATCTCTCATAGGGTTTCCTTTAGCATTTAAGCCGACTGTTTCAGCACCTAAACCTGAGTATGCGTTAAACATTCTCGTTACAGAATATACTTTTCCTCCCTTTTGGAAGTCAATATTGAAGTTCATTTTGATGTTTTTGTATGATAACATGTTAATGAAACCACCTGTAAAGTCAGGAAGGATAGACCCAAGGTTTACGTTGTCATCATATAAATACTTACCATTTGCACCTACTACTCTTTGTCCTGTAGTTGGGTCAATTCTAAATCCACGGCCAATAAGTGTACCAAATGGCTCACCAACTTTAGCGTTTACAGTTGGTCCAAAAGCAGTAGATGAACCCGCTACTTGAGTTCCTATACCATATGTTGCAAATGTTGGCAACTGATAGTTATCAAGTCCTTCCGCTAGTTCTTTAACTATTGAAGTTGCTTTTGCTACGTTGAAGTTAATGTCCCAGTTAAAGTTTTCAGTTTTAATAGGGTTAAACGTCATCGCTATCTCAATACCTTTGTTTTGGATTTTACCTGCATTTACTAGTGCAGTGCTATATCCTGACGAAGAAGGTACTGATAATGGAAGAATTTGGTCTGTATTTAATCTGTTGTAGTATGTAAAGTCGATACCAATTTTGTCTTTCAAGAATCTCAATTCAAATCCTAAGTCATATGAAGTAGACAATGTCGGTTTTAAATTAACGTTAGGCAGTTGACTAGGTAAGTTCATTACAGTGTAGCTACCTTGTGGACCTGCATTGTAAACAGGATAGATTCCATAAGGGTCAGTGTCACTTCCTATCGATGCCCACGAAGCTTTCAATTTACCAAAGGAAAGAACAGATTGGTCTTTCATGAATTCTGAAAACACAAAACTAGAAGCTATTGATGGATATAGATATGAATTGTTCTCAACTGGAAGTGTTGAAGACCAGTCGTTTCTCAATGTAGCATCTAAGAATAGCAATCCTTTATAACCAAATGATGCGATTCCATATAAACTACGTACAATTTTCTCTGATTTTCTGTATGCAATTGACGGAGCATCTTTACTTGCACTAATTTGGTAAAATGCAGGGATAGAAAGACCACCTACTGTACTTTGTGAAGTAGACAATGCTGTTTGATTTCTGATGTTACCACCGAAGTTCAAGTCCATTGTAATATCACCAAATCTGTCGTTGTAAGTTGACATGAACTCATAGTTATTTTCAACAGTTTTTAGGTCAGAAGTATAAAAACCGTCAAGATTTAAACCACCAGTGGCAACATTAAATGAGTTGTCGAAAAACTTAGAGCTATTTCTAACCCATCCTTGTACGCTTAGTTTTTTAGTGATGTTGTATTTTAAATTAACATCTCCGTAGATCCTGTCTTGGTTATGCTTGTAAATATTTTCGTTTACATCATAATATGGGTTATCCCAATACAATGGCTTAGTGTCTTCTGGACCGTTAATGTTCCAAGAGTTAAATGTACCATTTGGGTTTTTGTAGTTAGAAAGGATGTCCATGTCTATTTGACGTTGGAACCACTGGTTAAAGCTACCAGACAAACCTTGTCCGTATCCTTCTAGTGGTCTACCTTGTTGCTTTTCTGACATGTAGTTAAGGTTTGCACCTACTTCTATTTTCTTGCCTAGTTTGTATGTGCTGTTTACCGTCACAAAGTTCCTTTTCAGCTTTGTGTTAGGTATTGGAAGGCTTCTGTCAATGTTTGTATAAGACAGTCTCATAGTTCCGTTTTCGCTTCCACCGCTTAAGGTAATGTTATTGTTTAAATCAACACCCGTCTGAAAGAAATCTTTCACGTTATTCGGTTGTGGGTTTAATGCCGTTTGTTTTCCAAATTCTGGAGAAGACGGGAACCATGAATAGTAAGGACGATACTGTCTTCCGTCCATTTTAGGACCCCAGCTTTCGTCAGCATAATATTCTAAAGTATTTTGTCCGTTAAAACTCGCCCATTCAGCTGGGTGAATAGCAGGATTGTACTCAAATGTAGGAATCTCCTGAGAGTATCCACCCGCATATTCGTTTTGGTAAGGAGGCAAGTTATATACATTAGAGAATGTAGTTGCAGAGTTCAGGTCAACCTGAATCTTTCCTTTTTTCGCTCTTTTTGTGGTTAATACCACCACACCTTCAGAGGCTCTTTGTCCGTAGATGGCAGTTGCTGCAGCACCTTTTAGAACTGAGATAGACTCAACGTTGTCCATGTTTACAGCGTTAAGCTCAACTGGAGTGCCGTCTAATACATAAAGTGGGCTACCATAAATAGAAAGACCAGAAGCCCCTCTAATTTGAAGGTTTGGCTCACGGAATGATGTAGAAGGTGCACCTTGAAGTTTCACACCCGCTATTTTTCCTGATAGTGCACTAGCAACGTTGGTTTCTTTAACGAAAGTTAATTTTTCGTTAGAGATTGTTTGCATCGCAGTACCAACGGCTTTCTCTTCTTTTACACGACCAAGACCAGTAGCTACTAGTTCTTGTAATGTTTTACTATCTACTTTCATGGCTACATTAATAACAGATTCGTTTGCAACTGTTACTTCTTGAAGCATAAAACCAATAAAGCTAAATTGTAGAACAGCACCTTTGGCTGCAGAAACGGAATACTTACCGTTTACGTCTGTTTGAGTTCCAGTATTGCTACCTTTTACTCTTACGCTTACTCCCGGTATCTCTGAACCATCGTCAGCAGATGAAACCGTACCCGTGATTTGACCTTGTGAATAGGCAAATCCAAACCCTCCTAATAATAGGATTGTTAGTAGAAATTTCTTCATAAAGTTTGTTAAAAAGTTAATTTTGAAAAATTTAATTTAACAATATTTAACTTTAACGTCATAATCTAAATGAGAAATAGTGGGATTTTGTAGACGAAAAATTCCGATAATACAACAAAAGGGTCAAATATTGACATTTGGGCTAATTGAATTCTAATGATTTCTTAATGATATTTTAATTAACTTTTAATTAGAATTGGATTGTTTTGATGTATATCCCAGTTAATATTTTTTACTTTGAAATCAATAAATTTTTAGATTCTCAAACTCTTGATATTCGCCTAAAAAAGCGTTTATATCTACACTGCCCGAAATTCCATCAATCTTACCTTTTTCGGTGTATTGCCAGAATTTTAGGTTAGGATGCGATACAGCATAATTTATATCCGAGGTGTTATAGTCGGCTATCCATAATGTATTGTTTTTGAAATATCCTTTAATGTATTTATTAAAGAGATGTGAGTTGGTATATATAATAGGTTTAACTCCGTAATGCTTTTCTACAATTGTCAACCAAGTGGTGATTCTCTTTCTAACTTCAGTAGTACTTAGATTTTGACTTTCTGATTCGAAATCTAAAACAGGGGCAAGGTCGCCTTTTTGGAGATCTACTGAGCCTATAAAGTTTTGTGCTTGGGCATAAGGACTTTTTGAAATACTAAAAAAATGATAAGCACCTCTAGAAATGCCCGCGTCTTTGCAGTCGTCCCAATAGTTTGGAAACTTGGTATCTTTAAAAGTGGCACCTTCTGTAGCTTTTAGAAAGCAGAAGCTAATTTTGAAATCACTGTGCTCTTGCACGTTTTCCCAATTGATATATCTTTGGTGATGTGAAATGTCAATCCCGTGGATTTCGAATCTTTTGGTAATATGGATGTAATTTGTAGCTACAAATGGATTAAAAAGTAAGCCAATCAAGACATTGGCCATGATAGATAATTTTATAAACATTTCACTCAGTTAAAACAGTAATAAATTCTGTTTCAACTGAGCAAATATTGTACCCTTTCAATAATTTCACTAAACTTTATTTGTTGAGTAAAGAAATGAGCGGGTTTATCTAAATTTTTATTTTATGCGTTGCAGCAATTGTTCCCTAGAGATTTGAAGTAACCTACCAACTGGCTGTCCGTTTCTATACAATTGGGTTCTTAAGCTCAGTTCTCCTTCTGGCACTTCAAAAGTATTGGTATATTTTGTGCCATAATTTACCGGGTAAGTGTTGTCTATTGTATAAAAGATCTCTGCATTACTTATTTCTGATTGCAGGGTAACCATTAGTTTCTCTCCATCTTTTGTTACAATAACAATCGGGTCATAAATAGCTTTTGAAATATTGGTTTTGGATGCATCAAATCTTGTAAAGTGTTGTTCCGTACGCGAAATGAAGTTTTCAAAGTTTTTGGATTCTTTCGGGCTCCAAACACTTTCTGAAATAGCAAAGGCTCTTGGGTAGGTCATATAGTTTGCAAACTGAATATTCGGAATCACTTCCGTCCAGAGGTTTCCTTGGCCACCCAATATAAATTTTGGATCGACTCCCTCTGGCACGGGTTCAAAAGAATAGGCTTTTCTTAGGCTAAGGTCTGCATAAATTGGATTCTCTACGCTTTTGTCTCCTTGGGTGTAGTCCAAATAAGCAAATGTGGTAGGAGACATAACCACTTGGTGGCCCATTTTGGCTGCTTCTATGCCGCCTTTCATCCCTCTCCAACTCATCACGGCAGCTCCGTCAGCTAGGCCGCCCTCAAGAATCTCATCCCAGCCAATCATTTTTTTGCCTTTGCTGTTGATTATTTTTTCTACTCTTTTTACAAAGTAACTTTGCAGTTCATGCGTGTCCTTTATTTTATTTTTCTGCATAAATTTCTGAACGCTTGGGTCTTTTTCCCAAAAACCATGATAACATTCGTCTCCTCCCATGTGAATATATTCTGAAGGAAATAAGGCTGCCACTTCTGTCATCACCTTATCTACAAAAGTATATACAGCTTCATCTGCGGGGTTTAGTGTGTTTTCAATTAGCATTTCAAACTTTCCATCTCCGTACCATTCAGCAAACTTGCTGCCTGGGTTAACAAATTTAGGCTGTTTTAGGGTAGAAAGTTCGGGATATGCGGCTAAGGCCGCCATGCTATGTCCCGGTATGTCTATTTCAGGAATAATTCGAATGTTTCTGTCAGCGGCGTATTTAATTACTTCTTTTATTTGCTCTTGGGTATAAAATCCACCGTATGTAGCTTTTTCTCCTTCTTTAGGGTAAGGTCTATTTTCTCCAAACTTCCCATTTCTCTCTACTCGCCACGCACCAATCTCTGTTAGTTTTGGCAGCGATTTTATTTCTATCCTCCAACCTTCGTCGTCTGTTAAGTGCCAATGAAACACGTTGAATTTGTATTGGGCCATTTTGTCTATGTAACTTTTTACGGCGTCTACTCCAAAGAAATGTCGGCTATCGTCAAACATTAACCCTCTCCAACCGAATCTTGGGTAATCGGTTATTTTGCAACCCATAATCATTCCTATGCCCATCGGGTAGTCTAGCGATTCGAAGTTAGCAGGGAGTAGTTGCCTAAGGGTTTGCAGCCCGTAAAATATACCGGCAGGCTTATTGGCATTAATTGTTATTTCCTTATCATTTACTTCTAATGTATACCCTTCTGTTCCTATTTCTGATATCGCGGCATTAGCCAAATTAAGTGATATCACTTTGCTTGGAACTTTGTCAGTTGCATTTTTTAATAACTCTACATTGGTACCTGCTTTTGATAAAAAATCAACAAAACCTTGGGCCATTTTAGTAACCGACTCGTCTTTGGTGTTAACACGTATGGCTGTTTGATTATCTAACATAAACATGCCCGAGGTATTTTCGTATTTTACCGGAGTGGGAATTATATTATGCTGAGCAAATATTACGCTGCTTGCAAATAAGCAAAAGGTCAGAAATAAGTATTTTGAAGTAAACTGCATTGTTTGATATTTAAGGTTTTATGTAAAATTATTAAAAAATTTTAATAATACAAGTTTTGCCTATTTTTTCAGTTCAACACTAACCATAACGGGGTGATGGTCAGAGGCAAACAAACCAGCCCATGTATTGCTTAAAGTAGCATGTTTTTTAATTATTATTTTTTTGTTGTTACAAAATATATGATCAATCTTTTTGTTTTTTTGTTCCCTGGACTCAAATCCTGAAAAAGTACTTTCGGGGCCAAAATGTCCAGATGTACTTATTTCTTCTGTGTTTTTTAATTCATTTTTTATTAAAACCATCGGTTCGTCGCTTGGTATACTGTTAAAGTCTCCCATCAAAAAGTACACCTGGTCTTTTGCTATTTCTTTAGATTTTGCTAAAAGTAATTTTGCACTTTGCTTTCTTGCAATTTGGCCCATGTGGTCGAAATGTGTGTTAAATACATAAAATCTAACTTTTGAGTTTAAATCTTCGAATAAGCCCCAAGTTACTACTCTTGGAAATGCAGCATCCCAGCCTTTAGACGGTTTTTCTGGTGTTTCACTTAACCAAAAAGTATCTGATTGGAGTAGTTTTAGCGTCTTGGTATTATAAAATATGGGAGAGAATTCTCCTTTTTCTTGGCCATCATCTCTTCCTTTGCCAAAATATGCATAGTTTGGGAGTCGCTGCTCTAGGTCTTTGATTTGACCAATGAGGGCTTCTTGCATACCACAAATATCAACATCATAAAAGGTCAACATTTGTGCAGCATGGTCTTTTCTGTTGGCCCATTTGTTTTCACCATCTCTATCGGTGTCGTAGCGGATATTAAAAGTCATAAGATTCACATTTTGAGCTGAAAGTGAAAAGCTAAGAAAACAAAAGAACAATAGGAGGTTTTTCATATTTGGTTGAATAAAATTATCGGATAGTTAAAGTTAACGAACACAACTTAATTTAGTGGGTAAATTTTGTATTTTTGATGGGTATTAATAAATAATTAACAATGAAAACGTATCTGTTTGGTTTTGTATTTCTGCTTCTTTTAAGTTCTATTGTTTTTAAAATTGATGATTATGAAAAAGAAATTATGGAATGGAGGAAGGGTCGAGCAGAGGAACTTAAAAACGAAAATGGGTGGTTAAATCTGGCAGGGTTATTTTGGTTAAAAGAAGGTGAAAATTCATTTGGAACTGATATTTCAAATGACATTATTTTTCCAAATGGGAAGGCAAAGCCTTTTATGGGCAAGTTTGTGCTTGCTAATGGTGTGGTGACTTTTTCTTCTTTACTAAAAAAACAAATATTGATTAACAACATTGGCTCGCAGGAAGCTCAATTATTTCCATCTGAAGAAAATAAAGTAAGTAGTTTTGGCTCATTGAGGTGGTTTGTAATAAAAAGAGGCCAAAAATATGGCGTGAGACTAAGAGATTTAGAAAGTGAATTCCTGCAAGAATTTAAAGGCATCTCTTATTTTGACATAGACCCAAGCTGGCGAGTAAAAGCCAAGTATGAAAAAACGGTAGGTCAGACTATTGGCATATTGGATGTGACCGGACAAACCAATCAGTTGGAGTCTCCAGGGAAAGTAACTTTTTCAAGAAAAGGAAAATTATACAGTATGCATGCTATTGCCGAAGGCGAGCAGTTGTTTTTTGTGTTTGGAGACAAAACCAACAAAATAAGTACCTATGGAGCAGGAAGGTTTTTGTATGCTCCTATGCCCAAAGAGTCTGGTGAGATATTTTTAGATTTTAACAAGGCTCAAAATCCACCGTGTGCATTTACGCCATTTGCCACTTGTCCACTACCTCCTGAGCAAAATATGCTAGATTTGGAAGTAACCGCTGGCGAAAAGAATTATCATCTAGACTAGCTCAACACACCAACTTAAAGCCTTCGCCGTGGAGGTTCATGATTTGAATACTTGGGTCTGCTTTTAGGTATTTGCGGAGCTTGGTTATGTAGACATCCATGCTGCGGGCATTAAAATAAGAGTCGTCGCCCCAGATAAGCTTTAGTGCAAAGCTCCTGCTTACCGTTTGGTTTTGGTTTTTGCAGAAAAGAGCTAGTAAGTCAGATTCCTTGGTGGTCAGTTTCTGGGTTTCGCCATTTAGGCTTAATTCGTGCTGATTGGGTACAAATGTATATTTACCTATTAAAAACTCGCTTTTTTCATCCTCTTTGTCTGCTTTTGTAACACGTTTCATTATGGCCTTTATTCTGACCAAGAGTTCCTCCATGCTAAAAGGTTTGGTGATATAGTCATCGGCACCAAGTTCAAAACCCTTTATGGTGTCTTCTGTCATAGACTTTGCAGTCAAAAAAACCAAAGGGATATTGGGGCTTTTGGTCCTAATTTCTTTAGCTAATGAGAAGCCGTCTTTCTTTGGCATCATGACATCTAAGATACAGAAATCAAAGCTTTCGGAAAGAAATACGTCCAAACCTTCGTTTCCGTCTTTGGCTAATTTAACATCATAGCCTTTTGCTATTAAATATTCTTGCGTAAGTAAACCTAGGTTTGGATCGTCTTCGGCGAGGAGTATTTTCATGTATTTTTTGGTTTAGGTATTGGGTAGGGTTACTTTAAATTCGCTTCCTGAATCAATTTTGCTATTAACTTCTATTTTTCCTTTCAAAAGCTCAATCATGTTTTTTACATAGCTTAAGCCAAGGCCAAAGCCTTTTACGTCGTGTAGATTTCCTTTGGGCACCCTATAAAATTTCTCAAATATTTTGCTTAGTTGATCTTTTGGAATCCCTATGCCGTCGTCCTTTATCGATACCATAACGCCGTCATCTGTGTCTTCGGTTGAGATACAAATATTGGGCGACTCGTTGCTGTACTTAATGGCGTTGTCCATCAAGTTAAAAAATATGTTAGTAACATGCACTTGGTCAGCCAAAACTTCGGTATTGATTGCGTTTAAGTTAATTTCAAGGTTTACTTCTTTTTGCTCTATCTGAACACTTAAATTTTGGACAACCTTGCCCAATATTTCATTAATATCCAAAGGCTCAAGTTTGAGTGTTATGTCGCCTTTTTCTAATTGGGCTATTTGTAAAACTTTTTCTACTTGCACGCCTAGTCTTTTGTTTTCGTCATGAATGATATTCAAATATCGCTCAGTTTTTTCTGGTGTCTTTTCTATGGTTTTGTCTCTTATAACTTCAAGTGCCAAGGCAATGGTTGATACTGGAGTTTTGAGTTCATGCGTCATATTATTTATAAAGTCATTTTTAATATTCGAAAGTTTTTTTTGCGTTAGTAAGGTATTTACTGAATAATAAAATACACCACCTACCATAAATATCAATAAAAACGAACTGCCAAACACGCTCCACATATTGTGCATAATGTAGTCGTCTTTGTCTGGGAAATATACGTGAAGAAACTGTTCTTGCTCAAAAGTGTCATTCGGGAAAAGCCTCACTTTGTATGCTCGATCAAGCGGGTTTTGTTGGTGATTGGGTTTCATCGAAGCGAAAATCACCAAGCCATTGTCTTTTACTCCATATTCAAATGGCAGGTTAATGCCATTGTTTTTAAATTCGGTTTTAAGCAACGTATCGAGCATGATGTGGCCTAGTCGCTCATAAATGCTTCTTTTTCCCAAAATCAAATCCGTAAAAACATCTTTCACTAAGTTGGCTTGTTCTACTTTTATTTCCTCTTTGGGTTTTGTGTTTTTATTCTCCTTGCTTTTTTGGGCTTGGTTGTTATTGGGTTTTCCGTTGTTTTCTTTAAAGTTTTGTCCGTCTAGAGCTTTTGCATTTTTCTTTGGATTTTCATTCAGATAAAATTCATAGGAGTTTTTTGACCTTAATTCAAACTGCTTGTTAAGTTCTTCATCAAAAAAAGTAATGAAATCATTGACATTGCTTTGCTTATTGGCCATTTCCAAAGACTTTTTCCTGAACTTTTCCATGGTCAGAAATTCTTCTTCTAGAAAATCTCTAAAAAACTGTTGGTTATTATTAGGCAAAATAATGAGTCTGTCACTATGAATGCCATTTTGAAAACCTGAAAACGTAAGGATGTCGGGTTCTGACTTATAAACTTCAGTGGTTTGTAAAGAGTCTTTGTTTGTTTGAGGTTTATCTGTGTTTACATAAACCCGATTGTCATTTTTATGCGTATGATTTTTAACCGATTTTTTCGAGATGTTTATTAGTCGCTGTTTTTCTTCAAAAAGCATTTTTTGTTTGGCCAAAAATATAACTTCTTGTTTCTCTATTTTGTGAACCGTTTCCTTAAGTGTATCTATTACTTTTCGGTCAAACTGCTCATTTTTTACGGAATATGCGTTTTGGATCCAATACCATTGAAATGCTATCAAGGATATCAGAGCCACAAACATGACCGCAATAAGAATATTAATTTTTTTCAAAACCTAAACCGATATTTTTATCAAATCTAACAAGATAGGAGTTGGTATAAAAACCGTTTAACACTTTTTAACATCGGTTTGCCAGGTGGTTTTATCAAATCAAATCATGGTTTGGAGTTATTTGCAAAGAATTAATGATTAATTTTGTGTAATATTCTTAAATTTAAATTAGTATGTCTATTCGTGTAAACAAACTCACAAAAACTTATGGTGCTCAAACAGCGGTAAACTCGCTTAGTTTTGAGATAAATACAGGTGAGATTGTCGGTTTTTTAGGGCCAAATGGTGCAGGAAAGTCTACCACAATGAAGATTCTTGCGGGTTATTTAAGGCCAACTTCGGGCGAGGCATTTTTAGACGAAGAGCTTATTTCGGTTGATGGCGTATCTAACAAAAGGAAATTGGGGTATTTGCCCGAGCACAATCCTTTGTATTTGGAAATGTACGTAGCCGAATATTTGACGTATATGGGTGAGCTTAGCGGCTTGAAAGGGAAGTTTTTAAAAGATAGGGTTATTGAAATAATAGAATTAGTAGGCTTAGGTCCTGAGAAAAACAAAAAAATAGAGCAACTATCAAAAGGATATAGGCAACGTGTAGGTTTAGCACAAGCACTCATACATGACCCAGAGGTGTTGATTTTAGATGAGCCCACTACCGGTTTGGATCCTAATCAGCTGGTAGAAATCAGGAATTTGATAAAGAAAATTAGTAAAAATAAGACTATCATATTAAGTACACACATCATGCAAGAAGTGGAGGCCCTGTGTACCAAAGTGATAGTGATAAACAAAGGGAATTTGGTGGCGTCAGATTCTATTATAAATCTAACAAAAAACGGCAAAACGCTTGAGTCCGTTTTTAGTGAATTAACAAAGTAAAATACGATTATGGATATATTTGTGGGAAGCATTCCCTTTAAGTTTACAGAGAAAAACCTAGAAGAGATTTTTTCGGCTTACGGAAAAGTAAACTCAGTTAAGGTGGTGATTGACAAAAGAACACGCCAAAACAAAGGTTTTGGTTTTGTAGAAATGCCTGACAGAAAGCAAGGCATGAGAGCTATTGCAGAGCTTAACGGCTCAGCTCAAGAAGGCAGAGCGATTATAGTATCTGAAGCTCAAAAAAACAAAAACGGTGAGAAAAACCAACCGCGTGATTGGTTCAAGAAAAGCAAAACAAGCTTAAAAGAAATAGTTAGTTGGGATAACGACTACAAGAGAAACTCCAGAAGATGAAATTTGACGACTACCATATTTCCCCAAAAATAAAAGAGAGTTTACAAGAGTTGGGTTTCAAAAAACCAACGGATATTCAATTTAAAGCCATTAAGCCTATTTTGTTAGGCGAAGATGTTTTGGCGATTGCTCAAACAGGTACGGGTAAAACCGCCGCATTTGCAATTCCGGTTTTAGATATCTTAGAGAAAGCTGCTGTAATAAGAAAGGCTAGAGGCATACAAGTACTTGTGATGGTGCCCACGCACGAGCTAGCTATTCAAATAGCCGATGTATTTAAAAGCATCGGAAAATATTCTTCTGCAAAAATAATGGCTCTTCACGGCAGTACCGATCAAGAGCCGCAAATAGCAAAACTAAAAAAAGGAGTAGACATATTGGTGGCTACACCCGGAAGGTTATTTGACCTTAGGTCGCAGGGATATGTGGAGTTAGATTATCTGAAAATATTAATTTTAGACGAGGCTGACCATATGTTAGACCTTGGTTTTATTAAAGACATAGAAGATATTATTCGTTATTTGCCTAAGCACAGACAAACACTTTTCTTCTCGGCAACGATAAACCCCGTCATAAAGAAGCTTGCATATTCCTTAGTTAAAAACGCCATAAGGATACAAATTTCTCCTGATAACCCTATTTCTAAAAACATTACGCACCATGCAATGGCCGTAGAAATGGACGATAAACGCTTTTTCTTGGAAAGGCTAATCAAGGAAAATCCAGACAGTAAGATGGTGGTTTTTGCTAGAACTAAAGTGCGGGTTGAAAGAGTGGTGGCGGCTATGCAGCGTGTGCAGATTAGTACAGAAAGTATACACTCAGACAAAACCCACCAAGAGCGTAAGTTGACGATGGCGAAGTTTACAACGGGCGAACTGAAGATTTTAATTGCTACGGATGTTAGTGCGAGAGGCATTGATATACCGAATGTAGATTTCGTGGTAAACTATGATTTGCCAGAAGAGCCCGAAAACTATGTACACCGAATAGGTAGAACCGGTAGGGGAGTTCAAAAAGGGCAAGCGTATTCGTTTTTTGCTCCCGAAGAATTGCCACTTTTGGCCGAAATAGAAAAATATGTGGGCTCGCCACTTCCAAGAGTAGATTTAGATAAAAACGCAGTAGAAGAAACCAAGATGGTATCTGATGGAGAAATGCATACATTCAAAGATGTGATGCAAGAAATTGCGGATTTTGAAAATAAAAAACAAAAGAAACGTAAGAAAAAATAAGTCTTTCATTTCCAAAAATCCTCTTCGATAAATGTCTCAACTGATAGACTTAAGCCACACCATTTCTGATGGAATGATAACCTATAAAGGTTTGCCTGCTCCCATAATTTGTGATTATCTATCAAGAGAGGATTCCATGAAAAACTATGGAAATGGGGCAAGTTTTCAAATTGGAAAAATAGAGATGGTTTCCAACACGGGAACCTACATTGACTGCCCATTTCATAGGTATGAAAACGGAAAAGACCTCTCAGAGTTTGGGCTTGGGTCTTTTGTAGATTTACCTGCTGTCAAAGTTCAGGTTTCGCACAAAGAGAGTTTAAGTGTTGACATTTCGGCTTTTGAAGGATTAGATTTAAAAGGGAAAGCTGTGCTTATACAAACCGATTGGTCTGACTATTGGGGAACAGACGCGTATTTTGAAAATCATGCGTTTCTTTCTGAAGAAGCAGCTGAATTTTTAAAGGATAGTGGGGTAGTGTTGGTTGGTATAGACTCACACAACATAGACGATACAAGAACAAATACAAGGCCGATTCATACTTTGCTTCTAGGAGCCGAAATTTTGATTGTTGAGCATATGACTAATTTAGCTCAATTGCCTTCTTCAGGTTTTACATTTAGTGCTGTGCCACCTAAAATAAAGGGGATGGGCACTTTTCCAGTCAGAGCATTTGCAAAAATAGATTGAAATTCACTTTAAATGTAAAGTGAACTTCAATCCATATATTTTTACTAAAGTAGCTAGCTCTTTATTTTAAACCCAAGTTTCTTCTAATTCCAAGTTCAAGTCCTCTTAGTTCTGCTAAGCCACGTAGCCTACCGATAGCGGTATAGCCAGGGTTGGTCTTTTTAGTTGGATTGAGGTCATCTAACATTCTGTGGCCGTGGTCAGGCCTAAACGGCAGTCTTAAGTCTTCTCTGCCTTCTGCTTGGCGTTTTGCTTGTTGTTTTACAAGAGCCTGCATTACACCAAACATGTCTACATCGCCATCCAGATGGTCTGCTTCGTGGAAGTTGCCCAGGGCGTCTCTTTTGGTGGCTCTTAAGTGTATAAAGTTTATTCTATCTCCGAGTCTCTCAACCATGCCCACTAGGTCATTGTCGGCCCTCACGCCATAGCTACCTGTACAAAAACACAAACCATTGGCTTTGCTTGGGTAGGCATCTAGAAGCTGCTTGGCATCGTCTTCAGTACTTACTACACGCGGAAGCCCTAAGATGGTATATGGAGGGTCGTCAGGGTGAATTGCTAATAATACGCCCGCTTCTTCGGCAACTGGCCCAACGGCTCTGATAAACTCGTAAAGGTTATTTCTGAGTGCTTTATCGTCTATTTCTGAGTATGTCTTTAAAGCCCCTCCAAATTGCTCGATAGTAAAGCTTTCTTCACTTCCAGGTAGCCCAGCAATAATGTTTCTAATCAGTTTAGTTTTTTGTTCGTCAGAGGCGTTGTCAAACCATTTTTCTGCAGCCAGCTGAATTTCTTTCGGATAATCTAAAAAGGCATTTTTTCTTTTTAAAAGGAAGGTCTCAAACGCACAAAACTCAACCATGTCAAAACGCAGGCCGGTAGAGCCGTCCGGCATCACAAAGTCGAGGTCAGTACGTGTCCAGTCTAAAACCGGCATAAAATTATAGCAAACGGTATCTATGCCACAAGCTGCAAGGTTTTTTATCGATGTTTTGTAGTTTTCAATATAAAGCTCAAAGTGCCCTGTTCGTTTCTTGATGTCTTCATGCACAGGAATACTTTCTACCACAGACCAAGTCAGGCCAGAGGCTTCGACTTCAGATTTGCGTTTAAGTATTTCTTCGGTTGTCCAAGTTTCACCATTTTTGATATGATGCAAAGCCGTAACTATTCCGGTAGCACCCGCTTGTTTAATGTCATTTAGGCTAACGGGATCATTTGGTCCGTACCATCTCCAAGTTTGTTCTAGAGCCATCGTAAAATTTTTGGTTTATGTTTGGGTCAAAATTAGGTTAAAAAAGTGCTTGATTTTGATACTAATTGCCTAAGTATTGTATTTTTTTGTCAAAAAGTTAAACTTTTCATGCTGAGAAAAAATATTTTAAACTTTTTTCTAATATTTTTTGGAAATAAAAAAACAGTCGTGCATCTTTGCAATCCCAAACGACGACAAACAGTCGAAACGGAAAAGGGAGTTTAGCTCAGTTGGTTCAGAGCATCTGCCTTACAAGCAGAGGGTCGGGGGTTCGAATCCCTCAACTCCCACAAAAAAGAGGTCAAATTGACCTCTTTTTTTATGCCATTTTTCGTCTGTTTTTCGAATCGCGAAACGTCGCACCGCTCAACTCCCACAAAAAAAAGAGATTTAATTCTTCCCTTTTTTGCCTTTTTTGGTCGGGATTTCGAATCGCGAGTCTTTGCACCGCTCAACTCCCACAGAAAAGAGATTTAATTGACCTCTTTATTTTTGCCCTTTTTCGTCAGTTTTTCGAATCGGAAGTCTTTGCACCTCTCAACTCCCACAAAAAAGAGATTTAATTCATCCTTTTTAATGTCTTTTTTTCGTCAGTTTTTCGAATCGCGAGTCTTTGCACCGCTCAACTCCCACAGAAAAGAGATTTAATTCATCCTTTTTTTGCCTTTTTTGGTCTGTTTTTCGAATCTCGAGACGTCGCACCGCTCAATTCTCACAATAAAGAGATTTAATTCATCCTTTTTTTGCTTTTTTGGTCGGGATTTCGAATCGCGAAACGTCGCACCGCTCAACTCCCACAAAAAAAAGAGATTTAATTCATCCTTTTTTATGTATTTTTTGGTCGGGATTTCGAATCGCGAAACGTCGCACCGTTCAACTCCCATAGAAAAGAGATTTAATTATCATTCTTTTTTTTGCCTTTTTCGTCATTTTTTCGAATCGCGAGTCGTCGCTCCCCTCAACTCTTATAGAAATTTACTAAACCCCAAAGTTGTGGAGTATAAATTGAAATAGAGATTTTAAGTTTACTTGAGCATATCAATTAGACGAGGTAGCGGTTAAGGAGATGCGACCGCAGCCTTGAGAGCTGCGTGAACTTGCACTTTCTGTGAATCTCGACTGCCACCTTTAGATATAGATTTGACAGTTATATGTCTAATCAACGATTAAATCAAAATAGTATGTAGAACAAATTATAAATAAAACAGATGCTTTAACTAACCTGGTTAATCAAGTTGCTCCCTTACTGAAGTTCTGTTTTTTCTGGCTTCGTCATAATAATCTATTATTAATACTGCTCCTATTCCTGGAACTACGTATTGTTCGCTGGGGTAAATTCTGATTCCTTCTGTGTTAGTTGGGGTAAATTTCGCAGTTCTATATAGTATGCAGTTTTCATATTTTTTTCCAGAAAGGGGGGAGGTTACACTGGTGTTTGTAGAAATGACTTCAACGTTTTTCACGCCTATAACTGTTACATAACGTTCACCCGTTTCTGGTTTGTAAGTGTAGGCAAAACTCTCGTATTTATCTCCTTTTTCGCATGGGTATTTATAAATTAGAGATTCTTCTCCATTGAAAGAATAATAATAATGTAAGCCATCGGGTTGATTGCTTATATATGTAGGTGTGTCGGGGCTTTTGAACCACGTTTTTCCTTTAGCTACAGTGTCTCCTTCTATTTTTTGGGAGAACCGCCTGTCAGCAGTTTCATTCCCGCTTGTGTCGTAAGCTTTTAACCAATAATTAAAGGTTTTGCCAATACTGAGTGGGAATAAGTCTTTTTGGTCAAATTTCGGATTTGGGTCGTCTGCTTTTTGGCTGTCACATGCAGTAAATATTACCGAGAGTAACAGGAGAAATACGCTATATTTTCTTTTCATTTTTTAGAGATATTTAAGTTAGTCAGGTCTGTTTGAGACAAAACACGGCTTTAAATATGTCTAAAGTTGAAAGATACACGTATGTAATCCAATTATTTGTCCTTCTAAAGTCCGAAGGTTTTATATTACGGTCATATCCAGGTCAGAATTTTAAATATTAGGACCAATAAAAGGCTAATTCATGTTGATTTAAACTAAAAAATTAACATCCGATTGCATTTACCCCTAAAGCTAAGCCACCTTTCGAGGTTTCTTTATATTTTGTTTTCATGTCTTTAGCGGTTTGCCACATGGTTGATACAACTTTGTCTAGCGGTACTTTTGCGGCTTTCGGGTCGGTACCTAGTGCGAGTTCTGCTGCGGTTATGGCCTTCATAGCTCCCATTGAGTTTCTTTCGATGCAGGGTATTTGAACCAAACCCATTATTGGGTCGCAGGTCATACCGAGGTGGTGTTCCATGGCTATTTCTGCGGCTACTAATACTTGCTCAGGACTTCCGCCAAGAAGCTCGCAGAGTGCTGCTGCCGCCATAGCAGATGAAACGCCGATTTCGGCTTGGCAACCTCCCATGGCGGCAGATATAGTTGCCCCTTTTTTAAAAATACTTCCAATTTCGCCAGCTACTAGTAAGAATCTTTTGATTTCGGGAAGGCCAGCTTTGTGGTCTTCTATCATGAGGTAATACATGATGACGGCCGGAATTACGCCCGAACTGCCATTTGTAGGGGCTGTAACTACTTTTCCAAGCGAGGCATTGACTTCATTTACCCCAATAGCGAAACAACTCACCCATTTTAATATTTGCCTGAATTTCACTTTGGTTTTTCTAAGTTTTTTTAGCCATTCTTTCTTGTTTTTTACAATTTCAGGACCTTCTAAGTTTTTGTAAAAATCAGCAGCTCGTCGTTTTACATTTAAGCCTCCCGGCAAAATACCTGAAGTGGTGCAGCCAATGAAAACACAACTTTCCATAACCTCCCATATCTTTTTTATTTGGGTGTCAATGTATTCTTCGGTATGTAAAGCGAGCTCGTTTTGAAGTACTAATTCTGAAATACTTAGGCCAGTTTTTTCGCAGTGTGCCAACAGTTCCGCCCCGTTTTGTATGGGATAAGGGATGGATTTTGACTGAGCGTCACGTATATTTTCGTTTTCTTTTATTACAAATCCCCCTCCGATAGAGTAAAAAGTTTCAATAACTTCTTTTTCATCTATTTGAGCAATAAATCGTAAACCGTTGGAGTGAAACGGGAGTGCTTTTTTGCAGAATTTGATGTCTTTTTCGAATGAGAATGGAATACTTGACTCTCCTCTTAGATTTAATCTTTTAGAAGTTTTTACTTCTTCTAATAATCTAGGGATAGTTTCGGGGAATATTTCTTCGGGAATTTGGCTTAAAAGTCCCATTACAATGGCTATGTCTGTGGCGTGGCCTTTGCCGGTTAGTGAAAGCGAGCCATACAGCTCAACGGATATTTTAGAGATATTGCCTGGGTTTTCTAATAAGAATCTATTGGCGGCTTTCCATGGGCCTAATGTGTGCGAGCTTGACGGTCCAATGCCAATTTTGAACATATCAAAAACTGATATTATTTCCATTTTATTTGTGATGAAGTTTTGTGCTCCAAAATTGCACATTTCTAATGAATATTTATACAAAAGAAATGTAAACTTATCATAAACAACTTTGTAGTAACCTAGAAAATAAGCTTGATATTTAATACGACTTTACTTTTTTTTACTGTCAAACGGTTAATTTTTATTTTTAAAGAAAACATAGTTTAAACCTAGCATTGAAGCCATTTTTTAACCATTTTGAAAAACACCCCATTTCATTAACTGTGTCGCCTGCCAGCGGGGCCTCCATTTTTTTTCGAAAAAAAACGGAGCAAAAAAAACTGCACGGCAGCGGCCGACCGTCCTGCAAACTCGCACAATTAAAATTCTTATTGTCAATGTTCTAATAAAAATATACTTCCCAAAAGAATTTTAACAGTGCTCAAACAATGCAGGGCGATGTAATGATTTATTTTCTATTTTTTTACCCGTTTGACAGTAACTTTTTTTTAAATAAGTCTTTTATAAATAGGAAAATCATAATGAAGTATAATATACTAAAAGGTATAGCAAACAATATCAACAATTGACTTACATATTGTAAGAGTGTTTCGCCCCCAATAACCAAAAGTATGGTGGTTAAAATACCGAGAAAAATACCCCAAAATAAGCGATGACGGTGATTTGGCTCTGAGTTTTTGTTGGAAAACATGCTCAATACAAATATGCCGGAGTCTATGGATGTTACTAAAAATGTAATTGCCAATACCAATGAAAGTGGGCTGAGTATCTTGCCCAAAGGCAGTTCGTTTAGAAAACGAAAGATGGACGTATAAATGGAATCGTAGTAAGCAGAGGTGAGCAAATGCAAATGGTGCTCTGAAAAAAGTAAGTTGCCAAAAGCAGTAAACCAAAAAAAGGTGCCAATGGCCGGAATAAATAAAGTACCCAAAATATATTGTCTTATGCTCCGCCCTTGGGAGATACGAGCAATAAAAATACCCGTAAATGGCACCCAAGCCAACCAAAATGCCCAATAAAAGTAGGTCCAGTCTAATAAAAAAGTTTCTGGAATTTTTGGTTTTCCTAAGTTAAGACTCATCGAGACAAAATCTGTCAGGTATAGTTTTAAGCCAGAAAATAGATTTACGATTACTTCCAAAATCGGAGATTGAATCAGGACAAATACCATGAAAAATAACATCAGGCCAATATTGAAGTTCGATAGGTTTTTAATGCTTTTTCGCAGCCCCGACATGGCAGATAAGGTTCCTACACTGATTAATGCCAAAAGGATACCTATTGAATACGTTAAACCAATAGTTTTATTTCCGTTCAGAAATGCGAGACCTCCCGATATTTGTCTACTACCAAGGCCCAAAGATGCTACGATACCTACTACTGTGCAGGCGATTACGGTTGTGTCAATACCGGTTTTGAGATATTTGGGAAAGTTGTATTTATCAAAATAGGATGAAATAGAGAAGTCGGAATCCGTTTTTTTCCAAGCGATAATTAAACCAAAAAGTCCATAAAAAGCCCAAGGCGTTAGTCCCCAATGAAAAAATGTATAGGCAAAAGACAAGATTTCGGGGGAATAGATACTGGTTTTGTGAGGATGAATGAAATAGTAACCCGGTTCTTGTACAGCTCTAAGCAATAAGCTAGGGCCCATGCCAGTGCTAAACAGCATAGCCACCCGCGAAAACCAAGAAGAATCTGGCTTTTGGTCTCCAATGGTGTTTTTAGAAATTGGCAAAATGAGCAGGGTAAGCATAAAAACAACTGCTCCAAAACCAAGGTAGAGGTAGAATGGTCCAAAAAAATGAAGAGATTGTTTTAGGGCTTCAGATAGCATTACAATAGTATTTTTGCCACAATATCGAAAGAATTAGGTATTCAGCCCAAAAAAGAATTTTAATCAAAATAGGGACCGCCTTTTTTTATTTACACTTTTAAAATTTCGCTAACTCTTTCGATATATAAGAAAATGCACTAATTATTTCATTTAGTTACCTCTAGGTGGATTTGGAGGGCCCGCTTTTTTTAATTCCGCTTCGGTAATGAAACCGTCTTTGTTTGCGTCTATTTTTTCGAAGTCATTTTTCAATGGGCCTTCTATTTCTGACTTACTTAGTTTACCATTTTTGTCTTTGTCCATTTTGGTCAATAAGTCCGCAAATTTTGGTTTTTCGCCCTGTGGAGGTTTACCTTCTCTTTTTTGATGCGATGGTTCTTGGTTTTGGGCTATTGTTTTGGTCGATGTACATGCGAATGCAATGACAGACAAACAGATTGCAGCTGCGATTTTTAAACTATTTTTTAGCATTTTATTAAAATTTGAAATGAAATATTATGTATCAATCTAAAATCCTCGAGGACTTTTCGTGATTTGATTTGTTAGAGTCAGATAGTAAAAAAAACTTGCGGTGTAGTCTGAAATAATTTTCTTTTTAGTAAGAAAAGCATTTCTTTATTGTGCGTTTTAGCCTTAAGGCTCTCTTTTTCTTTTGCTAAAAAGTGCTTAATTGGTTTTTTGAAAAACAACGCATAAGTGTTTGTGAAACAGTATGGTTGTGTTTGAGTTTAGTTGGTGTTGAGCCTTAAGGGTTTGCGGGTCTTCGTCATTGTGTTTCATTAGTTTTTTCATGGTAAGGAAGCTTCTCAGTTTTAAGTATGGAAACAGTAAACTTCCAAATATTACAGATGAATTGCTAATTTGATTGGCCCCAATTTCGATTAAGTTTAGACCAGACATGGCCGTCAACGATCGTAGTTTTTGTGCTCCCAGTAAAAAGAACCTCCCCAAATAGGTTTTGCCGTTGTCATAAGAAACTATGGTTTTTTCGTTAGGCAAATACATGTTGCTTCGCTCGCCTTCTGTCCAAAGGTTGGCTATTCTTCCCGCGAAATTACTGTTGTTAGGTTTGGTTAAAATAAACTTTCCTTGTGGTTTTAGTATTCTAGAAATTTCGGCAAAAAGGTGCAGTTGATCCGGAATATGCTCGATAGTTTCCATCAAAATTACATAGTCGTATGTATGGCTTTCAATCGGTAAATCAAGATTCAAATCCATAGCGGTACATGTCATAGTAGTACAGGTAAAAACCTCCGGATATTTATCATAAGCATGTACTTGTGCTCCGGCTTTTTGCCACAAACTAGCCACAAAACCTGAGCCAGCAGACAAGTCAGCTACTTTCAAGCCTTTCACTTCGTTGGTATCTAGGTAATTGATAATATACTTAAGACCGTTTAGTCTTGAATGCGAAACAGATTCTAGGTCTTTTTTGGAGTATTTCATGCCTCAAATATAATTCAAAACGACTTTAGTTTTTAAATTTCTTGAACCTTAGTTTTCTTAAAAAAAGACAGCAAAGTTAAGGCATAAAAAAAGGGCAAAAAGCCGAAACTTTTTGCCCCAAATAATATTAAAATAATTGTTTATATTTTTACTTTAAAGCCCATTGATGCATTCACTGTGCGGCTTCTTACAGGAAGTCTTACTATTGGAGTGTCAAGTATCCTAGAAAAACCATGTTGGTAACGCCCTTCTACAAAAAACGCAAGTTTAGGTGTAAAAGGTTGCTCAATACCCATTGCAGCCACACCGCTAAATTCTACTGGCTTAAAGAAGTCTTTGCTTAGGTTTGTGTTTACTGGAAAAATATTAAAAACGTTGATTCGTAAACCTGAATTTACCAAAACACCTACCGCTGGGCCAACGGCCACATAAAAGTTGGTTTGGTCGGGTTCTCCAAATTTAAATTTTGCTAAAATAGGTGCTTGAATATAATCAGTTTTGAAAGTCAACTTGGCGTTTATTGGAATATTTACGCCTAAAAATTCGCCATTCTTATTAATTCCCTCTCTGATGCTAAAACCCTTCATGCTATATTCTAATTCAGGCTGAATAGAGAAGTTTTGGGTAATTGGTAGCTCCAAAAATATGGCCCCACTAGCTGCCGGACGCAGTTTAAAGTCAGGTGTGATGTTTTCTATTAAAGCAAACTTGGTAAGCGTGGAAGCCGTAAAACTTCCTCTGAAACCTACACTTTTTTGGGCAAAAGCTCCAAGGGAAGATAATATTAGCAAAAAGGCAAGAGATGTATTTTTCATTTTTATTAAATGTATTTTGTTTGTCTTTTAGATGCAGCAATGGGGTCGAGGGTTACAAACTCTTATGTTAAGCTGATGTTAACGCTTTCTTTTTTAGTTTAAAAATCGAATAATGGCTGTGATTTTAAGTTTTAAAGCCAAATAATTCACTTGTATTTTTTTGGCATTTGTGCATACATTTTTAGGCATTAATAAATTGCTGCTATTATTTTTAATAACTTCGAGTTTTAAATTCAACCTATCAAAAAATCGCTATGAAAAAACAATTCGTTTTTTATGCATTTCTGTTTTCTATCATCTTTCATGCCTCTTTTTCACAAAGCTTACTTGACGACGAAAATCCTGTTGATTTATCTGCATGGAAAAACGGCTCTTGGAAAGAGATTTCAGACTTAACAATAGCTCCAATTTCTAATAAAGTAGGGGTAATAAATGGCAAAGGGGGTCTTTTGGCAGAAGGGAGTGCACAGTTGGTGTTTCCGAATGTAAACCAAAGCTACCTGCTTTCTTTTAATTGTAAAATAGAAAACCAAAGTCAAGTTTCTTTGGCTTTAACTAAGGAAAATAAGCTTTTGCTAAGTAAAAATGAATTCGGTACAATTGTTAGTAGCTCAGGGGTAAATAAGCCCGAAGTAAACGCCGCAAGAGCCACGGGGCTTTGGCAAACGGTAGAAATAAGTGTAGATAAGGCTAAAAACTTGCCGGGGTTTGTTTTGGTAAATTTTATAAAAGTTAATAACCTCATTGTTTTACAACATGTGATTCTTCCAGTTCAAGACTTATCCAATAACCATTTGATGTTTGAGGTTTCAAAAGGAATGTTTGCCCTAAAAAATCTGAAAATATTAGAACAGACTGACATAAAGCCAATTACGCTTACGGGCTTAAAAGGGGAAGTTTGGGAAGAGTTTAACTGGGACAAGGTTTCTACAGAAGGTTTTAGCTCTATGGCTAAGGCCGATTTAGTTGGACTGAATTATGATATTGGCCAAGGCGTTTCGAAGAAGAATTTTATTGCCAAATACGACGGCACACTCAATGTAGACAAAGCGGGCGTCTATAATTTCACTTTTGATATTTCGGGCAAATTCATGGTAATGATTGACGAGAAGCCAATTTTTGAATTTACAAATGACTTTTACAATCGGAATATTTTCACCAAAAAACTAGAGCTTTCTAAAGGTAAGCATAGCTTTCACTTGGAATTTCTTAAAGCCTGGATGAAGCCCGCTCTTGGTATGTCGGTTTCTGGCAATGGTGCAAAGCAATATGCTTTAAACGAGTTGACCTCTTTACCCGAAATAAAAAACTACGGCAACATAAAATTTGACCCAAGTCTAAAAACAGAAGTGATTAGAGGGTTTTATATGCACAATGGCGTAAAAAACACCACGGCACTTGCCACAGGATTTACTTCAAAATACAATTATGCAATAGACATAGAAAAAGGTTCTTTGATGACAGTTTGGAAAGGAAACTTTACGGATATGTCAGAAATGTGGCACGAAAGGGGGAGCCTCAGACCTTCAAGGCAAACGGCATGTTTGTGAACCTGTCTGGCAAAGACATTCTTTTAGATCAAAAAAATGAGCCTGTGATAATTAACTATGAAAGCCAACAGATGGACAAAGACAATTCGCCTACTTTTACTTATACTACTCCAGAAAAAGCTAGTTTTAACCAACAAATATTGCCAATTGGCGAAGGTTTCGGAATAAAATTAAGCTTTGAGAATTCGAGCAAAGCGAAACTTGTACTGGCTCGAGGGGCAGAAATACTAAAAGTAGAAAATGGTGTCTATAAAATTGGCGATTACTATATTCAAATAAATGCAAAAGCGAAAGCAGAGGTAATTCAAATCAAGAATGAATTTGTGTTAACTGTGCCTGCTCAAGGAATTGTATCCTACAATTTGATCTGGTAAATATTTTAAACAAAAAGCTTTTTGAAATAATATTGAAAACAATGAAAATCTTAAATATATCCATCTGTGTTTTGTGTAGCGTGGTTTTTGCTTTTGGGCAAAATAAACTAAAGACAGAAGAAAATTATTATAAAATAGTTACTGTGCCTGTACCGGCAGGCATTGACCTTGAGGTAGGCGGCGTGGCCGTTATGCCAGACGGAAAAGTGGCCGTCAGCACCAGAAAGGGTGATGTCTGGATGATCTCAAACCCATATATGTATAATGGCTCATTGCCAACATTTAAGCGTTTTGCTTCGGGTTTGCATGAACCTTTGGGTTTGGCATATATCGACAATAAACTGTGGGCTACCCAAAGGGGCGAAGTAACCATCATTACGGACGAGGATAAAGATGGCGTAGCGGATAAATATCAGGCATTTTATAAGTTTCCCCTGTCGGGTAATTACCACCAATATTCGTATGGGCCGGTTCAGTTGCCAGATGGCGACATGATTTTTACCTTAAATGTAGACTGGATAGGTAAAGGAGGTAGCTTAACCAAGTGGAGAGGCTGGATGCTAAAGATTTCGCCAGATGGCAAAATGACGCCTTGGGCTACAGGACTTAGGTCGCCAGCTGGTTTTGTGGCATTAAGAAATGGGGATATTTTTTACGGAGAAAACCAAGGTGACTGGGTAGGTTCGGGCAGAGTTACGCATTTAGAAAAAGGAGATTTTGCGGGGAATGTAGCCGGTTTGGCATGGACAGGAGAGCCAGGTTCGCCGCTAAAACTAAAGGTGGAAGATGTGATAGATTCAGGTGAGCCGATGTATAAAGTGGCTAAAAGTATGCCAGACCTAAAAGTGCCAGCGGTTTGGTTTCCGCATACTTTAATGGGAATCTCAACTTCTGATATTTTAGAAAACGCCAACAATACTAACTTCGGGCCTTTCGAAAATCAATGTTTTGTGGGTGACCAGGGGCATAGCAAAATCATGCGAATGACTTTAGAGAAAATTGACGGCGTATATCAAGGAGCGTGTTATGCGTTTAGAGAAGGTTTCCAGTCGGGTATTTTGCGTTTACGTTGGGGACTTGACCAGTCTATGTTTGTGGGTATGACAAGCCGCGGATGGTCATCTACAGGAAAAGACAATTTTGGCTTACAGCGATTGGTTTGGACAGGCGAAACACCTTTCGAAATAAAAGAAATAAAGTCAATGCCTGATGGTTTTGAATTAAACTTTACGAAAGAAGTTGACCCAAAAACCTTACAAGATCCCGAAAGCTATGTGTTGAATAGTTTTAATTACAAATACCACCATATTTATGGTAGTCCGGTTATTAATTTACAAAAAAGAGTGCTCAAGGCAGTGAAAGTTTCTGACGATAAATTGTCGGCAAGAATCGTTTTGGATTCTTTGATTTTAGGAGAAATTTATGAAATACGTTTGCCAGGAGTAAAAAACACCGAAGGCGAAAATCTGCTACATGATTTTGGATATTATACCTTAAACAGAATCAATAAAGCTCCAGCCACAATAGACGCAGAAAAATATAAAGTAGCTGAGGTAAAAGCGGTAGACCACAGCATGCACGCAGGCATGAAAATGGGCTCGGGTGATATGGCACCAGCCAAACCAAGTGTAAAAAGACAAAACACAATGCCAGAAGAGTGGAATGGCAAGGCAGACCAGACGATTTCGATAGGTACTAAGCCTGGCTTGAAGTTTAATGTCTCAAACATTCAAGTAAAGGCGGGTTCAAAGGTGAAATTAACCTTTAATAACAACGACGATATGCTGCATAATATGCTTATCGTAAAGCCTGGCACAGTAGAAAAGGTGGGTATGAAAGCGTTTGATATGGGTCTTGAGGCAGAGAAAAATGCCTATGTGCCGGATTTAAACGAGGTGCTCTTCCATACATGGATTTTACAGCCAGAAAGCTCCGAGACCATCTATTTCACTGCACCAGAGAAACCAGGCAAATACACTTTTGTGTGTACATTTCCTGGACATTACACGCTTATGCAGGGTACTATCACGATTGTGAAATAAGCAGATTTTGTTTCTATAGATAAAGCCAAACATTCAGATTGAGTGTTTGGCTTTTATTTTTATGCTTTATTCTTTCCAAAACTTAACCGGGCGTGTTTTGAATTTTACTTTCCAGCGGTCAATCCATTTTTTAAACTTTAGGAAGTTCGTTTCTTCTGGGTCAGGCAAATACCCCAAGAACTCTGTACCTATTTTTAAATAATTATTAAAAAAAGTATTGCTGCTTAGGCCCCACTTTAATATAAACTCGCTTCTGCCATCATTTCTTTTTACACGGCCGGTGCTTCTGCTTCCAAAATGATACGCTCGGCTGGCACTTACGCCTTTGTAGTACCTGATACCATAGTGCCACAGTTTAATCATAAAGTCTGGGTCCGAGTACATGCCCGGCGAAAACTCAGGACTAAGGCCACCCACAGCTCTGTAAACCATAGTTGGCAATACCATCGGGTACCATTGGCTGCCGTTCCAGTCTTCTTTCGGGTAGCTTTTATATTCAGAAAGAAAAAGCTCCTCGTCAAACTCAGATGGGTGAAAACCGAAGTTTTTGTTCGGAATAATACACGATATGCCCTTGTCTGTTGGCTCTATCATGGTGCTACTTATGCACCATTTTTCGTCCGGCATTTTTTTGATTTCAGCCAAAAGTAGCTCGTCCCAGTCTGGGCATAAGTAGAGGTCGTCATCTATAAAAACCAAATAGGGGCTATCAGCCATGTGACTGGCTAGGTTAAAGCCATAGCACACGCCACAGTTTTCAGAACTATACGAATAACTAATCTCTTTTTGTTCTTTTATCCATTCTAAGCTACCGTCTTTGCCTTCATTTATATGTACAATAATCTGGTGCTTGTGCACGCTGTTTTTGTAAATACTCTGAACTACAAATTTAAGGTAGTCCAAGTTGTTCCAACTCGGAATCAAAATAGTAAAAACAGGCTCAAAAGAAATTTCTTTTTTTTGACAATCGTAGATCATTCCTTACCAGCCTTTTTTGATAATGTCTGCAATGTACCTTACATGCTCCTCGGTTACTTTAGCATGAAGCGGAAGCACGATATAACGTTCTTCTATGTAATCCATTTTTGGGAATTTGCCCACTTCTCGACCACCAAAAATAGTGTATCTGTCGTTTCTGTAGTGTACCTGACCTGACTCAATACCATTTTTTCTCAGGTGAAGCATTAGGTCTTCTCTGCGGTCTACTTCGGCTGTTAGCAGCCAAGCCGCATGCTCGCGGTCGTGATATTCTTTTCCTATAACTCTAATACCTTCTACGCCTTCAAGGCATTTTACGTATAGTTTATAAATATTTTGTCTATGAGCCAAATGGTCGTCAAATTCTGATATTCCGGCCAAACCGATACTGGCTGCAATGTCTGTCATTTGGTATTTGTACCCAATTTCGGTTATATCATTTTCCCAAATTCCCTTTTGTTTGCTGCTGCGATCTATACCAAACCATCTAATTCTTTTGCCTTTTTCTACAAGTTCAGGGTCTTTGATTACCAACATGCCGCCATCACCTGTGGTTAGGTGTTTTATGGCTTGGAAAGAAAACATTGTGAAGTCACTTTGGCTACTAATTATTTGGCCTTTATACGTGGCTCCTAGTGCGTGAGCGGCATCTTCTATGATTTTAATATCGTGCTCTTTGCCTAGGTCCCAAAGCTCTTGCATGTCGCAAGGCAAACCGCCATAGTGCACACAAACGATAGCTTTTGTTTTAGATGTGATTAAACTTCTTACGTGTTCTACGTTTATGTTTAGGTTGTCGTCTACATCGGCAAATACGATTTTGACGCCCATGTACAAGAACGGGATATTGGTGGCCGTACACGTAAAAACTGGAGCTATAACTTCGTCTCCCTCTTCTAGACCTGCTAAAATATATGCAAGGTGAAGTGCATCGGTACCAGAGCCAACAGCCAGTGCTTTGCATGGATTACTAAACTTTTCTTCAAACTGCCTTTCAAACTCTTCCACTTTGGGGCCTTGGCCAATCCATCGTGTATTTAACACTTCCGCCACTGCAGTTGCAGCGTTTTTGGGAATGTTGGGATAAAACAAAACAATACCCTCGTTAGGTGCCATTATAGGCAACTCATTCATAGGGGTTTCTTTAACGGCCATTTCTAATGACATAGGGGGTAATAATTATAGTGTACTATATAGTTTATGTATTTGTTCTGCTATCTTTTTATCATCAAATTTTTCTAAATGTTTGGGGGCGTTATTTTTTAATGTTTGGTGTAATGTTTTATCTTCTAATAATAATTTGAGTTGTTCTGTTATGGCAGAAATATCCTCAGGGTTTACATAAAGTGCAGCATCTCCTCCGGCTTCTTCTAGGCAAGAACCTGTGGCTGCCAAAACTGGCACTCCTGCTCTAAGTGCCTCTAAGACCGGTATTCCAAATCCTTCAAAAATTGAGATGTAAACCGCAAACTGAGCATTTTGATATAATGCCACTAGCTCATCATTGTCCACATTTCCGAGAATATGTATGTTTTGCTTGTCTTTTATGTAGTTCTCTAATTCAGTTTTGTATTCTTTTCCTCTTCCTACAATTACCAAATCCACGTCGTCTGTTTTGAGTGCATCAAATGCTTTGGCAAGGTTTATTTGGTTTTTTCGAGGCTCAATAGTTCCAACACAGATGATGTACTTTTTCTTTAGTTTATATCTTTCAACCACATCGTATTTTAGCTCTGATTTTAAACCAAACCTTGGGTGGCAGTTTTGATAAATGACACTGATTTTCTCAGGTGAAATGTCATAAAATTCAACTAGGTCACTTTTGGTTTTTTCGCTTATGGCAATTATCCTGTCTGCGTTTTTGGCAGCATACTTAAACTTGAAATTATAAATCAGCCTATCTAAGGGTTTATACCAATTTGGGAATCGTAAAAAAATTAAATCATGAATGGTTACTACTGTGCTGACATTCGTGTTTTTTAGGCCAAAAGGTATTTCGTTTGAAAGCCCATGAAAAATATGTATCTGTTTTTCTTCAAAATCTTTTTTGATACCCCAACTTCTCCATAAAAACCGGAGGCTCTTATCTTTCGGCGTGATTATAAAGTTTTGAGAATCGGCTTTATATTTTTCGGTTTCTTTTGGTGCAAACAAATAATATTGAAAATCAGGCACATAGGTAGTCAGAATATCAATTAGATACCTGCTGTAATTGCCAAGGCCCGTGTTGTTTTGAAAAGCTCTTTTTGCATCAAAACCGACTTTCATTTCCTGCTTTTTGTTTTTCATTTTTATGTAACTAACAAATGTATTTCTTTGAACTTAAATTTGGCTTAATATCTATAAAAAAATATTTTTTACATGCAAAATTGTACTTTTCATCTACGATAAAAAACGTTTTAGTATAATTCTGCGTACAAGGTTTTTCGTTCTAATTAGAATAAAATTTTCTAATAAAGGTTGGAAAAATTTTAATGCTGGAATAGAAAATATTTTTAGGAAGATTGTTTTTCATTAGAATTGTAGAGTTTAAATCCATCCCAAAATGGCATGATTTCAACTCTTTAGTTAAAGGTAATTCTTTCAACGATTAAAGTTGATTTATCTATTTAGTGTAGCAATATGGCTAGGTTAAGTAAGTAGTATAAAAAAACTGACTTTTAAAGATGTAAGGAAAATAAGGTACAAATTTTTATTTTCTTTTAATTTCTAAAAATATGCCTATTCGAAAATAATACTAAGTTTTGAGTGTTTTTTTGATACATTTATGCTTGTTTGTGATAAATAAAGAGAGTTGAATGCCTCTTTGTTTTTCGTATTTTTAAAAACTATATCTTTTTATAATTCAACCATAAAATAAAATGTCACATAAGTTTATAGCATTACTATTTTTATCTATTGGGGTGCTTTTTAATTCCAACGCACAAAATAATACGAATATTTCTAAAGTTTGGGTGTCTGATTTGGGAAACGGAACGTATAAAAATCCTGTGCTTAACGCAGATTATTCGGATGCCGATGCCTGTAGAGTAGGAGATGATTTTTATTTGACGGCTTCTAGTTTTGATGCCGTTCCTGGTCTTCCGGTTTTACATTCCAAAGACCTAGTAAACTGGACATTAATAGGTCACGCACTAAAACGCCAACCTCCTTTTGAGCATTTTTCTAAAAATCAGCACGGAAATGGGGTTTGGGCTCCAGCCATTCGTTTTCATAAAGGCGAGTTTTATATCTATTATCCTGACCCTGACTTTGGTATTTATGTAGTTAAGGCCAAAGACCCCAAAGGCGAATGGTCGGAACCAATTTTGGTTGAAGGAGGACAAGGTTTAATAGACCCCTGCCCACTTTGGGACGAGGACGGCAAAACTTATTTAGTACACGGTTGGGCGGGAAGCAGAGCAGGTATCAAGAGTATTTTGACCATAAAAGAAATGAATGCCGAAGGCACCAAAGTGCTTGATCAAGGGGTGATTGTGTATGATGGGCATGAACTAGACCCAACCATAGAAGGGCCTAAAATATACAAACGAAACGGGTTTTATTATTTATTCGCTCCTGCCGGAGGAGTTTCTACAGGCTGGCAGGTAGTTTTGCGTTCTAAAAACATCTATGGGCCTTACGAGCGTAAAGTAGTAATGGACCAAGGCACTACCAAAATAAACGGCCCTCACCAAGGTGCATGGGTAGACACGGGTAAAGGCGAAGACTGGTTTTTGCATTTTCAAGACAAAGAAGCCTATGGCCGTGTGATACATTTGCAGCCAATGAAATGGGTAAACAATTGGCCTGTAATAGGCACCGATGCTGACAATGATGGCAAAGGCGAGCCCGTGTTAGTTTATAAAAAGCCAAATGTTGGTAAAACCTATCCGATAGCTACGCCGATAGAGTCTGATGAGTTTAATAGCATAAAACTAGGCTTACAGTGGCAGTGGCAAGCTAATCCAAAAGGAACTTGGTTGACCACCAGCAATCTTGGTTTTTTGAGGCTTTACTCCGATAAAATCCCTGACTATGCCAAAAACCTATGGGAGACACCCAACGTGCTGATGCAGAAGTTTCCGGGAGAGGAGTTCTTGGTTACTACTAAGCTTGCTTTTAGCCCTAACTCCAAATTGGAAGGGGAAAAAACGGGCTTGGTAATAATGGGAATGAGCTATGCAAACATTGGACTAAAATCTACGAAAGACGGTGTGAACTTGGTATACACCACCTGTGAAAAAGCATCTGATAATTTACCTGAAAAAGAAACTGTGATTTCAAGTGTCGATAAAAATTCGCCGGTGTATCTTCAAGTGGAGGTTCGTGCGGGTGGAAAATGTCAATTCAGGTATAGTTTAGATGGAAAGACTTTTCAAAATGCAGGGGCAGAATTTACGGCTGTAGTAGGAAAATGGATTGGAGCTAAAGTTGGCATTTTTTGTACAAGAAACACCCAAATTAATGACTCCGGATATGCTGATTTTGATTGGTTTAGGGTTGAAGGGCTAAAGTAAATTGGGGCGGTGTGATACGTTATTTGATTTTGTTTATCTAACTTTATGTTGTGTTTATTAATTGGCAGCAAAATTGAGATATAAACACAAATAGCATACATAATTCACCTAAAACATGACCACCAAAAGCCTTTATTTTGCCTTACTTATTTTGCTTTTTTTTAGTTGCCAAAAAGAAGAAGTTCCTTCTGAAACCGCATTGGGCATTTTGGGCAATTGGCAAATTGAAAATGCAATGACCGATGAGCCTGTCTCGTATAGTTTATGGGAGGTGCAAACGGCATTTAGCCCATGTTTGAAAGAGGCTGTTTTTACTTTTGATCAAAACAAAAAGTTTACTGAAATCGAACCTTTAAACTGTAAATCCAGCTTTTTAGGCTTGCCACTGACTGGAACATATAAGATAAACGAAGTAGATTCAACTTTGCAGGTTATTGATGCTACCAATCAGGCCTTTTCGGGTAAGTTAAAACTGGTCGACAATAAAATGCTATGGAAGCTTACTGTTCTTATCGAAAATAACAAAACGCCATTAAATATTACGTTTATTAAAAAATAAGCTATTGAATTACTGGCATTGAGTAGTCATAGTTTTTAAGTAAAAAATCTATCGAGTTTTCAGTGATAGTTTGGAGCCTGCTTACCTTCAAAATCTCATTGCACCAGTTAGAACTACTCATGTTTAATATCAGCCCTGAGGTGGACTTCTTTTTCATAATAATAAACAATGCGATGTTGTAGTTATTGTTTATTACACCATAGTCGGGTCTTGCATAGTCCCAGCCCAATATGTCTACTTTGTAGAACTTTGTTGCAGAGTTATCGTAAACGGGTACCGAGCCAAACTTGGCAGTAGAAACAAACTTCACTTTGGCTCCATCATATTCTATTGCATTATGGATAAGGGTGTCATTCATGGCCAAGTTTGTGTTTTTGAAAATAGGAAAATCTGGCTGAATGATTTTGTATCCCGTAAAGCCTTTCGGGTCTCCGGCTCTAATTGTAATATAACCTCCCGAAGTATAAAAGTTTAAGCCAATGGAGTTCAATTCGTTATACTTTAAAGTGGCTGCTTCCCATCTATCTGTTTTTAGAAGTGGGTCAGTAGTGGGGTCAGCACTTTGGGCGTCGTATTTGTAGCAGGTAAGTTGCTGCTTAGCGGTGCTAAATCTAGTTTGCCAATACATGGTGTTTCCTGTTAGCATTAGAGCATTTTTGCCATTGTCTATAAACTTATCGAAGGTTTCTCTGGCCGGGCGGGTCCAATATTCGCTGTGGCCGGCAATCACCATCATGTTATATTTTTTAATGTTTTCGTAGTCCTGCATTTCGTCGTCACATGCAAAATCTACTTTATATCCTTTTGATAAGATCCATTGATAAAACGGAATTGGATTACCATTCTCTGCTATTTTCCAAGGACGCTGCGTAGACAATACTCTTGCTCTAACTTGGTGCGATGGCAAATAATAGCTCATTCCTCCACTGTTATTATACGCAATGTCGTTGTGACTCGGGTGAACAATTAAAAAGTCACCTTGAATTGGTCCCGTGTTTTTTACTAAAAAAGGAATTTTGTTGGCAATAAAATAGATGCCACTTTTAAGGCTTTTGGGTATTGTAAATGTAGCGGTAGGAATGTACCCAAATCCATTCAAATAAGGCTCTACGGTGGCTACTTTTTGAGTAGAGAGGGAAATTTTTATGGCGTCTACAATTTTGCCATTTACATTATATATGCCTAAAAATTGAGAGTCAGCTTTAGTTTTTGAATTTACAAAAATGGTGGCAGTTTCACCTTGGCCAAACGAAAATTTATTGAAATAGCCATCAATTACCAATGAGTCCGCAACGGGATAGTTTGTGTCTACAATAATGGCCTTTTCTATGGGAACTACTACATCTAGTTTTTCTTTTTTACATGAAAAAATCAACGCACTAATTGTCAAAATACCAATATACTGGAAGTAGATTTTTATAGTCATATAATAAAAAGAATATGCGTTTTACTTTTGATTTAACCTGCAAATCAACTTAATAAAATCTATATTTTCTTTAAAAGACTTTTTTTTATTTTTAAGCGTGTACGTTAGCTTGTAAGTGTTTAGAAATGAGGTTTTTATGTAAAATAAAAAAATCAAGGTTTTTAGTCTTCCCAATAACCAAAATACTTCATCATGGGCTCGTTGGCAGTTTTGATTTTTTGTATTTGCTCTTTGGTGAGTTCTTCTCGCCATGACCCTACATTTCCTTTTCTAAAAAACGCCACCGAGTCTATTGGTTTTTCTTTAAAGCCTTTTTCTTTTTCTTTTTTTTGTAGTTTTTCAAATTCCGTTTCCGCTATTGCATTTCGTATTTGCTC
Source organism: Lacihabitans lacunae (assembly GCF_042649125.1). Classification (NCBI taxonomy): domain Bacteria; kingdom Pseudomonadati; phylum Bacteroidota; class Cytophagia; order Cytophagales; family Leadbetterellaceae; genus Lacihabitans; species Lacihabitans lacunae. The sequence continues at coordinate 3,701,737 of NZ_JBHRYQ010000001.1, forward strand.
TTCTGAATATGTAAGGCCCATTGCCTTTAGTGCATCTGAAAAAACTAAAAATGGCTTTGTTTTTAAGTCTTCGTATTTTACAAAATGAACCGGAAACTTTGGTTTTGACAGCCAGCTCTCCACGTGCATGTTCCATGAGCCGAGCGGCTGATGAAACTGAGTACTAGCAGAAGATTTTCTCTTAATAAAAGCCCCATTCGGGTTTGTAATATATTTTTCTATGGTTTGGTCTACATTAAGCCCTACATGGTTTGCTAAAGAAAGTGTAACATCCAAAGGATTTCTGATAAGATAAATGGCAACTTTTGTAGCTTCTTCGGGTATTAACGGTGTGTTATTTGAAAAAGTAAATGCATCGTGAATTTTGATGAATTTGGGTTTATCGGCAGTTTGAGAAAGGTAATTATAGACAATGCGTTGATATTCTTCTATTTGGTGTGGCAAAAGGTAGTCGGCATCCAAGTCGAGCGTTTTTTCTAATATTGCCTTATTCGAAAAAATCCCATCGGTATTCATTTTGTCGAGGTTAACCTCTGTACCAGTAGTCAGAGCAGTCAGAAACGACCTAAACCAAGTATTTCCGGATTTTGGGTATGAGGCCAACCAAATGATATTTTTATTCATCGCATTTTATAATTTGAGAAATAATTGCTTCAGAAAAACTATCAAAACTATCTATTCCTTTTGGTCTTGTGGCTGTCCATGCCGGTAAAATATTAGCAAACTGCGTAAGTTGCATAAACTGCAGGTTTTGTTTATTCATACCTGCCAGCCATTGAATACGGTAAATATTGTTACCTAAGTTTTGCATACATTTGGCAGGTGTAAGTTTTTCTATTTTTATATCAGATCCTGCTTCTTCCAAAAACACGATTCCAGACACTTCTACTTCTTCGGCATTAAACTCCTCGTGAAACGCAAACCCGAATTTATTTATTTCGGCATAAATCTGCTGCTTTTCATGCTCGCCAAACTTGCTTTGTTTCTCAATGGTGTTTTGCCAAAGTCTAATCATCGGATAAGATGCCTGAGCGTAGCACTTTTTGTTTTTTACTTTCAATATCGCGGTATCATCCGTAAACGGTTTGTATCCTTTTTGCTGCAACATCAGTGAGGTGGTAGACTTTCCGGTTCGAGAAGGAGCAGCAAATAAAATTACTTTTTTGGGTTCTGTAAACACACCTGAAACATGAAATGGAATAATATTTCTTTGAAATAAGGCAGCCGCTAAGCAGTTTGAATAAAAATAAAGCAATACTTCGTCCCAGTTTTCTGACAATGGCTCAATGATTATCTCTGTGCCGTTTGCTATATAGTACTTCCCTATTTTATCTATCTGATATTTCAGCTCGTTTTCGTTAAAGGTCGTAAACGGCTTTGTTTCTAATGGGGCCGAGGTGAGTGTTTCCGGAACTTTTCCTATGCGTACAGATATGGGGTTTACTGAGTTTTCAGCGTCATTGTCTAAAACGAGGGCAGGAAGTTCAATCTCCGAAATTAAAGGCAAGCCGTAGGCTTTGTAGTTATAAGGCATTTTATTCATAATAGTCGGCACAAAATTACTATTCTATTTCAATACTTAGGCAAGCATTGTACTGTATCTTTGAATCTAAATAAAACCTAATAAATTTCAGTCAGAAGCTATGTCTCATTTTTTTGGATGTATAAACATTAACACAATTGAGAATCCGAGTGAAATTGGGCAAAAGATGAAAACTGCTGTTTCATTTTTTAAGGCCGATGCTCAAAGCGAATATACTGACAATCAGGTTTATATGTGTAATATGGTTTTGCATAACACCATCGAAAGCCAATGTGTGGCAGGACTCACAGAAAACGAGCGTTTTGTTTTGGCGGCGAGCTGTAGGTTAGATAACCGAGAAGCACTCTTTCAAAAATTAAATCTAACGGGTAATGTTTTTGGTAAAAATGCGATTTCCGACCAAGAGCTTATTTTGATTTGCTTTGAAAAATACGGAGAAGCGTGTGTGCAATATTTGATAGGTGACTTTTCATTTGTAATCTGGGATAAGGTACATCATAGGACCTTTATGGCAAAAGACCAAATGGGAATCCGAGCCTTGTTTTATTTAAAAAACAAAAACTTTCTGCTGTTTTCTACTAGCGTTTCTGTTATCAAAGCCGCTTTTGATGCCCCTTTAAAAATCAATGATTTGTATGTAGCGTACAATTTAAAACAAATATCACCACCCGTAGAGCTTACTTTTTTTGAGGATATTTTACGACTAAAACCTGCTCATTTTATATTTTTTGAGCGTAATGAGTCTGTTTTGGTTGAAAAGAAATATTGGGAGTTGAAAACCAAATCATTAACAGGATTTAAATCCGACGAATCCCGACTAAATGAGCTCCGAAGGCTTTTTGAAATAGCGGTTTCTTGTAGAATAAGAACAACCAAAAACGTGGGTTGCCAACTCAGCGGAGGTTTAGACTCTTCGGTTATTACGGTCAAAGCTTCGCAGATAATTGACAAAGAAAGACTGCATACTTTTTCTTTTGTTTTGAATGAAAAAACGAAGGCTTTCTCCAAAAACGGAATTGACGAACAAGAAACCCAAAACCTAATCATAGATTTTGCGTCATTAAAAAAGGAGAACCATCATGTTATTGAGGAACATCGTTTTAAAGATGTTTTTGAAGAATTAGAACATACAAACCTGATTATGGGAGGGTATGCAGACTCAGATTCAATATGGCAAGATACCATGTTTCAAAAAGCCAAAGAACAAGGAGTTGGCGTATGTTTGAGTGGTTTCCCGGGAGATGAATGTGTGTCCAATTCAGGGCAATATTACCACTTTAGTTTTTTGCACGATTTTAACCTAAAGAAAGTACTTGGCTTTATCAAAGATTTTAAACTAAGGGCTCTTAAGCGAATTTTCATGTATTATGTTTTTAAAGCCAAGGGGACATTGAAGCCAGGTAATGATAAAACTTTAGAAGGGAGGGTGTTTTTAGCTCCAAAATCCAAGTTTGATTTTGCTGTAAAGAACAAAGCGTTTACTTTTTATCCGACTTTTGAAGAATACCTTTTTACTTATGTTTGCCGACCTCATACTTGCCTTAGGACAGAGTCTGAGGGAGCGTATGCCTTATCTCATGGTATAGAGTCTGCCTACCCTTTGGCTGATATTAGACTGTTAGAGTTTGTGGTCAGTTTACCCGTAGAAATGTTTAAGCCAAAGCCTATGTCGCGGATGCTTTTTAGAAATATGTGCTTAGGTTTATTGCCCGAAAAAGTGAGGTTACAAAATAAAAACAACGGTGCATTAACTTTAGCGTTCGCAGAGTTTTGGAAGGAAAAGCAGTTGGAAGAGTTTAAAGAAATGGAATTTAAACATTTGGTCTTAAAACCAAAACAAGCACATGATATGCTTGATTTGGGTCAAAAAGGTAGTTTAATAAAGACCTACCAAATGGATTGGTTGCTTGAAAAAAATTAACTTCTACCTGCAGTTGACTCAGGAGTTAAGGGTATTGCACCACCTAAAATCTCCATTTCCTCCATTTTAGGCTCAATCCACTGCTTTTTTGTGGTTTTTTCAAGTTTTTGTTGTTCTTGATTTTGTAGGTTTTCTTTGTTCATGTATACTTCTATTAATGGTTTTTGTAAATGTATAAAAACTACTACTCAGTTCTTAATTTAAAATTGAAATTAATAGATATAAACTTATTCAGGATTATATGTGACTAACGAATACTTAAATGATTGTCAAAAACTTATCAAGCGGATACATTCAGGAGCACTCTATTTTTCTCACTTCAAAAACCGATACAAATACGGAGCTTTGTTTGCGGCACCCGTAAATTTTTTCTCTAGACGCTCCAGCACACCTAAGTCCAATATTTTCTTTTGAAAATTATTCCGGGCGAAAGGTTTGTCATAAATGGCTTCGTACAGTTCTTGTACTTCTCGCATGGTAAATGTGTCAGGTAGCAGGTTAAATCCAATAAGCTTTTGGTCTAGGTTTTGTCTCAGTGCCAATAGTGCCTTTTGAGCTATCAGGTTGTGGTCCATTATGAGTTTCGGTAGTTCAGATATTTCTACCCATTCCACACATTCATCTAGTTCTCCTTTTTTGGGTTTTACTTTGTCTATATCTACCAAAGCGTAATATCCAATAGAAACAAATCTGTTGGAAAGCCACTCAAAATCATTTTTAGAAAATCCTTTTTCAGTAAATGTTTCGTCATTCGTTTCGGGCATTTTGCCAAATAGGTCGTTGTTTGACCTATCGGTATTGCCAAACACATGAAACTGCTCAAGGAATATATCAGTTAGGCTCGTTCGCTCCTGCAATACTCGTTTTGCGGCATCGTCTATTCCCTCATTTTTTAGGATAAATCCGCCTGGTAGTGACCAGAAATCATTGCCAAAAACAATTTTAGAAATCAGTACTTTAAGTTTTTTGTCTTTGTAGCCAAATATTACACAGTCTACCGATAGCTGAGCGATGAAGTTTTGTGGCTGAAATTTTTTCATTCGTTTGGGGAGTTTCTTTATGGGTTTACAAAATTAAGCCAAAAGTCAATACAAAAAGCAGGCAGAAATGTAAATATTCGAACATAAAGTTAAATTATAATTCATTGTCTTAATATTAGACAATAAATAAAAAAAATGTATACTTTTGTGAAGTTCTATTTTTAAACACCATTTATTCAACCTTTTTTAAATCTAATAAAAGCCACTGGTTTCATCCTTTTTGATGATCTGTAATTCTATTGTACGCTGTTTTTTTACTGCAAATACATTTTTATAAATAGATATAGCAGGGCAAAAACAAAAAGACCTACAGGGTAGTAAGGCTAAATCTCAGAAAAGAAAGGCTCACCTTTTGCGGATAAAAATAGCACGGAAATAATGAATCAATATAACAATCATAACATATAAAATTTTATGGGGAATAAATTAAAAACAAGTATAGGACTGCTTTTGGTAGCGATTTTTGTCTTGCTTACTGCAAACAATCTTTTCGCTCAGACCAAACTAAACATTTTGGTTTTTAGTAAAACCGAAGGCTTTAGGCATCAATCTATCGAAGCTGGTAAGCCAGCCCTTGCCAAAATGGCCAAAGAGAAGGGTTTTACCGTAAGTTTCACTGAAGATGCCGCTCAGTTTACAGAAGCAAACCTCAAAAAGTTTAACGCCATAGTTTTTCTTAATACCACAGGTGACATCTTAAACAACGAACAGCAAAACGTATTTGAAAGATACATTCAAGCTGGGGGTGGATATGTGGGGATACACGCGGCTACAGATACCGAATACCAGTGGCCGTGGTACAATCAGCTGGCGGGAGCGTGGTTTTTAGACCATCCAATGCCAAACAACGTACAAAAAGGCAGATTCTATGTAACTCAAAAAGGTGTGTTTACCGAAGGGATGCCTGAGTCGTTTGAGCGTACAGACGAATTTTACAGCTATAAAAATATTTCCCCAAAAATAAACGTAGTGCTTAAGCTCGACGAGAAGTCATATCAAGGAGGAAAAAACGGTGACAATCACCCTATTTCTTGGTACCATGAGTTTAACGGCGGTCGTTCGTTTTATACCGGAATGGGCCATACAGATGAAACATTCTCGGAGCCACTTTTCTTAAATCACCTTTGGGCAGGTATCAAATATGCCGCTACAGGTGCTCCATTGGATTTCTCAAAATCTCGTCCGGAAGAGAATCGTTTTACGAAGGTGATTTTGGAAGAAAAACTCGACGAGCCTATGGAGTTGACCTTGTTAGACAAAGACCGCGTTTTGTTTATTCAGCGTAAAGGAGAAATTAGACTTTACAACAACAAAACTAAGCAGCTGAAAACTATTGCAAAATTACCGGTAAGTTTAAAATACGTAAGTGCAGAAGGTAAAGAAGCCGTAGCCGAAGACGGACTTTTGGGATTAAACAAAGATCCCAACTTTGCTACCAATCATTGGATTTATATGTATTATTCATCGGTAAAAGGTTCTTATAACCAACTTTCAAGATTTACAATGAAAGGCGACGAGATAGATTTAAGTTCTGAAATAGAAATGATTCAGGTGCCTACACAGCGTGAGGAATGCTGCCATACAGGTGGTTCAATAGCGTGGGACAGAGCCGGAAATATGTTTCTTTCTACCGGTGATAACACAAACCCACACGGCTCAAACGGATATAGCCCAAGCGACGAAAGACCGGGTAGGTCAGCATGGGATGCTCAAAAATCGTCGGCAAATACCAACGACCTTAGAGGTAAAATAATAAGAATTAAACCACAAGCAGATGGTTCTTATACCATACCCGAAGGAAACCTTTTTCCAAAAGGAATGGAAGGTACTAGACCCGAAATATACACGATGGGCCACCGTAACCCTTTCAGAATTTCTGTAGATCAAAAAACGGGCTTTTTGTATTGGGGCGAAGTAGGTCCAGACGCCTCTAAGCCAGATTCGCTTCGTGGGCCAGCTGGTCACGACGAGGTAGGGCAAGCACGTAAAGCAGGAAATTTTGGATGGCCACACTTTGTGGGGGATAACAAAGCTTACTATAAATATGATTTTGAAAACAACAAAACCCTAGAACTCTGGAATGCCAAATCTCCCATAAATACATCACCTAATAACACAGGATTAAAAGTATTGCCTCCGGCCGAAAAAGCGTTTGTATGGTATCCGTATGGCGATTCACCCGAGTTTCCTTTGGTAGGTAGTGGCGGTAGAAATGCCATGGCAGGGCCTGTTTTTTATTCGGATATGTTCAAAACTGCCGAAAGAGCTTTTCCGAAGTATTACAATGGAAAATTCTTTGAATATGAGTGGATGAGAGGTTGGATAATGGCCGTAACGCTTGATAAAGACGGCAACTACGAGTCTATGGAGCGTTTTATGCCGAGTTATAAGTTTAGCAATCCAATGGACATGGAGTTTGCAGAGAATGGAGATTTGTATATGTTAGAGTATGGCTCGGGTTGGTTTACTGCAAATGACGACGCCCGTCTTATCAGAATAGAATATAACGGAGGAAACCGAAAGCCTCAGATTCAGATGGCGGCAAACCAAATGGGTGGAGCTACGCCTTTCAATTTAAAGTTAAGTGCCAAAGGTACATTTGATGCCGACAGCGATGTGTTAAATTATTCTTGGAAAATAACCTCAAAAGAAGGTTTTGCGAAAGTGATTAACACCCAAGACGCGGCGGTTACACTTACCAAAAAAGGAACATATAAGGTCGTATTGACCGTAAATGATGGCAAAGGGGGCATTAATACCCAAGCTATGGAAGTTACCGCAGGAAATGAACCTCCAGTGTTAAGCCTAAATATGCCAAATAGCAATAAGTCGTTTTATGTGCCAAACCGTACGTTTGAATACGACATAAAAGTGAGCGACAAAGAAGACGGTAAGTTAGGAGAAGGAATTGAGCCTGAAAACGTGGCCGTGAATATCGATTACCTTTCGGAAGGGTTTGATAAAAACGTGATTTCTATGGGGCACCGCTCGGCAGATGCAAGTGCGGCTTTTGCTACAGGCAGAAAACTAATAGAAGGCAGTGACTGCATGGCTTGTCACAGCAAAGAGAAAAAATCTATCGGGCCAAGCTACCGCGAGGTTTCTACTAAATATAAAGGAGACAAAGGTGCCATAGAAACCTTAACCAAAAAGATAATATCAGGCGGAAGCGGCGTATGGGGAGAAACCTCCATGGCGGGTCATCCGCAATTGTCTACAAACGATGCCTCAGAAATGGTGAAATACATTTTGAATGTGGCCAATGAAGCTCCAAAAGCGAAGTCACTTCCTGTACAAGGAAAGTATGTAGCCAAAGCACCCGATAGCGACAAAAACAAAGGCGTGTATATCGTAAGAGCGGCCTATGAAGACCAAGGAGCAAACGGACTACCGGCACTGAAATCAGAGCAGACGTTTGTACTTAGAAACGCTAAAGTAGATGCTCATGGATTTGAGGATTATGTAGACATAAACAAAATGGCTTTCGGAGGAAATAATTTGGCAATTCCTGCTAAAAACGGAGCCTCAATGACTATGAAACAAATTGACTTGAGTGGCATCAAAGAGCTTCAAGTTTTTGCTACTGCACCAAAACCTCAGCTTAATGCCGTGGGAGGAAAAGTAGAAGTACGTTTAGGAAGTATTAGTGGCAAAAAACTTGGAGAGTCGGTGTTTTTAGAAGCAACTGATAAAATGGATTTCACGCCTAAAGTATTAACAGTTCCGTTTAATCTTTCGGGAATAGAAACCGATAAACTGCAAGATATTTATATCGTGTTTTTGAATCCAAAGTCAGAGGGTCAGTCACTAATGGTGATGATGGGAGCGGAGTTTAAAATGTATAACGAAGGCGAAGTGCCCGTGGTAGTGGAATCAAAAGCTCCAAGCGACTTCTTTGCAGGCAAATGGGCCGCCACCATTTTTGGAACACCCCAAGGCGATGCCGAAATGATTATGGATTTCACGCGTATTGACGGTAAACTGTCAGGAATTGTATCTGCCAAAGGTGTAAATGAAGCTACGGCAATTGATAAAATAGAAGAAACAGCTGAGAGCATAAAGCTTTTCTTCAAAATGGCAGGTTTTGACTTAAATGTAACCCTAACAAAAGACGACGACGACAGCCTATCAGGTAAAATGATGGGTATGTTTAAGACCGAAGCCAAGCGAGTAAAATAGGATCTATTGAACCCTGAATTTCTATAAATGTGTAAAGTATGCTAACTTCGGTTAGCATGCTTTTTTTGTTTAAACAAGTAAGCTTTTTACCAGTTTTAATCTTTAGTTAGAATACCTTGCTTACTATTTTTATTTAATTCAAAAAACATACAGAAAGATTGTTAAATTGGATATGAAAATAAAAATAAGATTAGATTTTGGAAAATTTGAGAAGGCGAAAGCCTCATTAAATAAGACTTGTTGGTATAATATTGACAAGAAAAATAAGCCTTAAATATGAAAAAGTGGACGAGAAGAGCATTTATAGGTACAGGGGTATTAGCAGGCGGAGCGGCCATATTTGGCGTAGCTATTCGCCCCGGAAATAGGGCAGGAGAGATGGCCGGTTTATTATCGAAATCAGGCGAAACCTTATTGAATATTTGGCTAAAAATAGGAACCGATAACCTAATAACGGTCTACATACCGCATGCCGAAATGGGCCAAGGTGTGCATACCTCTTTGGCCATGATGTTGGCAGATGAACTTGACGCCGACTGGGACAAAATTAAAATAGAAGAAGCTCCCTCTAACAAAGAATACGCTTCAGGTGGCGTAATACGAGGATTTATAGCTGAAGGGAAAGCGTATCCGGAGTTTTTGCAAGACACCATGAATGGCATTTTTAATACCATCGGAAAAGTGATGCACATGGAGCTAACGGGCGGAAGTGCCTCGGTGCGTTTTACGGGTAAGTATGTGATGCGAGTAGCGGGTGCCGCCGCACGCCAAATGATAAAACAAGCGGCCGCCCAAGCCTGGAATGTACCTATAGAGGAGATTTCGACCGACAAGAGTATGGTTTCACATATTAAAACCAACAAAACCGAACCTTATGCTCGCTTTGCGGAAGCTGCCGCAAAACTTAAAATGGAGGCTCAGCCAAAATTAAAAGACAGAAGTGAATTTAAGATAATGGGGACTTCCACCCAACGAAACGATATACCACCCAAAGTAAATGGAACCGCCAAGTTTGGTATTGATGCACAGTTGCCAAACATGAAATACGCTACCATAAAAGCCGCTCCAGTTTTTGGAGCAAAAGTAAAAAGCATAGACGAGTCAGGGCTTACCCAAAGAGCCAATTTTCAGAAAGTTATTAACCTCGAAAACGCCGTTGCGGTAGTTTCAGATGGCTATTGGCATGCAAAGCAATCATTGAGCGATTTGAAAATCACGTTTGAAGCCACGCCAAATGACAAAGTAAATACCACTGAGATTTTTGATTCTTTTGCCAAAGCACTAGGAAATACGGGAGATTTTAATTCAGACAGAAAAGCGGGAGACGTAGAGGGGGCGTTTAAAACGGCTTCTAAAGTTATAGAGCAAACATATAAAGTGCCATTTTTGGCTCACACGGCCATGGAGCCTATGAACTGCACCGTATGGCTACAAAAAGATAAATGTGAGGTTTGGATAGGGTGTCAAAATCCCTTGGGAATACAAAACGCAGTAGCAGACATAGTAGAAATGAGCATGGATCAGGTGCATGTCTATAATCAATATTTGGGTGGAGGTTTCGGCCGGAAATCAGAAACAGATATAGCTCAGCAAGCCGCCAAAATAGCCAAAGAACTAAGTTTCCCTGTGAAGCTACTATGGAGCCGCGAGGAGGACGTACAGCAGGATAAATACAGAGATGCGAGTATCAGCGAGTTTAAAGCTGCACTAGATAAAAGTGGAAAAGTGACTGCTTGGCAGAATTTCTACACCTTTAAAAATCACCCGAAAGAAGCCACTTTGATTCCGTATGCCATAGAGAATCAATACATAGCCAACGTAATACCTGAGACGCACATTCCGTGGGGAAACTGGCGGAGCGTAGACGCTTCAAAGCACGGGTATTTCATTGAGTCTTTTGTAGACGAATTGGCACATGCTGCCCAAAAAGACCCGATAGTTTTTAGAAAAGAAATGCTAGCGAAACACCCGCGAATGCTCAAAGTGCTAGAAACCGCCGCCAAAAAGTCAGGCTGGAGCACAGTGTTGCCAAAAGGCAGTGGCCGGGGTATTTCTTTGGTAGAATCATTTGGAACTATAGTGGCTGAAGTAGCCGAGGTACATATTTCGGAGGAAGGACAAATACGAGTAAATAAAGTTACCTGTGTGGCCGATGCTGGCTTTGCGATGCACCCTGACGGCTTCATAGCTCAAATGGAAAGTGGAATCATATTCGGATTAACGGCCGCACTTTATGGCGAAATAAACATAGAAAACGGAGCGGTAAAAGAAAGTAACTTCCATGACTATCAAATGCTAAGAATGTCTGAATCACCCGAAATAGTGACTCACATAATAAACAGCGACGCTCAACCGGGCGGTGCAGGTGAACCGAGTACGCCGGGTATTGCTCCAGCGGTTTGTAACGCCATTTTCGCTATAACGGGAATCCGCGTTAGGGAACTTCCAATCAAAAATCAGGATTTGAGCATTGGAAAATGGGTGGTGTAAATTTGTTCGTTTTTGGGTTTTAGGAAGGTAAAAGCTCCGCTGTTTAATCAATTTTAATATAAAGTTGTTAAAACAAACTTTATAATTTTTCTTTTGGTTTTAATAGAAAGCAATTACACAAAAATGACAAAAATACCAATTTCAGTATTGGAACTTGCCACCGTGACCGAAGGCGGCAATTTTAAAACAGCCATAGACAATACCGTAAAAGTAGCCCAAAACGCAGAGTCTTTGGGGTACACCAGAATCTGGATGGCGGAGCACCACAACATGGAGTACATTGCCAGTTCTGCCACTTCGGTTTTGATTGGCCATGTAGCCGAAAAAACCCAAACCATTCGTGTAGGCTCAGGCGGCATTATGCTGCCAAACCACAGTCCATTGGTGATAGCCGAGCAGTTTGGCACCTTAGAAACCATGTACCCAAACCGCATAGACTTAGGCCTTGGCAGGGCACCGGGCTCCGATCAGCTCACGGCTATGGCTTTACGCAGAAATCAAGAAACGGCACATGCCTTTCCAAACGATATCAAGCAACTACAAGCCTACTTTAGCGAAGAAAATAGAGACGCAAAGGTTCGGGCTTTCCCGGGTGAAGGTCTAGATATTCCGTTGTATATTTTGGGCTCAAGTACCGACAGTGCATATTTGGCTGCCGAAATGGGCTTGCCTTATGCATTTGCGGCACATTTTGCTCCAGCACAGTTTCGTACTGTTATTAACATTTACCGAAATAACTTTAAGCCATCAGAGAAACTCGCCAAACCGTATGTAATGGCTTGTGTAAATGTGCTAGCTGCAGATACAGACGAAGAAGCTCAAATATTGTTAAATAGCTTGATAAGTCTCATTATTGGCATTTTAACCAATACCAGAAGGCCACTTCGTCCGTTAGAAGCAGTACCTGAGGCGTACAATATCCCCGAAGTGAAAAATGCCGTAAATAACATGTTAGCCTGTACGTTTGTGGGCAGCCAAGAAACCATCAAACAAAGCCTGAGCATCTTCATTGCAGAAAATAACATAGACGAGCTTATCGTGGCGTCGCACATTTATGATTTGGACGCTAAACTCAAGTCGTTTACTATTTTGAGCGAGGCACTTGCCGTATAGAGTTTTATTATAAGCAAGATTTTTTTAGTTAAAAGGACAAAATATTCTCAATCATAAACCATGGAGTTAGAAAGGATTCAATATCCAACACAGAGTTTTAATCATTATTGGGAGCAGCCACAATGGAAAAGTGAGTTAATTAAACTGGCAGAAATCCCTGACAAAGAAGAGATTTTTGCTTTTTCTAAATATTATTTAAAAAGTGATGAACTGGCTGAGGCGGTCATCAAAGAGCTAATGGCGAGTTTTTCGCACGCTGAGCTTTTCAGTTTTGTAGACAAGGCTTTAGCCCAACCCGAACTAGCCAAAGAATACCCATATACCAGTCAGCTACTGAAAGAATGCTTGGTTTTTCCTGAATGGGTTGACGTAGATAAACTTGAAGATGGAGCGTCTTTTGCTCGCAAATCAGGAGTTTTAGGCTTGTTGGTTTTGCGTAACTTTAGTTTAATGGGTGGCTACGAGTCTGCTGCTGTAAACAAGCCTTTGGTTTTTACTTCAGAACTTAAAAAAGTAGCCGGAAAGCGAATTTCTGAAACTACCGAGTTTTGGGTAAATGTAATAGAAGAAAACCTATTTAAGTCGGGCACAAAAGGTGCAGCTGTGATATTGAAAGTCAGGCTTGTGCATGCCATGGCACGGTATTATGTTTTGAAAAATCCCGAATGGAACTCTAACGCTTGGGGTTTGCCCATAAACGCAGCGGATTTGATGGCGACTAACCTTGGCTTTTCTTTACTTTTTATGAAAGGCTTAGAAAAACTTGGGTTTGAGCTAAGCGAAAAAGAAGAAGAAGGCTTTTTTCATTTATGGCGGTTTATTGGCCATTATCAAGGTATACCGAGCGAGTTACTTCCGCTAAACAGAAAAGAAGCCGTTCGTCTTTTATACATCTGGACCATGACTCAGCCCGAAGGCGATGCCGACTCCATAGCTTTGGCTAAGTCGCTGCTCAATATTCCGAAAGAACCGCAGTTTTCGGGCACAAAATTTCAGAAATGGCTTATTTACGAGGCGAATCTTTCTTTCAATCAGTTTTTTTTGAGTCGAAACTCTTGCCGAAACTTGGGTTTGCCTAAAAGTAGGCTTCCTTTTTTTCCTTATATTTCAAAAATGATGGTTAAAATATTGGCTTTTAGATACAGAAATAATCGAGCAGAATGGGTAAAAAAGGCCAGAGAAATACAAATGGAGATCAAAGAAAAAGCAATGAAAGACTACGGGAGTCTTGGGAAAAGGTGATTTTTGAGCTTATTTGTCGTACTAAAAAGCATTACTTTTTAAGGCAATATTTTTCGAGCCGTATGAGAGGTTAAATATCAAATCTTGTCCAAAAGAAGTCAAGTTTGCAAAATCGCCATTGGTGGTTATGTTTCGGGCCGGACAGCCATCATTGAACCACTCCCAACCTAACCAGCCTATTCCATTGGTTTTTAAAATGGGTAAGAGGTTTTTATAATTAAAGCTAGAAGGTGCCGCATGCTCAACAGCGGTGCCATCGATTCCATAATAACATTCAGAATACCCCGAGGGAGGATTAGTATTCCAATTGTCGGCACCCAGTTGGCGATTTGCCAATTCACCAAAAATCAAAGGAATATTGTTGTTGATTGCCGTATTTAATTCATTGGTTTGATTGTCTACTGCCCAATAGGCATGAATACTAAAAATTAAATTGTGCTTGGGGTCGTGAGCCAAAAGCTCTGTTGCTGCTAAATTTATTAGTTTTAAACTTGTGCCTCCTATAGGTGCATCAATCATCAAGGGTACATCGAGCCCCGCAATTCTAAGGTTTGTTATTGCAATTTTATATTGGTTTTTCCAGTTTGTAAAAGCCGCTACATCTGAAGGCAAGTTTGGGTCGTAAGCAAAGCCTCGTCCAAAACCAAGCTCATTGATGATGTTTATAATCAAATATTTTTTGTGTGTATTCAACATATTCACTCTGGCCGGATCTGTCCACCAAGACACATAGCCATTTGGGGTATTGAGTTGGTTGGGGTCATTGATATAGCCATTCCAAAGTGTTACCACAGGCGTGATTCTTTTTGCGGCAAATTTGGTAATTAAGGTGTTTAGGTCTGTATCTGTATGGGAAGTACCGGTAATAGCGTTCTGAAACCAGACGATTCTTGCCATATTGGCTCCAGACAAATCAACTTGATTGACATATTCGTTTGCTCCAGAAAATTGCCAATAGTCTGTTGGATAATTTATGCCTATAGGAACTAATTTCTGGTGATTGGCATCAAACAAATCTCTTCCTTGAATATACATGTTGGCTGCTGGCGGATTATTGTTGGGACAATTCGCAATTTGAGCCGTAAAAACAGCTTGATTTCCCGCTTTAAATCCCGGCATTAAGGTTACAGATTTTTCTGCCGAAAAAACTACTTTAGCACTACCTGTGATTTCTGAGTTGTTTACCTCAATTTTTTGAGCGGAAAAGGACCTAGTGCCTGAATTTATTTGAATTGTAGAGGGGTCATTTAAAGGTAAAGTCAAAAGTTCGGGGCATTGCAATAGCACATTTAAATTTCTAATATTGACCTTTGGAAGTGTAAATAATTTAGTAGAAAGAATATTTGGATTTATTTGTGAATTAGTATCGGCAGGTATTGCAAAAATTTGAGAATTGGCTACAAAAAATAGTAATATGAAACCAATACTAAAAAACACTTTCATAGCCTTGTAGATTTTATATGATTTTCGACAATCGGGAATTTCCTTCTTGAGACAGCAATGATTTCACCGTTACTAAGCAAAATCCTTTTAGTTTTTTTTGTGAAAATCAGATTTTGGATATGATTGACATTGATAAGTTGGCTTCGGTTGGCTCTAATGAAATTTTGATTGGGTTTTAAAGCTCCTTCAAAGAGCGATAGCGTTCGAGAAGAGATGATTTTTTTGCCACTAACCAAATGCATTTCAGTATAATTCAAATCACTGTTCAATAAAATTAAATCACTGGTTTTGATGAAATTAATTCGCCCATTCAATCGAACACTTATGAGTCCGTTTTCAATGTTTGGTCTTTGTATATTTATAAAATTGTCCATGGCTTTATTATGTTAATTCTTATCAATTTATTCTTAAGCTTTGCCACATCTAGGCGATAATCTGGGTTTTACCTAAATTTTGAAGCCAGTCTAAGTTTATTTCCTTAATTAAATCTTAAGTGAATTTTCAATTATTTTACTTTGAGAAAATGTCAATTAAAAATCAAATAAGAAAGAAATAATTTCGACTAACTCCTCTCCAAATTTACTGACAGCTTCCATTTACGCAGACTTTACCAGTAGGGCATACATTACCACATCCTCCACAATTATTTTGATCATTACTTGTCAAAACACAATTATTTCCACATTTCACATATCCTACTGGACAACCGCAACTTCCGTTTATACAAGTTAATTGACCCGGACAAACAGTTCCACACGCGTTACAATTATTATTATCCGAATTTAGATTAACACAGTTATTATTACAGTTTGTATAAGCAGCGGGACAAGTTTCAGTAGTAACTTTTACCCAACCAATACCTTTCCACATGTAGAGTCCTACACCACTCAAGGCTGTTGCATTATTGTTATAAACAATAGTCCCATCTGAAGGCGTTGAGGCAATTGGATTTGGAGAATCTGAGGCCGTTAAGGTTAATCTGGGTGGTAAAAAACCTTTATTAATTGAATAAACTTCTAATTGTGCTGTTGGACTAGGGTTGCTAGTTCCAATTCCCCATTGTCCTGTAGGCAGTACTATGGATTGATTTTGACCATTGTTTGTATGTATTACCAATGAATTATTACTTTTGGTCCCTATCCAACCAGCACTTCCTCCAACATAGGTTCCTAATTCAATACCTCCACTTGAATGTATCATTCCATAAGAATCATTAACCGTCTGAACACTTAGTTTATTTGTTGGAGTGTTAGTACCAATACCTACATTCCCTAAATTGGTACTAAACTGATTTATACCAGAACTTTGCCAAGCTCCACCTGAGCCACTATTGGTCACCGATTGCCAAGTTGTTCCGTCCCAATATTTCATTAGGTTCAGGCTATTGTCAAATACCATGGTGCCTTTTGCTTGACCAGTTAGAGCATTAATCTGAACAGTGGTCATTTGTGGAAACATCACGCCTTGCGGAGTCAATGTGGAGTTTTGAGAAAAAGCTTGATTTTGAATTCCCAAAAACAAGGACAATAGGATAATTTTTGCCTTCATGGTTTTAATTATTTAGTGAAGTAATAGTTGCTTTTTTTACTAGTTCAATTTCAGCTTTTAACTGATTATATAACTCCTTAAATTGATTGGAATGGTTTTGCAATTCAATTTTCATTTTTTCATTTTCAGTTTTTAATTCCTGAATGGCTTTGAGGGCCACCACGCTCATTCCTCCATAGTTTACACCAAAATATTGCCCGTTTTGTGTTATAAATTCTGGAAAAAGCGGTTGAACCTCCTGAGCAATTAAACCCATTTGGTGGCTTTTGTGGAGCGTATCGGTTTTATAAAAATACCTAGAAACTTTTAGTAGAGCCACTTTATCGAGTATGGATTCTACAGGTGTAATCTGTTCTTTTAAGCGAATATCTGACGATTGCATCCATGCCCCGTCGGATTGACGTACATAGGCCTTGAATGCTCCTGATGCACCATAATGTAAGTCAAGATTTTCGTTACTGGGGTGTGAAAATGTCCAAAATTGATTATTATTTGAAATATCTCGTTTTATTCTTAGTCCATATCTTTCAGGATTATCTTGTGCTGGGCTATAGTGATTCAATTGAACGGTTCCTGTTTGTCGCACTTCAAAACAGTTTCGGGGGTTTGAGCTAGATCCATTTCCAATTGTGAATAGAAATCGGTCAACACTTAATGGACTTACAAAAAATGGATCAAAATTAAAAAGACCAATGGCAAAAGCATCATTTGAATAAACAATGGTATTATTACCCATAGCAAGACTATTTGCTCCTACCGCCTTGGTGTTATTGCCAAATGAAACTGCGTTTGTTCCAGACGCTACACTTTCGTAACCCGCCGCCAAAGATTGACTACCAGAAGCTTTTGTATAAAAACCGGTAGCTAGAGAGGTAGCTCCACTTGCTTTAGTCCCTTCACCCATAGTATGGCTAACTGAGCCTGATGCAACTGTACCTACTCCAGTAGCTGTACTGTAGTAGCCAGATGCTTCTGTGTTACCACCCATTGCTGTGCTTTTATCACCTGAAGCGGTGTTGTTCGATCCCAAGGCTGTGCTTGCATTTCCTGAAGCAAGGAGATTTGCCCCTATGGCAGTGCTAGTTCTACCTGTTGCTGAAACATATGACCCGATGGCTGTACTCCCCACTCCAGAAGCTTTTACATCCAGCCCCAAAGCTGTTGAAAACAGACCGATATTGTTTGGATCCCAATCTGCTGAACGAAAATCAGTTAAGGAACCAGCTCTGAAGGCACTTCTTGAAGGTATCCACATAAAGCGAGTTCCTGCTCCGCTTTCGGGTGCGGTAGGAGGGTGAGATTGATCGTTACTTTCATAACTAAAAGAGTATTGGCCGCCAGTCCAAAAACCTCCCGAATTGGTATTTTTAATTTCATTGCCAGCGGCTCCAATTAAACTCCAATAATTAGAGGTACTACCAGCTTGGGGAAGTTCTGCCCAAGCACTAACTTTCCGATACCAAAAACTATTTGTGGTGGTATTAAAAACCAAGGTACCTACTGATGGATTTACTATGGCATTAATCTGAACAGTGGTCATTTGCGGAAACATCACGCCTTGTGGAGTGAGTGTGGTATTTTGAGAATAGGTGTATCTTGTTGATAATATAAATATTAGTGTTGAGAGAAAAAGTTTAGTTTTCATAGTTTTTGTTTTTTCATCCAGTTGTTAATTTCTCCAAAAAATACTTCGGGTTGTTCTATCCAAATAAAATGTCCTGCATTTTTGATAACGGCCAAGTGAGAATTTTTAATAGCTTTATGGATTCGCGAAGCGTGTGAAATTTGGTCGCAGATAAAATCATCATCTCCCACTAAAACCAAAGTAGGAACTGTGATTTTTGGCAATAAGTCCAAAATTTGTTCTGATCCTAAGCCACCTTTTGAAGTCATTTCCCAGGCCTTTTGGCTGAGTTTTACATTTTCTACTGCCATAAATTTGGGTAAATTGGCTTGATCATGAAAATAGAAAGGCATGATATACCCCATATTCTCTTGTAGTGTCCGTTTTGTGGTATCTTGACCCAACAACATTTTGGACCCAGCGGCATAATAAGGGGCAGAACTTCGTTTTTGAATGGCTTTTACATATTCATCTTGAGCCATTTGGTCTAAACCCGCAAAGGCTGCAATAGCTATTATTCCGTTTAGGTTTTTATTATATTTGATGCCATAATTAAGCACTTGCCAACCGCCCATGGAATGTCCAGCTATCCAAACTTTCTCTTGTTTTAGATGAATTCTGAGTTGCTCTATGTCTTCAATAAAATCATTTGTTTGATAATCTTCGGGATTGTCAGAGCCTTCTGAAAGACCCGAGGCTCGAGTGTCTAGCCAAACCATGGTAAAAGTTTTCTCAAGCTCCGGCATCGAATTTTTGTAGGCATCGAGATTAGGACCCCATCCGGGTGTTGGAAAAATACAAATAGGACCTTTGCCAGAAACCACATAGTGAAGTTTCAAACCATTTATGTTGGCATAATGCTCACCTTTTGAAAGTGGATTTTGTGCGAAACTATAATATTGAAATAAGAAAAATAAAAAAAGTGTAATTCTAAATGACTTCATAAGTGTTACATGTTTTAATAGATAATGAACTGTATGTCAATATTTTAATTTGTTAGATCATATTTTTTGGCCTCTTAGAATACTCCACGCTACCACGATAATTAAAAAACCAAAAGCGAGCATCAGCAGTAAGCCTGGTATTTCACGCCAATTAAGAATTACGGCATTGGCTGTATCACCAATTGGATAGGCAACAGAAATTTTTTCGCCAATGGAATAGTTAAAAAAAACGAAAACTTGCGGAGCCTTGCTTTGCGATTTAATGATTTCATTATTGTTTGAAACAAACTCAAAAAAAGGGCTTTTGCCCGTTAGAACACTTTTAGAACCGTTATTGCCATTTTTTACAATCCACTTACTTCCTTTTGATTTAAACCCTATTATTTTTGCTTCGGTAGTCCTGCCTGAAAATGGTAAATAAACCATTTGTGTCAAGATATTTCCCCAATAGAAAAATATGCCTAAGCCTATTGTCAACATAATTAGGCCTATTAGTTTGTTATTTTTTGTTTTCATTTCCTTTTACTATCACATAGGTCTAATAATGTAGAAATATGGCACCTACAGCTCCAACTCCATAGGTTAACCCATTATGGCCGCATCCACCTCCTCCTCCTGGAAATTTTCCATCACTTATAAATACACTTAAACCTGAGCCGCCAATATACTGTCCGGAATTAACATCAAATTCCATGGTATAGGAATTTCCTCCATTTCGAAATGTTGGATAGGTTCCACCGCCAGCTCCACCTTTCACGATTTTTCTAAAAACGCCAGCATTTGCTTGTTGAAAACTAAAATCGGCACTTTTACCATTTTCACCAGAAACTATAAGTTGGTAGTTGGTGGAGTTATAGAATAAACCAGACCCAGCTAAAGAAGCGGAAGCATTGTATGCTCCAGCTATGGTTGTGTTATTTTTATTTAAATAGTTATAGTTGTCACTAAACACTATTTCTAATACATCTGATGGATTTACAATAGCCAAGCATTGCACATATTGTCCACCACCTCCTCCCGAACATGGCACATTGGCACTCACTGTTGACATGACTTGACCATTACCACCGTTTCCCCAAATTTCAATCAATATATTGGTGATTCCTGGCGGTACAGTGAAAGTGGCTGTTTCTGTAAATAATTTATGATTTTTATACGGATTTAAAGACGAATTGGAAATTCCCGAAATATAATTCCACTCAGTACCGTCATGCACCGCAAGTTTCTTTTCATCGGCGTTGTAAACCATATTGCCGGCTTGCTGTGGGGGGAGGCTATTTTGCTGAGCGGTGGAAAGTCTGGGTAAAGTAAGGCTTTGGGGGCTTAATTCAGATGCTACTTGGGCTTTTACCAAAATAGGAATAGAGAAAGCGAATAGTAACAATTTTTTTTTCATGTATATCGGCTTTAATTTCTGATACAAAATTGATTTAAAATTATAAAGGCTTCAATACCATAAAAAGGTGATATATTAGACCTTTTGGTCCATATAATAAAAAACAATTTGGGTCAATAACCCTTTGTGGGTTTAATTTCTGCGAGGGGTGTATCGCGTTAACGATAGGAGCGGCATCCTTTTTGGTCTGGCGTAGACGGACAAAAAGATACAGCGGATAGCGTGTTAAAACGCCCTAGATAATGCCTTCTTTGATGGCTTTGGCAACTGCTTCGGGGCCGCATTGTACGTGCAGTTTTTGGTAAATATTCTTAATGTGGCGTCGTACGGTTTCGACAGATATATTGAGTTCTATAGAAATCATTCGGTAAGAAAAGCCCTTGGCTAGGAGATTGAGCACCTCGATTTCGCGTGTTGTGAGTGCGTATGTTTGGTTAGAAATTGGTTTACGAAAAGATTGCAAAACTTTTGTGGCAATGTAAGGTGACATGGGAGCTCCACCTGTCGAAACCTCCTTGATGGCCTCGATTAGTCGGCTAGGAGAGTCTTTTTTGAGAATATAGCCATCTGCACCTTTGCTTAGGCTATCGAACAAATGTTGGTTTTCATCAAATACGGTATGCATGATGATTTTTATTTCTGGGTATTTACTTTTTATTTCGAAGACGGCCTCAGTGCCAAGTTTCTGTGGCATTTCGATATCCATTACGATAATATCCGGTTTTTTTTCTTTGGTATTTTGAAGAGCATTTACACAATTGTCGTATGCGTGTAATAGCTCCATTTCTGGTGTGGCTTCTATTAGCATGCAGATTAATTGGCAAAGGCGTTCGTTGTCTTCGTAAACACTTATTTTCATCTCCTTGTAATTTTATGCAAAATTGCCATGTTTTTGATTGATTAGAAATAACCTTATTTGAGGGGTATTTTTATTTGGTAGGTGGTGCCAATATCTTTTTTAGAAATTATTTTGCAGGTGCCTTTCATGGTTTTTATGCGAGAGTTAATATTTACTATTCCGTTTCGGCTAGTAGGTTGCTGTTTATCAAAACCGCAACCATTGTCTGCAAATATTACGTGAAGTTGTTGTGATTTTACGGTACAATGGAGGGAGATTTTATGGGCTTTACTGTGTTTTAGGGAGTTGTTTATGAGTTCTTTTAAAATGAGATATAGGTTTCGTTTATTTTCTAGCGAAAGGTTTTTGTTTTCTAAACTATTAGATTCAAACTCATATTGGATGTTTTGGGCCTCAATTAGTTCGGCGGCTTCTTTATTTATTTTGGCAAAAAGGCTCTCGAGTGAATCGAATTTTGGGTTGATGTTCCAGATAATATAATCGATGGCGTTTCCTGTTTTTTTTGCTTCTTCGGCTATCATTTCGGCAAAACCAATATTTTTTTTATCAGTAACAAGGTTTTGTTTTAACAGGCCGCTGATGATACCAATGCTACTTAGCGAAGCTCCAATCTCGTCGTGTAAGTCAGCCGATATACGGTTTCGGATATCGAAAACTTTCTTGAGCTGATTGAGCCTTAGCCTATAAAATAAAAATAGTAGACCCAAAACACACAGCGATAGTGCTATTCTAAACCAGGGAGTTTCGTACCAAGCAGGTAGTATTTCGAAATTTATGATGGTGTTTTCCGAATTTGAATTTGCGTTATGGTCTACAACAGCAAGCTCTAATTGGTATTTTCCTTTGTCTAAGTTTACCAAGTTAATTTCAGGGTTAGAGCCTATTTCTATCCAATTTGAATGAATGTTTTTCATTCTATATTGAAATTGGTGGGTGTTTTTTGGCTCAAAGGTTAGGGTAGTAAAAGCAATATTGATATTATTATTGGCTTTTTTTAGGATCAAATTTGAAGTTTCATATCGTTGGTTCGCTTCACCTAAGATTTTGAGGTGGCTAAGGTATAGTTTTGGTTTATTCGCAGAGGGTTGATCATTGGTTTTTACAATATTAAACCCATTTTTTGAGCCAAGGTATAAATAGTTAGAATCTAAATAAAAGCCATAAGTAACGACATTTGAATTTAACCCGTCGTATTGCGTATATCTTTTTATAGAGGCATCAGGCTTTATTTGGGCGAGGCCTTCGTGGGTGCCAACCCAAATATTTTGGAAAGGATCTTTGGCGATATTGAAGTATTGGTTGTCTGGGATTTGGTTTGTATGGTCGTCGGATTTATATACCGAAGTAATATTTCCTTTGGCATTTACTTGATTAAAACCGCCATATGCCGAAAAGTAAAGGTTTTGGTCATTTGTTTTAAACACATTTAGGTAATAATCGCTAACAAATAATTGATGGGGGTTTAAATCGCTCAATTGTACAAACTCTCCTTTTTTTAAATCAAAAAATAATATTCCGAAACCTTTAGGTAGCCATGCGGCGATCCACATTTTGTGATTACAATAAATGATTTTGTTAAGGAGGTTTTCCTCAAAAAAAGATGGGTAGGGGAGTTTTTTCCAAGGTGTTAAGGTTTTCTTGGAGAAAATATCAAAAACTAGTATGGGCCTATTGGAGCTAAGTAGCCAAATTCTATTTTGATTGTCAGTACTTAAACTTTTAAAATCGCCAGGTAACAAAAGTTGCAACTTACGGTGATTATTTAAACTGAAAAGACCTCTGTCTGTACAAATGTAAAAGGTGTTTTCATGGGTAATTATTTGGTTAATATGCCCAATGCTTTTACTCTGAATAAGCTTAAAACTGTTAAGGGTTTTGTTCCATAATATAAGATGGCCGCTATCTAAACCAAAAAGTAAAGAATTTTGGTTTAGCTTTGAGATGGCCATAACTTTTGATTTATTTTGGTTAAATTCTTTCGGAAATAAGTGCAAGCTAACGGTTTGGTTGTCTATAAGTTGTTGGTAAAGACCATCTTCTGTGGCTAAAAATAGTGTAGTACTATTAAGCACATACATTTGTCTGTACTCTAGGTTGGGCTCTAAGTTTTGTGTTATTACGGAGGTTGTATGATTAGGTTGCAGCGATATTTCATGCACCTCATACGGACTTAAGGCTAGTAATGAATTTTCTTTTTTTTCGATTTCTAGAATTTTACCTTGTAATTTGGCTATCGGTTCTAAAATTTTTGTGACAGGGTGATAAGTGAATATCCTTCCATTACTATCTCCTAGATACCAAAGGCTATTTTTTGTGTCGTAATAAATACTACTAAGATTTTTTTTCTTTAAGTACCAAACCCATTTATTGAGGTTATAGTTAAATCTACAAAGGCCCAAATGGTTAATAGCCCACAGCTGTTTATTATGACCAAATGCAAATTTGGCAATTTTTGGATTTTGGGTGTTGTTTTTTAAAATTTGGAATGCGGTAATTTTTTTTTCGTTTGGTTTGAATACCTTAATATGATGAAAGTCGGTAGACCAAATCCAGTTATTTTTATCGATAAAAAGAGATTCAAAGTGGTCGTTGTCCGCCAAGCTATCTGACAAGTTAGAATGGAGCTTTTGAATGGGTTTCGAAAGGTTTTCGTTGATATAAAAAAGTCCTTTGTTGGTACTAAACCATACATTTCCATGGGAACTAACGGCCATTGCGTCTATTTTTGAGTTTACACCAAAATTTTCGAACACATAGCCATCGTACCTTACCAGGCCAAGGTTGGTCGAAATCCACAAATATCCTTTGGAGTCTTTGAGGATTTGGTAGATGTTGTTTGAGGGTAATCCATTCTTTACATTTATTTGCTCAAATTCAAAGTTTTGAGCATAAACTCTGGTATGTACAAAGCAGAGGTTGACTATTAAAAAATAGCACACGATATACCCAAATTTGATGTTATGTATGGTCAAAAAAAAGTTTTTTAAAGAGTAATATTAATATTTTAAAATTGGAAAAAATATAAAAATACAATAGAAATTTTGTTTTGATATTCACTGATATTTTCGGTCTTAATTTTTATTTAACAGGCACAAAATTTCAGAAATGGCTTATTTATGAGGCGAACCTTTCTTTCAATCAGTTTTTTTTGAGTCGAAACTCTTGCCGAAACTTGGGTTTGCCCAAAAGTAGACTTCCTTTTTTTCCTTATATTTCAAAAATGATGGTTAAAATATTAGCTTTTAGATACAGAAATAACCGAGCAGAATGGGTAAAAAAGGCCAGAGAAATACAAATGGAGATCAAAGAAAAAGCCATGAAAGACTACGGGAGTCTTGGGAAAAGGTGATTTTTGAGCATCTAACTAATAACAAAGGACAAGCCTGTTAAAGACTTGTCCTTTGTAGTTTATAAAAATACCAATCAAGCATTAATCATTTAGTTTTTGGAGCCTTTCAAACTCTTTCCAAGGGTTGGTGAGTTCATCCGTTTCGTTTTCAAGGTTCGATGACTCCGTTTCGGAGAACGGTACGTTTTGCGGTATAAAGTCATCTTCTGCTCCGGGTTTTGAGTAGTCATACGGCCAGCGATACACCATCGGAAGTGGCCCATCCCAGTTGCCATGCCCAGGTGCTGCCGTAGGAGTTGTCCATTCCAAAGTATTTGATTTCCATGGGTTCAAAGGTGCTTTTTTGCCTCTAAATATACTGTAGACAAAATTAGCTACAAATATCAGTTGGGCAGAAAAAGTAATAAAGGCAGCCACACTGATAAACGAATTAAGGTTAACAAAACTTGAGGTAAAGTCAAATCCAGTAAAGCTGTAGTATCTACGAGGGAAACCCGCAATGCCTAAGTAGTGCATAGGAAAAAACACGAGATACGTGCCCGCAAAGCTCATCCAAAAGTGAATTTTTCCCAGGGTGTCATTCATCATGCGGCCATACATTTTTGGAAACCAATGGTAAACTCCCGCCATCATTCCGAAAAACGCGGCAGAACCCATCACCAAGTGAAAGTGAGCTACTACAAAATAGGTGTCGTGAAGCTGAATATCCAGAACGGCATTTCCCAAAATAATACCGGTCATTCCGCCTGAAAACAAAAACGACACTAAGCCAATAGAAAACAACATGGCCGGCCTAAAAATGATATTTCCTTGCCAAAGTGTAGTCAGGTAGTTGAAGCCTTTGATAGCCGAAGGAATGGCAATGATAAGGGTTAGCAGCATAAACACGGAGCCTAAAAATGGATTCATGCCGGTTACAAACATATGGTGAGCCCAAACCACAAATGAGAGTACAAAAATACCGAGCATAGACATAATCATGGCCTGATATCCAAAAATCGGTTTGCGAGAGTTGGTAGAAATAACCTCTGAGGTTATGCCCAAAGCCGGCAAAAATATGATGTAAACTTCTGGGTGACCTAAAAACCAAAACAAGTGTTGGTAAAGAATAGGTGCTCCACCCTGGTTAGCTAGTGCTTTGCCATTGACGTAGAGTTCTGACAAGAAAAAACTTGTACCAAACGAACGGTCGAAAAACAGTAAAAGTAATGCTGAAAAAAGTACTGGGAAAGACAAAACGCCAATGGCGGCAGTAATACCAAACGACCACACAGACAAAGGCATTCTGTTAAATGTCATGCCTTTGGTGCGGAGGTTTACTATGGTAGCTATATAGTTAATGCTTCCCAATGTGGTAGAAACTATAAAAAACAAAAAGCCCAAAATGTAGAGTGTCATACCTGTGCCTGAGCCAGAAACGGCGTCTTTAATAGCACTCAGGGGTGGGTAGGCCGTCCAGCCACCCATAGCTGGGCCCGACTCTACAAAAAACGAAGCCAACATAATTAAACTTGCCACAAAGAAAAACCAATATGAGAGCATATTCATGAAGCCCGAGGCCATGTCTCTCGCTCCGATTTGGAGCGGAATAAGTAGATTGCTGAAAGTACCACTTAGTCCTGCAGTTAATACAAAAAACATCATGATAGTGCCGTGCATGGTTACCATTCCCAAATACATTTCGGGGTCTAAAGTGCCACTTTCGGTTATCCATTTGCCCAAAATCGGCCTTAGTAATTCTAAACTTTGTTTTGGAAAGCCGAGCTGCATTCTTATAAACATAGACGCGAGACCACCTATAAAAGCCCAAATAAGCCCTGAGATAAGGAACTGCTTGGCGATCATTTTGTGATCCGTAGAAAAGATATATTTTGTAATAAAAGTTTCGTGATGTGCTTCGTGATTTTCTCCTTCAGAGAAATCCGTCGCTACTGATGCTGTTGCCATATTTGTATGATTAAAATCATTTTTTTACAAATGTATAAGCATTAGCAAATTCAAATATGATACAAATCAACCGGTACGTTTCACATATCAATTATTTGCTCTAAAGTCGGCTGGAGTTCGGTTGGTTTTCTTTTTAAAAAACCGATTAAAGTACGAATCGCTTTCAAAACCAATCTCAAAAGCTATTTCTTTTATAGATAAGGGCGAATTAACCAATAGTCGTTTAGACTCTATTATTAGTTTATTGGCTATCAATGAGCTGGCGTTTAAGCCAGTTTTTGTTTTTAAAACACTGTTTAAATAGTTTGGAGAAACTGAAAGCAAATCTGCGTAGTATTTTACTTCTTTATAATTTTTAAAATATTGTGAAAGTAGACTGTCAAACTTGGTGACAAAGTCAGAAGTTTTATTGGTGGTAATGTTATGGTTTTCATGATAAAATACGTTAGATTTTTCTAATAAAAGATGAATGATAGAAAGCATAACTTCCAAATTGGTAGAAGTTTTTTGGTATTCTTTACAGGCAAATTCGAACAGGTTTTTTATCAGGGTGGGTTCAGTGAGTTCTAAAAGTGGCGGGTTAATATTTGAAAACAAAAATGGATACTGATACAGTAAGTTTCCGAAACGAGAGCTAAAAAACTGACTTTCAAAAAACAAAACGGCACCTTCTGTCTCTTTAGAAAGTGACCAGCTGTGAATTTGCCCCGGCGATAAGAAAAACATTTGATTAGGCTTAACTTCGTATTCCTCAAAGTCTATTTTGTGTATTCCCGAGCCTTCAGAAACTAGCATGAGCATAACAAAAGAGTGCCCATGCGGATTTTTGATAGAGTCAAATTGGTCAATGAGAGCAGATAGTCTACTTACATATACCAAATTTTCTTTTTTTTCTTCTCTGGTATATTGTTCAATACATAAAATGGGAGGCTTCTCAGTAGTTTTAATCATTAAGCTTTAATTTTCTTTTTAATGGGTGAAAAAAAACGAAGTATAGGTTATGACAAATACAACTTTAGCGAGTTCAATAGTACGAGACCTGGTTTTGATAAAAGAATAAGAAATCGTTTGACCATTTTTTCTTTAAATGCAGCATTGATTTTTTAAAACTATTCCTAGTCACAGTATAGGTGTTATTTGTTGCACTCAAGTATCTATTTCACGACTTGTAGGTGTAATGTAAGTAAAGTCGAGCGGCAAGCAAGCCTATTTTTCAATGCTCATTTTTTTATCGAAAAAAAACAAAAAATATAGATTTGGATATATTCAATCATGATTGGTAACAAAGATAAATCTTAATTTGTTTGAACCCCGTAATATAAGTCACCTAACAGGATTTGCCTTTTATTCTGTTTCGAAAAATAGCCCCAATATTATATTTTTTCATTCCTAAAAAATCATTCATTTTTTCAGTTACTTTTGGAAGATTTTTTCTATCCAAAGTCACCTATTTTACTTTAACCTATGAATAAAAGCCTTTGCTTATTATTATTGATAAGCATCCGATTTGCATCTGCTCAAATGCCCCATGATGCCATATATATGCCAAAGAACACCACGTGTTTTGCTCTCATAGGCTCTAAAAGTACTTGGAAAAACTATTGGGAGGGCTCCTTAAAAAGAGACAATCCCAACTTAGGCACTTTTAACTCCAATGCGGTTATGGCAATGGCGGCCGTTGGTTTAAGCTCAAAGTTAAATGTGATGGTGTCAGTACCGTATATTTCGAACTACACCAGCGACGGCAACCTGAAGGGTCAAAAGGGAATTCAAGACTTGAGTCTATGGGCTAAATACAAGGTTTTTGAGCATAGTAACGGGCTTTCTGTTCATGGAGTTGTGGGAGCATCAACGCCACTAACCAACTATTTGCCAGATTTTTTGCCGCTTTCTATTGGTCTTAAGTCAAAAAGCCTTACTGGTAGAGTTATTTTGAACTATAAGACAAAAGCTGGCATTTATGTAAACCTACATGGTGGCTACATAGCCCGCGATAAAGTCAAACTAGATAGAGATTCGTATCAAGTAAATGGAACTGTCGTTTATTCTAATTTGATGGCGGTGCCAAATGCCACAGAAGCTGGTTTTAGGGTAGGGTACTTAAAAAGTCACCTCCAAGTAGAAAGTTTTGTGGAGCAGTTTTCGTGCCTTTCGGGCGATAACATTAGGAGAAATGATATGCCCGCGGTTTCAAATAAAATGGCGTTTAGAAATGTGGGGCTTTTCTTTAAATACCAACCCAAAAACTTAGGTTTTAACCTACGTGTTTCTCAAATCATTTCTGGACAAAATATAGGGCAGACCAAGTCGCTTTCAGCCGGTGTTTTGTATCAATTAAATTATTAATCATTAGCTGATTTTACAACGATGTATACGCATAAAAACCTTTTTTTAGCCACTTTGATTTTGCTTGCTTTTGTTAGTTGTGACAAATCTGTGGACGTAACGCAAGTAGAGCCATATGCTCCCATAAAACAAAATGAAAATGGTGGAACATGGAAAACCTTTTTGATAGCAGACCCAAGTCAAATATTTGTGGCACTGCCCAAGTTAGAAACCGATGCCAGTTACAAAGCAGAGTTAGACTCTTTAAAGAAAATTGTATTGCCGGCGGTAAATAGCTCACAAAAAGCAAGCATAAACTATTGGGGGGCGGGTTTTGTGTATAGATGGAATGAAATAGCTCGTGAGTTGGCGGCCAAATATAACCTTCCGCCAGTTGCCAAAGCAGACGGCACTTATCCAGTTCCAGACCCGAATAACCCACTGGCAGAGCCCAAGTTTCCATTCGCTAACCCTCCATATGCCTCGCGTGCTTTTGCTTATCTCAGCATAGCCCAATACGACGCCTTGGTGGCAGCTTGGTATTATAAATTTAAATACAATCGAAAACCAATACGTGTATCGGACCCAAGTGTAGTTCAGGGTTTGCCCCAAAATTCGCTTCCGTCTTATCCATCAGAAGGGGCAGTGGTTTCTTCTGCTTCTTATGTGGTGCTGTTGAGTATGTTTCCCGGTGAAACCGAATTTCTGAATACCAAACTTGCAGAGGCCCTAAATGTGCCGCTTTGGGCAGGGATAAATGTAAAAAGCGATATAGAAGCTGGAGCAAAACTAGGTAAAGCCGTGGCCGATGTAGCTTTGGCCAAGTCGAAAACAGACGGGATGGGCAATGCCAACAACCAAACTGTAACTGCTGGATTTATAGCAGCAGCAAAAGCAAGGGGAGTTACCAAACTGTGGGAAAGCTTAGAGGTTCCGGTGAGGCCGCCCTTGTTGCCAAATTATGGTGCCGTAAAAACGTGGACGTTTGACAAAGCTACTTTAGAAAAAATTAGACCAAAGACTCCTTTCTTAGTGGGAAGCCCTGAATGGGAAAAAGATTTAGCAGAGCTAAAAGCCATAGATAAATCGCAAACACGCGAGCAGTCTCGCATAGCGGCTTATTGGGCAGATGGCCCGGGTACCTATACCCCGCCTGGGCATTGGAACAGGTTGGCGACAGACTTATGTTTAAATGCTAAGTTGAGCGAAATATCAACGGCCCGTGTGCTTGCGTATCTCAACACAGGTGTAATGGATGCCGGCATCGCTTGCTGGGAAGCCAAGTATTATTATTATGCTCCTAGACCGCAGCAGTTTGGTTTAAAAACTTCTGTTGGCTTACCAAATTTCCCATCTTATACGTCTGGTCATTCTACATTTTCTTCTGCGGCGGCTACAATTTTGGGATACATGTTTCCAAGTGCTAGTTCTGAGTTAACCGCCAAAGCTTTGGAGGCATCTAACTCTAGGATTTATGGGCTTATTCACTTCAGAGTAGATGCTGAAATGGGCTTAGACCATGGCAAGAAAATAGGAGAATTGGTGATTCAAAGGGCAAAAAGTGATGGTTTTGAATTGTGATTTTTAAGGAGCAAGTGATTGTAGTTACGTTAAAAAATATTTGATTTTCGTAAGTTATTTGGTGTTTTTCGTAAGATTACATGCTTTGTGTGGCGTAATTTTGTAATGAAATTTAACAACCCCTATATACTAAATGAAAATCAAACTTACTTTGTGCTTAATCTTGTTTTTGCATTCACTTGCTTTTTCTCAAAAGCAAGATTCTATTAAAGTCTCTCAGCCGCTGAGTGCCACTGCCAATGTGCAATTTACCAATAATGGAGTTTCGCTTTTTCCTAACTTATCACTTGGTAGGCCTGCGGTTATTGCCACACTTTCGGTAGGGAAAAAAGGCGTATATTTTGAACCTGAATTACGTTGGGGTTTAAATGGCAAGCCGTGGTCTTATATTTATTGGCTTAGGTATAAATACAGAAAATCTGAAAAATTTGGAATAACGGTAGGTGCCCATCCATCGTATATTGTGAAAGAAACCGATGTGCAAATAAATGGTGTAAATGATAAAAGATACGTGGCTCAGCGGTATGCGGCAGTGGAACTCGCCCCAACTTATTATTTTTCAAAGAAATTTTCTTTGGGTGTATATGCCCTTCAAGCGACTAGATTAGACAATAATGGCATTAAAAAAAGCCAGTTTTATTCATTAATGCCAAGGTTTCCTTTTATTGGTTTAAGCAAAAGTTATTATTTGAGTTTTTACCCACAGATTTTTTATCTAAGTTTAGATACAGACAGCGGCACTTATTTTAATGAAACATTGATTCTTTCAAAAAAGAACTTTCCAATTAGTCTTTCTTCTGTATTTACAACAAAAATTAAATCAGAAATATCGGGTGATAAAATTGTTTGGAATGTTGGTTTGAATATTAAACTTTAAAAGAAAGCATAAGTATAAGACACGAATGTTTTTGAGTGGGATAAGGTTTAGGTTTAGTGGGATTTATGTATTCGTGGCAAATAAAAGGTAATCAGTAAGTATTTATTCGTGCATTTGTAGCAAAAAGAAGCATGAAGAAATTTTAAAATGATATGAACAAGTCAGAATCTTTGGAGGATTTTTATAAACGAAAATTTGATTGGCTGCCCGATAGCTTCAAAGAAGATATTGGCCATTTCAATGTTTTTAATCACGAACCAATAGAACCAGGAAAATCCAAGCCATTGCCTTATAAAAGACGTGATTTTTTCAAAGTCATGTTTGTGGTAGGCGATATAGATATGTTATATGCCGACAGTGAAGTGAAAGTTCAAAAGCAAGCCTTGTTCTTTTCTAACCCACATATTCCCTATAAATGTACCAATCTTGAGCGGATTGAAGAAGGGGCATATTGTATTTTTAATCAACGGTTCTTCCAAAGATTTGGAGATCTAAATCAATATTCAGTTT
The DNA here is from genome assembly GCF_042649125.1 of Lacihabitans lacunae. NCBI lineage: Bacteria > Pseudomonadati > Bacteroidota > Cytophagia > Cytophagales > Leadbetterellaceae > Lacihabitans > Lacihabitans lacunae. The sequence continues at coordinate 3,733,668 of NZ_JBHRYQ010000001.1, forward strand.
TTCAGCCAAACGGAAACCATGTTTTTGAGTTAAGCAATGAGCAGGCCGAGTTTGTTAGGCCGATTTTCAAAAGAATGTTTGAGGAGATAAACTCAGATTATGTGCATAAATACGACGTGCTGCGAAACCTAGTTTTTGAGTTGTTGCATTTTGCTATGAAAATGGAGCCCGCCACGCTGCTTGAAAAGCAACAATTAAATGCTTCACAGCGTATTGCCTCCCTGTTTTTGGAGTTATTAGAAAGGCAGTTTCCTATCGATGAAAATCATCCGAGCATACAATTGCGTTCAGCATCTGATTTCGCTAGTCAGTTAAATGTACACGTAAATCACCTAAATAGAGCGGTGAAAGAAATCACGCAAAAAACAACTTCGAAACTGATTGCCGAAAGGTTTTTGCAAGAATCTAAAATCATGCTAAAACAAAGTAATTGGAATATTTCAGAAGTAGCCTATGCTTTGGGATTCAATGAAGTGACGCACTTTAATAATTTCTTCAAAAAACACATGGAATTGAGCCCAAGTAAGTTTAGAGCTTCTTAAAAATTTTGATTTTGAAAAAATAAACCTTCAAATCTATCTCAATGCTCGCCATAATCGCCATCGTCCATTTTGCCTTTAAAAATTCTATATTGTAAGATAAAGTAAAGTGCAATAAATACCACTCCAATAGGAAACCATATCAAACCTACAGATAGCCCATAGTGAGCTGCAGCGGCATTATAAATGCTTAGTGAAGGGTTTATAGTATTAGTTGATGGTAAAAAATTGGGAAATATTGAAAGTGCCGTTGAAGCCAATCCTCCGGCTAAAAACAGACTAGAAAACACAAAGCCAGTACCGTCTTTTTTGAAGGTTTTAATTCGGAAAAGTCCAATTAAGCCTGTCAATGATATGAGAGGGAAAATCCAGAATATAGGATGAGCGAAGTAGTTTTCAAAAAGATGAGGAATGACTAAAAACCAGCTAGAAAGCGAAACCAAAGCCAAAACGGTCAAAACAATAGTAAGCCTAAAAACGATTCTTTTCAGTTGCTCATTTATCGTGCTGTTGGTTTTATATATGATCCAGTTGGCACCATGAATGGTTAAGGCCACCACACCTATCAAGCCTATCAAAAGGGTGAACCAATCTATTACGCCCAAGCTCTCTGCCAATGGGTTTAGGGTGGGGTTCCATAAGGGCAAAACAAAATAATGCGGCTCATAAGTAGACACTCCATTGACTACGTGCCCCATGTTTACGCCTCGCACGATATTGCCTACTGCAATGCCGAAAAACAATGCTAGCAAAAGGCTGGCTATGCCAAAGGCTTTGTCCCAGATAGCGTACCACATAGAATGCTTAATTAGGCCCCTTAACTCTAGGCCAATGCCTCGGAACATTAATAACCATAAGATCATAATCAAAGGCAAATAAAACCCACTAAAAGAGGAGGCGTAAAGCACCGGAAAAGCAAAAAACAAAACGCCACCACCTGCTATGAGCCAGACTTCATTGGCATCCCAAAATGGCCCAATGGCTTTGGTTATGGCTTTTTTGTCTTCCTCTTTTTTGGCAAAAAACAAATGAACTATTCCTGCTCCAAAATCATACCCATCGAGGAGCATATATATGGTGAGCATACTTATGACTACGACATACCAAAATAATTCCATAACTTATTTTTTTGTGGTTTCAGGTCCTTTGTAAACTATTCTACCTAAGAGCAGCAGAAATAACAATCCTAATAAAACATACATGCCTACAAAACCCAGAAGGGTAAACAGGGTATTGCCAGCAGATACATTAGGAGATGCTCCATGGTCTGTGGCTAATAGATTATAAACCAACCAAGGTTGACGTCCCATTTCGGCAGTATACCAGCCTGCCAAATTAGCAATATACGGGAAAGGTGATGCAAACATTATAGCCCAAAGGATCCATTTTGATTTTTCAAGATAATTTCGCCAAAGAAAAAAGGCAGCTAAAGCCATTAGTCCAATTAAAATGGTACCTAAGCCCACCATTATGTGGTAAGAATAATACAAGCCGGGGATGTTCTTCGGCCATTTGGACACATCAAATTCCTTCAAGCCTTTAATTTCGGTCGTGAAATTTTGATAAGTCAAAAAACTCAAGACATTTGGAACAGCTATTTTGTTGTCTAATTTCAATAGTTCCATATCTGGCTGACCTACTAATATAATCTCAGAGCCGCCTTTTTCGGTATCAAAAATGCCTTCCATCGCCGCAAAAGTGATAGGCTGAAATTTTACTACATTTTTAGCACTCCAGTCACCTGTTGGAAATGCCACCAATAGGCTAGATACCAATCCAAAAGCAATGCCTGTTTTTATAAAAATACGACCTTGCTCTAAGTGGTTTTTGTTTAATAAATAAAATGCTCCGATAGCCGCTACTACAAAAGATGCTGTTACCAAAGAGGCACTTTGGTTATGCAAATAAGCTGGAACAAGCCAAGGGTTAGAAAATAACGCTCCAAAATTAGTGAGCACAAATTTCCCGTTTTCTAAAATTTCATAGCCAACGGGGTGCTGCATCCAAGCATTGGTGGCTATTATAAACCATCCGCTGGCCCATGAACCAATAAAGACCAAAAGTCCTGTAAGGAAATGTAGCTTCTGGCCAATTAGTTTTTCGCCAAAAAGAAAAAGACCTAGAAAGGAAGACTCCAGAAAAAACGAGAATGTGCCTTCCATGGCCAGTGTTTGACCAATTATTCCACCTGTTAGCTCAGAAAACTTGGCCCAGTTGGTGCCAAACTGAAATTCCATCGGTATGCCAGTTACCACACCCATCATAAAGTTAAGGGCGAAAATTTTCATCCAAAACTTGGCCGCGTCATTGTATTTCTGATCGTGTTTTAAAAGGTATTTTCCTTTAAAGTATACGATGATCAAAGACAGGCCCATGGTGAGCTGCGGAAACAAATAGTGAAATGTGATAGTGAATGCAAACTGCATCCTATCATAGAAAATCATGTCTTCCATTTTGTGTTTTTTATATTTGCAGCCTAGGTTCGCTGCAGAAAAATCTAATTCTTAAATTCCAATCTTACTCCCGGGTGCCACCATGACCTGCGGCTACTACAAACATAATCTTGATGCTCAAGTAAATGTACTTAAAAAACTGTAAAAATGGATTTTGCATTTTTGAATGCTCCGATTTTGAAATTTTATGTGCCATGATATTAATAAATTTTTATTCAGGAATTAACCACCAAAATGGTTTCATTTTAGCTTTATAAATAAATGCATAATGCAGCGTTAACTTAAGCCAATGCCCTGCCAAACCCATGTCTCCAAAGGTTTTTTTGATGTCTCGGCCCTGTGTATCGGTGTATTTTTTATAATCTGGCACTATTGGATAGGTGGTGATCGATATTCCGCTGCCTTGGGTCATGCCAAAGCCCGCCGAGGCTATACATGCCGCTCCCATGTTTCCCATAGAACCTTTGTGGTGTAAACTCATTTTGCCGGTTTTTATGGTGTCAATTATATTGTCAGCCACCAGTTTCGCTGTTATACCCGAAGGCATTCCCGTGCGTGGAGGTGATGGAAATATATCAGTTCCATTGGGGCTTTTTCTTGGTTTTGAGATAGAATGAGGCGGAGCAAAAGCTATGCCTGGAGCAAAAATATTGGCATAACTAGGGTTCTGATAAGTCTCTGGCCAATCTTTCACACTCCATTCTTCATAAGGTTTAGGTGTGTAATCGGCATCTACTACCATAAATCCTTTGAAAAGTTTCGGTGTTATGTCTTGGCCTGCTTTGTCATACGCTTTAAATCCATGACCCGAAAACGCAGGAATCAACATGGCAAAGTCGTAGGTTTCGGTTTTATATTCACCCTGAAGATTCTCGTAATGCACCAGCCCATCTTCAATTTTTGACACTCCTGCACCTAATATCCATTTGATACCTCGGTCCGCAAAAACCATTTCTACCATTTCGCTTGACTTCATCATTTGACCGCCGTAGTCAAGCAACATGCCATCCATACCGAAGTCTCCAAGTTCGTTTTCGTTGGATATCCAAGTTACTTCTACTTTATCTCTTACGCCGTGATTGACTAATTCTTTTTCTACATTCAAAATATACTCAAACGCCGCACCTTGGCAGGTAGCTTTAGGGTGACCCGTACCAATCAGTACTTTCACTTTCTCCCCAGTAGCTTTCACTTTATCTATCAGCTGTTTTAAGCCTGCCCATGCGTGTTCGGCGTGGTCATACGTACAAACTGAAAACGCTTTGTTTGTACCAGGCAACATGCCTTCTGTCATATCAAAAGCCAGTTTTGGTCCTGTAGCGTTAATTAGAAAGTCGTAATTTACTTTTTCCTGAACACCCAATTTTTCACCAAAAACATACTCCACATTTACGAAACCTTTATCCTCAGTTTCGTCACCTTCTGGGTGAAAAGACACCACTTTGGCTTGTTTGAATCCAATGCCTTTCTTTTTGTATAAGGGCTCTAACGGAAAAATCACCGATTTTGACTTCATTCGGCCTATTCCTACCCAAATATTAGAGGGCACCCACTGGTAATTGCGATTAGGTGAAACCACAAGTACTTCATGTTCTTTCGAGAGTTTTCTTCGCAAATGAGCTGCGGCCACATGACCTGCAATACCCGCTCCAAGAATTACTATTTTTGCCATGATTTTTACATTTTATGGTCGCCATGATTCATCTTTCCTTCGCCTTTCATTTCGCCTTTTTTATGGCCTTTTCCCATACCTGCTTTTTTGTGATGTGCTATAGCAGCAAATGCTCCATGGAAACTAACTAAGCTGTTTTTGATGTCTTCGTCAGATGCTTTGGAGGCAACTAAGTCTTTCATTTCTTTTGCATTGGCTGTAATTGCGGAAAACTTTTCGGCCATTGCCGCTTTTCTAAACGCCCTTGGTTTTTTGCCATTTTGTAAGGCTACCGCTTTTTCGTAAAGCTCGGCTGCATTCTTTTTAGCTGCAGTAAGGTCGTTGTCTTTCATCATTGGCGGAAAGGTTTGCTTCATCACTGTTTTCATGTTTTCCAAATCTGTCCAACTTTTGCTTTTTTGACCAAAAGAAGCCAAAGCTATCAAGGCGAATACGATTGTTAAAATGCTGTTTTTCATATTATTATTTGTTTTGAAATAGAATTTTTTTCTGTAATACCAAAATGTCGCTCCTCTGGAGCTGATGTTTTTACGTGGTTTTGTTTTTTTTACCAAAATGACGCCCTTACAGGGCTTTGTTTTTTTGCTACTTGTTTCTGTTTTATTAATGTACTGCTCCTCTGGAGCTTAGCTGTTTGCTATTTCTGTTTTTTTACCAAAATATCGCTCCTCTGGAGCTGATGTTTTTACGTGGTTTTGTTTTTTTTTCCAAATGACGCCCTTACAGTGTTTTGTTTTTTTTTGCTACTTGTATCTGTTTTATTAATGAGCTGCTCCTCTAGAGCTAATCTGTTTACTATTTCTGTTTTTTTACCAAAATATCGCTCCTCTGGAGCTGATGTTTTTACGTGGTTTTGTTTTTTTATCAAAATGTCGCACTTACAGGGCTTTGGTTTTTTGCTGTTTGTATCTGTTTTTTTAATGTGCAGCTCTTTTGGAGCTTAGCTGTTTGCTATTTCTGTTTTTTTTACCAAAATGTCGCATTTACAAGGCTTTAGCTTTTCGCTGCTTTTTGCTGTTATGCCCTAATTGCCGATCTACTTAAGCATATCTTAACAAATTCAATTTTTTGAAGCCCATTGGGCTGGCATTTTGGTAAAAAACTAAAATTACTAGTCCACAAAAAGCCCTGTAAGGGCGGCATTTCTATGCACTATTTTACATTTCTAAACGCAAAGGAAACCTTATTTAAAAAGCACCAGTTGGCATGTTTCTTTTGCTATTAGCCAGTGCTTTACATTGGGTTCTATATGTACGTAGTCTCCTTTTTTTAGGGTATGTTTTTCTAATTTTTCGTTTTCAAAAACCACTTCACCATCTACGCAAAGTAGCAATGCTGGTATTTTAGTAATATGCTCTTTGAGCGTTTCATTTTTTTGGATTTGAATGGCATTCGCCATGTTGTTTTCGCCTTTAAAAAGTGATACCGCCGAAACGGCTTTCTGATCTGTGTGCAATTCTTTGATATTCATTATTTTGTTTTTTGCATTTCTACCACCCAAAGACCCCGAAGTTGGTTTACGGTATAGCCCGTCGCCTTATCGTTTGGATAGAAGTCATTGATTTTTTCGAACGTTTTTTGCTGTACTGTTTCGTTTACTTTGCCATGGCACTGCAAACACATGGCATTGGTTACTATAGGATAATACGCCACCATTTTTCCTTTTACTTCCCGTATTTCAGGTTTTGGCGTATCTCCTTTATTTAATTGCTCTTTTATTGACACAATTATTGATTTCTCAAGCTTATTGGCCTCATTAAGAGGATTTCTGGCTTTGTCACTTACTCTTTTTATAGCTGTTTTGTGTTCGATTGCCATGCTATCGGTTAGCGGAATGGCCTTGGAGTTACAAAACTCCAAAGCGTATTCCGGCCCACCTTTTGCCATTGCAATCATTAAGTTTTTACCCAAAACTGCTTGTGTGCTGGCAGCGATATTTTTACCTAAGTCCAAATAAAGTTTCTCTTCAGAATTGTCACGCATGGTTGTGTTTTTCCCTTTGGTATTTACACAATTGAGGTTTACGAATACCAACAGAGCGATTCCCCAGAGGTTTACATTTATTTTTCTCATGGCTCTTATATTTTGTCTAATGGCAATTCTTTGGTGCAGAAGAACCAATCATAACATTTTATACCCTCTTCTTCTGACTCCATGCGGTCTTTGGCTACTCCACACGAACCTGCCGGTGGCACTATTACAGCATCGCCCGGTCTCCAGTCTGCTGGTGTAGCTATTTCATGTTTGTCGGCAGTTTGCATAGCTATCAAGGCTCTTTTTAACTCATCGAAGTTTCTTCCCAACGAAAGCGGATAGTAAATAATCGCCCTGATAATACCTTTTGGGTCGATGAAAAACACAGCTCTAACGGCTTTGGTAGAACTTTCACCCGGCTGAATCATCCCGTATTTTTTTGCCACTTCCATCGTGATGTCTTCTATTAGTGGAAACTTCACCTCTATATTTTTCATGTCTTTGTATTCTATCTTTTCTTTGATGGTTCTCAGCCAAGCAATGTGGCTATAGAGACCGTCGATAGAAAGCCCTACTAAGTCGCAGTTGAGTGCGTTAAACTCAGGTTCCATTTTAGCAAAAGTCATAAACTCCGAGGTACACACAGGCGTAAAATCTGCCGGGTGGCTGAACAATATCACCCATTTGCCCTCGTAGGCTTTCGGGAAATCTAAGTTTCCTTGTGTGGTGATTGCTTTAAATGCTGGAGCTTTGTCTCCAATACGTGGCATGGCCACAACTTCTTCTATTACGTTTTCCATTTTTGTTATTATGTTTAAATTTTGTTTTAATTACCAGCTACCTGTTTCTCTGGCACTGTTTACTATTGCGTCAAAGTCAGTTTGGGTGATATACTGAGCCTTGTAAGTTCCGTTTTGACTTAATATTTGGCTATAAAAAGAGCGTAAGTGGTTTCTACTCCCTTTCGTAAGGTTTTGATATACATAGGTGATGTCTTGGTTATCAACATTTTTCATATATTCATTTAAATCGTAGATGTCAAGGTCTTCCACAGTTGCCCCTACTTTAACTCCTTCTAATAGACTAACCGAGCCTTGAGCCACGAGGTCGTTGTATAGCTTTTGTAAAGTGGTGTTTTCAAAAACACCTACAGCATTATTGCCTACAGGATCAGGAATATCGTATTTTTGAAGCAATGATAAGACAGCCGAGGTATGCGTTTCTTCACTACTCGATATGTTGTTAAAAACATTCAAGTTCCATTTTTTATATAAGGTCACATATACGTCTTTAGCTAGTTTTTCTTCTTCACGCATTACTAATAAACTGGTTTTTTCGGCCGCAGATAAAGTTTCTTTCGGAAGGTTGTTTATCTGTTGTGTAACCTGACCTTGGTTGTAGCTACTTTGAGGGTCTACTGCTTTATCTTTGGCACAACTAGCTGCCACTAATAGGGTAGTTGACAAAAGAGTAATTTTTATGATTGATTTTTTCATGATAATAGTGTTTAAATTTTAGTGTGATTTTCGTAATTGAATGATTTTTAATTCATTTAAATAATTTACTTCTCACTGTTATATTTAGCTAATTACTAATCAAATTTATAGATTATAAAAGCCAATGTAAATGACATAAGTCACACAATGCGAGGGTAGAATTCATGAAAAAAATTTTAGTATTTGAAAAAAAATGAGTTGAGTACCCATTTGTTGAGATAAGACTTTTAAATTATTTGAAAATTGTAAGTATCTGTTTGGATTGCGTACTTCAGACTAGTAGTACTTCTTTATCTTTGCAATGTAAATCATCCAAAAGATTTGAAAACAAGAAAACTAGGAAGTCAAGGATTGGAAGTTGCCGAAATAGGCTTGGGCTGTATGGGCATGAGCTTTTCCTATGCTCCATTTCCAACTGAGGCGGAGTCGATAGCTTTAATTCACCAAGCAATAGAGGAAGGATACACGTTTTTTGATACGGCGGAAGTGTATGGCCCTTTTACAAATGAAGAGCTTGTAGGTAAAGCCTTGAGGCCTTTCAGAAACCAAACAGGGGCCGCTCAGATTCAAATTGCCACTAAGTTTGGTTTTGATATTCAAGATGGCAAAATGATGGGAGTAAACAGTCGTCCTGAGCATATCCGTAAGGTGGTGGAAGCATCACTTAAAAGGTTAAATGTAGAATGTATTGATTTGCTTTATCAGCACCGCGTAGACCCAAATGTACCCATAGAAGATGTGGCGGGAACGGTAAAAGACCTTATAAAAGAAGGTAAAGCCAAGTATTTCGGACTTTCGGAAGCAGGTGCAAATACCATAAGAAAAGCCCATGTCGAAATGCCTGTTTCTGCCCTTCAGAGTGAGTATTCGCTTTGGACGCGTCAGCACGAAACTGAGATAATGCCAACCATAGAAGAACTTGGAATTGGATTTGTGCCTTTTAGTCCTTTAGGGAAAGGTTTTTTAACCGGAAAAATTGGAAGTGACCGCAAGTTTGAAGCAGGAGATATCCGAGGTGTAATACCGAGGTTTACAGAAGATGCCCGAAAGGCAAATCAAGCTATGGTTAATGTAATTACATATTTTGCAGAAATGAAAATGGCCACTAATGCTCAAATAGCCTTGGCGTGGGTGTTGGCCCAAAAACCATGGATTGTGCCAATTCCAGGTACTACAAAAATCAATCGTTTAATAGAAAACAAAGGAGCGGCAAACATCCGTTTTACGCCAAATGAACTTGAGGAACTAACAGCAGCATCTGAAGAGATTAAAATAGTAGGGACAAGGTACACCGACGCCCAAGAGGCAGCCACTGGATTGTGAGCAAATGACATGTTTTTGCTTATGACCAAATTAAATGGCATACCTTTGTTTATACACTTTTACAACCTACATGATACATAATCGTAAGCTTCTCATTTTTATACTCGGCATGCTATCTGCACTTGGGCCATTTTCGATAGATACCTATCTGTCTGGATTTCCTGTTATGGCGAAAGACCTTGGAGTTTCTATAGATTATGTGTCATATACTTTGTCTAGTTTTTTTATTGGAATATCCTTGGGGCAAATGATTTACGGGCCCTTGCTTGATAGGTTTGGGCGTAAAACGCCTTTATTAATTGGCCTATTAATTTATACAGGTGCTTCGGCTGCTTGTGCAATATCAAATAGTATAGAGATGCTTATCGGCTTTCGTCTTTTGCAAGCCTTGGGTGGCTGTGTGGGCATGGTTTCTTCGCGGGCTATTGTGCGTGATGTATTTGAGGTACACGAAAGTGCCAAAATATTTTCTATTCTAATACTCATTTTAGGGGTCTCACCCATGTTAGCTCCAACTATGGGTAGCTACATGATTGTGCACTTAGGATGGCATTCGGTTTTTTGGTTTCAAGTAGGTTTGGGTTTATTTTTGGTAGGTATGGTATTTTTCTTTTTGGGTGAAACCAAAGGTGCCGATTCTTCGCTTTCTCTTAAACCTTCGGTTATTACCAAAACCTTCTGGGGAATTTTCACAAACCCACAATTCTTCACCTATGCGTTGGCGGGTTCGTTGGTTTCGGGTGGTGTATATGCGTATATATCGGGCTCACCATTTGTATTTATGGAGCTTTTCGGTGCTTCAGAGCAGCAGTACGGATGGATATTTAGTTTGTTAGCTGGCGGACTTATTCTCAGTAGCCAACTTAATAATATTGTTTTAAGAAGATATTTTTCAGAAAAAATCATGACCTATACCCTCAGCATTCAGACAGTTTTAGGGCTCTTGTTGTTGGCTTTTACGGTGTTTGGATGGTTAAATTTCTACAGTGCGGTGGTCTTGATTTTCTTATTTTTAAGCTGCCAAGGCTTCAGTTTTCCAAATGCCTCGGCACTCTCTTTGGCACCTTTCTCAAAAGAAGCGGGCAGTGCCTCTGCCCTTATGGGTGCTTTACAAATGGGTATCGGTTCCTTAGGTGCAGCTTTGGTAGGTATTTTAAGCAATGGCACCGCTTTGCCCATGACGGGCGTAATGGCCGGTTTGGCTTCACTCGGTTTACTTATATTTGTATTAGGCAGGTATTTTATCAAAAAGAGCAAAGTGGGGTAAAAGTTTTTAAAAGGGGTTGTTTACTAAAGAAAAATATCAAAGAGTTATTTCTATTAAATTCTCAATTCAAACCTCTATATTCCAGTGGACTTACTCCAACTTTCTGCTTAAATAAACGTGTAAAATGCTGCGGGTATTTAAAGCCCATTTCGTAGGCGATTTCGTTTACGGTTTTGTCCTTATAAATCTTTTCTTTGGAGATATCTATCGTTTTGATTTGAATGTATTCTTTGGCAGATTTACCCGTTTCTTTTTTGATCAAATCCCCAAAGTAATTAGGCGAAAGGTGTAATTGCTCTGCGAAATAGGCGACTGACGGCAAACCCAAAAGCTGTGGTTTATCCGACTGGAAATAATCGTTAAGCATTTCCTCAAAATTGGCCAAAATACCATGATTGACCTTCTCTCGGGTGATAAATTGCCGGTCGTAGTACCGTTCACAATAGTTCAAAAAGAGCTCAATGTTAGACACAATCAGCTTTTTGCTGTGTTTATCCGCCCCTTGTTTTAATTCCCGATAGATTTTGGCAAAACAGTCGAGCACTACTTGACGCTCATCATCTGAAATATGTAAGGCTTCGTTTGATTTGTACGAGAAAAAACCATAATCCAGTATCATTTTACCCAAAGTAGTGCCATGAATCAAGTCGGGATGAAAAACCAAACCGTGACCAATAGGCTGATACGGCTCAGCAGGCATATCATAATCTGCTATTTGACCAGGAGCAAAAAAGACCAAAGTACCAGCCTGATAATCATAATATTCCCGTCCATAGCGTATATCACCGCATTTCACATCTTTTAGGTATATGCAATACATTTCATATTCAAACCGAACTTTACACGCCTCCCCCCAGTTTCTTTCTGCCGCTTTCGAAAAATCAACTACGCTTACCAAGGGGTGCAAAGTCATCTGATTATTGTCTGCATTATACTGGCTTATGCTCGAAATCCTATATTTTTTATCCATTTTAGTTCTTGTTTCTTCCAAAAATAATCAAATTAAGTATCTTACTATAAGGGTAGTCATTTAATAAGTAAAAATGGTAGCAAAAGCAGTAATTCATATACCCTAACCTAATGTTTTTATGCCCACCTTTGTAAATATTCATTCTAATTTTGGGCAGCCGGGCGGGCTTTCGTCACTCGCTTTTTGGGTGAACCCAAAAGAGCTCAAACAATGACTCTATCCCTGCTGCGAAATAACAATCTTAGTATGTGAATTCACGTATATATGACATTTCTAAATTTAATAAATAAATCAATTATCATGAGAACCTTCCTTTTAAGCATTGCCATTATATTTTCAGTATTTCAGGTCTCCATGGCCCAGTCTAAAACAGAGTCAGAAGTACTCCAACTATCCAAAGACAAATGGCAATGGATGGCCGACAAAAATGTGGATAAACTTGCAGATCTATTTGATGCCAAAGCCAAGTTTGTACACATGAGCGGGACCTGGAAATCCCCAGAGGAACTGGAGATTATTAAGTCAGGGAGTATCTGGTACAAAGAAGCCAAAGTGCATGATACAGCCATTGAAATATCAGGTAAAACAGCCATCGTGTGGAACCGAATAACTTTGGTAGCACACGTAAGGGGTAATGACGTATCCACGGAGTTTACGGTAACGGAAGTTTATCAAAAACAGAAAAAAAACTGGAAAATGTTAGCTCTAACCTTTAGTAGCGTAAGAGATACGCATCAAATCAAAAAGTAATTAAAACCTTCAAAAAAACACTTTCAATATGAAAAAAACATTTTTCAGTTTCCTGACATTTTTTATTTTTTCCTTTTCAGCATTTGCCCAAAATTCTGTAGCGGATGAAATAAAAACTCTCTCCAAAAATAAATGGCAATGGATGGCCGACAAAGACGTAGATAAACTTGATAAATTATTTGATGAACAAGCCATGTTTGTGCACATGGGTGGTTCTTGGGGCAAAACTCGTGAGATAGAGATCATCAAATCTGGTTTTATTCATTACAAAAAAGCGGATATTCATGAGGTTTTCTCTCCAATTATTATTGATAATACTGTAATATTATTAAACAGGATCACACTTTTGGCCGTAGTGGGTACCAACGAAGTTAGTAATCCGTTTATGGTAACAGAAGTTTATGTTAAAGTCAATAACGAATGGAAAATGGGGTCACTTTCCTTTTCAAAACTGATGGGGCTAAACTAAAAGCTTTGTCATTTTGGAGCAATTTTATCTAATATTTTTAGTAGCTTATTGTTTCGTAAGCCATATAAAAAACTGAATCATCTTATGAAACCTACTCAAAATTCCTTCAATCGCCGCTCATTTCTAAAAGCAACCGCTTTGGCAGGCGGAGGAGTTTTGTTTAATATTTCGTGGGTTTCAGCTAGAGCCGTAGAAAATAATTTGATTGGTCAAAATGAGTTTTTAGAATTCAATACCTTCATTAAAATCACACCTGACAATCGCATTCAGATTATGTCCCCTAATCCCGAGGGCGGGCAGAATGTAAAAACCTCTATGCCCATGATCGTGGCCGACGAACTGGATGCCGATTGGGAAAATGTGGTGGTTATACAAGCAGATCTGGATACCAAACATTTTACACGTCAGTTTATTGGTGGGTCACAGGCTATACATCAAGGTTGGAAAATCTTGAGAACTGCGGGTGCTTCAGTTCGCCAAATGCTGAAAGCTGCAGCAGCTCTGAAATGGGAGGTGCCAATTTCAGAAATTTCTACATCAAAAGGGACTTTAAATCATCTAAAATCAGGAAAATCTGCAACTTATGGGGAGTTTGCAAGTTTAGCTGCGGTGCAAAAAGTCCCCGAAAATGTGGAATTGAAATCCACCAAAGAGTTTAAAATCATTGGTACTTCTGTCAAAAACGTGGAAGGAGAAAATATTGTCACCGGAAAACCTCTTTTCGGTATTGACACCCACAAAGAAGGCATGAAAATCGCCATGATTGTGCATCCGCCTGCATTTGGCATGAAACTCAAATCTTATAATGCTTCTCCTATTAAAAAAATGAAAGGCATTGTAGATGTATTTGACATTAAAATTTTCAATGACGATTATGAACGCACTTTTTTTGATACTACCACTTTTAATGAAGTAGTGGCTATAGTAGGTGACGATACTTGGACCGTCATGAATGCCAAAAAAGCCCTCAAAGTAACTTGGGAGCCTTTTGAGGCTTATAGTTTCAAAAGAAATATGTTTGGCAGAAAATCTGAATTCACAGTTCCTGCAGGCCTAGAGAACACCGAAGATCACGAAAGTAAAATGTTAGAAATGGCTGCAAAGCCAGGAACCATAAAAAGATACGATGGTGATATAGAAGCAACTTTTTCTAAGGCTTCAAAAACGATAGAATCAACCTATATGGCTCCTTTTTTAGCTCATAATTGCATGGAACCCATGAATTTCTTTGCCGATGTGCGTGAAGATAAAATCGAGATGATTGGTCCCTTACAAAAACCGGAATTGACCGAACAAGCCCTTTCTGCCCGATTAGGGGTTCCTTTAAAAAAAATCGATTTTAAAATGACCCGCTTGGGTGGTGGATATGGCCGCCGTTCTTATGCCCACTGGGCCATAGAGGCCGCTTTGATCTCTCAAAAAGTAAAAGCCCCTGTGAAGCTATTCTATACTCGCGAAGACGACATGACTTCGGGCATCTATCGTTCCACTTATTTGGCAAAATACAGAGCGGCTTTGGATGAAAACAATCAGCTCGTTGGGTTACATCTCAATACGGGAGGAAACCCAGAATCGCCCATTTATCAAAACCGGTTCCCAGCAGGAGCTGTAGATAACTATTTGGCCGAAGATTGGGAGATTCCCTCCAACATCACCACGGGTTCGTTTAGAGCACCCCGTTCTAATTTTCACGCTGCGGCAGAGCAAGCCTTTCTCGATGAAGTAGCAGAAGCAGCTGGCAAAGACCCCATCGATTTTAGATTAGAATTGCTTGAAAAAGCGAAAAGAAATCCAGTGGGTAAAAACAACGAATACGAGTCCGATCGATTAGCTGGAGTTTTGAAATTAGTGAGAGAGAAATCTAATTGGGATCAGCTCAAAAAAACAGGAAATCTTGGGGTCGCGGCCTATTTCTGCCATGATACCTATGCGGCTGTGGTAATTGATACTGCAATTGTAGAGGGGCAGTTACAAATTAATAAAGTATTGTGTGCCATAGATTGTGGCATAGTTGTCAATCCTGACGGAGCCAAAAATCTAGCTCAAGGTGGCATTGTGGATGCTATTGGTAATGCCCTTTTCGGTGAATTGACTTTTAAAGAAGGGGTACCTGAAAAAAGTAATTTTGACCAATACCGAATGATACGCATGAATGAAGCTCCGAAGACTATTGAAGTGTATTTTGTGGAAAATAATATCGACCCAACCGGAATGGGTGAACCAACCTTCCCACCCGTATTCGGAGCAATAGCCAATTCGCTTTACAAAGCCACAGGAAAACGTTTTTACAAACAGCCATTTATGAAACATATTTAACATAAAATTATTTGATTTTTGTAAGTATCTGTTTGATTACAATAGCTTTAACATAAAAAAAAAGAGTAACTTTAATTAATTTTAAAATACATTATAATGGCAAAATATAAATTAAAAATAAACGGCAAAGTAAAAGAAGTAGAGGCTGACCCTACTACCCCTATGCTTTGGGTTTTGAGAGATACCTTAAATATGCCAGGCACAAAATACGGCTGTGGAATAGCCATGTGTGGGGCTTGTACGATACATCTCAACGGAATGGCTGTTCGTTCCTGTCAGATGCCTGTTTCATCGATTGGTAACCAAGAAGTGACCACTATTGAGGGGCTT
Source organism: Lacihabitans lacunae (assembly GCF_042649125.1). Taxonomy (NCBI): domain Bacteria; kingdom Pseudomonadati; phylum Bacteroidota; class Cytophagia; order Cytophagales; family Leadbetterellaceae; genus Lacihabitans; species Lacihabitans lacunae. The sequence continues at coordinate 3,749,227 of NZ_JBHRYQ010000001.1, forward strand.
TCCGAAAATGCCACCCATCCCGTACAAAAAGCTTGGCTTGAGCACGATGTGGCCCAATGTGGTTACTGCCAATCTGGACAAATTATGTCTGCGGCTGCACTACTAAAAAACAACCCAAACCCAAGCGATGAAGACATTGAAGCTTCAATGAGTGGCAATATTTGCCGCTGTGGAACTTATCTGAGAATCAAAGAAGCAATCAAAACTGCTGCAAAAAAATAAGCTTATGAAAAATACGAATAATTTTAACAGACGTTCATTTTTAAAATCTTCGGCATTGGCAGGAGGGGGCTTATTGTTAAGTTTCAACTGGTTTACTGAAGCCAAAGCTGCTGAAGTAATGAATCTTCCGGCAGATTGGAGTGAATTGACAGGCTACATAAAAATCACCCCAGATAATGTTATCAAAATTTTATGCCCAAATCCTGAATTTGGTCAAAATGTGATGACTTCCTTACCGATGATAATAGCAGAGGAATTGGATGTGGATTGGAGTGAGGTGAAAGTTGAGATGGGTCCACATGATAATGTCAAGTTAGGGCCGCAATTTACCGGTGGTAGCAATTCTGTCCGAATGTATTGGAAACCACTAAGAGAAGCAGGTGCTGCTGCACGCCAAATGCTATGCCAAGCAGCAGCAAAAACATGGAATGTGCCTGTTAATGAAATCACCACTAAAGCGGGTGTGCTTTATCATTTAAATGGAAAATCGGCTAAATACGGGGAAATGGCAAGTCTTGCCGCTAGTCTAGAGGTACCCAAAGGCATGGTTCTTAAAACACCTAAAGATTTTTCAATAGTTAATAAATCGAAGAAAAATGTAGAAGGCCAAAAAGTAGTTACTGGGAAGCCCCTTTTCGGTATTGATTATCATGTGGACGGCATGTTGATCGCTATGATTCAACATCCTCCTGCATTTGGAATGAAACTAAAATCTTTTGATGCTAGTCAAGCCATAAAAATGCCAGGTATTAAGGATGTTTTTAGTATAAAATTATACGACGAAGATTTTGTTCAAGGTGGTTTTGACACCCGTACATTCAATGAAATGATTGCTGTTGTTGGAAACTCTACTTGGGAAGTAATGAATGCCCGAAAAAAGTTAAAGGCTCAATGGGAAGCCTCTGGCGATAGTAAAAATATAGTAAACGGTAGAGGAGGTAAAACTGAAGTTGTAGTTCCTGGAAGACTTGAGACCAGCAGTAATCAAATGCAAATGATGGCAGAGTTCGCAAAAATGCCAGCGAAAGAATTGCGGAAAGATGGAGACCCCGAGGCTGCTTTTAAAAATGCGACTACTATTATTGAACGAACATATAATGCCCCATTTTTAGCTCATAATTGCATGGAGCCCATGAACTTCTTTGCTCATGTGCAAGAAGATAAAGCTTTGGTGGCAGGTCCAATTCAAGCTCCAGGGTGGATGGAACCTACTCTAGCTAAAATCTTAAATTTACCTCCAGAAAAAATAGAAATTCAAATGACCCGTATGGGCGGAGGTTTTGGTAGACGAGCATATGCTCAATATGCATATGAAGTGGCTCGGATATCTCAAAAAGTAAAAGCTCCCGTGAAATTAATATACAGCAGAGAAGACGACATGACATACGGAATTTACCGTCCAATGTATACGGCTACCTATCGTGCTGCTTTAGATGCCAACAAAAATTTGATTGGTTTTCATGTAAAAGGAGGTGGAATACCTGAGAGTCCTATTCACGCTAACCGTTTTCCGGCGGGAGCCGTAGATAATTACTTGGCCGAAGCGTGGGAGATTCCTTCAAATATTACAATTGGTGCATTTAGAGCTCCGCGGTCTAATTTTAATGCCGCCGCAGAGCAGTCGTTTTTAGATGAAGTAGCTGAAGCTATGGGAAAGGATCCAATAGAATTACGTTTAGAAATGTTAAAACGAGCCAAAGATAATCCGGTAGGAAAAAATAACGAATACGACGCAGAAAGATATGCAGGTGTTTTGGAGTTGGTAAAAGAAAAATCAGGTTGGAAAAAAGAAAATAATACCAAATATCACAGAGGAGTTGCGGCATATTTTTGCCACAATAGCTATGCCGCACATGTGGTAGATATGGTCACTCGTGACGGAGAGCCTTACGTAGAAAAAGTTACTTCAGCTATTGACTGTGGAATCGTGGTTAACCCTGACGCGGCCACTAATATGGTACAAGGGGCCGTTGTGGATGGTATTGGACAATCGTTTTATGGTGCCATGACCTTTAAGGAAGGCAAAGCAGACCACAATAATTTTAATACTTACCGTATGATAAGGCACAATGAAGCACCAAAATCCATAGATGTACATTTTGTAAAGAACGAAATAGACCCTACAGGATTAGGGGAACCGCCTTTTCCTCCTGTTTTCGGTGCAGTAGCCAATGCACTTTATAAAACTAATGGCAAGAGGCATTATAATCAGCCTTTTATGAATGAAGAGTCTAGTTTATAAAATAGAATTGAAAAAGGCCAGTATAAATAAAATATTGGCCTTTTTTATATGGTGAGTATAACAAGAGCACCTGTTTTTAGCTTTTAAAAATAAATTATCTACAAATACCAATTATTTTAGTTTAATTTTAAGATAGGAAAGCCGTAAAAGTGAGCACCTATATCATCAGAAATTCTTTATTTGTATGAAAGCATTTAGTCTAAATATCAATAATAAAATTGTCACCTTAGAAGCTGATGCAGATATGCCTTTACTTTGGGCCATTCGTGATTTGGCCAATCTGACAGGCACTAAATTTGGGTGTGGAATGGGCCTTTGTGGTGCTTGCACGGTGCATTTAGACGGACAGCCAATTCGGTCATGTCAAATGTCTGTAGGCTCAGTAAACGCAAACCAAAAGATAACTACCATAGAAGGAATCTCTGAAAACTTAGAACATGTGGTTCAAAAAGCTTGGATTGAACACCAAGTTCCGCAATGTGGTTATTGCCAATCGGGCCAAATTATGTCTGCAGTGGCCCTTTTAAAAAGTAACCCGACCCCAACCGATGAAGATATAGATGCCTACATGTCAGGAAATATTTGCAGATGCGGTACCTATCAACGTATACGGGCGGCCATCCACACTGCCGCGAAAACCGTAGAGGTAGTAGGAGGGGAGTGAGGGTTTTTAGTGTAGTATAATGTTTTATGTATTTCCACAATATTTTTCTTTTCGATTATTAAGATATGGGAATTTCCAGCTCAAATAATTTCACAATTTCATCATCATAAAAACAGGTTCTGTTTAACTAATCCTTTGTTTTTTTGGAGAAAAAAATCAAATGACGGCTTGGGTTATTTACAGACATTCCCTTTCGGGCTTAACGGAGAAAGATTACGAAATTCATAGACTCATAGATGAGGCTGAAAAGCTGAATTTTAGATTAGAGGTTTTTAGTCCTGAGCAGTTTGAAATCATCGTAAATCGCGAAGACAGAAAAAGCATTCTCATTGATGGGCAAACCATACAATTACCAGACTTTGTGATTCCGCGTTTGGGTGCCGGTACTTCATATTTTGCTCTTTCGGTTATTCGACATTTTGAGCGGTTGGGTGTTTATGTTTTAAATAGTTCATTAGCTATTGATACGGTAAAGGATAAGCTCTTTACGGTACAAATAATGGCCGAAAACGGCTTCCCTATCCCCAATACGATACTTGCCAAATTTCCTATTGACATGTCGGTGTTAGACAAACACTTTAAATTTCCATTGGTGGTCAAATCGCTTTCTGGTTCTAAGGGTAGCGGGGTGTTTTTGTGTAAAGAAAGGGAGATGTTTGAAGATTTACTTGCTTTGATACAAGAGGCAAACCCTAAGTCTAATTTTATTTTACAAGAGTATATTTCCCATTCTCATGGGAGAGATTTACGGGTTTTGGTACTCGGTGGCCAAGTATTGTGTGCCATGGAGCGGAAGTCGCAGAATGATGGTTTTAAGGCAAACTATAGCCTTGGAGGCACCACACATTTTTATGAGGTAGATAAAGCATTGGAGGCTTTGGTATTACAAATCGCGAGTGTTTTAGCCTTAGATTTCAGTGGAATAGACCTACTTTTTGATCAAGATGGTTTCAAGGTTTGTGAAGTAAATTCTTCGCCGGGTTTTAAAGGAATGGAATTGGCTAACGAAAGGAATATAGCAAAAGAGCTCTTGCTTTTTGCATCAAAAAATAGCCAAAGTAAAATTATAGCCAAAGAAATAAACACTTAATTTTTTAGCCACGAATACACGAATCAGTACGTGTTAGAATTTTAAATGATACTTAGAGAATCTTTATAAGAACCTGTATCCATTCGGGGCAATTTAAAAGTATAGTAAAATTAGAAGCCGTCTATTTTTTAGCCACGAATACACGAATCAGTAAGTGTTAGAATTTAAAATGATACTTAGAGAATCTTTATAAGAACCTGAATTCATTCGTGCATTCGTGGCAATTTAAAAGTATAGTTAAACCTCATGCAGCCTAATTTTTAGCCACGAATACACGAATCTGTGCGTGTTAGAGTTTTAAATGATACTTAGAGAATCTTTATAAGAACTTGTATCCATTCGGGGCAATTTAAAAGTACAGTAAACCTCAAGCCGTCTATTTTTTAGCCACGAATACACGAATCAGTACTTGTTAGATTTTTATATGATATTTAGTGAATCTTTTTAAAAACCTGAATTCATTCGTGGCAATTTAAAAGTATAGTAAAATTACAATCCGTCTATTTTTTAGCCACGAATACACGAATCAGTACGTTTTAGAGAAATTTTACCTTAGTTTTAAATATAAAAAAAGAGCCACCCTTTGGAGGTGACTCTCTTTTAAGTTTACGGTTTAGGTTTAATATCCTGGATTTTGAACCAAGGTAGGTTTTCCATCTTTTTGACTATTCAATATCTCCTGATTTGGAATCGGGAAGTATTCATTTTTTCCTTTTTTGAATGTAGAACCTCTCAGATAAGTTCTTTTAGTTGATTCGATTTCAATATATTTGTTTAGAACTTGATCGGCAATTCCCCATCTTACCAAATCAAAGAATCTATGACCTTCCATTCCAAATTCTAATCTAGATTCAGTTCTTACAGCATTTCTTGCAATAGTTTTATCAGTCCATGCGGTATCATACGTTTTAATCACGTAGTTTCCAGCAGGTTTACCGTCCGCCATTTTTACATAACCTTCAGGGTTTGATGCTCTAACCCGTATTTGGTTTACCAAAGCTCTCGCTTTGTTTAAATCGCCTACCTCAACTTCGCATTCTGCTAACCAAAGCATAACCGTAGATAGTTTAATCATCCTATAGTTATTGGCATTCTGTCTCGGATTATTTGACCAAGTCAAAGAGCCATTTTCAGCTTTAAGCGGGGAGCTCTTTTTAGGAGAAAAACCACCTGCATAGGCTCTGTCACGGATATACTGTGGGTTATGAATTCCCCAATCCAGATATGGAACACCGTCACGTCCTAATGTATGGTCAATTCTTGGATCTAGTGGTCCAGCATAAGTTTGAGAGTTGTCTATTGGTAAATCTGCTGTAGCCGGATCAGTTATTGGTAAGCCATCTTCAGTAGTTTTAAATGCATTGGCTAAATTTTGAGAAGGTTGAAAAAATCCACAACACGTAGTTAATGCACCACCACCGTATGGATAGTTTAAGGTACCCCCTCTGTTTCCATTGTTTGAAATGGCCGCACCGTCATTTACCGAATACTGTACTTCTAAAATCGATTCAGTATTGTTATTAAGTGCAGTTCTATAGTTGTCACCATATTTTGGCATCAGTTTATAGCCGCCGTTATTTATTATATCTTCCAAAATAGTCTTTGCTTCTGCATATTTCCCTTGGAACAATTTAGCTTTCGCCAGTAATGCTGCAGATGACCATTTTGTCATTCTTCCTGGAGCTCCCGACCATTTGGCTGGTAAATTATCATACCCAAACTTAAGGTCTTCTTCTATTTTAGGCCAAATTTCTTCCGTGTTGGGCACTTTTGTGCTTACAGCATCATTTGGATTGTAGGTTACCTCGTTAATGTAAGGAACTTTATTAAACATTTTTCTAGCCTCAAAGTGATAATGTCCACGCAAAGCTCTCGCCTGAGCCACCACAAGTTTTTTCTCAGCATCGGTCATGTCATTAGCTTTGGCTGATAAAAGGATTACATCGTTAGTTCTGGCAACGCCATCATAAACCGCTCTCCATTTTCCTCTAAAGTGAACCAAGTCTGCCGTATGGTTGTAGGCCTCTATCACCGAGATTTCGGGTTGGTCACCTGCATTTGAACCTTTATAGGCATCGTCTGATGCTACTGATCCATACACCCAGTTATCTGCTGCACCTTGCCAGTCAGAGTTTGGTGAGTTTACGTTTGTTTGTACGCCATCCATAAGCGAATACGCACCTGTTAGTACTAAGTCTACGCCTATTTTATTGGCTAAGTTACTTTCGCTCAGCACACCTAATGGCTGCACATCTAAGAAGCTATCCTTGCAAGATACGGTGCTTATTAAAACTGCCGAACATATTAATATTATTGTTTTTTTCATTTTATTAAATATTTGAGGTAAATATTAGAAACTTAAATTTAGACCAACGTTCATAGACCTATATGCCGGATAAGAGCCTTCGTCTACCCCAATTTGTCTATCAGAACCGTCAGAAAAACTTCTAAGGTTTACTTCAGGGTCAAGTCCTGTGTATTTGGTTATGGTAGCCAAATTTATTGCTTGAACATACACATTTGCACTGCTTAAGCCAATTTTACGTATCAAAGCATTCGGTACTGTAAAGTTCAATTGAACATTTTTTAATCTGAAATAAGAGCCATCTTCTAAATAATACGTAGAAGGGTTTGAACTGATAACGTCGTTAGATCTTGGAATCGGCAAGACCGCATCTGTCATTCCAGGTCTCCATGACTTTTCATACATTGTCCGGCTTCTGTTTCCTCCGAAAGTCGGGAAGTCTGTCCAGTATTTTACGTAGTTAAACAGTTGGTTTCCTTTTACTCCTTGACCAAATACGTCTAATCTAAATGCTTTGTAGCCCAATGACAAGTTAATGCCATATGTAAAGTCTGGGTGAGGACTGCCGATGATAGTTCTGTCTGATGCGTTTATTACTCCATCTTTGTTAATATCTGCATATTTAAATGCCCCGGCTTTGTTCATTTGACCACCACCAAATTGAACGGGATATTCCGCTCCTTCTTTATCAGTTTGGAATATGCCATCTATTTGGTACCCAAAAAACGAAGCTAAAGGGTAGCCTTGTTGTGTAACACTCATCGGAGCTAACCTGGTGTTAAATCCAAAAAACTGGGTGGCAGGGTCGCCGTTTGTTTTGGTTACTTTGTTTCTATAAGTTGAAATATTTCCACCTATCGAATATGTTAAATCTCCTTTTTTGTCGTCATAGTTTAGGCTTAATTCAAAACCCTTGTTTTGCATCTCTCCGATATTTTGGAAAGGGTTAACAGCCACCCCTTGCGTATATTGTACTTCTACTGGGAAAAGCATGTCAGATGTAGTTCTTTTAAATACATCTAAGCTCATTTCTAATTTATTTTTAAAGAAATTTGCATCTAAACCAAAGTTAGATGAAGTCGTAGTTTCCCATTTAGCTTTGGCGTTACCAAATTGACCCAGTTCATATCCTGGAGCCGAAGATGTGTTTGAACCTGATAAGTCATAAAACGAAGACTCAGGCGAAGTAGCAAAAGTAGAAAAGGCGTTGTAGTTACCAATCTCTTGGTTACCCGTTTGGCCAATACCAAATCTAAACTTGGCAAATGATAACCACGATGTATTTTTCAAAAATGATTCTTCTGAAATCACCCATCCAAAACTTGCTGCCGGGAAAACCGCCGATCTAAATTCTTTTGCGAATCTGCTCGATCGGTCTCTTCTGATTGTAAAATCCGCTAGGTATTTGTTGTCATATGAATATCCCAGTTTGGCAAATTCCGACGCCAAACTCCATTCCGAAGCTCCTCCAGAGTTATTAATTCCCGCTCTACCCGCACTCAAATATCTGTTACTAACATCGTCTACTGCAAATCCAGATCTTTGAGCATCAAAAAACTCGAAATAGCTTTTGATTGATTCTGTTCCTACCAAGGCATTAAACCTGTGGTTGTCACCCACTTGTTTTTTGTAGGCCAAAGTGTTGTACCAAGTCCAAGCAAAGCTATAGTTGTTAGTTGTAGTCAATGAATTAGTTCCTGCTGGTTCAGGTGCTTCTATGTTGTTAAAGCTATAGTTTCGAAGGTTAAATGTGTTGTAGTCAATACCAAACTGAGTTTTGGCTGTAAGGTCTTTTAATAAGTCAATTTCAGCATACGTATTTCCGAAAATTCGTAATTCTCGGGTTGCATTGTCTTTGTTTCTTACCAAAGCTGCTAGCGGACTTGGGCTATTGTCTAATACTGTTGGAGAACCGGCGAAGTTTCCGCGGATGTCATAGAGAGGTGTAATAGGTGGCACTCTGTATGCATACGATATGGGGTTGTTTTCGTTTTGGTTTCCAGCAGGCTGACCTACTCGTTGCCCATAGGCTATTTGCACATTTTCCCCTACACGTATTCTTTTGTTAACTACATAATCAGTATTGGCTCTTAAGGCAATCCTTTTATAGTTAGTATAGTCCATAATACCTTTCTGGTCAAAAAAGTTTAATGACATCGCATATCGGGCCACATCCGTAGCACCCGAAACTCCCAATTGGTGGTTTACTATTGGAGCGGCACTAAAAATAGCATCTAGCCAATCTGTACCTGTTTTATTGGCTTTTGTGATCAAATATTTTGGACTCTGTGAATAAAGAGACTCATCTACCGTGCTAGCACCTACCGGGAAGATGTATTCGGGTATAATTGGTGTCGCAACTTTTCCGCCAAATAAAGGGATGTTTGGATATGAGATTTTTGAAGGGTCCGAAATTTTTCCATCTACCAAAAGACCTGGGTTTTCAGCGTTTATTCTCGATTCCCAGAGTAGGTTGGCATATTCTTGTGTATTCAGTAAGTCCAAAAACTTAATGGGCTTTTGAATTCCATAATAGGTGTCATACGTAAGTTTTGGCTTTCCACCTTTTCCTTTTTTCGTGGTTATAATCACTACGCCGTTACCCGCTCTAGAGCCGTAAATCGAAGCCGCTGAAGCGTCTTTAAGTACCTGCATAGACTCTATGTCGTTTAGGTTAAGGGTGTTCAAGTTTCCTTTTGTAGGTGTACCGTCTATTACATAAAGCGGTGAGTTGTCGTTGATAGTTCCGAAACCTCTGATACGTACCATTACTCCTCCACCCGGTGCGTTTTCGTTGCTTACGTTTACACCCGCTACTCGGCCTTGTATGGCTTGTGCTAGGTTGGTGGCAGGTACTGCTAGTGCCTTTTTCATGTCTACGGTGGCTACTGCTCCCGTAATGTCTCGCTTAGCCTGCGAGCCATATCCCGTTACTACTACTTCTGAAAGCGAACGGTCGTCTGTAGCTAACGAAACATTAATCATACTCTGGTTTCCTACGGTTATTTCTGCAGATACATAACCTATAGACGAAATTACTAAAATATCACTAGGAGAAGCCTCTATGCTAAACACTCCATTTGCATCCGTTGAGGTTCCGATATTGGAGCCTTTAATTTTGATTGTAGCACCCGGAACCCCGATGTCGGTATTGACTTCGGTAACTTTACCGGATACTTTCTTTTGGGCAAAAGACGCATTGATAGTGAAGAGAAAACTCAACACTAAAAACAGCCTTCCCAAGAATTGATGAGGTAGTTTTTTTTGCATAAGATTAAGGGATTTTTTAAATTAAAAAAATTTAATAAAGATATTGTTGAGTCAAATGTATGTTAAAAAGTATACATATATTTATATACAATTGTATTTATTTTCTAGTAGATATATTAATGATAAAAATTGCCTAAAATAGCGGTTTTTGATGATTTTTTAATGTAGAATTGACACTTAAAAAGTCTTGCTAGCTTTTATTAACTAACTGATTTACAGACCAGTGTGAATTTGAATTTAAAAAGCAGATTTCATAAAATAATAACACTGCCTTATTAAAATCTTAATAGAGAAAAGTCAAAAAATAGAAATAGATAAATACCTAGTTTTCTGTGAAAGTATTTTAATAATTTTTTTTAATAATTAAATTTGCAGAGATGTTTTTCAGAGAGATTTAGTTGAAAAAAAATAAGGTGAAAAGCGTGTTGATAAAAAAATAAATGCACACCAAAACATGTTAGTTTTTAGTGTGCATGAAGGAAAAATAAATAATTCGCTAATTATTTTTTAAAAGGAAAAACAGCCTGAATTTGTTGGTCTCTCAGCCAAATGGCTACCCATACGATCACCCCAAAAATTACTGGAAATAAAGTCAAACTCATCGGGTCTCTGTGAATAACATGCGTAGCCACCGCTCCGCCTAGCCAAGCTGTTATTAAAGCCGCTCCCAGAATAGAGGTTTTAGGAAAAACGTAAAGTGCCAGTGCAATAAGTTGAACTGCTCCCAAAATTGGAGCAATGCCTTCAGGGTATCCCATATCCAGTGAACCTTTTACGGCCATTTCGGTTTGCATGAGGTTATTTACAATGCCCATTAAAAACATGCCAGACACTAAACCTTGCAGACCATAAGAGGTCCATAGGCGTCCTTTAGAAATACTTTGTTTTTCGTTCATAATTATAGGGTTTTAGGGTATTAAAAAAAGGGTTTAAAAAATCTATTTTATGCTCAATGCACCTGAGGGGCATTTGCTCACTGCTGCTACTATTTCATCTGAGTTTGCTCCATCCATTTTTATCCATGGTTTTTCTTTTGGTTGAAAAACCTGTGGTAAACCTCTGGCACATTTGGCCGAATGAATACACTTAGCAGATTCCCAAACCACAGTAATTTCGCCGTTTGTGTATTCTTTTCTTAAATTGTTAATTTCCATGGTGTTCTAATTTTTGTGAAACGTAAAAAGTATAGTAAACTTAAAAAAAAATTGTAAAAAGCTTCTACTGTCAAACGAGTAAAAAAAAAGAAAATAAATCTTTACAACGCCCTGCACTGTTTGAGCACTGTTAAAATTCTTTTGGGAAGTAAATTTTTATTAGAACATCGACAATAAGAATTTTAATTGTGCGAGTTTGCAGGGTGCAGTTTTTTTTGCTCCGTTTTTTTTTGAAGGGTCCGGCCTACCGGAAAAATGGAGGCCCCGCTGGCAGGCGACCCAGTTAATGAAGGGGGAGTGTTTTTCAAAATGGTTAAAAAATGGCTTCAATGGTAGGTTTAAGCTATGTTTTCTTTAAAATTAAAAATTAGCCGTTTGACAGTAAAAAGCTTCTTCTCTTTAAAAAAAATACTAAAATCGAATTTAATGTTACAAATATATGTTGATACATTGATCTTCAAAATAGGCAATTAAAAGATTAATTAATCAAGTATGAATCGTACCAAATTCTTACAATCACTTTTAGCTATGGGCACATTAAGCAGTTTTAAAAATTATACCGACAGCCTGCAGGTTCAGTCGAGTCGTATGCCAGTTTTATTTACCTCACATGGCAGCCCGATGGATATTCCACTTTCAAAAGAGCAGCGTCCGTTTTGGAATGCTTTGCATAATTTGGGTGAAGAACTTCAAGGGAAATATGAAATAAAAGCCGCATTGGTAGTTTCGGCCCACTGGTGTGCAAAAGGCACTTTTGTGAATATTTCGCCCGAGCAAACCCAGATTTACGATTACTACGGTTTTCCTCAAAACTATTATGATCCAAAGTACAAAGCCAAAGGAGCACCTGAAGTAGCCAAAGAAGTCACAAAACTCATCCCTTCAGTTTCCGAAACTACCGACTGGGGCCTTGACCACGGAGCGTGGCCCATGCTGATGCATTTATTCCCGGAGGCCAATATTCCGGTTTTTCAAATGAGCATCAGCTACTATGAATCGCCGCAATATCATTATGAACTTGGCAAGCAGCTAAAGTCACTTCGCGAAAAAGGCGTTTTGATAATCGGAAGTGGGTCTATGATTCACAATTTGCAGCTGGTGGGTCAAAAAATGCGAACTGGCGACATGAGCCCGTTTGGATGGGAGACCGAATACGACATGTGGCTAAAGAAACAAATAGACGAGCAAAACTTTAAAAATCTCATAAACTATGAAACTAGTCATAAGTTAGGCAAACTGGCCGCACCTACCCCAGACCATTTTGTGCCACTTTTGTATACCTTAGGACTAACAGACGCCAAAGACCAACTTAGCTATTTTTACGAAGGAAACGCAAGTATTCCAGCGTTTAGCGAGCGAAGTTTTATTTACAAGTAAGGCTTCACATTTCAGCCTGAATGGTATGTACGATGGCCGTAATTTTTTCTAATAACTCTGGATTTGTAATGCCCGTTTCTGTATCAAAATTTTGATCAAAACTTGGTAACGAAAAGCTGCCTTTCACTACGGCTCCTCTAAACGGAAATGTGGCTTTGGCGTGCTCAAGTACCGACGACGCCCCCCTTGGGCCGGGCGATGTTGAAATCAAAAGCATAGGTTTTTCGCCAAATATTTTTCTTTTCGGTATTCTAGAAGTCCAGTCTATTAGGTTTTTAAATCCGGCATTAAATGAGCCGTTGTTTTCGGCTAAAGAAAGCACAATTAGGTCTGATTCGTCAATCATTTTTGCGAATGCCACTATTTCTTCAGGAAATGGAATTTCGGATTCAAGTTGAACACTAAAAAGAGGTATTTCTTTCGTACTTAAATTATATTTTTCTACCGTAGCATCTGAAAATAAGGACGCCACAAAGTAAGCATGTTTTCTATTTATTGAGTTTACGCTGTTACTTCCTCCTATGGCTAATATTTTGATCATTTTTTGTGGCTTTTTTTAATAAGAATCGACTAAAAGATAAACATATAGAAATCAGGGCTATTAAAAAATTATTGGTTTCATTTTTATTAAAAAGAAAACATAAATTCGTCGTTTTTCTTAAAATTGGTAAATTCTATGGAGATAGATATCTTTGGTCTTTATTATTCAATCAATTTTTATGAAAATCATCAAAACGATCTTTTTTCTCCTACTTTTTTCAAAAGCCTTTTCACAAATTCCTTTTTTGCAAAAACAAGGCTCCACTACACAATTAGTGGTAAATGGCAAACCGTTTTTGATTCGTGGTGGCGAGCTCGGAAACTCCACGGCCACCTCAACCGAAAGTATGAAAGAAGTGTGGCCAAAACTAAAAGCCATGCACCTAAACACGGTTTTGATGCCCGTTTATTGGGAATTGATAGAGCCGACAGAGGGGAAGTTTGAGTTCGGATTATACCGCGAAATGATAGATCTGGCACGCGAAAATCACATTAAAATAGTCTTTCTTTGGTTTGGTTCTTGGAAAAACTCCATGAGCAGCCATGCTCCGTCTTGGCTAAAACTTAACCAAGAGAAATATCCCCGAGCAAAAAGTGAAACGGGCCAAAGCCAAGAGATTTTGAGCTCGTTTAGCGAAGCCGTTTTTGAGGCCGACAAAAGAGCTTTTGAAGAGCTGATGTCTTTCACCAAAACATACGATAGCAAAGAAAACACTGTGATAATGGTGCAGGTAGAAAACGAGATTGGCATGTTGCCTTCTGCTCGCGACCACCAAGAATTGGCCAATCAAGCATTTAAGAAAGAAGTGCCGAGAGAATTATTAACGTATCTGAAAACCAATAAAGATAAGCTGGTGCCCGAATTTGCCGAAATATGGAAACAAAATGGCTACAAAACGAAAGGAAACTGGGAGGAAGTTTTTGGTAAAAATTTAGCTACTGACGAGCTATTTATGGCTTATTTTTATTCAAAATTTACGAATAGAATTACCGAGGCAGGGAAAGCAAAATATAAACTGCCGATGTTTGTCAATGCGGCTTTAAACCGTGCCGGAAAAAATCCGGGCGAGTACCCGAGTGCTGGGCCGCTTCCGCACCTGATGGACGTTTGGAAATCCGCTGGCACCGCCATAGACTTTCTTTCGCCAGACTTTTATAACCCTGATTTTAAACACTGGTGTGACTTATATGTGCGTCAGGGCGATGTGCTTTTTGTGCCTGAGCATGCCTTTGATGCCACCGTGGCAGCCAAGGCACTTTACACGGTGGGGCATTACCAAGGCATGGGGTTTTCGCCTTTTTCTATTGAGTCAAAAGAAAAACCAGAAGATGAGCCGCTTGGCAAAATATATGGTCTTTTAGCAAACTTGGAGCCTTTGATTTTGAAAAACCAAGGATTAGGAAAAATGGAGGCCGTTATGCTCAGCAAAGAAAACCCGGAAACAATCTTAAAAATGGGTAAATATGAGTTGGTTTGTAAAAACGACTATACCCTAAGTTGGACACCTGGGGCACGCACAGAAAATTGGCCATTAGGTGCGGCAATCATCATTCAAACCTCAGAAAATGAGTTTTATGTTTCGGGTACGGGCGTTGTTATTACGTTTAAAAACGCTGAAAATCCAAGTTTACGAGTGGGCCTACTAAAAGTAGACGAGGGCAGTTTTGTCAATGAAAAATGGAAGGTTTTGCGTCATTTAAATGGCGACCAAACCCACCAAGGCAGACATGTGAATATTGGCACAGATTCGTATGCTACGCAACGTGTAGAAGTGTACGATTATAAGTAAAAAAGATTGGCCCTAGAACTCAACACCGGTTTGAATTCTAGGGCTTTACTTTATCTAAATATCTTCCCTTTTGCCTCTAGCTCTTTGTATTTTTCTATATACATTTTATCGAGGGCTTCGGAGTCTTTGTATTTAACCCTGAGTTTCGCTAGTTTTTCGTGTAGTTCTTTTTTTATGCTTGCGTATTTGGGGTCGTTATATACATTTTTCAGCTCATCCTTATCGGCTTGGCGGTCATATAGTTCCCATTCGTCCACATCGTAATAAAAGTGCACAAGTTTGTATTTTTCAGTCACGATTCCGTAGTGTCGCTTAACCATGTGTACGCTCGGATATTCGTAATAATGATAATAGGCGGCATCTCTAAAGTTTTTGCCTTTTCCCTTAAATATCGGCACCAAACTTTCGCCTTGCATATCAGAGGGGGCTTTTATGCCAGCAGCATCCAGAAAAGTCTGTGCAAAATCGAGGTTTTGAACCATCTGAGAGTTTTTAGAACCCGCTTTTATCACCTGTGGCCACCTTACCAAAAGCGGCGTTTTAAACGATTCGTCAAATATAAAACGCTTGTCGAACCAACCGTGCTCACCTAAGTAAAACCCTTGGTCTGAGGTATAAACTACTATCGTGTTTTCTTCTAAATTATTATCTTTAAGAAAATCCAGAACACGTCCCACACCTTCGTCTACGGCCGCTATACAGCCCAAATAATCCTGCATGTACCGTTGGTATCGCCACTTCATTTTGTCTTTCTCGGTCATTTTTGGGTAGTTTTTGATAAACTCTCCGTTCATTTTTCCATATACCGAATCGAAAGATTTCCTTTGTTCGGGGTTCATTCTGCCTACAGTCCCATTAAAAAACTGCTTGTCGTAGGAGTGCGACTCAGGTATGCCAAGCAGGTCCATATTTTCAGGAAATATTTTAGAATCACCGGCCCAGTTCATGTGAGTTAGCAAGTTCATTTCGGCAGTTTTGGAGGCAGTTCCTCTTCCTTCATAATTGTCAAAAAGTGTAGTGGGTTCTTCAAATGTCTTGTTGATATAGCTTTTGTAATGACGCTCAGCCGGAATCCATTCTCGGTGCGGAGCCTTGTGTAAATATGCCAAAAAGAAAGGCTTGTCTTCGTCTCTATCGTTTTTTAACCAATTGATTGTAAGGTCGGTAATGATGTCTGTTACATAACCCGTAAATGTTTTTTTGCCTTCTTTTTTTGTGATAAAATCAGGGTTATAATAGTGCCCTTGATCGGGTAAAATCTGAAATTCGTCAAAACCTTTTGGGTTATTTCCAAAATGCAGTTTGCCAAACATGGCGGTCTGATAGCCGTTTGCTTGTAACAACTGTGGAAACGTGATATTCGTAGTATCAAAAGGGAAGTAGTTGTCTATTTTACCATTTAAATGACTGTGCTTTCCGGTCAAAATCACCGCACGCGAAGGTGCACAGATAGAATTGGTTACACAGGCATTTGAAAACAACATGCCCTCCTTGGCTATTCGGTCTATGTTTGGGGTCTGTATTAGCTTCGTGCTGTACGCCGAAATCGCCTGGTAGGCGTGATCATCAGACATGATAAAAACGATGTTTGGCCTTTTCTGTTTTTTGGTTTTGAAAGAAAGAAAAATAACCGGAATGGTGAGTAAGGCTAAGCCTAGAAATAGTAGTTTTTTCATGGTGAAAAAGTTTTAAGGTTGAACGGGCTGAATAGGATACAATATAAAAACTATCCGTATAGCTATAAATACAAAAAAAGGCCAAAATCAGATTTTTATGTTTTGGCCTTTTGTAAATGTATCGTTTATATTATTTTGGAAGAAGTTCAAACAGGTCTTTGTCCATTTGAGGCTTTACTGTACAGGTATTGTCAAAGTGCATAGTAGCCGTATTTTGGGCATTGTAAACTGGCCATTTAGGTAAACCTTTGTGGTTTGGGTCGCCGTTTTTTGCAAAATTTATCCATGCCTGACTTACCTTTGAAGCCAATGCATAAGCATCTGGAAAACCTCCGGTCATTTCTTCGCAGCGTGCTATATTGTCAAACACAAACGGTATCTCCATACAGTGCACGGCCTTGTATTTTCCGTCCATGATGGGCGACTGCCAGTCAAACATATACATGTAGGTGTTTGCCGCTCCAAGTGCCGACTTGCCGTTTGCCTGAGCCACTGCTCCGGGTCTAAACATCATGTCGATATCTAACATTTCCGAAGGTTTTTTAATATCCGGATACGCCTTTTTTACGGCCGCCACATACGCATCTGCTTTGTCGCCATAGGTACGCTTTATGGCCGCGTAGGTTTGTTCGTAGGTGCTAGTGGGAGGCACATTGCCAAAGAAGACCGTAAACTCGTTTTTGGTTGTTCCCAAAAGCAGCGGAATTTCTTTCGATAGCTCAAAAGCCTCGTTTGAGAATAGCTGGTAAGGCAAAACCTCGCCGTCAATACTCGGCCCCCAACCCAATCCAAATCCAATGACAGGTTTTCCTTGCTTTTTCTGTTGGTCCGAAATTGTTTTCAAGGCTTTGTTGCCAGCCATGCTAAGTTTTTCGAAAGGTACGTTTTGGATTTCGTCAATATTTTCAGGCGAAATACTCAGTTCTTTTATTACTTCAGCAGCTATGGCTTGGGTGGTTTCTTTGTCGAGCATGGCGGTTCTAAATGAGCCGCTTTGGTTTACTGCTTTATGAAAAAGACCACTTGCCGAAGGCATCGCCATCAAGGTGTTTACTTTGGCTCCTCCTCCTGACTGACCAAAAATGGTCACGTTGTTAGGATCACCACCAAAGTTTTCGATATTGACCTTTACCCACTCGAGAGCCGCCTTCATGTCTAACACGCTTAGGTTCGCCGATTTTTTGTATTTTTCGCCATAGGCCGATAAGTCTAAATAGCCCAAAATATTTAATCTATGGTTGATAGAGACCACCACTACATCTCCTTTTTTTGCTAGATTTTCTCCGTCATAAGAAGGCAGCTCTTGAGATGAGCCGGTAGTAAAACCACCGCCATGAATCCAAAACATGACGGGTCTTTTTTTGCCGTCGCTTATGCCGGGTGTCCAAACATTTATCCGCATGCAGTCTTCGTTTGTGAAGCCCCAGTCGTGGTTAAACACAAACTCTGACTCGTCCATAACGCTGGTAGTAGGAGTGGGGAGCGGTGCCACAGGGCCATATTCCATGGAGCTTCTTATGCCGCTCCAGTTTTTAGGTTTTTGAGGAAGTTCAAAACGCTTCGCTTCGGCATACGGGATGCCCTTGTAAGTGTAAATTCCCTTGTGAATATAGCCTCTCACTTTGCCGCTTTCGGTGTTGGTTACGGCTACGTTTTCTCCGGTTTGTATTTGACTAAATCCTACTTGCGTTACAAACAAGAGTGCTAAGAATCGCATTTTTTTCATTTTTTTGAGGTAAGGTTGAATATTTATTAAAGGTTGAATTATTAGGCTATCTCCTTCCAATTTTATGAGAAGACAAATAGACGTTTGAATTTAGCATTTTCTTTTTTGAATCCCTCAAAAATCTTAAAAGTTTGCTCATCAGGGTTTTGTTTTAAAAGAAAGCACACGTATTAACTTGTACATTTTAGTCAGTACTTAAAAAGGAAAAGGTGATTTTTTATACTGTCAAACGGGTAAAAAATAGAAAATAAATCATTACATCGCCCTGCACTGTTTGAGCACTGTTAAAATTCTATTGGGAAGTATATTTTTATTAGAACATTGACAATAAGAATTTTAATTGTGCGAGTTTGCAGGGTGCAGTTTTTTTTGCTCCGTTTTTTTTTGAAGGGTCCGGCCTACCGGAAAAAATGGAGGCCCCGCTGGCAGGCGACCCAGTTAATGAAATGGGGGGGGCAAAATGATTAAAAAAATGGCTTAAATGGTAGGTTTAAGCTATGTTTTCTTAAAAAATAAAATTTACCCGTTTGACAGTATTTTTTTTAAGAAATAAAAATTAATACAAAGGAGGCTACATGTAGTATTTGTGGTAAATTGGTGTTTTTACATCTGATGAAAACACACGTTTCTATATTTCTATTTCTAACCTTCGGGCTTTCTTGTCAGCTATTGGCTCAAAACCAATGGAACAAAAAACAGCAAGCCGCTCAAAATGTGCTTAAAAATATGTTTGAAGCCATTTCTGAAAGAGACTCGGTTGGTTTTAAAAATAGTTGTACGGCTGACGTAACCTTTTACGAATACGGCCAAGTTTGGAATTTGGATACCCTAATTAATAAAACAATAAGGCAAAACACGGCGGCAGATTTTAAGCGTGTAAACACCTTTAGTTTTATACAAACCACCACAGATAAAAATCAAGCATGGCTAACTTATAGGCTTACATCCACTATTACAAAAGGCGGTAAAGAAAGCATTATAGAGTGGCTGGAAACGGCGATTTTGAAGAAAGAAGAAAAACGATGGAAAGTAAAACACCTACACTCCACACGAATTAACCGTAATTAAAAAAGAGCTTTTTTAAACCTTTAATTTTTCAATCCTTTAAACAGGAAAAGCGGTTCTGCAGTACAAAGGTTCTGACCTTTTGCACCGGGGGTATTATGGTTTTAATATATTTTATTGAACAGGTATCTAAAAAATACTGAAGTTTGAAATACTTATGCTCAATTACATCCTAATTCGGGTCAAACAAAAAAGTTGGGGAGGAAAGGAATTCCAGTCCGCTCGAGCGGTAGCCGAGAGCTGCGGTAATAGAACCGCCTGTGAATCTCGTCTACCGCTCGATTTGACAAGGGAAACTTGATTTTGCAGAGGGGCTCATTTGGGTTTAAAAAACCTATGGGTTTGTCTAATGCAAAGTTTAATTCTACATTGATCCATTGCTTTCATCGCATGTCCTGCGGACACGACGAAAGCTTGGCTGTTGTAGCCAGTTATTTTTCAATAATATTTCCTTTTTTTAGTTCAGTACTTTTATAACCTCCAACAAATTCAAATGCTATTGACATCAATCCATCTTCGTTGTTGGTTGGAATTAAA
Organism: Lacihabitans lacunae; assembly: GCF_042649125.1. Taxonomy (NCBI): domain Bacteria; kingdom Pseudomonadati; phylum Bacteroidota; class Cytophagia; order Cytophagales; family Leadbetterellaceae; genus Lacihabitans; species Lacihabitans lacunae. The sequence goes on from NZ_JBHRYQ010000001.1 coordinate 3,768,885, forward strand.
CAATTGAAATGAAGGTGCTCAACATCTGTCTGACCGGTCATACCTGATAATCCAATTGGCTGACCTTTTTTGATTCTGTCACCTACTTTAACTAAACTTCCATTTTCAGTTAAATGAACGTATTGTGTGAATATTCCCGAATTTGATTCATATATGGTAATGAAATTTCCATAGGGTTTCCATTCATTTCCCTTTCCTCCAAATTTATAATTATCAACAACTCCAACTACAAAGCCATTTGTTGCTGAACAAATAGTATCGTTTATTTTTAGGTCAAAATCGACAGCAAATCTTGACCACTCAGTATTATGAGTGTAATTCGTATTGTTTCCTTGAATGACTTTGTACTTTTTGCCATTTCGGAAAGGTAATTCCAGTTCAATGGGTTTGATTTGCTTTGATAAACTACCAAACTTCCAATTATAGCTAAATGACGTATTTTGGTCAAATTCGGGAACATTTATTTTTTTAATAATTGTATCTGATTTTGCCTTTAATTCAATAGTACCAAGTTGTTTAAGAATTGTTTCTAAATTCGAGTTGTTAGTTTTAATTTCAAATCGAATTGGGCAATTAACGGGATTAATCAGTTTTATTTCTAAACTATCATTTTTTAGATTAATTTCTGGTGGTGGAATTTCAGTTTGAGATGTTTTCTTTGTAGGAAGTTTGGTCGTAGAACAACCAACAAATATTAGTATTATAACGTGTAAAATTCTAAATTTCATTTTTCAGTTTTAATTGGCTATAACAACCAGCTTAACGCCACTACTATTTTTTTAAGTATCGTTAATATCGTAAGTTTTTGTGTTAATTATTTGATTGTAAATAACATATCTATTTGCAAGCGTTAATTGTCAAATATTGCTTTCAATCAAAATACTACTCTTAGATTTATTTATGACCCAATTTACTGTTTTATTTCAAAAATGAAATCATGAATTATTTTTATTGATTTATCGGTAAAAGTTGGGGAGGAAAGGAATTCCTGTCCGCTCGAGCGGTAGCCGAGAGCTGCGGTAATAGAACCGCCTGTGAATCTCGTCTACCGCTCGATTTGACAAGGGAAACTTGATTTGGCAGAGGGGCTCAATTGGGTTTGAAAAACCTATGGGCTTACCTAGGGAAAAGGTTAAGTTCAATTCATCGAGGTTGGCTGTTCCATTAAAGCGGTAGCATATAAAACAAGGAGGAAGCACTAGGCTCTCCCAATTTTCCAAAGCCCTTTTTTAAAGACTACTATCACGCTTGAAAAGCTAAGATTAAGTGGTTACGAAAGTATGTTGGAGTATTATCAACGCTTGCAACCAGAGATTCAGTGAACCGCCGTATACGAGACCCGTACGTACGGTGGTGTGAGAGGCGTACCGTGGGCTTTACGGACTACGGCAGTCTACTCGATTGTGGGTATGTCCATAATGGCATCTCTATTATTTCTGCTTCTCCAATCTTATTTAATGCCTCATGAATCCACCAAATCCGTCCAGTTTGAATGAACCTATCAATATCACCATGTCTTAAGAATCGAACTGTTGCTAGTATTGATTCTCCAGGTGATAAGAATTCTTGTCCTTCAAAATTAATATCCCCGATATAAGTCGCAACCAAATCATTCGAATTGTCTTTATATTCAAAAACATGATTTGGTCTATATCCTGAAATTATTGGAGTCTTGCGTCCACCTTCTTCCGTTGGATATAGTTTAAAATGAGCTTTCACAATTATTAAATCTGATTTTTCCATAAATCATAAATAATCAAAATATCTAATTCCCCATGATGGAGTTTCTCCTCCAAGAAGATTGTAAAAATCTGTAAAACTCCCATCATAGTCTTCGTCTAATTCATCAGCACTTACATATACAAATCCATTTTGGTCAAGAATATTGATAATAGCCTGCACAGTCTCTTTGGAGTATTCAGTCTCAAAGTTAATCGTTGCCAATTGCCCAAAATTGCTAATCCTAATCGAGTAACCAATTTGAGGTTTAGGATTAATGACCAAATCATGCGGTATTTTAATATCACAAAAAAAACTTGCATCTTGAATCTGGTCATCTACAATAAAATCAACTCCAAACTTATCAATCAAGTTATTGGTCAATTTAGATTCGTTTGATTTTATCTCTTTAGAATTAAAATCAGTCGGAGTTTCGTAACTACCAAACTCATCAAATCTTATTAATATGTCCTTAGTTTGCTGTCTCATCTTGCATTTCCCACAAAGAGTGGCTTAACGCTACTGTTTTTTTGAGTAGCGATAATATCGCATTTACTTTTTTAAATATATTTTCTGTAAAAACCTGATAGCGAGGCTGTTGTGTTTTTTGTTCAGTTTTAATGGTTTCATTATGTGAGCTTTAGAGTTTCGTTAACCCAAATTTTGGCTTAGCAAATATATTCTTTGAATTGTTTATTTCCAATTATTCAAAATGCTTACAACGAGCAGCTCAATGCTACTATTTTTTAAGTATCGTTAATATCGTAAGTTTTTGTGTTAATTATCTAATTATAAGTAACATATATATTTTCAAGCGTTAATTGTCAAATATTGCTTTCAATCAGCATACAACTCTTAGATTTATTTATGACCCAATTTACAGTTTTATTTCAAAAATGAAATCATGAATTATTTTTATTGATTTATCGGTAAAAGTTGGGGAGGAAAGGAATTCCTGTCCGCTCGAGCGGTAGCCGAGAGCTGCGGTAATTGAACCGCCTGTGAATCTCGTCTACCGCTCGATTTGTCAAGGGAAACTTGATTAGAGGCTCCATTGGATTTGGAAAACCTATGGGCTTGCCTAGGGAAAAAGTTAAGTTTAATCCTACGCGGCCCGATTGCTTTCATCGCATGTCCTGCGGACACGACGAAAGCTTAGCAGTTGGCGGCTGGGCTTTTTTTCAGAGTGTCCCACCTTCGAGCCAATTTGTCCAGTGTGTATTTGTAATTTCAGCCGTATTGTACAAATTCTTATCCCCTGTCATAATAACGTCTGCAAGTTGTTGAAATGTTTCTGTTTCGCTTGGTTTTTCATCTTCTACAAGATTTGGGTGATGCCAATTATCAAGTGTCATAAAAATTGGTAAATCCTTTGGGATTTTTGTTGAAATTTCCTCCCGAGTAACCCAAAATAAATTCGATTTATCTGGAATTAGTCCTCTCAAAAACTCCCAAGGTGTGATTTTATCTTCATATTCAAGTTCTACTTTTTTTGACTTATAATACTGTCTGTCAAATATAATAGGGATTTCTTGTCCTCTAACTAAAATATTCTTGGCTTCTGGATTTAAATATGGCAAATAAATAGTGTCGTCTGTCAAGAAGGTTTCAATACCGTTGTCAGACGCAAAATAATTGAAATTGTTGTTGTCGTTCCAACCTGTTAAACAGTTTCCAAATACGTTCGCAATTGTTGTTATTCCATCAAGCCCACTTTCGTGATTGAAAAAGGCTAAAACCTCTAATAAAATAGCCCATCTCTTGTCATCTCGAAAAATAGTCATTTTTTGGTCAGCATGATAGTAATAACCATTGTCTAACATTGGGAAAACATAACTTTCAGCCTCAACATCTAACTGTCGTAATATTTCTTGTCTGTCCTCGATTGTCATTTGTCAGATGTTAAAGTGTCGTAATATAACGGATAGGGCTTTGTGCAGGTTGGTAATTAGAATTGCGTCTGCTCGGAACCGCTGCTGATTGAAAATATTAAGTTGAAGTTAATAACAAAAGTTCAGCGATGTACGTACTGCCCGAACAAAAGTTGAATAGAATTACAAATGCTCATTGTTATTCCGTCTGCCCAACTTGCACAAAACCCAATTTTAGCTGTAATAGCAAATTATTTATCGCTTATTCCTTTCATTCCACCATATTTATTTACAATGTTTTCAAGTTCGTTTAAAGTATATTTTATGTATGATTGATCTGTATTGAATTCAAAATCTATCTTGTTGTTGAATTGATTTTCTTCTGAAAAAGTGCCTTCAATTACTACGTGACCCATATTATCATAAGTCAAAGTTATTAGTGTGTTTTCTTCGTAATTTTTGTAAAATATTTGACCACTCAAGAAAGTGTTACTTTCCTTTAAGGATTTATAAAAAAGATAAATTTCACCGGTTGAAGTGTAAAAAGAAGAATTTACTTTAAAATTTCCAGACGTAATTTTAATTTTTGCTTTTGCATCATATCCACCCCAATGACAAGTTCTATTCGGAAAATCAAATACTTGTTCTAATTCAATTTTGATATATCCGTTTTCTCCTTTTAATGTAAATGATTCCATATTTTTCAGCGATGAGTATGTCTGCTATTAAAGCTAACGGATGGCTTAACGCTACTGTTTTTTTGAGTAGCGTTAATATCGCATTTACTTTTTTAAATATATTTTCTGTAAAAATCTGATAACGAGGCTGTTGTGTTTTTTATTCAGTTTTAATGGTTTCATTATGTGAGCTTTAGAGTTTCGTTAATCCAAATTTTGGGTTAGCAAATATATTCTTTGAATTGTTTATTTCCAATTATTCAAAATGCTTACAACGAGAAGCTCATCGCCACTGTTTTTTTAAGTATCGTTAATATCGTAAGTTTTTGTGTTAATTATTTGATTGTGAATAACAGATCTATTTGCAAGCGTTAATTACCAGATATTGCTTTCAATCAGCATACAACTCTTAGATTTATTTATGACCCAATTTACAGTTTTATTTCAAAAATGAAATCATGAATTATTTTTATTGATTTATCGGTAAAAGTTGGAGAGGAAATGAATTCCTGTCCGCTCGAGCGGTAGCCGAGAGCTGCGGTACTTGAACCGCCTGTGAATCTCGTCTACCGCTCGATTTGACAATGGAAACTTGATTTGGCAAAGGGGCTCCATTGGATTTAAAAAACCTATTGAGCATAAGTACTGACAATAATGACGGATATCCGTTTCTCCGAACACAACGGGGGTCGCGTCCGACTAATAAAAAGTAGAAGTGTCAAACCACCCAAATTTTGATTGCGGTCTGGGTGGTCCAACAAATCGGCTTTCTTCTACTTTGCTAAATGTTAGCGGCAGTGGTTTTTCATCCGATGAACTATCCACGGGCGAAAATATTACAATTTCAAAAGTCGTTCGATATTGCAAAAAACTATCCATAGGCAACAAAATTAAATTTTAAGTGGTCGTCGGGTGTCGCAAAAAACTGTCCAATAGTAAGTCTTTTACATTTAGTTACTGTTTTTATTATTCAACTTATTTTTTAAGAAATCAACATTGATTACAGACCATATCATTACAATAACAAAGGGAATAATGTATGAAAATTGTATTTTTCCGCTAAGAAAATAACTTATTGTTGTTAAAATAATTGGTATTATAATAGTTGAAATCAAAAGTGCGGAATATAAATTTAACATTTTTTTCAACTCTTTGTCTGTTTTGTTCAGGTACATTTCTTTTAGCATATTTTTGAGGTATTTTTTTTAAGTGGTCTATTTAAATACATGATTTTGTCGTTTTTGGGGGTCTTCATAACATTGCCGCCAACAACCAGCTTAACGCCACTACTATTTTTTTTAAGTATCGTTAATATCGTAAGTTTTTGTGTTAATTGTCTAATTATAAATAACATATCTATTTGCAGCGTTAATTGCCAGATATTGTTTTCAATCAGTATACTACTCTTAGATTTATTTATGACCCAGTTTACAGTTTTATTTCAAATATGAAATCATGAATTATTTTTATTGATTTATCGGTAAAAGTTGGAGAGGAAATGAATTCCTGTCCGCTCGAGCGGTAGTCGAGAGCTGCGGTAATAGAACCGCCTGTAAATCTCGTCTACCGCTCGATTTGACAAGGGAAACTTGATTTGGAAGAGGGGCTCATTTGGATTTAAAAAACCTATGGGTTTATCTAGTGCAAAGTTTAAGTTCAATCCTACGCGGCCCGATTGCTTTCATCGCATGTCCTGCGGACACGACGAAAGCTTAGCTGTTATAGCCAGTACTTCTTGTCATATTACGTTTATAAAGTCTTGGAACATTTCGGAAAATTCATACCTAGTTGTTCCGTTGTCATCATATTGTTCGACCTCTCTTATTTGTTCTGCCGTCATTCTCGTCCAAAATCTTTCAAGAATAAGTTCTTTTTTTGTTGATTTTTCATTTGCGATTAAAACTTTTGCATCACAAGTATCTGTTAAAGTGAAAGTACTTCCTGCTGGTAATTGAAGACAGTCCAAATGGATATAATTTTCAGGCTCTCTTTTTCTAGTTACATAAGCTTTTATTCCACTTTGCACCAAGTCAGCAATAGTATCTATATTCTTCTGCTCTTCGTTTGTTCCTTTATCTGAGTCTAGTAACACACAATAAGGAATTTGGAATTGGTCAACTAATCTTAAAGTCTTCCAGTGTTTTAAGTTTCCGCAACCGCCAATTGGAACGAGAGCAATTCTTTTCTCTTGAAACGTATGTGTCAAGTGTCCTCCATTTTTAAGTTGGTTAGCTGTGTGATTTAAAAATGTTACATCACTTTTCCCTTCAATTAGTATGATTGCTGTTGCATTTTTAGGAATTGGGTCGGCTAAAACACCAAGTGTTTGTGCGATTTTTTCAAAAACTTCTTCCGTTCCTAGTTCGATATTTCTGTCGTCAACAGTTTTTTCAATGAACCTCAAACTTTCTAATGGCAATAGTCCAGCTAGAGCAGGAGTATGTGTTGTTAAAATAATTTGAGAATTGCCTGTATTTGCAAGTTCTATAAATGCTTGAATAAGCATTTCCTGATGGTCTGGATGTTGAGATGTTTCAGGTTCTTCAAAAGCAAAAATTATTTGATTCCCTTGATGCTGGTTTCTTAATCTTTCTGCTTCGGCTCGAAAAAAATTTAGTAAGATTAGTCGTCTTACTCCGCTTCCTCGTTTGTTAATCGGAATGTTGTCCTCTGAATTTATTGTCAATTTAAATTGTGAATCAAATTTGGGTTCTGTCTTAAATTCCGGAATTAGTTCGTTAGCCAATTCTGGAGACATTTCTTTTAGTTTTGCTAATGTTCGATTTGCTGTATCTATTGCTTTGTTTCTAACCTCATTCTTTATGTGTTCTATTTCGTCAGTCAATTCTGCTAATGCTTGTTGTACTGCAAGTTTCATTGGGTCAGTAACTTCTTTGTCATCATCTTTACTTTGTCTGTCTGACTGAAATAGTGCATAAATTGGTAAATAATTTTTCAATGTATCATATACCTTTTTTGTATCTTCTTTATCTACTAACAATTCTGTTCTAGCTAACTTTAAGTCCTCAAAGCTTGCCCAAATAGCTTGTCTTATTGTTGAATTAATATTTCCATTGTAATTCCCTTGCGGTATATTTAAGCCAGTTGCTCTTGTTTTAAGTTCTGCCTTTTTAAGTTCTAAAAGGTCATTAGAATTTTCAGCAGTTGGATGATTACAAATAATAAAAACCTTTTCTTTTGGTTTAGCAGCTGATGTTGCAAATACTTTTTTTATTTCAAGTCTGTTGTTTTCATTTAGTAAGTATTCATTTGCTAAACTTGTTGGTGCAGCCGCATCAATAATAATTTCATTTGGGTAATCACTAAAAACACAAGTTATTTCTATTTGATTGTTGTCAGCATTAATGTTTAAATCTTCTCTTTCACAAACGACAAGTGAGTTGTTAAAAAAGATTTCTAACGCCTCAAGAACAGATGATTTACCTGCGTCATTTTTTCCAATGAATGCAGTCAAATTAGAAATTGGTATAATCGTTTCTGTCCGATAACCTCTAAAATTTTTGATTCTTACTTCTTCTAATATCATTTGTGTCGTGTCTTTTAGTATTGGCTATAACGAGTGGCTTAACGTTACTAATTTTTTGAGTAGCGTTAATATCGCATTTATTTTTTTAAATATATTTTCTGTAAAAATTTGATAGCGAGGCTGTTGTGTTTTTTGTTCAGTTTTAATGGTTTCATTATGTGCGTTTTAGAGTTTCGTTAACCCAAATTTTGGGTTAACAAATATATGCTTTGAATTGTACATTTCCAATTATTTATTTAAGATTCAGTTTGCCTTATGAACTCACTATTTTGTCAAAGCCATTTGAAGGTTCAAGTGTCTGTATTTCAGCGGATTTTTAAGTGCTTTGTCCTAGTAATAATAGTGTTTTTTAGGAGGGAAGTTACGTTTTCTAGTAAAGGCATTCCGAAGCGGTCCTGTAAGAATGTCAAGTAGAAATAGTGGAGGTTTGAGTTAAGAACTTATTCTATTATTTTCCCCAAAAAAATTAGACTGCCATTAGATAAAATGTTTGGATATTTTATGAAATAAATGCTCAAATTGATTAAAAATTAAGGTCTTATGAAAAGGAATGGTTTTATCGCTTCGGTATTTGGCTTGGTGTCTGCACCTTTTTTTTCTTCTGCAGGTGAGTTTAAATATTTTTTGAGAAAAGATAAGGGTTTTAAGGTGGCAGCAGGGGAGGGGAGAATTCACGGGCACATTCAGCTTAAAGGAGTAAATGCCAATATCCTCGATGTTAAAATTTCAGGTAGCGACACAAATGGCGACTTGGCTATTTTTGAGCAAACCTCGCTTTCTCCGGGTAAGGGCACACCGCTGCATGTGCATTTGGGACAAGATGAAATCTTCCAAATACTAGAGGGTACCTATTACTTTCAGGTAGGCGAAGACAAATTCACCATGACCAAAGGCGAAAGCATATTTTTGCCTAGAAATGTACCGCATGCCTGGACACAAGTTTCAGAAAGAGGCAAGATGACCGTAATTATGCAGCCTGCCGGCAAATTAGAAGAGTTTTTTGTAACCGTGGCCGCTTTAGACCATGAACCCTCGCCACAAGAAATGGCCAAAATATTTGCAGATAATGAAATGAAAGTGGTGGGCCCACCTCTAAAAATCGAATAGAAGTTCCTTTACTTTTTTTACATAAAAAAGCCGCTCCTTAATGAATAAAGAGCGGCTTTAGCATTTATTTTTTTACTTAACCGAAAACTTGTAATTACCCGAAACCAAAGGTATCACGACGTTTTCTCCTGCTTGGCTCACGCCTTTCCAGTTTGTTATTTTCGTGCCACTTTCTGTTATTTGGTCTATGCTTTTTGCTGCCAAATAAAGCGTGGCGGTGGAGTTGGCAGGCACGCTTATTTCATATACGTAAGTGCCGTTTTCTAGTTTCCAAGAGCTGCTTATTCTGCCATACATAGAGTCAAAATAGCCTTTTGCAAACGTGATTTCCTTGTTTGGGTCGGGCGTTGGCTGCAAAATAAAACTTTTAAAGGCGTTGTTGTCTGCACCTCTTTGTATTCCCAGCGAATGGTTGTTCATCCATGCTGCCACCGAGCCAAACGAGTAGTGATTAAATGAGTTCATGCTGTTGTTTCCGCCAAAACCATTTTCTACGGTATAGCTGTTTAGTCGCTCCCAAATAGAAGTGGCACCGTTTACCACCGAATATAACCATGACGGATATTGGGTATTGGTAAGCAGTTTGTAAGAGAGGGCCTCTTTGCCGTTTTGAGACAAAGCCTCGCTGATAGATGCGGTGCCAATGAAGCCCGTCATCAATGAATTTTCGGGTCTTTCTATGTTGCCGTCGTCTTTGTTTTTACGGGCGATGGTTTCGCTCAAATACTGTATGGCAAAAGGCTTATTTGTTTCGTCAAAAGCCCCCAAAGCAAGCGGAATGGCATAAGAGGCCTGGGTGTCCATCAAAGCTCCTTTGTGCGTAGGTTGCACGATTTGGTTTTCTCCCGGAGGGCCTTGGAAGCCCGTAACTAAGCCAGATTTAACCGTTCTGTGCGTGTTTTTGTCTACATATATGTCATTAAAGGCTTTTTTTATTTCTTCGCTTCTTTTCAAAAATGCCGCTGCGTCTTCTGTTTTGCCAAGTGCTGTGGCCATTTTGCTCATGATGTCTAAATCGTACGCGAAATAGGCCATCCAAAATAAGGTATTGTCGTTTTTGTTGCCTTCGGGACTTAGCCAGTCACCCAGCGGTCCTTCGTTTAATATGCCGTCTTTGTTTATTTTGGAATCTAAGTGCGTCATGTATTTTTTCATGGCGTCGTAGTGTTCAGCCAAAAGCTGCTTGTCGCCATATTGGCTATAGCTTTCCCAAGCCACCACTACGCCTGCACTTCCCCAAAGGGTACCGCCAAAGCCACCACCTACGGGTGCTACGTCAGTAAATCTCCCGCCTTCAGTCTGAAGGTCACGCATAGCCAAAAGGTGTTTTCTGAAAAACTGATTGGCGTCTGTGAGGTAAGTAGCGGCTTTTGAAAATACCGAGATATCGCCGCTCCAGCCCATGCGTTCGTTACGCTGTGGGCAGTCGGTAGGTATCGAAAGGAAATTACTTCTCAGCGACCACGTGATGTTTTCCCACAGTTTGTTTACCATAGGGTTATTGGTTTCATAGGCAGACGAAAGTGCTTTCACCGAACTTATCACGAGTCCTTTTACCTCATTTACGGGAATTGGGGTTTCTATTCCGGTTATTTCCACAAACCTATAACCATGAAAAGTAAACCTCGGCTGTATGGTTTCGTCTCCGCCTTTGAGTATGTATTGGTCGGTGGCGTGAGCGGCACGAATATTCTCCATCATCACCATGCCTTCGTTGCCTTTGTATTCGGGTAAGTTGGGATATAATACTTCGGCAAAACGCATGTTTATCAGTTGTCCCTTTTTACCATTTTTGATATGAATTTGCGGTACACCCACCATGTTTTGTCCCATGTCGTATACCATTACGCCCGGTCTCGGGTTTTCTACTTTTTTGGCTACCAATGTTTTCACTATGGTCGGGCTTTCTTCGTATTGCCCAATCAACTTCATGTCGTCAAAGTTTAGTTGGTTTTCTCCCGAAAAGGTGCTTCCTTTCAATGTTACCACTTCGGCATTCTTCCAGTTTTTGTCGTTGTATGCGGCAGTTAACCAGTCTTTTATTGCGGCCTCTTTGTTGGCGTCGTAAACCTCTCCTTGAAAAAACGAACCTACCCGAATCGGGCCGTCTGTATATAGTTTCCAGTCTTTGTCGTTTGAGGCAATTACCTGCTCCGTGCCGTCTTCGTAGGTTAAGACCATTTTGGCTAAAAGCGACTGTCGGTCCCCAAAGTAATTCCAGTTGTCGCCCAAGTACGTGATGTTTCCGCTCCACCAGCCTTCGCTTAACCATGCACCAATCGCGTTTTTGCCATTAGCAGCTATCAGGTTGGTGACGTCATAGGTTTGGTACATGTGGTGTTTATTGTACTGCGTTAAGCCAGGGTTAAAGTAGTCGTTTCCTACTCTTTTTCCGTTGATATAAATCTCATAAATACCCCTTGCGGTGGCATATAGTCTCGCCTTTTTTATCTTTTTGTTTTTTGTGCTAAAAGTAGTTCTCAGCATAGGAGCTGCGTTTTTACTTGGATCTGCAGTCGTGAGTGTTTCACCCGACAGTTTATAGGTGCCGTTCTCTATTTTTAGGTTAGAAAACAGTGCACTGTTGGTGCTGATGTTATCTTTAAAAAGCGTATTTCCCGGAAATCTAAAGTTTGTGATTTCTATATCAGAAAAGTTAGCACTTTGACCAGCATGGGTTTGAAAACCGATATCCGCCAACATCGGGAAGGTGATGTAGTTATTGCCGCTGCCCAGCGGGTTCACATTAAAGCCCGGCTGCCCATATGGCGGAATAGCCTCCATGCTTTTGTCTTCAACTTTATGAGCATCTGTTTGGCCATCAATATGAAACTCAAATACACCTAAATTGCTTTCTGCATAAACTTGGTGCTTTTGGTATTTATTGGCCTCGTTTATTAGGCTTTTGGGTATTTCTAAAGACTTTATAGGCGTTTCTTTGGTGTCGGTTTTGGTGTAACCTACTCTATAAATATTCAACAAAGCCGAACCTCCAGTTTTTAAATTAGTAATGTCAATTTCGAGGGCTACATAGCTTTGGTTTTTGCCTTTTTCTACGGTCATCAAATTCAAATATTGGTTAGCCAAACGGTGATCATTAGCTCCGAAAACAAAGGCTGCTTTTGTAGAACCCGATTTTTCGTCGAGTTGAAGGCCAAAACTGATTTTATAAACCGCCAAATAATGCGAATAAAAAGTCAGATCAGCATCGCCACCGCCTATCCAGTTTGCACCCGACCAAGCCGAGAGATTTGGATTTAATAATCCCGTTTCGAACCATGACTTCGAAGTAGAGGTTTCACCGAAGTTGTTCCAAACCTGCACTTGCCACGTGTATTTTGTGCTAGCCTTTAGGGCTTTTCCTGCGTATTCCACTGCATTCGAAATCCCGCTTGTTACCTTTTTGCTATTCCATACCTCGGCATTAGCCTCGTCAAAAACTCGGATTTGATACGCCGTTTGTAAATACCCTTTTTTAGCATCGAGAGCTTTCATTTGCCACGAAAACTGCGGTTTAGCATTGTCAGTGCCTAAGGGTTTGCTTAAGTAGTTAACCTGAAGTTTTTCTAGATTGAAATTGGCAAAAATAGGATGTATAAAAAGGGACATTAGTATTCCCAGAAGAATTTTCTTTTTCATATTTTAAGGTTAATTCTGAATTAAAGATAAATATACTTTTCTGACTTAGATTAACTGTCCTTTACTGTCGTTTATGTTATTTTTTTTATAAAATACCTGATATAAAAAGTTCATTTGCATATTTCTAAAACGCTACTTTGCTGCCTGCACTTTTACTATCATTCGGCGGTATGCATAAAGGCTTGGCGTGCCATTGTCGTAAACCTCTAATACAAAATGGAGGGTTTGCCCGGCAGCATCTTTTGGTATTTCTATTTTAGCCAAAGTACTGGTAGAATTCTGAATACTTACAACACCTGAGTACGAGCTAGGCTCTTTATAATACACCCACGAATAGTTAAGTTTGTTGTTATCAGGGTCTTTTGATCCGCTTGTATTTAGTTCAATAACGGCACCCGGAGAGGCTGTCATTTCTAGCACTTGTTTGGTTGCATCGCCGTTTAAAACCGCAATAGGGTGGTGGTTGGCTTTGGTATAGTCGCTTGTGACACTCCACAGCATACGGGCAGTAAAATCATTGTTGTAGCCAATGGCCCAGCGTTTTATTGCTTCTGCTCCCTCTGCTGTATTTCCGTGCATCATATAAGGGTCATACTGGGTTTCGGCATCTTCCTGTATTTTTTTTACCTCCGACATACTCCTAATTCCCGCAGTTTTTGTGGTATTAAATCTACCACCCCAGCCTCCTTGCTCTACCTGTTCGGGGTTATTAAGTCCATTTGGAAAAACATGCATAAAAGACGGCGTGTCTCCTTCGGTAGCATATTTTCGGTTGGGATAAACGGCCCCCAAAGGTCCTTTGTTTTGAATACTGGCCGCCAAGTATTCGTCTGTAGGTTGCCAGCCATACACGCTCGTGGCTCTGATATAAAATACTTCTGGGTAGTTTTTGGCAATCCATGCACCTGCATCGTCTTGACCCAAAACATCATATAGTCTTAGTTTGCTCAAAAAATCCTTAAGCTGTGTGGCATTACGCGTTTCTTTCACTTTCCAAATGGCCTGAGCCACGGTGTTCATGCCTCCCCAGCCCATAATCCAAATGGGGCGAGCGTCGTTTTTGTCAGCTGCGGCAATAATTAGATTAGAGCCTGGACTGTCTTTTCCTGTGCCTACATCGGCCATTCCATATCCCCTTTGTCCTATTGAGCTTATTGACCTCAAATATTCGGGACTTGGGTAAGCATTGGAATGGACTTTTAAATTGGGATATGCTAGCGAATACGCATTTAGTATTTTATCTAAAATAGTGGTATTCGACTGTGTCTTTTTCCAACAACCAGTGGCCACTATCAATCCTTCGATATCAAATTCATTGGCCGAAACTAACTCACGAACCAAAGACTGTTCGTCGTCGGGGTCAGCCCCCAAGTCCGTTGTGGTAATGATTCGGGGCTTTATTGAGGTAGAATTTATACTATCCTCGGTTTGAACAGCCGCAGTGTCTTTGCAAGCTGATATTACTAAAAATACACTAAGAAAAAACAAGGTGAATAATGCTTTCATTTGGGTAAATTTTAATTAATTTCTTTTCTGTTTTTATAAAATGGAAGACTACTTTTTTCTCCAAGATGCCTTTTTTCTAATTCGAATCATTTACAAGCTAACTTTAGAATTGAAGCTATTTTTTTATTTAAAATAAAATCCAAATGCAATCTAAACTATTGAAAATAACCTTTTGGCACTTTAATAAGAAATCGGATTTAGTTTAAACTATTGTGGGTCATTTGCTTGTTATCATGTTATAAATAAATAGATTATGAAAATAGCACTAATAGTTTTTGGAGTGTTTGCTTTAGTTTTCATTGTGGTTCAAATATTTGCTATGAAAAGTAGAAAATCGATAGAAAATTACCCTTACGAGGTCTTGAAAACGTACGATGAATTTGAAATAAGAAAATATGAAGCCCGCTTATTTACCAAAGTTCAGTTAAATACAAATGACTACAGCCAAGCTTCGAGTGCCGGTTTTTCTAAACTGGCCGGTTATATTTTTGGAGGAAATGACTCAAAACAAAAAATAGCCATGACCTCACCCGTTGCTATGGGTCTCGAAGACTCTATGACTATGATGTTTATGGTTCCCAATGACTTGGATAAAAGCAAACTGCCCAAACCAGATAACTCAGAAATAGAATTTAAAGAAGAACCCGTTAAAATAGTAGCTGCCATCACTTTTGGTGGTTGGGCAAATACCGAAAAAATCGAAAAATACAAACAAATGCTTATCGATGGCTTGAATCAAAAAGGGATAAATTATACCAATCACTTTTCTCTTTTGGGGTATAACCCGCCATTCGATGTTTTGAATAGAAAAAACGAGGTGATAGTTGAGTTAGAAGAAGGTTTTTTACCTTAATTCAGATTTCCAAACTACCAAACGTTTGCTTTCCATTTTAATAAAAAAAGGGCTTCTGACTATCTCATGTTCGAAGTCCTTTTTTCTTTATTCCGCTACATCCACAATCACACGTTTGTAGCGTGTAAGTGCGGGTGAACCACTGTCGGTAACTGCCACTATCAAGTGCATGGTGCCCAGTTTGCCGTATTTTTTTGGAACTTCAAAAGTAGCCACTGCTTTGTCTGCATTTTCTATTTTTAAAGGATCTCCGGTACGTGCCGTAGATAACGTAAACGTGCCCACTTCGCCATAATAAAACCATTTATAGGAAAGTGAATTGCCATCAGGGTCAGTTGATCCTTCGGTACTTAGGGTGATTTTGTCACCCGGCTTAGCTTTTATATACGTTTCCGTCTGAAGTTTTACCACAGGCGGGTGATTGGTCTCCGCAAAGGGTTTGATGGTCCAATCCATGCGTGCTTCAAAATCATTTTGATACGCAGACCTCCATCTCCAAATCGTCTCTTTGTTGCCAGTGTGCCAGCTGCTGTCCATTCCAAAAACCTCGTCTTGGGCGTTGTTCCACAGCGGTCTGGTTTCGGGTTCTAAAAAATACTTTTCAGTGCGAGGTTGATAAAACTCATAACGCCCACCCCAGCTGCCCCAGTTTGGGTGCTCTGAACTTCCCAAGCCGTTATTTATCAAATACATAAAACTTGGTGAGTCGCCTTCCATCAAAAACTTAGCGAAGGGATATTGCTTTCCCAAAGGTCCTTTGCTTCGGATATGGGTATCTAACCAAGGGTTATTTACAATTTCAAAATTTCCTCCCGCAAAACGCCCGTGAAATTTATCTCCGCTGATGCCTGTCCAGGTAGCGGCATGGTAGCCACCCAATGAGTGAAACCCAGGCGAAGCGATATAAAATAAGCCAGGAAATGTCTTTCTGATCCAAGGGCCGCTGTCATCTTGGTCTGAGATGGTATACACCCTCAGTTTGGCTACAAACTTCTCCACTTCTTTGGGTTTACGGGTTTCTTTTACTTTCCAAAGTGCCTGTGCTAGGCAATTAGGGCCACCCCAAACCAGCACCCAAACCGGGCGAGCATCTGATTTGTCTACCGCAGAAATAATAAGGTCAGAACCCTCTGAGTCCATGCCTTTACCAACGGCATGCATACCGTAATCTGTTCGGCCTTCTTTTATGATAGAAAACAAATAGTCTTTGGTAGGATAGCCCGGTTCATGCAAAAGCAAATTGTCTCTCACTTCTCCGTAGGCATCTACTATCTCTTTCAATCTCCATGTGGCTATTTTGTTTTTTTGATGCACAGAGGTAGTTGCCACTAAGCCTTCCACATCAAACTGGTTAGCATAGGTCAAAAACCGAACCGTAGACATGGCGTCGTCGGGTTCGTTTTCTATGTCTGTCAGTACAATTACTCTCGGTTTTTCTTGGGCAAAGAGTGTGTTGCTATTTATACCCAAAATCAAAGTAACTGCCAATAATACATGCGTTTTGTTAAATTTCATTTTAGAGGCAAATTTATTTCGGTAAAACCGTAACTATTACGCGTTTGTACCTCGTCAGTGCTGGCTCGCCTTTATCGGTCAGCTGAAGTATAAAATGCAAGGTCTCGGGTTTTTCTACTACCGGAGCGGTCACATAAACGCCGTGTACGTTTTCAGCACCTAGGTTAAGTTTCTTTTTGTAAGAACCGGCCTCCACATAGTGTATCCACAAGAAACTCAGGTTATCGCCATCTGGGTCAGTTGAGTTAAAAGCATCTAGGCCAAAACCCTCGCCAGACTTAACCGTAAATTGCTCGGCATGCATCAATACAGGCACTGGAGGGTGATTGGCTTCTTTGTAGGGTTTGGTGCACCAGTCCATTCTGGCCGCAAAATCATTCTGAAAGTCATCTCTCCATCTCCACAGACTGGCTTTGTAATCGTTAAATGTGGTGGTGTCTGGTTTTACTGCACGCCCATAGGCACTTGGCAAGTAAGGCGTATAAGCGTCGTTTGCATTTGTCCATATCTTTCGTGTTTCTGGCTCAAAAGGCACGCCAGAGTTTCCTTTTATTAATTTAGAAAAGTCAGGCTGGTATAATTCATAACGGCCGCCCCATCCGCCCCATTCTGGGTGCTCCGGGTTACTTAGGCCTGTGGGTATTAGGGATAAAAAAGAAGGCGTGTCTCCTTCCATTCCCCATGCTACGTCTGGATATTCGGCACCCAATGGCCCGTGACCTTGTTGGATGTTTTTGGCTATCCAAGCGTTGCTGATTTTTTCATTGTTTATGCCTTTTATGAAAGTATTTATGCCCGTCCAAGTAGCAGAAGCGTAGTTGTCTCCTGGGCTCACGATATAGAACAAATCTGGGAAGTTATTTCTTAACCAAATGCCGCTATCGTCTTGGTCTGAAATGGTGTATACTCTAAGTTTTGAAACCAGTTTTTTGACCTCAGCATCGGTTCTAGTTTTTTTGATTTTGTATAAAGATTGGGCAAGGGTATTGGCTCCGCCCCATACTGAAACCCACAGCGGTCGCTCGTCTTTATCGTCTAATAGTTTTATGATCAATTCCGAACCTTCAGAGTCCATGCCTTCGCCCACGCCTTCCATGCCATATTTTGGAATTCCGCTTTTAATCAATTGCATCATGGCCAATTCAGTAGGAAAACTGGCTTCGTGTTTCAATAGGTTCGGCTGCACTTTGCCATAGGCTTTAACTATTTTTTGAATAGACTGCGGGTCCACACGGTTTCTGTGCCAACAAGAGGTAGTGGCCACCATGCCTTTTATGTCAATCATGTTTGAATACAGCATTAACCTCACAAAGGACTCGATGTCATCTGGCTCGGCTTCGATATCTGATAAAACTACCAACCTGTGTTTTGGACTTTGACCAAAAGCCACTGGCATAAAAGCCAGTAAAATAAGGAGTATTTTAATTGTTTTCATTTTAGAATAAAAGGTTTTATTAAGGCTGTATTTATGTAAAAGAGATTAAAACTTCACGGCTGCTTTAGGCACACTGTTGCCTAATTTGGTTTGCTTTTTAAAATCCATTTTTGAATTAGAAATTAACTCAATTTTTTCGGAAACCAAACCGTTTATTTTTACTGCCTCTGCCGAAGTAGAATTAAACTCAATGTTTTTTAGCGTTACATTTTTAGCATTGAAAATATCAAAGGCAGTTGGGTCTTTTGATACCATTTTTACGTTTTGAATATTCACGCCGTTTGCATCTACAATGGTAAAGCCTTGGTCTGCATTAATTTGTAAATCGCTCAATTCGATATTTTCGAGGTTCATTTCGGGTAAGCCTTGTAAAAACACCGCTTGTGTGGCTCCGTTTATTACCACATTTTTGATTTTTATATTTTTAAATTGTGGCGTTTCTTCGGTTACGGGCATAAGCTTGGTGTTAGTTGGGCCGCCGCCTTCTGCGAGTGTTTCTTCTATCGATTTTCCGCCGTAGTATAAGTTAAACGAAATAGCATGAGAAGGTATGTCGGTCATCCATATATCTTTGATGAAAATGTTTTCAACCACACCGCCACGGCCTCTTGTGCTTTTAAAACGCAAGCCTACGTCAGTGCCCATAAATGTACAGTTAGATACGTGCATATTTTTTACGCCGCTCGACATTTCGCTACCTACTGTAACGCCACCATGTCCGTGGTATACGATGTTGTTTCTGATGATCAGGTTTTCGCATGGCACTCCTCTGTCGCGGCCGTCTTTGTCTTTTCCTGATTTTATACAAATGGCGTCGTCGCCCACATCAAAACTTGAGTTTTCTACGATTACATTTTTGCAAGATTCCACGTCTATGCCGTCTCCGTTTTGAGAATACCATGGATTTCGAACTGTGATGTTTCTTACAATAAGGTTTTCGACCATAAGAGGATGAAGACACCATGCTGGTGAGTTTTGAAAAACTGGGCCATCAAACATTACATTTTTACTGTTTTGGATGCTGACCATTACTGGTCTCAAAAAATCACGAATGGCTAGAAATTCCTCTTTGGTATGTAAGTCGAAACGCACATTTTGGTCTGCTCCGTTTCCTCCAAGTTTAAACTGCTCCGAAGGATACCAGTTTTCTTTTTTCTCATCTAAAACCCCACCTGATGCTACCAGTTTTTTCCATTCGTTGGCTGTAAGTTTACTTTTCTTTACGGCTCTCCATGCTCCACCAGAGCCATCCCAAACACCTGTACCCGTCAATGCCACGTTTTCTAAGTTTTTGCCATAAATAGGAGAAATACAACGCCAGGTATTTAGGCCCTCGAAGCTCGTTTCTATAATTGGGTAAAGGTCTTTATTGGTCGAGAATCGAATCAATGCTCCTGCCTCAGCATGAAGTTCTAGGTTGCTTTTCAAGGTTATCGGGCCAGTGAGCCATATTCCAGAGGGGATAATAACCTTGCCTCCACCTTTTTGTGAAACAGCCTCGATAGCTTCTGCAAAGGCTTTAGAATTATCAATAATACCTCCGCTTTGAGCACCAAAATCTGTAATGGAAACAGTGTTTACTGGAATAACTGGATCTGAAACTAACTGCATCTCGAATTCAAGATCGGCATAGCTTTTCTTTTGACCTATAGCACTCTTATTGGAGCAACTAAATAGAATCATTATGCTTAGGACTGGAAAAATGTATTTCTTCATATTTTTTAGGTTTTTTATTTTTATTTCTTTTTAGATAATCTTACAATATTTGAAAAAAGAATTCAGAAAATTAGCAATAAAAGTAATCCATGTAAGTACTATACCATAGACCCAATTACAGCAATTAAATTTTGAGATAGTAATAAGCCTTCTTTAATTTTAGTACATTGGTTGAATACGACATACCCTTCGGCAGACAAAATAATTTCGTAAATATATTGAAAAATTAAAAAGCAAAAGTAAAAAATAGAAACTAAACGAAAGTTAATTAATAATGACTAAGTAAATTTGCTTAATGAATAACTGATGAAGGTAAAAAACTTATTATTAAATTGAACTCAACAGTAACGCATACAGTTTAGAAATTACTTGCTCACCTCCCAAATCTATAAAACCTTATGTCAGATTCTCCATTCGATCAGATTATAACATATATCAATAGTCAATTAGCTGAGGAATTGTCTGAGGAAGAAAAAGAAATTGTTAAAAAGACTTTTAAACCTAAACGACTTCGCAAGCATCAGTTTATGTTAGTCGAAGGCGAAGTGTGTAAAATTGCTGGTTTTGTGGTAGAAGGTGCCTTGAAACAATACACCGTAGATGAGTCCGGGAAAGAGCATATATTAAACCTTTATATCGAAAACTGGTGGGCGGGGGATAGAGAAAGTTATGCCAATGGCACGCCTTCTCCTTATTATATAGAGGCTTTTGAAGAAACACAGTTATTAGTAGTTTCTAAACTTGATTACGATAATGTTTTAAGTAAGCAACGCTTTATGAATGATCTGCTAAGGACGCTAATTGAAAGAAATTCTCTTCAACTTTTAAAACGGGTGCATTCCTCAAAAACACTCTCTGCCGAACAACGACTTGCTGATTTCGAAAATGTTTATCCCGAATTTTTACAAAGGTTTCCACAGCATATTATTGCTTCTTACTTAGGAATGACCAAAGAAACCTTCAGTAGAATCAGAGCAAAATCGGCTCGAGGGTAGCTTCAGCCTTGTTATATTTCAAAATGTTGATATAAGTCAACGTTTTTTTTTGCTTTAGCTCATCGTTCGGGCCTGCCGATTAGCCGCAACTTTGCATTATCAAATTTAAACAATTTAATAATGAAAAAACTTAGTTTAGTAGCAGCAATTGCGGCAGTAGTATCTCTTTCGGCTTTTACATTTATCAGTTCTGTTAACTGGAAAATTGCCGACAATCATTCAGTAACTTTTAAGGGCACTGATGCCGAAGGCGTCTTTAAAACCATGAGTGGAAACATCTCTTTCGATGAGAATGATTTAGCCAATTCGAAATTCGCAGTGTCATTAGACGTAGCCTCTATCAATACAGGCAACGGAATGAAAAACAAGCACGCCAAAAGCGACAAATGGTTTGATGCTGAGAAATACCCAAAAATCACTTTTACTTCTAACAAATTTACGAAGACAGCCGCCGGATATAGTGTAGAAGGCACGCTTGATCTTCACGGAGTTAAAAAGCCCATTTCTATACCGTTTACTTTTGCATCTAACACCTTCAAAGGAAGCTTAAAAGTTAATAGAATGGATTATGGTGTAGGAACAATGCAAGGAATGTCTAAAAAAGTGAGCAATGAGATCGTTGTTGACATCTCAGTTCCAGTCACAAAATAATCAATTGGTCAGGTCTAAGATTTACCTATCACCATTGACCAGAGTCAGGATGGGTAAATTTTAGCCAAATCAAAACATTCCAAAAAATGAAAAGAATTTTTTATCACGGATTACTCGCAGGCATATTGGCATCAGTTGCAGCGGTAGTATATTTTTATTTGTACAAGGAGTTTTTCTTAGTTGATTTCGACGCAATCGTAAATATTGGCTCTATTGTAGGTTCCTCAATATTGGGTTGCTTACTCATGGCTCTGGGCTATATGTTGCTTCGCAGATTCAATAAAGAAAACTTAACCGGGGCATTGAATATCCTGATTGCCGTACTCTCATTTTTGTCAATAATAAGTGTCATGAGCATGAGTTTGCCGCTGGAAATTGAGTTTCCCGAGTTGTTTCCGGGTTTGGTAATTCCTATGCACTTTTTTCCAGCACTTGCCTTCACCAGTCTTTATCCTTTTTTTAACAATCCGAAACATTAATCAGTATGAACTCTAAAGTAATAAATATTCTACTGTGGATAGCTCAAGTTTTGATAGCACTTACGCTGCTTTGGGCAGCTTACGCAAAACTGATCCAACCCATTGAAGAAACCGCCAAAATGCTGCCTTGGGCTTTGGAAAACCCTGGCTTATTAAAATTCACTGGGTTTATTGACCTCCTCGGTGGCGTAGGCACCATCTTACCCTCGGCTCTCAAAATACAGCCAAAACTTACCGTGTGGGCAGCCTACGGTGTGGTTTTACTCATGATTGCGGGCTCTGTTTTTCACATCATGAGAGGTGAGGCTTCTTTAATAGGCATGAATATCGTCATTATCGTATTTGCCATTTTTATTGCTTGGGGCAGAACCTCAAAAGCACCTATCCATGGAAAATGAACCAAAAACATGCACTAACCAAGCTGTGGCAGAGCTGTTTCAATTGGAAATAAATTCTTCTGATACCAGGCAGTTTGTAGACAAAAGTGAGGTAGTTCATGACTTTTTTTCAACACTCGAGGGTTACACCGGAATGGACTTATTGTTTTTGAGCGGAGAAAAAATGATGATTCTTATCCGTTTTAGTTCCTACAAACTTTTCGACAAAAACCTTTCGAGCATCCTCAATGCGTGCCCCATTAAAGATTGGTTTGGCAATGTTAAAAGTATCATGCATCAGCCGGCCATGTTAAAGGCATTTACAGTAAAATAATTACCCCGTAGGAATACGCAAATTTAAAAACAATTAAAATCATAAGCGGAGAAGTTCATGGACCTCTCCTGTGAAGAGCATATTTAAAAATAAATAAACTAAAATTCTAAAAACAATGATAACAGTAACAGGAGCTACCGGCCAGTTTGGCGGTGGCGTAATCGAAAATTTACTTCAAAAAGGATTGGCACCTTCACAGATCACCGTAATGGTCAGAAATGAGGAAAAAGCACAAAGCCTAAAAGCCAAAGGCGTAAATGTTAAGCTAGGCAATTACAACGACCACGGCTCTATGGTAGAAGCCTTTAAAGGAACAGACAAGCTACTTTTTGTGTCAAGCAGCGAAATGCAAAACCGCTCTCAGCAGCAAGTAGGTGTGGTAAAAGCTGCTCAAGAAGCAGGTGTGAAACATATTTTGTACACCAGTATTCAGCGTCAATCAGATAGTGCGGATTCGCCCATAGCTTTCGTGGCAAATGACCACATCGCTACTGAAAACGCCATTAAGGAAAGCGGCATGCAATACACCATGCTTCGCAACAATCTTTATTTCGATATTTTGCCATGGATATTAGGTGAAAAGGTTTTTGAGACAGGAGTTTTCTACCCAGCCCAAGATGGCAAAGTAGGATTTGCCCTAAGATCTGACATGGCCGAGGCCGCTGCCAATGTGTTATTGGCTGATCAAGAAGGAAACAACGAGTTCAACATTTCAAGTCCTTCGTCATTCACATTTGCTGATGTAGCCCAGCACCTAAGTGCCATCGCTGGCAAGCCCGTAAGTTACTACAGCCCAAGTGTAGAGGAGTATATTCAGGCCCTCACAGCTGGCGGAGCCCCTCAAGAAGTATCAGGCTTTTTGGCAGGTTTTGGGGTTGGAGCAGCCAGTGGCGAGTTTGTACCGGGCGATAGTGACCTCCCTCAGTTACTCGGTCGTGAGCCAATCAGCTACAAAGCATTTCTCGACGGCGTTTACGGGCAGAAATAAGCATCAACTTAGGCAGAGATTATACGGGGTTTTTAATCTCTGCTTAAGTTTTTAAATTCATAGGGCGTGCCCCTCCGCTAAAGCTCCGGGTCGGGCTATCCGTTCCCGCTTCCCTCTTAAAATCGGGAGAGCTCCACTACTATCCCTCACGCAAGCAAAAACACTAGTGTTTAATAGAAATTTTAAAATCATGAATAGAATGATTATAAACATAACCGAAGATTTATCCATGGCCAGTAATATTCAAGAGCTGCTGAATCAAGAATTTAAAACAGTAGGAAACTGGATGCAAGAAGGGATATTAGAAGATCTTCAAATCAAAGAAGCTGAAAACGGCATCGTTATGACTCTAAATACCATAGACGAAACAAAAGCCAAGGAGCTTTTAGCCTCTTACCCACTTTACAAATACTTCAAAAAAGTGGAGTTTAAAGTATAAAAATATTATTTAGAATTCAAGCGAGAATCATTAAATCGCTGCTCAACTCATGAATAGAAAAAACTTTTTAGCAAGTATTTTGGGAATGGGCTCTCTGTTATCTTTGAAAGCTTTTAATACAAGCGATAAATCAAAAACGATGAACAATTATTCAAATGAGCTGTTTGCCACCTTCGGAGCAATTCATCTCAACAATACCTCAATAGAAAAAGCTACCGAGTTTTGGAACAGAATAGTAGGTATGAAACTCCGCAAAACTTATAACAAAACTGCGGAGTTTGGCTCTGAAAACAAAACGCTCATAGTAGTTCATGAAGCTGCTACTGCTCCATACATGGCGGGTTACAGTGGCATGTATCATGTTGCAATTCACGCAACTACGGCCAGTGAGTTTGCCAAAATGATGTATCGGATTTTTGCCAATAATTACCCTTGCTCACCTACGGATCATACCATGTCTAAGTCAGTTTATCTTACTGATTCTGACGGAGTCACGATCGAGATTACACTCGAAACGCCAGAGCGATTCAAAAGAGTGGTGACAACTGGTGGCTTGAAGATAGAAGCCGCTGATGGAAGCCTTCATTCGGCCTCTTCACCTCTCGATGTGGAAGCAGTTATGAAAGAACTGAAAGACAAAGACCTGAGTGGGTATGTGTCGGATGAAACAAAAATTGGTCATATTCACCTTTACGCCAATAGCGTTGAGAAGTCAAATACCTTTTACAGACAGATGGGATTTGAGCAGTTTAATTTTCTGCCTCAATTTATGTACGCCGATGTGGGAGCCGGCGGAACATACCACCACAGAATAGTCATGAACTCATGGCACGGTCAAAATCGTCCTTTGGCACCAGCCAATAATGCAGGCATGCGTCATTATCATATTGTTTTTAAAACAAAAGAGAGGCTTACAAAGGCACTAAATAGTGTTTCAACATACGAAGAAAAAGAAGGCGGATTCTGGGTAAATGATCCTACAGGAAACCTCATTTTTCTTACACATGTATAATCATGAAAATTGATTTTATATAGTATTTTTGATAAAAATAGACTGATTAGTATCGCAATGTAAATAGCTTAATTTGAGTACATTGTACTTCCTCGAAAAAGTTGATTTACATCAACGTTTTCAAAAATATAGGTTCACTAGTTTTGCGAAAAAATAGTTAACAAAAAACAATCAATCTAATGGAAAATCAAAAATCTACAAAAGTTCTAAACATTGTACTCTGGGTATTACAAGTTGTATTTGCTGGAATGTTTATCATGGCTGGCTTTAGCAAAGTAGCACAAAGCCCCGAAGAATTAGTACAAATGCTCCCATGGGTAGCAGATGTACCTGCTGGCTTGGTAAAGTTCATAGGGGTGAGTGAGCTTCTGGGTGGTATTGGCTTACTACTACCAGCTTTATTGAAGATCAAGCCTGAGCTTACCTCGTATGCGGCTTATGGACTAGCAGTTGTTATGCTATTAGCAGCTTTTTTCCATGGCTCTAGAGGGGAATTTTCAGCTATAGGAACCAATGTCGTTATCGGTGGTATTTTGGCTTATGTAGGTTGGGCACGAATCAAAAAAGCTCCAATTGCTGCCAAAAGCTAATTCCTTTTTTGTTTAAAAAATTCAACCTGCTTTATACATTGGAGAATCGTAATGAGTTTTAAAGTGCAATAAATCAGAAATTTAAACTTGATTATCAAAGCACCACTATGGTGATTGAGTTTACGCCTTCACTGAGCCTGACGAAGTGCCTGCACTGAGCTTGTCGAAGTGAACTGATTTGTGATACCCTAAGCAATGTTGATGGGTGTTACATTGAGCTTAGTCTAATTGAAGCATTTTAGTTACGGAATTGGTTTTCTAATGCATAAAGCAGGATATAAAGAGGCTGATTTGGAAACGGCCTCTTTATTGGTTTCATGATTTAGTATTTTCTAAAATTATTTATTGCTTACAAGCCAGGTGGGGTATAATTTCAAAACCTTCGCAGGGCCTGTTCCATACCAGCTGTAACCGTTTCTGCGGTTATCACCTATTTCAGCTAGTGATCCTTTCTTAATGCCATCTCTATCGCAGAAATACGGCTTTTCGGTTTCTAAATCATAAAATCGAGCCCAAAGTGCAGGGGCATTTTTGTCTTCCACTACAATTCTGTTTTTTGTGCCTTCCATTGTAATTTCTGTGTCTAGTCTGATTCCTTCTATTTTGTGAGACTCAAACCAATCGACAGCTCCTTTTATGGCGGATACGATCTCAGGCGACGGGTTTTTTATACTCATGAGATACAAAGCGATTCCTACAGATTCTCCACCGCTAAATGAAGGTAATTCGTAACTTCTGGCTTTTGCTGGTAAGAGCGTTATTTCGTCGTGCTGAGCACACCAAACTGTAGGTTTGTTATTTACCTTAATTTGGGTATCTAGAAAACATTGTATTCCTTTTTGAATGGCATTTTGAGCTTTCTTTTTATCTGACTCTGAAATTTTAAGAGGTGCGAATTCGGGATTATTTGTTGCTATTTCTTCTAAAAATGACATGATATTGACCATGGCATTGTCATTATATGTAATGTGAGCGGAATAGGAAACACCGCCTTTTCTTACAGGGAAAAACTGAGGCCAACCACCATTGTCATATTGAGAAATGAAGACATAGTTTAATCCTTTATCAAAAGCCTTTTTGTATTTGGCGTTCTTGGTATTTGCATACATTTTGGCAAGAAATCTTATTTCGGTAATGGTAGCATCGTTGTCAAAAGTTGCACCAATTCCTGAATCTAAAATTTCTTTCCAGTAAGCTTGATTTACCCCACCGCTATGAAAGTTGGTGTTTTTCATCCAGCCCCCAATAACTGTTTGGTATTTCAAAACACTATCTGCCGCCATAATAGACTCAGATGTACCATACCATTCGGCTGGCATTTGGGTTGCCACTACTTTCCAAGGCTTGCTCAGGTATTCATTGTTTTGGGCATAGCTTTTTTGCTGAAAAAAGCACACACACAGTATCGATATTATTACGAGTTTCTTCACGTTTTTTTGAATAAATGTTTCTTTATTAATATTCGCTGTGTGTTTGCTTTAATGATTTTATTTTCCAGATTTTTCTAAAACCAACACCCAGTCGTTTCCGTCTTTTAATTCGGTAGTTGGCGTATAGGTACTTGCTATGTCTTTGCGGTTTTTATAAATATAAGTTTTGCTGCCGTCTTTGGGGTTAAACCAATAGGTATCCGAAGGCCCCCAGTTTAACTTGCTTGTATCTATTTTTATTGGGTTTGACCTGTAGGTGTATATCATCGCGTAGTCTTGACCTCTAGTCGCAATAATCTTGTTGTATTTTAAGCCATTTTCAAGCAAAATTTCTTGGGCAGGTACTCTTTCAAAGTAAGGTTTTGAGAGTATCAGTTCTTTCAAATATTTCATTTGCGATGCTCCAGTTGCATCAAGAGCGTCTTGCCAAAGCATGGTTTCGCCATAGGCTCCATTCTCTCCCTTTTTGTAAAACTGCATAATGGCATTGTGCCCATAAGTATGGCCAAAAGCACCAGCAAAAACCGACCAATAGGCATACCTACGTACATCATGTTCGTTCCAAAGTGGCTGTGTAGTGTCATGCAAGCCATGCGGAATATGCTCATAGGAAGGCTCTCCGTCTATACTTGGTTTAAGCGGTTTTAGGTAAAAATCTCGTTCTAAATACTTGTAGTTATCTTGCGAAAACGCTGTGCTGTCGTCTTGGTCGTATCTGCGGTGACCCGACTGAAACATGTTAAAGTCTAACCAAGATTCATCGTGAAACCAAGTAGAAGATTGGGTACGGCCATAAGGGTGAAAAGTCATCAGCTTCTTTGGGTCTTGTTTTTTTATTGCTGTCCCCATGGCTTTCCATACTTCGGTGCCGTCGCTTCCTTTTATGTCGCCGCCGTTTAACCAAATGATATGTTTTTCTTTTTTGTATCGCTTGGCCAGCCATGTTCCAAATGCTTCTGCTTGAGCTACAGACACACCGCCTCCTTTAACGTTAGACCCCCAGACGGGCACTAATGCCACATAAATTCCTTTTTTCTTAGCAAGGTCAATGATGTAATCTGCATGGTCCCAAAAATCATATTCCGTCGCATTGTCAAATGATTTGCCGGGAGTAGTAAATGGAGTCGCGATATTTTTATTAACCAAAGCAGAGTCGCCATACACATTTACGGCGTCGTTCATGTCATGAATCACCATGACTTGTATTACATTATACCCTTTGTTTTTTCTGTCTTCTAAGTATATTTCGGCATCTTCTCTATTTAGTTTTTTTAGTAAAAGCCACGCAGTGTCTCCCATCCAAAAGAAAGGTTTCTTTTTAGAGGTAGTTAAATAATGATGATTATCTGAAACCTGTAAGCTTTGTAATTGTGCATTTGATGCCAAAGAGGCAAACAATAGTGCTAAGGCTACGTATTTTTTCATTGAATAAATTAGAGATATAAGTTTTTGCTATTTTATAAAACTCCACCTTTTAGCCCAGTCGCTGAGGTATTCGTTTCTAAATTTTGAGATAGTTCTAGCTCCTTGTTGATCTTCTAAAAATAACTCCGAGTTTGGAAGGTCGCCGTACCATTGTTTGCCTAAGATGTAATCGTCTTTCCCAAGTTTGCCGGGCCAAGGGGCCGTGCTCACATATTGACCTTTTAGTCCATTTAATTCCGAAATCGTACTATGTGTTATATATGAACTTTTTTCAGGTTTTTTAGAAGAATATCTGACGCCATAAACGCCATTACCGAGATAGTAGCCGGGCCATTCTTGTTTTTGAATTTCAATAGTAAAACATGCAGAGTCCTGTGGGATATTAAGTTCAGGGCCCTTAAATCTCCATTCTATTACGCCATATGCCACTACGCTGTCTACCTGGGTACTGCCGCCGCTAATAATTGTTCTTGAACTGTGATTTATTTTTTCAAATTTGCCGCCCCAACTGTCGGTTGTAGGGTCATTTGGGTCACCATTCATTAAATAGGCTAGCGAAGGCGTGTCGCCCATTTTGATATGGCCTTTGTAGTGGTTTACAAAGTTAGCTCCCATGGCTCCGTGGCCTTTTATGAAGTTTTCGTAATACGCTGCTCCGCTCATGTTTTTGGGTGCATTTTCATCTTCCATAAACCAGCCTCTGTAAGTTGCGTTAGCTTCTATCATCCAGATGTTTGGGTGGTGCTCGGCTATGTAAGCGTAGGCATTGATACTCCATTTTTTATTTGGTCCGCCAATCCAATAAACTCTAATATTTTTTTCTATTTCGGGAGCATCGTGCAGGGCTTGAGCTATGTCTTCTATGCCGCCCCAAACCAAAACATAAAGTGGCTGACTGCTCTTCTTTTTTGCACATTTAATAATCCACTCGGAGCCTTCTGTTGGTTTTGTGTAACCAGCAAATGGTGCAGCTGGCTTAGCTCCTTGTTTACATACTTTTTTCAAATGTTTTACAGATGCTAATCCTTTAATGTTTTTAGCAAGAGAAGGTCTATCTTTTTCGTAGAGTTCAATCATATCAAGCAGGTCTTGCTTTTTCCCATCGCCAAAAGGAGACGAAATCAAACCTTCGATATTAATCAAATCTGAATACATCATCAGGTGTATGATAGACTGGAAGTCGTCAGGGTCAGTGCCGCCAATATCGGTACTAATAACTACTCGTGGTTTTGTTTTTTGTGACATGCCCGAATGATTAAACAATAGCATCGTCATTAGGCTAAATACAAAAAACAAGGATGTTTTAGACATGGTCTTATTTGATTTTTTGGCTGAATTTTTTGGTAAAATACCTTGATTTTCTATGATTAATCAAGACTTATTTCACTGCAAGCTACACAAAAAAAGAAAACAAACGAAAAAAATAAAAGAAATTCGAAAGAAATAACTTTGATACCAACTTAAAAAATATAATTTTGCATTGATAAAATTAAAATATTGCGTTACTGGTTGGGCAATATTCTTTCATTAAGCGAATTATTTGGGGCTAGTCTTGATTTAAGTGCAGGTTTTTTATAGATGATAAAAAATGTAATGCAAAATTTTCAAAACCCTTTCTATTTGTTGATTGAGAGTATTTTTATAAAGGCAAAATAAATTGTCGTCACATTTATTTAACAAATTCCTAGCATGAAAAGACTAAGATCTTATTCAATTTCTGTTTGTTTTTCTTTTTTTTTATTAATTATTTCTAATCATAGTTTTTCTCAAGTCGGACTCGAAAAAGCACGAGTTATCGTAACATCTGATGGTGAAATAGATGACGAATGCTCTTTGGTAAGGTTTTTACTTTACAGCAATGACATGGAAATTGAAGCATTGGTAACTTCGAGTTCGCAATATCACTGGCAAGGGCATAAATGGGCGGGTGACCAATGGGCTCAACCTTACCTAGATGCTTATGCGAAGGTTTATCCGAACTTGGTTAAGCACGACAAAAACTACCCAACGCCTGAATATTTAAACTCGATTAATGTTTTAGGAAATGTGTCTGCGGAAGGCGAAATGGAAAAAGTAACGGCTGGCTCTGAGTTAATTGTAAAAATACTTTTAGACGAAACAGATAACCGTCCGATTTGGCTACAAGCTTGGGGTGGCACCAACACCATTGCCCGTGCCTTGAAAACGATTGAAGAGACTCACCCCGAAAAAATGCAGAATGTAGCCAATAAAATTCGCTTGTATATGATTTGGGAACAAGACGAAACCTACCAATCTTACATAAAACCGCATTGGGGAAAGTATAATATCTTAACCATTAATTCAGATCAATTTATTGCGTATTTCTATAACTGGAAGCAGTTTTTGCCAAAAGAGCAGCAGCAGTATTTGGTAGGCACATGGATGAATCAAAATGTGCTTAAAAATCACGGGGCACTTTGTGAACTTTACAAAGCAAACGAAAACGGAGACTTTAGGTCAGAGGGCGATTCACCCGCATTTCTGCATACCATCCCTACTGGACTTAGAAACTTGGAATCTCCAGACTTTGGTGGCTGGGGAGGTCGCTACGTAAAGGTAAGGGCTAACACTTGGATGGATAAAGTAGATGAGCCCGGCTATACCTATCCGGAAGGCAGATGGTGGACAAAGAACGCTTGGGGGAGAAACAGAATGAAGTTGGAAATTCCGAATGATACCTTACTGACCAACTATATGAAACCCATGTGGCAGTGGATTGGCCCCATTCAAAACGACTTCGCTTCTCGTGCAGACTGGTGCGTAAAATCCTTTGCAGAAGCGAATCATCCGCCTGTGGTGGTATTGAAAAGCGAAGAAAATCCGAAAGTTAAATCGGGTGCCAAAGTAGCTTTATGTGCCGATGGCACTACCGACCCTGACGGTGATAAGCTTAACTACCGCTGGTGGCAATATCAAGACGCTGGCACATACAAGGGGAATATTCAAATAAAGAATGACACCAAGCAAGAAACCACATTGGTGGTGCCTAAAGATGCCAAAAAAGGCGATATCATTCATGTTATTTTGGAAGTGAGCGATTCAGGATCTCCGACATTGACTCGATATAAAAGAGTGGTTATTACGGTCAAGTAAGTTAGAAAGCTGATTATTAAAAACTGGAATGATTTTATTCTTAATGGAAAATATAAAATGATAAAAATACGCGTACAGTTATTGTTGTTTTTCTCTTTTGTGAGCTCATTTGCTTTTGCACAAAATAAGGTTCAGAAATGGGAGATTTTTGAATTTGCTCTTCAAGGGCCATCTGAAGGTAATCCGTATGTAGGTACTACTTTTAGTGCTCGATTTACCAACGGAGACCATGTGTTAGATCAGGAAGGTTTTTACGACGGCAATGGAACCTACATTGTTCGCTTTATGCCCGATAAAGAAGGAGCGTGGAATTATGTTACAAGTAGTAATAAAAGCCAGCTCAATGGTAAAAAAGGAACTTTTGAATGTATAAAAGCCGCCCCCACTAACCACGGACCCGTGAGAGTAAGTGATAAATTTCACTTTAAATACGAAGACGGAACCGCCTATTATCCTTTTGGCACTACCATATATGAATGGCCTTTTCAGGAAGAAAGCAAAAAAAAACAAACCATAGAAACGCTGAAGTCGAGTCCATTTAACAAAGCTCGTTTTTTAGCCGTTCCTCCTTACAAAGACAGATACATCGATGGCCCAAATAAACTAACTATTTTTCCTTTTGAAGGCACCAATAAAGACAATTGGGATTTTTCTAAATTCAATCCTGTGTATTTCAAAAACCTAGATTCTTGTGTGATGGAATTGAAAAAATTGGGCATTGAGGCAGATATAATTTTATTCAGACCATATGACAAAGGCAAGTGGGGATTTGATACAGCCGGACAAGAAGTAAACAGAAGTTTTGCTCGATATATGGTAGCTCGTTATGCCGCATTTAGTAATATTTGGTGGAGTTTGGCAAATGAAAACAGCTTTATAAAAAACATGAGTGACGAAGACTGGGACGACCTTTTTAAACTGGTGCAACAAAAAGACCCCTACCATCATCTACGCTCGATTCATAATGCAGATAAAATCTACGACTATACCAAACCCTGGGTTACGCACGTAAGCTACCAATATTATAACGTGGTGAAGTCGCCTATCGGTACGGCTATTTTAAGAGATATTTACGGCAAGCCCATCGTAAATGACGAAAACAATTACGAAGGTGATATTGATAGCAGATGGGGTCAGCTTACAGGCGAAGAGATGACGTTTCGAACTTGGAATGCCGTTATTGGCGGAGGATATGCCACCCATGGCGAATCTTATAAAGCCAGTCCATGGATATCTTATGGAGGCACCTTGATAGGTACTAGTCCTGCTAGGATTGGATTTTTAAGGAAAATTGTAGAAAGCAATCCGGTGGGTAATCTAGAGCCAATCGACCATTTTTTTGAAAATAACATGGCGGGCAAAGAAGGGGAGTTTTATCTAATATATTTTGGGAAAGAAAATCTAAACAAATGGGACTTTGTGCTTCCTAAAAAAGGCCTTGCCAAAGGAGCAAAATATAAAGCAGACATTATCGATACATGGAATATGACCATTACGCCGGTTGCAAAAACATTTGAAATAATTCAGATGCCTGGCAATAACTATAAGTTTATCGATAAAGACAATTCATCAATAAAACTGCCCGCAAAACCTTATATGGCTTTGCGAATTTATAAAGTTGCGGATGGAGAAAAAGTGTTAAATGACGGCCGCCACGAGTTAGAGTAGATTTTTTTATCACAAAAAAAAGAAGAAGCATTTTTTGAATCAAAAAAGAACAATATTAGAATGAAAATAAACCTAAAGTCCCTTTGCCTATTACTGACATTGTTTGCGATTTCTGCAAACAGCTTTGGCCAAGTATCAAACAAAACACGTGTTATTGTCACATCTGACGGTGAAATCGACGACGAATGCTCGCTTGTACGTTTCCTTTTATATGCCAATGAATGGGACATCGAAGGCATCGTTACTTCAAGTTCGCAATATCACTGGCATGGCCACAAATGGGCAGGCGATGATTGGATAGAGCCCAGTTTGGATGCTTACGCCAAAGTATATCCCAATCTTATTTTACACGATAAAGGATTCCCTACACCCGAATATCTGCGTACGCATACTTTTTTAGGAAATGTGGAAACCGAGGGTGACATGGAAAAACCAACAGCAGGGTCTCAACATATCGTCAAAGTACTTTTAGACGAATCGGATAATAGACCAATATGGTTCCAAGCATGGGGAGGCACTAATACGATAGCCCGTGCATTGAAAACAATAGAAGAAGAGCATCCTGAAAAAATGGCGTATGTAGCTCAAAAAATGCGTTTCTTTTTTATTTGGGAGCAAGACAAAACCTACCAAAAGTACATTCGTCCGCATTGGGGTAAATACAATATTTTGACCATAATTTCCGACCAATTTGAAGCCATAGCTTACCGCTGGAAAATGGTGCAGCCTAAAGAAATGCAGCCCTATTTTGAAGCAAAATGGATGAATGAAAATATTTTGCAAAATCACGGACCTTTATGTGCCTCATACAAAGCTCACTTAGCTGGAGAGCAAGGCTTTGAGGCAGGTGATTTCCGATCAGAAGGGGACTCTCCGGCCTACATGCATACCATAGTTACGGGTTTAAGAAACTTAGACAACCCAGACTGGGGCGGTTGGGGTGGTCGCTATGTAAAAATCAGGGAAAATACGTGGCTAGACAAAGTGCCTGTAGAAGGCTATGAATATCCGGCTCGTTGGTGGGGTGAAAACGGCTGGGGGCGTGCAAGTCTGCGACCAGGCTCTACTGTAAGTTTAGAAAAGCGTTCAGAATATTTTAAACCACTTTGGATGTGGACGGACGTATACCAAAATGACTTCGCAGCTCGTGCCGATTGGTGTGTGAAGCCGTTCGCAGAAGCCAATCACCAGCCGGTGGTAAAGCTAAAAAATGCTTTGGATTTAGAATTGACCAAAGGAACTAAAGTAAAACTATCTGCTAAAGGGAGCTCAGACCCAGACGGTGATAAATTGAATTTTAAATGGTGGCAATACGAGGATGCAGGCACTTACAAAGGGCGTGTTTCGATTAAAAATGCGGATTGTTCAAAGGCCAGCTTTGTGGTTCCTGAAAATGCTAAATCAGGTGATACCATTCATGTGATTTGTGAAGTAAGCGACAACGGCTCGCCTAGTTTAACCAGATATCAACGCGTAATTGTTACTGTAAAATGAAAAGTATTAGCATCTTAATTCTCGGCTTGTTTTTAGTTCACGGCCTCTGCCTTGCTCAGTCGCCCTGGCAAGCACATGGCAAACTCGAAGTGGCCGCAAATGGGCATTACATTCAGCACAAAGACGGTACTCCGTTTTTGTGGATTGGCGATACTGGCTGGGGAATGTTTCAGCAGCTTACACGCGAGCAAATAGATCAATATTTAGATAACCGACAAGCCTTGGGCTTTAATGTAATACAGGCAGTGGCTCACTGGTCGCCTCATGGAGGTGGATTGAGCAGAAGCCCAAACAATGCAGCCAATGCATATGGACATAGGCCATTTACGGGTGAGGAAAAACTGCCAAATACAGCAGAACCACTTGAAGTAAAAGGTGGAAGTGCTACCGCTCCAAACGACTACTGGGACCATGCCGATTATGTCATAGAAGCCGTAAAAAAACGCAATATGTATTTGGCTCTTTTACCCACTTGGGGTTCCGAGTTAATCACAGGCAAAGGAGAATACACCCCAGAGGAAGCCAAAACTTACGGAAAGTTTTTAGGAAATAGATACGCAAAAGAACCTCACATTATTTGGGTAATGGGTGGCGACACAAAGGCCCAGTTTGATGCCTACGACAAAAATCAAAACTACAGCCAATATGATTTTAGACCTGTGTACAGAGCCATGGCAGAAGGAATTGTAGAAGGCGTTACGAAGCAAAAGCCAGCATATAACGAAAAAAGCAAGGCTTGGGACGAAGTCTTTTTTACTTATCACCCCAACGGCGATTATCCATATGGCTCTTCCCAATGGTTTCACAAAGACGAGTGGCAAGATGCCAACGGCGTGGAGGTTTGGCGAGAAGTGAACGACGTGTACCGTACGATGCTTAATGATTATCAGCTAAAGGGTCCTGTGAAACCGAGTTTATTTTTGGAAGGCTCGTACGAATACGGCTCTTATCGCCACGAATGTGGCTGGGTTACGCCTGTGAAAGTGCGTAGGCAATTTTACCAAACGTTTTTTGCTGGTGGTGCAGGTCATACCTATGGTGCGGCTCCTATTTGGGCCATGCGTGGCAACGACGGCGACTACAATTGTGGCTACACCTGGCAACAATCGCTCGATTTTCCAGGAGCTTTACAAGTGGCACAGGTGGGCAAGCAGTTTCTTTTAGACCACAAATGGAGCGAATGGATTCCTAACGGATCCGTAATATCAGGAGTAGGAGAAGGTGAAAGTTTAAAGACCGCCGTTACCACCATGTCGGGTGATATGGCATTGGTGTATTTTGCCAATAATTCAGATACGCAAGTAGCCAATATTTTAAACAAAGAAGCCACCGCTTATTGGTTTTACCCAAGAAATGGAGAGAAAAAATCTGTGCCAAATTTTAAAGTAAAGGAAGCAAGAGACATGGTGCCGCCCAACAATTGGGAAGATGCAGTTTTAGTATTAAAAATTGAGAAGTAAGTCGTTTTATGCCTCTTGATTAGCCACTGAATTGTGTTTGGTATAAAAACTATGGATTGCTCTATTCTGGAAATTGAATATTAAAATTATGAAAATACTTGTAATAGAAGACGAGCCCGAAATGAGAGGATTGATAAAACAATTCTTGCAGGACGAAAATTATGTGGTGGAAGTAGCAGAAGATTTTCAGGCTGGAATGGAAAAAATCACCAGTTATGATTATGACTGTATTTTACTAGACATTACCCTTCCTGGCGGCAGCGGTTTGGATTTATTACAAGAACTAAAAGAGTTAAACAAAGCCGATAGTGTAATTGTGATTTCGGCCAAAGATTCCATCGAAGACAAAGTGAGAGGCTTAGACCTTGGTGCAGATGATTATTTGACCAAGCCTTTTCATGTTACGGAGTTAAATGCCCGCATAAAGTCTGTAATCCGTCGGAAAAAGACGGAGGGTAAAAACCACCTGATCATAGAAAATGTAAAAATCAATATGGAAGAGCGGCTGGTATTGGTTGACTCAAAACCAATGGAACTGAACCGCAAAGAATTTGATATTCTGGTATTTTTTGGAATGAATAAATCAAGGATAGTCAGCAAATCAGCCATTGCAGAGAATATTTGGGGCGACTACATAGACCAAGCCGATGATTTTGATTTTATCTATTCTCAAGTTAAGAATTTACGAAAAAAACTGCGTGATCACCAAGCAAACATAGACATCAGTTCGGTGTATGGAATTGGCTATAAACTGGCAATCAAATGAAGCTGATAAACCACACCTTGGGCATACTTTCGGTTATCTTGTTTACCACGGTGGGTTTATGGGCATTTCTCTTTTATTCGCAATTATTAAGTCAGGTAAAAACCACGATTGACGAAGGACTCGCCAATCACAAAATAGCCATTATTGACAAGCTGAAAGATGATGCAGAGATAGCGGATCAAGATAGTTTTCAAGATAAAAGTTATAGCATCAAAAAAGTAAAAGAAGACTATGCTTTGCAAGTTTTAGATACTTATAAAGACACCACCATATTTTCCAGTTTAAAGAACAATTCCTATCAAGTACGTCTGTTGACCACGGCTTTTGCCACTCCTGCTGGGCAATATTACGAAATGAAGGTTATCTCACATGAGATAGACGAGGGAAACCTAATTATGAAAATTTCCTATTCTATACTGTTGCTGTTTTTGTTTTTAGCCATCAGTATTTTGCTGGTCAATAGATTTGTACTCAAAAATACTTGGAAGCCTTTTTACGAGGTTTTGACTTATCTCAATGATTTTAAGTTAGATAGTGGGCCCGCCAAAGAATTTGAAAAGACCAAAATCAAGGAATTTTCTTTGCTAAACACCTCGATTCAAAACTTGCTCAATAAAAACGCTGAGATTTTTAACAGTCAAAAAGAATTTATAGAAAACGCTTCGCACGAGTTTCAAACGCCATTGGCTATTGGTATAAACAAATTGGAGCTGCTCGCCGAAGATTCGAGTCTGAAAAGTGAGCAGGTTCAAAAAATTGGTCAAATTATAGAATCTTTTCAGAGACTTTCAGGCTTAAATAAGTCTTTGCTTTTGCTTTCTAAAATTGAAAACAAACAATTTATTTCAGAAGAAAAAATAAGCTTTGATGAGATTGTCTCACAAATCGTTGAGGATTTTACAGACTACGTAAGTTTTTTGGGAGTAAAAATTTCATATCAAAAAGAAGCAGATTGGGTATTTAGCATGAATAAAAGTTTGGCAGTTATGCTGGTTTTGAATTTGGTGAAAAATGCCATCATTCATAATCAAAAAGAAGGCGAAGTGCTAATACGGCTAAATGCAACCTCACTTTCTATCGAAAATTCAAGTGATATCTCAGAAATTCCAGAAAATAAATTATTTAAACGTTTTAGTAAAAATTCTTCAAATTCTAAGTCCACCGGGCTTGGGCTTTCTGTAGTAAAGGCCATTTCAGAGGTTTCGGGCTTAATTATTACGTATTCTTTTAGCGAAAGGCACCGGTTTCTCATTTCCGAAAAAGTATAAATATCACGTATCAAGGAGAGTTTTATGCCACAGTTTTCTCAATTCCAGATTCTTTCCAGATTTCTTCCCAATTGTTTCCAAATTCGATTTATTCCTTTGTATCAAATTAAAGGTTTAACATGAATAAAATTGTAATCATATTGGTTTTGAGTTTCTTCTCAACGGTTGCATTTGCCCAGCGTATTGAGCAAAATGCAGTTCCCGCGGTAGTGCTTAATGCTTTTCAATTAAAATATCCATCGGCTGAAGATGTGAGCTGGAAAAAAGAGAAAGCAAATTATTTGGTTTATTATAAAGTAAATACCAAGCCGCATAAGTTAAGAATGGACTATAAAGGTGAATCAATTGATCACTTTCAAGACCTTTTTTTAAGTGAAATTCCAAGAGAAGTACTTACAACTATCAAAGGGAAAATATCCAACTTTGACCTGAAAGACGCAGATTTAGAGGAAAGAAATGGCGTTTCGACATACGTAACTAAGTTTAACACAAATGGAAGTAATAGCTATTTCTGGGTCAGCGAAAAAGGGGAGTTGCTAAAATACAGACAAGAGATTCGTGAGGATGAGATTCCATCGCCCATTGTAAGTTTTATTAATAGTCAATACGGCAAGATAAAAATAGAAAGGGCCAAGTACGTTGAAGACAATGGCACAAACAATTACATTATAGGCGGAAAAATTAATGGGAAAACGAATGTTTTTTGGTTTAACACAAATAACAATATGTTAAAACATACCCAAGACCTAAAATTAAGTGATATTCCAGAATCAATTAAGAAAGTACTAAGGGTTGATTATAAAGGATTTGAACTTAGGGATGCCGACATGATTCATGTAAAAGATAGCCAAACGTATACCATTAGGCTGAAAAGTACAAACGAAGAAGTTCGGGTAACTTTTGATAAGTATGGTAAAACCCTTGAATTGAACTAATATGAAAGAGATATTACGTCATTTTGGGCTTTGCTTAATAGTGGTTATAAGTCTTTTTTCGGTTTCGAGTTTGGCACAAAACACCCTAATAGAAGAACTAAGCGGTGAGGTTTCGGAGGACTCGCTAAATTCTAAAATCAATATCTATTTAGATTGCAATGACTGCAATTCGTCTTATTTTAGAAGAAATCTGGCATTCTCAAATTTTGTGAGAGACCCCAAGTTGGCGGATATTCATATTTTTGTAACCCAACAAAAAACTGCGGGTAATGGCACCGAATATAAGCTCAATTTTATTGGCCTAAAACAATACGCTGATATTCAGTATAAACTAAAGACGTTTTCGCCACAAGACGATTCCGAAATGACAAAATGGGGCAGGTTACTAAAAATAGTGGATGCCGGTTTATTGCCATATTTGTCACGTACTGCCGATTTTTCAGGAGTTAAAATAAAACATGACGCTCCATTGGTGGCACCTGTTGAACTCAGAGACCCGTGGGATTTTTGGATATTCAGAACTGAGTTTGGAACAAATTTTAGTGGAGAAAAAAGCAAGCAGAAGTATACATTAAATAGCTCAATTAGAGCGGATAGAATTACGAATGTCTATAAATTCAAATCTGAGCTTTCGTATGATTTAGAAAAAAACGTGTATAACAATGGGGACGAGGTAATTGTAACTGCCAAAAAAGAATCGGGGGCAAATGCAAGGTTTATCTATTCCATGAACTCTCGTTGGTCAGTCGGTCTTTTCGGGAAATTGTATTCTTCCACGTATTTAAACCTACAAAAAGCCTTTAATCTAGGTCCGGCCATTGAGTATAACATTTTTCCTTGGGACAAGTCAGACAGCAAGGTGTTTACTTTGGCGTATATTTTAAAGCCAAACTATTATGCCTATAACCAAAGAACGCTTTTTGGAGAAATAGAAGAATGGAGAACTTCAGAAACCTTGAGGTTGTCGCTGTTGCTTCGTCAGCCATGGGGGGCTATCGAAAATACCTTAGAAGGCTCTCATTTTTTTCATGATTTTTCTAAAAATAGATTAACGCTACAGTCAGATGCTTCGGTAAGAGTTTTAAAAGGGCTTTCGTTTTTTTTAAACATTAAAACAGACCTCATACACGATCAGCTATACCTGCCCGCCGGAGGAACTTCCAGAGAAGATGTGCTGCTGCAACAAAGCAAACTTGCTACCAATTTCGAGATTTCGGGTAGGCTCGGCGTACGATATACTTTCGGCTCAAATTTTAATAACATAGTGAATCAACGATTATAAAAATATATATAGTATGAAAAAATACATTTTGACATTTCTCAGTTTGGTTTTAATCTCTAAAATCTCAAATGCCCAACAATTAGCCTTCCCAACAGCCGAGGGTTATGGAAAGTACACAGTTGGAGGGCGTGGAGGTGTAGTATATGAAGTTACAAATCTAAACGATAGTGGACCAGGAAGTTTAAGGGCAGCGGTAGAAGCCAAAGGTCCTAGAACAGTGGTATTTAGAGTTTCAGGAACCATTACGCTTGAAAGAGATCTAAGAATTGAAAACCCATTTATAACCATTGCCGGTCAAACGGCACCTGGAGATGGTATTTGCCTGAGAAAGTACCCGCTAATGATTAATGCGGATGAAGTCATAATTCGCTATATGCGAGTAAGGTTTGGAGACGAAGCTCTAAAAGATGCTGATGCAGTTTCTAGCAGGTATGTAAAAAATCTCATTTTAGACCATGTTTCGGCCAGTTGGAGTATTGACGAGGTGATGTCTATCTATCATGGGGAATATACAACCGTACAATGGTGTATTATTTCGGAAAGCTTGTTTGATTCTAAGCACCCCACAAAAGGCAATCATGGATTTGGTGGAATTTGGGGTTCTAATTACAGTACATATCACCATAACTTAATTGCCAATAATTCTAACCGAAACATTCGTTTGGCTTCAGGATGCGGAAATGTAGATTACCGAAACAACGTGATTTACAATTGGGGATTTGAGTCTACTTATGGTGCAGAATCTATGCAAAAAGGTAACGATAAATTTAATTTCGCTAACATAAATGTAGTTGCCAATTATTACAAACCAGGTCCAGCTACCCAACCAGGTAGATTAACCTCTCAAATCGCAGCTCCGTGGTCACGTAACGGAAATAGCGATTATGGTAAGTGGTATATCGCAGATAATGAAATGGTAGGAAGTAAGGAGGTAACCAGCGACAATTGGAAAGGCGTATCCCCTGCATTAACCGCTATTCAAGGTGTGCAAGAAAGTAACCCTGAAAACTTGGCAGCGATTCCAAGTTTAAAACTAGATAAACCATGGGCAGCCATGGCAATAAATCAGCAATCTGCTAAAGACGCTTTTAATTCTGTCCTTGAAAAAGCAGGAGCTAGTTTGCCAAAAAGAGATGCCGTTGATACTCGAATTATAAATGAAGCCCGAACCGGTCTTGCCACTTTTGAAGGTTCTTCTTATGAGAAGTTTTATGAAGTTCCTGATAAATCAAAGAACTGCGGAATTATAGATTCTCAAAATGATGTAGGCGGCTGGCCAGAACTGAAAAGTGCTCCAGCACCATTAGACACAGACCATGATGGAATGCCTGATGATTGGGAAGAGAAAAATAAATTGAACAAAAAAGACCCATCGGATAGCAATAAGATAGCGGAAGATGGATATACGATGTTGGAGAAATATATGAACAGTCTTAAATAATATTAACTATGAAAAAATTACATTTTTTGTTTATTCTGGGTTTTCTGCTAATAGCAGGAAAATCATCAGCCCAAACGGCTAAGTCACTAAAAGGAACCGCTGAAGAACAGGTTTTATTAAAAGACTTCCCATTTTTAGCAAAGTTGTTAACTACAGCATCCCCTTGGGAAATGAAACCCGAACAACTAGCAAAATCAGTTTTCGCTCGGATGCCTAAATTAGCACAAGGAAATGAAGCCTACCCACTTTTGTTTAATGATCAGCGAGAAGAAAACGGATGGTTAGGTGAGCCGGTTTTTGATCAATATGCTTATGAAACAGAACTGTACACCTTTGACCGAGAATACCCAGTGATAAAACTACACATTGGTCGTCCGCTTATTTTTGGGGTACAACACGGCCGTGTGGAAGCACTTGCCAAGGCTAAAGGCCTCGTTGCTCAGTTTCCGTATCTTGAGCCAACCGTAATTCCGGGGTTTTTACAAAAAATAGATAAGACGGTTGACTTATTGGCCCCTTATGGAGCAAAAAAGTTGCCCAATGATTTTTATCTCGCTTCTCACTATTTGCTTCCAAATGGAATCAAAATGACCGTGACCAATTTATCTGGTTCAACAAACGGTTCGCCTTATGTAGAAATTGAATTAAGACCAAGCGAGCCAGTTAAGAAATTTCAGGGTAGTCAAACACTTGCTTTTCCTGAAGCAGAAGGTGCAGGCAGATTCGCCCAAGGAGGACGTGGCGGAAAGGTATTCGTAGTAACTTCATTGGAAGACTATCTGCCAAAAGGTCGCCCAGGTAGACCAGAAGGCGTGTATGGACAAGCAAGCGACTATGCCACCACGCTTGGTGAAGGAAAGTGGATACTTCATGTTGATGCTTTGGGTAATGCCCATCCGGGAGAGGGGCGTCCATTGTTGCCAGCATACCCTGCCTTGCCAGCCCAGGAAGTAATACACGGCACCTTACGCGAAGCAGTTGAAGCGGAAGGCCCTCGGTATGTTGTATTTGCAGTGTCTGGAACAATTAACCTTTTGTCGCCTCTTGAAATCACAAATCCTTTTATCACTATAGCAGGTCAAACGGCTCCTGGTGAGGGAATTCAAATCAGAAACTTTGGTATTGAAGTAGAAACACACGATGTCATTTTGAGGTACTTGCGTATACGTGTAGGAGATATAAAAGGACCTGGTGATTTGAAAAGAACCCTTGGCGAACAAACACACGCTTTAGATTTAAACGCAATGAATATCATAGCAGACCATTGTGACATTGCTTATGCTTGTGATCAGGTTTTTAATACTTACGGTCAGTTTAAACGTGAAGCTACCACCATACAGTGGTCGTATATTTACGGTGGACTTACAGCATCTACCCACGAGAAAGGAAATCACTCTATGATTTCTGTAGGTGTGGGCTGGGGTTGGGTGTCATCTCATCATAATTTGCTGGCTCATGGCCGAGTGCGTAACCCTCGTATTGATATGCTTACCTATGACTTTAGAAATAATGTGGTTTATAATTTTGTAGGGGCTGGGTATGGTTCAGACAATGATTATTTGCGACTAAATTACGTAGGCAA
This sequence comes from Lacihabitans lacunae, assembly GCF_042649125.1. Classification (NCBI taxonomy): domain Bacteria; kingdom Pseudomonadati; phylum Bacteroidota; class Cytophagia; order Cytophagales; family Leadbetterellaceae; genus Lacihabitans; species Lacihabitans lacunae. The sequence goes on from NZ_JBHRYQ010000001.1 coordinate 3,812,200, forward strand.
TACCTTAAAAAATGGACCAGATTCAGGTAATAAAAAAATGTACGCCTGGAGTGAATCCACCAAATGGGCTCAATGGTACGGAACAGGAAACAAGCTTCCAGCTAATTTTGAAGGAGATTTTGGTAAGTCAGATGTTACTATAGTTCACTCGCCCATTGACTATTATCCTTTAAAAACCGAATCAGCAGAAAAAGCCTACCAAGAGGTTGTAGAAAATGGCGGAGCTACTAAACCAATAAAGGATGTTATCACGTCGTATGTGTCGCAAACGGTTAAAGATGGTACAGGGTTTATTCCAGGAACTCCTGCTGATTGGCCAAATGGCGGCTTTGGAACATACCCTGAAGTAAAAGCTCAGGCTGATACAAATAATAATGGTATACCTGACCAGTGGGAAACTAAACATGGACTTGACTTGAAAAAAACGAAAGCTAATGGACATGATTTAGACGCTAAGTATGAAAACATTGAAGTGTATATGAATTCTTTGTAGGCTGCTTCATCGAAAAAAAACAATAAAATGAGAAAAATGAAAAGTTTTATTTTAACCGCAATAACCTCACTTACGCTGTTTTCTCTGAATAGTAGAGCGAGTGCTGGAATTAATGAGGGTTCAGAAAAAGATATTTCAAAACCACGCGTGGTAATCATGTCTGATTTTCCACCTCTTGACGTCATACCGGTTAAAGCTCCTTACGGGCCAGCTGAGAAACGAAGCGACCCGGATGATATTCAGTCGATGGTTCGTTTTTTACTTTACACAAACGAGCTAGAAGTTGAGGGCTTAATTGCCTCAGCAGGCACTAGAGCCAACATAGCAAGGAAGCAAAATATTATAGATATTTTGAATGTTTATGATCAAATAGATGAGAATTTAAGAAAGCACGATACAAGGTACCCCACGGCCGACCATTTGCGTGCCATTACCTGGCAAGGTAGAGATAAGACGTATGGAAAAGGAGCCGTAGACTTACTAGGAGAAGGAATGGATACAGAAGCTTCGAATGCAATCATTCGAATTGTAGACAAGCCAGATGAACGCCCGGTTTTTGTTTGTGCATGGGGAGGCACCTACGAAGTTGCCCAGGCTATTTGGAAAGTAAAAAATACGCGATCAGGTAGTGAACTAAAACGCTTTCTGAGCAAGTTGCGAATTTACTCAATTGCAAGACAGGATAGTACAGTTCAATGGCTGCTTGATAATTTCCCAGAACTATTCATTATTGTTGCTGACAATACCTTTAGAGGTATGATGTCTTATGCCCCCGGTTCAGACCCAACACTTACTGACATAGAATGGGTTTACAAAAACATTCACCGAGGCCATGGAATGTTAGGCCTGATGTATCCCGAAGATACCACTATGGATCCTGATAAAAAGGGTGTTAGAGAAGGGGATACACCTTCATTCTTATATCTTGTAAGTGCGGTTCGGGGTTTAAACGACCCCAATAAACCCGACCAAGAGAGTTGGGGTGGTCAATTTGTACAAACAGACCCTAGCAAAAAACATTGGTTTGATGGCCCTGGTCCTGTGAGTGTATATAAGTGGCGGGCCGAGGTTCAAGCAGACTTTGCTCGTCTGGCAGACTGGATGCTTCCTTAGATTACAACTAAACAATAAATATCAACCATATGAAACATTTCGCATCGGCACTTTTAATTCTTGTAGCTTCTTGCTGCATTTCTATGAGTAGTTTTGCCCAAAAAACACAAACTACAGAACAATGGGGCGTTTTTGAAATTAGTTTAAAGGGTCCTTCTGAAGGAAATCCGTATATGGACAATTCGCTCGAAGCTACGTTTTCTAATGGTAATAAAACCGTTTTGATGCCCGGTTTTTATGATGGAAACGGCATGTATAAAATTCGCTTTTCGCCCGATCAATTAGGAAAATGGTCGTTTGTTACAAATAGCAATCAAGCTGCCTTAAACAACCGAAAAGGCACTTTTACTTGTGTTAAGCCAACTGGAAATAATCATGGCCCAGTTAAAATTGTAAATACCTTCTACTTGAAATATGCCGATGGCTCTCCTTTTTATTCTGTTGGTACTACCGCCTATCAATGGACGAGTGTGAAGCAAAGTATACAGGAACAAACTATCAAGACACTTGAAAAGGCTCCTTTCAATAAAATGCGTATGTGTGTTTTTCCTAAAAATTATAGATTTGGAAATGATACAGAACCTTGGATGCTGGCTTATAAAAAAGTAGATGACAAAAACGACCCAACACAGCCAAACTATGAGTTTTTTCAAAATTTTGACCATAGGGTAGAACAGCTTTTGGCTATGGGAATCCAGGCTGATGTAATTCTTTTTCACCCGTATGACATTTTGGGGTATTTTCTTATGGGTAAAGAAATGAACGAAAAGTATACCCGTTATATGATTGCAAGACTTTCGGCTTATCGCAATGTGTGGTGGTCGCTTGCAAACGAATGGGATATACCGAGAATAAAAGATGCCATTGATTGGGAAGGAGTGGGTAGTTTACTTCAAAAAGAAGACCCTTATCAGCGTTTGCGTAGCATTCATAATTGGGCTGGTGATGAAACGCACTTTTACGACCATACACGTCCTTGGATTACACACGTAAGCACACAAACACATCGGTTTTTTGATGCTATAAAGTGGCGTAATCAATACCAAAAACCTGTTTTTTTTGACGAAATGCGTTACGAAGGTGATGTGGCAAGCAGTTGGGGACAGTTGACGGGTAAAGAAATGACTAGCTATTTTTGGAAGGCTGGACTGAGTGGTGTTTACGGGATGCATGGAGAAACTTTAAGAAATGATTCTGATAAAGAAACCGAAGTGCGTTGGTGGGCAAAAGGAGGGACTTTAATGGGTGAAAGTGAAGAAAAAATTGCTTTTTTTAGAAAAATAATGGAAGCAGCACCTGTTACAGAAATGACTCCTGAAATGCTTACGCTGACTAAAATGCCTAAAGCTGACACTCTCGTTGGAAAAATAGATCCCAAGCTAATGGAGGTGCTCAATAACAACATCTATACCCTGTACCAAAAAGACAAATACTATCTTGTTTATACGACTGACCCTTTACAAACAATTGAGTTAAATTTGGGAGGAAATAAAGATTACACTTTAGAAGTAATTGACACCTGGAACATGAAAGTTGGGCCAAAGAAAACGGTAAGCCCAGGGAAATTCCAATTTAAAACAGAAACACCTTTTACAGCAATACGCCTTATTTCGCAATAATGGAATGTAGATTTTTTTTAATTAAACTTATTTGAATATGAAAAAACCAATGGCTAAAATGATAAAAACCTTGGTCATTTGTGTGGCGATGATCACATTTATGGGAACATTTGCCTTTGCCCAAGAAAAACCAAGACTATTTGTACTTACCGACATCGGCGGTGACCCAGACGACCAAATGTCAATGGTGAGGTTATTGACCTATTCCAACCAAATCGATATTGAGGGTTTGGTGGCTACCGAAGTTGTAAAAACCGTTAATCCGGACCGAATCCGAAGTATAGTAGAGGCTTTCGGACAAGTGAGAGATAACCTCGAATTGCATGAATCAGGTTTTCCTAAAGCCGAATATTTACAAAAATGTATCTCAAAAGGAATACCTGTTGGAGGCATGGCTGGTGTAGGCGAGGGAAAAGATTCGGAAGGCTCAGAGCTTTTAATAAAAGCCGTTGACCGAATGGATGCAAGACCTTTGTGGGTCAATGTTTGGGGTGGTCCAAGTGTGCTTGCACAGGCTTTGTATAAAGTTAAAGCTACACGTTCAAAAAGCGAATTGGCAAAGTTTGTTGCCAAAATACGGGTATATGCCATTTCTGACCAAGATAACAGCGGTCCATGGATTCGTACCGAGTTTCCTGAATTGTTTTATATCGTTACGCCGGGTGCCAATGCAGGTGGAGCTTTTCATCACGGCACTTGGATAGGTATAGGTGGCGATAAGTTTCATGGCCGTTTCGGAGGAGCAGATTTTGAATTGGTAACTAACGAATGGCTCGAACGTAATATTCGTAAAAAGGGGCCACTCGGCAAAATGTACCCACACTGGGAATACATGATGGAAGGCGATACCCCTGCATTTTTATATTTGGTAAATAATGGACTAAATAGTCCTGACAACCCAAACTGGGGAAGTTGGGGTGGCCGTTATGAATACTATCTACCCAAAACTGAAAAGTGGTTTTATCAACCCGAAACCCACCCCATCTGGACAAATGCCGACGATGAAGTATTAGGAAAAGACGGTGAATGGCACGAAACCAACCAAGCTACGATTTGGAGATGGAGAGAAGCCTATCAGAATGATTTTGCTGCAAGAATGGATTGGACAATAATGCCATACAATAAAGCGAATCATCCTCCAGTAGTGAAATTGGAAACGCCGACATACATCAAGGCTAAAAAAGGTGACCGAGTAGACCTTAGTGCCGTAGGTACTACTGATCCTGATGGAGATTTGCTATCGTATGAGTGGTTTTGCTATGAAGAAGCAGGTACAAGAGGTATGTCAAATGCACGAACAGGTATTAAACACGACATCATAGGTTTTGATAAAGAAAAAGCGTGGCTCTTTGTAAAAGGTAGCCGTGTGATGCCTCCCGGTACAGGTACTATGCATATAATTCTCGCAGTTACTGATAATGGTTCGCCAAGATTAACGAGGTACAAAAGAGTTATTATTGATGTGGTTGAATAAAAGCCTTTTTCTATTCAAACCTACAAATAATTAATTTCGAGTAGCCTTTTTATCAGTATTTAACCTAATATTTTCGTTTCAGATTTACCTATTTGCCAAACAGTAAATAGGTAAATCGAAGCGTTTTTTTATTTAAAAGCGTTTTTGATAAAAAGTATATCAAAGTATTATCTATTCAAAATCATCTTTTTGACTAAAAAATACGAGTTTGTATTGTTCTCAGGTGTAATAGTTAAACGAGCAAAATAAATTCCATTCGGCAACCTAGATGCGTCAAATGTTTCTGTGTAAGTACCTGCTGCTCTTTGACCTGTACTTAGGTTAGACACCGAATTGCCTAAATTATCAATAACACTAAGTGAGATATAGGCAGGGTTTAATACAGTAAAACTAATGGTAGTAACATTATTGACTGGGTTTGGGAAAATACTGAGTTGTTTTTCAGAATCTACTTCATCATTTATAGCTAAAAGTACCTCTTTTGAGATTAAAGAATTTAGGTATAATTCGAGATTTGTATAGTTGATATCATACGAATACAGTTTGCCGTCGTTGGCGTCATTCGGGTTTAATCCATGAGCTTTTTCCCAATTGTCAGGCATGCCGTCATGGTCGGTATCAGTAGGGGCAGGTAAACTACTCAATACTGGCCAACCTCCAGAATCGGCAGGTGTATCTATAATTCCGCAGATTTTTTTTGGGTCTGCCAGTGTTTGGGTTTGCTTGTAGGTAGCTCCTTCGTGCGATGCCGTACCTGTTTGCGTATCATTAATAATATGAAGGTCCACCGCATCTCTGACAGGAAATGAACATCCCACATGTTCCAATACGGAGTAATAGGCTTCTTCGGCCGTTTGCTCATTTATAGGCATAGCTTCCCAAGAAGTTGCTAGTTTTATTAATGGCAGGTCCGAGTTTCCTCCTTGAGGTTGCACACCGCCATTCCAATTATCAGCCGTTACAGCTACATTGCCTACCATCACATTTTTTGCTATATACCATTTGCCATAATCAGTTTTTACGTCACGGTAAGAGGGGTTGGCAATGCGGTAAGCGTTTGTTCCGGGCTTGGTGGCAGGGCCAGGTTTGTAGTAATTGGCCACTAAATTTATGTTAGAATAAGCATGGTTTACATCGCCCACTTGTTGCTGTTCGCCGCCATAGGTGCTGTTGTAGCCCCAATTGTAAATGACATTGTTTCTAAAATCAAAATTTAAAGTACCAGAGGCCATTCTTGGGTTTCGGCTTGAGTTATGTGCCAATAAATTGTGGTGATAAGAGCTGTTGTTTGAGCCCCATATTCCTCCAAAACCATGAGCACCTTTAACGTGATTTGAATTATACATACTTTCGGCTATTAGGCACCATTGAATAGTAATGTTTTCACAATGATAAACCGACATGGTTTCGTCCACACTCCAACTTGCTGAAATATGATCTAGGATAACATTACTAACAAATCGCCCAGAGACTGCATCTGAGTCATCACCAGATTCTCCTCCTAAACGAACTCGCAGGTAACGAATAATCACTTGATTTGCAGCAATAATTAACGGATACTTTTTAAGACAAATACCATCTCCAGGAGCTGTTTGGCCTGCTATAGTTATGTTGGGGTTGTTGATTTGTAAGTTTTTGGTCAAGTTTATGGTGCCCGAAACTCTAAATACCACCGTTCTCGGGCCAGAAGCTTCTACGGCCGCCCTTAGACTTCCCACACCGGAATCATTTAAATTGGTTACTTCGTAAACCGTGCCGCCTCTACCGCCAACTGTGTATTTTCCATAGCCTTCTGCTGTAGGGAATGCCAGTTTTTGAGCATTTAAAATTGAAGAAAAAAAACCAAGAGAAAATAAAGCTAATATGTATTTTTTCATTCTAGTAATTGAGAAATTCTTTTACAATAAAAGAGGTATGCTACTAACTTAAGCTGTCAGTGCATACCTCTTTGGTTAACTAGTTTTATAATCTCCAGCGTAAAGCTCCAGCCGATGATTTCCCTACGAAAGTTTTATCTTTAAATTTGAAATTTCCATTTAAAGGATCCTCCCAAAGGTCTGTAATAGAACCGTTATAGGTATTGTTTGTAGGAGCCGTTGTAGCATTAAATGAAAAATCATTTGTCTTATATGTATTGCTAAATGTCAAAGCCGTTCCCGGAAGGTTTCCTGCTTTTACAAACGGGTTGTCATATACTGGAGGGGTAGCCCCATTGTCGGCACCACGTCCAAATATTGTATTTCTAACAATTAAGCCATCTGTAATATCTGTAGTGTTTACGTATTCTATCAATTGTCCATTTCTTGGTGACTCGCTAAAGGTACAATCTAAAATATTTAAACTCTTTGAGTTAGTTGTAGATCGGTTGTTTACCAATTTTTGAACTTTCCAAAAAGTAGAATTTTTGAATGTAACATTAGAAAGTGTATTGTTTGCTCCACCATCAACCGCTACTAAGCCTGCATTACTAAAGTCGCTCAAGAAGCAGTTGTCTATTGTGAATTGACCAATTCCTCCACTCGTCCATTGCGTTCTTGTACGAATCAAGTTTCTGAAACTCGTGAAGTCACAGTTTACAAGTGTAATATTTCCGACTGTTGAACTCACTGCAACACCGGCGTTAAACACGTATTTTGAGGTGGTTCCCAAAAACCTAACACCATCTATTATGATTGAACCAATTGTGGCATTTGCCGCTATCTCAAATTGGCCACTACTTGTTAAGTCTATAGTAGCACCACCAGAAGTTAAGCTATAGCCACTTTTGATAGTTAAAGATTTGTCAATTAGGTAATTTGATTTCAATCTGTAGGTTTGGTCACCGTCTAAAATTATGGTACTTCCAGCAGCTGCGTTGGTAAGTTGATCAAAAAGGAAAGAACCATCGTCTGGAGTAGGTATATCTGCACCTCTTAAATCTACTATTATACCCGTGGTAGGCAAAGCAGGTTTGGTAGTAAATAGTTCGAAACCTCTTAAAACGTCATCGCTATAAATAGCCACTGTGTATGAGGTAGAAGGAGCCAATTGTTTTACACTTCTTAAGCCAGCTACCTGCTGTGCTGCGGTTGTTTGGTAGGTTGCCAAAGGTTTCGCAAGGTCTTCGTCTGATGCGGCAAATACCTTGATTGTGGTTACAGGAGCACCCGAGGTAGTCCATCGAACATTAAGGCCATTGTCTATTATGTCCACACTTTGTGGTATGTTTAATATAGATGGGAAACGCTCAGTTTTAACGAAGCCGAATTCTGCAGTTTTACTATTTAATTCAGGATTTGCAGCAAAGGCCATTCCTCTTACATAATATGTGGTATTCCACAATAATTTGTCAAAAACTACGATGCTAGTAGTGTCTGAAATCTGTACGCTTCTAATGGCTGGGGTAGCGAAGTTATCTTTGCTAAGCTCAATTTTATAACCCACGGCTGTTTTTAAAAGTCCAATATTAACTGTTATCGTATTATTTACCGAACTAAGAGGTTTGTTTAAAACGGGTCTAAAAAGTCTAACATCTTCTGCTACAACTAGGTCTTCCGTACAAGAACTATAGCACAATACCCCTGCTAACATAAGCAGGATGTAGTATATTTTTATTTGTATTTTTTTCATTGTTCTAAATATTTTTAATTAAAACCATAACCGTCGTTTTTCAATAGCTTACTATTGTCTATCGCACTAATAGGAATAGGTTGAATGTACCTGATTACAGGAACTAGGTAAGGTGATAATTTTAGGTCAATTATATTATTATAGGTATTTGTGGTGGTCGAATATAAGTTGTTTGTCCAGTTACTTCTATTCCAACCGTTTACTAGTGGAAGCGTGTTTCCGTTGCTGTCTGCTCCAGTTGCTGCCACATAGTTTGGTGGAGGCGTGTTGCTGTTTAGTACACCGGAGTAAACCGTGATTTTCTTATTGTCAACTCTCCAGTAAATATAATTAGCATGAGTAGCGGTAGGGCTGTTAACTGCCGACTCATCGCCTAATGCTTTTAGTGTATTTACTGTTTTTTGCATTATTTCTTCATAATTTCCCCATCTTATCAAATCATGCTTTCTGTTTAGCTCTCCTCCAAACTCCCAAGCCTTTTCATCCACAATAGCATTAAAAAATGCTGCTTTTCCTGATAAATTATTAACATAAGCGTCTACTTTAGTTGACCAATCTTCATTAGCAAACGCTCTTTGTCTTACTCTTTTAAGGGCATCTTTTGCCGGTCCAGTTGGGCCGTTTAGTTCATTTTCTGCTTCAGCAAACATCAATAGTACATCTGCGTATCTCATCATTGGCCAGTTGATTCCTGTGCCTTTAGCTGATGCCGATCCAAGAGGAGGATTGCAATATGCTTTGCTCCATTTTGCTTGTGCAATGTCTGTGCTAGATACTATAGAAGGAATCAAGTCTTTGTCTAAATTATATAGGCCGCAAGTCGCATCTCTTCTTTTATCTTTAATATCAAATGAATAGAAATACGATAGTGGCATTGCATAATCATGAGCTCCGGTGCCATATGGGTGGCTGCCACCTGCTATTCTCATACCAACGTTATAACCAACCTCTCCGGTAGTGATAGCAAAAGGTACTTCAAAAAGCATATCACTATTGCTTGGATAAATGTTTTCGCACTGATTTTTAAATACTTGAGCAAAATCTGCAGGTAAAGGTCGGTCTTTTAAGGTCATTAATTTTTGACAATACTCCTTTGCTAATGTATAATACTTGGTTCGATCAGCAGCACTTGCTACTGCTTTAGTCATGTCTGGTTTTAGATAATATCCTGCACGTTGTAAAGACAGCCTAGCAATCATTCCAAGTGTATATTCTCTGTTTATTTGTTGACATGCCTGTGGCAGTTGATCTGCCCATTTCATACCACTCTCGGCGTCTATTAGGTCTTGAATTACTGCCGAAAGAATCTCATTTCTGTCTGTTTTTGGTAAGTCAAAATCTACACCAGCTTTAGGAGCCGCAGTAGGAAAAGGCACATCGCCCCAGTTGTAGACTAATTCGCTATACCAAAACGCTCGCATGGTATAAGCCTCTCCAATATATTGACGCATTTCTGCTTTTACTCCGGCGTCATTTGAATTGTAAGCCGCACTTGCCTTGATACCGTCAATTACTACGTTACAATCTTTTATAGAGGCATAGGCCGAAACCCAGGCTTTATTTAAGTCGTCATTGTTTGATAGAGCCCTAAGAGTTATAATCATGTTATTAAACTTATCTGAAGTTCTATCACCACTTACATCTACATCTGAGTTTCCTTGCATTGTAATAGATAGCCTTGTTCTATAGCCGTCTTCGCCAAACTGTCTGTAAATGTTATTGGTCGCTTTTCTGGCATCATCCACATTTGAGAAAATCAATGTGGTATCGAAAGTAGACAACGAAGTGGGTGCTAAAAAATCAGTACATCCGTTCGAAAGAAATGCCACCCCTACGATTAGTAAATTTCTTATGAGTTTCATATTAATATGTTTTTTATTCATTTTTTAATTAAAATACCACGTTTAGACCTAAAGTGTACGATCTATTTTTTGGATATGAAGAGAAGTCAAGTCCAGGAGTTAGGGCTTGGTAGCCATCGCTTCTCGAGTTGTTTGCGTCTGGGTCAAATCCGCTGTATTTGGTCCAAAGGGCTAAGTTTGTACCTGTGGTGTATATTCGAAGTTTAGATATTAATTTAATATTCACCGGAACTGTGTAGCCAATGTTCAAGTTGCTGAATCTTACATAAGATGCATCTTCCACTGCCCAATCAGTTAGCACAGGTTTTCTTGTTCCAAATGACATATTGCCACTCCAAAGTGTTTTGTCTTTGTTCATCTCGCCCAGTGTCGCCAAATCTTTTATTACTGCACCAGCTGGGCCATATTTTCCTTCTACGTCTATATATGTAAATCTATTTTCAGAGTTCATTGTATTTAACATATTTAGATAAGAACCTCCGTTGCTCGCCCATAATTGGTTGAAAGCAATTTTTCCGGCATTGTATTCGTCATTTCCATATGACCAGTTAAAAAACGCCGATATATCAAACCCTTTTGCTTTTGCCGTTAGGCCAAAACCACCTGTAGCTTTTGGCAATGTTCTACCAATTATTGTTCTATCGTTAAGGTCTATAATTCCGTCGCCGTTAAGGTCTTTTAACTTCAAGTCACCTGGTCTAAGAGGCACTCCCAATGAGCTTGAGTTGTCAACTAGTGGCTTACCATTGTCATCTACTTTTTTCAAAATATATTTTCCTCCGGCATATTCCGAGAAGTCACTTGCTTTGTAATAGCCATCATTTTTATATCCGTAGATTAACCCTACTTCATTGCCCACTTCTAGGTAGTAGTCTAAGTAGTTATTTAAGTCTGTACTCGCCCAGTTTGATTGTAAAAACAGAAACTGTGTGCCGTCTAATTTATCAATTCTAAATTTGTTAGAGCCAATGTTTGCATTTACATATAATGAATAGTCTTTTTTATCATAAATTCTTGCACTTAAACCTAGTTCAATACCTTGGTTTGAGGTGTTTCCTACGTTTTTCCATTGGTATTTAAATCCTGAAATAGGGGCAATTTGAGCTTGAACCAGTAAGTCTTTGGTTTCATTTCTGTAAATGTCTAAACTACCCGTAATAGCTGAATTTAACAATGAGAAGTCCACTCCAAAGTTTTTACCAATGGTGGTTTCCCACTTTAAGTCAGGGTTATATAAAACACTACCAGGGGCATTAATTTGGTAATAAACCGAAGAAAGGTTGTTTGAAAAACCAGGACCCCTGCTGTCAGATGCAGCAAATAGCAAGCTCGTAGAGTTTGATGGGATTCTGTCGTTTCCGGTAGCACCGTAGCTCAATCTTATTTTTAACTCGTCTACAACTTTAGATCCTTTCAAAAACGCTTCGTTTGACATTCTCCAAGCAGCAGAAAACGCTGGGAAATAACCTGTGTTATTTGCTTTTGCAAACTTACTTGAGGCATCGCTACGAAGCGTGGCCGTTAATAAATACTTGTCGTCGTAGTTGTAGTTTGCTCTTCCAAATACAGAAAATATATTAGCATCTGTATTTACAGAAGTGCTTTGAGACGTATATAGTGGGATTCCTAATTGCATATTTGCAAAAAGCTCTTCAGGCTTTACCGAAGGTCTAAATCCACCCGCTTGTACAGTTTGGTTTTTTCCACCAAATGAGTTCACCTCTTGACCTACTAATAGATTAAGATTGTGCTTGCCCATTTTCTTAAAGTCATAGTTCAATGTATTGGTAACTCTGTAAGAATCACTGATGCCGTTTGACTTTAGACCCACTGGTAAACCTCCATTTACTAAGGCCACAGAAGTTATTGGGCCATAGAATCTTAGTGTTTCGTTGAAGGTTTTGTTTAGTGTTACAGTTGAGTTTGCTCTCAGGTTTTTTAGGATATCCCAAGTTAAACCACCATTAAATATGTAGCTGTTGTTTGTTGATTTTCTCCAATCTTGCTTTACCAAATCGTTTGGGTTGATCTGAGACAACAAGAAATCCTCCAAATAGGCTTGGTCAGCATTGTCTGGGTTAATCGTAATCTGATCTGCATAGCCATTGGTTGGTCTATTCGTAACTAGATTTGATACTCTCAAAGAAGAGGAGCCTGATGTTCCTGCTCCATTTACTTCGTTTGTAGTTACCCTAGCTCCTAAATCTATTTTTAAATCTTTTGATATTTTGTGATTTAACTTAAAGTTAAATGCATTTCTGTTTACTCCCGAACCAGGCAAAAGGCCTTTGTCATTGTTTCCGTTATAGCTAAGTGAAAGTTTAGTGTCTGCGGTTCCCCCCGAGATATTAATGTTCTGATATCTTGAAAAAATACCTTTTTGGCCTAATACCTCTTTTTGTCTATCTATAGGTGTTGCACTTTTGTATAATTCCAAATCGTCAAAATATCCATAGTCTTTTGTAAACTGTGCCAAAGCAGCGGCACCATTCATTGCTGCAGTTTCGTATTGCATTAAGGCAAATTCATACGGTGATAGCACATCATATTTCCTTTCGCCAGGAAATGTATTTTGCTGCATGTAGGTATTAAAACTTACGGTAGTTCTTCCTGCTTTGCCACTTTTAGTAGTCACAATAATTACCCCATTTGATGCTCTTGATCCATAGATGGCCGTTGTAGCGGCATCCTTTAAAACATCTATACTTTCTATATCTTGTGGAGGTATGTCGTTTAAGTTTGAAACTATCAGTCCGTCTACTACATACAAAGGGGCGTTGTCTTGCGAAATAGATCCGCCACCTCTTACTCGAATAATTATGTCAGAGCCTGGAGCACCATCTAGAGATTGTACCCTAACACCAGGCAATCTACCTGCCAGGGCTTCTCCCACATTGGTAACCGCAAGTTTTGATATTTCACCAGCAGATATCGAAGCGATAGATCCCGTTAAATTCGCTTTTTTTACGGTTCCGTAACCTATAGAAACTATTTGCACTTCCTCTAGGGTCTGCATGTTAGGTTCTAACGTTATAGTAAAGTTGGTTTTGTTTTCAACTGCCACTTCTTGGGTAATATATCCCACATAAGAAAAGACTAGCGTTGAAGTTCCTTTTACACCAGAAAGTGTGAATTTTCCGTCTAGGTCAGTTGTGGTTCCGGTAGATGATCCTTTTACGGTTACGTTTACTCCTACTAATGGCCCTCCTATGGCACTTCCGTCCATCACGACTCCACTAGTTGCTTTGTTTTGAGCTTGAAGCTCCCCTGTGTATACTAAAAGTATACCAATAAAGAATAGCAGGAAATCTTTTTTAAGATTTAACCTTTGTGGACCGGCCTGTTTAAAACAGCGTTTTAGGTCCATAATTAAGTCTAGGTTTGCCATAGAGGTTAGTTAAGTTTAAATGTTCCCATTTATGTTATAGTTTATCAAATTATATTCCTATTCTAATTTGATTGGCAAATATATAATTATTTCCACATAATTTTGCTTTTATTTATTTTTATTTTGTTTTAGTTTTCTTTTTTTATCGTTTACCTTTTTTCATAGTCTGCTTTAAGCTTTTAATTCCATAAGATTCTAGGTTTTAATTTGTTTTTTTTTGCTCAGATTATTTAGGGTGGGTTTTGCTATTTTATATATAATAAAAAGAGTAAAGTTGGTATTTTTTATAAAATAGAGTAGTTTTTAGGGATGTGTTTTTTGAAATTCAAGAATATGTACTACTGGGGAGTATGGTAAGGAAGTGTTGACTTTGTATAGTTAGAGAAGAAATAGTTTTTTCTCTAACTATATAGTTTAGTTTTCGGACAATATAAAAAATGAATGTAGATTGTAGATTTGATTTTTAACTTGAAATAATTGATAATCTGTCCTGTAGCTTTGTTTTTACATGTGAGTAATTTAATGAGTTTTTTTGATAGACTTTTATTGATGCTGTCAGGGTGTGGTCTCAAAAATTAAAACAGTGGCAGTTTATTAGGTGTCAGCTAAGTTGTTTAGTTGAAAGGAATGGCGGGGTTTCTGGTTTAGTTAAAACGTTGCAATCTATCTGTTATGTAATTTTATTTAATATCAGAAATTTGGAGAAAGCTTTCATTGATTCTGATTCAATAATAAGTCAGAAAGGAAATTTTATAAAAACTCTTCAGTTGGACTTTTATACGACTTCAATTTTTTTGACTTGCCTACATGAAAATGATAAATTAAACAAAGTATTTGCCTCTTTGGTCTACTGAATTAGCCTATAATTAATATTTTTTGTTAGAAAAGTATACTTATTCTTTGATAAATTAAAAATATAGTAGTAATTCGAAGCTTAAACGTAATTAATCGAAAATAAACGAAATAAAAAGTTAGGTTTTTTAGGTTTCACCGGAACAAACAAAGCTTCTCAAGTCTTGTAGTTTTCTTCGAATAAAATAACTGTTTTCGTGGGGTGAAATTCAGTTCGATTTTGGTAGCGTCATTTATTCATAAATTTTTTAATGTAACATTTCTTAAAAGATGAGGATTTCAAAAAAGAAGCAAAAAGTAAAAGGAGGTATAAAGCTATTGCTTATGGCTTTGGTAGTATTAGGTTCACAAACTAGCATATTTGCCCAAGATTTTTATGCCGAAGGCAGAATTCCAATTTATGAGGTGCCGTATACATTGCCAACTGTGGATAGTATAAAGCTGGTTTTGGGTCAAGTAAGAAGTTATTATGAGGCATCTAGTAAACAGCAGATTATTGATAAAACTACAGGAAAAGAATTGAAGGATTTTTCTAAACCTAATAAAAACGCTGCTGTAACAGGTGGCTTTTCAAGTGAATGGTCGTATACCCATGGAGTGGTGCTTTCTGCTTTTGATTACCTTGACAATGTAACCGGAGACAAACGGTATTTTGAAAACAACCCTAAGTTTTTTGATTTTGTAGTTAAAAATCTGCCGTATTTCCGTGAAAACGACAAACAGTTTGGCCGAGACGCGAGCGGCTGGCCTGCCATTGTGCACATGCATGCCTTAGATGATTGTGGTGCTTTGGGTGCTGCTTTGATAAAAACCTACCAAAAAACTAAGAAAAAAGAATATTTAGAATTGATAAACATTACGGCTGACTTTGTTTCAAATAAGCAGTTTCGTTTGCCTGATGGCACTTTGGCTCGTAATCGTCCGCAGTATCAATCACTTTGGGCAGACGATATTTATATGAGTGTGCCGTTTTTGGCCAATATGGGTGTATTCACTGGCGATAAAAAATACTTTGATGATGCAGTAAAGCAAATTTTGCAAATGTCTGAACGTCTTTATATTCCTCAAAGAGAGCTTTTTGACCACGGCTGGAATGTGACCTCAGGCGACTATGACCCGCATTTTTTCTGGGGAAGAGCAAACGGCTGGACTTTAATGGCTACTGCGGAGCTGTTGAGTGTGTTGCCAAAAGACTATGAGGGAAGAGATAAATTACTACATCTGTATCGCTCTATGATTCGCAGTTTGGCTAATCTTCAAGACGGGTCTGGTTTTTGGCATAATCTGTTAGATAAGACAGATACTTTCACCGAAACCTCATGTACGGCCATGTTTACTTATGCTATCGCAAAAGGAATTAACGAAGGCTGGATAAGTCACGTTTATGGACCTGTAGCTCTTACAGGGTGGAATGCCGTAAGAACACGTATTTTGCCAAACGGTGCGGTAGATGGTACAGTGGAAGGTACTACTTTTGCTCACGACAATTCATATTATTATCACAGAGGTACGAGTGTAGACGCTACGCATGGCTACGGTCCAACGCTTTATGCAGGTGCAGAGATGATCAAGTTGCTTCAAAACGATAAAATTGAAATAGTAAAAGCTAAGCCGAATGTAATTAACAGCACATTCCATTTTTTACTCAAGTCAGAGTGGCCAAATAAGAAATAATTTGAAGTGGAAAAGCGGGATGCTTTTGGTGCATTATTTTACAAAGAAATTGAAAACTGATTTTCTTAATTACCTTATAGTAAGTCTTTTTTAGTTTTTTTTGACAAGAGAATTTCATTCATAAGATTTTTAGATAGAAAAGTTAAGGTTGAATAGCTCCTGATATATTTTTGGGGGCTATTTTTTTTTGTGTTTTTATATTCAGTTTTTCAAAGCTGCAGTATGTGCTTTTCTTTTCTTTCTTTTTTTGGTTGAAGTGCCTACTTTTTGTGATTTAATTAATAAAATATTTAAATAATTCGATAATAATAATTTTCGGGAACGATTCCGAAAGCAAAAAAAGCAAAAACGAAAAAAATAATTAAATTAATATTAAAATTTCGTTGTTTAATTGGATTTTAGCCAATATGTTTATGTGTTTATTTACGTTTATTGTTGTGAAAGTTCTATTAAAAGCAACTAAACGAAAAAAATAAATAGTATAAATTATTCATTTTTTAATTAATATTTTTTTTATGTTAAAAACGTTACATACTTATTCCAATGGAATAAAGAAAGCATCTGGATTTAGATGGTTTCAGTGGGTGGTAGCTATTTTTATGTTGGTATCAGTAAATGCTATTGCTCAAACGAAAGTTAGCGGAAAGATCTCAACAGAAAATGGAGATCCTCTTCCTGGAGCTTCTGTGGTGGTAGAAGGTACTTCAAACGGAACAACAACTAACAACGACGGAAGCTATTCTGTTAATGTTCCGAAGCAAGGTTCTTCATTAATCATTTCATTTATTGGATATGTGAGCAAGACTGTTGCTATCAATGGAAAGTCAATCATTAATGTGTCACTTGAAGAAGATGCTTCTCAATTGGGTGAAGTAGTCGTAATTGGATACGGTACGGTTAGAAAAAGAGATTTAACAGGTGCTGTAACATCAATCAAGTCAGACGATATTAAGCAAGTGCCTGCACAAAGTCCTCTTGAGTCTATTCAAGGTAAAGTGGCTGGGGTAGATATTACAAGAAGCAGCGGTTCGGCTACTTCGGGTATTAATATCACGATAAGAGGTAACCGTTCGATTGGTGCTGGTAATGGTCCATTGTTTATTGTAGATGGAATCCAGACAGGAAACATCAACAACATTAACCCAAATGATATCGAATCAATGGAGTTTTTGAAAGATGCTTCTTCTACAGCTATTTACGGATGGCAAGGTGCTAATGGTATCGTGATAGTAACTACTAAGAAAGGTGCAACCGGAAAACCTAAAGTTACATTCAATACATACTATGGTGTTTCTCAGGTTTCGAGATACCCTTCTGTATTGGATGGACCTGGATATACAGCTATCAAAAGAGAAGCAAACAGAGCAGTAGGAAAGTGGAACTCTGAAGCAGACGATGCCGCTATTTTTAATACAGGAGAACTTGCTGCCATCAAAAATAACGATTGGATTGACTATCAGAAGGAGCTGTTCCACAACGGTACGCAACAAAACTATAACGTAGGCGTAAACGCAGGAAGCGATAAAACTAAAGTGTTTTTCTCGTTAGATTATTTCAACGAAAAAGGTATCCTTAAGTTTGACGAAGCTAAACGTTACTCTTTCAGAGCTAATATTGACCAGACGATTAATAGTTGGATCAAAGTGGGTCTTCAGAGTCAAGTTACTACAAGAGACGAAAGCTATAGAAGAGACCCTTTAAACATGGCCAATAAAATTATTCCTCTTGGTACAGTTTATGATGAGAATGGGGTATTCATTCCTTATCCTTTAAGTGGTTCTTCTATCAGTCCATTGGCTGATGAGCAACCAGATGTTTTCTCAAATACTGGAAAGAAAACAAACATTATTTCGAACGTTTATTTAGAAATGAAGCCCCTTAAAAGCTTAACATTTAGATCAAATTTTGGTGCAAACATCGGCTTCTCAAGAGAAGGTCTTTTTGAAGCTTCAAACACAATCAGCAGAAACGGAGGAAACCCTCAGGCTTCTATGTCAGCTTCTAACAGCCGTTTTATTAACTGGGATAACATCTTGACTTTTAATAAAGAGATAAACAAACATGCAATCACATTTACGGCTTTGAGTAGTTATGTTCAAAACAACTCTGACGAGGTAAATGCTTCTGGTCAATCTCAACTATTACCAGCACAGTTATACTACGCATTGGGTAATGCACCTAATAACATCGCAATTAGCAGTGCCTACGAAAAATGGAATGTATTGTCGTTTGCGGGTCGTTTAAACTACAACTACAAAAGCAAGTATTTATTGACTTTGACAAACCGTGCCGATGGAGCATCGAGATTGTCAGCGGGTAATAAGTGGGCGTTTTTCCCTTCAATAGCTGCAGCTTGGCAAGTAGGTGACGAGGCATTTATGAAGAGCCAAAATATTTTCTCTGATTTAAAAATTAGATTAAGTTACGGTGTAGCAGGTAACTCAGGAATTTCACCTTACGGTACTCAAAGTACATTGGCTAGAGTTCCTATGGCATTCGGAGAGGCTAGTTACCAAGGATTTACATTCTCACCTTTATTGGGTAATGCTCAAGCAGGATGGGAGCTTTCTAAAACCAAGAACTTAGGTTTTGACATGGGCTTCTTGAAAAACAGATTGACAACTACTATCGACATTTACGATACACGTACTTCAGATCTATTGTTGCCTCGTGGTTTGCCACCTACTACAGGTGTTAAAACGGTTTACCAAAACATCGGTAAAACTAGAAACCACGGAGTTGAGCTTGGTATTAATTCAGTAAACGTTAAAACTAAAGACCTTACTTGGAGTAGTACTTTGACATTTACAAGTAACAAAGAGCAAATTGTTTCGCTTGTAACTCAAGGTGTAGACGATATCGGAAACGGATGGTTTGTAGGTCAAAACATCAACGTTTTTTATGATTACGAAAAATTAGGAATTTGGCAAACAGCTGAAGCAGACGCTGCTGCTGCATTCGGTCAGAAACCAGGTGATATCAAAGTAAAAGATCAAAATGGTGACGGTAAAATCGACGCCGTTAACGATAGGGTTGTATTGGCAGGTGTAAACAGACCAAAATGGTTTGGTGGACTAAACAACAAAGTGTCTTACAAGGCTTTTGACTTAAGTGTTTATTTGTTTGCTCGTTGGGGACAAACCATCAGTCCTGCGTTTTTGGGAAGATATGACCGTCAGTCTAACTTGAGTAATAGTTCTGCGGCAATTGACTATTGGACTCCGGAAAATCCAACTAATGAGTATCCACGTCCAAATGCAAACGTTTCGGGTTCCTCTACTTTATACTGGAGTACGCTTGGATACGTAAATGGCTCATATTTGAGAATTAGAAACCTTTCATTAGGTTATACATTGCCAACCTCTACTAAGAATACTTATTTTAACAATCTTAGGGTTTACGTTACAGGTTCAAACTTATTTACGTTTACCAAAAGTGCAAAGTTAAACGAGTATGATCCAGAAAGAGGTGGTGGCGAAAGCAGCCCAATGTTGAAAAACGTAGTAGTGGGTCTTAACCTTGGATTTTAATTTTAAACAAGTTTAGAAAGATGAAAAAAGTATCAATATTTATATTATTCCTTGCAGTGATGGCCACGTCATGCAAAGACTTACTCACAGAGTATAACCCGAGTGGCTTAACTGCAGAAGCAGTTTATTCTACACCAGAAGGATTTGAGTCGCTTGTAAATGCGGCTTACGGCTATCAAAGGTGGTGGTATGGTAAAGAAGAAGGTTACAATATCTCAGAAATGGGTACAGATACATGGACAAGTGCTGCCGGAGATATCTCTCCAGATCTTTCTAAGTATGTAAACTTACAAGGTACCAACGGACTTTTGTCAGCAGAATGGACGGCACTTTATGCAGGTGTAAACTTATGTAATGCTGGTATCAATAGAATAGCAAATGTAGGTTTTACGCCAGCAATGAGAGCTCAAAGAGAGGCAGAACTTCGTTTTTTGAGAGCATTTTACTATTGGCATATAGTAGAAACTTGGGGTGGTGTACATTTTACCTTGGAAGAAACAAAAGGAATTGAAAGTACGTCTAATAAAACGCCGGTTGAGACTTTTTACAAACAAATTTTTGAAGACCTTCAGTTTGCAACCAAGAACCTTGCAAATACTACTACTAACTATGGTAGAATCACGCGTCCAGCTGCAATGGCGTTTTTGGCTAGGATGTATTTGACAAGAGGTATGAACGCCGAGGCTAACAACATGGCGAACACTATTTTGAAAGGTAACTTTGGGTATAAGTTAGAGGCTAACTATGCTGACCTTTGGAAAATGAGCAACAACCAAGGTAAAGAAATTATGTATGCTGTAAATTATGCATCTAATTTAACATTAAATGACTTATTTAACTCAACTACTAACGTAACGGGTCACGGAAGAGGAAGTAACAACGGTCACTTGCACTTTTTAATGAAATACGATAACCTTCCAGGAATGTTAAGGGATATTACCTACGGAAGACCTTTTAACAGATACATGCCTACTAAGTTTTTGTTAGACCTTTATGGAAGTGCCGATGCTCGCTATGACGGTTCGTTTATGGAGGTTTGGTTGGCTAACTCGGGCACTAGACCGAAGGGTATGAACCTTGGTGACACCGCCGTAATTGCAACAAGGACAGCAAGAACTAAGCCTGCTAATGCATTGTACACTTTGGTAGACCGCAATGCGATTTATAACCCTGACGGTACTGCAAAAAACATGTTAGTGTATCCAACTTTAACTAAGCACATGGACAACACTCGTTTAAGTGCAAATGAGGCTCAAAGTGCTAGAGATGCTTATGTGATTCGTTATGCAGAGGTTTATTTGATAGCTGCTGAAGCACAAATGAAACTTGGCAAACTTGACTCTGCGGCAATTAACCTAAATGTGATTCGTACTAGAGCTGCCAAAGCAGGAAAAGCTGCTGAAATGCAAGTTAAACCAGAGCAAGTTACCCTTGACTTTATTCTTGACGAAAGAGCGAGAGAGTTTGCAGGTGAGCAAATGAGATGGTTTGATCTAAAAAGAACAGGTAAGTTATTAGAAAGAGTAAAAGCATATAACCCAGATGCTACAGGTATTCAGTCTTACCATTTGGTTAGACCTATTCCAAGAGCTCAGTTAGATGCAGTTTCTAATAGAGATGTATTTACTCAAAACCCAGGTTACCAATAAATATTGGTATTCTGACTCAAAATAAAATAAAGGAGGTGGGTATTTATAAATATTCATCTCTTTTTTGGATAGCATTCGAAAGGCAATTTTAAATCCTAAAATATGTCTTTAAAATACTTTTAATAGAATTTAGAACAAAGGTTGATTTTTAATAGCTCACAATAGCATTTTGTGGGCTATTTTTCTATTTTTTTGGTTGGTGTTAATTTGTTTTTGTTTTTCACTTATTAGCTCTGCTTATTGAGTAACACTTTGTTTTTCAGAAAATTATGATTTTGATTTTAAAATTTTAAGGACTTTTTTAGTATTTATTTCTATAGTTTTCAAAGAAAAAAAAGCATAAAGCTGATTTTAATAATTGGTAATAGTTAAACTATAAACTATTTTTAGGCTATAAATACTTTAAAAGATACAATTTATAGTAAAATAAGCAAATAAGGGACTTAAAAAGTAAATAAAATATTTTCGTTTACTTTCGTTTTATTTTCATTTGTTTTCTTTATTTTTGCAATAGGGTTGTTATCTTTTGGTATTAGTTAAATTAACTTTTAAAAAAATACTTAAAGAATGTTGCCCAATCAAAGGAGAGAAAAGATACTTGAGCTTCTGAAAGAAGACGGTTCTGCTAAAGTTGTAGACTTGGCCAAATTGTTTAAAGTTACGGAAGTGACTATTCGCCAAGACTTAGAAAAAATGGAGGTAGAAGACCTTATTGTGAAGGAGCATGGTGGTGCGTATTTGAAAAATGTGGAAGACCAAGTAAATAGTTTTTCTTTGGTGCATCAAGAAAATTTAGACAAGAAAGAAGTTATTGCTCAAAAATGTCTTGACTTTATCGAAAGCGGTGATACCATTATTTTGGATTCGGGAAGTACCACCACCGAGATAGCCAAAAAGATAAAGACCGCAGGTCTTAAAAATTTGACAGTAATAACAAACGCCTTAAATATAGCCCTCATGTTGGGTTCAGGGCTCGACATAGAAGTGATAATGACAGGAGGTGAGTTTAAGCCACCTACCTTATCGCTTACCGGACAAAAAGCGGCTGATTTTTTTAAAGGCCTAAATGTTCAAAAGCTATTTTTAGCTACCGCTGGCATATCGCTTAAGTCAGGTTTGACTTATCCAAGTATCAGCGATATCGTAGTTAAAAAAGCAATGATAGATGCAGCAGAAACCACCTATTTGGTGGCAGATAGTACTAAAATAGGCAAAAGTGCTTTAGCAAGTTTAGGGGCATTAAGTCTGATAGACATTATCGTGACTGACCCTGGAATAGAAGAAAAGCACATTTCGGTTTTTAAAGAAAACGACGTAAAAATAGTTATTGCGGAGTAGAAAATTTTTATTCCTAAAGGCTATTGGATTTTAGTGTTTCTATAAGGAGTTCAACATTATTAATACATAGATAAAATGACTTTAGGAGTAATCATCGGAAACAGAGATTTTTTTCCGGATAGTTTGGTGGAAAAAGCGAGAACAGAAATTATTGATGTTTTTGCTAAGTTGGGTTTAACCCCAATTTTATTAGATACCACCGAAACTAAGCTTGGAGGTGTAGAAACTTATAAAGAAGCTCAGAAATGTGCGGCTCTATTCAAAGCTCATCGAGACGAAATCTCAGGAGTATTGGTATTGCTTCCAAACTTTGGTGACGAAAAAGGAGTAGCAGATACACTTAAGCTTTCGGGCTTAAATGTTCCGGTGTTGATTCAGGCCTACCCAGACGACCTTAGCAAGATGAACGTTGTAAACAGACGCGACTCTTGGTGTGGTAAAATATCTGTTTGTAATAATTTATATCAGTATGGCATCAAATACTCCCTAACGAGTCAGCATGTAAGTCTACCTTCATCTGATATATTCCAACAAGACCTTAAGGATTTCGTAGCAGTTTGTAGAGTTGTAAAAGGACTTAGAACTGTAAGAATTGGGGCTATTGGAGCCAGACCAGGAGCATTTAACACGGTCAGATATTCAGAAAAAATACTACAAAGAAACGGTATCACAGTTTCTACTTTTGACTTGTCAGAAATCCTTGGTATGGCCAATAAGCTAACCGGTGATGACGCAAAAGTGAAGCAGCATTTAGAAATGATAAATGCATATGCCCCAAAAGGCAGAACCCCTAACGAAGCTATGATTCAAATAGCCAAGTTAGACGTAGTACTTAAAGATGTTATGGAAGAGCATAGCCTTGACGCTACTGCTATCCAATGTTGGACTTCGCTGCAACAAAACTACGGATGCAATGTATGTACAAGTATGAGTATCATGAGCGAAAACATGCTTCCAAGTGCATGTGAGGTTGATGTTACAGGTACACTAAGTATGTATGCCATGCAGCTTGCTTCTGGCTCACCAAGTGCATTGGTAGACTGGAACAACAACTACGCCGACGATCCCGAAAAATGTGTCTTATTCCACTGTGGAAACTGGGCCAAGTCATTCCTTCCAGATATTGAAATCAGCAACGCCCCAATATTGGGAACTTCGGTAGGTGTAGAAAACACCTACGGTGCTTTAGATGGCCGAACTCCTGCCATGCCGTTAACCTATGGCCGTATCAGTACAGATGATCCTAAAGGTATTATCAAAGCTTACATTGGCGAAGGCGAACTTACAGACGATCCATTAAGTACATTTGGAAACAGAGCGGTAGCTAAAATTCCTGACCTTCAGAATTTGATGAAACATATCTGTAAAAATGGTTTTGAGCACCACGTAGTAATGAATGCTTCTAAAACCGCCGCCATTTTGGAAGAAGCTCTTGAGAACTATATGGGATGGGAAGTTTATAAGCATTAATTTATTGAACTATAGAAGTTTAAGAAAATGAAAAGAGAAAAAATGGAAGTGGACTTAATGATAGAAAAATCGGTAGAATACCGTAGAAATATCATTAAATATATATTTAACGCAAAAGCGGGTCATACGGGCGGTAGCTTGTCAGTGGTAGATATTCTAAACGTACTTTACAACCGTATCATGAATGTTTCGCCTGAAAACTTTGACTCAAACGAGCGAGATAGATTTGTGCAAAGTAAAGGCCACTGCGTAGAAGCACTTTATGTGGTTTTGGCAGACCAAGGGTTTTTTCCTGAGGAAGACTTATTGACATTGTGCAAGTTTAACTCGCCTTATATAGGTCACCCCACTAAATATATTCCAGGTATTGAACAAAACACCGGAGGTTTAGGGCACGGTTTGTCTATCTGCTGTGGCAATGCCATAGCGGCAAAAAAAGACAACTCACCAGCAAAAGTATATACCGTATTAGGTGATGGCGAAATGGCCGAAGGCTCAAACTGGGAAGCTTTTATGTTAGCCGCTCACTACAAATTAGACAACTTGTGTGCCATCTTGGACTACAACAAATTACAAATTTCGGGTTCTAATGCTGAAGTAATGGCTTTAGAGCCTTTGGATAAAAAGTTAGAAGCATTTGGTTGGGCTGTTAAGCATGTAGACGGCAATGACATAAACGCATTGACAGAAACATTAGAAAGTCTTCCTTTTGAAGATGGCAAACCGTCGTTTGTTATAGCACATACTACCAAAGGAAAAGGCGTAAGTTATATGGAAAATAACTTGAAATGGCACCATGGTGTTCCGAGTGAGGAACAATATAAAATAGCAATGGACGAATTAAATTTAGCAGAAATAGCATAATACTAAGATGGCAGAAATAATGGCTACTGAAAAAGTAAAATTAGCAGTTGCAAAGGCAAATTTAGAGACTTTCTCTGAGACAGTTCAGGCTCTTGCAGCACAGGATAGAGATGTCCTTGTGGTTACCAGTGACTCACGTGGTTCAGGTAAACTTGTGCCTTTCGGTCAAAAATTTCCTGAGCAGATTGTAGAAATCGGTATTGCCGAGCAAAACCTAGTAGGCGTAGCCGCAGGTTTGGCCAGTATGGGTAAAAAAACCTTCGCAGTTTCTCCTGCATGTTTTCTAACTGCTCGTTCTTTGGAACAAATCAAAAACGACGTTTGCTATTCAGACAATGCGGTTAACTTGGTCGGAATTTCGGCAGGGGTTAGTTATGGTGCATTGGGAACAACCCACCACAGCTTACACGATTTTGCTGTTTTAAGAGCAATAAATAACGTTACAATTATAGTTCCTGCTGATAATTTTGAAACAGAAGAAGCCATCAAAGCCGCCGCCGCAATGGATTCTCCAGTTTATTTAAGATTTGGTAAAAAGAATATGCCAGCAAGCATCTGTTCGCCAGATGATTTGACAAGAAATAACTTCACAGTTGGAAAAGGTAGAACCGTTCGCGATGGCGAAGATTTGACATTTTTGGCCACTGGAGAAGCTGTTTGGCCTGCATATGAAGCAGCGGAAAAACTTGCGATTGAGCAAAATATTCAAGCAAAAGTTGTAAGCCTACATACTATTAAGCCTTTAGATTCTGAGCTAATCAAAGAGATAGCAACAAATGGTAGCCCTATAATTACTGTGGAGGAGCATTCGGTTTACGGTGGCTTAGGCGAAGCGGTGGCATCACTACTTATGCAAGGCGGATACCATAACAAATTCAAGATTGTGGGACTACCAGACCACCATACTGTTTCTGGTTCTCAAAACGAAATTTTTGATTATTACGGAATTTCTGAAAAAGGATTAGCCCAAACTGCATTAGATATTTTGAACTGAATATTTTAATCAATTGAAAATCTTAAAATGACCTTCAAGAGCTTTTTAACCTTAATTATAATAACTGTAAGTTTAACTAATTGCTCCCAAAAAAGCAGTGAGGAAAAACCTAAGGTAGCGGTTGTGATTTCTACATTAAACAATCCGTGGTTTGTGGTATTAGCTGAAGCGGCAGCTAAAAATGCCGAGCAACTGGGCTATGAAGCTAAAATTTTTGATTCTCAAAATAACCCGGCAATCGAGTCAGATAACTTCGAAAACTTGATTTCTTCGGGTTATGATGCCATTCTTTTTAACCCTACAGATGCCGACGGCTCTATCTCAAATATCATGAAAGCCAAAGAAGCAGGAGTGCCGGTTTTTTGTATGGATAGAGAAGTCAATTCAAACGACGCTGCCACCTCACAGGTTTTGTCTGACAATTATTCGGGCTGTGCTGAGATAGGCATAGAGTTCGTAAAATCCTTAAATGGTAAAGGCAAATATGTAGAGATATTAGGTCTCGTGGGTGATAATAACACCTGGGCTCGCTCAGGAGGATTCCACTCTGTGGTAGATAAATTTCCTGGTTTTAAGATGCTCGCTCAGCAAAGTGGCGATTTTGACAGAAACAAAGCCATGGAGGTTTTGGAGACAATTATGCAGGGTCATCCAGACTTAGAGGCGGTATTTTGTGGAAATGACGCAATGGCTATGGGAGCCTATCAGGCCTTACTTTCAGCAGGAAAAGCAGATAAAGTAAAAGTATTTGGTTTCGATGGTGCTAGCGATGTAATAGAGAAAATAGCGGAAGGGAAAATAGTGGCTACAGGCATGCAATATCCGATTGTGATGGCAGAAACTGCGGCAAAGTTTGCTGACGAATATTTTAAAGGGAAAAGAGATTTTCCTCAGCGAGTTCCGGTAGAAGTAGTTTTAGTTAAAAAATCAAACGCAGGAAGTTTTAAATAATATCAACATTAATGATGAAAGATTAATGGTAAATAAAGTCTAAAACAATATCCTCTCTAAACCCATTTTTCTGGGTAGGATTTTAAAGATTTTGTTTGAAATAGACTTTCGAATAGTATTTAAAAAATGCTGTTTTAAATTTATCATCCATCCTTAAATGCTCATCATTGAAAATTTATCATTAATTAACCTATGAAGAAAGTTATCGGTTTAGTAATTGTCTGCTTTCTAGCGTATAATTCTGTGTACTTCAAAAAACTAAGCGAGCAATCTGCAAGCGAAAGCTCCAAGTTTAACTTTGTAACGTATGCAGACTCTATCTATAACCAAGGTATATTAAAACAAGCTAAACCAATAGCTTTAGCAGATCTTCAAAAAGAATTAGGTAAGAATACTGAAAACGCGTTTTCGCAGTTTGGCAATAGGTTAGGAATTGGTCAAACCGCCTATTTTATGGTTTCGGTCGATGGAACAGTTTTAAACAAAACCGTGGATGGCTTTGAAGTCAAAACCGCAGATGGCAGAATTTACCCGATAGATACCAAATTTATATTCGGAAATGCGATTCGCGATGCCTCGAAGTTGGTCAAGTTAACCGACTTTAAAACCAATGCTGATTTTAATAAAGTTTCGGAAGAGTTAAACAACGTGATCAGAGAGAAAGCCATACCTGCCCAACTTAGTACGCTAATCGTAGGCGACAAAGTAGAGGTGGTTGGAGCCATAAAACAAAGCAAAAAAGACGCTTTGCCTATACTTATTTTGCCTGCCAATATTACGAAACTTTAAGTACCTTAAATACCCATGTTACAAGCCGTTAATATTTCAAAAAGTTTTCCAGGTGTTAAAGTATTGCAAGGGGTTAATTTTAATTTTTACCCCGGCAAAGTAAATGCCATTTTGGGTGAAAACGGTGCAGGGAAATCTACGTTACTTAAAGTGCTAACTGGTGTTTATACAGACTACGAAGGCGAAATAATCCTTAATGGCACCACCCTTAAGTTTGACGGCATCAAGGACGCTCAAGCGGCAGGAATTGGCATTATACATCAAGAACTCAACTTGATACCTCACCTAAGTATTTCAGAAAATCTTTTTTTAGGAAATGAGCTTAGAAACCGTTGGGGGCTTTTAGACTCTTCCGAAATGGAGAAGCAGACAAAGGTTTTATTGGCAAAACTAAAACTAGATTTTTCTCCCAAAACATTGGTTCAAAACCTCAAAGTAGGGGAGCAGCAATTGTTAGAAATTGCCCGGGCCTTACTAAAAAACAGCCAAGTGATTTTGATGGATGAGCCCACTTCGGCTTTGACAGATTCAGAGATTGACAATTTGCATGTAATCATAGAGGAACTAAAAGCAGAAGGGAAGACCATCGTTTATATATCTCATAAAATGGATGAGCTTTTTAGAATAGCTCAGCATTATACAGTTTTAAGAGATGGCGTTACCGTGGATGCTGGTGAAATGAGCCAAGCCACCGAAAAAGACCTGATCAAAAAAATGGTAGGTAGAGATGTACTTATCGTTAAAAAAGAACAAAATAAAGACGTGAGTGAGGTTTCGCTTAGTCTCAAAAATATATTTCTACCTCATCCAGTATTAAAAAACAGAAACTTATTGGATAATATTTCTTTCGATTTACACAAAGGTGAAATCTTAGGTGTATTTGGTTTGATGGGAGCGGGGAGAACAGAATTGCTACAAACGATTTTTGGTTTAAATGCCAAAAATACAAAAGGCCAAATAGAAGTTTTTGGTAAAAGCGTAAAGCTAAAAAGCCCCAAAGATGCAATAGCAAGTGGTATAGCTTACGTAACGGAAGACCGTAAAACAGAAGGCTTGGTGTTAAATATGAACATTTCTACCAATATTGGACTAACGACCTTAAAGATTGGGGAGCTTCTAAATTTCAAAAAAGAGAAAGAATTGGCTCAAAAGTACATTTCTGAATTCTCTATAAAAACACCTTCAGAAAAACAGCAATGTCAAAATCTAAGTGGCGGTAATCAGCAAAAGGTAGTATTGTCAAAATGGATGGCTACGCAGCCAGAAATTTTGATGCTTGACGAGCCTACGCGTGGTATAGATATAAAGGCCAAAAGCGAGATTTATGAGCTTATCAAGAAATTGGCGAACGACGGAAAAAGTATCTTATTGATTTCATCGGAAATACCCGAGGTGTTGGCACTTTCAGACCGTATTTTGGTGCTTTCAGAAGGAAAAATATCAGCAGAATTTAATGCAGAAGATGCAGACGAAAATAAATTATTAAAAGCAGCTATTTAAAATTACAGTTAAATGATGAATGAAAAATGTTGAGTTCGATAATTAGACAGAAACCTGATTTTAAGGTATCGGAGCTTAAGTTTAGTTAATAGTAAAACATTAGAATTTAATTATTTATCAGTAAGTATTTAGCGTTTAGCATTATAAAAAATGAATAAAGAATTACTCAAAAAATCTCAGTCACTGATCGCATTGTTTGCACTTTGCTTGGTGATAAGTATTCTGTCTGATAAGTTTATGACCTCATCCAACTTATGGAATGTGCTCAGACAAATATCAGTAAATATCTGCATTTCGGTAGGTATGACCTTGGTGGTTTTGATGGCCGGTATCGACCTTTCGGTGGGTTCTGTGTTGGCTTTTAGCTCGGCTGTTTGTGCCGGCTTATTGTCAAAAGGAATCTCAATACCTTCCATGGATCTTTTCATAGGGTTTACCGTTTTAGGTGGTGTTTTGGTGGCTTTGATAGTGGGTTTGCTCATGGGTTTGTTTAACGGTTGGGTAATCACCAAGTTTAGTTTGCCGCCTTTTGTGGCTACTTTGGCCATGCTAACTATTGCCCGTGGTGCTACTATGCTTTATACACAAGGTATTCCGATTTCAAACCTTGGTTCAAGTTTCGAATTTATAGGTTCGGGCTGGTTGTTGGGCATACCGGTTCCGGTTTGGATCTCACTTTTTGTGGTATTGTCTGTGGTGTTTATTACAAATAAAACCACGTTTGGTAGATACATTTACGCCATCGGTGGAAACGAAAGAGCTGCATTTTTATCAGGAATAAATATCAAAGCAGTTAAACTAGCCGTCTACGGTATTTCAGGAATGATGGCCGCAGTAGGAGGGATTTTAGTGACTTCACGCCTAAACTCGGCACAGCCAAACGCAGGTGCGAGTTACGAATTAGACTCCATAGCGGCAGTTGTTATTGGAGGTACGTCGCTTTCAGGGGGTATTGGTACCATAGCGGGTACCGTGATAGGAGCCACCATAATTGGCGTACTAAATAACGGTTTGATATTGTTAAATGTGTCGCCATTTTGGCAGCAAGTAGTGAAAGGCTTAGTTATACTGTTAGCAGTTATCATCGACCAAAAAAGCAAGAAGAAAGCTTAGATTTTGATGGTAATTGGAGAATGGCTAATGCTATTTTTTTCTTTCAAAATATGGGGGCTATTTCGAATGTTTTTATAATTAATGAATTAAGTGTAATTTTAGTGAAAATTTGAAAAATGAATTACAAAATATCATTTCAGGAAAGAGTTCGGTTGTCTATGGAGCTCTTATCCAAACAGTCGCCCGTGAGCTTGAAAGAAGCTGTAATGCAAGCAAATTGGATAAAGAAAACGAGCACTTCAAAAAACAAGAAACAGAAATCTTAGTTGAGTTAATTGACAAAGAACAACTTTGGATATCAGACCTCAATTTAGATAACTATGTGTCTAAAGGAGCGGAGCAGCGGGTCTATCTGAAAGACGGCAAAACAGTTCAAAAACTCAACGATTCAATTTACTACGCTTCATGGCAAGATTATTTTCATAATCTTCTTTTAAATAATTTCTTTTTTGCTGACACAGCCTATCGTCTAGATGGTTTTTATAAAGATGCGGATGTGGTATTCGCTGTTGTTAGTCAGTCATTTATAAAAGCCACAGAGCCAACAAAACTCGAAAATTTATTAACGGAAAATGGAGTTTTGCGTTTTATAGATACAGTCTTTTATTTAGACAAAACCTTTTGGAATTAAATCATAGATACTCAAAGAGTAAAATAATCTTTTTAAAAATGAAATTCGTTCTCTCAATAGACCAAGGTACTAGTAGCACAAAAACTGTGATTTTTGATGAAGGCGGCAATGCGGTAGTGAAAGGCCATGTAAACTTGCACACCGATTACTTTGATAATGGATTTGTGGAGCAAAACCCAGAAGGCATTTACCAAAACGTATTGGATTCGGTAGCCAAATGTTTAGAAAACTTTGTAAGTGTTGATTACAACATTTCAGACATAGTTTCCTGCGGGATAAGCAACCAACGCGAAACCTTTATACTTTGGGATAAAGCCGGAAATCATTTGGCTCCTGCCGTAGTTTGGGCTTGCAAAAGATCTACCACTATCTGCAAGGAGTTGATTGATAAAGGGCAAAATGAAATCATAAAAAACAATACGGGACTTTTAATTGACCCTTATTTTTCTGCAACGAAACTACTTTGGTTATTGCAAAACGAAGACGGCCTGAAAGAAAAACTAGATAATGGAGAAGTGTTTTTCGGAACTGTGGATACTTGGATTTTGTATAAAATGACCAAAGGGAAGTCTTTCAAAACAGACTATACCAATGCCCATAGAACCTTACTTTTCAATATCAATACCTTAACGTGGGACAATGATATTTTGAAAATGTGGGGTTTAGAAAAGTTAAACCTACCAGAAGTTTGTGCCTCAAGTTCAGATTTCGGTGTTTGGGATGTAAGCGAAGCATTCCCAAGTTTATCATTCATTAAGCAAAATTCATCAATACCTGTAACGTCTCTAATAGGTGATTCGCACGCGGCCGCATTTGGCGAAGCATGTTTTGATGCTGGAACCGCTAAGGTTACCTTGGGGACAGGCTCGTCTATAATGATGAACATCGGCAAAAAGCCTGTGAAATCAAAAGCAGGAATGTTGACTACCATCTGTTGGAGTACGGAAGAAACCGTAGCATACGCATTAGAAGGAGCAATAGTAGCTTGCGGCTCTACAATAGAATGGATAAAAAATGAGTTAGGGTTCTTTAAAGAAGTTTCAGAAACAGAGGCCATGGCCAATGCAGTTACAGACAATGGCGGCGTGTATCTAATACCCGCATTTAGCGGACTAGGAGCCCCACACTGGCAAATGAACCGTAAGGCATCCATAGAAGGAATGACTTTCGGAACTTCTAAAAATCATATTGTAAGAGCAGCTTTAGAAAGCATCCCTTACCAAATCAAAGACGTGGTAAATGCCATGGGTGCAGATATGGGTGGAGACCTAAAAAGCATCGCTGTAAACGGTGGTTTAACCAAAAATCAGTTTGTGATGCGTTTTCTGGTAGATTTATTGGGTATTCCATTACAGAAACAATCAGATGCTGATATTTCAGCATTAGGTGCGGCCTATCTTTCGGGTCTAAAAAGTGGCGTATTTGCCAGCATTGAGGCTTTGAAAGAATTGAACAACAGTAGAACTGAGAAAATTGAGCCCGATTTGGATAACGAAAAAGTGAAAGAGTTCTATCACAAATGGCAAGAGATTATTAAAGGATAGGTAGTTTTTATAATATTCCAGGAAGGCTTTAAACTGAGAGTTTATATTACTTATTATCCCCAAAAAATTGCTTTTAAGCAAAAAAATGAAACTATTTTAAAGGTGTTTTTTTATAAATGCCAATAAAATAGTTTTACTTGTTTTTAAGCAGGCTTTTAAACTCCTTTCTCACACCGTTTCCCCGCGTCGGGGATAGAAGCGGCATCCTTTTTTTGGCTGACGAAGTCGTTAAAAAAAGATATAGCGGATAGCCCCTTAAGACGCCCAAATCTCTTTTAAGTTTATTCTTTAGCACCTAATCTTTGTATTTGGTCGCCAAATTTAAATTTAACATCCATTCCTTTAAGCCACTAGGTCTTTTAATAGTAAATTGTGACTGACAGTAGTTATTTTTACCTACTTTTTAAGTTATTTGAGAAGTGTAAATTATCTATTAGTCAACACTTTATAAAAACTAACTATTTCTTGAATTAAAACTCATCAACATGAAAAAAACCTTAACACTTTTAATGTGTTTTGTAGGCTTTCAGACATTTAGTCAATCGACACTTTTGTTGCGACAGCCAGCCATTAGCCCCGATGGAAACGTAACGGCGTTTTCGTATCAAGGCGATATCTGGACGGTGCCAACTGCAGGCGGTCGTGCAAACAGACTAACCATTCACGAGGCTTATGAAACCAGTCCCGTTTTTAGTCCTGATGGAAAGCAAATAGCTTTTACAGGGGCACGTTTTGGCAACAATGATATTTTTGTAATGCCTGTTACTGGCGGTATGCCGCAGCGTCTTACTTTTCATTCGGCTTCTGATGTTATCTCCAGTTGGACCCAAGCCAATCAGATTTTGTTTTCGACCACCAGGGAGTTTCGTCAGGTGGAGCGACCTGCCGAAATATATAGTATCAATCCGGCAGGCGGAACCGAAAGTCGCGTGCTTGATGCTTTAGGGTTTGATCCCATTTACTCAGCAGATGGCAGGTATTTGGCTTTTGTGAGAGGCGATATTAACCCTGTGGCCAGACAAGACTACACGGGTAGTTCTGATAGGGATATTTGGATTTATGACACTCAGAAAAAAACGTACCATGAAATAGAGGGTTTCGCTACCAATGATATTTCACCACAGTTTGGTCCTGATAACACCTTGTATTTTTTGAGTAGTATTGAAGGGGCCTATAACCTGTACAGCCTAAGTTTAAAGTCGGGTTTAAGCAATATGCCCAAGCCTACCAAAATCACCAATTTCAAAGACGAATCTATTCGTGCATTTAGTTTAGCAGGCAATGGTAAGAGTTTAGTTTTTGAGAAAGATGTACATTTATATCACATGGTTTTGGGTTCTGCAGCCAAGGTGATTGACGTTCAAATAAACGCTGACGACCGCTTTGATGCTTTTGAAAACAAAACGTATAGTTCAAATGCCGGCGATTTGGCGATTTCACCAAATGGCAAATTGATGGCTTTTGGAGTTAGAGGAGAGATTTTCGTGAAGGAAGTAGACAAAGAGGCGAGTAGAAGCATTAATGTCTCGGAGCATGCTTTTCGTGACCTAGAGCCCGTGTTTTTAAATGACAGCACCTTGCTTTTCACCAGCGACAGAGCCAAAGACAATTTTGATATATACTTACTTAGTTCGGCTGATACTAAGCAGCCTAATATTTTTAAGTCGCTAAAGCACAGTTTAAAGAAAATCACAAATACATCGAGTGATGAAAGTCAACTTACGGTATCGCCTGATAGAAAAAAAATAGCATATGTGAGAGGAAGAGGCACTATGGTGGTAGCGGATATAGATGCAAACGGTACACTGAGCAACGAGAAAATCATAAACGATACTTGGGACTCACCAAACGGTATGGCTTGGAGCCCAGATAGCAAGTGGCTCGCCTATGCTTTGAGCGATTTATATTTTAATCAGGAAATATTTATTCAGGCGGCAGACAATAGTACCAAAGCAGTAAATGTGAGTATGCACCCTCGGTCTGACAGCCGCCCAACTTGGAGCCCCGATGGCTCTAAACTGGCTTTTATAAGCGGCCGAAGTGCAAGCAGAAGTGACGATGTTTATTTTGTGTGGCTCAAAAAAGCCGATTACGAAAAAGTAAGCCAAGACTGGCAAGAAAAAGATAAGCCCGAAGAGGCGGATGCCGCTAAAAAAGGCAAAGAGAAAGCCGAAGTAAAGCCAATAGAAATTGATTTTGATAAAATTTACGAGCGAGTAGTTCAAGTCACGAGTTTTCCGGGAGATGAGAGCAATATCGTAATCTCAAAAGATGGTGAAACGTTTTATTATACTACCACCAGTAGCAACGCCAAAGGCCGCGATTTGTACAGCATCAAGTGGGATGGTAAGGGGCTAAAAGAAATTACCAAAGGAGGTACCAACCCGAGCAACGTTTTTGCTGATAATGAGGCTAAATATCTCTATTATACCAAGTCGGGTTCGTTTGCTCGGATAGATCTAAAAACAAGTAGTTCTGAATCGCTTCCTTTTGCTGCCAAAATGAAGATTGACTTTACTGCCGAGCGTACACAAGTGTATGAAGAGGCATGGAGAACTATCAATAATGGTTTTTATGACCCAAATTTCCACGGTAAAAATTGGAAAAAGCTGCATGACAAATACTTGGATCGCTGCATAAATGCGAGTACGAGTCAAGACTTTAGAGATATGTTTAACCTTCTTTTAGGAGAACTTAACTCAAGTCACATGGGATTAAGCGTGACCGACCGCTCTGAAACTCAAAACCAGTCAACAGGTCTAATAGGAGCCGAGCTAAAACCTGAAAAAGATGGAATGCGTGTAGTGCATGTGGTGCCCGAAACACCAGCCGACAGAGCCACTAGCAAACTGATGGAAGGCGACAAGATTTTGAAAGTTAATGATATTCAAGTTAGTCAGGCTGATAATTTTTACGAAAAGCTAAATGACCTCGTAAACGAAAAGGTTA
This sequence comes from Lacihabitans lacunae, assembly GCF_042649125.1. Taxonomy (NCBI): domain Bacteria; kingdom Pseudomonadati; phylum Bacteroidota; class Cytophagia; order Cytophagales; family Leadbetterellaceae; genus Lacihabitans; species Lacihabitans lacunae. Next base: position 3,847,606 of record NZ_JBHRYQ010000001.1, read on the forward strand.
TTTTGACTGTAGAAGGAGCAGATAAAACACAACGCGAGGTGATTATTAGACTAACGGCAAACATTTCTAATAATTTGTATAGCGAATGGGTTGAAAACCGCAAGAAAATAGTAGACCAACTTTCAAAAGGTCGCTTGGGATATATTCACATCAAAGGCATGGATTTTGCGAGTTTTGAAGTGGTGGAGCGAGAGTTTATGGCGGCTGGCTATGGCAAAGATGGCTTGGTGATAGATGTTCGCTACAATGGCGGGGGCTCTACTACCGACTACCTCATGACTATCTTAAACTATAAGCAACATGCCTACACCATACCTCGTGGTGCGTCAGAAAATTTAGAGAAAGACAAACTGAAGTTTAGGGAGTATTACCCGATCGGCGAGCGACTTGTTTATGCCGCTTGGACCAAGCCTTCCATCGCACTTTGCAACGAAGGCAGCTACTCAAACGCAGAGATATTTTCGCATGCCTACAAGCACCTCGGCATAGGTAAGTTGGTAGGTTTGCCTACAAACGGTTCTGTGATTTCCACGGGCGGCAAAGGCCTCATGGACGGTTCGTTTATTCGTCTCCCTGGCCGTGGGTGGTTTACAAAAGCAACCGATAAAAATCAAGAATTAGGGCCAGCCATTCCTGACATTTTGGTTGAAAATACACCGGATTGGTTAGCCACAGGTCAAGACAATCAACTAAAAGTAGCGGTCGAAGAATTGCTAAAAGACATAGATTTAAAGAAGTAAATTCTTTAGGACTTTAAATGAAACCCCAAAGTCAAGCTGTAATTGGTTGGCTTTGGGGTTTGTTGGTTTTGGCTGAGAGAAGTAATCTCTTTAGGTCAGGAAATAATGGGTTAATTTTTTATTCAAAAAAGTCCTCATACCTCACTTTGCACCCATACGAATGGCTCCATCTAGTCTGATTACTTCGCCGTTAAGCATTGAGTTTTGAATGATATGGATGACTAAGGCTGCAAATTCCGCTGGTTTTCCTAATCTAGGCGGAAAGGGTACTTGTTTACCTAATGAGTCTTGTGCTTCTTGAGGCAAACCTGCCAACAATGGCGTCTCGAAAATACCCGGTGCTATAGCCATAACCCTAACCCCCATTCTCGCAAATTCTCTTGCGATTGGTAATGTCATAGACACTATTCCGCCTTTTGAGGCTGCATATGCGGCTTGTCCTATTTGGCCGTCGTAAGCTGCCACTGAGGCCGTGTTTATTATTATTCCTCTTTCGCCACCTTCGTCAGGGGCATTATTCTGAATCTCGTTTGCCGCTAGTCGGATCACATTAAAGGTGCCCACTAAGTTGATATCCACTACTTTTTTGAAAAAATCTAAATCGTGAGGACCTTCTTTGCCTACTACTCTTTTTGGTGGGCCAATGCCCGCACAGTTTACTACGCCGTCTATTTTACCAAACTTGGCAATCGTTTGAGCAATAGCAGCCTGAACTTCCTCCTCAGACCGAACATCCGTTTTACAAAATAAAAGGCTTTCAGATGGGGTAATGTCAGATTCGTTAAGGTCTAAAACAGCTACTTTGGCTTCATTTTCTAAAAGGAGAGTTGCCGTGGCTTTTCCCAGCCCAGAAGCACCGCCAGTTACAATAAATACTTTTTGGTTGATTTTCATATGGTTTTGTTGTTGATGTTATTCAAAAATAAGGCATAAAAGATGAAATTAGAAATACATACTTAAGTAAGAATCACAAAACTTGCCAAACGAATAAGCTTACGTCTTTGGGGTTTTTAACACCTTGGCAAATAAATACGGCGTTGTTCATCCAGTAATATTTTCCTTCGGGAGCTTCTATTTTTAGTCTTCCTTTAAAATAATATTCAGACGCTAAAACCACTTCGCCTTTTGCTAAACGTGCGGCTACCTCGGGTTTGGCTACGCGTATACTCTCGTTTTTGAGGTAAAGTATTACGCCGTCTTCTGTCACCATTTGAGAAAGTGCCTCTATTTCGGCAGTGCCGTCTTTACGTATTAATTGCCAGTCTGAACCTCCTGCCAATACTTTTCCGTTTAGTTTTGGTCCTGAGGCAGTACCGTCCACGATAGGCACTATTCGCCTTAAACCTGTTGGTGTTTGGCCGACAGTATGTGCGGGGTCTAAGACAAATTTAAATTCAGTAATATAGGCTAACTCTGGAGTAGGTGGCAGAGAGTTTTGGCCAAAAGTGACGATAGCTACCAAAAAGGATATTAAAAGCAAAGTGTATTTCATATAGACTTTCAGATTTTGTTTTTCAAAACCAAAAGTTACAAAATCTACCGCTTTTTTTTTAAATAACTTTAAAGAAAAGCACTACGTTAAATTCTGAATCTAAGTTGAAACTGTGAGCATTTCTAAGAAACTCCAAGCATTCAACAGTCCAAGACGAATGAAATATTACCTCGCCAACTCAATCTTCATTTTTCTGCCTTTAATCTTTTCGTTATCTATGTTTTTCAAAAAACCGGGAATAGCTTTATTTTTAATAGCCACATACGAAGCAAAATCTTTGACCTCAATCTTACCAATTTGGTCTTTTTCTAATTTTCCTTTCTGAATACAAAAACCAACAATATCCATTTTGCTGATTTTGTCTTTTTTTCCACCACTAAAATACACCGTGTCCCATTCTTCAGCGGCCGGTAAAAGGTGGTTGTTTTCTATCACAAATTCTTTCGGGAGGTCTTTGATATATGGAGGAGTATTCCCTTTTAAATCCACAAAAAAGTAAGCAGTACCTGTAGCGTTCATTCGGGCTGTTCGTCCGTTTCTATGTACAAACTCTTGTTCGTGATGTGGTAAAGCGTAGTGAATCACGTGCTCTACTTCGGGTATGTCAAGTCCCCTTGCCGCAAGGTCCGTACTTATCAAATATCTACTACTTCCGTTTCTAAATCGTATCAGAGCTTTTTCGCGTTCCATTTGCTCTATTTTACCATGAAAAATAGAAGAGTTGATGCCCTTTTTTTGCATCGCGTTTGCTAGTTCTTCAACTTCGTCTCTGAGGTTGCAGAAAATTAAGGTAGGCGAAGCCGAAATTTGCCCCAAAAGGCTTACCAAAGCTTTGGTTTTTTCTTGTGTTCTAATATATCTAAAACTGATATTTTGAGCTAAAACTTTCGCCTCTATATAATCTAGTGTAGTAAGTTTATTTACAGTAACAAAATCAGGAATGGCGATACGCTGGGTAGCTGATACAAATATGCGTTTGGTTACATTCGGAAGGTTCGTGAAAATGTATTGCATTTGCTCCTGAAAACCCATTTCTAAGGACTTGTCGAACTCATCAAAAATAAGCGTATGAACCTCTGAGCCATCAAATGTACGGCGGGTAAAATGATCCGCTATTCTGCCAGGAGTACCTACCAAAAGGGTGGGAGGCTCCGAAAGGCTGTTAGTCTCTACTTCCATGCTGTGGCCGCCATAGAATGCATTTACTTTGTGTTCAACACTGATTTTTTTCCAAACAGACTCAATCTGAAGCGAAAGTTCACGGGTAGGCACCAACACAATCACCTGCACTTTGCCAGTTTCGGGTTTAAGTAGCTTTAATAATGGCAATAAAAAAGCCAAAGTTTTGCCCGAGCCAGTTGGCGAAAGCAATAAGGTGTCGCCATCAGCTTCTATACTTTTGATGGCTTCAATTTGCATTTCGTTCAATTCCGTAACTCCGAGGTTCTGTAAGGTTTTTTCCATGCACAAAGTTACCCTTATATTTTGGCATGATTATAATATTTTTAAAAATCAAAATGAATTCAAAGTTTAGTCTATGTATAAGGCTACGTTTCTACAAAATCGTGACTTAAAGATTTACAATGCTTTAACATCAATTATCAGGTTTTAATAGTATGTTTATTGAAAAAATATCAGCCATGACAAAAAACAATCTTACCGCCCTCATTATTGGGGTTTCTGTGTTGCTATCTTCGCTTTTTTTAGGGTATAGTTTTGTGAATAGAAACAAAAAAGAAAATACCATAAGTGTAACTGGTCTAGGCAAAAAAGACTTTACGTCAGATTTGATTGTGTGGACGGGTTATTTTTCAAAGAAAAACTATAACCTAAAGTCTGCATACGCCGAGTTAGACAAAGACCGCGAAGCTCTCAAAACGTATTTGATAAACAAAGGAATTGACGAAAAGGCGATTGTCTTTAGTTCGGTTTTAATAAATAAAGATTTTGAATCATATTTTGACCCGCAAACGCAACGTACCACAAATACATTTACGGGTTATACACTTACTCAAAATTTAAACATTGAAAGCCGCGAAGTAGACAAAATAGAAGGGGTTTCAAGAAAAATATCTGAGGTAATAAGTTCGGGTGTGGAGTTTTATTCAAATGCTCCGGAGTACTATTACACCAAGCTAGCCGAACTGAAACAAAGCATGATAGCCCAAGGAACACAGGATGCAAAAGAACGTGCCGAAAAAATTGCGGAAAATGCCGGAACTAGCTTGGGTGGCCTAAAAAAGGCCGTAATGGGGGTTTTTCAAATTACCGGACAAAATTCGTCGGAAGAATATTCGTGGGGAGGGTCGTTTAATACACTTTCAAAAAACAAGACAGCTACCATCACTATCAAGCTAGATTATGAAATAGATTGAGTATATTTGCAACCCGTTTTTCAAAACTGAGGTTACAACGTCTCGCTATTTTATTTTTTTAATGCCTAATTATATTTACGGTATCGACTTCGGTACTTCCAATTCTGCACTTGCTATTTTAGACCAAGATTCGCAGCAAATTCTGAAATTGTTCACTGCACCTTCGCTTTTGTTTTTTAAAGAAATGGGTAGCAAACCTGAGGCTCCTACTGTGGCTATTGGCGACGCTGCCATAGATCAATACGTAGAAAACAGGATGCACGGTCGATTCATGAAATCGATCAAAAAAGTGCTGCCAAATAAGAGTTTTTTAGATACCAGAATTGGTGGAAACAGATACCGGGCAGAAGATTTAGTGGTTTTAATTTTGAGCCACCTTATCACACAAGCCGATGAGTTTTTAGGTCAAAGTGTTAAAAAAGCTGTGATAGGCAGGCCCGTAGTGTTTGATGAAAATCCAGAAAAGGATCAATTGGCCCAGGAGCGTTTGGGCAGAGCTGCAAAAATGGCAGGACTGGAAGAGTTTTATTTTCAGATGGAGCCTATTGGAGCTGCTTATACCTACCAAAGACAAATATCAAAACCTGAGCTTGTATTGGTGGCTGACTTTGGCGGTGGTACTTCTGATTTTTCGCTTATGAGGCTTCATCCGGCGGCCGAGAGCCAAACCAACGAAGACATGCTGGCCCAAGGTGGTATTTATATCGGTGGCGATAGTTTTGACTCCGATATCATGTGGCACAAAGGCACGCCGCATTTTGGAAGAGGCGTAAAGGAAGAGTTTACTCCCGGTAAGCCCATAGACCTGCCACTTAACTATTTCCTGAATATTTGTTCGTGGGAAAGAATGAACTTTCTTGATACGCTTCGTATGCGTTTGAGCATTGCGAAATCGTATCAGTTTTCCAAACAAGACTACCGCGTTAAAAACTTACAGACACTCATTGATAAAAACCTCGGGTACACGTTTTTTAAACAAATAGAGCAAGCCAAAATAGAGTTAGGTAGCCAAGACACAACGTTTTTGGATTACAATCAGCACGAAATAGAGATTCACGAGGAAATACAAGCAGAAGAATTTGAGCACGATATCATAGTTGATAACTTGAGCAAAATCAAAGACTACTTAAATGAGTTTTTGGAGAAAAATAACTTTAAGGCAGAAGATATAGACGTAGTGTTTATGACCGGAGGAACCTCACAAGTTAGGCCTCTGAAAAACCATTTCATTTATACATTTGGAGAGGCTAAAGTCACTTCAGGCGATAACTTTAACTCCGTGGCTATGGGACTTGCGTTTAGCTTTGACCTTTTGGCCCAAAAACAAAAAGAGGAAGTGATTTAATTCACTTCCCCCTTTATTACTGATTTAAAATTTCATTATCTAGGCAAGTTAACCGACCAGGCATCAAACAGCATTTTCTCATTCTCAGTTGGATTGGCCTTTTTCTTAATCACAATATTTTTGTCCGAAACTCGGGTATATTCTAAACCTATTTTTCCTAGGTATTCGGCATGAGGCAAAGCTTCGTTTGCTATAATATACTTATCCGTAAAATCTTTGATTTCAGGATACGTCATAGCGGCTAAATCGTCAAAAAACGTTTTTTCGTTAAATGGATTTCCTTTGCCATATTTTTGTACAAGGTTAAGTAAGGTTTCTCTCAAGCCTATTTTTCCGCCCGAAAGCTCCAAAAGTCTAATGTCTAAATATGACGCTACCAACGAACCTTTGTAGTAGATGTTTCCATATTGCTTGGCTCCTTCGCCACCGTCAAAAGACTCGTCTGCAATTCTTTTTAGGCTCCAATCAGGGCTAAAATACAGCTCATTGATAAGTATTTTTTGTTTGATTCCGTTTGCTATGTAGTTTTCAAAAGTGGTTACGCCACCTCTATAAAGTTGCATGTGAGACGCCCACTCGGTTACGCCTTCGTAAAGCCATAGGTGCTGTGATGGTGTTGGCTTTTCGAAATTAAAATGCTCGATTATTTCAGAGTGAATATTAAGCGGTGTCACGATGTGAAAAAACTCGTGTGAGGCAATGTCAACTACAGACTTAAGAAACGCTTTGTTAGGCTCGCCTTCGCCCAATACGTACTCAGAGCTATATGAATGCTCCCAAGCACCTGTTACGCCGCTCGGGTTTTGAAGGAAATAATACAAAAACGTGTAGTTGTCTACCGGTAGTTTCACCAAAAACTTCTCTGCAGACTCAAGCATTTGTTTCATTTCTCCCAAAAGCATTTCAGAGTTTAGTTTTCCTTTTTCTGAATAAGTAAAAATACGAATCGGAGTATCGGCTATTTTGGTTTCGGCCATGGTTAATTTACCGCTCAATATGGGAGAATCAACCAGTTCGTCAAAAGATGTAGCTGTGTAATAGCCATCTTTTAGTTTAAGAGCAGAACCGGTGGTCCAGTCTGCCTTTCCTAGTATTTTTATGCCTACCGGATTGCTCTGCATACCTTTAAAATACCCACCAAGTGTATGGGCGTTTATAAGTGTATGGTCATTTTCAATCGAACTTCCGGCCATCATATATATTGGCAGTTCCGTCAGTTTGGTATCGAATGTTTCGGCTACCTTATAGGTCAGTGACTTAACTTTTTTTGGCTTACTGATTTTGTATTGGTTTATGTCCACAAGTTCTACTTTGAGAGCTTTCCCTCTTTTGTCTAAAGCTTTAAAATCGCTCACTAGTCTACCGATATTCATGGTTTGGTAGGTGCCTGGAGCGGTAGAAGGAAACTGAAAAATGGCATTTGCTTTTTTTAGTTTTTTGGGCGGAGTGGCTTTTACATAAAACGTATCCATGTTTTGGGTTACGTCTACATCAAAGTGCATGATATCTTGGCCAAAACTAAAGAGTGAGCCCAAGCACAATAGAGAAAAAGGAATTAATTTTTTAAGCATATTTGGTTTTTATTGAAGGCATAAATTTAAGATAGTTTTTTCACATTTTATCTAAAATTCCCATGACCAGTCGTATAGCGTTATCAGCGGCAGGTTTTTTAAATTCATTGAAGTCTACGTGTGCTTGGTTATTGGCATTGTCAGAGCAACTTCTTATGACTAAAAACGGTATGTGGTTTTGGAATGCAATCTGTCCCAAAGCGGCACCTTCCATTTCTGTGGCAAACGCGTCGAACTCTCGGTAAAGCCATTTTGCTTTTTCGGTATTAGAAAGAAAGACGTCGCCCGTAGCTATTTTTCCAAAAAAAACTTGGGGTTTATGTTCGTTTATTTTTTCGAAAGAAATATCTGAAATTACAGATTTTGCCAAAAGTAACAAAAGGCTATCAGACTTAAAATATAAGGGATTAAGCTTTCCTTCAAGATTCGTAGTAGCCCTAACGATATATTGGTCTGCTAAGTGTTTTGCATAATCGTGGTGAAAAACCGAGGTAGCTACTACCATGTCGCCCGGGTAACTTTCAGGATGCACGCCTCCTGCTACTCCCGTAAAAATAATTTTTGAAACCTTAAATCTGCTAATGAGCTTGGTGGTGCTATAAGCTGCATTTACTTTACCAATTCCGCTTTTTAGAATTACTACTTTTTGGGTATGTATTTTACCTTTATAGTAAACCAAGCCGTCTTTTTTTATAATCTTTTTTTGCTTCAAAGTATCGGTCAAAAGCTTAATTTCTTCAGGCATTGCACCTACAATCGCAATTCGCTGTGCATTACTTGAGCTAAACGAAAATATAAAGAGAACGTAGAGTGAGATTTTTTTTAAACCCATAAAGCAAAGAGTGAAAGAAAATTGATTACGATTAATACCCACGATATTTCTGATTTTTTGTTTGAAAAAAACTTTAAAACTGTCCAAGCCAAAAGGCCAAAAACTATTCCTTGTGTGATACTAAATGTAAACGGAATAAGTACCAAAGCCAAAAAACATGGGATACCTTCTGAGAGGTCCTTCCAGTTGATTTTGTTGATTGGTGAAAGCATAAATGTACCCACCAAAACCAAGGCTATCGAGCTTGCCACACTGGGTACTAGCGAAACCAAAGGCGATAAAAACATCAGAGGCAAAAACAAAAAAGCGGCTATTATGGCGGTTTGACCGGTTTTTCCTCCTTGTGATATTCCCACAGAAGATTCTATAAAAGCAGTGCCTGGACTACTGCCAACTAGCCCTGCAAAAAGCGTTGCGGCTGAGTCTGTAATCAGAGATTCCTTTAAGTTTTTTGGTTCGCCATTTTGGTCGGTTAGACCTGAAGCCTCACTTAAGCCTACAAAAGTAGAAAGGCTGTCAAATAAGTCCGTAAATGCAAATACAAAAATAATAGGCAAAAAACTATACTTTAAACTGCCCCAAAGGTCAGCCTGAAAAAGTAGGCTATAGTCTGGCCATGAAAAGAACCCCGTATAGTTTACTACCGTTTGGCTTCCGAAATTATAAGCGGCGGCATCTCCCCACCATCTTCCTATCGGGTAGGCCAAAATGGTGGTAAATATGATTCCAATTATTATGGCTCCATTTACTTTTCTAACTAACAACGCTGCGGTAAATAGTAAACCGGCCAAAAAGGTGAGGGTGTGTGGGTCTTTTAGCGAAGCCAAAGAAACTAGTGTGGCCGGATTGGCAACTACAAAGTGGGCGTTTTGGAAACCGATAAAACATATAAATAAACCAATACCCGCAGCAACGGCATGCCTAATTGGCTTTGGAATAGCTTTAACGACTCCTTCGCGAATATTGAAAATAGATAAAACCAAAAATAAAACTCCTGCCCAAAATACAGCACCCAGTGCCTGTTGGTAGGTGAGGCCCATGCCCAAAACGGCAGTGTAGGTAAAGAATGCGTTCATACCCATACCGGGTGCTACCACTATTGGATTTTTGGCATAGATTCCCATCATGAGGCTACCGAAAAAGCAAACTAAAACCGTGGAGGTAACTACCGCATTAAATGGCATGCCAGAGGCCGAGAGAATGGCAGGATTAACGGCTACAATATACACAGTGGCTAAAAATGATGAAATACCTGCTAAAACCTCAATTTTATTTAATTTCATGACCTTGGTTTAGTTTGAAATATCAATATAGGCAAATATGTGATTATTCATATATTCATTGTAGATCTTGGCATAGAATCAAATCCTTTTCAAAATAAATATTGATAGAATATCCGTCATATAGTAATAATGAAACTGCATATTCCTTTTTCAGTATTAAAAAGGAAGTGTTTAAAAATCGCCTTTAAATTATTTCAATATTTCCAAATACGCTTCAATATACCGATTCAAATATTCTTCCGAAAACTCAAAATAAAGGTCTGGTTCAATCATTTCTAATTCCATCAAATGAAACTCATTATTAATCACTAAACCATCCACACGTGCATAAAGCAAGGGCTCTGTTACATGGTTTACAATATTCGCAGCTATTTTTAGTAATTCTTCATTAGGAAAATATGCTTGATATAGACCTCCAAACTGCCTTTGGATTCTAAAATCTCCCTCAGCTGGTTTTTTTATGATGGAATGACTGAATTTTTTATTGAAAAATATCATCGAAATTTCCCCTTCCTCTATTTCATTTAAAAACGGCTGAATTAGCCAATCGCCCGTTTTTATTTTGTTAAGAATTGAAAGGTGGTTTTCGGGTCTAAATTCAAATACTTCGGTCAAGTAAGATCCTGCAGACACCGCCGGCTTAATCACTATTTTATTCCAAAGCTTCGCCTCGATCTTTTCAATTACATCCTTTTCATCAGAAAATATAGTCGGAATAATTTTGATACCAGCATTGGCAAATTCCCTCAAGTAAAACTTGTGCATGTTGTCAAAAATAACAACTGGAGGGTTAAAAAGCGGCACGCCTAATTCTATGATTTTTTTAAGCCAAGCTCTAAATTCCGCCTCTCGTGTATAATAATCCCAAGTACTTCTGATTATGAGGTTATCGTAACTTTTCCAGTCGATAGATGCATCGCTCCAGACTACAAACTCTGCATTGATTCCTTTTTCTTTAAATTCATTCGGTAAGTTTATTTCAGCGGGTATACCATTTGGGTGCTTTTCGCAGGTAACTAAGCCAATTTTTTGCATTTGTTTTTTGAAAGTAATATTGGGCAAAAGTATCAAATTTGAATTTAAAAAAAATGCCTTATTGATATCAATGCGGGTAAGGGTCGTAGGTCGAATAAAACAAATTGTCTCTATTTACTATTTTTAGTCTTTTTAATAGGAGCACTGCGTCTTTATTTTCTTCTGGCTTGGTGATTGCATACCACGAGACTACGGTCGCAGGTGTTTTTAGCACAGTAACTTCATCTTTTGAATTTGCCAATTGATACATAGCCTGCCTTTCTTTGTGGCCATCGTCTGATACTTCGATATTTCTAACCGTAAAAAATATCAATACCAATGGAATGTACACGAGTTTGATTTTTGATTTTTGATTTTGAAATAACACCAAAGAGGTTTTGCCAAAATAGAATATTAAGATGAGTGTAACAGGAAGATACGTGTCAGCTCTAACGATATAAGGCCTGTAAGCTCGGTATCCACCTAAAGGCAAAAGCAGCGTATAAATCACCACAAAAAGTATTAACCAAAGCCCTAAAGTTAAAAGGCTTTTAGTTTCTTGAAGTTTCTTTTTATGTATTAGGAATAAATTAATATCGATAGCTATAAGTATTATCAAAGGTCCAAAACTATCTAAGAAATAAATTGCAACGCCTTTAAAAAGTTTAAGATACATTTCGGAAAGGGTAAATTGGTCGGCAACTAGGGTTTCGGCGTTAAATGTGCCTAAATAAAAAGAATAGAAGCTCAACAAAACGGCTATCTGTACACCAAAAGTATAAGAATTAGATAGATTTTTTCTATGCCATTTTAAATCTGGAATTTTAATACGAAGGCCATAAGTTTCGGAATATAAATACAAGAAATATATGAACCCAATAATTATTACTATGGGTGCATTTATGGCTCCATTTAGTGCAATTATGGGAGCCATAATAATTGAAAATAGCACAAAGTATTTTTTTATTTTTAGTTTTTTACCCGAAAATTGCTCTATAAATATGGGACTAAAGAAAAGTAAAACCCAAAGTACGCCAAGAGAATAAAAATAGGTATATGTTATGTAAGGGCTGATTATTGACATCCTGATTTTGCCCGGGCCACCTGCTTGGAAAAGCGGTGCAATCAAAACCGCAAACCACCATAAGTTCTTGTTTTTTAGACTAAAACTTCCCACACCAACACACGCTAATAAATAAATAAAAAGGATATGTATCAATAGTTTACTAATAGCCGCGGAAACAAACAAACTTACGATTGGGTCAAAAAATACCTGTAACCAAAGTGGTACATTATTGAAGAAATTGTACTGCTGCCAGTGTGCAAAAAACCTATTGGGCACATTGTAAATCTCGTGATTAAATATAACTGAAGTACCAAGCGGGTCGGCCAAGACCTTTTTATAGGGTTCGGTAGGAAGCACCACTGCCAATAAATCACCATCGAGCATGGTCTCGTAATATTGATAAAACGAAAAACCAAAGTAAATGAGAAAATATAAAATGAAAATATAAAAGTTGTTTTTATTCATTCTTGAATTATACAATTTCCTTGGTTAGGATTTTAAACTTGGGCTACTCGTTTCTATTTAAGGGCTAAATTAAGAAATGAAATACACTTAGCGACTATTTTATTCGCTCAATTTTCAGGATTTGTATTTTATGGTTTTTGATATCACCTCATTTTTAAAATATATTTTTTACTTTTACCCATAATTAGTTTCTTAAAATTCAACCACATTAAATGCAATATCCTCAAGCGTCACGTATCATGTTAGCCATCGACTGCTGTATTTTTGGTTTTGATGGTGATGATTTAAAAATTTTATTAATCAAAAGAAATTTTGAACCGGAGGCTGGTAAGTGGTCGCTGATGGGTGGTTTTTTAAAAGAAAATGAAGATTTAGAGATAGCCGCAGGACGAATTTTGCATGAACTCACCGGACTAAATAATGTATACATGGAGCAGTTAAAAGCACATGGGAAAACAGACCGTGACCCAGTGGAGCGTACGGTTTCAATATGTTTTTTTGCATTAATAAATATTCATGAGCACGACAGCGAACTAGCACGAAAGAAAAATGGACAATGGTTTAATATTGCAGATAAACCCAATTTGATTTTTGACCATGACGCCATGGTAGAAAGTGCTCTGCACCAAATCAGATACAAGGCAGCTTTGCATCCCATCGGTTTTGAACTTTTACCCGAAAAATTCACAATACCGCAGCTTCAAAAGCTGTACGAGGCCATTTATGACTCCAAACTAGACCGCAGAAATTTTAGTCGCAAGATACTTTCTACCAAATTGCTGATTTCTACAGGAGAAAAAAATGAGAATGCAGCAACCAATAAAGCCATGTTGTATAAGCTTGATTCCGAAAAATACAAGTCACAGTTTAACGCATTTCACTACTTTATTAATCTTTGATTTTTCAATCAAGCAATTTCTTTTTGTTGTAAAATTCAATGTAATATTTTGGTTTTATTTTTTAATGGTGTAGATTTAACACATATTTATATTTTTGGTAATATTTGGACTATTCTAGTACTATCAAATCTATTTTTTAAAATTCAACCTTTATTTAAATGAAAAAAACTGTTTACAAACTTCTGCTGCTTGTATTAGTTCCAAGTGCTGTGTTTTCTCAAACTCGCGTAACGCTCAATACCGATTTAGCTCAAACCAAAATCAATAAACACATTTACGGGCATTTTGCCGAGCATCTAGGTAGATGCGTTTACGAGGGCATGTATGTGGGTGAAAATAACACGAAAATTCCGAATACGGAAGGCGTTAGGAATGATATAATAGTGGCACTGAAAGACCTGAAAGTTCCAAATCTTAGATGGCCAGGTGGTTGTTTTGCAGATGCATATCAGTGGAAAGACGGCATCGGTCCAAAGGCCGAAAGACCCAAAATGGTTAACGTTTGGTGGGGCGGAAGCACAGAAGACAACAGTTTTGGCACGCACGATTTCTTAGATTTATGTGAGCGAATAGGAGCAGAGCCGTATTTGGCTGGAAATGTAGGCAGCGGATCTGTCAAAGACCTGAGCGATTGGGTAACGTATGTGAATCATCCTGCCGGAAGCCCGATGTCTGAACTTAGAAAACAAAATGGCCGTGAAAAGCCATGGAACGTGAAACTGTGGGGTGTAGGAAATGAGGCTTGGGGCTGCGGTGGAAACATGACGGCTGAGTATTATTCCAACATTTACCGACAGTATGCCACGTTTATGCAAGACAACAAAGACGCCAAATTGTATAAAATAGCATCAGGTGCCAGCGATGGCGACTACGCTTGGACGGAGACTTTAATGAAAAACATTCCGCATAATATGATGTCGGCAGTGGCACTTCACCACTATTCGGTTTTGAGTTGGAGCGACAAAGGCCCAGACGTGAATTTTACTGAGGCACAGTATTTTAAAACCATGGAAGAAGCTTGGAAAATGGAGGATTTTGTGACCCGACACAGTACCATCATGGATAAGTACGATCCAGCCAAAAAAGTGGACTTGATTGTAGACGAGTGGGGCGGCTGGTACGATGCCGAGCCAGGGACAAAAGACGGAGTTTTGTATCAACAAAATACCATGCGTGATGCCATGATTGCTGGCCTTTCATTGAATATATTTAATAACCACGCAGATAGAGTTAGAGGGGCTAACTTGGCTCAAATCGTTAATGTGCTGCAAGCAGTGATATTAACCAAAGGCGAGAAAATGATTTTGACGCCAACCTATCACATCATGAAAATGTATAATGTGCATCAAGACGCCACATTGGTACCTTTACAAATAGAATCGCCAGATTATGTTTTTGGTGATAAAAAACTAAAGGCGGTTTCGGTTTCTGCCTCAAAAGATGCCGCGGGTGCAATAAATATCTCTCTTACAAATATTGATTTTTCTAAATCTCAGGAGGTTACAATTAGCCTAAGAGGAGAAGATTTTACAAAAGTTTCAGGTCAAATATTAAGTTCTGAAAACATCCACGACCATAATAGTTTTGAGCAACCCAACAAAATTTCAATTAAAGATTTCGCAGGGACGAAAATGGAGAAAGGCATTTTGAAATTAAAATTACCTGCCTATTCTGTAGTGGTTTTGAATGTTAAAAAGTAAGTAATAAGGAGAAGATTGTTAAGGTGTAAGTAGAGCGTATGGAGTGAATTATTTAAAACATTTCGCATTCATCCGTAGCGATAATTAATTAGAGTGTTTAGAGTAGAGAGAATATGTGTAGCAAGAGATTAATCATTTAATATTTAGTATTCATTCGTGCATTCGTGGCGATAATTAAGTAGAGTGATTGGAGTAGTGAGAAAATGAGTAGCGAGAGTGTAATTATGGAACATTTAGAATTGATTGGTGCATTTGTGGCGATAATTAAGAAGAGTGTTTGGAGTAGAGTGAATATGAGTAGCAAGAGACTAATCATTTAAAATTTAGTATTGATTCGTGCATTCGTGGCGATAATTAAGAAGAGTGTTTGGAGTGGTGAGTTGAAAAGTGATTTATTAAACATATCGTATTCATTCACTAAAATAAAAAAGCAAAATAGAAATTATGAATAATATCAAAAAACTGATATTTGCCATTTTGATTGGGGCAAACGCAGCGGCTCAAACTCCAATCAAAATAGAAGTAGACGCCACCAAGCCTCTATTTCCAATTCAGCCGACGATGTACGGAATTTTCTTTGAAGACATAAACTTCGGGGCAGATGGTGGTTTGTATGCCGAACTAATAAAAAATCGCTCTTTTGAGTTTGAATACCCGTGGATGGGCTGGAAACATATACCAGAAGCCGAAACGCGATTCAATACTGAAAATGAACTGACCATCTATAATAATTCAAAAACAAACCCTCAAAATCCACGTGTAGTACGGGTTGATATCAGAAATGCGACCAAAACCATTGGCCTTCAAAATGAGGGTTTTGATGGTATTGGATTTAAAAAAGATGCCAAATATGATTTTTCAGCTTTCGTAAGGTCAAATAAAGGAAACGTCAATATTGAGGTTCAGCTTTTAAATGAAAAAGATGAAATTATAGGAACAGCAAAAGCTTCGCAAAGCTCTATCAGTTGGGGAAAAGTAGAGGCCGTGCTCACAGCTAACCAAACTGTTCAAAAAGGGAAAGTGAATGTAATTTTTAGTGAGGTAGGTCAAATTGATATTGACTTAATATCCCTCTTCCCACAAGACACTTGGAAAGGTAGAAAAGGGGGGTTAAGAAAAGACATGGTGCAGCTTTTGGCGGATATGAAGCCGGGGTTTGTGCGTTTTCCAGGCGGATGCATAGTGGAAGGTCGCACACTTGCCGAACGCTACCAGTGGAAAAAAACAGTAGGAAAAATTGAGGATAGAGAGTTGTTAATAAACCGATGGAATAAAGAATTTAGCCACAGACCAGCACCCGATTATTACCAAACCTTTGGCCTTGGTTTTTATGAATATTTCTTATTGTCCGAAGATATCGGAGCAGAGCCTCTGCCCATTCTTTCTTGTGGCTTGGCGTGTCAGTTTAACTCCTCTGAAACCACCCCGCTCGATGAGCTCGACCCGTTTGTGCAAGATGCCTTGGACCTAGTTGAGTTTGCTAATGGTGACATTAACACCAAGTGGGGAGCCTTACGTGCCGAAATGGGGCATCCGGCACCATTTAATCTAAAAATGATTGGGATAGGAAATGAGCAATGGGGGCAAGAATATTTTGACAGATATGAGCTTATTTCAAAAGCCTTTAAGGTAAAATATCCCAACATAAAACTGGTTTCAGGAACAGGCCCAGGTGCCGAAGGAGAACTCTTTGAGCAAGCCGAAAAGGCTTTGCCAAAACTAAACGCCGAAATAGTTGATGAGCACTACTACAAAGACCCAAAATGGTTTAGAGACAATGCAAACAGATACGACAAATACGACCGAAATCGCTATAAGATTTTTGCAGGAGAATATGCGGCTCAAAGTCATGGCGTAGTAAACCCAGACAACAAAAACAATTGGGAGTGTGCTTTGTCAGAGGCGGCTTTTATGACGGGTCTAGAACGAAACGCTGACGTGGTTTATATGACTTCTTATGCTCCGCTTTTTGCTCACGTTAACCGTTGGCAATGGACGCCCGACCTCATCTGGTTTGATAACCTAACGTCTTTTGGTACCGCTAATTATTATGTGCAAAAACTGTTTGCTAATAACCCAGGAACAAGCACATTGCCTATTAAATCAAATGGCGAGAATCTTACTGGTCAAAACGAAATTTATGCCTCATCTTCTTTTGACGAGAAAACAAATGAAGTTATTATTAAATTGGTCAATATTTCAACTGAAGCTAAAAGTATTGAATTAGACATAAAAGGCTTAGCAAAGCGTGCTTCCGGAAGAAATATTAAAATTGTTGAAAGTGACTTAAAAAAATACAATACCATAGATCAACCAAATAAAATCACGCCTTCGGAGTCTCTTTTTACGATAGAAAAAGGGAAGTCTATGCTTTCGTTGGCACCCAATTCGTTTCAGATTTTTAGAATAAAAAA
This sequence comes from Lacihabitans lacunae, assembly GCF_042649125.1. Taxonomy (NCBI): domain Bacteria; kingdom Pseudomonadati; phylum Bacteroidota; class Cytophagia; order Cytophagales; family Leadbetterellaceae; genus Lacihabitans; species Lacihabitans lacunae. The sequence continues at coordinate 3,864,802 of NZ_JBHRYQ010000001.1, forward strand.
ATGAGTAAAAAATATACAATAGGCCTAGACTACGGCACTGACTCGGTGAGAGCACTTTTGGTCGATTCAGAAGGCAATGAAATCGCCACTTCTGTAAGTTATTATCAAAGATGGAAAGAGGGACAGTTTTGTTTACCTGCAGAATCGCAATTTAGACAACACCCTCTTGACTATTTGGAAGGATTAGAAAGTGCAATAAAAGGTGCCTTGGCGGAGGTTTCGACTGACGTTATCGAAAACATTGTCGGTATTTCAGTTGACACCACGGGTTCAACTCCAGTGGCGGTTGACCAAAACGGTACTCCCTTGGCTTTGTTGCCTGAGTTTTCTCAAAATCCCAACGGGATGTTTATCCTCTGGAAAGACCATACGGCAAATGCCGAGGCTGAAGAAATCAACACTTTGGCACATTCGTGGTCGGTAGATTATACTAAATACGTAGGAGGAATATATTCTTCGGAATGGTTTTGGGCTAAAATATTACGAACGCTACGCGTTGACCCAAGTATCAGAGAGAAGGCATTTTCGTGGGTGGAGCATTGCGATTGGATTTCGGCAGTTTTAACGGGAAATACCAATCCATTAACACTCAAAAGGAGTAGGTGTGCGGCGGGTCACAAAGCTATGTGGCATCCCGAATTTGAAGGACTGCCTTCAGAAGAATTTCTGATTACCCTAGACCCACTTTTGGCAGGTTTGCGTGAGCGATTATATTCCGAAACCTATACTTCAGATCAAGTCATGGGAACCCTTTCAACCGAATGGGCTAGTAAGCTAGGTTTGCCCGATCACGTTGTAATAGGAGTAGGTGCTTTTGATGCTCACATGGGTGGAGTGGGTGCCGAAATAGAGCCTTATTCACTGGTTAGAGTAATGGGAACCTCCACTTGCGATATGTTAATAGCACCAAATGAGGAAGTTGGGCATCTGTTAGTAAAGGGCATATGTGGTCAAGTAGACGGTTCCATAGTGCCCGGCATGTTGGGTATGGAAGCCGGCCAATCTGCTTTTGGCGATGTGTATGCTTGGTTCCAAAAAATGCTTTTGGGGCCAGTTTTTGAACTTTTAGAAAACCAAGAAGAAAAAGATAAACTATCTGAAAAACTTATTCCGCATTTATCCAAAAAAGCGAGCCATTTACCTTTATCCGAAAATGACCCGATAGCTTTAGACTGGTTTAATGGACGTAGGACTCCCGATGCCAACCATACTTTAAAAGGGGCTATTTATGGGTTGAACCTAGGATCAGATGCCGCTCAAATATTTAAAGCTTTGGTAGAAGCTACTGCTTTTGGCTCAAAGGCCATTGTGGATAGATTTATCTCAGAAGGTGTGCCAATTAAGCAAGTTATTTCGATTGGTGGGGTAGCAAAAAAATCAGCTTTTGTGATGCAAACTTTAGCCAATGTGTTGGATGTGCCCATCAAAGTCGCAAGTTCTGACCAAGCATGTGCCCTCGGTGCCGCAATGAACGCTGCCACAGCCGCAGGTATTTTTAATACCATAAACGAAGCTCAAAACGCAATGGGTTCAGGCTTTGACTCTACCTATTATCCTGAAAAAGATAAAGTTAAAATATATAAAAAAATGTATCAGAAGTACTTAGCTTTTGGTGCTTTTGTAGAAATGAAAGGGTGAGTTTTTAAGTAAAATTTTTTAAATATCGGGGATTTATTCCGAATGAAATTGATCTTAAATACTCTTCTCTCAAAATAATAAAGAAAATATACAATATATAAATACCTTAAGGCTATTTCCTTGGTTACTTTTAAAGAAAAACAATGACAAATTTAAAACAATACGAAATTTGGTTTGTGACGGGTAGTCAAGACCTGTATGGAGCGGAGACACTTAGACAAGTAGACGAGCACTCAAAAGTTATTGCGGAAACGCTAAATGCTTCCTCTGAAATACCGGTCTCAATAATTTTTAAGCCTGTTGTAAAATCTCCAGAAGAAATCCTGACGATTTGCAATGAGGCCAATTACGCTAAGAACTGTATCGGAATAATAACTTGGATGCATACATTTTCGCCCTCAAAAATGTGGATAAAAGGCCTTACAGCTTTGCAGAAGCCACTTTTGCACCTGCATACACAGTTTAATAGAGACATTCCGTATGCCGAAATTGACATGGATTTTATGAACCTCAACCAATCAGCACACGGCGATAGAGAGCATGGGTTTATTTTGACCAAAATGAAAATTAACCGCAAAACAGTAGTAGGCCACTGGGATGCTCCAAACGTAAAAGCCCAAATTGGCGTATGGGCCAGAGTATGTTTAGGACGCAACGAAATGAAAAACCTAAAAGTGGCTCGTTTTGGGGACAATATGCGTGAGGTGGCCGTTACAGACGGAAACAAAGTGACAGCAGAAGAGAAGTTTGGAATGTCTGTGAATACCTATGCAGTAGGAGATTTGGTTAAGATAATAAATCAAATTTCGGATGCAGAAATTCAGAATTTAATAAAAGAATACGAATCAACTTATCAAATGATGGCTTCGCTCAAGTCAGATGGAGCTATGCGTGCTTCACTTATAGAAGCAGCTCGGATAGAACTAGGAATCAAAGCCTTTTTAGAAGACGGAGGTTTTGGAGCATATACCAATACTTTCGAAGATTTACACGGCATGCGTCAGTTGCCCGGCATCGGCTCACAGCGTATGATGGCCGCCGGCTATGGCTATGGAGGTGAAGGAGACTGGAAAACTTCGGCCATGACACGAGTGATGAAAGTAATGGCGACTGGACTAAAAGGTGGCACCTCATTTATGGAAGACTATACCTACCACTTTGACCCCTCAAATCCTATGGTTTTGGGCTCACATATGTTAGAGATTTGTCCGACTATAGCAGATGGCAAAGTGCATTGTGAAGTACACCCATTAGGTATCGGAGGAAAAGAAGACCCAGTTAGGTTGGTGTTTAATGCCTGTGCAGGGCCTTCTATCAATGTCAGTTTGGTTGATTTAGGAAGCAGATATAGGCTTTTGGTAAATGAAGTGGAGGCGGTAGCTGTCACCGAGGCATTCCCGAAATTACCAACAGCAAGAGCCCTTTGGAAACCCCAGCCAAGTATGGAAGTAGGCCTGCAAGCATGGTTAATGGCCGGCGGAGCTCATCATACGGTATTTAGTCAAAATCTTACCACAGAATATTTGGAGGACTTCGCTGAGATGTTTGATTTGGATATTGTGGTGATAGACGCAGATACCAAAATCAGAGATTTGAAGAGACAATTGAGAGGATAATTTTAACTTTATTAAAGGAGTTGTAAGCATTAGAAAAGGAAGTTTTTAGGATTTGTTTTAAATAGCAAAAAGGTAAATTGAAATATTTATTAATCCTGATTATCACCTTTTCTAATGTCAATTTCTAAATAAGATACCACTAATAATTATGTATAAAGACCTTAGACAAGAATGTTTCGAAGCCAACATGCAGCTCCCCAAACTGGGCTTGGTACTTTTTACCTTCGGAAATGTAAGTGCGGTAGATCGGGACAAAGCTGTATTTGCCATTAAGCCGTCTGGAGTGCCCTATGAAAAACTTCGCTGGGAAGACATCGTGATTATGGATTATGACGCCAAAGTAGTGGATGGTAACATGAGGCCTTCGTCAGATACCAAAACGCACGCTTTGTTATACAAAACTTGGGATGACATTGGTGGAATTACGCATACCCATAGCACACATGCAGTAGCTTGGGCTCAGGCAGGCTTAGATATCCCGATTTTCGGGACTACCCATGCAGACCACACCCACCAAAATATACCCTGTGCACCGGCACTTTCTGATACAATGATTGAGGGGGACTATGAGCATGAAACCGGGAATCAGATTTTTGATATTTTTAAAGAAAAAAAACTTTCTCACAAAGAAGTAGAGATGGTGCTTTTACAAAATCATGGGCCATTTACTTGGGGAAAAGACGCCGAAAAGTCGGTCTACAATGCGGCGGTTTTAGAGGAAATTGCAAAGATGGCAATGCTTACTTTACAGATAAATCCTTTGACCCCTATTTTAAAAGATTCTCTTCGCAAAAAACATTATGAGCGTAAGCACGGAAAAGACGCTTATTATGGCCAGGGATGTTAATTTAACCATATTTTTTATAAAAAATCCACAAAAATAAAGCATATTTGATATTCAACCATATCTATAAAAACTATAATGAAATTAGGATTAGAATCGCTTGATTACGCCATCTTTGGCGTGTACTTTATTATCGTGTCCATGTACGGATACTGGGTTTACAAAAACAAAGGAAAACAGACCGCAGATGCCAAAGATTTCTTCCTTGCGGAGGGTTCGCTTACATGGTGGGCTATCGGAGCGTCGTTGATTGCTTCTAACATTTCTGCCGAACAATTTATCGGTATGAGCGGTCAAGCATTTCAGTTAGGACTTGCTATTTCGGTTTACGAGCTTTTGGGAGGAGTTTCGCTTATCATAGTGGCGGTATATTTTTTACCGATGTACCTCAAAAATAACATTTACACCATGCCGCAGTTTTTATCCAAAAGATATAACACGCGTTTGGCAACTATTATGGCAGTTTTTTGGTTGTTTTTATACATCACCGTTAATCTAACTTCTATCATTTATTTAGGAGCTTTGAGTCTTGAAAAAATGACAGGCTTTGGTTTTATGACCTGTGCCTTTTTCCTCACCATTTTTGCTATCATAATTACTTTAGGCGGTATGAAGGTAATCGGCTATACGGACGTTATCCAAGTGGTTTGTTTGGTTTTTGGAGGTTTAGCGACCACTTATTTGGCTTTAGATTTACTTTCTGAAAGGGTAGGGACAGGTTCAGGTGTTTTAGAAGGACTCAGTCTCATCAAAGAAAAAGCAGATAGTCATTTACACATGATTTTTAGTCCGGGTCAATATTCGGTTCATGACGGCAAAGGTGGCTTTATAGACGCTTATAAGCAACTTCCAGGTGTTATGATGTTTATTATTGGGGGGCAATTTGTAAACAACTTAAACTATTTTGGCTGTAACCAATACATCACTCAAAGGGCTCTGGGTGCAGACTTACGAACCGCCCGAAACGGTTTGTTATTTGCTTCGGGTCTAAAAATGATCATGCCGTTTATAGTGGTTTTGCCAGGACTTGCAGCTTACGTGCTTTTCCAAGAAAATGCTGATCCAGCTATCGTAAATGGTATTACTCAAAACGGCATAGTGAAACCAGACAATGCTTATCCAGTGCTATTAAATATTTTGCCAACAGGATTAAAAGGTCTTGCTTTTGCGGCACTTACTGCTGCCATAGTGGCGAGTTTGGCTGGCAAAGCAAATAGTATATCTACCATTTATGTTTTGGATATTCATCAGAAATTTTTTCAGAAAGAGATGACCCAAGCCCAAACTGTCAAAACAGGTAGAATCGCCATTTTGGTAGCTTTTGCGTTGGCTTTAATGATAAGTCCATTATTGGCTAATTTTGGTCAAGCCTTTGAATACATTCAGGTATATACGGGGTATATTTCTCCTGGCATACTTTCTATTTTCCTTTTAGGGTTTTTCTGGAAAAAAACCACCGCAAACTCGGCTTTGGTTTCTGCTATATTGAGTATTGCATTGAGCACGTTAATCGCCTTTGTTTGGCCAGAGTTTCCTTTCCTAAACAGAATGGGCGTGGTATTCTGGATATGTAGTGCAGTTATGGTAGCCATTAGTTTAGTAGAATCTCGTGGAAAAGAGAGCACAAGTGCTTTTGAAGTAAATAAAGAATGGTTTAAAGTTACGCCAGAGTTTAGATATGGAACCATAGCCATATTGGTGGTTTTCAGCGTAATCTATTATGTTTTTTGGTAAAAAATGAATTGACATCAAAACTTGAAAGAAATCAAAATGAAAAAAATACTAATTTTGGCATTGGCCATATCGATATGGTCATGCAACAACACAAAAAAAGAAGAATCGATGAATATTAAAGTAGAAGAAATGGGAGCTTTGGCTTCGGGCGATAGCGTAAAACTATATACATTAAAAAATGCCGCTGGCATGGAAGTAGCCATAATGAATCTAGGGGGAACCATAGTAAAATGGACTGCACCAGACAAAGATGGCGTTTATGCCGATATAACGCTAGGTTCAAATAACCCTGAAGACTATTTTGATAATACAAAATACTTGGGTGCATTGATTGGAAGATTTGGAAATAGAATAGCCAAAGGGAAGTTTTCGATAGATGGGCAGGAATACACGCTTGCCATAAATAACGGACCGAACGCACTTCACGGAGGGCTTAAAGGTTTCAATGCCGTTATATGGGATGTAACTCCAATAGAAGGAGCGGAGCCAGGTTTAAAGTTAACCTACGTCTCAAAAGATGGCGAAGAGGGATACCCAGGCACACTTAATGTGGAGGTTGTTTATCTGTTAAAAGCTGATAATTCATTAAGTATCACTTATACCGCCACTACCGATAAGAAAACGGTGGTAAATCTAACGAATCACGCATATTTTAATCTTAAAGGAGAGGGGAAAGGCGATATTTTGGATCATGAAATATCTATTAAAGCCGATAAGTTTTTGCCTACTGACGAAGGCTTAATACCAACTGGAGAATTAAAGTCAGTAGTAGGAACACCGTTTGATTTTCTAAGTTCGCATGTGATTGGTGAAAGAATTAACGACACCACAGATATTGACATATTACGTGGAGGTGGATATGACCATTGTTGGATTTTCGGAGACTCTTCGAACACGCTGAAATCTGTGGCGTTTGTGTTAGAGCCTGCTTCAGGTAGAACCATGGAGGTATTTACCACAGAGCCCGCCGTTCAGTTTTATACCGGCAACTTCTTGAATGGTAAAGCAACAGGGAAATCAGGCGTAAGGTATGATAAAAGATTTGGGTTTTGTTTAGAAACACAGCACTACCCAGATGCTCCTAACCAAGCGGCATTTCCAAGCACCATTTTATTACCAGGCGAGACTTATAAAACTACTACTGTCTACAAATTTGGAGTAAAGAAATAAGAATTGTAGAAATTCAATAAGGATAAAAGCGGGTTCACTTTTTTAGGAAGTGAACCCGCTTTTTTTATACAGATGCTTTATTGACGATCGGCGAAACTTTAGTTCCGATAAGTTCTATGGCATTTAATAACTGCGTATGACTCAAGCCGGCATTGTCCATTTGGAAAGTCAACCTCGCTATGCCGCCCAATGCTTGGCTATGGCGTAAAATCTTGTCTGCAACTTCTTCGGCACTTCCCACCAAAAACGCCCCCAAATAACCCGCTTGAGACTCAAAATGTGGTCGTGTTACGGGTGGCCAGCCTCTTTCTTTTCCTATTTTAGTAAACATTTCTGCGTAGCCTGGGTAATATTCTTCTTTGGCTTTGTCGGTGGTTTCGGCTACATATCCGAGTGAGTGTAATCCTACTTTTAGTTGGTCAGGAGTAAAGCCTGCTTTTTCACCTGATTTTCTATATATGTCTATCAATGGTCTAAATCTGTGGGTTTCTCCGCCTATGACTGCTACCATAAGGGGCAAGCCCATGCTTCCGGCTCTAGCAAAAGACTCTGGTGTGCCGCCTACACCCAGCCAAACAGGTATTTTTTCTTGAATGGGTCTTGGGTAAATCGCCTGATTTTTAAGTGCTGGCCTAAACTTTCCGCTCCAATTTACCACTTCGTTATCTCTGATTTGTAGAAATAGGTTTAAGTTTTCTACAAAAAGAGCATCATAGTCATTTAGATTTAAGCCAAAAAGTGGAAAAGCGTCTATAAATGAAGCTCTGCCAGCTACCATTTCGGCACGACCATTTGACACAAGGTCGAGAGTGGCTAAAGACTGGAAAGCCCTAACGGGGTCTATAGCACTTAGAATCCTTACAGCGTTGGTGAGCTTAATATTTTGTGTTCTCGAAGCTGCTGCTGCCATAATTATATCGGGTGCCGAATCTAAAAAATCACCTCGGTGATGCTCGCCTATGCCAAATACATCTAAGCCTACTTTGTCTGCAAATTCTATTCGTTCTAATAGCTCAGCTATGGATTGATAACTGCTTTTGTTTGGGTTTGCTGCCGCAAAACTATCTATACCTATTTCCATAATTTTATTTATTTAATGTATAAACATATATTGACTTATAAATAGTTGCATTATAGTTTTTTTGGACCTTCTAAATAAAAAAAACAGCCCTTTTGAGGCTGCTTCGTAGTATAATATGGGAACGGTTTAAAACTTTAGTGTCGGAGGTAAAAACTTAGCTACCAATTCTTCGTAGTAGGGTTTCAGTGCTTTTACATCAGGGGGTGTTGGTGCCTTAGAGTACAAATCATAAGGGTTAAACTTATCTACCCATTTAAACATTTCATGGTCATGAGCTGACATCAAATGGTCGTATGCTTTTTCACGATGTTGTGAATAAAACGAGTGGTATCTTAACATATAAAGACCTTCCTCAGGTAGATAGTCTTTCATGATTTGATAAATATATTCGTCGTGTCCCCAGCTCATTTTTACTTTGTCTAAACCACAATTTGGCTCGTAAACACCGTATTTGGTATTAAACTTAGGATTATGAAAATCGGGGTTTGCTTCGAAATACTCTGAATAAACGATTTTGTCAGAATGCTTACAACCCACCGGGAATGTGTCGCCCACAACGCACCACTGCGGCTCGCCAAAAAGGCAAAGGACTTTTCCTAAATCGTGTAAAAAACCAGTGAGTACAAACCAGTCTGGGTGTCCATCTTGTCTAATTGCTTCTGAAGTTTGAAGCAAGTGCTGAAGTTGGTCTAAGTCAGTATCTGGGTCACTATCATCTACTAGGGTATTCAAAAAATCCACGGCATCCCAGATGCTCATTTCTCTTTTGTCGAATTTTAAAAACTCTTTTTCTTTTTCTACCACAAAATCATAAGTTTGATACGTATGATTTAATCTATAAAACTCTTTTACTGTGGCTACACGGTCCGAGTCTACATAATTTCGGTAGTCTTCTTTGGCTTTAGTTCCAGGTTCTGGGTACCTTTTTACGATGTCATCCTCCCAGTCGTCTAAGCTGGCAAGAGGATTTTGATTGGTTTCTAATAAACTCATTATCAAATTTTTAATTATTTCCGAAATTTAGTAAATAAAGGGATAACTTTTTGGGTTATCCCTTTGAAAATATTAATACCCAGGGTTTTGTGTAAGCTTAGGATTGATGTTTAGGATATTTCTAGGAATTGGAAATAATCTTTTGTTAACGTCAGTGTCTGTTTTAAGACCCCACTTACCTTCAAATTTTCCAAATCTAATCATATCGTTACGTCTCCAGTTTTCATTACAAAACTCACGAGCTCTTTCTGCATATATGGTTTCAAGATTTACAGTTGCTAACTCAGTAGCGTTTCTAATTTTCCTAAGGTTGTTTACTAAAGCTAGTGGAGTACTTCCTGAGGTGGCAGCTGCCCCTCTTAATATTGCCTCAGCTTTCATTAACAAAACATCCGAATATCTTAAGAACGGAAAATCGTTTCCTTGATTACGTGTCGTAGAAGTTTTGTCAGGGAAAAATTTCGCATACCTAAATCCTTGTGCCCACGCTTTTTCGTCGTTTCCAAGATCAAAAGCCGCCACGTTTCTAAATTCTAATTTAGGCATAAGTTCTAAATGGTAGTCAATACTCGCTGAACCGTCAGCTCCTGTGTAATCAGTATCGAAACCTTTTTTGGTTGTCTTAACAGTTATCGGTAGGCCAGAGTCTAAATATTGCTTTCCTCCAAGTAGCATTTTTGCTCTTACGTCTGCTGGTTCATTAAAGTTAGCCAAATATTCTTCTTGTACACTTATGGCTCCTGACGGCGTAAATGGCAGCTCATATTTAGCTCGCATAGCTCTGTGTAAGTAGTATCTAGCAAGGAATTGGCCACCCGAGATATTGTCAAACGGTACAGAGAAAATGAATTCTTTGATTTGTGGGCCGTTGTCAATATCAAACATTTTAGCAAAGTTTGTTTCTAAAGCAAACTTGTTTGAACTGATTACATTGTCACACATTTTTACTACATCGTCATATCTTTTTTGACCCGTATATACTTCGGAGTTTAAGTACAATTTAGCTAACAATGCATAAGCCGTAAACTTAGTTGGTCTACCGTAGGTGGTAGCATCCACATTGCTACTTAGGTTTGGTATCACTTCCAACAATTCTTTCTCTATGAAAGCAAAGATGTCTTTTCTTGGAGTGGTAGTAGGCGTAGTTGTTTCTCCAAATTTGGTTAGTAAAGGCACATTGCCCCATAGGTCACACATGATGAAATACGAGATAGCACGCATGGCTCTTAGTTCTGCAAGCCCTTGTGCTTTTGCAGGCGTTTCTGGTGCTGTTTCTACCACAGCCAAGTTTTGGTTGATAGTCGTGATGGTGCCTGATATCCAGTTCCATGTTCCATCTATTTGGGCATTGTCAGGATTCCAGTTATGTTGATGAAGTTGAAAATATCTTGCTCCGTCATACCAGTTTCCGCCACGTGCTGGCAATATAGACTCATCTGAGCTTAGTGACTGAAGAAACCAATATGAAAGTGCTATACTTCCTCTAAATGAAGTATAAGTAGGGCCAGAGGCTTGAATAAAGTGCTCTGTTCTTGTCGGGAAGTTTGCCTGCGTTAGAGCATTTTCAACAGGCACCTCTAAGTCGTGACATGCAAAGAGCAGTCCTGCAAAAAGGCTGATAATTATGTATTTTATATTTTTCATTTCTTTGAATTTTTTTAATTAAAAGCTTACGTTTACACCGAACATAACAGTTCTTGTTTTTGGATAAAAACCGCCTCCAAATCTGTTCCAGTCTATACCAGGAGTCAAACCTCCAAGGTTAACTTCAGGGTCGATGCCTTTGTATTTTGTAATCACAAAAAGGTTGTTTGCTGAAGTATATAGTCTTAGGTTTTTAATGTAATTGCCTTTAGTTTTTACAGTATAACCAAACGTAGCATTGTCCATTCTTAAGTAACTACCGCTTTCAATATATCGGTCTGAATACTTAAATGCATTGTAGTCAGTGATAGGCTCTGTGCCAGTTTCTACCAATACATTGTACGAACCAGCTTCTTGAGGTCGGTTATAATCTGCTCGGATAGAGTTCATGATTTTGTTTCCAAATACCCCTCTAAAGAAGAAGTTTAGATCAAATTGCTTGTAGGTAAAGCTGTTGTTCCAACCCAATAATAGTTTTGGCTGGGCACTTCCTGCTAAGTAATAATCTCTCTTGTTTTGTGGCACAAGCGTAAGTTTGCCTGTATTGTCATAAAACTGAGAAACTCCGTTTTCGTCTCTACCTGCATATTTAAAGGTATAAAACTGTCCAACAGGCTGACCGCTTACTAGCATTTGTACTGTAGAGCCAGTTTGACCACCACCGTTAGGGTTTCCTATTAATAAACTATCAACAACTAGACCTTGACCAGTAAGTGAAACCAAGAGGTTTTTGTTGTGAGCAAAGTTTACGCTGCTGTTCCAGTTGAAATTTTTGTTTTTAATTGGGTTAAAATTAAGTGACAATTCCACTCCTTTATTGCTCATTTCACCTGCATTGGCAGTCAATTGACGATAAAGATAAACTGAAGGGTCTACGTCGTATGTCCAGATAAGGTCTGTTGTCTTTTTGCTATAAATATCTAACGTACCTTTTACTTTTCCGTTTAATATTCCAAAGTCAATACCTACGTTTGACATAATGGTTTTTTCCCATTTAAGGTCTGGATTAGGATTTTGAACTACACCAATTGCCGATGTTTGACTACCATTAAATGAGAAAGTTCCGACATTACCGTATCTAAGTAGCGAGATTAATGGGTTAAAGCCGAGTGAGTTACCTGTTTGGCCATAACTTAATCTTAGTTTTAACTCACTAAAAAAATCTTGGTTTTTCATAAAGTCTTCGCTTTCTATACCCCAAGCTGCCGATATAGAAGGGAAATAACCCCATCTGTTGTTAGCACCAAATGCCGAAGAACCGTCTCTACGTAACGAAGCCTGTAAGAAATATTTACCTGCTAAGCCGTAGTTTATTCTCGCATAGTCAGATATTAATCTAAGTTTTGCAAAGTTGTTTGGTCCATATCCAACCAAGAAACCAGAAACAGCCTGATAGTTACCTAGTCCAAGATAATTTCCTTGGGTATCATCCGTAGGGAAGTTAGTATTGGTTGCCTGAAAACCGTCACCGTTTAAAGTTTGTTGCCACGAATATCCAACTATCGCATTGATATTGTGCTGACCTATTACTTTGCTGTAGTTTAAATAATTCTCAAAAAGAGCATTCTTGTTTTCGTAGGTGTTTCTTACAGCCAAGCCACTTCTACCTGCTACTACCGTGTAGTCAGTAGTAAAAGCGATGTTGTTATAGTTTGTAGTATAATAGTTGTTATAATACTCAGAACCGTTCGTTTGGTTGTTTTGAAGCGAAGCACTCACATTGTAAGAGAAACCAAATGGAAGTTTTAAGTTAGCTGTAATGTTTCCAAGTGTTGTTTTAGAGTTGCTTTTAATAGTTGCGTTGTCAATAATACTCAATGGGTTGTAGTAGTTTGAGCGGGCAAGGTTTTCAGTGTAATTACCGTTGGCATCAAAAGGTGCTACGGTAGGTAAAAATCTAAGTCTGTTGGTCAATACTACATCTTGGAAAGGCACAAAGTTTGAGTTGGTTTGTGTAGTCGCCAATGTGAATCCTAACTTTAGTTTATCTTTCAGTGCATATTGCTCAATCGATAGTCTTCCTATTGATCTTTCTATTCCGCTACTTTTTATTATACCGTCTTGACTGAAATAGTTAACACTTGCCGTATAATTTGTAGATTTGCTTCCACCACCAAAGGTTAGGTTGTGGTTTTGAGAAAATCCTTTTTGAGCTATAACATCCTGCCAGTTTGTGTTAGCACCCGTGTCATCATCTGGCCCTAAAGCCTTATTGTTTGCTTTCAGATAGGCTCTCAATTGGTCCGCAGACATCATGTCAATCGAATTTGAAACCGTTTCAGACGCTATGTAGGCTTTGTAAGTAGCTGTAGTTTGACCTTCTTTTGGTCTGTTTGTAGTTACTATAATTACACCATTAGCTGCTCTTGATCCGTAGATTGCCGTTGCAGCAGCATCTTTAAGTACGTCCATTCCTACTATGTTATCAGGTGCTACAGTAGCGATGTCAGCACCTATAACGCCATCAATTACAAATAAAGGTTGGGCTGCCTCGCCTTCTCTAAGGGTAGATGCACCTCTTAATATTATCGAAGGTTTTGCGTTAGGATCACCACTTCTTGTAATGTTAAGACCGGCTACTTTTCCTTGTAGAAGTTGAGCCGCGTTGCTGATTGCTCCTACGTTTAAGTCTTCTGACTTGATAGAGGTAATTGAACTCGTAAGCGACTTTCTGGTTTGCTGTCCATATCCTACTACTACTATTTCGCTAAGGTTTTGGTCAGAAGTTTTTAGTGTAATATTAATAATGTTTCGGTTGTTTATGGGCACTTTTAAAGTCTCAAAACCGATATAACTGAGTACCAATGTGCCATTAGAAGGGGCAGTCAATTTAAACTTTCCGTTTTGGTCAGTTAAAGTACCGTTTTTAGTGTTTTCTACAGAAACCGTTACTCCTGGTAGAGCTTCTCCGTCTGAAGATTGTACCACACCTTCGAGCGAAATGCTCTGGGCAAAGGCACCATTCAGGCCCAATGCAAATAGCAAAGTGCAGAATAGAAGTTTAAGGGAAGGGTAAATTTTTTGCATAAGATTGATTTTTAAAATTATTATGCAACAATAATAGAATTGGAATATTGTAATAAAAAATATAACGATTGCGAATTTTTATGCAAACGTTTGAAATAGATTTTCAAAAAAATATGGGATTGAAAATACGAAGTTTTTTGTCAAAAGTTAGTTATGAAACCGTTGACTTTCTGATAATCAATTCGGGATTAAAAACCGTACGGTAATCTTTAACTCTGTTGTCCATGTCGCTGAGTTGGTCGGTCAAAAAAGAAGCGGCTTGTTCGCCCAAAAGGAAACTTTTACGCTCAATACTACTAAGTGGAGGGTAGAAAAACTCGGAAATAGGGCAGTTGTCAAAGCCAATAATGGCCACATCTTCGGGAATCCGCAGATTTTTTTCTTGTAAAACTTTCATTGCTCCTAAGCAAACGTAGTCGTTTGAACAGAATATGGCATCTGGTTTGTTTTCTGATTCAAAAAGTTGGGAGGTAGGCAAAAGTGCACTTTCAATGTCAAAATCGGCCTGTTTGATAAAGTTTGGGTTTATTTCTATGTTATGGTCTTTCAAACATTTCAAATATCCCATCAAACGCATTTCTGACACATTAAGACCTTCAGGGCCTTTGATGTGTGCAATTTTTTTTCTTCCTAAATCTATTAAGTGTTTAGTGGCTAAATAGGCACCTTTAAAGTCATTTACCGTAAAACTTATACTCTCTTCAAGGTGTACATTTCTATCGATAAAAATCAAAGGCACGTTTCTTTTTTGAATGTCTTTGAAGTGGCTAAAATCGCCAAGTTTAGAGGTTTCAAAGGCTACTGAAACAAAAATGGCGTCCACCCTATTTGCCATAAAACGTTTCAAATGCTCTTTCTCAAGTTGGTGTTTTTCGTTAGTGATACCAAAGTTTAGCATATAGCCCATTTTGTTTATCACAGACTGTATACCGTTTATCATTAATGTTTCGTGTGAGTGACTAATACTTGGTATTATTACGCCTATAGTTTTAGTAGACTTCTGAAGTAGGCTAAGCGAAATGGTATTTTTTTCGTATCCCATTTTCTGGGCATATTCCTGAATAGTTTTACGGGTTTCTATATTTATTAAGGCATTGTTATTCAAAGCCCTCGACACTGTAGAGGGCGAGCATTTAAATTTTCGGGCGATATCTTTTATTGTGATATTTTGATTCATTTATCAAAAAAAGATTGTTTTAGTCTTTGAGAATAATTGCCTAAAATTAACCAGATTAGTAAGTATTGATACTTTATTAATAAAATTTGTGCATTTTTTTATTAAAATATGTCTAAAAGACACTTATTGAAGAGGTATTTTATTCGGAAAAAAATAAATAATTTTAACCCAGTTTTTAATTATTGCTATAATTTTTGTTTCTATTTTTACACCTTAAGAATGAGGTCAGTTCCTTTTAAAATAAATAAACTACGTTTTTTTTAGTTTTTATTTTTCAAAAAAAAGTGATTTTAACCCCTCATTTTGCCATGAATATAAATCTATAAATGCCTTTAATAAGAATACAAAAGTGGCTAAAAAACGCCGAAAAATATTTTTTTAAATATAAAGACGGTTTTTTTATTTTGCCATATCTCGCAAATACTCCAAAACTCATGTTGGAAAGTTGGAAAAGCATGCCTTTTACAGCTGTTGATGAGTTCAAGCAATGTGTATCTATGAGCAATCCTTTTATCAAAGGGAAGCTGTATTATGAGGAGGTAGAAACTGGACTTTGGATGATAGTGGCCGATGTGGCTTTTAAGGCTAACGTACATACCCAAACTGAATTTGACGAAGGAGTTTCAGATTACTACTTTCTAGCATTTTCTATTTTTGATAATCCAGATACTAAACAGCACAACATTAGAATAAATGGTGACTCTCTTGCCAGCAATTCGTGGGCCATTTATGGACCAGACGTATCAGTAGATGCTTTTTTTGACAAAGGCACCAAAGGCCTTTTTTATAGTTTTAGTTTTCATAAAAACTGGCTTTTTGAAAATTTGCTTCAAAACCATTCAGATAAAGACAATTTTCTCTCAAGTTTAACTAATACTGAAACCAAATATTTAAATCTAGAATTTGTAACACCAGAGTTAATTGAGCTATCAAAGGAAATCTGGATAAAACTAAGTAAGCAAGACAATGATCCGCTTAGAAAACTCCATTTGAAAATTAAATCACTAGAGATAATTGATATTTTCTTCTCAAAACTTTCAGAAAAAAACCAGAGTGGAGACTCTCCAATAAATAGCAAATTAGATATTCAATCTGTTCAGAAAACGGTAGATTATTTAATTCACAATCTTCAAGGTCCATTTTGTGGCATAGACTTTTTGGCGGCAAATGTTAATATGTCTTCTTCAAAGCTGAAAAACATTTTTAAGTTAGAAATGGGAAGTTCTATATATAAGTACTTTAAAGACAAGCAAATGGACCACGCCATGAGCTTGCTTCTCAAAAATGAGTATCAAGTAAAAAACTTAGCGAATCTTTTAGGATACGAAAATACAAGTAAGTTTTCGGCTGCATTTAAAAAGCATCACAACAAACTTCCATCTGAAGTGATGAAAGAAAACAAGTTTTAAACACTTTCGGGCTATCATAAAGTCTTATCGGGCTATCTTTGTCCTTGCCTTTTTTATAATTTTGTGGCGTTCTTAATAGCCATGAAAGTGTGTTTAAGAGGGGAGAAGGTAGCAGCTTTATTACAGGCGGCTAAGCAGTATCCCCTCTTTTTTTATTTTACAAGATGAACCGTTCTCTGCGGAAACGGAATTTCGATATTTTCGGCATCAAACGCTTTTTTAACATGCTCCTGCATGAAGAAAAACAAAGTCCAATAGTGTTCACTTTCGGTCCAAGCTCTAAACACCAAGTTTACAGAATTGTCGGCTAGTTCTTTTACAAAAACTTCAGGTTTAGGGTCGAGATGAAAAAGATCGTTTTTTGCGGCTACTGCTAAAATGGTTTCTCTGGCCTTATCTATACTACTTGTGTAACCTATTCCAAAAACGATATCTACTCTACGTGTAGTTTGGCCTGTTATGTTAGTGATGGTGTCGCTTGTTACTACGCCATTTGGTATGATTATACGTTTGTTATCAAATGTTTTTAAAACCGTGTTGAAAATTTGAATGCTTTCTACTTCTCCTGTTTTTCCACTTATTTCTACCACGTCCCCCACTTTATAAGGTTTAAATATCAAAAGTAGTACCCCACTAGCAAAATGTCCGAGACTGCCTTGTAAGGCTAAACCCACACTCAGTGCCAATGCACTCATAACGGCTATAAAAGAGGTGGTTTCTACTCCGAACATACCCGCCACACTAAAAACCAACAGTATCTTGAGTCCAACACTAGCAAGCGAAACCAAAAAAGGTTCTATAGTAGGGTCTATGTCATATTTCTCTAATGTTTTCTTTAGAAGCTTTACGATTCGTTTTATTATCCAAAAACCTACTACTAGGGTTATTAGGGCTAATAAAACTTTCGGGGCGTATTGTATGGCTAGTTCAATTATTTGATCAATGTATTTTTGCATAAAATATTTTAATGGTGTTATTAAAAAAGAAATTTAATGAGAGTTTGAAGTGATTTTCTTCGATGTAAACAAACGTTTAGCATATCTACCAACGTCTATTTTTTATAAAATGTTCTTTGTTAGTTACGTATTTTTATCCTTTTTGGATGGCTTTTGCTGCTTTTTTGGAATAAAACTATGGGTATAGCTTTTTATTTAGAAGAATTATCTTAGCCATATTTCGCCATTTATTTATTCTTATTTCAATGTTTTAACAGATTCATTCGGGCTTTTATCTCCTAGTCCAATTTTTTTACGTAGTAATTACTTAATTTTGCGAACAATAGCTGTCAAAGAGCTTGTTTTTATACGTATTTAAAGCGGTCAACAATAATATCAAATGGAAATCTCAAAAACCTACAGTCCAAAAGAAATAGAAGAGAAATGGTACGCATATTGGGAAGAAAACAAATTCTTCAAGTCTACCCCTAATCCAGAAAAGAAACCTTACACCATTGTAATACCACCACCAAACGTAACAGGTGTATTGCACATGGGGCACATGCTTAATAACACCATTCAAGACGTGTTAGTCCGCAAAGCTCGTATGGAAGGTAAAGAGGCTTGTTGGGTGCCTGGTACCGACCATGCGTCTATAGCTACTGAAGCTAAAGTAGTGGCTATGCTCAAAGAGCAAGGCATTAACAAAGCGGACCTTACGAGAGATGAGTTTTTGAAATATTGTTGGGAATGGACCGAAAAATACGGAGGTATTATTCTTAAACAACTTCGTAAATTAGGTGCTTCGTGCGACTGGGACAGAACCCGATTCACGATGGAAGATAGTTTATATGATGCCGTGATTGAGGTTTTTGTTGACTTACATAACAAAGGCGATATATACAGAGGATACCGAATGGTAAACTGGGATCCACAGGCCAAAACCACCGTTTCTGACGAAGAGGTGATCACTAAAGAAATGCCTTCTAAGTTGGTTTATATTAAATATGAAGGAGACGAAGGCGAGGTAATTATAGCAACCACACGTCCTGAAACCATTATGGCGGATGCTGCTATATGTGTGCATCCTGATGATGAGCGTTACAAAAATTTGATAGGTAAAAAAGTACGTATTCCGCTGATCGGAAGAGAAATAGAAGTTATAGCGGATGAGTATGTTGAAATGGAGTTCGGTACGGGTTGTTTAAAAGTAACACCCGCTCACGATCAAAACGATTTTGCTTTAGGTGAAAAACATAAACTGGAGGTAATAGATATCCTGACAGACGATGGTAAACTTAACGAGAAAGCTCAAATTTTAGTAGGGGAGGATCGTTTTGTGGCCAGAAAAATGATTATTAAAAAACTGGACGCTGCAGGAAGTTTAGTAAAAGTAGAAGACTACACCAGCAATGTGGGTACTTCAGAGCGTACGGGTGCGGTTATTGAGCCGAAAATTTCATTGCAATGGTTCCTTAAAATGGACAGACTGAGTAAGCCTGCTTTGGAAAATGTAATGAACGATACCATTAAACTTATTCCTCCAAAGTTTAAAAACACCTACAGCCATTGGATGGAAAATGTTCGCGATTGGTGTATCAGTCGTCAGCTTTGGTGGGGACACCGTATCCCGGCTTTTTATATGGAAGACGGTACCTGTATTGTGGCAAAATCAAAACAAGAAGCACTTAAGATAGCAAGAGAAAAATATCAACTTTTTGCGTTAAGTGAAAAAGACCTAACTCAAGATGAAGACGTATTGGATACGTGGTTTAGCTCTTGGTTGTGGCCAATTTCGGTATTTGACGGGTTCAAAGACCCCAAAAATGCAGATATTAATTATTACTATCCGACGAATGACTTAGTAACTGCACCCGAAATTCTGTTTTTCTGGGTGGCGAGAATGATTATTTCTGGGTATGAGTATAAAGGAACGATGCCTTTCAAAAACGTATACTTAACAGGTATTGTGAGAGATAAACAAGGCCGCAAAATGTCGAAGTCGCTTGGTAACTCTCCTGATCCTTTAGACTTGATTGAAAAATTTGGAGCAGACAGTGTTCGGACCGGTATGCTTTTTAGTTCTCCTGCAGGTAATGACCTTCCTTATGATGAAAAATTGGTAGAGCAAGGAAGAAATTTCTCAAACAAAATGTGGAATGCCTTCCGGTTAGTTAAAGGATGGAATGTGTCAGACTCTCAAAATACACCACAAGTAAATGTGGTTGCAGTGCAGTGGTTTGAGTCAAAACTAAATGCCGCCATAGCCGAAGCACTTGATCATTACGATAAATTCAGGATGTCTGACTCCCTTTTGGTTACCTATAACCTTATCTGGAATGACTTCTGTTCGCAATATCTCGAAATGGTAAAACCTGCCTACGTAAATGGGGAGAGTCTACCTATTGATGCTCAAACCTATGAGGCAACGTTGTCATTTATAGATGTGCTCATGCGTTTGGTTCATCCATGGACACCGTTTATATCAGAAGAGATCTGGCAGAATATTCAAGCCAGAGCAGACAAAGCCACTATCTGTACCCAAGATTTTCCTAAAGGCGGAGCGGTAAATGCTGAGCTGTTAGCCGATTTCGAGATTGTATTTGAGTTGGTTTCTTGGGTTAGAAACACACGTCAGTCTAAGCAATTGTCTCCCAAAGATGCACTGCCACTAAGTATAAAAACTACAAACGCAAGTAGATACGATTCTTTGGTGGATTTAATCAAAAAGATGGCCAATATTTCAGATGTGACATTCACTTCTGAAAGTAATAATTCTATTAGTTTGGTTCTTAAAGGAGATGAATTCGGTATAGACTTGGGTGAAAGCTTAGATGTAGAAGCAGAAATTGAAAACCTTCAAAAGGAATTAGAATATACCCTAGGGTTCAAAAAGTCAGTTGAAGCGAAACTTTCAAACGAACGTTTTGTGGCAAATGCCAAAGGCGATATAGTAGAAAGAGAGAAAGCAAAATTAGAAGATGCTTTGGCTAAAATCAAGGCCATTGAGGACTCATTGGCAAAATTAAAATAAACATTACAAATGACGTTATTTAAAGTTTTAGTTCCGGTATTAATATTTTGCTCAATGGAAAGTTTCAGTCAAGACTCTTACTATAATATACCAAAAGCACCAGAAACATATTCAGCCCAAAATATGGTGGTTCGAATGATTGACGGACTTGGTTTTAGATATTATTGGGCTACCAGCGGTTTAAAAGAAACGGATTTGGCTTATCATCCTAACAATGATGCACGTACCAGTCGCGAAACTTTGGAGCATATCGATGGTTTAGTTTCGGTGATTCTCAATACGGTTTCAGGAAAAGATGTGGCGATAAAGCAAAACTATAAAGAATTGAGCTTTGAAGGCTTGAGAGCAAACACTTTAAAAAATATAGCATCAGCGGCCTTGATTTTAAAAGAAAGCAAAGAAGACTTAAAAGATCTTAACTTAGTGTTGGGAGGAAAAAAGTCCAGTTATGATTTTTGGTACTTGATAAATGGCCCCTTAGAGGATGCCGTTTGGCATGTTGGTCAGTTAGTAAGTTTTAGACGCTCATCGGGCAATCCACTACCAGAAGGTGTGAATGTGTTGAGTGGCCAAAAGAAGGATTGATTTTAAAGTAAGAAAATTTATTGAAAGTGAGTGAGGGCATTTGCCTTTACTCACTTTTTTTTATTCAGACCACGTTTTTTTCCTATTTCACCGTATAATAAATTATGGGCCACATTATAAGCTTTGGTTGATTATCTAAGTCTTTTATGTTCTATTTTCGTTTTAAATAACCTTTGTTCTAAATATAAATGTCACGAAATTCACCTGTTTTTATAGCAGTTTTATCTGGTATGATAGGATTTTTCTATCAATCTTATTCAAGTTCACTTCCTCATGAACCTAATATTTCATTTCTGAAAACTGAGACTGATAATTTTTTACTTTTAAAAAAAGCTCACACGGTTAGTCAAAAATCTCCCAATATTAGAACCTTATTCCCTTCGGGTATATTTATCAACGAAGTTATGGCTTCAAATGATACTACTATTCTGGATTCAAACGGCCAGGCTAGTGATTGGTTCGAAATATTCAATAATACCTCACAAACTATCGACCTAGCCAATTATTATGTTACGGATGACCCTTCGAATTTAAAAAAGTTTAGATTCACTGAACAAGCTGGCCAAGTGCAAATCCCAGCTTTCGGGTATAAAATCATTTGGGCTGGCAGTGAAGCTAATAGTCTTTTTAACAACACCACATTTTCATTGTCTGCAAATGGTGAGTACATCGGTCTTGTTGCTCCTGATGGCGTAACTTTAATAGATGGTTTTAGTTTTAATAAACAATATAAAGACGTTTCGTTTGGGCGTCTTTTTGAAAACAGCGACTCATTAGCTTATTTTTCTCCAGCTACTCCCAATGCTCAAAATGTCAGTCAAAGTGCATTTTTAGGAGTACTTGAGCCGCCTACTTTTTCTCAAAATGGTGGATATTTCAGTAATTCATTCGATTTAAATTTGAGTCATTCCGTAGCAGATATCTATTATACATTTGACTCTTCAGAACCAGACTCAAACCTTTCCAATACTAATTCATATACTCTCAAAAACTATTATCCTCAAGATCTAGGTGATGACTTGTATGATTTGGAAAGTAGAAATTTGCAAAGCTTTAAATATACAACTGCCCTAAGTATAGAAGACCCGAGTGGAGATCCAAATAATATATCTAGGTTATCTTTGCATAATTTTAGACATCCTTTTCAGCCTTCTGCTGTTATCCCCAAAGCCAAGGTTGTAAGAGCTCGTGCTTTTAAGCCCGGGTATTTGTCAAGTGATATTGTGACGCAAACCTATTTTTTTACTTCAGATGGCTTAAATCCACATCAAATCCCTGTTTTTATTTTATCTACTTCAGAAGAAAACCTGTATCAATATGAAACGGGAATAGGTACTGCTGGCCAAACGTATGATAACACTTTTTTAAGTTATGGAAGAGTTACAGAGGCTGGGAATTTCGCCAATAGTGGTAAACTCTGGGAAAGAGCAGCTAATTTTGAAGCTTTTGAGGGAAATCTCCAAAAGGTTAATCAAAATATTGATTTAAGGGTTCACGGAAAAGCTTCAAGGCAATCATCAAAAAAACCTTTTCGGGTTTATTTAGCAGAAAAAACTGCTTTATACCCTAATGATTTAACTCTTTTTACTGAGAAAACAACATTGAAGAATCCAGGAATATATCCAAGTCACGACATATCCTCAAAGATCCCCACAGGACTTAACTTTAATGTGCAAACCAGTTATCCAAGCCTATTGTATTTAAACGGAGAATATTGGGGTATTTACAACTTGAATGAATATTTCGATGATGATTATTTGGCGTCTAAGTATAATTTAGATGCTGGCAATCTAGACATTTACAAAGATGAACTTCTAGACGAAGGTGACGATCAAGACTATAATAAGCTTATGGCTTTTTTAGATAGTAAAACCACACTAAACGCTGCTGATTACGATTCGTTAAAATCTTACATTGATATTGATAATTTTACGGACTACTTTATCTCTGAAATCTTCTTAAACAACACAGATTGGCCGTATAATAATACGTTTATGTGGCGTAATAAAAAAGAAAGAAATTCTAACACCCAAAACTCATACTCCGACGGCAGGTGGAGGTGTGAAATGGTAGATTTGGACTATACGCTTCGAAACCCACTGGAAAATGGAATTAGCTTCCCTATTGGCTCTTCGGGAACCACAAAAATATACACCAAATTAATTTTTTGCCCTGAATTCCGAAAACTATTTATTAATCGATACGCAGATTTATTGAATACATATTTCAATTCAAATCGTACTTCAGGAATACTTGCAGATGTAAAAAGTTTATATGTACCCGAACTTCCTAATGAAATCCTGAGATGGGAAGCGACAGATGTTTCTAATTGGAATTACCATTTGGATATTATGAATGATTTTTTACTGCAAAGACCTGCTTATCTAAGAAATAACATAAAGTCTTTCTTTAATTTAAATGGAAACTTTGACTTGTCTGTAAAATCTTCCGACCTAAACCAAGGATATGTAAAAGTGAATTCGATAGATATTAATAGCACTACGCCGGGGGTAACTATTGATGTTAACAATACATGGACAGGTATGTACTTTAAAAATGTAGAATTTAATATTACAGCCAAGTCTATGACTGGTTATAAGTTTAGTCATTGGTTAATAAATGGTGTCATAAATACAGACTCCGTTCTTACTATAAATTCCTCCATAAACATGTTTTGCGAAGCATTTTTTGAGAGTAACATTCTGTCAGATAACCCAATTCCAGAAGCGTATGTGCTTAGAAATTGCACATATTCTGTGTCAGAATGGTCAAAAAGTGCAGTGGCTAACACAAGTCCTAAAAACATGAAGTTCGTTTATTTCGTAAATAGAGATCCATTGCTAAATGAAAATATACAAGGTTTTACTTCTGGCGGATTTAATAGTTCCTCTAAATCGCGAATAAATGGTTTGGACAATCTCGGGATTTCTTTTATTAACACGGGTAGCAACGCCCCATATAACACAGGATATGGTGACGGAACGCTCGGCGGGGCCTTGTTAGCTATTAACACAACCAATGCTGACAGCATAGTCGTTAGTTGGACTGGGAGAACTATTAAGGCCGGCACACGTAAGTATGCGTTACGTTTACAGTACAGAGTAGGTGATATTCAGGCATTCAATGATTTTAGCCCAGTTGTTGAATATACGGGTTCATCCACAGACGGAAGTTATCAGGAGTTTCACAGCATTAAACTTCCTTCGGAAATATTAAATAAACCGTATGTGCAATTGTTATGGAGGTATTATTTTACTGAATCAGGAAGTTCAGGTTCGAGAGATCAATTAGCTATAGACGATATACAAGTTAAAGTCAAAATAAATGAAAACAGTATGTTTACTAATCAGACCATAGGGATAGAAAATCCTGCTAACTTATATCTAGAACTAAAGGCTAGCAATAGCTCTAAAATTAGCAGTTCGGCTTCAGAATCTATACTCTTAACGCCAGGCTTTATTGTAGATCAAGGAAGTGTGTTTGAAGCAAAAATAGTAGGGTGTGAAAACAACTAGAGGCCATTTTGATACAAAATAGCCTCTAATTATTGTTTTTTGTTTTCTCTTTAAAGATTTAATGCCCACCCTTTACATTGGCAACTTCTTTATCAAAATCAATATTTTGGTTTCTTAATACTTTCTGAACTTTTATTCCGAACCAGAACAAATAGCCAAAGCAAGCAGCCGCTAAAATATATGAAAATTGAATTCCAATTTTATCAGCCAATATTCCTTGTAAAACAGGGATAATAGCTCCTCCTAAAATCATCATAATCATAAATGCAGAGCCTTGGTTTGTGTATTTCCCTAGTCCTGCAGTACCTAATGAAAATATACTTGGCCAAAGGATAGAACAAAAAAGACCGCCACTGATTAAACTAAATAACGCAACTTGTCCGGTTGAAAATACGCCAATCAAAGTCATAATAGCTCCTACACCCGTGTATATCAAAAGTGTTTTTACTGGCTTTTCTTTTGACATAAAAAACGAAACAATCATAATGATTACACAGAAACCATAAGGATATAAGTCACTTACATCTCCACTCAATAACGAGTTAGCAAACAAAACTAAGCCGAAAGCTAAAAATGGAACTACCACCCAAAGGATTTTTTTAGTAGTTTCTGACAGACTAAAGTTTCCTACAGAGGCCGTCCAACGACCAACCATCATACTACCCCAAAATAAGGATACATATTTAGAAACCTGTGAAGAAACCAAGCCTTGGGTCTCTTTTAAATACTCGGGCAAATTACTTCCAATTGTTACCTCTACGCCTACATATACAAAAATAGCCGTCATACCCAAAACCAATTGTGGGTATTTTAATGCACCAAAACCAGTTTCTACTGTCTCGTCATTTGTAATTCTTGGAAGTTTTGATACCCAGAAAAATATCGCAACTAACACAAATAAGACTCCGAGTAGGAGGTAAGGCACTTTTACGGACTCAATAGTAGCTGAAAGAGCTGCTTCAGGGTCTATCGAGCCAAAAATGGCGAAGGACACAATCAAAGGCCCGAATGTGCCACCTAGGTTATTTACCGCTCCTCCAAGGTTGATTCTTGTAGCACCAGTTTCTGGAGGCCCCAAAGCTATCATAAATGGCTGCGTAGCAGTTTGTTGAAGCGAAAACCCCAAGCCAACCACAAAAAGTGCAGTAAGTAGTAAAAAATAAGACTTAGTTTCTGCGGCCGGATAAAAGATCAATGAGCCAATAGCCGAAATAATAAGTCCGTAAATGATACCGTTTTTGTAACCAATTTTGTTTAAGATATCAGTTTTCATATATCTAGAGAGTAATAGATATATAACCGAACCTACAAAATATGCAGCGTAAAATGCAAAGTCCACCAATTGGGCTTGCCACTGCTGTAATTCAAATTTCTCTTTAAATAGCGGTATTAAAATACCATTTGAAGCTGCCACGAAGCTCCAGAAAAACCATACCGTCATTAGTGTGTACAATGCAGGTAAATTGGTTTGGTTAGGTTGATTGTTCATATATAAGGTTTAGTTAAATTTCTCCTTGCCAGTCGTACATAGGGTTTTGCGAGGCATCCCAGTTTGGGTAAATCTGAAAATGCCTTTCTTGTACCAGTTTCACTAATACTTCTCTTAGTTCCGCGATATTTTGATTTTCGGTAGCCGAAATAAATACCACATTTTCCGTATTTTTTTGTAGATAGCT
This sequence comes from Lacihabitans lacunae, assembly GCF_042649125.1. NCBI lineage: Bacteria > Pseudomonadati > Bacteroidota > Cytophagia > Cytophagales > Leadbetterellaceae > Lacihabitans > Lacihabitans lacunae. The sequence continues at coordinate 3,890,880 of NZ_JBHRYQ010000001.1, forward strand.
ATTCCTGAATCTTTCCAGGTTTATTTTTAAATCTTCTTCCGTAGCCAAATGTTTATCTAATCCTTCGTTTGATTCCGGCTCGTATTGGTCTAGTTTATTAAACACCAATAAGGTAGGTTTATCATTTGCTCCTATATCAGCCAGAGTAGTATTTACTATTTCAATGTGCTCTTCAAAAGACACATGTGAAATATCCACCACATGAATTAATATATCTGCTTCTCTGATTTCGTCGAGGGTAGACTTAAAAGATTCAATAAGGGTTGTCGGGAGCTTTCTTATAAAACCAACGGTATCTGTCAATAAAAACGGTATACGTGCCAACACTACTTTTCTTACAGTTGAGTCTATAGTGGCAAATAGTTTGTTCTCGGCAAATACATCAGTTTTGGCTATACGCTGCATCAAAGTTGATTTACCAACGTTTGTATATCCTACTAATGAGACCCGAACTATTCTGTCTCTTTCTTTTCTTCGTGTGGCCGACTGTTTGTCTATTTTAAGCAATTTTTCCTTAAGTAAGGAAATTCTGTCTTGTACTATCCTTTTATCAGTCTCAAGTTCTTTCTCTCCTGGTCCACGCATACCAATACCTCCTTTTTGTTTACTGAGGTGAGTCCACATACGAGTTAGTCTGGGTAGTAAGTATTTGTACTGAGCCAATTCCACCTGCCTTTTGGCTTGGTCTGATTGTGCTCTTTGAGAAAAAATATTCAATATCAATAAGCTTCTGTCTAAGACCTTTATGTTTTCAAAAGCTCTTTCTAGGTTTCTTACTTGTGAAGGACTAAGCTCATCATCAAATATGATGGTATCCACCGGGTTTATTGTAATCCAAGTAAGTATCTCCTCAAGTTTTCCTTTTCCCACAAATGTCTTTTGATCAGGAGTGGTTAATCTTTGCACAAATACCTTTTTAGTTTGCACACCAGAAGTTTCGGCAAGAAAAGCCAATTCATCCAGATATTCTTTCGTTTTGTCAGCGTTTTGCTTTTGTGATATCACCCCAACCAAGATCGCTGTCTCTTGGGGCTTGGCGGTAGATTGTAATGATGTATTTAACAATTTGTTCAGTTTAATTAAAAATCAAAGGCAATATTGACATTTTTTTTCACTTTTTAAGCCAAATAGTTTTGGCATAAGTATGTTTTAAATATAAAATTAATACAAAATCCATTCATTTCTTATTTAAAATATTTTATTTACTAGTATTAAGTCTTTTAATTTCAGTCGGTTATTGTTATTTGTTAAATGCAGAAAAATATTATTTTAAAAAGCGTATTTTTTTGGCATAGAATTGGCAAAGCTACTAAACGAGAATTTAATTATTAAACGGATACATATTGATTCTTTCAATATTTATTTAGATAAAATTTATAAATTGATTGGAATTTTGTAGAAGACAACATATTTTTGTTAGCTGATAACACGCCACTTAAAGATATTTGAACTTCGGTTCATGAAAATTTAATCCTTCGTAGACTTCGGTCAGCACATGGATTATTAGGAAAGCACGTAAGTCGGAATCCCTGCCACTATAATTGAGGCGGGGATTTTTTTTGTATACCTTTGTGTTCCTTTTATAATTGTTATAGAAAATGAATTTCGCCAAAAAAATAGATATTCCGAATAAGAAAGCAAAATTTGAATATGCTTTCATTGATACTTACTTGGCTGGGATGGTGCTGACAGGTACCGAAATCAAGTCAATCCGATTAGGTAAAGTAAACATATCAGATGCTTTTTGTATTTTCAAAGAAGATGGACTTTATGTGAAAAATCTAAATATTTCAAAATACGAACAAGGTACACACTATAACCACGAACCACTTAGAGATAGGAAATTGCTACTTACCAAAAAGGAACTTAAAAAGTTGGCAAGTAAATTGACCGACAAAGGTCTTACAATAATTCCCACCCGATTGTATATTAACGAAACTGGCTTGGCCAAATTAGACATTGCTCTTGCAAAAGGAAAAAAACTATTTGACAAAAGAGATAGTATCAAAGAAAGAGATGTAAGCAGAGATTTAGAAAGAGGGTAGTAATTGATTTTTATTCTCGAAATTATGCTTTTGTAAAATCTGCAAAATTAGTTTTAATCTAAAGTTTATTTCATTAAATTGCCTGACAGTTAATTACTTAAAAAAAATTTAATTGTTTATGGGGCAGAAAGTATTAATCTTAAATGCAGACTATAGTGTTATAAGTATCTGTAATGTTCCTAAAGCATTTTTGCTTGTTTATCTCAACAAAGCCGAATTAGTAGCTGATATTCCCTTTCAAAACCTTAAATCTGTAAATTCCACCTATCCATTTCCTTCAATTATTCGCCTATATCATTACGTAAAAGTGCCTTACAAAGGTGTGGTTATGACCAGGCAAAACCTGTTTAGGAGAGACTCAAACGCCTGTGTGTATTGTGGAAGTAAAAGTGACCTGACCATTGACCATGTATATCCAAAGTCACGTGGGGGTAAAACCAATTGGGAAAACTTAGTAACAGCTTGTAGGCGTTGCAATTCAAAGAAAGGTCATTTGACTCCTGATGAGGCTAAAATGCCTATGCAAACTCCGCCATTTAAGCCTTCTTTTATCATGTTTGTAAGGGATTGTTCGGGCTCACTTCAAGAGACTTGGCTCCCGTTTCTCAACAAAAGAAGATAAAAAATTGAAAAAGAGTACTTTAGGCTAAAAAAAAGCTTCACAACATTTTTATTTATTTCTACTTTTCTTACCTTTGCAGTCCTTTTTATAAGGGTATTATAATTTTTTAATCAAATTCAATAGTATTGCTCGAGCTATTGATGTAATTATGAGCACTTTACAAATATATATGGCAAATCATACATTTCCTGATTTCGATTGGGACAAAGTAACAAAAAAAGGCATTGGTGCCGGTTATTCTATTGCAGAGAAAGAAGAATTAGAAAAAGTTTACGGTGATACTTTTTCAGCAATCGAAGAAAAAGACGTTGTAGATGCTCTAGTTGTGGGTATTTCTGACAGAGAAGTTTTGTTAAACATTGGTTTTAAATCTGACGGTATTGTTTCTCGTTCTGAGTTTCGTGACCTTCCAGATCTAAAGGTTGGAGACAAAGTTGAAGTATTTATCGAGAAACAAGAAGATGCTCTAGGTCAACTAGTAATTTCACGTAAGAAAGCTAGAATCCTTACTGCTTGGACTAAAATTGAAGCTGCTCTTGAGACAGACATCATTGTAGATGCTCTTATCAAGCGTCGTACTAAAGGTGGTCTTATTGTAGACATCTACGGAATTGAAGCCTTTTTGCCAGGATCTCAAATTGACGTTAAGCCAATCAGAGATTTCGATGTATTTGTAGGTAAAAGAATGGAAGTTAAAGTGGTTAAAATTAACCATGCAAACGATAACGTGGTTGTTTCTCACAAAGTTCTTATCGAAAAAGACCTTGAGACTCAGCGTCAACAAATTCTTACAAACCTTGAGAAAGGTCAAGTACTTGAAGGTGTGGTTAAAAATATCACAAACTTCGGTGTGTTTATTGACTTAGGTGGTGTTGATGGTTTACTTCACATTACGGATATCTCATGGGGTAGAGTTAATCATCCGAATGAAGTTCTTAATCTTGATGACAAAATCAAGGTCGTGGTACTTGACTTCGATGATGATAAAAAACGTATTTCTCTTGGTATGAAGCAACTTGAGGCTCATCCTTGGGATTCATTAGCTGAAGGCCTTGAAGTAGGTTCTAAAGTAACAGGTAAAATCGTAAACATTGCGGATTACGGTGCATTCCTTGAGCTTAAGCCAGGTGTTGAAGGTCTAATTCACGTTTCAGAGATGTCTTGGTCGCAGCACCTAAGAAATCCATCTGACTTCCTTCAAATAGGAGATGAGATTGCAGCTGTGATCTTAACTCTTGACAAAGAAGAAAGAAAAATGTCATTAGGTATTAAGCAATTGACAGAAGATCCTTGGACAAAACAAGATCTTTTAGCTAAATATGCTATCGGTACAAAACACAAAGGAACAGTTCGTAACCTTACCAACTTCGGTTTATTCCTTGAATTAGAAGAAGGTATCGACGGCCTTGTTCACGTTTCAGATCTTTCTTGGACTAAGAAAATCAAACATCCATCTGATTTCGTTAAAATCGGTGATGAGCTTGAAGTTGTAGTTCTTGAACTTGATGGCGAAAACAGAAGATTAGCACTTTCTCATAAGCACCTAGAAGAAAACCCTTGGGATACTTTCGAAACAGTATTCGAAATCGGTTCAGTACACGAGTGTACAATCGTAGGTAAGACAGATAAGCAAGTGAATCTTGAGCTTCCGTACGGAATCGAAGGATATGCTGCCCTTAAAGCTGTTGCTAAAGAAGACGGTACTTTAGGTGAAGTAGGTGACAAACTTGCTTTCGAAGTAATTGAATTTAGCAAAGAAGAGAAGAAGATTGTTCTTTCTCACTCTAAAATCTGGGAAGCACCTTCTGCTGAAGAGCCTAAAGCTGATAAGAAGAAAGCGGCTACCACAAAGACCGAGAAAACTAAGTTACCAGAAGCAGAGAAATCTACCTTAGGTGACCTTTCAGCTCTTGCAGCTTTGAAAGATCAAATGGAGAGCGGTGAAGCTCCAAAGAAAAAAGCAACAAAAAAGAAAGGTTCTGACGAAGAAGCTTAATCTTTTTGATTGAATATTTAAGAAGGGTTACGTTATACGTAGCCCTTTTTTTATGTTTTGAAATTTATTTTTGAATGATATTTACTTGATATTCAGTTTGATGCCTTGTGTTTTTGGCTGGATTTATGAATGACCAACTTTTATTTTGCAATTATTTTTGGGAATAACTCTTTTTGGTAGTAAATTTGCACTCCCATAAGGGAAACAGAGAAAAGGTCCTGTGGCCGAGCGGCTAGGCAGAGCTCTGCAAAAGCTTCTACAGCGGTTCGAATCCGCTCGGGACCTCTGAAAAAAAAGTTCAATGAACTTAATTTAATACCATTTGTGACGCTCCTTGAGTTTGTTTTACAAATGGTATTTTTATTTATTAACCTTCACGTTTTCAGGCATTTATATTCTTATTTAAAATCATTCTAAATTTTAAGTGCCTAGGAAAAAATATATACCATATTTTTGATAAAAACTATTCCTAGCTTAGCTTTGCAATCTGAAAAATGGCATTATTCTATATTGAAAATGATTAATAAAATTTACAAAAAATTAAGCGTTCTTGTTATTGGCTTCATGTTAATGACAAATGGTGTTTTTGCTCAAGACGCTGATGCAGCGGCTGGGGAAAAATTATTTAAAAATAACTGTGCTCAGTGTCACGCATCTGATGCGTCTGTTGTGGTGGGTCCTGGATTAAAAGGAATTGAGGAAAGACGTGATTTTGCATGGTTGAAGAAATGGATTAATAATCCAGCTTCAGTAATCGCTTCTGGCGATAAATATGCAGTTGAGTTGTATGAGAAATATAACAAAACACAAATGACCGCCTTCCCTTCATTTGGTGACGCGGAAATTAAGAATATCCTAGCTTACGTTAAAGCTTCAAATGAAGCTCCTGTTGCATCTGCTGCTCCAGCAGACGGTGCTGCTCAGGATGCTCCTCAAGAAACTGGCGGAGGTAAATTTTTCAACATCGTTTTAGTAGCTTTACTTGCCATCATGGCATTGGTATTGGTTGCTTTATTAGCGGTGTTAAATCTACTTAGCAAAATTTCTGGTCAAGGAGAGCAAACTGGTGGAGGTATTTCACTTGAATCTTTAAAGGAAAACTTTAAAGTGCTATCTGCAAACAAAACTATTCGCTCAGCAGTGATTTGGTTATTTATTATCTTAGGTACCAAAGCAACTCTTGACGGACTTTACGGCATTGGTGTTCACCAAGGCTATGCTCCAAAGCAGCCAATTAATTTCTCTCACAAGTTACACGCTGGTGAAATGGAGATTAACTGTGCATATTGCCATACAGGAGTTTACAAAGGCAAGCAAGCGGGTATCCCTTCTGCAAGTATCTGTATGAACTGTCACAATGCTATAAAAAGAGAATCTCCTGAGATTCAGAAAATTTATACTGCATTAGAAAAAGATCAACCGATTGAGTGGGTAAGAGTTCATAATTTGCCAGACTTGGCATACTTTAATCACTCACAGCATACCAATGTTGCGGGCTTAGAATGTCAAAACTGTCACGGTGAAATTCCAAAAATGGAAGTTGTACAACAAAGACACACCTTGACAATGGGATGGTGTATTGACTGTCACAGAAAGACAGATGTAAATGCTAAAGGGAATGCTTACTATGATGCTTTGTTAACAGCACATAATAGCACTTCAAAAGAAAGTATGAAAGTGGAAGACATAGGTGGACTTGAGTGTGCTAAATGTCATTATTAATATTTATAAACCTCGAAATTAAGAAGTAATCAACTCATGGAGAATACTAATAAAAGGTATTGGAAAGGTATTGAAGAGTTAAAAAACGATATCGATGTCGTTAAAAACGCTGATAAAGAATTTAACCTTGAAGGTCTTGAAGGAGGTACTTATAGAAGGGACTTCCTTAAAATGTTAGGTTTTGGGGTAGCTGCGGTTTCTTTAGCAGCATGTGATGCTCCTGTAAGAAAAACCATCCCTTACTTAAACAAACCAGAAGAGGTTGAGCCAGGTATACCAAACTACTACGCTTCCACTTTTGCACAAGCAGGTCAATATTGTTCTATTTTAGTTAAAACTAGAGAAGGGCGTCCTGTAAAAATTGAAGGAAATAAGTTGTCAGGTGTAACTAAAGGTGGTGTAAGTGCTGCTGTTCACGCGTCGCTTCTTTCACTTTATGATAATGAAAAATTAAAAAGCCCTACTAAGGGTGGAAAAGATATCACTTGGGATATTTTAGACAAAGAAGTGACCAAAGGTCTTTCTTCTTCATCTAACATTAGAATTGTTTCAAACACAATCCTCTCTCCAACCACAAAGGCTGTAATTGCAGACTTTAAGTCGAAGTACCCAAGCACGCAACACGTATCTTATGATACAAACTCTGCTTCTGGTTTGATCGCAGCCAATGCGTCGTCATTCGGTAAAGCGGCTATTCCATCTTACTTATTCAACAAAGCAAATGTAATAGTTGGTATTAACTGTGATTTCTTAGGAACATGGTTGTCTCCAATTGAATATGCTTCGCAATGGGCTGAAGGAAGAAGACTTTCGAGTGAAAAAGGGGGTAAAAAAACAATGTCTCGCCATTTTCAGTTTGAGACAGGGATGTCTGTAACTGGTGCAAATGCGGATTATAGGGGTATGTTCAAACCTTCTGAAGAAGGAGCTTTCGTTGCTGCATTATACAACAAAGTAGCTTCGCTGCTTGGCTCTACTTCATCTGTAAGTGCTTCTAAAGTTTCAACTGAATATTTAGATAAGTGTGCTTCTGACCTGGTTAAAGCCAAAGGTACTGGTTTAGTTGTTTGTGGTTCTAACAATCCAAATGTGCAGACATTGGTGAATGGAATCAACAGTTTATTAGGAAATATTGGTTCTACCATTGATTTTGGTACAACTGTAAATTATAAGCAAGGAAATGATGCCGAGATGGCACAGTTTGTAAAAGATCTTAATTCGGGTCTAGTTGATGCTGTTATTTTCCTTAATTCAAATCCTGTATATGATTTTGTAGGAGGTTCTGCAATTTCTTCTGGTTTAAAGAAGGCTAAACTTAGCGTAGCAATTTCTGAAAGAGCAGATGAAACAGCTTCTCAGTGTCAATATGTTGCTTTAAGTGCTCACTACCTAGAATCGTGGGGTGATGCCTCTCCAAAAACTGGATACTATTCATTGACTCAGCCGGTTATTTCAAATATATTTAGCTCAAGACAAGCAGAATCTAGTTTATTAACATGGGCTGGAGCTGCTTCTGACTATCAAGCATATTTGAAAAACTATTGGAACTCTAATATCCTAAACGGTAAGACTTGGGTTCAAGCTTTACATGATGGTGTTTACGAAGCTCCAAATGCAAATATTGTAGGTGCTTCATTTGCTGGTAATTTGGCTGCTGCTGCTGCTGCAATTTCATCTACTAAATCAACTGGAATTGAGCTTTCAGTATTTGAAAGTGTAACATTGGGGACTGGTCTTCAGGCTAATAACCCTTGGTTACTTGAAACTCCAGATCCTGTTTCAAAGGTTACCTGGGAAAATACAGCAGCTTTCTCTGCCAAAACAGCAGAAGAGCTACATATTGCTCAAGGTGATATTATTAAATTAACAGTTGGAAGTAAAAGTGTTGAGCTTCCTGTATTAATTCAACCAGGCCAAGCTCATGGAACTGTTTCAGTAGCTATGGGATTTGGTAGAACTGCTGCAGGTAAAGCAGGAAATACTGGTGCTGATATTTTAGCACTTTTATCAAACCCAAGCACGCTAAGTGCAAGTGGAGTTACGATTGAAAAAGTAAACTCTGGATATACTTTGGCACAAACACAAACGCATGAGACTGTAATGGGTCGTCAGGCAGTTGTGCAAGAGTCAGTCCTTGGCGAATATGTTAAGAATGTAAAGGCTGGTAGATTTGAGCCAATGATTACTACTTCAGAAGGACTTAAAAAGCCGTATTCAATTACGCTTTGGAACGGTCACGAGAAGAAGAATCACAGTTGGGGAATGGTAATTGACCTTAACACTTGTACAGGTTGTGCATCGTGTTTAGTGAGTTGCCAATCTGAAAACAACGTTTCTGTAGTAGGTAAAGCTGAAGTGGCTAGAGCTAGAGAGATGCACTGGTTAAGAATTGATCGTTACTATAGCTCAGATGCTCCTCATGAAGAAGGATACAGTGTAGATGGATTTAAAGCAATGGAAATTGCTTCTGAAAATCCTGAAGTTGTATTCCAACCGATGATGTGTCAGCATTGTTCTAATGCACCGTGTGAGACAGTTTGTCCAGTATTGGCAACTACACACAGTTCAGAAGGACTTAACCAAATGACATATAACAGATGTGTGGGTACAAGATATTGTGCAAACAACTGTCCGTATAAAGTAAGAAGATTTAACTGGTTCAAATACTTTGATAATGATAACTTTGATTATCACTTTAATAACGAACTTGGTAGAATGGTCATCAATCCTGATGTAACTGTTAGATCAAGAGGAGTTATTGAGAAATGTTCAATGTGTGTTCAGCGTATTCAGTCAGGAAAATTGACTGCTAAAAGAGAGAAGCGTCGTCCGGTAGATGGAGAAATCGAAACGGCATGTTCGCAATCTTGTCCTACAAATGCAATAACATTCGGAGATATGTTAGATCCAGAATCTAAAATTTCTAGATTGTTAAAAGCTGAAGATGAAGGTAGAGCATTCCAAGTATTAGAGGAAATAAACGTTAGACCTCAAGTTAGTTATTTAGTAAAAATCAGAAATAAAGACGAAAGTATAGCGAAAGCTGAGGTTGCACACACTGCACCAGCAGAACACGCTCATTAATCTTTTGTATTTAAAATATTTATTAACTTAAAAAATAGTTCCTAACATAAATTTAGGATAGAATTATGTCAGTAGTTTCACCTATAAGAGAACATCTAGTAACTGGAGGTAAAACCTACCACGATGTTACTGAGGATATTTGCAGACATGTAGAATCCAAGCCTACAAAAGAATGGAAAGTAGCATTTTCCATTTCAGTACTAGTACTACTTTATGGTGGTGGCTGGGTGTTATGGACTTGGTGGGAAGGCCTTGGTGTTTGGGGTCTTAACAAAACAGTAGGTTGGGCATGGGATATTACCAACTTTGTATGGTGGGTAGGTATTGGTCACGCTGGTACACTTATTTCCGCTATTCTTTTATTGTTCCGTCAAAAATGGAGAACATCTATTAACAGAGCTGCAGAGGCAATGACCATTTTCGCTGTACTTTGTGCTGCGTCCTTTATTTTGATGCACATGGGTCGTCCTTGGTTAGCTTATTGGGCACTTCCGTTACCTAACACATTTGGCTCACTTTGGGTTAACTTTAACTCGCCACTTGTATGGGACGTTTTTGCAATCTCTACATATTTCTCAGTATCATGCTTGTTCTGGTTTATCGGAATGGTTCCAGATTTAGCTACTATTAGAGATAGAGCTACTGGGGTTCGTAAAACTATATACGGTGCTTTATCACTAGGATGGACTGGTGGAGCTAAATCTTGGGCTAGATATGAAGACGTTTCTTTAATATTAGCTGGTCTTTCTACTCCTTTGGTACTTTCAGTTCACACTATTGTATCATTTGACTTTGCGACTTCAGTAATACCGGGATGGCACACTACTATTTTCCCTCCATATTTCGTAGCCGGTGCAATTTTCTCAGGCTTTGCGATGGTTCAAAATCTTATGTTAGTTACTAGAGTAGTTTATAAATTAGAAGACTATATTACTTTAGAGCACATTAGTTTGATGAATAAAATTATTACACTTACTGGTTCTATTGTAGGTGTTGCTTATATCACTGAGTTTTTCATTGCTGCTTATTCTGGTGTTGAATATGAAAAGTATGCTTTCTTAAACCGTGCTACTGGTCCATTATGGTGGTCGTATGCAGCTATGATGACATGTAACGTATTATCACCGCAGGTATTCTGGTTTAGAAAAATGCGTGAAAATATAGTGGTTTCGTTTGTGATAGCTGTAGTGGTAAATATCGGTATGTGGTTTGAGCGTTTCGTTATTATTGTAACCTCATTACATAGAGATTACCTTCCTTCTAGTTGGACGTACTTTACGCCAAGAATGGGTGATATTGGAGATTATATTTTCTCATTTGGTTTCTTTTTCACATGTTTCTTCTTGTTCTCTAAGTTCTTGCCAGTTATTAATATGGCGGAAGTTAAATCTGTATTGAAGTCGTCTTCTGAAAAGACAAGTGAAGGATCAAAAGTTTCGTCTCATTAATTAATTCAAGAAATTTAAAATAAAATGGCAGATAAAAAATATATTGTTGGCATTTTTGATGACGAAGACGTTGTTATGGATGCTGTTACCAAAGTAAGAGGTAGCAATATTAAAATTCACGAAGTATTTTGTCCTTATCCTGTTCATGGTTTAGACCATGTATTAGGATATGAAAGACCAAGAATGGGGGTTCCTGCTTTCTTGTTTGGTATCACTGGTACTACGTTAGCATTCCTACTTACTTTTTGGACTTTAGGTGTTGACTGGCCAATGAATATAGGTGGAAAGAACTTTTTCCCTTTTCCTACGAATATTCCAATCGTTTTTGAATTAACAGTTTTGTTAGCTGCTTTTGGTATGTCGTTTACCTTTTTCTTCATGGAAGGTTTAGGGCCATCAAATAAGCCTGTAATTTTTGACCCAAGAAGTACAGATGATAAGTTTGTTATGGCAATTGATACAGATAAGAACTCAGTTTCTGAAGTAGATATTACTGAAATGTTAAAATCAGTTGGTGCTTCTGAAGTTAATATAAAAGAAATTTGATCGAATTAATAATTAAGCAAGATGAAAAATAAAAGCTTACGTATTTATATTTTACTTCTTTCTGTTGGTGCGTTTTTGAGCTCATGTAGTGGACCAAACGATACAGGATGGGAGTATGCTCCGAATATGTATAACTCAATAGGTTATGAGTCTCAATCTCAGATTGAGAAAAATGCAATAAATCCACTTGGATTAAATATGAGAGAACCTGTTAAAGGTACAATCTCAAGAAGAAATTACAAGACATCATTTGTGCAAGATGACAGTTCTGTAGTTAATGACTTAATGATTTATAATATTGATCAGAATGGTTTACAAGTGGCAGAAGCTACTTTAAAAAATCCTATTCCTTGGTCAGAAAGCGTGGAAGATCAAGGTAAAGTTTTATATGAAAAGAATTGTCAGCATTGTCATGGTGCTGGTGGTGCCGGAGATGGTAAAGTAGGTGCGGTTTATAAAGGTGTTCCTAACTATGCTTCAGATGCATATAAAAATATGAATGATGGGCATATTTTCCATGTTATTACTTTTGGTAAAGGTAGAATGTGGCCTCATGGTGCTCAAGTTACACCTGAAGAAAGATGGAAGATTGTGCACTATGTACATAGACTGCAACTTGGTAGTTAATTTTAGTTAATGTTTTTTAATAGAAGAAATCGTAAATAATAATATAATGGCTCATAAGCACGAAATACCTTCACTAGATGAATCATTTGAATTTAGTCCTGAACTTAAAAAGAAGCTGATTTTTTCGGCTATTTTGGGAGTTGTACTTGTTGCTCTTGGAGCTTTTCTAATCACGAATCATTGGAGCATTGGTGTTTGGGAATCAGCAGCTCATGGTGCTTCACATTCGGGAGGTGAACATGGTGGTGAGCACCATGGAGCTACACTCATGTCTAGAATTGTGGCTAATATTTGGATGAATAGTGTTTACTTTTTAGGAATATCTGTTGTCGGAGTATTTTTCATGGCGTATAATTATGTTGCTAAGGCTGGTTGGTATGCTTCCTTTAAAAGGGTACCTGAAGCTTTTCCATCATTTATAATTGTGCCAGCAGTTATCATGCTTGCACTTTATTTAATTCCAGATACGAAACACATTATATTTCACTGGACGCATGAAGGTATCATGACTGAAGGTAGTGCAAATTATGATAAAATAATTGCGGGTAAATCGTGGTATTTAAATGATATTTTCTTTTTGATTAGAATGGTTTCATATTTTGCGATATGGTACTACTTATGGACTCAAATTAGAAAAAATTCCCTACTAGAAGATGAACACAATGACCTACTTTATTATACAAAAAGTAGAAATTATTCGAAAGCATTTTTGATTTTTTTCGCTGTTACTTCTTCTACTGCCGCTTGGGATTTTTCAATGTCAATTGATCCACACTGGTTCTCAACTATGTTTGGTTGGTATCATTTAGCTTCTTGGCATGTTGCAGGTTTAGCTGCAATTATGCTTACTATCATTTTGCTTAAAGAACAAGGCTATTTAAAAGCTGTTAAATTTAGTTCTATTCATGACCTTGGTAAATTGATGTTTGGGTTTTCAGTTTTCTGGACGTATGTTTGGTTTAGTCAGTTTTTATTGATTTTTTATGCCAACCTTCCGGAAGAGACTATTTATTTCAGAGAACGTTTTAGTGGTTTCGATGGTAGATATTTTGCTCCGTTTATAATAAATTTAATTTTAAACTTTGTATTTCCTTTCTTGATTTTAATGGCTCGTGAGTCAAAGAGAAACTATACATTCTTAAAATTAGCTTGTGGATCAATTTTGATGGGACATTGGTTTGATTTTTATCAAATGCAAATGCCTGGAATTGCTAAAGAGCAAGGTGGCATTGGTATCATAGAGTGGGGAACTACTTTAACATTTGCATCATTATTTATTTATTTTGTTGCAAATCAACTTTCAAAAGCTAATTTGATTGCTAAGAATCATCCATTCTTAGAAGAAAGTTTACATCACGATATTTAATTTTAAACAATTTGGTTTAACATTTTGATTTACTTTTAAGAATATAATTTAAATAAAATGACGATTTTAATTTCAATTTTAGCTTTAATATTTATAGTACTTACGGTTCTTGTTGTTAATCGTACTCAGTCTATAATGAAGGGTATTAAGGGTGCAGAAGCTGAGTCTGAATCGGAGTATTTAGGTGCTCCAGATAAAAGCAACTCGGCAAACGGTGCTGGTTTGTTTGTGTTTTGGTTGCTTAGTATTGTAGGTATTTTTTGGTCTTATTTCGATGCTAAACAATATTTTTTACCTGAATCTTCATCTATTCATGGTAAAGAGACTGACTTTTGGTTTTGGCTATCAATGGCAGTTATCATGATTGCGTTTTTTGTTGTTAACTCAGTTCTATTTTACTTTTCTTATAAATACAGATATCAGAAAGGTAGAAAAGCGACTTTTTATACCCACAATAATAATTTAGAAGTTATTTGGACTGCTGTTCCTGCGGTTATCATGGCTGGTCTTGTATTTTCTGGTTTGCGAGTTTGGACTAAAATAACTGCGGAAGCTCCTGCTGATTCCGAAGTTATTGAAATTATGGGAAAACAGTTTGCATGGACAGTACGTTATCCTGGAGTTGATAATAATAAGTTAGGTAATTACAATTACAAGCTTATGGACGATGCTGGTGGTAACCCAATGGGTGTTGATTTTTCAGATGAAAATTCATTCGATGATTTTTCAAATACCTCAGAACTTCATATTCCTAAAGGTAAACCAGTACTTTTGAAAATTAGAGCAAGGGATGTATTGCACAGTGTATTTATTCCTCACATGAGAGTAAAAATGGATGCTGTTCCTGGAATGCCTACTAAGTTTTGGTTTACTGCAGATAAATCTACTGCGGATATGAGAGCCGATTTAGCTAATCCTGAATTCAATTACGAAATTGCTTGTACGGAGATTTGTGGTCGTTCTCACTTTGGTATGAAGTTATTATTAGTGGTTGATGAGCCTGCGGATTACGAAAAATGGAAGAAGGATCAAAAGCCTTTACTAACAGAAAATGCAGCATTACTTGAAAAAGTACCTGCTAATTTAAAAGCGAAAGCAATGAAGTATTTACCACAAGACGAGGCTTCTGTTGAAGTTGCTGTTGATCAAACGAGTGGTTTAGGTAATACAAGTACAATTCTAAAATAATATATATATGTCAGCTGTTTCTCAAGTAGATTTACATTCACATGATGCTCATGGTCATGAAGAACATCATGAACTTGGATTTATCAGAAAATATATTTTCTCTGAAGATCACAAGGTTATAGCGAAGCAATATTTAATATCAGGTATTGTTTGGGCGGTTATTGGTGGTTTATTATCACTTGTTTTCCGTTTACAATTAGGTTTTCCTGATATGGACCTTAGTTGGTTGAAATTTATGTTTGGTGACTGGATCAATGAATCTGGTAAACTTGATCCTAATTTCTATTTGGCTTTGGTTACTATGCACGGTACCATTATGGTATTCTTTGTGTTAACTGCTGGTTTAAGTGGTACATTCTCTAATTTTTTGATTCCTTTACAAATTGGAGCTAGAGACATGGCATCTGGTTTTATGAACATGTTATCTTATTGGATATTTTTCCTTTCAAGTGTAATTATGTTTGTATCTCTTTTTATACAAACTGGTCCTGCTGGAGGTGGTTGGGTTATTTATCCGCCCCTTAGTGCATTGAAGGAGGCTAACCCTGGTTCGGGTGATGGTATGACTTTATGGTTAGTTGCCATGGCTTTGTTTATAGTTTCAAGTTTATTGGGTGGTATTAATTATGTTACTACGGTAATAAATTTAAGAACCAAGGGTATGTCAATGGACAAAATGCCTTTAACTATATGGGCGTTTACATTTACTGCTATATTGGGAATATTATCATTCCCTGTATTATTATCAGCTGCTTTGCTCTTAATTTTTGACAGAAGTTTTGGTACGTCGTTTTACCTTTCTGATATTTATATAAATGGTCAAGCACTTCCAAATCAAGGTGGTTCGCCTATTTTATTCCAACACCTTTTCTGGTTCCTTGGTCACCCTGAAGTTTATATTGTAATTCTTCCTGCATTAGGTTTAACTTCAGAAATTATTGCTACGAATTCTAGAAAACCAATTTTTGGTTACAAAGCGATGATATTCTCGATGGCGGGTATTATGTTCCTTGCGTTTATTGTATGGGCTCACCACATGTTTATTACGGGTATGAATCCATTCCTTGGTTCAGTATTTATGTTATTAACGCTTATTATCGCGGTTCCATCTGCTGTAAAAGGATTTAACTATATTACGACACTTTGGAAAGGCAATATAATCTTTACTCCTGCGATGTTATTTGCCATAGGTTTAGTATCCTTCTTTATCTCTGGAGGTTTAACGGGTATTATATTAGGTAATAGTGCATTAGATATTCAGTTGCATGATACCTATTTCGTTGTAGCTCATTTTCACTTGGTTATGGGTTCCGCTGCATTCTTCGGTATGATCGCTGGTGTTTACCATTGGTTCCCTAAGATGTTTGGTAAGATGATGAACAATACAATGGGATATGTTCATTTCTGGCTAACGTTTATAGGTGTATATCTTGTGTTTTTCCCTATGCACTACATCGGTATAGCAGGTTTCCCAAGAAGATATTACCAGTGGTCAGGTTTTGAAACATTTAGTTCATACGCTGATTTAAATAGTTTCATTTCGATTGCAGCTATCGTGACATTCTTTGCTCAGTTTATTTTCATAGCAAACTTTATTTATTCTATTTTCTGGGGTAAGAAGGCAACTGCCAATCCTTGGAAGTCAAATACTTTAGAGTGGACTACGCCAATTGAGCCTGGTCATGGAAACTGGCCTGGAGAAATCCCTACGGTATATAGATGGCCATATGATTATTCAAAGCCAGGTGCTTCGGATGATTTCATACCTCAAAACGTTCCGTTCTCTGCAACTCCTGAGTCTAATTTGCCTGAGGAAAATGAGTTGATTAAAACAGAGAAAGAAGTAGAAGCAATCAAGTTCGATACTTCAATTCACGATTAATATTTACGATGTAATATATAAAGTACAATGGAGTGACTCAGTCTATTTCATTGTACTTTTTTTTATTTAAAGGTGGCTAAATTATTTAGAAGGTTCGGTATACTGACCATCATTACGGTAATTGTTTTAATTTTCGTAGGTGGTATCGTTAGGGCTACAGGCTCCGGAATGGGATGCCCTGATTGGCCAAAATGCTTCGGTATGTGGGTTCCGCCAACTCATGTGGACCAATTACCTCAAAACTACCAACAAGTTTTTGGAGCAAAACTTAAAGGAGAGGTTGTTTTTAACGCAGTTAAAACATGGATTGAATATGTAAATAGGCTCTTGGGAGTACTTACAGGTTTCTTTATTTTTTTGACTTTCATCTTTTCCTTTATAGCCTATAGGTTTTCTCAACCTAAAATTGTCATTCTCTCATTTGTTTCTTTTTTGTTAGTTGCTTTTGAAGGCTGGCTAGGCTCCAAAGTTGTTTCTTCGGAATTGCATCCTGTTTTAATTACAGTGCACATGCTTGTCTCGTTATTACTTTTGGGTATTTTGATAATGGTGATTTTGAAATCATACCAAATTCAGTTTAATAGGAAAAAGCCAGAAAAGCTATCCGCTATTTCATTTTTACTTATTATTAGTTTGATACTTTCTATAGGTCAAATAATTTTTGGTACTCAAATAAGAGAAGGTATAGATTTAATTCAAAAAGCGTTGGGGTATGAGCTTAGAAATGAATGGATACAATCTGTAAAGGGTAAGGTTGTTTTTCATGCAATTTTGGCATTTGTTTTACTTGGTTTGCAATTGTTTATTGCTAAAAACATTAGGAAAAAAGACGCTACTGACTTTGTTAATAAATGGATCCGATTTATCACCTTTTCAATTTTAGTTAGTATATGTAGTGGCGGAGTTTTGAGTCTTTTAGGATTTCCGGCTTTTGTGCAACCCATTCACCTCGGTTTCTCTGTGATAATTGTCTCGTTACAATTCGTAGTTTATTTTTTACTTGAACCAGATCTTATCTAAAGGGTTTTAATTAACAATATAGTTTTGAACAAATTTAAGGCATATTTTGATCTTACTAAGTTTAGGCTTTCTATGACAGTGGTATTTTCTAGCTGTTTTGGTTTTGGTCTTGCTAGTACACATATAAATTATCTCGATTTATTGATTTTTGGCACCTGTGCTTTTTTTGTTACTGCAGGGGCTAATATTATCAATCAGGTAAAAGAAGTTGAGTTGGATAAATTAATGGATAGAACCGTCAATAGGCCACTTCCTTCTGGAAGGTTAACAAAAAAGGAGGCTATTATTTTTGGTGCTATTGTTTCCATTTCCGCATTGTTAATTTTACTTTTTAAATTTAACTGGCAGGCTTCTTTGTTGTCGCTAATCTCACTAATTCTTTATGGGTTTGTATATACACCTTTAAAGCGTGTGGGACCAATTGCTGTTGCAGTAGGGGCACTTCCGGGTGCATTTCCGCCTATGATTGGATGGTTGGCATCTTCAGGCCATTTTGGTCTTGAGCCGGGTATTTTATTTGCAATTCAGTTTTTCTGGCAATTCCCTCATTTTTGGGCCATTGCCTGGGTATTAGATGATGATTATGCAAAAGCGGGTTTTAAGCTTTTGCCATCTTCCGGAGGTAAAAATTTAAACTCTGCGATTCAGATAACCATATACACTTTGTTTTTGTTACCCTTGTGTTGGGTTCCGTATTACTTAAATATGACAGGGATTAATTCCGGTTTTATAGCCTTAGTCTGTGGAATATTATTTTTAGTACAAACCCTACACCTTATGAGGCAAAGAAGTAAAAAAGCCGCTCTGCAATTGATGTTTGGCTCTTTCCTTTATTTGCCTATTGTTCAAATTGCGTATTTAATGGATAAATTATAAAATGAAAAATAAAAGTTTAGTTCAAGAACCTAAGCCAATTCTTACCGTAAATAAATGGAAATTTATTGTTTGGCTTTTTATTATAACTATCGTAATGTTGTTTGCCTCTCAAACTAGTGCATACCTTGTGCGTAGGGCTGAAGGAAACTGGACGGAGTTTCAAATTCCGATGATTTTCTGGTATTCTACTGGTGTTTTGCTATTGAGTAGCGTATTTATGCATTTTGCTGTTAGGTCAACAAAAAAAGATAATTTTGCCGCTTTGAAAATAAATATAAGTGCAGCTTTTGCACTTGGTATGATTTTTCTAGTAATGCAATATATAGGATGGCAAGAATTGCAAGCCCAAGGAATATATTTAAAGGGTAATCCTGCAGGGTCGTTTTATTATATTTTAACGGGTTTACACGGTTTTCACTTAATTACAGGTTTGGTGGTTATGCTTTTTGCATTTTGGGCCAGTATGAAAATGACTATTCATTCCAAAAACTTGATTAGAATTCAGGTTTGTGCCACCTATTGGCACTTTTTGGATTTACTTTGGCTGTATCTTTTTGTATTTTTATTGTTTTTTAGATAAAATTTCATTCTCAACCAATATTTTTAAGGCAAATACAAAATCATTTTTTAAATTTGTCACGAAATTATAATTAGTTAACATTTATGGCAGTAGCAAAACCTTCTTTAAATCCTGAACATCTGCTTTGGCAGGGTGGTACTCAACCTATGAAAGTTGGATATGGTAAATTAATGATGTGGATATTTCTCCTATCAGATACCTTTACTTTTTCAGCATTATTAATTTCATACGGATTAGTTCGCTACAGTTTTCCAAGTTTTAAAGATATTGTGCCCGACATGACACATAAAACCTTTGAACTGTCTCAAACTTATTGGCCAGTACCAGAAAAGGTTTTTGAAGCAGTACCTTTCCTACACGGTATCTCCCTTCCGTTAGTGTTTGTGGGTTTGATGACTTTTATTCTTATTTTTAGTTCTGTTACTATGGTGTTAGCGGTAGAAGCGGGCCACAGAAGAGATAAGGCGGATGTGGAAAAATGGATGCTTTGGACAATCTTAGGTGGATTTACTTTCCTAGGTTCTCAGGCTTGGGAATGGTCTCATTTTATTCATGGTTCAGCTGAAGGCTTTACAATGGCGAATGGACTTAAAGTATTTGGAGCTAATCTAACCCAAAATGAATATGGCCCTGCAGCGTTCGCAGATTTCTTTTTCTTCATAACAGGTTTTCATGGTACTCACGTACTTTCCGGTGTTATTCTCAATATTATTATATTTTATAATGCTTCAAATGGGGTTTATGAAAAAAGAGGACACTATGAAATGTTAGAAAAAGTTGGTTTATACTGGCACTTTGTAGATCTTGTTTGGGTATTCGTATTTACATTCTTTTATTTGGTTTAGAATTTTTTAAAAATATTATATTATGAGCGATCATACAGTTAGCAACGGAGAAAAACAAAAGCCACAGACCAAAGCTCTTTGGCGTGTATTTTGGATTCTATTGGCTTTGACGGCAGTTGAATTTGCAATTGCATTTGGACTTGATACGGACACTTTCAAATGGACTAAGATTATTATATTTATTATAATGACAATTGTCAAAGCTTACTTTATTGTAGGGAACTTTATGCACCTTAGGGATGAGGTTAAATCTCTAATTTGGACGGTTATTTTGCCTGCAATGTTTGTAGTTTGGTTACTGGTAGCACTTATTGTAGAAGGCGGTTATATAGGCCTTGTAAGATAAAAAAAACATGTTTAAAAATATATCGAAGACCGGAATACTCCTTGCAATATTGGGTGTTCCGGCTTTTGTTTTTATATTCCTTAAGATTTTCGGGAAAAATAATTTTGACTTACCTTACTATTTCCCCAAAATTGGTGATAATGGACAGGTGGTTATTTCAAAAGGGGATACTTTATTTAATCAGGTGCCTGATTTTGAATTATTAGATCAAGATAGTTTACAATACTCGAGTAAAACTAACAGTGGGAAAATTAGAGTGGTGAGTTTTTTCTTTTCTCGTTGTGGTACTATTTGCCCTACGACCAATGAAAACCTCAACCGAATTCTAGAAAATTTCAAAGCTATTCCTGAGTTTGAAGTTGAGTCTATAACGGTAGATCCTATTTATGACACACCTTCGGTATTGAAAAAGTATGCTTCTCAGTTTGATAATAGTAAAGGAAATTGGCATTTTTTAACTGGCGATAAATCATACATTTATGATTTGGCAATCAAAGGCTTTAAATTACCTGTAGCAGATGCCACTGAATATGATTCAAATATTACCAACATCGACGAAACCTTTATTCATTCTGATAAGTTATTATTAGTAGATCAGGATGGTTTTTTTAGGGGGATTTATTCGGGGACGGATAAGTTTGAAATAGATAGGCTAATGGTTGAGGTAAAGGTTTTAATTACAAAATTAGATGATGGAAAAAGTAGGCAATAAGGCTTCTTTAAAAGTAATAAATATTCTTTCAATAGTTATTCCAGTTGTGGTTGCTGTTTTGTTGGGAATTCAAAATAAGGTAAATCTTGGCGATTGGACAAAGGCTTTACCAAAGCTTAATGCTATAATAAATACCATAACTGCCATTTTGTTGATTTTGGGCTTAGTATTGATTAAGCAACGTAAAATTGCACTACACAAACGAGTTATGACTTTAGCGTTTACTTTTGGTGGCTTTTTTCTAGTATTTTATGTGCTTTATCATTTATCAAATGCTTCCACGCCGTTTGGTGGACAAGGAGCTATTCGCTATTTCTATTATTTTAATTTAATAACGCATATTGTTTGTTCATTGGTAGTACTACCTTTTGTGTTACGAGCATTTTATTTTGGATTAAATAGAATGGATGCACAACATATGAAAGTTACTAAAATTGCGTTTCCTTTATGGTTGTATGTTTCAATCACCGGTGTAATCGCCTATTTGATGATTTCACCTTATTACATGTTTTGATATGAAAAAAATAGTTGTTTTAACTTTGGGTTTTATAATGTTGGTTTCGGTATCAACCTTTGCTCAATGTGCCATGTGTCAAGCATCTGTAACGAGTAACTTGAGTGAAGGTAGGGGAGGCGTTATTGGAACTGGACTTAACTTTGGTATACTATACCTTTTATTAACGCCCTATTTTTTGATCGGAGCCTTAATATTTATGTGGTACCGTACCGGAAAAAAAGAATTAAGAGAAAGGCTTGCAATAGAATCAAGACTGAAAGAAATTTTCAGAAAGTAATAGTAAAGTTTTTAAATAGATATTGAAGAGAAGTTAGAGATAGCTTCTCTTTTTTTTATTTACAATCTGAATGCGGTGTTTGTTATTTGACTTAACTTTGAAGCGATAGAAATCTTAAGATCGGACGACAAAAACGTAGTCAAAACGCTTATTGACGCTCTTATTACTAAAAGTCAAGTGCAAGCATTAGTTGATTGAGATTATGGATATTATAATGGATAATCGCACCTCCATGGGTATGTGAAGTTTATTAGGGGAATGTTTAATTCACCTAATAAAGAAATTAATTCTTCCTTATTTTTAACATAAAATCCTTTCTGATTTAATTTATCCTCTTCCGAAAAATATTCGTTTGTAAGTTCTATTTTTAGTTCAAACTGTAATACGGTAAATTTATACATTGAAGTTTTATCCGATTTTAAAGGATAAATTGCAATCCATTTTCTTAAACCTTTATTTGAGGTTTTTAACTCTGCAGCTATGTAATTACCTTGTAAATACAGGCTATTCCAAACATCTATTTTAAACTCTTGCATAGTTATTCAAAGAAAATTCTAATTATGTTACCAATTTCGTCATGAATCTGTAAATGCTTTGTTGCATCATGAGCATTGGAAGCAGAATGGTTCAAGGTTCTTCCAGAAGAATCAACTGCATCATCCCAATTGTATGTACCAGCCTTGCCAGAAAAGTCTTTTGTTTCCTTAGCTGACTTCTCTGTAGTATTTTTAAATCCCTTACCTTGGAATATTCTTAAAAACAATTCTTCAGCTTCGGCTCTAGAGGCTACTCTAACAACTTTTTTGCCATTCTGTAATTCACCAGCAATCCTAGATAATTTTAGACTTGACCAAGAAATAAGTTTTACCCCTTTGCTAATACCTATATCAGGGGGAGTTCCCATTACAGAATTATAATAATCTTGAAGAACTCCTTTGTAATTTACGGATCGACCATCATAATAGGTTCTGTTTCCATTCCAGACTTGGTCAAACCAGCCCCAAAAGCCTGAAACTTGATTCATAACTTGGGTTCCAGAATTTGAATTGCTACTTGCTCTTACAACGACAGGATTTAATAAAACATCATCACTGTTTGGATTAAAGCTATTCCAATTCAAATCATCTACATGAACGGTGCTATCACCATTCGGATCAACGTACATGATAGGATTATTTAAGGCGTAAGAATAAGAAGTAGTGTATTCAAAAACATCCGCCAACGGATCCACCCAATTAAATTACTAACCCCAAAACCGTCAGTCCACAAAAAAAGCGACTCAAGGTCGCTTTTTTTATTTTATGATCGATAATGTTATTTCAACAAGAACTCTGTTCTAGAGCCTGATTTCTTGCCATCTGGAGTCATGTATGAAGAGTTTGGATCTTCGTCTCCATATCCTTTGTATGACATTCTAAATTTAGAGATACATTTTTTCTTTAAGAAGTAAGAATATATCGCACAAGCTCTAAGAGAAGCTAGTCTTACGTTTTGAGCACTGCTTCCGTTATCGTTGTAAGTGTTGATTACCAATTTGGCATCTTTACATCTAGAAAGTACATCACATACCCTTTGTAGAGATTTGTATGACGATGGCTTAATTTTGTTGGTTCCTGTATAAAACTCAATTCCTTGAGCGGCATAGTTAAGTTGATCTAATTCAGCAGCAGATATTACACAACCACTTGCAGATTTGTAACCCATAAATGGAGCTACACCGTTTATATATCCTTCTGGACAACCGCCGTTGCTCATCAATCCAGGAATAGAAGGGCAAAGGTCTTTGTTATCAGGCACACCGTCACCGTCGCTATCTGGACATCCATTTGCTGAAGCCAAACCTTTTACGTTAAGGCAATCGTCATCTTTGTCAGCTACTCCATCTCCGTCTGAATCAGGGCAGCCGTTAAGTGCCGCAGGGCCAGGTGAGTTTGGACATGCATCATCTTTATCTGCTATTCCATCTCCGTCAGTATCAGGACAACCTTTAAGTTCTTTAACACCTGCAACGTCTGGACAAGCGTCGTCTTTATCTGCAACACCATCAAAATCTCTATCTGGACAACCGTTTAAGTAAGCTGGGCCAACCAAAGTAGGGCATGCATCGTCTTTGTCAGGAATGCCGTCACCGTCGGAATCTGGACAGCCCTTCAGGCCAATTGGTCCAGCTACAGTAGGACAAGCATCGTCTTTGTCAGGCACGCCGTCACCGTCGGTATCAGGGCATCCTTGGAATTTAGGCAAACCAACTTCGTTTACACAAAGGTCGCATTTGTCAACAACTCCATCTTTATCAGAGTCTTTATCACCAAATCTATATGAAGCTAATATGTTAGCTAAGAAATAACCATCTTTTCTTGAAGAGTTACCTGCCATACTGATACCGTCAAGGTAATCTGACATAGAGAATCTGTAACCAGCTTCAGCTCCAAGTGTTAATCTTCTTGTTGCGTTATATTTTACACCTACTCCAACTGGAATAACCGCTGCTATTCTGTTACCGAACTTTTTAAGATAATCTCTATCTGCTTGTAAGTCTCTTGGTATAACCGGAGCAACAGCACCTGCTTCTTGATAAACTGTTGGGTTTGAGTAAGTAGCACCAATACCTCCAAACAAATAAGGAGTTAGTGTCTTTTTCATAAAGCCATCACAAGTAAACCTTCTTTCTCTAAGTGGATAAAACTCCCCTAGAACAGCGGCCTCTATAAATGGAGTTGATCTAAACTTCAATCTTCTGTAATCCCACTGGTCTATTGGGCTGTCTAAGTCTCTACCACCCATACGACCAACCAATACTTGGGGTCTTATTGTGAAATAATCATTAATATGTCTTCTTACGAAAACCCCAATAACAGGATTAACTTGAGATGCATAAGGTTTACTACAGTGCATATCACCAAAATACTGGTTGATACCAAGGGGAATACCAACTTCCCACTTATATGGCTTGCAAACACTGCATGTATCTTGAGCTTGCGTGGTTAAGCTTCCAAAAGTCAAGAGAGTTAATAAAAGAAATGTGACCTTCTTCATTTTGTATTTTTTTTTGAATAATAAAGATTTAATTAAAAAGCATTAATCTTTGTGAAACTAGGCGTTTAAATATAGTTTTTAAGCCCATGCAAAAATATAATAAAATAAATTTAAAAAAAACTATTCATTCAATTATTGGACCATAAACTTATTTAGTAGACAAATCTAAGATGAAACTGTACATAAGTGCGGTGTCTTTTAATGCAGAGAACCTTCCAGATGCTCCACCATGACCCGCAGTCATATTTGTATGTAATAACAATAAGTTTTTGTCTGTTTTGTATTGTCTAAGTTTGGCCACCCATTTTGCTGGTTCCCAATACTGTACTTGACTGTCATGAAGGCCAGTGGTCACTAATAAATTCGGATATTTTTTATGTTCTACGTTGTCATAAGGCGAATAAGACAACATATACTTATAAGAATCTTCATTTTTAGGATTTCCCCATTCTTCAAACTCTCCTGTGGTAAGTGGAATACTCTCGTCTAACATAGTAGTAACTACATCTACAAAAGGCACTGCTGCTACCACACCTTCATAAAGTTCGGGAGCTTGGTTTATTACTGCTCCCATCAACAATCCTCCTGCACTTCCTCCCATGGCGAAAAGCTTTTTTGGATTCGCATATTTTTTTTCTGTTAAATATCTCGAGCAATCCACAAAATCATTGAATGTATTTATTTTTTTGAACATTTTTCCGTCTTCGTACCATTGTCTGCCCATTTCTTGGCCGCCCCTAATGTGCGTAATAGCATATACGAAGCCGCGGTCTAAAAGGCTTAAACGTGTGGAGCTAAATGTGGCATCCATAGATGCACCATAAGACCCATAGGCGTATTGGAGCAAAGGAGCCGATCCGTCAATTTTGGTGTTTTTGTGGTAAACTAGAGATACTGGAACCTTGGCTCCATCTCGTGCAGTTACGAAAAAACGCTCTGATTTGTAATTTGACTTATTAAAACCACCGAGTATTTCCTGCTCTTTCTTCAAGACTTTTTCACGGGTGTCCATGTTATAGTCAAAAGTTGAATTTGGAGTAGTTAATGAGGTATATCCAAATCTGAGTATGTTGGTTTCAAAGTTTGGATTTACACTTACGTAGGTATCATATGCAGGTTCTCCAAAGTTTAGATAATGCTCTTTTTTTTCTTTTTGGTCAATGATTCTTATATGCATTAATCCATCTTTTCGTTCTTGAATAACGAGGTGGTTTTTAAATACTTCCATTCCCTCCAGAAAAACATCAGCCCTATGTGCTATCAATGTTTTCCAGTTTTTAAGGTCGCCTTGTTTTTGCTCCGAAACCTCCATTAACTGGTAATTGGGAGCGTTTTGGTAATTTGTACGGATTAAAAAATTGTCTTTATAATGATCAATGAAATATTCTAAGCCTTTTTCTCTAGGGAAAAAAGTTTTGAAACTACCACTTGGTTCAGAGGCATTTAACAATTGAAACTCAGTAGAGACCCCGTTTTGACCCGAATATATGGCAATATATTTTTTAGATTTCGTACGTCCTAGTCCCATATAAAATTGATTATCTTTCTCATGGTAAACCAAAACGTCTGCTTCAGGTTTGGTACCTAAAACATGCCTATAAACTCGGTCACCCAAAAGGGTTTGTTGGTCGCGAATAATGTAAAAAATGGTTTTATTATCTGCTGCCCAAGCATAACTTCCGCCTTCTGTCAGCTCTATTTTATCAGCTAATATTTCGCCAGTTTGGAGATTTTTAAAACCTAAAACGTAGTTTCTACGGCTTACGGTATCCACACCAAAAGCAAGGATTTGCTCATTATCAGAAACTTCAAAACCACCGATGTTAAAATAGCTTTGGTCTTTGGCCATTTCGTTTCCATCCAGAATTATTTCTTCCTTCGCATCGAGGCTTCCTTTTTTTCTACAATAGACCGGATACTCTCCACCTTGTACGTATTTCGAATAGTAATAATAGTTTCCGTCTAAATAAGGAACAGATTCGTCTTGTTCCTTTATTCTGCTCTTCATTTCCTCAAAAAGTTGCTCTTTAAAGTCAGATATGGGGGCCATTACATTGTCTAAATACGTATTTTCTGCGTTTAGATAGTCAAGTACTTCTTGGTCTTCTCTCTGATTTAACCAATAATAAGGGTCATTTCGGGAGTGGTTGTGGATTTTTAATTCGTGGTTTTTCTGAGCTGCTATCGGAGCTGTTTGTCCATCTGCACTCATTTTTTGTCCGTATGTCATGTTTAACGCAATAATATTTAGTGAAAAAATCAAGGCTTTTTTCATAGTTCGTTTGTTTGATTACAACAAATAAAAATAAAATATTCTATATTTAGGGTGATTTCTTGTCAAACGTAAAATATTCTGTTGTTTTTAATCTGTCAATAAACTAACCATAATCCTTCGATCCATGTTTAAGCGTAGTGTTATTTTAACGGCCATCTTTGGCATTTTGGTATTTCCATCATTTGTGACTTTAAAACCCGAAAGTCTGGAGCAAATTTTTAATTTGATTAATAAAGATGTTTTAGAAAACGGAAATGCTTATGCTTCGCTTGGTGAGGCTACCTCCACCATAGGGCATAGGTTAACGGGCAGTATTAACGGAAAAAAAGGGGAAGAGTTTGCGTATAACCTATTGAAAAGTTATGGCTACAAAAACCTAAATTATCAGCCGTTTACAGTTGAGTCGTGGTCGAGAGATACAGTTAGTTTAACTTTGGTGCCTGCCGAAAGCGATAATTTTGTAGATGTAGAGGTTGTGGCTTTGGCTCACTCACCGGTTAGCTCGCATGTATCGGCTCAGATAGTAGACTGTGGAGACGGCTTAGAAGGGGATTTTGAAAAAGTTAAAAATGAGATAAAAGGGAAGGTCGCTTTATTTAATATTAATATTCAAAATCCGGACAACAAATCTCTTAAAAATCTACATCGATCTGAAAAAACTGCCTTGGCTATAGAGCATGGAGCGGCCGCGGTAATTATTGCAAATGCTGTGGAAGGTGGTGTGCTTTTAACAGGTACAGCCTCCGTTACGGGCGAATTGATTCCAATACCTGCAGTTTGTGTTTCAGTAGAAACGGGAAAAGCAATTAGAAGATGGATAAGAGATGAGAAGAATATATTGGGCGTAATAGACATGCGTAACTTTAGTAGGCCTATTAAAGCTAGAAACGTGATAGCCACGATAGAGGGAACTTCTAAAAAGCTAAAAAAGGAGAAAATAATAATTGGAGGCCACTTAGATTCGTGGGATTTGGCTACTGGGGCGATGGATAACGGAATCGGTTCATTTTCGGTGTTAGATATAGCGAGAGTGTTTAAAAAACTTAACTTAAAAACATCGAGAACCATAGAGTTTGTGATGTTTATGGGAGAAGAGCAGGGGCTTTTAGGTTCTAGAAACATGGTGAAACAATATCTGGATGCAAATAAACTAGAAGATGTAAAACTGATGATGAACCTCGACATGGTAAACAATACGATGGGTTTCAACGCAATGGGCAATGATAAACTCAAAGCTGAAATGGATAAGATAGGAGAATTGATGGCCAAAATAGATCCCGCATATAAAAATATGAACAGAAACGCTGCGGGACTTCATTCAGATCATCAGCCATTTATGATACATGGAGTGCCGGTTTGTTCGCCTTCAGGAAGTTTTCCGGTTAAAGCATATAACTGTTACCATGCCAATTGCGATAGATTTGACCTAATTGATAAAGACCAGATAAATAACAATGTTCGTTTTACGGCCATGATGCTATACGCATTAGCCAATATGAATGAACTTCCAGTAAAAAAATTAAACGATTCAGAAACCAAAGAGTTTTTAATAAAACAAAACCTAAAACAAGAGCTAGTTATTGGAAAAGACTGGCGTTGGGATCTATAATAAAAAAGAAAGAAATATGTTATCCACAACAAATGGTGCTGCAGTATATGGAGTAAGTGCCACTTTAATAACCGTAGAAGTTAGTGTACTTAAAGGCGGGTTCGGTTTAAGTGTAGTTGGTTTGCCTGACAATGCTGTAAGAGAAAGTTTGCAGCGAATAGATGCTGCTCTAAAAAATGGCGGCTTTGAGTTATCTAGATATAAAACAATCGTAAACTTAGCACCAGCTGATATCAGGAAAGAAGGCTCTGCCTATGACCTGCCGATTGCATTATGTTTGCTTTCTTCGGCAGGGAATATTGTGTTTGAAAAAGAACTGAAAGATTACGTAATACTAGGAGAACTTGCTCTCGATGGAAAGTTACGGCCTATAAAAGGTGTATTGCCGATAGCTATAGAAGCACGTTCAAAGAAGCTAAAGGGTTTTATATTGCCCAAAGAAAATGCCGCAGAAGCTTCTATTGTAAATAACCTAGATGTTATAGGCGTGGAAACGTTGGATGAGGCAGTAGGGTATTTGACAGGTGAGTTAGAAATAAAGCCGCTCATAACAGACACAAGAGACGTGTTTTACCATTCGGTAAATGAGTACGATGCGGATTTCTCACATGTGCAAGGACAAGAAAACATAAAAAGAGCCCTAGAGATAGCAGCCGCAGGCGGTCATAATGCCATCATGATAGGACCTCCGGGTGCCGGAAAAACCATGTTAGCCAAAAGGCTACCTTCTATCTTGCCTCCTTTGACGTTAATGGAGGCTTTAGAAACAACTAAAATACATTCGGTGGCTGGTAAGCTAGATGCTGTTTCATCGTTGGTTTCACGAAGGCCATTCCGTAATCCTCACCATACTATTTCAGATGCTGCTTTGGTAGGAGGCGGTAGTTTTCCGCAACCCGGTGAAATCTCGCTGGCACACAATGGCGTTTTGTTTTTAGACGAATTGCCGGAGTTTAAACGTACGGTTTTAGAGGTAATGAGGCAGCCTTTGGAAGAGCGAAAAGTAGTGATTTCTAGAACCAGGTTGGCAGTGGAATTTCCTTCAAGTTTTATGTTGATTGCCAGTATGAACCCGTGTCCATGTGGCTATTACAACCATCCCGAAAAAGACTGTACTTGCCCTCCTGGTGCTGTTGAGAAGTATTTAAATAAGATTTCAGGGCCGTTGTTAGACCGAATAGATTTACATGTAGAGGTAACGCCGGTGAGTTTTGATGAAATATCTTCAACAAGAAAAAATGAGACATCATCAGAAATAAGAATGCGAGTGGTGAAAGCACGTGAAATTCAAATAGAAAGGTTTAAAGCGTTTGAAGATATACATTCCAATGCCATGATGCCAGCCGAAATGGTAAAGAAAATTTGTGAAATAAGTGATCCGGGTAAAGCACTTCTCAAAAAAGCAATGGAAAGGTTAGGCTTGTCTGCGAGGGCATACGATCGTATATTGAAAGTTTCGCGAACTA
This sequence comes from Lacihabitans lacunae, assembly GCF_042649125.1. Taxonomy (NCBI): domain Bacteria; kingdom Pseudomonadati; phylum Bacteroidota; class Cytophagia; order Cytophagales; family Leadbetterellaceae; genus Lacihabitans; species Lacihabitans lacunae. The sequence goes on from NZ_JBHRYQ010000001.1 coordinate 3,920,965, forward strand.
TAGCTGACCTTGCGGGGACAGAAGATATCCGAATTGAGCATTTGGCAGAAGCTATACAATACCGTAGTTTAGATAGAGAAAACTGGGCGGGATAATATTGAAGATAAGACATTTGAACTAAAAGTGTTTAAAACTCATTGGAAGGACTATATCGTTTTGTGTTCTTTTTTTAAAAAATATGGAAATTAAACCGCTTAGTTCGTACCAAAAGTTCGTCATGTTTCTTTTGGCTGTTACCCAATTTACGGTTGTTTTAGATTTTATGGTTATGTCTCCGCTAGGGGATATTTTGATGAAATCACTAGAGATTAATCCTACAAAATTTGGTATCACGGTTTCTAGTTACGCATTTAGTGCAGGCTTCTCAGGCTTGTTAGCTGCTGGTTTTGCAGATAAATTTGACCGTAAAAAAATATTAATTTTCTTTTATTCAGGCTTCATCATCGGTACATTTTTATGTGGTCTTGCCGAAACCTACGTGACCTTAGTGGCAGCACGAATATTTACTGGCATATTTGGTGGCGTGATGGGCTCAGTAAGCTTGGCTATTGTGACTGATTTGTTTGAACTAAACCAGCGAGGCAGAGTGATGGGAATCGTTCAAATGGGATTTGCGGCCAGTCAAGTACTCGGCATTCCAGTAGGCTTATATTTGGCTAATCTTTGGGGCTGGCATGCTCCTTTTCTTATGATTGTAATCTTGGCAATCGGTATTTTAATAACCCTGATAATTAAACTAAAACCAGTAGATGAGCATTTGAAATTAAAAAACGAAAAGAATGTTTTTGCTCATTTCAAACATGTTGTTTTTCTCAAAAACTACCGAATTGCTTTTCTCTCCACCGCTTTGTTGTCTATCAGTGGGTATTTGATGATGCCATTTGGTAGTGCATTTGCGGTAAATAATTTGGGAGTATCGCAAGAGCAACTGCCTTTGATATTTATGTTTACGGGAGTTTCTTCTCTGGTGGTCATGCCACTTGTGGGGAGACTTAGCGATACTTACAATAAGTTCAAAATATTTGTCATTGGCTCTGTTTGGGCCATGATCGTAATTTTGATTTATACCAACCTTGGACCAACGCCTTTGTATTTAATTATACCTTTAAATATTCTCCTTTTTATGGGAATAATGTCGCGTATGATTCCGGCCACTACTTTGACTTCGGCTATACCGAATATGCAAGACAGAGGTGCTTTTATGAGTATAAATTCATCACTTCAGCAGATAGCGGGTGGTTTGGCTACGCTCATGGCGGGTTTAATTATCGTACAGAAAGACAAACACAGTCCTTTAGAAAACTATCCGCTATTGGGTATTATTGGGGTGATAGTTATGGGTATTGCGGTTTGGTTTATATATCGTGTATTTAGAATAGTTAAAGCAAACGCATAAAAAAAGCACATTCCGTTGTCTGAATATGCTTTTTCAAGGTCAGTATTAAAATTACTTTTTTGCCGCTTTGGCTTTATCTAAAAATTTCACAAAATCTTCTACCGTGCTATATCCCAATGGATTCACGATAGTTTCGCCATTTGCATTTACGATTATATAGTATGGCTGAGCGTTGTTGTTGTATTTTGTTATTTCTAAATCCATGTTTTTTTCGCCAACGGTAGTTTTTAGTTCTTGGTCGTGGGTAGAAACAAACTGCTTTTCTTTTGGAAGTTCTTTTTTATCATCCACATATAGTGATGCTATCACAAAGTCATTTTTAAGTCTTTCTAAAACTTCTGGTTTTGGCCAAACGTTTTCTTCCATTTTTCTACAATTAGCACATGCATAGCCGGTAAAATCTATAAGAATCGGCTTACCAACTTTAGCTGCGTGTTCTTTTGCGTCATCGAAATCATAAAACCCAAACAAACCATGAGGCAATGCTCTCATTTTGTCGCTTTCTGGAGCAGCCGAACTTGCAGCTACCGGCATTGGAGGTAAAATGCCAGAAAGTAATGAAAGCGATTTACCAGTGACACCGGGTAACATATATGCCGCTAATGCAAAAAACAATACTGCGAAGCTAATTCTTAGCCCGCCTCTTTTAGTTATTTTGTCATCTTTTGGCATTCTTAAATACCCCAAAATATATATACCAATTAGAAAAGCAACCAATATCCAAATAACAAGGAAAACGTTTCTATGGATTAAGTTCCAGTGATAAACCAAGTCAATGTTACTTAAAAACTTGAGTGCCAAAGCAAACTCTAAGAATCCGAAGACGGCTTTAAGTTCATTTAACCATCCACCAGACTTTGGTAGGGTTTTTAATATTTGAGGAAACATTGCCAACCCTGAGAAAACAAGGGCAAATGGTAAACCGAAAGCAAGCATACCATATAGAGGCCTCAGAACTTCGCCTTGGGCAGCAGCTATAAGCAATGTGCCCACCAAAGGCACTGTGCAACTAAATGAAACGACCACCAAAGTAAGAGCCATGAAAAATATACCAATAAAACCACCTCTATCTGACATGCGGTCTATTTTATTGACGGCATTGTGAGGCAATATTATTTCAAATCCTCCCAAAAGTGAGATTCCGAAAAGAATAAAAATTACGAAGAATATTAAGTTTGGAATCCAATGTGTACTCAAGAAATTTAGAAACGGAGCACCCAAAGACATGGTAACTAAGCCCATCAAGCCAAAAATAAACATGATAGAAACGCCATAAAAAACAGCCTTAGATTTTCCTTTTTCTTGTTTTGTGAAAAAGCTAACCGTCATTGGCATAATAGGATATATACACGGCATAAATATTGAGGCAAAGCCGACTCCGAATGCCGCCAAAAGGAACTTCCAAAGGTCCTCGGTAGAGCCACTTTGTGGTTCAGTTGGCGTAGAAGTAACATCGCTTTCAGTATTCACTACGGGAGTTTGTTGAGTTACTGATACCGAGTCTATTTTTGTCTCCGTGCTATCTTTGATTACGCTTGCTATTTCTTCTGTAGTGGCAATAGTTTCTGGAGCTATTTTGCTTACTTCTGCTTGTGAAGCAGCTGAAGTCTTGATGGAAACATTAATCTTTTCATCACCATTTATACATCTACCATCCACGTCTGTGCACGACTGATACGATATCTTTCCAGTAATGCTTGGGTTTTCTTTTAGGATTTTGACTTTTTGAATAAACTTAGCAGATTCTTTGTATATCAAAACATCTGATTCCCAAATGTCTTCGTAAACTTTTTTGGGAGCTTTGGCTTGAATTATTTTGCCTATTGGTTCAAAATCGGCACTTTTTTTAAAGTTAAATTCTGTAACTATAGGGCCAATATTTGGGTCCATGTTTGCCGCATATATTTTCCAATTTTTTTGGATTTTGGCAGTAAACTCTATCGATACCACGTCGCCCACTTTAGGGTTTTCGGGACTGACTTTAGTGCTCCAAGTGGTAGGAGTGTCTAACTGAGCAAAGGCTGAAACGCCTAGAAATACAAAAAATAACAGTTTTCTTAAGAACATATAATTTTACTTTTCAAAGACCTATACGAATGAATATTTTTTTTCGTGTGTATGAGAAACAAAAAGCCTCCTAAAATTATTCCATTTTAAGAGGCTTTTATTAATATTTTACGAATTCTTAGAATTTAGGACAAGCCAATTCTTTCTTTCTTTGTCTTTTATATGGACTAATATCGCTTTCAAATTTATCTAATTGATAAGATATAGAAATCTCATGTGAGCCGCCTGAAGTAGAGCCCAATCCCGAAATTGTAAGGTCATAACTATAGCCAACTGAGAAGTTTTCAAATCTAAATCCAACCAAAGCTGAGACGGCGTCTTGATTTGGGAAATTAGAAAAAACCTTTTTAAGTGGAATACCTCTATACCATAAACCCGCCGTAAGTGGCGTGTACGTTACATAAGCCCCCATGTCTAATTGAGAATACTGCCCTTGTTTTTTATACAAAAAAGTAGGGGTAAGTGTAAATTCTTTGTCTGGGCCAGCATTGTGGTCACCTAATGGAACTACCAAACCACCATTTACAGTAACTTTTCTGTTAAGGCAATCGCCATTCGCACAATCGCTGCTGCCACCTGGAATTATGTTGATTTTGGGTTGTAAAATATGATTTAGAGAGACTCCCAAAAACGCATTTGGGTTATAATATAAAACTCCCGAACCAAGGTCAAATATTTTCACAGTTTGATAATTAGCTGGATTGGCAGCAGGGTCAGATGAGCTTCCTCCTGTGCTTCCATTATTGTTTAACATATCTCCGAAAATCAAACCATTGGGGTCAAAGCCACGAATCGAGTATCCACCTTGAAGTCCCATTCTAAGGAAGTTTTTGGCACCTATTTGTAGTTGGTATGAATACAAACCCGTTATTTCGGTATTTTTAAAATGATTGCCTTGGTTATCGTTTAAGATGGTTAATCCTATTCCACTATTCGCTTTTTCTATAAAATGATCGATAGAAACTAACGAAGTTATAAAGTTAGCATTTAGGGATGGCCACTGATTTCGGTAGTTAAACATTACCCTAGGAGCATATCCACTACCAGTAAAGGCGGCGTTGTGATATAAAGGAGCAGCGTAAAACTGGGTAAACTGTGGATCTTGACCCTTTGAAATCAAAGAGCTACACAAGAGGCACAATATGATATATATTTTTTTCATTCTCAATAATTATGGAACCTTTTGATGTACCATTGCAAAATTCATTCCAAAAAAAACAATTCCAACTTTTAACGTTTTAAGGAGATCTTAAGTATGTTATTTAATATGAATTGATTAGCTTTTAATTCCTCTTTTTTGGGGAGCCGAAACTTTTTTTCTTAAAAAATCAAATAAAAATAAGCAAAATTGCAATTTGTTTGTTCTATTAATACGTATAGTAAATATATAACATCCATTATTTTAAAAATAAAAGCGGATTTAGTACGTTTTTTGTACACTAATTTATTAATGACTTTAAGGCCTTAACTGTTTGAAATTATTTAAAAAACATATCTCTCTTTTTATGTTTCTGTGTATGTTTGGCATAGGTGGGCGAAGCTTTGCACAGTTTTATTCTAGTCCAAATGTGTGTGTTTCCAATAAAGTGGTAGATCCAGTTTCGGGAGTTGCCTCTGGTTGCTCAGAATCCACGATATTTTTTGATGAATTACCCACTGCTACTTCTTGGGAGTGGAATTTTGGTGATGGTAGCCCCATAGTCACTACCAGAAATGCATCACACAATTTCCAAACCGTGGGTACATATACTGTTACTTTAAATAGGCCAACTGGCCCGGGTTCAGGTACTCCCACTACTAAAACTGTTACAGTAGGTAGCTATCCGCAGCAACCGATGTTTAACAAAAAAGAAGTAGCCGATACCACCGTATGTGGCGGGAAAACTTTAAAACTGGACCCATATAAAGGCAATCTGCTAAACGGTGGTGGAAATTATAGGTATTTATGGTTTCCAAATGGAGAGACCACTCCAACCATTTCGGTAGATTCCTCAGGTTGTTATTCCGTTCAGGTTTATGATGGTAACTCCAACTGTTCGCTTACAGCACGAATAAATGTTAAGTTTTGTTTACAAAATCCACCAAGTGGAAATGAGCCACAAAAATGGTATTTTGGTTTTGGGTCAACTTTAGAATTTAATCAAACGGGTACAGTAATACCAAGAGATTCGACGGCCTCCACAGGTGATTTTTTGTTAATTCCTGGAATAACCGATCCCGTTTTTAACGCTTCTGGTACCACCACTAGTAATCCACTGAATTTACAAGGAGCAGCAGGTATGGTTTACGGTCCAGACGGTAGGCTCGCTTTTGCTTCCGATGGAAAAAAAGTATACTCAGGCTTAGATGATTCTGAAATATTGATGGTGGATAGCTCGGCATATCAAGGTTTAACTACGGTTCCGTCTCAAGGTGTCGTTATTGTGCCAAAAAATTCGTGTAACGAATGTCAGCACCATCAATATTATTTGTTTACGGTTAATCCTACAAATGGCTTGCTTTCCTATTCGATTATAGATACCCGATTTAATAATAAAAAAGGAGCGATAGTAGCTACCAATATTCCAGTAATAATGCCTGTGGAAGAGCGAATTTCGGTCACGCCAAATGGTGATGAAACCGGTTTTGTGCTCTATGCCAACTCCCTAGATGGAAGTGGTTTTCAAACCATAATGATAGACTCAAATGGCGTTAGCGTAGTTCCTCAAGCAGTGGGCAATACTCCTGATCCTGGTTATGTGGCCTCTGGCCAAGCAACCGTATCTCCAAATAACAGGTTGATGGCAAGAGGAACTGTGATTGGAAACAAAAACTACGTTGAGATTTTTGATATAGACGCCAATACCAGTCAATTGCTAAATCCGAGATTGATAGATATTGGGGTTGATGCTCCACCCACCATTTATGGCGTAGCTTTTTCTAACAATTCGGATGTTTTGTATGTCTCTGTTAGTGGTGATCTACTTCTGGGGCAGGAATCTCAACTTATCCAACTTAATTTACTCGCTGGCACTGATGCTGCAATAGGAGCTAGTAAAATTATAATAGATAGAAGTGCTTCCTTTCAGTTTGGGGCAGTTCAATTAGGTCCTATTGGAGGCGACGGCTCTAAGCTAATATACTTGAGTATTTTAGATCAAGATTTCGTGCCTTATATTCAAAGACCTGATCAAGTTGGAGATGCTGCCACAGTAGGTTATTCAAATACACCGGGTTCGACAACGAAAGGTATAACTGTAGCTGGCACAACCAAGCTCGGTTTGCCAACAGTGGTAAAAGCTGTTCCACAGCAAGAGAGCGATGGCTTAAGTGCTAGTTATGACGGAAACTGTCATAAAAGCCCTACTATTTTGACTGTAAATCCGATATGTGACCCTCTAAAAAGTGAATTTACGTGGATGTTTGAAGATGGTTCTGAGCAAAAAGGTGAGCAAATTTCGTATACATTCCCTAAACTTGGATGGAATACCTTTAAGATAAAAGTGGTGATTTTTAATAAGTCTCCACTCGAAAAAATAGTGAATAATAAAACCATCAATTCATTATTAGAAACCGAATGTTTAGAAAGGATTTTTGTAGATAGTATTTATATTAAGCCTTCACCAATTTTAACATTGCCTTCGATCGAATATTTATGTGTGGTAGAAGGAGAAAGTAAGCTTATTGGCCCTGCCACTGTTGGAGGTAAAGGTTTTGAATATGATTGGCAAACAAGTGTTGGTACTTCATTGAATAGTCCAGATTCTGCATATAAGTTTGCTCTTCCAGGTTTATATTTATTAGAGGTAGAGAACGATTTGGGCTGCATAACCAATTCTAAGATTACAATTTTGGAAGGTTGTGAACCTCGGATTTTTATTCCCGATGCTTTTACTCCAAACGGAGATGCTATAAATGACCTTTTAGAGATACATGATGCCCACATAATAGAACCTGAGCTACAAATATATAATAGGTGGGGGGAGGTGGTCTTTACTACGGATAACCTTGATGTAAGGTGGGACGGAAAGTTTAAAGGTCGATATTTTGGCAACCAACTTTACACCTACACATTGAAATATAAATCTAAATATTTTCCCGAACGGGGCATCTTAACTGCAAGAGGAAGTGTGATTGTGTTGCACTGAGTAAAAAGTTATGTTTTCTGAAGGTTTTGCGTATTAGTATTCCTATTTTTGTTTGTTTAAAAAAGAGAGAATCAATATAGAAATAAAGGTATGCGTGAAGATTATTTAACCGGCGACGAAGAAAATCTAGATCCTATAGATAAAGATTTAGACAGAGCCTTACGTCCGATTTCTTTTGATGATTTCTCTGGACAGGATAAAATCTTAGAAAATCTTAAAGTATTTGTAAAAGCCGCCAAACTAAGAAGCGAGGCACTTGACCATGTGCTTTTACATGGCCCTCCAGGTTTAGGTAAAACTACCCTTTCACATATAGTGGCAAATGAACTTGGGGCATCCTTAAAAATAACCTCAGGGCCAGTTTTAGATAAGCCCAGCGATCTTGCCGGTTTATTGACCTCACTTGAAACCAACGACGTACTTTTTATTGATGAAATCCATAGGCTAAACCCCATCGTGGAAGAATATTTGTATTCGGCCATGGAAGATTACAAAATAGACATCATGCTCGATTCTGGCCCAAATGCCAGAAGTGTGCAGATTGGCTTAAATCCGTTTACATTGGTAGGTGCTACTACGCGTTCGGGTTTATTGACCTCTCCGCTGAGAGCGAGGTTTGGTATCAATGCCCGTCTTGAGTATTATGATGCAGAGTTATTGAGTAAAATTTTAAAGCGTTCGGCTTATATTTTAAATACGCCAATAGACGATGAAGGGGCATACGAAATAGCAAGAAGGAGCAGAGGAACGCCTAGAATAGCAAACAATTTATTGAGAAGAACTCGCGACTTTGCCCAAGTAAAAGGTAATGGTAAAATCACAGTTGAAATAGCCGAGATAGCATTGACCGCACTCGAGGTTGACCAAGATGGATTAGACGAAATGGACAACAGGATTTTGCTGACCATCGTAGAGAAGTTTAAAGGCGGACCGGTTGGTTTGTCTACAATAGCAACAGCCGTAGGCGAGGAGGCCGAAACCATTGAAGAAGTTTATGAGCCATTTCTGATTAAAGAAGGTTTTTTGAAACGAACAGCTCGTGGAAGAGAGGCTACAGAAAAAGCATATATCCATTTAAATATTGTTCCAAAATACAGATTAGGGGAGCTTTTCTGATATAAAAAGCTTGTAATAATCCTCAAAGCTGTTTTTTTTATTTCAAACTAACATTTACTTTAATGAATGTTATTATTTAATTAAAAATTATAATTATGTTTAGGCAAAATAAATAATTGACCTTATTTATTAAACCCAAAAACCTATCGGTATACCAAAGAAACCTAGATTAAATATAAAGAAGTATGTCTGTTCCTAAATTGAAAAAAGAATCTGAAGAAGTGATAAAAATAGAGAAGCGGGTAGGAGAGAAACCAATTCTTTTTGAATGTGCGTGGGAAGTTTGTAATCAAGTAGGAGGAATCTACACGGTTATCCGTTCGAAAGTACCTGCCATGGTAGAAGAATGGGGTGAAAATTATTGTTTAATCGGACCGTATTTTCCACAAACAGCAGCCATCGAATTTGAAAGACAAGACGATGATAATTCCATTTTTTCGGAAACAGCAAAAATACTTCGCGACGAAGGTTTTGATGTATATTATGGCAGATGGCTAGTAACCGGCAGGCCTAGAATAATTCTAATAGATTTTCATAAGCATCTAGAAAAAATAGACAGTATAAAATATGAGCTATGGGAGAATCATAATATTTCTACTATAAATTGTGAGGATCTTGTAAATAGTGTGCTTGCTTTTGGTGATTTAATTAAAAAATACCTAACCTTATTTGCTGAGAAAAATAGCCGTAAATATGAAATAGTGGCTCATTTTCATGAGTGGATGGCCTCTTCAGGATTACCAGACTTGAGGCTAAAGGGAGTTAACATAGGAACGGTATTTACTACACATGCTACTATGCTTGGTAGATATATTGCCGGCAATGTAAATGATTTTTATGAACAACTTCCATATTATAATTGGGAAAAAGAAGCACGCGAATATGGAATAGAAGCCCAAGCAGGCATAGAAAGGCAGTCAGCTCAACGCTGCCACGTGCTCACCACCGTAAGTGATGTTACGGCAAAAGAGTGCGAGGTGTTTTTTGGAAGAGTGTGTGATTTGATTTTGCCAAATGGTTTAAACATAACCAGATTTGCGGCTACTCACGAGTTCCAAAATCTTCACTTAAAGTATAAGCAAAAAATCAATCAGTTTGTGATGGGCCACTTTTTTCAAAGTTACTCATGGGATCTTGACAATACCTTATATTTCTTTACCTCAGGCAGATATGAGTTCAAAAACAAGGGGTACGATTTAACCCTTGAAGCCTTAAAACGCCTTAATTTTAAGATTGTGCAGGCAGGTATAGATACCACCGTAGTGATGTTTATGATCACCCGAAATCCTGTGTATTCTATTGATCCGCAAGTGTTGCAGTCAAGGGCTGTAATGGAAGAAATAAGACAAACCGTAGAGTCTATTGAGAAAGAAATAGGGGAGCATTTATTTTATGCTTCTGCCTCAAATGATGATGCAAAGCTACCAGACTTGAATCAGTTTGTGGAGGAATATTGGAGATTAAGGCTAAGAAGAACTATCCAAACTTGGAAAACCAAAACCTTGCCTCGCACAGTAACGCATTTGCTTCAAAAGCCAGATGAGATTACTGAGTTTTTTGAGAACTCAAACATGAAAAACCACCAGCAAGATAGAGTGAAGTTTGTATATCACCCTGACTTTATTTCACCTACCAATCCGCTGTTTGGTTTAGAATATAGCCAGTTTGTGAGAGGATGCCACTTGGGTGTATTTCCGAGTTACTATGAGCCTTGGGGCTATACGCCACTTGAGTGTGTAGTAAGAGGTATTCCAACGGTTACGTCTGATCTTTCTGGCTTTGGTGACTTCATGATGCAGCTTATGCATGACTACGAAAACGTAGGGGTATATGTGGTAAACAGAAAAGAGAAAACCTTTAATGAAGCTGCCGAGCAGTTGGCCGATATTTTGTTTAAGTTCGTGACCATGAGTCGTAGAGACAGGATTCGCCAAAGAAATAGAGTAGAGAATATCTCTGATGTGTTTGACTGGACCAATTTGAGGTCTTATTATGACACTGCTCACGACTTAGCCTTGAAGAAAAAAGGTATTGGAAAAAGTTAATTCAATTAAATATTAAAGTGTTGTTTATTAGTGGGTTGTTTGTATTTTTATTGCAAGTCTATTGAAATCGTACAATTTTGCTAACTTTGCATTCCTTTTTAAATTAATTGATGGTTATAACTATTTTACTTTTTATTCTAAGTTACTTTTTTGGCTCATTTCCTACTGCGGTTTGGTATGCAAAACTTTTCCATGGTATAGACATTAGAGAGCATGGAAGTGGAAATGCGGGTGCTACTAATTCATTGCGTGTATTAGGCAAAAAAGCCGGAATAGTCGTGTTGCTTTTCGATGTAGTTAAAGGGTATTTGCCTGTTTATTTATTTAAAACTTTTTCGGAAACTCCAGATCTTGCTTTTTTAGTGGGGATAGTGGCTATTTTGGGTCATGTTTACTCAGTTTTTTCTGGGTTTAAAGGCGGCAAAGGAATCGCGACTTCGCTTGGGGTTATTTTAGCGGTTCAGCCTGTAGGAGCTCTCATAAGCGTGGTTGCGTTTGTGCTTACAGTAGTTGTATCTAAATATGTTTCTTTGGGCTCGCTTTTGGCGGCTTTGGTCTTCAATATCTACATTTCATTTTTTACAGAAAGCCCGATTCTTATTATGGTTTCAGGATGGTTTTTGTTGGCCCTGTTGGTTTATACACACCGAACCAACATAAAAAAGCTAATAGCAGGAACTGAGAATAAAATTAACGCAAAAAAAGCGGGTAAGTAATTCGGTACCTGCATAGCCAACACTTCGTATTGGAAACTAAACCTATTTCTAGTTTTAAAATCTTCAATTCATTTTTTTTAATTGAATGTGTCGCAGTAAGGATGGAAGCGGTTACCCCACAGCGAGGCACGAGCGAGGAGTATGAGCGGACAGCCTGACCCTTTAGGGGACTGCCCAAATAGAGCATTAAGAATCAAGTACGGTTTTTAGCACCGAAACAGACTTTATTTCGCCAAAGCCTTCGATGTGTATTTGATAAAATCCGATTAGAATATCCAAAACTTGTGACCGATGTTCTCTTTTTAGGGGTAAAAAATCTTCATAGTTGGACTTTAATAGTAAGTTTATTGAGCTTTCGTGGACTTTGTCAATCGGTATTTGCAATGCAAATTCATAAAGCTGGTTTTTTATTTCGGTTGCCGATTCGGCCCCAAAACCTATATAAAACGCAAAGTGAAGCAAGAAAACAAGGTGGAAGTTTTCAAACTGTGTTTCTTTTTTGTCGAGGCTATCTATGGATGTAATCAAGAAATTATACATTTCGATGTTTTCTGCATGCTCTTTCAGCGACTTGCTTAATATCTCGTTTATAAAAAGTGCTATGCTCGATTTTTTGATGTTGTAAGGAATACTCAGTAGAGGATTAGGGCATTTTATTTCTGAAAGTCGATTGATGTCTTTTTTTGGGTCGTGGTAAACCACCAAATCAAGGATGGTTAAGGGTTGAAATAGGGCTATTTTGTTTTTTCCTTTCGAGCTCCTAACGCCGTTTTCGATGTAGGTTTGTATGCCAAATTTCTCAGTGTAAACTTTGACAATTATGGAGGTTTCTCTGTATAAAATGTAGCTGATTACGATGCCGGAGGTTTTATGAAGCATGATAAAGCATGAATAAAAAGATAATGAGCCACATGATATCTAAGAAATGCCAATAGATGCTGACTAGTTTAAGGCGAAGTTGATTTGGTGGGTTTACGTTATATACAAACGAATCCACATAGCTCGCGTGTTTGAATGCTTTAAAAACGGTCATAGCAAGGGCTACGAGGCCACCCAAAGTGTGAACAATATGCAAAGCTGAGAGTATAAACAAAAACGAAGCACCGGTGTGGTTTTGTATGGTGATGTTTTTCTGATAAAGTTGCTGCCAACCGATGATTTGGAAGGTGATAAACAAGATTCCGAGAATAAACGAAATGACTAATGCAAGTCTGTAAAGTGAGAATTTTTCGGCTTTAACGTAGCTTTTGGATAAGAAAAGCCCCAAACTACTTAATAATATAGTGGCCGTACTCAACCAAAATATTTTGGGAGTAGCTACGGGGATGTCTTGATTGCTGTATTCTTTTTTGAGAAATATTAAAAAAATAAACAAAAACAAGATGCTACTACCTATAATTCCTAGGTAAAGCATGTAGGTGAATGGTTCTCTTCTTTTGGTGAGGCTGTTCATTATTAATTTTTACTATAATATTTTAAACACCAATTTTCTTTAAATTGATTTAAGTTTAATATTTTTGTTATAGTTTTTTGAATATCAGTGGTATACATTTTTTAATACAAATGGCTTTCAAGGCCATTTTTGTAATGTAAACTTTCTACGATATTAATCTGTAATCAAAGATAATATTCGAAAGCGAAATAACCCATATTAAAAGTTACGAAGTTATTGAGAGAATTATTTAATAAAATAAAAAATGGCGTTTTGGTTTTTGCCTTGATGCTGAGCTTTGGTGTTGTGGCAAATGCACAGAACCTGTGTGACGATACACGCTACGCAAAAGCAGATTTTAATATTTCGGCCACTACCATTTGTACGCCAGATGTAGTTACACTGTCTAACTTGACTGCCGGTACGGGCTACAGTTTTGTGTATGACTACAAAGGAGAGCCTTGGGATTATGTTTATAAAAAAGGCACGGCCAGTTTACAGAATCAGTATACGACCATTGATAGACCAGCAGAACTCACAATACTATTTATGGGGGTTAATGCCAATAAAGAAAAAATGGTGGGCTGCAGAAATATTATCGTTAAACCAAGCACAAAACCTGTTTTTTCGTATCAAGTTTGCAGTAATAATGCTGTAGAATTGGTTATTCCACAGCATAAACTCAATGACTACGACACCTATTCGATTGATTTTGGACCAGGGATTGCAGTAAAAAATATTACAAAGGCAGATTTGCCTTATACCGAGAAAGCCACGTATACATTGCCGAGGACTTTGAAAATAAATGGCGGATATAATAATTTCAGTAAAAACTGTCCGAACGCTGATGCCGGAACCCAGGTAAAGCCAGTTGTGTATTCGCTCACTGGACCGGGGAGTTATCAAGAGTTTAATGCAAACATGACCAAGTTGGAAATGACGAGTCCTAACCGAGTGAAACTTACTTTCGATGGGCCTTATGTAACTAATCCAACGTACGAGTTTAAGTTGTTTCAGTATATAAAAGGCAATCCGGCAAACACGGCTACTTCTCTAATTAATAACCTCATACCAGGAACTTATGAGATAAAAAACCTGGATTCCACCAAGGCCTATTGTTTTTATGCTTCGAGAAAAGATGCTTGTTCAATTGGTAATGAAAGAACTGCGGAGCTATGTACACACCCGCTACAGCCGGCTATATTCTCTCCCATTAAAAATAATCTTTTTTGGACCAAGTATCCGCAACTACTGTTTGGTTCTCCTAGCTTTTTCTTTTTTGGTGCTGAGTACAATAACTCCCAGGAGATAATTAGAACTGAAAATGGGCTAGAAACAGCTATATCAATTCAAAAAGATAGAATTTCCTATACAGATAACTCCATCAACTGCACCAAAAGATATTGCTATCGGATAAAACAAACTACATGGGGCAAGTACGATTACATGCAGTTTAGAGGAGAGAGTTATTCGAATGAGCGATGTGTGGATAGGAGTGAGGTTCACCCGCCACAAATAGAGGACGCCTATGTGAGTTCTGATGCGGATAAAAATGTGGTTACCTTTACCAATAACGTGACGTGGTATTTGCCATTTAAACGTAATTTTTTATACAAAGAAGTAAATAATAAAACCGTAGTGGTTGATAGCGTAGATGCCACTGTCTTTAGTATTTCGGATAATAATTACTTGGGAAACGCAGTTAAGGCTTTAGAAAAACCAGAAAAATATTGGGTTACATTTAAAGATATTTGCAACTCTGAATCCGAGTTGTCGCCCATGGTCGAATCTGTTTTTTTAAAAGCCGAAGCAGGCGAAAGAGTTACCTGGAGTAGTGGAAATCCGTATTCGATGAGTACCCCAAGTACCTATGAGCTGATTCCTTTAGATGAAACCACAAAGGTGGCCCAGGCAGCAGTTTTAATGTCCGCAGGACAATTCACTTTTGGACCAGACTTAGATAGGTTTGAGGAGAATGCTTTTTTCAAAATAAAGGTAACACCTGCAGACGGAAGCGGTAAGGTGTCGTATTCTAATGTGTTGTCATTTCCAATAGTATCTCAAATCGTATTGCCCAATGTTTTTACACCTAATGGCGACGGGTACAATGATTTGTTGGTATTTAAAGGTAAAACCAAGAAGTTTACAAGTTTTGAATTTGAATTATATGACCGTTTCGGGGCACTTATTTATCAAAATAAAGACAAAAATGCAAGTTGGGACGGGAAGGTAAACGGGAGGCCTTTAGCTGCTGGTGTATACTTTTATAAATTTAAAGCCGATGTAGCAGGGGCAAGCTCTATTTATACCACTTCTGGAAGTCTCGAGATAATGAGATGATAAAATATTGCCGCTGAATAAAATTTAGGGATAGGGTATTCCTAAATTTTGTATTTTTACTCGTAACTATCCTCAAGAAATTCATAAATGTATCGGATTGGACATATCGTTTGTTTTTTGCTTTGGGCACTTACAGCACAAGGCCAAGCGAACCTATGTACGCCACCCGCAAATTCTGGAGTAGGTGGTTTTGATATAGTTGGAGGGATTAATGAAGGATGCTCGCCATTAAGAGTAGAAGTAATAAACACCTCAGGCAGCACAAACGTATATTATGACTTCGACTACAGAGGACAGGACCTAAGTACCCTCAAATATGATACTTTGTCTAAATTCCCGCTTTTTGCTAATACAGTTGCACGGAATTACGAAATATTACAATACGGCAAAGATGCGAGTGGTAAGGCCATTTATGCGTGTAAGACTGTTTCGGTTAGGCCTAATCTGCAGCCTGAGTTTAGTTATAGTACGTGCAATAATAATTTACTCAATTTAATTATTCCAGCCACTTCTGCTAATAATTTTGATTATTACACGATAGATTGGGGAGATACAAGCCCAATTCAGAACGTTTCCGCCTTGCCTTTTTCATTTAGTAAAAGCTATTCTACAAGTGATTTAACTAGAAATATAAAAGTCCAAGGACATAATACTGTGCCGAATGGGTGTGCTCCTCCACCTTTTAAAACTATTGCTATGGATGGTGGTGGTGATGTACCCAAAATCACTAGTTTAGAAACACTTCCTGGTGGCAAAAATGTAAAATTGACATTTACGGGACAATTTGATCAACATGATATTTACCAAAGAGAGGTTGATAAATCTTATACGTATCCTAATAGTATTTTAAAGTCAAATCCGGGTTCTATAACATTGCCAATAATTGGGAATAAGGCAAATTGCTTCATGGTGTATCGAAATCCTGGATGTATTCAGTTAAGTGGGGAGGCGTGCACAATATCTTTAGATTCTATTGTTCCGAATGGACCATTCGAAAATATTGTCAATTGGGAGAGTTTTGTAATTGGCGGCCCTCAGTTAATTTTGCAAACCTCGCAGGTAAATTCTGTTAATTATAAACTTAACATTCAAGAGATTGAACCAAACACTATTTTCAATAGGCTAAAGTCTCTTGCTGTGTCTCCATCTCCAGATGTGATTACTAAGTGTAATATTAAATATTGCTATCAGGTGGAAGCTCTGTTTTCAGGAACCTGGGGGCAGTCGCCTTGGGTTCCTTATACATCTAAAGTACTTTCAGAAGTTAAGTGTATTGATAGAAAGGCACTAAAACCTCCAAGTATTGAGAAAACGTGGGTTACCGTGGAAGATGAGACTTTAATAAAGTTTTTGTATACCAACCCAGTTAGCTGGCCAGTACCTATTGATTCCGTTTATTTATATGAAGAGAAAAATTCAAACACGGCTTTGTTCTCTAAAGCTGTAAATATCCCTGCCAGTCCGTTTTTTGAAATAAACAAAAACACCATTGATGATTCCTATTGTTTCAAAATGACTTTTAAAGATAAATGTGAAAGTGTTTCTCAATTTTCTGATTTGGTATGTACGGTAAACTTAAAAGAGAATAACGCTTTATTGAACTGGAGTGAAGAATTGCCATTTTCAAGTGAAAATATTCAATCCTATAAGATTTTAGAAACAAATGAAAATACGGGAATTGAGTCTGAAATTAGTAATTTCAATTCATCAGTATTAAGCGAGTTAGTTGATTTGTCAGGGTTTGACAAAGAAGCAAAATATCGTATTAAAACAATAGGTGACAATGGGGGTGAAAGTTTTTCAAATTCTGTCGAAATTCCTATTGATGTTTTATTGTTTCTACCCAATGTCTTCACGCCTAATGGGGATGGTAATAATGATCTATTACAAATAAAAGGTAGATTCGGTAGGGTGAAAAGCCTTAATTTTCAAGTTCTTAATAGGTGGGGGGAGGTTGTTTATCGCTCAACAAAATTTACAGATAGTTGGGATGGAATTATTAATGGAAAACAAGCATCGATAGGGACCTATTTTTACAAGGCTAAAATACTATTAACAGATGGTGAAGAGTTGATAAAAAGTGGTAGTTTTGAATTAATTAGGTAGCTTTACACACATATTTACACATGAATCTTTATTTAGTTTGAAGAAATTTATATTTTTCCTTTCTTTATTAATGTTTAGTTATACCACTTTTTCTCAAAAGTGGTACAAGAAAGCTAGGGCTTATACTGGCGTTGGCCTTGTAGTTGGGTCCGATTCCTTGGCTCCTTTTTTAATTAGAAGTAATCAATACGGTACACTTTTAAACACATCTAATTCGCTCTATTTTAATAGTGGCATAAAGAAACAATATGATAGTTTATATACCTTAAACAAAAAACTAAAAAAGTTTGATTATGGGTATGGAATAGAAGGTCATGTAAATATTGGTCGAACACAAGACTTTAGATTACCCGAAGCATATGCAAAAATCAGGTATGGCATTTTTGAGCTATATGGAGGCAGACGCAGAGAAATTCAAGGTTTGGTAGATACCCTAGGAACAATGGGCAGTTATATATGGTCGGGAAATGCTCTTCCTTTGCCTAAATTAGAAGTAAGTATAGCCAACTATACCCCAATCATTGGTAGGGGCTTAATATCAATAAAAGGGAACTTTGCTCATGGTTGGTTTGGAGATGCCGATTCCGTTAAAAACTATTGGTTACATCAAAAGAGTTTCTATGCCAGAGTAGGAAGGCCAAGTTGGAAAGTGAAATTCTATGGAGGCTTTAACCATCAAGTTCAATGGGGTGGGAGACCCGCAAAACCATTTTATGATCCTATATCTAATCAAACTATATCAAAGTTTGGGTCAGACTTTGCCACCTTCGTAAAGGTGGCTACAGGCGTAAGCTTGGCTAGTGGTGCGAATGATTGGACCAACCAAACAGGAGTTGCTGCAAATGAGGCTGGTAATCGATCGGGAAATCATTTGGGAACTGTAGATGTGGGGATGGAGATTTATTTAGCCAAAGCAAAGATATTTATATATCGTCAGAGTATTTATGAAGATGGGTCTTTGTATTATTTGACAAATATTAGCGATGGCTTAAATGGAGTTTCAATTAAATTGAATGATTCTAAAATTTTTAAAAAAATATGTGTCGAATATCTAAATACTACGTCACAAGGTGGAAATTTATTTAGTGATGTGGTTTCTGAATTAAGGGGGGTAGATAATTATTTTAATAATAGTTTATATAAAGATGCTTGGACATATAAAGGTATGGTGCTAGGAAGTCCATTTATGCAAACCAAAAATAATTACTATAAAAGAATTGGTTTAAACTATGTTGATTTATCGAAAAATATGTTTTTTAATAATAGAGTTCGGGTTTTTAAAATTGGTTTTGACTATCAGCTGAGTAATAGTATATTTATCTCAAAAATTTATTTTACTGAGAATAATGGTAGCTTTTTGACCCCTTTAAGATTTTTAAATAATCAAGTTTCTTTTTCTCAAAGAATTCAATTTGATTTGTTTAAGAACATAGTCTCAATAAATATTGCATCAGACCTGAATAATAATCTTTTTAAAAATAATATAGGGGCAAATTTAAGTGTTAAAAAAGTATTTTAGATTAACCGTATAATAATATTAAATGGGATATATAAAATTTAAAATTTAAATTTACACTTTACAAGAGCTTAGAAATGGTGAAAATACTACAAAAAGAAGATGTTTTTTTTCATTCCTTAAATGGAATTACTAGTAATAGTCAAGTATTAATAATTCTTCACTTTGATTATTTTATTAATAAAGGTGATTTGAAAATTTTAAAAAATAAGTATGAAAATATTATTCTAATTCCTATCGATGAATCGAAATCAATAACAAAAAATGCTGAGTTTATTTTCGAATTAATTGCCAAAGGAAATAAAATCACAATAGTATTCAATAGTTTTTACAAAGAATCATTTGGAGACTATTTTAATTTTGAGTTTAAAAATAATAAATTAATCTCATTTATTGAAGTTTCGAAGTTTTGTGAAAGCATGCTGAAAAAGTGTTATGTTTCCGATAATATTAATATTCATAATTCAGATATCGTTAATCTAAAATATTTTACGATATATCCAAGAATAGTAAAAAAAACAATAGATTGGATTTTCGGAATTGTAATTTATGTTATTTCTCAGCCCCTTTGGTTAATTAGTGCGATTAAAATTTATTTTGAATCTCCTGGTCCAATATTTTACATTCAATCCAGGATTGGGATAAATAATACAAACATTAGAGTTTTTAAGTTTAGGTCAATGAGAATAGATGCCGAACAAAATGGAGCACAGTTTTCAAATAAAAATGATGATAGGATTTTCCCCTTTGGAAAAATAATGAGGGCAACTAGAATAGACGAGTTACCGCAATTATTTAATATACTAAAAGGGGAACTCTCTTTGATAGGGCCAAGGCCTGAAAGAAAAGTATTCATAGAAACTTTTGAAGAACACATTCCTCACTACAATGAAAGGCATGCTATAAAGCCAGGAATTAGCGGTTACGCTCAGATAATGTATCCCTATGGAGCAGGATTGAAAGATGCAAGACACAAATTGATGTATGATCTGTATTATATTAAGAACTGGAATTTAAAATTGGAAGCAAAAATCATTTTTTTAACAATATATACAATTGTAACAAAGAAGGGTATTTGAAACAAAGTAGTCTTTAATTTTTACAATAATATTCCCGAAACCATTGGATATAAGATTTAATCCCCTCATGTATTTCTGTTACAGCTAAATAACCAAAATCGTCCCTAATTGAACTTGTATTAGCATTAGTACTTTTAGATTCCCCTTTATTCATTGAAACAAACTTTAAATTAGCTTTAATTTTTGTTTCATCCTCAATTGTTTTTATGAAATCAATAATTGAAACAGGATTACCAGAGCCAATATTATAAGTGTCCCTCAATTCAGCATTATTAGAAAAACAAATATTTAATATTCCAGTAACAATATCGTCTATATATGTAAAGTCTCTTTCTAAGTTACCATTGTTAAGAACTTTGATTACAGAACCATCTAAAATAGATTTAGTAAATATATAGGCAGCCATATCAGGCCTACCCCAAGGACCATAAACCGTAAAAAACCTTAAGCCTGTAGATTTAATACCATATAAATTAAAATATGCTTTTGCCATTAATTCATTTGTTTTCTTTGAAACGGCATATATATTTAAAAGATTATCAGTATTATCCCCCTCATGTAATCTTCTTTTCTCAATATTACTCCCATAAACACTTGAGCTGCTAGCATAAATTACATGCTTAATATTATTTTCACGTGCTAATTCAAGAATATTTAAAAATCCACCAATGTTTACTTTTATATACTCGGAAGGGTTTTCAAAACTATATCTCACACCAGCTTGAGCAGCTAAATGTATGATTTTATCTATTCTTTTTTTAGTAACGAACTTTCTTAACTCCTCTAAATTATTAATATCAATTTTACAAAAATGCAAATTCTCATATAATATAGAAGTTTCTTCTGTTATTCCTATTTGATTAAACCCGAGTTCAGAAAGCCTATCCAATTTAAGAGTAGTTGAATAATAATTATTAAGGTTATCTAAACAATAAATACTATTTTGTGTATTTCCAAGAGCTTTTGCAAGGTGAAAACCTATAAATCCTGCAGCACCCGTAATTAAAATATTCATTAACTAATATAAGTATTTTCAAATTGTTTAAAAATAATATTATTTGCAAATTCTTTCTTAGCAAGATTCCTACTAGAAGTTCCCATTTTATCCCATTTAAATTTAGACTTTAGCATATTTTTTATTGCGTTTTTAAGCTCTAGGACTGAGTGAGGTTCTACCAAAATACCATTCTGATTATTAACTGTCAAATTGCAGCCTCCTATGTTAGTTGATATAATTGGCAATCCTGTTGCTAGAGCCTCTAAACTTGACCTAGGAATGCCCTCCCTATAATATGAAGGACAAACATAAAAATCAGCTATGGCAAAATACTTTTCAATATTATTAATTTCACTTTTTAGAATTATTTTTTTAGAATTTTTATATTTTTGAAATATGCTAATTGGAATAAATCGGTTATTCTTTAATTTATGACTTCCAATAACACATAATTTAATATTAGGATAATCAAATGAAAGTTCCTCAATAGCTTCTATTAATTCTAAAATTCCTTTCTGAACTAATAATCTAGATACATATAAAATAAAGATATCATTCTCTTCAATAATAATTTCTTTTCTAATTTCAGCAATATTATACTTCCTTTTATCGAACCTAATCAAATCAACACCAGAACCTTTGATTAACTCATATTTTTTGTAAAATAAACCTTTAAACCTTAGCTCAAGTCTATCTTCCTCATTTTGAAATATAACTTTAAAACTTTTAATGATTAATATAAAATAAACTAATTTCATAAATAAAACTCTATAATATTTGCATCCTTTCTCAGAAAACAAATATCCTAATCCGGTTATATGCAATACAATCTTACTTTTTGAAAAAAAATTAACAACAACTGTTAAAACATGTAGTTCAAATTTAAATGAATGTATAATGGAGGGCTTAAAAGAGATAATAGCGTTAATAAGATTTAACAAATTATAAATTTTCGAATATTTAAAAACTAAAATCCCCTTTGTTTTTATAATATTTATTAACTCTGGATTAGTGTCTGGAATATAGGCTGCTACAGTATATCCTTTATGCTGAAGAAACTCCGCATATTTTAATCTAGAATTGCAAAACTCTTTAACATTTTTTTCTAATAATAACACTCTTAGCGAATTTCTAGGCAAAATAAATTTATTATTTGATTGTTTATTCGGATTATTTAGTAGCTATTTTAGAGTAAACTTTAAAAGTCTCTAAATACATATTTTCAATAGTAAACTTTTCCAAAAAAAGTTTTCGTGAATTATTTCCCATTTGTATTCTTAACTCTTCATTTGATAACAAATATCTAAGGGCATTTGAAAGTTCCGAAATGTTTTTTCGACCTACAAGGATACCATTATATCCAGCTATAACCTCCTCTTTAATTCCGTCTAAATTAGTTGCAATAATTGGTAAATTGAAAGACATACCCTCTAATATGGAAAGAGGCAACCCTTCCCAATTAGTAGATAACACCATTATTTTAGAGCTTTCCAAAAAGGCATGAACGTTATTTATTGCTCCAGTAAATATAATTCTATTTTCTAAATTTAGGGATACAACTAATTCTTTCATCTCATTTAATAACGGCCCGTCACCAATAAAATATGCTTCCCATTCAAAGTCTACAATATTCTTTAAAGACATAATTAAGGTAAAATAGTCTTTTTGAGGTCTAAAACCCGCAACCATAACTAATCGTTTATTTAATCCAGTTCTTACATCTTCTTTATTTATTATAGGCTCATTTCTTTTATTCAAATCATTAATACCATTGTAAATAACCTCAATTTTAGATTGATTTGCAACACCTTTCTTTATGGCATAAGATTTACTACTATGAGATACACAGATAATCTTATTTGAAATTAGACCCATTAGTCGCTCAACCTGCAAGAAAAAAAAGCGAGAGTAAGTATTTATGCCCTCCTCAAAAGACCACCCGTGAACAGTAAAAACATTAGGGATTTTATATAAAAAACAAACCAGCCTTACTAAAATTCCGGCTTTACTAGAATGAGAAGCGACTAAATCGGGTTTAAATTCTTTAAAAAGGATTATCAGTTTATAAAATGCTACTATATCATAATAAATATTAATATTTCTTTTTAAAAACTTCAACTCATAAAATGATATACCTCTTAAATCTAATTCATTTGTCATATTACCTTTCGATCCCACAATAACCAAAATTTGATGCCCATCATCTTTAAGTTTTTCTGACAAGTCTAAAACATGTTTTTGGGCACCATATAACTCATGACCCTGTGTAATAACTTGTATGATTTTCATAGTATATATAATGTAAATTATTTACATATTTATGTAAAGTTTATTAAATAAATATTTGAATCTTACGATTGTATAGTAAGATCCTAGTATTAAAGAAAGAAAAACTGATATAACTATTCCAATACTTTTAAAGAAAAAACCAAATATTAAACCTAATAAGATTATGACTATTGACATAATAATATGAGATATTAAATTAACATTAATATATCCCAATCCAATTGAACTAAAATAAGCAGGGGCTGATAATGAATTAATCATCCAACCTAAATTCAAAAGACCGAATATTATTAAAAATATATAATCGACTTTATCAAAAAAGTAAAAAGAAACAAATGGAGATGTAATAAATAAAACAACAAATGAAATCAAAGTGAATTGAAATATTCTTTTTGAAATATTCAGATACTCTTTACGGAAAAAGAATTTATCTCTGGCAGCAATAGGCCCAAGATATTGAACCGAAGAAACAAGAAGATTTCTAACCAATAGAATAAACTTATTGCTAATTTCATAATAAGATAGGCCTTCAATATTTCCAAAATAATTTAGAAAATATTTAATTGTAGGTTCGAAGAAAAAATTTAAAAATGAAATTATTTGACTTTTTCCTCCATATCTAAGAAATAAAACGATATAAGTTTTTCTAATAAAGTTTTTATTGTATGAAATTTCTTTTGAAAAATAAAAAAGAAGGGTTAGAATGACTGTATTTTGAATAATAGTGGCCCATAGTAAACCATAAATTCCATTATCTTTTAAAAAAATAAAATACACTAATATTAAAATTATGTTTCCTAGTATTTGAATATAATTTCTAGTATAAATTTTATTTTTACTATCAAGGTATGAATAGAAACACGAATTGATGGCTAATAATAGAATTAAAAAGAAATTAAATTTTAAGCAAATTTTTAATAAACTAAAGTTTACTATATTATATATTGAACTGAATAAATAAAAACTTAAAGACCCAATGATCAAATAGGTTATAATAGCAAACACAACAGAAAAAGATATGCCCATCATGAATAGTTTGCCTACATTTAAAGAATCTAATTTAGGTACATACTTAATGAAAACCGCATTCATATTTGAAGCAGATATATTAGCAATATTAGTAAATGATGAGATTGTTATCCACACAGAAAAGACATATAGCGGATTACTAGAAAGTATTATTTTATATAAAATAAATATTGAAGCCCCATTGACCAATACTTGGAGTACCGAACTACTTATGTTTTTATTTTTCAAATTTATCTTTTAACATTTTGATATGATTGCCTTTTAAGCAGATTATTTCAGAACCATTATAAGTCTCTAAATCAAACTGCTTCAAAAAAAAATTTTCTAAAATAAATAATTGATATGAATAACCGTTTAATATTTCTTGGTAAGATTCTATAGAGTGGCCAAAACCATAATTTGAATTTTTATTAAACTCACATAAAATAATGGGACCATTTTCATGAGATAACAAATCTCCTCCGCCTTCTAGTACTAGGAGTTCAGCACCTTCAGTATCAATTTTAATTACATCTATTTTAGATATGTTATTTTCTTTGCAATAATTATTAATTGTAGTTGATTTAATTTTGATAACCTCTCTAATCTTTTGAAGAGGCTTTTCTCCAATAGAATTATATGCATCATCTTCGCACAAATTAAACAACAATTCACCAGTGGAAGATGAAACTCCCATTTGGTTTACTTTAACGTTTTTGAATTTATTAAGATTAATATTTTGAGTCAATTTAGAATACGCATTTGGGGCAGGTTCAAATGAATGTACAAATCCAGAATTTTCCATCTTTTGTAACGCAATTAATGAATACAAACCTATATTTGCTCCAATATCAAATACGATCATATTTTTTTCAATGATTGAATTGAAAAAAAACTGCGAGTCAAGTTCAAAATAATCCAAATATATTTCTCTGTCAACTTGATTCTTTAAATTCAAATTCATTGCAAAGCCAAATTTAGTAAGATAATTTTGTTCCTTCGAAACAAAAAACAAACCAAATTCCTTAACTTTTCTAATGACAAATTTTGTTAATTTTCGAAACATTTTATTTTTGATTTAATATTATTTTTAGATTGTTTATTATTTCTTGTGGATAGTCTTTCGTTTTTGAAAAGCTATCAATAGAATTACATGAGATGAGATTAAAGAGTGCAGGATTTTTAATTATACTCTCAAATTTTAAAAAATTTTCTTCTAAAAAGATGTTTTGATTTTTAATTTTGAAATGTATGGCATTACTTAAATCTTTAGTATAGTTCGCTATTTCACCTACTGGAGTAACTATACATACGAGACCATTTTGCATTGCTTCAACAACTGACAATGCCTGGCCTTCGTATTTACTAAGTTGGATAAAGAAACTATAATCTTTAAGCTTATCATTTAATTCTTCGGAGTTCAAACATCCACCATAATGAGCAGAAGAAAAATTCAATTCATTACAAATTTTAAGCAATTTATTCAATGTATTATCTTCATCAGGTCCGAAAAAATCAAAAACTATTTTTCTACCTAATCTTTTTTCCAAATAACTTAAGAATCTAATAGATAAATCGATTTGTTTTACCGGATGTAGTCTTCCGTAAAAGATAAATTTAATTGTGTTATTTAAATTTAAAGTTTTTGGTTTAAGTTTACTAGATGTTGCTTTAATTACCATTGGAACAATAATACATTCAAATTTAGCATTTTTTAGGTTAATCGAATCCTTAGATGCTTGAGAGTCAGCAAAAACAAAGTCAACAAGTTTAAAAGAAATAAGATGAATTACACTATCTAAAAAGTGTTTATATTTAGAACTGTGTTTAAAAATTATCCATTTTGTTTTTTTATTAAATAGCCTATAAAGTAATCCAATAAAAACTGATCGCCATAATGAGGTAATAATAATTTCAGGTTTTTCTTTATTTAAATAAATTAATATTTTAATAATATTGATAAAATCTAACGGAAAATTACCAGTAAATAACTTAACGTTCTTTTTAAGAAAATTAACATCAAAGGTGATACTAGGATTTATTTTATCAATTACTAAAATTTCATAATTTAAACTATTCCTAATTAATTCATTGCCTGAAAACACTGCGTTTTCAACACCTCCAATTTTAAGGGAATGTATTATATGTATAGTTTTCTTTGGTCCCATCTAGCAATTAAATTAATTAAAGCTGCTACTATCCAAATCCACGGATAATAGTAATTACCGATAAATAGATAATGAACAATGCCTGACAATAAACTGATTAATAATGAATTTCTCAATGCTAAATTTTTTATTCGAAAATTATTAATAACGGTTAAAACGAAAAACATAATAAAGAAAAACAAGCCGAATACTCCTGTCTCAAATAAAAGAACAAAATACAAACCTATTACTGGGTCGATTAAGTTAGTATCGTAAGCTGCTGGACCAAATCCGAAAAATATATTAATTAAATTTGCATCTTTAATAATTTCTAAAGCATTTTCAATTCGGTAACTTCTATCATATCCAGAAGTAGTAGAATTAACTTTATCAACTGTAAGAGTTTGAAAAATCTCAATTAGGCTAAAATCTAATTCTAGAATTAAATATTTATTAAAAAAAATATAAGATAGAAACAAAAAAAATAAACCAAAAATTATTGTAATGCCAAATTTGAAATTTATAGCCCTAATTTTTTTTATCGAATATATAATAAAAAACATTAAACAAAATGTTCCGAAAATAACGATTCCTGCACTACTAAAAGTTAAAATAAAACAAACTATGAAAAGTAAAACATATAAATTTTTTAATGTTTGGGGAATCTTAGAAAAATCTGAGTAAAATAGGTAATAAAAAGTTATGGGAAAAAGGAGTTCCAAATAGAAAGCATAATGTCCAGATTCCTCTACAAAGGATCTCACTCTAATAAACTTACCCAAAAAAAATGGTGAATAATCTTCTACTATAGGCCTTGGTATTAACTCATCAAAACTAAAATTAAGGGTGTTTTTTAATACAAATTCAGAAAAACCAAATATTAAAGAAACTAATACTCCTATACTTACAAAAACAAGGAATTTTTTAAAAGAAATGTTATTGGGAAATATACAAATTTCCATGCCTTTTTTTACACCTAGATATAAAACTATAATAGTGAAAAAATATGCAAAAATGTGATTATAAGGTTTATTCGACCTAAAGCTATTATGATTTAAAAAAAAACTTACTAAAACACATATTAAAAATAATATTAAAAAAACATCCTCGAAATAAAACGAAACTTTTTTTTTTTTGACTTTAAGTATAATCAAAATAAAAAACATAATAACCGGTAAAACAATAGGAGCCGAAACAGTCCACGTTATCGAAAAAGCACTTGTAAGAGGTAAGACCAACAAAAATGCAAAAAACAAAAACCTATAGATTAACATATTGAATTAACTTATAATATAACCAGATTCTAATAAAAAGAAAAGACCGTACAATAAAATTGGTTTTATATAAGTCATTTGACTTTAAAATTAATTTTCTCTCATTATTTATTTTCCCTGATGATGTTATGCTTTCAGAATGGCTTCTAAAAACTGTTACTGTTATTTGTAAAAATTTCGATTCATACGTTTTAGCCAAATTTAATATGTAATCAAAGTCTGAGGCATATAAATATTTTAGATTATATATATGTTTTTGTGCAATTTTTTTACTAATAAATAGTGCAGGATGCGGAATGAAAGTACCATGGCGAGAATGTAAAATTTCTGAATATGAACATTGAAATGTATTTCTTTTACTAACTGTATTTCCTTTTAGTATACTTAAATTTCCGTAATAGAATTCAAAGCCAAGATTCTTTTGTATTAGATTTACAATTTCTGAAATTACATAACAATTTACTAAAAAATCGTCCGAATTTAATATTAGTACAAAGTCCCCTGTAGCAATTTTTAAACCTTTATTAATTGCATCGTACATACTTTTGTCTTTTTCAGAAATAACATTAGAGATGTTAGCTTTATATTGATTTATTATTGAAAGAGTACTGTCACTTGATTTACCGTCTATTACAATATACTCAATATTATTATAGGTTTGATTAACTACAGACTCAATAGTATCTTTTATATACCTTTCTCCATTATATACAACTGTTATTATACTAATCTTCATTTAAAATCTAAAAAATAAAGCTGCGGAAATGTTTTCCACAGCTTTAAATTATAAAATACATATTTATGATTATTTTTTCAATAATTCAATTTCCTTTTTTAGTTCTATAACATAAAGAGTTAATTCTTCAATTTTTTCCATTAACATCTTACTAGTTTTAGCCAAATCTAAACCTGATTTAACTAAATCGTCGGCAGAAGGAACATTTGGAAGATGCTTATTTTTTAAAATGAACTCTTCTACTTGATTCAAAGGCAAAAGATTATAATCTTTTTCAAAAACATAATCAGCCCAATCAGTCGCAGACGATTTTAAAGCTACCTTAACTTTTTCTGTTAAAATTCCATCTTGCACTATTAATCTGTAGCCAGTTGGTGTTGGCATTGGTGTGATTGCATCAAAATCTCCCACTGCTAAAAAACCTGTGGTTTTAGAATTCACTTTCAAAGTACTCGAAGAAAAATCACCTTTTATTAGAGGATTTGTTACATCGGAGTTTGAAATATAAAGTTTATCACTTCCAGTCTCATTATATCCTGCTCTTAATCCGATTAAAACGTTATTTGAACCTAGCACATTTTGACCTGCATTCCTACCTATTGCAACGTTGCCGCTTCCAGAAATTGTATTATATAAAGCTCCGTCACCAATAGCAACGTTCCTGTTTCCAGTTGTTGCACTTTTCATTGACTCATAACCTATTACAACATTTCCATCGCCAGTTGTATTATTCCCTAACGAAAAACCTCCAACTGCAGTGTTATAACTTCCGGTGGTATTTAAATTCATTGAATTATACCCCATAGCCAAATTAAAAGTTGCAGTAGTACTATTCTGTAAAGCCAATCCTCCCAGACCAACATTCCCGCTTCCTGTGGTATTTGAAAATAGTGATTGAGTTCCAATCGCCACATTATATTGTCCTGTACTAGTAGATCTCATCGCAGATCCACCCAATGCTACATTGTACGAACCAGAAGTTGCACTATTCAAGGCCTGATTCCCCATTGCTAAGTTATTTACTGCGGTTGTTAACGCTATTCCCGCTTGATATCCAAATAATGTATTCCCATTACCAAAATCAATAAATCCTGATCTTTGATTATTGACTCTAAATGCTAAAGAAGCACCATCTGTTGTTCCTAGGAAATTGGAGGAAGGATTCGTTCCAGCATCTCCAGTTTTTGACCAATTTGCAACGTCTAAAGTTACTGACTTAGCCTCTCCTTCAGTGAGGGCTCTATTCCATTTCTTTCCATCAAATGAATATTCTCCAGGAGTTCCATCTGTTTGATAAATCTTAAGTCCTATGGCTGGGTTTAAGATAGCATCTCTATCAGAGATACTCATTCTAGGAATCAATAGACCTTTGCTGCTTGATGATAAATCTAAAATTGCAGAATTGTCCGGTTTTACTGTGCCAATTCCTACACTCCCATTTTGGGCAATAGCACCAACTGATAACCCTGCTAATAATAAGGATAAAATTTTCGTTTTCATATTTTTGTAAATTTAATGTCTAAAATGTTTATCAAATATATCCTATATTTATTCCCAAATATATTTTTTTGATGAAATTTTATTAAATGGTGTTTAATGCTAAATGTTAATTGTAAATAAATTTACTGTAGTTTTTCTTTATTAATGCAGATGTTAAAACGCTAATTAACATTCCTGCAAATAAAAATAATGCTATTATTATTGCTTTTTTAGGCTCACTTTTTAAATTAGGTACAATAGGAGGTTCCAATACTTGAATCACTGGGGTTTCTTGTTGCATTTGAAGTTTGGCTTCTTCATATTTTTGTAAAAGTGTATTATAAAAAGAAGAGGATATTTTGTATTCGGATTCAATTCTTTCTCTTTGTAAGTCAGCCGATTGAAGTCTAAGTGCTCCTAATGGCATTTGGTCAGTATAGGTAGCTTTTTTGCTTTGGGTATTGTAATACTTGCCTTTGGCAGAAGATAATCTTTCGGCAAGGAAGTCTAAATCTCTTTTTTGTTTTTCTGTCCTATAGTTTATAATATAATCGGTTAAATATTTCATACTGAATGAAGCAATATTTGCCGCAATAACGGGATCTGGCATTTTTACCGATATGCCAATTACTCCAGTTTTTTTATCATATGAACAAATTATGCGTTTTTTTAGATCGGAAATATTTTTTTCCGTTTGTCTATTTAAAGCTATATAGTTTTTACTCTTTGGGAAGTTCAGCTTTTGGTCTTCTTTTTTTATTTTACCGTCAATAATTTCTTTCAGGTAATATTCGCTAAAAACCCATTCTTTATTCTTTTTGTCATTAAACTTTTCTGTTAAAAGTTGTAGAAAAAAATCTGTACTCTTTAATACATCTGGATATAAATCAGGTCTGATGGCATCTACGCCACCAGATGAGGAACCCAAATCAATTCCCGCTAAAGCCGCCAAGCCTGCGTATTGACCTAGGCCACTGTTTTTTCCTGATGCTTCTGGTAGTATTTTGCCTTCTGAAACAAATTCCTCTTTAAGGCTGAATGCATAAAAAGCTCCTAAGGCAGTAAATAGTGTTATTATAGCTAAAATTATCCATTTCTCTTTTTTCAGGACTTTGAAAAATTCTTTAATGTCAATTCTGATAATATCTGATTCTTGCTCCATTTATTTTACTTAAATAGTTTAAGGTATAACTCTTAAAACGATTGAGATTAAAACCGTTGAAATTGAAATAACTGCCGAACTAACTGATATTCGTTCTGCTGCTGTCCATCTTTGTTTTTTATAGATTGGAACAATTATTTCTGAACCATTTTCAATCTTTGGATAAGATTTGATGCCTAAAAAGCTTTTAGTATTGTTAAGTTTTCCATTTCCATACTTTACGTATATTTTTTTTACGTAGGCGGAGTCATTTGTGCCTCCTGCGTAGTTTAAGTATTTTTTCAGACTTAATCCTTCTTGGTAAGGTACTGTAATCGGATTATAGACATTGCCAGAAATAGTTACGGTTTCTTTTCTTCGTGGAATTTCAAGGACATCACCTGGTTCCAACAATAAGTTTTGAACATTGCTTTTGTCAATTTCTATTTTCTTTAAGTCCAGTCCCATTTGTATTCCTCCACGAACAAATTTGGCACTCGCCAAGTCCGCTAAACTTTTTACACCGCCCGCTTTTTCTAATAGGTCAGATATCCTTTCCTTCTTATCATTTAGAGCATAGGGGCCAGGGTAATTTATTTCACCTGTTATTGTAACTATTTTTTGAGTTTCGTAGCGTGCAAGCTTTCTTATATAAACCCTATCAAACGGCTGCAGTTTTGTTTCTTTGTCTTTAGGTAGAATTCCAAGTTTTGGGTCAATGTTTATTTTTAATATTTCAATATTTTGTTCGCTATCACCTTCATCCATGTTTATTCTTCTTGCTATCTCTATTCTAGATGGGTTTGCACCGTATTTCAATCCACCGGTAAGCAAAATAGCATCTGAGACTGTAAGGTTTTCTGTAAAAGGGATAAGCGAAGGTGTGTTTATTTCACCATCTACCTGAACGGTCATTTTTTCTCTTGTTTCATCAATAGACTTAATCTCTAATACATCATTTTTTTTCAACAATACATTTGATTTTTCATTGGGTAAATCATTTAAATTTAATGATATAATCTCAGTATCCCCATTAGCAGATTCTCTTCTTAAAAATGCTCTTTCTTTAAATGCAGTAGGCTTCAATCCTTCGGCTTGATTAATCAGTTGACTGATTCTCATCCCTTCCACTAATTCAAAATCACCATTTTTATATGCAGCTCCAGAGATGGAGACTTTGTTTTCATATTTTTCTAATAAAGAGTCCACCGTAATCATATCACCTTTTTCTAGAATAAAACTATTTAGTAGGTCTTTCGATACAGTAAGTATCTTTTTCTCAGTAAGTGTTGCTCTATTAATCCTGACTGACTTTGTATAGGCCATTTCATTGAAACCTCCGGCGTACTTTAGGGCATTGGCAAGTGTTTCGGATTGTTTGATTTCATATATTTTTGGATTTCTAACGGCACCATTAATTATTACCCTTTTGTCTACATATGGAATCATTACTACGTCTTGGTCTAGCAGTGATATGTCGTCTTTTAAATCTCCATGTAGTAAAAAGTCATACAAGTCTAAAGTTTTTATTTTTCTACCTTTTCTAAAAACCTCAACAGCCCTCATGGAGCCTATATCTGTAGGGCCACCTGCTGCATATAACAGGTTGAAAGTTGTGGCTAGGGAAGGAACTGTATATGTTCCTGGAAAAACAGCTTCTCCGATTACGGTAACTGAAATACTTCGAATTTTTGTTAGCGAAACATCTGCATTTAGCCCTTTGCTACCCAGACCGCCAAAAATTGATTTTAATCGTTGCGTTATTTTAGTTTTTGCTTGTTCCAAGGTTTGACCTGCCACAAATATTGGGCTTAGATTTTCAATTTTTATAGTACCATCTGGACTAACTTTAGATTCGTAGTGAGCATATGCATAGCCTGTAATGTCAATACTTATTTCATCATTGGTACCCAGTATATAATTTTTAGGAGTAGCAATATTTAGATTGGGCTCAAAATTTAATGTTTGATTATTGAAGATATTTAACCCAAAAATCTTGGATCTCCTTTCTTCTGCAGCCTTGTCTACCACACTCTCATTTCTAGTTTTATTTGATGAAATTATTTGAGTAGAATCTACACTTCTTGAGACTAACTGTGAGTTAGTGTTTGTAGTATTTTTAGGAGATTGAATTTTGTTGATTCTATCTTTAAACTTTGAAATGTCACTTGCTGTATACCCTTTTGTAGCAGCTATTGAAATTATCTGCTCTTCAGACATTCCGCTTTCTTGTGCTTTTTGTAAAAATGAAATAATTTCTTTGTCTGACATATCATCTACTGACTGTGCTGCAGTTGTAAATGAAATTATTAGAAAAAAGGAAAGAAGAATATAAGTTTTGGTAAGCATTCTTTTTGAAAGGTAGAAATTATCTAAGTGTCTTAATATAAAGTAATTGCGAAAATGTATTAATTCAAGCCTATTTAAAGCTTCGCCCTCTCAGTCCCAATTTTTGAGACCTACTGAAGGTGTTTGTGTTGAAAGTAAAGTTTTAAATTTTACTTAAAATTGTTTCTTCTAAACTGCAGATTACTCGTAAGCCTAGGCTGTTAATTTGCAAAATTAGGGAATTTCCGTTTTGTTTTACTATTTGAGCATTTCTATTTTTAAGAATTCCAGATTGGATTTGAACAATTTCGTCTTGTTTAAACTGCTGTAAGTGAAATTCTTTATTTATATTTTTTTCAATCCAATTTTTTATTTCTGTCATTTCTATGTCAGGAACTATAGCTGGTGATCCGCACCAATATAGATACCTCACCACCCCTGGTGTTTCTAAAACTTCTCTGTAATTGGATTGTGAAACTTTAACGAAGCAATATGATCTGAATATTGGAGTTTCAATTTTCTTAATTCGGTCCGACCAAACTTTTTGTTCGATTTTGATTGGGCAGTATGCTTCAAGCCCTTTGGAAGCTAATAATTGAGCTACTTTTTTCTCGTGTTTGGCTTTTGTGTATATCACATGCCAAGCGGTGGTTTGGGTTTTTACAGTGTTTTTTTCTAATAGGGGATCTTTGAAAACGGACATTTTTTATAATTCAGGATTCTTGATTTGCAAATATAAGCTTTAGTTCTTTAATGAGATATTTTAATAGGCTATTTTGATTTTAAGGTAAATCAAAACCCGTAGTTTTTATACTTTGGTTTAGGACTTTGCTTTTGATTAAAAGTTACAATGAAATATAAGTTTTATCAGAAATCGTGTTCTTTAAATTTTTATTTTTTGTCAAATTGAATAAAATTCCCGTTTGGTTTAAGTGAAAATCGATATTTATGCTTTCAAAAACAGTATGGTTAACGGCAAAAATAATCAAGTCATACTTGCCATTTGGGTTTAGGATGAACTTCTTGTTTTTTTGTATCGCAACTGGGTCAAATATTTCAGCATCAATTTGATACTCTGAAAACTCGTCTCCTATTTCGCTTACTTTCGTGTTTCTGGTGTCTCCTACATTTTCTTTGAATGTATATCCTAAAATCAAAACTCGGGCCTTTTTTAAATCTATTTTATTTTTCATCATAGACTTAATACTTTTTTCTACTACATGCTTGGCCATGCCATCGTTAATGGATCTGCCAGCTCCGATTAGTTTTGGGTAAAAGCCAATTTGCTCTGCTTTGTGCAATAGATAGTACGGATCAACGCCAATACAATGCCCGCCGACTAAGCCAGGATGAAAATTTAAGAAGTTCCATTTGGTGGATGCTGCATCTAATACGGCTTGTGTGTTAATATCAAGCTTGTCAAATAGGAGAGAGAGTTCATTCATAAAAGATATGTTTACATCTCTCTGGCAATTCTCAATTATTTTTGCTGCCTCGGCTACTTTTATACTGGGGGCTTTGTGTGTTTCAACTTCTAAAATGGATTTATATAGTTCGTTAATGTATTCGGCTGCTTCTGAGGTGGAACCCGAGGTTATTTTTCGGATTTTCTTTAAGGTATTTACTTTATCTCCTGGATTTACTCTTTCGGGAGAATAGCCTACAGTAAAGTCGCGATTAAAAATCAAGTTTGAATATTGCTCAAGAATAGGGACGCAAATATCTTCGGTACAACCCGGGAAGACTGTACTTTCGTAGATCACAATATCGTTTGGCTTTAAAAGTTGGCCAATTTTGGTAGAAATGTTTTCTAAATGACTTAGGTCTGGCTTTTGGAATTTGTCTATCGGAGTTGGTACTGTTATTATATAAATACTTCTTTTATTAGAATTTGGCAGTTTAGTGCTAAATTCTAGCAGATTTGCTTTTTTTATTTCATCAGCGGTAAGCTGATTGTTACGATCAATCCTATTTTTTAAATCTTCTATCCGGTTTGAATCAACATCATACCCATATGTATAGTATTTTTCGCCAAAAGCTACCGCCAATGGTAACCCTACATAGCCCAATCCGCAAATAATTACTTGAATGTCATTCATTTTGAGATTCTTAATTTTTTAAATTCAAAGTTAGGTAATAAGTGTCTTTAGCCAAGAAATACACTAAAAAGTATTTGTGGTGCTAAAATTAAGAATGCCGAAACCTAAATCCTCATTTTTTGTTACCAATGAGTATTATGCTTAATTTTGCACAAAAAACTAAATATAGATATGAGAAAAGCAGAAATGGTTACCGATAAAGGAACAATGGTAATTGAATTTTATGATACGGATGCTCCGATAGCAGTTCAGAATTTCATTGATTTATCGAAAAAAGGATTTTACGATGGGTTAAAATTCCACAGAGTTATCCCTAATTTCATGGTTCAAGGTGGCGATCCAGACGGTACTGGCGGTGGTGGTCCTGGTTATAGCATTAAATGTGAGTTGACAGGAGAACTTCAGTATCACGATAGGGGAGTGCTTTCTATGGCTCACCGAGGTAGAGATACAGGTGGTTCGCAATTTTTTATCTGTCACAACCGAACCAATACGCAACATCTTGATAGAAATCATACATGTTTTGGTAAAGTTGTAGAAGGCATTGATATTGTAGATGAAATTCGTCAAGGAGATAAAATTCAAAAGATTACAATTATCGAAGAAGAAGTAGCTTAAGTTTTTTAAAAATAAATGCCCCGAATATTTGAATCATAATTCTTGTATTCGGGGCATTTTTATGTTGTTGTCAAGAAAAGTTAAAAGTTTTATTGAGGATTCCCTTTCTGAAAAAGTACTTCTTTGGTTAATGAAACAGAGTTTAAGTAAATAACCATCGCCTCCGATGTGGTCGGATTTTGAATAAACTCACACTGTGGGCCTTTTTCTAAAAAATAGATAAATACCTTTTGGTTTTTCTTGTCTAAAATTTGGTAGTCATATCTTCCCAGTGTTTGAATAATCTGGTTTTCTGAAGCTCCCAATAAAAGGTCTTTTTGCTTTTTAAGGGTTTCGAATTGGGTAATTCTATAATTGTTACAACCTCCTCTATCCTTTTTGAATGCATCGCTATCAAAGCCAGGGATTTCAACTGGGCTATAAGAAGAACAGCTATTTAAAAGCAATAAAAATATGAATGCGAAACTGATTCTCATGAGTTTTTTTTAAGAAAACGTTTTTTGAAATAGAAGGTTTATTTTTTCTGAAAAACTCCTACTAAACTATTTACGATAGAAAGAATAAAGCTAAAAATTAAGGGAGGTAAAAAACCAGTCACCTCAAATCCTGCAATTAGGTAATCACAGATATAAACCATTACTACGGTTATAACTAAAGAAAATAAGCCTAAAGTCATGATAGTAATCGGTATCGCGATGATATTTAAAACGGGCTTTACGAAGCCATTTAAAATTGACATAGCAAGTGCTACAATTATGCTGGTTTGCAGGCCATCCACATATATGTCTTTTAAATAATTTGGAATAACCATCACGGCTAAGCCGCAGATTAAGAGTCTAACGATGTAATTTGTCATTTGGCTTGGTGTCTTTGTATTAAAACTTCTAAAACTTCGTCTAACGTATAATCCTTCGCTTCTATTAATACCAAATAGTGATACAGTAAGTCAGCTGCTTCTCCAAGGAAAAGGTCCTTGTTGTCGTCTTTGGCTTCAATTACTATTTCCACAGCCTCTTCGCCTACTTTTTGTGCGACTTTATTAATCCCTTTCTTAAACAGTGACGCCGTGTATGAAGTGTCAGTAGGGTTATTTTTTCGGTCTTTTATGATTTTAGTCAAATGATCAATAAACATTACTTTGCCGGTATTGCTTTCTTGCCAGCAAGTGTCGTCACCTGTGTGGCAGGTTGGGCCATCTGGAGTGGCTTTGATTAATATAGAGTCGCCGTCGCAGTCAATTTTGTAGTCGACAAGGTTAAGGTAGTTTTCTGTAGTTTCGCCTTTAGTCCAAAGTCTTTGCTTGGATCTACTAAAGAAAGTTACTTTTTTTGTGGCGATGGTATGGTCAAAGGCTTCCTGATTCATGTAGCCTTGCATTAAAACTTTGCCAGTAATTGGGTCTTGGATGATGGCCGGGAGTAATCCGTCGGAATTTTTTAAAAAATTTGGTATTCTATTCATTCGATGTAAATAATTGAGCAAAAATACGATAGCCTTCTGAAATTACCGACAGAATAAAAATTTAAATTATTTTTTTAAAATACGCTTGACAAATATAAAAACTCCTATTATCTTTGCACCCACATTAAACGACAGAGTTTAATAAACGCGAAAGTAGCTCAGTTGGTAGAGCGTAACCTTGCCAAGGTTAAGGTCGCGGGTTCGAGACCCGTCTTTCGCTCTGAAGTCAAAAGTTCCACTCTAAGTGGAGCTTTTTTTTTCAAAGGGGATATCACCCGCCGGGGTGGTGGAACTGGTAGACACGCAGGACTTAAAATCCTGTGAGCCTTATCGCTCGTACGGGTTCGATTCCCGTCCCCGGTACAAAAGAAAGGTCTTGAGACATTGTTTCGAGGCCTTTTTTTATGGAAAATAGGTTTGTTGATTTTTGAAATTTTTGAAAACTTGCGGTTTTTTATATCTTAACTTATTGAAAATAAGAAGTTTGTAAACTTAAAAGTAAACTAGCCACTCAAAAAGGAAGCATTGATTTTTTTTCTTTTAAAAAAAACAAGCTGAATCATTTTAAAACCTCGAAAAGTAAGATTTTTAATAATTTGTCCCAATTTAGGCACAGTTATTTTAATTATTTCCTTCCGAAATATTCTAAAATTTTATCAAAAATAGCGGTGTTTTCATAAATGCCACCGAAGTTTTCGGAGCCCTTGCCGTACGCAAACAAAGGAACTGGGATGCCGCTGTGGTCATTTGAATGAAATTGGATTTCTATTCCATCTTTATATCCATGGGGCAAAACCACACCTCCTGTTTCGTGGTCTGCCGTTATAACCAACAATGTACCCGGATTTAGATCCACATATCGCATCACTTGGCCTATGGTTTTGTCAAACTCAATAACCTCTGCTGCTAACTCTTTGGCTTTGTTGTCATGACCGGCTCCATCTATGTGCCCATTTTCTATCATTAGCATAAAGCCGTTTTCTTTTTTTGAAAGATATTCTAAGGCTGTGTTTGTCGCTTTTTCTAAATAGTTTTCTCTGCCTTGGTTTACGTATGGCAGGCTATTATCAATTACGAAAATTCCGATTTCTGATTTGGTTTGGGGAAGTTGAACTGGTATCTCGTCTAATATCAGCCGTGACTTCCATTCAAAATTTTTGAATTTACTTTTTCCTGCACCAATAAATATATCAATTTCTGAATTCACTAATTGCTCAGCGAGTTTTTGTGAGCTGTCGCGGTCTGCCACATGTCCGTAAAATGCCGAAGGTGTAGCTCCGGTCATTTGGTCGGTGGTGATTATGCCTGTTGAAATATTTTTCTTCTTCAATAAATTAAATATACTCGGAATCACTTTCTCGTTTTCATCTATTCCAATGTATCTATTTTTCGTTTTTTGACCTGAAGCCATCGCTGTACCGCCTGCAGCGGAGTCTGTAGTGAAGTCGTCTTTTGACTGCGTTTTTACCAAACCAATAGTTTTTATTTTTGTGATATTTAGTGGTGTTAGGCTGCTGTACATACCTGATGCCCATTGTGCTAAACCATTTCCATCGCCTATCATCAATATTACAGCTGGCTTTTTAGTGCTTTTTTGCCATGTTTTTGTTTCGGCCTGGGTAGTAGAAAATGACTTTACGAGGCCATCTTCTATAGTTTTGAGGTATGAAACGCATTCAAAAGGTTGGTCGGTGTTTATGTAGTCAATACCTAACTGCGACAAGCTAAACCAGGCGGTTTTAGAGTCGGGAGTAGCCCAAAATCTTATTTTTTTGTTTTTGGAATGAGCCAAACTAACGGCTTCTTTTATTTTATTTTCATCGGCTTCGGTCAATCGGCCTTTGCCATTCCATCTGCTATATTTATAAAAAGGCACACTCACCAAGGCTACCTTGCTCATGTCATTGGGCCAAGTATCTAAGGTTTGGTAATCGAAATTTATAAACGAAGGGTAGTTTTCGTACTGCTCAGGCTTGGGTCTGTTGCCTGAAATAACAAAACTGATTTTTTTAGTTGGCAAATTTCCATTTATCAGTTCTGGATATTTTTCAATTTGGCTTTGCAATACCGCCAAAGTAGCAACAGCCTCGGTTTTTAGATCAATTAAAATTTGAAGGTTAAAATTTGTATACTTGTCAGATGTGGCGATAATATGCAATGGTTTTAAATATAGATTCTCAAAGTTATTCTGGGCATTTATCCCTTTTACATCGTGCGAAACCATCAAGTCGTTATTATACAAGATTACATCTGCTTCTATGGATGTACATCCAGCCGAAAATGCTTTCCAAAACGGCACATTTTGTTCATAGTCATTGTGAGAATGAACCTCATTTTGAGCGAAAGCGACCGAATAAAAAGCACTAAACAAAAAAACTAAAAACTTACGCATACTACTATAATATAATGATTTGGGATACTATTCTATGTCAAAAAGCTATTTGACCTAAAACTAATGAAAGATTTTTAACCGACTACAGCTATTTGTATTATTAAATAATGAAAATAAAAATGGCGGGAAAATACATATCTAAGGTTCGGTTTCTATTTAGTAATTGTTATGTAATAATTAAGAATTTCGGTTTTGGGTTAATTCTTCGTTAAGCTTGTTTTTTGGGTCTGCTTGGCCATAGGTCTCGCTCTATTTTTGCGAAATCATAAAACCAAAAATCATTTTAACAATGCTTAAACATTTATTCAAAGTTGTTTTTTCGATGATTTGTGTGCTCAGCTTTGGGTTAGGTGAAGCAAAAGCAGTACATGCAAACATCGAGATTTCAGGTACAATCACAGAGGCGGGTACTACCCAGGCACTAATAGGCTGTTCGGTGGCAGAAAAAGGGACTACTAACGGAGTATTTACGGACGCAGATGGGAATTTTAAAATCAGAGTAAAAGACGAATTGGCCATTTTGGTGGTGACTTTTATAGGTTTTGAAACAAAGGAAATTTTAGTCGGAAGTAATCGAAACATTAATTTGTCTTTGAGTCCAACTGCCGCTAGTTTAAATGAGTTAGTGGTGATTGGCTACGGAAGCACTAGCTCAAAAGACGTGACGGGCTCAGTAAAATCTATAAAGTCAGAAAGCTTTAATAAGGGAATTATAAACTCACCTGAGCAGCTGCTACAGGGAAAAGTAGCCGGGGTAAATATTACGGCGGCAAGTGGTGAGCCAGGTTCTCCATTGAATATCAACGTCCGTGGGCCAGGTGGTATTCGGTCTGGAAGTACGCCATTGTTTGTAATAGATGGTTTTGCTCTTGATAACTCCGGAAGTGGTGGAGCTTTAAATCCACTTACGTTTCTAAATCCCGAAGACATAGCGGCCATTGATGTGCTTAAAGATGCATCTGCTACCGCTATTTATGGTGCAAGAGGTGCTAATGGCGTGATTTTAATCACCACCAAAAAAGGAAAATCTGGGACTTCTAACTTAAACTATACCACCTCTGTGGGTATTTCTACCATCGCCAGACCTATTGAAGTTTTTTCGGGAGATGAGTTTCGGGCTGAACTGAAAGAACTAAAGGTAGATTTTGTAGATGGTGGAGCTAACACTGACTGGCAAAAGGAAATTACGAGGCAAGCGGTTACCCAAAACCACAACCTGTCGTTGAGTGGAGGAAGTAATAAGTTGACGTATTTTGGTTCTTTTGGTGTACAAATGCAGCAAGGAATTCTAAAAGGAAGCGAGCTAAATAGATATAATGCTCGGGTTAATTTGAATCAAAAACTGTGGGAAGACAGGTTAAGTATTGACGTTAACTTAAGTGCTGCCAATACTAAAAATGAACGTCCGCCCATACAGTCTATGATCGGTGGTGCCTTGGTGGCAAATCCAACTTATAAAGCTTACGATGTTACGGGTAAACCAGCTGTTTATAAAGACGGAACTAATCCACTTTTGACGCTTGACTTACAAGATGATGTGACGAGTACCAATCGTATTTTAGGAAATATTAGTCCATCGCTGACGCTCTTCAAAGGCTTGGTTTATAAATTAAACTTTGGAATAGATTATACAAATACGCAAAGAGATTTGCAGACCTTGCCATTTGCTGAGCCTTTGCAGTTAGGTAGTTACGAAAACGTAAATACTAACAATACCAACAGACTTATTGAGAATTATTTGACCTATTCTTTTCAGCGAAACAAAATAAGTGCAACAGCTTTGGCTGGCCATTCGTATCAAAGAATTTACTTGCAAGGCAGAGGCTTTAGTATCAATAAATTCCCTCAAAATGGTATAGATCCTATGTATAATCCTGGTTTAGGTCAGGACCTTACTTTGGCCAACAACAAGCCAACAGGTTATGCGGT
Source organism: Lacihabitans lacunae (assembly GCF_042649125.1). Classification (NCBI taxonomy): domain Bacteria; kingdom Pseudomonadati; phylum Bacteroidota; class Cytophagia; order Cytophagales; family Leadbetterellaceae; genus Lacihabitans; species Lacihabitans lacunae. The sequence goes on from NZ_JBHRYQ010000001.1 coordinate 3,962,803, forward strand.
CATAAATGAGCTTCAATCGTATTTTTCAAGGGTTAATTTCCAATATGCAGACAAGTATTTGGCTACTGCCACAGTCAGAATAGACGGCTCATCTAAATTTGGGGCAAATAACAAATACGGAGTTTTTCCATCGTTTTCATTTGGTTGGAGATTGTCTGAAGAAGAATTTCTTAAAAATTCAGCTTTTAGCGACCTAAAACTGAGAGCAGGTTGGGGTTTAACGGGTAATCAAGAGATTCCTTCTAAAATCACCCAAGCTTTGTTTACTTCTACGGTAAATTCTACTTCGAGTTATCCGCTTACACAAAGCGACGTTTACCCAGCCGGAACTACATATTCACGTTTGGCCAATCCTAATATTCAGTGGGAAGTTTCTTCTCAGGCAGACTTTGGATTAGACTTTAGTTTGTTTTCTGGTAGCCTTTCGGGAGCCGTAGATTATTTTAACAAGGTTTCAAAAGATATTTTGCTTGAGGTGATACCCGCTGACCCGGTTCAGCCTGCGGGCACTTATTGGACAAACGTGGCCGATATGAGAATCAAAAACCAAGGCTTAGAATTGGATTTAAATTATCGTAAAAATGTAAGCAATAAGTTTAGCTACGAAATAGGAGGTAATATTACCTTTATTAAAAACAAGGTAACTAACTCGCCTTATTCTGTAATTCCATCAGGTTCAGCTTCGGGTTCGGGTCTTACTTCGGCTACCATAAATGGCTATTTAAACAATCAGCCCATCGGAACATTTTTCTTGAAAGAATTTATAGGTTTTGATGACAAAGGAATTTCAAAATACAAAGATACTGACGGCGATGGCATTGAAGGCGATAACGACAGAATTGCCGCCGGCACCTCACTGCCAAACAGAATATTTAACTTAAACGGTACGGTTCACTTCAGTGGTTTTGACTTTACTGCGAATTTTAATGGTGTGTCGGGAAACAAAGTGTATGACAACACAGCAAATGCGAATTTTTATAAACTTAGACTATCAAAAGGGCTAAACACAACTGCCGAGGCGGTTATGTACCCTGAAGAATCATTGAGTAATTCGGCTCCAATATCAACCCGATTCTTAAAAGACGGGGCGTTTTTTAGACTAAACAATGCGGTGCTAGGGTATAATGTAGATACTAAAAAATTGAAAATCAGCAAGTATGTACCTACGTTAAGACTTTCGGTAACGGGTCAAAACCTATTCTTGATTTCGAAATATAATGGATATGATCCTGACGTAAATACAGATAGGTCAATAAACGGAGTCTTGTCTTATGGAATTGATTATTTGACGTATCCAAAAGCCAAGTCGTTTATTTTCGGATTAAATGTTGGACTTTAAAAATTAACTTAACAATGAACAAATACATAAAAATACTTTCTCTCTCTCTTGGTTTTTGGGCAGTTAGTTGCACCAACTTAGAAGAGCAGGTTTTAGACGAGACCTTTAGCACTACACTTTCTGACAAAGAAGCCGCAGACGGCATTATTGCTCCTGTTTATGCCTTATTGCCTACTATTTATCAGCATACTACGTATTTTGCTTTACAAGAAATAAGCACTGACGAAGCCATATTGCCATACAGAGGAGGTACAGATTGGGGCGACAACGGGATATACTTGGACTTGCACAGACATACTTATAACAGCAACAGTGCAAACGTAAAAAACACTTGGAATGCTTTGGTAACGGCACTTTCGAGGGCCATTACGGCACTTAATACTCTAAAAGACAATCCAGACGCAAACGCCAAGGTATATTATGCAGAAGCAAAAGCCATGCGTGCATATTACAACCTGATGGTTTTTGACCTTTTTGGAATCGCATTTAAAAAAGACGATCCGGGCACGCCTTCTGTTATTTTGAGAGGAAAGACTGCATTTGACTATATCGCAGCTGAATTTGAAGCCGCCGAGCCAAATTTGCAAACTAGAAATGCAGTTGGTTCGGGCAGAATAACCAAAGCAGGCGTATGGAGTTTGTTGGCCAGGTTATATTTAAATGCACCCGTTTATAAAGATAGATATGCGGCTAGTTTCACTTTCGCAGCAGAAGATATGGACAAAGTGGTTACATACGCTGACAAGGTGATAAACTCGACTGATTATAAATTGTCAAATGACTACTTTTCTATTTTTGGAAATAATAACCACAATAATACAGAGTTGATTTTTGCGGTAGACCAAAGGCCAGAACTTAACGGACATAACCGTTTGGCCTATTTCTCACTTTCAGGAGATCAATATCCGCTTCCAGCTTTTCCGTCTGCGAATGGTACTGACGGCCCAGGCATTACCTCTGATTTTTATCAAACATGGGCTACTGCCTATGCACCCGCTGACCCAAAAGTAGATCCACGTTTTTTTCAAGACAACCTCAAAAAAGCCGATGATGGCTTAAGTACTTGCGTATCTGATGCCGATTTTAAAATAAATAGGGGTATTCTTCGCGGACAGCAATATGGTTTAATAAGAGAAAATGGCGTGTTTGTAAGATGTGCGGATGGAAAAATAAAAGTGGGTCCTCTGGCAAATCTGAATAGAAATAGACCGGATAAAAAAGTGATTTTTACTGAAAAAATTGACTTCACCACAGAAGGATCTGACTACAGCACAGGTTTTAGGGTAGAAAAATACGAGTTTTCGACGGAGTCAAATTCGGGTAGAAACAGAGGGATGGCAGATATCTCAATAGTGCGACTTGCCGATGTGTTTTTGATGCGTGCCGAGGCTCAGCTAAGAAAAGGAAACTCGGCGGCTGCACTTGCTGACCTCAACACGGTGAGAGCGGCTAGAAATATAACTACACCTCCGCCTGCATTGGCAGCTATAAACCTCGATGTGCTTTACAGAGAGCGTGGTTTTGAGTTTTATTGGGAAATGTTGAGAAGGACTGACATGGTTCGTTTTGGAAAATATGAGGGCGTATGGACAGAAAAAACAAATGCCGATAAAAACAAAAGGTTGTTTCCTATACCGCAGACGGCTATCGATGGGGCTTCAAATTTAGAAGGATATTTATCTCAAAATCCAGGGTATTAAGCTATCTGATTTTTTCCTATTTTTGCCAAAAGGTCAATGTCGACCTTTTGGCATTATTAATTTATTCAACATGAAATTTAAAATTCTTTTACTTTTGGGTTTAAGCACCCAAGTTTTTGCCCAAAAAAAACCAAAAAACGTCATCTTTTTGATTGGAGATGGTATGGGGCTTTCTCAAATTTCTACTTTGGTTTATTTCAAAGATTCAGCCTCTAATTTTGAGACATTTAAGCATATTGGTTTTAGTAAAACCTCTTCTACAAGTCACAAAGTAACCGACTCAGCAGCTGGGGCTACGGCTTTTACTACAGGACAAAAATCGTATAATCGTGCTATTGGGGTTTCTAAAGACACCGTTAGTTTACCCACCATTTTAGAGCAGCTTGAGGCAAAGAATTACAAAACGGGTTTGATAAGTTTGTGTACCATTACTCATGCTACTCCCGCGAGTTTTTATGCCCATGTAAAAGACCGTGACATGTTTGAGGAAATCGCAACGGATTTGTCAAATTCAGGCGTAGATTTTTTTGCAGGGGCAGGATATAAATATTTTACGGAAAGAAAAGATGGGCAAAACCTATTTCCGATTATGGAGAAAAAAGGTTTTGTGTTAGATACGGTTTCTTTAAAAACGAATTTAGACCCCAAAAAGCGTTATGGTTTTTTGTTAGATAGGTTAGACCACCCTGCAAAAGACAAAGGTAGAGGTGAGTTTTTGCCCGATGCTACCAAATTGGCATTGTCGTATTTAAGTAAAAATAAAGATGGTTTTTTCTTGATGTCTGAAGGTTCGTATATTGATTGGGCTGGTCATCAAAATAATGCTGAAATGCTGGTGATGGAACAGTTAGATTTTGATAAAGTAGTGGGCATTGCTTTAGACTTTGCCAAAAAAGACAAAAATACATTGGTAATAGTAACTGCCGACCATGAAACGGGAGCCACGGCCATAGAAAAAGGAAAGACTGCCGATAAAGTGCAGGTTACGTTTAATACCGACCAACACACAGGAACCATGGTGCCGGTATTTGCATACGGGCCTGGCTCAGAGTTATTTCAAGGTATATATCAAAACAACGAAATTTACCACAAACTAAAGGCACTCTTAGATTTTTAATGATTTTGTTAATTCAGATTTTAACACGCGACAAGCTTTTTGTCGGGTGTTTTTTTTTATAGTGTGTGGAGGTATTTTAATCCATCCAAAAGTCTGTCTAAATCGCGGGTGCTGGTATAAATATGTGGAGCTATCCGGATGCCATTTAGGGCTTCCCACTTGGTGGGGGAGGTATGCACTTTATATTTTCCAAATAGTTTTGACTCCATTTCGCCGGCTTCTAGACCTGCAATGCCTACATGTGCCAATGCACAAGAAAAGTTAGATTTGAGCGAAGTGTTTAATCTGATTCTTTCCATTTTTATGGCTTCTTTTGCCCAATAATCTTTTAGGTATCGTAGCCTTGCCTCTTTGCGTTCGTTTCCTATCGAATACTGAAAATTGAGTGCCTCGCCGATGGCCTGTTCTATCGGGAATGAGCGGGTACCCAGGTTTTCAAATTTCCTAATATCGTCAGAGAGCGGCGTGTCGTTTGGTATTAAAGGGTATATTTTGGTGATGTGTTCTTTTTTGACCCAAAGCATGCCTGAGCCTATGGGAGCACAGAGCCATTTGTGGAGGCTGGTGCCATAGTAGTCGCAGTTTAGGTCTGATATTTTGTGGTCAATATGGGCAAATGTATGTGCTCCGTCGCACACTACCTCTATGTTTTTTTTATGTGCCAAGTCTGCTATTTCTTTTACGGGCATTATTTGGCCGTTCCAGTTGATCATGTGGGTAACATGCACCACTTTTGTCTTTGCGGTCATTTGGTCGGCGTAAATTTTCACTAACTCGTTTTTGCTTTCAGACGGTAGTTTTAGGTCTACATATTTCAATACGATGCCTTCTCTCTGTTCTCTTTGTCGCCAAGCGTGAAGCATGTTTGGATAGTCATATTTACTCAAAATAACCTCATCGCCTGCTTTGAGTGTCATGCCCATTATGATGGTGTTCAAAGCCTCGGTGGCATTTCTGTTAATCGCTATTTCCTCGGGCGACACACCTGCATATTTGGCGAGGTTTTCGCGAAGGGGCTCTTTGCCTTGGCTCATGATTCGCCACATGTAGTAGGAGGGAGCTTCGTTGGCGTAGGTGTTTTGCCTAGCCAGCGACTCTTGCACCACTTTTGGGGCAGGGCTAACGCCGCCGTTGTTAAGGTTTATGATATTTGGTGAAACCGTATAGGCTTGTTTCATTTGGCTCCAAAAATCTTCGTCGGAGGCAAGTGCTTCAGGCGTCTTTTTTAGTGCTTCTATATTTAGTTCAGTCAGTTTTTCTTTGGGGAGCGAAATGAAAGAACTGTTTAAAACCAGTGCTCCTGCAGCAGAAATGCTTTTTGTAATAAAACCTCTACGGTCTGTCATAATTTTTGAATAGTTTGGCTATTACTAATCTACTGATTTAAAAGATATCAGACAATAGAGCTATGCCAAAAAGTAAAATAGAAACTTTATATTGTTTTATTTTAATTGCGGTAAGGTGGGTTTTAGTGGACCTAAATCTACTATTCAAGTCGCTGTCAAATGTTTTAGGTTTTATTAAGAAACCACGATGTGAAAAATCGTGGTACGCACATTTGTATTATTTTTTACGTAGTGTTTCAGGATAAAAAGTAATCTGAAAGCCTATAACCCGCGGTAGGTAATTGGTCGTTTGATTAGATTGAAAATTTGCTGATTGACTTACAGTCCATATTTTATTGTAGTTCACCAAATTCATTAGAAAAAAGCTGCCTTTAAAGTTATTATTTTTTAAAAAATACTTTCCTAGTTCAAAATCAATAATTGGTATTAAGCCAATGTCTTTGCGGAGGTCCATAAAGAATGGAGATACTATTTTGGTGTCAAAATACCATTTTTTACCCAATTCTAAATTGTTTGTTAGCGTAAGGTTGTTTGTGAAAATCAGATTTCCTTTTAGCCAGTTTAGGTTTGAGTTTAAAGAGAGCTTTAAAATAACATTTTTTGAATACTTAAAAGTGGCGTTGGCATTATTGTAAAGCACATTTGTTTTAACCTGACTAAAGGTTTCGTTAGTTTTTTGGTAACTTTTGATGTGGTTAAAACTGCTAATATTGAAAAATGAAAATTTACCATTCATTTTTATTCTAAAAATCCTTAAGTTGATGTTAAAGCTTTCGTTTGCATTTGGACTGTTTATATAGGTGTTTGATATTATATTAAATACCGGATTAAGCAGATTATCACTGATTATGGGACTTAAGTATTTGGTGTAGCCGATTGTGAAATTTGTCTGAACGCCATTTTTTAAACTAGCCGAAGTGCCGAATTCTAAATTCCTCTGTAAATATGGATTCAAGAAAATATTTCCATTGGTTATCTTATTTATATTGCTGCTATCTGGTAGGCTACCAACTTGACTCCATGAGGGTAAATTTACCTCCGTAGCAAATCTGAGCCACAGTGGTTTTTTATTGATTTTTGTTTCAATTTTTGTAAATGGGCTTATTAAAAAATCTTCTGGTTTATTGTTAATTTCTTGATTAGTTTGTCTTTTTATGTCCCAATATAAGTAGTTTATGCCCGTTATTACCTTTATTTTCGGTCTTTGATACAAAGCGTAAAGGCCTGTTTCTAGCAGTTTATTGTTTTCCGAAATACTTTTTAATACCGGATTTTCTAATTGGAGTTTATCTGTAAGTTTATTCGAATTTGAGATAAGAGAGAATTTTAGATTTGCTTCCAAAAGTATCCTTTTAGTGATAGGCTTTGCATGGTTTATTTGGAGTTTTCCTGTATTTAAAATTGGCCTTAGGTTTTGAGTACCTTTTTGTAGAAAATCCGTGTTACTGAAATATAGGTCATTTTCAAACTGATTATCATTCAAGTTTTGCCTAAACTGGTAGTTTATCAAAAATGAGGTAAGCGTTCCTGGTTTTTTGCCATTTAAAATCAAAGACGAATTAAATGCGTTTTCTATTTGTGTATTGTTATTTTTCAGTAGTAAATTATTTTCAGATCCTACCATATTTTTATCAAAAACACTAATCGTATAGTCTGTCCAATTTCTATTTCCTTTTGCTAAGTTTAGAACGTTGCTGAATCTGAATGTTGTTCTTTCCGAAAGTTTATACTTTAAACTAATATTGGCATTAAGTGTACGCTCATTGTTAAGTTGAGTTTGCTCATTAATTAAATGTTGGGTTTGGCTACCTAAAAATATTTGAGAATAGGTATGTTGATTAACATTCCCCATAAGGTTATTAGCTAAAAAAAATGAGTATAGTTCCAGTTTTGACTTTGTGAGTGTATAGTTTAAGCCCGCGTCAGAATACCGATTTGTACCTTGAAGTTTGGCCTCAAAATCGGAAAAGTTATCCTCAAAATCTATTTTGCCATTGTCGTACAAACCAATGACTGAGCCCGTGGTGTTCATGGCATCGCCGAATGCATTAATCCGCATTAGATCTAGGCTTTTAGTGTCTAATCCTCTTTTGTTTATAGTATTAGAGGTTACAAAAGCATTGAAAAAACCGGAATTCGTTATTTTATTGACGCGGCCATTAGCTAGGTATTCTTTATCAAATCCCCTTGCGGCGTCTATAGTGCCGTAGGCCATGTTTTTGCTGTCATTTTTTAGTTTAATATTGAGCGAATTTGTTGTTTGACCAGATGGCAATAGTTTCTCCACGAACTCCATGTGTTCGATCATGTCGGCCTTGATGGCATCTAAGCTTAGCGAAGGTTGGCCTCCGAAAAGTCTCCTGCCGTCTATGGTTACTTCTCTTACGTTTTTGCCTAAAACTGAGATTCTGCCCAAGTCGTTGCTCAAGCCTATAACCCTATCAAATAGTGAGGAGGCCGCAGCGTGTGGGCGGGTGTCGTCGGGATTGGTAAAAATAAATGTGGTGTCGCCCGATTGGCTGAATCTGTCTCGTTGCTCTTTTACCTCGAGTTCCTTTAGATTAATCAGTTTTTCTCCAAAATCTACTTTTATGATTTGTCCCTCTTTTAGGCTATCAGTATCTATTATCTTGTAAAACGGAACACAACAAGAGTGGTAAAAAATGAACTGATAAACTTGGGATGAATTAACGGTATATTCAAATGGAGATGAAACGTTTCTTTGTGCTTTATCAAATTCGAAATCATTTCCTTTAGACTTAAAAACCAATACACTGTCTAAGTTTTGGGTGAGTGGAGTCTTTTTGTCATTGGCAAAGACTATATTTTTTGATTTTTGCCCCAAACTTTCAGCGAAGCAAAAGCCTAAAAGAAGTATGAATATTATGTTTTTCAAGAGATACTAAAATTGCTGGTTATTCTAAAGAGTTGTTTTGCTAATAAGTTGCCTAGTTTAAAGTTCGTTATTCATTTTGTCAAAATTATGAAATTAAATGAAAGGATATTTATTGTTTTTTATATTTATCTTTTCTTCAAATAGAAGTAGATTCCATTTATTAATAAAACAACTTTAAACATTTATGAAAAAGCTTTGCCTTACAGGAATATTCGCACTTCAAACTTTTGTAGTTTTTGCTCAATATTCATTTCCAACCGAAAAAACTAAGATAGAACATGCGTACAGCTATAGCTCAACTCCGATTTCGGAATCATTTAAAATCCAGGACTTAAAAGACCAAAATATAAGAGTGGAAGTGCAAAAGCAATCTGCTGCAGATTATTACGCCACCAAGCAGTTTGAATTTAAACCATCTGGAGAGAATGTTAATCTGTCTATAAAAATCAAAAGGATAAAGACCAAAAATGCCGATATGGATATTGACACGGATATACCATTTGGTACCAACACTGGCAGTAAAATGGCACTGGACCATTACTTAAGTTTGTTAGAGAATACGTCCAAATTCACGTATGCACCCAATAAAATTGAGACTGATAAAACAAGAGGAATTAGTATTTCTGCCTTACCGCTTTTGCATCCTATCTACGAGCTTTCTGGTGTTTTACTATATCAGCAGACCACTTTGCCGATAGGCCAAACTTGGACAGATACGCTAGAAAACAAGGATGGGAAATTTGTAAATACGTATAAGGTCTTAAAAAATGATGGGAAAAAATCAACCATTAGCCTAGTCGGGTATTTAGAGCCCAATAATGAAAAAATAGTAATTGAACCTTTTGATAGAAGTAAACATATGACCGGTGCTCCAATCGAAGCTCAAATTAAGTTTTCGTCAATGGATTATAAGGGCGAAATGCTGGTATGGAATGAAAATAGGGTGATTGAAAAAGTCGAGTTAGACGTAAACAAAGATTTTACGATTATAACGCCAACAAGAGGTACCCAGCGAGCAAATAACTTTAAGATTACAATTAATAATACTATTAAATAACCAAACGTAAAGCGACATTCTAAGTCGCTGAAAAATACTCTTTAATCAAGTCTTACTTTGACCACGATTTAAAAAATCGTGATACGTGCATATCAAACGTAAAGCGACTTTTCAAGTCGCTGGAAATATCCATTTATCAAGCCTTATCTTGACCACGATTTACAAAATCGTGATACGTGCATATCAAACGTAACGCGACTTTTCAAGTCGCTGAAAAATTCTCATTAATCAAGCCTTACCTTGACCAAGATTTGAAAAATCGTGATACGTGCATATCAAACGTAACGCGACTTTTCAAGTCGCTGGGAATATACATTCATCAAGCCTTACCTTGACCAAGATTTGAAAAATCGTGATACGTGCATATCAAACGTAACGCGACTTTTCAAGTCGCTGGAAATATTCATTAATCAAGTCTTACATTGACCACGATTTGAAAAATCGCGATACACGCATGTCAAACGTAACGCGACTTTTCAAGTCGCTGGAAATATACATTCATCAAGTCTTACTTTAACCACGATTTGAAAAATCGTGATACGTGCATGTCAAACGTAACGCGACTTTTCAAGTCGCTGGGAATTCTCTTTAATCAAGTTTTACTTTGACCAGGAATTTCAAAATCGTGATACATGCATGTCAAACGTAACGCGACTTTTCAAGTCGCAGGGAATATACATTCATCAAGTCTTAGATTGACCATGATTTGAAAAATCGTGATACGTGCATGTCAAACGTAACGCGACTTTTTAAGTCGCTGAAAAATACATATTAATCAAGTCTTACTTTGACCACGATTTGAAAAATCGTGATACGTGAATGCGAAAGGTTACACGACTTTTCAAGTCGCTGAAACACAAGTAAGCATTTTTTATGGTTCCACTATTTACAAAATTGTAAATTTGGTATTCAAATCAAATTTTTAAAACGATCTGATATATACGTCCATTTGTATTCAAGTGGGCTTTCTGTTATTCCTGCTTTTACAGGATTTTGAGCTATATATAGGATTATCCTAAACAGTTCATCTTCATTTCTAACTAATCTATCGTAGCTCTCATGCTGCCAAAACTTCCCGGATTTAAGCAAGACTGAATTACACTTATTAGCGGAATATCGTTTTATAGAATGCATTACTTCTTCTAAATATTTGGGTTTATCCAGCTCATTTTCGTTATATAATCGAAAAACTACATGTACATGATTTGACATGATACAATATGCGATTAAATCTAAAATTTTTGTATCCCAATAATGTAAAGATTCTGCAACTATTCGTGCTAAATTATCATTACATAGGAGTTTTTCGCCAGAAACAGCTGAGTCCAAATACTTATCTCTTTTTGCAAAGTCAAGTTTTTCTAATTTCTCTAAATCTTCTTCTTGGTTTTTGGAAAAGAGCATAATTGACTTTCTTTTTACTTCCAGTTCTTTATTCCATTCTTTAAGAACTTTTAGAGGAATAGCATCTGCTAAATTATAGGTAACAAAAAACTCTCCTCCTAGCGGTTGATAGTGCGGTAGATTTCGTCTGTAGAATTCCTTTTTCATAAAATTAAAACGAATAGTAATTTTTTAATTCACTGGAAAATACGGAAGTAGAATTTTGTTTTTTCTACTATTTACAAAGTGATACGTAAATTACCAAACGTAACGCGACTTTTTAAGTCGCTTAAAATACCCTTTATTCTAGTCTTACTTTGACCACGATTTTCAAAATCGTGATACGTGCATGTCAAACGTAACGCGACTTTTCAAGTCGCTGAAATACTCATTACTCAAGCCTTACTTTGACCACGATTTTCAAAATCGTGATACGTGAGTGTCAAACGTAACGCGACTTTTCAAGTCGCTGGGAATACATATTACTTAAGTCTTACTTTGACTACGATTTACAAAATCGTGATAAGTGAATGCTAAAGTAACGCGACTTTTCAAGTCGCTGGAAAATACATTCATCAAGCCATACCTTGACCACGATTTGAAAAATCGTTATACGTGGATACGAAACGTTACGCGACTTTTTAAGTCGCTGGGAAAATACATTGATCAAGTCTTATTTGACCACGATTTACAAAATCATGATACATTTCTCATTAAAACCCAATTGCATTACCTCCGTCTACTCTAAGCGAAACGCCAGTTACGTAGGCTGCGGCGTCAGAAGCTAAAAATACTGCTGCATTTCCGATGTCTACCGGGAGGCCAAATTTCGCCATTGGCGTACGTCCAAGTGCTTTGTTCATTCTATCTGGATCAGACGACATCGCAGTTTGCATCATGGCGGTTTCTATAAATCCTGGGGCAATTGCGTTTACACGTACATTGTGTTTTCCCCAATCACTTGCAAGTGCTTTTGTTAGCCCTTCTATGCCGCTTTTTGAGGCAGTATAGGCAGGCACGCGGTCTATACCGTAATAGCCAGCCATAGACGAAATATTAATAATGTTTCCAGTTTTACGTGGAATCATGGTTTTGGCCACCTCCCTGCTAAGTGCAAATGCCGCGTTTAGGTTGGTTTGAATTATCCTTCCAAACTCCTCGTCTGTAACTTCTATTGCTGGCTTTTTCATATTTATACCGGCATTGTTTACCAATATGTCAATCGGACCGAAGGTATTGGTTATTTCAGTTACCAAAGCTTCCGTTTGGCTTAAATCTGAAACATCGTTTACTATAAAGTGAGCATTTGAGCCGAGTGTTTTTACTGCAGTCTCCAACATGTTCTGGCGACGACCGGTAATAATTACTTTTGCTCCGGCATCTAAGAGGCATTTTGTTATATCATAGCCTATACCTGAGCCACCACCAGTCACCAAAGCGATTTTATTATTTAACGAAAAAGGATTATTCATTTTAGTATATTATTTTTTTGCGAGTTCAAGAGCTTGAGTAGTGATATAATATTTCAAAAGCATGTTGGGTACTTCCCATGCAGGCAGTTTGTTGGCATCATAATAGTGTAAAAAACGCTCCATTACTTCTCCAAAATGCGACTCATGCCCGGTTCTGAATTTTGCCGGAATGTTTATCAAATAGCCCGATTCAGTTTTGGTGTAGCCAAGGCCTTCGTAAGTTTTGCTTAATGTTTCAATCGCTTTTTTGACATCAGCTTCTGAAAGATTTTTAGAATTTATGCTGAGTTGTGGAAGAGCATCTGTCTGCGTAATTTCGATTTCACTTTTTGTGCCTCTTATGATTGAGTAGTGCGTATCGCCGCCTTTGTCGGTGCTATAATTCCAGATAACTCGCACTTTGGCATGGTGTCCTTTTAGTGTATAATCTATTTCGCCGTTGGCAAATATTTGCAAAGTATTAGGGTCGCTGAGGTTGTTTTTCATATATGCCGGAAAGGCCTTTTCGCCTGTAATGGTGCTAAACTGGTCCAATGTCATGTTAGTAGCCCATCTTTTTGCTTTCAAGAGTTTTGCATCTTGTATCTGAAGAGCGGTTTCCGGAAATGCCGCCCATTGCACTAAATCTACCAAGTGAGTAGTAACATCTACTATGCCTTCGCCCTGCTGTTTGGTGTCCATAAACCAAGACGGTCGAATGAGCGGAGCACCAGAAACGAATTTGTAAAAATGATGCACACTTTCTTTAACTATGGCTGGTTTTTCTAAAGTGCCTTCCTGTAGTTTACCGAATATCTCAGGCATTTGAGAAAGTTCCTTTTGTAATACCGTCGTGATTTCAGAACGCTCCGTCATGATGTCATAAAGCAAAACATTGTTTTGTTTCGCCACCTTAAAAGCTTCTTTTAGTTGCTCGTAGCCTTTGGCGTCAATACACATCGGTTTATCGGCCAATACATTCATGCCTGCTTTTACGGTAGCCAATATTGATGCGGTTTTTTTAGCATTATTGCCTGACATTACCACTACATCGCCTTTCTTTTCAGAAATCATCTTCTCGAAATAGTCCAGTCCTTCGTACACGTTTTCGTGCCAATGTGTTGGGTTTTCTGAACGCGAGTTATATGCATTTATACGGGCCAAATGTTGCTCTAGTTCGGCACCTTTGGGTGCATACACATAAACTTCAGGCGACACTCCTTTTAAGTCTGTTTTTTGAACCAAGGCCGCATGGAAATGCCCCGGGTCTAGTGTTACTATTTTCAAGTCTGTTTTTTGATTATTGGCTTTCTTTTTAGGGGTGTTTTGGGCAGAAATGCTATGAAAACCCAGTAGAGCCAAGATGAGATATTTGTACATATTTTTATTTAGATTGAATATTTACAAACCTAAGGTATTTTTTCAGAAACTCGAATTTCTATTTTTTTAATTAATGGTGATATTTTGCCGAATCACTTATTTGCCAAAGACTTAATCGTGAATTATTAACCAATAAGTTAAATTTTAATTCAGTTTCGGAGTTTTTTGACCATAAACGCTATACACTCAAACTACTTTTTGGCGAGACTTTTATATTTGAAAAAAAAGAAATGCTGGTAGTTAGTCTACCAAAAGGTTGCCTAGCGGCGTAATTTTTAAGAAAAAAGCAATTAGGAAAAAAGTAATGGCCCAATTGAGATACACATAGTAGTAATCCGAAACGTCTTTTTGTTGTAAGTCGCTAAATTTTGTTTTTTCTAAACTATTTATTTGTTTAAAAATTTTATCAAGGGCTTGATTGTCAGTAGCTCTAAAGAATTGGCCGTTTGCCCCTTCTGCTAGGGATTTTAATGTCCTTTCGTCAATTTTTTCTTGACTATTATTGCTTCCTATGGTAATTGTGTAAATTCTAATTCCGAAAGTTTTAGCGAGTTCAAGTGCTATTTGTGGGTCAATAGAACCAGTTGTATTGTCTCCATCGCTGATAAGGATAGTAACTTTAGATTTGCCAGGCACGTCTCTGAGTTTATTTATGCATGAAGCCAAAGCTAAGCCAAGTGCTGTGCCAGAGGTTTTTATTAAGCTCGGGTTCAGTGCGGTCAGATATTCTTTTAAAATATTGTAATCGTTTGTGAGTGGGCTCAAAGTAGCCGTTTCACCTGCAAATGCTACCAAAGCAATGCGGTCATTAACCCTTCCTGCAATAAACTCTTTCGCTATATTTTTTGCGGCCTCAAGTCGTGTAGGTTTTAGGTCAGTAGCAAGCATAGAGTCTGAAATATCCAAACCTATGGCTATGTCAATTCCCTCGGCATATTTGTCAGGATTTTGGCTGAGCAGTTGTGGTCGTGCTAAAGCTAAAATCAAGGATGCAATTCCCAAAACAAAGAAAGCAGGTATCAGGTATCGTAGCCAAATCAAAAAGTTAGACTGGAACGAAACCTCTGAAATAGAAAGTACGAGCTTCGGTTTGTTTTGGGATGAAAATATCCAGTTAAGAAAAAATAAGACTGGTATTAAAAACAGCAAATACAAATAATGGCTATTTGCCCACGTGAAGCCATTCAGCGTAGAAGCATAAAACCAATATAGTGAATGCCAGTTTATCATTATTTATTTTCTAAATAAGCCGAAACCGCCATTCTTACACTTCCGTGTTTTAGTAGAAGTTCTTGAGCAGTGCTGTGATCGATATCGGTCTCTTGCATGATCATTCTGGTTCCACGTTCTATCAACTTTTCGTTGCTAAGCTGCATGTCTACCATTTTGTTTCCTACTACTTTGCCAAGTTTTATCATGACTGAGGTAGAAACCATGTTTAAGACTAATTTTTGGGCTGTGCCAGATTTCATTCGGGTGCTGCCTGTTACATATTCAGGGCCCACAATCACTTCTACCGGATATTGGGCCTCGGCTGCTACTCCACTTCCTGAGTTGCAAACTATGCAGCCGGTTAGTAGTCCATTAGCGTTTGCTGCTTTAAGGCCACCTATTACATAAGGTGTACGACCAGATGCTGCAATTCCTATCACTGTGTCTAGTGCTGTCGGCTTATATTCTTCTAAGTCTTTCCATGCTTGTTCTACATCATCTTCGGCATTTTCTACCGCTTTTCTTATAGCAGAATCTCCTCCGGCTATTAAGCCTACAACCATACCGTGCGGCACCCCATAAGTGGGAGGACACTCAGATGCGTCTACGATGCCCAGTCTTCCACTAGTGCCTGCACCAATATAAAAAAGACGGCCGCCTTGCTGCATGCGAGCCACTATTTGTGTAACCAATGCTTCTATTTTTGGCAATACTTTTTCAACTGCCAAAGGCACACTTTTGTCTTCTTGATTAATGCCAGTTAAAATCTCTAAAACTGATTTTTTTTCAAGATTATCGTGGTTAGAAGCGGCTTCTGTAGAAAGGCCGTCAAGATTAATTACATCAAGCATTTGAGAGTTCTTTGAAATATTTGTAAAATAAAGGAATGGTTTCTATTCCTTTCAAAAAGTTAAATACACCGTAATGTTCGTTTGGCGAATGAATAGAGTCAGAGTCTAAGCCAAAGCCCAAAAGGATTGATTTTAGTCCAAGTTCTTTTTCAAACAAGGCTACTATCGGAATACTGCCTCCACCACGAGTAGGAACAGGAGTTTTTCCGTAACCTTCCTCCATAGCTTTAAATGCTGCTTGGTACCCAATAGAGTCTGTAGGTGTTACATATGGCTGACCACCATGATGCTTGCTTACTTTTACTTTTACTGTTTTGGGGGCTATTTTTAGGAAATGAGAAGTAAACAAATCCGAAATTTCATTCCAATCTTGGTTAGGAACCAATCGCATCGATATTTTAGCAAATGCCTTAGATGCAAGTACTGTTTTTGAACCTTCGCCAGTGTATCCGCCCCAAATTCCGTTTACGTCTAAGGTTGGTCTTATGGCCGCTCTTTCTCTGGTGGTGTATCCTTTTTCACCGTTAACTTCAGCAATGTCTAAGTCTTTTTTGTATTCGCCTAAATTAAAAGGGGCTGCTTCTAGTGCTGCACGCTCCTCAAGACTAAGCTCTATTACTTTATCATAAAATCCTTCTACCGTTATTTTGCCATTTTCGTCATGAAGCGAAGCTATCATTTTGGTCAAAACATTGATGGGGTTATCTACCGCACCGCCATAAACTCCCGAGTGGAGGTCTTTGTTGGGCCCAGTTACTTCAACTTCCATATATGCCAATCCTCGTAGCCCGGTTTCTACCGAAGGGATGTCATTGGCAATAATAGCCGTATCTGAAATTAATATGATGTCAGCTTTTAGTTTTTCTTTATTGGCTTTTACAAAAGTGGCTAGGTTTTCAGAGCCAATTTCTTCTTCGCCTTCAAACATGATTTTTACATTGCAATTAAGCTCATTTTTGGCCACCATGGCCTCAATCGCTTTTATATGCATATATATTTGACCTTTGTCATCACATGCTCCTCTCGCAAAAATAGCACCTTCGGGATGTAGAGCTGTTTTTTTAATTACGGGTTCAAATGGCGGGCTATCCCAAAGATTAATAGGGTCAGCAGGTTGCACATCATAGTGTCCGTAAACCAAAATGGTTGGCAGAGACGCATCTATAAATTTCTCAGCAAAAACTATCGGATGACCGTCGGTTGGACAAATTTCGGTTTTATCCATGCCCGCTTCTTGCAGTTTTGTTTCCACAAATTGAGCTGCTGTTAGCATATCACCTTTGTGGTTAGAGTCCGCACTGATTGAAGGTATTCTTAAAAAATCAAATAGCTCGTCTAAAAATCTCTGTTTGTTTTCTGCAATGTATGCTTTCATGAAGTGTATTATGTTTTTTGTTGTAAAAAGCGGAATTTACGCCACTCAAAAAAATAAAATCAAAATTAGAGTATTTTGGTCGTAAAAAAAATCAGAGGCCATGGAGAAATTCCAAAGCCTCTGATAAATTATTTTTTATATGTTAATATAACTCAGGAAACTTGTTTGGCCTTACCTCTCGCATGAGCTCATAGGCAGCATCAAAAATGGTTTCAATGTTTGGTTTTGAAAAATAATCGCCGTCTGAACCATATGCAGGTCTGTGGTTTTGAGCACTGATGGCAATTGGTTTAGAGTCTAGGTAATGATAGGCATCTTGTTTGTCTAACACTTCTTGCATCATGTATGCGGTCCCACCACCTGGCATGTCTTCATCTGCAAATATTACGCGACTTGTTTTTTTGATAGATTTCAAAATTAAATTATTGATATCAAAAGGCAGTAGGGTCTGAACGTCAATAACTTCCGCACTGATACCATGTTTTTCAAGATCTTCGGCGGCTTCCATAACTATTCTACACATAGAGCCATAGGTAACTATCGTAAGGTCTGAGCCTTCTTTTATAACTTCTGGCACGCCTAATGGCTCACATATTTCGGAAAGGTTAGTCGGCAGTTTTTCTTTTAGACGATATCCGTTTAGACACTCTATAACCAATGCGGGGTCGTCACCTTTTAAGAGTGTATTATAAAATCCAGCTGCTTTTACAAAGTTTCTTGGTACTACTATGTGCATGCCTCTCAAGGCGTGAATCATAACCGCCATTGGCGAACCAGAGTGCCATATGCCTTCCAGTCGGTGTCCTCTTGTACGTACAATCAAAGGAGCTTTTTGCTTACCTACAGTTCTGTATCTTAGCGAAGCTAAGTCGTCTGTAAGCGTAGCCAAAGCATAATAGATGTAATCAAAATATTGAATTTCTACTATGGGTCTCAATCCCCTCATTGCAGCACCTACGCCTTGTCCAATAATAGTGGTTTCTCTGATTCCGGTATCGGTAATTCTTAGTTCACCGAATTTTTCTTGTAAACCTGCAAAGCCTTGATTCACATCTCCGATTTTGCCCACGTCTTCACCGAGTGCAAAAACCAAAGGATTTGTTTCAAAAATATGTTCAAAAAACGAATTAATAATTGTTCTTCCGTCTACCATTTCACTATCTGAGCTGTATTTGGCCGCAATGCCTGGTACATGCATCGGTGAAAATTCAGATTCACTGTATAAATGATCGCTGTAACGTTGTTTGTTTTTTTCTAATAAACTATGAAGTAACTTCGAAATCTGTTTTCTAGTTTTTTCTGTTTGAGCAAGTCTTGCAGCTTTTTTCAAAGCCTTTATCCCATCTTTTCTTTGCAGGTTTTGGCCTGTACTAAGTGATTTTTTAAGAATGGCTAACTCAGCCTTGTCATTTATTTCACTTTCTATTTGTCCAAGTAGGGTTAATATCTGTTTATTCTCTACATCTGTAGCTTTCCTAAAAGCCTCCCATGCATTTTTTCTTTCTGTTTTTGCAGTTTCCTCAGCTTTTAGCCTGATTTTTTCCAAATCTGCTTCTGTAGCTATGCCTTTTTCTAAAATCCAGTTTTTAAACTTGAGATTACAATCGTGTTCAATTTCCCATTTCAGCCTTTCACTGTCTTTGTATCTTTCATGTGAGCCTGATGCCGAGTGACCTTGAGGTTGTGTAAGTTCTGTAACATGCACAAGCACAGGTATGTGCTGGTCACGGGCAATTCTTGCTGCTTTTTGGTATGCCAAAAGCAACTTTTCATAATCCCAGCCATTTACTTTTATTATCTCTAGGCCACTACCGTTTTCATATTTAAAACCAGCTAAAGCTTCCGATATGCTGCTTTTTGTAGTTTGGTATTTTATTGGAACGGAAATTCCGTAGCCGTCGTCCCAAACCGAAACCACAAGAGGGATTTGCAAAACTCCTGCGGCATTTATAGCTTCAAAAAACATTCCTTGAGAGGTAGAAGCATCACCAATTGTGGCAAAACACACCTCATTACCGTTTTTTGAAAAATTTGTATTTGATTTTAAATCAGGATTTTCTCTGTAGAGTTTTGAGGCATAAGCCAGTCCAATGCTTCGAGGCATTTGCCCTGCAGTAGAAGATACATCCACTACGCCATTATAAAGTTCTGTCTGATTAAGCCATTGGCCTTTTTCGTCGAGCCATTGATTGCCAAAGTGTGCATTCATGGACCTTCCGCCCGTAAAAATATCGTGCTCGATATCGGCGTGGGCATATAGTTGAGCAAAAAACTGTTGCCATGTTAACCCTTCCGTGGCTGCTACCAAAGTTTGATCTCTATAATAGCCGGACCTGAAATCACCTTTTCTGAAAACCTTTGAGAGTGCCAACTGAGGAAGTTCTTTGCCATCACCAAAAATCCCAAACTTTGCCCTACCCATAAACACATCTTTTCTGCCCAAAAGGCTTACAGCTCTACTTTCACATGCCAAGGCATAATCTTTTAAAATCTCTTGTTTGCTGAGCAGTAGGTCTGTAGATGTAAAGTACTCGGTTAAAGTTTCACCCATTTTATAGAAGTTTTATAATCTTTATGGTTTTTAGACAATGCAATTGCTAATCTTAAGACACCAAGATGGTTAAAAATGTTCAGCTAAAAAATAGTTAGCATGACAAATATATATGTAAAATTAAAGTTATTTTTTTAATTTCAAACATTATTCACCTGCTTTTGTGTATTGTTAATACATTGTTAAAAATTTTAACTAATAAAAGAATGGTACTTACTTTGCATTCATAAGTTCAAGAAAAATATTGTAAACAAATAAATTTAATAAGATGAAAAAATTCTTTTTTACTCTAGTTAGTGTTTTTGTATTCGCTGCTGCTACGCATGCTCAAGGTGTATTGAAGTTTAACAAAGAAACGCATGACTTCGGAACATTGAAGGAAGGTCCTTTGGCAACTTACAATTTTGAAGTATCTAACACTGGTACAGCTCCTGTGGTAATCACAAATGCTCAAGCATCATGTGGATGTACTACTCCTGAGTGGTCTAAAGAGCCAATAATGCCAGGTGCTAAGTCGGTGATCAAAGTAGGTTATAACACATCTGGACGTCCAGGTAACTTTACTAAAACCATCACTGTAATGAGCAATGCTGAAAACGGTACTACCATCCTAACTATCAAAGGAAATGTAACTCCAAAAACAGCGGGTTCAGGTAAGTAATTTTCCTGCCAAAGATTTTAAGAGGCCAGTCAATATTTTGATTGGTCTTTTTTTATGCATTTTTGATTTTGCTTTAGTATATTTAAAAAAATAACCTTCAGCACTATGACCATTTTATGCATTTGTACATTTTTTAAGGGAGTAGAATTTCTGAAAGCCGCTAAAGCTGAAGGAAATAAAGTGTTTTTGCTAACAAACAAAAAGTTAGAAGAAAAGCTCTGGCCGTGGGAAAGTATTGACACCACTTTTTATTTAGATAATGTAGACAATACTTTCGAAACCTATAAGCAGATTTTGGATGGAATGGCTCATTTGATGCGGTCTGAAAAAATAGATTTAGTAGTAGCTCTTGACGACTTCGATGTTGAAAAAGCAGCCTTGGTTAGAGAACATTTCAGGATTCCGGGGATGGGCCAAACCACCGCTCGTTATTTCAGAGATAAACTCGCTATGCGAATCCAAGCACGAGATAACGGAATTCCTGTTCCTGAATTTACATCATTGTTTAACGACCTCGCCATTACACATTTTCTAGAAACCACCAATGCTCCTTGGGTTGTAAAACCACGCTCAGAGGCATCTGCAGCGGGAATAAAAAAAGTATATAACTTAGATGAGGCTTGGCAGCATATTCACAGTCTTGGAGAGGAGCGGCATCAGTTTCTGATTGAGTGTTTTAAACCCGGCGATGTATTTCATATAGATGCTTTAATAAAAGACAGCAAGGTTATTTTTGAGCGTTGCAGCCAATATCTCAATACTCCTTTTGAAGTAGCACACGGCGGTGGTATTTTTAGGTCAATTACGGTAGCTCATGGCAGTTTAGACGAAGAAGCTCTCACGATGATAAACCAGCAAGTTATGCAGGCTTTTGGCATGCGATTTAGTGCTGCCCATACCGAAGTTATCAAGTGCAAAGAGGATGGCAACTATTACTTTTTAGAAACTGCTTCGCGGGTAGGAGGAGCACACTTGGCCGAAATGGTAGAGGCTTCTTCGGGCATTAATCTTTGGAGAGAATGGGCGAAAATAGAAACTGCCGTTGCCGATAATAAGCCGTATTCGCTTCCAAAAGTAGAAAAACAGTATTCGGGAATATTAATTACCTTATCTTCGCAGCAGTGGCCAGACCTTTCGGTTTTTGATGATCCCGAAATAGTATGGAAAATGAACGAAGAGTATCATATAGGTTTGGTTGTAAAAGCTAAAAAGAGAGAGAAGGTAGAAAAGCTCCTTGACGCTTACACTCAAAAAATATATGAATTGGGACTTCATGCTTCTGCACCGTCGCCAGACAAGCCGGTGCATTAATTTTTTTTAAAGTAAAAAAGAATACGTGTTAGATAAAGTTAAGTTAGTAGAACTGCTAAAAGCAAAGATAGAAGATAGAATAGCAGAGTTAGATAAAGCCATAAAAAATTCGCAAGATTCTGCTAATCAGGAGTCTAAAAGTAGTATGGGCGATAAGTATGAAACTTCGAGGTCAATGGCTCAAAACGACATAGGCATGTACGAAGTGCAAAAAACCACTGCTTTAAAAGATAAAACCACCTTAGATTTACTTCAACTTCAAACCAATTTTGAGTCAGCCCGCGTAGGTGCTGTGGTCAAAACCTCTATGGGTACATTTTTTATAGGAATAAGTGTTGGTAAGTACGACTTCGACGGTCAGCCCTTGATGATTATTTCTACGGAGTCGCCTATAGGAATAGCCCTAAAAAATGCCAAAGCAGGAGAGATCATTCAGTTTAATCAAAGAGCAATTAAAGTTGAGGCTGTTTATTGATTTTTAAACAAGCCAACCAGCTCAGGTTTTACCCAAATATATCGTTTTAATGGCTCATAGGTTTTTATTCTTATCATCTTAGTTTTAAGAGAACCTTCTTTTAGGAATGCCCTATTTTCTGGAACTTCTAAATCTAAAAAATAAAAACTTAGCACATCGTAGTTGCCCGAGTTTAACATGTCCACCAAGTTATCTTTTTTAGGGTCCCAGCCCGTTCTATGATAGTTTTCATTGAAATAGTTTTGCCCAAAAATATCGTTGCTAAGTATCTCTATTTGTTTTTTGGTGCCTATTTCCTTCATGAAATAATAAAAATCTGTGTGCCTTGGTTCAGCTTTTTTGTAAGGATAATACCCAAAGAACCCCGCAATGAAAATTAAACTAAATAGCTTGGGAAGTCCATTCGTAAAACTGTTTTTTCTGAATGAAATAGACTTAATGAATATTGCTACCAAAAGCAAATACAAAGGCATGTGCATGATAACGTAGTGATGCCTTGGGTAAACTACCAACACGGCTATGCAAGTGGGCAAAAGAAATGCAATTAGGTAAGGACTAGTTTTAATCGCGTTTTTTAAACTTGTCAAAATGGCATTTACTGTCTTTTTATAATCAATGAATGCTCCGAAAAACAATATAAATACCAAGAAAAAGTACTTAGTTTTAAACTGAAAAAACGGGGTAAATAAATCATAAAATCCGGATTTCAGAATTAAAATAACCACCGATACGTAATTTTTAGCATTTGTTAAAACATGCTTAAAAAAGAACGTAGGGTTGGCCGTGATTAACTGTAAGTCGCTATTTGTTTTTCCAAAAATCTTCTCAAAAACTACAAACTCTTCATCGTAATCAAAGCTTTTGCCATACCAGTCGTAGTAGTTATCAAAAAAGTGCTGAATAAACGCCACTTTTAGTTTTCCTGGCTCGTTTATACCACCACCTATAAAATAAAATAAGGCTACAAATGCAGCAAATGAGAGCCCAACTGTAATTTTTCTTTTAGAGCTAATAAATGAGTTTGTGAATGTGTAATAGGCAAAAATCAAACTCGAAAGTACAAAAAACCAGAAAAACTCAGGTCTACTTACATAGTTGCATAAAAGAAGCCCGACTGAGGTTATTCCCCAGTTGATATATGCGGGCCTTTTGAGGTCTATTATACTTAAGAAACTCAAACCAAAAATTAAATTAAGGACCGTAATACGGGGTTGGAGGTTTACTTGAAAGTCCGAAAACAAGAAAGCCATTGCGACAAAAATCGCGATCCAAAACGATTGAATATTCTTTCTTAAAAACAAAAATAAGCTAAAAAACAAAGCCACGGAAAGCAGAAAAGTATAGCTATAGCTTAACAATATGTGGTCTTGGAAAAACTTTGAGAATATATAAATCCCCATCGGATACAAGAGGTTTCCGAAGGTTGGATAGGGCAATTCAAATAATAAACCCGTTTGGAAATAGACGTCGTCGTCAGAAGGTGCTAAATCAAAGTTACCGAAACTATAAAAATAGTAAAAAACAGGTATTAGTAGTAAAATGAATAGTTTGAAATACTTTTTTTGTACTAGCTCTTGATACCAAGGTGTGTTCATTCAGGCTTTGTTTTTTTTGCAAAGATAAATATAAAAGTGAGTAAAGCCCTTCAATAGAAAGTGTATTCTTGCTTTTTGCCGAAGAGTTTGAGAATAAACAAGTTTATAATAAATTAGAATTACCAAAAATTTAGAAAATAGTAAATAGAATTGTTTTTTTAAAATAATTTTAAATAACAATCAACCTTAAAAATATTTGAGCATGAAACGAAGAGATTTTATAAGCCAAAGCACCAAACTTGTAGCTGCTACAGGTTTACTGAACTTTGACGTACTGGCTGCCAAAAAGACCAGACATATGCTGGGTTTGCAGTTGTATTCTGTTAGGGATTACATGAAAACTGACCCCTTGGGTACCCTGAAAAAATTAGCAGAAATGGGTTACAAAAACGTAGAGCATGCCAATTATGTAAACAATAAGTTTTACGGATACTCAGCCACTGAATTTAGGAAAATACTGGATGACCTCGGCTTGTCAATGCCGAGTGGTCATACTGTTTTTGGCAAAGATCATTGGGACGAAGCAAAAGGAGAGTTTTCAGACGCATGGAAAAAACTGGTGGAAGATGCTGCCATTTGTGGTCAAAAATACGTGATTAGCCCATGGTTAGACCTTGCCTATCGCAAAGATTTTGAGCAGTTAAAAAGATTCATGGAAGTGTTTAACAAAAACGGAGAGCTATGCAAAGCATCTGGGATGAAGTTTGGGTATCACAATCATGATTTTGAATTTAGTTTAAAGCTGAGCAGTATAAAAGTGTATGACATTATGCTTCAAAATACGGATCCAAACTTGGTGGCACAGCAGCTCGATATCGGGAATATGTACGGCGGTGGGGGCAGAGCCATGGACCTTCTAAAGCAATACCCCGGAAGGTTTGAACTGATGCACGTCAAAGATGAAATCAAGTCAGAGAAAGAACACGGAGGCTGGGAAAGTTCTATTTTGGGGGTCGGAGTTATAGGCGTAAAAGAAGTGATAGATATGGGTAAAAAAATGGGAGGAACCACACAGTTTATAATTGAGCAGGAATCTTACCAAGGCATCGACCCGCTTGAGTCTATGCGACAAGATTTGGTGATAATGAAAAAGTGGGGATATTGATTTTGTGATATTTTAATAAGGGGAGTTAATCAGAATTTTAACTCCCCTTTTTTTATGGAAAAAAATGGCTTGTGGTATTTTCCGGAAAGTTTGCGGAGCTATTGATTTATTCTAAATAAATATTTACATTTGAAGTGTAAATGCTTGTATTTTAGTATAATATAAAGCTAAGCCCAAGTTTAAATCCCCTATAAAATGAAACCCAAAAAACCTACACTAAAACAAATTGCCACGCAGCTTGGCTTGTCCATTTCAACGGTCTCCAGAGCTTTAAGAGGAATGCCTGAAATAAATTTCGAAACTCGGCAGGCTGTTATTTCCCTTTCAAAAAATCTCGATTATAAGTCACCATCCGGTACTCCGAGTGGATTAGAAACAGAGAATAGCTTGGTCATTGCTTCTTTTATTCCTTGTTTTGATGCACATCATGTTCAAATGCTCAAAGGGATGAACGAGTCGACTTTAAATGCGGGTTTTACGCTTTCGGTGATAGAAACCGGGGACTCTTTTGGTAGAGAGGTGGCGGCTATTCAGCGTTTATTAAAAACTAAAGTAGACGGTTTTTTAATCTCAAAAGCTAATGAAACCACCACCGCTGATCATTTTCAAAATATCTTAAAGCTCAATAAGCCCTTGGTTTTTTTTGATAGTAAATGTGCCGACATCCAGGCACCTCAGTATTTTATTGATTACAGCAAAGGTGCTGTTTTAGGAACCGAATTGTTGATTGAAAAAGGTTATCGAAAAATTTGTTTTTTGGGAGCCAAAGCTAGTCATAGCTCAGTTTTTTCAGCAGAATATGGACATCTTAAAGCTCTAAAAGAAGCCAACTTAAGTGAATATGAAAAGAAAATAATTATGGGAGACTTTGACCAAAACCATGCCTATGAAAAAACTACAGAGCTGCTGAAGCAAGCCGAAAGGCCCGATGCTTTTTTTGCTGCGAATGAAGAGGTCGCTATCGGGGTTTTTAGGGCAGTGACAGATTTGGGGTATAATATTCCGAAAGACATAGGGATTTTGAGCTATTTTGATGCTCCATTCTTGGCTGCTTCAGCTCCCAGTATTTCTGCTGTAAGTGTGCCTTCTTACGAGTTGGGGAAGCAAGCTGTAAATGCTTTGATAGAAGAGATTCATTTAGGAATTAACTCCAAGCCAAAAGAAGTGATATTTGAACCAAATCTTGAAATCAGAGAGTCTACCAATCACCAAAGGAGGTTTTTCGGAATCTAAGTTTATCTTTGAGCGACCTTGATTTTGTGATTAAACATTTTCTTAAAAAAAGGATTTAAGTATTTATTATTTATTCAAAAAATTAACTTGCATTATCAACAAACCTGTTACAACTATGACATCAAAAATTTCACTTTTAATTTTACTAAGTACATGTATTTCTATGGCTCAAATTAAGTATCCTATAACAAAAAAAATAGACCAGACTGACAACTACCATGGCACTGTAGTCAGCGACCCTTATAGATGGTTGGAAGACGACAAGTCGGCAGAAACGGCAGATTGGGTAAAAGCTCAAAATGATGTTACCAACGATTATCTCAGCAAAATACCTTACCGAGCGAAGCTTCAAAATAGGTTAGAAGAAATATATAATTATCCGAAATATTCGGCTCCTTCAAAAAAAGGAGAATGGTTTTATTTCTACAAAAACAATGGACTGCAAAACCAGTCGGTGCTTTACCGTCAAAAGGGCCTAACGGCCAAGCCTGAGTTGGTTTTAGATCCAAATGCACTTTCTGCCGAAGGCACCACGAGACTCATGCAGTTTAGTATTTCAAAAAATGGCAAATACGCAGCATATTCGCTTTCAAGTGGGGGTTCTGACTGGATGGATGTGTTTGTGATGGACTTGGATACCAAGAAAAATCTAAGTGACAAACTCGAATGGGTTAAAATTTCGGGTTTGGCATGGCAAGGCGATGGTTTTTACTACAGCCGATATCCCAAGCCCGAAGGGAGTGCTTTGGCCGCAAAAAACGAAAATCACCAAGTGTGGTATCATGCCGTGGGTAGTAGCCAAGCCAGTGATAAGTTAATTTATGAAGACAAAAACAATCCGCAGCGTTTTCATACCCTAAGCACCTCAGAAGACGAGCAGTTCGCACTTTTATATATCAGCGATAGGGGTAAAGGCTTAGACGGCAATGCCCTTTATTTCATGAAAAAAGGGGAAAGTACGTTTAGTCCAGTGGTGGCTGAAGTTAGTAATTCGGCGTATTCGTTTATTGATAATATCGGAGGGAAATTCATGATTCAAACCAACGATGCCGCACCAAACGAAAAGCTGATGTGGTTTGATTTGAAATCAAAAAGTATGACCGAGTTTTTGCCTGAAAGGCCAGAGCCACTGCAAGGGGCAAGCACGGCAGGCGGAAAGTTGTTTTTGAACTATCTCAAAGATGTTACCACGCGTATTTATGTGTATGATTTGAAAGGAAAATTAGAAAAAGAAGTGGTTTTGCCAGGATTGGGAACTGCCGGAGGTTTTGGAGGTGAAAACGATGACAAGTTTGTCTTCTATTCATTTACTTCTTTTACTTTTCCGCCCACTATTTATAGATATGACATCGCCTCAGGGAAAAGCTCAGTGTTCAGAAACCCCGAAGTGAAGTTTACCGCTACTGATTTTGAAACTAAGCAAGTTTTTTATACTTCGAAAGACGGCACCAAAGTGCCAATGTTTATCACCTACAAAAAAGGCATAAAGCTTAACAGTCAAAACCCAACATTGTTATATGGATATGGTGGTTTTAATGTCAGCCTTAACCCTGCTTTTAGTCCGCTTTTAATTCCGTTTTTGGAGTATGGCGGTGTTTATGCACAAGCCAATTTGCGTGGAGGGTCTGAATATGGCGAAAAATGGCACGAACAAGGAATGAAGCTTAAAAAGCAAAATGTATTTGATGATTTTATTGCTGCTGGAGAGTATCTGATAGCCAACAAATATTGCAACTCGGAGCATTTGGCTCTTCGTGGAGGCTCTAACGGCGGGCTTTTGGTAGGAACCGTTATTAACCAAAGGCCAGACTTAGCCAAGGTAGCCATACCCCAAGTGGGCGTAATGGACATGTTGCGTTTCCATAAGTTCACTATCGGGTGGAACTGGATAGCTGACTACGGCTCAGCAGACAATGCCGAAGAGTTTAAGGTTTTGTACGGATATTCGCCACTGCATAATATAAAATCTGGCGTAAACTACCCGGCTACTTTGGTAACTACAGCAGACCACGACGACCGCGTTGTGCCTGCACACTCCTTTAAATACGCCGCCGAATTGCAAGCTACCGCCGAAGGAAGTACTAAAAATCCTTTACTGATACGCATAGATACCAACTCGGGTCACGGAGCATCAAACACCAAAAAGAACCTAGAAACCATGGCAGATATCTATGGGTTTATCTTTTGGAATATGGGCGTGAAGGAGTTGAAATAGTTTTTGTTTTAGTAATTGCATATTTTCTAATCCCCTCATTAATGTCACATAGTTGAGGGGATTTTTTATTTTATTCGACGCATTTTTCTTCGAGATAAACAATTTGAGTTGCTTTTTCTTTCTAATCAAATCAAAAAATGATTATATTTGAGGTGATTATATAATTTAATCCAATCATTTATGTATAATTGGCAAAACCCTGAATGGCCCGAGTTTCAATATGACGCTTCTGAGTTTGCAAAACATGAAAGAGAATTTCTGAAGAAAGCAGGTCAAATTGATGGCAAGTTTATGTATTTTACTAAACAGCAGTCTGAGCTTACATTAGTAGATTTATTGGTTTCGGAGGCAATCAAATCATCGGCAATTGAAGGAGAAATGATTAGTAGAACCGATCTTTCATCTTCTATAAAAAGACACTTGGGTTTTGATACGCCACAGTTTTTTATAAAAGACAAACGCTCAGCAGGTTTTGCCAAACTGCTAGTAAGTTCTCGTGAGTCATTTGAATCGCCACTTTCAGAATCAATGCTATTTGAGTGGCACACTTTATTGATGCAGGGGCAGTATATTAATAATGTAGGAGCATGGCGAAGTCATACTGAGCCGATGCGGGTTATTTCGGGCAGTATTGGTAAAGAGATAGTGCATTTTGAGGCACCGCCTTCATCTCAAGTTCAAAAAGAGATGAATCGTTTTTTCGACTGGTTTAGTCAGGCTAATCTTCAGTCGATATTAATTAAAGCAGCGATTGCTCATTTGTATTTCGAGAGTATCCATCCATTTGAAGACGGAAACGGTCGGATTGGAAGGTTGATTTCAGAAAAAGCACTTTCGATGGGCTTAGGTAAACCGGTCATGTTTAGCATATCCACAATAATTGAAAAAAAGCGTAACGAGTATTATGAGGCACTCAAAAATGCACAGCAATCGTTAAAAATAGGGGATTGGGTTTTGTGGTTTTGCGAAATGGTTATAGAAGCTCAAGATGCATTTGACGATATCGTAAGTTTTTCTATTAAAAAGGCTAAATTTTTTGAAAAGAATAATGCAAATTTTAATCTAAGGCAAAATAAAGCGATTGCTAAAATGCTTGAAAAGGGAGAGTTTTTTGAGGGCGGCATGAGTGCCAAAAAGTATGTATCTATTACAAGGTGTTCGCTTGCAACCGCCACACGTGATTTAGTGGAACTCGCTGAAAAAGGTATTTTGGCGATAAACGGAAACGGGAGAAGTAGAAACTATCAGATAATTTTTGATTGACTACTTGTAATTTAAGGAAGAATCGCCTCTATAAATTACCCGAATCTCTCAATTTTTTCAATAAATACTTATATTTGTGTATACTATTATGCAAGCATACTATTTATGGAAACTTACGCTCATATATTATTAATAGCCTCGCCAATTTTTCTTTTGCTGGTTTTGGCTGAGAAATTTTACGGATATCTAAAGTTTGGAGATGAATTTCACACCATGGATACCATCTCCAGTCTGAGTTCGGGCTATACCAATACGCTCAAAGACGTGTTGGGTTTGGGCATTACTATTATTTCGTATAAATGGTTTTATGACCATATCGCGTATTTTCAAATAAAGTCATCGGTTTGGGTTTATATCATTGCTTTTGTTGCCCTAGATTTATCGGGTTATTGGGTGCATAGGCTTTCGCATCAGATAAATTTCTTTTGGAACAAACACGCCATTCACCACAGTTCTGAGGAGTTTAATTTGGCTTGTGCTTTACGTCAGAGCATATCTTCGTTTGTTAATGTTTTTACCTTTTTTCTAATTCCCGCTGCATTTTTTGGCGTACCGCCTGAAGTTATTGCATTGGTAGCACCTGTTCAGCTTTTTGCTCAGTTTTGGTACCATACGGTCTACATTGACAGAATGGGCTTTTTAGAAAAAATCATTGTTACGCCTTCACATCATAGGGTGCATCATGCCATCAATCCCGAATATTTAGACAAAAACCACAGTCAGATATTCATTATTTGGGATAAATTATTTGGCACTTTTCAAGAAGAGCTACCCGACGTAAAACCTGTTTACGGCATCACCCGACCTGCCAGCACTTGGAATCCGATAAAAATTAATTTTCAACACTTGGCTTTATTGATTCAAGACGCATGGCGAGCACCCAAGTGGCAAGACAAATTCACGATTTGGTTTAAACCTACAGGGTGGAGGCCAGAGGGTTTTGAAGAGAAATATCCCGTAGCCAAAGTTCAAGATCCTATGCGAATGGTAAAATACACCACTGTTTTTGACTTAAAAGGAAGAGTTTGGATATGGACACAATTTTTAATGACTTTGGGCTTTCTTTCGGCTTTGTTTTATTTCATCGGTGAGTTTAATCTTACTCAAATGCTCAGCTACGGATTATGGATTTTCTTGGTTGTGTATGCGTATACCGAGTTTATGGACCAAAACCCCAATTTCCTGATTTTTGAAATTATAAAAAATGCCGCCGGAATATTCATAGTAACCCAAACCACACTATGGGACCCTATACTAAAAAATGCCAACTGGCTAGCTGGCATTTTTATTAGTTACTGTATAGTTTCTAGTCTTGTATCTGTTTATTTTCTAAAAGCTGAAAACTCATTTAAAACACAGAATGCCTAGGAAGCAAAATAGCTTTTAATTTGTCTCTACGCTTCCAAATAGTCTAGATCTTTATTGTGCGTTTCGCCGATGGTGTACGTCGAATAAAACCCGATGGCATAAATGATGATTCCGACAATGCTTGCGGCTATTATTACGCCTTGGCCTGTAGTGAAATACGCAAAAAGGATGTTCATGCCAAAAACCGAACCTCTCACCATGTTCGGAATAGTGGTGGCTGCCGTAGCACGTAGGTTTGTGCCAAATTGCTCGGCACCTACGGTCACAAACATGGCCCAATAACCCGTCCAGAAGCCTAGCCAAGTACAAACTGCATAAAGTGTTGTGGCGTTTTTCATTCCTCCATATAAATAATAGATAACACCCAAAAGTGACATGGCCATCATAATCATAATCGCTTTTTTGCGAGATTCCAGCCAATGACTAAAAAAGCCACTCAAGAGGTCTCCAGCTGAAATTCCGATATACGCCCACATAATGGCATTGCCGGGGTTTACTTTTTCGCTAAAGCCAAAATAGTCGCCAAATTGGTTACTGAAATAAACCAATATGCCGATACAAAACCAGGTAGGAAGGCCAATGCCGATACATTTCATGTATTTTACAAAACGGTCCCAGTCATTAAAGAAAGCGAAGAAGTTTCCCTTCGTTACATTTTTGTCGTTATGTACGGTCTTAAACATGCCCGACTCTATAACTCCAACGCGTAGCAATAGCAAGGCTATGCCCATTCCGCCACCCACAAAGTAGGCGATGGTCCAGTCGCCCGATAGTTTCACGGTGTAGTTGGCTACCACCGCACCCAAAAGGCCAACTCCAGCTACCAAAGATGTTCCTTTGGCTCTAAGGTTTGGAGGTAGCACTTCAGACACAAGCGTGATACCCGCACCGAGCTCACCCGCAAGGCCAATTCCTGCTAAAAAACGCAACCATTTGTAGGCTTCTACTTGATTCATAAAGTGGATTTGAGGCACAAAACCACAAAGGATATTGGCAATAGAATAAGTAATGATAGAGCCAAAAAGCACCGAAAGTCTGCCTTTCTTGTCTCCCAAAGTTCCCCACAAGATTCCGCCGAGTAGTAGGCCAATCATCTGTAGGTTTATAATGTCTTTTCCTACGGCGTCTACTTCGGTGGAGTTTAGGCCGAGGGCTTCTAAACTAGGAATACGCACAATGCCAAAAAGCTGTAGGTCATAAATGTCTACAAAATAACCAAGAGCAGCCACAATAACGGGGAGGCTAATTAGTTTTTTAAGGTCAGAAATCGAATTTTCCATTTAAAGGGTTTTGTCTATTAGGGTTTATTTAATTTTTCTCTCCAAAAGCCAAGTCGCCGGCATCGCCAAGGCCAGGCACTATATACGATTTTGTGTTAAGTTCAGGGTCAATGTCACCTATCCAAAATCTACATTCTGACATTCGGGCGGTTACATATCGTATGCCGCGTTGGCTTGCCACCACAGACACCACGTGTGTTTTGGCCGGAATGCCAAATCTCAACATGGCGTGGTAGGCTTTTTCTACCGACTTGCCCGTTGCCAGCATAGGGTCGCATATTATCAGTGTTTTGCCTTGTATGTCAGGGCTACTGATATAGTCCATTTCTATCTCGAAGTTTTCTTTAAGGTCATGAACCCCTCTGTAGGCTCCAATAAAGGCATTTTCGGAAGAATCAAAATAATTTAAAAAGCCTTGGTGTAAAGGAAGCCCAGCTCTGAGTATGGTCACTAAAACGGGAGCGTCTTTTATGACTTGGGTCTCTTTGGTGCCCAGTGAAGTGGTAATCTCAATGGTTTTGTAGCTTAGCGATTTTGATATTTCGTAGGCAAATATTTCTCCAATTCGCTCCAGATTTCGCCTGAATCTCATAGGGTCTTTTTGTATGTTTTTGTCTCTCAGTTCGGCTATAAACTGATTGGCTATAGAATTGGATTTTGATAGTACAAACATGGCTAGCGTATTTTTTTGAAACAAAAATACACTTTTTGGTCTTAACCCAAAGTTTGTTTTGGATAATCTCTAAAATTAAACCTGAAATGTATGTCTTTGAGTAAAAAAAGCAAATAAAAAACCTCCAAGCGTGAGCAAGGAGGTTTTTCGAAATGTCTTTAGCTAAAAACTACACTTTGATTTCAACATCAACACCTGCAGGTAATTCTAATTTCATTAGGGCATCAACCGTTTTAGGACTTGCAGAGAAGATATCGATCAATCTCTTGTACGTACATAATTGGAACTGCTCTCTTGATTTCTTAGATACGTGAGGAGAACGTAGTACCGTGAATTTCTCTACGCGAGTAGGTAATGGAATTGGACCACTAACTGAAGCACCTGTAGATTTTACAGCCTTCACGATTTTTTCTGC
This sequence comes from Lacihabitans lacunae, assembly GCF_042649125.1. Classification (NCBI taxonomy): domain Bacteria; kingdom Pseudomonadati; phylum Bacteroidota; class Cytophagia; order Cytophagales; family Leadbetterellaceae; genus Lacihabitans; species Lacihabitans lacunae. The sequence continues at coordinate 3,996,055 of NZ_JBHRYQ010000001.1, forward strand.
TGAGTTGTCAACCAACATGTGGTCAAACGACTTCAGTTTAATTCTGATTTTTTGTGACATTTGGTTCTGATTTTTTAAATGAAAAATTCAGAAATGTGAAAGAACCATTCACTCCACACTCCTATTTTGGGTTGCAAAAGTAATTCAATTTTCAATTATAAAAAAGTATTAGGTGTATATTTTTAGATAAAAGCTTTAAAGTCAAGGATTAAGTAGTATTTTTCTGTTTATTCAATATTTAAGTTTTTATAAATAATTACTTCTTTTTATTACTTTTAATTGCGTTCAGTCGGATCTAGCTGTTAAAATGATTCATTTTTTTTCGGTCACAAGTAATTCTAATTCCTGTATTTTTTTGGTAATCAATTCTCCTTTTCTCAATTTTGAAAAAATAATCAATCCTTAATGGTCTCTTTCCCAAACGCAAAAGTTAATTTAGGTCTCAATATCACCGAAAAACGTTCGGATGGATACCATAATATAGAGTCGGTTTTTTATCCGATTGCTTGGGCAGACATGCTGGAGGTAGTAAAGTCAGAAGAACAGCATTTTCAGACCACAGGCTTGCCAATCCCTGGGGATGCGGCAAATAACTTAATAATTAAAGCATTTGATTTGTTAAAAAATGAAGGTTTGATGCCCGACGCCCATGTGAATATCCACCTACATAAAATCTTGCCCATGGGGGCGGGTATAGGCGGAGGTTCGGCAGACGGAGCCTTTATGCTAAAGTTATTAAATGAGGTGTTTGAACTGAATCTCTCCATAACGCAACTGCAAGGCTATGCCTCACAGCTAGGGAGCGATTGCTCTTTTTTTATAGAAAACAAGCCCATGTATTGTTTCGGTAGGGGAAATGAATTTGAAACCGTAAATTTAGATCTAAGCAAAAAGACTTGGGTTTTGGTAAATCCTCAAATCCACATATCTACGGCCGAAGCCTACGCGAGCATAAAACCTCAAAAGCCCGAAGTTTCGATAAAAGAAATAATAGCACAGCCCATAAACACTTGGAAAGATACTTTAGTAAATGACTTCGAAATTGGCCTAAAAGACAAATACCCCAAAATCCTCGAAATAAAAGACAAACTCTATGGCCTAGGAGCAATCTACGCCTCAATGACAGGCAGCGGCTCCACAGTCTTCGGTATTTTTGATAAAGAATTAGAAGGCCTTTCCGAAATGTTCTCAGGATGCATCTGCTGGCAGGGGAAGGGCATATGAATATTCTAAAGAATTTAATTTACCTTTAATAGATTTTTAATCTTCAAATTAAGATTTTGAGAAGAAAGTCGGTGTTTCTTTCATCTTTTTTTAATCTCAATATTGAAAATTGGGCATTTCTAAAAAACACACATTCTAAAAATAATGCAAGGTTTAGATACATTTTTTTAGATATTTATCGGAATTATGAAATTTTTTTACTTATTTCGCACCCGAAATCTCTACCTAATCAGTTCTAAATGTATCAGATTGGGCTTTTTTAATTGTTTATAAATTAATTATCATATAGCATGGCATCAGTTAGACCAGACGAAGTTTCGGCAATTTTGCGTGAGCAATTGGCGGGTGCAAAAACCGAAGCGGAATTAGAAGAAGTGGGTACGGTACTCCAAGTAGGTGACGGGGTAGCTCGTATTTACGGATTATCAAAAGTACAACAAGGAGAATTGATCGTTTTCGAAAACGGTCTAAAAGGTTTAGCTCTTAACCTTGAAGAAGACAATGTAGGTGCGGTATTGTTAGGTGATGCTTCTGGAATCAAAGAAGGATCTGTAGCAAAACGTACAGGAGAAATTGCTTCTGTAAAAGTAGGAGAAGGTATCATAGGACGTGTAGTTAATACACTTGCTGAGCCAATTGATGGCAATGGCCCTATCCAAGGTGAGACTTTTGAGATGCCAGTAGAAAGAAAAGCTCCCGGTGTAATCTACCGTCAGCCAGTTACTGAGCCTCTTCAAACAGGTATCAAGGCCATCGATGCCATGATTCCAATTGGTAGAGGTCAAAGAGAGCTTGTGATTGGTGACCGTCAAACTGGTAAAACTGCCGTTTGTATTGACACCATCATCAACCAAAAAGAATTTTTTGATAAAGGGGAGCCTGTATATTGTATATATGTAGCTTGTGGTCAAAAAGCCTCTACTGTGAAAGCGGTAGAACAAACTTTGAGACGTTACGGAGCTATGGACTATACGGTAATCGTAGCAGCTAATGCTTCTGATCCATCGCCGATGCAGTTCTTTGCTCCGTTTACGGGTGCAGCCATCGGAGAGTATTTCAGAGATACAGGTCGTCCTGCATTGGTAATATATGATGACCTTTCTAAGCAAGCAGTTGCTTACCGTGAGGTTTCTCTTTTACTACGTCGTCCTCCAGGTCGTGAGGCTTATCCAGGAGACGTATTCTATCTTCACTCGAGATTGTTGGAGCGTGCCGCTAAGATTAACCAATCTGATGCAATCGCACAAGACATGAACGACCTACCTCCTTCATTGAAAGGAAAGGTAAAAGGTGGTGGATCGCTTACAGCCCTTCCAATCATCGAAACTCAAGCAGGTGACGTTTCGGCATATATCCCAACTAACGTAATCTCGATTACTGACGGACAGATATTCCTTGAGTCTAACTTGTTTAACGCAGGTATTCGTCCAGCTATTAACGTAGGTATCTCGGTATCACGTGTGGGAGGTAATGCTCAGATCAAGTCAATGAAAAAAGTGGCAGGTACACTTAAACTTGACCAAGCTCAATTCCGTGAATTGGAGGCTTTCTCTAAGTTCGGTTCTGACCTTGATGCAGCTACTAAACTTGTAATTGATCGTGGTCGTAGAAACCAGGAGATATTGAAGCAAGGACAGTATCAGCCACAGTCAGTAGGTGACCAAGTAGCGATTATTTTCGGATCTATCAACGGTATCATGGACTTAGTTCCTGTAGCTCGTGTGAAAGAATACGAAAACGAATTCCTTACAGTATTGAAATCTACTAAGCCTGAGATTCTTGCTAACCTTACAAAAGGAAAATTAGAAAAAGAAGATTCAGAGTATATCGTGAAGTTCGGAAAGGAACTTTCTCAGAAGTACGCATAAGAATTTAATGTTGAAATACGGAGAAAGGTGAGTTCGCTCATCTTTCTTCCATCATCAAAAAAGACAATAAAGAAATGGCTTCATTAAAAGAAGTAAGAAACAGAATAGTATCGGTAAACTCTACCATGCAAATCACCAAGGCCATGAAAATGGTTTCGGCGGCGAAGCTTAGGAGAGCTCAAGACCGTATCATTCAAATGAGACCATATGCCAATAAGCTCAATGAACTTATTGCTCAGGTATCTGAAGGTACTGAAGTAGGTGCCGCAAGCCCTTACACTCAAGTTAGAGAAGTAAGCAATGTTTTGGTTATCGTGGTAACTTCTGACAGAGGTCTTTGTGGAGCTTTTAATTCAAATGTTATCAAAGCCACTGCTGCTTACATTAGCGAGCATTATCCTGCTCAAGATGCTAAAGGCAATGTAACCATTTTCCCTTTGGGTAAAAAAGGTGACGAGGCTTTTGTAAGAAGAGGATATAAAGTAGACAAATCTTTCAGTGATATATTCCAAAGATTGAGTTTTGATACGGCAAGAGAAGCTGCTGAGCAAGTAATGGCTGCTTTTGCTAATGGTGTTTACGACGAAGTTGTATTAGCGTATAACGAATTCAAAAACGTAGCCACTCAAATTATCAAAACTGAAAAACTTCTTCCTTTAGTAAACGAGGTTTCTAACCAGACTTCTACCACCAAAGCTGACTATATTTTCGAGCCTTCTGAAGAAGAAATTATTTTGGAGTTAATACCAAAATCTATCAAAATGCAAGTATACAAAGCTGTTTTAGACTCTAATGCTTCAGAGCATGGAGCACGTATGACAGCAATGGACAAAGCAACCGAAAACGGTGGCGACTTGCTAAAAGCACTTAAAATTGAATACAACAGATCGCGTCAGGCGGCTATTACTACCGAGATCCTTGAGATTGTTGGTGGTGCAGAAGCCTTGAAAAATTCATAACATAATTGTTCAAAATTAGAAAAATGACGCTTTACTTTGTGAGGCGTCATTTTTATTTATTGACAAGTCCAAACTCATAAAACTATTTGTCTCAAAATAGCGTAATACTAATATCAAAAAAAAACAGTCACATGCAGATTTTACAAAGAAGACCAAGAAGAAATAGACTAAATGCAGGCATCAGGGCAATGGTGCAAGAAACTAGCCTTCAAATTGCAGATTTTATATTCCCGATGTTTGTGATGGAAGGCCAAGGCATAAAGTCAGAGATAAAGTCTATGCCTGGTATTTTTAGATATAGTTTAGATACGCTTTTGATTGAACTCAAAGAGGTGCAAAGTCTTGGAATTAAGTCTATCTGTTTGTTTCCAAACTACCCTGAGTCTAAAAAAGACAAATATGGCTCTGAGAGTCTATTGCCCGAAACGCTTTATTTGAGAGCTCTGTCGGAGGTGAAGTCTAAGTTTCCTGATTTGGTCATAATGACCGACGTAGCTTTAGATCCATACAGTTCTGATGGGCACGACGGCGTGGTAGAAAACGGTAAAATAATAAACGACGAAACAGTCGAAATTTTGACCAATATGTCAATAGCTCAAGCCAAGGCAGGTGCAGACATAATAGGGCCCTCAGACATGATGGATGGCCGCGTGGGTGCTATCCGTAAGGGATTAGACCGTGCAGGTTTTACAGATGTGAGCATAATGGCTTACACTGCTAAATATGCGAGTGCCTTTTATGGTCCTTTTCGTGATGCTTTAGATTCCGCTCCAAAGTTTGGCGATAAGAAAACTTACCAAATGAATCCTGCAAATATAAAAGAGGCTCTTTTAGAAGCACAGTTAGATTTCGAAGAGGGTGCCGATATCATGATGGTGAAACCCGCGTTTAGTTATTTAGATGTCATTAAAGCGTTAAAAGACAACTTCAATATTCCTATTTCAGCCTATAACGTTTCGGGTGAATATGCAATGATAAAAGCCGCAAGCCAAAACGGTTGGATAGATGGCGACAAAGCCATGATGGAGATGCTCCTAAGCATGAAACGTGCCGGTGCTGATATCATCCTTAGTTATTTTGCTAAAGAGGTGGCGGTTATTTTAAATGAGGGGTAAAGAGTAGTTAGTTTTGAGTTTCTAGTATTGAATTGCTTTTATAGTTTGTTACTTTTTATATACTATTATCCTCCAATCGCTACTTTTTTAAGGATTACATCAATGATTTGTCGGGTGGTGATACCATCCGCTTCTGCTTCGTAATTAAGTATTATTCTATGGTTAAATACGTCAGCCACCAATGCTTTGATATCTTCAGGTAAAACATAGTCTCGCTTATCAAAAAACGCGAGTGCCTTTGCTGCTTGGTGTAAGGCTATGCCCGCTCTTGGCGAAACCCCAAACTGAATGTATCTCGCTTCTTCTTTTAGTCCGTATTCTTCGGGGTTTCTTGTAGCAAAAACCAATTCTACAATGTAGCGTTCCAGCATATCCGAAATCGTGATATTGTTAATCAAGGATTTGATTTCAAGAATATCTTTTTTGCTCAAAATCGGCTTTATGTCTTCCACAAAATCTAAATTCGAGATTTTTCTAATCATCTCAAGTTCACTTTTTTTGTCGAGGTAGTTTACGAATACTTTCATCATAAATCGGTCTACCTGTGCTTCCGGTAGGGGGTAGGTTCCTTCTTGCTCCACAGGGTTTTGTGTGGCCATTACCAAAAAAGGCTTATCTAAAATATATGATTCTTCGCCAATGGTTACTTGTCTTTCGGCCATGGCTTCTAACAGAGCCGACTGCACCTTTGCTGGGGCACGGTTTACCTCATCTGCCAATATTAGATTGGCAAATATAGGGCCTTTTTTTACTTCAAAGTCGCCAGATTTTTGGTTATAAATCATTGTTCCTATCAGGTCCGAAGGGAGTAAATCAGGCGTAAACTGAATTCTCCTAAAACCCAAATCAAGGACTTTAGATAGTGTATTGATGGTTTTAGTTTTCGCTAAGCCCGGCACACCTTCAAGCAGAATGTGACCGTTTGTAAAAAGACCCACCAAAAGCCTATTTATGAGGTAGTCTTGCCCCACTACCACTTTGTGGACTTCTGATAATACGTTGTCTATTTTTGCGTAAAGCTTATCTATATTTTCCATTGTCAGGTTTTCAGCACTTAAAAAAGGTGAATTTATAAAATTATTGGCAATTAAGCGGCTCAAATTGGATAAAACCTATCTATTTATTTTGATAAATCTATCTCGTCCAAGAAAGTCCTGAATGAGTTCTACTTTCAAATATCCGTAACTTTCAAAACACGCTTTGGTCTCTTTTCCTAGATATGAATTTATTTCTACCACAATAAAGCCATTCTCGTTTAAATATTTAAGTCCAATTTGGGCAATGTGTCGGTAAAAAAGCAAAGGGTCTTCATTCTCCACAAAAAGTGCAAGGTGTGGCTCAAAGGCCAAAACATTCGCTCGCATTTCTGTTTTTTCATCGTTTTTAACATAAGGTGGATTGCTCACAATCACGTCAAATTTTTGCTCTTCAAAAGGTGAAACAAAGTTAAGTATGTCGCCTTTTTTAAAATTTACATTGGCTTTTAGGTTTGCATTATTTTGAGTAGCAACTTGCAATGCCCCTTCCGATATATCTATGGCATAAACCCCGGCATTTGGTATCTCTAAAGCTAAACTGATAGGAATACATCCACTGCCGGTGCCTAGGTCAAGTATTGTTTTTGGATTAACTGCTTTTATGAGGTCAATTATTTCCTCTGTTTCTGGTCTCGGAATCAAAACGTTTTTGTTCACTACAAATGGCCTATCTCTAAACCATGCCTCGCCCAAAATATATTGAATCGGCTCATTTTGATTGAGTCTTTGGATCGTTTCTTCAATGTTAAATGAATTTTCATCCACTTGGCTTTCGGAGAAATTAATATCTGTTTTCGAAATGTCTAATACCTTTTGAAGCCAAATAATGCCAATCTCTCTTGCTTCCTCAAGTGGGTAAGCGGTAATTTTGCTTTGCAGGTATGCCAATATTTGTTTTGGTGTTTTCATAAATAAAAAAAAGGAGAGCGTTTGCCCTCCTTCACATATAAGAAGTTTTTCTGATTACAGTTTCCTTACCCAGATATTTCTAAACTGAGTTTTATTATTATGGTCTTGAAGGGCAATCACGTCGTCGCCGTGTGCATCCGGATACATATGAAGTCCAATATAATTTGTAAGTCCTGCAATAGTGGTATTGTTTTGAACCAAAACACCATTTAATAATACTGTGATTCTTGCTGGAGAATCCACTCTACCGTCAGCTTTGTATCTTACAGCAGTATATATTACATCGTAAACATTCCACTCAAGTGGGCTTTTTAATGGATTTACTAAAGGGGCTACGTCTTTGTAAATACTCCCCGCTTGCCCGTTTGAATACGTACGGTTGTTGTAATTGTCTAATACTTGAAGTTCGTATCTGTTTTGAAAAAATACACCACTATTTCCACGTCCTTGACCTTGGTTTTCAACTACATCTGGAGCACTCCATTCTAAGTGCAGTTGGATATCACCGAATTTCATTTTAGTTTGAATTCCTCCGCTTCCTGGTTTTACTTCCATATAATCATTGTCAATAATGTTCCATGCAGCAGGTTTTGTTATATCCTTTTGACTTACCCACTGATCTAGATTTTTTCCGTTGAAAAGTACAATGGCGTCAGAAGGTGCATCACCTACGGTTTTGCCTGGTGTAACTACACGTACTTCAGGTGTCCATATTTCCGTCATTTCGGGTTTCATCGGCATCGGAGAGACCTCAGGAGGGGTGTTTGGGTATCCTTGGGCATTTGCAAGCGTAAATGCACCTAACCCACATAGGGTTAATAAGGCTTTAAATTGGCTAGAGTATTTCATTTTTAAAAGGTTGTTAAATATTTGATAAGCTCAAAGTAAATAAGTTTTTTTCGTAATTCTAAGTTTTTTAGAAGCTAAGAATCAAAAAACTAAAAGGCTAAGAAATATTCAATCTGCTTGGCTATGAAATTTTTGTAGGTTTCATTTGTTATTTCTCCGTCAATGAAATTTTTATCGGCCATCCCAAGCTTAATTCTTAGTCCTAAAATATTGGCATTGAGGTAACTCAAAACATCGCTGAGGTGGCTTAGACCCACTGCGTTTCCTAGCACACCTGCCGATAGTCCCACGAGACATATCTTTTTATGAGCCAAGCTGTCCGGGTGGCGAAGTCCGTCAATAAAAGTTTTTAGAATACCTGGGTAAGAGCCGTTATATTCGGGAACTATGAAAACTATTTTTTGGTAAGAATCGATTTTCTTTTGAAACTCATTGAAAGCCTCATTTTTACCAGAATTGTGATACAATGCCGAAAACGCAAAGTCTTCGGGAAGGTTTGCTAAATTTAAAATTTCAGTTTCGATGCCTTTATTTTCAATAGCTTTGGCGTAATATTGCCCTACTTTTGCTGAAAAAGCATCTTTTCTGTTTGTACTTACTATAATTCCTATTTTAGAATTTGCCATATAATATTAATGGGAGGTAATGTATATCATTGAACAAAAAATAAGTGAAAGGGTTCTTAAAAATTTGCTAAAAATATGAAAGAAGAAATTAAGTCTGCTTTGCTTTTCTTGAAAAGTGAAGAAAAAGCGAAGTTAAAGTCCCGATATTATAAAGGAAAAGAAGGCGAGTATGGAGCTGGGGATACCTACATAGGACTAAGCAATCCCGAAGTGCAGGCCATTTGCAAGGAATATAGAGAAAAGCTTACAGTGTATGACTTGACAACTTTGATTCAAGACCCTATTCATGAATTCAGGTTTGCGGCACTTACGATATTGGTTTGGAAATATAAAAAAGCAAAAACTTGGGAGGAGAAAACCGAGATTGTAGATTTTTATCTAAAAAATATCAATTACATAAACAATTGGGACTTGGTTGACTGCTCGTGTCATTTTATACTTGGTCCATATTATTTCGATAAAAAAGAATATTCGGTTTTACTGAAGCTGGCTAAAAGTGAGCATCTTTGGTCGGAGCGAATTGCGGTAATTTCCAGTTTATATTTTATCAGAAATGGCTATTATACGTTTACTTTTGAGGTAGTGACACTGTTGCTTGAGCATAAGCATGATTTAATTCACAAAGCAAACGGTTGGATGCTGCGAGAGATTTGGAAACGCGAAGGCAAGGAAGAAGTAGAAGATTTTATAAAAACCAATATTCGAAAAATGCCTCGAACCACCTTGCGATATACCATTGAGAAAATGGAGGAGGTAGAAAGAAAGCAATTTTTAAATTTATAAATGCTACATTAAAACATCATTTTTTCGTACTTTTGTGTTACAAATGTTAGCATAACATTCTTCAGCAGACGAAAATACAAGAAAATCTTAATTTAATTCTAAAATTTAATTTATGAGTCAATCTTTGATCAAGCCAGGTGTAGTTACAGGAGAAGCATTAAATCAGCTTTTACGTCATGCAAACGAAAATAACTACGCTCTACCTGCTGTAAATGTAGTAGGAACCAATTCTATCAATGCAGTTTTAGAAACAGCAGCAAAAGTAAATTCACCGGTTATTATTCAGTTTTCGAATGGCGGTGGGTCATTTTATGCGGGTAAAAGCCTTTCAAACGACGGTCAAAAAGCTGCAATAGCTGGATCTATATCAGGTGCTATGCATGTACATCAGATGGCCCAACACTATGGTGTGCCAGTTGTTTTACATACTGACCACTGTGCTAAGAAATTATTGCCTTGGATAGACGGTCTTTTAGATGCGGGTGAGAAACACTTTGCGGCTACAGGTAGCCCATTGTTTAGCTCTCACATGATTGACCTTTCTGAAGAGCCAATCGAAGAAAATATTGAGATTTCTGCTAAATACCTAGAGAGAATGGCCAAAATGGGCATGACGCTAGAGATTGAGCTTGGTGTAACAGGTGGAGAAGAAGACGGTGTGGATAACACAGACGTAGACAGCTCTAAACTATATACGCAACCTTCAGAAGTTGCTTATGCATACGAAGAGCTTGGTAAAATATCTCCAAACTTTACAGTTGCTGCAGCATTCGGAAACGTACATGGTGTTTATAAGCCAGGTAATGTTTCGCTTCAGCCAGTTATCTTGAAAAACTCTCAAGACTTTATCAAAGAAAAATATAACACAGGTGACTTGCCAGTTAATTTCGTATTCCACGGTGGATCAGGGTCAAGCCGCGAAGAGATTCGTGAGGCGATAGATTACGGTGCGGTTAAAATGAATATCGATACAGATATCCAATGGAGCAGCTGGGATGGTATTTTACAATACTACAAAAGCAAAGAAGGATACCTACAGACACAATTAGGAAGTCCAGACGGTCCAGATTCTCCAAACAAAAAGTATTATGACCCAAGAGTTTGGTTACGTAAAGCTGAAGAGTCGATGGTTACACGTTTAGAAGCGGCTTTCGAAGACTTAAACTGTATTAACAGATGCGAAGGGTTATTTTAATCCTTTAAACTAAAACCTATATATCCCTATCAGATTAATACTTGGTAGGGTTTTTTTTTGAAATTATATTAAATTTATATTCAATCTAAAAAGCATGAAAAACAACAGAAGAGATTTTATTATAAAGGCGGGTCTTGGTGCAGTGGCGGCATTGCCATTAGCAGCAGTTGCAAAAGCTCCTGAGTCAAAGGAGAGATTTGTGCACCACGTTTATTTTTATTTAAAAGAAGACAATGCAGCAAATAGAGCAAAACTTACTGAAGGCTTACTTAAGTTATCAAAAGTGCCTACTATTAAGCTTTTTCACATTGGCGAGGCTGCACCAACCACACGTGACGTTATTGTGCGTGACTACAGCCTTTCGTGGTTGTGTTTCTTTGAAAATTTAGAAGAAGAGGAGATATATCAAAAACACCCAATACACTTAAAGTTTATAGCCGATTATGGTTATTTATGGTCAAAAGTAAACGTGTATGATTCTATTGGGCCTAAAAGATAATTTAGGTCAATTCATCAAAAAAGCCCAAGTTCAAATATTGACCTTGGGCTTTTTAGTTTTATCTTTTGATTTTTATTTAATCGTATTCAAATATTTAACTGTAAAGCTTACCCAATCTGCTTCGCTTTCAGGTATTTCTACGTCTGGTTTGATTCCTACGTTTTCCATTGGTTGAGTCGGTAGTCTGTAGCTAATACCCAAAGGTATTGCCAATCTCCAACCAAAACATGGTAATCCCCAGTCTCTAACTTCTGTGTAGTCAGCGGCACCTTTGGTGTTTCTTCCCATAATGATCACCTTAGGGCTTTGTTTGGCTTCTAAACTAATGCTTTCGGCAGTACTAGCCGTGTTTTTATTTACCAAAACTACCACCTTTTTAGGCATTTGGTCGGTAGATTTATAGTTGAACTCCTTGTCTGGAGCAGTGATCATGGTGCCCATGTTAAGCGTCATTTCTCTGATAATCTGACGAAGCTTTGGTTCCAGAGTTAATTTAAACTGAGGGAAGTCTTGAATAGACCTTAGCTCGTGGTTTAATAATATTAGATTCTCTTGGGTTGCTCGCATTTTAGATCCTTTTCTGATGATTGGACCATCGGCTATGTACGGAAACAAAGCATCGAAAGCGTTGTCATCGCCTCCTGGGTTATTTCTCATATCGATGATGAGATTCTTTGCTCCAAGAATTAATTTTTCGTTTTGACTAACCAACTCATTGATGTACAAAGGGGCATTTGGAATAGTAAACGGAGGTAATACAATCAGCGTAGTAGAAGAGTCAATACGCTCCACTCGGTAGTCTGGCAGTGCATGGGTTTGCTCGTCTAAGGTTACAAATTCAGTGGGTGTAGGAGACACTTTCGTGAATTTGTAGATGTTGTCCATTGCCAAAATATTTTTGACCAAACGAGTCAATGTAATTTCAGCCGAAAAATCCGAATAGTAATACTTTGTTTTATATCGGTCGGTTCCAATTTTTTCAAGTTCAAATTTGGTTTTTCCCTTCACCCACAGTTTGTCTCTGTCTGTCAAAAGGAAACCGTAAAGTTTCTTTGGGTTTGTAGCGTCTTTTATTACACCTAATCGGTATTCTTTGTCATCGCTTTCCCAAACTCCCTCTGCAGGATCAAGGTTAGCTTGGTTATCTTTTAAATATCTTTCAAAGGAACTTTCAGATGTATGTTTTTGGACCAAAACTTTTGTTGCTCTTGCGGCTACTACTTCAGGTGAGTCTGCTACAGAGAATGAGGTCTGGAAGTTGATAAACAAATGGTTATCTTTGAAGAAGTCTGTCCATTCTTTCAAAATCTCAAAACAAGCTTTTGGGTCTTTTACTCCTTTAGCTTTTGAGGCTATTTTTTTATTAAGAGCATCAAAAGCTGGTTTGGTAGCTGCGTTGACTTTCATGTCATAGGCAGCGTAATTATCCCTTATTTTTTGATAAACTTCATTGTAGTTTCTTTCGCAGTCGCAGTCGTTTTGACCAAAAGCCAAAGAGCTTAGTAGAACTAAAAATAGAATTTGTAAGTGTTTCATATTAGAAAATTTGTAATCGGTATTAGGAAGTAATCCAAATTCGTGCCTAAAAACAGAATTTGGATATTTTTTCAATAAAATCGTAAAAGAACGTTTCGTTTTACTCTAATAATTTGTCCTCTTTGTCGTCGTCAAGTTCTAAATATTGAATAGGAGCGATGGCATTTCCGGTGATTCCTTTCACGCTACCATACATGTCAATGGTGTTGCCAATTACTTTATCTATTTGCATTTCGCGTTCTTTCCAAATTCTCGCCATGGCTCTTTTTTCGCGGTCAAGTTCGCTCTTAAGGTTACTGAAGCCTTCTACAATAGCCTCAAGTTGCTGTCTAAACTGCGAGCCCGTAAGGTAGTTATAGAGCATGCCCATTTTGTCTGCTTTGTTTTCTTGGGCTGCTTTTGCACCTTGGGTTTTAATTAAAATTTGCCTTAAAACTGACACCAGGCTACTTACTTCTAAAAAGTTACAGATCCATACGCCGTCTTTTTGTCCAAATCGGTCCATGTCTTTGGGCATAGTTTGCGTTACCAATACTGCAATTTCAGACGTCAGGCCACGTTGGTCGTCCTTAAGTTTGTCTATCCAGTCGTTTGAAAAATTTTGCGTGCGTTTGCTTTCGTATACTATTTTGCCACATTCTTGTCCAAACTCATTTATTACAGTTTGTATTACATCTGCCCCGCGTATTCCTTTACCTACTTCTTCTATTTTATCATAAATATAGGTTTTAGCCAAAAGCTCTTCTAGTGCAAGCTCTTGAATTTCACCTTGCAACTGCATAGAACCTTGTTCGGCCTTTCGCTTCATTTCGTTTACGAGGTTCATCTGGTTTTCCAGTTTTTTCTCATATTCTTTTTTTACAAGTTCAAACTCTTCGTCTTTTCTCTTTTTAGCAGCCTCCTCTATATCTCTGGTTTTCTCAATCATTTGTTTTTCGAGCTGAATCTTCATCAATTCTTGCTGGTTTTTAAGTTCCTGCTCTTTTTTCATCAGCTCTAGTTCTTTTTGCTGACTTTGAATGATTTGTTTCTGTTTCTGCTCGTTATCTTCTTTGAGTGCAGCTAGTTGCACCGAGTTTTTTTCGTCTGCACGTTTTTGGGCTTCAGCTTGTGCTATAGCCCACATTTTTTTCTTTTCTTCTTGCTCAAAAACCTTTTTCTCTTCGGCCATTTTTCGCTTCAGCTCCTCTATCTTCTTTTCATTTTCTTTTTCTTGGGCTTCAATACTTTTTTTAAGTTCTATTTCCAAGTGTTTTTGAAGGGCTTCGCCGGCGTCAAATTGGTGGCCGCAGTTGGGGCAGGTAGTAAGGTTTTGTTTCATTTTTGTCAATTCGTTCTTTTTTTTCGGAGAAAGACAAATTTAGTTAAAAATAAAAAGTTAGGGGTGAGTATGGAGTACTTTATAAAGATGTAGTTTAAAAAACACAGTTTGGAGAAAAAAAAAGCATTGGAGTGACCCAATGCTTAAATTAAATTTCAATGTTTTACTTTGACCAAGCTACTGCAACTTGATGTTGCTCGCCCAGACCTTCTATCCCTAGTTTTACTTCGTCTCCAGGTTTTAAATATATCGGAGGCTTAAATCCTAATCCTACACCTGCTGGCGTTCCCGTAGAAATTACATCGCCTGGAAGTAGCGTCATGAAATTGCTCAAATAACTCACAATGTGCGGGATGTTAAAAACTAAATCGTCAGTGTTTGAGTCTTGTATTCTTTTACCATTAAGCTCCAGCCAAAGGTTGAGATTATGTGGGTCGGCTATTTCGTCTTTTGTTGCCATAAATGGTCCCATTGGAGCAAACGTGTCGTTTGATTTTCCTTTTACCCATTGGCCACTTCTCTCAAGTTGAAACTCACGCTCAGAGTAGTCGTTGTGCAAGCAGTATCCCGCTACATAATCCATAGCGTCTTCTTTTTCTATATAAGATGCTTTTTTGCCAATTACCACGGCTAGTTCAACTTCCCAGTCAGTTTTTACTGAGTTTCGAGGAATAATTACGTTGTCGTTTGGTCCACAAAGTGCGGTAGTAGCTTTAAAAAACACAACAGGTTCTACTGGCAAATCCATGCCTGACTCTGCTGCGTGTTTTGCGTAGTTTAATCCGATGCATATTATTTTTGATGGTCTCGCTACGCAAGAGCCAAGTCTTGCATCTCCAGGTACCTCTGGGCAGCTTTCAGCGTTTTCTACCAACCAATCAGCGAGCCTTTCTATTCCGTTTGACTTAAAAAAGTGTTCGTTATAGTCTTCGCCAAAGGCCACTACGTTTATTTTTTTGCCAGAAGGTAATATTACCCCCGGTTTTTCATTTTCAAATGCCCCAAATCGTATTAATTTCATTAATATTAGTTGTTTAATTTTATAAATCCTCCATCTATTACATAGTCGCTTCCTGTCACAAAAGCCGCTTCGTCTGAAGCTAAATATACCGCCAGTGCCCCAATCTCCTCTGGTTTTGCCATTCGGCCTATGGGCTGAGTAGCAGAGAGTTTCTCAAACATTTCGGTTTCTTTGCCTGGGTAGTTTTTCTTTATAAAGCCATCTACAAATGGCGTGTGTACTCTTCCTGGCGAGATACTATTGCATCTGATGTTTTCGCCTACATAATCTTTGGCTACTTGTAGGGTCATACTGTAAACTGCTCCTTTCGACATAGAATATGCAAACCTTTCGGCAATGCCTACAGTAGCTGCTACCGAACATAAGTTTATGATAACGCCTCCTTTATTTGATTTCATAAACGGAATGACAGCATGAAGACAGTTGTATACACCTTTAATGTTTACATTATAAATTTTATCCATATCGGCTTCCGTAGTTTTTTCTACATCGCCAATATGAGCTATGCCGGCGTTGTTTACCAAAATATTGATGGGTTGAATGGCATTAATTTTAGCCATTTTTTTCAGTACATCGGTTTGGTTCGAAACGTCGACTTTATGGCAGTATGCTTTTCCGCCGTTTGCGTTTATTAGGTCTGCTTCTCTTTCGGCAAGGTCAATGTTTAATTCGAATATATGAACAATTGCTCCTTGCTTGGCAAACGCACGCGAAATTTCAAGGCCAATTCCACTTGCTCCTCCAGTAATCACGGCTACTTTTTTGGTGAGTCTAAACATATTAAAAGGTAAATTGAAAATTAAGCAGATTGAAAGATTAAAATTTATGGCCTAAAATTAAGGTGCTTTTTTTTAAGAAAAAATTATAAATACGCATATTATCAGGCAGATAAGGATTAATATAAATTTGGGTTGAGTTTTTTTTATATATATTCAAAAAAATATGAGGTTTTTGTTTTGATGAATACAAAAAATGCATAATTTTGCACTCCAATTCGATACGGAGGTTATAGCTCAGTTGGTTAGAGCATCGGTTTGTGGTACCGAGGGTCGTGGGTTCGAGCCCCATTAGCCTCCCTAGAATTTTTAAGCGAGTCTTTATGGCTCGC
Source organism: Lacihabitans lacunae (assembly GCF_042649125.1). Classification (NCBI taxonomy): domain Bacteria; kingdom Pseudomonadati; phylum Bacteroidota; class Cytophagia; order Cytophagales; family Leadbetterellaceae; genus Lacihabitans; species Lacihabitans lacunae. The sequence goes on from NZ_JBHRYQ010000001.1 coordinate 4,012,105, forward strand.
TTTTTTTTGTTTTGCTCCAATTTTTACAAATAATAAACTCACATTAGCTGTGATTTTGTATTATTTCTGCTTAAATTGTAATCTTCACAATAGTTATTTTAGTAATCAAAACAGATTTTTAGGATCTCCACAAAAAAAAGGTTTATTCTCTTGGAAATATTCCTTGGCTTGCTAAATTTGATTACGCATTACCATAAACCAAAGAAAATGTTAAGTAGAGTTGCTAATTCCATTTATTGGATGAATAGATATATCGAAAGAGTAGAGAATTACTCCAGATATATAAGTGTTAATATCAATTTGTCATATGACCTTCCGGGAATTTTCTCAGAGAAATGGTCACCGCTAGTTGCGGCTACAGGCGATAAAGATTTATACCTTAGTCTCTATGAATCTGACACCAAAGAGAATATTATTGAGTTCATGACTTTTGATCTCAAAAACCCCAATTCAGTTTATAGTTCGCTTTCTTATGCGAGAGAAAATGCGAGGACCATTCGTGAGATTTTGCCAAAAGAAGTATGGGAGCATTTGAATGGGTTTTATCTTAATTTTAAAGATTTTGCTAAACAGCCAAATCGTGAAATACACGATATTACGCTCTTTTATGAAAACCTCAAAGAGGAGTGTCAGTTGTTTTTTGGTATGTTAGAAGCCACAATGTCGAGAAATGAAGGCTATTATTTCGGTACGCTTGGGCGTTATATCGAAAGGGCGGATAAAACCTCACGTTTTTTAGATATTGCTTATTTTAACTACAGCAATACCAAGGTTAAAAAAATAGTTGACCCCAATGATTTACTAGTGTGGGCCGCTGTGCTTAAATCGGTAAGTGCATTTAACATGTACCGTCAGCAGTATAAATCACTCAATCAAGAATCTATCATTGACTTTTTAATTAAAGAAAGAGATTTTCCAAGGGCAATTTGCTACAGTATAAAAAAAGCAGAATATTCGCTTTACAGGATATCGGGTGCAAGGCCGCAAGATAGCTACACAAACTCAGCAGAAAAGGCTATAAGCCAGCTTAAACATGAAATTGATTTTACCGAAATTTCTGATATCATCAAATTTGGACTTCATGAATACTTGAATGAGTTTCAAACCAAAAATAATAACATTGACGATGAGGTTTTTAAAGTTTATTTTGACTCTGAGCTCAAATAATTTATATGAGTTGGCTTAAATTTTATAAATTTGGACTCAAAAAAATCAAAATAGACTATGACGTTTTGTTTAGGGGTAAAGACTGATAAAGGAATCATTGGTATTGCAGACAGGAGAATCACATCAGGTAGTGAGGTTTCAAGCAAAAAAAAGGTTTTTACTCATCAGATAAAAAATCATTCGCTATTTATAATGACAGCTGGGCTTAGGTCTGTCAGAGATAAAGCCATCACGTATTTTCAAGAGGTGCTAGAAGACGAAGATGGCTCGTTTGATAAACTATACAAAGCCGTAAATTCGTTTGGAAATCAAGTAAAACGAGTTGCGGCTGAAGACAAAGAGAGTTTAAGTAGTGCTGGATTAAGGTTTGACCTTTCGGCTATTGTGGGTGGGCAACTTGAGCACGACGATGAGCATAAGCTATTTTTGCTGTATCCAGAAGGAAACTGGATAGAAATTAATTCTGGTTCTCCTTTTATTATTATTGGAAATTCGGGATATGGGAAGCCAATTTTGTATAGAAATATAAAATATACAACGCCTTTTGAAGAAGTGCTTAAGTTAGGTTTTCTTGCTTTTGATTCCACCCGGGTAAGTGCCAACGACGTAGATTTTCCTTTGGATGTATTAATGTATGAAAAAGACTCTTTTTGTATGCAAGAACATACCTTCGAAAAATCAGATTTAGAGCATATTTCTTACCAATGGAATGCTTTACTTAATGCTTCAGTCCAAAAGCTTTCAAATGATTGGATGGACCCTTTATTAAGAAAAAAATAATTATGATTCTGGAAATAGAACATGTTTTAACATACAGCTATTCTGCCCCAGTCAGTTTAAATCCACATTACCTATATCTTACCCCTAAGTCTTCGCCATATCAGCAGATTCTGGATCATCAGATGAATATTTCGCCTAAGCCAAGTTATTTGGTGAAAAATTTAGATCAAGAAGATAATCTGCAGCATGTGTGTTATTTTCAGGACAAACATGAGGTGTTTGAGGTGGGCACGTATACCAGAATAAAGACGGAGGATTTTAATACTTTAGACTTTGTGCTTTATCCATTCGAAGCGGCCAATATGCCTATTAATTACAGAGGTAAATTGGGCGTTTTTGGAGATAAATATATAGCGAATAAAGTTCTGGATTCGGAGGTTTTAGCGTATGGTAAAGCCATAGCTGATAGGACCAATTACAAGACGATGGATTTTTTGATGGAGGTGTGTAAGTGCATTAAAAAAGACTTTAGCTATGTGTCAAGAGAGAGGGGAGATGCTGAGTCTTCCTTGTATACTTTACAGCACAAAGAAGGGTCTTGCAGAGATTTTTCTGTGCTTATGATGGATATTTGTGCTTCATTTGGAATTTTGGCACGATTTGTAAGTGGTTATTTGTTTGGAAGCGAACTTCACGAGCATGATTTACATGCTTGGGTAGAGGTTTTATTGCCCGGTGGAGGTTGGAGAGGTTTTGACCCCACAGAAGGCCAAGTTGTAAACAAGAATTACATAGCACTTGCATCTTCCATTGAGCCATTAGGTTTAAATCCGGTTAGAGGAACTTTTAGAGGGCCACAAGGTGTTGATTCAGTACTAAAAACAAAGGTAAAAATCGCGAAGAGGCTGTATTGAAATCACAGTGATTTTCGGTAGATAATACCTTTAAATAAATATAAATGAATTGCTAATTTTTTTAGATTATTTTTGGTAATAAAAAGTGTATTTTTGTATTTAAAATTTAAAAATTTCTAAGTGACGTTAATTAAATCAATTTCGGGAATAAGAGGTACTATTGGAGGTGAGCAAGGGGAAGGATTAACACCGCTTGATGTTGTGAAATTTACGGCAGCTTATGCTACAATGTTAAGCAGCAAAGAGTTAGTAAACAAAAAAGTTGTCATAGGTAGAGATGCCCGCCCTTCTGGCAAAATGGTCAACGATTTGGTTTCTGCTACGCTTTCGGGTATGGGGTTTGATGTGATAGATTTAGGTTTGTCTACTACTCCAACTGTAGAAATAGCGGTTCCACTCGAAAACGCAGCAGGTGGAATAATTTTGACTGCAAGTCACAACCCAGTTCAATGGAATGCACTCAAATTATTAAACGAGAAAGGAGAGTTTATCTCAGGTCAAGATGGCGAAAAGCTACTTGAAATAGCTGAAGCAGGTAACTTTAACTTTGCTGATGTAAAACATTTGGGCAAATATGCTACAGATGATACCTACCTTCAGAAACACATTGATTTGATTTTAGCTTTGCCCGAAGTTAATGTAGAAGCTATTAAGTCGGCGGAATTTAGCGTTGTAGTTGATGCAGTCAACTCGTCAGGTGGAATAGCAGTCCCGATGCTTTTAAAAGCACTGGGAGTTAACAAAATAAAAGAAATTAACTGTGAGCCTACAGGCCACTTTGCACATAATCCTGAGCCGCTTCCAGAGAACTTGAGAGAAATTTCAAGTGAATTGTCTAAAGGTGATTTTGATTTAGGAATAGTGGTTGATCCAGACGTTGATAGACTAGCCTTTATTTGTGAAGACGGTGAGGCTTTTGGTGAGGAATATACGCTTGTGGCGGTTGCAGATTATATCTTAAGTCAAAATAAGAAAAAGAAAAACACCACAGTTTCTAATCTTTCGTCTACACTTGCATTAAAAGACGTTACTGTTAAGCATGGTGGAGAGTATTTCTCAGCGGCAGTAGGAGAGGTAAATGTGGTAGAAAAAATGAAAGAAGTAGGTGCTATCATTGGTGGTGAAGGTAACGGCGGAATCATATTTCCGGAGCTTCATTATGGTAGAGACGCACTTGTGGGTATAGCCTTATTTTTGTCTCACTTAGCAAAGTTTAATAAGCCTATTGGCTTTATGAGAAAGCAATATCCAAATTACTTTATTGCTAAAAAGAAAATTGAATTAGGATCAGGAATAGATGTAGATGGAATTTTAGAAAAAATTAAGTCTAAATATTCGAAGTATGAGATTGATATTCGCGATGGTGTCAAAATTTATTTTGACAAAGAATGGGTTCACCTTCGCAAGTCAAACACAGAGCCAATTATTCGAATATATGCGGAGTCAGAGTTTGAAACCAAAGCTGTGAATCTAGCAGATAAAATTATCGCTGATATAAAAGAATGTATGGCTAGCAAATAGTCATTTATAATATTTAAATAAGAATACGGCAGGTGAAAACCTGCCATTTTTTTATACTGTATGTCCCAAAATACCCATAAAAGTACGCCTTTAGTAAGTGTTCACTTGCTCACCTACAATCATGCAAAATTTATTGCACAGTCTATCGAAAGTGTTGTTAGTCAGATTACTTCTTTTCCTTTCGAAATAATAATTGGTGATGATTGCTCCACAGATGGCACTAGCCAAATAGTGGATGAGTACGCTCAAAAGTATCCGGAATTAATAAAAGTGGTACGAGGTGCTACAAATGGAGGTCCTCAGCCAAACTCTATTCGGATATTAGAGAATTGCTCGGGTAAATACATGGCCGCTTTGGAAGGCGACGATTATTGGATAGACCCATATAAACTACAGAAGCAAGCTGATTTTATGGAAGCAAATCCTGATTTTGCGATTTGTTTTACAAATACCCGGGTAGAGTTTTTTGGAGACACAGAGGCACCTTATCAGTTAAATGACGATATAGCCAAAGATGTATTTGAATTAAACGACCTTATCGCAGACAAGGAAGTGTGGTTTATGGGTACTGCTACATTATTTTATACCATGAAATCCATATTTCCGGTGCAGCCGTGGTTTCCCAAAACCAAGAGTGGCGACATACCTATGATTATATTGGCCGCTAGGCACGGTAAAATCAAGTACCTCTCGGATGTTACAGCGGCATACAGAAGGCATGCTGCAGGGGCAAGTAATACTGACCACAAAGACGATGCCGTTTTTCTGGAGAACCGTATTATGATGTACACCAACTTGGATAAAGACACAGGCCTAAAATACCACGATAGGTTTAAAAAGAACCTAGGTGGGTGGTATTATTTATTGATAAATTCGAAACAATACAGAGATGATTATTTTAAAAAACTACCCAAAATTTTAAAATATATCCAGCTGACATACCCAAATGTTCCTAATCTTAAAATCATTATAAGAGACCACCTTTTACCTCAACAAATTTTGGAATTTAGTAGGTGGCTAAGACGAAATCTTGGTTTAATAAAGTAATGAACTTAAATAAAAAGATTTGATTTATTGTGCTAGTGAGCTCCTTTTGAAGGATTTAATTAATACATATATACCAAACAATACCACTGGGATACTCAAGATTTGGCCCATATTAAGAGTCATATTGTCTTCGAAAGCCTCTTGGTTTTCTTTCAGGAATTCGTAGAAGAACCTTAATGTGAATATCCAAATAAAGAAAATGCCAGTCAAAGATCCTCTTGGTGTTTTATCTTTCCACTTGTTATAAAGTGCGTATATGATTACGAATAGTATAAGACAAGAAATTGACTCATAGAGCTGAGCTGGGTGCCTTGGTACTTGTTCGAATTCAAAGTTTTTCTTAAATATTACTGCCCAAGGTAGGTCGCTCGCTTTTCCTACTATTTCAGAATTCATAAAATTGCCGAAACGTATGAATGCCCCACCCAAAGCTGAAACTATAACGATACGGTCAGTAAGCCAAAGGTAATCGTATGATTTATTTCTATTTTTAAAGATAAATAGGCCAATCAAAACTCCAAATGCAGCACCATGACTGGCTAAGCCCGAATATGGAGGGATAAGCATATCCCAAATAAACCCACCCGGGTTTTCAGCAAAATGTTGTCCTTCATAAAAAACATAATGGCCAATACGTGCACCTAATACGATAGATAATATCATCGTAAGTAGGAGTTTGTCTAAGTCGTCTTCTGATTTATGTTCTATTTTAAAAATGCGAGACATTATTTGAAAGCCAATGAGGAAGCCCATAGCAAAAAGTAAGCCGTACCACCTAACTTCGAAACTTCCAATTTTTATAATGGTGGGAGACATATCCCATACTATTTGTGATAAGAGCATATTGTTTTTTATTTCTACTATAATATAATGTTCTGGTAAAATTATCATTTAAGATTAAAACAAACTAAAATAATTAAAAATCTTATAATTAATTAACTAATTTTGTGGGGTATTTAAGATATAACGTTTCATAACCAAAATGGCTTTTACAACCTTTCGTTTTTTCTGCAATAGGTTTCTTCGACGATAAGCTCTTCGTTTGGTTATTTCTTTTTTTTATAAACTTCAATATTTTTTTTAATGAAATCCATAAAAGTTGGAATCATAGGAGGGGCTGGCTACACTGGCGGCGAACTTCTCAGAATACTTATTAATCACCCTCATGCCGAGATCGTTTTTGTAAACTCTCAAAGTCAAGTAGGTAAACCAGTGTATAGCACACATACAGACTTGCTTGGTGATACAGACTTGTTGTTTTCAGATTCATTAGATTTTGCTGCTGTCGATGTTATTTTTCTTTGTTCTGGTCATGGCCAATCCCGAAAGTTTTTGGCTGAAAATGAAGTTCCAAAGCAAGTTAAGATAATAGACCTTAGCACTGATTACAGAGATGAGTCTGATGGATTTGTTTATGGATTGCCAGAACTTAAACGAGAAAAAATAGAGCGTGCTACTAAAATAGCCAATCCGGGTTGTTTTGCTACTTCTATTCAGTTAGGGCTTTTGCCATTGGCTAAAGCTGAGCTTTTGCAAGATGATATTCATGTTAGTGCTGTAACCGGTTCTACAGGAGCAGGACAGGCACTAAGTGCTTCTACCCATTTTAGTTGGAGAAACAATAATATTTCGATTTATAAAGCATTCACCCATCAACATTTGGCTGAAATAGGACAGAGTTTGGTTCAGTTGCAAGGTGAGTTTGAGCATGAAATTAATTTTATACCATACCGAGGAAACTTTACCCGAGGTATAATGGCCAATATTTATACCCGATTTAATGGAAGTTTGGAGGAGGCACAAGAGTTGTATCAAAACTATTATGCCAATCATCCGTTTTGTCATGTTTCTTTGGTGCCGATAGACCTAAAACAAGTGGTAAATACAAACAAATGTTTGATTCAGTTAACCAAGGAAGGCGATAAGTTATTAATAACCTCTATTATTGATAATTTAACAAAAGGAGCATCTGGTCAAGCTGTTCAAAATATGAACCTTGCATTTGGCCTTTCAGAAAATTCGGGGTTAAAGTTAAAAAGTGTTGGATTCTAAAAATTAAGAAAAAATGAAATTATTTGATGTATATCCTATAAATTATATTGAACCCGCTAAAGCCCTTGGGAGCACTATTTGGGATAAAGACGGAGTGGAATACTTAGACCTTTATGGCGGACATGCTGTAATTTCTATTGGGCATTCGCATCCGTATTATGTTAGAAAAATGACCAAACAGATTAAAAATTTAGGTTTTTATTCTAATTCGGTAAAAATATCACTGCAAGACGAACTTGCAGATAAACTTGGTAAACTATCTGGTTTGAAAGACTTCAGCCTTTTTCTTGCTAACTCTGGTGCAGAAGCAAACGAAAACGCTCTTAAGTTGGCTTCTTTTCATACAGGAAGAACCAAAATTGTGGCCTTTACCAAAGCTTTTCATGGCAGAACATCCGCAGCAGTGGCAGTTACAGATAACCCCGCTATCAAAGCTCCGATAAACTTTGACCACCACGTTGAGTTCATTCCTTTTAATGACGTGGAGGCTGTTAAAAGAGCAGTAGATGACCAAACCTGTGCGGTTATAGTGGAAGGAATTCAAGGTGTAGGTGGAATACAAGTTGCAACAGATGAGTTTATGAAAGCCATCCGGATCGCGTGTGATAAAACAGGAGCAGTTTTTATTCATGATTCGGTACAGTGTGGATATGGGCGTTCGGGAAAGTTTTTTACATTTCAGCATTCCAAAGTAAAACCTGATATTGTTTCAGTAGCCAAAGGTATGGGCAATGGCTTTCCTGTGGGTGCGATACTTATTTCACCTAAATTTGAAGCTAAACACGGCTTACTTGGTACTACGTTTGGTGGCAATCACTTGGCTTGTGTAGCGGGTATTTCGGTTTTAGATGTAATCAAAAAGGAAAAGCTGGTTGAAAACGCAGCTACTTTAGGAGCTTATCTTTTTGAAGAGCTGGGTAAATTTTCAAATATTAAAGATTTAAGAGGAAAAGGCCTCATGATTGGGATTGAACTTGAAGAACCCGTTAAGGATATTCGGAACAAGATGTTGTTTGAAGATAAAATGTTTACGGGCGTAGCAGGTAGTCATACCATACGGTTGTTACCTAGTTTGGCCTTGAAAAAAGAAGAAGCAGATCGGTTCTTGGAAGTTTTTAGAAAATATGTAAAATAAAAAAAGAGGGGTTTCGGCCCCTCTTTTTATGTATATTCCAATTAGTTTTTTATTCCTTTATCGCTTCGTAATATTTCTTTAATTCCGCTTTAACTTTAGGGAATAATAAAAGCAACCCAATCATGTTTGGGAATACTAAAGCTAAAATCATAGCATCGGAGAACTTGATAACCGAGTCTAGTTTTGCTGCTGCACCAATAATTACAAAAAGTAAGAATAAGACTTTATAAACGATATCGGCTGTTTTTCCCTTACCGAAAAGATACTTCCAAGACTGTAAACCGTAGTACGACCAAGAGATCATGGTTGAAAAGGCAAACAGTACGATTGCGATTGTTAGAGCATATGAGAAGTGGGGAATAACAGAGTCATACGCTGCGGCAGTTAAATCTACACCACCTATGCTTTTACCTGTGCTATTAAGCACTACTTGACCACCTTCCCCTCCATAGTTAAATACGCTGTCTTGATTAAACATGATAATTACCAAGGCTGTCATAGTACATATAACTACAGTGTCAATAAATGGCTCTAATAAGGCAACCACACCCTCAGATGCTGGATATTTAGTTCTAACCGCAGAGTGAGCAATCGCTGCCGAACCGGCACCTGCTTCGTTTGAAAAGGCCGCTCTCTGAAAACCAATAATCAAAACTCCCAACATTCCTCCAAGACCAGCTTGTGGATTAAACGCTTGAGAGAATATTAAGCCAAATGCATCGTCTATGAATCTCCAATGGAAGCCAATGATTACCAAAGAGGCAATCACGTAAGTTAAGGCCATAAATGGAACAATTTTTTCAGTGATTTGGGCAATTCTTTTTATTCCACCTATAATTACGATGCCGACTATTATTGCCATTATCAAACCGATTATCGTTTTTATGGCTCCCCCTTCAAGTTGGAAAAGTGAGGTTATCTGCTGGGTTGCTTGGTTTGATTGGAATGCATTTCCTCCCCCAAATGAGGCCCCAACACATAAAACTGCAAAAACTGCCCCTAGTACTTTTCCTAAGGTAGCCATATTGTTTTCAGCCAGTCCTTTTTTAAGGTAATACATCGGTCCTCCATGCACTGTTCCGCTTGCGTCTATGTCTCTATATTTTACTCCTAATGTACATTCTACAAACTTTGAGGTCATACCCAAAAGTCCGCAAACTATCATCCAGAAGGTGGCTCCTGGGCCGCCAATCCCTACAGCTATGGCCACACCGGCTATGTTTCCTAAACCTACAGTTCCTGACACCGCAGTAGCTAAGGCTTGGAAGTGACTCACTTCACCGTCTTTAGATTCGTCTTTGATGGTGTCTACTATATCACCATCTACTATATTTAGCAATGGGTCATTTGGTGCTTCATGTTGGTCAAGGTGATCATAGTCGCCTTTTACTACACGAATAGCAAAAGGTATTTTTCTTAAATTAATAAAGCCGAAGTATATGGTGAAAAATGCTGCACCCAAAACTAAGAATAGTACCACAATTGGCATGTTTTTTCCTTCTGCTATCGGGATACTAGTTAATACCAAAGACTCCCAAGCATTAGCTATAGGAGCAAAAGCATTATCTATTTTTTCGTCGATGCCAGGTTCAAAGAAAAGAGAATTTGTCATAATGTAATGTGTAATTGAAATTTAGGGTTTTTTAGTTAATTGATGATAAAATACAAAGTAATCAAAAAATAGTTACTTTTTTTAGTTTAAACCTTTAAAAATGACACTGTTCAAACCTTATTTAATGAAGATAGTAAAGAAATAAACTTTTAAAAAATCTTTTGCAAAGTTTGAACTCTATTTTGTTAATATGTGTATATACATTAATCAAATTAAAATTTAATATTATTATTTATGAAAAAAGTATTTTCTGTTCTTGCTTTAAGCTTAATTTCTTTCGCTTCTATTTCTCAAACTTGGTCTTTAGACAAAGCACACTCAAACGTAAGTTTTACTATCACACACATGATGATATCAGAAGTGGATGGTAAGTTTAAATCTTTTGACGCTAAGATGACTTCTGCAAACGCAGATTTTTCAGATGCAAAATTTGAGTTTTCTGCTGAAGTTGCAAGCATCAGTACTGGAAACGACATGAGAGACGGGCACTTGCAAGGAGCTGATTATTTTGATGCAGCTAAATTTGCCACCATGACATTTAAAAGCACTTCTGTAAAGAAAGTTAAAGGCCAAACATACACCATTGTTGGTAACTTGACTTTACATGGTGTCACAAAGCCACTTACGCTTACAGCTACTTTAAAAGGACCAGTAGAAAACCCAAGAAGCAAAAAAATGATGATGGGAATCACTGCTACTGGCACAGTTAACAGAGTTGCATTTGGTGTAGGAACTTCAGGCCCTTCTTTGGGAGATGACGTAACTATTAAAGTTTCGGGTGAATTTACAAAAGACTGATAGTTTTTATATCAAACACATAAAAAGAGGAGGCCAAGGCCTCCTCTTTTGTTATATAAGAATGGTGTTATTCACGCCAGTCTATCAATGTGCATATAGCATCCACATCAAAAACCGGTATGTTTAATTTTTGTTTTATTTTAAAACGCTCGCCATACGCATTGTCAATGAAAATCACTTTTTCGGTTTCTTTGATATACTTGTATTTGTCATCATCCATTTTTAAGTGAATGATTTTGTCAAAAATACCGGTGTGAATTGCTAAACGATCCAAGGTATCTCTGAGAACTAACTGATGTTTTGTAATCAATTTTATGATTTTTCCTTTGCCTTTTTGGTGATACAAAAACTGCATTACAGTGCCATTTACTTTGTTGTTTTTAGTAATAGTGTCGTCAAAGTCGATGTAGATAGTGTCATACTCAACTTTAGCATTGTATCGGCTCAATAGTGCTCGGTCTACCTCAAGGGTGTAATTGTTAGCAAACACATTAACGTCATAGTCGAGGTAATCATAAACCATCAGCAGCGGAAAGTTTACGCCCAAGCCCCTAAATACATTCATATTGCCAGCAATCTTAATAGATGCTTCTAATAGTTTAAATTTGTCGTTTACGTCTTTTTTTAACTGGAAATACCACGATCCACGTATTCCAATTTTGTCCGAAACTATTTGTCCTATTTTTACTATTTCTTCGGTGGCTTCTACAGTTTCAGAGTTTACACACACGCCATCAAATACGCGTTTCCTTATTCTTGGTCCTACAAATTGCAATTTTCCTTTTCTATCTGTAAAGCAGTCAATCGTGAGTTCTTCTCCTGGCAAAAACTCCGTTACCACGTAGTTTTCTGGATCTTCTAAGGCTTGTAATTGCTCTTTTGATTTTACTATAAATGCACCTTTACTGCCTTGGCCTTCATCTAGTTTGGCATAAACTGGAAAACTCTCGATGCCTTCTAAGTCAGGAAAAACAGTTGGGCAGAAGTCATATTCTGCAAATAGGGCATATATTTTCTTTTTACTACGACAAATTTCTGCTTGTTTTAGACCCGCAATTGCTAGCTTGGTGTTTATTTTTTCGGCGTTTTGAGCCATGTAAACCAGCACGGTGTCATGCGTTGGCAATATAATGTCTATAGACTCTTTTTCTATAAGTTTATTAAGTTCATCTATGAAGTTTTCATCTTGGATTTTCGGAAAATCACCGTAATAATTTTCATAAACCATTCTTCCATGGTCCGTTTTGCCCGATGCCCCTACCACGCGGATGTTCATCACATCTTTAAGTGCGAGGTGGATTTCTAGTCCGCTTTCAGCACCGCAAGGATAAACTAATACGTTTGTTTGTTTATTCATCTTATATTATGTTCCAATATCTTATTTTTCTACAAAACTAAAATCTTCTAAATATTTCTTTATCGTGTCTTTGTCATTAAACATCATGACGTCTATCATTGAGAGCCACGGCACAAAAGCCTTACCCAGTTGCGGATATTCTATTGGGTTAGATTTCATGAAACTAAGCTTCATGTTTTTGCTTTCAAAACTCTCATTGTCATATAGTTCTAAGCCGCCGATTGGATTGTAGTACGCACTTGCTTTTAAGTTTTCACAAATAGCAATTACCTTGTCTTGGCTTTTTAGGGTGTGGTCAACTTCTAAACTTGAGGAAATAACCACTTCGGTAGAAATCTTTAAAAAGTCTAATTGCAATTTTAGAGAATGAAGTATAAAATCAAATAAGTTTTCTGATTGATAATTAAATGCATTTTCGATTAAAGGAAAAACGGCTTCAAAAAAAGGAGCTTTTCTGTAGCATTCTTTTATTTTTCTAAGTGTTTTTACTTTGTCTTGATCAAAATTATCACTCAGTTTTCTATCTACCACATTTAGGTAATCAGAGTCTTTTTTTAACGGAAGTGTAAAGTATTCGTCTTTTCCATTGGTTAAAATCCTGTTTCTGTTTATCCATCCTTTTTTCGAAAATTGTATATTGTCATAAATCACGAAAATATCAACGGCCTGCAAAAGCTGAAAATATCCGATATAAGGAAAGAAATAGGGTTGCATTATGGCAACTTTCATTCGCGGGATTGTTTTTGTGAGAACTGATGTCCTCTTTATTTTTCTAAATATATTTACAAAAATAAAAGGTGATGATTTGATTTACACCAATATCACCACCTTTTTATATAATCTTAAAATCGATAATTAAGAATTCGCTACTTTTTGTCTTAGCTCTTCTAGAATTATTTCTTTCATCAGTAACTTTCTTTTTTGTGTCTTTAAGTTAGACTGCATCATCTGCTCCATTTCAAGGCTTTGATTTTGAGTGTCATAACTTAAAACTAAATCGTCAAGGTCCGTACGAGCACGCTTCACGATGTTTTCCATTTCGCGGTATTTCGTCAAATCTTTTTGTCTGTCGCTTAAGAAATTGAACGTAGGATATTTTCTTGTAATTACTTTGTATAAATACGAAAGTTCAAATATTTTATCACAAGCAGCTCTAAATCTTTCTGCGAGGTTTCTGTCTGCCAAATGTGAAGGAACACGAATGGTTTTCCACTCATTCAATAGATATTTGGCTCTATTAGTAGCCGCAAACATATCGTCAGATTCAGAAAGTTTTTCAACCTCTTTCACCATTCTTGCTTGAGCCTCTACTCTTGGGTCAACTCGGCGTTTTGGCTGAATACCTTTAGCTCTACAGTATCTTTCGTAGAAATAAGTAGTGAACTTTTTGAAATTTCTATAAAGAACTTTAAGAACTTTTGGTGGTATATCACCTACTATTTTCCATTCTGTTTGAAGGTTTTTCAGTTCTAAAAACGCCTCATCCCAGTCTGTTCTCCTTACCAAAGCATCGGCTTTCGATATCAGCTCGTTGTATTTAGTAATTCTTTCGTCAATAATTTTATTTTGCTCTTCGTAGTAAGACTTTCTCGCCTGATAGAACGTGTCTAAAATATCTTTAAACTCGGTCTCTATTTCTTCGTTAATGGCTTTATCTACCGGACCAGTTCTAATCCACTTGGTTCTTATTTCTTGCAGAAGATCGCCGCCATTTGCCCAGTCATCGCTTTCTTTGAAAGGTAAAGCTTCTTCAATTAGAGCTCTTTTGATTTCAAGGTTAGTAGCTTGATTTTCGGTTATTAGTCCTGTTAGAACCCCTTCGAGTTCGTCAAGTTTATCTAACAACGGAATAAAATTACCAATTCCATCAAAGTTTAATAGTCTTTTACGGAGCTGAATAAGTTTGGTTAAATAAGACCCTTTGTTTTGGGCTTCCTCTATTTCTCTAGCTAACTGATTTACCTTGCCTACGGCAATGTCATATCGGTTTACGAAATATTGGAAAGCTTCCTCTTCGGTTCTTTTTACTTCCCCTATTTGTCGATCGGGCATGTCTAAATACCCTTTTAAAAATACCTTACTGTCAGCGATGTAAGCGTATTCGTTTTCTAGTGTAACGCCTTTCATAATTTTTTTAGGAGTGGCTACTTTTATGTTATAATTAAATGGTTTTAAAAGCGTAAAAATCGTAGTTTTTTTGCATATTACAAAGGAAGCTAACGATATTTGTGTAAAAAATAATATAGTTTTAATAAATTTATCTTATGAGCGAACAAATTATCTTCTCGATGGCAGGCGTAAATAAAATTATACCTCCTAATCGACAAGTTTTAAAAAACATATATCTTTCATTTTTTTACGGTGCCAAAATAGGTGTTTTAGGTTTAAATGGTTCTGGAAAATCCACTTTGTTACGAGTGATAGCTGGAATAGACAAAAGCATTCAAGGAGAAGTTGTATTTTCTCCAGGCTATTCGGTGGGTATGCTCGAGCAAGAGCCCGTGCTTGATCCAACTAAAACTGTAAAGGAAGTAGTAGAGGAAGGCGTACAAGAAGTAGTTAATTTATTAAAAGAATTTGATGAGATAAACAATGCTTTTGCTGAACCAGATGCTGATTTTGATAAGCTAATGGAACGCCAAGGCGATGTACAAGAAAAACTTGACGCAGCAGATGCTTGGGAACTTGACAGTAGGCTTGAGCGAGCAATGGATGCACTTAGGTGTCCGCCATCTGATGCCTTAATAGGTACTTTGTCAGGAGGAGAAAAAAGACGTGTGGCTCTTTGTAGGTTGTTGCTTCAGGAGCCAGATGTTTTGCTTTTAGATGAGCCTACTAACCACCTTGACGCTGAGTCAGTTCTGTGGTTAGAGCAGCACTTGAACCAATACAAAGGAACGGTTATTGCGGTTACCCACGATAGGTATTTCTTGGATAACGTAGCAGGTTGGATTTTGGAATTGGATAGGGGAGAGGGTATTCCATGGAAAGGAAATTATTCTTCTTGGTTAGAGCAAAAACAAAATCGTTTGGCTCAAGAAGAAAAGTCGCAGTCTAAAAGACAAAAAACCCTTGAACGCGAGTTAGAGTGGGTAAGAATGAGTCCGAAAGGAAGAATGGCGAAATCTAAGGCCCGTTTGAATGCTTACGATAACTTGATGAGTCAAGATGTTAAAGAAAAAGACGAAAAATTAGAGCTATTTATACCCCCGGGTCCACGTTTAGGAAACAAGGTGATCGAAGCCACAGGAATAAAGATGGGCTTTGATGATAGATTGTTATACGAAGAACTTAATTTTAGTCTTCCACCTGCAGGAATTGTCGGAATAGTTGGGCCAAACGGAGCAGGTAAAACCACTCTGTTTAAACTTATTACTGGGCAATTGAAACCTTTGGAAGGAACTTTTGAAGTTGGAGAAACTGTGCAGATAGCTTATGTGGATCAAGAGCATGATAATTTGGATCCCAATAAGTCTGTTTATGAACTTATTTCGGGAGGAAATGACTGGATTATGTTGGGTAATAAACAAATAAATGCCCGAGCGTATGTGAGTAAGTTTAACTTTGGAGGCGGCGACCAAGAGAAAAAAATTGGTGTTTTGTCTGGAGGTGAGCGAAATCGTGTACATTTGGCAATGATGCTCAAAGAAGGCGGCAACTTGTTGCTTTTAGATGAACCAACCAACGACTTAGACGTAAATACACTAAGAGCTCTTGAAGAAGGATTAGAGAATTTTGCAGGTTGTGCGGTAGTTATTTCCCACGATAGGTGGTTCCTTGACCGCGTGTCAACACATATTTTGGCATTTGAAGGAGACTCTAAAGTAGTCTGGTTTGAAGGCAATTTTTCGGAATACGAAGAGAATAGAAAGAAAAGATTAGGCAACGACCTGACACCAAAGAGAATTAAATACAGAAAATTACAATAAGCGTTATTATGCACCACAGTTGGTTTAAAGGCGATTTTAGTCCCGCTAATGAAACTAAAGTATTCATAAACGACCTTGGCCTCTTAAGAGGCTATGGTCTTTTTGATTATTTCAGAACCTATAATTTGAAACCATTTCAGTGGGATTGGTATTGGGAAAGGTACGAGCGTTCAGCCAAATTGCTGAGAATTCCAAATCCGATTACCAAAGAAGAGGCTTTTGAGGTAGTTACGAAACTCATTGCGATGCAAGGAGTTCAAGACTGTGCCATCCGTTTTTTGCTTACTGGTGGATATTCCACCGATTCAGTAACTTCTCCAGAACCAAATCTTTTGATAGTTTCAGAAGAGTTACATCCTTCCAAAGAAGCTGACTACGAGCATGGGATAAAAGTCATCACGCATGAGTATGTACGCGATTTGCCTACTATAAAAAGCATCGATTATAAGCACTATATGATTTTACAACAAGACCTTAGAGAGCAAAATGCTTCTGATGTTTTGTTTGTTAAAAATGGCGAAATAAGTGAGTTAAGTCGTAGTAATGTTTTTTTAATTAATGGCAAAAAGCTTATTACTCCCAATGAAAATATCTTGGAAGGTATCACGCGTAAAACAGTTTTAGAATTAGCCAAGGCTGACTTTGAAATAGAATTGCGGGCCGTTACATTGATGGAACTTTTGGCAGCAGAGGAGGTTTTTACTACAAGTACTACCAAAAGGGTTTTGCCAATTTCAAAAGTTGATGAGCATATTATTGGTTCAGGTAAAATAGGGGCAAAGACTCAAGCGTTATTAGATAAAATAAATGCTTTGGTCGAGGCCTGGTAAATAATTTTATACAAAACCATTAAATATAAACACACTATAAATTTTAATATGAGAACACCCCGATATTTTTCGATAGCTATTTTTACTATTCTAGTTATTTTTTCAAATACATCTTTCTCTCAAAAGATAAATGAAAGTCTATTATTAAAGAATTGGGAAAAAGTAGACATAAAAAGGCCTGATGGAAGTAAGATTTTTGACGAGAGCCTCTTAAATGTCAATTTTGATTTAAATTTTATGTCGAAAGATTCGGTTCGAGTAAACTTTGGAGGGCGAGCTCAGGATTTTCATTTTATGGTAAAAGATAGTGTTTTGAGTTTCAATGACATGAAGTTTAAAATTGAGGTACTTGAAGATATTTCATTGGTTTTGTTACTTCAAAACGAATACGAGCCTTCTCAATCTTACAAATTCATTTATATACCAAAAAAATTAAATGACCTTACGTTTACTCCGAGGAGCTATGTTTCTAAAAATGGAGAAATAGTGTACGACTATGTGCCAAATCGTTTGGAGCCTTATTTTATGAGTAAAAAAATGATGGCTATGGAATATATATTTGAAAATTTCCAGTTTCCAGATTTTAGAAAAGGAGGTTTTGTGGTGAGATTTGTAGTTACCGAAAAAGGAGATGTAAAAGGCGTAAGAATAGTAGCTTCGTCAAACGATAAGTTTAATAACAAGCTAATTATGGCCGTTAAAAAGACCCAAGGAAAATGGAAGCCGGCAGAATATTTAGGAGAAAAAGTCAGTGTAAATATGGAGTATGATTTTAATCTAGACTTTACCAATGCGGAGGTTTCATCTGGCGATTCTTTGGAATTTTCTAAAATGAATTATGAATATGCCACTGAGTTTTTTCAAAGAGGAGCTTATATGCAAGCCGAAAAATACTATTCGAAAGCTTTGAAATACAATGTTTTAAATATAGATGCCTATTATCAAAGGGCGGCTACATATATATTATTAAGGAAAAAAGACGAGGCTTGTCAAGACTATCAGCAGCTAATATTTCTTGAGCAGAAAAAAGCAAAGACTCTTCACGATAAATATTGCAATTAATCGTGAAGGGTCTAAAGCCTAATGTGTTATTTTGTTTGAGAAGGTCTTACTTCTATTTTGCTTGGAAGTGTACGCGGGTTCATTTTTAGTAAATCCATCACCATTTGACCGATATCCTCAGGTTGAATTTTCCAGCTGTCAGAATCTGACGGTACGTGATCGTTAAAGTGCGTACTCACCGACCCCGGCATTATAGTCGTTACTTTCACCCCATATTTTCTTAAATCGAGCATAATGGCTTGGCTAAAACCTACTAGGCCAAATTTGCTGGCATTGTAAGCAGATCCCTTTTCAAAAAAGTTTGTTCCTGCAAGGCTTGATATCGTAATTATGTATCCTTTGTTAGCTTTAATTTGTTCCAAACAGATTTTTACGCTGTTAAAAACTCCCGTGAGGTTTATATCGATGGTATCGTTCCATTGCTCCGAGGTCAGGTCTTCTATACTTCCAAAGTGGCCCACACCAGCATTCGCAATTAAGTAATCTACCTTGCCCCATTTTGTAAGCGTTTCTTCTAAAGCTCTAGACATAGAATTGTAATTTCTTACATCTGCTGATAGCCCTAATGCTGAGTCAGGAACTATGGTGTTTAGGTGTAGTTCAGCTTCCTTGATATTTACAGCATCTCTGCCGGTAATAGCTACTTTAATATTATTTTTAATAAGTTCTTCTGCTATTCCTAGGCCAATACCTTTTGAGCCTCCTGTGATAAACGCTACTTTAGTTTCCATATGTGTTTTTTATTATTCTGATTCGATATTACAATTATTTAAAGGATATTTGCATAAAATTAGTTTCAAAAAATGAAGGTTTCAATGATAGTGGCGGTGGCAAAAAATGCTGCAATAGGGAAAGATAACCAATTACTTTGGAGACTTTCGGAAGATCTGAAGTTATTTAAAAAACGAACGATGGGTCACCCCATAATAATGGGACGGAAAACCTTTGATTCTATTGGGAAAGCCTTGCCCGGAAGACTTAATATCGTGATTTCTAGAAACAAAACGCTAGAGATACCCGGCTGTACAGTGGTTTCTTCTGTAGAAGAGGCTATTGACTTTGCGTCAAAAGAACCGAACGTGGAAGAAGTATTTGTGATTGGCGGCGAAAAAATATATGACTTGAGCAGGTCTTTAGCAACTAATCTTTACCTAACGGTGGTAGATGTAGAATTAGAAGGAGATGCCTTCTTTGAATATCAAGAGTTTTTAGATTGGAAGGTGTTGTCTAAAACAGTATACAAAAAAGACGAGAAAAACGAATATGACTTTGAAGTATTTGAATTAGAAAAAAATCCCACCTCGTAGTAGATTTGAGGTGGGATTTTAGCTTTATGCTGAGTTTCTTGAAGCATTAATATTACCAAACAGCGATCGAGTAACCATTTTTTCGAAAATTAGTCTAATCTCTTCACTTTGAGTTTCTTCCACTTTTTGTAGGGCATATTGTTGTATTGCCAAAAGCGGAAGGACTATCTGTTCTCTGTAATTTACCGAAAGCATTCCGATTTGTTCAGTTTCCATTAGTTCTTTCTGTCCTGATACTAGTAACATAGAGTCAAAGCTTTTTTGATACTCTTCTTTCAGAATTTCCCAGAACGGCCCATAAACAGGGTCATTTTTCATGTAACTTGTAAGTGGGAAAAATGATTTTGAAAGTGCCATCATACTGTTTTGCATGAGGGTTTTAAAATAAAGCGAGTTTTGGTACAGCGAACGAAGTTCTTCTAACTTTCCTTGATTTATTTTTTCTAAAAGAGCAGTTCCAAATCCATAGTAACCCGGTACGTTTTGTTTTAACTGCGACCACGAGCCCACAAAAGGGATGGCTCTAAGGTCTGTAAGTTTAAGCTGACTTGAGCTTTTTCTCTTACTTGGACGGCTACCAATCTTGGTTTTACCGTAATATTTCAATGTACTCTTGTTTTCTAGGTAAGGCACAAACTGCGGGTGATTCTTTAAGTCTATGTATTTCTGTCCACCAAGCTCAGCAAGCTCTTCTATTAAGGCTCTTTCTTCAGGGTTAATGATAGACATATTGTTTGTAAATACGTCATTAATAATACCCGCCGAAAGCAATTGTTCAAAATTAAATATCGCTTGAGGAATCGAGCCATACATTGACGAAATAGTTTGCCCTTGTATGGTTATTTGAATCTCATTGTTGGCAATTGTAGGCCCTTGAGATGCATAAAACTGGTGCGACTTGCCACCACCACGTGCGGGAGGTCCACCTCTACCGTCAAAAAAGACTACCGCCACATCGTTTTGGTTGGATACTTCTGTTAGTTTTTCTTTGGTTTTGTAAATCTCCCAGTTGGCTTTTATATAACCACCGTCTTTGGTTCCGTCTGAGAAACCAAGCATGATAGTCTGAGCATTTTTTCTACTCGCCAGGTGCTTTTTGTAATACTCCATGGTGTAAAGTTCACCCATGGTTTCTTGAGCTTTATCTAAGCCCTCAATAGTCTCAAACAATGGCACAATGTCAACTTTTCTATCGGCATCAGAAATGCCACAGAACCTAAACATTGCTATAACCTCTAGCACTGCACAAGAAGTCACCGAGTTAGATATTATGTATCTGTTGCATGCCTTTTCACCGTTTTTGGCCTGAATTTCTTGAATAGTGCGAATAGTTTTAAATGTATCTCTGATCAGCTCATCTTCAAACTCATCTTCGTTTATCAATACATCAAATGTAGTCAAGAATTTCACTCTTTCTTCGTGTGTCCATTCTGCATATGGAGTTTTGGAAACTTCATATTTTTCTACAATCGCTTGGAATACTCGCTCATGAATACTGCTGTCTTGTCTGATGTCAAGACTAGCGAAGTGCAAACCAAAAAGTTTAACTCTTCTGATAAACTTATCAAGTTCGTCTAAAAACATCGAGCTGTGTTTTTCAATCATCAAAGTCCTTACTTCGTCAAGTTGAGCCAAAAGCTGCTCTAGGGTAAGGTCGTCTTTTAGACCAAACATGTTGGTATAAATACGGTTGTTTATTTTATCTAAAAGTGGAATTACACCTTTGAAAGTAAATCTCCTTCTGATTTCTTTGAAATGGTTGTAGTAACACTTAAGTATGGCAGTGCGAAGCTCCTGAGCTACTTTTTTAGTGATTTCTGCAGTTACAAAAGGGTTTCCGTCTCTGTCTCCTCCTGGCCAAAAACCTAATTCTAATATGGAATTAAAATCATCGTTATCATTTAAAATATCATTGTGGATTTTTTCGTGTAAAAATCCTAAAGATTCATAATATACGTGCCTCAAAAAGAATATTATACTTTGAGCTTCCTCTACAGGTGTTGGTTGTATATCGTTGATAAATGGCGTTTTGCCCAATTGCTGTAGCAATGAATCTATGGTAGTGATGTCATTGTTTTTTATACAAACTTCTAAGTCTTGAATGATTCTCAAAACACTATTAGGGTAAAACTGAGTAGGGTGAGCCGTAAATACCACGCGTACTTTAAAGTTTCTAAGCTTTTCTTTGACCTCTTCAAGTTTGTTTTGCTGATTTGCCAAGGCCATTATGTTATTTAATGTTCCGTTGGTATTTCCAGCATTCAATTTTTCGAAAGCAGCATCTTCTACTGAATCAAAAAGAACAACTTGTCTTTCTATATAAGTAATGAACCTGAAAAGTAAGTCTATTTTTTCTTTCTCAGTTTTTATGTTTGTAAATTTTTCAATAAACTGATCAATGATTTGTTTTGGAGTCAACTGGTTTTCAAAACCTTGTTTGGCGTTTTCATAAAGAAAAGGCATCAAGGTCCCTATATTCGTCATTTTGTCATAAGGCAATCTCGAAAATAGGGTATTAAAAACTAAATACTTATTGTGGACTTCTTGAGTGAAAGTGGTTTCCAAGTTAAGTTTCGACATATTATTTTTTCTATACGTTTTATATGAAAAGTAACAACAAATATACAAATACAAATACTTGTATGTGAATATGAGCTATTTTGTTTTTCAATGTGCTTTTAAAAATTACTTAATCCAAATAAAATATTGAAAAATTTCTATTTAGGAGAATAAAGGAAGGTTTTTGAAAAAAATAAGCATTTGTTTTATTTTCAAATTGACTTTTCCCCTTTATTATTATTTCTAAAAGTTTATATTTTTTGCATTTTTTCAGGGTCCCAACCCACTATTTTTTTATTGAAATAGCTTTCATTACATGCTATAACTGGAGCTGCAGCTCTAAATGCAAAAATTGGGTCTTCTATGGTTTTTTGGCTGCCACTTCTCACATTTTCGAAGAAGTTGCCAAAGTGGTTTTTGTGCTCATCGTCGCCTTTCGATGCAAAAAACTTATAGTCTTTTATGCTTTCCACTTTTTTGTCAGCATCACTATATATTTTGTTGTAGTTTTTCTCAAACTCTTTTTGCTGTTCATCCGAAAAAGTAAAATAGCTATCATAGTTTCCAAATCCTGGAGCTTTAGGTAGTTTTTTCTTGCTGAGCACCAGCCCATTTCCTGAAAAATCAATTTGACCTTCCGAGCCAATTATTCGGGTGTTGTTATTTATGTTGCCAGAGTTTGCAAAATTTACTCGCAATACCATCTGAAATGCCGCATGCGTATTTGATTTTGGGTAATCTAACATGGCCACCATCACATCGGGCACATCTCTTCCTTCTGTCCAATATCGGGTGCCGCCAGATGCATAAATTCGCTCGGGTCCTTTGGAGTCTATCACATAATGAACGCCCGTAATTAGGTGAACAAAAAGGTCTCCAGCTACTCCTGTGCCGTAATTTTTATAATTTCTCCATCTAAAAAATCGATTGGCATCAAAAGGCATTTTGTGTGTGTCTTTTAAAAACACATCCCAATCTACGGTTTCGGGCGATGCATCAGTAGGAATTGAGTAGTTCCAAGCACCAATAGCACTAAAGCGGTCGTAGTTTGATTCCACAAAATTAATGTCTCCAATTTCGCCTGCTGCCACCAACCTTTTGGCTTCTTGAAAAACGCTTCCACTTATTCTTTGGCTGCCAACTTGCATAGTTTTACCAGATTTTTTCCATGCCTCTATTACAGGTTTGCCTTCTTTTATATCCTGTACCATGGGTTTTTCGCAGTACACATGTTTGCCTGCTTGGAGAGCATCTATGGTTATTTTGTCGTGCCAGTGGTCAGGTGTGGCTATTATAACCGCATCTATGTCTTTTCTATTTAATATTTCTCTGTAGTCACGTGTAGTAAAAATGTCTTTTCCGAAGGATTGTTTTACACGATCTAACCTGCCTGTGTAAAGGTCAGCAGCTGCTACAAATTCAACGCCCGGGTTTTGCAAAGCCGCTTTTGTGTCGTAATGGCCCTGTATACCCATACCGATTGTGGCAAACCTAATTTTGTCGTTCGGGCTGTTTTTTAAGTCTTTAATAATATTGAATGACTTAGCAGAAGCTTCGAGCGATGTGAGTGCTACTAGTCCGCCCAAGTTTTGGAGAAATATTCTTCTATTTGATTTCATAATATAGGATTGATTATGATTCAAATATAAAAAAAATACACCTCATTGACTAGCAACGAGATGTACGTATTATATAGGTTTAGGGGTAAAATACAATAAACTTTATCTATGGGGAATTAAAATCTCGAAATCTGGTTTTTTGAGCTAATAAATAGTTTAAAACCTAGATTATTTTTTAATATTTAAGATTTTGGTTAAAAGTATTTCTCCGAAAATTAATATTTTTTATCAAAATAAAGCTAATTTTTTTCTAAAAATCTGAAGAAAATTTGCTCTTTAGGCAGAATTTATCTTGAAATAAGATGATACCGGGAGTTAAATTATATTATTTTAAGGTTTGCTTAATATGCAAAAAGTGCTTTTTGGTCTACAGAAACCAAAGAGCACTTCAAAAAAAACGAAAATGTTAGAGCTTAGTCTTTCTTTACATATTTTTCTGGATTATCCACAAATCTTGTTTTGCAACTTTCCGAACAAAAAGCATATTGGTGATCTTTGTGGGTCGTCACTATTTTAGCATCTTTTGATACTTTCATATGGCAAACCGGGTCTTTAAGTTCCATTTTGGTTTGCTCTTTTTTCTTTTTTGTAGGCTCTTGTGCTTGTGCATTTGATGTATTCAATGCAAGTAATAAGGCCGGTATTATCAATAGTTTTTTCATTAGAATAAAAATGTTAAATGTCCTGAAAATGTATTTTTTAGTTTAAGTTCTCCATCTGATAGTTTTTGAGAAATAGGAACTTGGTAATTAACCCCCGCCACTATTCTTTTATAGTAAACTTCTGAGCCCAATACCCCATTTAGTGTATAGCCGCCCGAAAGGCTAATGGCTTCTTTGTTTTTAAAATCAGACTTTGAGTTTTCCGCCAAAGCTCCTAAGTTCGGCATAAAGCTCAGGTCTTTGATTGTTATTTGTTTAAAAGCACTCGCTAAAATCCGTGATTTGTTTCCAAATCTAAATTTGTTTTTGTTTTCACCGTTTATCTTATAGTATAAATCCAAATTTAGTCCATTAGTTCCTTTTCTAATGGTATAAATAGCATTTAAAACGTAATCTACGCTACCCGTGCCTTTTTGGAAATTGGCATTTGAAACTGTGCTTGCATCTTGGCTATAGTCATATGCTCCTGTTGGTAGCTTTATGCCGCCGCCTAACAATAATACGTGGTCAAAAGTGTGTGCCGTGGAGTCAAAAAAAGTATTTAGAATATTATAGTGCATCAGTGCATTTACATCACCAATTCCCGAAATCGATTTTTTACTCATGTCATACAGCAATGTTTGGCTATTGAAATGATAGGGAGTCGTAACAATCAACTGAGTTTTTGGCAACGGATATAGTCTAATCCACGGCTCTATGGTTTGAAAATGCTCGGTGGCTTTTAAGTTTTTAGATGAAATATGTGATTCGAAGTTTTTTGAAGTAAACCTTACGCCGCCAAACCTAAAGTGCGACTGCGGTAATATGCCAAAAAAAGAAGCTCCATTGCCACAGCCACATACGTCACAGCCAAAGGCTTGGCTTATGCTAATTATGAAAAGAATAATTATTAATTTAAATTTCATGATGTTGTTGTTTAGGGTGCAAATTTTTTGTTTTTCAAAAAATCAGAATCCGTAAGTGTCTTTAAAAATGCCACCATTTGTTTTTTTTCTACTGCAGTTAGCTGAATTCCTATTTTGCCCGTATTTTTCTTAAATATCGGGTCAAGGTTTGGCAAGTCCGACATTTGATCGCTATAGTGGTCCATAACTGCCTCCAGGGTTGAATATCGCCCGTCGTGCATATATGGAAAAGTATATTCAATATTGCGTAGAGAAGGCACTTTAAACTTAAACTTTTCAGCGTTTTGTTCCGTAATTCGCTTTCTACCATAATCCACAAAAGTCCTGAAATAGGTGGTATCAAGGCCATTTGACCGGTAGGTTTCGTCTGTAAATAGTGGCTCGGTGTGGCAACTTGCACATCCTTTCTCTTTAAACAAAAGGTAGCCTGCTTTCTCGTCTGTATTAAAAGTCGCTTGGTTTTTCATAACCAAATCGTACTTCGAATTTGAAGAAATGAGGCTTATCATAAATTGGGATAGGGCCTTAAGGAATCGCTCGGTTGTGATTTCAGAAGTTCCAAAAGCTTTTTCGAAAAGGTCCGGGTATTTTGAGTCTTTTTTAAGTTTATTGATTAAAACAGATAAATTCTCGTCCATCTCCACGGGGTTTTCGATAGGAGCGAGGGGGAATAAATCAAGATCAAAAACACCGCCATCCCATAGGAATGACTTTTGCCAAGCTAGGTTTTGAAGTGCCGGGGCATTTCTGATTCCAACTTGATTGTCAATTCCGTGGCTCAGTGCATGCCCGTGATGCGTAAAAGCATAGTTTTGGTTGTGGCATTCTGCACAAGAAATGGTCCCGTCTCTCGATAGGTTACCGTCATAAAATAGTTTTTTACCCAAAATAAATCCCTCTTCGGTTACGGGATTGTTTTGGGTTTTATATTGAGCCAAAGGAAATCCCTCTGGCTCATAAAATAAAGCTACCTCAGCCTCAGAATTTGAAATCACTGTGCTTACACAAGACCAAACCGCAATGGCAATGAATAAAAGCAAAATATTAGCTTTTCGCATCACATTTTATCGTTATGTACATGTTCAAGTGAAAACATGTTTTGGTAGTTTTTCGATACCGTTAATCCCAGAGTAGGGCTCATTATTTCATTTTGGTTCGATATTTTTATTGAACTGCCAAAAACTTCCATGATGTCAGTAGAAATGTGAACAACTGGAGCAATGTTACTTCTTACCGTTGCTGGGTTGTTTTTAAGATTTATTTCTATGGTTTTTAGGTTGTTCGCCGTAGCGGCCGACATACCTCCAAAACCACCGATGTGATATTTGAAATGCTTATCTGGTGCCGTAGAAGCATTTGAGCTTCCTTCTAATTTAAAAAATATATAACCTGAGTTCCACGACCAATACATGCCGTCGGTACCATAGGAGGCTGGATCAAGCACACCCGTTCTTTGCGAAATATCCGATGTGCTTTTGGCACTGTCTACGCCAACCACATAGCTGATAGACGAATAGTCTCCAGCTGGAATATCAGTTAATTCTATTGCTAAACTCTTTGGGTCTGACTGCTTTACTAAGAAATATTGATTGTCAAGTTTTAATGATGTTCCATCTGTTTTCTTTAGCGTGATGTTGCTTACAAAAAAGTTAAAAGTAGAAACGGTAAAGTCCTCATTTGAGGCGTTTTTGTAGGTTTTGGTATTTAAAACAAGCGGATCAGCTCCCACTAGGTTTTCAAATTCAAGACTAAGCGTGTTTTTGTCATTGGCTCCTATTTCGTCTTTTTCGCAGCTAAATAATGTATATACTAATGCAAATGCTAAAACTATTTTTTTCATTTTTAAAATCTATCTATTGTTAATTAATAATTTCATTTGAGTATAGGAAAATACCCAGATTGATGCTTTTTTTTGCCGAAAAGGAAAAGCAAAGCATAGCAAAATAACAAGACTGAAATTTTGAGTCTGATATTTTGGAATAAAAGAAAATTAAGTAATTAACAGCTTTTGGGAGGCTGATAGATAGCAAGGCTAAAATTTATGCCTTTTTTTGAAGATTTGTATATGTGCTTTTCTGTTTCTACTATTTGTTCCGGTACTGGAAGCAGATTGGAAGGTTTTGAACTTGCGTAAAATATTTCAAAGGCAAAAAGCTTGGAGATTGTTTCAGAAGCAGCTTTGTTGTCTTCTTTTTGTTGTACAGCCTTTATTTGAGTGGCCAAGTAACATTTACCGTCACAATGTAGCTCTGGGCGGTTTTTGTTAATACAATAATTTTGTGTGATAAAATCTTTTCTCACTTCGTAGTTGATAAACAAAATAGGAATCAGCACTACTTTTAAAAAAAGTAGGCCTGTTAAAAACAAAATACCTATTTGTTTAACTACGTTCATTTCGTCGCAAAGATATTTGACAAACGTCTAAATCTATATGAGTATTATCATTAAAATAAAAAAAAACTCCATTTCGCAAAGCAAAATGGAGTTGTACCCATAAATCCCATATACTTATTAATCTCTATTTACTTTCCTACAATCATCGGCTGTAAGCTTGCGATTACAGTCAATAGTTCAGTTTTTTCTGCTGTAGGTACGCTGAACTTATCCAAAGCACCCGAAAGGTTTCCTGCCAAAGAGTTAAACTCAACTGTTGTGATGTTCATTCCTTTGTGAGCAGTAACCATGTCTTTTCCTTTGTATTTTTGAGGGCCACCTGATGCTTCACCTATTTGGTCTATCAAATTGTTTCTCAGTGAGATCAATTTTGGAGAACTTGCCCCTTGAGCACCTACTTCATCAAGAAGAGGTTTAAATGTACGTGCCATGTCTGGATTGGCAGCTACACGGCCAATGAACTCATCTACTACTGCCGAAATAGCATCTACACCTCCCAGTCTAGCGTATAAAGTTGGCGTTGCTGCGGCCATTTCTTCTTCTTTGGCACATGACCCTAAGAATAATCCTAGCATCAAAACCATTACCGACATTTTTGTGATTTTCATAATAATAAAAAATTTAGTTTAACGAATATTAAAAGCGTACTTAAGTTTCTGGAATTGTAAAATATACCCATACGGAACAGGGCATTCGGCTACATTGGGGTCCTTTGGCCCAAACGATGGTTTTTCTAAAGTTAGATTTTCATCTATCAGAATTTCAGTTATTTTTTTCTGATTAATCTTTTCAGGGTTGTATAAAACACTTATTATTTTGCTTTCAGCGTTTCCGGCAAAAGCCGTTATGCCCTCAATTGCCTCTATTTTTGTATTTAGTTCTTCTATTCTTTGGTCGTTTAAGCCTTCTTTTACTTCAAAAAGTTCGATGCCCGTAGGCTTGGCATAAGCATGCATAGGCTTGGTGTCCAAATTGGCGTAGATAAAAAATGAAACAAGTGCGATTCCAAGTATCACCAAGCTTGTTTTTGTAATTTTTCTGAGAATGTTCATTCGTTTCGATGTTTAATGGTTCAATTACGCCTTACACAAAAAAAAAGATGTCTGCAGCTGAAAAAAAACTAAAAAAAATCTTGGATGTATATTTAATGTGCTGATTATTTGATAGTTATATTTATTTTGAAATTGATTTTAAATTAAAAATGACAAAATGAAACTTGATATATGTTAATACAGTTATTAGAGATATTAAAGAAAATGAGGAAATGTTAGATTTGTGGGAGGTTAAAAGCTTGATTAAAAGTACTGAGAATATAGTTTGATATTTTTATTACTGTTTTCTAGTAATTATTTAAGTATTGACTTGCACTTGCGTTTAATTCTACTCAATTTTGTACTCTAAAAAAATGGTTCTAAACCTTTGTGTTTGAACTGCTACTTTTTATTATGAGCGACGCGATCAAACATGAATGTGGCATTGCCCTCATTCGTCTCCGTAAGCCACTTGATTATTATATCGAGAAATATGGCTCTCCATTGTATGCAATCAATAGATTGTATGTACTCATGGAAAAACAAAGTAACCGAGGCCAAGATGGTGCCGGTGTTGCCAATGTCAAAGTGGAAGTTCCACCGGGTAGTAGGTATATAAGCAGATACAGATCTGTAGAAAACCGTCCGGTAGTTGACATTTTCAAAAAAATCAACGAGAAGTATTTAGACATTCAGAAAAATTTTCCGCACAGGTTAAAAGATGCCTCATGGCTTCAAAAAAACGTTGCGTTTTCTGGGGAAGTGTGGCTAGGCCACCTTAGATACGGAACTCACGGTAGAAATGAGATAGAAAACTGCCACCCGATGCTTCGCCAAAGTAACTGGAGGAGCCGAAACTTGGTTTGTGCTGGTAACTTTAACATGACCAATGCCGATGAACTTTTTAGAAAGCTAGTTCAACTCGGTCAGCATCCAAAAGATCAAGGAGATACCATTACGGTATTAGAAAAAATCGGACATTTCTTAGATGAAGAAAATCAACGTGTTTTTGAGCGTTTCAAAGGAATATATGAAAATCCGGCACTAAGTGATATCATTGAAGACAACATGGATATTCAGCGTGTGTTGCATAGGGCCTGTCGAGATTTCGACGGAGGGTATGCCATGGCTGGAGTAACAGGTTTTGGAGCGGCTTTTGTGGTTAGAGACCCTGCAGGAATTCGTCCGGCGTATTATTGGGCAAATGACGAAGTGGTGGTAGTAGCTTCCGAAAGACCGGCTATTAAGGCTGCATTCGGAGCAAAATATAATGAGATAAAGGCTATAGAACCGGGCAATGCTTTAATTATAGATAAGCACGGGGAGTTTGGTGAATTTAATATACTGCCTCAGGAAGAAAAGAAATCGTGTAGTTTTGAAAGGATATACTTCTCTCGTGGCTCAGATCCTTCTATTTACAAAGAGCGTAAAGCACTGGGTAGGTATCTTATACCTCAGATACTAAAAGAGGTAAATTATGACTTGGAGAATACCGTATTTTCTTACATACCGAATACCGCCGAAGCTGCTTTTTATGGCATGGTAGAAGGTGTGGAGGATTATTTGGCCGAATGGCGTAAAGAAAAAATCAAAGCGGGAAACTTAAGCGACAAAGAACTTGATAAAATCTTGGACTTTAAGCCAAGGTTTGAAAAGTTAATCTCAAAAGATGTAAAACTTCG
The DNA here is from genome assembly GCF_042649125.1 of Lacihabitans lacunae. NCBI lineage: Bacteria > Pseudomonadati > Bacteroidota > Cytophagia > Cytophagales > Leadbetterellaceae > Lacihabitans > Lacihabitans lacunae. The sequence continues at coordinate 4,042,408 of NZ_JBHRYQ010000001.1, forward strand.
TACGTTTATCACCAACGATGAAGACAGAAGCGAGATGGTTTCGCACGTGTATGAAATGACGCATGGAGTTATTAGAAAAGGAATAGATACTTTGGTGGTAATAGATGACTCTATTGTTAGGGGAACTACCCTTGAGAAAAGTATTTTGAAGTTATTGGACAAACTTGGCCCAAAAAAAATAGTGATAGTTTCGTCAGCACCACAAATCCGATTCCCGGATTGCTATGGTATAGATATGTCGAAAGTCAAAGAGTTTGTAGCATTTAGAGCTATGCTTGGTTTGCTTAAAGACAGAGGGATGGAGTATTTGAAAGAAGAAGTTTATCAAAAAGCCATCGAGGCCCAAGAAAACGGGACTCTTCGTAAGCAAAACTTTGTAAAAGAGTTATTTGAGCCGTTTACAGACGAAGATATTTCGAGAAAGATTGCCGAAATCATTAGACCAGAAGACATCAAAGCTGATGTGGCAGTAGTATATCAAACTGTGGAAAACCTGCACCAAGCCTGTCCTAAAGATTTAGGCGATTGGTATTTTACTGGAAACTATCCAACCCCAGGTGGAAATAAGGTGGTTAACCGAGCATTTATAAACTTTATGGAAGGTAAGCTCGTAAGGGCTTACTAAACCTTTTGGTTTATTTTGAGTTATTACTCTTGATTTTCGTTTCCTGAGAATTTTTTTTGAATTTTGGAAGTGCATAAATATTCGCCGTAAGCTCTTTTATACCTATGAGGTTAAAAGCTTCCTTGATACCAAAAATAGGAGCGTTAGATATAGATTCCATTTTCATACTGTTGTTACTTGAAGGTGTCATTTTTAGCATTTTTAAAAGATTGAAACAAAGTTAATGCCATTTAGCGAAAATTCGCAAAAATGGATAAAAAAATTATTAAACGGTTTTCGCTGATGATTTACGAACAAAATAAACATTTTAAAAGTCAAAAAAATATGACAAGCCTCATCTCGAAAAAATACAGTTTTGTGCTATTTTTAATGTTTTTGGTCACTTTTAAAAGTTTGGCACAAGATTCTGAAATAAGCAGAATTAAAGCGGATGTATTAAAAGCCATGGGAGGCCAAAAAGCATATGACAAAACGCGGTATATTTCTTGGAATTTTTTCGGCGGCAGAAATCTGATTTGGGATAAACATGAAAATCGAGTTAGAATTGATCTTTCTAAGGAGAATACTACGTATATACTTAATATTGGCAAAAATACAGGAATGGTCTTAAAAGACGGAGTAGAAATGACGGCTCCTGATAGTGTAGCAAAGTACCTTGAGAACGCTCGTAAAACATGGATAAATGATTCGTATTGGTTGGTGATGCCGTTTAAGTTAAGTGACTCGGGAGTTACCTTAAAATACCTTGGCCATCAAAAAACTGAGGATGGTTCTGATGCTGAGGTATTAGAAATGACATTTGCTAATGTGGGTGTTACTCCTGAAAATAAATACCATGTGTTTTTTGATAAAAATAGCCATTTGGTGTCTCAGTGGAGCTATTTTGCCAATTTTGCAGACGAAAAGCCAAGATTTACCATGCCTTGGAAAGATTATAAATCTTACGGCAAAATCATGCTTTCGGGCAATCGTGGCGTAAGACAACTTTCAGACATTAAAGTTTTTGATAAATTACCAGAAACTATTTTTAATACATTTACAAAACCTGATTTTTTAAAGTGATAGAAGATTTCAAAACCGGAGTTTTATTGGTTAACCTTGGAACACCAGACTCACCCTCGGTAAAAGACGTTAGAAAATACCTAAGAGAATTTCTTCTTGACGGTAGAGTGATAGATATTCCCGCACCTATAAGATGGGCATTAGTCAATTTAATTATTGCCCCTTTTAGAGCACCCAAATCGGCCAAAATATATAAAGAGTTGTGGTTAGAAGAGGGTTCTCCTCTTAAGATTTTTGGTTTACACAATGAAAAAGCTCTACAAGAAAAATTAGGAGATAAGTATGTGGTAAAGCTTGCTATGAGATACCAAAGCCCGTCTATACAAGATAAGTTAAACGAGTTTCAGGTTTCAGGTATAAAGCGACTAATTGTAGTACCGCTTTTCCCACATTACGCCTCAGCCTCCACAGGCTCAGTGTATGAAAAAGTGATGGAGCTGCTGTCTAAATGGCAAGTGATGCCTGAGTTTTCTATTGTAAATTATTTTTATCACCACGATAAATTCATCGAAGGCTTTGCTGTAAATGCTGAAAAGCACATGGCCACCCAAGATTTTGAACATTTTGTGTTTAGCTATCACGGCTTGCCTGAGCGACAAATACGCAAAGGAGATTGCCACAGTGTATGTCAGTTTGGTTCTTGTTGTGATACCATCACGCCTAAAAACCAACATTGTTATAGAGCACAGTGTTTTGAAACTACAAGGTTATTAGTAAAAAGGCTAGGACTTAAAGAAGGGACTTACACCACATGTTTCCAATCACGACTTGGAAGCGACCCATGGATAAAACCATACAGTGACTTCGTAATTCGTGATCTTGCCAAAAGCGGTGTTAAAAGCGTTTTAGCATTCTCTCCTGCGTTTGTATCTGACTGCTTGGAAACCACTATTGAGGTAGGCGAAGAGTACAAAGAGATTTTTGAGGAAAACGGTGGCGAGCACTGGCAATTGGTAGAGAGTCTGAATGATTCTGAAAACTGGATTAGTTTATTAGAAGACCTTGTGTTAGAAAAATAAGGCTTTAGGATTATCTTTGCAAGCGAAGGCCAATAAAGACCTATTGTTTTCGTTTAATCCAGTAAAGTTAATATTCCGTCATTTTGAAAAAAAGCATCTTATTTCTTCTTTGTATTGGGTTAAACTCTTGTTTTTTATTTCCAAAAGACCCTACTCCAATAGTAGTAGAACCTAGTTTGCCCAGTTTTGCAGATACACCTTTGGTTTTGCCTGTAACGGGAGGGCTTTTGGATGAGGCCTCAGGAGTGGCTCGTTCTACCACTTTTTCAAATGCACTTTGGATCATTGAAGATTCAGGAAACAAGCCAGGCCTACACTTGTTAGGTACAGATGGTACTTATAAGAAATTCGTTGATTTTAGAGGAAATAACCGCGACTGGGAAGACCTCGCATCAGGCCCTGGCCCTACAGAAGGTGTTAACTATGTATACGTTCCCGATATAGGGGACAATAACGTGGTTTACCCAGAATATTACATTTACAGATTTCCAGAGCCCACGGCTAATCAATCGGTTATAGATAGTTACGAAACCATTAAGTTTAAATATCCGGGAGGGGTTTCCTATAATGCAGAAACCTTGCTGCTGGACCCAAAGACTAAAGACTTATACGTAATCACCAAAGATCAGTTTAACGTCCGTGTGTATTATCTGAAATACCCACAGCCAATCAATACAAGCTTTGAAGCCGAATACTTAGGCGACATTCCTTATTTCCAAATGACAGCAGGAGATATTTCTCCAGATGGCACTGAGATTTTATTAAAAAACTACTTGGCGGTTTATTATTGGAAAAAGAAAGATTCAGAAACGTTTTATCAAACACTAAAAAGAAACAGAGATATTGGAGCTCCATATTTTAGGGAGCATCAGGGCGAGTCTATTTGTTGGGATATTAACGCTAAAGGATATTATACAATTAGCGAACGAGGTGATCAGGCTAAAATTCCAGATCTGTATTACTATTTCAAAAAATAAAGGGTCTCTTTGAATTCAAAAAGACCCTTCGGTTATATTTTAATTGATTGAAAATCAACCAAACATCTTCATTTTTCCGCCTGGAGACATCTTGTTGAATTTCTTCATCATCTTTTTCATTTGCTCAAATTGCTTCAGTAGGTTATTCACTTCTTGAATACTTCTACCAGCACCCGATGCTATTCTTTTTCTTCTATTTCCATCAATAATGTCGGGCAATTGTCTTTCTTTTGGAGTCATAGACTGTATAATAGACTCAATAGGCTTAAACGAATCATTGCTGATATCTACGTCTTTTACAGCTGCTCCCATTCCCGGTATCATGCCCATAACGTCTTTGATATTACCCATTTTTTTGATTTGCTGTAGTTGCCCTAAGAAATCGTTGAGATCAAAATTGTTCTCACGCATTTTCTTGTTAAGCTTCTTAGCTTCGTCTTCGTCAAATGCTTGTTGGGCTCTTTCTACCAATGAAATAACGTCACCCATACCCAATATTCTGCTCGCCATACGGTCGGGGTGGAAAACGTCAAGGTCTTCCATTTTCTCTCCCGTACTCATAAACTTGATAGGCTTTTCTACCACAGTACGGATAGATAAGGCAGCACCACCACGCGAGTCACCGTCTAATTTGGTAAGTACAACACCGTCAAAATTTAAACGCTCGTTAAATGTTTTGGCAGTATTAACGGCATCTTGACCGGTCATGGAATCAACCACAAACAATATCTCAGAAGGAGTGATAGCTTTTTTGATGTTTTCTACCTCGGTCATCATGACTTCGTCTACAGCCAAACGACCGGCCGTATCGACTATTACGATGCTTTTTCCTTTGGCTTTAGCGGCTGCCAAACCATTTCTAGCAATCGAAACTGCGTCTTTGTTTTCTGGTTCGGCGAATACATCTACGCCTATCTGCTCTCCCAAAACCTGTAGTTGGGTAATGGCAGCAGGTCTGTAAACATCGCAGGCAACTAGCATTACTTGTTTGCCTTGCTTTTTTAGATAGCTCGCAAATTTTCCTGAGAATGTAGTTTTACCAGAACCTTGAAGACCTGCGATTAATATTACGGCTGGAGATCCTTTAAAGTTGACGGTTTGGGTCATGCCCCCCATTAGTTCTTGAAGCTCTTCTTGAACTATTTTTACAAAAAGTTGTCCAGGCTCTACAGCAATCATTACCTTACGGTCAATTGCTTTTTGTTTTACCCTGTCGGTTACGTCTTTGGCTACTTTATAGTTAACATCGGCATCCATTAGAGCCCTGCGAATTTCCTTTACAGTACTCGCAATGTTCACGTCTGTGATTCTACCCTTACCTTTTAGGGTTTTAAAAGCACCATTTAATTTATCTTGAAGATTCTGAAACATATTATCTTAGTGAAATTCTTTTTCTAAAAACACAAATTTAAGCAATACCAAGGATATACTTGAATATATTGATTCTAAAATTAAATAATACGGATGTCAATTTCTAGGATTCATTTAAATTAATGGCAATTTTAGGTACAAAAAAACCACCAAGCGTTTGCTCAGTGGTTATTTTTAGTTTGTTTGCTAGTCTTAGTTAAGCTCAGATACAGTTCTTTTAACTTCAGTACTGATTTTGAAAGATTTAACAAGTTTCTCTGAACCGTTAGCGATTTCAAAATAGTAGTTTCCGTCAGCTAAATCTGATAAGTCAAATATTTTTGAAAAATCTTCTGATTTAGAAGCGTATTCTGTATGCATTACGTCACCGTTTTCGTTTTTGATTGTGATAGTTGCTTTGCTTGAAATGTTAGCTACTACCAATTTAAATTTCATTCCCGCAAGTGGCTTAAGAAGAACTTCGTTTTCGATTGAGTTCAACGTTACGATTTTTAAACCGTCAAATGCGAATGAAGTGTTTGCAGAAAATGATACTCCCACCAATACTGCCAATGTTAAAATAAGCTTTTTCATAATTTTCTTTGTTTTTTAAAGTATTTCTTGTTTTGTTACTAACGTAATTTCTAAAGTATTTTGCTTTTTTGTTGTTACAAAGGTATATAAGCCACTGTTAACTTGTACGTTAAGATTTTTGTGGTTGGTAAAGTTCTCTACAGGATGCCACGCAAATATTGGAATAGTACTATGATTTGAAGAAAAGTGCAAGCATTCATTTAAAAAATACAAGGTTTTTTAAGCTTTTTTGAAAATAAGCAATATTGTTAATTTTATATTTTCATATAACTCAATTGTGCTTTTGAGAAGATTTGTCTTGGAATTATTATATTTCGGAAAGTTGAATAAATTTTGATGTAATATTTGGGTAACATCTGTACCTATAAATTTAGTTAGATGCTATAGAAAATGCAATTTTCAAAGTTAGGATTCTTTGTTTTTGTCAAAAGTTGGGTGTAATGAATGCTTATTTATCTACTGCTTTTTTAAATAAAATGGACTTTAAGTGACTTTTTTCCTAAATAAAAATCATTATTATTGAATTATTTCGTATCTATATTGATTCCATTTCGCTTATTTTTACATTCTAATAAAAAAAACGCTTACCTTTTAACGTGCCCTTAAGATGACTAGACAACTAACAACTACTAGAATTCCGCTATTACTACTATTTGTATTATTTAGCGTGGTCCTTCAAAAACCTTTATTTGCTCAAGAATCTGTTTTTAAAAAAAATGGCTGGGCTATTCAAGGTTCTGGTGGGGTGGATCAATTAAAAAAAGAATACGCCAATGGTTATAATAGTAGCCTTCGAAATGGATTTTATGGTGAGCTTGGCGTTCAAAAACTATGGAGGAATGTTGGACTCGAGTTATCCACTAGATATTATGCTAACAAAACACCAAATTTTGACTCAACTGGTATTTCACAAAAAATGCTCAGTCAAGGTTTTTTAGCTTCCGACTTTACACAGAAAAATACTTCGCTTCAGCGTGCCTCTATCAGCCTTGGGCCAGTGTTTAATTTGCCGTTTCTAAAAGAAAAAGTATTTGTACAAATAAGTGCCTTAGGTGGTGTTTCTGTTTTTAAAGATGGATTTTCTCTAACAAATGAATCGTCTACTGTTGCGGTTTTAGATAGAGGATATGCTACAAAGTCGTCGCTTACGCCAAGTGGGCGAGCCAATTTTAAGATAGGCTATAACATTACTCAAAAAATAGCCATAGCGGCTAATGCGTATTATACCTATTATTTTAATTCAAGTCAATCAAGTGCTTTTTATGATATAAATAAAGCCCAAGTAGAAAACACAACCTATAGTAATAGTTCATATGGAGCAGGTTTAACTTTAAGCTATAATTTTGGTAAAAAGACGGTGGTTGAGTCAAAGAAATTGGCACCCGTCATTCCTCAAAAAATGGTGAATGTAACCATGCGAGATATTCAAACGGGAGAGCCATTAGTAAATGCCAAGGTAAAACTAATGGGTGATAATGGTAAAATATTTAATTCGGTTACAAACGAACTTGGAGAGGCGGTTTTTGATAGTATTCCACAAGCCAGATATCGCATAACAGGTTTGCTTAATGACATCGCCAGCACCGAAGAGGAGATTTTTCCTACGCAGTTTGACTTACCAGGGAAAGGAATCTATTTAAAACTAGACCATAACGACCCAAGGTTTACACTTAAAGGATTTACCGTAAACAAAACTACTCAACTCAGAGAAGGAAAAGTATATGTGGTGTTAACAAACCTCAAAACCAACGTGGTAAAGCAAGTGGTTTCTGAGCAAGGGACAGGCGAGTTTAGTTTTCAAATAGAAGGAGACACAGACTATTCGGTCTTTGGAAGAAAAGACATGTATATTTCTGAAATAGAAAATGCAAGTACCAAAGGTTTGGAAAGGAGCACGGTTTTGTATGTTAAACTGGCGTTACCTTTAGAGCAAGCTGAGACTGGAAAGGTGATAAAATTAGAAAATATATACTATGACCTAGATAAGGCCGATATTAGAGAAGACGCTTCGCGTGATTTAAATAAGTTGGTGCAGTTTATGGTTGATAATCCAAATGCTAAAATTGAGTTAAATGCCCATACCGACTCACGAGGAACAGCTGAATATAACATGATTTTATCTCAAAAAAGAGCCGAAAGTGTGGTAGAGTTTTTGACGAATCATGGAATTTCTTCAAATCGACTAATAGCCCGTGGTTATGGAGAAAGCAAACTTACCAATGCCTGTGCAGACGGCATACCATGCAGCGAGGAGTTTCACCAAGCAAACCGCCGTACCGAATTTATGGTGATTGAATAAAATATTTGCTCCGGAGATTATAAAATTTAGAATAGCATTAAAACATAAAAGAGCCCACTGAGAAATCAGTTGGGCTCTTTTTCAAAGGTTTCAAGTTTCGGTAAATCCTACTTTAACTATCTAGTTGCTTACTGAGGTGTAGCAGTTCTAGTGGTTTTTGTAGAGATTTGAAAAGGCTTAATCATCTTTTCGCTACCTGATACTACTTCGAAGTAATAACTTCCATCTGGCAACGCAGATAAATCAAATACTTTTAAAAATGAGCCGCTTTTAGAGACATATTCCACATGGAAAACTTCCCCTTTTTCGTCCTTTAAATATATGCTTGATTTATTCTGAAGATTGTCTGCTTCTAATTTGAATTTTAAGCCCTGTAGAGCTTTCACTTTTAAATCGCCTTTTGCTTCTGTAAGCGAAACGATTTTCATGTCATTGTTTGCGAGCGTGGTAGTGGCAGCTGATACTCCCATCAAGACTGCTACTGTTAACATTAACTTTTTCATAATTTTCTTTGTTTGTTTTCTTTTTCGGAAAAATTTTAATCTTAGTTTATTACTTAGTTTATTTTGCCGTATCTGAAAACCTTTGATGTTGCAAACTTACGCAACAAATTGAATACGTGTCAATTAAGAAAATGTTAAGTCGGTAATGTTCATCGTTAGGTGCTATGGTGAAATTGGAATAGTACTATAGTTAGTTCAAAAGTGATAGCATTCGTTAGAAACGTCCAATTTTTTTGCCAAAATCTATCGTGTTGCTTTTTGTAGAAGACTAAGAAAAGTGTAGCACTATGATTTTAGAAAGTTAAAAATCATATTCAAATAGTCCTAAAAATGATTTTTTGCTATTTTTTGAATTAAATAAAAGTCTCAAAAAAAGTTTAATTCTATAAAAAAACGCTCAAGGTTTTTGGGTCAAAATAGCCAAACACATTCGTATTCCTTCTTCATAATTTCCCACACGAAGGTTTTCATTGGGGCCATGAATGTTATTGTCAGGGTTTGGAATACGGATAGAGACTGCTGGCACTTGCAAGGTTTCTATAAACGACGCCATAGGCTGCGAACCTCCGGTGAGCCTTACTTTTACATGCCTATCCACTGCTCTGTCCATGGAATTGCTTAGCCAAGTACCTATCGGTGATTCCATGGGCGTTCTAAATGGCAGCGAACCTTCTTTTATTTCAAAATTAGCGAGTAGGGGATATTTAGCTCTTTGCTCGTCTGTGGGCAGCCCTTTAACAATCGTGACTCCAGACGCAATCAGATATTCACGTAATAAATTCAGTTGCCTCTCTCCAGGAGTTTCTGGTACTAACCTCATGTCTATTTCGGCTATTGCCAGGTTTGGTATCGTGGTTCTGACTTCTTTGCCTACCCATGCCGACCGCAAACCTCTAATGTTTAAACTCGGGTATTGCATGGCTTCTTGGTAGCTGTCTCCTACTTTTTCTTCTTGTGCTATGCCAAGTCTCTGGTTTAGCGAGTCTTTGTTTTCGGGTACCAAGGCAAAGCCTTTCTTGTCTTCATCGCTTATGAGCACCCCATCATAAAAACCAGGAATGGTTACTTTGCCGTCTTTGTCTTTCATGCCTGCCAAAAGTTGAGCTAATTTGAAAGCCGGATTAGGGGCATAGTTTCCGTATTGGCCGCTGTGTAGGTTTTCTTTGGCTCCATATACTGTTAGAGTAGCGGTAGCTATTCCTCTTGCACCAAACATTAGCGTGGGTATATTTGAGATGTGTCGCGTACCATCCATTATCATTAATCGGTCAGCTAAAAGTAGCTCTCGGTGGCTTTCTACCAGTTCAGCAATAGTGGGGGAGCTGAGTTCCTCCTGAAAATCCATGATAATTTTAATGTTAAAATCAGGACTGATATTTTTTTCTTTACAAATTTTTAGTGCGGTAATAAAACACATGGCTGGGCCTTTGGAGTCAGAAGCCGAGCGTGCAAATATTTTATAATTTGGGTCAATGCCTTTTTGACTTAAAGTTTCCCAGGAAATTTTATTTCCGAAGGCATCTTTTAGTTGAGGCACAAAGGGGCTCTCTTGATCCCAAGCCGTGGGGTCTACAGGTTGCCCGTCTATTTGAAGGTAAAACAAAACGTTAGGGAGGTTTTTGTTTCTTATTTTTTCAGCATATAAATGCGGAATTCCTCTCGAAACTATGGTTTGCGTATTAAATCCAAGTTTTTTGAAGGTGCTGTCGCACCACCTAAGGTTTTGGTTTATTTGGTCGGGGTAGTTGCCGTCGTTAGGTAATTTCAAAAACTCCTTATAAGTGTTTAAAGAGCCCAAAAGTTCTGATTTTGTATAATCATTGATTTGTTTTTTGTTTAAAAGCTGCGAATAGCTTGTGGTACAAAACAGAAGAAAGACGAAAGGGCTTAAGATTTTAAACATGGGTTAGGAATAAATATTTACTTGAATTTAGCTTTACTTTTTGTTTTTTTTCGAAAAAATCTCCGAATTATTTAAAAGGGCAATTTCAAAACAGGTCACTTTTTTGAAAATAAACCTATAAATTGGGTATTCAATTCAATCAATACTATTTAAATATGCTGCAAATCGTTGAGAATGCGAAGAATCATTTGTCGAACATCGCAATTAAAAGTAACGAACTAAGTTACACCTATCAAGATCTTTTAACTGTCTCTCAAAAATATGCTACAGGTCTATTGGCCGATTCAAAAAATCTAATGGGTGCCCGAGTGGCATTTATGGTTGACCCTGGGTTTGATTATGTCGCCATTCAATGGGCCATTTGGCAAGCAGGCGGGGTGGCAGTGCCGCTTTGCATCAGTTATCCTTTGCCCTCGCTACGGTATGTTTTAGAAGACACCGGTGCAGCTATTGTGATTGCTACGCCCAATTATGAAGAAGTACTGAAGCCTTTAATCGAAGAAAAAACATTTAGATTTGTTTCAAATGAAGAGTTAAGTAAAGCTCAGGCAGCTGAGTTGCCAGAAATAAGTCGCGACCAAAACGCGATGATACTTTACACAAGTGGTACCACAAGTTTACCCAAAGGCGTGGTTACTACCCATAAAAACTTGGAGGCACAAATTAGCACTTTGGTGAGTTTTTGGGAATGGTCAGCCAAAGACCATACACTTTGTATTTTGCCACTTCACCATGTGCATGGCATTGTAAATGTGATTTCGTGTGCGTTGTGGTCAGGAGCCGCGGTTGAGTTTATGGAGAAGTTTAGTCCAGCAGCTGTTTTTGATGTTTTCATGAAAAATGAATTGAATGTTTTCATGGCTGTGCCCACCATTTACTATAAACTGATAACTTATTGGGAGCAGCAAAATGAAGAAACCAAGGTCGAGATATTCAAGAACTTATCTGCTTTCAGACTAATGGTTTCGGGTTCTGCGGCATTGCCGGTTTCGGTTATGGAAAAATGGAAAACGATATCAGGGCATACGCTTTTGGAGCGTTACGGTATGACAGAAATAGGCATGGGGGTTTCTAACCCTTACAACGGAGAGCGGAAAGCCGGATATATTGGGCAGCCATTGCCCGGAGTTTCAGTAATATTGGTAGACGAAGATTATAAAGAAGTGGAGATGGGGCAGCCCGGCGAAATTTTAATAAAAGGCGATAACGTGTTTAAAGAATATTGGGGTAAACCCGAGGCAACTCAAAAAGCATTTACTCCAGACGGATGGTTTAAGACAGGCGATGTGGCGGTTTATGAAGAAGGATATTTGAAAATACTGGGGAGAGACTCTATCGATATTATCAAGTCGGGCGGATATAAAATATCGGCTTTAGAGATAGAGGAAGTACTAAGAAAACACCCTGAAATCAAAGATTGTGCGGTTATAGGCGTGCCAAACGAAGAATGGGGTGAGCTTGTAGCAGCGGCCGTAGTTTTAAACAATCAAAACATTAACACAGATGAACTTAATGATTGGATTCGCGATTTGATGCCTGCTTACAAAACACCGCGTAAATACTTGGTCATTGAAGATTTGCCAAGAAATGCAATGGGCAAAGTGACCAAGAATGACCTCAAAACCCTATTTAAATAAAATCTAAATGATCATTTACGGTGTAGGAATCTTGGCTTTTTCGTTTTTGATGGGGCAGTTTATTGGCGAATCGCTTGGGCATTGGCTCGGGATTAATGCCAATGTAGGTGGCGTGGGCTTTGCCATGCTCATTTTGCTAACAATCAAAGAATGGTTTTTGAAAAAAGGATGGCTCGATAGTGCTTTTGAACAAGGCGTTGACTTTTGGAGCAAAATGTATATTCCAGTGGTTATCGCGATGTCAGCTTCTCAAAATGTCAAATTGGCGGTATCGAGTGGCTTTTTGGCCATAATAGTAGGGGTGTTGCCTGTATTTTTGGGTTTTGTATTATTTCCATTTTTGTTTAAAAAAGAAGTAATATGACAGAAATATTAAATAAACTACTAGATAAAAACAGTTTGATTTTTGGTTTTTTATTGATTGCCATTATTGTGTATTTGTCTGAGGTGGTTGCAAAAAAACTGGGGAAAGGTAAAGTCCCAGGTTCTGCATTAGCCATATTGGCGGGATTGGTTTTGGCATATTTCGGCGGAGTTCACACAAACGGCGAAAAAGGCTTGTCAGACATTCCACTTTTTTCAGGCTTAGGAGTGTTCGGTGGGGCGATGTTTCGAGACTTCACAATAGTGGCCACGGCCATGGGAGCGAGCTATCAGGTTATGAAAAAAGCAGGAAGAATCGGTTTAATCTCCTTATTGGTTGGTGTGGTATTGTTTTTTGTTACCGGAGTGGCAGTAGCTTGGGTGTGGGGATACCGAGACGCCGTAAGTTTATGCACCCTTGGTGCAGGTTCTTGCTCATATATTGTTGGTCCTGTTACAGGTGCAGCATTGGGTGCGTCGTCAGAAGTTATTGCCTTGAGCATATCAGCAGGCGTGGTAAAAGCCATAGCGGTTACGGTTTTTACACCCATAGCAGCAAAATATATCGGGTTAAATGACGCCAAATCGGCCATGGCATATGGTGGCATAATGGGTACTTCGAGTGGAGTGGCTGCTGGTTTGGCCGCCACAGACCCCAAATTGGTGCCTTATGGTGCAGTTACGGCTACTTTTTACACGGGTTTAGGTTGTTTGCTTTGTCCTTCACTGTTTTATATTGTAGTGATAAAAATCATCGAAATTTTTAGTTAGAAATAATAACAAGAAACGTTTATAATATGGGTTCTGAAATAAAATTTGATGCGATACATAGTATTTTAAATCCCAAAAGCTTGGCTGTTTGGGCGTCAGATTTGTATTTTAAGGGCGAAGATGTTCAATGTCAAATTCTCAAAACAGGCATTAATCATACCTATTTATTAAAAATTGGGACAGAAAAATATGTTCTTCGGGTTTATGTAAAAGATTGGAGGAGTAAAGTTGAGATAAATGAAGAGTTACGGTTTTTACTTAATTTAAAAAAAGAAGGTATCAATGTTTCTTATCCAATTACAAACGCACAAAATGAGCTAATAAATGAGTTGAATGCACCAGAAGGAGTTCGGTTTGCGGTTTTGTTTTCATTCGCTGAAGGCGACAAAATCAGGAGTTTGGGCAAAGGCCACTGCAATACAATCGGCAAAACCATGGCCAGTATACATGTCTCAAGTTTAGAATTAAATTTAAAACGCGTAAAATACAACTTCGCAGAGCTTTGTGAAAAGCCGATTTTAGCACTACACGGTTTTTTTGAGAAAAAACACCCCAGTATGCTCATTTTAGGAAAAATAGAATCTTACTTGAGGCCATATTTAAATTCAGAAATCATATCAGATTGCCCAACAGGTGCAGTTCATTTAGATATCTGGTATGACAATATGAATATAAATTCTGACGGAAAAGTAACGTTGTTTGATTTTGACTTTTGTGGAAATGGCCCGTTTGTACTTGATGTAGCGTATTTTTTAACCCAACTTTTTCATTCAGAAGCCGACAAAGACGTATATCTACAAAAGGCAGATGTATTTTTAAAAGGATATGAGTCTGTTAGACCCTTAAAACAACAAGAAAAAGATCTTATTGCACAATCGGGCATTGCGGTTTGGGTATTTTATTTGGGAGTCCAAGCCCGTCGTTTCGACGATTGGTCCAATATGTTTTTTACGGCAAACTACCTCAAACACTTTGTAGGCTTAATCCAAAACTGGGCAAACTACTACGAAATTGATTTTGATATAAAACAGAAATAATGAATAGCTTAAATATTAAGACTTTACACGCACATAGATATGCTTAATTCTTGAATTCTCCACGTCTCTTTCGTCTACCTCAATGTGATTTTTTAATGATTTCAATAGAGGCGTTAGCTTAGTGAAACCGTAGTTTCTTGCATCGAAATCTGGTTTTTTCTTCATCAGTAGACTACCAACTTCTGCCAAAAACGCCCAGCCGTTGTCGTCTGCGAGGTCATCAACGGTAGCTTTTATAAGCTTAATCAAATTGTTGCTCATTTTGTCAAACTCAGGTGTAGCCTTTGAGGCCGCAGCTTTTGGAGTTTTGGTTTCGTTTTTACCACTGATTATTTCGATGTAAATAAATTTATCACACGCAACTATAAACGGGTTAGGTGTTTTTTTCTCTCCAATGCCAATTACTAACATGCCTGATTCTCTCAGTCGGGTAGCCAAACGGGTAAAGTCACTATCGCTTGAAACCAAACAAAACCCGTCCACTTTTTCGCTATGCAAAATATCCATAGCGTCTATAATCATAGCCGAATCGGTTGCGTTTTTTCCTGTAGTATAAGAGTATTGTTGAATCGGAGTGATGGCGTGTTGCAAAAGTGCCGGTTTCCAGCCCGAAACAGTCGGTTTGGTCCAGTCGCCATATATTCTTTTAATAGTAGGCGTACCTAGCTTGGCAATTTCGTCGAGCATGCCTTCTATGTTGGCATACGGAATATTGTCAGCGTCTATTAGTACGGCAAGTTTAAGGTCATTGCGTCCTTTCATATTTGGTGGTTATTTTTTGGAGGAAGTAGGTTCTTCGTCTTTTATTTCAGAAATATACACATTAATGTAAACAAAAAAAGCTTCTCTGTAAAGAAGCTTTTGTGATCCCGCCAAGAATCGAACTTGGATCAATTGTTTAGGAAACAACTATTCTATCCGTTGAACTACGGGACCTTTCTCTGTTTAGGAATGCAAATTTCGCTAAAAATATGAAAACTTAAAAGTTTACTGAGTTTTCTTTCACTTTATATATTTTACCACCTTGTTTGTCCATTTCCTTTTAGCACCCATTTTTCGGTTACTAATTTCTCAAGAGCAAAAGGTCCTCTAGCATGAAGTTTTTGAGTAGATATTCCAATTTCAGCTCCGAGTCCAAACTGCCCACCGTCTGTAAACCTCGAAGAAGCATTGTGATAAACCGCAGCTGCGTCCACTTCACTGAGGAATGTTTCAGCCAACTCTTCATCCTGAGTAATGATTGCCTCCGAATGTTTTGATGAAAACTGGCTTATGTGCTCAAGTGCTTCATTAAGACCACTTACTGTTTTTATAGAAATTTTAAAGTCGAGCCATTCTTTACCGAAGTCCTCTGGTTTTGCTTCAAAAAGTCGATTGAAATTGTTTTTCTTAAAAATCGGATAAGCTACTACATCTGCATAAACCTCAATCTGATATTTGTCAAAACCTTCTTTAAGCAAAGGAACAAGGTGTTCTAAAACACTTTCATCCAAAATAGCACAATCAAGTGAATTGCAAACCGAAGGGCGAGACGCCCTTGCATTTATGATTATATCAGCGGCCATGTTGAGGTCGGCAGTTTTTTCTACATAGGTATGACAAACGCCCGCACCGGTCTCTATGCAAGGTATTTTTGAGTTTGCTCGAACATAATCTATCAGAGATTGTGAGCCTCTTGGTATTATCAAATCCACGAATCGGGTAGCAACCAAAAGCTCCGCAAGGAATTTTCTGTCTGTAGGTAAAAGTAGAACTGCTTCCTTAGCTATTCCGTTTTTTTCTAATGCTTCGTGTATAATTCCCACCAAACATGTATTTGAAAACGCCGCTTCTTTGCCACCTTTAAGCACACAAGCATTTCCCGACATCAAACAAAGGATTGCTACGTCAATGGTGACATTTGGCCTAGATTCAAATATCGTTCCGACCACGCCCATAGGTACCCATTTTTTGGTAAGCTGCAAGCCATTTTCTAAAGTCTTGGCAAAAGCTACTTCATTAGCCGGGTCTTTCAGTGCAGTTATTTCATTTATCGACTCTACCAAACCTCCAATTCTCGTTGGGTTTAATAGTAAGCGGTCATATTTTGGGTCGCTGGGGTCCATCAAGTCCAAGTCTTTTTTATTCTCAGCAATAATCAATGCTGAGTTTTGTACCAATAGGTCTGCCAAGTCAAGCAGCAAAGTTTGCTTTTGCTTGGTAGTCAGCCTTCTGACTTGTGCCGAAGCCTTGTGCGTAAGCTCTAAGAGAGGTAAAATGGTTTCCATCTTTTAATTTTCTTTGGACCGCAAAGTTCGTATTTTTTTTAAGCTTTTGCGTATTTTTTAATAATTGAACAAAAAAAGGTGTGCTTCTCATCAGAAAAGCACACCTTTAAGTTTTCCTTTTTGAAGGTTATTATGGCTTTTTGATATTCAGTTTATCTATATTTTCTAATAGTTTTAGCTTGTCTTCGGGGATAGACCAATTGTGCTCAAAAATACCCGTTGAAATCACATTGTTAAGTTCACCATCGTAGTAAACCCAGTCGCCGTAACCTGTCAGCTGACCGGCTTTGCCTGGAGTTCTAAGTCTTGCAAATGGTCCTTGGTCAAAAAGCGGTATTTGCCAAAATGGAATTCCTGAGTTAATCAATATATATTTCTTCCCGTTTGGATACACAAAGGTTAGGCCTGCTTTCGAGCTGCTTTCTTTTTTTAGCTCCATCGGTAGTTTGTCTGCATATTTGGCTATCAAACTGTTGGTTTCTTTTGTGCCAAACAACACCAGGTTTGATCTTTCTATATCGTTAGGTCTAACTTCTTGGTCCGTCAAAACTCTTGGAAACACCATCACTCGGCCCATAAAATCTCCGCGGCTATAACTCCACTCGGCAGCAGTTTCGGCTACAGCCTTTCTTTTTTCTAGTTCTTCTTTGCTTGGATTGTCAGTGGTACCGTATACATATATATGCCTATCTCCAAAAACCTCCGTCATTGGACCTTCGGTCATTGCATTTTTCTCTTTGTCAGAAAACTCAGGTTTGCCTACCATCCATTTGCCATTGTTTTTTATCAAAATTTGGCCATTTGTAAGTCCAAATAGTGGCACGTTTTGGCCGTCTATGTTTAAGGCCAATGATTTTTTTGGGTTGTAGTTTGAGTGCCCATTTAGGTTCATTTCAAGTGCTAGTACGTTTTCTGTTTTTATGTCGAGCATATTTTTATTCTTAAAAAAAGCTTCGATTGTGGCTGTTTTACCAACCTCCATATCTCTGATTTTTAACCAATACGCACTGCCATATTTTATTTGCTGGGTAGTAAACTTTATTTTGTTTGGAAACGGGTCTCTTTTGTATTTGCTAAACCACGAAAATATAAATTCGTCTACGTAGGCGTTGTTCCAGCTGTCATGTTTTACTCCTGCATATTCGGTGTAATCTATTTTGCCGCCAGCTTTTTTCATGTCTTCCACCCATTTACGAGTAGCTTCTGGTTTTACTACGGGGTCGGCTCCACCTTGAAATATATATGCTCTAAGGTTAGAGGCATTGTCAATATATTGGGCAGTTTCTGTAGGAGGTGCTGGGCAAACTGGTGCTATGGCAGCCCATATGTCAGGTCGTGTAAGGCCAATCCATAGGGTTCCGCCGCCACCCATCGACAGTCCGGTTAAGTAAGTTCTGTTTTCGTCTATGTGAAATCGTTTTTTCACATCAGCTAACATGTCCATTACGTCTTTCTCGGCTATTCCTTGGTAGCCCATGGTACCTCTCGCTAGTGGGCTAACCACTATGTAATCCACACTTTTCCATTTCGGAAAATAAGTGCTTGCTTCTACGTCATTTTCATTATTAAAATTGCTCTTGCCAAATACGCGTCTCATCGCCAATCGGTGATTTGAGCCAGCTCCATGAAGCATAACTACCAAAGGGTATTGTTTTTTCTCGCTAAATTTTTTAGGAATATAAATGGCATAAGGCTGCTCAGTGTCGTCTACGTCTGAATGGAAACTAAGTACCTGTGGGCCACTCTTTAGAGTTTGGGCATAGGTATTTGTAAATGTAAATAACAAAAATAAACCTATGAGTTTTTTAGAAAAGCTATTCATGATAAGGTTTTGTGAAAATCGAAAAATTAAGCGTACTGGGTGTTTGGTTTTGTTTCAAAAAAGTGCAAAATGGATATTGTCTTATCTACACATTTGAGTTCGAAAATTATAAAATGTTTTAATGCTTTCCAAAGTTACCTTATTTTTAGGGTAAATGATTTTGGTTTTTCATCTAAAAGTTAAGAAAAATGGTATTTAAAAAAATATTGGAGGGCATTATTTTTAATCATTTTTTTTTAAGCGGCCGCAAACTCCTATTTTTGTCATTTAAAAAAATAGAAACTTACGGAAATGAATATATTAATTATAGGTTCAGGTGGAAGAGAGCACGCTTTTGCATGGAAACTTTCTCAAAGCAAGAAATGTGAAAACCTTTTTGTTTTACCTGGAAATGCAGGCACAGCTCAAATCGCAAAAAATATAGATGCTCAAGTAGACGACTTTGAAGCCATAAAAAATGTGGTTTTGGAGCAAAATATAGGAATGGTGGTTGTAGGCCCTGAAGATCCATTAGTAAAAGGGATCGTTGATTTTTTTAAAGCGGACAAAAAGCTCAAGAAAGTAAGAATAATAGGGCCAGATGCAGCGGGAGCAAGATTAGAAGGGTCAAAAGATTTTTCAAAGGCGTTTATGCAAAAACACGGCGTGCCTACTGCTTTTTCAGAAACTTTCACTAAAGCCACTTTAGCAGAAGGTTTGGCGTATTTAGATAAACAAAATGGCCCATACGTGCTTAAAGCAGACGGTTTAGCTGCCGGAAAAGGTGTAATAATAACAACATCAAAAGAGGAAGCAAAGCAAAGTTTAACCGAAATGCTCACTGAAGGGAAATTTGGTGAAGCAGGAGATAAAGTTTTGGTTGAGCAATTTTTAGAAGGAATAGAGCTTTCGGTTTTTGTACTTTCCGACGGAACAAATTATGTGATTTTGCCGGAGGCCAAAGATTACAAAAGAATAGGAGAAGGAGACACAGGTCTCAATACTGGTGGTATGGGGGCGGTTTCGCCGGTGCCGTTTGCTGATGCGGACTTTATGGCAAAAGTAGACAATTTAGTAGTGAAACCTACAATGGCCGGTCTTAAAGCAGAAGGGATTCATTACGTTGGCTTTATTTTTATTGGTTTAATGAATGACAAAGGAAATCCAATGGTGATTGAATACAACGCCAGAATGGGAGATCCTGAAACCGAAGTGGTGTTGCCTAGAATCAAGACTGATATGGTACGTTTGTTCCAAGCAGCTGCTGACGGCAAATTAGATAAAATCAAACTTAGTATCAATCCAAAGTCTGCTGTAACTACCATGGTGGTGGCAGGCGGCTATCCTGAGGGGTACAAAAAAGGTGACCTTATGGAAATTCCTGAAGCGGAAAAAGATACTGTGGTGTTTCATGCAGGCACTAAATTAACTGAAAACGGCGTGGTTACAAATGGTGGTAGGGTTATTGCACTCACCGGAATGGGCCGTACGATGGCGGCTGCTTTGAAGAAATCTCAAAGAATGGCTCGAAATATTAAGTTTAAGTCAAAGTATTACCGAAAAGATATCGGAAAGGATTTAATGAATTATTTTGAGAAATGATTAGCTTTGTTTTAATTAAAAAAATGTAGAACCTTAGATCTCGACCTTGTTTTAGTCAAATTTGACGCCCAAAGGCGAGTATATATATAGATAGAATTTATGGCTTGTGGACAATGTTCGACGGGTGGATGTGGCAGTATAAAGAAAGTTGACGACGAAAAATCTAATCATAAATCAGTAAGTGGATGTGGTAGTGCTGGCGGATGTAGTTCCGGCGGATGTACCAAAATGAATAGTTTCGATTGGCTTTCTAATATGGAAACTCCAAAGTCGGGCCGATTTAATATAGTAGAAGTTAAGTTTAAAGGGGGAAGAAAAGAGTATTTTAGAAATAAAAAAGGACTCGAACTTTTCACAGGAGATTATGTGGTGTGTGATATGCCTACGGGGTATCACATTGGCACGGTTTCGCTTCAAGGGGAGCTGGTTCGTTTGGCTATGATAAAGCGAAACGTAAAAGATGATGATGAATTAACAAACCTGCTGAGAGTTGCCAACGAAAAAGACATCGAAAAGCACAATCAGGCTATAAATCGTGACCTAACGGCCATGTATCGTACCCGTGAAATATGCAAAGAACTTAAGCTCAATCTTAAACTTTCAGAAGTAGAATTTCAGTCAGATAATTCAAAGGCTACTTTTTACTACTCTGCAGACGATAGAGTAGATTTTAGAGAGTTAATAAAGCTATTGGCTGGAGAGTTTAAGGTAAGGATAGAAATGAGACAAATAAGTCTCAGACAAGAAGCAGGTAGAATAGGTGGGCTTGGCTCATGTGGAAGAGAGCTTTGTTGCTCTACTTGGTTAACTGACTTCAAAGCCATTCCTACGGCTGCCGCTCGATACCAAAATCTTTCGCTAAACCCAGCTAAACTTTCGGGTCAATGTGGACGACTAAAGTGTTGTCTAAACTACGAGCTTGAAACCTACATAGACGCTATCCGAGATATTCCGGTAGTTGATAGGCCGCTTCAAACCGAAAAAGGAGATGCCACGGTTCAGAAAACAGATATATTCAGAAGAATAATGTGGTTTAGTTATCCAAACGAAACCAACTGGTATCCAATCTCTTGTAGTCAGGTAGATGAGATTATAAAAATGAACAAGGCAGGCAAAAAACCTGTAGGTTTAGAAAACTTGTTAGAAATAGGGGATATGGAGCAGGCTAAACCTGTTCGTATTAACAATGACCTCGAAAAACTCGACAAGAAGTATCATACCAAGAAAAGACCAACGCGAAATAAAAATAGCAGAAGGGATAATTCAAACTCTGGATCAGATTCACCTCAGGCTCAACAGCCAGCCGCACAGTCTGCTCCTGACAACAGACCACCGAGAGGGCCAAGACCGCCGCGTCCGCCAAGACCAAAAGGTCAAGGTCCAAGACCAAATCCGAATGCAAATGCAAATCCAGCATCGGATTCAGTTAAGCCGAACACTAACCCAAATCCTAGGCCGCCGCAAACACAGCCACAAGGTAACCCGGTAGCATCAGCTGATGGAGGTGCAGCACCAGAGCGTAAAAAGAACAATAACAAAAGGAGAAAAAATAGGAATAGACCTCCGCAAAACAATTCAAGTAACGAATGAAAAAGGTAGTTTTGTGGTTTGTGGTAGCCATCTCTACCATAGCATGTGAAAGCAATCCGGGCTTTAAAGAAATAAGGGATTTTAAAAAATCAGAATGGAAAATTGCTCACAAGCAGACTTTTGAATTTGAAATAAAAGATATACAGAAAACATACGCTTTCAATTATTTGATTCGTACTTCTGTTTCATATCCTTTTTTTAATTTATATCTCAATGAAGCCCTAACGGGACCTGATGGAAAACAAGTCTCAACCTCTATGGATGAGGTGATATTGTTTAACGAGAAAACCGGTAAACCTTATGGCGACGGACTCGGTGATATTTATGACAATAGGGTGCCTATGCCGAAGTTAGTAAAATATAAATTTGATAAGCCAGGTAAATACAAGCTTTCTATAGGGCATAACATGCGACCAGACCCATTGACGGGCATTATGTCTATTGGTTTAGAAATAGTGGAGGCAAAATAAAAATTAAATAATAGCACATAAAAAAAGGGAGTCGAATTAAATTCAGCTCCCTTTATTGTATTTAAAACCTGTATAAAAATTAATATTTCGCAGGCTGGTTTGGTGCTGGCGTACTATTCTTGATAAACTCTCTCAAGTCTTCGTTCGCTTTTTGGAGGTCTTCTTTTCTCAAGTACATCATATGTCCTGATCGGTATCCCTTCCAGCTCATGCGTTCTTTAGTTTTGCCACTTGGGTCCATGTGCCATAGGTTATACTTGGCATTAAAATAATCACAAGCACCGTCATAATATCCAGACTGATTTAATACTTTTAGGTATGGGTTGGCGGCCATAGCTGCTCTAAGGTTTTCTGCTACGTTTACCTCATCACGTTGCCATGGGTGCACCGGTCCAAACATAAAATATCGCAAGTCAGTCTTGAAATTTAATTCTTCTCTCAAATACATGTTTATAGGAGGCGTAAACGAATGTAACCACGAAGATAACTCTGCATTAAATTCAGGCCTTTCACCGGCGTCTTTTGAGTCAATTCCTTTAAATCTCGAGTCTAGTCTTCCTATAGTAAAGCCTTGGTCTCTTAATAATTCTTTCCAAAATAAGTTAACGCTTACGTCAAGGTTATTCTGTAAATAAACTTTTTCTGATATTCCTGTGTATTTAGCCATTTTGGCGGCTACTGTTTTCTTTTCGCTTTCGGTTATAAAACCACCTTTGGCCATGGCTGGAAGTAACTCTTCAATTGTGAATTCTTCTACTTCAGGCAAAAAAGCTTCTAAATCTTTACTTTGTAAACCAGGCTCTAGTGTTTTATGATACCAAGCTGTAGCTGCAAAATATGGAATACGAAGAGCCGCTGCATTCGCTTCGTCTCTGCCAATACCAAGGTCAGTTGGTGAAACCAAAATAACGCCATTCAGGTACATCCAATGTGAGTTCTGAAGTTCCAATGCAAGTCCTGACACACGGGTGGTACCGTAGCTTTCGCCAATCAAATATTTTGGTGAAGCCCATCTGTTTGAACGAGAAACGAATGTATTTAGCCAGTCAGCCAAATATTTAATATCTGCTTTTACGCCAAAAAACATAGATTTAGGTGCGTCTTTGTCTATTATTCTTGAAAAACCAGTATTTACAGGGTCAATAAAAATAATATCGGCTACATCCAAAATTGAGTACGGATTGTCTTTGTAACCGTAAGGCTGAAGTGGGTACCCTTCGTCGTCAATATTCAATATTTTTGGTCCTGTATATGCCATGTGCATCCATACAGAAGCGGTACCTGGTCCACCATTAAATGAAAATATAATTGGTCTTTTGGCTTTGTCAGAAACATCCGATCGCTCGTAATACGTGTAAAAGCAGCTGGCCACTATTTTACCGTCTTCGTCCCAAACGGGTATGGTACCTACAGTGGCAGTATATGGAACTTTTTGACCTTTAACCGTAATTTCCCCTTTAGATTCCTGCTTCATGTCAGGGTTAAGGGTTCTGCTTGCATCAGGTACTGACACTTTTGCAGGTTTAGCTTCGGTACTCGTAGGAGTGGCGGGGCTTACTTTTTTTTGGCTAAAAGAGCTTATGCTAATTATGCCAAGAGCAAATAGTAAAAGCGTTTTTTTCATAGTTTAGTTGATAAAAGGTTACTTGTTATAGTTAATGGCTTGTAAAAGGTTTTCCATGTTGGTATCACTTACTGGAATCTCAAATTTACCAATCGTGATTCTATGGTTTCGGATAGATTCGATTTTGTCTAGGTTAACAATAAAAGACTTTTGCACCCTTAAAAAACTCTTTGAAGGTAATTTTTCTTCAATTCCTTTTAATGTTGATTTGGTCAAAATAGGGTGAACTGCATTGTTTACATATATTTTTATGTAATCTTTTAGTCCTTCTATATGGCTGATTTGGTTAAAGTTAATTCTAACCAAAGAGTACTCTACGTTTACAAAAATATAATCAATCGGCTCAGCGTCGCTGTCTGTATTTGCTGGCAAAACCATAGATTTGTATACTTCTTGAACTTTTAAAACTGCTTTGGTAAAACGTTCAAAACTCACGGGTTTCATGATGTAGTCCACCACCTGTAGGTTATAGCTTTCTACTGCATATTGGTCATACGCTGTCACAAAAACTACCATAGGTTTTTCTACTAAACTTTCAAGAAACTTGGTGCCGAGCATACCCGGCATCTGTATATCCAAGAAAATCAAATCGATGTTTTCGTTGTTTAAAACCTCCATGGCTTCCATGGCATTTTTGCAGGTTTTTACTAATTCCAAAAAAGGGATTTGGGTGATATATTCTTCGAGCATTTTGCGAGCTAAGCTCTCATCATCGACTGCTATACATCTAATTTTATGATTCATACTTGGCAATATTTTTTAGGTCAAGTTTTAATTTTGCATCAAAATATCCATTTTTTTCAACAATCTCTAAATTGTGGAGGTCTGGATATAATAATTCTATTCTTCTTTTAACATTTTTAAGTCCAATACCCGAGTTTGAGTCCTTTTGCTCCTTGGTTTCAGGGCCTATTTGATTTCTTACTACAAACTCGAAATTCTTTTCTCCTACTTTTATAAAAATATCGATTGTTGGGTTTTCTAAATAACCAACGCCATGTTTAAATGCATTTTCCACGAATGGAATTAACAACATAGGCTCAATTAATTTATTCGAAAAATCACCATTAATATTAACATTTATAGCCACGTCTTCTCCAAATCTCATTTTTTGAAGTTCAATGTAATTGTTCAAATATTGAATTTCTTTTTCTAAAGATACGTGTCTGTTTTCTGATTCGTAAAGCATGTATCGGATAAGTTCCGAGAGTTCTAAAGTTACTTTTTCTGCTTTGTTTGACTTGCTTCTGATTAAAAAAACGATGCTATTTAATACATTAAAAATAAAGTGTGGTGAGATCTGTGATCTAAGAAAAGAAAGCTCAGATTTTAACCTTTCGGCTTGTTCTTCTTGATTAATTCTCGTTTGTTTTATCATAAAAATAATAAAACCATAGAGTGTACTCATTGAAAGAATAAAAAGTACCGGAAAGAGCGTACGCGAGTCATAAATTTTGACCGGATATTTATCTACCAAGTAATCTTTGAAGAGATAATAAGTAAATAAGTAACCAAAAAATAACAGCAGTAAACTGATGATATACGAGGTGATTTGCCCTTTGGGTAAAAACTTGAAAATCAGAAATTCGGAATTAAAATAAAAAAACGGAATACTGAAAAACCCCAATGGGAGAATCGTAATCAAGAAATTGTAACGTTCTTCGTCACCATCTAACATCGAGTTAAGTATGGGAAGAATGAGCCAAAAGAACCAAAAAATTAAATGGAACAATGACCTAAATAAAAGGTCGGAAGAGATTTTTTTGCTTGCTATTTCTAATTTCATAGGTGATGAATAATATGCAAACATATATATAAGTAACTTATATTTCAGGATTTTAAGACAAAAAATCAATATTTATAGATTTTTAGTCTCTTTTTAGCGTAAACCAAATAATCGGCTATTAGTATCCTTTTATCATCAATAACAGGTAGTTTATCTAAAATAATAAAAGTGCTGAAACCCTTGCTCTATTTTTGTGTTATATTTTCAAAATAAAACTATTTATGTATTTAAAAACATTACTTTTCCTTTTAATCTGTTCGTTTTCTGCTGTTGCACAGTTTCCTGCCGCTGCTCCTTCTAATAATCTCAAAGGAGATGGTAAAATCACGGGTAACCTCATTGATAGCACTACCAAAGCTCCTGTAGAATATGCCACTATTGGACTTTACAGAGTTTCGGATATGACGAAGCCTATCGATGGTACTCTAACTGATGATGCGGGTAAGTTTACCCTTAAAGATTTGCCAAATGGCAAGTTTGCTATCAAATTCACATCTATCGGTTTCAAAGATAAAATAATTAACGTAGGCGAGTTGACAGATAAAAACAAATCTATCGTGCTAGAAAACGTTATTCTAAATACAAATGCTCAGCTTTTGAATGAAGTAATGGTTACGGGTCAAGCCGCTGTAATAGAAGAGCGAGTAGATAGATTGGTGTATAATGCAGACAAAGATATTACCTCTAAAGGTGGTGATGCAACAGAGATACTTAGAAAGGTACCTTTACTTACAGTAGATTTAGATGGCAATGTACAGCTTAGAGGAAGTTCAAATATCAGAGTTTTGATAAACAATAAGCCTTCTACTATAATGGCGGCAAGTGTAGCAGATGCTTTGAAGCAAATACCGGCAGACCAAATTAAGACTGTGGAGGTAATCACTTCTCCGTCTGCAAAGTATGATGCTGAGGGTTCGGGAGGTATCATAAATATTATTACCAAGAAAAATAACATAGAAGGATATTCACTTAACACTGACTTAGGTGTTGGTAATAGAGGTGCTAACTTGGGTTTAAATGGTTCGTTGAGAACAGGTAAATTTGGCATGAACATAGGTGGGTATGGAAGATGGATGGTTAACCCATCGGCTACTACTTTCGAGCAAAGAACGAAAGATATAGAGAATGTCTTCATGACAAGACAAACCGGAGATGCGAATGACAGGATGGTTTTTGGTAGATATACTTTAGGTGCTGACTATGATATTTCAAAAAACAAATCGCTTTCTGCAGGTGCGAGGTTTGGTACAAGGAGTTTTGCTCGTGACCAAAATTTGCAAATTGACAGATTCCAAAATGATGTAGCCATTTCAAATACATTACAAAATATAGTCTCTAATAATCCCTCACTTAACTGGGATTTTAACCTAGACTTCCTGCACGTAATTAAGCCTTCCAAAGAATTCAGTATCTCCACACTATATAGCAGAAGCACGGCAAATAGTGAATTTACAAATACGCCATTGAATAATTTAGATGCAGCAGCCAAAGCATTAACAAACTTAAATGACAACCTAAATCAGGAATATACAGCTCAGATGGACTATATGACTCCTATCAAAAAAAATCAACTTTTTGAAGTAGGAGTAAAAGGAATTATGAGAGAAGTGAATAGCTCATTTAGCTATCTGTTGGGAGGAAAAGCAATAAACGATGACGGAAGACCAAGTGGGTCGTTAGATTATAACCAAAACATTGGGGCTGGATATTTATCATATACATATTCTACTAAATCTAAATATACCTTTAAAGTTGGTACAAGATATGAGTACACATCTATTGATGCGGTTTCTAACAACACTACCGCTATTAATATTCCGAGCTATGGAAATTTGGTGCCAAGTTTAAATATCTCGAAAACTTACGGAGGCAAGTATACTGTAAAAACAGCTTATAATAGAAGGATTCAAAGACCAGGTCTTCAGCAATTAAACCCCAACGTAAACCAAGCCAACCCACAAAGTATCCAAATTGGTAACCCAAGCTTAAATCCTGAAATAGCGGATAATATTGAGTTAAGTGTAAGTGCAAGTATTAAGAAAATTTATTTAAATTTTTCAACTTTCGGAAGGTTTACGGGCAATTCTATTTCTCAGATTTCATATACATCTGACTTAGATCCTTCTAAATTAATCACTACTTACCAAAACGTTGGACAAGACAATGCATATGGTTTTAACCTTTTCGGTAACTTAACCATTACACCTAAATGGATGCTAAACGGAGGTATTGAATCATTCTATAACTTTATATCTGGCCAGGCTGCTGGACTTAATGGAGTTTCAGTGCCAGTGTCTAACCAAGGATGGAACGTTTCGGGTCGTTTGATGTCATTTGTTACTTTAAACAATGGTTGGGCTATCCAAGCCTTCAGTTTCGCGAGAGGAAGCAGGGTGTTGCCTATGGGTCGTCAGGGAGGTTTTGGGTATTACTCTTTGGGAGTGAAAAAAGACTTCAAAAACAAAAAAGGAAGTATCGGAATGTCGGCTCAGAACTTCTTAGCCAATTCATTGAAGATAAAATCAAATATAGAAACACCGCAATTTTACCAAAATAGCGTGAATCAAATGTTTAACAGAGGTATAAACCTCAATTTGTCTTACAAGATTGGTAAGTCAGGTGCAAACGCTATGCAGCCAAGAAAAAGAGCAAAAGGTGTAAGCAATGATGACGTTAAAGAAGGTGGCGGCGACTCTTCTGCACAGCAACCAGCTCAAAGCACAGGTAGACCAAGATAATAATAGAAATAATAGATTGAAAAGTTGAAAAGGCTCAAGACTTCTTGGGTCTTTTTTTTGTTTAAAAATAATATTATATCTAAAAAATGAGTAGGGTTTGCAAAAGAATTTCTAATGAAAAGTTGAATTAAATAAACAAGGCCTTAATAAACTTGAGCGTCAAAGCCTGAATTACTCCCCAAAAAAGTCCACAAACCAGCATTTTTGTAAATATCTCAAATTTGGGGTATTTAAAAGAAATGGCCAAGAAGCTGCCAACTATAGGAGTGAAAAGTAGGGGGGTTAGGAATGAGATTCCCCACAGGCCAAGCGAAGATTTTACTTTAATGCCCAGTCGGGTAGTTTTGGTAAATATCTTTTTAGGCTTCTTTGATTTAAACGAGCCGATCTTTAACAACGACAGCACGTTTCCTCCGTAAACTATTACCGTTACGGTGATCATCATTCCTGCAGCTGAACAAATAGCGGTTTCCCACCATTTCATGCTCATAGCTATGCCCGCCAAAGGACCTCCTACAAACTTTATAGTTGAGGCTGAAATCACCGCCAAATACTTTGAAAATCTCCACATGTTCAAATTTCCAATGTTCCTTTCAACAAACCTAAACAACCTTTTAAAATATTTCAATAAAAAAAATACATATAGTATCTTGCATTACAAAGTACCTTCCTTTATATTTGTATCACAATTATGAAAAAGCTATTTAAGAAAAGATGAAAAAGTTGACCAAAAAATTAACATTATGAATTTAGAAAATGCTCAGGTACAAATGCGGAAAGGCATTTTGGAGTATTGTATTCTGCAAATAATATCAAGAGGTGAGGTTTATGCCTCCGAGATATTAGACGAACTTTTGGATGCAAAAATAATGGTAGTAGAAGGGACCTTATATCCACTGCTTACCAGACTCAAAAATGCCGAATTATTAGATTATAACTGGAAAGAATCTACTTCAGGGCCACCAAGAAAGTACTATGTACTTACTGAAAAAGGATTTACTTTTTTAGAAGGCCTAGGCACTACTTGGGTAGAGCTGTCTGGCTCAGTAAATTCTATTGTACAAAAATCAAAAAATGCTTAAACGATGAAAAAGACATTACAAATAAACTTAGGTGGCCTCACCTTTAATATCGAAGAAGATGCATACACTAAGCTAAGTGGATATTTGGCATCCATACAAAAGCACTTTTCTAGTTATGAAAGTTGCGTTGAAATTATCCAAGACATAGAGGGCAGAATCGCTGAAAAGTTTTATGAAAAAACATCTGCAGGCGGTATTATTGAGCTGGATGATGTAGATAAAATCATAAAGTCAATGGGTAGCGTTTCTGACTTTGAAGCCATACAAGAAGACGAAGATCTTTCGAAGCCAATTTCAGAAGAGAAAAGGGAGGAGAAAACTGAAGAAAAAGAGACTGTTTTTGAAAATCAAAAAACTGAGTATAAGGAAAACAATACTAGACCCAATACTAAATTTTATAAAGACGGAAAAAGAAAAGCTTTGGGTGGAGTTTTGTCTGGACTGGCCCATAGATTTGAAATGGACGTAGTTTGGTTGCGTATCTTATTTATAGTTTTGGCATTTGGTTTAATTGACCACGGTGTTGGTCCGTTTTTCTTTATTGCCTATATAGCCTGTTGGATTGCTTTCCCTGAAAGGCTTGACCTTGAAGAAAACGTAAAAATCAAGAAGTTTTACAGAAACCCGGATAACAAAGTTTTAGGTGGGGTGGCTACCGGTTTGTCACAGTATTTGGGCATAGACCTGGTGATTGTGAGGCTTTTATTTGTAGTTACAGGGTTCTTTGCGGTAGGAATATTTATTTATATTATTTTCTGGATAGTGGCACCAAATGCTGTCACTTTAACTCAGAAAATGGAAATGAAAGGACAGCCCGTTACACTTGAAAATATCGAAACTTCTATCAAGTCCAACGCTATGCCAAGAGAGGCAAGACAAGAGAGTGCCTTGGCCAAAATATTACTTTTCCCGTTCCGTTTGTTAGGAATCATATTAAAAGCTTTGGGTCAGTTGGTTAGACCTATTGGATCTGTAATCAGGGTTTTTGCTGGAGTTTTATTAATGATTCTTGGGGCTTGTATCGCTTTCGCTGCATTGATAGCTACAGGCGTATTTTTTGGAGTGGTGTCCAATAACGATTGGATTGGCGGCGAGCACTTTATAGGAACCATCACGCGTGATTTCCCTCCAGTAGGTGGCTTCTTTGCCTTTTTATGTACGTTTATTCCTGGTGTAGCACTTACTATTGTGGGTTTATCTTTGATCAGTGACCAACATCACGGCAATCGAAATTTCTGGCTGACCACCTTGGCTTTGTGGTTTGCAGGTATAGTAGGTATGAGCGTGGTAGGTTCTAAGTATGCCATGAATTTTTCGAATACCTATAAGTTTGGTGATGAGGTAGTATTAGCTAACAATCCAGGTGTTTTATATCTAGATGTTTTGGAAGAAGATTTAGATGACCAGGTTGTGATTAGATTTAGTTCAAACGTATATTTAGAGGCTTCGGACAATAATACCTTATTGTTAGAGAGGAAATTTAAAGCAAAAGGTAGAACTAAAGAAATTGCTTCGAAAAATGCCAAAAACATCATGTACGAGGTAACTCAAAAAGACTCGGTGTTGATTTTTCCAGACAATATCGTATTAGGAGGGGAAGTTTTATTGAGAGGACAAGAAGTAGATGCTACTCTTAAAATTCCTTTGAATAAGAAATTTAAAATGACCGAAAGGTTTGCTAAAAGAGAGTTGCGTAACTCTTGGAAACTGACGGATAAGTATGGTATTAGATTAAGTGATGTAGAGAAATATACGTTCCATATGTCAGAAAACGACGATATCATATGCGAAGATTGCCCGGAGCTAACAGAGTCAGAAAGAGAAGCTCTAAGTAATAGAGGGTTTGACGACGACGACTTTGGTTTTGGAGGTGACTTTAAAGACAGAGGCGAACACAAAAGGGCTATAGATGTCAGCAGTTTTGACGAGTTAGAGTTGGGGAATAATTTTATTGTTTATATCAAAAAAGGCGACTCTGAAATTGTAGAATTTTACTCAAATGACGAAGGTGAGCTAAATGACGTTGAGGCAGAGGTTTCGGGACATAGGCTAAGTATTGGCTTTAAAGATTCTTTTAAAAACCATGATTCTAGAATTCACGTCTACATCACCACGCCAAATCTGAATGATGTTGAGATATCGGGTGCAGTAGTAGCGAAAGTAATTGGCTTTAAAGACCAAAACAAAATGAATATCGGCCTTTCTGGAGCATCTAAACTTGCAATAGATATAGAGAGTGAAATATTAAATGTAGAAGCTAGCGGAGCATCGAAACTTGTTTTTAAAGGTAAAGTGGAAAAAATGAATATCGACATAAGTGGTGCGAGTAGCATTGACGCCAAGGACATAGACATAAACTATGCTGACATAGACGCAAGTGGAGCCAGTGTAGTGAATCTTGGTAAAACCAATCATCTAAAAAAAGATGTGTCAGGTGGAAGCAGAGTAGAGCGAGAGTAGGATTTTATTTAGATAACCCAAAGCCACGATTTGAAAAATAGTCGTGGCTTTTTTGTGTTTAAAGCATTTTTAAACCATGTATACACATAAAATCATCGGCAACGTTTGCATAAATATATTCGTTTTTTTTATTGATTTTCAAATATCAAAGGTCTAGATTCATGTTTTTTTAGGATAAAAAATATTCTGTGAGATTTTTAAGCCAATTCAATATATACTCAACCCATTTTATAAAATGAAAAAATATTTTTCTGCAATAGCCCTACTTTTCGTTATGGTGATTCCATCAATAGGTCAATCTAAAGCTGTAAAAGAAGTAAAAGATGCCTTAGAAACATTGAGACTTCAGATGTTAGAGCCTACTGCTGGAATGCTAAAGAGCTTGTCATGTTCAAAACTGTCCTATGGACACTCAAGTGGGAAAATAGAAAATCAAGAGCAGTTTGTAAAAGCCCTTGAAAGTAAAAATTCGGATTTTACTACCTTAAATTTTGATGAAGTTGACATTCAAGTGGTAGGTAAAACCGCCACAGTTAGGCATATTTTAGACGCCGATACCCACGATAACGGCAAAGAGCCAGGACATGTAAAACTAAAAGTGCTTTTGGTTTTTGTAAAAGAAAAAGGGAAATGGCTTTTGCTTGCTCGTCAGGCAGTGAAAATGTAAGATTTAAAGACAGTCTTGTGTTTTATTTGGTTGAAATAGGTTATTACAGCAAATAAATTCCAAAGTTTAGAGTTCATTTGTCAAAAAAGTATTGAAATTAGATAATCAGCAGAATATTTTTAAAAATAATCTAAGTAGTTTTGAATCCGCTTAAATTGCTTAAAATAGATTTAAATAAAATTCTTGAAGATAAATAAATTATGCAACAAAAGGTACTGAAGGTACAGCCTAGTGATAATGTAATTGTAGCATTAGTTGACCTCAAAGCAGGTGAGGTAATCACGTTTGAAGGGAAAGATTATACCATAAAAATAGATATGCCGGCCAAGCATAAGTTTGCTCAGGTTGATTTCGAAAAAGGAGATTCTATTTTTATGTATGGCGTTTTGGTAGGTAAAGCCCAACAAAAAATCGAAAAAGGCGAGTGGATCACTGTATTTAATGTAAAACATGCAGCCAATGATTTTAAAGTAGGCGAAAGAAAAACAAACTGGGATATTCCAAATGTTTCTGATTTTGAAGAAAGAACTTTTTTGGGCTATCACAGAGCCGACGGAAGCGTAGGTACCGCCAATTATTGGATAGTGTTGCCATTGGTTTTTTGTGAAAACAAAAACCTAGAAATCATGAAGTCTGCCTTAGTGGAGGATTTGGGTTATGGAAAAAAACAGAAATACCAGAAACACACCCAAGCTCTAATATCGCTTCATAAAGCAGGAAAGAGTGTGGAAGAAATATTATCTGCTGACTTTGAAACATCGGAAGCAGACGAACACGAGAAACTTTTTAAAAATGTAGATGGTGTTAAGTTTTTAAGTCATGACATGGGTTGTGGAGGCACAAGACAAGACGCCCAGGCTCTGTGTGGTTTACTTGCGGGCTACATTACCCATCCAAATGTGGCTGGAGCTACAGTTTTGAGTTTGGGATGTCAAAACGCCCAATACAGCATGCTTCAGGAAGAACTAGATAAAAGAGGTGGAGCAGGAAAACCTGTATTTTTCTTAGAGCAGCAACAACTTGGCACTGAAGAAGCCTTAGTTAGCTCGGCAATAAAACAAACATTCGTCGGCTTAATAGAAGCCAATAAAATAGAGCGTAAACCAGCAGGTTTAGATAAGCTCATAATAGGCTTAGAGTGCGGAGGTTCAGATGGCTTCTCCGGCATTTCGGCTAACCCAGCTATTGGATATACCTCAGACCTATTGGTGGCATTAGGTGGTACCGTTATTTTGGCTGAGTTTCCTGAACTTTGCGGAGTAGAACAAGAGCTAAGCGACAGATGCGTGGAGGTCGAAAGTGCCGAGAGGTTTAGTTATTTGATGAAAACTTATAACGATAAAGCCGTAGCTGCTGGCTCAGGTTTTGATATGAATCCATCGCCAGGCAACATCAAAGATGGTTTGATTACAGATGCCATTAAGTCTGCTGGGGCGGCTAAAAAAGGCGGCACTTCGCCAGTAGTGGCAGTGTTAGATTATCCTGAAAAAGTAACAAAAAAAGGTTTAAACTTATTATGCACACCGGGTAACGACGTAGAGTCTACCACAGCAGAAGTGGGCTCAGGTGCAAACATAGTATTGTTTACAACAGGTTTGGGTACACCCACAGGTAATCCGATAGCTCCAGTAATAAAACTGGCAAGTAATACAAAACTTGCTCAAAAAATGTCTGATATTATCGATATAAACACGGGTTCAATAACCGAAGGCACCGAAACCATCGAGGAGGCAGGCAGAAGAATATTAGATTTTGTAATAGAAGCCGCAAGCGGAAAGCAAGTGGTTAAGTCGGTTCAAAATCAGCAAGACGACTTTATTCCTTGGAAAAGAGGAGTAAGTCTATAATTTTTAGTTTACATTATTACATTCAAATATAAAATGGTTAAGGAATTTTTAGATCAAGATTTTTTATTAAAAACAAAAACGGCACAAGTGCTTTATCATGAGTATGCATCAAAAATGCCCATCATCGATTATCACAATCACCTACCGCCTGACCAAATATTAAATGATATAAATTTCAACAATTTAACCCATGCTTGGCTATATGGCGACCACTACAAATGGAGAGCCATGCGTACAAATGGCATAAACGAAGCATACTGTACAGGGGAAAAAACAGATTTTGAAAAATTTGAGAAATGGGCGGAAACAGTGCCCTATACCATGCGTAACCCGCTATATCACTGGTCGCACTTAGAGCTACAAAGGTATTTTGATGTAAAAGAAATATTAAACGCAGGTTCTGCCAAAAGTATTTACGATGAGTGTTCGGCTAAGCTTCAAACACCCGAATATTCGGTAAGAGGTTTGTTGAAGAAGATGAACGTCTCTACAGTTTGTACTACTGACGATCCATTGGATAGTTTAGAGCATCACATTGCTTATAACGCTGAACTAAAAGCAAAAGGAAACCATTCGGAAGTAGTTATGTTACCGGCTTTCAGACCGGATAAATTTATATTGATAGATAATCCAAACTTTGCGGGATATTTAGAAAAGCTTTCGGCAATTGTAGGTTTTGAAATAAACGATTACGCTAGTCTTCAAAAAGCACTTCGTTCACGTGCTGACTTTTTTGCTGCACAAGGTGGAAAAGTTTCTGATCACGGTTTAGAAGAAATATATGCAGATGATTTTACAGAAGAACAAGCTGATGCAGTACTTAAAAAAGTATTCCAAAATATAGCCATTACAGATAAAGAAGCGAGATTGTTTAAGTCGGCGATCTTACACTTTTTGGGTGTTATGTATTCAGAACTTGGATGGATTCAGCAGTTTCACCTTGGAGCTTTGAGAAACAACAATAAAAGAGCCATGCGTTTGCTAGGACCTGATACAGGTTGGGACAGTATCGGCGACTGGTCACAGGCCAAAGCTCTTTCTAAATATTTAGGTAAATTAGATGAGTTTGACCAATTGTCTAAAACCATTATTTATAACCTTAATCCAGCAGACAACGAGTTAATGGCTACCATGATAGGTAATTTTAACGACGGTTCGGTAGCGGGTAAAGTTCAGTGGGGTTCAGGATGGTGGTTTTTAGATCAAAAAGACGGGATGGAAAAACAAATCAACGCTTTGTCTAATATGGGTCTTTTAAGCAGATTCGTAGGTATGTTGACTGACTCCCGTAGTTTCTTATCGTTTCCAAGACATGAATATTTCCGAAGAATTTTATGTAATATTTATGGAAATGATATCGAAAATGGCGAATTGCCAAACGATATTCCATATATTGGAAAAACAATTCAAGATATTTGTTTCAATAACGCCAAAACGTATTTCGGTTTTTAATAAATTCTAATTCTAATGAAAAAAGTCCTCACCTTCGGGGAAATATTACTTCGTATGTCTCCTGAACTCGGCGGAGCATGGATAGGCAAAGCTGCTATACCCACCTATATTGGTGGAGCAGAGCTAAATGCCGCCATCGCCTTGGCCAAATGGGAGGTGCCAGTAGCTTATTGTTCGGCAATGCCTCAGAATGCTTTGTCTCAAGAAATCAAAGATGAGCTAATTCGTAAAAATGTAAATGTTGATGCTATCCAAATGTGTGGAGAGCGTATCGGGATTTACTATTTGCCACAAGGTGCCGACCTAAAAAATGCGGGTGTAATATATGACAGGGCTTACTCATCGTTTGCTGGTTTAAAAACCAATCAAATTAATTGGGAGGAAATATTTAAAGACGTGTCTTGGTTTCACTTTAGTGCTATCAGTCCGGCTCTCAATCAAGACGCTGCTGACTTATGCTTAGAAGCAGTAAAAGCTGCTAAAAAAGCAGGTGTAAAAGTTTCGGTTGATCTAAACTACAGAGCCAAACTTTGGAAATATGGAAAAGAGCCGATCGATATAATGCCCGGCCTAGCTCAGTATTGTGACTTGATAATGGGTAACCTTTGGGCAGCCAATAAATTACTAGGGATATCTATTGACCCACAAATAGCGGTTAATAATGCCACCAAAGAGGAGTATTTAGCAGAAGCTATCAGGAGTTCGAAAGAAATTTTAGCAAAGTTTGAAAACTGCACATATGTAGCGGATACTTTTAGGTTTGATCATGGTACTGAAGGCATTTCGTATTACACCACCTTTTTTGCTGAGGATAAATTATACGTTTCTCCTCATTTTATCAAAGACAAAGTAATAGACAAAGTCGGTAGTGGAGACTGTTTTATGGGAGGGTTATTATATGGATTATATAACGAATCGCCTTATCAAGACCTCATAGATTTCGCGGCAGCAGCTGCTATCGGAAAGTTAAATGAGCTCGGTGATGCCACTAACCAAACCAAAGAAGATGTGTTAGCAATTTTAGAAAATCAATCAATATCAAATAAATGACAAAGACTGCCATACTAGACCTCATAGTTTCAAAACCCTTGGTTCCGGTTTATTATAATGCTGATTTTGAAACCAGCAAGTCGGTAATAAAAGCCTGCTACGAAGGCGGAATTCGAGTTTTTGAATTCACTAACCGTGGAGAAAAAGCCAAAGAGGTCTTTGGTAAACTAGTAGAAGTAGTAAAAGCCGAATGTCCTGGAATGATTATTGGCATCGGGACCATCGTAGACGGTAAAACAGCTGAAGAATATATCGCCATGGGAGCTGACTTTATCGTGCAGCCGGGTTTAACTCCAGAAGTAGGAGAGGTATGTGTAGCCAAAAATGTAGTATGGATACCAGGTGTGATGACGCCAACCGAAATATACAGAGCTTTGGCACTAGGAGCAGACTGTGTTAAGATTTTTCCTGGCAATGTGGTGGGTTCGGGCTATGTGAAAGCATTAAGAGGGCCAATGCCGGATGTGAAAATAATGGTAACCGGAGGAGTAGAGCCAACGGAGGCTAGTCTGAAAGAATGGTTTGGTGCAGGAGCCAATGCCGTAGGCCTAGGTTCTCAATTATTTAAAGATTTCGGAAATTTAGATGAATTCAAAACAAAAATAAAGAGCTTATTTGCCTTTATTCAACCTTAAAAATAAATACATTATGAACAACAAAGTAGGTAACTATAGGTGGACCATCTGTGCACTTGTATTCTTCGCTACCACAGTAAATTACCTCGACAGGCAGGTGATAAGCTTGTTAAAGTCGGTGCTTTCTGAGGACCTAAAATGGGACGACGGCGATTACGCCAATATTGAAATCGCATTCAAGCTTTTTTATTCATTCGGAATGCTGATTGCAGGTAGCATTATTGATAAGTTAGGTACTAAAAAAGGGTATGCGGCCGCTACGGGTCTTTGGAGTTTAGCTGCTGTTGGACATGCTTTTGCATCTTCTACAGTGGGTTTCATGGTAGCAAGAGCGTTTTTAGGAGTTACAGAAGCAGGTAATTTTCCTGCAGCCATAAAGTCTACAGCCGAATGGTTTCCTAAAAAAGAAAGGGCTTTAGCCACAGGTATATTTAATTCAGGCACTAATATTGGGGCCATTGTGGCACCCCTTACAGTTCCAGTAATTGCCGTTTATTGGGGATGGCAATGGGCGTTTATTTTGACGGGTCTCATTGGTTTTATTTGGTTGGTTTTATGGCAAATGTACTACACCTCGCCCCAGGACTCTAAGAAATTAAGCAAAGCCGAATATGATTATATTCACTCAGACAAAGAAGACGAAGAAGCTGAAAAAGTAACTGAAAAAGTGGCTTGGATAAAGCTTCTGGGCTACAAACAAACTTGGGCGTTTGCATTAGGTAAGTTTTTGACAGATCCTATTTGGTGGTTTTACCTGTTCTGGTTGCCTGATTTTTTACAGAGTCAATATAAGCTTACTTTAATGGAAATGACAATTCCCGTTGCCGTAGTATATATGATTTCTACCATTGGTAGTGTGGGAGGCGGATATTTGCCAATGGCATTTATTAATAGAAACTGGCCGGCTTTCAAGGCAAGAAAAACCTCAATGTTTATATTTGCTATGTTTGTATTCCCAGTAGTGTTTTCACAGAAAGCAGGAGAAATTAATATGTGGCTTGCAGTATTGGTTATCGGTATCGCTGCCGCTGCTCATCAAGCTTGGAGTGCAAATATTTTTACTACAGTTTCTGACATGTTCCCTAAAAAAGCGACTGCCTCAGTTACGGGTATTGGAGGCATGGCCGGAGGCTTAGGTGGTATATTGTTAACGTGGGCTGTACAAAAAAACATGTTTGTATACTATCGTGAATTGGGGCAAATAGAAACCGCATATTTGATCATGTTTTGGATTTGTGGAGGTGCATATTTGTTAGCATGGTTAGTAATGCACTTGTTGGTTCCTAAAATGAACAAAGTGATTTTAGACTAATATATTTTTAGTATTTTTTTAAGGTGGCCTCGAAAAGGCCACCTTTTTGTGTTTTACGGCTAAAATAGTCGCTTTGGTTTGTTTTATATGATTTTTAAATCTATAATTGTATGCCACAACCACGGGCCATGTAGTAATGCAAAAAGTAATCCAAAATATAACTAGCCATAAGCAAGTCATACTTT
The DNA here is from genome assembly GCF_042649125.1 of Lacihabitans lacunae. NCBI lineage: Bacteria > Pseudomonadati > Bacteroidota > Cytophagia > Cytophagales > Leadbetterellaceae > Lacihabitans > Lacihabitans lacunae. The sequence goes on from NZ_JBHRYQ010000001.1 coordinate 4,081,116, forward strand.
CTTATTTGGCTATCTTTATCGTATTGTTATTCCTTATCCCTTTTCCACAGCATGGGGGATATGATAGGCTCTGCTGGATCACATGGGCAAACTTTATCTTCGGTAATGGACTAGAGAATATCTATAAATTTGATGTAGATTATCTGCCTTTGTATCATTATGTCTTATACTTTTATGGACTCATACAAGGGAGCTCCGAAAAGATTGTATCTAATATTAATCAGCTTAAATATGTAACGCTCCTCTTTGAGGTTGTGAGTATATATTTTGTGTATTTGCTCATTTTACCAAAGTACAAAACCCAATTCACGGCCTTTTTTGCTACTTTGTTTATTTTGCTCAATATTTCGTTTTTGTATGATAACTTTCTTTACGGTCAGGTAGACGGTATATATACGGCTATGGCGTTTCTTTCTATCTTTTTTGCAATAAACAAAAGAGTTGGTTTGAGTTTGCTGTTTATTGTTATTGCTATCAATTTCAAACTCCAGGCTATCGTGTTTTTGGTGTTAGTAGGGTTGATATTAGTGCCCGAAATCATTAAGAAATTTTCGTTTTCTAATCTTATTTCTTGGATCTTGCCTTCACTTATATTCCAGGTTTTGGTTATCCTTCCTTTTGTGGTTAGTGGTGATTTTAGCACTTTGGTTTATGTTATCAAGAGTTCTATGGGTAGGTATCCGAAAGTCTCTATGGGGGCGTATAATATTTGGTATTTGATTTTCGACGCACCTTATGAAATTAACGACAAGCAAGGCGTATTTGGTAGAAGCTATCATAAGTATGGCTTACTTCTCTTTTTTGTTACATCAGGTATCGCACTTTTACCGCTCATACAAAATGCTTTCAATGCCATTTTAAGGAGAAAAGTTAAAGAAGTTAGCGTGGCCTATATATTACTTGTGGCCACCATTATTCCGTTTGTTTTTTTCTTTTTTAATACACAAATGCACTCTAGATATGTACATTCTTCAGTATTAATGGGTGGTGCCTATGCTTTGTATACTAAAAGGGTTTGGTCATATGTGTTACTAAGTGTTGCGTATTTTTTTAATATCGAAGGAGGGATAAAAATGCTCAAAGGTGATATTAGTGAATATAAAACGTTACTTTTTCAACCCAAGTTTGTGGTGTTTGTTTTTCTGATTGCCCTACTTAGGTTGTTTTATGAATTATTTTATAAGAAATATCTTAGTTCTGAACGTAACTGATAAGCCGTTTTTTTTCGAAACGGTAATTCTTTCCCTCAATGTATTCAGTAATTTAGCTTTCGGAAGCTTTAAAAACGAGCTTTAACCTACTTACCTATACGTTGCATTTTTAATTCTACCACGTCTGCCTGTATATTTTGAATAGCAGAAAACACCAAGTCTGAAATTGGGCTGTCTGTTGCATTTATACTACATACAAAACTCCAAATCTCAAATATCTCTTCGGGCTTAACTTTGTAAGGGGCATAGGCCTTGTTGTCTGAGTGTAAGTGAATATTTCCATCTTCGTTTATTTTGTTGTAAAGTCTTTTATAAACCAAGCCTTCGTGCTGGGTGAGTACCACGTAGGTTTTGCCGTCTTTAATGTCAGAGACCGACTCTACGTAGCTTCCTACCACATACGCACCGCTTTCTAGTGGTGGCATAGAATCACCTTTTATCGGAAATCCTCTGAATTTGCCGCTTTCGGCAAAAGGGAGCGATATTCTCGGTAAGTTTTCTATGAAGGTTTCGTCGCTATATCCATCTAAATATCCGGCCGATGCCTTTATGGGAACAAGCTCTACGAGGTCTTTGCCTTCGGAGTCTACCATAACTGGAAACAAGATTCTGTTTCCGCCAATTTTAAGTAGGTCTCTTAGGTCTTTGACTTTTGTAAGGTCTATTTTTAACAATGAATCTATCGAAACATTAAAGTATTCTGACAGCTTCACAATCAAATCTATCGGTGGCTCTGCCCTGTGTTCTTCCCATGAACTTAGGCGTGAACGTGTAATGTTCAGGTCATTTGCTAAGTACTCTTGAGATACCCCTCTCAAATGTCTCAGGTGAGCTATATTTTTGCTGATTTTTTTCATTGCTAATTATTTAAGCATAAAATTGGTAAAAATATGAGTATAATGCAAGAGGTGTTTTTGATAAAAAAAATATTGCTAAAATTGTTACCAATATTTGATCTATAGCATTTCTGAATTAATCGTATTTTAGTAGTTTCATAGCGTCACTTTTACTTTTTTATATTTGAGTAAAAGTCTTGGGCTTGTATTTTTAAATTTTTACAAAAAATAGCTAAAAGTAAGTACGAGTTAAAAACAACTATTTTACTTCAGCTACGTCTATAAACTGGATCATTTAATCTAAATTCGGCTGTTTTTTACAATACTTCGCAAGGCTTTTTAGTTATTTTTGAAGAATATAATTCAACCTTTCATAAATGAACTTAAACACAAAAGGCAAAGAGCAAAATACATACGATGCAATAGTAGTAGGAACTGGAATAAGTGGCGGTTGGGCAGCAAAAGAGTTGTGCGAAAATGGTCTTAAGGTGTTGCTACTAGAGCGTGGTCGTGACGTTAAGCATATTACAGACTATCCGCATGCATTGCAAGCTCCGTGGGAGTTAGAACATCGTGGTAGATTATCTAATGAAATTAAAAGCAAGTTTCCATACCAAAGTGTGGAAGGAAACTATCCAATAACCGAAGCAAATCAAGAATTTTGGTTGCCCTTTGCTGATAGTCCATATCTGCACGAAAAGCCTTTCAATTGGTTTAGGGGTAGCGGTGTGGGCGGCAAGTCGCTGCTTTGGGGTAGGCAAGTGTATCGTTGGGGTGATTTTGATTTTGAAGCTAACGCTCGTGACGGCATAGCCGTTGACTGGCCGATAAGGTATAAAGATTTGGCACCGTGGTATGACCACGTAGAAAAATTTATAGGGGTTAGTGGTACAGCCGAAGGTATCGATCATGTGCCTGACAGTATTTTTCAGGCCGCCATGGACATGAATTGTGTAGAAAAAGACTTTAAACAAAAAATGCTGAAGTCTTTTGGCAAGCGAACGGTTACTATTGGGCGTGTGGCTCATATTACACAGCCTACTGACGAGCAAACGGCCTTGGGCAGAACGTCTTGCCAATATCGCAATGCCTGCACAAGTGGGTGCCCATATGGGGCTTATTTTAGTACTCAGTCTGCTACCCTTCCGGCGGCTCTTAAAACGGGTAACCTCACCCTTAGGCCTGACTCAATAGTTTCTAGCGTGTTATACAATGAAAAAACGCAGAAGGCCGACGGCGTAGAGATTATCGATGCCAAAACCAAGGAGGCGATTTCTTTCTATGCAAAAGTGATTTTTCTCAATGCTTCTACTATTGGCTCTACGCATATTATGCTCAACAGTGTTTCGGCTCGTTTTCCGAATGGTCTGGGCAACGATAGCGGGCAATTGGGTAAAAACCTCATGGATCATCACTCGAGAGCAGGGGCATCGGCTACTGTGGAGGGTTTTGAAGATCAGTATTATTTTGGAAGGCGGGCAAACGGCTTGTTTATTCCGAGGTATAGAAATATCGGTTCAGATAAGCGAGATTACATCAGAGGGTTTGACTATCAAGGTGGCGGCGGAAGGCAGGGCTGGTCTAAGCCGCTACCCGAAGACATGATTGGTGCCGTACTCAAGGAACGCAGCACGGTGCCTGGCTCGTGGAATTTTAGCTTGGGAGCATTTGGAGAAACCCTTCCTTACGAAGAGAATAAAATGTTTTTGAGTAAAACCGAAAAAGACCAGTTCGGTATTCCGAAAATTATATTTGACGCCGAGATAAAAGATAACGAGAAAAAAATGCGGGTAGATATGGCAAATGATGCCGCCGAAATGTTTGAGGCTGCGGGCTTTAAAAATATTAGGAGCTACGCCAAAGATGACTTTGCCCTTGGTCTTTCAAAGCACGAAATGGGAACAGCAAGGATGGGGAAAGACCCCAAAACCTCGGTGCTCAATGCAAACAACCAGGTTTGGGGCTGCGAAAATGTATATGTAACAGACGGAGCCGCGATGACGTCGTCAAACTGCGTAAATCCTTCGTTGACGTATATGGCACTTACCGCAAGGGCTTGTGACCACGCTGTGTCCGAACTCAAGCGACTAAATCTGTAGTTTTTTTATCCAAATATTTCTTGGTATTGGGCTTCGTCAAATCCCAAGGCAATTATTTTGGTGTCTTTGACTATAATGGGCCTTTTGATAACCGAAGGTTTCGCTATCATTACGGGTATGGCGGTTTCAGTAGTTTCTAAGGCAGTTTTGTCTGTGTCGCTAAGGCCACGGTAGGTGGTGCCTTTTTTGTTAATTAACTTTTCTAAAGGCTGTTGCTTTAGCCATTCTTGTATTTTTTGGTCAGAAGCTCCCTCCTTTTTATAGTTATGGAAATTATAATCTAGATTTTTTGATTTTATATAGTCCAAAGATTTTTTTACGGTATTGCAGTTGGGTATTCCAAATATCTCGAGCATGGTTTTTATTATTTTAGTGTAATACAAATTTATATAAAAATACGCAGAATCTATTTTTGATTGGAAAGGCTTTGGGCTTTTATTGCGATTAAAAGCTCTTTTAACCGAACATTAACACGACTATATTTGCTTGTGATTTTTTTAATCACAAACTTTACGAAGTAATATTTTTAAAAATAAGTTTATTCTATGCATCAGTATAATTTTTTACAAATCATCAGAGTTTGCTCGTTGTCGGCAGTTTTGCTTTTTACAGGTTGCCAAACCAAGTCGCAAGACGCTAGCAGCACCGCAGTTTCTACCAAAGATATAAACACAAAAGAAATCACTTGGAACAAGAGCATCGATGACGCATTGGCTCAGGCCAAGTCTTCGGACAAGTTGCTTTTTGTAGAGTGTTATTCGCCTACTTGTCCGGTTTGTCAGAGTTTAGAGCCGTTTTTTAAGACTACCGAAGTGGCTACCAAGTATAATTCTAATTTTATCAACTATAAATTAGATGTAGGAAATGCCGAGCAAGTTAAGTTTTTAAACACACGAAATATTTATTTGCCAAGTTTTCCGCAATTTTTGTTTTTTGATGGCGATGGCAATATCGTGCACCAAGCCGAAGTAGTGGCCGAGACATCTTCGTTTATAAAAGCCGCTGACTCAGCTATTGACCCCAAAACTAGAGCGTCTAATTTTAAGCAGAAATTTGATGCCGGAAACCGTAATTTAGACCTTTTGGTAAACTTAGCGGCTTATGCACGTCTTACGCGTGATACACTTACTAATATTAAAGCAGCGGATGAGTTATTTAAGATTTATCCAAAAGACCAAATTGGTAGTGAAACAAGCTGGAAATTAACTAAAAAATGTGTTTCTGATATAGACAATGGCTTTGCCAAATACTGGTTTGACCACATGGCTGAAGCTTCTGCTATGGAGAAAAAAGACGGACACGCCGGAAATGAAAATAACATAATGGGCGGAATTATTCAGTCGTCGTTATACAGCCCGAGAGGGCATTCTTATAACACCGCAAAGCTCAATCTTATAAAGCAATATATGGCTAAGGCAGGTGCTGCTCAATATGCCGAAGGTGTTACGTGGGAGTTTGAGACGGTTGCTTCTATCAGAGAAGGGAAATTGCAACAGGCACTTACTATCGGAGATAAAATGTCTGTTAAATATGGTCAAAACGGGCAATCGTTGGTATATATCACGAAAGTATTTAACGATAATTTCCCTGATAAATCATATGTAACTAAAGCCAAAGCTTGGCTTGCAAGTGCAAAACCAACCCTTAAAGAAGACAATTTTTTGGCTGAGTATTATTACGAGTCAGCAAGGGTAAACAATGCATCAGGAAATAAAGCCGCTGCAAAAGCAGATGCTCAGCAAGCACAAAACTATGCAGTTAAAGCCAAAATGGACATAGCCAAATTTGCCGCTTTAAGTAGTTCGCTTTAAAAGAAAATAAGATATTAGATTTGGGCTGCTTCAGAACTTGAAGTGGCCTTTTTTATTTTAAGAATAGAATTTGTGAAACTATCTGACTGATGCCTTCGGGTTTAAAGAAATAGTAAACTATTACGAAACTAAATACACTCAAAATAGTCGTTAAAAACAAGTTTCTGCTCGCTAACTCAAACTTATATCTGGTTTTTACTAGCATAAAGTATGGCACTTTTAGGTAATAATAAATAGACACTGCAGCATTTAGCAATCCGAATATTAGCAAGGCGTAATACGTGCTGTTTGTGGCTTCGGTTTGCATATCCATGATAGAGCTAAATACAACCAACTTGGCTAAAAAACCCAAAGTAGGAGGTAGTCCAACCAGGGCCATCATGATAATAACGGCGTTTAGTCCAAGCAAAAAGTTCTTTTGGCCGAGGCCTTTGTAATCTTCTATTTCAAAGCTTTTTACCTGTTTGTAAAGTACATCCACCAAAAAGAAAGAACCCATAGTGATAGGCAAATACAACACCATATAAAAAAACGCCCCATAGAAATCATTTGATTGATATTTTATCAAACCAATCAAGATAAATCCTGACTGAGCGATGCCCGAGTAACCCAACATACGTTTTACGTTGGTTTGCCACAGAGCCGAAAAGTTTCCATAAATAAGCGACAACACGCTAACCAATAAAATGACCGAATTTAGGTTGATGGACATTTCTTTTATAAATCGGGCAATTAGCATAATCGCCACAGCTTTCGGAGCAAAAGAAATAAAAGAAAGGATGGGAGTAGGGGTAGATTCGTATACGTCAGGCACCCAGTTATGAAATGGTGCCGCGGCGGCCTTAAAAAACAATCCTCCCAAAAACAAGAAAGAAACTATTTGAATACTAACCTCATTGTTTTTTTGTAAATAAGCATGAAAAGTCTCTGAACTGAAGTTTAACTGGTGGGTCATGCCATAAAAGAGCGATACTCCAAATAGCATGATAGCGGTAGTGGTAGCCCCAAAAATCAGGTATTTTATGCCTGCCTCAAAGTTTTGTTTAGTTTTATGAATACTAACCAGCACATAGGTAGATATTGAAACCATTTCAAGGCTAATAAAAATTACCAAAAAGTGGCTGGTCATCGTCAGAAAGTTAAGCCCGAGTATCATGGTGAAGAATACCACATAAAACTCGCCGCTCATTTTATAATCAAAAAGGCGAATATGAACCAGCATAATTATAGCTGCCAAAGCTATTAGTCCTTTAAAGAATATGCTCGTAGGATCAAGGGTTATGAAGCCGTTATAGGCCTCAATGGTGTTTGGACCTAATTTTTCATAATTTAAAACAGCCGATACCAATAAATATCCAGCTAGGGCTAAGGCTAAAATATTATATAAAGTGGCTTTGTTTTTTTTAGTATCGAAGGCCACAACTAACACCAATATCAACAAACCAAAAATGAAGACCACTTCTGGTAAAATGACACCAGTGCTTTTTAATATTTCAAATAGCTTAGTTTTTATCATTTAAAGAGAGTTGAAATCGTTGGGTTTGTGATGTTAAAAAGTATGTATGGGAATATTCCATACAACAAAGTCAAAATAGACAAGCTACCCAACATGATAATTTCGTTTCTGTTTAGGTCTATCATTTTGTCTTTATACTCTTCTAAAGTCCAGAAAGTGCCAAAAAACATTTTCTGGAATGTCCAAAGTAGATAAACCGCAGATAGTAATATCCCCAAAACTCCAACTATAGGAATCCATTTGGGTACATTGCCCGCCTGAAATGCTCCAAGTAAAGTAAAGAATTCACCTATAAAGCCAGATAGCGATGGCAAGCCCATTGAGCCAAAAAACGCAATGGTTACCATTACCGTAAATATGGGCATCATTTTGGCCAATCCTTTGAAGTTTTCTATTTCTCTATTGTGGGTTCTTTCGTAAATCACACCCGCTATTAAAAACAGCATAGAAGAAAGCAAGCCGTGGCTAAACATTTGGAAAACTGCACCGTTGAAGCCTTCCGAGTTAAATGCCGATATTCCGATGAGCACAAAGCCCATGTGAGAGATAGACGAGTAAGCGATTAGTTTTTTGAGGTCTTTTTGGGCAAGGGCGTTTAGTGCACCATACAAGATTGAAACCAACCCAAATACTGCAATGGTGGTAGAGAAATGAATGGCTATATCAGGGAAAAAACCATACGAGATTCTGATGAGTCCGTAACCTCCGATTTTTAGAAGTATTCCCGCCAAAACTACCGAAATAGGCGTTGGTGCCTCTACGTGTGCATCGGGTAGCCACGTGTGAAAAGGAACCATAGGTAGCTTTATGCCAAAACCTATGAGCAACAACCCGAACATTAAATACCTCGCCTGAATACCAAAAAGGTATACCGGTTTTTCTATACTCAAAATCGAGTTTTTAATAATGTTTACAGGGTCTGCAAGCAGTCTGTAATCAAAGCTATAAACTATTTTTTTGTATTCGTTTGTAAAAAACAAGTCGGTGTGTGACATGCCGAGTGCAATCAGTACCACCAATATTAACACAGAGCCCGCTAAGGTATAAATTATAAACTTTAGTGAAGCATAGGCCTTGTTTGGTCCTCCCCATATTCCGATAAGGAAATACATGGGAAGCAACATAAATTCGAAGAATATAAAAAACAGGAATAAGTCAATAGCCACAAAACAGCCCATTACGGACGTGCACAAAAGCAAAAATAACGTGTAATATGCCTTTTCTTTTTTTACGATTGTGAAAGAAGAAATGGTAGCGATTAAAAACACGATAGACGCCAACAGTACCATGGGAAAGCTTATTCCGTCTACTCCTAAAATGTAATCAATCGAAAGTAGTGAATTTTGGCCTAAAGCGAGCCTAATCCATTCGTAGTGCTCTATAAATTGGTAGTCGGTTTTAGTAGAGTCAAAGGCGGTCCAGATGGTGACGGTGCTTATCAAAATCAAAGCTTGAGCCACCAAAGCGATCCACTTAAACGAAACCTTGTAAACCTCAGGAAGCACCAATATGATAATGGCTGCTATCAGCGGGATTAATATCAATGAATTTAAAAGTCCTGATTGCATATGTTAGAATATGAAAATTTTTAAAAGCATAATTGTCACTAAAATGATAACCATGCTCAATATATATAATTGCATCTTTCCTTCTTGCACTCGTCGGAGCTTATCTCCGATATTTTTTATTCCAGAAGACACTTTTAAGACCGTATTATCTATGATAGTCTGTTCTATCAAAAGGCTAAATTTTGAAAACTGTAGTAAACCATTACTAAGTTTAGTCACAACTGAATCTATCCCTTTTTTCTCAAAAGAGTGTATCAGATTTCCCAATCCTTTTAAATAATAAAATGAGATTTCGGTTTCTATCAATCGGCTTATTTGAGCTATTGGTTTACCCAATATTATTCTTTCGAAAGTTTTACTCAGAAATTTATCAATATAAAAATTATGGTACCCCAAAAGATAGAAGGTTCTCTTGGCACCTTCAGGTTTTTCTCCTAGATAATAAGCCCTTATTTCACTTGATGTTGTATTGTAAGAAATCAGTAGAGCCATAAGAAATATGCCAAATGCCGAAATGGGTATCCAATTAAATTCAATAGTTTGATGTTTGAAATTTTCTAAAAACCACGATTCATGATAAGAGAATGGGCTAGGCGAAAATATCAACCAAAGAGAGGCAAAACTCAAACTTAAAATAGATACTTCAAAAACGCTTAGGTTTTGCAAAAATAGGACAATGCTACCTTCTTTCGTATTGTCCTCATCGGCGTTTAATAAATCTTGAAACGTCTTATAGACGCCTTCCATGGTCCGTTTGGTGCTATCAATCATTTTTTCTACCGGATTTTCTTGTCTTTCAAAAAAGACCATAACCAGTTGTCTGATCATATAAAATGCCGTAAAAAAAGCAGAAATGCCGATCAAAATCGGGATGATGATTTTGTAAGTTACCAAGTTTTCTGACCAGCCGTAGGCCACGAAGGCATTGAGTAAACTTTCTTTTGATAAATATCCAGACGTAAAGGGCAAGCCGATAATAGAGGCGGCACAAATCAGATACCCATAAAAAATAGCCGGTGTTTTTCTGATTAAATTCCCCATTTTTCGCATGTCTTGCTCATGATGAAAATAATCAATGACTGCTCCTGCACACAAAAACAAACCTGCTTTGAAGAACGCATGCGTAGTCAAGTGAAAGAAAGTGGCTCCTACCGACCCTATGCCCATGCCTGCTACCATCATACCTAACTGAGAGATGGTGGAGTAGGCCAGTACTTTTTTGATGTCGTTTTGGAATATTGCAGAAAAGCCACCAATCACGCTCGTGATGGCACCAGTCAGGGCTATTACAAAACCTGCGTCAGGAGTTATTATGGGTGAAATTCGGCCCAATAAAAATATTCCCGCTACCACCATTGTGGCGGCATGTATCAATGCCGATGCAGGCGTAGGCCCTTGCATGGCATCTGGAAGCCATATTTGTAATGGAAACTGAGCTGATTTAGCTACTACACCTCCAAATATAAAAAATACACAAAGGTCTCGCTGAGCATTTAGGCTCATAAAGTCAAACCCAGGCATGCTTTTGTATTGCAAAGCTTCCGTTATTTCAAAAAACTCGAGTGTGTTTGTGAGTAAATATAGCATCATGATACCCACCAAAAAGAAAACATCACCTATTCGGTTTACTATAAATGCCTTTCTTGCGGCATCATTAGCCGATTTTTTGTGGTACCAAAACCCTATTAATAAGAATGAGCAAAAACCTACTAGTTCCCAAAAGATGAACATTTGTAGTAGATTGCTTGATACCACCAAACCCAACATTGAAAACAAAAAAAGATTTAGGAAACCAAAATATTTTGATATTCGCGGGTCGTTTTTTAAGTATTTTATTGAAAAAAGCTGTACAAATACACCTATAGTTTGCACCAAACCATACATGAAAATCGTCTGATTATTGACCAAGAAACCGTAGTTAAATTTGGTGGAACCTATATCAATCCAATTATAATGTATGAGGTAGTCTTCAAAAACCAATGTTTTGAGGTTAAAAGAAAATATGACACCCAGTATATTTATAACCAAAGAAATCCAACCTGAAAACTCACCTAAAATTGAAGGTTTGATCCCAAACAAGACCGCAAAGCCTATGAGATAAAACATTAGATTTAGGATAATAAGAGTTTCTGTTGTCATTTATGAGTTAAAATATCAAAAAACAAAGCTAAGGTTTATAAATTATATTCTTGCTCTTTTTTACTCTATAAAATTTATAGACTAATAATTATAGCCTTTTTAAAGCCATTTCGCTTACAGTTTTTCCAATCGCCAATGAACTAGTGGCGGCAGGCGAAGGTGCATTACACACATTTATGGCCTGTTTGTTTTCTAAAATTGAGAAATCATCTAAAAGTCCTCCTTCTCTGTCACACGCTTGGGCTCTTACACCTGCACCTCCGGGTATCAAGTCTTCTTTTTGTATTTCTGGAATAAGCTCTTGCAGGGCTTTTGTAAACGCAGCTTTTGAGAAAGATCTGTAATATTCGCCTAGTCCTGTTTTCCAGTACTTAGCTGCTACTTTTTGAAACCCCGGCCATCTGAGAGTTTCTGATAATTCACTGAAGTTAAAGGCTAATTTGGTATATCCCTCTCTTTTAAATGCCAAAACTGCATTTGGGCCTGCTTCTACGCCACCACCAATCATACGTGTAAAGTGCACACCAAGGAAAGGGAAGTTAGGGTCCGGAACAGGATAAATTAAGTGCTTTACTAAGTGACGTTTTTCGGGCTTTAGTTCAAAATATTCGCCTCTGAAAGGTACTATTTTTACGTTGATTTTTTCATTTTCGGTAAGTTCCGCAACTTTGTCTGAGTATAAGCCCGCACAGTTTATTACCAAAGTGGTATCATAACTTCCTTTGGTGGTAACTACAGTAGAGACACAGTTAAGCTCAGAAATAGACGTTACTTTTTCTGAGAGGTGTAGTTCGCCTCCAAGTTCTTGTATTTTTTCTGCGTATTTAAGCGAAACCGTGGTGTAATCTATAATTCCAGTTTGAGGTACTTTTATGCCGGCAATTCCCGACACATGGGGCTCAATTTCTTTCATTTGACCTACATTTAGCTTTTCTAAGCCTCCGAGGCCATTTTCTATTCCACGGTTATACAAGTTTTCTAGCAATGGTAATTGCTCCTTTGATGTAGCCACTACTATTTTTCCGCAAAGCTCAAATGGTACTTCATTTTCTCTACAAAAATCTAATAACATATGATAGCCATTTATACAGTTTGTGGCTTTTAGGCTACCTGGTTTGTAATACAAGCCAGAGTGAATCACACCTGAGTTATGGCCCGTTTGATGTGCAGCATAGGCATTTTCTTTCTCTAAAAGCAATAATCGCAAGGTTGGTTTACTTTTCAAAAGGTTTAAAGCCGTAGCCAATCCTACTATGCCACCACCAACTACCACTACATCAAATCTTTTCATCTATAAAAATGGGGTATTTTATTAAATTTTATTTTAAATCGACTTTCTACTTATGACGGTAAAACTTCTAAATGTAAACAACTACGTTATAATGTTGAAATAAACTTTGGCTTTTTGAAATGCTAAGTTTAAATTTGTGCAAATTTAAAAGATATAAGCTTCATAATGAAAAAGAACAGCATTATAATATTATTCGCTTCTCTAGTTGCATTGACTTCTTGTAGCTATCAATCAAACAATAGGATTGAGCAAGATGATTTAAATAAAGACAACGAAAGAGTTTATGGCGTTTCGCCTGATTCGGCAGCTGCACAATTGAAAAATGTGTATACGCCAAATCCTGAAAATGAAGCAAGAGCAACAGCTATCAAAAATAAGCTTTACGGTGCACCGGCTTCTGCTCCTACTGAAGGGCCAGCTGTGGCAGCGGATACCACTGCCAAGTAATTTTTTATACTATAAATTATTTAATGTGATTTTATGGCTAATGTTTAATTAGGCACCATAAAATCATTTTTATTATACCACATTCAAATGAACATAGCATTAGTTACGGGTTCTGCAGGATTAATAGGGAGTGAGTCAGTTGCTTTTTTAAGCGAGAAGTTTGATAAAGTTATTGGTATAGACAATGACCTGAGGCAGTACTTTTTTGGCAAGGAAGCTTCTACTGACTGGAACCGCACGCGAATATCTGAAGCGTATCCAAACTATGTTCACTATAATGCAGACATCAGATCTGAGGAAGCAATTGGTAAAATATTCGCTGAATATGGCACTGATATCAAGATAGTGGTGCACACGGCCGCTCAGCCTAGTCACGACTGGGCCGCGAAAGAACCATACACAGACTTTACTGTTAATGCCAATGGTACACTCGTCATGCTAGAAAGCACTCGTAAGTATTGCCCAGAGGCAGTTTTTATATTTACTTCTACCAATAAAGTATACGGTGATAATCCCAATTTCTTGCCATTAATTGAGCAAGAAACTCGGTGGGAGATTGATGAAAATCATGCCTATTTTAAAAATGGGATAGATGAAGAAATGAGCATTGATCACACAAAACACTCCCTGTTTGGGGCTTCTAAAGTAGCTGCAGATGTACTTGTGCAAGAGTATGGCCGTTATTTTGGAATGAAAACGGGTGTATTTAGAGGTGGTTGCCTTACAGGCCCTAACCATTCGGGAGCTCAATTGCACGGATTTTTGGCTTATTTAATGAAATGTGCCATAACGGGCAATCCATATACTATTTTTGGTTATAAAGGAAAACAAGTAAGAGACAACATCCACTCATGGGACCTAGTGAATATGTTTTGGCATTTTTACCAAAATCCTAAGCCAGGCGAAGTATATAACGCTGGTGGTGGAAGGTTCTCTAATGTTTCTATGATCGAAGGGATTCATCTTTGTGAGGAAATCACGGGTAATAAAATGAATTACTCGTATGCCAATGATAACCGTATTGGAGATCACATTTGGTATATATCAGACCTTACGAAATTTAAGGAGCATTATCCGACGTGGGATTGGAAATACGATTTGAAAACTACAATGGTTCAAATGTATGATAACATTAGCACTAGGGTTTAATATAATTATTTTGTTGTTTTTATAGATACAAAAGATCGTTCACTCGCTTTTTTGGATATATTTAGGTAGGTTTATTGAAAGTATATTTAAAAAGATAAAAACGCTTTATGCAATTTTTGTTTCCTGGAGTTTTATGGGGTTTGTTGGCTTTGAGTATCCCGCTCATCGTACATCTATTTAATTTTAGACGAACAAAAAAGATATTTTTCTCCAACGTATCGCTATTAAAAGCGGTAGACACCCAAACTTCTTCGTTTAGGAAACTCAAAAGGTGGCTAATTATGGCTGCCAGAATGCTGTTTTTAGCATGTTTGGTTTTGGCATTTGCTCAACCTATATGGTTCAAAGGGGCCGAAATAAAAGCCCAAAGCAGCGGAATAAATGGTATTTATATCGACAATTCATTGTCGATGGAAAATGTCACTGAGGGCAAGCATTTCTTTGACTTGGCTATTATAAAGGTTGACGAGCTTCTTTCTATTTTTAATAGGTCTTCTAATGTACAGCTCACCACCAATGATTTTGATGGGCAAGATCAGTTTGTGCAAGGAGCAAATAAGATTAAAGACAGACTTACTACACTTAAATATTCTGAAGCTCCACGCACGCTTGAACAAGTTTATAAAAGACAAAAAACGGTTGCAAACAAACATAACCCTTCTGGTGCAAATCACTTTTTTTGGTTTTCTGATTTTCAAAAAAGTACAGCAGGCAAGCTTTCTAATATTAAAGTAGATTCTTTAGATCAAGTTCATATTATTCCAGTGTTGGGCAAAGTTTCTCAAAACGTTTTTGTGGATTCTGTCTGGCTAAGTGTGCCTGTGGTTAGGGAGATGCAAAACAATGTTTTGAATGTAAAAGTCTTTAATTCAGGTAATACAACAGTTGAAAAGCTGCCACTTAAGTTAATTTTAGATGGAGTTCAAGCCTCTACATCTTCGGTTAATATTTCTCCAAACGCGTTTGCCTCAGCTACTTTTAATTTTACGGTAAAAGATAGAGGAACACATAAAGCCAAAATAGAATTTGACGATCAACCCATCACCTTTGACAACGATTATTTCTTTGTTTTAAATGCTTCTCCGACCATTCGGGTGCTGCATCTTTATGGAAATAAAAGTAAACAAGACTACATTGGTAAAATGTATGCCAACGATAGCCTTTTTAATTACACTTCGGCGAGTTTATCTAATGTAGATCCGGGTGTTATTCAAAACGCAGACTTAGTGATTTTAGAAGGAGCAAACAGTATAGATGGCGGTGTTAAAGAAAAGCTTGAGGCTTTTATTGCGGATGGTGGTAGTTTGGGGATTATCCCTGGTGAAAATATTTCAGTGAGTAGTTATGCCACTTTTTTAGGTAAATATGGCATTCAGTCTTTTTCGGATATTTCTGATGTGCCCACCGCACAGACACTTTCAGAACTTGCGGAGCCTGAGAAATCTAACATTTTCTTCGAAGGAGTTTTTGAACGAGCAGCTTCTAATATGGCCGTTTCTTTGCCTAAAAGTTCGCCTAAAGTCGTTTGGTCTGGTATTGCTAATAAGCTCTTGGTATATAAAAACGGTAAGAATTTTCTAACTCAAACCAAAGTAGGGGATGGTAATATATACCTATTATCGAGTCCGCTTAGTAGTGCCTACGGTAATTTCCAAGAGCATGCTTATTTTGTGCCTACTTTTTACAAAATGGCCTATTTGAGTGCCAAGCCAGAGCGTCTTTCATATAGGTTTAATGACCAAGTTCTAAAGTTTTTTATGCCTGATGCACCTAAAAATGCTACTTATAAACTAAAAAATGGCAATTTTGAAATGATACCTGTGCAGCGTTTGTATGGTAAGACGTTAGAATTGACTTTGCCTAAAAGTGCTGAAGTAAATCATGACCCAGCTTACACTTCAGGTTTTTATACTTTAGAAATAAACGGACAGGCCAAAAAGGTAATTGCTCTCAATCACGACCAAAACGAGTCTCGCCTAGATGTTTATACATCTGACGAACTGAAAGACATTTTCGAAAACAACCCAAATGTTATCGTGCACGATGACGTAACCGACGGCAGTTTTGTGCAAGCATTTAGAGACACTACATTAGGTACGCCACTTTGGAAATACTTTATTCTACTAGCCTTGGTGTTTCTTTTGATGGAAATACTATTAGCTCGTTTTATGAAGTCTTAATGTGATCCAGAAATGGTTTGAAGGCTCATTTCTAATACCTCGCCCATATTTTGACAACTCATAAACTTCTCCAATTTGTAGTGCTGAGCTAAGTCTGTTTTGAGTTTTAATAAGTTTTCGTCAAAAAAAATCTTGTCTCTTTTCATACACTCAATTAGGTCGTGTAATCTAACTTTTTCGGCTTTCATTCTATTCGAAATTAGTGATCGCTCTTCGGTTTGATATTGCTTGACAGACTCAGGCGTCATATATTTCATTCCTAATTCTATAATCGGCAAATTCTGTTTAAAATATTGCGGCATATATACCGACTTTGAGCCTTCGTATGACTGTTGGTCAAAATCAATGGCTCTTATACGATAATGGAAATCTTCGAAATCAGGGGTAATAATGACCACAAAATTAGAAGAATGCATGTCTCCAAGTAATCTTACAAAGCACCTTTCGTTAAATTTTATGAACTCTTTGGCTAACCTAATGGGATTTGAGTTGGTATCGTGTAAGTGGTTTTGGATAAAAAGGTCACCCGTTATACCTGCAATATGCTCTTCTACCAAAGTTTCATTATGAGTTACATAAGATATCACATTGGGAGATAACAAATGTTCGAGTTCTAATCCATACACTCGCGACGCATCTGCGTTTTTGATATAAAAATAATCGTAGTTGTCGTTTACTTTGTTGATTATCCGGATTCTGAAAGGGAGTGTATTGGCGTACGTACAAATATCTACGCGATCTACTACTAAGTGCTTAATTACTTCTTCGTTTCCATCGGTTTTTAAGTCGGCATATATAGATTTTAGGTTTTCATAAATCTCGTTCATGTCGTTTTGGGGGTAAAAAACCGTCTCCCAAAGGGTGTCATTACCGTTTTTGTCGTAAAGTATTATTTTGTTGTTAAACCTCTGAAGGTCATTGTATCTCAAAGGCAATTCTTTTTCTCTTTCATACTTAACTAAGTATTTTCGCAGTCTAGGTGAAATCTTAAAAGGGATTTTTTTCTTTGAAATTAATGCCATATCAGTCTAGATAGTCTAGGTTTTTGTGAAAAGTGTCTTTAATAAAAAATGTAGCGGTAAATGCCAAGATAAAACATATTACTCCCGTTACTGTTGCAGCATGTAGTGTACTTAACTGAAATTGGTCGATGGTCCATTGGTAAAATATCGCAATGGGTACTACGGCACCTCTTGCAAAGTTTGGAATAGTGGTAGCCACTGTAGCTCTAAGGTTTGTACCAAACTGCTCGGCCGCCAACGTGATTAAACTCACCCAATATCCTGCACCTAATCCCAATAAAACATAGGTAATATAAAGTGTTTCTTTATTTATTCCATGGCTATTTAGATGGAATAAAATTATGGCTAAGCCAAAAAGTAAAAAATATTGAATTGTACGTTTTCGATTACTTAAATATTGGCTGATAAGTCCAGAACTAAGGTCACCCAAAGTAAGTCCCAAATACACCAACATTACGGCCTTTCCTGAGCTAATTTCTTCTTTTATGCCTAACTGAACCGCTACTTCAGGTGCTAGTTGCATCAATATAGTTATGGTAAAAAAGATAGGTAAACTTATCATAATGCTGCTCAGGTAACGTTTTCGTTTGTCTGAGTTTGTAAATAAGGATAAGAAATCTCCGTGCTTTTTGTTAGAGCTTTTTGCGGATTTAAATAACGAAGATTCAAAACTATTTACTCTTAAAAATAATAAAAGTAGCCCCATGCTACCGCCTATGAAATAGGAATATCGCCATGGAGTAATATCCCCGAGTAATCCTGCCGCAAAAGCTCCTGCAGCTCCAGTGGCTGCTACTATTGCCGTTCCATATCCCCTGTATTTTTGAGGCATGACCTCTGACACCAAGGTGATGCCCGCACCCAATTCACCGGCCAAGCCAAACCCCGCAATAAATCGGAGTGCATAATATTGCCATAGCTCCTGCACCTGGGAGTTTAAAAGATTGGCAACTGAGTAAACCAATATTGAGCCAAACAAGACCGATAGTCTTCCTTTTTTGTCTCCTAATATCCCGAAAAAAATACCACCGAGAAATGTCCCGACCATTTGGGTGTTAAAAAGTGAGAGTCCAATCTGACTTAGATTTTGCTCGGATATTCCCAAGTCAATTAAGCTGGCTTTTCTTATAACCACAAATAAAATGAGGTCGTAAGCATCTACAAAATAGCCAAGTGCGGCTATTAATACTATGAGGTATTCTTTTTTACGAAAAATGGTATTCAAGGTGATTCGGGTTTTCAATTGTCGTAAAAATAGCTATTCTAAGAGAATATCAACCGCTATATCTCAATATTGCATGCGAAAATTCGTTTTTAGTATGTTATATAAAATAAAAGGCTATTTTTGCTTTAATAATCTAACCTAAAATAACAATTTACCTATGGAAGAAAATAATCAAAGTAGCAATACAGTAGTAAAAGCTGGGTTGATTTTGGCTCTCGCTTTGGCTGGAATATTTGGATACTTGTATTTTAATGAAAAGCAAGAGTCAACTCAAAAGAATGTTTCGATAACCGAAAAAACACAGGAATTACTCAGAACAAACACCAAGCTTGACTCTATTTCGGCTCAGTTAGATGCCAAAATAGCAGAAGTAACAGCTTTAGGCGGACAAGTAGAGGAGTTAGAAGCACTAAAGGCTCAGCTAGAACGCGACAAAAAGCAGTTGATGAGTTCAAAAAACTTCAGCTCAAAGGAGTTTCAAGCTAAAATCAAAAACTATGAGGCTTTGCTCTTAGAAAAAGACGCGGAATTGGCTAAGCTTAGAGAAGAAAATGCAATCTTAAATAACCAAAACCAAGTTCTAAATTCTGAAAATTCAGGTTTGAAGTCATCAAATTCAGAATTGAAGTCTGTTAAAGAGGCTCTATCTGACTCGGTGTATAGGGTAGGAGTTCAAAATAAAGAACTTTCTGAAAAAGTTACCTTAGCGGCTGCACTTAGACCAATGAACTATTCGGTATCTGCAATTAACTCAAGAGGTAAAGAGCGTGACGGAGAAGAATTTAAGGCCAGAAGAGTTGATAGAGTTAAAGTGGCTTTTAAACTTGCCGAGAACCCATTGACAAAAAAAGAGAACAAAACGGTTTATATGCGTATGGTAGATCCAACGGGGAGCGTTATTTCTGACATGGCTACTGGCTCAGGAGCATTTAACTTCGGTGGCAAAGAAACTATTTACACGGCCAAGCAAAATATCATGTATTCTAACTCAGGTCAAACGGTTGAGTTTATTTATAACAGAGGTTCTAACTACGAAAAAGGAACCTATAAAGTAGAGCTTTATGCGGATGGTTTCAGAATTGGCCAAACGAGTTTTACTATTAAGTAAGTACTGAGAAATTGACATAATTAAAAAAAGCGGCTTTCGGGTCGCTTTTTTAGTTTTAAAAATCTAGATATATTTTTTATTGTAAATCAGACACGTATTTTTGTTTGAAATTTTATATTCAACCCTACAAATATTATGTTTAAGAAAACCAGTTTTTTGTGTTTGTTGACTTTATCAGTTGTGGCCCAGCAGAAAGTTAAAATCTCTGAAAACCTTTCGGAGAAGAAAATCTCCGTAACTATTGGAGATAAGTTATTTACTAATTATTTCTACCCGGGGAAAGACGTGTTAAAAAAAGCAGTTTTATACCCTGTGTTTTCGCCTCAAGGAACCGCCGTAACCCGGGGGTGGCCTTTAGACCCCAGAAAAGGTGAGCGTGTGGACCATCCGCATCATGTGGGAGTTTGGTTAAACTACGAAGACGCCAACGGTCACGATTTTTGGAACAACTCCATAGAAATAGAAAAAGAAGGAACAAATCGCGTTTTTGGTACAATTGTGCACACGGGCGTATCGAAAATTAAATCAGGTAAGAAAAGCGGAGAAATAGCCGTTACGGCAGATTGGTTAGACAAAAAAGGAGAGCTGATGCTTACAGAAAAGACCGAATATGTTTTTTCGGGCGACGGTACTTCGAATGTGGTGGACCGCATAACCACATTGACTGCAGCAGTGGACAAGGTAGTATTTAAAGACATCAAAGACGGATTGTTTGCCATAAGAGTAGCTCGCGAACTTGAGTTGCCAAGCACCAAGCCCGAAATATTTACAGATGCTTCTGGTTTGGCTACCAAAGTGCCAAGTCTTAACAACGACGGCATCAGTGGAAACTACGTAAACGCACAAGGAATAATGGGAGAAGACACTTGGGGCAAAAAATCAGAATGGGTAAGTTTACAAGGAAATATCGGAAGTGAGGACATTTCTATAACTATACTTGACCACCCTAAAAATGTTTCTTATCCATCCTATTGGCATACCAGAGGTTACGGACTTTTTAGTGTAAACCCACTAGGCGTAAAGGTGTTTACTAATGGAAAAGAAGAACTCAACTTAACGCTCAAAAAAGGAGAATCAGTCACGTTTAGATACAGGATTGCGGTCAGCTCTAAAAAACTTTCAAAGGAAGAAATAAACAAGTCTGCGGACGATTTTAGTAAGAAATATTAAAAAGTGTATTTTAATAGAATAAGCTAACAGATTAATTTTATTTTTGTGTAAAAAATTAAACAACATACATGGAAGAACTTCTCACCACAGCCGCTTTTACCAGTATTTTTACGCTTACGTTGCTTGAAATTATACTTGGGGTAGACAACATCATTTTTATTTCGATTATTGCTGGAAAGCTAGAGCCTGCAGACCAAGCGAAAGCAAGGAGACTTGGATTGCTGTCAGCTATGGCTATTCGTGTTGGGCTACTTTTTGTTTTAGGGTTTATTTTAGGATTAGAAAAAGACCTATTCAATCTGCAAGACTTAGGCTTACCTGTAGATATGGGTATGAGTGGAAAAGACATGATCTTGTTGATTGGAGGCGTATTTTTGTTATATAAATCCACTTCAGAAATTCACCATAAACTGGAAGGTGAAGAAGACGATATGGATTCTAGCAAGCCTGGTGTAGTTGCAAGTCTTTCGCGTGCGGTAATGGACATTACGGTTATCAATGTGATTTTCTCTATTGATTCTATCATAACGGCTGTGGGTATGACAAACTCTATTCCGATTATGGCCGCTTCTGTGGTATTGTCTACCATTGCGATGTTGTTATTCGCCAAAAACGTGGGAGACTTTGTGGAGAAACACCCTACCGTAAAGATGCTTGCACTTTCGTTTTTGGTAATGATCGGTACCTTATTGGTAGCTGAGGCATTCCATGTGCATGTACCAAAAGGATACGTGTATTTTGCAATGGCGTTCTCGTTTTTAGTGGAAATGCTAAATATCAGAATGAAGAAAAATACTACAAAACCTGTTGAGTTGATTAAGCACGTAAAAGAAGATTAAGAAGCCATAATGAAAGTGATTTCAAAAGTATTGGGTTCTGTTTTATCTAAGATTTATAATATTTGGTGTATATTTTGGTTAGTTGCTATATTTTTAGTGCTCTTTCCATTTATGCTTTTTTGTATAAAAATAAAACCGCTCAATAGGTACGGTACAAAGCTTACCAACCTTTGGGCGGATTTGTTTTTTCCGATAGCCGGTATGCCTGTGAAAATTGAGCATAGGTTTACGCCAGACAAAAGCAAGGCCTATGTTTTTGTAGCAAACCATTTCTCATATTTAGATGTAGCCATTGGTATGCGTGTGGTACGCAACTATTTTTCCTATATGGGGAAAAGTTCTGTTAAAAACATTCCGCTGCTCGGGTATGTGTTTGCTAAGCTGCACATACAAGTTGATAGGAGTGATAAAAACAGCAGGAGTACCTCGCTTTTGCGATCTAAAAGAGCCCTTCAATCAGGCAGGAGTTTGTTTATAATGCCAGAGGGGGGCATTCTTTCTAAACACATTCCGCAAATGCTCCAACCATTTAAAGACGGAGCTTTTTTGTTAGCGATTGACGCTCAAGTACCTTTAGTTCCGATAAGTTTCTTAAATTTGTACGAAATTATGCCAGAGGCCAGTCTCAATTGGGGCATTCCGAAAGTTGTAGTGCATGAACCCATAGAAACTACGGGGTACACAAAGGTAGATTTAGATTACTTTAAAGCCAAGGTTTATCAAATAATCCAAAGCGAATTAGACAGTTACGTAGAAAAAAAGAACGCCAGCAAAAAATGAAGATAGAATTAAAGACAATAGAAAAAATGGCCCATTTGGCACGTTTAGCACTAAGCGAAGACGAAAAAACTAAAATGGCAGGTGATTTTGAGAAAATATTAGACTGGATGGATCAACTAAACGAAGTAGATACAGAAGGAGTGGAGCCCCTTATTCACATGCATGCCGAAACCAATGTGTATAGAAAAGACGTGGCGGATAATAAATTAACACGAGCAGAAGGTTTATTTAATGCACCTCAAAAAAACGAGTCATATTTTATGGTTCCAAAAGTTATCGAGTAGTTTTTTCTTTTGAAATAAGACATAAAAAAAGAGGAGATTTCGGTCTCCTCTTTTTTTATGAAGTAATATTGAATATTAAACAAAATGCTTTCCATGACTTTCAGCGTCAGCTACGAACTGCTTCACTTTTTGCTCATCTTCGAGTTTGCAAATCATTAGCACATCGTTAAACTCGGCTACTATATATCCACTCAGATCATTTATTACTACTAGTTTGTCTTTTGGCATTTTTACTACACAATTATCTGTTTTGTAAAGCATAGTTTTACCATCTATTACATTCTCATTTTCATCTTTGTTTGAGTTTTCATATACAGACTTCCAAGTACCCAGGTCAGACCAGCCAATGTCTGACAATACCACATAAACGTTATCTGCTTTTTCCATTACGCCATTGTCTATGGATATTGCCTTGCATCTTTGGTAGGCTATATCTAAGGCTTCGTGCTCTTTAGGTGTGTAAAAATGTTTTTGGGCTATCGCAAAAGCGTCTGCTATTTCAGGCAGATAAGCTGTGAATGCATTTTTTATCGATTTAAAACTCCAAATAAAAATACCGCCGTTCCATACATAGTCGCCACTCGAAAGAAACATTTCAGCTAATTCTAAATTTGGTTTTTCGGTAAAAGTTTTTACTTTATGTACACCATGATCTGCTTTTTCTTCGAATTGAATATAACCGTATCCAGTATCTGGTCGTGTAGGCGTAATACCCAAAGTTACCAGCACGTCATTGTTTTTAGAGTAATCAAGTCCCACATTTACGCGTGCCTTAAACTCTTCTTCTTTAAGAATGATATGGTCTGCCGGTGCCACTATAATATTGGCATTGGGGTCTTTTTTTGCTATTTTATAACACGCATAGGCTATACATGGAGCAGTATTTCTTCTACTTGGTTCTAATAAAATTTGTTCGTCACTCAAAAAAGGCAATTGCTCTTTTGTGATAGCGTAATAGTCTTCGCTAGTTACCACAAAGATGTTTTCTTGTGGGCAAATTCCATCAAACCTACTAGCGGTTTGTTGGATAAGTGTACTACCAGTACCTAAAACATCATGAAACTGCTTTGGGAAACTTTGTCTACTAAAAGGCCAAAATCTGGTACCCACACCGCCAGCCATGATAATCAAATAGTTGGTGTTGTTCATATTATTGTTGTTTATTTTTGAACTGTTTTATTCGTAAAGCTACATTTTCTCTTGTGTTCATCCAAAAAAGATTATAGTCTGCAAAATGCCATATTTTTATATTTAATAAACCTGCACCAGGTATGTGTGGCTTGCCTATCCAAAGCAAACCTTCGTGGGTTTTTGCGTCTACCGCTTTATTTATTAAATTAAACTTTCTGCCTACTCCTCCTAAATTTTTTTGTCTGCTAATTTCCTTTGGGTTGTCTGTACTCCAGCTTAATGGATTGGTGACAGTTGCCTTGTCTAATCCATTTTTATAATAGGTTGGAATATACCCTTCCGCAAAAGTATTCCAAGTTACAAAACCTCCCGTATCTTTTTCATTTTTGCTAACAGGAATTTCCTTAAATATATTAGACGGTATCGGCATGCCTACAAGGTAAGCTTCTACCAATTGTTTCTTTAAAGGTTTCTCGTCAAAATAATCTTTCAGTAATCGTATAGCATGAATCGTGCCTTGACTGTGACTTGCTATCACAATTGGTCTTCCTTCATTAAAATTTTCTAAATATTTATCAAAAGCAACCTTTATATCCTCGTATGCCAAGTCGAGAGATTTTTTACAGCTTTCTTTGTCAGAAGAGGTAAAAGCGGAGTAATGTGCTTGTCTATATCGGGGGGCAAAAACCCTACAAGAACCATTAAAAATGCTCGCTTGGTTTTTAATAGTTCCGTTATCTATTGCTTGGTTTAAATCGGTATCATTAATGTCCGCATTCCAAGTATAATTGTTGTTCGGTTCTTGGGTATAGATAGTCGGGTAAATAAAAAAAACATCTGCCTCAGCTACACTCTGCTGGTTTTTTAAACCGATCCTATTTTTAGGCACTAAATCTGCCGGATCTTCCTTTCCTGGGTGTGCTGCCCACTCATCTAGACTTTGATAGCTTGGAGCTGCAGGGATGTTTTTTTCGTCAAATGGGGTCGTGAGTTCGTATTTTTTTTGTGAATGAGCACCAAATGCCATAAAAATTATGGCAAAAGTCAAGTAAATGTTTTGAAGTTTCATTTTTTATAATTTTTTTTTGAAAAAATTGTATTGAAATAATTTATCTTTCTTAAATTTGAAGGTACGATACATCAATAATGATTTACTAAATAACCAAAATGTATGACGAAAAATTACTTTTTCCCCAAAAAAAACCTATTGGGATTAATATTCCTACTAGTGCTTCCATTTTTGGCCTCGGCCCAAACCGTAATAACCGGTGTTATTACAGACTCTGAAACTAAAGAACCTCTTGTAGGAATTAGTGTTCAAGTCAAAGGAAAAGTGATAGGTACTATCACTGACATCAAAGGAAAGTTCGAGTTCTCGACAACTACTCCTTTACCAATTCCATTGGTGATTTCATCTGTGGGATACCAAACACAAGAGTACACCGTAAACTCTGAAAATGCGACTATTAACATCAGCCTAGTATCGCAAGATATATATGGACAAGAAGTGGTAGTTTCTGCTTCAAGAGTAGAAGAGAGCATTATGAAGGCTCCGGTAACTGTTGAAAAAATGGATATCAGAGATATCAAACAAACAGCTTCGGCGAGTTTTTATGATGGTCTTGCGAATATCAAAGGTGTGGACATGACCACCCAAGGGCTATTATTTAAGTCTATTAACATGAGAGGATTTGGTGCTACGGGTAACCCTAGAACAGTCCAAATGATTGATGGAATGGATAACCAAGCTCCTGGTCTTAACTTCCCGATTGATAATATCGTGGGTATTCCTGAACTTGACGTAGAAAGTGTTGAGATTCTTCCGGGTGCAGCATCGGCACTTTATGGACCAAACGGTATCAATGGTTTAATCTTAATGAATTCAAAAAGTCCATTTTTATACCAAGGATTATCGGCTAATATAAAGTCAGGTATAATGAGTGCAAGTAACAGAGATGTTAAAACTACTCCTTTTTATGATCTTTCGGTAAGATATGCTAAAGCGATCAATAACAAATTTGCATACAAAGTAAACGTAGCATATATCGGAGCTCAAGACTGGCAAGCATCAAGCAATACCAACCTTAACGTAGGTGGTGTTGAAAACGGATTGCGTGGAGCTGGTGTAGACAATGACTACGATGGCGTAAACACCTATGGAGACGAAGTTCAATCTACTTTAGGTGCAGTTGCAAATGGTATTTTAGCTAATCCAGCTGCTACTGCCGCTCAAAAAGCAGGCATACAAGGTGCTTTGAACGCAGGTTTAATACCTGTAAATGAAATTGTAAGTAGAACAGGTTTTGCAGAGAGAGACTTGGTAGACTACAACACTAAAAGTTTAAAAGCAAATGCTGCCCTTCACTATAGAGTTAATGAGAAAGTTGAATTAGTAGGACAGGTTAATTATGGCTATGGTACTACAGTTTATACAGGAACGGGTAGATATTCACTTAGGAACTTTAACCTTACACAAGGAAAGTTAGAACTAAGAGGAGATAACTTTACACTGAGAACCTATACTACACAAGAAAGATCTGGGCAATCTTATGTGGCAGGCCTTGCAGCAGTAGGTATGTTAAATGAAGTAAAGCCTCATGCTTTATGGTTTGCTGATTATTTAGGGACTTATGTTGGAGAAAAATTGGCTGGACAAAGCAATGATGCAGCTTTTTTAACAGCTAGAGCTAAAGCGGACGACAATTTGCCTAAGCCAGGTACTGATGCTTACAATACCTTGTTTACTAAATATAGAGAGACAAATATTGCAAATAACGGTAGTGCGTTTTTAGATAGAACTAACTTATACCATGCTGAAGGGATCTATAATTTCAAAAACCAAATTAAGTTTATGGACTTAATGGTAGGTTTAAACCACAGAGTTTACTCACTTAGGTCTGGTGGTACTTTATTCTCAGACAATAAACCTGACGAAAACGGTAATGCAAGAAATGGTGTAATTAACATTAACGAAACTGGTGGATTTATTCAAGCTGGTAAGAGTTTATTTAATGACCATTTGAAACTTACGGCTTCATTGAGAGGTGATAAAAACCAAAATTTTGACCTTCAATTAGCTCCTAGAGTATCAAGTGTATTCTCTTTTGGTCAAAACAACATCAGATTATCATACCTTTCTGGATACAGAATTCCTACTACTCAAAACCAATACATCGACTTAAAAACTCCACAGGGTGTTTTGATTGGTGCATTGCCTGAGTTTGATTCAAGATATAACTTGGCTTCAGGAGTTTCTCTTCAAGTGTTAACTGATTTTGCAAAAAATGGCTTAAACTCACAGTTTCTTTCATCAGAAGCTAAGTCAAGAGCCATAGCCAGTGCAACAGCATATGCCACAGCAGCTGTGACTCCAGCTATACCTCAAATACAAGCTGGTGTAATCGCTGCTGCTCAAGCTTCTGTTACTGCAGCTGTTACAGCCGCTATAACTGCTCAGGTTCAGGCGGGAACAATTCCTGCTTCACAAGCTCCAGCTTTAATAGCCGCAGAAGTTACAAAACAATTAGGAGCATTGGTTACTGCAGAAGTTACTAAACAAGTCACTGCTGTTGCCAATCAAGTTGCACCTGCATATTTAGCAAAAGAACTTCCTAAGTATCAGAAAAAAGACCTTGTTCCTGAAAGAATCAGCTCATACGAGATTGGGTATAAAGGTTTGATTGCTAAAAAATTATTTGTGGATGCATATTACTATACGAGTACTTACAAAAACTTCATTGGTGGTGTAAGTGTAATCGTACCTACTGCAGCTGCTGGTCCTGGCTTACCAATTGAGTCTGGTGTAGCTAGTGCTTCTACTAGAGTTGGATATAGCAGAGTAGCAAATACTTCTGAAACTATCAAAGTAGATGGATGGGCTACTAGCTTAAACTATGCTATCAAAAACGGATACAACGTGAGTTTCAACATTGCGAATAACAATTTGAAAAACTTTACGCCATCTCCAGAGCAACAATACGCAGGATTTAACACTGCCAAATACAGATATAACTTAGGATTTGGTAAGACTATCGGTAGCGGAGATAAAGTTGGTTTCAATGTATCATTTAAACATCAAGACGCATTCTTATGGGAGTCTAGCTTTATGGTACCTACCACTACTAGTGTAAATCAATTCTCTAACACTACAGTACCAGCTATCAATAACATTGATGCTCAAGTTAGTTTCAAAGTGCCAACTATCAAGTCGGTAATTAAAGTAGGAGGTAGCAATATTGGAGGTAAGCCTTACGTACAAGCGTTTGGTAGTGCTTCTGTAGGTTCTATGTACTACGTGAGTTTATCGTTTGACGAGTTGTTGAATAAATAATTATTAACTCAAACCAAAAATTATCGGGACAAGGGAGGGTAACACCTCCTGAACTTCATAATTTTCTTTGGTTTAAGTAAAAAAAAGGCTTCCATTGGAAGTCTTTTTTTTTGGTTTTTATCTAAGAGACTTTACGTAAGTAACAATGTCTTCCTTAAGATTTTTGGAAGTGCCAATGATTCTTACAAACTGACTGCCTATTATAGCTCCTGAGGCATATTTAGCAGCCTTTGAAAACGTTTCCTTGTCTTTTATTCCAAAACCTATTAGGCGAGGGTTTTTGAGGTTCATGGCATTTACTCTGTTAAAGTATTCTTCCATTCCCGCATTTATGCCAGACGTGGCCCCAGTCACACTCGCAGACGACACCATATAGATAAATCCATCTGATATTTCATCTATTTTTCTGATGCGGTCTTCGCTCGTTTGTGGCGTAATCAAGAATATGTTAAGGATACCATAGCTTTCAAAAATCGCCTTGTATTCTCTAAAATATTCGTCTACTGGCAGGTCAGGAAGTATTAATCCATCGATGCCTATTTCTTTACATTTTTTACAGAAATTCTCAATTCCATATTGATATACGGGGTTTAGGTATCCCATCAAAATTATTGGAAGGGTAACGCCCTCGGCTCTGATGTTTTCAAGCTGTTCAAATAGCACTTTTATCGACATACCGTTTTCGAGAGCCGCCTGGTTAGAGTCTTGTATGGTTTCTCCATCTGCCACTGGGTCTGAATATGGCATACCTATTTCTACTATATCAGCTCCACCTACTTGCAGAGCCTTTAATATGTCAGGCGTATCGTTTAGCGTCGGAAAACCAGCTGTAAAATATATGTTTAATACGTTTTGGCTTTTTTCTTTAAAAAGAGAGGTAATTCTATTCATCTAATGGAAATTTCTGCAAACTTAATTATAATACGAATTATTGGAAAGGCATTTCTGAAAAATGCCCTTTTTATCTTTAAACACAAAAACGGAAAGCTTGTTTTTTTAATATCGTTCAGACAGTAAGCCAATCATAGTTTTTATACCATCGAAGTAATTTCCCAAGCGGAGGTTTTCGTTGGCACTGTGTTGGTTGTTGTCAGAGTTTACGGTCGGAATAATTACAGCCTCTACCCCAAGTTCGCTTACAAATGGCGAAATAGGAACCGAACCACCCATAGTAGGGAGTTTTACAACCTGAGCATTTGTAGTTTTGCTAATTGCTTTTTCAAGCCAAAGTCCATTTTTGCTTTGCATTTCAGTGCTAAATGCACCATAAGCTGGTCTTGTGTTAAACTTACAGATTAAGTTATGTTTTGCTCGTTCTTCGGGGCTGGGATCTTCGGTGGTGATGTAAAAGCCTTTAGAAACTATGTATTTCTTGAGCTTAGAGAGCAATGAGTCTGGATTACTTTGTTTTACTATCCGAATGTCTATTTCAGCTATTGCTGTATTTGGAATAATGGTAGCTGCAAGTTTTTCAACTTCACCAGACTTCAATCCTCTGATATTCAAAGAAGGGTAAATCAATGACTCTTGGTAGTTTTGGCCCACTTGGTCCGGGATTTTTATTCCCATTCGGGTGTTCAAGGCCGCGAGGTCGTCTGGTACAGTACTAATTTTCAGGCGAGTGGCATCGTCTAATTTAATACCTTCATAAAATCCCGGAATGGTGACTCTTCCTTCGTCGTCTTTCATGTCTGCCAGCAGCTTGGCCATACGGAGTGCCGGGTTAGGAATGTAGTTTCCATAGTGGCCGCTGTGTAGAGGCAAATACGGCCCGTAAGTGGTTAATGTAACTGTGGAAATGCCTCTTGCTCCAAATGTAATAGTGGGCAAGTTAGACGCATGAGCGGGTCCGTCAAATATCAGAAGCAGGTCAGACTTAAGGTCAGATTTATATTGTTTTATTAGGGAAGGTAAGCTTACAGAGCCTTTTTCTTCTTCAAAATCTACCACAATTTTTAAATTGTAATTGGGGCTAAGTTTTGAGGCCTCCATGGCATCTAAAGCAGCCAATAGCATCACGCCAGGCCCTTTGTCGTCAGATGATGCCCTTCCGAATATTCGCCATTCAGGGTCAATTTTCCCTTCTAATGAGCTGTAGGGTATTTCTTTCCAATCACCATTTGCATCTTTTTGTTTCAAAACAGGCTTAAATGGGTCTTCTTGAAACCATTCGCTGTTTTTTACGGGTTGACCGTCGGAGTGGTAATAAAACATGAGGGTAGGAGCCATCACATTTCTAGATTTTTTTTCTAACAGCAACACCGGTAAAGTTAGTGTAGGAAGCGTTCGGGCAGTAAATCCTCTTTGCTTAAACTGATTTTCTACCCAAGTGTAATTTTTTAAAATATCGGCTTTGTAGTTTGCATCGCAGGGAATAGAAAGGTATTCTTTCAAAGTGCTTAGATGCTTTCTTCCAAATTCTTGCGATAGTTTTTCGTAATCTAAATTTTGACTATAAGTTACTTTTGAAA
The DNA here is from genome assembly GCF_042649125.1 of Lacihabitans lacunae. Taxonomy (NCBI): domain Bacteria; kingdom Pseudomonadati; phylum Bacteroidota; class Cytophagia; order Cytophagales; family Leadbetterellaceae; genus Lacihabitans; species Lacihabitans lacunae. The sequence continues at coordinate 4,111,723 of NZ_JBHRYQ010000001.1, forward strand.
TCAAAAGGAGTACTACGACGATACTTTTTTTCATTTTTTTAGGTAGGTTTTATTTGGGCTTTACAAGTTTGCGTTTTCTTTCAGAAAAGTAAACATTAATGTTTTACCAACCGCACTTAAAGTGGTTTTGTCTATGGTGTCTATGTTATCACCATGTGTATGATGATGTTCAAAAAAAGTATTTTCTGTAGGTCTTAAATCTATGATGTCTATCATCGGTATTTTAGCATTTTGAATCACAGGTACGTGGTCGTCAGTAAGGGAGCCGCCTTCTTGCGAAACAAAAAACTGACTGAAGCCCAGCTCTGAGGCATTGGCCCAGATGCTGTTTACCACACTTGGGGCAACTTGCATAGAAACACCTTCATGTCTAAACGTAGCATCTTTGGCACCCACCATATCTAACAAAATGCCATAAAAAGCAGTATAGTTTGGCTTGTGGAGGTTTTTAGACCAATATTCTGACCCTAAGCAATAGCCTCCGTATGGGTGCTTAACTTCTTTGGTGTAGCTTTCGGGTGCACCCCAGTCTTCGGCGTCAAATAATATAAAGTCAACGCCTAGGTTTGACATGGATGAGTCTGCGGTAAGTTGTCTCGCTATTTCTATCATAACCCCAACGCCACTCGCTCCATCGTTTGCTCCATCTATAGCTCCGGTCTTGTTTGAGGGGTCTTTGTCTGCAAAAGGCCTAGAGTCCCAATGCGAGCTTAAAATTATTCTTTTGGTAGCTTTTGGGTTAAAACTAGCTATGATATTTCGGGCAGGAATTGACTTATTATCGTAAGTGATAGCCGTAAAGTTTTGATTTATGACCTCTAATCCCATGCTTTTAAATTTATTTGAAAGCCAATCGCCACATTTTTTATGAGCAGCAGTGCCAGGTACTCTCGGCCCAAAGTTTACTTGTTTTTCTACATAAGCAAAGGCCGAGTCAGAATTAAACTCGGGAGCTTTTATAGGTGTGCTATTGGTTTTACTATCAATTATTTCTGAGTTTGAGGTTGTGTTTTCGCTGCTGTTGTTTTTGCAGTTAAATAACGTGAGTGTAGTAAAAAAAACTACACATATTCTACTGAATTTAGATTTCATTTCGTTCTTTATTTTTAACAAAAATAATGTAATTCTTAAAGTAAATGAATTTTTTGGCACAGTATTTGAAAATTGTACTATCAAACGTCGAATAATATCGATTGTTGCTTTTCTAATATAACCCATAAAAAGATGAAAAAAACTGTATTCTCTTTCCTAAGTATTGTATTTGTGTTTGTCCTGTGTTCATTTTATAATCCCGAAAATAATTCTAACGTTTACGAATATTCGATTTTTGGTGATAAATACGCAAATACCCCAGTTTTAGATAATAAGCTAACCAAGCAAGTTTATTATATCATAAGCGGCCACGGTGGGCCAGACCCAGGTGCGGTAGCTACTGTAGACGGCAAAAAAATATGTGAAGACGAGTATGCTTACGACGTAAGTTTACGCCTAGCGAGAAATCTGATAAGTCATGGAGCTAAAGTGTACATGATTGTTAGAGACGAAAACGACGGCATTAGAGACGACATGTATTTAGAAATGGACAAAGACGAAGTAGTTTGGGGCGGAGACGCTATTCCAAGAAACCAGTCGGAGCGATTACGTCAAAGAACAAGAATCATTAATGACCTATATGCTGAAAATGCTCGTAAAGGATACAAAAAACAACGCGTAATAGAGACACACGTTGACTCAAGATACTCAGATCATAAAGTAGATATATTTTTCTATTACAATGATCAAAATCACGAGAGCCATATTATGGCAAGCAAAATGTACGAAACAATAAAAGGTAAATACGAAGAAGTGCAGTCAGGAAGAGGGTATTTTGGAGAAGTGAAGCCACGAAGCCTTTGGACTATCAAGCAGTCAGAGCCACCAGTAGTATTTATAGAATTAGGAAATATTACAAACGAGTTTGACAGAAAGAGATTGTTAGTCGCAGACAACAGACAGGCAATTGCCAACTGGTTTGCACTCGGCTTATTAGACGACTAGGATTAATTATAACAATAGATTGAAATTTGCTGGGAGCCACAAGCTTCTGGCATTTTTCGTTTTAGACCTTATGCTTTTTTTACACAAAAAAAAGGAAGAACCGAGGCTCTTCCTTTCTGTATGAAAATACGATTTTCTTTTATTCTTCCCAAGCCCAGTCTATGCGGTGTTTCATGTCTTTTATGGTCATGCCGTTAGCTTTAAAATAAGCTCTGATTTGGTCAACTTTGTCGTACTGCTGGTTGGCTTTGTATTCTCTGTAAAGTTCTAACATACCAAGTACCACCACTTCGTCGTTGCCAAGTTGTTCTTCTTTTAAACCTAAAATTTCTTCTATAAAAACCACATAAAATTTAACGAGCTTATCGAAAACTTCCTCGCCCAAGGCAGCAGGAGCCAATTGTTTCATGTATAACATGTTGATATATTTCAAAAACGTAAACAACTGAGCTATGGCTACAGCCGTATTTAGGTCGTCGTTTAGTGCTTCGTAAAAGGCATCGTATGCTTTGTTGATTTCAGCTATTTTTTTCTCGTCTAATGCTATTGTTTCCTCAGAAGTTTCATAAGTCAATGTTTTCGAAATTCGAAGTCCATTTATTAATCTCCTGTATCCTTTCTGAGCGGCTTTTAGGGCGTCGTTAGAAAAGTCTAAAGTAGACCTATACTGCGACTGAAGCATAAAGAATCTAACGGTCATTGGGCTGTAGGCTTGCTCGAGTAGTGGGTGACTTCCTGCAAAAAGTTCAGCAGGCAAGAAGCTGTTGCCGAGCGACTTAGACATTTTTTGCCCATTTACGGTTAGCATATTAGAGTGCATCCAATATTTAACCGGATTGATACCCGTTAGGCCAGTTCCTTGAGCTATTTCACATTCGTGGTGTGGAAACTTTAGGTCCATGCCGCCACCGTGAATATCAAATTGGTTGCCCAAGTATTTGGTGCTCATGCAGGTACACTCCAAGTGCCAGCCTGGAAATCCCATTCCCCAAGGCGAAGGCCACTGCATGATATGTTCAGGAGCGGCTTTTTTCCAAATTGCAAAATCTAAAGGATTCCGCTTTTCAGACTGCCCGTCAAGTTCACGCGTTTCATTCAAAAGGTCCTCTAATATTCTTCCTGAAAGCTTGCCGTAGTTATGGCCACCTTCGTTATATTTATTTATGTCAAAATACACCGAACCGTGTGATTCATAGGCCAGGCCTTTTTCTATCAAGCTCTTCACAGCTTCTATTTGCTCTACCATGTGACCGGTAGCCGAAGGTTCGATATTTGGCGGTAAAAAATTGAAACTTTCTAATACTTTATGGAAATCGTTGGTGTAGCGTTGTACAATTTCCATAGGCTCCAGTTGCTCTAGTTTGGCCATTTTGCCTATTTTGTCTTCGCCTTCGTCGCCATCACCTACTAAGTGACCCACATCGGTTATGTTTCTTACATATCTGACTTTATAGCCGCAGTGAAGGAGGTATCTATAGAGCACATCGAAAGTTAAAAATGTGCGGACATTGCCCAGGTGTACGTAGTTATATACAGTAGGACCACACACGTACATGCCCACATATCCAGGTGTTATCGGTTCAAAAACTTCCTTTTTTCTATTAAGGGTATTATATATTTTTAGATTTTGCATCAATTTGATTTTATCTTCGTTACAAATTTAGTGTGATTTGCCTAAATATTTTATGTTTAAACATCCATTAAAGTTAATACAAAAAAAATACATAAGTTTTAGTTCCAATTTAAACCTTTCTAAAGTTTAAAGAGTACATAAGCTATATATCTCCCTAAAAACAAATATGCAAAGTAGATTAGTTTTCGTTGTTTTCGCTTTCATCTCTATTTCCGCTTTCTCACAAAATGCCGATACTCTCAAACATAAACTACTTAGAGACAAAAGTATTGTGGTTTTGCCTGTAGTTTTTAGACTGCCCGAAACCCGCTGGGGAGCAGGAGTTGGAGGGAGTGCGAGTTTTAACTTTACCAAGGATTCTTCGTGGGCGAAGCCTTCGCAGGTAACTTTTGGCCTTACTTTTACCCAAAATAAGCAGATATTGTTTTTTGTGCCTTTTAAGATTTTCTCAAAAAATAATACATATTATTTTAACTCCGAAAACGGATGGTATAGGTATAACTACATTTATTCGGGCATAGGAGAAAACAAAGTGAAAGACGAAAAGTTTGATACCGATTATTTTAGGTTTAGATTTTTGGCGGCAAAACATATTAATGCTACTACGTATTTGGGAGCAAGGATAAATTTTGAAAATTATAGAATCACTGGAACCCAAGAAGGGGGCGAATTAAGCTCAGGAATTATAAATGGGTCGGATTATTCAAGGACCTCGGGTATAGGTTTAAGTTTAATTAAAGATACGAGAGATGCGGTTTTTTACCCTACGAAAGGGATTTTTGGTGAAGCCTACGTAGTGCCTTCCAATAAAATTTTCGGAGCGAATCGGAATTTTGTAAAAATATCAGTAGATGTTTCAAAATACGCCAGTTTGGGCAAAAAGACCGTTTGGGCAAACAATGTGGTGGGTATTTCTAATATCGGCGATGTGCCATTTAATCAGTTGGCTTTTTTGGGAGGTCAAAATCGACTCAGGGGTATATACGAAGGATATTTTAGAGATAAAAATGCCTTGATACTGCAAACCGAGTTTCGTCAGGAAATTTGGAAGATTATTGGAGCCGCTGCTTTTGGTAGTGTAGCTTTTTTAGGAAATGAAACGAGTATATTACGAATGAACCTTCCAAAATACACCTATGGTGCAGGTCTTAGAATAGCCACAAAAAATCATTTGAATTTAAGACTTGACTATGCACTTTCGCCGTATCACAGCGGGAATTTTTATGCTACTATCGGCGAAGCTTTTTAATTGTTTTTTTGGTAGTTATTAAAACTAAAACAATCTCTTCTGGTGTATCAGGCAAAATAAAGGCTGTGCAAGAGAGATTGGGTTACCTAAGCTAAAGATTTTTGTTAAATTGCATCTCAAAGAATATTATCCTTTCAAAATGAAAAAAATAGCAGTTTTTTTACTTTCTGTAATCGTGTTTTCGTGTTCCCCAACTCGTAAATACGAGAAAACGGCTAAGTCATGGGAGCCCGAAATTCAGAAACTAGAGGCCAAAGACAAAATTGAAAAAGATCCTGAAAACGCTGTTTTGTTTATTGGAAGTTCGAGCATTAGGCTTTGGAAAAACATAGAAAAAGACATGGCTCCATATCCGGTGATTCAGCGTGGATATGGTGGGGCAAAATTTACTGATTTAATTGTTTTTACCAAAAGAATAGTGGAGCCTCACAAGTTTAGAGCGGTTGCGATTTTTGTAGCAAATGATATCAGTGGATCCAAAGACGACAAAACTCCAAGAGAAGTATTGGGTCTGTTTAAAGGCGTTGAGAAAATCATCAGAAAGAAAAATAAGAATCAACCTATATTTTTTATTGCCATAACGCCTACCATGTCTCGCTGGCAGGTTTGGCCACAAATAAGAGAGGCAAATGCTTTGATAGAATCTTACTGTAAAACCAAGAAAAACCTGTTTTTTATAAATACAGAAGCAGCATATTTGGGTGCTGACGGAAAACCAATCGACGAGTATTTTATAAGTGATAAATTGCACCAAACCCAAAAAGGATACGATGTTTGGGCAAAAGCCATAAAAAGTGAATTTGATCAGGTTTTGAAATAAAAACTGTACCGATATTTGTGAAATGATTCGAAGAATTTAATAACCTTAGAAAGCCCAAAAATGAAAATTAAATTAATTGTTGCCGTATTAATCTCCATGTTAGTTTCTTGCTCAGTAAGCAAAGAGTCAAAGCAAAAGGGAAAAACCTATAGGTTTTTAGTTGGAGATTATTCTAAAAAAGGGGCTGAAGGGGTTTATTTCTGTGAGTTTAATCCCACCGAAAAAAGCACGAAAATAATTAGTCATTCTCCCGAATTAGAAGACCCTTCGTTTTTGGCCATAAGTGCCGACCAAAAACACGTCTATGCCATTTGTGAAACCAAAGGCGGAAGCGTGAAAAGTTTTGGGTTTGATGAAAAAACGGGTGCATTTACCTTTAAAAACATGGTGAGTTCGGGTGGAGCACATCCGTGTTACATTACATTAGACAAAACTGGCAAGTGGGCGTTTACTGGAAACTATACAGGCGGTAGTTTGGCTGTATTGCCTGTCAAAGCCGACGGCAGTTTAGAAGAGCCAAGTCAAACTATACAGCATGTAGGTTCGGGGCCAAACAAAAGTAGGCAAGAGAAGCCGCATGTGCATTCGGTTAATATTTCACCTGATAATAAAAATTTGTATGTAGCTGATTTGGGTACGGATATCGTGACCAATTATGCATTTGACGAGGTTACATGTAAGTTAAGTAAAGTGCAAGAAATGCCCGTAAAGGCGGGTTCGGGTCCTAGACATATTGCGTTTCATCCGAACCTTCCACTAATGTATGTGATACAAGAAATGGCGGGTATCATTACGCAATTTTCTGTAAAAGACGGAATGCTTACCAAAGTGGAGGAAGTGAGTACCTTGCCCAAAGACTTTAAAGGTGAAAACTCGTGTGCAGACATACACTTTTCGCCAGACGGAAAGTTTTTGTATGGCTCAAATCGCTTTTACGACATGATCGTTACTTTTGCAGTAGATGAGCAAACAGGAAAGTTAACGCAGCTTTCGCAAACTAGCGTAAAAGGCAAAGTGCCGCGTAATTTCGGAATTACGCCTGATGGCAAATACCTATTGGTGGCCAATCAGGAAACCGACAATATTGTGATATTTGAGCGAGATGCTAAAACCGGAGCTTTGAAAGACTTAAACCTTGAGTTAGAGATTTCGATGCCAGTTTGTATTAAGTTTTTAAAATAATTTTAAAGAAAAAAAATCTTCAGAAATAACAGATATGCAGAACATTTGTGCCGTCTTTGACATCGGAAAAACCAATAAAAAACTGTTGGCTTTTAATGAAAGCTTTGATGTAGTGTATGAACATCAAGTGGTGTTTGAAGAAGTCTTGGATGACGACGGCGATGTCTGTGATGACCTAAAGGCATTGACAGAATGGGTACTTGCTCAAATAGAGGTCCTTAAGTCTAACACTGAATTTACGCTTAAAGCCTTAAATTTTTCGGCCTATGGTGCTAGTTTGGTACATATTGGTGCTAATCTACAGCCTGTTACGCCACTTTACAATTACCTCAAAGTAATGCCTCGTAAACTCAAAGATGAGTTTTTGGCGAAGTATGGCCCAGCTGAAGATTTCTTTAGAGCGGTGGCTTCGCCAAACCTTGGCCTTTTGAACTCGGGCTTGCAGCTGTATTGGTTAAAATACGAGAAAGTGGAGTTTTTTAAACATGTCCGCTACTCGCTACATTTGCCTCAGTACCTTTCGTTTTTGTTTTCAGGAAAAGCTCAGGCTGAATTTACGAGCATAGGCTGCCACACTGCCTTGTGGGATTTTGATGCATTTAAATACCACAATTGGGTAGAAGCAGAACGCCTAAAATCTATAAGCTTGGAACCTGTAAAGGCCTCAGAAACTGTAGAAGCGGAACAGGTGGTTGTTGGTCCTGGTATTCACGACAGCTCAGCGGCTTTGGTGCCTTATCTTAAGTCGGCTGAAGACTTTGTTTTGATTTCTACTGGCACGTGGTGTATAACGCTCAATCCAAATAATCATACGGCATTGACCAATAAAGAATTGGAAAATGATGGATTGAATTTTATCAGTTTTGAAGGAAAGACCGTAAGAGCAGCACGGTTGTTTTCAGGCAATGAGCACGAGAGACAAGTAAAGCACTTGGCTAGTTACTTTAGTGTATCCGAAGATTATTATAAAAACGTTAAGTTTGATTATAAACTGATTCAGCAGCTACGCAAAGCCCACAAACAAGTCATGCCTGACCAAGTGGAATTGGGGGAGCTTAGAGAATGTCCTTTTGTAGAGCGAAATATCAATATGTTTAGAACTTATGAAGAGGCTTATCACCAGTTTATAATGGATTTGGTAACGCAACAAATAGCATCTACAAAACAAACTTTTGGAAACAATGCTCCTAAAAAGATATTTGTAGATGGAGGTTTTTCACGCAACGAAATCTTCATGAATTTACTTTCAGAGGCCTTCTTTAATATTGAAGTATACGCCTCAGAAGTAGCACAAGCTTCTGCATTGGGTGCGGCACTCGTTATCTCAGATGCCTGGACCAAACAGCCATTTGAAACCTCAAAACTTAAGCTAAAGAGGTATTTTTAAGAACTGTAAAATTAGAGTTTATATAAAGTCATGTGTTTTTTGTTTTATATAAAAGCCCTGTTTTTTGCTAAAATGCTGAATTTTAAATAAATATTTGAGTTTTAACAACCAAAACCTTCTGACTTCCGTAAGTGTTACAAATAAAAAAAAAGTAACATGGAAAATAAAACAGTAAACAGAGGACAGTTTTTAAAGACATTGGGCTTGTCTAGCAAGGCTCTAATCGCTTTTTATTGCATTGGAGCAGTAACTGCGTGCAGCAAAGACGAAGTTATGGCTGACGGTAACACCGGAGGCACTACTGGAGGTGGCACACCCAATATGGGCCTATCGGGCACCACCACTGGTGACTCGTTAGATTTTACTTTAGATCTCACAAGTGCAAACTACGGTAAATTAAAAAATGTGGGTGAATTTGTAATAGTTGGCGACGCATTGGTGGCAAATGCAAACGGCAATTATATCGCACTTTCTAAAACTTGTACGCACCAAGGCACTCAGTTGCAATACCGTAAAAACGAAGGAGATATCTGGTGTAATAACCATGGTTCGGAGTTCAACCTGACTGGTACGGTTAAAAAATCGCCTGCATCTATGAGTCTTAAAGTTTTTAAAACTACTTTTGACGGTACAACACAATCTTTGAGTGTTAAGGCGTAAATTGTTAGATTTGGTAAAACTAAACGTATAAAATATGAAAAAGCTATTGATTTTTTTGGTGATGTTTCCTTTCATGGCCCTTTGCCAAGAGATTAATACAGATAGCCTCTTACTTGATATTACAGGTGATTTAAGTCTAAATCAGGAACCACAAAGTTTACTACCTGAGCGAATGATGTTTACCCAAAGAATGCTTTGGGGGGAAAACGGGCTGTATCGTAAGGTGGGAATAGCCCCAAGGGTACTTACACCAGAAACCCGCGAACATGAGCTAAAAATAAGAAGAACCATGTTTCGTATTCATCAAGCGGTGGGTTTGACCACCGCAGCAGCTATGGTGGCACAGGGGTTCTTGGGCTCGAGGTTGTATGACGACAACAGGGAGTATAATCCGCAAGTAAAAAAATGGCACGAAGGTGTGGCTACGGGTATCAATATTGGTTATGCTACTACGGCTTTGATGAGTTTTACCTCGCCACCTCCTTTTATTAATCGTAAGAAATTTGACAATATTAAATTGCATAAAATACTCTCTTATGTGCACCTGACAGGTATGATTACGACCAACGTTTTGGCAGGTCAAATAAGTAATAATTTTACCTTAAAGAAGTACCATAGAGCAGCTGCCTACACAACTTTTGGGGCGTACGCTTTAGCGATAGCCTCTATTAAATTTGAATTATAGAAACGATTTAATCTTAAAATTTTATGAAAAATATATTAACCGCATTGCTACTGTTAGGAGTGCTATTAAATGCCAGTGCCCAGTCTAAAAGAAAAATAGAGGCAAACAAAAAATCATCAGAAATCGGCTATAGCATGAAACACCCTTTGCATGAATGGACTGCATCGGCCAAAGATGGGAAGTGTATCATAGTTTTTAATGACGATACACAAAAAGTGGAAGTTGTGGCTGTGGTAGTGGCTGTACGGTCTTTTGATAGTGAAAACTCAAATAGAGATTCACATGCTTTGGAGGTTTTAGAAGCTTTGAAGTTTCCCAATATTACATTTTCGGCTAACAATATCACAGATAATGGAAGTTCATTGCAAATAAAGGGGAATTTGGTTTTTCATGGAGTTACTAAACCCGTAGAAGTTACAGCAAAAAAGAGTATTTCGGGTAAAAAACTTTTGGTAGAGGGGGCTTTTGATATTAACATGACCGACTACAATGTGGTACCTCCAGGCTTGATGGGACTCAAGACCGAAGAGTTAATAAAACTGAATTTTAAATTCAATTTTGATATATAAGTTTTCGTTTTTGTAATAAATAAGGAATTCAATAGTTTTTTTTAACTTTTGATGTCATTATGAGGGTGTTTTGAAAGAAATTTTGAAATAGAAACAATATTTGATTTATTTTGAATCCGAATTCAAACTATCATCAATAACCCTAGAAAATGAAAACAAAGTATACCTTGCTTGCTATCGCTATTAGTTTAGCGTTAGCGTCTTCCACCACACTCTTAAATTACTTTCACGTAGTAGACATTTCGGAATCTGTTCTTGTAATTTTTAGGTACTTGTTTATCGCCGCTATGGTGCTTTTTGCATATCAGCGAAAGTCGCTTACCGTATGGATTTTGATAAGTATGATTATCGGTGCCGAAATAGGGCATGACTTTCCTGAGTTTGCGGTAAACCTTAAAGTTGTAAGTAAAATTTTCATAAAACTTATTAAGGCCATCATCGGGCCCCTGCTTTTTGCTACACTTGTGGCGGGTATTGCGGGTCATTCTGACCTAAAGCAAGTAGGCCGTATGGGCTGGAAATCGCTCCTTTATTTTGAAGTAGTTACCACGTTGGCCTTATTTATAGGTTTGTTTTTTGCCAACTGGATTAAACCAGGTGCGGGTATCAAGCAAATGCCAGGAGTAGCGGAAGAGCTCCCTCATGTGGATCCTCAAACGTGGCAAGACGTACTTCTTCATGTATTTCCTGAAAACATTGCTAAATCAGTAGCTGAAGGACAAACGCTCCAAATCGTAATATTCTCGGTGTTATTTGGTATAGGTTTGGCCATGCTAGAGAAGAAAAAACGCGAGAAAATGGTAGGCGGTATCGAACTTCTTTCTGAAGTGATGTTTAAGTTTACTTCTATCGTAATGTATTTCGCTCCTTTTGCGGTAGGTTCGGCCATCGCGGTTACAGTTGGTCACATGGGTTTTGAGGTTCTTAAAAATCTCGCTTTGTTACTTATGACACTTTACTTGGCACTAATAGCCTTCGTTTTGTTGGTTTTAGTACCTGTCATGTTAATCATCAAAGTTCCTGTAATAAAATTTGTCAAAAACATCTCTGAGCCACTTTCTATTGCCTTTGCTACTACCAGTTCAGAGTCAGCTTTGCCTAAGGCCATGGAGCAAATGGAGCGTTTCGGAGTGCCACGTCATATTGTGTCTTTTGTAATGCCAACGGGTTACAGTTTTAACTTGGATGGATCTACGCTTTACCTTTCTTTGGCGGCTATATTTGTTACACAAGCTGCGGGTATTGATTTTCCGGTGGAGCAACAAATCGTGATGTTATTAACCTTAATGCTAACCAGTAAAGGTGTAGCCGGAGTACCTAGAGCCACTTTGGTGATTTTGTTGGGAACTTTGGCTTCGTTTGGTTTGCCTGAGTGGCCCGTATTGTTAATTATAGGAATAGATGAGCTAATGGATATGGCCCGTACCACTGTAAATGTGTTTGGTAACTGCTTGGCTACTACAGTGGTGGCTCGTTGGGAGGGAGAGCTCGACGATGAGAAAATGCACGCAGAACCAATTTTAGATTAATAGTTTTTTTCGAATAAATAAAAGACCCTTGAGCATATGGCTGAAGGGTCTTTTATAGTTTTATTTGATTGCAAACCTGGCTGATAGCCCGAAGTTTTGAATATATAATCCCGGATAGTTTATCAGATTAAATTCTGGTTTCCAGTCAATACTCATGTTAAGTGGTATTTCGGTAAAGTTATATTCTAAGCCTACGATACCGTCAACTCCTACCTGAAAATTAGACTCAACGTAGTCTTTGTGTCTGTAATATGGAGCAGAGCCTAAGTGACCACCAAAACCATAGTACCATCTAAATCCGCCACCGTTAAATGCCGCTTGATTCCACTCAATCAATGCGGTTCCTTTTAGGCCTCTTCCAAAGCCATCAAGTAAAAACTCGGCACCTGCTTTCCCAAGTTTATTTGCTTTTAGGGTTAATCCCGGACTTCCATCAAATCTGGCTCCGACAGCGAACTTATATTGGGCCTGAACCGAAATGCTGAGTAATAATAAAAAGGTTATTTTTTGTAGGGTCTTCATAAAAATTAATTGTTTTTGATTAGATACGATAAAGTTCTCTAATTAGCCTAAGTTGGCTTTGAGAACTTAACAAAGTACTTTCTCGAAACTTAAAATAAGATTAATTCAACCTTAAATTTTTATTACTGTTAAACGGTTAATTTTTATTTTTAAAGAAAACATAGCTCAAACCTACCATTGAAGCCATTTTTTAATCATTTTGAAAAACACCCCCCTTTCATTAACTGGGTCGCCTGCCAGCGGGGCCTCCATTTTTTTTCGAAAAAAAACGGAGCAAAAAAAACTGCACCCTACAAACTCGCACAATTAAAATTCTTATTGTCAATGTTCTAAAAAAAAATATACTTCCCAAAAGAATTTTAACAGTGCTCAAACAGTGCAGGGCGATGTAATGATTTATTTTCTATTTTTTTACCTGTTTGACAGTGAATTTTTATTATACGCTTCTGCAAAAAATAATTGCACGGTTTATTCAAAAAAAACTAAAAGATTCTCGGGTATTATAATGCCTTCTTTGAGCATTAATTGTTTCTTTTTGAGTCCGTTTTCGCCGGGTAACCTAACTGGATTTTGAGGGTTAAGTGGTGTATTGTTTTTTGCATTTTCGACAAAATGTTGCATTTCAGATAAAAAATAATGCTCACCTCCAAATTTTGAAGAATCTATCACTTGTACAAATACCGAAGCACCCCATCTGCTCGGGTCGGAAACCCTTCCATGGCCGCCTAATGCTCCTGTTAGGGCTTCTATCATAATACCTAAGGCAAAGCCTTTGTAGCCGAGGTCCATGCCGCCTAAAGGCAAAACTGTGGCCGGCGGGTTGTCAAATATAGCCTGGGGGTCATCTGTAGCATTTCCGGTTTTGTCTAAAAGCCACGGTCCGCCCAGTTTTACATTATTTTTTGCGGCTCGGTTTACCACACCATTTGCGGTGGTTGACATGCTTACATCTATCAGTATAGGTTCACTTTCTGTCGGAATTCCGATAGCCAAAGGATTGGGCGAATACATGGGGATAGTACCACCAAATGGAGCTACCGCCTTATTTTTTGGGTCAGAGCAGGCCACTATTACAGTTAGGTTTTCTCGTGTAGTTTTTTCTAAAAAAGCTGCCAAGCAGGCTATGTGATGCGATTTTTGAATCGTTATGGTGCCAGTGCCGTATTCTTTGGCCATTTCGGTTGCTTTTTCTATGGCTTTCTCGGTTAGCCATGTGCCCGGCAGATAGCGTCCGTCCCAGGCTTCGGCCACAATGGTTTTGTTGAGCACTTCGTAGCTCCCGGTCTTTTCCATGGTGCCGCCTGCGAGTTCGTCTAAGTAGGCTTGCACCAATGCCAAGCCGTGTGTGGTATGCCCCAAAAGTTCTCCTTCGGTCAAGATTTCGGCTATAGATTTAGCCTTTTCGGTATCCAAACCTGCTTCTTTAAATTTTTTTGTGAGGGTTGAAATTATTTCTTCGTAACTTTTCTTTATCATTCTTTGGCTAGTGTTTTATCTATTTCTTATTTTAGAAAACAAGATAGCACAGAAGACTTAATTTTGAAACGGAATGTACATTTATTGAAAAACAGATATGTTTAGATTGTTAGTATTTTTAATCTTGGGGTTATTTTTTTCTCCAAAACCAAAACCTACGCTATTTTTAATAGGTGACAGCACCGTAAAAACGGGACAAGGAAAAGGCGAAAGCGATATGTGGGGATGGGGGAGTGTGCTCGATGCCAAGTTTGATACCACTAAAATAAACATAGAAAACCATGCGATTGGTGGCCGTAGTAGTCGCACGTTTTTAACGGATGGTAGGTGGGAACCACTTTTGGCTAAATTTCAAAAAGGGGATTATTTGATTATGCAGTTTGGTCATAATGACGACTGGGCCATCAATGACACCCTAAGAGCACGAGGAACCATAAAAGGCATAGGAGAAGAATCTGTAGAAATTGATAATGTAATCACTAAAAAACACGAATTGGTACATACTTTTGGGTGGTATATGCGAAAATTTGCGACTGAAGCTCAGGCCAAAGGCGTGGAGGTTTTTATCTGTTCGCCTGTACCGAGAAATAATTTCGAAGGAAATAAAATAAAAAGAACCGTAGAATATTACCCCAAATGGGCGGCCGAAGTAGCCAAACAGACCCATAGCCATTTTATAGATTTGCACGAAAGTTCGGCTGAGGTTTACGAAAGTTTGGGTACGGGAAAAGTTAAAGAACTATATTTTACCCAAAAAGATAACACCCATACCAATTTGGCAGGAGCAAAGCTAAACGCTGAAAATGTGGCTTTAGGTATTAAAAATACAAATAAAACCACGCTGAAGAGATATTTACTAAAATAGAAAAAAATGAAATTGAAACGCCTTAATTTATTTGTAATATTTTTTATTGGAATGAGTTTGCATGCCTTGGCTCAACGGACTCCTACCAAAAAAAGTGTGATAGATGTGATGGAGAAAACCAACGCATATTTTATGCGTGTTTGGCCAGATCCTGCTCAAAAAATAGTCTCTGATAAAGTACGAACCTCCAATCTTTGGACCCGCGGTGTGTATTACGAAGGCTTGGTAGATTTCAATAAAATTGCACCAGATAGTGCCTATTTAAAGTATATGTTAGATTGGGCAGAGGGCAATAATTGGAGTTTAAGATTCGGGCGGAATTCGAGACATGCCGACCCGATGTGTGCAGGTCAAACCTATTTGGATTTGTACCAACAAGACCCTCAGTCGCACAAGATTTTGGAGATACAGTATGCGGTAGATATGATGACGTACTCAGACAAAGCCGACGACTGGACTTGGATAGATGCATTGCAGATGGCGATGCCGGTATTCGCAAAGCTATCGGTCATGAAAAACGATGCCCGTTACAGCGAAAAAATGTATGATTTATATATACATTCAAAAAACATAGAAGGCGGTGGATTGTATAACTCAGCAGAGAAGCTTTGGTGGAGAGACAAAGATTTTGTGCCGCCATATAAAACGCCGGGCGGTCAAAACTGCTATTGGTCACGTGGGAATGGTTGGGTTATTGCGGCTTTGGCTCGTGTGATGGATATTTTGCCAGAAACTGACCCGCATTATCAAGAATACAAAACGACCTACCTAGAAATGATGGACGCACTGCTTCCACTTCAGCGGAAAGACGGTTTCTGGAATGTGTCGCTCACTGATCCGAGTGATTTCGGTGGGCCAGAATTATCCGGCACGGCACTGTTTGTGTATGGCTACGCTTGGGGAATAAACAAAGGATGGCTTTCAGAAGAAAAGTACTTATCTCCGGCACTAAAAGGCTGGAATGCCATGACAAAAAAATGTGTTCACAAAGACGGCATGCTCGGCTATGTGCAGTCCACGGGCAAAGAGCCCAAAGATGGGCAGCCACTTAGCTACGATAAAAAAGCAAATTTTGAAGACTACGGTTTGGGGTGTTTTTTATTAGCGGGAAGCCAAATATATCACCTAAGCAAATAAGCCAATTATAATGGCCTAAGTGCTTCTCCTTCGTAGTTTATGCCGTCCCATCCGAAGCTCATGAAGTTTCTGATATTGGCGTGGTCTTCCCCTTCAGGATTACCCAAAACATCGTTTCTGTAATAGTCTCCAAAACAGGTTAGGGTTTCCTCTTTGCTAAGGTTTTGGAGCTTCGCGAAGGCAAAAACCTTGCATGAACCTGAGTTTTGACCGGCTTCGTTAACAGCGTTTCCATTCGTGAACTTTGTGGGAGTAAACGCATAGTTTGCATCTATGGCACTTATAATTTCTTGGAAATTTACTTCGCTAGGCGAGTTCTTTATTTTCGATATTAATTCTTTCAATGTATTTTCTTTTTTGCAAAAATAAGGCAATCGCACAATATTCAGATTATTTTCTTCTAATTTGTACACACAAATCTTCTTTAACCTACTATGAGTCCAAAAGATATTTTTTTACACCTTAGGTTTCCATTTTCGTTTTTTTTGATGCCCATTTATTGGTTGGCACTTAGTCAGCAGCAGGCAGGGTACACCTTTGTCAATATTCTGATTTTTATTGTATTACATATCTGTATTTATCCGGCTTCTAATGCCTATAACAGCTATTTTGACAAAGACGAAGGCAGTATCGGAGGGCTAGAAAATCCACCTAAAGTGGACCGTAAACTCTGGAAAGCCGCCAATTATTTCGATGCGGCGGGTATTTTAATCGCCTTTTTTATGGTTGATCGCTTTTTTGGGCTTGGGGTTTTGTTTTATGTGGCGGTGAGTAGAATGTACAGCTACACCGGTGTTAGGTTAAAAAAATATGCGGTAATCAGTTGGCTCATTGTGGGTTTATTTCAAGGGGCTTTGGTGTTTTTTTTAGTGTTTACTTTTGGTCAAAAGTTAAATCCTGTAGAGTTTTTGGAGGCAACTACTCAAGCCGGAGAACCGGCATATTTGGGGGCAATCATGTCAGCATTTATCCTGTGGGCGGTTTATCCGCTTACGCAAGTGTATCAACATGAGGCTGACTCAAAAAGCGGCGATCGAACCATTAGCATGCTTTTGGGGGTTAAAGGTACTTTTGTTTTCAGTATGATTTTCTTTGCCTTTGCGTTTGTGGTGGCGTACCTATTTTTGCCTGCCTTTGAGTTTTATCGTTTCGTAGGTTTCTCGCTTCCGGTGGCTGGTTTTCTAAATATTTGGTTTGTGAAGGTCCTGAAAGACCAAAGCATGGCGGACTTTAAACACACTATGCAGCTCAATGTGTTGTCGTCAGTGATGCTTAATATTTGTTTTTTGCTTAATATTTTATGGTAAAAAACACGTAAGTAAAGCAAAACAATAAAAAACAAAAGCATTTTTAATCGGTTTGTCTTTTTGGTGACATCGAAAAAGCGACGAAGCCGTAAATTTTCCAAAAATAATTATGAGCGTAATAACACATATAGGTACGGCCGTTCCTGCATATTGTAATCAGCAGTCAGATATCCGCGACTTTATGTTGGGTATTTCTCAAGCCAGCGATTACGAAAAAAGAAGGTTGAGGCTAATGTATGCCAAGTCAGGAATAGACCAAAGATATTCGGTAGTAAAAGATTATGCATGCGATATAAATGAGCGAACGTTTTTTCCTAAAACACAAGACTTAGAACCATTTCCATCGGTAGAAAAAAGGATGGGCATATATGGCGAAAACGCTACCAAATTAGGGGTGTCGGCTTTTGAAGATGCGGGAATTGGAACAGATTATTCAAGTATTACACATTTGATAAGCGTTTCGTGTACGGGAATGTCTGCTCCTGGTTTAGATGTTAGTTTGGTAGAGAGCTTAGGGCTTTCGCCCGAAATAGTACGAACATCCGTAAATTTTATGGGCTGCTATGCGGCCATTCATGCACTCAAACTGGCGGATGCATTTTGTAAATCAGAGGCAAATGCCAAGGTGCTCATTGTGTTAGTAGAATTGTGTACCCTTCATTTTCAAAAAGAAGATACTTTAGATTATCAAATGTCAAACTTACTTTTTGGCGACGGGGCTGCAGCTTGTTTGGTTCAAAACCACGGTGAGGGATTTGATATCACCTCTTTTTATTCGAAACTATATCTCGAAGCCCAAGACACCATGGCGTGGCATATTAGTTCTACTGGTTTTTTGATGAGTCTAAAAACCGAAGTGCCGGAGGTAGTAGAGCAAAATATCAAAGAGTTTGTGGAGTCAGCTTTACACAAGTCAGGTCAAAAAATAAGCGATATAGATGCTTGGGCCATACACCCAGGAGGTAGAAAAATAGTGGAAGCCACTGGTAAAGCCTTGGCATTGAATGCCACAGATTTGGGTGAGTCATATGGCGTACTCAAAGACTTCGGTAACATGTCGTCATGTACGTTAGTATTTATTTTAAAACGAATGATGGCTAAATCTGCAAAAAAAGTCTTTGTGGCGGGGTTTGGACCAGGGATAACCATGGAAAGTATTTCTTTGCAAAAAATAGGATAAATGGCTACATTTAGTTCGAAATCAATCAATTAGGATGAAAAAAAGCAGGGAGTTAGAACTTTTAGACGCAGAGCACATTCCAAAAGAAGCACTTTATCAAAACCTGAAGGAGTTAAAAACAATCAATAGCTTATTGGGCGGGCACAAAGCGGTTTTGAGCGGATACATGAATTTTTATGCCTACGCCAACTATAAAATACTAGAAATCGGCTCAGGCGGTGGAGATAATTTGGGCATGTTAAAAAAGAAATTTCCGAATAACACGTATGCCGGATTAGACCTAAAGGAAGATTGTATAAGCTACAGTAAGTTGCAGGATGCTAACATAAACTGGATTCAAGAAAACTACAAACACCATACACCCGAAAAACCATACGATATCATATTTAACTCGCTTTTTTGTCATCACTTTTCTGATTATGAGCTAGTTGAGATGTTAGTTTGGATGAATAAAAATTCAAAAAAAGGTTTTTTTATTGCGGACTTACATCGACATTGGCTGGCCTATTATTCTATAAAGTTTTTAACAAAGGTATTCTCAAAATCGTATTTGGTAAAAAATGACGCACCCCTATCGGTTAAGCGTGGTTTTACCCGAAGCGAATGGGAGAAACTACTGGAAAGGGCAGGTATTCAGGATTACAGTATTCGCTGGGTGTGGGCGTTTAGGTATGTTATAACTGTTTACAAATAAGGCATATGGATACTCAAAAGCAATACGATTTGGCTGTAGTAGGGGGTGGACTTGCAGGGCTTAGTTTGGCTATTTTACAAGCCAAAGCAGGTAAAAGGGTTGTACTTTTTGAGAAAAATAAATATCCTTTTCATAGAGTTTGTGGCGAGTATATCAGCCTTGAGTCCTGGGACTTTCTAAATTATTTGGGACTAAACCTTGAACAACTAAGTCTGCCCATAATTAAAAAACTGCACGTATCTTCTCCTAAAGGAACGGTGCTTTCAGCTCCGCTCACCTTGGGAGGTTTTGGCGTAAGTAGGTATTTTTTGGACCAAAAGCTAGTAGAAATAGCTCGAAAACTGGGTGTAGACATTCATGAAGGCACCACTGTAAAACAGATAGAAGAGACTTCAAGTGGATTTGAAATAGCCGCGGATGCTTTGCGAATTTCGGCAAAGATGGCGGTTGGAGCTTTTGGCAAAAGGTCTAATTTAGATGTAAACTGGAAGCGAGAGTTTATCAATAAAAACCGTACATCGCTCAATCAGTTTGTGGGCGTTAAGTATCACATTGATTTTGATTTTGCGAAAGACACCATAGCTCTGCATAACTTTAAAGACGGCTATTGCGGTATCTCGGCCATCGAAGGCGATAAATATTGCCTCTGCTACCTGACCACCAAGAAAAACTTAAAACTAGCAGGAAATAGCATTGAAAAACTAGAGTCACAGATTTTGTCCAAAAATCCGTATTTAAAAAACATATTTCAAAATGCAACCAAACTGTGGGATGCACCCGAAGTAATTTCACAAATCAGTTTCGAAAAAAAACAGGCCTTTTACCAACATATCCCTTTGGCAGGTGACGCTTCAGGCATGATAGCTCCGCTTTGTGGCAATGGAATGAGCATGGCGTTTCACGGAGCGTTGCTTCTCAATGAGTCCTTGCTTTCAGGGCAAAGCCTCGACGATTATCAGCAAAAATGGAACAAGCAGTTTGCGGTCAGACTCAGAGCAGGGCGAATAGTGCAGAGACTCTTTGGCAACGAAATTACAACGGACCTGTTGGTTCGTAGTCTTACGTACTTCCCTTCGCTTACGCAAAAAATAATCGGACTTACGCATGGTAGTATTATAAAGGTGTAATAATTGGCTTTTTACAAGACTTTTTAAGATGAAGGCCCTTTTTTAAAAAAAATCCGCTCGGTTTTATTTTAGTTTTTCTCCAAAAACAATAGATTAGAAATTAATTTCACTTTATTTTCAAAAGAAAACCGCTCTAAACTTTAAAACATGAAATATTTCTTCAGTTTATTTCTCGTTTTTGGCCTACTTCAAATTAGCCTTGGGCAGCAAGTAGAGCAAAAGCTCAAAGAGCTAAAGATCGAGTTACCGACGGTATCAAAACCAATAGCCAACTACGTTACAGCTAACCGAGTAGGAAACCTGATTTACTTGTCGGGCAAAGGTCCTCAAAATGCGGACGGTAGCTATATAAAAGGAAAGTTAGGTAAAGACATGAGTATAGAAGAAGGTCAAAAAGCTGCGAGAATAACCGGAATCATGCTTTTGGCTGCTTTAAAATCAGAAATCGGCGATTTAGACAAAGTAAAAAGTATTGTAAAAGTGCTAGGCATGGTAAACTGTACACCCGATTTTGAAAGTCAACCGATGGTGATAAACGGATTTTCTAACTTGATGGTGGAGGTTTTCGGAGAAAAAGGAAAACATGCCCGCAGTGCAGTAGGAGTGGCGGCCTTGCCATTTGGAATGCCCGTAGAAATAGAAATGATAGTGGAGGTGATGCCTTAAAAAAAAACGATATTTAAATATACCTATAGATAAATTTTGAAAGGGTCAGAAGTTTTTTTTCTGGCTCTTTTTTTTGTGATTGTTAACAAATGAAATAAAATATTTCTAATTTCATGGATAATTATTCAACCAAAATATTCTATGAAATTTAAAACTTGCCTGCTACTTTTCTGTAGCTTTCTCACATTTGCCCAAAAAGAAATTAAACTATATAATGGGCCAGCTCCAGGCTCAGAAAATTGGACACGAGTAGAGAAATCTACATTTGGCCCAGATTCTAACCTGATTGTGTATAATGTGGTAGACCCCACTTTAACGATGTATTTGCCCGAGAAAAAAAATGCCACGGGAACTGCAATGTTGATTGCCCCAGGTGGAGCTTTTCATATACTTTCTATGGATTCTGAAGGGCACAAAGTAGCCAAAATGTTACAAAGCAAAGGTGTGGCCGCGTTTGTGCTAAAGTATAGATTGTCAGAAATAAAGACCGATAATCCCTTCGCGGAAGTCATGCAATTGATAGGAAACAGTAAAAAACTGGATGAAATAAATGCTCCAACCATAGAAATGGACATCAAAGATGCCCAAACGGCATTAACGTATATCAGGGCTAATGCCGAAGAATTTGATATCAATATCGACAAAGTGGGTATGATGGGTTTTTCGGCTGGAGGAACGCTCACGTTGGGCACTTTCTATGCCTCGCCACAAAATCAAAAGCCAAATTTTATAGCTCCCATTTATCCATATATTCCTGCGGTAGATTATCTCAAAAAAGTACCCACTTCGCCTACGCCTATTTTTATTGCCTTGGCTTCTGACGATCAGCTGGGTTTTGCTCCTGCTAATACACAGCTGTATTTAGACTGGCACAAAGCCGGTAACCCTGCCGAGCTGCACGTGTATGAAAAAGGCGGTCATGGATTTGGTATGAATGTCAAAAATATACCGACAGATACCTGGCACGAGCGACTAACTGACTGGATGAAAGCACAAGGGCTTTTGAGTAGAAAACACAAGGCAGATTGGGAAAAGCCATATACAGATTTGCAGCTAGAAGAAATGGCCAAAGCACAGGCCCTCAAACGCTCACGTGATTTTGCTAATCTCGAAAAATATAGAGAGGCAAATGCGGCTTTAGAGGTGCCAAGCAAAACCAAAAAGCGAGTGGTTTTTACGGGAGATTCTATAACAGAAGGTTGGGTAAGGGCTGATCCTGAGTTTTTTAAAGAAAACAATTTTGAAGGAAGAGGCATTAGCGGCCAAACGTCGCCACAGACCTTATTGCGTTTTCAGCAGGATGTAGTGGAGTTAAAGCCAGAGGTGGTAGTTATCAATATCGGGATAAACGACATAGCCGAAAACACAGGCGACTATATGGAGTATTACACGTTAGGAAACTACAGGTCTATGATAGCCGTGGCCAAGGCAAATAATATAAAAGTGGTGCTTGCCTCGGTGATGCCAGCGTATCAGTTTCCATGGAGAAAAGAGATAAAAGATGTGCCAGCAAAGGTGATTTCGCTTAACAAAGGAATTAAGAAGTTAGCAGACGAAAACGGCTTGGTGTATCTCGACTATTTTAATGCTTTAAAAGACGAAAGAAACGGATTGAGCAAAGAAATGGCGGGCGACGGCGTACATCCAACATTACCTTGTTATAAAATAATGGAGAAAATGGCTAAAGAAGCAATAGGGAAGGCAATGGTCAAAAAGTAAAAGATATTTTTTGCAATTAATAAACCAATTAAAATCATGGCAGAAGTAGGATCAAAAGAAAACCCTTGGAAACTCCAAACACCACCTTTATCATCAGAATATGATATGTATAAAGAGCAAAAAGACGGCAAGGACGTGATAGTTTGTGTGGTAGGAAAAACCACTCTTCTCTATGATTTTAATTGTATTGCAGATTTACACCAAATGCTAAAGCAGCATAATGACTGGATGGAGCTAGGCAGTGCAGACGAGCAGAAACCCGCCAAAGAAGGCACAGTGGAAGCATGGGGCAGGTCAGAAAGTAATCCGGTAGGTGGGTGGTATGGACTTAAGAAGGGTCTTCGAGGTAGATTTGGTATGTATATCCCACCTTTAATGGAACTCCTTGGTCTGGCAGAAGTAACACACGAAAAACGCGGTAACAAAATGAGGGCTATTTAAAGCCCTTTTTTTATACCCTTTTTTATATGAAATGGTTCGGGGATATTGGTTTTTCGAAATATTATTTTGGACTATTTAATTATAAAAAATAATAACAATTAGATTATTTCAGAATTAAAAATAATACGAATCCATTTATATAATTTTGCGAATTAGTTTCAATGTGATTTTTGTAAAAGCAGGAAAAACCTTGAATCGAATGACTTGAACAAACTACTATAAAATCGAGCTGTAAATATTTCATTAACTGAAACCTATGAATCTAGAATTAGCTCAGTTCGAACTCCCCTTTTTTACTAATCTCCTTATACTTTTGGTGACTGCTAGGCTTTTCGGTGAGCTATTTGAGCGGTTTAAACAACCCGCCATGATAGGCGAAATAGTGGCAGGAATTGTATTAGGTCCAAGTGTACTAAACCTAGTTCACCGCACCCACGACATAGAGGTTATTTCTGAGCTAGGCGTGTTTATGTTGGTTATTATCGCCGGTTTAGAAATCAATATCGACGAAATACTGAAGTCGTTTAAGGGCAAGAATATCTTCATTTCCTTTTCAGCGTTTTTCATTCCTGTGCTAAGTGGCATTTGGCTTGGGGTAGTTTTTAAACAAGACCTAATGACCACTGCGTTTATTAGCTTGTGTGTGGCTATAACGGCACTGCCAGTAAGCATTCGGATACTTATGGACCTCGGTAAACTCAATACCGAAGTGGGGCAAAAAATTATCTCGGTGGCTATCTTTGACGATGTTTTGGCATTGTCTATTCTGGGAGTTTTGCTTAATCTCAAAAACACAGATTTGTCTTTTGGAGCTGTAGCTGAGGTGGCTTCTATTTCTATTTTAAAACTTTTACTCTTTATCGCGATATTGAGTGCCAGTTATTTTGTACTTCAAAAAATCACAAACAAAGGAAATTATGTAGAATTATATTTAGACAAAATCCTTTCGGTTATTCGAGGTAAGGAGTCTTTGTTTGCCTTGTTTTTTATATTCATACTTTTGTTTTCTACCATCACCGAAACCCTCGGGTTTCATTTTATAATCGGGGCGTTTTTTGCGGCAATGCTCATCAGCGAGAAAGTGGTTGGGAGCGTGCATCTCAAAACGGTTGAAAAAACAACGAGCAGTTTGGCGATGGGATTTTTAGCTCCCATATTTTTTGCTGGAATCGGATTAGAATTCAACTTTTCGGCCATTCAAAACTATAGTTTATTGGCTGGAATACTGGCAGTATCGTATTTTTCAAAAATACTAGGTGGGCTATTTGGAGGATATTTGGCCGGGTTGGAAAACCGCATCTCTCTAATTTTAGGAATAGGACTAAATGCCCGTGGAATAATGGAGCTCGTTATTGTCAATATTGCCTTTAAGGCAGGTTATATCAATGCCGAAATCTTCTCGATTTTAATCGTAATGGGTGTGCTCACTACACTTACTACGCCTATAATGCTAAAGTGGAGTTTTAATAGATTCAAAATCTAAGGTTTGATTTATATCAAAATAAAGGTCAAAAAATATTGTAAAAAACAAAGTCTTTTATTCTTACTTTTGGAATCAATTAGTGATATGACTTTAATTTTTTGTATCTAAAATAAAAAAAGAACCTTTTGAAATTAAGAAAAGCCACTCAGGCCGACTATGACCAAGTCTGGGAAATATTCAAAGCCGTGATATCAACGGGGGATACCTATGTTTTTGACCCAAATACAGCTAAAGAAGACTTACAAAAACACTGGTTTGCAGACTACATGGATACGTTTGTGGTGGAGGAGCAGGGCAAAATATTAGGAACTTATATAATCAAACCCAACCAAATTGACTTTGGAAACCACATAGCAAACTGTAGCTACATGGTAAGCCCCAATGCTCAGGGCAAAGGCGTAGGCAAGTTGCTCTGTGAGCATTCGCTCGCATTTGGAAAAGAAAAAGGCTACAGGGCCATACAATTTAATATTGTAGTAAGCACAAACATAGCTGCCGTAAAACTTTGGCAAAAATACGGCTTCCAGATTATCGGAACCACACCGGAGGCATTTCGCCACCACTCACTCGGTTTTGTAGATGCGTATATTATGTATAAGCGGTTGTGAATTTTTTTAATAAAGACTTTAAGTTGGTTAATAAAAACCTACCCAATTCAGCACAAAAACAAGCACCTATCAAATGCTGCCACTTGATAAATAATAATTGCAATTAGCTCAGGTTTTGGCTAAATTTGAATAAGTTCCCCTATGCAAACGGCTATGCTATGAAAAAAAATCTCCTTGTTTTATGTCTTGTCATTTTGTCAATTCAGACTTTTGCCCAAGTAAAAACCGAAAAAATAACCGCAATAGGACAAGCCACCATAAACTTATCTGAGGTATCAAAAAATTTCGCTAGGCAGACAGAAGTCTTTAGTATTCCGGATATGAGTAATTCTACGCCCAAAATCATACCGTTGCCACGTAAATATCCAGACAGTCAGTCGGTTGAGTTTTATAAAGGCCCAAGTTATGCTGCTAAAACCTTAAACACGGTTTCGAGTGTAACTTCTCCTGCACCGAGTTTTAATTTTACAGGATTTGTAGACAATATCTCAAGTATTCCGCCTGATGTTCACGGGGCAGTGGGGCCAAATCATGTAGTTACAACTTTAAATGCACGAGTTATCATTCATAATAAAACCACAGGGGCGGTTATTTCTTCTGTCTCATTAGATAATTTTTGGAGTGGGTTAAACAGTGGCAGTTTTACTGCGGACGCATTTGACCCCAAAATATATTATGACCCATTTAGCAACCGATGGGTTTTTGTGGCTTGCGGAAACTCCCGCTCACCGGAGTCTTCGCTTTTGCTTGGTGTAAGTGCAAACACCGACCCTACGGGTGATTGGAATCTCTATCGATTTGATGTGGATGCTACCGATGTCAATTGGTTTGACTATCCGAGTTGTGGGTATAACAAAAACTGGTTTGTGGTCACAGGGAATATTTTTCCGACGGTTTCAGGGCCATTTGTGGGGGTTAAAATTTTTGTCTTTGACAAAACAGATTTATATAATGCTGGTGCTTTGTCAGTTACTACTTTTGACGATGAGGACGGCTTCACCATAGTACCTGCAGAAACCTTCGATAATTCCTTAAATACCCTCTACATGATGGAGGAATACTCTGGTGATGGGTACTGGCGAATGACCCAAATAACGGGTACAGGCCCGAGCCCCACATATTCTGTTTTAGGTGGAATTAGCATCGGGGCTGCCAATGAATATAGTTATACTTCGGGTGCTGCCAATAGCAGCTCTTTGCCTCAGTTGGGTTCTGTAAACAAAATTTCGTCAAACGACGCCCGAATACAGAATATGGTGTATAGGAATGGGTTTCTTTGGGCTACGCAAACAGTTTTTAAAGGCAACACCGTGCCAAAGCCCGCTGCCGTTCAGTGGCTTAAGTTTAACACCTCGCCTTCGTTGTCACTCAATCAGTTTGGTAGGGTAGATGACCCCACCAATGCGGTCCAGTTTGCCTATCCAAGTATAACGGTTAATGCCAACGACGACGTTTTGTTGGGGTTTTCTAAGTTTTCTGATAGTCAGTATGCCAGTGCGGCGTATGCGTATAGGAAGTCGAGTGATGCGGCAGGCACTATGCAAGACCCGTATCAATATAAAACCGGAGAGGCTCCCTATTTTAAAACCTACGGAGGCACTCGTAATCGCTGGGGAGACTACAGTGTAACCGCCATTGATCCATCAAACGACCTTGATTTTTGGACCCAACAAGAGTTTGCTTCTACCCCAACTACTGGTGGTACGGTGTATGACAGATGGGCCACCCAATGGGCCAAAGTGTGTGGTACACCCGACCAACCCGATGCATTTACGGTTTCAAGTGCGACGGTTTGTTCGGGTCAAAATGCGGTGCTTTATACTGCTTCTGCAGTTTCTGGAGCCACGAGTTATACCTGGCAATTTTCCGGAACTGGGGCTACATTTAGCAGTACTACCAATAGCGTCAGCATTTCATTCTCTCCAAGTGCTACTTCGGGTACTTTGAGCGTAACCGCTAATAATAGCTGTGGCCAAAGCACAGCTTTAACTTTGGCTATATCCGTGAGCGAAATCCCTGCTACACCCGGTGCTTTTACAACATCTACCACCCCAGTTTGCAAAGGTCAGAACGCCGTGGCGTATGCTGTTGCAAGTGTGAGTGGAGCCACAAGTTACACATGGGGGTATTCGGGAAGTGGAGCTACTATATCGGGTACTACCAATAGCGTAAGCGTTTCATTCTCTCCAAGTGCTACTTCGGGGAGTTTGAGTGTTGTGGCTAACAATGCAACTTGCTCGAGCTCACCTCAAACCTTGGCCATTAATGTAAACGATGTGCCAGCGGTGCCCGTAATTTCAACAAATAAAATCAAGATTTGCTCGGGCTTGGGTGCTATTCTTACGGCTACGGGTTGTTCGGGAACTGTTATTTGGTCAAATGGTGCTAGTGGAAACACCATAACCGTAACACCTACCGAAAACGCAATTTATAATGCTTATTGCAGTGCCATTCCGTGTGCCAACTCTGGGCCTTCAAACAGTATTTCTATTACGGTTATACCCCAAAGTCTCGCGGTTAGCTCTGCTACTCCGGCTCCTTTTGAGGCTACCGAACATATCACCACTACGGGCTCTGTAACTATTTCAGGTAATAAAACATACAAAGCCGGTAAAAGTATACTGTTAAGTCCATCGCCTACTACTACAATTGGTACAAGTCCGGGGGCTATTTTTGAAGCAAAAATAGAAGGATGTAACTATTGATAAACGGGTTACAACTTTTTTGCATGAAAAAGAATCATCATTATGAAACAAAACAATACGAATATGAAAACGAATAAAATTTGGGTGTTTTTGAGTTTGTGGAGTTTAATATTAATTGCGTGTGGCAGCGATGTCGTGACTCCTGATACGGGAGCCTTAGAAATAAAGATAACCGTAGGGCCGCTATGTCCGGTAGAGCCATGCAATAAAACCAAAGATGAGCTCAAACAGATATATGAAACCTACAGCGTGGTGTTATCAAACGAGCAAACAAAAAATGTGGTTTCTACTCAAAAAGTAAGCTCCGTAGAGACCTACGGCGAAGTCAAAATGGCAAATCTGCCGGTTGGGGAGTATGAACTAACTATAAAACCTTCCAATTTATTTACCAGTCAAAATTTCCCCAAAAAAGTAGGAATAGAAAAAGATAAAACCACGAGTCTTCAAATAGATATCGATACCGGTATTCGTTGAGGTTTTAATAGAAAGAAATTCTATTTTGTGTTTCACAAACAAATACCCTACATGGCAAATACCCAAAAAGCACTATTGATTATTGACATGCAGAAGGGCTCTTTTAACGCCTCTTCGCCTCGGCTGGATACTGATGGTGTAGTTTTTAGAATAAATGCACTTGCCGCTATTTTTAGAGAAAAGAATTTACCCGTAATTTTTATTCAGCACGACGGCACAGGTTCAGGCGATTTTGAGAAAAATACCACATCGTGGGAGCTTTTAGATGAACTTGACGTGTATGCTAGCGATATTTTGTTTGATAAATATGCCAACGACGTATTTTACGAATCGGGTTTTCAGTCGAAACTAAACGAATTGGGAGTAGGCGAACTATATATCACAGGCTGTGCCACAGAATTTTGTGTAGAATCTAGCATTCAGTCTGCTTTGGTAAAAGACTACAACATTACAGTGGTTTCAGATGGCCACACCACCGCCGACCGGCCGCATTTGGATGCCGAAAAAATAATAGAACACTACAACTGGGTTTGGCAAGACATGGTGCCCACCAAAGGACGCATAGAAGTAAAGCCATTTGATGAGATTGTGGTTGGTTTTTGACAAATAAAAGACGGTCCTTACTGTTTGGTTGGTTCTATAAGGTTATCTAATCATTGTTTTTTTTGAATGATATGAATCAAATGGTTTCGTTATTTCGTTTTAGGTCAACTAATAAGAGATTTTAATGAACAGAACCGAATTTCTAAAACTTTGCGGAATCCTTGGCGTGGGGCTGCCCATGCAGTCGGCTTTGGCATCTTGCCAGCAGAGCACGGTTGCACCCTCAAGTTTTACGGGCAAAGTGCTCATAATCGGTGCAGGAGCAGGTGGCTTGTCGGCTGGGTATTTGCTTAAACAGCAGGGTATTGCCTTTGAAATTTTAGAAGCCTCCTCTCGGTTCGGCGGTAGAATGCGGATAAACACCACATTTGCCGACTTTCCCATTCCCTTGGGTGCCGAATGGCTCGAAACCTCTCCTTCGGTATTTCAGGAAATAGTAAACGACGCCAAAGTAAGCGTCAATATAAAAACGGTGGCCGACGACCCCGACCGAAAATTTGTGGGCTCGTCGTGGTATTCCTTCTTTGAAGAATACATTGTTCCTGCTGTCTTGCCGCACATTCGGTACGACCACGTAGTGAGTTCTATCGATTATTCTAACCTAAAAATACAGGTAAACAGCTCAAAAGGAACATTTGTGGCCGACAAAGTGATAGTCTCAGTGCCATTGAAAATCTTACAAGACAAAGCCATTAGCTTTAGCCCGAGTTTACCCGCCGAAAAACTCAATGCCATCGCCAATACCAACATTTGGGAGGGTTTTAAAGCCTTTTTTGAGTTTTCCGAAAACTTCTATGGCGAAGGCCACGAGTACGCCATTTCTCCCAAAACTGACGGACAAAAGATCTATTATGATGCCAGCTTAGGCCAAAACACCCAAAAGCATATCTTGGGGCTTTTTGTGGTCGGCAAACCCGCACAAGTCTATCTTTCGCTTTCTGACGCAGCCCTGAAAAAATACGTGCTGTCAGAACTCGACGCACTTTATGCAAACAAAGCCTCGTCAAAATACCTCAAACACATCAGTCAAAACTGGAACGCTGAGCCCTATATCAGAGGCGGTTACATGTCAGACTATGCAGATTGGCGAACGGTAAAAATTTTGGGAGAACCAGTGGCCGACAAGCTTTATTTTGCGGGCGGAGCCTATACCGACGGCGAAGACTGGGTTTCGGTGCACACAGCGGCACGGTCAGCCAAGGTGGCGGTGGGCAATTTGCTCAAATGAGCATTTTCGGCTAAATAACAATTAAATTCTATTTTTAAAGGGCTATTAAAGTCGTTTATTTGGTTGATTTTCAGTCAGATGGTTAAATTGTTTTGCTTATTATTAAAACAAGAAACGCCACTTTGCTTAAAAGTAAAATATAGGTTTCTTCGTGCAAAAATCAATTTTTAAGACTAAGTTCGCACTCAAATACAGAATACTACCTATAATAATAAACATGTCGAATTTAAATAACATCAGCAATGGTGTGATGCTAAACGCATATCCGGATAGTATCGGAGGCAGTTTGCATGACAGCATTACCATGCTAAAGCTCCCCCAATTTAAGGATGCCTTCTCTTTGTTTTATGTGCTGCCCACTTTTTTTAACAGCGACCTAGACCGGGGTTTTTCTATCATAGACTATGACCTTAACACCGAGCTCGTTTCTGAGGCAGACCTTGCAGACCTCGAGCAGCTAAACATAGAGCTCAAGTTTGATATCATCCTCAACCACCTTTCGGTGGCGTCGCCGCAGTTCAAAGACCTCCTTGCCAACGGAGATGCCTCGCCCTACAAAGATTTCTTTATAAACTGGAACACCTTTTGGCAGGGCAATGGACAGATGGGGCCAGATGGCATTATGATACCCAATCCCGAGCACCTCAGCAAGCTGTTTATGCGAAAGGCCGGGCTGCCCATACTAAAAGTGAGGTTTCCCGACGGCTCCGAAAAACCCTTTTGGAACACCTTCTATCAGCAGATATCGTATCATAAAATAACCGCCGCCGATGTGCCCAACTGCACTCCGGCAGAAGCTGAGGCCATAGCCAACATCGTAAATGCCGCCATAGACGCCCAGCAGCCCATTCACAACATAGACTTGGGTGACCTGGAGGCCCACAAACCAGCCGTGATAGAGCTTTTGGAGCAAAAACGAACCTATTTGGGGCAAATGGACGTAAACGGAGAGTCGCCACTCGTGTGGGAGTTTTATGAGCAAACCCTCCAAAAACTCAAAAGCTACGGCTGCAAAATACTCCGACTAGACGCCTTCGCGTATTTGCACAAAGCCATAGGACAGTCTAATTTTTTCAACAAACCCGGCACTTGGCAATACCTCGAGCGGTTTAAGCAGCTCGCCACCAAATATGACCTCATCCTATTGCCCGAAATTCACGCCGAATATGGCCTGCACCTGCATGATGAGGTAGCTCAGCAAGGGTATTTCATCTACGATTTCTTTTTGCCGGGCCTCATGATTCACGCCCTCGAAAGCGGCAGCAACCAAGCCCTCCTAAAATGGGCAAATGAGATCATCAGCAAAGGCTACAAAACCGTAAACATGCTCGGCTGCCACGACGGCATCCCCGTGCTAGACCTCAAAGGCAAAGAAGTAGACGGCCACTACCAAGAAGGCCTCTTGGCAGACAGCGAGATAGAAGAAATAATGACCAAAATAATGGAGCGAGGCGGCCGCGTAAAAAACCTCTACGGCCCCTCAGGCGAAAAAATCTCCTACTACCAGATAAACGCCACGTTTTTTAGTGCCATAGGCGAAAATGACCAAAAAATGCTCCTCGCCAGAGCCATTCAGCTTTTTATGCCCGGCATACCCCAAGTGTGGTACCTCGATATTTTTGCGGGCAAAAACGACTACGCAGCAGTAGACAATGGCGGCTCAGGAGGCCACAAAGAGATAAACCGAACCACCCTTAGCCTGACAGACATAGAGGCAGGGCTCCAAAAAGATGTGGTGCTTAAGCAGCTCGAAATGATCCGCCTTCGCAACACCTCCAAGGCGTTTTTGGGCACGGTACAGTTTAACCCTTCCGCCCCACATCAGCTAGACATCACATGGCAAAACCAAGGCGAAACCGCCAACCTCAAAGCCGACCTACTCACTCATGCATTCACGGTTAGCCACAGCACCGCGGCAGGCACGAGTCACTAGGCCACAGCCACCCAAATATATACGAAACCTCCCCCTGACAGCTAGCAGGCGGAGGTTTTTTTATATCCCGCTATCACTCCAAGGGCGATAGAATTAACCTAACCAAAACAAATAGGAGACCCAAGTTTTTTTGGGCGGCTCTCGGCACAGCCGAGACCTGGCTATCCGTTCCCGCTTTTTGGCGGCCAAAGGCCAGCCAAAAGAGCTCCACTACTATCCATGCCGCAAATCGGAAAATACACGAGTAGTTTTTAACGGATAAAAACGCCTAACTTTTGCTATCTCAGTATAAAAAAACAAACCAAAGGACAGAAAATCCACAGCTCCAAAATCCCTGTAAAGCCTTCTAGATAGCCCAATAAGCCAATAAATACCACTCCATTGCAAATCTTAAAACCTTTGCATACATTTACAATAAATTCAAAAAATCCAAGCAGCCAAAATCCATTTACAGAAACCTTTAGCTGCCCAAAAAACTCACTGCTGGCTTATGCAATATGGATGCAAGTTTTGGTGTGGGTTTGATGTATTACTATGTTGTGCCGCATAAAATTATGAGCAGAGAAGATTTAACAAATTGGCTAATTCACTTTACCAAAGCAATTGATGCTAAGGACATAGTGGATGTGTTTTATAAAGGTGAATTTAAAGAGGAAGATTTCAAAGAGGAAAATTTTGCTGAAGATGACATTTCTGGGGATCAATTAGAATTAGATTTTACAAATCAACTTCCAGGTGGAATAAGTCGGTTTAGTGCATATGAAGCTTTGAAAAATATAATTGAGGAATGTGGAATAAGATATAATTTTTCGTTCCGAGATAAGATCACAACACTATATGGAGGCGAACCTGTTGTTTGTTTTACAGAAATGCCAATTCATTCCTTAATTGAGTATGCTAAAACTAGAAATGAAAAATCTAATTCAACTTATGGAATAGCTATACGAAAAAAGGATGCATACAGGTATGGAGCCCGACCTGTTCTTTATGGATTATCTGAAAGCAATACTTTTGAATATTTGGAAAAAAGCAATACCCGCAGGATCTTAAAGGAAAATGTTTTACCTCTTGCAGAACAATTTCGTCTAGTTCCACTTATGTTAGACAAAAACATAGATTGGACTCATGAAAGAGAATGGAGAATTAAACGAAGAAACGATATTCACCATCATACTTATATCAAGAATGACGTTTATCTTGAAGAAATAGAACATTTAAACATTTTTGAAGATGGTGGTCATTGTGAACAAATCATTGTAATTGTGAATTCTGAACAAGAAGCAAACGAAATGTTCGATATAATATTAACCTTGAAAGATGGTTCTGGGAATGAATTCGATACAAGCTTTAATCCAAAATCTATTGCAATACTAGTGCTTCAAAATCTAGAGAAAGAGGAAAAGGTTATTCGAAGAATTGAAGATATCAGTAACAAGTCCTATTTCAAAGTAGAACTAGAAGGTTTGTCTCAAGAAGAGCTTGATTGGTTAAAAAGACTTATTAGTCGATGTCAAAATCAGATCTCAAAAGATGCAACTGAAGAATACTTACAAAAACATAAATTAGATCCTAGATATAATGATTTTAAGGATTCTGCAGGCTTTAGTTCAATCGTTACTTACGAAGTACGGAACAAGTATCTGAGAGGATTAATTAATTTGGGAATAGCGTTTCCAATTGGATATGGATATTCAATACGTGCAGTAGGAACACATTTTCGTTCTCAAAGCATAAGCTTTCATGAATATGTGACTAAAAAAGTCTGCGATGAATT
The DNA here is from genome assembly GCF_042649125.1 of Lacihabitans lacunae. Lineage (NCBI taxonomy): Bacteria > Pseudomonadati > Bacteroidota > Cytophagia > Cytophagales > Leadbetterellaceae > Lacihabitans > Lacihabitans lacunae. The sequence continues at coordinate 4,145,416 of NZ_JBHRYQ010000001.1, forward strand.
AAACAGAGAAATAGGTAATATATTTTATGTACATTCAAACTTAGATTAAAATACGCGGCATAACATGTGACATGACGATCATGCTTCCTTTGTCAGCACGCCGCATGTCACTGAGACGTTATACTTAATTAAAATAAAATATGACTAAAGAAGAATTCGAAACAAGATTATTCAAGGAAGTAGATTTCTTGAAAGATAATGGGAAAGAAAAAGCCATTAATTTTTTAATATGGTTTTTAGTCAATTATTTCCGGATAGAAGAGGAATTAGCTGTAGATTTAGTTTGTGATCATAAAAATGATAAAGGAATAGATGGTATTTATGTCGACAAACAATCCAAAGAAGTAATTCTTTTACAATCTAAATTAAGAGAGAAATTTAACAAAAGTGACGGAGATGGAGAACTAAGAAAACTTGTTGGTTCAGGCAAGTGGTTTAAGGCTGAAAATCTTGACAAACTTGAGCAAAGCAGGGCCGCCAAAGAACTGAAAAGTTTAGTTTCTGAATTGAAAGTTTTTGATTTATTAAATGAGGGTTATACATTAAAATTACTTTTTGTCACTACAGGTTATTTCGACTTTAGTGCTAAAGATTATATAAAGGTCACTCCTGAAGTTGAATATTGGGATAACAACAGACTATATTCCAACTTCACTTATAATGGCACTGAGGAACTAGTAAATGAAGAATTTATATTAGAAGCAACAGATAAAATAATTGAAAATAAATACACAACAGAAAATTCTGCATTTACTTTAGCATTAAAGGCCTCTGAACTATTAAAATTGAACGGAATTGTTGACAGATCCTTATTCTCAAAAAATGTTAGATATGGCTTAGGTAAAACAAATGTCAATAGATCAATTGCAAAAACGATAAAAGATAAAACAAAACACAATAAATTTATTTTGTTCCATAATGGAATCACAGTTGTTTGTCATAAGGCTGAAAAATTAATGAATGAAAAGTTAAAAATTACTAATTACTCTGTAGTGAATGGTTGCCAATCAACATTGACTCTTTATGAGAATAGAGAATATATTTCAGATGATTTACAGGTTATGGTTAAAGTTGTAGCTACTGGTGAGAATACAAAACTTTCGGATGAAATAACCTATTTTGCAAATAACCAAAACCCTATCAATCCAAGTGATTTAAAATCTAGAGAGAAATTTCAACTTGACCTTCAAAAACAATTTCAACACGAATATAATAGTACAGTTCATTACAAAATTAAACGTGGTGAAAAAGTAAATGATGGTGCTGTAGTAATTGAGAACACATTTGCAGCTCAACTAATCCATTCTTTCTCTTTAGAAAGTCCATTTAATTCACATTTAAAAACTTCAACTTTTTCAAAACAATACGACAAGATATTTACAAGACATACTGATATTCATCTAATTTATTTTTTAAATGAAACGTTTGATCTCATACAAAATAACTTAGATAAAATAAATGAACCTATAGTTAGATCGTATCAACCTACCAAATTCTTTATTCTATTCGTTTTAAAAAGAATTATAAACGAATCGGGTATTAACGAGGAGTTTAATGAGTCTACTCAAAAATTTCTATCAAAGTACAGTTCAAAACGGAAAGCTGGTTTTGAAAAGTTAATTCAGATAATAATGATTCAACTAAATTCAGACTTGGAAAATTTAAAAGATGAAGATGAGTATATTGATTATAAAAACATCTTAAGAAATTCAACTGAAGGTAAAAAATTGGCAAATTCGATTATCAAGGGATATAAAATACTCTTAGTCCACAATCCTGAAAACAAGTTGGAAGAATTATTAAAATAAAAACTAATCACAACCATGTATATAAAAAATAGGCGAAATAGTAATAAAATCAATGCTTTGGGCTCGTATCAAACTTTGTGCTTAACCTAAAATTTCGTACTTCGAAATCGCCAACTTTTCATATACTAACCGTTACACACAAAAAAATGAAAAAACTTGCTTTATTGTCAATCGTAATGTTTTTAGTAATTGTTTGTAAAGCTCAAAAGACTCCTTCAAAAATTGATGTGAGATTTGGTTTTGGCTCCTCACTACTTGGATCAGGCGATATGCATACCTTGATGTTTGAAAATGAATTAAATTTGAAACTTAGCAAATATTGGACGGTAGGTGGCGGTTTGGGTTTTGCAAAAAGCAATAAAGGTGTCTTTGAGCAAGCGTCATTTATTCAGGCAAATTCAAATATTTACATTTCGCCATTAAAAAACAATGGGAAAAATGATTTTAGATTAGGAACAGGGCTTAGTTGGTATACTGTTTCGGATGTTTATCTATCATCAGCCAGATATCAAAACGGTCAACTCATTAGTTCAGGATACGAATTTGATAATCGAAAATCCATAGGATTAAATGTGATTATTGAAAACACGTATTTATTATCAGCAAAATATATGATAGGTATCAAATTATTTACACAGCCTTATCAGAATGGTGACATAAATTCTGGAATTCTATTGAAATTTGGCACCAAAATCTAAAACATGGGTTATCCCTTTAAATGCGAAAAGACCCTCTAAACAGTCGCTCTTCGCATATCTTTTATAGATACAATAATTTAATCAAAAAAGAAGAATTATGAAGCACTTAATACAAGGGTTTACGTTTGGAATATCGATATCATTCATATCTTGGATAGTTGGAATGATAGTTAATAGTATACTTATGAAAACAAAACTCTATTTTAAGCTTTCTAATCTGAATTTTATTAAAAATAAAGATTTGAACAAAAAAATCGGAATGAAGCCTTTTAAATGGATTGTTAAAAATACATTTTTCAAATACTTCAACCAGAAAATTAAGGTGGAAAACCAAAATGTTGACTTAGCTGAAATACGTAAAGAAATGACATTCTCTGAAATAAGTCATTTAATCGGATTTGTTTTCGTAGCGATTGTGGCATTTTATCAAATTTATAGTAAAGGATTACTTTTTGGACTGACAATGATGATTCCTAATACTTTAATGAATTTGTATCCTTCTTTGTTACAGCAAGAGAATAAGAGACGAATTGATATTTTTCTAAAAAGCAAGACAACTTTAACACACAATAACTAAACCTTCATAGGGGCTAACGTCTAACCGGCAAAAGCGATCAGGCCCCAAAGGCTTGAAATCCTTCCTTCTTTAACTTTTAAGACAAAAAACAGAGAAATCATTCATCTCTCAAATGGCTACTAAGTGTAGTTTTAGCTAGTTTTAAAAACATTTCGCTTTCATTCGTGCATTCGTGGCAATAGCTAACGAGTTCAGTAAAAACAAGTCTTCAATCCTAAAATAAAGGTATTTGTAAAGCATAAAACCTTTGCATACATTTACCAAAAGATCCAAGCAGCCAAAATCCATTTACAAAAACGTTTAGCTGCCCAAAAAACTCACTGCTGACTTAAGCGATATTGACGCAAGTTTAAGTGTTGGTTAGATGTATTACTATGGTGGCAGTAATTCAAGAAAAGCATTCAAAATGACTAAAACATTACTAAAAGGAAAACTCACCACTTACGCTGAGCAAGGAATGGAAGGTGGAGTTTTATGCTTTCAAGATGCAAGTCAAATCAAAATGACTGATATAAAAACGCCATTTGGATTACATGAAAACAGAAAAGTCTGGGATAAAAATGACACTAAAAGAATTGGTGTGATATCGAATCTTGAGCTATTAATTGAAGGAGAGTGGAAAAATTATATAGATCCTATAACCAAAGATCAAGATTATAAAATTTCATCATTGTACTGTGGAGAATTAAAGGGTAATAAGAACGCTGATAAACGTCTTGCAGATAAATATGGTTTTAAAATAAAATATTCGACGGAAAGACTAAATGACTCTTATGGTCAAGGTAATTGGAAAATAGTTGGGAGTTTACCAAATGTTATTCTATTGGATGGAACTAAAGTTCATTTTGGTGATAGCCCATCCACATTACCTCAAAGACCTTATGGCATAACTCAAGATGCACAAACAAGGGTTTCTGTGGATTGGAATGATGGTATAACAGAAAAAGAAAAACTTACAAAAGAATTATTGATTGAAATATGGGATTTTAAAGGACTACATCAATTAAAGGAAACTGATTACTTGAAGGTCTTTTCAGTGGATAACAAGATTGTTGTTTGTGAAGGTCTAGTAAGTGAAATTCATTTAAGGTTATTTAGTCAAACTTTTAAAGGTCATTTTGACCAAGTCGTTGATGGAGATTATAAAAAGTGGGAAACATATTTTACTGATAAATACAATGCTGAATTACTAAGATAAAGAACTACTAACAATACTATATATATCAAATAGGGCGTTCAGCGGTTTTCGGAAGTTCAGTGCTATTTACAACCACCTCCAAATCGTTGATTTGGCTTTTAAGAATGAATAAATTAAAAACAAAATACAACGTTTTGGCTCAGTGCAAACTTGATACTTTAATGGTATCTTATGCCCTACTTGCCATATACTAAACGTTAGCGAGCATATGCAAATGAAATTCAAACCTTTATATAGCTCAATTCCTGTATTAGTCTTGGGACTTTTAATAACGTATTTGTTATTTCTGACAGGATGCGGTGGAATTGTTGAAATCTATTCTTCTATTTTTCTTGCAGCAATATTAATAATGTATGTAGTTGGTTATTCCTTGTACAGTATTGCGACCCACTTTGACAATAAAACCAAGATAAATTGGAGACCTTTATTATTAAGTCTTATTTTCATCGGACTAATATTCATTTTTAATTATTTCGACTCTGAAAAGTTTAATAGTAAGGTGATTTTAAAAGCGACCAATAATAAAGCATACGGGACAATTGACATAAGATTAAGGGAGAACAATAAAGTAGAGTTTTACTATGGACACATAGAAGAGAAATGTAGTTGTGAGGGTGAATATTTATTAAAGGGTGACACCATTCAAATCAAGGGAATTCAGAAGTCGAATAGACTTGAGACGTTTGACAGATATTTAATAACTAACGAATATGTTATACCGATAAAGGAGGGCAAACTTGAACAGGACACATCAAAGTATTTAAAAAGATTTGGTGAAGCAAACGCTCGCTAACAAAATGGTTCTGCAATGGTGCCGTGACGAGTTGTTTTTAAGTTTTATCTTCGTTCAACGTTTTCGTTTCGTGGGACAGGACGCGGCTTCGAAAAGGCACCACTGCAGAAACACAACCTTTGGCAATAAAACAGCATGCCATAGATTTTTTCTCCCCCATAAAAATAAAACTAGCAAAACTCTTTGCCTTATAGACAAGGACAGTGAGCTGAGAATGATTTTGTATATTCGGGTTTCAAAATCATATCTGATGAATAAGAATAGCCTAGCTCTCCTGTTTTCTATATTTACTTTTTCGGCATTTGGGCAATTTACCTCACCACGCTCCACCGAACCATTTTTGACCAAAACTCAAGTTGGAGCAGCGGCCATGCCTGAAGACATTGCCCCCATAGTGGCTCCTTTTGATATGCCACAGCTCAAGAAACCTAACTTTGCGGCTTATTCGGTAAATATTATTGACGCCGGAGCCAAGTCAGGCACAAAGGTTACCAAAGCCATACAAAACGCGATCGATAAAGTAAACCAACGTGGCGGCGGCACCGTAATAGTGCCTGCGGGCATTTGGCATATTGGTCGTATCAACCTAAAAAGCAACGTGAACTTACACCTGCTGCAAGGGGCTGAACTGCATGTCGGAGGCGAAATCGCCGATTTTCTTCCTGCCGTGTTTACACGTGTAGAGGGCATAGAGGTGATGTCGAGCGGCGGGTTTATTTATGCCTACCAAGCAGACAATGTCGCCATCACCGGCAAAGGAAAAATAATAGGCCCCGGACTAGACGCCCCCGTAAGAACCGCCCCCAGTCCACCCGAAGTAGTGGAGGTGGCAATAGACCAAAACTTACCCGTAAAAGACAGAAAATATGACAGCCACGAAGGGCGATATTTCTATAAACCGAAGTCGATCTGTTTGGTGGAATGCAAAAACGTTTTGATAGAAGGCATCACGATAGAGCGGAGCGTAACCTGGAATGTGACGCCCATTTATTGCGACGGCGTAATCATTCGCGGCATAACCGTAAACTCCGTAGGCATACCCACTGGCGACGGCATCGACATAGAGTCTTCGCGAAATGTGCTGATAGAATACGCCATCCTAAATAACGGCGACGACTGCTTCACCATGAAGGCGGGCAGAGACAAAGACGGCCTAAGGGTAAACAGACCTACCGAAAACATTGTGGTGAGGTATTGTCTTTCAGAAGCCGGCCACGGAGCCATAACCACCGGTAGCGAAACAGCAGGCTGGATTCGGAATGTGTACTTGCACGACTGCATTTTTGACGGTACAGACAGGGGGTTTCGGTTTAAAACCAGACGCCCGCGTGGGGGAGGGGTCGAAAATGTTTTTTACGAAAGGGTAATTATGAACATCAGCAAAAACGCCTTGGAATGGGACCTTTTAGGCAGCAGAACATACGTGGGTGCCCTCGCCGACCGTCTGCCCAAGTTGCCAATTAATGAGCTGACGCCTGTATATCGGAATATTTTTATGCGAGATGTAAAAATCACTACCAACAATAAATTTATAGTGGCCAACTGTATTCCCGAAGTACCGATGACCAATGTCATCATGGAAAACATGGACGTAAGCTGCAAGGAGTCTATTCTGATGCGAGATGTAAAAGACTTCACTATTCGCAATAGTACAATCAGAAGTAAGTCCCAGAATATCGAAATAACCGAAGGCCAAAACGTGAATTTTGAAAACGTAAAAATGATGTATAAAGACTAAAGTCTTTGGTGGTTTGATTGGATTTTAAGGATGAATAGAGAAGGGATGCAGATTATTTAGTAATAAGACAAAGCTAAATAATAGTTTTGAGTCCAAATAAAATTTGATTGGGGTATTTTGCTTTACGTTAAATATTTTTTGAATATAAATGCATTTTTATTGTTTATCAATAAATATTTATTATGTTTGCTGCATAATTTAAACAAATACAAATATGTCAAAAACAAATAACCTTGTTTTTTTAGGGCTAAAGATTGTCTCTTGGCTCATTTTTGTGGGCTTGTGTATTGAATCAGGTGGCCTAATTGTCAATTTTGTTTTTAGCCTTTATAAACCTGAAATGGTAGACAGGCTGTATCAAAAATTAGATTTGAGCGAAATGTACGCCAGGAGCGAATGGGCGTTTTATTGCATGTATAGTTTAATTTTGAGCATCTCTGTCTTAAAATCCGTGCTTTTTTATGTAGTCATAGTTTTGGTAACCAAAATAGACCTCGCCAAACCATTCAACAGTTTTGTGGCCAAGCAAATTTCTCAAATCAGCTACTTTACTTTATCTATCGGACTTTTGAGTTACATAGCGAGGCAGTCTTCCGGAAATTTAAAGAAACAGGGATTTGAAATCGATATTCTTAATCAGTTTTGGGCTGACAGCCAGGCATTTATATTGATGGCGGCGGTTATTTATATTATCGCCACAATATTTTCAAAAGGAGTAGAAATACAAAACGAAAACGACTTAACCGTATAAGCCATGCCAATTATTGTAAATTTAGATGTAGTAATGGCTAAGCGAAAAATCTCTTTAAATGAGCTTTCTGAGCGAGTCGATTTGACCTTGTCGAATCTTTCAATTTTAAAAACGGGAAAAGCAAAGGCAATCCGATTTAGCACTTTGGAAGCCATCTGTAAAGCCTTAGACTGCCAGCCAGCAGATATTTTAGAATATGTGAATGATTAGAACCTTAGCCCCGAGTAGTGGGCATATAGAAACCCGAAATACCTGTATAATAAAGCCAAAGGAATGTGATTTTACCAAAAACAGGATTGAAAAAGTGAGTTCTTATTTTTGTTTGTAAAATAAGAAGAATTGAATGTGGATATTCTGATTTTTTGTAGTTTAATTGCGATAGTATTTTACTTGTAAAAGTAAATCCAAACAGCAAAGTTTACTATAATCCAAATTCCAACATGGACCGCACACACTACAAAAAGCTTTTTAGAGCAGCAGCCATTCAGCTCCACAAAGAGAAATTCACCGAAAGGGGACTAGAAATAGCCGTTGGTGTGGTATTAGATTCTGTATGTTTAAAAGTGTACAAAAAATCATGGGCAAATCCGGCAATAGATCCCGTTACATCAGCCTCACGAGTATTCTTTTCTGTTTGGGTAAATGAAAGTTCCATCGCCAATCAAAGGATTTGTTATAACATTCACGCCCTAAAACTCCGACAGCTGAAAGGCTATAAAATTCAAAGTAGGCAATTTGCCGAAGTCTTCAGAGCAAGTTTCAAAAGCTTTGAAGCAAATTGGCCAAATGTGAGTGTGGACTTTGGTCCGCAAACCCTTATGGAAGGCTGGGTGAACTTCGAGGTAGATAACATAGAATCGAAAGTGGCCAAACTAGCTAATAATTTCCTAGAGATAGAAAATCTGATAGACGCAACTTTGGCAAAGTTTGAGGTCCAAGTGGCTATGGTTTAAGTGTTTTTGGAGGTTTTTTTATTAAAAACTCTTGCAAAAGTTTGAATAACGCTAAGATTATGAAATGCTATTAGAAAATCAAATTATTAAAATGCTAGTGTGCTCATAGCCAGCATATAATTTGCTCTGTTTTTTATAATAGTAAGGTGGGTTTATTAAAAAAGTATTAAAAATACATTAAAGAATAATTTAATTTATATTAAAATAGTTATATTTTAATGTTGCCGTTTTTCGACCTTTATTTTTCAAATATTAACAAATTCGGTATTTAATGTTAAGTAATTGTAAGTTTAACATTAGGAATATTAACAATTTACAAAGTTTGTTTTTCTCTGGTTCTTTCTATAAATAGTAATTCTACATTTGCGACCAAATAGGGGTTGAACTGTTGAATAAACTATGCTTGTGAAAAAAATACTTATATTTATCTTTCTTATTATAAACGTCTTAAATGTTTTTGCGGGTGCTATAAAAGGGAAAGTTATTGACTCAGAAAGCAAAGAACCTTTGATAGGGGCTACTGTTTTGTTAGAAAACACTAAAACCGGTACACTATCAAATCTGGACGGATCATTCGAATTTAAAAATCTAAAAGTTGGCTCCTATAAGCTCACTGTAAAGTACATTGGATATGAAAGTTTCGAGCAAGTAGTTTCTTTAAATAGTGCAAATTCTATAGAGGTGATGAGTTTTGCATTGAAAAGTCAAGACTTAATACTTGGCGAAGCTCAGGTGCATGGTTCTGCAAACAGAGAAAATGATGAGTTTGCCAGAAAATCGGAGCAAAAATCAGACAATGTATTAAATATTATCAGTGCAAAGACCATAGAATTACTACCTGACATTACGGTTGGTAATCTGTTGCAGCGGGTTTCGGGTGTTTCGGTAATTAGAAACAGCTCAGGCGACGGTCAATATGCGGTAATCAGGGGAATGGACAAGCGTTACAATTATACCTTGGTTAATGGCATCAAAATTCCGAGTCCAGACAATAAAAACCGATACGTGCCGATGGATATATTTCCAGCAAATTTGCTGGGAAGGCTAGAAGTTATTAAAGCACTTACACCGAGCATGGAAGGTGATGCCATAGGCGGAGCCATGAACATGGTAATGAAAGATGTGCCGGATTATTTGATAGTGGCGGGAACAGTTTCAGGCGGTTACAATCAGATTTTGAGTAGTCAGCCGTTTTCGGGATATACCAAAACTCCAAATTTCCAGTCGCCATCAGAAGCTAACGGTTCTAACTATAAGGCTTCTCCAGAAGATTTTTCGATTAAAACATTGCAATACCGAAATTTCAAGGCTCCCATTAATAGCCTAATGAGTTTTTCGATAGGAAACCGGATTTTCAATCACAAACTGGGTTTTTTATTGGGTGTTAGTTACCAGAGAGCGTATAGAGGCACAAAATCCTCGTTTTTTAGTCTAAATGGGCAGCCTAGTCCAGATCCAATTCCGAATTCACCGCTGTTTGAAACCGTACAAAATCGTACGTACTCCAATCAGCAGGCACGCTTAGGTACCAATCTAAAATTAGATTATCATTTTAATAATAGAAACAAGATTAGCTTATTTGGTTTATTCACGCAGTTAGAGGATTGGCAACATCGTCATTTGCTTAGTAATCAGTTAACCAAATATGGCGACGTAGGCAATAACGACCGTTCGGTGTATCGCAGGCAAAATATTATAAATGCAACCCTGCAAGGCGACCATGCCATTGGAGATAAATTTAACTTGAAGTGGTCCGCTGTGGCTTCAGAAGCAAAAAGCATTACACCAGACTGGACAGACCTTTCGGTAACATTTCGTACAGTGCAGGGGCCAGACGGAAATGCTATTGAGTCTGCTCGCTATGTAGATAACGTTTCTCATATTTGGACGCACAATACCGACCGCGACTATACAGGCTACGTTAATTTGACCTATAATTTTTCTCCAAAAATAGAATTAGCTACAGGCGGAATGTACCGCGACAAAGACCGTCATAATTACTACAACGACTACACGCTTTCTACGGTTTTAGAAGGTGGGGGGCGTCAGACTTTTACCTCTATAGATCAAGTAAAGTTTAGTTTTAGGCCCGCTTCGTTTGCTTACGCAGACAGCACAGACGCCAACAATTACTCGGCGGCCGAAAAAATAGGGGCGGGGTATCTACAAGCCAAAGTGAATATTTCTGATTTACAGATTTTGGGAGGAGTAAGAATAGAGCACACCAATCAATCCTATATGTCTCAACTTCCAGTTACTGCCATCGGAAAATCAGGTACCATTAGTTACATGGATATCTTGCCTAGTGTTCACCTAAAATATAGGCTTTCGGACAAAGAAAACCTGAGACTTTCGTATTTCAAAGGAATTACCAGGCCGGGATATTTTGAGTTAGTGCCTGCAAGTTTCCCTGGTGAATATTTTACTGAGTCGGGTAACTATAATCTGAAACACACCGTAGCTGACAATATTGATTTTAGATATGAAATGTTTCCTACCGGAAATGAGCAGTTGCTTATTGGAGCTTTCTTTAAAAACATCGTAAACCCGATTGAGTATGGCTTTAACCTTTATGGTAATAATTCGTATGTGTATGTGCCGCTTAACTTTGGTACAGCCAAAAACTACGGAGCAGAACTAGTTTTCTCTAAATATCTAAAAAACTTTGGAGTGTCTGGAAACTACACCTACACACACTCTCGCATCACCACTTCAAAGAAAATTTATGGGCGAGACGCAAACGGCTCAATCGTAAATACAATTGGTTCTCAAACCCGTCCGCTGCAAGGGCAAGCCGATCATATTGCCAATCTATCCTTGATTTATAAAAGCAGTAAGACCGGTCTTGATGCCCAACTTTCGTGGGTATACACAGGAAAGAAAATCAATATTGTTTCGCCTTATTTGGGTCTTGATTATTGGCAGCGAGGCACTTCACAACTTGACTTTTCAGCAGAAAAAAGTATCGGAAAAGGTCATTTTTCGGTTTTTACGAAGTTGACCAATTTACTAAATAACCCAATCATAGTTGAGCTTTTGAAGCCGAATAACTTCCAAGACTTGCCCGACCAAACCCGCACTGATCGCATTTTGGTTCAAAAAGATGTCTTGCAGCAAAGCTACCTTTTCGGCATCCGATATAAGCAAAAATAATAAGCGTCTAATCATTCTGTCTCTTAATACCGTATTCTAATAATTTCAAAAAAATGAAAAAAAGTAAAATTTTAAGTTGTTCGCTAGTTTTAGGAGCGGCAATATTTTTTGCCAGCTGCTCTAAATCAGAAGAGCAAGTAATTGTATCGGAGCCTTTATTTCAAGTAGGTCAATCGGTAAGTACGAGTGTGCCTCTTGCTGGGCCCATAAAAGGCACTTTGCTTGCTGATCAGGTGTATACTGTAGGCGGCGATGTGTATATAAACGAAGGCGACACTTTGGTGGTTCAGCCTGGTGCACATATTAATTTTCCGGGTGATATGCCCTATTGTTTTGTAGTAAAAGGCACTTTTCTTTCACTAGGAACACAAGAAAAACCCATATACTTTACTGTTCCTTCGGCTGTAAAAACTGATCAAATTGGAGCAGACCCAACAAAAGATCCTGCCTTACAAGGTCTTTGGGGTGGAATTTTGGGTGAAACAGGATTTAAAAGTATCATTATCAAGTGGACTCACATTGAGTTTGGTGGAGGCAAATTAGGTACATCTCCTGTTTCTTTTATCGCAAACGGGAAAACGTGTTATGCTATCTCAACTAATGACCCAAACGGTCTTTTGGTTTTAGAAGATTCGTGGATATACGGTGCACTTGATGATCCCATTAGACCATTTGGTTGCAAAATGCACATCATGCGAAATACATTCGAAAAGTGTGGTTTTACAGGTGGCGAAGCCATGAACATTAAGTCGGGTGTTGTGGGAGATTTTGCATACAATTTGATTATTGGTAGTGCTACAAACGGCCCGAAAGCTTCAAATAACGGTGGTAAAAATCCACAGACGAATATTAACATGTATAATAATACTATCATTACTTCGGGATGGAGAAGAAACTCTGCAGGTAGAGGTGGTTCACTAAACTACGAAGAGGGTTCTAAAGGCTTGTATTACAATAACTTAATGGTTAACTGTAAGTATGGTCCACGTGTGGTTGGTGCAACGGCAAACTACAACGGAAATGCCTTGGTGGTAGCGGATACCGCAAACATAAAAGGTGGGTATAACTATAACTACGTAGACAAAGCTGACATAGCTGGCGAAATATATCCGGTAGGTTTTGCCACTAAGCCTTCCGCTTTTGATATCCCCGCTCCAAGTACGTTTTTACCAGCCAAATATGTGCCAGGTCAAGTATATGATGGATCTTCGGTAGTTGGTAAAAACAATCCGCAGTTCAAAAACTTCCCTTTACCACAAACTACGCCAACCTTAGGCGACATAGCGGTAGTAGGTACTTTTGATTTCCATTTAACAGCTACTTCGCCAGCTATTGGAAAAGGATATACTGGGTTTGCACCATTGGGTGTTGTACCAGTAAATGCTAAATTTGGAGCTACCGAAATTACGCCTCCAAGTTCAGATATTGGTTGTTTCCCTTCAAACGGAAAAGGTAATAAGCATTAATTTTAGCTAAACATTGGCTTTTAAGGTCGGGTATTTTACCCGACTTTTTTTATATGCCTAATTTGAGTTTTGCTTAGGTAATTTACTGAAAATTAGAAAATTACGATTTATGATAAATTGTCTTTAAATATTCATTTTACAGCTCAAATATTCAATAGATTTACTTAAAAATATAAACAAATTAAAAAAATGAAATTAACCTTTTTGCTAACTTTTATTACGCTTTTGAGTTTCGGTCAAAAAGAATACCATTTTTCAAAAAAAATAATGCTCTCTGGAGATGGTAAATGGGATTATATGCAACTCGACGAAAACAAAAATCGCTTATTTGTGACTCATCAAAACAAAGTGCATGTGCTTGATTTAAAGTCAGATAGTGAAATAAAGTCTTTTGACAACCTCAACGGAGTACATGGCGTAGCTTTGGCGGTTAAGCATAATAAAGGTTACATTTCAAATGGAATGGATAACGTCATTACTATTTTTGATTATACTACCCTTGATGTACTCAAAACGATTAAAATTGAAGGCAAAAAAGCAGATGCAATCATATATGATTCATTCTCTGACCGTTTGTTTGTGTTTAATAATGGTTCGGGGGATGCCGTGGCTATAAACCCAAATGATGATGCAATAATTGGGGTACTAGAATTAGGCGGAGCACCTGAGTTTACTGTTTCTAATCAAAGAGGATTGCTATATAATAACAACGAAGACACCCAAGAAATAACCGTTATGGACAGTAAAACTTTAGCTGTAACCAAGCATTTTTCGATACTTCCAAGTGAAGTCCCTACTGGCTTAGCCATTGATTTAGAAAATAATCGTTTGTTTTCAGTTTGCAGAAAAGACCAAAATTTGGTAATTCTTGATGCAAAAGATGGTCATATAGTGCAGAGGTTACCTATTGGAGCAGGAACAGACGCAGCTCGATTTGATAGTAAAAGAAAATTGGTATTTGCGGCCAATGGCGAAGGGAATGTGAATGTTTTTAAGCAAATAGATGCAGACCATTTTGAGCAAATACAAGATTTAAAGACCGTTTCTGGAGCCAAAACCATGGAGTTTGACTCAAAAACTAACCGCATATTTGTTTCTGCCGCTGAATTTATAGAAGGAACTAAAAATCTAAAGAAGGGTACATTTGGCGTGTATGTGTATTCGGCAGATTGAGTTTGATTACATTATAACTAGTCTTTTGCTAAATAAAGAAGTCGAGATTATTACAGATGGTCGGTTAAAAGCCGATCATTTTTGTTTATAATCTTATTGTTTCTTAGTAGGATAAGTAATTTTAAAAAGCCCAGCTGGCACTTCTGCAGCTTCATTGGAAAGGAAAAGGTTATTGCCGTCTTTAAAGTCTAAGCCTTCGGTTTGCCACACACGTGAGGTGCTATCCAAATTTTTACGGATAGCTTTTCCTCCGAAAAAATCATCGCCCTCGATAGCACTAAAAAACCAAATAAAAGGGCGTATTTTTTGGTTCATGTAGCCCAATAAAGCCAATTCTTTGGTAGTGGTGTTGTAGGCGGCTGCCGTAACCTTTCCGGATGTATTAAAAGCACGGATTGGTGACACCGAATATTCTCCTGGCACTTTCGATATTCTGTAGCATCGGGTTTGGAGGTCGCTGTGATTTTTGGTGAAAATATAAAGGAAATCACCAACCGAAACCATGGCTTCGCAGTCATAATTGGAATTCGTGTTTTTTTCTAAACTTAGTTGGTCAGCATAAGAAAAATGTATGGTTTCGGCAGTTACTTTTTGGTTCGAAAGAGATAAGTCGATGTCATTTTTCTTGATTTTTAATATTTTCAAGTTATTTCGGTTGCCGTCGTTGTTGCCAAAGTCTCCGATGTAGATATAAAGCGAATCTGCAGAAATGTCTTCCCAGTCTGAATTTAGTTGGTTTTCAATTGTTAGTGTTTGTAGTATTGCCCCATTTGTGGTGTCAATTCGGTATAAGGTATTTGAATTGCCCGCATCATTAAAAGACCATAAATTACCATCCGTATAACATAGTCCAGACGATTCAGAAAGCTGAAAGGGTAGATTATGAATGAGTTTGAAAGTAAAATCGGGTATTATTATCTCATTCGCTTCTTGATGAAAAGGTATAGGCTCAGTTTTACAAGAAAAAAGATACCAAGCAATAAAAATACTATAGATATATTTTAACATCAGCAAATGCAGTTCGCTACTATTTGATTGGTCAAAGGCATTAATTATCCAAATTAAAAATTCAGCAAAAGAACGCATTTTAAATTACCTGAATGTTAAGGGATTGTTGTGAAATTGAAGTTAACTATGTGGAATAAATATCTAATTTTCTTGTGGGATACTTTGAAATTGTGTGCTAACTTTGTAATTACAAATTAAAGCTATTAAGATATGGAAGTTTCAATTGTGCAAATAGGGAATTCAAAAGGGATTAGATTCAGTAAAACTGTTATTGAAAAATACAACCTACGCGAAAAGGTAGATATGATACTCGAGAAAGGACAAATTGTTATCAAACCTTTGGATTCTCCAAGAAAAGGGTGGGAAGAGGCATTTAAGGAAATGTCAAAGCAAGGAGATGACAGGTTGCTGTTTAACGATGTATTTGACGATGAAAATCTGGAAGAATGGAAATAAGTCAATATCAAATCGTGCTTGTTAATCACGATCCTACAATTGGGAGTGAAATTAAGAAAACCAGGCCTTGTGTGGTAATTTCTCCTATCGAAATGAATAAGTATCTCCAAACAATTGTAATTGCTCCTATGACAATAAGTTCGAAAAATTATCCCACTCGAGTGGAAGTGAAACTCGAAAACAAAATCGGTTGGATTGTTCTGGATCAAATTAGGACAATTGACAAGCAGCGAATTATTAGGACGCTAGGTAGGCTTTCCAAACCTGAGATTAAAGAGGTTAAAAGTATTATAAAAGAAACCTATGTGGATTGATTATTTTACTTGTAGTTGCTTATATTCAAATAGTTAAAACCTAATATCAAAATAGCACAGCATGAATATACTGTTTGTCTGTAGCAGAAATAAGTGGAGAAGTAGAACGGCCGAAACCATTTATAAAAACCAAGGAACGCATAATTTTAAGTCTGCAGGAACTGAAAACTCAGCAAGAATCAGGGTTAATTTAGAGCACATTAATTGGGCGGATATAATTTTTGTCATGGAGAAAAAACATAAGCAACGTATTCAGAAAAAATTTGATTTGAACCTCCGTGATTATAATTTTGTGATTCTCGATATCGAAGACAATTACCAGTATATGGACGAAGGTCTGATTCAAATATTAAAAGATTCTGTAGATCCGTATTTATAGTTGAAATTTATGCCACGTATATTTTTAGAAACGGAAATTAATAATACCAAAGAGGTAGTTTTTGATCTTGCGAGAAGTATAGACCTACACAAAGACTCTACTAAAAAGACCAATGAAAGAGTAGTTGAGGGTAGAGATTCGGGCTTGTTAGAGTTAAATGAAGAAATAACTTGGCGGGCAAAACATCTTGGCGTTTATCAAAATCTGAAAGTGAAAATTACAGAATTAGAATTCCCCTATTTTTTTTGTGACGAAATGGTGTCAGGAGCTTTTAAATCATTTAAACATACGCACAAATTTCAGGATATAGATGGACGAACATTGATGACTGATATTTTTGAATATAAATCTCCTTTGGGATTTCTGGGACGTATTGCTGATTTTGTTTTTTTAGAAAAGTACATGAAAAAGTTCTTACTTATTAGAAATCAAGTGATAAAGGCTTATGCAGAGTCAAAAAATAAAGTATGAATAAAGCATTTAATTATTTGGTAGTAAGTGTTTTATGGAAAATTAATATTCAAATGGATAATCCATTTAAACAATGAATAAAGAAATAGCCTCCAAAATAATCGCGATTTGCGATGACAAAATAAGTAAAAAAGGTGAGAGCGTTGGGCTATCGTTTTATGCTTTTTTTGCAAATAAAAACGACAATCCCGCATTGCTGATGGAGGTAGCCGAATGGTGGATAAAAACCCACCGACTGAATCATTTCGAGAAAGCCACCAAAATCAAGGCGATGGTACAAAAAGAAATACACGCGTGAAAACATATAACATTTTAGGTATCAATGGGAGTGCAAGTAGCAATTCTTCAAATTTGCGTTTGCTTACTATCATTGGAAATCTAGCAGGAGAGCGTTTTAACCTTGAAATTTTGGATGATTTGAGCGTGTTGCCGCACTTTCGGACTGAGCTTACGAATGTCAATACGCCGATGGAAATCATCGACTTTAGAAACAAAATCAAAAATGCGGACGGTGTAGTCATTTGCACGCCCGAATACGTGTTTAGCATACCGAGTGGCCTCAAAAATGCCATCGAATGGTGTGTGTCTACCGATGTATTCTCTGACAAGCCTATCGGACTGATAACGGCATCTGCCAATGGCGAAAAAGGGTACGAGGAACTAAAGCTAATTATGCAAACTGTGCAGACTGTTTTTACTGCCGAAACCACGCTTTTAGTGCCAGGCATAAAGGGAAAATTAGATGCAAACGGCGAGCCCAAGTCTGCTGAGTTAAAGACTGATTTAGAGAAACTTGTCTATTCGTTTATTGGCTTGATAGAAAAATAGGGATGTTATTTATTGATTTAAGTAATAAGTTTTTTTTATCTTCTAAAATGTGAATTTTCGGACATTGGAAATCTAAAAAACATCCATATATTTACTAAAGAATAATATATCCGAACAACTATAAGTCCATTAAATAACTTTTTGCGTGAAATAGAAATATTATTTTTAAAAATCAGCATATATTATACTAAAAAAGTGTGTTAGTGGTTAGTACTTAATACGTGCTAACATTTACTTAAATACAAAATCAAGACCGGCCATGTTTGAACATAAAAATTACGAAATGCTAACTCTGGAAGAACTGATTGCAGAGCAAGCGAAGGTTTACAAGCAGAAGAATCCAATTCTGATTTTTACGGGCTTAGCCTTAAGTGTTTTAATATTTGCTACCATAAAAGAAACCCAAGGTTTTATTCATTACGTATTGCCGATAGTTTTGGGGTTTGTTTTATTTAAAAACTTACAGAAACTAAACATCATCAGAAAAGAACTGGACGCCAGGCGTTCCAAAGAAAACTTTCGTAGGGAATGAGTAGGGGAACAAGAGTAATTAAGGCCGGTTTTTAGCAAATTCAAGTTTTAATAAAATATATTTTTTAGACTTTCACACATGAAACATCTTTTACTATCTCTATGCACATTTTGCATGGTTTTTACTTCACATGCCCAAAAAAAAGAATCTGCCAAAGTCCAAATGGCATTGACCAAGTTTAAAGACTTTAATAAAGATATTCCGAAATACGAAGTTATGCTGATGGGCGTATTTCATACCGATTATCCCACTAAAGATAAATTTATGACCAATAAAGAAAACCAACTTGATATTCTTGCTCCACAACGACAAAAAGAATTGGATGATTTAGTAAATGAATTGGCCAAGTCAAAACCTACTAAAATATTTGTGGAATGGCCAATAGGACTTCAAAGCAGAGTAGATACTCTTTATCGAGAATATTTAGAGGGTAAATATCAAGACGAACCGTCAGAGATATTTCAAGTTGGGATGCGTCTTGCTAAAAAACTGGGGCATTCGAAAATATATCTTTCTGATGCAAATGGTGCTTCCTACACAGTACCGGCGGCTGATTCAATATCGTTTTTTAATAAAGTAAACTCACTTAGGATTCCTGAAATTGAAAAGATTTTTGAAGCATCCGAGAAAAAAATAAGGTGGCTTGAAGATTATCAAAAACAGCTGACTATCTCAGAAATATTTACATTGTATAATACGAGCAGTTTTATAGATACCGACATGGTGGCTACCTATTTCGATACGGACTTAGAGCCCTTTGGTTCAGATCAGTTTCCGACCTATTGGCACAACAGAAACATTAGAATTTTTTCTAATATAAAAAGGCACTTAGAGCCTAATGATAGGGCTTTTGTAATGTTTGGGGCCAGTCATATACCTATTTTAAAGCACCTTTTTGAGCATTCTTTGCAATTTAAGGTCTCTCAGTTTGGTCTAGATTTTTAGACTTGGTTTTGTTGGATAGTCGTTTTTATTTTATTTTGATTTAATAGAATTTTCAATGTAAAAATACATTACTATTCTTTTATCATTAGTTTTTATATTATGTATTTTTAGGCAATATGGGTCTTCTAAATCGAGTATCTCAAGCATTGAACAGAAAGATATAAGGAATTTAACTTGAGTTATGCATTAGAAAACCAATTACGACCTTAAAATACTGTATATCAACACGTAAGTCCTTTTTGGTTTTATTACGATAGCCCTTCAGCTACTCTTAGTTTAAACTGCTTCGCTAATTAAATTTAAGTGTCTGATTTATTGCATTTTAAGCCCAAATAACTAAGCCCTAAAGCATAAACGGGGTTTAAAAGCTAGGAATTATATTTTTATTCGGATAGCAGTAACATTCTATTTTACTTACCTTATTTTTGAGTGTAAAAAAGCTCTATTTTAAATAAATTTACCCGAATGTCTGAAGCTCCAATTCATATAAAGTTTAATAATAGCCAAAACCCCAATGCGGGCTTTGACATAATCAGACTGGAGGAGCTGTTTAAACGTGCCGACCTCGACCATACCCCTTTTTTGCCACATTTGGTTGAGTTCTACATGATCATATTGATAGAAAGTGGGGAGGGTGTACACACCATAGATTTTTTAGATTATCCCATTCAAAAAGGTACGGTTTTAACCATCAGAAAAGACCAAATTCATACTTTTCATGAGAGCGATTCCGTAAAAGGAACCTTGCTGTTATTTACAGATGATTTTTTGGTGACTTATCTCGAAAAACTAGAAGCTCAAAAGTCTTTGCAGTTATTTAATGAGGTGTTGGGTGTTCCAAAAATACAGTTGTCTTTTTCCGAAGAATTAGAATTAAAAGCTTTGGAACAGCGAATTCAGAATGAGTATTTTAGTATGAACGACGACTATTCTATGGGAATCATAAGAAGTGAGCTCCATATATTGATAGCCAAGTTATTTAGAATTAAATCTGGTAAAAATGAGATTTTGGTTGCTCGGAAATATTTAAATGAATTTATTGCGTTCCAAGACTTAGTTGAGAAAAATGCGGCCAAATACACCATGGTAAGCGACTATGCTGATATAATGGGGCTGAGTACTAAGACGCTCAATAATATAACAAAGCACATAGTAAGCAAGTCAGCCAAGGCATTTATAGATGAGATTTGCACCAAACAAATAAAGCGACTTTTGATAAATACAGATTTGTCTATCAAAGAAATCGCGTATGCCTCGGGTTTTGAGGAAACCACTAACTTCTACAAATACTTTAAGCGTCAAACTGCACTTACGCCTGAACAATTTCGGGGTACTTTTAGGTAGATTCCCATTTTTACAGTCATTGGGCTTTTTGTTATATCTCTTGAAGGTATTAAACCCGCCATCTTTGCATCATAATTATTTAACAAAACAAATGACAAAGATGAAATCAATAGCATTGGCAGGTTTAGTGGCTTCGGCTACATTTTTTGGCGGATGTGCCGCTAACAAAAGTTCAATTTCAAACAATAACAAAATTACGAAAATGGAAATTTCAAACAGAGAAAAAGTGGTGGCTTTGGTAAAAAGCATAGAAACCGGAGCTCACGAGCCAGTGGCATATATAAACCCAACTAAATACATTCAGCATAACTTGGGTGTGGCAGACGGGCTTGCGGGTTTTGGGGCGGTGTTGCAGCAGCTGCCACCTAATACGGCAAAAGCAAACACGGTGAGGGCTTTTCAAGACGGCGATTTTGTATTTACTCAAACAGATTATAATTTCTTTGGTCCAAAAATCGGATTCGATATTTTTAGATTTGAAGACGGCAAAATAGTGGAACATTGGGACAATCTAATAGAAAAGCCAACCTCGCCAAATCCAAGTGGACATACCATGATAGACGGCCCAACCGAAATCAAAGATTTGGATAAAACGGAGGCAAACAAAGCCTTCGTAAAAGGTTTCATAGAAGACATTTTGGTAAATGGCAAAATGGAGAAAATCGGCGGATATTTTGATGGAGATAACTACATCCAACATAATCCACAGATCGGCGATGGGCTTTCGGGTTTAGGTAAAGCTATGCAATACATGGCTTCAAAAGGCATCTCTATGAAAATAGATAAAGTGCACCGCGTATTAGGCGAAGGAAACTTCGTGTTAGTGGTGAGCGAAGGAACTTTCGGGGGCGTGCCTACTTCATATTATGACCTATTTAGAGTAGAAAACGGTAAAATAGCTGAGCACTGGGACGTAATGGAGACAATTGCTCCAAAAGCAGAGTGGAAAAATGCCAACGGTAAGTTTTAATTGGGAAGCCAAATAAATATTCATAGCATTCTCTAAATTTTACGCCAAGGTCCCTCTTTTGGGGCTTTGGCGTTTTCTGTATTTAGGAGTCTCTCCGAATTATAGCCTAGCGTGAACTTCTTAATTAAGTCTACTATATAAAATTGACATTTAGGTAAAAGTTTGTGAAATTCTACGGATTTTTTTTAAACAAGCTTTTATGTAAATACTAAAGAGCACGATTTAATTTTAGCTACTAAAACGTATTTAAAGTGCTTTTTTTATTATCAATGATAAGTTTCTGTGGCTGATGTTGCTTTCGTTTAAAAGGTATCAATATGTTTTTCATTTGGGGAAAGTGAGTTTGTTTTAATTAAATAAATTATTTCCTAAAATAATAGGAAGTTCAGAAAGGGTGTTTATATTTGTACTATGAATTACAAAGAAGCAAAAGAAGAGTTTATTCAGTTATGGGGTAGTCTTGGCACAAACTGGGGGATACCAAAAGCTATGGCTGAGATTCATGCTTTACTTTTGGCCTCCGAAAATCCGCTAAGTACCGATGAGATTATGGATGAACTAAAAGTTTCAAGAAGTAACGCAAATCTTAACATCAGGGCTTTAATAGATTGGAGTTTGATTTACAAAAAACGTATTCCTGGTGAAAGAAAGGAGTATTTTGTAGCTGAAAAGGACATTTGGGAAGTAGCGGTAAGGATAATTAAAGAGCGTAGAAGGAGAGAGGTGGATCCTGTAATAAGAGAATTGAAAAACTTATCGAGTTTTGAGGCTGAAAGTTTTGAAGAAAAGAACTTTAAAAATCTATTATCAGATACACACGAATTGGCAAAGAAGATGAATACAATAGGAGACATGGTGGAGCGTGCTGAAAAATTGAATTTCGTTAAGTGGGTAGTAAAAGGATTTTGATTTTTTTTAATTTTAACTTCCTAAAATTTTAGGAAATACGAAAAGTATAGAAATTTAACAACTAAAAAAATGAAAACATTAAACAATCACAAGCTTCTTATAGACAATGAATGCCCCATGTGTAGAATATACGGAGGGGCGTTTGAAAAGTACAAATATGTAGAAAAAGGCACCTGCTTGGCCTATCAAAATGCGGATGAGTATTTGATGACAGTAGTGGATAAGGACAGAGCACGAAACGAAATCGCATTACTTGACACCAGTACCAATGAGGTGATTTATGGAATAGATGCATTGACAAAAATTTTAGCTTTAAGAATTCCACTAATTGGTAAAATTATGGATTTGACTTTTGTGAAATTTTTCATGTCGTACGTATATAAATTTATTAGTCAAAATAGAAAGGTAATTGCTCCATCTAAAAACCCACAAAGCGTTTGTGTTCCTGATGTTCAATTAAAGTATCGAATAGCCTACCTAGTTTTAGTAGCTATTTTTTCTTCAATTGTCCTTAATAAATATATGATTGATGTTTATTCGCTCATAAATCTAAATTCAAGTTTTGGTAGAGAGCTTGTGATTTGTTTTGGGCAATTGTTTTGGCAATATCTCCTTTTGAATAAAATTTTAGGCTCTCAAAAATGGGAATACATGGGCAATTTAAGCACCGTTTCTTTAATAGGGACTTTCTTGGTTATACCAGGTTTTCTATTGCCGGTTGAGTTTAAAGTTATGTGGTTTGGTCTAGTAGTTTTGATTATGACTTTAGAGCATTTGAGACGAAGTAAGTTACTTCAGATTGGAATTTGGCCAACCGCTAGTTGGTTGATTTATAGGTTTTTAGTTTTGGGGCTTTTGTTTATATAAAATTATGAAAATAATAATAGCAGGAGGAAATGGCTTCCTTGGCAAGGCATTAACAAGACATTTTGAAGAAAATGGGCATCAAGTTATTATTTTAACAAGAAAACCAGTTGCTGCCAATCAAATAAAATGGGATGCAATACATTTAGGCGAGTGGACTGCATGTTTAGAAGGAGCTGATGTTTTAATAAACTTGGTAGGCAAATCGGTGGACTGTAGGTATACTCCCAAAAACAAAATTGAGATTGTATCTTCTAGGATTGACAGCACAAGAGTGCTTCAAAAGGCTGTTGAGGGTTGTATTAACCCTCCAAATGTATGGCTAAATGCCAGTAGTGCCACTATTTACATTCATGCCGAAACACAGATAATGACTGAAGAAAATGGAATAATAGGCGACGATTTCTCAATGAATGTTTGTAAGGCTTGGGAGAAAGAGTTTTTTGATTCTAGTAACAAAAATATAAGGAAAGTAGCCTTAAGAACAAGTATCGTGATGGGAAATAAAGGCGGTGCATTTCCAAAGCTTGCATTAGTTACCAAGTTAGGACTAGGTGGAATTCAAGGAAGGGGCAATCAGATGGTAAGTTGGATTCATATTCAGGATTTTTGTGAGGCGGTTTCTTTTATAATTCAGAACGAAGAGATTTCAGGTTCGATAAACATTACAGCACCTGAAAGATTAACTAATGCGTTGATGGTGAAAGAATTAATAGCCAAATTTAAGCCATTATTTGCACTCCCTTCGCCCGTGTTTTTACTTGAAATAGCTTCAATATTCTTGGGAACTGAAACCGAACTATTATTAAAAAGCCGAAATGTGTTTCCTCAAAAACTACTTGATGCAGGATTTGAATTTAAATATTCAGATTTTAATGCTTGTCTAAAAGCACTTTAAAATTTTAGAATTAAAAGTCCTTTTAGTTGTAATTATTCGTCTTTTTAAATAGGGTTTATTGAATAAAATCAGGGCTATTTAAATAATAGCTTACTTTTACCTAATTATAAAAAGCATAGTAAACTCATTTGTGACTCAAATTCGAATACTTCTCTTTAATGAATCTAAAAATACACCTCAAGCCATTCATTTATTTAAATATTGCATTTTTTGTGGTGGTTATTGTCGAGACCGTTGCACATGAGTTTGGGCACTATTTGGTGGCAGAAATGCTCGGCTATCATGCGAGGCTACACTTTGGTTCCACTACGTGGAGTAGGGGCGTGCTCGATACCGAGGTTGTGAAATGGAATCATTTTTTGATCACTTTGGGAGGGCCACAGCTTACTGTTACGGCAGGCACGGCAGGTTTGTTTTTTTTAGTGCTTTATGGAAAAGCATTTCCAAAAAAAATGCCGAGCTTCAAACAATGGGTTCTGATATTTACTTCATTGTTTTGGCTCAGACAAGGCTCCAATTTGATGGTGATGATCCTGCTTTTTATTAAAACGGGTAATTTTAAGTTTAAAAGCGACGAAATAAAGCTCACCCAATATTTAAATTTCCCTCCGTTTACGCTCACGTTTGTTTCTTCATTTATTAGTTTGGTAGTATTTGTATACGTGGTTCGAACCTATGTGCCAAAGTTTTTACAACTGACTTTTGTAGCAGCAAGTCTCATTGGCGGCATCTCAGGTTATGTACTGTGGCTTCACGGTTTTGGCAAATATATTTTGCCTTAAAATCTACTTATTTTACTTTTCGAAAGATTATTAGTATTAAAGTGTATTTTTGTTACGCAAGAGTTAATTTCTAATTATTAAATGAGAAAAAACAAAAACATACTCCCTCCAAAGGAATTTGCAAAGCGGGTGCTGAAATACAGTATTTTTTCGCTGTTATTGGTAGTGATTTCATTAGGAATTGGTATACTTGGGTATCATTATATTGGAGATTTGGGCTGGATAGATAGCCTTTATAATGCATCTATGATACTCACAGGCATGGGGCCAGTAAATGTCATGGAATCAAACAACGCCAAGGTTTTTGCGTCTATGTATGCTATTTTTAGTGGGGTAGTTTTTTTGAGTACAGTAGCCATTTTCTTTTCTCCTTTTGCCCATAGACTCATGCATCTGTTACACATAGAAGAAATTGAGGATTAACCTATTTGTCAAACATGTTTCTTATTTGGGTTTCTAAAATATTGAAGAGCTTAATATTTAACTGATTTTTTTTAAAACATTGATGATTTAAACATATAACATAATAGAATTTTACCATGAAATTTAAAGTCATTTTTAGTATTGTCGCCATGTTTATTGGTGCTGTTCAGTTTGTTTCCGCCCAAAAAACCAAGTTATTTAGTGCAAAACACAAGGATACTTTTTATGGGTTTGAACCCAGTTTAGGTCGCATAGAAAATCCTTCAGATTTGTTTAATATCGAAAACAAAAAAATACATCTTTTCGGGCCTAAACCGGGCTATTTAATTACGAAAGACTCATACAAAAACTTTGAATTAAGGGCTCAATACTGCTGGAACTTAGACTCAACGATTACTCAAAAACCAGGCAAGAAAAATAGTGGGCTTATGTATTTGGTACCTCACGGCACCAAAGATACCCTGTGGCCAAAAGGCTTTCAATATCAAATAAAAGAAGGCGGTACCGGAGACTTTGTATTGCTTCAAGAAGTAACTGTAGATGTAAAAGGCATCAAAACCACAGCAGGTAGAAGTGTAACTTCCGCTCGTTTTTTAGATGCAGAAAAACCATTGGGCGAGTGGAATACCATAGTTATTACAAAAAGCAATGGCGTGATAAAACAAGAGCTAAACGGTTTATTGGTAAATGAAGGAACAAACCCAAGTATAAATGAAGGCCGTATCTTACTGCAGTTTGAGGGCTATCCGATAGATTTCAGAAAGATTTATATTCGAAAAAAGAAGAAATAAGCATTTTGACTTTTGTGGTAAAAACCCACTTTTTTTTTAATAACCGCTATGAAAAGCCTACTGATACTTTTCCGTTAATTATTGGTGTCCTTTTTATTTTAGAATTGTACTAAGGTTTTTACGCTTATTTTTATAAAATAATATTCAACCTTTTCTATCAAGTTCTATGAAAAAAAGTTTTGCATTTCTATGTTTAATCTTGGTTTTTTCGGCCTGTAAATCTACCAAAAAAACGCTAGTCGGCTTCGTAAACCCAATGATAGGCACTGCACCCTCAAGCACACCAAGTACACTCAGACACAGCGAAGCCAAAGAAAATAACTCGCAAGTGGTGCCCTTTGTGACGGTGCCTTTTGGTATGACCAACTGGACGCCACAAACACAAGCCACGGAGATAAAATGCGTGTCGCCTTATTATTACAAAGATTCCATATTTACGGGTTTCAGAGGAAGCCATTGGCTTAGCGGCTCGTGTGTGCAAGACTACGCCAGCATGACCATTATGCCGGTTTCGGGGGCATTGAAAGTACAGGCCCAAGACCGCGGCGTAGTGTTTTCCCACAAAAACGAAATGGCTTCGCCCTACCTGTATACCTTAGATTTGGTGCCTTATAAAATAAAAACAGCCATGACGGCCACTTCCAGAGCGGGACTTTTTGAGTTTACGTTTGGCAAAGAAGGGGAGGCCCACGTAGTAGTAAATCCAAATTCTGACGAAGGCCAAGGATATGTGAAAGTTATAAAAGAAAAAAACGAAATAGTAGGCTACAATCCCGTGCACAGAATCTATCAAGGCAGCGGCACTTCGGCTGGTTTTAGTGGGTATTTTGTGGTTCGGTTCCAAAAAGCCTTCTCTGGTTTTGGAGTTTATGAAGGTCAAAATGTGTTGGCGAACCAAATAGAGATTTCGGATAAGAAAAACTTAGGAGGCTACGCTACTTTTAATGTAAAAAATGGAGAAAAGATATTTGTAAAAATAGGCACCTCATTTACCTCCATAGAAGAAGCCCGTAAAAACTTAGATGCAGAAACCACCAATTTGAGTTTTGCGGAAGCGGTTAAAAACCTTAAAGCATCATGGGAAAAAACACTTCAAAAAGTGAACATAGAAACGCCCATTTATGACGACAAGGTAAAGTTTTACACAGCCATGTATCACAGTTTTTTACACCCAAGAACCTATAGTGATGTCAGTGGCTCGTATCCAAAGTTTGGAGGTGGCCAAGAGGTCATGAATATTAAAGACGGAGTCTATTATTCAGATTTTTCTATGTGGGATACCTACCGAGCTTTGCACCCACTATTTAATCTTTTGATTCCGAAGCGAAACGGCGACATGATGCAAAGTCTCATGCTGACAGCCAAGCAAGGCGGTTGGTTGCCGATATTTCCGATGTGGAATAGCTACACTTCAGCCATGATAGGCGACCACGCAGTAGCGGCTATTGGCGATGCTTACATCAAAAATAACGTGGAAATAAGCGAAGAGTCGTATCAATATTTATTAAAAAATGCATTTGAATCTCCAGCCACTCAAAAAGAATACCTCGAAGGCAAAGGAAGGCGAGGCCTTACTTCTTACTTAAAATATGGGTATGTGCCGCTAGAAGACAAAGTTTTGGAGTCGTTTCACAAAGGCGAGCAGGTTTCTAGAACCTTGGAATACGCCTTCGATGATTTTGTATTGAGTCAAATAGCACAGAAAAAAGGAGATGCTCAAAATGCAGAAATCCTTAAAAAAAGGGCACTGAATTATAAAAATGTATACAGCCCGGCTGATTCTACAGTGCGAGGTAGATTTATAGATGGCAGTTTTACAGACCAATATGACAAGTTTATCCGAATGCCGTATATCACCGAGGGCACGCCTTATCAATACACGTGGTATGTCCCGCAAGACATAGCGGGCTTGGCTCAGATTATGGGCGGCGAGCAGGCTTTCGCAGCCAATCTTGACAGGTTTCATGCCGCAGGGCAGTATTGGCACGGCAACGAGCCGGGGCATCAGATTCCGTTTTTGTATAACTATGTTGGGCAGCCTTGGAAAACCCAGAAACTCGTGAGGGAGATTTTAGAGAGCGAATATGACAGCAATGTGGGCGGCTTAAGCGGAAATGACGACGGCGGACAAATGTCTGCATGGTATGTATTTGCGGCTATGGGTCTTTACCCGGTCAGCCCTGGGGTGCCTGAGTATATTATTTCTGGGCCGCAGTTTGAAAAGCTTTCTATCAAGTTCGAAAATGGTAATATCCTTAAAATGGAAGCCAAAGGGGCCTCACAAAAAGACAAGTATATACAGAAGGTTATATTTAACGGAAAAGAAATTTCGAGTCCGAGTATCTCACATTTTGAACTTATTAAAGGAGGGAGATTGGTGTTCGTGCTTGGTAATAAGCCAAGTAAGACTTGGGGGATTACAGAAAGACCTTACTCAATTTCGAAATGATATTTTTAATTGCAAAAAAATAAAAATATTTTTAATCCTTGCCGCAAGTTTTAAGTCCAAAGCGTATCTAATCAAATAGATCAGAATTGATTTGGAAGAAAATAAACTAATTTCTTTGCTCAAACAGCAAGATGAAGCTGCATTTAAATTTTTGGTAGAAAAGTACCAGAGGAAGGTTTATAATGTGGTGTTGTCATTGGTGCAAAACCTCGAAGAGGCCGAAGACCTAGCACAGGAAGTGTTTGTGGAGGTGTATCAGTCTGTTGGGAGTTTTAGGGGAGACGCTAGCCTAAATACCTGGCTGTATCGGATTGCCACCACCAAAGCTCTAGGATCTATTCGGAAAGCCAAAGCTAAAAAGCGGTTTTCGTTTTTGGGGAGACTTTTTGGTGAGGACGACGTGCCCGATGTGCCAGATTTTGAGCATCCGGGTGTGGTTTTGGAGCAAAAGGAAATGGCGGGCGTACTTTTTAAAAGAATCAACGAGTTACCCGAAAATCAACGAACGGCATATACACTGGCACAGGTAGAAGGCCTTAGTTATCAGGAAGTAGCGGCGGTGATGGAAATGAGTGTTTCGGCCATAGAGTCTTTGTTGTTTAGAGCAAAACAAAAACATGAAAAATCAAAATAAAATTAATAATATCTAGTTTCTAGAGAAGTTTGAAATTTTTGAATTGGAGCAAAGACTATAAAATAGATGGTGTACAACCACTATTACAGATAAAGATGGTAATGTTACATACTTTAAAGAAAGGTGTAGTGAACCAGCCGAAAATTAATAACTATTTTATCAAAATGGGGAAAGATTGTTTACATCTTTCCCTAACTATATATTTTAAATGAAAAATCTAATATTTTTTTTATTGACTGTTACACCATCTTTTGCCCAAAGTCTATACACTGGTAGAATTCTAAATAAAAATACAAATGAACCTATATTAGGTGTTACTATTTATTCACAGTTATCACCTACCACTGGAACAATATCCAATGAAAATGGTGAGTTTTCGGTAAAAATAAATGAAAATGGCGAAGAATTCATACTTAGCCATATTTCTTTTGATAAGGTAAAAGTTAAAATTTCTACCAATTCAAATGATACCTTTTATTTAAATCCAGCGAGTTTTACTTTACCTGAAGCCACAGTAGGCAATCCTGCCATTACTTTGATAAATCTGGTCATTAAAAAAGCAATCACTAATAAAAATGAAGAGTATTTTTCGAAGGCGTTTTATCAAAAAACCTCAATTTTTCAAGGCAATTACACAAAACTGCATGAAATGTTTTTTGAAATGTCATGGACTACAGAGGGTGTAAGGTTATGGCACCCAACTACAACAAGATATGCAGAAAAAAAATCACAAAGTTTTACTCATCAAAAATACATTTTTTCCTGTTTTTTGAAAACCAAAGTGTTCAGTGAGTATAAATATTATCCATTGAATACTCAAGATCCAAGTCAAAATTATAATTTTAAAATTATCAGATATTTAAATGAAGGAACTGAAAATGAAATTGCTGTAGTTAATTGTAAACCAAATAAAAGCTTTAAAAACTTTACTTCTTTTACTGGAGATTTGTATATAGATACTCAAAACGAAATTCTGTTAAAAATAGATGGTATTTTTAAGGTACAAGTTTCATCTAAGTGGCACAATACAGATAAAGTAGAGGTTGTCTTTGAAAAGATAAATGGTAGGTCGCAATTTAAATATTTGCATATTGTTTCTACCTCAAAAAAATCTTTTTCAAATAAAAAAAATATAGAAAAAGGTTGGATATATAGTATGGAACCTATTAATAACTTCTCTTCTGACAAATTATTTAAAGAAAATGAACCCGAAGATGATAGAGTATTTTTTAAAAATGCAAAGTATGTTAAAAGTTTTTGGGACAACCAGGTTCCCATTTTTCATACCCAGCTTGAAAAAGAGATAATTGCTTATTTTGAAAAAACAGGTAGTTTTATTGGAAATTTATGAATTTGCTAAAAAAAATACAATCTTTTTTTAGGGGTCGTATTTATTATTAGCAGTTTTTCTAAAGCCATTGACTCGCAATCTTTCATTTATAAATTATGGGAATATGGAATTGGTTATTTTAGCTATCTAGCACCATTGATTTCTGGCGTTGAAGTTTTTCTTAGGATTTTCGATATTATTAAACTGCAAATTAAGATTTAGTGCAATATTTTAATTGGAGCGAAGCATTCCCTCTAAAAGCAGCATCAAAATCAGTAAACTTATCAAATACATTTTGATCTAAAATAGACATTCTCTTGCCCGTGTCCATTGATATACTCCATAATTGTAGATTCCCTCATTCGTCATAAAATATCTGATTTTGCATTTTTAGACCAAGATAGCGTGGTTTTTTCTTCTGAAATGATGAAGAATAAAATCCATGTAGCCAATTTTATATTTACGAGTTGTGGCAGTATTTGCCCTACCATGACCAAAAACTTCAAGCTAGTAGGAGATGCCTTTCCCAATGATTCAGATTTTGAAATGCTATCGTTTTCGGTTACGCCTTGGATAGATACTCCCTCAAAGCTAAAAAACTACAAAACACAAAATCAAATCACACAAAAAAACTGGCATTTTCTAACAGGAAACAAAGCGGACATTTATGCTTTGGCTCGTACTTCTTATTTTGCCGAAGAAGACCTTGGATTCACCAAAGACAGCACCGAGTTTTTGCATACGGAACATGTACTTTTAGTCGATAAGAACCAGCACATAAGGGGAATTTATAACGGAACTCTTCAGCTCGAAATGGAGCAACTCATCAAAGATATTACTTCGCTCAAAAAAGAGAATTAATCAAGAATTTTCAATCTTATTTTTTCTTCTTATTTAAGAGTCATCTTTTAATAAAAAAGGTGGATTTGTCTCTAAGATTACCTTTATGTAATTTATTATGGCTTAGATTTGTTAATTATTTTTAGCTATTGTAAACTTAATTAGCTTCCAAGAGTTTTCTAAACTGTCAATTAAAGTTATTTTTTAGCACAGATAATCTATTTATTGACTATTTGCGTATTTAAATTGGTTA
The DNA here is from genome assembly GCF_042649125.1 of Lacihabitans lacunae. Taxonomy (NCBI): domain Bacteria; kingdom Pseudomonadati; phylum Bacteroidota; class Cytophagia; order Cytophagales; family Leadbetterellaceae; genus Lacihabitans; species Lacihabitans lacunae. The sequence goes on from NZ_JBHRYQ010000001.1 coordinate 4,177,144, forward strand.
AAAAATAACTAGGAGTTAGATTTCCTTTTGCCCTATAAATAATTATTCTTGATTGCGAATTAAATAAAAGAACTATGAATCCAGTAAAATCCTTAAAAGCTCAAAAACATGCACTAGGAGAATCAGAATTTCAGTTACAAGTACTAAATGATTCTGAAAAAATAGGGAAAGAACTCACACATTTTAGTGATAAACTAAGTGCAATTGGCCTTTTTCCTTTAAAACCCCTAAGTTTAGACATTTTACAAATAAATGTGGGTAAAATGTGTAACCAAGTATGTACACACTGCCACGTAGACGCCGGCCCAGACAGAAAAGAAATAATGACCCAAGAGACTATGCAGCAGATAGTTGATTTGGTAGAAAAACATACATTTACCACACTTGACCTCACCGGAGGAGCTCCCGAAATGAACCCGAATTTCAGATGGTTTATAGAAGCGGTAAGAGCCGTGGATCAGCAAATAAATATCATCGTAAGGTGTAATTTGACTATCATTAGAGCTAATCCGAAATATTACGATCTGCCTGATTTTTTCAAAAAACACAGACTTGAAGTTGTGTCGTCGTTGCCAGCCACCAACATGTCGCGGACTGACTCGCAGCGAGGAAACGGTGTTTTCGATGACTCTATCAAAGCCCTTCAGATGCTAAATGAAGTTGGTTATGGACAAGACGGGTCGGGCTTAAAGCTCAATTTAGTTTATAATCCATCGGGTGCCTATTTGCCTTCTAATCAAGACAATATGGAAAAGGACTACAAGCGAGTGCTCAAGTCTAAATTTGATATTGTATTTAATTCGCTTTACTGTATCACCAATATTCCAATTAGTAGATTCTTAGATTATTTGCTCATCAGCGGAAACTATGGGCAGTATATGGAGAAGTTGGTGGAATCTTATAACCCAGTTGCCGCAGCCGGCGTGATGTGCCGAAGCACCTTGTCTATAGGCTGGGATGGGTATATTTTCGACTGTGATTTTAACCAAATGTTAGAACTTAAAGTTAAGTCAAAAGCCCAGCATATAGCAGACTTTGATTTTGATGATCTACTAAATAGGGAAATAATTGTCAACCAACATTGTTACGGATGCACGGCTGCCGCGGGTAGTTCGTGTCATGGTGAAGTAGCCTCATAATTTACAGCTTTCATTCATTTTATTTTTATGATAAAAAATATATTTCTTAGCAAAAGTCTCTATATAATGGGACTTGTCTTTTGGAGCTTGTTTGGTTTTTCTCAAGACCTAAAAAAGGTTTCAGGAAAAGTAGTAGATAAGCAAACTAATGAGCCGATTGTAGGGGCAGCTATTCAGGTTTTGAATACTAAAAAGCAAATTGGAACGACTTCTGACACCGAAGGAGATTTTACTTTAAATGTACCCGAAAATGCAGAAAAAATCAAAGTTTCGATAGTGGGGTATACTTCCAAAGAAGTCACGATTACAGGCAGTGTTTTAGCTATATTGTTAGAGCCGGGTCAAATTTTAGATGAAGTGGTGGTAACCGCACTAGGCCTTGAGCGTCAGTCGAAAAACTTGGGTTATGCTCTCCAAAAACTTGATGGAAAAGAGATTTCGAACACCAAAGCTGTGAATTTCCTCGATAATTTAGCCGGAAAAGTGGCCGGCTTAACCGTGGTTTCGGGCAGCACCGGCGTAGGAGGTACTTCGCGTATAAGTATCAGAGGCGAATCTTCATTTACGAACACCAATCCGCTTTTTGTTGTAGACGGCATTCCGATAAATAACAACACTATCATCAATAATGTAAACGACGACGCCAACGGTTTTATGGAGGTGGACTTTGGAAATGGAGCCATGGAAGTAAATCCCGATGATATCGCGTCTGTGTCGGTTTTGAAAGGGCCTTCTGCTGCAGCTTTGTATGGAACGCGGGCGTCAAATGGCGTGATAGTGATAACTACCAAAAAAGGCTCCCCCCAAAAAGGCCTCGGCATTTCATTTAACTCTACTTTTTTCTCTGAATCTCCTTTTAAACTTCCGCAGTTTCAAAACACCTACGGACAGGGAAACAGTGGAGCCTTTGCCTATAAAAATGGTTTGGGCGGCGGCGTCAATGATAACATTACTTACAGTTATGGGCCTAAGCTGGACGCAGGTATTAATGTGGCACAGTTTGATAGTCCGGTAACTTTGCCCAATGGCAGCACAGTAAGAGCGGGAGATATAGCGGTTTATAGTGGTCAAGCCATAACGCCAACGCCTTTTAATTCACAACCCAACAACCTCAAAGATTTTTACCAAACTGGCAATACTACAATCAATAACTTGGCTATATCGGGAGGTTTTGATAAGGGAAATTACAGGCTCTCGCTTACAAACTTAGACAGCAAATCTATTATTCCGGGTGTGGATTTACAGCGTAAAAACATTTCAACGTCACTAAATTTTTCACCTATACAGAAGTTGAAAATCAGTTCGAATATTAATTATGTAAATTCTTCGAGCGACAACCGCCCTGCTACCAAATATGGCTCTGAAAATGTTAATTACAGTTTAGTGGCTTGGCTTGGTAGGTCAAATAACATAGAGTCACTGCGAAATTACTGGCAACCCGGGCTTGAAAATGTAGAACAATATTCGTTTAATTATACCTACTTCGACAATCCGTTTTTTACACTTTACGAAAACCGAAATGGCTTTAACCGTGATCGAGTTTTTGGCAATATTTCGGCTAAATATGATTTCACGCCTGAGCTTTCGCTTTCCGTTCGGTCAGGTATAGACAATCAAATAGAAAAACGAACTTTCAGAAGAAACTTTAGCTCTAATAGATTTAAACAAGGAGCATACGCCGAGCAAAATGTTTTGTATAAAGAAGTCAACACTGATTTTCTTTTAAATTACAACAAAAACTTAGGCGATTTTATAGCTGATTTTTCGGCAGGAGGAAACCGAATGGATCAAAATGCGAACATGGATCAAACCCAAACACTTTCTTTAGCTCAACCCGGCATTTTTTCATTTTCTAATGCGGCTTCGCCATTGGAATACTACCAAACAGTAGGTCTCAAACGAATCAACAGTTTGTATGGTTTGGCTAAGTTTAGTTATAAAAACTATTTGTTTTTAGACATAACCGGCCGAAACGACTGGTCGAGCTCATTGGCAAGTATAAGTTCGTCTTCCAACACCTCCTTCTTTTATCCGTCTGTTTCGGGAAGTTTTGTGGTTTCTAATTTGGCCAATTTGCCCGAAAGTATCTCATTTGCCAAAATTAGAGCCAGCATAGCGAGTGTAGGAAATGACACCAATCCGTTTCAAACTGCGGGTACTTTTGTGAGCAGCACTGCCGTTGGTGGTTTGCCTACATTTACTGACCAAACCCAAATAGCGAACGCCAACCTAAAACCCGAGCAGATAACTTCGGTAGAAGTAGGGGCAGATGTGCGTTTTTTCAACGATAGATTAAAAATAGATGTTACGTATTTTAATTCATTAAATAAAAATCAGATTCTGTCTTTACCCATTGCGGTTTCGTCAGGTTATGACCAAAGAAGTATAAATGGTGGTGCCGTTCGTAGTCATGGTTTTGAGGCTATTTTGGGAATAGACCTTGTGCATAATTCGCCTTTTAAATGGAATACAAATTTTAACTTTTCTATGTACAAAAACATAGTGGAGAGTCTGCCTGACGGTGCCAAAACCATCACATTAGCTTACAATAGAATATACGACAACGTAAACCAGACCATTTGGTATCAAGTAAAAGAAGGCGGCCGAATGGGCGATATGTACGGAACTGGATACAAGAAAAATGAGGCGGGACAATTTATCATAGGTTCAGACGGCAGGTACATAGTAGACAATACCCTGATTAAACTCGGCAATTACAACCCAGATTTTATTTTGGGTATGTATAATACATTTTCTTACAAAGACTTTTCTGCAAACTTGCTTTTAGACTGGCGACAAGGCGGTCAGTTGGTGTCGAGAACCTTGGCTTTAGCAGGTGTGGCGGGGCAACTAAAAGAAACGGAAAATAGACCCGAAGCAGGTATTGTAGCCGAAGGTGTGGTAAATGTAGGCACAGTAGAAAGTCCTGTTTATCAGCCAAATACCAAGGCCGTAAGTGCAGAAACGTATTACAGAATGTATTATGATAGAAACCACGAGGAAAATAATACCTATGACGCCAGTTATCTAAAAATAAGAGAGGCCTCTATTACGTACAGATTGCCTATTCAATACAAAAGAATAGAAAATGTGACGGTGTCGGTGGTAGGTAGAAACCTTTTTGCATTTAGTAAAATACCACATTTTGACCCCGAACAGTTTGGTATTCAAGGTCAGAAACTCATGTCAGGTGTAGAAGATATGAGTTATGCCACATCGAGAAGTGTAGGATTTAAACTTGGGTTAAATTTTTAAGTAAAATGAAGAATTTTAAAAAGATAATAACAGGATTGCTAACATGTACAGCTTTGGCTTGTACCAGCGATTTTGAAGAAATAAATACCAATCCAGTGGCTCCGGTTTCTGTTCAGCCCGAGTTTTTACTTCGCCAAGTTTTGTATGACTTTACAGACCAAATGTCTTATGAAGGCTTTGTGGCAGGTAATTTATTGGGGCAGCATTTCACAGCCATAGATTTTAATTTGTTTGATAGGCACAGCCTCACCGAGGCTCAGTATGGGGGCAACCCGTGGGTATTTTTGTACAGAAACTTACGTGATAATGAGATTCTACTGAACTTAGCCATTGAAAATCCGGCGTATGAAGTTTATAAAGGGCCAGCCTTGATTTATAAATCATATTTGACATCGGTGCTCACAGACTTGTATGGCGACGTACCGTACTCAGAGGCTCTAAAAGGCAAAGCAGGCAATGTAACCCCAAAATATGACGACCAACGAAATATTTACTTAAGCAAAGGCGGTATTTTAGATAATATAGATGCTGGTATAGCTGCAATAAATGCCTACAAAGGAGCGATTAAACTAAACGGCGATATCATCTATAACGGCGATTTGAGCAAATGGGTTAAATTTGCTAATTCATTGAAATTTAAAAGTTTAATGCGTATATCTGCGAAAGAAAACGTAGCTGCTCAGTTGCAAACTTTAGCCACCCAAGGCAATCTGATTACCAAAGCAGCTGATAACGCTTTTTACAGTTTCCCGGCTGGGCCTCCCAATAACTTTAAGATGGCCACAGCTCGTATTGGAGATTTTAATTTGTTTATTATGTCAGCCACTTCTCAGGAGATTTTGGAGAAATATAACGACCCACGTAAAGCCGTTTTCTTTAGGCCTACAGCAAATAACGCCGCGGTGTATAAAGGACTTCTAAATGGACCAGATGCCTCCAAATTGTCTATTTCTACTGCTGATTATTCATTTTCGGGTAGAATATTTAGAGAAGACGCTTCTAAACTGAAAGCTAACTTTTTTGCCAGTTTCGAAATGAATTTCTTGTTGGCCGAAGCCGCCGAAAAAGGATTGATAAGCGGAGACGCTAAGGCATATTATGAGGCAGGAGTAAAAGACGCCTTTGGGTATTGGAATACGCCTTTACCTGCCGATTACTTGAGTGCAGGGGCTGCAGCATATAAAGCCAATGGAGCAAATGCCATAGAGCAAATTATAACCCAAAAGTGGATTTCTAACTATATTCACGGTTACGAAAGTTGGATAGAATACCGAAGGACGGGTTTTCCAGTTTTGAAACAAATTTCGGCTAGTTTAAATCAAAATCTGATTCCGCTTAGGTTGCCATACCCAACTACTGAAGATGTGCTCAATAACGCCAACTTCAAAATAGCGGCTACCGCTACTAATAATAACAGTGTAAATACGCCCGTTTGGTGGGATAAATAAACTATTAAATGACGGATCAAGCCTGGCAGTGGGTCATTTTGATTGGCACAAACATTCTTTTGTTTGTGCTTTCGCCTTGGTCAAATAAGGTCACCGATTTCTTTAAAGGAAGTAAAAACAACAAAGCCCCAAACACGCTGCTGCTCACCAGTAGCTTGGTTATTTGTTGGTTATTTGCCAAGTCTATCACCAATGCCGCCGACTTGGGCTACAAATATGGCATGGTAGGGGGCGTGGCGTATGCCGGCTATTATTTTTCATTTTTGGTTGCTGGTATTTTGCTTTATCAACTCCGCACCAAAGGGGCATTCCACAGCATTCATCATTTTTTAGAGACCCGATACGGCAAACTCGCTTTACAGTTTTTTACACTACTCATAGCTTTTAGACTTCTAAACGAAATCTGGTCTAACACCATGATCATCGGGTCATATTTTGGCGATTGGGGTTCGGCTTCTTATTTCTGGGCGGTTGGAGTTTTTACATTTTTGACTTTGGCGTATACCCTTAAGGGAGGCATGCAAACTTCTATTTTTACCGATATCATCCAAATGGCACTTTTTGTGGTGTTGTTGGTCATTATTTTAGGTATTGTGATTCCAAACAGTACGGGAGGGCTTTCGTCTTTGGTTACTTCCGGCACTTGGTCACTTTCTACGGGGCTCGACTTGTTCTTTGTGGCTATTATTCAGGTGTTTAGCTATCCTTTTCATGATCCTGTACTGACTGATAGAGGTTTTTTGAGTGATACTAAGACCACGCTTCGGTCTTTCATTTGGGCCACAGTGCTTGGTATAGTCTGCATTTTGCTCTTTAGTTTGGTGGGAATTTTTGCAGCTCAAAAAAACATGTCCGCTCCCGTTATATTGGCTGTTTCTAAGCTTTTTGGTTTGCCTATGTTGCTTCTGATGAACACCATCATGCTCACTTCGGCGGCTTCAACTATAGATTCTACGTTTACTTCGGCGGCCAAACTCGTGCATGTAGATTTATTAAAAGAAAGAGGCATTTCGGTTTCTAAAGCGAGAGTTACCATGATACTCATTGCAGTTTTTGGCACCATTCCCATATTTTTTAACCCCGAAATTTTAGACGCCACCACTATCAGCGGCACCATGGTTTTGGGGCTTGCTCCTGTGTTTCTATTTTGGAAAATCAAGGCTCCCAAGGCCTCCTTCTTTCTGTCGGTTTTAACCGGAATAGCATTTGGTTTGTGGTATATATTTTTCCCAATTCCCGAATGGATGTTGTTTTCAGAAGGGAAATATGCAACTTTGCTAAGCATTAATATTTTCGGCACTGTCGGCTGTTTTGGTGCGTTTTTTTTACCTATTATTATTAAAAAGAAAGATTGAATACGGATATCAAACATTTGGGTGAACTAAAAGGCAAAGTGCTTGTTTTTGGAGGCGTATACTCTAATTTACAAGCTTTAGAGGAGCTACAGTTTATCGCAAACAAATTAAATGTTTCGGCCCAAAATATCATCTGTACGGGCGATGTGGTGGGCTATTGTGCATCGCCTTCTCAGTGTTTAGACCTTATAGAAAACTGGGGCGTGCATGTCATAAAAGGCAACGTGGAGGAGAATTTAATAAATGGCACCGACGACTGTGGGTGTAACTTTGAAGAAGGTAGCCGATGTGATATTTTTTCGAAGCAGTGGTTCCCGTTTGCGGTTACTAAAATGACCGAAAAAAACATGCAGTACCTCCAAACCCTTCCAGATAGGATTGAATTTGAGTTCGCTGGCAAAAAAGTCCATGTGCTACACGGTGCCCATGATAATATTTCGGAGTTTGTTTATGCATCAGAGCCATGGGCCACTAAGTTGCAAGAGATCAATAAAGTAAATGCAGACGTAGTTTTAGCTGGGCACTGTGGTTTTCCTTTTGGTGCGAGCGATGGTGAAAAGTTTTGGCTCAACTCGGGGGTGATAGGTATGCCTGCCAACGATGGTACGCCACGAGTATGGTTTATGATTTTAGATGAAGCTGAGGGTAAGTTTACTTATAGCCATTGTAATTTCCAATACGATTCTTTTGAGGCAAATCAACAAATGTTAGAAAACGATTTGCCATATTCGTATGCCGAAACGCTACTTTCAGGTATTTGGGATAATCACGAAATACTGCCGGAAGCCGAAATAGCCCAAGAGGGAGTCGCACTTTCTTTTGAGAATCAGATTGATTTCTGAAAAAAAACAAACCAGACAAAGTCATGCAACAAAAGATTCTTAACGTTTTCTATAGCTGCATCTTCATACTTCTTGGTTCTTTGATTTTTCAAAAAATTGAGAATTGGAAGCAAGTGGAGGCTGATAAAAAAGAACTGTTCTCTCAGAATGCCCTGTTTCTACTCAAAGCACCGGATAGTCTTTCAACCAAAATAGTAGACTTTAGTTTAGAAAATAAACTCTTAATTAATGACTTTAAATCAAAAGTCATTGATGGTGGTTATAGGGAAAAGTGGTACGCATTTAAGGTAGATTTCGATAAAAAAAATGTTTCTGTCTATGATAAAACAGTTAATGTACCCATAGAATATTGGGTTGATTATCCTGGTGATAGATATGTTTCAATATGTATGAAATTATCTCAGTTCATTATAATTTATAAAGATTCTATAAATTATCAGAGAGAAGGTGGAATCGAACATAATCTTGCTTTTTTAGAGACAGAGTTATTGGGGTTTTATAATACTGAATTCATAAATAATAGGTATTTTATGAATACCATAATTCGTTTTGAAAATGAAGTTGATTCTGAATTTTTGGAAAATGTAATTTTAAAAATGTCTAGTTTTTACTTAAAGAAAGTAGGTACTATTATAAAAGAAGAGACGGGTAAAAACATTTCGGACTTGAGTAAAAGCGAATTGATGAGACATAAAATTAAGTTTCCATATGCAATTAGCATCGAATTTGGAGAGTTTAACACTATTCCTCCTCCACCTCCTGTGGAATTAAATTAAAAAGTATTTTTCACCTTTTCTTTCTAAACCAAGAGGAAGTATAAAACCACAACAAAAAACCACTCATAACCGTAATGAGCCCCAAGGTTGAGAAAATTCGAAGTAACCAATTGTTGATGTTATCACGTGATTCATAGTCCATGGTGTGGGTCATCCAAAGGAAGTCAAACCATCGCCAGTTGCGGTGCCTAAGCGTTTGAAATGTGCCGTCTGCTTGCGACACAAAGGCATTTATATCCTCATTTCCTTCAAAATTGATTACATACGCAGGGAGTTTTTTCTCTCTATACTCGTGGTGCATATTGGTTTCGGTAATCAGTTTTACGCTTAGGATTTGATACTCGTCTAAAACATTACGTCTCGCTATTTCTTTGGCTTCGGTGGCGGTTATTCCTGCTCTGGCTTCGCCCGATTGGGCATTTATCAGCAAAGAATCATTAACCCAATAATAGGGCTTATCTAATATTTGGATGAGTTTTAGACTCTTGATAGCCAAGTCAGGTTTGAATTTTTCTATTCCAATTAGGTTTTCAAAACTTTTTTCTATCGGTTTTTTCTTGAAAAAATCACCATGAATTTGGTCTATGTTTGTCCATGAAAAATATAAGCCACTGATGGTCCAAAATAAAAATTGAACACCAATAAAAAGCCCAAGGTATCGGTGGGCTTTTCTTATAAGTTTGGAGGTTTTCATGTGAAACTATACTTTAACTCAGTCTATCTCTTCAATATCCGCAATTAAAAACGAAGTTTCGGCTGGTACTAACTTGATTTTTCGGTGGTAGGTGGTTCTAAAAGCCACATCGTCTATTACCACATTGTAAAATAAATTGGTATCTGTTGGAGTCACTGAAGTTACCTGTATTTTTCCAAAATCTTGTCCCGAAATCATAAAGCCCAATCCCATGCCTGCCAACTTGGTATTAAACTTAGGGCTCCATTTTTTTATGAACTCCTCATCTTCCAGGCCGCCGTCGTACCCAACCTGAATCGCGTCTGATTTGTATTCGTAATATTCGGGTGTACAGAGGTATTTAAAATCTTCAGGCGTTTTTTTGAAATACGTTTCTATGTTGGTTTCGAGCCATTCTTGGGCTAAAATATTTAAGCTATCAGCCGAAATTTTGGGCTGTTCGGCAGTTGTTTCTTCTTTTTCTGTACTTTTTGTACATGAAAACTGTAATCCAAGTATCAATATGATGCCTGCAAGTATTGAAAATTTCATTGAGGTTAGGTTTATTTTTTAAACAAAAATAATACTTATTTGTCTTCTAAAATCAGTTCGCCTTTAATAATCCAAGAAATTCCGAAAGCCCAAAGTGCGATGCTCTCTAAAATGAAAATTACAGGGATGTTTAGGTTTAAATTTCCTTTTCTATTCACAATAAAATAAGCGAAAAGTAACACGATACAAACTACGATTATGATGCCGCAAGTTCTGAAAATTTTATTGCGTTTTAGTTTTTGTGGAGATGGGGTTTTACGTGGATCAGTTTTTGGAAATAAAACCAATGCAAAATAAGCGAGAATAACAAAAAACGCTGTGGCGGATATCAGGTGCAGGGTAGAGAATTCATAGTTGCAGGCTTGTGTACAAGCGTTTTGTAGTCGTGAAGTGGGGAAAAAAGCAACGCCAAGTGCAAATAAGCTGCCTAGGTTTGCGGCCAAGTTGTCTTTGGCGTCATAGCCCCTGTAAGTGAATAAAAAAATAGCGATTACACACAGTATACCCACAAAAAAGTCGTGCATATTGGTGTGGTAATAGTCGCTAATAGAGGGCAAAACATACTTACAGTCTGTACCTATATAAGTGCCAATAAACAGTATCATCGGCAGGGCGATGCCCATAAAACCTATGCCACGCCTGATCCACAAAAAAGAAATTAACTGATTGTCGTTGTTCATTTTTTCAATAGTTTAAGTATTGAAAATTAATGGATTAGATTTTATAAATATCGAAATTCACCTAATTTTTATTGTAAGGCGAGTACTATTCGTAGTTTTCCGTAGTCGATTTGTTCGCCCAAATGCTCAAACAAAGGTTTAAGGGGGTCGGTGGGTTTCATATCGAGCTCTTTTATAGCTTTGGTGACTTCGTCAAATGTCCAGTTGTCAACCAATGCTCTCAAGTCTACTTCTTCGCCATTTTCTTTCATTTTTACCAGATGCCCCACTATGGTAGTGGGAGAGAGGTTACGTTGCATGGCTATTTCTTCTACTGTCATGCCGTCTTTGTACATTTCAAAACTCATTACGTGGGTTAAGCCTTTTGCGAGTTTTATGCCTGAGTCAGACTGTGAGGCTATGTAGGCTCTGATTTCGTTAATAAACGCATCTCCAAATTTTCGCATTTTCTCTTGGCCAACCCCCGAAATGTCTAAAAACTGAACTTTGTCAATGGGACGAGCATCTGCCATTTCGAGTAGACTGGAGTCATGAAAAATGGTGTATGGAGGCAAGTTTAGCTTATCTGCTATCTCTTTACGTAACACGCGAAGTTTTTCAAATAGCTCATTTTTAATGTACTCTTTTTTGGTTTTGGTGCTTGGCACTTTGGCGTCTTCTTGCTCTTTTCGCTGCTGAGGACTTATGTATTCCGAAATCTGTACCTGGCGTTGCCCTTTCAGTATCTCCATGCTCGTTGCATTTAGTTTGAAAATGTGGGCTTCGTCGTAGGCGATATCAAAAGCTCCGTAGTTAAGCAGCTGCAATATATAATCAAACCAAACCTCGGATCTAAGGTCTTTTCCAACCCCAAAAGTCGGCAGTTGGTCGTACCCATATCTGAGAACTTGCTGATTTCTGCTCCCTCTCAATATATCTACGAGCATAGTCATGGCAATTTTTTCACGTGTTCGGCTGATAGCCGAAAGTGCCTTTTGGGCAATTACCGTGGCATCAATGTTTTTTCGAGGATTTTTACATACATCACAGTTGCCGCAATCTTTACCAAGGTCTTCATTAAAATAGCTAATCAATATGCGTCGCCTACAGATGTTGGCTTCGGCGTATTGCTGCATTCGGTTTAGTTTGGCTTCCATCAATTCTTTTTGCTCAAGGGGCATATCTGAGTCAAAAATCATCTGCCTACGCATCATTACGTCGGCAAAGCTATAAAAAAGTAAAGTTTTAGAAGGGCTGCCGTCTCGTCCTGCACGGCCAATCTCTTGGTAAAAACTCTCCACATTTGAGGGCATGTTGTAGTGGATCACCCACCTAACATTTGATTTGTCTATGCCCATTCCAAAAGCGATGGTGGCTACTATGATTTTAACATCATCGTTAATGAAATTCTCCTGAACTTTGCTTCGCTTTTCAGACGGAATTCCGGCGTGGTAATAGGCCGCATTTAGGCCCATTGCTTGTAGATTGGCGGCTACAGATTCGGTAGTTTTTCGACTCAAACAATAAATGATGCCCGATTGGTTGGGAACAGTACTTAAAAAGTCCTGGATCTGTTGCATCCGTTTTCTGCCTGGCAGTACCTCCAAACTCAGATTTGGTCTATCAAAACTACTTATAAAGGTATTTTCTTCTGCTATGCCGAGTTGTTTGCAAATATCTTTGCGGGTTATCTTGTCCGCGGTGGCGGTTAGGGCCACTATGGGCACCTCAGGAAATTCTGTTTTTATGATAGAAAGTTGTCGGTATTCAGGCCTGAAGTCATGCCCCCAAGATGAAATACAGTGCGACTCATCAATAGCAAAAAGACTGATTTTGAGTTCTTTAAAAAAAGTCATGGTGTTGCCCGAAAATAATTTTTCTGGGGCAATGTATAGCAACTTCAGCTCGCCAAGTTTGGCGGCCCACATTACAGCGTCTTGTTCTACGGATGATATACTGGAATTTAAAAAAGAGGCCTTTATGCCGTTTGCTCTGAGTGCTTCTACCTGATCTTTCATGAGGGCAATCAAGGGCGAAATCACCACGGTGAGGCCATCGAGAAGCATAGCTGGCACTTGGTAGCAAATGGACTTACCGCCACCCGTGGGCATCAAAACTAGCGTATCTTTTTTGTCTATTAATTGGTCAATTATTTCTTCCTGAAGTGGCCTAAAGGTATCGTAACCGAAATATTCTTTAAGTATGGAGTGTTTGGTCATATATAAAAATGTCGAATTTTAAATATAGCCTTTTTCTCTGATTTTGGCCTTGTTTTTATTCAAAAAGCTAAATTTTTTAGATTTCCGAAACCTCAATCTTGATTTTTATCTACCCAATCTTTAATTTTCATTTGTTGATAAAATGCTTCTTTAAGGTCATTCTCATTCCATATTAAATTCTCTAATATGATCACCGAAGTTTTGGTGGCAGGGTAAAAATAATTTAAGGTAATAAAACCCGCCGCATAACCCGTATGGCCTATTTCTACATGTTTTAGGTTTCTACTTATCCGGATGCCATAGCCGTAGTCTACTTCTCCCATTAATTTGTGGTTTTGTATCGAATAGCCGGTGGTCATGGCCGTGTAAGTTTCAGGTTTTAGGAGTTTGCCAAGGTGCAAGAGTCTATTCCATTTAAGCAAATCGCTGGCAGTAGAAATCATTAAGCCTCCTGCCACATATTTATCTGAAAAATCTTTAGGTTGTTCTATCAAATCCCCTTTTTCATTTCTAATAATTCCTACAACTAAATCGGTCTTTATACCAGTTGCAGAGGTGTTTTTTAGGCCTATTTCATTAAAAAACGTTTGGCTTATTTCGGCAAAAGGCTTTTGATATATTTTTTCTAAAATAATCGATAGTAAATGGTATCCGTAATCAGAATAGGCAAATGAAGTGCCTGTTTCAAAAGTTTTTGGGCCTTCCGGACCGCTGATGCCATGCTTGTGAGAAAGTAAGTGCTTTATTTTAACGTCCGCGTATGCAAAGTCCGGAATGAATTTAATTACACTGTCTTCTACCGAAAGTAGCCCATTATCAGCAGCTCTTAATACCTGCACTGCGGTTATTTGCTTGCTCAAAGAGCCAAGGAAGAACTTATCTTTTTTGTTTAAAACTTGGTTTGTAGAAACATCCGTAAATCCTTGTGCTTTAAAATATTTTATTTTCTTGTTTTTTGCAATTAATACTACGCCACTAAAAGGCTTAGGGGTACTTGAATACAAGATTTTGTCTAATTCTTCTTTTTGTGGAAATGCAGCAAATGAGCTTAAAAAAAGGAATAAGAGTGTGATTTTTTTCATTTATAAAATTTGTTTTCATGCTAAAATTAAGCTCACAAAAGTACAAGTTTTATAAAGCCTATCACTTGAGAAAGTAATATTAATTTTGAGCCAAAAAAAAGTCGTAGGTAGTCTTGCTTATTTGGGCAATCAACTCCTCGTTTGTCTGCATGTCTTCTTTGCTATCTTTGATATACACCACAATCACAAATTTCTTGTTTTTACTAATACTCACCACACCAACGTCGTTTATGGCTGCGGTTATGTTCATTTTATTAGTGGCAGAAGTTCCGGTTTTGTGTGCTACCGGTATATTTTTCGGCAATAGGCCTTTTATCCGATTTGGGCCAGTGGGGCTATCGACCATCATTTTGGTCAGCATTAGCGTGCTTTTTTTTGATAACAATTTTCCTTTAATCAGTTTTTCTAAAAGCTCGATTGTGGCCAAGGGAGTGGTCCAGTTTTCGTATTGAACCTTCCAGTCTTTATGCATTTGGGCTTCATTAGCCGCTATGTTGATGTTTTTGATGTTTTCTTTTTGATAAAAATTGTGAACCGCCACTGTGCCACCCACAAGCTTAAAAAGTATGTCGCAGGCGTTATTGTCGCTTTGTTCCACAGCATATTTAAGTAATTGGGCTACTGTTAATTCTACGCCTCCTTTTGGGTATTTTTGGGCTATAGGACTCCACGTGTCGGGTATTAAATCTTTGCTGTTTATTCTAATTTTTTGATTGATTGGAATCACATTTCTGTCTACATCGTTTAAAACCTTTATGGCTAAGTGGAGTTTAAAAACGCTTTGCATCGGGTAGTGTTTTGAACCGTTTATAGTCCAGATGTCTTCGGTTCTGAGGTCTTTTATTGCCACACCTACCGTAGCTTTTTTGCCATCAATAAGTTTTAGGATTTTCGTTTCTAATACTTTGTCTTTTTTGGAGCATCCCGCCAATAGCAAAAAAGCGGCGAATGTTAAAAAACGTTTTAACACAGTCATAGGTTTATTAGGGTAAGGGTGTTGTTCTAATTCTTTAATATTGAGCGAATTTGCTAAAGAATAGAGACTTAATTTTACGAAAAAAGTTTCATAAAACATGCACGTACTTCAAAAAAATCGTAGGCTGTCCGGGACTGTTAAGCTGATTTTGTCAAAAATATAGACCTTTTTCGGCATAATTTTTTAAACAAAAAATCTACTGCTGGGTTTTTACTATCAAATGGAATTAAACGAATTAGAAAAAGATAGAATTATAGAAATGGCATGGGAAGATCGAACGACTTTCGATGCCATAAAGGCTCAGTTTGGACTAAAGGAGCAAGAGGTTATTGAGCTAATGCGGTTAAATCAAAGTCCGCAGGCATTTAAGCGGTGGCGAAGAAGAGTTTCTGGTAGAAAAACAAAACATGAGAAGCTCAGGTCTGAGGAGGTAGATAGGTTTAAGTGTACCCGCCAAAGGCAGATTTCTCATAACAAAGTCAGTAAGAGGTCTTAATTTTAGGACCTCTTACTTTTTATTGTTTAAACTCCAAACTGAGTCAAATGGTGGTCTAGGTGCTTATAAAACATATTATTCCACTCATTTGCGGTGAGCGGACCAAACGAGTTTGAGTCTTTACCTTCAAAGTGTGCTTTCCCAAGTGAAACTGTTTTTTTTATGTAGTCTTCTAACCTCTTTTTTTCTGTTTCAAACACACGTTCGTTTTTAATTAAAAAAGCAGGAGCCGTTTGGCTGTTTTTCTTATAAGGTTTTTCAGAAACAACCGTGTTTTTAACCATCAATTTTAACATAAACTTCACAAATGCATTTGGCTGAGGATGAATGTTATCATACGCCATTTCGTAAGTTACGTTGCAGTGTGCCAGCATTTGGTCTACACTCATTTTGCCCCACAAAGGCTGGGTTTCGGGAGTAAGCTTATCTACTCTTGCCATCACTTGATTGGCTACTTTTTCGTCAAAAATATTTTCCATATATAGTGTTATTTGCTTTAAAATTAGCAGTTTTGTTTCAAAGTTTCAGCCAATTCACTATTATTTTACCATGAAGGATATTTTAAAGTCTTACGCACAGCTATTCACATTATCAATTTGTTTTTTGGTTTTATTGGGGTGTAAGGCCCAAGAGGTGCCGGTTATTCCAAATACTCCACCTGTGGTTATTGACCCAAACCTGCCAAACGATAAAATTTGGATTACCAGTAAAGATGGGACGCAGAAACTAAGTGCGACTTCTGCCATAAAATTTCCTGCCGACCTCGTTATAGAAAGTGATTTTTCGCCTTTACAAACGATAGATGGCTTTGGTTTTACGCTTACACAAGGCAGTGCAGAGGCACTAAGTGTTTTGTCTGCAACCCAGAGGGCTGCGTTTTTTAAGAAAGCCTTCGTAGATGACGGCATTTCGGTTTTAAGAATCAGTGTGGGAGCCTCAGATTTGAGCAATTCGGTATACACATATTCTCCTTTATCTAATGATTTCACCATGGAACATTTCTCTTTTAATGGTCCTGACAAGCAGTTTTTATTTCCCATTCTCAATGAGATATTGGCCTTAAAACCAGACATTAAAATATTGGCTACACCGTGGACTGCACCCGTTTGGATGAAGACTAATAATTCGTATGTAGGCGGAAAATTAAAACCCGAAAACTATGAAGTTTATGGACAATACCTGGTGAAATATATTCAGGAAATGGAAAAGTTAGGTTTTAAGATTTGGGCATTGACGCCACAAAACGAACCTGAAAATCCTAATAACGAGCCAAGTATGTTGATGGCGGCGGCAGAGCAAGTGGAGTTTGTAAATAAAGCTTTGGGGCCTTTGTTTCAAAAAAATAATATCAAAACTAAAATCATCGCGTTTGACCATAATTGTGACCATCCCGAGTATCCAATATATGTCTTAAATAACAGCAGTTTTGTTTCGGGAGCGGCGTTTCATTTGTATGGCGGAGATATCAAAGCCATGAGCGAGGTGCATGACAAAACACAAAAAGATGTATATTTTACGGAGCAATTTACGAGTTCAAAAGGTGATTTTGGAGGAGATTTGGCATGGCACATGCAAAACGTGGTGATAGGAAGCACAAACAATTGGGCAAAGGCGGTGCTAGAATGGAATTTTGCAACTGACGAAAAATTTGGACCTAAAACTTCGGGTGGCTGCTCGGAATGCCTGGGAGCAGTAACTGTAAAAAGTAACGGTGAGCTCATTTTTAATGTTTCGTATTATATCATTGCCCAAATTGCAAAATTTGTGAGCCCGGGAGCGGTACGGATAAAATTAAAGCAAGCCAGCGATATACCGCAAGTAGTGTTTAAAAACCCGGACGGGAGCATTGCAGTATTGGTATTAAATAACTCCAATTCTACTCGGAAAATAAGGTTTAGCACGCAAAGCCCTGACTACAGTTATCAATTAAGAGCAGGGGAAGTGGGCACTATTTTTATTCCAGCTTCCAAGTAAAAGTATTAGTAAATCAATATTTTGGTAGAGCATTTTTGAAGGTTGTTGTTTAAGCCTGAAATGGTATAAATGCCTGAGTTTGTAGAAGCAGATATTTTAATATAGTCTTCTTTTGTTTCAAAGCCTTGTATAAATACCTGGCGTCCGAGTATATCTTGAATTTTCAAGGTTTTTGGGTCCGCTTCGGGGAAGTAAAGCTTAATTTCGCTATGATTTCTGCTCGGATTTCCAATAGCCATACATTTTAGTTTTTTTGGTTGCCATACTACTTCTACTTCGTTTAGTTTCATTTTTATTTGATTCCCATAGTCGTAGCTTAGTCCATAGATATTTTTGTCATTAAATGGTTTGCTATCTGTTAGTATTAGGCTAGAGGTTGGCAGCTTAAATGTTTTTAATGAAAAATATTCTGTGTCAAACGACTTTTTAGATATCTGATAGCTTCCATTTGACAAGTCATTATTTTGATCGATTTTTAGCTCCGGGTTTTCCTTGATTTCAGCTGAAAGCGTAGCATTTGGAACCACGGCGTCCCATAATAAATACTCGCCCGAACCAGCCACTTGGGCTTCTAAATACGAGAAATTAACGTCTTCTGTATTTTGCCAAAACCCATGATCTATTAGCCAATAGCTATTTTCCAACGGGTTGTTTGTAAGTTCACAGTCTTGGTTTGGCCCTATGTAGTGTATGAGGGCAGTTTCGAACGCAAATGTGTTTTTTATTGTCTTGAAAGAATCGATTTCCTGATTTGACATAAAAAACCGAATAGAAATAGGGCTTTTAAAAGGCTTTTCGGTTTGTAAATTAAAGTGTCTTGGATAAAACTCTGTATTGTTTTGGTCTTTAAAATAGGTGTTTTCTGTTAAAGCATAACTGATTTTAGTTTTACCCAAAAACTGACCGTTTGTGTTTATTCGTATTACTACTTTTCCTTCTTTGGTATAAAAATCTCTCCAAGCGGTACTTGCTTCAAGGTTTTGGCTTAGTTCATTGCATGCCAATGTGTTAGTGGGTTCGTAACAGGTTTTTTGTATCATGGTTACTTTTACTTTGTCACTAAAGCAGGCGTTTTCGCTGATGCTTGCAGCATAAAATACCTGAGGAGATATTTCAGAAGACTTTAACACAAAAAAGTCTTCGGTGGGGTCGTCATCCCTTAAGTCTTTGAACCAATAAATAGATTGGGGTTCTGATTTTAGAATTTTTATGGGATCGCTATATTTGCAAAAACTGTACACAGTATCCAGTTTTGGTTTTTCAGGAGATTCGTTTACTTCTATGGTAACTTTTTGACGTGGGCTTACACAGCTGTTTTGGTCGGTGAAATCTATCCAATATTCAAAATTTCCGGCCTCCAAAAACTTCGGTGTTCCTGTAAGAGAAATACTGTCTTTTTGGCCTAAGTACCACTTTGTGCCATTTGCTAAACCAAGTTTTAGATTGTCTTTTAATTCAAATTGGCAAACCTCAAATTGCTTATTCTGACTCAGAGTTGGTAATGGATTTACCACTACTTGGAAGTTATCAGAATACCGAATGCAGGTGCTGCTTTCTTTTGTAGTAAATGCAAATCGAAGTCTATATGTGCCTGTTTTTAAGTTATCTATTGATTCTCCTTCACTTTCAGAAAGTGTAGTTATTTGTGTTTCATAGCTTGAGCCGTCTTTTAGTTGCCATTCTATTTGGGCGTAATCACCTATAAAAGTTGATTTCAAATCGTTGAAAGTTACCGAGCTACCTGCACAAAAAGTCAAGTCGCTAATGCCAGGGAGAACTTCATTTACAAAAAGACGTGCTTCGCTTGAGATTTCGGTTCTTTCTTGGTCTTTAACTATACACCTAAACAAACTCAAATGCGGGTGTAATTCATCACCCACATCGGGTATTTTGTAGTTTTTGTCATTAGCACCTTCTATGTTTCTAAATCCTACGTCGCTTGGTGTTTTTATTTGCCATTGGTAAGTAATCGGGTAGTCGCTTTCTGCTTTTATTGAAAATGTCACCGTATTGCCGTTGCAGTTTGTTTGGTCGCTTGGGTTAGTTTTGATGGTTAAAATCGGCAATATTTCCGATTCTATATATAACCTTGGCCCTTCACATCCAAATGCACTTGTTTGACTTACATAATGGTCATATTGGTCCACTTTGGTATATCTGGGCGATTCCTCTTTAAATGTCCTACCTGTTCTTGAAGAATACCATTTGAGGTTTTCGCCATTTGCCGTAAAAACTAATTCAGTGCCTTCTTTTACCGAACTTGGGGTGGTATTAAACGGATATGGTGCTTCCGGGTGGATTTTGACAGGAACCGTAACTAGCTCGCTCGAACAGCCCGCTTTGTTTTCTATTCTATAAAATAGCACAAAATCTCCGGGTGTTTCGGTGTCTATTTTAGGCTGAGACTTGTATTCGGTAGACAGTTCGGAGTTTTCTAAATACCAAAAGTCATCGTATTGTTTGTCAAGAAAAAGCTCCAGTTTGGGCGATTTGTCTCCTTGGCAAAATTCAAAACTTTTTGGGTCAGGTGTGGGAGGGAACTCTCCGACAGTAACAGTACTTAAATCAGTATTTTCTACGCAAGTTCCTGCTGTATTTTCAAATAAAACGGAGCATCTGTATTGCATTTCGTTTTCTATGCCGAGGTCTCTAATTCTTAAATGCAGCGTTTCGCTTCCTATTATTTGGTGGTTGTCTTGGAGGTTCGTCCACTCGGTGTTTGTTCCTGGCCTCGACTGCCAATTTATACTAAGTGGCGTGCCCGATATGCGGTGTGTAGTGTTTAAGTTAAATTCCAAAAGTTGTCCGAGGCATTTCTTTTGGTTATCAAGTCTGCCGTCAAGTTTGTTGGCCCACAAGGTTGCATTGGCACTAGTTAGGGTTGCAAAATCGTCTTTTAGTATACATCTAAACAAAGTTCCATCAGGATTTTCGTCGTTCCCGATGCTCCTTACTTTTAGTGTTTCAGTATCAAAGTTTTCTATGTACCTACTTTCACTATTTAAATCTGAAAAATCAGGTTCATTCTGTCTTTTTCTTTGCCAAAGATATTTTATTTCACCTGCCCCTTTTGCTTCTATTTCAAAAGTAGCCAAGTTGCCGGCACAGTTTCTAAATTCTTCGGTTTGACTGTTTATTGCCAACTGAGCCAATATTTCAGCTTCTATTTTTAGGCGAGGGCTTTCACAAATGCCAATGGTTTGACTTACGTAATAAGTATACATTCCCACGTCATTTCGAGTTGGGTTAGTAGTTTCTGCTATTCCGCCTACTTCTGATGTATACCATTTTAAGTTTTGTCCATCGGCTGTAAAAAGTAATGGGTTAGGAAATAATACAGAGGCAGGAGTAGTAGAAATAGGCTTTGGTATCCCCGGCAATACGTTGATATTAAAGCTTTTACTTTCACTCCCGCAAAATTGCGAACATGTAGCTGAATAAGATGTGTTTGTAATAGGTGTGACGGTAATGTTTTCTCCGAAACTTCCATTTGACCACACTACCTCTGACTTGCACCCTGAAGCAGTTAAGGTTATTTGATTTCCTTCACAAATGGTGCTGTCCGTGAAATTTTGTTCGAAATTCACCGAAGGAAACATCCATATTTCCAGGGGGGCGGAGTATGCTTTTTTACATGAGCTTAATTCACAATCTATTATTGCTCTTAGAAATACCTTTGTGGTTTCTTTTACATTTTCTGCAACGAAGTTAAATGACGATGCGGTGCCAACCGTTTCCCAGTTAGAAGAACTTTGGGAACTCGACGTATAGTTTTTTTGCCATGTAATTTCACAAGGCGAAACCCCGCCAATTATATTAGAAGTCAGTTGTGTGTTTAGGCCAAAACACAAGGAATCAACCGAAGTTTCTATTTCTATTTGAGGGTCGGGGTTTATTTTTATTTCGCTTATGTTTGAAGATAAAAATGAAGTGCACGAGTCGCTCACTATTCTTCTAAAACATGTGCTTACGCTTAGTGCAGACGGATTAAATGACAAACCAGTTTCGTTCGCAATCGTCACCCAATTAGGAGAGTTTGTATTGCAATTTTCTGACATTTGCCAAAATACTTTTATGTTTTTTCCTCCTGTTGGGTCTATTAAGCTATTGATAACCCCAGGGTTAAAACCTGCACAGTTTATTGTAGTATTTGTGGAGATTTCTCCGGCAATCAATGGCGATATTACTTCAATTTTTAAAATGTTACTTGTTCCTGAACTACAAAGTTCGCCTTTACAAATAGCGGATATTTCAAAGCTTTCATTTGCTATGAGTTTAACTTCTACCCCTTTTTCTCCATTTGACCAGACTATTTCGCCTTCGCAAGTTGTTGCATTTAAGATTATTTCTTCATTTTGGCAGAAAGTAGTTTTATTAACCGAAACGACTGGAGCGGTAGTTTGAAAGGGTATGACCTCAACAAGTAGACTATCAACAGACCATGATTCACAATTTTCAGTTAAGCATTTTGCTTTATAATAAGTAGATGCTGTGGGGCTAACCGTTATTTGGTTTCCTAATTCTGCATTTGACCAGATAATTTGTCCATTACAAGCAGATGCTTTTAAGATAGCACTTTGACCCAAACAAACTGTGGTATTTCCTTCTAAGGTCGGTACTTCAGGAATGACTACGGTTAGTTTACGCCCAGACGATGAGGTATTTATTATGCATGTGCCACTTTCAGAAGTCTCAAAAACTATTCTGTTTCTATAATATCCTTCGTTTTCTTTTCTGATTTCTGCAAACGAATAAATCGAATCACCTCCAGATTCTAAGTCGCTCCATGAACCAGATGTTCCTACTCTATATTGCCATTGCGAAGTATTTATATTTCCGGTTATTTCGTATGAGGCTAAATCGTAAGTGAGTGGTTGCCCTTCGCACACAGTCGTACTCGCGTTTGAGCCCTCAACTGAATTGACAAAAAGACTTGCAACCTCAGAAAATACCTCGCAATCAGCAGAACTAAGTTTTACTCGATATTCACTTAAATGTGGATTTTCTGAATCTCCGGAGTTTCCTATTTTAAGATTTAAATTTGTTTCTCCTATAATATCTGTAAAGTCCGTTTCTAAAGGGGTTTTTCTCTGCCAAATAACTGAGGTGTAGTTTGTAGCTGTAATGCTAAAATTTGCCACATTGGTTTTGCACTTTATTACATTTTGTGGTTGTTGTAGTATCGTTATTTTGTTTGTTTTTTCTAAAACTACCAACGTGTCTTTAATACATCCCTCAGCGTCAGAAACTTTGATTTGATATTCGCCTTCAGCTAAATTCAGGAACTCACCCGATGGGATTGATTCTTCTGAGTTTATACTAAAACTAAAAGGCTCTATGCCTGTTTCAGGATTAATTTTTATGCTTCCAGAGTTTTGGTCACCGCATAATGGAGGTGTTGCTATAATATCTAACTCTAAGCTCGGCTTAAGTGATATTTCAATTGCTTTTCTTTCAGATTCACAGTACAAATCGTCTTTTTGGGCTAAATATGATACATAAATAGTTTGCGGATTTTGGATATTTTGTATAGTGAAACTTTCTCCTGTAGCTAAGTTAAAGCCGGTATATGGGTCTTGCCACCAATTAAATGCTCCAGCTGTAAAATCTCCACTTGCGTATAACGTGGCGTTTTGGCCTAAACATACCGACACGTTTTGTGTAGTTATTTCATTTTTTATTTCTGGAATGAGTGAATTGATATTAACTTCATTTTCTATAGAGCAAAATCCTTTTTGTACTTTTAGGGTATATAATCCGGGCGATTGTACGGTAAAATTGCCTTCTGAGTTTTCTGATATTTCTTTTTCATCCAAATACAGTTGGTAAGAAATTGGTAAATCTTCTGATTCAATATGTGTTAGTAGGCTGTAAATAATTGCCTCGCTATTAAAGTTTCCAGTTTCACAAATTGCAGGGGTACTTTTTCTAATCGAATTGATTATAGCCCCACTTATTTTAATGTTTACCTGAGCAGACGGACTCTTACACGAATTACTATCTTTTTGAGCCACGAAGTATATCATTTCCGTAGTTTCGCTTGTGTTTATGCTTGGTTTGGGAATTTCGTCACCTGACTGATTCATCCAGATTTCGGTATGCTTCGCTAATAATTCAGGGTTTATGGTAGGGTCAGTTTGATTTTGACAAAATCCATAAATTTCTTTTATTATCGGGGCATTCGGTATGTCATCTACCGAAAGAACTGCCTCATTTGACCAAATAGCGGGTTCGCACTCACCTGAAATTTTACATTTAATAATGGCTTGATTATCAGAAAGTGGTAGGTTTTCTAAAGTAAGCCTGGGAGCATTTTCTCCAACTGCTTCGTCATTTTTGTACCAAGTATAAATTAGAGTACCTGAGCCAGTTGCTTCAATTTCAAAACTTGCCGTTGTATTTTCGCAAACAATCACATTTTCAGGCTGTTTACTTATGCTGGGTTTGGGCTTTACCGTAATTATTGCTGTTTCTGAGTTTATAGTGCTGCATTTGCCGCTAACCTCAACCGTGTAATTTCCGGAGGCGGTATTTGTGATATTCTCAAAAGCTAAACTCGCATTGGTTTCGTCCTCGATTGGGTTTGAATCTTTTAGCCATTTGTATGAAAAAGGCCCTTCGCCACCCGCAACTACACTCAGTGTTTGGGTTCCACCTTCGCATAATATGGCGGATGCTGGTTCCGTAGTTATTTTGGTATTTTCTAGGATTGTTAGACTTAAGTTGCTGGTATCTGAGTAGCAACCTGTAGTATTGTTTTTTACGAAAAATTTGAAATCGTAAGTTCCTGCGTTTTTAATTGTTGGTAGTGTAATTTCATTTGTTTGGTTTAGCGAAGCATTACGTATTTCCTCAAATCCATTGAGTTCATTTTCGCCTTTGGTAAAATAAAAGTGACTTGGATCATGGGTCAAATCCGAAATTTCAAGATTTAGAATAGCAGCGGACGGACATATTTCCTCGGTTAGGATTGCTTTTGCACTTGGTCTGTTTATCACCTTAGCTTCAAATTCTCTTCTAAAACTTTCACAGCCCTTATTATCTTTTTGGGAAATGTAATATTTGCTAGTTTCTGATATTTTTGGCGTTTCAAAACTCGTAGAATTCTTAAGCAAAGCATTTGTTAAAGTATCTTTGTACCAATTAAAATTTCCAATCTCTAAAGTCTCAAAAGTAAAAACTGAAGGTCCACAAAATGACTGATCATTGGGCGGAGTGGGGGCAAGTGGCCTTTGGTTTATTGTATAGCCTGTTCGAGTAGCGTTTAATGTACATGTGCCTTCCGAAATGCTTCCATCATTACTTTGAGTTTTGGTTAAAAAATCTACACTTAATCTAAATCCGAGTTCACTGCTTTGTATGCCCGTAACTGTTAGTCTTTCGGTTTTTGTGCCCGCATAATTTTCATCGTCGGATATGGATTGGTAAGTGCTCGCAGCAATCGGTTTGGTGAGCCAATCAAAGGCTTGGGCTGTTCCTACTATTTTGGAAGAGAAGAATTCTATAGTATCACCTTCACAAAAAGGTGTGGAAGCGGTTGGTTGAATGGCACTTAGGCTGTTTATGTGAAGCTTAGAAATTGTCGAGTTGTTTGTACAGCCTTGTTGGTCAGTAGCTTCTGCGAAATATCTGTTTAAATGAAAAGAAGTGGTAGCGGAATTTATTGACAAACTTGCGGTGGTAGCGTTAGCGTATTTTCCACTATTGTTTATTTGCGAGAATCCTCCTGTTTCGTCTGCTTCAAACCATTTGTAGGATAAGGCACTTGCTCCTTGGGCATTGGCATAAAAAATCACGGAGCTTCCATTGCATATATATTGGTCTTGGCTGATAAAATCAAAAGTAGGCTGCTGGGGGCTTATGGTGTGTTCGTTGCTGATGGTCGTTTCTGTGCCATTTGAGATTAATACGCGTACTTTTATGGGTACCGTGATTGTATAAAAAGTATGGGAAATATTTCCCTCGTTTGTGCTTGGGTCACCATTTGCGGAATTTACATTTTGCCAAACCGATAGGCTTTCAGAGTATGTTTGAAACTGATACGAGGTGGCGTTTTGTACTTTGGCAGAAACTTTTAAATCACCGCCTTTACATACAAAGGCAAACTCGGGTGAAAGCTTAAGTGTGAAACTGGGAGTTTGTGCAAATCCTGAAATTGATACTAATAAAAATACTTTTAGAAAGTAGTGCTTTAATTTAAAAATTGTCATAGTTGGGGTGATTTCTAACTAAAATTAAAAATTTAAAACAAAAAAACCGACGAAACGCCGGTAATTTTGTATCTAACCCTAACCATTATGAAGTATATTCTTTGTAAATTATTTTTTAATATCTGATTTTAATAAACTAATCAGTTGGTATAAGCCAACTACAAAAAGTACCAATGTGCTCAATAAAATTATGGGAATATTGAGAGGTAAGGCTGAAATACCTGTTTGTTCTAGCTTATTAAATAATTCCATGGGTGTTACTGTTTTGGTTAACAAAGTAAATAAAAATGCATCTAGGTCTTTAGCGTATAAATACGTAATCTGTATTTTTTTAGATCATTTTTATTAAACGGTTGATAAAAATTAATCGGCTTTGTGCTAATTTTCTTTTAAGACCATCCTAACATCCAGAAGTCACATACATTCTAGAAATATTGTACTTTTAATGCTTTTAAGTGCTGTTTTGCATTAGGTTTTAGTCTAATTCTGGTATTCTATTTAACTCACCTTATTCTTTAATTAGTATTTGTTTCGTTTAATCTTATGTATGTCCGTAAACCATTTGTGGGTTTTAAGGTCAAATGCATTGTGTTTAAATATAAACGAAATTTCTTATGTGATTTAATATTGAAATGCATCCAAAAAGTTATTTTTTGGGACGTTTTTTTTTAATTTTTCAATCTTTTTTTAAGGAGAAAAATCATTTCTCTCGTATTGTATATTGAGCTAAGGTTTTAATAGAAAATTACTGTCAAACGGGAAAAAAATAGGAAATAAATCTTTACATCGCCCTGCACTGTTTGAGCACTGTTAAAATTCTTTTGGAAGGATATTTTAATTAGAATATTGACAATAAGAATTTTAATTGTGCGAGTTTGCAGGGTGCTGTTTTTTTTGCTCCGTTTTTTTTCGAAAAAAAATGGAGGCCCCGCTGGCAGGCGACCCAGTTAATGAAAGGAGGTGTTTTTCAAAATGGTTAAAAAATGGCTTCAATGGTAGGTTTAAGCTATGTTTTCTTTAAAAATAAAATTTACCCGTTTGACAGTAATAGAAAATTAATTTTTAATAATTTGAAACAGATATGATGAAAAAGAAAAGTTTGATGTTTGCAGCGATGGTTTTGGTAGGTATGAGTGCTTATGCACAGCGTCCAGGTGGCGGTGGAGGCGGTCAAGGTGGTGGAAGACCACAAGGGCAAGGCGAAAGACCAAGTGCCGCCCAGATGATGGCAATGCTTGATAAAAACAACGACGGTAAAATAGACAAAACGGAGGCATCTAACAGTCCCAATAAACGTTTTGCTGAAAATTATGATAGATTAGATGCAAATGGCGATGGCTTTATAGACCAAGCGGAGTTGTCAAATATGGGAAGGCCAAACGGTGAAAAACCAAAAGCGGTGAATGCCAAAAGTGCATTAAAAGATATGGATGCAAACAAAGACGGAAAACTTGACAAAGAGGAAGTTTCTCAGAAAAACAACAAGGCATTAGTTAAAAGCTTTGATAAAATAGATACCAATGCAGATGGTTTCTTGGATAAATCAGAATTGGATACTTTTGCAAAAGAAGCAAAAGATAGAAGAAAAGACCAAGAATAATATTTGTACCAAAAACAAAAAAAAGAGGCAGTTTGTGAATCACAAACTGCCTCTTTAGTTATAATTCTATCTGATTGGTTAAGCCAAGTCAAATCTGTCTAAGTTCATAACTTTGGTCCATGCTGCTACAAAATCCTTTAAGAATTTATCTTGAGAATCTGCACATCCATAAACTTCAGCTATGGCTCTTAATTCTGAGTTTGAACCAAATACCAAGTCTGTTCTAGATGCAGTGGCCACCTTCTTTCCTGTACTTCTATTTCTACCTTCAAAGAAGTCAGCGTGGGCGGTTGTTGGTGTCCAAACAGTGCTTATATCTAATAAATTCACAAAGAAATCATTAGTTAAGCTTTCTGGATTACTTGTAAATACCCCGTGCTGCGATTTGTCAAAATTGGTATTTAAAACTCGCATACCTCCTACTAAAACCGTCATCTCAGGAGCAGTTAGGGTTAAAAGCTGAGCTTTATCAATCAGCATTTTCTCCTCAGGGGTAGTATAATGTCCTTTTCTATAGTTTCTAAAACCATCCGCCAAAGGCTCTAATACAGCAAACGACTCAACGTCTGTTTGTTCTTGTGAAGCGTCAGTTCTACCCGGAGTAAATGGCACCGTGATAGTTTTGCCTGCATTTTTTGCCGCTAGTTCTATTCCTACTGACCCACCTAACACTATAAGGTCTGCCAAAGATACGGTGTTTCCTTCTTTGTTAAATTCAGCTTGAATACCTTCAAGTACATCCAATACTTTGGCTAACTGAACCGGATTGTTAACTGACCAATACTTTTGGGGAGATAATCTCACACGAGCACCATTTGCCCCACCTCTTTTGTCTGATCCGCGGAAAGTAGAAGCAGACGCCCAAGCAGTAGAAACGAGTTCAGATATACTTAAGCCAGAAGCTGCGATTTTTTCTTTAAGAACCACGATGTCATTTGCATTTATCGGAGTACCAGTAGCCGCTGGAATCGGGTCTTGCCAAATCAAATCTTCAGCCGGAACCTCAGGTCCTACATATCTTACTTTTGGACCCATGTCTCTGTGTGTCAGCTTAAACCATGCTCTTGCAAATGCGTCGGCAAACTGGTCTGGATTGTCATGAAACCTCTTAGAAATTGGTCCATATATTGGATCCATTTTTAGAGCAATGTCAGTAGTAAACATAATAGGAGCATGACGTTTCTCTGGGTTGTGAGCATCAGGTACAGTATCGGCACCCATTCCGTGTTTTGGTATCCATTGGTGTGCTCCGGCTGGGCTTTTGGTTAACTCCCAATCAAATCCCATAAGATTCCAGAAATAGTTATTGCTCCACTTTGTTGGTGTTGAGGTCCAAGCACCTTCTAGTCCTGAAGTAATCGTAAACTCGCCATTTCCGGTTCCAAAACTATTTTTCCATCCTAAACCTTGCTCTTCTATACTTGCACCTGCTGGTTCGGCACCTACATATTCGCCTGGGTCAGCGGCACCGTGTGCTTTTCCAAATGTGTGTCCACCCGCTATCAAAGCTACCGTTTCTTCGTCGTTCATGGCCATTCTTCCAAATGTCTCGCGAATGTCTTTAGCTGCCGCAAGTGGATCTGGGTTACCATTTGGACCTTCTGGGTTTACATATATAAGTCCCATTTGTACAGCAGCCAGAGGGTTTTCTAATTCACGATCTCCCGTATATCTTTTGTCTGCTAGCCATTCACCTTCTGATCCCCAATAGATGTCTTCTTCTGGCTCCCAAACATCAGCACGGCCACCACCAAAGCCGAATGTTTTAAAGCCCATAGATTCTAAAGCACAGTTTCCGGCAAGAATCATTAAGTCAGCCCAGGAGATTTTCTTGCCATACTTTTGTTTAATCGGCCAAAGCAATTGACGAGCCTTGTCTAAGTTTCCGTTATCTGGCCAGCTGTTAAGTGGAGCAAATCTTTGACCACCAGCTCCAGCACCACCACGGCCGTCAGCTATACGGTATGTGCCCGCACTGTGCCATGCCATACGAATAAAAAATGGACCATAATGGCCATAGTCTGCCGGCCACCACTCTTGCGAGTTGGTCATGAGTTCATATATATCTTTCTTTAAAGTAGCAAAATCTAGCGATTTAAATGCATCTGCATAGTTAAAATCGGGATCCATCGGGTCAGACAAAGTAGAGTGTTGACGAAGGATTCCTAAGTTTAATTGATTTGGCCACCAATCTTGATTTCTGGTTCCGCCACCAGCACTTTGGTTTACTGCTCCGTGATTAAAAGGGCATTTTGCCTCTCCATTTGTAGATGAGCCCGCGGCTCCATTTGCATGAGTATTGTCCATAGTTGTTTTAATTATTTTTTGTAAAAGTAAGTTTAATGTTTTAAAAGTTTTTATTGATATTTATTATAATCATATAGATATAATCTATTATAAGTTTTTTATTCCTTTGAAATTAATAAGTTATCGTGTAAATAAAAATGATAGGCGTCATGCTTGATTAAAACTTAATGGTATTTTAATTGAATGGACTTTGATGAAGCTGATATTCTATATTTTGGCCAAACATAATTCCAAAGTAAAAATAAATTTAAGCCCTGTAGAATTGTTCTATTTCAAATAGTAGCGTTAATTAAACATGTAGTTTTTACCTTTAAATAAAAAAAATGGGGAATAAAGTAGGACTCTTATCCGAATAATAGTGTACTCTGTTTTTTTTATTTATCTTAAAATCAGAGAAAAAGAATATTAAAGTATGGAAAGTTTTACTTCTCTATTTTTTGGTTTTTTTTAATAAAGTAGATAATGGAACAGATCGTAATAATTTCTGGAAGTATTCGGAAGAGGAGTCAAACCCTCAAGATCTCTAAATATTTACATAATTTCATTTTGGAAAAATATGATTACCCTACCGTTTTGGTTGATTTGAAAAAGTATAATTTTCCAATATTTAACGAGCGATTTCATTACATAGAAAATCCTACGGCTGAACAGATTGAATTTCGAAATATAATAAATGATGCCAGCCACATTATCATTGTTTGTCCGGCGTACAACTTAAGTTTACCAGCAGCAGTAAAAAACATTATAGATTTTTTGACGGAAGAATGGAAGGGGAAAATCGTAGGTTTTACAACAATATCTGAAGGTACGTTTGGGGCCAAAAACGTATGGGAGGACTTATCAAAAATCATGACACACCTTAAAGCTTCTCCAATAGAAACAGGTATATTAATGCCTTCAGTTCAAAATTATTTTGATGAAAACGAAGCTATTGCAGACCCAATATCTATGGAAAAGCATGCGGATGCTTTTGTGAAAAAATTAGTTTCTGATTGATTGTTCTTTAAAAAAACTAAACCTTAGTTTTATGACCAAACATTGTCTTTAAGCGAGCGTAAAGCTCTGGATGTTGCTCTTTTAATAGCCTAGGTTGCTTAAAGAAATATTCACTCACTACTGCAAAAAACTCGGTTTCGCTACTAGCGGCATAGGTGTCTATATCAGATTCGCCTTTTCTGATTTTCTCCATTTCGTCTTTCATTAGCTTTATCCATGGAAGCGAATATTTGTGTTGTAGCAAAACCTCAGGAACTCCATCGGTAGCTCCGTCTGCTTTATCTATCAAATGCACAAATTCGTGAATGGCCGTGTTAGAATCGTTATTGTCATTCATAAAACCGTCTCTCAAAAAAGGCTTCGACAGTATTACGGTGCTTTGCATGGCTCCGTTTCCTACCATACCTACAATATGGTTTTCGCCTTCAAAATTAAAATTTTGGTCAAATGGTTTTGGGTATAAAAGCACCTCATTGATGTGGGTGTACGCCCAGCCTTCAAACTCAAAAATAGGAATAATGGCGGCTGCCGCAACTAAGGTTTTGTCTGTATCATCTACGGTAGTGTCAACCCCAATTACTTTTACATTAGAGAGAAAATTGGCCACTCTTTCATAAAACCCTGCCTTTCTTTCAGATGATAAGTTTTGATAAAACCGAACCTCTTTTTCTAAAATCCCTTTGATTATTTCCTCTTTCGGGATAGCATTCGGCTTCTTTTTTTTGAATAGTGGACGAATAATTAAAGCCAAAAGAAGTAATAAGGCAACTGCAACGATTATCATTTTTATGTTTTTTATTCCAATCTCTAAATACGCAAACTGAACAAAGTTACGATTAGAATATCTGATTATGTTGAAATTAAAAACAAAGGCTTTTAACTCAAACTAAAATCATGATTTTAGCCATATTTTTTTATCAATCCGTCTAAAAGTCGAGTAGTTTCTGGGTTTATGATCATCCTTTTAGGGTCAGCCTCAAACCAAGCTAGGGTTTCTTTTATGCCTTCTGCGTAGGGTATTGTGGCCACATACTCAGGTACTAGTTTTTTTATTTTGGAGTTGTCAAAAATAGCACAGTGCGACTTGTCGCCCCAAAGTCCACCTTCTTCGGATGCGAAGCCATTTTGGTCTGCATAGTCAATGATGTTTTTGGATGTTATGTGCACTATTTTCGCTTTTACGCCAGCCGCTTCTGCCAGTTGCTCATATATTTGATTCCAAGTTAAAACCTCATCGGAAGTAATATGGTAAGCCTCGCCGATGGCTGCTTTGCGGCCCATCATTCCTAAAAACGCCTTGGCAAAATCTCGAGCATGCGTCACCGTCCATAGCGAAGTGCCGTCGCCCTGAACCACTACAGGAAGCCCTTTTTTCATTCTATCCACGGCATTGTATTCGGTCCAGCCACCCAACGATAGCGGAAAAACTGAATAATACGTATGCGAAGGACGCACGATTGTCATCGGGAAGTTATCTTCTCTAAATGCCTTAACCAGAAGGTCTTCACAGGCTATTTTGTCGCGAGAATATTGCCAATGCGGGTTTTTGAGTGGAGTAGATTCCGTGATAATCGGGTTGGTGGGCGGTTTTTCGTAGCACGAAGCCGAACTTATGAAAACGTATTGTTTGGTCTTATTTTTAAAAGTTTCAATATCCCTTTGCACTTGTTCGGGTGTAAATGCAATCCAGTTTACGACCACATCCCACTCGTGCGATTCTAATACTTTTCGGGTTTCCTC
The DNA here is from genome assembly GCF_042649125.1 of Lacihabitans lacunae. Lineage (NCBI taxonomy): Bacteria > Pseudomonadati > Bacteroidota > Cytophagia > Cytophagales > Leadbetterellaceae > Lacihabitans > Lacihabitans lacunae. The sequence goes on from NZ_JBHRYQ010000001.1 coordinate 4,209,443, forward strand.
GGTGTTTTCTATGTCGGCTATTAGTGACTTCACGCCTTTGATTGGGAGGTTATTTCCCCTGTTTAAGTGATATAAGTCCACGCCTCTTTCAACCGCCATTTCACTCACGGGAGTGCTGATATTTCCTGTGCCACCGATAAATAATACTTTCATTTTTTAAGGTTTGATTTCGAAAAACAAGTTATTGCTTTTTAAATATATTCTAAGTATTTATTTGAGGTTTTTTGGATTTTCTTTGGCTTGGTGAAGTGTATATTTTAGGGATTTAAAGTAATTGGCTTTACAGGTTTTTGTGATCAAATGGATCTAGAATTAAAGGAAATAAAAGCTGGCCAAGTATTTATTTTTGAAAATTTAATAAATATGAAGAAAACTAGGACCTATGAAGATACTTGAAGTTTTATATAAAATAATTGCTTAAATATGCTATTTCAAAAGGTTGGTTTTTAGTTATTTGGAATTAGTTTATTTGATTTATTGTAGGTGTAAAAACCTTCGAAACTCAGGTCTTCGTCAAGCCTTTCCCAGTGTATACCAAATGGTGATAAAGTAAAGTCTTCGCGTTCTGTTTTACTAGCTTTTAAAAGTCTTGGGAACCAATTAATAGGGTGACTTTTGGTCTCATTTTTATCTGTTTTGATATAAATGAAATCATCGTCAAGCCAAACATTCGTTACATTAATTTCATTCTCCATGATATTCTTTCCATTTAGCTATTATAATTTCTTTGTTTTCTTCTATGATGGCAATTGCTAGGCTAATATCTTTATTTTTCAACCCTTTATTAGATACTAATCTCACCATTTCAACCTCAAACTTAGCTTCTCCATCTGCGTTTCTGACATGAACATGAATTGGTAAATGTTCGTTTGAATAAAAGTAAAATCGTAATCCAAATATTATAAATAAAGTTGGCATTTAAAAAAGACTGTTAGGTTTAACATAAAGCAATTATCATTTTTTTTTCATTTTAAACAAATATTTTACTTATTTTCTAAAGCTTCACATGACTTTATGATAATATCACTAACATATAGATTATATGTGCTTTCCCAGAGTCTCCATTAGGGACTCTACGGAATGATAAGTGGAAAATACCTTAATTATTGTGTCGCTTGCAGTTGACACTGAACATTCGAACATATACTTTCCCCAGCGTTAGGGATTGCAGCGGTATCCTTTTTTGCCTGACGTAGGCGGCAGAAAAGATTTAGCGGAAAGCCTGTTAAAACGCCCTAAAAAATTGATTTCAGTTTGTTTAAATTCTTTGATTTGTACTTTAGCAAATTCTCCCTCAGGTATACTTCTGATTACTTATAAGAATACAGAGAAAAGTAAAGCCCGAAGTCCCTTGTAGGAGCTTCAGTACGGACTAGGAATATGTTTCCATCAAAAAACTTTAATGAAAAATGTGCTTTGTAAAAGGAAATAAGTACATATATTTGCCTCAACAAAAGCACGGGGTGCATGGTTAGAAAACCAAGCTGAGATTACACCCGGGAACCTGATTTGGTTAGTACCAACGTAGGGATGCAGGCTTAATGAGATTATCTTATTGGGCCATCTTCTATCGGATTTTTCCGTATAATTCCTCACCCGGAGTTTTTGTTTTTTAAAACTATTAAAAAATGGAAATTCAAAAATCAAACGCCGAACTTATTCCTCAAAAAGCCCAAAACTGGCAGAATAGGCCTGAATGGTTCTTTAACCGTGAACATACTGACACGTACGAGCTTTGGTACGAAGGTCGCTACAAGCGTGCCGAAGTGTGGCAAAAAAAAGTAATGGAGCAGCTCGTGGGGGCCGACAAACGTGTTAAAACTTTGCTTGAGTTTGGCTGTGGAACCGCTCGTTTTACCCGTTGGTGGCACAAAATCGGTATTAAAGCCACAGGTGGGGATATTTCGCCGCTGATGCTTTCGCAGGCTGTGCAACTGTTTGATGGTGATTTGGTTATGGCTGACTCGCACCACATGCCATTTAAGAATCATACGTTTGACTCTTTGGCTTTTATCACCACATTTGAATATTACAAAGATCCCGTAAAGGTTATCAGAGAAGCTGCTCGCGTGGGTAAATACGGCATTGCGATGGGCATGATGAACCGCAACTCTCCCAAAGTGCTCAGAAGGCGAGTGCAACAAATGTTTGGTAAAAATCCTTTTTATGTAACGGCTACTTTTTATACGCCTGCTATGCTCCAAAAAATCATTCATGAGGCCTTGGCGGGGCGTGACTACACCATAGAATGGACGGCTACGGGTTTGCCAAAATGGTTTCCGGTGCAGCAGTGGAACCTGCCTTATGGCGATTTTTTTGGTCTATATGTTAAGTTTAATGATGTAGATTAAATGGAAAACCAACTTGGAAAAATAGACCATGTGCTGTTTGAACAGTTTATGGGGGCAAAGTTTGGTTTTGAAAATCCCGATGTGTTGGCTGGGCCACAGTTTGGGGTAGACGTTTCGGTGGTTTCGTTGCCGGGAAATATGGCCATGGCACTTACGAGCGACCCACTTTCGTTGATTCCATCTTTGGGCTTGGAGGAGTCCGCTTGGCTGTCGGTGCATCTGATGGCAAATGACATGGCTACTACCGGTTATGGGCCGCAGTTTGGACAGTTTGTTCTTAATTTACCCGACACATTTTCAAGCTCAGACTTTAGTATTTATTGGAACTACATCCATACATTTTGTAAAAATATAGGTGTGGCCATAACGGGCGGGCATACGGGTTTTATTGCCGGACAAAACTCTACGATTGCTGGTGGAGGCACTTTTGTGTCTGTAGGCGAAAAAAACAAAATGCGTTTGTCTAAAAATGCCAAGCCGGGGCAGGTACTCTTGCTCTCAAAATCTTGTGCGATTTCGTCGGCGGCTATATTGGCCATGAGTTTTCCGGAGATCGTGAAAAACAAGGTAGGGGTGGAGGTTCAGCAAGCTGCTTGTGGTAGTCTTTACGAGACGTCTTCGCTGCCTGATGCCCTTGCGGCGGTTGGGGAATGTAACCAATATAAAGAGGTGACGGCCATGCATGACGTAACCGAAGGCGGGGTGTTAGGTGCTGTTTATGAGTTAGCTACGGCGTCTGGCTGTGGGGTAAATATTTTTGAGGAAAAATTGCCCATCGGTGAAATTCAGAAACACGTTTGCGATGTTTTTAGCCTTGACCCCAGGTATTGTATCGGGGCCGGAGCCATGCTTTTTGCTTGTGAGGCAAATCACGCTCAAATAGTGATAGATAGACTTACACAAAAAGGAATTAACTGCACAGAAATTGGAGTTTTGACTGAGACAGGAAAGGGTACCAATATTATAGAAAATAAGGTTTCAAGTCCGATTGTTTATAAACAAGACGACCCTTATTGGGCGGCATTTTTTAAAGCTTTAAATGCCGGATGGAAATGAAAGTCAAAAGAAATATAAACTGGGGCGTGTATTTGGTGATAGACCCACAGATGGAAAGGGAGGCGTTGATGAACAAACTGACACTTTGTTTGCAAGAGCCCTTGGCTGCTATACAGGTTTGGGATAATTTTGAAAACATACTCGATGTAAAAGCTTTGGTGGTCGATATATGCAGCTTGGCTCACTCAAAAAACATTCCGGTATTGATAAACAATCGGTGGGATTTGCTGATAGATAGTAGCATCGATGGGGTGCATTTTGATACTGCTCCATCTGAAATTGACTTTATAGAGAAGGCGGTTAATCGGCCTTTTTTGAAAGGAATTACCTGCAATAATGACCTTTCTGTGGCAGAATGGGCCGAAAAGCAAGAGTTTGATTACGTCTCTTTTTGCTCCATTTTTAACTCTGTGACGAGCAATAGCTGCGAATTGGTAAGCTTTGAAAACATAAAGGCTGCCAAAAGCATATTTTCTAAATTGATATTTTTGGCGGGAGGTATTCGTCCTGAAAACTTGGTGGAATTGAAAGGTTTAAGTTTTGATGGAGTGGCTGTAGTGTCGGGAATTATGAGCTCTGAAATGCCAAATTTGGCGATAAATAGATACAAAGAAAATTTAAAAAATATAGAATAATGAATTTTGAAACGATAGAAAAACTGTGTTGCCCATTTGACAAAAGTGACTTAACGCTAACTGAAATAAAAAGAGACGAAAATCAGAATGTGGAGGAAGGCTTTTTTGTGTGCAAATCATGCAAAAGGCTGTATCCGATCATAAAAGGAATACCGATTATGAGCCCTGATGAATACCGCGAATTTGACCTAGAAAAACCGACATTGGACAGATGGCAAAAGCACCTAAAAGGAGGCGAGTTTGTAAACTTTAGATTAGAAAGTGGCAACTAAGGTTTTTTTGATTAATTTGGATTTTGAGATGGAACTTCATTTGGCTTTAGCAGAATCTCCGTCAGGGACTCTGCGGTTTATCTGGGTGGAAAAGCAGTGTAGTCTAGAGTCCCTTGCAGGAGACTCTGAACAAGCATTATAAATCATTATATTGCGGCTGAACCAACAAAAAAACCTATACGCTCGCGTTAAGGATTGCAGCGGTATCCTTTTTTGCCTGACGAAGGCGGCAGAAAAGATTTAGCGGAAAGCCTGTTAAAACGCCCTAAAAAATACGTTTAGTTTTTAGGTAGATTTAGTAATAAAAACCGTTTTACGTTGTCTCCCATTACTTTTTTGATGTCATCTCTTGACACTCCTAATTTTAATAATTCCTCTACGTATAGCGGTAGGCCGGTCACGTCAGTGTGGATTTCTATGGCTCCGTCGAAGTCCGAACCCAGGGCTACATAATCGGCCCCAACTAAGTCGATGCAATATTTGATGGCTTTGGCAGTGGAAGCGGGTGTTTTGGTGCCTGTGGCGGGTTCAAACATGGCGATGCTGATTAATCCTCCTGTTTTGGCTATTCCTTTTATGTGCTCGTCTGATATGTTTCGTACCGAATTTTGGGTGCCTTTTACGCCTGTGTGCGAACTCACGATTGGCTTTGAGGTTATGGCTAGTATGTCGTCTACCATCTTTGGTGAGCAGTGGGCTACGTCTAAAATCATGTTTTTGGCTTGCATTTTTTTGATTACTTCTTTGCCAAAATCAGTAAGGCCGGCATGCTCCACGCCATGGGCTGAGCTGCCCAATTCGTTGTCGAAAAAGTGGACGGGCGACATCATTCTTACGCCTGCCTTATACAGTACATCTACATTTTCTATTTTGCCTTCGAGGGCGTGCATGCCTTCTATTCCGAGAAAGCCCGCGGTTATGTTTTTGTTTGTTTTTCTGTCAAAAATATAGGTTTCAAGGTCTTTTGCAGATGTAATTACCCTAAATTTCCCTTCAGATTTCTTTTCGAAATCAAACAGAGCTTTACATTGTGTCAAGGCTCGTTCGGTTAAGCTAAACCACGCCGCTATGGGCCTTGCTTGTAGTATAAACGGAAGAGTGATTTGGTCAGTTTCTCCCGTGTTGTGGTCAAAGTTCATGTTTCGGGGAGCCTTCGTTACGATGGTAAAAGCCTGCAAAGCCATGTGGACCTCGAGCATCCGTGGGATGTCTACTGAGCCGAAGTCGTTTTTTTGAAGGAGGTCGCGTTTCCAAAGTAGTGCGTCGCAATGCATGTCAGCCACAAAATCAAGGGAGTCGTAAAGCATTTGAGCGTCTCGATTGACAGCGTAGGGTGGTTTGGCGGAGATTTTATTAAACGTTTTGTCGACTATTTTTGGAACAAATAGAAATGCAAAAAGCACGATGCCTAGAAGTAAACCCAGTATATATTTTTGATATGTTTTCATTTGAGGATTTTTTATGTAAACCTAAGGATAAAATTATAAAGATAGTAGCGTAGTTCATTGTCCTTTCCGGAATCTTCTTTTTGGCAAATAAAAGAGTAGTACTTTGGTTTTGAAACACTTGAATATCAAAATGTTTAATAAAATAGCACAGAAATGAAATTGGTTAAATAATCTCTTATTTTTAGGTATTGAACCAACACTTAACCCCAACAGGTATGGCTTATGACTCGCATTTGGCTGAACGAATAACCCAATTAGTAGAAAGGCATAAAGTTAGTTTTTATGTAAAAGAAATGATGGGTGGCATCACTTGGATGGTGGACGAAAAAATGTGCATCAGTATATTTAAAGGCAACCTTATGGTGCGAGTTGAGCCTGACGAATTGGAGGAGTTTTTGGGCAAGCCTGGAGCCACCCAAATGATACATGGCGGGAAAGCCATGATGGGCTACTTGACGGTTAGTTCGGAAGGGTATGACATGGAAGAAGATTTGGAATATTGGGTAAATAAATGTTTGGAATATAACCCGAAAGCGAAGGCAAGCAAAAAGAAAAAAGCATAGTTATGAATAGTTTTGAAGCATTTGATTATCAAGTAAATAGTTGGCAAATGTCGCTGAAAGAACTCAGCTGGTCGCAGTTGGTTGCTGAGCCCGGAGAAGGTTGGACCTTGGGTCAACTTTATGTGCATTTATTGCATGACACTGCTTGGTATTTCGCCCAAGCAGATTTGTGTTTTGGTGATACTTCAAATGCCTCCGAATCTATGAATAAGGAAGGTAAACTGCTATTTTTAAATAATTCATTTCCAGATATTCGTATAGTAAATAGAGGTAATGAGGTTCCGCTGCCAAGTAACATTTTAGAATTAGAAGAGGGCTTGGAACAATTAAAAGCTAAGGCTGCGACTATATTTTTTGAGCAAAATAAAAAGGATGCAGTTTTTGGCAAATCTGTACATCCTGGCTTTGGGTATTTGGCTCCTTTGGATTGGCTGCAATTTGCAGAAATGCATATGCGGCACCATGTTAAGCAGAAAGAACGCATACTTTTGAACATTAAAAAATGAGCCTTGTATTTTTTGTAATTAACTAAAAACTTTAGAAAAGTTTCCTAATTTTACTCACGTCCTTTTTGAGGACAATAATTTAATTTTAAATAAAAAACCTCACTCATAATGATAAAGCCAATCTATCCCTGTCTTTGGTTTGATAGCAACGCCAAAGATGCCGCAGATTATTATATTTCGATATTTGAAAACGCAAAAATATTAAGCCATAACCCCACTGTGACCAGTTTTGAGATTAGTGGTACCAAGTTTATGGCTTTAAATGGCGGCCCAACATATCAGGTTAATTCGGCGGTTTCGTATTTTGTGTATTGTGAAAAAGAGGAGGAAATAGACCGCCTGTATACCAAGTTATCAGCTGGAGGAAGCGTACTGATGGAACTGGGGAAATACAACTGGGCTGAAAAATACGCATGGGTGATAGACAAGTTTGGTGTGAATTGGCAGTTGGATTTTCATGGGATTAATTCCGCTCAAAAAGTGGTGCCTTGCTTGCTGTTTGTAAACGAAAAGAAATACAAAGTCAAGGCTGCGATAAATAAATACACGGCACTTTTTGAGAATTCGTCGATATTGGTTGAGTCGCCGTATATCCCAAGTCCCGAAATCCCTGACAATGCTGTGCTTTTTGCTCAAATGAAACTTAATGGCTTTATAATGAATGCCATGAGTAGCCCGTTGCCGCAAAAATACGATTTTACACCCGGTAATTCGTTTGTGATTGAATGCGACACCCAAGAGGAAATTGACCTAATGTGGGGCGAGCTTGGCATGGGCGGCAAATATAATATGTGCGGTTGGTTGGACGACAAATATGGGGTTTCGTGGCAAGTAGTGCCATCCATTTTGCCGAAACTGATGTCAGATCCAGAGCGAGGCCCACGGGTAATTCAAGCGTTTTTGAAAATGCAGAAGTTTGACATAGCGGCTTTAGAAAACGCTTAAAACGTACAATTAATGAGAATAATGAATAAATATTTAGGGCGATTTTTAATCGCCTTTGTTTTTTTGAGTCAAGCTGCTTTTGCTCAAAACAAGTACGAGAAAGAGATAAAAACTTCGTTTGAGACATATTTGGCGAGTGTAGAAAAAAGGGATTACGAAGGTTCGGTCGAATATCTGATACCCGAGTTTTTTGATGTAATACCCAAGGAACAGATGATAGACATGATGAAGCAAGTATTTGAGAATCCAACGATGGAGTTTCAAATCAAAGATTCCAAGGTTTTGGATGTGGGTAAGCTTCAGGTTGTTAATAAGAAATATTACAGTATGATGCACTATTCGGCTGTGATGTTTATGAAGTTTTCATTCGATACCGAAGGTCAAGACGAAGCGAGTAAGTTGGAAACTCAAAAACAAATGAAAGCCGCATTTGACGAGGGTTTTGGTGTTGGAAATGTTAAGTATCATGCTGAGACAGACACCTACGAGATTTTTGCCAAAAAGCAAGTATGTGCAAGCTCAGTTAACGGAGTTGATAATTGGAAATTTATAGTTTTCGAAAAAGACCTAATGCCGATTATGGTGAAATTTTTGCCAAAAGAAATCTTGGATCAAGCGGAGTTTTAATATTCGTTAAAACATTTTGAAATGCAACACTATCATATTCTAAATGGCGACTGTTTGGCTGAGCAATTGACTCAAACTATGCTCAATGAAAATCATATTGTTTTTAGAGAATGTTTGATTGAAGGGCCATTTTTAGGTGATACGTTATCAGATTTCTGGGAAAATAGAGCAAAGTTTTTTAGTGAAAGGTATAAAGTTAAGAATTCAGAGTTTTGGGCAAAAACCGTTTCCGAATTTGAGAAGATATCCGAAATTCCAGCCGGTTTGGAAGTTTGTCTTTGGTTTGAAAATGACCTTTTTTGTCAAGCAAATCTTTGGTTTCTAATTTGTGTTTTAGCCGAAAGAAAAGACCTGAAAATCTTCAGGGTGTTTCCTCAGATTAAAATAGCTGCAGACAAATGGAAAGGTTTTGGGATATCCACCCAAGAAGACTTATTGCTGGCATTTGATGCTAAAGTTCCTTTCTCTGATTCGGATATTAGTTTGGGTAAAAACCTTTGGGAGGCCTACAAAAACAAAGATACTGAAAGGTTATTAAGGCTTTCATCATCTGTTTCGCCATGTTTTGAAGATTTAGTTGAAGCTTGCCAAGCACATCTTGACCGCCATTTGAATCAAAATAAAGAAGGAAGACCCGAAAGTAAATTAAGGGAATTGATTGCTATCCATGGAGCGGTTTTCACAAAAGTCTTTATTGAATTTTCGAAAACCGAAGGCATTTATGGCTTTGGCGATTTACAAGTAAAATACATGTTTGATCAAATATTAGAAACCTCCAATTAGCCAATATCGGTGGTTAGGTTTAGTGCCAATACTAACAGCCAAATAATAGCAAAACTACATATCAACGTAAGGTTTACCATAGTTCCTGCCACGCGAGAGTCAAAATTAAACTCATCTGAAAAAGGCAAAATAGTCATGCCGATGGGTAAAATCACCAAAACAATCAGTACACTTCTCATTAGCGAAGGCTCTAGGCCAAAATAGAGGGCAGTCACCAAAAGTAAGCCATAAAAATAGCGGATGGCCAGTACCTTAAATGCTGATTTAAGTTGAGCTTTATTAAGTTCTATGCTGAGATAAATTCCCATTAAAAGCAATACGAGCGACTTATTTGCCTTGGCGAGGGTTTCAAGAAAGTCAAATGCGATGTCTGGAAGTTGTATATGTAAAACATTGATAAGTAGGCCAATAAACATACCAGTAACAGGTGGGAGAGAAAAAATCCGTTTGAGGATTTTCCGAACGCTCACTTTGCCATGACCTTTAGAAGCAAAATAATTTCCGATAGAATACACCACCCCAAATGTCATAAATGTATTTCCGATATCAAACATGACGGCATAAACCAGAGCCTTGGTGCCCCAAATACCTTCAATAAGTGGAAAACCAAAAAGACCCACATTAGATCCGCCGCATGCCATCATTAATATGCCTCTGATTTTGTCGGGTTCTTTTCTGAAAATCCACGTGGCAGTACCCACCGTAAGTGCACCAAAAGTCAGGCATAACAAGGGTATCAGCGACAGGGCAGGCTGCAAGTTTACCCGAGCCGTAGAGATAATCATTAAAGCAGGAAAAGTGGTGTGCATCAAGAACTTCGAGATTATTTTTCCTTCAGCTTCTTTGATGTATCCGTAGTGCTTTATTAAAAACCCCATCAGAATTATTCCAAATGTGATTAGAAAGGTCTGATTTGTCTGTAACATTTATTTTTTTTCTAAAATTTAGACAAATATACTAGCTGTTTTTTTTAGAGAATTAAAAATAAGAGTTATTGCTTTTTTTGACCGAAATAATATTTTAATAGGCAAAAAAATATTATTTTCACTTAAAAATAAAATCGTACTTCGTGAATAATTACATCGCTCAAATTTCGCTTTTGGTCAATGACTACGACGAAGCCATTGCTTTTTATACCCAAAAATTAGGTTTTGTTTTGTTAGAAGACACCAAACTATGTGACACCAAGCGGTGGGTTTTGGTAGCACCGGCTGCTGACAGTCAGTTTAGATTGTTGCTCGCAAAAGCTGTGGATAATCAAATATCAGCCGTGGGCAATCAGTCTGGCGGAAGGGTGTTTTTGTTTCTGTTTACAGATAATTTCGAAGAAATGTATCAGTTGCTATTGGAACAAAAAGTAACGATTGTTAGAAATCCTGAAGAGCAAGCGTATGGTAAAGTATTGGTTTTTGAAGATTTGTATGGAAATCTTTGGGATTTGATTGAAAAAAAATAATAAACATAAGTAACTGACTGTTAGTTATAAAAACGACAACAAACGTTTACAAACGAATACAAACGTTTATTAACCGACTAATGATTTTTAGGTGTTGCATCTTTGCATCATCATTTCGAGAAGAAGTGGTTCACAAGTAAAATATTATTAACAATTTAATTTTTATCACAATCATGGCATCATTAAACAAAGTATTGTTAATCGGAAATTTAGGTTCAGATCCAGAAATCAGAACATTGCCTAGTGGCGACAAAGTTGCACAGTTTAACATCGCAACTACGGAATCCTACAAAAACAAATTAGGCGAACGAGTAGAGGACACCGAGTGGCACCGAATTGAACTTTGGGGAGGCTTAGCGGGTGTGGCCGAACAATATCTAAAAAAAGGCGACAGTGTTTATATAGAAGGCAGAATTCGTACAGACAAATACACGGACTCAAACGGAGTAGAGAAATTTTCGTTTAGAATTCGAGGAAATAGCATGCAAATGTTGGGAAAACGAAGCGATAGCTCAAGTGCTGCTCCTTCCGCAGGTAATGCCCCAGCTGCGAATAAAGGGACGAATAACCCACCTGTGCCCGAGCAAATATCTGATGGCGACGACCTGCCGTTCTAAACAGCATCGAGTTTTCTTATTAAATTCAATAAATATTTAGTTTTTATATAAAAGAAGCACCCCCTAGTTTTTGATTTCAAAAATTAGGGTAAAGTGCTTCTTTTGTTTTTAATGGCTCTTAGGTAGGGATCACATTTTCGGAACCAATATCCAAACTTTAATTCTACTTTTTTTTACTGTCAAACGGCTAATTTTTAATTTTAAAGAAAACATAGATTAAACCTACCATTGAAGCCATTTTTTTAATCATTTTGAAAAACACCCCCCTTTCATTAACTGGGTCGCCTGCCAGCGGGGCCTCCATTTTTTTTCGAAAAAAAACGGAGCAAAAAAAACTGCACCCTGCAAACTCACACAATTAAAATTCTTATTGTCAAGGTTCTAATAAAAATTTACTTCCCAAAAGAATTTTAACAGTGCTCAAACAGTGCAGGGCGATGTAAAGATTTATTTCCTATTTTTTTACCCGTTTGACAGTACTTTTTTTTAAGATTTAAAATCTCCACAGCAGGGATGAATGCAGGTTATCAGTACTTTAAGTGTTAGGTTTCAATTTCGGAAATTTATAAATCAATTTTCTAAATCATTGAAAACACCAGGTAGCAATTGCAAAAAAAGAATGTAAAAAAACTAATGCTTATTTCACTTTGGCACATTGATTTCATATCATTTTAACCACCAAAAGACACTTTTTTTGACCTTTTTATGAGATAATTCATGTTTTGAACATTCTTAGGTCATTTTCTGTTAATTTTGTAATATGATTACAGTAAAAGAGAGGCCGGTTACGCATTGGTTACCCATCACCAAAAAAGAAGTAGAAATGAGAGGTTGGGAGCAACTTGATGTCATCTTGATATCAGGGGATGCCTACGTAGATCACCCTTCATTTGGAACTGCGGTAATCGGGCGTATTATGGAGTCTGAAGGCCTGAGAGTGGCTATTATTCCGCAACCAAACTGGAAAGACGACTTAAGAGATTTCAAAAAACTAGGTGCTCCCAAATATTTCTTTGGAGTAACTGCGGGTTGTATGGATTCCATGGTAAACCACTACACGGCTAACAAACGTCTTCGCTCAAACGATAGCTACACACCAGGTGGTGAAGCAGGTTTTAGACCTGACTATGCTACGGTAGTTTACAGCAAAATCTTAAAGGAAATATACCCAGAGGTACCCGTTTTAATCGGCGGTATAGAGGCCTCACTCCGCAGAGTTACGCATTATGACTATTGGGCAGACAAGCTTTTGCCTTCTATTTTGATTGACTCTGAGGCAGACATGTTAGTTTACGGAATGGGAGAGCAGCCACTCCGCGACCTACTAAGAAGAGTGAAAGCAGGCGAAAAACTGAATGAAATTAAAGATATAAATCAAATAGCTTACGTAGAGCCTACGCTTGAGGATATTCCAAGACAAAACGATTGGGAGACCATTGAGCTTGCTAGTCACGAAGTATGTTTGAAAGATAAAATTAAATACGCCTCTAATTTTAAAATAGTGGAGGTAGAGTCTAATAAGTGGCAGGCGAATAGAATTACTCAGAAAGTTGGAAATAAGACTTTAGTAATAAACCCTCCTTACAAAACTATGGATGAGGAAGAAATGGATAAGTCTTTTGACTTGCCTTATACCCGTATGCCTCACCCGAAATACAAAAAACGTGGGCCAATTCCGGCTTATGAAATGATTAAGTTTTCGATTAATATGCACCGTGGCTGTTTTGGTGGATGCAGTTTCTGTACTATTTCTGCACATCAAGGTAAGTTTATAGCGTCTAGGTCTGAGGAATCTATCATGAAAGAGGTGGAGCAACTTACGCAGCATCCTGAGTTTAAAGGGTATATTTCTGACCTTGGCGGACCTTCTGCCAATATGTACCGAATGAAAGGCAAAGACGAGTCTATCTGCAACAGATGCCAGGCTCCGAGCTGTATTCACCCGGTTATTTGCTCAAACTTAGATACCTCGCACAAGCCACTAACTAATATTTACAAAAAAGTAGACGCTCACCCTGATGTCAAAAAAGCATTTGTGGGTTCGGGTGTTAGGTATGACCTTTTGGTAGATGATTTTAACAAAAACAACCAAGACGGCAATCACGATGAGTACATGGAGCAGTTGGTTACCAGACACGTATCAGGTAGACTAAAAGTTGCCCCAGAGCATACCTCAGATGCTACATTGAGGGTCATGCGTAAGCCGTCGTTTAAGTATTTCAGAAAATTCAAAGATAAGTACGACCAAATACAAGAAAAACACGGGCTGAAGCAGCCGCTCATACCATATTTTATTAGTTCTCACCCCGGTTGTGAAGAAAAAGATATGGCTAACTTAGCCGCTGAAACCAAAGATTTGGGCTTTAAGTTAGAGCAAGTGCAAGACTTTACGCCTACGCCCATGACGGTAGCCGAAGTTATCTATTACACAGGCGTGCATCCATATACGTTACAGCCGATTCATACCGTAAAAACCAAAGAAGAGAAACTTGCTCAAAACAACTATTTCTTCTGGTGGAAAAACGAAATGAAAAGCTGGATAAGAAATAGATTGAAAAAACTAGATCAACCAGAATTAGCCGAACGTTTAGTGGGGTCGGGCCCTTCTCAAAATTATTCAAGAGAAAGTAAGGTGAAATCTAAAAAGAGGTTTTAAATTTAAACTCATTTTATAGACTTAAATTTTCGTTATGATAGGCGTTTTTGATTCGGGTATAGGAGGACTTACATTGTTAAAGGCTTTAATGCAAACTTTACCAAACGAGAGTTTTCTGTATTATGCCGATTCTAAAAATGTGCCTTATTCCTATAAAACAGACGAAGAGATTAAGGGTTTTGTAGAAGAAGCAGTAGTTTTTTTGAGAGAAGAAGGCTGTAAAGCCATTGTGATAGCTTGCAACACCGCCACAAATGTAGCTATAGAATACCTGAGAGCTAAGTATGACTTCCCCATTGTGGCCATTCAGCCTGCTGTTAAACTAGCTTTTGATAACAATGCCGATAATAAACGTATATTGGCCTGTGCCACCCCTGTTACACTTAGGTCAGTAAGATTTAATAAACTCTTAGATACGCTAGATATCAGCCACTTGGTAGACAAGCTGCCGCTGCCGGGTTTAGTAGAGTTTGCCGAAAAAGAGATTTTTGAAGGGGCTGAAGTTTTAAATTATCTCAAAGAAGAATTCTCTAATTTTGATTTAGAAAAATATCACTACATCGTTTTGGGATGTACCCACTTTACATATTTCGAAAAGTTTATCTCTGAAAACTTCCCTACGCTCATTCCTTTGGATGGAAATGAAGGGACTGCCCGACATTTGAAAAATATTTTGATAAAAGAAAACCTCATCGAAAGTGAAGAAAATCCAGACTTAAAGTTTATTGAGTCAGGCAAATACGTGGACCAACCCGAGCGGTTTTTGAGATATATCCGTAAGGTATATTTAGGCTGAAACAGTACGTTCAAGTTTCCACTTGCGGGTCCATTCTAAAGCCCCCACTACCGCAATAATGCAAAAACCTAGATAGAGCAAAGCATACAGTTTAACGTCTTTTACAAAATACATATACGTACTTATTATGTCTATTACGAGCCACATCCACCACGCTTCCACGTTTTTTCGTATCAACATAAAAGTAGCCACAATGCTCATGACTGTAGTGAATGAATCTGTATAAGGAAAAGCACTCGGTAGGCTAAATATCGCAGGAAATAGTTCATGTAGATTTTTAGAAAAAGTGCCGAGTAAAAAAGTAGCTACCAAACCTATACCTATCAAAATGGCAGAGGTTTTAAGTGGTAACATAGATATTTTGAGCTCTTTTTTATGGTTGGCTTCTACTTCTTTCGGGAACTTCCATGACCAAAAACCTATGATGTTTGTGATAAAGAAAAACACCTGTAAAAGCATATCTGGATATAGCTGAATCTGATAAAATAGAATAAATGCCAATGATACACTTGACAAACCCACCACCCAAGACCAAACGTTTTCTTTGTACGATAGCCAAACGGCGTAAGCCCCAGTCAGTGTAGCCCAAAATTCTAGGTGGCTCATGTCGTAGCCAAAAACAGAAAAGAAGATATTTTTTATATCAAAAATTGGTGGCACTTTAGATAGATTTATTTTTAAATAGTGGAACCGTACTACACGGCTCACCAAACATGAGGCTTTTCACTATTGGTTTAAGCAAGCGTGTGATTTCTACATAAACCGAAGTGGGTATTTGTGCATTGCTGCATCCTTTTACCACTACTCTTTGTCCTTTGAATTGCTCTAAGTTTAAGTTTTTTAAAGCTTCCTCGTATAGTTTTTTTTCGAGGTCTTCGAAGTTTCCGAAAACCACCATGTGTGCAAATGGCTCTAAATAAATGGCCAAAAGCATATAGGCCCATGTTGGAATAATGGCATCGGCTGAGCAGATTACGGACACATTTTTATCTTTATAAACGGACCAATCGTGATTTTTCAAAAATTCCCTGAAGTCTTTCTCTTTCAAAATTAACTCCATAAAAAGATTGTCTTTCAGGTCATATTGTACACGTTCTCCCGGATGGAAATAATCTTCCAAGTCTAAACTGATGAGACCGCTTGATGCTACTTTGTTAACTATTTCTGCTTCCATAATTTTCTTTTATAGCTCTTCAACAATATTTTCGTCGTCAAAGTTTTCTGTTGGGGCAATGCGTCGCACAGGGGCAGGATATTTTTCTAAAAATGGAATAGTAATATATTGACTCAAAACTTTTAGAAACGTACGAATAAATGAAAGTATTTGTTGAAAAATGAAAACTATAAAAATACTAAAGCCAGAGGTCATTCCGAAAGCGTTTTCGAGAAGCAAATACAAAAGACTAAAAAGACCGCCAGTAAGTATGATAAAATAAAATAAAACGAGGGTCTTCATGTTTTTGAAAATATAGCCAAAGCTTTTCCAAAATGCCGGCCAAGGCTTAAGGTTATCATCTTCGAAAATCATGCTGCGGGCGTAGTCGCCTAAAACTATTACAAAACTGATAAAAAACAAGAGGATCAAAATAGGAGGGAGCATGGCAAAGAAATAGTCTTTCTCGTTACCGCCTTCGCCAATAGACGCAAAAATAAAGAAGAACATACCCGAAAATGCGATTAAACACAACAGGAATATCAACTGAAAAATCAAGAAAAGTGCGTATTTGAAGAAGTTTTTACTTGAATTTGCCCAAAACCTATTGAGGTCAAACTTTTCAGAATAGGCTTTTGCCTCTCCGATTATTCCACCTGCAAAAAACACCTGGATAGCCATATAAACTACGCCTAAAATCATGATTAAAGGCAAAAATGGCCTAAATGCTTTTCCTGATTGAATCATGAAATCACTAAAAATCATGAAGTCAAACTTAGGGAGTAGCTGCTCTAATGCAATGGAGTTGTTGGCTTCATTGAGGATGGTAACATAAAATGGACGAGCCACCACAAATGCCAATACAAAGCTTACAGCATAGATTAAGACCACCAAAGGCCATTTTTTTTGAAGCGAAGAAAAAGCGTTTTTTAGAATCTGAAACATGGTTTATTTTTATTGCTTTCAAAATTAAGACATTTAAAATAGCTTTTCATTGTTTTTATGTCTTTCAAAATCTCTTTTTGTTTTTTTAGCCAAATTATCAGCAAAGGCTTCGCTCAGGTTTATGCCTGTTTGGTTAGCCAAACATATAAGCACAAACAGTACGTCAGAGAGCTCATCGCCGAGGTCTTTGTTTTTATCAGATTCTTTTTCGGACTGTTCTCCGTACCTTCGTGCCATAATTCGGGCCACTTCGCCCACTTCTTCCATCAGTATGGCGGTGTTGGTGAGTTCATTAAAATATCGAACACCTACGGTGTTTATCCACTCGTCTACGGTGGATTGTGCCTGAGCTAAGGTCATTTGTTATTAATTTGAGTTTGGTGGGCTGATCATTATATGTGCTCTGTGAGTACCTGGGTCCATTATCCACGGGCCACCGCTCACCATTGGCTTAAGTGGGAGTCCGGTGGTTTCGGGAGTAGCCCAAGGGATATAAACCACATATCTGTAGTTTCCTTTTTCGGCATTTTCTCCATAAAAAATATGTAGCGTGGAGGCATTTTTGGGCATTTCAAGTTTACCAGACTTGGCCTCACTTTCTCTTATGTCAAATATCTCTTGGTTGGTTTTCTTTTCTTTTTGAAGTTCTCTTCCGCGGGCCATAAATGGCTCCAGGTCTTTGTGGTAACATGAAACTTGAAAACCTTTTTTGGTAGGGTCGTCTGCTAAGCAAATCTGGTCGTTGGTACCTTTTTTGATAATGCTCAATTCGCCATTTGTTCCATATCCCATTACGGTAGCACCTTCTCTCAGTTCTTCAGGAAGTGCAATGGTGGCTTCTTTTATTTGTTTTTCTATGTTTTGTGCCTGCGAGTTACCAAAACTCAATAGCAATATCCCGGATAATAAGAGTTTAATTATATGTTTCATAGTATTATTTATTTAATTGGTTTCTTCTGTTTTTAGCTTCTCTCCAAGTGGTCAATACGATGTTGTTTTTTTCTAAATATGCTTTAAAAATAGGGTCTGTCATAGCAAGCATGTCGCCTTTTCGGGTAGTGCCAGAGCCAGATATTTCGCCAAATATGTCGCTTGGCCATGTGCAATGCATAATTACCATTGTTAAGCCAGGCTTTAGTTTTTCTATAGTTTCTATATATTTTTTGGTTTTAAAAGCTCGAATCTCTTTGTCTGTGCACGTTTTGCCTTCTGGGCAATCCCAACCGTAGGAGACATTGTGGAGGTCGTCAAGTACTGGCAAACCCGCATTCCAAAGTTGTTTGCCTATTGCTGTGGTTATTTGAGGTGTTAATCCTGTACTTGCTGTGGTCTCGCTTATCATGGTATTGTGCCCACCCGGAAACATCACAGGTATTTTTTCTTCCATGCCTACTTTTAGGTAGCGTTCCAAAAATCCTTGAGTCGCAAACAGTGTACCCATGTGGCTATCGAGGTGGGTAGGTTCCCATCCCATGGCCCGCGAGCGTTCTAGTTGTGCCCGTATTTCTATCTCTATTTCATCTGGGGTAGCATTTTTTACGGTTCCGGCCACATTGTCCCACATGGCTCCTTCAGTGTCTACAAGGCCGGGTACTTTAGGTTTACCACTCAGTGGTCCCCACCTGTAATTGTCCCATTCTGAAGTTAAGGTTAAGTGTAGGCCTGCGTCTATATTTGGGTGTGTTTTTAGGTATTTAAAAAATCCCGGAATCCACGGGCAGGGCATCATCATGCTTAGTGAAGTTGCCACGCCGTTTTCCATGGCCTCTATGGCACCTTTATTTGAGTCGAAAGACATTCCTACATCGTCAATGTGTAAAATAAGCACTTTTGCGTTTTTTGGATACCCCAAAAGTTCCGCATAAGTTTGGGCGAAAAGCAACCCGGGGGAAATTAATGCGAGTATAAGTAAGAGTTTCTTCATGGTTTTGTTGCTTAAATTTTGTTTAAATTTTAAAAAAGATTTTAAAATCGCTTTGTCTAGCTTTAACTCAAATTTAAGAACTTTCTGTTTCAAATACCTTAAAATTAGGGATTAGTTTTTTGGGAAAAATGCATAAAAAATCCCCTTCGATTTTGGTCAAAGGGGATTAAATGAAATCTTTTTGGACTTAATTAGTCAATAAAATTCAGGAATTTATCCTTTGGTGTTCTTACCTTTTTAAGGTTTGCCAACCAGTCGTTTGCTGTGTCTCTATATCCCAAAGGCAATATCGCCGTACTTCTTAATCCTTTTTCAGAAAGATTTAAAAGCTTGTCTAATTCTGCTGCATTAAATCCTTCCATCGGTGTAGCGTCTACTTTTTGTTCAGCTGCTGCTGCCATTGCTAGTCCTAAAGAGATGTACGCTTGTTTTGCTGCATGTGCAAAATTTTGCTCTGCTGACATTGGAGTCAACATGCCAATCAAGTTTTTACGATAATCGTCTGTTGCACTATCAGGAAGGCCTCTTTCGGCGTTCATTCTGCTAAATACCTCGTTTATTCTTTCTTCGGTGTACTTGTCCCAAGCCGCAAATACCAACAGGTGCGAACCGTCTACTATTTGGCTTTGACCAAATGCTATCGGTTGAATTTGTGCTTTTAATTCGGGACTTGTAATAACGAAAATCTCAAATGGCTGTAGGCCAGACGAGGAAGGTGCTAACCAAGCAGCTTCTAAAATGTAATCCACTTTTTCTTGAGATACAGTTTCACCGTTCATTTTTTTGGTGGCGTATCTCCAATTCAAATCTTCTATTAAACTCATGTATGTATAATTAATGTTTATACATCAAACCACTGAGTTAGGTATAGAGTTCAAAAAATCATAAATAATATTTTTCTCTGATTTGAAATAAAAAGAAACCACCTATCAAAAAACCTATGATAAATGAGAGTATATGAAAGCTAACAATACTCGACAAAAGCGATAGTAGGAAACTGTAATACGAAAACTCCCACCCTCGTCTTTTTCGGTCAATAAGGGCTTTGATTGCCAAAATACTTATTAAAATAGAAAGCAATGAAATGGAGATTGCCAAAGCACCCAAAAAATCAAAACTAAACATGGAGATCAAACCCGCAAAAGTACCCAGGCCCATAGCAATAAGGCTCAGCGGCAAGAAAATGACCATCAGCCAAGGGCCATATTTAGCAATTAGTTCTTTCCATTCGGCTGGAATTTGAAAAGGGGCTTTTTCGGTAAAAAGCGGTAAAAGTTCTTTTTCAAGAGGTAAAGTAGGGCTAACTTCCATGGCAAAACATAATTAACTTTGAATAATATAAGATGCAAATAAAAATATGAAAGTAAGCTGAAGTTTAAGTTTCATGGCTTAAAGCTGAGAAAGTATCAAAACATAGATTTGTACCCAGCAGAGCTAAAATTAATATTGTCAGATGGTTTTAGGTCTTCAAACTCCATTTCCATGGTTTCGCCTTTGTCGCCAACAGCGGTGTAACCCAATACCATGCGGCCTTCTTTGGCCATTTTAGCCAGTTCTGGGTGGGCATTGTATGCCATATAGTTTTTTTGTGAAGCTTTCATTCCAAAAGGAGATCCGCCTTGTGACATTTTAGCTGCCATTTGGGCCATTTCGCCCACTTTGTTTTGACTAATCCACATAATCACATTCTCTTTGTCTTTATCGGTTTTTACTTGGTAGCCGTCACATTTGTAACCTGCTATAGTTTTGGTTTGTCCAGTTTTGGTGATGGTCATTTTCTCACTATCTTTTTCTGCCATATCCGCTATTGGGTCATTTTTAAAGCCCATGCCCATCACTGATTTTTGACCGTTTGAGTTTAAAAATGTAAACATCTTTTGCTGCTCAAAATCCATTATCATGGCATCCATACTGCCTGAGGCTTTGGCCATATCTGGGTTGTCAGAGCCCAAAAACTTCACACCTACAGATTGTAAATCTTTTCCAAACATATATTTCATTCGCATGGTAAATTTCTCTTTGGTTTTGGCATTTTCAGTGATGACTTTCATGGTCATTGATGAGCCAAAGGCATAACTTGCTTTGGGAGTGCCACCCATATTTAAGCCTTTCAAAAACCCACTTACATCCGGCTGAGCGTTGGTTTCGGTACTTTCTTCTGATTCAGACTTTGATGTATTTTTGTCTTTTTTCTTTGGACTAAACAGGCCGTCGAGTGCCTTGTCAATACTTTCATCCATTTTCTGATTGACCTTATTTTCTGCTTTTCTTTTTGCCACATCTTTGGGGTTCCAGATTTGGGCTGAAGTGAAATGGAAACTCGCTAATAATAAGATACTTAAAAGTATATTTTTCATGAGGTTTGATATTTAGTAATTAAAATTAGAATATTATTTCCTTTCTTTTAGAGGTTCTTAAAACAAAAGAATTAGAATTTTATTTAATGGAAAATTAGGTGTCCAAATGTGTGATAGTTACTTGATAATAGACGAAGTTATACGAAATAAAGGCAAGAGTTTTTGGTACTGAGTAGATGGTTCAGTTTGCTGTGTGGATTTCTGTTTTTATTGAGAACTTGGTTTCTTTATTTGTTTTTGATATTGAGTTTAGAAAGCGTAAAATCTTTCCGAAGTCGAGAAATGGGTACTTCGTAGCCATCTTTGGTGAGCAATGCTCCACCGCCAGTTTTTAAATATTTTTCTACAAAATCTAAGTTTACCAAATGCGAATTGTGAATTCTCAAAAAGTTGCTTTCTTTGAGCGATTCTTCTATCTCTTTGAGTGTTTTACAGATCACGAGCGACTTTTTGTTATCCATAAAAATCTTAACATAGTTGCTGTCCGATTCAAACCTTATGATGTGGTTCAGCTCCACAAACTCGTAGCCCTCCATGGTAGGCAAAGCTATTTTTTTTGGTTTTTGCTCAGTCGGCTGCATTATCTCCAAAAGGTACTTTAACCTGTCTTCTGACTGTATATCACGTTTTTTTGCTCCCAACCTATTCAAGGATGCCGCAAGTTCCATTTCGTCTAATGGCTTTAGGAAATAGTCAAATGCACTGTACCGGAAAGCCTTCAAGGCAAACTCATTGTAAGCGGTCAGAAATATGACTTCAAAGTCAAATGGTTGCAGGGCTTTCAAGAGTTCGAAACCGTTTAGACGTGGCATTTCTATGTCTAATATCAGCAAGTCAATCGGCGTGGCAATCAGGAATTCTTTGGCGGCCACAGGGTCATTAAAACTCTTGAGGAGCTCTATTTCGGGGCATTTTTTTGACAAAAAGAAACCCAATGTTTCAGTGCTATGAAGTTCGTCGTCGAGTATTACGGTTTTTATCATTTCGTTAGTTGTTTATAGGCAATATTTTAAGGTAAATCACCACTTCGGTACCTGTGGGTTCATTTGTGTTTTCGTCTAGATGATCAATAGTTTTTATCTCAATTTCGGTTTGGTTCATCTCGTTCAAATGTGCTACTCGTGCCAGTGTCATATTCATTCCCATCGACTTGTTTTTATTGAGCGATTTTGACTTCAGTTCAGCTGCTTTTTTTCTACCTACGCCATTGTCTTTAATGCTTATTTTTAGGTGGTCGGGGTCTATTTCTATTATGTCGAGTTTTAAAAGCCCGTCTGATTCGTTTTTTTGCATAATACCGTGCCATATCGCGTTTTCTAAAAAAGGTTGAATAAGCATAGTAGGCACTTTTATAAAGCTGATTTCAATATTTGGATCTACGTTTATTTCAAAACTCATTTTGTCTCCAAATCTCAATTTCTCCATTTCTAAGTATAGCTCTAGGGTGTGTAGCTCTTCTTCTAAACTAATAAACTCAAACTGTGAGTTGGTCAAAAACTTCCGGATGAGTTTCGAAAATTTATTTAAATACGTGGAGGCTTGTTCAGGTTCATTTTTTATGATATAAAACTTAATGGAGTTTATGCAATTATACAGAAAGTGTGGGTTCATTTGGCTCCTGAGGGCTCTTAGTTCGGTGGTCAGCAACTGCTTATTTAAGGTGGCTTGCATCCGTTCTTCTTTTTTTACTTGGTCTATTTTTGATTTATAAAAATAATAGACCATCAAGGCCAAGATGGCAGCCATGAGCAATATAAACCAAATGGTTTTGTAAAACGGAGCTTTGATAAAAAACGTCAAGGATGTAGGCTCAGACCAGTTTTGAGTGCCTATAAACGAAGAGCGAACTTGGAAATTATACAGGCCAGGTTCGAGGTTATTATAAGAAACCGACCTCAGTTTTTTAGGATAAACCCATTTTTCATCTACTCCAGAGAGCTTGTAGCTGTATTTTATGTTTTGGGCATTCCCAAAATCTAAACCAGAAAACGTAATTTCTATAAAGTTTTGATTGGGCTCTAGTCGCAATTCCGTGTTTAAGGGTATATCGTTATTAAATACGCTAAAGTTTACGATTTTGGGTTGGGTAACAAGGTTAGATTTGATGATTTTGTCAGGGTCAAAAATACTAAACCCTTCATCAAAGCCTTGTATCATTTTGCCATCCGAAAGGGAGTTTAAACTTGCCTCAAGGTGGTTTTCGGGCAAACCGTTTTTGTAAGTAAAAATTTGAAAGTCTTGGTCTTTTTTAGAGAATCTGCAGAGCCCTTGCTGTGTGGCTATCCAAAGGTCATCGTTTTTGTCAATCGCCAAGTGTTGAATGGCGTTTGTGGGTAGGCCGTCAGCTTTTGTAATGGTTTTGCCGAGGTCTAGGGTATTGGTGTTTATTGATACCACGCCTTTGTTTTCAGTGCTTGCCCACAGCATGCCAGTTTTGTCCAAAGCCAAGCGGTAAATCACATTTAGGCCATATTCGCTTCCGAAGTTTTTTATGACCTTAAAACTCTTTCGGTCTATCGCACTGATGCCTTTTTCTGTACTAATCCATAGCCTATCTTTGGTGTCTAGCAAAATTTCATGAATAAATCTATTGTGAACCAAACCGCCGTGTTCTTTTAAAAGCGAGTCTGTGGCGTTTGTTTTTAGATTCCATTTGTACAAGCCGCTAATGCGTGTTCCAAGATATAGATTGTCGTCTTTATCGTGGTAAATGCTATGAATCAGTATGTTTTCAAATCCCTTTGGCAGTTTTACAGCTTCTAGTTTTTCTGTTTTAGTGAAATATTTATACAAATAACCCGACGAACTCATCCAAAAATTACCGGCATTGTCTCGTGCAAATCGTAATATATTTGCTGATCGAGGTGTTTTTCTGTCAAACGGAATGGTTTTGTATTTCTGTGTTTTTTTATTGAAAACTAGTAAACCATTTGCCTTTGACAAGCCAATGTAGAGGTTTTGTGCATCGTCAGTAAACGTGAGTGCTTTCTCTATTTCGGTGTTGTTTTCGGGGAGTTTTGTTAAAGGGAAGTTTTGGTTTTCTGGAGAAAAAAGAGACAAACCTTTGTTGGTAACTATCCAAGTGTTCTGCTTTTTGTCTGTAAAAACCTTATATACGCTTCCCGGGGCTATACTCGATTTTGACACAGGGTTGTGTTGGTAAAAATTATATTTTTTGGTCTGTGTGTTAAACACACCCAAACCATGCCCAATGGTACCAATCCATATCTCATGCATGTTTTTTTTGGAAGTAGCTATTACCAAGTTACTATTTTCAGAATTTGTTTGAAAAGGAAAACTTTCTACTATTTCGGTTTTGGGATCAAACGAAATCAAACCATCGCCGCCACGCACGCCAATCCATAGTTTATTTTCCAACCAAACAATTCCTCTCAGTCTATCATTGGTGTTGTAGCCCGACCTGCCGTTTTCAAAATAATAATACCTGATAAGGTTTGTTTTTTCGTCGTAAAGAGCAAGGCCGTCATTTGTGGCCAACCAATATTGGTCTTTGTTATTTGGGCTTCTAAAAATATCATAAATGGTATTGGTGGCAGGCAAAGCCTTCAGGTTATTTGGGTGGCTTTTAGGTGTTTTCTTTATTACTTTTTTAGCTGATTTGTCGTACCAAACAAACATGTTTCTGGAGGTGCAAATCCACAAACGGTTTTTTTCTTTTTCGTGCCATAGGTGGCTGACTCTATCGTTTGGGAGTTGTGATTCGCTGTTTAAACTAAATATCACCTTTCCTGTTTTGGAGTTAAAATAGTCAACGCCTGCTTCATAATGACCTACCCAAAGGTTCCCCGGTGTGTCGGGTTCTATTTGTAGTACGTTGTCGCTTGAAAGGCTTTCTTTGGTATTGGTTAAGCTTTGATAGGTTCTGAATTCGTAACCGTCAAATCTCACGAGACCGTTGTTTGTGCCAAGCCAAATAAACCCTTCGCTGTCTTGGGTAACTCCTTGTATTTTATCGCTCGGAAGGCCTTGCTCGATATAGAAATTCTTAAAAAAACCGTCTTTTTGCCCATAGGTTTTCACCAAGAAGCCACAGAGCAGACAGAGGATTGATATTTTTTTAAGGATATTCATGTGTGTAAAAATACCGAAAAGGATTAATTTATTAAACCTTTTATGCAATCAGCCGTTTTTAGGCCTCAGATGGTAGTATGCAATGAGTATTTGGTATAAAAAAAGGCACGATTAAGTACCTTTTTTTAGAAATCTAATGACAATGTTTTTTATAACTGCGAATACGTCAAAGGCTTTAAAAATGTACGGTATATGTTAGAAACTGTATTTGCATATTCAGGAAGTTTCGAAATTCTTTTCCATTCCGGATGATCCACAAATTTTTTCCAATTGGCGTCACGCTCTTCCATATCTTTGAAACCTAACATGTAGGTCAAACAAGGCATTTGCGGCCCCGCTATTTTTTCTCCAAAAAACACAGAGTGAAGTCCAGTTTCTTTGAAAATATCCAGCTCACCTTGGTTAAACATTTTTACTTTTCTAGTAAACGCATCCTCAGAATAACCCTCGTAAGTTCTTAGTTCAAACACCATGGAGCCAGCTGCTGGTTTTTGAATTTGTGGAATCCCACTAAAAGCCGTGAAAAGAGAAGTTTCGTATCTTACGAAGGGAGCTTTATCTTGCGGTATTTGGTTGTATTCTGCCGAGGCTTCTGCAAATGTTTTATCAGAGCTAAGTCCGCTGTTTATTTTTTCATAAGCGGCCATGCTGCCATACGGTATCAAGACGTAAATTTTGCCCGGTTGGTTTTGGCTCCATTCTTCAAAAGCCCCGATGTTTTTTACGCCCGCACGGTTTAAAGCAGGGAACAGTGCTTTCTCTAAATAGTTATGTAAACCAGCAGCAGGAGTACCAAATTTGAGTTCATACACTCGCATTTCATACAGGTCTTTTTGGGCCGAAACACTAAAGGAGATGAGGAGAAGAATAAAAGCGAATAAGTTTTTTTTCATTTTGATATAGGTTGAATTAAATAATTAAAAAATAAATATAAGTCTTTGATTTTTAAAGTAAGACTATTAGCTAAAAGCATTTCAATCAAAAAAAGTTTTTGTGATTAAGCCTTTTGTTATAAAACATCGTACTTTTATAATTATTAGAGCCATTATAACGTTTGAGTTTTTGGAAAAAAACCAAACCACGAAAGTTTATTACCCCTTTAATTAAAAGCCAAACAGAATGAAAATCCTTCTAGTGGAAGACGAAGTGAAAACCTTAAACCTAATTAAACAAGGTCTCGAAGAGCATGATTTGGAGGTAGATATTGCCTATGACGGCCTTATGGGGCTAACCCTAGCCCAGCGAAATCATTATGATTTGATAATCTCTGACATTATTTTGCCCGAACTAAATGGACTTCAAATGTGCAGAAAAATTAGAGAACAAAATATCAATGCACCCATACTGCTGCTGACGGCTCTGAGCACTTCAGACGATATTGTGACTGGTTTAGATGCCGGTGCCGACGATTACCTTCCAAAGCCCTTTGAGTTTTCGGTTTTGATGGCTCGCGTTAGGGCACTTACCCGCCGTAAGGGAGGAAGTATTTCTACGGCTAATGTGCTAAAAATTGCAGATTTAGAACTAAATATAGATACCAAACAAGTCAAAAGAGGCGAAACCGAAATTACACTGACTGCAAAAGAGTTTAACCTGCTTGAGTTTTTTCTTAGAAACAAAGGTAGGGTGGTTTCAAAGGTAGAATTAGCCGAAAAAATATGGGACGTGACTTTTGATACGGGCACTAACGTGATTGAAGTTTATGTTAATTTTCTCCGAAAAAAAATAGATAAAGACTTCGAGAAAAAACTCTTGCATACGCAGATTGGAATGGGGTATGTATTAAAAGACTAACGCTCGTTTTTTTTAGAATAAGAAATAGATTAAATGTTTAAAAAGTTAAGTATTAGAGGCCGACTTACGCTACAGTTTTTATTGTCAGTGAGTGTTTTGTTTTTGTTTTTTGGTCTGAGTATTTACTTTTTTAGTGATTTATATTTAGAAAAGCGTTTTTTCAAACGCCTTCAAGATCGTGCGGTTACCACTGCCACACTTTTCTTTGATTTTCAAGCCACAGACGACACCATCCTTAAGATAGTGGACAATACAGACAAAGAGTACCTAGTAGGCGAGGTGGTTTCTATTTATGAGACAGATCGGAATCTGTTTTTATTTACAACAGATATTACCAAAGAAGATTTTCATAGAGAATTTCTTAAAAAACTAGATAAGAAAAATAATATCAATTATTTGACTATCAATGGTTATCGCATGGCCGCACTCCGGATTCCTAACCAAAAACAGGAGTATTGGGTGTTTGTGAGTGCTTTAGACAAAACCAGCATTGAGGCACTTCGTGATCTTAAAAATATCCTGCTCGTATTGGCTTTGGTGGCCTTGCTGCTGATTGGCCTGCTGGGTTGGTATTTTGCCCAAAAGGCATTGGGCCCTATTACTTATATTATAGACCAGCTCGATGAGATTTTTCCTAAAAACTTGGGTAAACGTGTAGATCATAGCAATTTCGAAGATGAGATTGGTAAACTGGCAGATACTATTAACAAGCTACTCGACCGTGTGGAGTCTTCTATTCATACCCAAAAAATGTTCGTGGCTAATATATCGCATGAAATCAAGAATCCATTAACTAAGATTTTTACACAAATAGAACTCTTAGAAATGAAATACAAGGACAATCCAGAGTTGCACGAAAAGCTGCTGTCTCTCAGAGCGGATAGTCTGAAGTTAAATCAACTGACGCAAGATATTTTGCAATTGGCACACGTGATATCAAACGATTCAAAGCTGCCCATGGAGGCCACTCGCCTAGACGAGGTACTGTGGGAGGCAATCAGTGATGTGAAAAAATGGAATCCAGATTATAAAATAAAAGCAAAGATGGTGGGCGAAGGCTCCGAGGAGGAGGACTTTATGCTTATGGCCAATGCAGATGCACTTAAGGTTGCTTTCAAAAATTTAATTGACAATGCCTGCAAGTTTTCTTCAGACCAGTCATCAGAGGTGATATTAGATTTTAGCGATCATAAGAAAAGAGTGTATTTCAATAACAATGGTGAGCATATACCAAAAAAGGAAATGGAAAATTTGTTTCAACCATTCTATAGAGTAAATGCTACCGCCAAAGGCAAGTCTGGTCATGGGGTAGGATTGGCGATAGTTAAGCAAATTATTAATATGCACGAAGGGAAAATTAGTGTTTCTTCAACCGAAAGTGGCAATTCATTCGAGCTTCTGTTTCCCTAAAGCAATTTTAAGGGTAATTTAATGTGGGTTTAATTTTGATTTAAGTATGTGCAAATAGTTTTGTAGCATAAATCAAAATAAATCAAATAGAAATATGGAAACAGGTCACTCACCAAATAATCAAAACACACTTAAAATAGGTATTGTAGTACTTTTAGCGGCTATCGCTTTATTGGGATACTTATATTATGGATCTAAAAACGAAAACACAGAACTTCAAAAAATGCTTTCTTCGAAAGTAGATGAGCTGTCTGTAACCAAAACAAAGTTAGATTCCATCTCAGTAGCATTAGATGAGAAAATCGCTGAAGTACAAGCATTAGGTGGAAGCATAGCAGAACTAGAGAAAATCAAGACTCAATTAGAAATAGATAAGAAAAATCTTAGAAACGGGAGTAGTTTTTCTGCAAAAAAATATGAGGCTAAAATAAAAGAATACGAAACTTTCCTAGCTGAAAAAGAAGCGGAATTGGTTAAACTAAGAGAAGAAAACGGTATGTTGACATCTCAGAACTTAACGCTGCAAGAAGAAAAAGCAGAAGTGATTACTAAAAACCAAACGCTTTCGGTTCAAAAAGACTCTTTGAAAACTAAAGTAACGGAGGTTAGTACTCAAAACGAAGACTTAAAGAAAAAAGTAACCGTAGGATCGGCACTTAAAGCGGTAAATGTACAAGTAGTTGGTTTGACTTCAAGAGGAAAAGAGAAAGAAGGTGAGTTGAAAAATAGAAGAGTAGATCAACTGAAAGTGTCTTACATATTGCCTTCAAACCCACTTGCGTCACAAGACAACAAAGAGGTTTATATGAGAATAATGGATCCGGACGGAGCAGTTCTTAACGATATGGCCAAAGGTGGAACACTTAAGTATGCCAATCAAGAGCTTGGGTACAGTGTGAAACAAAAAGTGGCGTATACCAACAATGACCAACAAGTAGACATGTACTACAAAAAAGAGCAATCTTTCAAATCAGGGAAATATGACGTAGAGTTGTTTTCTGAAGGATTCAAAATCGGAAAAGGGAGCTTCGTGGTGAAGTAAAAACTTTTTCCCTCCAAAAATGAAATCATAATGGTTTATAGGGTTAAATTCGGATTCCTGCGTCGAGCTTTCGATGCAGGAATTATCATGTATAGGCCTGGCTTAATTTTATAGAATGAAAATGAATTTATATTTAATCAAATTAAGTGCTGACTTTCTTTTCCAAAGGCAAGAATCTATCTTTGTACTTTAAAACAATGCAAGAATATGAAAAAGGTATTATTAAGTGATAGTGGTCCCAAGGTAAGCGAAGCTATTTATGGCTTTTGGCGTTGGGAAGATTTTGGAACAGAAACGCATTCAAAACTAGAAAAAGTAATCAATCTTTGCCTAGACCTTGGTATAAACACCTTTGACCATGCCGATATTTACGGTGGCGGAACCATAGAAAGCCATTTCGGGAATATTATAGCTAACTCAGCAATAAAGCGTGAGGACTTGGTTCTTTTTAGCAAATGTGGCATCAGAAAATCAGATACAGGAAAAGAGATATTTGATAATTCTCCGAAATATATATTAAGTAGCATTGAGCAGTCGCTTAGAAACCTAAAGACTGATTATTTAGATATATTTTTATTAAACCAAAGCGATTTTTTGGCTGACCCTGAGCAAACTGCCATGGCACTAGCGGAGGCTGTTAATAGCGGGAAAGTGAATCATATAGGTGTGGCTAATTTTACGGTTTTTCAACATCAGTTACTTGCTTCTTATTTGTCTAAACCTATAGTTACCAATCATATAGAGATGAATTTGATGAATATCTCGGCTTTGGTAGATGGCCGTTTGGATTTCATTAAGCAGCAGTTTTCTAAGCCATTGGCTTGGTCTCCCTTGGCAGGCGGCGAAATCTTAGAAGGAAAAGAAGGAAAAGCGAAAGTATTGAACGCCAAATTGGCTAATATATGCAAAAAATACGATGCTAATATCGAGCAAACTGCTGTGGCTTGGTTAATGCAATTGGGTACTTTGCCAATCATCGGGTCACTTTCTGAAGAAAGAATTAAAAACGTAGCAAGTGCATCTACCATAAAACTCAGCAGGGAAGACTGGTACGACATCTACCAAGTTACCCTAAACGGTTAAAAAGTCTCCGAAATTGAGGATAAAAAAAACATGCTTTTCAAAAAGAAGCATGTTTTTTTATGGGGAAAATCAAAAGTACTTTAAGTGGAAAATAAGGTTCAAAATAGTTATAAGCCCCTAATCGCCAAGATTTAAGTGTAAGTATTCCACATTCATCATCAACCATCAACTATTATCAATCCTGCATTCAAAATCCAGCATTTAACATTAACCATTCAGCATTCACCATTCAGCATTCAAAATTCAGTATACAAAAACCTCATTTCTTAAGCTGCACTGAGCTGTCGTTTATTTCGAAGGTATTGTTATTGAGCAAGTTCAATATTTCAGCACCTGCTAATAGGGTAGGTCCGTAGCCATGGGCAGCAAAAGGGCTGATAGGTCTGTGATAATAAAACGCAGGGTCAAAGGCCATGCCGGTTCCTACGCAAGTGCCTTCCACTTGACCTTTTTCGTTTATTTTGGTGGAAACCGCATTCCATCCTAAAATTGCAGTAGGCGAATACGCCATTTTGTCTATCCAGCCTTGGTTAATAGCATGAGCGATACAGTAGGTGTAAATGGCCGTTGCGGAGGTTTCAAGATAAGAGTCCTCTTTGTCGAGCAGTTGGTGCCAAAATCCAGAGCCAGATTGATATTTTATCAGCCCTCTGATGTGCTCTTGCAGCATCTTCATGACTATCGGCCTGCCGGGGTGATTCAGTGGCAACACATCCAATACTTCTACTTTGGTCAGAATAGCCCAGCCGTTTGCTCTTCCCCAGTGAAACTGCGGATGCTCCTTCATGCCTTCTATCCAGCCGTGCATATAAAGGCCTTTTTCTTTGTTAAACATTTTACTGTGAAACAGCTGAATTTGCTTTACGGCTTCGTCGTAATACATTTTATTTCCGGTGTATTTGCCCATATTGGCAATTGCGGGTACACCCATAAACATGTCATCGAGCCACAGGGCGTCTGCTTGTGGTCGCATTCTGGCCAAAGTCCCATCTTTTAGGCGGTGCTCTTTTTTCATGATATAGTCAATGTGCGTATCAATCAGCATTTTGGCTTCTAAGGTTTCACCCGCCATTTTAGTTTTTAGTATGGCCGTACACATGGCTCCGCAGTCGTCGAGAGCTTTGGGATTAAGTAAACCTCTTAACGGTCCTAAGGTAGCCCAGTTTTCGTTTGCCTCCGATGTTTTTTTGAAATATGGAGCCGCATTGGCTATAAACTTGAGTCTATCGGTGGTATATTTTTTGTATTTGTCTTCTCCCGTTGCTTTTTCTAAAGCTAGCATAGCACCGTAAGTCACGCCCCATTCATAGCTAACCAATCGGTAATCGCTTTTTTGGAGGGTAGTTTTACTGTTTATTTTAGATAAATCAGTTAAAGGCTCATTGGTCTCAGCATCCATAAAGCCAGCTGGGGTAACGGCATTTAAATAATTAAAAACTCTATCCATCGAGGCTTTTACGTTTTCGGTTTTCGGTATACCGTAAGGAACCGGATAATCGGGCTTAATAAGGTGAAGCGGGGTGTTGCTGTCGTTAGCATTAGTTACGTTTTTTTGAGCATAGACTATAGTGCTCCCTAGCGTCAGAACTGCGAGTGTTATATTTTTTAACATATTAAATTAGATAGATTAAGGCATGTAAAATACTTCTTTTAACGGAATGCTCACGGGCGAGTTGTCAGGGTTTGATTCCATGATATCTTTCATGTACGCCCACCATTTTTTCATAATTTCTGTATGGGGCAATTTATCCATTTCAGCGGGTGATTCTACGGTCAGCACCCCAAACAGGTCTAGCGTTTTTTCATCGAAAAAAATGGAATAGTCAGATATGCCGTGCGACTTGAGTAAGGCAACCAGTTCGGGCCATATCTCATCGTGTCTTTTTTTGTATTCCTGTTCTTGGCCAGGATTAAGTTTCATTTTAAAAGCGAGTTTGCTCATTATTTATTAAGGTTGAATGTGTAAATATATACATTTTCTAAAAGATGAAAGTCCTGCACAGTTAGGTGTTTTTTTTATGCATTTGTGTAAGATTGACATGTTTATTATTATTCGGTAACGATTGCGTAAATATTTAAGATGCTTACTGCCTTTTTTTAGAATATTAAATTTAAATTTATTGGACAAAATGAATTTTTTATTTTGTTTTTTTGATTTCTTTCAACCAATTCTAACTAAAAAAAAAGATGTATATAAACTCACATAATGAAGAAAAAGGGGGTTTGAAAGACAAAGCTCATAGTCAGCTAAGTTCACTTCAAATTAACCAGAAAGACAAAACGCCTAAATATAAACAGATTGTAAAATCGGTAATTAAGGACATAGAGCGTGGCTATTATACCAAAAATGACCAGTTGATGTCAATCACCGAGTTAAGTATCGAATATTTGCTTTCGCGTGATACCGTAGAAAAGGCATACCGTGAACTCAAAATATTAGGTTACATAGAGTCTGTGCACGGGAAAGGCTTTTTTGTAAAGTCAGTAAAAGAGCAAAAAACGAAGGTTCTTTTTGTGATGAACAAAATGAGCTCTTATAAAAAGATAATCTACTATTCGTTGTTAGAAAAACTCGGCAGTGATGCCAAGGTAGATTTGCATATTCACAATTATGATTTAGAGGCTTTTGATGACATCATCGAAAAAAACATAGGTAACTATAATTACTACATCGTGATGCCACATTTCAGAAATGAATATCAGCCAGAGAGCATTCAGCGAATACTGAATAAAATTCCGAAGAATGAATTGATTCTTTTGGATAAAAAAATAGCAGGTTTTGAAGATGTTCCTACTATTTATCAGGATTTTGAGAAAGACATTTTCAATGTTTTCGAACAAAACTTAGATATCCTAAATAGATACGAAAAGTTGGAGTTTATTTTTCCGGCAAATGAAAATTATCCGAAAGAAATAGCTCAAGGGTTCAGAACATTTTGTGCATTCAATAACATTACATCTGCTGTGTCTACTTCGGCTAATGACGCACTTCGAGGTTTTGAAAATAAGACCTTGTATGTAGTTATAGAAGACAATGACCTTGCCTCTGTCATAAAATTCAGTAAAGAGAAAGGCCTTAAACTAGGTTCAGATATTGGTTTGATTTCATTTAATGACACCACTTTGAAAGAAGTGCTAGGCGTTACAGTTATCACGACTGATTTTGAGGCCATGGGAAAAAGAGCGGGAGAAGTGCTCCTAAACAAACTGAAAATAAGTGAGAAAAATGATTTCTACCTGATTAATCGAGATTCGGCTTAAGAACGTTTTTTAAATATAGATTGAAATTAGAAAAGGAGCCTGTGGTTTTACATGGCTCCTTTCTTTATGTCTAATTTTGAGTAAGTCAAATTGGTTTTTTACTACTGTCAAACGGGCAAATTTTATTTTTAAAGAAAACATAGCTTAAACCTACCATTGAAGCCATTTTTTAAACATTTTGAAAACCACCCCCCCTTTCATTAACTGGGTCGCTTGCCAGCGGGGCCTCCATTTTTTTTCGAAAAAAAACGGAGCAAAAAAAACTGCACCCTGCAAACTCGCACAATTAAAATTCTTATTGTCAAGGTTCTAATAAAAATATACTTCCCAAAAGAATTTTAACAGTGCTCAAACAGTGCAGGGCGATCTAATGATAAATTTTCTATTTTATTTACCCGTTTGACAGTAGTTTTTTACCAAGCTTTACCAAACATTTTTTTGAATGTAAAGTCTGAGCTTTTAGCGGTGGTGTTGTCTTTAAACCAAGCAAAGTCTTGACCTTCTCTTTTGCAGTTTTTATAAAAAACACGGTGTCCCCACTCCAGTTTTCTATCGCCAGACTGATAGATGGGAGCGTCTGCCATTTCTTTTGAGAAATGACAATCAAACAAATACATTTGAGCTTCGCGGTGGTATCTTCCCAGTTTGAATCCTTCTTTTCCTTCAAATGAGCAGTTTTTTAAAACCGTTTTGTCCGACTCTTTCGCTGAACCGTCGTGCCAGATTGCAGCAGAAAGGTTATGACAAATGAATTTTGAATCTTCGATGAGGGCATTGCCACGTGGGCAATACAAATCTACATGACCTTCTATGATACAGTCTTTGAAATAATAAAGTCCGCCATCTACGTCCCAAGGGCTTACGGTATCTCCGCCGCCTGATCTAAAAACACATCCTAAAAACTGAAGTCTCGTGGCTCCCGGCATAGATCTAAAGGCAAATTGGTGGCCGTCTTTTCGTACTATTTTCTCTCCATCTTTTTCGCCTTTTTCTCTCGGAAGTGCATAGTTTTGAATTGTGGAGGTACTGGACTTTCCTGCTTCGTTTGGACAAGAGATTACTTCATCGCCTTTTGCAATAAAACCGTAGTCATTTAGAATCGTTAGGTTTTTAAATATCACATCTGACGCCATCACGTTTACTGTAGCGGCTCCATAATCGTTAGGGTTTTCACATCGCCAAATATCGCGTGCTTGCGTAAAGGTAATCACCACGCCTTGGGCACTTTGTCCTTCTAAAACCAAGTGATGACGAGCTTCATCGATAAAGAGTTTTTCGTTGTAAGTTCCATTTTTGATATAAATAGTCTTGTATTTTTCTTTGGTAGGCACAAAACTCTCTATTGCCTTTTGGATGGAAGTGAAATCTCCACTTCCATCTTTGGCTACTGTAATTTTATTTTTGGCGAATGCCATTGCTGGTAAAAGACAAAGAACAAAACCAAAAGTTTTCAAAAATCGCATTTTTGTTATTTTTTTAATTTTATCACTTCTGAGCCAGCTAACAGGTAAGCTCCGCTACCAAAAACTTCGTAGCTGTCTTTGTCAAAATTCCTTCTTGGATCGGCACCAATTGGCTGTACCCAACCCACTTTTCCGTTTGCTTGCACAAGCGTATTTAAGCCTTTCCAACCTTTTTTGATTACAGGTAGATATTCTTTTTTTGGAAGTAAACCCGTGTTTACGCCCCACGCTAAAGCATAGATATCAAAACCAGAACCTGAAGCCTCTCCGCCTGGATATGCCTGTGGGTCAAGCAAACTTGATCGCCAAAGGCCATCTGCCTGTTGAAGTTTAGCCAAACTAGCAGACATTTCTTTAAAAAGAGTCTCATAAAAACCACGCTGGGGATAATCTTTCGGTAGCTCATTTAGAAGTCTCACTAAGCCGCCCATTACCCAGCCATTTCCTCTGCTCCAAAAAATCTTTTTGCCGTTTGCCTCAAGTTTTTGGTTGCCGTTTTTGTCCATAAGATACGATGCGTCTCTTGCAAACAAGTGCTCGTCTTGGTTATAAAGCAAATCGTAACATTCCTTAAAAAACTTATCATTGGTTGCCAAAAAAGATGCATCACCTGTTTCTTTGGCAATTTTGGCAAAAGTGGGAGGTCCCATAAAAAGGGCGTCGCACCACCACCACGAAATGCCGTGGTTTGCTATCTCTTTTCCTGGCCAAAACTGAATTTTGATTAAGGTATCCCAAGTGGGTTTAATAAAGCTCTCGTCTTTTTTTATTCTGTAAATATC
The DNA here is from genome assembly GCF_042649125.1 of Lacihabitans lacunae. Classification (NCBI taxonomy): domain Bacteria; kingdom Pseudomonadati; phylum Bacteroidota; class Cytophagia; order Cytophagales; family Leadbetterellaceae; genus Lacihabitans; species Lacihabitans lacunae. Next base: position 4,245,460 of record NZ_JBHRYQ010000001.1, read on the forward strand.
CACATAAGTCTGGCTGATGGCGATGTCGTCCGCATGGTCGTATCTATGGCCAGGTTTCCAATTGGTTCTTTCACCCAAAGCCATCAGTGAATCAAGTATCCACTGCTTTTGGGTGGTTTCGTAAGCGGCCGTTACGCCTGCATAGAATGCCCCGTTTGTCCAGTCAGTAGGATGGTGCAATGGATTTGCAAGTTGCCAAGCGGTAACTTGCTCCATTTTTGATTTAATAAACGCCGGTTTAAACTCTTTTTGAGCCCAAACGCTTTGTGTCAAAAGACACAAGATTAGAATTGAAGTTATACGTTTCATTTTTTTGAAAAGGTTGAATATTAAAAGGTTGAAATTGGTCGCTTATTTTTTTAGTAGCCAGTGTGCTAAATCCTTAGCCGCCTGGAAGTTCTGGTATTCGGTTGGTATTTTTCGAGCATCCACATATTCGTTATATAGCCAAGGGTCGCCTATTACCAAAACCTTTCCTTTGCCGTATGTGGCAGTCGCAATGATTACATCGCCGCCTTCTTCTACTACCGAAGTCGCATTAGGCTTATCTAAGTGTAAGGTTACGAGTTCTTTAACGTATACTTTTTTAGTATTTGGAAAAACAGGATTACCGCTTGCTATCAGGAGTTTACCTTGCTCATATTGGTTTCCTTGTACCATGTTTCGGCTTTTGTTAGTAAAACTAATGCCAAACTTTTTTATGAGTTCGTTTGTATGCGGTATTTCGCAGTTGGCGGTGTCGTTTGCCATTACCAATAGCGTTCCTCCTTTTTTAACCCATTTGGCAATATTTTTAATGTCATTTTTTTCAATAAAATTCGGAAGCTCTGTCTCCTTTTTTGTATCTGGATCTACAATGATATAAACATCTAAATCCTTGAGGTTGGCTTTTGTTGGGTTGCCTTTTATGGCTACTGTTTCCGCTCCCATGTTTTCAAAAATACTACCAAACCACAGGAAACCTGAGTGCTGGGTGTCTTCCCAAGTATAGTGAAATTGCTCTGTTTTGCCATCAAATCCTTTTCTGAATTCTCTGTTAAAGTGATAGTCTAAACCTACTTTTTGGCCTTTTGCAGGAAAACCTTCGGCTGCTAATTCCATTTCTACCGAGGCAAAAATAAATGGACCAACACCTTTTAAGTCATTTTTACGAATAGGTTCACTTAAGTAATATTCGTATGAGCCGTCGCGGTATGGGCTTCCACCGAGGCCGCCTACGCTCACGGTTTTGTTTAAACTAATAGTGCCATTCGGCTCTTTTTCAATAAATTCTTTTAAAATGCCTTCATATCCTTTTTTTGCAGCACCAAAATACGAAGCAGGCAAATAGCCTTTTCTAACGCCTTTGGCTAATGCAAACACAAACATACACGACTCCGAAGCCTCTAGGTAGTTACCTTCTTTATTGCCCAGTGCTGTCATTTGATACCAAACCCCCGAGTTAGCATCTTGATATTTTACCAAAGCAGGAGCAAGTCTGTTTAGATAGTTAATGAGGTTTTGTCTTTCCGGGTGGTTTTCAGGGAAATAGTCTAGCACTTCTACCAAAGCCATGGCGTACCAACCAATAGCTCTACCCCAGAAATGAGGCGAAAGTCCGGTTTCTTTATTGGCCCATTTTTGTTCCTTTTTTTCGTCGTAGCCATGGTATATCAAACCCGTAACTGGGTCCACCGCATATTTTTCTATTAGGGCAAACTGTTTTGCTATATGGTCAAAATGTTCAGGGTAATTAAACATTTTTGCGTATTCTGCCGAAAAAGGTTCCGCCATAAAAAGGCCATCTAACCACATTTGGTATGGATATCTTTTTTTGTGCCAATATCCACCTTCATCTGTTTTAGGTTGATTTTCTAGCTGCTTCCAAAGTTCATCTGCAGCCAATTTAAACTTTTCTTTACCAGGTAAACTTTGCTGATATAGGGTCAAAAGTGCCCTTCCTGTAGAAATATTGTCAAGATTAAAATCGTCGTATTTGTAGGTGTGTTTATCGCCATTGGCTTCCACAAACCTGTTGAGGTCTTTGTGTATGTAATTAAAATACTTTGGATCTGCCGTGCGTCTCCATACTTTGTCTATTGCTTTTAGCATAAGGCCTTGTTCGTAGTCCCAAGTAGAGGTAGTTCGGGGTTTCACTACTATTGAGTCTGGGTACCAACTCATAAACGAGTCCGTCATCTGAATAGAATATGGCGTTTGAGCAAATAAATGGGTGCTACATAAAAGTATAGCCACTAAAACATTTTTCATTTTCATCGTAATTAAATCTTTATTTTGGCAAAAAATCTTCTCTTAAAGGATTGAATACATCAACTAAAACGCCGTCTTCTAAACACACGGCTCCATGCAATATATCTGAGGGGATAAAATATACATCTCCGCCTTTTAAAACCTTCATTTCATCACCGATTGTGATTTCGAAAGTGCCGCTGTGTACAAAACTTGCCTGCGTGTGTGGGTGCTTGTGAACTGCCCCAACGCCGCCTTTTTCAAAAGCAACTTTTACAATCATCATGTTTGGGTCATGAGCCATTATTTTTCGCTTTATTCCGCCCCCAAGGTCTTCCCAATCAAGATCACTGTCTTTTACTAATGTGTTCATTTTATGTTATTTAAAATAGTTAATATTTGTTCGTTTCCTTGTACCGCATTGGCGGGCAAAGGATATTCAGAAGTGTATACTTCTAATTTTTCTTTTTCTAAAATTGTGTTTTTGGTTTCATTACTTAATATAAGGTCTAAATCAAATTCTTTTGCTAAAAATGCATACATGGCTTTTCTCTTCGAAATTCCATAATCGTGTTTCTCTTGTGCAAGATGTACATTTTTTACCTTGTTTTTGGCATTGTAAAAACCATAAATACGCTGAATATGCGGAAATTCAAGTTCGGGTGTATGTTTGGTCCAGTCGTCTCCATCCGAAATTAACAATTGCGATTTCGGAGCAAAACACGCAGCAATTTCTACATTGGTAGTTGCGTGGCTGCCTCTTTTATGAATTGGCATGCCGCTTTCGCAAACACAACCTCCAAAGAAGTAGCCCGAGACCATCACCACCGGAATTGACACTTTTACGCGAGTATCTATGGCTGCTAACAAAAAGGTTTGGGTGCCACCCCCAGACTCGCCTGTTACGGCTATTTTTGTAGTGTCTACTTCAGGAAGCCCGCACAAAAAGTCCAATGCCCGTATGCTATTGATGGTTTGTAATTTCAGTGCTTTTGATATTTTATGTTCGCACTGATGCATATCGCCCACGCCCACCATGTCATATATAAATACCACTGTACCCATACGGGCCAATGAGGCACATCTGTGTTGTGCTGAGGCTCCAAATCGAGGGTCAGTACCATGGCCGTGCGGACTCAAAACGGCGGGTAATTTACCCTTAATCTCAGCAGGTTTATATAGATTTCCAGAGACATATATGCCTGGGAGACTTTCAAAAAAAACATTTTCTACGGTGTAGCCTTCAAAAGTCTTTTTGCTATGAAAAGTGGCATTTATAAGCGATCCTGAGGTGATGGAGGTTATTTCTGCCCCTTCTCTAATTCCTTTTTTGATTAATTCAGCTCTTTGTTCCCATTGGCTTATGTTGGCATATTTTGAGGCCAAAATTGCATGCTCTGTAACGGCTTGGTTTTCAGTAAAAAACGCCCGGGACCTTAGATTTGGTTGCTCCGAATTAAATTGGCCTTTCGCCTGGTAAAAAGTGATAATGATAAGGGGCAATATGTAAAGTAAGAATTTCTTCATTTTTCTAAATTTTCGTCTAAAAATGCGTCTATTCTATTTACCGTAGGCAAAAACCACTTGTCTAACATACAAAACGAATGCGGGGCTCCATTAAAAGTATAAACTTCTGAGTGTATGCCCAATGCGTTCATTTTTAAAATCATATCTTCTCTGCCAGCGTGCATTCTGCTTTGGCTACTATTTAAAAATAAAATGGGGGGATCGCCCGCTGACACATGATTAAGGGCACTTGCTTGTTGCCAAAGAGTGGGGTTTTCTGTTTTTAAATAACCGAACCAATGGGTTGCCGCTGAGGTATTTTTAGTATCATCGCCTTCTCCAGACTCGGGGTGGATGAAAGCTAAAATTCCGTCAATGTCTACTACAGCGTTTATTTTAGCAGAAATGGCGGGGTATTCAGTTTCTGATTCAAAGAATTTTTCGTTTGAGGTGCTGCCCATTAGTGCGGCAAGTTGCCCACCTGCCGAAAAACCTACTGCGGCTATTTTGTTTGGGTCAATGTTAAAGGCTTTCGCATTTGCCCGCATGTATTTAATGCTTGTTTTTAAGTCAGTTACGGCAGCTGGATACAGGGCGTGCGTTGATAGTCTATATGCGGGAGTTAGGACCACATAACCTCTTGAAGCTAAAATTGCCGCCATTTCATGGTGGTTTGACCTATCGCCCGAACGCCAGCCGCCTCCGTGAATCAGTAAAATGCCAATTTGAGGTTTTGTACTTGATTTTGGAGAAAAAATATCGAGGGCTAAATTATTATTTTTCGAATAAATGATATCCTTCTCAATATTGATTTGAAGGTCATTGAAATTTACTTGGGCAAGTTTTACATGGGGAAATTTCCCAATGGCTGACTTTAAGGCTTGAGTTTTGGTAAAAGAAGTATCTTGTTTCTGTGTAATACCAGAAGTATTTTGACCAAAAGAAAAGGTCAGGTTAAATACAATACTGCCCATTACCAGTAAAAATCGCATAAACGGATTGATTCTATTTTGGTTGAATTTACCTCAAATAAATGGAATTTATTGGATTTAGAATAGAAGAATTCTAAGAATATTTATGGGAACGATTGCAGTGGATTTGGCTTAGGCATAATAATATTAGAAAATAGCTTAAAGTGCCTAACGGAGTGATTTGTTACAGTAAAATAATAAGTTGGTGGTAAAATTATAATCATGAAAATTGGGATAAGACACAAAAAAAGAGCCAAGCTTTCACTTGACTCAATTTGTAGATTTACAGATTCTAAATCTTATAGAGCTCCAGAAACTAAGCTCACTAATTTACCTAATTTTTTCTCAGTGGCTCCGGCCGCTAATTTTCCGAAAAGACCTTTTTTGTCTAATTTACCCACACTTTTTGTAGTTGAGCCTAACATTTTAGAAAACTGAGACTGTACACCTGACCCTAAAACTGATGACCCGCTTGACAATAAGTTTAAGTTGCTCGTTATAGCCGATCCTTTGCCTAATAAACTAGATTTTCCGCCTCCCAACATAGACTTTAGTCTGTTTGCTGCGATTAGCATTTTAATGGTGTTAAATATTTTGCTTAGGCTTCCTACATTTAGTTTGCCTTGAGATGCCAATGGAATCAAGGCTTTAAGACCACCTGCTTGGCTCAATATTTTTGACTTTAAATCGGGGCTACCGGTGTTAGCTTCTTTTTCTAAAAGTGAAACTCCGGTACCTAATAATGTGGCGATTTCTGAGTTGTTGCTGTAATTCCCAGCCAATGATGTTACTTTGTCTAATACTCCTTCTACAGACATTTGTCCGAAAGATTGAACGGATATGAATAACATTAGAGATGCGAAAATTGCTGATATCGATTTTTTCATTGATTGTATATGTTTAAATGTTTATGCTTTGTATACTATTGATACGTAGCTTTTACCAAAAAGACACAGATAATTTAGTTATTTAATGGCCTTTTAATAGAATTTTTAAAAAATATTTATACATTTTCATTTTGTAAAGTATTGATTATTAATTAATTGAATTGTGTAGTTGCGACTTTTTTGATTTCGTGTTTTTTTGTCAACAAAATCGCGTATATTCACCTAACTTAATCATCCTTATGAAGAAAATACTCCTACTGCTCGTATGTTCTATCGGTGCTTTTGCACAAATCAACACCTCCGAAATTCAGATTGCCCGTGACAAATGGGGAGTTCCCCATATTTTTGCTAAAACCGACGCCCAGGTTGCGTATGGCTTGGCTTGGGCTCACGCCGAAGACGATTTTGAGACCATTCAACTAACAGTTTTGGCAGGAAAAGGAATGTTGGGGCAATATAAAGGTAAAGCAGGGGCACCCATAGACTATGTGGTTGGCTTGCTCCGTACCAAAGAAACTGCAAAGCAACATTTAAATGACCTCTCGCCAGATTTCAGGAAAGTGGTAGAAGGCTATGTGGCTGGTCTGAATGCTTATGCTTTGGCTCATCCAAAGGAGGTTTTTATTAAAAAAGCTTTCCCTGCAAATGTAGAAGATTACCTTTCGTCTGTGGTGCTTTCGCTTGCGGTTATATCGGGTGCTGATGCAGAAATTCAAAAGATTTTTAATGGAAAAATAGGGGAGCCCCAGCTACCTAAAGGTTCTAATGCTTTTGCTTTTTCTTCTTCAAAAACCACCGACGGTGCTACGTATTTAAACATAAACTCTCATCAACCGCTGGAAGGCCCCGTGGCTTGGTATGAGGCTCATTTAATAAGCGAAGAGGGCTGGAATATGCTCGGAGGGCTGTTTCCGGGTGGGTGTACGGTTTTTCATGGTACCAATGAAAACTTAGGCTGGGCACACACGGTTAATCACCAAGACAAAATTGATGTGTATAAATTAACTATGAAAGACGCGACTTCAAATGAATACAAATTTGATGGCAAATGGGAAACCTTAGAAGTGAGAAAAGTACCTTTAAAAGTTAAAATGGGCTTTTTGAAAATACCTATAAAAAAGAAGGCGTATTGGAGTAAATATGGTGCTACTATAAAAACCGATAAAGGGATATACGCCATCAGAATGGGAGCAAACCAAGACGTGAGGGGCATAGAGCAATGGTATAGAATGAATAAAGCTCGCAATTTTTCGGAGTTTTATAAAGCAATGGAAATGGTGGCCATACCTGGTTTTAATACCATTTATGCAGACAATACAGATACTATATTTTATGTAAGCAATGGTAAAATTCCGCTAAGAAATCCCAATTACGAATGGCTGGGGGTATTGCCAGGTGATACAAGTGCTACACTATGGACTGGTTTTCATTCGTTTAAAGATTTACCTCAATATGTAAATCCAAGTTCGGGATATTTGTACAATACCAACAATACGGTTTATAAAGCGTCTGGAGAAAAAGACAATCTCGATCCAAAAGATTTTGATCCAACTATGGGATATGAAATGACAGACAATAACCGAAGCATGCGGTTTAAGGAGTTGGTAGATGGTTATGAAAAAGTAGGTTTTGATGATTTTAAAAAGATAAAATATGACGGGCAGTATCCGGCTAAATTTTATTTTCCAGTTGATTTTAATGTTTTAACCCGTATAAATGCCCAAAACTACCCCGCTGTAAAAGCCGAAATAGAGAAACTACAAAACTGGGATAGGAAATCAGATATAGCCAACAAAGGAGCGGCGATGTTTTCTGCATTTGCGTATAAGTTAAATGACAAATATGGTAATACACCGCAGGTTTTAACTGAAAGTCAGGTAGTTGAACTCGTGGCTGAAGCCAAGGCCGAATTGCTAAAGAATTTTAAAACTACGGACCTGACCTTGGGCGAGGTTCAGAATTTGGTGCGAGGAGATAAAGCTTTGGCTTTGCCTGGCTTACCAGATGTATTAGCTGCTATGTATACGGTGCCTTATAAAAATGGCGTACGGAAAGGTGCAGCAGGGGAGTCTTATATTCAGTTGGTAAAATTCAAGAAAGGGAAAATGCCTGAGATTGAGTCAGTGATAAACTATGGAGCATCAAACCGAAAAGGGAGTCCGCATTATGACGATCAAATGGAGCTTTTTTTAAATCAAAAAACTAAAAAAATGACATTAGACAAAGGCGAAATAATAAAAAACGCAGAACGTGTTTACAGTCCAAAATAAGTCTTAAACCGTAATCTCAATCATATTACCTTCGGGGTCAAGAACTACGCTTTCGTAGTATCCGTCGCCAGTGGTGCGGGGTTGACCTATGACTTCAAAACCGTCGTTTTGTAGGGTTTGGGTTAGTAGGTCTACTCCGGTTTTGGAGCCTACCGACACCGCAAAATGTATGATGCCTAAGTGTTGGTGGTTTTCGTCTTTTGTGGCTGATGGAATATTGGGCTTTTGCATAAGCTCAAGCCTACAGCCTGATTCGAAACTCAAAAAATACGAACTGAAGTTTTTATTCGGATTGTGGTACTTTTCGCCTGCGGTGGCATTGAAATATTTCTCATAAAAAGCCTTAGTAAGCTCTAAATCGCTCACCCAAATGGCCAAATGCTCTATTTTCATATTAGTCTTTTATTCTGATTGAACCCGAACAAACATCGCCTTCTTCTACTCCTTTTATCCAAATTTGCAAGGTTTTGACTCTGTCAAGGGTAAGTTTTTCTAAATAATCGGATTGGCACATGGGCAATACTGAGCCATAGAAACCCGGTTCAGTTTCGGGATATTTCATTTTAAGTTCGGCATCTCTAAACTTTACCCATATCCGCTGAGATTCCTTAAAACTTTGAATAAAAACACTGTCGGTTTTGTAAAGATTTAATATGGTTTTGTATGCCACGTTTAGCTCTTTGTCTGCTTTTTTATATGCATTTGCCGCAGTTTGGTTCATCTGCATTTGGGTTTGACCAAAAGACAGTGTTTTTAATAGTATCAATACTAAAAACAGGAATAGTTTTTTCATGAGCTTAGGTAAAATAGGTGTAATCGAGGTGGTAATTTAAGTAATTATTATTGCCTTTGGATTTTAATATTGCATCTATCTATGAAATGGTTTTTCTAAATCAAAAAAGCCACCCACGAAATACATCGTGAATGGCCTTGTGTTATAGGTAGGGTTAGTTTTTTTTTAGAATGGTAAACGGTATCCGGCTACAAACTGATTGTGTTTAAACAATCCACGCCCCGAAATGTCGACGTAGAATTTTCCGCCTGCTACTTTAAATAAGTTAGCACCAATCATAATATTTGAGGTTAATTTTATAACATCTTCACCTTTCTCTCCGATTTTCAAAAAACCACCACCTAAACCGATATATGGCGTAAATGAGTTAGCCTTTTTGATATTAAATTCTTTTACACCGTTTAAAAACAAACCAAACGAAGCAGGGTTTCCGAATCCAAAAAATGTTTCAGGAACTACGTAGAAACTACTTTTTAGGTATTGGTAGTGCCATCTCATACCTAAGTTTGCGGTTGGGTTGCCGCCCAAGTTAAATCCACCAAAAGCTGAAGCACCCGAATAGTTTAACTTGCTAAAGAAGCCCGTATTTTGGTTTCTTTCTGCTACTGCATTTAGTTGATCATCAGTCAGGTAGGCCGTATTAGCCGCTGGAGATTGGTTTATTACTGTAGGAGCCTGAGCCACTGCTTGTAGCGTACCATCTTCAGTTTTGATAATCGTGGTAGTTGAGCTAGTTTTTTGATCTATCAGGTTCAATTTGTTTTTGATATCTAATAAATCTCTATTTAGCTGCGACTTTATTTCGAAAACGTCATCTTTTTGATTTGACTCAATACTTCTAAGAGCAATGTTAATACTTTCTATTTTGAAGTTCAATTCCTGAATTTCCATTGAGGTTTTCATTTGATTGTTCTCAATTGTATTTTTCAAGCTTTGCATTTCGCTTTCCATTGTCATTTTGATATTGCTAATTGAGCTTCTAAACTCGGTAGGCGTTAAGCCCCAGCTTGCTACTTGTCCGTTTTGCGGGTAATTGTTGGCTTTGTTTTCTTTAACCAATACATCGTCAAGTTTTTCAACTGCCTTTTCAACTGCTTTTTTCTCGGTAGATTTTTCAATAAATTCGTCTTTGTCTCCTTTATCAATTGCGGCCTTCATTTCTTCTTCTAAGTTTGCAATTTTCAGTTCATACTCTGACTTTAGCACTTCTGTTTTTTTCTTTTCTACATTAAGTGCTTCCTCTATTCTTTCATCATAAGAAGAGTTAAGGGTCTTGTCTAGGTTTCTTGATTTTTTACCAATAACCAAGTTTGCCGTCAGTCCATACGCCCATGAAGTACTTAAATCTTCTGGTTTCTGTGAGTTTTCTAACAAGTTATTAGATGTAAGCATGGCCTTAGCAAAAGCAGAAAGCTTAAAATATTTAGAAAACGGAAGGTCAAGTCCAATACCACCACTCACAAAAGGAGAGTCTTTAAATGTACTTGCAGTAGGGGCTTGGAAACCAGTTAAGGCGTCAATTTTACCACCACCTACGTTTAAGTATGGGCTAAGTCCATTATTACTAGCTAATTTAAACTTACCTTCAATACCATAAATGGCAAGTCTTTGAACAGGCGAGAAATACTTATCTTCGTTTGCTCTCCAGTAAAATCCTCTAATGCCCACATATTGACCAAAGTTAAATCCAGACGAAACTCCAATAAACTTTGTGTTTTCAAGGCCTAAATCTTTTGCGAAGTTTATTTGACCTGTAGATATTTCTAAAGGTAAACTGATGCCATTAAATCCATTCGAAAATGTTTCCAAATACGCTTTGTCTACATCTGTAAATTCAGAAGTTCTTTTTCCTCCTAAATATAAAATCAAGGAAGCATTGTAAGACAAGTTAGTAAGTCTCGAAGGCGGGAAATCTGCGGCGGCTAAGCCATTGTTTCTTCTTTCTGAGGTATTTAATAAATTGGCTACAGGCGAGGTGTTTATGTAATTATTGTTGACACCTAAGGCTATTGTATAACGGTCTCCAGCACTAAACTGAATACCACCGCCGCCAGTAAAGTAGATGTTTTTGAAAGAGTTTGAACTATCTGTAGAGGTGGTTTGCACACCCGTTCCCACAGACAAATAAGGCACCAAAGCCTTGTTGCTTAGGTTTATTTTAAGTTCTCCTCCCCATCTTGTTATATCCACAGACTGGTCTTTGAGGTTAGCCGCATCAAATCCTAGATTTTCTAGTTTAGAGAAGTCTCTTTTGAGATTAAGCGACTGCATATAGTTGGCTTTTAATTCTACAAACTGCCCGAAGCCGAAACCTACTTTTCCACCTACAAAATATCCGTCAGAGATACCCTGCTTGTCGCTAAGTTTTTGAAACTCTGCAGTAGGAGCAAATGTGTAGCTTATGCCGTTTACTTGGGCATTAGTTTTGTATTTGGTTGATAACAAGACTGCTATCGTTAGTAAAAATGTAATTTTTTTCATTTTTTGTTGTTTAGAATTGGACAATAAATTTCCTGAGCACAATAAGAATATTGAGCGAAAACTATTGTATTAATGTGAAAATGATAGAAAAGCAGAAAGCAGTTTAAGCCTTAATGATTGTTTCTGAATTAATTAGTTTTTGGCTAGGTATTACTACAATATTTCCTCCGTCTTTTATAAATACTGAGATGTTTGTGATCTGTACAATCTCACCTTTTAGGTTACCTATTTCAATGTGTTGTCCTACTTGAAAAGTCCTTTTGTTGAAATACGAAGCTAAAATATTAGAAAGGATGTCTCTAGATGCAAATCCATATGAAATAGAGGCTGTCACTAAAATAGCACCTAAAATAAGGAGCATATTAGAAGTAATTATGCTTGTATCTATGCCTGCTTGGGCTAATGCTGTTAATACAACGACTATAAATAAAAGGTAAAACACGAATTCGCTAATAAATTTACCAGTAGCTATTCCCATGGAACTTGTAGCACCTCTGATTACGTCTCTGATAATAGAAACAATGGTGCTGCCTACAATAAAAATAACGATTGCAACAAACAATTTAGGTAAGTAAGCCATCAGTTTAGATATTTCAGTTGAAACGATAGTCCAACCTAAAGAATCAGCCGCTGAGGTGATAACCAGCAGCATAACTATCCAATATACAAACTTGCTTACTATGCCAGATGGCGTAAGTTTAATGTTTGCTTTATCTAATATTTCTTGTGCTTTGGCTTTTTGAGCCAACTTGTCAAATTGCGATATTTCTAAAAGTTTTTTTATACCTGCTGCTACAGATTTAGCAATTAACCAGCCTATTGCCAAAATTAAAATAGCACCTAAGATATAAGGTACAGATCCCATCATTTTTTGACCAAAAGCTTGTATCGAATTATAGAATAAGTTTCCCCAATTTGTAACTTCTTGCATTATGGTAATTGTTTAGTTTATATTTAAAAGAGACTTCGTTTTCAGAAAAGTCACGTTTTATCGTCTTTTTTTTCTAAAGACCCAATAAAGTCTAACTGAGTATTGGTAAATTTCATGGTAAAGAGGTCGAACATGTTGGTTATCAACTCGAACGAATCTAAATGACTAAACACCGCTTTTTTTATTTCATCAGGGGCTTGGTTAGATTCTCCCAATTCCTTGAAGAATTTTATTAAATACTCGTCTTCTTCGTTATTCATTTTAATTGCTTGTTAATATTTTTTGAATAAAGAGTTTACTTCGTTTTATTCGCATTTTTACGGCACTTTCGCCTATTTCCAGCATTTCGGTTATTTCTAATATAGATTTGCCTTCTTTATATTTCAATAGCATTACGGCTCTGTTTATTTCAGTGAGTTTTTCAAAAGCTTGGTTCAGCTTAGTATATCTTTCCTCATTAGAAATCTCAGGTTTTTCGGGTTCAGGCAAATTTTCAAACTGATCAAAATCCTCATCTGACCTGATTAGTTTTTTGTTTTTATTTAAATACTTGAGGCTTTCGTTATAGGCAATCCAGCATATAAGCCTCGCCCATTAACTTAGTATGCTAACGTGGAAGCACTTATGAAACAATTCCTTAAATTTGAAAACTCATTGCAAGGCCGATTTTTAAACTGTTGCGTAATAGCACGAGGGCAATCCTGGTTGGAGTGTGTGTCATAACTTAAGTGGCGGTTCTGTTCCGGTTACTATCAGAATACGAAACCCCGTTCAGAATATTTATTATTCCAAAAGAGCACTCCCTTTGAGTATTTTTTAAATTAAAACTCAAATTTTATGGATCAAAAAACTGAATCATTATCCATGGAAATTGTCAATCCTAATGCCGCAGGAATTGACATAGGTAGCCGCTCTCATTGGGTCTCAGTAGGTCAAAAAGAAAAAGACATCAAAGAGTTTGGTGTTTTTAATGAAGACCTTCAGTCCATTGCCGATTGGCTTGACGAAAACAAAGTAACCACTGTAGCCATGGAAAGCACGGGTACTTATTGGCAGGCACTTTATGCAGTTTTGATAAATCGCGGTTTTCAGGTGATTTTGTGTAATGGTAAATTTACCAAAAACATTAAAGGCCGTAAAACGGACATTCAAGACTGTGCTTGGATTCAAAAACTCCACAGTATTGGTCTTTTATCAGGTAGTTTTCTGCCCGATGAAGCCACCGAGCAACTACGGACTTATTGCAGACACAGAGCCAACTTACTTGACATGGCTGCAAGCACTCAAAAGAAGATGCAAAAATACCTGCGACTTCTTAATTTGAGACTGGACGTGGTAGTAAATGACATATGTGGACTTACAGGAATGGCAATAATAGAAGCAATTTGCAAAGGCGAAACAAAACCTGAAAAACTAGCAGAGCTTAGACATGGGAACTGTAGAAAATCAGAAGCTGAAATAGCTAAAGCTCTTGAAACTAATGGTAGAATGGACTATTTATTTGCTCTTCAGCAAGAACTTGATATGTATAAAATCATTCAAACAAAAATCACAGCTTGTGATACAGAAATAGAGAAAATGCTGAATAAGATTATTGATCAAGACGATAATAAAAGGCAACATTATATTGACAAAAAATCACATAAAAGGATCAATAAAAATACTCCCAAAAACATAGATTTAAACATAGTAGGCTACCAATATTTTGAAGGCGTTGACCTCATGGAAATTGAAGGTTTTTCGCATGGAACAATCCTGCATTTAATAAGTGAAGTTGGCTTAGAAGGTATAAAGAAATTCCAAACAGCCAAACAGTTTGCAAGTTGGTTAAGGTTAGCTCCCAATAATAAGAAAACTGGTGGTAAAATAATATCAAGTAAGGTTCCAAAAGGAAGTAATCGACTAAAAATAGCCTTAAGGAACGCTGCGAATGCAATTGGGAATTTAAAAGACTCAACTCCTTTAAGAGATTTTTTTCAGAGAATAAACTTTAAAAAAGGAAGAGTATCAGCAATTAGTGCTACTGCACGAAAATTGGCGGTAATAGTATGGAATATGGTAACAAAAGGTACAAGATACATAAACCCCGAAGGCTATTTGTTTTTAGATCAAAAAAGAAAGCTAGGCTTGGTCAAAAGAATTCAAAAACAAATTGATAAATTTGGATTGACAAGCGAAGACCTCGAAGTGATAATCAATTGATATTCAACGCATAAAAAAACGTTAGTCAGAATTTTATATATCCACCCAAAGAATGGAGAATCGGCTCTAAAGGTATTTAACTTAGTAAAAACTATGATAAATACATCTTGGGTTACGTCTTTAGCAGCTTCTGGATCTTTGCAAAGCAATAGGCATTTACCATATATTTTATTAATATATCTGTCATACAACTCCTCCTGACAAAGTCTTCTGTCAGTTGATTTTGTATCTAAAATTTGAGAAATAAGCTCTTCGTCCGTTTTTTCTTTAAGATCCATTTTTATGTTAAAAAACCTTCCTTATTTTGTCCGATTATTGCATATTTTAAGAAGGCTTATATTTAGAAGAGTAAGAACTTTATCAAAAGTCACTTTTTTGAATTTAAAAAAGAAAATTAAGTAGATAAAATAACCTAAAGTATTGGTACAAAAAAAGCTATTTGCTTGAAAGTATGGCAAATAGCTTAATTTATTTGGGAAGATGAGTTATTCTAAATTACTTCGAAATATTTACTTTAAATTCAGGAGCTTCTACCAAATGGAAAGTTGCCGATGCAAATTTAACTTGGTTATTTGAGCCTTCAACTTGTTCTAGTATTTTGGTAAAAAGAATGGTTTTAGTGGCCCTTCTTTTTTTATAGTTTACCACGTATCTGAGTGTAAATTCTACCCAATTGTCGTTTGCTATCAGCGATACCATAGGTTCGGTCATGGCGTCTTCGAGCATATATTTGTTTTGGAGCGACTTCCATTTATCGTGTGAAAGTTCGGTGAGGTCTCCGGCCACATCTTTGCCTATTTTTTCAAACATTTCTTTTGCCAAACTGTAGTTGCTTCCAAACTGAATCGGAATTTTTATTTCGTCCCATAGAAAAGGGAAGTCGCCCGAATAGTTAAAAACCGGTTCTTTTAAAACAAAGCTGTTGGCTACAAGCACTATTCGGCCATTATACAGGTCTCCGTCTACCCATTGGCCGGTTTCCATCACGGTGGTTCTTAGCACGCCTATGTCCATTACGTCGCCTTTTATTCCGCCTAGCTGCACACGGTCGCCAGTTTTATAAAATCCACCAAACATAATGGCCATCCACCCCGCAAACGAGGCAATAACTTCTTGCAATGCAAACGCGATGCCTGCTCCTGCCACACCCAAAGCCACTGTAAATCCGCCAAGTTTATCGCTAAATACGATGGAAATCAAAACTAGAATAAATGCATAACCTACAAAATTGCTTATTTTTTTTGCTTTATATCGGTTATCATTATCTCGTATTCGGGTAAAAATATTTTTTTGAAGGGTTTTTATTAATACTAAAATAATGGCCGCACCTATGAGGATAGTGACAATTTTGCCTACTTCGGGGTTGTATAATATCTCTTGAAATTGTTGTTCCATAGTGTTAGTCTTTTTTGATGTTTAGGTTAAATGAAGGTGCTTCGTAGTCTTTGGGTAAATATTGTGCCGGAATGGTACTCATGTTGCCATCTCTGCTTGCCCTATAATGCGGCGACAGAATCTCTATGTCGTTTTCGTTGCAGCAATCCTGAATATTTGCATGTAAATCTGAATATATTTTGGCCTGTTTGTTAGCCTCTTTAGTATACGCATTTATTTGATATGACACGTAAAAATCGTCTAATGAAGTTTGGAGTACAAACGGCGTAGGGGTTTTAAGCAAAAACTCGGTACGTCCAGCTGCATCTATAAGCGTTTGGTGTACTTTTTTCCAAGGAACATCATAACCAAGGGTAATTGTGGTGTGCAAAATAAGACCATTGTCTACGGTGTCGCTGCTATAATTAATGGTATGGCTGCTCATAACGGTAGAGTTTGGAATAGAAATTATTTCGTTTTTGGTGGTTCTAATCCGAGTTACTAAGAGCGATTTTTCTATTATATCGCCTGTCACGTCGCCAATTTTCACGCGGTCGCCAATTTTGAACAAACGCATATAAGTTAACACTAAACCTGTAATAATATTAGAGAGTGAACCCGAAGAACCAAATGTAAACAATACTCCTAAAAACACTGAAACTCCTTGAAAAATAGGGGAGTCACTACCTGGGAGATAAGGGAAAATTAACACAAACATAAACGCATAAAGCAAAACTTTCAGAATTTGGTACGTAGGGTTAGCCCAGTCTGGATAAAACCCGCTGATCTTAAGATTTCCACGCTGGATCTCAGTTTTTAAATAAAAAACGCCTTTTAAAATATATCTAAAAACAAACACTACCGTGAGTACAGTAAAAAGGTTCGGCAAATAATCCCAAACGCCTCTTCCCATCTTCTTTAATGGGTTAATGATGTATCCAATTAAGGTTTCGGCGAAGTTTTTTGTCCAAGGGAAAAAACCGAAAAGTATAGGCAAAGCTAGATAAATAAATAGCAAAATGATGATCCATTTTAAAAATGAATTGATGGAGACAAAAAAGTTTATCTGTTTTTGGGTGTCTAAAAGTGTATAGTTCTTTATGTTAAATCCTTTAAGCTTGTCTCCCTTATTTTGTCTTATGAGGGCTTCTGACCAGTTAAAGAGCTTAGAAATATAAAATATCAAAACTCCCATAAAAACCAAAACTAACAGAGCGAGCCCTATTTTTTTGGCGAGGGTTTCTAGGCTGGTTTCGTTTTGGAAATTAATTATGGCGTCTCCAATTATCTTTTTATAGGTTTTGGCAAGTTCGGTTTTGGTGGTGTTATTCCAAATTGCATCATTTTCGGAGATACTCATCAATATGTTGTCTCCCATAACGAGGTCAGTGGTAGTTTCGTTTTCAATCACCTTGATTGAGTCAGCCTTGAAACCAAACTGATCCGATATTTTAGCGATACGATTTGTGATTACACTTGCTCTTTCGCGGGCCGAAAAACTACCGTGGTTGCTATAAATGGCAAAAAGCGTATCACTAAACATCCCCATCACGGGGAATGATTTGGCCGTAGAGCGTAATGCGTCTATGCGAAGCTTTTTCTCTGCTAATCTAAATTTTTCTTTGTCATTTAGCGACTCAAGTTTACTCTGTAATTCTTCCTTTTTTAAGTTATCTGTAGTTTTTAATCGCATCAGTTGAGCTTCTAGATTGGCTCTCCTTAGGGAATCAGACTGCCGTTGCTTTTCTATTTCAGATATTTTTTTGTTGTATTCACTTAATAGAATGGTGTTTAGAGAGTCGGTGTGTTTTTTGGTAGTATCTGATTGGGCTACAAGCAATTGTGGTAAAAATAGGAAGCTTAAAAACAGCGTGAATAGTAAGCCAGTTTTTCTCATATTTTGAATAGGTTAAGTATAATCCGTTCAATTTAGTTATTTAATAAAATAAAGAATAATCTTTCTAATATTTAATTTAGTGTTAGATTTATTATGCTTTTGGAGGTGTTGTATTTTTTTTGAAAAATAAATAAGTGACTTTTTAAAAGCATAAGGCTCTTTATATTATGAAAAAGTTAGTCCTTGTTTTGATTTTTATATGTGGAGCGGTTTCTTCCTATTTTGCATTTTTATATTTTCCTAAGCTTTCAGAAACAATTACAAATAAAGCAGACCGCAATAAATACGATTCTGTACGTGTGTTTAGGCCAATTGCCCAAAATCAAGAAAAAAAGTATGTCTTTCCAGCAAGGTTCAATACCCCCGAAATCGCTGTTTTTATTCCACGGTCTTTTATAGAGGAGATCGCCATAGGCAACGGCGATTTTGTTAAAAAAGGGGAAACTATCTTAAGTATATTGGTGCCCTCAGACTCTAGTCAATCAGACTTTACGAAACGCAGGGTGATAAAAGCACCGGCAGACGGATATGTAAAAATTGGCGACTTAAGAGTTGGAGCGATGGTCGGCAATACCAAAATAAGTGTGAAGTCAATCAATAAACTTTCGGTTTCTACTCAAATACCATTTGCTGTATTTTCCACAATAAAAGATGGAATTTCAGAAGTGAAATTTGAGTGTCCGCTATTGCCGGATTTAAACTTGCAAGGCAAAATGGAAAGCTCACGAACAGTGAAACAAAACGGTCTGCCATTTATGGAAGTTACTTACGGTGTTAATTCTCCTTCAGAAATGCCTTATGACGAAATCAGTTTATTTTTCAGTAAGACCTTAATTACCAGTACCAAATATACTTTGGAGCACTCTGCTGTTATAAAAGATGGCAATCGAACGTATATCAAAAAATTGGTAAATGGCACCGTCATGATGGTTGATGTTCGATTATTAAAAGACAATCAAACCAATTATTTGGTAGAGGGTGATTTGTCAGGAACAGATATGATTTTGAAATACCCAAATGCCGATGCAAACACGGGGAAATTTAAGATTCCGAGGTTTTAAACCGATTTATGCAATAGAAAACCTAATACGTCCTTAAATTGCTGCAAATCAGTACTTATACCCCCTTAAATTTAATTACCATAGCGGTGCTATGCTAATTAAATTTAAGTGTCTGATTTATTGCAATTTAAGCTCTCATAACGAAGTCCTAATGCATAAACCGGGTTTAAGTTACTTTTTCTCAACCACCAAATACACGCTTCCCCAAGCTGGTACGGTTACTTTTATGCCGTTTTTAGATACGGCAGATTTCGCTTTAAGTGTTGCGTAGTCGCTTGGGCCACCCACCAAATTCCCTTTCGGTCCTGATCCATTCACGATAACTTTTCGTGAGAAATCTCCGTTGTCTGTATCGCCTTTTAGCGAATACCAATAAAATCGCTCGCCGGCATTAAAGTTTGTAGTTTTTATCTCCACGTTTTGTGCTTGGCCCGAAGGGTTAATTAAAGTAACATTAAGCTCACCCGAACTGTAAGAAGAAGAATAGGCCACAAGCGTAGAAGCCAAGTTATTGGCGGTTGAAACTACGGTATTGGGAATCATTCGGTCTCCAATATTTTTCTGAAAATAATACATGTGATAAAACGAAGGCCTTGGATTCATTTTTGGATCATCGGGGCTACCACCGTCGCTAAAAAGTCCGTGGTCGTTTCCATTGTCCCAACCGTTATATAAGTCCCAGCGGGCAGACATTCCGTATTTATTTTTGATAGATTCGGCCTGCATAATCACCGCAAAAAGCCCGCTGACGTTAGAGACCTGCTGCTTTTGGTCTTTGGCCCACATGTTCCATTCGCTAAAAGCAAAGGGCTTTGGTTCGCCTCCATTATTCATAACTTCGTTGCTTACAAAGTCTATCATTTTTTTAGGAAGCTCTTTGGCGGCATTGATTATAACCGGGGCACTCGAGTTTTCGTTATATGGCGTTACATAGTTATGCACAATATAAAAGTCAGCTTTATTTGCTAGTTCTGGTATTAAGGTGGCATTCCAGGTTTGGGTGGTCATCACCTGCCACGACTGCGTCGGAGACTCTTGCAACACGGCTCCTATTTTTATTTTTACACCTAGTTCTGCAGCGGCTTTACGCATAGAATCTGCGAAAACCTTAAAATGTTTCGCATATATTTTTCCGGTGAGATATTCGGCTTGGCCATCTTGATTTTTGGTAGTGTCTATTCGGTATCCAGTTTCCCAGTCGGCGTAGTTTTCATTTCCTATTTCCCAATATTCGGTTCGACCTTTGTCGTGGCGTACCCAGTCTGCAGCGAGTTTGGCGGCTGTAGCTACGGGATCTTTACTGGTGCCGTAGCGAGCAAAGCCGTAATTTATACAAATGCTGCCTTTGCTATTGGTTAGCTTTAATAAGTCGTAGTAGTTTTCAAGTGATGCACGCCAATTGTCATTGGTTTTTCCGAAGAAAAACTTAGTGTCTACTTTCACGCCCGATTTGTCCATGAACTGGTCGGGTATTCCCCAAGTTTTCAAATAATCCGGCGATGGCGTTTGTCTGTTGCCATTTTGAAAGGGGGCGGCGTTCCAAAAATACACATTGCTGCCACTGCCTGCAGGCCAGCGTATTATGTTTGGCGTCAGATTTTTCACATCCGTAATTAAGCTCGGGCTATCAACAAAAGTACCCATCCAAGTATTGGCGTTATGGCCAAACATGGGCGAAGGTATCTTGGTGATAATTTCAGAAGCATCTACAGTAACCGTATTTGTGGTTACCGTAGGTGCTATTTCCTCTATAAAACTCGGGGCTATAAAATTCTTCGGTTGCCAATTATCTAAATAAAAGCCTTGGGTCAATGCTACTTTGGGGTCATTTACGGGCTTTACCTCTACAAGTGTATCACTTTTTATGGGGTCTGCTAAGCCAATGGCGGCTTTGGAGCAAGACGAAAAAGTAATTATTGAAGAAAACAAAAAAAGGTGCTTAAAGGAAGAGTTCATAAATTTCAAGTAACTGATATAAAGTTTTTTTTATGTCAAAGGGCGGCAGTTTATCGACGCCCTTTTTTTATGTTATTTAATAAACATGACATCGTCAAAGTATAACGTCTCGGTCTTATCAGGTCCTTTTACTCTCCATCCCAATTGTTTCAATACTGTGCCAGGGTACCAAAAATCTAAGTCTTTTACGGGTATTTTATAATAATTCCAAACATTAGCGGCTACGTCTATTTTGTTTTTATCGTCAAAGTTTCCAAATCCAATTTTAGAGGCATCTGACTGAATCCAAAGCGAAAGCGGCACACTTCCACCTTTTATGGCAAAGGTGATGTATTTGTAATTTGCGTTATATTCTACCGATGGCCACCAGTTTGAGAAGGCTGCCAAATGCCAGTTTCCGCCAGCGAATGTTTTAGCCAAAGAGGTTTCACCTGCGTATTTTTGGTCTTTTGAAATAATCAATGGATCTCCCCACGAGTTATTTGCGAAGTCTTTTGCAAAATCTTCATCAAAGATTACGAAGGCATTGTCGGCATTTACGAACTCATATGAGTTGGTTGTAAAAGTACCACTTGAGTTAATAATGTCAATTGTAGACTGATTAAGCGTGGTGGCAGGAAACTTCAGGGTCATGGTCTCATTTCCAACTTTGTCTTTGGTTTTGGCCACAATGCTAATTTCAGTGGTGGTGCCGGTAAATACAACTTTGCTCACGTCAGCAAAATTCTTTCCTTTTAAAGTGATGTTTCCTCTGTTTTTACCAAAAGTGATTTTATCTGTTTCATATACAGCGGCTTTGGCTATGATTTTGAAATCAAAAGTTGCTTCACCGTGTGAAGTGATAATCCGCAGTTTATTTTCTGCGGTATTATCAGTCGGTGCCTCACTGGGTACTCTAATTATCAGTGAGTTGTCGGTATTGTAGGTTGGGTTAAATGCGGTATTGTAGCCATTAAAATGGACTTCTAAAGCCCCACCAATGTTTTGCCCTTCTATGGCAATTAGCTTGTAAGGTTCTGCACCCACTATGCTGCTATCTCTGTGGTTTTTGATTGTGTCGAGTATATAGACTTTGCTAATGATAGGTGTGCCCGTGCTAAACGCGGGAGTGCCTGAGTAGTCTTTTTCACAAGAGGAGAATACCGCACTGAGCAGTATGATAGCCAAGGCCGAGATTCCTACAAGCTTTTTATTAAATAGATATGTTATATTTTTCATTAGTACGTTTTTTTAGCTTAAATGCAATCAGTTTTTTTTTGGGGGAATAATCAATTGAATTTATAAGGCAAAGGCTCTTTCAAGAGGTTAGGGGCTTGAGCAGTTTCGGTGTCAGGAATCGGCAAATAAAATGCTGTAGATACCAATTTAAATTTATCTGGATTTCTATTAATAAATATAAATTCACGTTTTTTAGCCGGAGTGCCCGTTCCTGGCTTAATTCTAATCGTATAGTTTCCTCTTATTTGGTTTTCTATAATGCTTACCACTTTTGCTGGCTTGTAATAATAAAGTCTTACCAGATCATACCACGCATCTCCTTCTACAGCAAACTCGTAGCGTCTTTCTCTTAACATGTCGTCAATAGTAAAACTGGTTACAGGTGATAGGGTAGCCCTAGTTCTAATGGCGTTGAAATACTTAAGTGCTTCGGGGTCTGAGGTGCTCGCACTATTTCCTAGAATAGCCTCGGCATAAATTAAATATACATCTGCTAGTCTTTGAATATAGCTATTGTTTGGTGCGTTTTGTTGTTGGCCAAGACCGCCGTTATCGTCTGGAGTACCCACTATATATTTTTTAAAGTGTGCCATAGTTTCCCAAGCATCATCAGCAGGGATCGGCTCTTTCCAGCCTCCTTTGGCTTTTATTAGTTCGGGATAATGGTCTCCCGGAAGCATAAATGTGGCTTTTCTTCGAACAGAATCCGCAGGGTCAGCATTTACTAAATAGTCGTAGGAAGCTCCGTTTCCGCCTCCCCATCCGTCTTGAAAGCCGGTTAGCTGGCTATTTGCTGCAAACTGAGACTGAAATTGGTTTCCTGAACCATAGCCGCCATTGCTAACCCATAATAGCCCAAAAAGTTGTTCAGGGTTATTGTTGTTTTTGGTTAAAAATAAATCCGGATAGTTAGGCATAAGTTGATACGTACTATTTTGGATTACATCTTTTGCATAAAATTTGGCACTGTCTAAATCTGCTTGGTTTCGTTGGCCATTGGTAGAGCCATAGCCCGCATGTGTTAGATATATTCTGGCTAACATACCTTTTGCCGAATATGAATTTAAACGACCAGAACCTGAAGGCGTAACTGCAGGAAGCAGGTTTTTGGCAGCTTGCAAGTCCCGAATGATAAACTGATACACGGTTTCTACGGTGTTTCTTCTTAGTGTAGTGTCGGCTCCTTGTTTTAGATTGTCAGTAATGATGGGTACTGGACCCCAGTTTTGAACCAAATACGAATACGCCACTGCTCTCATGTAACGGGCTTCGCCTATAGCTCTATTTTTTGCTGCTTCAGTTACTGCTGGTTTTGCGTAGGTGTTTACATTGTAAATCAATACGTTAGACTGAGCCACAATAGTAAAAAATGAGTTCCAAGAGTTTTTTAAATCCGTGTTTGTGTTCGAAACATTGAATTGGTAAAACTGCTGCCAATTGGCATTATATGGACTAATCATGTTTCCGGCACGGCCATCGCCAAAGGCCAAAAGTGCCTGTCCGTTTGAGCCAAACCAAACTTTGTTATAAAGTCCAGCAGTACCTGCCAATAATTCGGCATCGGTGTTAAAAAAATTGGGAGCTGTAAGGCTTCCTTGAGGAGGAGTATCCAAAAAATCGGGATTACATGCGGTAAAACCTATAGCTGTTAAGGCTATAAGAAGGAAGGTATATATCGAATATTTTTTCATAGTATTTAATGTTTTTTTTGCTTGCATTGGGTGACTTATAATTCAAATGAAGCTGAGAACGTGTACATTCTTGAAGAAGGGTAACGGCCGTTGTCAAAACCAGGTACGCCCGCTGAAATTCCCACTTCAGGGTCATATCCTGTATATTTTGTAAACGTAAGAGCGTTTTGGATACCGCCATTAAATCGCAATCCGTTTATTGGTAAAAATTTCTTCAACATGGCTTTAGGCACATTATACGTAAGTTGAATGTTTTTCACTCTCAAGTATGAACCATCTTCCACAAACTGGTCTGTAGCTCTTCCACTATTTCCATAGCTAGAATATGCGATTCTTGGCACAGTGGTTCCAGGATTTAAAAGAGTAAGGTTTTCATCTAAAACATTACTCGAGGGTATCGCAAAATTTGCTGCTTCTTTGTATGCACCGTGTATGTAGTTTCTAAAGGCACTGTTGTCAAATTTCAATTGGTTAAAAATTTGATTTCCATAAACCCCTTGCATAAATATAGACAAGTCGAAGCTCTTGTAGGTTAAGCTATTGGTAAAGCCAAAGGTGAACTTAGGCCAAGGGTTGCCTATAAACGTTCTGTCTTTGTCGTCAATAACTTGTACGTTCTTACCTAGTACGGGGTCGTAATATTCAGTTTTATCTAGGTTTACATATTTGATGTCACCTACCCACGCTTGGCCTGGTGCTATGTGCACATTTGTTGGCAATGCGGCCGTGGTTAGGTCTTTGTAGTCTTCTATAAGACCGTCAGCTTGGTATCCGTAAAACTGGAACAATGGCTGACCTACTATAGAGCGAGAGATTACCCTACTAAACCACGGGAACCTGTCTATAATTGCACGGTCAGTGTTCAGTTTTAATAGTTTATTACGGTCAAAGGACATGTTTAGGCCACTTCTCCAGGTAACGCCATTGGCATTGCTGGCTTTAAGTGGAATAGTGTTTATCGAAAATCCGATGCCTTTATTTTGCATATCGCCGATGTTTACCACAGGAGCACCTATGCCACCTTGGCCAGAAGTACCAGCATAGGCAGGTAATGGCAAGTCTGTAATTAGATCAGATGTTCTTCTTAAATATGCATCAAAAACTAATTGGATTCTGTCTTTTAATAGATTCATATCAAAACCTACGTTATAGGTTCGTGTATTTTCCCATTTGATATCTGGATTGGGGAATTTTCCGGCTAAAAATCCTTGGCCTGACTGCGTAGCTACTGTGCTTAATGGTGCGTAGGTGTTTTTGCCCCAATATTGGTTTCCTGTAGTACCCAATTCAACTCTGATTTTTAAGTCATTGATTAACGTTTGGTTTGCCATGAAAGGCTCTTTGGTTACACGCCAAGCGGCTGATGCCGAAGGGAAATATCCCCACCTGTTATTTGGCCCAAAATATGAAGAAGCATCTGCTCTAAATGTACCTTGGAAAATATATTTATCATCAAAAACATAACCCACTCTTCCAAAATACGACTCTTGTGAGTTGTCGTCTCTATTGCTGCCACTAAGCGAAGTTTTTGGGTCACCTAGGCTAAGTTCCGAAAGGGCATTGTTTGTAAAACCCGTAACTCTTCCTGACAGCGTTTCATAAAATCCGTACTGTGCCTCGTGGCCAACAGTCACATTAATGTTGTGTTTTTCAAAAAGTCTTTTTGAGTAGTTTACACGTTGATTGGCACTCCAATAATAGTTATTGCCGGCATATCTTTCTGAAACAGAAACTGGGTTAACTGCACCAAGTGTGATGGCATTGCCTCCAAAAGAATAGGAAGGTCTAAAAATAGCCCGGGTATCATTTCCGAAGTTTCCGTTAAATTCACCATGGAAGGTAAAGTCTTTAAGGAATGTCAGATCACCGTACATAGTACCAAAAACAGTGTTTCTTTTAAAATCATTGGTGTTGGTATAAGCCAAAGCCACAGGGTTGGTTATCTGTGCCGAATATTTACCTGGTACCACGTCTTGCGGACCGCCAAAAGAGCCGTCAGGGTTATAAACCGGAGCATTAGGCGACTGCTGAATGGCTGTACTGATTACATTGTCTTCATTGATAGAGAGCTTCTCTGCTGTACCAGAAACCGATAAGTTGGTTCCTATTTTTAAGTAGCTGCGTACTTTGCTTTCCACATTCATTCTGATTGATTTTCGTTTAAAACCAGAGTTTGGAGCTATACCGTCTTGGTTCATCAATTCGGCAGAGATATAATAGGTGGTGCGTTCGGTTCCGCCACTTAGCGATAGCTGTTGTTTTTTCATGGCAGCAGTTTTAAACAAGGCCGACTGCCAGTTGGTGCCTTCTCCCAATATTTCGGGGTTAGAAAACTCGAAGTTAAAACCAGAGCCTACCTCTTTGGCCCAGGCATTGCTATATCTCGCATATTCGCGGAGGTTCATCATTGGTAGTTGCTTCGGTAGTGACTGAAAGTTGTACATCGACGTAAAACTTATTTTAGACTCTCCTGCTTTTCCTTTTTTGGTTGTCACCACGATTACACCGTTGGCGGCTTTTGAACCATAGATAGACTGAGCAGCTGGACCGCTCAATACGTTCATAGACTCTATGTCGTCGGGGTTAATACTCGAAATAATATTTGACTGACCGTCAGAACCTATGCCTTGTGAATTAGCGTCTTGTGGGATAATCTGCACACCGTCAATTACATACATGGGCTGGGTGTTTCCGTTAATAGTAGATAGACCTCTGATATAAACTGCTGCAGCTCCACCCGGCTTACCCGAGTTAGAGGCCACATATACGTTAGGGGCACGCCCTTGAAGTGCCTGGTCCAAGGTGGTGTTTACTGTCCTATTAAGTTCGGTTTCGCCTATGTTTGTTTGAGCACCAGAAAGCAAACGCTTGCTTGTGCTTCCATAACCTACTACCACCATTTCATCGAGAGCGTTTAGGCTTTCGATGATGGTAATGGTAATGTACGTTTGGTTTTTAATTTGGACTTCTTGCTTATCATACCCAATAGATGAAATAATTAAAGTTGCTGTGTTTGGTGCCTCTATGTTAAACTCACCAGATGCATTGGTAACTGTACCCGTTTTGGAGTTTTTAATGACCACACTTACGCCGGGTACCACCTCCCCATTTTCTCCAATTACTTTTCCGCGTATTTTTGAAGCCTTCTGGGCTTGTAGTTCATTAGAAAAGAGCAATAAAATGGAAATAAAAAAGAGGGGATAAAAAAGCTTCATACAGCTAATACATGTAGGTCTTATCCTACTCAATTGTAGATTTTTAGGCATAGTTTTGAAAAAAATAAGGTTGAATAAATGCTGTCTAAAAGCTAACGGAGTTGTTTTAACTTGTCATCATTATGCAAATTTAACTTTCTTTTATCCTATTTATGTCAGTAGATTCCCCCAAATAAAAAACTCAGGGTTTACCCTGAGTTTTTTCAATTCTTTAATAAATGTTTGTACAGAAATACCCTTATTTGAGTGGAATAGAAACTGTAACGCTGGTTCCTGCGGTGGGGTCTGTATGTAAGTTTAAGGTGCCTTGTAGATAATTTACCCTCGATTTTATGTTGTGCCAGCCGCTACTTGCTGTTTTTGTTTTTCTTTCATCAAAGCCTACTCCGTCGTCTTCTACTGTTAGATTTAGGCTTTCCGAGGTAAACATTATTTGTATCAAAATCTCATTTGCAGATGCGTGTTTAAGTGAGTTAGTGAGCAATTCCTGCACTATTCTATAAATCATCAGGTTTTCGTTCATGTTTAACTTCACTATGTCACCAAAATACTGAAACACAATGGCCGGTTTTTGATGGTTATATTTTGACACAAAATCTTCGATGGCCTTTATTAATCCAAAATTAGTGAGGGTGTTGGGCTGAAGGTTAGACGATATATTTCGTACCTCAGAGCAGGCTTCGTCTATCATTTTCAGCGAGCTTTCGAGCGAGGTACCTTTTCCCATCAATATTTTGGTTCGGGAAAGCATAGTCCCGAGTCCGTCGTGTAGTTCTTGGGCTATACGGATACGCTCCAGTTCTTGGCCTTTAATCAAGGCATTGAGAGTTTCTATTTGGTTGTTTTTAGTAGCTTCGGCTACTTTAAGGGTATTAATCCTTTTTCGGTTAATGTAGGCTATGGTAAGTAAAATCATGATTAGCATCGAAAAAATCAATATTCCGATATACATTTCCTGCCTTATTTTTAGCTTTTCTATTTCTATGTCAGACAGTTTTTTTTCGAGTTCTATTTTCGAAACTATCATCTTTTGCTTTTCCAGAAGATTGTACTCGCTAAATGACCGCAGGTCGCTCTCTATTTTCGAATTATAAATAAAATCGTTATGCTTATGCGATATCAAGAGATATTCGTAAGCCTTTAAGTAGTTTTTAGTCTTAAAATAATGGTTTTGAATATCATAATACACCTCTTTTTTTAACTGATATAAGTTGGTGTTTTTATCTATAATATTCATTGCCTCAAAGAGGGCCTTTATTCGTAAGTCATCTTGTTTTAGGTTTTCGTAGCACTTGGCTTTATAATAATAAGCAAGGGCTTCTATCCAGCCTATTTTGAGGTCTTTGCCTATTTTTCTACTTATTTCGGCATTATCTATGGCTTCTTTATATTTGCCCAATCGAACATAATAGTCAGCATATGAAGAGTGTATTCTGCCATTAAAGTCTTGGCTTTTAACCTCCAAGTTGAGTTTTATAGCTTTTAGCAAAAGTTTCTCTACAGGGGCAAAATTGTTTTCATGGATATGTATGTTGGTTAAGTTAATCAAATGCCCGATTTCACTTTCTGGTTTGTGTATTTTTTCGAAATAATCGACGGCACTTTGTATGTACTCTTCGGCATATTTTTTTATGAAATTTCGGTCCATAAAATAAGAGCCGATAGCTCCTTTTACATCATAAAAATTTGAAGAATCTTTGATTGCCTGAAAGCACTCCATACTTTTTCGGAGATTGGTCAGCGGCGAATCGTTTAAACTATTAGCATTTTCCTCGTTTTTGGCATACGCCCAATAGGCAAATGCCAAACCAAGCGTATCTTTTTTTTCTTGGTAATGCTGAACCATTTCTTCTAACTGGGCTCTGCTGTATATCTTATCAATATTGGGATATTGAGTTTGTCCAAAACAATTTTGAATCGCAAAATAAGCCAAGAAAATGAGGGATAGTTTTATGTTTTTACCTTTATTTGTCATATTCTTTTGGTCGATATTTTTTAATTATAGCCACTTATGATTCGTGTTTTGTTAGTTGATGATCACAAAATTTTTACCGAGGGTGTAGCTTCAATCCTTTGTCACGAGCCCGACTTAGAAATAGTGGGGGAGTGCCAAAAGGCCGAACAAGTTAAACATTTTTTGGAAACAAACGAGATAGATGTGGTTTTGTTAGACATTAACCTAGGTGAGGAAAGCGGCCTCGATGTCTGCAAATATATAGTGGAAAAATATCCGAAAGTACGTGTTTTGGCGATGTCTATGTATAACGACGAGAGTTTTATAACGCGTATGCTCAAAAATGGAGCCTCGGGTTATATACTTAAAAACACAGGAGCCGATGAGGTGATTAATGCCATTCGGACGGTATACAAAGGCGAGAGTTATCACTGTAAAGAAATCACGGATATTATAATGCGTGGGCTTTCTCGTCAAAAAACACAAGAGTTAAATCTTTATCAGCTGCGAATAACACGGAGAGAAAAAGAAGTTTTGGCATTAATAGCCAAGGGCAAAACCTCCAAAGAAATGGCACAGGAACTTTTTATCAGTGAAAAAACCGTAGAAACACACAGAAGTAATCTACTTTCAAAATTTGATGTAAAAAATATGGTGAGTCTACTCAAAATAGCGATTGAATACGGCTATGTAAGTTAAGTTTTATTTAAAGTAAAGTTTAGTTAGCTGATAATCAACTTATTGAATATTTGTAAAAGTAAATTTATCAAAACAAAACTGCAAGTTGTTACTCGTAAATGTTTAGCTTGTTTTTTGCAATGATAAGTTCACGCTGTAAGTCTTCTATTTTTTTTAATAAATTAAAAATAACGTCTATACCTTCTGGATTAACTTCGAGGTCTTGGTGTAAACGCAGCATTTTTTCTATTTCTGTCAGGTTTTCTTCTGGCACGAAGTGAGCTTCATTTACGGCCGTAATCTGGATTAGCCCAATGTTTTCGAGCGATTTGAAAAAAGACTGCTCTACTTCAAAATGGGTGCACAAGTGCTCGATTAATATTAAGTTTTGATTGCTCATCGTAGTTTTTTTAATTCTTCAAACAATGCTTTCTCTTTTTCGGTCAATTGGCTTGGGTTCTTTATTTTGTATGTAATTATTAGATCGCCAAACTGTCCTTCTTTTTTATAGACCGGAAATCCCTTTCCTTTTAATTTTACCTTGGTTTCGTTTTGAGTTTCGGGAGTTATGGTGAGTTTCACTTTTCCGTCAAATGTATCCACGGTGATATTGCCCCCTAAAATTGCCGTGTACAAATCCAAATCTACGGTAGCGTACAGGTTGTCGCCGTCGCGTTTAAATGCCGTGTCGTTTTCTATCGAAAACTGAATATACAAGTCGCCATTTGGCCCTCCATTTACACCCGGGCCGCCTTTACCCGCTATTTTTATTACTTGGCCGTTTTCTATGCCGGCAGGTATAGTGATTCTTATTTTACTATTATTTACCGTCAAAACCTGCTTTTGAGTTGTAAATGCATCGCGGAGGCTCATTTTAAGCTCTGCATTGAAGTCTTGGCCTTTAAACTTGGCACTTTGGCGAGAGGATCTACCACCACCGCCAAACATCGATTCAAAATAGTCAGAAAAGTCGTCTTGCCCAAAGCCTCCTTGCCCCGAATAACTCTGTTGGCTACCGCGGCTACGGTTTTGTTGTTGGGCTTTTTCAAACTCTTCGCCGTGTTTCCAGTCCTTGCCGTATTTGTCGTATTTTTTTCGGTTTTCGGGGTTGCTCAAAACCTCATTTGCCTCATTTATTTGCTTAAATTTATCCTCTGCCGCTTTGTTGTTTGGGTTTACGTCTGGGTGAAATTTCCGAGCCAATTTTCTATATGCTTTTTTGATTTGGTCTGGCGTAGCGGTTTTATCTAGTTCTAATATTTTATAATAATCTACAAATGCCATGTTGCTCAAAATTAATGTAAATGCGAATGTGAAATTGGTAAAATTAAAAATACGCTGAATATTACCAAAGGTATTGAAATTCAGTTTTGTACAATATGATTTAGCTTAGTTTTCAATTTATTTTTTCTCATAAAAAAAGCTTGTTGAATTGTCACACAAGGTAGTGGTTTAATTGCCTTTAGTTAAAAATGCCTGTTTTCTTTTTCAGGTATTTTTACCTAGAAGATTACCCAAAATTATATTGAGATTTGAAAAGCGTTAAGTTCTTTGGTAACAAAAGAATAAGTCCTATGGCTCAAAAAACAAGAATTCTCTTGGAAAATGCCATTAAATCATAAAAACATGAAAACTATTAAATTTGTATTTTTGTCGGCGATATGCCTGCCTCTTTGCTTCGGTTGCTCCACTTCCTCTGAAAATTCAGATGAAGACGTAAATGGGGCTAAATATGTTTCCGTAAAAAGCACCACGTGTGAGGCTCCTTCAGATTGGTTTAATTTGGTAAACGGAACTCGAAAGACGCTTGCTCCAAACGAGGGGAGTAGCAGTGTTTTTGCCGATAACGCGACGGTGTCAAACTGCGATTTCCATGCGTGGTCGTGGCAGAAATTCCTGTTTCTGACTTCATATACTAACGGTAAGCCTTTTTTTTTAGATAGCTTAATGCAAGTTAGTGCCATAGGTACGCAGTTGTCTCAAAATCAGGGTATTCAGCTGACGGATGTAGGGCAGGCAAGCAGTGCTACTGATATTCTGAAAACAAACCCTGATTTTGGTAAAACTCAAAAATCGGATACGGTTTATTATTCCATTCACATGAACGATCTGATGTATAATACGATTCAGAAATTTGCCCCCATTGCAAAAATGAACCCGGCTTTGGTACAAAACCAGACGTTTCCGGTGGGAGCTTTGGAATTGAAAATCTCTTGGGTTAATGTGCGTTCGTTGGCAGATTCGAGCACCTATTTTATTACGGATGGGCTTATAAACGGCAAAAAAGCACGAATTGCACTTTTGGGTATGCACGTAGTGGGTGTTGTCGAAAATCATCCAGAGTTTGTTTGGGCTACTTTTGAGCATGAAAAACTAGCTCCTGATTATAATTGGAGTGTCGCCACTCCTTCAAAAGACGCACCTGTTAGTAGTACAAATAACTTTCTACTTTTCAACAAATACGCGAACGCCACAGTTAAAAATATCACTACTGGAAATGGCATTTACACTAACGTGTTTTCGGTATATAAATTCGGTGTTCCGGTAGAAAAAGCGATAAAAGGAACCGCAGATGTGCAGCTTTATATGGAAACCAGTCAGCCCGGAGCCGAAAATTTTAATAATATAAGAACTATAAACCAAAGTGTAAAAACTCAGCTTTCGGGCATTTGGGATAATTACTTTTACAACGGGTCGGTTTGGATAAATACGGCAGGTTTTCCTACAAATGCTTCCCAGGCCAGTTTGCTCGATTCGCTCGGTGGTAACCTTTCAAGTTCGAAGAAAGGAGACCTAACGAGAGGGTCAGTTTCGGCGTATAATATTACGATGGAAACTTATGTGCAGGTGGGATTTGCTCCAACTTCTATCCACGAAAACTCGGTAGGTAACTTAGTAAACTGCTTAACCTGTCACAACGCTTCCGGAAATAAAAGTAACCTTTCTCCGCTGTATATAAGTCATATTTTTACGGGATACTTAAAAACACTGCAAGGTGCTACGCCTAAGCAAGTTAAGCAGCAGCATGTAGATGAAATAAAGGCATTTTTCTTAAAAAGAGCCAAAACGCTAAAGTAAATTTTTTATAACCCGAGCTTCGAGAGAGGCCCGGGTTATTTTTTGAAATAATAATACTTAAAGTCTTGAAAACTCAAACGGAATCTCTTTGCCTTCGCCTGAACCGAAGCATTTAGTTTGTCTTTGGTTTTCCAATATTTAATCAGTTTTGGAAAATCGTGTTTGGGGTTTTCTACGTTAAATGTGGAGTCACTGTATGTCGTCATTTCAAACTTTACCATATCTTCATTTCCTGGCGTAACGATAGACATTGTCCAGGTCGAATCGCTTAAACTTAAGTCCATTTTTTCTTGCCAAGTGGTATCTTTTCCACTCATCACAAAGCCATGACCCGCGTATTGGGTTTCGCTTATTTTAGCCCAAAACTCAAAGGTTTCAGTTTTTGTATCTTCGTTTATTTGCTTCCAATTTCCGATTAGCCAATCAAAATTTTCTCTTTTATTCGGATAGTTTTCAGCTGACTCTGTAGTTTTTTGATTGCATGCGTTTAGTGCAAATAGTAGCATTGCTGGGAATAAAAACTTTTTCATTTGAGGCGATTTTTTTTAGTAAATCTACTCACTTTTGGTTTAAAATTCCATTCACAAACTCACTTCATTTGTAGTTTGGTCTACTTTTCTTGAGCATATAATTTTAAAAGTCTGTAATTCCTACTGCTATATTTTGTTAAACTTCATTTTCATTTTTTTCAAAAGTCTTGCGTAACCAAGTAAAATTTGAGGAGCAAGCATAGACTTGTGCAAAAGAAAAATTAGAGATGAAAATCACCAATAACAAAGTGTTTTTTAGTGATTTCAAAGCGTAAGATTTTAAGTTGAATTAAGATTATGCAAGAGTAAAAAAAAGCAAACTCTTTAGTAATTGAAATAAAGAATCAACTGATTTTATATTCGAAAGTGTGAGTTTTTGGACTAATGTTTTTTTATAAATAATTATTTTTTTTGGCTCTTTTTTTATGGAATGTTAAGTTCTAGTTAAATGCTTGTAAATCAGAAGTTTAAATATTATTTTTTGATTTTTTTTCAAAGCTTTAATATCTGTTTTTTTGACTTACCGAAAGATAAAATTAGGTTGATTTATATCAATTTAGCAATTTTTAAAAAATAGCTTTGTACCACATACAGTTCTAAAATAAATTATAAAATCCATGATTACTATTAAAGAATTCACCAAATCCGCAGTCGTTGTTCAGACTGTTTTTTTAGTCTTTTGTGGCTATTTGGCTTTGGCTCAAAATGTAATAATTAACGAAGCGATGTCTCAAAATTCGGATAGTTTTGAAGATCCTATTTTTGAAAAAACATTCGACTGGATTGAGCTTAGAAATACTACAAATACAGACATCAACTTGTTTGGATATTACCTTACGGATGATAAAACTAACCTCCAAAAATTTCAGTTTTTGAATCCAAGCGAAATAGTAGGAGCACAGGGGTATCGGATTTTTTGGGCGAGCGGAACTCCGCTTTTAGGAAGTGATCATTTAAATTTTAAACTTTCAGACAATGGAGAGTCTATTTATCTAGTGGGGCAAGATGGGCTAACGATAATCGATAGCCTCATAATGCCAAAACTCTCACATGACATATCGTACGGTAAAGAAGTTACTAACCCCGCAGTTTTACGGTACTATTTCCCGGCATCACCTGGTATTGAAAACAAGACCGAGAATGCATTTTTAGGAATACTTGAAGATCCAACTTTTAGCCATGAAAGCGGATTTTATTCCAATGCATTTTCTTTGACTTTTCTTGATACCATGCCGGGCGATAGTATTGTGTATACCGTAGATAGCTCAGACCCAGAAATTGGGAACATTACTCCTAAAAACTGGTCCTATATTTCGAGTTATCCTTATGGCTCTGGGGTTACTAGTTATACCCAAAATACTAAAACGGCCCAAAGTTACTTATATCAAAATGGCATTTCGGTTTCAGCTGCTAGTCCAAGTTTGCGGTATTCTGATATTCCAACAGATTGGTCTGCAAATCCTCAATATTTGTATTCGGGCCAATATTGGGATGCCTGCAAAGTGGTGACCGCCAAAAGAATAAAGCACGGATATATTTCGTCAAAAACTGTTTCTAAGAGCTACTTTAATACTTTAAATAAGGTAAATCCAAGTTTCCCGATTGTGTCTTTGCGTGTAAATCCTAAAGATTTATTTGAAAAAAACGGAGGAATCTATATACCCGGGATGGTGCCTGTGTCATATAAAATTTCGAACAACCAAAGTGAGCCCATTTATAAGAAATTCAATAGTTTCAATTTTAAAGACAAAAACCTATACGGAACCTTTACATATATAGAAAATGGCGAGAATATCATTGATAATCAAGTTAGGGTAAACATTAGGGGGAAATATTCTTCTCAGTTTCCACTTAAAGGATTTAATCTAAAAATGCGAGATTCAAATGAGGATGATTTTGATTTAGAAAAATTTGGCTGGAGTGGAACTGATAAAAGCAATAAAATTATGCTTCGAAATGGAGGGAATGACTATTTAGCCAGCCATTTTAAAGATGCTCTCACGCATGAAGTGTCTAAAAATATGAATTTGGAGCTTATGCGATATAGGCCGGCTAATCAGTTTTTGAATGGAGAATATTGGGGCGTAATAAATATCCGAGATAGGATTAAATCAGACTATCTAGCCAATAAGTATGGCATTGAAAAAAACTTTATTGAAATCAATGAATTCAATGTGGAAGGAGACGACCTTTCGCCTGACTTTGAAAGTTTTTTGGATTTTGTAAAAAACAACAACATGGGGGTTTCTTCTAATTTTGAGTATTTTAAGAAAAAAGTTAACATTAACAGCCTGATCGACCACAGTATTTCTTACGCTTTTTTTGGAAACTGGGATGCGTTTTTTAACAATAATAAATTTTGGCGAAGTGTAGACAGTACATCCACTTCCATAGATTCTAGCTACCTAAAATACAACTATGTTTTATACGATATGGATTTGAGTTTGGACCGCACCAATACCTTTGATATACTGAATTCACCTAATAATACCGACTACTTTTATGGTTATTTGATAACAAACACGGCATTCAAACATATGTTTATCAATAGGTTTGCTGATCTTTTAAATACCAATTACAAGCAGTCTAATTTAACGAATGCTATTGACTCCTTAAAAAACAACATAGATGGTCAAATGGCTAGTCATTGGGAAAGGTGGCGGAAACCGTGGGATTATTCGGAGTGGACTTCGGTGGTAGGTGATGCCAAAACAAAGTTGCTTTTGAGGCCTAATAAAGTCCTACAAGATATTTTAACGGAGTTTTCGCTTGGAGGTACTTTTAATTTAAACTTAAATGTAGCAATCACTGATGGTTATGTGCGGGTAAATACAGTAGATATTAAAAATGGAACCAAGGGTGTTCCTGCTGATTATTCAACTTGGACAGGCAAATATTTTGACAATATACCTTTTCAAATAAAGGCCATTCCACATAACGGCTATAAGTTTTCACATTGGATAAAAAATGGAGTCACTATAACTGACTCCGTATTAACCATAAACTCTAGCGTAGACCTAACGTATTCGGCTTATTTTACTCAAATAGTGCTTTCAGAAAACCCAATTCCCGCAGCTTTTAATCTGAGTGCTTGCAGCTACGAACTAAGGAGATGGGACGCCGACAATGCCGCCGAAACATATCCGAATAATATGCGATTTGTATATTTTCAAAACCAAGACACCCCATATACCACCACTACTTTTGATTTTCAAGCCTTTACTTCAGGTGCGTATAACCATACCTCCAGAACCCGTATAGTGGGTGATAATCATAAAGGCTTTAGTTTTATAAATACATCGGGTTCTAACTCAAATCCGGGATACCCTATTGGCAAAATGGGAGGAGCAGTTTTAGCATTAAATACTCAAAATTTAGATTCGGTAACGGTCTCATTTATAGCCAGAACAGTGGGCTCAAATAGTAGAAGATACGGTCTGAGTTTACAATATAGAATCGGCGATGTGTTAGATTTCCAGGAGTTTGATACTCCGATAAACTACGTGGGAGCAGAAGTAGCCGATGATTCGGTCGCTTTTGAAAATATATATCTGCCAGAAATTTTGCTAAATAAGCCTTATGTGCAGCTTCTTTGGAGATACTATTATATTTCGGGTGAAACCGGAAGTAGGGATCAGCTTGGCGTAGATGATATAGTGGTGAAGGGTATTGTGAAAGATGCTGCAGTGGTCAATAACAGCGTGGTAAGCATCAATCGCCCTGCTAAAATTTATAGTACGGGTCAGATAGGAAACAATTCCAATGTGGTGTTTGAATCTCAAAATTCCATCACCTTGTTACCTGGTTTTAGTGTAGAGCCGGGTTCGGTTTTTAAAGCAGAAACCCAAACATGTTTGTAATGGTTTTATAGAGAGATTTTAAAAGAAATTTTGGTATGTCTTAATTTGGTGATTTTACAAATAGGGGATGTGATTTATTCGTCTCCTATTTTTTTAAAAAAATCACAAAACATCTTTAAAATCATCGTTTAAGTGCATGACTTTGTTTGCAAATGGGCAAAGTGGTACTATTTTGATGTTTTTATTTCTTGCCATTTCTACTGCTTTCATCACCAACTGTTTTCCAGCTCCCTTGCCTTTTAGAGCCTCCGATACCTCGGTGTGTTCTATTATTATGCGGTCGGTTCCGGCCCAATGATAAAATAGGCGGCCTAGTTTTTTGCCCTTTTCTTCTATATAAAATTCTCCTCTCTCGTCGGTTTCTTTATGTTTAATTTCCATGATTATTAGTTTTTAAATTTAAGGGGGTTTAGGTGCTGATTTGCAGCAATTTAAGGTCGTGATAGATTTTCTAACACATAATTCGGGTTAAATCAAAAGTTACGAATAATGACTACGCCAGCTACCACTAAAACTATGCCGAGCACTTTCATAAAACTTATGGGATTTTGCTGAGAAACTAATATATTAAAGTGCTCAAGAAGCACCGAAACTATCATTTGCCCAGCCACTACTAAACCAAAAGTTAGTCCAGGGCCCAGTTTTGGGAAAGCTAAAATAATGACCGTTACATAAAATGCCCCTAACAAACCTCCGAGCCAAATATAAGCGGGTGCCTCCTTGATTCCTGATAGCGAAACCGTTTGGCGAGTTAAAACAATATATCCGATTAACCCAACTGCTCCTACCACAAACGAAAACATAGAAGCATGTACGGGGCTCGCTACGGCTTTGCCTAACTTGGTGTTTAAGCCGGCTTGTATTGGTAAAAAGGCTCCTGATAAAAGGGCCATAATGACCCAAATGAATTTGTTCATGGTTTTAAAGTTTTCATGTATAAAAAAATAAAGAAAGGCCACTCAAGTGTAACCTTTCTTTAGCAAATATAAACCTTAAGCCTGTTTGATAAACTGTGCTTCTACCTGAATTTTCACTTTGTCAGAAACTACTATGCTTCCGGCCTCGGTTACGGCGTTCCAAGTCAGGTTGAAGTCTTTACGCGAAATCTCCCCTTTTATTTCAAAACCAGCCTTTGTTTGGCCGTAAGGGTCTACCGCTATGCCGTTTAGGTCTACGTCTAGTGTTACTTCTTTGGTTACGTCTCTTATAGTTAAGTCGCCTACCAATGTTTCGCCATCAAATGATTTTGAAACGAATGTCATCTCTGGATAGGCCTCTGCATTAAAGAAGTCGTCTGATTTTAAGTGCCCATCTCTGTCTGCATTTTTGGTGTTTATAGAGTCTATTTTAGCAGAGAAATTGATTGATGCATCCACGAAATTTTCATTGTCAGTTTCTAGGTTTGCGTCAAATTCTTGAAAATGACCCGTAACTGTAGAGATCATCATGTGTTTTACTTTGAATGTAATTTCTGAGTGCGTTGGGTCAATCGCCCATTTTGTTTTTAAAGCTTCCATTGTATTAATTTTGATTTAATTATTGTTTGTATTAAAGACTCATTGGAACTTCCATGAGTAATATTTTCGATCCTTCGTTGACTGAAACCGAAACACTGTCTAGGTCCCATACTCCGTATCCGTCTCTTTTTTCTAATTTTTGGCCATTTACGGTTGCTTCTCCTTCTAACACAAAGAAGTAAACGCCGTTTTCTTTGCTATGTAGCTTATATTCCTGGATGGTTTCTTTCGTAAATTCGCCTAAACTAAACCATGCATCTTGGTGTATCCAAACTCCTTGGTCGTCGGCATTGGGTGATAATATTTGGTAGAATTCGTTATCTTTTCTTAAGTCAGCTATCGATATTTGGTCGTAACGAGGGGCCACTTGCTTTTTGTTAGGGAATACCCATATTTGTAGAAATTCTACTTCTTCGCCTTCGTTTTTATTGTATTCGCTATGGAAAATCCCTGTACCAGCACTCAATACCTGCACATCGCCTTTTCTGATTACTGCCACATTGCCAAGACTATCTTTGTGCTCCAAATCGCCCTGAAGCGGAATCGATATTATCTCCATGTTATCGTGTGGGTGGCGTCCAAACCCCATGCCC
This sequence comes from Lacihabitans lacunae, assembly GCF_042649125.1. Classification (NCBI taxonomy): domain Bacteria; kingdom Pseudomonadati; phylum Bacteroidota; class Cytophagia; order Cytophagales; family Leadbetterellaceae; genus Lacihabitans; species Lacihabitans lacunae. The sequence continues at coordinate 4,284,352 of NZ_JBHRYQ010000001.1, forward strand.
CCAGACACTTTGTCGTCGTTTAGTACTCTTAAAACCCCAAAGTGCATACGCTCAGGATTGTGATAATTTGCAAAGCTAAATGTGTGGTGCGAGTCTAACCATCCGTGGTTGGCGTGTCCTCTTGTGTTGTTTTTGTGAAATACAGTGTTCATGATCTTATCCGTTTTATTTGGTAAATGATTAAAACCTACTTGTTGCATTAGGGCGTCGAGCGTGGGGCTTTCTGTTGAAGCCGAAAGGGCAGCTGGGGCTGTTAAACCTAATAAGCTTGCTCCGAGCGACTGTTTGATAAACTTTTTGCGATCCATTTTCTTTGCCTTTTGTATGATACAAAGGTCTACACAAATCAGAAGCTAGAAAATATAATAAAACGGTACGGACATATGAAAATCCGATATTTAGCCTTGAGGGCGAAATTTTGAGGGGGAAGTGCCTACGCAATTCTTAAAAAAAGCAGAAAAATTTGCGGGTTCAGAGAAACCCAATGTGTACCCGATTTCTTTGGTAGAAAGCTCACTGAAGTATAGGTAGCGTTTGGCGGCTACTATTATTCGGCTTTGAATATGCTCTTTGGCGGTTTTGCCTGTTTGCATTTTTACCACGCGGTTTAGGTGGTCGGGGCTTATGTTAAGTGCATCTGCATATTCGGTGGTGGTGTGCCAGGTTTGATGGTGCTCGTCTATTAGGGTTTTAAACTGACCTAATATTGAACTTTGCCCTGCAAGTGACTGCTCCGTGGCCTTGGGCAAAGAACAAATATTATTACACTGAATCAATATTAGTTTTAACAATGAACCAATGGCCTCATATTTAAAAGCAATATCGGATTGGTTAAGCTCAAAAATCTCTTTTGCATATCCATTTACCTTGGAAAGTTCGGCTTCGTTGAGCATTAGCGGCGGGCTTTCGCCGAAGTCGTTAAAAAGGTTAAGGTCTGCAATAAACCGAACGGGGATATTATTTTTAACCAAAAACTGATGCGAAAACACCATAGAAAAACCAACCGAAGCTTGCTCTTCTATAACTTGATGCACCTGCCCGGGCGAAATAAAAAAAATCTGATTGTTGGCCAATGCATATTCACTAAAATCTATAAAATGCTTTCCTTTGGCAGTTTGAACTATTAAAACCGTAAAATAATCGTGGCGGTGTGGTTCGTCTGGCTTGCCTTTATGTTTCAAATAGATTTCCTCCATTTTGGATATACCAAAACTCAGGCTGCTATCGGCTTTGTTAACTACCTCATACGTTTTTACGGCGTCCATATTTTTGAAGAAAGTTTGGCTATTTGTTATTCAAAGAAATTTAAAACTTAGGTGAACAAGAAAGATATTTCTAAAAGATAATAATCCAATAAGCGGAAAATATGAAACGAAAACCTAAAGGGACATTTGCATTTTCACAAAGTCAATTCCTTTTTTTGTATAAGTTTCATCGGTAGTTTTAAATCCGAATTTTTCGTAGAAATACGCTTTTTCCGAGCGTGCATTGCACCAAAGCAATTGAACGCCTTTAGACTTTGTGAAGTCAATCATGTGATGGAGCAACTGACTGCCATAGCCATGCCCTTGTTCGGTAGTTTCGGTTGCAAATTTCCTAAACTGGGCTTCTTTTTCATTCAAAAAAACAGATACGATGCTGATTAAGACCTCGTTTTTCCAAAGGCCAAAGTGTACGCCATTGGCATCTTCGGGCAGTATAGCAAAAGAAATCGGTTGGTCGGGCCACATTACACGGTGCCGCAAGTCGTGGGTTTGTTCGGCGGTTATTTCGCTTATTTTTGTTTCCATTTCTTAAATGATTGCTTTCGAGCGGCAATTAATCTGTTTTATTTTTTAGAATTGCTTATTTTATCTTTTTTTATCGGGGAATAGTCGGTTTTTGTTTCTCCGTTTACACTTAAATTTTCAAAATAACACTTTACGCCCGTGGCGATATTCATGTCTTCCACATTTTGAATATGAAAATGCAAATGCGGCTCCGAAGAATTTCCTGAGTTACCACATAAGCCCAACAGCTCTCCACGTTTTACTTTTTGTCCTTCTTTTACTACTATACTATTTTGCTTAAAATGTGCATAAAACAGATATTCGTTATTGGCGGTTTTGAGTATCACGGTGTTGCCCGGCACGTATATCGGGTTTAGTGTACCAGGCGTGTTATCTTTTATGCCATCTACCGCCAGTACCACTTCGGCATCGCACGGTGCCAATAGTTTTTTGCCAAAGGCATAATAGTCTTCGTTTTTGCTGCCTGTGTTTTTATGTGAGCTTCCGTTTAGGTCTGTTATTACAAAATCAAATGCATTTTTCTGGGCATCACTTTCTACGTGATAGTTGAGTTCTTTAGTGTCACCTCCCCAAGTTACGGTCCATTCTTCTTCAAATGGCAAGTCTAGTTTAGTGGTATTTCGGGTGGGTTTTGGTAGTTTGTTTTCTACAAGTGGTTTTACCAAGAAGCCGTTTATTTTCGAGCTGTTATCTACCGAAATATTAAGTGCCCAAGTGGCTCTTTCAAAAACAGTTTTATAGGAAGCGTAGCTTTGCTCATATTTAACAAAATCCCTCTGTATGATTTTTCCCGATTGAGTCATTAATCCGCCTAAAAATGCGGTTGTTTTATTGATTGGCAGAGCATTTTGCATTTCAGGCGAAAATGAATCAAAAATGGCTTGGTAGTTTTCTGAGTTAAAGTTTTCTTCAAATGCTTTAGCTGTAGCAGCGTAGTTTGCTTTTTCTTTTTGGGCAAAAACAGTGCAACATGATATAGAAAATAAAAAGAGTAGGAGGTAGTTTTTCATAAAAAATAAGCAGTTTTCTGTTTGATTAAGACCTTTTTGCTTAAAAATAACAGGATGAACAGATTTTAAATACTAATAATATTTAAACGGTTAAGGTGTATTTTTTTGAAAACGCTCAAAGCTAATAATAGTTATTCCAGAACTTAAAAAGTCTTCACCATAGATTTGGTGTATGTATAGCCAATTTTAAAAATCGCTTCCATTTTATTTATATCAAAAAGGCCAAATTTATGTAGATCTTCGGGTTCAATGTACATAAAACAGTCTTTTGCAGAGCGACTTACCATTTCTCTAAAACTAAGGTGAAGCGAGCGGTCCATGAGCTCAAATACGCCCGTGTCAAGTTTAAATAGTTTGAGCGGATTTACATAAATACTCACTACGTTTTGTTTTTGATCTGCAAAAGGCTCCACCGGCAAATTGTTTGAAAGGCCGCCGTCTACATACGGCACATCGTCAATAAAAGTAGGCGGAAACAGCACCGGGATAGAACTTGCGGCCATTACGGCATCTACGACATTACCTTGTGTAAAAATCTTTTGCCGGCCATCTACAAAGCTGGTGGCGGTAACATGAAGCGGTATCGGTAGCTTATCAAATTCGGTATAACGCAGGTTTTTCTCTAAAAACTCTCGGATGTCTTTGTGTGAAATAAGGCCGAGTTTAAAAGAATTCCATGAGAGCAAATGCAGGCTAAATCTCGAAACGAGCATTTCAATGATTTCGTCTGGGGTAAAACCATTCGCCAAAAACGCACCCGCTATGGCTCCAGCACTAGTTCCGGCTATTTCAGAAGGGACTATATTGTGCTCAGCCAAAGCCTTAACCGCTCCCAAATGTGCACAACCCCTAACGCCTCCTCCTGACAAAACAAACGGCTTCTTTTTCATCAAATTTAATAATTCAAAAACGACAATAATCTGTAAATTCTTTGCTCAAATATACAAGGTAATTAGCGGATGTGTAAAGATTTGTTTGAAGTGTTTATACAAATATTTTGACAAAAAAATAGCCCCGAAGGGCCATTTAAAAGTCTGTGGGCCTTAACTCATTTTTCGTAATGTATTTACGGTAACGTGCGGCCAAACCACCATTTGTTTGGCACCGGTAGGAGGGAATACCAAATTGATAGTCTGTGTGTATTGTAGCTGGAATATGTTAGCTTGCCCTGCCACAGGATTTGGAAGTTCTTCTATCCAAAAAGTGGCCTCCATGTCTGTGGTTTTAATGTTTTTTTGAATAAACGGAATGTTTAGCACCCCTCCATCTGTATTTTTTGTAGAAAAATCAAGTGTGGTCATTGCTGATAGTTTTTGGTCGCCGAGTGTTTTTTGTAAGAAAAGGTTAGGGTTAGTTTGTGGAAAATTCGCAAACTGAAGTGTGTTAAATTGCCCCTCGCCATACCCAAACGGTAAACTTCCCGTAACCGCCGAAGGCTCAGTGCTTGCTTCACCAAAAAAATCGTTAGTTGCTGGTATGGTATTGTTAGAAGTGCCAGGAGCTAAAACAGAGTTGCCATGCGGAATAGTAGAAAGCCTGACAACGTCAAACCCCGAATTAAAATTAGCGACGTTTAAGAAAATGCCGCGTTCGGCGTGTATCATGGCTCCACTCGGAAAACCTCGTTGTTTGCAAAAGTCGGTGTCGCATTCGCTAAAAATCTCTTGCTCATACAGCAAACCTACTAGATTCTGCGTTTCCTCTTGGCCTTCAATAAATGGCCCGCGGTTACTGGCCGCCACTACAGGCGTAAAAGTCAGTTTTTCGGTATACGGAATTACTTCATACACAAATTCCTGCTCTTTAGTGCCGGGTACAGATATTACGTTCCAGCCCATTCCCGAACTGCTGCTCCAGGCTCCTTGGAGGTTTTTTAATGCTCCGAGGTCTGCGGTACTCGCCTCTATTTCTGTTAAGATTCTAATTCCTACTCCAAATGGTAAATTGTCGTTATTCATGGTTATAAAGTTTAAAAATTTTTAGATTTTTGGACAGATAAACGGATAGTTCGTTTCGTCAATAATTGGCTTAATATGAAAGAAGTCATTGAGCACAGACTCGGCTGTACAATAAGCTCCCTCAACCCAGGCTTGATCATTTGAGTAGGTTTCGCCTACTATAAAAATGTCAGCGTCTTCTTCAAAGAGCAGTTGAGAGGGTTTTCGGATAGACTGCTGCACATCACCGATATCAAAATGAGCGGCATAGGCATGATAGCCCGCATTAAACGGCGGCAGCGACCAGTCCATATACGAAGTTTCGATAGGTTCGGGCACGGCGGTGTAGTCAGCACTAGGTCCAAAGTGAACCTGAGCCAGTTGTTTTCTGAGCATTTTTACCATGTCGGCAGGTGCTTTTCTTGGTCCTTCTAGCGGTTGAGTGTCGTCAGAAGTAGGAATTTCCTTGTTTCTGTCCGGACCAATTTCTAATTCTTTCCAAAAACTCGTAAACATCTCGTCGTCATAAGAAGCCAATAGGCCATAGACGGCTTTTTCGCTGTCTGCTGTCGCATTATTTCCAAAATACACCACTTGCCTGATCGGCATGTCGGTTACACTTGGGCCTATCGTATTTCTTTTTGCTTTCGTTAGAACTTCGTCTTCTTGTGCGTAAGTCAGCTTTGTTTTTAGGGTGTTTTCTATGGTCGCCAAAAAGTCTTTGGCATTGTCATAAGGCGTCTCTAAAAGGTTCTCGTTGTTTAATATTTCCTCTTTTTGGTTTTCAGAAAAATGAGTTAAAGAATCCGCTACTTTCTCTGTGATTTCGTAGCTCAAAAGCTGAGCAGGGTAGGGCGTAGCCGGGTTAACCCACCATTCGGTATCGAAAAACATTCCGACTTTGTACGAGGGCTGCATAATAGCCGATTCTAAGTAAAGTTGTACTTTTTGATCGTTTAATACATCAAGACCTTCTTCATCAGAAAAGCGGGTGGCCTGAGCTACCAAATCTATGGCAGCACGTGGCATGGCTAACCAAGCGGCATCACAGGTTTTGGAGGCACTTTTCTTATTTGGATTTTGGCGGGTCGCCAGTGTGAAGTGTATTTTGTCACCTTTTTTTAATATTGAATGTAGGCGTGTATTTGGTTGATAGTCAAGCAATACGCCTTTTTCGTGAGCGAGTTTTTCTATGGCATCAAATAGTGCATTAAACATACTCGAAAAGCCCGTAGTCAGTGTTTTGTATTCGTTTCCAGGCGTAAATTCATTGTTTGCCTGAAAAGCCACCGCCGAGTTCCAGTTGATAACGTTAGAAGAATATCCGTTGCCGTCTGCAGTATAGTTATAACCTTCAGCACCCAGTTGGTCAAACATAAGGTTCCAGTATCCGATGTCTTTTAGCAAGTCGCCTTTTTTATACACAGACGAATCAGGCAGGTCAACTTCTATTTTTCCTTTTTGGTAAAATTCACACCACTCGGCTCGGGTTTGAGGGCCGGTGGTAGCAGTCACAGCTAGGTTTTCTACAGTAGCAAAACCCGTGTCGGGAGAGTCGGTGGCTCCGTAATTATTGACATTGTATGGAGCTGGATTATCAGAGGTTATCTGATTGAGATACATGTTTTTTGCTCGTAAATAATACAAAGGATTGGTAGATTCATTAAACGGTACCGAGTTTATGTCGAGTCCAAGCTCTTTTATTACGGTAGTTACCAGTCTATGGCCCGGGCTTTCTGCGTCATTATTGCCGTCCCAATAAGCATACCGCATGCCGCCCAACTCCAAATACGAATTGTCTTTGTTGTTTTCAAAATGCCAAGTACACACCCTAGCACCCGGTGCCCGCGTGCCCGCGTGTTTGTCTGAGAAATTATATTTACCCCAGTCATAAAGCTCCAATCGGTCGCCTTTGGTGAGTTTTTTTTTAAGGCCTTCGGCTTTATGTTTTTCAGATAAATCGCCGCTCAAAAGTCTCCAAGCAGTGTATAGGCCAGAGGCACCTGCCCCAAAGATGGAATAAGTTTTCATGTTTTTATAAAGGTCAAATAGTGAAATAATATAAATTTCAAAAACAGGCAGTGTGGGCTAATTTATAGCAGCAAAAGCTTAAATAGCTCGGAAATATTTAGAGCCAAGTTGAAAATGCGAAATGTCGTATTTGGTTTTGCCATCAATACTTAAGTCGCTCAAGATTTTACCCATAAACGGTACAAATTTACCCGCCCAGCCGGTAGCATAAAGCACGATATTTTCGTGATTCGGGATATAACTTGGAGCAAAATCTATGATAAGTTCTTTGGTAGGGACATCGCTAAGTGCCACTAAACACGTGGAGGTAAAATGTGGCGTCGGGTCAAGGCCTGTCATGTGTTTTTTTACCCATTCGGCTGTGTATGCCAACTCTTTTGGGTTGGGCACCAAGGTCCGTTGGTTTGGATTCGTGAGTGGTTCCATCACAAAGTCGGGTGCTACACGAATGTATTCTGGATGGTTCCAATCTACACTCGGGAAGCCATAAAACTGATTGCCGCTTTCACCTACAGGATTTTGAAAAACAAACCAAGTAGGGTACTGCACCTCAGGGCTTTTCTTTTTAAAAAACGCCGAAGACATGTTCCAATACGTGGCACGAATGGTGAACCCGAGCATCTGAATAATGTTATCTACATACGGCCCAGGTACTATCACCAGCTTTTCAGACAAAAAAGTACCTTCTGGTGTAGTTATTTCAAAGCTGTTGCTGTGTTGTTTTATTCCTATTACCGGACATTCCTCTCTTAGGTCTACATACTCGCTTTGTTTGTTAATTTCATAGAGCGATTCTTGAGTGGCTTTGAGGTCTATACTGGCTCCGTCTGCCTGAAAAAGCCCCGTATATTCTTTCGGAAGATCCTTAAAATGGTATTCTTTTTCGATGTCTGAAGCTGTAAGTGTGGTATAAGGTACGTTTAGTTCTTTGAGGGCCTTTTCGGCTTGGCCAATGTTACCTTCAGTAGAGTGTACACTTGGGTCACCAAACCAAAGTGTGCCCACAGTGTCTAGCAGTTTCCGTTTGGTTTGACTTTGGAGTTCAGCCCAATATGGCTCAGACTCCAGTACCATTTGTACCATGTAGCTTTCGGGATATGGAATGCGGAATTGGCGAGAAACGCCTGCCGAGCTACCGAGTTGATTGATGAACCGAAACTGCTCTAAAACAAGCGTTTTGATTTTCCGTTTGCCGAGGTGATAACCGGTAGAGAGCCCCATGGACCCTCCCCCGATTACGATTACATCGTAAATTTTATTCATGGCTATAAAGTTTAATGTGTTAAGGTTGGCACTTAAGTGCTTGTAGTTTTCATTAAACAAATCTAGTCATACTGCAACTGTCTGGTAAGCCAATATATACCTGTTTTTAAAATCAGGTATTTTTACCCGTTAGTAGGTATTTTTTGGTGTATTTGATTAATTTTAAGTGTTTTCAAACTTTATGTGTTACACTAATTTTTTGCAGATTTCTGAAACTATTTGACCTGCAAAAGTTCCAAATGTTTCTTTGTTAATAGGCCTTTTGGCCATATAGGCTGGGATTGTGTTCGCAATTTCAGAAATCAATCTAAATTGGGTTTCTTCCATTTGCATACCTTTTACTAAATATTTGCGATAAGTGTTATTAATCAATTGTTGGGTTACTTCTATTTTTGAAAGTGTATTTATTTCTATATCTTCTTCTCCGATTTCTATAAAAACTATGCCCAATACTTCATGTTCTTTTTGCGAAAAGTCATTATGAAAAGAGAAGCCGTATTTGTTAAATTCTACATCTTGAAGGAGCCGTTGCTTTTGATTGTGGTCAAATAGGTTTTGGTTTTCAAAACTTTTTTGCCAAAGTCTTATCATTGGGTATGATGCTGTGGCAAATACTTTGTTGTCTTTTTTGTGTAAAATAGCCGTGTCATCAGTAAAAACGGGATAACCTTTTTCTTGGAGATTAATAGCTGTGGTAGATTTTCCTGTACCTGATTTTGCCGCTATCAGAAGAACCTTATTTTTGTTCAAAAATACGCCAGAAACATGAAATGGGATAACTCCTCGCTGATAAAGTGCTGCGGCTAATCCATTTGAATAGAAATATAAAAGCACATCATCCAATCGTGAGTTAAAGGTTTCCAAAATTACCAATGACCCATTACTTACATAAATTTTTATCTTTTCTGGCACTTGAAATAAAAATTCTGTCTTGCTAAAGCATATGTTTTTATTTAAAGAAGGTGCTTCATTTTTAATATTTTCAGGTACTTTCCCTATTTTGATGTAAATAGCATTTTGGTCTGAGTCTGTTGTTTTTTTAGAAAGTGCAGGTAGTAGTATTTCTGATTGTATAAGAATTCCAAAAGCTGAGTATTCATATATTTTAGTTTGAGCCATTGAGTTTCGTGTATTTATTTGATTTAACATGAAGTTAGGTGCTACAATTTTTTGGGTTTGTATGTTATTAATAGCCCTTAAAGGTCTCATTGGAAGGAAAACCGAATAAAACGCAAAACTCAGAGCAGGTTATTTTCGAATAAGTTTTCATAATCATTCGTATTTTAATATAAAAAAACCAGCCATTATAGATTTTAGTAAGCTATTAACTTCGCCAACATTCGCTTTTTTAGGGTCAGATATTTTTAATAGATTCCAATAATTTTGAAGTTTTTTGACGTCAAACAAATAGTTAAAAGTATGGTTTTTGGTAATTTTCATTAAAGCATCATCTACCTCATGAGGTTTGTTTAAAAGCCTAGCAGTAATGTCGGAAGACTGAAGCCCAAACTTTAATTCTGTGCGAATTTTCTCTGGAAGGCGGCCTTTCATCATGGTTCGGGCTATATTTCGGGTGCACCCTTTTGTTCCAAAAAATGCCTCATTGGGCAATGAAAAACAATATTCGATTACATCTTCAGACCCAGTTGGGTCGGCCATAGAATATCCAAAATGCTTGGCAAATACCCCTCCAGGGGGCATTCTGCTTACTCTCGCCAAGTCTATTAATGTTGACATTTTGGCTTTTGAGGAAACTTTACTTCGCGTAGAGTGATCTGATTTGTAAGCTTCATCTAAGTCAAGTTCACAGATGATATTTTTGTTTAAAAAATGAGGATAATTGTCTAAAATAACCTGCTCTTTTATGTTTAAAAAGCTTTTTAATTGGTGACTTATTGGGCCATAAATTTTGTCTTTTATTCTTCTCAGTGGCATGTTAGAATAAAAGGGATGATTCCAAGGAAGTAGTGATCGAATTCCATCAAATGAAATAGTTCCGTTTCCGTTTTCACCACTTAGCAGCAAATCGTGGCCGTTGATTGCGGCTTGGAGGTGTAAATCATACAACCAAAAAGCATTACTTGCTCCATGGATAATTTCAGCACTGATTTCTAAATATTTTTCTAAGCCTTTTATTGGTGAAATCTGCTCAGATTTAAGCCAATTGGCTTTAATGTTACTGTATTTTTGGAGTACTGTTTTAGCATGCTCAGTTTCATCACCAAATCGATGTGATTTAGTGCTATATTCATTCCCGAATAACGGAATGTGTGTGTATGTCTCTAAGTTTTTATTTGCTTTTTGGAGCAGATTTGCTGCTACACAAACTACCGAACTAGAGTCTAATCCACCACTTAACATAGAGGCGGGTTTTACTGATTTGTCGAGTGCTTTTTTTACCGAGTTTTCGAAAATTAGATATAGTTCCTCTGCATATTCATTGGTGTTTGAATACTTCTTTGTAATCGTATTTTCTGGAAACCAATATCTTTTGATTTCTAACTTTTTTTCTTGTATTATTAATTCATAGCCAGCTGGTAAGCTATGTATTTCGTTGAAGTGCGTTTGTGTTACTTCATCGGTTTTGTAGAAAATCATTAAAGCTGCTATTCTTTTTAAGTTCAGCGTAGTTTTTTTGATTTTTAAAAGTGATTGTATGTCTTCAGAAATATAAAGTGTTTGGTCAGTTATTAAATAAAAAATAGACGTGTAGCCATGTTTATCTCTTATAAGTTTAACTGTTTTTTTTTCTTTATCCCAAACACAAAACCACCACGTTCCTTTGTAGTTATAGCCTGATTTTAAGCCTTTTGCTTGATATTCTCCTTTGACTTTTATATCAAAATTTTCAGTGTTAATATTTTTAGCTAAAACCAGGAGTTTTTCTGAGTTTCTGGATAAAATATTAAGTGATTGAGAAACAAAATTGACGCATTGTATCAAGGTTGAAAATATTAAAAATGTATGAGAGCTTTAAAGTTGAGACTTATACTTATAAATGAATGTTAAGTGATTTAGGGAGCAACGAAATTATTGTTACTCCCTAAAAAAGATGATAAATTTAGCTTATACCACCTGCTCTTCCATCATTTAACGCATTTGTGCTCCCATCAATATGCAGCATTTCTATTTTGGGTTCTACCCATGTTTTCTTTGGTGCTATTATCGTTTCTTCTTTTTCTTCCTTCATTTTTCAAATTGTTTAGTTATTTTAATATTTGATTAATTTCTACTTGGGAAAATTCCGAATAAACAAATGCAAAAGTTTACTACTAAATAAGGCTGAAGATTGTTAAAAGGCACGTTCCCACCTGTATTTCCCACATTGATAGTTAATCCACTTGCATCAATCACGTTATCGTCAAAATAGTTGTTTTCTGTAAATTTTGGGGATTCGTCCATTATTTTTGGTCTTTGCCCATCACTTAAGGCAGCGGCTCCTTGACCAATTGCTCTGCCAATTGTAGCAAAACTATCAGCGGGGTCATCTCCTATTCTGAATTTTATGATACCACCGTGAGTTGCAGTATGTGCGTGTGAAGGTAGGTTTGGCGTTACAAGTGTAACAGTCTCTGTACCACCTAATTCACCAAGCGTGCGGGTACTTAAGCCTGCTCCATGTCCTGCATGCATAGGTACTCTGCTTTGTAGATTTGGCAGACCAAAAGTAGTACGGCCATCACCGCCGTAGGTTGTGCCAAGAATTGAAAACAAGGCAGTATTTGAAGCAATTGCCAATAATTGACCATTACAAAAAGCCCATCCACGTGGGGCAAAATTTCCTCCAAACATATCGATTGAAGCTATAACCGGATCTCCAGACATATTATTTTTATTTAAGGTTTGAAAAATTATTTACAAAATATATTAAGGTCTTCGAGTTGTCTAATTTGCTTTGGGCCAATGTTTGTATTTGGCATGGCATGCACTACTTTAAGTTTAGTTTGCTTTTCGCTTAAACCATTAAATGCATCAATTTTATTGTCGGAACAGTATAAGTCACTAAGATTCAATAGGTTTTCAAGTGGTTTTAGGTCACTGATGGAGTTAATGTGGCAATACAGCTCTTCTAAGTTTGCGAGGTTTTCTATGCCTGCTAAACTTTCTATTTCGTTGTTATTAACATATAGTTTTTGCAATTTTTTATGATACTCTAATTCTCTTAATCCTTTGATTTTGTGAAAAGTGAATATCAATATTTCGAGATGCTTTAAATCGCTTAAACCTGATAAGTCAGAAAGCTCTTCTGTAAAATTTGCATAAGGGCCCTGAGGTCCAACTATTCTAAGAACTTTCAGATTTAGGATGTCTTCTATCTCTGTTTCCGTAGGTTCTTCGGTCTCTTTTTTATTTAGTACAACGGTAGAAAATGCCCTTTGCCACTGTTGACTAAGGCTGTTCCACCAATTTAGGTTTTTCGTTTTCATGGCTATTTCGTTTTCTATGCTTTTTCTAGAAGACAAACTCTCATACTAATTTGCCTACTAAAAAGCGATAGGTTGCTTTTTTGGTATTGTTGTATTTCCTATTAAAAACTATTAGGAAGGTTATCCGTAAAGGCTTTATCTAGAAAATCAGTTTAGTTGATATGGAAAATGGTATTATTAGATATCATGTTATTTGTGTTACAAAGTTGGCTTATTCTGTGCTCTCAGTTACGGGTAAAATTGCCTATTGTTTAAAACAGGTATTTTTACCCATAGCCTTTTGTTTTTTTACCGATTCCTTTGTAATCCTTAGCAGAAGGTGCTTTTTGATTATCCTATGTGCTTTTTTCGATGCATGAAAATTATAAGAAATAACTCTTTTTGAGAATAAAAACTCAACACCTATTACATGGAAACATATAAATTCACTTCGGTTTTTGATGTTCAAAAATTAAGGCACGACTTGGGTATTTGTCAGGGAAATTCATGGAGAAGCCATTTTAATGCCTCTGACTATTCAGGCACTTGGTCAAGTTTTTCCTTAAGGTCTATTTCTGGATTAGAAAACGACATTTTGGCCACTGCCAATGCTCCATATAAAGACACGCCCACCCTCGAAAAATGTACTTATTTTAAAGAAATAGTAGATTCTTTTAAATGTGAAAAAGAAGCCATTAGACTGCTGTCGCTTGCTCCCAATAGTTACATAAAAGAACACACAGACCCAGACGGCGGCTATCAAGATGGTTTTTTTAGGATTCATATACCGATCATGACCAACCCAAAAGTTGAATTTAAGCTAAACGGCAAGTTGCTGCCCATGCAAGCAGGGGAATGTTGGTATGCCAATTTTAGTTTGCCCCACTTTGTGTCTAATTTTGGTGAGGAAGAAAGGGTACATTTGGTAATAGACTGCATTAGGAATGAATGGTCAGACGCACTTTTTGGAGACATTGGGTATGATTTTGATAAAGAAAAAGCAGTAGTCAAAGATCCAAAAATCACACGATTGATTATACAAGAATTAACCAACCAAAACTCTGAAGCTGCCCAAAAATTAATAGCAGAGTTAATGTTAGAACTCACCTAAAGTGGAGCAACAGGGCATTAAAAACTGGATACCATTTAAGTTGGATTTTAGAGAAAATTCAATTCTGTGTAAATGGGTGCACTTGGCTGATAAACAATTTATTGAGCCTTTTTTTCAAGACACGGTTTCGATATGTTCTGTTTTTGAAGAAAATAAAAAAATATATAAATCTGCGTCTACGCTTGAGGGGTTAATTACTTTGGCTGAATCGCTTCCTGAAGTAAAACCAACTGCATTTGTTTTTCATGTTTCAAGGTGTGGCTCAACTTTACTGAGTCAGCTTTTGGCCTTGGATAGTCAAAATGTAGTGATTTCAGAAGCTCCAATTTTGGATGATGTGTTGAGAGAATTACGATTTAGCAATGAAAACTTTACGGATAGGTGTTTAGATGAAGTATTTAAAGCAGTAGTTAAGTTTTTAGGCCAAAAAAGAACAGAAATCCAAAATCACTTTATTGTTAAATTAGACAGTTGGCATATATTTTATGTAGATATTTTAAGAAAACTCTACCCCGATGTGCCCTTCGTTTTTTCTTACAGACAACCCGATGAGGTTATCAACTCGCACCTCAAAGAGCGAGGTATGCACATGGTGGCAGGTTTAATTCAGCCTGAATTGTTTGGCTTTGAATTTCAAAAATCAATAGAACTTTCGCCTGCTGAGTTTATTACCAAGGTTTTGGAGCGGTATTTTGAGGAAATTCATGCATTTGTAAAAAAAGACAGTAACTGCGTTTTGCTTGATTACGGCGATGGCGTTTGGCAGAATTTCGAGAAAATGTGTGGCTATCTAAAATTGGAGTTACCAAAGGAAGTTAAACTTAAAGCCCAAGAGCGATTAAAATATCACAGTAAAAGGCCTTCGCTAACCTTTGATGAAGATAAAGTTGTGCGAGAATTGGATAATTCTCAACAAAAATTGATGGAGCTTTTTGATAGGTTAAATGATTGTAAATAAATCCATTACATTTTTTATTTTACAAGTATTTGTGAGAGCCGTCACAAGTGGGCATTCTTTTCGAATGGCCACAGGTGCAGTCATTTATGCCTTTGCCGCTTAATATTTTGGGGGTATATTTTTCAATTCTATCGAGTCTAGATTTCGCTTGTTTGGCTCCCGAAAAATACAAGTTATACGCCCGCTGTCTTCCAGGAGTAAGTGCTGTAAAAGCCGCTTTGAAAGTGACATCGGCATCAAGTTTGGTTTGAAGCTCTTCGACTAGCACCAATTCATCATTACTTTTAAAAGGAACTTCAATTCCTGCTTTTTCTACTTCAATGGCCTCAAATATGTATGCTTTTAGGGTTGCTTTAAGCGTAGTAATTTGTTCTAATTCCGTGATTTTTACTATGCGAGCCGACTGCGTGTTTTCGCCCTGTTTTACCAAAATGCCCGCCTTGTCTTGTAGTAATACTCCTTTGAAAAAACTGAGGACACAAAAATCTTTGAAACCACCAATAATACAAATGTTTTTTCCTTTAAATGAATAGCACGGCTGTTTCCACTTTAAGTCTTCGGTTAGGCCGCAGTCACGTAATATTATTCGCAATTGCTCAAGTTCGGCTTTCCATTTTTTAATGTTTTCAAAAAATACGTCTACTTCGGGGTTTGGGGCGTTCATGTAGTTCTAATAAGTTTTATATCAATCATTTAGTCCTTTTCCTTCTAAGATCATCGGGATGTATTTCTCTACTCTAGCCTCCCTGGTTTTAGATTGCTTGGGTTGCGAAAAGTTTAACAAATAAGCTCTTTGGCGACCTGGCGTGAGTGCCTCAAAGGCGGCTTTTAGCTTTGGCATTTCGTCTAATTTGGTTTGAAACTCTTCGGCTACTTCAAATTCCTTCGCTTTTTTGAGTTCCACTTTTATACCGGCCTTGTCTAATTCAATGGCTTCAAAAATATATGCTTTTAATGTAGCCTCTAAGTTTTCTATTTCTGCTAAACTGGTAAAACGCATTTGTCTGGCCGCTTGCACGTTTTCAGTTTGTTGGATCAATATGCCGTCTGCGTCTTGAATCAATGCACCCTGAAAAAACAATACGGCACAATACTCTTTAAAGCCATGAATAAGTACGATGTTTCCTTTGTGGTGAATGTAACACGGACAGCCCCATTTTAGCTCTTCTATCAAGCCACACGAAAGTATTATACTTCTAAGTTTTTTGTATTCTTCTTGCCATTGCTTGGCCTTGGTGAAGTAAAAATCTACTTTTGGGTTCATCTTTATCAGATTAAGTGATAAATAAAGTCTAATCTCAATTTTTAAAAAAGCCGCTTCATTTGTCTATTAAAACGAAGGTAAGAAAAGGTTTTTTTATTTTCAATTTACTGCATATTCGCAAAGGCTTTTTAACTATTGTCTTTTGGTATTTTAGCACCTAAAAATACAAGCCATGCCAAAAATATCACCTCACCAAATGTCATGAATTCGCATCCATTAATTATGTTTTCAGCTGCTGGAAATAAGATTTTGATAAATGAACCTGCTAAATAACCGATGCCCCGATAATCACTATAGGACCCAAAACTTTAGGGAAATACCCGGATTTGTAGACCAGGTAACCAAGAGGAAATAACCATAAACCCCAAAATATGGCGGCTATTACTACTCCCATTTTGTGTAAATACAAGAAAAGCTCCAACAATTCGGGGTTATTTAGGGTTTTCAAAACCGCTAAATAGTTGAGTTCATTAAGCATGGCAATGGGTACGCCCACAAGTGTAAAAATCAACATTAAAGTTGCTTGAGTTTTGTGAATGTGTTTAAAAAAGTGGTACAGTAAAACCGCGGCACAAATGTATATTAATTGGGTAAGGAGACTAGCGGCGATGCCGGCTCTGAAAACTAGCTCGTTTGCTAAAATATTCTGTGCGGTTAAAGTGAGATCATTTGCTACTAATAGTTTGCTTGGAATATACATGATGCCAAACATACCGGTGAGCATCCAAATCGGATATAGAATTCTGAGCGAAGTGAGTGTTTTTCGGAGTGACATGCTTTAAGGTGTTTATTTTAAACAAAATAGGTGTAGTTATTTAGAAAAAACTAAAGAGCTTTATAGAAATGTTGATGAAAATTGACAAGAGGATATTATCTCTTTTGAAAGGAGTCGATACGAAATTTTAATTGTAATAATTGACTGGTGGTCAGCGATAACTGTCTTGAATATTTTCAACTTTTATTTTAGCCCGTGTTTACTACTGTTTAAACTTAGGTTTTTGTGGGCATAGTTTTTTGAACATTACTTTAATTCAAAACATGCATAAATGCCCCGCGGCATGGGATAGTAATGGAGCTCTTTTGGCTGGCCTTTGGCCTGACAAAAAGCGGGAATGGATAGCCCGGTGCCTGGCGAAGACGGCAGCCGCCCTAATAATATTGTATTTGTTGTTTTGTATTCGAGTAAGTGCTTGAGATTTAGGTGGAAAATGAGTTAGATTTTGTTTTAAAAATTTGATTGTAAACCGTTGAAGAATCTTATATTTACGCAACTATTTTATTTGACCTATATGAAAAATCTACTTTTGGCGGTATTGGCTTCATGTTTTTTGTGGGCTTGTGTGAATTCTGAGCCTATCAAAAGGGCCAAACCTAGGACCATAATTACGACCGATGGCGAAATAGACGATGTGGATTCGTTTGTGAGAATGTTGCTCTACGCTAACGAATTTAAGATTGAAGGCTTGGTGTACAGCAGCTCCATGTGGCATTACAAAGGCGACGGCAAAGGCACTACGTTTGTGTCAGAAATGGAGATGACCAAACAGATATATCCCAAACCGCGGACAGACCTAAGATGGGCGGGTGTAAACTGGATTCAGGACTTGCTGAAGGCTTATGCTGAGGTGTATCCGTCATTAAGTAAAAACGGAGAGGGATTTCCTTCTGCTGAAGAATTGGGTGGTTTGGTAAAAGTTGGCAATATAGATTTTGAAGGTGAAATGGCAATAGATACCGAGGGCTCAAACTGGATAAAAGAGAAGTTGTTAGACAGTGACTATAGCCCCATTTATCTGCAAGCATGGGGCGGAACAAATACCATAGCGAGGGCCTTAAAGTCGATAGAAGAAACCTATAGTGGGAAAGAAAATTGGAAGGAGATTTATAAAAAAGTGTCTGAAAAGGCGATTATTTACACGATAATGGACCAAGACGCTACCTATAAAAACTATGTGGCGAAGGCGTGGCCTGATATAAAAGTGTTGTATAATTCTAACCAGTTTTTTGTGTTGGCGTATCCTTGGAAATCGGTTATGCCCAAGGATTTGCAGAAGTATTTTGACGGGAAGTTTATGGGTGAAAACATAATAAACGACCACGGTCCGCTAATGAAAATGTACTATAGTTACGGTGATGGGCAAAAACAGACAGGCGATGAGGAGCACATTCATGGTGACCCTAATAAAATGACGAATGCCCAATGGGGGAGTTTTGTGAAATATGATTTTATATCCGAAGGAGACTCTCCGGCGTATTTACACTTGATAGATGTGGGTCTTATGAACTTAGACCACCCAGACTATGGCGGGTGGGGCGGAAGATTGGTGCAAAGTAAAACCAATCCAAACCGTTGGGAAGACGGTGTTACTGCGGCCGATTATAACCCACAAAAAGATACTTTAGATTTAGCTTACGCACAATTGCGATGGTTGGCAGCTATTCAAAACGATTTTGCAGCTCGGGCAGACTGGTGCGTAAAACCCTTCGAGGAGTGTAATCACCCTCCTGTGGTGGCAGCAAAAGCCATGACATTCCGATCAGCCATAGCAGGTGAAACGGTAAATTTTGGGGTTAATGCCACAGACCCTGACGGAGATAAAATGAAAATTAGATTTTGGGAATATAGAGAGGCGGGGAAAAATAGCAGTGCCGTAGCAGTGTCTTATCATGAGGACCTTGCGAGTGTTAAAATACCAGAAACTGCGAAAGCTGGAGACACTTATCACATTATCTGTGAAGTGGAGGATGAGGGAAAACCCGCTCTCACACGATACGCCCGTTGGGTGTTTACCGTAAATTAGGGCTTGATTATTTTCCCCATTTTGCTACCCATGCCGGGTATTCCTTGTTTATGAGGTTATAAGGCCAAGTTCCGTAGTAGGCATATCCGCTTCTTCGCTCAAACTCTATCTCGGCGATTGCATATTTGACTTGGCTGTCGCGACCTACAAAAATAGGTCGGTTTGTTTCTAAGTCATAAAACCTCGCCCAAAGCGTATGTCCAGGAGCTGAAATAAGCACCCGGTCTTTTCTTTTAGAGCCATTTGGGTCGTCCACGAATTTTACATCAGCATCGGGAATTTTCACTTGGTCTAACCATGAGACCGCAGCCTCAATAGCAGTTTTTATTTCTTCTGAAGGGTGCTCTATTTGCATTAAAAATCTTACGATTCCCACGCTTTCGTTTCCACTTAAGGAGGGCAATTCAAACATACGAGCTTTGGCTGGTTCTAGCGTTTGTGCATCGTGTTGGGCACACCAAGCGGTTAGTTTTCCATTTTGTTTGTATTGGGTGTTGAGTAAACATTTAATCCCATTTTCCATGGCCGCTTTGGCTTTGGGTGCATATTGCTCTGGAAGTGAGGCAAATGCCCCAATTTTGTAGGCAGCCATTTTCATGATATTCATTACGTCAATCATGGCCTGGTCGTTGTAGGTGATATGGGTATGGTAGCCTTTTGTATCGGGGTACCATTGTGGCCATCCGCCAGCCTTATTTTGTGCTTTCAAAAGATAGTCGATACCTTTACAAGCAGCATTTAGGTAGGTTTTATTTTGGGTTTTAGAAAAGGAATTTATCAAATATTCTATTTCTAAAGTGGTTGATTTGTCATCTATGGTAGCATCTCCCTGGTTTTTATCTGCTAATAGCATTTTCTTTCTGGCGTCATCTATGGCCAAGTCATAATTAGTAGCATCGCCATGATACTGTGGCCAGCCTCCGTAGCTTCTTTGATACAGGAGCATTTTTTCGGCAGTACTGTCTGTCGCAATTTGGGCAAAAGTACCAAAACTGGCCAAGAAACAACACATAAGTATTTTGTATCTCATTGGATATCAGTGTTTATTTTAAACTAAAAGCCTTTTTTGAAGCTTTAGATTTAAATGTCGCTACGTTTTGAATACCTTTAGTTAGGGTATTGCTCAGGCTGATATTTTTGCTTCGTGCTCCATTTATTTCTACCAAAAGATTAGCCGTAGGGCTATAGCTAATATTTGATAATCGAATGTCCGTACTGTTTTGAATTTGGGCCACTGTTTTTGACTTTGTGTCTAACAAAACGTTTTCGAGTGAAATATTTTGGGCTTCTATGCAAACTAGGCCTTTATTGCTTGAGAAAGTACTATTTTTAATGCTGATGTTTTTGATGTTTTGCTCGGGTAAACCTCTTAACATAATGGCGGTTTCGGCACCTTTGCAATTTATGTTTTCTATATAAAAATCTTTAAAAGCAGGTGTGCCATCGTTATATGGCATCGCCAGAATTTCGGGGAGCGTGTTTTCTTCGCCCTCGAGCGGTACAGGGTCTTTGGCTTGGTAGTACATATCGAAAAGTATGGCCTCGCCCGGGATGTTATTCATCTGAATGTCTGAGATGAAGATGTTTTCTACCACGCCGCCTCGGTCTCTTTTGGTTTTAAATCGCAGGCCGATGTCTGTACCTAAGAAATTGCAATTGGTAACAAAAAGATTTTTAACACCACCGGACATTTCGGAGCCTATTACAAAACCGCCGTGACCATGAAAAACGGTGTTATTTCTGATAATGAAATTTTCGGTTGCTTTGCCGCGAAGTCTCCCTTCTTCGTCTTTACCTGACTTGATACAGATGGCGTCGTCGCCAGTATCAAAAGTGCAGTTTTCTACGATTCCGTTCTTACAAGATTCCAAATCGAGGGCGTCGTTGTTTTGTCCAAACCATGGTTTTTTTACATTTACATTTTTGATGGTTACGTGTTCACACAAAAGTGGGTGAAGTGTCCATGCTGGTGAGTTTAAAAATGTGGGGCCGTCGAGTAAAACATGCTTGCAGTTACTCAAACTGATCATGTTTGGCCTCAAAAAATCGCGATAAGCCTCATAATCGGCTAAGGTTTTTCCTTCGGTTTTTTTATTTAACCAAGTTGGGTTTTCGTTGCCATACTTTGAGGTTTCAGACGGGTACCAAGCATCTTTTTTGTCATTTAAAACCCCTCCTGTGTTGAGTAAAGTTTTCCACTGAGATTCGGTGAGCTTCGATTTTTTTACTTGCTTCCAAACTTGGCCTGCACCATCTAATGTGCCTTTGCCTGTAATGGCAATATTATGGAGGTCTTTGCCCGATATAGGGGCTTGGCAGCGATACGCCACATTGCCCTCCCAAGTGGTTTCTATGATCGGATAGTCTGCTCTATTGTCTGAAAACTGTAAAAGTGCTCCTTCGGCTATGTGTAGGTTTATGTTACTTTTTAGAGTTATCGGACCTGAAATCCAAAGCCCTTTAGGTATTAAGACTGTTCCGCCACCGTTAACTGCAGCCGCTGCTATCGCTTGGTTGATAGCAGCAGTATTTACAGTTTTGACATCGCTTCTGGCACCGAAGTTTCGGATATCGAAGGTGTCTTTTCTAAAAATTGGAGTAATAATTGCCGGTAACTGAAACGTAAATGTGTTAGGATATGGCGATTTTTTGAGCCAATCTTTAAGTGGTATTTTTTGATTGAAAATGTCTTGTGCCACTGCTGCGGCCATCACTTGGGCACCATACGCAGTGAAATGTGTGTTGTCTTCTCTTGCTTCTTTAAATTTTGGATAAAGGCCTCCCTCAAAAATCATGTAAAGGTCTTTGGAGCCTTCTACGCCGTGTTCTTTAATGATGTTTTGGCTTATGGCATGTAGGTCTATTAGAGATACCTGGTTTTTAAGTGCTACCTCTTTTACCACCTGCGGGTAATCGCCGTGGTCATCTACAATAGCTCCGTTCTCGTCAAATTTTCTACGCATTACAGGGGTAATAAGTACCGGAATTCCGCCTTTGGCTTTGGCTTCGTCTACATAGCGTTGGAGGTTTTGGCGGTAATCGGTTTGAGGGGCGGCATAGCGTAGGCTATCGCTTATTTTTTGGTCGTTATGTCCAAACTGAATCAATACATAGTCGCCTTTGCTGATGTTATCCAACACTTTTTTCCAATGCCCTTGGTCTCTAAAACTCTTGGTGCTGCGGCCATTTATGGCATAGTTGATTACTTCTACATCTTCCACAAAAAATGAATGGAATACTTGGCCCCATCCGGTTTCGGGAGCATCATAGCTATTTTTGTTGGCCATGGTGCTGTCGCCCACCAGGTGAATTTTTGGTCCGCTTGATTTCGGAGCAAAAGCAGTGGCTATACATAGCAAGCCAATGGCAAGTATATTTTTCATTTTAAAAAATATGTTTAAGGAAAAATTTGAGAAAAACAGAGAGCCCGAGTGGCTCTCTATAAGCTTTTTTGGTATTATCTTAAATGGTTAAGATTTACGAAGTCCATATCTGTAAAATCTTTGTTTTCACCAGCCATTCCCCATATAAACGAGTAGTTTGCCGAACCTGCTCCTGCATGTATACTCCAAGGCGGCGAAATGATGGCTTGGTGGTTTTGAATCCACATGTGACGAGTTTCGTCTGGTTGTCCCATAAAGTGCATTACGCCTTGGTTTTCAGGTACATCGAAGTAGCAATAAACCTCGCTACGGCGATCGTGTACGTGAGGAGGCATGGTATTCCAAATACTTCCTGAGCTCAATACGGTTAGTCCCATTACCAATTGACAACTCATGATGCCGTCATTGTGAATGTATTTGTATATCGTACGGTTGTTTGAAGTTTCTGCCGCTCCTAACACTACTGGCGAAGCGTCTTCTTTGGTAAAGTGCTTGTTTGGGTAGCTTTGGTGTGCAGGTGCGGAAAGCAAGAAAAACTGAGCGGGGTTGCTTCCATCGGCTGATTCGAATGTTACTTTTTTTGTGCCTTTTCCTAAATACACACATCCTAGTTTCTCTACTTCAAAAGTCTCACCATCGGCAGTAACTGAACCTTTTCCGGCTACGTTAATAACGCCAAGTTCTCTTCTCTCTAGAAAATAATCGCTTTTGATAGCGTTGTACACTCCCAACTCTAAAGTTTGGTTAACTGGCATAACACCACCTAAAATCATACGGTCGTAGTGTGTGTAAGTAAGTGAGATTTTATCTGCTTCAAAAAGGCTTTCCACCAAAAAGTTTTCTCTAAGGGCTTTAGTGTTCATTCCTTCCACTTCGCGTGGACTGCTTTCGTATCTTTCGTTCATGATTTATCGTATGTCTATTTTATTAAAAGCTTTATTTTAAGATTGATTATCGGCCCATCCAGCCGCCGTCTACGGTCAATATGGTGCCATGTACATATGAGGAAAGCTCAGATGCCAAAAATACAGTAGGACCTACAAAGTCTTCAGGCTCTCCCCATCTGTTGGCAGGTATTCTACTTAGTATTGAGGCACTTCTTTCAGGGTCGTTTCTTAGAGCTTCTGTATTGTCAGTAGCGATGTATCCCGGTGCTATACCATTTACATTTACGCCTTTTCCGGCCCATTCGTTTGCAAATGCTTTAATTAAACTGCCTATGGCACCTTTACTAGCTGCATAACCTGGTACATTTATGCCACCTTGGAAGGTGAGTAGCGATGCCGTAAATATTATTTTTCCCGAGCCATTTGCTATCATAGTTTTGCCTATTTCTCTGGTTATAATAAACTGAGCGTCAAGGTTTATAGCAATCACTTTGTCCCAATATTCGTCAGAATGTTCTGCTGCTGGGTTACGCATAATGGTTCCAGCATTGTTTACTAAAATGTCTATTTTGGGATGTGTGCTTTTAACTGAATTTAAAAAAGCATAAATAGAGGGTCTGTCGCTAAAATCGGCTTGGAAAGGGTAAAACTTACGACCAAGTTTTTCGATATTGGTTTGTACTTCTGAACCGCTCGCGGGCATTGTACCAGAAACTCCAATAATATCGGCTCCCGCTTTGGCTAGACCTTCTGCCATGGCTTTGCCTATTCCTCTGTTGCAACCAGTTACAATTGCAAGTTTTCCTTCTAAGTTTATTTCTATCATTTCTCTTTAGAATACTGTTTTTTGAAATGTAAGATTAAGCCACTTTTAGCTGTTAAACAAACAATAGAATTAATTAATTTATGCAATCGTTGCCATTCAAAATATTCAGGCTTCTTTTTTTAATTCTTTTTTAATTCATTTTTGATTATGTTTGTAAACAACCTTTTGTTTATCCCAAAAATTAATTTGACTCGTGGAAATTGTTACACTCAAAGATATTGCTAAAGCACTGAACCTGTCTACCTCTACGGTGTCAAGGGCTCTCCGTGATAGCTATGAGATTAATCCAGTCACCAAAAAAATGGTGGTGGATTATGCCGAGAAAGTTAATTACAGGCCTAATCCAATTGCCTTAAGTTTAAAAGAAAACAAAAGCAGATCTATTGGGGTCATTGTACCCGAAATCGCCAATAATTTTTTCTCCCAAGCCATAAACGGCATTGAAGACGAAGCTTATAAAAGAGGCTACCATGTAGTTATATTCCAAAGTCACGAATCGCTCGAAAGAGAAATCTCGAATGTGAGCCATTTGTATGCACGCAAAGTAGACGGCTTGGTGATTTCGCTATCTGGAGCCACCACCGATGTTTCGCATATCAGCAAATATGGCCATGAAAACTTTCCTGTAGTTTATTTTGATCGTGTTCCCGAAATTGAAGATGTGCACAAAGTGCAAGCCGACAACTTTGGAGGAGCTTATGACGCCACAACTTTCTTGATTAATAGCGGAAAACTAAATATTGCCCACATTACGAGCCCGCCCACGCTTTCCATCACACGCGAGCGTTTAGCAGGTTACAGAAAAGCCCTTGAAGACAACGGAATTGCCTACAATGAAGATATCGTTAGGTTTTGTAGGTTTGACCCCGAAGAGGCCATTGATGTTATAGACGACTTAATTATCAATCACAATCCGGATTCGTTTTTTACGTGTAGCGACAGGCTCGCCATTAATACCTATCAGGCGTTTCAGGCGAGGTATGCAGATGTAAATGACCAGTTTTTGTTTTTTGGATTTACGAATCTCAATGTGGCTCATTTGTTTAAACCACCGATTCATACTGTAGTGCAGCCCGCTTACGAAATAGGCCTAGAGGCAGTGAAAATCCTTTTAGATGATATAGAAAAGCCTAAAAAACGTGTGGGTTTTGAAAATAAAATATTGAAGACCGAAATAAATGTGAAGTAAGCCAAGGTTTTAATTCACTTGACACTTTAGTTTGTACTTTGTTTCAAAAAATAGTACCAATACAAAAAGCCTAGTATATTTGTGTTTTCGAATAGCAATACCGCTAATATGATACCTATGTATAGACCTTTAAAGGTACTTTTTAATGTCAGGCTACTGTTGAGTTTTTTGTTGGTAGTTTTACTTTTCCTTTCGTTCGATTTTCTTTTCCAAAAGCTTAATATTGGTATTTTGCCTGCGTCGCAAAGCGGCATAGCGTATGCAATCAAACTCACTATTTATTGGTTCTTATTTTGGGTTAATTTTCCTGTTTTAAAGCCCGTCAAAATACTCATTCTTACCCTAGCTTTCGGTATCGCCGAATCTTTGCCTTTTTTTCTTGAAACCCCATTACATTATTTAGACCAAGAAAATCTCCTTTTTGGTGCAGTGTGTATGGGTTTTGCGGCATTGGTGTTGCTGAGTTTAACTTTGAAATTCTCGTTTCAGACCATGGTTTTGGTTTTGCTTTTTGCTGTTTTGCCTTGGGTAAACTTAGGGTATGCCAATCACTTCGAAGGAAACTACAGCATGCTTGGCTTTTTTGGAATGTCAAATTGGTCTCAAGTAGTTTTTTCAGACCATATTCTGATTGATTTTAACTTGGCTTTGATTAATGGAAGTATGTTTCTGGGTGTTATTTTCTTGTTACAAGAGCTTATAAATCGAAACGAAAAAGGCCGTAAGGTCAGATTAAACGAACAGCAGTCTTTACAAAAAAAACATATTGTAATTCTAATTTTAATATTCAAAAATCTAGTATTTTGGCTTTTGGCTACCGTTTTGGTGACCTTATTAGGTATAGGAAACTTTAGTTTGTTTTCAAATAAAATCTCTGCGGTTTTAAACAGCCTAGGGGCATTGTTTTATCTGATTTGGTTTGCGTGGTTTATTCGCTCCAAAATCATGCTTTTCTTTTACGACCACACCCACGTGAAAAGCTGGCTGCCCATGTTGCTATTCTTTCCGTTTACCGATGTTTTTACGGTGCTATTATTAGCACTTATACCTGTTAGAATGCTAAGTGGATGGCTGAGTGTGGGGTATTCAAAACTAAACGGCTTATTGTTTGTTTTGGGACTCATTGCGGCGTTTGCATTGTATAATTTTTTCTTTAGGGTGGCTAAGCTGCCCGTTAGTGCCACTGAGCTAAAATCAGCTTTGCTTCAGTTAGATGTGTTTTTACCCATTATTATCGGTGCATTTTTAGCTTTTGTATTTAAAAAGCCTAAAAGCTACTTTTCTATTTTGATATTTATTTTGTTTGGCTTACCTGTCATTGCCCAGTTTATTCTCCCGAAAATTTCCGGAAATATTTCAATTACTACGCTCGTTTCGGATCTTAATTTTTACTTGTTTATTGGCCTAATTATTTTCTTTATTTCTCCAGTTTTTCATTTCAAAACCTTTTTAGGTTTAGATGATCAATAATTCCCTTAAATAGTATTTGTTTTAGAAGAAGTATTTATCTTCTAAGGTTTTTTATAGGAGAGTAAAGGAGAGTATAAGGTATATGTTCGTGTATTTTTGATTAATACAGATTATCAACCTTAATTACACTTTAATGAATGCACTTTTAGGAATCATTTTTCATTCAATCGGCGGGTTTTCGTCCGGTAGTTTTTATATGCCTTTCAAAAAAGTGAAAGGCTGGGCTTGGGAAAGCTATTGGATAGTAGGAGGGCTGTTTTCATGGCTTATTGTACCGCCTATCGCCGCATATTTAACCATTCCAAACTTCGCAGAAATAATCTCAGGAGCTTCCTCGACTGTTACAAATTTTACTTTTTTAATGGGCCTTTTGTGGGGAATCGGTGGCTTAACCTACGGTTTGGGAGTTCGGTACTTAGGCATGTCTCTTGGCAATTCGGTGGTTTTGGGCTTTTGCTCAGCTTTTGGAGCTTTGGTTCCAGCCATTTATTACGACTTTAATCCAACCGAAGGCAAAACTACCTTAACCCAAATGCTGCATAGCACAGGCGGTCAATTGGTGCTTTTTGGAGTTCTAGTTTGCATTATTGGCATCGCCATTTCGGGTAGAGCGGGCATATTGAAAGAAAGGGATTTGACCCAAGAACAAAAACTAGAAAGTGTAAAAGAATTTAGCCTAGTGAAAGGTCTAATCATTGCCATCATATCCGGAATATTGAGTTCGTTTTTTAACTTCGGAATTGAGGCAGGGAAACCTATGGCAGACGTGGCCGTAGAAACGGGAAATAATCCTTTGTTTCAAAATAATGTTACCTACATAATTGTGATGTGGGGCGGCTTAACTACCAATTTTCTGTGGTGTATGTACTTGAATTTTAAAAATAAGACTTTCGGAGATTATACAAATACCAGCACGCCCATCGGTAAAAACGTCATGTTTTCGGCTTTGGCGGGTACTATGTGGTTTTTGCAGTTCTTTTTCTATGGAATGGGAGAGAGCAAACTTGGCAACGGAGCCAGTTCGTGGATACTTCACATGGCCACTATCATACTAACGGCCAATATTTGGGGATTGTACCTGAAAGAATGGACGGGGGTGTCGCCAAAAGCATTCCGAACTTTTTTGGTGGGAATCGCCACTATCATGCTATCAATCGTTTTGGTGGGAATTGGAAATGCAATGTAAAATATGTTTGAACATTAATTGATTTATTTGGTTTAACTTTCGATATTAGTTATCGGTTTACAAACAATCAATTTAAATCTTATGAATAAGTTAATTTTCTTTTTGCCTTTGCTGTTTGTGTATTCGTTTATCAATCCATTTTTTGGGTCGGTTTCGGAGCAAAAATTAGACAGCCAAATTACGGTTTGTCATAACGTTCCTTTCGACGATATGCGTCAGTTTGCTTTAGACCCGGAGTTTCAAGCCTTGCATCCATCGCCAATAGCACTTGAATATGATGGCATGGGAGAGAAAGTAAGTTTCAAAACCACTGATGGGGTTGACGGGACGGGCTATTTTATTAAAGCTAAAAAGAAATCAGATAAGTGGCTTTTGGTTTACCAAGAGTGGTGGGGACTAAATGAGTACATTGAGCGTCAATCAGATATTTTTTACAAAGACTTGGGCGAAAACGTAAACGTGTTAGCAGTAGATATGTATGATGGAAAATCTACTTCGGATCCACAAGAAGCAGGAAAACTCATGATGGGAGCCAAAGAAGACCGCTTAGTAGCCTTGGTAAATGGAGCAGTAGCTTATGCAGGTCCGAAGGCCAAAATAGCCAATGTAGGTTGGTGTTTTGGGGGAGGTTGGTCACTTAGGTCTGCGATTTTAGGGGGCAAAAACACCGTAGGTTCTGTGATGTATTACGGAATGCCTGTGACAGACATTAACGAATTGAAAAAGTTAAATTCAGATGTTTTGGGACTTTTTGCCACAGAAACTAGAATCTCTAAAGAGGTGATTGAGAAGTTTGCGGAAAACATGAAAGCGGCGGGAAAAAAACTAGATTACAAGATTTTTCCAGGCGTGCATGGTTTTGCTAATCCTAGCAATCCTAAGTTTGACGAGGAAGGTAGTAAAGAAGCCTATGCAATGGCAATAAAATATCTTAAAAGTAAGTTTTAAGAAGAATCGCAAGTATTAAAATATTAGATAATTAAAGCCCGAAAGGGCTTTTTTTATTTGTTTGTGTCAAGATGACATTTATTTTTGAAAATACCTTAATTTTTAATAGCTTGCATATTAGAGTTTCAACCTATAATATAGTTTAAATGGCAAATTTAAATACAACCTTAAATAAAACTAACGCTTACGATGCAATCGTGATTGGATCAGGAATGAGCGGAAGTTGGGCAGCTAAAGAACTTTCCGAAAAGGGGCTTAAAACCCTGGTTTTGGAAAAAGGTCGAATGGTAAATCACATTGTAGATTATCCTACCATGATGCAAGACCCTTGGGACAAGGAACACCGCGGTTCACTTACACCCGAAGAAAGGGAACGTCACCATATTCAAATCAGGAGTGGTTTTGTGGGAAGCGACACCAAGCATTTTTATACAAACGATCAAGAAAACCCCTACCAAGAAATTCAGCCTTTCGACTGGATTAGAGGAAACCAAATAGGTGGGCGTTCACTTTTGTGGGGAAAACATACATACAGATGGTCTGATTACGATTTTGAGGCAAATGCCAGAGAAGGGATAGCAGTAGACTGGCCGATTCGCTACAAAGACATTGCTCCATGGTACAGTTATGTTGAAAAATTCGTGGGTATTTCGGGAGAAAAACTTGGGCTTAGTCACTTGCCAGATGGTGAGTTTCAGCCGCCTTTTCCGTTAAACTGTTTAGAGAAAAGTTTCAAAGAAAGCATTC
The DNA here is from genome assembly GCF_042649125.1 of Lacihabitans lacunae. Taxonomy (NCBI): domain Bacteria; kingdom Pseudomonadati; phylum Bacteroidota; class Cytophagia; order Cytophagales; family Leadbetterellaceae; genus Lacihabitans; species Lacihabitans lacunae. The sequence goes on from NZ_JBHRYQ010000001.1 coordinate 4,313,559, forward strand.
AAGGGAAATTTAAAGATAGATATGTAACTACCGGTAGAGTTGCTCACTTAACGGAGCCAACCGAGGAGCAGTTGGCCTTAGGAAGAGGAAAATGCCAAACCCGAAACAGATGCTCACGTGGATGTCCTTATGGTGCTTATTTTTCTGCCAATTCAGCTACCTTACCAGCTGCAAATAACACAGGAAATTTTGTGATTCGACCAAACTCTGTAGCTGCTGAGATTTTGTTTGATCCCAAAACCCAACTTGCCACAGGCGTAAAAGTAATTGACTCTGAAACCATGGAAGAGCATATTTTTACAGCAAAAATTATATTCTCATGTGCTTCGGCTATGGCTACTGCCCAAATATTATTAAACTCTACATCGGAGCGTTTTCCGAACGGAATGGGCAATGACAGCGGCGAACTTGGGCATAATATTATGGATCACCATTATCATGTAGGTGCCATGGGCGACTTTGATGGTCTTGAGGAAGACTATTACAAAGGCCGTAAGCCAGTGGGTATTTTTATTCCAAAATATGTAAATATCGACAAGGCCAGCCAAAACAAAAGCTTTTTGAGAGGGTATGACTACCAAGGTGGTTCAGGAAGAGCAAATTGGGGCAGAGGTACTGATGCCGTGGGAGTAGGAGCAGACTTTAAGGAGTCGCTTTATAAACCAGGCCCTTGGAATATGTCGCTTATGGGCTTTGGTGAAGTATTGCCTTACCACGAAAACAAAATGCATTTGGATAAAACTAAAACAGACAAATGGGGAATTCCTCAGATAGTTTTTGATGCTGGTTTCAAGAAAAACGAAATTGAAATGCGTAAGCAAATCAAGGCCGATGCAGTTGAAATGTTAGAGATAGCAGGTTTTAAAAACATTCAATCGTTTGATCACTCAGGTGGAATGGGTGTGGGAGTTCACGAAATGGGAACTGCTAGAATGGGTCGTGATCCAAAAACTTCGGTTTTAAATGGAAATAATCAACTTCACAGTGTAAAAAATGTCTTTGTGACGGACGGTGCATGTATGACAAGTTCAAACTGCGTAAACCCTTCAATTACCTATATGGCATTAACCGCTCGTGCGGCAAATTTTGCAGTGGAGGAGTTGAATAAGAAGAATTTGTGAGTATTGAGTAGAGAGTAATGGGTTTCGGTTCTTTATTATTTTGTAAATGAAAATAAATAGATTTGAGGATGTTATTGCTTGGTAAAAAGGCCAGGAATAGGCAGTTCATATTTATACAAATTTTTCAACTTTGAAGGATTATAGACTTAAAAATCAAATATGTCGATGAATTTCAAAATTAATTCGAAGGAAACTCAAACATTATTATAGACTTATTAAAATCACTTGAGTGAATTCATTGAACATTTAACTCGCTACTCTTAATGCTATACCAGAAGTACAGTTTTTCAACCTATTAAAATAAAATAAAAATGAACAGAAGAGATTATATAAAAAATACAGCCGCAGCACTTGGCTTATCTTTGGTTGGGGTTTCTATGTCTGAGATTCTAATATCTTGTAAAGAGCAGGCTAAGTTAGACTGGAAACCGGTTTTCTTTACCAATAACCAAGCGGCTTTAATTGCGGAAATAGCAGAAACTATTTTACCTAAAACCAAAACTCCGGGTGCCAAAGACATGGGCGTGCCTCAGTTTATTGATGTAATGGTAAAAGAAACCATGGACGAAGCTGGTCAAAAGGAATTGGTTGCTGGATTAGATGCTTTTGAAAAAGATGTGGAGTTGCAGTATGGCCATTCCTTTCTTAAGCTTTCTCCTGAAAAGAAAATTGAGTGTATCACCAAAATTGATAAAGATAAACCCCGTTCGGGACTTTCTATGTGGGGTATACCCTTAGAAAATGACCCACCGAAACCTACTTTTTTCAAAACCATAAAAGGCCTTACGCTTTTTGGTTTTTATACTTCCGAAGATATCGGTAAAAATATATTGGTCTATGACCCAGTTCCAGGAGAATTCCAAGGTTGTATTCCTCTAAATGGCCAAAATGCTTGGACTGAGTAAAGTTTTAGTTGTAGTAAAAAGCTCCATTTTGTTAGTTCAATATGGAGCTTTTTTGGTTTTTAATCAAACTGAAAAGCAAAATAGGTTACTTGTTTTTTACCCACATTTTTGATTCCATGTAAGTCCATCGATTGCAAAAATATCACGTCGCCATCTGTGGCAGCATGTGTTTTTTCGTTGATATATTCTTCTACTTGCGAGCTACCTGGCTCCAGCTGAATAGGTAAAATAATTTCGGCAGGTAGGTGTGTATGTGCGGCATGGCTCATAATGCCTGGGTTGAGCGTAGTGGTATGCATCTCAAGGCGATTTAACATGTTTGTTGGTCTATTCAAAAAATCCTTTCTTCCGCCTTTTGGGTTTTCTATAAACTTTGCTTCTTCCCACGGTATCATAACCGAGCCGCCACTGCTTTTTCCTCTTGCCGTATTTGTGGAGTCTTTTGAGAAAAACTGAAACACGTAATACGTTACATTTTGTGAGCTAGTGTTTTCTAGTTTTCGCGTGTCTTCAGGCATTATTAAGGCCAAACTACCAGCAGGTAAGTCTTTGCTTACACCGTTAATCGTTAAGTGTAAAACACCTTCTTTTATAATGAGCATCTCTTCATTTGCCTGAGTATAGTGCTCTTTTAAGAAGCCCTTTGGGTATAGCGTAGTGGCGTGCACTTTAAAAAGGGAAAGGGTTGGAGTTGTAGTCTCCAAAATTTTCCGTTGCTGAGCTATGGGTCTTTCTATCACTTCCTGTTCGCTCCATTTTATAACCTGCGATGCAAGCCGTTTTTGGGCAAATACTGAGGTAGATAAAAGTGATAAAGTCAAAACGAGTGGTTTACTGTTCATGGTTGTTTTGTAGTTTAAATAAATGATATTTATTTGCCTTCTGAAAAACGGAAGACTTAGGCTGAATAATGTCAAATATAGGTTCAAAAGTTTATATTTTCTTATTTCTTTATATTTGTGAGATTTTCATATAATAATTCATTTTTTATAAAAATCAGGTATTGGGATTTCCTCAAATGTCACGAATGTTGAATACCAAGAATACCCTTTTTTAAGCCTAAAGTCAGTACAGTAAAGGACAGTTGCGGGTCGCTATACATATATTTTTACACGATAAACATACCAGAATAATATACATGTCTTCTAACAATTCTACATTCAAACACGTAAGCTATCTATGGGATGACGCCAAAGCCGCTTCAATGGCCGGTGACGAAGTCGCATTGTTTATTTATAGATCTAATTTATTAGGAGCAGACCTCCGATTAACTAATTATGGAGGTGGAAACACGTCTGTAAAAATCACCGACAAAGACCCACTAACTGGCCAAGAAACCGAAGTTATGTGGATCAAAGGCTCAGGTGGCGATATCGGTACTTTGAAAAAGTCGGGTTGTGCGGCATTGTATATGGAGCGTTTACTTAATCTCGAAAAAGTATACAAAGGCATAGCCCAAGAAGACGAAATGGTGGAACTTTTTAACCACTGTATTTTCGATTTGGCTTCAAAAGCCCCTTCGATAGATACACCTTTGCATGGATTTTTACCATTTAAACATATAGACCACTTGCACCCTGACGCTGCCATTGCGATAGCAGCCGCCAAAGACGGCAAAAAAATCACGGACGAGCTATTTAATGGCGAAATCGGTTGGGTAGAGTGGCAAAGACCAGGTTTTGATTTAGGACTAAAGCTTAGGGCTTGCCTGCAAGAAGCAGCCGCAAAAGGAATCGCACTGAAAGGAATCATGTTGGGTTCTCACGGTTTGTTTACGTGGGGAGACACCGCTTACAGCAGTTATATCAACACCTTAGAAGTTATAGAAAAGTGTGCAGAATTTTTGGAAGAAAACTACGGCAAAAAACGTCCAGTTTTTGGAGGAGAAAAAGCACCAAGTTTAGCAGAAGCAGATAGAAAAACCAAAGCGGCGAGTTTAGCTCCTACGCTTAGAGGGTATTGCTCTTCAGAACGAAAAATGGTGGGCCACTTCACAGACGATCCAAGGGTTTTGGAGTTTATCAACTCAAACGACTTGGCTAAGTTGGCACCTTTGGGCACCTCTTGTCCCGATCATTTTTTAAGAACAAAGATTGCTCCTTTGGTATTAGACCCAACCAAAGTGGAAGACGCAGCCTATCTAGAAAGTGTATTTGAAGCCTATAGAGCTGGATATAAAGCGTATTACGACGCATGCAAACATGCAAATTCACCTGCTATGCGTGACCCCAATCCGGTGGTTATCCTTTATCCGGGTGTGGGTATGTTTACTTTTGCCAAAGACAAAACCATGGCACGTTTGGCGTCGGAATATTACACCAACGCCATCAACGTAATGAAAGGTGCTGAGGCGGTTTCAGAGTACACCTCGTTGCCTCACCAAGAAGCATTTGATATAGAATATTGGTTGCTAGAAGAAGCCAAACTTCAGCGTATGCCTAAAGCAAAGGCCCTTTCGGGTAGAATAGCGGTGGTAACAGGAAGTGCAGGCGGAATCGGAAAGGCGATTGCCAAGAAATTTGCCAAAGAAGGAGCTTGTGTAATTTTAAATGATATCAACCAAGAGAGACTAGACGCAGCCACTGCAGAATTTACAGCCTTGTTTGGCAAAGATGCCGTTTCATCCACATTGTTAAATGTAACGGATACTGCTTCAGCACAAGCCGCTTTCGATGCAACTGCCCTGGCTTTTGGAGGCGTTGATTTAGTAGTAAATAATGCTGGAATCAGTATTTCAAAATCTATTACCGAACACACGATTGAAGAATGGGATAGACTCTATGACATTTTGGTTAAAGGTCAATTTATCGTGAGTCAGGCTGCGGTGCGTGTCATGAAAAAGCAAAATATTGGCGGTGATATCGTAAATATTGCGTCAAAAAATGCCGTAGTGGCGGGGCCAAATAACCCGGGATATGGATCTGCAAAAGCAGCACAAGCACACATGACGAGACTAATGGCCGCGGAGTTAGGGGTAGACAAAATAAGAGTAAACACGGTGAATCCCGATGCCGTTATTTCAGACTCAAATATTTGGGCAGGCGGATGGGCCGAAGGCCGTGCAAAAGCATACGGAATTACGGTTGAGGAACTTCCTGCATATTACGCCAAAAGAACTTTGTTAAATGAAATCATCCTTCCAGACGATATCGCAAATGCATGCTTTGCCTTAGTAGGCGGCTTGCTCAATAAGTCGACCGGAAACGCCATAAACGTAGACGGAGGAGTTGCAATGGGTTTTTATAGATAAAAAAATAGCTAATAAACGTTTTTGAAAAAATATTGAAAAGGCAGTTTTTGGAGTATCTTTAAACTGCTTTTTCTTACAAAACATTTAATTATTAGTTAATTATAGATTTTAAAATTAGAATAAAAAATGATTCTTTCGGAGAAAATAATACAAGACCACAATACCAGTTTGTTAGCGAAGCATAAACTACACTTTGAATTTGCCAAAAGCCAAATCAACGATGTAGACAGTATAATCAAAAGATTGGTGGATTTCCAAGTAGCCATACCTTCATGGGCATTGGGAACTGGAGGTACACGTTTTGGTCGTTTTCCGGGAGGAGGAGAGCCTCGTAGTTTAGAAGAGAAAATAGAAGATGTGGGTCTTTTGCATGCATTAAACAAAACTTCGGGTGCTATTTCGTTGCACATTCCTTGGGATATACCGACCGCCCCAAAGGATATTCAGACATTAGCTGCTCAGCATGGTTTGGCTTTTGATGCCGTAAATTCCAATACATTTCAAGATCAAGCAGATCAAGAATATAGCTACAAGTTTGGTTCGCTTCAAAACGTCAACAAGGCCATTCGTAAGCAGGCGGTAGATCATAATATCGAGGTTATCAAGCACGGCGTAGATTTAGGTTCAAAATCGCTAACGGTTTGGTTGTCTGATGGTTCGTGTTTTCCAGGGCAGTTAAACTTTAGAAAAGCTTTTGAGAATACTTTAGAAAGTTTACAAGAGATTTACGCAGCATTGCCAGCAGATTGGAAAATGTTTGTGGAATACAAAGCATTTGAGCCTAATTTTTATTCAATGACCGTTGGCGACTGGGGGCAATCCCTTCTTTTTGCAAATAAATTAGGTGAAAAAGCATATACTTTAGTAGACTTGGGCCACCATTTGCCAAATGCCAACATAGAGCAAATCGTGAGTTTACTCATGATGGAAGGCAAACTTGGAGGTTTCCACTTTAACGACTCTAAGTATGGCGATGACGACCTTACGGTAGGAAGTATTAAACCATACCAATTGTTCTTGATTTTCAATGAATTAACACAAGGGGCTCAGTTAAATAATGCCCCTTTTGATCAGGGTTCTGGTTTTGGTTGGATGATAGACGCTTCGCATAATATCAAAGACCCATTGGAAGATTTGCTTCAATCAGTAGAAGCCATTCAGATTGCCTATGCCCAGTCGCTTTTGGTAGATACCATAGCACTTGAAGACGCCAGACAAAACAATGACGTAGCCAAAGCTCAGGAGATTTTACAAGAAGCATACCGAACAGATGTGCGTGCCTTGGTAGCAGAAGCACGAATCAGAGCAGGTGCCTCATTGTCGCCTATTGCTGCATATAGAGATTTAAAAGTAAGAAAAGAATTAATATCGGAGAGAGGTTTGAAAACCATTGCGACTGGATTGTAAAAAGTAGTATATTTAACTCTTAATCATTGGAAGAGCATTAAAAATGAAAGTAGCTTTATTTGTACCATGTTATATGGATCAGTTTTATCCCAAAACTGCGATTGCTACCTTAGAATTACTCGAAAAATTAGGGTGTGAGGTTTTTTATCCCGAAAACCAAACTTGCTGCGGACAACCGATGGCAAATTCGGGTTATGAGCACCTTAGTGGCTCTTGTACCGCTTTGTTTCAAGACAATTTCAATGATTATGACTACGTTGTTTCGCCTTCGGGAAGCTGCACGTTACATGTAAAAGAACACATTGAGCTAAAAGGCAAAGTGTATGAGTTAATAGAATTTATCACGGATGTATTAAAAATCCAATCTTTAGAAGGTAGTTTTCCTCACAAAGTTGGCTTACATCAGAGTTGCCACGGACAGCGAGGCTTATTTTTGTCTCAAATGTCAGAGCTAAATGCAGCCCCATTTTCAAAACCCGAGCTATTACTTCGTAACCTGAAAGGTATAGAACTTCAGTCTTTATCCCGAAAAGACGAGTGCTGTGGCTTTGGCGGCACATTTTGTGTTACCGAGGAGGCCGTTTCGGTCAGAATGGGAAAAGATAGAGTGGCGGACCACATGCACAGTGGAGTAGAAATAATAATAGGAGGTGATACCTCATGCTTAATGCACATGGAAGGAATAATTAAGCGTGATAACAATGCCATAAAAGTAATGCATATTGCGGAGGTCTTAAATCAAGCAATCTCATGAAAACACATAGCGAAGCTGCAGATATTTTTAACAAAGATTTTGACAGAACTACTTGGCACGACGAAACCCTTTATTTTGTCCGCCAAAAAAGAGATAAAGCCGCTTTTCAAATAAATGATTGGGAATTACTTAGAGAAACTGCCTCTCAAATCAAAAACAATGTACTGTCTAACATGCACGACTATTTGGTGCAGTTTGAGGCAAATGCCTTGGCAAATGGCGTTAAAGTTCATTGGGCTGCAGACGCTAAAAAGCATAATGAAATAGTTTACGACATTATCAAAGATTATTTTGGTGGAAATATCCCCAAAGATACCTTCAAAGGCATGGTAAAGTCTAAATCAATGCTGACCGAAGAGTGCCATATGAATGATTTTTTGAAAGAAAAAGGCATTGAAGTTATAGATACGGACTTGGGTGAAAGAATCGTACAACTGGCCGAAGAGCCGCCGTCGCACATCGTGATGCCATGTATCCACTGGAAAAAAGAAGAAATAGGGGAGCTGTTTCACAAACACCTCGGTACTGAAAAAGGGAATAAAGACCCGCAGTATTTGACAGAAGCGGCGAGGCAGCATCTCAGAGATAAGTTTTTGAGTAGAGAAGTTGCCCTAACGGGAGTCAATTTTGCGGTAGCAGAAACAGGAGAGTTCGTTGTTTGTACAAACGAAGGCAATGCAGACATGGGAGCTCACTTGGCCAATGTACACATAGCCAGTATGGGTTTTGAAAAAATCATTCCTCAGAAAAAACACCTTGGCGTATTTTTAAGGTTATTGGCCAGAAGTGCTACTGGGCAGCCTATAACCACATATTCGAGTCATTTTAAGAAACCACGCGAAGGTCAGTTGATGCACATTGTTATCGTGGATAACGGCCGATCAACACAGTTGGGTCGCGAAGACTTCCGAAATTCGCTGAAATGTATTCGCTGTGCGGCATGTTTTAATACCTGTCCTGTATATAGACGTAGTGGCGGGCATTCGTATCACAGTGCAGTTGCAGGGCCAATTGGTTCTATTTTAGCTCCAAATTTAGATATGAAAGCAAATGCCGACTTGCCATTTGCAAGTACACTTTGTGGCTCATGCTCCAATGTGTGCCCAGTCAAAATAGACATACACCAGCAGCTATATAAATGGAGACAGGTTTTGGTAAAAGAAGGTTATACGCCAAAGTCTAAAACCATCGCCATGAAAGGTATGGAAGTGGTACTTTCTAAGCCCGGTGTTTTTAAGTTTTCGGGAAAAGTAGGCCGAATGTTGATGCGTAAAGTGCCTGGCATGGTAAATAACAAGTTAAACCCGTGGTACACACAAAGAGAAATGCCAAATCCACCCGATGAGAGTTTTGGAGAATGGTATAAAAAAAATAGAAAATGAGCAGAGAATCTATACTTTCTAAAATAAAGAAAAACCAACCTGAGTTATTGCCATTGCCTGACCTATCGGTTTTGGGTAGAGAGCAGTATGACTTGGTGGCAAAGTTTACTGAAATATTAGAAGGAATAGGAGGTAAGGTTCAGCTTGTGTCTCATATTGATGAAATCAAATCTTATATTATAAATACATTTCCACTTAATACACGGGTTATCTCTACCTTGCCCGAGTTTTCTACCAATTCGGATTGGCTACAAGCAGACCCACACACGCTGCAAGACGCCGATTTTTTGATACTAAAAGGTCAGTTTGCTGTGGCTGAAAATGGTGCCATTTGGTTGACTGATACCGAAATGGGACAGCGGGTTGCTCCTTTTATTACCCAATACTTGGCAATCATAATTGAAAAAAACAGCATAGTACCTACCATGCATCAGGCCTACCAAAACATTGGTACTTCTGACTATGGCTTTGGAGCATTTATAGCGGGACCTTCTAAAACCGCCGATATTGAGCAGTCGCTCGTGCTAGGAGCACACGGGGCTCGCGGACTTCACGTGTTCATAGTTTAATTATTTTTTCTACTTGGCAAGCAGGTTAGAGCAGGAGACTTCTGTATGTTTTAAAATATAACTTTATAAATATTATTTTGGATAAACTTAACTGGAGGTACTTTTGAAAATTCCTTGATTTCAAATTTCATATTAGGCAGTAAAATACTATTTTTTGCGGAAAATGAATATTTTATATAGGAATCATACAACTACATTTGCAGTAAAGTAATTTAAAATATTATTTATCTAAGTTAAACCTTTTCAATCAAATCAATTCTATCTATGAAAAAAAGTCTATTTGTTATGTTGGGTATCCTTATGGCCCTTCAAACACAATTTGCTTTCGCCCAAGGCCTCACGGTTTCGGGAAAAGTAAATGATGCGGAAGGCAATGCCCTTCCTGGTGTGAGTGTTACTGTCAAAAAATCTAGCAAAGGGTCAATCACCGATGCAGATGGTAAGTTCTCTATTACTAATGTTGCCGCAAATTCTACTTTGGTTTTTAGCTATATCGGCTTTGTATCTCAAGAAGTAGAAGTGGGAAACAAGTCAGTTGTTAATGTAACTATGCAAGAAGATGCCGCTTCACTTTCAGAAGTTGTAGTAGTGGGTTATGGTACTCAAAAGAAGTCTCAAACTACCGGTGCAATCACGCAAGTAAGTGCAAAGCAAATCAATGAAATGCCTATCACAAACTTAGGTCAGGCTCTTCAAGGTCGTGCTGCTGGTGTTGACGTTTCTCAATCAGGATCAAAGCCGGGTTCTACTCCGAAAATTTTGATTCGTGGTAGACGTTCATTCAGAGCAAGTAATGATCCATTATATGTAGTGGATGGTATTCCATTGGCGGGTGGTTATGAAGATTTTAACCCAAATGACGTACAGTCTATGGAGGTTCTAAAAGATGCTACAGCTACCGCTATTTATGGTGCAAGAGGTGCAAACGGTGTAATTTTAATAACTACTAAAAGAGGTGCTCCTAAAGGCAAAACTACAGTTTCATACGATACGTACTTTGGCCAATCACAAGCTCTTAATACAGTTAATCTTTTTTCAGGAGAGGAGTTTGCTGAATATGTAAGAGAAGCATATAGATCAACTGGAATATACAAAGATGCTGCTGGAAATATCGTTCCTTCTGGTAAGTCTGATCCTGTAGCTGACAATAAAATAGCCGTATTAGGCGGTGACCCTAATGTGGCCGCTGGTATAGCTGCTGGAAGAAATACAAATTACCAAGATTTAATTCTAAAAAATGGTTTTATTCAAAATCAATCGCTTGGTATTCAGGGTGGAAATGATAAAACACAGTTTTATGTTTCTGGAGGTTTTTTCCAAGATAAAGGTATTACCGAAGGTCTAGACTATACCAGATATTCATTAAGATCTAATATTGACCATAATGTAAATAAATTTCTTAAGGTTGGTTTGTCTTCATACATGATGTTTGCGGATAGAAACGGAGAAAACTTAAATCCTTATAGTTTTACTCTTAATCAAAACCCTCTTGGTTCTCCTTATACTGCGGATGGTCAAATTAATTTCTCACCTACAAATGACGCACTATTAACTAACCCATTAGCCGAGATAGTACCTGGAGCTCAAGTTAACAATCGTAAATCTTACAGAATTTTTAATTCAATATTTGCTGAAGTAAAAGTAATGGAAGGTTTAAAATACAGAGTTAATTTTGGTCCTGACTTTAGTATTGATAGACAAGGAAGATTCATTGGTGCTCAAACCAATGCTCGTAAAGGTGGTGATCCACAAGCTAGTAATACCAATGGATTTGGATTTAACTGGACACTTGAAAATATATTGTCTTACAATAAGTCTTTCGGAAAGCATAATTTAAGTGTTACTGCTGTTCATTCAATACAAAAAGATAGAGCAGAGTCATATGGTATCAATGTGCAAGGGATTCCAGCTGAATCACAAGAGTTTTACAATTTCGGAAATGCAAGTTCAGTAACAGGTGTTTCAAGTAGCTTAACTGAGTGGACTATCAATTCATACTTAGGTCGTGTAAACTATGACTTTAATGATAAGTATTTGGTTACGTTAACACTTCGTCGTGATGGTTCATCAAGATTTGGTCAAAATACCAAATACGGTAATTTCCCTGGATTGGCTGTTGGTTGGAACGTTTCTAACGAGCCATTTATGAAAGACATCACGTGGTTAGATTTGTTAAAAGTAAGAGCAGGTTGGGGTACAGTAGGTAACCAAGCGGTTTCTCCTTATCAAACACAAGGACTTCTTAGTAGAACGGTTTATGCTTGGGATAACACGGCGGCTTTTGGTTATAGACCAAACACTATCGGAAACCCTGACCTTAAATGGGAAAGTTCTACTACTGCTAACATTGGTTTTGACTTTAGTATGTGGAGAGGTAGACTACAAGGTTCATTAGAACTTTACCAATCTAATACTACAGATTTACTTCTTGCGGATCAATTACCAGGGTCAATCGGTTTTGACCAAGTAACACGTAACGTAGGTGAAACCAGAAACAGAGGTATAGAATTAGGTATTACAACGGTTAATATGAACACAGCCTCGGGTTTCAGATGGTCAACAGATCTTCAGTTTACTAAAAACAACGAAGCTATTGTGTCCCTTTACAATGGTGCAGTGGATGATATCGGTAACAGATGGTTTATTGGTCAACCTTTAAATTCATACTATGACTACAAAAAAGCAGGTATTTGGCAATTAGGAGAAGAGGAAGCTGCTAAATCTTACGGAAGCTCAGTTGGTCAAATCAAAGTACAAGACACTAACGGTGATGGTAAAATTACTGCAGATGATAGAGTTCTTGTAGGTTCAGATGTACCTAAGTTTTCTATGGGATTAACCAACAGATTATCATATAAAAATATAGATTTATCGTTCTTCTTATTTGGTCGTTTTGGAAACACAATCGTTTCTGGTTTCCACCAAAGCAATAACTCCCTAGCAGGAAGATATCAGCAGATTAAAGTGGACTACTGGACACCAAGTAACCCTACTAATGAGTTTCCTCAGCCAAAAAGCACGCAAGAGTTTCCTGTAAATAACACTACTCTAATATACTTTGATGGCTCTTTTGTGAAATTGAGAAACATAAATTTAGGATATAGCTTTAGTAATGCTATTGCTTCAAAGCTTAAAATGGAATCTCTTAGAGTATTTACTAGTATTCAGCAACCAAAGATTTGGGCTAAGTACATATCTAAATACAATGGCGTTGACCCAGAGGTTAGTATCACAAACGATTCAGGTGGTTCATCACTTGGAAATAACATCGGTGGAGGTGTAACACCTGCTACCAAAGTGATAACAATAGGCTTAAATGCTAAATTCTAAATTTATTATTTCTAAAAACTTGTGAAAAATATGAAACTCAAAAATATATTAAAACCAGCAAAAGTATTAGGCTTAGCCGCACTTATGCTTAGTGGGCAATCTTGCCAAGACATACTTACCGAAACCGTCGTTTCTGGAATTGGAAATGATTATATCAATACCCCAAAAGGATTTGAAGATGCCGTTAATGCAGCTTACTCATCACTAAGGTATTTTTATGGAACTCAACAAGGCCTTACCCTGACCGAATATGGTACCGATATCTATGCCACAGGTGCAGATGGTGGTTATAAAGGCTTTCACTTTTATGATACTCAGTTAAACCCAACTGTAAATTATTTACAAATGGTATGGGACGAACTTTATAGAGGTATAAACACTTGTAATGCAATTATTGATAGAGCACCAGCTTCAAAGGTTGATGAAGCCACCAAAAAGTTGAGAGTTGCTGAAGCAAAATTCTTAAGAGCACATTATTACTTCATATTGTTTCAGCAATACGGAGGAGTAGACTTAAGACTTAGCGAGACATTGGCTCCTACAAAAGCTACCTCAAGAGCTACTGATGCTCAAATGTACGCTGCTATTATTAAAGATTACACAGAAGCGATAGCGGACTTGCCAAATTCTCAAGGTCAATATGGAAGAGCCACAAAGCCTGCTGCAGAAATGGCACTTGCCAAAGTATATTTAGCAAAAGCTTATTCTACTCAAAAGGCGAGTGACGATTTCAGTAAAGCCGCAACTTTATGTACAAATGTTACAAATAATTACGGGTTCAGTTTACTTCCAGACTTCGCAAGTGTATTTGACGAAAACAACCAAAGAAACTCTGAAATTGTATTTGCAGTTCAGTATACCTCTGATCCTTTGACTAACATCACGAACAATACCGGTGCTGTAAACGGGGGAAACAACCTACACTTATTCTTTGGAATGCAGTATGACGTACAAGCAGGTATGGAGCGTGATGTATTAAATGGTCGTCCATTTAAAAGACTGAGACCTACTGAATATTGTATAGAAAAAGTATTTGGTGAAAGAGTAAATGACTCACGTTATAAGAAAACGTTTAAAGATACGTGGTTAGCAAATAAACCAGGTACGTACAATACTGCGTTTGATGATTCAAAAGCCAAAGTAACTTTTGCAGCTGGCGATACGTGTATTTTCATACCGGGTTATGAAATGTCGAAAGAAGAAAGAGCAAAACGCAAGTATCAAGTTTTGGTTCCAAGTAAATATTCGGAAGCTTTATTCCCAACAAACCGTAAGTTTTTTGATACAAAACGTCCAGACAAAACATATGAGTCTGGAAGCCGCGATTATTTTGTATTCCGTTTGGCTGATACATATTTAATGTTAGCTGAAGCTCAACTAGGAGCAGGAAACGTGCAAGCCGCTACTGATGCTATAAATATGGTTCGTCGTAGAGCTGCATGGCCAGGTAAATCACAAGCAATGGAAATTACGCCAGCTCAAATGAATATGGAGATGGTAATTGAGGAAAGAGGACGTGAGCTTGCGGGTGAGCAAACGAGATGGATGGACCTTAAGCGTTGGGGTAATTTAGTAGAAAGAGTTGCTAAGTATAACCCACAAGCAACTCCAAATGTAAAAGCAATTCACTTGTTAAGACCAATACCTCAAACTCAAATCGATAGATCTGATGCGGGAGTTTTTGCTCAAAACCCAGGATATTAAGATTTTAATCAATCATACCGATTAGAATTGGAGTAAAATTAAAAGCACCGCAATTTTTGCGGTGTTTTTTTGTTTTTTAGAGCCTTATTGCAGTATTTTCCGTATATCAAAAGAAACAATACATTTTGGACGCACTCATTATATTTATTAAAAATCCCGAACTCGGAAAAGTAAAAACTAGATTGGCCGCTACCATTGGCGACCAAAACGCTCTCAAAGTGTATCACTTCTTGTCCAATCACGCCAAAGAGGTTGCTATAGAACTGAATGCCGATAGGTTTCTTTTTTATTCTTCATTTATTGATAATTCAGATATTTGGGATAAAGATTACTTCATCAAAAAACTCCAAGATCCTTCGCCTGACTTAGGTCAAAAAATGTTTGCCGCTTTTTCACAATTAAAAGACCAAGGCTACCAAAAGGTCATGATAATGGGTAGCGATTGCTATGACATTAATGTTGATATTTTAATAGAGGGATTTGCTCAATTAGACAGTCACGAGGTGGTCTTAGGGCCTGCTTTTGATGGCGGATATTATGCGATAGGTTTTAACTTTAATCTTTTGGCTGAAAAAGATCTTTTAACTGATGTATTTTTAAATAAAACCTGGAGTCACGACCAAGTGGCAAACGAAGCAAAATCAACGATTGCCAAACATGGTTTTTCGCTTCACCAACTTCCCACTTTATCAGATGTGGATGTAGAGGCTGATATTGAAAATTTTAGAAAAAAAATATTTTAGTCTATACAATAATTGCATTAAACTAAAGTTTTAGTTAAAATATCCTAAATTTTCAATTCGGGTAAAGGTAATCTCGATTTTTATTTAGATTATTGTGCCATAAACTATTACGATACATGAAAAAAATCTACACACTAATGCTATTAGTGAGTGCTAGCTTTGCGGCTATGGCACAAAGTGCATACACTATCAAAGGAAACCTTGTTGATTCCACCGGCGGTTTGCCTTTTACATCCGTTTTTTTACTTACGCCCGGAGACTCGTCTTTAGTTACTTTTACTCGGTCTGACGACAAAGGTGCTTTCGTGTTTAAAAACCTCAAAAAGCAGGACTACTTAGTAAAAGCAACCTATGTAGGCTATTTGCCTTATCAGGAATTGCTAAAGTATGACCCTGCTAAACTTACTGTCGACTTGGGGGGCATTTCTTTAAAGCCCATTCAAAAAGAACTGTTTGAGGTGGTAGTGCGAACTGCAAAGGCTCCCATCAACATAAAAGGAGACACCATAGAATATGACGCTCGTAAATTTAAAGTGCCACCAGGCTCTTCGGTCGAAGATTTGCTGCGGAAGTTACCTGGCTTCCAATTAGACGCCGAAGGAAACATAAAAGCACAAGGTGAATCTGTGAAAAAGATTTTGGTTGACGGAAAACGTTTTTTTGGTGATGATCCCAAAGTAGCTACTAAAAACCTACCAGCAGAAGCAATTAACAAAGTGCAGGTTTTCAACGATTCATCAGAACAATCGAAGTTGACCGGAATTGACGATGGAAAGCACGAAAAAACCGTAAACCTCGAATTAAAGGAAGAGTTTAAGAAGGGTGGCTTCGGGAAAGGTACTATTGGCGGCGGCTCTGACGAAAGGGTAATGGCTAAAGTCAACTACAATAAGTTCGATTCTAAAAATCAGTTTGCAGTGGTAGGTTTTGGGAATAATATCAATCAATCGGGTTTGTCAAATAACGACTACCAAGACTTTAAAGGAAGTCAGTCGTATAACTGGAATGACAACGCTGACTTCGGATTTTCTTTAGGTGGAGGCGTCAGAATCATATACTCAGACGGAGACTCTGAAGACGAAGGCTTGGAAATACCGCAGACTTGGGGTCCTGGGCAGGGTTTTTCTAAAAACTATGCGGGAGGTATCAACTATAACTATGATACAAAAAAAACCAAAGTAAGCACCAACTATTTCTTTAATCAAACTACGCAGACTTTAGACCAACTCACGCGTTCGCAATATTTTTTACCGAGTTCTAGTTATCTGCTTTCAGATTCGAGTTTCAATAGAAATTATGCTCAAAACCATAGAATTAGCCTTCGCGTAGAAAAACAATTAGATTCTTTAAATACGGTTATCTTTAACGTGAATTCTAAAATTGGAAACAAAAGCCAAACTGCAACCAATGACAAACAATTTGACAATGTGCAAGGTGAAAACTTCAGAGACCAAAATTTGAATAACAATTACAATGGCCAAAACTTCATATTTTCGGGAGCTTTGATTTATAGACATAAGTTTATGAAAAAAGGCCGAAACTTTGCGTGGTCAGGTACTTTTAATAAAAATAACAACGATCAAAATGCCTTACAGAAATCTTCTTTGGACCAATTTTCGGTTGTGGGAGATAACTTCCCATTGGGCATAGGCTCTTTCAATATCAACCAAAATGTATTGGCTTTAAATGAATCTCAAGAATTAAAAACTAGTGTACTTTTTATTGAACCTTTGAGTAAAAAGTTTTCACTTGAGACATTTTATAATTTCAGCAATCTAGCTCAAAACGTAAATCGTGATGTATTTGATCAGTTTTCAGACAACAAACCAAGGGTTGACTCGCTAAGTAGGTATTATGAAAATGACATTCAGTTTCAAAGACTCGGAGCCTCTATTAGGTATTCATTTAAAGGTTTTAATGTTGCCGTAGGTGCTGCCGCACAGCAATATGGCATAAACGGTAAGTTTTTCAACCAAAAGGGCGGAGCACTGCAAACGGAATTAAATAAGCCATACTTTAATGTGTTGCCCAATTTGAGTATCAACTATGACCTTAAAAACAACAGGTTTATTTTTGGA
Source organism: Lacihabitans lacunae (assembly GCF_042649125.1). Classification (NCBI taxonomy): domain Bacteria; kingdom Pseudomonadati; phylum Bacteroidota; class Cytophagia; order Cytophagales; family Leadbetterellaceae; genus Lacihabitans; species Lacihabitans lacunae. Next base: position 4,330,802 of record NZ_JBHRYQ010000001.1, read on the forward strand.
AATTATAGTGTAGGTGTTTCAGCTCCAAAACTGAGAGATTTGCAACCGTTTACAGACAACAGCAATCCGCTTTATGTCCGTTTAGGAAATCCAAACCTTACGCCAACTACTTCGCATAGTTCTATGATAGGTTTTGGCTTATTTAATTCGGTTTCGTTTATAAATATTTGGACTAACCTGAGTTTTAATTATTATCAAAACCAAGTGGTTTATAACCAAAAAGTAGGCAGCGACCTCGTGACTACCCTTACGCCAGAAAATATTTCGGGAGGAAAAAACTTCGGCCATTACTTTAGTTTTGGATTTCCTATCAAAAAAACAAAGCTCTCGGCTTCGGTAAATACCAATGTTAATTTTGGTAGAAATTTGGTTTACATCAACAACACCCTAAATCAAAACGACAACCAAATGTATAACCTAAACCTGAGGTTTGACCTCACGCCGGTAGAATGGTTCTCTATGTTTACTACTTTTGGCAAAGGGCTCAATTATGCCAATTATTCTATAAACTCAACTCAAAATCAGCAATATCAAAATAATTTTATACAGTCAAATACCGTCATTCAATTTCCTAAGTTGATTTTCTTAACCGCAGATTTAAATTATAGCAATTACAAAAACGAAAAGCTCAACTTTAATCAGCATTTGCCTATATTAAACATGAGTACGTATAAAATTTTGGGTAAAAACAAGAAGTCTGAAGTGAGAATTAGTTTATACGATGTATTTAAAAGAAACATTGGTGTTAGGCAAAGTGCTTACCAAAACGTAATATCGTCTTCGGTTACACAGACGCTTTCACGTTATGTAATGTTTACGTATACCTATAATATGCGTGGTGTTTCGGCCAATGTCAAAAAGTCGCGTTGGGAATAAATCGTAACACAGTTTTTTAATTCAAAAAAAAGTAAAATGAAGAAGATATTAATCGTATTGTTTTTGGGAGTAAGTGCTTTTGCAAGTGCTCAGAATATAAATGGAAAGATTGTTTTTGAGAGAAAATCTGATTGGATAAAAATTCAGAGTAAAGCCACTTATTTATCAAAAGAAGAAAAAGACCGAATGGCTCAAACTTGGAAAAACGATTCCGAGTTTAAACAAAAAATGCTTTTGGTTTTTGATCAAAACCAAAGCCATTATACCTATGAAAACCAACAAGGAGAGTCTGAAGACGGAACCTATACATGGCGAAACGATGAATACCAACTCACGCGAGATTTGGCAAAAGGTAAAGTCTTAGAAATTCATGAGATGTTAGGCAAAACGTATATTTTAGATGACAGTTTGTATGCCCCAAAATGGAAGATTCACAATGAGATAAAGGAGGTAGCGGGTTATATCTGTATGAAAGCCTCTACAAGAGACACTGTGCGTTCTCAAGATATCGTGGCTTGGTTTGCTACCGACATTCCGGTTTCTATAGGTCCAGAGCGAATAGCAGGCTTGCCGGGTATGATCTTAGAACTGAATATTGATAATGACGCTGTGGTAATAGTCGCAACTTCAATTAAACTAAACGAGGCTGCAGAGATACCAAAGCTACCTAAGAAAATGAGAGGCAAGCGAATAAGCCAAGCCGAGTATGATAAAATAGTATATGAATATATTAAGCAGCAAGAGAGCATGCACCGTTTTCCGTGGGGAATCCGTTATTGAGTTGGCTTTTTAGCAAACCACTTGTAAAAATAAGAGTGCTCTATGTCTGCCATGTAGTTCCAAATCACCTCGTTTTTAGGGTTTAATACCGTTCCGAAGTCTTTTATACAGATGTTTTCATCTTTAATGTCCTCAAGTGCATCACCCATTTTTTGTAAAGTTGGTGTGCTTGAGGCTTGTAAAACATCATCGAAGTTAGTGTTGTGGCTGATGTTTTCTATACCAGTCATTGCCATCGATCTACCAGTTTCTATCACATTGTGCCCAATAGCAGAAACTGCCAAATAAGCCAAAACGGCAATTCTTAAAACGCCAGTTTTTACTTCTCTCAAATACTTACCAACCAAAAGCATTAATAAAAATAACGCGGGTATAGAAACCCTTCCAGGAAAGTCAATTCCATAGCCTTGTTGGAAAAACGGCAAGGGAATCAAAACCCCAACTATTAGCCAAAACAGGGGTTCTTTTTTGTATTTAGGTAAAATAAACACCGCAATAAGTCCCCACGAAAGCAAGATAAACACAATCCAAATTTTGAGGTTAGCGTTAGGTAAAAGTTGAAAAAACTTGCCGGCCTGATTGGTGCTTAAATAAAGTAGATTTAAAATAGAAACAGAACCTGCTCCTATTAAATTTTGAAAGCTAAAGTGCAATTTGAGGTTTTTCTGCCAATCTGCGGCTGATGCAAGGCTTCCTTCAAAGTCTTTAACTGAAATATAAAGCAAAAATGGGATTAGCCCCACAAAGGCAAATGGACTTAAAAAGAAACAAAAGCTACTCAAAAACCACATGTTTTTGATAGAACCTTGGTTAAAAATTAGCAGTATGATAATCCAAGCAGGAAGCGACTGATTGAATGTCCAATAGATGAGCCCAAGATTACTGTCGGCATAGAGACGCATGCCTGCCCACAGGTAGTTTTGCTCATTTATTACCTCGTAAAATGAATATTTGTAAAGAGCACCAATAAAAAACAGAGTGCCCCAACCAAAAAACAGAAGTAAGATTTTGAATGAAAAAGTCTTTAGAAACTTGCCAATCTGGTATGTAACCAATACGGTTCCTATGACTGTCCAAAGGAAAAGTGAAAACTTAGCAAAGCCGAAACCAAATATTTTGCCTAAAGCTGCTGCGGGCAGATAATAACCCAGATAATAGGTCATCATGGTGGTTTTGCCATCTAATATGTGGCCTTCAAAACCTTCAACTTTGTATATGACCGGCCAAGGAGTTTTTACCAAATCTCTAAAAATGGCATTTCTGTATAGGTGATCGGTGTTTTGGAAGGTATATGAACCTATGCCAGAGAAGAATATCCAAATTATGATGATACCTAGCATCCAATAGATACTCTTTTTTTGATTTAGAAAAAGAGCATCTACTGAAGTGTCAGAATGGATATTTTTAAAAACTAAAAAAAGAGAAACTAAAACTACCCCCGAAAACCCGATAGCAGAGGGGATATTGAGCCAGCAGGTAGTAAAAACCAAATAGGGAATGGCTACGAAAAGGATTGATAATCGAGTAAGTAAACCATCTATTTTTGGTGTCATCTGCCTTCTTCTTCTAATATAGTAGTGTATTTTTTTATAAACTTAAGTATCAAGTAAACCACGGTGCTGATAGCAAAACCCCAGAACCAGAAGTTTAATTTTAATTCAACTCTTTCGGTTACAATGTATTGCCTTACCAAGTCAAATATATAAAATAAGCCAAATAGAGCCGCAACCCCGTTTTTCTCTTTCTTAAGTACTTTTTTAATCGAAAATGGATATTTTGGTGTAACAGGTGCTTTGAATTTTGGAATAAAAGCAGGTTTGTCAGAAGCCCATTTTAGATATGGCTCGCCAAATTTCCTCCTTAAAAACGCCTCTTCTGCAAACATGATACGCTCATAGTAAACCCAATACATAAACGTAAAAGCTACTAAATACCACATGTCGGCTGTTAACATGGCAACTCCTAGCCACATCAAAAAATTTCCAAGATAAAGCGGATGTCTCACTAATGAATATATGCCTGTTTGGTTTAGCTCATCGGCTACCTGACCTTCGCTTGTGTTTCGGCCCGAAGTGTTTTTGGGTGTATGAGCTACGGTGTATATTCTTACAAAAAGTCCCAAAAGGCCAACTCCAAGGCAAATGTGCCAGTAATATTGTCCCAAATATGGGTAATCTAAATTTTCTAATTTAAACGCAAAAACAAGTAAACCACTTGCTAAAAATACGATTGGTATATAACTTCTGTACTTAAAAAGTACGTTTCCTTGCTCTTCTAATTCTTCTATAAGTGCCATTCATTAATATTTATTCTGCAAAGGTAATATATTTTTTATCTCAATCAGCCCATTCAAAGTTTTTGGTACTTTTTAAGTGAAATTCTAATATGACTTTTATTGTAAAAAAAACAAATATGTGGTCAAAGACAGTGATAATAGGTGGAGTATTTAAGCTTTAAAAACCAATCAAATATTTTATTCTGAGGTTTTGTTTTCAAGTAGTATTTGAGGTTTAATAGGAAATGCCTTTACGTCTATTTCCCAGTTCATGGAAGCCGCTAGCTGCTTCATCATCACTTGTACTTGGTTTTCGGCTATTTTAGGTAGGTCACTTTCATAGGCTTTTTCTTGCATGAGTTTTTTAGCTTCTGACAGTATAGAGGTGTAGTCGTCGTTGTTAAACTTATTGAGCAGGCCTTGGTTGATGTCGTAAAACTTATAATCTGTATCTATCGAGATTATCTCAGCAGGAGCAAATTCCTCAATTATGAGCATTCGTTCAGTTCCGTCTTTTCTAAATTTCATTTTTGAAAAATCAAAACCCACAGATACTTTGGCTTTGGCTACTACCAAGGCCTTGTTATTGGTTTTAAACACGCCAAACCACTCTTTTTTAGAGTTATGGTCATATATTTCGGTAAAATAACCTTCAGCCAATACCACTTTAAATACTTTCTCTATACGCTCCAAAAGTATGTTGGACTCTACGCGAAGACTCTCTTTGTTGTCTTTTAGTTTTTTGCCATATACCCAATGGAATATCTGCCAAGCGGCTATTCCACCCAAGCCAAGAGCCAATACAAAAAGCAAAAATTCAGTCATCTATTTTTTTATTATGTTTCCCAAATTAACAAACAAATAATATAAATAATAAATTTGCACCTAATCATTTTATTTTGAAAGGAAATAAAATCGCAAAAAGTAAAGGAGAGTTGATGTCGAAAAAATATTTGGTATTGGTGGTAGGGCCTACAGCAGTGGGCAAAACAGAGCTATGTGTGTCATTGGCCCAAAAGCTCCATTGCGATATTGTTTCGTGTGATTCCAGGCAGTTTTATAAAGAGATGGAAATAGGCACTGCCAAGCCGTCGCTATCAGAAATGGGTGGCGTTACACACCATTTTATTAATAGCCACAGCATAACTCAGACGTATTCGGCTGGAGATTATGAGCGAGACGTGGAAGCTTTGTTGGCTACTTATTTTGTGCAAAAAGACGTGGTTATTATGACTGGTGGCTCAGGCCTTTTTGTAAAAGCCATCACCGAAGGTCTTGACGATATGCCCGTTGTTCCGGCTGAGCTTCGAGCACAATTAATGCAAGACTTGGCCGATAATGGCGTGATTTTCATGCAAGAGAAGCTGAAGGAGTTAGATCCTGTGGCCTTTGAAAACATGGATATTTGGAACCACCAAAGAGTGGTGAGGGCCTTGGAGGTGTGTATGCATACGGGCAAACCGTTTTCTTCTTTTAAAAATAATCTTTCTAAGAAAAGAGATTATGAGATTATAAAAATAGGAATTCAAAGGCCGCGTGAGGAGCTTTATGAACGAATAAACTTAAGGGTTGACGGTATGATTGCCAAAGGACTTCTGGATGAAGTGAAGTCACTGCAAGCGTTTGAAAGCCATAATGCACTCCAAACCGTTGGTTATAAAGAGGTTTTTGGATTTTTCAAAAATGAATATGACTTTGCGGCTATGGTGGAGCTGCTCAAAAGAAACACCCGAAGGTACGCAAAGCGTCAGATTACTTGGTTTAATAATCAAGACAGTTTCACATGGTTTTCGCCCAAACAATTCGAAGAAATTTTGGCTTTTGTTAAGTCAAAAATCAGCTAAACCTTAGATCTCTTTTTAGAATCTGGTTTTTAAAACCAACATTATTTTGCACTCTTATCTTATAAGCCTTTACTTTGTGAATTCTAAAATAAACTAGCATATGTCAAAGATAATAATAGCAATAGATGGGTATTCTTCATGTGGTAAAAGCACCACAGCCAAACAGGTGGCGGCTCATTTAGGCTATGGATATATCGACACCGGTGCTATGTATAGAGCGGTTACTCTATATTTTATCCAAAACCACGTCTCGTGTACCAATCCAAACGAAGTCAGTAAAGCATTATCTGAAATATCGATTGAGTTTAGACTCGATGAAAATCAGAAAAACAATACCTACCTAAATGGCCTCAATGTAGAAGAAGAAATACGTAAGCTATATGTGGCAAATAGAGTAAGTGAGGTGAGTGCTGTAGCGGAGGTGAGGCATGCCATGGTAGATCAGCAACGCAAAATGGGTAAAAAAAGAGGTTTCGTGATGGATGGAAGAGACATAGGTACGGTGGTGTTTCCAGATGCTGAGCTTAAGGTTTTTATGACAGCCGACCCACTAGTGAGAGGGCAAAGACGCCAAATAGAACTTATGGAAAAGGGAGACTTGTTGGATTTAGAAGAGATTATGCAAAACCTTAAAAAGCGAGACCTGATAGACACCACAAGAACCGAAAGTCCACTAAAACAAGCGGAGGATGCTGAGGTGATAGACACTACCTACATGACCTTAGATGAGCAAATAGACCAAGTCTGTATTTTGGCGTCTTATGCGATAGCCGAAACTAATAGGAAACCATGAAAGTAGACTATTTGATTGTAGGCGGCGGACTTGCTGGCTCACTGTTAGCAAATGAACTTCTGGACCAAAACAAAAGTGTACAACTAATAAATGACCCCACACTAAAGTCAAGTTCGAGCGTGGCAGGTGGCATGGTAAATCCGGTTACGGGTAAATACCTAACTAAAACCTGGCTCGACGATAAGTTATTTCCCTATCTTTTTCCTTACTATAGAAAGCTACAATCCGAATTTGGTATTACGTGTATTCACGAGACGGGTATTTTCAGGCCTTTTTCGAATGAAGAAAACAAAGCTCATTTTTTAAACCAAATAGAAAAAAACGAACTGCAACACTATGTTTCTGTCATAGAAGATTCTGAAAAAGTAGCTCCTTTTTATGCAGCACCTTTGGGTGGGTTACTGATAAATTCATCGGGATGGGTAGACGTGCCTAAGCTTTTGGCGGGTATTGAAAATAAACTAAAGTCAAAAGAAGCTTATCTCTCAGAAAAGTTTGAGTTTGAAGATTTAGTTATAAGCGACGAAAAGATTAATTATAAAAATATAGAAGCAGACCGCATAATTTTCTGTGAAGGTTTTTATGTAAAAGACAATCCATACTTTAACTGGCTGCCTTTTAATCCTGTAAAGGGCGAAACTTTGCTGGCGACTTTACCAAACTATACGGTGCCTTATATCGTAAATCAAGGTAAATGGGTGATGCCCATTGCCGAAAATACCATCAGAATAGGGGCGACATATTCGTGGCATGAACTAGACTTTATTTCTACCGAAAGGGCTCGGGCGGATATATTGGCTCAGGTTTCTAAATTTTTAAAATCAGAAATAGAAATAAAAAGCCAAGCTGCTGGCGTTAGGCCATCTACCAAAGACCGCAGGCCTATAATGGGGCCTCATCCGAAGCATAAAAATGTATTGATTTTTAATGGATTGGGTACCAAAGGGGTGTCTTTAGCCCCATATTTGATCAAAACATTTTTAGAATTCTTATTTTTAGAAAAAGATATTCAATCTGAAACAACCATAGAGCGTTATTATGCGTTATATTCGTAGGGTAAATTTTCTTAGAGTTCTATAGGTAAAATAGCGACTTATATTTTTCTGAAATACATATGCAGATTCCAAAAAAGCAGTACGTAATCTTATTATTGGTTCTAATTACGATCGGTTTTCAGTCGAAAGCTCAGCGATATTATGGGGTAACAGAAACCACGTATGGTCAAAATAGACTTCAAACCAAACGGATTGACTGGAAAACTATTAAAAGCAATAACTTCGAATTTAACTTCTATAGAGGCGGCGAAGAGTTAGCGAAAAAAGCTGCGAGGAAAGCAGAATCTGAGTATCTCAGAATTACCGAAACACTAGGATATACGCCTTTTTCGGTAATGAAATTATTTATTTTTAATAATCCGGAAGACGTCAAACAAAGCAATATCGGCCTTACTTCTCCAACAGACCTAGACGGAGGTATCCTGAACCTTTCAAAAGCCCGAGTGGAATTAGCTTACAATAAAAACGATTCTCTTTTTGAAAAACAGTTAATCAAAGAAATTACCACTTTGTTTGTTTATGACATGCTCTATGGTGGAAGTTTGAAAGAAGCCGTACAGAGTCAGTTATTGCTAATGGTGCCCGATTGGTATATCAAAGGAATATCGGCATATATAGCCGAGCCAAACAATTCGGCGAGGTTTTATGATTTTAAAGCGGCTATAATTGCAAATGAAAAAACTAAAATTTCACATCTAAAAGACGAGGAGTCTGAATTAATAGGGCAGTCAATCTGGCATTACATTGCCTTAAAGTACGGCCGAGACAATATTTCTAATATTTTGAACTTGACGCGTATTATAAGAAACGAGCAGTCGAGTATCACGAGTACGTTGGGGGTATCATACAATAGGTTTTTAAAGGAATGGAAGGCGTTTTATGTCAATAACGCAGCTGAGGAAACCACCCAAGAAACTTCACCTGCATTGGAAGAGAAGAATGTGGCAGAAGTTCCCCTTAAGTCAAAAATGAAGGACTTGAGGCCGGGAGAGGTGGATACTGATTTTTATGAATTTGATGGTGCAAGCGTGCTTAAATATCAAGAGCAAATAGCTTTGGAGGGAATTTCGGAAAAAGAAAGCGTGTACCAGAAAGACGTTAAGTTTTCAAGACTTACCGAAGAGTTAAAACTAGGGCCTACTAAAGCGTATCAAAACCTCTTGGTTTCAAATGAAATAAAGAAAGAAATACTGATAGATCCGGTTAGAAAGTTTGGGATTGGGGCCGAAATGATACTTAATGATTTATTAGAAAATCACGTGATAAGTATTGGAGGCTATGTAAAACCTTCCACTCCTTTCTTTAAAAACTACGATTATCATGTAGAATATGCCAACTTTAGCAAAAAGGTGGACTTTAAGTTGAGGTTTGATAGAAGGTCCGTAAATTTTGAAAGTATCGACAAAACCAATGACTTCTTGTTTAGGCCTTTAAATGTTTTTCCGCTTGATAATACTAACGCTACTTTAATCTCTAGAAGGGTATTTATGCAAAAGATATCGGCATCTGCTGCTTATCCGCTAAGTCCCAATTTAAGAGTAGAATTTAAGCCGTTTTATACCAAAACTACAGATATAGAATACGAGGTTCCGGGAAGAGACAATATCAGTAACTCATATTTGAGTGGACAATTTAACTTGGTTTTCGACAATACCGTTTTTACTTCTAAACAAGTGCAGCAGGGCACAAAAGTGTTGCTTAGTTACGATAGGAATATGGCGATATCTAACCCCGATAAAAACTTCAAAACCTTAAACATAGACGCCAGGCACTATCAAAAAATAGTGAAAGGTTTGTCGTTTGCTGGGCGTTTTAATTTGGGTAGATCTATGGGCAACTCTCCAAAATATTCGTTTTTAGGAGGCGTAGAAAACTGGATAAATCGGAGCATATATCCTGCACAGGGTTTACTCCCTGGTACCGAAGGGGACTTTCAAGACATATTGTTTTACAACTTCCCTGGAAACCTTAGAGGCTTCGATTATGCAAGGCTATTTGGCAGTAATTATATTTTAACGAATCTTGAGCTTCGCACCTCTCTTTCTGAATATTTCCCTAAAAGTTCACTAACTAGCTCATTTCTTAGAAATCTACAGTTTGTATTGTTTAGCGATATCGGTACTGCCTGGAACGGTAATAAGGGGCCATTTAGCAAACAAAACAGTTTAAATACCATACTAATTGGAACTGATCAAAGAAGCCCATTTTTCGCAGAGGTTACTAATTTCAAGAATCCGTTTCTTCAAGGATTTGGAGTTGGTCTTAGAACCAACATTTTGGGGCTTTACGTAAAAGGTGATTATGCTTGGGGCAGAGAAGATAAGCAATTTAACAAGCCAATGCTTCACCTTTCTTTCGGTACCGATTTCTAATTAAAATGCCTTTTTTTGATTTAAAAAACCTCGGAGCAACGCTTCGAGGTTTTTCGTTTATGGGACCCACTCTAAAACGTGGCATAGTTTTAGTGTAATACTAATTGCACCTTTTAATAATAGATTTTCATGCATGGGTTATCAATGCCAAAAGTTTATTGTGCGGATAGAAAATTTTGTTAGTTGCTCATAATCAGAGTGTTAAATTGAAATTAGTGTCGATGAATATTTTTAAGTCATTAAAAGTACCATTGGCATAGTTTTGGATTAATATATATTGATTGAACTGCTATAAGAAATTTTTCAAAAAAAAAACAACCAGTTCAGATTTCAATTAATAATAATTCGATATGGATAAAATATTTACATCCAGTAGCATTTTTAACTCACTCAAATTGGCCATTGCGGTTGTTTTGAAGGTGGTGGTGAAGTCTAATTTGAATTTATTTCCAAATCAGAGCACCAATAAAAATGATTACAACACAACTGACTTAAACAACAAACGTTCGGTTAAGGTATTGTATTTCAATATGTTACCTACTGTTCGGAACCTTGATTTCCTTTTAAAATTAAAAACAATTAGTATGAAAATGCTTTCCTTTCTGTCAATTTTAATAAGCTTCGTTACGACGCTCATTAAAGGCTTAGGCATGACGATGGAGAAACTTTCCTTTGAAGTTATTCCTGTAAACAACTTTTTTATTCAAAAAAACAAAAAAGCAAATTTCTTGCTTTTGTTTTTGTTTATTTTGAGTTCATCTTTTGCAAGTGCTGCTGAAGTAGATCTAGCTCTAAGTCAGACAGTTAGCTCAGGAAACTTTAAAATAGGTGACCCTGTAACGTATACCGTTAAACTTACTAACCAAGGAAATACCACAGCCACTAATATTGTAGTTGAGGATATTGTTCCGATTGGTGGTTTGACTTCAATAGTAGGGACTTCGGCTTCCGGATCTTGGACAATGAATCCAGTTTCTGGAATCGGAACTTGGACTGTGCCAACACTAGCAGGCGGTCAAGAAGTTATTTTAACTGTTACAGGAAATATTATTGAAAGAGGCGTTTATTTTAATATTGCAACAATTAAATCAAGCCCAGATACAGACATTGATTCTGTTCCGGGAAATTATACATTATCTGAAGACGATGCTGCCACTTCATGTTTTACGGTTCCATTATTATGGTACGTAGGAGATGAGTACTTGGTAGAAATTCCAAGTATGTTTACTACAGGTACGGGAATCGTTTGGTATAGAGACGGGGTAGAGATTACACCAACCACTCAAGAGGCAACGGTCAATCCTGATTATTCATTATCAATTAAAGGAATTGGTTCTTATACATTTTCTACTACACTAACTACTTGCCCGGCTACGGGCTGTTGTGCTATATTGGTAGAGCAAGGCCCTATCTTCGATTTGGCTTTAAGAAAATCATCAGTTGCATCGGTTGTTGTAGCGGGTGGTCAAGTAACATATAATATCGAAATTTTTAACCAAGGAAATCAAACTGCTAAAAGTATTCAAGTTGCAGACTACGTTCCTACGGGCTTAACATTATCTGATCCAAAATGGACAGTGGCTTCTGGGATTGCCACATTGGTAAATCCAATTGATTCGTTAGCGGCAGGAAAAGATAGTACTATTACCATTACTTTTAATGTTTCACCTTCTATAACTGGTAATATTACTAACGGTGCAGAAATTAGTTCGGCAAAAGGACCGAATGGCGAAGATATATTAGATGAAGATTCAACACCAGATAGTAATCCACTAAACGACGGAGTATCTATTGACGATGAAATTACTCAAAACGGTAAAAATGGAGGTGATGAAGATGATAGCGATTTTGCTACCGTTACTGTGACTGCAGCTCCTGTTTTTGACTTAGCTTTAAGAAAAACAACATCTACAACTGGCCCATTATATCCAGGTTCGATGGTTACATTTAAAATAGATGTATTTAACCAAGGTACCATGATGGCTACCAACGTTAAGATTTCGGACTATGTGCCGACTGGTCTTACCCTTGCAGATGCTAACTGGACCATGGTTGGAAATAGAGCTGAGACTAATAATCCGAACTTTACCATTCTTGCAGGAAACGCAATACCGCTTACTATCACTTTTAAAGTGAATGATAATTTTGAAGGTACTGCCATAACTAACTCAGCTGAGATAAGTGCAGCAAAAGGTCCATCTGGCGAAACAGTAACAGACATCGATTCATATTTTGATACAAACCCATTAAACGATGGTGTTGCTATAAATGATGTAATCAATCAAAATGGCAAAACGGGCGGAGATGAAGATGATTCAGACTTCTCTACTATCACCATTACACCACTTGGTAGTATTGGTAATTTTGTGTTTGCTGATTTAAATCAAAATGGAATTCAAGACCCAACTGAATTAGGAATAAACGCAGTAGTGGTTACTTTAGAAAAAACAGACGGCACGATACTTAAATATACCAACACAGATGCAAACGGAAAGTATACTTTCACTGGTTTGCTTCCAGGAAACTACGTGGTTGGTTTTGGTAAGCCTGCAGGTTATACAGCTACTATAGCTAACCAAGGGTTAGATAGTTTAGACAGTGACGCAGATGTTCTTACTGGAAAATCGCCAGTAATTACTTTAGCCTCTGGCCAAAACAATATGACCATCGACGCTGGTTTTTATATTCAGACTTGTGCTGATATTAGTTCAGTGTTGGCTGCTTCAGGAGATATTTGTTCGGGAGACTCTACAAATATTTCGGCAATTTCTTCAAACGGTGCTGCTATAAAATGGTATTTAGTACCATCGGGCGGCACAGCACTTACTACCACTAACAGTGGAAGTAACTTCTTGGTTTATCCTACTACTACTACCGTTTATTATGCTCAGTTAAGCGTGATACCAAGCGGATGTTCTACTACAAGAACTCCTTTGGCAGTTGTGGTAAACCAAAGACCACTTAATCCTTCATGTGGAAATGTCATAGAAATATGTATTGGTGAAAAAGCAAACTTAAATGATCATATTATAAATGGAATTACCACTCCAGGTGGTACTTTCGAATGGCATACTACTGCAAACCCAAGCTCACCATTGGTTTCTAATCCTTTGGCGGTTGGTGCTGGCAAATATTATTTATTTGAAAAATCAGGTGCAGGTTGTTTCAGTAATCCAACTGTTGCTACAATAGTAGAGAAAGCTTGTGATAAAATAATTGACCTTTCCTTGTTGAAAACTGCAAACAAGCGTACAGTTAATATCAATGATATAATTACATATACATTATTGATAAACAATGCAGGACCAGATGCGGCAACAAATGTTCAGATAAAAGATATTTTACCTGCAGGTTTATTGTTTGTGTCAAGCAGTGACATGACGCACTTGTCAAGTGTATTAACCAAAACTATTCCTACTATAGCTGCTGGTCAAACCATTACATTGACATATTTGGCTAAAGCAATTTCGGCTGGTACAATTATAAACGTAGCTGAAATTATAGCCGCTGATCAAAAAGATTCAGACTCTACTCCAGGAAATGGTTTATTAACAAATGAAGATGACGACGATGACGAAATAGTAAATGTGGTTACACCAAACCCAATTGCTGACTTAAGCATTAAAAAACTTGCAAGTAATAGCACGCCAAACAGAAACGACAATATAGTATACACCATCAGTGTATCAAATGCAGGACCTAACATCGCTACAAATGTAGAAGTTAGAGATATATTACCTGAAGGTTTAACCCTTGTTTCAACTTCTGGTGCTGATCAAATCATAACCAAAGGAGATACTGTAATTGCAATCTATAACTCTATTCCTGTGAACTCTGAGCTTGATTTTACAATCACAGCCAAAGTAACCGGAACAGGTTCACTTTCTAACAGAGCAGAAATTACGAAATCAGATCAATTAGATCCGGATTCAACTCCAAATGCAGGTTCTAACGAAGATGATGACGCTACAAATACTATAACTATTATAGAACCTTGTAATCCTACTACTCCAATTATCGCCACAGCCACTCCATTTATATGTAGCGGAGAAAGTGCTACTTTGAGTGCTGTAGGTTGTAACGGAACTATTTCTTGGTCAAATGGGATGACAGGTAACATGATTACCGTTAGCCCAACTGCCAATACCTTATATAATGCTACATGTAAAGTTGGTATTTGTGAAAGCCCAATATCAAATAACATTCAAATAGTTATAAACGCTATTGCTCCTCCTACAATCGCTTCGTCATCGCCAACAGTTTGTGCGGGCGGATCTGTAACACTTACAGCTACAGGTTGTACAGGAACAGTAACTTGGTCAAATGCAGTAATCGGTGCTTCTATCGAAGTGGTTCCTGCATCGCCTTCAAGCAGCTACACAGCTACTTGTAAGCAGTTGACATGTACAAGTGGAAACTCTAACACTGTAACAGTAACTACTACAGGTGCTCCAACTGCTCCTAGTATTACAGCAAACAAAACATCAATTTGTGCTGGTGAATCAGTTGTATTAACAGCAAATGGTTGTGCTGGAACTGTAAATTGGTCAAATAGCCAAACTGGTGCTAGTATCACGGTATCGCCAGTAGCTACTTCTAATTATACAGCTACTTGTTCTACAGGTTCATGTATGAGCCCAATATCTAATATGATAACTGTAAATGTTGGTTCACTTTCAGCTCCAACTATTACAGCATCTAACGAAAATACATGTGGTGGAGAGCCAGTAACATTAACGGTAGGAAATTGTACTTCAGGTATACTTTGGTCTAACAATCAAACTACTGCTTCTATTACAGTTACGCCAACAGCTACGACTACATATTCAGTAACATGTGGAACTGGAACTTGTGCTGGTACTGCATCTAAAGCAATTAACGTAGGAGGCTTAGGTCAAACCCCAACCTTAACTGCTTCTAAAACATCAATATGTGTTGGTGACTCAGTAACCTTTACCGCTACTAGCTGTTCAGGTACATTGACATGGTCATTAACTTCAAATACTACAACTGTATTAGGAACCGGAAATACATTAAAAGTAAAACCTATTACCACTACTTCGTATACCGCAACATGTGCTACAGGTACCGGTTGTAAAGGATATGCTACAATAAGTGCTACGGTGGCAGCTCAACCAATAGCTCCAGTAGTAACTAGTAATAAGCAAAGCATTTGTGCAAAAGATACAATTGTATTAACAGCCTTTAACTGTGAGGGTGTGGTGAATTGGTCAAATGGTGTTACGGGTTCTTCAATTACCGTATATCCTATAGCTACTACAACCTATACAGCTACTTGTACTGTAAATGGTTGTGTTAGTCCGGGTTCAATTCCAACTACAATTACAGTGACAACGCAAACGCCAATAATAACGGCCTCTGCTAACGAGGTTTGTGCAGGTGGCTCTGTAACCTTAACAGCTTCGGCTTGTACGGGAGGAACTTTGTTGTGGAGCACGGGAGAAACTACCTCTTCTATTACCAAAACTATCAATGAGCCTACTACATATAAGGTAACTTGTACAGCTTCTGGTTGTGTGGGTGAGGCATCTAAAGCCATTGGTGTAGGTAACGGTCAAACACCGGTAATTGCGGCTACAAAAAATAACCTTTGTGCAGGAGAAAGTACAACGCTTTCAGTAACAAACTGTACAGGAGCAATATTATGGAGCACAGGCTCTACGCTTAACACCATAACTGTCTCGCCTTTAGCTACTACAGCATATTCTATCTCTTGTGGAGATGGCTCTTGTAAAGCTAATGGTAGTATTTCTATCAATGTAAATGCGGTAGAAAAACCAATAGTTGCAGCTTCAAAAAGCACGATTTGTGCAGGTCAAAGTACTGATCTTACAGTTTCGGGTTGTTCAGGTGGAATCACTTGGAGCAATGGAGCTACATCGGCTACTATTACGGTAAGCCCTTCGGCTACTAAATACTTCTCAGTAAGTTGTGGTTCAGGAGCATGTGTAGGAAAAGATAGCGTAAACATAATTGTTAGTCCATTAGCGAGTCCGACTATTGCTGCCAACAGGACTTCACTATGTGCTGCTGGGGATGTAATATTTACAGCTACAGGTTGTACTGGAACTGTTAACTGGTCTAACGGAAAAACTGGAGCTTCAATGACAGCTACAGTTGCTCAAAACACCACGTTTACTGCTACTTGTGACAATGGAACATGTACGAGTACAAACTCAAATAGCATTAATGTTACGGTAGGAGCTATACCAGCACCAACTATTACTTCAAACGGAACAGCAGTTTGTAATGGGTCAAATGTTACCCTAACCGCTTCGAATTGTGCTACAGGAAACGTACTTTGGTCTAATGGAATGACAGGAACACAGATTAATGTGTCACCTGTGGTTGCTACTGATTACACTGCGGTTTGTAGATCAAATGATGAGAACTGCCAAAGCACTAATTCAAATATTATAAATATTAAAACATCAGGATTGCCAGATGCTCCAACTATTACATGTAGTGCGAGTCGAATCTGTCAAGGAGATTCATTGACATTAACAGGAATCGGATGTGCTGGTACTGTGGTTTGGCATTTTGACAACACTACGGCTACAGGAAATACATTGATTATTAAGCCAAATGTAACTACAGTTTACACGGCAACATGTAAGGTAGGAGCTTGTGAAAGTATTTCATCTGGTGCTGCCACTATTACGGTTGGAAAACCAATAGCACCAATAGTAACTTGTAACCAGCCTACTATTTGTTCAGGTTCTTCTACTACAATTGAAGCAGCCGGTTGCGTGGGTACAGTTAAGTGGTCAAATGGAATGGAAGGATCTGTGATTACAGTTTCTCCAACGGTTTTAACTACCTATTCAGCTATATGTGATGCTGGTAGATGTCAAAGTGATAATTCAAATTCTGTTTCTGTCGTAATTACAGGAAATGGAATTACTGCTCCAAAAGTGTCTGACTTAACCAACGTTTGTCCACTGACAAGTGTTGACTTAACTACTTCGGTTACTAGTCAACCTACTCAAGGTGGTTCGTTTGTCTTCAGAACTGGAAATTCGCCTACTTCACCAATAGTAGCTACGCCTACAAATATTACCACTTCGGGTACATTCTATGTATTTGAATCTGCAGGAACTGGATGCTTTAGCCCAGGCACTAAGATCAATGTGGGAATTGTAAGTTGTGAGCCAACGGTTGACTGTAGCTTATCACCTGCTACTGCTTATGCTGGTAAAGACACAACATTGTGTTTAAATCAAAACTTCATTGCCCTAAACGGAAATATAGGCGGATCGGCAACAAGTTCTAAATGGACAACTTCAGGTGCTGGTACTTTTGAAAACTCACTTAGTCCAATTACTAAATATTACTTTGCTCAATCGGATATAGTTGGTGGAACAGTAACACTTACACTTACCACAAATGACCCTGATAACGGTGGCCCTTGTACTGCGGCAACTTCAAAAATCGTGGTAAACGTAAATGGAGTTAAAACCAGACCAGTGGTTACTGCTTCTAAATCGCCAATCATTTGTTTGGGAGACTCAGTTACTTTAACTGCTAGTCCAGAAGGAGCATATACATACTTATGGAGCAATGGAAAAACTACGAAGAGTATAGTAGTGAAAACTCCAGGTATCTATACAGTTAAGTTTATAAATACAAACGGGTGTTCTTCTTTACCATCAGAAGATATGACGGTAAATACTAACACTTCTATAGTAGCACCTACAGTAATAGCTTCAGCAGCTAATACTTGCCCGGCCACTACAGTAGATCTAAATACGAAAGTTACGAGCACGCCAAGTACACAAGGTGGAGCCTTTGAATTCAGAACATCGGATTCTATTACATCGCCAATGCTTGCTACTACCAATGCCGTAACGGGTGGTACATACTATGTATTTGAGAAAACAATAACAGGATGTTACAGCCCAAGTGCAGCCATAAATGTTACAATTGATAATTGTAATGTTCAAACAGGCGATGCAGACATACAAGTAAGCATAACTGCTAACAAAACCAGCGTAGTGAAAGGTGACACCGTGGTGTATACCATCATTGTGAAAAACAATGGACCTTCTACTGCTACAAATGTTAAAATTAGCAACAAACTTCCAAGTGGCTTAGAAATAGTAGGTAGCACACCAGGACTTAACCTTGTAGATGGAAACTTAGAAGCAATCATTCCTAGCTTAGCGATTGGTGCTACTAAAACATATGTTTACACGGCTAAGTTGATTGAAGCCGGATTAGTGGCTAACGTTATCGATAAAGTTTCGGCTGATCAAAACGACCCTGTTACAAGTAACAACACGTCAAAAGTAGAAATAGAATGTTCTACTTGTCAGGCATCTTGTATAGCTACTGCTCTAAAAGCAGATACATTAAGACAAGCAAACGGAAGTTTCAATATTAAGTTTACAGCACTTATTAAGAACTGTGGAAACATAGACTTAACAGGAGTTGAACTTGAAAATGATTTAGCTTCGATGTTCCCTACGCCATCTACGTTTACTGTGGTTCAAAAACCTACTCCAAACGCAACTAGTGGTTTAGTAGGAAACGATAGCTACAACGGTTCTTCTGATATTTCGATATTAAATAAATTAACGAGTGTATTAGCACACGGTAAAACAGATACTGTAGTTTATGTGATAAATCTAATTCCTAACGGAAAAGAAGGTCCATTCTCTACAAATGCAATTGCAAAAGGACTTGGATACTCAGTTGAGTTTGATAGAACACTTTCTGTGTCAGATGTGTCTAACAACGGTAGCGTAGTAGTAAAAGACAACGCAGATCCAACGGTGGTTAAGCTTTACAAATCTCCAAGTATAGCATTGTCTCTTGCAGTGAAAGATACAGTGAAACTTGCAAACGGAAGCTATGACATCAAGTTCCAGGCGACAGTTTTAAACAACGGCTCATTAGACCTTGCAGGTGTAGTTATTAGCGATACGCTTTCTAAGTACTTCAGAAGCCCAGCTTCATATACAGTGAAAACGTCTCCATCTAAAAACACAGGAAGTGCATTGGTTGTGAACCCAGCCTTTAATGGCTCTTCTGATCCTAACTTGACATTAATCGGAGGTTCGCTAGCTGTAGGTAAGAAAGACACGATTTGCTTCACTATCAATCTAGTACCAGAAACAGTTACACAGTTTGAAAATCAAGCAATAGTAAAAGCAACAGGTACACTTGCCAATGGTGACCCAGAAGTTGTAACTGATATTTCAAATTCAGGTTATAACCCAAGTTTACCAGGAAGCAGCCCTACGCAGCTGATCCTTGGAACTACCGGAGAGGCTTCTGTTATCAATACATGTGTAGGAGTAGCATTAAGTGTTTCTAATAAAGTAAAAGAAAACGACGGTTCATTTACCATAACTTATCAGGCAATCTTGAAAAACTGTGGTAATCTAGCCTTGTCAAGCGTGTCACTTTGCGATACCTTATCAAATACCTTCAACAGCCCAACTACTGTAAAAGTAGTAGGAGCACCTACCGTAGGAGTTGGAAGTACATTGGTGCCAATGGCTAATTATGACGGAGTTACCAATACATGTCTACTTGACTCTACCCTTAGTAAGCTTGCTTCTGATAAGGTAGATACAGTAAGGTGGCAGTTGAATATATTGCCGAATAGCAATAACGGACCATTTAAAAACAATGTTACTGTGACTTCTAAGAGTCCAAGTGGTCAAATAGTGACGGATATTTCGAATGACGGAATTAACCCAAGTGCTGAAGGAAGTGTACCTACTATTCTTAACTTCAATGACAACATTAAAGATGAGAGTATCGGTCTTGCAAAGCAATTGGTTGGTATCACACCAGTTCCTAATAAATCGAAGGTGTTTGATGTAGAATTCAAATTTGTAATCAAAAACTTTGGTATTGTTCCTTTCCCTAAGGTAGAGTTGTTAGATAACCTTTCACATACCTTCGGAAATAAAGTAATGATTGATTCGGTTTACATCAAGAGTGCAGATGCCGGTTTGGTTGCAAATGCGAACTATACAGGTAAAGGTGACTTGATTAATATCTTAGTTGATAGTTTGAGTTCACTACCGGTTAATACCACTAGAAGTATTGGTATAGTAGCACGAGTAGATTTAAATTCAGCAGATACTTTGGTTTACGAAAACATCGCGATGGCGGTTGGACATATCGAAAACGGTACAGTTTCATCTGTTGACGATGCCTCTAACTCAGGCTTAAATCCTGATGAAGATCAAGACGGTACACCAGCGAATGATTCGAAGCCTACAGTAATTGACTTTACTGGTTTGTTAGACATCACACCAAATACGCCTATCGGTGTTGCGAAAGCAATAACAGATACAGTAAGTAGTGCAGATGGAAGTTACTTAGTGACATACACCGTAATAGTTAAAAACTTTGGACAAACTGAGTTAACTAAAGTTCAGTTAGTAGAAGATCTTGCAGATGTATTTAGCAATAAAACACAATTTGCATTGATAACTGCACCAACAGTCAACACAGGAGCAACTTTAAAAGTTAACCCAGACTTTGACGGTGATACTGACAAGAACATGTTAATTGATTCAGTAAGTACATTGGCGGCAGGGCAATCTGATACCTTAGTATTTAAAGTGAAAGTAGCGAACAACGATTTAGATGCTCAAACGTATAAAAACATAATAACGGCCACTGCTTATGCTGACACTGTAATGTTTACAGACAAGTCAACAGAAGGTATGAATCCGGATAAGAATGTAGATGGTAATCCAGGAAATGACAATGTTTCTACAGACATTACTATAGCTCCTGCTAAAGAAGATACCTCTGCCTTTGAAGTGTTAATTACGAATGGTATTTCGCCAGATGGTAACTCGAGCAATGATGTGTTAGTCATTAAGGATAAAAATAACACGGACGGTGCAAACGGTTCATTCTCAGAAGCTGATAATATCACGGTTTACATCTATAACAGATGGGGACATATGGTTTATCAATCTGAAAACTACGTGAAAGACTTTGAAGCAGGTAAAGGATGGGATGCTACATCTAACTTAGGTGTACGTCTTGAGAAAGATAAATATGTATCGAATGGTACTTACTATTATGTGATTGCAAGTACAAACACTAGATTGTTTGGAGGTAAGCCAGTAATAGGATATATAACAGTTCAGAGATAAAAAATGATTGGGGGTAGATTTATTTACCCCCGATTAAATATTATATAGAAAAATTTTTACATTTGTTAAATAGTTGTTATTCAGTAATATGTAGTAGCAATTATTAAAGTCAGGTTTCAGGAAAAATTGAATTATAAATAAAAAAATGATGAAAAACTTTATTTCAATCAAAGTTAAGGCTTTGCTTATTGCAGGTCTGTGTTTTTCAAACATTGGTACTTTATTCGCACAACAAGAGGTAATGTATTCCCAATACATGTTTAATACCTTAGCTATAAACCCAGCTTATGCCGGTAGTCGCGATGTATTAAGTTTGACAGCTTTAGGTAGGTATCAGTGGCTTGAAAGAAATATTCCTGGCTCACCCACCACATATTCATTTACCTTGGATATGCCCATCAAAAACGAAAAAATGGGACTAGGCTTAATCGCTTATAACGATGCCATCGGTGTGGCTAACAATACAGGTCTAAATCTTGCTTATTCGTACAGGTTTAAACTTGGGGCCAAAACTACCATGTCACTAGGTTTACAACCAACAGTTACGAACGTAAGTTTAGCTCTCTCTCAGGTGAAGAACCTTATTGATTTAAACGACCAAGTTTTTATTGGTGGAGATCAGAATAAATTCTTATTCAATGCCGGCCTGGGTATGTTTATTTCAAATGATAAAAGTTATTTCGGATTCTCAGTTCCTCAATTATTGGAGCAAAAAATTGACCCAAATAGCGTTTCTTCTACTATCAAACGTCACTATTTTGCTATGATGGGCTTTGTGATTGGAAAAGGGAATTTTAAAATCAAGCCTTCTACCATGTTGAGATACACAAATGGTTCGCCTTTAGGTGTAGATGGAAACATCAACTTCTGGTTTAAAGACAAAATCTCTTTTGGTATTTCGGGAAGAAAATCTCAAACTGTACTATCAGGAAGAGACAATATAGACGCCGTGGTAGGTATGTTTGAGTTGCAGTTAACCCCTCAAATTAGAGTTGGATATGCGTATGACTATAATAACAACCGATTAAATACTTCAGCAGAAAACTCGAAGATATACAATAAGTTAGTTGGCACTCCTACACACGAATGGTTATTGAGATATGAATTTGGATACGGTAAATCTAAGATCTTGACGCCAAGATACTTCTAATTTACCTTTTCCCCACAAAAAGTAAAAATTTACAATTATGATTGTCAGGTTAAAAAGAAAAATTTCGTTTATGGCGTTGGCTTTACTGCTGTCTTTTATGGCATCAGCACAGAGCACATTGCTAAAAACTGCCGAGCATCATTTTGAAAATCTTAGTTTTGTTAAAGCTATCGATGCTTACGAGCAGGCTTTAGGCAAAAAAGGACTTTCGGATGTTGAGCAATTTACAGCCAGGAAAAATCTTGCTGAAAGTTATCTGAAAATAAAAGATGCTCAAAATGCAGAAAGGATTTACAGAGAGCTAGTTTCTAATACAAGCGATTTTACAGGAGAAAACGCAAGCGTTTTATTGAAATATGCTCAAACTTTAGCCAGTAATGCAAAATATAAGGAGTCGCAAGAGCAGTATCAAAAATACATGTCTATAGTAGAGTCTGATCCAAGAGCTAAAGGGTTCTCAAAGCTATATAATGACGTTTCTATTTTGTCAAAAAATGCAGCTTGTTATAAAGTTGATTACCTTTCGATAAATACCACAGCGGCTGATTTTAGTCCAACGTATTATCAAAATGGGTTAATTTTTGTTTCTAACAGAAGAAATACCTCAGGAGTAAGAAGAGTATTTACTTGGAACAACACTCCGTTTTTAGATTTATATCATTTAGACGACTTAGCATATTTGACTTCTTCTGAAGCTGGTCTTGGTGGAGGTGGTTCAAGTTCTAAAAACAGGAAGAAAAGTGGAGGTGAAGTAGGTTCAGATGAGTATACAGCACCTACAGCCAACGACTCAAGAACTATCGGAAGCTATGGTGGAAAAAACATTTCTTCGGGTTTAGGATACGCAGACAAGCCATTGACTGAAAGTGATAGAATGGGTGGGTCAATAAACTCTAAATATCACGAAGGACCAGCCGCATTTTTTAAAGATGGCTCTAAAGTTATTTTCACAAGAAATAACATAAGTAGCAGCGGTGTAGCTAAGAAAAGTGCTGACGGTATAGTTAAACTTAAAATGTATATCGGCGAAGCCAAAAAAGATAGTTGGGGGAATATCGTAGAACTTCCGTTTAACTCAAACGAATACTCTACTGGTCACCCTGCATTATCACCTGATGAATCTTTGCTATATTTTGCTTCAGACATGCCAGGTGGTTATGGCGGAACTGATATTTATGTAACCCGTTATGACGGAAATGCATGGTCAGCACCTATCAACTTAGGAAAAGAAATTAATACAAAAGGAAACGAAATGTTCCCGTATATAGACGACAAAGGAAACCTTTATTTCTCTTCTGACGGTCACCCAGGCCTAGGAGAACTTGATATTTTCTTTACTCAACTTGACGGAGTTACTCAAAAAGGAAGAATCATAAACATTGGTGCTCCTTTAAACTCAAGCAAAGACGATTTCGGTATTGTAACAGATGGCTTACGTAAAAGTGGGTATTTCAGTTCAAACAGAAAAAGAGGTGGAAATGACGACGATATCTACAAATTTGATAGAGAGTGCGAAATAAAAGAAGGTTGTGAATTGCTTTTGGCAGTTTACGATGCTGAAACCAAAATGCCACTTGATAATACGCCAGTTTCGTATGTAGACGAAGACGGAAACAATATAGAACTAAACACAGATGGCGAAGGAAATATTTTGATTGATAACATCGCCATTGATCATGAATATGTTTTTAAAACTGTTAGAGAAGGATATAGCAATAGCACGGTAAGTTTTTCTACAGACGAATGCGACAACGAACCGTCTAGACTAGAGATTCCACTTGAAAGACCAAAAGAAGCTAAGGTAGAAGAAACCGTTACTTCTATTGGAGGAAAGGATGGGTCGGATAGTTCAACTTCTTTAGATCCTAATGATCCAAACTACTCTGAAGCTACAGGTAAAAATGGATATGCTGACGGGCAAAATTCTGACTCGAAGCTGAAAGGCAAAACATGCGTAATCAGAGGTAAAGTTAAAACTCAATCTGATAAAGCTGCTGTGAAAGGAGTGTTGGTTTCACTTAGAAACAGTTGTGATGGAAGTGTGATTACTACCTACTCTGATGCAAATGGTAATTTTGAGTTTACTGCCGTAGAAGGCTGTGACTATAGCTTAGAAGGCAAAAAAGAAAACATGGCTTCTAAAGCAAAGTCTGTTAAGAAACTTAATTGTAACACCGCCTCAAGCATCGATTCTGATATTTTGATGTTCTCTACAGGCGATATCGTTCAAGTTGATAACATCTATTTTGATTATGGAAAATGTAACCTTCGCTCTGATGCAAGACTAGAACTTGATAAATTGGTTAAGCTTATGAGAGAGTATCCTAAAATGAAAATTGAATTAGGTGCTCACACCGATAGCAGAAGTTCGGATGCATTTAATATGAAGATATCTGAAGGTAGAGCAAAAGCATCGGCTGACTATTTATTTAAAAGAGGCATAAGCCGCACCCGCGTTACCTACAAAGGATATGGCGAAACAATGCTTGTTAATAAATGTGCCGACGGCGTGCAATGTTCGGAGCAAGAGCATCAGCAAAACCGTAGAACTGAAATAAAAATCCTTCAAATGGATTGATAAAAATATATAAAACCTAAATTGGCCGTTTAAGAAATTAAACGGTCTTTTTTTATGTCAAAATTAAGAAATACCCTATTGCTGCTTTTAGTTTTTTATAAAGCTCAAGCTCAATTTGGACTCACTAGTCAATATCAATTTAATTACCTTTCCATTAATCCGGCTTTTGCAGGTGAAAACGGATTGTTTTCTGTAAAAGGAGTCTTGGGGAATCAATTTAATGGTACGCTTGTGCCTAACCAAGTTTCCCAAGTGGCGGCTATCGATGGGCAACTCTATAACAACAGCGGTTTGGCATTTCAAGGATTTAGAAATAACCTTGGAAACTTAATATCTACAGGTTTTGGCTTTAGCTATAGCAAAGGAATGGAACTTGGAGATGTTTTGGTAAAATATGGTGTTGACTTAGGCACAACAGTTCAGCCAAACTTGCTCACTATTCAAGGCAGTCAGCGTTTATCTCCTTTTGCTGGTCTTGGAGGCTTAGTAGACTACAAAGGTGTTTATTTGGGTATTTCTAAGCCTATGTTGGTTTCCTCAAAGCGAATCACAGAGGCTAAGCCTATTTATTTTAATTTAGGTTTTTATCACGATATCGACAATCTGTTTTCATTCAATATTAATACCTTATTTAGTTACGATGCCGTTTCTAAAAAACAAAATACCGACCTTAATTTAAAAGTATGGTTAAACAAAAGATTAGGCGTAAGTGCGGCTTTAAGAAACCATAATATTTACAATGCTTTTGAGAAGAGTAAATGGGTTATTCCTGCTATCGAATATAAGTTTACCGAAGGGTTTCAAGTTGGCTTAAGTTATAATAATAATCCGCTTAAATCTAGTGTGCCTACACAGACAGAAATTAAAACTAATGGTGTTTTCCTATTGACTTTTAGGTACCTAAGTACATCTTCGGACAATGACAGTAGATTTTTTAACAAATTATAAGTTATATTTTTCTTTAAAAAAATGAGAATATAAATATTTAGACAACTGTCTAATTAATTGTGTAAATTTTATGATGCAATTCGGTTCAAAATCTTGTAAATATTCAATAAATGGAAATAATAGGGTCATTATTTATAAATAAAACACAACAATTTTGCTAGTTAAAAATAAATCTATTTAGTTAGCAACAAAATACCGCTACCTAGGTATTTTAAGTAGTTAAGAAAAACAATTTGTAACAATATATCCAAAGCGATATCATATATACAACCAATGGATCAGTTTTCATTTATTGCCAATGCAGATGTGGCAGCCATAGAGTCTTTATACTCTCAATATCTTCAAAATCCAGATTCGGTAGACGCTAGTTGGCAAAATTTCTTTAAAGGTTTTGAGTTTTCAAAAGTTTGGAACTCTGACGAAGCCCCAAGTGCCTCAAATGCAGGTGGTGTGGATAAAAATCATGTACTAAAAGAAATCGAGGTGGTGCACTTCATTAGAGGTATGCGTGCTCGTGGGCATATGATTTCTACCATAGATCCGCTTTTCCCAATCAGAAAGTACAATCCAAATCTAGAACTAAAAGATTTTAATCTTTCTGACAGCGATTTAGATACCGTTTTCGAGGCAGGTATTGAGGTTTTTGGCAAACCCGCAAAACTTAGAGATATAGATTCTGCTTTAAGAACTATATACGGAGGTAAAATTGGTTTTGAATATCAATATATTAGAGATAGAAAAATAAAATCTTGGTTTAGAAAAAAACTTGAAACTGAGTATTTGAACTTCAAACCTTCTTTAGATTCTAAAAAGAGAATTTTAAAGAAATTAAATCAAGCAGTAGCTTTCGAAAATTTCCTTCATACCAAATTTTTGGGAAAGAAAAGATTCTCTCTTGAAGGAGGAGAATCAACTATTCCGGGTTTAGATGCGGCCATACTTAGAGGGGCTGACTTAGGAGTAGAAGAGGTAATAATTGGAATGGCACACCGTGGTAGACTAAACGTGCTTACAAACATTCTTCAAAAACCATACGATCAGGTATTTAACGAGTTTGAAGAAAACGTTCCTACGCTTGAATTTAGCGATGGTGACGTAAAATATCACATGGGGTACTCTAGTCAAATAGAAACGCCTAACGGCAAAAGAGTTTCTATGAAACTAATGGCCAATCCTTCGCATCTTGAAACTGTAGACCCTGTGGTTTTAGGATATGCGAGAGCTCGTGCTGACGCTCACTTCGAAAGTGAAGGTGTTAAGCCAAATGATTTCGATGATATTTATGACAAAATCCTTCCTATCATTATTCATGGCGATGCCTCATTGGCTGGCCAAGGAATTGTATATGAAGTAACACAAATGTCAAACCTGCCGGGTTATTATGTAGGTGGAGCTATTCACTTTATAATAAATAATCAGATAGGTTTTACTACAGACAATCAAGATTCTAGATCAAGTTTATATTGTTCAGACGTAGCGAAGATTTTAGACACGCCTATATTCCACGTGAACGGCGATGATCCTGAAGCGGTAGTTTATGCGATGCAGCTTGCAATTGAATTCAGACAAGAATTTAACAGAGACGTATTTGTAGACATGATTTGCTACAGAAAACATGGGCACAACGAAGCAGATGAGCCTAGGTTTACACAGCCAGCCATGTACAAAATCATAAATGAGCACCCTTCGGTTAGAGAGATTTATATCGAAAAACTAAAATCAAGAGGTGATATAGATGAAAAATTGGCAAAACAAATCAAAAGTGATTTTGATGATAACCTTCAGGGTATTCTAGCAAAGGTGAAACAAAATCAACTGCCGTATCAGCTTCCTAAACTTGAGAGGGATTGGGCAAAGTTGAGACGATCTATGGTTTCTGATTTTGAGCATTCGCCAAAAACAGGCTTATCCGCTCAGGCTATACAAGCAGTTGGAAATGCATTATCTTCAATTCCTGTTGGTTTTACACCTATTAAGCAAATAGAGAAAGTATTAGAAGAGAGAAAATCGATTTTTGCTGGTGAAAAGCCATTTAACTGGGCTGCTGCAGAGTTATTAGCATTTGGTTCTGTTTTAAATGAAGGACTTTGTGTTCGTATGACCGGTCAAGATGTGCAGCGAGGAACATTCTCTCACAGACATGCCGTTTTACACGATATCAATACATACCAAAAATACAATAACCTTCAGCACATTTCGAGCAGCCAAGGCAAATTCGAGATTTACAACAGTTTCTTGTCCGAGTATGCGGTTATGGGCTTTGAGTATGGTTATGCCATGGCCAATCCTAACGCATTGGTTATTTGGGAAGCACAGTTCGGTGATTTTGCCAACGGTGCTCAAATCATGATTGACCAATTTATTGTAGCTGCCGAATCAAAATGGAACACCATGAACGGCTTAGTATTGTTGCTTCCTCATGGATATGAAGGTCAAGGTCCTGAGCACTCAAACGCTCGCCCAGAAAGATTTCTACAGCTAGCCGGTGAATACAACATGTATGTTTGTAATTGTACTTCACCAGCTAACTTCTTCCATATGTTAAGAAGACAACTTGCACTTCCGTTTAGAAAACCATGTGTACATATGTCGCCAAAGTCTATGCTCAGACATCCAATGGCTATTTCTAATATCGAAGAATTTAGTGAAAATACATCATTTAGAGAAATAATTATCGACGAAAAAGCGAATCCTAAGAAAGTTCGTAAGGTATTACTTTGCTCTGGAAAGGTGTACTATGATTTAGAAAAGAAAAAAATAGAAGAGAATAGAGAAGACGTAGCTATCATTAGAGTGGAGCAACTTCATCCTTTCCCTAAAAATCAACTAGAGGCTGAACTAGCTAAATTCCCAGATGCTGAAAAGATTTGGGTACAAGAAGAGCCTCTAAATATGGGTTATTGGTCATTTATAATCAGAGAATTCCCTGTTGGAATAGACGATGTCATTTCTAGAAAAGTGAGTGCATCGCCGGCTACGGGTTATACTAAAAACCATAATGCCATTCAGAATAAAATTATTGAGAAAGCATTCCAAATGAACTAAAATAAAGAACATGGTAATTGAAATGAAAGTACCTTCAGTGGGTGAATCGGTAACAGAGGTTACAATAGCCGCTTGGGTAAAAAAAGACGGGGATTTTGTAAAAATGGATGAGGTTATTTGCGAACTAGAGTCTGACAAAGCCACATTTGAACTTCCAGCTGAAGCGGATGGTATCTTAAGAATCATTGGAAAAGAAGGAGAAACCTTAGCTATTGGTGCTCCAATATGTAAAATAGAACCTTCTGCCGGTGCCGAAAAAAGCCCAGAAGTAAAACAAGAAGAGCCTAAAAAAGAAGCTGCTTCTGCAAGCACTCCTGTGGAAGTTGTAGAAGTTACAGTTCCTACAGTAGGAGAGTCTATTACAGAAGTGACTATTTCTAGCTGGATAAAAAAAGACGGTGACCAAGTAAACATGGATGAGATTATCTGTGAACTGGAGTCTGATAAAGCTACTTTCGAACTTCCTTCGCCTAAGGCGGGTATTTTGAAAATTATTGCAGCCGAAGGAAGCACTGTTGCTATTGGAGGCAAAATCGCGAGTTTAACCATAGGTGGTACTGCTCCAGCTGCTGCTGCACCGGCAGCTACTCCTGCTGCGGATGCTGCACCTCCAGCTGCTTCAGGAAACTATGCATCAGGTCATCCTTCTCCTGCTGCTGCAAAAGTTTTAGCTGAAAAAGGAATTTCTCCTGATGCAGTTTCTGGAACTGGCGTTGGCGGTAGAATTACCAAAGAAGATGCAATGTCAGCAAACAAAACTGCTGCACCAGCAGCACCTGCTTCTGCACCAGTAGCGGCTGCCGCACCAAGTGTAGCAACTGGAGCGAGAAACTCTCGTAGAGAAAAAATGTCTTCGCTTAGAAAGACAATCGCCAAAAGATTGGTGGCTGTTAAAAACGAAACAGCAATGCTTACCACATTTAATGAGGTAGACATGAAGCCAATTATGGATTTGCGTAAACAATACAAAGATAAGTTCAAAGATATTCACGGTGTAGGCTTAGGCTTTATGTCATTCTTCACCAAAGCGTGTGCTATTGCTTTACAGGAGTTTCCAGTCGTAAATTCATTTATTGATGGTGAGGAAATTGTCTATAATGACTTCTCGGATATTGCAATTGCGGTTTCTGCTCCAAAAGGTTTGGTAGTGCCAGTTATTAGAAGTGCTGAGAAATTATCTTTTGCAGAAATAGAAGCAGAAGTAGTGAGATTAGCCTTAAAAGCACGAGGAAATAAATTGACCTTGGAAGAAATGACAGGAGGTACATTTACAATCACCAATGGTGGTATTTTTGGTTCAATGTTATCAACGCCTATTATCAATGCTCCTCAGTCTGCTATTCTGGGTATGCACAATATCGTAGAAAGACCAGTTGCTATTAACGGTTCGGTTGAGATTAGACCTATTATGTATTTGGCCTTGTCTTATGATCACAGAACCATAGATGGTAAAGATTCAGTGAGTTTCTTAGTAAGAGTAAAACAGCTTTTAGAAGATCCAATGAGGATGTTATTAGAAGTATAGAAATATTAAAGGCATCTTTTAGATGCCTTTGTTTTAATAATTAAGTCATAAGTTCGTTTTAAAATCGAAAAAAAATAATATTATGCAATACGATGTAATAGTGATAGGTTCAGGTCCAGGAGGGTATGTTTCAGCCATTAGGTGTTCGCAATTAGGTATGAAAACCGCACTTGTAGAAAAATACAATGCACTAGGAGGAACATGTCTAAACGTAGGTTGTATTCCTTCAAAGGCTCTTTTAGATTCTTCGGAGCATTATTATAATGCCACACACCATTTTGAAGAGCACGGTATAGCTACAGGAAAAGTAAAGGCTGACCTACAAAAGATGATAGATAGAAAAGCAGGTGTAGTTAAAAAAATGAACGACGGGATTAATTTTTTAATGAAAAAAAACAAAATCGATGTTGTGAATGGATTTGGCTCATTTGTAGATAAAAATACAGTATCTGTTAAGAAAGAAGATGGTTCGGATGTTTCTATTACAAGTAAAAATATCATCATAGCTACAGGTTCTAAGCCAACGATCCTTCCATTTATGAATTTTGATGGAGAGCGAATTATAACTTCTACAGAAGCGTTGAAATTGCCAGAGTTGCCAAAACACCTAATTGTGATTGGTGCAGGAGTAATAGGTGCTGAGTTAGGGTCAGTTTATGCTCGTTTGGGTTCTAAAGTTACGTTTGTAGAGTTTGCCGATGGCATGATTCCGACTATGGACAAAACCATGGGGAAAGAACTTTTGAAGTCAATTAAAAAATTAGGAGCAGATTTTCATTTCAATACCAAAGTCTCATTAATTGAAAACTTAGGAAAAGAAGTAAAAGTAACGGCGGAAGACAAAGACGGCAAGCCAGTTGAAATTAAAGGAGATTATTGTTTGGTTAGTATTGGAAGAAGACCATATGTAGATAACCTTAACCTTGAAGCTGTTGGAGTAGCTACCGAAAGAGGAAAAGTTTTGGTCGATGAGCACACTCTTCAGACAAACATACCTGGCATTTATGCCATAGGCGATGTGATCAGAGGTGCTATGCTTGCACACAAAGCGGAGGAAGAAGGTGTTTTTGTGGCAGAAACTATTGCAGGTCAAAAACCGCATATTAACTATAACCTCATACCAGGGGTAGTTTACACATGGCCAGAAGTAGCCGCAGTAGGTAAAACTGAAGAAGAATTAAAAGCAGCAGGTGTTGCATACAAATCGGGTAGTTTCCCATTCAAAGCTTTGGGTAGAGCAACTGCTAGTGGAGACACAGACGGTTTGGTTAAAGTACTCTCTGACAAAGCTACAGACGAGATATTAGGGGTTCATATGATAGGTGCTAGAGCTGCCGATATGATAGGGGAGGCAGTTACAGCTATGGAGTTCAGAGCATCTGCAGAAGATATCTCAAGAATATCACATGCTCACCCTACTTATTTGGAAGCAATGAAAGAAGCATGCTTGGCAGCTACTGATAATAGAGCCATTCATTCTTAAGGTTTTCAGATTAAGAAGGACATAAAAAAAGCGGCTTAAGCCGCTTTTTTTATGATTAGTATGTTTGCTTTACTTTATTTCAGCAAGAATAACCAATTCGTTTTTAACCACATCTTTTTGATCTTGGTTAAAAGATTTAAAAGCATCACTTTCTTTAAATTTCGTTATCTCTTCTTCAGTTGTAAAAGTTAAGTAATGCATTACATCATAATTTTCGTTTACATCCGATGTGAAGCCACCTGAGTAGTTTAAAATTTCGGGACTTTGTTTCTTTAGAGATTTAAAGTTATTCAAATGTTGATTCTTAGCGGTTTCGCTAAGTCCATCATTGAATTTGTAACAAATAACCATTTGTTTTTTCGCAGGTCTTGGGCCAATCGCCATGCTTCCCAAAAATATTACCCCCATAAAAGTGCCAAATAGTGCAGCAGGTAATAAATATTTTAATATACTTTTTCTTGACATTGTATTTTCGTTTTAAGAATTATCTTTTGTTTCTTGTTGCAAAGGTACAAATTATAGTCCAAAAAATTGTATTAAATTTATATTATAATGTACTGAAAGTATAATTTTGATTATATTGCAGAATATAATTCTGTGTATAGTCTAAATCGTAAAATTTTTAATAGGTTAGGCTTTTTGTTAGAATTTTGTCTTTTCGAAGGATTAGTATGAAGAATCGCTGCACTATTTTTAGAAAAATATATTATTTAAATTTTTTTGTTTCAAAATGAGCTTTAAAATATTTTAAATTAAAGTTTTTCGAAAATAAAGGTTCGTTTTTATTTAGTATTTAAACCAAATATAATTTTTTAATAAATTTCAGACAAAATCATAGTTTAATATCTAAAAGCTAAGTTTGTAAGTTTAGGGGTATTAATTTCCCAAATAATAAATAACTAAATACTTGAGAATAATTTTGTTGAAACATACTTAAATTTGTGACAAAATTGTTCTAAATAAATGAAAAAAGGGTCCATTCTAATGATTGGTGTAATATCAATCGTTTTGAGTATTTCTACATTCGCCCAGTTCCCTGCGGGTTTTTCTAAAGTTTCTGTTGGGAATTTTGATGGTCCTATGGGTTTAACTTTTGATAATGATGGCAGAATGTTTGTTTGGGAGAGAACAGGCAAAGTTTTTAAAGTCGAAAACAATGTAAAAACTTTAGTAATAGATATTGAGGAAGAGGTGGTTACTTATGGCGACTACGGCCTTATGGGATTTGTTTTAGATCCAGAATTCCTTACAAACGGTAAGGTTTATCTTTCCTATGTAGTTGATCCATATTATTTATTCAATTTTGGTACAGAAAACTATAATCCATATGTAAGTGAGCAAGGGGCTACTATTGCACGAATTACAAGGTTTACTTTAAATCCAAATATGAACTTTAGTGAGTTGGTGCCAAATTCAAGGTTAGTTTTATTGGGAGAAACTGCACAAACAGGAATGCCATTGACAGGTATTTGGCATGCTGGTGGCGACTTGAAATTCGGAGAAGATGGGTCACTTTTAGCAACTTTTGGCGATGGTGCGGCAGGGGCAGACTATGAAGATGAAGCCTTTGCACTCGGTATATTAAGTCAGGAAGAATATGATGCCAAGAGGTTATGGAGATGCCAATTACAGAACTCTCATGCTGGAAAGTTATTACGTTTAGATCCCGAAACTGGAAATGGCCTAGCGTCGAATCCATATTATAACCCAAGTGCTCCTCGATCGGCCGAAAGTCGCGTTTGGGCTAAGGGATTAAGGAATTCATTTAAGTTTTTTGTGAAGCAAAATTCAGGTGTTCATAATATGGAGGCTGGAAATCCCGGAGTTGTTTTCGCCGGAGACGTGGGGCAAGACACAAAAGAAGAAATAAATATTATTAAAACAGCGGGGCAAAACTTTGGCTGGCCCAGATTTGAAGGGATAGATCATTCGCATCTTTACAATGAACTTTTTGATCCTATAAGTTTTATACTACCAGCCATAGAGTGGGGCAGAGGGGGCTCCACGGCTAGGGTTGTTTCAGATAATAATATTTTGGAAGTCGGTTCAGAAAGTTTTTCTTCTCCAAATTTTACAGGTGGGTGTGTAGTCGGAGGCTTAATTTATTCAGGGAACATATATCCGGCCGAATATCAAGGGAAATACTTTTTTGCCGACTTTAATGATTCATGGGTTAAAGTGGCTGGTTTTGATGCCATGGATAATCCGACTACTATTTCTCCATTTTGTTCCTCTTGTGGTGGACTTACTACATTCGCATATAATCCAAATGATGGCTTAGTCTATTTTAGTTCAATTTCAGGAGAAATTGCCAAAATAGCGTATACTCCTTCAGGAAATCAATTTCCTGTGGCGAATTTTAATACAGATAAATATTTCGGAAACAATCCATTAACGGTGACTTTTGATGCTTCAAATTCCTCTGATCCTGAAAATGGATTATTAACATATGCGTGGGATTTTGGTGATGGGAATGTTGGTGCGGGCGTAAACATAAGTCATCAATTTAATTCACCAAATAATCAAGTTTCAAATTATATCGTAACTCTTACAGTAACAGACGATGGAGGCTTGACTAGTGTTAAGACTTTAAAGATTTTTTTAAACAATACGCCACCAAAAATATTGTCAACTAACCTTGATTCTCTATTTTCATTTAATAGAACAGGCGGAGTTGTCCAAAACCTAAGTGCTATAGTTTCAGACTTAGAGGAAAGTAATTCTAATTTAACCTATTCGTGGGAAGTAGAATTGCATCATAATCAACATTTTCATCCTGAGTTTTCAAGCCAAAGTCTTTCTACAAGTTTTATTTTAGATGCTGTGCCTTGTGATAATAATGTCTATTTTTATCGTTTTAAGTTTACTGTTTTTGATTCTGATGGTTTAAGCACAAGCTATATTAAAGACCTTTTTCCTAATTGTAATTCAGAAGATATTGTTCCCCCTTCCCAGTTTAATTTGAAAGTCCAAAATATTACATCTGATGGATTTGATATTTTATGGTCAAGTATTACTGATAATTACAATATTAAAAATATTCAAATTTTTGTGAATGGCCAATCTTTAGGATTCTTTTCAAAAGATATGGATCTTCATCATTACACTAGTACGACAAGTTTATTTGGTAAAAGTCAAAAAGTTCAGATAATAGCGAGAGATTTTGCTGGCAATCCAACTGTTTCTCCTCAATTGCTTTTCACTCCAATTGCATCCTCTTGTATTTCGAGTTTTACGCTATCGGAATTGGTGCCTCAAACATGGACTAACGGCTTTGGCCCTTTTGAAAAAAATAAAAGCAATGGTAATGATGGCAATGGTGATGGTGGTACACTTACTTTAAATGGCGTAACATATACCAATGGATTTGGGGTACATGCTCCTTCTGAATTGAAATTTGATATTTCTGGTTTGAATTTTACACATTTTGGAGCCGATGTAGGGATAGATGACGAGGTTAACGATTACAGTTGTGGAGAAGTGATTTTTAAAGTTTATTTAGATGGGATAGAATCCTTTAATAGTGGTAGCGTTTTCCCTGTTTCTGCAACACAGTCAATTAATTTACCGTTAGCTGGAGCCACTGAGCTAAAACTTGAAGTAGATCAAGCAAATGGCTCAAACTGTGGCGATCACGGCGACTGGGCAAATACCAGGCTTTTCAATAATTGTCCAAGCTCAGATTATGAAGCACCTAGTTTTGGTATGTTTTTAAACGGGCAATTTTCGCAAGGAAATTTAGATATTACGTGGAATGAAGCCACTGATTTAATTGATAGTAATATTGAATATGAAGTGTTTTTAAATGGGGTTTTAGTACAGGTGGTTTCTTCGTTAACTTATCAGTTTCAAAATATGCCGGTTGGAATAAATAAAGTGATAGTTCAAGCTTTAGATGATGCTGGCAACAGGGTCAATTCTAATGAGTTGGTTGTAATAAAATGTCCCGAAAATCTTTTGATTTCTAATATAAGTTCAAATGTTTTTAATTCTGGAGTAATAAGCAAAGATGCCTCAGTGAGTATAAGTGCTGAAAACCAAATTTCAGGAGCTTCAAATGTTACGTATTCTGCAGGGAATTATATTTTATTATTACCCGGTTTTTTGGTAGATAATGGGGCTGTGTTTTTGACGAAAATTGAGGGATGTAACTAAAAAAAAGCCCGATTTCTCGGGCTTTAAGATATTCATTATAAAAATCCATTCATCACCTGCTTAAGCTGGCTTAGTTGCAGTACGCCACTTTGTCGCCACTTTTGCTGTCCTTTTTGGAAAACCATCATCGTAGGTACTCCAGAAATGTTATACTTCCTCTGCAAAGCTGGGTTTTTATCGATGTCTATTTTGATAATTTTTATTACATCACCCATGTCATTTGCCAATTGCTTTAAGATTGGAGCCAAGGCTTTACAAGGTCCGCACCATTCTGCCGAAAAATCTATTAATACAGGCTTTTCGGAGTTTATTAGTTCTTCAAAACTTCCCGTCATTCTTTTATTTGTTTATTTATTTTGTTAATTCTTTTTTTTCTGGTTCATACTTTATCATAATCATCAACCAAAGTGAGCGAGACATTCTATAAATCCATTTGGTGAGTATCAGAGTTAATATTACGTAAGAAATTATATATCCTCGCCAGTCCACGGAGTCTTCGAAAAATAAGTAATATCCCACAGTTACGGTTACAAAAAGTGCAATATTTAGCATATAAGAAATATACATAGCACCATAAAAAAAACCGAGTTCCTTTTCATATTTCAAGCCACACTCCGAACAGTTGGTATTCATTCCAAACCATCCTTTTTTAGGCAAAATCCCAGTGTTTTCAAACAACTCACCTTTTCCACAACGAGGGCATTTCATTTTTAATGCCGCTGATAATTCACCCATTTTTATTTAATTTCTATTGTTGCTCAAATTTAAGCTTTTATGGCTCAAATAGTAAGTTTTATGTTGGTTTAATATATGAACATATATTCATATATATTGATTCCAAAACTTCAAAAAATACTAAGGCAACATATTTAATATGATTAGTGTTATATTCGTATATATGCTCAGTTGAAAAACAATTATGGAAGAAGAAAACAATAAACTTGATAGGATTATAGAAGCTAGAATGAAGCTGAAGGCGAGATTTGAATCCAAAATGGAAGCATCACCTTCTGTTTCGGACGAGAAGCCTTTGGGCAAAGGCCCAATTAACAGACATGGAATGCCCCAAACGCCCATTGGTCAAACTTTGACAGAGAAATGGCCTGTTTTAGATTTGGGATATCATCCTAAAATTGAACTACAAAACTGGCGATTAAAAATTGACGGTGAAGTAGAAAATCCCGTGATTTTAAACTGGGAAGAGTTTATGAATATGCCACAAACCGAAGATATAAGTGATTTTCATTGCGTAACCACTTGGTCAAAATTGGATATGCCTTGGAAAGGGGTAAGTTTTGCTGATTTAGCCGCATTGGCTATGCCCAAGGCTACAGCTACGCATGTGATGTGTTATGGCTATGATACTTACACCACTAATCTTTCTATCGAAGAAGCCTTAAAGTCTGATGTGCTTTTGGCACATACGGTTTATGATGCTCCTTTAGAACTAGAACATGGCGGACCTGTACGTATGGTCACTCCACAGCTTTACGCATGGAAAGGTTCTAAATGGATAAAGAGAATTGAATTTCTCAATACCAATAAAAAAGGATTTTGGGAAGAAAGAGGTTATTCTAACACGGCATATCCCTGGCGAAACGACCGCTATTCTTGATGAAATTCAACCAAGGCGTCAATAGGTTTCTCCACTATTTTGCTAATAATTAGATTATGACTCGCCGCCACTTGGGTTAATATATCTCCAAAATGGTGAGCAATAGAACCCACAAAACCGATGGGGCTTTGGTTCGGGTATTTTAAAACATATTTGGCAAAAAACTCGTCAAAAGACTGAATTATAAGTTTTTGGCATTGATAGTCTTCTTTGTTTTCTAACAAAAAAGGAGCAAACGAAGCAAAATATTTATTAGGCTTTGGCTGTGAATACGCTTGGTTCAATATTTCTAGGCGGTCTATTGTACCGTATTTTGATATAAATTTTGCGTTTAACTCTTCACTTAAATTTTTGTGTAAATAATCTAAAATAAGTGTTTTACCTAAGTGGCCGCCACTGCCTTCGTCGCCAAGCCAAAAGCCCAGAGGGGGTATTTGAAAAGAATTCATTTGCCCATCCCAATAGCAGCTGTTTGAGCCTGTGCCTAAAATACACGCCAGGCCCTCATAGTTGCCAAACAGGGCTCTTGCAGAAGCAATTATGTCGCTATAGGTAAATATTTCAGTCCTGTTTTTAAGAACTTTACGAATTCCATTTTTTATTATGTCGGCTTTGCTTTCGTCAGTTATTCCTGTTCCATAAAAATGAACCTCGGTTATTTCTTCATTTCCTAAGCTAGCAAACGAATCTTTGATGGCCATATATACCTCATCTGAGCTAACGAAATATGGATTTAACCCAACGGTGTTAAAACTTTTGGAAGTCTCGCCTATACACCGCCAATCAGTTTTTGTAGATCCACTTTCCGCTATAATTTTCATAAAATATGCCTTGTTTTAGTTTGTTCAAAGATAATATAAACTGACAAATTAGTACAAAGAGCTCTAAATGAAATATAATAATTGATTTGGTATTGTTTCCTTTTAGGAACAAAGAGTATTTTTATTGGGTTATGTGTCTATTAAATGTAATTAGCGTAACTTTGCAAATTATTTTTTTGGATTTTAAATTTTAAAATGACTGAATTTCAGCTTCATACTCTTCCAAATGGAATCAGAGTAGCATATAAGCAAGTATATAATACCAAAATTGTTCATTGTGGAATAATGTTGGATATCGGGAGTCGTGATGAGCTTCCACATCAAGCTGGCCTTGCCCATTTTTGGGAACATATGGCTTTTAAAGGCACCAAGAAAAGGAAGTCATATCACATTATCAATAGCCTAGAAGCAGTAGGTGGTGAGCTAAATGCCTATACTACTAAAGAAAAAATCTGTTTTTATGCTTCTGTTTTAGACTCATATTTTGAGAAATCGGTTGAGCTTTTAACTGACATCACATTTAATAGTATTTTTCCTGAAAAACAGCTTGAAGTAGAAAGAGGTGTGATTTTAGAGGAAATGTCTATGTATTTAGATTCGCCAGAAGACGCCATTCAGGATGAATTTGATTCCTTAATTTTCCCGAATCATCAGCTAGGAGTCAATATTTTGGGAACGCAAGAAAGTGTGCAGCGTTTTAAACGTCAAGACCTTATAGATTTTATTGACGAAAATTTAGATACCGAAAAAATTGTTTTGTCTATCGTTGGAAACCTAGATTTCAAAAAGGTTATAAAAGTGTCGGAGAAGTTATTGAGTGACATTCCGGTGAAACGTAGAGTTAAAACTAGGCTTTCGCCCACAGAATATGTTTCTACAAACCACAAAATAGATAAGAAAAACAATCAGGCCCATGTGGCCATTGGTAGGCCTTCATATGCTATTCATGATAAAAATAGGCTCCCATTTTTCGCTTTGGTAAATCTCTTAGGTGGCCCAGGTATGAACTCGCGGTTTAACCTAAGCCTTCGTGAAAAATACGGTTTAGTTTACCAAATAGAGGCTTCTTATTCTAGTTTTATGGATACAGGCTTTTTCGGAATTTTCTTTGGCACAGATCCCCAAAATCTAAATAAGGCCATGCGTCTTGTTAACAAGGAAATGGAGCAGTTAATGCAAAAACCTTTGGGCCTTGTGCAATTAAAGACCTTAAAAGATCAGCTAAAAGGGCAGTTGGCTATGGCCGAAGAAGGCAAGCAGGGCTATATGTTAATGATGGCCAAGAGTCTTTTGGATTTAGAAAAAGTGGAGAGCCTTACCCAAATATTTGATGATATCGATAAGATTGACCAAACTGTACTTATGGATTTGGCAAATGATATGTTTGATAAAAACCAATTGTCATCTTTGGTTTATGTATAAAAAAAGGCCCTTTTGAGGCCTTTTTCTTACTTTTTGTTGGGTTACTTTCTTATTATCCTAAAAAAGTAATCTTCTTTTTAAAAATTACTGAATCAAACTGAAAACTCCCTAACTCATCTTTAATCTTTCTAACTGCTTTAACAACATCCTGTTTTTGGGTGTGTTTGCAAAAGTTTGTATGAGGGAAAGGCATTAGCGGAAGGCCTAGAAATAAAAATGGGTAAAGGTTTTTTTTCAAATCACTGTAATTTTATATTTTGACTTTGCTAAGAAATAATGGTCACTCAATCTTCTGTTTATTTAAAGAAAATAGGTCACATATTTTTACTTGCGTATAAAGCAAAAAAAAGCTCACTTCGAATATTCAAAAGTGAGCTTTTTTGTATCTAAATAAAACGCCAATTACTCTATCTCAAGTACCACACCTTCTGACATAGGGTGAGCCACACATGTGAGTATGTATCCTTCTTTTATTTCACTTTCGGTTAATCCGTCTTCTTCGTCCATCAATACTTTACCTGAAGTGCATTTTCCCATACAAGCCGTACACATACCGGCTTGACACGAGTATGGCAAGTCAATGTCTTTTTCTAATGCGGCCTCTAAAATCGTTTGGTGAGGGGCTACTTCTATATCATGTGTTTCACCATCGTATATAACTTTCACTATTTGGATTTTTAACTCACTTGCTTCCGCTTCGTTAAGCTCATCCAATATTGAGGTAGCATGAAATTTTTCAGAGTGAATATTTTCTGAAGGAGTATTAAATAGTTCTAAAGTTTTGTTTACTTCTTGCATAAGGCCTTCTGGTCCACACATGTAGAAAAGGTCTTTTTGGAAATCCACTCCCCAGTCTTTAAAAACCATTGTAGCACTAGCTTGGCTTATTCTACCTTTAAGTCCGAGCCAATTATCGTTAGCCTTACTTAGGACATGTACTATTTCAAATCTCTCTGGGTACGTATCACACAGTTGCCTTAGTTGCTTATTAAAAATGATATTTTCTTCATCCTTGTTGCCATATAACAAGAAAACCTTGGTGTTAGGCTCACTTTTTAGTGCGGTTTTGGCGATCGACATTAGAGGTGTAATGCCGCTACCAGCACCAACCAACACCACGTTTCGGTCAGTGGGTGTTTCCGAAGGTTCAAAAAAGAAGGTCCCCATAGGTTCTACCACTTCTAGGAAATCACCAATTTTTACATGGTCGTTCAGGTAATTTGATACTATGCCGTCTTTTACCCGTTTCACAGAAACAGCCACGGCCGTATCAAAACTAGGAGAGCTACACATCGAGTAGCTTCTTTTTATTTTCTTTTTGTCTTTATCAGGTACCGTAATGGTGATAAACTGGCCAGCTTTGTATTTTACTTGCTCGTTTATAGGGTGCCAAAACTGTATAGTTATCGTATCAGGCGTTTCTTGGATAACTTCTTTTACCTGAAGGAAATATGATTTCATTTCGTTTTTTTTAGACCCAAAAGGTCAATTGTTTTTAAACTGTTTGCCTAACGTATAAAACGTAAAAGTTTACAGTTTGTTTAGTAAATCTGCCATTTCGTCGCTGTCTTCAAAACAAAACAACAATTCTTTTTTAGGAATGTAGTCGTCGTCATCTGGGCCGAGGTCTTCGTCAGGCTCCATCCATTTCCAGTCTTCGCTTATGGCATCAAGCATGTCTAACAAACTCAAGATTTTGTCTTCGCTTCTTTCGTTAATTAGGAAACTTTTAGTGTTTGTAAAATAAACCGCAATTTTTTCATCTTCCAACCAAGATAAATCATTTAGGAGCTCATCGAGTGAGTCCATATTAAATCCAAAATAATCTGGAAAATAGAGTGAAGTAGCTAGAGTTTCGTAAAATTCTCGAAG
Source organism: Lacihabitans lacunae (assembly GCF_042649125.1). Classification (NCBI taxonomy): domain Bacteria; kingdom Pseudomonadati; phylum Bacteroidota; class Cytophagia; order Cytophagales; family Leadbetterellaceae; genus Lacihabitans; species Lacihabitans lacunae. The sequence goes on from NZ_JBHRYQ010000001.1 coordinate 4,372,561, forward strand.
AGAGGTTACTTTTTTAGAATCAATAGTGATGACTACAAAATCTTTGTGAATTTCTTTCGGCTCACAAATCAAGAGATTTTTCATTGCTTTGTTAAAAAATTATTTTTTTGATGGTTTTATTTTAATAAATGATTGATAATGGTCAGGCGTATAGTACCCATTATTATAATTGTCTGTGACTATTCGTCTTGCTCCTCTGTTTTTACCTTTTATTTTCGGATAAATATCCCATTCTTGATATGAAATATTTTTTCCATTTGAATTTTTTATTGGGAGAAGTTTTTCAAAATTATTGAATTTTCTGCCTCCTACATATCCGTCAGGGGCAGACTGATTCTTTATTACATATGCGTACATTTCAATAGCCTCTGCAGGTATGACTTCTTGGCGGCCCGTAATATCCGAGTTGTGAATGTCTTTTGGAAAGACATCTTGGGAGTTTATGGAGTTAGTTTTTGGAGAAACGCCTTCGGTTTCATTTTCATGAAAGAAATATCCTGCGAGAGCTCCAAAACAAAAAATGGCTACAAAAAGTATTACTTTTTTAAACATGTAAAAAGTAAGGTGTTATTTTGTGTTAAAATTAATAGCACGAAAATAAGACTTGTTTGTTTAATTCTTCAATTTCAATTAAAAAGAATTACTTTAAACCTTACTTTTGTTAAAAAAAAGCCAAAATGAAGGTCTTAGTTACAGGTATTACAGGTTTGGTTGGAGCCGAAATAGGAAAAACATTGCTAGCCAAGGGTTTTAAAGTTCGGGCACTCGTAAGAGAAACTTCGGATCTTAGTGCGTTATCTGAGATCTTGGATGAGATAGAAATAGTCAAAGGTGACATCCTCGATGTTCTTTCATTAGAAAAGGCATTAGAAAACATTGATACTGTAATTCATACAGCGGCCATAGTATCGTTTGCTCCAAAAGATAGAGCAGATATGTATAAAGTTAACATAGAGGGCACTGCCAATGTGGTTAATTTATGTTTGATTCAAGGTGTTTCTAAATTGATATTTATTAGTTCAATAGCCTCTTTGGGTAGACCAACCGCTCACCAATCGGAAGGCAATAAAGCTATCGAGATTTCAGAAAATCAAAAATGGGAAGATTCGGACCTGAACTCGCACTACGCCAAAACCAAATACTTGGCTGAATGTGAGGTTTGGAGAGGCGAAGCAGAAGGCTTAAAGGTTGTAGTTTTAAATCCATCGATAGTGCTCGGTGCAGGAGATTGGACCAAAAGTAGCACTAGGTTGTTTAAGTATGTATTTGATCAAAAGCCTTTTTATACACCTGGTTATATAAATTACGTAGACGTAAAAGATGTGGCAGCTTTAGCTGCTTTGTCTTTAGGTGAGGAGGTTTACGGTCAGCGATTTGTGGTATCGGGTGGTAATATTAAGTATGCAGATTTTTTTAAAGAAATAGCAAAACGGTTTCACAAAAATCCTCCGAATAAGCTTTTGGGGCCGAGGAGCATCGCCATTCTTTGGCGAATAGAAGCTTTGCGTTCTTTTGTTTTTGGGACTAATCCATTAATTACAAAGGAAACCGCCAAAACAGCTCAGACTCAAATTTTATACAAAAACCAAAAGGCAGAAAAATATTTTAATTTCGAATTTAGACCACTAAATCAAACACTTGATGAAGTTTGCGGTGACCTTCTGAAAGAATATTCAGAAGTAATTTGAATTTAAAATGATATTTAATCGTTAGATTTATTTCGAAAAAAAATATAGAATTATGAAAAGTTATCATAGACTTTTATTAATTTTATTTGAGTGAATTTAATAGCAAAACCCCTTCCGCATGAGTCAAGAATATGGTGACCACTTTGATGAGTTTAATGAAGCAACCTTGGCGGATGCGGCTCTGAGATTTGAAAATATGCTCAAAAAAAAAGAGGCTCCTTATTTTTCTGAAGAAACCTTTGAGTCTCTTTCAGAATATTATCTTCTGAAAGGCAAGTTTGAACTTGCTTTTAAAGCCTGTAAATATGGACTAAAGCATTATCCAAATTCTTTGGAGTTGATGTTAAATAAAGTACAGTTGTTGATCAATAAGTTTGAGCTTGAAGAAGCAAATGAGCTTTTAGACCATGCCAGTATTTTTCATCCATCAGACAACGAAATCGAGTATTTTCGCGGTGTAATCTTGATTTATACAGGAGAAAACGAAAAAGCATTGGAGCTTTTTAATAATCTTTTGATTTTAACCGAAGAAAAAGAGAATATCCTCTTTCAGGTTGGCATGGCTAACATGAATCTAGGAGCTTTTGATGAGGCTGTGGTTGCATTTAAAGATGCCATAGAGGGTGGCTCAAGAAACGAAATATTGTTTAATGAACTCGTTTATTGCTACGAAATACAGGGAAAGGCTGAAGAAGGAATTGTCTTTTTTCAAAAATTAATAGATTTAGACCCGTACAATCACCTTGCTTGGTTTGCATTAGGTTTAAGTTTCAATTGTCTTAATTTATTTGAGAAAGCCCAAGAGGCTTTTGAATTTGTGGTGGCTATTTCGGAGGATTTTTCTACTGGATGGTATAACCTGGGGTTAACTTTCATGAATTTGGAGAGTTTTGAAAAAGCAAAGGAGGCTTTTCAGAATACACTAAAATACGAAGAACCTAATGCCGATGTGTTAACTCACTTGGCTGCATCGCATGAGAAATTAGAAGAATATGGCGAAGCCTATAAGTTTTACAAAGAAGCATCTACTTTAGATGAGTTTTGGGACGACGCATGGTATGGAATGGGTTCGGTTTTGTACGAACAAGAGAAATACCTAGAGTCTATTCATTTTGTAAAAAAAGCAATTAAGTTAAATGATATAAATGCCGACTATTGGTTATTGTTAGGTGATAACGAATCAAAGTTAGGCAATGTGGTTTCTTCGGGGGAGGCCTATTATAAAGCCGCAGATTTGGATCCAATCAATCCTGATATTTGGTTAAACTGGTCTTTGTTATATTTCGAAAATGAAGAGTATCACCGTGCGTTTGAAATTGTATATGAAGGTATAGAAGAGTTGCCAGAAGACGCTGATCTTTATTTTAGGGCTACGGTTTATTTACTTTATGATAGCAATTTTAATGAAGCGTATAAGTACTTGCAAGAAGGATTGATATTGGATTATGATAAACATGTACAGTTGTATGAGTTTTTTAGTAACCTAGATACCCTCAAGGCCTTGCAGCGTATAATAGATCAGTTTAGGAAATAAAAGTATTTCAAAATCAATATTTTAGAGTATTTAGCTGATATTGAAGAAAAACTTCCATTTCTTTTTTGCATTTCTTTTACTTATTCCAAAATTTCCTTACCTTTGCACTCCCTTTTTAGGGGAGAAAAATATTTTTTAATTAATTTTTAACAGTTTACAATGCCTACTATACAGCAGTTAGTAAGAAAAGGAAGAGAGACACTTAATTACAAGTCAAAATCTCCGGCATTGGATTCTTGCCCTCAACGTCGTGGAGTTTGTACAAGAGTTTACACTACTACGCCTAAGAAGCCAAACTCGGCTTTGCGTAAAGTTGCTCGTGTGCGTCTTACGAATCAGAAAGAGGTGAATGCCTACATTCCAGGTGAAGGTCACAACTTGCAAGAGCACTCAATCGTATTGATTAGAGGTGGTCGTGTGAAAGATCTACCGGGTGTACGTTATCACATCGTTCGTGGGGCATTAGATACCGCCGGTGTAAACAACCGTAAGCAAAGTCGCTCGAAGTATGGTGCAAAACGTCCTAAGCCAGGTCAGGTTGCAGCACCAACAAAAGGTAAAAAGTAACAAACATTGATCTTTATTAAACATCTTTAAATAGATGTATTGATATAGGGGAAGTAATGTTCAGGTTTTACCGAATGTGAATTAGTTTAAATCATTAAACGAAACCTTCTTAAAAATTTAAGAAATGAGAAAAGCAAAACCAAAAAAGAGGTACGTGTTACCTGATCCTAAGTTTAGGGATGTAACTGTTACCAAATTTGTAAACAATCTTATGTATGATGGTAAGAAATCTCTTGCCTATGCAGTGTTTTACGGAGCACTTGAGATTGTTGAAAAACGTACAAGCGAAAATCCATTAGAAGTATGGAAAAAAGCATTGAACAATGTTATGCCAGCAGTAGAGGTTAAAAGCCGTAGAGTAGGTGGTGCTACTTTTCAAGTACCTACTGAAGTAAGAGCTGAGCGTAAGCAGTCGCTAGGTATGAAATGGATGATTAACTACGCTCGTAAGCGTGGAGAAAAAACCATCACAGAGCGTTTAGCAGGTGAGATTATCGCTGCCTCTAAAGGTGAAGGTGCCTCAGTGAAGAAAAAAGATGATACGCACAGAATGGCTGATGCCAACAAAGCGTTCTCGCATTTCAGAATGTAATTTTTTTGGACTACGACATTATCACAGCCTTTGGCCTTTTGGTCAAAGGCTTTTTTGTTTTAAATTCTGTCTATAATCATTTTTTATTAGTACCCGCTCCTTTAAATTCATGTTTCAACCATAATATGAACATAAAATGACGAGTTTTAGAGTTAGACCAAAATTTGCTTTTGAAACCGATAAGCCATTAAAAGAGGTTTTGGAGCGAATGGCTAAAAACAATGGGTCTACGCACCCACATGTAGAAGGAAGGTTTTCTAAATCTCATGGTTTTTTTACCATCAAGGCATCTGAGCAGCATTTTTGGTCTCCTCAACTAAATATTTCTTTCGAAGAAACCGATCGGGACACTTTGATAATAAGAGGACGGTATGGTCCAAATCCTTCAGTTTGGTTAATGTTTCTTTTTGGCAATATACTCCTCGGAATTGCTTCTTTTTTTATAACCATCTGGGGCTTAGCTAAGCTTAATTTGCACCAAGACGCCACTATACTCTGGATTTTGCCATTTCTACTGGGAGGGTTCGTTTTTTTGTATATAATAGCTCAAACCGGGCAAAAGCTAGGTGTAGAGCAAACTTTCCAAATACATCATTGCTTTGAAGACTGTTTGGGAGAGTCAATTCACATTCAGTAATTACCTGATAAATACAAATTCGTGTTCGGATGAGGCTTTGTCATCGTATTCGTAGTTTCCGTAGTTAAATGTTTTTAGGCTTTCGGCGGCATCTAAGTTGTGGTCTAAAATGTACCTTACCATCATTCCTCTGGCTTTTTTGGCGTGGAAACTCACGACTTTTAGGTTCCCATTTACAAAATCCTTGAAAACGGGGGTAATCACCGGGGTTTTTAGTTTTTGAGGTTTTACTACTCCGAAATATTCTTGTGAAGCAAGATTAATAAAAGGCTCACCTTCAGCTAGTTCCTCATTTATAGCATTTGTGATTTTGTCATCCCAATATTTATAAAGGTTTGGTTTTCTTCCGATTTTCAAAGAAGTGCCCATTTCCAATCTATACGGCTGAATCAAATCTAAAGGCTTTAATAAACCATATAATCCAGAAAGAATCCTCAGTTTATCGTTCATTTGTCCAATCTTAGCTGAATCTAAAGTATATGCATCTAAACCCAAATACACGTCTCCTTTAAAAGCAAATACAGCTTGTCTTGCGTTTTCTTCGGGGTTTTCTAAGTCTCTTAATTGATTCCTTTCAAAATTAAGTTTAGATAAAGCTTCCGAAATACTCATCAAATCAGAAAGTTTTTTAGCTGACTTCTTTTTAAGTGACTCATTTATTATTTTTGATTCTTCTAAAAAACGTGGCAAAGAATGCTCATTGGTAGGTAAAACTGATTCAAAGTCTAACGTTTTGGCTGGCGAAATTACTATCTTCATTTACTAAATATCTGGGTTCAAAAATTAAACAACAAAAAGGGGGGTAGGGTTTCAGTGGTATGAAAGTTATTCCATGTTTTTATACCTTTTCCTAATCCATTTTTTCCAACATACGAAGTATTTATTTTAAAAGTTTAATAGAGATAAAATTCAAGAAAATCGATTTTAATAATTATTTGGTACCGTTTATATAGCCTTAGGCATGAATTTTGAGCGATTATCTTTTTTTTTGACTTTAATTCGCATACATGTTTACAAGAGTATTTGGGATATTATTTTTCATTTTTTCGGGAACCGTAGTTTTCGGCCAAGACTTTATTTTGGATTGGCAAAAGGCATATGGTGGTGAAAGAAACGAGATTGCTTATGACGCTGTAGAGTGTACAGATGGCGGATTTATAGTGGTAGGTTCTACAACTAGTAAAAACTCATTTGATGTAAAAGACTCCCAAGGTTTTGATGGAGCAGGGGGTAGTGATTTTTGGGTAATTAAGGTTTCGGCAAAAGGAAATTTGGAATGGACCAAAACCTTTGGTGGCTCAAAAGAAGATATAGCCACAAGTATAGTAAAAACTATCAATAACGAATATGTGATTCTGGGCTCAACACTCTCTACCGACGGCGATGCTAGTAGCAATGGTATAAATGGCGGACTATTGATGGTAAGGCTAAAGCTCGATGGTAGTGTAGTTTCAAAAAGGATGTTTAACGGCGGAAATAGTTCAAGTTCGAATTCATATCAAGCTACAAATAGTTTTTCGAAACCTACCTTAAAAGTGTTGCCAAGCGGCCAAATGGTAGTAGGAGCTACACGATCTATTAATGCAAGTCCCTTTTCTAGGGCTGATTTTTATTTTGCTATGCTTACTCCTTATGGGGATACCATGTGGGAGAAAACCTATGGTGGTGGTTTAGAAGATTACCTGAATGACATAATTCCAACCTCAGATAATGGATTTTTAATGGTAGGTACCACACTTTCATTAGAGCGTGATATTCCGGGTGCGGGTCAAGGATTTTATGACGGTTTGGCTATAAAAATAGATGCGTCTGGAAGACAATCTTGGGCAAAAGGCTTCGGTGGGTTAAGTTTGGATGTTTTTCATTCTGTAACAGAAATTGGCAGTACCAGAACCTACGCGATAGCCGGAGAGTCTAGCTCTACATCTGGAGTTTTAGGTAGTTCTTTGGGCGAAAAAGATGGTTTAATTGTAAAAATAGATAATCAAGGAAGTCTTCTAAGTGCCACACGAAATGGAGGCACAGGAAATGATGGTTTTTATAAGGTGCTCGAAAGCTCTGATGATAAGCTTTATTTTATAGGAACGAGTGAATCTACTATAGGAACAGTAAAGCCCAAAGGTACCCTCACCGATGTTTGGGTACGTGTGGTTAAAGCTTCCACAGGTCAGGTGCTATACGATAGGTTGCAAGGAGGGGCAGATATCGATTTGGCCCGAGGTGGAACTTTCTCAAAAGATGGGGTGCTATTCTTGGCCGGAAGTTCCCGCTCTACAGACGGAGACTTAAACCTGAATAGAGGTCAATCTGATTTTTGGTCACTTACGCTGGATACACCGCCTCCTGTGGTTTTTGGTAGGTTTGAGTCATTTTTAAATGAATTTGAAGAAATAGAATTATTGTGGACTACCACGTATGAGCGTGGCTCTCAATATATATATGTTGAAAAAAGTGACGATAATAAAACTTTTGTAAGGCTTGATGAAGTCTTTGCAGCGATAAACTCGAGTATTACCAAAACCTATAAATTCAAAGACAAAAATCCTGTAGTAGGTACAAACTATTATAGGCTTAAATACTCGGACCAAGCAGGTAAAACATACGATGGACCTAATTCAAGTTTTAGATTTGTGCCTTTGGCCAATGAGCCACTTCCTAACCCTGAGATAGTTGCATACCCCAATCCGGCTACAGACTATTTAATATTGGAATCTTCTGTTAAAGACTTTAAAGTTCAATTGGTTGATGTACAGGGGTCTGACTTCGGCGTTACTGTGATGGAACTCGATCGCGATACCTTTAAAATTACATTTAATCAAGGATTAAAACCTGGCGTTTATGTTTTAAAAGTCAGCAGTCCCATTTATAAGCAATCAAGAAAAATAGTTATCAGATAATTATTTTACGTTCAAGGTTTGTGGACGCATATAACTTGCCTAAATTTGAGCAATGGAGAAAAAAATAAAGTGGGGAATAATAGGTGCAGGGCGAATTGCTGAAAAATTTGCATCAGATTTAAAAAGTACAACATACGGCGAACTGTTTGCAGTTTCGAGTACATCTTTAGCACGAGCACAAGACTTTGCTCTTAGGCACGATGCAAAGCATGCCTTTGGAAATTACGAAGAGCTTTTCTCCGTTGAAGTTGACGTGGTATATGTAGCCACTCCTCATCCATTTCATTTACAACATACTTTACTTTGTTTAAACAACGGTACTCCGGTTTTGTGTGAAAAACCATTTGGTATGGAAGAGAGCGAAGTGAATCAAATGATTACCACAGCTAGAGAAAAAAAGGTGTTTTTAATGGAAGCAATGTGGACGCGTTTTTTGCCAAGCACCCTTAAAACGTTAGAAATAATACAATCAGGGGTTTTAGGTAAAATAATCACTCTCCATGCAGATTTTGGTTTTAAAGCTATAAAGGATTTTGAAGGCAGAGCTTACAACCAGAAGTTAGGGGGAGGAGCTTTGCTCGATATCGGTATCTATCCTATATATTTATCTTTATTAATTTTGGGGTATCCATCTGCTATCAAGGCTTCAAGTATTTTTGCTCAAACCGGTGTAGATGAAACCACATCGATGCTTTTTCAATATGATAATGAGTCAACGGCATTGCTAAATTGCACATTTGGGTGTGATACTAACTGTGAGGCTATTATATATGGTGAACTTGGAAAAATAACGATTCACACCAAGTTTCATGAATCCAAAAAGGTGACCTTACACCTCAAAGATCAAGAACCTGTGGTTTTTGACTTCCCTCGCGATACTTTTGGGTACAACTATGAAGCAGACGAAGTTCATGCATGTCTACAAGCAGGAAAACTAGAAAGTGAAATTTTCCCGTTAAGTGCAAGTCAAAAACTTATTCATTTGTTAGATAAAACCCGAGAAGCAGCCAAAATATTTTATTAAGTTTATCTGATTGGGATATTCAAAACTGTATTTTCCCAACCCAAATAAAAGTTTAAGCCGTTTTCCTCTTTTTCGAGTTTAATTGTGAGTTGCTCTATTGGCTTATCAGAAGTTTCTGCTTTTACTTTAAATCTAAGGTAATCTGCTTTTTCATCGTAGTTTGTTCCCCACTGACCTGTTTCGTTATTTAATATGACGGTCCAGTAGTTAGGTGAAGGAATGGTCCAAAGGCTGTATTTTCCAGCTTTTACTTTTCTGCCACCGAATGTACCAAAACTAGTAAATTCGATTGTTGTTGCTTCGTTAGCTCCTGTTCTCCAGACTGTTTCGTATGGCACCACCGAACCAAAAATTTTGCGGTCTTTTTTTAATGGCCTGCAATACCCTATCTCAACTTTCCCTTTTTTGGTGTCTCCTTTTATTTTCTCAAAAGGGCTATGGCTTTTTGTCCAATATCTGATTGCAAATAAGGTGATTACCAATACTCCAACTGCAATAAATAAGATGTTCAGTATTTTTTTCATTGAATTATATTTTAAATGTTTTTGAACCAGAGTCGTAAAGTGATATCAGGTTTAGGTTATAGTTTTTGTTTTGTTCTTGTAGGTTTTCTATGTACCATTTTTTATTGGAGCCATCTATTATTATTTGACCTTTATAGTGTTTTAGGATTTCTAAATCTCTAATGGCATCATTCGAAATCATAAGATAGTCCGCTGTCAGGTCAAGGTCTGAGATTGCATTTTGATCAAGTACCCATTGCACCTTTAAGTTTTCTTTCGAAATTTTTAACATACTTCTATTTTCACTCGAAACTCTAGTTTCTGCTTTGATTCCCATGTGGTCATAGTAGTTTTTTAAGTGAAACTGTGTAATCAAGGGGTCATCAATTAACTCTTTAGTAGAAATAAAATTTGCTTCTCTTTGGTCTAAAATACTAATTCCATAACCTCTAGGTATGTAGTGAAAGGTAAGCTCGTTGCTTTGGTTTTGCTCGTAAGTCTTATATATTTTTTGAACACTTAATATTAATACTAAAACACTTGCTGCTATAAGTGAAAGTTTATTTCTTCTAGTGAAAAAATGAATTATTAAGCCGATAAACATAAAAAGCAAAATAACAGAATATGTACCAAGTTCCAGACGCGTAGTAGTTGAGAACTTTAAATCAGAAATATAAAACACCAAGTAATTGAGCACTGCTATGAGCGTTTTGAAAATATATACTAAAAAAGCCCCTATAAACGGCACCTCAAAGAGTAAAATTACAAAGATGCCAACTGGTAAAATTAGCATACTTAATATTGCCACAATGGGGTTTGTTAGTAAGAAATAATTCGGAAATTGATGGAAATAATACAGACTTAAAGGAAATGTAAGCAATTGAGCTGAAAATGAAACCAAAGAGATTTCCCAAAGCCAGCGTAAGTATTTGTTTTCTATTTCAAGGAGGTTTCTGAGTCGAGGATAGAGGAAAATGATGCCAAAAACAGCTAGGTATGACAGTTGGAAACCCACATCGTATATCCAATTTGGGTTAATAATTAATAACACAATTGCAGAAACTAGTAAAACATTAATAGAGTTATGGTCGCGTTTTAAAAGTGGTGCTAATTGTATAAGTGTAAACATAAAAGTGGACCTACATACACTTGGGCTAAGGCCCGTAAATAAAGCATACAGCCACAATACACCTAAAACTGCTACCGTAAACCAGATTTTTTTAGGATTGAGAATCTTTCCAAATATTATTTTTAAAATAAGAAAAAGAATACCGACATGAAGTCCTGATACTGCCAATATATGTACTGCCCCGGCTGCTGAATAAGACTGTTTAGTTTCAAAGTCTAGTCCTGATTTTTCGCCGGCCACCAATGCATTTGCTACTCCTAGTGCTTTTGGATTGTCAAAAACTGTTTCGAAAATTTCTTGGGTGCGATTGTTTAGGCCGTAGGCAAATTGAAATAACGAACTAATTGGGGCTTTGCCGGCATATTTAAAATCTCCTTCTCGGAGAAACTGGTGCGTATAAATATATTTTTTTTGAAGGTATGCTTTGTAGTTAAACTCCAAAGGATTTTTGGGTGCTTCTATTTCTCTTGGAGAGCCTTTTATAAGATATACCTCACCATATTTAGGCAAAACGCCCATGTCTTTTGAGAAATAAAGCAAAGTTTTTTCAGCTTTTTTTTGCCAAAGGCTATCCGTTTTAATTGCTAGTATTTTGCCTTCTACTTTATAGGTCTTAGGTTTTATTTCGGCAGGAGAATTAATTTGGACTAGGTAAGAACTAAATGCTGATCCAGATATAGGCTTTGAAGCGTTTATGCCAATCGAATGAATTTTTGAAATAACTACTCCAAACAAAAACCAAGTGACAAATGTGAGGTTTTTGAAGATACTGTTTTTGTTACGAATGAATACAAAAAACAAAACCAACAAAGAAGTTACGAATAGTCCAATGCTGATTTTGAATGGTATAAATGACTCCAAGACAATGCCTGCCACAAGCATCACTAAAAACAATAGGGCAGGCGTAGACTTGAATTTCATGCTCAATACGATTCTTTTTGGTTAGGGAAATCTCCTGACTTTACGTCTTCTATATATGAGGTAAATGCACCATGCATTATGCCTGCAAGGTCGGCGTATCGTCTTAAAAAACGCGGTGAAAAATCTTTGTTTATTCCAAGCATGTCATGAACCACCAATATTTGGCCGTCGCATCCGTTTCCTGCTCCAATTCCTACCGTCGGTATTTCAATTTGCTGGCTTACCAAAGTTGCAAGTTTGGCTGGTATTTTTTCTAACACTAAAGCAAAACAGCCTAGTTCTTGTAAAAGTTTGGCGTTTTCTATCAATAATTCAGCCTCTTCATCTTCTTTGGCTCTTACCGTGTATGTTCCAAATTTGTAGATAGACTGTGGCGTTAAACCTAAGTGGCCCATAACAGGAATACCCGCACTTAAAACACGAATTATTGATTCTTCTATTTCTTTTCCGCCTTCCATTTTTACAGCATGGGCACCAGATTCTTTCATGATTTTGATAGCTGACCTCAAAGCTTCCTCTGAATTACCCTGATAGCTACCAAAAGGAAGGTCTACCACAACCAATGCTCTTTTAACTCCCCTTACTACACCCTGGGCGTGATAAATCATTTGGTCCAAAGTTATGGGCAAAGTGGTTTCGTGACCGGCCATTACATTTGAAGCCGAATCTCCAACCAATATTAATTCTATACCTGCGGCGTCTACAAGTGTAGCCATAGAGAAGTCATAAGCAGTCAAACAAGCGATTTTCTCGTTTTTCTTTTTAAGTTCTTTTAGTGTGTTGGTTGTTACTCTTTTTATTTCAGAATGTACTGACATACGATTATTTGTTTACAAGCCAAGGCTCGGGGTTAAGTTTGTCGAAATTATGCCAAATTTGGAAATTAATTTCATGATATCCATCTTTTTTTGCGGCAGTGCCTAAAGCTTGGTTAATATTTACTTCTTGATTTATTCTCACATTTACAGTCTCAAGATTAGCATAAACCGTATAATAGTCGCCGTGCTGTATAGCCACCACATTATTTAATCCAGGTATTTGAGAAATATCCAAGACCAGACCTTCAAAAACTGCTCTTACAGTAGCTCCGTTTTCGGTTTGAATATCGATGCCGTTGTTGTCTACTTTTACGCCTTTTAGTACCGGGTGGTTTTTCACTCCAAATCTATCTGAAATAAAGCCATTGACGGGCCAAGAAAGGTTATGTTTTGCAGCCGCAAAATTTTTAAATTTCTTACTACTATTGGTAGCATAGCTAACGGTTTCTTTTTTCTCGGGTTCAGCAGCCTTGGTTTTAGACTCTGTCTTAGCGGTTTTCGTTCTGGTTTCTTCTATCTCTCTTCTTGATGCCGGTACTTTCCGAGTAGTTTTTTCTGCTGTAATTACCTTAGAAATTAAGCTATTAAGGTTAGAAACGGCAGCTTTCGACTTTTCTAGTTGGGCTTTTAACTCTTCTTCTCTTTTACTTAAATCTTCCAAAACCAGACTTTGTCGGTCTTTCAATACCGCCAGATTTTTATTTTCTATTTTTAGCTCTTCTATTAGTTGCTGTTGGCTTATTTTTTTGTGAAGAAGCGTTTTTTGACGCTCGCGGAGCATCTCCGCTATTTTATTGATTTGTACTAATTGTTGCTTTCTGTTTTCAGTATATTGTTCCAAATACTTATACCGCATAAAAAGCTCATTTATAGAACTTGAAGAAAAAAGAAAGCCTAGTTTGGTAAGTTTACTGCTATTTTTTGACTCTTTATAAAGCATTTCTGCGTATTCGTGTCTCAGATTTTTGAGTTTTAATTCCAATTCAGATTGAGCCTTTTTTAGCTCTTCCATCTCTACCTTTATCAGGTTTATATCTTTTGAAACCAATTCGATTCGCTTCTCTTGGTTGTCTATTTGTTCGCCAATTGCTTTTATTTCGCCTACACTACTTTCTTTCTCTTTTTGGGTATTGTTCAGGATTTTTCTAACACTTGCTATTTTTCGGAGGTTGTTTTTTTTCTCTTGCTCAAGCGATGCCCTACTTTTTTTAGTTTGTGCTTGGGCAGCCACAAATGTGGAAAGCGTTATTAATAAGAATATTATTTTTTTTAGGTACTGCACTAATTCTGGAATTAAAATTTAGGAAGTGGCTCAATCGAATATCCTTTAGGAATATTAAAAGGGAACCTAACATCTCTATCTAAAAAATCAAATTTAGAATGTTCTATCTCTATACTTACGTTAGGCGAGCTCGGGTTATTGTCTGTATTTAGTAACACTAAGATAAGCTTAGGTATCAGTTTTTCATCTGCTTTGGTATAGCTTTTATAGGCTATTTTAAGATTTACATCTGAGTTAGTGTCGTTTGCTTCTATTTCAAAAATACGGTTAAGCTCTAAATCAAATTTGTTTAAAACTTCTACCGTGTTTCTTTTTTGAAAAACCTGATTAAAGTTAGGGTTTTTAGTAAAAAGATCTTCGCTGTTTATAGATATCGGGAGGTTTCCAACCAAAAAGGATTGCAACATTTGATAAGTGATTTCAAAATTGAACTGTTTGCTCAGTTCTTTAAAGCTCGCCATGTATGCTTTTCGATTTAGCCTGTCTAACAAAAAAATGGAATCTTTTGTGATACTTGCTCTTGCTGCTTCTAGACCGATAGCCACCGAAATCCAGATGGTGCTGTCTTTTTTGATATGTATGTTTGCAGGTATCGACTGATTTAGCTTTTCCGACTTTATGCTAATTTTAGATTTGATCTTAATACTTTCAAAATTTGTCTCTAAAGTTTCAAAATGAACCTTAGGAATAGCTTCAATAGCCTTAATTGTATCTATTTGAGAGGGTTTAATTTCTTCAGGGATACCGGGGTTCGCTGTAATTACTACCTCGTTTTTTTTGAGTTTATGACTTTTGCAACTTGTAAAACCAGCTACAAAAATTGTTATTATCAGTAGGTTTAAGAATTTCATTTATGGTTTATTATTTTAGGACTAGATACCTTCGTTTAGTTTTTTGTCTAAAGTGGCGTCTTCTGGAGAAAGAGTTTTTGCTTTTTCCCAATACGTTTTAGCTTCTGTTTTTAGGTTTAATTTATATAGAATATCTCCTTTTAGGTCAAATATATATTTTGAGTCCTGAGGTGCATTTTTTTCTGCCTCATTTATCTCTGTTAGTGCTTTTTTGAAGTCGCCCGTTTGAGCCAAAGTTTGTGCATAGATGGCCAAATAGTCGCTTTCTTTTGGTTTAATACTAATAAGTTTTTCGGCTAAAGACTTGCTAACCGGTAGGTCTTTTTTTAGAACCAATAAAAATTTACAATACCCAAAAAGAGCCTGCTCTTGGTTTGGATTTTTGGTTAATATCAACTGGTATGACTTCTCTGCTTTTCTGTAATCTTTGGTAATAGCATACAAGTCAGCCAATTGGGCTTGAATGTGCGTACTGAGCTCAAGATTTTGGGTGCTCAATGCAGCTGCCTCCTCCAATGAGATAATGGCATCCTCATATTTTTTGTTTTGTGTGAGGGCAAAACCGTTATGATACCAAAAGAAACCTTGATTTGGGTAATATTCTAAAGCTTTTTCAGAGTGTTTTTCTAGGTCTTTCATAGACCCTATTTTTGTGTCAAGCTCTACGATAGCCAGCCATGCTTCGTACAAACCTTTATTTAAATCAACCGCTTTAAGATAGTTTTCCCTTGCTTCTTTGAGATTAGCTTTTTTATAATTCAAATCACCTTTTATTACATAAAGTGTAGCTTCGTTAGGATTGCTTACTGAAAGTTCCTCTGCTATTTTTATGGCGGTGTCGGTTTCTTCTAAGCTAAGTTTTCCTTTTGTGCTGCCAATATAGTTAAACAAAAGTTTGATTTTCATTGAGGCCGTCAGGCTCTCCGATTTCAATGCATTGTTAAGTAACTCTAAGCTTTGCTTGGGAGATTCTATTTTAAAATAAATGTCAGACAGTAGGCCATACGCTTCGCCAAAGTTTGGAGCATCTGCAATTGCATTTTTTAGCATCTTCTCTGCCTCATCCGTTCTGTTGTTGGTGAGCATTATTTTCGCTTGCTCCAGTATATACGCAGGGTCATTTTTTACAATTTTGTTGCCTTCTTTTAAGGCCGCATCAACTTTGTTTTTTGAGAGTAGCAACATTTGTTTTCTCTGACTCGCTTCTTCAGAATACCCGATATTTTTTTCGATATCATCAAAAACTCTTAGTGCATCTGAATCTTTGCCTTCTACTGATAGCACTTCTGCAAGTTTAAAATAATTAGCAATTTTGTTTGGACTAATTTTAATTAGTTTTTTAAGCACGTTTGCCGCTTCTTTAAATTGTTGGTTGTGGTTTAGAAGAAGTGCGTATTGCTCTAGATAGTAAGTGTTTTCTTTTTCTATTTCTACGGCCTTTTCAGCCGATTTCTCAGCGAGTTGCCATTTTTCTAAATTCGTCTGACTTTTAGACAACATAAAAAATGCAGCACCTGACTTTGAGTCCTTTTCGGTCAGTCCTTTAAAGACGGTTTCTGCCATTTTAAAATTTTCGATGTTGTAATATTTCATACCATCCATAAAAGTCAATTCGGCTTTTAGGTCGTCAGCGGCCACAAGATTATCTCCTTGTTCGTCTACCGCATTTTGGGAGTAAGACGACAATGAAATGAACAGGCAAAAAATAACAAGACGTATTGGCATAATATATGTTTAGGTAGTTGTAGTTCGTGTTTTTTTAAATAAACTTATTCAAAACCCTATGTTTGGGTGTTGCTAATTATTTATTTTTGTAAAATCAAAGTACAGCAAAACGTAAATTTCACGAATTTGTTACAAATTATCAAACCTAAAGGCTTTTGATTCTAAAGAAAACGTGCATTAACAATGGCAAAAAAAAGTAAAAAAACGATTAATCCAGAAATCTCCGAAAATATAACTTTAGACGCTCCGTCTACTTTAAAACCACTTTACGTATTTTTAGGTTTGGCCGTAGGAGTTTTTCTTTCGTATGCTATGGTTTGGCAAAACGGTTTTGTATGGGACGACGACCCTTACATAAAGCTAAATGAAGCCGTTAAAACCTTTGATTTAAACTCTTTACTTACGGGTTTTCATGTGGGTAATTATCACCCGCTTACCATGCTTACTTTGGCTTTAGAGTATTTGTTGGTGGGCGAAAGTACTTGGCTGTATCATTTTAATAATTTGGTGCTTCATACTATTAATAGTTATTTAATTTTCAAGATATTACGTTACCTGGCTTTTTCTGAATTTGTAGGTTTGATTACCGCAGTTTTCTTTGCTCTTCACCCTTTACACGTGGAATCGGTGGCGTGGGCCGCAGAGCGTAAAGACGTACTTTATACTTTATTTTTGTTGCTTTCGTTTTTCTATTATTTAAAAGTAAAAAAAGAAGAAAAAAAGTCATTTTATGCGATTTCACTTGCCTATTTTGTGCTCGCTTGTTTATCAAAAGGTATGGCTGTAGTGCTTCCTGCATTGTTAATTATTACAGATTGGTGGATTTTAAAGAAGCCTTTTTCAGTAAAAGAGCTTTTAGATAAAATCCCGTATTTTGTCGTTACTTTAATTTTTGCTTACATAGCTACTCATGCCCAAAAAGACGCCGGTGCAGACGCCACCGCTGTTATCAATGCAGCCTATACGCCTTTTGAAAGATTTAAGATTGTATCTTATTCGTTTTTGATGTATTGGGTAAAGGCAATTTTTCCAGTTAATTTGATTCCATTTTATCCGTACCCTCCCAAAATTGACGGCTCCATACCGGGTATTTTTTCATTAGCTGCACTTGGATTTATTTTGTTTGCAATAGCCGCGTTTCTTTTAGGTAGAAAGAATAAGCTCATTTGGTGGGCGGTATCGTTTTTTGTAATTGCCATTTCTACCGTTATTCAGATTTTGCCTGTGGGTAGTGCCATATTTGCAGATAGATACTTTTACCTTTCTTCCATTGGGCCATTGTTTTTGTTTGCGTTGGGACTTGATTATTTAAAGAAGAAAAGTTCTATGTTTCAAGGTTTTGGATATTTAATAGCATTGATATTTGCTGCCATTACTTTTTTCCAAACTACGCACTGGAAAAACCTATATACTTTGTTTAAGCCCGCCGAAGAGTCTTACCCAGAAGACGCTATGGTTTTGAGTAACTTGGGCTGGTATTATTTAGGTATAAATGATTTTCCCATGGCCAAGCAGTATTTACAAAGGGCTGATAACAATGGATTTAAAAATGCCGATGTATGCCGAACTTTGGGTTCTATGTTTGTGGATGAGCAAAATTATCCTGAGGCACTTAAATACATTGAAAAATCGCGAGAGTTTTTGCCGATTTCTTCACGTACTGAGTGGCTTACGGCACTTGCTATGCTTAGGACGGGTCAATTTGAAAAAGCTCTGCCTTATTCAGTAAAGGCGATAGAACAGAACCCTACTGATTTTGATTTCCTAACCACGCATGCTCAAATACTGACGGAATTAAAAATGTATGATAAAGCGGAGGCTACTAATAAGGAAATAATTAGGCTCTATCCTGATAAATACGATACCAGGCTAAACTTAGCTTTTTTGGAAAGGTTACGAGGAAACCTACAAAAAGAGATAAGTATGCTCGATAAGCTAATTTCATTGGCTCCAAGTTATTTGCCTGCTTATAGAAATATTGGGGTGTCTCTTAGCGAACTCGGAGAAAACGACAAAGCCGTAGAGTATTGGCAGAGGGCTATTGTCTATGACACCACGGGTGATTATGAGTATAATATCGGAATAAACTATGCCAATAGAGGTAAAATAGAGGTAGCTAAAGAGTATTATATTAAAGCAGCCAAAAAAGGGAAGCCTGAGGCTATTCAGATATTAAAAAATAACGGTGTTTCTTTCTAAAAAATGATGACAAACATTTCACCCACTGTGTATTTTTGTTTGGTTAGCGGGTGATAAGTGAGCTTTTCTTGGTCTGTTATTAGACAGTCAAAGGACTCTTGTTTTTCGGGGAAATGAAGTTCTGGAAATGGATTGATGTGTTCGAATTTCTTATGGGGGTTCATAACCCAAAGTGGGTATTCCATGGCATCAAAACCTATTTGTAAGCCTATATTTTGACAGTTGTCTTTTTCTAATATGCTTTTTATTTTGTTGTATTCTTCAAACAAATACGGTTTGTTTGCAAAATATTGCTCTGTTCTACTTTGTTTAAATATCCCTTCTCTAGTATTTAATAAGTTTTTCTTTTTTAAGAAGAGATACGCTTCTTTTTTCTGATTTTCAGATAAATGTTTTTTGATTAAAAAGCTGTTGTTAAAGTTTTTGTTTTGGTCTAAATAAAAAAGCTTTAAAGAGTCAATAAACGGTTTTTGAGTAATCGATTTGTCAATTTCAAGCATATTGGGTGGCTGATGAAGCAAGTTTCGTGCGGTTTTCTCGATGACCCAAATAGGCTTTGATTTGTTTACAAAAATTAAAAAAGTACTAAATGCTAAAGAGACTAAAGTAAAATATCGGAGCTGACGCTCTGAAAATGTCAACGCAAACCAAACACAAATCAAACTTGAAATAGGTAATAAAAGCCGCTGATGCATGGGCTGATATTTTAACAAAAAACTAAAAGTTAAAAAGCCAGAAATACAAAAAAAAGCAATTAAGCGTGCGGGCTTTAGTTTTTGCCAGTTTTTGAAAAGTAAAATAAGTGCCCAAACTGAAAGTATAAACCCTAGGAAGTAGCCGATGTTATCTTCGGTATATCCAAAAAAAGCTTTAAACTTTACTTCTCTATACGTATTTACGGGAGAGTCTATCTTTAGATTGAAAATATCATGAAGCCACACAATAATACTATCAATGATATTGTTCCAAATATTAAACGGCAGCCCAAGACTATTGGCTAAATTTCGTAATGCGTTAGAATATAAATTTTGAATATTAAAGGTAGAGTTTAATACTTGGATGTTTAATTTACTATCGCCACTTGGTCCAAACACGCCACCAAAAGTGTGATAGTTTCTATAAAAGAAAGGCGTAAAAAAGAATAAAAAAGCCAATACACCATATGCTGCAATGTGATAGACAGCCCTGAAATTTCTGACTGTAAAGTAGATAAGTATAGGCAAAAAGAAAATCCAAACTGAGAACTTTACCAAGCCACCTAAAGTAAGCGACAAGACAAGCCAAAGTCCGTCAGATTTCTTTTTGGTAAAATTAAAATATTGAAGTCCGAAATATAAAGCACTTAAATAAAAGAAAGTGGCAACGAGGTCATTTTGAGTGGTGGTAGCCTCTAAAATTGCCATTGGGTTTGAGCAAATCAAAATACCCCCTAATAACTGTATATTTTTAGAAGTTGTAAATTTAGAGATTATAAGTGAAATGCTTAATGATGAACCTAATAGGGCGAAAAGTTGAATAAGGTTAACGAAATAGTCATTTCCGAAAATTAAGATTAAGTGTAAAGAAAGGTACTCCGCTAATGGGTTGTAATATAGCTGCCTTAGTATGCTTGTAGGGTAGTGTTCAATATTTCCATTTTGGATCCAATGCATCACCCTAGCCAAGTGATAGGCCATGGAGTCGTAGTTGTTTGGTGGGGTAAAAATGGCGAGTATCGCTAGTAAACCCAAGACACTGAACCAACAGATATCAATAAATTTTGGCTTGTAGTATGTTTGTGGTGTTTTGAACCTAAAAAAAACAAAAACTACTATTAAAAACAAAAGCCAAAATACACGAAACACTCCGCTCGAAATGATATCAAAAAAAGAAAATAGTTCAGTTGCAATATAGGTGACGGCAAATAATAGAATGTATATTTTGACAAATACTTCTCTGCTGATGGTGATACGAAAACGACGTATGTTCGGGTACATTTACCTGAGGTTATCTTCTAAAACTATTAGGCTACATCGAGCCAAAATTTAAAACTAGCAAAAGCTCCCCCAATTTATGAAATAATAGTTCTATTTTTATTTTACGGACGAAATAGAAATTTGAAACTAAACTAATTTGAAGGTTTGCTTCTCTTTTCAGCGTTTAGTTTTATTGACTTTTCTATGCTTTTAGGAGCAAGTTTTCTGGCATAAAATGAGTTCATATCGCCGTGGTATTGATAGGCCTCTCGTTCGGTATATCTTTTCAATAGATTCTCATGTATGTCGGTATATGCATCAAAAACTTTACTATTTTGGTTTTTTTCTAAAAGGAAAACATTACTAAGTTTTAGGTCTTTGGTTTGGTTTTTTAGGGTAGGGATAAAGCCCGAAATGTAAATAATAAACAATAGAATAAAAGATGGGCTTTTGATAAAAGTCTTAAAGTGTTTAACAGCTACAGAACCAAACGAAAAATGTAGAATTAGCAACGGAAGAAGTGTAGATTTTATTAAAAAGTCATTGTAATACCCAAGTTTCAATATTGAAGCAACAGAAAGATAAATTAGCACACTTATTAAAATAGCCCGATTTTGTTTGACCTTAAAAATCAAAAATAATCCGAGCAGGCCAAAGTTTAACAATATGAAAATTAGGTAAGCAAATGGTCCATTTTCTCTTCCAATAGCGGGTAGGACTTCAAACTTTCCTGACATTTGATTACTCCCTAAAAAAAATAAAATTGGTAAGCAACTAACTATCACCAGCAAAAGGCTGAAAATCAATTTGTATTGTTTAAAAAGATAGAAGTCGCTTTTGTTTATACCATTTATTATCACATAAAAAACAAGTATACTTGTAATACTCATACTAACAAATGGCCCCCAAAGTACGGTTAATGGAGCAATCAGAATCGCTAAAATCGGCCATTTATGATTTTTGGTTTCAAATAATATCAGTCCCGCAAATATAAATGAGGGAATAAGTTGGTGAGGTTCCCATTGTAAGCCTTTAAAGAAATCGTGCAGCCAAAGGTTATTGCCCACGTGGACGTATTTTGAATAAAAACCAAATGTGATAAAGTTCAAAAAGAAAATAGACGGAGTAGATACTAATAAGCCTAAAATTATTTTTTTAAAATCAAACTCAAAATAAATGATAAACCACATTAATCCCACAAAAACGCCAAGAGTTAAATAGGCAAAGTTTGTAAATAATAAATAACCGCCTAATATTTTCGAAATAAGCACTGGGGTCAAATAAAAACCAAAATAGTATGCATAATAGGTGTGATTGTTTTGCAAAGTGGCTGGAAAGGCGTGCTCGTATAAGTCGTTAAGTCGGGCATTATGTGTCCAGAAATCATAGCATTGCGGAAAATATCCTCCTGTGCCCGATACTACAACTATTATTGCCGATAATATCAATACTGTCAATGCCGATTTGAGTGGAACTCCCGATGTTTGATAGGCGTATTTAGATCCGACATACCAAAAGTATGAGGCTAGTAAGGGTGGGATTGTTAAAAAATTATACGGGTTGTCTAACCAACAAAACAAGAAAATAATATTAGGCAATAATAAATACAGTATCGTTACGATACTTAAAGTACGTATGTTCATTTCAGTGTATTAGGGGGTGTTTGTGCTTACTAGGTTATATAAGAAAAAAATATTTACCTTTAAATAACTTTTTAACGCTGCAATATACTGAATTAACTTAAAATTCGTTAATAGCCTTTTTCTATTTTAATTAGGTTGGATATTATCCAGAAGTTTGTTGTAGATGGCAAATCGCTTTTCGTCTATTTTTGCCTTGGCTATTATCTCTGCTTTTTTAAATCCTCCTTGGTAATATCTTTGAAACCAAGGCAATACCGCAAATGCCGCATCTAGTGGGCTATTTACAATCGCCGAATGAATACCAAGTGTAAGCAGGCCGCCGGTTAAGATGAATGAATTGAGGCCGTTTTTGATGTCGCCCACGTAAAGTTGGCCCAAGCCGGGGATAATCATACTGAGTACTTTGGCTGTTTTGGGTTTTATTCTGTCTACTTTTTTATTTTGAACAAAAAGGGAATTGATTTTAGTGGTATCTGAGGCTACTTGATTAAAAGAGTTGCGGGACGCTTCAAACTCGTTTTTGGCGAAGTAAATAATGGCTTCTAACGTGTTTTTTTCTTTTTGCTGCTCTTCGGTTAACGCTTCTGGTAAATTGTAAATTTCAATAAGTGCATAGTCGTATTGTTTCAAAATCAATAGACTAGCCGCTTTTTTTAATAAATGATCTGACTTTTTTTCTTCGTTTGATTCTGAAAAATAAGCCAAATCAAAATAGGTAGCTGCTTCGTCGTATTTTTCGGTTTGAAATAGGCAGTCCGCTATTTTAGGGTATGTTTGGTTTGTGTAAACGCCATTTTTGTCAAAAAAAAGTACTCTTTTGTAAGATTCCGTTGCCAGTTCGTAGGTTTGGTTGGTGTAAAGCGAATCTGCAAATCTCAAAGTCTCAGAAAGGCTTTGGGCGTTTACAAAAATCGAATTAATAATACAGATTAAAGTGAGTACTAGCTTCATGCTGTAAGGCGTTGATTTTCTTTTTGTTATAGTTTTTTGCTGACTTTACGGAACCGTATATATTGCCTAAGTAAAATCCCAAGCCAATGCCTCCATACACCCAGCCGCGGTAGTTTTTAAATCCTTTGTTACTAAAGTTTCGGTACGACTGAAATGCCATTCCTCCCACAAAAATCATGGAAACGAGGCCGTCTTTCCAGTTTTTGGTATAGGCTTTACCGCTACCCGGTATTATGGTAGACATTATTCCAGCGAGAGCAGGACTTTTCATTTGTGATAGGTTGCCTCGGTCAAGTATTGAAGCGTAGTTTTTGGCGAGGTAGTTTTCCTTGTTTTGGATTTTAGACAAATAGCCATTGGCGGCTTTAAAGTCAGACTCAAATATACTAACGGTTGTGTTTAGTAATACTTTTTCGTCTGCCGGAAGGTTTTTGCTTTCTTTCCAAAATTCTCTCGCACCCATCCAATCCTGTTTGTTTAGTAGTAGTTTTGAGTACTCCAAAGCAGTATCAAATGGCAGTGCACTTTGGTCTGGGAATAATTGCAAAGTTCGCTTAATTCCCAAGTCAGTTCGGTTTGATAAGCGATAGGCCTTTAAAAGGTTTAGCTTAAGAGTATCATCTGCGGGTTTTAGGTATACGAGTCGCTCATACTCTCTCGAGGCTATCTCGTATTGACCTGATTTTAGTAGGTATTCGCCAAATTTTTTTGAGTTTTCAAACGAAAACAAATCCTGTGCAACTACTTTATGAAAGGAAGCAAAAAAGCAAATATAAATAAATAGTCTTTTGGTCATTTAGGTTTATTTGTTTGTAGACACCAATTGGATTTTTGATTCGGCTCCTGGCTCGTCTTTAAGCAGAAGTGTTTGTTTATCTAGCTCGTAGTTGCTTGGCGAAAGGCCATTGCAGCGGGTAAGCCTGTCCATTGTCATTACACCGCCTTTTACCATTCCGAATTTTTTTACGGCCAAAATTCCATATTCCGAACACGATGGCGTAAAGGTACACACCGTAAGGTCTTGGGAAGAGAAGAAGGTTTTGTACATCAAAAACAAGCCCGAAAACGTGGCTTCTATTTCATTTTTGTTTCCTTTGGCTTCGGTATATTCTCTTTTAATATTGCCATCTGGCAATACTTTTCTGTAGAGCGAGACCGAGGTGGCTTGGGCGTTACTTTTTTGCGGCAGCAGTCCTAGTAATAGGAAGCTTATAACGATATATTTCATCATCGGTATTTTGGTCTATTATTACATTTTTGTAGGTAGTCAGCTGTATATTTTTGTTTCCTTTTTCGCCGTAACTTATCATCGTTACTTCAGACGGAAACTCTACGCCTTTTACGTTTACATATTTCTTAAAAAACTGACGCGAAACTATATTTCCTTTTGGGTCATAGAAAACCATGGCGTCTAGTTTTTTATTAACATTCAGCATTTTTATATTTCCAAATAGCTTTTTGAAGCTTTCTTCAGCTGGCACAAAAGTAGTCATTATGCCTTTAGAGGTTTTCTCTACACTCGCTATTTTATAGATAGATTTTTCGTTGGCAGCGGGTTTGAGTCCATAGTCGGATAGTTTGCCGGTTAGGGCCAAGTGAAACGCAGTAAACTCGGGTATAATTAGCGACCTGCTGGTGCTGCTTATAAGGTTTTTGTCGTTTATGGTATAAAGTACAGTGTCTTGCGATACAATGGTTTCTTTTTGAGGAAAGTGTAGCTGATATACGATTTTTTTGTATAGTTTGTCGTAGTATACTTTACCCATAGTGAGCCTATATGTGCCATTAGCTAGCTTGTCTTTGATAGATATATCGGCTTTAAATCTATAAAACTGCTGGGCTTTAGAGCTGAATAAAAACAGGGAAAATAAAACGATTAGTAAGGAGGTTTTTTTTAACATTTCAGATGGTTTGGCTTATTTCTCTATTTGATAGAAAGTTAAACTTTGTTATGCAAAAATAGCATATTATATGGCTTTAACGAATTTGAGGATTTAAAATTGAAAAGCGTTTAACAAAAAAACCTAAGACAGTTGGCCTTAGGTTTTTTATAATGAATTATTAGAAATTTTTAGATTGCACTAGCTGCAGCTCCAAATATACTTGCTACGAATATTAAGTAAATTACGATACCTGCTCCCCATCCAACTAAACAACCTATTACGGCTTTTTTAGTAAGATCTTTGTCGTTATCGCTTAAGATATAAACTAATAAGATACCGATAACACCCAGTACACAACCCCAAAGGAATGGAGGAATGTTAGCAGGAAGGTCACCAGCTAAAAACGTAGCACTGTTTTCGTTAGAAAGTTCAATGCCAGAAAGTAACTGAGCGTTTTCTTTTTGGATAGACTCCAAAGTAGCACCTTCGTTAGAATTCACATAGTTTTCAATTTTGTTAAGTTGGCTAAACTCTTTGTTTAGGTTTTGCTCATCATAGTTGAATGTGTCTTCAGCAGAAGCCGCTGTAAATGAAAGAGAAAGGATAGTGAGTAGGGTAAGGATTTTTTTCATGATTTTAGAATATTTAATTAAAAACTATACAATAATACTTAAATAAAAATATAAAACAATGTTGGGGTTTTTATTTTTTTTGTAAAAAGTTCCCTGTTATTAAATTAAAACTTAAACGTAACGCCTATTGAACTTAAAGGAACTCCCGCTTCAGCAAAAACACCGATATTTTCTTTAATTGAATATCTTAGACCAGCATAAAGTCCACCAAAAATCCTAACACCTACATCATTAGTTCCTGAGTAGTTGTCACCATAAGATATTGCCTTTATTCCACCAGTGATACCTATATAAGGGTCAATTTTGCTCTCGTCAATATTTAATGGTTCTGCAAGGTATTTTCCTAAGTGAACACCAACACGAGCACCACCAAGTATGTAATTTTGTTTCCATCGATACCCTACTAAACCATAGCTTCTTCTTGAGTACGATCCAATTACACCAACCGAAATAGCATCAGTAACGCCAATGTCAAATGAACCGTTTAAGCCAATACCATACCCTAAACCTAAACCTAGGTTAAGGTTTTTAACGCCTTTGTCAAAGCCTTGTGAGTACGTTGTGAATGAGGCCAAGCAAAATAAAACCAACAGAATCTTTTTCATTTTTTAAAATTGAGATTTTTGTGACTGAGAATATTATATTATGATTTCAAATCACGTCAAAAATACGCTTGGAAGTAATTTTATTCAAGATTTAAACGCTTAAATTTTATTTAACGGAAAGAAGATTTAAATATTCACCTAGATTTTGGCTATTTCCAAAGGTTAGGGATAATGTTTTTAGCACTTCGAAATTATAGACTTTGTCTATTTTAATATTTTATTCATAAATTTGATTTATATATCAAAAAAAGACTCAATGAATATACAGCAGTTAGAATATGTGTTAGCAGTAGATAAATATAGGCACTTTGCAAGAGCAGCTGAAGCGTCTTTCGTGACGCAGCCTACATTGAGTATGATGATTCAAAAACTGGAGGACGAATTAGACGCCAAAATATTTGACAGGAGCAAACAGCCTGTAATACCTACAGACATCGGCGAAAAAATGATTACCCAAATTCGGCAGGTATTGGCTGAAATAGATCATTTGAAAAATATCAGTAACGAAGAAAAAAATATAGTGGCAGGAGAGCTCCGCATCGGAATTATCCCGACGATAGCCCCGTATTTGTTGCCTATGTTTTTGGGGAGTTTCAAAGATAAATATCCCGATGTGAAACTGAAGATTTCGGAAAATATCACCCCGACTATTATTCAGAAATTAAAAAATGGAGAGCTAGATGCAGGAATATTAGTAAATCCTGAAGACGGCGATAGTTTCACCGACTATGCATTATTTACGGAGGCATTTGTGGTTTACAGTCCCAAAAACTTCAAGAAAAAGTATCTTTTGGCCGAAGATATTGATATTTCGGAGCTGCTATTGTTGGAAGAAGGGCATTGTTTTCGATCTCAAATATTGAAGTTTTGTGAGCTGAGCAAAATGCAACATAACAATGTGGAGTATTCGTCGGGGAGTTTAGAGACACTTAAAAACCTTACAGACCGACACTTAGGCATAACCATTTTGCCCGAAATGGCCACCTTGAATTTTTCTGAGCAGGATAAAGCAAAAATAAAGTACTTTGCATCGCCCCAGCCGATCAGGAAAGTAAGCCTGCTCACGCACCGCGACTATATCAAAAAACGACTGGTTTCGATTCTTATTGAAGAAATCAAAAATAACCTCCCCGCCGAAGCTAACAACCCAAGCGAAAACGTGGTAGGGTTTAAGCTGCGGGAGTGAGAATGGACTTCAAATCCTATACATTTCCCTAAAAGCCATCATCCGGTTCTGTCAGCCACGGCCGAAAGTTGGGTAGGAGCGGAGTGACTTGAAGTAAGTTATTCGTTGGTAATTATAAAAAAATGGCCAAGACAAAGCCTTGGCCACAGGAAGTTAGGATTGGTAGAAAATATTTTTTTTATGCCTAAAGGCCTGCTGGTGGGCAAATGATACTTGGGTTTATGGTTGCACTAAATATTGCCCCTAGCTCTGCTTGAAATAAGATGCCTGAGCCAGTTGTTACTAGGTGATTTGCGTTTTTAGCGATAAATGAAACATTCGCCAAGTTTTTTATTTGACTAGTGCTGGTTATTGTTCCTGATGAGTAGACGTATTCGGGACTTGGAGTCGGGTAAAACTTATTATTTATGGTCACATTTCCCCAACAAGAACCGTTAAAGGTAAATCTGTAATCATTTTTTATACATCCGTATTGGTCTGTAATCGAATAAATAGCTCCTATATCTGGAGTTATCACTGGTATAGAGGTTGTTGTGTAAGTACCCACTAAGCCTGAATATTGATTTATGAGTTTATACGTAGGGGTTGGAATTGGCCAATCTATTGGTGTTGTTATATTTTGAAGGTCAGTGCCATCTGTTTCAGATATTTGTAAAACATTTGGTGGGGTAATATTTACATCCTTGATGATGGTAAACTGGTCTCCAACTATACCATCCTCATCTATAAATTTTGATATAAGTACATTATCTTTCACTTCAATATATACAGATCCACCTTTTTGGTCTTGAATAGTACCTCTGTCTGAACTATTGGGAATATTAAATTGGGCACCGTTCAAGGCTAAATGCCCTTTTAAGTTAGTCCCGTCCGGGTTTGAATGTGTGGATTGTTGAAGCTGAGCTGAAGATCCTGCTACCACATATACAATTCCTTCATTTGCTGTCGTAATGTCCGATGATTTTATATAAGGGCAACTTCCTTCACTGTTATAAGAGCCACTTGAGGTAGCAAAAGAATTTAAGTTCGGGTTGAGGTTTGGGTTGTTATGAATAGTTGGATTATATGTGTTTTCAGAAGAATGATGTCCTTTTAGCAATTTTGACCTTTCATAAGAATGACTGTGCCCTCCAATAATCAGGTCTATTTTGTAGTTTTTTTCGTCAAGGTATTTTACTAAGTTTTCCCTAATTCCTTTTAAAATAAACTCATCTGATTCAGTTAAATCAGAATAGTGTCCTCCACTTCTGGCATAAGGAGGATGGTGAAAATACATAATAGTCCACTTTTGGGTGTTTGAATTTAGATCAGCTATAAGCCACTGCAGTTGCGGATTATTAGTGTTTGTATTTGGTGCA
Organism: Lacihabitans lacunae; assembly: GCF_042649125.1. Classification (NCBI taxonomy): domain Bacteria; kingdom Pseudomonadati; phylum Bacteroidota; class Cytophagia; order Cytophagales; family Leadbetterellaceae; genus Lacihabitans; species Lacihabitans lacunae. The sequence continues at coordinate 4,401,141 of NZ_JBHRYQ010000001.1, forward strand.
TTTGGCATATTTGCAAAAAGCATATAGTTGTCGTAAAAACCGTAGGAGTCAAGACATACAAAATGGATATTGTTGTGATTGTAAGAATAGTATGCTTTATTGTCTGAATTGTCCGAAGTTGAATATTTGCCCTTATAACCGTTAGTGGGAAGTTTGAAAATATCGTAATAATGGTTAGATTTTAAAATTCTTGAAACTGAATTTGCTAATCCAAATTGATTAATAACTGTAACAGGGCCGCTGCTTAACTGGTTTTGGTTTTCTAAAATCGAAATTTCTGGAAAGCTAATAGGTCCACCTTGGTAATAGTCATGATTTCCGATACATGGCATAATGGGAGTTTGCTTCATTATGTGATTTGATGTGGATATCCCAATGTTGTCATCATCATATTTATCAAAAAAGCCTGATTGATATTCTGAGTCAAGTCCAAAAGTGTATGCATTGTCTCCTAGCAATAGCCACAGGTCTAGTTCTGCTGCACTTGGGTTTGCTGCTTGGTAGGTTTTAAAGCCATTTATTACATTATCATGTCTGTGAATATAACTCCCTTCGCTAGGGTCGCCCGTAATCCATATTTTAGTAGTAATAGAATTGTCAAAATTTGTTGGAGGGGTTCTAAACGTGTATTTGTCTCCAGCTTCGATAACAGAATTTGGCGTGCTACCCACACTATAGTAGTATCTTTGGTTGGCCGTTAGTGTATTTAAGCTTATGTGATGTTTGGTTGTTGCAGTAACTTCGTTTATACAAAAAATTGCATTATTTTCGGTGGTTATCATGTTTGTGCTGTAACATACCCTTCCTATTTCTGTAATGTCTGTCTGCCAAACTAAGTCCATTGATGTAGGGCTTGGCAGTTGTAAATATGGCCCACGCGTTATATTTGCAGACGAATAGTTTTTTTTATTAGAGGCGTTAACTTGTTCTTCTAGGTAAAATATTTTACTTAAATAATTCTCAGATTTTTGCGGTAGTTGTGCCTTGGTAAATATGGAAGAAAATACTAAGAACGAAAATATAAGGAATTTCATAAAAAACTCGTTTAAGAAATATCAAATTCTATTTACAATAATTCTATTTACAATAATTGTTTAACTGTATCGTATCGGACTTGATTGTCTATTATTATTTTTGGAGATAGCTTTTTTAGGTTTATTGCCGCATTAGTTTTATCTCCGATCAATGCTAAACAATAAGCTTTATTCAGGTAAGTTATTTGATACATATCGTCATATGATAAAACATAATCGTAAATAGCTAATGCTTTATCGTATTGCTTTGTCATCATATACATAGTGCCAAGGTCAAGAATATTTGTATGTCGATATGGAGCTATCTCTTTTAAATGAAGATACGTTTTAATAGCTTCCTCAGGATTGCCAGACTCGAACTGAATAAATCCTAATTGTGATAATAATATGGGATGTTCTGGGTAGTCCTTAAGTGCATTTTTAAAATTTGATTCAGCTTTTTTATAGTAATCGTCTTTAACCATTTCAAGGTTTCTATTATTTGGAATAAGAGATCTCAAAAGTCCTAATTTTAGTAGAATATCATACTTTCCTATTTTTGCTTGACTCAACAAATCATTATATTGATTAACAAAATAAATATTGTCTGTTGTTAATTTTATGTTATTCCATGTTTTATAATTTTGGAAGGTTTTAAAAACTAACTGATATCCACTAAAGATTAAAATTACAATATAAGCAGAAAATGCGATTTTTAAGTTCTTTCTGATTGTAAACTGATTTGCAGTACTGTGTTGTGTGATAAAAATAAAAATAGAAAAAATAATTATGTAGGAAGAGTAAGTCTCGAAATTTGTAAAATGGAAAGATATGAAACTTACAATAAATGCCAATAAGGCTCCTTTTTGAATTGGAGACAAATGGTTTTTTCTATTAAATATACTCAAAATTGAAACACTAATAATTAAGCAATAACTTACTAATCCCAAAATTCCAGACTCAAGGAACTTGTCGATTAAAAAATTATGAGATCTATCGTACCATTCGTCTGAATTATGGAAAGCATTTTGATAATGTGTTGTGAAAAAATAGACAAAGTGCTCTTTCCCCCATCCCAAAAATGGCTTGTCTTTCCAAAAGGTAAAAACTGTTTTCCAAAGGGCAATTCTAGTAAATGAGCTATTATCTAAAAGAGAGAAGTCGCCAATTCGAGACATTAAACTTGTCAAACTGCTTATCTTAACTATGACCGTAATACCCAAACCTGAAATTATTCCAAAAAGGATAAGTATTTTTTTTCTATACCCTTTGAATACAGCTAAACTGTATATTCCTAGAGTAATTATTCCACATAAAAGTGATACAATTGCAGACCTTGCAGAAGTGGTAAAAATACCATAGCCAATAATAAAAAGGATTAGTATGGTGACTAGTTTTTCAATTGATTTATAAGGACTTTGGCTGGTAAGCTTATTGATTAAGTTGCTGAATACAAGTAGAAAGTGGAAAACTAGGTAATATGCCAAAGTAAGTGGGTTTGCAAATGTAGATTTGGCTCTTACAAAATCGTCTTTATGAAATTCAATAATCGCAATTACAGAGATTACAATTGCAATAGCAGTTGAAAATTTTAATATTCGTTGCCAATCATGAATTTCTATTTTTTCGTTAGATAGTAAGAGGTAAAAAACAATTAAGAAAATATAATTTATTATACCGTCCATCCTTTCAAATGTAGAAAAGAAGCTCAATGAGGGGCTTTGGGCGTTAAAACCGGATGCTATTAATACAGTCAAGTATGTCAATAGACAAACTCCAATGTGGTTCAATGAAAAGCTGATTTTGTTGGTGCTGAAATACTTAAAAGATTTTACTAATGCGAATGCAATTATGACAAACCAAAAGAAGAGTATTTTAGGAGTATGGTAACCAAAATCATATTTTTTTAAATATATCAATGGTGAAATTGATAAAATTATAAAAAGCCAAAATCCTATTTTTTTCATGAAACTTAGATTCAAATAACAAAAAGGGCTACTAATGCCATTATAGCCCTTTTTGTTTGATAATTTAATTGCAACCTCCCGGAGTAGCTAGAAAAACTTTATTAGTTTCTGCTAAAAATCCGGGTAGTAAGTTAATGGCTCTAGCAGTATATTTTACATCTGCAGTACCATTTATTTTGTTTGTGGCCGATATGTTTCCTCCAGCATTTGCTGAAGCCGTTTTTAACAGGGTTCCACTACCAATATCGTCTGCTGTACTTGCTAAGGTCAGAGTCATAGGGCATGGTCCTATATTTATAGTATAAGAACCTTGACCGCTAGAGGTGCATGGAGAATTAAAACATCTAAAAGTATAACTTGAACTTGAACTTGGTGATACAATCCGAGGGTTTACCGAACTTAGGTCATCCCATATTACACTTTGACCTGCACAACCATTTGCTGTTAAAGTTATCGGAGAGCCAGGTGAAGGCGAGGTAGTAGGCGATGCTATCAAACTTGTGGGCTGGTTTATTATAACCGGAGAGATAGTTACAGAGTTTGATACAGCAGATGTGTAACCCGTACCAGCACACATAGTAGTATAGGTAGTAGTGGCGGTAGGTGTAACTACTATACTACCATTTGAAGAAGCAAAAGCTACGGAGCTTCCACCTTCAAACCAAGCTGTTTGACTAGGACTAGGACAATTGGTACCAGTCAAGGTGACTCCGGCAGGGGAATTTCCAGAGCAGTAGGTTGCAGAACTTGTTGTAACTACAGGTGTTGGAGTTACTGTTCTAGCAATTATTGTTTGTAAACCTCCAACGTCAGTTTGGTTATTTGTTATTGAAGGTATTCCTCCATTTGGCAGTTCTATTGTAGTCGGATTAGAAGATCCGTCAATTTTGAAATTGTGGCCCACCACACCTGTGCCTTTAGCTCTTGCAATTAAGAAAAAATAACCCGATTGGCCAGCCGCTATAATTGGTGAACTGTCAAAAGAATAAAAAAATAAAGAATTAGTGGCTAGGTAAGGATTTTGGTTTCTCCAACTCCCTGCTAAAAAAGTGGCAGTGTTAAAGTCATTTATTGTGTTGTAAAATAAAAAGAAGCCACTCATGTCTGGTCCATACCAAGGCGAACCTGTGATAGTTCCAGTATTTTGTATTGTTATTGAAGATATGGTTGCAGGCAGAGATGGCGATTCAACCTTTAAGATATATAAAGGATTTCCATATTCTCCTTGATAAACATTGGCGGCAGGTGTTGGTAAAGAACTTAAAATTAATGGAACGTCCTTTATTGTTTGAGTGCCTGCAATATCACTTGGCATTTCTGGTATTAAAGAAATATTGGGATTCTCAAAAAAAGTTAATGTTAATGGATTCGAACTCGCATTAATTTTAATTGTATTATTATTTGTTGCAGATGGACTTGCATCCGCAGTTATCCACAAATATTTATCACCAGTGATGGAAATAGAATTTGCAAAAGTTGAACCTAAGGTACTAGTAAAAGTTACTGATTCTCCGTTGCTTGTTGGTGTTGTGTTTAAATTGTGATAATAATAAGTCGGAATTAAGTTTACGTCGTCGCTATTGGTTATTGAAAGTCTAAAATTCGTAAAATCTCCAGTAGCGTAAGTGCCTGACGTTAGGAAACTTATTGAGTTTAAGTTTACAGCTGGGTTGAGATTACTAATTTTAGCTTTATATATCACATTTTTTGTGCTTCCTTTTACAATATTAGTAGCAGGGACTGCGAGTGGCGTTAATGTGATATTAGATGTTATAATTGACCTACTTCCGGCACCATCTGTCTGAAAGTTGTCTATAGCTGCTCCAGCGGTAGTGAATGTGGTTGTTATTGGGTCTGTAGAGCCATTAATTTTTATTAATCTGCCTACAGTTGCAGTACTACTAATTTTTCCTAGTACATAAATATACGTAGGTGTGCCAGCCATTATAGTTAAATTAATTCCTGTAAAACTTACGTTTTCAATATTGGGTCCTGAAGCTGCAGTCCTTGTAGCCCCGGGTCCTAATAATGAAGTAATGTCAGATACCGTTCCGTATGCTATTCTAAAATTACTTATATCAGCGGGTAAATATGTTCCTCTTGTTTTAAAGCTTAAAGAATTTAAAACGGCATTACTAGTGCTCGGGTCAATTTTTAGTTTATAAAGAATTGGACTTTCATTTTTATAAACATTTGTGGCTGCGAGTGTTTCGGTACTTAAAGTTAAACTGGGTTGAACAATGGTCTGTGTTCCAGTTCCTGACTGTAAATTTATCGGAATAACAGCTGGTTCTTCTGTGATAATACTTGGTGGATTACTATTGGCATTTGTTATATAGGTTGAAGCTGTTAATGCTGTACTTTTTGGTGTCACTTTTAAGAAAAAATATTTTGTTTCTCCATCCCCTACGGTTGGCCAGTATATACTACATGCTCCATTGTTTATAAGAATATTATTTATTGACCCACCTCCAATACTTATAGTTGTAGAAGCACTACAATAAATTGGAATCGCATTTGTCGCCGTGCTTATATCATTTACAGTGTTTTGTAATAATTGAACACTTGTAGATAACTCAGAAGCAGGTAAAGTACCTGTAAATGGAAAATTAAACGACTTAATTTTGTGGTCACCACCTGTAGAAGTTACTTTCATAGTATAAATGTGAGAACTTACAGACGGAAACATGTTTGAAGTGGGTATAATCGTTGTTTCTAACTTTATACTTTTACTTGCTATTGTTGCAATGCCTGCATTATCAATATTCGGATTTGTGAAGGTTGTTCCTAATGGTAAAAATTCAGCCACTGCAGGGTTACTCATACCGTTTATTCGTATAGTATGGCCAACTGTAGCGGTAGGTTTTATCGATGCTCTTAAGTATAGATATCTCTCCTCGCCTGGAGAAACGGTAAAATAAGTATAAAAACTTGGGTCAACATTAAATTCTAAAAATTCTCCATTGCCAGTTGATGTAACAGCAGGTGCAAGGTTGTAATTGATGTTAGCAGTTGGAGAAGCTGCTACTCCCAACGAAAAAGAACTAACATCAGCGGAGGTATAACTACCAGCTTCTGAAGATGTGGAAAAAATGATTTTTTTTAAATTGCTTGTGCCTGAAACAGCTGTAAATTTCAAAGCGTAAACATTTGGACTGCTATTTTGATATCCAGTAAACGCTGGCGTTGGTATTTTAGTTAAGCTTACCGATTGCCCAAATGTCGAAAAGCTAATTAATCCAAACACGATTAATAGATATTTGTATACTCTTTTCATATTTAAAATGGTTTAAACTTTTACCTACCCCCTTTATGCCGGCTCAGTGTTCTGCTTTTATGTTACGCTCTATTGTTACTCTCAAACTGCCCATAAAAGTCCTTGGCTCTTCGTCTTGAAGGCACTACTTTTTCGCCATTTATGAGGTAAATCTTGTTGTTTTTGATGCGTTTTATGCAGTTCATGTTTATGATAACCGAGCGAGACACTCTAAAGAAATTTGGGTAGTCTTCTAGGCGTTCTTCTATGCGTTTGAGGGTAGTGGCTACCGTTACATTTTTCTTTCCTTGCTGAAAGTGCACCGTGGTGTAGTTTATTTCGCCTTTGAGGCTGATCACTTCCTGTGGGTTAATAGTTTGGCGACCACCGATGGGGATAAAATTTTCCATGATTATAATTATTTGTTTTTGGGACTATTTTCTTACATATCTAAGCCGATAGGTATTTTGTAACCATTGGATCAATATTTTTTTTTCGAGTCTCAAATTTCTACAAAATCAGGAAGCAGCGGTATCGCTAATGTTAGGGAGGAGTAGGGGTTTTTAGTTTAAAATAGCAGTTATTTGGGGTAATTTTACCGTATTACTTTTTACAAGGTAGATTTAGTAGGTAAGTTGGCAAGTAGGTGTTTTTCTCCAATTGGTAGATACTTTTTGTGTTTCCTTGAATATTAGGGGACTTTATTTTTTATTTAATGGTAAAAAAAATACATTTGTACATAGCTGTAGCCCCTATCAACCCATAAGTATTTATTAATGTCTGATGTATTTTTAAGCGATTCTTTAATTTTAGAAGGGATTTTGGCTGGCGGATTTTCCGAAACCAAGGCCATAGAGTCTTTGTATAATCAAAACAAAGCCTTCTTTCTTAAGTTATTAAATGAGCCATTGCGGCTTGAAAAAAGCAAGCTACCCGAAGATATTATTTGGGAGGCAATAGAGGCATTTGTTTGGAATGTAAAAGACGGCAAATACGTGTCACAAGCCAATGTGCCTATGGCAGCTTACGTGAGGGCCATCGCCAAGAACCTACTTTTAAAATACCTTTCATCTGAAAACTCTCGTGGCAATCGCCAGGGAATATATATTGAAGAAAACGATGCGTCCGTAGCAGATGTGTCCGAAGCCATTGCAGAGAAAGAAAAATGGGATGTTTATTTAGAGATTTTCGAAAAAGCAGGGAAAAATTGCAAGCGGATATTACAAATGGTGTATGGACTCGGATATAGTATAAAAGAAGTTGCAGACGAACTTATTTCTGAAGGTGTTTTTGAAAACGAGCAAGTAGTAAGAAATGCAAAAAGTAAGTGTTTGAAAAAAGTGATGCTTCAGATTAAATAATATGGAAGAAAAAGATTTAGATATATTAGACCTATACTTGAGAGGAGAGCTATCTCCTGAAGATGCCCTTTTGGTGGAGGTTAGGCTTGCTAATGAGCCGGAGTTGAATGCTATTTATGAGAAAATGCAACTGCTAGCCATGGCTGCCAAAAAGCAGGAGTCGCGGCTAAAAATAAAAGCCGTGCACCAACAAAAAATGCAAGAATGGAAGGAGGTTGGTGTATCAGATAAAAAGAATTTCTCAATTCTGAAATGGACTTCATTTGCTGCTGCGGCGTGTTTAGTGGGTATTTTATACTTAGGCAATGCCGATTTTGATATGCCTAGCCCAGTGGAACTACAGGAAAGAAGTGCCAAGGCAGAAAACAACAGTGAGTCGGTTTATGTGGAGTTTATGAAAGCCAATGAGTTATTGAATAATAAGCAATATGCCGCTGCCGCTGAGCTTTTCGGCAAAGTAAGTTCCGATGAAAACTACATGCCTTATTACAGAGAGATGTCGCGGTGGTATCAGGTGGTGGCAGTCAGTAATGTAGACGAACGCAAAGCTAAAGAATTTTTAGAAGCGATAGAACAAACGCCCAATACCAAATACGAAATACCTGCTCTAGAGAAAATGAAAATGAAAATTAGACTGGCGTTTTAATAGGCAAGTATTTTTCTGAATATTTACTTTAATAGGAATTTTAATTTCAGAAATAAATAAATGATTTTTTTTGTTTTAGTTGATTGATAGCTAAGCAAATAAGGTTAAGGCAAGAGGGTCTATCTCTTGCTTTTTTTGTAAGCTAAAAAGGCTATTAAAACCAGCACAACTAAGCCCAAAATTAGTTGCCATTGATATTTGTTCCAAAACGAAATCTGCAAAGGGGCGTCATTGCCAATCAATATAAAGTTTGCCCAATAGTAGGGGTGGTCAAAGGCTTTTCCAAGGTCAGAGTTTCTAAAATCAATCTTTGCTTTTCTTACCGCTTCGGCTTTTTCGAGGCCATCGTTGAGGTATTTATGTATTCGGCTCGATATCCATGCTGAGCTTTCGTCGTGGGCTTTCCAAAGGGTGGTTATCACTGCTGGGCAACCGGCATACGAAAATCCTCGCGACAACGAAAGTAGCCCCTCGCCTGCCAAAAGTTTTCCATTTCCTGCTTCGCATGCACTTAATATCACAAGCTGGGTTTTACTGAGGTCGAGGTTATAGAGTTCTTCCGTAAATAGCTTATAGTCTTTTGAGTTAGGAAAAAACGCAATGAAAGATTTTGATGGGTCGCTGTCGTCTACCTGAGCGTGAGTAGCAAAGTGTATAACGTCGTGTTTTCTGTAGTCTTCCATAAAGCGATTTTTAGTGGCTTCGTTGTTTCTGAAAATCGACCCACTTATTTTCGAAATTTCTTCATCAGAGTAGGGCAGAGGGTTAAGGTCTTTCTCTCTAAATGTATTTTTAAGAATACTGTTTTTATCAGCAAAAGGAGCTATACCCATTTGATTTTTAATCAGATATTGTCTCAAATTGTTTTTGTTGGCATAATGAATAGATGCCGAATAGTCGTATGAAAAGGTGTATTTGTCAATTAAGTATTCCGAAGGCTTCGACTCCAACACCTCAAAGGGTATAAGGTTAAGTTCTACGTCTCTAATTACCGTAATTCGGTTTTTATCCTTTAAAAAAGGCAATATAGGTTCAAATAATAAGGTGTAAATAAGGTGACTTTGGGTTTGTTTGTAGGTGCCGAGTCCCGGATTTTTATAAAGTGTTTTTATGAAATTTCTAATAATTTCCAGGTAGTTTTCAGGTAGGGCTTTCTTTACTAAAGCTATCTTTTCTTTGGTTATAACGGAAATATACAGCGTGTTGTGCTCTCTAAAATAATTAAGAAATGCGGCATTGGTTGCCAGTCCTTTTTGGATTTGTTCGGCGTTGACTATTTCTTGCTCATATTTTAATTTAAAGTATTGCGGGCTTTCCTTTTCTATTTTTTTCTTCAAAATCCCCAGTTCTAACTCTAAGCCAGTAAGCTCTTTTTTGTCTGTTTTATCGGTATTTAGTCGGAGTTTGTTAATTTTTTTTAGAAGGTCTTTTTCTGCTTTAACTAACTCGGGTTTTACGTTTAGGTGTTTGTTGTATTTATCAAAAAGAGCATCGTTAAGCACTTTTGCTTTGCCCAATTCTATAAAATGAAACGCCGTGTTTGGGTTCGTGTTTATCAAAAGACCTTGGTTAAGTAGCGTTCTAAATTCTTCTTCAAACGCATATTTTTGGTCTTCAAAAACCAACGATTTATTTATCTGCGTGGCTATTTTGGCCGTATTTTCTAATGTTTTAGTAGCAGTGTTATGGTCTTGAACTCCAGCTAGTTTTTTATTGGCGAGCATGTAAATGTCTGGAAAGATAACATCTTCAGCTTTGATGGAAGTTAAATCTGAGGCAGCCACACTTGCCAATACAGCTTCGCTATAATATTTAGCTTTATTTGAGCTTAGGTCGCCCAGTTGTATGTATGCATTACCCAAATAACTACTTTTCTTATTGTTTGTATTTCTTTTGTAAGTTTCTATTTCATTGGATAGCAGAGAGGGAGACTCGGTTATTTGGTTTTCTAATAGAGCAATCCGGAGTTTTGAAAGGTGATATTTGTCCTCCTCGTTTTTCGATAATTCTAAAATTGACTTCGCTTCCTTAAGTAGTCCTCTTAGATTTTTGGGTTCATTTACTTGGATATATATTTCACCTAATGTTAGTAATCGGGTAATTTTATAATAGGGCTTCTTAGTGTCTTTTATCGATTGCTTTATGAAATTCTGTGCAAGCGTAAAATCTTTTCTTTTCACATATAATTCTGCTATTTGGCTTTCTATTATTCCTTTATAGTCATTTTTTTTGAGTCTGGTACTTAGATTCAGTGCACGGAAAAGTATGTTTTCTAATAGATCAAAGTCACCACTTCTAGCCAAAAAGGAAGTGTAGTTATTGTAAAATGCAATTACCTCCTCAGGAATAGTAGTCTCTAGAGAAGGATTATTTTTAAGTAGGTAGAAGTTTTTGTTAAAGTAAGTGGAGGTTTCTGCATAATCTTCATTTGCTTTGTGAAGCAATGCAGCCAAGTTATAATATTTAAAAGAAAGTGAATCGTTTTTAGGTCTAATGTTTTTAATGCCTTTTTTTATTGTTGCTATACCTATTTCAGGTTTATTACTGAAATAATAAATAGCACTTGTAAACAATTCTTTTTCTTGCGAAAGAGTTATTTTCCCTCTTTTCTTAAATTCGTTGTGAATATATTCTATCCGACTAAATGCTTGTTTTTCAGTAATTTTTCCCTCAATAAAAGAATTCGGAATTCTATCTCTTTCTTTCCACAAGCTATCATAAGAAATTTGCTGTGCTACTATATTATGGTAGCACAGCAAAAACAAAAACACATATTTTAATTTATCAATTATCATTGGTCATCTCTCCCATTTGAAGTAGCTGGTAACGGTGGTGAATCCAATGGCTCTACCAATAAGAAATTTAATTTCTTAAAATTCATCTTTGAACCAGTATATGGATTGTATTTGCGGTTGTTGCAGTCACATTCAAATCCTTTTATAGTAGGTTCTAAGTGCCCTGGGAATACTTTATTATTGAGATAGTTAAACCATTCGTTATTGCTTGTTGAGTTTGTAAAACTATTTTCATCTCGTTGGAAATTACAGTTTACCTGCGTTACACGATCAAGGTTGCAGTTGGATTGGCTTTCGCAAAAGTATTTTTTTAAGGTAGAATCGGCGTGTTTTACATATATATGGCGAATTCTATAGCTAAAATTGCTAGGGCTAATACTTTCAAAATATATTTTATCTGTTTTGTCAGCTGCTGTTGGAGCTAAGGTATTATAATCTAATTTTCCTGATGGTATAAGCGTATTGTTATACCTCATTGTGAATTTGGTTTGGTCTAACTCAATCCTGTCAAAAAGGTTTTCAGTCGGCATGTTTGGTCTGAGGTATTCATGAAACCGGAGGAAGTTTTTATAGTCTTCAACCACAAACCTGTTATAATATTTATATATTTTATTCCCATTTATTACGGCAGAATATATGGGATATTCGCCTTTTTCTCTCATATAAATAGTGAAATTCATTTCGTCTACACATATTTCAGCATCCAAGTCTAGTGAATAGGTCTTTTCTCTTGTCCAGTTGGCTTTATTTAACAAATTACACAACACTTTTTCCGCAGTTTGTGTGATATTTTCTGGTATTTTGTTTTCCTCAAAAATATATACATTCCCCTGTGGGTCTTGGTAGGCATTATTTGGCGGGCAAGTTACTTCAGTGTTTATTCTGCTCGGGCCAATAATTGGGGTAATTCTTCCCATGGCGTTGTCAGAAATATGAAATCCTCCATCCGGATTTTTGACATAATTAGAATTGGTTATGTTACCAGACTCTACTGATACTGCCTTTAAAGTGCAATTTTTTATTGAAGGTTTGGTCACCTTGCAATTAACTAACAAAAATGGCAAAATGGCCATTGAAAGCATAAAACTGATTTTTTTCATTTTATTAAAATGGTTGTTTTATAGGGAAATACTACTGGGGTCATTTTTTGTAACCTTTTTGGGTTAGTTTTTTTGAAAGGTTAAGTTTTTTGGGCAAGTCAGTGTGTGTTTTGGTTGTAACTACGAAAAAGTTTAATTGACATGGTTATTCACAAATCTATAAAATTCTGCTATGTGGATGAAATCTTTGAGGTGCTTTTTTTAGGGTTTGGTATATACTTACGGGTCATATATGGGCCATTCATAAGACTGTAATATTATGGTAGTTTTTTGCTAGCGGATTCATTTTGTCTGTTCTCCAACTCCTCATTTATCAACATGTCCAAAATATCAAAAAAGCTATAGTTGTAGTCCCAGTTTAGGGTGTTTTTGGCTTTGGAGTTGTCGCCGTAGATGTCGATTATTTCGGAAGGTCTAAATAGCTCTGAATTTGATTTGTATTTGGCTTTATCTACGCCTATTTTATCAAATACGTAGTCGATTATTTCTTTTAGCGACACTGATTTTCCGGAGCAGATCAAATAGTCAGAGGGTGTGCTTTTTTGCAACATTAGGTGCATAGCTTCTACGTATTTCGGAGCAAATCCAAAATCTCTTTTGATGGAGATGTTTCCTACTTCTAAAATGTCTAGTTCGCCTTTCGATATTTTTATACAGCTCGTTATTACTTTTTTTACGAAAAACGTGGTGTCTCTCAAGTAAGATTCATGATTAAACAAAATGCCGCTGCTGACATGCATCTGATAACTTTCTCTAAAAAAAACGCAGGTGTAATGGGCCGAAGCTTTCGATATAGCGTATGGACTTACGGGGTGTAAAATACTATTTTCGGTAATCGGTAGTGCATTCACTTTTCCGAACATTTCGCTACTGCTGGCCTGATATATACGTATGTTTTTATCGAATTGCTTCACCGCATCCAAAATATTAAAAACACTGAGCGTGTTAAACTCAAAAGTGGCTTTTGGAGAAATGAAAGATTCATATACAGAACTTTGGGCCGCTAGGTTGTAAAATTCTTGTGGTTTGTATTTTTCTAATAAAACATCAATCGCTTTTTTATGCAATAGATTTGCTATTTCAATGGTAATTTTATCCAAAACCTTTAAATATCGAAGTTTCTCCAGGTTGGCCTGCTTTCTTCTGATAACTCCAATCACACGGTACCCCTTGCTGAGCAAAAGTTTTGATAAATAGGCACCGTCTTGTCCATTTACCCCTGTTATAATTGCAGTTTTAATATTCATTTTGTACTGCTTTTTGAAATATTTCAAAACATTCGTCTGCAGTCTTTTTCCATGTAAACTTTCCTGATTGGGCGTAGCCTTTTGTGATATACGCTTTTCTGAAATCCTCGTTTTCCAATACTTTTTTAAGGTTGTCTTCTAAACCTTTTTCGTCATTGAGCTCAAAATAAATGCCTGCCTCACCTGCTACTTCAGGGAATGAGCTATATCGAGGTAAAATCACCGGACATCCGCAGGCCATAGCTTCAAGCACCGGTATGCCAAAGCCCTCATATTGAGAAGGAAAAACAAAGCATTGGGCATTTTGATAGAAATAAAATAATTCATTGACTTCAAATGTTTTATGGATTATTTTGTCGCTTAAGCCTTCGTTTTTAAACAACTTAATTTCTTCGGGTTTAAAAGCATATCCGCCTGCACAAATGAGGTATAAATCAGGGTCAGTTTTTAAAAGTGTTTTGGCTGCGTTAAAAAGGCAAATGAAGTTTTTGTAGGTCATTCTGTAGCCTACAAATAAGATGTATTTTTTTGGTAAATCTATTTTTACTTTCTCGTCTATTTCTAAGCTTTGAGCCAAATGTACCACATCTATTTTATTGGCGTCAATGTGGGGGTATATTTTCACAATGTCTTTTTTAGTATTCTCCGAAATCGCAATTATCCGAGTTGCTTGTTCCATCAGAGTTAACTTTTGAGGCACGGTGTGTTTGTCGTCTAAATAATAGTGCGGTAAGATCTCATGCAGCATGTCATATACAGTGAGCACAAAAGGTTTGTTTCCTATATATTTAAGGAAATCAATATCAAAGTAAGTAGGAACAAAGACATCAAAGTTTTGTTGCTTTAAATAATATCTGGTGAGGGTGGTGTTTAGGCGAGGTGGTGCTTTTTTAATTAATATTTGGGGTGTGTATTTTGTGTAAAATAGCCTGTTTATTAATTTATTAGTAAGTTTTTTGTCTTGTAGTACGAGGTTTTCAGTAAACACTACCGGAAGGGTAGTTTTTGTATTTGCTTTGGTTTTTAAGTTTTTAATTACCTCTGTAAAATACCAAGAAATGCCTCCAAATTTTTGTCTATCAAAAATATCAGAATCAAAAAGAATTTTAATGGCCATGTAAGTTTATTTAATTTTCAAAATTACAATCTTGAGTAGCTATATTTTACGAAATTAAGGTTTGTTTTTTTGTGGAAGTTATTTTCTCTCAGTTATCTATTAAAATTTTTGTTTTGGGGTTAATTTTTTTTTAAAAATGGGTACATTAAATTGAGTAAGGTTTTTATCAGATATATCTAATTCTAAAAAAGCACCCAATTTTATGAATTGAGTGCTTTTTTGCTGTTCTACATTTCTTTACGGTGTAGGTGTTGTGGTAGGAGGGGGAGTTGCTTTTGCACCATCTCCTGGGCCACCACCACCACCTATAAATTTGATGTCAAGTATAGGTTTTCCAGAAGGTATTAAGTCTCCATTTGGTCCTGTTGTACCTTTATAATAAAACACAGCCGGTTTTGGACTTTCTTCGCCTTGGGCATTTATAGATATGCCTGGGTAAACTACTAAAAAGTCCCATTTTACATAATTAGAAGAATCTAAAGGGAGGTTTATTCCTGATTCGGTAAAACCGTTTAGAGCTTGTGCCAATTGCGATTTTGGAATAACTGTGCCATTAGCCTCACCACAATTGTGCTTTTTCTGGAAATTCAGCATATTTATAAAGCTTTCGTTTACTTCACTGCTTCCATAGTCTATTTGGCCAGCTATGAGTGAATCTAGGTGAGCTTGATGTTTAAATTCTACTAAAGCAACACTTTCATTGTTACTTTTACAAGAGTAAAAAGCGATTGCTGTGCAAATTGCTAGTGAAAGAAGAACTTTTTGTTTCATTTTCATTATTATTTATTGTTATTTGATTAAAATTTAAATTTCATATGGTCTTACTTTATTCTGAATTTTTGTATCAAGTTTATAACCTTTCGGCAGATTTATTTAATTTCATTATTTATATTCTAGCTTTATTTACTTTGCTTAATTTTAGAGTCTTTAAAGAAGAATACAAATGGATTTTAATCGCAATTATTGGTTTCGCACTTTTTGAAGTTTTAATGTCTTCGGTTATATTATTAGGTATCACAGATAATCGTTTTTTTAATAATCCATACGCTGTTTTTACAATATTAACAATTGGTATATGGTATTCTAAAGTGATTAATTCTAAGTCTATCAATTGGATTATTGTTGCAATTGGTAGTTTGTTTTTATTTATTATGTTTTACCAAATTGCCATTCCAACCTCACCCCTAAGAGGCTTTAATAATTCAATTATTTTATTTGGCTTGATAATTTTTATGTCATTTATAGTTCATAGAAAGTTAGCCAAATCACCTAAAATTAAAAACTTAAAGCAAGAACCACTTTTCTGGTTTAATTTAAGTTTTCTAATCTACAGTTTACTTAAACTTATCTTCAAACCAATTACTGATGCCATTACTCCAATTTCTGATGACTTGGCATTTATTATGGGAACTATAAAAAACTTATCTGATCCTATATTTTATTTCCTTTTAGCTGTAGGACTTTACAAGCTTAAATCGCAAACCTTCAGACCAATCGCATCTCTATGGCCTTAATGATGGCCTCAGGTGCTGAGTTTACATGTAGTTTCTCATAAATGTGTTTAACATGCGTGTTTACAGTAGCATAGCTAATTTCACAAGCATCGGCTATCATTTTGTAACTCATTCCTTTTACCAAACATCCCAATACGTCTTTTTCGCGAGCCGTCAAGTCTATATAGGTAGGTTGTTGTTTTACAAATTGATTTTGAAACATTTTCATTACTTTAGCTGCTATCGAAGGCGACAGATGTGAGCCCCCATTTTGTACCTCTTCTATAGCTTGTACATATTTGTCAGGGTCTGGATTTTTTGTAATATAACCAGACGCTCCACCACATATTGCTTGAAATATCCGCTCTTCGTCTTCAAAAACAGTTTGTATCAATATCTTAGCATCGGGTACTGCCTTTCTGATTTCTATCAAAGCTTGTAAACCGTTTACGTATGGCATTTCTATGTCCATTAGAATTACATCCGGCTTTTGTTTTTTTACTATTTTGGAGGCATCTCTTGCGTCTGGGTATGACCCAACCATCAAAATATTATCACAGCTACCCAAATATAAGCTCAGACTCTCTCTGAGGTTTTTATTGTCTTCAAATAGTACTACTCGTATCATGGGCTTAGTGTAACTGTAATTGTTATATATGTGCTGTGCGATTGTTACCATTTTGCTTTTTTTTAACAAAATTGGCTTTTTTTTTTAATGTTTAAAATCGCTAATATTAGGGAGAAACCTCAATTGAAATTTCGGTTCCGGTATCTTTTATAGAAATAATTTTCAACTTGAAATTAGACTCTTCGGCTCTATCTTTAAAGTTTTTTAGCCCATTGCCTTCGCTTTGTTGGTTAAGGTCAAAACCATTCCCATTGTCCGTTAATACAAATTCGATTTTGCCATTTTTTGAACTCACTACTAATTTTGCTTCTGATGCTTCGGCGTGTTTGGCAATATTATTTAAACCTTCTTTAAGTATTAAATAAAGGTTTTTGCGGTCTTCCATATCTAATATTAATTTTTGAAAATCAATATTCACATGCTGTTTATACGTTATATTTTTTGATGTAAGAAGTCCTTTGGCATAAGAATCTATCCTACTAAAAAGCTTCTCTGGGGTGTCGTTTTTGGGATTTATAGCCCAAACTGTATCTTGCATAAGGGTAACAGACTCTTTGGAGTTACTTGTTATTTTGTCCAAAATGGAATCATATTCGGCACTTTTTAACTTTTTTCGTAACACCTGGGTGTAAATAGCAATACTGCTTAAGTTTGAGCCCACTTCATCGTGGAGGTCTGATGAAATTTTATTTCTTATCTGCTGTACTTTCATTTCTTGCCTAAAATTGTAAAGGAAAAAAAAGTACATGCCAATGCCTATCAGTAGCAAAATATAGAAAATTATCATCGGAAAAAACCACCATTTTTGCCAAATAGCTTCTTCTATATTTACTTTAATAATACTATACTTTGGCTGGCTTGCAAGTCGATATTTTAGTTCATAATCGCCGCCGACAAGGTTGGTATATCTGATTTTCGGATAAGCAGATTTTGCCTGTTTTTCATCATAACCCATCAGTTGATAATAAATAGAATCTTTACTGTTTGGAAATTCAATATCAACCAAGTTTTCCAGGCCTTTTATAGAAATAGAATCTTTTGATTTGCTGACAAACGTTTGGCCTCCAAGTCCGTTTAAGGTAATGGTAGGAAAATTTTTCTGGCTTTGTGGAAAAGCAAAAAATGAACTAAATAAGAATATTAATAGTGTAGAATATCTCAATTTTTGTAGGTTTAATTGGGTCGTGCTACCAAAATACTGAAAATTATTTAACCGTTAGATAAAATAAAAATAAAAATTATAGAACTTAGACAGAAAACGCCTATTCAGTATCACTCTTCAATCTTAACCACAAAAAAAACAGAGCCTTGTGAGCTCTGTTTTTTTATAAAAACAATGAATTTTAATTATTTGATTTTTGCTAAAATGCCATTTAGTGTAGCACTTGGACGCATAGCTGCTGATGCCAATACAAAATCAGGCTTGTAGTAACCACCTGTGTTTTGTGGCTTTCCTTGAGCCGCTATTAATTCTGCGTTTATCTCTGCTTCTTTCGCTGTCATTTCCTCTGCTATTGGCGTAAATGTAGCCTTTAGATCCGCATCTTTCGTTTGAGCAGCCAAAGCCTGTGCCCAATATAGCGAAAGGTAAAAATGTGAGCCACGGTTATCTAACTGTCCCACTTTACGTGCAGGAGACTTATCGTTGTCTAAGAATTTACCCGTAGCCTCGTCAAGCGTGTCTGCCAATACTTGAGCTTTTGGATTTCCAAAAGTATTAGAAAGGTGCTCAAAAGAAACCGCAAGTGCTAAAAATTCACCTAGCGAATCCCATCTTAAATATCCTTCCTCTAAAAACTGCTGTACGTGCTTCGGAGCTGAACCACCTGCACCTGTTTCAAACAGTCCACCACCGTTCATAAGCGGTACTATTGAAAGCATTTTGGCCGAAGTACCTACTTCTAAAATAGGGAAAAGGTCGGTATTATAGTCACGCAATACGTTTCCAGTTACCGAAATGGTATCCAATCCTTTTACGATACGCTCCAACGAAAACTGTGTAGCCTCTTGAGGCGTCATGATTTGAATATCAAGGCCTGTAGTATCGTGATTTGGTAGGTATTGGTTTACTTTACTTATTATTTGAGCATCGTGAGCTCTGTTTTTATCTAACCAGAAAATAGCAGGCGTTCCAGTTGCTTTCGCTCTGTTTACGGCAAGTTTCACCCAATCCTGAATCGGAAGATCTTTGGTTTGGCACATTCTAAATACGTCACCAGCCTCTACCGCTTGCTCCATCAATACGTTTCCTTCAGTATCTGTTACTTTTACAGTACCTGCTGCCGAAAGTTGGAAAGTTTTGTCGTGCGAGCCATATTCTTCGGCTGCTTGGGCCATCAAACCTACGTTAGAAACGCTTCCCATAGTTACCGGGTCAAGGGCTCCGTTTTTCTTACAGAAGTCTATCACTACTTGGTAAATACCCGCATAACTACGATCAGGAATAACATATTTGGTGTCTTTGGCTTTTCCGTCTGGTCCCCACATTTTACCTGAAGTACGAATAGCCGCCGGCATAGAAGCATCTATGATCACGTCGCTCGGTACATGTAGGTTTGTGATTCCTTTGTCAGAGTTTACCATCGCCAAAGCAGGATTTTTCTCATAAACTGCTTGAATGTCTGCTTCTATTTCTGCTTTTTTATCAGCACCTAAAGTAGAGATTTTAATCAGCAAATCGTTTAGCCCGTTGTTTGGGTTAACGTTAAGTTCTTCAAATACCGCTGCATGTTTTTCAAACACATCTTTGAAAAAAACCGAAACCGCTGCTCCAAAAAGAATAGGGTCAGAAACCTTCATCATGGTAGCTTTTAGGTGTATCGAAAACAATACATCTTCGGCTTTAGCGTCAGCTATTTCTTGAGCCAAAAACGTTTTCAGTTTTCCAAGACTCATTACCGAAGAGTCAATTATTTCTCCGTCTCTAAGGTCAGTTTTTGCTTTCAATACTGTCTCAGTGCCGGCAGCATCTACAAAAGTTATTTTAACCGAAGTTGCTTTTTCTACAACTACTGATTTTTCGCTGCCGTAAAAATCTCCATCTACCATGCTCGCTACGTGCGACTTAGAGTCTGCAGACCAAGCTCCCATGCTGTGTGGGTGCTTTCTCGCGTATTCTTTAACTGCCTTAGGAGCTCTACGATCCGAGTTTCCTTCTCTCAAAACTGGATTAACCGCCGAGCCTTTTATTTTATCAAATTTCGCTTTTATCGCTTTTTCTTCATCAGTAGCAGGTTCATCAGGGTAGCTAGGTATTTTGTATCCTTTCTCCTGAAGTTCTTTTATGGCCGCATTAAGTTGTGGCATAGAAGCACTGATATTTGGTAATTTTATAATGTTGGCTTCTGGCTCAGTGGCAAGCGTACCTAAGTAGGCTAAGTCGTTCGTGATTTTTTGATCATCGCTCAGAAACTCAGGAAAACTAGCGATTATTCTACCCGATAGCGAGATGTCACGCGTTTCTACCATTACACCAGCTGGCTTAGCAAATGCCTCTACTATTGGCAAAAACGAATAAGTAGCCAAAGCGGGAGCTTCGTCAGTGATAGTGTAAATGATCTTAGCTTTTTGTGTCATTATAAAATATTGTTTTAAGTTTTTAAAAAAAATATCCCCCAGCCCTTTCGAATAAACCTTTTGCAAAAATAAAGGGCTAAAATTGTCTCTGATTTGCAAATGTTGCAAAGTTAATAATTCTTACTTCTTTTCCCATGTTTATATCTCAGCATTTTTTGGTATAAAAATATTAATTATGCCCAAAACTTGTTTTTTTTGTGTCTCACTTATTGTTTATACATTTCATGAAAACCACCAAAGCCTTACTTGTCTTATTCTTTTCTTTGATTTTTATTCCTGAAATCTCCTTTTCTCAACATGTAACTGATTCAAAAAGAGCGGAATATATTGCCAAGACCCAAAAGGTTTTTCCGGGAGTCAAACAAGATTTTTTTGACATAGATGAAACTTGGAATACCTTGGCGAAGCTGAAAAAAGCTAAAAATCAGGACGTGGTTTCGTTTGCAACTTCATCGGGTGGTTTCAAAGATTTCGTGCCGTATGGTATTTTGACCTTTAAAATAAAGGGTAAAAAGCAAAGTTTGGTTTTATATGCCTCTTTTCCGGTAAATCCTCTTTATAAGGATTACCTGTTTTTGCCATTTAAAGACCTGACTTCAGGAAAAGAAACCTACGGTGCAGGCAGGTATATGGATATAAACATTCATGATATCAAAGACAGTTTGCTTTGGTTAGACTTTAATACCAGTTACAATCCCTACTGTGCCTTTGCTGACAACTATACCTGCCCGATTCCCCCTAAAGAAAATCAGTTGAAAATTGCAGTTACGGCAGGCGAGAAAAAACCACTTTAAGTAATTGAAGAGAATTATTATTTAAAAGGTTTTGATTGAAATTTACTTTTCAAAAACAATCAGGTGTTAAATTGCAGGTCTAATATTTTAGTTTTTTATGATTCAAAAACAAGTTTCGCTTAAACCATATAACACGTTTGGTTTCGATGTAGTGGCCAAATACTTCACTACGGTTTTTCATGTGTCTGATTTGATTAAGCTTTATCAAAACGAAGAAATGAAAGCCGAACGCAAGTTGATTTTGGGTGGAGGTAGTAATCTACTCTTGCTAAACGATTGGGACGGTTTGGTGATAAAAAATGGAATATTAGGCATAGAAAAGACCTTTGAAGACCAAAATGAAGTGGTTTTGAAAGTGGGTGGCGGCGTAGTGTGGCACCAACTAGTGATGCACACGGTGGGCCTAAACTTGGGAGGAATAGAAAACCTGTCGTTAATACCAGGTACCACAGGAGCTGCACCCATGCAAAACATTGGGGCGTACGGCGTAGAGATAAAAGACGTTTTTGTGAGTTTGGAAGCACTAAATATTGAAACCCTCGAGACAGAGATTTTTTATCTAAATGACTGTAAGTTTGGCTACAGAGAATCAGTGTTTAAGCACGAAGGCAAAGGCAAATATTTTATATTAAATGTCAGTTTTAGGTTTCAAAAAAATCCAGAATTTAAGACAAGCTACGGAGCCATTCAAGATACCTTAACCGAGAGCGGTGTAACGGAACTTTCGGTAAAGGCCATCAGCGAAGCCGTCATCGCGATTCGAAAGAGTAAGCTGCCGGATCCTGCCGAAATTGGCAATTCGGGGAGTTTCTTCAAAAATCCTGAAATACCAACTGCTCAATACAATAAAATAGCATTAGAATACCCTGCAATGCCAAACTATCCGATATCAGAAGGTGTAGTGAAAATACCTGCAGGCTGGTTAATAGAGCAGGCAGGTTGGAAAGGAAAACGATTTGGTGAGGTGGGCGTGCATGACAAACAAGCCTTGGTTTTGGTTAATTACGGTAAGGGTAAAGGCATTGAAATAAAACAGTTGGCCGAAAAAGTGCAGGCATCGGTTTTTGAGAAATTCGGAATAGAAATTATGCCAGAAGTCAATTTTGTTTCTTAGGTTTGTGTAACATTGACCGGTATTTAAATCATATAAACCCTCGCTTATTATTAAGATTATGGAATTATCACATGTTATTTCTGACTCCGTATTAGCTGCCACTAGTTTATATGTATTCTTTAGATATTTAATCAAACTTGACCTTTCGAGCACCATTCTATGGGAGTCATTTGTGCTTTCTGTAGCAGGTGCTGCCATATTTGGAGCCATCCGGTTCGCGGGTTTTGAGCAGGCGGGTCTTGCTTCTATGTTTTTTCAAAAAATAGCTACCATTACGGGTAGTGTGGGCCTTATAGGGGCTTCTTTTTCTCTTGCGAGTGGTATTCCTTTAAAACGAATATTTGTATATCTTTTACTTTCTTTAGGCTTTGTATTGTTTGCCGTATCAGAAGGTTTTGGTTTCAAAGCCATAGCCGAATTTATGCCAATTATGGCCATGACTGTAGTGGTTATTATGGGTGTTTTTGCTCTTACAAAAGGAAACGTAAAAATAGGGTTTTGGATGATTGCGGGGGTTATTTTCTTCGGATTAGCTACGTATAGACACTTGATTTTTGGTAAAGGCGAAATGTCAATAGATGTGTTTCATTATCTTACGGCAGCTGGTATTTTGAGTCTTGGAATGGCGGTTTCGGGTTCAGAAAATTAATTTTTTTGAAAAAATACTTGGCTGTTAAGTTTTTAATCTCCTACCTTTGCACCCGAAATCTCATAAAAGGGGTGCCTGAATACAACGGGCTGAGATCATACCCATTGAACCTGATTCGGTTAGTACCGACGAAGGGATTTGAGCTAAAGTTTTGGATTTTACACCGGTCATAAATCTAATTCCTCTCAGAAATTTCAATAGTAAAATTAAGTTTTAATAGGTCTAAAATAGGCCCGAAGACAGCGTTTTGCTCCTTTATCTGCTTCGTAATAATTTTTTATAATTGTTATGAAAAAAAAATCAGTTCGTTTAAAAAACCTTTCAGTGGTTTTTGCCTTCTTTTTTGGAATATTGCTTTCCAACAGTTCTTTTGCTCAAAAAACAAGTGATAGTTTATCTAAAGAGTTAGCTCTGAGTGAGTTGGTGGTTAAGTCTACACGTGCCAACGACAAGTCTGCAATGGCATTTACCAATGTTAAGAAAGCCGATATTCAAAAACAAAATTTAGGTCAAGACCTGCCATTTTTGTTAAATCAGCTGCCATCGGTAGTGGTTACTTCAGACGCAGGAGCGGGTGTGGGGTATACGGGAATCCGTATCAGAGGCTCAGATCCAACCCGAATTAACGTAACCTTAAACGGTATTCCTTACAATGACTCGGAGTCACAAGGGGTATATTGGGTAAACATGCCTGACTTTGCATCGAGCGTGCAGAGTATTCAGGTTCAGCGTGGAGTAGGTACATCTACCAACGGTGCAGGTGCATTTGGAGGTAGTATAAATGTAAATACCTTACAACTAAACAAAGAAGCCTACGGCGAAGTAAATACTTCAGTTGGTTCATTTAATACATTTAAGACCAACGTTTTGGCTTCTACAGGCTTGTTAAATAACCATTTTGTATTAGATGCAAGACTTTCTAAAATCACCTCAGATGGATTTGTAGACAGAGCAAGTTCTAATTTGCAGTCGTATTACCTTTCTGGTGGATATTATGGAGACAATTCGTTTGTACGTTTAAACGTATTTTCGGGACATGAAAAAACATATCAGTCTTGGAATGGTATACCGGAGGCTTTGGCCAAAGGAGACGCAAAAGGTTTGGATGCTTTTATAGAGCGAAACTATTACGACGAGAATTTCAAAAAAGGAATGTTAGCGAGTGGTCGTACGTATAATTTTTATACCTATGACAATGAAGTAGATGATTATGCACAAAATCACATTCAATTGATATCTTCATTTAAATTTTCGGAGCATTGGAGATTTAACCCAACGCTACACTATACACACGGACAAGGTTTTTATGAGCAATTTAAATATGATCAAAAGTTTGCGGACTATGGTTTAGATAATGTTACGGTAAACGGAACAGTAATAAAACGTACTGATTTGATAAGAAGGAAGTGGTTAAACAATGATTTTTATGGTGCGGTATGGTCATTTGACTACGAAAGTGGCAAAAAGCTAAACGCCAACATTGGTGGTGGATGGAATAAGTATGATGGCGGCCACTATGGTGAAATCATTTGGGCCAAATATGCTTCAAATAGCGATATTAGACAACGCTACTACGACAATAATTCAGTAAAAGATGACTTTAATATGTATGTAAAAGCTAACTATGAGTTGTCTCAAAAACTGAATGCCTATGTGGATTTACAGTTTAGAACCGTAGGTTTTAGCATGAAAGGAATAGAAGATGCTTTGCAAGAAATAAACTACAGCAAAACGTATAATTTCTTTAATCCAAAACTTGGTTTAACGTATACAGTTAGCCCAAGTAGCTCCGCATATTTAAGTATGGCAGTTGGAAACAAAGAGCCAAGTAGACAAGACTTTGTAGACAATGCACCTAAAGTGCCAAAGGCAGAGAAACTGGTAGATTACGAGGCGGGATATAAAAAAGCTGGAAGCAATTGGAATGCTGAAGTAAACGGATATTTTATGAACTATAAAGATCAGCTGGTACTAACAGGGCAAATAAACGATGTGGGTGCTTCTATCAGACAAAATGTAGATAAAAGTTACCGTGCAGGTATTGAGCTTCAAGCTGCTGCCCAGTTAAATAAGAAATTTATGGTGGCGGGAAATTTGACTTTATGTAAAAACAAAATAGCGAGTTTTACGGAAGTGATACCAAGCTATGACGACAGCCCAAATGAGGTGAATAGTTTTAAAAATACAGACATTTCGTTTTCTCCAAATGTGATTGCGGGTGGTTCAATAAGCTATTTGCCATATAAAGGAATAGAAATAGCGTTGCTTCCAAAATATGTGGGCAAACAGTATTTGGATAACACATCTTCGGACACTAGAAAATTGGATGCGTTTTTTGTGAATGACTTGAGAATGTCATATACCTTGAAGCCAAAATATATGAAAGAAATAAACGTGAGCCTATTGGTAAATAATGTATTTAATCATCAATACGAATCAAATGGGTACACGTACAGCTATTTGTATGATGGCAAAATCACGGAGAACTTCTTATTTCCACAGGCGGGAACTAACTTCTTGGCCGCTTTGAGATTGAGATTCTAAAGGTTTTATAATATCTCCATTTTGGCAAAATCGGCTAATAGTTTATCAGTAGGCTTTAGGTTGGTTACCAAGGTGGAGATGTTTTCTAAATCACATACTTTGTAAGGCTCTATAACGCCAACCTTTTCCTCCACTACACAGCATATCGTTTTTTTCGACCTCGCCATCATTTGTTTTTTCAAAATAGACTCCTCTTGGTTTCTAATCGTAAAACCATGGTCTTTGTCTATGCCATTGATGCCCATAAAGTACATATCAAAGTTGAAGTTTCTGATTTGTTCGCTTACTTCTAAGCCCATGGTTATTTGGTATCTTTTATAGTATTGGCCACCGAGCATAATCACATTTATGTTTTCGTGGTTGTTTAAAGCCATAGCTAGGGGAGGCGAGTTGGTGATTATGGTTAAGTGTAAAGTTTTGGGTATTCTTTCTGCCAAAAAGAAATTAGTAGTGCCGCCATCCATCAAAATAACCTGATTTTTATGAAAAAGTTTTACGGCTTTGTTAAATACTGTCTCTATGTCGTTTCCGTTTTTAACCCCTGTTCTTTGGCCTCCCAATATGTCTAGATAAGAATTAGAAACTATCCCTCCGTGCACTTTTTTCAAAAGTCCTTTGTCTTCCAGTTCTATTACGTCACGTCTGATACTGTCATAAGAGACAGTTAATAAATTACTTAGGTCTGCAAAGTTTATTTTTTTTGCAGATTTCAATTGTTCGAGTATCAGTTTTTGTCTTTCTTCTTTCAGCATTTTGAGTTAAATCTTGCTTGAATAACGCCTTATTCTTGTATTTGTGCAATAAAATTAAAGAAAAATTAATTATTTGTGCAATTTTTTGCAAATAAATTTGCTTCGTATATATTTTTTTGCATAAATTTGCATATCTCAAATAAAGATATTGAAATAACCTATGATGAATCAAAGAACCTTGGCCTTGCCGAGGTTTTTTTGTAACACTTGAATAAACCCCAAAAAAAGAGGCGTCTAAATCTGATTTAGACGCCTCTGCTATTTTAAAGGTATTTGCAAAAAAATTAATACCCTGTGTTTTGGGTTAGACTCGGATTTAAATCTATTTCTCTTTGAGGAATAGGTAAAACGGTTTTAGGAGCTCCAAAAGCCGCTAGAGCCGCTGTTGGTCCTGTAGTTCTAAGTGGCAAGCCTTTTCTCAGTAAGTCCATTCTTCTGTGGCCTTCAAAACAAAGTTCTTTTCTTCTTTGGTCTAATATACCCGCAATGAATGCTGCTTTTGTAGCAAAGGTAGTGGTAGTCCATGCCGGTAGTCCTGCTCTAGTTCTGATAGTATTAACCAAAGTCAGAGACTCAGTATTTATGCCATTTAACTCTGCAAGTGCCTCAGCTCTTGTAAGATATATTTCAGATACACGCATAAGAGGAGCAAGGTCTGTGTTTGTAGCCGCATCTTGAAACTTGGTGGTCATTCTTCTTGTAGCACCGTCTGCAGCAGACACAACATCCGAAAGGTCGGTATATCTTTTATCTGTTGGTTCAGTCAAAAATGCCGTAGTTAAGCTGCTCGAATATGCACAGTCACCTCTTCCGCCTTTGGCAGCAGGTCTATGGTAAGAAGCCCAACCACCTGAACCCGTTCTGCCGTTGTCTGTGGCACTGTTTACCAGGGCAAATACATGCTCAGAAGTAGGAGTGGCTCCATAAAACGAGTAGTTAGTAGCAGGGGCATACAAAGAACTTGTAATTACCTGATTTGCAAAAGTAGCGGCTTCCTGATATTCTCCTCTCAACAAATGTAGTCTTGATAAATATCCTGCGGCTGCACCTTTGGTGGCTCTCGCTCTAGTTTGAGTTGCTACGCTGTATTGAGCTGGCAAGTCTACAAGTGCCTCTGTTAAATCTTTTTTGATTTGCTCATGCACTTGTGCTACAGTAGCTCTAGCTGGGAATTCAATGGTTCCGGTAAAGCTTTTTAAAACCAATGGAACACCCGGACTTGCACCAGCTTGTACTTGAAATGGCTGAGCAAATGAGTTTACAAGAGATAAGTAAACGATGGCTCTCAAAAATTTGGCCTCTGCCACATATTGCTTAGCCAACTCTGGGGTAAGTTTAGGGTCCACTATACCAGGTACGTTATCAATAACCGCATTGGCGGCGTTAATTACACGGTATTGTACTTGCCAGTAGCCTTGAACCGTAGCATTGGGCGAAGTAGTAATGTAATTATTGATGTCTTGTAGGGTCGGAAATGAACCCACAAACTCGGTGTTATCTGCTTGGTAGTCTTCGATGATTTGTGGTCCTGAACCAAAAACTTCAAGTAGCTGCCCTTGCGAGTATACACCCAGAAGCGACGCTTGAGCATTGGCTCCACTCACAAATGCCTGCGAGTCAGAAAGTGACTGTTCTGGCAAAATCTCTAATCTACTATCGCAACTTGAGGTGAAGAGTACACCAAAAAGCAGCGAACTTTTTAATATTATCGATATTTTTTTCATGTGTTTTTTTCTTAATAATGTTTAATTAAAAGCCTAGGTTTAAACCAAAAGTAAATGTTTTGGCTTGCGGAAGTGCAAAAAACGATTCTCCTTGGATTACGTTGTTTGGCCCGTTTGCCGATACTTCTGGATCTGGTCCTCTAAAGTTTTTATCTTTTACTAAGAAAAGATTTTGTCCCATTCCGTATATTCTAGCAGATCTGAATATTTTTTGACCTTTTAGTATAGAACTAGGAATTGTGTAACCCAATGATACATTTCTTAATCGTAAAAACGATCCGTTTTGTAACTGTAGGGTAGAGGCTTGGTTAAATAAACCTGCGGTAGGGCTTGCTAGGTTTGGCACAAAAGTTTGATCGCCTGGTGCTTTCCAGTAGTCAAGTAAGTCTATTGACTTATTAAAGCCTGCCGAGTTTACGTTGTCTGTAAATCTTAAACCGTCAATTAATATTTTGTTGCCATATGAGAAGTTAAATAAAAATCCTAAGTCTACGCCTTTGTAGCTTACGTTAGAGTTTAGTCCACCCACCCATTTTGGAATTGCTGACCCTACAAATACTCTGTTGTTTGCCGAATAGGTAGTTGTCGGGTTGCCATCTTTGTCTAACCACTCAAAATTACCTGTTTCAGGATTTACGCCATTTGCCCTTACCATATAAAACTCATTTAATGACCTTCCTTCCACAGCTCTTTGTGCTGCTGAACCCGCCACAAATCTGTTTCCGTCTGGATCTACAGAAGCATTTGGTAACTCAAGAACGGTGTTTTTAACATAACCTGCGTTTAGACCTACAGTCCAGTTTAAGTCTTTTTTGTTGATGATATTTGCAGAAAAATCTATATCAACTCCTTTGTTTTGCATACGTCCCACGTTTTGTGATGCACTTGCAAATCCTGTAGTAAACGGAAACGGTACATCTAACAATAAACCTGAGGTGATTTTGTCATAATAATTTAGATTTAAAGTAAAGATGTTTTTGAAGAAGGTAGTTTGAATACCTAAGTCAAGTTGAGCTGTTTCTTCCCAAGTTAAGTTCGGGTTAGGTGTTTGTGTAGGTCTTAAACCAGGTAAACCCAAATAGTCAGCAGTAGTACCACCACCATATAACGGAAGCGAGCTAAAGTTACCTATTCTGTCGTTTCCGGCTGTACCGTAACTAACGGTTAGTTTCATGAAATTAATGAAATCTTGATTTTTCATGAAGCTTTCTTCAGACACTAACCAACCTCCACTCATGGCATAAAATATACCGTAGCGGTTGTTGACCCCAAATCTCGACGAACCGTCTCTTCTGATAGTTCCTTCTAATAAGTATTTATTGCTTAAACTATAGTTAAGTCTTAAAAACTGCGACTGAAGTGCCCACTGAGAACGCTCTTCAATTGTAGAAGTAGGCGTAGCAGCAGAGGATACGTTTGGTAAGCCATCGCTGGCATAGCCAGAACCACCTACTGCTATTCTGTCAAACTGAGAAGTTTCGTAACTGTAACCAGCTAAAACATCAATTGTGCTTTTGCCAAATTCCTTGAAATACTTTAGGGTGTTTGTGCTTAACCATTTGTTGTCTATTTGTAAGTCTCTTGAGCCACTACCTGAGGGAGCAAGTAAATCTACCGAACGGGCTTTCGAGTCTCCTGTGTTTTTGTCCATTCCGAAGTCGGTTCTAAAAACTAAGTCTTTGGCAAGTTTAAAATTGGCAAAGACATTTCCAGTCAAACGACCTGCTTTGTATAAGTTTGTATTTAACTCTTCAATAGCCAATACGTTTTGGATAAAACCTGTATTCAAGAGGTTGCCGTTAGCATCACGAGGCAATACATATGGTAACTGTAGGTAAGCAGATGTCAATGGAGCGAAGGTATTGTTTTCAACCCCGATTCGGTCCAGATTTACGTTAGATAAACTGATGTTTGTTCCTATGCTCAAGAAATCATTTGCTTTGTGCTCGAGGTTTAATCTTCCAGAAAGTCTATTCAGGTCGTTTCCGATAGTAAAACCAGACTCTTTGCCATAAGTACCCGAAACATAAAAAGTAGTATTGGCACTTCCACCTCTCGCCGAAAGGCTCAAGTTGTTAGTTCTTCCTTGTTGTACTACCGCGTCAGGCCAGTCAAAGTAATCGGTATTTGGAGTTACCGCTGCCAAACCTCTTGCCGTACGGGAAGCATTTACTTGCTGATAAAACTGGTCTGTATTCATCATCCCGATTAATCCTGTAGGAGACGAAAAACCTGTATAGGTATCCAAGTTTATCTCTGTTTTTTTGTCTTTTCCTCCTTTTTTAGTGGTAATGATGATTACACCATTCGCACCTCTTGAACCATATATGGATACAGCTGCTGCATCTTTAAGAACCGACATTGACTCTATATCATTGGTATTGATATTTATTAAGGGATTTATAGAAGTACCGCCTCCTTGGTTTGCCGATAAGCTTCCGTCGTTTAGTGGAACACCGTCTACCACAAATAGTGGCTGTCCACCTCCCGTAATTGAGGCAGCTCCTCTGATTCTGATAGAAGAGTTAGCTCCCAACTGACCCGAAGAGTTTACCATTTGAACTCCAGCCGCTTGACCTTGAAGTAACTCTTGTGGCGAAAGTACCGGGCGATCTTTTATGGATTTTGAAGTTACGGTAGAGATAGACTGTGTACTGAGTTTTTTGGATTGCTCACCATAACCCACTACCACTAATTCATTTAAAAAAGTATCGTTGTCAGATAAGATTACGTTGATAATCTTTTTATTCCCAACTAATACTTCTTGAGGTAAATACCCAACAAAACTAAAAACCAAAAGGTCTTTGTTTGAAGCATTAATGCTGAAACTTCCTGTTTCGTCAGTGATACTACCGGTGGTGGTGCCCTTTACGGTTACACTTACGCCGGGTAATCCTGATCCATCTGAGGCTGAGGTTACTTTTCCAGTAATTTGGCTGGTTTGACCAAACGAAACCAAACAAATAAGACTAAAAAAGAAACTCAATAGAAGTCGTTTTCTTTCCATAGTGATAGTTTTTAAATTAGTTAATTGATAAATAAATAAGTTTAACTCAAAAAAGTCATTTATTGTTTTGACATTACTTGTTATACAAATCAAAACCAATATTAAAATAACCAACCTCAGAATATTGTATGGTAGCCGACACTTATAAGAAAAGTGACAAGTGAAGTGTTAGTTTTAGTTGATTGCGGAGAGGATTGAGGGTGCTTTAAACATAAAAACGGCGTCCAAATTGAATTTAGACGCCGTTTTAGTTATCGGATAATTATGGAATTAATATCCTGGGTTTTGCTGAGCTGCTAGTGTAGGGTTTCTAGCAAGTTCGTCAGCAGGTATTGGCCATAAAAACTTGTAATCAGCGTAAGGAATTGCCGCAATGTTTTTGGTCAAAGCCGGGTTTGTTACAAAATTGTACGTAGCAAAAGTAGCATTACCGTAAGCCATTTTAGCTGGAATACCACCGGTGGAATAGTCAGCATCAAGAGCCAATCTGTGTATATCACCCCATCTTTTACCTTCTGCCATAAATTCAATACGTCTTTCTATTAATATGGCATTAATCAAGTCTTTTGGAGTTGAAAAATCAGATAATGCATAAACACCGCTTGCTGTTGCTCTACCTCTTACGGCATTTAATAGGCTAATTGCTTTTGAAGTTACTCCGTTTACTCTTACTTCGGCTTCAGCATAGTTTAATAAAACCTCAGCGTATCTTAAAATAGGAGCATTGTCTGATCTGTTTGTGTAGTCCGAATACTTTGTAGTAAAGTAACTTCTACCATTATTTACCATAAGGTTTCTTCTAGAGTCGTCTGCTTTAAAAGCCGGAAGGTTATAAACGATAGGACTAACAACTACAAGACCTCTTCCTCCTAGTGCTGGGCTACCTAACATAGCAGCTAAAGCACCGTTAACACCTGGGTTGTCTTGAGCATTGTTTTCGATTGAGAAAAGAGCCTCTTCCGAAAACATGTTTTTGAACGGACCGTCAGCAGTAGCTGTCAATTTGTATCCGCCTATTGCACTTGTAAATGGTGCAGAAGCAGAAACGATTTTAGCAGCCTCAGCAGATACACCAGCCCAGTCTTGCATGTGTAATTTCACTCTAGTTTTTAGACCGATTGCAGCACCTTTTACAGCTCTTACTATTTTAAGGTTTCCAGCTCTTGTAGCCGGAAGGTTAGCTTCCGCAAAATCTAAATCCTTCAAAATAAATGCATAACCTTCGGCCACTGTACCTCTACCAGTTCCTACAGCTTTTTCAACTGTGGCAGGTGAGTTAACTGCAAAGTCTCTGATTGGAATACCCACACCAGCACCTTTGTTGTCAGCGTATGGTCTTGAGAAGTTAATCAACAGCTCGTGCATAGCAAGTGCTCTTAAAAACTTAGCTTCGCCTTCGTAAGCCAAAGCAGCTTCGCTTGTAATCAAACCTTCTGTTCCTGCTTTTTGAACTCCTTCAATCGTGATGTTAGCTTGATTGATAAGAGTAAAAAGCGTATTCCACATCCACACATTGTTAGCGGTTGTAGGAGTATAGGTAGACTCGTTAGTGATCGCATAAAAACCAGCTTGGTTTACCATATCTTCGCCTCGCATGTCACCTTGCTCTATAGCAGCGGCTCCAAACGGATACCCTCTTACTACGTTACCAGCATAGTTACCAGATTGAGCGGCGTTGTACATTCCTATTACAGAAAGTTCAGCTCTTTTTGCAGAAGAGAATGCGGTAGTTTCTGAAAACGCATCTGCTGGCTGCAAGTCGGTAAGGTCTTGGCATGAAGTAGTTGCTAAAACGCAAATACCTGCTGCTAGACCAAATTTCAATATATTATTTTTTAATTTCATTTTTTTTGAATTTGAAGTTTTTACAGTCCAAGGTTAATTCCGAATGAAGTAGTTTTGATGATTGGGTTTGCGTTAGCATCTACACCAAAATCACTGTTTCCAGTATTTGTGCTAATTTCAGGATCAAGACCTGTATACTTTGTAAATATCAGTGGGTTTTGAACCGTAGCATATACTCTTAAGCTTTTGATTCCTGCTTTTTCTATTTTAGACAAAATAGAAGCCGGTACTTTGTAACCTAAAACTATGTTTTGGATTCTGAAGAAATCACCTTTTTCAAGAAATCTTGTAGAAGCCGCTCCAGTAGTGTTTATGGCAGCTTCACGACCTGTCCAAACTCTAGGGATTTCGGTCACTTGCCCTGGGGTTGTCCATCTGTCCATTATGATTTGACCGTTGTTTTGGAAGCCCATGTTTAATAGGGTTTCTTGTTTCGTTACGTTCATTACCATGTTTCCACCTTGGAATCTCGAGAATATTTCAAAATCAAATCCTTTGTAACGGAAATTGTTTGTAAAACCACCCATCCACAATGGATTAGAGTTTCCAAGGATAGTTCTGTCAGTTACGGCACTCAAAGTCGATGCTTTGCTTACATCACCTGGTTCAGCTGGGTTGTACTCTCTATAGTTGTTTCCAGCTATGTTATACTGAACAATCGTTGACGTTAGGTTTCCTTGACCGTCTCCTTTGTACCACATAGGGTTACCATTTGCTGGGTTAACACCCGCAGAAGTATATCCGTAGAATGACCCTATAGAATACCCAACTCTGTTGATATGGTAAGTTCCGATGATGTCTTCATTGTTATTCAATGCCGTGATTTTGTTGTTGATTTTTGAGTAATTAACACTCATATCCCATTCAAAATCTCCTTTCTTAAGCACGTTTGCATCGATAGTGAATTCCAAACCAGAGTTTGTCATGGCACCGATGTTTTTGTTGATACCGTTTCCAGGAAGACCAAGTGAGTTGGCAGTAGGAGCAAATAATACCAGGTCAGAAACTTTGTTGCTGAAGTAATCCGCTGATAGTTTAATTCTGCTATTGAAAAGACCTAAGTCAATTCCAAAGTTAGTCTTGCTACTTTTTTCCCATTTCAAATCAGGGTTACCTGTGTTGTCAAACGCAATCCCCGTTTGAGAAGCATACTGAGATGCACCAAATGTTCCTAAGTAAGGGAAGAAACCGATGTTAGTGTTTCCCACTACTGCATATGATGCCTTGATTTTGATATCGTTAATGTACTTGGCTGCTGTGCTTTCTTTCCAGAAAGATTCTTCAGACAAACGGTAAGCTACTGATCCACCAGGGAAAGTACCTCTACGGTTAGCTAATGGAAGCGAGGATAAACCGTCATTTCTAGCAGTTAAGCTTAAATAGTACTTGCTTGCGTAGTTGTAGTTAACTCTTCCAAAATACGAATCAAACGCATCTTGGATAAAACCACCACCAGATAATTGAGTTCCGTAGCTACCACTGATTAGGTTGTTTTCTTGGAAGAAAATCTCTGAAAACCCTTGTCCTTGTGCATCAAAATATCTCGAAGTTCTTTTTTGGTATTCTAATCCACCTACAAAGTTGATGTTATGGTTTCCGATTGCCTTGTTGTAGCTCACGGTGTTTTGCCAGTTCCATAATTTAACAGGACGGAATCTTTGTAAAATAAGTCCGTTAGAACCACGACCATCACCATGTCTTGAGTCTAGGCTTTGGAAGTCATCTTGTGTAAGAAGGTCAGTTGCTATTTGAGATCTAACTTTAAGTCCTGGAAGAACAGTTATTTCACCATATGCATTACCGATAATACGGTTATTGTTTGTAACATACTTATTGTTGGCCAGGATAAACGCAATGTTTGTGAAGTTGTTATCTACAGATCTTAAGTTAGCACCTCTACCCAATGCAGCACCGTCTGGCGTTATGTTATATCCAGCAAATGCTGTGTTAGTTTCGTCAAAAGGAGATACGTTTGGCAATAATCTCGCTGCACCGATTACGTTACCCGAAAGGGCATTAGAACCTGTGTTTAGGTTTGTAAACTGTGAGCTTGTGTAGCTTAAGTTTGTTCCTACGGCTAACCACTTGTTTACATTGTGGTCTAAATTTGCTCTGAAGTTATAACGTGTCATGTTATTGCTTACGATAGAGCCCGCGTTGTTTAAGTAACCCATAGAGAAGAAATAGTTAGTTTGGTCATTTGCTCCATTTAGAGACAAGTTATGACTTTGAACAAATCCTTTTCTAAAAATTACATCTTGCCAGTCAGTGTCAGTACCTTTTCCGTCAGCTACAGCTTGGATAGGTTGACCCGCATTCGTGAATTTTTCGTTGGCGATTGTAATGAAATCAGCCGCATTTAATAGGTCAAGTGTGCTTACTGCTTTGTTTTGACCTACACTTACGTCATAGTTAACCGCCATTTTACCTTTGTTTCCTTTACCTCTTTTAGTAGTAATCAAAATTACGCCATTTGCAGCTCTTGAACCATAGATAGCAGTTGCAGCTCCGTCTTTTAATACTTCAAACGACTCGATATCACTTGGGTTGATATCAGAAAGAGGATCAGATGCACCTACGCCACCGTAAGGGTTAGTTGCTACTGGCACGTTGTCAATCACGATAAGTGGACTGGCACCCGACGAGATAGAGTTTGTACCTCTAATTCTGATTCTAGGAGCTTGGCCCAAAAGACCGTTAGGAACAGAAACCTGCACACCAGCCGCTCTACCGCCCAATTGGCTTGCAAAGTTAGGAGTGATAAGGCCAGAAATTTTTTCTCCTTTGATAGAAGTAAGTGAACCTGTGTTGTTGGCTCTTTTTTCGGTACCGTAACCGATTACTACCATCTCTTCCATCATAGTTTCGTCTGACTTTAGTGAAACATTTACCGTAGTTTTGTTACCAACCGCAACTTCAGAAGTAGCCATGCCGATAAATGAAAATACTAGTGTTTCGTTTGGAGAGACTTCTATTGAGTATGACCCATTAGAATCAGTCTGTGTACCCTTGTTGGTACTTTTAACTTTTACTGTGACACCTGGCAAAGCAGATCCATCTTCTGAAGATGTAACTTTACCTGAAACTTTCTTTCCCTGAGCGAAGGCTTCGCTAGCCGAAAAGAAAACAATTAGCCCCACAATTAGAAGCAAAATTTTCTTCATAAATAAAATGTTAATAGTTTGTTAATTTTTAAAAAATGAGTGCAAATAAGAATTTAGAATTTCAAACAAACAAATTTTTTATATTAAAATGTTGTGAGAATAGTTGTTTTGCTAAATTTTAATACTGTAAAAGTTGAAAAGTACAATTTTTGCTACCACTAATTATTAAAAACACAAGTTTTTATTTTTTATTATATTGCATTAAAATTAGATAAAAACGATGCAAGAAAAGTCCGAAAATCAGTTATTGAAACTACTTGGTGTGGGGTTCGGAATAGCCGTTACTATTGGTGGTACTATAGGCACAGGAATATTAAGGAAACCAGGGCCGATAGCCGCTCTATTAGGTGACCCATGGTTAATTATGGGCGTGTGGGTTTTGGTGAGTATTTATGCCTTTCTTGGAGTGCTTTGTGCTATCGAGTTAGGGGTGTCTATGCCACAGGCCGGTTCGTGGTATATCTACGCCAGAAGGGCATTTGGTAACTATTTTGGCTTTTTAACGGGCATTACCAGTTGGTTAGGCACAGTGGCGGCTTTGGGTTTTGGAGGCTACACCATGAGCGAGTACATTATATTGTTATTGCCTGATTTTGAGCCCTATATTAGATGGATAGCTATCGGTATATTAACTGTGCTTACTGGTTTTCATTTTTCAGGTACAAAATCGGGTGGGAGGTCACAAGAAATCCTTTCTTTTTTGAAGGCTATCGGCTTATTAATATTTGTGGTCTTATGTTTTGTGTATAGTAAAGATTTGGATTACAGTTTGCTGCAAAAAACTACGGAGAAAGTTCAAAAATCAGCACTACTTTTTGGGGTAATCGCAGCACTTCAGGCAGTGTTTTATACCTTCGATGGGTGGCATACAGCCTCTTATTTCTCCGAAGAAAATGCGGACCCTACAAAAAGCCTGCCAAAATCGATGATGATAGGTGTTTCTGTCGTCATAGGAATTTATTTGCTCGTCAATGCGGCTATTTTGTATGTGATACCGATAGATATTTTGGCCAACTCAAAACTGGCCGCGGCTGATGCTGTTTTGCTTATGTTTGGAGCCAAGTCAGCCAAGGTGGTTACCTTCTTTTTGATGCTTTCTATTTTAGGAATGCTCAATGCCCAAATCATGTTTGCTCCGAGGGTTATTTTTTCAATGAGCCGAGACGGGCTATTTCATAAAAGCGTGCAATATGTCAACAAATTAGGAACGCCTTCTGTGGCCATGCCAATTACAACTTTGGGTTCTGTTTTGTTAATATTGGCAGGTAAAGATATATGTGCGGTTTTGTCTGACATCGCTACTTTTTTCTTTGTGATGAGTTATGCAGCGGGTTTTGCATCCCTAATAAAACTCCGAAAGTCGGAGCCAAACTTATCAAGGCCATTCAAAGTGCCGTTTTTCCCATATATTCCATATATATTGTTGATATGTTCGGTTTTGTTTTTGGTAGGTGCGGTTTTGCAAGACCTAAAGAGTAGTCAGTTTGCCTTGATATTTTTGGCTATCAGTTATCCGCTTTATCGATTGCAGCAGCGTTTTTTGAAGTGATTAATTATAAAACCAGTCCTTTTTATAAGTTTAATGAATTTGATAAAATAGCTTTTAGCCAATAATAGCTTTTTGTTTTGATTGATATGAGCGTTTATCTAAAACTTTTTATGTTAAAATAAACTTTTTATTGCTTTTCGTAAACCCTAATCAAGTAGTTTTGTTAATTGTAACTAATACAATTTTTTTTAATGGCATTGAAATTATATCTAGAAGCTATAAATAAAGAGATAGCTGAACATAAATACGGCAATCATCCTCAAGAACTCTATGATCCATTGGAGTATATTATGAGCCTTGGTGGCAAAAGGTTGAGGCCTGCACTGACTTTGATGTCAGCCAATCTGTGGCTTTACAATTGGCAAAAAGCCGTGAAACCGGCCTTAGCGGTGGAGGTTTTTCATAATTTCACGCTCATGCACGACGACATCATGGACCAGGCTCCGATTAGACGTGGCCAAGCAACTGTTCATGAAAAATGGGATACCAATACCGCAATTCTATCGGGAGATGTAATGTTAGTGGCCGCCTACGAACTTTTGGCGGAGGTAGAAGATGCTAATTTCAAACATGTAATTAAGCGATTTAACCGTACCGCCGCCGAGGTGTGCGAAGGTCAGCAGCTCGATATGATGTTTGCCTCCAAAGAAAACGTAAGTAAAGAGGAATACATCGAAATGATCCGTTTAAAAACCTCCGTGCTTTTGGGCTTTGCTCTCGAGCTAGGAGCAATAGTAGCCGGGGCCGACCAAGAATCAGTAGACTTACTTTACAGTATAGGAGTAAATTTGGGCTTAGGTTTTCAAGTAAAAGACGATATTTTGGATGTTTACGGCGAACAAGCCAAGGTGGGCAAGCAAATAGGCGGCGACATCATAGAAAACAAAAAAACGTGGCTAATGATAGATGCCCTCGAAAAAGCCGAAGAGTTTGGGGTTGTAAAAGAACTTAACACTTGGCTACAAAAAGAAACTTTTGATAACACTGAAAAAGTAACTGCAGTAAAGGCGATTTTTGATACCATAGGTGTGAAGCAAGATGCTGAGCAGGCCATGCATGGATATTTTAATTTAGCCTTTGATTCATTGAAAAAACTCAATGTGTCAGAAGATAAAAAACAGGTAATCAGGAGTTTTGCAGAAGATTTATTAAACAGAGAACATTAATTATGTCCATAAATATTATTTTAATTATAGCTATTGTAGCAGTTAGTCTTTTTGCATTTAAAGACTCAAACCTGATGTACAAGTTGATTCACAATCCATTTAAAGTAAGTAGATATAAAGAATATTACCGTTTGCTTACTTCGGGCTTTATACACGCCGACTACCTGCATTTGTTTTTAAACATGTACGCCATGTATCTGTTTGGTGGTGCTGTGGAGGCTTATTTCTCCTATTATTTTGGGGCTTTGGCCAATATCTACTTCATAGGACTTTTTGTTTTAGGAGTTATTGTGGCAAATATCCCTGATTTTTTACAGAAAAAAGACCAGCCGTATTATAACTCGCTTGGTGCATCCGGTGGGGTTTCTTCAATAGTTTTTGCAAGTATTATCTTGTCTCCACTTACTAAACTGATGCTTTTTCCTATTCCTATACCTATGCCCGCATATATTTTTGCGATGGTCTATGTGGCATATTCGGTTTATATGGACAAGCGACAGTCAGACAATGTCAATCACATGGCTCACCTTTGGGGCGGTTTGTGGGGTGTGGTATTTATGGTTTTGGTTTATCCCGATTCTCTAAAAAACTTCTTTACTCAAATATCTGAAAGCTTCTGAAAAAGCTCCTAAACATATTTCTTCAGCCTTACCCGGTTAGAGACCGCACGGTGTGGCAGTCTTTGATGCATTCGGCGGCCGAAGGATTGTTTTTGTTCTTGTTTTTTGTGTTTTTTCAGCCATTTGATATGGCAGAGTGGCAAGATCCCAACAAAAACCTAAAGATTCTGGGGTTTGGTGCCGTCACTACATTTTGCACATTTGCAAGTAGAGTTATTTTCCCTGCACTTTTCCCTCGTTTTTTTGAAGAGAAAAATTGGGTGGTTTGGAAAGAAATACTCAATGTTTTATTTCTCCTCCTTTGTATTTCTATATGCAATATGCTTTATGGAAGTTTGATTTTGAAGTGGAACTTAAGTTTAAATAATCTACTTCTTTCGTTTTGGTATGTATTAGTAATGGCCTTCTTTCCTGTTGTATTTTGGGTGTTAGCAGACTATATCTATAAATTAAAGAAATACAGCAAACCCGTCGTTATTCACGAAAAAGTAGATGTTGAGTCAGACGAAAGCCTCGTTTTAGTTGCAGAAAATGGCAAAGATTTTTTAGAATTAAAAAACAAAGAGCTTTTATATATAGAATCAGCAGATAACTACTGCACTATTTTTTATTTGGTAGAAAAAGAAATAAAGAAGTTTTTGCTCAGGAGTAGTTTGACTAGGTTAGAAGGTCAAATAAAGGATCAAAATATTTTAAGAACGCATCGCTCGTATATCGCAAACCTTAGCCACACCGAAAGCGTCAGTGGCAATGCACAAGGTTATTTTCTGCATTTAAAACAGAATGGAATAGTAGTGCCTGTGGCTCGGAAGTATTCGGTGATAGTGGAAAATCTCAAATAATAACATTTTCTTTAAAAAAAATAAGAATACTGTTTTCTTCTATTGATTCAATCTCTAAAGTCGAAGTATTGGTTATAGTGAGACCCTCATTTTTTTGGATCAGTCTACCTTCTATTTCAAAAGCACCCCAAATGCAATAAATAAAGGTATTTTTTTGCGTTTCAAATCCAAGTTTTTTCTCATCCCTATTCGATAATTTATAAATCCAAATTTCTGAATTCAAGTCTGAAAAAAGCCTATGAAAATTAGATTCCATAAAGTTGAATTTTTTGAGATCTTCATGGACCTTTAATTGGGTTGCAAGTATCAGTATTAAGACATCTACCTTTTGGTTGATTAGTGGGTTCGATATGCAAAATGACCTAGAGCGATTTTTTAAAGTATAAACCTCTCCAGCGGTAATGTAAGCTGTGTTTTGATTGGTTATTTCTATTGCACCTGTTATTGGAATAAGTAGTAATATTTCACTTTCTGCCAATAAAAATTTAAAATCCTGTTTGTGCTCCAAAAATATATGGTAAAACGTATTTAAATAATCGGTCAAGCATTCTTTGTCTAATTCAGAGTTCACATTAGAATATACTAATCTTGAGCTTGTTCCAATTTGAGTCTGATTTTTTTCAAAAAAGAAAGCCCCGTTTTTCCGAACCATATAAAGCAGTTTAACTAGTTATAAAGGTTTTAAGCCGACACTACAATATTGTGAGTTAAAACATATCCCTCAGAAACGCTTCCTGTTAAAGTGCCCATTTCGTTTGCAAATCCATCTCTAAATACATTATCAATTTCGTTTGTAGTGTCTTGTATGCCCTTTGATTTGTAGTCGCTAGCGGTAGTATAAACGGTGTCACAAATTGATTTTGGAAAGGCAATTTGAGTTACCAATAGCGATTTCCCTCCTGAAGTATATACATGAACATGAATGTGTGGAGCTCTGCCGCTGTACCATCCTGGAAAAATACTCTCAAAAGTACTTAGGCCGTTAGAGTCTGTGGTTTGTCTTCCTCTTAACCAATGCACGTTGGTATTGTTTGCAGCTTGTAATCCAGTGCCACCATATTCAGAATATTCACCTTTTGCGTCACAATGCCATACATCAACTAACACATTAGGTAAGTTTCCGCAACTTGTGTTTATGTTTTTTATATTGATCTTTAAAGTTAAAGGAATTCCCAGTCTATCTCCTTTTATATTATTCATTACCAAAGAAGCCGCATCTTTAATTGGAAAAGGGCCTGCTGTTTCAGCATTGGTTACTGAGCAATCTCCCGGCGAAGTTCCATTGGTTGAACCTATATTTGTAGAATCTGTCTGATTGTCTGTGCTAACAGTTTTACTCTCGCAAGCATTTAAAACTGGCAAGATTGAAAACATTCCAAAGCTGGTTATACTCTTTTTTAAAAATTCTTTACGATCCATTCTTGCTTATTTTGAGACTTTCTAGTCTACTTAGTTATTTGTTTTTCTTCTTCTTTTACTTCGGTCACTTCTTTCATGCCATCTTTAAATTCCTTTATGCCTTTGCCCAATCCTCTGGCAAGGTCTGGAAGTTTTTTTGCTCCGAAAAAAAATAACACTACAAATACAATTAAGAATATTTCAGTACCGCCCAAGTTTCCCATTTTATTAAATATGTTTTTATACTAAATAGACGCTAAAATTACTTGGTTTGTTGCTTAGACCATGCGTTTTTTCTAAATATTTATGAGAAGTTATAATTACTGAATTGTCGCTTAAAAGTGTTTTCTGCTTTGTCAAACATCCCAAAGGCTTACTTTTAATCCCAAATTCTTGTCATTTCTCCCAAAGGCTTGGTGTTTATCCCTTCAGTTTGCAGCTGAGTTTTTAGGGTTATAGTTTTGGTTATCAAAAAATACAAAACAAATGGAAAATTTACTTTACAAATCAGGAATCGCTCTTCATGTAATCGCAGGTTTTTTATCATTAGTATCCGGTATGGTGGCAATGTCATACGGCAAAAAAGGCGGCAAAGTTCATAATGTTTCTGGTATTATTTTTTACTGGTCTATGGTAGTTATCTTCGTGACCACGTTATTGTTTTTTATACTTAATCCTACTTTATTAAAATATCAGTTTTTCCTTACTATCGGTATCGTGAGTTTTTATCCAACTTGGTCAGGCAAGCGAATGTTAAAAATGAAAAAAGGGCTCGTGCCCACTTGGTATGACATTACAGCCGCATTTTTGGTAGGTATTTCGGGCCTTATAATGTTGGTTTATGGCAATGTGCTTTTGTTTAAACTTAGCATTGACTCTCCTTTGGTTTACTTGTTTTTTGTGTTTGGAATAGTAAGCATCCTTAATTCCTTCGGCGACTTAAGGTTCTATCTGAAATTCAAAGAAGAGCTTAAAATGCATTGGTTTTTTGCTCATGGAGGCAAAATGATCGGTGCATATTCTGCCGCACTTACGGCTTTTTGTGTAAATATTGTACCGAGGTTTTTACCAGAAAACTTCCCTGCCCTAGGCAATATGATACTTTGGACTGGGCCAAGTGTTATTTTTGCTATTGTTTCGGTTAAAGTTTTGAGGAAATATAGGGTAAAGTTTAAAATTATTTAATATTGGTAAATCAAAAAATAATATTTGAATAATTATATTTTATTGGTAATATTCTTATATTTGCATCATAATAATATGCAGGTAAGATGAAGGGTTTTATAGGAATGATTTTGGGGCTTGTTTTTTTGAGTAGTTGCTCGAAAACCTCATTTAATCAGTTTGTTACATCAGACAAGACATTTGAGAAGCCAAGCCTAGAAACCTTTAATGTAGTTTTGGCTCAAAACCAAAATGACCAAATAAAGGAATTGCTCGTAAATTCACTCATAAGCAAAGGGGGGATTTTAGACAATCAAAGACCTGACTATTTGGTGTTTTACAAAATTTACGATTCTAAAGTTGCACTAAAAGACTTAGAGACTTTTTATGATGGAAATGTAGAGCAAATAAGAGCCACAAGAAAAGTCACAAAAGGGAAGTCGTTTTTGATTCAGATTATGGATGCTAAAACCAATAAGACTTTTTACAGGTCTATAATAACTGGATTGCCAAATTCGCTGAGCAGCACGCAGTTTGCTCACATTACCGAAAAATCATTTAAGGATTTCCATATAATGAACCAAGGGGTTTTCACAAACTCGGTGAGTTATAGCATTAAATAATTTCATGTTTTGTATTTTTTGAAGACTTGAAAGACAGACGCAATTGTGTCTGTTTTTTTTATTAAAACTACTTCTTATGTAATGTTATGTCCTAATAATTAAGAAAAATAGAATAAAACAGTTTCAATCAATACTGCGTTATTGTTAGAAAATTACAAGAAAATATTAAAAATATCTTGTATTATTGTACATCAACATAAAAACTATAAACCTGTGGAAAATATCATTAATTATTTTGCGACTATTCCGAGTTCGCACCGCTCTATTCTATTAATAGGAGGTATTACTTTTTTTTGGCTCATAGAAAACGCCGCTCCCTTATTTAAATTTAAATACCAAAAAGGTAAGCATGCCGTAACTAATATTTTCTTTACCATTACCAGTATTTTGGTCAACCTGCCTTTGGCGTTTATTTTGGTTCGGTCATCAGACTGGGCCATCGAAAATCATTTTGGAATAATCAACTGGCTCCCCGAAATGCCAATTTTGGTTTATACCATTTTGGGACTCATGGTTTTAGATTTAATTGGAGCCTATTTTATTCATTGGCTCGAGCATCAGGTAAAATGGATGTGGATGTTCCACCTAATACACCATTCAGACCTACATGTAGACACCACTTCGGCCAATAGGCATCACCCGGGTGAAAGCGTTTTTAGGTTTATTTTTACCACTATCGCTGTGGTTATTACGGGTGCACCTATGTGGATGGTTTTTATGTACCAATCTATTTCGGTAGTGCTTTCGCAGTTTAATCATGCTAATATTTCGCTGCCAAAAACATTAAACTCGGTGCTGAGTTATTTTATAGTGACACCCAATATGCACCATGTACATCACCATTATACCCAACCGTACACCGACTCCAACTACGGCAATATATTCGCAGTTTGGGATAGGCTGT
Organism: Lacihabitans lacunae; assembly: GCF_042649125.1. Lineage (NCBI taxonomy): Bacteria > Pseudomonadati > Bacteroidota > Cytophagia > Cytophagales > Leadbetterellaceae > Lacihabitans > Lacihabitans lacunae. Next base: position 4,445,199 of record NZ_JBHRYQ010000001.1, read on the forward strand.
TTGGGACCTACCGAGAATTAGATGGAGATAAAATAAAATACGGAATAGATACTTATATGGACCCTGCTGAAAATGAGCACATTGGGCCAATGCTCAAAATTCCGTTTCAAGCATATAGGCCTCCAATTAATAACTAAAGGCCTTATTTGCTACTTTTGCACAAAAAATACACTGTTGATTTATAAACTAAAAATAAAAATTTGAAAACGATAATTAAAGCCACTGGCACCAAACTACCCGAAAGGAGAATAAAGAATGATTATTTTCTCAATAATATCTTTATGGATGAAAACGGCGTGCCAAATCCTAAGCCTACCGAGGAAATAATAGCCAAGCTAGAGCAAATAACGGGTATAAAAGAGCGTGGTTATATCGCTGAAACGGGAGATTCTGTGCCTCTTATGGCTGACGCTTCAGAGGCAGCTATAGCAGATTGGGGACAAGACCGAAACTTAATTGACGGCATAATAGTGGCTCACAATGCAGGAAATATGCTTGAAGGTCGTGACGGTTTTCACACGGTGCCAAATATGGCGGCTTTGTTAAAACATAAACTAAAAATAGAGAATCACGAGTGCTTTGCTTACGATATGCTATTCGGCTGCCCGGGCTGGCTTCAGGGAATCATACAGGCACATCAGGCCATACAAATGGGTGATGCCAAAAACGTTTTGGTGGTGGGCATTGAAGTAGCTTCGCGTTTGCTGGATCCGCATGACCTTGACTCTATGATTTTGGCAGATGGCTGTGGTGCTGCCATAGTTCAAGCAGGCTCTGATGACCAAAAAGGCATCATTTCTTACGCAACCTACTCGCATGCACAAGAAGACCTCGGGTGTATTTATCTTGACAAATCATATAACAAAGAGATTACGGCTCCTACCTTATTTAAAATGAATGGAAAAGACGTTTATAAATATGCGACAGTTTGGGTGCCAAAAGTTATCAAAAATGCTCTAGATAAAGCCGGAATGGACGCTTCGGATATCGACATGTTTTTGTTTCACCAAGCAAACGGAAAAATGCTACATGCTTTTGCAAATAATTTGGCCCAAATGTACGGCATTGAAGGTTTGAGTTTTGAAGGTAAAATTCCGACTACGATAGAGTTTACAGGAAATACTTCGGTGGCCACCATACCCACTATGTTAGATTTAATACTAAAAGGAGAATTAGAAGGTTATACCATTAAGCCAGGCGACAAAGTGGTTTTTGCATCAGTTGGTGCCGGAATGCACTGTAATGCCATGGTTTATCAATTTTAAAATATAAAAAAACATTATGCTCAATTTATCAATACTGCTTGACCAAGCTGCAAAGCGTACGCCTGCTGCCAAGGCCATGACTTTTATGGATACTACGCTATCCTATGCCCAACTAAACGGAGCGGCTAACCAGGTGGCCAATGGATTGGTAAATAAAGGAATAAAAAAAGGCGATAAAGTAGCCCTTAGCTGTCTCAATGTGCCGTATTTTCCTATCATATATTTCGGTATCTTAAAAGCCGGAGCGACGGTGGTTCCTTTGAGTGTGTTGTTAAAAGAAGACGAAATCGCATATCATTTGTCAGATAGTGAAGCAAAAGCGTACTTGTGTTTTATAGGTACGCCAGATTTGCCAATGGCCAAAATGGGAATTGCAGGTTTTAACCAAGCCAACTCTTGTGAGCAGTTTTATACCATTACTGCACAGCCCACAGACCCAAGTCCGTTTGAAGGGCATGGTACTTTAGGTAGCCTAATGCAGGGGCAGTCACCGGTTTTTGAATCTGTGGCTACTTCGTCAGAAGACACCGCCGTGATTATTTATACCTCGGGTACCACAGGAAGACCCAAGGGTGCGGAGTTAACGCATATAAATTTGTTTTCGAATGCAGTGGCCACAGCTGAGCTTTTTGAGTACTCTGAAAAAGATACCAACCTGATCGTATTGCCACTGTTTCATATTTTTGCCATGACTTGTATGATGAACTCGGCAGTTTATAAGTCGGTTCATTGTGTGTTGTTGCCCAAGTTTGACGCTCAGGCCGTTTTTGGGTTAATGCAAAAGCATAAAGTGACAGTTTTTGGTGGTGTTCCTACCATGTATTGGGGTTTGGTAAACTACGCCGGAGAAGAGTTTGATTATGCCGAGATAGCTAAAAATCTCAGGAAGACGATTTCGGGCGGTGCGTCATTGCCGGTTCAGGTATTAGAAGATTTCAAAACTCGCTTTGGAGTAGATATACTCGAAGGTTACGGCATGTCAGAGGGCTCGCCAGTGGTGACTTTCAATCAGGAAAAAGTAGGCTGCAAGCCGGGCTCTATAGGTACGCCTATGTGGGGTGTAGATGTAAAACTGGTGGATGCTGAAGGAAACGAAGTGCCACAAGCCCAAAAGGGCGAACTGATTTACCGAGGGCCAAATGTAATGAAGGGTTATTTCAATAAACCTGAGGCAAATGCAGAAACGCTGAAAGATGGATGGCTATATTCGGGTGATGTGGCGGTGCAAGATGAGGACGGATTCTATTTTATAGTAGACCGAACCAAAGACATGATTATAAGAGGAGGCTTAAATGTGTACCCGCGAGAGATAGAAGAAGTCATGATGCAGCATCCGGCGGTTTCGTTGGTAGCAGTTATAGGTGTGCCTGACAATGAGCGAGGAGAGGAGATAAAAGCATTCGTGGTTTTAAAACCTGAGCAGACCATAAGCGAAGAAGATTTAAGGGAATGGACTAAAAGCAAAATAGCAGCATACAAGTATCCGAGGATTATCAGTTTTATAGCTGCATTGCCCATGAGTGCTACAGGTAAAATATTAAAGAAAGAACTTCGATAAGGCAGAAAGAGATTGTGAGAAAAAGTATATAAAAGCGGGGCTTCGGTCTCGCTTTTTTTATGTCTAATATTTCATTTTCCATATTTTGGAATGATTTTCCAGAATATGCTTTTTGGAATTTTTGCAACAAATCTAAGTTTTTTATTACATGTGACTAAGAGCCTTATTTTTTTGGTTTTGGTAAAAAAGCCGCGAAATACGCTTTTTTTTATTACAAATCATATTTTTTAAAGCTTTAGTTATCAAGCGGTAGCACAAGATTAGAATTTCATTTTTTGGTCAAATTTCCTTCTCCATATTGATTTTTTGGTACGGTTTTTTCCTGATATAAATGTTCGGCTAAACACAACATATATACACCCATTTGGTACCGCTCAATAATTTTTCGCACTACATTTTTTCCAAATGACACCGCTTACTAATTAAACCTCCCAAACCTCACTTTTAGGTACACTAATTGAAATACTTAAGGCAAATGCAATTATAAATTTTACGATTATGAAGCCTTACAGTACATTAACATTGAAAAACTTAATTAGAAAATCAGCAGCTATCCTGTTCGTTTTGTCTATCATTAATGTTCAAGCACATGCTGGCGAATTTACATCTGCTGTAGCAAAAAGTCAGATAGCAGCTGTAGATGTTGCCATCACTAAAACTACTTCGGCTATTCGTCAAATGAAGTTTGGCGAGGTTATAACATTTACAGTTAAGGTCTTTAGACAAGACAAACAATTTTCTTCGGTTAATATCGAGGTGAGAGACAGTATTTCTTCTAATTTTCAATTAGTTTCGGCTACACCTTCTCAAGGTACTTTCCAAAACGGACTTTGGACGGGAATATCGATAACAAACAGTGATACTGCTACTTTAGAACTTGCATTACGAGTAAATACAATGGAGGGCGGATATCAACAAATACCAGCTTGGGTAAGTTACATGTCTGCACCAGACGTTGATTCGTCGCCTTATGACGATTCAGTTACGGAAGACGACTACGCAAACACCAACATAATGTTGGCAGCGAGTATTTGTACAAGCAAAAAAACAACCAAAGAACTAACTGCTCCAGAAGGATACACGACCTACCAATGGCAAAAAAATGGTGTAAATATAGAAGGAGCTACGAGCAATACATACACGGTAGATGCCATCGGTACCTATCAAGTATTGATAGACAATAGATATAACATAGACACAGGCTGCTGCTCAATGGTAGTAGAAGACTACTGCGAAACGCAAGTGGCGTATAACATTCCGTTTTCGGTTAAAAAAGTTAGCAAGTTATAGTTTAGGTGAGATTGAAGGTAAAGGGGAAGCCAATGGTTTTCCCTTTTTTTGTTTTTAAAGTAAAATGAAAATGTTTTTCCTAAATTTAAATTAAAATTATTCGTTTTTACAAAACAGCTTTTAAAACATACTTAAACAATGAAACACACTTATATAAAAAGATACATTTGGCTGGTTTTTGTACTAAGTTTAACCCTGTTATTAGAAAATGATTTTTATTTGAAGGCCCGATTTAATAATTCTATAACGGGAAAACTCTCAGATTTAGTAGGTCTTATTTTATTCCCATGGTTTTGGAGTTTGGTTTTTAAATCAAATGTTAAGTCAATTTACATCTTTACGTTTCTCTTTTTTATTTTTTGGAAAACAGAAGCATCTACTCTTTTTATAAACACGCTCTTTACCAATACTGGCATTGGGTTTGGTAGAGTGATAGACTATTCAGATTTATGGACATTATTGGTTTTGCCTATCTCTTACAGGTTTTATAGCATCACCAAAGATCAATTAATTTTGTTTAATAGGCCATTTAAGTCTTTTGTTTCTACTGTTTGTATATTCTCTTTTTTTGCTACGAGTCAACCAAAAGTTTATATTGAACCCAACTGGGATTTTGATAAAGACTATGGTTTGCCATTTTCTAAAAAGGAACTGTTGACAAACAGAATGAGCTATCAGTATGGTCAAGCAGTAGATTCTACAGTTTTAAGATTTGAGAAAATCATAATAAATAGTTCATCTAGCGGCTCTTATTATTTCACAACTACCGCAAACCTCAAAGAAATAGATTCTACTTCGTGTGTACTGACTTTAACCAAACTTACAAACTATACAGTAGTGGGTGTTAGTAAAAAGAAAAAGGCGGAATTAAGCAAAGGAGAGTTTTTGAAGGAATTTGATCTTGTGATTAAAAATATCATAGACAATCCTACCCCAAATGGAGTAGAATATTCCGCGTATAAAAATTGATATGAAGCACAAAAAAACACTCTCCAAACGGAAAGTGTCTTTATACGTAAATTATATATTATTCAAAATTAACCCCTATTGCCTCCTGCTCTGTTTTTAAGGTCGTCTGTGGCGGTGCTTCTTCTTCTTGCACTTTTCACGTTTTGGTTTCCAAAGTTGTAGGTATACGTAAGCGATACTCTACGGCTGGCCCAACGGTTGCTTACCTTTAAGTCTATGTTTTGATAGTCGATTTTTCCATTAAAAAACGAGGTAAGGAAAATGTCGTTTGCACTCAATTTAAGTTTCGAAGACTTGTTAAGTTTCTTCTGGATTCCTGCATTTACGGCATATTGAGGCTTAGTTTGTTTTATGATTCCAAAAATATTGGGCGAGTTATACCACATGCTTAACTCCGCAGACCAGTCTTTTTTGAAAGTGAAAGTATTTCCTGTATAAAAATTGTAGGCTACTTGACCTAAGTCTAACACGCCGCCGCTCACGTTGTTGTCACGGTATCTGGTGTAGTATACACTCATGTTGTTATTCATCATCCACCATTTTCTCACAGGTATCGGAAACGATAAGTTAGCTGAGTAGTTCTCTACTTTTTGTAGGTTGGTAGTCGTCTGAAACGTCTTTCTCGTGATATCTTCTTGCTCTATAATATCAAACATGTTGTCTCTCGTATGAGCATACCCAAGCGAAAGCGAAACCGCGTCTTTGTAGGTATACGTAAACTCCAAGTTATCGGTAAATTCAGGTGTCAAAAACTCGTTTCCTTTTTGAAATGTAAATGGGTCTAAGAAAAATATGAACGGATTAAGCTGCTGATAGTTAGGTCTTCCTATTCTACGGCTGTAGCTATAACGGGTAGCATGTTTTTCTCCAATTTTTTGATTAATAAACAAAGTAGGGAATAAGCTCAAATACTCTCTCGGCACTACTTTGTTTAGCGTAAGCGAATTACCTTCAGACTTGGTATATTCTGCTCTTAGGCCAGTTTGGATGCCTACTTTTTTAAATTGTTTTCCGTAGTTTATGTAAGCTGCGTTTACAAACTCTTTGTAAATGAAGTGATTGGTTTTGCCGGCATCATTTACCCATTGGTTATCTGTCAATTGTTCAAACGTGAAATCATTGTCAGTTTTTACAAAACTACTTTTGGCACCAAAGTCTATTTTAGCTTTGCTTTTGGTAGGTATGCTAAAGTCAGTTTTTATGGCAAATATGTCAATGATAGTTGAAATAGGGTTTCGCTGAATAAGTGAGCTCGTTTGAACTTGGTTAGCATCATAAAACCTGTTGTCGAAGTTTTGATTACCGCTGTTGTTAAACCCACTGTAGTCAAGGTCAACGGTCATTTCTTTTCCGTTTTCGTCAAAATTATGCTTTAAGTTAAAGTTTGTCGTAATGTTAAATTCAGAATTAGTAGAATTTGAAGTCGGAATTAATGAACTGGCTGTTCGGGTACCATTTTGTATTTCTACAATATTTGTAAGGCCTGTACTGTTGCCTTTTCCATCCCATTTGTTTACATCTATCATGGCACCAAGTGTGGTTTTTTTGCTTAAAAAGTAATCAGCACCCACTTTACCATTCAAATATCCGCCACTACCCAATCTTTGCGACACTTGGTCAAATTCCGATCGCAGGCTTTCATAGTTGGTTGATCTAACCAAGTTATTGTCGTTGTACCATTTGTTTCTGCCTGGGTTTATATTTCCATAAATATTCCACTTTTCGGTTCTGTGGTTAAGGCTTAAGTTAGTCGAAAGTCTCGTGATGTCGTTTGGTGCATTGGGCAGAAAAGTATTTCCGGCTGAGAGCGTCAATGTTCCGTTTGTACCAAAGTTTTGGTTCTTTTTAAGTTTGATATTGATTATTCCCGAGTTTCCTTGTGCGTCATATTTAGACGATGGGTTAGTGATTATCTCAATAGAAACCACCTGCTCACTGTTTAGGTTATTTAAAAACTGAATCAAAGCCTCGTTAGAAAGGTAATTTCTCCTGCCGTCAATCATAACGGTTACCCCCGTTTTGTTTTTTAGTTTCAAGGCGTTGTTCTGTCTGTCCACCACCACACCGGGTGATTTCTCCAAAATCTCAAGCAATGTGCTACCAGAAGCCACTATGCTATTTTCTACATTGACCACAGTTTTGTCTATTTGCTGCTCTATAAATGGCTTTTTTGCTACCACTTGTAGCTCCGCAAGAGCGTTTTCTGCTACTTGAAGTTTAAGCGGCTGAAATGCAAAGCTCGGGTTTTGGGAATTGATAACAAACTTGGGTGTAATCAAGTCTTGGTAACCCACCATGCTTATTTTCAGGTAATAGGCATTGTCTTTCGAAGGCTCCAAAACGAAGTTTCCCTCTATGTCAGAGGTGACGGCTTTTGCAAGCGAACTGTCTGCTGCTGTGTATAATAGCACATTTACAAACGGCAGTATCTCAGATTTTTCGTCGAGAATAGTACCCGTAACTTTCCGGTTGGTTTGGGCAAAGGAATTCATGGTTGCCCCGATAAGGCAAATTAATAGTAATAACTTTTTCATGTGTTGTTTTTTAAATGTGCCCCGCATTTTTCAGCGGGGCGAGTAATAGCTCTTTTAATTTTGATTCAAAGCTAATAGTATTATGCATAACAAGGTAATGTATTATACACAAGTGGTTATTATTTAGGTTTGAATGGCTTTCATGACTTTTATTAATTTTCAATGACTTAGAAATCTTTCAATTTTAAGTATTTGGCTTGGTAAACAACCCTAAAAGGTGTTCGCTCAAATAGATGTCGCAATCAATTAGAAGGTTGCATCTTATTCAATAAAAATTCTAATAAAAGAAAAAAACATACAGAAATGTATGATAATGAGGGTGTTATTGTGTGGAGGTTTTGTGATTTAAATTGAAAATCAAGAATTGAGCTCTGCTTTTATGGTTTTTCCTACTTTATTTAGGTCTATCACGTAGGTGTTGTCTACTGGAGAAAGTATGTTGTCAAATTTGTGGCCCCAAAGTATTTCTTCGTACAAATATGAGCGGCGAGTATGCACTTTGTCGGCTTGAGTATCATCTGTACCTTCCAAAGAGATCAATATTTCGGCGTCTGCTTCTGCCAATGACTCTGCCGTTTCGTTGAATAAAATACTACTTTCGGTTATCGGATGTACCACGGTCCAGGCCATCGCAAAAAACTTCACTTGTTTTCTTTCAAGTTCTAGGTTGTAGTATTTTCGTTTTATTTCGCCATTGTCAAGTTCATTTCTTGAAAAAATCACGCTGACTTCTACGTTTATCAGTTGGTTGTTTTTTTCGTTTACCATTCTAAACATCAGGCCGTTTATGTTTAGGTATGGAGCCACTACCGCATTTTCAGAAAAAACGACTTTCGGGTTTGGTCTAGAGAACCTACCATAGAGCAAGCCAGTCATTATTGAGAATATCAAAAGGCCAATCATGGCCTCAAACGCCGCGATGCTGCTAGTTAAGAAACCGCTTGGACTTACATGGCCGTAGCCCACTGTGGTGAGGGTTTGGCTACTGAAAAAAAACGCCTCACCAAAGGCCGTGAGGGAGTTTTCGGAGGTTATGCCTTTTAGGTTTTCAGTTCCTACAAAATAATAAACACTCGCAAAAATGAAGTTTATAGACAAGTAAAATGCCATGATATAAGCAAAAAACTTGGGCCAAGACATCAAAATTAGTTTGTTGTAAACATTGACCCTGGCACTAAAACTTTGGCCGAGTTTTTTGACATTAAACTCCCCGTTGGCTTTAATTATTCGGGCTTGGCGACTGGTTACGTTGGTTCCAAAACCCAAATCTTGCCTTTCTTTTTCTTTATCTACGAGGGAGTTTTTTTTGATAGCCATAGGTTTATTTGCAATTTGACTGATAACAATCCAAACCTAGTTTTAAGTTTATTTTAAATGTTTTTTTTTACTGGTGTCAGACTAAAGTATATTCTAGAAACAAATTGGCCTCGAATTACCATTCATGCTACTTTTTTGTCTTAAGTGAAAATGACACCTTACTTACTTTGTGTCGGCTGCCGCCTAGGCCTTCATTTTTTTTCAAAAAAAAACGAAGCAAAAAAAACAGCACCCAGCAAACTCACGCACTCAAAATTCTTTTAATCAGTAGTTTATATTAGGAATGTTTTCGAAAAAGAATTTTGATTGCGTTCAAACAGTGCTGGCTGTTACAATGAACAAAAAATATTTATTTTTATTCGGATACCAGTAGTTTTTTTTCTCATTTTAGTCAAATAATAATAAGGGTTCATAGGGTGTATTTGCCTGCTTATCTACTCATTTGTATGAAACATATTATATTTTGGTTTTAGAATTTCGAAAAAACTATATTTGAAAATCAACCAGAATATAAATGTAATGAATCCTATCTCAAGAAAATCCTTTTTGAAACAAAGTGCCGCTTTAAGCGTACTTCCGTTTTTTGGGATGCCTAATCTAAGCCGTAATATCCACGACCCTGCTTTTAACGAAATAGTCAAAGCAAACAACGAGGAGGTTAAGAAACTGCTCGCAGGTTTTAAAAATGAAATAGTAGACGTTAGAAGAAGTTTAGGGTTTGACTTTGCCAATATTACCGCTGCATATATAGAACCCAGTTCGGTTTATCACAGAAAAGACGAACTCGTGCTGGTTTTAAATCGAATATTAACTTTTTTAGTTAAAAATCAAAATCCTGATGGCACACTCGATTTAGGCAATCTGGCTTCGCCGCCAGACACCGCCTTTATTTTTGAGCCCATTTGTGCGGCTGCATTTATTTTAAAGGGCAATACTTCGCCAGTTTTTAAAGAAACACAGGCCTTATTAAAGACATTTATAACCCAAGCCGCCGAGGGACTTAGGGTAGGAGGAGTACATACGCCAAACCACCGTTGGGTTATATCGGCTGCTCTTGCCAGGGCACATGCGGTTTATCCCAATCAGGGCTATGTGGACCGTATAGAGCAGTGGCTTTCTGAGGTGGTTTATATGGACGCAGACGGCCATTACCTCGAACGCAGCATGATTTATGCCAAGGTGGTAAACACCAGTTTGCTGGCCATAGCGAGGATATTGAACAAACCCGAACTTTTTGATTTGGTGAGGCGAAATCTCTCCATGACGTATTATTATATGGAGACCAACGGCGACTTGGTTTCGTTTGACTCGAGGAGGCAAGACCAGTTTATGCAGGTAAATAACCTTGATTATTACCTCGACTATAGATATATGGCCATCAAAGACCAAAGCGGTGTGTTTTCGGCTATCTCTACCTCGATAGAGTCGGTGGCGGGTTTTAACGAAAAAGTGCTTCCTGAGTTGCTGTTTTATTACCAAGAAGTCCCGCTTTACAAACAAAACCTACCCAAACTAAAGGCTTTGGATACCAACTTTGAGCGTTTCTTTGAAACCACCAATTTGGTTAGAATCAGAAGAGGTGACACCACGTCTACTATATTTGGAGGAACCGATCAGCCACTCGTGATTGCCTCAGGCAGGTCGTCGAGTCCCAATATTTTTTCTTTTAGAAAAGGAGAGGCTATTTTAAAATACCTACGTTTTTCTACTAGTTTTTTTAGTACCGGATATTTCCGTAGTCAGGGGATAAAAAAAGTAGGCGATACCTACGTGCTTTCTCAAAAAATAGAGGCACCGTATTATCAGCCCTTGCCAGATAATCTAAAAAAAGCAGATGGCGATTACACCCACAGCGAAAGCACAGACGGCAGGTTTTGGAATAAAATGGATTTTCAGAATCGTCCGCAGTCTAATGTTCAGCATTTAGAAACACAGATATTAGTAAAAGAAAAGGAAGGCAAACACGAACTCGAATTTAAGGTTGATGGCACCAAAGGTGTTTATGTAACCATAGAGTTGTGTTTTAAAGAAGGTGGTCAATTACTTGGTATTAAGCCAATTGATGGCGAAAGTAACTTTGCATTAGAGCAGTCAGAAGGTACGTATGTGTATGGGAAAGACAAAATAAAGTTTGGACCAGGGACCTTTAAACACAACCGACTACGCGGTATAGAAGGCGAAAAATACACTTCACACTTTGGTACCTTACGCACCGAGGGCATGCATGTGTTTTTGACCGGTATCACGCCTTTCTCTCATGTTTTGATTATAGAATAATAGTTTAGTATATGTTTAGGAGGTATAGTGGTAGTTGCATTTTGCGGCTACCACTTTTTTTTAGCCCGGTTTGTTCAATAGAACTTCGTTATGAAGGCTTAAATTGCAATAAATCAGATAATTAATTTTAATTAGCCAGGGCTATGGTGATTAAATTTAAGGGGGTACGTATTGATTTGCAGCAATTTTAGGTCGTAATAGATTTCCTAATGGTTAGTGGTCATGGCACGAGCAATCGTGCGTTCCTGCTGCTTTTTCTAAAGATTCCTTTCCTTCTGTGTAAGAAAAATACGCAATACCAATGGCTCCGATGGCGTCTATATACGGTATTTGGATAAAATATGCGAGCAAACTTGAGCCCAATAGCACCATAGACATATACATGCACACGCGGGCACAGTTGGCATCTGCCACTATAGCGGCAGAGTCTAAGGCCTTGCCCACTTTGATTTTTTCTTTAATTAGTAGATACATAATACCAATAGAAACACATGATATGATAATACCCGGCAGGGTGTCTTGGGGAATGTGAGCTTCGTAAATACTTACGGCCGCCGTCAGTACTAAAATAATGGCGAGGGCATGAAGGCAGTAGCCGGTGAGTTGCAAGGCTTTTTTTTCGAAAGTCGAGTTCGGACTGTTTGGGTTTTTCTCAATTCTGAAAATCATCACCAATATACCGATGCTCGATATCATCTCGATGAAGCTGTCTACCCCAAATCCAAATAGTGAGAGGGTTTCTTCTTCAAAACCATAGAAGGTGCTTATTATGCCTTCTGCCAAATTATATATGATAGTAAACCAAGCCAAGGCCTGAGCTACTTTGTAGTGTTTTTGTATTGGTTCCATACTCAAAATTAGACTTTTAAGTAGTGCAACAGGGAGTCAAAAAAGGTTTTTATTTATTTGGGTGGAGGAAAGGGCCCTTCGGCATCTTCGCGATTGCACTGCTAAATAATGAGGATTAATAGACCGATGTGTGGATTGCTTTTGTCTAAACGGTAGCTGATCCGTTTGGTCTCTTTACAAAGAGTAAATGACTATTGGTTTTCGGACAAATGAAAGTATAAATGTCTGATAGCAATTAAATTCTATTTGCCTTTATTTTTAGTTTTACACGGTCAGTTCGATTATTCTTAGGCTATTTACTTTTAAGTTTTGGCTAATTACATCAATCTTAATATTCTTTAGAGCTTCAAGATAAATCTTATTTGAAATTTCCTTAAAACTGTTTGATGTATTTAGAAAACCGTTTAATTCGTCCATAATGTTGTTTTCTTCAAAATAGATAATAACCTCAGAGTTATTTTGATTAGGTTTTATAATCAATTGATTAATGTCTAAGAAACTTGTTTTGTAGTAACTCCTTAACCCGACAAATTTGCTAGGTGAATTGTCAAACTTTAGGTAAACAGAGTCTAATTGCACAGTATTCCGTAATTCCATGGTGGAGACAAAAACAGAATCAATGCTCATTTTAGAAATTTCAGAATTATCACCACATTTTGAAAAAAGAGAAATTGAAAATAAGGCTAACACCACTACTAAAATAAAATATTTTTTGTGTTTCATTACCAGTGAATTTATTGGTTGGTAAAAATATCACTCCCTCAGCCCAAATGGATGCACTGTCAGATAAATGGTTTTGTGTATTTGGTTTTTCATTCACCATCTAAAACCAAAAACTACTTAGGCAAATCCTGCAAGTAAAACTCATCTATTTCTTTGTCTTCTTGCCAGGTATATTCTATTTCGTAGGCTATTTTACGGGCTAGGGCTAAGCCGTGCATATCTCTTACAAAACCCAAGGTCATGTCCATGCCCGCCGATATACCCGAAGAGGTATAAAACTTGCCGTCTACCGCCCAGCGTGCTTTTTTTATCCAGTTTACTTTGGCTTCTTGTGAGCTCACCCATTCAAATGCCCGCTTGTTAGAAGTGGCATCGAGGCCGTTTAATAGCCCCGTTTTGGCCAATAGTGCCGAGCCCGTACATACGGTGAGCACATGTGGCGTAATGTTTGAGATTGCAGCTATTTTCGAAATCATCTCGGTGTTGTTTACCTCTAGTCGTGTACCCATTCCGCCAGGAATCAGAAAAATGTCGAATTTCTGGGCATCGGTGAGTTTTTGGGTTACTATTTTTACATTTTGGGTGCTCTTAATAATGCCACCACCTAGCGAGTAAAATTCGATTTGGTACATGTCTTTTAACCTTCCGAGAATCTCTACAGGGCCAAAAACATCCAGAGTCTCAAAGTTTTCGAATAGCAGAATGCCAATATTTTTCAGTGCGGGTTTTTCCATGGGTGTTTTGTTTTCTGAGCTATTTTGATTTTGGGAAAATGCCGTTGAGTTAAGTGCAAAAACTAACAGAAAGATAACTTGAGAGATATTTTTTTTCATTTTGAGGAAAATTAAATATCAGAGTGCGGCCTCCTCCAATAATGGTTTTAAATTTAACATCTATATTAAGTTTTTGAGAGAAAATGCAAGGACTTCATTCTCTGGGATTCTAAATATTTGATGGTCTTACAAACATAAATAAAATACCGTATTTTTGGCTTCTTAAAGCTTATTTTTAGCTAAAATTAAAAACACGATTTCCTCTCAGAATATCTGTAGATACGCGGTTTTAAGAGATAGTAGAACTTTGCATCTATTTTGGAGGTTAAACTATACAATCAATTTAAAACTATGGCTTCTTGTTCGAAAAGATCGTATGTGACCGAAAACTTGGCGGTAGATGCCCTCATAGAGGCTCGCATCAGGTTTTTGTCTAACTCCGCGTCTACAGTTTATTGCTGTGACGACTGCGGCATGTGGCATTTGACCTCACGGGGCGACTTACACCCAAAGCTAAAGACCGCCATAGAAAATGGAACTATACAAAAAGAGAATAGGGCTTATCAATGGGAGCGAAAACTTCGGTAAGTTTTTTTGAGTAAAAAATAAGATAAATGGCGATTTTGAAATAAAAATTAATTAGAATTGTCGTTAAGTACTAAAACAGGAAAGACATTGAATTTTGTTGCGATAGATTTTGAAACTGCCACTTCGTATCCAGACAGTGCATGTGCAGTAGGTATAGTTTCGGTGGTAGACGGCCTAGTGGCAGAAGAATACTACACGCTGATTCAGCCGCCAAATAATGAATATAATTTTCATAACACCCGAGTGCATGGTATCACGGCCAAAGATACTTTGTTAGCACCTAGTTTTGCAGACATATATCCTAAAGTAAAAGAACTTATGCAGGGGCGTCAGGTGGTGGCTCATAACGAGTCTTTTGACAGAAATGTGCTGTACCAAACTATGACAGCTTTTGATTTAAACTACAATGAGCTAAATATTGGCTCCAAGTGGGAATGTACCGTTAAGATTTTCCGAAAAAAAGGACTTTCTAAAGTGAATCTAGCGGCTTGCTGTGACCGTTACGATATTCCGCTAGACCACCACAATGCCCTCTCTGACGCCAAGGCTTGTGCTCAGCTATATTTGATACATAAGATTCCATTGTTTTCATAAAAAAAAGCTCCTCGAAAAAGGAGCTTTTTTGCTATAGAAGTAAGTCGATTTTTAGAAACCTTTAAATTCCCACCAATTGTCGGTCACAAAGCTCGATGCGGGCAGATTGTCTTTGTCTGTTAGTTTTGATTCTGAAATATTCCCCCAAGCAAACCTCGCAAACTGCGGATAGTTTATTCGCGAGTTACTCAGTGTAACGGTGTTGCTCCTTACACGTACTTTTGCCTCTTTAAACTCGCCGCTGGTGTCGGCTATTTCAAACTGATTTTCGCACTCGCGGCCGCAGTTGAGCACGGGCGAGTCAAAGTATAAAATAATTTTGCCGTTTTTGAGCTCGTAGGTAAGTAGTTTTGGTCCTGAGATAGGTTTCACCGATCCATAATATTCGTTTTTCATGGCTGCATTTGCCAATCTTTCGCCTACGTCTTTTTTGTTTCTTGGGTGAATGTCGTTTATGTTTCCGATGTCAGAAATAACCACCATGTGCGTGTTAGGGGTATTTTTCTCCACCATTCGCTGAGCATTTCTGAGTATCACGCCTTCTTCGGGTTGGCCATATTTGTATGGGGCAATCTGTACCAAATAAAACGGAAATTCGTATCCCCATTTGCTTCTCCACGAAGTTATCATATTGTTGAGCAGCAGGTCATAGTGGCTGGCATGCACCACATTGGCCTCGCCTTGGTACCAAAGGGCTCCTT
Source organism: Lacihabitans lacunae (assembly GCF_042649125.1). NCBI lineage: Bacteria > Pseudomonadati > Bacteroidota > Cytophagia > Cytophagales > Leadbetterellaceae > Lacihabitans > Lacihabitans lacunae. The sequence continues at coordinate 4,460,637 of NZ_JBHRYQ010000001.1, forward strand.
TTATTTTGTAAGAGACGATCGGGTGAATCATGCCGTTATAAAGCGAAGCCGTTTTTACGGGTCCCCAAGGCACTTCTTGCAGTGCTGCGGCGTCTTTTTGTAAGATAGGATTACTCGCTATGCTTTCTGCGGGTGTCCAAGCTTCTGCCGGTGTGCCACCCCAGGATGAGTTTATGATGCCAATCGGAATCTGCAGGTTTTGATTGATGTTTTGAGCAAAAAAATAGCCTACCGCACTAAACTGTTTCATGGTTTCGGGCGTGCAAACCTGCCATTGGCCGTTGAGGTCTTTTTGTGGGTAATCTGCCGAGCTGTTTGCTACCGTAAATAGTCTGATGTTTGGGTAGTTTGCTTTTGCTATCTCGGCCTCGCCGCCTTCTATGCCGGCTCCAGCGGTCCATTCCATGTTGCTTTGGCCCGACACTAACCAAACTTCACCAATGAGTACATTTGACAGCACCACTTTGTTGTATCCATGCAGCACGATGTCGTACGGTCCGCCGTAAGAAGGAGTTTTTACTTCAAACACAAAGTTGCCGTTTGCTTCTGCTTTGGCTACGTAGGTTTCGCTGCTCCAGCCCAAAGACATGCGAATGGTTTCGCCTGACTTTGCCCATCCCCATATTTTTACCGTTGATTTTTGTTGTAAAACCATATTTGAGGTAAATATTTCGGGCAAAACGATATTTGCAAAAGTGGCTTGTGATAGAAAAAGGAAGAATAAAATGTGTTTAAATTTCATTTTTAAGGTTGGTTCATAAGGGTTTAAAATTCCTTTTTGAAGGAATAACAAATTTAGAAGAATTCTCTCAATATTGGCTTGATATTTACATATTTAGAATCAGTTTTTGTGGTTTTACAGAATAAGCTCGCCCGTTTTGCTTTAGCAGAGTCTCCGATAGGGACTCTGCGGACTTTTATGTAGGAAGTGACTATTTTTTAGCAGAATACCGGTATTTTGTGTGCTTTAACAGAGTCTCCGATAGGGACTCTGCGGAGTTTTATTTAGGGAATGACTTGTTTTAGTCAAATACGGGAATTTTGATATTTAGAATTAGTTAATATATTTTTATCAAAAAGCTCTACGGCTTTTACCTACCAAGTTTCAATCAGGTATATAAGTTATTCATTCTAAGCACAGCCTATAGTTGATCCTGTTTTTTTAAGAATAAATTTCGAATCGCAATCTTTAAGTTGTTTCTATTTTGGGTGAAGGTATTTTTCAAAATTTGCCACTTCATCTTTTAGGAAAACCAGTATTTCAATGTATTTTTACACCATAACAAAACTTAATCATGAGCAAACAAATCATTTTTTCAGAAAAAGCACCTGCAGCCATTGGGCCATACAGTCAAGCGGTTTTGGCGGGTAATACCTTATATGTTTCAGGTCAAATAGCCTTAGACTTGGCTCCACTTGGAGATATAGAAGCTGAGACAAAAAAAATAATGGAAAACTTAGGCCACATATTGGCAGAAGCAGGTATGGATTATACCCATGTAGTAAAAGCGAGTATTTTCCTAAAAAGCATGGATGATTTTGGAACTGTAAATACAGTTTATGGATCGTTTTTTATCGAAAATCCGCCAGCAAGAGAAACTGTGCAAGTAGGTAAATTGCCGAAAGACGTAAACGTTGAGATTTCGGTGATAGCTGTGAAGTAAGCAAAAAAAAATCTCCGCGAAAAGCGGAGATTTGTGTTATAAAGTTAAGATTGATTGTTGTATTAAGGTTAAATAGACAGTACAAATATAGTACTTAGGCAAGAAAAAATATAATGAAAATTCACTATTTTTAAATAATATTTTTAAGTCACTAATTATCAGGCGGTAGTAAATATGAATAATAGAAGAAATTTTATAAAACAAACATTGAGTGCTGTTGCACTTGCGAGTTTGACTGGCTTTGAAACCTATGCAAAAAAAGCAATGACTATAGAAAAGCATAATTTCAAACTGTTATATGCTCCCCATTTCGGCATGTTTAAAAACTCCGCCGGCGACGATCTTTTCGACCAATTACAGTTTATGTCAGACGTGGGCTTCAAAGCCTTGGAAGACAACGGCATGATGGCACGGCCTGTGGAAACACAAAAGAAAATAGGCGAAACCATGGCTAAGTTGGGCATGAAAATGGGTGTTTTCGTGGTAGACGGCGGCGACAATTGGAAAACATCTTTGGCTTCGGGTAAAAGTGAGTTTAAAGAGAACTTCTTAAAAACATGCCGAGCTGCCGTGGAGGTTGCCAAAAGAACCAATGCCAAATGGATGACCGTAGTGCCAGGTTTTTATGAAAGAAAATTGCCGATTGGCATTCAAACCGCTAATGTGATAGACGCCTACCGCAGGGCGTGTGATATTTTTGAGCCGCACGGGCTCACTATGGTGATGGAGCCACTCAGCGACACCCCCGATTTGTTTTTGAGAAACTCAGATCAGAGTTATTTGATATGCAAAGCCGTAAATAGCCCTGCGTGTAAAATCTTGTTTGATATGTGGCACATGCAGCGAAACGAAGGCCAAATGACCCATAACATGGATTTGGTATGGGAAGAAATCGCTTATTTTCAGATAGGAGATGAGCCCGGCCGAAAAGAGCCAACTACAGGTGAAGTAAATTACCGACATTTGTTTAAACACATTCACGAAAAATCAAAAGCAAACCACCAGGAGTTTATCTTGGGTATGGAGCATGGGAATATGTTTCCTGGCAAAGAAGGAGAACAAAAACTAATACAAGCATATGTGGAAATGGATACGTTTTAATTCAGCAATTCTCGTAGTATTGGGTCTAGCATTGGGCAGTTGTAGTACCTCCTTTTATGTGGTAAGGCACGCCGAAAAAATGCAAACCAACACCTCAGACCCCGCCCTGACAGACGAGGGAGAGGATAGAGCGGTGCGTTTGGCTAAAATATTGGTTGATAAAAATATCCAAGAAATATATAGCACAAACTACATAAGAACCATGTTTACGGCACAGCCATTGGCGGAGCTAAAAAACATAGAAATACAAAAATATGCTCCGAAAGAGCAATCAGAGTTGATAGAAAAGTTAAAAATCTCTAAAAAAAATACCCTGATAGTAGGGCATAGCAATACCATTAAGTCTATTATTAACGGTTTGGCCGAAAAAGAGGTGTTGGCCAAAGATTTAGAAGATAGCGAATATGGCCATTTGTATCTGATAAAAAGAGGCAAACTGGGGAAACCAAAATTCATCCAAAAGGAATATTGATTTTTTCTATTTAATAAAAAAATACGAGTTACCGACCACCTATAAATGAATCATCCTCAGCTGTATGTCTTTCAAAATCGGACGCTAAAAGACTTGAGTTTTCAGGATGTGTTTAGGTTTGGGTTAGAATTGAGCTTTACCATGCAAAAAGTGGAAGTTCAAGCCCTTCAAATAGAGGTGGACTCTGGCCTTTTTGGAGCTCAAGTTTCTGAGGGCTTCCCTGAGGTTTTGGTGACCCAAACAGCCGATTCACTTACATTTAGTTGCCCGTGTACCTATCACAAATCCACCTTGTGTGTGCATCAAACGCATGTGTTGCAAATGCTACTTTCTAAGCCCGACTTACAGGCTTTTTTCAATGCCGAACTAAGACATGAAAACATCAAAAAAGCAGCCAAACTGTACGGTTTGGAGGAAAATGAGCATCCGGAAAAGTACCTGGGGATAGTTTTTAAAGACAAAAGGCTACACGTAGTACCTGTGGTAGAGGGCTTGGTTTTGGTAAACCAAAGTACGGCAATTTTTCAGAAGACGCAGAGCTTTTTTGAAGCTAAATCCGAAGTTTTAGAAGAAGAACTTAGAGGCTTAGTTTTTCGAAAAAATAAATATACAGATTCGTTTTCGATAGTTTTGATAGCGGGTCAAAGTACCCAAAAAGGCACCTTCAAAAATCCACTGCGGGTTATTGACCCTTTAGAGGAAATATGGACGGGGCTTTCGTCTTCACTTACCTTGTTTTATTCGGCTTTAGCTAAGTTTCAGAAGCCTTTCGGGCGTCACAAAGCTGATTTTTTAGCTTTGAAAGTTTTGGTAGACAATCCCTTGATGCTTCCGGTGTTTAGATGTGATGCTGAAAGTTTAACTGCTGCTAATTTAGAAGAAATAACGTTGTCATATAACCCATTAGAACTTCGGGTAAATGTAAACTTAAAAGCACCTTTTTATGAAATATATGCGGAGGTCTTCGTTAATGACCTTTGGTTGCCTCTGCAGGAACTCAGTATTCAATATGACTATTTCCTAAAAATTCAGCAAACGCTTTATTTAATTCCCGACCAAGAGCGTCTTGAGACCATTTTGTTTTTTGTTAATGTACATACCAAAATGCTCATTCATCCCACCAAATTTGATGAATTTAAAATTCAAGTTTTGGATAAATTGGGGCCAAATATTGGAATCGATTATACGTTTTTAAAACCCAAAGTTCCGAAAGAAGAAGTTTACTTTTGGAAGCCAAATTATAACATTGAAAAAATGCTGTATTTGTCTGATCAGCAAGATTTTGTATCTATTACGCCGGTGCTAAAATATGGAGATATAGAAATACCCGTTTTTTCTAAAAAACAGATTGTAGACAGAGACCCCAATGGAAATCTTTTTACAGTAGAAAGAAACGATGAAATGGAGGTAGAGCTAACGGCATTTATCAGCAGGTTACACCCCGAGTTTGAGGAGCAAATGGGCGAAATGGATTATTTTTACCTGCAAAGACAAAAGTTCTTAGATGAAAACTGGTTTTTGGAGGCTTTTGAAAAAATCAGAGCTTCAAACATAAAAATATTAGGATTTAATACCCTCAGAAAAAACAGGCTGAGTCCGTACCAAGTACGCGTAGAAGTGGCGGTAGCCTCTGGTGTAGACTGGTTTGATACCAAACTAAAAGTTGCATTTGGAAAACAGCAGGTTTCTATTCAGCATTTGCATAAGTCGCTGAGAGACAAGTCAAAGTTTGTGGAACTTGGCGATGGTACTCTAGGTATTTTGCCCGAGGAATGGATTCAAAAGTTCAATGGGTATTTTAAACTCGGGAAATTAGATGGGCAGGTGATTCGCACTCCCAAAACAAAGTTTTTTGAGGTCTTAGAACTTTATGAAACGGAAGTACTTGGTCCCGAAATCGCCAATGAGTTTAGAACACTGCAGACCCGACTGACGAAGTTTGAAAGTATAGAGCCCGTAGAGGTACCTGCTAAACTAAATGCCACGCTTAGACCCTATCAGCAGCATGGACTGAATTGGCTGATGTGCCTCGATTCGTATAACCTAGGCGGATGCTTGGCCGACGATATGGGGCTCGGGAAGACCATACAAATGATTACCTTTCTTTTGCTTCAAAAACAAAAGCACCCCAATGTGCCTAATTTGATAGTGTTGCCTACTTCCTTGATTTTTAATTGGTTGGATGAGTTAAGTAAGTTTGCTCCTGATTTAAAAGTATGTACCCACTATGCGGCAGAAAAGGTAAAAGTTATATCTGAGTTCAATAATTTTGATGTGGTCATTACCACTTACGGTACTTTACTTTCTGATTTGCATTTGCTCAAAGCCGCCACATTTAATTGCATAGTTTTGGATGAATCGCAGGCCATTAAAAATCCGGATTCGCAACGTTACCGAGCCGCAAGGTTGTTAAAGTCTCGCAACAAGTTTGTGCTCACCGGCACCCCTATAGAAAACAACACGTTTGACTTGTATGGGCAGCTTTCGTTTGCTTGTCCGGGTTTGTTGGGTTCTAAAAACTACTTTAAAGACATTTATGCCTTGCCTATAGATCAGTTTCATGATCAGGAACGAGCAGCAGACTTGCAGAAATTGGTGGCACCGTATATTTTGAGGCGAACTAAAAAGCAAGTGGCTACCGAATTGCCTGCCAAAACCGAGATGCTTATTTACTGCGAAATGTCTACTGAGCAGCGGCTTGTGTACGATAATCTCGAAAAAGAACTGAGGGAGTATGTGCAAAATCAAAAAGAGCAAGACTTGGAGAAAAACAGTATGCATGTGCTTACGGGTATTACAAAACTCCGCCAAGTGTGTAATTCTGTTTTGCTTTTGCCCGAGGAAAACCTCAGCGAAACTCCTTCGGCCAAAATTGACACTTTGATTGAGCAAATTTTGGATAAAAAGAGTAACCATAAAATCTTAGTGTTTTCACAGTTTGTAGGTATGCTAGACCTCATAAAAGAGCGATTGGTTCAGCAAGGCGTTTCTTTTGAGTATCTCACTGGCCAAACCAAAAATAGGGCAGCACGCGTCAAGAATTTCCAGGAGAACCCTGCTGTTTCGGTGTTTTTGATTAGTCTCAAAGCCGGTGGAGTAGGTCTAAACCTCACTGAAGCAGACTATGTGTATTTGGTGGATCCGTGGTGGAACCCAGCAGTAGAAAATCAGGCGATAGACAGGGTGTATAGAATTGGACAGAAAAAACAGGTGATAGCGGTAAGGCTCATTTGCCCAAACACGATCGAAGACAAAATATTGAAACTCCAAGCCACCAAAAGGGAGCTTTCGGGTAAGCTAGTTAAAACGGATACGCAGATGTTTAAAAGTATGAAAAAGGAGGAGCTTTTAAACTTGCTTTGAGGAATTGATTTCTAATTCTATAACTTCTACCATTGAATTTTAAACTAAATTAATATTCTGGTAATATGTGATGCGTATTTTTGTGACTGAGGGCTTTTTTGATTAAATAGCCACTAAAATAATTACAAAGATTTTATGTCATCTTTTGCGAAGCGTTTTTTCCTAGGTGTGTTTTCATTTGGCTTTACTATTTCGAGCGTATACGCCCAAGTAAATCTATCTACAAGCACGTATAGCCAAGATTTTAATACCTTGGCCAGCAGCAGCACTAGCTCTTCATTGCCTACGGGTTGGCTATTGTTAGAAACTGGATCGTCTGCCGACCTAACCTACGGAACTTCAACAGGTTCAAGTAATTCTGGAAATACCTACAGTTTTGGTGCTGCTTCTAACGCAGAGAGGGCACTTGGTGGTTTGCAGTCAGGCAGTGTAAACCCTACGGTTGGGGCGTCTTTTAAAAACATTACGGGAGCAAAAATAGCAAGTTTAGTAATTTCATATACCGGCGAACAATGGCGTTTGGGGGCATTAAATAGAGAAGACAGACTCGATTTTTCTTACAGTACCACCTCTACAAGTTTGGCAAATGGTACTTGGATAGACGTAAATGCTTTAGATTTTGTAGCACCGATCACTACGGGGACTACTGCTTTAGGAACTACGGGTGCTTTAGATGGTAATTTAACAGCTAATAAGACGAGTATTTCGTATACCATCACGGGCTTAAACATAGCGGCTGGTGACACCGTCTGGATAAAATGGTCGGACTACAACGCAACTGGTTCAGACGACGGACTTGCGGTCGATGACTTCAGTATTACGCCAATATTGGCTGATCCAAGCGTAAGTCTTACGCCAAACACTATTATAAATCTTAATTATGTAGTAGGAAACGGCCCTTCGGCGGCTCAAACGTATACATTGTCAGGAACTAATCTCAGTCCCGAAAATGGCAATTTGACACTAACTGCACCTGCAAATTTTGAAATATCTAATACAAGTGCATCCTCTGGTTTTTCGGATATTCTTACACAAGCCTATTTGGGCAGAAGTTTAGATACACTTATTTATGTAAGGCTTAAATCGGGATTATCTATCGATACATATACAGGTAATATCGAGCATTCAGGTGGAGGTTTGCTTTCGAGTGCATCGGTGTCTTTAAGCGGTATCGTGAGCAGCGTTGCTTTGCCCAATATTTCCATTGCAGATTTTAGTGCAAATGAAGGTAACTCGGGCACCACTACATTTACTTTTTTGGTTAGTTTAAGTTCCCCAGCGGGTGTGGGAGGAGTTAGTTTTGATATTGCTACTGCCGGAAATGGCTCTACTTCCCCATCGGATTTTACTCCAAAAAGTTTAACTAATCAGACGATAGCTGAAGGAAACAGCACTTATGAATTTTATGTAAACGTAAATGGAGACACGTATTACGAAGACGACGAAACTTTTTTGGTGAATATCTCAAATGTAAGCAATGCGGCTGTGGTGGATGATCAAGCAGTTGGGACTATCTTAAATGATGACAGCAGGCCCATCACAAAAATCCATACGATTCAAGGAGCAGGATCAGCCACTACAATGTCTGGTTTTTTAACCGTGGAAGGTATTGTGACCGGTAATTACCAATTTCCGGGAGGAAGCGGGCAGATTCGTGGTTTTTTTGTACAAGAAGAAACTACCGATATAGACAGTGACCCTGCTACTTCAGAAGGGCTTTTTATTTACTGCGGCACCTGTGCTACCGTGGTTTCGGAAGGGCAAAAGGTAGAAGTAAGTGGTTATGTGTCTGAATACAATACCGTTACGCAGATTTCTTCTGTGGAAATAATAATTAAAGATGCCGGCAATCATTTGTCTGAAATAACACCTGCCACCATAGATTTACCGATAGTAGGAGACATCAATACTTATTACGAGGCTTTTGAAAGTATGGTGGTACAATTCGCCGATGTGTTGACACTTTCGGAGTATTTTGAGTTGAGCAGATTTGGTCAGCTAGAACTTTTTGAAGGCGACCGCCCCAAACAATTTACAGAGGAGAACTCGCCAAGTGCAGTAGGTTATGCGGCTCATATTGAAAGTTTAAATAGGCGAAGAGTAATTTTAGACGATGGAAATAATACGCCAAACTCTTCTGTTACCACTCCAGACGGCTACCAGGCTGAGTTTTTTCCTGCTACCAATGGCGGTTTTTCTGCAGGTACTCAAGGCGTAGACTTTTTCAGAGGAGGCGACCAAGTGTCTAATCTGAGAGGAGTTTTAAATTGGTCGTATTCAGGTTTTGGAAGTGCCGATGCATGGCGAGTAAGGCCTTTAAATGCCTATCCCGCGATATTTACTGCCGTGAATCCACGCCCTGAAACTGCTCCGATAGTTGGAGGAGACCTAAAAGCCGCAAGTGTAAATATGTTAAACTATTTCACAACTATAGACCTTACAAGTAGCAGCACCTCGGGGCCATGTGGGCCAAATGCAGACTTAGACTGTAGAGGAGCAGACAGCAATGCCGAATTGGCCCGACAACGTGAGCGAGCCACTCAGGCACTTTGTGGGTTAAATGCAGATGTTTTTGCTCTTATGGAAGTAGAAAATACAAACCTTACTGTTATAAACGACATCGTGAGTTCAATCAATACTACTTGCGGAAGTGGTAACCCATTTGCAGTAGTAGACATTGGCGGTACCTCATTGGGTACAGATGCCATCCGAGTAGCTTTGGTATATAAAACAGGTACTTTGGCCCCCGTTGGCAGTGCTATGATAGACCTAAACTCCATTCACAGTCGCCCACCATTGGCACAAACTTTTGAGGTTGTTGATGTAAATAATCCGTCTTTTGGGCAAAGGTTTACCGTGGTGGCTAACCACTTTAAGTCCAAGGGTACTTCGGGTGCCACGGGCTTAGATATGGACCAAAATGATGGTCAAGGAGGATACAATCAAAAAAGAGTGAACCAAGCCAATAGGTTAATCACTTGGGTAAACACGGTGGTACTTCCCACAGCCAATGATCCAGACGTACTCTTATTGGGGGATTTTAATTCATACGCCAAAGAAGATCCAGTAGTTGCTTTAAATTCAGCGGGTTATATAGATCTAGAAAGTGCGTTGATAGGGCCATCTGCATATTCTTATGTTTTTGATGCTCAAATCGGCCACCTAGACTATGCCTTTGCCAATCCAAGTATGGCACAATATATTACGGGCATAGCTCCATGGCACATAAATGCCGATGAAAGTCCACTTTTTGATTACAACGACGACATAAAAGACGTAGGAGAAGATGCCTATGAAGAGAAACCTAACGGCAGCTTGCTTACGCCGGCTCGAACCCTGTTTCAGTCAGGTACGCCTTTTAGAGCCTCTGATCACGACCCTATTTTGGTTGGTTTTAGTTTTGCTTGTAAAGCAAATCTAGTATTTGAGGAAGTTATTAACACAAACCAAAAAGCGAGCGTTTCCATTACAGGAAAAACGGCTAACATCATTCCTTCGGGGAGTGTGGTAAAATATCGAGCAGGAAACTTTGTATCGCTAGAGCCTGGTTTTGTGGCCGAGAACGGAACCGTTTTTACAGCCGAAATTGGAGGTTGCGAAAATTAACTTTAGTTTTGAAATCTTAAAGAGAAAAAGATGGAAACTAGAAAGGTGATTTTGTATATCAGCATGAGTGTGGATGGTTTTTTAGCCACAAAAGATAATGACCTCAGTTGGCTGTCTATCGTAGAAAAGGAGGGCGAAGACTACGGTTACGGTGTGTTTACTAACCAAGTAGATACGTATTTAGTTGGGAGAAAAACCTACGAAATAGTAAAAGGATTACTAGGAGGCGATTTCCCACAAGCCAAACAATACGAGTGCTATGTAATTACACGTCAAAGCTTAGAAAATGCCGATGGCGTACAGTTTTATAACGGCGATATTTCAGAATTGATTGCTAGGTTAAAAGTAAAGCCAGGTGGCCATATTTATTGTGATGGCGGTGCCGAAATTGTACAGATGCTGATGAAACAAAACCTGATTGACGAGTACATCATTTCGGTTATTCCGATTATGCTGGGTGAGGGTATTCGGCTGTTTAAGGGAGGAATAGATAAAATAAACTTAAAAGCGAAACCAAGCACCTATTTTGAAAGTGGTTTGGTGCAACTTCACTACGAAAAAGCGTAGTCACCTTATTTATTTCTACCTTTCTACCATGAAAAAAATATCGCCTGTATTATGCTTGCTTTTAATGCCTTTTTTGAGTTTTGGGCAATTTATAGGCACAAACGCTATTTCTCCCAAAAACATTTCTAAACTTACGCACCAAGAACTCAATGGTCTTAGTGGCGTCTATCGCTTTGGTGAGAGCGAATCCGAGAGTGAGTTGCTTATTGTTCAGTTAGATACAGTAGTGGTGGCTCAATTAAAGTCAGGTTATTGGGAAGAGCCCAATATGGTTTGGAAGTATCGCTATCAAAACTTAAATAGGGTCAAAATTTCCACAAACGGAACTTTTACTTCTTCCGAATTTCAAGGTGAGTTTGTGAACTATTCTAAAAATGGAATAAAGCAAATGGGCTTAAAAATTAATAATACTTGGTCAGGTGCTGCTCCGGAAGGCAAATATGAAGTTGGACTTAAATCTCAGGAAAAGTTATCAACTTTTTTCGCAGGTAAATATCCGCAAGTCTCTTGTGAAATACTTAATAGTAGTGATTTAGTGTCGAAATCAAAATCTGATTTTGCAATTATGCGAAACGAAATTTATGCGAGATACGGTTTTGTTTTTACCAAAGGTGGCCCAATGGATACGTATTTCAGTGCTCAAGATTGGTATCAGCCCCAACATAAAAATGTATCTGCTTTTTTAACGCAAATTGAGCTACTAAACATAGAAAGAATAAAGCTGTTTGAGAAATGATAGCAACCTTATTTGTCAAATGTAAACCTCATTTTTTACTTAAAAGTGACTTGTTTTGGAGGTGACTTTTCTCCATTAATCAATACTTTTTATTATTATCTTCTTTAAATTTTCATAGCTTGTAGTTTTGTTGTATTTTTAAATAAGAATGATGCATTGTCAATCATTTTGTAGCTAAAAAACTAAAAAAGTATAACAAACATTCTTTTAAGAAATGATTGAAGATTTGCCTTTATATATTCCAATATCCTTTGTTCTTACGTGTTTAGCAACCCTTTTTTTATTTTTCAGAATTCTACAAGACGCTACATTAGAAACCGTTAGGAAAAACAAAATCAAGATAATAGGTGGGATAGTTTCTTGGATATTTTTACAAGGAGTTATATCGTTCAATGACGTTTACTTTTCGAGTATAGACACACTGCCTCCCAAAATTTTCCTCTTAGGCATTTTGCCTTGTATCGTTTTTATGATTTGGTTGTTTAATAACTCCGCAGGCAAGGTTTTTATAGATAGCCTACCACTTGAGCGAATCACTTTTTTAAATGTGGTTCGTATTCCGGTTGAGTTTGTGCTTCTTTGGTTATTTTTAGAAAATACAATCCCCAAAATCATGACTTTCGAAGGTTTGAATTTTGATATCTTAGCTGGAATTTCTGCTGTTTTTGTGACATTCATTGGGTTTAGACAAGGCAAATTAAACAAAAGGGTTTTCCTTGTTTGGAATATCGTTTCCTTGCTACTTTTGATAAATATAATTGTGCTCGCTTTTCTGTCTACTCCATCACCAATTCAGAAATTTGGATTTGAGCAACCGAATATCGCCCTTCTAAAATTTCCATTCGCTTGGCTGCCGACTTTTATAGTTCCAGTGGTTTTGTTTGGGCATTTTGTTTCAATCCGTCGCTTATTAATATGTAAGACCAAAAAATGCATCGATAGTTAATTTTTAAACTCACATTCATTATGCTTATTCATCTTCTTTCAGTTTCGCTAGCCCTCATTTTTTTTATTATTGGAGGAGTTCACATTTATTGGTTTTTTGGTGGAAAATGGGGTTTAAATTCCGCTATTCCTTCAACTGATAGTGGTGATGTTTCTATGCGACCATCTAAATTTGCCACGCTTATGGTGGCTTTTGGCCTCATTTCGTTTGGTTTGTTTTATTTGGTAATGGGCGGACTATTAAAAATAGAAAGTACAGATGCTACATTGAAATTTGTTGGGGTTTCTATCCCCATTATATTTTTGGTTAGAGCGATTGGTGATTTTAATTATGTTGGATTTTTCAAAAAAACGAAGAACACACATTTTGCAAAAATAGACAGGAAATATTTTTCTCCTTTGTGCCTTTTGATTGCAATTAGTGGATTATATATCTATTTTTTCAGATAAAAATTATACTAAAATGGAGACTTATTTAGAAGGTGTAAAAAAACAATATTCGTATTATAAACACTTGGGAGACCAAACTTTGGAAAGGCTTTCGGAGGAACAACTGTTTTGGAAATATAACGATGAAAGTAATAGCATAGCAGCCATAGTAAAGCACATGTGGGGCAATATGCTTTCGCGTTGGACGGATTTTTTGACTACTGATGGCGAAAAGGAGTGGAGGCAGAGGGATGCAGAATTTGAGCATGATGTATATTCCAAAGTCGCACTTTTAGAGATTTGGGAGGCAGGCTGGAAATGCCTTTTTGATGCCTTGGAAAGTCTAACGGAAGATGATCTTAATAAAACTATTTTTATAAGAAACCAAGGACATTCGGTTACGGATGCTATCAATAGGCAGTTGGCCCATTATGCGTATCATGTGGGTCAGATGGTCTTTGTGGGCAAAATGCTCTTAGGCGAAAACTGGGCCTCGCTTTCTATTCCCAAAGGGGATTCTATAAAGTTTAACACCGAAAAGTTTTCAAAAGAAAAAGTTAAGGTACACTTTACCGAGGAGTTTTTGAAAAGTAAAAAATAACACTAAAATATTATTTAGTCTCTTGGTCCAAAGGTTTATTGCCCCACCAAGAGGCTAATATTGAACCGCTCAAATTCATCATCGGGCCAAATATGCCTGAAGCCAAACCCACGGTTGCCAATTTGCCCATTTCGTTTGCCAAGGCAGATGCCAAACCTGCATTTTGAAGCCCTACCTCTAGGGCGATTGTTCTGGCATTTTGTTTATTTAAACCAAATGCCCTCGCTGAAAAATACCCAAACACATACCCTCCAATATTGTGCATAATTACCGCTAAAAGTAGTGTAAGCCCTACCGTTTTTAAAGACGCATTTCCTGCTGCGGTAACTGCTATTATCACAAAGCTTATGCCTATCATCGATAAAACCGGTAGCAAGTGTTTTACCTTAGACAGATAAACAGGAAATAACTTATTTATAGCAAAGCCGATAATTACCGGAAGAAGTACAATTTTGGTCATGTCCCACATCATGCTCAGAAAATCTATCTCTATCAATGTGCCTGCTAATATTTTCATTAAAAAAGGTGTCAAAATAGGAGCGAGCATAGTAGCAAAGGCCGTCACTGTGATAGAAAGGGCCACGTTTGCTTTAGCCAAAAGGGCCATTACATTAGAGGCTAATCCACTTGGACTGCATCCCACCAAAAGTATTCCTGCGGCTATTTCAGTTGAAAAATCAAAAATCTTAGTTAAACCCAAGCCCCAAAAAGGCATGATGAGAAACTGACAGCCAAGGCCAATGAAAACTAATTTTGGAGTGTTTAATATTCCTTTAAAATCCGCCAGGCTGAGTGTGGTGCCCATTCCAAACATAATCAGTTGTAAAAATGGCACAATAAACGCACTGAGCTTAACTCCGTTGTAAGAAATAAAATATTGAGGAAAAAAATAGGCGATAGAAACCGCAAATATGATAACGAAAGAAAAGGTGTATTTTTTCATAAAAAAGGATATGGGTTTTCTAGGCTTTTCTGATTGGTTTTGGGTTCTTTTTATTTCTTTAAAAAAAATAAGAGTCGAAAATAAATATTATTTCTAAGATAAAGTTGAATCTGATATAATTTCGGAGTTCATTTGTAAGTTTTAATTGTTTGGGACATTTCGGTTTCTGTATGCTATTTATTTGAGGGCTAAAATTATGACTAAAAACCTGATATATCTATTCTGTTTTTTTCTAATTTCATGTGGGGTTACAGACGATGTCTTAGAACCCTCGGTAGATCCTGAGGTTATTGAAACCTTTGGTATTCGGCATGATAAAACCTTGTGGCAATACGAAAAAATAGCAAGTAACGAGGCTCCATTTAATACTGGTGATTATCCGGATTTCTCTTCGGTGGTTTCTTTAGAAATGGATATAAGTAAAAATGACGTTGGGATTTGCTCAGGTGTGTTAATTGCTCCAAACTGGGTGCTCACGGCAGGGCACTGTGTATATGATTATGACACTGACAAGTCGCCTATGGCGGCAAGCAAAATAAAAGTCAATGTTGGGAATGATCCTGAAAACCCGATTCAAACTGTTAATGTACAGCAGATTTTTTTAGCCCCAAGTTGGTTAGCCAAAGGAGATTTTTTTGTGTACGGAAATGACCTCTGCCTTTTAAAATTAGCGAGCCCAATCACAAAAATACCTACGGCGACACTCAACTACGATACATCCTCTGAAAAAGTAAACGCAGAACTGTGGTTTAGCGGCTTTGGCGATTATAGCCAACAAAAAGGACAAAACGCTGACGTATTCTCAAAAAAACATGCGTATCAAAATATTTTGGATAGGGTAAAAGAAGGCCTTGGTCATTTTATTAGTAACGAAACGTACACTGGCGGCATGTTGGCTTTTGACTTTGACGATCCCGCAGGTTTAGTAAACACTCTTGGAGACTCTTACGCAAACGAGGAAGAAAGAAGTTTAGGCGAAGGTAGCAGTCAAAATGTATGCCTTAATTGGGAAGGTGGCACTGTGGAAGGAGATAGCGGCGGGCCTATTTTTATGAAAATTAATAATAAATGGGTGGTGATAGGCATACTAAATGGTGGCGTAACTGAGCCACTAAAAGGCATAAAAGATAGTGGCTATGGAGATATCAGCACTTTTACAAAATGTTCGTCTCACGCCAATTGGATAAAAAGCATTTTGAGTAAAAATTAAGTACAAATGCTTTTTAGTTTTTGATTTATTTAAATTTTTAACAAAAAAAGTGCACCCCATTTTACAGAAGTACACCTTTGTATATAATTTCAATATCTGGAACTTGGTAGTTAATTTTTGGTTTTACAGGTTGTCACCCCAAAAATAGTGTATAGCGGACAAAAACTTACGGTGCTGGTAAGTGCGAAAATTATCCCTACTACCAAGGCCACTATGCCCAAAGTGCCCGTAAGTGTTCCCGTAAAATAGGCTACGAAAGCAGCGATTGCGATTGTTAAGCGAATTATTCTGTCTGACGACCCCATATTCTTTCTCATAAGTGTTTTATTATTTAGGTTTAAAATATGATTTCAAAATTAGTGTACGTGCTTGATAATAAAGGTGATAAAAATCACTTTTATGCTTTTTGAAATATGTTTCTAGATAGTTTTTTGTTAAAAAGAGAGAAATACTCACATTAACATTAGATTTGTATCTCTTTTTTTACCCTTAAAATAAAATACTAAATGCAGCCAAAAGGAAAAGTACTGTGGACCGACTTAACTGTTGAAAATGCCCGCGAAGTTACCGAGTTTTATGGTG
Source organism: Lacihabitans lacunae (assembly GCF_042649125.1). Taxonomy (NCBI): domain Bacteria; kingdom Pseudomonadati; phylum Bacteroidota; class Cytophagia; order Cytophagales; family Leadbetterellaceae; genus Lacihabitans; species Lacihabitans lacunae. Next base: position 4,476,856 of record NZ_JBHRYQ010000001.1, read on the forward strand.
CAGTGGTGGGCTGGACGTTTTCGGAGCAGCCCGTGGCAGACTACGTAGATTTTAACGTACACAATGGCGATGAAGTGATAGCAGGCATCTGCCATAAAAAGGGTACCAATGCCAATTTTCCTTCGCAGTGGTTAAACTATGTGATAGTGCCCGATATGACCGAAAGTATAAAAAATGTGTTGGCTCTAAATGGTAAAGTTTTAGATGGCCCAAAGCCAATGGGCAAAGACCTGATAGCAGTGATTCAAGACCCTGCCGGTGCTTGCATGGCCATTATGCAAGAAAATTAAGAACCCAAAGCAGGTGTTTAAGCCAGACTAATCATAAAAATAGATGGCCCAAATAATATGGGCCACCTATATATACTAACTATATCCCTAAACTTTAAATCAACCAGCCCTTCGGCTAGTGTCAATTTAAATACACTTGATATTGCAGCACCAAATTGGTTTTGCGAGACATCTGAGTAGCGTCGTTGTTAAATATCGGCCTGTTCTCAAATGCCACAGTGAACTTAGACGTATGACCGGCTAAAAGCCAGTTTACACCTGCACTGTAAAACGTCATCGGTTTTTGTAGCTTCTGCAAGTCACTCACTTGTAGCGACACATACGGCATTAGCGAGGTTTTTCCGATGAGATTATTTTTTGTTTTGTACCCCACTTGGGTATAATATACATTTCCTGTTCCGATGGCCGGATATCCAAATCCTGAACCATTAAGTGAAGATCCGCTGCCCGTGCCGTTTGCAGGGTTCATTACACTTTGGTTTCTGAAATAGTTTTTGCCAAAGTCAAAGTGTGAGGCATTGGCATAAATACTGATTGCCGAACCATCTTCTTTGAGCGGAGCGTCATAAAACACATCGGCCGCTATTTGTAACATATTGGTCTGTACAGTGTCTTTCAGGTTATCTCCAATGTGATTCATCGCCTTTGCTTGATAAACAATACCTGCACCTACATTAAATACTTTTTTGGTCCCCAAATACGTACCCGTCATGTATGGGGTCTGATTTGACTCTTGCTCCTTAAATTGATATTGCAAATAACTGTTCCACTGCATCTTGGGTGGAAGTCCCGAAAAACTTGAGTTGGTAGTTATGGCTGCATTGTACCCAGCCGATTTCTGAATCGCCATAGGTTGGGCCATCGCTACTCGGTAGTCTAGTTTGCCTAGTTTTCCTTTTGCAAAAACCGAAAGCTTTCTCAAGAATTGGTCTGTAACGTCGTTGGTGCTCTGTTGGAAAAGCGGTGCGTCAATGCCCATGATAGTTCCCACCGAAGGAGAAGCAAATCTAGCTAAACCAGACCATGCACTTAACCCACCTCCAAGCGATAGCTTTTTAGGAATCACAGCGTAGTCTGCCATTGCATCGTGCACAAAGAAACCTTGTTTTCTATCCGCTATGTTATTGAAGTTATTTTCACCAAACTGCGAATACACAAAAACACGGTCTGTGATTTGACTCATAAACTGCACTCTGTATCTTCGGATGCCGATGTCTACGCCGCCTTTTTTCGGGCTACCAAAAATCGTGCTTCCTGGGTTATATTCACCTGCACGCATCCATATTTGGGTGTTGAGTGTAAGTTTTACGTAGTGACTTCCGTCTTCGTTTAAATACAGTTTTCCGTTTTTTATGGCTTGGCCAAAACCAAGGCTCGGAACTAATATAATTAAGAAAAAAACTACTTTTATGTATGTTTTCATTGATATTTTTATGTTTAAACAGTTTACTTTTGATGCATACTTATCCAAAAGCAAGCAGTTGCAAAGGTATCTGTCAACTATTTTAAAATTTTAATAATGTCATTAGAATCGGTTAAGAATCTCATTTTGATGAAATCCTTAAGCAATAAAATTTATGACGACCTGTATGCTATTTCGTGGTATGTTTTTAGGTGAGGTCCCAAAAATACCCTTCCGTATATTCTGATAATGGCTAGTCCGTCTAAGATAAAACTCAAAGAAACCAAACAAGCCAAAACTATCTGATGCTCATTTATGTGCGAGTATATCAGGTCTTCGCCAATAAACGTAGGCGTGATAGGAAAACCGGTGACACCCAAGCAAGAAATGAAAAACAAAAGGGCGATTTTTGGATGCTCATACACATGCCCGTGAAACTGCACAAGGTTAACGTTTCCTTCTAGGTTCTTTAGTCTTTGTAAGCCGATGTATCCGATAATTCCGAAAACTATAATTCCACTTAAATAAATGATTACCTCGTAAAAACTAAAATTTTCATTAAATGAAATAGCCAATGCTACCCAAAAGTGATTGAGGATTACTAAGAACCAACCCAAGCGAGCGTGCTTACGCTCCACAAAAGCTTTCATGACTGATACTAAGCCAATTATAGAAAATACTATCGGCAAGTAATCGTGGTACCCAGCAGGAAGATATTCTTTGTAGATATATAATACAATACCCACAAAATAGGCCGGAATGAAAATATAGATGGAACTTTTTAAAGTTAAAAAATCAAACTTTTTGCCGAATGTCTTCATTGGGTTCCAAAGATACTGATACATCATAGAGTCTAGGTTCCACTCTTTTAGCGAAAGCACATAAAGGCTATTTCTAAGTTTTTCAGGGAAATAACTTTCGATTGTTTTTTCTCTCGGCGAAAAATTATAGAACTGCTCACGTATCAGATAACTCACTACTGAAGGCGAAACCAACAGCTGATAAGTTCTTAAAAATGCATTACCTGCAAAGTGAAACAACGCCAAGTTTTCTAATCCAAGGGCCAATTCCACGAAAATGATACCAATCTGTGCAATTGAAGAATACGCTATTTGACTTTTTACCGATGATTGTACACGGGCTATTCCAGTAGCCAAAAGCATAGAGATTAATCCCATTACGGCTATGAATATCCTTACCACCAACTGATGCTCCCAAAAAGGGAATGTACGTAACATCAAGAAAACACCGATGTGCACCGAAAGTGAACCATAAAAAATCGCTGACGATGGGGTAGGGCCTTCCATGGCTCTCGGCAACCAAGACGAAAACGGCATTTGAGCCGATTTAGCATAGGCGGCTATCAAAAACATAAACGAAATAAAAACGCCCAAATATGAATGTGAAAGCAAGTGGTTACTCACCAATTCGTAGTTGTTAAGTTTCAAAAACGTGATGTTTTCATGAAAAAGGTGGTGACTCATCCACATGGCCAACAGTAAGCCTACGTCTCCAATTCTGTAAATTGAAAACACTTTGATGGCGTTTTTGACTGGCAAATAACGATCTCTGTAGAAAGCAATAAGTAAGAATGATGAAATTCCCAAAATCTCCCAACCCGTAAACAGTGTCTCGAGGTTACCAGAGAAAATGATAATCATGTATCCAATAAAGAAAAACAAAATGGTGTTAAAAAAACGCTTGTATCCGTTTTCTCTATGTAAATAATAACTGCTGTATACGGTAACCAAGAATGTCAAAAATGAACCCACTAACAAGTAAATGGCGGTTATTTTATCAAAAAGTAAATCAAAACCAAAGCGATAATGGTCCGAGTTAAAAAGTACCACAGGTTCGCTGCTCAGGTTTGGTCTGCCATCTATTAACCATTTTATGGTCAAAATATTAGCCATGATAAACACCAAACCCACAGTGCCAGAAGTAAGACCTGAAATCAGCTTTTCGTTTTTTTCTGGAAGAAATAAACTAAGCAAAAAACCGGCGATAGGTATGGCTAAAAATAATATCAAATATTCGTTCATTTCTTTTTAGTTTAAAATCACCACAGGTAAGTTTTCTTGGGTACTTTCTAGCATGTACCATTCGCTGTTCACGTGTTTTATGTCGTGCTCTAAAGTTTGATATGGCACAAATCCACCCTTCTCAAATTTCCAAAGTTCAGACGTTTCAGGATTTAAAACCACGAGTTTTACCCATTGATTTTCAAACCACTCGTAGGTAGCAGGTACTGACTTAATCACATCTAACACCACCTGAGGGAAGTGCTCCACTATCATAAGTAGTCTAACCGGATCGTGAACTTCCACCATTTGGCTTGGAAGACCCGGCCTTAGGTCACCGTCTATTCCGTTTGCCACGCCTACTAGTCCCATCACATTGTGCGGGAGTTTTGTGCCTGCACCAAACTTCTGATTATCTACTCGCGAAAAGAAATATTCCAAATTGATACCTCCACAAACAGGAGCTGCAGCATTTAGTATACGAATCAAAAACTCACCTTTGGGGTCTATTTCATAGTCGTACGAGTTCATGAAAGCCCGTCTATCTAAAAAGACTTTTTTGGTCAGCATACGTTTTCCTACTATACAAAGTGCATTGGTAGCATGGTTAAGCTCAGGTCTTGGCTCAAAAAGCGATACCGAACGCGTCTTAATTTGTTCGTGAATTTTTTCTGCTTTTAGATTAGTGTCTATCGACTCAAATCTTCTCGAACGCTCCTTAGAGTTAAAATCTAAGGCTCTTTGGAAAGCCACTTCGTGTTTGGTATGGCTCTCGAAATTTTCGTGGCTCAGGGCATCTTCGTCATAAAACATGACCTCGTCTCTGGTGGTATCGTGCAATGCACCCACAAATTGCGTTTTGTCAGGTATAACCAGGCCACCTTCTGCCAATATCGCCCTTACTTGTGGGTGGTTGGCCATGTAGCTAAACACACGTGCATTTACCGAACCCGCTCTACCTGAGCACGCACCGCAGTCATATGCCGAATAGTGTGGGTTGTTAATAGTAGACGCACCGTGACCTACTATGTAAACCACTGGAGCAAAGTCTTTTACTAAGCCAATGCTTTTTAGTACATTACCTACACGTAGGGCCATTTCTGGTATAGTGAAACCAATCTGAAGTCCATTTTCCATGTCAGATGGATCGCGATTTTCAATCGTAAGTTTTGAATACTTATACATGTGATTGAAAGACGAAGACATAGCAGGACCCATAGATGGTCTAAATATGTTTGCAAAAAGTTTTACGGCAGACCAAAAACCAATAGTTTGGCTAAATAGCCAGCCTGAGTAAAAATTATGCGAATGCTTTGAAAAGTTAATGTCTACCCCTCGTTTGTTTTCACTCTCCATTTCCTTAATCAGATATTTGGGAGTAACCGGAGCAGGACAGAGTTTGGTATAAAACTTACCGTTTTCGGGTTGATAAAAGAACTCTACGCCAAAGAAACCCGGAGTGCCGAAAGTCTCGCAGTTAGGGTCTTGTTTCTCAAGGTGTCTTCTTACCGAACACTCTCTGTCATCGATACAGAAAAACGCCTGAAAAGATTTGTCTTTAGCTGGCTCAGCTACTACACCACCTATTGATTGTTTGATACCATTGAGTACTTCGTCGTAATAACTCCACTCAAAAGCCTCCTGCCAGAGCACCATCACGTGGTCTAGTTCGTGGGTTTGAATTGGGTCAAAAAGCATCGAAACGTAGTTGCTTATTCTGCTTTCGAGCGGCTCCCATTTGCCATCAAAATGATAGTCAAGAGCATCTATTTCTAACAATAATTCAAAAACGACTAAATCATGAAGCGAAATATGACGGGTATCTAAAAGTGACTCCGGAAGGTCTTCGATAACAGAAACAAGCCCCGACCAACCTTGGTGCGAAAACTGTTGGTCAAAAAGGTACTCTTTGTAAAGCGATTTGTCTTCGCCTACAAGCATTTTAAGTAAGTCCTCTATTTCACATGGGCTGCCTAAAAGCAAAGCTTTGGCTCTTTTTCCTCTAAAAAAACTAACCGAAGACTTTCGCTCAATTTCTCTAATAGCCGTCAAGAAGCTCTTGGTTTTAACCGGAAATCCCCAAATGGAGATTCCCTGGTCAAGATAGCTACAAAGGATTCTAAAAAGCACAGGGTGTACCAAAGAATCTAAATCGAGGTTAAATTTAAATTTCCAGAATTTTCTCAAAGAGCCAATCCTAGGTTTTTCGTCTTGTTTATAGTCCTTCAAAAGCATTTTTTCTTTCCACTCCGAAGCATTTCCTCCTTCGATTTTTTCAGAAATAACGCGTTCTAATATCTGATCCGTAATCTTACCAGTTTTATATGCATTTCTAAAGTCGTTTAGACTCAAAGAAACTTTGTAACCAAACATTTTAGAAGCTTTTTGAATAGCCGCCGTAAACTCTAGATGTTGGTACGCATGTAAAGTATTGTGATGAACGAAGTCTTTCAATGGAGCTTGGGCAGGCAAAAAATGCTTCAAGTCATGCAATGCCTCATGCTCATCAAAACCTTCGATTTCAATGTGTTTTTTCATTCTAATTGTTGATTTAAAGTGTTTAACCTTAACCTTTGTTTATACGAGCAGCTGCCGGGTGATCAGACACTGGCTTGTGTGTATTAAGGCCAATAATGGTTACTTTGCCACCGTTGTTTTCGTAGTCATGTTGGAAATTATGCAGGTTTTCCATCACAGAGTGATCTACAAGTTTGGTGTTTTTTAAATCTATTGTTACGTTAAAACTTGGCGGTATAGCATCCAATTTACGCTTGATTCCAAGGTAGTTTGTAAATATAGCCGACTTGTCTATTTCTACTAGATATTCGTTTCCTTCAAATGAAACCTCAGTGGGAGCTTTGAAAAACGAAGAAATAGGTGTTCCGTTTATTAGGTGAATTACCATTTTAAGCACTACACCAGCTGCAATACCTACCAAAAGGTCTTCGAAAAGGGTAAAGAAAATCGTTACTAAAAATATAGCAAGCTGCTCTTTGCCAATCTTAAACATATGGATAAACTCCTTAGGATGAGCCAATTTGATACCTACTGAGATCAACATAGCCGCAAGTGCCGTGTTAGGTATTAGTTCTATTAAATGCGAAGCCAATAATACAAAGCCTAGTATAAAAACACCGTGGAAAAAGTTTGCCCAGCGAGTTTTTGCTCCGTTGTTTACGTTTGCTGACGAACGAGCCACCTCTGATATCATCGGTAAGCCACCCAATACTGCTGAAATCGCATTACCAATTCCCAAAGCAATCATGTCTTTGTTTGTATTTGCTTTTCTTTTGAAAGGATCTAAAAGGTCAATCGCTTTAACTGTCAATAGCGACTCTAGTGAACCAACCAATGCAAACATGATGACATATTTGATAAAGATTCCCATTTGACTTATTCCTGAAAAGTCAACGTTTACTTTAATGTTTTCGGCAAGGTTTCCGATGTGCACCAAGGCATAGGTAGGCTCAGTATGTTGGAAATCCATGTATAACTCAGCAGGAATCGCAATTATTAACACCATCAAAGGTGCAGGTATCATTTTAATCCATTTGTTTTTTATCATTGGCCAGCCAAGCATTATGGCCAAACTAACCGCTCCAATTAAAGTGGCTCTTGGGTCAAGGTTTGCGATGAATTTTGGAACAGCACCAAGTAGTTCAAATGGTCCTAAGCCTTTCGAAAGTGAAGGGTTTACATCTAACAGTACAGGAATCTGTTTGGCTATAATAATTAGTCCAATCGCTGCCAGCATACCATGTATGGCCGATAGCGGGAAGAAATCAACGAGTCGACCGAGTTTAAAAACTCCGAAAAGTATTTGAAGAACTGCAGCTACAAACATAGCTCCAAGAGCCAAATGCCATCCTGTTTCGCCACCGCCATATTCACCTACTGCACCTGCTACTATCACGATAAGTCCGGCTGCTGGCCCTTTTATGGTAAGTTGGGCACCCATAAACAAACTCACGATAATACCGCCAATAATAGCCGTAATAAGACCCATAATAGGAGGGAACTCAGATGCTTTCGCTATACCTAAACTTAGAGGTAAAGCCAACAAAAACACCACAAAACCAGACATAGCATCTGCCGACCAGTTTTCTTTTAAGCCAGCTAAGCCATCTTTTGGCAAAGCTTTTACTTTTGAAAAATCCATTTTTGATTATAATTATTCCATCGGTGTGTCTAATAGACTACACGATGTAAGTTTAGAAAATATAAATTCTTTTGAAAATGGCCCGAAATGAACCATAGGGATATACCTAAACCCGAATGGGTTTAGCGAATAGGAGAAAATTTACGGCCTAATTGCGTAAGTTTCTGTAAAGAATAAAGAGGTTGTTAAAAGAACGAATAGGTGCCGAAAGCAAGTCGTAGAATACTAACTGGCTGGCACTTAATATCTTATTTTCTAAAAAAGCAAAAGAATGGTTTGTATAGCTAAAACTAAAAAACTCGGTGTCTTGGTCGTCTTCAGACTCTTCTTTGGTTTCTTCAAAGAAACTGAATGAGTTTGAATAATTGGTGAGGTGATTTCTGTGGTCGCTGTCTGAAAGTTCTTCTGAATAACTGTGGTTGTGAATTTTATATGTAGTGAAGGCCACGGTTTTTGAGATAAAACCGAATACGAAAAGAGCTAAGAATAAAGAAAAACTTATTTTTTTCATAACCTTAAAACACAGAACTTCTAGAGGATATTGTCAGTACGACGAATCAAAGTTGAAAATAATTTTCATTGATAAAATACGCATAGAAAAAAAGTCCAATCAAATCTTTGAAAAATATCTAAATAGTTTTGTTTTTTTCTTTTTAAACCTTTTTTGATCTCCAAAATGAAAATTAAAATCAAATTCGGAGCGTTTTTCGAAAGAAAAAAGAATTGATTTTAATAAATCAGAACAGACTTGGCGTAATTTTGTTTTTTCAATATTAAAAACTTGTCTTTTGAGATTTAAACTACCTAAAACAGCACAAAAATACATTTCATCCTTTGATTTTTTCAGAGGCTTGGTCGTTACCGCTTTTTTGTCTGTGATTCTGTTTTGGGGTTTAAGTGCCGATCGATTTCCCGAGGCACTCTCGCTTGCCTTGGGTGTCATGTTTGGGTATTTTGCCAATATTGAAGGTACCAATAAGCACCGGATTTACGGCATGGTCATTTCGTTGATTTGGGCCACGTTCGTCATGTATGTAAGTTTATGGGCAGCCGAAAACCCCTCTTATATCAAAATTCCATTGCTCAGTTTACTTGTCTTTATTTCTTCCATGATATCTGTATATGGATATAGAGGCTCCATGATTTCCTTTGGCGGTTTGTTTTCGGTGGTGTTGAGTTTCGCACTGCACAAAACCAAGCTACCAGTAGATATCATTATTCAAAATATACTGATAGGAGGCACGGCCTATGTATTTGTGTCGTCGCTGAGTCAGTGGTTTTACCAAAAACACCACGTGCGTATTTTGCTCGCCGAGTGTGTCACACTTACGGCATCGTATTTTCGGCTAAGCGAAAACCTACGTTGGCAAACAGCCACACACTCCACCGAAAAACAGCATCAGCTGCTCAAAATCCAAAGCCAATTAAACGACAAACACGAAGTGCTGCGGTCGCTGCTATTGAGCGAGAGCAACACCCTCATATCTTCTAATAGTACGCGAAAGTATTTTTTACTTTTCTCCGAAATGATAAACATCTATGAGGTATCCATAGCCAAATCAGACGATTACGATGCCTTTTTGGATGAACTTACTGAGGCCCATATTTCTAAAATGGACACATTTATAGAAATCTCAAATCTGTTGGCAGATAACCTCGACTTGCTGGCAGACTCGCTTCAGTTTGGAGGCAACTATTGGGCAAACGATGCCATAGAAAGACTTTTGGAAACCTGCGAGAATCAGATAAGTGCCTATGTGGCAGAGGTGAAATTGCCCAAAGCCCGCGACGGAGCCCTTATGATGCGGAGTCTCTTAGACCACCTCGCCAAAGAGTACCAAAAGCTTTGCCTACTCGACCGAATTTTTAATAATATTGCCGAAGGAGATCATCCAAATGTCAAAACTGCCAATCTTTTCATAACGCCTCAGGACTATTCTTTTAAGACTTTCAAGGCAAACTTCAGTTTAGATAGCATCATTTTTAGGCATTCTTTACGCATCACTGTAGCGGTGCTCATTGGGTTTATCATAGGTAGGTATCTTAACGAAGGCCAAACCAACTGGATTATTGTAACCGTTATCGTTATACTAAGGCCCAATTTTGGTTTATCCAAAAATCGAGCGTTAAACCGTATCGTCGGCACCATTTTGGGTGCACTCATTACCATTGGTGTGGTCTTTGTCACGGACCAGTCTATCGTCTACGGCATTGTGGCCATCGTAAGTATTTTAATCGGATTTTCATTTATTCAAAAAAACTACAGAATAGCTTCAGCGTGCATAACCATCAGTATTTTGCTGCTGTATGTCCTCAAAACCGACGATGCGTTTTACACCATTCTGCATCGCCTCAGCTACACCGCCATTGGCGTTCTTATTGCCTATTTTGCTATGTATGCACTCTGGCCAGTTTGGGAAAAAGGAGGCATCAAGGTGTCGCTTGCCAGTGCCATTCAGGCCAATGCCGAGTATTTTAATTCTGTTTGTGAAGTCTACAGGTCCAAAGAAAACGTCAGTATAGAATACAAGCTGATTAGAAAAGACGCTTTCCTTAAAAACGGCAACCTAAACGGCAGTTTTCAGCGGATGACCGAGGAGCCCAAGTCAAAGCGAAAGCCCATCAGCAACTATTATGCGGTGGTGTTGCTTAATCAGACGTTCTTGTCTGCTGTGGCGGCATTTTCGGCGTATATTCAGGGGCACAAAACCACGCAGCCTTCCTTAAATTTTGAGCATATCGTGCAGGCCATTTTAATCAATATGGACCTCGCCGTCAAAACTATTCAAAATGAACCCATCAGCCAGGCAGAAATATCAGAAAGCCAACTCGCAGACGATTTCCGTACGTTGGAGTCAAAATATAAGCAACTAAACGAGATCCGAAACAAAGAATTAGAATCGGGTGTACTCACACTTTCTACCGAACTTCGTAGTCAACTCCAAGAGGCCAAGACCATCATTCAGCAGATAAACTGGCTCTATAGCTTATCCGAAAATCTTCGGTCATCTGCCAAAGTTATCGCTGAACTTAATTAATTTTTTTTTCTGTTTATCTTGTGATTAATTGGTTTTAAATCAATTTATTGTGTGTTCATTTGGGCAGCCGGGCGGGCTTTCGGCACTCGCTCTTATTTTGCGGCTTTCGCCAGCAAAATAAGGAGCTCAAACAATGCCTCCATCCCTGCTGCAAGATTCTTAGTTCTAATAAACGTCACCCCATAAAAACAAAAAAGGATGCCATAGCAGTTACGGCATCCATCCTAATAATATAGCTTTTTAGCTTAAAATAATTTCTTAATTCCCATACTTAGTATACCTCCATTCCCAAATCTAAATGCTTCCGCATCTGACTGTAAACCACTTTCTTTTATTCCAAAACTCAGACTCACAACATTGATTTTGGCACTTAAATACAAATTTGGCTTAATAGCATACAAACAACCCGTATTAAGATTAATATAGTTTACATTCGACTTTTCTTTTCCTGTTATTTGTAAAGCGGCATTTTCCTTGGTGTTTGCTCCCACATATTGGTATTCAGGTCCAATGAAGAAATTCGCTTTTTCGTTTTTCGAGAAATAATAATTAAAACCTCCTGAAATAGTTTTGCCATAAAATACAGCCTTGTACGTCTGCGACGAAAGCGTATTTTCAAGTTTAAGTTTCGAAGTAATCATGCTTCCACCTACATTTAAAACAACCGAAACCCTGTCTGAAAGCATTCGCTCAAAATTCGGAGCTAAAGTTAAATTACTTGTGGTGTTTTTGCTCTGTGAAGTGTTAGTTCTTGAAACTGAAAAAGTCAAATCGCTACCGATTAGATTATTGCCTTTGCTCAAACTTTGAGCCGATACTGTGCCTGATAAAAGCACTAAAATTGAGAATATTTTTTTCATTTACTGTGTTTATTAATTATTCTATTTATTTCAAAAAATGCACCAATTTGATTTTTAGTAATATATTTAACCCGGTTAATGTATTTAGACTTAGTTGTGAGAGCTTAAATTGCGATAAATCAGACACTTAAATTTAATTAACATAGCAGTTTACCCTGAGAGTAGCCGAAGGGCTACGGGGATTAAATTTAAGGGGGTTTACGTATTGATTTGCAGCAATTTAAGGTCGTAATAGATTTTCTAATGCATAAATCGGGTTTAACTGATCTAAAATAAAAAAAATGAGCCAAAGGTGTCAAAGGCTCATTTTGGGAAGTGTTTTTGTTTTTATACTATGCTTTATAGTTTACATAATTTACATCAAACTGTCCGTCGGTGTGTAGGTCTATAACCGCATATCCCGGAGGTGTTTGTTTGTATTTGCCCATCCACCAAGCACCGCTCACGGCACCGTTGCAGCAGTAAGTTACACCGTTGTATTCTACTTTGTCGAGCAAATGTATGTGCCCACTTATGGCCAGTTTTACATTTTTATGTTTGTAAAAAAGCTCTATCAAATCTTGTGCATCGCTGTGCATCCAGCTGCCAGACACTTGCCACGAATGGTTATTGAAATTTTTACCATCAAAAAACACACAGGCAGACAAAATAGGCACATGACTCATGATCATTATGTGTGTATCTTCGGGGGTGTTTTGAAGTTCGTTTTTCAGCCACTCTAGCTGTTGCTCGTCTATTTGAGCCGTGTATTTCTTTTTGTTGGTGTGTTTTTGCACACTGTCCAATACTATTATTTTCCAAGTGCCTTTATCTATGCTGTAGTAGGGGATGTCAAGGCCGATTTGGTCAAGAGCACGTCTTTTTTCTCCTTCAAAATCCGCTCCATACCATACATCGTGGTTTCCCATACAGGCATTGTAAGGCAATTGGTTTTCGGAAGAAATTATGCTGTTAAATAATTCAAACTGACGCGTAATTTGTTTGAGATTTGAGTTTTTGGCACCCATTATACAGTCACCGCCATTGAGTATTAAATCGGGCTTGATTTTAAGCGATTGGATATGGTGGAGGCACTTTTCGAAGCCTTTGGCGGCTCCAATAAATGGCTGCACATGTACATCTGTGATGTGAGCTACTCGTATCGACTTCTCCTTTAAATCCAGTTTGGCATCAAGTAAATCAGGGCTAGTTACAAACGCCGCTAATCCTAAATTCTTGAGAATTGTTCTTCTTTTCATTAATACATTCATTCTAAAAATCGGTCAAAGGTAATGTAAAATTTATTTTTATTTAGAGAAATAACAGTACTTATGTCTTGGTTAAAAGCTTTCTTTTGGGTTGAAATATAGTTTTTGGATAAAAAATCAAAAACAAACTCAGATTTAAGAGTAAAATAAAGCTTCTGTATATAAAGGTTTTTGTGAAATTTATAGCTTGTGTAGCTGAGTAGCGATCTAATTGATTTTTGTGTGTAGTTCTAACAATCGGATTAGTAAATACCTGTGCAGAAGCATTTTCTGCCTCAAGTCTTATATAATGCCTTACTCCATTTAAATGTATTGTTCCCTCGTATTCGGAAGTAAGTTTGGCTTTTTTCCCATCTATTATTATGGCTACTTGAGTTACGTTGGGCGAGAATTTAAAACGTAATGTTCCTTTTGAGATTCTTAAATATTCAAGATTGAAATCTAAAGACCTTTCTAAAGTTTTTACTCCTAAATAAGTTCCTGATTTTAAGGTTTCTATGGGGTCGTTTTTCTCTGATAAAAGATTGTAGAAACTGCCTATTTTCTGTTTGGTTATGTCGTGGGTGTCGTCATTGGCAAGTAACCACGAAAGATTGCCAGAAAGCAACGCTCGGTCCCAAATATTGCGTGCGTTTGCATAGTGGCTAAGCACTTCTGTAAACTGATACCCTCGCATGTCGCTCAAGTCCACATGTCCATTTCTGACATTGGGATGGGCGATGGCCACCATGCCACCGCTTTGTACTATCTCTTTTATGATTTGCTGTTTTTGTGAGCGGTTTTGCCAAAGCGGAAAGTCAAAGTAGCTTACCTCGGGCGTGTTTATGGCCAGTTTGTGTGCTTTGTTGAGGTTTATGCCGTGTTCGTAGACCCATATTTTTTGATTAAAATGCTCATCATCTGAAAGGTGATAATTAGACACTATTTGAATTTTATATCCTGCTTTTGAGTAAGCTGTTTTTAATTCCTTTTCGGTGTTTTTGCCATATGTAAGTCCTGCCCATGCGTGTGAGTGAGCATGAAGGTTTAATTTTTGGAGATTTTCGGGTTTCCAGTTTTTATATGGGTTATAGAATTCATTTCCGTGAAAAGGTTGTGTAGGCTCAAAGTCGTAGATTTCGGTCCTGTAATATGGCAGCGAAATGCCCACGAGTAGGATAAATAAACTAAACTTAATAATTTCTTTACCCGCTTTTGGTGCCTTCCTTAAATATTTACGGGCAGTTTTGTTTTTTATAAAAATCACAAAATGATATTTGCTATACACAAAAGTATACTTACCGTTTTAGGTAAATATATCCTAAATATTAAACTTAGGTTAAGGCATGAGCCGCACTTTTATTTGGCTCTTCTGGCTTACGTTTTGATCTCACTTTTAGGCATGATTTATAGCCCACTTTTCGACGAGGACGAGGGCTTTTTTGCGGAGGCGGCACGTAACATGTTGCAATCCGGTGATTTTTTCTCAACTTGGGTAAATGCGGAGGCTCGTTTTGACAAACCCGGTTTATATTTTTGGCTGGAATGCCTCTCTATGCAACTTTTCGGTATTTCGGCATTTGCGGTTCGTTTGCCTTCTTTCTTGTTTTTCCTAGCCTTTATTTTCGAGATATATAGGTTTTCGGAGCGTTATTTTATTAAAATTGATCCCAAACACGTTGTTTTCGTAGGTTTAGGTATGCTCCAGTTTCAGGTCCTGAGCAAAGCTGCGGTGGTAGACAATGCCCTCAATTTTTTCTTATGTTACGCACTTTTTAATTTTTATGAGCTTTATTTATCATTTAGTAAAGGCAGGTTAATCAAAATTGGATGTGCCATTGCTTTGGGAATACTCACCAAAGGGCCTATTATGGTGGTTTTGTTTTTCGCGGTCGTCGGTATGTTTATTTTATATACCCGAAGTTTCGGTTTGATTTTGAAATTTCTAAAACCTTCCTTCTTATTGTCAGCGTTTTTGTTGCCTGCCGTTTGGTTTTTTGTGGTTTGGCAACGCTCAGGTGAGGCCCTGTTTGTAGAGTTTTTCTTGAAGCACAATTTGGGAAGATATACCGCCACTATGGAGAGCCATGGAGGAGTTTGGTATTATTATTTTCCGGTTCTTTTACTTTCGTTCTTTCCGTTTAGCCATTTGGTATTCAGTGCTTTCAATCAAAAGTTCAACCCTTTGGTCTTTATGCTCATTTCTTGGTTTGTGTTTGTTTTTGTGTTCTTTTCATTTTCTAAAACCCAACTGCCGCACTATATCAGTTACGGTTACGCACCGTTATTAGTTTTAATTTCAAATGTAAAATTCAATAAGAAATGGCCGAGTTACATCCAAATGTGCATTTTAATAGGCGTTTTGTTTCTATTGCCATTGAGTATTCGTTATGTGTATAATGTAGAATCGGTGGGCTTGCCTTTTACTCAAAATGAATTTAATGCTGTTTTTGACCAAACTTACTTTGTGGTAGCCGAATTGCTTTTTGTTGGCTTTGTTTTTCTAAAGCGTTTTGAATTCAAATGGCTTATTTTTATCAGTTTTACCTCTTTATTTATATTCAAATATGGGCTCTTGCAACAAGGTTTTGTAAGGCAAATAGGCATTAAGTTAAAAGCACAAAAAGAGACTGTCTATATGCACGACCACTATAATCCGAGTTTGTCTTTTTATGCTCAAAGGAGTTTTCCAATACAAGAATCATTTGGTGAAAATGAAATCCATTTTTTAAAACTTAGTAAAATTGATACCTCAAAAGTAGCTTTGATTGACTCTGGAGGTGGATTTGCTTTGGTTGGGACTCGCTAATGTTAAGTTTTTACAAATACTTAACACAAAGTTAACGATTTAATAATATTGTGTTTAATTTGTACTATTCAAATAAATGATAGTGCAAATGAAAAATATATACAACTTATTAATTGGCCTAGTTGCCTTAGGTTTTACTTCCTGTCAGGTTCATTCGTATAGGTTAATTGCATCAGATTCTATTCCAAAGTCTGCTGAATGGCGAGGTTTTAATTTGGTTTTGGATGAGAATATCACGGATACAGATAAAATAAAGGCCCGATTGATAAGTGAAATGAAAAAGAAAAAGTACTTTTTTGACCCAGAAGGGGCGGAGTTGGTAGTTTTTGTGCAAATAATGCATAAGCCCATAGAAACATATGTGTGGGCAGCTGATCAATATAAAAGTAAAAAGGCATTTCCGGTGAAAACCCACGGACAGTCTATGATGGTTCAAGTTGTAGACACCCAAAACTACGAGACCATTTGGAGGTCGGTTTGCAAAAGCAAAAGTGCGAGCCAAGGTAATTTTGGAAGTGAAACCCTCGCTTCGCGGGCATTGGCTGAGTTTTTGAAATAATCAAACTAAAAATGCTTTGTTGTTTGAATACTATAATTTTGAACCATTTTGGCTCTCGTTTACTTTTTTACTTAATAAAAGTCCTTCATCAATCAATACAGAAAACTTTTCTAGTGTATTGTATATCCCTACTTCCAAATAAATGAACTTAAAAGACATCGTCATCACATCCTTGATTGGCCTTGCGGCCATTTACGTAATTTACCGAATACCGCAGCCTTATGGTTTAGGTGCATTAGGCATCATAATACTAACAGTAGCTTTTGGGTTTATTTTCAAAAAACATCAGCCCGAAATATTAAGTTGGGGCAAAACCCTAAGTTTGGGAGTATTAGGAGCGGCAGCTTACTTTATTTATTTGGGTGAATCGCAAAAGAGCAAATTTGACCAGCCCACAGCGGTAACGTTTTCAGATAAATCTTACGAAGAAGCTTTGGCTTTGTCTAAAACTACGAAAAAACCTATATTCATTGATTTCTATGCTACATGGTGTGGTACCTGTGTTTATTTTTCTAAAAATATTCTTACCGTGCCTGAGGTAGGAGCAGCTATGAATGCCTCATTTATTAACCTGAAATATGACGCCGAAAAGGGAGTGGGAAGGCAACTGGCCAAAAAATATGGCGTAGTGGCATATCCAACTTTAATAGTGGTTGATTCTGCTGGGAATTTAGTAGAAGAGCTAAGTAGCAATACCGTACCTACTGCAGAACAAATGGTCATTTATGCTCAAAAGTATAAAAGGTAATATGGGTCTTAGAAAATAGGGATTTTTAGTAATTATACTATTTCGCTAATTAGTTTAAATATCACGTTATTAATATTTTTTAATATTTCTTTAATTCTGTTATGAAATACCAGTTATGGGCTTTTTCTGCTATTTTCAATATCAAATTTCTTCTTTCGTTTCTTTGTTTTGTGCAATTTTAGGTTGATTTGTATCAATAATAATATTCTGCTAATTTCTAAAAATATTGCCTTTTTAGGTGTTTTGGTCTGCATTTTTAACTTTTTCATCGCCACATTTTTTTTACAGCAAATTATATTTCTATTTTGATATTTTAAAAAATATTAATAATACACAATTCTAAATATTTTTTATTTAGTGGTGTTTTTTTTGTTCTAAATCAAATTTCTTGTTTTATATTGGCACGTTAAATTTTATTAACCAAACTAAAAACCTATGAAATATTTTTATTCGCTATGTGCAGCGATGCTTATTTTCTGCACAAATTCATTCGGTCAAATTACCGGAAAAGTCCTGGATGGAGGAGATCAATCACCAGTTATTGGGGCTACCATCAAAAACAAGTCTAACGTAGGTACATCGTCTGATGCCACGGGTTCATTTACCATCAATGTGCCAGCTGGTACAGACCTAGAGTTCAGTTTTATCGGCTATGAAACTAAGACAGTAAAAGCAGCAAACGGTATGGTTGTTACTTTGAGTCCATCTTCTACGAGCCTTTCTGAAGTTGTAATTTCGGTAGGTAGTAGAAACTCTAAGCGTACGTTGACTGACACGCCGCTTCCTGTAGATATCGTAGCTACTAAAGAGCTGACAAGCACAGGTCAAACCACTTTTGACAAGGCTTTGCAGTATCGAGTGCCTTCATTTAACACGGTTCAAACTCCGGTAAATGATGCAACATCGCTTCTTGATCCTTACGAAATCAGAAACATGGGACCAAGTAGAACGCTAATCTTGATAAACGGAAAGCGTAAAAACATGAGTTCATTGCTTTATACCCAAACATCGCCGGGTAGAGGTGAAACTGGTGCTGATATCTCTGCAATACCTGTGGATATGATCAAAAGAGTAGAGATACTAAGAGACGGAGCTTCTGCTCAATACGGTTCTGATGCCATTGCCGGTGTTATGAACATTATCTTAAAAGACGACGCTAACAACGGTGGCGTTACTTTGAGGTCAGGAATCACTTCGAAAGGAGACGGAGAAATGTACGGTGTGGCTATCAACAATGGTAACTCACTGGGTAAAGACGGATTTGTGAACTATACATTAGATATGTCTCAGTCAAAACTTGCCAACAGACCTGGTACCGTTGATGCTGCTGGTGAAGCTGCCGATTTTGGAGCTAACATAAACGATGTTAAGGCGTTTTTGGCTAAATACCCAGATGCACGTAACATTAACGGATCTCCTAATACTACTGCAATGAAATTTGCGGGTAATGCAGGTAAAAAGATTTCTGCTACAGGTGAGATATACGCTAACTTCGGATATGTGTATAAAAAAGTTAACTCATTTGCTAACTTCCGTACGCCTTACTGGAGAACACTCTCGTCATTCCCATATCTAAAGGATTTCTTTGGTGACGGTACTGCCGCTTCATACCAAGGATATGTGCCTACTTTTGATGGAGACCTAGTGGACTACAACGGTACTTTAGGATTTAAATCAAGCAGAAACGATTGGAACACGGACGTAAGTTTCACTACAGGTGGTAACGAGCAAACATACACAGTTACCAACTCGCACAATAGAAACGGAACACTTAATCCGGACGGAACTAACAAATACAAAGAAAACAGCCCGATCATATTCAAGCCAGGTGGTACGCGTTTTACCCACAATGTAGGTAACATCGATATCAACAGAAGACTTAATGACAAAGTAGGCGTGGCATTCGGTTCGGAGTTTAGATCAGAAAACTTCACAGTAATAGAAGGAGATTTAGCTTCTTACGAAGACGGTGGTGCTGACTCATTTGCAGGAAATGACCCACGTAACTCGGGTACATTTAACCGTTATAACATCGGTGCTTATGCTGACGTGGCGGTTGACTTTAGCGATAATTTCTTAATCAACGGTACTGCTCGTTTAGAAAACTATTCAGATTTTGGTAGTGCTTTTGTTTGGAAGTTAAGTACAAGATACAAATTTGCAGATGATAAAGTAACGCTTAGAGCTTCGGCTTCAACAGGTTTTAAGGCTCCAACGCTTCACCAGATTTATACACAAAAAGCTCAGTACAGCTTCGTGCCAGGGCAAGGAATTCAAGTAGGTGGTTTGGTTTCAAACGTTTCGCGTGAGGCGAGACTATTGGGTCTTCCAAGTCTTAAGCCTGAAAAATCTATGAACATTACGATGGGAGTAGGTTTAAATCCTTCTAAAAATCTGAGCATTACATTAGATTACTATAACATTGCGGTTAAAGACAGGATTATCCTAAGTACTGAAATTGGTTCTACTGCAGCTGGAAACACGAAACTTGACGGCGTATTGAAAGAAAACAATCTTTCAGACCTTAGTTTCTTCGTAAACGGACTTAATACACGTACTGCCGGAATTGATTTCGTATCGAGCTACCGTAAAATCGCGGTTGGCGAAGGTAAGTTAAATGTAAACCTTGCAGGTAACTATACTATGAAAAACGAAAGAGAAGGAGCAGTTAATAACCCTTCGATTGTAGCTTCTGCTGGTCAGTCAGTAGTAAACGGTACACAAGAGGCTTTGTTCTTTACTTCACGTCCTAAGTTTAAGGCGATTCTTGGTTTAGATTACCAAATCAACAAATTAGGAATTACGCTAAACAATACTTTGTTCGGACCAACGAAGTTCCAACAACAAGGTATGAGTTTAGATCTATACACGGAGTTTAAAACTAAAATGGTTACAGACTTAGGAATCTCTTTTGAGGCTACTAAAAACTCTACTTTACAGTTAAATATCAACAATATTTTGAATGTATTGCCTGAGTGGTCATTTAAAGCACATAACGCCAAAGGCGAGGCATTGTTAAAAGATGCAGCTGCTTTGAAAAACGAATCAAACCTGATTACGTTTAACCAAAGATATTCTCAAATGACGTATGACGGATACCACTTTAGTCAATTAGGTACAATATTTAACTTAAGCTGGAACTTCAGATTCTAATTTTTAGAACGCATATTTTTTACTTAAAAAGGTTGCCTCAAATAAGGCAGCCTTTTTTATTTTGATAGGTTTTGGTTTAAAATTACTGTCAAAAGGTTAATTTTTATTTTTTAAAGAAAACTTAGCTTAAACCTACCATTGAAGCCATTTTTTAACCATTTTGCCCCCTCCCCCCTTTCATTTACTGGGTCGCTTGCCAGCGGGGCCTCCATTTTTCCGGTAGGCCGGACCCTTCAAAAAAAACGGAGCAAAAAAAACTGCACGGCAGCGGCCGACCGTCCTGCAAACTCGCACAATTAAAATTCTTATTATCAAAGTTCTAAAAAAAATATACTTCCCAAAAGAATTTTAACAGTGCTCAAACAGTGCAGGGCGATATAAAGATTTATTTTCTATTTTTTTACCCGTTTGACAGAAGTTTAAAATCAAAAATCAGAGCCTCTAAACTGAAGCTCTGATTCGATTTTTATAGTTCAAGTGTTAACGCGATTCGTTTTAAATGCGGTTTATACATCTTTAAAGTGATAAACCAAGGTTGGGATTTCTGTATTAGAAACTATCTTTTTACTCACACTCGGGTTTAGTAAGCCATCCAATAATCCTCTGTGGTGCGATGCCAAGACTAACAATACATCCTCTTTACTAGCACTAAAATCAATGATTTCTTTTACTGTATGGTGTCCATCTATGTCTATCAGTTCATAGGTTTTATTGCCATATTTTGCTTTAATATCATCCACAAACTGAAAGTCCTGATGTATATCGAGCTCCGTGTCATTTTTTATATGCAAAAGCTGAAGATTGGCTTTTAGGGTATCAGAAAGTGAAAAAACATGGTCTAAAACTTTTGTCTCGTCAAATTCTAACTGGGTTGCATATACAATATTAGAAACATGATGGCTAGTGTATCTTTCGGGTACAACCAACATCGGCAACTTAACACGATTAAGAATACTAGCCGCGGTGCTTCCTAGCAGTTTGTCTAAAAAGCCACTTTGTCCTGTTTTACCTAAAACCACAAAATCGGCTTGATCTGACTCCATGAGGTCGTTTATAGCAGTAGCCACGTCAGAAATCATAACCTTTGCGGTGGCTTTAACTCCTTTTTCTTGTACTTCTCTTGCCTTGGCTTGCATAGTATCGTCAAAGGCGTGGAGGTCAGGCATCTCTACTGTAGAAGTAATGCCGCCTGACATAGAAGGGTCAACATAAACGGGAATATAACAGTGCAACAAAATTATTTCAGCAATATGCCTTGTGGCTAAATTTATAGCAAAGTTTAGTGCGTTGTCTGCTCCGCTAGAAAAATCGATCGGGACTATTATTTTTTTCATGTTATCTAAGTTTTAGTCAAAATTAGAAATTGTTTTTTTTAATTATTATGACCTATATTAACAAAAAATATGACATTGAATAGGTAAGTTAGTTTTCTTATTTAAATATTTTAGTGTCTAATTATCAATTAATTGTGAAGTTTTTGATTGAAAAAAATAAATGAAGTTATCTGATTTCAAGCCAATTGTAGTCGGTTTTATAAACCATACACTCCCCAAAGAGGACTGGACACACCAAGCACATGTTATGGTAGCATTTTGGTTTAATACCCAATATCCTTTTGAAGAGGCATTTGCTAAAATAAAAGCAAAAATAATGGCATACAACGAAGCCATTGGTGGACTAAATACTGATACTGCAGGCTATCACGAAACTATTACGTGGTTTTGGATGAAATATACCAAAAACTATTTGTTAGCAAATATAGATTTAACACTTGACGAGGTTTGCCAAAAGTTTTTAGAATCAGAAAATTCGCTCAAAGAATTGCCTCTTAAATATTATTCTGCTGAGCTTTTGGCTTCTACAAAAGCTCGTAAACAACGAGTTGAGGGAGATATTTTAGTCTTAAATCTAAAAAGTAAATAAACTTCAATTCCTTAAAACTCGATGCCGTAGCCTTTGCCGTGGCTGTTTACGATTTTGATATTTGGGTCGTTTTGAAGTTTTTTTCTGAGTTTAGATACCAACACATCTAAGTTTCGGCTGATGACAAATACACCTTCGTTTTCCCAAATTTCTTTTAACAGAAAATCTCGCTCTACTATTTCGTTTGGCTTTGCTAAAAGTAGCTGCAAAAGCTTCGTTTCGTTTTCGGAAAGCTCGATGGTTTCATTTCCGAATTTTAGGGTTTTGTCTACGGCAATAAATCTAAATTTTCCCAAAGAGAAATAGTCTTTCTCTGTTTCAGTGGGCTTCTTTTTTTTAGAATAATACCAAAGCCCATACACGATAAAAATCAAGAATGGAAATAAGAAAAGTGGCCAATTAACAAAACTTTCTAAAATTTGAATCCTAATATTATAACAATCTTTTGGGTACACTCTGCCAAGGCAAGGAATACCAAAATCGTATTTCTTTTCTACTTTATATCCGTAAATAAGTTCTTCTTTTTTATTGCAACTATACACCGACACCTTGTATTCTTTTCCTTTGGAATATACCGAAAGATGCCTATGAACGATTTCAATCAGCGTGTCGGGGTTTAAGGCGAAATCGCTTTCAAACGATATTTGGTAAGTGTTGTTTCCTAACTCTTGGATGGGCAAAACCCGCGAGGTGGAGTCGCCCGAATGCAATAGCAAAACATGGCCAATGTTTCTAAATATGAGGGTGTCTTCTTTTTCTTTACAAGAGAAAAACACCACAAGTGAGAATAGAATGAAAAGGATTTTTGATTTCATAATTAGCTGCAATTTAAAGTTAAAAAGCCGCTCCATTTCATGGTTTACGTATTATTTACACTATTTTACATTTGATTTACAAGGTCTTGGGCCATTTCATATAGTTTTGGTTCATAATCAAAGCCAAAAGCAATCTTTTATATCATGGAAAAAATCAGTATTCGAGTTTCAGCTATAGCCTACTTATTATTTGTAACGGTGGCCTGCAGCGGACAAAATCCCAAACAAACAGAAAAAGACAGTGTAGCCGCCAAAGCGAAAGTGGTAAACGCTCCTGTAATAGCTCCGAAGTTTTTTAATATTAACCAAAACGATTACATACAGATAAGTGCCTACATCCGTAAAATATATCAAGACAAAAAGGGAAACCTTTGGTTAGGAACTAATGGCGATGGTGTGGCTAGATTTGATGGCAATTCGCTTGAATATTTCTCAAAAAAGAAGGATTTAATGGTGAGGCCGTACGAGGAATAGTGGAAGACCAAGATGGGGCAGTTTGGTTTGGAACAGACTTGGGTGTTACAAAATTTGATGGCGAATCTTTTATAAACTACGGAAACGCCGATGGACTTGAAGACTGCGGCGTTTGGAATATCATGATAGACAAATCAGGCGAGGTTTGGGTCGGGACTATCTCTTCGGTTTTTAAATTTGACGGCAAGAGGTTTACCAAATTTGCTTTACCAGAAACCACAGTCGGAGCCAATGAGTCGCGGTTTTCGACCAACTTAGCGTGGAAGATTTTTGAGGATTCAAAAGGAGTTTTTTGGTTTGGAATGGATGGGGCAGGCTTGTATCGGTTTGATGGCAAAAACATAAAAATATATACAACCAAAGATGGCTTATGTGGCAATAACGTAAACGACATATTGGAGGCCAAAGACGGTAGCCTTTGGTTTGCCACCCGCGACGGCGGCATTAGCAAATACGATGGTAAATCGTTTACAAATTACAATGAAAGCAATGGCCTTACGAGCAACTTTGTGTACACCATGATGCAAGACAAAACGGGCGATATATGGTTTTCGACTCTCGGCAGAGGTGTAGACCGATATGATGGAAAGTCTTTTACGAATTACCAAGAAAAAGAGGGAGTAACGCGGAATCACATTCAGAGCATTTTTGAGGATAACATGGGCCGACTTTGGTTCGGGTTTTCTGGTGGGCTGTTTAGATTTGAAGGCAATAAATTTATTAATATCACCAAGTCTGGTCCGTGGCAGTGGTGTGCTCCCAAAGTTTCTTCTAATTGAAAGTTGTAAATTAATGATTTTCAGTTAGTTGGGTTCAGTTTTTTATTCTAAATAAAATTTAATTTCAAATGAAAAATATATTTGCGATATGCTTAATCTGTGTGTCTGTAGTTTCTATGGCACAAAGTCGATTTTCGGACTGTTCGGTGTTGTTACTGAATGAGCAGGTTTTGGTAGAAAACTATTCGCCAAATGCCACTTGTAACGTATCAAAAGCCGCCAAAGGCTGGCTAACTGCTGGCACTATAACTTTAGGTGAAAACAGCATGAAACCCAATGCCAATGGCAAGTTTGAATTTGGAGTTGCCATTAAAGACATGGAAACCGGAACGCTGCATCTTTTCTCTTTTGAAAAATATAAAAAAGTTAAAATAGAGGAGGTTTTAAGGCAATGTAAAGCCGGAGACTCAATTGTGATTTTGACGACTAATTCGAAATTCGCATTGCCTCACAATGAAATAAAAGTATATTGATATGAGAGTCATTTTTATAATGATTTGGTTGTCATTTTCTTCGGTGTTTGCCCAAGAGAAACACGCCTTAGACCTAAATAGGAGCACTGCGTTTTGGAAAGGAAGGATATTTGGCGGAATGCACGGAAACGAAGGAACCATAAAGTTTAGTGCAGGCGAAATAGCACTAAACAGCAAAGGTGAGCCATACGCCGCTAGTTTTGTGATCGATATGGAAAGCATAAAAAATACCAACCTCAAAGAGCCCAATCAGCAGCTCAATATCGAAATGGACTTAAAGTCCGATAAGTTTTTTGATTCTAAAAGATATCCGAAAGGCTATTTTAAAAGTACACAAATACGAAAAAATGGAGCAGGTGAATATTCGGTGCAGGGCGACTTGACAGTAAAAGGTATTTCTAAACCAATTGTGATAAAGGTTAAGCTAACAAACACCATAGACGGGCTAAACGCAAGTTCAGATTTTACTTTTTATAGATCACACTGGGGAGTAAATCTCAGTACGCCAAATGTGCTGTATACCAACATAGGAGAGGGGCTAATAGCCGAAGAAGTGCCAATGAGTTTTCAGATGGTTTTTGCGAAATAAGAATAGTTAAGAGCGTGTTTCGATACGCTCTTAACTATCAATCTGCTTATTTTTTATACGAAATCTTAAAAAGTGTTTCTCCCAAATCGTCACAAACAAACAGTTCTCCTTTGGGACCTTGTGCCAGTCCGCATGGACGGTGCTGAATAGGGCCTGTAGGTTTTGCTAAATCTACCCCTGCAAAATTATCCGCGAATATCTCCCAAGTGCCTGCTGGTTTTCCGTTTTTGAAAGGCACAAAAGCCACGAAATATCCTTTTTTGAGCTCGGCAGACTGCCCGTGAAAAGCAATAAAAGCACCGTTTTTGTATTTAGCAGGAAACATGGCTCCGGTATAAAATAAAATATCGTTTGGTCCTAAATGAGCCGGAAATGCAAGTAGCGGATTAATGGCTTTTTCGCCACCCGTTTTTTTGCCATTGCCGCCATATTCGGGAGCCATTATTTTCTTTTTCTGAATTTGGTCATAATATATGTACGGCCATCCGGCGTCGTCTCCTTCATGGATTTCGTAGAGGGTTTCGGCAGGTAGCTCGGCACTTTGCTGCGGGGTGTAATATTGCGGATAAAAATCATGAAACTGCCCACGGCCATGCACCGCCGAAAACAAAGAGTTGGTTTGGGTGTTCCAGGTCATAGCCACTGCATTTTTTAGACCTGTGGCGTATCTGCTTCCATCAGCAAATGTCTGGTTTAACTTGGTGGCACTAAACTTCCAAACGCCGCCTGCTGAGTCTAAAACTGAGCAAGGCATTATTCCTTTTCCCGAGTTTGGTTCACGGCAGGGGTCGTTCCAGCTGCCGATAGTTACCAGTAGGTTGCCCGTGTTGTCAAATGTGAAAGGCTTGGCGTTGTCACGGCCGTGGTCTGGCAAACCGCTGACAATCATATCGGGCTTTTCGGTGTTTATTACTTCTTGGTTTTGGTCTAATTTGTATCTAAATATCCCCGAGTTAGAAGCCGTGTACAAGTGTCCGTCTTTTATTTCTATGCCAGTGCCCGGTAGGTTGCCGAATGATTTTTGTTCGTCTATTACGCCGTCGTGATTTTTGTCTTTAAGCATCAATATGGCTTTGCCATCTACCAGTTTTGAGCGGTTTATGTAAATTATTCCGGTTGAACTTACCACCATGTGGCGAGCTTTGCCTAGTTCAGAGCCGAGTACTTCTGCTTTGAAACCACTCGGAAGTTTTAGTTGAGAAGCCACTTCGTTTGGCTTAATAAAAGATTGACTTGCCGATAAGATTACCCCGAAAAACAGGGGAATCAAGAGCCTTGATTTTTTGGTTAAAGAATTTTTCATGTAAGGTTGAATATTGGGTTTTTAAACTAAAGCATGAAGTTAATGGGAATCTGCAAATTTCCTTTACTTTTTTTACCTAAATGGGTGTCTTTTTAAGGATTTGTAATACGCTGAAAACAAAAAAAGTAGAACTGAACTTTAGATGTTCAATTCTACTTCAAATAAAACGCTACTTCGCCTCAAAGGGCTGTCTTGAAAGGATTTCTCCGTCTAGACACATGGGTTTCTACGCCATTTGACATCAATATTCGTGTAACTTTGTCTTTGGTTTTTAGTTTTTTGATGTGTTCGGGGTTTAGTAGGTGCGACCTATTTACCCGAATAAAGCTTTTAAGTTCTTCTTTTTCTTCGTGAATTTTTAGGGTAAAACCCGATATATATTTTTCTCCGTTTCTAAAATAATAGACGGTGTAGTTAGTTTCTGCCTTTAGCATCACGATGTCGTGAGGGTCAGCGTTTATCCATTTTTTCATTTTTGTTTTATTTTAGTTGTTTCCGCAACCTTTAATTTCGGCTTTCAGTACTGCACCTGTAGACGCCTCAAAACCCGGAAGGAGTTCTATGGCATTGGCCGCCGAAAGCTGAATGTTCGCGTTGGTTTTATTTTTATTTGTTACTTCTAATTTTCCACTAGACTCATATTTTTCTTTTGAATATGCCGAGGCCACCACTTGTTGGGTGCTTTGGCAGGCACCTACTTTACTAAATGCCAATTGATTGATTTTTACATTGAAGGGCAGGTAGTTTTGATCAGGACTTATTACCGAGAATGTCACCGCATTTATATCGGTTTTGTTTAGTGCTTGGCTTTGGTTGTTAATAAATTGAGCCAAATCGATGTAGTATTTCTTAACATCGGGTGTTAGCGTCACGAATATCCGTGCTTGGTCATTCCAATTTATAATTCCCTTTCTGCTAATTACTATTTCTACGGTGTTGGTCCCCGAAGCTGTAAACGTAAGGTAGTTGTAGGCACTTAGGTCTTGAGGTTTTAGTCCCAAACGAAGAGGACGGTGAATCGAATAGTAGTTTTTTGTGCTACCTGAGGCTTCGATGGCCCTTTCTATCCAATAGTGGTTGTTTTCTATCGGTAGTTTGTCTTGCGGGAAAGTCACCAAATTAGAATTCATTACATTTTCGGTTTCGTAGTTAGCCACCCATGCACCGTCTGCCAGATAGAGCCCGTCAGACTCAAGCGAGTCGGCATCGTAGATAAATAAACCGGCATCAAAAACCCCAGGGGCATCGAGTGTAAAGGTTTGATTTACTAAGCCGTTTAGCGTAATTTGTTTCAGATATGGCAATGAGGTTTCATTTTCGGCCACTTTATAGGCACCGCCCACATTTAGGGTTTTAACTAATTTGTTTCTATTCAAAATATTAATATTGAATTTGCCCTGATTGTAAGAACCCGACCCAGCCAATATAGCGGGAGGAGCCGTAAACTTGATGTCATTGGTTAAATGATATACGGTGTCTAGTTTGGCTAATATACTTTCGGCCATATAAAACACACTACCCGGGTATTTGCCCCAAAGCTGAAAACTTAGGTAGTCTGAGCCGGTAGCGTACTCTTGTACAATCCAATGTGAGTTATATTCAAAAGTTGAGTCGGCTACAACGCGAGCCGAAAAACTCAAGCCATATTCGATAGATTCATCCGGTTTTTTGAATGTAACCAACGTAGATGGATACTGATTTCTTATAAGTACAGTCTTGGTAGATAATATGGAAGCTCCACCTACTCGGTCGCAGATGTTTTTGGTATGGCTGTAGACTTCATTTATTGTTTTTATGACAAGCCCTACGGCGTTAAGCGTACTGCCATTAAAATAATCGTAAGAGAGCAGCTGGCTCGCGTTTGTGATGCCTACCAAGTCAGTAGGCGTAGACACATAAGCAGTAGATGAGTCGGGGCCGATATTTGGCAAAAAGTCTGCTAAACCTGTGCTAACGGTGTTTATGCTCGTTTGGGCACTGGCTTTTATCATCGATTTTGGACTGTTTCTGTCTGCTTTATTGTTTTTTAGTTCTTTGTTTACGTTTCGTTTAGTTATAGCCGTGGCCAATGAGCCGTCGCTTTCTAGTCCGCCGTCGTTTCCTGACGATACCTCACCTACCACATTGGCGGTTTCAAGAAAAGTGGCCGCTTGTAGGGCAGTATTTGGAGATGCTGTGATATAAAATAAGGCATCGTTAAAGTCATTGTCGCAGTTGCTGTAATCTCTTCTGATATCTTCAAAACCCATCACCAATCTGTCTGTTTGTGAATCATAGAGAATTACGTTGTGGTACCTTAGGTTTGGATTTGCTTCCGGGTTTAGGTTTGGGTGAGAATACAGTTTCCAAAGTCCGTTGGTAACTGTACTGCCGTTATAACCATTGGCCAAAAGCACCCAGCCGATACCCGTGTTGGCCGGGAAAGTGCCCAGTTTTACCTTGTCGCCGGCAATAAGACCACCGCCACTGCCACTTGCCGAAACATTGGGGAAAACAATAGTGATTTGACTATTAGTTGGTGCTACAGTAGGTGGGTTGCTTGGGTCAAACGTATAAAATCCCAAAACGTTTTTATAACCAGCTCCTTCCGAGACGAAAGTAACCCAGACGTCAGCCTCTTCATAAACTACTATACTTGATTTTGAATCAGTAACAATATACTCAGGATTGTAACTTGGTACTGGGTATCCCTCTGGAAATGATGCCTTTACCCGTTGCAAAAACGTGGACGTAACTACGTCTCTACCTGCCATGTTAGTGGGTACACCCAAGCTATTAAAAGGGCTGAGGTAATTGTAGGCTTGTGAAAAGGCTATATTGTTAATTAGACCAAAAATAGAAGCTAAAAGTAAACGTTTAAGCATGGCTTAGAATTATTGAAAGTGATTAAAGTATTCCCAGTTTTTTTTGGTGGGATTTTGTTTATTACCAATCAATTATGCGGCCAGTTAAGACCTGATAATTGGAAAGTTATTAAGCGGATATAAAATCCACGAAAACTTATATTTCGAGGTTTAAATTGTGACTGAGGAAGATAAAAAAAGCCGAATTTTCTGTTTTTTTCTGTGTTTTAAGTGCTGTAATATTTAGTGCCAAAAATAGTGCGAGGATATTATATTTTTCGTGATTTCGTTTTATCTAAAAGTTAAATTTTGGTTTGGTGTTTTACTTCATTTATTCCTCTTGATTGTGAAGTTATTTAGCCGGGATTTTAAAGGGGGTAAGTTTCATTGTTTTTAAGCCAAAGTAATAAATACTGCATCCATTCGAATATTGATTTTAGTTTAATAGAATTAGTGAATGAATAGCATCGAGGATTTTATTTATTTTAGGTTAGAAATTCCCTGCCGGAATATGCTTAAGAATAAATTTTAATAAGAAAACTTGACCCTAAAAAGTACTTGCCTAGGCCTTAATGCGTAGGCAGATTCCACGTAAGAAAGCGAATTGTTTTGGTATGAAATATTTAAGACCGTATTAAAAATATTTGAGAAAGTAGCATCTAAATCTACTTTGTGTTTTGTAATGGTTTTTCTGAGTAAAACATCCAAAAAGTAATTTCGTGAAGCCGCTGTTTGGTTTACATAATATTCGTTTTGAATTCCGACATATACGTCTTTGGGCAGGCTAATATTTAGTTTCAAGTTTTGACTGATTTGGTACACAGGCTCATTGGCTGTTTCTGCTATGAAATTTCTAAAAACACTCGAATTTAGGCCATACACCAAGCCTAGATTTTTGGAAAAAGTAGAATTAATATCCATTCTAGTAGTAGCAGACTTAAGTTTTACTTCATTTTCTGCATCATTTATTAATTGAATGCTATTTAGTTGATTTATAGATTCCTGTACGCTTAGGTTGGTTTTTAGGCTTCTGAAAAACTTGCTGATTCTAAAATTCAAAAACTTGGAAGAACTTTGATTTGGATTCAAAATCGCACTTTTAGTTAACACTCCGTTAGGGCTAATTTTGTTTACAAACTGGAGGTTGTTTGTGACATATGTTTGATTAAAGGCCAGGTAGCCAAATAAGTCTTTTAGCGTATTGTTATAGCTGAGCTTTAGTAGATTACCGAGGGAAGTATTTTGCGAAATTGGAGCGTCTATTTTCTGAATATTTCGATAAGTCTGCATTATGTTTCCAAAATACAGCGGAGTGCTTTCTCCAATACGAACGTTTCGATATACCGACGACCTCAGCTCCCAATTGGTGTTTAGGCTATATAGAAAATCAATTCTGGGCTCAAAACTTGGCTTGTTTACGGTTTCTGATTTGTTTAAATCTCCATCAAATGCCTTTATGAAGTTATATTGAACTGGTAGCTGAAAAGTTAGTTTTACGGCTTTTACATTAATTTGACTTCTGACTTTAATATAAGGAATGTGTTTTTGCCAAATTAGCTTATTCTGAAAGCCCGGTAAATTCGAAGTTGCTTCCTCAAAAATCAGGTTCGAATTCAGTGTTTCGTGGCTATAGTTGTATCCAATTTGTGTCTCTAGCGTCTGTTTTTCATTTAACTTAAAATTGCCGCTAAAGGCATTTCGGGCGTACCAAGAGTTATTTTGTACGTACTGACTGGCACCGGTTGATGTTTTGTTTAAGACATAAAGGCTCGGATTTACCGCCAAACTTTGGTCTGAATTTTCTTTCCCAATGGTGGATTGTAAAGCGTACAGTTTTTTATTGATTTTTAGGAATTTATAAAAATGATTTTTAAAGGTCAAAGTCGGAATATTGACCTTCTGTAAAATATTTATGCCTGATTTTATGATATTTCCCGAAGCTTGGTTTTCTGCATATTTCATTTCAAAAACATTGCTAAAATAGTCTGTATTTGTGTTTTTCTTTAGGCTCAAGTTTAGCTTAGCGTATTGGCTCTCGGTGGCATTGATAATCTGTTCACCTAAGGTAATTAAGCTATCTCTCGATGTAAAAAAACGCGTATTGGTGTAGCCTACCTGTTTCAAATTTTCTTTTAGGATTTCAAAATTCAGCTTTAGTTCTACCTCTTTTTTTACATGCTTTAGCACATTGATAGAGCTAAGTTTAGAAGTATTGTCAATGAAACGATTTTCTGAAAAAGGTGGACTGTTGATTTGTTGAATCCTAAGCCATTCGGTAGGGGAGTTTTCTTCCGAATCGGTTAAAGATTTAATCTGTTTTTCGAGTAAAATACCTACGTTATTAGCTTGTACAGTGGTAATTGCCTGTAATCCTTTACTAAAAACCATGGGCGTGTAATTGACAAAATGCAAGAGTGGGTCGTAGCCGATTCCGAGGTTTGCTATTCCTGTTTTCGCTACTTTTGCCTTCAATCTAATATTTATAGCCGCCTTGTCAGAAACAGATAATGAATCTAGGATACGTATAGGTTGATGGTTTTCTAAAACTTCCACACTTCTTACAGCCTCTATGTTGAGGTTGTCGTTTGCCATATTATATTTTCCACCGAGGAGGTCCAAGCCTTCTATGTAGTATTTATTAATGGCCTCCCCTTGGTACAAAATCCGGCCCGAGTTCTCTATTTCTATACCCGGCAATTTCCGCAACACATCCGCAAGTACTCTATCGTTTTTGTTTTTAAATGCGTCTACATTATAGCTTAGGGTATCCCCCAACTTGGTTATGGGCTCTCGTGCCACCGAAACTTCTTTTAATACCGTGATTTTTGGCTCAAGTGTAAGGTTTATCTCTTGATTTTGATTTTTAATTGTTAATATTTTTGACTCGTAAGACATTATCCGAACACTCAATATTATGGAGTCTTCCTTAGAGTTGTATTTTATAGCGTAGTCGCCTTTGGCGTCTGTAAATGTAAAGGCAATTATTGACTTGGTGCTAGGATTAGAAACCGTAATGTTTACGTTTTGTATGCCTGAGGAGCCATCGCTTATGTGACCATTTATTATCTGCTGACCAAATAGTTGGCTTTGGAATACAAATAAAGTACCTAATAACAGTATTAACCTCACCGCTTATTCTTTGATAAAATCTGTTTCTAATCGATTAAATATCCTAGCTTTTTTTGAGTTTGGGTCGCTTATTTTTACACCATTAAAAGTGCCGTCGCCATATTTAGCAATAATGACATCCTTAGGGTTTTCAGTCCTGTATTTGTTTTCTTTCCAATACGCTTCATGCGTAATTGGTATTATCTTTTTTGCGTTTTTAAATAAATCTTGGGTTATATCTGAATTAACTTCTTTGATACTAAAAACTTTGAAGTCAAAAATATTTTGGGTGTCATATACTCGCAAAATTAAACCAGGCAAGCCATGGAATTTCCAAGGGCCATCTGATATAGGGAGTTCGGGAGCGTACCAAGCCACATAATCGCGGCCCATGTAACTAACGGTAGCTTTTTGACAGGCATAACCAAGTAGGCTGTCGAGCCCTTCAGAGGGTGTCCAATTGAGATTTATGTCTTGTTTATAATTGTAATAGTTATTGTCAGCAATACCCGAGCCTTTACAGGTCACATCTAGTTTTTTTGACGAATAATCTTTTTTTATTAACTCTCTAAATTCGTCATAATAAGCCCCAGTTAATTTTATTTCTTTGGGAGGATTAGCCAAATGTGCATTATAAATGGAGTCACTAATAATTAGATTCTTTAGAGCATAGTTGGAGCCGGAGTTTGGCTTGATAATAAGTACTGCTTTTCTAGCGGTCGGTTTAGTATCTGCTATGCCTCTATGGTAGGTAATGCTGTAAATAACTTCTATATATTCTTTTTGAGCAGACGCTGTTTTAAAAATTAATACGAAGAGCAAAATGCATAAAAGTGCTGGTAGTTTTTTCATGGTAAAAAAAAGTTAGTGCTTTGTTTTGAAAGATAAGCGAAAAGCTCTCCGTTAAGACTTAAGCTTTGTGTGTTAATGAAATTAGTTTTAATGGCTGTTAAAAAATGGAACTATAGTTCTAAGTTATTTGCAGGATTTGAAATTGGCAAATCTTTTATTCAAAAAAAATCTATTCAGAGAAGAATTGGCTATTAGAAGGAATTTCGAAGCCGAAGTAAAAAAGGGAGTATTTCTAAGTCTTTTTAACGTTTTTAGTCCAGTTTTTGAGCCCAAAAATATTTCATTCAAGTGTATTCTTTCAATCAAAATCTTATCAAATAAATAAGGCTTAAAACCGATTCAAAAAAAAAGCTTCGACATGCCCTTGGGGTACAAATCGAAGCGTTGATATTTAGATAGAAAGAGAGTTGGGGAAATGGTAAGTGTTAGTTTCCTCCAATTCTATAGTTCAATGTGATATTAAAGGGTGTTCTGATGGCTCTAAACTTTTTGAAAAAGCCTACGATGTCGTCCAGTGCTTCGTCGCCAGTTACGGGGCCACCACTTGCCAGGCGAGTGCGGTCCATAACCCAGTACCCAAGGCCAAGTTCGGGCTGAATAGCAAATTGGGAATCTCCGATCATGTATTTATACCCTATCAATACACTTGCCCCAATTCGGGTGTTGATGCTAGGGTCTTCAAATTTTACTTTTTGACGCATAATATCTATCGTAGGCGACACATGAAAGCCGTCGATGGTGGTTTTAGGGTTCGTGTAAAAATTGGCTCTAAAAGTTCCTACGTATCCAAAACGGGGAATAGGGGTGGGGTCTTGCATGTTTCCTTCAGAGTCTGTGGTGCTAACTTCTGCCCATGGGCCGAGCAAAAAACGGGTACCAAGTTCGAAACTGAGCTTGTCATAGCCCATTTCGAAGTTTACGGCTACTTTTTTTGATAAAAGGTCATCAACATTAATTCGGGTGTCGAGCTGTGCGAAGGCCAAATTTGAAGATAGTGTGAGTGCAAATAGTAAAAGTTTTATTTTCATAAATGAAGAAAGGGTTTGGTGTATGTGTTTAATTAAAGGGGGCAAAACTAGCAAAAAAGTTGAGTTTTTTATTTAATGGTATTTAAAAAAAATGTGTCTATTTTTTTGTCTTCAAAAAAGTTATTTTCGGCTATTAAAAATGGTATAAAAATTGAGATAGTAATACATAATAAAGGCAAATCCCTCAACTAGCTGCCTGCACTAAATCTGTATTTTTTTCAAATTTAATTCTTTATAAAAATTCTCATGGCAGCAATTAAAAATTTAGACGGTTATTCAAACCAAGAACTGACAGCACTCCTTAATCAAGGAGGCAGATTTGTGGTTTACAAGTATTGTGTTTCTATCGTGGTGATGACCTTTAGAAGAGGGTCCGACATCTACTTTATTCCCCCTCACGAAAACGCAATCTTAAAGGGACTTCCTTATACTTTGTTGAGTCTGGTATTGGGCTGGTGGGGCATTCCGTGGGGGCCTATTTATACCGTTGGGTCGATTTATTCCAACCTGACTGGTGGCAAAGACATAACAGACGAAGTCATAAACGCCATCAACGCAGGCCAAGGCATAGACGCCATAGAGGCCGAATTAGAAAGTCAGCTAGAAAAAGGTTAAATATAGATGGAGTTTAGCAAAGTAAATAGCGAAGGTTTAGTTAAATCAGAGTTTCCTTTTGTGGGGAACTCTTTTTTTTTAAGAATGCTTTTGGCTGTTCTATATCATAGTCTGATGGACAATGGCGAAGCAAGATAAAAAGGATTTTTAATCCGTTATATTGAAGGATTTAGGAGTTCTAATTTGGGTAATTTTAAATTTGCTTTTGCTCTGTTTGTATGTTTTATTGGTTTTGTTGACTTTAGCTATTTTCGGGGGAAGATATCAAAACTTCTGAATTCATATCAGTCTTAAAGTGTTTAAACCAGATACTTAGTTTCCTTTATTCTTAAATTTTCCGGCTTTATACTTAGCTTAGTTCGTTTATCTACACTCGGCTTTCTTATCGGTCTGAAGTCCTAATGATAGCACTATTTAGTCTGAGGGATAAGTAGTTCGGGTTAAATTTAAATTTTCTCTCACACTGTTTAAATTTTGAGAGTTGAATTTGTTTTCAAAATCAACAGATTTTTCAATTAAGTTCTCAATTATTGTAAAATTTAGTTTTACACATTTCATAGTGAATAATGAAAACAACCATTTATCTTTCAAGACAAATCTTAATGTTTTCTCATTTTTAATAAAAATATACATATTCAACAATTTTGAAGTCTCAATTGAGAGTTCTATTTTATTTATGGAATCCCAGCTAAATTGATTTTTTGTTTGATTATGTTTTATAAATTCTAAGCCTTTATTAGTTACTTTAATAAATGTTGAAGGAATAAAAATTAAAAAGCTTTTAGTCAGAACTATTGAAAAAAATAATACTGCGGTAAATAATAAAGAAATATTAAGAATACCTGAAATTTCGTTTTTTGGGTTAATTTTTAGAAAAATAAAATAAGAGGCAAGACAAAATATTAAACCTATAATATTATGAACTAAGAAAGTAATATAAGACCTTAAAAAGTAAGTTTTAATCATAATTATTATTTTTAAACTCGATGTTAATCTCCTATTGTCCCCTAAATCTATTTTCTTTTTTTTTATATTGTAATAACATTATCTAGGTCAATCTATCCTTTTGATAAAAATTTACCAAGCATCCCGCTCTGCTTAGTCCAATGACTAAGTACTGCGACATTCGGTCTTCAGACCGTAACAAGGAAGGCATTTCCAGTCAAGTAGCCAATGTTGCCGTTCTTGTCTTAGCCTTGTGTGTCATTATGCATAGTTGTGCTTATGCCTTCGGCTATTGGGCCTATGTATATGCCTTCCATTAGGCGGTTATGACAATATGTTAAACGGTTTTTCAAGTGTTTTTTTATCTTTTGTTTTAATTTACTCTCTGTTTACTCTGGGTACAACCCGCTTTACTCACCTTCTGGGCTATAAACTACGTAAGTTAGGTTTTATTTAAAAAAGTGCATTTCAAAAACTTGTGAAATTATTCCTATTGTTATCAAAATTAAGGCCCTTTTTGTCAATTTATTTTTCTTTTGAATGGATTCAGAATTCCCTTTAAATATTTCAAAGATTGTGATACTAAAAATAGCTCTGGATATATTTTCAAAATGGTTAAGTTTCATTTTAAAATATTTGAAATATGTTATTATAAGGGGAACAAAAAAGATAAATTGAATTATTTTAAAAATCACTTTAGCGTAACTATTTTCCATTTATAATATTTGTTCGTTTTAAAATTAATGACGGTCTCTTGAATACTCTATTGTTGTCTTTTGAACTATAATTATTAATTTTCAACTTTCTCAGGATTGGAACTGAAAATGTTTCATAAATATTAACCCGCTTTCGAAGTTTCCTTCTTCGTACGTGTGAACTCCGGCTTTAGGCGGAATAATTATAATCCTTATTTCAATAATAATGCCTTTTTTCTTTGATGTGAATTATAAAATCCGAAACTATAATTACACCCATAATGCTCTCTCCCCAATCTTTAAATAGCGAATCCTTGTCGTTAAAAAATGTATTTAACTTTTAGGAGGCCGCATGTTGATTTATCAAATGGATTGGTTTAAATCCTGACTTGATTGCTTTATGAGGGTGAAACACGCCTTACACATCTTCGAAGGCAATAGTCTTCGAAGTCCTGGTTTTGAATTAGTAATTACTTACATCTTTCTTTTTCAACATTAAACACTTTAAAAAAATATAATGAAGTATAATTATATTGATAACAAGAACTATCTGAATACTTTGAATTTTCGAAATTGCAATTAACGTAGGTTTTCAATTTTTTTTCAGATAATTTATATTTTTCAATACAGTTTAATTGAAAATTTAATGAATCTAAAATCAAGTCAGGGTCAATTGCAAAATCGACTAAATTGTCATTTTTACTTAAAAATTTTTTTTGAATATTTTCTTTCATGGAATAGACTTCATATACGTCTAAGGAATATTTATTATTTTCTTCAAAATCCTTAAAAAATATTAGTTTGTGTATATAATCACCTTTGAAAATTTCAATTTCTTTCACATCTGTGGCTTCTCTATACTCAATGGTTCTTTTCCAAAGTCCATTTTCATAGTAAAATTGTTTGGTCCGAGATTCAAATAATGAAAGGTGACATTTTAAAAGAATGGTATTTTTTGAAGAATGAAAAACTTCGAAAAAAGGAAAATTAAAAAATGGGTGTCTTATTTCGTCAATACCTTTAAAATTAATGAAATCAAAATTTTTATAATATTTTGAATCATTATTTAATTTGCAAGAATTAATTGTGATAAATATCAATAATATACTAATTCTCTTCATAATAAAAATTACCATTCAGTATTTTAACATTTGTTACTGTTGTAGTCTTTGGTGTACCTGAATTATAGATCAAATTTGTCCATTTCCCTAGCTCTGCTTAGTCTTATGACTAAGTAGCTGCGACATTCGGTCTTCAGACCGTTACAAGGAAGGAAGGCATTTCCAGTCAAGTATCCAATGTTGTCGTTCTTATCGTAGCCTAGTGTGCCATTATGCATAGTTGTGCTTATGCCTTCGGCAAGTGTTCCTGTGAAGGTATCTTCCATGGTGCGGTTTTGACAATATGTTAAACGGTTTTTCAAATGTTTTTTCTTTACTTACTGTTTTCTGCAGCTAAAATCCGCTTTACACACATACGAAGGAAATAACCTTCGCAAAGCTGGAGTTTGGGCGATATGTTATTGTTTTGTTCAGATGGTGTTTTTTTAATTTTTATTTCAACTGCTAAAGTAAAGGAAGAGAGGTATTGCCTTCTAGAAAAATAAATTTAAATTGTAAATACAAATCATTTTTTATTTTTCACTTCAAATGCTACCAAAATACCATCTAAAAATGATTCTTCCGATTCAGAGATTATGCCCTCTTGCTTATAAGGTCCAATTAAATCCTTTATAAAGTCATATTCAATATGACTTTTAACTTTCCCTCGTTTTAAAATCTTAGCTAATTTATTTTCCCTTTTATAAGGTAGTCCTTCTTCCCTAATTATCTTCCAAAATTCCTCCACCGTTTGTCCTGAGCCTTCTTGAAAATAAGTAAAAACATCTTGATACTCATATTTTAGGCTTGACAAATTATTATATGGAGGCTTCCTGTCTATTAAACCACTTTTAGTTTGATTTGTACATAATACAAACCAATCAATATCGGATTGTTTCCAATTTTTGGGTGAGTAATTTGTGTAAGCTTCGATTGCTATATCGCATGCCTTACGTAAATTTTCTATTTCTGTTTGATATTTTGTCATGATATTAAGGTAAAAATTTCCTTCCGAACCCCGCTCTGCTTAGTCTTATGGCCAAGTTGCTGCGACATTCGGTCTTCAGACCGTTACAAGGAAGGCATTTTCAGTCAAGTAGCCAATGTTGCCGTTCTTGTCATAGCCTTGTGTGCCATTATGCATAGTTGTGCTTATGCCTTCGGCAAGTGTTCCTGTGAAGGTATCTTCCATGAGGCGGTTTTGACAATATGTTAAACGGTTTTTCAAATGGTTTCTTTTTTTAATTTACTTTCTGTTTTATGCGGGTGAAACCCGCTTTACACACGTACTAAGGAAATATCCTTCGCAAAGCGAGGTTTGCATCTCAAAAGTCCTTACGGAGACAATATTTTTTTGATTGATATGGGGACACAAATCACGTTTTCGCATTTAGCAGAAAATGCTATGTCAATGTCTGTGAAACTTTTTTGAGATGTGTTACTTAGGTCAATCACTATTGGCTCTGTATCAAGGGAGCCTGGGTAAAGGTCTGAGTCCGTGCCAATGTTGTTTCCTTGCTTTACTAGAGTCGAAACTTGGAGGTTTTTTGGAATTGAAGTACTTACTAGTTTTATTTTGTATGTGCCAGATTCTAGGTTGGCGAATCCAAATGCACCGGATGCATCGGTGGTGTCCTTGGCGAGTAGATTACCATCTAAATATAGCTCAATGATAATATCGCCTACGCCATTCTCATTTTGGTCTTGGAGCCCGTTGTTGTTGGCATCTAGCCAAACGTAGTCGCCTAAGCTACCTTTGGTGTTGTCTATTGTAAATCCGGCCGCCAAAGAAAAGTCTTTATTAAGGGTACTGGTGGGTGATACTACAATATCAAAAACATATGGATTTTCGTTGTTTAAGTCGGAATCTAAATTTTTATTTTCACCTACAAAAGGTATTGTGGGCATATAACCAGAAGGAGTATGAATTTTTAAATTATAAGTTCCAGATGTTACTTGATCAAAAATAACCTTTCCTGTAGTATCAGTTACACTACTTGTCAAAAGAGAATCAGAAATGTATAAATCTACCGGTACTTCTGATAATGGTGGTTCGTTAGTTTCTTGAAGGCCGTTTCCATTAATGTCATCCCAAACATACAAGCCAATTTGACCTGTCCATATTACTAAGCGAGTATCTATATTTTGAATCTCTCTTTTAAAGTCATTGTAGACTGTAGAATTGTCAACTTCAATAATAAAAGTTGTTCCAGTAGAATCTGTTTGGGAGCTGTCAAAAAAGCCACCAACATACTGATTTGTTGCCTTAAAGCCTTGAGGAATATCGACTTTTACCAAATATTTGCCATTCGGCAGGTTTTTAAAAATATATTCTCCATACGGTCCGGTTATTGTGCTATCAAGTTTATTAAATGCTAAATCTAAAAGGTAAACTTTGAACTTGGGTACAGAATTGTATGTTTTCAAATCGTTAAATGTCCCATTTAGCAATGCCACTCGACCTGATATTAAGCCTAATTTTTTTATAAAGCCTTGATTTATAGATAGGTTATCTATGATGCTATTGTTTATGTCAGAAGTAACATTTAGACGAATTTCAAATGTGGAGTCTATTTTGCAATTTTGACAAGGGAAAGGAGAAGAAAATCTAATATTATAAATTCCTTCAGTTACATTGTCGAATTTATAAACTCCATTTAAGTCTGAAAAAGTGGTAGCAATTAAATCCCTTGAAAATAAAGTAGTAAAAAGCTGAACTTTAACTCCAGGAAGATAACCTTCTGTTGATTCTTTTACATTATTTTCATTTTGGTCTTGGTAAACATACCCTCCAAAACTTGCGTTATTTTGATTTGGAATTAAACCTGCATTAAAGTTTTTAATATCTCGACTTGGGTCACCAACAGGTTTTGAAGTATCAATATTTGATCCAATAATGGTTCTCCCGAAATAAATATTATTAGGGTCTGTATATATATATGAATCCGAGGGATTGGTATAATCAAAAACTCTAGTGTAGGTTTTGCCAAAAGGTGTTAAAACTGAAATTAAATAATTCCCAGAAGCTAATCCTGAGAACATATAATTGCCTTCGTAATCTGTTTTTGTTGATGCTAATAAATTAGTATATTGGTTATTTAAATAGATAGTTACATTATTAAGAGCGGGTTCATTTACTGAATACAAACCGTCTTCATTAGTATCAGTCCAAATTTTCCCACTGATTGATCCATAATTGGCGGGTTTATAAATTCCCGCATTTATAACAAAAATATTTTTCTCTTGAATATTACTATTGTTTATTATCGTTGAATTTAGAGTCATGAAAGTAACAGGGTCAAAACTTGAAGCTATGGAGTTTACACCTGTTGTTATGGGGGATATTAAATATTCTTTCGGACAATTTATTAATAAAATATATTCTCCATCTGGAAGTCTACTAAAATTATATCTCCCATATTTATTTGTAAGTTCATTAGCAACTATTTCACTTTTTTCATTGATTGCATAAATCGAAACATTTTTAACTGGTTTCTCTCCAACATCTCTTAACCCATTTTCGTTGGTGTCTTCCCACACTAATCCTCCAATTATGCCCAGCGTGTCAGGTACCACTCCGATATTATAAACAATAGAGGAAGAGTAAGGGGGGTATTTATTTAAGTTTAATCTCTTATAAACCGATGTTGAAATTTCGTTATTTTCATCTATGTAATTTTTATTATATATAGTGCTGAATACTACGTAATATAATCCTTTTGAAATAATTTTTAATTTATACTTGCCATTTGTATCTGTGTAGGCTGTATCAAGACCATTTAAGTTTTCATCGTACAAAATAACTTCAACATCAGTCTCCGGGATTATTTCTTCATCTAATATCCCATTTTCGTTTGTATCATTCCACACTAAGCCTTCTATCGTTTCATATTTTTTATAAACCCCTACATCTATTTTAAAATTATTGTTACTAAGGCTCTCTGTGTCAATATTGTAACCAACCGAAACACCCGTCATAGGGTTAACGTCTGAGTCTTTATTTTCATCAAAAGTTACATTTAAATCATAAACAAGAATATTAGAATAAGGTACTATTTCGTATTGGGTTGGCAAAGAGGCCGACAATGCCTTGATTCTATATACTCCTTTCGATAAATTATTAAAGGCATATGAACCATCGGGTGCGGTAACTACGGTCTTCACAACCGAAAATCCTTCGTATAAGTCAATAGTTACCCCTCCCATTCCTACTTCTGTATCCTCTTTATAAGTATTTTCGTTTTCATCAACCCATACCATTCCACTAATGCTTCCTGTGGCTGCTGAGTTAGTTTGTGCCTTTGAGTTTTGGATAAAAAACAAAGTAAGAATTGTGCAAAATGTGCTTTTTAGGAGCCACAAAATAGTTTCTTTTGGTAATACTTGAGTCATGTCTTTGCAGGCATTAGAATAATTTAAAATTGTGCTTTTTCGGATTTTATTCTGTTTGAATATTTACTGAAAATTGGGCTAAATTCTTTACTTCAAATTGCGAGCCAATTCTTTCCTCAGAAATAAAAAAAGGGGTAGTTTTTTTTGAAATAAATAATTACTGAGCGGTAGTGTTTGTTTTTAAGTGGTTTTGGAGCTTTTGTTAACTAAGGAGTTATTTAACGAGAAAAATATTTCAATTTATTTTAGACTCTCCAAAAACGCAAACTGCTTAGCGAAGTAAAGCCCAACGGAGTAACTTAAATGATAGCATGGGTGTAATTCTACTTCGGTTTCAACTAACAATTGGTTTAAGATAGAGAAATTTTCAATTGCAATTATTTTATGGGCAAAGAGTATTGTCGGAATGATTTTTGAATAAAATTAATCGAAGAAACAAATAGCTTAAAATACATCTTTACCACGCAGTTTTTTACTTTCAAATTTTGCTTTATGAGCTTTATTTATAAAATGCATTTTTCTGATTTTCATAAACACATTTTAGTAGCAACTTTAATTTTACTTTTAAGCCTAAAAAGTCTCGATTCTTTTGCTCAACAAATAGTAGGTGCGGATATTAGTATGGAGGTAAATTCTGACTTTGCTATCTATAATAGAATGATAGTAACTCTAAATTTGTATGTAGCAAACGCTCCGTCTGCCAGTTTTGAGGAAACTTTAAGTGTTTCAAGAAAAACTGATACTAAACCACTTGAGAGTGTTTTAGTCCAGCGTGTAGGGCCTAGTAAATTACTAAACTCTGGAAACCCAAAATGTGTAGAAAATAATGGCGTAAAAATTTTCCATGAAGTCTATGTTGGCGAGTTTTATTTGAATACCATAATATATAAAAAAACTGAAGGGCATTTTATGATATACGATGGGTGTTGTAGGTACCCCGGGCTCGATAACATTGCAAATCCTAGCACAACTCCTATTTCAGTGATATTAGATTTTCCTCCTGCCTATATTCATCCTTTTACGAATAGTTCACCTACTTTTTTAACACCCAATGTTTCGTATATATGTAAAAATGATGCAGCAAGTATAATGCTCGGTGCTAAAGATGGAAATGGGGACGAACTCAGGTATTCGCTTATAGACCCTCTTGGAGGTTTTACCACTGCAGATATGCCCTATTCTGACGAATTAGGGCTCAATAAACCAAACGCTACATGGGCTACTGGATTTAATAAAAATAATCAAATTAAAGGAAGCCCTTCAATGAAAATTGATTCAAAAACAGGAGTATTATCCGTTACTTCTTCAATTTTGGGTTTGTTTACGGTTTCTATTCTTGTTGAAGAATTTCGAAATGGGGTAAAAATTGGTTCAAATAGAAGAGAAGTGGCGATTAATGTCATTGATTGCACGGCTTCAACGGTATCTAAGCCCATTGTGAAAAAAAATGGCGTGGAAGTGAACAAGGTAGAATTATGTATAGGCTCTAGTACAACACTAGAGACAGACAATAATCTAG
The DNA here is from genome assembly GCF_042649125.1 of Lacihabitans lacunae. NCBI lineage: Bacteria > Pseudomonadati > Bacteroidota > Cytophagia > Cytophagales > Leadbetterellaceae > Lacihabitans > Lacihabitans lacunae. The sequence continues at coordinate 4,520,574 of NZ_JBHRYQ010000001.1, forward strand.
GTATGAATTTTCAATGGCAAAAAAATGGTCAAAATATTCCAAATGAAAATTCTTTTAATTTAACAGTAGTTGAAAAGGGTGTATATAATGTTATTAAAAGTGATAAAAATACCTGTTTAAGGGAAGCCATTTCTGATAAGGTTGAGGTGATAGATGCCAACCCAGCACCGGTTATAAAAGCAAGTAAGGAATGGGCTTGTGGCACAGAAGATGTAAAAATCGAATTAGTTAGCAATCCTTCGGGTACTTCTGTCGACTGGTATAGTGCGGATAATAGATTAAATATTATAGCTCCATTTATAATTGTAAATAATGATAGTCGAATAAGTGCAAAGTTTGTGTCTCCGAATAGTTGTGGTCAACTTTTTTCAAATGAAGTGCAGGTGATATACGGACAGAAAAAGCCAAGTTTAGTAGTACTTACTTACCCAAATGGGTATAAAATATGTCCAGATGAACTAATTGAAGTCGGCATGACCAACAATGAAGCGTTGCAACAATATAAATGGTACAAAAATAATGTCCCTATTCTAGATGGTTATAATCCAACTATGGTTTTTAGTGATAATGGAATATACAAACTAGAAGTCAGTGAAGGTTCGTGTGAAAAAGCTATTGTAGAGTTTAATGTAACGTATAAAAATGACTGCCCTGTAGAGCCTATACTACAACTTTATTATCCGCAGGTATTTACTCCTAATGGTGATGGGATAAACGATAATTGGGTAGTCTACAATCTTAATTTATTCCCGGATTTTGAGATATTTATTTATGATCGTTGGGGTAAAATAATATTTCATTCTTTAAACGATTTAAACCCGTGGGATGGTAAAAGTAACGGCATAAAAGTGCCGGCCGGAAACTATCCTTTTAAAATAAAAAGACCAGGAGAGCAGGATGTCACGGGCTCTATTGAGGTGTTGTATTAAAGAAAGAGTTAGTGTTATCTATTAAGTCAAATCGCCGCTAGAAAAAAAAGATTTCAAATCCGACCCTTTGAGTGTTTTTGTATTTCTCATTTTAGTTAAAATTCAAGGTTCTTTCAGCTCTCCTTGTATGTTTTATTGTTTTTGTTGGTTCATTTTAGCTTTCTATGGATGAAACCTGACATTCGCATCTATGAAGGAAATGTCAATGGAAAAATTATTTTGCCATCATAAACTTAGCTTAAATACCCGTATTTTTTCATTTAATGCTCAAATGCTAAAGTTAAGGTAGAGCGAATTCTTTTATATCATGAAAGAATTTTTACTCTCGCTTGCAGCTTTTGTATATTATTTTCAAATTGTAGCTTAATCAACAAACCGTTAACCTTATACACATGAAATTAAGATTACTAATCACTTCATTTCTATGCTGCTTTCTGATAGCACCACAGGTTTTTTCTCAAAAAAAATCTAAAAAAACAAAGCTAGAAATCGTAATGCCGGTACCAGCTGCAAAGGTGGATATGGCCCTTTTGAAAAACTATAAATTTAGAAGCATAGGGCCGGGCACTATGTCGGGTAGGGTGACTTCTATAGATGCCGTTTGGGCAAATCCTGACATCATTTATGTAGGAACAGCCTCAGGCGGACTTTGGAAAACCGAGAATGGGGGCACCACTTGGGAATCGATATTTGATAAAAACCCGATCATAAACATTGGTGCGGTGGCTATTCAGCAGTCTAACCCATCGGTGATATGGGCAGGCACAGGAGAAGGGAATCCCCGAAACTCAATAAACCTTGGTGCGGGTATTTTTAAATCTATGGACGGCGGCAAATCTTGGAAGTGCATGGGCTTAGAGAAAACGATAAACATTCACCGAATTCTGATTGACCCCACCAACCCAAATGTGTTATATGCCGGAGCTATAGGAAATCCGTTTGCTTCGCATCCTGAGCGTGGCGTGTTTAAAACTATTAACGGTGGAGAAACATGGGAGAAAATATTATATACCAATGAAAACAGTGGCGTGGGTGATTTTGTGATGGACCCCACCAACCCCAATAAGCTGCTGGTAAATATGTGGGAACACAAACGCACGCCCTACGATTTTAAATCTGGTGGGCCTGGCTCAGGTATGTATATGACCTACGATGGCGGAAAGAACTGGAAAAAACTAAATGATAAAAACGGCCTGCCAAAAGGCGAACTGGGAAGAATGGGAATTGCCATAGCTCCGAGCGACCCCAATGTTATTTACGCCCTTGTAGAATCTAAAAAAAACGCACTCTATAAGTCTTTTAATGGAGGCGAAAAATGGGAAAAAGTAACCGATGACGAAGATATTGCGAATAATCGCCCATTTTATTTTTATGACCTTGCCGTAGACCCTCAAAACGAAAACCGCGTGTATAATATCTATCAAATGATATCACTAAGCGAAGACGGAGGCAAGAGTTTCAAGGTTATAGTGCCATACAGCGGTGTACACCCCGATCACCACGCTTTTTGGATTCACCCGAAAGACCCGAGCTTTATCATCAACGGCAACGACGGCGGCTTGGCGATATCAAGAGACAGAGCTAAAAAATGGCAGTTTTGTGAGTCGATACCCGTAGGGCAGTTTTACCATATAAATGTAGACAACGAAACGCCCTACAATGTATATGGCGGCCTGCAAGACAATGGCTCATGGAAGGGCCCAGCCTATACTTGGAAAACTGGTGGCATAAGAAATCAATATTGGGAGGTTGTATTGTTTGGCGATGGTTTTGACGTTATTCCCGACCCTGAAGACAACCGCTACGGCTGGGCCATGTCGCAAGGGGGTAACTTAGCAAGGTATGATGTGCTTACCGGAGCTTCGGAGTTTTTGAAACCGACCCACCCTAACCCTGCTGTGCGACTAAGATTTAACTGGAATGCCGCCATAGCTCACTACAAAGAAACTAAGACCTTGTATTATGGCTCGCAGTTTTTGCATAGGTCTACAGACAAAGGCTACACTTGGGAGATAGTTTCGCCCGACTTAACCACCAATAATAAAGAGCAAATTAAGGCCTCTGACAACAGTGGAGGCTTGACTTTAGATATTACTTCTGCCGAAAACCACAATACCATTTTGTGTATTGCCCCATCTACTGTGGATAAAAATGTGCTGTGGGTAGGCACCGACGACGGCAGCGTGCAACTAAGCAAAGATGGAGGAAAAACCTGGGAGAAAGTATCCGGCAATATGCCTGGTTTGCCATCTGAAGCGTGGATTCCGCAGATACGAACTTCAAACACCAAGGCTGGCGAGGCTTTTGTGGTCGCAAATAATTACCGAAACGGTGGGGCATTTACGCCATATGTTTATCGTACAAAAGACTTTGGAAAGACTTGGGAGCGTATGGTAGACGAAAGCAAAGTAACAGGCTATGCCTTGAGTGTATTGCAAGATCCTGTGGAGCCCAATCTTATTTTTGTAGGAACAGAGCAAGGTCTGTTTGTGAGTTTCAATGACGGAGCCACCTTTCAGCAATATGAGCATGGTTTTCCTCCGGTAAGTACCATGGACTTGGCCATACAGGAGCGAGAGTCAGACCTTGTGGTAGCCACTTTTGGCCGAGGAATTTTTGTGTTGGATAATATTCAACCATTGAGAGATTTAGCAAAAAACAAAGGCGAGCTAAAAGCCAAATTAAAGATATTTAAACCCAACGATGCTTATTTGGCGGAGATCAAAGATGCACCGGGCATTATGTTTGGGGGCGACGGGATGTATGAAGGAGAAAACAGACAAACGGGAGCTCTCGTGCAATATTATGCAGCACCCAAAGGCAAGAAAAACCCCAAAGACTCTACAAGTATGACCTATAGCGACTCGCTGACCATACAAGTTTTTGACTCAAAAGGTTTGCTTGTGCGTAACTTAAAACAAAAAGTAGACAGTGTGGGCTTTGGTACATTAAAATGGAGACTGGACGAAAAAGGTATGCGTTCGCCTGGTAGCAAAAAACCAAAAGCAACAGATACCGAAAGCGGTGGAATGGACGTATTGCCGGGCATTTATAAAATAGTGGTGAAGATGGATAGCACCTCAGACTCTACTGCGGTTACGGTTAAGTCAGATTTTAGGAAAAACCATAACCTAGCTGATGAAACAGAAAAAAGAGCAGTGATAAAAAGACTACAAAAAAGTACAGAAAAGCTCGTGGCTGCCACAGATCAAATAGAAGAATCGAGCGTAATAGTAGAAAATATACTAGCCCAACTAAAAGGCAACGACAACAAAAGCCTGGATACACTAAGAAAGGCATCGAAAGCTATGGTAGATTCTCTAAAAGCAACCAATGAAATAGTGATGGGTAAGAAATTTACACGCCAAGGCTATGGTAGACCGTACCAAACTACCGCCCCTGCCGCAATAAATGAAGCTTCAGGGTATTTACGTTCTAAAAGTAAAATAGGTAGGGCAGAGATGATTCTTGTAGAAACCGCCGAAGCGGAAACAGCCAAGACGATAGCACGAGTAAACGAGTTTTTTAGCACCCAATGGGCAGCCTACCGCAAACTCGTAGAAAACGCCAAAGTACCTATGTTTAAAGATTACTCAAAAATAGAATAAGTTTTAATAAATGATTGTTAAAACCATCATAAGCCAAGTGAGTGTTTATGGTGGTTTTTTTTTGTGAAAGTTTATAGGTTTCAAAACCCCGGTGGATATGGTTCTTCTCTAGAAGGCTCTTAGTACGATAGAGAGTTAATTTGAAAATCTTAATTGGGTTTGGTGAGTAAAACTTGCTTTAAATAGGAGGGAAGGTGGAACTTTCGATAGTGGGGTGAAGGCAAGGAGACCTTAAGCGAAGGATAGTCTCGTCTTGCACAGCGGGATTTATTTAGTTAACACAAACGGCTCGTTTGGAAACCCATAATTAAACCAATACGAGTAACTGATATATCCGTTTTGTCTTAGCCACAAGTAGCATCAAACATGGTTATGCTAATGCCTTCGGCAATTGTACCTGTGTAAATGCCTTCCATTAGGCGGTTATGACAATATGTTAAACGGGTTTTCAAGTGTTTTTTGTTTTTTTAGTTACTTACTGTTTTCTGCGGTTACAAGCCGCAATTCACACGTACGAAGGCTATAGCCTTAGTACAGCGAGGTAGAGGGGTTTATCATTTACAAATATTTAAATACCAATTATTATCGATTAGTTGTTTTTCAGAAATCGAAATTAGTTTAGTATATATATTGTTTTTAACAAGGACGGGCCATGTATTTCTTTTAAGTAATTCTTCTTTAAAAAGAAAAACATACATTTTTTTTTGCTTCGATTTTTTTACGATTTTTTTCCAATAGTCTTCGCCATGACCAATGGGCAAATCTGTTGAGTTTGCCTTTGAATAAAATGTATAAACTTCATAATTTAAACTTTCTGGAGATTTTGTAATATCGCTGTCAATATACATATCGATGGCATTAACCAGAAGGGAATCTGACGATATTATGTAATCAAAATTATATTCACAATTATTTACAATATGTAAACTATAATCACGACCTACGCAACCTAAAACAATTAAAGTATTAATTGTTAAATAAAGTATGTTTTTTTTACTTCCAATCTGCATTTCTAATAGCATTTAAATAAATTTCATTGATAGGATAATACGAGTGGTTCCAATTTCTAGGTAAATTAAGCATGTAGAAAGATAAAGTATTTGCTTCTTTTTCTGACCAACTATTCATATGCTCTGATGCCGATTTCCCCGCTCTGCTTAGTCTTATGACCAAGCAGCTACGACATTCGGTCTTCAGACCGTTACAAGGAAGGCATTTTCAGTCAAGTAGCCAATGTTGACGTTCTTATCGTAGCCTAGTGTGCCATTATGCATAGTTGTGCTTATGCCTTCGGCTAGGGTGCCTGAGTATAGGCCTTCCAATAGGCGGTTTTGATAATATGTTAAACGGTTTTTCAAATGGTTTCTTTTTTTAATTTACTTTCTGTTTTCTGCGGGTACAACCCGCTTTGCACACCTACGAAGGTACAACCTTCGCAGAGCTGTTTAACCGTAGATTTATTTCGGATACCATTTCAGTATTTGATTAGGACTTTTTAAAGTTCTACAACGAATTTTAAAAAACATGCTATCTACTGGATTGTCAGCGTAATTAAAACGATAATAAAATTCTTCAAATTCCAATTGCAAAAGACTTTTAGGGTTTTTTACTATAATTTTTTCAGACTTTATTTTATTTGAAACAAATCCGAAATGATTTGTCCCCGAAAAACTAACCTCAAACTCTAATGTTGAATTCCATTTTAAGTCGCAAATTTCAACTTTACTTTTAGTAATAATAACAGGGTCCATATCTTTAATATTTAGAATTAATTCATATTTATCCTTAAAATAATTAAAATTTAAAATATCAATAGTAAAACAACTTAAATCACTTTCTAAGTTTTTTATTTTTATAAATTTTAAATAATTAGGTGATGGAAATAAATAAAGGCTCTTATTTTTTTTCCCCCATGTGCCTTCCAAATTCCCATAATTTTTATTCTTTCCATCATTTATTACCGACCCTTTATGAGTAAAATATTTGAATGTAGAATCCCTGTTTAAAAATAATGACGTTCGCAAAATTGCATTTTTCCTGCTTGGATAAAAAGTAGTGTAATCATATTCAAAATGCAATTTAGGACTACATGAATTCAAAGAAATTAATGAAAAAATCGTTATCGCACTCATCCTTATACTTAATCTAAAAATCATTTTTTACAATTAAACTTTATAATTTACTTTTTAATCACATTATTCTTCCAATCACTAACAACTCTATTTAATTCGATAAATATTCTTGATTGAACCCGCTCTGCTTAGTCTTATGATTAAGTAGCTGCGACATTCGGTCTTCAGACCGCTACAAGGAAGCCATTTCCAGTCAAGTATCCAATGTTTCCGTTTTTGTCGTAGCCTTGTGTGTCATTATGCATAGTTGTGCTAATGTCTTCGGCAATTGTGCCTGTTTACAGGCCTTCCATGAGGCGGTTTTGACAATATGTTAAACGGTTTTTCAAGTGTTTTTTGTTTTATTTACTTACTTTTTTCTGCGGGTACAAGCCGCTATCCGCATGCACGAAGGAAATATTCTTCGCACACCCAGATTACTTCATTTCATTGAAACATTATCTAATCCATACGGTATTTCAACCCATCCATTTGTTGGAATAAATTTTAAAGTATCTGGAACATGAACATCTCTTATTATTTTAACTATTTTTGGATTTCCACAAGAGACTTTTATAAAGTATCTTGAGTTCAACTGATTAATATTACTCATATCACCTGCACCTCCATTTTTGTACATTACTGAATTATATTCGTAAGCAAATAATGGAGAGCTTCCTCCTTCAAAATCGGATTCAAAACCAATAACTCTACATATCGATATTCTATAGCATTTTTCTAATTTATTTTCAAAGTAAATAAATAAAATAACCAAAATAACCAGAAAGGGTAATCCAACATTCAATACATTCTTGTATTCATTCTTTAAATTTTTATTTTCCATTAATTAAAGCATTTTTTATTTCATTACTAAAAGACTTCGAAAGAACTTGACTATAAATATTCACAGCTTCATTATAAAATGGTTTTACTGCTTCATTATATCCATTGGTTAATTTTCCCAAACCATAATTTAAGGCAAATCTTCCTACAAAATCCTCACCTGAATAACTTTTTGTTCTAAAACCGGAATTAGATAATTCTAACGTAAACGCTGCATTTAAAGTAGATCTTGCTCCTAAACCCGCTCTGCTTAGTCTTATTATTAAGTAGCTGCGACATTCGGTCTTCAGACCGTTATAAGGCACCGTTTCCAGCCAAGGGAATGCCCTAAACTTAATTTTTTTGAATTTTATTCTTTGACCACTATGAAATACATTTCTTTTCGCCATTCATTTTAATGATACTGTTTTTGACTTTACCCTTTCTGCGGGTAAAACCCGTAATTCACAACTTCGAAGGCACAGCCTACGTAGAGCAAAGCAACTATCGTAGAGCTGCATTACTTTTTTAAACCATTCAACATTAAAGAATCTAATTCAGCATTTAGACTTTCTCTTTTTTTACTAGGTTTTAAACCTATTAAATTTAATGCTGAATATTCAAAGTATTCTTTTTCTTTAATTTCACCTTTTCTAATTAATCGATTACGAATCCAAACACTATAATTGTAAAAATCATTTAATGATTTGTTATAATTTGATATTTCGTTTTTGCAATTGTAAACAAATAGATATTTTTTGGAATTAATATTATCACCTATAGCCGAAATAATTATGGAATCAATTTCATAAATTTTATCACATAGTTGAAAGTCTTTGATATTGTCCTGATAATTATTCACAAATAATATATTTTCAAACAATTTATTTTTCAAAATGCTATCATTTTCAGTTTCAAGTTTTAGAGTAATAGATTGCACATTTTCTTTTAATCTATTTATTAGTAGTTTTTCTTTTTTGCAAACTTCTAAATCAAAAGTAAAAACATTTTTCTTCACTCTATGATAACTATAAACAATCACTAGAGCGGATATTAGAATTAGAATTATTATCTTTTTCATATTTATATTAATGACCCCGCAATGCGAAGGTTTCAGTTTCGAACGTGTGACCTCTGGCTTTCAGCCTGAGCGTTTATAATCCTTTGGTACAATTTATTTCAATAATAATACCTTTTTTCATTGATGTGAATTATTAAATCCGAAACTAAAATTACAGCCATAATGCTCTCTCTCCAATTTTAAATAGGGAATACTTTTTGTAAAAAAAATGACCTTAACTTATAAGAGACCACATGATGTTTAATCAAATGCATTGGTTAAAATCCTAACTTGATTACTTTCTGTGGTTATTATTCTTTTTCTCTCACCCATATATTCTAAATCACAAAATCGGGGCTAGATAAAAATGGTTTCCAATCCGATATTCTGCATGTTTTTGTGTTTTTTCATATAGGGGGGTCTTGTTTTTATGTGCCATAATGGAGTTTTGCTGTGTGCTCGGATTTTTAAATGATTTATATTTTTTCATTTCAAATTGTGTGCCAAATACATCATGGTAATTAGAATGGTAATTAGAAATGAAATTAGAAAAAACAAGGGTGAAATACGCTAATGTTTTTGTGAGTCAGGTGGCTTCAGTAAAATGTGGAATCCGTAAGGTTCTGAACGCAATAAATATTTTTTGGAAGTTTTGGATTATAGGAGTTGAAAATACAAAACTCCAAATTTTCAAAGGATTTCTAAAACCCCCAGAAACCAAAAAAAGCACTCAAATTGAGTGCTTTTTGCGGTCCGGACGGGACTATGTAATGCTTTGATTTACAGATTGTTAAGTCTTTTGCAATTAAATAGTTACAAAATGGTAGCATAATTTCATTTTTTTCTGATTAAATATTGAGAATGTCTATTAATCAACGTCTTTCAAATTGGGGTAAATGCTAAATTCATTAAAATTTTCTTCAATGAAACTGTTAACTGCATCTCTTAGTTTTTGAACGTTTTTCGCAAAATTTCTATTCTTTTTTTCAGATTGGAAATATTCTTTTATTCTTTGATCATTTATTTTGGAGTTTATGAGAATACAATTCGCAATACACACAGCGAGTTTGATTCTATAACCATTAAGCTTATCTTCTTTTTCTAAATCTGATTTTATGTCTTGTTTAGAGTTTCTTTTAGAAAACTTGGTTTTATATTCGCCAAACTCTTGTATAAAGAATTTCTCTGTTTCCTCAAATAATGAGGAGTAATAATTGAGTTTTTCACTACTGTTTTTAGGATTCTTTAAAACTTCATTTATTATTTTTTCAATAGATTCTATTGCTGTTTTTACTTCATATGGGGGCCATTTTACAACATTTTTTACACTTAACCCCATGTTTAATGGATCTTGCAGGCTCTTTTTGAAATTTTTATAAATTATTTGAATTTGCTTATTAGAATGTTCTTTCCATGTAAGGTGAAGCCAGTGCTTTATTAATTCAAGGTTTTCATATTTTGATTCTACAATATTATCAAGTGCATAATAAAGTAAAGAAATTTCACGAATATCGTTCCACCCGCCTATTTTTTCAGAAAAAGATTTAAGCTCTTTTTTTTCATTCATATTAATAGAGTCTATTTTTTCTTTCTTTTCCTTTTTTAATGAAACTGGGAAGTATGTATCTAGCTCAAATTCTGGAGCAAAACAATTGTCAGTTCGGCCATCTAAAGTGTTTTCTTCTTTGTATTTTGCGGTTAATGAAAGTAGAATTGCTTTTTGATTAATATCAATCTTATCGGTAGGAATGAATATTTCCTTGTTGGGATTGTTTGAATCTTTCCATAAACCAATTACATGTTTTGTTTTATCATTATCAAAATTAGACTCGGAACCTTGAATCTTTGACCGCTTGGCCATACCTAAAGATGTTAAACTTAAGACAGATGTTCCTGGATCATCTGCTAATACTGTTGCGTACCGTGCTGGCCACCTATTTGAAAGCTGTGGGCCATCACTTAATAATGCCATTAATAAAGTGGGGCCGATTCCTCTAATTACTTCAGCAACGGGCTCGAGTCGTGCTAAGTCTTCACATATTAGTGCCGTAATGGAAAGCCAAGAATTTGGGGCTAAAATTGTTAATTTCCTTTGACTACTCGCTATATATTCAAACCAATTTCTTTGTGTTGTCATTTTTGTAGATAATTGATATTGAATTAATTGATTTTTATCAAGCCTCCATCTATGATGTTTTCTTTGATTTAAATCATACCACCTACCAGCGAAATAGTTAGCAATCTTAACTTCATTGTTATACATATCATTAATGTTTTCAAATTCAGTAAAACCATCGCTAAATATCCCTGCAATAACTATTGGTAAATACTTGATTTTTTTTCTGTTTTTAAACATCAACATTAACAAATAGTCATATTCATTCTTAGTAAGGGAAAGTTCTGGAAAAACTACAATATGGATACGGTTAAACCTGTCTCTTAATTCAATTAGTTTTTCAACAATTGAATGAATTAAGATTAATCTATCTTCCTTAAATTCCTCAATATTAACCTTAAAATACCTAGCAGGATGGTTTTTAGGAGGCACAACTGAGAAATCTCTTGAATGAACTTCGAATGGAATTGGAACTGCAAGAACATTTAATGTCTTTTCATTTGTATCTAGCCAAGGAATTGTTCTCCAAACAACTTCAGTTTCAGTTAAATGGTAGGTTAAATGAAATGATAGACTCCTAAGCGATTGTCCTTGTTGGGGTGTTCTGTATTTTGGAAGAACGACACCGTTTAATTTATTCAATGTGCTTAAAGATCCACTTGATGTTAATAAAAAATTACCAATTGTAATTGCCAAAAGAATATCTGAATCTTCAGAGTAGTTTTCATCTACAATACCCATCGTGGCAGAAGCAAGGTCGGAAATTGAATGTAAGTCTACAATAGCTTTTGCTAATTCTCTTGCTTTTTTGGCAGTTTCAATATAAGAATCTTCGAAGTTTATTATGGGGTCAGAAACCACAATTCTTAAATGGATCAATTCAAAATCTATTAATCTTTTAACCACGTTAAATGCTTCCTCAAAAAAACTATCCGCTTTAGTTCCCTCTAAGGTTTCACTATCAATTATATCATGTTGGAAAAAAGGTGAGAATTCATGACTTTCGTCTTTAATTAAGCACCCTACATTTTTAATCCAATGGTCTGCTTCGTCCTCTAATAGGAGGTTTCTTTGAGTGAAATTCCACTCTAATTCTTCAATTTGGCAGACTCTGTAGCTTCCAGTACGATGAAGGATAATTGAGGTTAAAGCGAACAAGTTAGGTGGCCAATATAACCATTCAAAGAGGTCTTCAGAATTGGTTAAATTGCGAATTAATTGTCGGATTGTGAAGTTGCTTTCGTTTTCTGAGTACATTTTTTATTGGGTTGAAAAGTTGAAATTAACAGATAAAATTATCAGTAATTCATAACATCCCTACTTCGAAAACTCCTCACTTCATTCTGTTATGATTAGACCTGAATATAAATATATTTTGAGTTTTTTTATAAACCTATTGATTCTGATCAAACAGCTAAAAGTCAGTATTTTAATTAAGAAATGCAATATTTTTTTATTATTCGGTAAAGCACATAAGATATTTAGATAAATATTTTATTCAATTGTTATTGTGAAAGAGATTTAGGTCAAAATTTTTATTGTCCATAATTTAATAAAACTTTTGATTTAAATAGATGTACTTTTTAAACACTCTTTATTAAGTGCATAAAGCAAAATAGCCATTCTATATAAATGATTCTACAACTTTTTGTTTTTCTTGGCTGCTCCAGATTTTTCGATGTTTGTTAATAATACTATAAATAACTATGGTTACAGAATTTTGTCTATTCAATTAGGAGGGTAAATTTTTTTTTATTCTGAAATTAACAATTCTAGAGAGCTAATTATTAACAACTAAACTTGATTGTCAATACCTTTTTTTTATACTATTGTATCCCAAATAATGATTTACATATCCATCATTTCGGTCTACGAATTGGTTTTACTAACCGAAGAAAATCAGAGTTGGCACTTACTTTTAATTTAATTATTAATGGTAATCCATTTAATTCAACTTGCCCATCGAATACTTCATTCATAAAATCCAGGTTTATTAATGCTGAACGTGAAATTTTAACAAATTTTGGTTCATAAAAAAATTGTTCTAAATAACCTAAGTTCACAGAAAAGCGTTCGGGCATTTTTTTGCCAGTTAAATAAATATCAGTAAGGGACTGACGAGCATGCAAATAAACTACATCATGTTTATTGATTTTTTTTATTCCACTTTGGATTGGCATAAATATAAATGGATTATAACTCAACTCATGATTTTCTTCAATATTATGGTTGTCAAAGGCTAGCCGCAATTGTAAATCCAGTTCCCTTACTTTAAAAGGCTTTATTAGATATGCCGCTGGATTGGTTTCTTTAGCGTTTTGAAAATTTGTATCATCATCGTGTGATGTTAGGAAAATGAAAGGAAATTTGTGGTTTTCGTTTACATAATGAGCAAAATCAATTCCCGTTTGTTTTTCATTCAGATCAATATCAATTAATGCAACATCGAACTGTTCAAATTCAACAGCACGAATAGCCTCATCTACAGTTCTGCAGACCCTTGGAGGTGGATGTCCAGTGTTAGTGAGAGTAACTTTTAAATCACGTCCTGCTATGACACAATCTTCCAAAATAAGTATTCTTAGGAACTTCATAAAGTTTTACTTTTAAAAAATGAGAATAAAATTGTATTATCATTTATAAGTTCAATATTTCCGTTTAGTTGCTCAATTTGCATCAAAATCATTTCGTATCCAAAACCTCGTTTGTTTGCAGAAGAAAAAATATCTTGAGGAATGCCTATACTTGAATCGGTATATTTAATAATAAGTTTATCTTCCTGTAATTGGGAAGAAATGGTAATAGCATTTCCAAATGCGTATTTGCATGAGTTCATAGTCAATTCAGTGATAATTAAACCAATACTCAACGCTTGGTCGGGTGATATGAGTATATCGCTAAGTTCGAATGATGTTTCGGTATCATCTGCTTGGCAACTGTCTAATACATTAGAAACAATATCCTCAACAAATGATGCCAAATTTGTATGTAGGAATTTTTGCCCACTATATAGTGTTCGTTGCAAGATGGCCATACTTTCAATTCGAAGCTGAATTCCTTCTATTTCTGATTTATTTGTTCCATCTTTTTGTAAATCTTTTTGCACATTTAACATACTCGAAATAAATTGGAGGTTGTTCTTAACCCTGTGGTTTTGTTCAACTAATAATAAGGCATTTTTCTTACTTATTCGTTTATTTATTTTCATTAATCTAAATAAATTGAACGCCCCAATCAATACTCCAATTATTACTACGGCACTGAGTATTAACAACCATCTTTGTAAACGTAATTTTGCTTCTTTGACTGTTAGGTCAGTCTGTTGTTTTCTGAGCTGAGCTTCTTTTTTTTCGGTTTCATATTCTATTTGAAGTTTACTAATAGAGGCTTTGCGGTCAGCGGTTAGTTTGTCTATTTCATGTGCTTTTAATTTTCTATAAAAAGCTAAACATGTCTTAAAATCGCCTACACCTTCATAAAAACTTACGTTTGTCTTTAAATAACTATGGATTAAATCATTGTGATTGTTAAACTGTTTCAAATAAATGGCTTCTGCTTTTTTTATTAATTTTTTAGCTTTTACAAAATTTTTAAACTTAATTTCAATTTCGGCACCAGTAAGTAGTGATAATGTATACAAATAGACTGTACTGTCTTGATCTCCAAAATAAGCAATTGCTTTAGAAATATATCTTCTTGATTCCTCGATATTGCCCCATTTTTCATAGCCTCCAGCAGCAATTAACAACTCATGGGCATCTGCATAATTAATTATTTTTTGTTTATCTATAGTCCGGATATAATAGGCTGGATCTTCAAATAAGTTTCTAAACTGGCGGTAAGCTTTTTTAGACTTAGACGCCAAAATTACAATTCGTGCTTTTTCGAAATACTCCTCTTTTTCATTTTTTAATCCAAGTACTTGCGAAATTCCTCCAAGACGAACGTACAACCGACCGAGGGCGTAGGTAGGCTTTTTACTCTCAAGCAACCGTAACGATTTATTAAACCACTTAGCCGCTTCTATTAAGTCTACAGGTTGTACTTTCTTGCCATTTTGATAAAACTTTTCTGCCAATAAAGCAGTATCTCGACTGATTGTAGCATACGACTCCGCTTCCTCATTAAGGATTGGGGCATTGGTTTGAGCATAGGTAGGAATTATTGCTTTTATCAGCAACAAAAAAAATAATTTAGTATAAAATGTGGGTCTAAAAACTTTCAAAATTACAGTTCAATTGAAATCTTCAAAATTAATAATATTCAATGATTTTTAAAACTAAATAATATTTGTTGTCTGATTTCTGATTTTGGTTGGTCACTTACAGTAAATCGTTGTTCTACTATTGCAAAAAACTAAACATTTTGTTTGATTTAGTTTATGTTAGCTAGAAAGAGGATGTTTTAATAAACCCAAATCAAGTTTATGAAATTTTTGCGAATAATACTTTTAAGTTTATTTACCACAGTATTAATATTTTTGAATTCGTGTTTACCAAAAGGTCAAATTTCAGTTTCTAATCATAATGAAATAAGAAGTGTTTACGAACCCAAATTTGGAAGGAAATTAAAAGCAGAAAAAGATATTTACAAATGGATTAGAAAAAAGTATAAAAAGCCATTTTATATTGTACAATATTTTTATTCAAATAACCGAAAGTACATCGAAAAATTTACGGTTATCCCAAAAAGTAACTTTGAAAATTACATTTTTAAAAGTATATCTGATATAAATATTTTTGATAGGTGCTTAGTAAAAGATCTAGAAAAACAATTATATTTTGAAAAGTCATTTACAAGTAATTTTAGACAACTTAGCTTTGATGAATTAATAGTTTTATATTCTTATGAATCAACTACATTTAATAAATCATCCAAAAATAGATTAGCTGTAAATAATCAATCCATCGTTGAAGATTATTTAATAAAAGAATCCACTTCATTTTCTCAACTTGAAACCCTTTTAAAAAACTTACCACATCTGAATAATTCAGAACTTTTAGCGAATAAGTATTTTGCTAAAATAAATTCATTAGAAACCGCAATTGCTTTTTACAAGTCATTTTGTAAAAATGACAGCGATATCAAAAAGCAATATGATGAAAAACTTACGAAAGTACTTTTCAATTATACAGACAGTTTTTCTAAGCTGACCAACTTGGTGAGCCAGATTGATGCATTGAGAAGTTCTTCAGAATTATCTAAAAAAATGCTTAAAAGTATAAAAACAGTAGATGAAGCTTTAACTTATTACGATGTTTTTAAGAGTGTTGCAAAACATCAGGGAGACGTTTCTGAAGCAGGACAAAAAGCCATTGAATTGGCAAAAGATATAAATTCTTTAGGGAAAATTTTTAATAAATATACTTCTCTCGATATTCAGTTTTCAGCTCAATTAATGGCTAAACTATATTTAAATACCCCAAACGATTATATTTCATATTTCAATAGCTTCGGTAGAAATAGTATTTTTGAAAACTACCTAATTGAAACAATCAATTCTACAATACCATCTTACTCAAAGAAAAGCCTATTAAAAAGTCTAATCAAACACTATACAGGTTGGGAAATTGAACCAAAAAAAAGTTTTAAATTGAAATATTTAGTTCCTGCAAATACAGTCTGTGTTTTTACATTTACTGGTGTCCCTAGCAAGTTCAAAATAGAACAAGAATCGAATTATTACACATTAAATTTACACTACTTTGTTAGTGTTGCTGAAGATGGTAACAGCAAAAGAGCTGGCTGCAACAAGTCCATATTTAAAGCAGCAGGCGATGGCTTGGTTTTAAGCAAGTTAAGGCGTGTAAGTGAGTTAAAAAATAAGGATTTTAACATTTACTATTTAAAGAAATCCTCTCAAGATAGATTAATTGACTTCTCTTTTTTGAATGAACACTCATATAAAGACTTAAGATTTAGCATCCATTTTTTTGAAGGGGAAGATAATTTAAAACTAAGAGGCTATAGTGATAGGTGGTACGACTGTGATTATAGAGGTAGGTTATCTGAGTACAATTATCTTTCAGAAAAAGAAAGAGAGATGTCTGAAAATGAGTTTTTACGAGATATTCTATGTAATATTTTAGACCTATATCATGCCTTTGATTACAATGGAAAAGCCAATTTAAAGGAGGGGTTTTTAGGGGCTATTGATTTGTGAAAATTTTTATATTAATATTTTTTAACTAACAATTATGAAGAAAATCTTACCATTTATTTGTCTACTAATATTGTCATGCACACCTTCCAATGATAACCAAAAAACGGACAAAGAATCTGTTGAAACAGACAACCGTTCTTATGCTGGAAGTTGGCTTAAAGAAGATAAAAGTATTCGTATTATTATTGAAAAAATAAATGATGAGACCTTTGATGTTAAATATGTAACAGCAATCGATTTTGATAATGCTAAAATGGGTACAGTCATTACCGAACTTTCGGGTAAATATGACATGGTCGTCGATAAAAAAGCGATTCAAAAGCCAGTTGATTTTGACATGAACGATGTCAATACAATTGGGTCGGCTTACCAATTATACCTAACGGAGGGCGATAGGCTATACAATAATAAGTTCTTTTTTGATAGGGAATAGGATTGATATTAGACCAATACAGATGTTATAAATATAAACTCAAACAGCTTAAATGAGATACTTTTTACCAGCCTTTGTTTTTCTTTTCGTATCGGTATTTAGCGTTGATGCCCAAACCACAGTCCCTGGCGATAATTTCGGCTATACCTCTGGTAGCTTTCAGGTTAATGAAGCAGGTGCAGCTACATATAACATTCCTTTTGTAATTCCTCCCGGAACTGCCGGATTGCAGCCAAGTATTGGAATATCTTATAGTAGTCAAGGTGGCAATAGTTTTGTTGGTCTTGGTTGGACTTTGAATGGTCTATCTACAATTACAAGGAGTTCAAAAACGAGGGCACAAGATGAAACCGCAAGCACCACACAGCGGACAAAAGCAGTTAACACAGGAATCCATTTTGATAAATCTGACCGTTTCAGCTTAGATGGAGAACGTTTAGTTTTGGCTCCATCCTCCGTTAATACTACAATTCCCTTTGATGATAATTATGGTGATGATCAAACAATTTATTACACCGAGCAAAATAATTTCACAAAAGTAATACTTTACGAAAATTCTGGAACCAACAGTCCGCAGTATTTTAAGGCATATACAAAATCGGGGTTGATTTTTTATTATGGAAATACTACAGACAGCAGAATGGTTGACCCAGACAAAAATGTAGGCTACCAATGGCTGGTAAACAAAATTGAAGATAGGAATGGTAACTATATGACCTTCTCTTATGACCAAAATGCAACTTCAGGAGAGGTTTACCCCAATGAAATAAAATATACGGGTAATTCGAATACTGGTTTGGCTACCTATAATACAATACAATTTGAATTTGAGAATCGACCAGCGGCTGATGTTAAAGAAGTTTATGGTATTCGTTTTAATAAAAAGAACACTTATAACAAAAGATTAAAGTCGGTCAAGATTCTTTATCAAACTCAATTAGTTAGAGAATACAAACTTTCTTATATTTTACAGCAATACTCTTTATTAGAAAGGGTACAAGAATGTGATGGTTCCACATCTCAGAATTGCTTCGAACCTACGGTATTTGAATGGTCTAATATTGAAACCCCACAAGAAACAGAAGTAGAAGTCACTTCGGTTCCTGCTTCCAGTTTAGATAAGCGACTTTTTGGTGATTTTAATGGTGATGGTTTAAATGATATTCTTGTCTGGACGAGAAATAATACTACATTGACCTTTAAATTTTATGCTAATGATGGAAATGGGGAATTTGTCCCTGCCGATACAGTTACTGCAAACATTGGTGTAAGCTATGATCCAAGGGTTAGCATTGGTGAATTTAACGGAGATAATGTTAATGACATTACAGTCTCTTGGGTTCCTGTAAACGGAACGGCGAATGACGTACTTTTCTTAATTTCGGAACCAGCTTCTATGGTAGAAGGGCAAAGTTATGAATACCGTACTCAATATTATACAAAACTTACTCGCTTGGGTGCAAAACCTTATGATGATTTTATTATTGATATTAACCAAGATGGTATTTCCGATTTCCTTGATATGGAAACTGTAGGAAATAATAAAGTTCCAACTATTAATACGGTTTGGATGGCTCAAACCTTACCAGTTAATAGTACCACAAGCCAAGTATTTTATAATGCTTTAGATCAAACAGCCCTTAATAATTCCAATTATAACTTGGGATGGGCGAGTTCAGATACATCGCAAGTTCAATTTAGTGATATCGAAAATGATGGCTTAACAGATATTTTCATTTTTGATAAGGTAAATGGTCTATACTCTTTAGTAACACCACGCTCTGTTCGTACGGCAACTGATTTGACTAAACGTGAGAACCAATTTCAGGTAAAGGTTGATGAATCAGATAGAAACATTTTGAATAGTAGTATTTTAATTGGTACCAATAAGACCATCAATCTACTGGATATGAATGCTGATGGCTTGCCAGATTTAGTTGTTTTAGACCCTTCTACAAGCAAGCTGATAATTGTTCCGAATAAAGGGTATCGAAAATTCGAGACACAATCTGTTAATTACAAAGAAATTGCCTTTACTAATTTCACAAATTATCCAGAGCTATTTCCAAATGATTTCAATGCCGATGGCTTGATGGATTTGACTTTCTATAATAAAACAACTGGGGCAAACCGAACTTATCTGAACAACGGGAAATTTGCCTTTAACATAACCAATGTCATAACTGATGCTTTTCCATTATTTCAGTTTAAAGATTTTGGTGCAAATGTTGCGAAACCAGTTTATGGTCATTTTCTGAATGGTTCACATCTTGATTTACTATATTACAACACCACAGATAGTAAATGGTATGTTCAAAAACTTCGTCAAAACCAAGGATTTACCATAAAACGCTTTACCAATGGAGCGGGACTTAAACACGAGGTAACTTTTGACAACCTACTTAACGACCAATTATACGAAAAAGCAGGACTCGTAACATTCCCGAACATTGATATTCAAGCACCGCTGTATGTAGTATCGAAGGCATCTACCTATGCTGGTGGTGGAAACGAAATAGCTACTCAAAAATACCGCTATTGTGGTGCCACTATAAATGTAGAAGGCCGAGGCTTCCGAGGTTTTACCATGATTATGGAGATCGATAGTGTAACCGGTATCTATGATAAACGTTATTTCAGACAAGGAGATGACCAATGGAAATACACAGGTCAAACGGTCATTAAAACCGAAAGATTCACTTCTAATGGTATTTTATTAAGTAGGAGTTCCCATGCTCCATCACTTTTAAAATTCCCTAATAATAATTATGCTAAAAGCTTCTTTTCTTATGCGGCATCAGATAGCACCGAGGACTTCGTAAACTATCGAACTCAAGCCAGTAAACAAACAATGGATAACTACGGTAATCCGTTGACCATTGTAGCGAGTTCTGGAAATGGCTTCAAAGATTCAACGGCTAATGTGTACACTGATGATTATACCAGTTGGATTTTAGGTCGATTAACTTCTGCAACTGTTACCCATTTTGCTCCAAATGTTTCTTCTGAAACAAGAAAAGCAATTTTTGAATATAGCAGTACTACTGGTCAACTGACCAAAGAAACCTCCGATGCCAATTTACCTGCTATTGACAGAGTGATAAAAACATATGTTTATGACACTTACGGCAATATTCTTACTAGTACTACAAACGCATGGAACGGCACAGCCTACGAAGATAGAATAGTTCAAACTCAATTTGATAACCTCACCAATAGGTTTGTCACTCAAGGCACAAATCCGCTTGGCCACATTTCAAGTGCTGTATACGAACAAAAATTTGGCGTTCCACTTCAAGAAACTGATATAAATGGCTTAACTACTACCTACGAATACGATGGTTATTCTCGGCTTATAAAAGAAACCATGCCTGATAATACTTGGCATACGGTAGCCTATAGAAAAGCTAACAATTCTTTTTTTAATAGCCCAACGGGTGGTGTTTTCCTTACATATAATCAATCGAGCAATGGACAAATAGGTATTGAACATTATGACGCTTACAACCGAGCTATCGAGAGTAAATCAAAAGGTTTCGATGGCACTTGGGTAAAAGTAACACACGAATTTTTAAGAAAATCTACACCAGAATTTAGAGAAACTATTCGAGATTCTTATCCTTATTTTGAAGGTGATACACCCGCTGGGTTCACTCAGAGAGAAGTAAATAAATTAGGACAAGTAGTAGAACAAAAAGTATCGAAAACTGGAGGGCTACGATCTGCCAAAAGCGAATTTGCTGGTCTAATTCATGAAGAGTATAATTTTAAAAATCAAAAACGTACTGCCATTTATGATCAGGCAGGTCGTGTAACGGAGGCTCGGTACAACGAAGCCAACAATCTGTTTTTTACATACGATGCCATGGGTAGGTTGCTTACTACTACCGACGTAAAAGGTAATGTAATAAGTAATGTGTACAATACCCGTGGACTAAAAGTAAGTATGACTGACCCAGATATGGGTACCTATCAATACGAATACAATGGTTTCGGAGAGCTTACCAAACAGACTTACCCAAATGGTGATGTGGTAACCATGACCTATGATAAACTCGGACGATTAAAAGTACGCACCGATGTAGATGGCACTACCACCAATACTTATGATACAGGTAACAAAGCAAAGGGAAGTTTAACGGCTGTAAGCTCGTATGTGTCAAGTCATAGTTTTACGTTTGATAATTTAGGACGTAAAAGCCAAGAAAATCTGACTCTAAATGGCACCACTTACACAACCGCTTATACTTACGATACGCAAGGAAGGATAAATACCATAAGTTACCCCGCCAATAACTTGGTGCTCAAGTACATCTATAATAGTTATGGTTATTTAGCTGAATTACGAAACAATGCCAATAATTCTCTTTTTTGGAAAGCTGAAAGCATTGATGCCAGCGGAAATGTAACACTCCAAACATTTGGAAATGGCGTAAAAACTGAGCAGGAGTATGAAGCGGCTACTCAATACTTACGTTCTATTCGTTCGTTTAATGGTAGCCAAGACCTTCAGCATTTTACCTATCAGTTTAATGACCTGGCTCACCTAAGTAGCCAAAAAGACGAAATGCGAAATAATACCGAGAGTTTTGAGTACGATGATTATAACCGCTTAGTTGAAACAAAACTAAATAATACTACTACTACAACTTTAGAGTATGATGTATTGGGAAATATCATTTACAAGTCTGATGTTGGCCAGTATGAATATGGAGGGGTAAATAATGGCCCGCACCGTTTAATAAATGTCCGGACAAAGGATGCCAACGTTACCTGCTCTTTTACACTCAACATCAATACCACTTATACTTCATTTAATAAAGTTAAGACCATTTCTAATGATACTTCTTCAGTTCAGGTTTTTTATGGACCAGACCAACAGCGTATCATGCAGAAAATGTACGTAAATGGTAATTTGATTCGTACCAAACTATATTTAGGTGGATTGGTAGAGATAGAAGCCTTTACCAACGGAAAAATTTTACAGACCAGCTTTATAGGAGGGGTAGGCATACAACTGAAAGAAACCATTGGGGCAACTACTACTACTATATTAAAATACTATTTAAAAGATCATTTAGGTTCTGTAACTGGCTTAACCGATGCTGCAGGTGCATTGGTAGAAGAGTTTAGTTATGATGCTTGGGGACTACGGCGTAATGCTGATTGGACTGCTGCCAGTACTTCAGCAAACTCCTCCCATGATAGAGGTTTTACAGGCCACGAGCATTATGATCTCTTCGCTATGATTGATATGAACGGGCGTGTTTATGACCCAGTTTTAGGTCGTTTCCTTCAACCTGACCCCTTTATTTCAGACCAATTTGATTTGCAGGCATATAATAGATACAGCTATGTCTTAAATAATCCTTTAAGCTTGACTGATCCTAGTGGCTATTGGCCAAAGTTTATTGATAATTTTTTCGAATCAGTAGGGAATATTTTCAATTCGGTGGTCAACTTCGCAAAAGAGAATTGGAAACCTTTACTTGTAGCGGCGGTAGGTATTGGGGTTGCTATTTTTGCAGGACCTGCTATCGCAGCATATTTCGGAGGTAATACCTTTGGAGCTGTAATGGCAGGTGCTGCTGCTGGATTTACTTCGAGTGTTACTGGTTCATTATTAAATGGCGGTGGACTAAATGATGCCTTAAAGTCCGGTTTAAAAGGTGCGTTGATAGGTGGATTAAGTGCTGGATTAGCTTACAATGTTGGACAACTTGCTGGACATGGTAATTTCGCCAATTCCGATTGGTCTAAGAAAGCGGAAATTCTCAGAATTAAGATTGTAGGTCACGGAGTAACACAGGGAATAGTTGCCGAAGCAAGTGGTGGTAAATTTATCCATGGATTTATTAGCGGTGCGGTTGCGGGAGGTACAGAGGATGCTATCGGGTCATATTTTAAGAGCTTTAGCAAAAGTATTGTAGCAGCTTCTATTGTTGGTGGCGTAACTTCAGAGTTAACCGGTGGGAACTTTCAAAACGGTGCTATTACAGGTGCTTTTGTTATGGCCTATAACTATTGGGGAGAATCCACAGTAAATTATTTAAAAGAAGAGGTTATTAAAAAAGGAATTACTGATGGAACAAAAACTGCGGTTAAACTTTTATCCAAAAATCATAGAACAGTTAGTTTGGCAACAAATGATTTACCTCCGGTTATTGATTTGTTATTCGATATACAATCATATGTTTTGTCTGGAATTGAAATTGGAGTTAATGAATATTATGGAAATTATAATATAGCTAATGCTGCAAAAGAGAAATTAATTTTTCAGGTGGGGTTACAATATAATCCTACAATACCCACATACAAAAAAGTAATTCTTATGGAAGTATTCAATAAAACCGTTGATTTAAAGTATAACATAAAATGAGAGAATATTTATTTGCCTTTGTGTTTATAATTATTTCCATCACATCAAATTCTCAGTCTTTACTTATTGCCGAATATGATTTAAATGGAAACGTATCATCCAAACAAACTAAAGGCAGTAGCAGTATCCCTGAATTAAGTGCAAACCCTGAGAATACGAATCCCGGGCAAGCATCGGTGCTGACCGCAACGGGTTGTGCGGGTACTATTCAATGGAGCACGGGGCAAACGGGTAATAGCATTACGGTTAGCCCACTATCATCCACCCATTACACCGCTGAGTGTATAGAAAGTGGCTGTGGTGCTAATGGTTTTGAACGAGTCAAAGTCAATGTTATCGCATGTGAGGTTTATACTCTTACTGCAATTACTGCAGTAGCCTCTGTAAAACTTGGTCAGCCAGTGAGTCTTTTTGCCTATGGCTGTCCGGGGGGCATCATAAAATGGAGTACAGGTCAAGTAGGCGGTCAAATAAGCACCAAAGTGTATGAAACTACAGCTATTTATAAAGCCACCTGCACATCTGAATTTTGTGATGACCAAGGCTCTGCTTATGTAATTGTTGGTGGCACTACGGGCTGTGCAAATGGTGATGTACTACTAACCAAACAAGCAGGTAGTTGGGCAGACCCAGCCACATGGGCTTGTAACCGTGTGCCCGGTATAAACGATGAAGTATTGCTAAACCATGAAGTTACACTTTACGGAATAAACGGCTACGCCAAAACCATCATTTTCAAAAACGGAACCTTAATCTATAGTGATACGGGCAAGTTATACACCTCTGCAAACAATTAAAAACATGAAAAATATCAGCATTTTACTCTTGCTAATTTTGCCTTTTGTCACTTTCTCGCAAGCACCCACAAGTGGCTTAGTGGCCTATTATCCTTTGGACGGTGGGGCTGCAATTGATGCAAGTGGCAACAACCGAAATGGTAACCTTTCGGGAGGAATAACCCAGACTGCTAATAGGTATGGAGAAGACGGGAAAGCGTTGATGTTTGACGGTATAAATGGATCGATTGTAGTATCCAACTGGAACATCTTGACAGGAAACGCTAGTAGGTCAATGTCATTGTGGTTTAAAACAAGTGGTTATCCTCCACTTCATAGTGTTTACTTAATTTGGGGGGCAAGTGCAGTAAATCAAACAAGTTGGTTGGGTACATATACTTCTGCTGGAAATAAACTTTTACATTTTTCAGCTGGTTCTGTAAATATTGTCTCCGTTTCTAACCAGCCTCAATATTATGATAATAGTTGGCATAATATGATAGTTACCTCTAATGGAACTACCATAAAACTCTACTTAGACGGTGTAGAAGTAGGTAGTTTAAACGGCACATTAAATACTGCAAGTAGTTCATTATTTATTGGTCGTTTTATTACCGCCAGCGATTACTTTAAAGGTGCTTTAGACGACATCAGAATATACAATAGGGCTTTATCCCATCAGGAAATTCAAACTATGTACCTCTCGGAAGTACCGAGCCAATATAACACCGAACTGGTAAAGATTGGCTCTGATAGATTCATACATAATACTGGTGTTGCCAATACCTACATGGGCGTAAGGGCGGGTTTGAATACCAATGGGTCTAATAATACCTTTTATGGTTTTGAATCTGGGCAGAGTGGTTCATCAGGGGATAATAATACGTTTGTGGGAACAAGTGCAGGTAAAGTAAACGTGGGTTCAGCCAACACGTTTATAGGCACAGAATCGGGACTTACAAATACTAGTGGTGGAGCGAACACATATTTAGGTCATAAAGCTGGAAACTCACAAAATACTTCAATGAATGTTATGATCGGTGCAGGTTCAGGTCAATACTCCGAAACTGGTGACAGAAACGTATATATCGGTTATCAAGCTGGATATGGCAACAGCAATGACAAAAATGTAGGTCAAAGAAATGTAAATATTGGCTGGAGTGCTGGTTATAAAAACACCACCGGCAATTACAACACTCTAACTGGATATCAAAGCGGATTTGCAAACCAGACAGGCATTTCAAATACATTTTATGGTTACAATACAGCTAGTAGTTTAGATGGAGGAAATCATAATACACTACTAGGTTATAATGTTGGGCAATATTTAATTAGCGGTAATTATAATACATATTTAGGTAGCCAAAGTGGGCGAGGGGCGGCTTCACCAAATCAAAATACTGGAAGCTCAAACTCTGTTGTAGGTTACGCTGCAGGATATAAAAATACCACTGGTTCAGAAAATAGTTTCTTTGGATATACAAGTGGGTATTTTAATACCATTGGAAGCAAAAACACTTTTATTGGGCGTGAGGCCGGATTTAATTCCACAACCGGAACAAACAATACATTTATAGGGCACGAATCTGGTCTTGAATTAGTGTCAGGTTCAAATAACACTTTCATTGGTAGGCAGGCAAATAGTATAGGTAGTAGTAAAGCAATTCTTCAATATTCAGCTGCAATAGGTGCAGAGGCAAAAGTGTCAGTTAATAATGCAATTGTACTTGGTGATACAATTAGAGGAATAAAAGTAGGGATAGGCATGACAAATCCACAATATCCGCTCGATGTAAAAGGTGTTGTAAATATGCGAATTGGTTTCAATTCTCCTGGTATAAAAATCAATGGAAATGACTTCATGGGTCTTGATCAGGATGGCGAATATTGGGTTTCTAATTTTAAAATGAAATATTCTGATGAAAGTCAATGGGCTGATAAAGTATTTACTCCTAGTTATGAAGTTTTGGCTTTAAATAATCTATCACAATTTATACATAAGAACGGTCATTTACCAGGAATTCCATCGGCTTCAGACGTTGTCCAAAATGGTGTAGAGATTCAAAAAATAATACCTGCATTATTAGCCAAAATAGAAGAATTAAGCCTTTATCTTATTGATCAGCAGAAAGCTATCGATATTATTAAATCTGAAAACACAGAACTTCAGGAAGAAGTCAAAAAACTGAAAGCATTATGAAAAAAAATCTCCTCTTTTTGTTTCTAATTTTTCTTAACTTTTTATCAAATGCCCAGGCACCTAGCAGCGGTTTGGTAGCCTATTATCCTTTAGATGGAGGTGTTGCTTCAGATGCTTCAGGAAATGGTCATGATGGCAACCTTACAGGTGGTATAACCCAAACTGCCAATAGATATGGCGAAGATGGGAAAGCCATGCAGTTTAATGGAACAAATGGTCTAATAGTTATAGACAATTGGCAAACAATTACTGGCGGATCTGCAAGATCAATTAGTGTTTGGTTTAAAACTTCATTGCCGATCAAAACAGAGTATATGGTATCATGGGGCAACTATGGTAATTTTTGGGCTAGTTATTTAGGAACCTACATGTGGAATGGCGGAAGATATTTAGGTTTTGTAGGATACAACAGTGATAATTTTATTACTAATCCTTTCCAATTTTATGATAATAGCTGGCATCACATGATAATAACATATGAAAATTCAAATAAGAATTTATATGTAGATGGAGTATTACAAAAAACTACTACCGGTGCTTTATCCACCACAAGTACAAAACTTAGATTAGGTAGTAATTCTGGAGGTGGCGATTTGTATTCTGGAGCACTAGATGATGTCAGAATTTACAATAGAGCTTTGACATTACAAGAAATACAAACTATGTATCTATCCGAGGTACCAAGTACGTATAATACCGAATTGGTAAAGATTGGCTCCGATAGGTTCATACATAATACTGGCATTGCCAATACCTACATGGGCGTAAGGGCGGGTCTAAACAGTAACGGCTCAAATAATACTTTCTACGGCTTTGAATCAGGTCAAAGTGGTAGTGCAGGGGATAATAATACTTTTATGGGAACAAGTGCAGGTAAAGTAAACGTGGGTTCAGCCAACACGTTTATTGGTGCAAACGCAGGAAAGGCTACTTCTTCTGGAAGTGAGAATATATTTGTTGGTTCCGGAAGTGGTACGAACAATACAACGGCAAATAATAATATTTTTCTTGGGAGTGGTAGCGGCCAAACTAATACAATTGGCGGTGCTAATATTTATATTGGTTCTAAAGCAGGGAGTATACAAAATACAGGTGCAAACGTAATGATAGGGTTTGCCGCAGGACAATATTCAGAATCTGGAGCAGATAATGTATTTCTGGGGTATTACGCTGGAAGAGGTGCTTCTTCTTCCGAAAGGAACACAGGAAGACGTAACGTATTTATCGGGCGACAATCAGGATACTCTAATACAACAGGTCAATACAATACTTATTCGGGCTATTACAGCGGCTACAAAAATACAACAGGAATTGCCAATTCTCACATTGGTTACTTAGCAGGTTTCAATCAGGATGTAGGAAATCATAATACAACTGTTGGATATAGCTCAGGTACTTACATGAGTAGTGGTCAAAATAACACGTTTGTAGGGAGTGGTTCAGGTAGGGGGACGTCGGCTTCTATTTTAAATTCTGGTGACAATAATTCGTTACTGGGATATGCTGCCGGGTACAATCTAACTACCGGTTCAGAAAACAGTTTTATTGGTTCGGTTAGTGGTTATAGTAACACTACCGGTGCGGCCAATACGCTCATTGGTCGAGAAAGTGGTTATAATTTAACAACGGGCTCTCAAAATACTTTTATCGGGCACGAATCAGGAAAAGAACTTGTAACAGGTTCATATAACACGTTTGTTGGGAAGCAAGCAAACTCCATCGGCACAAATGCACAAACTTTACAATATGCGGCTGCAATTGGTGCCAATGCAAAAGTTTCGGTAAGCAATGCCATTGTTTTGGGAGATACCATCAGGGGAATAAAAGTAGGGATTGGCATGACAAATCCACAATATCCGCTCGATGTGAAAGGTGTTGTTAATATGCGTGTAGGGTTTAATAATCCGGGTATTAAAATCAATAATCAAGATTTCATGGGTATTGATGAAGGAGGAGAATTTTGGGTTTCGAACTTCAAAATGAAATATAAGAATGAACATGAATGGGCAGATAAAGTATTTGAAAAAGGCTATAAACTCAAACCAATAAGTGAAGTAGTATCTTTTGCAGAAAGGAACAAAAGGCTTCCCGGGATGCCTTCAGCTGAAACTGTATCAACTGATGGTGTTGAAATACAAAAGATGGTTTCACTTCTCTTAGAAAAGGTTGAGGAGTTGACTATTTATGTTTCTGAATTAGAGAAGAAAATAAAAGTTTTAGAAAATAAATAAATTCGCGTTAATGTTTCAACTAAAATGCATTGGAGAAAGTATATAAAAGATCTTGGCGTCGTAAGGTCATCAAATGTGTATTATTTTGTAATTTTAGAGACACACTTATATAATTCCTGATATTTTTTAAATGGGCTTTTATAGTTTCTTTTTCTCTGCTACAGTCATTGTGATTGGAATGTTTATTTAATGTTTGTTCTTTTAATTTTAGTGGAGTACCTCAACTCATCATTCCGGCTCCGCAGCCATGGATAGGGGAGTGTCGTTGTTTTTGTTTAGGGTGTACGTTTTAGTACTAGTAAAATCATTTGCCAACAGCTTTGCTTGCTCCAGTACTGTTTCGGTGGCTTTGGCTTGCATGTTTGGTGGATAGCCATGCTTTCTTAGTATTTTCTTTACAGCAATTCTCATTTTGGCTTGGAGGTTTTCTCTTACCGTCCAGTCAATGCTTGTGTTGGCTCTTACTGTATCTACTAATTCACGTGCGATGTGACGTAAAATCTCATCTCCCAGTACCGATACGGCACTGTCGTTTACTTCTAGTGCTGAATAAAAGGCAAACTCCCTAAAGTCAAGTCCAAGTTCTTCTCCTTTTCGGTCGGCTTCTTTTATTTCTTTGGCCAGTTTTATTAGTTCATCTATTACTTGGGCTGACGTTATCAAGTTGTTTTGATAGTTTCGGACAGAATTCGATATCATTTCAGAAAACTTCTTCGACTGCACAATATTCGTTTTTTGTCTTGTCTTTATCTCGTCATTCAATAGTTTTTTTAGCAACTCCAAAGCAAGGTTTTTGTGATTCATTCCTTTTACCTCTGCCAAAAACTCATCAGAAAGGATAGAGATATCCGGTTTCTTAATTCCTGCTGCATCAAAAATATCTACTACGTCTTCAGCCACCACTGCATCTGATAATATTTGCTTGATAGCCGTATCAAGGTCATATGAACTTATAGACTTACCACTTTCGGTTACTTTAACTATTCGTGCTTTAATGGCTTGAAATAAACCCACTTCATCTCTGATGTCGTTTGTAAAAGGATGCGGTACCGAAATGGCGAATGATTTTGATAACGTAGTTACGGAAGCCGTAAATCTGGCTTTTCCATCTTCCAATCCTAAAATAAAATTGGCTGCTTTGATTGGGAAATACAGCTTTTCTTTTGGAGTTAAACCAAAGAAAGCTTGATAGTCAAAGCCCTTAGGTTCTGTTAGCTCGGTAGGTTGCTCTTCAAACATCTGGGCCACTATTTCGTATTTGCTCATCATAACCGATGCCGCTTCCTCCTGGTCAAATGTAGGCTTTCCTTTGCCGCCACTTTCAGTGTAAACAGATAAGGCTTTTTTGAGGTCGGTTGCTATGCCGATATAATCCACCACCAAACCACCTTCTTTGTCTTTATATACTCGGTTTACACGTGCTATGGCTTGCATGAGGTTATGGCCTCTCATGGGCTTGTCTATGTAGAGTGTATGCATACTTGGTGCATCAAAACCAGTAAGCCACATATCCCTTACAATGGCAAGTTTAAGGCTGTCTTTCGGGTCTTTTAGGCGTTCGCCTAATGCCTTTCTTTTCGGTTTGTTTCGTACATGAGGCTGGAAATTCAAAGGATCAGAAGATGAACCTGTCATTACCACTTTTATAGCTCCTTCGGTATCCTCGTTGCTGTGCCATTCGGGTCTTATTTTAACAATCTCGTCATAGAGGTCTACACATATTCTTCTACTCATACATACTATCATGGCTTTGCCGTCAAGTATGGCATTTCTAGCCTCAAAATGGGCTACAATATCCGCAGCTATTAGCGACAAGCGATGTTGGTTACCAACTATGGCTTCTAGTCTTGCCCATTTGGCTTTCAGCTTCTGTTGGCTGTTAAGTTCTTCGGTTTCGGTTAATTCCTCAAAGTCTGAATCAACTCTCGGGATCTCTTCTTCTTTTAGTTTGATTTTGGCCAGTCGGTTTTCGTAAAAAATACGTACGGTGGCTCCGTCTTCTACAGCTTGCTGAATGTCGTATACATCTATATAGTCTCCAAAAACCGCCTGTGTGTTTTTGTCTGTGTTTTCTATGGGTGTGCCTGTAAAACCGATAAATGAAGCATTGGGCAAGGCATCACGCATGTGTTTTGCAAAACCATCCATAAAGTCGTATTGGCTTCGGTGTGCTTCGTCTGCTATTACTACTATGTTTCTTCGGTCTGACAGCTCGTCAAATTTGCCTTTGATATTCTTGAACTTTCCATTGCCCAAATCTATCTTTTCCTCTACTTCAGGTAAGAATTTTTGGATGGTGGTAAATACAATACCGCCTGAGGTTACAGACAATAGTTTCTTTAAGTCGTCTCTGTTTTCTGCCTGAACGGGTGTTTGCCTTAGAATGTCTTGACTCAACGAGAATGTTTCGAAGAGTTGGTCGTCAAGGTCGTTTCTGTCGGTCAATATTACCAAGGTCGGGTTGTTGAGTGCCAATACCAATTTACCTGCATAGTAAGCCATAGAAAAGCTCTTTCCGCTGCCTTGTGTATGCCAGATTACTCCGGCTCTTTGGTCACCGTTTTCCGCCGTTGCTTTTTTGGTGGCTTCCACCGCTTTATTTACCGCAAAATATTGGTGATACCGGGGTACTATCTTGGTAATTTTCTCTTTGTTAAGTTGAAAAATAGTAAAGTGACGGATAAGGTCAAGCAAAACCGTTTTGTTTAGCATACCTTTGACCATAACCTCCATTTGAGGGATGTTTTCGTCTGCTACTAATTTGCCATCTATGGATTTCCACGGGACAAAAAACTGCTTGGGAGAAGTCAATGAACCGTAAAGTGCATCCCAACCGTCAGATGCTACGAGTAAGGTGTTGTATTGAAAAAGGCTTGGTATGGTTTGTTTGTAGGTCTGTAGTTGGTTAAATGCCGCATGCACGTTTGCGTTTTCGTCTACCGCATTTTTAAGTTCTATAACAACTAAGGGCAAACCATTTACAAACAAAATAACATCAGGCCTTTTGTTTACACTTCCTTCTATTACCGTAAATTGGTTTACTACCAAAAACTCGTTGTTGCTTGGTGTTTCGTAATCAATCAGCCAAACTTTATCTCCGGCTATTCGGTCACCTTTTCGATATTCTATGTCTACACCTTCAGTTAGGTATTTGTGAAACTGATAGTTGTTTTGGAATAATTCGGGGCTATCTGCACGCAGTACTTTCTTTAGTGCTTCTTCTTGTGCCTCGTAGGGTATGTTTTTGTTAAGTTTGGCTATAGCTTCCTGCAAGCGATTTTTTAACACTACTTCAGCATATTCTCTTTCGGGATATTCACCATCTGGCGAAATCGTTTTTCCGTTTATGTAAACATACCCCAAATCAACAAACTCCTGTATGAAAACTTGCTCTATGTGGTCTTCTGATAGTACTGCTGCCATGGTTCAGATGGATTTTCCGTTTTGGTCAAATAAATAAACTTCGAGTTGCTCAGGTGTTATATTAAACGAAGTGGCCATTTCTTGCATACGCTCCAAGTAGTTGATATAAATTCCCACTTTATATGGATTTAAGTCTTTTCTTAGTAGTTCAAAATCAGCAAATACTTTTATTGAATTTATAACTTTTTCATCTAAGATCAAGCAAGGTGTTTTGTTAAATGTGTTACCATTAAAAAACAAAAGCTTTGTAACGGTCGAAGGGCCAATTCCTTCTATTTGCATCAATGCACCAAAAGCAAAGTATAATTCTGCTAAATTTAACTCATTTTTGTGTTTAAGTAGTTGAGCTATTAGCGTGATATTTTGCATGGTAGGTCTAAACCGTCTCATTGCGTTGGGGTAGCCCCAAGCCAAAGTTCTGATTATGCCACGTTCTTTATTTCCACTTTCAAAGTCTCTTTTTATTTCATCACGATTTATAGCAATTGAGTTAGCTCCAAAATGCTTAACATAGACCTCGTTTTTTAACCAAAATGCACTCTTTATCACCTCAAAAGGTATTTTCTCTTTTTGAATTTTCTGTAGGATATGTAATTTATCTATTTTCATATCTCATTTATTTGTAACTCTCCTGAAATGAGCTTGGGTAATAGTGTATCTCTCAGGTTGGTTAATTCTTGGTTTTCAAGCAAGTTTATTCTCAGCTGTTCAAACAATAGGTCAATTTGTAGCATATATTCATTCAAAATATTCTTTTGGGGAATAAGACAATTAATTTGTTTGAAGTTAGTTTTCGAAATCTCTAAAAATGTGGAACCATTGGCTCTCTCAATTATTAAGTCCATATTAGATTTTATCCAATATAGGATGTACAAGTTTGAAAAACCTTGTTTTGCATTTATCGCAATGTACCCTTGATTTATAGCCGTTTCAATTTCAGTTATTGCCAAATAACCAATAGGTGCTCGGGAAGAAAGTAATAAAGTACCTTTCGGTAATAAACCAGAGCTTATTTTTTTTAAGCCTTCTTTGGTGACTTTTTTATCTGTATTTAAAAGTAATGGAAAGTGTAAATTAGATAAGTCTCTTGGACTTGTCCAATGAAACTCTCCATCCCAAAATAACGGTTCTTTTGTGCTTGGCGTAGTTCCCCCTTTTACCTCTAAAATATCGTTAAGTACGCCAACTTCCCACCCCTTAGGAATTTCCCCTAACTCGCTATCTATCATTTCGCCACCTGATGATTTGTAAGGTTCTCCGTTTTCGTTGGGAAACTCAAAATCTATAAACCATTGCTTAAAGAGGGTTTGGGCAAGGTTTTCTAACTCTTGGTTTATTTTGTTGTTGAGTTCTATTTTGTCGTCAAGGGAGGAGAGGATTTCTGCTATGGCGGTTTGGGTTTCAATATCTGGAACAGAAGCGAAAACAGTATCAAAAGTATTTCTTGTAATTGTATCAAAAACAGCTCCGTGAGCATTTCTTTTTAATTCTGAAATTTTACATTTCATCAAATAATAAAGAAAATCATTTGTGCATATTTCCGATTTAGCATTAAGTCCATAACAAGATTGATTAAAAGCCATATCACGACCTAAAACTGCCAATTCACCAACTGTACCACGAGCCGATATGATGATTTGACCTTTTTTTAAAATTTTAGTGCTTGAATTATTTAAACCCAATTCTGTAATTTTCTTTTCCGTATCAAATACTTTTTTCTCTGCATTGCCGAAATCTACAACTGATAACCAAGGAATATCTCCATCCCAATACTTTGGAATTTTAGTTTTTGGTGTTCCTCCACCTATTACATCCATTAAATCCGATAATTTATATTCTTTCCAGTTGGTCATTTAAATGGTGTTTATTTTTAGTAATGAAAGAATAGAAAACAAAACAAAGTATTGATTATCAAGTTTTTGAATGTTTTTATTTTCGGTTTTATTTTTCATTTGTTTTTTTTAGAAATTGGCAGTTTTGTTTTCATTTGCTTTTAGCTGAAACGAAATCAAACCACTATCTATCAATTACTTATGTTATTTGCTTATGAGATTTACTTTTTATTTGCTTTTTTTAGAAGAGTTTAATGTATTCGTCAAATACAAATACTCGATTACGGCTTTGTCCTGTCATTTCTTTTAAGATACCTGCATTTACAAATTCGGTTACCAAATCGTTAGCTGTTTTGTAGCTGCTGTTAGTGATTTCTTTTACTTGGTTTACGTGTATTACAGGTTTTTTAAATAGATGCTGTAATAGTATGGTTGCATTATTGGCTCTTTTACCAAAATTGGTGTTTATATTCATTTCCAATCTGGCTTTTAATTCGAGTACATTAGATAGGGTTTGAGTAGCCATTTCAGCAGTTTCAGCAACACCTACCAAAAAATATTTAAGCCATTGTTTCATATCATTTTTAGACCTTACAAAAGTGAGGTTATCATAATACAAGCCTTTGTTTTTCTCAAAGAATGCAGATAAATATAGAAGCGGTTTGTTTAATATTTTTTGATCCACTAAAAATAAAGTAATAAGCAAACGACCAATACGACCGTTTCCATCTAAAAATGGGTGAATGGTTTCGAATTGGTAATGAGCAATTCCGATTTTCACTAATGCAGGTACATTTATATCTTCGTTGTGAAGGAATTTTTCTAAATCACCCATTAGTTCGTTTACATAGATTTGATTAGGTGGTATAAAAACAGCATCAGCTAAACTGTTGCCTCCAATCCAATTTTGGGAGGTTCTAAACTCTCCTGGTTGTTTGTGTTCACCACGCACACTATCTAAAAGAATCTGATGTGTTTTTTTAATTAAACGTGAAGAAATCGGAAGAGTTTCTAACTCTTTTATGGCTTGGTTTAATGCTTTGATGTAGTTATTTACTTCAACCCAATCATTTTTTCTTTCTGGTGAAATTTCATCTTCATCTAAAAGTGCTTCATCCATTTGAGTTTGTGTCCCTTCAATTCTACTTGACACCACAGCTTCTTTAGTTACGTGTAGTTGGATGAATAAATCAATGTTGGGAACAAGTCTTGAAAATGAATTTAGTTCACCTAACTTAATAGCCGCTTTTTCTAATAAAGTATTAATGCTTTGGTCTTCCCAAATCCACGAATCATTTATTTCATTGGGCATAAAATAGGTATAGCCTGTTTGGTGCTTTATTTGTTTACCTGCTACATATTTTTCTAAATTTATCATTGTCTTTTTTATTTTCGCAAAGTAACATAAAAATATTCTTATTTTACTTTAATCTCCTTAAACTAAAATAAGCGATTTCTTATTTTAGTTTGGTGCTATATTTCAATTCCTACTTTTACTAAATTCGTTTTAATACGCTGTTGCAACTCAATAGACTTTTCAAAATACCCTTTTAGGTTTTCAGAAATGGTGGCCACTTTTTCTTCATACGGTATGCCGTCATCTTCTACTTCTTCAGTGCCTACATATCTTCCCGGAGTTAGTACAAAATTGTTGGCTTCTACTTCTGCAAGATTTGCAGACTTGCAAAAACCTTGTACATCTTCATAATTGCCATCTATGTTACGCCAATTGTGGTAGGCTTCTGATATTTGGGTAATGTCTGCATCTGTAAGGATTTTATTTTTACGGCTGGTCATAGTGCCTAATTTACGGGCATCTATAAACAGTATTTCGCCTGAACGATTGCGGAATTTGTGATTGGTTCGGTTACGAGCCAAGAACCACAAACAAGCTGGTATTTGGGTATTGTAGAACAGTTGTGTTGGTAAGGCTACCATACAATCTACCAAGCCCTCTGTAATTAGTTGTTTTCTTATTTCATTTTCTGTACCTGCATTGGTAGTCATAGAGCCATTGGCTAATACAATACCTGCTGTTCCTGTGGTGCTTAGTTTATTGATGAATAGTTGCAACCAACCATAATTGGCATTTCCTACTGGTGGTACTCCGTACTTCCACATATGACTATCTTGCAATTGCTCGCCACCCCAATCGGAAATATTAAACGGTGGATTGGCAATGATGTAATCTGCTTTTAAGTCTTTGTGTCTGTCGTTATGGAACGTATCGCCTAATTCAATTTTGGCATCAATACCTCTAATGGCTAAATTCATTTTAGCCAATTTGTAAGTAGTGGGGTTACTCTCTTGACCATAAACGGCAATATCGCCAATTCTTCCACCGTGGGCTTTTAAAAACTTCTCGCTTTGAACAAACATACCACCACTACCACAACAACCGTCATAAATACGCCCATTGTATGGTTCGAGCATTTCTACCAATAGTTTAACAATACTTTCGGGAGTATAAAATTGACCGCCTCTTTTACCTTCGGCATCAGCAAACATTCCTAAAAAGTACTCATATACTCTACCTAATAAATCTTTGCTGCTATGGCCTTCTTGTTTGAAACCTACGTTTCCGATAAGGTCAACTAGTTCACCCAAGCGTTTTTTGTCGAGAGCAGGTCTTGCATAGTCTTTTGGCAATACACCTTTTAGCGAAGGGTTGTCTTTCTCGATGGCATCCATAGCATCATCAATGTCTTTGCCTATGCTCGGAAGTTTGGCTCTTTGGTGTTGTATATAGTTCCATCTGGCAGAAGGGGGTACATAAAAAACATTCTCTGCCAAGTACTCGTCTTTGTCTTCGGCATCAGAAAGGTTGTCTTCTTTGAGTTTGTTGTATAAATCCTCAAAACTATCCGAAATGTATTTTAGGAATATCAAACCCAATACAATGTGTTTGTATTCGGCTGCATCCATATTGTTTCGGAGTTTGTCAGCAGTGGCCCAAAGGGTTTTTTCTAGTTCTTGATCCATCTTTTTGTATAAAATTCAATAAATATGTCTTTTCAAAAATGTAATTGCTTTTTCTCAGATTTCTTTGGCTAATATCCGTAATAAGTAACAAATCATGTTTTAATCGAAATAAAAGCCATACTCCAATTCATGATTTTAAATCAAGAAATCGGGTTAGATTATTAATTCTGGGGGTTAAAGCAATGCGAATTAAGAATATTCTTTCAAAAAGCTAAAAAACAGTAGAGTTTCATGGTCGATTTCAGAATTTTTCAAATTCGATTTAAATTTAAAAAGAACTATTTGTTATCAAATACTATTACATGGTATTTTTTGAAACAAAAGATAAAAAAAAGACAGCCGGAGCTTTTTAAATGCCACCGCCTGCCTTTGTGTCGATAAGATATTTTTACGAAATATCACACCAATATTCTAATCACACAGCCTTTATTGCTTATAGTAAATGTATCAGACCAAACGTAAGTTCCATTTGCAGAAACCGCTCTATAGGTATGTTTTCCCGGTTTTAGATCCTTATAAAATCCTACTCCATTTACTAAGGTTTTATTGTCGCAAGATATTTTTACAGAAGACGTGATATAACTGCTAACTGCTCCTATATAAACATTGTCAATATAAAAATTCAGGTAGTTATCATTAATCTTCTTGTTTAGGTAAATCAGAAATGTTCCCTTGGTATTAGTAATTTTTACAACTTCCGAAGTAAAACCACTTTTCCCAAGTTTTCTTTTTGCGGTTACTTTTAAGGTGTAATTACCATCGTTTTCATAGCCATGGAATATCTCGGAGAATCCTTTATCAAGGTTTTTTATATTGCCATCTCCCCAGTCTATGGTATATGAATTATACGTTGAGTTATTTTTAAGGACTATATCTCCATAATCGCCATATTTAATACTAAATTCTGGATTTGGAGATGGAAATATCTCTTGGTTTTCACAAGAGATATTTAGTAATAATACAATAACAGAAGTGATGATTTTTAATGTTTTTTTCATTGTTCGATACTTTTTGATTCTTGGTTATCTATGGATTCTTCTAAAATTTTATCCTCTTTCATTTTTTCAATGGCCTCTAATTGCTTCTTGAAGAATTTTTTGATTGACTCTCCAAATACAAAAGTTAAAATCAGGATTCCGATAGCTGCTGCCGACCAGAAAATGATAGAAAACCAATTAGTTGTTTTTTCAGGTTTAGGATAAAACCTCGGGCGATATTCTACTATTTCAAATGGGTTATAGTCAAATTTGAGATTTGGGTCAAGCATATTGTGTTTGGTTTAGAGTGGGTAATATAAATTGGTTGTAATACATAGTTACCAAGATGTTCACCAGAGTGGGCATATCGGCTACAACATCCTCATTTGATTGACCATTAACAAAGTCAAATGTTTCCATTAGTAGGTCAGTTTCATACCTTTCAAGACGTGCAGAGTTTTCATAATAGTTTTCTTTTGTTTTTAAATACAACTTATTTAAAGTATCCAATTCAGCATTTTTTTGCTCTTTTATCTCATTTTCTATTCTTTTTAGCTCGCTCTGTTTCCATTGCTCTAGTATACGGTTTGATTTTTCTAAAACTGAACTTTGATAGTTGTTCTGAAAATCTTCGAATTTCTCTTCATACGAGTTAATTTTGCTTTCTAAGGTTTTTATTTTTCTTGCCTTTTCCTCCAATTTAACTTGATAGTTCTTTAGCTCCTTTTCATATTCTTCATTTTCAAATTTGGAACTTTTTAGCTCCCCTTTTTCTTCCATTTCCCAATAATCTTGTATTAGATTTGTTAGGTATTCTGACATTCTCATACGCCTTTCGTTTGCTTCGGCCATGACTTTTCGTTTAAAATCATACGATGTTCGTATGTTTACATTTTGTGATAATTCATTCATGATAAAAATTTTAAAAAGTTTTTAATATTCTGTAAACCAGCTGTATAACAATTGCGTTACAGCGGTTTTACATGTGCAAACTTAATGTTATACGACGTATAACACAGGAGAGTATGGACAATATGGATTGTGTGGATTTTGTTTTACATTTTAATAAAGTATATAGCGAAGGGATAATATTACCCACTCTTAATACATTCGTGAATCTCTGTCTCCACAAGGTCATAAGCATTTGCAATATCCTTAATAGTGACTCTCGCCCCTGTCAGTTTCTTAGAACTTGGGTACTCCTCTTTTATACTTTTGATTATTGCATAGCTAGATGACCTGCTTGCATCCAAAATCTTCATTACGTCCATATAATTCAATACTAATCTTTTCATTTTTTTAGGTTGTTTTTTTAATACACTACAACGCAACTTTAAACTGTTGATAATTAAATAATTAACTCTTGATATTTGTAGTAAAAGTGTAGTTAAAGGCTACTACACTTACTACAAATATTAAAATCAGAATTACTACATTAAACTACAGATTTACTACACTTTTACTACAAGAATATTAATATAAATAATTGATAATAAGGATTTTAAAGTGTTTGTTGTAGTGTAGTGTTGTTTTTAAGAATCAAAATTATTTTCTGGATATTCTCTATTTAAATTCAAATTGAATCTTAGCCTATAGTTTTCGTAAATCAATGAAAGTGAATTACTTACTGGCTGAGAGCTTGATTTTTCAGACTCTATATTTTTTGAAAAACGAATTGACTTAAGAACCTCTTTGGAATTTCTCTTTTCTTCAATTTTTAAAATCTCTTGTACAATAGAATCTCTGTCTGGAGCCGTGCCGTGATTTATTTGTCTATACTTTAGTTTGTAAAGATTATAGACTGAAGGCAGATTAATTTGAAGCATTTCGTTTAAAAACTTAAAATGTACTCCTTCGATTAATTGATGAGCATCATATAAATTTTGAAGTATGGCAAAAAACTCCGCCACATCTGAATTACTAAATTGAATTTGATGCTGATGTTTTATACAATCGGCAGCATAGCTAGTGTATACATCTAAAACATCATCCTCACTTTCACTTTCGCACATGGCGATTTTGTTATGAGTTTGAAGAATAAATGCACATGTCATACATTGTATTATGTTACTAGTTATTCTTTCTGGATAGTCACATCCTTTTACTTTTTCAAGTAAACTTGTATTTAATTTATCGAAAGCATTACTGTAGTTTTCTTCAATTAACGCTCTGTATTTAAGAAGCTCCACAGAAATACCTGCCAAACCTCTTGACTCTAAGTCTGAAATTTGATTGTAACCTTCTCTTTGGCTTTGTGTCTTTTTGGTATCTTCTACACTTATTAAAATACACCGTGAAAAGAAAATTGGATTTCTTGGTAAAAAGTTACTTGTTAGAGTCAAAGCAGAATGTATTTCTATACTATCAGTATCTGTGTTCCCTCTGTTGTTATCGGGTGTTTTATGATATCCTGCATTGTCATAAGCTGCCTGTAAAAGACCTTCATGCTGAAAGTCAGGATGGTATTCATCCATCCATAAAAGCGTATTGGATGCCTGATCCATTAATTTAACTAATGCCGCTTCTGTATTTTTTGACTTTAGATTTATATCTTCTTGTTTAAAGCCAAATAAGGCCGTTAAGCTCCTTACTATACTACTTTTGCCAGTACCTGCTCCGCCTTTTAGAAAAAGAATAGGAGAGCTTCCTTTATGTTTTAAAATGATGTCTCTAAACAAAGACATAACATAAAAACAAACCGGTATAAACGCCTTCTCTAAAGTATGAGCTTGAGCGTATATTCGGAACCAAGTATTGAAGTTAATTTGGCTATCCGTTAGCTTGAATCTATGTTTCAATTTATTGTTGGAGGTTGGAATGCATAAATGAAATTCACCAGAATTAATTATTCCTAAATTTCCTGGAGTGGCCAATTGGTTATTTGGCTTTAATACTTCATTAGAAAAGAAATAACAACCAGATTGTTGATGGTATCCATACCTAGTAACCTTTATGGCATCAGGAAATTTGTGTTTGAATAATACATCCTGCATTTCGGTTAAATGTAGTTCTGTCCCTTTAAAACTTAACCTTTCTTTAGCAAGAATATTCTTTATTTTTTTAGCGGAGCAAAAATCATCATGTGATACTTCTATAAATTTCGAGTTTTTCATTTTTGTTTTTATTTCAATTATCCAAGTTATTTGGTCTTCGTTGTCAATTGTTTTATACTTAATAAATAGGAGATATTCCTGTGCTACTACTTCATAATTGTTTTTTGTTTTTACCCAAATAGAGTAATCATCACGAAACTCTACTGTTGGTTTAATAAAAAACAACTCGTTTTTGATAATGCCGTCTAAAATATCAAGCTTTGTCTTTTCATTTTTGAACCGTTCTATATTTGCTATTATTTCATCTGCCAAATCGTGTCCATCTTCTCTTTCAGGAAACAAATCGGAAACTTCAATATCATTTACCGTTGATCTAAGGTTTCTTATGCTGGAATTATCTCTTCCTGCTTTGTCAGCATCACAAAGCCATATTACTTCACGACCAATGAGATTTTTGGCTTTTTCAGTTTTAACACCATTTGCGGCTGCACTTGCCAACCATACATATTCAGGATAAAAGTATGAGGCAATTACTTTTGTTTTTTCTGACTCTACTATTACTACATTCTTTTCTTTATCTATATCAATACTTTCTAATCCAAATAAATCAATGCTGTATTTTTGATTTTGATTTGGACCTTTCATTGAAAAGCTGTAAAAGTTCTTGTCTCTTTTACCATTGGTGGCATATCTAGTCCTTTTACAATTTATTATATCACCTTTTTTGTTCCGAAAAACAAATACTGTTAGGCCTTTTTCATCAGTCCCAACATTTTGAGATTTTAGATGACTTGCTGGAATGCCAATAGAGTCGCAAAATTTGTGAAATGAGCTTGAAGAGTCATTTAAATAATCTTCAAATGTATCCTTCTGTTCTTTAGATGGATATATGTATTCTATTTTCGGATTACTCTTTGTAGAAGCCTTTGTAATGCCATTACCAGTAGGGATATTGTGATAACCGCATTTATTTTTTTTATCACAAATCCCATATTCTAATGGCATTCGTACACCAAGGTCATTTTGATAATATCTAAATGACTTTTCAGTATTACATTTTGGACAAGTACCCTTTGGTTTATTAGTATCCTCGAATTTATATTTACTCATCAGTTTCAGTTTTTTTAATGTTAAAGTGCTTTGAAGAATTACATTGAAATATTGTAAGGCCATGACCTGACAATAACTGAATTATGAGGGGAGGAGAACCGCTTTGGCTAAAAGGCAAAAAGGATTTTGCAATCACTTGGGAGAGTGATTGACTTTTTGAAACGAATTTCATAAATTTGTTAGTTATTATTTTAAAAAAATGTACTAGTCGGTGCATTTGAAGCCAATGTGCGGGAACACATTGGCTTTTTTTATGCACCTAAATCATTAAAAATCCTTCGGGAAAAGGTTCTTTAAATCTTGAATGGAGACGTAGACTTTACCACCAATCTTGTTGGTTCTAAATAGTCCACTTCGCTTGAATTGCTCAAATTTTGATCTTGACCAACCAAATTTTGCACATACCTCTGATGGCTGAATAGTTTCAGGTAATTCAGATTTTGTTTCTTTGGAGATTACTTTCTCAAGATGTTTGAACTTTTGTTCGATGAGCGAGACCACGCTTTGAAGGTCTGTTACTTCAGTACTTAATTGACTTTTTTGTCGGTGCATAAAAATTATTATTATTTAATACCCAAAGGTAGTAAATAATATGTTGTAATAACGCCAACAGCAAGAAAAATATTTATCTTTTTTGATTGTCGTCTATTAAAGTCTTGATAGATTCTATTAACCCCTTAAATTCTATTGTTTTGAAGTATTTTTGGAAGTCTTCAATAAAGTCAAGGTATTTAAAGTCTGCAAGAGTTGCACCCATTAAGAGATATTTAGGGTTATGGAATTTGAATTCGTAATATTTAAATTCAAACATCCAGATATTTTCATCTAGTCTTTTTTCAAATTCAAGCCATTTATTGTCTTGAGTTTTTAAGAATGAAATCAATTGAAAAGCATTTAGCTCTAAACTTTCATTCAATAAATATTCAATAAAATCAGTATTCTTAAGACTTTTTGAAAAAGAAATTATGTGTTCAATTAAAATTTCATTTATTATTTTCGGCAATTCGAAGTTTTCATATCTATAGGTATTGAATAAATATGAAAAATCAAAAGTATGGATAAGCATACCGGTACGGTCA
Organism: Lacihabitans lacunae; assembly: GCF_042649125.1. NCBI lineage: Bacteria > Pseudomonadati > Bacteroidota > Cytophagia > Cytophagales > Leadbetterellaceae > Lacihabitans > Lacihabitans lacunae. The sequence goes on from NZ_JBHRYQ010000001.1 coordinate 4,563,858, forward strand.
TTATCTGTAACTTTCTCATACTCATTTTTTACAACGTTAGTTAGAGTAGCAGCTTCTCTAATCATTTTTAAATAGAGTTCTTTTTTCTCCGCTTTAAATGCTTCAGGTTCCGCACATATTTCAATTAATTCATCAAACTCATTTAATGTTAAACTTACATTTAACTTACTTTTAATTTTGACAGATTGTCTATTAAAAATTATTCGTACGTATAATTGAAACTTTGGTTCTGAACTATTGTTTTTTTCATCTTTCAATTGAGAAATATATTCGGTAGCTTTAAGATATATATTCAAATAATACTTAATTGCTATTTTTTTTCCAGGAATCGATAATTCACTTGCAAAATCATCTGGAAGCTTAAAGTCTATATTTTTAATTACGTTATTTCCCATTTTTTTCTTTTTTAAATATGTCTCTCAATTTTTCATTTTGAATATCTTCAACCAAATGTACATATTTGTCAGTTTGTTCTCTTTTTGAGTGCTGTAACTGTGATTGGACTAACATTGGATCTTTTGAAAGTATATAAAGATTAGTTCCAAAAGAGTCTCTTGAAGCTTTAAAATAGAGTTTTCTATTAACACCTGCCAACACTGCAATTTGCTTTAAAAGCTTATTTACTGTGGAGTTATACATTCCATGAAATAATCTTCTTTTCTCAGTGGTTGGCCAGTATTTTCTAACTAAATCCACTGGTTTTCCATTAAATAGTAAATATAAGGGTCTAGTTCCTATTTTATTTGTTTTTTTTGCTCTAAATTTTAATATTAGACCGTTAGCAGTCTCTTCAAAGTTTTCTCTTGTTAGTGCTTTACAATCAGAAAATCTTAATCCTGTATAGCAACTAAACAGGAACATATCCCTTGCTTTTTCAAGCTTATCTTTTTTCTCCATTCTTTCATTAAAAACCAGCGACTCTATTTTTGCAATATCGTCCAGCCTTAAAAAAATAGTGTCTGTTTCTTCAGTGTGTAATTTAAAGTCACGGTAGGGGTTTTCGTTTTCAGCCATTAAATTCTGCTTAACAGCGAGGTTAATATATTTTCTTAACTGCCTGTGATATTTTTCTATGGTATTGATCTTTAAGTTTCTGTCAGACCTTAAGAAATTATCAAAATCTTGAATAAGGCTATAATTCAAATCCTCAAATTCGATATTTCTCATAAATTTTGTCAAAACCAATAGTGTGTTTCTGTGACTTTGAATAGTTACAAGTTCAAGTTGCGTTTCCTTTTCAATTTGCTCTTTGAAGAATTTAGTAAAAGAAGTTTTTGGTCTTAGTTTTTCCTTTGGCTTTAAAAAGATATCAAAGTCTGATAATTCAAACTTCCCATGTAAGGCTCGATACTCAATCTCAAAAGTTTCAAAGGTATTTAAAAAGTCTTTGATAGTTTTTTCAAGGTATGCGTCTTTAGGTCTATTTTTTTTAGTATCCCATTCTTTTGGAGTTAAATAAACTTTAGTGGAAAAATATCGACGACTTCCATTAAGGTAAGCTTGAATTTGAATCAATCCTTTTTCCTTGTTCTTTTTAGGTATGTCTTTTTTAAAATCGAAAACTAATCTGTAGGAAACTTTCATTTGCATTATGTTTTTGTGAATTCAAACATACCATGAAAGTGCAGAGAAAATGTGGGTAACAAACGAGTAACAAAAAATGTGGTATTATGTGTTAAAACATAGTAACCTAGAATATCTAAAAGTGGACTAAAACCCCCAGAAACCAAAAAAAGCACTCAAATTGAGTGCTTTTTGCGGTCCGGACGGGACTCGAACCCGCGACCCCATGCGTGACAGGCATGTATTCTAACCAGCTGAACTACCGGACCAAATTCCCTTTCGGTTAATTGTGGTGCAAAGATAAGTGCATTTTTTGTATTGTCAATACCCCGACCGAAAAAAAATCATATTATTTTTATACATTTTTTTTAAAATATTAGAAATGAATACTTTACGAAAAAACAAATATTTTAATTTTTAAAATAAATTCATCCATCTCTATTTCTACCGTTTCTTTTAGTCCATTTTTGATTTCTAAACTTGTAGCCTGAACCTCCTGACATATGTATGCTGAGAAATTTTGAACGGCAGTGCTTAGCTCTTCTTGGTCGTTTTCTAATTCAATCACTATTTTGTCTGTCACCTCAAAGCCATTGTCTTTTCTGTAATTCTGAACACGGTTCACAAAGTCCCTCGCTATGCCTTCTTGTTTCAGGGCGTCGTCTATGTGTATGTCAAGAGCCACTGTAAGGCCGCCGTCTTGAGCGGTTAGGTAGCCGGGTAGGTCTTCGGTCAGTATCTCCAAATCGCTCAGTTCTATTTCGCCTATTTCGAAGCTCAATTTCCCTTGAGTTTCTATTTCTTTTATCTGCTCTTTGTCTAAGCCCAATATCAGGTCAGCCACGGCTTTCATGTTTTTGCCGTATTTAGGTCCTAAAGCCTTAAAGTTTGGTTTTACTTTTTTGCTCAATACACCCGAAGCATCGTCGAGATAAGAAACCTCTTTAACGTTGACTTCTGTTTTAATCAACTCCTCCACACTGCTGATTTGGTCGCGGGTGGTTTGGTTTAGTACAGGCACCAATATTTTAGAAAGCGGCTGTCTTACTTTTATCTTGTTGTTTTTACGGATACCGTGTATCATCGAACTTATGCGTTGTGCCAAGTCCATTGAGTTTTCTAGGTCTTTGTTTATCCACGTATGCTCAGCTACTGGGAAGTCCGTTAAGTGCACCGAGTTATCGTCAGACGTATGCGTTAGGTTTCTGTAAAGCCAGTCTGCATAGAATGGGGCTATAGGTGCCATCAGTTGCGAAACCACCGTTAGGCAGTAGCCAAGTGTTTCATAAGCCACATGTTTGTCTTTGCGTTGGCTTTCGCCTGCAGACGGGTTCCAGAAGCGTCTTCTGCTCAATCTTACGTACCAGTTAGACAAATGGTCAGACACAAACTCTTGAATGGCCCTGCCGGCTCTGGTAGGCTCGTAAGTTTCGTATGCTTCGTCTACTTCGCCTATTAGTGTCTGTAGTTTAGATAGTATCCATTTATCTAGTTCAGTGCAGTTTGCCAAGTCTATTTTGCCCGATCGCTCGAAGCCGTCTAGGTTAGCATATAGGGCAAAGAAATTATAGGTGTTAGTCAATGTTCCGAAAAACTTATTTCTAACCTCAGTGATTCCATTTAGGTCAAAACGTAGGTTGTCCCAAGGCTGTGCGTTGGTGATCATGTACCACCTGGTAGGGTCAGCACCGTAGTTTTGTAAGGTAGTAAATGGATCTATGGCGTTCCCGAGGCGTTTAGACATCTTGTTGCCGTTTTTATCCAAAACCAAACCTGTAGAAACCACGTTTTTAAACGCTACAGAGTCAAACAACATACCGGCTATGGCGTGCAAGGTAAAAAACCAGCCACGCGTTTGGTCCACACCTTCTGATATGAAGTCAGCAGGGTAGGTGCTTTGAAGGCCATCGCCGTCTATTTTGCCTTTGTTTTCAAATGGATAGTGCCACTGTGCATACGGCATAGCACCTGAGTCAAACCAAACATCAATCAAATCTGGCTCACGCGAAAGCACACTCCCTAGGTCAGAAACCAAGAAGATGTCGTCTACAAATGGCCTGTGGAGGTCAAACGTGCCGTCTTTGTGCATTTCTAGGAATGTCTTGTTTTTAGAAGACTGCTCATCCGATAGTTTGCCTGAGTCTACTGCTTCTTGCATTTTTTCAATCAGTTCGGCTACCGAACCAATGCATATTTGCTCATGGAAATCATTTCTCCAAATCGGTAGGGGAGTACCCCAATATCTCGATCGCGACAGGTTCCAATCCACTAGGTTTTCAAGCCAGTTGCCAAAACGCCCTGTACCTGTAGATTCAGGCTTCCAGTTGATGGTTTTGTTTAGCTCTACCAGGCGGTCTTTCATGGCGGTGGTTTTTATAAACCAGCTGTCAAGCGGATAGTAAAGTACCGGCTTGTCGGTTCGCCAGCAGTGCGGATACGAGTGGTCGTAGCGTTGCACGGTAAATGCCCTGTTGAGCGTCTTTAACTTGATAGAGATACGCTCGTCTATCGATAGGTATTTGTCTTTTCCTTGTTTTATTCTTTCTGCTTCTTTTTCTTCGTCTGTCAGGTAGGCTTCTTTTACATATTCGTGAGCAAAATCAGAGACCTCTTTCACGAATCGGCCTTGGCGGTCTACCAATGGCATTTCTTTGCCATTTTCGTCTTTGACCATTATTGACGGAATGCCGTTTTGTTGGGCCACTCTAAAGTCATCTGCACCAAAAGTAGGGGCAGTGTGCACCACGCCCGTACCGTCTTCAGTAGTTACAAAATCTCCGATGATGATTTTGAATGCAGGTTTGTCGGGCTGTACATAAGGCATCAGCTGCTCATAATCTAGTCCTTCTAGTTCTGAGCCTTTAAAGGTGGTCAATATGCTCCACGGCAATAGTTTTTTGTCAGAAGCTTCGTAACCTTCAAAGTCGCCATCTTTCCCTTTTTCGCTGAAATATTTCGGGATAAGGTCTTTAGCCAAGATCACATTGATAGGCAAATACGTATATGGGTTAAAGGTTTTCACCAGTGCGTATTCTATGTTTTTGCCTACTGTCAAGGCTGCGTTAGATGGCAAGGTCCAAGGAGTGGTGGTCCAAGCCAACACAAAAACCAGGTCAGTGGCTTTTTCGAATATAAAAGCCGATTTCTCGGTTTCTTCTAATTTAAACTGAGCCGTTATAGACGTGTCTTTCACATCACGGTAGCAGCCCGGCTGGTTTAGCTCGTGCGACGAAAGCCCGGTTCCGGCCGCTGGCGAATAGGGCTGTATGGTATATCCTTTATATAACAGGTCTTTGTCAAAAAGTTCTTTGAGTAAATACCAGATACTCTCTATGTAATTGTTTTCGTAGGTGATATACGGATCTTCGAGGTCTACCCAATATCCCATTTTGAGGGTTAGGTCGTTCCATTGATCGGTGAATCGCATCACGGTCTCGCGGCATTTTTGGTTATATTCTGCCACCGATATTTTCTTGCCTATGTCTTCTTTGGTTATTCCAAGCTCTTTTTCTACTTGTAGCTCTACCGGAAGCCCGTGCGTGTCCCAGCCACCTTTACGGTTTACTTGGAATCCTTTGAGGGTTTTGTATCTACAAAAAATATCTTTTATGGCTCTGGCCATTACGTGGTGAATACCCGGTGTGCCATTAGCCGAAGGTGGACCTTCAAAAAACGTGTATGTAGGCTTGCCGCTTTTGGTGTCAATAGATTTTTGGAAAATTTGGTTATCGTTCCAAAATTTCAGGATTTCATCTGCTACTTCTGCGTAATTGACGGCTTTATATTCCGGATATCTCATGATCAAAAATAATGTTTGTTGGATTTTAAAGAACCTTCCTTAAAATGAGCCGCAAAGATACATATTTTAGCTACAAGACTATATAAGGTTTTTGGGATAAATGCATAAAAAAAGAGTAAAATATAAGGAATAGCCCGAGATTCTCAGATTACTAGGCTATTTTTGCAGAAAATAATAACAATCGCTTGGACGTACTTTCATTTATAAATATCGGGGGAATGATTGCCTTTGTGGCATCGGGCACACTTGCGGGTATCCGTAAGCGACTCGATATTTTCGGCGTAATGGTAATCGGCTTTGTGACTTCTATCGGTGGTGGTACTATCAGAGACATGCTTTTGGGTATTTCGCCTGTCAAATGGCTCACCGACTCCAAAATCATTTTACTCATATTGGTGGTTTCGCTTTGTACCGTTTTTTTTAGAAAAAGAATAGAGAGATTAGATAAAACCTTGCTTTTTTTTGATACCCTCGGTTTAGGTTTTTTTACGATAAAAGGATTGGAAGAAGGTATTTCAGCCGGACTAAGTGTGCCGTCGTGTTTGATTATTGGGACCATAACGGCCTGTTTTGGTGGGGTATTAAGAGATATTTTGTTAAATGAAATACCCACACTTTTTCATAAAGAGATATATGCTACTGCCTGTCTGATAGGCGGTTTTCTTTTTTTTCTTTTAAAATACCTGAATGCTCCTTTGGCGTTTATAGAACTGGCCACTTTTATTGCGGTAGTTTCGGTGCGTTTTGCGGGTATAAAAACAAATTTTACGCTTCCTAATATAGAACCATAGTCTTGATTTTTTTAGAAAAAATATCGCAGTTTGTTTACAATGTTTTACTGTTTACAGTAAAAGTGTTGTTGGTTTTCTTTCGAAAATCAAATTCTAAGATTGGGCTTTTTGCAATTGGTCAAAGCGATTTGTCGGTTAAGTTAAAAGATTTTTCAAGCAAAAGAAATTATAACCAAAAGCTCATTTGGTTTCATTGTGCGTCTTTGGGTGAGTTTGAGCAAGGCAGGCCCGTAATAGAAGCCTACAAAGCGGAGTTTCCAAACGACTTTGTGTTGCTCACTTTTTTTTCACCTTCGGGATATAAAATTCGTAAAAACTATGCCTTGGCAGACAAAGTCATGTATATGCCCTTAGATACCCCTGGCAATGCTCGAGCATTCGTAAAAGCGATTCAGCCTGATGTAGCGGTTTTTGTGAAATACGAAATTTGGCCTAATTTCATCAAAGAACTTAAAGCTGCCGGATCTTTAGTGATAGGCATCTCCATGATTTTTAGAGAAAGTCAAATCTACTTTAAGTATTATGGGAGTTTTTTCAGAAAAGCACTCTTCTCATTTGATCGTCTTTTTGTTCAAAACAAAGAAACCGCAGATATTTTAGTTAAAAACGGTTTCACCAGCATCGAAACAGTAGGAGATACCCGTTTTGACAGAGTTTGGGACACCGCCCAGCAGATTCAAGCCATAGACCGGGTCTCAGAGTTTGTAGGTAAACAGCAAGTGATGGTGGTGGGCAGTGCATGGGCAGCAGATATGCAGGTGCTTTTGCCGGTTATTAATGCATTTCCAGAGTTGAAATTTATCATTGCCCCGCACGAAATCCACGAAGTGGAGATATCAGACTGGAGAAAGCAAATTCATAGCCCCACGGCCCTATTTTCGGATTTACCTGATGAAGAAATTCTTAGGGAAACTCAAGTGGTTTTTGTAGATAGTATAGGAATGCTTTCTAAACTTTATCAATATGCCACCCATGCATATATAGGAGGGGCTTTTGGCAAAGGATTGCACAATACTCTGGAGGCGGCGGTTTTTGGTGTACCCGTATTTTTCGGAAATAAAAACTTTAAGAAATTTGACGAAGCAGTAGCCCTCCTTTCGTTGGGAGTCGCATTTTCGGTAGATAGTCATGAGCAGCTGCATACGCTACTGTTAAATATGGATGCAGGTGCTTTGCTTAAAATTAAGAAAGACTCCGAAGCATTTATTCAGAAAAACAAAGGTGCAACGGTTAAAATCATGCATTTTCTACAAGAATTTAGGGTAAAATAAGTGCCACAAAAACAACTTTAGTAAGTATTTGATATATTTACGTAGATACACCTTAATACATTATGAACGTTGCGATAATCGGCACTGGAAACGTGGCTTGGCATTTGGCTCGCGTATTTGAAAAAAACGAGATTTTGGTCACAGATATTTATGGAAGAGACGAAGACAAGGCCGAAGAGATTGGCCAACAGCTCTACGAAGTAAAAATCAATACGGAGCTCGATTTTTCGGAAAGTAGGGCAGATGTTTTCTTTGTTTGCGTGTCTGATGACGCCATAGCGGAGGTTTGTTCTAAGGCTTTGTTTCCTGAAGGAGCCATAGTGGTGCATACTTCTGGTGGTCGCCCACTGTCAGATGTGCAAGAGACACTCCGAATCTACCACGACCTTCCCGTAAGCAGTGGGGTTTTTTATCCAGTAATGACGTTTACCAAAGGCAAAGCAGTAGATTTTCTTAAAATTCCGATTGCCATAGAGTCTGAAAACGAAGAAACCGAGAATCTGCTGCTCGGACTAGCGAGGGCAATCTCAAACGAAGTTTTTTTGATGAACTCCAAGGAGCGTGCTATTTTGCATGTTTCGGCGGTTTTTTCATGTAATTTTACAAATCATTTGTGGGCATTGTCAAAAGCTATTTTAGATTCCGAAAATCTGGAATTTGATATGCTAAAACCTTTGATTGCCGAAACCTTTAAAAAGGCCATGGCCAGCGATCACCCCGCCGAAGTACAAACGGGACCAGCCCTAAGAGGCGACGACAGCAGCATAAAATCACACCTGGATTATCTTGCCGAAGACGAGGACTTATTGGAAGTTTACGAAACCCTCACCAAGAGCATCCAAGATTGGCACGAGTAAAGCAGTTTTGCTTTTCTTTTTAATTATGACGACAACTTTTTTTGTTCGCACCCCCGTGCCATTTTTATTTAGAAATATTTTTATTTCAATTCTAAAAATATTTTAGGCGAATTTAAATTTAGTTTCTACTTTTTTTTCTTTTCAAAAAACGTCTTTTTTTGATATTCATACTTTTGTTTATCAGGTAGTTGTGTTGTTTTTTTGCTTTCAAAAAATTATTTAACGGTAACTATTTTTGGCTAAGTTTCTAATTATTAGCAACTCTGGCATTTAAAGTTGTGGCACAGATTTTGGAGCGTATAATCACAAGAGCAGCCCCATAATTAACCATTTATGAAAAGGCCTCCCAAATTAAATTATTTATAAACTAGGATTTAGTGTATCATTTTGGTTCCTAAAATGTCAGGGAAATACCATTGAAAAGCTAATCAAAAAATTAAACATTTTTTTATTATGAAAAAGTCTATTTTGACATCATTCGCTCTTGTTTTGTTTGCACTTGGTGCAAGTGCACAGGTAGTAACTTATCCCAATTTAGTTCAAACCTACAAACAAAAAGTTCAAATGGTAGCCACTGCAGTTACTACAGATGGTACTGGTGGTGGTGGTGGTGGCACAGGTGGTACTGGAGGAACTACTGTGGATTTAGCACAAGTTGATTTTGCTTTTAATACCGCTGCTCACTATGCTGATGGTATTTCAGGAAAGGTAGGACACAACTTTCTAATTACTTCAACTTCTCCATGGTTATTGCAAGTAAAAGCAGAAACTGATTTATTTACAGCACTTACTACATCTGGTTCTGACATTTCACATAATAAATTAGCTTGGGCTTTAGCTTCCGATGGTACTTATACATCATTATCTACGGACTTTGCAGCAGTTAAAAGTGGATCTTTAGGTTCGCCACTTACCCCTGGTCATGACTTTACAGTTTATTACAAGTTAAATCCAGGTGCAGTTGCTCCAGATACGTATTCAATGAATGTGATTTATACATTATCGGTTCAGTAAAATTTCACTTTTATAGTTTTCATTAGGAGAGGATATTTTTATTCTCTCCTTTTGGTGTTTATTTTGGTTTATTTTTTTATGTTTGTAGACCGTAGTTTTTAATTTAAGTTTAAGGGCTACGCCAATTTGTCTAAAACAAGGAAAAATGAACAAAACGCTATCGTTTATAACGTGTTTTTTGTTAGCCTTAACTGGCCTGAAAGCCCAAAGTACTTTTACCCAAAAAATTACTTTGACGGCTCTTCCTGTCCTCGAAATGAAAGTAGACAACAACCTAACTTCTTCTGATTTTGTATTTAATACTACTGAAGATTATCAAAACGGAAAAACCAAGGTGCAAGCTATTGGGATTAGCGTAGTTTCTAATTTAGATTGGGTAGTAAATGTAAAGTCTACATCTGCTTCATTTAATCCACAGACTGTCGGAGATATTGATATTCCATCTTCCGCTTTTTTGATAAACAAAACAGGCTCAAATGAGCAAATTCTTCTTAGTACTGAAAACCAAACGGTGGCCAAAGGTGGTCTTGGTGGTTTCGAAAAGAATCATTTTTTGTTAGATTACACTGCAAAACCAGGCAGTGTTAAACACGATATCTACGATATCGAAGTAGTTTATACGCTCTCACCTCAATAGTAATTATTCTTCATTTCATTTTTTTCGTTACAATAATCAAATATTATTGTTTTTAATTATTTGATTTTTAATGATTTGTGATTTTTTCGCCACCGTTAAATCATTTTTGGCACAGTTGTTGATATATGTCAATTGTGAAGATTTTAAGTGCTTAACTTCTTTACAAAACATATAAAGTCAAACAGAATCTTAGATTCTAATTTGGCGAAAACAAATTGCTTTTTTAATGAAAAAATTCCTAATAACCGTAGTGGTAACTTTTACCACCACCTTATTGTCTTACGGGCAGGTTTCTGCCAAAGGCCACGATGTAGCCCTCGAAGTAAAAAATATAATTGAGCTAGATTTTGTGAGTTCACTTACTAACCCTCATTTTGTTTTTAATCAAGCAAGTGATTATGACAATGGTAAAACCTTAGAACAAGCTGGTACTTTCAAAGTCAGGTCAAACATTCAGTGGATTGTAGATGTAAAAACAGCTACAACGTTTTTTCAGAGCAATAATGGCTATCAAGGTTTAAGTGCCAGTAAGCTTTCGATTAGAAAGAATGGCGAGACGGTTTTCAAGTCTCTGTCTACAACTCCCCAAGTTTTAACTACTGGTCCACGTGGTGGTTTTGATCTCAATAATTTTCAAATTGACTATTTCGCTGCACCTAGTTATATACTACCTGGTGAATATACCATTGATGTAGTTTTTACACTTTCCGCACCTTAATATAAACCGTATTTTCTTAATAAATTTTTAATTGGCTGAATATAAACCGCAGTCATAATTTTTTTACCCAATGAATAAAACTCTTTTTTCAATCGCAATCGGATGCCTTTTGGCATCAAATGTGTTCGGTCAAAACACCGTAAAAACACAAACTGTCACATTGAGCATCAATAACATATTGGAGCTTGATTTTGATAACACTACACAAAATCTTGGATTTACATTTGCAACTGCATCTGATTTTGAGGACGGCAAAACCAACCTCTCAGCAGCAGGGCTAAAGGTAAGATCAAACAAGGCTTGGAATGTAAGTGTAAAGGCTAATACGGCCAATTTTGTTACCTCAGGAACAGGAGATTTGAATGTGGCAGCAAGTACGCTTTCGGTAAGAAAGAATGGAAGCACTGCAGCTATTCCGCTTTCTACAACAGATCAAACTTTAACTACAGGTGCTAAAGGTGGCTTTGGGCTAAATACGTTTCAGATAGATTACATTGCCAAGCCTGGGTATATCTCACCTGCGGTATATACATTGGGTGTAACCTTCACAGTAACAGCACCATAAATTCAATACTTAAAGCATTTCCCTAATCATAAAACTGTTATTCCTAAAACCCTAAAATGATACAAAATAGAAACATATCTATTTTTATTATCTCATGCTTTCTGTGCTTGTTTTTGTCAAAAAACGAGGCTATGGGACAGTTTGATATGGGTATGGAAAACTATTCTATTCAGGTTCTAAATGATACAGTGGCTGTAAAGCCAGGGCAGTTTGCTTTTAACTCTATAACCATAAACAATACCTCAGACCAAGACTTAGTGCTGGGTCTGGGGTTTAGTTTGCCCGTTGGGTGGGGGTTTGTAACTAACCCTGACCCAAAAGTGGTAGTTAAAAGAGGCGAGTTTTTGAGTATACCGTTTCGTATCGCTCCTTCGCGGGCGGCATTAGGCGATGTAAATTATCCCATAACCATCATATTTCAAAATCCAATGACGGGCAAAGAAATTAAGCAGAATTTCTTTGTAAGAATTAATAATAATACGGTATGGAATGCAAGTCTATTGAGTTCAAATCTGCTAATTGAACCTACCGATAGTTTATCCAAGTTTGAACTTAGAGTAAAAAACAACGGCAATAAACGTGAGCTTTTTGAAATAAGTTTAAGGTCAGATTTAAGGTTAAGTTTACCTTCTACAGGTACACAATTTATTCTTTGGCCAGGAAAAGATACTACAGTAACGGTTTTTGTAGCTTCCAGGTCAAAACTCGCGAACACCAATACCGTTTTGTTTTTTGTAAAAGCTCAAAAAGAAACCGTTTTACTTACGGGTAACGTGTATTTCACATCTGATACTTTTCAAGGTAAAACAAGCAGGTTTGGCTCTATGCCGATTGACGTAGAGTATTTTGGAGTTAATATGTTTAAAAGAAATTCTTCGTATAACTATTTCGATATTAGTGGAAACTACGATTATGGAAAAAATAGGTCGCTTAATTTCAGACTGAGAACAAATTCGGTAAACCTTGGGGATATATTTTCAACGCAGTTTTATAGCCTCAGATATAGTAGCGACAGGTTTGAAGTTGGTGTAGGCAGTCAAAATAGGTTCCTGAATTACCAAATTAACGGATATGGAGCAAATGTAGTTTTTAAAAACAAAAAACAAAGTGAGTTTGAGCTTTACGGTGTTAAAGGCTATCAGAAAGACGATCAAGTTTTGGGTTTAAGAATCGATAATAACATTTCAGAGAGTCTGAATTTGTCAACAAATGCGATGTTAATCGATGACAAAAAGAAAGATGTGCTAGCTTTTTTTAGTCTACATAAACTAGAGAAAAAAAGCACAGTAAATGACCAAATTTCGGTATCGGGAGGTTATAGTGCTGGAAAACACATTGACACGCTCAACTATGGCTACATGGGTGGCTATCGAATCGAGAAAAGATATAATTTAGTTCGATTACAATCTTCGTATCAATATTACAGTCCTTTGTATTATGGTTTATTAAGAGGAGTAATACATGGAAGTCATGAGCTAAGGTTTGGTACCAAAAAGGCTACTTTCTCTTTATTCTCGCAAACAAACTCAAGGCAGCCTGTTCAGCTTAATTCGGAAAATGTAAGTTTCTCAAGTCTAAATTATAAGACTTTTGATAGTGGCTTAAGATTTGGATTTGCTAATCAAGTAAATAACATAAGTTTTGAGTTTTCTTATTTAGAGCAATATCAGCAAAATGAAGATTTGTCTAAAATGAAAGGTTATAGATCTACCGTCTATTTGACTTCTAATAAGGCTAAGTTTTTTCAAACTTTAAGATTTAGTTATACCCAGGCCTCCATAAAAGAACTGGCAGATTCTAATATGAACAATAGCTATAGTGCTTATTATCAAATGAAGTATAAAAATATTGGTGTAAATGCAAATTATGCTTTTGGGCCTAATTATTATTTTGACTATTTGAGTTATTACAAATCTAATGTATTGCCTAATTCTCAAAACGTATCTGTTTTTTATGAATTAAATAACAAGTCGAAAACTTTCTATAATCGCTTAAATCTCACGGTTAGTAATCGTTCAAATTTTGAGCACCCGAGTATGTATGTAAGAAATGAGCTATATTTTGAAATGCCTAAGATAAAATCAAGAATAACACTATTTTCTAGCTTTGACATTAAAGATGTATCCAATACAATGTCATTTAATGTTTCGGTCAAGAAAACCTTAGACGTACCGATGATATTTAAGCAAAAATATTACTCTGCGAGTTTGTTTTTATTTAAAGATTTAAACAATAATGACCTGTTTGATAATGGAGAAGAGCCACTATCCAATGTTAATATCAAAATAAATGATATCACCTTTAAGTCTAACAGCAAAGGAATGATTTTCCTTAAAAATGCCGAAGAAAAACAATACATAATAGATTATAAAGTTATTCAAAACCTGAAAGGATGGATGGTAAAAGACGGAACCGTAGATACCTTAAATTTAGATAGAAATGTTTCACTTGGTGTGCCATTTAAGCAAAGTAGAATGGTGGCAGGGAGAGTAAAGTTTGAAAATGAAAATACCTATAACAACAAAATTGAGGCGGCAAATGGCATTCTAATTATTGCCATCAATAAAAAGGGAGAGATTTTTAAATCTTCTACAAACTCAAAAGGAGAGTTTTATTTTAATTTAAATAAAGACTTTTATAATATACAGATGCCGACCAATATTTTTGGAGAAGAGTATCATGTAGAGAAATCTATTTTCTCAGTAGATTTGACTAATGAAAACTATTCAGAAATAGAATTTAAAGTTGTGAAACAAAGGCGAAAAATTAACATTAGAAAGCAATAATACTATTGGGCAGTAAGGGTGAAAAGCAAGACGATAGCGTAGGCACCACCATTATAATCATATCCTGGAGTAGCTTTTATGTCAAGTTTGAAATTGTTGCCTGACTGTGTGTCATTGCCTCGGCTTCCTTGAGTGACCATTTTCGGGCTATTGCTCAGCGGTACAAAAGTGTTAGAAGTGGTTTTTCTTAAGCTGAGAATTGAGGAAGGCATTTGGGTACTGGCCTCAGGTCCGATGGAAATAAAGTTAGAAGTTAAGGTGGATACATTGAGAAGCCAGTTTTTGTTTGAATTTACGCCAATGTTAAACTTGTTGTTGAGTATTATGCCATCAAGGAGTTCTTGGTTATTATTAAATTTGAAGTCTAAGAAGCCATTGGTGCTGAGGTCCATAGCGATATACGAATAAACAGTCACACTGGCATTTGCACTTCTCGTAACTATTGTTTGAGAAAAGCTGGTATTAGAAATAATAAAAAATATAAAAATGAGTATTTTTTTCAAGGTCTTAGTTTTAAAGTTCGGTTAACGTAAAAATAAAGTTATAGTTGTAATAGTTGGGTACATATATAAATTCAAGTGGGTTTAGAATTAGGTCGAAATAGATAATATCAGACTTTCTAGAACGACCATTTACCTCAAGTAATAATATATCGGAGAGACCTAATGGTTTTGTCAAAAAACTTGAGCCACTGATTGTAAAATTAGCACTGTTTAGTTTTATCGAAAAAAGAGAGGTGGGGGTAAGGCCAATATTAAAATTATTGATAGGTTCTAACTTGCAATAAACATTGTATTGTCCTTTTTTAGAATTGGTAACATTTAAAGTAAAGGCCTTGGTGGTAGTTCGAGAAGTTTGAAAATTATTAAGTGTGCTATAATCAAATGTTAAAGATGAAGATTGTAGGTTAAAATCAAAGGTTTGGGCATTAATTTTGAATAGTGATGTTAAGCTCACTAATAGTATAGAAAATGTTATTTTTATAGGTTTCAATTTTAACATTAAGGGGTAGTTTTGTAAAATAAAGTTTAAAATAAATATATTAAATAAATGAAACGAGTTTTTTTTCTTTTTTTCTTTTTAATTGGATTATCCGAAGTACATGCACAGCAAGTAAATGTGAACCCTTCTATCGTTAATTTTAACGTTGGAAACGTGGGTGCATCTGAAACTAAAGTAGTAACCATTACCAACAATTCAAGCAAAAGCCAGTCTTTTGAGGTGAGTTTAGGTGACTGGAATAGAAACCCAGACGGTTCACACGAATACTTTGCTCCAGGTACTAAACCTTTCTCGTGCTCATCATGGATAACGCTGAGCAGTAACTTTATAGAGATACCTGCTGGGCAAAAAGGAGAGATTCTGATTACTATGCAAGCACCCACAGACCCAGCTCAATTAGAGAAAATGAAATGGGCGATGCTGTTTGTTCAAGGAGCACAGATAAAGAAGGAACTAGTAGGTGGGCAAAACGAAGCGAAAGCAGCTGTGCAGGAGATATTACGAATGGGTATCCATTTGTATCAAACGCCACCATCACTTTTCGAAAGTTCAGCGAGAACACTAAATTTGAACCCAAATAAAGAAAATAGTAAAGTGTATGACTTTGAAATAGAAAACATAGGAAAAACCATGATTACAGGCAGGGCTCACATGGAAATTACCAACCTTTCAAACTCTGAGGAAGTTATCACGCCAGTTGTAGATTTTCCTGTATTTCCGGGAGGAAAAAGAGTGGTAAAATTAGAGATGCCGAATGAATTAAAAAAAGGTAAATATTCAATACTCGCGGTGTTGGATTATGGAATAAATAATCCGCTCGAGGCAATTGAAAAGACCATTGAAGTTAAATAAATTTAAGCCACTTTCGAGTGGCTTTTTTTTTGCCATTTTTTAGTGAAAAATTATTAAAAAGGGCAATTTGTTGAAAAAATTACTGTTTATTAAGCCCAAGAGTCATAATTAAACCATTAATTTGTACTTCAAAAAAAAACATTGATGCTTCCTAAAGTAATTGCCATTTGTAATCAAAAGGGTGGAGTGGGCAAAACCACCACAGCTGTTAATATTTCAGCAGGTTTAGCCGCCAGAGGTTATAAGGTTTTGCTTATTGATACCGACCACCAAGCCAGCTGTACCGTGGCTTTTGGACTAAAATCTGAATACGACAACAAAAGTATATATGCGGCTTTGGTAGGCTTAAGTCCGATCCAAGACTGTATCATAAGGACTGGCTACCCAAACCTAGACCTCATACCGTCTACACCTCACCTTGTGGGTGCCGAAATAGAACTCGTAAACGTTACCGAACGCGAGTATATTCTAACCGAAAAGTTAGAACCCATAAAACCTCTGTACGATTTCATTTTTATTGATTGTCCGCCTTCCTTGGGTATTGTGCCCGTAAATAGCCTTATGGCGTCTGATTCGGTGATTATTCCGCTTCAGTGTGAGTATTTTGGTATCGAAGGTTTGGAACTCATATTGGGTACCATGAAGATTATTCAGAAAAGATTGAAGCCGGAGTTACGTGTGGAAGGGATTTTGCTCACCATGCACGACGAAGACAATGAGCTTTCTAACCAGATATTGAAACTCATGCGAAGCACCTTTGGTGACCAAGTATTTGATACTTATATACCTAGAGACATGGCGTTTATTGACTCTACTGCCAAACAAGTGCCTGTGATTTTAGCCAAAAAGAAAAATACAGTAGGTGCTAAGGCCTACGATAGACTTATTCTAGAATTTTTGGAAAAATATAACCTAATTAAAAGAAAAAGATAATCTTATAAATCATTTGCCTTGCTACCCAATATTTTGGTGCCCGATATCTCTTCATACTTTTCTTGAGATAATGTAAAGCCGTCAAACTCGGCAAAACGGGTATACTTTCCAATAAAACGGAGGTTTACATTATCTACAGAACCACTTCGGTTTTTAGCTATTATCACCTCAGCCATACCTTTGGTAGACTCGCCAGTTTCTGTTTCAGTTATTTGGTAGTACTCTGGTCTGTAAAGAAACATTACCACATCGGCGTCTTGCTCAATTGAGCCCGATTCCCTTAAGTCAGATAGCTGTGGGCGTTTGTCTCCACCACGGGTTTCTACCGACCTACTCAGCTGCGAAAGTGCAATCACCGGAATGTTTAATTCTTTTGCGATGGTTTTCAGTGACCTCGATATCGCGGCTATCTCTTGCTCACGGTTCATGCCACCTTTTCCATTTCCAGCGGTCATCAGTTGGAGATAATCTACAATCAATAATTTGATATCATGAAACGCCTTCAGTCGGCGGGCTTTTGTCCTTAGTTCGAGTACCGAAAGAGCCGGTGTGTCGTCTATATAAATGGGAGCAGTAGCCAAGTTGTTAAGTCGCGAGTGCAGAGCTTGCCAGTCTTCGGTTTCTAGTTCTCCTTTTCTTAGCTTTTGAGAATCAATCTCAGCCTCGGCCGAAATCAACCTGAGCATTACTTGCTGAGACGACATCTCTAACGAAAACAACGCCACAGGCATTTTAAAATCGATTGCGGCATTTCTTAGAGACGAAACCACAAATGCGGTTTTTCCCATACCGGGCCTGGCCGCAATAATGATAAGTTCGGTGTTATGCCATCCACCGGTAACTCTATCAAGTGTTGGGAAACCCGAAGGTACACTTGAGCCACCTGCGTCTTGGTCTGCTTTGTTTTTAAGTTCTTGAATGGTTTTTTGAACCACCAAACTTAGGTCAGGTATATTTTTATTTAGATTTCCTTCTTGAATGTCTCGGAGGCTTTGTTCTGTAGTATCCATCAAATGAAACACGTCTGTGGTGTCTTCGTAGGCTTTGGTAACAACCTCACCCATAATTTTGATAATACTTCTTCTGATTGCATACTGAACAATAATTCGAGCCTCTTTTTCAATGTGCGAACTGATAGATTTGGAGGTGATTCGGGCCAAGTAGCTCGCTCCACCAATAAACTCAAGTTCGCCCGATAGCCTAAGTTGATTAGAAACCGTGAGTAAATCTACAGGTTCTGTTTTTCCGAAAAGTAAAAGAATAGCCTGATATATAGCCTCATGTTTTTCTGAGATAAAGCTATCTGGTTTCAAGATATCAATGACTGAGGTCAGTGCATCTTTTTCTTTTATGATACCCCCAAGAACCGCTGCCTCAAGTTCGATAATATGAGATGCTTGCTGGAAATCGTATATCTGTTCCGCGTTTCTCTTTGGTTTTTCTGGCCCTCTTCTTTTTTGTTGTTTCATTTCTGTAGGTCTTTCATTGATACCTCGCGTTCTTCTTTTTTGGCGGTACCCACTCCTAAAGGTATGCTCTTATTTTTCTTATCTCCAAATAGAGAGTTGAAGTTCCTCGAAATTATTAAGTTTCCTCCCGAAACCACCACATTGCCACCAGTAGAAATCAAGTAGTAATTGGTTGGTACACTTCTCGAGTAAAGCTTAAATTTATACTCACCATCTGGCGAAAGTAAATATTCCAACTCGCCGCCCACCGAAAGCTGCCCTTGGGTGTTGGCATTTATGCTGTTTTCTATCGCATTAATAAACGAGCTTTTTCCGGTTAGTTTTATTCTGTTGTTTGAGAACCTATAACTAAAGTTTAGCTGCATGTTGTTTAATAGGTTAGTTCTGATATCGCCAAACTGCACCCCAAGTTCGAGGTTAGGATTTAGCTTGTTGGCTAAGTTTCCTATCTGGTTCGAAAGCAAATTGCTGACATTGTCAATCAAAAACTGCTGCGTAAGTGCATCTGCAAAGTTATCTGGAAATATCTCGTTGAAAACCAAAATACTAGACACATTTCTGCTTAATAGCTGCTCGTCATTTCTAAGTTTTTGTTCAAACCCCAGGAGGTCTTGCTGTACAGCAAATGGCACCTGTTTCATGTCAAAGGCGATGTCATATTTGATAGTAGGAGTCATTAATCTCTCTGTCAAAAGAACCATGACATTTACCGGATAACGAATATTTGCATCTTCGGTTCTGTTTGTGATTTTACTTATCGGAATATTGGCCGTATAAGCAGCTTTCATATCCAATACTGCTTCGTATGGATCGCCAGACCACGTTATTCTACTTCCATCTATAATATTAAACTTACGCAGGGAAGCCAAGTTTTGGAAACTGAAGTTGTACTTTCCGCTTTTAACTACATAAGGCCCATTTATCGAAAACTCTCCCCGCGTGTCATAGACAATACTGAGTCGTCCTTCCCCAAACACGTCTAAAATATCGTTATTGGTTCTATCAAATATTATCTCGCACTCGGCATCAGGTGTAAAACTCAGGTTAAATACCATTTTTACTCCATCTGTCTTTACTCTTTTTTTAGGAATTTCTATTGTCGAAATTACCTCTGGATTTTTTATTTTTCCTATGAAAGGAATACCTTCTTGCTTGGTGTCAATTTTTTTCTCGTTATCAAGTGGTATAATTATTCTAGTACCTTTTTTGCTCGTTAGGTTAGCATTGATATTTAAGTTAGAAAAATCGCCACTAAGGTGAATATCGCCCGTAGTGTAAGCAATTCCCGAAAATGCGGCATTTTCATTTGAGGATATTTGCATGATTTTAAAACCATCTTTTCCTTTAATGTATCCATGCAGACCCACCATAAAATTCCCCGACCCACCATTATATATTCCTCCTTGGATTTGAGCAGTGTTTCCGCCTACAAGTGCGTCTTTTACGGTTATACCCTCCGAAGGAGCCACAAAGCCTTCCTCACTACAAATTATTCTATCGTCAAAATACAAGGTAGTGCCCGATGCATCAATCTTTAGGGTTCCTTTATCTATTTTTACTTCTCCCTTAAAAATCGGATCAAGTGGGAAGCCGGTTATCAAAACATCACCTTCGGCAAAACCCCCAAGTTTTGAGAATGTGCCTTTAAGTATGCCCTCAAACATATCAATGTTGAGGTTTCTTAACTTGGCTTTTAGAGCCAAAGGACTCAGTTTATTTTTTGGGTCAAAACTCCCGTTCACTCTAAATATTTCTTTGTTTACCCGATAGATATTTCCGTTGATATTTAGTTTTTCGTCGATATTGTCCCAAACCGCTTCAGTGTTTACAGTACCTATCAAACTGTTCTGATAAATGAGCTCGTCTATGTGTAATGTGCTCGTAATTAACGGGTCATCATAAAAATTCTTCAAACGGAGTTCGCCATTGGCTATTCCTTTTATTTCTGAATTTGTGAAGGGCTTAAGTGTTTGTAGGTTCAGATTTTCCACTGTCAAGATCGACTCTTCGTGCTCGTTGTTGGCTATTACACCATTGAGCGACACCCGTTGCGACTTATTAGAAAACTCAAGGTTTCTAACACTTATCTCTTTGTTTTCTACATAAATCGCATTTTCAGGGTCTATTTTCCATTCATCTTTTACCAAAAACATTCCCGAGTTTTCAGGGCTAAACTTTATCTCGTAACCTTTTTCTAGGAAACTTACCTTACCCGTCATGTTTCCAAAACTACTCGTGCTTTTTTGTTTTATACCAAGGTCAAAATCTATGGTGTTTGTAAGTCCCCAATACGCATTAAATACCAAGTCTTGGGTTTCTATGTCTTTGCTCAAGTTTTGATTTTCTGACGATACCACCAAAGCCGTTAGTACCTCAGGTGCGAGTATTTTTTTAGAAGAATTAAAATCAATATGGTTGGCATAGAAAGCACTTTTCTTATAGTTTAAGGTATCTAATGTTCCTGCCAAAGTAAACTCCGAAGTGGTTTTGTTTGAAAATTTTCCCGATAGCGAAGAGCCCGATGAGACATAATAATCAGGAGCAAAAAAGTCAAAAAACGTACGGGAGTTTTTAAAGAACAATTTATAATAAGCCTCGTATGGCAGTTTACTCACATAGTTTTTCTTTTTTTGAGCATAGTATTCATTTCTTTGCTGCTCAGACTCTTCAAAATACAGCCTATATTCTTTCCCTAATAGTTTAAGGTCACTAATAATTTGACTTGGAGCAAATTCCCCATTCAGATATAAGTTCCAAAACTCTGAAACCACCGAAAATCTCCGCTGGTTTTCGGCTATCGCCGAATTGAAAAATAAGGAATCTATCCGGAGTTTTCCATCTTCGTTGGTAAATTCAGTATTTTTAAATTGTGCCCTACCAATCCAATCATCTAGTTTATTCCCTACAAAATCAAAGTTTATCGTAGACTTAATCTGCATCGGGTCTTTGGTTATTCCCAAGTTTTGCAGGTTGGCATTGCCGAGGTTTCCTACTATTTTAAAGCTATTCAGCTCTTTATTAAAATCTACTCGACCACTTACGTCAGCCGTTAGGTTTGGATCTTTTATGTCCACAAACCCATCAAATACCGACTTTCCCAGTTTGCCATCTACCACAATGTTTTTGTAGTTGTAGCCATTAAATCCGATGCTCGCCACCTCGCCGTCGAGTTCTATTGTAGAGCCAGTAAGTTTAAATCCGTCGCCTTTTATTT
This sequence comes from Lacihabitans lacunae, assembly GCF_042649125.1. Lineage (NCBI taxonomy): Bacteria > Pseudomonadati > Bacteroidota > Cytophagia > Cytophagales > Leadbetterellaceae > Lacihabitans > Lacihabitans lacunae. The sequence continues at coordinate 4,585,329 of NZ_JBHRYQ010000001.1, forward strand.
CACCCTTGAAACTTATGGTTTGTAAAGCCTCTGGGTCATCTATAAACTTGCCAAGCTCGAAATTGGTGGCATCTATATTTCCAAAATAGGTAACATCATCTGCTCCATTGCCTATTTTAACGTTTATAAGGCCATTTACCTTACCCAGGTTTTTACTCTGCAAGTCAGCCTTCATCACAAAATCATCATAAACTCCCTTGTAGGTCCCCGATAGGTTAAGTTGCTCTATTTTGGTTATATACTTTTGATATTCAGCGTTTTTGCTGTATTGTTTTAAGTCATTGGCTACCAATAGCGAAGGCTTTAACTTCAAGTCGGTTACGGTTTTTTTCAAATCCGGAAATCCTTTAAAATTAACATCGCCTTTTAAGTATGAGTTTTTGCCAAACTTTAAATCAAAATTATCAAAAGTTAAATCAACATACCGGCCCTTCATACTCGCATTTAGCTCATACCGCTCATTGATGGCATACATTTCAGGAGCAAAACGCCCAAGGTCTTGCGAATCAAAAACACTGTTTTTTAAATCAGCCCTCATTCTTATTTTATGAAAGAAATCGTCAAAGGCAGACGGGCGATCATAGTAAAAGTGGAGCTTATCGCTTACAAAAGAATTATTGATATAGGCACTTAGCCTATCTAAGGTCATGGCAGTTTTACAATACAAAAAATCAGTTTTAATATTTTTTATATCTAACTGACTCCTTTTGTCTATCCCGTTTATAGTGGTCGCCCTAAATGCCACCGTATCGCCAAGTATCAACACTTTTTCGAGATTGGCATTTATTTGGTCAAACCTAAAATTGTTGTAATCAAACAGATTCTCTGGAGAGCGTTTTTTACGACTATCCGTAAGGCTCACAAATCCATTCTTTATATAGGCATTGTCAATCGTGAAGGCCGTATTGTGATCTTTTACTACTTTTTTGGTGCTATCCGAAGTCATTCGTTCTATCTGAGCTATCCAATCGTCTATGTTCAGATGTCCGTTTTTTTCTTTAACGAGTTTAACCTCTGGATTTTTTAGAAGCACATAGTCGAGGTTGTTGTCAAACTCAATATACGTTTCGGCATTAAACTTAAAATTCGTTTTGCAGTTCACATAAAGCTCCCTCACAAAAATCATATCACGCCCCTTAAGGTCTTTGATATTTATGTCTTCGAGCGTAATTTCATCCAGCCACGATATCCTCGCACTACCCACCGTAACCTCACTTCCCAGCTTATCGCCAAGCCATTTCGTTGCTTTTTGAGCCAACGCAGACTGCACCTCCGAAAGCTGTAAAGCATAGTAAACCACTACTATCATACAAAAAATGCACAACAGCAGCCAAGCCAGAGTTTTTATTAATATGTTCGGTATTCTACTCAATTATAGGTTTTGCTTCTTATTTTTGCCTTTATTTTATTTAAAAACGCTTTTTTTACTAATTAAACATACCAAAAGGGTAATAATTTACTCATTTTTTGGTTAAGTTTCAAATATCCCAAACCAACCGAACCTATTTCAATTTTATTGACGTTCGTTCCATAGTTTTGGGCGGCACCCACAAGGGGTCGGGCTATCTGTTACAAGTCCTCGCGGCTACGCCAGCTGTGGGCTTTTCACGTCTATCCCTGCCGCAAAATTTGACTTTAATTAGACCAGTTTTTAATTAAAAAAAATTGGTTTACAACCATCAAGCAAAAGGCATGCAAAATTTCTTAAAAATATTCAAAATTACTAATTAAATGGCCATTAATACTGAAAAAGTAACACTTTTGGCCATCGAATCCTCGTGCGATGAAACCTCAGCTTCGGTTATCTCTGATGGTCAGATTTTATCTAATATCGTGGCCACTCAGGTAGTACACGAAAAACACGGAGGAGTAGTTCCCGAACTTGCCTCCCGAGCACATCAACAAAATATTATTTTGGTGGTTCAGGAAGCCCTCCAAAAAGCCCAAATAGACAAATCGGAACTTTCAGCCATTGGCTTTACACGTGGGCCGGGTTTGCTGGGTTCGCTTCTTGTAGGCACCTCATTTTCTAAGGCCATGGCTTTAGCTCTTGATATTCCCCTCATTGAAGTTAATCACATGCAAGCACACGTTTTGGCCCATTTTATAGATGAACCAAAGCCAGCTTTTCCATTTTTGTGTTTGACTGTAAGCGGTGGTCACACCCAAATAGTTAAGGTAAAAAGCCACTTAGGTATGGAGGTCATCGGCGAAACCACCGACGATGCCGTAGGAGAAGCCTTCGATAAAGCCGCCAAAATGTTAGGTTTAGGTTATCCCGGAGGCCCCATGGTAGACAAACTTGCTAAAACGGGCAACCCACTAGCGTTTCCGTTCCCTATATCAGACATGCCAGATTTGAAGTTTTCGTTTAGCGGAGTAAAAACAGCCTTGCTTTACTTTATACAAAAACAAACGCCCGAATTTATCCAAGAAAACCTTGCGGATATTTGTGCATCGTACCAATATACCCTAATCAGAACGTTACTTTTAAAACTCAAAAAAGCATCTAAACTACACGGCATCAAAGAGATATCGGTGGCGGGAGGTGTTTCGGCCAATTCAGGTTTAAGGTTAGCACTAGCCGAAATGGCAAAGAAAGAAAGGTGGAATATATACATTCCTGATTTTCAGTATTGTACAGACAATGCCGGCATGATCGCCATAGCGGCACATTACAAGTTTTTGGCTGGTGAATTTACGAGTCAATCCGTGAGTCCGATGCCGCGTTTTGCAATATAAAAACCACCTATTTTTTATTTATTTTCCAAATAAAACAATATACTAGGTCTCAAATGCATTTAAAATATTATTTTTGAAATCGAATAAAAACATATTCCTAATCTATGAAACTCCCAATTATTAAAAATCTGGCAGCAGGAAAATATAAAGGACTAATAAATATTGTCTATAGCTTATTTTACCTGGGTGTAGCTGGTTTTTTATTTTTTATAATTGCTCTTAACTTCAATTTGTTTTGGCTTTTTGGCAAAATGCCGGGTGTAGACGATTTAGACAATCCCAAAAGCGAAATCGCTTCTGAGATAATTTCATCTGATGGAAAAGTGCTCGGTAAATTCTTTTTTGAAAACCGCAGTCCCGTAACTTTTGAAGAAATACCGGATAACTTTATCAATGCACTAATAGCGACCGAAGACGTAAGGTTTACCAAACACTCCGGCATAGATGCCCGCAGTATGTTACGTGTATTCGGAGGTTTATTGACTTTGAGCCCAAAAGGTGGCGGTAGCACCATTTCGCAGCAATTGGCCAAAAACTTATTTAAGCTGCGTCAAGACGAAGAATACGAAGGAATTTTGTACAAAGTTCCTTTGGTGCGAACTTTTGTAATCAAAGCCAAAGAGTGGGTTACTTCTATTAAACTAGAACGTAGATACACCAAACAAGAAATATTGGTAATGTACCTTAACACTATTGAGTTTAGTAGTGGTGCATATGGACTTAAGTCTGCCGCAAAAACATATTTCAAAAAACTTCCGAAGAATCTTTCCCAAGTAGAGTCTGCTTTGCTAGTAGGAATGATTCAGAATCCTTCGAGATTTAACCCCAAATTTTTCCCAAAAAACTCAATAGAAAGAAGAAATACGGTGCTTTCTCAAATGGTGAAATTTAATAAAATCACACCTGAAGAAGGAGACGAATTGAAAGAGTTGCCAATTGAACTTAATTATTCGCCCGAAAGCCATAACAACGGCATGGCTCAATATTTACGTGCCTACATTAAAGATTGGATAAAACCTGAACTAAAGAAACTAGGGTATAAAGAATCTGATTTGTACACCAAAGGCTTTAAAATTTATACCACCATAGATTCTCGTATGCAGGCATACGCTGAGGATGCTGTAAATACGCACATGAAAGATCAGCAAGCCAAGTTTTATGCTCATTGGAGAGGACGTAATCCTTGGGTGCAGCGTAAAAGTCCAAATTCAAACCAATATATAGAAATACCGAATTTTATAGAAAACGCTGCAAAAAGAACCGGCTATTATCAAGCCATGAAACGTAAGTTGGGCAATGATAACGAGGCGATTATGGCGGCCATGAACGAGAAAATGCCAATGCGTATTTTTACTTGGGAAGGCGAGAAAGACACCGTCATGTCGCACATAGATTCATTAAAGCATTACAAGAAATTCCTTAATATTGGAATGATGGCTATGGATCCTAGAAATGGCAACATAAAGGCCTGGGTGGGTGGTATAAACTTTAAGTATTTTAAGTTTGATAACGTGTATCAAAGTAGGAGACAGCCCGGTTCAACATTTAAGCCTTTTGTATATGTAACCGCTATAGATAATGGTTTCTCTACGTGCGAAACTGTAGTAGACGAACCCATAACTTTTGGAAGAGAAGACGGCGTTTATGGAGCTCCTTACACGCCAAAAAATTCAGATGGTAAATACAGCTACCAATCCATGACGCTTAGACAAGCACTTGGTCAATCGATTAACAGTGTAAGTGCCAGACTAATAAAAGAATTTAAACCTTCCAGGGTAATCGAATATGCCCATATGTTAGGAATTACCGGCGAATTGGCCAACAGTCCTTCACTTTGTTTAGGGGTTAGTGATGTTCGTCTGTTTGATATGGTGGGTGGTTACGGAGTTTTTGCAAATCAAGGAAAGCACTCTCAGCCGATGGTGGTTGTTAGAATTGAAGACAAACACGGTGATGTTATAAAAGAGTATTTGCCAGACCAAAAAGAAGTGCTAAGCAAAGAAACGGCCTATAAAATGGTGCATTTGATGCGTGGTGCAACTTTGCCTGGAGGTACAGCCTCTGGTTTAGGGCGTTACGGAATTTTAGATGGAAACGAGGTTGCGGGCAAAACCGGTACAACTTCAAACTATTCAGACGGATGGTTTATGGGCATGACCCAAGACCTAATAGGTGGAGTTTGGGTAGGTGGAGAAGACAGGGCTGTCCACTTTCAATCCATTGCTCTTGGTCAAGGTGCCCGAATGGCCATGCCAGCTTGGGGATTGTTTATGCAAAAAGTATATGCAGACAAAACTTTAGAATTTAAAAAAGGCAAATTCATAATACCTGATGGTGTAAGAATCAGCGGTGATTGTGTGTTAAATCCAAATGAAGGTTTTCCAACTCAAGATGCCGCTCAAACCGCTCAGCCGGCTTTGAAGCCAGCAGACGATGACGATTTGTTATAGGTATTAAATTTTTATAAACGATATTTGAAGAGTCGAGCAGTTTATCTACTGTTCGGCTTTTTTTGTTTTTACACCTTAGATTCCTATTAGAAATTATAAAGTTTTTAAGAAATAATTTGGTTTTTTCGAGAGGTCTTATAGCTTTGTAAAAGGAAGTCAAGTGACTTAAAATTCTCTCCTAGTCTCGGTTATTATAATTTAACTTTTATGGGTAAACAGATAAAAATTTCGAAAGGCTTTGATATTAAGATTGTTGGAGCTCCCACACATGATTTAGAAAGTTTACCACCCTCAGATATTTTCGTTTTAAAACCCTCAGATTTTAAAGATTTAACACCAAAACTCTTGGTTGCAGAGGGTGATACCGTTTTAGCAGGCCAAAAAGTCTTTTTCGATAAAGATAGACCTGAAATTGGCTTTGTTTCACCGATGAGTGGTGAGGTGGTAGAAATAGTACGAGTAGAGAAAAGAAGGATTTCTGAAATAAAAATCTTAGCGGATAAAAAAATAGAATTCAAGCAATTTGATGTAAGTAATCAAAATACAAAAGAAGGTATAAAAGAAATACTATTGGAGTCGGGTTGTTGGAGCTACATTCGCCAGCGGCCTTTCGATGTAATTCCTGATATTACAGCCACACCAAAAGCGATTTTTGTGAGTTTGTTTGATACAGCTCCCTTGGCTCTTGATTATGATTTTGTCTTAAAAAATAAAAAAGTTGAGATCAAAAAAGGTTTAGAAGTTTTAGCTACATTAAGTGGTGGTAACTTACAAATAGGAGTGCCTAACTCTAGCACTCTAGATACAATTGGAAATTTAAGTGGTGCAAGTGTCAATGAATTTAAAGGGCCGCATCCGTCTGGAAACGTCGGGATTCACATTCATCATATCAGTCCTATATTGCCTGGGCAAAGTGTGTGGTACTTAAACCCACAAGATGTATGTATTATTGGCAATCTTTTTTTAACTGGAAAATACGATGCTACTCGAATAATAGCCTTAGGAGGTAGTGGCGTAGTTGATCCGCAATATTATGAAGTACTAACAGGGCAAACGCTAAGAAGTATTTTAGAGAAAAAAATCAAAGAAGATAATCAAAGAATCATTCAGGGGAATGTGCTGACAGGAGTCAAGTCTTCAGAGTCAGATTATCTCTCATTTTATACCAATCAAATAACAGTCATTTCGGAGGGGAATCAGCCTGAGTTTTTAGGGTGGATTTTGCCAGGTTTCAATAAGCTTTCGCTTTCTAGGTCTTATTTCTCATGGCTAAACAAATCAAAGACGTACGATCTCGATACCAATACACATGGTGAAGAGCGAGCGTTTGTGGTTTCTGGTCAATATGAAAAGGTATTGCCTATGAATATTATGCCCGTGATTCTGCTTAAGGCCATTTTGGCACAAGACATAGAGCGTATGGAGCAGCTTGGCATTTACGAAGTCTCAGAAGAAGATTTTGCTCTATGTGAGTTTGTGTGTACGTCTAAAATAGAGGTACAGCAAATAATAAGACAAGGACTAGAACTAATGCAAAAAGAGGCTTAAAGCTCTGTTTTTTTATAAAAATTATTAAATTTCATTATCTGTGAAAATAGCAAGAAAATTAGTAGATTCCATAAAACCGACTTTCGCAAAAGGGGGTAAGCTCGAAAAGTTTCATTATATGTTCGATGCCTTCGAAACCTTCCTTTTTGTGCCCGATACTACCACTAAAACAGGTGTGCATGTCAGAGATGCCATGGATTTAAAGCGAACCATGGTTATGGTTATTTTTGCTTTGGTGCCGTGTTTACTTTTCGGTATTTGGAATACAGGATACCAACATTATTTGGCGTATGGCATAGAAAGTTCTTTTGTTGAGAATTTCACTTTTGGCCTAATAAAAGTTTTGCCCATTATTGTGGTGTCTTATGTTGCGGGTTTAGGTGTTGAGTTTGCTTTTTCTATTGCCAAAGGCCACCCAATAAGCGAAGGATACTTAGTTACAGGTTTACTTATTCCGCTTACGCTTCCTGCCACAGTACCACTTTGGATGGTTGCTTTAGGTGCTATTTTCTGTACATTATTAGGCAAAGAAATTTTTGGAGGTACGGGTATGAATTTCATGAATCCGGCCTTGTTGGCTCGTGCATTTATGTTTTTTGCTTTTCCTGCCTATTTGAGTGGCGATATTTGGACAGACCTGAGCCCAGAGGCAGGTCATCAGGTAGTTGATGCTTTTTCGGGTGCTACTAACTTGGTGACATTTGATAGCAATTATCAAAATCTTCCCTCCGTTTGGGACATGTTTATGGGTTTTGAACAAGGTTCCATAGGCGAAACCTCAGTATTGGCTTGCCTCATTGGTGCATTAATTCTAATTGTTACAGGTGTTGGCAGTTGGCGAATAATCGTTTCTGTTTTTGTAGGTGGTTATTTGATGGGCTTACTTTTGAATTTTTTAGCTCCTGCAGATAATTTACAACACGCCATGCACACGCCGGCTTATTACCATTGGTTTATGGGAAGTTTTGCTTTTGGAGCCATATTCATGGCTACCGACCCAGTTTCTGCTGCCCAAACCGAAAAAGGAAAGTTGATTTACGGTTTATCTATCGGAGCATTCATTGTTATTCTCCGGGTATTTAATCCCGCTTATCCCGAAGCCGTTATGTTGAGTATTTTACTATTTAATGTTTTTGCTCCAATTATTGATCATTTGGTTATTGAACAACACATAAAATCAAGATTAAAAAATGCACAGTAATCGATATACATTTTTATACGCCATAGGCATTTCTATAGTTACTGCGGTTATTCTCGTTTTAACTTCCGTTATGCTCAAACCCAAGCAAGATTTTAATTTAGCACTTGACACCAAATCTAATATTTTGAAGTCAGTTAAAGTCGAGTCAGCCATACCCAAAGAAATCGAAAGAATGTATGGTGAGCAAGTAGAAGAGCTTGTTATTAATAGCGAAGGAGAGAAAATAGAGGGCGTTAAGCCATCGCAAATTGTGCTTAAAAACGAATTGGCGAAACCCTTAGCAGATAGGAAATTGCCACTTTATATTTTTACTGAAAAAGATAATTCTAAAAACTATGTAATACCGCTATATGGCGTTGGACTTTGGGGGCCAATCTGGGGCTTTTTAGCCTTAGATTCTGATTTAAATACTGTGAAAGGAGCTTTTTTTGACCACAAAGGCGAAACACCAGGTTTGGGTGCTGAAATTGCTGAGAAGAGTTTTCAAGATCAGTTTATAGGTAAAAAAATAAAAGACGGATCAAATAATTTCATTTCGGTCAATGTGGTCAAAAAATCAGCAAAGGTAGACTTCGGAGATGAATATCGAGTAGACGCTATTTCGGGCGGAACCATCACTTCAGAAGGAACGGATAAGATGTTAAAAAAATGCGTTGAACCATATTTAGTGTATTTCAATAAAATCAAAAACTAAATGGAAGAGGTAATAGAAAAAACAAAAAAAGAAGGTTTATTCTCAAAGAAAAACCTGGCCATCATTAAAGACCCTTTAGATGACTCTAATCCGGTTACGGTGCAGGTTTTGGGAATTTGCTCGGCCTTGGCGGTAACGGTGCAAGTGAAGCCCGCTATCATCATGTCGCTCGGGGTGATATTCGTTACTGCGTTTTCTAATTTAATCGTATCATTAATTAGAAAAAGTATTCCCACTCGAGTTAGAATCATCGTGCAGCTAATTGTAGTGGCTACTTTGGTAACTATTGTGGATCAAATGCTTAAGGCTTATATGTTCGATGTTTCAAAGAAGCTTTCTGTTTTTGTGGGTTTAATAATCACAAACTGTATTGTAATGGGTAGGCTAGAGGCTTTCGCTTTTGCTCAGAAACCTTGGCCTTCGTTTTTGGACGGTATCGGAAATGGTGTCGGGTATGGTATAATCTTAATAACGGTAGCAGTTTTCAGAGAGTTTTTCGGTAGCGGTTCATTGCTAGGCTATGATATAATTCCGCAATGGGCGTATGACCACGGATACGTAAATAATGGACTAATGATGTTACCTCCTTCGGCTTTGTTTTTAATAGGCGGTTACATTTGGTGGCAACGTAGCCGAAATAAAAAATTGGTTAACATCTCATAATCAGAAAACACTATGGAAAATTTATTAGGTATATTTATAAAATCCATATTTGTAGAAAATGCAATCTTTGCTTTTTTCTTAGGTATGTGTTCGTTTTTGGCGGTTTCTAAAAAAATAAAAACAGCGGCTGGTCTAGGTCTTGCGGTGGTTTTTGTGATGTTACTAACTGCTCCTCTTAACTATCTTATTCTTAATTTCATGCTCAAAGAAGGGGCTTTGGGTTGGATTCACCCATCTTTGGCTGCGGTAGACTTAACCTTCTTGGCTTTTATACTTTTTATCTCTACGATAGCCGGAGCGGTACAGTTGGTAGAAATGGTGGTAGAGAAATTCGCTCCAGCTTTATACAGTGCCTTGGGTATATTTTTACCCCTAATTACGGTAAATTGCTCCATTTTGGGAGCCTCGCTTTTTATGCAAGAGCGAGAATATAATTTTTCCGAAACCCTCGTTTTTTCATTTGGAACAGGTATCGGCTTTTTCCTTGCCATAGTTTTGTTGGCTTCTATTCGTGAAAAATTGAGATATTCTAAAGTTCCGGCACCGCTACAAGGTCTCGGAATCGCGATGATTATTACGGGCCTGATGGCAATGGCTTTTTTAAGTTTTTCAGGTATCAAACTTTAATTCCCTTCTAATATGCTCCCTATTCTTTTAAGTGGTATTGTGGTATTTATATTGGTAGTGTTGTTGTTTGTGTTTTTGATTTTAAAAGCAAAAGACAAACTCCTACCTCAAAAAGATGTGAGTATTATCATCAATGGTCAAAAAGACGAGCCATTGATCGTTAAACCGGGCGATTCACTTTTGTCGGTGCTCGCTTCTAAAAACCTCTTTTTGGCGTCTGCCTGCGGAGGGGGTGGAACATGTGCCATGTGTAAATGCCACGTAATAAGTGGCGGAGGCGATGTGTTGCCTACCGAAACCAACCACTTAAATCGCAAGCAGGTGGCGGAGAAAATGCGTTTGGCCTGTCAGGTGAAAGTGAAAGAAGACATGGAGATTGAGATTCCTGCTGAAGTATTTGGTGTTAAAAAATGGGAATGTACGGTTACCTCAAATTACAATGTGGCCACATTTATCAAGGAATTTGAGGTGAAATTGCCCGAGGGCGAAACCTTAGATTTTGAAGCTGGTGGTTATATTCAAATTGATATTCCAAAAACTTCGGTTAATTATAGTGAAATGGATATTACTGCACACCCTGCCTATCATGACTCTCCCCAAAAATTTAAACCCGATTGGGATCAGTTTAATCTTTGGCCACTTAAAATGGTTAATCCAGAAGCTGAGTTTAGAGCATATTCAATGGCCAATCACCCAGCGGAGGGCAACATTGTAAAATTAACCATTAGGATAGCTACTCCGCCTTTTGATAGGGCCAAAAATGGTTGGATGGACGTAAATCCGGGAGTGGCGTCTAGTTATATTTTTAACTTGAAACCAGGAGACAAAGTAAATATTTCGGGTCCATACGGTGAGTTTTTTATAAAAGAAACAGAAAAAGAAATGCTTTATATAGGTGGTGGAGCAGGAATGGCTCCAATGCGTTCTCATTTATTTCACCTTTTTCATACTTTAAAAACCAAAAGAAAAGTAACGTTTTTTTACGGAGGAAGAACCAAGAAAGAGTTATTTTATATTGAAGAATTTAGAGAAATAGAAAGGCAATTTCCAAACTTTAGGTTTGCGGTTGCTTTGGACAATCCGATGCCAGAAGACAATTGGACACTTAAAAAGGATATCGATGATCCCGAAGGTGATGGATTTAAGGGATTTGTCCATAATGTAGTAATCGATGAATTTTTGAAAAAACATAAAAGTCCTGAAGATTTGGAGGTTTATTTCTGTGGGCCACCCATGATGAATCAATCTGTGCTAAAAATGGCAGACGATTGGGGAATTCCACCCGAAAACGTTGCCTTCGATGACTTTGGAGGATAAAAAATAGAAGCGAGCTTTACAGTTCGCTTTTTTTAATAAAAAAAATAGATGACTGTGACTTAGTTTTTCATTTAGCATCTAAATTGCTTATTATTTACAATCATCAACCTAATATGAAGTTTAAGTTTTCGCTTTTGGTCGTAGTTTTTGCACTTTTTTCTTCTTGTAACAAAACAAAAGTTAGGAAATATCAGACCTTAGAGGGGCAAGCTCAGGGTACTACGTTTCGGATTATTTATGAAGATTCTTTAGGTCAAAGCTATCAAGTGCAAGTAGATAGCTTGTTTAAAGTGATAGACAAAAGTATGTCGCTTTGGGACTCTACTTCTTTGATCTCAAAAGTAAATGCCAACCAAGAATACGATAAATTAGACCCGCATTTTCTTAAAGTTTACAATACTTCCAAAGACATTTTTGACCAAACCGGCGGCTATTTTGATATTACAGTGGGGCCACTCGTAAAGGCTTGGGGCTTTAGTTTTAAAAAAGGAGAGGCCTTTCCATCGCAGTCAAAAGTGGACAGTCTCATGACCAAAGTTGGATTTAAGAAAATCGGACTTTCTGATCAAAAAATAGTAAAAAGTGATAACCAAATAAAAATTGATTTTAATGCTATCGCCCAAGGCTATACCGTAGATGTTATCGCTGAGTTTTTAAATCAAAAAGGAGTTTTTAATTATTTGGTAGAAGTAGGCGGTGAAATACGTGCGAGCGGTTTAAATGCTGAAAACCACCTTTGGAAAGTGGGCATAGAAAAACCACAAGATGAGCGAGCATTAGAAGTGGTAGTAGCTCTAAACAATCAAAGTTTGGCTACCTCTGGTAGTTACCGCAAGTTTTTCGAAAAAGGAGGGAAGCGATATTCACATGCCATTGACCCATTTACGGGTTTTCCTGTTAATCATAACTTGTTAAGTATTTCGGTTATTGCACCTTCTGCTATTTTGGCAGATGGATTGGCTACAGCGTTTTTGGTAATGGGTTTAGAGAAAACTAAAGTTTTTGCAGAGAAAAATAACGTAGAAATTTTCGCTATTTACGAAGAAGCAGGAAAGCTTAAAACGTATGCTTCGTCTGGCCTTAAGAAAATGATTATCAAGGATTAGGGTCCGCACATGGCTCGCCGGGCACTCTTCCGCACACGCCGCAAACTGCACCCTCTTTTTGAAGCATGGGGTTATTGCTGGCACAGGTACCTTTGAATTCGCCGTTTTTTATAAATATTAAACGAACCGAAAACATAAATACGCCAAATAGTATAAGGCCAAGTGTAACTAAAAATAATGGTAACATAATTCTATATTTTATATTAAGCTCGACGATTAATCGCCGAGCTTAATTGTTTTATTTATACATCGCATATTTCTACACAGCGTTTTAGCGAAGCCAACATGCCTGCTTTGTCTTTAGGTGTGGGGATAAATTCCTGACCCAAAAAGCCTGTGTAACCAGAGTCTACTATTGCTTTTATAACGGCAGGATAGTATATTTCTTGTGTTTGGTCTATTTCCTTTCTGCCTGGCATACCACCTGTGTGATAGTGGCTTATATATTTTCCGAATTTTTTCACGTTTCTGATATGATCGCCATGCATGCTTTGCATATGGAAAATATCATATAAAAGTTTAAAATACTCCGAACCCACCATTTCACACAACGCCGCTCCCCACTCTATGTGGTCGCACATGTAGTCGGGGTGTGAGTCACGCGAACTCAGTAATTCCATCGAAAGGGTAACTTTATATTTTTCACAAGTTGGAATCAATCTTTTTATAACATTGGCACAGTTTATCATACCTACTATGTCGCTCATGCCGTTTCTGTTTCCTGAAAAACAAATGATATTCGTTATGCCATTTGCGGCAGCTTCTGGTAATAATCCTTCGTAAAACTCTACTAATGTGTCGTGGTTTTTAGGATTACAAAAGAAATTGTTTAGCCCCGTCCCTTTGGGCCAGTCTCCCCAACCTATGCCGGCCGTTAGTCCATATTGTTTCAGGATAGGCCATTCTTTAGGCCCAGTTAGCTCTATAGAAGCCATGCCTATATCTTTTACACCTTGGCAAAGTTCTTCAAAAGGAATTGAGCTGTAGCACCATCTACAAACGGAGTGCTTTATGTTGCTTTTAAGTTTGGTATTTGCCTTGGTTTGGGAAGTTGCTGCCATTGCAGTACCAGCAAAAGATCCTGCCGCCACTGTTCCAATAGTTTTTAAGGCATTTCTACGATTTGTTTTCATTGATTTGAGGTTGAATTAATTTTAATATTTAAATATAATTTATTGGCTTCATTAAGAAAAATCTAAACTTAGATATTATCTCAGAAACTAGCTTTTTTTATTTTAAAATTATATACATCCATACTTTTTTAAAGCCGAACTACCATTAGATAATAAAAAGACTTATTTATGATTATGCTCATTTTTTTCTTATTTTTGGTAAGTAACCTTTGTAACATAAACAGCGTAAGGATATGGAATCAAAAACATTAGAAGATTTAGTAGAAGGTAATAAAATGTATCAGTTAGTAACCGAGCGTTTGGAGGTTAAAAACCCAAGCTCAACTGATTTATTTGAAAGGTTTGATATGGAGGCAGAGCTAATGGCTCTGATTCTTGACTTATATAACGAGGACGATACAGATTTTCCTTATGAAAAACTTCAGAATTTTCCTCCTGACCAAGTGCTTTCATATTTGCAAGCTTCACATAAGTTGTATCTTTCTAAGAAACTGCCTGAAATAGAGCTTACTATGGAGCATTTTTTTAGTAGATATGGAGAGTCTCATCCATTGTTAACGAGTTTGACACTGTTTTTTAATCAATATAAAAACAGACTAGTGGCTCATATTAGAATGGAAGAAAAAGAGTTTTTCCCTTTTATAAAAAGACTCATAGCTGCCTCTAAAGGGGAGTTGACATCTGCAGAAGTAAATGAAATTTTAGCGACTAAGTCTATTGATGATTTTAATGACCATCATGACCCCATCGAAGATGACTTAAAAGAGGTTTCGGCTTTGATTCACACCTATTCTTCTAAAGAAGAGACACCTTTGCCTTTCAGAGTATTTTTAAATCAAGTTGAGCTTTTTGAGCTTGAACTAAGAAAACATGCGATAATAGAAGACCACGTATTGGTGCCTATTGCGAAAGAATTAGAAAGGACTTTGAAACAAAAATAAATTTAAGAAGCTTTCATTTTAAGCTTTAACTCACAGATAGTCTTGCCAATTCGTTTGCCGTTTTTGAGGCCTTCGTCGTTTGACATGCGGTAGTGTATGCCACCGTAAAGTCTAGAAAGTGCTGCCTCTTGAGCAAACTCTAAGAAAGAATCATACGAGCGTGGTTTTAGGCCTCGATTTTGGTGTGAGTTGTCTACGAATGCATAATTGTAGCCAAAAGCATCGGAAAGTACCATGGCGATTGCCCCAGACACCGTGCCGTGACCCGAAGTGTATTCGGGGAAAGGTGGATTGTCTAAAAATGCACGCCAGTTAGGATCTATGGTGGTTTGTATAAAAGTAACGGGTCGTAGTATATTATGCATGTATTTGCATTTCCAGCATGACACAAATGCATCAGATACTGCTATTCCAAGTCTACAATATAGCTCAGCCGCCTTCTCTAAGCTTAGGTTTTCTTTTTTGATTAACTGCGTCGCAATAGATATTCCATGGCCTGGCGGTGTAAATGTTTTGCCGGGGTCATCAGACCAAAAAAGTGCTATGTCTTTCTGTTCTTGCGTAAGGTTTTTACCTACACTGTAAACTTCCAGTGCTTGTACATATAAAAGAGACGAATTTCCTATTTCACATTTGGGTGGTGCAGGTAAATCAAAATCTGCATTTCCTTTAATGAAAGTCCTGTTTTTGCCCCAATAAGGTTGTAATGCCAATTGCTCTCCTACAGGAATCCACATACATGAGCCTGTATTGGTTTTGTAGTTTTTGGGAAAATTATTTTTTTCAGCTTCGTCTGCTCCGTCAGTTTTTGAATATTGATAAATTGCTTTTGCTATCTCTTCTCCATATTTTACGGAGTTTTTATAGACTTGCTCAGTAGTTTTTTGTTTGAGAGGGAGGTCGATTTTATTTCTAAAATCTTCGATTTTTTGAATATTCGCTTTAAAGTTTTTAGCGTAAATCTCTTTACATATAAAAGCTTGGGCTGTGTTAGCCACTACTTCCCATTGATATTCTTTGTTTTGCTCTGGTTTTGGTAGTTTTTCTAAGTCCTGCACTATTCCCGCCATCGAAATGTAGTTTGGCATGCCGTGGACCACAGACTCATATAGGGTTAGTCCACTATAGCCCAAAGCTCTAGCTACTACCGGCGGAGTAAATCCGGGTGTTTGGGGGATAATCTCAAGCTGAAACTCAAACCATTGAGTGGCTACATCGTTTGGCTTACTTGCCACATTTGGCTGTCCAAAAATCTGTAGGTTTACAGCAAAGATTAAGATTAAAAATATGTTTTTATTAAGGCCTTTCAAATCAGGTTTTTATATAGGAAAACAATTTACGAAAACTCTACTTTTTAAATTTCAAATTTAAGATATTTTTTGCCACTTTTCTTCCACAAGCATAGCCGTTGTCGCAAGAGAATCTATAATGAATACCTCCATATACTCGAGACAGGGAAGTTTCTTGGCCATAAGCCTCAAAATTATCAAATTTTCGGTTTGGATATTGGGGAGAATACGTGTTGTCTTCAAAAGCGTACGTCTTTCCAAAAATACTCTCTAACACCTCTACGGTGGCTCCTGCAGCTGTAGAATGCCCGGATGCATATTCAGGAAAAGGCGGGTTAGTCAAAAATGGGCTCCAAGTTTTTGCGATTGACTGCGTAATGTATGTACTAGGACGCATTAGGTTATATTCATATTTTCCTCTCCAAGCACTTATAAAGGCGTCGTTTAGCGAAAGTCCTACTTTCACAAAGACTTCGGCTACTTTGTCTAATGTAGCTTTTTCTTTTTTGACTATAATATTGGCAATGTTAAAATGATGCCCTGGAGGGGTGATAGTACCGCCGCCGTCTGCAAAGTACAGGGCGATTTGTTTTTGTTCGCTAGTTAGATTTTGTGAAACAAAATATACGTTTTTTGCTTCAGCGAAAAACGCCGAGTTTTTTTCAAATGAAAAAGTTAACGGGGTTTCTAAGTTATTTTTCAGGTTTTCGGAAGCCATTGTTTTATTTGAACCCCAATAGGGTAGAAGAGGAATAACCTGAGAGCCGGTGGGTTTCCATGAACCTATACCACCAGGGCTTACATAGTTAGCAGGAAAGTTAGCCACTTGGCCGTCCTGTCCACCATCTTTTTTTGAAATTTCAAAAATCTTGAGTGCTATCTCTGATCCTAACCTGATAGATCGCTCAATGGTTGGGTCTGAGCTACCTACTTTTAGCTTTGCTTCATAAAATTTTCTTACTGAATCTATTGCTACTTGGTTTTTATCGCTGGTGGTTTTAAAAAACTCTCTAAGAATGGTATATTGAGAGGTACTTGCAGCTAAGGCCCAGTTATATTCTAATGTACTGTCTGGCTGAGGAAGGCCCGAAATGCCATTTAATTGGCCACTTAGAGACATATTTTGAGGCATGCCTGATACTACACTTTCGTAAAGTGCTAAGGAAGCATATGCCAATGACCTAGCCGCTACAGGTGGTGCATAGCCAGGAGTATCTTTAATTAAAAACAAATGAAGTTTTAGCCAATTGGTCGGCATTTCATTGTCATAGCTACTTGCAGGAGCAGAAATAGCAGCAACAGGTTGCGGATTTACTACATCTTCTTTGGTTTTCTTACAAGAGAAAATTAATAATGAAGTAGAAATGAGTAATACACCTATATACGTATTTTTGGTTACCATCTTTTAAAGGGCTATGTTTAACTAAGATTACTTTTGAAAAGATTCAAAAATCTTGCCAAAAAACTTAGTTGGTTTGATTTGGCTTTTGTTAGCAGAGAATGGGTTTTATATTTTATATGATTTAAATGATATTTTTTTTGATTTAAGTTTGAATTTTACTGTAAAAATTTTTAAATTGGTATTCGTATTAACTCACCTAAACATACTACTATGGCTACTTCAGTAAAAACTCTTTTAGAAAGCAAAAAGATTAAGCAAATACTATCTGTTAAGCCGGACACCACGGTTTACGATGCCTTATTTATAATGGCTGAAAACAATGTGGGAGCTCTTTTAGTAATGGAAAATGACAAACTCGTGGGTATATTTTCAGAGCGAGATTATGCTAGAAAAGGAATAATTAAAGACAGAAAAGCCAAGTCTACGCCGATGTCAGAAGTTATGACGGCTAATGTATTTACGGTAAAGCCAGAAATGAATATAGTGGACTGTATGGAGTTAATGAGTTCGAAGAAATTTAGACACCTTCCTGTAGTAGTTGAGGATAAAGTAATCGGTGTTTTGAGTGTGGGAGATATAGTTACAGCCCTAATAGTAGAGCAACGCCAGCACATCCGTTTTTTAGAAAGTTATATAGCTTCTTAATTTTTGAATTAAAAAGATTGAAAAAGTGGGGTTCTAGACCCCACTTTTTTTATGCGTTTTCCTTTTGAGGAAACAAAAGCGAAGCTCCGATACTTACTCCCAATATAGAAATGATAACTATTAACGAGTGCATATTCGTAAATCCATGGCTTTCTAACCAGCTGTGAGCAAGCATTTTTCCTCCAATAAAGGTTAACAGAACGCCTAAGCCGTATTTCAAATAGCCGAACATGTCTATGATATTCACTAAGAAAAAGAACATAGAACGTAAACCCATAATGGCGAATACATTTGAGAAGAATACAATATATGGGTCTTTCGTTATCGAGAAAATAGCAGGGATAGAGTCTACCGCAAAAATAACGTCGGTAAAAGCGATTACAATGATTACCACAAAAAGTGGCGTTATGAAAAGCTTGTTGTTCTTGTATTTGTTTCGAACAAAGAAGTTGTCAGCTACATATTTTTCATAGACATTAAACAACTTTGAGGTGATTCTAACCGCTGGGTGCTTCTTCGTATCAATACTTTCTTCTTCATCTTTTGAAAATAAAATATTGATACCTGTGTAAACCAAAAACGCTCCGAATATATAAAGTACCCACTCAAATTGTTGAATTAAGGCTGCTCCTAAAAATATAAATATAAATCGCAATACGATAGATCCCAATATACCCCAAACCAATACTTTCTTGTAGTTTTTTTGACGAACGCCAAATGAGTTGAAAATCAGGATAAATACAAAGATATTATCGACTGAAAGTGAATATTCTACCAAATAACCCGTGATATACTCCAAGGCCATGTTGTTTTGAAATATCTTTAAGTTGCTCTCAAAGTTATCTCCAAGTTTGAGGTTTTTGTAATATGTATTTTGAATAAGTTCAAGATGTGAATTATCGCTAACGTCGTGAATGAGGTACCCGTAGTTTCTTAAAAAAAGGAAAAATACGATAGCCAAAGCTACCCAAACGGCACTCCAAAGTCCTGCTTCTTTGAACTTTACAATCTGATCGGGCTTTGAACTAAAAATCCCCAAATCAAGCAACATGACAAAAATTACGAAAACCGAAAATGCAGCGAAAAACAAAACCTCGTTAGAAAAAGGCATAATTTATTAATGATTTAAATGAATACGGACGCAAAGTTGCAACTAAAAAAAACGAAACCGAAATTTATTTTTTGAAGAGTATTAATTCAAAATGGCTATTTATAATCAATTTCTTAGTCAATTTAACATCAAAACATGAAACCTAGTTTACTTTGGAGGTTATTTTTCCATTAGATTTTTACCCAAAACATAGTTTAACTTTTTTTGACAAAGCCCGCAAAGTGTATTTCCTCTAAGTTGTGTTTCTTTCAAATCTTTGGCAGCATGCATGATGCAGTTAGTGACAGGGCAATGCTCTAAGCCTAAAGTGTGACAAATTTCGTGGATAATTGTGTTTATAAGTTCATCATTTGTTTTTAGCCTAAAGTTGGATACCACGGCACAATGTGTGTCAAAATCAGCTTTTCCATAGCAGAAGTTCCAAGCATTGTGAGGGTACAAGTCTATATTTATTAAAGCTACATTACAAAGTTGATTTTTCGATGCTAAATCGATATTTAAGTATTTTAAAAAATCATCAGCTGCATATTGTAAGGTGTCTTTTTGAATACGTGTGGAAATTTTTGTAAAGTCAACTTTCTGCTGTTGTGTGCTAGTTTTTATATCAAAAAAGTTAGAAACCTCTTTCGAGATTTCATTTAAACTTTCAGCGTCCAATGTTTGATTAAGATTAAGAATCAATATTGGTTTTGAAGTATCTCTTGGCGAATTATGAAGTGTAAACTTGAGGTAGTTAATTTTGTCTGACAGTGTATCTTTGTCATTTTTGCAAGAAATCACAATACATAAAAGCAGTAAAACTTTTAGATGTTTCATTTTAAGGTTACATCACGGCCCCTAAGATATCCGCTATTTTTTTTATCAAAAGTTGTTTTTTATTGATGTTTACAACGATTATTTCTTGGTCTTCGTCATTTGCATCATCTATTTCATTTAGCATTTGATTTATCTCGTTTTGTAATTTGTCTTTCGTAATTCGTAAAACTAATTTGTATGAAAAATCGCTTAGTTTTTCTTCGTATTTCGGTACAAAAATCTCGAATTTAGTCCAGTTGTCACTCAGTTCGTGTTTTGGCGACATCCAGTTTATTACGCAATCTTGTATTTTGGTATCCGGACTAGACGAAAATATTTTTATATCGGGGTACTCGCCGAGGTCATAGTATTGTTTATAGGTAGCATAGATTTTTTGAAGCAATTGGTCTTCAATTCTGATTTCAGAAGTTTCATGGAAAAGGTAATCCGCCAAGGTATGCTCTTCTTCGGTTTCGTAGTCTTTGTCTATAACTTCGTGGCCATACAAAACCAAGTCTCTCACCAAAACCTCCTCGTGAAAGTTGGTTTTGCTCATAGAAGCCTCAACTATTTCTTTTTCCCGATTTCGAGCGGGTTCTGGTGGTCCAGGAGAAAATCCGCCTCCGTCTGATCTTCCTTTTTTCTGTTCCGGATTTTTGCCCCTTAATAGCTTGTTTCCTTCATTTATCAGGATGTTTTCATCTATTTGGAGCAATGTGCTCACTTCTTGATAGAAAACCGAACGCTTAATCGGGTTTGGTATTTTGGTGATACTTTCTACCAGATCCGTTATCAAACCTGCTTTTTTGATAGGGTCGTTGCCTATTTCCTCTAGCGAAAGCTCAGTTTTGAACCTGATGAAGTCTTTTTGAGAGGCATTTACATAATCTGTAAATGTTTGACTGCCTACTTTTCTAATGTAACTGTCGGGGTCGTCGCCATCTGGAAAAACTACGGACTTTACGTTCATGTCTTCTTCCAAAATTAAATCTATACCTCTCAACGAAGCCTTTATACCTGCTGCGTCACCGTCATACAATACGGTGATATTTTGACTGAACCGTCTAATAAGTCGGATTTGCTCAGGTGTAAGTGAGGTGCCAGACGATGCCACCACGTTTTCTATTCCTGCTTGATGAAGCGAAACCACGTCGGTATAGCCTTCTACTAAAAAACAGTTATCGGCTTGTCTAATCGCGTTTTTTGCCTGATAAATACCATATACTATCTGACTTTTATGGTAGATTTCGGTTTCAGGCGAGTTGATGTATTTAGGAGCTTTGGGGTCAGTTTTTAAAATTCTGGCACCAAAGGCAATCGGTTTTCCGGCTACATTATGAATCGGAAATATTACCCTGCCTCTAAATCTATCAATTTTAGATTGATTGTCTTTTACGGAAATCAATCCTGCTTTTTCTAATATTTCAGTAGTAAACCCAGCTAAGCTCGCTTTTTTGTTGAAATCGTCGTAAGAATCGAGGGCGTATCCCAGGTTGAATTTCTCAATAATGGCCTTCGAAAACCCCCTTTCTATAAAATACGATTGTCCTACACTTATGCCTTCTTCGTTTTTGAGTAAAAGATCATGGAAGTAGTTTTGGGCATATTCTAAAACGATAAATAAACTTTCTTTTTCGTTTTGTTGAATAAGGTCTTGGTCCGTCATTTCACGTTCCTGCACCTCTATGTTGTACTTTTTAGCAAGCCACTTTAGGCCTTCGGGATACGACAGCCCCTCGAGCTCCATTACAAACCTTAGTGAGTCGCCCCCTTGGCCACAACCGAAACATTTGTAGATGCCTTTTGCTGGAGAAACGTGAAAAGAAGGCGTTTTTTCGTTGTGAAATGGGCAACAAGCCATCATACTAGACCCTCTTTTTTTGAGGGTAACAAAGTCTCCAACCACTTCGACTATGTCTGCAGCTTGAAGAATTTTCTGTACGGTATCCTGAGGTATCATAATGTAAAATTATCAGAAATAGATGTAAATTCGATAACAAATGGTAACTAAATAAAAAGCCCTGCACTTTGTGAGTCAAAATGAAGGGCTTTTGAGATAAAACAGAAATTATTTAAGAAGGGTCTTCTTTTTTCTTTTTGAGATTAATGGCAGGAATCTGATTCTCTTTTACCAATTTATTAAATGCCGGCACGTCTTCGTCTACTACTTTCTGTAGCTTTTCAGAGGCTTGATCTATTTTGTCAGACAAATCTTTGTAAACCTCGTAAGATGCTTTCGTGGGCTTTGTGTCTGCACTTCCTACTACATTTGCCACGCCGGCTATTTTGTCATTTAACCTAATCGGATATGCCAATAAGTCTTGAACGGCCTTCGCTTTATTTTGCATAATAGATTGCTCTAAGTCTTCTAAGTTTTTAAGCATTGGCTTCGTTAACTTCTCAAATTTTGAAATAATTACGGTGTCTTTTACCGCTTTCATATATTCTGAAACCGCTTTTCTGATTTGTCTTTTTTCGTTTATGCTTTTATGCGTTTGGTCTAACTTTTTATGAATTTTCATTAAAAGATCAAATTGCTCTTTAAACTCAGCATCAGTAGTCGGTATTCTCGGGTCTTTTTTTATTTCGGCGGTTTGTTGCCCTATCAGTTTACCATCCAATATCATTTTAACTACATACTGACCAGGAACCACCTTTGGCCCTGTGGTGTTTCCGGCCCACATAGGTGCTTTATCGCCTTCTATCTCAGTGGCGTCGGGGTATCTCATATTCCACACAAACCTATTCAGACCTTCATTTACTGTTAAGCCGTTTGGTTTTGATTTTGTGCTGTCTTCGTAGTAATCTTTTGAGGCTTTGAAAGGTTCGCCGTTCTCGTCTTTAATACTAGAAAATGCCATGATGGTGTCACCCGACATAGTTTCAAACTGAAGTTTAAACTCTTTGCTTGGTTTTTGTTTTAAATAATAATTTACTAAAACTCCATTTGGAGCATTGGTGCCTTCGTCGCTAGCGGCTCTTCTGCCTGCTTGACCACCTTCCATGCGGTAGGCATGTCTTGGTTTAAACAAATGAGCTTCTTTCTGTTGAATATCTAGATTGTCTTTAATCTCGTGTAGCGGCGTGATGTCATCCAATACCCAAAACGAAAGTCCATGTGTAGCCACCACAATGTCTTTCTCGCGAGCATGCACTTGTAAGTCTCTCACAGGCGAAATAGGCATATTTAAGTTAAGCGGTTGCCAAGTATCACCATCATTAAAAGATACATAGATACCTCTTTCGGTTCCGGCATAAAGTAAGCCTTCTTTGTTCGGGTCTTCTCTGATAACGCGGGTATATTCGTCGGCTGGAATACCATTGGCTATTGCTTCCCAGGTTTTACCATAGTCCGAAGTTTTAAATAAATATGGCTTTCTGTCGCCAAACATATAGCGAGTAGCGGCCAAATAGGCTTTTCCTTTTTTAAATACCGAAGGGTGGATAATTGACATCAATGAGAAGTCGCCCATCATGTTTTCTGGCACATTAATTTTTGTCCAGTTTTTGCCATTGTCACGGGTTACGTGCAAATATCCATCGTCAGATCCTGCCCAAATGTTGCCTTTCTCAAGAGTTGACTCCGCTAGGGTAAATATAGTAGCGTAAATCTCAGCACCTGTTTGGTCCAAAGTTATTGGTCCACCAGTTGCTCCTGTGGTCTTTGGGTCATTGCGAGTTAAGTCGGGGCTTATTATTTCCCAGCTATGGCCGCCGTCATGTGTTACGTGTACATATTGGGAGGTGCAATAAAGGCGAGTGTCATCATGAGGGGAAAACAAAATAGGGTAGGTCCACTGAAATCTAAATTTCTTTTGAGCCGAGGTATGTCCCATGTTGTTTTCAGGGTACACCATTATGTTTTGTTCTTGCTTGGTATCTAAGTTTAGTTTGGTTAAAAAACCATCATAAGAACCTCCGTAGGTTATTTTTGGGTTGATAGGGTCAATGGCTATATAACCAGACTCTCCACCTGCCACGGGTTGCCAATCCCTAATTCCGATCGAATATCCGTTGGTTCTACTTGCTATTTTTACTGTAGAGTTGTCTTGCTGCGAGCCATAAATATTATATGGGAAGTCATTGTCTACATGCACATGATAAAACTGAGCCGTAGGTATATCTATATCAGAAAAAGTGAAGCCATCGTTATAGGTTACTTCAGCACCACCGTCGTCACCAATAATGAAATTGTTCGGATTTTTCGGATTTATCCATACATCGTGGGTGTCGCCGTGGTGTACACTCAGTCTTCTTATGGTTTTGCCACCGTCGGTAGATTTAAATGAATTTACGTTTAATATGATTATGCTGTTTTCATTAACTGGGTCAGCCTCTAAGTTCATATAATACCACGGTCTCTGCCATAGGTTTTTGTCATTGTTTACCATTTTCCAGGTTTCACCGGCATCTGCGGAAGTAAACAAACCGCCTTTGTCGTTTTCAATAAGAGCATATAGTCTGTTTGAGTTTGCACCCGAAACTGCAATTCCTATTTTACCCAATAGCCCCTTAGGCATTCCTGGTTTTTGATTTAAAGAAACCCAAGTGTCACCACCATCGGTAGACTTGTAAAGTCCACAACCCTCGCCGCCACTGCTCATAGAGTGACCATTTCGATAGGCTTGCCAAAGTGTGGCGTATACAATTCGCGGGTTATTTGGGTCAAGTTTTACGTGGTAAGCACCCGTGCTGTCGTTTTTAGCCAAAATATGCTCCCATGTTTTACCGCCGTCTTTACTTCTAAAAACACCTCTTTCTCTGTTAGGTGCAAAAGGGTTTCCTACAGCGGCCACATATACTAGGTTTGCGTCTTTTGGGTGTACTTGAATCGTCGCTATGGCGTCCGCTTTGGGCAGTCCTATAAACTTCCAGGTTTTGCCAGCATCGGTAGACTTGTACATGCCGTCGCCATAGCTGATGTTGCTTCGCATGTCTGCTTCGCCCATGCCCACATATACTGCATTTGGGTCAGATTCAGCAACCGCAATAGCCCCCACAGAGCTTGATTTAAAAGTGGAGTCACCTTGGTAGTTCCAGTTGTTTCCACCGTCTTCGGTTTTCCAAACTCCGCCACCCACAGCTCCAAAGTAGTAGGTAAGTGGTTGGTCTTTGTGACCGGCTACAGCCAAAGATCGGCCGGCTCTAAACGGTCCGATGTTTCTCCACGATAGGCCACTGTAAAGTTTAGCGTCAACTTTCGAAGTAGTTATATTCTGTATGATTGGTTTTTCTTTTGAGCTTTTCTTTTTTTGACCTATGCTTAGCAAAGGCACAAATAATAGTGAAACAAGCAAAAGGTTAATTTTTCTCATATGTTGATAGTTTAGGGAGGTGTAATTTTTTTTTACACAATATAATAATCTATTTCAAAAAAATAGGACCAGATGTATAAAAAATAGATAAAACTCCTCTTTTCTTAGACAAATATTTTTATTTCAAATTTCTTTTTTAAAGCCTTCTTTTATGTAGAAATTTTAAGTTTATTTTGTTTTTCACTTAACTTCAAATCATGGGTGTATTTTACAAAACGGTTCTGTTTTTAACTTTAACTTCTGTTGCTTTTGGGCAAAAAGACAGCACGGTTTCTATAGGAGAATTGGTTGTGACGGCAAACAAGTTTGAGCAATTAAAGAAAGAGACTCCTGCCCAAATTTTCCTTTTAAATAAAAAACAAATTAATGCTGTAAATGCTCCCAATACGGGTATTTTGCTTGAACAGACAGGTCAGGTTTTTTTGCAAAAAAGTCAGGCAGGCGGCGGCAGTCCTGTGTTACGTGGTTTTGAGGCCTCTAAGGTATTGTTGGTGGTAGACGGCGTTCGGTTAAATAACGCCATATATCGTGCTGGCCACCTTCAGAATATTCTTCGCGTAGATCAAAATGTATTGGAAAAAGTGGAGGTGGTTTTTGGGCCTAATTCGGTTATTTATGGCTCAGATGCCTTGGGCGGCGTGATTCATATGCAAACCATGAAACCGAAGTTTTCGCAGAAAAACTTTGGAGCAATGCTACGTTATGGGTCGGCTTTTTCTGAAAAGACCGTTCATGGAGATTTTAATTTGGGAGGGAAAAATATAGCCTCGCTATCTAGTTTTACGGTTTCAAGTTTCGGAGATTTAAAAATGGGAAAAAAAATGAATTCTAAATTTCCCGAATTTGGATTTAGGAACTACTATTCAAAACTAAATACATCCACTAATCAATACGAACAAGTGGCTAATTTAGACCCATATAGGCAGGCCGGAAGTGGATATGGTCAATTGGATTTATTACAAAAAATAAGTGTAAAAACAGGAAAAATATTACATACTTTAAATGTACAATATTCTACTACAGGCGATGTGCCAAGGTACGATAGGCTGACAGAAATGAGCGGAAATAAGTTAAAGTACGCCCAGTGGTATTATGGGCCAGAAAGCAGGGTTTTGTTTTCTTACGAGTTAAATTTAGGTGCCACGAAGGTTTTTGATAAGTCTAAAATAATTTTGGCTAATCAAGTTATAAGCGAAAGCAGGAATAGTCAAAAATTCGGGAGTGCAAATCTGAAAAGTCAAAATGAGCAAGTAAATGTCAGTTCCATTAACATGGATTTTCAAAAGTTTTTTTCTCAGAATGTCATCCAATATGGCTTAGAAGCAACGACCAATCAGGTAGATTCAAAGGCAACGAATACTGCCTTGGGTAAAGTTTCAGTGGCAGACACAAGGTATCCGGATGGGGGAAGCAAAATGAATACACTTTCGGTTTATTTAACAGACGAGTTTAAGGTTACTAATAATTTAATAATTAATGCAGGTGCTCGTTTAAACCATTCAATCTTGGAAGCTAAGTTTATTGAAAAAGCATTCTTTCCGTTTCCTTTTGACAATGTAAATCAAAAAAATACAGCATTTACAGGAAATTTTGGATTGGTTTATTTGCCTTCAGAAAATACGAAAATCGCGGTAATGACATCTTCAGGTTACCGTACTCCAAATGTAGACGACCTGACCAAAGTTTTCGAATCAAGTGCTGGGAACTTGATTGTGCCCAATCCAACTATAAAACCAGAATATACATTTAATAAAGAGATAAATATTGCTCAAAATATAGGTGATAAAATAAGTTTAGAAGCAGGTGTTTATCATACGGGTTATCGAAATATCATCGTGGTGTCAGACTTTATCTTAGACGGGAAAACTGAGGTACTTTATGATGGTAAGTTGAGTAAAGTTTTAGCCGCACAAAATAGAGATAGGGCACAGATTTATGGAGCTTTTGCGAGTTTTGACTTCGTTTTATATCAAAATCTTAGGTTAAATAGTTCGATAAATTATACCCGAGGGAAACTTAGCGATGGCTCACCTTTGGATCATATTCCCCCAGTATTTGGCAAAACTCGATTGGCTTATTCCGCTCATAAAGTTGACTTAGAGTTTTTTGCCATCTATAACGGTGCCAAAAAACTTTCGCTCTACAGTAGCTCTGGTGAAGACAATTTACAATATGCAACTCCAGAAGGAGCTTTGGCTTGGACTACGTTTAATTTTAGGTCAGGATACCAAATAGCTAAGGCATGGAAGATGCAAGTGGCGGTTGAAAATATATTTGACCTCAACTACAGAACGTTTGCCTCGGGTATTTCTGCGGCAGGAAGAAACGTCCAAATTACGAGTAGATTTAACTTTTAAGTCATATTCTGGTTTTAGGTTGAAATTATTTTCAAGGCAAAATTTTATGTTTTGAAATTTAAATCTTTATTTTTGTAAAAACTTTATAAGAATTGTTCAAAAAAATAGCTCAAATATTACTCGCTTTCAGCTTACTGGCATTTTTGCTAGGAAAGCCGTTGTTGGAGTATATTGAGTTTTCAAAAGAACTACAAGAAGAATCTTCGTTGGTTTTCGAAACAAGGGGCGACCGCCTGCAAGTAAAAGTGCCGTTTTTATTGCCGTACCAAAGCCAATCCATAATTATGGAAAGCTCTAATGAGCTGGTGGTTTTTGAAGGTAGTTTTTACCGGGCTACTTCTAAAGTTTTAGAGCGAGATACCCTTTTTACAACGTATCAAAAAGAAAACCTTACGCGTCAGAATGTATTTGAATTGATGGCCCAAGTGTCTCAAAATTTTGACAATCAAAAACACAATGACCCTTTAAAATCCTTGGTGGAGGTTTTAAAGCACGTTTCTAAACATTACCTAAAAACAGACGCAAAATACATTACTTATTTTTGGAACTTTGAGCCCACAGTTGCTCATTCGTTTATCTCACATTCTTTTCAATCTCCCAACCTCGTTTTGTTTTCTCCTCCTCCGAGGTCTTAATTATCTTTTTTTATTATCATTCATTTCTTAGGTCGGAATAGCTTTTTGAGCCATATTTTGGGTTTCAATTAGGTCATTTGCTGCGTTTCATACCTTAGATTCTAATATGGATTGTGTAAAAAAAGCTTTTTATATTCTTGAAATCTATAGACTAACTATGCTATAGAGAATCGGGCTATTTATTCTTTTTAATTAAGATTTTATTTAAAAACAAAACGATGAAAAAATTTACCTCATTATATATTCTTATATCGTGTCTTTGTACACATTTTGCTTATTCTCAAGGATGTGTGGCTGTAAGGCACATGAGCTGCAGTACGGTAGCACCGGGAGGCTCTTCCGATATTTTTAAACAGAAAAATGGCACATTTATGGTCAATTTTGGGTATCGCTATTTTGAATCATTTAGGCATTTTAGAGGCGATGTTCAGGAGAGAGAGAGAGTAGAAAACGGAACCCAAGTAATCAATGTTTCGCACGCCGCAGATTTGGGAATTACTTATATTCTAAATCCAAGGTTGTCGTTTTCGGCAAATTTGCCTTTACTTTCTAACGATCGTTCATCACTTTATGAGCATTATGGAAATAGTTTGACGGCTAATCCACAGCAGCTCAGGTTTCATACCCAATCTAAAGGAATTGGCGATATGCGAATTTCGGGGAGTTATTGGCTGTTTAATCCTGCTAAATTAATAAAAGGTAATGTTGCGATTGGGTTTGGAATTAAGTTACCGACTGGCAACTACGGTGTTACGGATGGGTTTCACAAAAGAACCAAAGATGGAGCAGACTATACGATAGTAAAGCCAGTTGACCAGTCCATTCAACTCGGCGACGGTGGCGTAGGGTTCAGTTTAGAGGTGCAAGGATACCAGACTTTGGCTAAAAAAAGCTCATTGTACTATAATGGTTTCTATTTGTTTAATCCTAAAAATGTAAATAGCACAGACAGAGACCCAACAAATGCCACAGTTGATCCAATAATCAGATATTTTTCGGTAGCAGACCAGTTTGCGGGTCGTGTAGGTGTTAATCAGGTTTTGAGTAGCAAGTTAGGCCTTTCGGTTATGTTAGGGGGTAGGATAGAGGGTGTGCCATCTAGCGATTTGATAGGTAAAAGCGAAGGCTATAGAAGGCCGGGATATATAGTTTCTGCAGAGCCGGGTTTATCGTTTATGAAAGGGAAAGTTTCTGGAGTATTGTCGCTTCCAATTGCATTGTACCGTAACCGTACAAAGTCGTATTATGACAAACAAGACCCAACAGGTCAAAGGCATGGCGATGCAGCATTTGCTGATTATTCTATTAATTTTTCACTTTCAAAATGGTTTTAATAGTATGGAAACAAGATACATCTCACTTTTCAATAGATATGCTCTTTTTATTGTTTATTTCTGGTTTGGTTTCTTGAAAATAATCGGATATTCACCTGCCCATGACCTAGTTACGAGTTTGGCAGATATTACGATTAGTTCTATTATTCCATCTCGAATTTTCGTTTATTTTTTAGGATATATTGAATGTGCCATAGGGGTTATTTGGCTTTTCCCAAAGTTTACTAAAGTGGCGTTTTGGGTTTTAACAGGACATTTGGTGGCCACTTTTTTTCCAACGTTTATGTTGGCAGACATAGTATGGGCAGGTACGCTCACGCCAAGTTTGGTAGGGCAGTATATAATTAAAAATGTGGTACTTTTTGCTTCGGCATATACTGTTTTTGTGCTTTACAGAAATAAGATAGTTTTCAGTTAACAGTGAATTTTTCAAAATGCAGAGTAAGTCTAATGCTCTGCATTTTGAATTAATATATGACATAAAATATTGGTTTTACCAATACTGCAAGATTAGGTCTTCTTGACTAAATGGCTTAAATCCATCTTCTTAATGGTTTTAGAATATAAATATGGGTCAATATGCTTTACTTATCCACAATAATATAACTTATCTACATTATTTATGAAGGCCAAGAAATGTTTTTAAAATTGACTATCTTTGTGTTTCTGAAAACCAAAAGAAAACAATGGGAAAGATTATCTCAATAGTGAATCAAAAGGGTGGAGTTGGCAAAACCACCACAGCTATAAATTTATCTGCTTCGCTAGCAGTGTTAGATTACAAGGTGCTTATCGTAGATACTGATCCTCAGGCCAATGCTGGTTCTGGTATCGGAATAGACTCTAAGGACTTAACGCATAATATTTACTCAGCACTTACGGGCCAGTCAAAAATACAAGACTGTATCGTCAATTCTCAAATACCGAATCTAGATTTGATTTCAAGTCATATAGATTTAGCTGGTTTTGAGTTGGAAATCGTAAATCAGGTAGCGAGGGAGTATATTTTAAAAGAAATACTTCATGAAATAAAAGACGATTATGATTTTATATTTATCGATTGTTCACCTTCATTGGGGCTAATGGTTATTAACTCCATTGTAGCATCTGACTCAGTTTTGATTCCGGTTCAGTGTGAATATTTTGCATTGGAAGGAATCGCGAAGCTTCAAAACACGGTCGATATCATCAAAAAAAGATTAAATCCGGAATTGGTAATGGAAGGCTACGTGCTTACCATGTATGATGGTCGTACTAATCTTTCTAAAATGGTGGTAGATGATGTTAGAAAGTATTTTGAAAAATTATGTTTTGATACTATTGTACCTAGAAATGTGAAATTGGCGGAGGCTCCAAGTTATGGAGTACCGGCATTGTTAATGTTTTCGGGAGACAAAGAGGGAGAATTTGATATTAAATTTTTAGAAAATAAAGGAGCTATTTCATACATAGATTTGGCGAAAGAGCTTCTGAAAAGAAATAACTTACCAGAGATAAAAGAAAATAATGGAGCAGCAGAGTAGAGGAAAAGGGTTAAATTCTTTGTTGTCAGATTCTGACTTGGTGGTAAGTAGGAAAGTGGCGGCATTTAGAGGGGTAAAAGAAGTGGAGTTGTCTCAAATAGTAGCGGGAAGTTTTCAGCCCCGTTTTGATTTTGACAACGGAGCCATGGAAGAGCTCGCAGCCTCTATTCGAATTCATGGTGTTATTCAGCCAATCACGGTTAGGGAGCGAGAGTCAGGCGGCTTTGAGATTATATCAGGTGAGCGAAGGTTTAGGGCTTCTAAAATGGCAGGTCTTGACAAAATACCTGCGTTTATTCGTGATGTAGACGACAATCGATCGCTAGAAATGGCTTTGATTGAAAACATCCAAAGGGAAAATCTTAATCCTATAGAAATTGCATTGTCATACCAAAGGATGATTCAGGAATGTAACCTGATTCAGGAAGATTTGGGTAAAAGAGTAGGTAAAAGTAGGTCAGCGGTAACAAATTACCTGCGATTGCTTAATTTGCCAACAGAGGTTCAGTCAGGCTTGATTTTAGGAGTTATTTCAATGGGGCAAGCCAAACCATTGGTGGCTTTGGCAGATACTGCTCGTCAAATAGATATTTATCAGCGTATTTTAGACTTTGGCTTAAGTGCCAGAGAAGTGGAATCTTTGGTTAAAAAAGGAAATATCTTTGAGGCCAATGCAAATGATCTAGACAGATACAAGGAGGATATGCGAATTGAGGAATTGACATTAAAAGGAAAGACAAAAGTTCCGGTTCATATACAAATCCAAGATTTTGATAAGGGAAATATTACGATAAAATTTAAAGATGCCCAGGAGCTTGAAGAAATTTTGAGTAAAATATCATAATCGGTCTTATTGTTAACACTTTATGGCCTAGTTTTATTAAAGTTTGGGGAATTGATTTATTGAATTAAAATACACAAAAAAGAGCTTGTTAGAGAAAATCTAGCAAGCTTATTTTTTTTGATAAAATATTTTTCAATCTATTTATTCGTTGATGATATACGAAATCTCAAAGGCAGTATTATTATTTGATTACATATAAAGATTAAGGTATTTTAACCCATATCATATATTATGTTTTAATTGTTTTTTTTTGTATTTTTGTATTTAAATATTTACCTACAAACTCAATTTATTTTTTCCAATCAAAGAGGGGAAATTACTTTTTGAAAAAAGATTTATGGCAGACCAAAATACAGATTCAAGGGCAGATTATTCAGCCAGTAATATACAAGTTTTAGAAGGTTTAGAGGCGGTTAGGAAAAGACCCGCCATGTACATTGGAGATATTGGAATCAAAGGATTGCACCATCTCATTTGGGAGGTCATAGACAACTCGATAGATGAAGCAATGGCAGGCCACTGTGATACTATCCATACTACAATAAACGAAGATAATTCCATAACGGTAAGAGATAACGGTAGAGGTATACCTACTGGGTGGCACGAAAAAGAGAAAAAATCAGCTTTAGAAGTAGTTATGACGGTGCTACACGCAGGTGGAAAGTTTGACAAAGATACCTACAAGGTCTCTGGTGGACTTCACGGTGTGGGTGTTTCTTGTGTGAATGCCTTATCTATTATGTTGAGAGCCGAAGTACACAGAGATGGAAAGATTTTCGAGCAAGAATACAGCATTGGAAAGCCTTTATATCCAGTAAGAGAAATCGGAACTACTGAAGATAGAGGTACAATCATCCATTTTAAGCCTGATACCAGTATTTTTACAGTTTCTGAATACAAATACGAAACCGTAGCAAATAGAATTAGAGAATTGTCATTCCTTAACAAAGGAATTAAACTGACGCTTACTGATAAAAGAAATTTAGACGAAGACGGAAAGCCTTCGTATGAAGAGTTTTTGTCTGAAGGTGGTTTAATAGAATTCGTTGAATACTTAGATCAAAGCCGTGAAAGGCTAATTCCAGCACCTATGTGGATGGAAGGTGAGCGTGACGGTGTACCGGTAGAAGTTTCTATGATTTACAACTCAGGATATGCAGAAAACGTATCTTCATTTGTAAACAATATCAACACGCCTGAAGGTGGAACACACGTTTCAGGTTTCAGAATGGCCTTAACGCGTACCTTAAAGGCTTATGCGGACAAGTCTGGTTTGTTAGCCAAAGAAAAAATTGAAATTGCAGGTGACGACTTTAGAGAAGGTTTGACTGCCGTGATTTCAGTTAAGGTGCAAGAGCCTCAGTTTGAAGGACAAACGAAGTCTAAACTGGGTAACTCAGAAGTTACGTCTGCCGTTAGTGGTTGTGTACAAGAGATGTTAGAAAACTATCTGGAAGAAAATCCAAGAGATGCAAAAACGATAGTTGAGAAAGTAATATTAGCAGCTAGAGCCAGAATTGCAGCCAAAAAGGCCCGTGAAATGGTTCAGCGTAAAAATATTTTGGTAGGCTCAGGTCTGCCCGGAAAACTTGCTGACTGTGCCGAATCTGATCCTGCTCTTTGTGAAGTGTACCTTGTAGAGGGTGACTCTGCTGGTGGTTCTGCCAAGCAAGGAAGAGATCGTAATTTTCAAGCGATTTTGCCTTTGAGAGGTAAGATTTTGAACGTAGAAAAAGCTCAGGAGTATCGTATTTATGAAAACGATGAGATAAAAAATATCTTTACTGCATTGGGTGTTCAGATGGGAAAAGACGGAGATGAGCGTGCTCTTAATATTGATAAGTTAAGATACCACAGGATCATAATCATGACCGATGCGGATATCGACGGTAGCCACATTCGTACCTTGATTTTGACATTCTTCTACCGATTCATGAAGCCAATCATAGACAACGGTTACTTATATATAGCTCAGCCACCATTGTATTTGATTAAAAAAGGTAAAGAAGAAGAATACTGCTGGACAGAGGAGCAACGTCAGGTAGCTATTAAGAGATTGGCGGGTGCAGGTAAAGAAGAAAACGTAGGTCAGCAACGATATAAAGGTCTTGGAGAGATGAATCCAGAGCAGCTTTGGACTACCACCATGAACCCTGAGAATCGTGTACTTAAGCAAGTTACAGTAGAGTCAGCGGCTGAGGCAGATCATTTATTTTCTATGCTTATGGGAGACGAAGTTCCACCTAGAAGAGACTTTATTGAGCGTAATGCAAAATATGCAAATGTAGACGCTTAAAATATTCTTAATTTTAAAAAAAAAGCGAATCTTAGGGTTCGCTTTTTTTGTATAGGGTCCTTAAATTTCAAAAATACTACTTTGTTTAAATTAAGATAAAATGTTGCAAATACCGCTTTTAGTCTATTTAAAGGGGTTTTTTAGCCTTTTTATTTCTGAATATTAAAGCTTATTCGTATATTAATTTTAATAGATATTTTAGACTTGAATGTATTATCAGGTATATTTGAGTTCTTATACTAACACCTAATAAGGACATGCAAAGTAGTATTTTAGTATTGGCTTTGGCCTCTGTGGTCATCCTATCCTATTTTTTTAATATTATTAGTCGAAAGACTAAAATACCTTCTGTCCTTTGGCTTTTGGGTACAGGTATGTTGGTCAAATATTTTGACACGTATCAACTTATTCCCGAAAGTGTAATTAATAAGTCCGTTGAGATTTTAGGAATCGTGGGGCTAATCATGATTATTTTAGAAGCTTCGCTTGATTTGCACCTTACCCGAGACCGTAAAATGATCATTATCAGGGCTTTTGTGTCTGCCTTAATCATTCTTTTAGCGTCTTCATTCGGAATAGCCTACTTAATAAACTATTGGCTGCACGAGCCCTTTATCAAATGCTTAATTTACGCTACGCCTCTTTCTATAGTGAGCAGTGCCATTGTGATACCGAGTGTCCAAATGCTCAGTCAGGAGAAAAAAGAGTTTATCGTATATGAGGCTTCTTTTTCTGATATTTTAGGCATTTTGTTTTTTAATTACCTAATTGGAGCCAATTCTGACGAGCCACTTACGGCATTGATTTACATGGGGGAAATGCTCATTTCGGTGGTTTTGTGTATATTCGTAGCTCTTTTATTGATCTATCTTTTGGGTAAAATAAAGCTCGAAATTAAGTTTTTCTTGATTTTTGCTGTATTAATAATGCTCTATGCGGTGGGCAAAATATTCCACTTACCAGCCTTACTAATCATCTTATTTTTTGGTTTAATAATCAATAACAGGCATCTATTTAGCAAATTTAAATGGATTGATCAGCACACCCCAGATGCACATACATTTAAGGAATTAGAAATTCAATTAAAAACCATAACTGCAGAAACTTCATTTTTGGTAAGAACCTTCTTTTTTATACTTTTTGGATACTCAATCAATGTATTTAAGTTGATGCAGCAAGAGGTGCAGATTGTTGGGAGTATCATTGTGGTTATTTTGTTAGTGGTTAGATTCATCTATTTAAAATACCTAAATCCCAAAGAAAGTCCACTTCCTGAACTGTTTCTAATGCCACGTGGGCTTATTACCGTACTATTGTTTTATAACATTCCTCCTTTATTTAGACTAGCAGACTTCAATAACGGCATCTTGTTTTTCGTAATTTTGTTGACCAGTTCACTCATGATGATTGGCTTGTTTACGGCAGGAACCAAAGAAATAGTAGAAGATGTAGAAAGGAATACCAATGTTTGATACCTATATTCCAGCATTAAAATATAAGGTTTTTACACCATTTTATGACTGGTTTATTAAGTTGACAATGCCTGAGCTAGCCGTCAAAAACTTTATGATAGGCTTGGCAAATCACCAAGAAAATGACAAAGTTTTGGATTATGGCTCGGGTACAGGCACACTTCTTGTTTTATTAAAAAAGAAATTTATCGGGCTAAAAGTTTTTGGTTATGATGTTGATAGTCAAATAAATGACCTAGCGAAAAACAAGTTAAGTAAAGATGGACTTGAGGCAATAATTACTCCAGATTGGGAGGTGATTGCCAAACAAAGGCCATTCGATACCATATATTCTTCTTGGGTTTTTCACCACTTAACAGACTCCCACAAAACAACCGCTTTTAAAAATATTTTCGAAGTATTAAAACCTGGCGGAATCTTCGTTTTGACCGACTGGGGAAAACCTAGCAATTGGCTTATGGAAGTTCTTTTTTTTATGCTTCAATGTGTTGATAATTTTGAAACTACGAGTGCTAACAAAAGAGGTGAAATTCCCAATTATTTAAAGAAATCAGGTTTTTCTGATATACAAATGATAAAAAGACAAAACACCATTATGGGTACTTTGTACTTCTGGAAAGTGACTAAATAAATTAAAATCACGTTAGAATTCATGATTTTGAATATTTTTTTCTTGAAATTTTAATAAAATTTCTAAAAAATAGTATTTCCTGCTATTTTTACATTCATCAACCTAAAAATCGACGAAATGACAATTACCAAAGAAACATTCCCATGGTTAAAGAGTTATCCAGAAGGAATACCGTTTGAAATTAATCCAGATAAGTATAGTTCTGTAATAGACTTAATAGACGAAGGTTTTACAAAATTCGCTTCTAATTCGGCTTATGCTAATATGGGTAAAGAGCTGACTTTTTCTGAATTAGATATTATGTCTAGAAACTTTGCAGCTTATTTACAGAGTTTAGGGCTAGTGGCAGGCGACAGAATAGCCATACAAATGCCCAACTGTTTGCAATATCCCGTTGTGCTTTTTGGTGCCTTACGAGCAGGACTAGTAATTGTAAATACCAATCCGCTTTATACACCGCGTGAAATGAAACACCAGTTTGTGGATTCAGGAGCCAAGGCTATTATTATTGTAGAAAACTTCGCTTTTCATTTGGATAAAATTCTTCATGAAACCTCTATCAAGCATGTTATTACGACGCAACTCGGCGACTTATTAGGATTTCCTAAAAAGTATATCGTGAATTTTGTGGTAAAAAGTGTAAAGAAAATGGTTCCTCCTTTCCAGTTAAATGGAAGAGTTACTTTTGGAGATGCTCTTTCTCAAGGAGCGAGTTTGAGTTATACCCGACCAGAATTAAAGTCTTCAGATTTGGCGTTTATTCAATACACCGGCGGTACCACAGGTGTGTCAAAAGGAGCAATGCTTTCGCACAGAAACATTGTGGCTAACCTATTGGCAAATGAAGAATGGCAAGGGATTTTAACTAAGAATGTAGAAGACGATAAAGTGGTGGTAGTGGCGGCATTGCCATTGTATCACATTTATGCTTTAACTGTAAATGCCCTTACGGCTCTTCGTACTGGTGTTATGAATCTACTTATCACCAATCCACGAGATTTAGACGCATTTATCAAAGATTTAAAGAAATATCCACCGCATGTATTCACTGGGGTAAATACACTTTACAATGGGCTGCTGAATCATCCGAAAATTGGAGAAGTAGATTTCAGTAAGTTAATTATTACCTCAGCGGGTGGCATGGCTTTGCAGTCAACTGTAGCTAAAAGATGGAAAGAACTCACAGGCAATCTACCTGCTGAAGGATATGGTTTGTCAGAAACGTCGCCTGTATTAACCTCTAACCCATTGGTAGGTGATAACCGAGTAGGTACCATAGGTATTCCATGGCCGAGTACTGAAATTAAAATTTTAAAAGAAGACAATACATGGGCTAGTTTTGGCGAGGCAGGTGAGATTTGTGCCTTTGGTCCTCAAGTAATGATGGGATATTATAACCGACCTGAAGAAACCGCCAATGTTACTTTTATAGACCCAGCCGATGGTCGCTCGTGGTTTAAAACTGGCGATATTGGAATGGAAGATGCCGACGGATATTTTAAAATAGTAGACCGTAAAAAAGACATGATTTTGGTATCTGGCTTCAATGTTTTTCCAAACGAAATAGAGGACGTGGTAGGGCAGTGTCCGGGAGTTTTAGAAGTGGCTTGTATTGGGGTGCCTGACCCGAAGTCAACCGAGGTAGTTAAGATTTTTGTGGTTAAAAAAGACCCTGCACTTACCGAAGAAACTATCAGAGCGTTTTGTAAAGAAAACCTAACACCGTATAAATGTCCTAAGCAGATAGAGTTTAGAGACGAATTGCCAAAAACAAATGTGGGGAAAATATTGAGAAGAGAGCTTAGAGATAAATAGTTTTTTATAGAACCTAAAGTACATTGTTAACGTTTCAAAGTAGGTCTTTTGGCCTACTTTTTTTATGAAATATATCGAAAAAATAATCTCCTATATCCTAATCGGATTGGTGCGGGTGTATCAATACGGCATTTCTCCGTACTTTCCAGATGCTTGCCGTTATCAACCTACTTGCTCACAGTACATGATAGAAAGCATCAAAGAATGGGGTGTTTTAAAAGGAGGTTGGCTGGGTTTAAAAAGGCTTTCATCGTGTCATCCGTGGGGCGGTCATGGCTATGATCCTGTAAAGAAGAAAGGCGAAAAACATACGCACTGAGTATAGTTTAAGTAATTATTTTGCTTAGCCCTATTTACTTATTTTGGTTTTGTTTAAAAAAGTGTATTTTTGATAAAAACCTTAAATCATGAGACTAATAGTATTAACACTGCTGCTCTGCTCTTTCTCTTCTTTTGCTCAAAATAACGAACAATGGGAAAACTTATTTAACGAAAAAAACTTAGACGGCTGGGATATTAAAATTGCAGGAAGGCCTCTCAACGAAAACTACAAAAACACGTTTGTAGTCAAAGACAAAATGCTGCGTGTATCATACGATGAATATGAAACTTTTGAAGAAAAATATGGGCATTTGTACTACAAAACGCCATATACAGCCTATATTCTTGATTATGAATATCGTTTTTTAGGAAATCAAACTCCAGGCGGTGCCACTTGGAATGTAAGAAATAGCGGGGTAATGTATCATTCTCAATCTGCTGCGAGTCTTTCTTACAATCAAAACTTTCCGGTTTCATTGGAAATGCAACTTTTGGGTGGCCTAGGAAATGGGCCAAGACATACAGGTAACTTATGTACACCTGGTACTATTGTAGATATGAACGGAGGCCTCAGAATGGAGCATTGCATAGATTCTGACTCTAAAACATATGATGGCGACCAATGGGTAAAAGCGAGGTTGATTGTATACGGTGATTCTATAGCTCACCAAATAATAGAAGGAGACACCGTGCTTACTTTTGAGAAAATGAAAGTAGGGGGCAATTTTGTCAATAAAGAAAACAATTGGGAAAAGGGAGGCTTTTCTAAAGAAGCCGCAAGTTTTTGGGAAAAACTAGAGGGAACGCCACTCAAAGAGGGCTATATCGCACTGCAAGCTGAAAGTCATCCGATAGATTTTAGAAATATTAGATTGCTTAATCTGAAGGGATGTATGGATCCGAAAGCCATAAATTTTCTACCTCAATTTAAAATAAATGACAAGCAAGCTTGTAGGTATTAATCTGTTTTCATAATGTATTGACGAGTAGATTTTTAATGCTATTTTCCTTACCACAACTAGGATTAGGAAGGTGACCTATGGCTTTTTTTAATTGTGCTTTGCTCTTATCACAGAACTTTTTGCCTCCAAATTGGGTTTTTAACCTATACTTTACTGCATTTTTTGTTTTTTGAAGAATAAAATTACCTCAACTTAAAACGAGGCAAAACTTAATATACATTAGCTCATTTATTCCTTAATTTTACAATCTTCAAAAAAGATTCAATTAATTTTTCACATAAAAATATACTTTATTATATATGATAGAAATAGAAAATATCGACCTAGAGCTGTTAACCATGGCCGACTACGAAGAGCTTAAAACCGCTATGATTGAAGCATATCCAAATATGCCGAATTCATATTGGAAAGAGCACCACATGCAGTCATTGATTAAGAAATTCCCTGATGGGCAAGTGGTAATAAAAGTAAATGGTCAGCTAGCGGGTTGTGCCCTTTCTATTATTGTAGATTACGATAAATTCGGTGAGTTTCATACTTACAAAGAAGTAACGGCAAACTACACTTTTAATACGCACTCAAATGACGGAAACATACTTTATGGTATTGATGTTTTCATTAAGCCTGAGTTTAGAGGCCTTCGTTTGGGTAGGAGATTATATGATTACCGAAAGGAGTTGTGTGAGCGACTTAACCTAAAGGGCATATCATTTGGCGGTAGAATACCGAACTATCACAAGTTTTCTGCTGAAATGACTCCGAAACAATATATCGATAAAGTAAAACGTAAAGAGATTCACGATCCGGTATTAAACTTCCAGATTTCAAATGATTTTCACCCATCTAAAGTCTTAAAAGGCTATTTAGAGGGCGACAATGCTTCAGGCGAATATGCGGTATAGCTCGAGTGGGACAATATTTACTACGAAAAACCCAATAAGAAAGTAGCCAATAATAAAAAAATAATAAGGCTAGGCTTGGTGCAATGGCAAATGAGGACATATAATAACCTCAATGACGTGCTTGACCAGGTGGAGTTTTTTGTGGATGCAGTTTCGGGTTATAGATGTGATTTTGCACTCTTTCCTGAGTTTTTCAATGCTCCGCTTATGGCAGCAAACAACCACATGTCTGAGCCAGATGCTATCAGGGAACTAGCTAAACATACAGGAGAACTAGTTACAAAGTTTTCGGAATTAGCCATATCGTATAACATCAACATAATTACGGGCTCTATGCCTGAAATTATAGATGGTTTACTTTATAACGTAGGGTATCTATGCAAAAGAGACGGAACCAAGGAGAGATACGAAAAACTACACGTAACACCTGACGAAGCGAAAGTTTGGGGTATGCAAGGTGGTACCAAGCTAAAGGCTTTTGATACTGATTGTGGTAAAATTGGTATTTTGATTTGTTATGATGTGGAATTCCCTGAGTTGGGTAGACTTTTGGCTGACCAAGGTATGGACATACTTTTTGTTCCGTTCCTGACCGATACCCAAAACGGATATTCGAGAGTAAGAAACTGTGCACAAGCAAGAGCTATTGAAAACGAATGTTACGTAGCCATTGCCGGAAGTGTTGGTAACCTTCCAAATGTACATAACATGGATATACAATATGCACAATCGATGGTATTTACACCGTGTGATTTCTCTTTTCCTGCAAATGGTATTAAAGCCGAAGCTACACCAAACACAGAAATGATATTGATAGCCGATGTGGATATCGACTTAATCAGACAATTGAATCAATTTGGATCAGTTAAAAACCTAAGAGACAGACGTAAAGATTTATTTGACTTAAAACTTATAAATCCTTAAAACCTATGAGCATTTGCTCTAGCCATATCTTTTTCCCATAAATGGGGAATTTCTGAAGGGACCAATAAGGTCCCTTCTTTCATTTCAGGGTACGTCTCTTCAAAAGTCTCGATACGAGTAGCATCTACTCTTCTATAAACCAAACTCCTGTCTACGGCATCAGGGTGACTTATACCGCCTGCCGCCATTAGTTCTATAGCACTTTTTACGGTAGCTGCATGATAGGCCGCCACACGTAAGGTTTTAGATGGAATGTCTAAGCCAGCTACCAAGTGCGGTTTTTGAGTAGCCACGCCTGTTGGACAGGTATTTGTATTACATTTCAATGCCTGAATACATCCCAAAGCAAACATCATTCCCCTAGCTGAATTGCACAAGTCGGCCCCTATAGCCAATGATTTTACGATATCAAAACCTGAGGCAATCTTGCCGCTACAAATAATCTTAATTTCTTTCTTAATGCCAAAACCAACTAATGCATCATATACAAACGCGATAGCGTCTCTCAAAGGCATGCCCACGTGGTCGCTAAACTCCAGAGGTGCGGCTCCTGTGCCACCTTCGCCACCATCTACAGTTATGAAATCAACGAAGGTGTTTTTCTCCACCATGGCCTTGCAAATCCCTAAGAACTCTGATTTTTTGCCTATGCAAATTTTAAAACCAATTGGTTTACCGCCGCTTAACTCTCTAAGTTTAGCTACAAAGTCCACAAACTCATTTGGATTAGTAAAAGCAGTATGATGTGGTGGCGAAATGACATCCTGGCCTTTGTCTACCATTCTGATTTTGGCAATTTCGTCGGTAACTTTTTCTTTAGGCAAAATACCGCCATGCCCGGGTTTTGCTCCCTGTGAAAATTTGATTTCAATCATTTTTACATGAGGCAAATTTGATTTTTCTTTAAATGCCTTTTCGCTAAATGTGCCGTCAGGATTTCGAGTGCTAAAATAGCCTGTACCGATATTCCAAACCACATCTCCGCCGTTTTCTAGGTGGTAGTGCGACAGTCCGCCTTCGCCGGTGTTGTGATAAAAACCACCTTTGGCGGCACCTTGGTTAAGAGCAATGATGGCGTTGCTACTTAGTGAGCCATAACTCATGGCACTTATGTTAAAAATACTGGCAAAGTAGGGTTGATTACACGCTGATCCGCCTATTTTCACTCGGGGATTGTCTTCTAATGTATGGTGATCTAAGGCATTGATGCTGTGGTTAATCCATTCGTAACCAGTGCCGTATATGTTTAGTTGTGTACCAAAAGGTACAGTGTCTGTTTGTTTTTTGCTTCTGGCATATATTAAACTTCTTTGTAGTCTATTAAAAGGTGTGCCGTCAGTATCTCTTTCCACAAAATACTGCTGCATTTCGGGTCTAAAACTTTCTAAAATATACCTCAGTCTACCCAAAAGTGGGTAGTTTCTTCTAATGGTATGCGAGGTTTGGAAAAAGTCGTAAAAGCCGAGAATGGCCAAAACCAGAATTGCTAAAAATATATAAATAGCGGGCAGCCAAAAAAAAGATAACACAGCCAAAGTAATGACCGATATCACACTCACCCACACAAATTGTTTTCTCATATTTCAGTTTTTATTTTCAAAGTTAGAACTTTATCTTAGGCTTTTACACCTATTTTTGTTTGAAATCTAATTATTAGTAATCAGAAAGGCTCAAATATCAATAATAAAGATATTTAA
The DNA here is from genome assembly GCF_042649125.1 of Lacihabitans lacunae. Lineage (NCBI taxonomy): Bacteria > Pseudomonadati > Bacteroidota > Cytophagia > Cytophagales > Leadbetterellaceae > Lacihabitans > Lacihabitans lacunae. The sequence continues at coordinate 4,628,021 of NZ_JBHRYQ010000001.1, forward strand.
AAAAAACACAGAAGAGCCCTATGTATTTGGGAGAAAGAACTCGTTTCTTCTGAAAGAGAGAGTTTCGATTCCTTTTTTCGTAAAAAACGGTTAAAATTCAGGGAATGAAAGTAGCAGTTATAGGTGGTGGTGCAGCAGGTTTTTTCTCTGCTTTTTCGGTGAAAGAGCACCATCCAGAAGCCGAAGTGATGATTGTTGAAAAATCAAACAAAGTACTTGCTAAGGTAAAAGTAAGCGGTGGAGGAAGGTGTAATGTAACCAACGGTTGTAGGTCAATAGCTGAATTGGCGGAGGCATATCCACGTGGTGGCCGTTTTCTGAAAAAGGCATTTGTGGTTTTCCATACCAAACATACCCACGATTGGTTCACCTCACGCGGAGTAAAATTAGTTACTCAAGAAGACAACTGTGTCTTTCCAGAATCGCAAAGCTCACAGACCATTATCGATTGCTTTTTAGATGAAGCTAAAAAGTATAATATAGCCATCAAAACCAGTAAAGGAGTAAAGGCTTTGAGCCAAGTTGCCTCTCAATGGAAACTTGATTTTTTGGATGAGGATTCTCAGTTTTTTGACAAAGTAATAGTTTGTGTAGGAGGGAATCCCAAGCTCGCAGGTTACGAATGGTTACAAAATTTAGGATTGAAAATAGAACCGCCTGTTCCTTCTCTTTTTACCTTTAATATGCCATCGGAGCCCATAAAGGCCCTAATGGGAATAGTGGTAGAACCAGCCATGGCAAATATTCAAAGTACCAAACTAAAGTCAGACGGCCCATTGCTTATCACCCATTGGGGCATGAGCGGCCCTGCTATTTTGAAGTTATCGGCTTTTGGGGCTAGAGTATTATCTGAGAGTCAGTACAATTTTAAAACACAGGTAAATTGGAGCAATGAACCAAATTTTGAGATTGTGATGGCTGCCATGGAGCAAATTGTAAAAGAACATCCTCAAAAAATGGTTTCCAACATTAAGCCATTTGGGTTATCGGAGCGTTTGTGGCATTTTTTGTTAGAAAAAATAGAAATTCCTTTAAGTAAAAAATGGAGTGAGCTGGGCAAAAAAGGCCTAAATAAACTCGTAAATGTGTTGGTAAATGACATTTATGAAGTTTCGGGCAAAACTACATTTAAAGAGGAGTTTGTGACGTGTGGAGGTGTTAGTCTTGAGCAAATAGATGTACAAACTATGCAAAGCAAAGTTTGTCCGGGATTATACTTTGCGGGAGAAGTTATGGATATTGACGGCATCACAGGCGGATATAATTTTCAGGCAGCTTGGACCACCGGGTTTATAGCAGGTAAGTTGGGCTAAGTTTTTATAAATAAATAACTTAACTTTACTTCTGGTATTTTAAACATAAAAGAAATGACTAGTCTTAACGATATAAAAGCGATAGTTTCTGAGTTTCCGGAGGTGGAAGAAGCACCACATTTTGATAAAGTTTCTTTTCGTATTAAATCAAAGATTTTTGCCACTGTTAAGGAGTCGGAGAAGCGTGCTACGGTTAAGTTTTCTCAGGAAGACCAAACTTTGTTTTGTTTAATTCCCGACGAAGTTTTTTATCCGGTTCCAAATAAATGGGGGCAACAAGGCTGGACCCACGTAAACCTCGAAATAGTTAGTATACAACAGTTGAGCGGAGCCTTAGAAACGGCGTATTGCCAAGTGGCACCAACTCACCTAAAACAATTATTACTGAATAAATGAACACGAAAGGCCTGAATATTATCATTTTGTTGTTTTGTATATGCTTCGCTAAAAGTGCTTTTGGGCAAGCGGAGTATCAGTTTTTCAAAAGTTTTGACCAAACCCAAATTGCCTTTACAGACGAAGGCAATGGAAATGCGGTCATTCTTTTGCATGGATTTATTTCGAATGGAACTTCTTGGTCGAAAACGCCATTAAAGGCCGACTTACTTGCAGCGGGATATCGTGTAATAGTGCCAGATTTGCGTGGAAACGGTAAGTCAGACAAATCGCATGATGCCAAAGCGTATGATGGAACTGAAGTTAAAGACTTAAGTGCTATGCTTGATTACTTGAAACTAAATAAGGTAGATGTAATTGGGTATTCGAGAGGGTCAATAGTTTTGGCAAAATGGTTAACTACAGAAAAGAGAATCAAAAAAGCAGTGATAGGAGGCATGGGCTTAGATTTTACGAATCCACAGTGGGACCGGCGACTAAAGTTTGGAGCCGCATTTAGCGGAGAAGCCCCTCTTGATAACCTCACCGAAGGAGCAGTAACTTACGCTAAGTCTATCGGAGCTGATTTGGCAATATTGGGTCTTTTACAAAAATATCAGCCTGTAACCTCTATTGGGGAACTGCATAAAATCAAAATCCCTGTTTTGGTAATTGCCGGTACCGAAGATATAGATAACGGAAAACCTGAAGATCTTGTGGTTCATTTCAAAAAAGGATTAATAGAAAAAGTGCCAGGCACTCACAACGAAACACATAAATCACAAGCCTTCTCAGATAAAATTATCGATTTTTTAAAACCTTAACTATGCCTCACCAGTAGCGATTGGCTTTTGGTTACGTGACCATTCGCTCCATGAACCCACGTAAAGTTTTGGAATTGGTAATCCAGCATAGGCAATAGCCAATAGGGTGTGGCAGGCAGTTACGCCCGAACCGCAGTGGACGGTTGTTTCTTTTGCTTCTTTTAAAATTGCTTCGTATTTTTCTTTTAAAATTTCGGGACTAAGGAAAAGTCCACTTTCGTCTAGGTTTTGGCTAAAAGGTACATTTATAGCTCCGGGAATATGCCCCGCCACTTCGTCAATTGGTTCCTGTTCGCCAATATATCTTATGTGCTCTCTAACGTCAATTAGTACGTAATTTTCATTGGTAGATTTCTCCGATATCTCATTAATATCTGCACGCGGTAGTTGCCAGTCAGTTACTTCGTAAACCATATTAGATTTTACTTTAGGAATAGTATCGGTGGTTGCTATTCCAATTTCGAGGGCTTGTGGATAGCCGCCATTCAGAACTTGTACATATTCATGCCCAGCGGACCGAAGCATCCACCAGAATCTCGCAGCTGCACTCGCTCCATTTTTTCTATCATATATTACTACATGCGTATTTTTTTCTAAACCCAATTCACCTAGTGTTTTACCAAAATTCTCAATCTTAGGCAGTGGATGTCTTCCTCCATTGGCATATTCTTTTATTTCTGAAAGTTGCGTGTTTAAATCCACGAAAACAGCCCCAACAATATGCTCTTTTAAATATTCCGCTTTTGCGGTTGGCCCATACGAACACTCCAAAAGCAGTAGCTTGTCATTTAATATAATTTTTGAGAGTTCTAAAGCTGAAATTATTGGAGACATATTATTAATGTTTTATCGGTTTTTAAAAGAAAAAATAAGACAAAAAGTATACTTTTTCACCAAGATTAAAAATATTAACTAAATTTAATGATTCGGTATATAGAAATGACAAAATTTAACCTAGAAGTTTTAAAATAATGGTCGACATTAAGCACATCCAAACAGAAGTAGACGCCAGTTTTTTATATGGTGTTTTGGCCAAAAACGAAGAAGACGCCAATGTGGCGGAGGTGTTTAAACAAATGAGTGAGATTGAACTCAGCCATGCAGTAGCCTTTTTGAAAAAAAACAAATTGGGCGAATCTCAGCTGCCGCCACCATCTCTAAGAGCCAGAATATTAAATAAAATTGGGAAGTTTTTTGGATACGACTATATTTTAGGCGTATTGCTCGATACCGAAAAAAGCTTGGCTTCAGCCACTATGAAAGCCCGGGGCGGAGTTTCTACATCCATTTCAGATACAGCTCACGTGGCTATTTTGAAAAACATTCTCAACAATCACCCTAAAGTTTCAGGTTCAAATTTGGCTAGATTTGAAAAAAGGCACCGATCTGTAGGCGGCAATGCCCTCAGAGCAGCAGTTTTGGGTGGAAATGACGGACTTGTATCTAATTTTTCACTTGTAATGGGAATCGCAGGAGCCAGTAGTGGTCAAAAAGAGGTTTTGCTGACCGGTTGTGCGGGACTTTTGGCTGGAGCACTTTCTATGGCTTTGGGCGAATGGATTTCGGTCAAAAGTTCGCAGGAGCTTTATGAAAACCAGATGGACCTAGAGATGGAAGAAATAGAAAACAATCCAGAAGGCGAAGAGAAAGAATTGGCTTTGATATATCAGGCAAAAGGAATTCCAGCCGACCAAGCCATAGTGATGGCCAAAGAAATAATGAAAGATAAGGAAAAAGCCCACGAAGTTTTAATTAAAGAAGAGTTGGGGATAGATCCCGAAGATATTAAAGGCTCAGCCATGGAAGCCGCTTTGAGTTCATTTTTTATGTTTGCTGTTGGAGCGGTTTTACCTGTCATCCCTTTCTTTTTCATGGGAGGCACACCTGCAGTTTTGTTAAGCACATTACTTAGTGCTTTGGGGTTGTTTCTAATTGGAGCCTCCATCACCTTGTTTACGGGAAAAAGTGTTTTGTATTCTGGTTTTAGACAGGTTTTGTTTGGCTTGGCTGCCGCAGCGGTCACTTTTGGTATCGGTAAACTCATAGGAGTTTCTATTTTAGGATAAAACAGATTACCCACTTTAGAAGTTAAACATGCTTACATCAATAACTTATAAATATGAAAATTAACTTTAAATCATTTACGTATTCTATTTTAATTGCCTTATTCGTCAATGTTTCCACTTTCGGTCAGATAAATTTGGAAGAAATGGATATCCAAACACTGCAACAAGGGTATAAAACTGGAAAATTTACAGTGAGCCAAGTGGTGGAGGCTTATATAAAAAGGATAGAAGAAATAGACCAAAGTGGACCGGAGCTTAATAGCGTAATTATGGTCAATCCTGATGCACTTACCAGGGCCAAAGAATTGGATATTCTTTTAAAGAAAAACAAAAAAATGGGGGGTATGTTTGGTGTGCCTGTGTTATTAAAAGACAATTTGGACACCCACGATAAAATGCCCACAACGGCAGGGTCAAGGGCTTTGATGAATTCGTTTCCACTAAAAGACAGTAAAGTTGCAGAGCAGCTTCGTGATGCCAACGCTATAATTTTAGGGAAAACCAACTTAAGTGAATGGGCTAATTTTAGAGGTCAAAAATCAAGCTCGGGTTGGAGTGGCTTGGGCGGACAAACCAAAAATCCGTATGTGACAGACTGCAATCCGTGTGGCTCAAGTGCGGGTTCCGGTGTTGCGGTTTCAGCTAACTTAAGTATGGTGGCTATCGGAACCGAAACCAATGGTTCTATCGTATGTCCTTCGAGTGCAAACGGCATAGTGGGCATTAAACCCACGGTGGGTTTGGTGTCGCGTTCTGGTGTTATTCCAATTTCTTCAACACAAGACACACCAGGCCCAATGGCGAAATCGGTGGCAGATGCCGCTATTTGTTTAAATGCCATTACGGGCTACGATGCTGCCGATATTAAAACAGTAGAGGCAAAAGGATTTATCCAAAAAGACTATACGAAGTTTTTGGATAAAAATGGACTAAAAAACAAGCGAATTGGCCTCTATATGCCTCCAATGGGAAAGTTGCCCGAGGTAGACAAGTTGGTGTACAAAGCCATCGAAGACTTAAAAAGTCAAGGGGCAGAAGTGGTTCAGATTTCTGAAATTGGTGAGTCGAAAGTTGGTGAATATTCTTTTGAGATAATGCTTTATGAATACAAAGCGGGGCTAAACGATTATTTTAAAAGTTTAGGACCCAATGCTCCTATAAAAAACCTGGAAGAGTTAATTGCCTTTAATAAATCAGATTCTATTGAGCTAAAGTATTTTAATCAAAGATATTTAGAAATGGCTCTTGAAAAAGAGGACTTAGATTCACCTAAATACAAGGAGGTTTTGGCTAATTTGCTGAGAGGATCGAGAGAAAACGGCTTAGATAAAGTTATGGCTGAAAATAAGCTTGATGCTATTATAGCCCCAACGGGCGGCCCAGCCTGGAAAACCAACTGGGAAACAGGCGATACTTTTCACATCGGCAGTTCATCACCGGCGGCTAGAGCAGGGTATCCCAACATCACGGTTCCTATGGGTTTTGTGGGAGAATTGCCAGTAGGTCTTTCCTTTTTCGGGAAAGCTTTTAGTGAGCCAACGCTTATTTCTATCGCTTATGCATACGAACAAGCCACAAAGCACCGAAAGGTACCGAAGTTTCTAAAGTAATGTGTACATTTGAATATGCAATTAATCTAGCCCTAGCCTATATAATATGAAAATAAGGACTGCCGATCTTTCAGATTTCCCTAGGATTTTTGAATTGATTAAAGAGTTTTCTGATTTTCAGAAGACGCCTGAAAAAGTTAAAATAACGCTCGAAGAAATGGTTGAAAATGCTAGTTTTATTCAAGCCCTAGCTCTTGAAAACGATTCCGGCGAAATAGTTGGTTTTGCTTCTTATTTTCCTTCTTACCATAGCTGGACAGGCAAGGCGATATACGTAGACGACCTGTATATTCAACCTGATTATAGACAAGGAGGTTGGGGTAAATCTATGTTGCAGCTCATTATAGAAAAAGCCAAAAGCGACAATTGCTCCAAAGTGCGGTGGCTGGTTTCTTCTTGGAATATGCCCGCCATTAATTTTTACAAAGCTTTAGGTGCCCAACTAGAGGAAGTAGACATTGTTTGTGATTTAAATTTAGACTAAAATACATGATTACCTACCACAGAGCAGAGCTCAAAGATATTCCAACGATTCAATATATTGCCTATGAAACGTGGCCGGAGACGTATCGTGAGATTCTATCAAATGCCCAAATGACCTATATGCTGGATATGATGTATTCTGAAGAAGTGCTTTCTATACAAATGGAGAGTGAAGAACAGATATTTTATATCGCAAAAAAAGAAAATGAGATCATTGGTTTTGTGGCTTTTCAGTACAACTATCCGGAACCCAAAACTACCAAAATACATAAAATATACCTTTTGCCAAGTGCACAAGGTCACGGTGTGGGTAAAGCCTTGATAAATTTAGCTGCCGATCATGCTCGCAGTGTCAATAATACTCAAATAACGCTGAATGTAAACAAGTTTAATAAGGCCTTGAATTTTTATAAAAAAATAGGTTTTGAGGTTTTAAAATACCAAGACTTCGACATTGGTCGCGGCTATCTAATGGAAGACGCCATTATGGTTAAGGCATTATGATGGTTGACACTTATTTTTGAATCTAAATAAGCTTTGACATCTATTTTGTTTAAAGTCTGGGATAAAAAAAGCCAGAAAGAATTAAAAGGAAACTTAGAATTTGACGTAATTTGAGGTAAAATACGTTTTCTTAATTTGCTATTGAATAAAATGCTATTAACCTAGCTCTCCTAATAAATGATAAAATTTGTAAAAACAAATGCCGAAAATCCCGATTTCTTGGCTTTGGTAAAACGCTTGGATGCTACTTTGAAAATCACAGATGGCGTAGATCATATTTTTTATAGCCAGTTTAATAAAGTAGATAATATAAAACATATTTTGGTGGCTTATGACAACAAAGTACCTGTTGGATGCGGTGCTATAAAGGCTTATTCGGATACCTGTATGGAAGTAAAACGTATGTTTGTAGACGAAACAAAAAGAGGTGAGGGCTTAGGCTTAGAAATTCTTACCCGATTGGAAAAGTGGGCGGCTCAACTTGGCTGCGATTCGTGTATATTAGAGACCGGCAAGCGTCAAGTGGATGCCATCGCTCTTTATAAAAAAGCCGGATATGCTGTTATTGAGAACTACGGGCAGTATTCAGGAGTGGAAAATAGTGTTTGTTTCGAGAAAAAAATCAAGTAAAATAAGTGGAATTTTTTGAAGAGAAGTTTACTCAAATAAACTTTGTGCAGGAGGGCTTCCAAAGAGCAGATTACGAAAATTGTGTGTTTCAAAACTGTCAAATGCAGGCCTTGGATTTACGCCAAAGTAAATTTATCAACTGTGAATTTGATAGCTGTGATATGACCAACGTGCAGCTTTTAAATACTTCATTCCAAGAAGTGTATTTTGTGAATTGCAAATTGGTTGGTTTTCCTTTTCAAAATGCCAATCCGTTTTTGTTTGAAGTGAAATTCGAAAAATGTAACCTGCGACTGGCTTCTTTTTACAAGCAAAATATTAAAAAGACAACTTTCTCAGAATCTAAACTAGAGGAAGTAGATTTTTCTGAAGCCAATTTGATGGGTAGTAGTTTTAAGGAATGTGCACTCAATGGGGCTATTTTTGACCGAACCAATTTAGAAAAAGTGGATTTTAGTACCTCATTTGGAATAGCATTTGACCCAGAAAAAAATCAAATAAAGAAAGCTAAGTTTTCGAAAGAAAATGTGGTAGGTCTACTTCAAAAATATAATATTGAAATAAGTTAACGCTCTATTTTTATCACTTTTACGGGGCAAGCCTCCATGGCTTGGATGTTTTCTTCTAATACGGCTTCTGGCAGTGATATATTATAAACACCTTTCTTTTCTTTGGCACCTAATAGTACTGCTTTGCCGTCTTTCTTTGACATACGCCATTGTTCAAACGCTATCTCTACGCAAGCATTACAGCCTATACAGCGGTTTCTATAATGGAAAACCCTAAACATGCTCCACTATTTTATAAAGCTTGTCAGACGGACGAATCTTTTCTCCAATTTGAAACGAAACTGAATCTCCCTTTTTCGCTATTTCTACCGATTTTCCTGAGCCTTCGCCAAGTCTGATTTCGTTTACGGTGGTTTCTATATATCCGGTAGTTGGCCCTGTTACTATTAGTTTATCACCAATTTTGAGGTCGTGGCTTTCTAATATAAACTCGCCTACGCCTACATTAGCAAAATACTTGACGCCTTTGCCTATGTATATTTTCTTGGTAGTAGCTACTGAGCCATACACATTGCTCCATTCACCCATTTTACGACCCAAGTAGTAACCATCCCAAAAGCCACGGTTATATACTTCGCTGAGTTTTTCTTTCCAAACCTCAATCTTTTCTTGGGTGTACGTGTTGTTTTCAATTGCGTCTACTGCTTCGCGGTAACATTTGGTGGTGTTGTAGACATAGTCGGCGGCACGTCCACGTCCTTCTATTTTTAAAACCCGTACGCCGGCTTCTAATATTTTATCCAGAAAATCTATGGTACACAGGTCTTTGGCCGACATAATGTATTCATTGTCAATCGCCAGTTCTATTCCTTCTTCGTCTGTTACGGTATATTCTCTTCTGCAGTTTTGTATGCAGGCACCTCTATTGGCCGAGGCATTGTGAGAGTGGAGGCTCAAATAGCATTTGCCAGAAACCGCCATACACAATGCACCGTGAGCAAATATCTCAACTTGAATCAAGTTGCCAGATGGACCCGTAATCTGATTTTTCTCTATTGCCTTTACTATTTCAGCTACTTGTTTGAGGGTAAGTTCACGAGCCAAAACGACCACATCGGCATAGTCTGCGTAAAGCTCTACGGTCTCTATATTGGTTACGTTTGACTGCGTAGAAATATGAAGTTCCATTCCTTTTTTACGGCAATAGTTCATTACGGCTAAGTCAGAGGCTATTACGGCCGTGATGCCGGCAGCTTTTGCCTCGTCTATAATACGTCTCATGAGCGAAATGTCATGGTCGTATATGATAGTGTTGAGTGTTATGTAACTTTTTACATTATGCTCATTACAAAGCTTAGCCACTTCAGGGAGGTCTTCTAAAAGAAAATTATTGGTTTGGCGAGCACGCATATTGAGTTGTTCTACTCCAAAATACACAGAGTTAGCACCTGCTTGAATCGCCGCCACCATTGCTTCCTTCGATCCAGCCGGAGCCATTACTTCTATTGCCTTGTTTACCATTTTTCTTTTTTTGAATTAATTCGTTTTTACATCACAAAATTAAGAGATTTTCTTAATTAATGTCTTTTCTAAGAGAGATTAGCCTACTCGGCAAGTGAGCCATTTAGCATTTGTTCGAACAGCGACTTGTCGAGGTGCTTGCCAATAAATACAATTCTGCTCTTTTTTTCTTCACCTTCATCCCATTTTCTACCACCGGTTATTACCAAACTTTGGCCCACTGACTGTAAAATCAGACGATGCTCTATATCTTTAGCGTGTATTATGCCTTTGACTCTATACAAGTCTTTTGCCTCAAAAACTAAGTAGCCGAATAGCCGCATTTGAAGCTCCTTTTCATTGAAAGGTTTATCAAAAACAAAGCTTAATGATGCTATGTCGCCGTGGTGATGGTGGCCAGATTTATGGTCATGGGAGGTATCTTTACCCCCGGTTTTAAAATCTTGGTCACGTTCGGTGGCGTATATTTTGTCTATTGGAAACTGTCCATCGTTTTCTTTAAATACCTTTGCAAACGGATTGAGTTTCTCGAGCGTTTCTTTTATTTCATTTAAATGAGCCTCCGTAACAGACGCCGTCTTGTTTAAAAGTAAAACATCAGCAAAGACTATCTGTTTGATAGCTTCTTCGGTGTTTTTTAATTGATCTAAAATCAAAGCTACGTCAATTAAGCAAACTACTCTTTTTACCGAAAAGTCACGTTTTATTTCGCTATTGCCAAAAAAAGGATTTGCAACGCCGGCTGGGTCGGCTATACCCGTGGTTTCTATTAGGAGCTCGTCGTATTCTTGATTTCTACTGTTTAGCTCCGAAAGAATTTCGTATATGTTGTCATTTAACGTACAGCAAAGGCAGCCATTATTCATCTCAAATAGGCTATCGTCGGGTTTCATAACCAGTTCGCCGTCTATACCTTCCTGCCCAAATTCGTTTTCTATTATTGCAAATTTCTTGTCTTTTTTAGCTATTAGCAAAGCATTTAAAAAAGTGGTTTTGCCTGATCCCAAAAAGCCAGTTAATATAGTTACCGATTTACTCATGTATTATTTTTAGTTTATCACCAAGTCTTTAGGAGCCTGTCTTTCGCCAATTTGTTGACGCCACATGGCATAATAAAGTCCTTTTTGTTCGAGTAGTTCTTTGTGTTCGCCTACTTCTATTATTTTTCCTCTTTCCAAAACATAGATTCTATCCGCATGCATGATGGTGCTCAACCTATGGGCAATCATTACCGTTATGTAGTTTCCGTCTGCCGTTACTTGTTTCACGGTTTTGGTTATTTCTTCTTCGGTAATGGAATCGAGAGCGGAAGTGGCCTCGTCAAAAACAAATATTTTAGGGTCACGAAGCAAAGCTCTCGCAATAGAAAGACGCTGTTTTTCTCCTCCTGATATTTTCATGCCGCCTTCGCCTATTACGGTGTCAAGGCCATTTTCTGCCCTCGATAGCAAGTTATAACACGAAGCTTTCTGCATGGTTTCTATCATCAGTTCGTCTGTAGCCGTAGGGTTTACAAACAATAGGTTTTCTCTAATAGTACCCGAAAATAGCTGTGTATCTTGGGTCACGAAACCAATCTGTGTTCTGAGTTCATCAATCGAAAGTTCTTCTGATGGAATGTCGTTATAAAATATCTTCCCGATTTTGGCTAGATATAATCCAACCAAAAGCTTTACTAAGGTAGTTTTACCTGAACCTGATGGTCCTACAAAGGCAATAGTTTCTCCTTTTTTAACTTCAAAATTTATGTCTTCCAGAGCAGCTGTTTGAGCTGAAAGGTGTTTGAAATCTACGTCTTTGAATGATAGTTTCTCTAAAACTCCAAGTTTAGTAGGCGAAGCCGGATTTACTTCTACAGGAGTAGCAAGCAGCTTCTCAAAATTATTTAGTGAAGCTTCCGCTTCTCTGTATGCGATTATGACGTTTCCAAACTCTTGCAGCGGTCCAAAAATAAAGAATGAATAAAATTGGAGCGTTAGTAATTGACCAACAGTCATTTCGTTTTTAAATATCAAAAACAAAAGGAAGAATAAAATAACTTGTCTGAGCAAATTGACGAATGTGCCCTGTACAAAACTGATAGAACGGACGCCTCTAACTTTTTTGAGCTCAAGCTTAAGTATTTTTAAAGTATTGGTCTCCAAACGGTTGATCTCCTGATCGGCTAAGCCCAAACTTTTAATAAGTTCTATGTTTCTCAATGACTCCGTAGTAGAACCTGCCAATGCGTTGGTTTCTCTTACGATGGTCTTCTGTATTTCTTTTATTTTTTTACTCAAAAAATTCGTCAGAGTACCTAACGCAAACGCTCCGACAAAATATACCAGAACCAATATCGGGTCAATGTTGATGGCATAGATAATCACAAACACGATTCCTACCAATGACGTAAATGCGATATTGATAAATACGGTTATAAATTTCTCAGAGTCTTGTCTTACTTTTTGTAGGATAGATAGCGTTTCGCCGCTTCGTTGGTCTTCAAACTGCTGAAAAGGAAGTTTTAGGGTATGGTTTAAACCATCTATAAAAACGGCGGCACCAAATTTTTGAATGACCATATTGACCACATAGTCTTGGAAGGTTTTGGCGATTCTACTTACCATAGCCACACCTATTATTGCCAAAAGCATCATTCCAACTCCCATTATAAACTCATTTTGCCCATATTGACCAGGCGACTTGGCGAATTTATCAATCAATTTTCCGAAAAAATACGGATCCATTAATGAAAAACTCTGGTTTATGGCTGCCAAAGCAAATGCTAGCAATACTTGGTATTTGTATCTGCTCAGGTACTTAAGTAATAGTTTCATATAATTTTAGAAAGGATATTAAAGAGGTCAAGTTTAAAAAACACCAATCCAAAAATTTAAATTCCAGTCTAATCTAAAAGGGAGTTATTTTTTGAATGCTCAATTTTTTAAGAAAATATTTATTGTAATTTTTATATTTTATCTATTAATAATATAAATTTTGCTAAAAAGATATATATTTGCTAAAAAAGTATAGATGGCCAACTTATTCCCTCCATGTCCCAAATGTGATTCTGAAGATATCTCTAAAAACGGCGTTATCAAAGGAAAACAGCGATACAAATGTCGCACCTGTATGTATAATTTTACTGTCGAAAAGATGGGTAAAAGTATAGATTCTTACTATGTGGTAAAGGCTTTGCAGCTCTATATAGAGGGTGTAAGTTATAGAGAAATAGAGCGATTATTGGGCATTAGCCACGTGTCTGTCATGAATTGGGTAAAGAAATATCAAATTAAAATACCCAAACAAAACCTCGCAACTCCTACATATAAAATACTGAACCATAGGGAATTAGCTGAGTTTGTGGCAAAGTCTCAAAATGTGGAAGGAAAGGGTATGCTCGTAACAGAGTTGGGCGATAAGTTTATGGTCATTCAGTGGGATCGCATTGTTTTTAATTAATCTATACTTTCTACTAGTTTTATAGACTATTCTTTATGTATTTTGAAGGTGAGTTTATATTGTTTCAGTTTTATTTAGAGAAATTTTATTTTGTAATATGTCAAATGAGTATAGGATAGTTTCGAAAAGTGGCTTTTGGGTGCGTTTGGGCTATATTTCTACTATATCTATATTAATTTAGCTTAACTATACTTTTTTTTCGGTTTAAAATTTAGATAGGTAACATTTGTCAACGAAATGTACAACCAAACCTATTCTTAAAATAAACCTGTATGAAAAAAGTAATTATCTTGTTTTTAACGCTGGCATTTGGAAAAGTAAGTGGCCAAGGATCAGCTGATTATGGTGGTGGAATGAAATTGAATATTAACCCAGAAGGGACTAAGTATGTCCGGTTTATAACCTGGAATCAAACTTGGTTTCGGGCGTCGCAGATGAACCCCGGTACAGCTATAAACGGGGAGGCTGCAAAAAACAATACAGATGTGGGAATGAGAAGATTGAGAATGTTAGCATACGCACAAATTAGTAAACGATATATGGTTTTGGCTCACTTTGGTATAAATAACCAAACGTTTCTTAATGGCGGAGCTTCTGGTTCGGCCGGAACGGGAGGGTACGGAGCTGGCAAAAAGCCGCAACTTTTCTTCCATGACTTTTGGAATGAGTATGCGATTATTCAACCAACTAAAGAAAATAAAAACACGAGTTTAACACTTGGTGCTGGTTTAAACTATTTCATGGGCGTTTCCCGTCTTACTTATTCTTCCACACTTAACTTTTTAACTGTCGATTCTCCCATTTTTTCGTGGGCTACAATCGAAAACTCAGATCAGTTTGCCAGACAAATGGGATTTTTTGCAAAAGGAAAACTCAACAAATTGGAGTATAGATTTGCTTTGAATAAGCCATTTGCCACAAGCTTAGTGCCTGCCAACGCCACAAACCCCAGCACTGAGGTGGCGGTAGATAACAACGGCAAAAGTGCGTTTTCAAAAACTGGTTATGTAGAGTATCAATTTTTGGATACGGAATCAAATGTACTTCCATTTAAAGTGGGGACATATTTGGGAACCAAGCGGGTGTTTAACCTGGGAGCAGGTTTTTATACGCAACCAAAAGGAACCAAGTCGCAGCTAAATGGTACGGTGAGCACACATAATATTTCGCTTTTGGCTGTAGATGCCTTCTTGGATATGCCAATTGGCGATAAGAAAAAGAACATGGCGATTACGGCTTACTCGGGCTTTTTTAACTATAATTTCGGGCCAAACTACCTTAGAAACATCGGCATCATGAACGTGGGTTCGGTAGATGCCAACTATAAAGGAACCGATAAGTTGACCTCTGGAGTGGGAAATGCTCAGCCGATGATTGGCACGGGAAATATATTTTACACTCAGGTTGGCTTATTGCTTCCCAAAGCTACCGAAAAACCAAAACTTAGGGTGCAGCCATTTGCAGCTTATACCATGAAAAGTTTCGAAGCTTTGCCCACTGCTGTTTCTAACGTGGATTTAGGAGCCAACTGGCTGATTGACGGTCATCATGCCAAAATCACTACGCAATATTCTCTTCGTCCGGGTATAGAGGCTAGCACGGGTCAGAAGAAATCTTTAGGAGAATTTATTATGCAATTGCAAGTATATTTATAATTTTATGAACCCTTATATCTATTAAACCTTAAAAATTATGTCATCAAGTAAAAAAAGTTCGATGTTCTCCGTAATTGGGGCATCTTCGGTAGGCACAATGATAGAATGGTACGACTTCTATATTTTCGGAAGTTTAGCCACTATTATCTCTACAAAGTTTTTCCCTTCGGGGCCGGGAATGGAAACCTTGTCTTTCCTTTCTACATTGGCCACTTTTGCAGCAGGATTTATCGTTAGGCCGTTTGGAGCCTTGTTTTTTGGCCGATTGGGCGACTTAATTGGCAGAAAATACACCTTTATGGTTACGCTGCTTTTGATGGGTGGGGCCACGTTTATAATTGGACTTATTCCTGCCTACGAAACCATCGGTATGGCGGCACCGCTTCTGGTATTGTTACTTAGGTTATTGCAAGGATTGGCTTTAGGGGGCGAATACGGCGGAGCGGCAACTTATGTAGCCGAGCATTCACCTGATAACCAAAGAGGGTATATGACTTCTTGGATTCAGATTACAGCCACTGCGGGTTTGATTATTTCTTTAATAGTAATCGCGATTACCAAAGCCTCACTTAGCAAAGAAGCATTTGATGACTATGGTTGGAGAATTCCTTTTTTAGCTTCAATCATAATGGTAGGGGTTTCGTATTTGATCCGTAAAAACATGCACGAATCGCCGCTTTTTGCGAAAGCAAAATCAGAAGGAAAAACCTCTTCAAATCCACTAAAAGAGTCATTCGGAAATAAGCTAAACTTCAAGTATGTGTTATTAGCACTGTTGGGGGTTACCATGGGGCAAGGTGTGGTTTGGTACACAGGGCAGTTTTATGCTATGTCTTTTATAGAGAAAGTTTTGAATGTACCCAAAGAGCAAGTAGACAGTATTTTGATTTGGGGGTTGTGTATGGGTACTCCGTTTTTTGTGTTCTTTGGGTGGTTGTCTGACAAAGTTGGACGTAAATGGATCATGATGGCCGGTATGCTAATCGCTATACTATCATACAGAAGTATCTATACCAAAATGTATGAGACCGTTGACATCAAAAACAAAACTGAAATAGTGGATAAAACCACGTCATTGGCAGAACTGAAAGAAAATGCTAAAAATGCCAACGGTGGAGTAGACTCCGTTTACACAGTAACCAAGGCTTTTGAAGATGGAACCACGTATAAAGAGGTAAAAACTGTGACGCTAAACAACGGTGTAGTTGATACAAAAGATGGCAAAGCATTAATCGATACCAAAAAAGTAGTGACCATTAACGATAACGACAAATGGACATTGATATGGATGGTTTTTGTTCAGATGCTCTTCGTAACAATGGTATATGGGCCAGTTGCCGCGTTTTTGGTTGAAATGTTCCCAGTTAAAATCAGATATACATCGATGTCGCTGCCATACCACGTTGGAAACGGAATATTTGGAGGTTTGCTTCCTGCTATTGCTACTTTCTTAGTAACTAATGCGAGGTCATTAAATGAGAAGGCCGCAGCTGCTGGACTTGACATAATGCCTGTAGATAAACCTTACTTAGAAGGCCTATGGTATCCGATTATAATAGCCGGAATATGTTTTGTGATAGGTACCGTATATTTAGATGGAAACGATAATAAAGTAGAAGATTAATAACTAAAATAATAAGTACAATTATGGATATTATAAAAAGAATATTAGGCGTGGTTTGGATAGCCATTGGAGCATTTGCGGTGTATTATCTAATAGTAAATCAGGCGGTTACATTGTGGAACAAAGGAGGCGAAAACGTGATTCCGGCGGTGATTTATACAGTGGTTCTCTGTCCGATGATAGCCGGGTCTTTGGGTTACTTTGGCTTGTATTGCCTGCAAGGAGAATATAACAAAAAAGATTAAAGTTTGATTTTGTGTGGGGTATTTTTAGCCCTTTACAAATAAGAAGATAATTCGTTTTGAACTTGTTTTTTGATGTTTATTTATCAAATACTCAAAATGTGTTAGGGTTAAATGTAGCAATATATGCCAACAATTGGGTTGGCATATATTCTTAAAAAAGTATTTGTTTTAGAATATGGAAAAAATGGAAAATAAGGCCCGAGAACAAAAACTTTTTTTACTGTTTATATTGCTGTTGGTTTTGTTGAATCTTCCAATATTATCAATTATTCAAAATGATATTTACGTGGGTAGCATACCGCTCAAAATCGTTTTAGTTTTTGGTATCTGGATGGTCATAATTATTGCAGCTGCTATTTTTGTAAACAGATGAATGGTGTAGTTATAGGGATAGTTTCGCTCGTTTATTTAGGCTTTTTATTTTACTTGGCTTTCGTTGCAGAGAGTTTTAAGAATAAGAAAAAGAGCCTGAACAATAACCCCTATGTCTATGCACTTTCGCTTTCTGTTTATTGCACTGCCTGGACTTTTTATGGCAGTGTGGGTCGGGTAAACCAGTCGGGGCTTGAGTTTTTGAGTGTGTATATAGGTCCTACCTTGGTGATGCTTTTGGGCTGGAGTGTTTTGAGGAAAATTATCAGAATCTCGCATGTTTATAGTATCACAAGTGTAGCTGACTTCATTTCTGCCAGATATGGCAAATATCGTTCTTTGGGGATATGGGTAACAATAATATCATTATTAGCGGGTGTGCCGTATATAGGGCTGCAAATCAAGGCCATTTCAAGTAGCTTTGAGACACTGACAGGAGTAGCACATGGGTCGTATTTTTATCAAGAGCCAGCTTTTTACATCTCGCTTATTTTAATACTTTTCACGATTCTTTTTGGTACTAGAAAAGTCCAAAGCAACGAGACACATGAAGGTATGATTTTCGCGATAGCGGCGGAAAGTATTTTTAAGCTTTTAGCATTTTTGATAGTGGGTGTTTTTGTGACATTTTGGATCAATGATGGACTTAATGATGTTTTTGAAAAGCATTATTTTAAAGAACAAATTCAAGAAGCTTTTGAGTTTAAAAACCACCCAGGGTACGGCAATTGGTTTATGCATATTTTGGTTTCGGCACTTGCATTTATGTTTTTGCCGCGGCAGTTTCAGGTGGCAGTAGTAGAAAATCAAAACGAGAAGAATCTAAAACAAGCCATTTGGCTTTTGCCGCTTTATTTGGTCTTGATTAACCTCTTCGTTATTCCAATCGCACTTACAGGCAATTCGCTTTTTTCGTCCTTTACAAATATCTCTTCTGACAGTTATGTCATAGAGTTGCCACTTGCTGCAGGAGCCAATATTGTGGCTCTAATTGCATATATAGGTGGCTTTTCGGCAGCTACAGGCATGATAATAGTAGAGACGATAGCAATCAGTACTATGCTAACTAACAGTCTTATATTGCCGAGTTTATTAGAAAACAAAAAGTTTAAAGATACCTACACGTTCAAAATAATCAACTTGGCAGTTTGGATCAGAAGAATCTCGATTGTCATAACTATTCTGTTAGGGTTTGTGTATTTTAAGACCGTCTCTAGCTACTTCTCTTTGGTTTCTATTGGCTTAATCGCCTTTGTGGCAATCGGACAGTTTGCTCCTATTATTTTAGCGGGTATTTTTTGGAAAGGTGCCACTAAAGTTGGAGCCTTGTATGGCTTGCTGTCAGGTTTTACCATTTGGTTGTTTTCGTTGATAGTGCCTTCGCTTCTGCAAGACCAAAACGGAAATTTTAGCATCGAAATAGTACGGCAGTTTTACGCATTTTTTGAGGTATTTAGGATTCAAGATTTCGATGAAATTTCGAATGCTACTTTTTGGAGTATATTTTTAAATGCCATCATTTTTTACACGGTTTCTATGTGTACCAATGTTACAGCAGAAGAAGCCAAGCAAGCCTTACTTTTTGTAGATGTTTTTAAATATTCAAATAAAGACGGGCAGTCCTTGCTTTGGAAAGGAAAGGCTAGAAACCAACATTTAATAGACCTTTTGGTAAGTTTTATAGGAAGTTCTCAGGCTGAAATAGAGCTAAGTGAGTTTTCAGAAAAAAATCATATAAACTTAAAAGATGGCATCGCAGATTCAAAACTTGTAAGCTATGTTGAGAATAAAATTTCTGGAATAATAGGTACTTCTACAGCTCGGATTTTGGTTGGGTCTATTACCAAAGAAGAAGTGGTGAGTATTGACGAGGTGCTGGAAGTGTTAAAAAGATCGCAGAAAATTATTGAAGATAACGAAGAGCTTAAAAACAAAACCAACCAACTCGAAAAACTCTCAAAAGAGTTACGGATTGCCAACGAAAAATTAAAAGAATCGGATGTCATTAAAAATGAGTTTTTGACCACCGTTACACACGAAATCAGAACGCCTCTGACCTCTATTAAGGCCCTTTCTGAAATTATGTTTGACAACGAAGATTTGGATTTTGATCAGAAAAAACTTTTTCTCAATACGGTAATAGACGAAACTGACCGATTGAGTCGGTTGGTAAATCAAGTTTTGGATTTAGAAAAATATGAGTCCGGCAAACATCTGCTAATAAAAAAATCGATAGATATAAAAGAACTGGTTGAAACCGTTTTTATTAGGTTAGAAGAATTAGCAAAAGAGAAAAGCGTCAAGTTGAGTTTTATGATCTCCGATGATGTATCACGGTTTAAAGGTGACGAGGACAAACTGATTCAGATGTTGATAAATTTGATTTCGAATGCCATTAAGTTTTCAAAACCAGAAAATGGACAGGTGGAGTTAGATATAAGCACTTCAAAAAGAAAGCTTGTATTTAAGGTCAAAGACAATGGCGTGGGTATTCCCAAAGAAACGCAGCACAGAATCTTTGAAAAGTTTTATCAAGCGGATAACCAAGCGGCAGGAAAAGAGAAAGGTTCGGGCTTGGGGCTGTCAATTACAAAAAAAATAGTTGAAATTCACAAAGGAAATATAAGCGTAAATAGTACGCCAAACGAAGGCACGACGGTGACCGTAGTTTTTCCTTTATAATTTAAATATATACATGAATCCTAGAAAAGACCTGAAAGTATTAATTGCAGACGACGAGCCAAGTATCTTGATGTCTCTTGAGTTTCTCTTTAAAAAAGAAGGCTATAAAGTATTAATAGCCCGCGACGGTAAAGAGGCCATCGAAATGTTTGACAAAGAGCAACCTTCTATTTTGATTTTAGATATTATGATGCCCAACGTGGATGGATACAGTGTCTGTGCTCACGCCAAGACCAAGTATAAAGACCGAAAGCCAAAAGTTGTTTTTTTAAGTGCAAAAAACAAAGAATCAGAAATAGAGCAAGGCTATATATTAGGTGCAGATTTATACATTCCAAAACCATTTTCTACCAGAGAACTAATTAAAAAAGTGAATTTAATATCAACAGATATCAACTAAAAAAACAAAATCATGGATTACAATCATTTCTATAATGAGAGTATTTTAAACAAAGAGTACTTTTGGAGAAACCAGGCAAGTAAAATTGCATGGTTTAAAACCCCAGAAAATATCCTTAATGTAGACAATGAAGAAAACTATTCATGGTTTGAAGATGGAGAGCTTAATACCTGTTATTTGGCTGTAGACAAACACGTAGACGAAGGCAAAGGCGATAAGCTTGCCTTTATTTATGACTCGCCAGTTACTAACACCAAAAAACAGTTTACTTTTTTAGAAGTAAAAGAACGTGTTTCAAAAATAGCCGGTTCCTTAAAAAAACTGGGCATTGAAAAAGGGGATACAGTTATCATTTATATGCCCATGGTGCCTGATGCGGCATTTTCTATGTTGGCATGTGCCAGACTTGGTGCCGTTCATTCGGTAGTTTTTGGTGGATTTGCTCCACATGAGTTAGCCATTAGAATAGAAGACGCCAAACCTAAAGTGGTGATATCGGCAAGCTGCGGAATAGAAATAGAAAAAATAATTCCTTATAAGCCTTTTTTAGACGAGGCCATTGCCTTGGCTTCATTTAAGCCGAGTGCTACGCTGATATTACAAAGAGACACCCAACGCTGTGACTTAAAAGCAGGTTTTGATTTCGATTTTGAAACCACGGTTACTGCATCAAGTCCTGCCGATTTCGTTACCGTTAAAGCTACAGACCCTTTGTATATTTTATACACTTCAGGCACTACTGGCAAGCCAAAGGGCATTGTCAGAGACAATGGCGGACACGCGGTGGCCATGCGTTTTTCGATGGAATATGTGTACAATGCAAAAGAAGGAGACGTCTTTTGGGCGGCTTCTGACGTGGGTTGGGTTGTGGGGCACTCCTATATAGTCTATGCACCTTTGATTGCGGGTTGTACTTCTATTATTTTTGAAGGAAAACCAATAAAAACTCCCGATCCAAGTACTTTTTGGAGAATGATGGAGGAATATAAAGTTAATGTATTTTTTACGGCTCCAACCGCTTTTCGTGCCATCAGAAAAGAAGACCCAGAGTCTGTTTATTTTAGAAAATACGACTTGAGTGCCCTTAGAACTATCTTTGTTGCGGGTGAGCGTTGCGAACCTTCAACCATACATTGGTTGCGAGAGTTAACCCAAAAACCAATTATTGACCATTGGTGGCAAACCGAAACAGGCTGGGCGATAGTGGCCAATATGATGGGCGTGGCTCAGTTACCCGTAAAAGAAGGCTCGGCTACAAAGCCCGTTTGTGGTTATGAAGTGGTTATATTAGACGAAGAAGGTGAGGTTTTAGGACCAAACCAAGAAGGTTTTGTTTGTATTAAAACGCCACTGCCACCAGGATGTTTGCCTACACTTTGGAATGACGAAGTTCGATACAAAGAGTCCTATTTGGATAAATTCCCGGGGTATTATTTAACCGGTGATGGTGGATACATAGATACCGATGGCTATGTGTTTATAATGGGAAGAATAGACGACGTAATTAATGTGTCGGGGCATAGGCTTTCTACTGGGGAGATGGAAGAAATAGTGAGCAGCCATGCTGCCGTGGCTGAATGTGCCGTCATAGGTATTGCAGATGAAATTTCAGGTCAAAAACCCTTAGGGCTTGTAGTTTTAAAAGATTCATCTAACTATTCAGACGAACAAATACAAAGGGAGCTGATTGCCTTGGTGCGAGCCCAAATAGGAGCCATGGCGGCTTTCAGAACGGTGGTGGTGGTCAAAAGACTTCCTAAAACACGTTCGGGAAAAATATTAAGAAAAACCATGCGAATGGTGATAGACGGAGTTCCTTTCACTATTCCATCTACAATCGACGACCCAAGTATTTTGGACGAAATAAAAGAAATAGCCGTAACCGCTAAAATTTGTAAAGTATAAAATCTTAAATATTAAAATAACTATGAGAATTAAAACCAAAGAAGAATACGACAAAGCGTATAAAGAGAGTGTAGAAGATCCAGAGGGTTTTTGGGCAGGAGTAGCTCAAGAGTTTGTTTGGAAAAAACCTTGGAAAAAAGTACTCGAATGGGACTTTAACGACTATGATGTAAAGTGGTTTAAAGGAGGGAAATTAAATATAACCGAGAGTTGCCTAGACAGGCACGCAGCCACAAAACCAAACCAGCCTGCTATTATTTGGGAACCAAATGATGATTCAGAAGAAGCTATCACGCTGACCTATAGTGTTTTGTTAGATAGAGTAAGTAGGTTTGCCAATGTCTTAAAAAAGAACGGAATAGTAAAAGGTGACCGTGTATGTATTTACATGCCTATGATTCCTGAGTTAGCCATTGCCGTATTAGCATGTGCCAGGCTAGGAGCTATACATTCGGTAGTTTTTGGTGGTTTTTCGGCACGAGCTATAGCAGACAGAATCAACGATTCGGCGTGTAAAGTAGTTATAACCACTGACGGTGCGGTTAGAGGCAACAAACACATACCAATGAAAGAAACCGTAGACGATGCCTTGGTAAGCTGCACTTCAGTAGAAAAAGTGATAGTGGCCACACGCACACGTACGCCAGTTTCTATGATAAAAGGCCGTGACGTATGGTGGGAAGAAGAAGTTAAGCACGTGTCAGGCGACTGTCCTGCAGAAGAAATGGACGCAGAAGACCCGTTGTTTATTTTATACACTTCGGGCTCAACTGGTAAGCCCAAAGGCGTGGTGCATACCTGTGGTGGTTACATGGTGTATGCTACCTATACGTTCCAAAATGTATTTCAATACGACCCAGGCGATGTGTATTTCTGTACAGCGGATATTGGGTGGATTACGGGGCACTCCTATATAGTTTACGGGCCTTTGGCCGCTGGAGCCATTTCTGTGATGTTTGAAGGCGTGCCTACATATCCAGATGCGGGGCGTTTTTGGGATATAATAGACAAACACAAAGTAAACATTTTTTATACTGCACCTACGGCCATTCGTTCGTTAATGGGTTTTGGTCCTGAATATTATAAAGACAAAGACCTCAGCTCGTTGAAAGTTTTGGGTTCGGTAGGTGAGCCTATAAACGAAGAAGCATGGCATTGGTATAACGACGAAATAGGAAAAGGTAAATGCCCGATAGTTGACACTTGGTGGCAGACCGAAACCGGCGGCATTATGATTTCGCCATTGGCTAATATCACCAAAACTATCCCTTCTTTTGCAACCCTTCCTTTACCAGGTATTCAGCCTGTTTTGGTAGATGACCAAGGAAATGAAATAACGGGCAATGGCGTAAATGGCAACTTGTGTATTAAGTTTCCATGGCCTTCAATCATTCGTACTACTTGGGGCGATCACCAACGCTGCAAGGATACTTATTTTTCAGCCTATAAAGGCATGTATTTTACGGGTGACGGCTGTCAAAGGGACGAAAATGGATATTACAAAATAACGGGTAGGGTAGATGACGTTATCAATGTTTCGGGGCACCGAATAGGGACTGCGGAGGTTGAAAACGCACTAAACATGCACACGGGCGTGGTTGAGTCTGCCGTTGTGGGCTTTCCACATGATATCAAAGGACAGGGGATTTATGCCTATATAATTTGTGAAGAAATGCCAAGTGACCCCGAAATGACCAAAAAGGACATTTTGATGACGGTTTCTAGGATAATCGGGCCAATAGCCAAACCCGACCAAATACAGTTTGTGACAGGTCTTCCAAAAACTCGGTCAGGAAAAATAATGAGGAGGATTCTCCGAAAAGTTGCAGAAAAAGATGTGAGCAACTTGGGCGACATCTCTACCTTGCTAGACCCGGGCGTGGTAGATGAAATTATAAAAGGAGCGGGATTATAGATTATTCTTGCTATCAAAAAAAGAGGCTGTTTTGATTATCAAAGCAGCCTTTTTTCTGTGTTTTATTTCAATAATTCGCTCGGAACAGGTTTTTCTAATAAATGTTCGTAAATGAACTTGGTTTTTAGGTTATCAAAGTGATAGCCTTTGTTTCCTCTCCATCCGTGTTTTCCACCGGGGTAAAGCATAAACTCAAAATCCATTTTGTTTTCTTCTAGTTTATCTATCAACTGCAAGCTGTTTTGCATATGCACGTTGTCGTCCATGGTGCCATGTACAATTTGTAGTTTCCCCTTGTATTTATCTACGTATGTTAGCACATTTCCTGCTTTGTAGCCTTCTGGATTTTCTTCTGGTGTATCCATAAAACGCTCTGTATACGCAGAGTCATACAATTGCCAGTCTATCACACTTCCGCCGGCCATACCGTGTGTAAACACGTCAGCTCCTTTGGTTAGTGCTAGGCAAGTCATATAACCGCCGTAGCTAAAGCCCGTAATACATATTTTGCTTGGGTCTGCTATGCCTTTGTTTATCAGGTATTTTACCATCGTTTTATAATCGGTAAGTTCCCAGTCTCCTAAGTTGCGATGCATAGTAGTAACGCCTGCTTTACCAAAGTGCCCACTTGCTCTATGGTCAAGCGAAACTTGAATCATGCCTTCTCTTGCATACCATTGCGTCTTTGGCGACCACGCCCATTGGTCATAAACTGTACCTGCGTCTGGCCCTCCATAAATACTCACCAATACGGGATATTTTTTACCAGCCACCATGTTTTCAGGGTAGATGATAGTCATCGGAAGGTCATATTTGCCATCATCGCTTTTTACTCTAATTAGCTCCGGATAGTTTACCTCATACTTATCAAGTTGTTCTCCTTTTAGGGTACCAAGTTCTTTCACTATTTTTCCCGTATTGTCTATAATCACCGAGGTGTTTGGCGTTTTTAGGTTTGAATACGTACTCACAAAATACTTCAAATCAGGCGATGGCGATATAACTCTGTGGCTGTAAGCACCAAAGCTTAGTCTCTTTAGGTTTTTACCATTTAAGTCAACTCTGTAAAGGTCATAACGAGCTGAGTTTTCTAATCCTCTTGCGTGGAAATAAAGCACTTTGTTCTTCTGATCGATACCCAAAACAGTTTTTACCGTAAAATTTCCAGAAGTTATCTGATTTTTGAAAGTCCCATTGATATCATACAGATACAATTGTTTCCACCCCGTTTTATCGCTGATAATGATCATTTCTTTGCCGCCATCCAGTATTGTTAGGCGTTCGTCAGCTTCGTCAATGCTTATCCAAGCCTTCTGGGTTTCTTCATACACTACTTTTTTAGTGGCGTCTTTGGGCGACACATTGTATATTTTAAGGTTATCATTTCCTCTATTTATCCATTGCACCATTAGGCCACTTCCGTCTGGCATCCATTTAGGCCATCCGAGGTAGTGTTCTACATTATTGTTGAAGTCTGCCCAACGGGTTTGTCCGCCTGCGGGGTCCACAAAACCTAATTTAACGGTAGGGTTTGGGTCTCCACTTTTTGGGTAGCGAGTTTCGTCTATGTATCCGTGTTTGCCTTCGCTGCTATAGATGGGAAACATCGGAGTTTTTGATTCATCAAAACGCATATAAGCAAGGGTTTTTGAGTCTGGACTCCACCAAAATGCTCTAAAAAGCGTCGATCTACCAAATATTTCTTCCCAATAAACCCAAGTAGCAAAACCATTAAGGATGGTTTGAGTTCCGTCGGTAGTTAGTTGATTTTCTTGTTTTGTATTTAGGTTTAAAGTAAACAGGTTGTTGCCTTTTGAGTACGCCAAGTACATGCTATCGGGAGAGAAAGTGGCGTTTTTCTCTTCTAAACTAGGGTCAAACGTAAGTTGGGTTTCACCACTTGAAGTTTTAAGGTATAAATCTCCGTTTTTAAGTGTAAGTATTTTCTCAGAAGCTGCTTTGGGGTTAATTTCAGCAGGCGATGCTTCAGAATATTTACCTGTTTTAAGGTCGAGAATCTGGTTTTTCATTTTCTGATCCTCCCCGCTTTTGGCATATACTAAAGCTCTATCATTTGAGATCCATCTATTTACCATTGGCATCGCCTGGTAAAAACCATCTGGGGTTTTTCCTTTGATAAGGTCAGCACTTGGTATGGCTGTTTTTTGTGCAAACGATACACTTTGCAATACGCAAAAGCCTATTATAAGTTTTTTCATAGAATGTTGATTGTTTTTTTGTAAAAATAACCACTTTGGTTTCAAAAGCCAAAAATGTAGATAAAACACCCCCTTTTAAAGATGTAAAATGAGTTTTTAAGTGGAGTGAATCTTAGTCTCTTTTGTAATCCAAGGCACCAAAAATTAAGTCGTTGAGGTATTCTTCTAGTTTTGAAAGGTCTTTGGTGGCACTAAAATCACATAGGTTAGGCAAGTGCTGCATAAAGTGATATTGAAAATGACTCGTTTCTATTAAAGTACTCGCAAGCGATTTTGGGTACTTGTATGATGGATTATAAGCCGTAAAAACATCTTCTATCACTTTGCATAAATCTTTGTAGGGTTTAAACAGCATGTCTTTGTTTAGCTCGTCCACTTCTTTCGAAAGATAAGTTTTGCTTGATTCGGCTATCGCGATGTTGTGTATTTTTTTCTGGTTTATATCTCCCAAATACAGTTCTTGGTGTTCTACCCAAATCAATAAATCAACGATTTTATGAATTTGCTCTTTTGGGTTTTCTATATTTTTAATACCACTTATTACTTGAAAACAAATGTGTCCCCAGTACAAATCCATAACATAAATGAGTAATTTGTGTTTATTTTCAAAGTACCTGTAAATGCTAGCTTCGGTGCTATTGATTTCTTTGGCTAGTTTTTTGAATGTTAATTGTTCGTAACCGATTTTATCAATGATTTCGATGGAATATTTAATAATATTTCTACCTAATTCAGACTTTTCAGGGTCTTTTAGGTATAATTTTGGGTTGAGTATTAGTTTAATGTTGTATTCCATAGGACTAATTTATTAATAAAAATCAGTAAGATTTATGGCAGAGATAAAAGTTAATCTAATTCTAATGATAGTAATACTATTGTTTTCAAAGGTAATTGTAATTTTGTAAAAATTAAAAATAACATGGCTGATAATCATAACACGTCAAATATAGGACAGGCTATTAAAACCATTTTAAGGTTACTTAGTCTCGAGAAAAAAGACATTACTGACATTTATATCTATTCTATTTTTGCTGGTTTGGTATCCTTGTCATTGCCATTAGGCATACAGGCTATCATTGGTTTTGTGTTAGCAGGTTCTATCTCTAATTCCATAGTGGTATTGGTAGGCTTAGTGCTTTTCGGTACTTTTTTAAGTGGCCTTCTTCAAGTTCGCCAACTCCAATTGATAGAGAAAATAGAGCAAAAGTATTTTGTTCGCTATGCACTAGAATATGGTAGTCGGATTCCAAAACTCGATTTGGGGGTTTTGGATAAATACTATTTACCTGAATTAATCAACCGTTTTTTCGATATTTCGGGCCTTCAAAAAAGTCTACAAAAAATATTAGTAGATATACCGGCTGCTATTATTCAAATAGTTTTGGGTACTATTCTTTTGTCATTTTATCACCCACTATTTATTGCATTTGGATTGGTTTTACTTAGTGTGGTGGTTATTATTATTAGGTTTACCTCATCAAAAGGATTTGCCACCTCAATGGAAACTTCAGATTATAAATATAAGGTAGCAGCTTGGTTTGAAGAGATGGCGAGGAGTATAAAAACATTTAAGTATGCACAAAAAACTTCTATTCATATAGAAAAAACTGATGAATTGGTCACTTCTTATCTTCATGCTCGTACAAGTCATTTTAAAGTGCTCAAGTTTCAGTATTGGAGTTTGATTGCCTTTAAGTTAATGGTTACGGCGGCCATGCTAATTTTAGGCGTGGTTTTACTAATCGACCAAGAGATTAACATCGGGCAGTTTATTGCCTCCGATATCGTGATTATTGCCATTATTGGATCAGTAGAAAAGTTGGTTGGCAGTATGGATAAAGTGTATGAAGCCTTAACGGCAGTAGAAAAGCTAAACAAGGTGGCTGAAGCTAAAATAGAAGAAATTGGCAATATGCTTTTGGCCCAAAAAGAAAAAGGGGTTTCTATTAAAATGGAGCACGTTAGTTTTTCATATGCTAGTGGCTATCAGGTATTAAAGGATATTAATTTAGAAGCTGAACCAGGCGAATTAGTCGGAATAATTGGAGATTCTGGAACAGGTAAAACAACTATTTTGAGGATTTTAACTGGTGCTTTCCAAAATTTCCAAGGGAAGGTTTTGATTGATGGCATTCCACTTAAAAACTATGATTTAGATTCCATAAGAAACCAAACGGGAATACTATTGGGTAAGCAAGATATTTTTATGGGAAGCTTGCTAGAAAACATAACACTAGGCAATGACGATATAGAGACAGAAGACATTCTAAAGGTTTCAAAAATATTAGGTTTGTCAGATTATTTTGAAAGCCTACCGCTTGGTTTTGAAACTCCACTGCATCAAGGAGGGCAAAAACTAAGCTCTAAAATCAGGAAAAATATTTTGTTGTTAAGGGCTTTGTTGGGCAAAAAGAGATTATTGCTTTTAGAAGATCCGTTTAACTTTTTGACTAAAGAACAAATTGATGGTGTCAAAAATTATATAAAATCTAAAGGTGTTACAGTAATACATACGGCTTATAATACGGAGCGTTTGGTCGACTGCAACAAAGTCATGCAATTAACTCACAATGGTGTTTTTGTTTAATCAAACAAGAATCTAATATTAATAGAAATGAAAAGGAATTTTTTAGATATAATTTTTGAAAATAACCAAGAAGCCGATAAGTTTTCGAGCTTCGGGGAAATTTATCAAGTAAATAGAAAAAGTAGAGTAAAAGCTTACCTTTTGGGTATTTTGCTATTCGCTTGCTTGGTTTTGTTTTTACCTTGGACTCAAAATATCAGAGCCAAAGGAAAAGTAACCACCCTTAGGTTAGAAGATAGGCCACAAGAGCTTAATACGATAATACCGGGTAGGGTAGTGAAATGGTATGTAAAAGAAGGTGATTTTGTGAAAAAAGGAGATACCATTCTTCAGTTGGGAGAGGTAAAGGTTGAGTATTTTGACCCGACTTTGTTAAAAAGAACCCAACAGCAGATTTCTGCCAAAAACAGAAGTATAGCCGCCTATGAAGGTAAAGCCAATACAGCAGATACCCAAATAATGGCTTTAGAAAGTGCATTGAAATTCAAACTTCAGTCACTCGATAACAAAATAGAGCAGCAGAAAATGAAAATCACCAGCGATAGTGCCGATTTGGCAGCCGCACAAATTGCAGTTAATGCTTACAAAAGGCAGATACAGGCAGCTAAAGTGATGTTAGATTCGGGAGCGATTTCGCTTATAGAATTTGAGAAAAGGTCAGTAAATTACCAAGATGGAGTAGCTAAAGTTACTTCCGTGTCTAATAAGTTAAACCAAAGCAAACAAGAGTTGCTTAATCTCAAAATAGAGAAAAATGGCGTTCGCCAAGAATACAACGATAAGTTTGCAAAAGCTCTCGGCGATAGACTAGCGAGTGAGTCGTCTGTAGCGAGTGCCGAGGCGGAGGTGTTTAAATTAGAAAATACACTGAGTAATTACGACGCACGTCAGCAGCTTTATTTTATAGTTGCCCCGCAGTCGGGTCAAATCACAAAAGCAAAAAAAGCCGGTATTGGCGAAATGCTAAAAGAAGGAGATATGGTGGTAGAAGTAGTACCAACTACCCAAAATCTAGCTGTAGAGATGTTTGTAAATCCGATGGATTTGCCATTGATTAATAAAAATCAGAAAGTTCGTTTTGTGTTTGATGGTTTCCCGGCGATTGTATTTAGTGGCTGGCCAAGTAGCAGTTATGGTACGTATAGTGGGGTTATATCTGCAGTAGAAACTTCCATAAGTCCCAATGGCCTATTTAGAGTTATGGTAAAAGAAGACCCTGAAGACAGAAAATGGCCAGAAGTACTAAAACTTGGCGGTGGAGCAAGCGGTATAGCTTTGCTAAAAGACGTGCCAGTATGGTATGAATTATGGAGAAATATAAATGGATTCCCGCCTGAATATTACAAATTAGGTAATGATGGCTATGAAGAAAAAAAGGCAAAAAAATGAAAAAGTTCACCTTAGTTTTCGGGCTTTTTCTATTAAAAAGTCTGGTTTTTGCTCAAAAAAATGAGATTTTAGTTTTTGAGGAATATTTAAAAACAGTAAGTCAAAATCACCCTACTGTGAAACAGGCAGATGCCCGTATCAGCCAAGCATTTTTTAATGTTATGGCTTCTCGCGGAGCGTTTGACCCGGTTTTGGCTAGTAGTCAAGACCTCAAAACTCTGGATTCTAAAAATTATTACAATCATCAATCTACTGAATTAAAAGTCCTTACCCCATTTGGTTTAGGTTTTAAAACGGGTGTTGAGAAATCAAATGGTGCATTCGTGAATCCAGAATACACACCTGGTACTTTGACTTACTTAGGTGTAGAGTTGCCCGTTTTAAAAGGATTACTCATAGATCAGCAAAGGGCACAATTTCAAGTTTCTAAACAAATGTCTTTGTTTTCGGAGGCAGAAAAAGCCTCGGTTGTTAACGATTTGATGTTAGATGCCGCCGTTTCTTATTGGGAATGGGCAGGTGCTTATTTGATTTTAGAAAATCTAAATGAAAATTTAATTAATGCTCAAGAAAGAGCGGCTTTGGTTAAAATCGGCTTTACTAACGGCGATAAATCAGCAGCTGACACACTCGAGGCTCAAAGCCAGGTACAGTCCATTATATTGGCAAAAGAAGAGGCTTTGACATTTTTTCAAAGTCAAAAAATAACTTTGGCGAGGTTTATTTGGTCAGAAGAGCAAGTGCCGTATTTGTTAGCAGAAAACGTTGTGCCAGATACGAGGAGGTTTGTAACACTTTATGAATCAGAGAATATCGATGATTTGATAAAAGGATTAGCGACGTTTCATCCTGATTTAAGGCAGTACACGTTTAAGCTTTCTAGTTTAGAGATAGACCGTAAACTTAAGTTTCAATCGATGCTTCCTGAACTGAAACTTAAAGCTAATTTGCTTTCCAAAGATTTCTACAGTTTTAAAAGTAGCTACAGCCCTTATTTGACCAATAATTACAAATTTGGGTTTGATTTTAAACTGCCTTTGTTGCTCAGAGAAGGACGTGGAAAAGTGAAAGTGGCGGATTTTAAGATATCAGAAACTAAGCTTCAGCTTCAAGAGAAAACATGGTATATAGAAAACAAAGTCTTGCAATACGACACCGAAATGAGAGGGTTGGGAAGGCAGATTGAAGCTGCCAGCCAAATGTTTCAAAATTATAATCGCTTGTTGGGAATTGAGCAACTCAAGTTTTTCCAGGGCGAAAGTTCATTATTTGTACTAAATAGCCGTCAGAATAAGTTATTAGATGCCCAAGTTAAGCTTCAAAAGCTTAAAACTAAATACCTGCAAACCTACTATAAAGTATTGTGGTCTGCAGGTCGTTTGACAGAGTAACTTACTTTTTACTTGTTGGTTTTAATGGAGGAAGTGTATCATAAAATACTTTGATATCTTCCTCTTTTAGACGTGTTTTAAGCCAAGTTAAAATTTTCTGTTTTTCATCATTTCTTAGTGACTTTTCGGTAGTTTCTACTACCACTATTTGCAGTACTTTTGAGGTATTGTCTAGCTTGTTGTATTCAGTTGCCTCTGATACCGAACACCCAGAAACATTTGGATATAAGCTTTTTAGCTCATCTAGGAGTTGTTTTCCAAAAGTTTTACTAGAAGCTATGCTATCCAAAACCATTTCTTTTTCTTTGACGGCCGCCGAAAGTCTATTTATTTCAGATTTCAGATTATCTACTTCGCTATCTTTTTTGTTTATGAAATCAAATGAAAGACCTTGTTGAAACTTCAATTTGGTGCCTTTCAGTTTAAATAAATTTGCTTTGTCGATAATCTCCTTTTTTTGAACTTCCGTAAGTGTTGAACCACCATAAACCAATGTTATTAACCTAGTTTTTGGGTCAACCTCATTCTTCAAAAGATAATTGCCTTCTATTACACTCACATTGTTTACAAATGCATTGGCATTTTCTAAAAACTTCTCTTTTTGAACCAACAGATAACCAAAATATAAACTTGGAATAATAATCAATAAACTCACGATACTTATCCATCTTGTAATTTTAGTTTTTTGATTTTCGTCCACTAAAGTTCGAATAGGAAAACGAAGTAATTGAGAAATAATAACCGTGGAAATGGCTATAAAAACGGTATTTATGGTAAATAAGAAAAACGCCCCGAAGAAAAAGCTCCACTGGCTGGTGGCGAGTCCATATCCTGCCGTACAAAGTGGCGGCATTAAGGCCGTGGCTATTGCTACTCCCGGTATCACGTTTCCTTTTTGTTTACTGCTTATGGCCACTATACCAGCCAAACCTCCGAAAAGAGCGATTAAAACATCAAATATACTCGGACTAGTACGTGATAATATCTCAGAATGTGCAGTAGAAATCGGCGTGATTGCAAAATAGATAGTGGAAGTGATAAGACTGGCAATAACCGCAAATATAAAATTTTTCAAAGCTTTTTGGAAAAGCCTGAAGTCATAAGTGGCTAGGCTGTAGCCCATTCCATTAATAGGACCCATCAAAGGCGATATTAACATGGCACCAATAATAACCGCCGTAGAGTTCATATTAAGTCCAACGGATGCGATTAAAATGGCAAAAACTAAAATATAAAGGTTTGTGCCCTTAAAGGCCAAATCTTTTACGATATTGTCGTGAATTTCATCAAAATCATCAACTTCTGTGCTTAAGTTAAGGTAGCCTAAGATTGTGTTAACCAATTGAAATTGTCTCATTATTGGGATATGCTTATAGTTCCTTTTTGAAATTTCGAAAGCTAAATATACGGCAGTTAGACTTAATTTTGCAATTTCAATTTTTTTCTGCAAATTTTAAGAGTCAATTAAATTATATGCAATGCGAAAAATACTCATTTTAATCTTTATTTCAGGTTTAAGTTTCACGGCTTTTTCTCAAAAAAACATTTATAAAATAACCGGAAACGGCATTTCAAAACCTTCTTATCTTTTTGGTACTTTCCATATTTTATGCAAAGAAGATTTTTCTATGTCTAGGAGTTTTTTAGATAAAATTTCGGAAACCGAACAGCTTGCTTTAGAGCTCGATATGGACGATCCACAACTTATGATGAAAACCTACAAAGGCATGGTCATGCAGGGCGACAGTACAATGAAGATGCTATTAAGCCCCGAGAAATATCAGTTTGTTGCCAAAACAATGAAGGACTCTATGCAAATTAATCTTCGTTCGGTGGAGAAAGTAAAACCTTATATGGTTTACGCGATGGTAATGCCAAAGCTATTGACCTGTGACGTGTTATCTATTGAAAACGAGTTGGTTAAGGTTTTTTCTAATCAAAAAAAAGAGACTGTGGGTTTAGAAGAGGTTGCTGACCAATTGGCAGTTTTTGACCTTATTCCGTATAAAGATCAGGCAAACGAACTAGCCGAAGGCTTAGAAGATTTACCTCTTGCTAGAAAAGAACTTAGAGAGAGTGTGGAACTTTACAAACTCGGCAATTATGAAGAAATACTTAAGTTAAGTTCTAAAAAAGAAGGTGTTATGGTTAAATATGAATCGGAATTGCTAACTAACAGAAATAAAAATTGGATTCCGAAAATCATAAAAATGGCAAGTGAGAAACCTACTTTTTTCGCAGTAGGAGCAGGGCATTTAGTTGGAAATGAAGGTCTCATAAGTTTATTGAAACAAAAAGGATACGAAGTAGAATTGATTAAACAATTTGCGGACTAATAGCGTATATAAAATAAAAAAATCATGAAGTACTTCTTATATCTGCTGTTGTTTAGCTCGCTTATTAATTGTAAAAACAAAGTACCACAAGCTCAAAATGATACACCCAAGCAAGTGGGCTCAAATACCTATTTGGCTTTAGGAGACAGTTATACTATAGGAGAAAGCGTGGCAGAAGCCGATAGGTGGCCCGTTCAATTAGTTAGAGAGTTAAAAGACAAAAACATATCGGTAGACAATCCAAAAATAATTGCCAAAACCGGCTGGACTACGGATGAGCTTAAAGCTGCGATTGTAAGTCAAAATATTTCTCAAAAATACGACTTGGTTTCACTTTTAATTGGCGTAAATAACCAGTACAGAGGTAGAAATATGGAGGAATTTAAAGTTGAATTTGAGGATTTGTTAAATACCGCTATCGCTTTTTCTAGAAATGGGGAAAGCAATGTGTTTGTAGTTTCTATTCCAGACTGGGGAGTTTCGCCTTTTGCTGCTGGCAGAGATGTCAATAAAATTGGAAAGGAAATAGACGCTTACAATGCCGCTTCGAAAGTAATTTGTGACAAATACGGTATTATTTACATTGATATTACGGATATTTCAAGAGAGACTCAAAGTGGTTTTTTTGCTTCTGATGGACTACATCCTTCGGGTAAAATGTACGCTGCTTGGGTAAATAAAATTGTTTCTGAAGTGTTGAAATTTAAACTAAATGATTGATAATAAGTTTTTTGAAAAGGCCGAGCTACTTGATCGAAATGACCCGCTAAAAAACTTTGCCAAAGAGTTTGAGTCTGATCCAAACGTAATATACTTTGATGGAAATTCATTAGGAAAACCTAATTTATCTACCATAGAAACCTTAAAAGGAGTAATAGACACCGAATGGAAACAGGGCTTGATTAGAAGTTGGGAAGATACCTGGCTTGATTTGCTTGCCAAAAGTGCCCATGCTATTGCGACTTTATTGCGTGTGGACAAAGAAGAAATTTGGGTGTGTGACAACACGTCTACCAATTTGTACAAATTGGCTTTTGGAGCTTTAAAACTTCAAAAAGGAAGAAATCTTGTTATTTCAGATTTCAATAATTTCCCTACTGATTCTTATATTTTAGAAGGTTTAGTATCTCACTCATTTCCAAATCATACTTTAAATAAAATAGATGCTTCTAATTTTGAAATGATTGTTTCTTCTTTCAATGAAGAGGTAGCTTTGGTTTGTTTAAGTCATGTGCAATATAAGTCGGGACAAGTATATGATATGTTGAAAATTAACCAATTAGCTGATAAATTAGGCATTTTGGTTTTGTGGGATTTGAGCCATAGTGCCGGAGCCCTTGATCTAGACCTGAAGGCTTTGGGCTGTAAAATGGCAGTTGGTTGTACTTATAAATTCATGAATGCTGGCCCTGGAAGTTCTGCTTTTTTGTATGTAGATAAAGACTTAATTGCTTCATTAGAAAACCCAATTGCTGGCTGGTTCTCACACGAACGACCTTTTGATTTTTCTGGCGAGTTTTTGGCCGCAAATTCTATTCGAAAGTTTAGTACTGGTACATCAAATATTTTGTCACTTGCGGGTGTAGTTCCAGGTGTAAATTTGCTTTTGTTGGCTGATATTAAATCAATTAGAACTAAGAATGTGGCCTTGACGGAGTTCTTTATAGAGATTTTTGATGCATGTCTCAGTAAGTTAGGTTTTATACTAGAAAGTCCAAGAGATTCAAGTTTAAGAGGCAGTCATGTTTCCATTTCGCACCATGATGCCGCAAAGATCATGAAAGAGTTAAATGAGCCCAGTGATGGAAAAATTGTATTTCTACCGGACTTCAGGCCACCAAATTTCATCCGGATTGGTGTAGCTTCTTTAAATAATTCATTTCAGGATATCTACCAACTTTGTAAGCGACTAACTGAAATTGTGGGTCAATAACCGAGATTTATTCTTTATTTTTGGGCAAATATTTTATTAATGCTTGCAATTTTATATGGTTTAGGTACGGGCTTTGTATTTAGTTTAATGCTCGGAACGGTCTTTTTTGCTTTAATTCAAAACAGTATAGACAACGGATATAAGTCCGGAATAATTATCGCACTTGGCGTTGTCTTTTCTGATATGCTTTTTGTTTCAGCAGCTGTTTTTGGTACTTCATTTCTGCCTGATATTCCGCACTTTGCTTTGGCCTCAAGTGTTGTGGGTGGAATTTTGCTCCTAACTATGGGTTTGGTTAGTATTTTAAAAGAAAAACCTAACTTAAAGTACCCAACCACCAAACTCGGTAATTTTAGCTATTATCTGGTTACGGGCTTCTTACTTAATATTTTGAATCCTCTGAATTTCTTAATTTGGGTCGCAGTAGCCACTCGGATTAAAACCGAATATCAATTTGATTTAAATCACCAAATCATTTATTTTGTTTCTTGTTTAGCTGCTATTTTTAGTACAGAAGTAGGTATTTCTTACACTGCATCAAAGCTCAAAAGACTATTTACAGTTAAGGTTTTGAAAGGAATCAATCAAGTAACAGGTTTCATATTTATCATATTTTCTTTTAAACTTTTCTATGAAGCCTTTCACACATTTTACAAATGAGCCTGCGGTTAAAGCTACCTCATTTTCAGGTAAAATATTAATTCTGATTCTACGAGGGCTATATGGTTTTCTGAGTTTTTTCTATGGAAAAAAATGGAACACACCACCAATAAATTTTGAGGAAAATCCTCTTTTTTATACGTTTAAAGATATCCTTTATTTCGGGCATAAATACTATTTTAAACCACCTGCAAATCATCCGACTGAACTAGTAGAATATTTCAAAAATCAAGATTTAACTTTTCCATTGGTAGATGGCTTCAAAGAGCAATCTTGTGTTACAATTTCAGTAGGGGGTGATTTAATGCCTTATGAAAGAATTACTAAAGAGAATACCCAACATTTGTGGGACGAAGTGGGTGACTGGTTTTTCAGTTCAGACATAGTTTTTGCTAATCTTGAGTCGCCTATCTGTCCTTCAAGACCGCCAAAGGCTGTACCAGAAGTAATGCTCAGCAATATGCTTTTTAATGGAAGTCGCGAATTATTTGAGATTTTTTCAGGCAATGGAAAATACAAAGGTTATGACATCCTTTCTACTGCCAATAACCATTCGTTAGATCAAGGAGTAGAAGGCATTAAAGAGACACTGGATTTTCTAAAAGGCCAAAATGTAATTGCAGTTGGTACTTCTGAAAGTCATGCTACTTATAAAATGATTTCGAAGGGAGGTATTCAAATTGCTTTCTTGGCATTTACTTATTCATTAAATCATCTTGAACTGAATGATGAAGACAAAGAGAAAGTGAATCATTTGAGAATAAATACAGAAGGAGTAGATTTGACAGAAATAAAACAACAAACCTTAGATGCTAAAAACGCTGGTGCAGATATTGTTATATTGTCTGCTCACACTGGCAATGCCTATCAAGCATTTCCGTCACAGCATACAGTGGATATTTTCCATAGAATATACCAAGAGTGTGGTGTAGATATTATTTTGGGATCACATCCGCATAATGCTCAACCCATGGAAAAGTACAAATTTATTTGTCCTGTGAGTGGCATAGAGAAATACGGGTTTTCTATATATTCTTTGGCTGATTTTGTAGCCTACGATATTTTTGTTTGGGATAGGTTTATTCCTCTTCTAAAGATAGAAATAGTTAAGGGTTTGGTTGGTAATCAATCAATTACCTGCCTGAAAGAAGTTAAAGTGAAGTGCGTTTTTAATTGGGGCAAGCCTGATGGGACAGAGATGCGATTTGTGGATATAAAAAAATGGGAACACTTAAAAAGTGTTCCCGAATATTTCACTAAAAAGTGCAAAAACGAAATGTTTTATTTGAACGATTTTTGCGACAAAAACTTTTTGCCCAATAAATCAGAGAATCTATTAGCCTAGCTTATTCTTTTTTCTTATCTTTTTTCCCGAACAATGAAAAATGAACATATCGTTTCGGGTTGTTTTTCATGTCTTCTAATAGTTTATTTAGCGAAGCAGCAGTATGGTCTAAATTTACATAGAGTGAATCATCGTTGGTTAATTTACCCAATGTGCCATTTCCTGCATTTACGTCTTTTAAAATACCTTCTAGGCCTGCTATGGTGGTGTTTAGTGACTTCACCGTTTGTCCAAGTTGTAATTGACTAAGCGAATCAGTAAATGAGCCTGTTTTTGTTAATATGGGCTGCAGCTGTTTGTCGAGGCTTTTGGTAAGTGTATTCAGGTTTTGTGTTAGTACTGCGGCATTGCTTGTAATTTGTCCCAAATTTTTTGAGTTATTTGCCAATAAGCCATTTACTCCAACTGTAGTTTGTGTAGCACTTGCCATCAATACTTTCAAGGCTTCGCCCGTGTTATCAAAATCGTTTACAATGCGTGTTAGTGAAACCATCAGAGAGTCCATATTTCTCAAAGTAGGAGTTAATTTATCCTCTACAGAAGCCATTAAGCTAACTTCAGTATTACTTTTCATGAAACCTTTGGCTGCTAATGCATTTCCTGGCTTAATTATCAATTTGATTATTTTGCCACCAATCAAACCATCGTCTGCCAACACGGCTATGGTGTTTTCAGTTACTTTTACTTTTTTATTGATAGAAAGTAAAACATCTACACTATTTGATTCAAAATCAGGTTTCAAGCCAATTACTCTTCCCACATTAACCCCATTATAGGTCACAGGGTTAGAAGACTCAAGGCCTTGAACGTCTGTAAATTTTACATGATACTCTTCTGAATTAGAAAAAATATCTAGGCCTTTTAAGAATGTAAATCCAAAGTAAAATATGGCAATACCCACTATTCCTAAAATCCCTACTCTTATTTCTTTGCTTATTTTCATATATAAATCAATCCGTTATGTATTAATAGGATTTTATGATTAAAATTTATTGTATTCTTCGAAAGCTCTGAATACTGCTGTCGCTATCTTATCTCTTCCGCTCTCCGAACTTAAAAACTTGAGGTCTGTAGGTGAGGTCAAATAACCAGTTTCTACCAAAACACTCGGCATTGTGGTTTCCCATATTACAATAAAACCCGCTTGTTTTACACCTCTGCTACGATAACCCACTTTATTTATGTTTCGTTCTATCTTCGAAGCAAAATCCATACTTTGTTTCATGTATGCGTTTTGAATATTAGCAAGCATAATGTGTGCCAAAGGTGATTTTGGATTGTATCCTTTATAGGTTCTCGTGTAATTGTCCTCATAAAGGATGGCACTGTTTTCAGATTTTGCCAAAAGAAGGTTTTCTTCGGTTTTGTGAAGTCCCATTACATAGGTTTCGGTGCCGCTCAGTTTACTCGAATGCCCGTTTGCATTGCAATGCACCGAAATAAACAAGTCAGCCTTGTTTTTATTGGCTATCGCTGCTCTTTCGTGGAGAGGTACAAAAATGTCTCTGTCTCTTGTGTATATCACTTCTACATTCGGGTAGTTTGCTTTTATTTTTCTGCCCAAACGAAGGGTAATATCTAAGGCAATTTTTTTCTCTTTGCCATTGCCCGCCCCTGGGTCTTTTCCTCCATGTCCGGCGTCTAGTACTATTGTTTTAACGTGTTCAAATTCAGGGAGTTTCCATGAACTTAAAGTAGCAAATACAGTAGCTGTGAGTAAAAATACAATTAGGAATTTAAGATTTTTTAAGACCATTTTTATTGAAACTTGTTCGCGATGTTATCTTTTTTGTTGAAAATCCATCGTTAAGATATTCTTTGTGGTTAATTTTGCACCCACAAAAATAACGTTTTTGTTCTGAACATTAAAAAAATATAATGATTGTTCTATGTTTTTGTCACAAAACACTTTTAAAACGGTGAAATCCAAAAAACTGTTGCATTTTTGTCTATTGATTTCATAATGATTGAAAAAACACGTCTATTGTACTTTATAAAAATAATAATTTCCGCACTTTTTGTAGCTTGTTTTGCTATAGAAAGTCAAGCACAGCGTACGCTGCCAATTGGTGGTGCAGGTGGTGCAAATAGATTCGGAAATTTTGGTGCTCCAACTTCTACTCCCGCAACTAATAAAAGTGAGATTCCGAAAGCAAGAATTCCTAGAGCAAAACGTGATACAACCGGAGTAGCTATTCCAGACTCACTAAAAAGCAAAGATTCACAAATAGAAACCACAGTAGAGACAATGTCTTCTGATTCAACAGTTTTAGATGTTGAAAATCAAATATATTATTTACATGGTAACGCTCAAGTTATTTATGGAGACATAGAGCTAACGGCTGATTTTATAAGACTCGACTGGGGCAAATCGGAAGTTTATGCACACGGTATGCCCGATACCACCAAAAAAGTGGGAACTCCTGTCAAAGGTAAGCCCGTATTTTCAGACGCAGGAGAAAAGTACAATTCGGATACCATTCGGTATAACTTCAAA
The DNA here is from genome assembly GCF_042649125.1 of Lacihabitans lacunae. Classification (NCBI taxonomy): domain Bacteria; kingdom Pseudomonadati; phylum Bacteroidota; class Cytophagia; order Cytophagales; family Leadbetterellaceae; genus Lacihabitans; species Lacihabitans lacunae. The sequence continues at coordinate 4,668,452 of NZ_JBHRYQ010000001.1, forward strand.
TCCAAAAAAGCAATTGTAAGTAATATCGTGACCGAACAAGGAGAAGGTATAGTGGTTGGTCAAAAGGTAAAAAAAGACCCCCAAGACAATATGTATTTGGCTAATGCAAAATATACCACTTGTAATTTGGCAGAGCCACACTTTCACATTAGTGCAAAACGAATAAAGCTCGTTAATAAAAAATCATTGATTTCGGGGCCTTTTAACTTGGTTTTGAGTGATATTCCGCTTCCCATAGGTCTGCCATTTGGTTTTTTCCCAATTCCCAAAAAGAAAGAAATAGGTACTTCGGGATTTGTGATGGGTAACTACGGCGAAGAACCCAGTAATCGGGGGTTTTATTTTAGAGATTTTGGCTATTACCATGCCTTTAGTGAATACGTAGGAGCAAAACTTTTAGTTTCCATATATTCAAATGGCAGTTATGGAGCTGGGGTGCAGTCTACTTATACCCGCAAGTATAAATACACGGGTAACGTAAATTTGCAGTTTAATTACAATAAATCAGGTGATATTATTCCAACTACATCGGCTTCAAAAGATTTCAATATTTCATGGGCTCATTCTCCACAAAATCGTAGACCTGACAGGAGCTTTTCTTCAAATGTAAACCTGGTAAGTAATGGTTTTAACCGAAATAACCGAAGGTTAGATGAGTTAGATCAATATACCAATAACACCTTTGGTTCTTCTGTTCAGTATTCTAGGAGTTTTGGTAAGTTGGTGAGAACAAGTACAGGTTTTAGGGTAGACCAAAACGTTTCTACCAAAGTTATGAACTCTTCACTTGACTATACATTTGGTTTAAATCAGTTTAATCCATTCATAAAAGAGAAAAATCAAGTAGGGAATTGGTACGAAGGTTTCAGAGTAGGCCTAGACTTAAGTGGTGGATATAAACTTACAAATGATATTACGAGCCGTACAAGAAGTACTACCTATACTGACTATAATATAATTGGGGTAGAAAATAAACCACTGACAAATGAAGAGATTAGACTTCAAAATTTGGGCATTTCTACCAGTCAGACTGTTGTTGAATTAAATTCATTAGAGAACATTCGTTATCTATTTCAAAATTTAGGACAGTTTCGTTCTTCGTTTTCGGTTCCTATCTCATTGCCCAATTTTAAGATTGCTAAGTTTATTAACTTTACTCCAGGGTTTTCTTATCGGGGAGATGTATACACAAAGCGGCTGTCATATGAGTACAATGAAAGTTTAGATGCTGTAAAAATTGACACCACTTCGGGGGTTTATACTGCAGGTAGTTGGAATACTTCCGCAAGTTTAAATACGCGTGCGTATGGTACCTATCAGTTTGGTAAAAACTCTAGAATTCAAGCAATTAGACATACCATTGCTCCGTCATTAAGTATTGGTTATAGTCCTGATTTGAGTAAAAATTCGAACTTATACCAACAAACCAGGGTAAGGGCAGATGATGTAGACGAGCGTTTTATGCCAAGGTTTGCTGAGCTAGGACAAGCAAGTGGTGCAAGTGGAAGTATTGGATTTAATTTAACCAATCAGCTGGAAGCCAAAATAAGGGCGAAGTCAGATACTGCTCAAAATGCCTTCGAGAAAATTTCTTTGTTGGATAATCTAAGCTTTGGTACAAGTTATAATCTTTTTGCATTGGAGCAGAAATATAAATATTTGGGAGATACCATAAACGCAGGTTTTAATCTTTCGAATTTTAACATTGGGGCCAATACTAGTCTTTTTAAAGGATTAATCAGTCTCAATTTTTCTTCTACGATAGATCCATATACCTATGTAGAAGATACGCAAAATACCACCAACTTGGCGGGTAGGAGAGTGCCCGTGTTTAAATGGAAACACGATGGCTTTGCGGGTAGCTATTTGTCTTTTGCCAATATCTCTATTAGTACCAATATTAATCCTAAAAAATTGAGAGGCAAGCAAGTAGAGCCTGTTGGCCCAAAAACAAACGACCCAGCCAAAGAGGCCATGCAGAAGTTTGTGCAAGCTAATCCGCTAGCATATGTAGACTTCAGTATTCCATGGAATTTGAATCTGAGCTATAACTTAAGTTATAATAAACAAGGCTTAGCCAGTGCCCAAGTGGTGCAAGCCTTTCAGTTTACGGGTGATGTCAGTCTTACCCCAAAATGGAAAGTGAACTTTAGTTCTGGATGGGATTTTGTTTATAAATCAGTTACTTTGACCAATATCGGAATCTTAAGAGAATTACATTGTTGGGATATGAGTTTTAACTGGACGCCAATAGCAGGAAATAACCTTAGAGCAAGTAACTACAGTTTCACTTTGCAACCGAGGTCTTCATTGCTTAGAGATCTAAAGTTAAGTAGAAGAAGAGTGTATTACGATAAAGGAGGTTTTTAATAAAAAAAAAGCCTTTGACCATAAAATCAAAGGCTTTACGTATAAATGCTTGTTTAAAATTAGCTCAATTCAAAAGAAGCCAATTGAACAAATTCCATTACTCTATTGTCAATTTCTATTTCTGTTAAATCTTGGATTCTTTCAGAGCCAAATTTCTCTACACAAAACGACGCCATAGCTGAACCGTAAATGATCGCTCTTTTCATGTTTTCAAAACTTAAATCATCTGTTTTGGCTAAATGACCGATAAAGCCACCAGCAAAAGTATCACCAGCACCAGTTGGGTCAAAAACTTCTTCAAGAGGTAGTGCAGGACAGAAGAATATTTTCTCTCCTTGAAATAACAATGCTCCATGTTCACCTTTCTTGATAATCAATGTTTTAGGTCCCATAGCCATTATGGTCTTTGCTGCTCTTCTAAGCGAATAATCTCCTGATAATTGACGTGCTTCAGCATCGTTAATAGTCAAGCAGTCTATTTCAGCAATCACTTTTTTAAGATCATCCATCGCAATGTCCATCCATAAGTTCATGGTATCTAACATTACAAACTTAGGTCTCTTGTTAAGTTTCTTTAGAGTCTGTAATTGAATTGCAGGTACCATATTTCCTAACATTAAGTATTCAGCTCCTTGGTAGCTTTCAGGAATTGTGGGTTCCCAGTTTTCGAAAACACCTAATTGCGTATCTAAAGTGTCTCTGTTATTCATATCGTCGTGGTATTTACCATGCCAGAAAAATGTTTTCCCTGATTCGTCAATACTCAAACCGTCAATATTAATGCCGTGAGCTTTAAAAGTCTCAAGCATTTCTTTCGGAAAATCTCCACCTACTACACCTACAAGGTTATTTTCTTTTGTGAAATATGAAGCTGTTAGTGTAATGAAAGTAGCGGCTCCTCCTACTATTTTATCGGTTTTACCAAATGGTGTTTCCAGTTTGTCAAATGCAACCGAACCTACTGTTAATAAACTCATGTTTTTAGTTTCTTTTTTGTTTTTGCATGCAAAAATATGTTTTTATTCATTAAGAAGGACTTTTTGTCGCATTTTCTTGTAAATAAGTGCTGTTAAATTTTTTAACTAAGATAAAAAATTTTTACTTTGCATTGTTTAAATGAGGTGGTGGGTTTCATCACCTGATATTTTTTAGATTTTAAATTTATAAAGCATAAAACTTTCTCACAATGAAAAGCAAATTGCATATTTTTAGTGCTATTCTATTCACAATCGCTTCCTTTTCTTTTGTAAACAGTTCTGCTCAACAGCTACCTTGTAGTATTGGGACGCACCAAGTATTTACAGACGTATCTAATGAGAAGCCCGTATTGTTAAATCGTTTGGGCACTAGTCCCCAATTTGGCGAAATCGCAAAGCATACTGCTGATGGAGCTTACAAACATTTGGCTAACGTTCACCGTAGAAATACAAAAGGAAGCAGAAAAGAAATTGATACTTTCTTAATGGCCTTAGGATATAATGGATTTAGTGATCCTGCATTTTCAGCGGCTAAAATTACTCCTAGTATCTTGAAAAAAGGGAAAACCGGTTGGATGGGAGCATACAGCAGAGGTCACAAATACAAATGGTCAGTTTTAGGAAATGATTTTGAAACTTTCAAAATTGAGGCGAAAGACGGTTCTTGTTTCGCTTATATTATGAAAAAATGTGGTAACGCATTTTTTGATCCTTTGGATAATCCTAAATGTACAGACGTATGTGATCCAAAATGTTCAAATTACGATCCAACAAAATGTCCTCCTTTTTGCAAAACTCAAACTTTGACATTTGCTGGAAACGGAAAGATTCAAGCCTCAGATGTTATTAACTCAACTGAAAACTTGCCAGTGGTAGTTTCTTATGCAGGCAAAACCCTTTGTGTAGGTGAGTATACTGTGCCAGTAAGATTAACATATGAAATGACAGCAAGTGGTGATGTAAATTATGCAAAGACTGTTCAAGTATGTGATTACGGCAGTGGAATACCTGCTAACTTAAGTTTAAACCTACCTGTAAATATCAACTACAGCTTAGCTGCGTCAGACATTAACGTAGGTGAAGATGGTAAAATGGTAATGAACGTAAGTAAGAAACAATACAAGACACTTAAGAAAGTGTATGCTGCTTGCCCTGCAAACGTAGCTACTGCAAATGCTACCAATACTACTTTAGCAGCCAATAAAGTAAGTACTTCTTCGGAAGCTTCTGAAAGTACATCTTCTACAGGAAATGTAAAAGCAGGAGGAAACAATTGCGTAAAACAAACTTTGAAACTTTCAGGAAGTGCAGTAACCGAAGACGTTTCAGTAAAACAAACTACGCAAGAAGTTACTTTGATTGGTGTTTACAAAAAAGTGGGTAAGTTACAAGCAGGCGAAACTGCAGAGAAGTACATGTGTTTAGGTGCATACAATGTACCAGCCAACACTTCATTGCAATATGCTCTTAAAGGTTCTAGTAACTTGGATCAAATAATTGAAGTATGTGATAATGGTTCGGTTAAGCCAGTTGAGGAAATCTCGGTACCTCTTACTATGACTAATAGTTTTACTAAACAAGACTTGATGGTTGGAGACTATGGTAGAGTTTATATGCCATTGACCAAGAAACAATATAAGAAATTAAGCAAATCGTTTAAGCGTTGTTGTGGAGATGGAAGCACCTCTACTAAGTGTTTCTAAGATTTGAAATAATAGGTATAAAAAAGGAGGCATTTTTATTAAATGCCTCCTTTTTTGTATTTAATTAGGTCTACTTATTTCACTTCGTAGTTTAATAAGTTTTCGTAGGCTTGATGTATCTTCTCAAAGCCAAATGAATTAATTACTTCATCTTTCATTCGGGTAATCTCATCGTTACATAAATTACCTATACTTCCTTCTAAGGTATGGTTGAGGTCTTTTATGGGAATATACGCTTTGTTTTCTATTTGCATACCTATGGCTTTATAAGCATCTCTAAACGGCATACCTTCTATCACCATTTGATTTACGTTTTCTACACTGAATATCAAATCAAACTTAGGGTCTACCAAAAGGTCTTTGGAAACTTTTAAGTGTTTTACCATATATGCACTAATAGTTAGACACTCTTCTATTTCGTCAATAGCTGGAAAAATAACTTCTTTCAATATTTGAAACTCACGATGATAGCCAGAAGGTAGATTACTCTGCACAAATGCTATTTCGGTGGTGATTGCTTTTAGCTTATTTGCTTTACCTCTAAGCAGTTCTGCCACATCGGGGTTTTTTTTGTGAGGCATTATGCTTGAGCCAGTGGTCATGTCTTCAGGTAGTTTTAAGAAACCAAAGTTTTGACTGTTATACAGACAAACGTCCATAGCCAAACGAGAAATGGTTGCAGCTAAGTTAGTTATAGCACTTGCCAGCATATATTCAGATTTTCCGCGTGTCATTTGGGCGTAAACCACATTGTAGTTTAGGTCATCAAAGCCCAGTAACTCGGCTGTCATTTTTCTTTTTAGGGGAAATGAGCTTCCGTATCCTGCTCCTGAGCCAAGCGGATTTTTGTTAACTACTTTAAATACAGCCTGTAGGGCAATTAAATCGTCTACTAGACTCTCTGCATATGCTCCAAACCAAAGACCAAACGACGACGGCATTGCAATTTGTAAGTGGGTATAGCCTGGGAGTAAAACATCTTTATTGGCTTCACTTTGGGCTATTAGGTTTTCAAACAGCTCATTGGTAAGGTTGGTGATGTTTTCTATTCGGTCTCTGAAGTACATCTTTAGATCAACGAGCACTTGGTCGTTTCTAGACCTTCCACTATGGATTTTCTTGCCAATATCGCCAATTTTCTGTGTTAAGTTGTATTCTATTTGAGAATGGACGTCTTCAATTCCTTCATTTATTTCGAACTTCCCTTGATTTATATCAATTTTATACATTAACTTGCATTCGGATAATAAGATATCCAATTCCTGCTTCTCTAATAATTCGATATCCGCAAGCATTATTGCGTGAGCCATCGAACCGAATAAATCAAATTGTGCGAGTTTCAAATCGAGTTCACGGTCTTTTCCGACTGTAAATTTCTCGATTATTTCGTCTGTTTTTTTTGCGTTATCCTTTTGCCAAAGTTTCACTTTACTATTAAGTTTAATTATATGCAAATAAACAAAAAAAGAGTGACCAATGAGGCTTTCAGATGTCAAAATTAAAAAATGATAAAAATTTTGTGTCCGCTTAATCAGTTTTTTAGCATGATTATTGCAATATAAATAACTAGTAGGCACATAGAAATATGAACCTACGCTTATTACTATAAGAATTGGGCTTTTTGAAGCAGGTTAACATGTGTTTTGAAAAGTAGATGGATGAGGAAAATAATTTTATACTGGGACTTAAAGGTATAAATTATAGTTTCAAATATCGTGCCAAAATTATTATTGAGTGAATTAATAGAATATGAATAGAAATTTTACAATTAAATTGTATTTAAATTTTGCGTATACGGTTTTTGAAAGAAAAAACGTATACCTTTTACCTATACTTATATGTATGGGTATGTTTGTTTCCATACATACTTACTCTCAATCCAAACCTCTTGAAGGTTTTGACGTTTCTAATAAATTATTAAATTCTGATGGATACCTTAAGGGACTTTTAGATAATAGGGGCTTACAGGAACCTATTCAGTCTTCCTTGCCGTCTGAATCCATACTGTATAGTTTACCTCTAGAAAAAACATTTGATCTTATTAATAGGGATGTTTTCTTTTTAGCCACTCTCATTTTATTTAATAGCACTTCATATCAAAGTGAACTTTTTAAAACCTATTGTAACGGAGAGTGCCAATTGGCTTTTCCTGAAATAAAGGTTTTTCAAGTTTACCATAATGCCAAGAAAAGTGAAGATTATTTTAATTCTATAAAAATAAGAAAGAAAGAAGAAATAAAGCTTAAGTATTCATCTATAGAATACGGCTAAATCCAATAAAGTAAAAAAAAATAAACCATACTATTTATACCAAGTTTTTGATCGAATCTAATACATAATTTAAAATGAAAAGATTTTACATTTTTATTCACAAGTCCATTTTACTTTTAGCTGTATTTTTTTTAAATGCAGTTAGTTTTTCATTTGGACAATTTAATCCTACTCAAGGGACCTACAATTTTGGAGTAGTGTCAAAGGGTGATGCGACCTTTAACGGGGGCGATACGCATAGTCCAGTTTTTGTGGGAGGAAATTTAACAATTTCTTCTGCAACGGATTTTAGCAACAATCAACCTGGAACACTTGTGTTTTCTGGAGACAGTAAAGCCGCCCATGTTGTGGTGAGAGGAAAAATGATTTTGACCTCAAGTGGAGGCCATGGAAATGTAAACCAAAACGGTTATGTAAAGATTGGTGACTTTACTGGCATGACTCAAGATAATAGTAGTGGTACTACGAAAATTAAAGATGCCTCAGGCAGGTTTCTTCAAATTAATTATCTGCAGCCTAGTGGAACAGTTACCGTTACGCAAGCGAAGATTGACAGTTATGTAAACAAAGAGACTTTGTTTGCCACCTACCAAAGTAATTCTAATACAATGAGCGGTTGTACGCAAAATGTTTCTAAAATAGATATTGGAGGTGGACGATATAATTTTTACTTAAGTAATAACAAGACAAATGTTATTAATCTTTCAAAAGCGGAATTAGAAGCTATTAACGGAGAAATAATATTTCAAAATTTTGCACCTTCTGCAAGTTCCCCTTTAGTTATTAACGTTAACATGAATAATCAAGATGTTAACTTCTCACCTGCTAATTTAATAGCAGGGTCTGGAGTTAGCATTAGTGATGTTAATGCATTGGGTAAATACATCATTTATAATTTTTATAATGCAGGAGTAAGTAACACAATAAATATTATTGACAACAAAGCAATAGGAACTATATATGCTCCTTTTTGCAAAGTAAAGAAAGTTACAAGTTCTGACGTTGAAGGTCAAATTATTACGCAATCTTATTGGCATTTTGGTGGTGGAGAAGTTCATTATCAAATCTTCAATACAAACGTAAGTTGTGAACCAGCACCTCCAGCTTGTGCATGTACTACTAATAATCTTATTCAAAATTCAGACTTTGAATCTAATTTAAATAATTGGACTGCACCCAATGGGGAATTGGTAAGAGCATCTTCTGGTCCTTCGGGGATTTATGCGATTTTAAATAATAGCAATTACAGTGGTAATTATTATGTCTATCAAGATGTAAATGTTACTGCAGGAGGAAACTATACTTTTTCGGCTATTACCGCAAGACACGCTGGTACTAATTCTTACTTTAAGCTACAGTTTTATAATGGTTCAACCCTATTAAGTGAAACTAGCCCTTCTTATACTTTACAAGAATACCCAAATTTTAATTCAGTAAATTTTACGGGAGTAATTCCAAACAATACTACTAAGGTAAGAATATATGGATATGCGAGTGGTACAGCTTTAAAATTTGATAATGTAAATTTTGTTAAATGTTACACTACACCATTAAGTATACTTCAAGGATCGATGACAAAACCATCTTGTTCTAAAACAAATGGTTCGATAATGGTTAACGCATCGGGAGGGAGTGGAGAATATCAATATAAAATTGGTTCAGGGTCATATCAGTCTTCAAATACTTTTTCAAGTTTAGGTGCGGGTACATATACTGTTACAGTGAAAGATGTAAATACTTCATGTACAAAAAGCTTACAGTTTGTTTTAGATTGTGAAAACTTTTGTCCTTATACATTAACGGAACCTACCCCTTCTACGGCACAAGTAAATCCTGGTCAAATATTTGACTTGAGTGTTTCCACAAATGCACCAAACACGGTTTACGTTGAATGGGTTCGATCTACTCAGAATGTTAGTTCATATTCACTATTGACAAACAAAACGGTAGTTGGAGGTTCTAATGTTAGTAATGGTGTTGCAAGTTTAGATGTGACTGCCCCATCTACTGAAGGAACCTATTACTATTATGCCAATTTTAAACCAACTGATGATTGTGGCACATTCGTAAAGCATGTCATTACTGTTAAAACTATTGGTACTATTGATCCAATTTGTTTTTCTGGAACTAGAACTTTAACCGATAATTTATTGCAAGGAGCTTGTAATGCTAGTGCAACTAAGTATTATTCGTTTTGGTTAAACATGACCTCAGCTACCGGCAAATCAAATTATGCTTATTTTAAATCGAAAGATTTGAAGTTTGAGGAATATTGCGATGGTACAGCCAAAATATATGGTACGGCTTGTGCAGTCGGAGGAGGTAGCAATGATTGTGTTAATATCGAATACAATCTATCTTCAAGAACAGCAGTAACCCCAACATATAGTCCAAAAGCAAATTCTTGTTCAACCTATGGGAATGATTTGTATTACTACACTTCTGCTTTAGGAAAAGTAACGGGTGTTAGTGGTGGAATTTATGAAAATTTGGAAGCTACTATTTCTGACAATGTTTCCAATACAATGCCCGCATTTCAAGTGGGTACTGGAGCGAATATCAATACCAATAATTTTGGAGCAAGTGGATGGTTTGAAGTCAACATAACCAATATAGGAGTTAATAAATGGTCAATGAAGTCTACACACGGAGATTTCAATATGAACCTAGGAAATATTTCTCAATTTGCTCTTGAGGCTAGTGCATCAGCATCGAGCGTTTGTAAAGACGGATCAATTTCACTAAATGCACAATTTAAAGGAAATGTACCGGAGACTTGTAATTTGAAATATTCTTGGAAAGCACCGGGTGGCTCAGTTGTGAGTAGTACCCAGACGTATAATATTGCAAATGTTCAAACGAATCAAGCTGGAATATATACAGTAACAGTTTCATTTACATCTGGTGGAAAAAATTGTTCTGCAACTAGTACAGTAAATGTAGTTGTAGATTCTAATTGTGATGGTACACCAGTTTGTTTGCCAAACTGTACTCCTACCAATTTAGTTTCATGGGATTTAAATTCTTGTAATACAGGTACTGGTGGAAACTGGTATGGTGAATTTACGCCTAAGACATATACAGGTGGTTGCTCGAAAATAGAAGCGAGTACAATCTACAGAGAGAATCCAGATGTAAATAAGCACTCTTGTGCTACTGGTCCAGATAATTCTTATGCCATGTGCGTAGATGGAGTTAATTCAACTACAAAACCAGGTCAAGGAAATAGCAAAGCAGTTAAGTTTAGTACTACTATTACTCCGGGAACTAACAAGGCATATAATTTAGGTGAACTTTCGTTTAGTTACAAAAGATCTGGATATCAGTGTACTTCAGGTGGAGCTCAATCTCTTGTATTATATGTTTACAAAAATGGAGCTCTAGCTCATACCGAAACAATAACCGGTTTAACTACTTCGTGGAAATCAACTACTGTTGCTTTAGATGAAACAGAATTCTTTGTTTCTGACGCAGCAGCTACTTTTGATTTTGAAATTGTAGGTTACAATCCAGCAAATGGGTGTTCAGTTTGGGAAATTGACAACGTTAAATTAAATGGATGTTGTGGAACTTCGGTTCAAAAACCAAACATCAACGTTAGCAATGCAAAAATTTGTAAAGGTGAAAAAGTAGACCTAACTGTAGATAATTGTTTAAGCCCAAATACCATTAGCTGGAGTACAGGCCAAACCTCTGCTAAGATTTCGGTTACACCAACTGTTACTACTTCATATACAGTAACTTGTAGCTCGAGTTCATGCTCGACTTCAGAAACTATTACAGTTGAAGTTGATCCAAATTGTCAAACAAATGTGTGTTTAACTTGTGATCCAAAGTCAATTATCAAATGGGATCTAAACCAATGTGCAGCTTTAGATAAGGCTTATTCTTATTCTGAATTTATAGCCGCATATCCAACTAATACAAATAACAGTAATTTTAGCTCAATTTCAGGTACCAATATTTACAGAAATGATCCAAATAACAACCCACATAGTTGTACCGTTGGATATTCTGGTGTTTCTGGAACAGATGCTGCAATGTGTGTTTCAGCAGGAAATTCAAGTACAGCTGATTGGACAAAAGCAATTAAGTTCTCAGCTACGCTTTCTCCATCTCAAAATGGATGTGTTACTAAATTAACATTTAATCAAAGAGCTAATAAAGATTTAGTGTATGCACCTAAGCCAGCTTCTTCGGGTGGTACAGGTAACAATAATTATCCAACAAAATATGCAGTAAGGGTCTACAAAAATGGCACTTTAGTGTATGGGCCAGTAGTTAAATCTATTTCAAGTACTAATTGGACAAATGAAATTATCGACTTTACTTCTGATGCAGATTTTTGTTTTACAGCAGCAAATACCAAATTTGATTTTGAATTGACAGCTTACCAACCGGTAGGAAATGGTTATTCAAATTCAGTATGGGATATAGATAATGTTGAGCTAATTGCTTGCTCGAAATCAGATCCAATTACAGTAACTGCAACTAACAATTCACCAAAATGTGATGGTACAAATGTTACATTAACCGCGAGTTCAACTACCCCAGGTGTTACCTATGTATGGACGGGACCAGCTGGGTTTACGACGCAGACAACTGCTGTCGCAACTACTACTAAACCAGGTACTTATACAGTTGTAGTGACTGCTCCAAATAAATGTACAGCTACCGCTACAACAGTAGTTACGGTAAATCAAAATCCAATAATTTCAGTAGATTCTAAAACTGTTTGTTTAGGTGGAACTGCTACGCTTACAGCTACAGGTTGTGTAGGAAATGTAACATGGAATATTAATGCTACAGGAACAACCCTTACAGTAACTCCAGCTGTAACAGGTGTAGTAACATATACGGCTACATGTACAAATACAAGCGGCTGTATTGCCACTGGAACTGGAAAAATAACTACGGTTGCAAAACCAACTGTTTCTTTAGGAAATGATGTTGAAATTTGTTTAGGTAAATCAATAGATTTAGTTGCCACAGGTTGTGCAGGTGGTACATTAACGTGGAATCAAGGAATCACTTCTACCACTGCCAATGTAACAGTTTCACCAACCACAACTACCACATATATAGTTACTTGTAAAACATCTACAGATAACGGGTGTACAGTATCAGATGATATTAAAGTTACGGTTAATCCAAATCCAATTATTTCGGTAGATTCAAAAACAGTTTGTTTAGGTGGAACGGCCACTCTCACAGCTACTGGTTGTGTAGGAACTGTTACTTGGAATACCAATGCTTCAGGTATCACACTTACCGTAACTCCAAGTGGAGTTGGAGCAGTAACGTATACTGCAACGTGTACGAATACTAATGGCTGTATAGCAACAGCAACTGGAAAAATAACAACGGTAGCAACACCGACAGTTTCTTTAGGAAATGATGTAGAGATTTGTTTAGGTAAATCAATAGATTTAGTTGCAACAGGTTGTGCAGGAGGTACATTAACATGGAATCAAGGAATCACTTCTACGACTGCCAATGTAACGGTTTCCCCAACCACAACTACCACATATATAGTTACTTGTAAAACATCCACAGATAACGGGTGTACAGTAACAGATGATATTAAGGTTACAGTAAATCCGTTACCTGCAGGTTCTATTCCTGCTGTAAGTCCAGTTTGCCAAACAGAAACTATTAACTTAAAATCAGGAACTTGGACAAATGCAGTCTCATATAAGTGGGTTGGACCAAACAGTTTCAATAATTCTACTCAAAATCCAAGTATTATAAATGCACCTTTAGCAGCGGCAGGTACTTATACATTGACAGTTACAAGTGCAAGTGGTTGTACCACTACAGCAACTGTTGCAGTTGTAGTTAATACGTGTCTTTCTAAAATTGGAGATTTTGTTTGGGAAGATAAAAATGGAAATGGTATACAAGAAACAGGAGAACCAGGAATTCAAGGAGTTTTAGTTACTCTTAGTGGTACTGATGCTTTTGGAAATATTGTTACTAAAACTACAACCACTGGTACTGATGGTAAATATTTATTTATTGACTTAGTTAAAGGAGATTATAAAGTAACATTCTCTAAACCGGCTGGATTTACTACTACAGATAAAGATAAGGGTACAGATGATGCAAAAGATAGTGATGCTGATCCAGTTTCTGGAATGACTCAAATTATTGCTTTAGGCATAAATGATGAAAATCTTACTTTAGATGCCGGATACTTCAAGCCAGCAAAGTTAGGGGACTATGTATGGGAAGATAAGAACTACAACGGCATCCAAGAAGCAGGCGAAAGCCCAATTGCAGGAGTAATTGTAAAATTATTAGACGCCGCAGGTAACCCAGCGAAAGATGCAAGTGGAGCAACAGTAGCGAATGCAACGACAGACGCAACAGGTAAATACGAGTTTACGAACTTGAAGCCAGGCGTACAATATGTAGTAGAATTTGGTAAGCCAACAGGTTATGAGCCAACAAGTAAAGACAAAGGCACAGACGATACAAAAGATAGCGATGCAGATATTACGACAGGAAAAACAATTGCAGTAGTATTAGCAAGTGGGGAAAACAATCCAACGATCGATGCCGGTTTCTACAAGCCAGCCAAATTGGGCGACTTCGTGTGGGAAGATACGAACGGTAACGGCATCCAAGATGCAGGAGAAGCTGGAATCCCAGGCGTAGAAGTTAAGTTAACAGGTACAGACGGATCAGGAAATCCAGTAACGTTAACCGTAACCACAGATGCAACAGGTAAGTATGAATTTACAAACTTGAAGCCAGGAACGTATACGGTAACGTTTACAAAACCAACCGGATTTACAACGACAGATCCAACGCAAGGAACCGATCCAGCGAAAGACAGTAATCCAGATAAGACAACAGGAGCTACAACTCCAGTAACGTTAGTAAGTGGCGAGAACAATACAACGATCGATGCCGGATACTTCAAGCCAGCAAAGTTAGGGGACTATGTATGGGAAGATAAGAACTACAACGGCATCCAAGAAGCAGGCGAAAGCCCAATTGCAGGAGTAATTGTAAAATTATTAGACGCCGCAGGTAACCCAGCGAAAGATGCAAGTGGAGCAACAGTAGCGAATGCAACGACAGACGCAACAGGTAAATACGAGTTTACGAACTTGAAGCCAGGCGTACAATATGTAGTAGAATTTGGTAAGCCAACAGGCTATGAGCCAACAAGTAAAGACAAAGGCACCGACGATACAAAAGATAGTGATGCAGATATTACGACAGGAAAAACAATTGCAGTAGTATTAGCAAGTGGCGAAAACAACCCAACGATCGATGCCGGTTTCTACAAGCCAGCCAAATTGGGCGACTTCGTTTGGGAAGATACGAACGGTAACGGCATCCAAGATGCAGGTGAAGCTGGAATCCCAGGCGTAGAAGTTAAGTTAACAGGTACAGACGGATCAGGAAATCCAGTAACGTTAACCGCAACCACAGATGCAACAGGTAAGTATGAATTTACAAACTTGAAGCCAGGAACGTATACGGTAACGTTTACAAAACCAACCGGATTTACAACGACAGATCCAACGCAAGGAACCGATCCAGCGAAAGACAGTAATCCAGATAAGACAACAGGAGCTACAACTCCAGTAACGTTAGTAAGTGGCGAGAACAATACAACGATCGATGCCGGATACTTCAAGCCAGCAAAGTTAGGGGACTATGTATGGGAAGATAAGAACTACAACGGCATCCAAGAAGCAGGCGAAAGCCCAATTGCAGGAGTAATTGTAAAATTATTAGACGCCGCAGGTAACCCAGCGAAAGATGCAAGTGGAGCAACAGTAGCGAATGCAACTACAGACGCAACGGGCAAATACGAGTTTACGAACTTAAAGCCAGGCGTACAATATGTAGTAGAATTTGGTAAGCCAACAGGCTATGAGCCAACAAGTAAAGACAAAGGCACCGACGATACAAAAGATAGCGATGCAGATATTACGACAGGAAAAACAATTGCAGTAGTATTAGCAAGTGGCGAAAACAACCCAACGATCGATGCCGGTTTCTACAAGCCAGCCAAATTGGGCGACTTCGTTTGGGAAGATACGAACGGTAACGGCATCCAAGATGCAAGTGAAGCTGGAATCCCAGGCGTAGTGGTAACCTTAACAGGTACAGACGGATCAGGAAATCCAGTAACGTTAACCGCAACCACAGATGCAACAGGTAAGTATGAATTTACAGACTTGAAGCCAGGAACGTATACGGTAACGTTTACAAAACCAACCGGATTTACAACGACAGATCCAACGCAAGGAACCGATCCAGCGAAAGACAGTAATCCAGATAAGACAACAGGAGCTACAACTCCAGTAACGTTAGTAAGTGGCGAGAACAATACAACGATCGATGCCGGATACTTCAAGCCAGCAAAGTTAGGGGACTATGTATGGGAAGATAAGAACTACAACGGCATCCAAGATGCAGGCGAAAGCCCAATTGCAGGAGTAATTGTAAAATTATTAGACGCCGCAGGTAACCCAGCGAAAGATGCAAGTGGAGCAACAGTAGCGAATGCAACGACAGACGCAACAGGCAAATACGAGTTTACGAACTTAAAGCCAGGCGTACAATATGTAGTAGAATTTGGTAAGCCAACAGGCTATGAGCCAACAAGTAAAGACAAAGGCACAGACGATACAAAAGATAGTGATGCAGATATTACGACAGGAAAAACAATTGCAGTAGTATTAGCAAGTGGCGAAAACAACCCAACGATCGATGCCGGTTTCTACAAGCCAGCCAAATTGGGCGACTTCGTTTGGGAAGATACGAACGGTAACGGCATCCAAGATGCAGGTGAAGCTGGAATCCCAGGCGTAGTGGTAACCTTAACAGGTACAGACGGATCTGGAAATCCAGTAACGTTAACCGCAACTACAGATGCAACAGGTAAGTATGAATTTACAGACTTGAAGCCAGGAACGTATACAGTAACGTTTACAAAACCAACCGGATTTACAACGACAGATCCAACGCAAGGAACCGATCCAGCGAAAGACAGTAATCCAGATAAGACAACAGGAGCTACAACTCCAGTAACGTTAGTAAGTGGCGAGAACAATACAACGATCGATGCCGGATACTTCAAGCCAGCAAAGTTAGGGGACTATGTATGGGAAGATAAGAACTACAACGGCATCCAAGAAGCAGGCGAAAGCCCAATTGCAGGAGTAATTGTAAAATTATTAGACGCCGCAGGTAACCCAGCGAAAGATGCAAGTGGAGCAACAGTAGCGAATGCAACGACAGACGCAACAGGCAAATACGAGTTTACGAACTTAAAGCCAGGCGTACAATATGTAGTAGAATTTGGTAAGCCAACAGGCTATGAGCCAACAAGTAAAGACAAAGGCACAGACGATACAAAAGATAGTGATGCAGATATTACGACAGGAAAAACAATTGCAGTAGTATTAGCAAGTGGCGAAAACAACCCAACGATCGATGCCGGTTTCTACAAGCCAGCCAAATTGGGCGACTTCGTTTGGGAAGATACGAACGGTAACGGCATCCAAGATGCAGGTGAAGCTGGAATCCCAGGCGTAGTGGTAACCTTAACAGGTACAGACGGATCTGGAAATCCAGTAACGTTAACCGCAACTACAGATGCAACAGGTAAGTATGAATTTACAGACTTGAAGCCAGGAACGTATACAGTAACGTTTACAAAACCAACCGGATTTACAACGACAGATCCAACGCAA
Organism: Lacihabitans lacunae; assembly: GCF_042649125.1. Taxonomy (NCBI): domain Bacteria; kingdom Pseudomonadati; phylum Bacteroidota; class Cytophagia; order Cytophagales; family Leadbetterellaceae; genus Lacihabitans; species Lacihabitans lacunae. Next base: position 4,685,495 of record NZ_JBHRYQ010000001.1, read on the forward strand.
GGAACCGATCCAGCGAAAGACAGTAATCCAGATAAGACAACAGGAGCTACAACTCCAGTAACGTTAGTAAGTGGCGAGAACAATACAACGATCGATGCCGGATACTTCAAGCCAGCAAAGTTAGGGGACTATGTATGGGAAGATAAGAACTACAACGGCATCCAAGAAGCAGGCGAAAGCCCAATTGCAGGAGTAATTGTAAAATTATTAGACGCCGCAGGTAACCCAGCGAAAGATGCAAGTGGAGCAACAGTAGCGAATGCAACGACAGACGCAACAGGCAAATACGAGTTTACGAACTTAAAGCCAGGCGTACAATATGTAGTAGAATTTGGTAAGCCAACAGGCTATGAGCCAACAAGTAAAGACAAAGGCACAGACGATACAAAAGATAGCGATGCAGATATTACGACAGGAAAAACAATTGCAGTAGTATTAGCAAGTGGCGAAAACAACCCAACGATCGATGCCGGTTTCTACAAGCCAGCCAAATTGGGCGACTTCGTTTGGGAAGATACGAACGGTAACGGCATCCAAGATGCAGGTGAATCTGGAATCCCAGGCGTAGTGGTAACCTTAACAGGTACAGACGGATCAGGAAATCCAGTAACGTTAACCGCAACTACAGATGCAACAGGTAAGTATGAATTTACAGACTTGAAGCCAGGAACGTATACGGTAACGTTTACAAAACCAACCGGATTTACAACGACAGATCCAACGCAAGGAACCGATCCAGCGAAAGACAGTAATCCAGATAAGACAACAGGAGCTACAACTCCAGTAACGTTAGTAAGTGGCGAGAACAATACAACGATCGATGCCGGATACTTCAAGCCAGCAAAGTTAGGGGACTATGTATGGGAAGATAAGAACTACAACGGCATCCAAGATGCAGGCGAAAGCCCAATTGCAGGAGTAATTGTAAAATTATTAGACGCCGCAGGTAACCCAGCGAAAGATGCAAGTGGAGCAACAGTAGCGAATGCAACGACAGACGCAACAGGCAAATACGAGTTTACGAACTTAAAGCCAGGCGTACAATATGTAGTAGAATTTGGTAAGCCAACAGGCTATGAGCCAACAAGTAAAGACAAAGGCACAGACGATACAAAAGATAGTGATGCAGATATTACGACAGGAAAAACAATTGCAGTAGTATTAGCAAGTGGCGAAAACAACCCAACGATCGATGCCGGTTTCTACAAGCCAGCCAAATTGGGCGACTTCGTTTGGGAAGATACGAACGGTAACGGCATCCAAGATGCAGGTGAATCTGGAATCCCAGGCGTAGTGGTAACCTTAACAGGTACAGACGGATCAGGAAATCCAGTAACGTTAACCGCAACTACAGATGCAACAGGTAAGTATGAATTTACAGACTTGAAGCCAGGAACGTATACGGTAACGTTTACAAAACCAACCGGATTTACAACGACAGATCCAACGCAAGGAACCGATCCAGCGAAAGACAGTAATCCAGATAAGACAACAGGAGCTACAACTCCAGTAACGTTAGTAAGTGGCGAGAACAATACAACGATCGATGCCGGATACTTCAAGCCAGCAAAGTTAGGGGACTATGTATGGGAAGATAAGAACTACAACGGCATCCAAGATGCAGGCGAAAGCCCAATTGCAGGAGTAATTGTAAAATTATTAGACGCCGCAGGTAACCCAGCGAAAGATGCAAGTGGAGCAACAGTAGCGAATGCAACGACAGACGCAACAGGCAAATACGAGTTTACGAACTTAAAGCCAGGCGTACAATATGTAGTAGAATTTGGTAAGCCAACAGGCTATGAGCCAACAAGTAAAGACAAAGGCACAGACGATACAAAAGATAGTGATGCAGATATTACGACAGGAAAAACAATTGCAGTAGTATTAGCAAGTGGCGAAAACAACCCAACGATCGATGCCGGTTTCTACAAGCCAGCCAAATTGGGCGACTTCGTTTGGGAAGATACGAACGGTAACGGCATCCAAGATGCAGGTGAAGCTGGAATCCCAGGCGTAGAAGTTAAGTTAACAGGTACAGACGGATCAGGAAATCCAGTAACGTTAACCGCAACCACAGATGCAACAGGTAAGTATGAATTTACAAACTTGAAGCCAGGAACGTATACGGTAACGTTTACAAAACCAACCGGATTTACAACGACAGATCCAACGCAAGGAACCGATCCAGCGAAAGACAGTAATCCAGATAAGACAACAGGAGCTACAACTCCAGTAACGTTAGTAAGTGGCGAGAACAATACAACGATCGATGCCGGATACTTCAAGCCAGCAAAGTTAGGGGACTATGTATGGGAAGATAAGAACTACAACGGCATCCAAGAAGCAGGCGAAAGCCCAATTGCAGGAGTAATTGTAAAATTATTAGACGCCGCAGGTAACCCAGCGAAAGATGCAAGTGGAGCAACAGTAGCGAATGCAACTACAGACGCAACGGGCAAATACGAGTTTACGAACTTAAAGCCAGGCGTACAATATGTAGTAGAATTTGGTAAGCCAACAGGCTATGAGCCAACAAGTAAAGACAAAGGCACCGACGATACAAAAGATAGCGATGCAGATATTACGACAGGAAAAACAATTGCAGTAGTATTAGCAAGTGGCGAAAACAACCCAACGATCGATGCCGGTTTCTACAAGCCAGCCAAATTGGGCGACTTCGTTTGGGAAGATACGAACGGTAACGGCATCCAAGATGCAGGTGAAGCTGGAATCCCAGGCGTAGTGGTAACCTTAACAGGTACAGACGGATCTGGAAATCCAGTAACGTTAACCGCAACTACAGATGCAACAGGTAAGTATGAATTTACAGACTTGAAGCCAGGAACGTATACAGTAACGTTTACAAAACCAACCGGATTTACAACGACAGATCCAACGCAAGGAACCGATCCAGCGAAAGACAGTAATCCAGATAAGACAACAGGAGCTACAACTCCAGTAACGTTAGTAAGTGGCGAGAACAATACAACGATCGATGCCGGATACTTCAAGCCAGCAAAGTTAGGGGACTATGTATGGGAAGATAAGAACTACAACGGCATCCAAGATGCAGGCGAAAGCCCAATTGCAGGAGTAATTGTAAAATTATTAGACGCCGCAGGTAACCCAGCGAAAGATGCAAGTGGAGCAACAGTAGCGAATGCAACGACAGACGCAACAGGCAAATACGAGTTTACGAACTTAAAGCCAGGCGTACAATATGTAGTAGAATTTGGTAAGCCAACAGGCTATGAGCCAACAAGTAAAGACAAAGGCACAGACGATACAAAAGATAGTGATGCAGATATTACGACAGGAAAAACAATTGCAGTAGTATTAGCAAGTGGCGAAAACAACCCAACGATCGATGCCGGTTTCTACAAGCCAGCCAAATTGGGCGACTTCGTTTGGGAAGATACGAACGGTAACGGCATCCAAGATGCAGGTGAAGCTGGAATCCCAGGCGTAGTGGTAACCTTAACAGGTACAGACGGATCTGGAAATCCAGTAACGTTAACCGCAACTACAGATGCAACAGGTAAGTATGAATTTACAGACTTGAAGCCAGGAACGTATACAGTAACGTTTACAAAACCAACCGGATTTACAACGACAGATCCAACGCAAGGAACCGATCCAGCGAAAGACAGTAATCCAGATAAGACAACAGGAGCTACAACTCCAGTAACGATAGTAAGTGGCGAGAACAATACAACGATCGATGCCGGATACTTCAAGCCAGCAAAGTTAGGGGACTATGTATGGGAAGATAAGAACTACAACGGCATCCAAGATGTCGGCGAAAGCCCAATTGCAGGAGTAATTGTAAAATTATTAGACGCCGCAGGTAACCCAGCGAAAGATGCAAGTGGAGCAACAGTAACGAATGCAACGACAGACGCAACAGGTAAATACGAGTTTACGAACTTGAAGCCAGGCGTACAATATGTAGTAGAATTTGGTAAGCCAACAGGCTATGAGCCAACAAGTAAAGACAAAGGCACCGACGATACAAAAGATAGCGATGCAGATATTACGACAGGAAAAACAATTGCAGTAGTATTAGCAAGTGGCGAAAACAACCCAACGATCGATGCCGGTTTCTACAAGCCAGCCAAATTGGGCGACTTCGTTTGGGAAGATACGAACAAGAATGGTATCCAAGATTTAGGAGAAATTGGTATTCCAAATGTTACAGTTAAATTATCTGGTACAGATGGTCAAGGAAACATTGTAAATTTAACGACCACTACAGACGGAACTGGTAAATATATTTTTGAAAATTTAAAGCCAGGGAATTATGTTGTTGAATTTGTTACGCCAGGAGCTGGAGGTGATTATACTTCTAGTCCTATAAATCAAGGTTCAGATAATTCTAAAGATTCTGACGCAGATACAATAACTGGAAAAACTATTTCGATAAATCTAGTTAGTGGTGAATCAAATTTAACTATTGATGCTGGTTATTATAAATGTATCAAAACTGCTGAATTTAATTATCCAGTTACAAAATTCTGTTTCAAAGATGGTACTATTCTAATTCCTACCTTTGTAAATGGATCAGTTGCTGGGGTATTTACCTCTAGCCCAGCTTTGGGAACTGCATTAAATGCAAGCACTGGAGATATTACTGTAGCACTAGCAAATGCAGGTAATTATATTATTACAAATACAATAGCTGCTGATAATAAATGTCCTTTGATTTCGGCAACAACCAGTGTTAAAATTCCAGAGCCATTAGAGTTTGATGGAGCAATTACATCAATTGATGTAAAATGTTTCGGAGAAAATAATGGATCTGCAACTGTTAAAATCAAAGGTGGAACTCTACCTTATACCTATAAGTGGAGTAACACTGCTTCTGCAAATACTGCAACAGCATCAGGTTTAACAGCAGGAACATATTCAGTAATCATTACAGATGCTAATTCATGTACTGTAACGGCAACGGTAGAAGTAATTCAACCTAAGCAATTGACTGCAACAGCAGTAGCAACACCAGTAGCATGTTTTGGAGAGAAAAACGGAACGGCGACAGTAACGGCACAAGAAGGAAACGGAAGCTTCACCTATGCATGGAGCACGAGCCCTGTACAAACGACTGCAACAGCCACAGGCTTAGGAGCAGGCACATATACAGTTACGGTTAAGGATGCAAAACAATGTACAGTAACCGCTACAGTTGAAGTAATTCAGCCAAAAGTATTGACTGCAACAGCAACTGCAACCCCAGTAGCATGTTTCGGAGAGAAGAACGGAACAGCAACAGTAACAGCAGCAGACGGAAACGGAACATTTACATACGCATGGAGCACAAGCCCAGTACAAACGACTGCAACAGCCACAGGCTTAGGAGCAGGCACATATACAGTTACGGTTAAGGATGCAAAACAATGTACAGTAACAGCAACGGTAGAAGTAATTCAACCTAAGCAATTGACTGCAACAGCGGTGGCAACACCAGTAGCATGTTTCGGAGAGAAAAACGGAACAGCGACAGTAACGGCAGAAGAAGGAAACGGAACATTTACCTATGCATGGAGCACGATCCCAGTACAAACGACTGCAACAGCCACAGGCTTAGGAGCAGGGACGTATACAGTTACGGTTAAGGATGCAAAACAATGTACAGTAACAGCAACGGTAGAAGTAATTCAACCTAAGCAATTAACTGCAACAGCGGTAGCGACACCAGTAGCATGTTTCGGAGAGAAAAACGGAACGGCGACAGTAACGGCACAAGAAGGAAACGGAAGCTTCACCTATGCATGGAGCACGATCCCAGTACAAACGACTGCAACAGCAACAGGCTTAGGAGCAGGCACATATACAGTTACGGTTAAAGATGCAAAACAATGTACAGTAACAGCAACGGTAGAAGTAATTCAACCTAAGCAATTGACTGCAACAGCAGTAGCAACACCAGTAGCATGTTTCGGAGAGAAAAACGGAACAGCGACAGTAACGGCACTAGAAGGAAACGGAAACTTCACCTATGCATGGAGCACGGTCCCAGTACAAACGACTGCAACAGCCACAGGCTTAGGAGCAGGGACATATACAGTTACGGTTAAAGATGCAAAACAATGTACAGTAACAGCAACGGTAGAAGTAATTCAACCTAAGCAATTGACTGCAACAGCGGTGGCAACACCAGTAGCATGTTTCGGAGAGAAAAACGGAACAGCGACAGTAACGGCACAAGAAGGAAACGGAAGCTTCACCTATGCATGGAGCACGATCCCAGTACAAACGACTGCAACAGCCACAGGCTTAGGAGCAGGCACATATACAGTTACGGTTAAAGATGCAAAACAATGTACAGTAACGGCAACGGTAGAAGTAATTCAACCTAAGCAATTGACTGCAACAGCAGTAGCAACACCAGTAGCATGTTTTGGAGAGAAAAACGGAACAGCGACAATAACGGCACTAGAAGGAAACGGAAACTTCACCTATGCATGGAGCACGGTCCCAGTACAAACGACTGCAACAGCCACAGGCTTAGGAGCAGGGACATATACAGTTACGGTTAAAGATGCAAAACAATGTACAGTAACAGCAACGGTAGAAGTAATTCAACCTAAGCAATTGACTGCAACAGCGGTGGCAACACCAGTAGCATGTTTCGGAGAGAAAAACGGAACAGCGACAGTAACGGCACAAGAAGGAAACGGAAGCTTCACCTATGCATGGAGCACGATCCCAGTACAAACGACTGCAACAGCCACAGGCTTAGGAGCAGGCACATATACAGTTACGGTTAAAGATGCAAAACAATGTACAGTAACGGCAACGGTAGAAGTAATTCAACCTAAGCAATTGACTGCAACAGCAGTAGCAACACCAGTAGCATGTTTCGGAGAGAAAAACGGAACAGCGACAGTAACGGCACAAGAAGGAAACGGAAGCTTCACCTATGCATGGAGCACGGTCCCAGTACAAACGACTGCAACAGCCACAGGCTTAGGAGCAGGCACATATACAGTTACGGTTAAAGATGCAAAACAATGTACAGTAACGGCAACGGTAGAAGTAATTCAACCTAAGCAATTGACTGCAACAGCAGTAGCAACACCAGTAGCATGTTTCGGAGAGAAAAACGGAACAGCGACAGTAACGGCACAAGAAGGAAACGGAAGCTTCACCTATGCATGGAGCACCATCCCAGTACAAACGACTGCAACAGCCACAGGCTTAGGAGCAGGTACATATACAGTTACGGTTAAGGATGCAAAACAATGTACAGTAACGGCAACGGTAGAAGTAATTCAGCCTAAGCAATTAACTGCAACAGCAGTAGCAACACCAGTAGCATGTTTCGGAGAGAAAAACGGAACAGCAACAGTAACGGCACAAGAAGGAAACGGAAGCTTCACCTATGCATGGAGCACGATCCCAGTACAAACGACTGCAACAGCCACAGGCTTAGGAGCAGGGACGTATACAGTTACGGTTAAGGATGCAAAACAATGTACAGTAACGGCAACGGTAGAAGTAATTCAGCCTAAGCAATTAACTGCAACAGCAGTAGCAACACCAGTAGCATGTTTTGGAGAGAAAAACGGAACGGCGACAGTAACAGCACAAGAAGGAAACGGAAGCTTCACCTATGCATGGAGCACGATCCCAGTCCAAACGACTGCAACAGCCACAGGCTTAGGAGCAGGGACGTATACAGTTACGGTTAAGGATGCAAAACAATGTACAGTAACGGCAACGGTAGAAGTAATTCAACCTAAGCAATTGACTGCAACAGCAGTAGCAACACCAGTAGCATGTTTTGGAGAGAAAAACGGAACGGCGACAGTAACAGCACAAGAAGGAAACGGAAGCTTCACCTATGCATGGAGCACGATCCCAGTACAAACGACTGCAACAGCCACAGGCTTAGGAGCAGGGACGTATACAGTTACGGTTAAGGATGCAAAACAATGTACAGTAACGGCAACGGTAGAAGTAATTCAGCCTAAGCAATTAACTGCAACAGCAGTAGCAACACCAGTAGCATGTTTCGGAGAGAAAAACGGAACGGCGACAGTAACAGCACAAGAAGGAAACGGAAGCTTCACCTATGCATGGAGCACGATCCCAGTCCAAACGACTGCAACAGCCACAGGCTTAGGAGCAGGGACGTATACAGTTACGGTTAAGGATGCAAAACAATGTACAGTAACGGCAACGGTAGAAGTAATTCAACCTAAGCAATTGACTGCAACAGCAGTAGCAACACCAGTAGCATGTTTTGGAGAGAAAAACGGAACGGCGACAGTAACAGCACAAGAAGGAAACGGAAGCTTCACCTATGCATGGAGCACGATCCCAGTCCAAACGACTGCAACAGCCACAGGCTTAGGAGCAGGGACGTATACAGTTACGGTAAAGGATGCGAAACAATGTACAGTAACGGCAACGGTAGAAGTAATTCAACCTAAGCAATTAACTGCAACAGCGGTAGCGACACCAGTAGCATGTTTCGGAGAGAAAAACGGAACGGCGACAGTAACGGCACAAGAAGGAAACGGAAGCTTCACCTATGCATGGAGCACGAGCCCTGTACAAACGACTGCAACAGCCACAGGCTTAGGAGCAGGCACATATACAGTTACGGTTAAGGATGCAAAACAATGTACAGTAACCGCTACAGTTGAAGTAATTCAGCCAAAAGTATTGACTGCAACAGCAACTGCAACCCCAGTAGCATGTTTCGGAGAGAAGAACGGAACAGCAACAGTAACAGCACTAGAAGGAAACGGAACATTTACATACGCATGGAGCACAAGCCCAGTACAAACGACTGCAACAGCCACAGGCTTAGGAGCAGGCACATATACAGTTACGGTTAAGGATGCAAAACAATGTACAGTAACGGCAACGGTAGAAGTAATTCAACCTAAGCAATTGACTGCAACAGCGGTGGCAACACCAGTAGCATGTTTCGGAGAGAAAAACGGAACAGCGACAGTAACGGCAGAAGAAGGAAACGGAACATTTACCTATGCATGGAGCACGATCCCAGTACAAACGACTGCAACAGCCACAGGCTTAGGAGCAGGGACGTATACAGTTACGGTTAAGGATGCAAAACAATGTACAGTAACAGCAACGGTAGAAGTAATTCAACCTAAGCAATTGACTGCAACAGCAGTAGCGACACCAGTAGCATGTTTCGGAGAGAAAAACGGAACGGCGACAGTAACGGCACAAGAAGGAAACGGAAGCTTCACCTATGCATGGAGCACGATCCCAGTACAAACGACTGCAACAGCAACAGGCTTAGGAGCAGGCACATATACAGTTACGGTTAAAGATGCAAAACAATGTACAGTAACAGCAACGGTAGAAGTAATTCAACCTAAGCAATTGACTGCAACAGCAGTAGCAACACCAGTAGCATGTTTCGGAGAGAAAAACGGAACAGCGACAGTAACGGCACTAGAAGGAAACGGAAACTTCACCTATGCATGGAGCACGGTCCCAGTACAAACGACTGCAACAGCCACAGGCTTAGGAGCAGGGACGTATACAGTTACGGTTAAGGATGCAAAACAATGTACAGTAACGGCAACGGTAGAAGTAATTCAGCCTAAGCAATTAACTGCAACAGCAGTAGCAACACCAGTAGCATGTTTTGGAGAGAAAAACGGAACGGCGACAGTAACAGCACAAGAAGGAAACGGAAGCTTCACCTATGCATGGAGCACGATCCCAGTCCAAACGACTGCAACAGCCACAGGCTTAGGAGCAGGGACGTATACAGTTACGGTTAAGGATGCAAAACAATGTACAGTAACGGCAACGGTAGAAGTAATTCAACCTAAGCAATTGACTGCAACAGCAGTAGCAACACCAGTAGCATGTTTTGGAGAGAAAAACGGAACGGCGACAGTAACAGCACAAGAAGGAAACGGAAGCTTCACCTATGCATGGAGCACGATCCCAGTCCAAACGACTGCAACAGCCACAGGCTTAGGAGCAGGGACGTATACAGTTACGGTAAAGGATGCGAAACAATGTACAGTAACGGCAACGGTAGAAGTAATTCAACCTAAGCAATTAACTGCAACAGCGGTAGCGACACCAGTAGCATGTTTCGGAGAGAAAAACGGAACGGCGACAGTAACGGCACAAGAAGGAAACGGAAGCTTCACCTATGCATGGAGCACGAGCCCTGTACAAACGACTGCAACAGCCACAGGCTTAGGAGCAGGCACATATACAGTTACGGTTAAGGATGCAAAACAATGTACAGTAACCGCTACAGTTGAAGTAATTCAGCCAAAAGTATTGACTGCAACAGCAACTGCAACCCCAGTAGCATGTTTCGGAGAGAAGAACGGAACAGCAACAGTAACAGCACTAGAAGGAAACGGAACATTTACATACGCATGGAGCACAAGCCCAGTACAAACGACTGCAACAGCCACAGGCTTAGGAGCAGGCACATATACAGTTACGGTTAAGGATGCAAAACAATGTACAGTAACGGCAACGGTAGAAGTAATTCAACCTAAGCAATTGACTGCAACAGCGGTGGCAACACCAGTAGCATGTTTCGGAGAGAAAAACGGAACAGCGACAGTAACGGCAGAAGAAGGAAACGGAACATTTACCTATGCATGGAGCACGATCCCAGTACAAACGACTGCAACAGCCACAGGCTTAGGAGCAGGGACGTATACAGTTACGGTTAAGGATGCAAAACAATGTACAGTAACAGCAACGGTAGAAGTAATTCAACCTAAGCAATTGACTGCAACAGCAGTAGCGACACCAGTAGCATGTTTCGGAGAGAAAAACGGAACGGCGACAGTAACGGCACAAGAAGGAAACGGAAGCTTCACCTATGCATGGAGCACGATCCCAGTACAAACGACTGCAACAGCAACAGGCTTAGGAGCAGGCACATATACAGTTACGGTTAAAGATGCAAAACAATGTACAGTAACAGCAACGGTAGAAGTAATTCAACCTAAGCAATTGACTGCAACAGCAGTAGCAACACCAGTAGCATGTTTCGGAGAGAAAAACGGAACAGCGACAGTAACGGCACTAGAAGGAAACGGAAACTTCACCTATGCATGGAGCACGGTCCCAGTACAAACGACTGCAACAGCCACAGGCTTAGGAGCAGGGACATATACAGTTACGGTTAAAGATGCAAAACAATGTACAGTAACAGCAACGGTAGAAGTAATTCAACCTAAGCAATTAACTGCAACAGCGGTAGCGACACCAGTAGCATGTTTCGGAGAGAAAAACGGAACGGCGACAGTAACGGCACAAGAAGGAAACGGAAGCTTCACCTATGCATGGAGCACGATCCCAGTACAAACGACTGCAACAGCAACAGGCTTAGGAGCAGGCACATATACAGTTACGGTTAAAGATGCAAAACAATGTACAGTAACAGCAACGGTAGAAGTAATTCAACCTAAGCAATTGACTGCAACAGCAGTAGCAACACCAGTAGCATGTTTCGGAGAGAAAAACGGAACAGCGACAGTAACGGCACTAGAAGGAAACGGAAACTTCACCTATGCATGGAGCACGGTCCCAGTACAAACGACTGCAACAGCCACAGGCTTAGGAGCAGGGACATATACAGTTACGGTTAAAGATGCAAAACAATGTACAGTAACAGCAACGGTAGAAGTAATTCAACCTAAGCAATTGACTGCAACAGCGGTGGCAACACCAGTAGCATGTTTCGGAGAGAAAAACGGAACAGCGACAGTAACGGCACAAGAAGGAAACGGAAGCTTCACCTATGCATGGAGCACCATCCCAGTACAAACGACTGCAACAGCCACAGGCTTAGGAGCAGGTACATATACAGTTACGGTTAAGGATGCAAAACAATGTACAGTAACGGCTACGGTAGAAGTAATTCAACCTAAGCAATTAACTGCAACAGCGGTAGCGACACCAGTAGCATGTTTCGGAGAGAAAAACGGAACAGCAACAGTAACGGCACAAGAAGGAAACGGAAGCTTCACCTATGCATGGAGCACGATCCCAGTACAAACGACTGCAACAGCCACAGGCTTAGGAGCAGGGACGTATACAGTTACGGTTAAGGATGCAAAACAATGTACAGTAACGGCAACGGTAGAAGTAATTCAGCCTAAGCAATTAACTGCAACAGCAGTAGCAACACCAGTAGCATGTTTTGGAGAGAAAAACGGAACGGCGACAGTAACAGCACAAGAAGGAAACGGAAGCTTCACCTATGCATGGAGCACGATCCCAGTCCAAACGACTGCAACAACCACAGGCTTAGGAGCAGGGACGTATACAGTTACGGTTAAGGATGCAAAACAATGTACAGTAACGGCAACGGTAGAAGTAATTCAACCTAAGCAATTGACTGCAACAGCAGTAGCAACACCAGTAGCATGTTTTGGAGAGAAAAACGGAACGGCGACAGTAACAGCACAAGAAGGAAACGGAAGCTTCACCTATGCATGGAGCACGATCCCAGTCCAAACGACTGCAACAACCACAGGCTTAGGAGCAGGGACGTATACAGTTACGGTTAAGGATGCAAAACAATGTACAGTAACGGCAACGGTAGAAGTAATTCAACCTAAGCAATTGACTGCAACAGCAGTAGCAACACCAGTAGCATGTTTTGGAGAGAAAAACGGAACGGCGACAGTAACGGCACAAGAAGGAAACGGAAGCTTCACCTATGCATGGAGCACGAGCCCTGTACAAACGACTGCAACAGCCACAGGCTTAGGAGCAGGCACATATACAGTTACGGTTAAGGATGCGAAACAATGTACAGTAACGGCAACGGTAGAAGTAATTCAACCACTAAAATTAGAAGCAAATTCAACGACTGTTGATGTAACTTGTAATGGCGGGACTGATGGAAGTATAACTGTCAATCCAGTAGGAGGTATTGCACCATATTCTTATAATTGGAGTAATGGTAAAAATACCAAAACAATTACGGCACTTCCTGCTGGCACTTATTCGGTTGTTGTATTAGATGCTAATAATTGTAAATATGAATTGAAAAACATTACAATTTCTGAACCTGCTAAATTGGTAGCAACTGCTACAAGCAACAGCCCAGTATGTAATGGAGAGATAATTAAACTTAATGCATCTGGTGGTTCAATTTATTCTTGGACTGGACCTGCTGGGTTTATTTCATCTATTCAAAACCCTGAATTATCAAATGCATCTACAACTCAAACTGGTACTTATTCAGTTACAGTTACTGATACGAAAGGATGTAAAGGAACAGCCACAACGTATGTTGAGGTTAGAAAATTAAATGATATCATAAGTACAAATTCTACGCTTTGTGAAACTGAAGAGTTAACATTGACAGCTCCGGACTATGGAGTTGGAGCTACTTATAAGTGGGTTGGACCTAACAATTTTGTAGGAAATACAAGAATTGTTTCTGTTTCTAATCTAAAGCAGATAAACGAAGGAGATTATGTAATAACTGTTACTTTAAACGGTTGTTCAGTTTCCGGAAAAGTCACTTTAGATGTTAAAGAATTGCCAACACCTCCATCTATAAAAATAGATGGTCCTAATTCAATTTGTGAAAAAGGTACAGTTAAGTTGGTAGCAGAAGGATGTACGGGAATAGTTAAATGGTCAACAAATGCAACAGGAGCGACGCTAATTGTTTCTCAAGAAGGAATATACAGTGCTACTTGTACAGCTAATGGTTGTACTAGCCCAGTGTCAAATTCAATAACGGTCATAAAAGGTTCTATTCCAACCGCACCAAAAATCACAACAGATAGAACAATTTGTTGTGATGGTGAAACCGCCACTCTAACGGCAACGGGTTGCACTGGAACTTTAAAATGGAACACTGGTGAGACTACGGCAATAATAAAAGTTACTAAAGCAGGAAATTACACAGTGACTTGTTCAAATTCTTGTGGAGAAAGTAATGCTTCCAACCTTATTGAAATTGAAACAGGTGTAACACCTACAGTTCCTACACTTACAGCAGGTAAAACTATTGTTTGTGGAAATGAAAAAGCAACTATTACGGCAGTTTGTAATGGAAGTATCATTTGGAGCAATGGATTATCCGGAACATCAATTTCAGTTGGTGAAGGTACATATTCTGCAAAATGTAAAACAATTTGTGGAGAAAGTGCTAGTTCAATCTCTATTACAATAACAAAAGGTGTTGATCCAACCCCTCCAACTATAGTAGTAGATAATAAATTAATTTGTGGTGACGCAAAAGCTAAATTAACAGCTAGTAATTGTTCAGGAATAATTAACTGGAGCAATGGCGAAACTGGAAATATAATATTTGTTACAGATGCGGGTAGTTACTCAGCAACTTGTAAAACAGACTGCGGTACAAGTACTTCTAGTAATTCAATTATTATTGAAAAATTGAGTTTACCAACAAAGCCAGTTGTGGATACAGATCGCACGATTTGTTGTGATGGAGAAGAAGCGACCTTGACCGCAACAGGTTGCGTAGGAGGAACGATATCATGGAGTACTGGAGCGACAGGAACCATAATCAAAGTAAAAGAATCGGGTAACTACACAGCAAAATGTACCACTAGCTGTGGCGTAAGTGAAAGCTCAACACCGATCACGATAGAGAAGTTAAGCAAGCCAACAGCACCAACCATCACGGGCGGTCCATTGGTAATCTGCGGCACAGACAAAGCAACGTTGACAGCAAGTGCATGTGCAACCGGAACACTTAAATGGAGTACTGGAGCAACTACAGCGAGTATCAGTGTGGGCGAAGGAACATATACCGCATATTGTGAGAACTTCTGTGGAAAATCAGGAAACTCAAACAGTATAGTAATCGAGAAAGGTCCATCACCAGTAGCACCAAGCATATCTTCTAACAAAACAGAAGTATGTGGAACAGAGAAAGCAACGCTTACGGCAACCGGATGTACAGGAGGAACAATTACATGGTCAGCAGGTGGAACTGGACTTACGAAAGAAGTAGGAGCCGGAACATACACCGCAACATGTACAACTTCATGTGGAACATCGGTAGCATCTAACTCAGTATCGATTAATACTGGAGCGAAACCAACTGCACCAAGCATTACTTCGAATAAAACAGAAGTATGTGGAACAGAGAAAGCAACGCTTACGGCAACCGGATGTACAGGAGGAACGATTACATGGTCAGCAGGTGGAACAGGACTTACGAAAGAAGTAGGAGCTGGAACATACACAGCTACATGTACAACTACTTGTGGAACATCAGATGCATCGAATACCCTTACAATCAACACTGGAGCGAAACCAGCTGCACCAAGCATATCTTCAAACAAAACAGAAGTATGTGGAACAGAAAAGGCGACGTTAACAGCAACTGGATGTACAGGTGGAACAATTACATGGTCAGCAGGTGGAACAGGTCTTACGAAAGAAGTAGGAGCAGGAACATACACTGCAACATGTACGACAATCTGTGGAACATCAGATGCTTCTAATTCAGTGAAGGTAGACTTGTTACCAGCACCAACGAAACCTTCAATCAGTACAGATCGCACGATTTGTTGTGATGGAGAAGAAGCGACCTTGACCGCAACAGGTTGCGTAGGTGGAACGATATCATGGAGTACAGGAGCTACCGGAAACATAATCAAAGTAAAAGAATCGGGTAACTACACAGCAAAATGTACGACAAGCTGTGGCGTAAGTGAAAGCTCAACACCGATCACGATAGAGAAGTTAAACAAGCCAACAGCACCAACCATCACGGGCGGTCCATTGGTAATCTGCGGCACAGACAAAGCAACGTTGACAGCGAGTGCATGTGCAACCGGAACACTTAAATGGAGTACTGGAGCAACCACAGCGAGTATCAGTGTAGGCGAAGGAACATATACCGCATATTGTGAGAACTTCTGTGGAAAATCAGGAAACTCAAACAGTATAGTAATCGAGAAAGGTCCATCACCAGTAGCACCAAGCATATCTTCTAACAAAACAGAAGTATGTGGAACAGAGAAAGCAACGCTTACGGCAACCGGATGTACAGGAGGAACAATTACATGGTCAGCAGGTGGAACTGGACTTACGAAAGAAGTAGGAGCCGGAACATACACCGCAACATGTACCACTACTTGTGGAACATCGGTAGCATCTAACTCAGTATCGATTAATACTGGAGCGAAACCAACTGCACCAAACATTACTTCAAATAAAACAGAAGTGTGTGGAACAGAAAAGGCGACGTTAACCGCAACGGGATGTACAGGAGGAACGATTACATGGTCAGCAGGTGGAACAGGACTTACGAAAGAAGTAGGAGCCGGAACATACACCGCTAGATGTACGACTACTTGTGGAACATCAGATGCATCGAATACCCTTACAATCAACACTGGAGCGAAACCAGCTGCACCAAGCATATCTTCAAACAAAACAGAAGTATGTGGAACAGATAAGGCGACGTTAACAGCAACCGGATGTACAGGTGGAACAATTACATGGTCAGCAGGTGGAACAGGTCTTACGAAAGAAGTAGGAGCAGGAACATACACGGCAACATGTACGACAATCTGTGGAACATCAGAAGCTTCCAATTCAGTGAAGGTAGACTTGTTACCAGCACCAACGAAACCTTCAATCAGTACAGATCGCACGATTTGTTGTGATGGAGAAGAAGCGACCTTGACCGCAACAGGTTGCGTAGGTGGAACGATATCATGGAGTACAGGAGCTACCGGAAACATAATCAAAGTAAAAGAATCGGGTAACTACACAGCAAAATGTACGACAAGCTGTGGCGTAAGTGAAAGCTCAACACCAATCACGATAGAGAAGTTAAACAAGCCAACAGCACCAACCATCACGGGCGGTCCATTGGTAATCTGCGGCACAGACAAAGCAACGTTGACAGCAAGTGCATGTGCAACCGGAACACTAAAATGGAGTACTGGAGCAACTACAGCGAGTATCAGTGTAGGCGAAGGAACATATACGGCATATTGTGAGAACTTCTGTGGAAAATCAGGAAACTCAAACAGTATAGTAATCGAGAAAGGTCCATCACCAGTAGCACCAAGCATATCTTCTAATAAAACAGAAGTATGTGGAACAGAGAAAGCAACGCTTACGGCGACCGGATGTACAGGAGGAACAATTACATGGTCAGCAGGTGGAACTGGACTTACGAAAGAAGTAGGAGCCGGAACATACACCGCAACATGTACAACTTCATGTGGAACATCGGTAGCATCTAACTCAGTATCGATTAATACTGGAGCGAAACCAACTGCACCAAGCATTACTTCGAATAAAACAGAAGTATGTGGAACAGAGAAAGCAACGCTTACGGCAACCGGATGTACAGGAGGAACGATTACATGGTCAGCAGGTGGAACAGGACTTACGAAAGAAGTAGGAGCTGGAACATACACAGCTACATGTACAACTACTTGTGGAACATCAGATGCATCGAATACCCTTACAATCAACACTGGAGCGAAACCAGCTGCACCAAGCATATCTTCAAACAAAACAGAAGTATGTGGAACAGAAAAGGCGACGTTAACAGCAACTGGATGTACAGGTGGAACAATTACATGGTCAGCAGGTGGAACAGGTCTTACGAAAGAAGTAGGAGCAGGAACATACACTGCAACATGTACGACAATCTGTGGAACATCAGAAGCTTCCAATTCAGTGAAGGTAGACTTGTTGCCAGCACCAACGAAACCTTCAATCAGTACAGATCGCACGATCTGTTGTGATGGAGAAGAAGCGACCTTGACCGCAACAGGTTGCGTAGGAGGAACGATATCATGGAGTACTGGAGCGACAGGAACCATAATCAAAGTAAAAGAATCGGGTAACTACACAGCAAAATGTACCACTAGCTGTGGCGTAAGTGAAAGCTCAACACCGATCACGATAGAGAAGTTAAGCAAGCCAACAGCACCAACCATCACGGGCGGTCCATTGGTAATCTGCGGCACAGACAAAGCAACGTTGACAGCAAGTGCATGTGCAACCGGAACACTTAAATGGAGTACTGGAGCAACTACAGCGAGTATCAGTGTGGGCGAAGGAACATATACGGCATATTGTGAGAACTTCTGTGGAAAATCAGGAAACTCAAACAGTATAGTAATCGAGAAAGGTCCATCACCAGTAGCACCAAGCATATCTTCTAATAAAACAGAAGTATGTGGAACAGAGAAAGCAACGCTTACGGCGACCGGATGTACAGGAGGAACAATTACATGGTCAGCAGGTGGAACTGGACTTACGAAAGAAGTAGGAGCCGGAACATACACCGCAACATGTACCACTACTTGTGGAACATCGGTAGCATCTAACTCAGTATCGATTAATACTGGAGCGAAACCAACTGCACCAAACATTACTTCAAATAAAACAGAAGTGTGTGGAACAGAAAAGGCGACGTTAACCGCAACTGGATGTACAGGAGGAACGATTACATGGTCAGCAGATGGAACAGGACTTACGAAAGAAGTAGGAGCTGGAACATACACAGCTACATGTACAACTACTTGTGGAACATCAGATGCATCGAATACCCTTACAATCAACACTGGAGCGAAACCAGCTGCACCAAGCATATCTTCAAACAAAACAGAAGTATGTGGAACAGATAAGGCGACGTTAACAGCAACCGGATGTACAGGCGGAACAATTACATGGTCAGCAGGTGGAACAGGTCTTACGAAAGAAGTAGGAGCAGGAACATACACTGCAACATGTACGACAATCTGTGGAACATCAGAAGCTTCCAATTCAGTGAAGGTAGACTTGTTGCCAGCACCAACGAAACCTTCAATCAGTACAGATCGCACGATCTGTTGTGATGGAGAAGAAGCGACCTTGACCGCAACAGGTTGCGTAGGAGGAACGATATCATGGAGTACTGGAGCGACAGGAACCATAATCAAAGTAAAAGAATCGGGTAACTACACAGCAAAATGTACCACTAGCTGTGGCGTAAGTGAAAGCTCAACACCGATCACGATAGAGAAGTTAAGCAAGCCAACAGCACCAACCATCACGGGCGGTCCATTGGTAATCTGCGGCACAGACAAAGCAACGTTGACAGCAAGTGCATGTGCAACCGGAACACTTAAATGGAGTACTGGAGCAACTACAGCGAGTATCAGTGTGGGCGAAGGAACATATACCGCATATTGTGAGAACTTCTGTGGAAAATCAGGAAACTCAAACAGTATAGTAATCGAGAAAGGTCCATCACCAGTAGCACCAAGCATATCTTCTAACAAAACAGAAGTATGTGGAACAGAGAAAGCAACGCTTACGGCAACCGGATGTACAGGAGGAACAATTACATGGTCAGCAGGTGGAACTGGACTTACGAAAGAAGTAGGAGCCGGAACATACACCGCAACATGTACAACTTCATGTGGAACATCGGTAGCATCTAACTCAGTATCGATTAATACTGGAGCGAAACCAACTGCACCAAGCATTACTTCAAATAAAACAGAAGTATGTGGAACAGAGAAAGCAACGCTTACGGCAACCGGATGTACAGGAGGAACGATTACATGGTCAGCAGGTGGAACAGGACTTACGAAAGAAGTAGGAGCTGGAACATACACAGCTACATGTACAACTACTTGTGGAACATCAGATGCATCGAATACCCTTACAATCAACACTGGAGCGAAACCAGCTGCACCAAGCATATCTTCAAACAAAACAGAAGTATGTGGAACAGAAAAGGCGACGTTAACAGCAACTGGATGTACAGGTGGAACAATTACATGGTCAGCAGGTGGAACAGGTCTTACGAAAGAAGTAGGAGCAGGAACATACACTGCAACATGTACGACAATCTGTGGAACATCAGATGCTTCTAATTCAGTGAAGGTAGACTTGTTACCAGCACCAACGAAACCTTCAATCAGTACAGATCGCACGATTTGTTGTGATGGAGAAGAAGCGACCTTGACCGCAACAGGTTGCGTAGGTGGAACGATATCATGGAGTACAGGAGCTACCGGAAACATAATCAAAGTAAAAGAATCGGGTAACTACACAGCAAAATGTACGACAAGCTGTGGCGTAAGTGAAAGCTCAACACCGATCACGATAGAGAAGTTAAACAAGCCAACAGCACCAACCATCACGGGCGGTCCATTGGTAATCTGCGGCACAGACAAAGCAACGTTGACAGCGAGTGCATGTGCAACCGGAACACTTAAATGGAGTACTGGAGCAACCACAGCGAGTATCAGTGTAGGCGAAGGAACATATACCGCATATTGTGAGAACTTCTGTGGAAAATCAGGAAACTCAAACAGTATAGTAATCGAGAAAGGTCCATCACCAGTAGCACCAAGCATATCTTCTAACAAAACAGAAGTATGTGGAACAGAGAAAGCAACGCTTACGGCAACCGGATGTACAGGAGGAACAATTACATGGTCAGCAGGTGGAACTGGACTTACGAAAGAAGTAGGAGCCGGAACATACACCGCAACATGTACCACTACTTGTGGAACATCGGTAGCATCTAACTCAGTATCGATTAATACTGGAGCGAAACCAACTGCACCAAACATTACTTCAAATAAAACAGAAGTGTGTGGAACAGAAAAGGCGACGTTAACCGCAACGGGATGTACAGGAGGAACGATTACATGGTCAGCAGGTGGAACAGGACTTACGAAAGAAGTAGGAGCCGGAACATACACCGCTAGATGTACGACTACTTGTGGAACATCAGATGCATCGAATACCCTTACAATCAACACTGGAGCGAAACCAGCTGCACCAAGCATATCTTCAAACAAAACAGAAGTATGTGGAACAGATAAGGCGACGTTAACAGCAACCGGATGTACAGGTGGAACAATTACATGGTCAGCAGGTGGAACAGGTCTTACGAAAGAAGTAGGAGCAGGAACATACACGGCAACATGTACGACAATCTGTGGAACATCAGAAGCTTCCAATTCAGTGAAGGTAGACTTGTTACCAGCACCAACGAAACCTTCAATCAGTACAGATCGCACGATTTGTTGTGATGGAGAAGAAGCGACCTTGACCGCAACAGGTTGCGTAGGTGGAACGATATCATGGAGTACAGGAGCGACCGGAACCATAATCAAAGTAAAAGAATCGGGTAACTACACAGCAAAATGTACGACAAGCTGTGGCGTAAGTGAAAGCTCAACACCGATCACGATAGAGAAGTTAAGCAAGCCAACAGCCCCAACCATCACGGGCGGTCCATTGGTAATCTGCGGCACAGACAAAGCAACGTTGACAGCGAGTGCATGTGCAACCGGAACACTTAAATGGAGTACTGGAGCAACTACAGCGAGTATCAGTGTGGGCGAAGGAACATATACGGCATATTGTGAGAACTTCTGTGGAAAATCAGGAAACTCAAACAGTATAGTAATCGAGAAAGGTCCATCACCAGTAGCACCAAGCATATCTTCTAACAAAACAGAAGTATGTGGAACAGAGAAAGCAACGCTTACGGCAACCGGATGTACAGGAGGAACAATTACATGGTCAGCAGGTGGAACTGGACTTACGAAAGAAGTAGGAGCCGGAACATACACCGCAACATGTACAACTTCATGTGGAACATCGGTAGCATCTAACTCAGTATCGATTAATACTGGAGCGAAACCAACTGCACCAAACATTACTTCAAATAAAACAGAAGTGTGTGGAACAGAGAAAGCAACGCTTACAGCAACAGGATGTACAGGTGGAACGATTACATGGTCAGCAGGTGGAACAGGTCTTACGAAAGAAGTAGGAGCTGGAACATACACTGCTACATGTACGACTACTTGTGGAACATCAGATGCATCGAATACCCTTACAATCAACACTGGAGCGAAACCAGCTGCACCAAGCATATCTTCAAACAAAACAGAAGTATGTGGAACAGAAAAGGCGACGTTAACAGCAACTGGATGTACAGGAGGAACAATTACATGGTCAGCAGGTGGAACAGGTCTTACGAAAGAAGTAGGAGCCGGAACATACACAGCAACATGTACGACAACTTGTGGAACATCAGGAGCTTCAAACACTATCACAATAGGAACAGGAGTAACACCAGTAGCACCAAGCATATCATCTAACAAAACAGAAGTATGTGGAACGGAGAAAGCAACGCTTACAGCAACTGGATGTACAGGCGGAACAATTACATGGTCAGCAGGTGGAACAGGTCTTACGAAAGAAGTAGGAGCAGGAACATACACAGCCACATGTACGACAACTTGTGGAACATCAGGAGCTTCTAATACTATCACAATAGGAACAGGAGTAACACCAGTAGCACCAAGCATATCTTCTAACAAAACAGAAGTATGTGAAACGGAGAAAGCAACGCTTACGGCAACCGGATGTACAGGCGGAACAATTACATGGTCAGCAGGTGGAATAGGACTTATGAAAGAAGTAGGAGCCGGAACATACACAGCAACATGTACGACTGCATGTGGCACTTCAATAAACTCAAATAGTATTGAGGTTAAACAAAATGCATTGCCTACGCCTCCAGTAATTACCGCAAATAAAGTTGAGATTTGTGGAACTGGAACTGCTACTTTGACAGCCACAGGATGTACAGGAACAGTTAAATGGTCTAATAACCAAACTGGTACTAGTATTTCTGTAAGTCAAGCGGGTGAATATGCCGCAACTTGCTCAAATGCTTGTGGGGAGAGTGATAATAGTAATATTATAACAATAAATAAAGTTTCAATTCCAAATACGCCAATCATAACTACAGACAGAATAACAGTTTGTGGAACCGAGAAAGCGAAATTGGTTGCAATCGGTTGTAACACTTCAGTAAAATGGAGCAATGGCCTAACAGGAGAGATGATTGAAGTTGGAGCAGGAATTTACACTGCAAAATGTGTGAACTCATGTGGAGAAAGTACTTCGTCTAACTCTATTAAAGTAGATGTTGGAAGTAAGCCATCTAAACCGTCAATTTCAGCCAATAAAACTGAAATATGTGGTACAGAAAAAGCAATACTTACAGCGACTGATTGTACAGGAGGAACGATTACATGGTCAGCTGGTGGAACTGGACTTACCAAAGAAGTAGGAGCTGGAACTTACACCGCAACATGTACAACTATCTGTGGAACATCGGATGCATCCAATTCTGTTACTATAACTACAGGAGTTACACCAGTAGCCCCAGTGATTACAACTAACAAAACTGAGATTTGTGGAACTGACAAGGCGACACTAACAGCAACTGGATGTACGGGTGGAACAATCACATGGTCGGCAGGTGGAACTGGTCTTACGAAAGAAGTAGGAGCAGGAACCTACACTGCAACATGTACATTAAATTGTGGAGCGTCGGCAGCTTCTAATATTATAACAATAGGAACTGTAACTACACCTTTAGCACCAACTATTGTTTCAAATAAAGCAGTAGTTTGTGGAACAGAGAAAGCAACGCTTACAGCAGCAGGTTGTACAGGTGGTACAATCACTTGGTCTGCCGGTGGAACTGGACTTTCGAAAGAAGTAGGAGCTGGAACATACACGGCAACTTGTACTACTACTTGTGGAACATCAGGAGCTTCGAATGTTGTTACAATAGGAAATGGAGTTGTACCAACAGCCCCAAGCATTACTTCAACTAAAACTGAAGTATGTGGAACAGAGAAAGCAACGCTTACAGCAACTGGATGTACCGGTGGAACAATCACTTGGTCAGCAGGTGGTACTGGATTAACCAAGGAAGTTGGTGTCGGAACCTATACCGCTACTTGTACTACTATTTGTGGTACTTCAGGAGTGTCTAACTCAGTAACGATTGGAAACGGTGTAGCACCAACAGCACCAAGCATATCTTCTAATAAAACAGAGGTTTGTGGAACTGATAAGGCGACACTTACAGCAACTGGATGTACAGGTGGAACAATCACATGGTCAGCAGGTGGAACAGGTCTTACGAAAGAAGTAGGAGCCGGAACGTATACTGCAACATGTACCACTACTTGTGGAACATCAGGAGCTTCGAGTACAGTTACAATAGGAACTGGAGTTGTACCAACAGCACCAAGCATTACTGCTAATAAAACTGAAATATGTGGAACTGAAAAAGCAACGCTTACAGCAACAGGTTGTACGGGTGGAACAATTACTTGGTCAATTGGCGGCACAGGCCTTACCAAAGAAGTAGGAGTAGGAACTTATACAGCTACTTGTACCAATTCTTGTGGAGCATCAATCAATTCAAATAGTATTGAAGTTAAACAGAAAGCTGTGCCAACCCCACCAGTAATAACAGCAAGTAAGGTTGAGGTTTGTGGAACTGAAACTGCTACTTTGACTGCTGCAGGTTGTACGGGAACAGTGAAATGGTCTAACAACCAAACTGGAACTAGTATAACAGTAAGTCAAGCAGGTGAATATGCTGCCACATGTGCTAACGCATGTAGTGAAAGCGATAACAGTAATGTTATTACAATCAATAAAGTTTCAGCACCTAATACGCCAATTATTACTACAGACAGAATTACAGTTTGTGGAACTGAAAAAGCTAAATTGGTAGCAATAGGATGTAACACAGCAGTTAAGTGGAGTAATGGTTTAACTGGAGAAATGATAGAAGTTGCAGCCGGAACATACACTGCTAAATGTGTGAACTCATGTGGAGAAAGTACTTCATCTAATTCAATTAAAATTGAAAACGGTGGTCGTCCTTCTACTCCAACTATCACAGCCAACAAAACAAGTCTTTGTGGAGTTGATTCTGTGAAACTAACAGGAGGCATTTGTAGCGGAACATTTACATGGAGTAATGGTAAAACTGGTTCTATGATTTATGTTAAAACAACAGGAACATACACCGTGAAATGTACAAATGATTGTGGAACTAGTTTAGATTCACAGCCAGTTGTAATAACCACTGGAGGCTTGCCTTCAGCACTGATAATCACAGCTGCTAACAAGCAGATATGCCAAGGAGACTCAGCAATGATTTCAACAGACGGATGTTCAGGTTCAGTAAAATGGAGTAATGATAATATCGGAGCTTCGATTTACGTTAAAACTCCAGGAGTATACACCGCTACATGTACGAATACATGTGGAGTTAGCCCAGTGTCTAATTCAATAGTGATTGAACTGAAAACAACGGGATGTGGAACTACAGGATGTAACTTGATAGCACCTACAATCACAGCATCGAAAACGGAAGTTTGTGAACCAACTGATATTACATTAACCGCCACAAATTGTTTAGCAAATGTAATTTGGTCGAATGGTAAAACAGGACTTACAATCACGGTTAAGCCTTTAGTTACTTCAACATATACGGCAATCTGTAAAAATGATTCTTGTACAAGTTTAGTTTCTAACTCAATAGTGATTAAAGTTGATGCACCGAAAAAACCATTGCTGACTTGTAACAGCGACTTGATTTGTCTGGGTGAATCGGTAGCATTGAAAGCATACGAGTGTAATGGAGAAGTACAATGGTCTAATGGAATGGTTGGTCAAACAATCACTGTAACACCAACGGCTACTTCTAAATACACAGCAACATGTGCGATTGGAACTTGTAAGAGCGAAGCTTCAGATACTTTATGTATCAATGTTGGTCAGCCTTTAAAACCATTCATTACATGTAGAGCAAATACAATTTGTCTTGGAGATGCTGCCACACTTACAGCTCAAGGATGTACAGGAATAATAGTTTGGTCAAATGGAGCCACTGGTTCTGTTCTGACTGTAACTCCAACTACAGCAGGTGTATTTAACTATACAGCTAAGTGTAAATCAACTTCGGGCAAGTGTGAAAGTGAAAGTTCAAACACATTGAAGATAACAGTAGGGGCCACAGTTGCTAAACCAACTGCAATTGCTGAGATCAAAAATACATGTCCATTTGAGACGGTAGATCTTAACAACGCAGTGTTAGGAACGCCGGCTACTACCAACGGCACTTTTGAATTCCATGTTTCGAACTCTCCGAATTCAACGTTAATAACATCACCAGGAATGACATCAGCAGGTAATTATTACCTATTCGAAAGAAGCCAGGTAGGATGTTACAGTAACCCAACGTTGATTAAAGTTAAAATTGAATCGTGTGGAACTGGAGGCATCAAGCCAGATACAAGCAAGTTTGTAGATGTAGCAATTAACAAAACTGCTAATGCGGTTAATGTGCCAGTAGGAAGTACAGTAACTTACAAATTGAAAATCACTAACCTGAGCACTAACGTGGCAACAGGTCTGAAAGTAAGAGACATCTTACCTGCAGGATTAGCCTTCGATTCGGTAAGTACCAATGCAACATTTAGCAACGGAGCTATCATGGTGAATATCGATTCGCTGAAGAAATCAGATTCTGTTATTGTGAGATACAAAGCCAAAGTTACTGCGGCAGGAAAAATCTCTAACAAAGCTGAACTTTATCAAGTAGATCAGATTGACAATGTCTTAGCTAACAATACAAGCACATTTAATATCAATGATTTCTCTACGAGCGAGCTAATTGGTTTAAGTAAAACAGTTGGAACTATCACCAAAATATCTGAAAACAGATACGAGGTTCCATTTAATCTATATGTTTCTAACATGGGATCGTCAGTCCTTACGAAAGTAAGTCTTAAAGATGACCTTGATAAAACATTCGGAACTGGAGTTGTGATACTAGATAGTTTAATCCAAGTGAAAGCAGATAGCGGATTAGTGGTTAATAACAAATACACAGGTAAAGGAACAAACACAGACCTATTAGTTGACTCATTGAGTACCCTGAAAGTAGGTCAGAAACTGAAAGTTAGTTTCTCTGTAAAAATTGACGTAGCAAACGCCGCCACTAAAATCTTCTACAACTCAGCTTCAGTAGCTGCTGGTGTAAATGGAAGTGTGAAAGATGTTTCTACTAGCGGATTAAATGCTGACCCTGATGGTGACGGTAATCCAACCAATAATAGTGAGCCTACTGTGGTTTCAATTGGTGCAGATTCGCTGAATGCTTCAATAGCAACTTCACTATTTATATCTGATTCGAGTGTGTTAGATGCCACTACCTACAGTGTAACATTTACTGCCTTGATCAAAAACGTAGGAACAGTAGAACTGAACAAAGTATACTTAGAAGATAACTTGAAACTTACTTTCCCTGATTCTATTCAGTATCAAATAGTAGGAACACCTTCTAAGTCAACTAATAGTAAACTAGTAGTAAATACAGCATTTGATGGTAAAACTGACATTAGAATACTCAAAGCAGATACTTCGGCAAGATTGGCTGTAGGTAAAACTGATTCGATATTCTTTACAGTAAAAATCAAGTATCTGAAAAACTACGGTCCTTACTTTACTAACTCAGTAGCATACGGCTCATACGGTACAGCCTCAGTAAAAGACTCTTCTAACACAGGAATGCAGATTGTTAAAAATCTAAGTAGCCCTACGGTTATTAAAATCCCTGGAAAAGAAGATGTTACCGAAGATCTAGTAGATAAAGTGATGATTCCAGAAGGTTTCTCTCCAAATGATGACGGACAAAACGACGTTCTTGAAGCTGCGGTACCAGAAGGTATTGAAGTTGAAATGTTTGAATTGTATAACCGTTGGGGTCATTTAGTGTGGAAATACAAAGGAGCTACCACTACCAATGGTCAGAAACTTGTGTGGGATGCTACATCTAATACCGGATTGAGATTCGGGCCAGAAGGTGTTCCAGATGGTACTTACTTCTACTCTATTAAGGTAAAAGGCCAAAGTAAAGTCAGAACTAACTTTATAACTATAGTTCGTTAATTGTCAGGAATAAAAAATAAATGTCGCCGTTTAATAAATGGCGGCATTTTTAATTTCCAAACCGGAAGGCATGATTTTTGCACCTAAAACGGTTTAAGTTGATATCTCTAAATCTCAATATGCTAATAAAAAAAGCGATAATATTTTTTTGTGTTTTTTATCAGGCGGTAGCATTTTCTCAAAATGTTTCAAAGCAGATAAAAAAGGCAGAGAATAGTTCTAAAAACTATTCTTATGTAAATACTATCGAGATATATGAAGGCATTTTAAGAAAAACTAAAGGAGTATCAGAGGAAGAACTTCAAAGGGTAAAGTTGAATTTAGCGGAAGCTTATTTTTTCGTGAAAGATTATAATAATGCTGAAAAGTACTACAATGAGGTGCTTAAAAGTAGTCCAGCCTTAAAAGGAGAAGATTTAAAGGCTTACAAAAGATACGCTCAAGTTTTGAGCGGAAACGGAAAACATGGAGAATCTGCACAGGTTTGGAAAAAATTCACGGAGCTTCAAGAGCAAGACAAAAGAGGGATTGAGTTTTCTAAACTTTATGCTAACCTCGAACCTCTCACAAGAAATTCAAACAGTTATAGAATAGAATATGTCGGCATAAACACGGCAAGTCCTGATTTTAGTCCTGCATTTTATAAAGATGGCTTGGTTTTTGTGTCAAGCCGAAACAAAAACAATGCGGTAAAAAGAGTATTTAAATGGGATAATTCAACTTTTCTAGATTTATATTATTTAGAAGATTTAAAAATCCTTGGAAAGGAAGAATCAAACGCATCGATTGGTTCAGGAGGGCAAAATTCTGGAGCCACAAAACCAAAGACTGCCCCAGATAAACTGGGTTCGGATTACTATACGCCGCCCACACCAAATGACGCCAATACTATAGGCCATACCGGGAGTGAACTCATCAATGGTTCCAAAAATTATGAGGAACAGAGTATTATTGATGTAAAAAAATTTAGCAAAAACCTCAATTCAAAATATCACGAAGGTCCGTGTACATTTTTCCATTCGGGTGAAAGAATCCTTTTTACCAGAAATGCAATCGGTGGTGGCGGTATATTTGGACAAAAAAAAGAAGGAGTAACAAGACTGAAAATTTATTCTGCAATAAAAACTGGTAAAGACTGGAGTGAAATAAAAGAGCTGCCTTTCAATAGTGACGAATTCTCTTGTGGTCATCCTACTATGTCATTCAATGACGATATTCTATTTTTTGTATCAGATATGCCCGGAGGCTATGGCGGTACAGATATTTATGCTTCTAGGCTGGTAAATGGAGAATGGCAAAAACCAGTAAACCTAGGTGGCACCATTAATACTATTGGAAATGAAATGTTCCCCTTTATCGACGAAGGAAATGGCTTGTATTTCTCTAGCGATGGACATCCTGGCTTAGGAGAGTTAGATATGTTCTATTGTAAGGTAGATGTGAAAACCTTAGCTTCTATTGGTAAAATCAGAAACTTGGGTGCACCTCTAAATTCCAATAACGATGACTTCGGAATAATAACGGACCCAAACCGAAATTTGGGATACTTTAGTAGTAACCGTAAAAGAGGAGGTGCCGATGACGATATTTATAAATTTACAAGAATAGGGGCTGCTTATGGATGTAGAGACTTAATAGTATCGGTAAATGATGCAGATTCTAGAATGCCCATAGAAAAGGTAAAATTCGAATATAAACTGGTATCGGGTAAAGGGCCAGTAGAAAATGTTACAACTAACGCTGCAGGTACGGTTAAGTTATGTTTAGAAGCTGATCAGTCTTTTAAATTTAAATTTGAAAGCGACGGCTATATATTTCAAGAAGAAGAATTTTCAAATATCGATGCCTCCGATTTTGAGCCATCTCGTATTGAAATTTATCTAAAAAAAGAAGTTGTGGTTCCAAAAGAAGAGCCTGAAGAAGAAAGTAAGCCTAAAAAACAGCGTGTTTTGGTTCAGAAAAGAACCACCACTGATAATACATCCAACGTTTTTAGAGGAGTTATTACTGGGGGTGAAAATAACGAGCCCATGTCTGCCGTAAAAGTTAAGTTTATCAATAAATGTACGGGCGAAGTACAAGAAATGTATACCAAAAAAGACGGGAGCTACGAATTTAGAAGAGACCTCAACTGCGACTACGAACTTGTGGCCACTAAAGATGACTTCGGAACAAGTAGCGAGATTATTGAAAAAGCGGTTAAGAGAACGCTTTTTGGTAAAAAAACAAAACCTACATTTTCATTAAATCTTTTTGATACCAAACTATACAAAGTTGGTGATGTAATAAAACTTGAAAGTATTTACTACAGTTCAGACCAATATAAACTTCGCGATTATTCCAAAAGAGATTTGGATAAACTAATTGCAACCATGAAAAGGTATCCGAATATGATCATAGAAATATCTTCTCACACAGATACCCGTGGTAACGCTTGGGATAATCTTAGATTGTCTCAAAAGAGGGCTCAGGAAGTGGAGAAGTATATTTTGTCTAAAGGAATATCAAAACAAAGAATAAAGGCTATTGGTAAAGGTGAAACCGAGCCTCTAAACGAATGTAGCGATGGAGTACAGTGCACAGAAGCCGAACATCAGAGAAACAGACGCACCGAGTTTAAGATTCTTACCATAGAAAAAAACTAAACTAAAGATTTTCATCAATATAGTTAGAAATTACGATCGGCTTGGGTATTGCATACACTTGGCTATAATCGTAAAAACTAGCGTCTAAATTTCCTTTCATTTCTTCTTCGATTTTAATTTTGTAAAAAGTAATACTAAGCTTTTGATGACTTAGTATATGTTTTTTCTGAACCTTCTCTATGCTGCCAATACTTGTAAATCCTAATTCATGAATTAAGTTTTCAATACTTGCAAACTCATTTACCTTAAATTCCGGGAAATCATAAAGCTTTGACCAAATATCACCCAACGGTCGTTCTTTCATAAATACCCCTTCCTTGTTATAAAGTACCAAATAAGATATTTCTCGCTGAGTAACTTTAGTTTTACCTGCCTTAAAAGGAAAATTTGCCCACGATTTATTCTTAAAACTTGCACAGCTTTCTACAATTGGGCAGCTTAAGCAGTTTGGGTTTTTAGGCGAGCAAATTGTAGCTCCAAGTTCCATAATAGCTTGGTTAAAAAGAGCAGGACTTTTTTTGCTAATTAAGTCTTGAGCTATTTCAAAGATAGTATTTTGTGTTTTAGGCTTATCTATGGGTTCGGCTATCTCATAGAATCGAGTTAATACTCGCATTACATTTCCATCTACAACGGGCACACGCTCATCAAAAGCAAAAGAAGCAATAGCTGCGGCGGTGTATCTTCCAATACCTTTTAATTTTTGTAGGTCATTAAAATTGCTCGGAAACTCACCATTTAATTCATTTGTAATATATTTTGCCGTAAAATGTAGATTACGTGCACGTGAGTAATAGCCTAATCCTTGCCAGGTTCTCAGCACCTCGGCTTCATCTACATCGGCCATTTTTTTAATTGTTGGATACTTTTCTACAAAATTATTATAATACGGAAGCCCCTGTGCAACCCGAGTCTGTTGAAGTATTATTTCAGAAAGCCAAATAAAATATGGATTTTGGGTATTTCTCCACGGAAGCTCTCGTTTGTTTATTTGGTACCAGTTTATAATTTTATTGGCAAACATTTTTTTGTTTGATTTTTTTTGCGTAATCTAATGCCCATCTTAAGTCCTTAATTATTAATAAATTATAAAAAAAAAGGCGAAAGTTTTTGGGAGAATCTTTTCATTTCGTCTATCTTTGCAAACCTAAAACAAATACGACCTATTAGGGAAGTATTTTTCTATTTTTTTTAACAAATTAAATTTATATAAAGTGACTAAAGCAGAGGTTATCTCAATCATTGCCGACAAAACTGGAGTTGACAAGGCTGTTACTTCAATTACCGTTGAAGCGTTTTTTCAAACAGTTAAAGAGACATTATCAGGTGGCGACGCCATATATGTTAGAGGGTTTGGAAGTTTTGTAAACAAAAAAAGAGCTGAGAAAAAAGCTCGTAACATCTCTCAAAAAACTACCGTTACGGTACCGGCACATTTTATTCCAAGCTTTAAGCCATCTAAAGAGTTTGTGGAAGAAGTGAAAACCAACGTTAAATAATTTAATTCTGAACGGTTTGAAAAATAAAAATCATCTTTTATTGATATTAGGAATTTCCGCTATATTGGTGGTGTTTTTGGCTACTCGCTCAAAGATAGTAGTGAAAGATGAGGAGCAAGCCGTTCAGAAAACTTCTTCTTCCCAAGAAGAACACGATGATGAAGATTCGGAAGAGCACCAAATGGCTATTCCTTTAGAGGTTCAAAACAAAGTGGCGGCCTTTAGAAAAGAACTTAGTGGGGCGTCACCTACAAAAACTCAAGAGCTTTATTCCAACATTGCACAAGTATATGTACAAGCATCTGTATTTGACAGTGCAGGGTATTATTTTGAGAAAATCGCAGTTCAATCACCGAATAAAACAAACTGGACTAGAGTAGGAGAGGCGTATTTTCAGGCTTACAACCTGGCTCTTAGCCCACAAAAAATTGAAGCTTTTGTAGAAAAAGCAAGAAACGGGTTTAATCAAGTTTTGAAACTAGATCCAAATGATCTCAACGCAAAAACCAATTTGGGAATGACCTATGTAAAGTCAGACTCGCCTATGAAAGCTATTGGAATGTTGAGGGAAGTGTTAGATCAAAATCCGAATTATGTACCAGCTATAATGAGCCTTGGAGGTTTATCAATGCAGTCAAATCAGTTTGACAAAGCCTTGATAAGATTCCAAAATGTGCTTAGGATAGAACCCAATAATCAAAACGCAAAAATTGGAATGGCCTATAGCCTAATAGAGCTAGACAGAAAACCAGAAGCTAAAAAGATTTTTGAAGAGGTGCTTAATGGAGAAATTGATCCAGTTATGAAAGATGAGCTTACAAAAACTTTGAATAGTTTAAAGTAATTCTTATCTTTGCGGTTCGAAAAAAATTCGACCCTTTAAAACGGTTGCTTTTTATATAAAATTATTTTTTTACAAATTTCAAGTTTAATTCTTACTACTATGCCTTGCGGAAAGAAAAGAAAAAGACACAAAATGTCAACTCACAAGAGAAAAAAACGTCTTAGAAAGAATCGTCATAAGAAGAAATAAGTATTCTTTTAAAATATAGATAAAGTAAGCAGATAGTTTATTTTCTGCTTACTTTTTCTGTTTTACAAACACAATTTCTTAAATTTAATTTCGGTGTGATTCCGAATACGCTAAGTTTTGCGTTTGTGGTTTAAGACACCGAAAAACCATTATCCTAATTTTTTTATTAATCCTCTAATTCTAACTCTAATTTGAGCAACGAATTATATATTTCTGCCACGCCTCAGGGTGATCGTATAGCTTTATCTCAAAATAAAAGGCTTATAGAATATCATTTTGATGAAACCGAACATCAGTATTCGGTTGGTGATATATACTTTGGAACTGTCAAAAAGGTAGTTTCAGGATTAAATGCTGCATTTATTGATATCGGGTACGAGAAAGATGCATTCCTGCACTATCATGACCTGAGTCCAAATATCAATTCTCTAAACAAATTTACTAAAGACGTAATAGCTAAGAGACCTATAAACTTAAGATTAAAAAATTTTAATTTAGAGCCTCAAATAGACAAGCTTGGTAAAATTGGAGACGTTTTGCAAAAAAACCAACCAATTCTAGTTCAAGTAGTTAAAGAACCTATTTCGTCAAAAGGCCCAAGGCTTTCATGTGATATTTCTATTGCAGGAAGGTACATCGTGCTCGTACCATTTAGTAATTCTGTCAATATCTCTAAAAAGATAACAAGCAAGCAGGAGCGTCAAAGACTGCATAAGTTATTGACTTCTGTAAAGCCTGAAAACTTTGGAGTTATAGTAAGAACTGTAGCAGAAGGTAAAGAAGTGGCCGATCTACAAAGAGACCTTGAAAACTGCGTAGAAAAGTGGGATAACGGCATGAAGCAACTAAAAAATGCGAAGCCGCGTGAAAGAATAATCTCTGAAATGGATAGAGCAGCCTCTATTCTTAGAGATATGCTTAACGATGATTTTGATTCAATAGTTGTAGATACCAAAGAGACTTTTGATAGTCTCAGGTCTTTATTACAAAATATAGCTCCTCAGAAAGAGAAAATACTTAAGCTTCACACTGGAAAAAGTAAACTGTTTGAGCAGTATGGTATCGAAAAGCAAATTAAGTCGCTTTTTGGTCGCTCGGTAAGCTTACCTAGTGGTGGATATTTAATTATTGAACATACAGAGGCTTTACACGTAATAGACGTAAACAGTGGAAATAAGTCTACTTCTGAAATAGACCAAGAAGCCACAGCTTTAAGTGTAAACAAAGAAGCAGCGATAGAAATAGCTCGTCAGCTAAGACTGAGAGACATGGGCGGTATTGTGGTGATTGACTTCATAGATATGAAGAAAGTCGAAAACAAACGCGATGTGCACGAGGTACTAAAAGACGAAATGAAGACCGACAGGTCTAAATACACAATTTTACCAATTTCTAAATTTGGCCTTTCTCAGATTACCCGTCAGCGTGTAAGACCAGAAATGAACGTGGTAACGCGAGAAGCTTGTCCTGCATGTGGTGGCACGGGTACTATCCAAGCCAGTATTGCAGTTACTGACCATATCGAAAACCATATTGAGTATCTTTTCACCAAACAAAACGAAAAGAAAATCAGTATTATTCTTCATCCATTTATCCATGCTTATTACAAACAAGGGCTTATTTCACGTCAAATGAAGTGGTTCTTTAAGTATAAAAAGTGGGTGAATATCATCAAAGATACTTCTTTGGGTATGGTAGAATACCATTTCCTTGATCGTAACGGAGATGAAATAGAGCTTAATAACTAAGCCCTTTTTTATTAATATACCTTACAGATTTTGTCAAAATTCTTCTTTTTAATATCAGGTACCCAGCATTCATCAGCAGGATATCCGACAGGTAAAAGTAAGTATGGCTTTTCATTTACTGGTCTATCCAATATTTTCTGCAGAAAATTCATTGGACTTGGTGTATGAGTCAATGTAGCCAAACCCGCTTTGTGTATCGCAGAAATCAAAAAGCCAGCGGCTATTCCTACACTTTCTTGTACATAATAGTTGGTTTTCTTACTGCCCGATTCATCTAAATCATAAACTTGCTTAAAAAGGATGATTAGGTAAGGAGCAGTTTCTAAAAAAGGCTTTTGCCAATCTGTTCCTAAGTGCTTGAGGTCTTCGAGCCATTCCTCGCTCATCCGGTTATTATAACTCTCTAGTTCTTCTTCTTCGGCCGCTTTTCTTATTTGCTGTTTTATTTTTGGGTCTTTTACCACACAAAACATCCACGGTTGCTTGTTTGCTCCCGAAGGTGCCAAAGCTGCAGCTTTAATGATATTCTCAATAACTTCAAAAGGTACATCTCGGTCAGAATATTCTCTTACAGACCTTCTTCTGGTCATTAATTCCAAGTTTTCGGCCGAGTTTTCGATTAATTCTTTTTGATCAAATACTGTACTTTCGTAGTTTATATAAGGGTAGCCTCCGATATTTTTTTTCATATTTCTTTGCTAAGTTCAGTTTGATTTTTGAATACCCACAAAAGTCCGAAACATAACACGGTGCTTAGAATGATAAATGGCATTGGTACAGTGTCAAGTTTTTCTATTTCAGATGAGATTTTCTTTTGATGAACCAAATGCATCACTATAACAGCAAGTCCATTGTTAAACATATGGCCAAAAATGGGCACCCAGATGTTGCCTGACCAATAGTATAAATAGCCAAATAACGCACCTAAGAGAAGGCGAGGTAAAAAACCATAAAACTGAAAATGTATAGCACTAAATATAGCGGCTGCTAGCCAAATGGCTACATGAGGATTGTGGGTTATTAGTAATAGTTTTCTTTGCAATAATCCCCTAAAAATTAATTCTTCTCCTATTCCTGCTATTACGGCAATGACTACAATGGCGGCTAAAAGCTGAGCCGTTGAGCTAAATGTGGTTAGGTATTCGGTAAGCACTTTCCCATTTTCTTCAAAACCTTTCATGAGGTCTTCTAGTCCTTTTAGGGCAGCTGGAAGTTTCATGCCTTCATTTACACTTTGTAGATAGCCACTAAGTGGACTAAAACTTAGGTGAATTAATACGATTAAGCCAAATACCATTGGCACTGGTAAAGCTTTAAAGCTTAAATCTGAAAAAGTCTTTTTCTCTACCGCATACCAAAACAAAAGTCCTGGTATAATAAAAGTAAAAGCTGAAGAAACACCTTGCCCAACCATCATAGCCCACCAACCTTTCTCTGATTTCATGAGGATAGTTAGCATATTTGGCAAATCGGCTAATTTGATGTCTGCCATCACAAGCATGAGTCCCCCACCAACAATTTGAGCCAATATTAATGAACACAATAAAATAGCAGTTAATATTAAAATAGACTGAAACGGATTGGTTTCGCCTTGTTTCTTTAAATATTGAAGGAAATTCATAATCTCTTTTAAAGGTATCTTTTTTAATACAAATATGGAGGTTTTATTCCTCTTTTTTGCTTTTTTGTGACTAAAGGTTTAATAATTTGAAGCTGACTTTATTTGTCTTGCCCCAACTTGAATTTAAAAATCAGAGCTTAAATAGTTTAAATATAGAATTTTGATTAAAAAGGGAAAAGTATGATAAATAGCTATCAATGAACCATTTTTAATACAAATGCATTAATTTTGTAGTTCAAAAGAATGAAATGGTAAAAATAGGTAATATAGATTTAGGTGAGTTTCCACTTTTGTTGGCTCCTATGGAAGACGTGAGCGATCCGCCTTTCCGTCAGGTGTGTAAAGAAAATGGAGCTGACATGATGTACACAGAGTTTGTGTCATCAGAAGGTTTGATTCGTAATGCGGCCAAAAGTGTGCAGAAACTAGACATTTTTGAATACGAAAGACCTGTAGGTATTCAGCTATTCGGAAGTGATGTAGAAACTATGGCTGAATGTACACGTATAGCCACAAAAGCTCACCCAGACTTGATTGATATTAACTACGGATGTCCAGTTAAGAAAGTAGCATGTAGAGGGGCTGGAGCGGCACTTTTGCAGGATATTCCACTCATGGCTAGAATGACAGAAGCGGTAGTGAAAGCTACGCATTTGCCAGTTACGGTAAAAACAAGATTGGGCTGGGACGAAGCCACCAAAAATATTGAGGAAGTAGCTGAAAGGCTTCAAGATGTAGGTATTCAGGCATTGAGCATACATGGCCGTACGCGTGCACAACTATACAAAGGCGAAGCAGACTGGAGATTGATAGCCAAAGTAAAAGAAAACCAAAGAATAAAGATTCCGATATTTGGCAATGGAGATATCGACTCGCCAGAAAAAGCCATGGAATATAAAAATAGATTTGGAATAGATGGCATCATGATTGGCCGTGCTGCTATTGGATATCCTTGGATTTTTAATGAAATCAAACATTTTTTGGCAACAGGCGAATACCTAGATGCTCCAACTATGATTCAAAGGGTGGCAGCAGCCAAACAGCACCTTATGTTTTCAGTGCAATGGAAAGGGCCAGTTTTGGGTATTTTAGAAATGAGAAGACATTATTCCAATTATTTTAAAGGTTTGCCTCATTTTAAAGAATTCAGAATGAAGCTGGTGCAAAGCATGGAGCTAGATGAGATTTTAGAAACTATGGATATAATTCTTAAAGAATTTGACGGCGTGATTTTAGAAACCAAAGCAAAGGTGGTCGCTTATGGTGGCATAGATTGAGAGGGTAGTATTTTTTTGAAAAGCCATAAAAAAAAGTCCAGTGAACATTATTCGCTGGACTTTTTACATTTGGTGTCTTGTTATTAATCTACAATAACGGCTTCCCCACGCATCACATCATCTTCTACATGTTTGAATTTGACGTCTTTTTTAATGGTTCCGTTTTTGTATTGTACGTTTACTTTATCATTTCTGTTAGCCACTTTTTGCGATTTTGCAGGCTCTAGCATGGTAGCTGAGCTTCCGCCTTCGCCATCGTCTGTTCTGTTAGTTGATAGTTTAGGCTTGTCGTTTTTAGGCGGCGTAACCATTTGTTGGAAACGCATTTCTACAACATTGGCTTTCATTAAGAAGCTTACTGTGTTAGTGTTTACTTTGCTCAAGAAGTTTTGGAATAACTCCACTGCTTCAAATTTGTAAATCAATAATGGATCTTTCTGCTCATAAGATGCATTTTGAACCGATTGCTTTAGGTCGTCCATGTCTCTCAAGTGCTCTTTCCATTCTTGGTCAATAATATTGAGGGAGATATTTTTCTCCATTTCTAATATCACCTCTTTACCATCTGAATTTACTGCTTTTTTCAAATCGGTAAATACTGCAATGTTATGGTTTCCGTCACCTACTACGGCCATAAAAGGCTCGTCTATAACGGCTTGTCTATCTTTTAATACATTTTCAAGAGCAGGCACAATATTCTTACGGATAGCATCATTCTTTTGTTTGTAATGTTTAGCTGCTTCCTCGTATAGTTTTTGGTTCAATGGAGAGCCACCTTTCACAAATTCCGCTTGGGTAATTTCAGATTTGAAACCTAGTTTCTGCATGGTTCTCACCTCAAATTCATCATAATTTCCACTAGTAGATTTTATGATGTCTACACAAGTATCAAATATTATATTCGCGATATCTACAGCTAGTCTATCTCCAAACAATGCGTTTTTACGTCTTTTGTAAATAGTATCACGCTGAATGTTCATGACATCATCATATTCGATAAGTCGCTTACGCATACCGAAGTTGTTTTCCTCTACTTTACGTTGAGCACGTTCTATCGAGTTGGTAATCATCGAGTGCTGAATCACTTCGCCCTCTTCCATTCCCATACGGTCCATAACCTTGGCTATTCGGTCTGAACCAAACATACGCATTAGGTTATCTTCTAAACTCACAAAAAACTGAGACGAACCTGGATCTCCTTGTCTACCTGCTCTACCTCTAAGCTGACGGTCAACACGTCTTGACTCGTGCCTTTCTGTACCGATAATTGCCAAACCGCCCGATTGTTTACTTTCGGGGGTAAGTTTTATATCTGTACCTCTACCGGCCATGTTGGTAGCTATAGTCACTGTGCCAGGTTTCCCTGCTTCGGCTACTACATCTGCTTCTTTGGCGTGTTGCTTTGCGTTTAATACCTGGTGGGTAATTTTACGCATGGTTAGCATTCTGCTCAATATCTCTGAGTTTTCCACTGAAGTAGTACCCACTAAAACCGGCTGACCTTTACCCACTAGTTCAACTATTTCGTCTACTACCGCATTGTATTTCTCTCTTACAGTTTTATAAACCTTATCTTCTCTGTCGTCTCTAATAATTGGTCTGTTTGTAGGAATACTTACTACGTCTAACTTGTAGATTTTCCAGAATTCACCAGCTTCAGTTTCGGCTGTACCTGTCATACCGGCAAGTTTGTGATACATTCTGAAGTAGTTCTGAAGAGTAACAGTAGCGTAGGTTTGTGTAGAGTCTTCTACTTTTACGTTTTCTTTAGCTTCTACCGCTTGGTGAAGTCCGTCAGACCATCTACGGCCTTCCATGATACGACCCGTTTGCTCATCTACGATTTTTACTTTACCATCCATGGTTACGTAGTCTACGTCTTTTTCGAAGACAGTGTAGGCTTTCAGTAACTGGTTGACAGCGTGAATACGCTCAGCTTTGGTTGAATAGTCTCTGATAAGCTCGTCATTTTTCAATATTTTTTCTTCTCCGCTGATGTCCATTTTTTCAATATTGGCCATCTCAACGCCAAGGTCTGGCATGATAAAGAAGTTAGGATCTTGGTCGATTGACGAAAGGAACTCAAGTCCTTTGTCTGTAAGTTCTACCGAGTTGTTTTTTTCCTCAATAGTAAAATACAAAGGAGAATCTGCCTCTGGCATCATTTTTTGGTTTTCAGCCAAATAGATTCCTTCAGTTTCTAAAAGAAGCTTTTTATTCCCTAGTTCAGAAAGGTATTTGATTAAAGGTTTGCTTTTTGGTAAACCTCTGTGTGCTCTAAACAAAGCCAAACCACCATCTTTTTTATTTCCTTCAGCTATTAATTTTTTAGCCTCTATCAAAAATCCACTCACGATATTTTTTTGTACTTCTACTATCTGAGAAACTCTTGGCTTTAATGTATTGAAAAGTTCGTCGTCGCTTTTCTTGGTCATAGGTCCACTGATAATCAATGGCGTACGAGCATCATCAATTAACACGGAGTCAACCTCATCTACCATTGCATAATGTGGGGGTCTTTGAACCATTTCGGCAGGGTCGCTCACCATGTTATCTCTTAGGTAGTCAAAACCAAACTCGTTGTTTGTACCGTAAGTTATACCCGCATTGTAAGCGTCTTTTCTTGCGGCTGAGTTTGCTTGGTGCTTATCTATACAATCACATGTAATTCCGTTAAATTCAAAAATAGGGGCCATCCACTCAGAGTCACGTCTTGCTAGGTAGTCGTTAACAGTTACTATGTGAACACCTTTTCCTGCAAGGGCATTTAAGAAAGCAGGGAACGTAGCCACCAAAGTTTTACCTTCACCCGTTGCCATTTCAGAAATGCTTCCTTTGTGAAGTGCCGCACCACCGATAATCTGAACATCGTAATGTTCCATATCCCATTTGATAAGACTTCCAGCAGCTAGCCATTCGTTTTTCCAGATGGCTTTTCCGTCTACTATCGTGATGTGCGATTTTTTCATGGCTAACTCTCTGTCGAGCATATTAGCCGTAACTACAATCTCACTGTTGTTTTTAAATCTTCTTGCTGTTTCTTTTACGATTGCGAACGCCTTAGGTAAGATTTCAAGAAGCACTACTTCTAGTTCTTCGTTTCTCTTTTTCTCTAATTCATCTATTTTTTTGAAGATAAGCTCTTTAGCATCAATATTATCGCCTGCGTCATTATTGGCTTCCGTTTTAAGTCTCGCTACCTCATTATCTATGTGTGAGAGCCTCTCAGCGATATATGCTTTTAAATTGTCTGTTTGTGCTCTAAACTCATCGTGACTTAGGTCTTTCAGTTTTACGAACTCCTCGTTTGTAGCAGCTACATAGGGTGTAAGCTGTTTTATATCTTTGTCTGACTTGGTACCAAATATCTTGGTGATACCCTTGGTTAAAAAATTAAGCATGTTTATAATTAAGTTCGTAAATATCTATGTTAATCGAAATGCAAATTTACTGAATTTCAACGTTTTGATAACAACAATAGTGCTGTAAATCAAAAAAAATACAAGAATGGTCATTTTGTCAGTAAATACCCATACCGTAATGTAACAATTTTAAAAGAGTAAGAGTTTGAAAAGTAGGAGATTAGGCTTGAATTTTGCCTTTGTAAATATTAAATGAAGATATCTGACAAAACGACAATATAAGGGTCCTTGTTTTGAGTCAAGAAGGATAATAGGTGTCAAATATTCTCTTAGAAATGATATTGCTTATGCGTTTGCTAGATTCTTTTCTATTTTCGAAAAACCATTTTAGGTTTTCTGTACTCA
This sequence comes from Lacihabitans lacunae, assembly GCF_042649125.1. NCBI lineage: Bacteria > Pseudomonadati > Bacteroidota > Cytophagia > Cytophagales > Leadbetterellaceae > Lacihabitans > Lacihabitans lacunae. The sequence goes on from NZ_JBHRYQ010000001.1 coordinate 4,726,874, forward strand.
TTTTAGAGAGTACCGCTCCAATCAAAATATTCTTTAAAACGTAATCTGACTTTATTTTTTGCTCAATCAAATCTCTTATTTCAGAAACTTTCTGCGGTTTTATTTCAATGCTTTCGTCTGCTATTTGAATTATAAAGTCGTGAAGTGATTTAATAATTGGTCGCAAAACATCGTTCTGAAAATCTTCAATATCCATATATATTATTTCAGCCTATTTAGGCTTCCTTGTAGTTTGTAATGGATAACTACTTTCTTTTTGGTTATGTTTTCTAACAAAGGTTTAAAAATCAGATCGGCATTTCTTTTTGTTTGCTCCAATATATCGGAAGCTAGTGCTTCTTTCAATATCTGTGCTTCTGCTTTTCGGTAGGCTTCGTCGAGCAAAACGGCTTCATTCATAAATGCGTAGTCAGTTTTGTAAATCTTTGATTTACTATGATCTATTTTATAATTGCAGATTTCGGGTTGTGGAAGGGTTATTATAAGTGTGTCGTTCTCCATAATAATGTCTTCTTCCTTAATTTTGGTTAGGTCTATGCAGCCAATGGCTTCGCCCTGCACAATCAAAAGAGCCTTTGGGTCGGGCAAGAAATCTCTCTTTATTTCTTGCTCGACCACGTCTCTGTAGCTAAACTTTATGAGTTCGAGTTGACCCATGTTTGTTAGTTCCTTAAGCACCATATTGTGAGTGGTGATGACCTCGTCTTCGCCCCAAATCTTAAAGTTTTTTGCTTTTTCCCAAATAAAAATAGAGCCAAAAATAAGCAAAACCAATATTCCAAATCTCACAAGGTTACGTATCATAGCGAAGGTGCTTATTATTTAAGAGCGATTCTAAATCTACGTGTTGCCGCTATCAATATTCCGATAATCAATAATGCGGTCCCCATCCAAAGCATATTTATGCCTGGTTTTTCAATGGCTTTCAAAACTATATAATCTCGCTCGCCACGGCTTATTGCAAAAGTAAATTTGCCCGTAGCTGGGTCTATAGCTGTAAGCTGTGCTCTAATTCCTAACTCGTTGCTGATGACAGGTTTCGACCATATTTCTCTATTTTTAATAGCAAAAACAGGCTTCATAACCCTTTCTCCATCTCTTTCAAGAATCCTTAGCGTAGCTTGTGCAGCGGCATCGCCTTCATTTAGGGGTAAGCCATCAAGTTCATTTACTGCCGAAACTTGGTCGAGTATTGCTACATAATCATTTAAGAAAAAAGTATCTTTCAGCATAACTGTAAATGACTCAGGTGCCGACCACGTGCGGTCTTCGTCTGTGGTCACGTAGTTTACGTGCGTATATATATCTTTGTTCCAGTATTTTTTGATATCTGGAGAAGCCACATTACCCATTTTGGGGTTTATTTGGTACCTCGGATAAAAATTAAAGTCTGCCCCTTTTTTGTCAGAATAATTAACTTGGTAATACGTATTTGACGCTTCGTATTCTAAGGTATCGCCTTTTTTAGCATAAAATTTATCGCCATCCATTACGTCAGCTCGTGCTATACCTTTATAGTCGCTGTCAGGTATTGGTTGAATAAATTTCTTCTCGATATATCCTGGAATATTTCGAATGTCTACAAACTCTCCTCTATAGTTTAGTTCAAAATCTTGAATTTTAGAAGGTCTATTTAAATATAGAAGTACATTTTCTTTGTTGTCTTTGGCGGTTTTAAATATTTTTTCCTCGGCCAAATTAAGCGAAATTACTTTTTCGTAAGCAGAAGAATACATAATGCCGATTAGCATAAATGCTACCCCGATGTGCGTCAAGGCACCACCTGCTACTTTTACATTTCCTTTGATGATATCAAGTAAAATATTTAAGTTAATAACCACCGAAAACAAACTCGCAGTTAACAATATAATGTGCTGCCACTTGTTTACTCCTGTAAAAGTGATAGCCAAAGCCGAAATCAACAGCGTGATGATTAAAGGATTAGTTAACTTATTTATAGAGTTTTTGTCGATTCTTTTCCACCAAAAAAACTGTGCGATGCCACTCAATATTACAATACCCACAAATAGCCACATCTGAAAAACAGTATAATGTTTAAGTGGCTCAGTTGGCATTGCCATGTTGAGTTTGAAATTTAGTAGCTCCGCTATTTTATTGTATACCGGAATAGAAGTGGTTACCGTTACTTGAAAGGCCGCCAAACTTAAAACTGTAACTCCTAAAAACATCCAAAACTCAGCAGTGTAAGTAGAAACTTCCTTGCCGTCTTTTGGTAGGTGTTTCCATCTAAATGCTAACAAAACAATGGAAAGTATAGTGAAGAATAATAAGTAAATTAACAGTTGCCCAGAAAGACCTAAATCTGTAAAAGAGTGAACTGAGGCATTTCCTAAGATACCACTACGTGTTAAAAACGTAGAATATAAGATTAAAATAAACTGAGCGATTACCAAGATGTAGGTATACTTTAATGCAGAAGAACTCTTTTTGGCCAAAAGCATCGTGTGAAAACTACCCACGAGCACCAACCAAGGCACATAAACGGCGTTTTCAACAGGGTCCCAGTTCCAATATCCACCAAAGTTTAACGTTTCGTAGGCCCATATGGCACCCATCATAATACCCGTGCCCAATATTACGGCCGATACTAAAGTCCAAGGCAAAGCGGCTTTTATCCAGCCGGAGTAATCTTTTTTCCATAAACCTGCGATAGCAAAAGCAAATGGAATAAGCGTAGTAGCGAAACCTAAAAACAGAGTAGGAGGGTGAATCACCATCCAGTAGTTTTGTAAGAGTGGGTTAAGACCGTTTCCGTCTTTTGGTAAAAAATCAGGCTGCATTTTCCAAACTGGAAGGTTAGGCATAGATTCTCTTAAAAGTAGGAAAGGGGTACTTCCGATTTTTAATTCTCCCCAAATCACCACTCCTAATATCATAGAAGTTAAAAATACTTGTACTGCCGCAAAAACGGTCATCATTGGGCTTTCCAAGTTTTTGTTTTCGTTCTTTTTGTTTTTAAACCAAAGAATCAAAATAACGCCAAGTATTACATTCCAAAACATCCAAAGCAAAAAGCTACCTTCTTGGTCTTGCCAAAAACATGAGATGGCATAGCCAAGCGGAAGGCTCAGCGAGGTGTTGTCCCAAGCGTAATGATATTCGAAATATTTATTGAAAATAATGGTAAAAAGCGAGGCTACTATTAAAAGTATAAATGCAGTGTGAGCGTAGAAGCTCGTTTGTGCTACTTTTTTCCAAAATGCTTGGTCCTCTTTTTTATGGTCTCTCGAACTTAAGAAATATGCGTAGGTAGCTATAAGTGAAGTGATAAATGCAAATATTATCGAGTAATGACCGATTTGTCCTAAATAGGCTCTTAGCATGATGGTTTTTTGATTCGTATTAAAATAAAGTACAAATTTATTTATAAAAACCTTAAAACGACATTAAAACATAAATAATTAAACCATATCATTAATATAAGCAGGTATGATTTTTGCAATTAGCTTTTATGATTCGAATTCGCCATTTTTGGTTTCTATCATCTAAAACGATTTTGTATGAGAACTAGTTTTTTGTTTTTGTTTTTTTTAGGAAAAAGTATTTTGGGTTTCGCTCAGGAGCCAACTCAGATGCATTTTTACAAGATTCAAGACCAAAGTTTTGAAGCGGTAAAAGCTATTGCCCAAAAAGAAAATAAAATGATTTTTATGGATGTATACACGGTTTGGTGTGGGCCTTGTAAATTGATGGATAAAAATACATTTTCTGATCCAAAGGTTGCTGAGAAATTTAATGCAGAATTCGTAGCATACAAAGTAAATGCGGAAGATTTGGCAGGCAGAGCTTTAGCTCAAGAATACAAAGTATACGCATATCCTACCTATTTGTTTTTTAGTCCGGAAGGTGCACTTATAAATAGATTGGAAGGAGTTTTTCCTCCCAAAAATCTGATGGAAGAGGCTGATTATACCAAAGGGCTTTTGGCTAAATCAAAATAAATCTTCGGCTCGCTCCAATAGCATAATGGCTGTTTGAGGAATAATTACATACTTTTCTCCTTCGTATTGAATTTCGATGGCATGGCGTTGTAAATATATTGCCAAGTCTCCTTCTTCTGCCTGAAGCGGCATATATTTAACTTTTTCTTCCGTATTTTTCCAAGGTTCTTCTTCTTGACTAAATGACGGCAAAGGATACCCTGGACCTACTTTTACGATGTATCCCGACTGCACTTCTTCTTTTTCGGTGATGGTTGGCGGTAGGTATAAGCCCGTGTTTGTTTTGTCTTTGGGGTTTTTGGGTCTAATCAAGACTTTGTCGCCAACTACTATTAATTTCTTCAGTTTATTATCTTTTGAAACACCAATCATATTGTAATTTTTCTTTTTCGTCCTTCTATTTTCCAAGTGTCAATCCATTTACCGTTGGAAATGATGTGGGCCTCGTCGTATAAGTTTACGGTTGGGCAAACGTGATACGGCACTCCCAATATTATATCTCCAACTTTATGTTTATCCCAATTTTGGGTTTCAATGACACCGTGCTCCTCGCTTTGAGAAACCAACTTCAGATCGTCATGGTTCAAGAATCGAATTCTATTTTCAATCGGATTTTCTGATGCTACGGCTTTGTGGCCCATATCTACAGTTAAAACTCCGGTTTTGGGTTTAGAAATAATTCGCATCATGACCAAAGCTGCAAATTCAAAATTTTGTTCTGCAAATTTATCTCCATATCCCCAATCCCACAAAACACAAGTGCCCGGGCTCAGTGTTCGGTTAATTTCTGTAGCATGTGAAGTAAAAGCAGGCGTGCCACCTGCAATTATTTCTAAATCACCGATCTCGGTTTTTAAATCAGAAACAATCTTTAAAACTTCTTCCAGTCCTTGTTCTATTTTTTCTTTTCGGTCCGAAAACGCATCGTCTCTCACGTGTCCGTCGTAAATATGCAGTCCTTTTAAATCAATATTTTGTTTTTTTGAAGCAATTGTCAAAGCTGATTTTAACGCAGCATTTACTTCATGTCCCGACCTGTCCATGCCGTTGTTTATGTCGTAATATACATTTGCCGTGAGATCCTTTCTGCTAAACTTCTCAGATGTTTCATTAACTACTTCGGTACAATCCACTAAAGAAGAAAAAGTTGTATTTGGATATTTTTCAATCAAGGCTATCAGGCGGTCTATTTTTGGTCCAACCAATTGATGGGCAATAAGTACACGCTCGGCACCTGCTTTAGCGGCTAGTTCTGCTTCAGCAATAGTGGCCGACTTAAACTGTTTTATTCCTTTCGAAATCATAAAACGAACCACATTTTCCATTTTATTGGTCTTGATATGTGGCATCAGCCTTTCCACATTACCGGATATTTTAATCATTTCGGTAATATTTCCTTCTAGTTTATCTTTTAAAATCAAAAGAGAAGGAGAGTCTATTTGGCTAAGATTTGAAATGTCCATTTAGGTATTTTTTGTAAGTTTTGATAAGGTAAAATTAGATTTTTCTGGCGATATAAAAATCATCTTTCCATGCATAAGATTGCTTTGGGGTAATTTCTAAAAGCTCAAATCCGGAATAATTTAGAAATAATATAATTTCGTCTTTAGTAAATGCTCGAAGTGTTGCAAAGTCATCGCCGATGTTTTTAAAATGCCCATTTTCATCTTTTTTAAAATAAGAGGATTCCCAATCCCAAGTCCAGCCAGAGGCTAAATTTACAGTACTTTTGCTTATTCTTTTGTATTCGCTTTTTTTAAATTTTACTGCTAGTTCGTCTGTTTTAGGTTCTATAAAATCCCTGAATAGGGCAGATGCATCAATGGCGTCAAAAATTAATACCCCACCTGAGTTTAAGCCTAAGTAAATGTTGCGGAATGCATCCTTTATACTTTTGTTAGTGAGCAAGTAGCTAATTGTTCTACCTGTTATTAATACAGAATCAGACTTCCTGTTGAGTGCTAAATCGCAGATGTTTCCTTGCTGAAAATTTGCTGATGGTACTTTTTTTGCTGCAATATCGAGCATGTTTTGAGACAAGTCCACACCCAAATAGGTGTAGTTTTTTGCCACAAATCTTTTTGCCAAATTGCCTGTGCCACAGCCAATTTCAATCACGTCTTTTATATTGTTTTTGGTCAAAATTGAATCGTAAAACTCAAACTCGGCGTCATAATCAAATATGGTTTGATAGATTTCATCGTACACATTTGCAAGGTTTTTATAGAGGTTGCTCATCGTTTATGGGCTGTATTACTTTTCATAAATCTCAAGTGGCAAGTGGTCGGGGTCTTCAAAAAAAGTAAACCGCTTGCCCGTGTATTTGTCTATTCGAATATCTTCCACTTTTATTTGATGTGCCTCCAGTTCCTTTTTGGTTTCGGCTACATCGTCTACTTCAAATGCCAAATGCCTGAGTCCCGCGGCCTCAGGTCTGCTCGGTCTTTTTGGTGGATTAGGAAATGAGAAAAGCTCTATCACGTATTGACCATTTAAGGCCAGTTCTAACATGTAGCTTTCTCGCTGCTCTCTATACACTTCGTTTATTATCTCAAATCCCAAAATTTCGGTATAAAACCGTTTAGATTTCTGATAGTCTGTACAGATAATGGCGATATGGTGTACTTTATTTAGTTTCATTTATATAAAATTTTCTATAATATCACTTGCTATCATTGCCCTTTCGGAGCGTTTTGTGGCTGCCCTGTCTCCCGCAAGGCCGTGCTCATAAACGCCTTGAATAGCTGCTTCTTTAACTGAATAACCTTGTGCCAAAAAACCAAGAATAATACCCGTCAGTACATCTCCGCTTCCTGCAGTGCCCATGCCGGAGTTTCCGGTTGAGTTAAAATGAACTTCGCCAGAAGGTAAGGCCATTGCTGTGTAATGTCCTTTTAGACAAATGATTACTCCGTTTTTTATTGCAAAACCTTTCAGTAATTCTAGTTTTTCAAAATCATTTTCCCACAATTGGCCTATCAGGGTTTTAAATTCTTTTGGATGAGGCGTTAGGATGACATTTCGTGGCAAATATTTTAAGAGCGAAGGGTTTTCTCCTAATAAATTAATGGCGTCAGCGTCAATCACCAAAGGTGTATTTGTGGGAAAATTCAGAAGGAAGTTTTCAAATCCGTTCATATTTTTCGTTCCTATTCCCGGTCCAATTCCTACAGCATCGTATTTTTGTAATGTATCAGTATTCCAACTTTCAGAGAAACAAGATTTATTTTCGCTTTCTTGGCAAATAACCTCAGGTATACTTATTTGTAATATTTGGGCGGTATCCCTTGGGATGTGTGTCGTAATTTTGCCAACTCCCGAGCGTAGGCAAGCCTTTGAGGCAAGAACTGCTGCACCCATCATCCCTTTACTTCCAGCGATCAAAAGTGCATGGCCGAAGGTGCCTTTATGCCCAAATTGTTCGCGAGCCAAAGGTTTTATGTCCGCTTTTAGAGTGTAATGGTAATCTGTTTTTAATTCTGCTTTTTTTTGCTCCGAAAGCCCAATTGGAGCAATGTGAAGTTTTCCAACCCATTTGTCGTTTTCAGGCATCATAAAGGCCAGTTTAGGGCTTTCGAAAGATATGGTATGCGTAGCTTTTACAATGCTATGATTTTCAGATGAAGCATCAGGGAATAAACCAGAAGGGATATCTATGGCCACCACTTTGCTTTTGCTTTCATTTATGGCGGCTATGGTTTTTTGATAAATGCCCGTTGTAGGTCTATTTATGCCAAAGCCAAAAATAGCATCAATGATAATATCTGTTGGAGCTAATTTGAGTTCGGCGACATACTGCCATGGTATTTGCTGCTGATTTAGTCTTTCTAGGTTTATTTTAAAATCCGCACTTTCATTGCCGTTTATAATATCCACAAAAACCGTGTAGCCTTTCTGATGAAGTAGCCTTGCTACCGCCAAACCGTCTCCTCCATTGTTTCCAGTGCCACATATTATCCGAACAGATTCTTCAGCACCGAAAATTTCGGAGAAAATTTCAACAAATACAGATGCTGCCCTTTCCATTAGATCCACAGATGCGATTCCTTTCTCTTTAATGGTATATGCGTCTAAAAGGCGGAGTTGTTCGCTGTTGAATATTTTCATTTGGTTTTTAAAAGGCAACTTAATATTTAAAAAAAAGTAAAATTCTGAAATCCTTTTTTCAAAAATACTCGTTTTTTAGATTTGGCTAACAAAAAATCTCATCTAAATCGTATATTTCGATTATGCTAATAAGTATTGTTATTCCCACTTACAATGAAGAATCAAATATTTCCAAATTGCTAAATTCAATAAAAAGCAATTTTTCTGGAAGTATTAAAGAGGTTTTGGTGGTCGATTCCCCAAGTTCAAGCGATCAAATTCAGAATGTGGTTTCCTCCTTTTCTTTCGCTAAACTTTTGCAGGCACCCAAAGCAGGAAGAGCCGCTCAAATGAATTTTGGAGCATCTAAAGCCAGTGGCGATGTTTTGTATTTTGTGCATGCTGACGCGGTTTTACCAAATGGTTTTTTGATGGATATTCATAATGCTATTACTTTTGGGGCAGACATGGGCTGTTTTCGTTTTAGATTTGATTCGCCTCGTATTTTATTAAAAATCAACAGTTATTTTACCCGTTTTCCATTTCTGTGGTGTAGAGGCGGAGACCAAACACTCTTTGTCAAAAAAGAAGTGTACCATTCACTTTTAGGTTTCGATGAGTCGTATTGTATCATGGAAGAATATGATTTTTTTAGACGTGCTCAAGGGAAATATACATTTAAGGTTTTGGAAAATGAAGTCTTAGTTTCGGACAGAAAATACCAACTCAATTCGTATTTTAAAGTTCAGCTGGCAAACTTTAAGGCTATGCAGAGTTTCATGAAAGGACAAAAAAGCCCTGAAAAAATCAAAGAAGAATACGACAAAACGCTTAACTCCAACTATCAGATTTTATAGAATCTGTTCTTTTTCTATTATTCTACCATAAAATTCGCAGGTTTTCTTAATTTTGGGCGAAAATTCAGATCTAAATTTTGGTCCTATATGTCTAATAATGAAAATTTAATTTCAGGTATCCAGCAAGTGGGTATCGGTGTAAGCGATGCCTGGGAGTCGTTTAAGTGGTACAATGTAAACCTCGGTTTAAACGTGCCCGTGTTTGACGATGTGGCAGAAGCAAAGCTAATGGTAAACTATACCAAAGGCAATATTAGACAAAGAAGAGCCATTTTGGCGGTTAATATGGCCGGTGGAGGTGGAGCTGAAATTTGGGAGTCGAAAACCCCATTGCCTATTGCTGCTGATTCTGAGCCTCAATTGGGCGACTTGGGGATTTTTGCAGTTAAATTCAAAACCCATGATGTCCTCACTTTTGCAAAAGACCATAAACTTACTGTTTATAAAAATCCAGAAGAAAAACCCGTAGTTTGGCTAAAAGATAATTACGGCAATCAGCTACAAGTAGTAGATGATAACTCATGGTTTAAGTCAGGTGTTTCTAATGCAGGAGGTGTGCTAGGCGTAGTGTTGGGTGTTTCCGATATTGAAAAATCATTGGTTCTATACAAGGAACTTTTAGGGCTCACTACCGTGGTTTACGACAAAACCGGAACCTTCGGAGACTTAGAGCCATTGGCCGCAAATCAAAATACATTTAGAAGAGTATTGTTAAGGAAATCGCAGTCTACAGAAGGTGCTTTTTCTAAATTATTTGGAAACATAGAGTTAGAACTTGTTCAAAAAATAGACGGAAATGTAAAAACCATAATGGCAGGAAGAAGCTGGGGCGATCTTGGTTTTATTCACCTCTGTTTTGATGCCTTGGATATGGATAAACTTGGTCAAAAGCTAAAGTCAGGTGGTTTTCCTTTTGTAGTAGACAGTGCCAATTCGTTTGACATGGGCGATGCCGCAGGAAGGTTTACCTACATCGAAGATCCAGACGGTACCCTTATAGAGTTTGTGGAAACACATAAGGTGCCAGTTTTGAAAAAAATAGGTTGGTATATAAATTTACAAAAGCGAAAAACGCAAAAGCCACTTCCAAATTGGATGGTAAATACCCTTGGTTGGGGAAAAGTTAAATTCTGATGAATCCATTAAGGCAGGTAAATGTGGTACGTTATGTGGCTCCTTTGAGAGAAGGAGGTTCATTGCCGGGGATTGTAGAAGCCGACGATGGTTTCTTGTATGCACTCAAGTTTAGAGGAGCCGGGCAGGGCACCAAGGCCTTAGTTGCTGATTATATCGGAGCAGAACTAGCCAGAGAACTAGGGCTCAAAGTTCCAGAATTAGTTTTGGCAGACTTGGGCGAAGGGTTTGGCAGAACTGAACCCGACGAAGAAATACAAGACTTGTTGAAGTTTAGTGTAGGCAAAAACCTTGGCTTACATTATTTGTCTGGTTCTATAAGTTTCGATCCATTAGTTCATGAAGTTGAACCAGAATTAGCTGCGAAAATAGTTTGGTTAGATGCGTTTTTGATGAATATTGACCGTACGGCCAAAAATACTAACATGTTATTTTGGAACAAAGAGCTTTGGCTCATTGATCATGGAGCGTCTTTGTATTTTCATCATGCACCCGAAAACTGGGAAGACCAAGCTCAAAGGCCTTTTGCGGCAATCAAAGAGCACGTTTTGATATCAAAGGCAAGCAGTATTGCCGAAATGTCAGAAATGTTGACTCCAATAGTCACGCCTCAATTACTTGAAATGCTCGTTGATGGAATTCCAGATTCGTTTATAAATAAGCAAGACGGAGTTAATAAAGAATTATATAAAAGCTTTCTTTTAAAACGATTAGAAAGTATGTCCACTTTTGTAACCGAAGCTGAAAATGCAAGAAATGCACGTTTATGAATACGCCACGGTGCGTTTTTGTCCACGCGTGGAGCGGGCCGAGTTTATCAATCTGGGAGTAATCGTTTTTTGCAAATCACTTAAGTTTTTAAAGTTTGAGTTTTTTATAAACGAAGCCAAAGTTTTAGCTTTTAGTCCTGAAACTGATTTGTTAGAGTTACGAAATAACTTAATGTCTTTTGAGAATATATGTAAAGGAAGTCAAACGGGTGGGCCAATAGGTTGTCAAGATTTACCTTCCCGATTTAGGTGGTTAACAGCCAAAAGATCTACGATTTTGCAAGCATCAGAGGTGCATCCGGGCTATACCGATGATCCTCAAAAAACACTTCATAGGTTATTGGAAACTATGGTTCTGTGATTTTTTGGTCATAAAAGCACTTTCAGTTCTTGTAATAGAGCTGTATTTGTTATTATTCAAAAAAAAGCACCGCGTTTTTTTTAGTTAAAATACCTCTATTTGTACGCTCAGAACGAAATTAAAGTAGTTTTAGATTTTGGGTGAAAAAAATATGAGGAAAATTAAAAAAGTGGGTTTCAAATAAAATTAAATTTGATTATCTTTGCACCTCGATTTTCGTAAATGCCTCTTTTAGCCTAAAAGAAGCCGCTTTGCAATTAAAATATTTATTTATAAAAATTTATTTTTTCAATGGACTTAATTAAATTTGTAGAGTCGGAGTTCAGTAACAAGCGTTCTGACTTACCTGAATTCAAGGCAGGAGACACTGTTAATGTATACGTAAAAATCTTTGAAGGAAACAAAGAGCGTATTCAGTTATACCAAGGAGTAGTAATTCAGAGAAAGAATTACGGAACCACTGGTGAAACTTTCACTGTTCGTAAAATCTCTAACGGTGTTGGAGTAGAAAGAATTTTCCCTGTATTATCACCAAATATCGATAAGATTGAGGTCCTAAGAAGAGGTAAAGTTCGTCGTGCTAAACTTTATTACCTAAGAGGTAAGCATGGTAAAGCAGCAAGAATTAAAGAATTAAAGCCTACTAAATAATTTAGGCAAAGATTTTAAGTAATAGCTTTTTCATAATTTGTAAAAAACGTCATCTCCCTGAGATGACTTTTTTTTTAATATTTTTTGTTATCACTTTATGGGTACTTTTTTTAAATATCAAGGCACAGGAAATGACTTCGTTATGATCGACAACAGATTAAACGATATCAGTCTTTCTGAATCACAAATAGAGCACCTTTGTCACCGCCGTTTCGGAATTGGTGCCGATGGGCTTATTATTATTGAAAATGCAGATGGCTATGATTTTCGCATGAAATATTACAACGCAGACGGCAAAGAAGGCTCAATGTGTGGCAATGGTGGTCGCTGTGCGGTTAAGTTTGCTTCAGACCTTGGTGTCTTTTCGGGTTCTACGAGTTTTATAGCCGTAGATGGCCCACATGAAGCATCTATCGAAAACGATATAGTTTCATTGGGCATGATAGACGTAAGCGGAGTTGAAACCCTAGAGCAAGCTTGGTTTTTAAACACGGGCTCGCCTCACTACATCGCTTTTGAAAAATCACTTGAAACCAAAAATGTTAAAGATGCAGGGGCTGAAATACGCTATGCAGATTTTTGGGTAAACAGAGGCGGCACAAATGTGAACTTTGTGGAACAAATAGGCGAAAACGAAATATTTGTCCGGACATACGAAAGGGGAGTAGAAGATGAAACCTACTCGTGTGGAACTGGAGTTACTGCTGCAGCATTAATTTCAAATTTAGAAAAAGGTCTAAGTTCGCCAATAAAAATTAAAACACTGGGAGGCAACCTTTCGGTTGGTTTTGCTAACCCTTCGGGCCATAACTTTACCAATATCGAGCTAAAAGGACCTGCAATTAGAGTTTTTGAAGGTGTTTTTTGATAAATTTTACATTAATTGAAAATATTTTTGTACGCTTAAAAAATAATGCGTAAAATTGTTCCTGAAATCATAACAGCTACAATGATTTCTTCAGTTTCGTTTCAATTCGAAATCAATCTCTACCAAAAAAAATAAGATTATTTCAAACTATTTCATTTAACATTTAGTGTAATCAGTGTGTCCAACCTACCTTTTGTTTTTAATCAATTAATTTATGTATAATCAAGAAGATTTAAAAGTTAAACTTCTGTCAGAACTAAAAAGTATCGCTACCGAAAAGGGAATCGAACTAGAAAAAGGGCTATCGAAGTCAGTATTAATTATCAAGATATTAGAAAATCAGGCAAAAAACTCAAGTGAGTCTGTAGCTGAAAGCAAACCAAAAGCTAAAAAAGTACCTAATAAATCAGAAGATTCTAAAAATACGCCAACTCCAAAGGCAAAGGAAGATTCAAATGATGAATCAAATTCGAAAACTTCAACTGGTAAGGTTAGAAAAAGAATAACAAGGGTAGTGGCAGACGCTGCACCAAACTTTGAGGCAGTTGCGGCACAGCCAGTAGAAAGTAAAGCTTTGGATATACCCGAAGAAGTACAAAATAAAATTGCTCAAAATAGAAACAAAAAGTCAAACGATCCATTTGCAGACGAAATGTTGCTAGCCGGCATTGAGGTAGCTGAAGAAGTTGACCTTTCTGACTTAGACGATGAAATACCTGAAATATCGGATGAAGATTTAGGCCTTTCAGGAAATGAGCCAGTTTCGAAAGAACAAGCTCAAGAAGCAAAAAGAAAAGAAGATTATTCTAAAAATATAAAACGTCAGTTTAATACACTCGTAAAAGAGTTTGACGGCCTAATAGAAAATATAGGTGTATTAGAAATTATGAGTGAAGGTAGCTACGGATTCCTTCGTTCGGCTGATTATAACTACCTAGCCAGCCCAGACGATATTTATGTATCGCCTTCTCAAATAAAACTTTTTGGATTAAAAACTGGAGATACCGTTAAAGGGTCTATCAGACCACCGAAAGACGGAGAGAAATATTTTGCTCTCCTAAAAGTGCTTTCGGTTAATGGTAAAACTACCGAAGAAATAAGAGACAGGATTCCTTTTGAATATCTAACACCACTTTTTCCTCAAGAAAAACTTAATTTGAGTACACGTTCTGATATTATGTCTACCCGTGTTTTAGATTTGTTTTCACCTATAGGTAAAGGACAAAGGGGGATGATAGTGGCCCAACCGAAAACGGGTAAAACGGTTCTACTTAAAGAGATTGCAAACGCGATCACGATAAATCACCCAGAAGTTTACTTGATTATTTTGCTTATTGATGAACGTCCGGAAGAGGTTACAGATATGCAACGTAGCGTAAGAGCGGAGGTTATTTCTTCTACTTTTGACGAAACTGCAGATAAGCACGTTAAAGTTTCTGGAATGGTGCTTGAAAAAGCTAAGAGGTTAGTAGAGTCAGGTCACGACGTGGTAATATTGTTAGACTCAATCACACGTTTAGCAAGAGCTTATAACACAGTAATGCCATCTTCTGGTAAAATACTTTCAGGTGGTGTGGATGCAAATGCTCTTCACAAACCAAAGAGATTCTTTGGAGCGGCTCGTAAAATAGAAAACGGTGGTTCATTAACTATTGTGGCTACAGCTCTAATAGACACAGGGTCGAAAATGGATGAAGTAATCTTTGAAGAGTTTAAGGGTACAGGTAACATGGAGCTTCAGTTAGATCGTAGATTGGCTAACAAACGCGTGTTCCCATCTATCGATATTTTAACTTCAGGAACACGTAGAGAAGACCTTCTTATGGATAGAGACGAACTGCAAAGAGTTTGGTTGCTTCGTAAGTACATGGCCGATATGAACCCTATGGAAACTATGGAGTTTTTACTCGACAAAATGAAAGGAACCAAAACCAACCAAGAGTTCTTGTCGACAATGAATAAGTAAGGATTTGATTATTAAGTCTATATGAAGGAAAGGCCCATTAATTGGGTCTTTTTTTTTGTTTTTTTTAGAAATTTTAAATTTTTCTGTTACTTTTTTTTGATTTCTGAATCTTAATTATTGTAATACGCAAATTTTGTTTTTATTTGTTAGAAATTTATCCATTAATTTATTAACCCCTACTTTAATCATGAACAGATTTATTATTCCTATTGTGATTTTACTAGGATCCCTTCTTTACAGTTGGTTTTGGAATTGTTACAGAAAACCAGAGTGCTCAGGCATGATGCAACCTACGGCAATTGAACAAACTATGACGCCAGCCATGGCAGATACCATTACAGTTGTAGAGGATACAGTCCAAGTAGAACTGACACCCGAAGAAAAAGTACTTTTCGAACCATTAGATGTTTATTTTGAAAGCGGAAAGTCAACTATAACTCGCACAGCCGAATTAGAAAATTTCCTAAAAACTGCAAAAGCATATTTGGAGAAAAATCCGGAAGCAAAGCTAAGTTTAACAGGGCACACCGACAGTGACGGATCAGAAGCGACAAACAATCCACTCTCTTTAAAAAGAGCCGGCATTGTAAAAAATATATTAGTAACCGATGGATTTTCTCCTGATAATCTTGAGACTTTTGGTAAAGGAGAAAGTGAGCCTATCGCTGACGAAAGTACTCCTGATGGTAAAGCAAAGAACCGTCGTGTGTCTATCCGATTAATGAAATAATAAACTATAATAATACGTAAATAACATGGAAAATATTAAATGTCTTATAAATAACTTCCCTTTGGATATATTCTTGTTGGCACTTTTGTTAGGCTTGCTACTTTGGTGGTTATTAAACAAAATATTGGGAGATAGATTTAAGTCGCACTCAGTAGAGCTGCAAGACAGAATCAATTTCCTAGAAGGAGAATTAGATGCATGTAGAAAATCAAAAGTATCTGCTAAAGCCTCTGGTGGCTTAGACCTAGGCAGTGCTGCTGCAGGTGCTGTTGCTGCCGCTGCCGTTACGGCTGCTCCTGTAGCATCTTTTGCCGCTCCGGCTCCCAAACCAGCTCCAAGTAGTAAAAAAGATGACCTAAAGATAGTAGAAGGAATCGGGCCTAAAATAGAAGAGCTTTGTAACAAAGCAGGCATATTTACTTTTGCTCAACTAGCTGATACCTCAGCGGAAACTATTAAAGAAATACTTGAAAGTGCAGGGTCGAGATTCCAGATGCATGACCCAACCACTTGGCCAAAGCAAGCTGAATATGCGAGAGATGAAAAATGGGATGAACTAAAAAAATGGCAAGACGAGCTTGATAAAGGAAGGCCAGCATAATAATATAATAGAAAGAAAAGCGAGGTTTGGCCTCGCTTTTTTTGTATACTTGCACCCCAAAACCCTTATAGATGGATATTAGATTAAGAAGTAGACTTGCAAATATTACAACTTTTGTTTTTGATGTAGACGGAGTTTTTACCGACGCCACATTAATTGTAAGCGAAAACGATGTTCTGCGTACTTTTAACGTTAGAGATGGCTATGCTATTCAAATGGCACTAAAACAAGGTTATAACATTGCGGTTATCACAGGTGGTAAACAACAATCTATTGCCACTCGCTTACACGGATTAGGTATTAAAGATGTTTTCTTGAATGCCGGTACCGACCAAAAACTGGAAGTGTATAATGGCTATTTAGAAAAAAACAATATCGAAGCAGCCCATACTGTTTTTGTTGGTGACGATATTCCTGATTACCTGGTTATGAAATATACTGAAACTCTTGCTGCATGCCCTTTTGATGCCGTTGAAGAAGTTCAGTCCATAGCAGATTACATCTCCGACAAATGTGGAGGCGATGGCGTAGTAAGAGACGTAATAGAGCTTGTTATGAAAGCACAAGACAAGTGGTTAAAGGTTTTTTGATTTTAAATCTAAAAATACCCCATTTGTCCAGCCAAAACCATCTTGATTTGGATATTCACCACCTCCAGTTTCGCTATCAGTAGTTGCAACATTGTACTTTTCTGTAAACTTGCCTTCATTTATATAAACCGAGGTGTTTAGTGCTAACCAGTTATCCGATACTTTTTTAGCAAGGTCATTTTGTTTATATTTTAAAAGTCCTTTTATGGATAACCATTGGAGTGGAGCCCAACCGTTTGGGCTGTCCCACTGCTGCCCACTTTCTGATAGTGTGGTAACTAAGCCTCCTGGTTTTAAAAACTTTTCTTGCAATATCTGAGCTACACTTTGGGCTTGATTTGTAGTGGCAACCTCAAAAAACAAAGGAAAAACTCCTGCTAATGTTAAACTAGTGCTTTGACTATTTGATTTTATATTATAATCAAAGAAAAATTGTTTCTCCTCATTCCAGAAGTACTTCAATATGGCCGATTTTCTTGTTGCTGCTAAGTGTTCATATTTTGCCTTTTCGGTTTCATCTTCGCTTAATTCGCTAATGTATTTCTCCAAATTATACAAGAGGCAGTTTAAGTCAACCGGAAGTAACTCTGTAGTTTTTATTGTTGCCAAATCCATAGGGTCCTCAAGCCAGCGGCTACTAAAATCCCAACCCGATTCGCAAGCAGCCCTTAGATTTAAAAATAATTCCTCGGGTGAATCTGCTTTTTCTGATAAGTGTACGTCCTCTTCATAAGACTCAGGTCGAGGGCTGGGGTCATTATCGAAATACCTGTTTAAAATCGTTCCATCATTAAGTTTCACAACTCTTTCAATGGCGGTAGCTGTACTTAAGCTTTCTTGATTTTTCATCCAAAAAGCATATTCTTTTTTTAGTTGAGGTAAAAAATCGATGGCTTTTAATTTACCATCAAAAGTCTCTAGTAAGGCCACCATCAAAGCAAAAAATGGAGGCTGTGATCTACTTAAAAAATAGGTCCTGTTTCCGTTGGGTATAAACCCATAGGTGTCTATTAGGAAGCCAAAGTTGGCAATCATGTCTTCTACCTTTTGGAATTTTTTTGAAACAATGAGCCCAAGCATTGTAAAATAACTATCCCAGTAATAAACCTCTTGGAATCGCCCTCCGGGAACCACAAAGCCGTGAGGCATTGAAATATAAGTAGTATTCGACTTACCTTTTTTAACTTCCAAACTTAGATGTTTCCACAGTTGATGCAGGTGGTCTTCAGGTTTTAAACTTTCGTCAGAAGTGTAGCTCGTTGCGTTATTTTCGGGGATATAAAAATTTTCATTTAAAAATAAGGGCAAAGAGAAATTCTCGTTTTCTTTTTGGTCAAAAAAAACATCTACTATTTTTCCAATTGATTTTTTTGGTTCTAAATCTGGGAATGTTTTTGAATCTGCGAAATAGCCTGAAAGTTGAATTTCCTTAAAGAAATCAGGGAAGTCTAATACTGTTTTCATGATGAAGTTTTTTGTTTGTTAATGATGGATTTAATCCTTAAAACAAATAATATGAGTAAGCCGATAGGTATAGTTAAAAAATAAAATGCTTTTACACCATCTAAGTTTTCAAAAAGTGTCCCCACTATTCGTGAACCGATAGTGCCGCCCAATGCTGAGAAAATAATAATAAGACCGGACATGGCAGCGTGTAGTTTTTTAGGCAAACTACTTAACACAGCTGAGTTAAGTAATGGGTAAATTGGGGCAATGAATAAGCCAATTAGAGGCAACACAAATCCTAAAAATGGAACCTCAGAGAGCGACTCAATAACTTTTACATCGCCCGTGATTTTTAGTTGGGGCAATACCCAAAACAGTATAATGATTGAGATGATTGAGCATGCTATCACGATAGATGACCATGAAATTTTTTTAGTTAGCCATCCGGCCAAAAACCTTCCGATAGCCAATGATATGGCTAAAATAGAGGCCATCTGTACACTTAGTTTTTCAGAGAATGAAAATATCTTTTGGTTAAACCTTGGGAGCCAAGTCATGATGCCTTGCTCAATCATCACAAAGAAGAAAGCGGAGCCTACAAATATTAGTACCAAAGGTAAAATTATCAATTGGAAAGAAGCCTTTAAGTCTTCAAGTGCTGAGCTTTGGCTAACTTCGGCTGAGGTTTTTAAATCTGAAAAAGCTAAAAACAAAAAAGAGATAAATATAAAAACACAAAGAAATAAGTACACATTTAGCCACTGATTCGTGTCTGTTTGGCTATAAAAAAAAGGAAATAAAAAGTAAGCACTTGCTATTCCCACCATAAAAAAGCCTTCAATTGAACTCATCAGAGCGGTGTGTTCTTTTTGGGTATCGGTTATTTCGCCAATTAAACTATACACGCAAAGCTTTATTAATGCGAAACTCACGCCGATGCTTAAAAATAATAACTTAGCCGATAAAAAAGAATTACCAAAATACATACCCAGGCAACCAAAAAAAACGATTCCTAGGCCTATCATCATGGCTTTTTTGTACCCGAACTTTGGCAAGAATGAGGCAATGAAAAAAGAAACGATTGCAATGGGTAAATCCTTAAATGCTTCTAAAATAGACGCGTTTCCTTCTGTAACACCGTAAACATTTATCGATTTAGAGATTACAATTCCCACCGAGTTGAGTAAGATGGCAAATACAAAGTAATTGAGATATAAGGATGTTTTGATCTGCCAGTTTTTCATGTTTTTAGTTTTTAAGGCCAATATATAAGGAATAATATTGGAAAGGGTTGAATGTGAGTTAAATAAAAAATAGAGCGAAAAAACTCGCTCTATTGTCTATCATAGGTTAGTAAGTATAAAGTCAATTAGAATAATACAAAGTTATATATGTATTTCTATATTTTTTGTTTTATATTTATGCAATATTTTAACTGAGTTAATAAAATCGAATGAAATTAGAGTTTGAGAAAATTGTTCCCGACAAAGGGTCATCGATGAGAGTGTTACATCATAGAGTTACCGCTGATCAATTTGAGTGGAGTTACCACTACCACCCTGAGGTGGAGTTAATATTAGTTTTAGAAGGAAATGGCCGTAGGCACGTAGGAAGTCATGTGAGTTACTATGATTCCGGCGACTTGGTTTTGATTGGATCCAATTTGCCGCATTCGGGTTTTGGATATGGTGCCACCGATATCCACGAAGAAATAGTGATTCAATTTAAGGCAGATTTGTTTGAAAAAGAGATACCAGAATGGCAGGATATCCAAAACTTACTAATAAAAAGTCTTGTTGGTATTAGTTTTTCGAAAAAAACGAAGAATGCAGCTATTCAATATTTTCAAGAAATACTGACTTTAAACGGCTTGGCCAAATTTCATAAACTTCAAGAATTGTTAGCTTTTCTTGCAAAACAAAATGGAGTAGCCTTAAACCAATCAATCAATAAACACGAAAGATACCTGAAAGGACAAGTTAGAGTTGTTAAAATTTTCGATTTCGTAGAAAATCATTTTAATGAAGATATTAATACAAATCATATTGCCGAATTAGTAAACATGACTTTGCCTGCGTTTTGTCTATATTTCAAAAAGCAGTTTAAAGTTACTTTTACCGACTTTTTGATGGAATATAGAATAAACCAAGCCTGCAAGATGCTCCTTGAGCATAAACCAGTTTCAGAAGTGGCATTTAACTGCGGATTTAATTCACTATCTTATTTTAGCAGGACATTTAAGCTTTTTAAACAAATGTCGCCCTCTAGTTACGTGAGGTTGTATAAATCAAATGAATAGAATGATTGTTTGATTTCGGTGATTTTGTGTTTTTAGAAGCATAATTTTTCAGCATAAGTTATAGGAGGCTGATTTTATTAAGCAAAAAAAGGTTAGCCTGTTTAAATAAAACAAACTAACCAATCAATAATTTTCAATAAGAACTTACCCTAAGTTTTTTCTGAATTTGCTTGATACAGGTATCAACTCATTAAATCGTGCTATCGCCACCTCAAATCCGCGTGCATTTCCTGTGATTTTGTGAATTGCATTTGTGTTTATATACAATCCTTTATTAAGCGATACAAATTGCGGGTGGTCTTTCAGTTCGTCTAGTACCTTTTTTTCGTCTATGTTTACCTCTGATTTGTCCACACCTAAGATGTTTTGGTAAAAGAATTCAGTTTGATTTTTACCTACTTTCGCATAAATTAATTGATTTGGCACCAAACTAAGTGTTTGGCCACTTCCTTCAAAAGCTAAAATTTTAAGAGGGTTATTTCCTGAAATAACTTCTTTACCTGATAAGTCGCTTGTTAAATCTTCCGCCTTTCTTTTAAATTTACTTGTGTGCATTCCTTCTTGAAGAAAAACAAATAATAAAAGAGGCAGAATACTAAACCCTAATACTTTAATATAGTCTAATGGTAGTTCTAAGTTTGCAATGCCTTGGCTATTAATATAATAAAATGAAATGCCGGCAATTGACGCAACCATTAAAAACGATTGAATAAACTGCTTACCGAGTGTCCAATCAAGTTCATTGTAAAAAGATTTCAGAACAATTGGGAAGAAAAACTGCAAAACTAGCATGCATGCAAAAGCCAATAATCCCAAAATTATGATATGCATATTGGCTTCAGAGTCTGTTTCTAAACCAAAAGGTTTAAAAATATATAAGCCACCAAAAACAATAGAGGCTATGGCTACTGAATGAATAAATCCTCTTATTTGGAGTGTTGAACTATGATAAGGGCTTTTGAGTTTATTAGCAAAACTTACGAGAATGTTTTTAACAGATAGTATTATTGTCAAAGGAAACTTTAATATGCTTGTCATTAAGGAAATTAATTTTTTCATGTATTTGCGAATTCAAAAATTATACCACAAAATTTTTGGGTCGATATTTGTTAATGGTATTGTTAAATTTGTTAAAATATTTACGTTTTTTTGTGCAAGTTGCGTATTTAACGTTATAATTTAAAATTCTTAAAATAAAAGTATGAAAATTTCAATAAAATTAGTTTTTACCACGCTTTTTTTAACCTTTAGTCAAATATCATTTGGTCAAGTGACTTTAAAAAATTCTTTGGATTCTTTGAGTTACGCAATCGGAATTAATGTTGGGGATAATATTAGAAATCAGAAGATTAACGCGAATGTAGAAGTTTTGGCAAAGGCCATTAAAGACGCCATCGCAAATAATAAATCAGTAATGAGCTCTGACGTTAGTGGGGCTTTTATTCAATCTTATTTTCAAAAGGCCGCAAATAAAGTGGGCGATGAAAATAAAAAGACAGGAGATGCGTTTTTAATTGCAAACAAAACCAAGACGGGTGTAACTACACTTCCTAGTGGTTTGCAGTACAAAATACTTAAAATGGTAGACGGGCCTAAGCCAACTGCTACTGACAAAGTAAAAGTACATTACCACGGAACACTTATTGACGGTACAGTTTTTGATAGCTCGGTTAATAGAGGTGAACCCGCAACTTTTGGAGTTACACAAGTTATTAAAGGATGGGTTGAGGCTTTGCAACTGATGACTGTTGGGTCAAAATGGACTGTTTATGTACCGTCGGATTTAGCTTATGGAACTCAAGGACCTCCTTCTATTGGCCCTAATCAAGTGTTGATTTTTGATATTGAATTGTTAGAAATAGTAAAATAACCAGCCAGTTTTCTTATATTTAGACTATTGGTTAAAATCTAATTAAATGAAGAAAAGAATTTTAATTTCGTTATTGTGGGTAGGAAGCGTTGCAGCTTTTGCTCAAAACGATGCCCCAAAATATAGTTACGACAACCTTGAACCTACGGCTTCACAGTCAAAGGTAGAGGCTTTTGTTACTCAGTTTTTGAACAATTATCACTACAAGAAATTTTTGGTAAACGATTCCCTTTCTGCCAAGGTTTGGGACAATTTCATAGAAAACGTAGACGGTTCAAAAGCGTATTTTACAAAACAAGAAATTGATGGCTTTGAAAAATACAGATACACCATCGATGAGTCTTTGTTAACCGGTAATCTGTCGGCCCCATTTGATGTTTTCAATGCTTACAGAACAAAGTATAAGCAGCGACATGCCTATATAAAGAACTTCTTAAGTAAGCCACTTGACTTCACTACAAACGAAACCTATGAAGTAAATAGGTCAAAAGCTCCTTGGGCAACTTCGGAAAAAGAATTAGATAAAATTTGGGATAAAATTATATTAAGCCAAGCTTTAGGATTAAAGCTTTCAGGAACTTCAGACAGTGCAATCGTATCTATTTTAAATAAGAGATACGATATGTATGAGTCACGCGTATTAAAGTGGAGATCAGAAGATATATTTCAAACTTTTGTAAACTCATTTACTGAGATTATTGACCCGCATACTTCATTTATGATTCCTAGTACTGCGGCTCAGTTTAATATTGAGATGAGCCAGTCGCTAGAGGGTATAGGTGCTACGCTTAAAAACGAAGGCGATTATGTAATGATAGTAGATGTAGTGCCAGGTGGCCCATTGTTTAAAAATGGGAATGGAGCCAAAAATGATTATATCTTGGCAGTTGCTCAGGGAGATGATGGTGAGTTTCAGGACATAATAGGATGGTTGACAGACGATGCAGTTAAACTAATAAGAGGTAAGAAAGGAACAATAGTAAGACTTAAGCTTTTACCACAAGATTCTCCCGTGGGAACTGAACCAAAAATATTAAGAATAGAAAGAGAGAAAATTAAATTAGAAGAGGCCGTTGCCAAATCTGAGGTTATTGATTTCAAACACGAAAAGAAAACATATAAAATTGGAGTAATAGATATCCCGATGTTCTATAGAGATTTTGAATATGCTAGAAAAGGGGGGGATTTTCAAAGTACCACAAAAGACGTTAAGCAGTTTTTAATTGATTTCGAAGAAAAGGGTGTTGACGGAGTATTAATAGACTTGAGAAATAACGGTGGAGGTTCATTGACAGAAGCCATTAACCTTACAGGTTTGTTTATTACAGAAGGTCCAGTAGTGCAAAGACGCACAGGCAGAGGCAAAGTTGACGTAGAGTCAGATACTGATAAAGAATTGGTTTATAACGGTCCTTTAATGATTTTACAAAATCGTTTTAGTGCTTCGGCTTCGGAGATTTTTGCTGGGGCTATTCAAGACTACAAAAGAGGATTGATAGTAGGTGAAAGATCGTACGGGAAAGGTACAGTTCAGCAGTTGGTAGACCTTGATCAGTTTTTGAACTCACCGAGACAGGCGTCTAGAAATAAAAATGGTGTTGGAGCTAATTCAGGTTCTTCAAACATGGGTTTTGAAGAGAAAGAGCGTTTTGGTCAGTTGAAATTAACTACTGAGAAGTTTTACAGAATTACTGGAAATAGTACTCAACTTAAAGGAGTAGAGCCTGACATTTCATTACCTTCACCTTTTAGCCCTGACGAAAACGGTGAAAGTTCTCAGCCAACAGCTTTGCCTTACGATGAGGTGGAAAAGGCAAACTTTGTAAAAGTTAATTCTATAAATGACAAATTGGTTTCTAAACTAAACGGGAAGTTTCAAAGTAGACTCAAGTCTGATCCAGAACTTATTGATTTGGTAGATGAGTTGAATGAGTACAAATTATTGAAAGATAAAAATGAATACTCATTAAATTACGAAGTTAGAAAGAAGGAAAAGGAAGAATCTGAAAAGAGAAGAACTGCGATGAAGAAATTGAACAAAGCAAAAGATTCTGAAAAGGAAAATGACATTTATCTTACTGAATCAGAAAGAATATTATGTGAGTTGATTTCAGGTTCGAAATAAGAAAATGAACCGAGAATGGTAAAAAGTAAAAGCTCAACGAAAGTTGAGCTTTTATTATTTTGTACGGTCTATGGTGTACTGAATAAGGTTTTTAAGTGAGTCGCGGTATTCTGACTGTGGGTAAAAATCTAAAATCTCAAAAGCTTCGTCTACATAAGTCTGCATTATCTTTTGTGTATATTCTATCCCTCCTGATTTTTTCACAAATTGAATCACCTCTGCTACTTTGGCGGGCTTGTTAGATTCATTTTTAATCAGATTGATTATCTTCCTTTTCGTTAGCCAACTTGACTGGTTTAGTGCATATATGAGCGGTAAGGTCATCTTTTTTTCTTTGATGTCTATACCTGTAGGTTTTCCAATTTCCTCGTCACCAAAGTCAAACAAGTCGTCTTTAATCTGAAAAGCCATACCTATCTTTTCGCCTAAAAGTCGAGCTTTTTCTGTGGAGGCTTCATCAGCACCAGTTGAAGCGGCACCTACTGCACAGCAAGAGGCTATTAGAGAGGCCGTTTTTTGTCTTATTACTTCAAAGTAAATATCTTCTGTAATGTCGAGTTTTCTAGCTTTTTCAATTTGAAGAAGTTCGCCTTCACTCATTTCCTTCACGGCATTGTTTACAATACCCATCAGGTCGTAGTCTTTGTTTTTTATACTAAGGTCAAGTGCTTTGGTGAGCAGGAAGTCACCAACTAGAACTGCAATTTTGTTTTTCCAAAGTGCATTAATAGAGAAAAAGCCGCGTCTGTAGTTTGAGTCATCCACAACGTCGTCGTGAACTAACGAAGCCGTATGAACGAGTTCAATCAAGGCTGCACCTCGGTAAGTTGAGTCTTGAATTTGCCCAACGGTTCCCGCCGTAAGAAACACAAACATGGGTCTTATTTGTTTCCCTTTACGATGTACTATATACTTCGTGATTTGGTCGAGAAGCATCACGTTCGTCTTCATAGAATCTTTAAACTTCTTTTCGAAGTTTTTCATCTCTACAGCGATCGGAGCTTGTATATCGGATATTGAAATTGTCATTTATGGATTAAAAGACCCAAGAATAAAGGGAAGTAATTTAAAATGAAAATATTTTGGCTTAATGAGGGCAAATTTAACCAATATTATTATTTATTGTATATCAAAGTCATATAATAAACACGGAATGTGTTTTTTTGTTAAAAAAAAACACATAAATGTATAATTCAGACAAACTCTTAATTCTAAAAAAGTAGAAAAATGTTTTTTTTATTAATGTTTGGTTTAAATTTGTGGATTATGTCAGTTAATTAAACATGAATCAAGATAATTAATAATCAATCCATTACGATTTAAAAACTTTTTCCTGACAAATTTAGCGAACAAATAGGCCCGACAATTTAGTCGGGTTTTATTTTTATTGAAGTATTTAGATATAAAACCGTAATTTTGAAACGAATTAGTAAGTCTTTATAATGACCAAAGAAATTTTAAAACCTCAAGTTTCAATTATAAAATATAATGCAGGTAATATCATGTCTGTGATATACGCATTAGAACGAATTGGAGCTACGTATGAACTTACAGACGATCCTCAGAAATTAGAAAATGCGGAGAAGATAATATTCCCTGGAGTAGGAGAGGCGGGCTCGGCCATGAAAAGCCTAAAGGAAAGCGGTTTGGATAAGTTGATTCCTCACTTAAAGCAGCCGTTTTTGGGAACCTGCGTAGGTATGCAGCTTTTATGTGCTCACTCTGAAGAGAGCGATACCGATTGTTTGGGTATTTTTGATATTCCCATAATTAAATTTCCAAAGAAGGCTGGTTTTAAAATCCCACAAACTGGTTGGAATTCTATTACAAACCTAAAAACGCCTCTTTGCGAACATGTAAATGAAGAAGCATACGTGTATTATAATCACGGCTATTATGCTCCTTTGTGTGACTTTACAGTTGCTCAAACCGACTATGTGTTGCCTTATTCGGCGATTTTACAAAAAGACAACTTTTATGCTTGCCAGTTTCACTCCGAAATTAGCGGAATGGTAGGCCAACAAATATTTCAGAATTTTTTAGCTCTTTAATTAATAACATGATTCAGATTATTCCTGCTATTGATATCATAGATGGCAAATGTGTACGATTAACTCAGGGCGACTACGCTCAAAAAAAAATATACAACGAAAGTCCGCTCGAAGTAGCTAAAGAGTTTGAAGCGGCGGGTATTCAGAGGTTGCATCTTGTTGATTTGGATGGAGCTAAGCAAAAGAAAATAGTTAACCATAAGGTTCTGGAAGCTATTGCTACTCAAACTAACCTTTCGATTGATTTTGGAGGGGGCATACAGTCAGACGAGGCTATTAAAATGGCTTTTGAATATGGTGCAAAGCAAGTTACTGGTGGCAGTATAGCTGTGAAAAATCCTGAAATGTTTATGAACTGGCTCGAAACTTTTGGTTCTGAAAAAATAATATTGGGAGCTGACGCTAAAAATGAAAAAATTGCGATTAGCGGCTGGGAGGAAGATACGGATGTTTCAGTATTTGACTTCTTGGAAAAATATATAGCAAAAGGCATAAAGTATACAATTAGTACCGACGTGGCCAAAGACGGCCTGTTGGAAGGCCCCTCGTTTGATTTATATAGTCAAATGCAAAATAAATTCCCTGAGTTGCATATAATAGCTAGCGGTGGTGTGAGTGTTATGGCCGATATAGAAAAGCTAAACGATGCCAATATTTATGGTGTTATAGTAGGAAAAGCTATTTATGAAGGACGTATTTCCTTAAAAGAAATCAAGAATTTTTTATGCTAACAAAAAGAATAATTCCTTGCTTAGATATAAAAGATGGACGTACTGTAAAAGGTACGAACTTTGTAAACCTAAGAGATGCCGGTGATCCAGTTGAATTAGCAGCTGAATATGCCCTTCAAGGAGCAGACGAACTTGTTTTTTTAGATATCACAGCTACAGTAGAGGAGCGTAAAACCTTACTTGAGTTGGTGTATCGAGTTGCTCATGCGGTCAATATCCCTTTTTGTGTAGGTGGAGGTATCGGTTCTATAAATGATGTTTCTAAACTACTAAATGCAGGTGCTGATAAAGTTTCTATAAACTCTTCGGCTGTTAGGAACCCGCAATTAGTGTATGACTTAGCTAAAGAGTTCGGAAGCCAATGTATTGTAGTGGCCATTGATACTCGAAATGTAGAAGGTACAAACCTAGTGCATACCCATGGGGGCCGCAAAGGTACAGATATAGAAACATTGGCTTGGGCAAAGCAGATAGAAGAATTAGGTGCCGGAGAAATCTTGTTGACTTCGATGGATGCTGATGGCACAAAGGCGGGTTTTGCAAATACCTTAACTTCGCAGATTTCAACTTCAGTTAATATTCCTGTTATTGCATCTGGAGGAGCGGGCTCTATGGAACACTTTCACGAAGTTTTTACGGTAGGTAATGCCGATGCAGGTTTAGCCGCAAGTATATTTCACTTTAGAGAAATTCCAATCCCTGATTTGAAAAAATACCTTTCAAATAAGGGGCTGGCTATTCGAATGTGACATTTTGCCATGTTTTGCCACTGTGGCATTAGCTTTGACAAATATTTTAATACTATTTTTTGTTTACGAATGGCTTTTTGACTATTTTCAAATTGTCATTTTGACATATAAAACCACCTTGAGTTAATGCAAGATTTTGAAAAAATAATGAATTTGGAGCTTTCAGGAAGAAATTTAGAAAGTGTTGAAATGATAGAGATAGCTCCACCAGACGAAGTCATGGAAGATGCTAACAATCTTCCTGAAGTTTTGTCCATACTTCCGCTAAGAAATACGGTCCTTTTTCCGGGCATAGTTATACCTGTGACCGTAACAAGAACTAAAGGGACGCGTTTAGTTAAAAAAGCATATAAAGGCGATAAAACCTTAGGGATAATTTCTCAGATAAGAACTACCAACGAAGAACCTTCTATAGATGACTTATATAAAGTCGGAACTATTGCTCATATTTTGAAGATGATAGTTTTGCCGGATGGTAATGTAACCATTATTCTACAAGGCAGAAGAAGGTTTAAAGTGGAGGAGTTTTTGAAAGTAGAACCACATTTGACTGCAAAAGTTGAATACATCGAAGATCACTTCCCTAATCCAAAGAAAAAGGAAACCAAGGCTCTTATCCAAAGCTTAAAAGAAGCGGCACTTAATATTTTAAATTTAAATCCAGAGATACCAAGAGACGCTCAGATTGCGATAAATAATATTGATACGCCTAACTTCCTAACACATTTTCTTTCTTCAAACCTCAATGTAGGTATAGCTGAAAAGCAATTGCTTCTTGAGACTTTTGACGGGTATGAGCAAGCTACCAAACTGCTTGAACATATGATGAAAGAGGTACAGGTTTTGGAAATCAAAAAAGATATTCAAAGCAAAGCGAGCTCGGATATAGATCAGCAACAAAAAGAATATTACCTCAGACAGCAAATAAAAGTGCTTCAGGAAGAGCTTGGAATGGATACGCCAGACCAAGAAGTAGAGAAGCTAAGAGCCAAAGGTGCCAAAAAAAGATGGAAACCAGAGGTGAATGAGCATTTTAACAAAGAGCTCAACAAAATCATGCGTATGAACTCAATGGCTCCAGAGTATGGTGTTTCACTGGGTTATGCAGAACTCTTGGTTGATTTGCCTTGGAATGAAATGTCGAAAGATAACTTTTCGCTTGCAAGAGCTAAAAAGATTTTAGATAACGACCATTTTGGGTTAACCAAAGTAAAAGAGCGTATTTTAGAATATCTCGCGGTTTTGAAACTTCGTCAAGACATGAAAGCCCCGTTGCTTTGTTTGTATGGCCCTCCAGGAGTAGGTAAAACCTCCCTTGGGAAGTCTATCGCGAAAGCTCTCGGAAGAGAATATGTAAGAATGGCCCTAGGTGGTGTGCATGACGAAGCCGAGGTGAGAGGACATAGAAAAACTTACATAGGTGCTATGCCGGGTAAGATTATTCAGAATATTCAAAAGGCTAAAAAAAGTAATCCAGTTTTTATATTGGATGAAATAGATAAGATTTCTAAAGACCACAGAGGTGATCCATCATCTGCTTTGTTGGAGGTTTTGGATCCAGAGCAAAACTCTGCCTTTAAAGATAACTATTTGGAGGTTGAATACGACCTGTCAAATGTACTTTTTGTAGCTACTGCCAACTCTTTAGATAGTATTCAGCCTGCCCTTAGAGACAGAATGGAGATTATAGAATTGAGTGGATACACGGTAGAAGAGAAGCTTGAAATTGCAAAAAGACATCTTTTGCCTAAACAAATAGAGCAGCACGGAATGTCTTCCACTATGATAAAATTAAACAATCAAGCGATTGTCAAAATCATAGAAGGTTACACACGTGAGTCGGGTGTTCGTAATTTGGAACAAAAAATAGGAAGTGTAGTCAGGAAAATAGCGAAAGCAGTAGCTATGGAAGAGGAATACAATCCAAACATCAAAGAAGCGGACATCGAAAGATTATTGGGTCAGCCGATTTTTGATAAAGACTTATATGAAGGCAATGATCTTGCGGGTGTAGTAACCGGTTTGGCCTGGACTCCCGTTGGTGGCGATATTTTGTTTATTGAAACAAACTTGAGTAAAGGAAAAGGCGTGTTGACTTTATCAGGTCAGCTTGGCGATGTCATGAAAGAATCGGCTGTAACGGCACTTTCTTATCTGAAATCACATGCCGACGAAATCGGCATTGATTATCGTGTGTTTAGTCAATATGACCTTCACATTCACGTGCCTCAAGGTGCGGTTCCCAAAGACGGCCCTTCGGCAGGTATTACGATGTTAGTTTCTATGGCTTCGATATTTACCCAAAGGAAAATCAAAAAAGACCTTGCCATGACTGGTGAGATAACTTTGAGAGGAAAAGTGCTTCCTGTTGGAGGGATAAAGGAAAAGATTCTTGCGGCAAAAAGGGCAAATATTAAGGACATCATAATGTGCTACAAAAACCAAAAAGACGTAGAAGAAATAGGCGAGGAGTATACAAAAGGTTTAACTTTCCACTATGTTAACTATGTAGAAGAGGTGATTGAGGTTGCCTTGCTTGAAGAAAAAGTTAAAAAGCCAATTGTGTTTACTTTTACGGAAGACAAAAAAGACTGTTAATGTTTTTGGAAATAAAAGTATAAAAGCCCCCCGAAAGGAGGGCTTTTATGTTATCTAGTAGTTTGAGACGAAAACGTACTCTCAAATATTTTGTCGGCGTTATTTGATTCAAAGCCTTCGCGTCTATGCATCCTTTTGATTTCATCATCGGGGATGTTTTTAAACTGAGGTAAAACCTTTCGTTCGGCAAATTCCACATAACTTCCCGAAATACGGTGAGTGCTGCCATCTGCAAACTCGGCGTCAATCATTTCGGCCACCGTAGAGCTCTGTAAGAGGCCGTTGTCTGGGCTAACCTTCACTTTGCCACCCGCATTGTTTAATTTTATTCCAATGCCCTCTAAGAACTCATTGAACTTATAGATATCATCAAAACCAAGCGGCAGATTATGCACACTTATAGTATAATGATTTAAATAATAGCGGTTATAAATCACCCAAGCTGCGTATTCGCTTTCTGCTTGCAGAGCCTCGTAGTCTGCCCAGGTGGGTATTTGCCAAAGGGGCGAGTGAAGGAAGTTGTCAATCGCATAACCATCGTTTAGGTCAATGTCATCTACGGGGTCGCTTTTTATGGCGTCCGTATATTTTTTTATAATATTTTGAGCATTTTCCGAAAGGTCGCCAATTCTGAGTTCACTCACAAAAATCCGGGGGTAAGCTTCACTTGGCGGAGCATACCAAAAAGCGTCTATTTTCTTAGCTTCAAAGTGATAAAAGTCTTTTTTTGTATAACCGAGCTTTAAAAATATTTTTTCGAAAGAAGCAATTCCTAAGTTAGGAATTCCCAAGGTTCTAAACGCCACGTGGTCATTTTCTATATCCGCTTGAGTGTATATCATGCCAGCTGCTTGCATAGCATGGGTTATTTTTTTTACATCAGGTACTCTTTCGGTATACCGCTCCATGAGGCCATTCATTACAATATCTATTGTTTCCATATTTGTAATATTTTTATGCTTTTAATTCTGTATTTTTAATTCACTTAAAGTTCAATTCAAAATTTTATCTGTTCTAAAATGCTCCTCTGTTTGATTCCAATGCCATTTTTTTATCCGAGGGTAAAAAATGCCATTGTATGAATGGTAATCTTCGAGGAAAATAAATTCACCGTCGTTTTTGGCACTGTCGTGAATAAATTTGTATCCATTTAACAAATAGGTGCTCTGGTCGAAATAGAAAAACCAACGATCAGTTCCAATTCCTTTTTCAAAACTCACCGCCAACTCATAGCTGTCTTTTTGATTAAAACGTACTTCTTTTATCTCATCTGAAATCACAACGCCCGGGTCTTTTAGTTTAAACGGTAGTCCAAAAAGATAGGTATAAACTGATTTTAGGTATTTTGTTCGCTCGCAATCAATTTGGTATCTTTTTGCGGAAATTTCCGGTATTATTTTAGATTCATTTAATGTTAAATCACAAACTCCTTTTTCTAGTTTTTGTTGAAAAGAAACTGAATCAGACTTTACTGAGTAAGCAAAAATATCTTTAGGGCGATTAAATGCCACTTCGAAGTTTCGGGTAGGGGCACCGTCTCGGACTATTTGATACTCAAAAGCGTATTTTAATTTTTCAAATTTAGAATTTGGGTCATGAGCTTTAATACTTTTTTCTATCAAATCCTGAGCATCTATTTTCTGCGAAAAGCAAAAAGTAGAAAGTAATAAAAATACAGAAGTTAAAAGCGATTTGTTCATTATTTATTCTTTAAAAAAGGCACCGTTGCTAGTCTCTAAAAACTCCTCAAAGTTAATGTCCTCTTGCTTAATGAAACCTTTCTGAGGTAATTTTTTATTAGCGACCATTTCTACCGTAGCGGTTATTGATGCCGCGGTAGTCCAAGATATAGCCCGCCATTGTTCACCATCTATTTCTATAGGTTCATATGCTTTAAAGAACTCTTCTCTATTAATTTTATCGTTTTTCCAGCCTTCTACTGCCGAATATACGTACACTACGTCGTTTTGTACGGGCGGCTTTGCATTTGTCAAAATTTCTTCTAATAGTTGTCTTTTTTCTTTTAAGATAAGTTCATAAAGCATAAAACGCATGAGTTTGGCATGGCCAGGGTATCGCATGGTTTTGTAGTTTAGCGTATCCACCTTTCCTTCATAAGTCTCACACATGGTGCCCAAGCCACCTGAGGTGCTAAATGCTTCAAACTCTTCTCCGCCAATGTAGATTTTTTCCAGACCATCTAGTGCAGGTACCATTTTACGGGTACCGTTGTGTATTACTTCACAGTCGTTTATGTATTCGTTAATAACTCCCGCTGGCGACCATGTGAAAGAATATCCCAAAAGTCCATTGGGGTGCTGAGGCAATGCTCCCACACGTAACTCAATATCTCTGATTTTGTCGAATCGCTTACATAAGTTAGCACCTACTATGCCAATCAGGCCGGGTGCCAAACCACACTGTGGGGCCATAACACAATCAACGTCTTCGGCCATTTTTCTGATGGCGGTGGTAGTGGGAACATCTTCTGTGAGGTCAAAATAGTGAATGCCGTTTTTGCCGGCTATTTCGGCTATAGGTAAGTTTAGGTAAAATGGCATACAAGAAACCACGGCTTCGTAGTTTTTTAGTAACTTTTCCATAAAAGCTAAGTTTGTGCAGTCGCCCTCTACTACATCAAAAGGTAGCTTTAAGTCGTAATGTGGCTTGTTTTTATCTAAACCTGTAACTTTGAATTTTTTGCTTAATAGAATCCCTACAAGAGACCCAACTTTACCCATACCAATAACTAGTACAGGCGAACTTTCTTTGAAGTTTGTCATAGTTTGTTTTTTTTGAAAATGAAATGTAATGCGACCTTGCCGCAAGTAAAATTTGAAGAAGTGGAGGTTACGCCAAAAGGTCAGGAACAAAAGAGCATGCACTACGTAGGTAGGCAAGTCTGGCAAGGAAGTAGTTTAAATCTAGAAACAATTTTGTCTTGTTTTAATGATTACGAAGTTAATGAAATCATTGAATTAGACAAGAAAAAGTGGTAAAAAGTCAAAAAAAAGAGCCTTGGGTTGCAAGGCTCTTTAAGATATCGTGTTTTAGAATTTAGACAGAAAAACTCTCTCCACAGCCACAAGTACGTGACGCGTTTGGATTTTTAAACTGAAATCCTTTTCCGTTAAGACCGTCCGAAAAATCTAATTGAGTACCTATCAAATACAATAAACTCTTTTTGTCTACAAAAATTCGGATCCCTTGATCTTCGAAAATATGATCGTTTGGCAATTCTGATGCATCAAATGCTAAGTCATACATTAAGCCTGAGCAGCCACCGCCTTCTACCGAAACTCTGATTCCGTAGTCTGAAGTCTTACCTTCTTTTTGTTTTAATTCTATTATTTTATCTCTTGCTTGATCTGTAACCGTAACCATTTTGAATATTTTTGTTATATTTCAAATTATAAATACAAAACTATAAAACATTTATTAAAGTTTCATGGCAAAGGGTATTAGGACCAAAAAAGAACTTGACAAAATTGCAGAATATCAAAACTTTGGTAATAACCTGAAGTTTTACGATGCTATGCGTACGGAGTTTAATACGGGCGACTTAATATTCTTCTCTGGAAATCACTGGTTATCAGGTCTTATTCGTTGGAAAAGCAAATCGGCGTGGTCACATGTTGGAATGGTAATTCGGATTGAAGAAATGGATAGGTTGTTTTTGGTAGAAAGTATTTTGGAATCTGGTGTTAGGCTTTTGCCCATGTCTTTTTTATATAAAAACTACTCAGGTAATAATCGGCCTTATGATGGACGAGTGGCATGGGCAAGGCACGCTATTTTGGGAGAAGATATTCAGCTTCAAAACAAAATCAGGGAGTTTTGTATGGATAACTTAACAAAACAATACGACCGCAAAGAATACTTCAGGATATTGTGGAGGAGTTTGGTAGGTATGAAAAGCCTCTTTGAAGACGATAAATATACGTGCTCAGAATATGTGTATGAGGCCTATAAATATGCGGGAGTAGACTTGCCGAAAGAAAAAGGCGTATTTATTAGCCCTGGAGCATTTTGGCGACAAGAATATCTAAATCTAAAAGCCATTTTGATTTAAAATAGCGGCAAAGTTACTCTTGGTCTGACTGTCCACCTATTTTTACTATACGATACTTTTGTGTAATCGTAAGCCGCAGAAGCACCCAGTCCAATTCGCACTCCGCGGATTTTTATTTTTATCAAATTCCTTACTGAAAAGTTAGCTTCAAAAATACCCTTAGAAAGGTCACGGATAGGAACGTCTCTAATTATATATGTAGGTTGCGTTAGTTTGGCAAGAGCTATTTTATTTCCAATTGTAATTTCGGGTTGTATCCAAGGTATTTTAGAATGCCATAGGTTTTTCTCAAAGTCATGAATTACATTAAACGTAGCATAGTTATTATAGCTATAGTCAGCCGCATTGAGCGTTTGGAAGCCATCTGAAAGGTTTGATGTAAAGAAACTCAAAGGCGTAGCCAAATTGCTGAATAGGTACGTATAAGGCAATGCTCCGCCCCAAGAATTACCTAGTGAAAGAGTTAAGTTGGTTTTGCCCACTTTGTTTATTTTTAACTGATGAAGAAGCACAAGGTTAGCTTTCCAAAATGTATGCTTGG
The DNA here is from genome assembly GCF_042649125.1 of Lacihabitans lacunae. Classification (NCBI taxonomy): domain Bacteria; kingdom Pseudomonadati; phylum Bacteroidota; class Cytophagia; order Cytophagales; family Leadbetterellaceae; genus Lacihabitans; species Lacihabitans lacunae. Next base: position 4,761,932 of record NZ_JBHRYQ010000001.1, read on the forward strand.
TTCTGGTTTCGAAGTATTTGTTGATATTAAATCTTACTACAGGGAAGCTGAGGTTTTGTTGGGTTTCTATATATCCTATTCTATTTATGACTTCTTTGTACGCAAACCTAAAACTTAAGCCTATGGTATTGGTCTGAATGGTTTGTGTGGGTTGCTCTTGCACAAAGTAGGTAAGTGGGTTTCTTGTTTGGTTTTCTACATATAGCTTAATCTGCGTCCAGTTTAAGGGTTTTACATAGGCTGCAAAACCAATTTTTTTAAATTGGTCTAGGTTGTAAATACCTGAGCCAATATTGAGGTTTTCGATAGGTGTATACATATAATTGGCATACAAAAGAGGCGTTAAGCCCGGTCTTTGTAAGTCTTTTTCTCCATAAATCTCCAAACGGTTATATCTATCTCGTGTCAAATTATAGCTTAAACTGCCCTCATATTTATACATTTTGTCTTTAAGTCCAAATCCTGCACTTCCATAAAGTTTCCATCGTGGATTTTTAATCATATCGTTCATTATGCCTAAACCAATTCTTTGGCCTTCATAATTGTTTATATAAAATTGATTTAATAGTATATTAACGGGCCCCGTGGGTACCAGACCAGACATGGCATATTTTATGATAAGCATACCTGGCCTTACTAAATATCTCGAAAATTTAGTTGAGTCGAATCGCTCGAATTTCCTATATAACTTTATCGCATTTGTGTCTAATTTGGTAGGTCTGTATTTTTCAAATTCCTTGTGACTGATAGCATCCGCGGTTGGAAGTACGGCTACTGTGGCTCCGTCGAAGGTTATATTTGAATCGGATATTTTATCGGAGATATTATAAAATAAGTTTTCAATTTTAAATGTAAAATCTCCTTTGTAAGTTTTTGAATTCAAATTATATCCAATTTCGATTGAACGCTCCATAGGGTACCATTTAGTCGATGTTTTTTCAAACTTCTGAATGATTTTAAGCGGAATTGTTTGAGCTGAATCGGCACTTTCAGCTTCAAAATAGCTAAGTGCATAACCGTCTGAGCTCACTTTCATTAATCCATATAGGCTATTAAACTTTTTGTTTTCTAGAGGTTTAAACCTAATTGTAAAGGTGGTGTCAGCCGAGAGGCTATCCACAGCGAGTAGCTGAAAATCGTAATTTTTAAACGTGTTGTCAGAAAAAGGAGTGATATAGATCTTTTGATTAGACACCTTTGTGTCGTTGCCACCTCCCAAATTATTTAAATTAAAGTTGAATTTTTCCATATAAAAATCTCGGGGATTGATATAGGGACTCATGAAAATATTTGCGGGGTAGTTTTTGGGAAAAGAAGAAATGCTATGCAAAACGAGTTCTTTTTGCTTTCCATTTTTTTGGTAATATTTACCAATATTTTCAGTAATGAACAAGTCGCCCTCGAAAGACCTGGAATAACTCGTGTCTTTTTTGAAAAAGTTACGGACTGTACTTCCGCTTAAAAAGTACTTGGTGTAGGAGTCGGCTTCTAGCTCGGGGTAGTTTTGAGAATCGTTGTTTTTTGAATTTTTTATTACTTCTCGAATTATCCTCCAAGCGGGGTTCTCGTCTGGGATAATGGTGACATCATTAAAAGTTTCGTTGGTTTCTTCTAAGCGAAAAACTAAGTAGTTTGGAGCAGTAACACTAAGTGTTTTTCTTTGGTAACCAATAGAAGAGGCTCTGAGTGATGAGCTTTGTTGTTTTAGTTTTATTAAAAATTTGCCCGTAGAGTCTGTCTGAACGCCATTTCGGGTGTTAGTTTCAATAATATTTGCAAATGGAATAGGCTTAGATGTAGTCGCACTTATTACCACGCCTTCTACAGTGTAGGTTTGTGCAAAAATGCCATTACATATCCCAAGGATTAAAAACAAATGCAGTATATATTTCTTCAAATTCGCAGTTATTTTTAATTAGAAATTGTAGGCGTATTTATTTCATTTTAAACGTTTTATTTGGTCTAGTATTTCAAAAGAAGATTCGAATTTCTTTCTCTCTTTCCAAATTCGATTCGTAAATGCTTTGTTTCTAATTCGAATCAATATTTTAGGGTCATATTTACCTTTTCTAATAAATGGTAATGGGTCTTTAATAAAAAGTGCTACTTTTTTTGCAAAATAATTAAACCACCAAAACCTTCTGAACGAGTTAAAAATACTGCTTTTGCAACATCTATCGTAATACAAAATTTTATATGGAAGTGTAAATACATCAGACTCACCAAAACCCTGCGTCATGTTTTTTAGACGCTCCCAAGTAATGCGATTTTTGGCCGTAAAGTGCTTAAAATGGAGGTCGTTTGAATAGAATATTTTGTATCCTAAGTGTCTTGTTATTAGGCACATTTCGCTGTCAGCACCTGCAGATTGGGTATTTCCTACGCGACCTTCAAGAAGCGGTTTCCAGTTGTTTTCAAACAAATAATCATAGATAAGTTTTCTTACAGATAGCCCAGCTCCTGGCACAAATGCCCACTCAGTGATATCCACAAAGTCGCCTTCGTATAAACTTCCTATAGCGAAAGCATTTTTGTTATCTTCAAACCATTCAGGTGGAGTTTCTTCGTAAACTCCTTCTCCTGCACAGCCCAATAGCCCAATCTCTGGGTTTTGGAAGTATTTATCAATTTTGTATATCCAATCTTCTGCCACCCAGTTGTCGTCGTCAACTATACTCAGGATGCCATATTGTGCTGCTATTATACCTGTTCTTCGGGCATTTGCCTCACCTACCTTGGTTTCTAATAATATCCGAAGTGGCACGATAGGGTTTTTGTCCCAAATTGCTTTTGCCACCGCTGAAGTTTTGTCAGTAGAGTTATTGTCTACCAAGATAACTTCCCAAGGAATGTTGTCGTAGTTTTTTTGAGCTTGGAGATATTCTAGGGTTTTTGAAATTACTTTTTCGCTATTATAACATGCTATAATAACCGATACGCCTTCACTCATCATTTTTACTAAATAAATTCAAAATTCTAAAATATAACCTAATCTCAAAAGGCATTTGTTCCAATACCCGTTTTGGATTAGCTAGATTAGTTGTGGCGATTTTTTTTGCCCAATAAAGCATTGTCTTTCTTTTTTTAGAAAAACTCAGTTGCTCTGTTTTGAATATATATTGGGCTATTTTTATTCCTTCTACAAATTGTAGGCCTTCGTTATCAGACTTAAACGAAACATTGTTGGTGTGCCTTCTGAAAAAATTCAGGCGTTTTTCTATTCGCGTGATTGAAATATTTGGTGATACTTGTACCCAAAAAAACCAATCGCCGGTATATTTGAATTTTGTAGTTTCATCAAAATTCACTTTCGATATTAAGCTTTTTCTGAATACGGCACTGCTGGCATTGTAAATCAAATTGCCTATTAAAAACTCATTTTTTATCAATGAATTCCCTTGCCATTTATCTGTTTCGTCTTCGTGGCTTGGGCTGTGAATCACGTTACCTTTTTCATCTATCCAGTTTGATGCACAAAAACAAACCCCGTTTTGAGGGTTACTGTCTAGGTTTTCGACTAATTCCGTCAAAAAATTTCGGTCTGCGTAGTCGTCACTTTCTGCTATCCAAATATATTCGCCTTTGGCAAGTGCTAAACCTTTTTGCCATTGCACAAAAGTAGAACCCGAGTTTCGCTCATTTATTACGTAGTGACTTACTTTTTCATGGGTTTTGTATGTGTCAAATATTTGTCTGCTGCCATCGGTAGAGGCATCGTCTAGGATAATTAACTCATAGTCTTCAAAGTCCTGACAAAGAATGCTTTCTATTCTTTGAACAAGGAATTTTTCATGATTGTAATTAGGTAATATTACCGAAACTTTAGGCATTAATTTCTTTTTGGATGTGTAAATAAATTCAAATTAGCTCATTAGCTTTTTACCCAATTCGAATAAAAAAGGAGGCGTAACTTGTTTTATAAATCTTTTGACTGGGTTTGGTTCATACCCAATTATGTTCTTTTTGTCTTGAGCATTTGCTGGTGCATAATCTCCGGGTCTGTCTTGAAACTTCACGTGGAGTTTTTTGTTTTTGTCTACTTCATGTTCGGGTCTTCCGTTAGTAAAGTAGAAAAACGCCAAGGACTTACGGCTCATTTCCTCCGGACAGTTCAATATTTCGGGAACACCATGCATGTTAAAGTCAGTTACTGCAAAAACCAATAATCGGTTAAATATAGGCAGTACTTTTTTCTCGCATTTGGTTACTTCGGTATCCCAAAGTTCTAGGTGGCCGTTATATTCTTCTTTCCAGTCTTTATTCAGGTATAATATGGCGTTTATCCTTCTGTCTAATGGCCATTTTACGTGTTTGCTGTAGTCAGCGTGTACGCCCAATTTACCTCCTCTGTTTAGCTGGTGCAAACCACCTCCATAGTAGTAAGGGTCTGGAATGAGATCATTAATGCCAGTTAAGGTTTCTAGAAACTGCAAAAAAGGAGCGGAGTTAAACTGGTAAAGCAAATGCTGTGTAAATGGCCCCATTTTACCTTCGCCGTTTATTTCTTGTTTTTTCTCAAAGTGGGTTTCGTAGTCGTGCCAAACCTTTGTGCCCTTGGCAGGAAACTCTTCAAGTACTTTTTCAAGTGCCTCAGGGTCAAGAAAATTATCTATGACAATGTGTTCATACGGTTTCCCCGATTTAAATTCTTCAGAATGCTTTTTAGCCAACTGCTGCATTCTTTCCGGATCAAAGTATAATTTCATGATATCTTTTTGGATTGTAGATTTTTAGCCAATTTAATTATATATATTTAGACAAAACCTCTTTTGTTTTTTCTAAGTATTTAAGTCCCCATTTTTGATCAGGTTCCAAATGGTTACCTTCGGCCCATTCATTCCATGCATTTATGAAAACAAAATTCTCTTCTTCTGAATACGTTTTACTTCTATTACAAATATCTTCAAGCCACATTTGGTATTTTTCAGGAGTGGAATTGTCAAGCAAAAAAGCGTTGTTTTTACGTCTTGCACAGTTATCCCAGCCTGGCATTATGCAGTTGTAGTGTTTAAAATCAGGCACTTTTTTGGCCATCATTCTTTTTACTACGGTTCCATAATCTAGCTTTCGGTAGGTTTCCCCTAGTCCAAATTTGTTTTTTAGTCGGTCTAAAAAACTAGGCGTTGTTTCTAAATTAGCCCAATCGGGTTGCCATTCTATTACCACATCAAACCCTAGTTCTACTGCATTTGGGATTTTGGTTTCTGCGGTTTTTACTCCACCTAAATATATGTCTGGGAATCCATGTTTTTTTACCTCATCTCTCCATATTTCGATGGTTTCTTTAAGGTCGGGAATTATATCTGAGTTAAAAAACAAAAAGAAGGGTTTGCCGTCTACTTTAATGTATCTCGGGTCGTTAAATACATTCTCACAAAGATATTTGGCATGCTCACGATGGTCGTCTGCATGGTAGTTTTGTTCCATTAAAACCTCTTTGTCGAGGCCATCCCAGCGACGCGTCCAGTTTTCATTTGCCCAGCAAAGCATAAACGGAAAATCTGGTTTGCCAGAGGCCAACATTTCATTTACTGGAGTTTCGATTAACCTTTGGCCATTAAACCAATAGTGGTGAATACAAAATCCATAAATATCGTGTTCTTTGGCCAAGTCGGCCTGGTCTTGGCGAGTTTGGGCTAAGCGAAGGTCATAAAAACCTAAGTCAGCAGGCAAGTGAGGCTGATAATGTCCAGCAAACCGAGGTTTGGCTTTAACCACATTTGTCCATTCTGTAAATCCTCTTCCCCACCATTTATCGTTTTCAGGTATAGGGTGAAACTGAGGTAATATGACGGCCAAAGCCCTTAGTTTTTTATCTAACATCAATTAATTTTAGATTGCTTTCAAAATCAGTCGCAAATTTATTACAAAAAGTTTGAGTATTTAGGTAAATGACTAAAAACATGTAAGTGAGAGGCGGTTTCAATGGTAGTTTTTGAAGCTTTTAATGATTTTCTAATAATTGACTAACTATTAGTTGTTTAATTTAATAAAGCTCCTGATTTATGATTTAAAATAAAATCGAAATACAAACAGTAATGAAACATTTGAGAAAAAAAGGAGTTGATTTGTTGTAAATTGGAAAAATAGGAAGCCTTTAATAATATAAATAGATGGAAAAACACGCACCAGATAATTGCCCAAGATGCAATGCGGTCTTTGTTTGTAAATCAAATAATGTAAGTCAGTGCGACTGCCAGCATATAGCTTTAACTTTTGATGAAACCCAGTACATTAGAGAGAAATCACTTTGGGATTTTGAAGGGGGCTGTTTGTGTAATGCATGTTTGTTGGAGTTAAAAGAAGTTTTTAATAGAGGGGCTGTTGATTTAACAAAAGATAAAGGCGGCCTTAGATAAACCATAACCCAGAACTTGTTTTTTACTCTGGGTTACGGAAATAATTTTATTTGGGTAAAATTACGGAATCAACTACATGAACCCAGCCGTTAGATGCTTTTACAGAACCAATTATTTTGGCTCCGTCCACAAAAACTCCTTCCGGTGTTACTTTAAAAATTACGTTTGTTCCATCTACCATTCCCATTGACTGACCATCTTGAAAAAAATCTACAGCCAAAGCCGAAGTCATCACGTGGTGTTGAAGGATATCAGCCAGTTTATCTTTGTTTTCTGACTTAAGTAAACCATCAACTGTTCCTGCCGGGAGTTTTTCGAAAGCAGCATTTGTTGGAGCGAAAACCGTAAATGGTCCTGCATTTGCCAAAGATGTGACCAGGTCTGCAGCTTTAAGTGTAGTTACAAGCGTGGTGTGATCCGGCGAGCCGACGGCTACTTTTACCACATCTTTTTCCGAAACATCATCTACTACAGACTCTTGACCAGCAGCTACTGCTACTTCTTCTGAATCGTTTGTGCTTGTTTCGGTACTTTGACATGCCAATAAACTCGCTGAAATTAGGATACTAAGTGCAATTGTTCTCATTTTATATTAAGTTATAGTTTATAAATCTTTTTTATTGAATTTTGAAAATGCTAATAATATTGGCGAAACAAACCATATCAATAATGTTAAAAGTGACATTATGAGTCCAATCGAGGAGCCAAAGAAGTTTTGAAAAACCGCTCCCGTAATTCCCATTAAAGCCGATACGTCCATTTTGATTAATACCAGAATTCTTGCAAGGTCAATTGGGTTGAAGAGGGAAAATATAACTGTGGCTTTCTCCATTGGGTAGTCGCTGAAGTTTAGAAAAATAGTAAGCACTAAGCCATCGTAAACTACCGAGAAGTAAAACCAAACGGCCAATGCTAAGCCCATACCCTTTGCTTTGTCTTTGGTTATAACGGCTGTTAAAAATGCCAATGAAACAAAAACCAGTGTAAGTATTGATCCGGTTAAAATCAGTCGTAATCCAGTTTCAGTGCCTTCATACAATACTACGGGCAAACCAACGCCTATTAAAAAAGATATTAACAGCGATATGGCAACTCCCAAGTATTGACTAAAAAATATGGTTTTACGTGAAAGTGGTTGAGAGGCTAATAGCTCAAGGAATTCGTAGGAGTTGTAAAAATGCGTGCTTGCAAATATGATACTTACGAGTGGAATCACGATCAAGTTAATGTTGAGTAAGCTTATGACACCTTTTCCAGGGGTTACTTCAAAACTAAAAAATGATAAGCTGATAATTAAAAGCAGTAAGGTGTATGCAATCACAAACCGATTTCGCATTATATCATATAAAACATATTTAAGTACCTTTTTCATAGGGTTATATTTTCAGTGGTTTTCAATTTTGGCGTTTTTATTTCACCTTTGTTTTTCATTAAATTAGCTATGATTTTACCAAGTTTGTCTTCTTTATATTTTGACCTTAGATTATCTGTTTTTTCAAAAAACTGAATGTGGGCATCTTGAATATATAGTACATGGTCGGTTAGCTCTTCAAGGTCAGCCATGATGTGCGATGTTATTATGATTAGCTTTCCCTTTGCTCGTTCTTTTTGGATTTTTTCTTTTAAGATTTCACAAGAAGCGGGGTCTAGGCCTGCTGTTGGTTCATCTAAAATCAAAACATTTGGGTTAAAACGAAAAGCTAATGCCGCCCCTACCTTTTGACGTGTGCCACCACTGAGAGAGCTCATCGTTTTGTTTTGAATATTGGCTATGTCAAAAGCCTTTAAAAGGTCATCGTCAGGTGTTCCACTCCATCCGCTATTTGTTCTTATATCCGTCATCATTTCTAACAACTGGCTTATTTTTAAGTTTGGAGGGTATTGGCTAATTTGAGGCATATAGCCTATGTCTCCACGATATTTGTGGTCTTTGTTTATCCAAATTTCATTAAAGAAAAGCTTTCCGCTATTAGGAATTACCATCCCCAATAATATTTTTATAAGGGTAGTTTTGCCAGATCCATTTGGACCAACTATTGCGATAGATTGCCCTTTGTTAAAGGCAATGTTTATGTCTTTTAATACCTCTAGTTTTCCAAATCTTTTACTAATATTTTCAAAACGAATCATAATCAAGTAATAATTTTAATAGGTTTCATTAATGGCTGTTCGTCTTTTAAGTTTTCTGGTGTAAAACTGGGCATTACTTTTTCTATTTTATCTAAAAGGGTTGCGGTAAAACTTCTAAGAAGCATCATCGCTTGGGGCATTCTTTCAATCAAAGTAGAAAACAGACTTACAGGCCGATAATTGATGTCGCCAATTCCATTTTTGTCAAGATCGTAGCCTTCATATTTGTCCCAATAGTTTCTTTCTAGTGTGTTGCTAACCACGTTTCCATTTGTAGCCAAGTCGAAAGTGTTATTAATAAAATTATTAGACTTAACTCCATTTTCCTCACAGTTGGCCTGCACACGCATGGCCACCCCATTATGTTTAAATTCATTGCGTTCTATTTTAATTCTATTGCAACCCTCTAAAAGTGTACCCATAGTGTTGTATTCAAATATATTGTCTTCTATTTCGCTGTCCGTGATGTCTTTTAATAATATTCCATAGGCAGAGCTGCCCCAGTTGTTTTTAAATATGTTGTGGTGCATTTTAACAAACTTGGTATACATCACTGCCACACCAGCACCGTTGCTATCAAAGGTGTTAAATGAATAGCTGTTTTTGTGGGAAAACATAAAATGTAGGCCATATCTGATGTTTTTAGTGCTAATGTTATGCTCAACCCTAGAATTAGTTACAAACTCGAAATAAAGACCATCACGTTGTCCTTTTACGAAGTTGTTGATAACTATTATACTGTCGCACTTCCAAAAGTGTATTCCATTTCCTGTGTTTTGTTCGTTTGAAGGTTTGCCTTCTATATGGTTATTGCGTACTAAGCAATTGTTTGAAGCTGATAAATAAATGGCGAAATAACAGTTTATCAGTTTGTTGTTTTCGATGGTTACATTTTTTGATTCTATCACCTTTATGGCTGCCCAGTCAATGGTGCTTGTTATTCCAACGTTTTGAAACTGAATGCCGCTTACTTTTACATTATTGGATTTAACGGTTAGAATTTCGCCTTTTAGTTTGCCATCAAAAATTGGGGTGTTTACGCCAATAATCTCAATGGCTTTGTCTATTACTAAGCCATTGACCTGATAATTTCCTGTCGAAACTAAAACTATATCTCCAGCTTTTGCATTTGCAACGGCTTCAAAAAGCTCTTTGTTATTATTTACTTTAAATGTTTTACTAAATGCATTTAATTGTAAAAAAGTAAATGCTAAAATCAGTAAAAGTGTATATTTTAAATATTTCATAGTTTAGGGTTTTAATTTTTTCCAAAATCCTAAAGCATTGCTTTTATTTCTGCCCAGTTTAATTCTTCGTAATCTTTTCCAATTTGAGCCGGAATGTTATTTGCAGAAAGCTTTTCTTTAAATGCAATCGTCTGTCCACCCATAGGACTTTTGATATTATCGTCATGAACAAAATGAGCTTCAGATACATTTACAAAGTCTTTGTGATTATAGTCATTTATTAAAATGAAGGCATATTCTGTTTCTGGTAGGTTTTCAAGATTTACATATTTTACCATGCATGATACATCATCAAATTTGAAAACTTTTCCTTTTTTTGTAATTAATTCTCCCGCAAACTGGGGCTCCATAATTGTCATTTTGCAAAACTGGCAGTAGTCTTTGCCATAGGTAATTGGTTCTGGTTCAGAGGTACAAGCCAACAAACTGAAGAATATGGCTATGTATAGTAAGTATTTCATGCTATTTGTTAGTTTTTATTTCAAAAATCAATACACCAAATGTGATTAAAGCCAGTATTACGAATATCCATCCACCACTTGCAGGAATTGAGTAGGCACCAAAATTTAAAAGCTCTTTATATCCTATTAATGGAGGTTGGTAAGTCATGCCTGGTACTTTTATGGCTGCATCGTCTGCCAGATTATGGCCGTATTCATATCCCCATTTGTAGTAATCAACTAATGCAACTATGCCACTAAGAACCAAGGTTGCCGCAAATGCTATCAGTAGTTTACGGTTTTTCAATAAGGCCGTACTTAATCCGAAAATAATCAAAAAACCAACTACAAAAGGAAGGATTTTGAACTCTGGAAACATCTCTTCTTTAATGTGAGCCATGCCAATGTAATGGTTTAGGCCATTTATGATGTCTACTTGTCCGGAAAGTTTATTTAACCATATTTGCATCGATAGTCCTTCTGGATATTGAGGTGCCCATAAGTCTATTCTCCATATGGGTAAAAAATAGGTTGCAACCAATAAAATTGAGCCTATAGAAATCCAAATGCGGGATATTTGTTTTAATGGTTTCATGTTATATTTTTTATACCTTAAAATTTGAAGGGAATGAAGTTCCATTCCCTTCAAATGGCTTTTTTATTTAGATTTATTTTCGGCTTGATTCATGGCAGTTTTGCCCACATGCCAGCTCAATGGAATCTTACTGTTTGGAGCAGAGACTCTCATGTAGCCTTGCATTTCTTGGTGCAATGCTGAGCAAAAATCTGTGCAATAGAATGGTGTGATACCAATTCTGTCAGCAGTCCATTTTAATGTCTGTGTTTCGCCTGGCATTACTAATAATTCGGCATTATTTGCTCCTCTGATAGCGAACCCATGAGGTACGTCCCAGTCTTGCTCAAGGTTAGTAACATGGAAATACACTTCGTCTCCAAGTCTAACCCCTTCGATATTGTCAGGGGCAAAATGAGAGCGAGAGGAAGTCATATACACGTGTACTTCTTTTCCTTTTCTAACCACTTTAGTTTCTTTTTCGCCTTTGGCTACGTATGGGTGTTTGTTTTCCTCAATTTTAAATATTTTCACAGATTTTCCTTCTATTAAGCTCGCAGGGATTGCTTCAGCATAATGGGGCTCACCAATAGTAGGGAAGTCTAAAAGTAACTTCATTTTTTCACCAGAAATATCATATAACTGAGCCGATTGTGTTAGTTCTGGGCCTGTGGGTAAGTATCTGTCTTTTGTTATTTTATTATAAGCAATCACATATTTGCCGAAAGGTTTGGTAGTTGGTCCTCCAGGAATACTTAAGTGGCCAACAGAGTAATAAGTAGGTACACGGTCTAAAACTTCTAGTTTTTCAATGTCCCATTTTACTATTTCAGACGAAACAAACATCGAAGTATATGCATTTCCTTTTCCGTCAAACTCGGTGTGCAATGGCCCTAAACCCGGTTTTTTAACTTCACCATGTAAAACCGCATCGTAGTTCATAATCGGTATTCCTTCAAATTTGCCATCGAATTTTTTTGCGGCAATAGCATTTTGGAATTTCTTGAAAGAGAAAACAGGAATAACCGCTGCTAATTTTCCAGAACCGATTATATATTGACCAGTGGGGTCCACATCACATCCATGAGGCGATTTAGGACAAGGAATAAAGTAGAGCATGTCCGGGCAATCTTTGGGGTCTAGCGTCATAACCTCACTCATCATTGTAGAAGTAGCAGAGTGCGTAATGTCGCTATATACATTGTGAGCGTATTTTGCTGCTGTCTTTTTTCCTTTTCCTTTGGCTAAATATTCTTCTGCTTTTTTCCAGTTTATAGCTAGAATAAAGTCTTTGTCTTTTTGAGAGGCATTTACTTCTAAAAGAGTATTGGCTTGCTCGGTATTATATGAAGAGAAAAATATCCAATCTTTTGAAGGGCCTTTGCCTCCACGAGCTAAATCGTAGCTTATGGCTGGAGTAGTAAGTTGAAATTTCAAGGCCATTCTGCCCGTTTCTTTATCTATACTTATGAAACTAATGTAACCTTTGAAATTCTCTTTGAAAGAGTCAATCGACACATCACCTACATTGTCAGGTGGCACAGAAAAACGAGTTCCTGCTACTGCATATTCATTATTAAAAGTTACAAATGGCGATGAGTGGTTTCCTCCTGAATTTGGAATTTCGATAATCTCATCTGTACGGAAAGTCCTAAGGTTGATTCGGGCAATTCTGGGAGTATTATTTCCGTTTATAAATGCCCATTTTCCGTCATGTTCTCCATTAGTAATAGAAAGAGTGGTATGGTGAGCATCGTCCCAAGGTACAAAGCCATGCGAAGTGTTTAGCATAGGTTTTGTTTCTTCACTGTATCCCCATCCACTTTCGGCATGTTGAGAAAAAATAGGAATAATTCTAAGAACTCGTCCAGAAGGCAAACCTACAACAGACATTTGTCCGTTAAAACCCCCAGAAACAAAATTGTAAAGTTCATCGTGGGTTCCGGGTGCTACGTAAACTTTTTCTGCGGCGTCACCAGCTATTGTAGCTCCACCACTTCCATTTTTTCCGGCAGGTTTGCACGCATTTATAGAAACGCTTAATGCGGCCACCGCCAGAAACTTTATTGTATTTATATTTTTCATTTATATAAGGGTTATTTTTCACCGTCGTTTTTACGCATAAATTCTATTAAACCTCTTGCTTGAGCGGGTTCCACATTTTGATTGGGCATTCTAACCAAACATTCTTCTAATAGTTTTTGGGCTTCTGGGTCAGTCTCTAACATCATTTCTACATTGGTAATCATGTTAGTTATCCATTCAGGAGAACGTTTTTTTGTTATCCCCGACCATCCAGGGCCAACCAAACGTTCTTCAGTAAGTTTATGGCAAGACGAGCATTTCATGTCATAAACTTCTTGTCCTGTTTTTACCATTGCCTGGTCCAGTGGGTTCGATAACTCTACTTTTTTAACTTCTACACCATGTACTTCATCTTGTTTTTGCAATACGGAATCATCAGTTTCGGCAGTTTCTGCTCTTTTTTCAGCACCGCTGCAGTTCCATAGTAATGCTGCCAGTAGCCATAAGATTAAGGAATGTTTTTTCATCGCATTTTTTGATTTTAATAAATAAATAATAAAAGACTTTTAACTCTTTTATTTGTCTGTACAAAAGTATTTTTAATAGTTTTTTTGAAATATGATTTAATGCCAGTATTTAATATGATTATTCTCATATTAAAGAATAAAAGACCTTAATATCTTTATATTAAAAATTATCATTAAATTTATTTATTATGGAACATATAACAAATCAACAAACGGTAGGAGAGATTGTGAAAAAGACTCCAGAGGCAGCAAGTTTTTTTAGAAAACTAGACATTGATTTTTGTTGTGGAGGAAACCTCACGTTAAAATCAGTATGTGAGAAAAAAGGATTGAAGTACGAGGATGTTTTAAAAGGCTTGACTCAATTAAGCAACAAAGGAATAGATACTAAACAATTAAATTTTGAAGAGATGTCGCTTAGTTTTTTAGTCGACTACATCTACAATGTGCATCATAAATACTTATATGAAAATCTACCAGAAATACATTTCTTTGTTGACAAAGTTTATAACAAACACAAAGAAAAATACGAATGGTTAAGTGAACTGCATACGCTATATATTGAATTAGAAAAAGATCTAATCGGGCATATGCCGAAAGAGGAGAATATACTGTTTCCGTACATAAAAGAGCTTGAGTCAAAAAAAGCTTTAACTGAAAAGCCATTTTTTGGAACGGTAAAAAATCCATTAGTTGTTATGAATGAGGAACATGACCGTGCCGGCGAGATTGTTCATAGGCTTAGAATCATCACAAATAACTACACACCTGTAGCTGATGCATGCAATTCTCATATGGTGATGTTGGCAAATTTAAAAGAATTAGACGACGATTTGATTCAACATATTCATTTAGAAAACAATATTTTGTTTCCAAAAATCGTAGATTTGGAGCAAAAGTTTATTTCAATCAATTAATTAATGATTTCAAAAACGTGTGGCTACGCAATCAGAGGGGTGTTATTACTAGCACTTGATGATAACCGCGAACGAAAAATAGGCATTCATGAAATTGCTGAGGAATTAAATGTTCCTCAGCATTTTATGGGTAAAATAATGCAGGAACTAGTACGTAAGGGATTAATAAATTCTACCAAAGGGCCACACGGTGGTTTCTATCCAAAACACGATGTGTTGGATATGAATCTTATCAAAATAGTCGAAGCTATAGATGGCCTCACGATTTTGAACAAATGTTTTCTTGGTAGAGAAGAGTGCTCTGATGAAAACCCGTGCCCTATGCATCAGGAATTTGATAAATGTAGAAGTGTGATTTTTCAAACCTTCAATGATAAGACTGTAGGTTCTTTAATAGGTAATATTGAATTGCAAAATACTTTTTTGGAGAATTAAGACTTCAAGTCCCTATTTAATTTCTTGACAAAGTTCTATCAAAACGCCATTTGAGCTCTTTGGGTGCAAAAAACAAACGAGTTTGTTGTCAGCACCTTTTTTTGGTTCGGTGTTTAGTAACACAAAGCCTTCATTTTTTAATCTTTCCATTTCTGATAAGATATCGCTCACGTCAAAGGCAATGTGGTGAATGCCTTCCCCCTTTTTTTCTATGAACTTGGCAATCGGGCTGTCAGCTTTGGTAGCTTCCAATAATTCTATTTTGGAATCTCCCATCTTAAAAAACGATGTATTTACACCTTCCGAAATCACCTCTTCAGATTTGTATGGCAAGGTGTTTAGTATTTTGGCAAAAACTTCATTTGAGATTTCAAGACTTTTCACCGCAATTCCTATATGTTCTATTTTATTCATTTAATTAAGATTTGGGTTTAAATATACTTCAAAATATCTAAAAAGTGAATATGAAATATACGAATCCAAACTTAATTCAGTATTTTTGGATTTGAGTAATCTATCCTATAAAAATCGTTTTTAACTTGCCCTATGGCTAAACCTTCTGCTCCCAAAGAGACTCCTTTATCTAAACAATACAATCAAATAAAATCTAAATATCCGGGGGCTATGTTGCTTTTCAGGGTGGGAGATTTTTATGAGACTTTTGGCGAAGACGCCATTAAAGCGTCTAAGATATTAGGAATAGTGCTCACAAGGCGAAATAACGGTGGTGCACACGAAGAACTCGCTGGGTTTCCGCATCATTCTTTGGATAACTATTTGCCAAAGCTCGTTAGAGCAGGTCAGCGTGTGGCTATTTGTGATCAGCTTGAGGACCCCAAAGAAGCCAAAGGGATAGTGAAACGAGGTGTAACCGAGCTTGTTACGCCCGGCGTGTCATACAATGACAACGTACTCGATATAAAACAAAACAACTACTTGGCCTCTATTCATTTTGCGGCTGAAGATTTACTCGGAGTAGCATTTTTGGATATTTCTACAGGAGAATATTTCACCACAGAAGGAAGTTTGGCCTATATAGATAAATTGATTCAAGGTTTTGCACCTGCCGAAATTTTGTATTGTAAAAAACACAAAGCCAAGTTTGAGATGATTTTCGGTGATAAATACAACACCTATACTTTTGACGACTGGGCGTTTACTTATGACTTTGCTTACAACCTATTGGTTACGCACTTTAAAACAAATTCACTCAAAGGTTTCGGTATAGAAAATCTTAGAGAAGGCATAACTGCTTCAGGTGTTATTCTGCAATATTTGTCTGATACTGAGCATAAAAACATTGGTCACGTGAGTAGTCTTACGCGACTTGACGAAGAGAAATTTGTTTGGCTTGATCGATTTACTATTCGGAACCTGGAATTGGTTTTTGCACAATTTGAAGGCGGGGTGCCGCTTATTCATATTTTGGACCAAACCATTACTCCTATGGGGGCAAGGTTGTTGAGAAAGTGGATGGTTTTGCCACTTAAAGAGAAAAAACCGATAGAAGAGCGAATAGATACCGTTGAGATGTTTCTGAATGATATGGATCTCATGTCAGACTTGGCTCAAATATTAAAGCCTATTGGAGATTTAGAGCGTTTGGTGTCTAAAGTGGCGGTGCGAAGAATTAGTCCGAGGGAGCTAAACCAACTTAAAAGAGCCTTGCTCCAAATAGAACCGATTAAAGAAATACTAAAAAAACATGTCGATCAATTTCCTGTTTTGGAGAAATACCTTAACCAACTGCACGACTGTTCATTTTTAATAGAAAACATAACCAAGCAACTCAGAGACGACGCCCCGGCATTGAGCAATCAAGGTGGCATGATAGCCACTGGCGTAGATGCTGAGCTAGATGAATTGCATAAGATTGCGTTTTCGGGGAAAGACTATTTGGTAGATCTTCAAAATAGAGAATCGCTACGAACGGGTATCCCTTCCTTGAAAATTGCGTTTAATAAGGTCTTTGGGTATTATTTGGAGGTTTCAAATGCCCACAAAACCAAGGTGCCACCCGAGTGGATTAGAAAACAAACTTTGGTTAATGCCGAGCGATATATTACAGAAGAGTTAAAGATTTATGAAGAGAAGATTTTAACTGCTGAGAGTAAAATATTTGAGATAGAATTTAAGATTTTTAATGATTTAGTAATCACTGCGTCTGAGTTTGTACCTCAGATTCAACTTAACGCAAGAGTTATTTCGACTATAGATGCTTTGCTGTCGTTTGCTTTTGTGGCAAATAAAAACAACTATTGTAAACCGATAATATCGGAAGGCAAAAAGATCGATATCAAAGAAGGGCGGCACCCGGTGATTGAGCAACAACTGCCACTAGGGGAGAGCTTTGTGCCTAACGATTTGTTTTTAGATGATTCTGATCAGCAAATAATAATCATAACAGGGCCTAACATGGCGGGTAAGTCTGCTTTGTTGAGGCAAACAGCCTTGATAGTATTGATGGCTCAGATAGGTTCGTATGTGCCGGCTACATCGGCTGAGCTTGGTTTGGTAGACAAAATATTTACCCGAGTAGGAGCAAGCGATAACCTTTCAAGAGGTGAAAGTACGTTTATGGTTGAAATGACCGAAACGGCCTCTATTTTGAACAACCTTAGCGATAGAAGTTTAGTTATTATGGATGAGATTGGTCGCGGTACCAGTACCTACGACGGCGTAAGTATTGCGTGGAGTATTGCCGAATTTTTGCATAATCACAGTAAGTTTAAGCCTTGGACGCTTTTTGCTACGCACTATCATGAACTGAATCAGCTAACCGAAGATTTTAAAAGAATCAAAAATTTCAATGTTTCCGTAAAAGAACTGAACGGCAAAGTGGTGTTTTTAAGAAAACTAAAAGAAGGCGGTAGTGAGCACAGCTTTGGTATCCATGTGGCTCAAATAGCAGGTATGCCGCAGTCGGTAGTTTTGCGAGCAAACGAAATTTTGCATCACTTAGAAAAAGATCATATCAAAGAAAACAACAAAGAAAAAATAAAAGAAGCTCCAAAAAATAACTTCCAGCTGAGTTTCTTTGATCCTGTAGATTCGGTGGGCGAAGAAATAAAAGGAATGCTAAATGAAGTAGATGTAAATACTATTTCTCCTATAGAGGCTTTGCTGAAACTAAATGAATTGAAGCGTTTATTACAAAAATAAACTAGCATTGATTAAGATAGCGTATCACCCAATTTACAAGCAGCCGCTTCCTGAGGGCCATAGGTTTCCGATGATCAAATATGAGCTTATTCCAGAGCAGTTAATATATGAAGGTACGTTTGAGCAAGAAAACTTTTTTGTGCCTAATATTTGCGATGAGGCAGACATCAGAAGAGTCCATACCGAAGATTACATAAAATCAGTTTTTGAATTAACACTAAGCCCAAAAGCTCAACGGAAAATTGGGTTTCCACTAAACGAGGCTTTGGTCAAACGTGAGCGAATGATTGCCCAAGGAACCTACGATTGCAGTTTGTTTGCCCTCAAATATGGTGTGGCTTTTAATGTGGCTGGAGGCACTCACCACGCATATGCTGACGCTGGGGAGGGTTTTTGTATATTTAATGATGTAGCCATTGCTGCGGCAAAACTTCTCTTCGAAAAAATCATAAAGAAAGTATTGGTGCTAGACTTAGACGTGCACCAAGGAAATGGCACCGCCAAAATATTTGAACTAACGACCGAAGTATTTACTTTTTCTATGCATGGCAAAGACAACTACCCACTACATAAAGAAGCCTCAGACTTAGACATTGAGCTAGAAACACACTGCGACGATCATACGTATTTAGAGATTCTAAAAGAGAATCTTCCAAAGTTATTAATTGATCAAAAGCCTGATATCGTATATTTTGTGTCAGGGGTTGATATTCTGAAAACAGATAAATTGGGAAAATTGGCGATGAGCCAACAGGGCTGTAAAGAACGCGATAGGTTTGTTTTTGAGACTTTAAAAAAGGAGCGTATTCCGGTGGTGGTAGTTATGGGAGGTGGTTATTCACCACGAATTGCTGACATTGTGGATGCCCACTGCAATACTTTTCGTATGGCAGCAAGCGTTTATAGCTAACTTATTTATCTTCTAAGCTGTCGTAGCTATCATCTTCATAATCACGAAAATCGAAGTCTTCTGGACTCAGCGAATGCTCGTAATCTTCATTGTGGTTTTCTCTTTCTTCTAACATAGTAAACTTTGTGTTGTTGTTAAATTTGTACGAACTAAAATTGTATTTTTTCATACTACAAACTTACTAACACATTGTTACTTCAGTATTATCCTGATATTAAGTCAATGTTAAGTATTAAACCCTAGTTTAAGTGTAAGTGGCTTTTTTATAGTTATTTGCAATAATACTCAATGAGTTGAGGTTTTTAATTTTTAATAAAAGGAATACTCTTTTGGTTTGAATCGCTTTTGATTATTAAAAAGTATTTTCCTGTACTTAAGTCCTTTATGTTGATTTCTTTTTGGACTGAGGGGAAATTTTTTATCAGTTGGCCATTTGAGTTTCGTATTTCAAAATATGAAGCCGGATAGCCTTTAAGGTCTATTTTTAGTATTTCAGCATTCGGATTTGGGAAAATAGTAACATCAGGAAGATTTTCAGCGTTTGAGGTGATAATTCCAACTTCTTGCACGTCTTTTAAGATCAAATTATTTGGGTCAAAAACTACCGAATTTACTTCTGCTTTTAGTCCTGATATTTCAAAGTCACTTGAGATTTTATCCACAAATACTTTTACCGTGGTGTCTGTATTGTTCTTTAGTTTTAGAGTTAGCTCCACAGGCATCTTAAAAAACTCGGGACTTGTAGTAAGTTTTTGTTGCGAAATATTGAGTTTTAAACTCGTTTTCGAAAGGCTAGTCCAACCGTACTGAAATCTAGGATATGAAGTCCCGTAAATCCACTCATCAAAGAAATACTTGAGGTTTTTTTTAGAAGTTTTTTCAGCAATATTCCTAAAATCATCGATAGTCGCAGATTTGTATGCGAATTCAGACTCTTGGTAAGCTTTTAGGCTATTGAAAAAATCTGCATCGCCCAAAACTCCCCTAAGCATATGTAAAACAACTGCACCTTTTCCATAAGTAAGGGCGTAGTTAAATATTAAGTTTTCATTCGTCGGGTCTGATATATAAACGGGCTCTTTGGTAGTTTTTGCTCTATTAAAATGTCCATTAAGCGTATTTTGATACCTGGCTTTTCCATATTTAAATTCATCATAAAGTGCTTCGCTATATGAGGCAAAGGCTTCGTTTACAAATATATCCGACCAAGTTTTGCACGTTATTTTATCGCCAAACCATTGATGAGCCATTTCATGAGCGATTAAGCTTTCTGTAAATCCTCCCATCGAACTAACGGTTTGGTGCTCCATTCCTCCTCCAAAATTACACATAGCATGGCCGTATTTTTCATCGTGAAAAGGATACGATCCAAACAGATCCGTAAAGAATGCCAAAAGTGGCTTAGTTTCAGCAAGTGTAGTTTGTAAATTAGAAGTCAATACTTCGGGATATATATAGTGTTCGATTGGTATTGAGTCTCCTTTATATTCCAAAAGATCTTGTATTAATGTATAGTTAGAACAAGCTATTGAAATCAAATAATGCGAGATTGGGTGTTTGTTTTTCCACTGATAAGTGGAGGTATTATTGTCTAAGTTTTTTAAAGTTCCGACTAACCTGCCATTTGACACCGAAGTGTAAAAACTAGGAAGCGTAATCCATACCGTAGAGCTATCGATTTTGTCAGAAGGGTCATCTTTGCATGGCCACCAATCGGGTGCTCCGTAAGGCTCACTAAGCGACCAAATAGCGGGTGCTTTTTGAGCCCCATGAATTCCAAATTCAAAACTCCCGAAGTTGCTCGTAGGCGGCACTCCTACGTAGTAGATTGTGACATTGGCTAGTTCGTCTTTTGCCAAAGCCTTGTCTAGTGTTATATTTAGTTTATTGTTGCCCTGAGTAAATGCCAGTTTTTTCGAATTCCGAACCACAGAATCTACTTTAAAACTAGATTTTAGGTCAAAGAAAACCGCATTTAGGTTTTGATTTGCTGTGAAATAAGTTCGAACTATACCGTTAATTGTTTTTGTTTCGGGTGTGATTTTTAAATTTAAAAAATGATATTTTACATCAATACTCTGATCTCCTGGATAGGCTATTCTAGCATTTGAAGACGCTTTTTTAAATCTTTCGGCTTTATTGTGAGCACACCATTCGCCGCCTGTTTCTTGGGCCAAGGCAACTCGAGTGCTTACAATTAAAAATAGTGTCAGTATTGAGAAGTGTTTCATGTATTTTAGATTTTGAATATTACATCTATAAAACGAAAAAGCCCACCTTTGTTATAAAAATGGGCTTTAATGTAGTTTTATGTTTTCACTAGACGTTCATTACGTCTGCTTCTTTGGTAGCAAACATTTGGTCCGTTTTGTCAATAAATTGATTGGTGAGTTTTTGAACCTTTTCTTCGCCAATTTTTATAGCATCTTCTGAAATGCCTTCATTCTTAAGTTTCTTGAGGTCATCATTTGCCTCCTGACGTACTTTACGAATATTTACCTTGGCTACCTCTATTTCGGCTTTCACTCTTTTTACTAATTCCCTTCTTCTTTCTTCGGTAAGAGGCGGAATGTTCAAACGAATGGTGTCGCCATCGTTGGCAGGGTTTAGGCCTATGTTTGAGTTAATAATGGCTCTTTCTATATCGCCGATTATTTTTTTCTCAAATGGTTTCACTTGGATTGTTCGAGCGTCTGGCGTTGTAATAGATGACACCTGGGAAATAGGAGACATTACACCATAATATTCCATCATGATACCGTCTAGCATATTTACACTTGCTTTTCCTGCTCTAATTTTAGAGAGTTCTATTTGGGTATGTTTCAAGGCTCTTTCCATACTGTCTTGAGCCATATCTAATAATAAATCTATGTCCTCCATTGGGTTTATATATTTTATTTTAAATAACTAATGTTCCAACCTTTTCGCCCGTTACTAGCTTCATTAGGTTGTTTTCTTGGTTCATGTCAAATACTATAATCGGAAGTTTGTTTTCTTCACAAAGGGTAAAGGCGGTCATATCCATCACCTTAAGTCCTTTACGTATTACATCCCCAAACGAAATTTCTTCAAACTTTGTTGCAGCAGCATTTTTTCTTGGGTCGTCGCTATATACGCCGTCTACATTTGTTCCTTTAAGCAATACATCAGCACCGATTTCTACGGCTCTAAGTGCACCACCTGAATCTGTAGAGAAATACGGATTTCCCGTACCTGCTCCAAATATCACCACGCGGCCTTTTTCAAGGTGTCTTATTGCTCTTCTTCTTATAAAAGGCTCCGCTATTTGTTCCATTTTTATGGCAGACAGCAATCGTGTGCTCAAGCCGGCACTATCAAGGGCACTTTGGATCGCCATACCGTTTATTACGGTAGCAAGCATTCCCATGTAGTCGCCTTGCGAGCGGTCTATTCCTGATTTTTGAGAAGCACCTCTAAAGATGTTTCCGCCACCGATAACTATAGCCACTTCGCAACCTAAGTCTACCACAGCTTTTATCTCTTTGGCATATTGCTCAAGTATATCTGAATTAATGATTTCACTTTTGTCGCCGCCGTTTAGAGCTTCGCCACTTAATTTTAGAAGAATTCGCTTATATTTTAAAGACATGCATTTTGATTTTGTACAAAGATAAAAGTTATATTTTTAAAATCAGATTTTAGAAACTTACTTTTTGTTAAGTAAATAAATTCCGAGCAAAATTATGCCCATTCCCAAATAGTGCCATATGACGATTGTTTCACCATCAAACAAGCCAGCAATAGTGGCAACGATGGGAATCAAATAGGTAACTGAACTTGCAAAAACAGGACTTGAGATTTGCAAAACGTAATTGTAAACCACTGCCGCAATTCCTGAATTGATTACTCCCAAAAGCAAAAAGTAAATAAGTAAAGTTCTGTTTTCTTCTAATAAAATCTTGTGAAAAAAGTCGGTGCTAAATAACAAAATAAAAAATGAAATAGTCCCCACAAAAATCAGAGAAAAGGAACTGATAACGATAGGTTTAATGCCTGATAAAGAAACGCCTACAATATTGGCATTGAGGCCATACATAATGGTGGCTACAATGACCAAAAGTGCGTAAGGGTTATTAAAATCTAGCGAATGAGTGCCGCCGCTAAGTATTAATAGTAAGCTCCCCGTAAATGCAATTAATAAGCCAAAAACCTGTGATTTGGTAATTCTTTTATGAAAAAACAACCCACCTATAACCAATACAAACAGCGGCGTGGTGGCATTTAATGTGCCGGCCAAAGAACTGTTGAGTTTGCTGCCCACAATTCCAAAAATAAAAGCAGGAATTAAATATCCGGTAAGCCCAGAAACAATTAGTGTGGGTATTTTTTTAGAATCTAGTTTTTTAATGTTTTTGATAGCCCAAGGTGCCAAAGCTATGCCCGCAATAAAAATTCTGCCAGCACCGAGCTCCACAGCTATAAATGTATGTACTATTTTTTTAACTAAAATAAAGGAGAGGCCCCAAATGACGGCCAGAAAAATTAATAAGAGCCAAGACTTCAATTGGTCTTTCTCATTGGTTTCAAGGGAGTTTGACAAAGCTTTGTATTTTTTCAACAAAAGTACAATATTCTTGCTATTAAATATTTTATTGCCGTGATTTATACCACATATTCAACCCTTTTATTATGAAAAACCTGTCCTTTCTTATTTCACTTTTTGTATTGATATCTTTTAAAACCTTTGCCGAAGAGGGTGTAGAGACCTTAAAAATAGGAGCGAAGGCCCCTGATTTTAGCCTCAAAGGGGTAGATGGCAAAATGAATTCTCTCAATACGTTTTCTAAAGCCGATATTTTGGTAATAATTTTTACCTGCAATCATTGCCCCACTGCTCAGGCTTATGAGGATCGCATTATTGATTTTCAGAATAAATACAAAGCAAAAAATGTGCAGGTGGTAGCTATAAGTCCTAATGCCGATAAAGCGGTTCGTTTTGATGAATTGGGGTATTCTGACCTAAATGATAGTTACGAAGAAATGAAAATTCGGGCTAAAAACAAGGCCTACAATTTCCCGTATCTCTACGATGGCGAGACCCAAGAAGTAGCTCATAAATACGGACCAACCACTACGCCTCATGCTTTTGTGTTTGATAAAAGTAGAATATTAAGATACGTAGGCCGCATAGACGATAATGAACATTTAGGAAAAGCCAAAACTTTTGATTTAGTAAACGCCGTAAATGAAATGATTGCAGGAATGCCTGTTTCGGTAGCTACCACAAAAACATTTGGGTGTTCGCTGAAGTGGAAATCAAAAATAGAATGGAAGGTAAAAGAAGTGGAAAGTTGGAAGTCGGAAGCGGTTAGTTTAGATAAAATCAATATAGATGGTATCAAAGACTTAATGAAAGGCGATGGTGTAAACTACACGTTAATAAATTTTTGGGCCACTTGGTGTGGACCCTGTGTTGCTGAGTTTAGTTCATTGACAGAATCAGATAAAATGTACAGAAACCGAGAGTTTAAGTTTGTGTCAGTAAGTTTAGACGCCCCCAAAAGCTATGATAAAGCTTTAGCTTTTTTGAAAAAGAAATATGCGAGCAACTTAAATTACATATTTGGCGACGAAAGTAAATATGAACTTATGGAAGCAGTTGACGCTGCTTGGCAAGGGGCTTTGCCTCATACGGTATTATTGTCTCCCGATGGCAAAATAGTGTATAGACAAAACGGTATGATAGATCCGCTGGAAATCAGAAAAGCTATAGTAGACCACATCGGCCGAGTTTATCCGTAGATAAATCTGGGCTTAAAGTTTGCTTTTTATCCAATCTAAGGTGTAATTCAGTACTTCTTCTTTATTGGTTTCGTTATGAATTTCGTGGTAAAGTCCTTCCCAAGGTTTCCAAGTTACATCGCCCGGTAGTTGAGCTGCAAATGCCTTACTTGCCTCGTAATTGGTTAGTTTGTCTTCGCTTCCGTGCATAATAAGCAGCGGCGAACTAGGTGCTTCTTTCTGTTTGGCTATCCAGTTTCCGTAGTTAAGCAATCCCATTCCTACTTCTGCAGAGATTCTATCATGCACAAATGGGTCATTTAGGTACGCCTTCTTTACCTCCTTGTCGTGAGATAAGTTATTAAGGTCAAGGCTGTTGCTTTGAGTAAGTGAAGGAGAAAATATTTGCCCAATCTTGCCAATAAGTAACATCGATTTTGAAACTTCAAAGCCAGGTTTTATGGCTGGAGCAGAAGCGATAACGCCCTGAATAACAGGTTGATATTTAAAAAGGTACTTTAAAATCAAAGCACCACCCATGCTGTGGCCATATAAAAATATTGGAACGTCAGGTTTTAGGGTTTTCGCTTTTTGGATAGTGAAATCTATTAATTCTAAATAGTCACTCATTTTTTTAGTATGGCCTTGTTTACCACTAGTTTGTCCGTGGCCAAATGTATCGGGAGCTAAGAAATCTATGCAATTTTCTGTAAAAAAATCTGCCATGTCTAAATATCTTCCAGAGTGCTCACCAAGGCCATGTATTAAAACTATTATAGCTTTTGATTCTGAACAGTTTTGGCTGAAATGCATGAAAACTTTACGTCCATCCTTGAATTTTTCAAAAGAAGTTTCGTGTTTCATTTTAAAGAAAAATTAGTAGTTAGACTTCCATTTTATGTTACAGCCCATGCTCGGGTACTGTATTTCTGAAACCATTTGCTCAGCCAAAATCGCATTTAGAGCTCCCCTTATATCTTTTCCTGATAGTGGCTCGGGATTGCTAACTCTAGGCCTCGACTCGTCTATTCTTCCTCTGTAGGCGAGTTTCATGTTTTTGTCAAATACATAGAAATCTGGTGTGCATGCAGCATCATAGGCTTTGGCCACTTCTTGGGTTTTATCAAAAAGATAAGGGAATTTATAACCCGCAGCTTTGGCGTGCTTAGTCATTTCCACTGGGCCATCTTGTGGGTAGCTAATTTCGTCATTTGAGCTTATTCCAATGAAACTTACGCCTTTGTCTATATAGTCATCATAAATTCTGTTTATCTCTGGGTTTACATGGATTACGTATGGACAGTGATTACAGATAAACATAATGACCGTAGCCTTTTCTCCTTTGAGCTGTTCGAGTGAAAGGGTGTCTCCTGAAACCGTGTCTAAAAGTTCAAAGTCTGGAGCAATAACTCCGAGGTTTATCATGCTAGATTCTGTAAGTGCCATTTTTCTTAGGTGTTTAATTTTATTGGGATATAATAGGTTTTGCCTACTCTGTTTACAAAAATAAGGTTTTACAGCAATAAATTCGATAATTTTGCAAAATCATTCGATTCAAAAAAAAAGTATTATTTATGAGGTCAATTTTTAATGAACACCTTTTCGAAAAAAGATATTTTGAGCTTGTGGCTACCTTAATAGTTTTTGTTATTTTACTTATTTTGAGACAGTTTTTTAGAACAATAATCAGAAGACATGTTTTAAAATATGAACTAGACATTCGTCAAAGACAGTACGCCAATAAGTTTTTTAACTTTATGCTATTTATCGTTTTTTTAAGCCTTCTTTGCATCATTTGGGATGTCAGTTTTAGAGGTTTGACGATATATTTTGCCTCGTTTTTTACGATAGTGGGTGTGGCTTTGTTTGCTAACTGGTCTATTTTGAGCAATGTGACGGCCTCTATTATTTTGTTTTTTAATTCTCCAATAAAAATAGGTTCCAAAATAGAAATTATGGATAAAGACCACCCAGTGGTGGGAACTGTGTTAGATATAAATTTTTTCGCCATCCAAATTCAGGATGAAGCCGGTTGTGAAATTTGGTTTCCAAACAACCTTGCGATGCAAAAACCCATTAAACAATTAGAAAAATGACCTTACCCGAAAATTTTATAAAAAATATGAAAGAGCAATTAGGCGGTGATGCCGAAAGTTTTTTCAAAGCGATAGACGGGGAAGCTTCCGTATCCGTAAGGTTAAATCCCAAAAAGGAAGTGTCGGGAATATTTTCTGAAAATATCGACAAGCATGTACCATGGACACAAAATGGCTTTTATTTAAAACAAAAACCTGTGTTTGCTCTTGATCCTTTGTTTTATTCGGGTGCTTATCAAGTTCAAGATGCCACAGCTATGTTTTTGGAGTTTGCTCTGAAAGCCACAGTTGATTTAAAAAGACCTTTGCGTGTTTTGGATATGTGTGCTGCTCCAGGAGCAACTTCTACTTTGTTGGCTTCACTTCTTAAGCCCAATGACCTTTTGGTTGTCAACGAAGTCATAAAAAGCAGATTGACTGTTTTGAAAGAGAATTTATTGAAATGGGGTTTTCCTAATGTCATCGTCACCAATCAAGATCCAGAGACTTTTTCAGATTTGGAAGGTTTCTTTGATATCGTATTGGTTGATGCTCCGAGTTCGGCAGAAGGTGTTTTCAAGAAAGACCCAAATGCCATCAATAGCTGGTCTGAGCAAAATATCCAAATGTGTGCCACACGCCAAAAGCGAATATTGAGTGCTGCTGGATTATTAGTGGCTCCGCGAGGGCACTTGATTTACACCACAAATGCCTACAACAGTGAAGAAAATTCGAAAAATGTAAAGTGGCTCACTCGAACTCTTGATTTTGTACAAGCAGAACTGGACGTGCCAGCTGAATGGAACATAGAAAAAGTAGACGGAGGCTATCAGTTTTATCCCCATAAAACCCAAGGCGAAGGTTTCTTCTTTTCTATTTTTAACCAAATGTCATTTGAAGAGGGCTTTAATGTAAGTAGGCTAAAGCTAAATGCCTTGCGTAAGTCGCAAGTGGCACTTTTGGCTCCTTGGATTAACTCCGAAGTTTTTGAAGACTTCTCTTATTTTGCTAAAACAGACGGAGTCGTAATAGCTCTATATACTAAACTTCAAAACGACTACGCAACTGTTTTTAATACCATAGTGAAGCGAAGTTCGGGTTTTGAAATCGGGATATTTAAAGGGAGCGATTTTATCCCATCTCACGGTTTGGCATTATCGCCTTTGGTTTCGGATTCTATAACCAAAGTTGAATTAAACGTTGAGGATGCAATCTCTTTTTTAAGAAAAGAAAACTTTGAAGTAGACACAGTCGAAAACGGATGGGTTTTGGTTTGTCACAAAGGCCTAGCTCTTGGTTGGGTAAAAAAAATAGGAGATAGAATTAATAATTATTTACCTGCTGAGTGGAGGCTTAAGATGGATGTTGAGTAATTGACCGCTCAATCAGGAGGTTTTTTAGCACAAAGGCATTAACTTTGCCACCCAGATTTTCAATATACGTTTTATGCCCCAAAAGTTCGCCTTTACCATTTGTTCTATAAATTATCTTGCTCAGGCAAGAGTTTTGCAAGAGACACTCGAGAGAACCAATCCCGATTATGAATTTGTGATTGGCCTCTGTGATAGGGTAGAAGGCTCAGGCGTGGACGCTTCAAAGTTAGAAGGCTTAAAGCTTCTTGAAGTTCATCAAATTGGAATCGAAGGTTTTGACGAAATGTGTGACAGATACGATATCACCGAATTAAACACGGCCATAAAACCGTTTTATTTCGACTATTTCTTCAAAACTCGTGCTGACATTGAATCCGTTATTTATTTTGATCCAGACATCGAAATTTTCGATAAGTTGGATAGGATTGAATCAGGATTAGCTGAAAATAACATAATTCTTACCCCGCATTTTTATACCCCAATATTTGATAATTATTCGCGAACAGAGCAACAAATGTTTGTGAATGGTATATATAATCTTGGTTTTTTGGCTGTAAGCCGAAGTGCCGAAACCTCTAAGTTTCTTCACTGGTGGATGACCAAATTGAAGACGGAGTGCTACATGGATATTCAAAACGGCATGTTTGTAGATCAGTTGTATTGCAACATGGTTCCGCTTTATTTTGAAGGAGTAAAAATAGATAAATACCCTGGTTTTAATATATCTTACTGGAATTTGCACGAGCGTCAACTTACTTTCAAAGACGGCAAGTATTTTTCAAACGGCGAGCCTTTGGTTTTCTATCACTACAGCGGTATAGATATCAAAGATCCTGTTAGTATTTCGAGGTGGCAAAACCGTTTTGATCTTAATAATAGACCTGACTTGGTTGCTCTTTTTGATAATTATAGAAGTTTATTGAAAAAATATCACAACGATTATTTAAAAACTATTCGTTGTTTTTATCTAAAACCTGCGGTAGTAGTGCCAAAGAAAAGTATATTGAAGCGTATTTTGACTTCAATTACATTTAGAGTGTATCACTTTTTTGAAAAACTCCCAATTTGATTATCTTATGAATATTCTCTTGATTTCTGTGGTGTTTCCTTTCCCAATCGAAGATGGGGGCAAGGTGGGTACACACAAGATGATCGAGAATCTGCGTGATAAACATCAGATTACGCTTTTGGTGCCCGAAAGTAGGCCTGAAAACATGCGTGAACTCAAAAGGTTATGGCCAAATGTAAACATTGTTACGTTTGCAAACCCTCCTTGCGATGCTAAAGAGCATATAGTAAAAAAGATTTTGAAGAGCATAAGAGGTAATAAAAAACCTACCAAAGAGCAGCTTTTTAAGCAGTCGATGCTCCTTCAAACCACCGACTTGGTAAATCTCCATTTTGCTGATTTTTTAAAGGTTTTATTGGAAATTACCGCAAACAACGATTTCGACCTAATTCAGGTAGAATTTATAGACCTTGCACCTGTTATTCATTTTTTGCCAGAAAAACCTAAAAAGATATTTGTGCATCATGAAATCAGGCACCGTCGTATGCGTTTGGAGTATCAAACGCTACACAACCACAGCAAAGAAGACCTTTGGCGAATTGAGAACATTCAAGTATTAGAAATCGGACTTTTAAATAAATACGATAAAGTTATTTGTCTGACCGAAATAGATAAAGAGTTTTTAAGAGAAGACGGGGTAATAGAAAGTAAACTCGAGGTTTCGCCATTGCCAGTAGTAATATCTGAGCATCCGGTAAATAGGCCGTTTGTTTTTCAAAATAAACTCGTGTTTTTAGGTCCTGAAGTTCACTTTCCTAACCTAGATGCTGTAGATTGGTTTTTGACCAATTGTTGGGAAAAGCTACAAAAGATTTTCCCTGACTTGGTATTTGAGATAGTAGGAAAATGGAATGAGAAGACCATTGAATCCTACCAAAACTATAAGAATGTTAAGTTCATGGGCTTTGTAGATGACCTTTCGGAGGTTATGACAGGAGCCATCATGGTGGTGCCATTGAGAATTGGTAGCGGTATGCGTATGAAAATCCTTGAGGGAGTGTCGTGGCATGTGCCTGTAGTTTCTACACCTGTGGGTGCTGAAGGTTTGCCAATGTTTCATGGTCAAAACTGTTTTTTATCTACTACACCTTTTGATTTTGTAGCATCTATTGAGGCTTTAGCTACCGATACTGACCTGCAAAATAAGTTCATTGAAGGCTCAAGAGAGCTCATAAAATCTGGATTTTCGATCGAAGATTGTATCCAAAAAAGAGAAAATATTTTTAATTCCATCGTATAATTTATGCCTGTTCGTTCTATCGCAATTCACCTTCCGCAGTTTCACCCTACACCCGAAAACAACGAGTGGTGGGGCAAAGGTTTTACAGAATGGACCAATGTGGTAAAAGCAAAGCCTAGTTTTAAAGGGCATTATCAACCACATTTGCCGGCAGACTTGGGGTTTTATGACCTTAGGTTGCCTCAAACCAGAGAAGACCAAGCAGCATTGGCAAAGCAATATGGCATCGATGGTTTTTGCTATTATCATTATTGGTTTGAAGGGCAAAAACTACTTCATGAGCCTGTGGAGGCTATCTTAAAAGATAAAAAACCAGACTTTCCTTTTTGCCTTTTTTGGGCAAATGAATCGTGGTCACGCAGGTGGCTTGGAGAGGAAAAAGAAGTGTTAATGAAACAAACGTACTCTGAAAAAGACGACGAGGAGCATATCCATTACTTACTCGAGTTTTTTAAAGACGAGCGTTATATCAAAATAAATGGCAGGCCCATATTTTTGATTTACAGGCCATATGACCTACCCGATGTAGCCAAAACTATCGCTACTTTTAAACGAATAGCAAAAGAAAATGGATTGCCTGAGCCTTATTTGGTAGCCTCAAATGCACAAGACAGAGACAAAGATCCGCACGATTATGGTTTTGACGATGTCTTGTTTTTTGAACCAAAACTGTATGTTTTATCAGAATTCAATAAAGACGAACGAACACTCAAAAAACTTGTAAGGAACTTACTTCAAGGGGTATTTAGTGCATCTAAAAAGGTGTATTCTTATTCGCAATATAAGCAGAGAGCCAAACTTGTGAATGAGCGAGCCACTTACAAAGGCTTACCGTGTGTTTTGGTTGGTTTTGATAATACGGCCCGAAGAGGCAAAAACGGCATAGTGATAAAAGACCAAAATACGGCAGAGTTTAAAACCTCACTTGAAGAAGCCGTAAAAGAGGTGGCTGAAAGGCCAGAAGACGAAAAGTTGGTGTTTATAAACGCCTGGAACGAATGGGCAGAAGGCAATCACCT
Source organism: Lacihabitans lacunae (assembly GCF_042649125.1). NCBI lineage: Bacteria > Pseudomonadati > Bacteroidota > Cytophagia > Cytophagales > Leadbetterellaceae > Lacihabitans > Lacihabitans lacunae. The sequence goes on from NZ_JBHRYQ010000001.1 coordinate 4,793,176, forward strand.
TGAACCTGACCACAAAGACGGATACGCATATTTGGAAACAGTAAAGTCAGTTTTTGGTAAGAAATAAATTCAAAAAGTGAGCTACATTATTGATGCAGTAAGAGTACCAATAGGCAAAGTAAACGGCATCTATCGTCATGTTTTGCCAGAGGAATTGGCTGCTTTTTTAATCAAAAGTTTAATAGAGAGAAATCCTGGTTTAGAGGTTATTGTGCAAGAAGTGATTTTAGCAAACGCTTTCGGAACTGGAGGAAATATGGCCCGTTATGCTACTTTAGCTGCTGGTTTATCAAATAAAGTACCTGCATTTACCATCGATTCTCAATGTTCGGGAGGCTTAAAAAGCATAGAAATAGCTCATCAATACATCAAAAGTGGTAATTTAGAATATATATTGGCCGGTGGAATGGAAAGTAAAAGCCTTTCACCAGAGAAAAAATATCATCCGAACGATAAAAGAGGCAAAGGGGATTTTTCATATAAAATTGCCAAGTTTAGCCCTGAACAAACTTCAGAGGAGCCTTTGCTTGATGCCGCCGAACAAGTAGCATTAAACTTGGGTGTTTCTAAAATGGAGCTTTTAGAATGGTGTTTAGATTCTCATAAAAAAGCGGCAACTGCTATTTCTTCTCTAATTCTAAATTCATTTATTTCAAGATTGGAGGCTGGGCATACTGACCAGAGTATAAAACCAAATTTGAGTTTAGGATTACTAAAAAAAGCCTCAAGCGAGAAGCTGATAGACAAAACCACATCTTCACACTTTAATGACGCATCTGCTGTTTTGTTTTTATCAAAAAATGATAGTTTCGGAGAGAAAAAAGCAATTGCGAAAATACTAGAGACTATAACCGTAGGTGCTGATCCAAACTTGGCTCCAGCGGCTATTATGACTGCATTAGACGCACTTTTACTAAAATCAAAAATAGATATAGCAGACATCGATTTGTTTGAGATAAATGAATCCTTTGCCATAAATCCATTGTTAATTATTAAAAACAAGGGAGTTTCAGCTCAAAAAGTAAATGTACTTGGTGGAGCTTTAGCGTATGGACATGCATATGGAGCCTCCGGGGCTATTAATTTGCTGCATTTGTGCGTAAGTTTGCAGACTTTTAATAAAAAGCTAGGGGTAGTAATTATTCCTGCTGCGGGTGGTTTAGCTACTGCAATGCTTATTGAAAATTTGAAAAATGATATTTGAAAATCTAAAGGAAGTATCCAAAGATAAAATTGCGATTAAATACCTCGAGAGGGTGTTGACGTATGGTGCTTTGACTTTAGAAATCAAGAAAAGGGCAGCCGCTTTGTCGGTGTTGAAGAAAGATTTAGTGCTTTGTCATACAGATGAGTTAGAGAATCTCCTCAATTTTTTAGCGGCCATGTTTATTGGCAAAAAAGCTGTTATTGCGGGGAAGCAATTTCAACATATTCAGTCGGTTTTTGATGTTACTACTTTTGATTTCGTTCATCAACTTAATTACACTGATTCAGAAGTTTGCCAAATAAAGCCTTCAGATAAAGATATATTTTTGGGAGTATTAAGTGGAGGTTCTACTGCAAGTCCAAAAATCATTTGGAAAGACTATCAATCTTGGTTTTCCGCATTTCCTTACCAGTCGCAAGTTTTCGGCATTTCAGACTCTGACTCAGTTTTTGTTTTAGATGCATTAGGATATTCGGCTAATCTCAATTCCGTTTTACATGCCCTATGGCAGGGTGCTACTGTGGTTTTAGGTAGGCTTCAAGACGCTTCGCAGTGGATGCGGCAATTTGAGGAGGAGCATGTGAGTTCGGTGTTTTTGGTGCCTTCTCATTATAGATTATTGGTTGTTTCGGGTGGGAAAATGCCAGGCATTAAATCATTAGTTAGTGCAGGAGAAAAGTTGGACGTAAGCACCGCTGAGCAACTGATAGCGAAATGCCCAAATGCAGTTTTAACCGAATATTATGGTGCCTCAGAGTTAGGTCATGTTAGTTTTCAACAAAATCAAGATATTGTAAATAATCCGGCTTCACTTGGGAAAGCGTTTCCTGGAGTTGATATTTCTATTAAAAACGATAAGATTTTTGTAGAAAGTTCATATGTTTCACCCGAGTATCGCGACTCGCCCACGGTTTTTGACCTTGGATTTATTGATGCAGACGGTCTTTTGTTTGTGTTGGGAAGGGAAGGTCGAATGTTTAACAAACGAGGTTTAAATATTTTTGCCGAAGAAATTGAAAACAAAGCCTTGCTGTTTCAGGCCATCAAAGAGGCAGTTTTAATCGAGAGTTTAAATCACCTCGGAAAGCCCAAACTCGAGCTTTTGGTAGTTTGCGAAGCAAAGATAGTATTAAATAAAAAAGAGTTAAGAGAGTTTTTGTTGACGGTTTTGCCTCCTCAAAAACTACCAAATAAAATCACCCAAGTGGCTGAGTTGCCGCGTACTTTGGCTGGTAAAATAGATTTCAAAGCCTTTTCTAAACGCCCCGTGGAAGAAGAGCATGCTGACGCATAAAGCATTAAGCGTTTGGGGTTTATATTCCTGTTTCTATTTTATTATTTTCAAAAAAAAACATTTTATGTATTTTAAATCTATATGCATACTGTTGGGTATGTGTGGCACATTGTATGCACAAGACAGCACAGGCTTAGACCTACAGGAGTTAACAGTTACGGCCAATATTATCGGACAAAACTTAAAAGAAACCGGACGAAATGTTACGGTTATTGATCAAAAAACAATTGCTGCTTCGCCAGTAAAAACAGTGGATGGTATTTTGCAATATGCTCTAAATATTGACGTAAGGTCGCGGTCGTCGGCTGGTGTGCAGGCTGATATTAGTATCAGAGGTGGGCATTACGATCAAACCTTGATTTTACTAAATGGCCAAAAAATGAATGACCCACAAACGGGGCATCACACGCAAAATATTCCGGTGAGTATAGACCAAATAGAGCGAATAGAGGTGCTTCAAGGCGGTGCTTCAAGGGTTTTCGGGCCGAGTGCATTTTCTGGTGTGATAAATATTATTACAAAGAAAGTAACCCGCACAGGCGGAAGTTTAAAGGTGATAGGAGGGCAGCACAAGTTGCTTAATGCAAGTGGCTATGGCGATTATTACCATAATAAAGTTACAGCATCATTAGGTTTTGATGTTTTGAAAAATGACGGATTTGCTCTGAATACCGCAGTTAATAAAAATATTGGATATGCAAATTTGAGTTACTTACTCAAAACCGGTAGTCTTGATTTTTCGTATGGAATACTTTCTAACAAATTTGGAGCTTCTAATTTTTATTCGCCCAAGTTTTATAATCAATACGAGGAAGTTGCTTCCCAGGTTTTTTCGGGCATTTGGAATGCTCAGTTTACCCCAAAACTAAGTGCTACATTGATGGCAAATTTTAGGAAGCACAATGACTTGTATGACTTTGACGGTTACCTTCAAAAAGAAGGAAAGCTTAATTCTGTAAATTTTCACCAAACAGACGTTGCGGATATCGAATGGAAGTTTAGGTCAAACAATAGGTTCGGGAAAACTGCCTTTGGCATAGAATATAGACAAGAAAACGTGAAGTCGAACCGCTTGGGAGAGAAAGTGGCTGATCCTACATTTGTAAAAGATTACCCAACAATTGCCTATGCATTTGCCAAAAAGAGAGAAAACTACTCGGGATTTTTAGAGCATAATTTCAAAATAAATTCTCTTCAAATTTCTACGGGGTCATTGTTAAATTTTAATTCGCAATTTGGTTTTGCATTTTATCCTGGCATTGATATTTCGCAGGCAGTGGGCAAGTCAATGAATGTATATGCCAGTGCCAATCGCTCGCTTAGGCTGCCTACTTTTACAGAGTTGTATCTCAATACTTCCACCGTAAAAGCCGATCCGAATCTTTTACCTGAAAAAGCAATAAGCTATGAATTAGGTCTAAAATGGAATAAAGGCGTAGTTTCGGGGCAAGCTGTAGTATTTTATAGACAAACAAAAGACGCGATTGATAAAGTAAAAAGACCTGAACTTACAGTGCCAACCATGGAAAATATCAACAATATTAACATGATGGGAATTGAGGTTAGCGAGAAAATCGCATTAAACTCATGGTTAAATTCAAAAGTATTGGAGACTTTACAGTTTAACTATGCATATCTAAATGCCGACAGAAAAGAAGACGGCTTTCAGTCTTTTTATACCTTAAACTATTTACGTCATAAATTCTCAACTGGCTTGGTTATTAAACCCGTTGAAAACTTAAATATTAGCCTTTGGTACACCTACAAATTTAGAGAAGGAACCTATCAGTGGGATGCCCAAACGCCTGCTCAGGCCTATAAACCTGTAAAGTTATTGGATGTAAGGGCGGCTTATAGCCTTAAAAAAGTGAAGCTATTTGCCGATTTTAATAACCTTCTAAACTATCAATATTTCGAGTTTGGCTTTGTTCAGCAGCCAGGAAGATGGATAAGTGGAGGTGTTAAGGTTGATTTTTGATTTTTTTAGCCCTTTTTTAATAAATAGGTGGTAATTTTGCATTCCGAAATTTATTTACAGAAAAAATGATTCAGATTACAAGGAGAGAAACATTTAATGCTGCTCACCGTCTGTTTAATCCCAAGTGGGATGCAGAAAAAAACTTCGAGGTCTTTGGGCCTTGCTCTCGCATACATGGGCACAATTGGGAACTGTTCGTTACAGTTTCTGGTGAAATCAATCCAGATACGGGTTTTGTGATGGATCTAAAAGATCTAAGAGACTTGGTTCGTGAAGAAATAATAGATAAAGTAGACCATACGTATCTTAATGAGGACGTGCCTTTTTTGAAAGGAATGCTTCCGAGTACAGAAAACTTCGCGATTGCCATTTGGAAAATTATCCAGCCTTTGCTTAAGTCTAAGTACAATGTGGATTTATTCAAAATAAAACTGACAGAAACTACCAATCACTTTGTAGAGTATTTTGGTAAATAACACTATGAGGTATTTTATTGTATCTGGCGAAAAATCAGGAGATATGCACGCTGCAAATCTCGTAAAGAGTATTTTGAGTCAAGACAGTGATGCCGAAATAGTAGGCTGGGGCGGAGAAGCAATGGAAGCCGCGGGAGCCAAAATATTAAAAAATTATAGAGAATTAGCTTTTATGGGATTTTGGGAGGTTATCAAAAACCTCCCAACAATCTTAGGTTTTTTGAAAGAAATAAAAGTTCAAATCACCGATTTTCAGCCAGATGTTCTCGTATTTGTAGACTATGCGGGGTTTAATCTTAAGGTAGCTAAGTGGGCCAAAAGTCAAAATCTAAAAACCGCTTTTTATATTGCTCCAAAAGCTTGGGCATGGCAAAAAAACAGGGTCTATACCATTAAAAAATACATCGACGAGCTGTTGGTTATTTTTCCATTTGAAAAGGCGTTTTTTGGAAATTTTGGAATATCAACCACGTATGTTGGCAATCCATTGTTAGACCAAATGTCTGGTTTTGAAGCCAATCCTGATTTTTTGAAAGATCAAAATTTAGGTAAAAAGCCTATAATAGCCTTGCTTCCAGGGAGTAGGAGCCAAGAAGTTAAAAATATGTTGGGCCTTATGCAAACTTTGGCCGAAACCAAAAAGGAGTTTGATTGGGTGGTAGCCGGGGTGAGTTCTTTGCCAAATGAGTTGTATGCTTTTGAAAACTTAAAAGTGGTAAAAGACCAAACGTACGATTTGTTAAAAAACGCTACTGCGGCAATAGTTACCTCAGGCACAGCTACGTTGGAAACCGCACTGATGGCGGTTCCGCAGGTGGTAGTTTACAAAACCAGTGTTTTCTCATATTGGATAGCCAAAAGCGTTGTCAATATTCCGTATATATCTTTGGTTAATTTAATTGGAGAAAAAGAAATAGTAAAAGAGTTAATTCAGGGAGATTATAATTTAGAAAAAGTTGAATTTGAACTTAATAAACTGCTTCCTGGAAATAATTTAAGAGAAAAACAGTTAACTGATTATAGTGTTTTAAAATCAACTATTGGAGAAAAAGGAGCTTCTGACAAAGCGGCTGCTGTCATACTAAAACTTGCAAAAAAATGAAGAAAATCTTATTCGTATTTGTGTTCCTTGGCCTTTTGGCGGGATGTAAATCATCTAGCACAGACGTTACTCCTAAAACAAACGTGGAATTATTGGCTGGCACGAGTTCAAAAAAATGGAAAGTTACAGACGGAACTGTATTGTATAGCGGCTTAACAGTAAACTTGGTTTCAAATCAGCCGCCATGTGTTACAGATAATATTTTGACTTTGTTTGCAGATAAAACCTATGAGCTGTCAGAAGGGGCGGTTAAATGCAACATGACAGACCCGAGTGTGATCGTAAAGTCTACTTGGTCTCTAGAAGAGTCGCCTTTGAAAATATCGATTAATAAATTCATTTTTTTAGATTACGTGATAGATAACCCAGTCTTTATTATTAAAACCATTGACGAGAAGCAGTTTACAGGAGAAACTCTTGTGAAATATAATGGAAATAATTATGTTGCTACCATTACTTTTACTGCCCAATAATCAATATTTAATTAGTTTGGAATTATTCTAAGCAAGCCGAACATATTTAGAATAAACGGTGTTATAAATAAATACTCAATAGAGAAATTTTTATGAGCAAGGATTTAGATTTACTAGAAGAATTAACTACATCAGAATATAAGTACGGTTTTTACACGGACATTGAGGCTGACGAAGCTCCTCCAGGTCTTAGTGAAGATATCGTAAGGTTTATTTCTGCAAAGAAAAACGAACCTGAATGGATGTTGAACTTGAGACTGGATGCCTACAGAGAGTGGCTTAAGTTAACTGAGCCTACTTGGCCAAATGTGAAATACACTAAGCCTGATTTCCAGGCCATTAAATATTATTCAGCTCCCAAACAAAAAGTTACAATCGGTAGCTTAGACGAAGTCGACCCTGAATTAAGGAAGACTTTTGAGCGTTTAGGTATTTCTTTGAAAGAGCAAGAGCGACTAACTGGCGTAGCGGTTGATGCAGTTATTGACTCGGTTTCTGTGGCTACAACTTTTAGAGCAAAACTAGGAGAGATGGGCATCATTTTTATGTCTATTTCTGAGGCTATCAAAGAGCATCCGGAATTAATCAAAAAATATTTAGGTTCAGTTGTTCCAGTAAAAGATAACTTTTATTCGGCCCTTAATGCCGCTGTTTTCTCTGACGGATCGTTTTGTTACATTCCAAAAGGCGTAAGATGTCCAATGGAATTGTCAACATATTTTAGAATAAATGCAGCAGGAACAGGTCAGTTTGAGCGTACGCTTATTGTGGCTGACGAAGGTTCATACGTAAGTTATTTAGAAGGTTGTACGGCACCTAGTCGTGACGAGAATCAGCTTCACGCTGCAGTAGTAGAGATTTTTGCTCACGAAAATGCGGAAGTTAAATATTCAACTGTACAAAACTGGTACCCAGGAGATAAAGAAGGAAAAGGTGGAGTTTATAATTTTGTAACCAAAAGAGGTTTATGTTTTGGTGATAATTCTAAAATTTCATGGACACAAGTAGAAACCGGTTCTGCCATTACTTGGAAATACCCTTCGGTGATATTGAAAGGAGATAATTCTATCGGGGAGTTTTATTCGGTAGCGGTAACTAACAATTATCAACAAGCAGACACAGGTACTAAAATGATTCACTTAGGTAAAAATACCAAAAGTAGGATTGTATCGAAAGGTATTTCGGCTGGTAAAAGCCAAAACTCATACAGAGGATTGGTAGAAATATCAAAAAGAGCTGAAAATGCCCGTAACTTCTCTCAGTGTGACTCTATGCTACTTGGAGACCGTTGTGGTGCACACACGTTCCCTTATATAGAATGTCATAATTCAACTGCTTCAGTAGAGCACGAGGCCACGACTTCGAAAATTGGTGAAGATCAATTGTTTTATTGTAACCAGCGAGGAATTGACTCAGAATCGGCGGTGGCTTTAATAGTAAATGGATATGCAAAAGAAGTTTTAAATCAACTTCCTATGGAGTTTGCGGTAGAAGCTCAAAAATTACTTGAAATTTCGTTAGAAGGTTCAGTTGGATAAAATCTGATTGAAAGATGACATATTACTAAAAAAGCTACCCCAAGGGTAGCTTTTTTAGTTTATTCTGTTTTTTGGTCAGGTTGTTTATTTACCTTAAATTCAAATATGTCAGTTCGGGCATAATGTCCAATTGGGTCAAAATCAAGTTTGCTTTTCAGAATATCTTTTAAATCTATTTCTGCTATTACAGCTCCTGACTTTCCAAACAACGGCCCAGCTAAAACTTCCCCCAATGGCGAAACTATGATACTCCCACCTTCGCAAAAGTCCTCGATTTCGTCATGGACCAAATGTTGATATTCTTCTGGATACATCGATTTTTGCATGTATTGGTTACAGCCTAACACAAAGCAGCGGCCTTCTAAAGCGATGTGTTTCATAGTAGAAGTCCAGTTTTCTCTTGCGTCTGCTGTAGGTGCAATGTAAATCTCTACACCTTGTTGATACATGGCCATTCGAGCTAGTGGCATATAGTTTTCCCAACAGATCAAGCCTCCTAGTTTACCTATTTCGGTGTCAAAGCTAACTAAGTCCGTCCCGTCTGATTCCGCCCAAATTAGCCTTTCCGTGCCCGTAGGTTTTATTTTTCGGTGCACACCCATAAATCCAGCTTTGGGCGATATATAAAGCATTGAGCAATATAGACTTCCAGAGGTTTTGTTTTTTTCGGTGATACCAATTACTAAATAAATGTTTAGCTCTTGGGCTAATTTTTCTAAGCGTTTTAAATCCGAACTTTCCAAATCAAAGCTCTCTTCATAGTATTTGGCGTAGAGTGCTCGACCTCCGTCTGTTCGTCTGCCCAATGTCGCTCCAAAATTAAAACCTCTTGGGTAGCCCGGTATAAATGATTCAGGGAAAACGATGAGTTTGCAGCCTTCCTGAGCATATTTTAAACATAAAGTTTCAACCTTTTCTATGGTTTTCTCTTTATCGAAGAAAACAGGAGAGTCTTGTATTAAGGCAACTTTTATTTTCATATTTTTAAGCGAAATAGGTATTAATGGACATAACTTCCAGCATTAAAATCGATGGTGGAGCCCGTAGCATGATCCATTAAACCTGCGGCAATAAGATTTACAATTGGGGCAATGTCTTCGGGCTGTGTTAAGGTTTTTAACGATAGTTCAGATAGAACTGCATCTTCGCCATGTTCGTCAATAAAGCTTTGTGCCATTGGGGTTTGAGTAAAACCTGGTGCAAGTAAAAAGGACTTAATGTTATATTTTCCAAAAGACCGAGCAACGGTTCTGCCCAACGAAACCACACCTCCTTTAGAGGCAGCATAGGCCAAGTAATCTTCGGTTTCACCTCTAAATGCAGCCCTTGAGGCTACATATATCATTCGACCGCCGTCTTTGTTTTCTTTAAAGTGATTTATGCCCAGTTGGGTCAAAATACCTACAGCATCTAAGTTTACACGCATGCTTTTTTGCCATACTTCCAGCCAGTTAGAGTCATCTAAGGCGTGTTTCTCAAAAATGCCTGCATTGTGAACAATCAAGTCTATTTTGCCAAAAGCCTGGAGCACATCTGTAAAAAAGGGTTCGATTTCTTCAGGGTTTCCTAAATTGGCTTTGAAAACTTGGGAATTATTCCCTTCTATCAAAAGCTCGTTGGCAGCTTCAGTGTTAGCATTACAGTGAATGGCCACTTGGGCTCCTGAGGCCATTAATGATTTTGCAATTGCCTTTCCTATACCACTTGAGGCACCTGTTATAATTATTTTTTTATTCGATAAATCAATTTGCATACATTTGTAAAAAAAGAATACATAGATATTATGGCCAAAGCCAATACTTTCAGAAAACCTAAACCAAAAATAAGGAAAAAGAGATCACTTAAAGGTACTGTCGTTAAGTTTATTGTTAAAGCGGTATTTTATTTTATGGTGGCTTCTATTGGGTCAGTGGTATTTTTTAAGTTTGTGCCTATTCCGTTTACGCTCACCATGGTAAACGAAAAATTAAGTGCTTTGGCTTCGGGCGAGGACTCTGAAATTCACTACAATTGGCGTTCATATAACCGTGTATCTCGAGAAATGCACCTTGCCGCTGTAGCAGCCGAAGACCAGCTATTTCCACAGCACTTTGGGTTTGACTTTAAGTCAATGCAAAATGCCTTCAAAAATAACATGAAAGGCAAAAAAGTAAGAGGAGCAAGTACCATTACGCAGCAAGTAGCTAAAAACGTATTTCTTTGGCAAGGCAGAAGTTATGTCAGAAAAGCCCTTGAAGTGTATTTTACAGTGCTGATTGAGGTTATTTGGGGAAAGCAACGTATACTTGAAGTCTATGTAAATGTGGCCGAAATGGGGCCTCATATTTTTGGGGTAGAAGCCGCATCGCAACATTATTTCGGTAAATCAGCCGAAAATATATCACGAGTGCAAGCTGCAAAACTTGCGGCGGTATTGCCAAGCCCTAAGAAATGGTCGGTTAGTAACCCTGGTCCTTATGTTTCAAGAAGGTTTCCTAAGATCACCCGACAAATGTCTGCCCTGGGCGGAACTGCCTATATCCGTGGTTTAAGGAGCTTTTAAACCTATTAAGCTAAATTTTGGATAGTGTTTTATTTGTGGCTAATTTTTGATTGCTACAATTGTATGGAAGTCTCGTATAATTTTGTTTAATTGTATGTTTTACAGCCAATTAAGAAAACCTAAACATAAAACCATGCTAATATTTGACGCCCACTTAGACCTTTCCATGAACGCCTTGGAATGGAACCGAGACTACACGCAATCTATTTCTGAAATACGTAATCGTGAAAATGGATTAACTGACAAACCTGACCGAGGAAATGGCGTAGTTTCTTTTGAGGAAATGCGAAAAGGGAATGTAGGAATGTGCGTGGCTACACTCATAGCGAGGTATGTGCATCAAAGCAACAAGTTGCCCGGTTGGCATTCTCCTGAACAAGCTTGGGCCCAAACTAGAGGTCAGTTGGCGTGGTATAACGCCATGGAAGATAAAGGAGAACTCACACAAATTTACGATTTAGACTCTCTTGAAAGCCACTTAAGTTCTTGGGAAAATAAAGGAGATACTAAACACCCGATTGGGTATATACTAAGTTTAGAGGGAGCCGATTCTTTTTACAGCCTTGACTGCGTAGATGTGGCTTACGAGTCTGGTTTACGGGCCATTGGTCCTGCACATTATGGTCCAGGCACGTATGCTTTTGGTACAGATTCTGATGGGCCGCTTTCTACCAATGGAAAGGCTTTGCTTAAAAAAATGTCTGAATATGACTTCATTTTGGATGTTACACACCTTTCTGATACTTGTTTTTGGGAAGCTTTAGATTTATTTGAAGGTTCGGTGTGGGCCAGTCACCACTTATGTAGGGCCATTACACCTCATAATAGGCAACTTTCTGACGAGATGATAAAGGCTTTGCTAAAACGTGATGCCGTAATCGGAATGGCTTTCGACGCTTGGATGATTGTTCCAAACTGGCAAAGAGGCATTTCAACTCCAAAGGGCTTAAGTGTTAACTTAGAAAAGCTGTTGGATCATTTAGATCACATTTGTCAGCTGGCAGGGCATACACAATGCGTAGGTATTGGTTCAGACCTTGACGGGGGTTTTGGAAAAGAACAAGGACCGTATGATATTGAAACTATTGCAGACTTGCAGAAAATACCGGATATATTAACAAAAAGAGGATATACACAATCAGACATTGAAGGCATAATGCATGGCAATTGGTTAAGTTTTTTAAGAAAACATTGGGCATAAAAAAAGGGACATAAAGTCCCTTTTTTTAATAATTGAAATCAATACTTTTACTCCTCTATTTGAGCGTTTATAGCATTTTCTTCGTCTAAATCCTCACTTTCTGTTTCTTCAGCTAAAGCTTCCTCTTCAGCTATCTCAATTTCTTCTTCTTCAACTTCTTCCATAAATTCATCTTCTGAACTCACCAGTGGTTCTTGTATTTGAGGTACAACCTGACTTAAAGGTTTAAAGTTAGAAGGAATTTCTTTTTGTTCCGCATCCGGTTCTTCGTAAGGAATTACATCCAAAATCTTAGTAGCGTTAATATCAGAGATGATATAGTCCTGCACCTGTCCAAGTTTTTCTACCAAAAGACCGTAGCATTCTTTGATGTCATGAGCGTTTAAAAGCATCATGAAAGGCACTTTTTTCTCATTCTGTGTTTTTTCATCAAAAACTATATATTGAACTTTACATTTGAACCATATTTCGGCATTATTTTCTATAAAAAACACTTCGTTAAATTTCATTTTGGTTAAACCAATTAACTGAAATTCTGGAAGTTCTGCTGCAAAATAGTTGTATGCTCTCGCTTCTGCGTCTGTATATGAAACCGCATCAAACAGGTAAGCCTGATTGATAGTCTTCGTATTTCCTTTTTCGTCTTGTTGTTGAAATCTAATTTTCGATTGAAACCAAGTCGCCATTATATTTTATTTAATTGTTATTTTACTAATTCAGCTGCACCAAACACACCGGCACTGTCACCAAGTTTTGGTTTTAAAAATATCGTTTCTACTTTTCTATTATTAAATATGTAGTTTTCTATTCTTTTTACTCCTTCGGTATAAAGCAAATCTATGTTGCTCACGCCGCCTCCCAATACGATTACATTAGGATCAAGTACATTTATGATAGAGCTAATGGCTTTTGCAAAAGAAGTTAAAAGTCTTTCGATTGTTTCTGTAGCAAAAGTATCTGTACCCGCCAAATGACGCTCATATATATCTTTTAGTCCTAAATGGCTTCCGCTAATTTTCTCGTAATATCGTTCTAGAGCCGGACCTGCAAAGACTTTCTCGTTGCAGCCACTCTTGCCACAATAACAAGGTTCTCCGTCTTCTTCCAGCACGATATGGCCCCATTCGCCTCCAATTCCGTGGTGACCGCCCAATACTTTGCCATTTACTACCACGCCGCCACCCACGCCAGTGCCCATTATCACGCCAAAAACCACCTCGGCACCCTTTATACCTTTGGCAGCACCTTGTGTAGCTTCAGCTAGAGCAAAGCAGTTGGCATCGTTTGCCATTTCTACCCGTACGCCCAAAAGCTCAGCCAAGTCTTTTTTCATGGGTTGCCCATTCATGCACACTGTGTTGCAGTTTTTCATGGTTTGCAAGGTAGGGTCCAATGTGCCCGGTGTGCTAAAACCTACGGCTGTAGGCTTAATATTCGTTTCAGCTATTAGGCTGTCTATCAGTAGTTTTATTCTATCTAATATATGTTGGTATCCTTGGTCTGCTTCAGTCGCTATCCTTTTACGAGCGATGGTTTCCTCAGTGGCTCTATCCAATACAATACATTCTATTTTAGTACCTCCTAGGTCTATTCCCCACAGATAATTACTCATTTTAGGTTGATTTGTTTTTGCGAAATTAAGGATTTTTTTTGGTCAAATTAGAATGTTCTTTGATTTTATGGAATGTCAAATTGTCAGTGATATTCTGTGTTTATTACTGATGAAAAAATATTTGTATATTAATTTGGAAAACAATAAGATTTTAAATTACATTTGTAGTGTACTATTAAACTAATACACTATGATTTCCATACGTAATCTAACTTTTAGGTATTCAAAGGATAAGTTATTATTCGAAAATCTCAATCTTGAACTTCAGACAGGAAAAGTTTATGGACTTTTAGGTAAAAATGGGGCTGGTAAATCTTCGTTGCTTTATAATATATCTGGCCTGTTATTTCCTCTATATGGCGAAATAAATGTTTTAGGATATGTTCCTAAGGATCGAAAGCCAAGTTTTTTATCTAGCATTTATTTTTTACCGGAAGAGTTTGCCTTACCTTCTATTAACATCACACAATTTTTAAAACTTAATTCACCTTTTTATCCTGATTTTGACTCGCAACAATTTTATGACTTTTTAAAAGAATTTGATATAGATACTTCTGATAAACTCAGTAATATTTCATTGGGACAACAGAAAAAAGTAATGATTGCTTTTGGGCTTGCTTGTAATACTAAAATATTGATAATGGATGAACCTACTAATGGCTTAGATATCCCATCAAAAAGTAAGTTTAGAAAATTAGTAGCTGCAAATATTAGTGATGAAAAGCTATTTATAATTTCTACGCATCAAGTAAAGGATATGGAAAGCTTAATAGATCAGGTTATAATCTTAAAAGACAATAAAATTGTTTTAAATACATCGGTTGAAGATATCGGGCAAAAATTGAGTTTTCAAATTTTAAAAAGTCAGGATGATGAAGTACTGTTTTCTGAGGAAACGATTCATGGAAAAGTGGGAGTGGTAAAAAATGTAGAAGGTTTAGAAAGCAAGGTTAATATTGAACATCTTTTTGGGGCAGTTATGAAAAACTCGCATTTAATCAATGAAATTTTTCCTAAACAACTATAAATCAAAAATATATGAAAGAATTATTTGGCTTTAAACGTTATATGAGCTTATTAAAAAAAATACTTTTTGAAAATCGTGTTTTTCTTTTTGGGTATAGTTTCATAGTTATTTTTTTAGAAGTAATGATATATTTTCTAAATGGGAATATATATCAACAAACAACTCAGCTTGGCATCTTTAGTCTCTTTATTATTTTAGTTTTAAGTCCTACTATACTAGTTAATTTTTTAATGAATGATTATAGTGATAAGAATAAGAGAATAGCTAATATTATGGTCCCTGTTTCACGGTTTGAGAATTGGTTGGTGATTTTTACTATTTGTTATTTGATATTTTTGCCAATACACATAATGATTTTAAAGTTTTTAGATACCGTATTTATAGATTATTACAGAGATTTGGCACTCCAGAGTAAAGATTTCAGTTTGAGTCAAATTGAAGAAAAGATTAAGTATCTGAGTTTTTATAAAGACTATAATGTGGGGATTTTATTTTTCGTAATGTCATTTTATTCTACTAGTATTTTTTTGATAGGCTCCTTAACTTTTAATAGTCTTTCATATTTCAAAACGGCCTTTATTTTTGTGCTTTTATATTTTTCAATTTTATACGCTACCAAGTATATAACGGATTATCTAATCGGTTCAAGTGTTACATTAAATTTCCCAAGCTTTGATGCTATAGTGAATTTGTCATCAGATCCAATTTATGTTAAAAATTCTGCTTTTTTGGCATTTACGATTAAATGGCTTCTTGCGGCTGTTATTCCTATTGTTTTGTGGTTGGTAGCTTTATTGAGATTTAAAGAAAAAGAAATTTAGTTACTATGGATTTTAAAGATAAACAAACTATTTATTTGCAAATAGGAGACTATGTTTTAGAACAAATTCTTCTAGGTGAATTACCAGCTGGAGATAAAGTTCCATCTATTCGGGAATTAGCTGTTCAGTTAGAAGTTAATCCGAATACTGTGCAGAGAACTTATGATTTCTTACAACAGATAGAGATTATTTCAACGAAAAGAGGAATTGGGTATTTCGTTAACGATGATGCCTTAGAGAAGATAATAGCATATAAAAAAGAACAATTTATAAATGTAGAGCTCCCTCATTTTTTCAGAAATATTCACCTATTAAATATAGATTTTGAAGAATTAAATGAAAGGTATAAAACTTACATTGGAAATAATTTTAAATAATATGAAACGAAGTTTTAAAATACTAATTAGCATCCCGCTAATTTTAATGGTTTTGTTTATAATCAATGCATTTTCTTTAAAAAGCAATTGGGATAAAACTGATAAGAAAGAGAAGTATTTGTCTTATAAAAAGCTTTATAATCAGCCTTTTAAATATATAAAGACATATGCTAAAAGTGGAGGGTATGGTAAGGTTTATATTGAATATGATACTAAAGGTCAAGTGTACATATCAAATAGTTGGGAAGATAAAGTTAGAGTTTCAATTAAAAATGACACTTTAAATATTGAGTTTTTAAATATTCCAAAAGGAGGTTTCGAAGGTGATAACTTAGATAAAATGGTTATTGTAACAAACCCTGATTTGAAAAGTATAGAATCAAACAATGTTTCTATAGAAATTGAAAACTTAACTCAGGATTATCTAACCTTACGTGGAAATGGTTATGGAGGGTTTGAGTTTTTATCAATGAATGTGAAAAATTTAGATATTGACTTAGATGAAAATTCATCTTGTAATTTTTTCTTAAAAAAAATACAGTATTTAAACGCTATAAAAGGAAACATAAAAGGGAAGGCATCATTAAATATTAGAGTGCTTTTTCCAGAGAAAATCGAAATTAAAAATGGTCCAGAAACCGGATTGGAATTGAATGGGGCTACTCTAAATCTTCTAAATAAATAATAGCCAAAATCTATAAAAAAGGGCTCTCGGTTTTGCAAATTATCGAGAGCCCTTTATATAAGTTAACTATCGTCTTTTATCACAAACTCATCAAGTCTTTGAACTTAATGGCTTGGCGTCTTGAGATTTCTATCTTTTCTATTTGAGTTGTTTTTTCTCCGTTTTTGAGAGTTACCAATAGGCCACCCGAAAACCAAGGCTCTATTTTTTCTACCCATTGCAGGTTAATTATGTGCTTTCTGTTGGCTCTGAAATAGTTTTTAGGGTCAAGCCTTTCTTCCAAACTATTCAAAGACTTCAAAATCATGGGTTTTTGGTCTTCAAAATGTAGCCTAACGTAGTTACCCATTGACTCAAAAAGTCTAACAGTTCCTAGTTTTACAAACCAACATTTTTCGCCGTCTTTCACAAAAACCTGATCGTTTTCGGTTAGATAGTTGTGGTTCGCCACATTGGTTTGCACCTGCGTAGCTTTCTTAAACTCTTCTTCTACTTTCAAAATCGCTTCCGCTAGCCTAGCAGAATCAATCGGTTTCATGAGATAGTCGAGAGCATTATATTCAAAAGCCTTTAGGGCGTATTCGTCGTAGGCGGTGGTAAAAATTACCTCGGGCACGCGATCTTCTAAAACCTCCAAAAGCTCGAAACCGTTTTTGCCTGGCATCTGTATATCCAAAAATAGCAAGTCGGGCTGGTGTTCCTCAATGAGTTCAATGGCTTCGTCTGCATTAGCAGCTTCTGCCACAATATTAATTCTTGGAAAATCTTCCAATAGCCTCTTAAGTTCATTTCGGGCTAGTCTTTCGTCGTCAACAATAATAGCATTCATATTTTTTAAATAATAGGTATTTTAATAATGGCACAAACCACCAGGCTGTCTTCTTGAAATATATCGAAAATGGCTTTATTGTGGTATAATATTTTTAATCTTTTTTGTGTGTTAGTTAGGCCAAAACCACCGTCTTCGTTTGTGTTTTCGGTGTTTCTAAGGGTTCCGGTATTTCTGATTTTTATCCATAAAAAACCTTCCGAAATCTGTGTGAAAATCTCCACAAAACCCCATCTGCTGGCTTTTTGTACACCGTGTTTTATCGCGTTTTCTACCAAAGTTTGTAACATCATAGGTGGCACCTGTACCGAAAGCGATGCGGGCTCTATTTGCCACTTTATTTGCAGCCGCTCTTCGTAGCGTATTTTTTCAAGCTCGAGGTAGTCTTCTATGGTTTTTAGCTCTTCTTTCAGCGAAATGGTCGTTTTTCTGTCCGCCACCAAGGCACTTCTCAAAATGTTTGATAGCTGTGTAATTCCTTTTTGTGCAATAGATGGGTCCTCCAAAATCAAAGCCCTAATGCTGTTTAGGGCATTAAACATAAAATGTGGATTTATTTGAGCACGCAAAATTTTGGCTTCCGAGGCTTCTATCGATGCCTGTAGTTTTATTCGCTCTACTGCGTCATTCCTTCGCTCGTTGGTATAGGCATAAAATATATAAATTAATACCCAAATGAGCACTGGTTTACTAAAATTGACCACATAAATGAGGTCTTTGATTAACCAATTAAGTTTGCTTGTGTCTATCAGGGTCTCATCAAGGGTGATATTGACTGCGGCTAGGAGGGAAGTAATGATAAAAACACTCAATGCACTTCTGATAATCAGTTGCGGTATGGTGAGTTTTATCCAGTTATAATTTTTAAATATGATTCTAAAAAAATGGGTCAGGGAGATACCCACCATAATGTTTATAAGCGAGCTAAAAATTAGGTCTTCAAGCTCCTGATAGTCGAAATTGAATATCATCAGATAGTCTATAAACTGAGATAACGTATAAAACGTCCATCCCAAGACCTGAAATATCCAATACGACTGCTTAAAGTTCATCTATATTTTTTCTTCAAAGCTATTTTAAAATTTCCTTTAAATTAGAAATAAAATGATTTGTGGAAAAAATCTAAGCTAAAAGGAATATATACAGTTTGGGTAAACCTCTATTTAGGGGTAGTGCCATTTGCTTTTATTTAACCAATCAAGTTTGATTTAACCTCCAAGTGGCTGCTGTCATTGCTCACCAAAATCTCGAATGATTGCGTTTCGTATGAATATTCTAAAAGGTATAGGCAGGTGTTAGTATGGGCAAATCGGTCCATAGTAGAAAGCTCACTTTGGGTAATATGCGAAAGCAAAATTCTCATAGCTCTGCCGTGCATGGCCACCAATATTAGGTCTTCCTCAGCATTAGCAAGTATTTTTTCTAAGCCTACTTTTTGTCTTTCTACCACTTGCTCAGGGCTTTCTCCGCCTTCGGCAGCTCGGTGGGTTTCGCCCTTTGCCCAACTTTCAAGTAAGTCGGCGTAGAGTACATCGTCTTTCGAGTTTGGTATTCTACCTTCTTTTTCGCCCCAGCTGATCTCGTTTAGTTCGGGAAGTTGCTCGTGCGGAATACCTTTTTCTAGAAAATGAACAACCGTTTGGTGTGTTCGTTTAAGTGCCGAAGTATATATTTTTTGAAAAGGAATTTCGGCATATTTCTTAAAAAACTCAAAAGCTTGCTGTTGGCCAGTTTCATTTAAGTCTGAATCCACACCGCTGCCTTGTACTATCCCTAATTTATTATACTCAGTTTCTCCGTGTCTTATTAGATAAATTAATTTTTTGCTCATTTCTTTGTTTTACCTTTGATAAAGGAGGGATTGTTTTTTAAAAAATTTTGGCAAAAATAAGAATATAAAAATGTTTAAACGCGAAATGACCCTACAAAATCTCAATGAGATTGGTAAAGGTAATATGGTGGAGTATTTAGGAATAGAATTTACTGAGATTGGGCCTGATTATTTGGTGGCCAAAATGCCGGTGGATCACCGCACGAGACAACCATTTGGCATATTACACGGTGGAGCATCTGTGGTTTTAGCCGAATCTATGGGTAGTTTGGCTTCATTTTTGTCATTGGACCCAAATTCTACTCAAAAACCAGTAGGATTAGAAATTAACGCCAATCACCTCAAGGCCTCAAAAAGTGGATGGGTGTATGGGAAAGTGCTTCCTATACACATTGGTAGCCGCACACACGTGTGGGAAATTCAGATTTCAGATGAAAACCAAAAACGAGTTTGTGTAAGTAGAATCACCGTAATGATAATTGATTAAAATGATACCTTTGGCTCAGTTTTTGCAGGAAAAGTTTGAAAGAAATCTCTCAAAAATGCGTAAAACTCTACTGTTAATAAGTCTTTTTTTATCCAAAATGGCATTCTCTCAAGTTGTTGAGTCAGACAGTGTCAGAAAATCGATGGTGGCGGATACAAGTATAGCAGAACCCATGCTACTTGAAAAGCCCGACTTGAGTGTTTTTGATACGCTGAGCTACGCTGAAGAGTATAAAAGAGACATTTGGAGATTTACGATTGGCGTAAGAGGCGGCCTTAGCAGAGGTAGATATACGCTTCAGGAAGAAACTATTAACAAAGTAGGCTCTACGGGATTGCCCGTACTAGACGAAAACGGGAAGGTTGTAAAAAATAGATTTATCAATAATGCAACTTTCAATTCGGGCTATAATGTAGGTTTGGTTTTTAGGTTTGTCAGAGGCTCATTTTATACCCAACCCGAAATCGGTTTTTCGCAAAAAGCAGGTAGGTTTGATATTCTAAACAATGACGGCAGTTTATACAAAAGGGTAAATGGAAAGATTAATGCCATCGATATTCCAATATTGGTCGGTATTAGGTTTAGAGATGCCCGATTCTTTTTTGGTCCAACTGTAAACTTCGCTTACAAAATGAATAGCGAAATGAAATCAGCCCTAAAAGAATACACTCAAGAAAGTAAGCTAAACCACGAGTTTTTTACGAGGCCCATCATGAACTTTATGGTAGGCTTAGGTTTTGAGTTTAAAAACATGTTTTTTGACCTCAGATACGAAAAAGGCCTAAACTCTTACACCCAAGAAACCCTCGGTTCTTCTAACTCGCCAGCACCATTTAAACTTTTGGTCGATGGTATTCACCTCAATATCGGGTTTTTAAAGAAATAATGAGGGATTTGTGGCTCAAAATGGCGAGTTTTAGATAAACTCTGTTATTTTTGAATAAAACAAAACGTATTAGATGAAAGCATTGGTTCTTGGTGGAGGTTCGTTAAAAGGTGCATGGCAGGTAGGGGCTATTCAAGCCGTTTTAGAAAAGGGCTTTAAGCCCGAAATGATTTATGGAATTTCTGCAGGAGCTCTCAATTCCGCCTTCATGGCAAACGAAGCAGGAAATCAAATGATTGCCAATAATAGCATAAACTGGGACACCGTAAATAAAAAACTACTCAGTTTTTGGATAGAAAACATCACACGTCCTCAAGACATTGGCATTCTAAAATCTAAATGGATGCTAGGTATTGATACCATTTTATCTCGTTTTGATGGCCTTTTAGATACCAATCCCTTACACGAAAAACTCCGAAAATACCTTAACTTAACGGTTCTCAGGCGAAGCCCAGTAAAATTAAAAGTTGGGGCTGTTAATATCAACACCGGTGTTATGCATTACGCAGACCCGTTGGAGCAGCACTTTCTTGACTATCTACGAGCGTCAAGTTCTTTACCCATTATTATGCCGGGTATTCCAATTGGGGGCGATCACAAAAACGTGTATTTAGATGGAGGTTTGCGTGAGGTTGTGCCCATCCGCCAGGCCATTGCAGACGGTGCCACAGAGATTTACGCCATTGCTACTCACCCTAAGCATAAAGACATGAAACCAATAAACTACAGAAGTTTTTTGTCTTTAATAGACCGTATCAAAGACATTTCGGTAAACCAACTTGAAAATAACGATATAGAGTGGGCAGAAAACTATAACGAAAACCTGATAAGTGTAGGAGGCTTTTATCTGAATAAAAAAATAAAATTGACGGTCATAAGACCTGACTATTCAATTGATATTAAGCTTACCGATTTTACTTCGAATGATATTAAAAAAATTATCAAAGAAGGCTACGAAACCGCCTATTTGCAACTTAATACTAAAAAAGCATAACTTTTTTGGAGTTGTAAACCCAAACGGCCGCAAGTATTGATATTATGCCGAAAGCAATGGGCAACGATAGCGATTCCGAAATAAAGCCAATCAAAACCGGACCAAACAAAAAGCCGCCCATGGCGAATGTATTCATCAAAGCCAACCCTGAGCCTTTGGCCATGTTTGGTACTCTAGCTGCACTGGCGTAAAGTATAGGAGCACCACAAGAAACGCCCGCACCTACCAAAGCAAATCCCAAAATAGAAGTAAACGTATATGGCAAGAAAATAGCGATGAGAAGTCCCAGTACGGCTATTCCGCCTCCATATATCAAGATATTATTCGGCCCAAAACGAGGAATGATTTTGTCGCCACTGAACCTGCCGATGGCCATAAAAAACGAATAGCCAGCCAGTCCCCAGCCTTCAAATATCCGATTGGTATGTACGATGTCTCGCATGTAAACGGCCGTCCAGTCTGTCATGGAGCCTTCGGTGATGTTTATACAAACCCCGATAATAATCATCAAAAGAAAATTGCCCGTCGGAAAAGCAAATCGCGTCATTTTAATGTCTGGCGAAGTTTCCGTCACTTCGTCTTCAATAGTTAAAATGGTGTTTTTTATAAAGAAAAAAGCCGCCACCATAATGGCCGAAAAACCAAGCATATAAAACCCCGGCACTACGCCCATACCTCCAAAAAAACTAGAGCCAATACTGCCTAGCATCAAACCTAAGCTAAACATGCCGTGGCAAGTGCTCATTATTTTAATATGAAACTTATGTTCAATCGCATTTACGCAGGTGTTCATGGCTACGTTTGTAATCGCTATGCTGGTGCCACAGATGTATAGTCCAAATGCAAAAAGCCATAGGTTACTGATGTTTAAAAGTGCTCCAAATGCCACAATAACCAATATGTAGCCACTCAAAGTGGCTTTTTGCATGCCAAGTTTTCGAACCAAGGCCGCGGCCACAGGGTTCATACTCAGAGCACCGAGTGGTAAACTCAACAGCAAAATGCCAAGTTTGGCGTCATCAAGTGAAAAACTCTGTTTTACAAACGGAATAAACGTGGCCCAGCTGCCTATCATCGTGCCCAATGCTATAAAAACTACTCCTATAGAATAGCTCTTTACATTGCCTAAAAAATCTTTGGTTATATGCGAAAACATATCGTGGTTTTGATTACGTCGCAAAATTAGAACTTTTAAGTTTAAAAGAACCAATGCCTCCTGCTAGTTTGAGTGCAATTTCTATTTCAGAAAAAATAAGTTGGTTTGATTAAAAAATATAACGGAATAGTATAATTAAACTCAAAAAACGCTATTTAGCTAATCTGCTTTTTTGAGTTAGGTTTCCTTAAATCAGAAAAATATCTTGGGATAATAAACAAAAAAAAACACACCAAATAATCAAATTTGATGTGTACTATACTTTCTCAAAATTCCTTAATCAATCTTTTTTCTTTGGTTCAAATTTTTTGGGGGCATACAAAAAGCCAAACGCCTCAGCACCTTCTTTAGAGTGTACTTTGTGGTGTATGTAGTGAGCATGCATGATACGTTTCATATAAGACGACTTAGCCGAATATTTAAATTTTATTCTTCTATGAACTATCAAATCATGAAACACAAAATAGGAGAGGCCATACGCACTGACACCAATGCCAATATAGGTCAAATACCAAAACTCACGGTTTAAGTCACCATAAATAATCGTAAAAATGGCAATACTACTAAACACCACGGCGTAATAGTCGTTTTTTTCAAAAAAACCTTTGTGGTGGTTGTGGTGGTCTTTGTGCCATTTCCAGCCAAAACCGTGCATTATGTATTTGTGGGTAAACCATGCAGTGCCCTCCATTATTAAAAAAGTAACGATTACTATTCCTACTCTGATTAAAATATCCATATGTCAAATTTATAACAAATTAATAACAATGCTTTACGCTAAAAGTTTATAATTTTCTATTTTTTAAAGGTACTTTTGTTGAAATTAATACTTCTCAAATATGAAAATTAAAATTCTAGGATTGCTGCTGTTGGCCAGCACCAGCATTTTCGCTCAAAAGAAAAAAGTAGAACTCACTAAACCAAAGTTAGTGGTAGGGATAGTTGTAGACCAAATGAGATACGACTATTTGTATAGATTTTATGATAAATACTCAGACAACGGCCTCAAAAGGCTCATGAACGACGGCTTTAACTGTCGCAACAATCATTATCACTACGCATCTACTGTCACTGGTCCGGGTCACGCA
Organism: Lacihabitans lacunae; assembly: GCF_042649125.1. Classification (NCBI taxonomy): domain Bacteria; kingdom Pseudomonadati; phylum Bacteroidota; class Cytophagia; order Cytophagales; family Leadbetterellaceae; genus Lacihabitans; species Lacihabitans lacunae. The sequence goes on from NZ_JBHRYQ010000001.1 coordinate 4,816,780, forward strand.
CATATATATACGGGCTCTTCGCCAGCTATCAGCGGTATAGTGGGCAATGAGTGGCACGACAAAGTTGAAAACAAAGACCATTATGTGGTAGATGACTCTACTGTAAATATCGTGGGAGACGGTAGACCAAACAACGGCAAAATGTCGCCAAATAACCTAAAAGTTACTACCATAACGGATCAGCTTCGCATAGCTTCTCAGTTTAATTCCAAAGTTATCGGTGTGGCAATCAAAGACAGAGGATCTATACTTCCGGCTGGGCACACTGGTATGGCGTATTGGTATGATGCCTACTCAGGAAACTGGATTACAAGTGATTATTACCAAAAAGAGTTGCCAACTTGGGTAACTAAGTTTAATGCTCAAAAACTACCCGAAACCTACATAGCCAAAGGTTGGGAAACACTTAGGCCTATTGAATCTTATGTAGAAACCGAAGCCGATGACCAGCCTTATGAGGCGACCATTTCGGGAGAGCCAAAGGCCGTTTTTCCTCACAAAATCACCATGGCGAGCATTGCGTCGTCATATTATGGAAACGAATTAACAAAGAAATTTGCCCTTGCTGCATTTGATGCCGAAAACTTAGGTAGAGGTGCTTATACTGACTTTTTGGCTGTGAGTTTTTCTACGCCAGACTATGTAGGCCATGCTTTTGGACCACAATCAAAAGAAATCGAAGATGTTTATATTAGATTTGACCTCGATATTGCCGAAATTCTGAATCACCTTGATGCCACATTAGGCAAAGGCACGTATTCGGTATTTCTTAGTGCTGACCACGGAGTTGCTGAGATTCCTTCTTTTTTAAGAAAGCATAACATCAACTCGGGTTTATTTACGGGTTCAGATATGCAGAAAAAAGCCGAAGCGGCACTAGTAGCTAAGTTTGGCGAAGGAAAATACATCGAAGCTTCAGATAACTATCAGTTGTATTTAAACCACAAAACGCTGAAAAGTAAAAAACTGACAACTACAGATGCACTCGAAGCTGTAAAAGAAGTTTTAGAAAAAGAAGACGGAATTTATACGGTTGTAGACATTTCGAAAGGAGATTTCGGTTCAATACCGACTTATTACAAAGAGAAACTAAATACGATTTACAACCCAAAAAGAAGTGGAGAATTGATGGTTTTGGTAGAGCCAGCGTGGTTTAGTGGCTACACCAAAGGTACTACTCATGGCACCATGTACGCTTATGACACACATGTACCGCTACTTTTATACGGCTGGGGAATCAAAAAGGGTGAAACCACAAAAAACACTTACATTTCTGACATCGCACCTACTATCGCACAGTTGTTAAAGATTTTGGAGCCAAACGGAAACATCGGGAAACCGGTTTCAGAAGCACTTAAAAAATCTAAGAAGTAATTTTAAATAAGCAAAAAAGAGGTTGTTTTTTTAATTAAAGACAACCTCTTTTTTTATGTATAAACCTTAGTATTTATTGGGCAGCGGCCAGGCTTTCGCCACTCGCTCTTTATAGTCTGCGATTGCAGCCCATAAAGGAGCTCAAACATTGGCTCTATCCTTGCTGCAAGTAGGACTTGAATTAGTATTTTACGGTACTTTAAAAGCTCTTTGGAACGCTTCAGAATCTTTTTTTATATAGTTACTCCGTACAAAAAAAGCACTTCGGCTTTTGACCAAAGTGCTTTTCAATATTCTAAAAATCAGGTTTTACTTTTTATCCTCAGGTAATAAAATCACTTTTATCATATCCTTTCCAGACATATATTTTTGAGCTGTTTCTTTTGTGCTCTGAATGCTAAGTTTGTCAAGAAGTTTTCCTTCTTCCAAAATAGACTTAACATCTTCTCCTTTTTGATATTTATCAGCAAGTTCATTTAACCAGAAATCGTTGCTTTTTAAGTCAGACTGGAAATCTAGCTTTTGCTTGGCCACAAACTTGTCAATGTCTACCTGTGTAGCACCGCTAGCCTTAAATTTCTCAATCTCGGCCAATGTAAGAGCCACCAGTTTGTCTACGTTTGCAGGAGAGCATCCAAACCCAATTCTAAACTGATATCTTGGTGAAGGTACTCTGCTTGCACTTCCTCTCACATATGGCGAGTATACGCCGCCTTCTTCTTCTCTAAGTTTTTCGGTAAGCTTAATGTTCAATATATCTCCAAGAGCCTGAATATTAAGTTCCTCTAAGTCAGACGGTTTGTAAGTTCCAGACACCAAAAGCGTAACTGTTGCTTTATCTTCTGTACCTTTTTTAACCACTTTGGTTACTTGTCCGCTTGGTGGATTAACGTTTCTGTCTACAAACTTCTCTTTTTTGTTTGCAGTTTTTAAACCTCCCAAGTAGGTAGCCAATAACGGCTTGATAGTTTCCACATCGAAGTTTCCAACAAAAGTGAACTCAAAATCTGAAGCATCGCTAAATCTTTCATTGAATATTTTCAATGCTTTCTCCGCGTCCACAGTTCCAAATTTCTCAGACGACATCGGCATTCCTCTGTAATTGTAGTTGGCAGTTACGGCTTGTAGCGTATCTCTGTATACTTTCTCTGGAGGAGAGCTTTTTTCCATGCTCTCAAGGAAACCTTTTTGGTTAGTCATAAAACCTTTTACAGCGTCAGCGTCTAACTTGTTATTCGTAAATCTACTGTAAATCATCTGTAAAGCAGTTTCGAAATCTTTTACAGAAGAAGAACCCACAATTACCTCAGAATTGCCACCTACTATGGCGTTTACTTGGGCAATTTTGCCAGACATAAACTTGCCTAACTGAGTGGCTTTGTAGTTACCAAGTCCACTAACTTCGGCTACTGCACTTGCCACTGAGGCATTCATTAGCGATGCGTTGTCATATAGCGACTGACCACCCCAGCTGTTTGCTCTAAATTTAATTTCGTCGTTTTTAAAGTCAGTTGGCTTAAGGTTTACTTTTACACCGTTCTCAAAAACTATCTCAGTAACACCTACAGCGTCTACTTTTTTAGTTGATTTTATTTTACCAGCTTTAGGCATTACAGGTATCAAAGGCTCATCAAGGGTTTCGTCTACATAAGCTGTAACGGTAGAACCTGTGTTATCCAACAATGCTTTCAGGTTTTCAGCAGCAGGAAGTTTGTCTTTGTCTTTTTCAGAACCCATCAAAGCCAAAACTCTATTTTCCTTTGTAATAAGTTTTTTAACCGTCTGGTTTACTTCATCTAGGCTAATGCCATCTAAATACTGATTGATAAACTCAAGGTCAAACGCCTCGTTGGTCATCACTACATCATTTAAAAAGCAACTTACGAGTTCATCTACGTATCTTTCAGATGCAGTTTTATCTTTTTCGTTAAACTGTTTTTCTGCAGCCGTTTTTATAGAAAGTTTAGCTCTTTGTAGCTCAGTATCGGTAAATCCAAACTTAGAAGCACGCTCGTTTTCATCCAAAACCGCGATAAGGGCTTTTTCTACGTCAGCACCTTTTGCTACTGCCAACACCGTAAGGGCATCTAAGTTTCCAAGGAAAGAACCGTAGTTACTAGCACCATATACAAACGGAGGATCCGCTTTTTGAAGTTGCTCTTGTAATCTTTGGCCAATCATGTCATTAAACAACGAACGAATAATCTTATCTCTACGATTTTGACCCGTAATTTCTTTTTGTTCCGGTTGGAAATAATATAGCTGAATGATGTTATAAGGCTGCTCTTTGTCTGTGATGACAACGGCCTCAGTACCCCCTTTAAGCGGTACTTCGTAAATAATTCTAGATTTTGGACTTTCAGCTTTTGGAATACTTCCAAAATATTTTTGAATCATTGCTTCCATTACTGCAGGGTCAAAATCACCTATTGCAATTACTGACTGAAGATCCGGTCTGTACCAATCTTTGTGGAAGTTTCGGATAGTTTCGTAAGGAGCATTTTGAATGATAGAATCAAGACCAATCGGTAGGCGAGAAGCATACTTTGATCCTCTGAATATGACAGGCAGCAAAGTAGCCTGCATACGTGTTTGAGCACCTTTTCGTAGTCTTGCTTCTTCTAACACTACGCCTCTTTCTTTGTCTATTTCAGAGCCCTCTAGGGTAGCTTGGCTAGCCCAGTCCGAAAGCACCATCATAAATTTCTCTAGTTTTGCTAATGTATCCGTAGGTACAGGAAGCATATAAACCGTTTCGTCAAAACTGGTGTAGGCATTTAAGTCTGCCCCGAACTTGATACCGCTTTTTTCAAGGAAGTTCACAAGCTCGTTTTTAGGGAAGTTTTTAGTTCCGTTAAACTGCATGTGCTCTAAAAAGTGAGCAAGTCCCCTTTGGTTGTCTTCTTCTAAAATAGATCCCGCTTTTACCACTAATCGTAGTTGAGCTCGGTTTTTAGGCTCTACATTTTTTTTAATGTAATAAGTCATCCCGTTGCTCAGTGTTCCTTTTTTTACGGCAGGATCCATGGGCAAATTAGCATTAAGGTCGATTTTCTGGGCATATAACCATTGTGTGGAGACCAAGATCAAAAGACCAAGAATTCGAAGTTGTTTTTTCATAAAAAAGTATATGTTTGTGTTAAAAATTGAGAATGCAATATAAAAAAGTTAATTTTAGTATATAACAAAAAATGTTAAACTCTGTTTAAATAAGGAGAAGCGGTAAGTTAAGTTTATGAATTTTATTTAGGTGAAAAACGGAACTATATGCACAAAATTTTAGATGTAAACTTATTTTTATTTTTATAACCATAAAAATGTTTAATTTTGTGTGTTTTAAAACCAGTTTCTACTTTTCGAAATTTGTACATTCTTCTATCACAATACTGATTTCTAGTGTTTAGGTTTTAATTTAAGAATCACTTTTACCTGTTGTAAATGAAGTTTAATTCTTCAACTCCTACGTAAGGACAAGAAAAAATATGAAAGAATACGGTAGTAATATCGCAAAGCTCGTAGAGCATCTTGTGTCTATTCCTGATATGGATAAGCGTACCAAACACGCCCACATCTTAATCGAATTGATGCGTCAGATACATCCTCAAATGCGAGACGGAGCAGATTATAGCAAAAAACTTTGGGATGATTTGTATATCATGGCCAATTTTGATTTGGAGGTAGATAGCCCTTTTCCGCCACCTCCAAAGGAGATTTTAGGAAAAAAACCTGCCCAAATACCTTACTCACAAAACAGACTTCGCCATAGGTTTTATGGTAGAAATGTAGAGATTTTGGTATTGAAAGCCATGATGGCCGATACTTTTGAGGAGCGTAAAGCTTTTGTAAGTTATTTGGTTAAGCTAATGAAGTCTTTCTTCCTAAACTGGAACAAAGATACCATAGAAACTCCGGCGTGTCTAAATCAGATATTGGAGCTTTCGGGTGGTAAACTCAAAGCGGAAATCGATGACCTTAGAGCCAATGGCTTAATAGAAGATGCCAATCCTAAAGATGGAAGCGGCTTTAGACAAAAGCAGCCTTCCCAAAGTTATAACACTCGCCCTGACAGGGGAGGAGAAAGAGGTGGAAATGAGCGAAGAAGCGGTAATAGCAGGCCATTTAACTCGAGAAATGGATCTCCCTCAAACAACAAAAATAGATTTAACAATAACCGAAGAAGACCACAGTAATAATATATGTCATCGTTTAAAATAGTTGGAGGCAAAAAACTTAAAGGAGAGTTAGTACCTCAAGGAGCCAAAAATGAGGCCCTACAAATTTTATGTGCTGTTTTGCTAACCAAAGAAGCAGTTGAAATTCATAACATTCCCAACATCAGAGATGTAAACAAACTCATGGAGTTGCTCGAAGATATGGGTGTCAAAAGATCAAAAATAGGTGATGGTGCATATAGATTTGAAGCTGATGATGTAAAATTTGAGTTTTTCGAAACACAAGAATATAAAAATAAAGCGGCTGAGCTTAGAGGTTCGGTTATGCTATTGGGGCCCATGCTTGGTAGATTTGGTAGAGGTAAAGCACCTAAGCCAGGCGGTGACAAAATAGGAAGAAGACCTTTAGATACGCACTTTATCGGTTTCCAAAAACTAGGAGCTGAATTTTCGTATGACCAAGGGGACTCGTTTTATACCATAGACGGTTCTAAAATGAAAGGCTCGTATATCTGGATGGAAGAAATTTCGGTGACTGGTACTGCAAATGTATTGATGGCAGCGGTTTTAACTCCAGGTACCACTACTATCTACAATGCTGCTTGTGAACCATATTTACAGCAGTTATGCAAGATGTTGGTTCGTATGGGAGCCAAAATCCAAGGTATTGGTTCTAATTTATTGGTTATAGAAGGTGTAGAAGAATTGGGCGGTTGCTCACACACGATGCTTCCTGATATGATTGAAATCGGTAGTTTTATAGGATTGGCTGCTATGACAGAATCTGAAATTACGATTAAAAACTGTCAGATAGCCGAACTTGGTATTATTCCAGATACATTTAAAAAATTGGGGATTCAGATGGAATTCCGTGGTGATGATATTCATATTCCAGCACAGAAGAATTACGAAATCAGCACTTTGATAGACGGCAGTATTTTGACTATTTACGATGCTCCGTGGCCAGGATTTACACCAGATTTGATTTCGATTATTTTAGTGACAGCCATTCAGGCCAAAGGTACGGTATTGGTTCATCAAAAAATGTTTGAATCGAGATTGTTCTTCACAGACAAATTGATTGACATGGGTGGTCAAATCATACTTTGTGACCCACACAGAGCAACTGTAGTTGGTCTAAACAAAGAAAAAAGCTTAAGAGGAATCCGAATGACTTCTCCTGATATTAGAGCAGGGGTAGCCTTGCTAATAGCGGCACTTTCGGCAAACGGCACAAGTGTTATTGATAACATTGAGCAAATAGACAGAGGCTATCAAAACATAGACGCAAGACTAAACGCCATAGGAGCAGAGATAATCAGAATCTAACTAGCACCAGCAGTTTTTAAAAATATACCGATACCCCGCTTTTTTGAGTGGGGTATTTTTGTGTTAAAAAATCACAAAGAAATAGATTTAATCGGTCTGGTAAAACATAATAATTTACCAAAGTGACTTAAATTGAGTCAAAATGTCTAATAAATAATTATTTTTGTAAAAATACTTCTCAGAATAAAGTTTAAATACTCCATATAATACGCAAGATGAAAAGACTTATCCTTATCCTAATCTCACTCATCGTTCCATTTTTATCTTATTCACAAGCTACAGTGCCGTTTGTTTGTAGTGATGGTTTTGGTTACACATTTAATGGTACTCCCTCGGATGTTTATGAGGTAAATCTCCAAACGGGTGTTAATACTTTAAGAAAAGACAATGTTTCTACAGGAGCAGTCTCTGTAGGATATAACCCAGTAGATAATTTTATTTGGGCGGTAGATAAGGTTACTGCAAATTTGGTTAAAATTGACAAGAATTTTAATATCACCAATTATCCTTCAAATCTACCCAAAAATATACACGTAGCAGATGTGGATAGTAAGGGTATTTTTTATGGTCTATCAGGAACCAAACTTTACAGGTATGACCTAAATACCAATCCACCTACCCAGTTATCAACGATAAACTTAAATTCGAATCCTGGTCTTTCAGATTTTTCATTTAATCCATTAGACGGATTTATATATGGGGTTCAAAATGATGGAGATATAGTAAAAATAAATCCGACAAATGGAACCGTAACCATTGTAAGAAGAATAAGTGGAATTACTAATCAAACTTATGGAGCTTGTTATTTTGATGGAGACGGTACGCTTTATATTAGTGGAAATTCAAATGGGAATATTTATAAAATAAGTAATACAGGCCTAAGTTCAACTTCCTCTGAAAGTGCCGTCTTGTTTTCGACGGGACCTACTGCGGGAGCAAATGACGGAGCAAGATGTGCTTCTGCTCCATTGTGCAAAGTGAGTACTACAATACCAAGCTTAAGTCAATCGTCGATTACAAATACATGTGAGTCTTCAACAGTAAACTTAGGCTCAGTTTCTGCTTCTAATACCCCAGATGGTACCTCACTTACCTGGCACACAGCCTCTCCAGTCTCTAACGGAAATAAAATTTCTGATGTGTCAAGTTTAGGTGCAGGAACTTATTATGCATCTTTTTATGATGCTCAAAATAACTGCTACAGTGCAAATGATATTTCGTTTGTGGTTACTATTAACCCTGTTCCAGTAACACCTACAGGCGTAAGCGTCAGTAACTCTTCGGTGTGTGCTAATGCTCCCGTGAATCTTATAGGTAGTTGTACTGTAGGTACATTAACTTGGTATGAAGGCAGTACTTCTGGTACATTAGTTGGAACAGGGAGTCCTTTTACTGTTACGCCAGCTGCTACCAAATCATATGTGGCAGTTTGTAAAACCACATCTCCCGTTTGTGTGAGTAACGCCAGTAGTCCAGTTACAATTACTGTAAACCCAAAACCTTCGGCTCCAGTACTATCTGCGGGAAGCAGCACCATTTGTGATGGAACTAGTACAACCATTACCGCTCAAGGCTGTTCGGGAACAGTAAATTGGTCAACCGGAGCAACTGGAAGTTCAATAACCGTAAACCCAAATTTAGCAGCTTCGCCTGCTACATATTCGGCTACCTGTACCAATAGCTCAGGTTGCGTAAGCTTAAGCTCGTCACAAGTTATACAAGTTGTGAGTTCTGCTACGTATTTTTCAGTAGACAAAGTAAGTGTCTGTTCGGGTAGTTCGGTTACCATTACAGTTGGTGGTTGTTCGGGAACAAAAGAGTATTTTGCCGATGGAAGTTCAATAAATACTTCTAGTAATAATTCATTTGTACATTCGCCATCCTCTACTACTATTTACACAGTAAAATGTGATGGTGTAGATATTATATCATGTGCCAATAACAGTACACAAGTAAGTGTATCGGTTATAAGTACACCAAGTGCACTAACGGTTTCAGGTGCTACCACGATATGTAAAGGAGCTAGTGCCACTTTAACGGCATCTGCCTGTACGGGCGGAACAATCATTTGGTCAAATTCAGAAACTGGCAGCTCAATAAATGTTAGTCCAAGTACCACTACAGACTATACCGCAACTTGCTTAAAGAATGGATGTGAAAGTTTAGTTTCTAATATTGCACAAGTAACCGTAGAGTTAATCCCTACATCTCCAACCGGTACTTCATCCGTTACTATTTGTCAAGGTGAGTCAGCAACATTGGCTGGGTCGTGTGCCAGCGGAACTTTAAAATGGTATAATCAAGTAGGGTTAACCACAATTGCCACAATGCCAGTTAGCCCTAGTAGCACCAAAACATATTATGGGGTATGTGAATCTGCAAATTGTAAAAGTTCGGATATCCAAGCTACTGTTACAGTAAATGCAAAACCAAACGCACCCACAGGTTTAAATGCGAATCCTTCTACTATTTGTTCGGGAGAATCTACGTTTTTGTCTGGAAACTGTACGAATGGGTCATCTTTGGTTTGGTATACGACCTCGGGGCTCATAACCCCGCTTGTATCAAGTACAGTAAAGCCCACTAACACCACAATTTATTACGGTTCATGTGAAAAAGCAGGCTGTAAAAGTACACCGGGAACTATAACTGTAACTGTAAATGCCTCTCCAGCTATACCTACTGTTACAAGTGCCTCTACTAATATTTGCAGTGGAAGTTCTTATGCTTTAACAGGTTCATGTGCTTCGGGTTCTACGCTTCAATGGTTTTTAGGTGTAGTAGATGACTCTTCTTTAGAAGGAACAGGCTCATCGGTTTCTGTTAGCCCAACCGAAACCAGTACGTATGTTTCTAACTGTAAAAGTAATAGCAATAGTTGTCAAAGTTTAAAGGGAAGTTCTGTAACTATTAATGTGGTAGACACACCCGTAGCACCAACTAGTGTTACAGTTTCTAAATCTCAAATATGTTCGGGTGAAAGTATAACCTTGTCAGGGAACTGCGTTTCGCCTAGTACTTTGAAATGGTATACTGATGCTGGTTTAACTGCGGAGGTAAGTTCGCCACAGTCGCCGACTAGCAACACTACATATTATGGTTCGTGTGTTATAGGAGTTTGTAAGAGTTCTGTAGTCTCTAAAGATGTTAATGTAACTACCACACCTGCTCAACCCGCTGGCCTTTCGGCTACTAGTACAAGTATCTGTCAAAATCAAAGTACAACACTTTCGGCTTCATGTGCTTCAGGAACTCTTACTTGGTATACAGATGCGGCTCTAACTTCTACTTTAGCAAGTACTTCTGTGCAACCGTCTTCATCTACCACATATTATGCTTCCTGTGTAAATGGTGCATGTAAAAGCCCTTCTGCAAATATTTCTATTACGGTAACTTCAACTCCACCTACACCCACAGGTTTAACAGTTTCAGATTTAAATGTTTGTTCAGGAGAAAGCTTTAACCTGACAGGATCTTGTAGTACCGGTACTTTAAAATGGTATAGCGATGCTGCTTTAACTACCGCTCAAAACCCAACAGGAATCAGTATTTCTTCTACTAAAACTTATTATGCCGTTTGTGAAGTAGGTATATGTAAAGGTATTTCTGTGCCAAAAACTGTAGAAGTAAGCGAGCTACCTGGCCCACCAACCATAGTACCTAGCAGCAGGAACCTATGTTTAGGCTTTTCATTAACATTGTCAGCTACGGGCTGCACAGGTAATGTTACTTGGTATCTCGACGGTTCAGTGGTTCAAACTTCAGCCACTTTGGTGCTCACACCTACTACAGCAGGTGTAAACAATTACCAGGCTGTTTGTACTAACACAGGGACTACATGTGCTAGTCCGCTTAGTGGTGCTTCGGTTATCACCGTAATAGCACCTCCCGTGGATCCAAGTATTTCAATATCAAATAATTCAATTTGCGAAGGAAGTCCTGTAACGCTTACGTCACAAAACTGTAGTGGAACCACAAACTGGTTTTTAAGTGGCTCGCCTGCAACCAATATTGGTTCTACAAATCCGCTTACACATACACCTGCTGCATCTGGTTCATATTATGCAACGTGTACTTCATCAAGCTCTGTGGTAGAATGTGAGTCAGGTAGCTCTGCACCTGTCAACTTTACAGTTAAGCCTTTGCCAACTAAGCCCACAATTTCTACAACAAAGGCGAATATTTGTGCTGGAGAAAATACAACTATCAGTGCAGTATGTGCTACCGGAAGTGCCATTTGGTCAAATGGGGAGACAGGGGCATCTATCACCGTTAGTCCGCAAGTTACCACCATTTATACCGCTAAATGTATTTTAAATAATTGCGAAAGCTTGGTTTCGGATAATCAAACCATAACTGTTACCGCCATTCCGACAGCTCCAACGGCTATTTCTGCTGGAAGTATTTGTGCGGGAGCTAGTTCTACTTTAGAAGCAACTTGTGCATCTGGAACTATAAAATGGTACTCGGATGCTGCCCTTACTACTTTAGTTACAAGTCCAGTTTCACCTACCGTTACTACTACCTATTATGGAAGTTGTCAGTTAAATTCATGCAATGGACCAAGCGGTTCGGTAATTGTAAATGTAACGCCTATTCCGGCTGCCCCCGCAAGTATTAGTGCCTCAAGTACTTCAATTTGTAACGGGCTAAGTACGCAGCTTTTTGCGAGCTGTGCATCTGGAGCACTTAAATGGTATGAAGAGGCAGGCCTAGTTACTGAACTAGGAAGTAATACAGTAAGCCCTACCGCTACCAAAACATACTATGCTTCATGTGTAAATAATACGTGTAAAAGTGCTTCATCAAGTATTGAAATTACGGTTATTGATTTACCAGTAGCACCTACTTTATCAACTTCTAAAAGTCAGGTATGCTCGGGAGAAGATTTTACGCTTACAGCTTCAGGTTGTACTGGAACTATACTTTGGTCTGACGCTGCCACTGCTGCCGTTCGAACATTATCTTTAACTTCTACTAAAACCTTTACAGCTACTTGTAAAAATGCATCGGGATGTATTTCGTTAAATAGTGCTCCACTCAGTATTACCGTAACAGATATACCGGCTTTACCTATTATTTCAGCTAATAAATACTCAATTTGTCCGACTGAATCTGTTATATTAAGTGGATCAGGCTGCTCAGGTACTTTGAATTGGTACAAGTCTGATGCACCCACTACTTCTCTTGGAACCACTGCTACACTTACGGTTAATCCAGCTTCTTCGTCTGCATATTTTGCTACATGTACTACTGTGCCAGTTGGGTGTGTTTCAGATGCGTCTGACAATGTGGCCATCACAGTAAAAGCTTTGCCAGTTATTACAGATATAGTAACACCTGTTTGTCAAGACGGCACAAATTCATTAGTTGCATTTCAGACCTCAGGAAATTCGGCAAGTGTCGTTAGTGTTAGTGGAGGATATTCGGCTGTGTTTGATTCAGATGGAAGAGAAACCGACACAGGAAATGACACAAGGAGGGTTTGGGTAATAGAAGGGATTGCGAATGCTACAACTATTAATGTAACTGTAAACGAAAATGGTTGCGAAACTCTGAAGAGTTATACCACTAGCGATTGCTCAGCCGCGATAGCTTTTCCTGTAGATATATTATGGTTTAAAGGAATTCCTTCAAAAGATAAAGTGAAACTTCAATGGTTAGTTGCCAATGAAAGTGAGATTGCAAAATTTGAAGTCCAAAGAAGTGCAGATGCCAAAGGTTTTGAAACCCTAGGAGCAGTTGGAGCTAAAAATATTAAAGACAGTCATTTATATACTTTTGATGACACCAAGCCTAAACAAGGTATTAATTATTACAAAATAAAGGTTACAGAGTTTAGTGGAAACGTTTTTTATTCAAAAATAATAGGCGTAGACTTTAAAGAAACAGCTGAGTTTATATGGAAAGTTAGTCCCAACCCAATTAAGTTAGTAGATAACAAGCTAATCATATCTACAAACGGAGCAGAAGAGATATTGGGTATCGATATTTATACAAGCACAGGTATTAGATTAAAGTCAGCTTGGGCTTTGAATGTATCCAATCAATATTCGCTTTCGATTGGCAATTTGCCGCCCGCCATTTATCTGATAAAAGTCAGTACTTTGGGAGGTATTTCAACAAAAAGAATAGTAGTAGAGAAATAACAAAAAGTATGGAAGTCCGGTTTTTATGATCCTTCTCATGAAACCGGACTTTTGTAATTAATATCACAAAATGTTCGTGAAGAAATTCTGAAATTTGGTATGAAGTCGTAACGATAGCGACTTAAGAAACATTTGTTTTTTAACTAAAAACCATTTTTCAATTATGCAAATCGAACAAATTTACACGGGCTGTTTAGCCGAAGCTGCTTATTACATTGAGTCAAACGGCGAAGTCGCCATCATTGATCCATTACGTGAAACCGGGCCATATTTAGAAAGAGCCAAAAAAGATAATGCCAAAATTAAGTATGTCTTAGAAACTCATTTTCATGCTGATTTTGTGTCTGGACACCTAGATCTCGCTTCACAAACAGGAGCTACCATAGTTTTTGGACCAACTGCAGAACCTGGCTACCCGGCTCACATAGCCAAAGACAACGAGATTCTTCCTTTAGGAAATATATTTATCAAAGTTTTACATACACCTGGTCACACCATGGAATCATCTAGTTTTTTATTATTAGATGAAAACAAAAAAGAAGTGGCGGTTTTCACTGGCGACGCCTTATTTATAGGCGATGTAGGTAGACCTGACTTGGCAGTAAAAACTGATTTGAGTCAAGAAGACCTAGCCGGTCATTTATACGAAAGTCTTCAAAATAAAATCCTTACTCTTCCTGATTCGATCACTATTTATCCGGGCCATGGTGCGGGGTCAGCTTGTGGTAAAAATATGAGTAAAGAAACCACCGATACATTGGGCAACCAAAAGAAAACTAACTATGCATTACAAGCCAAATCTAAAGAAGAGTTTGTGGCGTCAGTGTTAGATGGTTTGGTAGCTCCTCCGCAATATTTCCCCAAAAATGCGGTAATGAACAAACTGGGATATGAAAGTATAGAAAATGTGCTAGATCGTGGATTAAAGGCATTAAGCCCGAACGCATTTGATGCAGCTGCCAATGAGACAGAAGCTCTGCTTTTAGATGTAAGAGATCCACAAGACTTTGCGAAAGGTCATGTGCCAAATTCTATCAACATTGGCTTAGATGGCGTGTTTGCGACTTGGGTGGGTACTTTAATTCCAGATCTTAAACAAGAATTGTTGCTAATCGCTTATCCGGGCAAAGAAGAAGAGGCTATCACTCGCTTGTCACGTGTAGGGTATGATTACACCATTGGTTATTTAAGTGGAGGTTATGAAGCGTGGGTCGCTGCTGATAAAGAAATTGAAACGGTAGATTGTATAGAGCCAGAAGCATTCGCAGCTAAATTTAAAGAAAATCCTAAATTGGATGTCCTTGATATTAGAAAAGAAAGTGAGTACAATGCAGAGCATATCGAAGGCGTTAAAAACTTCCCTTTAGATTTTATAAATCAAAATATGGCGGAATTGTCAAAAGACAAAACCTATTATTTGCATTGTGCAGGAGGCTATAGATCTATGATAATGTCGTCGATATTAAAAGCCAGAGGTTTCCATAACTTAGTAAATATCAACGGTGGGTTTGCCGCTCTCAAACAAACAGGAGAATTTAAATTAACAGAATATCAAGAACCAAAAACAATGCTATAAAACCAAATGAAAGCCCCTTAATCGGGGCTTTTTTTAATTAGAACTTAATCGTGTTTGTTTTCCATCTACCTGTTTTAAAATAGATTATTGCCAAAATAGCTAAAATAGTTTCGCTTATTACGATTGACCAAAACACGCCCGTTTGCTGTAATTCTAAATTTTTAGCTAAATAATAAGCCAAAGGGATTTCGATAATCCAGAAACAAATGACATTTAATACAGTAGGCGTTACGGTATCTCCCGAGCCATTGATGGCTTGCGACATTACCATTCCGAATCCAAAGAAAATATATCCGGCACAAAGGATTTTTAGACATTCTACTCCGGTATTTACAGCCACCACATTGTCGGTAAATAACATAACCAATGGTTGAGCAAAAATGAAAAAGAAAATAGCCACAATTCCCAAAAAGGCCATATTGAATAATCCTGCTCGCCAAGCAGACGAAGCAGCTCTGCCGGGTTGGTTGGCACCGAGGTTTTGACCCACCAAAGTTGAGGCAGAGTTAGCTAAGCCCCATGAGGGTAGAATAGTGAAAACGATAATCCTGATAGCGATGGTGTAACCTGCCACTACTTCCGCTCCAAAATCAGATAATATACGAATTAGAAATACCCAAGAGGCGGATTGAATGATGAATTGACCTGCCCCTCCGGCCGATAATTTCATAATTTCGCCTAACAATGGCCAATCTAAATGCCAATTTTTGATATCAATTCTAATATTAAATTTCGTAGAGAAAAATGCTCTTAGTTGAATGAAAACACCTACACTTCTACCGATTATTGTCGCATATGCCGCTCCTGCCACACCAAGGTGCAAAATAGGAACAAAAAGGAAATCCAAACCCATATTTAAAAGGTTGGCAATTACCATAGCTCGCATGGCTTTTGAGGCATTTCCGGCTCCACGCAAAGCCCCACCAAGTGAAAAAAGGAGTAGGATAATAGGTGAGCTAATAAACTGGATTTGAGTATAAACCAATCCTTCTGCAATGAGCTCTTCGGAGCCGCCCATTAGTCTTAAAATATCTGCTGAATATATAAATCCAAAAATACCAATGATTAAGCCTATACAGCCCGAAATATTCATGATTTGCATGAGTGACTTTGAGGCTTCAGCTGGTTTCTTTTCTCCTATTTTTCTGGCAATAATGGCAGTAGCCGCTATGCTAACGCCCCATGCGATAGAGTAAATTATGGTTAAAACAGACTCTGTGAGACCTACAGTCGCCATGCCGTTTATTCCCACATATTTGGCCACAAAAAAAGCATCGACCAATGCAAAAAGTGACTCAAAGAGCATTTCGATTACCATAGGAACCGAAAGTAAAAACAAGGCCTTGTTGATAGAAATGCTGGTGTAATCGAGGTTTTCGTCTCCTTTGAGTGCCTGTAAAAACAGTTTTAAATATTTCATTCGATAAGTCCGGATGCTTTATTGTTAAATTTGATTTATTAGTCCTGTAAACTCTTCTTCGCTGATCATTTTGACGCCAAGAGTTTCGGCTTTTTTAAGTTTTGATGGGCCTGCACCTTCACCTACAATAAGAAAGTCTAGCTTTTTTGAAACTCCCGAAACCAACTTTCCGCCGTTGGCTTCTATTTTTTGCTCCAATTCTTCTCTGGAATACCCTTCGAATGTGCCCGTGTATAAGAAAGTTTTGCCATCTAAACTGTTGCCTTCTAACTCCAACACTATGTTTTCAGCTTCCATTTTTAGGCCTGAGTTTTCAAGTTTTTCCACGAAAATCTGATTAACAGGTTCTTTAAAATATGAAATAACACTTATGGCTACCTTTTCGCCTACGTCGGGTACTTGAAGTAGCTCCTCCACGGTGGCCTTTTTGAGATTTTCCATGGTTTTAAAATATGAGGCAAGTTTTTGGGCGGTGGTTTCTCCTACAAACCTGATTCCCATTCCAAAAAGCACTTTAGAAAACGGTTGTTCTTTAGATTTTTCTATTCCATCCAAAATATTTTGAACAGTTTTTTCTTTAAAACTAATTTTTCGTTCTTTCCCAGTTACTTCGTCTACGTGCGTTTTTTCTATTCCTAAAATATCCTCAGAGCGTAATTTATATAAATCGGCGGCATCTTTTATAATGTCGTTATTCATCAATATCTCTATTTTGCCTTCCCCAAGACTGTCGATATTCATCGCCTTTCGCTGTATAAAATGCTCCACACGGCCTTTGATTTGCGGAGGACAAAGTGCTTCGTTTGGACAATAATACGCAGCTTCGCCTTCGGCTCTCACTAAGGTGGTTGCACATGCAGGGCAGGCAGTTGGGAATATTACTTTATTTGCTTCTCGGTCATCAGCATTTCTTATAAAACTAGCATCCACTCCAGTTATTTTCGGGATTATTTCTCCCGCTTTTTCTACGAAAACTTTATCACCAATGGCTATTCCCAATCGTTCTATTTCGTCTGCATTGTGTAAGGTGGCTCTTCTGACAGTGGTCATCGAAAGTTCCACTGGTTCCAGTTCTGCTACGGGCGTTATAGCCCCAGTTCTACCCACTTGATAGGTTACATTTTTTAGAATCGTTGATTTAGATTCGGCTTTGTATTTGTATGCGATGGCCCATCTTGGACTTTTTGAGGTAAAGCCAAGGTCTTCACGTTGGGCATAGGAGTTGATTTTGATTACAATGCCGTCTGTAGCACAGCTAAGTGAGTGTCTTTTTTCGCTCCAATGGTTTATGTAGGCGATTACTTCCTCTATGGTTTTTACTTTTTGCCACGAATCTGAAACTTTAAATCCTTGTTTTTTTAAAGCTATTAAACTCTCTTCGTGAGTTTTAAAAGGTTCATTGTCAGACATAAACTGATAAATGAAACAATCCAGCCCTCTGCTAGCCACCACAGCCGAATCCTGCATTTTGAATGTGCCTGCGGCTGCATTTCTTGGGTTTGCCAAAGTGGCTTCGCCTATGTCTTCTTTTTCCTGATTTATTCTTTCAAAAACCTCGGTGGGCATAAAGCCTTCACCTCTAATTTCGAAGGTGCTTTTCCAAACCTCGTCGCTTAGGTCTGTGTTTTTGTTTTTTGAAATTTTTAGAGGCAATGATCGGATCGTCTTTATGTTGGTTGTGATGTCATCGCCTTGTGAGCCATCGCCTCGGGTTACGCCACGGGTCAATATGCCGTTTTCGTAGGTCAGCGAAAGCGATATTCCATCAAATTTTATTTCGCATATGTATTCGTATTCTTCGCCATTTAAGCCCTTTTTTATGCGGTCGTCCCATTCACGGAGTTCGTCTTCGCTGTAGGTATTTGACAGAGAAAGCATGGGGTATTTATGTTTTACGGCTTCAAAAGATTTGGTAACAGTACCACCCACACGATGGGTTGGGGAGTCGGCTCTTTTTGATTCTGGGTTGGCTTCTTCGAGTTTTTCAAGTTCTTTTAATAGCAAGTCAAATTCCTGGTCGCTGATTTCAGAAACGGCATCTTGATAATACCTGTCGTTGTAGTGGTTAAGTAAATCTGTTAGCTCATTTATCCGGTCAATAGCAGCCATATATCAAGGTTTTTTCTTCAAATTTAATGGAAAAAAAGATTCGGACTTGGAGTTTGTATTTTTTTGATGAAAAAATCTTAAAAAAAATGGTACAAGAGGCAGTGTTATTTTAGAATGAAGATTAATGTACTTCCCAATTGCTAAAATACATAAAACAATTACCACTGTTTTCTGCTTTGAATTAAAACAAAAGAAAAATACGACAAGTTATAAGCTTGAACATATTTTAATACTATTACTAAAATGGCAGAATCCAAGGAAATGGATATTTTACGAAACACGGGAGACGCAGCAGCTGATGAGCTGATGGCCCTGCTTTTCGAAAAATACCAGCACAAAATGGGAGCGATGTTGATGCCTATTTTACACAATTTTAATAAAACAGATTATAATACGCTTGACGAAAATATTGTAGTCTTTTTTAAAGAAAACAGCACATTGCCAGCATGGTACAATATAAAAGAAACCATTAGAGCTACGGATTATTACACCCGAAATCAGCAAGCCATTGGCGTAGTGTTAGGTTGTTATTCTTTGCCTTATTGTTATTTGGGAGAAGACGGAGCAAGGGTGTTGGGTTTTTCGGGGAGAATTAAAAAAGACACCTACAATAGGCTAAAAGAGACGGGGCAATACTTGAGAAAAGTAATGAATTACGACCACTGGGAGTCAGGTGTGGTTTTTGAAATAATTCTTAAAGTAAGACTTCTGCACGCCTTTTGGAGATTTATGGTGCTAAAGTCTGACAAATGGGACTCGAGCTGGGGTGTGCCCATCAATCAAGAGGACTTGCTGGGTACTAATTTGGCTTTTTCGTTAATTGTGCTACGTGGCCTAAAAAAACTTGGGCATTCTGTAGATCAGGCCTACGAAAAAGCCTACCTGCATCACTGGGCGGTTATTGGGCACGTATTGGGTTTATGTCCAGATCTGATGGTTTTTAATATAAAAGATGCCATTAAAATGGATAAGGTAATAGCCCAGCGTCAGTTTAAAACTTCAGAGATTGGTCAGGAGCTTACACATTCGCTGATGAATGCTTACACAGAAGCCACTGGTAGTAAATTAGCTAGTGAATTTTTCAAGAGCCAATCACGTTTTTTATTAGGAGAGAAGTATGCAAATTGGTTAGGAATTCCGGAATCTAGTTTTCCGCTTTCGGTCCTGCATGCATTTAATAAAACCTCTTCGTTTATGTCGAATATTTATGCTTAATAACAATGAAAAATAAAATCAAAGAAAGTTATGTGTTGTTCGTGTTAAATCACGGACATGAGCCCGAGTCCATCTATAAATTTGCCAAAGATTTAGAACTCACCGAAGCCGAGTTTTATGAGAATTTCAACTCCTTTAAGCAAATAAACGCTGAGATTTGGAAAGGCTATTTTGAAAATACGATGGCCAATATCAAAGCCGAAGAGGTTTTTGATAGCTACATTGTGCGTGAAAAGCTCCTTTCGTTTTTTTACACACTAATAGAAGAAATGAAAGGCAACAGAAGTTTTATTCTGAAAGGATATGAAACTTTAGAAAAGCCACTCAATATGAAGAAAAATGCGGAGTTGGCAGATGCCAAACGTGTTTTTGTGGATTTTATAAATGAACTGGTAATAGAAGGTCAAGAAACACGCGAAGTAGAGTCGCGTCCGATTCCGCAAATAACGGCCAAGTATCCGGAGTGGATTTGGATGTTGGCTTTGAGTATTATTGATTTTTGGATAAAAGATGACAGCAAACTTTTCGAAAAAACCGATACATTGATAGAGAAATCAGTAAATACTACCATGGATTGGATGGCCCGCACTCCGTTAGATTCGCTTTTTGATCTTGGAAAGTTTTTGTTTCAAAACAGGGCTTAATGTGTTGATTGCCTAAAAAGACACAGAAAATATTATGAAAAATCAGGAAAGTATACCTACTTCAAAAGTGGCCAGAGCTACCCAGTTTGTGAAAGCTACAGCCAAAGTAGGTGGAAATTATATAAAACATTACAGTAAAAAATTAGTGGATCCGTCTTTGTCAAAAGATGAACTTCATGCCGAAAATGCCAAAGATGTATATGACACTTTGAGCAAACTTAAAGGCAGTGCCTTAAAAATGGCTCAGATGATGAGTATGGACAAGAACCTTTTGCCACGAGCATACACAGACAAATTTGCGATGTCTCAGTATTCTGCACCGCCGCTGTCGGCTCCTTTGGTGCTTAAAACTTTCAAGAGCAGTGTTGGTAAATCTCCGAGTGAGATTTTCGACACATTTGATTTTGAGGCATCAAATGCCGCATCTATTGGGCAAGTACACCGTGCAGTAAAAGATGGTAAGCAGTTGGCAGTAAAAATCCAATACCCTGGAGTGGCAAGTAGCATCAGTTCTGATTTAAGAATGGCCCGTCCGTTGGCAGTGCAGTTGCTTAAACTCAATGACGCTGAGATAGATAGGTATTTTAAGGAAGTAGAAACAAAGCTTTTAGAAGAAGCCGATTATACACTTGAGCTTAGGCGTTCGCAGGAAATAACGGAGCAATGCAGCAAAATTGATAACTTGTTTTTTCCTAAGTATTACCCTGAGTATTCTTCAGAGAGAATTATAACCATGGACTGGTTAAATGGCCTTCATTTGAAAGAGTTTTTGGCTACAAATCCAGACCAAGAAACTAGAAATCAGGTTGGGCAAGCCCTTTGGGATTTTTACCACTATCAAATGCACGAACTCAAGGCGGTTCACGCAGACCCGCATCCAGGAAATTTCCTTTTTACCAATCAAGGCAAACTCGGAATCATAGATTTTGGATGTATTAAAGAGATTCCGGCAGATTTTTATGACACCTATTTTGCATTGATAAATCCGGCTATATTGAATCATAAAGATAAAATGATGGCTATTTTCAGAGAATTAGAATTTATTCTCGACGAAGATTCTCCTGAGTTAGTTACATTTTTCTTTGATCTTTTCTATAAAATGATTGAACTACTTGGTAGACCATTCGCTGAGTCTACGTTTGACTTTGGAGATGATTCTTATGTAGACGAAGTATATGGGTATTTTGAGTACGTAGCGGGTATTGATGAACTTAAAAACGCCAATGCAGCCAGAGGTTCTCAGCACGGTTTGTACATCAATCGTACATTTTTTGGCCTATATACTTTATTAAATGATTTAAAAGCAAAGGTTAACATCTCGTTGCCTGAGCAATTTGTAATAAAAGAGGCAGGTTTGGTTTAAAACGATATATGACACTTCAAAAAAAGCAGTTTGGTCTTTTGACTAAGCTGCTTTTTTGTTTAACGGCCTTCCTTATTTTTGTTATGCATATTTTTATCATATTTTTACGGATAATCAAAAACAGAAGAAAAGTTGAAGAGGATATTGTTAGTTGAAGATGATCTGCAAGTTTGTGGTGTAGTAAAAAGAGGCCTACAAGAAGAAAACTATGTCGTAGAAGTAGCAAATGATGGCGAAAAAGGCCTTTATATGTTTACCATAAATGACTATGATATACTTATTTTGGATATTATGCTGCCCAAAATCAGCGGCTTGGAGCTTTGTGTTGAAATCAGAAAGAAGTCTCAAGTGCCTATTTTATTATTAACTGCACTTGGTACTGCCGAAAACGTAGCCGAAGGTCTTAACAAAGGAGCTGATGATTATTTGGTGAAGCCTTTTAAATTTATAGAATTAAATGCTAGAATAAATTCATTGCTCAGAAGAGCAAATCTCAATAGCTTGGATGATCAAAAAGAGATTTTAACTTTTTCGGTTATCAGTTTAGACGACACCGCCAAGACCGTGTTCGTGGGTAAAAACGAAGTTACATTAACTACTACGGAGTATAATCTTTTGAAACTCTTCATGAAAATGCCGAATAAGGTTTTTTCAAGACAGCAGATATTAGAAGACGTTTGGGGAATCAATTTTGATCTTAGCACCAATGTGGTAGATGTTTATATAAATTATCTTAGAAAAAAACTAGACAAGCAAGGCTGTCCTAAAGTGATACAAACGGTGGTAGGCATGGGCTATACCTTAAGAGAAAACAATGTCAACTCAAAATAAAATAATCTCCCTACTTTTTGCCATCCTTTTGGGCTTTATCCTGATTTTTGGAGGTTTTATCTATTATTCAATTACCCAATATTCGTATCGGAACTTTCATGAGCGGCTTCACATTAGGGCGATAACCACGGCCAAAATTGAACTTGACTTTCATAAAGACGCCAGTTACATGAAAGAATTTAAGTCTGAGTATTTAGAAAAATTGGCCAAAGAAAAAGACTTCATAGTAGCTTTGGATACTTTAACCGACAAAAATACGTACGCCAGACAAATAGGGGTACCCTCTAAATTTATTTCTGATGTAATTCTTAAAAAGGAAGCATCAGGCAACTCAGAAACTCGATTTTTTACTGGGATAAAATATAAAGTTGCGGGAAAAGAATATTTAGTGATAGTTTCTGCCGAAAACTATTACAATACCCACCATGTGGTGTTTTTGAGGCAGTTGTTAATAGCAACTTTTATAGTTTCTATATTGCTTACACTTTTTGTTTCTTTTTGGTTTTCTGACAAAATCACGAAACCCCTTAAAGAAATCTCGGATAAAGTAAACGAAATAGGGGCGGGGAATCTTAATTTGAGAATTCCAAATATCGAAGACAATCAAGAGTTGGCTGTTTTGACCGATACTTTTAACTCCATGTTAGATAGGTTAGAGACTTCTTTTGAGGCACAAAATAATTTTGTTTCGAACGCCTCTCATGAGCTCAGAACTCCATTAACAACTATTATAGCGGAGGCTGACTTGGCATTGAGCAAAGACCGAGACATAAACCGATATAAAGACACACTTCAGATTATTCTTTCAGAAGCTGAAAAATTAAATAATAAAACTCAAGCACTTTTGTATTTGGCTCAAACAGGTTTTAGTAAACAAAATCTGAAATTTGAAGAGTGTAGAGTAGACGAACTGCTTATAGATGTTAAACACACTCTTAATAACATAAATCCAGAGAATAAACTACAATTTCAGTTTTCAAATTTGCCCAAAAAACACGAGAGGTTAATAGTGTCAGGCAACAAGCAATTGTTACTTTTGGCTATTTCTAATGTGGTATCAAATGCAATTAAGTATTCCAAAAACGATGAAGTGAAATGTATTGTTTATTGGGAAAAAGACACGATTGTAGTAAGTATTGAAGATAAAGGAATCGGTGTACCAGAGGCAGAAATCCCATTTTTGTTTGACCCGTTTTTTAGAGCCTCAAACACACGTGAGTTTGAAGGTTACGGCATCGGATTGCCTCTTACACGAAACATTATTAGACTACACGGCGGGGAACTCGAATTTCAATCTAATATACCAAAGGGCTTGATTGTCCGAATAAAACTACCGATTCTGCAAGATTAAAATCATATTAGAATAGTATTAGAAATAATAAGCCCTCAGAAAATTTATCGATTTTTGTGGTACTACCTCAAATAAATCTAAATTAAACGAATGGCATCTAAATCTTTCGATACTTATATTTCAAATTTAAAATACGACTTACCAGCCGGTCTAGTGGTTTTTCTTGTGGCCTTGCCGCTGTGTTTGGGTATTTCACTGGCTTCTGGAGCCCCTTTTTTTAGTGGAATATTAGCAGGTGTAATCGGAGGAGTAGTTATCGGTTTACTTGGCAATAGTCAGTTGAGCGTCAGTGGGCCAGCAGCTGGCCTTGTGGCGGTTGTTATATCTGCAATTGCCACTTTGGGTTCATTTGAAGCGTTTTTGCTAACTGTTTTTATCGCTGGTTTTATCCAAATCGCTTTTGGCCTATTTAAGGCAGGGATTATTGCAAATTATTTCCCTTCCAATGTTATCAAAGGAATGCTTTCGGGTATAGGAATTATTATTATTCTTAAACAAATTCCGCATGCTTTAGGATACGACAAAGACATAGAAGGAGATTTAGCTTTTTTACAGATAGATGGAGAGAACTCCATCACCGGACTTATTTCGGCCGTTGAGCATATCGATATTGGAGCTACATTAATAGCAGTTATTGGTTTGTTGGTTATTTTGTTATTTGAAAATCCAAAACTAAAAAACATATCTAAAATTATACCGGGTGGTTTGGCGGCTGTGTTTGCGGGAGTTTTCGTAAATGAGGCTTTATTTAAAACCATCGATTTCCTTTATGTGGGCGATAGACACAAGGTTTCTGTGCCAGTGCCAAGTAGTGTAACTGAGTTTTTAGGATTCTTTAGTTTCCCTGATTTTTCTCAAATTCAAAACCCGCAAGTATGGGTTTTTGCATTAACTATTGCCGCAGTGGCTTCTATAGAGTCCTTGTTATGTATTGAAGCCATTGATAAACTTGACCCTGAAAATAGAGTAACAAATACAAATAGAGAGTTAATAGCTCAAGGAATTGGTAATTCTATATCAGGAATGTTCGGAGGTTTGCCCATCACAAGTGTGATTGTAAGAAGTAGTGCAAATCTAAACGCCAAAGGAAAAACCAAAGTATCTACTATATTTCATGGGCTCTTGTTATTTGGAAGTGTTGTGCTAATTCCGGGACTTTTAAATAAAATCCCTCTGGCTGCACTGGCAGCGATTCTACTTCATACAGGTTACAAGTTAGCTAAGCCGAGTATTTTTAAGCAAATGTTTAAAAACGGCAGATATCAATGGTTGCCTTTTGTAGTAACGATTTTGGCAGTGGTTTTCCTTGACTTGTTAAAAGGCGTATCTATTGGTTTAGGAGTAAGTATCGTATATATCTTATACGGTAATTTTAGAAATTCATATTTCTTCAATAAAGAATCTCATCAAGAAGGAGATACCATAAAAATTAGACTATCAGAAGAAGTTTCTTTTCTAAATAAAGCCAGTATCAGAGAAACTTTAGACAGAATTCCGGATAATTCAAACGTATTAATAGACGCATCAAACTCTCTTTATATTGATTTTGACGTACTAGAAATACTCAAAGAATTTATAGAAATAAAAGCTCCTATAAAAAATATAAAGTGCGAAACAATAGGCATGAAAGACAACTATGAGCTTAAAAGTGATAAAAAGGTAGTTTCAATATCAAAATAACGTTATTTATAAATGAAAGAAATAGAAAAACTAATTAGTAACAATAAGGAATGGGCTGAAGGTCAAGTAGCCAAAGATCCTCAATTCTTCAAAAGACTAGAGGATATTCAAACTCCTCAGTTTTTGTGGATAGGCTGCAGCGATAGCCGAGTGCCTGCCGATCAAATTACCGGCACCCAGCCAGGGCAGATATTTGTGCATAGAAATATTGCTAATATGGTAATCCATACTGACCTAAACCTCCTTTCAGTATTGGAATATGCTGTAGTATATCTCAAAGTAAAACACATTATTGTGTGTGGACACTATAACTGTGGAGGCGTAAAAGCCGCTATGTCTAACCAAAATTTTGGAATAATTAATAAATGGGTTAGAAACATCAAAGACGTGTATAGGATACATAGAATGGAATTGGATGCACTTACAGATGAAACCGAAAGGCTAGATAGATTGGTTGAGTTGAATGTGATTGAGCAGGTGCATAATTTGTCTAAAACTACTGTGATTCAAAAGCTGTGGAATACAGAGCAACGTCCGTTTATTCATGGGTGGGTATATGGTTTAAATAACGGAATTGTGAACCCAATAGTTACGATGTCTCATGAAGACCATTTAGACCCAATCTATGAATTTGATGATTTTAAATAAGAAATAAATAAACGTATTTTTCCAATTGTAATCGTTGGTTTATTAAGTCACGCACAACTACATTTTATAATTTCAAAAATCTCCTCTTACAGGGAGATTTTTATGTTTAATGGCTTTTTTGATATATTTTTTAATATTTTATTTCGTATTAATGTGCTTATAATTAATGTATTGTAATGAAAATGTGAGATATTTTGCTTAAGGTGTATTTGTTGGCATGTTAATTGACAACTATACTTTTGAGAAAAAAAATAATCACTTTTAGTTTGCCCGTAAATAATATTCTATTCGAAGAGCTTTCTAGAGAATTAAATACGAAACTAACTATTGTTTAGTTACAATGAATACCTTTCCTAATAAAAACCAAACTAAAATCGTAAGTCAAAAAACGATTTTAAAACTTTTAAGTCTATTACTTTTTGCATTTCATTCCTATGGTGAGGGTACCAAAGAATTAAGTCCAAACTCAACTAAGATTACAAGTTTGTATTTTTCTCCTTCCACAGGTGTGGGCTCAAACTTTAATGCCGCTTCAGAGGATAGGATTTATTTTAAAATCGGCAATCACACCACCGAAAACTTCTATTTTGGAGTTGGTAACTGTGTGACAAGCAATAACCCAAACACTTCCGTTACCGATGCATATTACCGTATTCTAAATTCTGCAGGTACTGTGGTTAAAGGTCCAGCCTTATTAGACCGTACTCAGATAGATACGCATGCCAAAGCACTCGCTGGTGCTAATATAAACGCAACCGCCCCGACTGGTTACACGCCAATAGTATTTGACCCAACTGCAAACGACGATTATTACATAGAAATATATAGAAGTTCAAACGCAGGAGCTACTTCCTCAAACGGAAACTTCAATATTCCATTTTTTGACTTTCAAGTTGCTACCGCCGCTGGTTCCAGAATTAACGGTAGAGTATATGCAGAAAAATGGAGTTTTAGAGCCACTTCACCTACCACAAACTGGAGAGGTGATTTTACCGATTACATTGACCCTACTTTATATACATTTACAGCTGATCAGACCGTAGTAAAAGTTCAATTTACAGATTTTCAGCCATTGGCATTTGTTCCGGCTTTTAACAGCTATGGCGTTAATTCAGACGAAACAGATTGGTTTATTGGAAGAAGGTCAGTTACATCTGGTGCCTCTTCTCCCACACTAGTAGGTGGTTTCAAAACTTTTTTAAACCAACCAGACGGTACTCAATATCCGCCTGCGGCATTAGCAACCGCTCCAACTATTAACGGTAAAATCACTGGATGCCCGGGAGGATATCTAATTCCATATTTTTCTAATGTAAATGGAGACGTAAGGTTTCTTTTAGATTTAAATGGTGTTGCTGGATTTCAGGCAGGAACTGCCGACGTTATTTTAGAACAAAAAGACGTAGTTGCTGGAAATAATTTTATGCCTTGGGATGGAAAAAATGGATTGGGAGTAGCTTTAGCTGCAAACTCAACCATGAACTCTACAATCTCGATGCTAAGAGGTAGAATAAATATGCCCGTTTATGATGCTGAAGTAAATTCAAAAGGTTTTCAAATTTCTGCGGTTTCACCTGCATCAGTTTCGGTTGTGAAAATGTATTGGGACGACAGTCACTTGACAAATATTACAGGAAACGGTACCAATTTAAATAACACCACAGGACCAGGTATAGACAATAGTATAAATGGACAGGCTTCTCCGGGTCATGCTTGGAATGGAGCATATGGTACTACATTAATTACACCGCCTGCTACCGCCACTACAGATGGCAATGCCACCACAGACGCGAGTGATGACTTCGGTAACTTGAGAACAATAAATACTTGGTTTTGGGGATTAGAAGAGCAATCAGGAAGCCTAAATATTAGATTGCCTTATTGTTTATCTATATCAGGTACAGTTTATCAAGATGGCAATGCCCTTAAAGACAATCTCATAAATGGAGTAGGAAGTAATGCTGGCGGTTTGTATGCATATTTAGTAGACAGTACAAACAAAGTAGTGGCCATTGATACAGTAACTGTAGATGGTTTTTATGGATTTAATAAATTTGATTCTGGAAATTATAAAGTTAGAATCAGCAATCTACCTGGTCAAATTGGCAATACTCCTCCTGCTACCGTACTCCCTGCAGGTTTTAACCTTACTGGCGAAGGCATCGCAAGCGGAGGTGATGGAGTAATTGACGGTGAAACAGCAGTTAAATTGGTCGCTTCAGACATAAGTGGGGTTTTGTTTGGAATAAATAAAGCACCAGAGTCAAATCCAGCTTCTGTCACTTTGCCAAACCCATTTGGTACTAATCAGGTAACGGTACCGACTGTTTCAGGATCAGACTCCGAAGATGGTGCTCTTGGTGCTAATAATCGCATCACGATTAAAGTGTTACCTGTCAATGCAATCTTGTATTATGACGGCGTGGCGGTTATAGAAAAAGATACTATTTTTAATTATGACCCTGCTTTATTGACTTTGGACCCTTCGTTTGAAAACGCTGGAACGGTTACTTTTCAGTATGCTTTTGTAGACAATGCCATTGTGGAAGATCCAACACCTGCTACCGTAACTGTAAACTTTGTGGCTAGTCCACCAGTAGCAACAGACGACGAAAAACTAAATAATATTGGAGGTTCTACTGTAACGTTGAATATTATAGGCAATGATAAAATAGCAGATGCGAAAGCACCTTTGGCCTCAGAAGTGAAAGTAGATTTAAATAGTACGCTTACAGGAGTTCAAGATAGTTTAGTGGTGTCTGGTGAGGGGGTTTGGGTATATGATAGCCTTACTGGAAATGTTACATTTAAACCTGCTGTAGAAATAACAAATAACCCAACGGATATTTCATATATTATTATTGAAAAACTAACTGGACTAAGCGATACCGCAAAAATTAATATTGAATACATTCCGCCAGTAGCAAATAACGATGAGCAGTTGGCCATTTTACCTGGAGACACGGTTAGTGTTAATATTCTAGCAAATGATAAGCTTTCTGACAATTCTACTGCAACGCCAAGTGCAGTAATAGTAGATTTAAATCCGTCTCTATCTGGAGTTCAAGATACGCTTAAAGTTGTGGGCGAAGGAGTTTGGACATACAATTCAGCTACAGGTGTACTTACATTTACGCCAGAACCCGGCTTTACAACAGACCCAACAGATATTACGTATCAAATAACAGAGAAGTTAACGGGTTTAAAAGATTTGGGTGTATTGAATATAGAGTATCAGAGATTTCCTCCTATAGCTATAAAAGACGAAAACCTAGGCAACGCTCCTGGCAATAAAGCTACACTTAATATTTTGAACAATGATATGCTTTCAGATAGCAGTGCGGCGATATTGAGCAAAGTTCGTGTAGATGTAAATATTGCTTTAGCGGGTGAGCAAACGACATATTCGGTTCCTAACCAAGGGGTTTGGGCATATGATAGCTTAAGTGGAAAATTAACGTTTACGCCTGAAATTGGTTTTACTACCGATCCAAGTGATATTATTTATAGTTTAGTTGAAAAATCAACAGGACTAAGCGATACCACAATCGTTAGAGTAGGGTATAACGAAGTGAATCCTTATGCTAAATACGACCAAAGTTTAGCAAATACTCCTGGAAAAACTGTAGAGTTAAATTTGCTTACAAACGATTTGCTTTCTGACAGTAGTGCAGTTTTACCTGCCAAAGTCCGCGTAGACTTAAATGAGAATATTGCAGGCGTTCAAACCACTTTGATAGTACCTAATGAGGGGGTTTGGAAATATGACAGCTTAAGTGGAAATGTAACATTTACACCTGAAGCAGGATTTACTACTGATCCTACCATTATTTCGTATACGCTAATGGAAAAACTAACGGGATTAAGCGATAATGCCTTAATTACAATTCAATATTTAGAAAGACCTCCATATGCAAAAAATGACGAAAGCCTAGGAAATACTTCAGGTGATTTAGTTGTTCTAAATTTACTAACAAACGATAAGTTATCTGATAGTACTGCGGCTCAAGCCAGTAAAGTTATGGTAGACTTAAATCCTAGTATTGCGGGTGTTCAAATCACTTATGTGGTAGCGGGTCAGGGCATTTGGTCGTACGACAGTGTTACTGGAAATGCATCATTTATGCCTGAGGTTACTTTTACTCTAAACCCAACAGACATACCGTATGTGTTAATAGAAAAATTAACAGGGCTGAACGATACTGCAATGATTAATGTAGAATATATGCCTCCTGCTGCTAATAATGACCAAAACTTGGGTAATACCCCAGGGCAAGCAGTAAGTGTAAATATTTTGGCAAATGATAAATTATCTGATAATTCGCCTGTTTCGCCAAGTACTGTTACAGTAGATTTAAACCCAGCACTTCCGGGTGTGCAAGACACTTTGATAGTGAGTGGAGAAGGTATATGGACCTATGTAGACACCACAGGTGTCCTTACTTTTACTCCATATCCAGGCTTTACTGCCAATCCTACAGATATTACATACGTTTTGACGGATAAATCTAACGGGCTTAGCGATGAAGGGTTGCTAAATGTAGAGTACCTACAGTATCCCCCAATTGCCATAAAAGATGAAAACCTAGGAAATACGCCAGGTAAGAAAGTTTCATTGAATGTTTTGGCAAACGATATGCTTTCTGATAGCAGTGTGGCCACTCCAAGCAAAGTTCAGGTAGATTTAAACCTTACAATGGCAGGAACTCAAAATTCTTTGACAGTAATTAATCAAGGAGTTTGGGGGTATGACAGCTTAAGCGGAATATTATTATTTACTCCCGAAGCTGGCTTTACTACAGACCCGAGTGTTATCATTTATAACCTAATTGCCAAGTCCAATGGCTTGAGCGATACCACCATTGTAAAAGTAACTTATAATGAAATTCCTCCTTTTGCAAAAAATGACGAGAGTTTAGCCAATAAGCCAGGCAAAACGGTGGTTCTAAATATTGTCTCAAATGACAAATTATCTGACAGTACCGTTGCAGTAGCCTCAAAAGTTAGAGTGGATTTAAATCCTAGTTTGGCGGGTGTGCAAACTGTACTCTCAGTAACAAACCAAGGTGTTTGGTCGTACGATAGCTTAAGTGGTAACGTTACTTTTGCTCCTGAGACCGGTTTCACTACAGACCCTACAGATATTTCTTATGCTTTAATAGAAAAAATTACAGGCTTTAGCAGTTCTGCTTTAATAAATGCAGAATACACAGAATTGCCACCGTATGCTAAAAACGGCGAAAGTTTAAGCAATAAGCCCGGCGATACGGTGATTTTGAATATCATTTCAAATGATAAACTTTCTGACAGTTCGGCTATCGTTTTAAGTAAAATAAAAATAGATCTAAACCCAAGCCTTTCGGGTATTCAGAATAGTTTGACTGTAGCAAATGAAGGTATCTGGACTTACGACAGTCTAAGCGGAAATGTATCGTTTATTCCTTCAATCGGTTTTACCACTGACCCAACGGATATTCCGTATCTTTTAATAGAAAAAATAACGGGACTTTCGGCTCAAGCATTAATTAACGTAGAATACACGGAAGTGCCGCCAAAGGCTAAAAACGACGAAAGCTTGGCAAATAAGCCAGGTAATACAGTAGTGTTAAATATACTAACAAATGATAAATTATCGGATAGTACTGCTGCATTGCCAAGTAGAGTACGTGTAGATTTAAATACTAGTATGGCCGGTGTTCAAACCATGCTAACTTTAGCAAATCAAGGCGTATGGTCATACGACAGTTTAAGTGGAAATGTTTCATTCATGCCTGCGGCTGGTTTTACAACTGACCCAACGGATATCACGTATAATTTAATCGAGAAATCGACTGGGTTGAGTTCTTCGGCACGAATCAATGTAGAATATACCGAAGTGGCACCAAAGGCCTTTAATGATTCTAAACTTGCAAACGCTGTGGGTACTGTCGCAACATTAAATATCCTGACAAACGACAAGCTTTCAGACAGTACGGCTGTTGTGGCTAGTAAAGTTAGGGTAGATTTAAATACTACTTTAAGTGGCGTTCAGACTTCACTAGCTGTTGCCAATCAAGGTGTGTGGGCGTATGATAGTTTAACGGGTAACGTTTCATTTACGCCAGCCATTAATTTCACCACTGACCCAACGGATATTACGTATAGTTTAATTGAAAAATTAACGGGACTTAGTTCAAATGCAATTATTCATGTTGACTATTTTGAAAAAGCTCCAATAGCAAATAATGATTCAAAGTTAGATAATGACAAAGGTACTACGGTAACCCTTTCAATACTTGCAAATGATACCTTGAGCAATAAACAAGTAGCATCTAGAAATATTGTAACTGTAGATCTAAATCCAACTTTAGCAGGAAATCAAAATACGCTAACCGTAAATAACCAAGGAGTATATAGCTATAGCACCAGCACAGGTTTGGTTACATTTACGCCAAGTACTAGTTTGGCAGGAAATCCAACGCCAATCAAATATGTTTTGATTGAAAACTCAAACATGCTATCTGATACGGCCTTAATTACGGTTACTTACAAATTACAAATGATTGCGAATGAAGACCAAAGTAATTCAAATACTCCAGGGCAATCCGCTCAGTTAAATATTGTGTCAAACGATACCCTGAGCAATGGCGTAAAGGCGACTCCAGGTGATGTAATAATAGATTTAGATCCAAACACAGTAGGAGTAGAGGATACACTAAAAGTACCTTATCAAGGAACTTGGATTTATAATCCAGTAACAGGAGTTCTAACATTTAAACCTGAAAATGGATTTTCGGGCAATCCGGATCCAATCCAATATTTGATAACTGAAATAGGAACGGGAGCTAATTCTCAAGCATCGGTTACGGTATTGTACATTCCGGTTCCGCCTGTGGCAGTAAATGATGCCAAATTAGGTAATTTGCCTCAAACGCCGGTTTCATTAAATATTGTTAAAAACGATGTTTTGGCAGATGGCACTTTGGCAAATGAGACCCTAGTTTATGTAGATTTAGATTTAACAAAAGCAGGAAACCAAGATTCGTTTAAAGTAAATAAAGTAGGGGTCTATTTGTATAACTCAAATACAGGCATGGTTACTTTTAAACCAGATACTGCTTTGAAAACAAATCCAGCTCCTATTCAATATATTTTAATCGAAAAAAGTACATTCTTAACTGATACGGCTACCATCACACTTACGTTTGCTGAGCCTGTAGTAGCTACTAATGACCAATCTGTAGGAAACACTTTAGGTACACCTGTCTCAATCAATATCATTCAAAATGATTCGCTTTCAAACGATTCAAAAGCTACTCCTAGTAGTGTTATCATTGACTTGAACCCAAATACGCCTGCAGTAGAAGATACCCTAAAGGTACCGGGTCAAGGTACATGGGTTTATGTTCCTGCCTCAGGAGTTTTAACATTCACTCCTGAAGTTGGTTTCACGAGCGACCCAACACCTATAACGTATTTAATCACGGATAAAACAACGTTTGCCCAAGGCACAGCCACCATTACGGTTGATTATGTACAAGCAAATCCAGTTGCAAACTCAGACCAAAGTCTTAATAATTTACCTATGACAAATGTCATTTTGGATATTTTATTAAATGACAAACTAAGTGATAATTCGCAAGCGGTATTTGGCAAAGTAGATGTAGACCTTAACCTTGCAAGTGCAGGAGTGCAGCATAGTCTTACTGTAATTGGAGAGGGAACGTACATTTATAATCCGGCAAACGGAAGAGTGACGTTTTCGCCAACAAGTGGTTATTACAAACAACCGTCAGACAAAATTTACAGCTTGATAGAAACAGGAACGGGACAAAGTGATACTGCTAAAATAAAAATTACCTATACGTACACAAGCTTACTTGAATTAACCAAAACTGCGGTTTTATTCGGAAAAGGATATGTAGGCGATACCATAGAATATACATTTTCGGTAGTGAATAAAGGAAATGTGCCAGTGTCAAACCTAAGTATTACGGACACTTTGGTAGCTAAAACTCCATTGGTGCTTACGCCTTCTGTATTACAACCTGCAGGAATAGGCACAGCAAAAGCACTTTATATTTTAAAACTACAAGATGTACTAAGAGGCACAGTAACCAATACGGCCACTGTAAACGGCCAAGATCCAAACAGTTTAGTAGTGAGCGACGTTTCAGACAATGGAAATGTTTCGCAGCCAGGCAATAGTGACCCTACTATTTTATATCTGCCGCAAAGCTATGAAGTTGACTTGAAGTTAACGCAAAACGTGGATGGCAATTGCAAAAGACAAATAGGAGATACTATCACTTATACTTTGGTAGTGCAAAGAGAAGATACCTTGAACTTACAGGTTACGGCTACAATAAAAGATAGTTTGGGAGTTAACCTAAGGTTTATTTCGGCAAACGCCACTAGCGGTACTTATAATTCTACCACTAAAATGTGGAGTGGTTTGTCACTTGGCAAGAATGGCAAAGACACCTTGGTTATCAAAGCTTTAGTGCTGACAAGTATCGGCGGTACTAACTGCAACGTGGCTTGGGTGCAGTCGTCTAATTACAACGATGTAGACTCTACACCTGGAGATCAAGACCCTACCGAAGACGATTACTCGAAAGCGTGTATAAGTGTTCCGATTCAAATTTGTGCCGAGAGAAACGAATCAGCCCTTTTAGCTGCCGAAACTGGTCACACGAGTTACCAGTGGTACAAAGACGGTCAAATAATTCAAGGAGCCACAAGTGTTACGTACAGTGCCATTGCGGCGGGGCAATACACAATTACTGTAGACGGCAATACGTGTAATGGAAATAACTGTTGCCCTATTTATGTGGAGGAGAATTGTGTTTGTCCACCAAAAATATGTATTCCTATCACCATCAAAAAGATTCAAAAATAATTATTAAATACATACATTTAGACTAGTTCCTTATTGGGCTAGTCTTTTTTTTGTTTAGGCAAAAAACAAATGCAGTTTTAGCGGTATAGAAATTCAATTTTCTTTCCATTTACTGGACATCCTTTTTCTCTTTTGGAAAAAAAAGTGTGGTCTGATTTCTTATAATTTTATTTAAGGAAAAAATAAACGATAATTTCTTGATTTTTTTAGTGTAGTATCCAAACTTGGAAAAACTGATTTATTTCCTATTTTTGTTTCCCAAAAAGTAAAAAATAACAACAATTAAGCCCTAACGCCCCTGTGCCAAAGTTTAAATTTGATTTTTAACTCAAAAATAATAGGCTAATCAACGTAAAAGACAGAAAATCTATTAAAAGAGGTAGTTTTGTTATAAGATATTATATATCAGAAAGTTAATAAAATGAGCCTTTGCAGATTCTGAAGTTTTCGAAAAAATAGTTGGTTCTAAATATTTTTTGAAAAAAAATACAAAATTATTTTTTCCCACCTTGGCATTTTATTTGAGGCTTTTGTTTTAAACAAAACAAAATATGATGCATCAAACCCGAGTATTTGTTCCTGCTGAATATATAGAGCAAGTAATGGAAGTAAGTAAAGGCGTATTTAATAACGAAGAGGAAGTAGGATTTTTAAAGTCGTGTCTTTATTATCTTAAAGAGGGTTTAAATGCCGACCAAGCTATTGATATGGCAATGATAGATTATCTGATTGACCTTTAAGTTTCAATCAGATAATCTTCTTTTTTTATCTTACAATAAATTCTTTCTTCTTAAGATCGATTCCAAAAGCTTTTGGTCATTCTCAGAGGTAAATACATTGTTAGCAAAATGTAAAAACTGACCTCTGCCGATATGTAAAAAATATCCCGTCTCGTCTTTCTCTGCAGACAATATAGTATCCCATTTAACTATTCCGCCCTCTTTGGCGTTTATTTTCACTAATATTTGTCTACTGTCAATCTCATAAGCAAACTTGTCAAACATCTGTTTGTTTTGCTCCATTTGTGTGGCAGCATAAAATTGAATATACCAAAACGCAACAAATAAGCCACCCCCAATTACAGCAGTGATCAGAATCCACCAGTTTTTGTAGGTACCTGTAAAGTGTAACACAAGACCCAATATAGCCACTGCCGCAGGTATAAGTAACCATTTCCAGCTAGTTTTCATTTGGTTTTTAAAGGCCTTATTGATATATAATTTTTTATCTAGGGCAAACTTTTTTGTTTTTACAATCATCAACTTATTTTTTTGTGGTGCAAAAATAAAAAAAAAGGCTCGGATGATATCCGAACCTCTTAAAAATATCTAAAAAAATAAAGATTATCCTTTCTTTAGCTGTAAAGTGTTAATCAAATATTGGTTGTTTTTGGTTTTTTTGATCAACATGTACACATAGTAGTCGCTGTTTTTGCTTCTATAGTTACCAATACTATATTTAAGCTCTGAGCTACTATTACCTTGATACACGTAGCTAAACGATAGTGGAGGGTTTTTTCTGAAAAATGAATTCAAAATGTTTTTTGCTTGATTGCTTGGCAATTTTTGAAATTCTATTTTTTCTCCATCTATTATAAGTTCTATTTCACTATCTAAACAGCTGCTAAGTAAATCAGAGTTGCCACCTTTAAATGAGGTGCTTATTATTTTTGAGACCTCCGTTAATCCTAATTTCTCCGTATTGTTATTTTTATAGGTAGCACTACTAAATGTTAAAAATAAAACAATGCTAATTAAATGTTTCATAATTCTGATTGTATCCGTTTTGTTATATATTTGTTCCTGACATGGTCAATAATGTAAATACAGAAACTATGCCAACTCTGTGATTGACAAAAATCAATTTTATAAATTTAAGAATGACAGCAGATAGAACTCAGCATTTGGACGAAACCAAAACCAATCAGAAAATAAAAAGGCTCGCATATCAGATATATGAGAATAATTTCGAAGAAAAAGAAATCATATTGGCAGGGATAGACGGTCAAGGCTATGTTTTTGCCACACTATTAGAAAAATATTTAAATGAAATATCTGAAATAAAAATAAGTATCGCCAAGCTCAAATTTGATAAAATGTCAAATTTCCAACCCGATATAGAAGTGATAAGCGAGGTGGATACTTTTAAAAATAAAACGGTGATATTAATAGACGATGTATTGAATACCGGAAAAACACTTGCTTTCTGTTTAAGACCTTTTTTGAGTATTCCATTACAGAAACTTCAGGTAGCGGTGCTGGTCGACAGGAGCCATCCAAAATATCCGATATCGGCAGATTATGTAGGGTATAGTCTCTCTACTACTTTGACTGAGCATGTGCAGGTGGTGTTATCTGGAGATGAGCCCAAAGGCGTATATTTATTCTAAGAAATTTGGAGTTAAAATATTTCAAATGCCCTAGAATTAATTTTTTACGCCCTATATTTACATAATTTCAATTTATTAGCGTGGAACAGGTTATTTCATTTTTTAATTATATCATGAATTCGCAGGAAATCATCCAAACTGGTGGTTTGCTGGCTATTATCCTGATAGTATACATCGAAAATGGACTGTTCTTTGGTTTCTTTCTTCCTGGTGACTACTTACTGTTTCTTTCCGGCGTATTTTGTTCTACTAAACTTTTAGACGTCAGTTTAGTTAGCCTTTTCTCTGGTATTTTTTTAGCAGCGGTCTTAGGAACCTATACGGGTTATATTTCCGGAAGATTTTTCGGAGATAAAATTGAAAACAAAAAAGACTCCCTGTTTTTTAAACAAAAATACATTTCTAAAACCCAGAAGTATTTTGAAAAATACGGAAGCAGAACACTCATAATTGCCCGTTTTTTGCCAATAGTCAGGACTTTCGCTCCAATAATGGCAGGCCTAGTAAAGATGAACTTCTTTAGATTTTCGCTCTATAATTTTATTGGAGGCTTCATTTGGGTATTTGTATTAGTTGGTGGAGGTTATATTTTAGGAATCAACTACCCTGGACTTATTCACTACGTACACTACATAATCTTCTTCTTTTTGGCAGTAACCACCTTTACTGTTTTGAGAGGTTACTTTTCTGCCAAAAAAGAGATGGAGGAGGTTTAAGATTTAACCTTAAAGTCTCCTCTCGAAAAATATTTTTCTATAAAGCAATACATCAAGATAAAGAAATATCTACTACCCATTTCTTTAATTTTCAATTTCGATTCCCCGTACTTTCTATTTGTCCACGAGTTTGGTACCACTGTGTAGCTAAAGCCCCTTATGATGGCCTTTAATGGCAATTCGATGGTAAGATTAAAATGAGGAGCTAAAATAGGTTGTACGCCTTTTATGACTTCTTTTTTATAAAGTTTAAATGCATTGGTGGTATCATTGTAGCTAATATTCATCACAAAACGAATGATTCTGTTTGCTACACGGTTTATCACTTTTTTCATGGGTGGGTAGTCAATTACCTGACCGCCTTTTGCCCAACGACTACCAAATACACAATCTACCTTTTCGGTTAGCATGGTGTTGTAGTACTTAATTAAATCTTCAGGAGAATCAGACAAGTCGGCCATCATAACGGCTACGCAGTCGCCCGTAAATCTATCCAAACCGTATCTTATGGCATAACCAAAGCCATTTGGGCCAGGGTTTGTAACATAGGTTAAGTGAGGGTTATCTTTTTTTAATTCGATTAATCGCTGCTCTGTTTTATCTTTTGAATTATCATTTACTACCAACAATTCATAAGGGATATCTGTTTTTGACAAAGCTTCGGTTAGGGTACTCACAGTTTCTCCAATAGATTCCTCCTCGTTGTAGGCAGGCATTACAATACTTAGTTTCATGCTAATTAGCTTAATAGTTTTTTTACGCTTTCTTCATTATTTTTAAGCCATTCAAACACATCAGATAATATCTCTTTCGGACCTATTTGAGGTTTCCAACCGCAGTGGTTCGTTATTTTGGTGTTGTCAGTTATATATATCGGAATATCCGCCGACCTGTTTTCTGCTACTTGGCTGATTTCTATTTTATTACCCGTGACTTCTTCACAAATAGCGGTAAGTTCTTGTAGCGAAACGGAGATTTCTTTTCCGCCCCCTACATTAAATATTTGACCTGAAAAGTGGTCGATGTCAAGTAGTTCTAGTTTTATAAGTTCGTAGAGGTCCGTAATGTGCAAAATATCTCGTACTTGTTTGCCTTC
Source organism: Lacihabitans lacunae (assembly GCF_042649125.1). NCBI lineage: Bacteria > Pseudomonadati > Bacteroidota > Cytophagia > Cytophagales > Leadbetterellaceae > Lacihabitans > Lacihabitans lacunae. Next base: position 4,855,723 of record NZ_JBHRYQ010000001.1, read on the forward strand.
ACCTCCAAATCCTATGTAGCTAAGGTTGTTTTTCCAATAATGTTTTGCAAGCCAAAGCACTACTACGCCTTGGTCTATTTTCCCCATTTGCCAAGGTCCGGTGATAACCCCACAACGGTTTATTACAGCCTTCAAGCCATAAAACTCAACATATTCTTGTATCAAAAGCTCTGAAGCAAGTTTGCTGGTTCCATAAAAAGACCGAGCCCCGTTAAGGTCAAAGTTTTCGGCTATGCCGTTAGGTCCTACACCCGGAAGTGTCTGGGTTTCGTCTATTTCAAAACGAGTTGCACTTTCGGTGTAGCTTATTTTGTTGAGATTATGAATCGGGTAGATTCTACTTGTAGATAAAAATATAAACTTGGCTTTGTTTTTTAGAGCAAAGTTTAAGCAGTTTATAGTTCCAACGAGGTTTGAGTTTAGGACATAGTCAGGCGTAGAGTTTATTCCTGCAAGCACAGAAGGTTCTGCTGCTGCTTCTAACAAAATGTCAATTTCGCCAACTTCGTCAAAGTCCTCTTTGTTTCTGATGTCACCATGCACAAAGGCTATCCCTAGTTCTTTTAGTCTTGGCAAATTTAACTCAGAGCCTCTTCTTTTGAGGTTATCTAAAACAACTATTTCTAATGCAGGATAATCAGTTTTTAGCTTTATAGCTAGGTTTGAGCCTACAAAACCACATCCACCTGTTACTAATACTCTTCCGTTCATGTGTTTTTATTATCGATTAATCTAAAGTTTTCACCATCAAATTCTCCATAAGAATAAAATCTTATCCAGTCTCCAAGGTTATAATATTTACTATTTTCAGTTACATTAAAATCAAATTTCTGATGCCTGTGGCCAAATACATAAAAGTCGAAATGACTTTCTTTTTCTTTCTCTTTGCAAAAAGAAAGCAGTATTTCCTTTTCTTCTGATACAAAGGCGTTTCCGTCTTCTTCTTTGTCGTTTTGTTTCCATGAGTGGCTCGCCCATTTGTTACCAAGCCACATACCAAGGTTAGAGTGAAGCACCCTCCCAAACATAAATCTGCAGATTGGATTTTTGAAAACAACTTTCAAAAACTTGTAACTGTAATCTCCAGGCCCAAGTCCATCCCCATGACCAATAAAAAAACGTTTGTTGTTTATATCAAATTGTTGAGGTTCATGATATGTCTCAGTTCCTATTTCATTGTTAAAATAGTCCTCCATCCACATGTCGTGGTTTCCCGAGAAAATTATAATTCTAATGCCTGAATCGCTTAGTTCAGCAAGTTTACCCAGAAAACGCACATAGCCTTTGGGAACCGTTTGCTTGTATTCATGCCAAAAATCAAATAGATCTCCCACCAAAAACAGAATCTGTGCATCTGCCTTGATTTGGTCAAGCCATTTGCATATTCTTTTTTCTCTTTCTAGGCTTTTCTTGTGCGTAGGTGCACCTAAATGAAAATCAGAAGCGAAGTATATTTTCTTATTGGGTTTTAAATTGATTTTCTCCAAACGTCAATTTTTTTATCAAAATTAATATTCATTTCTGTCATATTGCCCATTTTTATGTTTTTTAATCTTTTTTTACGAATTCAATGCTGTTTTTTTTCAAAGATTAGTGTTTTAAAGTATATTTACACTTTAACATTTTTAAAAGTATTTCCTCATGCCAACACCCAATAGAGTTTTAATAGCTGAAGATAGTTCCGTTATTCAGAATCTTGTAAAGAAGATTTTAGAATTCCAAAATTTCGAAATTACTGCCGTTAAAAACGGGGAGCAAGTAATTCAGTTGTTAAATAAAGAAGACTTTGATATTATTTTATTAGATATCAATATGCCTATCATGGATGGCATGGAGTGCGTTAAAGCCATTCGTGAGCTTGACGACACCGCTAAAGCCAAAGTGCCTGTAGTAGCCATTACAGGAAATGCCCGCAACTACTCAGAAGAAGAGTTTAAGGATGCAGGTTTTAATGATGTTTTGATGAAGCCTTTGAATTTTGACAAATTGGTAATTGTGGTTAAAGCCCTTACCGAAAAATAAAATGAAAATCACATTTTTAGGCACGGGTACTTCTTCGGGAGTACCTGTTCTTACCTGTAAGTGTGCTGTATGTTCTTCACTCGACTTTAGAGACAAGAGACTTCGAGTGTCTATTTTACTACAAGAAGGAAATAAGAATATTATTTTCGACACCGGGCCTGACTTCCGTCAGCAAGCCCTTAGAGAAAGTATTTCTCACCTAGACGCTGTTATTTTTACGCATGAACACAAAGATCACACCGGTGGTCTTGATGACATTCGGCCATATAATTATCTAAGTGGTCTGAAAAATCTACCGATTTATGCTCATAATCGTGTTTTGAATCAACTCAAACAAGAGTATTACTACGCATTTCAAGAAAATCCATATCCGGGTGTGCCTATCATTGAATGTAACGAAGTTGTAAACGAACCGTTTGAGGCAGTAGGTATTAAGGTTCAGCCAATAGATGTGCTGCACCATAAACTACAAGTATTTGGTTACAGAATTGGTGATTTTACTTATATAACAGACGCTAACAAGATATCGGATACCGAACTAGCGAAAGCTAAAGGCTCCAAAGTCTTTGTTTTGAATGCCTTACAAAATTCCCCTCATATCTCTCATTTTAGTTTGCAAGAAGCCATCGAGATAGCGAATCATGTTGGTGCTCCAGAAACCTATTTTACGCATATTAGCCATAAGCTAGGCTTGCATAGAGAAATAGACGAGAAGCTACCTGAAGGCATCAAACTAGCATATGATGGCCTAAAAATAGAAGTATAATAATATGGAAGAGAAAATAGTACTTCCTCCCAAATATTACCATACTAACTTCGAGTATTTACTGACTTTTGTAAAAGAAAAATATCACCATTTGCTTAATACTTCCGAGTGGAGTTTTTTAAGGAAATATTATACACTTCCCGAAGACGCTCAGTGCCTTTTTATTCGATTTACGAATAGGAAAGGCCTTTTTTTTAGATCAGACAATTTAAAATACGAGGAACTTCAAGATATACCTTCACAACTCAAAACCCTTTTAAAAGCAGGTTTTTTATCAAAACCTGACCCTTTAGAGCATCTGCATTTAACAAAAGACCTGCTCGATGTATTGACCAAAGCGGAGTTGTTAAAGTTTTTTTCGCTCAATTCTATGAAGTCCGAAAAGAAAGAGGTTATAGTTTCTTATTTACTCGCCGAATTCGATTATTCAGAGCTAATCAAAATAATAAATGAGGCCACGGAAATAGTAAAAATGAACTTCGAAATGGAGGTGTCATTTTTAAGGTTTTTATTTTTTGGAAATAGAGCCATGGATATGACCGAGTTTGTCCTTAGAGATATGGGCCTGGTGCAGTACTATCAACAACAAGAAGACGACCTCGTGGCGAGATTTGAAACTAGAAAAGATGCAGACGACAAGTGGATGGTGTCCGATCAGTTTTTGATTTTTGATGAACTTTCAAAGTCTGTAGAAACTCAGGAGGTTTTGGAATGGTACATGACGCTTTTTGATACTATAAAAGACCTAAGTCCAATTGCCAAACCTTCTTTTGATAAGTTGGCTCTACGAGTAGCTCGGTTTTTCGAAAGGGCCAAACAACCGGGTTATGCCATAGAAGTCTATAAAACTACGCCTATAGCACCTGCAAGAGAGCGTTTGACGCGTTGCCTTGCAAAGTTGGGAAATATAGAGGAGGCTAAAACTTGGTGTGAACTTATGATTGAACAGCCCCAGAATAACGACGAGCAGTACTTTGCGGAATATTTCATTGGCAACTTAGGCACCAAAAAGTCCAAGAAACAAACTACTACCTGGCTGCAAAACTCCAAAGAAATAGTGATATCCAAAATTTACAAAAATCAAGTGGAGTTAGGTGCAATTGATTATTTTTTCGAAAATGAATTTGAAGCGGCTTTCTCTGAAAACTATCCGTGGCGGTCTATTTTTGGGCTTTGGCTTTGGGATATTATTTTTGATCCTACTTTGGTTAGTTTTCACCATCCTTTTCAGCGAAGGCCCTCAGATTTATATTTGCCAGATTTTTATGAGAAAAGGCATGAGCAAGTAGAGGCCAAGCTTATGGAGTTTTCTGATTCTGACGAGCTTCTGGAGTACTTGTGGCTTAATTTCACAAAGCATCTAGATACTGCCAATCCATTTGTGGTTTGGCTAGAAGAGATTTGGACATTAGTGCGTATAATAGTTATACGTATAGACTTAGAGAGTTTAAGGTCGATCGTCAGAAAAATGGCAGAAAATTTAGTTGAAAACTCACGAGGCTTTCCTGACTTGTTGGTTTGGTCTGAGAGCCATTACGAACTAGTCGAAATAAAAGGTCCAAATGACAACCTAAGCCATCAGCAGTTGTTTTGGTTACGATATTTTGAGGAAATAGGAGTGAAGGCAAGTGTTCTTCGAGTTAAATATCAGAAAGACGAATAATGGCGGTTGGCATGTTCGCAAACGTTTGTAGTTTTTAACAAGGTATTAACAACACATTATATGGAAAAAAAACAATTTTAGATTATCTTTACTTCTGTAATTTAAGATTTGTTCAATTAGAATACCTCAAAGAAAATGAAAAAAACGATTTTGTCTCTTGCTTTTGTATTTGCTACAATAGCTGCCGCTAAAGCTCAAACTAAGATTCCACCCAATATTCAAAAACTTTTGCAGAAAAACACATGTTTGGCTTGTCACAATCCTGACAATAAACTTGTAGGGCCTGCTTACAAAGAGGTAATGGCTAAAAAGAAGTATAAGCCAGAGCAAATTGTGGAATTGATATATAAGCCGAAGCCGTCTAACTGGGCCGGATACCCTCCAATGGCTCCAATGAGCCAAGTTCCTAAAGACGAAGCAATGCAGATTGCAAAGTGGATGGTTACATTAAAATAACTAGAATTGTCTCCAAATAAAAAGAGCGATTTGTAATTTACAAATCGCTCTTTTTGCGTTTAGCGTGTATTGAATTAGATAATTTCTATCTCTTCAGCTACAACGTTTACAGTGATCTCGTGTTTCACTTCTTTATGAAGATCTACTAGAGCTTTGTACTCTCCAACGAATTTGATATCTTCAACAGCAATTTTCTTTCTGTCAACCTCAATTCCTTTAGCAGCAAGTACATCAGAAATTTGGATAGATGTAACTCTACCAAAAATTCTTCCTGACTCACCAACTTTCATTGCGATAACAATTGGCTCAGTACCGATTTGGTCGGCAATTGCTTGAGCGTCAGCTTGAATTTTTTCAGCTTTGTGAGCCGCTTGCTTCAAGTTTTCTGACATTATTTTTTTGTTTGATTCCGTAGCTAAAACTGCGTAGCCTTGTGGAATCAAATAATTGCGGCCATATCCTGGCTTAACAGTTAGGACATCGTTTTTGTATCCTAAACCCGCAATGTCTGTTTTTAATATTATTTCCATTTCTGATTTTTAAATTAAGTGTTGTTTATAAGAATAACCTTATGCAAACATCTGTTTGATTATTTCAAACCGTCAGCTACATATGGTAATAAAGCAAGGTGACGAGCACGCTTGATAGCTGTAGCCACTTTTCTTTGAAACTTAAGGCTGTTACCTGTAAGTCTTCTTGGTAAAATTTTACCTTGCTCGTTCAAAAACTTCAAAAGGAAGTTTGGATCTTTATAATCAACGTATTTAATACCTAATTTTTTGAATCTACAGTATTTTTTACGATTGGAATCTTTTCTTTCTACCGGTTCGTTTACTAATGACATATCTTAAATGATTTTAAAGTTATTATTCCGCAGATGCGGTTTCTTTTGATTTACCTGCTCCACTTTTTCTACGACTTGCATATGCTAAAGCATCTTTGTCTAGGCGGGTGGTTAAAAATCTCATGATACGTTCGTCACGTTTAAACTCGGTCTCTAAAATAGCTACCAATGTAGGAGAACTTTTAAATTGAAATAACTGATAGTAGCCCGTATTTTTGTGCTGTATAGTATAAGCTAGCTTACGAAGGCCCCAAGACTCTTCATTTACTATCTCAGCACCATTTTCAGTTAATACTGATTTAAATTTGTCAACAGCGTCCTTTATCTGGGCTTCAGATAAAACGGGAGTTAAAATGAACACTGTTTCGTACTGGTTTTGAAACATTTGACTAAAAATAAGTGTTAAAAAATATTCTTTTTTCCGAAAATCGGACTGCAAAATTAGTCTTTTATACTTGAAAATCAAATAACTAGTACAATATTTTAAGAAAATCTTTTTCTATATACCTTTACATCATGCGTTTTTAAGTTTCAAATGTAAAAATTGACATAAAAAATTGGATTTTTGATACATTGTTGGTCTGACTAATCATAATATCACTCAAAATTCTATTTGAGATAAGCGATAAATTTTACCTTTGTTGCTCAATTTTTCATGCCGAATAAAAATCTTTCAAATCAATGAAAACAATAGATTCTTTTGATTTCTCAAACAAAAAAGCACTTGTACGTGTAGATTTTAATGTTCCTCTTAATGAGAGACACGAAATTACAGATGATACCCGTATCAATGCCACTATACCTACCATTAAAAAAATCCTTGCTGATGGAGGTTCGTGTATTCTAATGTCACATTTGGGAAGACCGAAAGATGGTCCCACTGAAAAATATTCGTTAAAACATCTAGTTGCTCCAATTTCTTTGATTTTGGGAGTGCCAGTTAAATTTGCCGATGACTGTATTGGGCAATCTGCAATTGATCAAGCAGCTGCATTACAGCCGGGAGAGGTTTTGTTATTAGAAAATTTAAGATTCTATAAAGAAGAAGAAAAAGGAGATGTAGAATTTGCTAAAAAACTTGCTTCTTTAGGTGATGTTTGGGTAAATGACGCATTTGGAACTGCTCACAGAGCACATGCTTCAACTGCAATAATAGGTCAGTTTTTTACAGATAAAATCTGTGGAAAAGTGATGCAAGCAGAAATAGACAATGCTCAATACATATTAGAAAACGCCGAGAAGCCATTTACGGCTATTATGGGCGGAGCAAAAATCTCTGATAAAATTTTGATCATTGAGCGTTTGTTAGATAAAGTTGATAACCTTATTATAGGTGGAGGAATGACATATACGTTTTCAAAAGCATTGGGAGGTAATATCGGGAAGTCGCTTTTGGAAGCGGATAAGCAAGATTTAGCTCTAGAGATTTTAGAAAAAGCTAAAGCAAAAGGCGTGAACATCATCATGCCACTTGATAATGTTATTGCAGACGACTTCAGTAATGACGCAAACAGACAAGTAGTAGAGAAAGGCCAAATTCCGGATGGATGGGAAGGTCTTGATATCGGACCGAAATCTATCGAACTATTTAAAGAAGTGATTAAAAACTCTAAAACCATTCTTTGGAACGGACCAATGGGTGTATTTGAATTCCCTAATTTCGCTGCAGGTACAACTGCAATTGCCGAAGCTGTGGTGAAAGCCACCGAAGAAAATAATGCATTCTCATTGATAGGCGGTGGAGATTCAGCGTCTGCAATTAACAATGCAGGTATGGGCGACAGAGTTTCTTATGTTTCTACTGGTGGTGGTGCTTTGTTAGAATATATGGAAGGAAAAGTATTACCAGGTGTAGCTGCTTTAGATTAAAAAATATTTTATTTATATTATAAAAAAGGACTTCTGGTTTGAAGTCCTTTTTTGCTTTTTTAGATAGTTTAAAAAACGCAATTTTTTCTAAGAAAAAAAGTTTTGATGGCCTACCCACAAATGTTTATTAACTTTGTGTTTTAAAAATGCTGACTTTCAAAAGTCTAAATGGTTTTTTTTGCAGCATATCATATTTATATATACTTCAGCAATGACTTCAAATTTTATAGACTACGTAAAAATAAATTTAACATCTGGAAATGGAGGTAGAGGCTTTACTCACTTCAGGAGAGAGAAATTTGTTGATAAAGGTGGTCCAGACGGTGGAGACGGTGGTAGAGGTGGTCATATTATCGTAAGAGGTAATAAGCAACTTTGGACCCTGTTACACCTAAAATACAAAAAACACATAAAGGCATCGCACGGAGTTTCTGGTGGAAAAAGTAAATCATCGGGTGCACAAGGTGAAGATATTATCATTGAAGTTCCTTTGGGTACTATTGCTCGAAATCCTGAAACTGGCGAAGTGATGACCGAAATAATTGAGGATGGGCAAGAGGTAATTCTTATTCCAGGCGGAATGGGAGGCCTTGGTAATCACCATTTTAAAAATTCTACCAACCAAGCTCCTGATTATTCACAACCGGGTATACCAGGCACAGAGGCGTGGGTTATTTTCGAATTAAAAATATTAGCAGACGTAGGTTTGGTAGGGCTTCCTAATGCTGGAAAATCTACACTTTTGTCTACTATTTCAGCCGCAAAACCTGAAATAGCAGATTATCCGTTTACTACTTTAGTTCCTAATTTAGGGGTGGTTCCCTATCGTGATTTTCAGTCATTTGTTATGGCCGATATTCCCGGAATCATTGAGGGTGCATCTGAAGGTAAAGGTTTGGGATTGAGATTTTTAAGGCATATTGAGCGTAATTCTAACTTGTTATTTTTAGTAGATTCTTCGGAAGAAAAACCAATGAAAGTTTACAAAACTTTGGTTAATGAATTGAAGAAATTTAACCCTGAATTATTAGATAAAACTAGAATTCTCGGATTTTCAAAATGTGAACTTTTGTCTGAAAAAGACAGAAAGAAAATCATTAAAAGTATCCCTGCTGGTCTGCCTTTTGTATTTTTCTCATCTTTAACAAATGAGGGCATTGCCGAGTTAAAGGATATAATTTGGAGTAATTTGAATTATGACAGCAGTCACGAGTTTTAATTAGATTTATTATTTTTTTTAGTTTTTCTTGTACGGAAAGTATTTCAAATTGGAGGTTTTTTAAATAACTTCTTTTATTTTGAAACTACCTACTTTGATGCTAATTTTGCAACCATATTAAGAATTTTTATAATGAAAAACCTTCCACAAGATTATTTGCCATTGTTATTTCAAATTGGAGTAGCGTTGGGTTTTGTGTCACTTATTATTTGGGCTACAAGTGTTTTAGGACCTAGAGTGAAAAGTAAGAGAAAGGAAGATCCTTTCGAGTGTGGTATTGAAAGCGAGGGCGATGCACGTTCTCCAATTTCAGTAAAATACTTTTTAGTTGCTATCTTATTCGTTTTGTTTGATGTTGAGATAGTCTTTATGTACCCTTGGGCGGTTAACTTTAAATCGCTTGGTTGGTTTGGTTTTGGTGAAATGTTAACCTTTGTGGCCTTTCTAATGGCCGGGTTTTATTACATCATTAAAAAAGGTGTCCTTAATTGGGATGAAGATTGAAACATTTGACTTTTTGATTAGTTAGTTCTAAAGAAAATTTAAAGATAATATGAGTGAAGTAAAAATGGTAGAAGCACCAGAAGGATTTGAAGGTTCAGGTTTTTTTGCTACCTCACTAGATAAAGTTATGGGGATAGCCCGTAGTCACTCTTTATGGCCTTTGCCTTTTGCAACTTCATGTTGCGGCATTGAGTTCATGGCTACTATGGCATCTCATTATGACATCTCAAGATTTGGTTCTGAAAGACCGAGTTTCTCCCCAAGACAAGCAGACATTTTAATGGTAATGGGAACCATAGCAAAAAAAATGGGTCCTATTGTAAGGCAAGTTTATGCCCAAATGGCCGAGCCAAAATGGGTTATGGCTGTAGGTGCATGTGCCTCATCTGGTGGTATTTTTGACACCTATTCAGTACTTCAAGGAATCGATAGAGTAATTCCTGTTGACGTATATGTACCAGGGTGTCCGCCTAGACCAGAGCAAATTTTAGATGGCTTGATGCAAATCCAAGAATTAGCTAAAAGTGAATCGCTTAGAAGAAGGGATTCGGATGAATATAAAGCATTGTTAGATTCTTATAAAATACTATAAGACCAAAATGATAAACAACCAAAATATAGTTGAAGAAATAGTAGGCCATTTCGGCGAAAAGGTTTTCGAATTCGAAGAGCCTTTTGGTCTTTTGACTTTCACTACCCAAGGAGAAAATCTTCTCGAAATTGTTTCTTACCTAAAAGAACATCCTAGTTTTAAATTTACTTTCTTAACGGATATTACTGCAATTCATTTGCCGGACAACTCCGGTAAAGAGTTCTGTTCGGTTGTCCATTTGCATAGCTGGGAAAACAATATCCGTGTAAGAATTAAAGTGTTTATGCCTAAAGAAGACCTATCGGTTCCTTCACTTACAAGTTTGTTTGCTGCAGCCAACTGGCTTGAGCGAGAAGCATATGACTTCTTTGGTGTTAATTATGTAGGACACCCTAATTTAATTAGAATCCTAAATATTGACGAGATGGATTATTTCCCAATGAGAAAGGAATATCCACTTGAAGATGCTACTAGAGAAGACAAGATTGACGCATTATTTGGTAGATAAATAAGAGAATAAATGACAGAGAATAAAATCATAACTCCGAAAGATACCAACGACGCCTTGGCACTAAACATGCCGATGGTTGAGGACAAACAATATACTACATTAAACCTTGGACCTACTCACCCTGCTACACACGGAATTTTCCAGAATGTGTTACAAATGGATGGTGAGAAAATTGTTTCAGGTGTACAAACGGTAGGTTACATTCACAGAGCTTTCGAAAAAATAGCCGAAAGAAGACCTTTCTATCAAATTACTACGCTTACCGACCGTCTTAACTATTGCTCGTCTCCAATTAATAATTTTGGATGGCACATGACGGTAGAAAAGCTTTTGGGTATAAAAGTTCCTAGCAGAGCCGAATACATCAGAGTTATCATGATGGAATTGGCTCGAATTAGTGACCACTTAATTTGTAATTCTATTTTGGGTGTGGATACGGGAGCTTATTCAGGATTTTTATACGTTTTTCAAGAGAGAGAAAAAATCTATGAAATCTATGAAGAAGTTTGCGGAGCAAGATTAACTACCAATATGGGTAGAATAGGCGGAATGGAAAGAGACCTTTCTCCATCAGCCATTGCTAAAATCAGAGACTTGGCATTTAACTCTATGCCTAAAGTCCAAAAAGAGTTTGAAGAGCTCTTTAATAGAAATAAAATTTTTAGAGATAGAACAATAAACGTAGGACCTATTACTAAAGAAAGGGCTATGGAATATGGCTTTACAGGGCCAAACCTTAGAGCTACTGGTATAGATTATGACGTTAGAGTAATGGAACCATATTCTGCTTATGCTGATTTCGATTTTGAGATACCAGTGGGGCACAATGGCGATACTTACGACCGTTTTATGGTTAGAAATGGAGAGATATGGGAAAGTTTGAAGATAATTCAACAAGCTATAGAAAATCTACCTGCTGGTCCATATTACGCAGACGAAGATCACTATTACCTTCCTCCCAAAAAAGAAGTTTACCGAAACATGGAAGCCCTAATCTATCACTTTAAGATTGTGATGGGTGAAATAGACGCTCCAGTTGGAGAGGTTTACCATGCAGTAGAAGGTGGAAACGGCGAATTAGGTTTTTATTTAATAAGTGATGGAGGTAGAGCTCCATTTAGATTACACTTCAGAAGGCCAAGTTTTATCTACTATCAAGCATATCCAGAAATGTGTAAAGGATTAACTATATCTGATGCAGTAGCTATCATGAGTAGTTTGAATGTAATAGCCGGTGAACTTGACGCTTAATTATTAAGAATATTTCAAAAAAAGATGTCTGAAAAAATATCATTTACAGAAGATAGATTAGCTAAAGCAAAAGAAATAATAGCTCGTTACCCTGCAGGAAAACAAAAATCTGCTTTGCTTCCATTGCTTCATTTGGCTCAAGAGCAGTTTGGGTGGGTTAGTGCTGCCACTATGGATTACGTAGCAAGTTTGCTTGATATAGCTCCAATTGAAGTTTACGAGGTTGCTACGTTTTATACAATGTTTCACCTTGAGCCAGTAGGTAAGCATGTAATAGAATATTGCCGTACTGGTCCTTGCTGTACAATGGGTGGTGAAGAAGTATATGACCACCTGAAAAACAAATTAGGAGTTAAGGCAAACGAAACCACATCAGATGGAATGTTTACCTTAAAAGAAGTAGAGTGTCTAGCTGCTTGCGGTTGGGGACCATGTTTCCAAATTCGTGAAAAGTTTTTCATGCATTTAGACAATCAAAAAGTAGATGAAATAATCGACGAACTGAGTAAATAAAATGGCAACAAAAATATTAACCGAACATTTAGATAAGCCAGGAATCGAAACTTTTGAAGTTTATCGAAAGCATGGTGGTTATGCGGCTGTAGAAAAAGCCCTCAAGAAAATGTCTCCGGACGAAATAGTTGAGGAAGTAAAAAAATCAGGAGTTAGAGGTAGAGGAGGAGCAGGTTTCCCTATGGGAATGAAATGGAGCTTTTTAGCCAAACCTGAAGGTGTGCCAAGATATTTGGTTTGTAATGCTGACGAATCAGAGCCGGGTACTTTCAAAGATCATTATTTAATGAAAAGTATTCCTCATCTTTTGATTGAGGGAATGATCGTTTCGAGTTTCGCACTTGGGGCAAACACCTCATTTATATATGTAAGAGGTGAGTTAATGTATGTAATTAGAATCCTAGAAAAAGCGATTGAAGAAGCTAAAAATGCTGGTTTTCTAGGTAAAAATATTTTAGGTACGGGTTATGACCTCGAAATAGTGGTTCAGCCAGGTGGTGGTGCTTATATCTGCGGAGAAGAAACCGCTTTGCTTGAATCTTTAGAAGGCAAAAGAGGAAATCCAAGAAACAAGCCTCCTTTTCCAGCAGTGAAAGGATTATACCAAAGCCCAACTGTGGTAAACAATGTGGAATCTATCGCAAATACACCATGGATTGTCAACAACGGTGGTGATGAATATGCCAAGATTGGTATAGGTAGAAGTACGGGGACAAAATTGATATCTGCTTCTGGACATATTAACAAACCAGGGGTTTATGAAATTGACCTTGGTTTACCAGTAGATGAATTTTTGAACTCAGACCAATATTTAGGAGGAATTAGAAAAGGACATTATCTGAAGGCAGTAGTAGCCGGAGGATCATCTGTTCCAATTTTACCCGCCGATTTATTCCTCAAAACTGCCAATGGCGAAGACAGACTGATGTCTTACGAATCGCTTTCTGACGGTGGTTTTGCTTCAGGAACAATGTTAGGATCAGGTGGATTCATTGCCATGGACGAAACTACTTGTATTGTTAGAAACACATGGAATTTTTCTCGTTTTTATCACCATGAATCATGCGGACAGTGTTCGCCTTGTAGAGAAGGAACCGGATGGATGGAAAAAGTGCTACACAGAATTGAGCACGGACATGGAAACATGAGAGACATAGATTTGTTGGTAGATGTTGCTAAAAAAATAGAAGGGAACACTATTTGTCCACTTGGCGATGCAGCTGCATGGCCAGTAGCTAGTGCTATTCGTCACTTTAGAGACGAGTTTGAGTGGCATGTTAAAAACCCATCAGCTGCTACAAAAGCAGGTGCTGTATATATGAAAGAAGAAATTATTGCTTAAAATAATAAAAGGTAGAGTCAAATAAATGGATACTCCTCAGTTAATAAAAGTTACGATAGACGGCCAAGAAGTAAATGTGCCCGCTGGCACAAGTATTATGGAAGCTGCTCGTCAGATTGGGCCTGATGTGGCACCTCCTGCAATGTGTTATTACAAACCATTGAAGGGTTCTGGTGGCAAATGTAGGGCTTGTTTGGTGAAAGTTACCCAAGGTTCAGAAAAAGATCCAAGACCTATGCCTAAGTTGGTAGCATCGTGTATTACGATGGCACAAGACGGCATGAAGGTTGAAAATTTCACAAGTCCAGATGTGGTAGAAGCACGTAAAGGTGTGGTAGAGTTTTTGTTATTAAACCATCCGCTTGATTGCCCTGTTTGTGATCAAGCCGGAGAATGTCACTTACAAGACTTTGCGTTTGAACACGGAACAGAGGCTACGAGATTTGAGGAAGACCGAAGAACTTATGAACCAGAAAATATTGGAGATAAGATTCAGCTTCACATGAACCGTTGTGTGCTTTGTTACAGATGTGTTTACACAGCCGATCAAATCACCAATGAGCGTGTACATGGCGTGATGAACAGAGGAGATCATGCTCAAATCAGTACATATATTTCTAAAGCCATAGATAACGATTTCTCTGGAAACATGATAGATGTATGTCCGGTAGGAGCCTTGACAGACAAAACCTACAGGTTTAAAAGCAGAGTTTGGTTTTCAAAACCAGTAGATGCTCATTGTGCCTGCGAAAAATGTTCGGGTAAAGTAAATCTTTGGTATAAAGGAGACGAGGTAATCAGAGTAACGGCCAGAAAAAACATTTGGGGCGAAGTAGAAGAGTTTATTTGCAATACATGTAGATTTGAGCGTAAAAATACGTCTGATTGGGTTATAGAAGGACCGACGAAGGTTAGTCGTGCTTCTGTTATTTCGGCGAATAAATATAGAGCTAATGAAATCGCAAAACCAAAATTTGCCCTAGAGTACGCAAAAGAAAATTTCAAAAAGATAGATGACAGCCGTCCTTATGAGCATAATTTAGCTGAGGTTAAAGAGTCAGAAGATTATAAAAAGTTAATGGAGAAGAATGACGCTTTCTTTTCTAAAAATAAGAGTCTTAAATAAATATGGAATCAGTATTATTAATTAAAGGAGGCATTATCCTCGGAATATTTTTACTTAGCATGGGCGTTGCAGCCTATGAAACATATTTTGAAAGGGTGATTGCAGCGTATATTCAAGATAGAGTTGGTCCGGACAGAGCGGGTCCATTTGGTCTTTTGCAACCGCTAGCAGATGGGGCCAAGTTGTTTTTGAAGGAAGATTTTATTCCTACTTTGGCAGATAAATGGTTATTTATTATTGGACCAGCTATTGCCATGTTTACCGCTTTGCTTTCAAGTGCTGTTATCCCTTTTGGAGACACACTTATTATTGCAGGGCAAAAAGTAGATTTTCAAGGAGTTGATGTAAACATAGGTATCCTTTGGGTTTTTGGGGTCGTTTCTTTGGGCGTTTACGGTATTTTGATTGGAGGCTGGGCTTCTAATAATAAATACTCGCTTTACGGAGCTATTCGTGCCGCATCTCAAAATATTTCATACGAGCTTGCAATGGGTCTTTCATTGTTGGCGATTATCGTAATGACAGGTTCACTTTCGGTAAAAAGCATGGTTTTGTCTCAACATGGGCTTGACTGGAATATTTTCTATCAGCCGATGGGTTTTTTATTGTTTTTTACTTGTTCGTTAGCAGAGTGTAACCGTACGCCATTTGATTTGCCAGAATCTGAAAACGAACTAGTAGCCGGATATCACACAGAGTATGGTTCAATGAAGTTTGGTTTATTTATGTTTGCAGAATATGTTAACATGTTTATCTCTTCAACCGTAATAGCGAGTTTATATTTGGGTGGTTTTAATTACCCAGGAATGGATTATGTTTACAGCTTTTTAACTGCAAATACAGGAGAAGTGATGGGTCATAATTTGGCTGCTGCAGTTGGCTTTTTAGCTTTCTTCGCTAAAATTTGTTTCTTTATTTTTACATTTATGTGGATCAGATGGACGGTGCCGAGATTTAAATATGACCAATTAATGAATGTGGCTTGGAAAGGAATGTTTCCTTTAGCTATGATAAATTTAGTGATAGTTTCAGCTGCTGAGCTTTCAGGAAGCCCACTTCTGTATAACTGGGTAGGATTAGCCATTTTAGCGGTAATTTACTTCTTTGTTTATCCAATGTTTAAAAAGAAAAGACTTCCTTCTACCAATTAAAAGACTAAGATATGCAATTAACAGACAGATCTAAAAAAACTGATAAATCAGAACTTAGCCTACTTGAAAACACTTATTTTCCGGGTGTGTTTAAAGGTATGGGGATTACATTAAAACACTTTTTTTCTAAAAAAGCGACTATAAGGTATCCAGAAGAAAAGAGATATTTAGGGCCTGTATTTAGAGGCCACCATATATTAAAACGTGACGACAAAGGCAGAGAGCGTTGTACTGCTTGTGGTCTTTGTGCAGTTGCTTGCCCTGCTGAGGCCATTTCGATGGTAGCTGCAGAAAGAGTTAAAGGCGAAGAGCATTTATACAGAGAAGAAAAATATGCGGCGGCTTATGAAGTAAATATGCTTCGTTGTATTTTCTGTGGGTTATGTGAAGAGGCTTGTCCAAAAGAAGCCATTTATCTTCGTCACGATAAATTTGTTCCTGTGTTTACTTCAAGAGACCAAGTTATTTATGGTAAAGACCAATTGGTAGAAGATATGGACAATAGATATGAAAGAGATGCTTGGACCAAAGAGGACATGGCTAAACTTTGGTTAGAAAATAAATAATATAGTTTTATGCAATATTTAGAGATTCTTAAAAACATTACGGCTACACAATGGACCTTCTTTGTGTTGTCAATTTTTACACTTTTTGGAGCATTAGGTACTATTCTTTCTAAAAAGCCGGTACATAGTATTCTGTATTTAATTTTGACATTCTTTACACTCTCAGGGCACTACTTGATGTTAAATGCTCAGTTTTTGGCTGTGGTAAATATCATTGTATATGCAGGTGCTATCATGGTATTATTCATCTTTGTGGTTATGTTTTTAAACCTTAGAGAAGAAGAAAACGAAATGGCCAAGAACTCAGTAATGATTTCTAGTTTTGTAACAGGTGGCTTATTGTTGTTTATTTTGGTTAGTGTAATAAAAAAAGCTGAGGTTGAGCGAGTGAATTATAATAACTTTGACCCCAAAACTGGCTTAATTGAAACACTAGGAATGGTTCTTTATAAAAACTATTTACTACCATTCGAATTGGTTTCAGTATTGTTTCTAGTTGCTATGGCAGGAGCAGTTTTATTAGGAAAAAGAGAAAAAGGCGAAAGACATTTTTAATATTAGCCTAATCGTAAGATATTTTAAAAGAGCTTTTATAAGCTCTTTTTTTTTGTTTATGGTAATAGCTTTTTTAAGTCAATTTTTAAATTGACACCACTTATTTTTAATTCAAATGAATTTAAAATAAGATAGTTTAACAAAATGCTTGCTTCCTCGGTCGAAAATCCATTTTGATGAATGTTAGATATACAGTTTCTTTTTTCGTCAGTAAAACCAGCCCTTGCTTCGTAAGTAGTATATATGCCCATACTTACGGGTGATGATAGTCCAGGTCTTTCCCCAATAAAAAGAGCCGTAAATTTAGAATGAAATAGTTCTGATAGCTCATCTCCAATAGCTACCCTTCCTTGTTCCACAACAGCTATGGCTATGCTATACGTATTGATTAATTTCGGTATCGCTAATTTTAAAACATCAAAGGCATTTTGGTTCACAGCCTCGGCCGAGAGTCCATCTGTTAATACAAATAAGATATCAAATTGATTTTTACCTTGGTGTATTTGGTCGGCATCAAGACACCTGCCTAAATCAGGTCTTTTTAAATATTCTTTTCTATCTTTTACTTTACTTTTAAAACTATAAAAAGGCACTCCTAAAGCCTCCGTTTGTTTCTTTAATAGTTCGGAGTCTAAAGTTGTTTCTATTGCATCTTTGGCTTGTGCATGTGCTAATTTTAAAGCTAATACTTCACTAAGAGGCATTCCAATGCCAACTGAGCCTAATGCAACTCTGGCATTAGTATGTTCCTTTAGTTTTTGCCATTGATTTTGCTTTTCTATATTCATAATCCTTTTAGTAAAGTGTGACTTTCTAATGCGTCTAGTTTGTTTCCTATTTTATCGAAAATGCCCATTTTAGTTAGCCACTCTTCAAATTCTGGGGCTGGTTTTTTATTTAAAACTTTTCTTAAATAAAGGGCATCATGAAAAGATGTAGACTGATAGTTAAGCATGATATCGTCTGCTCCTGGTACGCCCATGAAAAAATTACAACCAGCCACACCCAATAAAGTCATTAGGTTGTCCATGTCGTCTTGGTCTGCCTCAGCGTGGTTGGTGTAGCAAACGTCTACGCCCATGGGTAAACCCATTAATTTACCGCAAAAATGATCTTCAAGTCCTGCTCGTGTTATTTGTTTACCGTCATATAAATATTCGGGTCCGATAAAGCCTACAACTGAATTTACTAAAAATGGATCAAAATGTCTAGCCACTGCATATGCTCTAACTTCCATGGTTTGTTGGTCTACTCCATGATGAGCGTTAGCCGAAAGTGCTGACCCTTGGCCTGTTTCAAAATACATAACTTGGTTACCAACTGTTCCTCTTTTTAACTCTTTTGCAGCTTCGTTAGCCTCCTTTAATATACCTAAGTGTATGCCAAAAGACCCATTTGCTTTTTCAGAACCTGCAATAGATTGGAAAACCAAGTCTATCGGTGCTTTATTTATTATTTCTAATGCTGTAGTGACATGGCATAATACACAGTTTTGGGTTGGTATTTCATACTTTAGTCGTAAGTCTTCTAGTAGGTTTAGTAGTTTTGAGGTTATTTCAGGACTATCTGTTGCTGGATTTATTCCAATTACGGCATCTCCACAACCATATAATAATCCATCGAGCGTGCTTGCTAGTATTCCCTTAAGGTTATCAGTCGGATGATTGGGTTGTAGGCGAATGGAAACTCTTCCTTTTTGACCAATAGTATTTCTAAATTTAGTGATTACTTCTATTTTTGAAGCAACAGAAATTAGGTCTTGGTTTCGCATAAGTTTCGATACCGCCGCCACCATTTCAGGTGTTAATGCCATTTTTAGTTCTGAGATTCGCTCATTTGTAGCTTCATGGCTTAATAGCCAATCTCGAAATTGACCAACAGAGTATTGGTTTATTTTACTGAAACTGTTCGAATCGTGGTTGTCTATTATTAAGCGAGTTACTTCATCATTTTCATATGGAATAATTGGGTTTTCTATAAAATCAGTCAAAGGGACCTCACTTAAGGCATATTGTGCTGCAATACGTTCGGCATTTGAGTTGGCCCCAAGTTTTGCTAGTTCATCTCCTGAGCGTAGGGGAGTGGCTTTTGCCAATAGTGTTTTTAAATCTTTGAACTTATAAAAATTACTTCCAATATTAAAACTATATCCCATTGGTTTTTTTATTGTTTAGAATAACATAGACGATACCAAATATAATAAAAATAAAGAAAGACCTGGTCTGCAATTTGGCAAATGACCAAATACATAAAATGGAAATAAAGGCAGTTGAAAATGTAAATACGGTCGATATTGTATAGTTGAAATCTGAATGATAATAGTGATTGGGAGTCTTTTTTGCTAGGCTTTTTAACTTATTTTCTCTTAAGAAAAATAGAGAAATACTTACTGCTAGATACATGCAAACTGCTCCGAATACAGATATTTCAATAAGTAAATTTGTTTGACTTAGCCAGATTGCCGCTACGCTTATCAAAAAAACAATTAGAGAGGAAAGAAATCTCTTTGAGGTTTTCTGTATGTTGAATTCAGGGAGTAATTGCTCAAGTTGAGTAGTGGCCGCCAAAGTTATGCCCTGTAATGAGGCGATTAAGCCAAATAAGCCTATGAATGTAAAAATGGTTACCATTACATTTTCTTTACCTAATATTAAGGCCATAGAAGCAGGCATGGGGTGATTGTCTTCTAATATGCTTAGGTTTTCTTTGTTGCTCCAGTTTATTCCTCCAGCAGCTAAAAGTAAAACCAAAATTGCTAAAACTAGCAAGGTGAAAAAAGCGAAGTAGTATCCGCGGCCTAGAGTTTTTCTGAGTTTGTTTTGGGGTAAATTTTTGGTCATTAATGAAATGCCTTCAATGGCCAAAAACAACCAAATGGCATACGGCAATGCAGCTAAGAAGTTTTCAAAGTTTAAGCCTCCAAAAGGGACATGACTTAAGTTTTGTGTATTAAAAGATGCTGCAATAGTTCCTTGGTAGATTAGTAACTCTAAAATTGCGAGTATGGTAAGCGTAATCAGGAATTTGACTCCAATGTGTAAATCAAATAAATTAATGATAAAAAAAAGCACCAAAAAACCTGTAGAAATATATGGGCTAATGGAAAGGTCTTCTAAAAGAAATCCGAGGTATTCACCTAGTGAGCTGGCTATAGCGGGGGTAGCAAACAAAAACTCAAGCAGAATAGCAACGGCAATAAAAGCACCAGCTTTCTCACCAAATGCTTTTTTGACATAGTCTTGTGGGCCGTTTGCTTGTGGATACACACATGCTAATTCAAGCAGAGTTTGAACCAAGCCAAAATACAAAATTGCTGCAATAAAAACTGGCACAAAGAACCAAATGGGACCTGTAATAGCCCAGCCAAAATTCCATCCGAAAGATTCGCCAGAAATAACCATTCCTACACCAATGGCCCAAATGCTGAATGTGCTTAAAGGTTTATTTGTATTTTGACTTTCTTGAATTTTCATTTTGATATTTAAACTTATATTTAAGATATAGATAATCTGGATTTTACCGAAATATCAAATCTTTATTACAAGTGATTTCTTTTTATAATTTATAGATTTCTTTATTTAGTAATGTATTCTGTTATGCTTTTGCTATGGTAAGAAGCTATGCAATTGCTTTTTTTGATTTTGTGAACAAAATATTTTTTTGTTCGAGGGTAAATATTTGATTTTAGGCTAATTTGCAAATGTTTACATTTATAATATACTTTTTTTGAGAAAATACTATGGCTTTAATATTACCAGTTTTAGAAAAATCTCCTGTTTATGGCGAAAATTGTTGGTTTGCACCTAATGCCACTTTGGTCGGGAATATTACCATGGGTGACGATTGCACAGTTTGGTTTAATGCCGTGGTTAGAGGAGATGTAAACGCCATAGAAATGGGCAATAAAGTAAATATTCAAGACGGTGCTGTGATACATTGTACTTATCAAAAAACAAAAACAATTATTGGGGATTCTGTCAGCATAGCTCACAATGCTATTGTGCATGGGTGTGTGATAGAAGACGAAGTGCTAATTGGTATGGGTGCTATTGTGATGGATGGGGCCGTGATAGGCAAAAACTCTATAATAGGTGCAGGAGCTGTAGTGACCCAAAATACTAAGGTGCCTCCTGGAACAGTTTGGGTCGGCAATCCAGCAAAACAAATAAAAGAAGTTACTCCCGAGCTTGGAGAAGTTTTTTTGAGAACAGCAAACAATTATATTAAATATGCGGAATGGTTTAAAGAACCCAAAGCGGAATGATTAATTTCCCCCTGCTCTAAATATATTGTCTCTCGAACCTTTTTCGGTGGGTACGTAGGTGCCTTTTTTCCAACTTTTATCTGTAAACGAACCATTTTTCACAGACTTGATAAAACTAGACCAAGCCGCTATGTTGGTCAGCGGATTCATGGTGGTTTGTTTCTGTGCCTGCAAATGCATCAATTGCTGGTCCATGGAGTATCTATAATTTCCCATACTTCCCATTGCCTGATTAGCTGCGGCCATTTTTATATTTTCTGAGCTGTAGTTTTTCTCCAATATATCTCGCTCTTTTTGATCGGGCAATTCCATCTCTAAAAAGGCAGTTTTAAACTCTTCTTCGGTTCTAAAAGGATATACTTTTACCTCTTTTAGTAGTTTTGCGTCCATGCTTAATTCTACTACTGCAGAATAGTTTAATCCCACTGATTTAGGAATAATGTGAAATTGTTTTTTGAAACCCAAATATGAAAA
This sequence comes from Lacihabitans lacunae, assembly GCF_042649125.1. NCBI lineage: Bacteria > Pseudomonadati > Bacteroidota > Cytophagia > Cytophagales > Leadbetterellaceae > Lacihabitans > Lacihabitans lacunae. The sequence continues at coordinate 4,877,411 of NZ_JBHRYQ010000001.1, forward strand.
CAAGATAGAATCTCCGGGAAATACATCTAAAATGAAATATCCCCTCCCGTTTGTAAACACACCTCTGCCTGCTTTGTCATTGATTACATAAGCACCTGCTAAAGGTTCGTCATTGGTACCGTCTATTACAAAGCCAGAGAACGTAATGTATTTTTTTTCACCTTGGGCAAATGAATCCAAACTTTGCCCCATTAAAAATAGACAAAAAATAACGGTAAAATATCTTATTAAAAGTTTCAAAACAGTCCGTGATATAATTTTAAAAAAGTAACAATAAAGGGCATAGAAAGTAAAAGACCGTCAAATCTGTCTAAAAAACCACCGTGGCCAGGAATTATACTTCCCGAATCTTTGATGGCAATGCTTCTCTTAAATAATGATTCTACAAGGTCACCTAGGGTTCCTGTAATAACAATTATTAAGGCAATTGCGATCCAATGGTTTAAAGTTAGAGTTTCTGTAATCTTAGAAAATAAAAACGCTGCAATCAAAGCGAATATTGCACCCCCAAAAAAGCCCTCCCATGTTTTTTTTGGAGAAACTCTTTCAAATAATTTTCTTTTTCCTAAAAACCTCCCAGAAAAATAAGCACCCGAATCATTTACCCATAAAATTATCAATATTCCGAATGCCAAATAGGGGTTAAAACCCCCTTTGTCCATTACGCTTTCTATCAATAAAGCAAAAGGCAAAATTACATATATGATGCCTAGAAAGGTATATCCGAGGTTTTCAAATGGTTTTACGTCATTCTTTTTATATAACTTAATAAAGAACGTTAATGTTAGCATTGGCACTATCCAATAGTAATTATCAAAGTCAATTTTTTCGGTTTCTATAAAAAAAGTCAATGTTAATATTACGGCCCCACAAACTGTTCCGTATATAGTTAGTGGAAAATTTCCATTGAGGCCCAATAGTTTGTAAAATTCATAAATAGTAAGTACGCCGATGGTTGTGTATAAAATCCAAAATGAATATGGACTAAAAATAGTACAATACACGATCAGGGGGGCACCTATTAATGCCGCCACTATTCTTTGAGTTAAGTTTGAGCGGTCAGTCAGTTTCTTTATCATCTAGGACGAAATTATCTATGGTGATTTTTGCTATTTCTACTTGGTCTTTGTTTACGAGCAACTCCGCATAGCCCAAAAATGGATACAAATGGTCTATTTTGTCTATTACTATGCTTTCTATTCCTTTTTCAGCTAATTCGTTTTTTAAAACATTAGCTCTGAAAATATTTTTTCCTTTATATACCGAAGTCCAGTTGCTCATTTTTTCCAATTTAAGGTTTTCAAAATATGAATACAGTCTTTTTTTATATAATTAACTATGGGAGTTAGGGAGTCGTTTAGCGTAGCCTTGTTGAGGTACATGGCTCCACGAAGGTAATTTTGAGTTGTATCTGTGATATAAAATTGCAAATGACTCGGTACTTCTCCCTCTAATTCCATAACAACGGCCTTCTTACCATTTGGTAGTGACACTATTTGCTCGGTTTGAGAGGTAGCTCTAACTTGGTGCTTAGATGCCAATTTATACGCATCAGCCACATGGGCATCTAGTTTTTTCAGGTCGCCGTTTAGGGGTTTGTATGTAAACTGAATTTTTGCATTGAGCGTAGGGTAGTTTACTATTATCCAATAGGGCTCTGCATTTGTTGATTTGTCTGGCATTATTTCGGCCAACTTAGAATACTCAAATGTATACGGATAATTCCCTTCCAAAGTCTGATATTGTGCTACGGGTATGTCTATTCTGTTGTATCCTTTCGGTTTTGGTACATATCCAGAACCACTTTTAGATGAACAGGCCGTAAAAAGGAATGCAGTAAGTATAATAAAATATATTCTTGATTTCATATTGTCCGATAAGGCTGATTACAAATATAGCGTATTTTATGAAATGAATGTTTCACTTATCATGCCAATTTGGATTTTAGGGGTTTTGGTTAAAAAAGCATAGTAAATTCTCTGGAAATTATATCAAATATAGTGACTGAGAATAGAAATGGATAAATTTTGCATTATTTCTAATTATACATCTTTTGGTAATATTCTTCCGCCATCCGGTTTGAATCAAAGAACGGCACGATGTCATTCATCGATTGCAATACTTTTTTATTCCATTTCTCTTTTTGTTCATAATACATTGGCAAAATTTCAAATTCTAGCTTGTCCAATATGTTTTTCATATCTGCTTGGTCTCTCGCCAAGTCGTTTTGAGATTTTGTTATTGGGCTTATAAAACTATTTGACTCGTTGGCGAATTCACAAATCCACCCATCAAAGGTAGATAAATTTAAAGCTCCGTTCATAGCGGCGGTCATGCCTGAGGTACCCGAGGCTTCTCTTGTAACCACCGGATTGTTAAGCCAAATGTCTGCTCCGTCTTTTAATTTTTTAGAAAGAGCTAGCTCATAACCAGTTAGTATGGCCATGTTCGGGTGTAAATAGCTTAAGTTATGTAAAGCATTAAAGGTGTCGATTGCACCTTGATCAAAAGGATAAGGTTTTCCTGCCCATATGATTTGTAAAGGATACTTTGAGTTGTTTAATATTCTATTAAAGCGTTCTATGTCTCTAGTAATAAGGTCAGGGCGTTTGTATCCGGCAAATCTTCTCGCCCAAACTATGGTTAAAACTTCAGGGTCAAACAGTTTGCCAACTTGGTCGGCTACTTCTTTAAATAATATAGTTTTTAGGGCTTTTTTTCTGGAATTAATGGTTACGGAGTCTTTATTTAACCGTGCAGCTTCTAATGCATGATCTACCCAATATGCTTTGTTTTGAGCGTTGGTAATATGTGTTATTTGGCAAATTTTAGAATATTTACTCCACATTTTTCTACTAACCTCACCGTGTAGTTTTGAAACCGCATTGGCTTTTTTAGCCACATGCAGTGCTGCTAATGAATGGTTGAAAACATTGCCTTCTACCAAGCCCACCGATATAACTTCAGGCAAGGTTAATTCACCAAAAAAACCGAGGTTCAGCAAGAAGTTTAGCTCATGCTTTTCATTACCTGCCTCTTCAGGTGTGTGGGTTGTGAAAACTATTTTTTTTCTGAGTTCTTCTAAGTTTTTATTTTTTTTATACAGGTAAAAAGCCGCCGAAACTGCATGAGCTTCATTGAAATGATATACTTCTGGTTCTTTATTATTTATTTCCAAAAACTTTGCACCGCCTATTCCCAATAACATGCATTGAGCTACTTTTATAGTGGCTTCTTTGTCGTATAAATGGTACGAAATGGAGCGGGCCCAAGCGTCATTGCCATCGGTATCGGTAGTTAGGAAATAAATAGGAGCGGTGTTAAATACCTGTGAGGGAAGCAAATAAACGGCTACCCAAACCTGTTTCTTATCTATTTCTATTTGAAATCTAACTGTGGTGTCTTCCAAAAAACTATACATGTGTTCCCTAAACATCACCTCGTGGCTGTTGTCAGCTTTTCGGGTTTGATCGTAATAGCCGTATTTCCACAATATGCCAACCCCAATTAGGTTTTGATTAAGAGCATTGGCACTTCGCATGTGTGAGCCGGCCAAATATCCTAAGCCACCCGAATAGGTTTTTAAAGCTTGGTCGATTCCAAATTCCATCGAAAAGTAAGCAACTGAAGTAGAGAAGTCTTGAGCAGACATTAAAAAGATTAGTTTTTTGGTGAAAAGTAGCTGCAATATAAGTTTTAATAAAGTAGCTCGAAAATCTAATTGAGAAAGAAATTTTTAATCTGGCTTATAAGACCGTATCTATTTCACTCAGGTTTGTTGTAAATTGCAACATGAATTATTTATCAGCAGAAAACTTAGGTAGAAACCTAGGTGAAAGATGGCTTTTTAAGAACTTGTCTTTCGGGATTCTTCAAGGCGAAAAAGTAGCCTTAATAGGAACAAATGGATGTGGGAAGTCATCATTGATGGACGTGGTAGCAGGTTTAGTAAAACCCGATGAAGGTGTTTTGAGTGTTAGAAAAGAAATTAGGGTAGGGTATTTAAACCAAAATCCTGATTTTTCGAGAACACAAACTGTTTTAGAAACCATTTTTGCGTCTGACAATGAAGTTACTTCTGCCATAAAAAACTACGAGAAAGCCGTAGAAACAGATGACCTTGAGGGTATTTTGAAATATACAGACGAAATCACACATTTAGATGCCTGGGATTTTGAATCAAAGGTTAAAGTGATTTTAGGGAAGTTAGGAATCCACGATTTTGAAAAACTAATGGGAGAGCTCTCAGGAGGGCAGCAGAAACGTGTATCATTAGCTCGTGTCCTAATCGATGACCCTGATTTGTTGATTCTCGATGAGCCTACCAATCACCTTGACCTTGCCACTATTGAATGGTTGGAGAGTTACCTTTCTTCAAGTAATACTACGTTGTTTTTGGTTACTCACGATCGATATTTCCTTGATAAAGTATGTAACCGTATAATGGAATTGGTAGATTCAAAAATCTATCGTTATGTAGGTAACTATGCATATTTTTTAGAGAAAAAAGCAGAGCGAGCTGAAATAGAAGCCGTTACGCTTGAAAAAGACAAGAGTTTGCTTAAGAAAGAACTGGAATGGATGCGTAGGCAGCCAAAAGCTAGAACCCATAAAGCCACGTATAGAGAAAACGCTTTTTACGATTTAAAAGAACGTACCTCTAACCAAAAGAAAGAAGAAAAGCTTGAACTTTCGATGAAATCGGAGCGTATTGGTAATAAAATTATCGAAATCCAACATGTCTCTAAGTCTTATAATGATAAAATGCTCATCAAAGAGTTTGATTATACATTTAAGAAAGGAGATAGAATCGGTATAGTTGGTAAAAACGGAATGGGTAAATCAACTTTGCTTGGCTTAATAAATGGCGAAATCAAGCCCGATATAGGTAAAGTAGTAAAAGGTGATACCATTAAAATTGGGTATTACAAACAAGACGGTTTGGTTTTTAACCCAGACGAAAAAGTAATAGAAAACGTAAGAGAAGTTGCCGAATTTATTAAAATGGCAGATGGGAGAGAAATCAGCATATCAGCTTTTTTAACGTTGTTTTTATTTCCTCCAGCAACCCAGTATAGCCCAATAGCTAAACTTTCGGGTGGTGAGAAACGCAGGCTACAGCTTTTGAAGGTTTTGGTAGAAAATCCCAATTTCTTAATTCTCGATGAGCCTACCAATGATTTAGACATAGCAACACTAAATGTTTTAGAAGATTTCTTAATGAGTTATGGTGGGTGTTTGCTTGTGGTTTCTCACGATAGATATTTCTTAGATAGAATCGTGGATCATACGTTTGCCTTTGAAGGGGATGGCGTAATCAAAGATTTTCCTGGAAACTACACAGATTATAGACTTTGGGTAGATGAGCAAGCTTCAGCAAACAAAAAGACCAAAGGTCAAAAAGAAGCTGTGGTAGAGCCTGAGGTGATTATAGAAACACCAAAAGAGGCGAAAAGAAAGCTTAGCTTCAAAGAGTTGAAAGAGTTTGAAATATTAGAAAAAGAAGTGGCAGAACTTGAGGCTAAGAAGGTTAAGTTAACCGAACAGCTTTCGAGCGGAGATACTGCTTTTGACGAGATTGCCGAAATTTCTAAAAAACTAGAAGATATAATTGCAGACCTTGAAATGAAAGAACTTAGATGGCTAGAATTGAGTGAGTTTGTTTAAAAACAAAAATAGTTATTATGAAAAAGGGAGGCGTCGCCTCCCTTTTTTATTTATTTGTTCTTGCTCTAAGCATAAAGTCTACAAGCACTAAAGCCGACATAGCATCTACAATAGGTACCGCTCGAGGTAACACACAAGGGTCGTGTCTTCCCTTGCCCGATACCGTAACTTTCTCACCTGCTTCGTTTACGCTGTCTTGGTCTTTCATGATGGTGGCTACGGGTTTAAATGCCACTTTGAAGTATATATCTTCTCCGTTTGATATTCCGCCCTGTATTCCACCCGAATTATTAGTTTTTGTTTTTACCACACCGTTTTCGTCTATAAAGAAATCGTCGTTATGTGCGGAGCCTCTCATTTTTACACCTTCAAATCCGCTTCCATATTCAAATCCTTTCACAGCATTTATACTTAACATTGATTTCCCAAGTTCAGCATGCAGTCTGTCAAAAACTGGCTCTCCCCAGCCTGCAGGTACATTTTTTAGTACTCCCGTTATTATACCGCCTATAGAGTCACCTTGTTTTCTGACTTCGTCTATGTAATTAAACATTTTATCTGCCATTTCAGCATCAGGGCACCTAACGGCATTACTGTCTATCAAGTTCAGATCTAAGTCTTGATATTTTTTTTCTAAAGTCATTTCACCCACCTGAGAAACATACGAATATATTTCAACGCCCAAACTCTTTAAAACAAGTTTGGCCACGGCACCTGCCGCTACTCGGGCTGCGGTTTCACGAGCAGACGACCTTCCGCCGCCTCTGTAGTCTCTAACTCCATATTTCACATGGTAGGTAAAGTCTGCATGAGAAGGTCTAAATTTGTCGGCAATATGGCCGTAATCTTTACTTCTTTGGTCTTCGTTAAATATCACCAGGGCGATAGGTGTGCCGGTGGTAAAATCTTCAAAAACTCCCGAAAGCACCTCGAAGCTATCCGCTTCTTTCCTTTGGGTGGTTATTCTCGATTGTCCTGGCTTTCTTCTGTCAAGTTCGTTTTGGATAAATTCTGAATCAAATTTTACTCCAGCCGGACATCCGTCTATTACTACACCCACAGCACGTCCGTGTGATTCTCCGAAAGTAGATATTTTAAATATTTTTCCGTAAGTACTACTCATTAATTTCTTTTTTTGAGGATATATAAAAACAAAACAAACAATACCACAACAAGGATATTGCCGAGGTTTTTCGAAATTTTCTTCAAATTTACCGTCTTTTTGTCTGTTTTTAAATTTTCTATGTTATAATAAATATCGTTTACTACTTTATTTTGTGTTTTGAGAGATTCTCCTAACACCTTTACTTGTTTTTTTGCAAAAAGTGTATCGTAGTTTTTTTTGGTGGTATTAAAATAAATCAAACTAAAATAGGGTCCTAAAGAAAAACTTCCAGTGTCTTTGGGTACTATTTTGTAATTAAAGTCTTTTACACCGCTCACTGCACCTTTGTTTTGATTCGCCTTTATGTTATTCAAGAAAAAATCAAACTGATTGGTATTTGAAACCTCTCCTAAGTTTACGGTACTAAAATTCCCTTCGCCTATAACTCGAATGTTGTATTCAAATGAGTTACCAGTGTATTGGTCTTGATTTTTAAGTTTTTCTTCAATTCTAAAAACGCCTACCGGAAGTTTTTCTTTGAGTGGGTGAGGAGGAAGCTCTTTTACTTTTATGGTTTTACTTCTTGATGTCAATTGTTCGGCTTCCCATTCTCCATTTTTTAGTTTTTTCATTACCAACTTTAGCTCAGGGAGTTTTAGGTCCGTATTATTTAAGGGATAAAAAACGGTTTCGAAAAGCTTATAATACGTATAAGGAGAACCATTTATAGATAACTCTTTTCCTAGGATGTTCGAAATCTGCAATCTGCTTTCTAAACAATCTTTTGGTTTTATTTTCTTAGCGAATTCTTCAACTTGATTTCCTAAATCTTCTGAAAACTGCCAATCTGCGGTTGTGTTTTTTGACAAATAAAAGCCTAAACTTACTTTTATGCCTTCCCCAACATATACTTCTTGTTTGTTTGTTTCTAGCAAAAACTCAGCTTTTTCAACTTCTTTGATTATGTCATTTCCAACCTTTATTTTTTTCTGTTCTACTTTTAGTTCTTTTTGATTTACTAAAATCTCGAAAGCATAAATAGTGAATACCCCGTTTTTTTCGGGTTTATAAAGTTGTGTAATTTGATGTTGGGGTATCCTTTTACCATCTACTCTAATTTTGCTATGCTTAATTTGTCGAGTAGTTTTTTTGAAACCGTTTATTACGGGAAACTCACCTACATCATATTTGTCTGTATTCTGTATTTGTACGACTATTTCAAGGTCATCATCAATTGATTTTAGGTCATCCGAAATAGTGATCTTTACTTGACCATTTTGTGAAAATGCAAGTATTGACGCCGAAAGGAGTAATATGAGTAAAAAGCTTATTTTTTTAAACATCCTGCAAAAATACTAATCCTTATGCATTTTTTCTTTATTTTCGAATAATGATTTACCATCCAATTCGAATGAAAATATCTATTACTTTCTGTTTGCTTTTTTCTTTTAAAATTCTTTTTGCTCAAAATCTTATAAGCTCAAGCCAATTGCCAAATAAAGCTTCTATTCGAGCCTTACAAGCATTGTCTTCCCAAGAAATTTGGTTATCCGGTAGCAAAGGTTCTATTTATAGATCTTTAGATGGAGGGCTTTCTTTTCAAAATCTTTGTCCGGAAGCTTATGCCGCGTATGATTTTAGAGGCATCTACGTTTTTAATTCAAAAAAAATAATAGCTATGAGTGCCGGTTTGGCAGAAGAGGGCAAAGCATTTTTGTTAGTTTCAACTGATAGTGGCATAACCTGGCAAAAAACTTTTTACTTATCTGACAAAGGCGTTTTCTTTGATTCTATAAAATTCATTAATGCTAAAGAAGGTTTTGTTTTGGGTGATGCTATTGATGCTAAACCATTTCTTTTAAAAACTAAAGATGGTGGTAAAACCTGGAATAGAATTGATGATTTACCTGACATTTTAAAAGGAGAAGCATCTTTTGCGGCAAGTAATTCATGTATTTCCACCTATAAAAAATGTGTTTGGTTTAATACCCAAAACAGGGTTTTTATTTCAAAAAACAAGGGTAAGTCTTGGGAAGTAAGAGATACGCCATTTGAAAGTGGGAGTAGTGTTGGTATTTTTGGCACTCATTTTTTTAATGACAAAGATGGTGTGGCAGTTGGAGGTGATTATTTACCATCTGAAAATCAAAATTTGTTAATTTCTACCACTACAGATGGTGGTAGAACTTGGACAGAAAACTACAAAGGGCTGGGGCTTATTGAGTCAGTAGACCGCGTTTTCGAGGGTGAGTTAATCCTCGCAAGTTTACAAGGGTTGTTAGTTTTTAGAAATAATCAAATTACGAGTCTAAGTAAAATACCCCTTCATGTTATTGATTGTGTTTCCAATAAGTGTTTCGTTTCTGGCGGAAATGGGCATGTAGCGGTGTATGACTTTATAAAAAAATAGCCTCAGAGTTATCTAAGGCTATTTTCTAATATCTAAAGGTAGTTTATGCCATGCTAGTGTCGATGGCGTTACTTATGTTTTCAAAAATATCGTTAATCTTACCGATTCCGTTAATTTTCACAACCTTATCTTGGTTTTGATAATAAGGTAAAACGTGAATAGTCTTTGAGAAATACTCGTCTATTCGCTTAATCAGCTTAGAAGCGTCGTCATCTGCTCTTCCGCTTATTTTTTGTCTCTCTGCAATCCTTTCAGTTATTACTTCTTGATTTACATCTAGTTGTAATACTAAATCTATCTTATAGCCTTTACCTTTTAAAAACGCATCTAATGCTTCTGCTTGAGGTACCGTCCTAGGAAAACCATCAAATATGAATCCTTTAGCATCTGGATTTCGACTAACTTCATCTTCCAGCATTTCTATAGTTACCGAATCAGGTACCAATAAGCCATCTGCTAAAATTTGTTTGACTTTTTGACCAAGTTCAGTATCATTCGAAATGTGCATTCTAAACATATCTCCTGTTGAAATATGTGCTAGTTGGTATTTCTCAATTATTTTTTCGGATTGAGTTCCTTTTCCGGCACCTGGAGGGCCAAAAATCACAAGATTAAACATATTGATTTAAAGTAGGTTTACATTGAGGCAAATATAGAGCAGAAAGTTTAGTTTTAAAACAAAAAATAAAGCCCGATTGAAAATCGGGCTTTATTTAAATCAATTATCTTAAAATTAAGGTGTTTCCTTTATTAAACCTGCACTTGTTTTTATTGCTAATAACTGTGCTTTGGCTTTTTCGTTTTCAGGATCAAATTTCAATAATTCTTCAATTAAAGCAATCGCCTTGTTTACGTCTTTATTTATTAAAAACTCTTTACCTGCAAGATATGTATATGCTTCAGATACGTTTCTGTTGTTTTTCTTTTCAGCTTTAGCTGCATCATCTAAAAGAGAAAGGTATTTCTCATATATAGGAGCTACAGAGTAATTTGCTGAGAAGGTTGAATCTCCAGAATTTTTGTACGTTTTAACTCTAGCACTTAAAGCATAGCCGTCTGGCCATAATCCTTTGTACTCAGCCAATGCTTTGTCTATATACTCATCTGCTTTATTCCAATTTTGAGCAGCACTGTAATATGTTCCTACTGTAGCATAGTCTGCTGCGTTCGCATCTTTTTTAGCAAGTGTTGCTTTCTCAGAGTATTTTGCTGCATTAGCATAGTCTCTACGAGCTACAAATGTCGAGAATAGATCTTGGTAGTAGTTGAAAGTAGTATCTCCTAACTGAACCGCTTTTTCGATATTTAAAATACCTAGTGAGTCAGTCATCTTTTTAGCATCACCTTCACCTGGCATAATCATGTATGATCTGCCAATGTATCCATAGTCTAATGCTGGGTTTTCGTCAGCTGGTACTTTCTCGATGAATTTCCTTAATTCAGTAATTGCCTCCTCAGGTTTTTTCTCTTCAAAGTTTATGATACCCTGCATACGGTATACGTATGGGTCAGAGCTACATGCTTTTATTTCTTCTACCATTTTCTTTACGCTATCAAAATCTTTTGCCACGAAAGCAAGTTTAGCGTAACGAAGTTTAGCTTTACAATCTCCATCTGAATTGTCAAGGTATTTTCTAGCCGCTTTTGCAGACTCGCCATATTTACCCATTGTTTGTAAAAACGAACTTTGATATTTATAAATTGGAGCGTGAGTTGGGTCAGCTGCAATTCCTTTATCTATTACTTCACTAGCTTCTTTATAGTTACGGCCTTGTAACCATACTCGTGCCATTTTCTCATAGATTTTACCTAGTTTGCTTCCGCCAATTCTTTCTGCATTTTGAAGAGCGTTCATCGCATCTCCTCCTTCGTTTTTAATAAGGTAAGCATCCGATTTTGCCATGTAATACTCAGGATTATCTTTTACTTTAGATTTTTCTAAAGCTAAATCGATATTCATTATTGCCTCTGCAGGGTCAGTAGCATTAGGGAACATAGTATAAGCCTCACCAATTCTAAAAAGTACATCTGTATTTTTAGATTTAGTTGATTTTTTTACTTCATCAAAGATAGCCTTAGCTCCAGCGAAGTCTTTGTTGGCTAATTTAACCATACCTAAACCTACTTGGCAAAGTGCATCTCCTCTTTTTTCAGTAGCGTCACCAGCTTGAAAAGCTTCCTCAGCTAATTTCAAACTTTGAGGTGTAACTCCTTCTGGACTCTTTAAGATCGAATAACCTTTGTAAAATAGAGTCGTAGCGTTTGGACTAGTTTCTGCCAAATGATTAAAAGCTTTTGTGGCAGCAGTGTATCTTTCAGCATCAAGGTGCTTTATTGCCTCTTCAATGGTTTGGGCCTTTGTAGTAAATGATATTAGGCCTGTTATTCCTAATATCAAGGCAAAATTTTTCATCTTTTTCATCATTTTCTCTCTACAAGTAATAAGGTTATACGTTTGAATTGATTTAATTAAAAGGTGCAATTTAACTGTTTTTGTTTGATTGAAAAAGTCAATTCTTCAATAATATTTTGCACTTTACCATTAGACGCAGCTCTTTGCTTGAAGATTACTAACAAAATGTTAACAATTCTAAAGCCCTCCAACTAATTATTCACCAATGGGCTTGGTGTTCAATATAAATTCCTTCGGAATAATATAGAAAGGTACTAGTTCCATTTTTTCTGTGACTAACTGGCCTATTTTCGAACAACTAAACCTGATAAAACCATTTTCTACTCCCCAATCTTTTTTCATACTGTGTAAGAAAATAAATCTTTCTAAAGGGTAGTTTCTGGCTTTTAAGTTTTTAAATGTCGGTTTATAAGCATTACTGTCTTTATTAACGGCCACACCCAGAACCTTAATTCGGTTTTTACGGTCCATTGATGCCTTGTCATTTACATCACTTATCCAGTTATAACCAATAAAGCCAATAAGATTTGGGTTTTTCTCTACGCTTTCTATCACATTTAAATTTCCATCGGCAGAAAAAATATTGTCAGTATTAATTTCTTTGATGTTTAGCTTATCCATTAAAATGCTCAAATTACTTGAGTTTGCTCTATCAAAAACTAATTTCTTCTTCGAGTTTTTGTCAGTTAAGTAGGTTTTGATTTGCTCAAGGGTTAGTGTGCTATCGCTTGAGTTTTTGTTTACGATTAATACCACAGCGTCTATTGCCATTCTAGTCTCAATGTATCTGATTTCTCTTGACTTTAAAACTTTCATTTCATTTTCATTAAAAGCTCTAGTGGTTACCGCTATGGTTACAGAATCCTTAAACAAATCATTAATAGCTTTTTGCTCTGAGGTATAGGTTGGGATAAATTTAGCTTTCGGATAATGTGTTATATAAGCCGCTATTTGAGCCTCCATTATAGGCTTTAAAGATTCGTCTACTGCGATGTTTACTGTTCCTTCATATATTGAAGGTTCGCTTTGAGTTGAGGTGTTACATGCCGCAACACTAATTAGGGTAAAAAGGTATATGATGTATTTTGTCATTTTTTTTATATTTATAAGGATTTAACCTAATCAATATATTTTTGGTTCAACTCAATTAACGCTTCTGTGATAATAATCACCCAACACATTTAGGTGAAATTTGGCGAATTTTTAGTGTTGGGTGAAGTGCTTTTATTCTAATTTAAATAGTATTGGTAGCGAGTAATAAACCTTAACTGCTTTGCCGTTTTGTTTGCCTGGATTCCATTTGGACATTTTCTTTATTACTCTATACGATTCCTCATCGCATCCAAAGCCTATGCCTTTTAGGAGCTTTAAGTTTGAAATAGTCCCATCTTCATTTACCACGAAGTTCACCACCACTCTGCCACTTGTGTTCGATTTTTGAGCAGCTGAAGGATAGTTAATATTCGCGTTTAAAAATTTATACAGTTCTGTTAGCCCACCCGGAAAATCAGGCATTTGTTCTACTGCCGTAAAAGGCTTGTCGTCCATCGGTTGGTCAATGTTAATGATTTTGGTTTCGATTGGGGCAGGGGGTATTGCAAAAACGGATGTCACCTCTTCACCTTTAATCGTTTTGTCCGAAATTATCGCTTTCTCCATTTCTTCGGGTCCAGGAGGTGGGGTTTCGTTTATAACGGACTCATCTATTTTGGCCTCTGGGGGCAAAAACTTGATTTGATTCTGAGGCTCAGGCTCTTCAAGTTTTGCTGGTGGGGGTGTTATTATCTCTTTTGGCTTTTCTGGTGTTTTTGGTTCAGGTGTTAAGTCAATTGTTGTCCCTTCGTCAATATCTAAAGCTTTTACTTTTCCATATTTTAAATAAGTAAACGCTCCACCAAATAACAGTATGAATATACCCAAGCCTGTAAGTAAGGCTTTTTTTAAGTATAAAGAATACTCCTCACGTAGTTTGTAAGCCCCGTATTCTTTATTACGGTTTTCGAAAATGATTTCATTTAATGCTCCCATTTTAGTATAAGTTTAAATTGTTTATTCAAGGCGATGCCATTAAAGCGATGCCTTTTGTTTTATAAATAAGGAGTCCCGGGAAACTTTACTAAACTTAAAACTAATTTTTTAGTTATCAAAATATTTTAAACTAAATTTTTAGTTAATGTAAATATTTATAATTTCAAGAAGGCTTGAGTTAGTCTTACAGGTATTTAAACTAAATGTATTTCGAAAAGGAGATTATTATTCTGAGATAAAAAGAAGTAATGTCAGGTAGTTCTTTGAAAACTAAGGAATGGGAGTGGATAGCGTTTTTGGTTGTTGCTTTTGTGGATGAAAAGGATAAAAAAAAGGAATGTCTTACGACACTCCTTTTTTTATTATTTGGATGGCTCTGTAAACTCTAAATAAACCATAGGCTATCAGAATTATTCCTAAGATCCATGCTATTTCGCTGTCAAGCTTTGTTAGAAACCACTCTAGTTTGATTACATAGAAACCGCATACTGCGTATACGATTCCAATTGCGAGCATTAGAGCATCCCTAAGTTTGCTTATTAGAGTTTCAAAATCCATTAGTCTAATTTGTATACTACAGGCATGTTATAAAATACCCTTACGTTTTTACCATTTTGACGACCTGGATTCCATTTTGGCATTGATTTGATGACTCTGATCGCTTCTTCGTCACAACCAAATCCGATACCTTTTAGAACCTCTACTTTACCAATTGAACCGTCTTTCTCTACAACGAACTTAACAAATACTCTACCCGATACGTTGGCTCTTTGAGCGGCAGCTGGATATTTGATGTTTTGTCCAAGGTATTTGTACATCTCTGAAGTTCCGCCCGGAAACTCTGGGTTTTGCTCCACGGCTGTAAAGATTTCCTCTTCTTTTGGTTTTTCGATAGCCACTATTTTAACTTCCTCTGGTGGGGGAGGTGGAATAAATGCATCCACTACTTCTACACCTTTTACAGTTTTATTAGATATTACCGCCTTTTCGATTTTCTCTGCAGGTGGTGGTGGCTCCTCTATTACTACCTCTTCATCCTTTTTAGGCTCAGGAGGTAAGAATTTAATTTGTGCTACCTCTGGTGGTGGTTCCACTGGTGGTGGCGGTGGTGGTGGCGGCAAGTCAGGAAGTTCCTCAGGTGGAGCTTCTTGAATTTTCGACAAATCAATCTCTACTTCCGTCAAATTGTCTTTTGGAAGATTTGGAAGTATATAATTTTGATATGTATAAGCACCACCAAAAAGAAGTAAAAAGATACTTCCACCTATAAGTAGAGCTCTGTTTATGTAGCTCTTATAGTTTTTCCTTAGATAGTATGCACCGTATTCTTTGTTACGGTTCTCAAATACCATGTCATCTAAGGTCACTTTTTCTGGTTTGTTACTCATGATAATAATGTTTAACCTTAGTTTTAATTTCCTCCTTTCGGAGTTTTTATTTTTTCTTCATAAGCTGCAATTTCTTGCGGCTGAAGATCTACGATTGCATAAAGTCTATTACCAGTTATTTCCATTTCATCCAAAATATCTACTGTGTTTTTGAAAGTAGCTTTGTCTGTTGGTTTTATAATGATCGTAAACTTTGAAGAATCAAGTGCTGCCAATTTCTTAGCGTTAATGTCCGCTCTGATTCCAGTTGCTGAGTAATCTGTTTCTTTTAAATCAGCTGCTGTTACATCGCTTACACCTTTTTGATACCAGAAAATTCTGTCATCTTCTCCCATTACAATTGAAATGGTATTTGATTCTTTTATTTCACTGGTTTCTTGCTCCTTTTTATCGTCGTCTTTTTCGGGCATGTTTAGCTTCATCATGTTAGGCTTGCTAAACGTGGTGGTAAACATAAAGAAGGTAATAAGAAGGAAGCCCAAATCCACCATGGGTGTCATATCTGGTTTTCCGCCGCCTTTTTTCGACCTTACTTTTCCGCCTTTACCACCGCTGTCCTTTTCTTGTATTTCTGCCATTGCTTAGTTTTTGGTTAGGGGCGATTACTCACCTTTGGTAATAAGTTTAAACTTGTAAAGTTTTGCTTTACCCAACTCATCAAACAGAATTTTCACGGCAGGGTAGTTAGTTTTAACGTCACCTCTAATAGCCAAGCTTCCCGAAGGATTTGACTCCATATAAGTTTTTACCCACTCTACTAATTCTGTATTAACTGAATCACAAGGGATTCCTTTTACTTTAACTCTTTCTCTATCTCCTGGGCTTAGGCCTAGGTAAGATTTAAGTCCATCTTTAGATACACCAATCTCGGCAATTTTCGAGAATTCGTTCATTTCACCAGTTGAAAGGCCAATGTTCTCTTTTGTGTTAAGAGCATTGATAAATGCCATTCTTTCTTGAGCGTCAGTAATACCGAAGTAGTACTGGCCTACGCCATCGATTGAAATTGTACCTATATTTTTTTCTTCAACGATAAATTTCGATACCGAAGAAGGAGTTTGGATGGTTACTGTCTCTTGACTCTTGAACTGTGTAGTCATGATAAAGAAAGTAAGTAACAAGAACGCCACATCACACATGGCGGTCATATCCATCGCCGGTCCGTGTCTTTTTGGTTTTACTGCTGCCATCTATTTTCTAAAGTTTTAAGATTAACGATTGAATACATAGGAATTAGTTATGAGATGCAAAATTTTGCTGAAGGCTCATACCAATTTCGTCAATTTTGTATGTTAGCGTATCGATAGATGCAGTAAAGTAGTTGTATACCATGATGGCGATAGCTGAAGTACCAATACCAAGACCTGTGTTAATTAGGGCCTCAGCAATACCTTTTGCAAGAGCAGATGCATCTGGAGCACCACCACCTTCACCTAGTGCAAAGAATGATTTGATCATACCAAGTACAGTTCCAAGTAGGGCTACTAACGTAGATACCGAAGCTAATGTAGAAAGGATAGTAAGGTTTTTCTCAAGCATTGGAAGCTCTAATGAAGTTGCCTCTTCGATTTCTTTCTGTAAAGCAGCAAGTTTTTGCTCTTTGTTCAAAGCCGAATCTCCTTGTAGTTGAGAATATTTCTCTAATGCAGTTCTAGTTACATTACCTACAGTTCCTTTTTGTTTTTCACACTCTTTCATTGCATCAGCAATGTTGTTTTGATCTAAAAGTGTTCTGATTTTTTTAACAAAACCATCAAGATCTCCCGATCCACTTGCTTTTCCTAGCGTGATAAAACGCTCAATAGAAAAAACTAATACTGTCAACATAAACGTGATCAAGAATGGTACAATGATACCTCCTGAGTAAATGATACCCAAAAAGTTTTTAGGTTGGTGCATTGTTTCAGGATCTTCAAAGTTGCTTGGTTGACCTAGAATAAATTGATAAATACAAAATGCTACTACCATGATAATTGGAATAACAATTGCAGGATTTACTCCTGTCGATTTTTTTGCCGCCTTAGCTGCAGGTGCTTTAGTCTTTTTTTCCATTTGATTAGAAAATTTTTAGGGTTTTTGAAAAATGATTAAATTTTAGTAAATTTTTGAATTAAATCAAGATTTTAGAAACAATGTTAATTTTTTTTACATCAATTCTATGGCAATTCTAATTAAAAACATTTAAAGTTAAAATTATTTCAAGCATATTTTTCTGAAAAATAATCCACCTAAGACACCATAAAAAGGGTTTTATCTATGTTATGTCAGCTTTTTCTTTGGGTGAAGGGCTTAAAATGAATAACTTATTGCTTTTGTTCTTCTTTTTGTCATTAAAAGCAAATTATAATTTGCCTTTACTTAAAATTGAAATTTTTTATTGCTTATTACTATCTACGACTATTTTTTTAGTTCTGTTACCTAAATCCCAAATTGTATAAAATATAACTTTTACAATTTTGTTGTACTTTGGGAACATAATTTTTTCAACATCATCGGTTGGTTTATGGTAATCTTCGTGTACGCCGGTAAAGTAGAAAACAACAGGTATATTATTTTTTGCAAAATTGTAATGGTCTGAACGGTAATAAAATCTGTTAGGATCTTTCGGGTCATTAAACTCATAATCCAACTCTAAGTTCATCGATTTCTTGTTTGCTTCTTCGCTTATTTGGTGTAATTCTGAAGACAATTTGTCTGATCCAATCACATAAACATAGTTTTCATTATTCGCGTGTTTTTTGTCTATTCGGCCAATCATGTCGATGTTTATGTCGCACATAATTTTATTTAATGGAACAATTGGGTCCACATCCGTAAAATACCGAGAACCCAAAAGTCCTTTTTCTTCGCCAGTGACTAATAAAAACAAAATGCTTCTTTTTGGTCCGTTC
Source organism: Lacihabitans lacunae (assembly GCF_042649125.1). Taxonomy (NCBI): domain Bacteria; kingdom Pseudomonadati; phylum Bacteroidota; class Cytophagia; order Cytophagales; family Leadbetterellaceae; genus Lacihabitans; species Lacihabitans lacunae. Next base: position 4,895,313 of record NZ_JBHRYQ010000001.1, read on the forward strand.
CCATCTGCTTTGGCTTTTGCAAAAGCTTCAGCTAATTCTAATACCGCTGTGGTGCCCGAGCCGTCATCATCTGCACCGTTGTATATCTGGCCTTTGTCATCTATGCCTACATGGTCATAATGTGCCGAAACCACTATTACTTCATCTTTTTGGTCGGTTCCTTCCATGAAACCCATGATATTTGAAGTTTCTACGAGATCTTCGCCACGTTCTGATTTTATTTTTATAGAAGTTTTCTTTTTAGACTTCAAGGTTTTTAAAGAAAGCGACTCTTTGTATTTAGTCAGGTTTTTAAGTTTGGTGTCAAGCATTTGAACCGCCATTTCCTCTGATATAACAAACGTAGGCATAGGGGTAGCCTCATTTCCTTTCTCAGATTGCTTTAGAGCCATTCTATTAAATCTCGACAAAACGGCTTTTCTTTCTGCCCCTAAAGTTTTAAACTTTTCGGCTTCTGCTGCTGAGACTTCAAAAACAAAAGACGCACCCATCAATTCTGCAATTTTTGCTTTTTGCTTAGTTCCGTTTGTGCCTGTCCAGTCAGAAGCGGTAAGTTTCAGCTTATTGGTAGGGTCATTTGGGCTTCCTTCTAAAAATATTACGGCTTTGTCTTTTACTTTTAAACCTTTGTAATCATTGTAGTTTTCGTTTTTTATTCCATAACCTACAAAAACAGTCTCAATGGCTTTTTCTTCGGGTATATTTACCAAACCAACCGGGTAGTAATCTTTAAAAAAAACCTTCTTTTTGCCATTAATAATCACATAAGATTCTTTCCACCCTGATTTGTAAAGGTTGAAATATTGCTGATAACCCAATGAACCGTCTTTTTGAGGGGCTATTGGCTTTAGGTCAAGTGCTTTGAAATGGCTTTCAATGTACTGTCCCACTTTTTTTTGACCCTTAGAGCCCGTGTCTCTACCTTCCATTTCGTCTGAAGAAATGTAGGTGAGGTGGCGTTTGAGGTCGTCTTCTTTTAGTGTTTCTGCATATTTTTCTACTTGGGCTTGTGAGTTAAAGCCGTTGAGGACCAATAGTGCAAAAACCGAGAGGCTTAGTTGTTTCATAAAAATTAGTTTGTTTTAACAAATTAGCTTAAAACATTTTGTTTTAACAAGTGATTATAATTCGTATTTTTGCAACTCATTTGAAATCAACGAAACTGAATGAAAGTTAATCTTACTACTAATGAAAAGTTTGAGCAGAGACACCACGGTAAAAGCTCACAAGAAATTTCGGATATGTGTGCTACAATCGGTGTAGAAAGCATAGACCAATTAATCGACGAAACTGTTCCTGCCAATATTAGACTAGACGCTCCGCTTTTATTGCCGTTGGCTTTGAGTGAAACTGAGCTTTTGGCTAAAATGAAAGCAATGGGGCAGCAAAATAAATCCTATAAGACCTTTATCGGTACAGGATATTATGACACGGTTGTTCCCAATGTGATCCTTAGAAACATTTTGGAAAATCCGGCTTGGTATACGGCTTATACGCCTTATCAAGCTGAAATAGCTCAAGGAAGACTCGAAATGCTTCTAAATTTCCAAACTATTGTGATTGACCTTACAGGAATGGAAATAGCTAATGCTTCGCTTTTAGACGAAGCCACTGCTGCAGCTGAAGCTATGTCTATGTTTTTTAGCATCAGAAAAGGAGCGAAGAAAAACGCTAACGTGTTTTTCGTTTCGGAGCTTTGTCATCCACAAGTTATTGATGTAATCAAAGGAAGAGCAAATCCGCTTGAGATAGAAGTGGTGGTGGGCGATCATGCTACTTTTGATTTTGTGAATACACCAGTTTTTGGTGCTATGGTTCAGAATCCAAATACATTGGGTGAAATAATCGATTTCTCGGATTTAGCAGAAACTTTACATGCAAATGACATTAAGCTGTGTATCGGAGTAGATTTACTTTCTCTTACCTTATATAAAACGCCAGCCTCTATGGGTGCTGACGTTGTTATCGGTACATCACAAAGATTGGGTGTGCCTATGGGCTTTGGTGGTCCTCATGCTGCGTTTTTTGCAACTAAAGATGAGTTTAAAAGACAGATTCCAGGAAGGATCATCGGTCAGTCGATTGATGCTGAAGGTAATAGAGCACTAAGGATGGCTTTGCAAACCAGAGAACAGCACATAAGAAGAGAGAAGGCAACTTCAAATATATGTACGGCCCAGGTTTTACTTTCGGTAATGTCGGCAGCATATTGTATATATCACGGACCAGAAGGTTTAAAGCAAATAGCCACCAAAATAAACGGCTTAACGCAATATTTTGCAAATGCTATTCAAGGTCTTGATTTTAGAGTTTTGACCCAAAATTATTTTGATACCATAACTTTAGATGTTTTAGATAACACTAAAATTAAAGAAATAGCAGAGGCTAAAGGTGTTAATTTAAGATATCATGGCACTGAAGACGTAAGTATTTCTTTTGACCAAACTAAAACTCTAGAAGATGTAGGTCTCTTATTAGAGATTTTTGCTGAAGCAAGGGGAGAGGATTTGGTAATGAATCTTAAACATGAAGTTGAGGTAGAAATAAATCCAGAATTAAAAAGGGTAAGTTCGTTTATGGAGCATGCTGTTTTTAATAGTTATCATACTGAGCACGAGATGCTTCGTTATTTGAAGTCATTAGAAAGTAAGGATCTGTCGTTGGTTCATTCTATGATTTCCTTAGGAAGCTGCACCATGAAATTAAACGCTACGGCTGAAATGATTCCAGTTACGTGGCCTGAGTTTGGTGCTTTGCATCCGTTTGCTCCAGCAAGTCAGATAAAAGGATACGCCCAAATGTTTGAAGACTTAGAGCTGTGGCTTTCTGAAATCACGGGTTTTGATCAAGTGTCTTTACAACCTAACTCAGGTGCACAAGGTGAGCTTGCAGGTTTGATGGTTATCAAAGCATATCACGACAACAATGGCGATACGCACAGAAATATAGCACTTATTCCTTCGTCAGCCCACGGTACCAATCCTGCTTCTGCTGTTATGGCCGGTATGAAAGTGGTAGTAGTAAAATGTGACGAAAGAGGAAATATAGATGTGGCTGACTTAAAAGCTAAAGCTGAGTTGCACGTAAATGACTTATCTTGTTTAATGGTTACGTATCCGTCTACCCACGGAGTTTTCGAAGAAACCATCATCGAGATTTGTGATATCATTCATGCCAATGGCGGTAGAGTGTATATGGATGGAGCAAATATGAATGCCCAAGTAGGCTTAACTTCTCCTGGTAAAATCGGAGCTGACGTGTGTCACCTTAACTTACACAAGACTTTCTGTATCCCTCACGGAGGCGGTGGCCCTGGTATGGGACCAATCGGAGTAGTGAAAGACCTTGCACCATTTTTGCCTGGTAATGCTGTGGTGAAAACCGGGGGAGAACAAGCCATTCACGGTATTTCGGCTGCACCATGGGGCAGTGCGAGTATATTGCCAATTTCGTATGCATACATAGCTATGATGGGAACTGAAGGACTAGAAAATGCAACTAAACTTGCGATTTTTAACGCCAACTACATCAAAGCAAGATTAGAGAAGCACTTCAATATATTATATACGGGTAAAACTGGAAGATGTGCACACGAAATGATTGTGGATTGCCGTCCGTTTAAAATGTCTGCGGGAGTAGAGGTAGAAGACATAGCAAAACGTTTGATGGATTATGGATTTCATGCTCCTACGGTTTCATTCCCAGTGGCGGGTACGCTTATGATAGAGCCAACCGAGTCTGAGTCAAAAGCAGAATTAGATAAGTTTTGTGATGCTCTGATAGCAATTAGAGAAGAAATAACAGAAATAGAAAATGGTATTTATCCGAAAGAAGACAACGTATTGGTAAATGCACCGCATACTATGCGAGTAGTGTTAACTGACAGTTGGGAGAAACCATACAGCAGAGAAAAAGCAGCGTTTCCTTTTGAAGGATTGAAATTTAATAAGTTTTGGCCATCGGTGAGTAGAATTGACTCAGCCTTTGGCGACCGTAACCTAATATGTGCTTGCGAGCCTGTTGAGGCTTACACTTAAACCAAACTTTGGATGTTGGATAAGATTTCTGCAAAAAATAAAATGAACAAATTAGGACAACTTGCTTGTCCTTTTTTGTTTTTTATGGATTACAAAACCGAGCAGTGTTACGTATCCGAACTTTCGAATATCAAAGAGGAAGACATTCGATTTCAGGTAAAGGATGCATATATTCAATTACAAAATTTCGCGGAAAAAGAATTAATTGTAAAATCTGCGATTATTCCGCATCCCGTGGATTTTGAAATCTACAAATCTGCATTTGATCGTGTTAAAAACGAGCTTTTGTTGGGCAATAGTTTCCTGACCAACCTAACCGTCGAAACGCCGATTACTTTAAATATGGGCTTAGAAGAAGTTATTTTTCATGCAAAAGCTAAATATAAACTTTGGGTAAAAGATCAGTTTGTGTGTTTTTCTCCCGAAAGCTTTGCATCGGTAAATCCTGAGGGAGTTATTTCTTCTTTCCCAATGAAGGGAACACTCACCGCCAAAGAATTTGAGGCAGGTTCTACTGAACTATTGGCACCCAAAGAATATCACGAACACACCACCATAGTAGATTTGATACGAAATGATTTGAGTAAAATCTGCGATAAAGTATGGGTGGAGCGTTTTAGATATTTAGATTTTATAAAAAAACAAAACGGCGAAGGCTTGTATCAGGTTAGTTCTGAGGTGAGTGGGCAACTGCCAACCGATTGGAAATCAAACATGGGCGACTGGTTTATGGAATTGTTACCCGCGGGTTCTATCACAGGAGCACCCAAAGCCAAGACCGTTGAAATAATAGCCGCTGCAGAAAAAAGCACATATAAGAATGGCGAAAGAGGGTTTTATACCGGTGTTTTTGGTATTTTTGATGGAGAAAGCTTTACTTCCTCGGTTATGATTCGTTTTATTGAAAATCAAAAACAAGGCTTGGTTTACAAAAGTGGCGGCGGAATAACCCACCAAAGTGTGGCTGAAAAAGAATACCAAGAATTAATTCACAAAATATATGTCCCAGTTTTTTGAAAGTATAAAATGGCAAGACGGTGAGTTTTATTTGCTGGACTTGCATCAGAAACGGGTAGACAGAACTATGCAGAAGCACTTCCCTAATGCCGAAAAAATAGACCTAAAGTCAGTACTGAATGTGCCCAATGGCATAAAGACGGGTTTGTTTAAAGTTAAGGTAATATATGATTATGAGTTAATTAGCGTTAGTTTTGATGCCTATAAAGTTAAAAAGCATAAACAAGTAAAACTAGTAGAAAACGATACCATCAGTTATGCATTTAAGTCTACCAATAGAGCTGATTTAGAAAAACCAATGCACGGAAATGTAGATTTTGACGATGTTATTTTTGTGAAAAATGGACTTTTGAGCGATGCTTCTTACAGCAATATCGTTTTTTTTGATAATCAAAAATGGTATACGCCTATGGAATGCTTGTTTGAGGGAGTAAAAAGAAAATCACTTTTAAATAGTGGAAAAATTGAGGAAAAGAGCATTAAGGTAGATGATTTAAAGCTTTTTTCTAAAATAGCCTTTGTTAATGCCATGCGAGATTTTGAATATGTGTATGATTTTGAACTAAACGGAAATCAACTCTATCTAAAAGAATCCTCATGCGATATTTAATAATAATTTCCTTTCTGTTTTTTATTTCTTGTCAAAAGAAAGCCACACATCCGGTCATTTCTATGCCCATTGACAAATACAAACTGGTGTCGGTTTCGCCGGAACAAAACCTGAGTAAGTTTTCTAAAAAATACAAAAGAGCTAATAATTATTTTGTAATGGATTTTGATTCTGGTGAGTTTTATGGAAAATACCAAGGGACCAAATATGTAGGCAAATATGATATCAAAAAGGTTACTTCTGGTCTAACCAAAGGCTTCAATTACCAAGTTTCGTTGGTTTTTTTAAGTAAAAATGTATTGGGGCAAAATAGTAATTCGGATTCGTATTTTGATGCATTAACCAAATCTACCCGCATATTTGTATCGCCCGATAGAATAATAGACAGTCAGTATGTTTGGCTAAGAATGGGGAATGAGGAAAACTTAGAAATGTTAAAACTCTATTATTTGAGATAATTAGGGGTGTTTGGTAATGTAGTTTTCCAAAGTTTGGCTAACTGTTTTTTGAATTTTGGTTTTGAAAAATCCCGTCCAGCCCAACAAAATTCCCATAGGCCCAAACGCCTGCTTGGCCCACCTGTGAAAATCAAAAGAGTCTGTATGGGTCAAAATTTTACCGTCTTTTATGACGAATTCTGCATAGATTACATTCACTACTTTTCGGCCAGTTTTTGAGAACGTATATGTTGCCGTCCATTTTGCTTTGGGAAACGCTACGTTATCATCTGTAATTTCATAAACCATTTGCATGTCTTTGCCATTTTTTAGGAGCATTTCCCACATTTTACCAGCTTGATAACCGTTTAGGTTTTTAAAGACTTCGTCGTTAAAAGTTGCTTCTGACAGGTAACAGCCCTTCATGGTTTCACTGTCTTTTTTTTGAAAAGCAGAATAAAAGGTATCGATGAGTTCGTGAGAAAGTTTCATGACTTAAAAGTAAAAGATAGGGTATATATAATGAATTGTTAAAAATATATATTCTTTTGTGAATAAGCCAATTGTAGCTTATTTTTATTGGAAATACCTAAATCAGAAAAAGCCTAAATCCTTTATAATGAAAACACTACTCTTCTTTCTTTTTATTCCGTGCGTATCTTTTTCTCAAATTGATTATCGAGTTGATTATTATCCGTATACAAACAAAGCAGAAAATGAACTCGTAAAAGGCGATTATATCGCGGCCGTTAATTCATACAATGAAGCTTTTAAAGTCAAAGGCTCTGTTTTTGCCAAGGATTTGTATAATGCTTCTGCCGCAAAACTGTTGCAAAAAGACCCCGAAGGAGCAAAAAAGTATTTGATTAAACTTGCAAAAAAAGGAGTGCCTGCCGAATTTTTAGAAAAAAAGCCAATTGGCACCATGTTTGGCTCTTGGTGGTACGACTATAAACCCTTTTATCAGCAGGTTTTTGAGGTGTCAAAGGAAGCAAATCAGAACGAAATTTGGACAAAATTTGATAGTTTAAGCATTTTGCAATATCATTTGGAAGAGGAGACAAGTACTTTCCCATATATAATAAATGGGAAAAAAGTCCAAATAAAAGTAAAAGATTACGATCCAAAAATGTTTTCAGATTCTTTATATTTTACAAATAAAAAAATAAACTATTACACAGACACTAGTTTAATAAAGAGTGATTTCAAGGTATTTAATGATTCATTAAAAGTAGTTTTAGAAGAAAAAGAAAATGAGTTTTTTGAAATTTTAGAAAAACACGGATTTGTTTCTGAAGAGTTATTATTCGCAGCTACCAATAATAGTGCGAACTTACCTTCAAAAAGAGTTAAGCGGTATATCTTGAATTATGATAGAAACCTAGATTTAATTTTTAATACACAAGCCGATTTTCTTAGATGGTATTTGATGCCGATGTCATTTCGACTTAATATGGATTTGCCTAGGCCTGTAGTAAAAGAAAATTTAGAAATTAAAAATCAAATATTGGAAGGACTTAAAAATGGAAAAATACTTCCTGAAGTGGCAAATACCTTGCAAAATTATAATGTGGGTATTCATAGAAGCAACAAAGTTTTAATAAAAGTAAACATAGAAAACCGCTCAGATTGTGACCAAAGTGGAAGGGAGTTTGAGGTGTATTTAAAAAATACGAGTAAAGTAATATTGAGTGAGGAAGAAACGAATAATAAAAGAGCAGAGTTTGGACTGTGCAGTATTCAAAATCAATTGCTAAAAGATATATATATACATACTTCTAATATGTATTTTATGCTTAATACCGATACTGCTTTTGAAGAAACCACGGTTTCGAGCTGTGAAACCGCCGCTTTGGTGCTGAAAGATGCTGTTTTGATTAAAAACTTAAACTGATTGTTTAGTAGCTGAGCTAAAAGGATTTCTGAATTCCTGTTCGGCGTTATTGCTTCCGATTAGTTTTTCAATCCAAAGTTTAAAACTCAGTTTGTAAATGTGCTTTTTGAAGTATAAATAATTAAGCTTTTTAACAGGTTTAGCTCCCATGCTCGACTTGGCGACTTCGGCTGTTCTACCTAATTCTATTTTGTTTTGGTGTTTATTAATAGCTTCGCTAAGTCCAAAATAGAGGATATTGAAGTACAGATTATAGTTTTCGTTTTCCGTATAATCTATCCCAATATAATGAATTTCCATTTGGCCATTTCCTGAAAATATATGCGTAGAAAAAGCGATTAATTTTTCATATTTAAACACACCAAAAACTTGCAGATTGTCTCCTAGTAGCTTCTTTAATTCTAAAAAATATGTGGGTTTTATTTCGCCAAGTTTTACCGTTTGATTTTGCAAAACCTCCAAATAGAGCTCGTAAATGCGTTTTTGGTGAAGTTTTATGTCTTCAATATTTAATTCTGTAAAAGTTAAAGAATCAAATTTCGCTATTATTTTTTTGTATCTCGATCTATATTTTTTGTCTAAAACCGAAGCGTAGTCACCCATGTTTTTCCAACTCGGGTCAATGCACATTTGCATGCTGATATCTTGACTAAAAGGAATAAGTTTTTTGCTTATATCAAAAGGGGCATCGCATTCTTTTACCAATAAACCCGCAAAGTTTTTCGTTTTTTCGTTTTGTTCTAAAAACTCGACCAAAGCTTCAAATATCTGAACTCTGCAATAGCCTTCTTTTATATAAAAACCTTCTTGGTTAGATTTGAAAATATTACCACAAACCAATACGTCTAATGAGCAACTTAGGTTTTCATCGCACTTCGTAAATAGCTCTAATAGTGATATTCTTAGGTCCGAAATCTTTATTTGATTTAAAGGGAATTTGCTTTTTTGTAGGTAAATAGCCGCAATTTGCTCTTTTTTATCCCAAACAATAAAAGTTAAACTTTCTACGGAGGTATTCTCTTTATAGAAATTTATTTTATCACTTTTTAGGTGATGGTTATCGGGCAGAAGCTTGTCCCAAATAAGTAAGTTATCTTCCTTTAAATCGATTTGACTTAAGGTAAATGTACTTTTTGAGGAAGATTGACAAATATAGCCCAACATTAAAAACTTGGTAAATATGCGTTGAATAATAATACGTATTTGCACTCCAAAAGGTTCAGGATTTATTAAGGTTAACTTAATTCAGATATTTTTTTGATTCCAAAAAATGTTTTATAGCTTTGCAGCATCAATTCATTCTTCGCTTTTGCAGCTGAATGGTTGATTTATAAAGACGAGTGGAGAGAATAGGCTCTTTGAAACTCGGGCAACCTGCCGATACTTATCGAAAAGGTGCCAATACCTACCTCAGCGGCTCAACAGTAGCCTCTAGGACTTATAAACCAATCAGGCGATTTTCAAATTACTATTGGTTTTGTTTAAAGATTTCGAGAATCGAAATTTTTCGTCATGCGTTTATCGCACGCACGACGGTGTATTTTTTTATTTAAATTTTATTAAAACATGTCAGAATTAAGATTCGAAACACAACAGCTACATGCTGGCCAAGAGATTGATCCTACTACACAATCACGTGCAGTGCCTATTTATCAAACCACTGCCTATCAGTTTAAAAACTCAGAGCATGGAGCTAACCTTTTTGCTCTGAAGGAGTTCGGGAATATTTATACCCGAATAATGAACCCGACTAATGATGTTTTTGAGAAAAGAGTAGCGGCATTAGAAGGTGGAGTAGCAGCTTTGGCTATTAGCTCAGGTCATGCGGCACAGTTTATAGCCATAAACAACGTAACCTCGGTAGGGGATAACTTCGTTACGAGTTCATTTTTGTATGGCGGAACATTTAATCAGTTTAAAAACTCATTCAAAAACATAGGCGTAGAAGCACGTTTTGCAAATGGTACAGATGCCGAAAGCATAGAAAGCCTTATAGATGAAAATACGAAATTGATTTATGTTGAAACCATTGGTAACCCAGGTTTGAATGTGCCAGATTTTGAAAAAATAGCAGCAGTTGCCAAAAAACACGACCTTCCACTATTTGTAGACAATACTTTTGGTGCTGGTGGAGCTATATGTCAGCCGCTTAAGCACGGTGCCAACGTAATCGTAGAGTCTGCTACCAAATGGATTGGCGGTCACGGTACCACCATGGGCGGTGTGATTGTAGACGGAGGTAATTTTAACTGGGGAAATGGGAAATATCCGCAGTTTACTTCGCCATCGGCGAGTTATAATGGTTTAGTTTATAACGATGTATTCGGAATCGGTGGTCCTTTTGGAAACATTCAGTTTATCATCAGATGTAGAGTAGAAGGCCTTAGAGATTGGGGCCCTGCTCAGTCGCCATTTAACTCATTTTTATTGATTCAGGGTTTAGAAACCTTGTCGCTTAGAGTTGAGCGGACTTGTGAAAATGCCCTTGCTTTAGCAAAATGGCTAGAAAGCCACGAGGAAGTGGAGTCGGTTTCATATCCAGGTCTTGAAAGTCATTCATCGCATGAGCTAGCAAAAAAATATTTGACAAGAGGTTTTGGTGGTGTGCTTTCATTTAAACTAAAAGGTGGAAGAGAAAGAGCGGAAAAGTTTGTGAATAGCCTAAAACTTATTTCGCACCTTGCAAATGTAGGAGATTCAAAAACATTAATAATACACCCTGCCTCTACCACGCACTCACAGCTGCCAGAAGCAGACCAGTTGAAAGCAGGTGTAGATCCAAACTTGTTACGTATTTCGTTAGGTATAGAGCATATCGAAGATATTAAAGCAGATATAACAGCGGCACTTTAATGATTTTTTGGGGCTTAGTAAGAAATGGCTAAGCTCCTATTTTTTTGTTTTATGATAGATACTAAGATATATAAATACGAATCTCCTTTTAAGTTAGAAAACGGAGAATGGCTGCCAGAGCTCGAGTTGGCTTACACTACCTACGGTACTTTAAATGCCGACAAAAGTAATGTGGTTTGGGTGTGTCATGCTTTTACGGGCAATGCAAACCCTTCAGACTGGTGGAGTGGCTTAATAGGTGACCGCAGAAGGTTTAATCCTGAAGAATACTTCATAGTATGTGTAAATGTGCCAGGCTCTCACTATGGCAGCACAAACGCACTTTCTGTAAATCCTCAAACCGGCAGCCCATATTTTCACGATTTCCCGTTTCTTACCATTAGAGACGTTATAGAAAGTTTTATTTTACTTAGAAAGCATCTTGAAATTAATAGCATAGCCTATTTATTAGGAGGATCATTGGGCGGTCAGCAAGCTTTAGAGTGGGCCGTAATGGAACCCGAAGTAATTGAAAAATGCATCTTATTTTCTACAAATGCCATTCATTCGCCTTGGGGTGTGGCTTTTAACGAAAGTCAGCGTATGGCCATCGAAAACGACCCGACTTGGCTAGAAAAATCTCCCAAAGCAGGCCTTGAGGGCATGAAAGTGGCCCGTGCCATAGCTTTATTGTCATATCGAAATTATCAGACCTATAACCGTACGCAGTCAAGAGACGAAGGACAGATAGATTTTTTCCGTGCCAATACCTACCAAAACTATCAGGGCGAAAAGATAAAAAGAAGATTTAATGCGTTTTCGTATTGGACTTTATCCAAAATGTTTGACTCACACGATGTGGGTAGAAACAGGGGAGGGGTAAGCGAGGCGTTGAAACTTGTAAAAGCCAAAACCTTGGTAATCGGCATTAGCTCTGACATCTTATTTCCGCCAATTGAGCAATCAAAAATAGCCGAAGGAATAACTGATGCAAAGTTTTTAGAAATAGACTCTACCTATGGCCACGACGGCTTTTTGATAGAGTTTGAATCTATGGCGAAAGCAATAGCTGCTTGGGAAAAAGAACTTTAATTTTCGATTATTCTATTGAGGTCTACCTCTACTTTTAGTTTGTGACCACCTGCGGTAAACATCACGCCTTTTACGGGCACCACGTCGCTGTAGTCACGTCCATAGGCTGTTTTTATATGTTGATCGCCAGGCACCATATTATTAGTTGGGTCAAACTCAAACCAACCCACATTAGGGATATTTGCCGAAAACCAAGCATGTGATGCGTCAGAGCCCTGGAGTTTGACTTTGCCCGGAGGCGGTAAGGTTTCTATATATCCACTGATATATCTGGCCGGAATGCCCATACTTCTGATACAGGCTATAGCCAAATGGGAAAAATCCTGACATACACCTTTTCTTTCTTTTAATACTTTTTCTATTGGAGTGTTTACATCCGAAAACTTAGCATTGAACTCAAAGTCATGGAAAATCCTACTTGAAAGATTTTCAATACAATCGTAAAGTGGTGTTTCTAGCTGAAAAGACGGGGCTGCATATTTTTCAATATTTTTTGACCACGATATTTTTGGACTTTGAATCAAAAAAGGCCAAACCTCTGCTTTAATAGGCACACTTGTTTTTAGTATTTCCAATGCTTCGCCGTAAGTTATACTCGGTTTAATTTTTATCTGATCATATGAATTTTTTATAATAAATGACTCAGAACGTATCTCAAGTTCTTTGTGAGGAGAATTAATAGAGAAATAGTGGAGTTTATTTCCCCACATGTCAGTTCGCATTACAAGTTCGTCTGGTTTAGGCAAAATCGTGATTACATTACTTTGGCACGACTGATTTTCATCTGTCCTTGGCATTATACAAGCTAATCCATGATACCCCTTTACTTCGTTTGTATAGGTGTATTTAGTTTTATGAAGCAGGTTATATTTCATTATTCAAGATGTCTGTATCTGTGTATTCAACAAGAGAGTGTTGGATAAGGGTATGGGTAAAATACTGATTTGTAAGATTTTCGGTAACTTTTGAAAGTAGCTCTTCTATCTTATCTAAAAACGAATGTAGATTAAACATTTCGTGGGAGTCTTCATTGTATACGCCCAGGTCTTCTACTTTAGATAAGCGAACCATTGTTTGTGCCTCCAAAACCAAAGCCAATGTAGGTGTAAGTCTAACTCCAAATGCTTCTTTGGGTAACTTTTGGAGGTTATTGTTTAATTTGTCAATCAAAAAACTAACCGAACAAGGCAAAGTTTCGTCGAGAAGCAACATGTCTAATGTTGTTTCAAGGTTCATGAATGATTTGTAGAGTTGTCTATAAAAGACCAAAATATTGTTATTATGTAAAAGTGTTTCGAGCAACTCCTTTTCTATCTCTGAGCTTTGCTTAAGTAAGAAAATGTTTTTGATTAACACTACTTGGTTTATGGCTCTTTCAAGATATTTACCAGCTTCAAAGAAGTAATATGAGTCATCACGTGGGAAACTTTCGCTCAAAATACCATAAAAACCAAACAGTCTACTTTGCAATCTTTCTAATATTCTCTGTGTCTGATGGGTAGTTTTAATGGTACCTATCTCCTCCATGCTGTTTTCTATGGCGTTGATATAACGCTTGGTATCGTGATTCCATTTCTCATTTACAGTGGTAGCACAGTTAAGTAGATTTCTTAGGTTAGAAACCACCGTGCCCGGCATTTTTCGGGAAGAAACTACGGCTTGTATATATTTAGAATGCGTTTCTAATTTTGAAAAATCAAAATCCTCAGAACTTACGTATGTCAGTGCTTCTAAAGTTTTACTCAATATTGTAAGCGTATGAGGTTGCTGTTTAACATCCATCGAAAATTCTTCTTGAATAAACTGAAGTATTACTCTCGAAAACTTAACAGTAGTAAGTACTCTTTCTGTATTTCTTCCTGCCCAAAACATGTTTTCAGCTGCACGGCTAGGTAATGAATTGTATCTATGATTAAATTTATCAGAGTTGAAAACCAGTTTCTCTTTTTGAGGTAAAAAATGCTGGTCTACTATCCAAGTATCTTTCGAGATGCCACCCAGTTGATTCGAAATTACAAATTTTTCAGGGTCGGCAGAACTTCTAGTTAGGCCGCCATCCATAACTTTAAATGAGTCTCCATCCGAAACCAAAAAAGCACGTGTAGCCGAAAGTCGAGGAAGTATTTGGCCATTGACCAAACTAGGGGAGGTAAATAAAATACACTCCTCTTGAGCCACAAAGTCTCTCGGATTCTGCTTGATTTCTTCTTTTAATTTTGCGAGTTCGGCTTCATTTAGGGTTCTACAAAAAATCGACGAATGCCGTATTTTTCTATTTCCTTTTTTAACAATAAGTTTAGGCAGGTTTTCTAGTACATAATTAAGTTCTTTGGGTTGCCCACACCACCAAGTGGCGATGTTTGGCATCAGAAGGTCTTCGCCCAATATGGCCCTACTGGCACTTTTCATGAAGGGTAACAACATGTGATTTTCCAAAATCCCGGTCCCAGGAGGGTTAATCACAATCACATTGCCGGCACGCATGGCTTGTAGCAAGCCGGGTATTCCCAGTTGAGACTCTTTTCTTAGTTCTAGTGGGTCAGAGAAGTCTTCGTCTATACGTCTAATAATCACGTCTACTTTTTCAAGTCCTTTTACAGTTTTTAGAAAAACAGAAGAACTTCTGACTACCAAGTCAGACCCTTGTGCAAGCGTATAGCCGAAATATGATGCTAAATATGAATGCTCAAAAAAAGTTTCGTTAAAAGGTCCAGGAGTTAGATAGACTATATTTAATTCACTGCTGTTTATTTTGCCATTCTTTGTAATGGCCGTATGAAATGAGTTGAAATATGGGGCAAGTTTTTTAGGTTCTATACCTTTTGAAAGTTCAGGCAAAAAACTACTTAAAAGACCTCGGTTTTCGAGTGCATAACCAGAACCCGATGGAGACTGAGTGCGGTTGTCTAAAATCCACAAACGCTGATCTGGACCTCTCGAAAAATCAACGGCATACATGCTCAACTGATTTTTAAAAGGATTTTTTATGTCCATACATGGGGGCAAAAAACCGTCGTTTCCATAAAGCACATGTGCAGGAAACACGCCATCCTTTATCAGTTTTTGGCTTCCATAAAAATCTTTATAGATTTCATTCAACAAAACCGCACGCTGTACAAGACCCTTCTTAATTGTATCCCATTCATTAGCGTCATACAAAAAAGGAATACTGTCAAGTTTCCAAGCACGGTTTTCTCCAGAGTTTTGGGTAGAAATATTATAGGTTACCCCATTTTCTTTCAACTTATTCTTTATGTCTAAACTCCTTTGATTTAGGTTATCTAAACCTAGGTGTTGCAAATTATTGAATAAGTTGGCCCAAATGGGCTTAATATTCCCGTCTTTGTCAATAGTCTCGTCATTTTTCGAGGCTATTTTAAGATAATTTTCTAAAAGATTGGTTGAAGCGTCTATCTGCATAATGCGGTCATTTGCCCCAAAGATGGTACATTATTAATTTAATATTAAGTTTTTAATTAAATAATTACTTTACTTTCCAGAATTTTCTTAAATCTAAAGTGTTCGGAAATTCCGGATTTATTAACTCAATAGGCGTATCGATTTTTAGGTCTTTTTTGTTTTGAGAAACAAATCTCGAGATAAACGGCGTGTTTTTTACCGATGGTGCAGCCTCCAAATCTGCATTTGGCGTATGCCCAAATCCCCAGAATCTACTTATCTGTCTCGACTCAGCTTCGTACGAATTTATTGGGTAAGTATCAAAACTTCTTCCACCCGGATGCGAAACAAAATACGTACAACCACCCAAGACTCTGTTGTTCCAAGAATCGATAATGTCAAGTACTAAAGGAGCATCTGCACCAATAGTCGGGTGTAATGCCGAAGGCGGATTCCATGCTTTATATCGTATACCGGCTACCAATTCACCTTTAACTCCGGTCGGTCTTAGTGGAACACGACATCCGTTACAAAGTAAAATATGGCGACCTTCTATAAAACCACTTACTTTTACTTGAATTCTTTCCAATGAAGAATCTACAAAACGGGCGGTACCCGAGTTAGAAAGCTCTTCGCCCAATACATGCCAAGGCTCTATGCCGAGTCTAATTTCTAGCTGCACGTTATCTACCGTTATATTTCCGTATTTCGGATATCTAAACTCAAAGAATGAATCAAACCATGAAATATCAAAGTTGTAACCGGCATCTTTAAGGTCATTGACCACATCTATCATGTCTAAATAGGCAAAATGCGGCAGCATATATCGGTCATGGAGTTCGGTGCCCCATCTTATCAATTTTTTCTCATATGGGTTTTTCCAGAATTTCGCTATTAGAGCCCTAATCAATAAGGTTTGAACCAAACTCATTTGCTTGTGAGGCGGCATATCAAAAGCTCTGAATTCTAATATCCCAAGTCTGCCCGTACTTGAGTCTGGCGAATACAATTTGTCGATACAGAATTCTGCACGGTGTGTATTTCCTGTAATATCAACCAATAAGTTTCTGAATATTCGGTCCACCATCCAGAAAGGAGGGTTCTCATTCGATGAAAGTTGATCAAATGCTATCTCCATTTCATATAGAAGTTCCTCTCGGCCTTCATCTATTCTTGGTGCTTGACTGGTAGGCCCTACAAATGGCCCAGAGAACAAATAACTCAATACGGGATGATGTTGCCAATACGTAATTAAACTACGAAGCAAATCTGGTCTTCTAAGTATTGGGCTGTCTGCTGGAGTGGCTCCACCTATGGTTACGTGGTTTCCGCCACCGGTTCCAGTTTTGCGGCCATCTACCATAAATTTCTCAGTACCAAGGCGAGCAAAAAAGGCTTCCTCGTACAATGAACTTATGTTTGTTACCAATTCTGACCAGCTTTTGGCTGGATGGATATTCACTTCAATAACGCCTGGGTCTGGGGTTACACTTAGTTTTTCTATTCTGTTGTCGCTTGGTGGAGTGTATCCTTCTACCCGAACCGGCATGTTTAGTTTTTCTGCAACCGATTCGATACTTCCGATTAGGTCAAGATAATGCTCAAAATAATCAACCGGTGGTAAGAATACATACAATATACCTTCTCTTTCTTCCACCGTTAAGGCAGTAGTAAATGTCAAAAGAGAGGTTTCTTCTCCTTTTTTAGGTTTTTTGTTTATTCCTTTAGCTGATTTTCCATAACGACTTTTTAGGTTTTGATCATTGTTTGAAAAAACTGGTAAGTCTTCAAATGGACTTCTTTCTACTGCTTTTTCGCTATCTTTTTTGGATATCTCTGGAAGTTCTTTTAAAGGAAGCCTTAAACCGATAGGTGAATTTCCAGGTATTAAGAAACAGTTTTTACGTCTAAATTCCCAAGCACAACTTGACCATGTATTTTCTTCAAAATTCCATTTAATAGGTAAGGCAAAGCCAGCGGCATTATTTAGTCCTTTGGTAAGTAACCTTGTCAGTGTTTGTCGCTCAATAGAATCTTTTAAGTTGACTTTAAGTGGGTCAATATCTACTGGGAGTTTTTGCTCTTCAAGTGTCCAATAGAATGGGTCTTCATAGGCCGGAACTATATTTTTAGTGCTTATTCCTAAGGTTTTAGCCAATTCATTTGCAAAAATATCGGCTTCAATATGCGTAAACTTTGTGCTGTCTTCTTTAGCTATTAAATCAAAGTTTTTCCAGATAGGTAAACCGTCTTTTCTCCAATATAAGCC
Organism: Lacihabitans lacunae; assembly: GCF_042649125.1. NCBI lineage: Bacteria > Pseudomonadati > Bacteroidota > Cytophagia > Cytophagales > Leadbetterellaceae > Lacihabitans > Lacihabitans lacunae. The sequence goes on from NZ_JBHRYQ010000001.1 coordinate 4,912,900, forward strand.
ATATTGCCACCTCGGGAATAGTTCGCCGGGGTACCATTTTCCTTGACCAAAATGAAGTAAACCACCAAATGCAAATCTGTTTTTGAGTCTTAAAGCTAAATCATACGCGAGTTTTCTTTTTAGGGGACCGTCAGCAGTAGAGTTCCACTCGTCTCCTTCAAAATCATCGATGCTCACAAAAGTAGGTTCACCACCCATAGTAAGTCTTACGTCGTTTTCTATTAGGTCTTTTTCAACGTCTTCACCTACTTGCATTACATTTTCCCATTGCTTGTCGGTGTAGGGTTTGGTAACACGAGGGTCTTCTTTTATTCTAAATACTTTGTTTTCAAACTCTAGGGTAACCTGACAAACTTCGGTTCCACCCGTAACTGGGGCAGCACTTTTGTAGTGTGGTGTACAACTAAGTGGTATATGACCTTCGCCTGCCAATAAGCCTGAAGTTGGGTCTAGGCCAATCCAACCTGCACCTGGTATAAAAGCTTCTACCCAAGCGTGCAAGTCTGTAAAGTCTTCTTCAGTGCCCGATGGTCCGTCCAGTGATTTTTGGTCTGGTGTAAGTTGGACCAAATAGCCTGAAACAAAACGTGAGGCGATTCCAAAATGTCTCAGTACTTGAACGAGCAACCAAGACGAGTCTCTACATGAGCCACTTTTTATATCTAAACTGGTCTCGCAGGTTTGTACACCCGGATCCATTCTAATATTATATGAGATTGCTTTATATATGAGTTGATTTAAGTAAACTAAAAAGTCTACAATTTTCATATCGTCTTGTATCCGGTGTTCTTTGATCCAGTTATTAAGGAGAGGCCCATTTTCGTCATATTCCAAATATGGACTTAGCTCTTTTTTTAATGAATCAGGATAGGCAAACGGATAGTTTTCGGCGTATTCTTCCACAAAAAAATCAAAAGGATTGATTGTTTGTAAAACAGCTATTACCTCTACCTCTACCGAAAGTTCTGCGATTTTATCAGGGAATACTACACGGGCTTGAAAGTTACCAAATGGGTCTTGTTGCCAATTTATAAAATGATTTTCGGGGCTAATTTTTAAACTATACCCTTCTATTTGAGTTCTTGAGTGAGCGGCTGGTCTTAGTCTAAAAACATGAGGAGTAAGACGTACACTTCTATCAAAAATATATTTGGTTTTATGAGAAATGGCTACTTTTATTGACATGTATATTTTTGGTTTAAGTGATGGCTTTTCGAAGCCATATATAAAGTTTAAGTTCTACTATTTTTATAAATAATAAAACAAGGTGAAATTAAGATTTTAAGTAAAATTGTAAAAATTCAAGATTAAGTCGAGATATTACTATTTATATGAGTTTTCGAACCTTTTCATTTTTAAGAATAGTTTTTTAATATCAAGTCTTTTTTTCTGTTTATGATCGCTTCTAATCTAATACTAAAATCTACGAGGGCTTTTATTTCGGTTACACTTCCTAGTCTTTCGCTGTTTTTAATTAAGATGCCTCCCTTTCCATCAGATTCTATGTGATAGTAACTGTTACTTTCAAAAAAAAGAATCAAATCATCGGTAAAAAAGCGTCTGATTGAGAGTAGGTTTTCTCCTCTAAGTGTAAATCTTTTTGCAAAATCTCTAAATGACTTCAGCTTTATTTCTTTAAAATCCGCTAGGTATTGCATTCTTTCAAAAAAATCGCCTTTGTCAAGGGTGAATTGAGGCGTTTTTTGATTTGTTTTGATATACACCATCGTGGAGTGTAATTGCTCTTCGGCTATAAATGCCCCTTCGGAAAATTCAATATCGAATAGCTTTATGGTTCGCTCTGGACTTTGTGCAATGTTATACACGTGGTCGATCTGCCTAGTTTTGAAGTAATTAAAGCCCATTAAGAAATAGATATGAAAATCTTGTCTCTTGTTAAACTTCCAATCAAAAACGCCAGTGAAGTTACTGATTTCTTGCTGTCTACGTGTCATTCTATCAGGTAAATGAACAAACGGTACCAGCTCTAAGGCTCTTCTGAGTGCAAACGGATGGTCACTTTCGGCACTGTGGAGGTCAAGTCCGATGACTTCAAACTGCCCGCCTGACTTTTCAAATTTTTGTTCGTAATCCCAAAGGTTTTCCATCACTGTGTGGTCAACAAACCTACTCTGAAGGAAATCCACAATTACTTTTTCGTTAGGTTTTATTTTATCTAAAACTGCTTTTAACCTAAAGAAATTTAAATACGAACTAAAGTACTTTACTGTAATATGAAGCGTGCCATCGTTTTCAAACGATTCTTCGAGGTTGTTTTTCTTAAAATTCTCAAAAAATAGTTTAAAGCTATTGGTAAGGTATAAATGCACAAAAAACGTAACCACTATACCCACCGTGATTCCTGTGATTAAACTCGTGGCCAAAGTGGTTATAAGCGTCACTAGGAAAATGAAAACCTGCTCTTTTCCTATGCTCATTATCTTTTTGAAAGTGGCAGGTGAGGCAAGTTTGTAGCCTGTGTAAACCAATATGGCAGCCAAAGCTGGGTAGGGGATGTAGCCAAGCTGCTCTTTGAAAACCAAAATAAAGAGACAAAGAAACGCCGCATGGAAAAAGTTAGCAGAGCGGTTAGAACCATTGTTATTCACATTTACCGAACTCCTGGCTATTACCGTCACTACATTTAATCCTCCCAAAAAACCGGAAACCACGGTGGCAATTCCTAATGCCCTTATGTCTTTGTTTACATTTGACTTTCTTAAAAGCGGGTCAAGTTTTTCTACTCCTTTTATAGATAGAAGCGACTCGATGGCCGCAATCATTGTGATTGAAAAAACAGCTACTATAAAATCAAAGTCGGCCAATCTGTTGAAGTTTGGGACAGGGAAATTCGAAAAAATATTGTCCGGTATTTTTATGAAATATTGACTCGGAATTGGATGGTCTACACCTAGTTTATTTTCAAAAAAATGGGCTAAGCCTACCGAAATAAATACTATCCACATGGGGGCGGGTATTAGCTGGAAGTACTTACTTCTGATTTTTGCATAAAAAACCATAATTAGTAAACTCGCGATTCCGGCTATTGCTGCCGGATGTTGGCCTGGGTCGGTTATACATTCAAAGATAGATTTGGGTAAACTTAAAAGAAGCTCAAACGGTGATCCTGTGGCATTTAGGTTCCCAAAAACAATATGAATCTGTTTCGAAATAATGATAATACCTATCGCAGCTAACATTCCTTGTATGGCCGATGAGGGGAAAAAATCAGTCAGCTTACCAAGGTTTATAAAAGAAAGTAGAAAAATCAATACTCCTGAGACTATGATAGCTGCTAGGGTTATCAAATATCCCGCTTGCATGTCGCCTGCTCCAAGAGTGGTCACGGCAGTGAAAACGGCTACTACTAGCCCGTTTCCAGGGCCTGTAATGGTTACGTTTGAGCCTCCTATTATCGAAACTATAACGCCACCTACTACGGCAGAGATAATACCCGCAATGGGCGGAACACCAGAGGCTAAGGCCAATCCAAATCCAAGTGGAAGTGCAACTAACGATACTACAAACCCCGCAAATATGTTGTTAGGAAGGCTTTTTATAAAAGCCATTTTTGAATTGCTTTCTGTCATTTAGATTAAAGAAAATGCTATTTATGAAACAGTAATAAGCTAAAAAAACTTCAGATTAACAAGTTTATAGGGATTTGCTCCACTACTCAGTTTTTAATTATACTGGCCATTTATATTTTATTTTCATTAAAATGCTACAAGCATTCTTCTAAAGTTTCGGTTAGTATTTCTAAGTCTCGCTTTTCATTAAATACATTAATTGAAATTCGGATTACATCGCCTCTGTCAGAAACTAAAACATTCTTGCCTTTTAGTGCATTCAGAAAAGACTGCTTATCTACATTTTTAGGTAAGGAAATTCCAAATAAGTGCTTCGCTCTAAATGCTTCAGAAACTATTTCGCAGCCTAAGTTTCGGAGTTTTTTTATTTCAAATAAGCTAATTTCTTCTATGTAGGTTTTCATGTTTTCGGGTTTCCAAGCCAATATCTGGGTGAGGCTATCAATAAGCATCGGCATTTGGATAAATTGCGAAAACTCTCCCATGTTGTACCTTTGGGCTTTGGGACGGTAGGCCTTTGGGTTCATAGACAAAGTGGTGAAGTCGTCGCTTCCTTCACGGTTCATCCATGTTTCTTCAAGTGGGGTTCCTTCGTTATATTTTTCTCCAAAATAAGCAAAACCAATACTGTAAGGGCCTAATAGCCATTTGTAAGCTGGGCAAATTATTGCGTCTGCTTTAATTTTAGTGTTATCAAAAGGCTCTATACCAATGGATTGTGATCCGTCAATAACTAGTAAGACATCGTTTTCTATGCATTTTTTGCTTATTTGTTCTAAATCAAACTTTACACCATATTTCCAATGGATATGTGGCAATACTATAAGTGCGGTTTCGGTATTTATGGCATTTAAAATATTCTGGTTCCAGTCTTGCCCAATGTTTGCTAAACCGGGTGGTTTTAATATCGAGTTTTGTTCTAAATTAAGTTTTTTAGCAACTTTCTCAAATGCATAAAAATCATTTGGGAATTCATCTCCAATAGTCAAAATCGTTTTTTTGTTTTGGCCTTTTATTTGAGTTTCTAAATTGGCCGCAACTATAGCTAAACCATAAGAAACAGACGAAATAATCGCAACAGAGTCAGGATCGCCGCAGTTTATTAGTTCTGCAAAAAGTCCACGTGCAGTATCAGAATCTGTGAAGTGAGAAATTGAAGTTATTTGATTTGGATGCATTTTTTGTTCAATGCCTTTCTTTCCCGCCTCTGCCGATGACTTTAAAATTGGGCCATAAGCGGCACAGTTTAAATAATGTATGTTAGGGTCTAAATCGAATTTGTTTTTTTGTGAGTTCAGCATAGAAATTGTTTTTCTTATAAAGCTAAGAAAAATCTAACTGAAAAAATCAATTCTGTTAAACAGTAAAAAACAAAAGAGGCCCATTTTGGTAGGCCTCCTTGTTTATTTCTTTTGTAGTTTTTGTATCGCTCTATTTGCTCTTTCTATGGTCTTGTTTTTCTTCCAGTCGAACCATTTGCTGCCTAGTATTTTATTCGCTAGGTCGTCTATGTGAGTTTTCAGGCCAACTTGAAGTATTCCGACAACCCTGTCTTTATAGTGAGGGCTGAGCGAGCGAATCGCAAAGCCTAGCCCTGCTGTGTTATATTCGATGTGATGCCACCAACCCGAAGGCATAAAAATGGTATCTCCAGGCCCGATAGTGCAATCGATTCCTTGCACATGTGCCAATCCTGGATATTTGTCAAAATCTGGATGATTTACATCAATAGAGGTGTGCGTAGAGTACGGATATTGATAAAGTAGTTTTGAGTATTTAGGATCAAAAAGTACCACGCGTTTATATCCTGCTATTTCGGTCAAAAACACGCAACTGTTGTCCATGTCGCGGTGAATGCGTGTTTCGGCCCCTTGCCCACCAAAAAAAGCAAAAGGCAAAAAGCTTAGCACATTATCCGCAATGTTTGGAAACTTGAAATGATTGAGCAACTCTTTTTTATGCTTAAATACATTAAATAAGAACAATCTTTTTGAAGTGGGCTTTTCTTGAATTATCTGCAAGTATTCTCCAAACTTCATAGTCATAGGAGCTTTTTTGTACGATCGGTCGTCTTGTCTAGTCTCGCTCTCATCATCAAATACCCCAACCTCTAATTCTCCAAGTTCTTTTTGGAAATAGTCAAACGTCCATTTGTATACTTGGGCGTCTTTCCCGTATAAATGTTTTATTATAACTGGCTTTTGGGGTTTCATATAGAATTCCAAAAAGTCCTCACGACTGATGTTTTCTACTACATCAATTTTGCCTGTTAAATCTAGTTTTGTTGTTTCTAAAGTTTCCATTGTATTTAGTTTTTATGGTAACCAATATTCGAAATGCATAACAAATAAATAACAGTGGAGTGTTCCTGTTTAGTATCAAAATTTCGTATTTTTTTTGAAAAAAATCTTCAATGTTAGGATTAGTAATATTTTAGAAATTAAACGCTCGTTTAATAGTTATTATTTTTCTTAGAAAAGTTCAAAATAATGTCTGGCGTTATATCTGAGGTAGTTTATGAAAAAGAAAAATAAATATTAGATGTGTTTTTATAAGAAGAGGTTAAAAAAAAAAGCGGCTGAATTTTTTGTGTGATTTCAGGTTTGCGGGTGTTTTATTAGCTAAACAGAAGACACCAAAAAGTGCATTTATGGGAATAAAAATAAATTGATTTTTAGATAAAAAAATGAAGGGAGAACTTTTTGAATTTTAGTGTTTAAGACAAAAAAAGAGGTCATTTTTTAAAATGACCTCTCCCATATTTTTTCTTTAAAATTAAACCGTCAGAGACTGGAAATAATTTACGTCAAACCATGAACCTCCGTTGTAGCATTCTACACCTTGTGCCTTTAAAAAAGCTGTGGCCTGTCCGCTTCTGTTTCCTGATGCACAGCATAATATAAGCGGCATTTCTAAGTTTTTGATTTCCTCTAATCTAGCAGGAATTTCATTTAATGGGATATTTTTTGAGCCCACTACATTGCCTCCAGCAAATTCTTCAAAAGTTCTAACGTCTACAATAGTCCCTTGGTTGTTTTTGATTAAGTTCTGTATATTTTCCATTGTTTGTTTATTTTTATTTGTACAAATGTCTGGAAGATTTGATTCTTAAAAAGTGATAATCGTTACACAACCAAATTGTTGACTTTAATTTTTCCTTTCTATTTCTCTTAAGTTTTCTAGTTTTTTGTTTTTCAAGAAACCATTTATGTCTTCAAAATGCTCTTTTACTCTTTTGTTGCCAAATTCAAATACCTTTTCGGCTAAGCCCGTCAAGAAATCTCTATCGTGAGAAATCAAGATTATAGTACCTTCAAATGCATTCAGAGCGTCTTTGAGTATGTCTTTTGTTCTAAGGTCGAGGTGGTTGGTAGGCTCATCGAGAATCAAAAGGTTAACCGGTTGAAGCAAAAGCTTTATCATTGCTAATCTGGTTTTTTCTCCTCCAGAAAGCATTTTTACTTTTTTGTTTAGGTCGTCTCCTCTAAATAGAAACGCACCCAAAAGATCTTTAATTTTTGTTCTGATTTCGCCTACAGCTATCTGATCTACGGTGTCAAATATACTCAGTTCTTCGTCTAGCAAAGCCGCTTGATTTTGAGCAAAATACCCAATTTCGCAGTTATGACCTACTTTTAGTTCGCCATCAAAGTCTATTTCGCCCATTATGGCTTTCACCATTGTAGACTTACCTTCTCCATTTTTACCTACAAAGGCTACTTTTTGTCCCCTTTCTATCGTAATGGTGGCATCTTTAAACACCAAATGGTCTCCATAAGATTTGCTCACTTGGTCGGCCATAACGGGGTAGTTGCCCGAGCGGGGAGCCGCAGGGAACTTAATATTCACCGCCGAAGTGTCCATTTCGTCTACTTCTACGATCTCTACTTTTTCCAACATTTTAACTCTCGATTGTACCTGTAGGGTTTTCGAATAAGTGCCTTTAAACCTATCAATAAATTCCTGGGTTTCGGCAATCATTTTTTGTTGGTCGTTAAATTGCTTTTGTTGCTGCTCCATTCTTTCTTTTCTGAGCTGCAAATAATGCGTATAGTTTACTTTGTAGTCATAAATACGCCCCATAGTAACCTCAATAGTACGGTTCGTGATATTATCTACAAAAGCCCTATCATGTGAGATTACGATTACGGCTTTAGAGCTATTGGTCAAAAACTCTTCGAGCCACTGCACCGACTCTATGTCAAGGTGGTTGGTTGGCTCATCTAATAATATAAGATCCGGGTTTTTCAATAAGATTTTGGCCAATTCAATTCGCATTCTCCATCCACCCGAAAACTCACTCGTAGGCCTATGGAAGTCTTCACGTGCAAATCCCAAACCTTTCAGTATTTTCTCAACTTCGGCGTCGTAGTTAACTTCTTCTATCGAATAAAATTTTTCGCTTAAGTCAGAAACTTGCTCTATTATTTTCATGTACTCGTCTGACTCATAGTCGGTTCTGGTCTCAAGCTGATGGTTGAGTTCGTCAATTTGAACCTGCATGGCATTTATTTCGGCAAAAGCCTTACTTGCCTCTTCAAAAACCGTTGCGTTGTCTTCGGTCAGTAAGTGCTGTGGCAAATACGCAACTACGGCATCTTTAGGTGCCGATATTTTGCCTTTTGTGGGCTTATTTACACCCGCTATTACCTTTAATAGGGTAGATTTTCCTGCTCCATTTTTACCCATTAGGGCTATTCTGTCGGTATCGTTAATATTAAATGTAATATCGCTAAAAAGGGTAGTTCCACTAAACTCAACCGAAACACTATCTACTGAAATCATGAATTGTTTTTAAAATTAAGCCGCAAAGATAAGAAATAAGGAAATAGCTTTTGGTATGAAAAAAACACGAAGGATTGAGTTTTTTTGTATCAGCTAAAAGGTGTAGTAAACGCAGAAGGTTAAACTTTACGGTTATAGCACGTATTGGGTCGTATGTAACTATCGGTAAAGTTGATTTCTTACAACATAAGGCTAAAGATTTTGCTTTTATTTAGAAAACAGACTTTGCTGTGGATTTTCGGTTTGATTTAGTATCGAGATTTGATCGTTGATTTTGATAATGCCTTCTTCAATAACCCTACACGTAATACCTCCATGCCCACGCATAGCATTAAAACCTCCGTACCCTAGGTTTTTCTCCATTTTACTACATGGATAGCAAAAGCCCGTCATTTCTAAAGTTGCAGTACCAATCTTAAATTTTTGATTTTTTAAGGAATTTAGGTTTATTCCAGATACCACTATGTTTCTTCTGAGTAAAGCTGGGTCTATTTCGGTTAAACCCAAAAAAGACGCCACTGCCGCAATATGCTCCTTTTGGATTAGGGTTACTTGGCGTTTTCCTGTAGCTGAAGTTTTGTTTGCTCTGTCACCTTTTAGTCCATTTTTTTCTACCAAAACCTCCGAAAGGCTATCCATGGGTACCCCACTCTTGGGTCTATTGCCTATCCAAGTTACTTTTCCTGCTTGACTGAAATTTCCAAAAAGGCTCAAAAAAGGATTCTCTTCTTTATCGGGTGTCATATTAAGCGGTTGGTTTTGCGTTTAGTTTTGCATTCAAAATTTCCCCAATCTCTAAGGCTTTTTTCTTTAAGAAATCAGCATTTTTCCCTTCAAAAAACTTATCGATGGTGATATACCAATAATAGAGCCATTTCTCAAAAAGTTCGGTGGTGAGGGGATGTGTTTTGTGTCTTTGCAAATGAACAAACATCATTCCGCCTGTGTAACTCCCGGTTTGGAATAGCCAGTTTTCCCAAAAGTTATATACTCGCTCCACATGATGCGGCCATTCCTCAAGCGAGGGCTGAAAAACTGGAGCAAGGTCTTTATCGGCTAAAACTAATGAATAAAATGAATCTACTAGATTTATTACATCGTTTCGGTTTTCTATATCTTTCATAAATTTATGTATATTGCATCAACATTTAGAGGCAGCTTTACGTTATCTTTTCAGCAAAAATATTATCGCCTTACATGAAAAATTTCATAATACTTTTTATTCTTTCCTTGGTTTTTGTAGGATGTAAAGTTCCACAAAAAAAACAACTCAACAAAGAGTCTGGTTCACTTGTGAAACCTAGAAGTAAAGACTCTCGGCCGGTTATTTCTTCCATAAACGGAAAATATATATTCAAAGACTCTACTACTATTCAAGTGTTTATGATGGTAGAGGTTGGCAATATAACCGAACAAACTACTTTTAAAGACCTCGATAATATTTTCAAAATTCAATGGTCTATTCAAACAGAATATGGTACCAAAGAAAAACTTAAGTCGGGAAGATTGGAGTTTTCGGATCAAAACTTCAGTAGAAAAGGAAATGTGTTTTATTTGAGTTTTGAGGTTCCAAACCAAAAAACAGAGGAAAGTGGTGTGCTGATTTTGGATTTTATAGACCAATCCTTAGCCATGAAATTCACAAATGACCTACCGATAGACTTTAGAGCGAAAAAAGTGGACACCCGATTTAATATATACTCGGTTGATAACCTTTCGATGCCTTCATTCCAATCGTATGTTTCTTTGGGAAAGGAGTTTATGGTAAAGTCAATTTTGCCTTCGGATGAAAAACTATTTTTGAAAAGATATAAAAATGAGGTTTTGCCTGCTTTGTCGCCCATGTCATCAAGTAAGCGTGATGCACTCGACGGTTTGGAGCCTGTAGAGGTCATACAAATTAAGTCAGGGCAAATACTCAAACTAGACCTACCAGGAATTTATGTTTTAACCCAAGAGCCTGACTTTCATGAGGATGGCTATGGTTTTTTGGTGGTCGATGATAGATTTCCAAAGATGACATATCCTGATGAACTACGCAAATCATTGGTTTACATGAGTACGCCAAAAGAAATAGATGCCCTAATGAGCACCGAAAACCCCAAAGAAGCCCTAGATTTGTATTTTCTTAATGTAAGTAAAGGCAATCAAACAGTTGCTAAGCAGATCATTAAGTCATATTACAAAAAAGTGGGGGAAGCAAACAAGCTCTTTTCTACCTATAAAGAAGGTTGGAAGTCTGACAAAGGCATGGTTTATATCATAATGGGCCCGCCAAGTAGAGTACAAAGAAACAGACAAAGAGAAGTTTGGCTTTATACCCAAAATCAAAATAATTCAGAAATAATATTTACATTTTACCGAAAGTCAAATGTATTCTCTGACCAAAATTATGAATTAGTCAGATATCCGGAATACAGCACTTTTTGGTATCCTTACGTAGAAGCATGGAGAACAGGAAACGCAGTGGAGTAAACCACGGAGGAGATAATCCCAAAAAATTTTACAAAGCAGTAGTAAGACCGAACAAAGAAGATTATGTCTTTGGTATTCAGTCTGTTATTGAAACTATCAAGAGCGACAAAGAAATTGATAAAATAGTCCTTCAGAAAGAAATTAAGCTTTTTGAAGAAATAGAAAAGTTAGCAAGAGAAAGAGGTATTCCTATTCAGAAGGTTCCTTTAGAAAAACTGAATCGCATTACGATGAAAAATCATCAAGGTGCAGTGGCGTTTGTTTCTACAGTAAACTTCGCGAAGCTTTCTAACATTGTAGCAGATACTTTCGAAAAAGGGGAGGTGCCTCTAGTACTAATCTTAGACAGAGTTACTGACGTTCGTAACTTTGGAGCCATTAGCCGTTCGGCCGAGTGTAGCGGTGTGCATGCCTTGGTATTGCCCACGCGTGGAGGTGCTCAACTAAACGGAGATGCTATGAAGACTTCTTCGGGAGCCTTAAACTACATTCCGGTTTGTAGAGAAACTGAATTGATAAATACCGTTACTTATTTGAAAAACTCCGGTTTTCAGATAGTTTCTTGTACCGAAAAAGGTGAAGGTTTCTTATATTCAGGAGATTATACGCTTCCTACAGCTATCATCATGGGTTCTGAAGAAGACGGTATATCTCCATCTCTATTAGCACTTAGCGATGCTCAGGTAAAGATTCCTCTGAAAGGAAAAGTAGAGTCGCTTAATGTGTCAGTAGCTACTGCAGTTATGCTTTATGAAGTAGTGAGACAAAGAGAGTTTGTTTAAAAAATCAGTTCGTTATTTATAAGATTTTGATTTAAGGTTTTCAAATACACCGGGTTTTCTATCACCTGGTGTATTTCTTTCCACTGGTCCATGGTTTTTATGTTTGTAGCCACATAACTGACCAAATTATTCTCAACCAAAAAGTTTAGGTTTTCCTTGATCGTTTTATTTCTACAAGACAAATAAGAGGAAGTGCCTACCATAAATTTTACCCCTCTTTTTTTTAACACCGCCAGTTTTGTTTTCTGATCCAATAAAAAGGAATGTTTTTCGGGATGGGCGATTACGGGAGTGTAGCCTAGGTTTATAAGTCGTGTCAGACACTTATCAAGAAATTCAAAACCATTAGTAAAAGAGCATTCAATTAAAATCTCGTTGTTTGTGTTTTCTATAGTTAAAAGACGCTGAGGTTGCCTTATTCTTTCATAAAAATGAGTATCAACGTAGTAGTCAGCTGCTGCTTTTACCTTTATAGCAACATTGTTTTCTTTCAAATTTTGATTGAGTTCTGCAGTTAACTCCACGATGTCAGACTCCTGATAGTCATAGTATCCTTTCATAATATGCGGAGTAGCTATAATTTGCCTGAAACCTATGATTTGAAGCATTTCACAAAGCTCTATGGCGAGTTCCATACTAGCAGGCCCATTGCTTATTTGAGGTAAAATATGAGCATGCAAATCTACGGTAAGGCTTGAACCAAAGGTAGGGTTGAACTCAAATTTATTGAGTTCAGGTGGTAATATGTTTTGGTCTTTTTCCGACGCCACAACCAACAGATTTTTAGTTTTTCAAGAGAGCTATAAAATGTATATTTTCGGCAATTGTCTTTTTTTAGGATAGGACTATTGCTCTCTTTTTTTGACCACATTTAGTGCCAAAAGGTGGCTTTTTGAATTAATGTAATCTAACGGTAGTAGTGATGTGTTAAGAGTTTGCTAATGAGTGGACTATGTGGGTTCTGAATGCGAGTTTCTAAATAGAAAATCGAAAGTTTAATATTGAAATATACTAAAATACTAAACTAATGTTTTTTTCAGCTCTTCAAAGGTAGGTAATTCCATATCTTTTTCTGAAACCAAAGGTTCTGTGGCGTTCCAGTCGATGTTTAAAGTTGGGTCATTCCAAATTATGCCACCTTCAGAAGCTTTGTCGTATAGGTTGGTGCATTTGTATGAGAATATGGCTTCTTCAATCGTATAAAAACCATGAGCAAAACCTTCGGGTACGTACACCATTTTTTGGTTTTCTGCAGTTAATAAAAACGTTTCGTGTTTGCCAAAAGTAGGAGAGTTGGGGCGTAAATCTACCGCAACATCAAGCACGCTTCCTTTGATTACACGTACCAGTTTTCCTTGTGCAAATGGAGCTTTTTGAAAATGAAGCCCTCTTAATACTCCCTTTGTGGAGAAAGACTGATTGTCTTGTACAAAAGTTTCTTTTACACCATTTGCCTTAAAAAGAGTTTCTGAGTAAGATTCAAAAAAATAACCTCTGTCGTCTCTAAATATGCGTGGGCTTATTTCTAAAAGACCTTCTATGCTTGTTTTCTTGAATTCCATCTTTGTTTTAAGTATTTGTCAGTTTGGCAAAATTAGCATTAAAAAATCTATTCTTTGGTATTAATTGGCAGTCTTCTTTTAAAAAAAATAGAATTAAACTAATTTTGAGAAAAAATAAAGGAATGACAAAAACGGAGCTGTTTAATCAGATAAAAACCAAGAAATCATATTTATGTGTGGGCTTAGACACAGATATCAAAAAGATACCCAAGCATTTGCTAAGCAGCGAAGATCCCGTTTTTGAATTTAATAAAGCCATAATCGATGCCACTTCTGATTTGTGCGTGAGTTATAAGCCCAATATCGCATTTTACGAAGCCATGGGGCCAAAAGGTTGGCAAAGCCTTGCCAAGACTTTAGAATATATTCCAAAAGACTGTTTTTCTATAGCCGATGCCAAACGTGGTGACATAGGCAATACTTCGAGTTTATATGCCCGAGCGTTTTTTGATAAGTCGGCTTCAGGTATGTCGTTTGACTCCATCACGGTGGCTCCTTACATGGGAAAAGACTCTGTATCTCCTTTTTTAGAGTTCGAAAACAAATGGGTGATACTTTTAGCTTTAACTTCAAATGAAGGCGGCAAAGACTTTCAGAACTTGGAGTTAGCCGAAGGTACTGAGGTATATAAGAAGGTTTTGGAAGTGTCAAAAAACTGGGGCGACTCTGAAAGGTTAATGTACGTAGTAGGTGCAACAAGGGCCGAAAAACTGAGGGAGATAAGAGCAATTGTGCCAGATAGTTTCCTGTTGGTTCCGGGAGTAGGAGCACAAGGAGGTAGTCTTTTTGAGGTGTCCAAATACGGAATGAACGCCACGTGCGGTTTGCTTGTAAACTCGTCAAGAGGGATAATATATGCTTCGTCTGGAGAAGATTTTGCAGAGAAAGCAAGAGAAGAAGCACAAAAAATACAAACTGAGATGGCCGAATATTTAGACCAATTTCTTAAATGAAAGAAGATTTCCTGCATTATGTATGGCAATATCAGTTGTTTGATAAGTCAAATCTGAAGTGTACAGACGGTAGTGTGCTTTCTGTGCTGAAAACAGGTACGCACAATACGAATTCTGGGCCAGACTTTATTAATGCAAGGATTAGTCTCAATGAAATACTTTGGGCAGGGCAGGTAGAAATCCATATAAAATCCTCAGATTGGAATAGTCATAAACATAATAATGATGTGGCCTACGACAATGTGGTGCTGCATGTAGTTTGGGAAGAAAATCAATTGATAGAACGAACAGATAAATCGATGATTCCGACGTTGGAATTAAAAAATATAGTAAGCACAGACCTTGTAAGTCAGTACAAAGGATTGGTAGATAATTCGGAGAATATTGCATGCCGCTCATTTATAGGCGAGGCTACTGAGCTCAATAAAATCTCAATGCTTGACAACGCTCTTGCTAGGAGGCTTAACTCAAAAACTGAGTTTATAAAAGAACGATTAGCCGCCACCAATTTTGATTGGGAAGAAGTCGCTTATCAGATTTTGGGTAAAAACTATGGATTTAAACTAAATGCAGATGCATTTTTGCACTTGGCTGAAGTTTTACCGCTAAAAATCCTGCAAAAACACCGTGGCAATTTGTTTCAGATAGAAGCTTTGTGTTTTGGGCAGGCTGGTTTTTTGGAAGAAATTAAAGAAGAATATCAAACAAAACTAAAGGAAGAATATACGTTTTTGGCTAAAAAATATGGCATCGAAAGCAAAAAGGTAAATAAACAAGAATGGCGTTTTTTAAGAACACGACCGTCTAATTTTCCAACCTTAAGAATTGCTCAGTTTGCCAGTTTAATCAATAGTACGCCTTCTATTTTTTCTTTTTTTAAAGATAATGTAGACCCTAAGTTTTTGTCGATAACACTCTCAAATCCACCTTCGGAATATTGGCAAGAGCATTATGATTTCGGAAAGAAATCTGCGAAGAAAAATAAAGGCTTGGGTATAAGTTCAGTTTACAATGTTTTGATAAATACAGGGGTGAACCTGTTGGCAGCGTATTCTGATGCTACCAATAATCGCATTTTTTTTGAACAAGCCGTGGAGGTTTTGGAACACCTAAAGCCCGAAGATAACCACATTACACGCAAATGGGCCGACCTAGGAATTGAAATAAATTCGGCATTTGATTCCCAGGCACTTATAGAGCAATACAACAATTACTGCTGTCTAAAAAAGTGCCTAAGTTGCAGTATAGGAGTGGCGTATTTAAAAAACTAGTAGTTTATTAGGCGGTTTCTTGTTGGGTATTTAAACTCGCTAATATTTCGTCTAGTGACTTTAGTGGCACAAAGTCCATTTTTTGGCCCAATTCTATGAGGTAATTGTAGCCTGCTTCGTAATCGTTCTCGATTTTACAATCCAAAATGGCTTCTCTGATGTCATTTTTGAGAATACCCACTTGCTTAGAAGGTCCCAATCCAAAAACCTGCATGATGATTTCACCCGTAATAACCGGTTGGAAACTCCTCAGTTTGTCTTTTTCGTTTACTTCTATCAAAAGCTCCTCAACCTTATCGAAGTTTTTGAGATATTTTCTAACTCTGTTTGGGTCTTTTGATGTAATGTCTGCTCGGCAAAGAATCATCAAATATTCAATTTCTTCGCCTGCTTCTACCAAAAGTCTTCTGATGGCTGAGTCTGTAACGCCATCTTTAGCTAAAGCAATCGGTCTAAGGTGTAGCCTAACCAAGTTGGTGACTTTTCGCATTTTTTCGTCAAGAGGAAGTTTCATTTTTCTGAAAATTCCTTTTACCCACCGAGAGCCCAACTCCTCATGCCCATGAAATGTCCAGCCCACTTTTTGACTAAATCGCTTAGTGGCTGGTTTGGCTATGTCATGTAATATAGCCGCCCATCTTAACCAAAGGTCATCAGATTTTGCTGCGGTGTTGTCTAGTACTTGTAAGGTATGGTAAAAATTATCCTTATGTCCTTTTCCGTCTTGAGTTTCTACACCCAAAAGGTTTACAAATTCCGGAAAAATAATTTTTAAAAGTCCCGCTTGATGAAGGAGTTTAAAACCATATGAAGGAACTTTTGAAAGTATTATCTTATTCAGTTCGTCTGTGATTCGCTCTTGTGAAACTATCTCTATTCGGTGGCTCATTTTTTTGATAGCCTCAAAAGTTTCTGTTTCTATATCGAAGTTTAGCTGGCTCGCAAACCTGATTGCTCGCATCATTCGAAGGGGGTCGTCAGAAAACGTAATTTCGGGCTCTAGGGGAGTTTTAATAAGCTTTCTCTCTATATCGCCAATGCCGTCAAAAGGGTCAACCAGCTCACCAAAGTTACTTTTGTGGAGTGAGATGCCCATAGCATTTATCGTAAAATCTCTTCTTTTTTGGTCGTCATCTAATGTACCATCTTCTACCAATGGTTTCCTTGAATCCGTACGGTAAGATTCTTTTCTTGCACCTACAAACTCTATGTCGTAGTCGTCTAAGTTAAACTGTGCGGTGCCAAAGTTTTTGAAAAAATTAACCTTCGGTTGGTGTTTTATTAGTGTAGCGGTTTGTTGAGCAAGTTCTATGCCGCTTCCAAGTGTTACAAAATCTATGTCTTTGTTTGGTCTGCCTAATATTAAGTCTCTAACAAAACCACCGATTACGTAAGTTTCGTATGCTAAATTAGCAGAGGCTTCAGCCACTACCGAGAATATTTGATTGGTAGAAAGCTCTACGCTAAAATTGTTTTTCTTCATTTCGGCTGCAAGTTAGCGGTTTACTACTTTTGAATGAAATTCAGAACCTAAATTATTATTTGAAATTACATCATCATTTTTAGAATTCTATCAAATTTGAAGAAGAATACCTATGCGTATAATTTTAATAAATGCCTTCAAATACTTAGATTTACGTTCTTTAACCCATTAATAAATGTATTTAAAAAATAAAAATATAGTTTTAGGTGTGTCAGGAAGCATTGCAGCTTACAAAAGTGCATTGTTGGTGCGTCTGTTAGTAAAAGCAGGAGCAAACGTAAAAGTTATAATGACCGATGCCGCCAAGGACTTTATTACGCCACTCACCTTGAGTACTTTATCAAAGAATCCAGTTTTGTCTTCGTTTACTGAAGGTTCAAATGGCGTTTGGAACAACCACGTTGAACTCGGACTTTGGGCCGACGCCCTGGTAATAGCCCCTGCTTCTGCCAATACTCTTGCCAAATGTGCCAATGGGATTTGTGATAGTTTGTTATTAGCTACCTATCTGTCTGCTAGGTGTTCGGTGTTTTTTGCCCCAGCTATGGACTTAGACATGCTTACCCACAAGTCTACTCAAAATAACATACAGAAACTGAGAGCTTATAAAAACAATATTATTGAATCTGAAGTAGGCGAACTAGCCAGCGGCCTAGAGGGAAAAGGAAGAATGGCCGAGCCTGAGCACATATTGGAGGTTTTGGAGCAGCATTTTGGTTTTAATCAAGACTTATTTAACAAAACAGTGCTCATTTCGGCTGGACCCACTCAAGAAGACCTTGATCCTGTGCGTTTTATTAGCAACCATTCTTCTGGCAAAATGGGATATGAACTTGCCGATACTTTTGCCAAAGCAGGTGCCAATGTTAAAATTGTTTCGGGGCCTGTGGCTTTAAAGGCGTCGTCGCTAGTAGAGGTAGTGAAAGTTAGGTCAGCAGAAGAGATGTATGAGAAAATGGCAGAATTTCACGAAGACGCTGATATTGTGATATTTGCGGCAGCTGTGGCAGACTATACACCTAAGTATAAAGCGGATCAGAAAATCAAAAAGAATGATTCTGAAATGTTTATAGAATTAGACAAAACAACGGACATTGCAGCTGAGCTTGGGATGTTAAAGTCAGAAAATCAAATACACGTAGGTTTTGCTTTAGAAACAAATAATGAATTGGCAAATGCAAGTTCTAAGCTAGAGCGTAAAAACTTTGACATGGTTGTTTTGAATTCGTTACAAGATAAAGGAGCGGGTTTTCGTTATGACACAAATAAAATTACGATTTTGTATGCTAATGGCGAGCAAAATGAATACGAATTAAAATCTAAAGAGCTTGTGGCCGTTGATATTAAAAATGCGGTTTTAAAAATTCTCAATCAATGAAATATTTCTTAGTCCTGTTTTCTTTGTTTTGTTTCAATACAACTTTTGCACAAGAGCTTAATTGTAAAGTAACTGTAAACGCCTCGCAGATTCAGTCTGTCGGCACCACAGTTGATAAATCACTGTTTCCAGATATGGAGAGGGCGATTTTTAACTTTATGAATAACCAACGCTGGACAAACGACGTTTTTTCTGAAAAAGAAAAAATTAAATGTAGTCTAAATATCACTTTGGCGAAGTCTCCTGCTCAAAATGTTTTCAATGCCAAGACCCAGTTTCAAGTTATCAGACCTATTTATGGTACTACTTTAGAGACGGTAACTTTACAATATTTTGACCAAGTCTTCGATTTTTCGTATGCTCCCGAAGACCGTCAGATGATTTTTAATGAACAAAACTTTACCAATAATTTAACCTCAATGTTGGCATTTTATTCATTAATGGCAATTGCAATCGACTATGACTCATTCTCTAAGTTTGGAGGAACGCCATTTATAGAACGAGCATTCAATGTTTCTAATCTTGCTGGCAACTCGGCAGGTGGTCCTTGGATAATGGATACCGATACTCGAAATAGATATTGGTTGATAGAAAACATTAGAAGTCAGCCTTTTGTAGCTTTTAGAGAAGGCTTTTATAATTATCACAGAATAGCACTTGATGACTTTGCTACAAATCCGGCAAATAGCAGAAAAGTTATTTTAGATTTTTTGAATACCATAAAAAATGTAGCGGGACTCAAGCAAAATTCTATTATTATTAATACTTTTTTTGATGCAAAGTCTGCCGAAATAATAAATATTTTTTCAGAAGGTACCAAGCAAGAAAAACAACAGGTCTTTGAATTGGTTTCATTCTTAGATCCAGATAAAACAGAGAATTACAGAAAAATATTAAAATGAACAAAATAGCATTAATAACAGGAGCCTCGTCGGGTATAGGATACGCTACAGCAATCGCTTTGGCAGAAAAAGGTTATGACTTGATCATAACAGGTAGGAGAGAAGGTAAACTTACGGACTTAGAAAAAACCATAGACGGCAAAGTGAAAACATTCAAAATGCTTTTTGATGTTTCAGACTCAACAGAAGTAAAAGCGGCATTCGACAAACTTCCCGAAGAATGGAAGCAAATTGATGTTTTGGTTAACAATGCAGGAAATGCCCATGGTTTTGGAGCTATTCACGAAGGTGAAATAGCAGATTGGGAACTCATGATAGGAAGTAATATTGTTGGACTGCTCAACGTGTCTAAAATGGTACTTCCAGGTATGGTGAGTCGCCAAAAGGGTCATGTGGTAAACCTTAGCTCAGTAGCAGGTAAACAAACCTACGAAAACGGAACGGTGTATTGTGCCACCAAAAAAAGCGTGGAGGCCATTAGTGAAGGCATGCGACTTGACCTAACTAAACACGGCATCAAGGTGACCAATATTGCTCCTGGAGCTGTAGAAACTGAGTTTTCTAATATAAGATTTAAGGGCGATACCGAAAAAGCCAAGAAGGTTTATGAAGGTTTTGAGCCGCTATTGGCGGTAGATATTGCAGACGCCATTGCATATTGTGTAGCCGCACCTGATCATGTAACTATTGCAGACATGACCATCTATGCCAAAGCTCAAGCGGCACCCACCACAGTTTATAGAAAGTAATTAGCCGTAAAATAAAAATGGTGGGCATAACCCACCTTTTTACTTAATATTCCCATAATTAACCATAAATCTAATTCTATTAAAGAATGTTTTGTGTGTGTGAACTACTGCAGCATTTTTTCAATTTTACTTTCTAGGTTACAACACTATTTTTTTGGGTTATAAACCACTTGTTTTTATTTCATTTTTCCAGTTTTCTCCTCGACACTTACCGAACAAAAGGCTTATTTCTCTTTTTAAACTTTCAATAGTTATTTCGGAATAAAAATTGCAGAACACTTTAAATAAAACTACGACTGAGTATTGCAGCCGTAGTTTTATGCTCTTTTTAAATTAACTATTAGGAAAACACGTTGACTAGTATAAAGCCAATCTTGTGCCAGATTGGGCTTTTTTGCGGTATACTTAGCGAGCGGATACATTTAAATAAATTCTTGATTTTATTGATTCAAAAATCCTTTTTGAGGTATTTTTTGAAAGTGTGCCAATTTTTATTTTCTTTAAAAAAAAGAAGTTTTTTTTTGTGATTTATATATACTTCAAGAATAAAAATTCTTTTTAAAAACTCCATACCTATATATTATTTATCTTTGCACTTTATTTTAAACGCCCGAATATTTCAGATGAAGATATCATACTCGCACTTAAAAAAACTTATAGATTTTGATTTAGACCCAGAAGCCCTAGGAAAAGTATTAACTTCCACTGGGCTTGAGGTAGAAGGCATAGAAACCATTGAAGCCGTAAAAGGTGGTTTAAAGGGCCTTGTGGTAGGTGAAGTGATGTCTTGTGAAAAACATCCTGATGCTGACAAATTAAAGGTTACAAAGATAAATGTAGGCGGTGAAGAACTACTTGATATAGTTTGTGGTGCTCCCAATGTGGCCCAAGGTCAGAAAGTAATAGTGGCTCTTGTAGGTACCACGCTTTATCCGACAGATGGCGAGCCATTCACAATCAAGAAATCAAAAATTAGAGGTGCCGTATCTGAAGGTATGCTTTGTGCCGAAGACGAAATAGGCACAGGAAGGTCGCACGACGGGATTTTGGTATTAGATCCTAATTTAGAAGTTGGGCAACCAATAGCTCCCATATTTAACAAAGAAGCTGATTACCAAATAGAAATAGGTTTAACGCCAAATAGGGCAGATGCTGCCTCGCACCTTGGTGTGGCGAGAGACATTAAAGCTGCTTTAGATTTAGAACTAAAATATCCAGAAGCATCCACTTTTGAAATTGGAACAGCTAAGCCAAATATTTCAGTACAAGTGAATGACTCGGAAGCTTGTCCGCGTTTTTGTGGTTTAGAAATCCAAAACGTAGAGGTTAAAGAATCTCCAGAATGGTTAAAAAGATTCTTGACTACCGTAGGCGTAAATTCTATCAATAACCTCGTAGATATCACTAACTATATCTGTCACTTTTTGGGACAGCCCATGCATATTTTTGATGCAGATCAAATTAAAGGCGGACAGATAATAGTGCAAATACCCGAAAAAGGCACGAAAGTAACTACGCTAGATGGCGTCGAGAGAAGCCTTTCTGGGTTTGACTTGGCTATTTGTAATGCCGAAGAGCCTATGGCCATTGCCGGAGTTTTTGGTGGAGAAAAATCAGGTGTTACAGCTTCTACTAAAAATATCTTTCTAGAGGTTGCCTATTTTGACCCAAGTTTTATCAGAAAAACTGCCAATCACCACAGTTTAAAAACCGATGCCTCGTTTAGATACGAAAGAGGAACTGACCCAAATATGCCGCCTTTGGCTATCAAAATAGCCGCGGAGCTGATCCTTTCTCTGTCAGGTGGAACTATATGTGATTCATTGATAGACATCTATCCAAATCCAATTGCGGATTTTGATATTTTGTTGAAATACAAAAACATCGATAGGTTGTTGGGTAAAACATTAGAGCCCACGCTTATTAAAAATATTTTGAGCAAATTGGATATCATGGCAGTGTCAGAAACTGCCGAGACTTTGCAAGTAAAAGTACCTCCATACAGAGTTGATGTTACCCGCGAAGCTGACGTAATAGAAGAGATTTTGAGGATTTATGGCTTTGATAACATAGAGTTGTCAAGTCACATGAGTTCTGACTTTATCGCTGATTTTCCTGCAAAAGAAGCTGAAAATTTACGTGTAAAAGCATCAGAAAACTTAGCAGCGAAAGGATTTTTCGAGATTCAATCCTTATCAATAGTTAAGCCCGCTGACAATGCCCACGTGGTTAATCCTGAAAACACGGAGGCCGTTAAGTTGCTAAATCCGCTAAGTGAAGACCTTTCTGTGATGAGGCAATCGATGTTATTTTCGGGATTAAATGCCATAGTGTATAATGTAAACAGAAGAAGCAAAGATCTAAAGTTTTTTGAATTTGGCAGAACCTATCACAAAGTCAATAACGAAGAGAATTTTAAGATAAAAGAAAATAAACAGTTGGCGATCTGGATCACCGGAAATGTGAATGCAGAAACTTGGTCGGGGAAACCACAGAAAGTAGCCTACAAGGACCTTTATCAGGTTGTGGTAAATGTATTTGAGTCTATGCGAGTTTTCGATTTTGAAACCGCAGAAACTACAGATTCGGCATTTGCATATGGTTTAGATTTGTTGTTTAGAAAGAAGCCTTTGGCTAAGCTTGGTTTGGTTAAGAAAAACCTTTTAAAACAAGCAGATTTAAAACAAGATGTCTTTTACGCAGAAATAGATTGGGATTTACTTTCGAAGTTATACACCCAAGAGTTTTCGTTTAAAGAAATATCTAAATATCCAGAAGTTAGACGTGACCTTTCGTTGGTTTTGCCAAAAACAGCTAAGTTTGAACAAGTGAAGAAGGTTTCTAAGCAGGTGGAGAAAAAGCTACTCAAAGAGATTAATGTGTTTGATGTTTATGAAGGCGATAAGCTTGAAGAAAATCAAAAATCATACTCGGTGAGTTTTGTTTTACAAGACATCGAGAAAACATTGAATGATGCCATTATAGACAAAACAATGCAGAAACTTATTGCTGCATTTGAAAACGAACTAGGGGCTATTATTAGAAAATAAAAATGAGTAATCACGGTGATTTCCAAAAAGACAATGCATTTATACTCTCTAAATTTGAAGAGGTTGCAGGATTATTGGAGCATCTAAAATCTCAGAATAGGAGTTTGAAAAATCAAGTTATAGGTTTAGAATTTGAGAAGGAAAATCAATACAAAGAAATTCAAAACCTAAAAAAGACCAATCAACTTCTGAAAAATGATATTAAAGAATTGCAGGATAATGTAGTCAAAGAAAATATATTAATACCTCAAAACTTTAAAATTAAAAATAAAATCATTAAGATTGTATCCGATATTAAAGAAAATGAAGTAGAAGTTTCAGAATTGAAAAATTTAGTTGCTTTACTTATCGAAGAATTAGATAGTTGTATTCATCAGTTGGAAAAATAAACGAATATCTCTAAAATGGAACCAGATAAAGCAAAAGTGGTTATAAAGCTAAATGGTAAGCTTATCCCTTTTGTGGTTGATAATGCAGATGAGCCTTATTTTAGAGAAGCGAATGATATGTTAAGTGACCGCCTAGCCACATTACAAAGTGACTATTCTGCACATGCAGACACCCAAATGTTGGTGTCAGTATTAGCAGTAGAGGCTTTAGTGGATGGTCTTAAAGTAAATGAAAGGTACCAAAAACTCAGGTCGGAGGTACAAGGACGCTTAGATATAATTCAAGGTAAATTTAACGATTGATCCATACATCACTGCTTTTTCCCTTCTTTTTAATGTCAAGATGGATCTTTTTTGATCTGTTTAAACATAATTAATTTAACCAAAAAAATGTCTGGATATTTATTTTTATTTATAGGCCTTGTGGTGGGTCTTGTGGGCGGCTACCTACTGGGGCAGAGTCTACTGAAGAAAAGCCGTGTTAACCAAGAAGAGGAAGCTCAGAAAAAAGCAGATGAGATACTTAGAAACGCGAAAAATAACGCCGAAAGTATCAAGAAAGATAAAATGTTTGAAGCAAAAGAACATTTCTTAAAGCTGAAATCAGAATTTGATGAGGACTCGAATAATCGCAGAAACATCATTGCTCAAAATGAGCAAAAAGTAAAGCAACTACAACAACAAGCCACCCAGCAAGTAGAGCAAAACAAACGTCTTGAATCCGAATTGAATGCTAAAAATAACAAGTTCAATGAGCAACTGGAGATTATTACACGTAAGAAGGATGAAGTAGATAAAATGCACGCTCAACAAGTTTCTCAACTCGAGAAAATTGCAAACTTAACAGCAGACCAAGCCAAACAGCAACTCATAGATGCATTGAAACAAGAAGCTGAAACCAATGCTTCGAGTTATATCAAAAATGCAATGGAGGAAGCTAAACTTTCAGCTACGAAAGAAGCGAAGAAAATTGTAATAGAAACTATTCAAAGAACTGCAGCTGAGCAAGCCATTGAAAACTGTGTGTCAGTTTTTAATATTGAATCTGACGAAATTAAAGGTAAAATTATCGGTAGAGAAGGTAGAAACATTAGAGCTTTAGAAGCCGCTACGGGTGTAGAAATCATAGTAGATGATACTCCTGAGGCAATTGTAATCTCAAGTTTTGATCCAGTTAGAAGAGAAGTTGCAAGACTTTCGATGCACCGTTTGGTTCAAGATGGACGTATTCACCCGGCTCGTATCGAAGAGATTGTTAATAAAACAAGAAAAGATATCGATCACGAAGTGATTGAAATAGGAGAGCGTACGGTTATCGATTTAGGTATCCACGGACTTCACCCTGAACTTATCAAAATGGTAGGTAGAATGAGGTTCAGGTCATCTTATGGTCAAAATCTTTTACAACACTCAAGAGAAGTTGCCAAACTGTGTGCTACTATGGCCGCAGAAATGGGTCTTAACGTTAAGTTAGCCAAAAGAGCAGGTTTGCTACACGATATAGGTAAAGTAAACCAAGAGGAGTCAGACTTGCCGCACGCATTGCTTGGTATGGAAATGGCCAAAAAATACAAAGAGAATCCAGAAGTTTGTAATGCCATAGGAGCTCACCACGATGAGATTGAAATGACCTCGATGATATCGCCGATTATCCAAGTGTGTGATGCTATTTCGGGCTCAAGACCTGGTGCAAGACGCGAGATGATGGAATCTTATGCTAGGAGATTGAGAGACCTAGAAGATTTGGCTCTTAACTTTAAAGGTGTAGAAAAATGTTACGCCATACAAGCAGGTAGAGAACTACGCGTAATTGTAGATGCTGAAAACTGTAGCGATGACGAAGCAAACATGCTTTCATTTAATATATCTCAGAAAATAGAAAAAGAAATGCAGTATCCAGGACAAATAAAAGTTTGTGTAATTAGAGAAATGAGAAGCGTGGCTTATGCCAAATAATTTTACCAAACTTCGAATTCTATATTAGATATTGAAATTATAAATCGGTAAAGGGTAATTGTTAATTGAACTTTACCAAGAAAATCGAAACAATGCTAAACTCAAATAAGTTATTTGATTAGCATTGTTTCTTTGTTTGTGGGTAATCCCAAAATCATTAAAATTCTGTTAAAATCATACTTTATCCTATTTTTTTATTGATAATTGGTGTTTTTATTCCATTTTGTTTTGAATTCAAATTCCTTTTTAATTTTAATTCAGAAAATGTTTGTCTCTTGTACTATTTTTAGTAATTTAGGGCTGTATTCAAAGTTTGTTTAATAGGTATAATCTAAATAAAATATAATTTTATGGCTGAGTCAGTGAAATTATTAATTGATGGTAAGGAGTATGAATTCCCTGTTATAGTGGGTTCTGAGAACGAAAAAGCAATTGATATTTCAAGTTTAAGAGGAAAGACAGGATATGTCACAATTGATGAAGGTTTCAAAAATACTGGATCTACTAAAAGTGCGATTACATTTTTGGATGGAGAAGAAGGAATCCTTAGGTATAGAGGGTATTCAATAGAGGAATTGGCTGATAAAGCAGACTTTCTTGAAGTTGCCTATTTGTTAATTCATGGTGATTTGCCAACTGAGGCTCAGTATACTGAGTTTGTAGGTAAAATTACAAAACATACCATGGTTAACGAAGATATGCGTAAGATCTTCGATGGTTTCCCTGTAAATGCTCATCCAATGGGTATTATGTCAGCTTTGGTAAGTGCCATGTCTGGTTTTTATCCAGATTCATTTGACGAGAAATCACCTGAAAACCTTCAATTACATATAATTCGTTTATTAGCTAAGTTCCCAACTTTGGCTACATGGTGTTATAAGAAGTCTCAAGGGCATCCGATTAACTATCCTAAAAACGACCTTGACTATTGTTCAAACTTCTTGCAGATGATGTTTGCATTACCTGTAGAAGATTATAAAGTTGATCCTGTAGTTTCCAGAGCTCTTAATAAGTTATTGATTCTTCATGCTGACCACGAGCAAAACTGCTCTACTTCTACTGTAAGACTAGTAGGTTCGTCTAAGGCTAATATATTCTCATCTGTTTCAGCTGGTATTTCAGCTCTTTGGGGTCCTCTTCACGGAGGTGCTAACCAAGAGGTTATCGAAATGCTTGAAGCTATCAGAAACGATGGCGGCAATGTACAGAAGTACATTGACATGGCAAAAGACAAAAACTCTGGTTTCAGATTATTTGGTTTTGGTCACAGAGTTTACAAAAACTTTGATCCTAGAGCTAAGATCATCAAAAAAGCCGCAGATGATGTTCTTGAGAAATTAGGTGTGAGTGACCCTGTTTTAGCTATAGCAAAAGGATTAGAAGAGGCAGCACTTAAAGACGAGTATTTCGTTTCTAGAAAACTATATCCAAACGTAGATTTCTACTCAGGAATTATCTACAGAGCATTGGGTATCCCAACCAATATGTTTACGGTAATGTTTGCTATCGGTAGATTACCAGGTTGGATAGCACAATGGCTTGAACTGAGAGATCAAAACCAAGCGATTGGAAGACCAAGACAAATATATACAGGAGAGACGCATCGTCCTTTTGTAGAGAAAAATAAAAGATAAGTAAAAAAGCTCCGAAAGGAGCTTTTTTTTTGTGCCTTAAAGTCCTTTGCGTATTAAGCAGTCTTTATAAGTTTTGGACTTTTATCTTCTTTAATTACGCTCAAAAAATCATTTCTTTTTCTTCTACTCAACTCTATTTCAACATCATTAGAAAGCTTGATTTTGCTCTCACACTTAGTTTTGTAGTCTTTTACATGGCTAAGGTTTATCAGGTAGCTTTTGTGAGCCCTAAAGAAAGCAAACTGAGAAAACCGTGTCTCCATTTGCTTCAATGTCTTTGAAATTATTATGGATTCTCCATTTGTAAAGAAAACCTCAGAGTAGTTTGCTTCGGCTTTTAAATAGATAACGTTTTGCGGTAGGACATTCTTCTTGCCCACGAGGTGTATTTTTGGATTCATTGTTATTTTGTTAAAAGTCTGCAATAATGCAATGACTCTTTTTTGTGGAAATGGTTGGAAAGAGCCAAAAGTTTTTTAAACTTTTGACTCTATTTAATTTTTTTTATGTGAATTAAAACGCTTAAACGACCAAACTCCTACTTAATCAGGTGTAATCTAAGGCCTATGTTAGCCATTGGAGCTACAAAAAACAGACTAGGAGCTAACTCTAAATAACCACCTGCGTCTAAAAATACGCCTAAATCATTCTGAGGTATTTTGTATTCTATACCGGCATTAACCGCAGGGCCAAAAGAAAATAAGTTCTCTTTGTTATCTCTTAAACCTGTGCTGGCTTTTAAAAATTTCTTTCTGTTATTTAAGTGTGCTCCGTAACCATAATAATAATGAATTCTTTCATTTCTGCCTAAGCTTCTATGGTATTGAAATAAACCCTGTACGGTTATCCCTGCTTGGTTGTATAGCTGGTCTCCTCTGTATGTTCTGTTAGACCCGAAAAGGAATCCATAGCTACCTACATTTAGGTCAAATGCCTTTTCTCCGTAAGCAAAATACTTTCGGATGTTAATGCCTAATGGTTCACCTACTTTTAAACCCACAGCCCAATTGTTGTCATATTGTGCTATACTGGCCGTTGTAGTGATAAGAAAAAGAATAACTGTAATTTTGAAAATTTTCATATTGGGTCTGGTTAAAGTTTGGTTTAAATATCCTCTTCAGCTTTTTCTAAAATGTAGTTAAGCTCGTTGATATCGTTAGTGTTAAGATTAAAAAAACCTTTAATAGTCACACGGTCGTCGGTATTAAATCTCTTTGAGATCTTCTTGAATTTCACTGATACTACAGACTCTGGGCCTGCTTGTCCACAAAAGAAGCAAGAACTGAATGGATTTGCTGATAAAACATAATAATTGGCATCAACATCTACAGGAATCATGTAGCCTGTAAGTGAGACTTCTTTTCCTTTTAGTGCGTTTACTTTTGCACCAAACTGTGGCTCAAGTACAAACATGCCTTCAGAAGCATTCCATTTTTTCTTAAAAGTTACGTCTCTAAGTGTTTCCCATGTAATTTTAGTGCTTTTTGTTTGGCCAAAAGCAGAAATGTTTAGTGTGAAAAATGTTAGAACAAGCCACAAAGTGTTTTTCATATTATTCAGATGCTAAGGTTTTTGAGATGTCGATTTTGTATATTCCAATTGATGGAATTAACGCTGCAAAAATACCAACTAATAACGCAGCAATCAATAGAAATATTTCTTCTGTTTGTATTTGCATGGTGTCAATGCTATAATGGTAAGTATCCGATACACTTTTTGATATCAAAAATAGCCCAATTCTTGAAAATAACATTCCAAATATAAATCCAGAAAGGCTCAAAAAGATTCCTTCTAACAATAACATGAGAAATAGTAAACTCCTTTTGCCACCCATAGTCATCATTAAAGCCATTTCGTATTTTCTTTCTTTTAACGCATTGTAAAGTGTTACAAATACACTAACGCCACTTATGATAATTATGGCATAAGCGAGCCATTTAAGTACATCCATGCCTATTCCCATCAGTTCAAACAACCTGTTTATTTCTATAGAAGGTAAGGCTGCTTGCATTTTGGTATTTTGATTTATGTTTCTAGGTATTGTTAGCAAACCCAATGGCGACCTAAATTTCACTAATGCGGTGGTTATTTCTTTTGGGTGTTCTTCTACTTCTCCATCTACATGACCTTCTTCATGCATTAGCCAAATACTCGACAGGTCTGTTAATATTAAATTATCTAAAACCGAATTGTTGTATTTAAGTATTCCTACTACTTTATATTTGTTTTCGTTATGTTTTTCACCTTCTTCGTCTAGTCCGTGTGCACTTACAAATGTGTCATTTAGTTTTAAATTTAACTTTTGTGCTGATGAAGCACCCAAAACTACATCTAATTGATCTTTAAATATATGACCGTTGTCAAACTCGGCATTAAAGTGATTTAAATATTTTGGGGAACAGCCTGTAATTCTTAGGCCTTTAAAATTATCCCCCATTGAAAGTGGTAAAATTTCCTTAATTAACGGGTTTCTACCAATTGCCATGGTTTCGTCTAATGGGATATTGCCAGTAGGGGAGTCTATTTGGTAAATCCCGGCTAATATGACTTGTAGTGGGCTACCTTTTGCCCCAATCACCATATCGATGCCTGAAACATTTTTCGAAAATTTTTCTTGAATTTGTTTAGTTGTATTTATCAATAAAGAGATGACAGCAATTCCAAACGTCATCAGCAGTATACTTAAAAAACTATTAAGTTTTTTGGCGAAAATATTTTTCCAAACTATTTTTAGTAGCATAGTTTTATAACAATATTTGATTAGGTATTCTATTTTTTAGTCGCTGATCGTGAGTTACTATGATTAGTGCGGCATTTGCTTCTTTCGCTTGCTCTTCTAATAAAGAAATTACTTTTTCGCAATTGGTATCATCAAGTGCCGAAGTTGGTTCATCCGCTAATATCACAGAAGGAGTGTTCATTAGTGCCCGAGCTATACAAACTCGCTGCTGCTCACCGCCACTAAGTTCAGTTACTTTTTTGTTCAATAATTCTCCAATTCCAAGTGAGTCGGCTAGTTTAATGGCCTTTGGCTTGTCTATTTTTGCTTTGGCTAGATAGTTTGCTATGGTTAAATTGTCCAACACATTAAGTGAGTTAACAAAATATGGCTTTTGGAATATCATGCCAATGTTTTTTGCCCTAAATGTGGGTATCTCATTTTCATTTAATAACAAAGCATTTTTGCCAGAAAATAGTACTTCACCTTGATATGGTGTTTTTAATAAGGCTAAAATATTCAGAAAAGTAGTTTTTCCTGAACCAGAATTTCCCAAAATTAAAAGTGGAGAATTTTTATCGCAGAAAATATCCGGAAATTTAAATTTCATGCCGGAATCATAAGCAAATTCCAATGATTTGGTTTCGAGCATTTGCGTCATTTTGTTTAATCAAAAATACGATATAAAAAGCCCCAGTCCAAGAGGCAATTTTATTGAGGAATGTAAAAAGTTATAATTTTGATATTTGTAGGAGCTTTTTGTAAGAATGAAAAAACTTATCTGAGGTTTTTAAAATGATTTCCTGTCAAATGTTGTTACTATTTAAACACATATTTTTTAACTTAAATATATCATAGTTATGTCAATTAGATTAGGCGATATCGCACCAGATTTTAAAGCAGAAACTACGCAAGGGCCTATAAGTTTTCACGAATGGTTAGGTGATAGCTGGGGAATGCTATTCTCTCATCCAGCTGATTTTACACCAGTTTGTACCACAGAATTAGGTAAAACCGCTTTGCTGAAAGGTGAGTTTGAGAAAAAAGGAGTTAAAGTAATTGCAGTTTCAGTTGACGATTTAGCATCTCATAATAAGTGGGTTCCGGATATAGAAGAAGTGAATGGTGTTAAAATGAACTTCCCTATTATTGCGGATTCGGAGAAGGTAGTAGCAGGTTTATATGATATGATTCACCCAAATGCTTCAGAGAAAGCAACTGTAAGGTCGGTATTTATTATTGGACCAGACAAAAAAGTGAAACTTACGTTAACATATCCGGCTTCTACAGGAAGAAATTTTCAAGAATTGTTAAGAGTTATAGATTCATTGCAACTGACAGCTGAATACTCTGTAGCGACACCGGCAGATTGGAAAGACGGCGATGATGCTATCGTAGTACCATCTATCTCTACAGCTGACGCTATTTTGAAGTTTCCGAAAGGAGTAAAAGAAGTTAAACCATATTTGAGATATACACCTCAGCCGAATAAATAATACCGATTTGTTAAGTGAAGATAATAGGGTAGGTGATTATGTCATCTACCTTTTTTTATTTGTTTGAAAAAGAATTTAGCCTCTGGTAACCGATTAATTCGGTTGATCTAGCACGTGGAGATTTATGATAAATGAAAATCTCATAGCTATTATTTGTCTCTGAAAAGTCACCTTCAAATTGATTTGGATTAGTTGCAGAGGTACTGTTTTGGAGCTCAAATTCAAAGTCGTAAATACCCTGTTTTATTAAGTATGTTTTTTCGTAAAATCCCGTATTGGGGTTTATGCTCATTTGACCGTCGTTTTTGTCCCAATTATTAAATTTTCCAACTACCGATATTTTTTCGTTTTCGTCTAATCTTGGCTTGTCGGCCACAAAACTCACCTCCATATAGTCAGATCCTAATTCATATTCTTGATTGTCGTAATTGTTTATTATGAAACCACCGTCATTATCATAGGCATTGAGGTAAGCTTTTTTATTTCGAGGTCTTTGAGGTATAAGTCTTAATTTGTCCGTCTCTCCTCGTTTTATTTCTGAAACATTATCACCCTTTGAGAAATTACTGGAAACGTCACAATATCTAAATTCATTTCCAGCAGGAATCAGGTTTTCATTTTCAAAAAAGCGATAGCTCAAAACGTTATTTCCTGCTGCAAATAGCCTTTTATTATTAAGTTCAAATATCCGGTCGTTTCTGAAGTTTTGTTTTACATAAACCAAAAGCTCTTCTTGTGGATTGTAAATTGTGTATGGCCCAAAGTCTAATTTTAAATTTATTTGGTGGTCGGTTTGCCACTTTTGTGGATCTTGGGCAGGGTTTATGCTGGCATTTACCTTTACTTTGGCGTCTAATACCTCAAAGTATTTTTCAATTACTGGCGTTCCTGAAGTATATTCTTCAAACACCGCTATTTTGTATAAACCAGATCGAAAAAGGTTGGGGAGCTTAAAAATATAATGGTAATACTGTACTTTGGTATTTCGAGAAACTTGATAATTATTTATTATAAACTCATTAAACTCTTTCAGGTAATCCATTTCCGAAATATTTGACTGTGTGCCATCTATTTCACAATGAATTATTTTTACACGGTATTGGGTATAATTTGCTCTTAAGTCGTCAAATTCTAAAAAAAGAGATTGATTACTAGCCAAATTTAAAACTGGTGGATTTAGGTATCGCTTTGCAAAATCTTGATTAGGTCCGTATGGGTATAACAAAACAGTCTTAATATCTTCATTTGAGATATTTTCAACCAAGTTTTTCTGTGCAGTTCCAATGAAAGGAATTGCCAATAACCACAGAAATACGAAAGCTTTTTTAAACACTAACTAATATTTAGGATTCTAATAATAACACTTTTGCTTCCCAATCAGAATTCTTTTTTTCTAATGAATTCTTTATGTTGACATATTCTTTGTTTGTTTTTGACAAAAGCTCAGGATTAGTAAAAACGTCGCTATCAGCCAGTTTATTTTCAATTGTTAGCTTTTCTTGTTCTAAGTTTTCAATTTCTTCCTCTATCAAAGCTATTTCTTTTTCTATTTTCTTGATATCGAACGCAGTCATCTTAGACTCGTTTTTGACAGGAGTTTTGGGTTCTACCGTTTGAGTCTTTACTTTTTTAGGGCTATTGTCTGCGTCTAATGTTTTGCCATTGTCTTCCATCCAAATGACAAATTCATCATAGCTTCCTGGATATTGTTTGATTTCTTCGTCTTCTATATACCAAACCTTGTTAGATACTTGACTAATAAAATGTCTGTCGTGAGATACAATCACATAAGTTCCCTCATATTGATTTAGTGCTTGTATCAAAATATTAACCGACTGCATGTCCAGGTGGTTAGTAGGTTCATCTAGCAAAAGGAAGTTAGCTTCTGATATTAATATTTTCGCTAACGCAACTCTTGACTTTTCTCCTCCTGAGAGCACTTTTATTTTTTTGAAAACATCATCACCACCAAATAGGAAGCAACCTAAAACTGACCTAAGTTCAGTTTCACTTTTGTTAGAATCGGCGTACTTTAATTCTTCTAACATCGACTCTTCCAAATGAAGCGACTCCAGTTGGTGCTGAGCATAAAACGAGAAATTTACATTATGTCCTAATTTTCTTTCACCCTTATGTTCTTCATCCCCTGAAATAATTCGGAGCACAGTAGACTTTCCTTTTCCATTGGCACCAATAAGCACAATTTTATCTCCACGCTCTATGGTAGCATCAGTATTTTTCAAAATTACTCTATCGCCATAAGCCTTTGATATGTTTTCTAGAGCCAGCACATTCCTTCCTGGCTGTATGCCCAATTTGAATTTGAAATGAACTTTTGCAGCGTCGTCAATTACATCATCTATAATATCAAGTCTATCCAAGGCCTTAACGCGAGATTGTACTTGTCTCGCTTTTGTAGCCTTGGCCTTAAATCGCTCTATAAACTTTTCTGTTTGTTTTATTTGTGCCTGTTGATTTTCAAAAGCACCCTTTTGTATTTCATTCCTAATGGCTTTTTCTTCAACAAAAAATGAATAATTTCCAGGGTAGTAGTTCAATTTAGTATTTGCAACTTCAACTATTGAAGTACATACATTGTCCAGAAATTGCCTATCATGAGATACCACTACCACGGCATTTTCGTAGTTAGCGATGTATTTTTCTACCCAAAGTATTGAGGGTAAGTCAAGGTGGTTGGTTGGCTCATCTAAAAGTAAAACTGCAGGCTTTGAAAGTAATAGCTTTGCAAGCATTACTCGCATTCTCCATCCTCCCGAAAACTCTCTCAGCGGTTTTTTTAATTCCCAAGTTTTAAAACCTAAGCCCTCTAATATTTCCTCTGCTTTGGCTTCTATTGAATATCCATCTAATAAATCAAATTCATGCTGCATGTCACCCAGTTTCTCAACCAAATCATCTGAGTAGTTGGTCTCCATCTGATGCAAAATATCGTCTATTTGGTGCTGAAGCTCGAGTTGCCGCTCGAAACCCTGCATAGCTACATACAAAATACTGTCATCAGTTTGGTAGGATAGGAGGTCTTGATTTAAAAAGCCTATGGTACAATCACCAGCTTTTGAAATATTGCCGCCGTCAGGTTGATATTCTCCTACTATAATTTTGAGTAAGGTAGACTTTCCTTTTCCGTTTAAACCTATTAGACCTATTTTATCTTTTGGTTTTATTTGTAAGTTAGCATCTTCAAATATGGCTCTGCCTCCAAAGTAAAAAGATAGGTTATTTATAGTGAGCATGCTTTGGTTTTTATTTTTGAGGTGCAAATTTACGAATTCTATTTTATAGTATGGCTTTTAACAAAAAAAGCGAGACTGAAGTCTCGCTTTTTTTTATTTTTTTTAAAAAGATAGATTAGTTCAAGGCAGCAGGCCAAGATCCGCTAGATCTTTTCAAAGTGGTGATACCAGCATCACCGTAGTTGTTTTTCCACTTAAATTTCAGTTCAGTAGAAGTATGGCTGATATAAGTCAAACTGTAAGTTAAACCATATTGATCTGCACCCTTCATTCCTATTTTTCCACAAGAATCTGTAAATCTGATAGTTCCAGTTGCAGGGTTATCGTTCCATGCACATCCATATTGACCAAATGTTCCGTCAGAAAGCGTATATTCTCCTACTACAGAAGTAGCAGTTAATACCGCTTTGCCAGATACACTAGCACCACATGCTGCTGGGTTAGCTCCATCAGCTACTGAGCCTTCAATGTTGGTTGTAGTGTAATCGTATGTACCTGCAAGGTTTGAAGGACATACTACAGCTACTCTATAAAAGAATGGAGATGCATAGTAAGTACCACTTGAAACATCAGAAGTTAAGTTAGTATTTGTAAAAACTTTGCCTTCTTTCGTTGTTAGAACTAAACGATACTCTAAAAAGTCACCACCTTTGATATTGGTTTTAGAAAAACCAAGTTTAGTTAGTGCAGCACTAAAAGGGAAAGTAACCTTAGCTCTTGGCCATTTTGAATCAGCAGTAGTAGTAAATACAGAACCATCAACTGATCCTAATAAAACCTCTTTTGCTAGTACATTTCCTCTTCTATGATTTACATAAACTTCCACAGTTTTTACATCATTTACTTTATCTGCAGCGTGGACCTCAAGTAAAGTAGAAAACGTGGCATTGTCCATATCGAAAAAATCGATAGGAGCAGGAGCAGTTATTGTTTTAAGATATGTTCCCGTTTCGAAACCATTGTAAGGTATCGCCGGCTCAACAAAATCCGTACACGATGATACAACAAATGTTGCTATCAAAAGTGTATATATTAATTTTATTTTTTTCATTATGATCTCAATTTAGAATTATTTAATAAAGCCATCTGGATTGTTATCCCAGAATACTTTTACTTTGAAGTCAGCCTTTTGAGTTGCATTCGAGTTAGTGTTAACATAGTTTGCAGGGTAAATGAATGATCTTGGGAAGTTTCCTGCATTTGCAATCAAAGCTGGCTGCATGTTACTAGGCTTACCAGTTCTTCTGTAAAGGTTATAAGCCTCAACTCCATTACCGTAAAGAGCCAACCAATATTCTCTTGCTACTAAGTCTAATTTTTGAGCATTTGTAGTTGCCGCATCAAACTCAGTTCCTACATAAAGGACATACTTGTTTCTAACACCATCAAATGCAGCGGCTGTTTCGTTTGCATTGATCACTGCTGCCTGATTAGTTGTTAAAGACCAAGATCTAGTGAAATTGATACTTTTAGTTATAGCAGAGGTTAGTAAAGTTTTTACTGTTCCTGTGGTTCCCAAAGTTAATGCTGACTCGGCTAGCATAAAATCAACAAACGAAGCCATCATGATTGGTTCGATACCAGCACCATTTGTTGCTGTATTAGCAGATCCAGCCGCAGCTGGCTTGTTTTCGTCAAATCTATATCCAGCAGGGTATACACCATAAAGAGTTCTTTTAAGTGCATCTGGTGGAATACCTTCATTATTCAAATGGTCTCTACCCCAGTATCCTCTTGTACCTGGCAAACAGTATACCATATCTTGTGGATAATGTGCAGGCTTAAATGTACCTAAGCAAGATATCTCAGATGTTAATGTTGGGTTTGAGTTTACTTGACGGTAGAAGTAGTACTTAGCTCTAGGATCGTCAAATCCTTTGGCTTCTGTTAAGTGCCACATGTAGTAGTTAGATTGGTAATCTCCACCACCAGCTTGGGCTTGTGCAGCGAAGTCAGGGTGACGTGTGTCAGGGTCGTTTCCGGAAACGCCATATTTGAATATGAAATCATCACCATTTCCAATCAATGCATTTTCAGTTATCAATGCATTGATGGCTGAAGTACTTCCAGCTTTATCAATTAAACTTCTGTTTAAGTGATATTTTAACATTAATGTATTAACAAGCTTCGTCCATTTAGTATAATTATTCGCGTAGTAATAATCATTTGGAGTTCCGGTAGCAATTCCACTAAAGTCAGTTTTAGCTGATTGCAATAAAGCAAAAGCAGCAGCATATACATCAGCTCCTTTATCAGCTTTTGGGCTGAAGTTATTAGG
Source organism: Lacihabitans lacunae (assembly GCF_042649125.1). NCBI lineage: Bacteria > Pseudomonadati > Bacteroidota > Cytophagia > Cytophagales > Leadbetterellaceae > Lacihabitans > Lacihabitans lacunae. The sequence continues at coordinate 4,949,606 of NZ_JBHRYQ010000001.1, forward strand.
GTCTAAAGCTTCAGAATAAGGGATATCTCCAAAAGCATCCACCATTATCATTAAGGTAAAGGCCTCTAAAGTTTTTGCTATTCCAGCATGTCTGTTGAATTTTTTCTCTTCAGCAATTTTCTTCATTACTTTGATGTCTGCTAAAATTCCAGCATAGCCAGTTGACCACATTCCACTAAAGCTAGTAGGTAAGTATGCAGTTTCGTAGGTGTTAGCACCCTGATTGATAATTCTCGTAAGTCTTTTTCCTGTATAACTTACATCATTAAACAAAGATCCAAATTGTACCTGTATGTTGTTTAATAGGTAGTTAGGGTCTGTACTGCTCTCGGTCACTAAGTTAGGATTGTCAAGGTAATCCAACTCACATGAACTTACTAAAAACACGCTCAGTGCTAGTAGTAAAGTATATATTTTTCTTTTCATCATTAATCTTCTTTTTAAAATTATTAGAATGTTAAGCTTAAGGTACCTCCTAGTCTTCTAGCACTTGGACCAGTTAAGTAATCAAAACCTAATCCATTACCAACTCCTAAGCTCAATACGTCTGTATCGAAGTTTACATATTTAGGCATGTTAAGTGCTCTAAACCATAGGTTTGAACCTGTGAATGTAACCGAAGCTTTTTTGAATGGTGTTTTGCTAATCAATTTAGCAGGTATAGCATAGCTTAAAGAAGCTTCTCTAAGTCTTGCGGTACTTCCGTCAAATGTAACAGCTTCGTCAGTGAAGAAGTAGTTATCAAAGAAGTAGTTAGCCGCAGTAACTTGTACTGTGTTTTTGCTTCCGTCTTCTTGTACACCAGGGAGTATTAAAGTTAAATCTCTGTCTAATTGATCAGTATCTTTAGAAAGACCTCTAGCTAGTACACCTTTTACTGTGTTAGATACTATCACACCTTTGTGACGATATTCAAACATAAATGAAAGGTTAAAGCCTTTATAGCTAAAGTTGTTAATCAAAGAGGAAGTAAACGCAGGGTTTGGATCTCCCAATGTTGCCAACTCTGAAGTTGCTTTATATTGTCCATTTGGCAATACAATTTTCTCACCGTTGGCATTTCTAGCAATTCCCGATCCTTTAATAAGGTTAAAAGGCTCTCCTGGAATCGCAAAATTTCCTAGGTTAGTAAAACCAGCAATTACTACTTGGTTTAGACCAGCACCCAATTCCATTACAATCGTTCTATATTTGCCATAGTTGGCTGTAACATCCCATGTGAAACCTGAAGCAGTTTTAACTGGAGTAACGGTTACTGCAGCCTCAACACCTCTAGTTCTAATTCTACCGATATTCAAATACGTAGTTGTATATCCTGTAGAAGGATCAATAGGTGCGTTTGTAATTAGGTCCTTTGTGTTTTTCTCGTAAACTGAGATATCATATTTTAATCTATGATTAAACATTGAACTTTCTACACCAAATTCTAATTCTTTGTGTAACTCTGGCTTTAAGTTTGGATTACCCAATGCATTTGAAATTGACTGAGTTGAAGTTAATGTTCCAGCTGCATCTGAGAAACCTCTAGCATTTTGGCTCAAAGTGTTTCTTGTATTATACGGATCTGGGAAACCTGCTGATGTACCATAGCTTAGTCTTAACTTTAGGTCGTTCAATGTAGTAGAGCTAATGTCAAATGCTGATGTAGGCAAAAACGATAAACTGGCACCTGGATATAGAATTCTTCTATTTGCTGATTCAACTGTTGAAGTCCAATCATTTCTTGCAGATAAATTTAAGAATAAATAATCGCTATAATCCAACACAATATTTGCATATGTACCAATTCTTCTTTGATTAATTTCATAGTTAAGGGCACCACCTGTAAATGGATTTCTTGACGATGTAGAAGTAAAGTTGGTATGTTTAAATAAACCAAAAGTCAACTGATTAGTACTTGCAAGACCAAATTGAGTGTAAGTATCGAATCTGTTGTTAACACCTACAATTCCAGACATGTTAATTTTGTCTGATAATTTTTTATTGTAGTTTAACATGAAATCATGATTCCAGATTGCGTTTTTAATAGAAACACTTTGATAAAATCCATTGATAATGTTAACATTTCCACCCGTAGCCCCTTTGTTATACTTTCTTTCTTGAGTCTCAGTATATGTATCATAACCTAATCTGTAAGTTAATGAAAGGTTACTGTTGATATCATAGTTTAAGGAGCTCGAAGTAAAGAATCTATCTACTTTACTTTGATCAGAGTGATATTTAGATAACCAAATTGGGTTAGTAATATCATTTCCTCCTCTATAGTAAACCGAACTACGGTCAATTGGGTTTTCGTATGGCCAATTGCCTAAGTCAACGTTTCTAGGAGTATACATTACGTTAGCAAATATTGATTGAATACCGCCATCTGGTCCTGAACCATATCCTGCGTTAAGAGGAGGCGTTTTGTAGTCAGTGTTTGCGTAGGTGAATGATGAACGTAAAGAGAATTTCTTTGTAATTTGAGAGTTCATTCCCAAGCCTAGGTTTAATTTTTTCAAATCATTACCCGGTGTGAAACCTTGCTCATTTTGATAGCCAATACTAGCATTGTAGCCTGATTTATCAGAAGATCCTGAAATTTGAACAGAGGTATTGTAAACTTGCCCTTTTCTAAAGAATGTTTTTCCGATATTTGGTTGAGCCACGTTAGGAATCTCAACTACGTTATTAACTAAAGCAGTTGCTCCATTTCCCCATGGTTTAGTTGGGTCAATCGCATATTCAGGGAAAGCGTTTCTGATATTAGCTACACCTGATAATCCATACGGATGTCTTACTGTTGGCTGATCTGCGAAATTTGCTCCCCAGTTTGAATAGAACCAAGATACAGGTGTTAATTGTTGGAAACCACCACCGTAGTTATTTTGATAATCAGGTAAAGAAGCGATAGTGTTTTGGAAATATGATTGGTTTAAGCTAACCTCTGCCTTTCTTCTTTTACCACCACCTGATTTGGTAGTGATTAAAATTACACCGTTACGTCCTTGGTCACCATAAAGAACTGTTGCAGAAAGACCTTTAAGCACTGAAACTGATTCAATGTTGTTTGGGTCGATGTCTAGCATACGGCTTGAAGTAGTTTGTCCACCAGATGTAAATCCTGCTTGGCCATTTGTTCCTGAGTTAAATGGAACACCATCTACAACGAATAATGGCTGGTTAGAGCCAGTTGCAGAAGAATAACCTCTGATGGTAATGTTTGTTCCTGAACCTGAAACACCACCTGTAGATGTGATATTTACACCCGGAGCCTTACCTTGTAAGACACGGCTAACATCAGCCTCAGGTCTGTTGTTAATTAGGTCGCTTGATACTGTTGTTACAGCATAACCAAGTGCCTTTTTTTCTCTCACAACACCTTGTGCAGTTACAACAACCTCAGAAAGGGCCTTTGCATCTCCACTTAGTACTACGTTTACGATTGATTTGTTGCCAACGGCAACTTCTTGGGTAAGCATACCCACAAAGCTAAAAACAAGAGTTTGACCTGATGCAGCTTCGATTGAATATGCACCTTCTAGGTCGGTTTGGGTACCTTTAGAAGTACCTTTAATTTGAACGGTTACCCCAGGGATACCAGTTCCGTCGTCTGCTGATGTTACCTTTCCACTTACTTTACTCTGTGCATAAGTCATTATGCTTGAGCAAACAAGTAGCACGGCAAGAAGTAAATTCTTTCTCATGCAATTTTTAGTTTAGGTTTAATAAAATATAATTTACGTAATACAAACATAATTATTTTTTAATAAAAAAAAAATATACGAACGCATAATAGCGTTATACGTCTTCTAAAAACGGAAAAAGGTCTAAAACTTCAATTCAATATTGAAAAAGTGAAAATTTGTATTAGTCCAAAGTTTTGTAAAAAATGGCAAATGTGTCGATTTAAGGCTGATAGTAGGCATAATGCCTAATTCTATATTTATTTAATGGTTTTTTGCCAAATAAAAAAGGTGAACCTCTTGGTTCACCTTTTTTTGTTAAATTGGATGTTTGTTTTATTAATACTTAAATACTTTTCTGGAAGTTTTTTCAGTATTATTCGAAATAATAACATTATACATACCTTGGCTCAATTTGCTGAAATCAATATCCAAAGGTTCATTTGCCTTCAAAGTTTTTTTACCATCATAAACTAAATAGTTATTCTTGTCAAAGATTTGGATCGTCACTTCTGAATTATCTAAAGATTCTGATGTTTTAATTTTGATGTATTCAAATGTAGGGTTTGGATAAACTGAAACCTCAGATTGTAATAATCCGCCCACTGTACCTGCTATTGTAACAGTAGCTATATTTGAGTTTTTCGATTCACCAAGAATGTTTATAGCCCTTATCCTATACAAATAGGTTTTTGCTGCAAGTACATTCTCGTCTAAGTAGGTAGTTACATTTCTGTTTAATGTAGCTACTGCAGCATAAGTAACACCGTTATCTGATGATTTTTCTAGTTTAAATGACTGTTCTCTCGAAGAGTCGTCGTACCAAGTCAAAGTAACTTTAGTGCCATTTGCCTTTGCTAACAGTCCATAAGGAGCATTTGGTATTGCAGAATAATCGAATATTCCAAAAACTAAGTTTGAAAAACCAGAATCACCTTCGGTGTTACTTCCTGCTTTAACTCTGTAATAATATTGCACACCTTCTTCAATATTTAGGTCTTTGAATTTAGTGTTGTTGAATTTTATCTTACCGATTTCTTTGAAATTAACATTGTCTGTACTTCTTTGAATTATAAAATAATCTTCGTCGTTTGATTTGTCTTGCCACTGTAGTTCAAAAAAAGAATTTCCTAATGCATCTTTATTGGTTATGAAAATCAAGTTTTCTGGTTTATATGGTGGGCCTGCTGTAGTGTCTCTTACTGAAACTATTCCAGATGCTAGGCCTTTGTCACTTACAGCTATAATACCCATGTCAACTATATCTTTGGGGTTTAAACCTTCGATTTTTATTGATGTTTCAAAAGGGTATATTCTTCTGTATTGTCTATAAAATGACTCATTTGCCAATTTTATCATTACTACATTTTCATCTCTAATATTTGTTCCACAGTCTTTGTCTTCGGTACCATTAGACCACGTTAAGGTTAAGTGGTTTCTAGATTTGTTTACAGGGTCAGACTTTAAGTTAAATGGTGCGTTTGGTGCTACATACACTTTAGTTGTAACAGATGGTATATTAGATGTTGAAGTTCCCGTGGTATTAACAGCGGTTACTTTATACCATATAGTTTTTCCCGGAATTGCCTCACTATCAAAAAAGCTTCTACCAGAGGCATCCGTTCTTCCAATTTTGTTAAACGTATTATTGTCAAAGCTTCTTTCTATAAAAATCTCATCAATATCTTCGGTTCTGCTACTGAATGTCCACTCTAACGAAACAAAAGTAGGGCAGTCTTTAGTTAGTTTTAGATTTGCTGTAGGAGGTACGTCCTTTGGAGTGGTAATAGTAACACTTGGTGACCATGGCCCAAATTCAGTGTCTTTTTTTGCTCTTAATCTAACAGAATAAGTGGTTTTAGGTTTCAGTCCTGTAAATGTATTTACGAAAACTGATCCAGCTCCAAGGTCTTTTTTTAAGGTTTCTCCACCTCCTGTAAATTCAAGTTCAAAACCGGTTTCTGAAACGTTTGAATCATTGATTCTCACAATAGCCGAAGTGGGGGTGATGTTTTGATTTTCAATTGTAATAGATGGAGCTACTAACTGAATCATTTGGACAGTTATTGGACTTGTAGCACTAGAAAAAGTTGAATCAGGTACAGGAATAGTTTCAAGTCTAAAAGACTTAATTGATATATTATAAGAAGTAGCTAGGTTTAGACTTTTTAATGTGTCTACAGTTACAGCACCAACTACTTTAGTTTTTGTAACTGACCCCTCTGTGTACGTGATTTTATAACCACTTGGAGTAGGAGATGGAGCCGTCCAAGTTAGTCTAAGTGTATTAGATAAACCCAATTGTGTACCTGCCACGCTAGTCGGAGGTGAAGGGGGGAGAATTTGGGCTATGCTTTGAATTGCCCAAAAGCACATAGCCAGAAGCAATAAACTTTTTTTCATGTTATTTTTTTTAAGGTATTGTCTTAATTCTGGTAAAAATATCATAAAATTAAATTAATTGAAAGTTTTCAAATGGCTAAGTACTCTTTTTTTTCTATTATTTACTTTTTTATGTCTTTTTAGAATAAAAAAAAGGCCCATCGCGTTTGCAATGAGCCTTTCGATTAGAAATGTCGGTTTGAATTATCTTTTGTAAAGTTTTCTTGAAATCTGAGAATCTTCAGTGCTCAATATTACATTATAAAGACCTTCCGAAAATTGACTAGCGTTAATTTCGAAGTTCTTAGAATCAACTTTAATTGTATTTGAATATACACTCATGTTGTTTTTATCTAATATTTTTACTGTTACATTATTTCCAATTAGGTCTGCTGGGAAACTGATTTTTAAGAAATCACTTGTTGGGTTAGGGAAGAAACTGATTTCGTTAAATAATAAACCAACAGTTCCTACTGCTTTAGCTTCAGCAACATTTGAATACCCTGATTGCCCTTTTGGATTTTTTGTATAAAGTCTATATTGAACCGTTTTATTTAATTCTAGACCAGCATCTGTGTAAGTAACTGTGTTTTTGGCAAGGGACGCTATTTGCGTGAAAGTTAGGCCGTCGTCTTTTGATTTTTCGACGATTACATTTTCTTCTCTGCTAGAATCATCTCTCCAAGTTAAAACAGCCGTAGTACCTGTAACCTTAGCTACTAAGTTTGTTGGAGCACTAGGAGCTTTGGTGTAATCAAACTTAACTGCAAAAGTAGTAGGTGTATAAGCAGACTCTCCCAAAATATTTCCAGCTTTTACTCTGTAATAATATTTGGTTCCTTCTTCTATAGGATATTGTTTTAAAACTGTTTCGTTAGCTTTTATTTTACCTAATTGTTTGAAGTTTAAACTATCGTTTGAATATTCAACTACATAATAGTCTTCTCTGCTTGAAACATCTTTCCATTTTACATCAAATGAAGAGTTGCCTAAGTTGTCTGTGTAGCCAACTACTATTAGGTTAGTAGGTACCGGAGGAGGTCCCCAAGTGGTATCTCTACCACCAATCCACGATGACTGAATGCCCTGTGTGCTCATGTACCAAACTCTATAATCTACAATGTCATTTTGTTTAAGTCCCTCTATAGTAGCTGAAGTTGCATTCGGGTTTAGCTCGGCTATTACTTTGTATGTTTCTTCAGAGGCTAGTTTAGCTACCAAGTAAGTAGTAGCTCTATTGTCAGTTTTACATGCCAAATCTTGGGCTGGATTATCCCAAGCGATGGTCAATGAATTAGCGGTTCTTAAGGCCGGAGATGAATTTACATTCATTGGATTCTTTGGGGCAACATAATTTGGAACTGTTACTACCAAAGGGTTTGAAAATGTCAGACCTGATACGTTTTTGGTAACTACTCGATAATATAAAGTTTTTCCAGGTACTGGGTCATTGTCAGATAAAAATCTTTCGCCTGGAAATAGGTAACCTATTGGGTTCCAAGACGCGTTGTCTGTAGATCTTTGAACTATTTGCTCTTGAACATCTTCGGGTCTTTGAGCAATGTCCCAAGAGAAACCAACTGTCATTGGACAATTGTATCCTAAAGTTAGTTTTGCTTGGCCTGGTACATCCACTAGAGTTGTACCATACGCTAGTGCTGAAAAATCACTAAATGATGAGCCATCAAATGCTCTTACTTTATAGCTATATGTTGTTTTAGCTTTTAAACCATTGTAAGGCAAATTGAATACACTACCAGGCGAAAGGATATAAGTTGTCATATTTCCGTTTTCTTCTTGAACTAACTCTAAACCTGTTTCTGAAGCGTTTGTATCTACTATTCTCACAAAAATAGAGCTTTTTGTGACGTTTTGAGGCTCAATAGTGATAGTTGGTGCGGTTAAGGCTGGAATAGAAGCATAGCTGGAATTTATACCAGATGCTAAAATGCCTATTAGTATAAATTTAATAAATAATAGACTTTTTTTCATGATTGTAGTGTTTTTATTTGAGTTAAGACTTATTAATTGTAAATATAATAGAGAATTATTTAAAATAACCCTCGATGATATTAAATAATGAATAAAAATTATTTTACGGTTTATGTGTGTCGTTTTCCAAATATGATAATAATTTAACTGTTTGTGATGCTTCTAATGCATCATGGACTCTCAAAATTTGTGTGTTTTTTAGTAACGAAAATAAATGCAATTGGGTTGTAGCTGGCAATGACTCAGCAGCTGAAATATCAAGTGCTTTGTATATCATAGATTTTCTCGAAATTCCAGTTAAAATGGGATAGTCAAATAATTTTGTTAGTTCTAGGACTTTCAATAATTGGTAGTTTTGTTCAATTGTTTTTGCGAAGCCAAACCCTAAATCTAAAATCAGGTCGGTCACACCTTCTTTTTTTAAATAATTGGCTTTCTCTAATATTTCGGTATAAACGTCGTTTGGGTAGTTTTTGTAGTCAGTTTGGTTTTGCATATCCTTGGGATTACCTCGCATGTGCATGAGTATGTAAGGAATATTGTTTTCTATAATCCACGGATGCATTTCTGAGTCGAGGGTGCCACCTGAAATATCATTTACCAATGCAGCACCTTTTGAAATAGCCTTTTCTGCCACACTTTTTCTGAATGTGTCAATGGATATTATAGCTTCTGGGAGTTTTTTGGTTAACACTTCTATTGCTTCCAATACGCGTTCAGTTTCTTCTTCTGGGCTAACATTTTCAGCACCTGGTCTGCTGGAGTATCCTCCTAGGTCTAGAATTTGAGCTCCATTTTCATACATTCTACAAGCTTTTTCTAAAAAATCTTCATCAGAAGGATTAAATCTACTATCTTTGTGGAAAGAATCTGGGGTTAAATTCATAATTCCCATGATTAAAGGATTTTCCAAACAAAGTAGTTTTCCAGAAATTTTTATTGTTTTTTTCATAGTTTTGCAAAAAAAGCTAAAAAAAACCAATTAGGTACATGCCAAGCACAGAAATTGAGTACACGTCTATAATTGAGAATTGCTTTGAGATTTTTTCAAAAAAAAATCAAGATTATGGCACTTCATGGAAAATTCTTAGGCTTCCTTCGCTTACAGACCAAATATTTATTAAAGCTCAAAGAATAAGAACAATTCAAGAAAATGGGTTTTCTAAAGTAGATGAAGGTCAAAGATCTGAATTTATTGGAATAATCAATTACTGTGTAATGGCTATTATTCTTCACGATGAAGGAAACGGAGAATCTACAGACTTAAATGCTTCTTACCACAAAGCAACTAACGATGTCAAAGAATTGCTCTTTAATAAAAATCATGACTATGGTGAAGCTTGGAGGTCAATGCGAGTAAGTTCTATGACTGACATTATTTTAATGAAGCTTTTGAGAATAAAACAAATTGAGGACAATCAAGGTAAAACCTTAATCTCAGAAGGTATTAAGTCTGGTTACCAAGATATTATAAACTATTCAGTATTTTGTCTTATCAAATTAGGTTATATTAGTAATCAACAAACTCAACAACAATAATTCATGAAATATATAGCACTTTTCGCCCGGATTTTAGTTGGTTTAGAATTTGTTTTTTCCGGTTTTGTAAAGGTTGTAGATCCATACGGAACAGGTCTAAAGCTTCAAGAATATTTTGAGGTTTTTGCAGAAGACTTGCCTGGGATGGCTCCATTTTTTCATATGTTGGCCGAAAATGCCCAGCCACTTTCACTGATTTTCTGTAGTGTGGAACTCATTTTAGGAGTTGCACTCCTCTTTAGTTTTAGAATGAAAATTACCGCTTGGGTAGTTCTTCTTTTTATGACCTTTTTTACTTTTCTGACATTTTATTCGGCGTATTTCAATAAAGTTACTGACTGCGGCTGTTTTGGAGATTTTCTAAAACTTAAACCTTGGGATTCGTTCACAAAAGATGTTATTAGTATGGTGTTCATATTGATTATCTTCTTTTACCGTAAAAATTTCTCTATTGGAGAAATGGGTACACCTATGGTTTTAATATCCACAATTATAGCTTTTGGAATCGGTATTTATGGTTTGAGAAACCTGCCATTGGTAGACTTTTTGCCGTATGCGGTAGGAAAGAGTATTCCAGAACAAATGAAAAAGCCAGATATTAAACCAATTATTTCATATGTTTTTGAAGATAAAACTACAAAAACTAATATTAAGTCAGAAGAGTATTTAATTGATACTCTAAAATATAAATACGTTTCTTCTGAAATATTAAATGAGAAAGATTTAATTCCGAAAATTTCGGATTTTAGCCTTTCCGATACTTCAGGGATGGATGTTACTGCCGAAGCTTTTGAAGGGAATAAGTTTCTTTTGATAATTAAAAACGGTAAAGGATTAGAAGGTTTAGATTTTGGACCCATGAAGTCCCTTCTAAACAAGAACTACAAAAAGAAAGTTAATCCTATGGTGCTTTCTTCTTTGCCCGTGTCGGAATTAGATGAAATATTAAAAGAAAAAAATATAAGATTCCAAACATATTCTTGTGATGAGAAAGTATTGAAGACTATGGCGAGAGCCAACCCGTGTTTGATATTATTAAAAGATGGTGTGGTAATGGGCAAATGGACCATTAACAATATTCCATCAAAAGATAAAGTCCAAGAATTATTAAACAATTAATAACAAATACCTACCATATTTAAGAATGACAACAAATATTTTTATGTTGGGGATGCCTTCTTCGGGTAAGAGTACTTTAGGAAGACAACTAGCCAAAGAATTAAATTACGATTTTGTAGATTTAGATAAAAAAATTGAGATATCAGAAGGTAAAAAAATTAGTGAAATTTTCAATTTAGAAGGAGAAGAGTATTTTAGGAAATTAGAGGCAGAAAATCTGAGAAAAATAGAACCAAACAGTAAGCTTGTGATAGCCACTGGCGGAGGAACTCCTATTTTTAGGTCTAATATGGATTACATAAAAGAAAGCGGCATTTCAGTTTTTTTAGATGTAAAACCAAATAAGTTAGAAGAAAGGATGCGTAATTCTAAGAAGAACAATAGGCCTCTTTTTAGTTTAGAAAGTGATACACTTTTGAGCACACTTACCAAAACTTACGACGAAAGAATTGAAGTATATTCTCAAGCTGATATCGTTATAGAAGGAGATACAGACGCAAATACAATAATGTGGATATTAGATGCACATTTTGCAAAAATGACAAAGTAAAACATTGGGTTGTTAAAAAAAAAGGGGGAAATTCATTTGAATTTCCCCCTTTTTTTTGATTTAGGTATTTAAAATTTAAAAATAAGTACCTAAGCTTATCGCTACAATTCCTTGATTCTTATTATACCCTACTGATGAATAATCTGCAGTATTGCTTAAAGTATATGGTGTGTAGGCTGCTGATGTTTTAGATCTTGAGTATGATACATCGCCATAAAATTTAGCGGTTTTTACTCCCGCACCTAAGGAGCCAACCAAGGTATTACCTGTATTAAAATCATTTGAAACTCTAATTGGGTCACCTAAATAATTAACTCCACCTCTAACACGGGCTATTCCAAATCTTAGTTCTGCACCTGCTTTTAGGTTGATTACATCTTTGAATTGGTTTTGAATTCCTTGTTTCTGATCAGAAGACCATCTTTGGTCCTGCTTGTCTTTTACGTTCATTCGTGAATAACCGATATACTCAGTCTCTATGTTTACTACTCCAATTTTATTTGGCAAAAATACAGCTGCACCTACATTGGCTTTAAGGGGCGAGGTGATTCTGTAAGTGAAATCATTTGGTACTGTACTGATTGTAGGATAATCTGTAGTGAAAGTGTTTGGTTTTTGGTTAATAGTTACAGTTGATTGAAAAGTTTCGTTTACTTTCATAGCAGTGGGACTTGTTAAGTTGGCTCCGATATTAACATTGTTAGAAACTTTAAAAATAGCACCAACACTTAAGTTTATGCCGCTTCCTTTCACATATAGATCGTCAGAGTTCCTGAAACTATTGAAAATCTCACCATTGGGGAAGTTTTCGGTGTGATCTGTCAACTGTGCGTAGTTCAAGTTTTGAATACCTAAAGAAGCTCCAACGTATGTTCTGTCATCAAAATTGGCACCGTAGCTAACGTTAATTTGGCTCAATGCTCCTGATTCGCTCACTCTGCCATTCTGAGCTACAGGTATTGAAAGTTCAGATGCTCTATAACCGCCACCATCAATTGGGTCAATCAAAAATGCCTGATAATACATAGCGGTAGAAGTCTGCGTTTGTCCTGTTTGGGTATTAAACTCTTCATTTAATGCCGTAGATGAAACACCTCTTTGAGTGGCTTTTTCGGCATAGTAATCAGTTAAAGAGCTTCTTTTGTTTGAGCCTGAATAAGTAAAGCTGTTATTGAAATTTGCTAATGTATTGTAAGTTATACCCCAAGCAGATCTTTTCTTTCTGGTTCCCACACCGTTACTACTAAAAATAGCTCCAAGTTGGCCAAGTTTAAGCCCAGAAGAAGAAAGTGTATTGTTTTCCCCTAAATAGTTACTATTTGTAGTTTGGTTTACAAAAACCGGACTAAAACTAAATTCTGATTTGTTATAATATCCTAAGCCAGCTGGATTAAGAAATGCGTTACTCATATCACCACCTAAAGCTGTAAATGCACCTCCCATTCCTTGGACTTTAGCTGAGCCCGAATTATTTGAAGTATAAAACTTAAGTGCGTCTTCGCCGTAAAAATGGCCATTTAAGGTAAGTTGGGCATTTGTATTGGAAATGCCAAAGGAGCCGATAAGTATTCCTAAAAGCAATTTTTTCATTTTATTTTTGGTTTGATTTGGATAAAAAAATCCCCGCCAACAACTATTGGTTTATTAGCGGGGTGATATTTTGAATTATAAAAGTTTAGATAAATTATCTCGGTCCTCTTGATGAACCGCCGCTGCTTGAACCACTGCTTGAACCTCTGCTACTGCTTGATGAAGACGAACCGTTTGAATAACTTGGGCTCGAGCTTCTTGTTGGAGCCGAATAACTCGGAGAGTTTGATCTTGAGTTATAGTCAGAAGAATTTCTATATCCGCTACTTCTAGAACTATTTGAACTGTTGTTATAATTGCTTGAGCGGCTAAAAGTACCTGAAGAACTTCTGCTGTATCCAGTATTGGAAGATGAAGAGCCCGAATATCTAGACGATGAAGAACTAGGAGTGTAAGTGCCACTAGATCTATTAGAATTTAGATATGATTCGTAAGTGCTTGGTCTTCTTGAGTTAGGGTTGTAACTTTCAGAACCCGAAGTGCTTTTTGCCCTGCTGTACGAAGAGTAATCTGTACTTGAGTTTGGAGAATTACCCACCCATGAGCCACTTTTTCTATCTGCCAAAGCTCTGCTTGATTGTCCTGAAGCAGAAGCTGTTTGACCATTAGAATTATATGCTGATCTACCTGAGGAAACTGAAGCAGATGGTCTGCTAGTGTTTGTAAAATTTTCGTTATATCTAGAAGAACTTCGACCTGCATCTCTAGCTCCATAAGTTCTACTACCGTTATTATAAGCGTTAGCCAATACAGCTGATTGAGAATTTCCGAAAGATCCATAGTTGCCGTAACCATAATATCTATTCATGCCATAGAAATCATAAGGATTGTAACCGAATGGAGAATAGAAGCTATTGTATCCATATCCGAAAGGAGAATAGAAACTGTTAAAGCCATATCCAAATGGTGAGTACATGCTGTTGTAAGCCATCATAGAGTTGAAACCCCATGGGTTGTAAAATCCACCAAAACCACCACTGTAAGGTCCGTATCCGAATGAATTTCCGAAAGACATCATGAAGCTAGTTCTGAATGGAGATATAGATCCAAATCCATAGGGATTATAAGAGAACATATTAAATGGGGTGTTCCAACCCATAGGTTGGCTCCATGCGTAGTCTGTCCATCCTTGACTATAACCGTCAGAATATCCATCGTTATATCCTGGTCCAGAGGTTAATTTTCTTTTTATATCTCTAGAGGTAATATAATCTTCATTATAGTATTCATCTGTAGCTTGCATTTGTTGGTCAGCCGGAGCTGGATCGTAAGAGTCATCGTATGGTATAGTTTGCGGAGCAGGGTTAGGCTTTGAAGCATAAACTTTACTTGCCACGGCTGCGTCAGCAGATGAACCATACATGTCGTCATATTCACCTTTGGTGTTTATTGACTTATTTGTACAAGAGGAAACCAATACGATTCCGCCAAGGTAAAATAAGATTGATTTAAGATTCATCATTTTTTTAATATTTTAGGTTTTTAACTGCCTTATGTTATTTAGATGCTTTTAGACGTTGGAAGGTTGCGTCAATATGAAAATATTTTTTTTTCACAGTTCTTTAAGCATTTATATACTTACAAAAATAATATTAAAACTTATCTTTGCAACTAATTCCTATATGATTAACAGATATTTTAACAATTATGTTGCTTTGTTTAGGATAATTTTTCAATAGATAAATTCAATTTTTTAAAATTTCATAATAATAATGTCTAAAGGACTTCCAACTCGTAGTGAGAATTATAGTGAGTGGTATAACGAACTAGTAAAAAAAGCAGATTTGGCTGAAAACTCGGCAGTTAGAGGCTGTATGATTATAAAGCCATACGGTTATTCAATTTGGGAAAAAATGCAAAGAGCATTAGATGACATGTTTAAAGAAACTGGTCACCAAAATGCGTATTTCCCGTTGTTTATACCAAAGTCATTTTTGTCAAAAGAAGCATCTCACGTTGAGGGTTTTGCCAAAGAATGTGCCGTAATTACCCATTATAGATTAAAAAATGACCCCGATGGTAATGGTGTAATAGTAGATCCTGAAGCAAAACTTGAAGAGGAACTTATAGTAAGGCCAACCTCAGAAACTGTGATATGGAGTTCTTTCAAAAACTGGGTACAATCGTATAGAAACTTGCCTTTACTTATTAACCAATGGGCTAACGTGGTCAGATGGGAAATGAGAACACGTATATTTCTAAGGACTTCTGAATTTTTGTGGCAAGAAGGGCACACTGCTCACGCCACTAAAAAAGAAGCGGAAGAGGAAACTGCACAGATGTTAGAAATCTATGCGAAGTTTGCTGAGGAATGGATGGCTTTGCCTGTAGTAAAAGGAAGGAAAACAGCGAATGAGCGTTTCGCGGGGGCTGATGATACGCTTTGTATTGAGGCTATGATGCAAGACGGAAAAGCATTGCAAGCGGGTACTTCTCACTTTTTGGGTCAAAATTTCGCAAAAGCCTTTGATGTGAAATTTCAAGACAAATCGGGTGCTTTGGAGTATGTATGGGGAACCTCATGGGGAGTAAGTACGCGTTTGATGGGTGCCTTAATTATGGCCCATTCTGATGATTTAGGATTAGTTTTACCTCCGAAGTTAGCTCCAATTCAGATAGTAATTGTGCCTATTTTTAAAGGTGACGAACAGCTTGAAAAAATTGCCGAAAAAGTAGCTCCGATTGTAAAAAGTCTAAAAGCAAAGGGTGTATCAGTAAAATTTGATGATGACGATCAAGCTAGACCAGGATGGAAATTTGCCGAATATGAACTTAAAGGTGTGCCACTTAGAGTTGCTATAGGTATGCGTGATTTAGAAAATAATACCGTAGAAATTGCAAGAAGAGATACTTTGACAAAGGAAACTGTAGAATTAGACGGAATAGAGGCATATTTAATAGAGACACTTGATAAAATTCAAGAGAATATTTATAAGAAAGCATTGGACTTTAGAACCGAAAATACAAAAGAAGTGAATTCTTGGGATGAGTTTTTGGTTAAAATAGAGGAAGGCGGCTTCTTGATGGCACATTGGGATGGTACATCGGAAACTGAAGACAAAATTAAAGACCTCACAAAAGCTACGATTAGGTGTATTCCTTTAGATTCAGAAATGGAAGAAGGGAAATGTGTTTTGACTGGAAATCCGTCAAAACAAAGAGTGGTTTTTGCGAGATCATACTAAGAATTAATAACTAAATAATATAATAGAAATGGTAAAAGCAGGAGATACAGTGTCTCTACACTACAAAGGAACTCTTAACGACGGAACTATATTTGACTCATCTGAAGGTAGAGAGCCTTTACAGTTTGAGGTTGGAAGCGGTATGGTTATCAAAGGATTTGATGACGGCGTAATGGGCATGCAAGTAGGTGAAAAAAAATCAATACACATTGGTGTGGATGAGGCTTATGGTCCAGCTAATGAGCAAATGATTTTTAAATTTGACAAAGCGGGAATTCCGGGTGATATTCCCCTTGAAGTAGGTGGAACTCTAAACATGCATGATGGGCAACAAACTGTGCCTGTGATTATTAGAGAAGTAGAAGACGCTCATGTGCTTCTAGATGCTAATCACCCTTTGGCAGGTCAAGAACTTAACTTTGATTTAGAAATTGTTAATATTACTGAAGGTGGTAAAACCGCAGTAGAATTTGAAGAAATTGCTTAATATTTCTTTTAAAAATAGCATAAAAAAAAGAGGAAATTTGATATTTCCTCTTTTTTTATGCCCAATACTTAAATTCACGTATTTAAAAAATCTCTTTTGCTACAGCTAATGTAGTAGTAGACTTACTCATGGTATAAAAGTGTAAAGCAGGCACCCCAAATGCCATTAATTCTTTACATTGGTTTATACACCACTCTATGCCTATTTGTCGAGCTGCTTTATCGTCATTTGCTTTTTTTACATCATTGGCAAATGTCTCGGGTAAGTCTAAATAAAAAATCTTAGGTAGAATCTCAGACTGTCTTTTGGTAGAAAGAATTTTAAGACCCGGAATAATTGGGATATGAATATTGTTTTCTCTGCATTTTTTAACAAAATCAAAATATTTCTGATTGTCAAAAAACATTTGAGTTACTAAATAGTCAGCACCAGCATCTACTTTTTTCTTTAGATTTTCGAAGTCAATATCCAAGCTAATAGCCTCGTAGTGTTTTTCAGGGTAAGCTGCTGCTCCGATACAAAAATCACTTTTGCTCAAATAAGTAGACTCTTCGTGAAGATAGATGCCCTTATTCATATCCGCAACTTGCTCAATCAACTCAGATGCGTACGAATGTCCGTCTTTTTTAGCTTTAAATTCATTGAAAGGTTTTGCTGTGTCACCTCTAAGGGCTACCACATTTTCAACTCCAAGAAAATTGAGGTCTATCAAAAGATCTTCGGTGTCTTCTTTTGTAAAGCCACCGCACAAAATATGCGGAACAGGGTCTACATTAAATTTGTGCATGATAGCGGAACAAATACCCACTGTGCCTGCTCTTTTTCTCTTTTTTATTTCCTTTTGAGTACCATCAGGCATGGTTTTGTAAACATATTCTTCTCGCTGATAGGTAACGTCAATAAATGGAGGTTTTAGTTCCATCATGGGTTCTATATCATTGAGTAGTTCGTCTATTTTTCCGCCTTTTGCTGGTGGAATAATCTCTATCGAAAAAATAGGTTTTTCATTTGCCTTCGCTAAATGTTCGGTTACTTTGGCCATTTATTTTTCAGAATCATTTTTTTTCTGGGGTAAAAATAAGTCAAAAATATTTTTTTTTCTTAAATGAATGCAATAAATAGAAATGCTCGGTTAAATTTGGATAAATTATCTAAAAATCAATTAAATATCAACCTTAAAAAGATGAAAAAACTATTATTAAGCTCTGCTTTGTTCTTGTTTTCAATTGCAGTATTTGCTCAAACAAAAAAGATTGCTGACTATTCTGGTAAATTTAAAATGGAAGGAGCTCCGTTTGAAAGCCTAGTGGTGACAGTAGAAGGTGAAAGTCTCATGGCTGATGCCCCCGGTGTAGGCAAAGGTGAAATTTTTAAAACAGATCAAGCGGATACTTTCAAAGAGCCGAACAATGATGCTCTGATTGTTTTTAAAAGAAACGACGCCGGAGTTGTAGTTGAGCTTGTGATTCAAGTGCAAGGCTCAGAACTTATTGGTAAAAAAGAAATTGCCGATCAAAGCGAGTTTGTCGGCAAATTTATTTTTGAAGAAGGTGCTCCTATTCCTAGTGTAAATGTATTAATCAAGGACGGTTTGCTTTATGGCGACACTGAGCAAGGTGGTGCAGAGTTAAGACCAACCAACAAAAAAGACATTTTTGATGTAATCGGTTATGACGGTACTGCCGAGTTTTCGAGAGACAGTACCGGAAAAGTAACCGTTGTTATTTTGAATGTACAAGGAATGTCAATGAAAGGAAATAAGAATTAAAACTCTATTCTGTAGTTTATCATTGGAATCATGCCGAGCTGGTTTTTAACCACCACTTTATCTAAAAATGCATCATAATATTGATACGCCGTATTTTTGTAGTTGGCCACATTTTGGATATCTAGCGACCATGTCCGCGTAGTTTTGGTTTTTGATTTCTTGAAATATACCCTCAAATCCGGTCTGAAAAAGTCCGGATTTTTGTTTGTTAGAGGTTTTGAATAATCATAAACGGTAGTCTTTTGAGCTTTAGACTCCGCTAATTTGATTTCATAATTCCTGAAACCGCCTATCCAAGCTATTCGCGTATTAAGTCCGATGATTTTCCCGCTAGTTTTTTCCCATTCTTTGCCCAAAGTAAGGTTTACGATATGGTTTCCGCTAAAGCGAGTTTCGTAAAACTTGTTGTCAAATGCCTTAAATTCTGATTTGTATAAAGTGGTATTAATCAAGGCAAATGTTCCTTTGCTCAAATATTTCTTATAGTTTAATTCTAAGCCATAGTTTCGGCCTTGTTTGCTGCTACTTTGAGTCAATGTTTGGTCGGTATAGCCAAGGCCATCAGTTCCGTTTAGAAGTGAAATGTATTGGTTTGAAAAGCCTATGCCGTTAAATAAACTCTGGTAAAATACTTTCGCAGATAGTTCGCCTTGGGTTTTTAGGTTATAGTTGGCTCCTAAACCAAACTGATGAGACCTGATAGGTGTAATGGCGTAGTCAAAAATAAACCTTGAATTGAGCTGTTGGCTATGTAGGCCATAGCTTAAGTTTATCTGAGTTTTTTCAGATGTTTGGTAGGCAATTGCCGCACGTGGTTCTACATAAAATGATTTACTACCCGAGTAATAAGGAGCTTGAATTCCGATATTGTAACTTAGTTTTTTTGCAGCAGAACTAAATACTTTTACGTTTGGCTGCACTATTACTTCGCTGTAGCTATAAAACCTCGTTTGGCTGTTTATGATGTTAAATTCGTTGTAATATTGAGATGCCGTTACGCCAACAGATATATTTTGGTTTTTAACTTTCCCTGTAAGGTTAGAGGCAAACGAAACAATGTTTCTGGCTTGGTAGTCGTAGTCGCTATTTACGGCTTGTGTTTTGCTGTAAATAGACCTGAGATTTTCAAGGCCTGAGTTAGCCAAAGTAGATTTCAAACTCCAATTATTGTTTATGTTTAAGGTGTGTTTTAATCCAATTACGCCCATTCTACTATGGAAATCTATATTGGTAAGGTCTTTTTGTGATTCCCAAAGGGTGGCATCTTCGTTTGGTTTAAAAACATTGTTTGAGTTGCCTCCCATTCCAAATATATTAAAAGTACCCAATTTTTTTGTAGGGAAGTTGAAATTAAAAGCGAGGTCTTGGAAGTTTATGCTTTCTCCGCCGAAGTCGATTCCCATTTTGCCCAATAAGCCAGTAAACGAATATCTATAGTTTATCAAATAACTGCTGCCTTTCTTTTTGTTTATTGGTCCTTCTGAGGCTATGTCAAGCCCGATTAATCCTGCTTGAACTATGTGCTCATGTTTTTCATTATCACCTACTCTAAATCTCATGTCCATCACACCCGATAGGGCATTCCCATATCCGGCAGGAAATGTTCCCGTCAAAATATTCATATTACCGAGCATTTGAGCCGAAAGTATATTAGTTCCACCACCAGTTTCTGTTGGTTTGTCCGAAAATGTTCCGGCATTACTCAAATGGTTCGGATTCACTATTTCTACGCCTTCTAGTCGCCACTGTATACCTTGCGGAGTGTTTCCTCTTATACTCATGCCGTTTGCTTGGTCATTGTTGTTGGCCACACCCGGCATAGACATAGCCAATCGTGCGGGGTCAAAAAACGTAGCTGGGAATCTGAATATTTGTTCGGTTGTGATTGCATATACGTCGGTAAGTGCTCCCGATTCTATTTTTGACGCAGCCGTAACTTGTAATTCTTTTAGGCTATTTAGCTTTCTATCTAACTGAATACTAATAGATAGACTTCGCGATGATTCCAGTAAAAGTTCTTTTACAATAGTAGAAACGTAGCCAACAGAGCTAATTTCTACTTCAAAACGCCCGATAGGAACATTTTCGAAAATGGCGACGCCTTGAGAGTCTGTAGTAGTAGAAAGATTATATTTTGGAATTTTAACGGTTGCAGACTCAATGGCCTGGTTAGTAGACTTTTCTAGAATTTCGATTCGAACTTTTTGAGTTTTTTGAGCAAATAATAAATTTGAAATGCACAATAGAACTCCGATTAAGGTGATTTTCATTTTTTTGATAAGGCTTTATTTTTTGTCAAATATACACGATTCCGAATGGATTTTTGAGTTTTAAATCTCATTTTCGTTCAATACCATTATCTTTGGTTTTTAGGCAGTTTTTAAATTACAAAAAGGTATGTCTCTTTTCAAAATATTTAGTTCTTCGGCAGGTTCAGGTAAAACTTTTACCCTAACCAAAGAATATTTAAAGTTGGTGCTGAGCCAAGAAGACCCGAAGTATTTCAGGAAGGTGCTTGCTATTACATTTACAAATGATGCCGCAGACGAGATGAAAAGCCGAATACTCAAGGCCTTAAAATCTTTTACTGAAGAGGGTGGAGAGATAAGTTTTCTCTTTCAGTTAATACTTAAAGAACTGAATGACCTTAACGCAGAAACGCTAAAAGCAAGGGCAAAAGCCATATTTTCAAATATTTTACATGATTATGGCGATTTTTCGGTTAAAACAATTGATAGCTTTATTAACCAAATAGCAAGTGCCTTTACATCAGATTTAAATCTGCCTTACAACTACGAAATTCAGCTCGACTCAGAGGAAATATTAAAAGAATCGGTAGACCTTTTATTAGAAAAGATCGGCACGCCTGGTTTTGAACAAATATCAGAACTCGTCTCAGATTTTATTTTTACAAAATTAGAGGATAATAAAAGTTGGAGTTTGGTAAGCCAAGAGCTAAGTGATTTTTCGAAATCGATGCTTGACGACGAAAAGTTGTATTATTTAGAAAAAAATAAAGATTTAACCGTTTCTGATTTTAGAACTATCAAAAAGCAAATCAGGGCTTTTAATACCAAAGTATTAAAACAAATAACTGAACTGGCAGACACGGCATTTGAACTTATAAAATCGGTTGGTTTAAGTGTAGAATCCTTTACGAGAGGCAAAACCGGACCAATGGGTTTTTACCTAAAAATGGCTGAGAAACCCGAGGTGCTTTTTTTTGATGACTACGATAAAGTGTATAACAAGAATATCCAAAAAGCAATAGAAGAGGATGTTTGGCTAACTAAAACCGCAGGATCAGAAACCGTAAATGCTGTAGACCAAATAAAAGGCCGCTTAAGAGATATAGCCAATCAAATACTTGAATATAATACGTATAAAGAAAAGATATTGGTCTTGAGCGAAATAGAGCGAAATGTGCTTAAAATACCACTTTTGGAATATATAAAAACCGAAATGGAAACGCTTATGGTTTTCAGAAATGAGGTTTTTCTTGCACATTTTAATAGGTTGATATTAAATGTGGTGGTTAATGAGCCGGTGCCGTTTGTGTTTGAGCGAATAGGGGAGCGGTATAACCATTTGCTGATAGACGAGTTTCAAGACACATCTAATTCTCAGTTTTATAATTTATTGCCTTTGCTTGATAACGCCCTTGGAGACGCTAACTTTAACATGATAGTGGGCGACCCCAAACAGTCTATTTATATGTGGCGTGGGGGTAATATTCAGTTGATGATAGATTTGATTCAAAAGAATGTAAAAAGCCTGAAATTAAACAAGGAGACCTCGGAGATTCAACATAGTCAGATTGACCATGTCAGTAGTTTTACTCAAAAGGAAAACCTAAATACTAACTATAGAAGTTCTAAAGAAATCATTAATTTCAATAACCAAATATTTATCTTTTTGAGGGAAAAATACCAAAGCGAATATCCGCATATTTTTGAGGTTTTTGAAGATGTGGAGCAGCTTTGGCCTGACACCGTAAAGGTTGGCGGGCATGTTTCTATAGATTTTATAGCGTATGACAGAGAAGGCGAAGTGGTGCTAGATACGCTGATTTCTCATGTCAAAGACTCGCTTACATTGGGCTATGACCTTTCGGATATTGCTATTTTATGTAGAAAAAAAAGTGAGGCCGTTAAAGTTGCCGATTTTCTCAAAAACAACGGTTATCAAATTTCTTCTGCGGATTCACTAAAGCTTTCTTCATCGGTTTCTCTTGAGTTTTTAAGTGCTCTTTTGAGTCTACATCACCAGCCATCTGACCCATTTTATAGGTTTTTAGTTTTGGAGTGTTTTTATAAAATCAAAAATATTGACCTCGAAGCTGCATCGGAAATTACCCGGTTAAAAGACCTCAATTACGCTTTATTCTTAAAGTATTTCGCAGATTTTGGTTTTAATGTAGATTTATCTGATTCCAATAATTTTTACGCTTTGTGCGAAAGCTTCGTAGATGGCTTCAAGCTTTTAGAAAACAAAGCCGAGGTGCCTTACATTTACTGTTTTCTAGATATTTGCTTAGATTTTTATCAAAACAAAAGTCAGGCACTGATAGATTTCCTTGAAAAATGGAGCAAAATAAAAGGCAAAACCAGTATTCAGTCTAAAAGCCAATCGGCTATCACGGTTACTACTTTACATAAGTCAAAAGGCCTCGAGTATCCGGTTGTTATCATGCCATTTACTAACTGGGACTTTACGCCAAGAGCAGACTCTGAAGTATGGATGGACGTGGAAAACTACGATTGGGAAGAGTTGATTTCGGATGGAAAAAAACTAAATGCAGCTCCGTTTAGACTAAAAAAAGCTTTCGAAGAGACTAGCCTTGGGCCAGAAGTTAAAAGGCAAAATGAAATGCTTTTTATAGAAAGCCTAAATATGATGTACGTGGCATTTACGCGGGCGGTGGACCGTCTGTATATATACTGCCCAGACAGTCATTTTAACAAACCGAAAGGCGTGGCAAATTGGATAGGCGAATACGCCTTATCTAAAGGTGTAAGTGCCGATTCGGGTTCTACTTTTATGGTTTCCGAAGGGAGTATCATTCCTAAGAGAAAAGAATTAAAAGCCCCGGAAGAGACGATTTTGATTCCTAAAGTATACGAATTTGCTAAAAAAGACAGAGAGCTTTTAAAACTAAAGGCTGAGGTTGAGTTTCAAAATAAATATACCAAAAGAGGGAATTTGATTCACAGTGTATTTGAAAATTTAAAATCAGCGAGCAACCTGCATGAGGTTTTGTATTTGGTGGCTTTACATAACAATATTTCTGTGGAGGAAACCGAGGTTTTGAAAAAACAGATATTGGAAGTTTTAAATCATCCCGAACTAAAAAAATATTACACAGAAGGCCTTGACGTACTCACTGAGATAGATATTTTAGGAAATACCTCCGAACTAAAACGACCAGACAGAGTAGTTTTTATGGAAAATGAGGTGGTAATTATCGATTATAAAACAGGTGAAAAAAGTATAACACATAAGTCTCAAATAAAAAATTACGCATACTTGTTTCATCAAATGGGATACAAAAACCTTAAAAATATTTTAGTGTATTTTGACCCGATAGCTATCGAAATAGTTAGTTAATTGAAGTTTTCTTGAAATATTTAAGTCTTAGGTCTCATTTAATTAGAAACTAAAGTTCAAATCTTTGTAAATTGCGTTCGCAAACATAAATTTTTTAAAAAGTGTCTTTTACTGAAGAACTCAAACGCAGAAGAACATTCGCGATTATTTCACACCCCGATGCGGGTAAAACTACCCTGACAGAGAAATTACTACTATTTGGTGGTGCTATTCAAACTGCCGGAGCGGTGAAGTCAAATAAAATCAAAAAAACAGCCACTTCAGATTTCATGGAAATAGAAAAGCAGAGAGGTATCTCTGTGGCTACTTCCGTTATGACGTTTGACTACGGCGGCAAAAAAATAAATATCCTAGATACTCCAGGTCACAAAGATTTTGCTGAAGATACTTACCGTACGCTTACGGCTGTCGATAGCGTAATATTAGTGATTGACTGTGTAAAAGGGGTGGAGGAGCAAACACAAAGACTAATGGAGGTGTGTAGGATGAGAGACACACCCGTGATAGTTTTTGTAAATAAAATGGATAGAGAGGGGAAAGATCCATTTGATTTGTTGGACGAACTTGAGCAAACCCTCAATATTAAAGTCAGACCTATAACATGGCCAGTAAATATGGGTTCTAGTTTTAAGGGAGTTTATCACATGCTGGAGCATCAAATGAATTTTTTCAAAATAAACAAAACTAAACTTGAGGGCGACGTTAAGAAAATTCTTCTGGATTCGCCTGAGTTAGATAAAAGTGTTGGGGACAAAGATGCTGCTCAACTTCGTGAAGATGTAGAAATGATAGACGCTATTTACGAAGAATTTGATGAAAATAGATATAAAACCGGCGAAGTGGCTCCCGTATTTTTTGGAAGTGCTGTTAATAGTTTTGGTATCAAAGAATTGTTAGATACTTTTTGTGATATTAGTCCAGAGCCAATCGCACGAACCACAGATGTAAGAGAGGTGCTTCCAACTGAGGCAAAATTTAGTGGTTTTGTATTTAAAATACACGCGAATATTGACCCAAGACATAGAGATAGAATCGCCTTTTTAAGGATTTGTTCGGGTACTTTTGAGAGAGGAAAGTTTTATAAACACGTAAGGCTTGGAAAAGATATGCGTTTTTCTAACCCATATATGTTTATGGCGGATTCTAAAAACGTAGTAGATGAAGGCTACCCAGGAGATGTGGTTGGGTTGTATGATACCGGTAACTTTAAGATTGGAGACACACTCACCGAAGGTGAAAAGCTAAACTATATCGGAATACCTAGCTTCTCTCCTGAATTGTTTAGAGAGGTCATTAATACCGATCCGCTTAAAAGCAAGCAACTCGAAAAAGGTGTTTCTCAACTTGCCGAAGAAGGCGTTGCTCAGTTATTTACGATGCAGCCTGGTAATCGTAAGATCATCGGAACAGTTGGAGAGCTTCAGTTTGAGGTTATTCAGCATCGTTTGCTCAATGAATATGGTGCCAGTTGTAGGTTTGAAAGTAAGCCGTATTCAAAGGCTTGTTGGATCACAGCGGCCGATCCGGAGAAGCTCAATGACTTCATCAGGTTAAAGTCAAACTATATTGCATATGACAAAGACGAGAACCCCGTGTTCTTGGCTGAAACAGATTGGATATTAAGAATGAACAAAGAAAACAATCCTGATGTTATATTTCATACTTCATCTGACTTCAAAGTAGCGGGGGTATAATTTTTTTTTTAATCTGACGGGTATCATATTCTTATATGAATTCGTTTAATATTTTTGCCAAAATTTAAATTTAATTGTTGATGGCTATTTTAATTTTCTTTGTAGCACACTGGTATTTATCCCTATTTGCTCAAACATTCTTTTTACACAGGTATTCAGCTCACAAAATGTTTACAATGGGGCCTATTACCGAAAAAGTTTTCTATTGGTTAACCTTTATTTTTCAAGGTTCGTCTTTTTTAAGTCCGTATGCTTATGGTGTTATGCATCGTTTACACCATGCTCATGCTGATACCGCCGAAGATCCGCACTCACCAAGTTTCTCAAAAAATCTATTTGATATGATGTGGAAAACCAAAAACTATTATCAAGAAATAGTTAACAAGGTTGACCATATTGAAGCGAAGTTTAAGAAAAATGTACCTAACTGGGCATTTATGGAAAAACTAGGCGACTCATGGGTTTCGCGTTTAGGCTGGGGTGTGGCTTACATTATGTTTTATTACTATTTTGCTGAAAGCTATTGGGTCTTTTTATTATTACCGATTCACTTCCTTATGGGGCCAGTGCACGGCGTAATTATTAATTGGTTTGCACATAAATATGGTTACAGAAACTACGATGTAGACGATACGGCTAAAAACTTATTGCCGATTGATTTTCTTATGATGGGAGAGTCTTATCACAATAATCACCACAAATTTGGGGGGAGAGCCAATTTTGGTATCAAATGGCACGAGTTTGATCCAACTTATCCGGTTATTAAGTTATTGTCGTTTTTGAAAATTATTAAGTTAAAACCAAACAATGATCTTAATTACATGTAAATATCAAATTAAGCAATTCATTGTTTTTTAATATTAAAAGCCACTGCAAAGTGGCTTTTTTCGTTTTATTTCTTCCCAAAATAATCAGAAAGGTATTTTTCTTGGGATTTGAAAGATATTACTCGCTTTTACAATTTGATATACCTGAAGATAATGTTAGATTTACGAGTTGAAGAACAAGTAGCTTTCATAATAATATTATAAATCAGATGGCTCTAAAGCATCTTATGCTCAAATATTGGAAGTCTTTTTATGTATCGCTGTTGATCTGGCAGTTGGTTTTTATACCCATTTATGTAAGTGATGGTCAAAGCACTAGTTTTAAAGGTAGTGTTGATTTTCAGTCGCCTTTAGAAAACTACATTGGAGGAATAGATATTTCAAAACATAACGGAGCCGTAGATTGGGAGGAGCTGGAAGCACACAGAAAAACCGAAAATTACCCGCATTTTGTATTCATAAAAGCCACCGAAGGAAGTGATTTTAAAGATGTATTATTTGAAGAAAACTGGGAACAGGCTAGAGAACATAACTTTGTGCGAGGGGCATATCATTTTTTCTCATTAATTTCCGACCCAAGAAAACAAGCCCAATATTATTTGAAAACCGTAGATTTTCGGAAGCAAGATTTTTTGCCGATTCTTGATTTTGAGACCACGAGCGGTTCGCACAAAAGCTCACAAAGAATTGCCGCTGATGTGAAAATTTGGTTAGACACCGTAGAGGAAAATCTTGGAGTAAAACCCATTATATATACCAATACACCTATGTATAAGCGTATCGTGAAGAAATATTTTCCTGATTATCCACTTTGGATATCTGATTACGATTCGCCTAATATTAAAGATTTTGACTCAAAAGAATTATTGATTTGGCAGTATAGTCAATCAGGTAGCGTAAAAGGAATAAAAGGAGCAGTAGATTTAAATGTATTTATTGGCACTCCACATAAATTTCAAAAGTATCATTTAAAAGAAAATAATAATTAAAATAAACAGTATGATTGCATCCGTAAAATTTGATAAAACCAACGCTTTTAAAAAATTAAAAAGCCATCATAAAACTATTTCTAAAAGTAAAATCAAAGACCTTTTTGAAGCAGACAAGAACAGATATTCTAAGTTTACGCTAAAGTTCACTGATTTCGTAATCGATTATTCTAAAAATAATATTACGGGAAGAACCATGTCATATTTGAATGATTTGGCTGTAGAATGTAAACTTGAAGACGCTATTCAGGCTATGTTTGCTGG
The DNA here is from genome assembly GCF_042649125.1 of Lacihabitans lacunae. Classification (NCBI taxonomy): domain Bacteria; kingdom Pseudomonadati; phylum Bacteroidota; class Cytophagia; order Cytophagales; family Leadbetterellaceae; genus Lacihabitans; species Lacihabitans lacunae. The sequence continues at coordinate 4,977,264 of NZ_JBHRYQ010000001.1, forward strand.
TGAAAAAATAAACGTAACTGAGGGTAGAGCGGTATTGCACACAGCCCTAAGAAATAGATCAAACACTCCCGTAATAGTAGATGGCAAAGACGTTATGCCGGATATTAACGCTGTTTTGGCTCAAATGAAAACTTTCTCTGAGCAAGTTAGATCAGGCGAATGGAAAGGATATACAGGTAAAAAAATTAAAGATATTGTCAATATTGGAATTGGTGGTTCTGACTTGGGTCCTGTGATGGTCACAGAAGCACTTAAAGCTTATGGTAAAAAAGGTCTGAATGTACACTTTGTGTCAAATGTAGACGGTACACATATAGTGGAGGCACTAAAAGACTTGAGTCCCGAAACTACCTTGTTTATGGTGGCTTCTAAGACGTTTACTACGCAAGAAACCATGGCAAATGCCCATACGGCTAGAAATTGGTTTTTGGAAACGGCTGTTGATCCTGAATATGTAAAAAAGCATTTCGTGGCTATTTCTACCAATGCAGACGGCGTTGCAGCTTTTGGAATTGATACCCAAAACATGTTTGGTTTTTGGGATTGGGTAGGCGGAAGGTACTCACTTTGGAGTGCTATTGGTTTATCTATTGCTTGTTATATCGGTTTCAATAATTTCGAATTGTTACTTGACGGTGCACACCAAATGGATTTGCACTTTAAAAACGTACCTTTAAAAAGAAATGCTCCAGTTATATTGGCACTTTTGGGTATTTGGTACAATAATTTCTTCAATGCTCAGTCACATGCCATTTTGCCTTATGATCAGTATATGCACCGTTTTGCAGCGTATTTCCAGCAAGGAGATATGGAGTCAAATGGTAAATATATAGACAGAGACGGAGATAAGGTGAAGTATCAGACGGGTCCAGTTATTTGGGGTGAGCCGGGTACTAACGGGCAGCACGCGTTTTATCAGTTGATTCATCAAGGCACAAAACTCATTCCTTGTGATTTTATAGCTCCTGCTAACAGTCACAACCCTACCGGTGATCACCATAAAATGTTGCTTTCAAATTTCTTTGCACAAACTGAAGCCCTTATGAATGGCAAGACCAAAGATGAAGTGGTAGCTGAGTTTAAGAAAATGGGTAAGTCGGCAGAAGAGATAGAAGCTTTGGCTGCGTTTAAAGTATTTGAAGGGAATAGGCCTACGAACTCTATATTGGCTAAAAAGATAACCCCTAGAGTTTTAGGTTCGTTATTGGCTATGTATGAGCACAAAATATTTGTTCAAGGGATAATCTGGAATATTTATTCATTTGACCAATGGGGAGTGGAGCTTGGAAAACAATTGGCCAACAAAATATACCCTGAATTACAAAATGACGAGGTAATTGCAAGCCATGATAGCTCTACAAACAATTTGATAAACACATATAAAAAGTGGAGAAAATAAGGCCTCGGCCTTATTTTTTTATAATTGTACTTTCAATATATTTTGAAAAAATAAAAATTTTAAAATATTTTGGTAGTTTATTTGGAAATATAAATTCAATAAAATAAATTTGAATCATCAATTAGAACGTAGGCAGTTAAATAGTCTTTGAATTGGTGAGGAGTGAATCAAAAAAATAATGGACTTACGTGCTTTTAAATATAAATCCAAAAAGCGGCACTTATTTATTGCATTAATTAGTGTCGTATTTTTTGTTGAGGCGAATGGTCAAAGCCTTCCGAAAGGGGAGGTTGCTATTCCCTACCAAATTAAGTTTGCAGATGTGACCTTTCAATTCAATGATGTGTCACGCTATTTATTGGCTCAAGAAGTAGGGTCTTTAAGTAAAAACGAGGAGCAAATTAATGAATATTTGAAGAAGTTTTCATTGATTTATCCGACTATAAAGCCAATTTTAGAAAAGGCGAATGTACCTGAAGACTTTAAGTTTTTAAGCCTTTATAATAGGTATCAGAAGAGCTTAAACGCAGCGATGCCACTTGATCCAAATGTATTTTGGGTGATGGAGAGAGAAAAAGCAGCAGATGTAGACCTACGAATTAACAATGAAGTAGACGAAACTAAGCACTTGATCTTGGCCACAAAAGGGGCTTTGGTTTGTATAAAACGAAATCAGGTGTTGTATCAAAACTGGGCTACCACGCTTTTTGCTCACATAGCCAGCAGAGACGTTATTAAGTTATTAGAAGTAAATAAAAAATGGTCGGGCAAGTTTGTGGTAATCGATTCGCCCGCGTATAGTTCTTTGATACAGTTTTTGGCGTTTAGGTTGGTTTTAGAAAACGCTTTCGCACATTATAAAAACCCCAATCCCGATATTATTTATGAATATGCCTTCGGAAAAGGTAAAAGCCTTAATCTGATAGCGGCTGATCTTAAATTAGAGCCGAGTGAGTTACTTTCATTTAACCAATGGTTAAAAACCAATAAAGTGCCAGATAGTGAAGCCCAGGTTTTGGTGGTTACAAAGGCATCGAGGTATCACGAAATTCGTATGCTTTCGGAGCTTTCAAGAAATGTGGGTTTGTCAAATGTGGACTTGGGTTTTCCGATAGTGAAACCAAATCCTCAGTTAAATAAAGGTAAAGGAGGCGTATTTTATTTGATAAACAACCTAAAAGGTATTCAAATTGAAATGTGTGATAATGCAGTAAATGCTGCATACAAAGCGGATATTTCATTGTCGAAGTTTTTGGAATATAATGAAATGAAAGAAGCTGACATCTTGAATGTCGGTGAAGTTTATTACATAGAATCTAAAAAATCAAAAGCAGATATTCCGCATCATATCGTCAGAAATCAAGAAACACTTTGGGATATCGCCCAGATGTATGGCGTAAAATTGAAGTATTTGCTGAAGTATAATCGAATGGAAACACTCACAAGGCTACAGCCAGGTAGGGTTATTTGGTTACAAACGAAAAGACCTAAAAAGAAGCCAATAGAGATTATTGAAATTCCGGAGCAAAAGGAAATTAAAATGCCTGATATGCCGAGGTTTCAAGATGATTTTATAACAAGACACGAGGCTTCAGATGAGGAGCTGGAACAAGAATACAAAACTGAAGGCTTAAAAAGAGAACCTGAAGTGTTTAATTCGGGCGTTTTAAATAAGAATGAAAATGTGTTGGTGATTGCACCAAGAGAAAATATTGTGGTGCCTAAAGAGGTTACTCCAAAGCCCAAAACGGTTAAGAAAGAAGTTAAAGTAGAGGTAATTCCGGAAGAGCAAACATACGCTCAAAACCTAAAAGAGGCTGTAAATGCAAGCACAGGAAGCGAGCCCAAATACGTAGTGCACGAGGTGAAAAAAGGAGAAACCTTATATAGGATATCGGTAAACTATAGAGTAAGTGTAGATCAGTTGTATAGATTGAATAATCTAAAAAACAACATAATAGAAATTGGAGACAAAATAATAGTTAAGAAATATTAAGAGGTTTTATCCTCAAAAGATAGTAATAAGTAGTATAGATTCACTCGATAGCTGGATTAGCTCTGATTAATGATCGGGGCTAATTTTTTTTTAAATAAAGAGGTAATAAATGGTTGTGATTAGCATAGAAATGCACAGGAGAGTTTTTCCTAAGATGCCCGCTAATAAACCCAAAAATGAGCCGAATGCGGCCCTGAATGCTTTGTTGTGGTTTTTGTCTGAAAGATATTCACCTATAAACGCTCCCACAAAAGCACCAATAAATAATCCGAAAGGCCCAAGAAATATACCGACAAGCAAGCCGATAGCCGAACCATAAGCTCCCCATTTCGTACCACCGAATTTTTTAGCACCCCAAATCGGAATAAAATAATCGAGCACAGTTATGGTTAAGGTTACAATTCCAAAACCATACAGAACTTCATCACTAAAATTTATTCGGTCGCTTTGTTGAGCGGCGAGCATACCGAGGAAACTCAATGGCGGGCCAGGAAGTGGTAAAACAGCTCCGGCAGTACCTATTAGTATTAAAATAAAACCAAGTACTATCCAGAATATTTCCATTAGGCTTCAATTAGTTTTTGGGTTTTTATGCGTCTATCATTTAGAAACTCAGCGATTCGGTTTGTGGCTAAATCTAAGGTATCTGTAGCAGGTAAAAATACCGCTCTAAAGTGCTGCCCGTCGGGGTAGTTAAATCCTTTGCCTGATACCACAAATACTTTTTGTTCCGTTAATAAATCTAACGTAAACTGTTCATCGTTTTCGATGTCAAATTTTTTGAAATCTATTTTCGGGAAAACATATAAAGCTCCCTTAGGTTTTACACATGTAATGCCTGGTATGTCGATCAGTTTATTATAAATTAAGTCGCGTTGCCTCTTTAGTCTCCCACCTTCAGCTACAAGGTCGATTATAGACTGATAGCCTCCCAAAGCGGTCTGAATGGCATATTGAGTTGGCACATTGGCACATAAACGCATAGAAGCCAATAGTGTCAAACCTTCTAAAAATGATTTTGCTTTGTTTTTAGCCCCACTTGGTATGACCCATCCCCCTCTAAAACCTGCCGCACGGTAATTTTTAGATAAACCTCCAAATGTCATAAAGAAAACGTCTTCAGAAAGTGTCGCTGCTGGCACATGAACGTTTCCATCGTAAAGTATTTTATCATAAATCTCGTCTGAAAACACAATTAAATTATGTCTTTCTGCAAGTTTAATTATTTGCTGTAATATATCTTTCTCGTAAACGGCTCCGGTTGGGTTATTGGGATTTATGATTACGATACCCTTTGTTTTAGATGTGATTTTAGACTCCATATCTGCCACATCTGGATTCCAATCTGACTCTTCGTCGCAAATATAATGTACGGGTTTGCCCCCTGATAAACCTACCGCGGTAGTCCATAACGGATAGTCAGGCGAAGGAATAAGTATTTCGTCACCTTCGTTTAGTAGGGCTTGCATGGTCATCACGATTAGCTCTGAAACGCCATTTCCAACAAATATGTCTTCAATGTTTACATCTTTGATGCCAATCTGCTGCGTATAGTGCATAATGGCTTTTCTAGCAGAAAAAATACCTAAATGATGCGAATACCCTTGGGCATTTCGCAAATTAAGTATCATATCTGAAACTATTTCGTCAGGTACGTCAAAACCAAAAGGGGCGGGATTGCCTATATTTAAGTTTATGATTTTCTGTCCGAGTGCCTCCAGTTGTTGGGCTTTTTCGAAAACAGGTCCTCTGATTGCGTAACTTAAATTATTTAATCTGTCGCTTTTTTTAAATTCGTTTGACATAATCTTATAGTCCTTCTAAAAAGGTATTTACGTTTTTCTCAATTCGGTTTACGATATCTTCTGTGCTCGATTTTTCGAATTTCTCGCCAGTTACGGATTCGTATAACTCGATGTAACGATTACTTATTTCTTCAATTTTGCTGTCGGTCATTTCTGGTATAACCTGTCCGTCTTTTCCTTGAAAGTTATTGGCAATTAACCATTCTCTCACAAACTCTTTTGAGAGTTGCTTTTGAGGAAGATTTTGATTTTGATTTTCCTCGTAATTTTCAGAGTAAAAATACCTAGACGAGTCAGGCGTATGTATTTCGTCTATCAAATATATTACCCCATCTTTTTCACCAAATTCATATTTTGTGTCTACAAGAATCAATCCATTTTTGGCTGCCATTTCGGTACCGCGTTGGAATAGTTGCAGCGTATATTTTTCTAATTGTTCGTATTTAGACTTTTCAACTAGTCCTTTTGCGAGTATTTCTTCTTTTGAAATATCTTCGTCATGCCCTTCATGAGCTTTTGTAGTTGGGGTTATTATGGGTGTTGGTAGCTTATCGTTTTCTTTTAAACCTTCTGGTAAACTTACGCCACACACTGTTCTTCTGCCTGCTTTGTATTCTCGCCAAGCATGACCAGCCAAATATCCTCTTACCACCATTTCCACAGGAAAAGTCTCACATTTTACGCCAAAAGAAACACTTGGGTCTGGCGAAGCCAAGAACCAATTTGGAACTATGTCGGCTGTAGCCACAAGGTTTTTAGCAGCAATCTGATTTAAAACTTGACCTTTGAAAGGAATCGCTCTTGGAAGCACCACGTCAAAAGCCGAAATTCTGTCAGAGGCCACCATAAGTAGTTTGTCGCCAATGCTGTATACATCTCTAACTTTGCCTTTGTAAAATCCGGTTTGACCTTTAAAATTAAAATGAGTTTCCTTGAGACTGTTCATGTCTTTTTAAAAATGATTGTTTTAGAGAAAAATCTATGTATTTAAAACTGAGGTGCAAATTTCGGTTTTATTACCAATCTTTTTCTATTTTTTTGCCACTATTTTTATTCGGAATCAAAATTTTTGATTCTGAATACCTCAAATCCTCAAGTAATTGCAGTGCTTTTTCTTTTGAAATGTTGTCAGACTTGTATTCATCAAGCTCATCCTCCTTTTTGTCAGAAGCTTCTATTTTTTGATTTTGCTGCTCTTCCTGATTTTTTGAAGAGGGGGGTGGAGACTTTGGTTTATAAAGGCGGGCTATGAGTTCGTAGTTAAATCGAGCCTCTTGTGAGTTTACGTTTTTCTGAATGGCACTTTTAAAAAAAGTCAAGGCCAAGGCACTATCGCGACGCAAAATGGCCAAGTTGCCGAGTTGATTAAGTGCATGAGCCGACAGCTTGATGTCTGGGGTTTCTACGGCCAGTTCGTAGTTCAATCTGGCACTTAGGGTATCTTTTAAAATGTAATACGCATTTGCGGCATCAAGTCTAAGTTCGGGTTCTATGAGCCTACTTATGTTTTCTATTTTCTCAAAGGACTCAATCGCTTTGCCGTAGTTTTTACTTTTTTGATATTGATTAAACTCTTCTTTAAAAATATTTTTCTGCTCAATATTTGTAAAATACTGAGGATTAATAATTAAAAACAATATTTGGTATATAAACTGATACATTTAAAGTTTTATGATATTTACAGAGACTAAAAAGTCTACACAAATCAAGAGTAAAGCTAGTATTAAAAAATAGCTGTATTTGTTATAGGTTACTAACTGTTGATTTAGATTTTGATTTTCATTTTTTAACGTATTTATATATGCCAAAAGTTTGTCAGTTTCTACATTTCTTTGATTGACCATAAAATAAGGCTCTTTTGAAATTTTACTCATCCTTTGCATTAAATCGAGGTCGGTCTTGGTAACTACTTCTTGGCCGTTTTTATCTTTTTTGAAACCATTAATAAGTGGTATTTTGCTGCCGTCGCTGGTACCGATTGCAAAAGGCAAAACATGAACCTTAGCTTTTTTGAGTGCTAAAAGTTCTTTTTCATTTAGTCCATAAAATTGCTCACCGTCTGTATTGATTATCAGTACTTTGTTTCGGTTGCTGTTATTGTTTAGAATATCAAATTTTTCTGAACACAAATCCAAAACGGTATTTATATCGCTGCTTCCTTTGGGCAGTATGGATGTTTTTAGAGACTGAATATTTTTCTTAAGTATCTCTTTGTCAAATGTTAAGGGAGTTTGGATAAATGCTTCGGAGTTGAAAATAATAATTCCGAATTTGTCAGAAGGCATTTGTTCAACTAAAAATAGCATTTCGCTTTTGGCCTTTTCTAACCTCGACGGTTCCACATCGTTGGCGTTCATAGATGCCGATAGGTCAAACGCCAAATAAATGTCTTTCCCTGATGAAAGTGCTTCGGTTTCTGATAAGCCAAAGTTTGGTCCCAAAAGCCCCACGATAAGTAGTCCGAAATACCCTGTTCTTATAAAAAACTTTATAAAAACGGAGTTGGGACTCGTTTGGAATTTCTTAGAAACTATAAATATTTTAACTATATAGAAAACATATATCGATACGAATATCGATATAAATATTATCTCTGTAGTTGAAATTGACCTACTCCAATTCATTTTCCTAATGAAATCAAATTACTCATTAGCCTATACGCTCCTGGCACTCCGGCTGGCAGCTGTCTAAACAACGAAAGACCTGTAAATACATAGTTTCCTTTGCCATATTTGGCTACTAAAAGAGAGCCTTCAAGAGGTTCTTCACCTTCGTCGTTCATAGCCAAAATTGGCGTGTATTTGTCTGAATATTTATCTCCGAAATACAATCCTCGTTCTTGTATCCATCCTTCAAAATCTTTCTGCGTGATTTTGTTTGGAGTGTTTAGTATTGGATGATCTTTTTGTAAGAAAGTTACGGCAGCATTTTCGTCAGTAACTCTTCCTCTGCCTACACTCAGTGGATATGGTCCAAGGTCTTTGGTTTTTACAGTACCATAAAACGCCTGCGTTTGATATTGAACAATCAAATTACCACCATTTTTAACATAATTAAGCAAAAGCTCTTGGTTGGCAGCCAGCCAATCTTGGGTGTTATATGCTCTAACGCCTATTATGATCGCATCGTATTTCGCTAGGTTTTCATTGATATTTCCAGCCGTAATCATGGAAACTGTATAGCCAATCTGACGCAAAGCACTTGGTACTTCGTCGCCAGCTCCTTCTACGTATCCTAGGTTTTGACCTTTCTTTTTTATGTCTAGTTTGTTGGCTACCGCTTTAGCTTCTGGGAATGTATTTAGCTCAGGTATGTGCTCATAGCTTATTGTTTTTAGTCCGTGCGTATATACACCATGACTTGTTTTTGCTACTACTTTTATTTCTATTTCTGATTTTGTGGCAGGAGGCGTAACGGTAAAGTATACTTGCTTTTCTTGGTTTTTTTCTTCAAAATTTACCTTAATCTCATTTGGAGATGAAATCCAGTTTTTGGGAAGGTCAAGACTAATGGTAGCATCTAAATTTGCAACAGTGGCTTTGGCCGAAATACCCACCTTTTTAGGTAGATTGTCTGCAAAAACTAGCACCTTTTGGTCTACGTTAACCATTATTTCAGGTCTGATTTCAAAGTATTTGTAGATTTCCCCTCTAGCTGGTTCTGTATATTTATATTTGATAGCCGAAGTGAACGGTATTTTAACGCCTTCTATTTCAAAGAAAAAGGTTGCCTGAAGTGCATCGGGTGCCATCGGCTGACTTCTAAATTTCTCGTCTGACAATACATACGTTCCTTTTTGGGCTTCCTTTTGTAACCAATACGGTTGTGTAACAGCTGCGTTTTGAGGAATGGTTATGTCAAATACTAAATCGGTGGATTTGTTAAAAGGTAAAGTAATTGGAGAAATTATGCTGTCTTTATTTGTCTCTCCAGAAACCGAAATGCCACTAAATTTAATGTCAAGCATTGATCGTGTAGTTACTGTTCCGAATATTTTCAAAGATTGCCCTGGTGCCGCAAAATTTACCGAAGGATTCGCCTCAAAATATAAGCCTGAACATTGGGCTATCAAGTTTTTACATTCTTCTAGTTTGTTTTCGGTATAAACCGTTTTTTCTAAACCATCTATTAACTTGTAGATTTCTAAAAGCTCTTTCACGCTTTTTGAAGGGTCTTTTAAGTCATATTTAGCAATTATTCCATTTAGCTTTTCTCCGATTGACTTACCGCCTGCTATTCTATTCCAAGTACGGTCTAGGCCGTCAAAGACATCATCAACTGCTGGTTCACCTTTAATATGTACCATGAAGTCATATCGCTCATTGCGGGTAGGAGCAGAGCCAAAACCCTGACTGCGGTGTTTTGATCTCGCTTCGGCTGCTATTTCAGGATATGATTTTCCTAATAGCGGATTGAAGTCGCCAAGAGAAACCTTTACGAAGTTTTTCTCTTCAGGAGTGGAATTAGTAAAGCCACGGTTGTATGAGTTCCAAACCAATCTTTTGGCTTGCCAAACGGATACTAATTTTAGTTGCTCGGGAAATTTGGTCGGATCTGCGGCTGCATCAAATGCTTCGGCTGATAGTACTGCTGATGCCGAGTGATGCCCGTGTCCGGCTCTTTCGTCAGGCGGAAATCTATTTATTATTACGTCAGGTTTAAGTCTTCTAATTTGGAAAACTAAGTCGCTCAATATTTGTTCCCTTCCCCAGGTTAATAAGGCCTCGTCTGTTTTTTTTGTAAAACCAAAATCAATTGCTCTTGAAAACAATTGCTCGCCACCGTCTATTTTTCTCGCTTCTAATAATTCGTGTGTTCTGACTAGCCCAACGTATTCGCCTTGTTCGCTTCCTATTAGGTTTTGGCCACCGTCGCCACGAGTCATTGCAAAATATGCAGTTCTGGCTTTTTTCTCTTTGGCAAGCCAAGCAATCAATAAGGTGTTTTCGTCATCAGGGTGAGCGGCCACGTACATGGCGTTACCTACTGTGTTGAGTTTTTCTATTCCGTGGAGAATCTCGCTACTTGTTAAAGGCCTCGTTTGTGCGGAGACACTAACTGTACAATAAAAAAGGAGAATAAATAGCCAATTTTTTTTCATATTTTTGTCTCTAATGGTATGAATGTATGAAGAAATACTTCGGGTTGTTTTTAGTTTTATTTTCGTTTTCTAGCACTTTTGCTCAGAAAGATTCCTCTAAATATTTAGAAGGGGAACTTTATATTAGGCTTAAGTCTAGTAAAGTTTCTACAAAATTTACGTCTCTAAATCGAATTTCTATATCAAAAGATTTACCTTCTTTAAACAGTAACATAAAGAAAGGGAATTTCTCAGTTGAAAAAATTGAAAAATCTTTTAATTCTGCCAAAAATAAGGATTTAAAAAATATCATTCGGTTAAAAATAAAAGAAAACGATAAAATAGAAGAATTGATAGAGGAATTAAAAGCCAGCGGTGAATATGAGTACGTTGGCCGAATTCCGAAAAGGACCATAATTGCAACCCCAAATGACCCTTCGTTTAGTCAGCAATGGAGTTTATCCAAAATTAAAGCCACCGAAGCATGGGATGAAAACTCAGGTGCAGCTTCCGTAATTGTAGCCGTGGTAGATAATTCTATCCAAACCAACCATCCCGATTTGGCCGCCAATATGTTGCCCGGGAGAGACATGTCTGTAGACGGTGATTTTGATCCTAATCCGCCAAATGTAAATTTTGCACATGGTACACACGTGGCAGGGATATTATCAGCAGTTACAAATAATGCAATAGGTATAGCTGCTGCCGCTAATAATAAAGTAAAGATATTGCCCATAAAAGCCACCAGCGATTTTGAGAGTTATAATAACATTTCTTATGGTTACGAAGGGATTGTGTGGGCGGTAGACAATGGTGCTAAAATAATCAGTTGCTCGTGGGGTGGTGCTACCTACGATGAAATAGAAAAAGCAGCCATAGATTATGCTTATGCCAATGGCGTAATAGTAGTGGCGGCAGCTGGAAACGATAATACTGCTGATCTGAACTATCCGGCGGCTTATGATCACGTGATTTCTGTGGCTAGTGTGGGCCAAACAGATGTGAGAAGCTACTTTAGTAGCTACGGGAGTAAGGTTGATATTTCTGCACCCGGCGAAAGCATTTTGAGTACTTTACCTTTTGGTGCATATGGCTCCTACTCAGGAACTTCTATGGCTACTCCGCTTGTGTCTTCATTTTTGGGGTATTTGCTTTCTACATTTCCCACCATTACCAATGCCGAATTGGAAAACTTAATGAAGTCAACCTCAGATGATATCTCATCACTTAATCCGGGATTTGAGAATTCTTTAGGTTCAGGTAGAATAAATTTACTTAATGCAGTTTCGTGCAGAACCCAAAACTTAGATACTTTAAGTCTAAAAATCAGTGCAAGTCGGTATTTCTGTGCTGGAGATAGTGCGTATCTTTTTACTAAAAAAATAAATGGACTGAGCCATTCTTGGTATAAAGACGGTACTTTGTTGCCCAGTACAACTGATAGTATTTGGGTGAACCAACCTGGCGTATACAAGTTGAAAATTCAGAAAGGAAATTGTTCCAGAGTATTAAATACGATAAAAGTTTTAGAAAACACCTTGGTTTCATTCCCATCTTTAGCTTTAAATAAAGAGGTTTTTTATTGTGCTACAGTGGCAGATACTTTGGTGCAAATCGCACAAATGTGCTCACAACCAAGTTTTTATGAAAAGACTTATTCAGGAGGTACTGTCGGTTACGACAATTTTGTAAAAAGTGGTGCGGACCCAACTGTGGTTTTTTCTGGTATTCCGGGCTTTGTGGATTCACTTGAAGTAACCATTCAGTGGCAAAAGAAAGATGGCGGTAATTTTAACTCGTGTGGAAACACTGACGGTGGCAGTATTCCGTATAATGAGGAGGTAGCTTTTTCTCTGCAAAGTCCAGAGGGTGAAACTGTAGAGTTAATAGGTTTTGGTACATATCAAAGAGGAAATACTACGAGTGGCTTAGTCACTCAGGTATTCAAATTGGGAGTTGCTGGAATACCCGTAAATTCGCTTCCTGCAAATGGAACATTTTCTCCTTCCGGAGATTTTTCTAAATTGATTAACGCGGTACCAAACGGCACATGGACCTTATTGCCGCAAGATAACTCTGAAATTGACCCACTCTGTGTTTCGGGTTTTTCTATAAAAATATATACAAATTATGTTTCTAATGTACCGAGTCTTTCTTGGTGGGACAGCCCTATGGGTGGAAACAAGGTGAGTGACTCTTCTAAATTTTTATTGCCAAACCTAAGTGTTGGAGAGCATCTATATTTTGCTCAAAGCAAGTGCAATGAATTTTGCCCATCGGTAAGAACTCCTACACGTGTAACTGTGAAAACGGTTCCTGAAATCGTTGGGTTTTCTTTTGATGATGTGATTTTGAGTCGAGCTCAGGTGATGGCTATTATGGCAGCCCAGAGTTACAGTGTTAGAAAAAGCAGTGCTAACCTATATTATGTGGAAGGTTTGGATCAAAACGGGCAGTTTTACAGTTATCAAATTTCCAATAAAGGACCTTCGGTTTCGCCAGTGAGTGTGTGTAGTTCGGCAGATTATGTTTTGGTAGCCACAGGGTGTACGGGTACTGTATCATGGAGCAATGGCGAAACCAACTTGGGTATTATTTTGCAAAATCTAAATCAAAATATGCAGATTACAGCTAGTTGCAATCAAACGTCGGCATGTGTACCGCCGCCGCCAAGTATATTTAGTTTTTCTTTGGCTACTTCACCCCAAATTCTAACAGGGACATTGAGTCAAAACTCAATTCAGAGTTTCTACGGGAGTAGCCTTGAGTCTACCCAGAAAATAAATCCTACTTCACAAATTAATTATAAAGGAACATCTTCTGTGGAGCTAAAGCCCGGTTTTGAAGTAAAGCAAGGCAACGTTTTTTCTGCCCAAATCGGCAATTGTAACAATTAGAATTTTAATTTGTATTCTTCTTAGGGTCTATTTTAAGAAAAGTTTCAATTTTTTGAGATTTAATTGCATAATACTTTTTTATTGTGTCCATCTGCAATTAAATTTGTTCAAATCTTATTTTTAAAATTTAAACCCTATTATATGAACTCTATTGTTTATCTAGTGCCCTTATTTGGTCTAGTGGGCTTAATCTACACCGCGATTAAGTTTAACTGGGTTTCCCGCCAAGATGCTGGGGACGAAAACATGCAAAGGCTATCCGGCTATATTGCTGACGGTGCCATTGCATTTCTTAAAGCCGAGTGGAAAGTATTGGCAATGTTTGCTATTCCAACGGCCATTATTTTATTTTTCTTAGGGTCAGATGAAGGAACGCCCGAAAATCCAATTCACTCATCACCTGTAATCGCATTAGCGTTTATTATTGGAGCCGTTTTTTCTGCATTTGCAGGATATATCGGTATGAAAGTAGCCACCAAAGCAAACGTAAGAACGGCTCAAGCCGCTCGTACTTCACTTGCAAAAGCTCTTAATGTTTCGTTTACAGGAGGTTCTGTAATGGGAATGGGAGTTGCTGGTTTGGCTATCTTAGGTCTTGGAGGTTTGTTTATATTGTTTTATAACTATTTCGCTCAAGGCAAAGCCCTTACTTCTATGGAAATGAGAAAGGCTATTGAGGTTTTGGCTGGTTTCTCTCTTGGAGCTGAGTCAATTGCTCTTTTTGCTAGAGTAGGTGGTGGTATTTATACCAAAGCAGCCGACGTAGGTGCTGACTTAGTAGGTAAAGTAGAAGCCGGTATTCCGGAAGATGACGTTAGAAACCCTGCAACTATTGCAGACAATGTGGGTGATAACGTAGGTGACGTAGCGGGTATGGGTGCTGACCTTTTTGGTTCGTATGTGGCTACTATTTTGGCTACCATGGTTTTGGGACAAGAAATTAGTGTTACAGACAATTACGGTGGTTTTTCACCAGTTTTATTGCCGATGCTTATTGCCGGTGTAGGTCTTTTGGCTTCTATGGTAAGTACGTTTTTTGTACGCGTTAAAAACGAAACTGATTCTGTTCAAAACGCCCTTAATATGGGTAACTGGCTTTCTATCGTTATTACGCTCGTGGCTTCTTATTTTTTAGTAAAAAATATCCTCCCAGAGACCCTTTCACTTCGTGGTTTTGAATTTACTTCGAATGATGTTTTCTATGCTATTGTAGTTGGCTTAATAGTGGGTACCTTGATGTCTATCATCACAGAATATTATACAGCTATGGGTAAAAGACCTGTAGACTCTATCGTTCAGAAATCAGGCACAGGTCACGCTACGAATATTATCGGAGGATTGGCAGTAGGTATGGAATCTACCGTTCTGCCTATTATAGTATTGGCAGCGGGTATCATTTTCTCATATGCGTTTGCGGGTATCTATGGAGTTTCTATAGCCGCAGCAGGTATGATGGCCACAACGGCTATGCAGTTGGCTATCGATGCTTTTGGACCAATTGCGGATAACGCGGGAGGAATTGCCGAAATGTCTCAACTTCCAAGTGAGGTTCGCGAAAGAACAGATAACTTAGATGCAGTAGGAAACACTACAGCGGCAACAGGTAAAGGCTTTGCAATTGCTTCGGCGGCATTGACTTCACTAGCTTTATTTGCAGCTTTTGTCGGCATTTCAGGTATTGACGCGATTGATATTTACAAAGCACCAGTATTGGCTGGTTTGTTTATTGGAGGTATGATTCCATTTATATTTTCTGCCCTTGCTATCTCTGCGGTAGGTAAGGCAGCCATGGAAATGGTAAATGAAGTTCGTCGTCAGTTTAGAGAAATTCCAGGTATAATGGAATACAAAGCTCAACCTGAGTATGAAAAATGCGTTGAGATTTCAACCAAAGCATCACTTAAAGAAATGATGTTACCAGGAGCTATCGCTCTATTGGTTCCTGTTTTAGTTGGTTTTGGATTTAAAGGCGTATTTGCTACAACTTCATCTGCCGAAATATTAGGAGGATTACTAGCAGGGGTTACTGTTTCAGGTGTATTGATGGGGATTTTCCAGTCAAATGCAGGTGGAGCATGGGATAACGCCAAGAAGTCTTTTGAAAAAGGAGTTAACATAGATGGGGAGTTTTACAAAAAAGGTTCGGAGCCGCACAAAGCCGCCGTAACTGGAGATACTGTAGGTGATCCATTTAAAGATACTTCGGGTCCTTCTATGAATATTTTGATCAAATTAATGTCAATCGTTTCGTTGGTTATAGCACCTTATATCGCTGTCAATAGCGAAAATAAAATGGGAGCAACTGAGGAAATCGTGATGACAGAAATGGTTGAAGAAGTGGCTGCCGATATGCCAAGTGTTAGTAAAACACTTTCGTCAGGTGTTAGTCTTGATTTTGTTTCTGGTGGTATCGAAGATAAGCTGATAAACTTCATCGAAGACCCAAGCTCAGAGGCGAGCAAAGACAATTGGTTTAATTTTTCAAACCTTAACTTCAAAACAGGAAGTGCAGTTATAGATGAGTCTACTATGAAAGAGGTAGATAATATCTCTGAGATTCTAAAGGCATTCCCTGCTGTAGGAATTAAAGTAGGTGGATATACAGATAACGTAGGTAATCCGAATAACAATTTGGCTTTGTCGGTACAGCGAGCAGATGCAGTAAAAGCTGCTTTGGTTTCAAAAGGAATTGATGCTGCGAGAATTGAAGCGGAAGGTTACGGTGAAAAACACCCGGTAGCATCAAATGATACGCCTGAAGGTCAAAAACTGAACCGTAGAATAGCAGTCAGTGTAAGGAAAAAATAATTCATTTTGTTTAAGTACAAAGGTCAGTTCATTTTGAGCTGACCTTTTTTTGTATCAATGCAGCTCCATAAGTTCTTTAACCATCAGCTCAGATCCAACATATAGCGGACTCCTTTGATGGAAACTCGTGGCTTCTATGTCGAGTATTTCTTGGTAGCCGTCTGTGGCTCTTGCTCCGCTATCTTCGGCTAAAAACGCAAGTGGGTAGCATTCGTAAAGTAACCTGAGTTTTCCTTTGAGGTGTTCATTTGTGGGTGGATATAGATATATGCCACCTTTAAATTGGTTCCTGTGGAAGTCGCCCACCAAGGAACCAATGTACCTGCTAGAATATGACCTGTCTAAACAAAGCGACAGGTATTTTTTTATAGGGGCAAAAAATGAAGTGTAATTGCCATAATTTATTGAAAATATGTTCCCGTTTTTGGGAGCTATAACATTTGTGTGCGACAAGAAAAACTCTCCCAAAGAGTTTTCGTAAGTAAAACAGTTTACGCCTTTGCCAGTAGAATAAACTAAAATAGTAGATGAGCCATACAAAATATAACCCGCGGCTACTTGGCTTCTGCCACCTTGCAGAAAATCGGCCTCGTTTGCGAGTGTTCCTTCAGGGCTTATGCGGTGGTAAATAGAAAAGATGGTGCCTATCGAGACATTTACGTCAATATTAGAGGAGCCATCGAGCGGGTCTAGTGCCACCACATATTTGCCTTCGTTGTTTCCCGTATATATGATTCCTTCGTCTTCTTCAGTGATGATCGCACACACTTCGCCGCCGTTTTTTAGGGCTCTTATTAACCGCACGTTGGCTATTACGTCTAGTTTTTGCTGAGCTTCGCCCTGTATGTTTTCGGAGTCTGTGCCGCCTGTTAAATCTATTAAGCCTGCTCTGTTTACCTCGCGGTTAATAATTTTGGCAGCAAGGCCAATGTCTCTTAAAAGTTGAGAAAGTTCACCAGACGCACCTTTAAAAGCACTCTGCTGTCTTTTTATAAATCTGTCGAGGGTTACGCCAACCGGAAGTGTGAGAGTTTCGTCAATAGACATCTTTTTTTTGTTTGATGCCTCAAATCTATTCTAAGTTTTTGTAAAAGAAAAATATTTTCTGCGAAATTTCGCTAAATGTTAAAAATTAACAAAAAGTGTAATTTTCACAATTATTCGCATTGGTTTAAAATACTTCTGTCACGTTGATGAAGAAGCCCCTCGAGCCATTTTGCCCAAAGCCGTAGTCAAGACATACATTTGTGTCTGTAATCTTATTGAGTTTTAATCGAAGACCTAAGCCAT
The DNA here is from genome assembly GCF_042649125.1 of Lacihabitans lacunae. Taxonomy (NCBI): domain Bacteria; kingdom Pseudomonadati; phylum Bacteroidota; class Cytophagia; order Cytophagales; family Leadbetterellaceae; genus Lacihabitans; species Lacihabitans lacunae. The sequence continues at coordinate 4,994,539 of NZ_JBHRYQ010000001.1, forward strand.
AACCTGGCTTTAGCGTAGTAAATGTGGAAGAAAGGTCGCCAGAAAATTTTTGTAAATTATAAAAAACGACGCCTCGAAGTAAGTCATTTTTTAGGATTTGATACCTATATTCTGTTTCAAAATAAAACATATTTCGTCCCCTAAATCGGCCCTGAATATATCCTCGGCCTGTGTTGTAAGAATCGTCCCAACCGGTGCTAGGCAAAATCAAATAAGGCGGAGAGTCCTTGCTAGTGGTGAGCCAATACAAGTTCCAAAACGCAAGCACATTGTGCGAATTCCTCGGGAAAGTAACATACTTTCTAAGGTCTAAAATTAAAGATTCCCAGCTTTGGTCGCTACCCAAAAACTGCGGATTTACGCGGTAAACTATGTTTGCATAAATTCCCTGGGTGGCACTTACGTGATTTTCTCTGGAGTCGTATATTAATTTAAAAGCCAAGCCAGAAGCGAGTTCTTTGGTATTGAGCCTGTTTTTTAGTTCAGAAGCTGTAGCTGTTGATAAAGAATCACTGGCTTTAATATTCCAAAACGTATCAAAGTAATATCCAAGTCCTGTAAAAAGATTCGGAGCTACTTTTTTCATAACTGTTTGATGGAATTTTAAACCAGAAAAATCGGTCTCAATTCCTAAGTTTGGGTCTACTTTTTCGCCCAAACCATATATTAAAGAAGGATATTTGATATATCGAAAGTCTGTAATTAGGTTAAAACTGTTGTCTTTTGTCCAAATACTAGCTTGAACAGGTACTATTATTTGGTTGTATTGGGTATAGTTTATGCTGCCATTTATTATGGATGGCAATTGATTGGCACTTTTACCTAAATTGAAACTTACATTCACTATTCCAGAAACAGCCCAACCTGTCTGAAGTGTGTATCCCACCGCAGGAATAGCCCCAATTTGGATTTTTTTAGGTGCATGTTCTTGCTTTTTACTTTTAAAGAAATCTCTAATATCGATTTTTTCTATGGAGTCGGCAGTGCTTTTTTGTAAACTATCTAAGCTTTGAGCATTTAGACTAAAATTCAGAAAAAAGAAGAGGAAAAAAAGATTTTTGAAAGGCATATAATTGAATTTTCTCAGGCTTTTATTATTTGCCGAAACGATGTAAACGCTAAAAACAAAATAATAATTTATCGCTTGGGTGTTTTTTTGTCAAAGCTTTTCAACCTCAGGTTTTTAAAAAGTAAAAAATTATTAGAATCCATATTTCTCCCAGACTTTAGGAGGATTAATTTCGAAAGTTAATAACTCTTTGTTTTTAGGGTGAAAAAAAGCGAGAGCATACGCTTGCAAGAAAATACTACCGTCGGGACTACTTCTTTTGAACCCATATTTCAAGTCGCCCAAAATTGGGCTTCCTATTGCAGCCAATTGACATCTGATTTGATGAAAACGCCCCGTTTCTAAGGCAATTTCTAACAAATGATACCTTTCTGAACTTTGTAAAACTTTATAAGAAAGTACTGCTTTTTTAGCACTTTCTGATTCTGTTTTTGATGTTTTTGCCTTACTGTTAGTTTTGCTTAACCAATGCATTAGCGTCTGTGACTCTTTCTCTGGTTTTTGGCCGACTATTGCTTTGTACTTTTTAATTATTTGCTTTCGCTTAAGTTGTTCGCTTAGGTTTGCCGCCGATTCTGGATTTTTTGCAAGTAGCACCAGGCCACTTACACGTCTGTCAAGTCGGGTGATAATATGTAGTGGGGGGCTATCAGGAAATAACTCCAAAAGGCTGTCTTCATTGGAGTTTTCTTTTTGAGACAAAACGCCACTTGGTTTTACACAAACCAAAATCTCGTCATCTTCAAATATTATTTCGGGTGATATATTTTCCAAAAAGGGTGAGTTTTTAAAGGGCAAATTAAACAAAATAAAATGCTCGTTTCAGAATTTATATTAACTTTCTATGCATTTACTATTTAAATTTCAAACTCCAGAATTTCAAAACGCACGCTCATTTCCACCCAAACGTGTGAATTATATAAGTTGTCTGGATAATTCTATAACACAATTTCTTTGAGTAAAAAGCACCTTTACGTCTTAGAAAATAATAAGATATTTAAGTTAAACCTAAATGCGAAAATTATGAAAACACACTCAAAAAACACAAATCCAGTTTTTACCCAATTTCAGATTCTAAATATTGAAAGTTTTTCAGGATATCCACTTTATCCACTCAATAAAGACATTTACAAAAGACCCAGCAAAATATTGGACATAGATTTTGAAGAAATTCCCAGTAAATAAACTTAAGTTAACTCCGCTACTATTTCCAAAAAGAAAACCAGCTATTTTTTTTAAGGAAGGACTTTTTGCTCTTTATTGTAAAGAAATTATACTTCTCTATTCGGTTACAATTATTTAATATTCATTCAGGTTTTTAAAGCTATCAAAAAACACTAAATTCATTTTTATTAAAAAGTCATTTCAAAAAAAACAACACAATGTCAAAGATTGTAAGCATTACCTTTAATCCTGCTATTGATAAAAGTACGTCTATTGATTCATTAATTCCCGATAAAAAACTAAGATGTGCTTCCCCGGTTTTTGAACCGGGCGGAGGCGGTATAAATGTAGCACGTGCCATCAAAAAATTAGGTGGCGAGGCTTCTGCAGTTTATTTAGCTGGTGGATATACGGGAGTGAAATTTACCGAATTATTAGAAGAAGAAGGCATACCGTGCCTAGTGACCCAAACAAAAAATAACACACGCGAAAACTTGGTTGTAGTAGAAGAAAGTACAAATAAACAATTCCGTTTTGGAATGCCAGGTGCGGAGGTTTTTGAAACCGAATGGCAGGCTTGTCTGGAAAGTATCGCCAATATCGAGCAAGTTGATTTTATTGTGGCGAGTGGCAGCTTGCCCTTAGGTGTTCCCGTCGATATATTTGCGAGGATTGCTCGCATTGCCCAAGATAAAAAAGCGAAATTTATAGTAGATACTGCTGGTGAAGCCTTAATAAAAGCAGTAGAGGCGGGTGTTTTTTTAATAAAGCCCAATTTGGCTGAGTTGAGCTCTTTGGTAGGTAAAGAAGAATTAGATTTAGAATCGGTAGAGATAGAAGCCCGGAAACTCATAGAAAACGGGAAATGTGAAGTGGCTGTGGTTTCGCTTGGCCCAGAAGGAGCCATGCTCGTGACTTCAGACGTGCAGGTGACCATAAAACCTCCAAAAGTAGAAAGGAAAAGTACGGTAGGTGCTGGAGACAGTATGGTAGGGGGGATAGTTTTTTCTTTGGCAAAAAATATAAGTTTGATAGAATCTGTATAATATGGTGTGGCTTGTGGCACAGCCGCAACCATGAATGAGGGCTCAGAGTTATGCCGAAAAAAAGATGCCGATTGGCTCTTTGAGTTAATCAAAAGCATTAATGCTTAAGATTCATAAAAAAGTAAAAAAAAGTGCGTTTTTAATAAAAATACAATGACCATAACCTCAAACTCTGTACTCAAAAAAACGCTCTTGTTAATCCTTTTTATTGGGGGCATTTATTACGGAAAAGTGTTTTTTATGCCGCTTTGTTTCGGGGGTATTTTGGCTACCCTATTTTTGCCTTTTTGTCAATGGTTAGAAAGGAAAGGAATTCACAAGGCAATAGCCGTTATTATTTGTCTTTTATCTATTATCGTCGTTATAGGGTCTTTTGTTTCGCTATTTGGATGGAAAATTTCGGAGCTTGTAAGCCAAGCACAGCAGTTTAAAGAGAAATCCATTTTAGTCATAAATACCATTCAGGAATATATTTTTAGTCAGTTTGGCCTCACTAAGGCTGATCAAATGGTGCTTTTAAAACAAGAACAGCCTTCGTATGGCAATTTGATTCAGAGTATGGCAAGTGGTGTTTCGGCTTTGCTTGCCAATTTGGTATTGGTAAATCTTTACTTCATATTTTTATTGTATTATCGGGGTCATATCAAACAATTCATGCTTTTGCTTTCACCCGAAAGCCACCGCCCCGAAATGGAAAATATTATCCAAAATACCACAAAAGTTTCTCAACAATATTTGGTTGGTCTTTCTAAAATAATCATTTGTTTGTGGTTTATGTATGGCATTGGTTTTAGTTTAATTGGGGTAAAAAACGCGATATTCTTCGCTATTCTCTGTGGGTTTTTAGAAGTGATACCTTATTTGGGAAATATCTTTGGGACTTTCATTACTATTTTTGTGGCGGCCATACAAGGTGGTGATATTTCCTTGTTGGTGGAGATTGCCATCGTTTATGGCACCGTGCAAACCATACAAGGATGGCTACTAGAACCGCTGATTTTGGGGCCTCAAGTAAAAATCAATCCACTATTTACGATTATCGTGCTCATTTTAGGTCAATTGCTATGGGGTATTCCGGGTGTTATATTGGCAATACCGCTCACGGCAATGTTTAAAATAGTGTGTGATCATGTGGAGTCTTTAAAACCCTACGGTTTTTTGATAGGCGAAATAGTGGAGCAAAATCCGAAGATATCGCCTTTTCAGAGAATATTAAAAAGGCTCAGAATAAAAAAGTGAGTTTTCTTAATCCCTTTTTGGTTCAAGACCTATTTTAGGTATTTATCTTCTTTGATTTTTTCAAAGCGGGAACAGTTTTTTTACGAGGAAAAGTGTGGCGTTTTACTTTTACGCACATTAAAATCTTTTATGTCGATTTAGGATTAACGGCGTCCGACTAAAGTATTCTTTATTAACAAATAGACCCCGAATTGCAATTCAAGCTACTTTTTTGCCTTGAGTAAAAATGACCCTCTATTTACTTTGTGTCGGCTGCCGCCTAGGCCTTCATTTTTTTTCAAAAAAAAAACGAAGCAAAAAAAACAGCACCCAGCAAACTCACGCACTCAAAATTCTTTTAATCAGTAGTTTATAAAAAGACTATTTTTGAAAAAGAATTTCGATTGCGTTCAAACAGTGCTGGCTGATATAATGAACAAAATTTATTTATTTTTATTCGGATACCAGAAATTTAGAATAACATTTAAAATGAAAAATAAGAAACATATCGTAATCATAGGTGCTGGTTTTGCGGGTCTAAAATTGGCCCGAAGGCTAAATAACCACCCCGACTACCGCATTACACTCATAGACAAGAACAATTACCATCAGTTTCAGCCTTTGTTTTATCAGTTGGCAATGGCGAGTTTAGATGCCAGTAATATTTCTTTTCCGCTGCGGCACATGTTTAAAAAAAGCAGAAATGTCAGTATCCGCTTGTCTGAGGTAAATAGCATAGATACCGCAAATAACCTAATAGAGACATCAGGAGGCAGGTATAGCTACGATTATCTGGTGATAGCGACTGGTGCAACCACCAATTATTTTGGAAATAAAAGTATTGAGGAGCAAGCTTTTCCTATGAAGTCTACCTGGGAGGCCTTGCAAATACGCAACTCTTTGCTTCAACATTTTGAAGATGCGGTTTCCTCTAAAGTGGCAAAAACCGAGAAGCTATTATCTGTGGTAATAGTGGGTGGTGGGCCCACAGGTGTAGAGCTAAGCGGGGCCTTAGCCGAAATGAAAAGAGACTCTTTGCCAAACGAATATCCAGAGTTAGATTTTTCAAAAATGAAGGTCTATTTATTAGAGGGTAATTCTAAGCTGTTGGGCAATATGAGTGAAGCCTCCTCAAAAAAGTCAAAGGAATATTTAGAAGAAATGGGCGTTACGGTAATGCTTAATACTATAGTGAAAGACTATGACGGTGAGCGAGTTAAGTTACAAGATGACACCGAGATAGCGTCTACTTTGTTGATTTGGGCGGCTGGCGTAAAAGGCAGTATACCCAATGGTGTAGACGTGTCTTTACTAACAAAATCTAATCAAATTAAGACAGATTTATTTAATAGGGTCCATACTTTAGAAAATGTTTTTGCCGTTGGCGACATAGCGTTTGTTCAGACGCCTGAGCATCCAAAGGGGTTTCCACAGTTGGCAAGTGTGGCCATAGACCAAGCCATAAATTTGGCTAATAATTTTAAGTTAATAGCTGCTGATAAGGAAATGAAGCCATTTGAATATGTAAATAAAGGCAGCATGGCAACAGTAGGCAGAAACAAAGCGGTAGTAGACTTAGCGAAACCAAAACTAAGTTTTCAGGGATTTTTTGCATGGCTAATCTGGATGACTTTACACTTGTTTTTACTCATAGGTTTTAAAAACAAGCTAATCGTATTTATCAATTGGATTTATAAATATTTTACGCATCGCCAATCTCTTTCGCTATTGTTTGAGCCTTTGAGAAAAATGCGTGATAAAAAGGAATAAAAATAGGGTAGAACTTATTTGCTATTATTGATTAAAAACAGAATGTTTATTTCGTTGAAATTTAGACGAAAGGCTTTAAGTGCCTTGTTATCAATTGAGTAAGCCAATTGTTTTGGCATGTAGAATAGCCTCGTCGGTGTGTTTAAATTGGCAGGTGAATACGTTTTTGTTTTCGATTGATTCTAAAAGTTTGGTAGTAACAGCTTCTTTTTTTAGGCTAACATTTCGAATATAAATAGCAAAAATACGGTCCGAATATTTATTTACAATGGAGGTATAAATGACAGGGTCGCTTTGTGAATTATCGCCTAATAATATAAATTTTTGCTTAGGAAATGCTTTTAATATCCGCTCTGTTCGGGTCAGTTTTCCTTCATGTTTTGTTTTTCCGGTGCTTAATAGTTGGTACCATTTCTTTATTTCGTTTAGCAGGAAAACTCCTTTTGGCAAGCCATTGTGTTTAAAAAACTCATTTAGGTCGTCGTACAAATTCCATTCGCTGCTAGAAACGTAGAAAAAAGGATTTGGCAAGTTAGCTTCGGTGTGGCTCTGGGCCAATAAATTGTATAATCTAACCACGTCGGCAAATGTTTTGCGGCTTCTAGGGTTTTTAGTGAGCATTACTCGTAGTTTTTTTCCGGTATTGGCCGAATGTGAAACCAGAACGGTGTCGTCGATATCAGAGATAAAACCAAATTGGGTAGAATTGGGCACAAAGAGTTTTCCCTCGGCAGAATTTATTTCATGGTCTTTGTTATCAACTAAATGCACTTTTACCAAATGCCAACCGGCTGCTACTTCGGTGTTTGATTGCCATTCAAATTTAAAAAAACCGTCGGGAGCGGATGTGGTATAAAACGTTTGATCTCCCCACTGCAATTTTAACTTCGCATTTGGAATGGGTTTTATAAAGAATAGCTTAATTAAATGAACGAAATTAAAGAATATGTTATCACTGAATTTGCTTGGGAATGATTTTTTACCGGCTAATACATGGCCATATATAACCAAGTTGTCTGTATGCCCGTAGCCATGGTATACGTTAATAGTTGCCGAAATATTATTATTTTTATTCATGAAAAACGCTGAAAATAAGCTCATTTTACTTTTTGTAATCAATCCCGGTTCAGGAAACAACCAAATAAATTGGGCATTGGAAATTACAAATTATTTTGCTCAAACACACCATACAATCGAACTTTATACGCTTTCAAAAGAATTTAAATTGGGGCCATTGAAATCCAAGATAAAGTCTCTGTCGCCTGACCAAGTGATAGCCGTAGGTGGCGACGGAACCATTAAATTAGTAGCCGAGTGTTTGATGCATACAAACATAAAAATGGGCATGCTGCCTGCGGGTTCGGCAAATGGCTTGGCAAAAGAACTGGGCATAAGCGAAGTGCCTTCAGAAGCCTTAGATGTGGTGCTTAAGGGCTACTCAAAAAAAATTCACGTGACCGAAATCAACAAGGAGATATGTATTCACCTGAGCGATATTGGCCTAAATGCCTATGCCATTAAAATGTTTGAAACCCAAGGCATACGCGGTATGTGGGGATATTTGATGGCTACCATAAAAGTACTTTTACAGAACCCAATCTTAGAGGTTGAGATGCGTATTGATGGAAAATTGATAAAAACCAAGGCTGCCATGATCATCGTGGCCAATGCCACCAAATATGGAACGGGCTTAGAGGTTAACCCCATTGGAAAATTAGACGATGACTTGTTTGAGGTTATTGTGATTAAAAAGATATCCCCACTCGAGATATTTAAAAGGGCTTTTACAAATGAAGATTATGATTCCGAAAAAACGGAGGTGTTTCAAACCAACGCTTTAACAATGACTTCCAGAAAAAAAGTACACTTCCAAATCGATGGGGAATACCTCGGAAAGGTGACAAAAATCAAAGCCAATATTTTGATAAATGCACTCGACATAGTGGTGCCAGAATCATAAGACGGCTTTTCATTATTTGAGAGTTTTTTTATTATTAATATTAAAATAAAAGCTAATTATTGCTATTAAATAATTGATTGTAAGTAGTTTGTTAATGTTTACAATTATCCACAAAAAACGCCGTCCTTATAAAAGACGACGTTTCTAATTTACCCTATATATCCACTATAACTTAATTTTGATATTTATTTGAGTTTTGCATTTTCAATCCACTTTTCATTAAGTTGTAAGACCTAATCGATTTTTTCAATAACATCTGAGATGTTTTTTTCGACTTCCTTTTAGTAAGTAAAGTGTACAATAGGTTTCCACCTATTATAATTAGTGCTGCGATTGAAATTATTTGAATAATCATGGCTATAAATTTTAATAATTTATAATGTGTTATTTAACATTTTTAACTGTCAAGTCTTTAAATGCCTTTCCTAGTTCGTCCATATCATGCGAAAACTCGATTTTAAATTTGTCCCAGTTTTCTTTGCTGTCGGCTTGGTAGACTTCCATCTTCATTTTCAAGTCCGAATTTTTTGCCTCGAGAACCGCGATATCTTTAATGTATTGGTCTCTTGTTTCTTTCTTCTCAGTTTTTACCCTGGCATTAAACTCGGCAATACTTTTATCGTTTTGAATGATTTTGTCTGCTGTTTCTAGCTTGTATTTTTCTACTTCTAGTAGGTAGTCATCGTTAGCTTCTTTCAAGTCATCGCCTGCTTCTACCACCTGTGAAGTAGCTTCATCTACTTTATCCTTGTCGCTTTTGCAGCTTGTGGCACTTAAAACTGTAGCTATCGCTACAATAGTCAAATATGTAATTTTCATTTTGGTAATTATTACAGATTTGAAATAAGCGTTTGAATCTCTTCTTTGGTCTTACCAAGTTTTTTTTGCAGCCTTCCCATCAGTTCGTCTTGTTTGCCATCTGCCAATAATAAATCGTCGTCAGTGAGCATCGCAAATTGTTGTTTCAGTTTGCCTTTTGTCTCGTTCCAGTTTCCTTTTAATTCTGTTAGATTTGCCATTTTATATTTGTTTTTTAATTAATAATCAAAGGTCATTTATTTTGCCTTCTGTAGTCTTACAGAATAATGGTTAAAGTTTATACAATTCACACATGGTGTTTTAAAATATTGGTATACATTGTTTTACGTTTTGTGCTGATACTGAAAAGGGGCATTTTTTAAAATGTTTTACCTAGTGTGAATAGTAAATAGTAAAACTTCTTATGAGATTTTGTGTAAAAAATATGTACCCTAATTTTATCAAGAATAGATGTCCAAATATTTCCCCAATAGTGTGGAGTTTTTGAGAATGTTTTTAAACACATATTATATCTTATAGAAAGTCCATCGTCTTTTTTCGAAAGAAATTAAAAGTTGTGTCATTCAGCATTGTATCAATCGATTGTTTTGACTAAAGGTGTATTCAATAAAACTCAGCTAATTCAATCGCTTTTTTGACCGAAAGGCCTTTTTGAATTTTAATGTTTTCCATTGTTAAGCTTGCCATAAGGTAACTCACCGTAGACTCTGCCCCTTGGTTTATGTTAACGTAAGTGTCTTCTAAACCGTCGTAGCAGCCGCCTGTGCAGGGGTTATAAATGATCTGGTGGAGGTGGTTGTTTCCTAAAAACCAACTAAACGCCACTTGCATTTTTTCTTGATAATTGTTTTCATGAAAAACTCCTCTAAATTTTTCTAAAGCCAATATCGTATACGCTACATCTATGGCTTGTTCGCCACCTTTTTGGGTTCTGTTTGCTTCCTCGCCCCTAAATAACCAGCCGTTGTTTGATATCACGGTTATGGTTTCGTCGGTAAATATTTTAGACAACAGAAAATCGAAACTTAACTTTGCTATGTCTTTATAAATAGGCTCATTGGTTACCAAATACGCACACAGCATAGCCTCGGGCAAAATACTGTTTCCATACGTTAAATAGCTCTCAAACCAGTTCCAGTCGTTTTTTGACTCGTGATAATACATTTGCACCAGCCTGTTTCCCAATTGTGATATCAGGATGACATCACTAAGTTTTTTACTCACCGTATTTCTGTAATACAAGCCTTTGATAATAAAAGCCATGGCTCGCGATGAGTGTATTTCTAAGGCGTTTGTAAGTGCAAAGTCGAAGGCTTTTTCGGCTTTAAGAACCAATGCCTCAGGTAAGTTGGCAGCATTAGATATCAAATACCCTAAGGCCCAAATGGCCCGCCCATTAGAGTCTTCGAGGTTGGTTTCATAGTTTTGAATCGTAAACTGCTGCTCTTCGTTTACATAGTTTAAAAAACGGGTGTCGTTTTGTAAACAAAAAACTATAAAGTTGAGGTAAATCTTAATATATGCTAAGTCCTCAGCTTCATTGGTTTTTTGGTAATGCATACAGGTTGCCACCAAGGCCCGGGCGTTATCGTCAACGGTATATCCCGAATCTATATCTGGCTCGTTGATTATAGAAAACTGGATTAAGCCAAAATTGGTCGTTAGTTTTTTAAGATAATCGAGATTCATTTCCGGAGTTTTATAGTTTAAAAGTAGTTTCTTGTCCGATAATTCTTGAAACAAAAGTGCATGAGCAATGGCGGCGTTTTCCCAGGCAGTGGGTGCCATGCTATGCAATCCGATTGACCTAATTTCCTTTCTGAGGGTATCGCTTTTGAGCAATTTGTTTATCTCGGTGGCCAATTGTTTGGAATCTCCAAAATCAAAAGTCACACCTGCACCTTCTTTCAATACTTCAACCGCATGCGGTATGGGTGTAGACACGATCGGGCAGCCACAGCTTATGGCGTAAGAGAATGTACCGCTTACGGCTTGGTTGGGGTCTTTTGATGTAAAAACATAAATATCAGTAAGTTGTAAGTATTCGAGAAGGTCAGTCAGCGGCAAAAAATAGTTAATAAACCTCACGTTTTTGGTTAGTCCCAATTTCTCTACTCTATAAATGAGCATATTTCTATACTTCTCACCTTCTTGGTTTGCTACGTTTGGGTGAGTTTTACCTATAATCAAAAACATTACGTCTTTATTAGCTTTTACTATTTTGGGTAGGGCATCTATAGTAGTTTCTATGTTTTTTCCTGAGCTTATTAAGCCAAAGGTAGAGAGTACTTTTTTGCCTTGTAGGTTATATTTTATCTTTAAAAGGTCTTTGTCAAGGTGCTGCACCAAGTGAGTACCATGCGGTATTACTTTGATTTTTTCTTGTAAAATACCATAGTCTTCTACCAATATTTTCATAGAAGAGTTTGTCATCACCACTATGGCCTCGCTTTGAGCGGCCAGTTTGATCACGTTTTGTTGCAATGCCGCGTTTGGATTTGGCAATACCGTATGAAAACCCATAATGATAGGCTTATGGAGTGCAATCAAAAATTGCTGAAACTCCAGTTCTTTTTTATTATAAAAACCAAACTCGTGCTGCACCATCACCATAGAAATGGCTTTGTCTTGGTTTATTTTATCTGCCAATTTGGCAAATGAACCGGGCTCGTCGGTGTTGAGTTTATATTTTACTTTGGGACCATACGGGTGCTTTTCGGTATTCGACTCTAAGGCACAAATTCTGATTTTAAATGAATCCTGAAATTTGTTTTTCAAGGCTTCCACAAGGTCTTTTGAGTAGGTGGCTATACCACACTCGCGAGGAGGGTATGAAGTAAGGAATAGGATTTCGGGTAGCGAATCGGAGCTTTCTGACTCAGGTTTGAAAGCGTTAACCATATTTTGTTGCCTTTCAAAACCAAAGATACTGTTGTGATTAAAAAGCGTTTCATTTCTCATTTTGTATTGAATTTTTCTTTAGTTCAAGTAATAATTCTGATAAACTTACCGATGCGTAGCAAATGCGTTCGTCTGCCGCACCGTAGTAGATATAAAGCGTGTCTCCGAAAAGAGCTGTTCCCGTAGGAAAGCAAACGTTATTCACTTCGCCATTGATTTCCCAAATTCGGGTGGGTTCAAAAAGCGGATATGGCAATCTGCCAATTTCTTTTTGTGGGTTTTCGAGGTCTAGTAATGCCGCACAGGCCGAATAGATATAACCATTTATAGAATCTCTGACTCCATGATAGATTATGAGCCAACCGTCTTGGGTTTCTATAGGCGGACATCCACCTCCGATGTAGCTTATTTCGTGATCGTATTTTGATGATAAAACCACGTTTTCCTTAAAGGTTGAGAAATATTTCACCCAAAACTGCTCTGTCAGTTCTTCTAACTTTTCTACACCCACAAGTATCTGTATGTCAGGCTTTATACGGTGCAGGAAATAGAATTTTCCATTTAACTTTCTTGGAAAAAATATTAGGTTTTTATCCCAAAGCAATACCTCTTTCTCTGTAGATGATTGCAGGTGGTTTTGGTCATTAAACCTTACATATTTGTTGTCATTGTGGATGTTTTCTTGCGGCACTAGTAGATTAAACTCATCGTAAGTAATTTGTGGAACTATGATGCCTTTCTTTTCCCAATGAATGAGGTCAGTCGAAACTGCCAATGCTCCAAGTGCATTTATGCCGTCATAAGCCGTATATGTCAAATAATAAAGGTCATCTATTTTTACAATTCTGGGATCCTCCAAGCCATGAGACTCATAATCAAAATCAGGAACTATTATGGCAGTTTGGTTCCTTTTTACTACGGTATGTGGCCCTTCCAATTTGCAATAGCCGATACTTGAGTAATTGTAAAAACTTACCGCCCTATAAAACATATGGACAAATTCGCCCTCTTTTATGGTGGCAGGATTGAGCACTCCACTGTTTTCAAATTCAATGGGTGTTTTCTCTATTAGAATTCCTTTTTTTATTACTTCTATCATTTCGTTATACGGTTTTCGTTGAGTTTATACGGAGGTTTGGCCACGTTTTTCGTTACGTTTCGCTGCTTTTTCAGAGCGTTTTTCTTTTAGACTTTTGGCGGGAGCTTTTTTGCCCGACTTATCTTTTGTATCCTTATTATCTGACATTTGACTTATTTATTTATAGTTCAAAGGTCAAGATTTCACCTGCAAAATGTGTTACAGAACTCTTGCAGTTTGTTATAACATTCACACATTTTGGGCATAAAAAAAACCATCTGATAAGATGGCGTCTAAGAGATAGGAGAAGTACGGTTTGTTTTATGGTTTTATACTGTCTTTTGGTGTTAAAGTTGGCGTGGAGGTGCTTACTTTATTCACTATCTCATTTAGTTTTTCTTCTTCCTTTTTTATTTCATCATCTTCTTTTTTATTAAAATAACCTCTCAGAAAAATACTGTTTTTGGCGGCTTTTATAATTTCATTTAACCCGCTAGAACCCGTCTTAAGGTTCATCATGGTGGAGTCAAGCGTACGGCTAAATTTTTCGTCTATCACTACTTTTGCTAAGGCACCATTCCCGTTGTTCATTTTTTCGGTAAATTCCGCAAATTTCCTAGAGCTGGTCTGTAAATTATTAAGAGTACCCTGGAGATTCTCAGAAAACTCTTCGTCTGATATCATTTTTGAGAGGGCTCCATTTCCATTGTTTACTTTGTAACTAAACTGAGCCAAGTTATCAGAAATCAAGTTTATATTGTCGATGCTTTTTTTCATGCTTTGCATCAAATCCTCTATTTCAATGGCTTTTTTAGAAACCAAAAAATCGTTGTCTTTTACCGAATTTCGATTAATATTTCCTGGCCAAATCATCAGCACTTTTTCGCCCATTAGACCATCTGAGCTGATACTCACCTTGGCATCAGATTTTATAAAGGCCTGGGCATTTTTTTCAATAACAATTTCTACAATAACCGAAGTGTCAGACGTCATTTCGATGCTCTCTACCGTTCCGATGTTTATTCCCGAAAACTGTACATTGTTCCCGAGTTTTAGCCCACTTACGGTTCTGAAATGTGATTTTAAATGAATGTTAGCTCCAAAAAGGTTTCTTTGTTTGCCCACATAGTAAATTGTAGTCGCAAAAAGTACGATTCCGATGGTAACAAATAGCCCCAGTTTCCATGTAAATCCCGATTCCTTATTCATTTAAATTTATATTTTGTTGATATTCTATTTCTTAATATTGGGTTTTAGTTTTTTAAGGGAAAAAAGACCTCACCCAGTCATCTTTACTAATTTCTAGTTCTGCGTAAGTTCCTTCTGCATAAGCTATTCCGTTTCTCAAAATTATGATTCTATTGCTTGTGAATTTGGCACAGGCCATGTCGTGTGTAATGATAATAGAAGTGGTTTTGTACTTTTTTTGAATATCCAGTATCAGTTCGCTAATCTCTTTGGAAGTGATAGTGTCTAAACCTGTAGTAGGTTCGTCGTAAAGCAATATTTCGGGTTTGAGTATAAGCGTTCGGGCCAAGCCTACTCTTTTTCGCATACCGCCTGACAGCTCCGAAGGCATTTTGTTAATGGCTTCAAGTAAACCTACACTTTCCAAAATATCTTTGATGGCAGTTTCCACCTCTGAGTCGCTGAGTGCCGGCTGGTGTCTTCGCAGCGGAAAAGCGAGGTTTTCGCTTACCGTCATGGAGTCGTATAAGGCTCCGTTTTGAAACAAAAAACCTATTCTGAGTCTAATTTTATTAAGTTCGCCTTCGTCTAATTTGGTTATGTCAGTACCGAAAACTTTTATTTAGCCGCTGTCTGCTTTTACCAATCCTACCAAACACTTGATGGCAATGGACTTGCCTGATCCAGATTTGCCTAAAACCACCAAATTTTCTCCATTTTTTACACTCAAATTTAAACCAATCAATACATCCTTGTCTTCACCAAATGATTTGTAAAGGTCTTTAATTTCAATTACTGGAACATTGTTTTCCACTTAAGTGATTTGATTTTAGGGTGTTATATTCTTGTGAGAGCTTAATTAGTTTTGAAAGATTTTAGAAAAAAAGATCGGTCAATTGTACGGCTAACATGTCAATAATAAAAATAGCCAATGATGCATATACAACCGCCGAATTGGCTGCTTTGCCTACGCTTTCAGTACCGTTTGCGGCAGTGTAGCCCATGTAAGAGCCAATGGTGCCAATAGAAAAACCAAAGAAGAATGTTTTGATGGTGGCAGGTAAAATATCCACATAACCGAGTTGTTCGAAAACCAAGGAATTGTACCTCACCATGTTTAGTTTGCTGTGGATGTTAAACCCTACAAAGCCTCCAAAAATACCGATGCCATCTGCAAAAACTACCAAAAGTGGAATCATGAGTGTGGCTGCAAGTATGCGGGTAACCACCAGATATTTAAAAGGATTGATAGCCGAAACTTCCATGGCGTCTATTTGTTCGGTTACTTTCATAGAGCCCAACTCGGCCCCAATGCCAGACGCCACCTTGCCAGCACAAATGAGTGCTGTTATCACCGGGGCTATTTCTCTGATCAGCGAAAGAGCCACCATGCCCGGCAACCACGACTCCGCACCGAATTTTGACAGTGTGGGACGTGATTGCAAGGTGAGTACCATACCCATAATGAAACCCGTGAAGGCTACCAAAGGCAATGATTTGTAGCCAATTATATAGCATTGCTTTAAAAATTCACGGCCTTCAAATGGCGGCTTAAAGACTTCTTTAAAAAAACGTATCGCAAACTGAATGACTTGTCCAAAATCGCTAAAGAACTTTTTTAAGTTTAACACCATAATACTATCTTTTTTGAAGGATTATCAATGCCGGTTTTAAACTTTCGAATCTAAAGCCTCTTGAAATTTTATGTCAAACTTAACCTTTGCCTACAGGGAAACTTACGCCTACATTTAAACCAAACGATTGGTTTTTGTAAACTACCCCTGGTGTTTTGTTTATGTTTATAAATCCTTGGCTAAAACCTAAGTCTGCATTTAACCACGTACGTGACTTAATTCTGTAGTTAAATCCAACCCCGATTACTCCACCAACGTCAAGTTTTTCGTGGAATGGCTCACCGTCTATTGTCGTTATTTTTGTGCCGTCTTTTACTGTAGTTTTTAACAATCTACCCACATATGGTCCTGCATATATTTTGGGTCTAAGCTTATCGCCTGATTCGCCAAAATAGTAAATACCCGTAATAGGCAATTGTATGTAATGCAATCTGTTTAAATGGTCTGTATCATTAAAGCCACTACCTAACTGCGAATACAAAAGTTTTGCTCCAATGCCAATGTGCTCGTTTACACTATAATTTCCAAAAGCTCCGATAGCCAATCCTGCGATACTTTTAGTGTTTGGTTGTCCAGTAAAACGTGAAGCATTTACACCTATCATAGGGCCTACTGATAAGGTTTGGGCATTAGCAACTCCAATATGGATGCTTAATAATGCAATTAGAACAAGAATAGATTTTAACATTTTCTTAGTGTTTTGTTTTTTATTAATTGAAATGTAAAGGTCGTGTGGTTTAGGCGTTTTATGTTACAGAATTATGTGGTGGACTTACAAAATTCACACAATTAGGCTTTTTTATCGATTTTGGTTTCTTTCGGTTTTTGTATTTGATCCGCCAGTTCGGTGTATTCTTTTTGCAGATCATGAATTTCTTTTTCAGACTTTGATTCTACGTTTATCACGGCCTTGTTGGCTGTTTTGGTTGAAACCACCAGTTCGTTTACTTTGAGGTGCAATGAACCCGAAAATCTGCTAAATTCTTTTTGAATAACAAATAAGCTTAAAAATGTAATGCCGTGAATCATATCTCTCAATACTTCGTTGGTGTCAAGAGTTTCAAAATCTCGGTTTAAAAACCAGAAAATAATCATCATAAATGCTAGAAAAAATGTAATGGAACTCCCTAATATAGAGGTAATAGCAAATGCTATTTTCTCAAAAAACGCTTCGAGGTTTTGATAGGTATTTTTCATGTTTTATTTACTTTTTTCAAAGCCTATTTAAATTTTTTCTTTTTTAAATACCAAAAGCGGCGTATTGGCTTTTTCTACAAAATGCGTGGTTATACTGCCTAAAAATAGGTTGCTAAAAAAAGATTTGTCATATATGGCGAGAGCTAAAACATCCGGTTTGTGCGTACTTACATAGGCTTCTATACCCTCCACCACTTCTTTTCGGTTTAACTCTTTGAATGTGATATTTTTGCCAGAAAACTCTGACTTGAGGTTTTTGATGGTGGCTTTACTTGCTTCGTTTACTTCTTTGTCAAAATACTCGTTGATGTGAATCACTTTGCATTCGGCTCCAAGCGGCGTAGCAAAATCCAGTAAGGTTTGAGTAGCGTTGGTTTCGTTTTCTTCCAAATCAGACGCATATAAAAATGTCAAAGGAACATTAAGACATGCCGTATAAGGCACCACCCAAACAGGACGTTTAGCAGATTTTACTACGCTCTCTGCATTCGAACCTAGCAGCTTGTCTATCGCATTAGTAACGCCTTTGGTTCCTATCACTATCATGTCAGCTTTTACTTCTTCTGCGGTGCGTACTATTATATCAGTAACGATTCCCACCGCAAGTTTTTGTTCTACTTGTACCTTCGGAAGGTTACAAATTTGAATAAGTTTATCCGAAAAATCGCATAGGTTTTTTTCTGCATTTTTTTCAAGCTGATCATCTAATATGACGTTTTGGGCCATCAGCTGCGATTGAGAACTAAGCGATATTATGTGAGTAAAAACATGTAATATCACAAGTTTGGCGTCAAATTTCCTTGCTAACATGCCGGCGTATTGAGCCGCATGTAGCGAGTTTTCACTAAAATCTGTTGGAAAAAGAATAGTTTTCATAGTATTATTTTTTAAGCGAATATGCTGCGTATTAAATAGGATAGTTATTTCAAAAGCATGGCAAAGCGATTATTCCTTGGCGTTGTCAAGTTCCATTTTAAGGTCTTCAAAACCTACGTTAGTCACTTCTATGTCGCACGTGATGGCTATGTCGTCGCCCACCATAATTCCTCCAGTTTCCAGGGCGGTGTTCCATGTTAAGCCCCAATCTGCTCTTTTTATTTTTCCTGTTACCGAAAAACCCGCTCTTTCATTGCCCCAAGGGTCTTTTAGTAATCCACCAAATTCTACATCAAGTTTCACGTTTTGTTTGATGCCCACTATGGTAAGTTCACCCCAAAGCTCGTGCATATTTTTTTCGTCCATTTTGCCAATGGTGCTTGCTACAAACGTTATTTGCTTGTGGTTTTTTACATCTAAAAAGTCCAAGGCTTTTAGGTGCTCGTCGCGGTCTGTATCGCCTGTAGTTATAGATGAAGCATCTATCCAAACGTCTATTTCGGCGGTTGCAAAGTCTTTGCCGTAGGTATAAATATTTGCATCAAAGGTTTTAAAAGAGCCCTTTACGTGGGCAATCATCAAGTGTCTGACTTTGAATGTAATGTCACTGTGTGCTTGGTCAATCGACCATTTTGTTTTTTTTGTCATGGTAGTTTTCATTGTTATTGTGAATGTGTTTTCACAGTACAAATGTCTGACAAATGGCCTTGCCGAGTGTTACATAAATATGTGTAAAAGTTTCAATATTCACAGATTTGGAGGTAAAAATATCATCTTGTTTTTAAAAATATTGGGGTTATTTAAACTAACAAGAAAAAGAAGTTGTGCGACAATTTTATTGATTTACCTGTAAGCTTTTAAGCTTTTCATGATTCGTCTTTTGTGGTTTTTATCAGGCCTATTCCCGATATAAAAAATATGATTCCGATGGTACCATAGGTCAATAAGGACTTCACGTTTCGGGTGCTGTTTGTGGTGTTCACAAACAAATAGGCTCCATATATAAGCCCAACGATGCCTAAAACTGTAAGTAAGGCACCAAAAATTCTTTTCAAATTCATAGTGATAGTGTTTTTTAGCATTTTTTAATGCTATGTTTTTTTTTAATAAATAGGGAGGAATGCGTAACAGATGGCTTAAGGAAGCCTTAAATACTGATAATACCGAACAGTTTTAATAACCAAATGATGGTAAAAAGTACCACTACAAAATTCAATATTTTCTTGATTTTTCGGTCCATGGGTAAGTAAGTATTAACTAACCATAGCAAAAAACCAATTACAATTAGGCTGATTATCGTGTTAAAACTAAGCATGATATAAAGGGGTTTATTTTATAACAAAGTTATAAGTTGCAGCTTGGTGGTGTGTTGTATAATTATGGTAAACTCTTACAAAATTCACACATTTAAGGCCTTTGAGGCCGTTTTTAGTTGTATTGCTAATAGTTTTACTGCTGCTAGTTTATTTGACTTATCAAGTTTTTTTTGAATGGTATAAAAAATAGAAAATATCAAGCCTAAATTATGAGCGGAATATTTCCATCCAAAATCTACACCTGGCACTTTTTCTTTATAAAAAATTACGATTGACTTTGACTGCGAGGCTTAATCATAAAACAATCGTAAGTCTTTTTCTACGGACCACACACCCGGGTCACTCCATGCCATTCGGGCGGCTTCTTTTTTTTATACTTATTTAATGAATTAACTGAGGGATTTAAAAGTTTGAAAAAAGCAATTGAGGGGGGATAAGGCAAATCCTTTTAAAAAGACAATAGCCAATTGGCATACACGATTTACCATGTATGAAAATTGGGCTTAAGAAGGGATTGAAACTTCGGATTCTTATCAGATTTGTTTCTAAATATTTTATTCAAAAACTAGAGGAGAAGCTTTTTAAGAGTAAGGCTTTATGAGCATTGACCCAAAATAACCCAAATGATAATAAAAACGATTACTGTGCCAAAGCAACCGCCACCAAGCTTTTTGGCACCGTATCCTGCTATTAGGCCTTTAAATATGTTATTCATGTTTTTGAGAGAGTTAAATTGTTATGATAGCCCTATTTGTAGATACAAAGTCGTGATTTTTTTATTTCAAAAAAAATATTGTGTGGTATTTATAGTTTTATAAGATCAATATCAAAAGTAAAAGAATGATAATAATAGCACCTGCCGATAGGTAAATGCCATTCCCCAAGTCTCCCAAGGTTGTTTTTAGAGCCTTTACTTCTTGTCTCAATTCCTTTTTTTGACTTCTGGTCATGTCTGATTTGTCAAGGGCTTTGATGGCTTCAATTCTCGCTATTATCACTTTAGCTTCTTCTGATTCTTCTTTTTTGGTTTTTTCTGATGAAGAAATAGCAGATGGCTCAGCTTTCAAAATTGGAACAGGAGCAACGCTGAATAACAATACAGACGCAAGTAAGAACATACTGATTTTTTTCATTGAGGTATTTTTTTTTAATCTCACAATTGGCGAGTCAAGTGTGAAATGATTTTCACCTTGCAAAGGACACCTATTTGAGCTGCGTAATTGTTTCATAATTTTTTGTTTAACTTACATAATTCGCACATTCTTACAAGTAATGGAGGGTAAGAGAAAATTTGTCTCTTTAATTTTTACGCTTACGAACTAGTTTATGACTAACTATTTCAAAATGTGTGAATTATATAAGTTTTTTAAATAACTATATAATCCTTTTTCATTTTAATATCCTCACTTTTATAACTTTTAAACAAAACCCTTAAAAATGGAATCAAAGGAAACTACTGAATTGGAAAAAGGAAAAGCCCACATTACCGTTGAAATTATACAGTACCTTCCCAATTCTGTGGTAAGTAAAACTATAATCAGAAAAATAACGGGAAATATTACCGCTTCATCTTTTGATGCTGGCGAAGAGCTAGCCGAAAAAACCGCTCCATTTGATAACTACATACAGATAATAGACGGTGAAGCTGAGCTCACTATTAAAGACAAAAAATTTCGCCTTAGCAAAGGAGAGGGCATTATTATTCCGGCTCATTCCTCTCATTTTTTTAATGCCAATAAGCAGTTTAAAATGATATCGACCGTGATAAAGAGCGGATACGAAGTTTAGTTTTTAGTCCATACTACCCCTTCGTTTGGGTTTAATTTTATGTAAATATATATGAAGCTATACATCAAATACATGGTAAGTACACGTTGCAAAATGATAGTGAAAGAAGAATTGAAAAAACTTGGGCTTCACTTTATTTTGGTGGACTTGGGCGTGGTAGATATCATGGAAAATATTACAGATGTGCAACGCCAGTCTTTAAAAGTGGCACTGCTGGCCGATGGCCTTGAGCTCATGGACGATAAAAGAGCCATGCTGATTGAGAAAATAAAGAACGTGATAGTGGAAATGGTGCATTATGCTGAGGAAATGCCCAAGATAAATTTCTCACATTTTTTGGCCGAAAAACTTAGCTACGATTATACCTACTTGGCCAATTTATTTTCTGAAATTCAAGGCACTACCATTGAGCAGTTTATTATTAGCCACAAAGTAGAACGCATCAAAGAACTCATCATTTACGATGAACTGAACATTACCGAAATAGCCTATAAAATGAACTATAGTTCGGTGGCCCACCTTTCTAGTCAATTTAAAAAGGTAACGGGGCTTTCACCCTCACACTTTAAAGGATTAAAAAACAAACGTAGAAGCCCAATTGAGGATATTTAACCCGGAGTTTTAATACTTCCAAATTTTAAAAATGATAACGCTTATTAAAGAAAAAATAAAAATTTTCTATGTTCTAATAGTCATACTGTTGGTGATCTTGCTGGGCTTTTTTTACAATAATTTTCAAAAAGTAAAATCATCTGCCGACTGGGTAGAGCACACCCAGCAGGTGCTTCTCATCAGCAACGAGGTCATTTTAGACATAATCACTACCGAAGCCGCGGCAAGGGTTTATGTTTTAACAGGCGATGAAAGTTTTTTGAAGCGTATATACGCTACGCTTGATGATATTCAAACCGACTTAATTACCCTAAAGGCCATCACAAAAGATAATCCGAAACAGGGTAAACGTGTGGATGACATGATTAAAAAAGGTTTAGCTAGGCGTTTGGTTGTTTTGAGGGTTATAAATGCTCAAAAAAGCAAGACCTTAAGTGAAATAAACCGGAACAAATATATAGTAGAGAGTTTGGCTTTAACTACGCAAATAAGAGAGGAGATTTCTAACTTCGATAAAGAAGAATTTAGGCTATTAAAGCTAAGGAAAGTCGAAACAGAAAAAATCAATAGGAATTCAAATTACTTGTTTTTGATATTGCTCTTTTCATTGCTTTTTATTTTTGCTGTGGTGGTTTATATCATCAAGGCCCAACAAAAGAAAATCATATTTGACGAGAAAAACAAAGAAACTGAAAGGCTATATCATCAAAACCAAGCACTTATCAATCTCAAAATTCAGGAAAGTGAGAATCATTTTCGATCAATGGCGGAGCTTATGCCCGAAAAAGTTACCAATGCTACTCCTGACGGCCACGTGATGTTTTTTAACCAAAGCTGGCAGGATTTTACGGGAGTAAGTATGGAAGTGCTGATAACCGAAGGTTGGTGGAAATGGATTCATGAAGAGGAACTAGAAGAAGCCACCTATCGCTGGCTAAAGTCAGTAGCCTCTGGTGATGATTTTAACATGGAACTTCGAATTAAAAACTTTGCGGGCGAATACCGTTGGCACAGCAGCAAAGCCCGAGCCATGAGAGACGACAACGGCCAAATAAAAATTTGGGTGGGCTATAACACAGATATCCACGAACAAAAAACACACAGAGAAAAACTTGAACAAGCGGTAGATATAAGAACCCGTGAACTGGAAAATACCAACGAAACCTTAATGCACAAGGTTATTGAGGTAGAAGAAACCCGAGCGAAATTATTAAACGAGTATTCACGTAGCTTAATAGAAGCCAGTCATGATCCGTTGTTTACCATCAGTCCCGAAGGCAAAATAACCGATGTAAACATAGCATCTGCAAACGTAACGGGGGTGCTGCGAGAAGATTTGATTGGGTCTGATTTTATAAAATATTTTACCAACCCCGACAATGCTAAAATAGGTTACGAGCGGGTGTTTGAGTATGGATTTGTCGTAGATTTTCCGTTAACCATTAAAGATCATAAACTTACAGATGTGCTCTTTAATGGGTCTATCTATAAAGATGACCATGGAAATGTATTAGGGGCTGTAGTGGTGGCCCATGATATAACAATGCAAAAAAGAATAGAGAATGAGCTAAATGAAGCCAAGGTTTTTGCTGAAATGGCGACCGAAATGGCCGAGATAGCAAGAGAAAAAGCAGAGAAAGCAACGGGAATAGCCGAAAGGGCAACCGAAATAGCTGAAAACGCAGTAAAGGCAAAACAGCAGTTTTTGTCAAATATGAGTCACGAGATTCGTACGCCAATGAATGCCATCATTGGATTTACGAAAGTGGTGCTAAAGACCAACCTGACGGCGAAACAAAAAGAGTATATGTCTGCCATAAAAATGAGTGGAGATGCTCTAATTGTGCTCATAAATGATATACTCGACTTGGCCAAAGTAAAAGCGGGTAAAATGACGTTTGAGCTTACACCATTCAAACTCGCCCTTTCAATAGATGCCATGGTGAATCTTTTTGAATCAAAAATCCAAGAGAAAAACCTTGTTTTAACCAAAAAATACGACAAAAACATACCCGATATCCTGATAGGTGATTCGGTGCGTCTGCACCAAATTATAATGAATCTGCTGAGTAATGCTTTAAAATTTACCTTAAAAGGTAAAATAAATATTGAGGTAAAAATGATTGAGGAAACGGACGATTCCGCAACTATTCATTTTGCCATTTCTGATACCGGCATAGGTATAGCAGAGGATAAACTCGAAGGTGTTTTCGAAAAATTTAATCAGGCTACTGTCAGCACTTCGCGACTATATGGCGGCACAGGCCTCGGCTTGGCAATAGTAAAAGAGCTAGTGGAAGGCCAAGGTGGCAATGTGGTTATAAACAGTGAGGTAGGCGTAGGTTCCACCTTTAGTTTTACACTTACGTTTGAAAAAGCCCAAGAAGAGGTGGTATTGGAACCGGAAATAATGGAGCTTGACCGCGAAATTGGTGATGTAAAGGTTTTGGTGGTAGAAGACATGGCCTTAAACCAATTGTTGATGAAAACTCTCCTCGACGATTTCGGCTTTGAGTGCGACATAACTTTTAACGGCAAGTTGGCGGTAGAAAAGTTGGAGCTAACCTCAGAAAACTCAAAACTGACAGCCAATGAAAAAAAAGCCATTAAGCCCTACGATGTCATTTTGATGGATTTACAAATGCCAGAAATGAATGGTTATGAAGCCACAACTTATATCAGAAATGTCATAAAGTCAGATATCCCGATAATAGCCCTAACAGCTGACGTTACCACCGCCGACGTAGAAAAATGTAAAGCGGTGGGCATGAACGACTACATTTCAAAACCTGTAAATGAGCGACTTCTTTACAGCAAAATAATGGCTTTGGTCAAAAAGCCTGTGATTTTGATTACTACCGAAAAAGAAGTAGCAAAAGGCATAAAACCCAAAACTGTAGATCTTTCATATCTCTTACAGCGGACCAAGTCTAACCCAAAGCTGATGGCAGAAATGATCTCGGTTTATTTAGAACAAACGCCGCCCTTGCTTTTTGCAATGAAACAAAGTCTAAATGACAAAGACTGGAAACTGTTGGAGAAGGCCGTTCATAAAATGTTGCCCTCGTTTTCTATAATGGGCATGAGCACAGATTTTGAAAGTATGGCACGTAAAATTCAAGAATATGCCAAAACGCAACACATGACAGAGGGAATAAATGAACTTGTAAATCAAGTGCAAGAAGCCTGCCTAATGGCCTGTGAAGAGCTTGAAATTGAACTAAAAAAATATAAAATTGCCTGATTGTTTTTAGTTATTTTTTTTAGAAATAATAGCCTTTAATTAGCAAGGAAATTAAAAAAAATAAAGAGTCAGAAATGCAGATTTTGAAAAGAAAAAAACAATACCAAAATGAATAACGACAATAAAATAAAACTGTTTCTGGTAGATGATGACGCGGTTTTTTTGAAATCTTTAGAAATTGAATTTCTCGATAATGCCGATTTTGAGATTGAAACATTTTCAACAGGAGAAAAGTGTATTGAAAATATTTACAAACAGCCTGATATCATCATCCTCGATTATCATTTAGACGGCATCATTGCAGGTGCCATGAACGGTATTCAGACTATTGACAAAATCAAGGAAATAAATGCCAATATGCCGATTATAATGCTCAGTTCGCAGGATAAAATAGACGTGGCTATTAACTGTATGCACCATTTGGCACACGATTATGTGGTTAAAAGTGAAACGGCATTTTTGCGACTACAGAAAATTATCACGAATATTTTTTCATTAAAAAAAGTGGAAAAAGAACTCAGTTGGTACATGGAGCGGATGTAATCAATTACGCGATTTTCAATACTGATATCATACGAATAGAATTTGACTGTGTAGGTTAAATAAAAAGAATTAGAATCAAAAAAAGAGGCATAGTACAGAGCCGTCCTAATTGTAATTTAGGAGAGATTGGAATCAAAAAAAATATAAATATTCGTATTCAATAATTTAATGAAAAATAATAATACCGCCGTGCATATTCTTCTGGCGGAAGATGACATAGATGACCGTTTTTTTTTCGAAAAAGCACTCAAATTAATACCGATAGAAACCAAACTTACTACAGTAAATGATGGAGAAAAACTGATGGAGTATTTGGCTAATAATCAGCTAAACCTTCCAGATATAATTTTCCTTGATATAAGTATGCCTCGCAAAACGGGCATAGAATGTTTGCAGGAAATAAAAGAAAATGAAGTGGTCAGTAAAGTGCCCATTGCGATGCTATCAACCTCGTATACCAAAGACGATGCCTTCGAAAATGGCATAAAGAGTATGTTGATACGAATGGGAGCCGAAAGATTTATCAGAAAACCCAATAGTATAGAGGAGCTCAAAACAATACTAGAAGAAATATTAATAGCGATTTAAACCTAATTAATTATTCACATCCATATTTTACTCATTATTTTTAAAATAATAGCATGAAAAGTGAAAACGGAAACTCTTAATATCCTGCTTGCTGATGACGACAAAGACGATCGTTTGTTTTTTTAAATGGCTTTGGAGGCTTTGACGACACCAATAGAACTAAAAACGGTGGTTGACGGCGAACAATTGATGGCTTTTTTGAAAGTGAATAAGCTTCCGGACGTACTTTTTTTGGATTTGAATATGCCGCGTAAAAACGGCTTCGAATGTTTGACCGAAATTAGGCTGAACACTACGCTAGACGACTTGCCTATTATTATATTTTCTACTTCTTTTGAGCAAGAGGTGGTCAATCGACTTTATTTAAATGGGGCAAAATACTTTATACTGAAGCCTGCTGAGTTTTCACAATTTAAAAACATAATACATAAAACAATCCGGTTAATTTTGGAAGGAAATATTCCGAATCCAAGCAGTGAAAACTTTGTACTTACACTTCAAAGTCCTTTGTTTAAATAAGAAAAAATATGGCTAAAATAAACCGAAAAGAAGTAGACGAGCTTGTAATTGTACATAAAGAACTGGCATTTGAAAAAGAGGAAAAAGGCAAACGTGCGGATGAACTGATAATAGCCAACAAAAAGTTGGTGTTTCAGAATGAGGAAAAAGAAAAGCGGGCCAAAGAGCTAATTATAGCCAATGAAGAGCTTTTGTTTCAGAATAAGGAGAAAGAAAAACGTGCCGAAGAACTTGTGATTGCCAATAAAGAATTGGCTTTTCAAAATGCCGAAAAAGAAAAGCGAGCTGAGGAGTTGAGCATCGCCAACAAAGAGTTGGCTTTTCAAAACGCAGAAAAAGAAAATCGTGCGGTGGAGTTACGCATAGCGAATAAAGAGTTGGCCTTTCAAAATGCCGAGAAGGAGAAGCGTGCGGTGGAGTTACGCATAGCGAACAAAGAGTTGGCTTTTCAAAACGCCGAAAAGGAGAAGCGAGCAGAAGAATTGAGCATTGCGAATGAAGAACTGGCTTTTCAGAACAAAGAAAAGGAAAAGCGTGCGGCCGAATTGATAATCGCCAACAAAGAGTTATTGGCGTTTACGTACATATCGAGCCATGACTTGCAGGAGCCTTTGCGTAAAATTCAAACCTTTGTTTCTATTATTTTAGACAAAGAAGTTTTGACAGAAAGTGGCCAAAACTACTTCCAAAGGATGCAGCTGGCAGCTAGCAGAATGCAACAGTTAATCAATGATTTACTTGAGTTTTCACGTATTAGCACCACCGAACTTAACTTCGAAAAGATAGATTTAAATGTAATAGTAGAAGAAGTGAAAGCTGATTTGAAAGATACGATTTCGGATAAAAAAGCCAACCTAGAGGTTCGGGAACTTTGTTCGGTAAATATAATCGCGTTTCAGTTTAGGCAGTTGATGTATAACCTGATTAGCAATGCACTCAAGTTTTCGAAACCCGATTTATCGAGCCACATTCAGATTTCAAGCCGAACAATCAGTGGCAGCAAATTAATGTCAGAATCGTTTTCTCCCGAAAAAAAATATTGTCACATTACTGTCAAAGACAACGGAATAGGCTTTGAACCTCACTTTAATGAGCGGATTTTTGAAGTATTCCAAAAACTTCATGGCAAAGAAGTTTATGCCGGCACGGGTATTGGTTTGGCCATTGTGAAAAAAATAGTGGATAACCACAGCGGCATTATCACCGCCACGAGTGAACTGAACAACGGTGCCCAGTTTGATATTTATATACCAGATTAAAGTAAAATATGAGAGGTTGAATAAGTTAGGTTTTCGATTTAATTCATTTTTCTTTTTCTGTAACGTTAGATTTCAAATGTAAGTCCATTTGAGGGAAAGGTATGGCGATGCGGTTTGTCACAAATTTGCTGTTTATACTTCTTCTGATATCGCTTTTTACTCTGCTTATTCTGAATATTTGTTCGCTAAAAAACAACACCTGAAAATCTAAAGAGGAGTTTCCGAAATTTACCAATCGGGCTTCGGTAGACACCTTGTCTGAAATCGCCGGATGCTCGTTTGCACTTTCTTCTAATGTCTGTATCACCAGGTCTACATCGCTGCCATAGGCCACGCCTACGTCTATTCTAAAACGTGCCTTGCTGGTTTGGTGACTCCAGTTTATGACTTTGGTGGAGGTTATCAGGGAGTTTGGAATAATGATAGAAACATCGTCAGTGTTAAAAGCCTTGGAGGTTCGCAAACCGATGCTTTGTATTTTGACTATGTCGCCGTCTATTTCTAAAACATCCTCAATTTTTATGGTTTTTTCTGAAAGTAAAATTATCCCCGAAAGTATATCATTAAAAGTCTGCTGCAAGCCTAAGCCAACACCCACCAATAAGGCTGCCGAACCCGCAATGAGGACTGTTAGTTGTATGCCCAGCGTTTCTAGTCCCAATCCGATGGCAATTACCCATACTACGTATTTGATGATTTTAAGCAGAGCGTAATTTGCTCCAATGTCTTGTTTGGTGTGTCTTTTTCGGTATAGGGCTTTTTTGATTAAAAACAATACCAATTTAGTAGTAAGGTAAATGCCTAAAATGTTGACTAGCGTATAAACTTTTACATTAAATTCTCCAATGTGGATGAGTTCTAGTTCGAAAAATTGTTGTATTGTTTCCATATTGTATTTTGCATTTGCAGCCGCATCACCATACCTTGCCCAAGGCTAAAGTATGGTGACTAAAGCAGCCGCTTTTGAGGTACCTTTTTCCTAAAAATAGGACTTACCAAATCTTAATTCGTTCTTCAGTTGATTTGTAGTTTTTGTCTCCCGGTTTCACGTTAAATACCTCATAAAAAGGCGTAAAGTTAGAAAGCGGTCCGTTTACACGCCACATTGGGGGCGAGTGCGGATTATTTTTTACATAATTTCTTAAGTATTCATCGCGGGTTTTAACTCGCCAGATTCTCGCTATCGACATAAAGAACCTTTGGTCGGGCGTGTAGCCGTTTATTTTTGTGGTGTCTTGGCCTTGTTTGGTCATTTTGAAAGCGTCGTAAGCAATCGAAATGCCGCCATTGTCGGCCGTGTTTTCTCCAACTGTTAGTCCACCTATGAGGTGTAAGCTGTCTAAAACCGTGTAAGAACTGTATCTGTCAATTATGAGTTGAGTTTTAGCTTTAAACTTCACATAGTCTTCTTTGCTCCACCAGTTTTTAACGTTTCCGTCTTTGTCAAATTGAGCCCCTTGGTCGTCAAAAGCATGAGTAAGTTCATGCCCGATTACCATGCCTATTCCGCCGTAATTGATGGCATCGTCTGCTTCTAAATCAAAATAAGGGAACTGCAATATCCCTGCCGGAAACACGATTTCGTTCATCGATGGATTGTAATAGGCCGTAACTGTAGCCGGCGTGGTGTGCCATTCGTCTCTATTTGGAGCTTTTTTTAGGTTAGCCAATTCGTATTGATAGTCGTTTTGTCTCAATGCTACTACATTTTCAAAATACGTTTCTTTGGCTATATCAACGTTATCATAGGTTCTCCACACGTCTGGGTAGCCTATTTTTTTGGTAATTGCATATAGCTTTTCTTTTGCCTTCACTTTGGTGCTGTCGCTCATCCAGTCAAGCTGATTTATTCTGTTTTCAAAAGACTTTTGAAGGTTGTTTACCAAGTCCAAAACACGTTTTTTCGACTCTTCGTTAAAGTGCCTTTCTACGTACAGTTTTCCGAGTGCAAAGCCCAACTGCCTATCTACTTTTTGTACCATTAGTTGCTCTCTCGATTTCTGAACAGCTTGGCCTGAAAGCACCTTTTCGTATTGGAAGGCGGCATTTTCAAAAGGTTGGCTCAATATATCGGCATAGTTGGTCAATACATTGGCTTGCAAGTATGTTTTCCAATCTGCGATGGTTAAAGTACCTAAAAGCGTATTTAATTTTTGGTAATATGCCGGTTGGCGAATATCCACTGAGTCAGCTTCTGCTCCAAGGTTTTTGAGTAAGGCACTCCAGCCAATGTTGGGTTGGCTTTTGTTTAGGTCTGCTACCGCCATTTTGTTGTAATTGGCTTTTACATCTCTCTTTTCAGTTCGGGTTCTATGTGCTTGAGCCAGTTGGGTTTCAATATTATATGTTGTGGCCGTGTTTTCTACGGCAAGGTCGCTTCCTGTAAGTTTAAAGAGTGTAAACAAATATTTTTTATAAGCTTCCTGAATCTTAAACGTAGATTCATCTGTTTTAAAATAATAATCTCGATCGGGCAAGCCCAAGCCGGTTTGTCCAAAATGCAGGATATTGACACTGCTGTTTGCGTTGTCAGGAGATACCCCTACACTAATTAAAGAGCCGTTGCCAGACTTAAACTCGCTAGCCACAAAAGCCATCAGGTCAGATACATTTTTTATATTATTAATTTGACTGAGTAGTGGCTGAATAGGCGTGAACCCTCGGGCATTTATTCGAGAGGTGTCCATGCCTGAGCGATAAAAATCACCCACCATTTGGTCTGCGGTGCCTTTTTTGTGAGTGCCGCTCGAAACCTCCGTTAATATATCTTGCAAAAGTTTTTTCTGCGGAATATTCAAGAAACTATACGAGCCTACCCCTGATTCGTCGTCTGCTATGACGGCTTTGTCGTACCAAATCTTATTTACATGGTTAAAAAAGTTATCTCCTGGTTTTATACTTTGGTCTATGCCGTCAAATTCGAATTTGCTGACTTTTGAATTCTTCTCAGAGGCACAAGAAGCAAGTGTAATTGCGGAGATTGCGAACAATACAAATTTTTTCATTGGGCAATTAGTTTGTTTTTAAATATCTATGAATATGGTTATTTTTTCGTAGACTTTTATTTATTCGGTGTTTTTTTTATTGTTTCAAATGAACTTAGATTTACTTTTAGATAATGTTTGTGTATTAAATAATGTTTGGGTTTAGGAAATTCCGGGTCAATATTTTCACATAATTAGAGATTTTTTCATTAAAGATTTTCTGTTCGGGAAAGTCCATTTTTAGTTTGTTCTTGAAAAAGTACAAAAGTTTTTTTTACTATCAAAAGTGCTATTTTTGAGTATTATAGGATTGGTTTTTGAATAAAAAACATGTTTTCAAGAAGCATGGATTTGTGAAAAAGTAAAAGAAAATTATTTTGGCATAAAGTTTGGAATTGATGGATTTTCTATTGGGTCAAATGACCTTACCCAATTGGCACTTGGTGCCGACCGAGATTCGGAATTGCTAAGCGAAATATTCTCGCCATTTGACCCCGCCGTTATGGAGCTTATTCGCATGTCTATTACAAAAGCAAAAGTTGCTGGAGTAAAAAT
Organism: Lacihabitans lacunae; assembly: GCF_042649125.1. Classification (NCBI taxonomy): domain Bacteria; kingdom Pseudomonadati; phylum Bacteroidota; class Cytophagia; order Cytophagales; family Leadbetterellaceae; genus Lacihabitans; species Lacihabitans lacunae. The sequence goes on from NZ_JBHRYQ010000001.1 coordinate 5,025,867, forward strand.
AGGTTTATGTGGTCAAGCCCCTAGCGACTACCCCGAATATGCCCGTTTTTTGGTTGAGTGCGGTATAGATAGTATATCATTCAACCCAGATGCCTTAATGGCCGGAATAAACAATATAAACGAAGCCGAGAAAAAATCATAAGATTGTAGAATAAGTTACTTTTGAGCTACCGAAATAGCCTAAATTATATACATATTTAGAGACCAAATACGAGTTATATGTTTGGTTTTTATAAGATATATATCATATTTATTTACGTATATGCAGGTTAAATTCGTGTTAGAATTAATTAACATTACAATGAAGAGAGAAGAAGTTTTAAATAGAATTATAGAAGAGCATACCAAGGTAATTGAAAATCTAAAAAACTCAGTGAATCGATTCCAGTCAGCATCAGATTTGGACGAAAATGATACTTTGGATCCAGACGATTTTGCGAGACAAACTGAGGCAAAAGACCTGCAACTGCGGTTTAAGCAAATGTTAGATGAGGCAGAAAAAGTACATGTTTTTGCTTTAGCCGAAAAAAACAAAGAACATGATGTAGTAGAAGACGGTGCTATATTAGAAACCGACACCACTTTGTTTTTTATAGGACTTTCCCTTCCACACTTCACTTTTGAGGGTAAAGAGGTTTTCTGTATCACAAAAGATGCGGCAATCTACCAAAGTATTTTAGGTAAAAAAGTAGGAGATAAATTTGAATTGGGAGAGGAAACTTTACAGATAGTGGCTATTTATTGATTTTTCGAGATCGAATTAAGAAAATATCAGAAATGCCGTGAGCTTAATTTCAGCCGCATTTTATTTAAAAAAGAAAGAGGCCGTCTCACAATTAACTTGAGGCGGTCACTTTTCATTTAATATAATTTGTGGTGATTTTACGATTTTTAAAAAATGGCTCTATGCTGAATAGAGTGGGTAATTAAATTTGAGTTTATCAGCGATGAAGTAAATCATATTGATAAAATTGTTTTTGTTTCTATATCCTTTAGCCCTTGCTTTAGCTAACTGAATTTTACTGTTTGTACCTTCTAAAATTCCGTTTGAAATATGATATTTAGAATAATTTGTAATTCCTTTCCAATGCTTCATAACTGTGTTTACAAATTTTTCAAATTGAGGTATCATTGCTTCTTTAGCCATATCACACCAATAGGCTAAAAAAACTTGTGCATCTTGAGGTGATTTTATAGACCCAAAGTCGTCAAATAGTATTTTTAAACGATAAGCTGTACCTAACCTTGGTAAGGCTTCTAGTGATATATCTCGCTGTGATTTTTGTGATACTGTCATGTTCTTCTCATTTTTGAGAAACAAGTACTTTTGCCCTTTAAGCATTAAGTAAGTTTTTAATTCTTGTTTTCTTAAGTCGTCCATACTTTTATTCAATAATGCTTTAACATGGTACCTATCAAATACTATTTGAGCATTAGAAAATTCTGATTCAACTCCACTAATAAAAGAGGGTGACAGGTCAATACAAACCTGCTTAATAGCCTCCCTTTTTGTATCTGTAGTTTCCAGATAATCAGCAATTTTTGTAATAGTTTCTGCTCCTTTACCTTCGGTGGCATGTACAACCCTTGAAGTCTTCATATCAACGGCAACGGTTATATAATTATGCCCTCTTTTAGAACTGGTCTCGTCTATTCCCAATGTTGAAATATTATTATGCTCTGCATCGGAATAAGCAATTCCGAGCCAATAATTAAAGATATTCCCAATACGGTTGGGGTACACGCCAATCACTTTACCAACCTTATTTACGGGCATTTCTTGTTCAATTAACAACATACTAAAAGCCTCAAAAGTAGTGTAAACCCACTTCCTTCCCTTCCCCAAGGGACCTCGACTTGTTTTACTTTATTATCTAATGTTTTTAAGCGAGGAACAAGGCAGTGTAAGAAACATTTATGCTCGAAAAAATTTAAATGTCTCAAAGAACGTTCAACTCTATCGTGTACGTTACTTTTCTTATTTGAGTCAATAAAATACCCTTTTTTGAAGTCGATAGTTAAATGCAACTCTCGGCCTGACTGAGACTCAAGAAATTCAGCTTTTGACACATACCATGGCTCTTGAAGACCTAATGCAAGTTGAAATATTTGTTCGCTATTCATACCACAAATATCAAAATCTATTTATTAAATTTAAATACACTTTTAACAATTACCCACTCTATTCAGAATAGCACCAAAATAAATTTAAAATAGTTAGTTATTATATTTTGTTTTTTTATTCATTGCTGATAATTCGTATTTCCGTAAATCGAGGTGTTGTGTAATTTGACATTACTCTAATTTTTAAGCTTATTTGCTCAGCTTTTGGAAGTTTTAAGCGTATTGTTTTGCTATTATTTGAAAAGACTTCTATTGAGATACCATTAATAGTAATCTCAAGATTCTCCGTTTTAAAATCATCCAAAGAACTGATTTCAATATAAGTACCACGTTGGTCTTTATTCAGAAGCTGATATGAAATAAATGACCTCGTATTTCTCCAAAATTGCTCCTCGTCATAACCCGAATTACTTTGCTCTCCAATGTAATTATGATCTACTTCGGGCTGTTGTTCGCCACAGTTTATTTTGTCGACCGTCCGTGCCTCCAGTGCCATTAAGGCCTCTTCTGTTTGTTTTTGAATATCTTTTTGCTTTTCGTATTCTTCTTTGGTAAATGTTTGAAAATACATTTGATAGCGAGCATCATGCAAATCAAAAAACGGTTGAAGATGCAAGGAATCTAAAGTGAAATTCAAATTATCAATCGGTTTTAGTTTTGACAAATAGTTACCCGATTCATCTACTAAGGCGTAGGCCTTATTGATAGGAAAAAGCTTACCTTTGGTTTCATGTCCCATACGGCTGTCGTCTGCAAAAAGCCCTCTTAAGTCTTCAGTAGATGTTTTGGCAGCCAAAACTATAGGGCCACGAACAAATGCCGCCCAATTTGACCCATCTGGCAGGTATTCAAGTCGAGTTTTCATCCCAAATTCTATTGAAATCTTATCCCCATTTCTCCATTTTCTATCCAAACTGATATATTCAGAAGGCTTTTTGTTTATTTTTTGGATTTTACCATTTACAGTAACCTTAGCACTTTCAGCCCACTTTGGATACCTGATATTGAGCGAAAACGATTGATTCTTAGGTAATTTCATAACCAATTCCGTAGTGTTTATATAAGGAAAATTGGTGTTTTGAATTATCTGAATCCCTTTTTCTTGCCAGTTTAATTCCGAAGGAATAAAAAGATTGACAAATACATCATTGTGGGTGTGGCTGTAAATCAATTCGCCGTATTTAGTATGATTTTCTAAGCCTGATCCCACACAGCACCACATGCTAGTTTCGGGTTGTGAATATACGCGGTAATGATTGGGGCGAATGGGTGTAAAATAAACAAAGCCCCCTTTTTCGGGATGTTGGCTCGAAAGTATGTGATTGTAAAGCGTACGCTCATAAAAATCAAGATAGCTGACATCGTTTTTGTCTAAAAACAAAGCCATACTTAGTCTAAGCATATTAAAACTGTTACAGGTTTCGGGACCTTGATTGCTTACTAACATTTTATTGAAATCGTCAATCGGATTAAAATGTTCACGAAAGCTATTGCCGCCGAACGCCACACTTCTGGTCTGTGTTACATTTTGCCAAAAATATTGTGCCGCACCTGACCAATCGGCATTGTTTGTGAGCTTTGCTATTTTTTCAAAACCTATCACTTTTGGTATTTGGGTGTTAGCGTGTAATCCCGTAAGTTTATCTTCTTTGGCGAGCAAAGGTTTCAAAATACTTTGGTGAGAAAGTCTTTGAGCTGCAGCCAAGTATTTGCTTTCATTTGTGATGATATATAAATCAGCAAAAACTTCGTTCATGCCTCCATGTTCGGTGCGTAAAACCTGTTGGACCTGTTCATTGCTGAGAGGTTTTATCAGTTCTAAAAACCAATCGCCCAATCCAATAAGAATATTCTTTGCTTCTTGATTTCCAGCTATTTGATATGCATCACGTAAGCCTGCAAAAAGCTTATGAATGTTATATAAAGGCACCCAAGTGTTATTTAGCCCAAAGGTGCTCCCATCAATATCTCCCTTATGAATCCTTTCCCAAAACACTTTACCGTTAGGTATGCCGCCCACATATCCATTTCCATTTTTTGCTTGGCAGCGAGCTAGTTCGCTCACCATATATTCCAAGCGACTTTTCATTTCGGGGTTTCCAGTACTGGCATACATCATGGCTAAAGCAGATAAATAATGCCCACCTATGTGGCCGTCTAAACCCGAGCTTTCCCAGTTGCCATACCGCTCAGCTTTGAGGGGCAAATCAGAATCAATCAAATAAGGTGCAAGTAATTTATCTGGATTTAAGGCCAACATGTATTTTAGATCTACCTCTTGTGCGTTTTTAAATACACCTGCAGTCAGTTTCACTTCCTGCAATGGGAAAGGCTGCATTTGTGCCCATGATAGGCTAGAATGTAAAAGGAGAATCAGTATTGTCTTTTTCATTTTTTTCTAAATTGAATTTAGGTTACCTGAAGCTTTAACCGTTTTTAGCAATGTGCCAAAATCTGTTAAAGCCTTTTATTTTTAAAGGCAATTTTACTTAAATAATAACTGCGAAAACATATACAAATCATGACGCCAAACTGGCCAAGCATGTCCGCCTGCATATTCACTATATTTGTATTTGATACCCATGGCGTCAAATTTTTTCAACATAATCTGGCAGTTGGCGTGAGCAATGTCTTCTTCACCCCCTTGCGAAATCCACAATTCTTTCAAATTTGCGTTAATCGTGCTCACATTTTTTTGCATATATTCATATTGTGGGTCAGAAAGCTTGGTGTTGTTTGCCCACCATCCTGAGCTGAATACGCCGAGATAATTAAATAAATCTGTATTTTTCAGTCCTGCGTGTAAAGTTTGTAAACCTCCCATAGATAAGCCTGCTAAGGCTCTATTCTTTGCGTCTGTTTCTGTTCTAAAATTATTTTCTACAAAAGGAATAGCTCCCATTTTGAGCTCGTTTTCAAAAGCTCGAAGTTGTTGCTCTCCAAAGCTCGCAATACCACCACCGCTGCCAATATTGCCGTCTAGCATGGCAATAATCATAGGTTTTGCTTTTTGATCAGCGATAAGGTTATCCAGTATTAAATCTGTTTTTCCTTGGGTCGCCCAGCCACGTTGATCTTCACCACCTCCATGAAGTAGATACAGAACGGGATATTTTTCTGATGATTTATCGTAGCCTGGCGGGGTGTACACGTACATTTCTCTCCACGAATTACTAACTTTTGAGAAATATTTCTTTATCCGAATATCGCCATGAGCTACATCTTTTAGTGCATAAAAGCCCCCTTTTTTATATGGAATTTCAATTCCGGATGCCATACGACTCATGCCATAGAAAGTTTCGCTCGCTGGGTCTGCTAAAGCAACTCCATCAATGATTAATGAATAATAATGAAAACCTCGACTTATCACATCTGTAGTAATATTCCAATATCCACTAGTATCTTTTACCATATCATACTTTTTACCTAAATCTATCTGTACTTTCAGTGCTTCAGGTGCTTTTACTTTAAAAACTACTCTGTTGTCTGGTAAAATTTGCGGATATTTTGCATTGCGAACATTTGTGATGGCAGGTGTACCCAAGACCGTATAGTTTTCTAAAGTAGTGTTATCAATAGGTTTAAACAAAAACTGAGAAAACATATATAAGCCATTTTTCCAAACCTTAAAATCATGACCTCCAGACTCTAAATAGTATACATGCGGCACTTCGTTTTCATACAGGTAATCGTGGGTGCGTTTACTAAAGCTAAGGAGTCCATCTGCATCGCCGCATGAAATCCAGAGCAATTTAAGTTTTTTCTTAGTTTCCATTGGGTTTGGCACTAATTCTTCAGGTGTTTTTGTATTAGGGGCTGAAGAAAAACCGCCTACCCAAGAGAATTTATCTAAGTTACCCAGGCCAAAATTAAGCGACTGCCCACCACCCATAGAAAGTCCCGCAATGGCCCGATTATCTTTGTCGGTCAAAGTTGGATAAGTTTTTTCTATAAAAGGAATAAGGTCGTTTAAAAGGTCGTTTTCAAAATTGGCAAAAGCTTCTACTTTATCTTTTTCAAAAATATTTCCTATGGCTCTATCATCTTTCATTGCTCTGCCGTTAGGCATAACCACTATCATGGGTTGGATTTTGCCTTCGGCATACAAATTATCCAAAATATTTTGGGGATTTGCACCAATAAACCATTCCAAATGGGTACCTCCTATGCCATGGAGTAAGTATAAGACGGGATACTTTTTCTTTTTATCGAAATTTGGAGGCGTATAAACAACGGTTTTGCGTTTACTTCCAACCGTTTTAGAGACATACAAAACCGTATCTATTTTGCCTTTAGCTATGTCTGACCTCTCAGATTCATAACCATTTGGCATTTCTTTTTCCATTTTTTGAGAGAAAACCATATTCTCACAAAAAAACAGTATGGCTAATACAGTTAATAGTTTTTTCATTTTTTTAGATTTTAAAGGTTGAATATTAAGGTTATTTTTGAGGTTGAATTATCTTGTAGTTACCGCTCAAATGCATTAAGTTAAATAGATACATAAGCCCATCGAAATAAGGGTCAAAATATCCGTCATCGTAAGGTTCAAGTTTAACATTCCAAATGGCGTGAACAAAATCATTGCTTTCCTTTCCTTTGTTAATAAGGGCTGTAGATGCAGCAGTTGAGACCAAACCTATAGAATGACGAAGTTTTTTTACGGGCCCTGCTTGTAATATAAACTCTGGCTTGGAGCCGTCGAGATTAAACTGGTCGTCATAGCTTTCTAAACCTTTTGATCTGAGAAACCTCTGAAACCTTTTGGCATAGTCCAGTTGCCATTTTTTGTCTTTGCCATACCAGGTATAATCCATCGCGATATTCATTGGTACTCGCCAAGAGTCATACCTAAAACCTGGCTGCATCCAGCGGGTAGGATGTGGAGCACCGCTAAACTCAGTATAGTCGGAGTTAAGGCCAGTTACTGGGTGGCAAGCTCGATGCAAAAACACACGAGAGGTGTCAGCACATGCTTTATAAAATTCCTCATGGCCGTCTTTGGCATATTCAGCCCAAATTTCATAAAAAGCAGGTATGTGATAGGAAGGGTCTGTCCACTTATAGCCATCACCTTCAGGCACAAAACTTATTTGTTTATGTTCGGTATTGATGACATTATAAATGTTTCCAGTGCCGTCTTTTTTCCACATAGCATCCAAAATTCTCCTGGCTTCTTTGTAGTAATTTATTCCCGTGTCATTTCCCCATTTGTTAGAAGCAAATAATAGGCTGGTAACAAAATAAAGTTCACCATCGGAGGCCGATCCCAATGAATTTTTCTTTTTTGTGATGGGGTCAATACTCCATGCAAAGTATGCTTCTCTTGGTCCACTCTGGTGCTGTGAATATTTAACCGCCCACCGCCAAATATTATCAAATATTTGTTTTTTATCCAATTGGACTGCTACCATCATTCCATAGGACATTCCTTCTGAGCGAGCGTCTTTATTTTTTACGTCTGAAACATAAGCGAGTGAATCCCCTTCTTCAAAATAAACTTTGTTTGGCCCTTCAAAAACATCGAAATATGCTTTTTTTAATTTGTTGTCAATTTCTGCTTGGCTATAACCCAACTCTTTAAAAACATTGCGATAGCGAACCTTTTGGGCGTTTACAGTGCAGAAACAGAAAAGACCAAATAAAACCAGGGTATTCCTAAATTTTTTCATCGATTTTGATATTTTTTTTTAAATAATTTTGACTTGAGTTTTAATAGACGGAATGCCTTAAATTTATTTAAAAAGCAATGGTGCTAACTCATGTAAACTTCTTCTCCATGTTTGGAATTCATGCCCTGTATTTTCGGAAACATAGGTGACAGTATTAAATCCCGCATTCTTTAATTTTGTGGCCGCATCTAAAATTCGCTCAGGTCTTTCTTTGCTTCCACTGCTTAGAAATATCATTTTTACTTGGGATTTTTCTTTGATTTCCTCTGGTAGATAAGTACCCCCACTTAACAAAGCATAATATCCAAAAACTTCAGGTTTGTTAAGGGTAATGGTATGGGTTTCCATACCACCCATAGACAGCCCAGCCATGGCTCTTTTGTCTTTGGTGGCGAGCGTTCGGAAATTTGAATCAATGTATGGAATCAATTCATCTACAAGCACAGTTTGAAAGGGTTCAATTTTGAAATCTTTCATTCCTCCCCATTTGATTTCATTGGTCATGCCGTAAGTATTTACAATAATAAAAGGAATAATTTTTCCTTCGGCAATAAGATTATCCATGATAAGGTTAGCATGGCCTTGGTTCATCCAAGCGGTTTCGTCTTCGCCCCAGCCATGTTGTAAGTACAATACTGGATATTTGCTTAGGCCTTTTTCGTATGCAGGGGGGGTATAAACAAATGCTCTGCGAGAAGAATTAGTACTTGGCGAAGGAAATAATATTTGTTGCACATTTCCATGCGGAACATTTTTTAAAGCATAAAAATCTTGATCATGTGCGGGTATTTCTATGCCACTCTCCCAACGGGTGGAACCGTAATAATTCATAGCTCCTGGATCGTTAAATTTTCCACCATCAATATTTACATTGTAATAATGAAAACCTTCGTCCATTGGGACTTCTGTAGTGCCCAACCAGGTGCCATCTTCCGCTTTTGCGAGTTTAGTGCCGCCTTTGCCGCCCAATCCTAAACTTACTCTTACGCTATCCGCAGCAGGAGCTACTATTTTAAACCGGGCATATCCCTGAGAGTTTACCATTGGGTATTCCTGCTGAGGCTGGTTTTTAGAAGATGGCTTAAAGTCTTCAAGCACAGCCTTATTCTGTGCATCTACACTGATTACTCCAAAAGCCATTGAGGCTATAAGGGCAGTTTTTAAAATTGTTTTTTTCATTTTTTCTAAAAGGTTGAATATTTAAAAGTTCACTTGGTGATTATATCTATTTCGGCTATCCCTGCATTATTGTTATTACCGACTGTTTTGAGTGCTTTCAATTTTATATATCTGGCGGTTAAAGGATTAAATACATTCACCTGCCATGTCGGATTGTTTTTAATGTTAGAAAACTCTCCTTCGCTTACCAATTTCCAATCTAAGTTGTTTTCAGAAATAAAGAATTGGTATTGGGTAATAATGGAAGTTTCTGCCCACCAATGTTGGTCTGGCAAATACCTAAAACCACTAATGGTCTCTAATTTGCCAAAATCAATAATCAAGTCAATGGGAACTTTATCGTTTTGCCAAGAGGTGAATTCGTCACCATCTATAATATTTAGGATATTGTCATCCGCTACACCAAGTACCTTCCACTTTTTACGCGAAATTTCAAAATTTTCTTCACTAACTTCACTAATGGACTGGTTAGTGGGGTCATAGGCTATGGCCTTAACCGTAATTTTTCCATCGTGCGTTGGAAACCACCTTTGGTATTTAGACGATTTTGAGCTTGGCAAACTACCATCTAAAGTATAATATACCTCAGATTCCGAGTCGCTTGATTTTATTTGTACTTCGCCTGCCTGATTTCGAGAAATGATTGGGGGGAAAAGAATAATAGGTGCTAAATACACTTCCAAATTGCTAATGAGCGGACAGGCTTTGGCGTCCGTTATGTTTAGTCTAATTTCTGTGGCAGTGGTGGTTGGAAACCTCAAAATTCGTTTATACCCTATCGTAGTTTCTTTTGCGATTTCTTTCCAAGAACCTTGTATTTTAGCTTCTAAGGTAAAAGATTTAACCCTTTGGCCTAGTTGAATAGGCTCTTGAACCAAAAAGCGATTGAATGTGATAGGTTTTGCAAAACGCAAAGTCAAGGTGGCATCTTTGGTATTATCATTGGTAGCCCAAAAAGATTCTGGATCGTCATCTACCGCCATTAGAGAATTGAATGTAGAGCTTTTACACCTAACTTCAGATGCAGAAGCAATAGCGTTTTTTGTCAGATTATTGGCAAACGCCTCTTTACGTGCTTCTGCAAAAGCTAAGACATTTTTTTCATCGGTAGGATGAATAAGACCATTTGGCATAATGGGAAAATTGAGCAACAAAGTGCCATTTCTTCCAACTGAATTATAATAAGTATCCATTAGTTGAGGAACATTTTTCACCCTCCCATCTTCTTTTGGGTGGTAAAACCATTCAGGTCTGATAGAAGTATTTACTTCGCCAGGTACCCAGGCGTTTCCATTTTCAACACCATGACGCAGCATGTCTTCGGGCACATCGCCAGTGGAATCCAGTAAACTCCAGTTGGTTTCGCCAATATACCCCGCCTCTGTGCCCACCCAGCGAAGGTCTGCACGGTCACCACCATCATTCCATATGACGATATTGGGTTGCAGGTCTCTCACCAGTTTATAGGTGTTTTTCCAATCGTAATAGGTTTCTCGGTCTATTTTCCGGTTTTCATTAGCACCGCCGTAATAACCAGTGCCACCGTTGGCTCCATCAAACCACACTTCGAAAATCTCACCATAATTGGTCAATAGCTCCGTGAGCTGATTTCTGAAATAGGTGATGTATTCGGGTTTACCATAGTCAGGATGGTTTCTGTCCCATGGAGAGAGATAGATGCCAAACTTCAGTCCGTACTCCTTACAAGCTTCGGCCAGTTCTCTTACCATATCGCCTTTTCCATCTCGCCAAGGGGAGTTTTTCACAGAATATTCGGTGTATTTTGAGGGCCAAAGGCAAAAGCCGCTGTGGTGCTTAGCCGTAAAAATAATGCCTTTCATGCCTGCTTCTTTGGCTATTCTGGCCCATTGTCTGCAGTCTAATTCCGTCGGATTAAAAATCTGTGGATCTTCATTTCCAAAACCCCAAGCCATATCTGTATACGTGTTTACAGATAAATGCACAAAAGAATAATACTCCATTTGCTGCCAGCCGAGTTGGTTCGCATCTGGAATCGGCAAAACTGGCTGAGGTGCAGAAACCTGAGCGAATACGCCAGTAGAACAGAGGATTGTGAAAATAAAAAGTAACTTTCTTGAGCGTAAAAAATGATTTGTTTTATCCATTGGTCAATGCTTTAAGTGCTTCCTTGTCAGTTATTTCGTATGTTCTTCTATCAAATATCCCTGATCCTGTTTCAAAAACTCCGGTATCCCAATAGAATGGAATGAAGTGATTTTCAAGGCATTTTTTAGTGACATATTCCAAATAATAATTTCGTGATTTTATGTGAAGTGCCAAATCTTGACCCGTCAATTGCAGCCTCCTTACGGCATTAAATTCCCCGATAATGACAGGAATGTTTTTGTCAATAAACTTCTTTTTCATGAGGCTAAATAATTGGTCTACCGTGGCCTCTTCGCCCCAAGTTGGATTTCTGGAAGGGTTAGAAACTGAGTGATTATTTTTGCCCCAAAAGAAAAATTGATTACCCCAACTTTCATCTTTTTCTAAACCACAGAAATTCCAGGGCGTATAGAAATGAACCTCAGCCATCAGTCGATTTGGCTCGCTATCTTTTGGCCAAGTGTTCATCAAATTATTGGTTTTGTCAATGTCCGTACTGGGGCCTTGTATCACCAAAACCCGATAGGCGTTTTTACCTCCCGTTGCCCGAACCGCATCCACAAAAGCCTGGTGATAAGCATCCAAAACCTTCATTTGCTGAGCATTTTCTACATTAGGCTCATTGGTACCTGCAAAAAGGAGATGTTCGTCAAAGTCTCTCAAATGCGTAGCGATTTGTTCCCAATAAGCCGTTTGTTTCTCAATGTTATCCTCTTGTTTTTCGGGCGTAACGTTGTTTTCGAGCCAGCCGCCATCCCAGTGGATATTCAAGAGCACATAGACGTCGTTTTGCACACAGTATTGCACCAATTCTTTCACTTTATTGAGCCAATTTTCATTTATTTTGGCAGTGTTTTTATCGGCATATTGGTCCCATGAGCAGGGAATTCTAATGGCATTGAAGCCATTGGCTTTTACGGTTTTGATCAGTTCATTGGTGATCTCAGGATTGCCCCATGCCGTAATGCCTCCAATGGCCTCCATGGTGTTGCCAGCATTCCACCCAAACTTCATTTTAGCAGCCAATTCAGTAGCATTGCTGCCCATTCCTACCTTATCTGGAGCGGTGGGTGAGGTGTTAAAACTTTCATAAGTGCGGCCCAATTGTTTGACAGAAATAGCCTTGCTAGCACCATTTTTTGTGGTTAGCGTTATGTTGGCTGTACGAATATCGGAGCTTGGGTTTTTGGAAGCTGAGATATTGATAAAGGTATTGCCCGATGAGCCTTTTGACCTATCTACGCTGATCCAATTGGCGTTTTGAGGGATATCAATACTCCAAGAATCAGCATTGGTATTAATAGACAATACCTGCCCTCCGCCCGTCTTCTTGAACTCAAACTGCTCTTCAGAGAGCGTAATTGTTTCAATAGTCATCTCTTTTTCACACCCCAATGAAAACAGGAGCATGAAAATTATTACAACATGTGCTTTAGTGTGATGCTTCATTTTTATTAAAATTACTTGGCCCATTCCATACCCTCGGCGGTACGTCTCCAGTCGAAATACTTATCGAGTACTTTCATAGCAGCCTCGCTCGGAATCCCACCCATTTTGGGTTTGTGATGAAAGTACATGGCTTCATGATTTTCTTTGGTGAAAGGTTTCCACTCTGGTACGCCATTGCCATTTGGATGTCCGTATTTGGCAAAATTGGTCCAGTAGGTCATGATGGCCTCAGAGAGTGCAGCATCTGAGGGAGCTGCCTGCTTGCTTTCAGGATTGGTATGGCCAAAAACATAAGCAACATCTTGACCATGAGGGGAGCCCGTGCCATGGAGTGGGGAGTCTTCGGGGTAGTCGGGGTGCTGGTCAAAATAATAGTAGTACACCAGAGACTTGCCCGTTTCAGACTGCAGCTTGGCCCAGCTCCAAGTTTGCCAGCCAAAGGCCGCATCTCGGGCCAAATCACGGGCTGTTTTGGGTACTTTTGTTTCTCCTACAGGATATGCTTTGATCAAATCATCGGCAAATTTCCCATAGCGTTTTTCTACACCTGTGATGTAATCTGCAGGCGTTTTGGGCGGTTGAAAACTCAATCCTTCATCAGAATTATAGCCTACTAAAATCGGAGTGTCATTGTATTTTCCTTGCTCGTATAGCCTGTGTTGATCAGCAGGAATCACGTATCCGTCAATAATGGGCCAGCCGCCCGGCATCCCAAAACCCATCGGCAGTTTATCTGCAGGAATGGCCCTTAGTTCGGCCAAAGTTTTTACCCCTGCTTTTTCCATGTATTCTATGCCCGATTTTTCGGCATAAGCCAGTAATTTTTGATTTTCGCCCGGATAGGTTGTCTCTCTGGGTGGACCGAAATTGCCACCACTTTGAGAAATGGCTCCATGGAATAGCCCTTTGGCCAAAGGCGAGGCAGAAAGCATACTTACGGCAATACCACCCGCTGATTCGCCAAAAATGGTCACTTTATCAGGATCACCGCCGAAGGCCGCAATGTTGTTTTTGATCCATTGTAAACCTGCAATCATATCCAGTAATCCGTAATTGCCAGAAGTTTTTTGAGGAGTTTCGGCACTTAATTCTGGATGGGCCAAAAAGCCTAATTGACCCACTCGGTAAGGGATGGAGACATAGACCACACCTTTAGCAGCCAAATTTTCTCCTGTATAACCCGGCTCTGCAGTAGAGCCAAAAGCAAAGCCACCACCGTAGATCCAAACCAAAACGGGTAGTTTTTCAGAGGGTGTTTTAGCTGGGCTCCACACATTGAGGTAAAGACAGTCTTCACTTTTTCCGGCTGCGGGCGTACCACCTTGGAACGGACTCGGGCCATAATTGGTAGCCATTCTGATACCTACCCAACTTTCGGCGGGTTGTGGTGCTTTCCAGCGGTTTGCTCCACCTGTGGAGGCTCCAAAGGGAATGCCTTTGAACACCTGTTGGCCTTTTACATAAGTGCCTTTTACTTTGCCATACTGCGTCTGAACTGATTCCCAGGCTTGAGCAAAAACTTGGCTTAAGGAGAAACCAAGGACAAAAAATAGGAGTGTCAATTGTTTTTTCATCAAATTGAATTTCATTTTTTTAGAGCAGATTATTGCGTTTAAACCAAGCAAAAAGCGGCTCCATCCAGCCTGGATGTCTGAAGATAAAGCCGTGATCGCCTTTGGGATAGATATGCATTTCTACTTCCACCTTATTTTTTCTGAGTTTTTCAAAATAAATGATGCTATTGTCTACATCTACCACTTTGTCGTCAGCAGCATGGGTAAGCCAAGTAATGGGTGTGTTTTCTTTGACCTGTAAATCATTCGAAAAGAGCTCAATATCTGCCTCGCTTGGGTTTTTGCCTAAAAGATTATCGCGTGAGCCTCCGTGGGTCATGCCATTTTCCATGCTGATTACAGGATACACCAATAGCTGAAAATCAGGTCTTAGGCTGGTATTGTTTGGGTTGTCAATGACTGACTTTTCAAAATGAGTAGCGGCAGTACTGGCCAAATGCCCACCTGCACTAAAGCCCATCACCCCAATTTTGTTGGGGTCAATACCATATTTCTGGGCATTTTCACGCAAATATTTGATGGACTGCTGCACATCTTGCAAAGGGCCAATGCGTTTGTCCTCCATGATTTCGTCGCTGGGTAGACGGTATTTGAGCACAAAAGAAGAGATGCCTTTTTCGGCTAAAGACTTAGCAGAACCGAGCCCTTCACCATTGTATACTATAACCCCGTAGCCTCCACCCGCTATGACTATCACAGCTGTGCCATTCGGATTTTCTGGTTTGATGTATTCCAGCGTAGGATTGGTGATCCCTTTGTAAAGACCCCTTTCGGCACCAGTTTCTTTTATCTCACTGGGTTTGGAATTAGGCACTTCTGAGGGGTACAAGGTGATGATTTCTTGAGCTGCTACAGAGAGCTGAATTAGGATACTCAAGAGTACAAAAACTGACTTTTTCATAGAAGGGTTGAATAGTATAATAAATCTAAGTATTTTATTGGCAATAGCTTAGGGTTTTAAAAGCCCGAGCATGGTTTCGGCATATCGTTTCCCAAATTCACGTATTCCAGCCGTGCTAAAATGAAGTTTATCCGGTACGGCTGGTAAGCCTTCAGAAGATACCACATGAGCCATGGGAATGACCTGAGGCAGGGTAGCGATGATCTTATTCATGCTGGCACATTTACCACCTTGGTCTTCACCCACCAGTTCCCCTGCCAATAGCGGAATGCTGTTTGGAGCTAAATTCAGATCGACTAAAAGGTCATCATAGATTTTTTTGACTTTCTGCGGCCACAGGACATCACCCGTATTTGATTCTCCCTGATGCAGCAAAATTCCTTTGATCACCCCTTCTTTTTGGGCTTTTTGGGCCAATTCTACCAGCCTCTGGTAGGGGTTATAACCGTATTCATTGGCCATATTGATCATCCAAGGTCGCTCCGCAGCAGAGGTATCAAGGTATTCCTTGTATTTTACTTTGTCAAAAATCTCAATTTTACTACCTGCTACAGCCACATTTACCAAGCCTACTTTAACCTCAGAGGGTAGGTTTTCTACCAATGTTTTTCCAAAATAATCTGCAGGAGAAAGCCGGGTATTGCAGCGAAAAAGTGGCGGCACGGCAGTTATCCATTCTCCTTGTTTTCTTCCTAAATCTGGGCAATCTACCGCTGCTAACATTTTAAAACGCTCGTTAGGTATTTGATCTTGAGGCTCTATGGCGGCAGGGCCTTCCATATTTGACTGACCTATGCAAAGGTAGATATGGAAATTAGGGTCCTGAGCTTGAAGACTTGTGAAGCCCATAAAGAGCAATAAGTTTAAAAGTAATTTCATCGTTTATTTTTAAATTAAGGTTGACTAATATGAATAAGGCTTATGCCATGAGAAGGCAAGTCAAAATTCAATTCTAACTGATTTTTGGTAATGTTTGACCAGTAAGGCGAGGTCAATAATTGCAGTTGCCCTGCTTGCTCCAATGTTTCGAATTGACGCTCATTTACATTTTGTGGGCTGCCCATGGCTTTCCATTTTTCGTAAGAATTACTGAAGTTCTCATCGATTCTGTAATGAGAAACATGGGCTTTTTGACCCGTCAAATTTTGGATTTGCAAAGCAACATTTGCGTTTTCCATGTTTGTAATATCATCATGATAATTCCAGACCATGACCCAGATATCTTTTCCGTTTTTGGAAGCGATGGCATTGATGTTATTTTGTTCTTTGACCCCATTTGTGATGATGTCATTTACCATAAAACTTGAAGTGCTATTTACAGAAAGTCGCTCTCCCTGCATCATGCCAAACATTCTGAAGACGTTCAATACGGGTTTGTCAATGCCATTGGTGGCCAAATCACGAAAACTGGCAAACCAAGGTTGGTTCTCAAACTCAAAAGACCAGCTCACTGCACCTTGCAAATTGACTTGAGCTTTGTCCATCAATTCATAAATGCGGGCAAAAGATGCTGCAGTATAACTGGCATACATGGTGCCGTTTCTATAACCGTATTTGGGCTCTCGTTCTTTAGAGCAAGCGGCACAGCCTTCAGGGTCACATTCGCCTATGATGACCGGAATATTTTTAAGCTCAGGAAAAGAATTGACTGCTTCAAAAGCCCGTTGAATGTCTCTGAGTTGTGCTCCCATATTCATCTGAATGCGGCCATCTACCAGCTCAGGAGAGCCTTTTGCATGGAAACCAATGTACTCCAAAGGCGTTCCTTTTTTGCCCGTGGCGTAGTTTTGACCTCTCAGGCAATGCTCTATAAATTTAGTCAGATAATTATAGGCTTTGTCACTTCGGGGGCTGGTGGTGTGTGGACCACCAATGGTGCATTCAGGACAGGCTTTTTTAAGCCCATCTGCAGCATAATCATACATTTTGCAATACTCCTCAAAAGTACCTGACCAGTAGGCGATGTCTGGCTCATTCCACACTTCCCATAACCAGCTCTCTACTTCTGCTTTTCCATATCTTTCTACGGAGTGTTTGGTCCATTGGAATACCAGCTCTCGCCATTTGTCATAGTCGTTTGGTGGGTAAGTCCAGCCGGTCCAAAGATTGCCGCCCGTGCTCCAATAATGCTCGTAGGGTTCGGGTTTGGAAGATAAGGCTTTTGGCATAAATCCGATTTCCATCAAAGGTTTCATGCCGAGAGAAATGTAAGTATCAATGATGCTATCTACCACCGTCCAATTATAAATGGGATTGCCATTTTTGTCTTCGGTATAGGCATCTGTAAAACCCCATTTCAAATCTGGACCCGGGCTATCGCCTCTGGAGGTGAGCAAATTATGGGCTCTTACATATACTGGTACGGGACTCAAGGCGGCCAGTTCTGAGAGTAATTTTTGACCGTCTGGTTTGGTCGTATTATTAGGCTCATCATAGCCGAAATAGGCCCAAAAGGGTTTCATTTCACCAATATTACTATTCGCATCTATTTGAATATTTGTTTGAGCATAAATGGGCTCCACAAAAAGTAAAAACAATAAAAAGAGGTAATTTTTCATAGTACTTTTAGTAAATTGAATCTGAAATTCTAAACCAGTCAAAATCTGCATAACCGCCAGTTTGCTGGGTAGCGTAATTAAATAAGCCAAAACGATAGCCCATAAAGTGAGGTAAGGTGTAAGGCATTTTCATGGGAGCACCCACGGCCGTCCAGTTTTTGCCATCCAAGCTACAATAAAACTGAGCTAAATCTTTACCTTCTTTGAAGTCACAATCGGCTTTGAAGAATACTTTCTTTTTGGTCAATGGAATTCGAATTTCTTCTTTGCCCGCCGCCACACTTTCCATCACAATGTATTTTTGACCATCCTGCATTTTCACACCGACCAAGCCATAGTTTTTTTGTAATAAACATAAACCGGCAAAGTCACCATTTTTCATTCCTTTGGTACTTAGTAGGGTGCTTCCACTGCTTTCTGGGCCTATGGTTCTTTGGGTCAGCGTATTTTTGGCAAACACAAATGCCGTATCTACTCTACCTGTTTTGAGTCTTAAATAACCTTTTTGAATTTCCCAAAGCGAATTATCAGGGTTGTGATTCCACTGCCATTGCAAGGGTAAAGTCTTTGTTTTTCTATTAAACTCATCCGAGTTCACGAGTGTAGGAATTAAACTTTTGTTGGCAGGTAAATCAAGCGTCATTGGCACTTTGCCATTTTCGCCCAAAACTGGCCAATCATTTTCCCACTTTACAGGTACCAAATAAGGAATACGACCTACACCGCCATTGTCTTTAAACAAATACGCGAACCATCTGCCGTCTGGAGTGTCTATCAAGCCTCCTTGTGCCACGCCTTTGTCCTGAAGTCCAATTTTACCTTCCCATGGTCCATTGATGTTATCAGCTCTGTGAATCACCACGGTTCGCATTCCTCCACGTGGCCAAGTGATATTGAACATGTAATACTTGCCATTGACCTTAAATAACTGTGAGCCTTCCGCCCCAAGCATGATATTGTCACCTGCTGGAGCACTGGCGTTTTCTATTAATACTTTCTCTTCTACGCCGGGCATCAAGCCCGATAAATCTGGTTTGAGCTCCAGAATTTTGAGTCTGCCAGCGGCATAGATCATGTAAACTTTGCCATCGTCATCAAAGAAAATGGTTTGGTCGTGATAGGCAGGTTTAAAAGTTTGCTCAGTCCATGGTCCTTTGATGTCTTTCGACCTGAAATTG
The DNA here is from genome assembly GCF_042649125.1 of Lacihabitans lacunae. NCBI lineage: Bacteria > Pseudomonadati > Bacteroidota > Cytophagia > Cytophagales > Leadbetterellaceae > Lacihabitans > Lacihabitans lacunae. The sequence continues at coordinate 5,044,629 of NZ_JBHRYQ010000001.1, forward strand.
TGCGTTTTGCCAGAGGTGGCCGCAAAGGTATTGATGATAAACTCCCCATTGTGGTAGCGAATACAGCTGGCCCAAGAGCCGCGGCCATAGGTGCTTTGACCTTTATCGAGGTTCATGGCGTCATTATTCACCAGGGTATCATAGCAATAACTTTCTAATTTCCAGTTGATTAAATCCTTGGAGCTCATCACGGGCACACCAGGACTCATGTGCATAGTGGTGCTGCTCATGTAATAAGTATCACCTACCCGCACCATTGACATGTCAGGCACATCGGCATGTATGATGGGGTTATGAGCTTGGGCGAAAACTGAAGATTGAAAAATCATTCGCCCAAACAACAAACAACTAAATACTATTTTTTTAACTGAATTCATTATTTCAAAACAGCATCTTCGCCGCTGTATTTCAAGTACTTAAATGTGGCTTTGTTATCCGATTTTTCACCATTGGAAGTGGCGTACACGGCAAATACGTTCCCAATAAAACCACCAGAAACTTTGGTAGATAAGTGCTTGCCATCTTGGTCTTTGGCCAAAACTTTGAAATCTTTTCCATCTTCTGAAATTTCAAAATGGCATTTATCTGCATTATTGGTGATGCGTAACACTAATTTCCCATCATTGACAGGTAAAGTATTGATCAGTTCCACATCTTTTTTGCGATGCACACTCTTATATAATTCTACCTGTGTTTGGCCATCTTTGATCGATTTTGCCAAGAAATAATAATGACTTTCATCTTGAAAAATGACCAATCCAGCTTTCTCATTTTCAGCTTTTGGCGAAAAAACAAGTTCAATTTCGGCCGTACTATTCATGTGTTGTTGGCGTTTTGCCACAAAAGACGGATTCCCTTGCTCTGAAATGGTTTCAGGCTTAAGGTTAAGCGTTAGGCCTTTCTTGGAGGTTTTGAAAGAAGTATAATCTACCGTACGCAAGTGCATCATGGATAAATCCAGACCTTTTTTGAATTTCATGGTGTATGAAAAATTGCCATTTGTTGGCAAAGCCCCTTTTTGTTTTACCTCTTTGATATTCGTTTGGTACTTGTATTCAATGGCTTTTTCGCCGTGTTCGATCATCGGCCAGTCATTGACCCAATTAAGTGGTGCAATAAACATTTCACGACCTGTATTATAGTAATCTCCTACATAAGGACGTACAGCCAAGAATATAGAATACCAATTACCATCTGGACCCTCTATAAATTGGGCGTGCCCCGCTGAGGTGATCGGATTTGGACGATCAGCTGGTAATTCTCTTTGAGTCAAAACAGGATTTCCTTCATAAGGCACATATGGCCCCCAAATATCTTTGCTACGCAAGGCCACTTGTGAGTGATTGACCGAGGTGCCACCCTCGGCACAGTATAAAATGTACCAATCGTTTCTTTTCAAAATGTGTGGCCCTTCAATCCAAACTGGTTTTTTTGTGATATCCACGCCGCCGTTTATCAATTGTTTTTTCTCGCCAATAACTTTCAAGTTTTTATAGTCAAATTCATACATTTGAACCGTACGGTGACCAGGATAAAGTGGCTTATTATCAGGAGCATCGCTATTGTACACGACGTAGGCTTTGTCGGTAGCGTCATCAAAATAAATCGATGGATCTATGCCTCTAACTTGTGGTAATTTTACAGGATCGCTGTAAGGCCCGGCAGGATTTGTGGCCGTAACTACAAAGTTTCCATCATGGTCAATATCAGTACAAGTCACATAATAAATGCCCTTGTAGTAGGTAATGGCAGGGGCAAATAAGCCACGACTCATACGCTCACCCATGAAATCCATTTGCGAGGGACGGTCAATTACATTCCCAATTTGTTTCCAGTTTTTCAAATCACGGCTGTGCATGATAGGCAAGCCTGGGAAATACGAAAATGTGGAATGTACCGAATAGTAATCTGCACCCACCTTTACGATACTTGGGTCTGGGTAGAAACCAATGAGTATTGGGTTGGTCAATGTGACTTGTGCAAAAGCAACATTTACACTACAAACCAGTAAGATGATCTTACAAATTTTTGCTATTGTTTTTAACATTGTAATCTTTATTTAATTCGTTAGTTTTTAATTAAGAAAGTGATTGTTTGACCTTTTTGCGTGGCTATGTCATACAATTTAGTTACTGCCAAACTTGGGCTTTTTATACTTGCTTTTTCAGAAATCAAAGGTTTGGCGGTTTCGTCTAAACTATAAAAAGGATTAGGGTTGTTGCCATTTGCCTCGTTTAGTTTGATGCTTGTGCTTTGCTTCAATTCATTCGGTGTACGTAGTCTAAGATTTCCGCCGAGATGAGATTTTACGACCAATTTCACCAATTTGGCATTTTCCCACACCATTTCAACGATTTCAAAACCTCCAATTGCCTTTAAGCCCGAAATTTTTCCAGAAGGCCAAACATCTGGCAGGGCGGGTAGTAAGTGTACGGCACCATCGCTGCTTTGCATCAACATTTCGGTGATGCCCGAGGTACAGCCAAAATTTCCATCGATTTGGAATGGAGGATGAGCATCAAAAAGGTTATTATACGTACCGCCGCTGCCTCTTTCGTTGCCAATGGGGGTCAATTGATTTTGAATTAATTTATAGGCATGGTTCCCATTTTGAAGTTTGGCCCACCAGTTCACTTTCCAGCCCATACTCCAACCTGTTGAGACATCTCCCCGATAAATCAGAGAGTTTTTAGAAGCTTCAAAAAGTTCGGGCGTACGATAAGCCGAAATTTGATTTGAAGGATAAAGACCGTAAAGGTGCGAGATATGGCGGTGTTGGTCCTTAGGATCATCTATGTCATCGAGCCATTCTTGCAATTGATTGTGCTGCCCAATATGCATAGGCGGCAGTCTCTCTCTCAATGTTTTAAGAGAATCTACGAAAGATGCATCTTTTTTAAGAATTTGAGCTGCATTAATGGCCTTACTAAACACATCAAAAACGATCTGATTGTCCATCGTGACACCCGCATCGAGGGAAGAGCCATCGTGTGCAGCTGGAGCGTTTTCAGGCGAATTTCCTGGATTTACCACCAGCCAGTGATTTTTGGGATGCTCCACAAGAAAATCAACATAGAAAAGGGCTGCACCCTTCAATATTGGGTAGATTTCAGTCAAAAAGGACTTGTCACCAGTGTATAAATAATGCTCCCAAAGATGCTGACTTACCCAGCCACCACCAGCGGTCCACATGCCCCAGAAGGCACCATCAATAGCCCCCGTAGCTCTCCAAATATCTGTATTGTGATGGGCCATCCAGCCTCGGGCACCATACATATCTTTGGCCGTTTTTTGACCAGTGATGGAGAGTTCTTTCACCATTTGCAAGAAAGGCTGATGCAGCTCGGATAGATTGGTTTTCTCTGCCGGCCAATAATTCATCTCTGCATTGATGTTGATCGTGTATTTGCTGTCCCACGGTGGCTTGATTCGGTTGTTCCAAATACCTTGAAGATTGGCCGCCTGTCCACCCGGTTGCGAAGAGGAAATGAGCAAATACCGGCCATATTGATAGTATAGTGAGACCATCTGAGGGTCGTTGACCGAATTGAAATTCCGCAAACGCTCATCGGTCGGTTTATTCATCTCAGATGTTTCTCCCAAGTTTATTTTCACCCGATTGAAATACTTTTGATACCCAGCTATGTGCTTACTTTTTTGAAGTGCAAATGACTTTTGAAAAGCCTGATTTAGACAGGAATTGGCTCTTTTGCTGGCATCGCCACTCACGTCATTGTAGGCATTGAAATTAGTGGCCATGGCTATGAAAATGGTAGCAGCAGTAGCATTTTGCACCGTCAAAGAAGTATCGGTTTTGCTGAGTTTTCCTCCCTCGAGTTTAATGCGGGTAATGGCCTCAAAATTTAGGACACTTTCTACTACTTCATGGTCGCTGGTTTTGCCTTTGAGTACGAGGTTATTACCTATGACAGACGCATTTTTTCTTGTATGTAGACTGCTATAATGGGCTGAAAATGAAACATTTGAAGGCTTCGATGCCGAGATACGCATCATTATCACTCTATCGCCAAAAGAGGCAAAGGTTTCACGGGTGTAAGTGACTCCATCTACTTCATAAGTGGTTTTGGAGATGGCTTTTTCAATGTCTAGTTCGCGGTAATAATTTTGGTAGTTTTGGTGCCCAGCAAAGCTGAGCTCCAGATTGCCGACTGGCTGAAACATCTGCCCATGAGATTTTTTGCTGATGATGGCTTCGTTGGCCAGCTTTTCGGCTTCTTTGTGATTACCCTCCCAAATCAATTTTCTGATTTCTGGCAAAGCCTCCAATGCTTTAGGATTATCATTTCGATTTGGCCCACCGCTCCAAACGGTATTTTCATTCAGTTGCAGCGTTTCATTAGGCACATTCCCATAAACCATGGAACCCAAAAAACCATTACCTATGGGCAGGGCATTCTCCCAAGTAGTGCCAGAAGGTTGGTTGTACCAAAGTTTCAGGTTTTGACTATTTTGAGCATAAGCCACCACAGACACTAATAATAGGCAAATTATTAAGGACTTTTTCATATTTTTAAGGTTGAATATCTAAATCGCTAAAATCAATTTTGAAACCGATTGAAAATTTCTATAGTAACATTTACATCTCAATCATCGCTTTTATTACACCGTTTTTAGGATCTAACCAGCTTTCAAAATTTTCAATCACTTGGTCAAACTTCGCTATATGCGTAATATAATTTGTCGGATTTATAAGTTTTCTGTTCAGGTTATCAATCACATGTTCGAAATCTGCTCGGGTTGCATTTCTACTGCTCATTAAAGTCGCCTCTCTTTTATGAAACTCAGGATGACTAAAAGCTATTTCTCCTTTCTGTAGCCCTATCATTACAAAGCGTCCTCCATGAGCTAAATATTGGAAAGCATTGTTGATGGCTTTTTGGCTACCAGTAGCATCTACAACTAAAGTTGGCATATCACCATTGGTTATTTCCATCAATTGCTCAGTTACATTATCTGAAAGAGCATTTATTATGAAAGGAATTCTAAGGTTTTCTTTACAAAAAGCCAAACGGTGTTTATTGATATCTAACGCTATAACTTGCCCTCCTGCGATTTTGGCAAATTCCATAGTTCCTAAACCGATTGGACCTGCTCCAATCACTAGAACAAATTCATCTTTATAGACTTTTGCACGGCGAATTCCGTGAGCCCCAACTGCCAATGGCTCTAATAATGCCAATTCATCTAAACCTAACCCATAGCCATGAACTAAGGAATCAATTGGAACTGAAAGGTATTCCACCATACCTCCGTCAGCATGCACCCCGCAGACAACTATTTGCGAACAACAATTAGCTTTCCCATTGCGACATACTATGCATTTATTACAGTTAAAATACGGTATTATCGTAACTGATTCTCCAACAGTAAACTCATCTTGATTTTTTAAATTATCAATTGCAATTAAAACGCCTGAAAGTTCGTGGCCTAAAATTCTGGGATAATTAAAAAAAGGCTGATTTCCTTCAAAAGCATGTAGGTCCGTTCCACAAACTCCAATTCTTTTTATTTGAATTATAGCATGACCAGGTTTTATTTCCAAAAGTGGAAGTTCTTGATAATCAAACAAACCCGGTTTGGTACAAACTAGAGCTTTCATTCAATGGAAATTAAATTTTATATGTGTCATATCTACACAAATATATAAAATTTAATTATTATTATATTATTTATAACATTTAATGTTTGATTTTTAATAAACTAGATACAATCAAAATTTCAAAAACAGCATTATTTTAATTAACATTGAACTATATAAAACCATTTTGATTCTGAAGTATTGAAAAATAGTAAAGGTTTTAAGTGTTGTGGAGAGAAAAATGGCAATTGTTAAAAATCACTAATTTCATTATGCTTGTAGGTTACGCCAGAGTTTCTACCCTTGACCAAAATCCCAAATTACAAACAGATGCCCTTAAAATCGCGGGGTGTGAGAAAATATTTATAGATAAAATCTCAGGAACAGTTTCAGACCGACCTGAACTAAAAAAACTTAAGGAACACCTACGCAAAGGAGATACTTTGGTTGTTTGGACATTGGATAGGCTGGGAAGAAGCCTAAATGATCTGCTGAATTGGATGGCCGAACTTGAGACGCTAGAGGTATCATTTAAAAGTCTACATGAAAGAATTGACACCTGTACACCAACAGGAAAGCTTGTGTTTCATCTTTTTGGATCATTATCCGAATTTGAAAGAAGCTCAATTTAAAAGTGAACAAAACCCGGACTAATGGCAACAAGAGGTCGGGTAGGAGGGAGGCCAACTAACCTCTCAAACAGAAAGCAAGAAATAGCTAAAGATATTTACTACTCCAAAAAGTATACAATTCAAGCTATTTGTGATGAGCTTGGTATTAGTAAGCCTACTTAAATAATTTAGGTCCAATTGATTTTATCCGAAAATTTGTGCTAACTTTTTAATGGTTTTTCAACTAAAAATGCCAAATATCATTTTTTTCATACTCTTAAATTCATAGATTTGAAATTGACTAAAGTTTTAACAAAATAAGTTTTTATTGAGAAAATTCTCTTCCATATTGTTTTTAGGATTACTATTCTTGAATGTAATCGGGTATTCAATATTAACTGCTTGGAATTGTTGGGAGAATGAAATAAGTTTAAACTGCCATAAACAACTTGAGATAAAAGGCGATACTTTAATATTTAAATATCCTATTTCTTTGCCTTATAATGGAAATTTTAATCAAGAAATTTCTGAACCAGAAACCATTATTTACGAAGGCGAATATTATCAATCTTCAATATTTGAATACATAAGTGATACACTCATAACATACTACCTATCAGTAAATTATTCAAGAGAAAATGTTATTTCAATCATAAATAATTTTAAGAATAGTATCACACAAGATTTTTCAAAAGAAAAAGATAGCTCCTCCCAAAAAGCTTTAGAGTTTTTTAAGAAAATGTCGAAAAAATATTTAAGGCAAAACCTCGTATTGACAACCTTGTTTTGGATAGAATTTAAACCTAAAAAAAGCGTTTTCGTTTCTGAAATTTATTCTAATCCTTCTATTGAAGTCAATCTATTTCCCCCTGATTCTTTGAGTTTAGGATAAACTTATAAAAAACATCTTGTTTTTTATAAAACCTCAATCCACTTTTCTCTAAAAGGAGTGAGGAAAAGAAATTAATAGCTTATTTAAGAGTCTTTGTAATCTCTAAATATGTGTTATGTATATCAATTTGGTATGATTTTGCACAATATTAGAAATGTACTTATTCTTCTCAAAATCAATACTTAAAAATGAAAAAAATATATTTTTCCTTATTAGGTCTGATAGTCTGTTTAAAATCATTTTCACAGATTAGGCCTGATTCTTCAAAAGTTCTTTACTTAGATGCGGTAAATGTATCTGAGCAACAATACAAATTCAATATTCAAAACATGCCCAAGACCAAAGGCACATTTTTATATTCGGGCAAAAAGACAGAAGTAATAAATGTAGTAGGCTTAGATGCTAATATAGCGGAAAAAACACCTAGACAAATTTTTGCAAAAGTACCGGGTGTTTTTGTGTACGACATGGATGGTTCGGGAAATCAAATCAATATTTCGACACGAGGCTTAGATCCGCATCGCGGCTGGGAATTTAATATTAGAAAAGATGGCGTAATGACGAATACCGACATTTATGGTTATCCGGCAAGTCATTATTCTATGCCGATGGAGGCTATTCAAAATATTGAATTGATAAGAGGTACTGGATCACTCCAGTATGGGGCACAGTTTGGTGGAATGCTCAATTATATCGGCAAAAGTGGTGATTCTACGAAAGCGTTTGATTTTCAAAGTACCAATAGCATTGGCTCTTTTGGGCTTTTGAGTTCTTATAATGCCGTTGGAGGACAAATAGGCAAAGTGAACTATTACGCATATATCAGCAAAAGAGTTTCTGATGGGTATCGAGACAATAGCCACAGCGATTACCAAGCACAATCTGCCCAGATCACTTACCGACCAAGTTCAAAATTCTCAATAAATGCAGATTTCTCGAGGTCAAAATACATTTTCCAACTGGCTGGACCTCAAAACGATGCACTTTTCAAGACCCATCCACAAGCCTCAATAAGGTCCAGGAATTACTATAGCCCGGACATTTATGTGCCCTCAATATCTTTAAACTACGATATAAATCCGAATACTAAATTATCATTGGTAAGCTCGGCTGTACTTGGCTCTCGCAGTAGCGTAATGTTTGATAAACCATCTGACGTAGTAGATAAAATAGACCCAATAACACTTCAATATGCCAATAGACAAGTAGATATTGACAATTATCACAGTTACACTACCGAGCTCAGAATGCTCCATTTTTACAAAGTAGCAGGTTTAAGTGCAATTCTTGTAGGTGGGGTGCAATATATGAACAATGACTTACACCGAAGACAACAAGGAAAAGGAAGTACACATAGTGACTTTGACCTAAATATTGAGGGTGATTGGGGTAGAGATATGCATTTTAAGACGCGAAACTATGCTATTTTTATAGAAAATCACCTTAGTCTTGGAAAAAGGTTGTCGATAAACCCAGGCTTAAGAATAGAATCAGGGGAGTCGAAGATGAGTGGTTTTATTAGCTATTTGGACCCAACAAAAATACCTAATCTGATCGTTCATAAATTTCCTCTATTGGGTGTAAATACTGAATATTTGATAAATCAAAACCAGAATATTTATGCTGGAATTTCTCAAGCGTATAGACCCGTGATTTTTAAAGATATAGTGCCTGGCTCTATTTATGAAAAAACATCAGATAACCTTAAAGATGCCTATGGATACAATGCCGAAATAGGCTATAAGGGCAATTTTGAAAACATGAAAATGGAGTTTACTTATTTTCAGCTCTTATACAAAAACAGACTCGGAACTTTAGCTCAAACCGATGAAAACGGTAATTTTCAAATTTTAAGGACGAATATTGGAGATTCATTTACAAGGGGAATTGAAAGTTTTGTTGAGTATTTTGAAAGAATAAATAGTAAAGCTAACTTCTCGATTTTTACATCTACTTCTGTCATGAATGCCAAATATTTAAGGGCTGAAATAAGGTCAGGAGATAGAAATATCGATATTGAGGGAAATTATGTAGAAAGCACTCCAAGACTTATTTCTAGAAATGGACTAACGTTTAGATTTAAAAAACTAAGCATAACAAGCTTGTACAGTTACACAGCAAAAAGTTTTGCTGACGCACTGAACACCGTAAAGCCAAGTGCCAATGGAAGCGTAGGTTTGGTACCCTCATACGGCATTTTAGATTTTAGTGCTACATACAGAATTTCAACAAAATGGATTCTAAAAGGCAATCTGAATAATGCCTTAAATAAGCAATATTTCACAAAACGTCCACAGTTTTACCCTGGCCCAGGCATCTGGGCTTCCGATGGGAGAGGTTTGGGTTTAAGTGTTTCCGCTAAAATATAAACGGTGTTAAACAATTATTAATTGAATAGTCTGTCTCAATTTATTTTGAGACAGCGTTTTTATTAATTTTCAATAGGATTTTATTATTAAGTATGAAGATAGCGGTAAGCTAATAGTTCGATTAAAACATTGACACAAAACTAAGTTAACAATTAATTAGATTTGTGTATGTCATAGCATCGAAAAACATAATCGCATCCAGAGAAGAAGAAAATAGTTGTTCATTCTATTCAACATGTCGGTAGTGAAGCTTCCAGCGAGTTTGGGGTTTCAACAGTGATTATTTACAATTGGAAAGAGAAGTTAGAGAAACTGGATAAAAGTGGTTTGCAATCGGGAGCGAAAACTGATTCGGAGCGAGAACTAAAGTTGTTACGTCATGAAAATGAAGTTCTAAAAAGTATTGTGGCTGAGAAAGAATTAGCTATTCAGATTAAGGATTCCCTTTTAAAAAAAGTCAATCAATAAAGAAATGAAAATCATGGTAATTGATGAGTTTTTGGAGCAAGGTAAGCCTAAACACTTGGTATTGAAACATGCTGGACTATCATGAAATAGCTATTATTATTCCTCTGCTGGTACTGGGACGAGACCGGATAAAAGGCATCTCGATTTGTATACGACATTGAGGATAATAAGCATGACTTAAATTTTGTGATAAAAGAAATCAAAATACTATTAAATGGGGAGTACGTTGATTATGGCTATTACAAAACATATAGTTACTTAAACCAAGAAAAAGGCTTGAAGATTGGGGCTTATAGAACTTATGAGCTTATGAAAGAGCATAATTTATTAAAATTTCAACGAAGTAAATCTAAAAAGACAAATAGGAATTGGGTAAAAGATTTGGTTCCAAACGTTCAAAGTGATTTTAGCTTTTTAGAGTTTGATATTAAATATGTTTACATTCAAGGCACACACAGAAACGCACAAGTATTGACGATTTTAGACGTAGATTCAAGATGGCAATTAGGACAATATATGGCAAATTCAATTAAATCAGAAGATGTAATTAACCTATTCGAGCAGGTTTTTAATACTTATCCTATGCCTAAACAATTCATCGTCAGAAATGACAACGGATCACACGGGGGCGACCTTTTGCTTTGAAGCAACAATTGTACAAGAGTACTTAATAAAAAAGGGCGTTATTCAGGAGTTTACCAAACCTGCAACACCAGAACAAAATGCTCATTTTGAGTCATATCATTTAATTATGGAAATCGGTCCGCCGATGCGGTACTGTTTGTCAGCGATTTGAATTTGACAATATAAAAGATTTTAAACAAACAATGACGAGATGGAAGAAATTTTATAATTTCGAAAGAATTCAAGGCGGATTAGGCTACAAAAGCCCAAGCAAGTTCCTTCAATCAATTGGTGTTAAAATTGACCCAAAATGGGAAATATAAATTACGTGCGTGACCAAAGTAATTGCGTTTAAGACAGTATTAAAATAAACACTTCAAATATTACCTTATACAATCTTAAGCTAATCTTAAGAATTTCTTAAATATTGTTTAATAATTTTATTTAGATATTTGTAGCATGAGAATTTTAATTGTAGAAGATGAGCCTGGTATTTCGTCCTTCCTAAAGCAAGGGCTTGAGGAGGAGTCTTATGCTGTAGATATAGCATATGACGGTAAAACAGGTTTACAAATGGCACTCTCGGGTGAATATGATTTGTTACTTTTGGATTGGATGTTACCAGGGCTTAGCGGTATTGAGATTTGTAGACAATTTAGGAAAGCGTTTACAGAAACACCAATTATATTTTTAACCGCAAAAGATACCCTTGACGAAACAGTTTTTGGGCTACAGTCAGGTGCAAATGACTTTATAAAAAAACCTTTCCATTTTGAAGAACTCTTGGAACGTGTAAAAGTTCAACTTAGGCCAAAGTCTGGTGCCCATTCCATTTTTGTTTTAGGCAATATATCTTTGAATACAGAAACGTATCAAGTTCATAAAGATGGGCAAGAGGTGAATTTAACTCAAAAAGAGTTTGCCCTTTTAGAATTCCTAATTAGAAATAAAGGTAAAGTTTGTCGTAGGTCTCGAATAATTGAGAGTGTATGGGACATACATTTTGACTACAACACCGGTGTTATAGATGTTTATATTAATGCTTTACGGAAAAAGTTGTATTTGACTGAAGAAGAAAATTATATACAAACTGTTCGTGGAGTAGGCTATATCGCAAAAGAAATATGAGTTTAAGTTTTAAAAATAGAGTTGCTTTTCACTTTATGATTGCTACTTCTATTATTATGGCAATAGCTTTTGTTGCCATATACTTTGTGGTTAATGAGTCTGTTTTTAGAAATTTAGATAGCGACCTATCTTTTGAAGCTCAAAAACATACGAATGAAATAAAAATTAATGAGGACAGCATCAAATTTAACAACAAAGCGGAATGGGAAGAACGAGAGCATCGAGAAGTTCAAGTTAACCCAGTTTTTGTTCAGTTGATTGATAAAAAAGGAAGAATTACAGAAAAATCACCAAACCTCAAACAAGACTTTCTAACATTCAAGAATGCTGAATTTGGGGGGCATTTCAATTCTCAAATAAGCCAACGTGCAATAAGACAATTACAACTTCCTATAGAACAAGACGGGAAAATAAAAGGGTATATTATTGCTGCAATTTCTTCAGAGTCAGCAATATCAACGCTTTTTAAGCTAAGAAACGTTTTAATAGTTTCTTATTTTCTGACTTTGTTGGGGCTCTATTTTATTTCAAGATATTTATCTGGGCAAAGTATTAGCCCAGTTAAGCAGGTAACTGAAACTATAACCCGCATCACTAAGTCCAATCTTAAAGAAAGGGTAGACCTTCCTCAAAATAAAGATGAAATTTATGTACTTGCCACTAGCTTTAATTCTTTGCTAGATAGAATAGAAAATACACTTGAGAGAGAAAAGCAGTTTACCTCTGATGCCTCTCACGAGTTGCGAACTCCTTTGGCGTCTTTAAGAGGAACCCTAGAAGTACTCATTAGAAAACCCAGAAGCCAGGAGGAGTATGTAGATAAAATTAAATTTAGCCTCACTGAAATTAACAAAATGGCTAGCACACTAGAGCAATTACTGCTGTTAGCACGTTTGGAGTCTAATTCAACTCCAAAAGATAAAATTATGGTAGCTCTGCCTCGGATTTTGGATAAAACCTTGGAGCGGTTTAAAAGTCAAATACGCGATAAAAATCTTAAAATTAATTTTCTATTTAGCCCTAGCAAAAAGCTTATGGTGCCACAATATTATACTGAACTTATCATCGAAAACTTGCTCAGCAATGCTATTAAATACTCAAATGAAAATTCAGAAATTAATATAAATATTGATGAATTAGATTTTAAGGTCCAATGTACTATTCAAGATTATGGATGTGGAATTAAACAAGAAGATTTAGCCAATGTTTATGATAGTTTTTTTAGGTCAGATGCACTTAATCATAAACAAATTGTGGGTAATGGACTAGGGCTTTCTATAGTTAAAAAGTGTGCAGATGCTATAAATACGAACATAAACATTGAAAGTGTTTTAGGAAAAGGAACAACAGTTACAATCACTTTTTAGCACTTAAGAAATTTCAAAATACCTCGTGATTTAGTCAATAAAGTTTTAATTAATATAAAATAAGAATGAAAGCATCAAATGATAATTATTTAGATAACCATTACATCCATCGTAGTAATTGGTTAAGAGCTGCAGTATTGGGTGCAAATGACGGTATATTATCAACAGCTAGTTTGGCAATAGGTGTTGCAGCTGCAAGTGATTTACGAGAACCAATTATTTTGGCCACCCTAGCAGGTTTGGTTGCAGGTGCCTTGTCTATGGCAGCTGGCGAATACGTTTCTGTAAGTTCGCAAACAGACGTGGAAAAAGCTGACAAGGATAGAGAAATTAAAGAGCTTAAAGTAATGCCAGAATTTGAATTAGAACGGCTAACTGAAATTTACGAGCAACGTGGATTAAGTAGAAAAACAGCCGTTATTGTAGCAAAAGAATTGACAGAATATGACGCTTTAGGAACCCACATGAGAGATGAACTAGGCATAAACGATGTAAGTCAAGCTAAACCACTCCAAGCTGCTTGGGCATCGGGTGCTGCTTTTTGTGCAGGTGGTGTTCTGCCTTTGCTGGTAGTTTTATTTATGCCTGTAAAACAAATGGAGTATTATTTATATGGGTTTGCCATTTTTTTCTTAATCATCTTAGGTGTTTTAGCTGCCAAAACTGGAGGTTCTAGTGTCTCAAAAGCCATTATACGAGTAACATTCTGGGGTTCAATTGCAATGGGACTAACAGCACTTGTTGGCCATCTTTTTGGTGTAAATCTAGCTTAAGTTAAAAATCTTAAGCCAATCTTAAGAAAGGCTTGAGAAAACCTTTAGGATACCCCTTCTACATTTGATGCATAATTAAAATCATTAGTATCAATGTTAGAAAGAATAATTTCATACAGTATTCATCACAAGTTAATAGTACTCCTATTTTCATTGGGGATTATAGGTTTTGGCTTATATTCTCTTTCTGAAATTCCCATTGGAGCTGTTCCTGATGTAACCAACAACCAAGTACAGATTATCACTACCTCTAGAAACCTTGGCACAGAGGATGTTGAAAAATATCTCACTTATCCTGTAGAGCTAGAAATGGCCAACTTGCCAGATGTAAAAGAAATTCGTTCAGTTTCTAAATTTGGCTTATCTGTTGTTACAGTAGTTTTTAGCGATAAAATAGGTACTTTTTTACCTAGACAGCTGATAGCAGAAAAAATAAAAGCTGCAGAATCTAAAATCCCAGCTGGTTTTGGAAAACCTTTTATGGGCCCTATTTCTACGGGCTTAGGAGAAATTTATCAATACGTAATTGAAGTAGATTCTGCTCATATAAATGATTATTCTTTATCCGATATTAGAACCATACAAGACTGGGTAGTAAGGCGGCAACTATCAGGAATACCTGGAGTGGTGGAAGTGAATACTTGGGGAGGGTATTTAAAAGAATATGAAGTTGCACTTAATCCAGAGAAAATAAGAAGTTTAAATTTATCTATATCTCAAATATTTTCAGCTTTAGAAAAAAATAATAGTGTTGCTGGCGGTGGTTATATAGAAAAAACCAATCAGGCGTATTTCATTCGAGGGGAAGGTCTTGTGGGCTCTTTGGAAGACATAGAAGACATTGTAGTTGAAAACCGAAATGGCGTACCCATTTTCGTAAAAGATGTTGCAACAGTTGGCTATGGTCATGCTACTCGTTTTGGTGCTATCACTGGAAATGGAGAAGGCGAAAAGGTACTAGGGCAAGTCATGATGCTAAAAGGAGGAAACTCCAAAGGCGTTATCGATGCAGTTAAAGAAAGGGTTGCTCAAATCTCCCCTTCTCTTCCTCCAGGGATTAGTATTAACCCCTTTTTAGAGAGAAGCGAACTTATAAACAAAACAACTTTTACAATAGCAGAAAACCTCATCTTGGGTTGTTTAATAGTGATTTTTGTGGTGGTACTACTACTTGGTAACTTTCGTTCTGGTTTAGTAGTGGCCTCTGTTATACCTATGTGTTTACTCTTTGCTTTATCACTCATGTATATTTTTGGAGTTGATGCTAACTTAATGAGCCTTGGTGCTATTGATTTTGGAATTATCATAGATGGAGCAGTTATTATTGTAGAATTCATTGCCTTTAAAATCACATCAGAAGGAGCTCAGTTAATGGCAATGCCAAAGAAGGAAAGGCAAAGCTTTATTGACAATATCACCCAATTGGGAGCAAGTAAGATGATGCATTCGGCGGTCTTTGGCCAACTCATTATCATAATAGTGTTTATCCCTATACTATCTTTGGTAGGTGTTGAGGGTAAAATGTTTACACCTATGGCTATGGTATTCTGCTTTGCACTTATTGGAGCAATGATTTTGTGTTTTACCTACGTTCCTGTAATGGCATCTATATTTATAAAGCCAGGTGACCCAACAAAAAAGACAATTTCATCTCGCCTTATAAGTTTTTTAGAAAACAAATATAAACCTATCATTACCTGGGCACTTGAAAGTAAAAAACTTGTGTTGAGCTTAGGTGGCATTCTACTATTAGCCGTAGGTTTTCTTTTTACAAGAATGGGTGGAGAATTTGTACCGACTCTAGATGAAGGTGATTTTGTTTTACAACCTGTATTAAAAACAGGTACATCCTTAAGTAACACAGTTTTAGCTACAACAAGAATTGAAAGTATACTTAAAAGGTTTCCTGAAGTAGAGCAAGTTGTGAGTAGAATTGGAGCAGCTGAGTTACCCACTGACCCAATGTCTATGGAAGAAAGCGATGTAATTATTAAACTAAAGCCAAAGGAAGAATGGGTTTCGGCAGAAAGTAAAGATGAGCTAGCAGATAAATTTAAAGAAGCTTTGTCCGAAATACCTGGGGTTGATTTTGAATTTACACAGCCTATTGAAATGAGATTCAATGAGCTTATTACAGGTGTGCGTGCCGACTTGGCCATAAAGGTTTTTGGTGAAGACTTAGATATCATTTATAAAAAAGCCGTTGAAATTGAAAAAGCTATTCAAGGAGTAGATGGAGCCGCAGATATAATCGTAGAGAAAGTTGCCGGACTACCTCAAATGACTGTAAAATATGATAGACGTAAAATTGCCAAATACGGTTTAAATGTGGAAGACCTTAACAATATTATTACCCTTGGCTTTGCTGGGAAATCTGCAGGAATGGTATTTGAAGGCGAAAAGCAATTTGACTTAGTTGTTAGGTTCGATAAAGAACACCATGGCGACATACAAGATATAGAAACAGCTACAGTACAATTACCCAATGGTAGCCAACTTCCTTTGAGCGAGTTTGCCACCATTTCATATACTAAAGCACGAGCAAAAATTTCTAGAGACAACACTAAAAGAAGAATTGTAGTAGGAGTAAATGTTAGAAACCGTGATTTAGAGTCTGTTGTAAAAGACGTACAGCAAATTATTGACTCAAAAGTAAAGCTGCCCACGGGCTACACTGTGGAGTATGGTGGTCAATTTGAAAACCTAAGAACTGCCAAAGCCAGATTGATGATTGCCGTACCCATTGCACTTATTTTGATTTTTGTGCTTTTGTATTTTGCTTTTGACTCTGTAAAAGAAGCCCTCATTATCTACAGTGCTATTCCTATGTCTGCCGTTGGGGGTGTTATGTTTCTTTACATGCGTGATTTGCCATTTAGTATTTCGGCAGGAGTAGGTTTTATAGCCTTGTTTGGAATTGCAGTTTTAAATGGGATTGTACTTATTGAAGAGTTTAAGGAACTCAAAGCTCATGGTGAAGACGACATCAATAAACGAATACTGCTAGGGACTAAAAACAGGTTAAGACCCGTACTTTTAACAGCAGCTGCTGCTGCACTGGGTTTCTTACCTATGGCTATATCAACCTCGGCTGGGGCCGAAGTTCAGCGGCCATTGGCAACTGTAGTGGTAGGTGGACTCATATCAGCAACAGCCCTTACACTTATCGTTTTACCAGTATTATATGCACTCTTTGATAGAAAGGGCAAAATTCCAAAGATTAAAATTCCGGTCTCTGCCTTGATGATTTTAATGTTCTTTGGCTTTCCTTATATGGCCCAAAGCCAAAAGAATGAAATATCGGCTGACCAAGCTGTAAAAATTGCTCTAGAAAATAATTTAGGGCTAAGAGCTTCATCACAACGAATTGACCAAAACGTACAATTAATTGGTAGTGCAAAAGATATTGGAAAAACAGATTTCTATTTTAATAGAGATCAAAATAACATTGCTCCCAACAATCGTGCTTTAAGTGTTTTTGGCGTAAGTCAAGCCTTTATGTTTCCCACTGTTTATGGTACACAGCGAAAGATATTAGAGGGTAAGTCTCAATTATCTAAAGATCAATATCAAATAGATAAACTTATGCTTAGTAAAGAAGTGCAGAAAGTATATTATGAAATAGTGTATTGGCAACAAATACTTAAAAACTATCATTACCTCGATAGTCTTTATACTTCATTTGAAACAGCTGCAGTAAGAAGGTTTGAGCAGGGAGAATCTAACTATTTGGAGAAGTTAACCGCAGAAACTAAGAAGAAAGAGATTTCAATACAGCTTAGTCAAATAGCGGAAAGCATAAAGAGAAATTATATTGTGCTCAACCAATGGTTACAGGTAGATACAAGCTACATTATTAGTGACCAACAACTCAAAAGAGTTCAATTAAAGACTTTTGACTATGAATTGCATCCCACAATTGGCTACTTTAATGATGCATTAAACCTTTCTCAACATCTACAAAAACTAGAGAAGCAAAAGCTTTTACCAGACATCAATGCCTCACTTTTTCAAGGCCTTAATAATGGGATAGGGAAACAGTTTTATACAGGTGTACAGCTAGGCGTGGCAATTCCATTGTGGCGTGGCAGTCAGAATTCAAAAATTGCAGCTGCCAGAATCGGTGAAAATATTCTCATGACAGAAAGTGACAACTACAAACTACAGCTACAATCAAAATACGAAGCCTTATTATCGGATATAAGGCAATATGATGAAGGTTTAAACTACTATGAATCTACAGGTAATAAACTTTCAAAAGAAACCCTTTTCTACGCCAATGAAGCTTATAAAAATGGAGAAATAAATTTTCTTCAATACATACAACTATTAGAAAATGCGAAAACAATTGAATCAAACTATCTAAAATCACTCTTCCAGTATAATATGACGGCCCTGGAGGTGAACTTCTTAATAAACTAACATTGAAAAATTATAACAAAAAAAATATGAAAAAATATGCTGCAATTGTCCTAATGGGTATTCTCATTCAAGCAATGACCTCTTGTTCCACAAAATCAGATATTAAAGGTACAAAGGAGGAAGCTGTTGTACAAGAATTAAAAAATAAAACAATTGAACTTACGAAGTTGCAATTTGAGTCTTCAAAAATGTCTCTTGGGAAGAAAGAATTAAAGGATTTCCATGAGGTTGTTAAAGCGACAGGGATGTTTGATGTTCCACCCGAAAACCGAGTTTCTGTTAGTTCTTACTATAGTGGTACTGTGAAGGAAATAAAGCTATTACCTGGCGAAAGGGTGAAAAAAGGGCAATTATTATTTACTTTAGAAAATCCAGAGTTCGTTCAACTTCAACAAGATTTCTTAGAGGCGAAAGGACAGTTAATTTACTTACAGTCTGATTTTGAAAGGCAAAAAAATCTATCACAAGATAACGTTTCCTCTCAAAAGACATTTCTAAAATCAGAGTCCGATTATATGGTTACCAAAGTAAGAATGCAGTCTCTTAGTAAAAAATTAGCTCTAATGAATATAAATGCCAATTTACTAACACTAGATAATATTCGCTCAACAATAATTGTAAACTCACCTATTAGTGGATATGTAACCCAAGTTGATATTTCAAAGGGAGCCTTTCTAAATACCTCACAAACAGCTATTAATATAGTAAATACCGACGAGCTACACCTTGAGTTAAAAATTTTCGAAAAAGATCTTTTAAAAGTGAAATTAGGCCAGGCTATTAAATTTAGAATACAAGAAGACAAAAGTAATAGCTATGATGCAAGCGTTCACCTAGTAAATAAAACAATAGACACTAAGGATAGAACGGTTGGGATTCATGGTCACTTAGAAGGCACAAACATGTCAAATAAGTTTAATCCCGGCATGTATGTCGAAGCTGAAATTTATGCTACTAGTTCTCAAAAACTGGCTTTGCCTGAAGATGCCTTAGTAGAAATTGACGGAAAATACTTTGCACTAGTACTTAGCAATTCATCCAATAAAGGCTATACATTCGTCAAAAAAGAGATTAAAGTTGGGGCAACGAATGATGGCTTTGTTGAAGTGCTTAACGCTATGGACTTTGACGAAAACACACAATTTCTTACTAAAGGAGCATTTAACCTAATAACAGAATAACCATGAACAACGCTCATTTTCATTTGATTGTTAATCATTTGCCCATAGTGGGCATTTTGATTGGTCTTTTGGTATTAATATCTGGCTTATTGCTCAATAAGTCAGATATTAAGTTAACCGCTTTCGGGATTTTTATTTTCAGTGCATTCGCATCTGCTCTTGCTTTCTTTTCTGGCGAAGGTGCAGATGAAGCAATAGAAAACATCTCTGGCATTAGTGAAACACTTATTCATAGACATGAAGAACTAGCAGAGAAATTTTTCATAGTAACAATAATATTAGGCTTAATTTCACTCATAGCCCTAATCGCTGAAGTTAAAAGCATTAAAATTGCAAAGTTTTTGGTTACGCTTATTTTAATCATTGCAATTACAAATGTCGTTTTAGCCAAATACGCAGGTACTAGTGGTGGAGAAATTAGGCACTCGGAGATTCGAAAATCAACTAACTGTATTAGTATAAACAATAAATAGTTTCGTAAAACTTTCAATATTAATAACGCAAAAAATAATATTGATTATTTATTAAAATATATAAATACATGTTTTTTTAACTTTTTAATATACTTAGAGGAATGATGTCATTTTTTAAAATATTTTTTTTACATATCTTTTTATAGGAACTTTACAAGCTTTCCCACAGAATACAAACTGGAAGTTTGTGAAAGAAAGTAACGGCGTAAAAGTGTATTATAAAACCGTGGAAGGGTCGGACATAAAAGAAGTGAAAATTACCACAAGTTTTAATGCTTCCATGAATGCGATAATCTCGGTTTTGACTGATGTAGAAAATTATCCAAAATGGGTATATGGAGCGGTAAAATCTAAAGAAGTGAGTAGGCAGTCAGCTCAAGATTTAAACTATTACAACAAAATTGATTTTCCGTGGCCGCTTTCTGACAGAGATATCGTGATACACACACACATAACGCAAGACCCCAAAACCAAAGTTGTTCATTCGGTTTCTAATGCCAATTCGAGTTTGGTGCCACTAGAAAAAGGATATGTAAGAATGACCAAATTTAACTCAAAGTGGACGTTTACGCCCAATGGGAACAATATAAAAGGCGAATATGAGTTTAGCTCAAATCCGGGTGGGAACATACCCTCGTGGATGGTAAATATGGCCCTTGACGAAGGCCCCGTGAAAACCATTCAAAACCTCAAAAAACTTATTTATAGTTCGGAAAGTTCAAATAAAAGTGAGTTGGTTTCATTGGAGTAAGTTTCAGTTAGTCAGATACTTGACCTATTATTTTTTTAATATTTTTAGAAATGAATACAATCTTTAATTTTTTCAATCAAAATCACCAAAATATTCAATCGGGAATATTCGTGGCTGTGTTTTTAGTGTGTTGGTTTTTGGAATATTACGTCTCAGATAGTAGCTTTTTTCCGAAGAAAAAACATGTACTCAATAATTTCCTTTTTTCGCTTTCAGGAGCCGTGATTCAGGTTTTGGTAAGTGTAGTTTTTTTGAAGATAATATTGTTTGAAAACGCTAACAATATCGGTTTGATACCTTATTTAAACTTCAAATCAGGCTATTTGAATATTCTTTTTGCTTTTATTTTCCTTGATTTTACCTATTGGTTATATCATTTTTTAATGCACAAAATTCCGGTGCTTTGGCGTTTTCATTCGGTGCATCATTCAGACAGCCACCTTAATGTCAGCACGTCACTTCGCGAGCATCCATTTGAAACCATGATTAGACTTGGACATTATGTTTTGGCAGTGTCGTTTTTAGGGCCAGCCCTTTGGATCATCAGTTTGCATCAGTTTATTCAGATTATCAGCAAAATTATCATTCATGCCGACTTGAGATTGCCCGAAAAAACAGACAGGATTCTCTCATTTTTGGTATTGACACCCAACATGCATCAGGTACATCACCACTATGTTAGGCCATACACAGACAGCAATTACGGCGATCTTTTCAGTATTTGGGACAGGATGTTTAAGACCTTTTATACCCTCAAAAAAGAGGAACTAAAGTTTGGTTTAGATCAATATCCTGAAAGTGTACAACAACCCGAAGCATGGTATAAAATGCTAGTAAGACCCTTTATTAATTCAAATTTTAAATAACCCTATGCCTCAACAATTTATCGTCAGATTTAATAACGAATCGCACGGGGGCAATCTACGCTTTAAAGCAACAATTTTACAAGAGTACTTATGAAAAAAGGGCATTATTCAAATGTTTACCAAACCTGCAACACCAGAACAAAATGCTCATTTTGAGTCATATCATTCAATTATGGAAATCGGAGAGTCGATGCGGTACTGTTTGTCAGCGATTTGAATTTGAGAATATAAAAGATTATAAACAAACAATGTTGAGATGGAAGAAATTTTATAATTTCGAAAGAATTCATGGCGGATTAGGCTACAAAAGCCCAAGCAAGTTCCTTCAATCAATTGGTGTTAAAATTGACCCAAAATGTGAAATATAAATTACGTGCGTGACCAAAGTAATTGCGTTTAAGACAATTAATTTATTTTTCCTACCCCTTTTGTTACTTTAAACAATGTAAAAGTTCCTCAAACCTTAAACTTATAAAAGTCTTCGGTTTTCTGACAGCATACTTGTTCCATTACTTGGTTTAGCTGTGTTTTGAGCATACTGATGGTGTGATTGCCGCCTTGTTTGCCCAATGCGGCCACGCCGTACATAAATGCCCTTCCCATCAAAGCAAATTCGGCCCCACTGGCAAGCGTACGTGCTATGTCTGGCCCTGACTGTATGCCACTATCCATCATAATTTTTATTTGACCTTTGTATTTTTCCACAATTGGCTCTAACGATTTTATCGAAGACTGTCCTGCGTCAAGCTGTCTGCCGCCGTGGTTTGAAACGATTATTCCGTCTAAGCCAAGTTTTATGGCCAATCTTGTGTCTTCTTCACTGGCTACCCCTTTTAAGACAATTTTTCCTTTCCATTTATCTCTTATCGCCGATATTTTATCCTCATTTACTCTTCCCGAAAAAGTCTGGTTCATATATGCTCCCAATGCCTTCATGTTTAGGTTTTTGGGCATATACTTTTTCATAGTTGCAAACTCAGGCTGTCCATGAAAAAGCGTATTTAACGCCCATTGGGGTTTGCCAAAAATCTGAATAAAGTTTTTGATTGACATTTTGGGTGGCATAGCCAGGCCATTGCGAATATCTCTTGGCCTAAATCCAAAACTCGGCACATCACATAAAATACACAGCACCTCGCAACCGGCATTTTCGGCTCTTAATAGTATATCGTCTCTTAGACTATTTTCTGCTGGGTGGTATAGTTGAAACCAAAATTTACCATCCGTTACTTGCCCAATTTTTTCAATGCTTGAGGTGGTAACTGTACTTAAAATAAACGGTATATTATGTTCTTTGGCTGCTTTTGCTAATATTTCTGGGGCATTGGGCCACATCAAACCTTGTAGGCCTACGGGCGATATTCCAAAAGGTGCATCATAAACATGACCGAAAAGTTCGGTTTTCATGCTTGAGCCAGCGTGTTTGTTTAGATAAGTAGGCTTAAGCTCAATTTGGTGCAAATCTGAAGTGTTTTTAATTAAATTTACGTCTTCGTTGCATCCTCCGTCTAGGTATTCAAATGCAAATCGAGGGATTCGCTTCTCGGCCTTTTTTCTTAAATCAGCAAATGATGGATATTCTGGATTATAGGTATACATTTTCGATTTTTTTTAATGAAACTAATTGTTCAGGTAAAGGTTTTTTATTCCAAAATGGATGAATGACCACTGCAGCACCTAGTGAACTTGCTTGCGAAATATCAGAAGCATAAACAGCATTCTCGGGAAAGGCCTTCGCTAGTAAATGCATGAAAATCGGATTCTTGCTAAAGCCTCCGTCTACATATATCGTTTTAATTAACTTTTAGCCTATAACCAATTTTGAGGAGGCCACTTGTTGGTGTATGATGTCTTTAACTAGCTGGTGATAAGCTATCTCATAGGTTTCGAAAGTGGATAAGTCTCGGTTTTTAAACTCGACTTGACTTATACTTTTAAGGTTTTTTAAAATAGCTTCATCGCATTTAACGGACTTATATGTATCTTTTTGGACATTAAAAAAGTCGGCTAATCTAGCAGTTTGAATTTCATGTTCATTTCCTGCAAATAGCCTTGAGGCCTTCACCGGTTTTTCTTTATAGTTGAGGTAATACAGGCAATCGTTTTGTATAGCTTCAGCCCTTGGAATAAATTTGGCAAATGGATTAAATGTGATGTTCCAAGTACCCGTAGAAATCAAAATAAATGGCTCTTTAAAACTTGCTAAATATGGCACCAAAGCAGCGGAACTGTCATGCAGACCAACTCCAACCCAAATTTCTTCTTTTAGCTTTATTGGGTATTCTGAAAAATGAAATGGAGGGAGTTTTTTGTTTATTTTTTCGTCTGTAATCCACCTGTGATATTTCATTTTGGTAAAATCCCAAAGGCTGGTATGGCACCCAATACTGGTTGAGTCGGTATAAAACTGACCCGTAATAAGTGAACTCAGGTATTGCGGTAGGTGTAAGAAATATTTTGTTTTGTTAAAAATATCCGGTTTCTCCTGCTGCATCCTAAAAATCTGCAAGCCAGAGTTTAAACTTCCCATTTCAGGTGATGAAGTAATATTTTCGAAGGTTTCTTTGCAATCAAACTTATCATAAAACTGCTTTTTAAGGTTCTCAGGGTAGGGTTTTAGGTAATTATATAGTGGAGTTAGCGGGGTATTTGAATCATCTATAGCCACTATACTCGCCCCATACGCACTAAAATTTACTGCTTTTAGGTTATATTCTCTTGTACTAAGAATGCTATTGTACGTTTCTAAAACCCAATCTGTAAGTAAGTTTAGGTTTTCAGAGGGGAATCCATCCTCATCTTTAATTTCTAAAAATGAGGTGGATTGTTCCCAAACTATTTCATAATTCTCATTAAAAAGAAGTACTTTTTTGTTTGTTTTTCCTACATCGAAAATTGCAATCACATTCATAAAAACCAATTAATTATAGTCCAGTTGCAAACGTTTTTGATCCTCTCACATTAACCAAGTTCTCTCTTACTTTGAGATTTCTAAATAATTGAATTGGGCTTAATGCACATTCAGTTCTTAGCCTAGCTTCGGCCACAAGAGCTCTAACGTCAGTACGGTAAGCACGCTGTAAAATCTCCTGAGCTTGTGCTACATCGTTGTTTTCTCTGGCGTTTTCAAGTGCTATGGTATCTACCAAAAGCGACTGGGCATAGGCAATCTGAATGGCTTCTACTGATTGAAGCAAATCCTCCAACGGATCTTTGATATTATGCGAAGCGTCTATCATCCATCCGAAATTAGAACCTTTTTCAAAAGGGGGATTGTTCGCTTGTATACCTTGTGTTAATTCATTGAAAATCAAGAATAACTGGTAAGGTTTTATACTTCCTACAGTGAGGTCGTCATCGCCATATTTGGAGTCGTTAAAGTGGAACCCACCAAGTTTGCCTTCCATCATAAGTAGGCTTACAATTTGCTCTATGTTGGCATTTGGCAAGTGATGACCCAAGTCTACCAAGGTGTATGCTTTTTTACCTAATTTATTTGCGAAAAGAAGGGATTGGCCCCAGTCGCCAATGGTCATAGAATAGAAATTAGGCTCAAATGCTTTATATTCCACCAGTAATTTCCAGTCATCAGGCAAAGCCGCATAAATCTCTTGTAAACTTTCTAAGGTATTTTCAAATGCCTTTTTGAAGTTTAATTGCCCCGGAAAGCATGAACCGTCAGACAGCCAAACCGTAAGCGATTTTGAACCCAAGTTTATGCCATGTTTGATAACGTCGATGTTATGGTCAACGGCTTGTTTGCGTATGGCCTTGTTAACGTTTTGAAGCGACCCAAATTTATAGCTATACTTTTGATCCGCTTGGTCTTGAAATGTATTAGAATTTACGGCGTCAAAAGCCAAGCCGTGCTGAGCAGCAAGGGTTTTTATCTCAGCTGGGTTGGTGGGTGTGTCCCACGGAATATGCAAAGAAATGGCGTTTGAGGTCTTATCTAAAGCTCTTAGCAAGCCCACATCTTCTATTTTTTCTTCTAGATTTCGAGGTTCTCCACCTCCTGGGAATCGGCCAAAACGCGTGCTGCCTGTGCCTAAGGCCCAAGAGGGTATCGCAATGCTGAATTGCATTATTTTTTGTATAATCGCCTCTGCGTTTTCGACTTCTGAAAACGTAAAGTTTAATTTATTTTGATGACTTGCAAAAAACTGTTCGTTATGATTAGAAATTTGCTCTTTTGATATTTGCATTTGTTTATACGCTTTAAGGTTTTATTGATAGATTTTTCTATAATATTTAAGAAAAATGAGTTTTTAATTCCATTTTAAATTATCTATAAAAACCCATTGCAACTCCACCGTCTACGTTTATGGCGTTTCCGGTCGACTTATTGAGCAAGCCGCCCACTAAGGCAAAGCATGCATTTGCGATATCGTCTGGAAGGATGATTTCATTTAACAAAGTCCTTTTGGCGTAATATGCAGGAAGTTCCTCAACCGTAATTCCGTATGCTTTTGCACGGCCTTCGGCCCATCCGCCTGCCCAAATATTTGAGTCTGAAATAACGGCATCGGGATTCACGGTGTTTACTCTGATTTTGTCTACCCCTAACTCCGCGGCCATTAGTCTCGTCATGTGTGCTTGTGCTGCTTTTGCAGAACCATATCCCGGGTTATTTGGTCCCGCCACTACGGCATTTTTCGACGCAATATTTACGATATCACCGCCAATATTTTGCTTTTTCATGACACGCACCGCAGCCTGACTTACGATAAATTGTCCTTTAACCAAAATGTCATATAGTCTATCCCACTCTTCAATCGTGTGTTCGGTAATAGATTTTGAAATACTGATTCCAGCATTATTTACTACTAAATCTACGCCTCCAAAAGCAAGTGCAGTTGCATCGAAAGCGGCTTGTGCTGAAGCAGTATCCGTTACATTTAACAATGTTGATGAAACGGCATCTTTGCCAAACAAGGCTATAAATTCAGCAGTGGCTGCGTCTAGCCTCTCTTGGTTTATATCATTTAAAATTACACAAGCTCCTTCTTCGGCAAATTTCTTAGCAATCGCCTTTCCGATTCCGCCCGCACTTCCTGTTACCACCGCTATTCTACCCGAAAGGGCCTTTGGCTTAGGCATACGCTGAAGTTTGGCTTCTTCTAGCAACCAATATTCTATATCAAATGCTTCTTGGTGAGGTAGCGAGGTATATTCTGAAACCGCCTCAGCACCTTTCATTACGTTGATGGCGTTGGTGTAATATTCCGACGCCAAACGTGCCATGGTTTTATCTTTGGCAAAAGTAAACATACCCACACCCGGATAAAGGATAACCACCGGATTGGGGTCACGCATAGCAGGTGAGTTTGGATGTTTACATGCGTCGTAATACGCTTTATATCCAGCTCTATAGGCTTCAAATACACTTTCTAAATAGGCTGCGTCTTCCACTTTGGTTGGATCTAATACCAAAGGAGCAATCTTTGTTCTTAAAAAATGATCGGGACAAGAGGTGCCCAAAGGTGCCAACTTAGCCAAGTCGTTTGAGTTGATAAACTCTAACACTCTGGCATCGTCTGTGAAGTGGCCCACCATTTTTCGTTCTGAAGAGCAATATCCTCTAAGCGTAGGAGCTAAACTCGCCGCTTTGGTTTT
This sequence comes from Lacihabitans lacunae, assembly GCF_042649125.1. Taxonomy (NCBI): domain Bacteria; kingdom Pseudomonadati; phylum Bacteroidota; class Cytophagia; order Cytophagales; family Leadbetterellaceae; genus Lacihabitans; species Lacihabitans lacunae. Next base: position 5,071,769 of record NZ_JBHRYQ010000001.1, read on the forward strand.
TCTATCTGCTTCTGCTAAACTTGGTGCTTTTTCTCCTCCAAAAACTGGACGTTTTTTGCCGTAGTTTTCTTCCAAAAATTCTGCACACTTTTCTGTAACTTCTAAGGTGTTGATATAACTGCTGTAGGCGGTGTCTCCCCACGTAAACAAACCGTGAGAACCCAACATGATTCCTTTCAGTGCGATTCCTTTTGCGGCTGCTTCTTGCAGGCAAGCCCTAAGCTTTAGTCCTAAATCAAAACCTGGTCTTTGCCACTCTACCCAACCGATTTCGCCATTAAATAGCTCGTCTGTGATTTTTTTGCCGTCTTTGGCGGCTGCTATCGCAATGGCAGCATCAGGGTGCAAGTGGTCTATATGTTTAAATGGCAAAAATCCATGCAAAGGTGTATCTATCGAAGGTGCTTTTGAAGCTAAATCGAAAATACAGTGGTTAAAAAGTTCCACCATTTCGTCTTCTTGGGCTATGCCTTTGTATACTTTTTCGAGATTAAGTAAACGCTCCATATACAATGCCGCACAACCCGATTTTTTCAAAGTACCGATATCGCCACCAGAGCCTTTGATCCACATAACTTCGGTTTCTTGGCCAGTTAGTGGGTCTTTGTCGGTGATTTTTACAGACGTGTTTCCACCTCCATAATTAGTTAATCGGAGGTCTGCTCCTAATAAATTAGATCTATAAATAAACAATGCGACTTCGTCACCGGCCATTGAAGCGGCTTTGGCGTCATCCCATAGATAGCTTACGTGTTTGAAATTCATATTCTTAAAAGTTTTATTTTAATAATTTATTAAATTGAGTTTCCAATACCCACAAGGATAATAGAGAGTAATATTGCGGCTATTCCAAGTATAAAAGTTCTGAAGGTTTTGCGGTTTACGCCCTGCCATTCTTTTAGGTAAAGGCCCCAAAAATTACCTGTTAAAATTATGGTGGCCATGTGTAAAATCCATGAGCTTGCTCCGTTGCCTAATTTGCTTTCGCCCATGCCATAAAAGAAAAATTGCAAAAACCACAAAGTACCTCCAATAGCAGAAAATAAGACGTTTGAAGCAATAGGAGTGTTGGGGTTTGTGTAATCTACGAATGATTTGTTTTTGAAATTGAGGTATATGCACCAAATGAAATTTGTGGTTAACCCTCCCCAAAGGAGTACTATATAGGTTACGTTATTTTGAAACAAAGGGTTATAGCCCAACCTAACCGCCTCATCTGCTAGGGGTTTGCCGGCTTCAATGCCGTAGTTAAAAAATGCACTTAGAATACCCGATAATATCGCAATTATTAGGCCTTTTACTAAATTAAATTCGTCTTGGAATTCTTTTTTAGCATTATTTTCTTTCATTACACCTGCTTTGCCTGATATGGCAATGCCAATCAGGCAGACCAATACGCCTCCCAATACCAACTGTCCGCCATTAGAGCTGATCATTTGGCTAAAATTTACTTTGCCTTCCGATGGATAAAAATTATAATAAATAGCCGGTACTATTGCCCCAAAAGCAGAACTGAAACCTAAAACGATGGAGTTTCCGAGCGACATGCCGAGGTATCTGATTCCCAAGCCGTAGGTGAGGCCGCCAATGCCCCAAATGAGCCCCATGCTAAACGTAATATATAAGGTTTTTGAGTCTTCAGAAGTAATAATACTAAGAAACTCAGGAATGGTGATATAGGCAGCTATAAACGGAACTATTAGCCAAGAAAACAATCCGCCTACAAGCCAATAGCTTTCCCAAGACCAGTCTTTTACTTTTTTTAAAGACATATAAAAACTCCCAGAAGAAATTCCTCCAATGGTATGAAAAAAAAGGCCTAAAATAGTATGCATATTATTCGGTACGCTTTGATTTGAATAAATACTAAATTGTATCTATTTGATTTTTAGTAGGACAAAGTTCTGATATTAACGAGTCATAAACTTTAAACAAATTGATAGTTTAATAGTACATTTTGATAATATGTAGATTGGTTATATATCAAATTTGGGCTAGTATTTGAAATAAAGCATAACAGATTGATATGAGATTTAGGCAATATTTGGCCTCATTTCACACTAAAAAAATGCAAATGGGCTTTTAATAAAAAATCTAAGTTCTCTCTCCCAAATAGTAGTAACTCAAATCTGAAAAACTAGGTGCTTTTTAACCTTAATTAATCCGAAAAATGTTGAACTTGAATTTTTAAATAGTTAGAAAAGATATAGTTTATTTCGAGTTTGATTTTTCAATAAAGTATGCGTTAAATGTATATTTAGAAAAAGGTGAATTATCGGCCCATTTTTCAGGGATAGAGGTTTTTAGCTTTTTTATTTTCTTAAAATATACTTTTTTAGACGCCAGATTTTTCCATTCATTGGGATCTTTATTTAAATCATAAAGTTCATTTGAACCATCCTCATACTGAATGTATCTAAACGATTTATCTCGTATTGATACATTGCCGACACCATAAAAAGACAGGGCCGCATATGGCCAGTTTTTTGTGGTTTTGTTAATTAATCCTACCAAAGAGTGGCCTTCGTTCATTTTGTTTGCGGGAAGTTTGCAAATATCTAATAGGGTAGGGTAGATGTCGAGAAGTTGAACAGGTTCGTCCACATTTTGTGCTTGCGAAGGGTTTCTTTTATCGTTAATAATAAGTACCGTGCGGGTGTCTCTTTCCCATAGAGCTTGTTTTGCAAATCTGTTTTTTTCGCCAAGGTGGTAGCCATGGTCTGCCCAAAGTACAATTACCGTATTGTTGGCATATTTTGAATTTTCTAATTGGTCTAAAACCTTCCCCAATTGAGCATCAACAAACGCTACACAGGCCGAATAAGCCTGTATGACTTCCGGCCATTGTCCGTTTTTTATGAGCATTTCGGTTGTTGGCATCATTGGTGCATCTGCCACTCGTATGCCCATCGCAGGTACGTCGTCAAGGTCTGACTTTAGGTATGGTGGAGTTTTGATTTTTTCTATTGGAAACATATCAAACCATTTTTGTGGTGCATATAAGGGCACATGAGGTCTTACAAACCCTAAAGCCATAAAAAAGGGCTTATCATGCTCTTTTTTTAATTTTTCAATGACCCACTCTGCACTGATATAGTCCGTCATCAGGCTGTCAGCATCCGGATAAGGCCCCCAGTCTGTTTGGGTCATTTCCACCCCTTTTTTAGGAATTGGGGCGTATTTAAACCTCGTTTCTGGTTTGGGTCCCATCAAATCTTTTATGTGGCTTGTGCCAAACTCATCAAAAACTAATGCTTTGTCTCCTTGGTGAAAAACTTTACCTGCTCCGAAGGTTCGGTAGCCATTTTGTTCAAAATAATCAGGCAAAAAAGTAGCAGATTTAATTTTTTCATTCGACTTTTTGATGTCTTTGTCGCTGACTTGCAGATAGTTTCCGCTACTTGTTGGATACAAACCTGACAAAAGACTTGCTCGCGAAGGCCCACAAATGGGAGCTTGACAGTGTGCATTGGTGAAAAGAGTACCAGACTTAAGGAGCCTGTCAATATTGGGAGTAGGAATACGTATAGAACCCTCCATACATGCAATGTAATCGTTTAAGTCGTCTATTGAAATAAACAGCACGTTAGGTTTTTCTTGAGCTATTGATTGTTTTTGGATTAAACAAAAAAACAGGTAAATTATAAAACTTAAAATTGATTTATTCATCTTTCCAAAGCTGCTTGAGAGTTTAAAAAATTAAGAATGGTTTATTATTTGGTTCTGTTTTTTTAATCTTTTGTAAATTTACTGTCCCACCAATTGTCATTTGGTTTAAATGATTTATTGAGGAAATCTAATCGTTCTTTTTCAAGTCGCGGCAAAAGTACCTCTTCGATGTTTTGGTGCCTTTTTTTTGCTTTTTCTGCATTGTATTCTGGATCTTGGGTAGGATAATGAGCGTTTACACTTATTAACCAATCCGATAGTTTTTTTGCCAAAAACTTCACTTTCTTTTTATTTTGGTTGGCGATATTTTTTTGTTCGTAAGGGTCAGTGCCTAAGTTATATAGCTCATCGTGACCGTCTTCCCAATAGTGTATCAGTTTGAATTTTTTTTCTATGATTATGGAGTTGGGTTGCCCACCTTGATTGCCGTAGTGTGGATAATGCCAATACAAGGGTCTTTGAGGAGGTTTTTTTCCTTCAATAAGCGGCTTTAAACTTTGGCCATCTATATGCTGAGCTGGGAGCAATGGCAGCTGGGCAAAATCCAAGAGCGTAGGAAAAAAATCTGCTCCAGTAACCGGATATTCGCTGGATTTTAGCTGGCTGCTTAACTTAGGAAATTTTATAAAATAAGGCTCTCGTATACCACCTTCCCATTGGTAGCCTTTACCCCCTCGATAAGGCAGATTAGCCGTAGAATAGGAATCTCCAGAGGCTACGCCTCCATTGTCTGAGGTAAAAACGAGTATGGTGTTTTCTTGAAGGTTCAGTTTTTCGAGTGTTTGTAGTACTAGCCCTACGGCATCATCCATGGCCTCTACTAAGCCTGCATAAATAGGATTGTCTTGCACTTGCCTTATAGGTAGGTCGTGCTCCATAATATATCCCGTTTTTGCTATTCCATTTTGCTCTACTTTTTGCCGATATTTCGCCCATTTCTCTTCAGTGGTTTGGATAGGCCCATGTACCGCATAAAAAGATAGAAATGCGAAAAAAGGTTGGTCTTTTTGTGTTTTAGTATGTGTGGTAATAAAAGCTGCGGTTTCTTTTGCCAGACGCATGGATAGCTCTTCTCCATTTTCGATGTTTGGTAAGCTTGGGTTTTGCCAAGGAGAAAAATAGCCACCATTGGGTGAGCCAGCTTCCCAGCCTCCTTTATTGATATCAAATCCGTGGTCTTCAGGATAAGAACCAAGCTCACCCAAATGCCATTTGCCTGCAAAAAAAGTTTTATAACCACCAGCCTTTAATGCTTCGGCCAGCACGATATCCTCCTTCGGTAATTGATGCTGGTAATAGGCTGGCAGGAGTTTGGAGCTGCGATTTAAGGATCTCCAATCCGTCCCAGATTTTGCTCCAATCCAATCTGTGATACCGTGCCTAGCCGTAAACTTGCCAGTCATTATACTCGCTCGTGAAGGACTACAAACACCGCTACAAGCGTATCCATTGGTAAATACAGTACCTTGGCTCGCGATCTTATCCACATTCGGAGTTTCATAGAACTTACTTCCCATGCAGCTTAAATCATTGATCCCTAGGTCATCTACCAAAATAAAAACGATATTAGGCTTGGTGGTTTGGGCATATGATTTATTAAATACTGATAGTACGATCAGGGATATTAAGAGCAAGTAGCGATGTGGTTTCATGGTTATTTCATTTTAATGATTTCACTTCCTGCCAACAGAAATGCCCCCGTTCCGAAATTAAACCACGAGTCTTTGTCGGCGGGTTTAGGGTCAAAACCAATCGTCTGTACCCAGCCTACCATGCCATTGGATTGTTGGCAATTAGCCAATGATTTCCATGCTTTTTCCACTACGGGTTTATTGGTTTCTTTTGGTAATAATCCTTGGTTTACACCCCAAGCCAAAGCAAACGTGTAAAAACCACTACCGCTTGCTTCGCCGTGTTCAAAACCTTCTGGGTTTAGTAGACTAGTACGCCAAAGGCCATCTTGCGGTTGAAGTTCTTTTATACGTGCCGCCATTGTTTTGTAAAGGTTTTCATAAAATGGGCGGTGTTTGTAGTTTTTAGGCATATCGTCTAGTATTAAGGCCAATCCTGCCAATACCCAACCATTTCCCCTCGACCAAAATACTTTTTTGCCATTTGGCTCTAACTTATCACTGCTTTCACCTTTTATAAAAAAACGATTGTCTCTATAAAACAGTTTTTCCTCCTTATCGAAAAGATAGGCATACGTTTGTTGGTAATAGGTATCCATTTCGTCGAGGTAGGTGTTGTCATTTTTTAAAGTGGCATAGTTTACCAAAACCGGAGGAGCCATAAAAAGGGCGTCGCACCACCACCAAAGCATTTTTTGTTCGCTATTTCCTTTTCCTTCTTTCCAGTCGTGTGGTTTGTTAAGGTGATCATTTATCCATGCGTCCGTTGGCCCTAGGTCCACTTCTTTGTTTCCCAGTTTTTTTAGGTAAATGTAAGCAGCAGAGATCGCAATGTCATCGGCATGAAAGTATCTGTCGTGCGTTTTCCAGTTTAACCTTCTACCCATATCTACCATGGCTTTTTCAAACAATGGATTTTTGGTTGCCATGTGTGCCCGCATTACGCCTGTGTAATAGGCTCCATTTGTCCAGTCGGTTGGGCCTTTTCCAAACTTTTCGTGTTGCTCCTGCCACTGCATGGCTTTTACCATTGAGGTTTCTATTTGGATTTTTTCTGGGGTTTTAGTCGGAGCTTTGGTAGTACAAGACTGCAATGTTATTAGACTTCCTAAAACCAATAGACCAAGTTTTTGGGTAATTTTATTCATAATTAAAATTGTTTTATTTGATATTATTCTAGTTTAAAATTGAGTAAGTTTTTATTTTGGATTACTTCTATTTTTCAAAATCGTTTTAGTTACCAGGGATTATTTTAACTGTAACTAATTCTTTGTCATTGGGACTGATTTTATGTAAGAAATAAACAAGGAAGCTAAGAGTATTTTTAGTGTTTTCATTTTACTTAGATTTGAGTTAGCTTACCAAAATAGTACAAATAATTTCATGAGCACTTTCGTCGAAATGTGCAATTACAGGTACCGCCTCAATGCCAGGCACAAGGTTAAATACCCTACTTTTAGTAGTTTTTATAATCTCTAATGGTACATTTGATTTAATCAAAAGAGTGCCATTTTTCTTTTTAATCTGTATGCTTTTTGCGTCTAATTGTGTTACTTTTTCTTCGGATTGGCAGGCGATTGGTAAAACCAACTGAGCCTTTTGTTGTTCTTTGCCTTTTTTAGTTTTTTTTGCTGTAATACTAAATTTCCCCTTCTCGAATTCATATTTCAATTCATAATTTGAGTCATTATTTGTCAACTGTTTTCCCTCTTCATTTTTTAATTTTACTTGAGCAGAAACCGTAATTTTATCTTTATTAGTTTGATGTGAAACCTTAGCTTCGAGGTCGTAAAGGTTAGTAAACCAGTTGTTTTCTTCGAATAGTTCTATTCTTGGAGTTAGAGCAAAGTCAATATCGTCGGGGTTTTCTTGCTGGTTATAGATTTCCACTTCTCTGTATTTGGCCATGCTTGCCGTAAAAATTGTGCCGATTTTTTGATGGTATAAAAAACCAATACTCCCGCCGGTAGCCTGTTGTGAGTTTTCGGTGTAAACAAAATCATACGATGAAATACTCGCTCGCCAGTTTTGGTGACTCACCAGCCAAACATCTACCTCAGGCATGTGTTTTATTCCATAATTGGTCTCTATTGGTAATTTGGCTGTGGCATTTATCAATTCTAAATTTTTGTTTTCATTGAGTAAGGAAGCCAAAGTTTTAGCATGACAAAACGTGTGATGAATACAAGGCTTTACGCCATGCGAGATATAATGTGGACCTCCGTGAATTAGACCATCTTTTGTGCAACTTTTTAGCAACATGGTGTTTTGGTAAACTGCCCTGCCAAATGCTGAATTCCGGTCTGCCAAAAGTGTGTAGCCTATTTGACTGCCATCGGTGGTTCTGCTACCCCAATAGGACCATTTATATTGGCGACTTCCCCAGCTGTTGTCCCAAGCACCGTCTGGAAACATAAATTCTAAATGTCCTTCCAGTGATGCCTTTAGCAAGGTTATAAGTTCTTCATCTTTAACTTCTACAGCGTATTGCACCACCGCATTGATGGTTTCTTCTACATTGTAGCCCAAGTCTACGCCGTATAAGCCTTTCGCACTTTTTTTAGTACTTGGTTTTCCTTCTCCTATTATTAATTTGTTAGGCTCCGAAAGCCAGTTTTTTATGTCTTTTGCTAACTCGTGGCTACGTTGCGTATATGATGGGTTATTTAGCACTTGGCCAAACAGGTGAAGTGCATAAATAGAAGTAAATCCGTAGTTGATATTGGTAAAAGTTAAATCGAAGGTTTTGAAAATATATTCACTAACGGCTGTTAATCTTTCTGTCCATTTTTCTTTGGTTTTTTGAGGTAAAATATCCCCGTGATATTTGAGTGTTTCGGCCAAGGCTATTCCACCAAAAACAGAGATGCCTTTCCAGCTGTTTGGGTTTGGCATTACCGTCCAACTTCCATCTGCCGAGGTCACGTTTTTAGACCATTCAAATACCGAGATTCCGGCCTTTAGATATTTGTCGTCTCCGGTGGTTTCTGCTAAATACAAAAAAGGCAAAACTGCATCCATACAGCGTCCGTGTATTTCGCCACATGAAGGACACATAAGGGCTCCGTGGGTGGTTTCATCGCTTGGGTTATCAATTTGATTGGCTAACATGCCATCTCCCCAAGTTTTTAACAGTTCACTTATAAATACCTTGTATTCAGTGGCTTGTTTATTATTTAGTTGCCAGTTGATAGGCCTTAAAAATGCCAAAGTACCTAGACCTAAACTTCCATTTTGTATAAACTCACGTCTCTTCATTTCATATTGTTTTTGTCATTCTCATGTCCTGCTTCTTTGTATTTCCAAAAGCATTTTTTTTGAAAATAGTATTCTGATTTTTTGAGAAAAAGTTTTTCATTTTACTCTGATGCTTTGTTTTCAAAAAAAGCTTTGGCTTCCGGCAGACTAGTTTTGTCGGCATTATAAAACACAATGTAGTCCACACTAAATCTTTGAGAGCGTCCGGCCAAGGTTAGGGTATAAGTTTCTCCTTTTTTTAGTTTATAAACCAAATCAAAAAACTCGTGTCTGCCTCTTTCGGCTCGTTGAGCCCAGTGCCACTCGTTTTCAGGAGTATTTGTGCTGCCTTCTTGAAAATATTTCAGGTAATTTTCTAAAGTTTGCTTGTCGAGGTTGGTTGCACTTTCAAAATCTCCTTTTAGTTTCACATAGGCGTCATTGCACCAGTCACCACGGTCTCCTTCTAAGCGTTTGCTACTCATCATCAAGAGTCTATAGTTTCCATCAATAGGTACTTTTACTGTATATTGTAGTGGAGAGTTTGGTTCGCCTATACTTGGGGTATTTCCCATAAACTCTAAGTAGGTTTTGCCTGAGGCATTTGCTACGTAGTTTTTATTTTTGCTAGTTATTTTTAGCCATTTGCCTAATGGAGATTTTGTGCTTTCTGCTTCTATTTTTATGAAATCTTTGCTAGTGAGTGTTTCACTTTTAGTTCCTGTTATTTCTTTTACTTTATTAAAAAAAGCCTTTTTTGTCTCCGAATTTATTCCCCAATCTACGGGTATAGTTTGAAACCCATTTTTCAGGTCAGTGTCTCCTTTTTTTCGATAATCAAAAAATCCCCAAGAGATGTGATTCTTTAAAGCGATATTAAAATGTGAATTCTCTGCTTCAAAATCATGATTGTCGTCTTCATTTATTACAATAGGTAGTTTTCGGTCACCTACTGCTTTTTTTACTTTGGCTATGTGGTTTTCATAATCTTCGGTTTTTCGAAGTGCATTACAGTGAAAAAGTATAAAATCAGCCACTTTTATCACGTTTTCGGTGGGTACAGTTTGTGCCGCAAAACTCACACTGACGTTATATCTAAAACCATTTCGTTCGATATTTTTTGCCAATACAATGAGTTCATGTACCCTTTGCATGAGCAATATTTCGTGGTCATAATGCTTTAAATCGGCTTGGGTTTCATTATTTATTTCTAAAAGTACGTTTCTATATTTTTTGTCATGAAGCCAGTTAACTAGTTCCGTTACGGCTCTTTTTATAGCCGTTTCATCATAGAGTCTTTGATCTTGCCCAAAATAAAACATCCCCAATATCACTACCATGCCTAGGTCATCTGCCTTTTTCAAAATTCTGTCTAGGCGGTTCATGTACCCGTAGTTTAGCGAGCCGTCTGCATTAAAACCCGGGTTGTAAAAATCAAAATTACCATACCCAAAAGGGCTTCCCCCTTGCATGTTTACTGTGATGGCATTTAGGCCAAATGACTTCCATTTGGGCATGGCTTCTATAAACTCCAAATTGTTTCGTTCGGGGTCCCATTTTTTAGTGTCAGCATACGCAAAAGTGTCTCTTGTGGCCACATTGAGGTCATCAAAAATGCCTTGGACCATTCGCGAGTTCATCAATAGGCCTTCTATTTTGTTTCCTCTCCACTGCCTGCCTTCATAGGTAAGTTTTCCGTTTATATAAAACTGCTCACCCACAATAGTCACCGTAGTTTTTTGTGAAAATACGTTCACCAATGGCGAGAAGATTAGCGAAAATAATAAGATGTATTTTAGATTATTCATAGCTTTTTGATACTTTATAAAGGTACATCAATACGGGTTTTACGGGTGTTTCTACTTTTTCATAAAAACGTCTTTTGCCTAATGTTTCCCATCGGAAAGCATAGAAATAGCCCTTTACTTGGTTTGCCATTTGCCATTTTGGGGTCATGCCGGCTGTGCCTGATAGGGCTCGGTTTAGTTCTGTTGGATAAATATTTTCCTCTTCTGATTTTGTCTCAAAATCGCTAATTGTTTTTAAAGTTTTAAGGTCTATCATTACTTGTCCATTATTTCTTTTTACATGCCAATAATTGACTTTGATGACTTCTTGTTCTGTTATTTGAGCAGAAGTTATTTTCAATTCGCCCGTTATTGAACCTGGGCCTTTAAAATCCCAGCGGTGGTTCCAGTCAGACACTTGGGCTATTTGCCACGTTTGTTTGTCTGATTTTGCTATGTACATTTGGCTAAAACCATTTTTGTCATATTTGTGATAGGCAAAAAACGGATTGTGATTTTTATCAAAAAACATCTCAAAACCGCCGTTTATTATGCCGCCGCCCGCTGGCACAGGGTCAACAATAAATTGCTTGTTTAGCGGACTTATGGGCAATTTCCCTTTTTGGCCGTCCATAGTTTCCCAGTTTACTAAATCTTTACTTTTGGCATACGAAAGGTCGTGGTTGGTTTCGCTGTGTGGCGTATCTCTCCATACCCAAGCCATATGAAAATACCCGTCTTTCCCGAGTTTTGGGGCCGTGCTGTAGGCACTCATTTGATTCATGCCATCAAACAAAAAATCTGTACTTAGGCGGCTAAAGGATTTGTTTTTTTCGTCATAAGCTATATTTATGGTGTTTCCGTTTCCGCTTCCTCCTTTGCGATACATAAATATCAACTTTCCCTTGGCATCTTTTATAAAACTGGGGTAGGTGCTGCTAAGCTCATCTTTGGCATTGACAAGTGGAAATATTTTCTCAAATGTGGTTACATCAAATGGTTTTTGAGTTTTAAAATAAATGAGGGAGTCGTTATGCATATTGCCACTTACGTGGAGGCAATTGTCTCGATCTAAGGCCAAAACTATGCTATTGTGGCTATCCCAACCAACTTTGGTAGGTAATGTCTTTATTTTCCAGTTGGTTTCAGATTCTTTTTTGCCTGCTACAGTGAGGCTTCGGTCTTTGTTGTAGTAGGCTATAAACTGCCAATCTTTTTTGGCTGTAAAAGCAAAGTTTACCGGAAAATCAGAAACGACAGAATCAACCGGAATTGCCTCTAAAATTCTGCTTTGTGAATGTGCTTTTAGTTGAATTATTACAAAACAGAGCATAGTTATGACTTTTATGGTAAGTTTCATTGCCTTATTTTTTAGGTAAAATGAGTTTAAAATTCGCTTTTAGTCCGGTTTCTGAAGAAGTACCCAACATGACCTCGTAATCTCCTGCTTCCAATTCTTTTTTCATACGGATGGTTGTAAATTCTAACATGGCGGGGCTGATGGTAAAGGTGATGTTTTTGCTTTCACCTGCTTTGATAAATACCTTTTGAAAACCCTTTAGTTCTTTGTTTGGGCGAGTCACAGATCCAATAATATCTTTCAGATACATTTGCACAACTTCTTTGCCGTCGTATTTGCCCGTGTTTTTTACATTTACACTAACAGTTATGGAGCCTCTGTCAGTTAGCGAGTTTTGAGAAAGTTTAATATCTGAATATTCGAAATTGGTATAGCTCAAGCCAAACCCAAATGGATACAGCGGGCCATTTTCAGTAAATAAATATCCTTTTTTGTAGTTAATTTCTTTTTGGCTGTAATGAAATGGCAGTTGCCCAATGCTTCGTGGAATCGTTACAGGAGATTTGCCTGAAGGGTTCGCCATTCCAAATATTATTTTAGCTACAGATTCATTTCCAAATTCGGACATGTCCCAACAGTCAAGGATAGCGTCTGCCGAATTTGAAATTTCGTTTATGGATAATGTTCTGCGGTGTTTTAGCACTACTATAACCGGCTTATTCAAGGCTTTTATTTTGGTCAAAAGCTCATCTTGCCTGTTTATAGGGTCAATGCTCAGTCTATCGCCATAGGCATTTGCAAAAAAACCTTCCTTTGCTTCAAATTCGTCTCCTCCCAAAAAGAGGATACAAAGGTCTGATTCTGCTGCTTTTTTAAGCATTCTTTGCATTCCCTCTTCCGTGTCTGGGTTTAGTTTGGGAATAGCCTTGTTTCCGTCGGTTAGTTCATATCCTTTTTCTTCCACGAACTGATATCCATTGCCCGCTACTTTTTCAAAATCTGCCTTTGCACCTTCTGAAAGTACAGGCCCTAAAAGAGCTATTTTTTTGTATGTAATGTCAGTTTTATTTAGAGGCAATAGTTGACCCTCTGTAGTTTTTAAGTTTTTCAATAAAATAATACTTTCAAGGTCGCCGTTTTTTGCCAATGCTAGTGCTTTGTCAGTTCTATTCGCATTTTTTATTTCGGTAAATGGACTGTCGAATAAGCCTAGCGTAAACTTTGTTCTTAAAACTCTAGCCGCCGCCATGTTGATATTTTTAATGAGCTCGGGATTAGTTTTTACCATTTCTGGAAGCAGTGCATACGCCACATCGCTATACAAATCCACGTCCATTCCTGCCTCCAAAGCCATTCTAGCGGCGTCTTCGGGCGTTTCGGCTACGTGCATAAAAAAGTTAAGCCTTGCTATGTCATTTGCGTCAGAAACTGTGTACCCCGTAAACCCCCATTGGGTTCTAAGTATATCGGTGAGCAAAGCTGGATTGGCATGACTTGCGATGCCGTTCAGGTCGCCATGAGAAGCCATTATTCCCAAAGTTTTCGCTCTTTGAACTGCAGCTTGAAAAGGCGGCAAAATTTCGTCAGCAAGGGTACGTGGCGATATCTCGATAGCAGCAAAGTTTTTGCCACCCAAAATCTGAGCATAACCAGCAAAATGCTTAGTTACAGCACCTATATGTGTTTTTTTTAGGCCTGTATAATCGCCCTGCACACCGGTTACGGCACTCACCACCATTTCGGTTGTAAGGTAGGTGTCTTCACCAAAAGTTTCGCTCATTCTTCCAAATCGGGGGTCACGAGCCAAGTCAGCCTCAGGCGAGTGGCACATATTAAAACCTCTTGAGCGTGCCTCTTGACCCACAATGTCCCATATTTGATGCACCAAATCTGTATTAAAAGAAGCCGCTTGGGCCATTGGCCTACCAAACTTGGTGGAGCCGTGGGCATCGATGCCGTTGTATGCTTCGCCAATAAAAAGTGCAGGAATACTGAGTCTGTTCTGTGAAATTATATATTCCTGCAGCTGATTGTTTAGTTTGGCCGAAAGTTCAGGTTCTATCAGTTCTCCCGGG